>CAWIRH010000001.1:0-667196 GCA_963838425.1 uncultured Acidobacteriaceae bacterium
ATTCTAAAGCACTTATCGGAACTCACAGTGGGCGCAATTGGGCGCAACTCAGGGAGAGTGAAGCCCAATCCTACCCTCTGCGCGGTCATTGTGCGAAACATCCCGTCTATCTTTACCCCGGTACGAGCGTAGCGTTGTGAGATGTCCTTGTTCGAGTGTCCCATCCAAATGTGAACGAGGATCTCAGGCACCAACTCTTTATCGAGGTGAGCCGCTCGAAATCTCCTGAAGGCATGGAAGCCGCAAGGTGGCCTTCCCATCTCTAGGAGTATTGGGTGAAGGGATCTCCGCAACAGATTCGATTTACGTTGCGGAGTGCCGCGAGCCGATGGAAATACCAATCCGCTCTTACGCGAGCCGATGTGATCCCCCAACGCACTAGCCAACGAGGAGTGAAGATCCACCTCTCGTTTTCCGCCGCAGTCTTCGGACTGCCAAGGTCACCTTCCCACGCGCTGCGCTTCACATGGATCACTGTGTCGCATACGTCTTCGACATGCAGCGCGAAGGCCTCCCCGATCCGAAGCCCGGAGCCGGCGAGCAAGGCATACAGAATCTTGTCTTGTCCGTTGGCGGTAGAGATTATTGTTTCGATCTCCGCAGCCGTGAAGCTAGGCGCGTTCTGTTCCTCCACAACAGGAAGATCCATGAAGTTGTGATTCCACTTCACGGAGTAGACCGGCTCTCCTCTGTCGTTCAGGACCGAGGCAACCACTGACTTGATGACAGCGAGATAGTTCTCAATCGACTTGGCTGAGAACCGAGGGTTCCCACCCTTCGTCTCTGAGGCCATCTCTGCCACGAACCCCCGCATCGTGCGGTTGTTCACATCAGCAAGTTGCATCTGTCCTATCTTTCCGTTGACGTATTTCAGATGGCTCGTCCATGCTTCCGCAGTCCGCGGTTTGATCGGCTTCCGCTTCCTGCTCTGCACAGATTGAAGCCAAACTCCAGATTGTTCCTTGAATGTAATACCGAGGTTCGCTGCTTCTGCTTCGCGGAAGACTTCCTCGGAGTTGGCGCCGGACGCCGCGAGGATCTGCTTGAGTCTTCGTGAGCGTTCGGATGCGTTAAGTGATCCCGGTCCGGTAGCCGGACAGATCCGAACGCGCTTACAGACGCGCTTCTCCTGCCCTGCAACATCCATCCAGAACCGGCCATAGAAACCGCCTTTTCGTTGTTCGATCCAACCATTTTGTCCAGACCGTCTTGACAAAGTACGTCTCGCTTTCCGGTCTGGTTGCGCGGCTGAAAGTATCCCACCACAAGCTGCTTCCATCAAGGGGTTTATGACGGTAATCGGGCTCATCAGAAGCCCCCCTCTAATCGCATCTGCGGAGCACTTCTGTCTTGCTCTACCTTCGATTTCTTGTGCCACTCGTTCACAACCCAACGTTCACAGCGGAATGCCGAACGGAATATAAACCGTTCCCGCGGCGACAGGAACGAATCAGATTTGTACCCAGGCACCGCCAGCGGAAAACACCCTATGCTGAGGAGAGACGTGTTTTCACGCCAATCGCTCACAGGTCCGACCGTCTTCGGAATCGCGACCATCTTTGAACCAACTCCCGAACGGAACACAGACCGTTCGCATCGTTGACTTCCGTGCTCAGAGCGGGGACGTTTCCCGCCGGAAGCAATAGGCACGAATTTGATTCATCTCTACTTCCGTGTCTAATGAATTTTCGGGAACGTGTTATTCCTTCCGCGACTAATAACTTTCCGCAACTGACAACTTTCTTCGACTTTTTCTGGCCGGAGGGATTTGTGGAGGTTTAGTTTGTTGAAATAGCGAGACTTGCGGAAACGACAACAATTCAACACAAATGCCAAAAGGCCTTGATGCAGCGGTGGCGCCGATCTTGTCTCGGCCTTGTTCCGCAGATTCCGAGTCCAGTCAAAACGATTTCAGCGAGACGTTTGGAGGGAATGTGGGCGAGCGAAGAGCTAACGAAACTACATTGGCTATGTGTTTTGTTACTACACAGATGGAAATTTCTTCTTTCAAGATCGACTATGAGTCTGTCCGCCAAAGCATAAACACAAAAAGCTATTAGTCCTCCAGGGAATAACAGATTCCTGAACTTTCATTGGACAGCGAAATCGAGTGCGGTTACTTTTGCGCCACACGCAGCAGATCTTAGCTGCTCCCGGAGGCGCAGATGTCATCACGTTGGTTTCAAGTTCATCTTATTCGCCCAGTCCAACCCCTTCTGCGGTCGAAGTGGGCGCGTCCAACCGCCGCTGTTCTCACCGTGCTTTTTCTCATGCCTGTGGTCGCGCTGGCACAGGGCGGATCACCGTTCGACACCGGCTTTACCGCCATCCAAAGCCTTTTCACCGGCACGATTGCGAAGGTTGCAAGTCTGGTTGCCATCGTCATCGGCGGCTACGGTTTCGCCCATGGCGAACCCGGCGCCAAGAAGGCGCTCGCCGGCGTTGCCGCCGGAACAGGCATAGCCGTTCTCGCCGTCAATGTCCTGAGTTGGCTCTGGGGCGTTTAGCGACATTCCCGGCTACCTTCGACCAATTTCACCCAACAGGTTTAGCTAGGCGAGAGATTTATGTCAGACAAAACACAGAAGCATCGCACAAATCGAGTCTTCAAGAGCCTGCATAAGCCGCTCACCTACTTGGGCGTGGAACGCACACTGTTCTACTTCGTTTGCGTCGGCGCGGTGGGGGCGTTCAATCTCTTCAATTCCATCCTGGCGGGGAGCGCCGTTTTCATTGGTGGTTTTGCCTTCGGGCATTGGGTAACGGACAGCGATCCGGCGTTCCTCCGCATCCTGGCGAGGTCCGAACGCTACAAGCTGCGTTATGACGCGGCCAAGCAGCTCATCCCCCGTGTGGAGGTGCTGTGATGCTGCGAGTCGATAAGGTCATCAAGCCGTGGAAAGAGAGCGCGGCCCTCAACGACCATATCAACTTGTACGGCTTCTGGAATGAGACCGCCTTTCTTACCAAGGGCGGCGATGTCGGCATGGTTCTCAGTGTTCCCGGCGTGGACTACGAAAGTCTGGACCGCTCGGAACAGGAATATGCGGTGAAGCGATTGGAGGCGGCCCTGAAAGCCTTTGGCCCCGGCTTTCACGTCTACCAGTATCTCTTCAAGTCGAACCGGCCCGACATACCCTTCGCGAAATATGACGACCCGATTGTCGAAGCTGCGATTGAACAGCGTCGGAGGTTCTTTGAGGCGAAGCGCGACCATCTTTATCAGGTCGAAATCTTCTATTGCATTCTGCTCGAAGGCGCGAGGTCGAAGACCGGCGTGAGTGCGGCGCTCGGCCAACTCTTTCGCGATCCTGCCGGAGCCATTGGGGAACTGAAAGCGCAGTTCACGAACGACAACATGAAAACTCTGCTGCGCACGCACATCGAACGCGATGTTGCGCGACTCGACCAGCGCGTGCAGGCATTCAATCGGCAACTTGCGGATTTCATGCAAATCGAGGTCTTGTGACAGGCAAGGGCAATTCAGGTTTTTCCGCCGGTTGCTTAACTTCGACGACTGGCGCGTTGCGGGCAAGCCGCAGTCCAAGCAGTTCCTCGACTATCAAGTCGTCAACTCGAACATCGAAGCTGAGCGTGACCATCTGCGCGTGGGCGATCACATCGTCCGTGTGCTAACGATGAAAGAGGCGATCACCGAAACGCGGCCACTGGTGCTCGACGCGCTGCTGAAAATCCCGGCCAACTTCCTACGTAGTCACGGAGTGGACGCCGCTCGCGGCGGATAAGGCCCGCAAGGAAGTCAACAAGCGCCGCCGCCACTTCAATATGTCGAAGACGGGGTTTGTCTCGCAGATGGGCAACGATACCATGTAAGACGAACCCACGCGACGTGCTGGTAGACGAGTCGAAGCAGGCCGACATCGAAAACCTTGGCGACTGCCTGCGTGCTCTGGGAGACGGCCAATCGCTGGGCGACTTCTCGCTCACGATTGTGCTCTACGGCCGCTCAAAAGCCGAACTGGAGCAACTCGGGGCCGAGTTCACTGGCATCTTCACCAACGCCGACGGCAATCTGTTTGCCGAAACCTACAACCAGCTCAACGCCTACTTCGCTACCGTACCGGGCAACTATGCGCTCAACCTGCGCAAGCTGTATCTGCTGAACACGAACTACGCCGACCTGTCGTTTCTCTTTACGATCCTTCCCGGCGAGAAGACGAACGCCCATCTCGGCACCGAGTACCTGGCTGTGCTCGAAACCGACAACAGCACGCCCTACTTCCTGAACCTGCATAACGGCGAGGTTGCCCACACGCTGATTCTCGGGATGACAGGGAGTGGCAAATCGTATTTTTGCAATTTTCTACTGCAAAACGCACAGAAGTACGCGCCGCTCACCTTCATCTTCGATATTGGCGGCAGCTTTCAGTCGCTTACGACCATCTTCGGCGGATCGTACCTGAATGCCGGCCAGGAGGCGCGCGACTTCACCATCAATCCGTTCTCGCTTCCGCAGACCAAGGAAAACCTGCAATTTCTCTTCAGCTTCTTCCGCGTGCTCATTGAGGGGAACGAGCAGCGTTACCGGCTCGACTTCAAAGAAGAGCGCCGCCTGTGGGATGCCATCGAGCGCATGTACATGCTGGAGCCAAACCAGCGCACCGTCTCGAACTTTACGAACATCGTTGGCGAATTGAAGGAACGCCTGCACCGCTGGACACGCGGCGGGCAGTATGGATTCCTCTTCGACAACGCCGAAGACACGCTGTCGTTCTCCCGCTTTCAGACCTTCAACTTCCACGGCTGGAACGATGCGCCCGAGGTCCTGGAGCCACTGCTGTTTTACGTTTTGCATCGTGCGTCGAATGAAATTGCCGACCCGCAGAAACTCGCTACCTTCAAGATCTTCCTGCTCGACGAGGCGTGGCTCTTCATCAAGAACGAGACGATCCGCAACTACGTAGTGCAGGCGCAGAAGACCTGGCGCAAGCACAACGCCGCCATGATCCTGGCGACGCAATCCATCAAAGAGCTTGAGGAATCGGGAATGCTGGCGATTGTGGCCGAGAGTTGCCCGACGAAAATCTTTCTGGCCAACCCGGAGATGAACCGCGAAGTGTACCGGGAGGCGTTCCATCTGAACGATACCGAACTGGACCTTATCGGCGGCCTCGTTCCGCCGGGCCAGATGCTCATACGGAAGGCGCAGACCTCGAAGAAAGTGCAGTTGAACGTCGATTCCGTTTCGCACTGGATGGCAACGAACAACGCCCGCGACAACTTGAAGAAGCGCGATTACTTCGAGCGTTTCGGTATCGCCGACGGGCTGCGCCATCTGGCCGAAGACTATCCATTCCAGCCGCGCAGGCTGGCCACATCAACCTCTAACACGAACCACTAAGGAGATACACATGCGAAATATGAAATACATCGTTAACGCCGTTTTGGCCGTTTCTTCCATCGTAGCTCTGCCGCAGGAATCCGCGCGAACAGTGCAGTATCACTCGCAGGACATTGTTGCGATCCGCGCCAAGGTCAAATACACAACCCTAATCGAACTCCCCACGACCGAAAAGATCATGGAAGCCGCCACGGGCGACAAGGATTTCTGGATTGTCGATGTCGTGGGCAACTTCTGCTTTGTGCATCCGGCGAAACAAGGCATCAGCTCCAACTTGAATCTGATAACGGATAAGGGAAACATCTACAGCTTCACCCTGCAGGACATCTCCGGGTCTCCGGGGGAGCCCGACCTGAAGGTGATCGTGGAACCCGCCGACCACTCAGCGATTGTGGCCGCGAGCGGCCCCGCACAGTTCGTACCCGCCGCGCAGCTCGAACAGTCAAAACAGCAAGTCGCCGCCCTTCAATCGCACGTCGAGCAGGCGGTAGACGAGTACAAGAGCGCCTATCCCACGCAGCTCAAGTTTGACTACGTCTACAAGGCGAACGAATCTCCCTTCGACATCCAGTCGATCTACCACGACGACAAGTTCACCTACATCAAGACCAATGCGCCAGAAAAGTTCAGTGTCTATGAGATGAAAGATGGCAAGCCCAGCCTCGTCACCTATGACCTCCGGGAAGGGACCTACATCATCCCGAAGGTCATGGACGACGGATACGTGGAACTCGGTAAGAAACGGATGAGCTTTGCGCGGAAAGGATAACTCTTATGACCGAGAACAACCGTACTTCTCCCATAGACTCGCAGGCGGGTTCGCACGCCGAACCGCAAGTCGAGCCAATACTGCGCGGCCTTTTAGAGCAGCCCAAGGGCGTCTTGCAGAAGAACCTCAAGACGTTCGTCTATTTGGGCGCGGCATTGCTCGTGATCGTGGCGGCGCTCTTCAGTTCGTCCGGCAAGAAGACACCCGCGCAGCAGGCCGCCGCGAAAGGGCAACCACCGCAACCCACGTTGCAGGACAACACCGACAACAACGTTCAGGACATGAAGAACCAGGTTCAGGCCGAACGCCAGAAAGAACAACAGGCGGCAATGGCCGCCGCTGTAGGGCAAGATCCGGCGCTTGTCTCTGCGACGCCCGCGCAGCAGGCCACTGCCGCGGCCTTTGGCCCAAGCGGCGAGGCATCCGCTTCCTGCGGTTCCGGCCGGCCCTGCGGGCAAGGGCAGCAAGGCACCATGCCGCCACAATTAACTCCCGAGCAACAACAGGCTCAAATGATTGCCGCGAAGGAGCGCGAACGGATTGACAACTCCCGTTTCGCTTCTAACCTTGTGTACTCCCGTCTTGCCGAGCAACAGCAACAGCAGCCGCAACAGCAAGGCCAGATGACGCCCGTCCAGTATGACCACACAGAACGACAGTCAAAGACGAGTCTCGTCACCCCACGAGCCGAAGGAGAACCAGGGGAGACGCCCGGAGGCTATAAGCGGCCGCTGGAAGCCAACATTGATTCGGCCATCGGTCAACCTTATCTCGTCTACGAAGGTTCGGTTCTCGACACCGTTCTGATGAATCGCCTGGACGGAGACGCCGCAGGTCCGGTCAAAGTCCTTGTCTCAAATCCGCTGTATTCGCATGATCGTCAGCACGTCATTATTCCCGAGGGAACGGTCGTGCTCGGTGAAGCCAAGAAGATTGGAGCGGCGGGCTTCGGACAACAACGCCGGATGGCCGTCGCTTTTCACCGGCTGATTATGCCGGATGGTTACTCCGTCGATCTCGACCAGTTCCACGGCCTCGACCAGATCGGCGAGGAAGGGCTGAAAGATAAGGTCAACAACCACTACCTGGAAATCTTCGGCACCTCGATCGCTTTGGGTGTGGTTGCCGGTGCCAGCGAGATCACGCAGGGCGGCGGCACCATCACCACGAGCGGCTCGCAGGCATTCACCAACGGCACTGCGGCCAGTGTCTCGCAGTCAGCGACCAGCATCCTTGATCGCTTCCTGCAGATACCGCCCACGATCACAATTCGGGAGGGCCACCGCGTGAAAGTGTATTTCACGCAGGACTTGCTTCTGCCCGCGTATTCCAACCGCACGATTCCACAGACGTTTTAGGGAGGATTCGATGCGAAAAGTTGCTCTCTATCTCTTAGCCCTGTCCACTCTCGCCCTTGCCGGCTGCCAGAGCAAAGCTGAAAAGGTGAAGCAGTTGCAGGATCAGTACAACGCCGAATACCCAGCCTATGCCAAGGCTTGCCTGGACGAAGACACCTCTGGAGCCGCCAGACTTCTCACCGGAGAGAAGCTGACCGCAGAACAGATGGCGGCTCTCGAAGCAAAAAAGAAAGAGCGGGAGGCACGGTGCAAGCCAGAGGCCGACCGTCTTGCGGAGTTCCAGAGAGAAATTCTTGCAGCCATGCAGTAATGCCGTATCGCTGCAAGAGCAACGAGCACCACTAACCATTAACCACAAGCGAAAGGACAAACCATGAAGAAGTTAATCGTTACCGCACTCGCCATCGGACTTGCCGCAGCGTTGCAACCCGCCGCGCTCGCGCAATTCGGTTCCGGCATCGTCTACGATCCTACGCAGTCGGTTCACGCCGTCACGCAGATCGAACACGAAGAACAATCCATCTCCAACCAATTCCAGCAGATCGAGCAGGGACAGCAAATCTTCACCAACACCGTCAAGATTGCGACGACCGCGCTACAAGCCTACAACGTCGCCAAACAGCAATACCAACTTGTGCACCAGATGATCCTCGCGCCGTCCATGCTCTATCAGCGGTTTCTCTCTCCCACAACCGACCTGAGGCTGCTGCAGCAAATCTCGAACACGTATGGCAATTCAATGGGTTGGCTCAACTCCGCGAACACCGGGAACGGGGCGGCAGCCGCCTACCAACAGGTCAGCGTCCCAAGTACGACAAGCATAGTTCCCGGCTACACGAGCGCCAGTGTTGCAGGGCAGCTCCAAATTGCCGCGCAGGGAGCCACCGTTGATATCGGCGATTCCGTCATGACCAACAACCTGCAAATGCTCGGCACGATGCGAGCGAATCAGGCGGCAAGGCAAACCGATATTACTAACTTGGAGGCCGCAACGCAGAGCCAGGATGCCACCCAGCAGACCATCATGGCCACGCTTCAGCGCATCAATCAAGCCCTACTTTTGCAACTCCGAACGCAGCAGGACGCGAACCAGATGAACGCCAATCTCGCCCTGCAGCAGATCGTCGCCCAGAAGCAGCAGCAGGACGCGATGAAATCGGCATTCCGCGATTCATCGGGATACGAGAGCTACTACAACGCCAACATCGCCACAACCAGCAATGGGGCGGCGAATCTCCTTACGCAAGCGTACTAAGCAGGCACAAGCAGAAGAAAGCAAGCAGGTGAGAAACATGGGTACAGGTCTCTTCGACTTTATCGCTCAGGGGTGCCAGTCGCTCGCAGCCACGGCGGCACCCTCGATTACCGCGATGGGGATTCACATCGTCCTCGCGTTGGCAACCATCATGCTGGTTTGGTTCGGCGTACAGGAAGCACTTGCATCGGCACACGGAGAGGCCGGGTTCAGCATGGGGAGGTTTCTCAGCCTCTTCATGCTGCTCACCTTCGCCTACGTAATGGTGAACTATTACGACAGCTCGATCCCCGGCCTTGGCTTTTCCATCAAGGCCTTCATCGACGGCGGCACGACCAATCTTGTGAACCTCATTGGGGCGGATGGTTCCACCACGATGCTGAATGAGATCCACGCGGCATCGTCGAAGACTGGCCCGTCGCTGCTGACGAGCATTATGTCGCCGTACTACTCCATTGTGTACTTTGTCGTGCAGTTCCTTTTGGCGTTGCTCGCCGCAATCGTTTCGGCCATCCTGGCCTACGGCGCAATCGCGGCAACCATCATCGGATTGCTCGGGCCGATCTTCATCCCCTTTCTTGTCTTCGACAAGCTCGATTGGTTGTTCTGGGGATGGCTCAAGGCGTATCTCGGATTCAGCTTTTACAAGGTCATCGCCGCAGCCACGATGAACGTATTGGCTCATGTGCTCACCAACTATTACATCCAGCTTGGGCAGAGCATTTCGGACCCCTCAACGATTGTCCAGACGTTGCCGCTCCTGATCCTTCTCGTGCTGGTCAACGTCTACATTCTCTTCAAGATTCCGGCCATGTCGCACAGCCTATTCGGCGGCGGTGGCGGACACGGTGGGGGCCTGGGCGCAGCCATGATGGCCGCACGGGCCCTCCTGTAAATCGCTTCAGAAAAGGCGAGAAACGAGGTCAGAGATGAACGCAAAAACAGAAACAATGAGCGTAGAAACGAAAGCTACCCCGGAGATCACTCGCGCCGCGGAACGCTACCTGGAACAGTACGGCGATCCGCTGGTCATGAACACCTATCTGAAGGTGACCATCCTTGTGCTCGCCGCCGTTTGTTTCACGTTGGCGGCGCTTGACCTACAAGAGCCAGAAGGCGCTCGCCGACATGTACCCCATGATTGTGCGGATCAACGACGTGGGACACGCCGAAGCCATCGACTATCGCAACTTCCAGTACCGCCCGCAGGAGGCGGAGAACAAGTATTACCTCACCCGCTGGGCGGAACTGTATTTCAGCCGCAACCGCTTCACCGTTGAGCGCGACCAGACCAGTTCGCTTTACTTCCTGAATAGCGACGTGCAGCGCGCCGTAATCGACCAGGAACGCCGGGACAACATCATTCAGACTTACATCAAGGACAGCACTCTTCCGTATGTCGATGTGGAGATCAAGAACGTCATCCTCGACGACCTGCGCCAGTCGCCTTATTCGGCGCGCATCGAGTTCGAGAAGGTGTACACCAATCCGGCGGATCATACCGAACTCAAGCGGGAGCGATGGACGGCCAGCGTTACCTATGTCTTCCGCGAGAACGTGAAGAACAATGAGCTAGCCGTCAACCCACTTGGCCTGACCATCGTGCGCTTCCGGGCCGACCAGGCGTTCAGCTAGGGACGAACCGACCATCCCAGAGGCTTTTTCATGTCATTTCTTGCTGCCAATCCGGCTGGCTTTTCCTACCTGTCCCCGTGCGTAGTGGAGCGGGCCATCGCGGGCCTTTTGACGCGCAACGACGGTGGCGAATTATGTCTTTCTTGCGGCGGACATGCCGGCTCGAATCGGACTGAGATTGCCGCGAACTTCTTTCACCAAGACGTCGACGAGAACTTTGCTCTGGCGCTTGTCTGCCGCTATGTATCCCGTCTTTTACTCGGTCACCGCTTCGGGGTCTTTCCGGCGCCCGGCGGCACTCGGTCTTCTACTTCGCTTTCTCACCCCAGCAAGCCAACACCGCGCTTGCCGGGGCCCCCGATTTGCGCGCCCCTTCGGGGTCTCGGTTCCTCCCGAAACAAGTTTGCAAGTCACGGCAAAAGACGCCGCGCAAACTTCTTTCGGGCCCCTCCGAGAAAGCAGACCTTCGGCCTTGGGAGCCGGACCCACTCGCCAGGCTTCGCCCAGTGTGACCCGAGCAACAACGGGAAATTCAACAAACGGAGACACGATTATGTACCAGAACAAAGTAACCCTCATTGGCTTTCTCGGCAGCAATCCAGAAGTCCGCACCAACGACAATCGCAGCCTGACCACGCTCTCGCTGGCAACCAAGTCCTCCTACAAGAAGGATGGCAAGTACATTTCGCACACCGAATGGCACCGTTGCGTCGTCTTCGGCAGGCTCGCGGAGTTCGCCCAGACGCTCACCAAAGGCGCGCATATCCAGGTGGAAGGCGAGCTGCGCAGCCGGGAGTACGACAGCAAGAAAACGGACTCGAAGCAGCGTGTCTGGGAAATCCGGGTCGCTTCGATCCTGAAGCTGGACCGCGCTGAAAAGGCTGCCCCGGAAGATCGGGAGCACGATGAGACGCCCGCAGAAGAAACGGCCGCATAAGCCATTGCTTTTCACTCTTGGAAGCCCGGCGAATCGCTGGGCTTCCATCGTTCGGAGATCCACGCTATGAGCTTTGAATTGATCCTTCCGTTCCTTCGCCCGATAGAGCCGCTGCTGCTCGACGAAAACATCAGCGAAATCATGGGCAATCCCGATGCTTCATGGTGGTACGAACGCGACGGAATCATTCACCGCGAAAAGACTATTTCCTTCGCCGCCGGCAAACTCCGAACCGGCCTCGAAGTCATTGCCAACCAACTCGGCAAACGGCTCGACGAAGACAACCCTATACTCCATGCGCAACTCCCGGATGGAAGCCGGCTTGCGGCCGTCATTCCGCCGGTTGTACGGCTTACGCCAGCACTCATTATTCGAAAGTTCACCAGCCGCCACTACACAGTCGAGGATCTCATTGCTCGCGGTACGCTGACGCGCCCGCTTGCAGACTTCTTGGCCGAACAGATCCGCAGCGGCAAGACGCTGCTTATCAGCGGTGGAACCGGCACCGGCAAGACCACGCTTTTGCGGATATTGGCTGACTTCATTCCAGAACGGGAACGCCTCGTCGTTATCGAAGATACTTCGGAACTGCAAATCCAGAAGCCGAACATACTAGCCGTCGAATGCCAGACCGATACGTTCAAAGCCAACATCACTTTCGACGACCTTCTAAAGTCCGCTCTCCGCTGGAGACCGGATCGCATCATTCTCGGTGAAGTGCGCGGAATCGAGGCCCGAACGCTGCTCGATTCCTTTAACACCGGTCATGCTGGATCGCTCGCGACGATCCATGCCAATTCTGCGGGGAAAGCGCTGCATCGCTTTGCCAATCTGGTCATGCGCAACCACGCTCAAAGCACCTTCTCCGACACCGAAGCCGAGATTGCAGAAGCCGTCGATTTCGTGGTGCATGTCGAGCGCCAACCAGGCCGCCGCATCGTCCGCGAAGTGCTGGCCCTTCGCGGCTACGACCGCGATGCGAAACACTTCCTGATCGAGCCGGTATTCGAGGTGAAACATGTCGCAACATAGGACACAGAACGCGACCGATATTGCCACCGATTTTCTCACCCGTTGCTTCGCTCCAGGCGAGACGATTGCGCTATTCCTTCGACGCGAGAATCCCACCGGGATTATTCAGCGCATTGCTCCCTTGGAGTGTGCGATTGCGCCTCATTACCTCGGCTGGCTCGCCCACGAAAACTCCATCGGCGCGAACGTCTATGTGGCTGCCAATCCGGTTCGCTCGGACAGCCGCAAACGTACCAAGGAGAGCATCGCCGCGGTCCGGCATCTGTATCTTGATTTGGACACCGATGGAGAGGCCCGCCTCGCTTCGCTCCGGGCCTCCGATGCCGTTCCCACACCGAACGCAATCGTCTCAACATCGCTTGGTAAGTACCAGGTTCTCTGGCGCGTGGATGGCTTTACTCTCGAACAACAGGAAAGCGCCCTGAAACTGCTTGCCGTCACCTTTGGCGGCGATCCCGCCTGCACGGACTGCAACCGGGTTCTCCGCCTGCCGGGATTCTTAAATTGCAAGTACGATCCGGCATATCCGGTCACGGTCGAATACCCTGGCAATTCCACTTGGAATGTCCGATGACTTCCGGCTGGACATTCTGGCGGCTGATGCGGTCCTCTCGTCCCATTCAATCGCCCCACGAAAGCATCCCGACAAGCACAGCAATTCCGAACGCGATTGGGCGTGGGTTCTCCATGAACTCGCCCGTGGGAAGGACGCCGCAAAGCTCACGCGGAAGCTGGCTTTGCGCCGCGCCGATAAGCCGAATCCGCTCTACTACGCGCAACGGACCGTTGATGTTGCATCGGCCAGACTTTGGCTCATCGAAGGCGCCCCAATTGACGACGTTATTACGATGCTCCAAGTCCGCCGCCGCTTCGAGATTCCCATCGCACTTTGCTCCGCTCGTGCAAGGGAAATCGCGCTAACGGCGCAGAGGATGGTTGCCCGAAGAAAGATTGCTTAATTCAACAGCTACAAGGAGAACAACATGCCCCTACTTGAAATCAATTTGAGCCGCTACATCAGCGCGTCGGTTCGGCTGGACGAAACGACCGCTGAACAGGTCGATCAGTACGCCGCTTTCGTACACGCATCCGCAGACGATGTTGTGGACAAAGCGCTCAACTATGTCTTCTCGAAGGACCGCGACTTTCAGGACTTTCTGAAGACGCCTCAAGCCAAGCAGGTCGCTTCCACGCTGCGAGTCCGTAGGGGTCCGAACAAGGATGCGGAAGGCGCGACGGAGCAGCCGGCGAGGAAGCTTGCAGCCGGGGTGGAGTCCACGGCTTCAGTGCGGGTAATGAAGGCGTGATGCTGCATTCAATTTCGTGCCGGAGCAAGAACGGTGCTTTGCACCGGAAGAATTTCGACAACACCACCCCAAACTGGAGGACCTTTGCATGGTCACGGTCTCTATGACCCGATACACGTTGGCGTCCGATCCACTGGAGGTCATCGCGAACGCCAGACGACAAGCCGTTGGCGAACGCGAAGCTCGCCGACTGGGTCTTAAAGCTGACTATCAGAGCAAGGGCGACTTTGTTGATCTGCGTGTCCCGGGCTCGGCCGACCAGAAGATGCGCAATTTCCTCGATGCCCTGAAAGGCTTCGGAGTCACTGGCTGCACGGTTAACGTCGATGCGATCGGGGAAGAAACCGAGTTGGGAGAAAGCGTTGACGGCTTCGATGTTTGTCTTTCCTAACCAGGAGCGGCTACAAAGCGGCGGGGCCAGCCTGATTCTGCGAATCAAGTGGTAGCAGCCGTCGTGCAACACTTCAAGCCATCGCCCCTACCCGCCAACTAACGTTCGCACTCTCGGGATTTGCTGTTATGCCCCTTACAACTTGTTCAGAATTCGCTCTCCACGTCCACAAGATGCCGGGAGACCCGCGGCGCCCGGGCCTCTACACGATCGGCGTTTGGGAAGGCACCATGCTGCTGCGCGGAGTGTGCCTCGCCCAGCCCATCGATTCCGCCCTGGCCGCGTTTCGCAAGGTCCTTGAGGAATCCGGTCAGCCGGCAACCGGATGTTTCGCCGGACAGTGATCTCTCGTGATCATAAGAATTCGAAAGGAATGGGAGTGGCGTTCCAGGACGACCATCCGGACAATATTCTAGCCACACATTGGTGGTGCACTTCGGACAAAGGGTCAACCAGGATTGACGAGTGACGCATTATAAAAAGGCGCCCCGCCTTCGGGGATCCAGGAAGCTTGCCATTACTTAGCACGAATCTTCGAAGAGTATCTCCGCATGCTGGCCATTCGCCACGTCTACTGTGCCCCGCATCATCCCCAGACCAACGGCAAGATCGAACACTTCCACGAGACGCTCAAAGCGCGCATGAACCTACTGGTCTACACCAGCCCGGACGAACTGCGGCGGACCATGCAGGCCTTCATCGACTACTACAACCATCGCCGCTATCACGGGGCCATCGGCAATGTGACCCCGGCCGATGTGTACTACGGACGCCGGGAAGAAATCTTACGCAGGAGGGCCGAACAAAAACAACGTACCATCGAGCAGCGGCCGCGTTATAATCTGGGCCGCTGCAACCTGAAACTCAACGGTGAACTGGAATCGAAAGTGTAGCTTGGCCCTTGGGCCAACCTGGTCTCACAGGTTCTGACGACGGACAGTCGGAGGTGACGCCAGAACCTTGGAAATCAACTTTCAAAGATGGGCAACTGTATGCTTTCGCAGCAAAACGGGCCCAAGAGAATGATCCCTTGCTGCTGTTTGTCGGATTTTGATGTACTCTCGATGGCATATCGACCAAGCGTGCGAGTCGCCGATACATATATCTAGATTTGGAGGATGCAATGAATTTGCACAGCTTGACGCACGGCATTTCCAAAAGGTCGCTGGTACTCGTGGCCTTGGTACTAGTTTCGGTATTGGGCTGGAGCGCAATGGACGATAAGCAATCCAATAACAGTAGTTCACCCTCACCGAAGCAGCAAGCGCCCCAGCAGCAGAGGCAACAGCAACAAAAGCAGCAGCCTGCGGGAGGCGGGGCGGCGCAGCCCGCAGTCAGACCCGGAGGCGCAGGACCGAAGCAGCAAGCGCCCCAGCAGCAGAGGCAACAGCAACAAAAGCAGCAGCCTGCAGGAGGCGGGGCGGCGCAGCCCGCAGTCAGACCCGGAGGCGCAGGATCGGCGGGTAGCGGTGGAGGCGCTGCTCGAAACAGAGAGGGCACCGCCGTTCGCGGTGGCACGGGTCCCTTCTCGTACGTGAGGCGTCCGGGTGACCAAGCGAGGGTCCTACCGGGAGGGCGAACAGAGTTCCGCAACGCCAATGGTCAGACGGTCACAACGAACGCGCGCGGCGAGGTGCACCGGATTGAAGCGTCCCGCGGCTTGGCCGGCGGCAACAAGATGGTGATCACTCACGCACCCGGTGGTGGGAGGATAGTGGAAACCGGTCGTCCTGGTGCTCGTGTAGTCAACTACGGGCCGCGTCGCGGCTTTGTGGAACATCCGTTACGGCCAGGCTACATTTCGCGCACGTATGTCGTCGGTGGGCATACCTACGCGCACGTGTATCGTGAATACCGCTACAACAATGTCGTCTACTACCAATATGTGCCTGCCGTCTACTATGGCCCGCAATTCTATGCGTGGGCCGTTACTCCGTGGGCCGCCCCCATGCCTTATGCATGGTTTGGATTAGCGACGCCAGCGCCCTGGTTCGGCTTCTATGCAGGCTACTTCACTCCGTACCAGATTTACGCTTCCCCGGATTTGTGGTTGACAGACTACGTGCTTGCGGAGAATCTGAGGCTCGCCTACGAAAATCAGCAAGTCGGCGACACAGGTCAAGCCCAGCCACCATTTAGCGCACAACCGACTGCCGCTACAATTTCGCCCGAGATGAAGGCGCTAATCGCAGACGAAGTAAGGCAGCAGCTTGCGGCAGACAAGGGAGCTGCGCTGCAGTCCACATCAGCCTGTCCCCAGCAGCCTGCCTCCGAAAGCGAACAACTACCGCCGGCACTGAGCCAGGGGGTTTTCGTCGTTTCATCAGACCTTGACATAACCACTGCAGCAGGTCAGGCGTGCATGCTGACTCCCGGAGACATTATCCAGCGGAAAGGTACAGAGGTAACGGCTGATGGCGGCGTCGTGGTGGAGGTCTCCAACGGTAAGCCAGGCGATTGCGCCGCCGGCTCCGTGACTACAGTCCAACTTGCAGATCTGCAAGAGATGGACAATCAGTTAAAGGAGCAGGTCAACTCTGGACTCAAGAGGCTGGCCGAGAATCAGGCGAAAGGATTGCCGAGCGGGCCGGCAGCCAGCGCCCGTCCCTGTGCGGAAGGAACCGCAGAACCCGTCTCGGACGCAGAAGCGCAACTCGCGACTCAAGAGGCCGATGCCGCCAAGCTCGAGGCTCAGGTGAAACAGACCGGGGGCGGCAACTAGCCGAATCGTGACACAAACGTGAGAAGGCACATTTAGGAGATTCCCAACATGAATAGAACTTTGCTATTAGTCGCGCTCATCGGCGGCCTCCTGCTGCTTTCCGCGACAGCGGCATTGAGTCAAGTCCAGCAACCAACTCTTACAGGGACGTTGAAGGGAGTTGAGGTTGTCTCAACCATCACTATAGGGGATACCGGAGCGCCCGTGGGCTATAACACCCCGTACCCAGTGAACACACTTGTTTACCCCGATGGACAGATCATCTATCGCGTAGAGTGGGGGCTGATGCGCGAGCAGGTGGGCCGAATGGGAAAGAGTTTTGCCAAAGGCACCACTTTTCAGATCACCAGTGTCGATTTCAAAGATGATCGTCTCGAACTCAAGCTGCTCGGGAGAAACCGGGATTCTGGCCGTCTAAAGGTAATGCTCGGTGCTGGATGGCAGACGCGAATGACCAACGCGACGGTGGCTCAGATATTGGAGAAATATTTGCGTCTTCCCGCTGCAGAGTCGGTTAACGTGGCGCCTGCGGCACCTCTGGTTGCGCCGCTGAAGCTTCCGTCAACTTATGTCAACGCTCAAACGTCGGCGGACCAGCTTCAATTGAATACCGACAAGACATTCTCCCTGCAAGAAGGCGGCCAGTCCTATCACGGCACCTTTGTCGTCAATGGCAACACACTCGAACTTAGCATTAGCGAAAACAGCACCAAGACTACCGTCAGTATACAAGGTAACAACCTCGCAGACAGCAGCGGACAGACGTGGGTTTTACGGTAACAGTCGATTCCGGTCACATCTGTTGGGGTAAGAACAAGGGAAACGTCATTCTTTTCCTTCAGCACATTCAGAAAATCGAAGGAAGTAGCCAAAGTTCGGAGGCACGACCAATGAACTTGACAACGACGCCCCCCAATGGGTTTTGTACGAGGTGCGGAGCAGCATTGCAAATTGGGGATCGCTTTTGCGGAAAGTGTGGAACGGCTGCAATGGGACCCACCAATCTACCAATTCCGACTCATACCGCGCCTGTTGCTCCAAGCCAGCCAGCGGTGGCTGCGAGGAATTATGCTGGGCTGTCTGACTACTACCAACGGGAGTTCTCCATGATCGAATCAAGTGGGGAACGATATCAGGGCAAGTGGAACTGGGCCGCATTTCTTTTTGGTGCGCTCTGGGCGCTGACGAAAGGTCTATGGGTGCCTGCCCTGATTGCGTTCGTCGGGGCAATCTTTACTTACGGGCTTGTCGGTGTCATTTACTGGTTCATATTTGGCGCGCGAGGAAATTACATGTACTACCGGAAAGTCACGCGCAATGTGAATCCGGCTTACTAACGGCGCGAACAGCCGTTTTCTTTACCCATTGCAGAATAACATTTACGGACCTGAACTCCTTCTGTACGGAAGGCCGCGTGACCAGGATCGGGCGCCTGCCTGACTGAAAGGGTTCTGTCGCACGCTACGACGCACGCGGCAGAGATCATTTGTCTGTCAGTGGATGGACCAATTTAGTGGCACGATACAGGCACGGGCTGCACGGTTACATCCTTCGTGACGGAACCGCCCGGCCCATCTGCTTTCATGGTATAGCTTGTGCTCCTGCGCGGTTGTATGACCACATACCCAGAAGGACCCTTCACTATGCCGACGTCCGGCTCGATGGTGAGCGTCGCAGCCCCACCCACCTTCCAACGCAACAAAACCATGCAATGATCCGGCGGCAAGGTCACGGTATCGAAGGTATCGATGAGGGGGGCAATGACCACAGGCACAGTTTCTGGTGGCTTTTTCGTCACCTCTTCCGGAGTTTGGACAGCTTGCTGCGGCGGGAGGGTGCCGGAGACAAGCTGTTGCCACTCGGGATCCTGCAAAACTTCCGGCGCTGCGTTCTTGAGGAATCCTTCCAAAGTTGCCAACACACTGCCAGCCGCCAGACCCTCGATGGGCTTCAACTGACGCAGGTACTCATAAGCTTCGCCACGATGGCCGCTAAGGTACGACAGGAAAAACAACTCGATGCGCGCGACGTCTTCCTCATCGGGAGCACCGTAATTAGCTTTTTGGTAATTTGCCACAGCTGTACTGAGGTCGTTCGCGAGGATACTGGAGAAGGCGCGGGTGTTCGGCCGGTATGCTCCGTCCGAGCCAGCGGAATAGATGACTTCCAGCCCGTAACTTCCTGTCGCGAAGCTTCCGAGCGCGTATTCCGCCAGAACCGTGCGTGTGATTTCACGGCGGCCATCTCCATTTAGATCGCTGATGGTTACGTCGGTTGAGCCGAGCTCCTCATCAAATATCACCACCAGCCCCTTGGGCCTCAATGAAACGATAAGTACAGACCTGCAACAATGCGCGCCCCCGCTATAGTCACTAAATACGAGCTCCGGCCAGCCGTCACCGTTGATGTCGCGCAACTGGTCGGTGGAAATTTGGATGTTCCACGGTGTGTAATTCTCCTGCATCACTGGAATGCCCGAGCTGACCTTCACCGTGCCCGTATTGGAATCGAATGCCGCCGAAGGTCTGCCGCTCGGCGAATAAAAAGAACTCGGCAATATGAACTGTTCGCCGCTGGGATACCCGATGATACTGGAGTCGCCATTAGACTTGATGACCACAGTGCCATGAATATTTTGTGAGTCCCAGGCCGCGGCCCGAACCGGCCGCATGACCGGCGGATTAAGCAGGCTTACGGTCGCCGGACGAATGTCCTTCACCATCCCAGGCGGGGGGGGTGTTTGCTCGCCAACTTGCGGGGACGAATGTGGCCAGAAGTAGACGACAGCGGCAGCGACCAGCAGCAAGACGACAACCTGGGCAATCAATCTGCCGCGGCTCTGAGTGGCGCCAATGGGGAGGGCAGGCAGCGGCAGCGGCGGCTGAACCGATCGTACTGTATCTTGATTGCGGGAATCACGCGGGGTCGGAATTTGTGGCTCTGCTGCAGAGCCGGATAGTTCTCCAGGTACTTTCCCTAGTTCAATCCGTTCTGAAATGGTGCCGGCTGCAACATCGGAAGGCGCGTGAACCATACGGCCGCATTGGTTACAGAAGAAGTTACCTTCGCCTATGGCATTTCCGCAGGCGGCACAAAATTTGGTTGGCGGCGGAGTGGGGATATCAATGGGCGCTGTAGCGATCGGCTCTGCCGGGGAAGCTGGCTTTACCATCCTGGCATCGTATGCTGCGCGCTCTCTGGGATCGAGCAGCGTTCGAGCGATCACTTCCAGTTGTTGCAGTTCTTGTTGCGCGTCCTCGCGTCGCTTGGGGATCTTGATAAGGCGCAAAAGTTGAGTGCGACGCTCGCCGACCCGATCAGAGATGTCGGCATCGCCACTGTCAGGAGCGAGTTTCAGAATGTCGTAATAATTCTGCACCCGGTCGATCCCCAAGCTGGTCACGCAGTGATTAGTGGCGGATTCTTCTTGGGTTTGATTTATCGGCTCTCCGACGCTGCTGTATCGAGGCTCACTCGACGGCTTTAAGGGGCCGACACTCAATCCTTACTCCATTCCGCAGGCTGAGCAGAACCCATCCGGATCTCTCAAAGTAGCCCCACAATTGGGGCAAAATCTCGGCATCGACGATGCCATCGGACTTGGGCTTGCTTACATGGTGCGATGCAATTATTACAGTCGGACGCCCACGATTGCAATGATTACCCGCAGGTTGCTGTACGACCCTCAGCGATCACCCAAAACCGGCTCTTGCGCACTTTTGAAGTGATCACTGAGGTACGACGGAAGAGGGGCCAAAGAGCAAATGAAGAACGTCCAATTCAGCGGGGCAGGAGACCGCACTAGAAGCGGCTTTCGGGTTTCCGCTGACGGTGAGATTGTCACTGCGAAGAATCAGTTTTTCGTGTTCATTTAGCGGACATGCTGAGTGATTGAATGATTGAACTGAGTCGGCCACCGAGATATATGCGAGGAAGCATTCCGCTCGCGGAGGAAAAGGATGAGCAGCCAAACAGGACGCAATAACCCTTGCGGATGTGGGTCGGGGAAGAAGTACAAAACTGTTGTGGAGCGCGCGTTCGAAAGGCTTCGGTGCTCTGGTTTTGCTCTTGGTGTTTGCTCTTTATGCGGGGCCTTTGCTTGTGCCTCGGCTATTTGTCGTTCACGTACCTCATGTGGGGGCGGAACATTGGGCTAAGGCTCCGTTCACAGCAGATTGCACATTCACATCTGGGTCGGACATAACCCGCTTGAGAGTAGCTTTTCCTCGCTCGAAATCGTTGAAGCGTTTGATGTACTCACAGAAGTTGTAGCTCGCCTCGGAGGACTTTCCAAGCTTCGCTTGGACGTATCCCAGATTGCCGTAGGCAACCCGCCTATCCGGGGCAAGTTGGATAACCTTCAAGATGTAAGCCTCGGATGTACGAAAGTCTCCAAGGCGTTGATAGACGTAGCCGAGGTTGTTTAAAGCTTCAACGTTGCTTGAATCTGATCGAACCGCTTCCTCGAACTTGCGCTTGGCGGCCTGAAAATCAGGGTTTGATGCTTTCAGAAGCCGGAGACCATCTGCGTTTGCCTTCTTGGACATTTCCGCGTCCTGAACAGTATTTGTACGGGATTCGTTGTCGCGCAAGTCTCGTGGATGACCAAGAGTGCTGGAAGTTGTTTGCTCGTCAACTTGCGAAGACGAATGAGGCCAGAAGTAGACCACAGCGGCAGCGACTAGCAGCAAGACGACAACCTGGGCAATCAATCTGCCGCGGCTCTGAGTGGCGCCAATTGGGAGGGCAGGCAGCGGCAGCGGCGGTTGAACCGATCGTACTGTATCTTGATTGCGGGAATCACGCGGGGTCGGAATTTGTGGCTCTGCTGCAGAGCCGGATAGTTCTCCAGGTACTTTCCCTAGTTCAGTCCGTTCTGAAATGGCGCCGGCTGCAACATCGGAAGGCGCGTGAATGATATCGCCACATTGGTTGCAGAATAAGTCACCTTCCCGTATGGCATTTCCGCAGGCGAGACAAAATTTGACTGGCGGCGGAGCGGGGATATCAATGGGCGCTGTAGCGATCGGCTCTGCCGGGGAAGCTGGCTCTACCAGTCTGGCATCGTATGCTGCGCGCTCTCTGGGATCGAGCAGCGTTCGAGCGATCACTTCCAGTTGTTGCAGTTCTTGTTGCGCGTCCTCGCGTCGCTTGGGGATCTTGATAAGGCGCAAAAGTTGTGTGCGACGCTCGCCGACTCGATCAGAGATGTCGGCATCGCCACTGTCAGGAGCGAGTTTCAGAATGTCGTAATAATTCTGCACCCGGTCTATCCCCAAGCTGGTCACGCAGTGATTATTCGTGTTTTTTTGAAGAAACATAGTTCATGTAAATTGTCACCTGCACCGACTCCCGGCAGGGCCAGGCCCTGGCTGTGGCTCGCTCAGGGGTTGAATTTGCGGATTCCTATAGCGCCATGGCACGCAATGATCAACGTGACTGGACTGAGGGGATCGAACTCTTCCGGCAAAATGGCCGCTACGCAACGAGCGGGTATATCTTCTCATTCCGGGAAACTACAGCCACTTCGCCCGTTTTCGCCTCTACCTCGCTATCTGGCGGCTGCCACAATTACCTTCGGTTTTCTCACCTGTTGGCCATTGCGGAGGTATCCTAACCGAACCACGCCGACTACCGTTTCCGGCGGCACATCGGCGCGGGGTATACAATCGGCGAGTTCGTGCTGCCTTTCATCGAACCGCGCTACGCCAATTAAGACATCTTGCAGCTCGACTTGCCAGTTCCGCGCAGCTCTCGTAGCCAGAGCTATCACTTGCGTGCAGGCTGCACCCAAGCCATTTTCGCCAGTTTGTGTGGCCAAGGCACGCAATTCCGCAACCTGATCCACCCACGATAGAAAACTTGATATCAATGTTTCCGGCGAGAACTGAAGGCGATCCTTTTCCGCGTCCGGATCCGGCCAGTCATGCGGCGCGGGCGCTGCGAATGCAAATGCCTGTCTCAGTACCTCACTTGGCGCAAGCGACCCTGCCTGGAGTTGCGCCCGCAATGACGCAATCGGCAGAGCCCCAGCCGGCGGCACAGAGCTAAGCTCTGCAAGGCGAGCAGACAATTCTGTGTCCGGGGCCAACATGGCGTGAAACTGCTCCACCAGCCTGTGGGCCACCTCCTTTACGGTGGGATTGGTGGCGGGCCGCAACAGTTGACTGCCGGCATCCCGCAGCTCACGGAGCGGAGTGGCAAAAACAGAAAAATGTTCCTGCGCTTGGGAGTAAATGGGCTGCAAGGCTTCACGCCGTTCAGTGTTCCTATGCACGACCGACTCAAACTCTTGCTGCCGTGCGGCAACGAGCGCGTCCACCATCCCCCGGAGTTCTGCTTTATCTCTCTCCACGTCCTGTTCCAGAGTAGTCATGTGGCTCAGAACGTCCTTCTGTACCTCCTTTACCTCCTGCATCTGCTGCAAGGTGGGGGCTAGTGCGGCAGAAGACCCCAGCTTTTGACCGAATCGCTCTTGCATTTCGATCATCGAGCCTCTTAGAGCCATCACTTGGCTTTCAACGTCCTTCTTCACCTCCTGCATCTGCCGCAAGGAGACCACTAGTCGCCAGCAGACGGCCGCGGACACCGAGGCTGCAACTGCCACCGCGATAGCAATGACGCCGAGCGGGTACGAGTGTAGCCATGCCCACCAGGACTTAATGGAAAACAGCACATGCGGATGCGAAAACGACATCGTCTTTACTCCTCGGCCACATAAATTTCCTCATCTTCGTGTGGATCTATTTCCAGCTTTTCGTTTCCCACAATCACTTCCAGGGTACGGTTTGGAGTTAGGCGGAAGATGCAATGGTGATCCTGGACGGTCGCCGCCGCAGGCAACAACACCGATCCACGGCTCCGGAGAACAGCGCCATCGAGACCAAACGGCTGTTCTTGAATTTCCAGTTTCAAGCGGCGGCCCGGCTGGCAGCGGAAAGTCAGCTCGCGTTCTGCCGGGAATGACTGGCCAGCGTCGAAAATTGTGCGAAAAACCGCCTCCAAACCGCTTGCGCCCACGTAGCCGATGCTATGCGGCAATCGGGGCTGCAGCCCCTCAAATTGAATATCGACGCCGGGCCGGTTCTTAATGTATGCCCACCAGGCAGCACCCAGGGCTACACAGCGCTTCGCATCGATAAACCCCGACTTGTCCGAAGCCGCAGGAAAGAGCCCATTGACCCGCTCACGAATGGCTGGCGTTGCACTAATTCGCCCCGTGTGGAGGACGGAATGAACTTTCTTTGGGCTGATGCCGGCCAAATGGCAGCAACCTTTTACAACCAAGTCACTCCGCTTCAGGAACGGCTGGAGAAGCCGATTGAACTCCTCGATGGTTAAGCGATAGCTCTTCTCCTTACGGCTGCCTAACGGGAATGACATACTGGCTGCCGGTTCCGAGGCGAGCGATATTTTCATTTGCTCGCACTTTTCGAAAAATGCGAGGCGCAGTTCCATAGCCTTGCGATAACCAGCCTCATCGGTAAGTGCCCGTTGTGCCAATTCGGCGAGATTCGCTTGGATAGGCCAATCATCAAAGCCATCGCTTTCACGCAGTTTCCGGGCAATGTGTCGGGCAATTGCACGATCTATATCATCGCCCCCGAGTTGGCGGTCACCGGTGGTGGCCAAAACCCGGATTGTGATCTTCCCCTCCACGCGCTTGATGTGTACCAAAGAGCAGTCGAGCGTGCCCGCGCCAAAGTCGTAGATAAAGACGAGTTCCTCCGGCGCCAGGTCTTGCTGTTTCCGGCATTTCCAGAGGTAATACAGGGCAGCAGCGCTCGGTTCATCCAGCACAAACTCCTGTCTTGCCGTATGGTCAACGTCGAGCCCGGCGGCGCTCGCGGCGGTCAGCACGCCGCCTATCTGCTCGTCGGAGATGTCGGCTGGCACCGTGAGTACAGCATGAATGGGTGAAGCAGGCGGCACCACGGTGCGTTCTACGGCCGAGAGCAGAGAGCGAAAGATCTCTGTAGCGACTTCGGTGGGCTGGAACTCACGGTCGCGAACGCGCAGCTTCCGGCGACTACCGAGCACTCGTTTCACCGATTGAATTGCCGCCGTGGGGACAAACCTGGCGCGCTCCTTCGCCACCACACCCACGATCGGAAAGAAGTTCTCTTCGAAGAAGACTACCGACGGCAGCCCTTGGCCCTCGACGGAGTCGCTGTCACTGCCCGGATTGATGTTCACCAAAACCGGGTCGCCGTTCTTCACCGTTGCAACGCACGACAGGGATGTCCCGAAATCCACCCCGATGGCATCCTGCAACGGCATCAGATCGCGTACCTGGACCAAAAAGGGCACTTCGGCCACGCCGTCGAAGGAATTGGAAACGATCCTCAGTTGTCCGGAATAACTGGTGCATTCCAGGCTGGTGCCATCAATGTAAAGATCAACGTAGGTGCGCTGCTTGGGTGGAACCAGCTTGTTAGCACATCGCGGCTCTGCCCAGAGCTCGCTTGACTTAATCTCTCCAATGCGCAACACGTCGTCACCGATGTTTTCCACGGAAACCTCGAGACGGTCT
This sequence comes from uncultured Acidobacteriaceae bacterium, assembly GCA_963838425.1. Taxonomy (GTDB): domain Bacteria; phylum Acidobacteriota; class Terriglobia; order Terriglobales; family Acidobacteriaceae; genus Acidiflorens. Next base: position 25,302 of record CAWIRH010000001.1, read on the forward strand.
TTGCGCACAATGCGGGAGAGTTTTGCCAACAGTTGCCGGGGCTCCAGCCGAATGCGGGGGGGACGGCGAAACGTTAATTCTTGTTTGAACCCCAGCAGCTGATGGTTGGCGAATGTGATTTCACCGCGTACGATGTACTCGCCCGCAGGCAAAGTCTGAAGCTCCAACGGAATCTGAAGATAGGCTTGCTCGCCTGCCGCCAAGTTGGCGTTGACGGGCTGCTCTCCGGCGGCACCGCGTGGTTCCTGGATGCTTCCAGAAATGGCATGCAGTATCCCGCCGCCATCGTTCCGAACTGAAACTCGAACAAAGGGCTGGTCACCAAAGATGATCACTTGCTTTTCGCCCGCCGGCAGGAGGCGAGCGATCGGGGGACGTTCCACCCGCAGCGGAACGAGAATACTATCGTTAGGTGGCGGGGCATTGGAATCGATTACGAGCTGTGCCGAGTAATCCGCCTCCGCGTCAATCTCGCTGAGGTCCACGGTGATGGTCAGCGGCTGGCTGGCGCCAGCAGGAATTTCGAACAGGTTATCCGGTCGCTCAGGAGAAATGGTAAACCGCTCAGGTTCAGCTTCGCTCTCAATGTCGAGTGCAGCAAGGACAACGTTAGTGCCGTTATTACAGAGCTGCAAGATACGTTCCGTCTGGTCGGCGGAGAAGTGCAACTCCTTCTGGTCAATACTGACAATCATGACCGGCTTGCCGCACCAGGAGCAGTAACGATCGTCTGCATACGGCTCCCACCTCTGGCAATGGCAGCAAATCCCTGCTTCGATAGACGGAGTCACGGCCACAACCCCGGCAGGGGAGCCGAAAGACAAGGATGAAGCTGGCCCGCCCCTCTCCGAATCGCTTATCTTCTTGGCATCACCTGCCACTGTCAGCTCTCCGCCCTAAACGTACCTACCGAAACACGATTTTCAGTCCTAGAAAAATCGTCAACAGGGCGACGACAATGCCAAGAATGAGTCCCCAATGTCGCCATCCTTCGTGAGTCTGCTCGTTGGCATAATTAGACCGTCGCTTTGGCTGTTGCATCCTCATAGGTGCGTACCCGCCGTTTGTCCCTGCTGTAGTGCGTAACGGCCGTCGATGCGACGTTGCGCGAACTGCGCCAGCCCGAGCTTGGCCTCATTCCGGTCAGCCTCAAACGATTGCCATGTCACCTCCGCGTGGATCCGCTCATTCAACTCATCCAGCGCAATGTACTCCATCTTTTGGTACATCGGCAGCTTGTTCCAGTCGCCTTGATCGGCGCTGGCGCCCAATTCTTCCAAACGCTTGGCCACAATGGCGGCAATCTGTGCAAATGCGCGACGGCCCCGGTCGGCGACGGCGGCATCGGAACTCCGCGTGTCCATGAAAATCGCTGCATAGCGGTCTTGGGAACGCTGCATCAACTTCTCCAGTACATCGCTTCGCATCTGCAGGAACTGAATAGTGGCCCGTTCGTCACCCATGCGCGGATGGCTCTCAACCCCCCGGACGGTTTCCGTATATCCGAACACGGGGCGCGGTTCGCCCGGCTTGACCCAGATTTGGTCGAAAATCGCGCCCTGAGTGAAGCAACGAAAAGCGGCGATCATCTTTTGCGCTTCCGCGCTTGTCAGGATGAGAATATCCTCGAACTTGCTAGCGTCTTTTGATTCCAGGTGCAAAGCCGAGTCACCGGCGCGAACCTGCAAGTAAGCCGTGCGCAGGTCGTACATGCTGTGATAGAAGTTCAGCGGAATGCCGGATACTTCGTTGTAGAAAATGATTTCCGAGGTTTCCGGAATATCCTTGAATTGAATGCGCCCGTCAACTTTACCGTGTAGAAAGTTCTTGAGTTCTTCGCGCCGCCGATTGATGCGGGTGGAATCCACGGAACCGAGTTCGGTCGGGGTTGTGGGCACACCCACCAATAAGTCTTCCTGTCCGGCCCCTAACACATAGCCTCGCGCTTCGTCGTTGCCACCTTCCGCCCAATAACGCGCCGAGCGAAAGACGCGACTCAATTCGGCCGCCATCAGGTCTGGTATCACCGGCTGACCGTCGGATTTTTCCGTCCCGCCGAAGTGGTCAAAAAGCACATCCACAATGTGATAGTCACGGCGAATAGCCTCAAACGCTTCGCGGCATTGCGTGATGATCTGTGCCGCGCCACCCTCCTGTTTCAGAAAGTTGGAGTCCTTTACGGAGGCAGCAGTAAGGTGCAATTTGTCCCGCACCTGATCACTAATTTTCTTGACGGTATCCGCTTTTACGTAACGTGCATAGTACTTCTGATCAACGTCCGCGGGCTGGAACAAAACCAGCGAAAGATCGGCATTGTAAGTCTCCTGGAAATATCCGGCATCCCGGCGCAGGGTTTCCGCCACTGCGTCGAAGCTGCGATCCAACTCCCGCAGTCGCGAGATAATGCCGCCACGCACTTCCCCTCGTTCGTTCTTGCTGCCGCGCAATCTAGCAACGAGAGCATTACAGACCTGAATTGCCTCTTCCAGCAGAATCCGCTGGCGCAGTGCGAGCAGCAGGCCCGGTTCATCGTCCTTTTCCTGCGAACTGGTTCCCATTCCGGCCACGGCTTCGAGCAACCGCAAATGGTCATACTGCAAAATGATTGCCTTGCGGAAATCCAGATTGTGCCGCACTGCGTGCGCGCGCAGATCTTGTAACCGCGAGGTGTATTCCGATTCCAGCCATTCCACTTTTTCGCGCAGCGCCGTCAGGTGGTCCAAGAGGAGTTTGACTTGTTTTTCGATTGCCTCCGCCACGCCCTCGGCGAAACCAATGGTGGAAGCGACACTCAACTTTTGTTTGTCGATGCGATCGTCGCAGGCCTGTTCCACGGCTCTTGTTCCGGCATCAAGAATCTTTTCCGAGTTCTGCTCAATGATGCGCACCATCGCGCCGTCGGCCTGACCGGGAACGGCCGGATTGAGATTCTCCGTGCGGAAGGTGACGACCTTGTGGTCAAGGTATTCCGCCCGTTCCGCAGCCGGCAGCGCCAGGGCTTGGTCCCACCACTGCTCTGTGCTACGGATAATCTTATTCAAGAGAGATCCGCTGGCCGAGGACTTCTCGGCGTTTGCGCCGGCATCGTCGAGCCGCTCCAGGATTGAATCTCCGTTGAGTGCGACCGCTTCGGCAGGCAAAAAGTGATCCACGTCCTGTGTGATGGCGGCGACATTCGCATCTTCGGCGCCTTGACCTTTCCAATACAGAATGAGGTCGGCCGCTAGCTTGTGCGCACAGGCTGTGATAATTCGGTCGTGCGGCAGGGAAATGCTCGCCAAGCCAAACGACTGGTAATGGCGGTTGAATTTCTGCCGGAAGGCACGGTCCTGCTCTCCACCCATGCTTTGCTGAACAGAAGGCCTCGGGTAGACAAAAGGAGTTCCCATGAATTGACCCACGTTGACCCGCGCGGATCGCTTGGCTTGTGCGAAAGGTCCTTGAGAAAAATCCTTGAAAATATTCTCGGCGATGGTTTCGTAGATCTTGGAATGGTCGTCGCTGCCGCCGCCCAGGCTGATGTGCCCAGCGTTGGGCGTATCCAGCAAGTAGCAGTAGTTGAACATCGGTGGATCCAACGGACGGAAGACCTCGTATTGCGACCAGTTCGGCTGAAAGGGATGCGAATTGTAGTAATCCAGTTCGAGTAGCGCCGCGTATGAGTTGGCGTGCATGCGCTGCTTGGGGTTAGAGAAAAAGCGGCTGGTGAGAAAGAAGCCTACCAGGATGGCATCGGGTGCCAGCTTCTTGACCAACCGTGACGTGTCGAGGAAGATACCGCTGCCGGTGCCGCCGGCGAGAGATCCAACCAGGTAAACGTTCCGCTTGTTGGGGTCCAACTCGGCAGCGTAGTTCAGTCGTTGCAGGTTTGGAGAGTTGGTGACTTTCTTGATGGAATCGGGGTGATTGATAATCTTGAGAGCGCCCTCAATGGCGTGCACCACGCTGGTGTCGGGGCGTTCGTAGTGGTAGTAGAAGCCGAGGCGACTGTAGGGCCGGTACTGCCCGGCCCCGTCATCGAGCTGCGGAATGATGTTCAAGCCCGTCGGCCACCAGGCGGCAATGTGTCGATAGGGATCCTGGTCCAGATGGCCCGTGATGGCGCCCGTATCCTGCACGGTCAACATCCGCTCTTCTGTGTTCGAGAAGTCGACCTTCTTGGCGAAATGCTTGGCGCCTACATCTTTGTAATTCTTGTCCGTGTCGAACCAGAGAAACGAGACAATGGGGAATTCGTCCACCCCGCCGAATTTCTCAAAAAACTTCTTGCGGATACGTAAAAGGACATCGCCACCGCTACCGCCCAGACCGATTATTAGAGTGGGGCTGAGTTTCTGGGCGGCCAGTTTCTGATTTGCGAGTTCGGTATTTACGGGGTTCGTAGCCATCCGGTTAGCTCCTGACCGCTGCGCGCGGCTGCGTCATTAGCATCATGAAGATGAAGCCGATGAAGTAAAGGCCGAGAAACATCAATACGAGGCCGATATAGGTGTTGAACGCCTGTTTCGTTACCAGGCTCGGGTTTAGATACGCAAGCAGGATGGTGCACGAGGCCAGCAGGAGATAGAGCAGAGTGATGATATTGCTCCATAAAGTTGCCGATGCCACTGTCATACGACGATGGAAGAGCATTCGCCGGAACGCCAGGAAGAAGAAAGTTGCAAAAATCAGCGCCACTGCGATCACAGCAAACGCCATGGCGGCCCACTTCTCATAGTGGGTCACGGGGGCTTTGTAGCGGGCAATCAGCCGAATCCGAGAGGTTGTGGCGAATATCGTTTGCGGCGACTCGGTCAAGTAGGTGTTCCCGTCCGGGCCTCGAGAGTTGAAGTTGTAGAGCACGGGCTGCCCCTGCGTGTCGGGAGGGGCAAGCAGCGTGACGTTGGCCTTGCCTTCATCCACCGTGAACGGCTTGCTCTCGTTGTCGCCGACTGTGTACTGCACCGAACCACAAGAAAGGGTCTGTCCATTGGTGTATCCCGGCGCTTGAACCATATTAACGTTGATGGTGGCAGTCTCAAATGGCCGATCCGACAAGTCGCGCAATTCGACCGCCACATTCTTAACCTGCAGCCCACAGTTTTCGTTTTGCACTTGCGCGATACTGCTGGCGAATAATGCCAGGACGGCGAACCCGCCTAGAACCAAAGTGCGTATTCTCATAAGCGTCCTCGTTGGGCGGCGGCCCTGGCCGGCACCGTGCCCAGTCTTACCTCAAATTGACCCTTGTCGCCCGATTTCAGGTTCCTGACTTCGAATCTTGCTGGCACCCCGCTTGTGACCACCGGTTGCACTTCAAAACCCGGTGCGGCTTGCAACGACACACCTTGACCGTATTTCTGGAACTGCGCCACACGCTTTCCTTTCCAGAGCACCGGGGCCGTGCGGTTGGTAATTCCTAGTTTTACGGTACGTGAAACGCCGCCCAGCTCACTAATTGAATACTGGGCGCCGCCTGCGGTTGCGACGAGCAGCAATACCCCGGCAATAACGAGCAGCGGCAGGCCGAACTCCACCGCCCATGCCAAGATATTCTTGACCGCGTTCGGCGCAACTCGTATCAACATTTCCCGGTTGACCGGGATTACTCGTTCCGTAGTGACGCCGCCAGCTTGCTGGTCCGGCTGGAATGTCATCAGGTTCATGATCTCCGCCAAATTGCGCACCGCCCGGATTTTCTTCTGCATATCCGCCGACAAATCCGGCCGTATGCCTGAACCGGATGCCGACGGCGAAACGTGCACCACCGCTTCAAGGTGGATACGACCAGGTATTTCCGCCAAGCGCGTTCGGAATAGGCTGGCACGCTCAAGCGACACCCCCGCGTCGCCCATACTGGAGAGTGGCAAGGCATAGATTTCCGCCGAATCCCCGCCGGGGAGGACGTTCAGTTTGCGAGGGCCGCTCAGTGAGAAAGGAAGCTTGTAATGTCCGGACTGCGCGTATCCATAAGGCACTTCGACATAACCGTCAGCTTTGCGCAATTCTCCATCAACGATTCTCCAGTGCTGCAGGTTGGAGTGAACACGGAACTTGAGCGTTCCGCCGAAAGGCTCGCCCTCCTCGCAGAGCAAGACAATGGCGTCGCCTTCCATCGCGACCGGTCGTTCGTCTCCGGTTTCATCGGACAGCAGAATATGCTGCGCAAACCGCAGCGTTTCCTGCTCCTTGTCGTCATAGAATCCCCGGAATTGCACGGCCTCTGAGTGTTGGGAACGGGCAAAGTCGTTCGTCACATAACGCAGCGTCGAGCGACTCGCACTCCCAGATGCAATGGCATAGAGGACAAGCGCGTCCTGCGCATTAGAGGTATTTGCCAGAGGCACAAAATATACCGTGTGGATGCTCGCGTCCTTCGCGAGCAACTGATAAAAATCTTGGTCGCTTTTGCTACCCCTAAAGTCATTCTGGTTATCCGTAATCATGAACAGCAGTAGGTTTGGACGGTTGTTCATCCCGATTTTCAATGCATAATCCAGTTCGGTCTCGAGGCCGGCTGCGGTCCGGGGTACTAGGGAACCCAGTTCACTTGGTCTCACTTCCGCAGAAGCCGGATAGCGTTCCTTGGAGGACGAAAACGGTTGTACCGTCACCTGCGCGTCGGGATCAGCCGCAGCGATGGTCACACCGAGTTGCCGCACTAGATTGCTCATTTGTCCGGAAGAATATCGCGCGTAACGGACCGGCCCCTCTCTTTCCATGCTTCCCGAAACATCGAGCAGCACCACATAACTGGGGCGCTGGGACACACCCCAGAGCGTGTCGGTGAGGCCCAATAGACTCACGAACACAACGAGACGAATTCCCGCGAAACCTCTCTTCATCTTTTATCCCTTGACAGCGATGCTCATTAATACCGTGCCATTCCCCGCGACAACGCGATCAGCACCGGCGGCAAGATGGGAATAACCGTACTCACCAATTTGCAGCATTTCGCGCACCGCCCCTGAAGCCGCGTCTATAACTACGACAAACGACTTGATCGAGTCCTGCATAATGGCGACGGCTCGGCTGCCCGCGATCACCGGAGCCGCAATGTTGCCCCGTTCCTCGATCAACCGTGGGCCGTGGTTCGTTTGCACCGTAACACTGGCGCCGTTGCCCCAGAGAAACGAATTCGTCGTTGAGGCAAAGCGAAGCCAAGTCGCTTCATTAGAAACTTTGGGCAGACGTACGGAAACACCAGTCGCGGTGATTTCTACGATCCGCTGGCTGGCTCCGCAGGTGATGACGAAAGCCATGCCATTAGGACCAGTGGCTGTCGCCACGCACTGACCTCCTAGTGCGCATTCTGTAACGACTGCTGAGTGAAGGTTGACAATCCAGGCGACTGTGCTGTTCTGCCGAGTAACAAAGGCGAATTGGCCCATGATCACGGGTTCAAACACCATGGCACCCGCCACGCCAACAGGAAGCGGGAAAGTCGCACATACACCCGACTGATCGCAGGCCACTAGTTGTGGTGATGGTTTGCCCGACACGCCATAGACGTGCCCCCCATGGACATGCAACGGGCTCAGCATTTGGGCTGAACTGAACCTCCGTACTGCCACATTCCGCTGTTGCGCTGCTGCAACCAGGTCAAGTTGATAAAGGCCGTCTTTTGCAGGTACGTACAAGAATCCCTCACACGCGACAGGGGTCGACTCGCCCTCGGGCAACGGCGCTGCCGCAGAGCAGACCGGTTCCAGGCGCGGATTGAGCACCTGCAAGGTTCCGGCAGTGTCGAAAACCAAAACGGCGCCGAGATACCAAATCAACGTTTCGGGGCAATGCGAGATTCTGAGGTGAAAGGAATCCGCGCCATAGGCCGCAGCGCTCGGGGTCTTGCCACAACCCGGACAATACCGAGCTAACACCTGCATTCCACCGGTATACTCGCAGCATCCCATGTAAGGGACCCTCGGGGTTCCCAAAGATATGTAAACGATTGAATTGTATGTTGCTAGCGTCTGCCAATCAAGGAAGAGGCCTCAGTCCCATCGGTCCCTGCGGCCCCACCGCGCCGACAGCGATGGGGGGCCAAGATTCGATGCGAAATCGTGAATGTATCTGTCACCGTCCGCCAGATGCGCTTCGTGGGTCTGTTCATCGCATCTAAGTATCGAGCAGAAAAAGCCGCGCTCGGCTGCCGATTAGGGGGAAGGAAATTCGCGGCGGTATAGAACTTAGAGTCGTCCTCCCATGCAGGCCGAGCGGTCAATGACCTGCGGACGCAAGTCTAAAAGGTTGCGCGATGCATCGGAGTGATGGACATCACAGGTTAGCGTGATGCTAGTAGCACCGTTGAACATCCTAGCGGGTGCTCCAACGGCCAATGCCGCCCGCCTACGGGCAACTCGCCGCCTACAAAGACTTCCCCGTCATCAGAAAGCCCGAAGTCAGGAATGACCTTCGGATCAAGTTCCTCAAGCGGCTACGTGCGATGAACATTCATCGAGCTTCCCTGTTCCCCGGCCTCGACGGTCTTGGTCTCTCTTTGAAGCTCGATTTGGAACTGAAGGACAGAAATTCCTGACCGTCATGGCATCGTGCTACTGTTTGGGGAGGAGGAAGACAACATGATCGACAACACGATTCTAAATAAGGTCTTGTTCCCTTCGCAGACCAGTAGGAATCGGGTCGGAATGATCGCTGCGTCACGTTGACGGTGACCACGCCTGAAGAGTTTGAGCCGTTTCGAGAGACGATGGCAGTGTTGCGTGCAGAAGGTTCCGTCACCATGACACCATTTAACACTTGTGCCTGACTTCGAGACACGTGTTAGATTCGGAGCAAGATGAAGGAGTGGGACTCCATCCTGCGGCTGCAGACGGAACTCGATCTAATGGGCAGCGCCCAGCGCCAATTGCGGTTCGCCCAACCCGAATTGGAACGCTTTCTGAAGCAGACGCGCGCGATGGAGATCATGGCTCCGAAGAGTGCGCTCACCATAGAGAAGTTCCCCATAGATCTAGCCTTGAGCCCCTTGGTCAAGGAACTGAACCTCGCGTCCCGTGCAATTGCAGCTTTTCAGGCGAGTTCGGATTTCCGTGCTTTTCAAGCGAATGCGGCACGTATATCCGAGGTGACTGCGAGCATCGCGATGGAATTTGCCCACACGCTTGTCCCGCTTCGCACCGCTGTTGCAGAGATCGGGGTACACTTCGCATCGCAGCTTGATTCCCATCGGCTAGCCCTCGATGCACTGAGACTTGCAGACCAAAAGTGGCTCTGCGACTACAAGTCCGTCACTGACCAGATCGCGGAGATGGCGCGAATCAATTTCACGATTCCCGAAACCGCGGTGCTCCACTGGCCCGGTAAGGTACTGGCCAGGCGCGCTTCGCTGATTGAGGACTGCGTTCTCAATACAGTGGCACTGGAGAAATTCCACGCGGTGGCGATCCTGCAAAACGCGACGGTGTTCCCGGACCGACTGGCGGTCGCGAGCCACTTCGTATTCGACCACGTCGAGGTAGTCCGACGTTTGCCGCCGCGCCTGCCGATCACAGAAGGCGGCGAGCGGGCAGGGGATGGCAAACAACACCGCGACGAAGAGATTGGCGAAAAACTTGAACTAGCATTGCGCCATTTCGATGAGCGCCTGCTTGAGCTCCGCCGACAAGCGTGGCGGAATCTGGGCGGCGGCATCGCGGGCGCCCTGGCTTGCGATGGCAGGCATCCGCGAATTATTCACGGACATCCTACACGCGCTCGCTCCTGACGCCGAGGTTAAAGCTACTGTGATGTGGCAGGCCCGTCCGAAGGACATCACCCAGCCAACTCGTCGGATGCGACTCGAATACGTCCTGGGCGAGGAAAGAGCGTGCGAAGCTGACACGCTGCTGCAATTCAGCGAAAGCGTTAACCGTACGCAAAAGTTCGTGCACGCATTCGCCGATGATGCTGAACTTGTCCGCGTCCAGATGGCCCACCTGGAGATCTGGATCTACCTCCTGCTGCTCTACAGCAAGGAACGCTAGTGCGGAACTAGTTCTGCGCCAGCCAAGATCCTTGGCACTGAAAATCACGCCAAAGTGCAAGATCTAGAGCGTGTACTCCCCGCGCCGCTAAAGGATCTTGGCCGATTACCTCCCATCCTGAAGGTCTCCACAAACGGGCTTCGGGCCCGCGGTGCCGCCAACCCTTCCCGACCGCTTAACTTCAGAGTTGCCTGTTATCCGGGCGCTCGGCAATCTCGTAACATTTCTAGAGACGGAACAGAAATAGGGGCTGAGTAGTTCTCAGAAACTACCATTGCGGAGCGATGTAGAATTGATGGAGTCTCATCAAACGAAAGTCGCAGTTATCAGCTATGGCTCTGATCGACGACTACTCGGCATTTCTTACTTCTTTCGAATCGACGAAGTTCAAGGCGTTACGCCCCGCACAGAAGCACCTTCTTGAGAAATATGGGGCATTCGAGACGACCGAAGACCTTGCTATCGAGCTCCCAACTGGTGCTGGGAAGACGCTGATCGCGCTTCTCATCGCGGAAGCGAAACGCAGGAACGGCAGCAAGATCGCGGTGCTCTCAGCTAACAAGACTCTCGCCCGGCAGATGTACCAGGAAGCCCAGGCGCTGAATATCCCGGCTGCTCTAATGGAAGGGCGGCGTTCTGACATTCCCGCAGCGGATATCAGGGCATACCAGCGGGGACAGAAGATCACGATCATGAATTACTGGGTCTACTTCAACCAGAACCCAGCGATTGATCCCGCCGATTTTTTGGTGATGGATGACGCCCACCTGGCTGAGCACTGCTTGCACTCGCTTTTTTCAGTCCAGATTAGCGCACATTTGCATGAATCATTGTTCAAGACGCTGGTTTCAGAGGTTAGAGAGCGCTTCCCCGAATACACCGTGCTTTCGGATGCGCTCGCAGCCGGCGAGGCCGCCTCCGGAACTCCTCCAGAGTTGCTTTCGTTTCTGGATCAGGACCTGATTGTTGACCGCATCCGTGAGATCATCGATGCATCACCCTCTCTGAAGACTGACACCGATTTAGCCTTCCGATGGAAGAGGTTGAGGAACTCCTTGCGGGAGGCGAATTTCTATTTTGGCGTCGATCAGGTTTGGATCAGGCCGTACATCTATCCCCTGATCGGGTTCTCGCATTATCAGGACGTAAAACAGCGACTTTATGTGAGCGCGACCATCGGCGACCCCGGTGATCTCAGCCGCCGACTCGGTGTCCGTCCCATCACGAAAATTCCCGTCGCCCCCCAGTTCCTCCAGAAGACATCGGGCAGGCGACTTGTCGTTATGAACCGTCTGGAAGAGCACGGTACCAATCTGCCGGAGCGCCTGCAAGCGGCTGTTCTCACCGCGTTTTCGATTCACCCGAAGAGCGTATGGCTCTGCTCCAGTCACGCCGAGGCCGGCAAGTACAAGGACGCGGTTTCTCAATGGCTCAACGACAACGGCCTTGTCGGTCACCCGACGTGGCTGCTGACCTCGCTAGGTGATGAAATTGACAACTTCAAGGCTTCGCCCACGGGCCATCTTTTCGTCGGCGGGCGCTTTGACGGCATGGACTTCAAAGCTGACGAGTGTCGCCTTGTCGTGTTGACGACTTTACCGCGTGCAATTAACGCGCAAGAAGAATTCATCTCGGCTTACCTCCGAGATGCAGGCTTCATGCGGCGGCGGTTGAACCAGCGCGTCGTGCAGGCTCTCGGCCGCTGCAACCGTGACGAAGACGACTTCGGAATGTACGTCTTGGCGGACAGGCGATTCGCGACGTACTTCGGACGGGACTCGAACCGGGAGAGCATCCCGGACAATATGGTCGCCGAGATTGACATGGCCCAGGATCATGCCGAAATCGGCGAAAAGGAACTCTGTGACCGGGTGCGATCGTTCCTGACGCAGGACTGGAGCCAGTACGATTCGGAGTTGCTGGAGTACAGAAAGCTGATCCCGGCTTTGACGCCCGGCAAGCAGATCATCGATACCTCGGCCAACGAGGTATTTGGCTGGGCCACACTGTTTGCCAACCAGAACTACGACCTTGCGGCTGATCGCTTCGAGCAAGTATGGGACGCGTGTCAGAAGGACAATCTGCTTGAAACAGGTGCGTTTTGGAAATTCAACTGGGCGAAGGCGGTATACCTGCAATCTTTGATGGGCAATCCAGCAGCTCTCGACAAAGCGCTGGACCTGCTGGACCAGGCGATTAAGCGTGGAGGCGTGTCGTCATGGTTCAATCGGTTGCGAGCATCACTGAACCGCGCCCGAGCCGGTGCTGCGACGACCGCAGCAGTCGCGAACGATGAATACTCAGCGGCCCTGACAAGAAGCTTTGACGATCATCTGGAGCAACTTGGAACGAAGGGCACGAAGTTCGAGTCGTTTTGCACACGCATCTCCGAATGTCTAGCGAGCGACAAGCACGGCGAGTTCTGCGAGGGTCTGGAAAAACTCGGCATTCTACTGGGCTACCAGGCCAGCAGGCCGAAGCACAAGGCCGCTACGGACAATCTCTGGCGCGGCACGTTCGGGAATGTGAAGGAAGTGGCCACCTTTGAAGCTAAGGTCGAGCACTCGGACGGCAAGGAGGTTACTCCCGCCTTCGTCGGCCAGGCTCATAACCAGATGAACCGCGCGATCGCAGAGTACCAGCAGCTGGGGTACACCGTTTGTGGAACGATCACAACGCATCTTGAAGCGATTGACCCTTCAGCGAAATCATCACTCGGCAGTCTACGCATCGTCTCTAAGGTGGCAATCCAGTCACTCTGGGACAGAGTTCGCTTGCTGTTCAGCCTGTACCGCGACGGCTGGTCCTTGGACGACGTAAGCACCCGTCTCGTTGTCGCAGCTGCTCTACGGCCCAAGTGCCCTCCTGCCGGATGGCTGGCCACCACACTTCAGCAGGACACGGTGATGATTGGAGCGCTGGAACTGCTAGCTAGGTGGCCGCAATAGCTGACTGGGCCGTCGGTTATCGACCGTCGCTTGTCATTCATAGCTGAAGGCCGATAGCAAGTGCCGAACGCGCGCAGTTGCCAGCTTAAGTTGCGTAATGGGTGGTGGGCAAAACGAGAAGTTGGCCCGAAACGGACTTCCGGGAGATCTCCTCGAAGCCGACCCCGGCCTCACTTCGGCGGCTTGTAGGCGTGAAACGGCCAAGTGTTCGATGTAGTAGCATTCGTCTTCAGGGGGTGCCCCTTGGAAGACCAGATAATCGAGGCGATTGGCAGGTTCGATTACCCGCCAGTGACCTACGATTTCCTTGCTGGGTGCGAGCTTTCCTTCCCTAGCATGATCGATCTCGATCACTACCTCCAAGACCTGCTCCTCAGCGGCGCCGGGGACAAGCTCAAAGACGGCCTATCGGGAATCCTCTATTGGGGCTACTACCGAACCCCATATCGGAACTACCGCGTAGCGAAGTTCCGGACGGAGATTACTAACGCGAAGCTCCACCCTGCGAGTACGGTCGTTCGAATGCTCGATGGCAGCAGCCTAGCTACCCTCCGTGACTTACGCTTGCCGCAGTTCAGTCAGATGGCGTTCGTAACGAAGTTCCGGACATTCCTTGATCCGGAGCGTTATTGTGTCCTCGACAGCAAGATCGGGAAACTGAAGTTCCTCTCCGGTAGATTGATGCGCCAGAGAACGTACATCCCAATTAACACGCACAACGAGGACGTATATCGACGCTGGGTCGATACCTGTGGCTCCATCGCGGCACGTCTCCAGCGAAAGCTGTGGTGACGTAAAGTCGATTGTGTAAAAGCGAGAGGGTGTAAGTTGGCTTTTTGCCTGACGAGCAGAAGCCGATCCGAAAGGAGACCTACACCCCATGGCGAAGATAATCCCGATCACCGAGCATTTCCAACATTTTGTGAAGGAGCTGAAGGAGAGTTTTTGGGGCGACCTGCAAGGCGAGGCACAGCGGGCGGCCAAGAAGTTCTTCGAGTTATTGAGCGAGCGGCAACGCGACCGGTATATGGTGGATCGGCGCTATGGCCGATCGTCGGCCCGCCAGGATCATCGCAACGGATACTACCTGCGGGATTTTGTCACCCGCTTCGGGACGCTGCGCTTGCGCATTGCGCGCAGCCGCAAACGCGGGTTTCTGCCCCAGGTCATCGGGAAGTTTCAGCGGCGGGCCGACGAGGTCTGCCTGCTCATCCGGGAAGCGTTTCTGCGCGGGATCTCGACGCGGCAAGTCGGACGAGTGGTCGGCCTGCTGACCGGAGAAGTGGTGAGTGCGCAAACCGTCTCGCAACTGACGCGCGACTTGGACGAAGCGGTGCGCCAGTTCCATCAGGCGCCGCTGGCAGACGAGTGGGCGTACTTGTTTCTGGATGGCGTGAGTTTGCGGGTGCGTCGGCCGAGCGGCCGGCAGCGGGTGCAGATGCTGGTGGCCTACGGGGTGCGGCGCGACGGCACGCGGCAACTGTTGGCCTTTCTGCGCAGTACGGGCGAAAGCCAAAGCGCGTGGGAGGGGTTGCTCGGGGATCTGTATCGGCGCGGGCTGCGGGGCGAGAACTTGCTGCTCATCGTCACCGACGGTTGTGCCGGATTGGCGGCGGCGATTCCGACGGTCTACCCGCGGGTGCTGCATCAGCGCTGCTGGGTGCACAAGATGCGGAACATTCTGGAGCACGTGCGCAAACGCGACTATGACGAGGTGAAGCGGGATGCCCAGGCGATCTATGGGGCCGACAGCCGACGCCAGGCGGAAGCGGCCTTTCGCGACTTCCGTCGTCGCTGGCAACGCGACTACGGTCCCATGGTGCGGCGACTGGAGCGCGATCTGCCGGAGTTGCTTTCGTTCTTCAGCTTTCCCCGACATCTGTGGAAGAAGCTGCGCACCACCAACATCATCGAGCGTTGCTTCGTCGAAGTGCGCCGCCGGACCCGGCCCATGGTGTGCTTTGTGAACGTAGCCAGCGTCAACCGAATCATCTATTCCATCTTCCAGCGCTTTAACCTGGAATGGAAAAACCGCACCCTCAAGCTATTTACACAAGCAGCTTGACGTCACCCGAAAGCTGCGTCCTGTTGACGTTGAGCGTGGCTTCTTCTACCTTCTTGATCACAACAAGGCCGAAATCGCTGACGAGTATCTGTCGTCCGCCGCATAGATGGATGGCTTCCAGAACACTTTGAGAACAGCCCCACCCGCCGCCAAAATCGAGCGAAAGGGTTGCCACCCGCCGGCCGGGGTAACATTTCATACGCCTTCGGCTATCGGGGAAGGGTCTCTCAGGAGCCTTATAAGGGTTAACGTGAAATGCCTCTTACCGCTGAAAATCACTATGTCCCGTGCCTCTACCTTAAGCATTTCGCCAGCCCGGATGGCACGCTCTACCGGTATCGGACCTTGGTCTCGAACCCGCAGGTCCCGACTTGGAAGCGGGTCCATGTCAGCGGAGTCGGATACCAGACCCATCTATACACGCGGGTTGTTCTGGGCGCCGAGACCGACGACATCGAGAGGTGGCTAGAACGCGAGTTCGACACACCAGCCACAACACCGATCCGTAAAGCTATCGAAGATGAGCGGCTCAGGAAGGCCGACTGGCACACGCTGATTCGCTTCGTGGCAGCGCAGATCGTCCGCACTCCTGCTTTCCTGGCAGAGAGCTTACCTCTCTGGAATCAGATGATGCCCACCGTTTTGAATGAAGTACTCCAGGATCTTCGCCGTGAACTTGAGCGGGCAAGACAATCGGGCGGGCGGCTACCTCTGACCAACGTCCCGAATACTGATTACTTGCCATTACGCGTGAAACGCCTACCAGACGGGGATTCAGCGAAGATTAGTGTTCAAACTGTTGTGGGGCGCGGCGTTTGGCTGCATTCTATGAAGTACTTGCTGACGGACAGCGACAGCGTCAAGGCTCTACTGGATCACAGATGGTCAATTCTAAGCGCACCAGAGGATCTGAACTGGTTCAGCAGTGACGATCCCGTTGTCAGGCTGAATTACCACAGCGAAGACAAGTACGACTTCGATGGCGGTTGGGGGAGCAAAGGAACAGAAATCTCCCTTCCGCTCAGCCCACGTCATCTCCTGTACACCCGAATCGGCTACCGACCACCGGAGCGGGGATTTGTCCTACCCCGAGCGGCGGCAGAATTCATTCGGCGAGCAATCGCTGAACATGCACACCGGAACATTTTCTCGAATTTGCCTAATGAGAACATTCCCAAGCTACGCCCGCGCCACCTAGATGCCGAGATTTTCCGGAAGGAGCGGGAGGGGTGGCGAAAGTGGCATGAAGATCAAACGAAGGCTGAGGAAGAGCTCGCGTCAGAGTAGTCAAGCGCAAGACAGACACTTCTGATCGAACAGGTGTTGTTGGTCAAACGCTTACCCATTGAAACGGACCCGTAGGGCGCAAGGGCGCATTTGAGCTGATATCACTGATTCGTAAGCGCAACCAGACCAATCAGTTACAGACTAAACTCCTTACTTCGGGACCAGGGGGTCGGAGGTTCAAATCCTCTCTCCCCGACCAAATATCTTGCAATCAATCAATTGCGGTGTTTGTGAGATACGCCCAGAAGTCTTGCTCGACGGTTCCAGGTCCTATTTTTGCCGGGTAGCAGCTGTTCACCGATGCATCCTTGTGCTTCGCAACATGCGTGATCCTGGGAGCCGATAACACCTCGCGACTTGTAGAGGAATACGTTGGCAACTCCGGAAGACTGCACAATAATCAATTGACTTTCTCTACCCTTTTACTATCTCTCTGACGGAAGCTATGGCTTCGCCAATAGAATAGTCTTTGTGAAAAATGCTTGATGTTCCCCCAACGAGCATCGTCGCGCCTGCCGCCACCATCGCCGGTATATGTTGAAAGCTCACGTTCCCGTCAACCTGAATGTCGACATTGTCATGTCCCCTGGCGTCGAGTAATGCGCTAACGTCTCTTATCTTTCTGAGCATGGCCGGGATCAGTTTTTGCTCGGCGAAACCGGGGTTCACGGTCATGATCGTAATCATGTCGATGTCATCGAGGATGTAATCCAAGTTTATGATCGGCGTGGCCGGGTTCAGAGCAATGCCGGATTTTGCTCCGGTATCGCGGATCTGTTGCAAGGCTTTTTGTACATGGCGAGTTGCTTCGAAGTGTATCGCTATGTATGTGGCGCCCGATGCCGCTGTCCGGTCGATATACCGTTCCGGTTCCTCCACCATGAGGTGACAGTCCAGGGGAATGTTGCTGAGTTGCTTTACCGTCTGCATGAAGGTAAAGTCCAACGCAAAATTGGGAACGAACTTTCCATCCATGATGTCGATGTGCAGGTAGTCTATCCCTGCGGCGCTTAACTGCCGGATGTCAGCCTCGATATTCTTGAAGTTGACACATGCCAGCGAGGCTTCAATTTTGATCGCTTTCGCCATTCTTCACCGTGATCCAGATCATCAAATAGAGCAGTTTACCATCTCGTCGCTGAGCGTCGAGCAGACGGTCCATGCCGCTGTTCAAGTAGCGCGGCCTCTACTTTCTAACGCTATCTGCACGAAGATGGCGTGTGCGTTGCCGGTCAGGCCTCGTCCGGAGGAATTTCGAAGGTGACCAGTTCGGAGCGAAAGCCGTGCGTGCGATGCGCCCCGTAAGCGATACCGGCAGTCATCCAGACAAATCCCAGCACCAGCGCCGAACGGCTGAGGTGGAACCAGATGAAGCCGCAAATCAAGAACCCGAGGGCGGGCGCGATCAGGTTGCCCAGAGTTCTGGTCGTCCGATCCCGCCAAAGGTGGATGAAAGACGCAGCATTGACGCCCATGAAGCCGATGAAGGCGCCGAAATTGAGCGCCTGGGCGCCGATTTCATAGGCGCCTCCGCCCATTCGTGCGGCATAGAATTCGAGAATGCTGGCTCCGACGAGCGCCAGAACTCCGACCGCCACAATGTTGTTGCGCGGAATGCGGCGCTTCGGTTCGATGGCGCCGAAGAACGACTTGGGCAACGCATTTCCCCGCCCCATCCCGTACAGGAGCCGTCCGGCGGCGAGTTGCGAGCCCATACCGGAACCCATGTTGGCCACGAGCAGCGTGAAGTTCATGATTTGGAAGAGAACGACGCCACCCACCTGGCGCGAGACCAGGGCAAAGGCCGACTCAACCTGGTCGCTGGGGAAAGGTTTCGATCCCCAGACAAGTTGGGCGGCATACACTTCGAGTCCAGACAGGATACCGGTAATCAAACAAACCAAGACCGTGGCCAGAAGAATGTTGCGGCGCGGATTCTTAACCTCCTCCGAGAGCGTGGACACGGCGTCGAAGCCGATGTAGGTGAGCACGGCTACAGAAGTACCGGAAAAGATAGTCGACAGATGGAAGGTGTCGGGCTGGTAGAAGGGATGGGTAAAGAATCCGGGATCGTGGTGAACGTGCCATACCGAGCGGGTCACAGCGGCCAGGAAGAGAATGACGACGACTACCATTCCGGTGCACAAAGCCTCATTCAACTGCGCCGAGGTTCGAATGCCGCGCAGGTTCAACCAGGTAAAGAGCGCGGCAAAGATCAGAATCCAGACATAGAAGGAGGACAGACCGGGGAGAATATTCATTGCCGCCTTGGCACAAAACGCGATACAGATCAGCGGACCCAGAATGTAATCCATCACCATGCCCCAACCGACGATATAGCCGAGGGCAGAATGCATTTCCTGACCTACATAGGTGTACGCCGAGCCGGCGCTGGGATAGACGCGCGCCATCCGGCCATAGCTAACCGCCGTAAACAGCATGGCGATCATGGCGATAAGAACCGTGGTGACGACGTGGCCATGGCCTTTGTTGCTGATAACCCCGTAAATCCCCATCGGAGCGGTCGGCTGCACCATCACCATGCCGATGATCACCAGACTCCACAGACCCAGAGTACGTTTTAGGCGAACTGCCCCATGGGTAGAGGATGGGGCGTTGGTTTGAGTTGACTGCGTCATAACTGCTCCTTGGGAAAATCACCCATGATAAGTTGACCGTGGTGCGGAGTTTGTTGGACATGTTTGTCTATCCTCCACTTACATCTTGGAGCGATTCGTAATCGTCAGGGCGTCAGCGCTTTCCCTTGGAGGTCGCGGTCTCCACCGACGGTGCTTGGAAAACGCTCGCTGCGGCACCGAACAGGGCAGAGTTAGGCAGCGACTCCGGAACGAAGCGAAGATCGCGCCGGACCTCGGCGCTGAAAACATGCTGCTGGGTCAGGGTCTCAATCCGCTTCAGAAATTCCGAACCTGCCTTCATCAACCCGCCTCCCAAGATGATCAAGCAAATGTCGAGGGTGTTGACCAAGCCGCCCAAGCCGATCGCCAGGTATCGCACCATCTGCGTCACGATCTGTCCCGCTACCGGATCACCCTCGGCGGAGGCGCGAAGCACCATCTCCGCTGTGACCGGCTCTTTCCCCGCCATGTCCCGCAACACGGTCTTGTGGCCCATGGCCACAGCGGCTTGGCCGACCCGGGCCAGGGCGAGCCCCGAGGCAAACGTCTCAAGGCAACCGCGCCGCCCACAACTACATGGTTGGCCGTTGTTCTCATCTACCGTGTTGTGACCAAATACGCCCGCAAAGCCGTGGTCACCACCGTAAGGCTGGCCGCCCAGGAACATGCAGCTCCCCAGGCCACTGCCGACTGTCACCCAGACAAAGTTCTCCACGCCTCGAGCGGCGCCCCACGTTGCCTCCCCTAAAGCCGCCATGCGTGTGTCCATGGCCGCATAGACCGGTAGCCCGAATCGCGCCCCAGCGATCTCACCCAGAGGTACGTCGAACCAGCTAAGGTTGCACGCAATGGACACGCGCCCAGTCGCCAGATCAACCAGACCGGCTAAGCTCACGCCCATTCCCCGCAGGCGGTTGCGAGACCGATGTGCCCTATCCACGAAGGGCTTAAGGAGATCCAACAGACGGTCCAAGGACGCGACACCTCCCGCAAATGGAACCGCATGTCTTTCGATCTCGCCAATCGCGTGGCCGTGGGCATCGATCAAGGCAACGTCCATCTTGGTGGCGCCGATGTCAACGGCGAGCGCAAAGTCTGGTTCGTTCTCTTTCATGGTTGGTCTCCCGAGATGAGTGGATGATCGGGGATGTTGACTTCGCACCGTTCCACGATTTCCCGCAGAGTCTTCAGAAATTGAGCCACGGTCTCGCCGTCCAAAACCCGATGGTCGGCGCTTACGGTCAAGTTCATCCGCTGTGCAGCGCGTACCGTCTTCATTAAGGCCGGGCACGACGGTGGCGCGAGCGGCTCCTACGCCAAGTATGGCGGACTGCGGCGGGTTCACCAGGGGGACAAACTGATTGACGCCGAACATACCCAGGTTGCTGAGGGTGAAAGTCCCGTCCGCCACGTCGCCGGGAGTCAGCCTCCCTTCACGTGCCGCGATAGCGACCTCCGTCAAACGACGAGCAATCTCGGTCACGCTCATTGCCTCGAGCCGATGAAGCACGGGCACCATCAAGCCTTGGGGAGTCGTTACCGCGACGCCGATGTTGAACGTATCATAAACAACGATGCTGTCGCCGTCGAAACGGGCATTCAGCAACGGGTGTTGCCGCAAGGCGCGGACAACTAGATACGCCAACAGCGCAGTCAGGGTCACTGCGTCGCCCTCTACTTCAGCTTTCCGCCGGAACTGTTCTCGCCGGGTCAGTAGTTGGCTGGCGTCCACTTCGATGGAGGCTGAGAATTGTGGGATCAGGCGTGCACTCGCGAGCATGCGCTCCGCCATGACCCTGCCCGCCCGAGTCAGCAACACTCGGTGCGAAGGGAGATGAACGGAGGCGGCAGCTTCACCTCGCAGCGTTTCTGCGTATCGCTGGACATCTGCCGTCACTACCCGTGCGCCAGACCGGCTTGGTGGAACCTGCTGAACGTCAATGCCGAGTTCCTCGGCCAACTTTTTGGCGCGGGGCGATATGCGTTGCCGTTCGTCAGTAAGCGTCGACCCGAGGCTTGGACGAGGGGCTTGGCTCACGACGGCCCGTGGGAGCGTGAACTCCTGTTCTGGCGCTGGAGCCACATTCCATTTCTCGCCAGACTGGCCTACTACCGCCAGTACCTGCCGGGTAACGATCACGCTCCCTTCCTCGGCCAGGACGGTGAGCAGAACCCCGTCGGCAGGACACTCGATCGTCATGGTCGCCTTGTCCGTTTCTATTTCGGCCAGTTCCTCCCCGCGTTTGACTTTGTCGCCAGCTCGTTTGAGCCAGCGCAGCAGAGTGGCCGCCGCGATGGATTCACCGAGCGTGGGAAGCATAATCTCGACCGCCATACTCTACCCTTTCAATTCTCCAAAACGCGCCGTACGGCATCGGCGATGTCAGAAACCTGGGGAACGGCTCGGGCCTCCGCCACAGGCGCAAACGGGATCGGCGTTGCCGCCGCGCCGACTCGCTCCACGGGCGCATCGAGGTCGTCAAAGGCATGGTGGCTGATCAGCGTTGCGATCTCAGCGGCGGCGCCTGCCCGCGCGACCTCTTCGGAGACTACGACGGCTCGATGGGTTTTTCGGACCGAGCCCAGAATCGTCTTCTGATCCAAGGGAACCAGAGTTCGCGGGTCGACGACCTCGATCTCGATGCCCTCACCGGCGAATCGTTCCGCCACGGCGAGTGCCCGATGGACCATCGACATCGTCGCGACGATGGTCGCGTCGGTTCCGGCGCGCTTGATATCTGCACAGCCGAAAGGAAGACTGTAAGCCTCCTCAGGGACGTCTCCGCCGAGTTGAGTGAAGCTCCGGTCGGCGGACACCTTCCCTCCACCCGGCGAGGTGGTGCCGTATAGCGACTTGTGCTCGAGGAACAGAACCGGGTCGGGGTCGCGGATGGCGGTGATCAGCAGGCCTTTCGCGTCATAAGGGGTTGCAGGCACGACAACCTTAAGGCCTGGAGTGTGGACGAACCACCCTTCAACGCTCTGCGAATGCTGGGCTCCCCGCCCCATTGCCCCCTGCGGCGCGCGGATGACGAGTGGTACCCGGGCCTGGCCGCCGGACATCAGCCGTATTTTCGCCGCCTGATTGACAATTTGGTCCATCGCGCAAAACAGAAAATCGGCGTATTGGAACTCGACCACGGGTCGCAGGCCGGTGAGCGCCGCGCCGATGGCCATGCCCATGAACCCCGCTTCCGAAATGGGGGTGTCCCAAACCCGTTCCGGTCCGAACTCCTCCAGCAGGCCAGCCGTAACGTGGTACGCTCCCCCGAAGATGCCAATGTCCTCGCCCAGCAGAATAATGGCGGGGTCGCGCCGCATTTCGTGCGCGAGAGCTTCCCGGATAGCCTCCGCCATCGTTAGTCTACGCATTACTCATCACCCGATACATAGTTCCAGAAGTCGTCTGGTTGAACGGGATCGCTCGTCCGAGCAAAGGCGATGGCAGCTTCTAACTCCGCCTTCACGTCTAGCTGGATGCGATCGAGTTCGCTCGCTGAAGTCCAACCGGCGGCCTGCAGCGCGTCTTCCAGCCGTCGGATTGGATCCCGCCGCCGCCAAGCCTCTACCTCTTCCGGCCGACGGTAGGGCGATGGCTCAAAGCGCGAGTGTCCGCGCATGCGATAGGTAACGCACTCGAGGAGGCTGGGACCATCTCCGCGCCGGGCCCGATCAACGAGCCTGGTCGCGGCGCGGTAAACCGCAACCACGTCGTTGCCGTCAACACTCTCGCCGGGGATGCCGTACGCCGCGCTCCGGGACGCGAGACTAGAAACGGCGGACGACTGCTCGACCGTGAGGGAAAGAGCGTAGTGGTTGTTCTCACAGACGAATATCACTGGCAGCCGCCACAGTGCCGCCATATTCAAGGTCTCGTGAAACACGCCTTCGTTGATGGCCCCGTCCCCGAAGAAGGCGACGGCGACCTGGCCAGTCTTCCTGATCCGCGCTGACAGGGCTGCCCCGGCAGCGATCGGGATTCCGGCACCCACAATGGCGAACGCGCCCAGCATCCCCCGGCGGAAATCGGTCAGGTGCAGCGAACCGCCCATGCCCCTGCAACTGCCGGTGCGCCGCGCGAACATTTCCGCCATCATCTCGTTAAGCGGGACGCCTTTGGCGATGCAATGAGCATGTCCACGATGCGTGCTAGCTACCCAATCATCGTCATGCAACGCTCCGATTACACCCACCGCGACCGCCTCTTGCCCGGTAGACTGGTGCATCGTGCCTGGCATCTCAGTGGTCAGGAAGAGGTAATAGAGTTGCTCCTCGAACTCCCGCGCTTCGAGCATCCGGCGGTACATAGACAGCAGCCGAGCCTGATCCACACCGGTCAAGTCCAACCGGCGTACCTCCGGCTCGGTTAGAGGGTGGTCGTTCACGCTTCCTCCTCCACGGCGATCACCCGAACGGGAAACGCTTCCGCACCGGTCACCTTCAACGGCAGCACGAACGTGAGGAAACGCTTGTTGATCAAGGGTTCCAGGTTGGTCATGTATTCGATGAGCGGGATCCCGGCTTGCAACAAGGCTTCGTGATTAGGCTGGCCAGGGTAAGGCGCACCGTTCGGACTTCGCGGCTCGATCCCCGAAGCATCGATGCCCATAATCTTGATCTTGGCCTCTCGGATCAGCCACGCGATGGATTCCGTTGAAAACGATGGCCGGCGGTGTTGGTACTCGGTGCGATAAAAGCGGTCACAACCGGTGTAACAGTACAGGATGTCGCCCGGTTGAATGCGGCCCCCAGCTACCCGTTTCAGCCCGTCCAGGGAGATCTCCTGTCCGTCGCCCCATTCCGACACGTTAACCGCCACGCCCGGCCCAAACAGATGTTCCAATGGGAAAGTAGCAGCGTCCTGACCGTCCTTGACATGGTGATAGGGAAATTCAATGTGCGTGCCCGTGTGGGTGTTCAGAGTCACCTCTGAGACGATGTACCAACTGTCATCAATCCTTGGGTACTTGGCAAATTGCGCCCACTTGTCTACCAGGCGGGTATCGATCTCCAGCCGATATTCCTCGCGCCCGGGCATGAGCGTATGCGAGAGGTCGAAGACGTGCTTCAGGTTCATGGTTTACCTTTGCTTGCGGAAAGCGCGCGATCAGGAACGTTCCCCTTGGAGTGCGAACCAGTTCCGGCCGCCGGGAACCGGGAGTTGCACAGATAGCGGGCAACCAGACAGTTCGCCAAGCCACGAAATTGTGTTACGGCACATTTTCAGGAAATCAATAGCTTTAGCTTTCCAGAAGTCGTTTCAGAACCGGCCCTTATCGGACCGGTTCGAATTAACCTTCTGTCAATATAACGGGGCCAACGTGTCGATACTCTCCCGGGGGAACGTTTCGCCAGCGGGCCAACTGGTACGATGCCAGCTGCAAAGTGATGATCTCCGCCAGGGGTGCGAGGATCTCCGGGGTTGAAGGGACCGGCCAATACGAGAGGTCATCTCTATCTGTGCCAGACGCTTTGGGGGAGGGTGTCACGACTCGCACTTGACCGCCAAACAACGTTAAGTCGCGGGCCAGCGCGAGATCGATCTCGCGTGTACATTTCTGTGACGCAAAGACCAGGCCGCGAAAATCCGCGTCGACAACTTCTATGTGCCCGTGCCGGAAACTGCTTGCAATCTCCGTGACTGCCGGGAACTTGGCGACTTCATTGAAAAGAATTGACCCTTCCATCACGGATGCGAGCGAAGGTCCTCTAGCCAGCAAATAAATCAATGGAGCTTTCTCGAAGAAGGAACGCCACTGTTCGCTTTCCGGGACCATTCGCGCCAAAGCCGACGAAAGCGCTGCCGCCAGATCATCAAGGTCGCGTCGCCATTGCTCGCTGAGTTCACTCACCACCGCAGCGCCGAGCAGCAACAGGGTCGCCATTGTGCACACGTACGTTTGCAAGGCAACTCCATGTTCCAACAGGCTCGCCACGAAGATCGTGTGGTCCGCTTCTCGGGCTAGCCGTCCTTCGGGCTCGTTGGTCACCCCAATGATCGTGACGCCTTGTGCCTTGAGCAGCGGAAGCAGTTTGGCGATCTCGACGCTCTCGCCCGACCGCGAAACCAGGACTACGACAGCCCCGTGGCAAGCCCGTTGCCGAAAATGCAACAGCTCTCCGCTCTCGATGGTTGCGACTGGGATCCCCCGGGACCCGAGGTAGTATTCCAGGGGAATACATGCGCACAGAGAACTTCCCATCCCGCTAAGAATCACGTGGGAGGCACTGCGCAGCACTTCCGCAGCGTGGTTTAATGCAACCCGGCCTTCCCCAAATTGATAGTCCGCCATCCGTCGCAGGGACTCCGGCTGGAGCAAAATATCTTCGAGCAACCAATTCGTCTTCATTCTTCAGTTAACCTTCTGGCGGATCGTATGACTCTTGGATCAAAAGGCAAACGGTTACCGTAACCGTTTACTTATTTCGTAACATGCGCTACACTGCGGCGTCAATGAAAAATCTGGCGGCGCGTCTTGCGTGTCCTGTAGGCGATTCATTTCGACGCACGCAGGACTTCCGTTATCGCGACGGCGCTCGGCAAGGAGAAAGAGAAAATGTCAGCACTGGCATTGCTCGGGGGAAAGAAAGCAAAAGGCAAGGCGTTTCCGGTGTGGCCGTACTACGACAAGAATGAAGAGCGAGCTCTGAAGGAAGTTCTGGAGAGCCGCATCTGGTGGCGAACGCCGGGAACCCGGACGCTGGAGTTCGAACGCGCCTTCGCCAAGTTTCACGGAGCTCGCCACGGCATCGCAGTGACCAACGGAACTGCCGCTCTGGAAGTTACCATGGCGGCCCTTGGCGTCGCCGCCGGTGACGAGGTGATTCTGCCGGACTTTACGTTCGTCGCCACTGCCAGCGCGGTTTTGTTTGCCAATGCGCTTCCGGTGCTGGTGGATGTTGACCCGGAGACCTATTGCATCAATCCCGACTTGGTGGAAGCGGCGATCACTCCGAGGACGAAGGCGATCATCGCGGTGCACATGGGTGGGCATCCCGCGGATCTCGATCGGCTGCGGCAAATCGCCAAGCGCAAACGACTGGCGTTGGTGGAGGATTCGTCGCACGCGCACGCCAGTGAATGGCGCGGCCAGCGGGTTGGGACGTTCGGTGTCGCGGGGACCTTCAGTTTTCAATCGAGCAAGCTGATCACCGCTGGCGAAGGCGGGATCGTCATTTCCAACAATGACAAATTCGAGGTGCAGGCCCGCTCCGTGCACGACTGTGGGCGTATGCCCGGCGAGTGGTTCTATAGCCACTTCAGGTATGGATCGAACTACCGGCTAAGCGAATGGCAGGGCGCCATTCTAAACGTGCAGTTAAGCCGTCTCGACGAGCAGACCACGCGGCGCCATCAAAACTCACGGATGCTGGACCGCCTGTTGCGCGAAATTCCCGGTATTACGCCGCAAAAGCTGGACGAACGGTGCACGCGTAATGGGCAGTATGCCTACATTTTTCACGTCAACAAGAAGGAATTCGCGGGCCTCGCTACGGAGCGTTTCATCGAAGCGATGAACGCGGAGGGCATTCCCAACCAGGCGAGCTACCCGCCTCTCCACCAGTTGCACATGTTTCGCAATGGCGAGTACCGGAAGCGCCTTAGCGGAAAACAAGCGAAAGAGAAGCATGCCTTTCTGAGGCAAAAATTTCCGGTAACACAAAAGGCGGCCTGGGAAACGGTTTGGATTCCGCAGCCCGCGTTGCTGGGAGACGAAGAAGACATGCACGAAATCGCGGCGGGTCTGGGTAAGATTCAGAAGAACGCGAAAGAGCTTGTCTGAGGCAAATTTCGCGACCATGCTCGATCGATTCTCATACCGGGGCTGGAACAATGCGTACAAGTTGTCCAACGGCGTTGTCGAGTTGGTCGTAACCGCCGATGTCGGTCCACGGATTCTCTTCTATGGGTTTCGCAATGGGGAGAACCTGCTGCATGAGGTCGAGGAGGATGCGGGGAAGGCTGGCGATTCGAATTTCCGGCTTTATGGTGGCCACCGGTTGTGGGTTTCGCCGGAGGTGGAGAGAACTTATTATCCGGATAACACTCCGGTGGCCGTTTGTCAGCACGGCAACGCGATTCGTTTCACCGCGCAGCGCGAAGAGTTTCCTCCGGGTACCAACCTGCAGAAGGAACTTGAAATCGAGCTGGCGGCGACGGGTTCCGAGGTTCGAATCACGCACCGCATAAGGAATGACGACAAGCGCTCGAGCACACTTGCGGCGTGGTCGCCCACGATGATGCGGGCGGGCGGACGCGCAATTCTGCCGCTGTCTCCCAGGATTGCGATGGATAAGGATCACTATCTTCCGGTGGGAGGCTTCGGTATCTGGTCCTACACGGACTTTGCCGACCCTCGCTGGGTACTGGGCACGGCCTATATCCAGTTGCGCCATCTTGCGAATCCCATGGGCCGATTCAAAGAGCAGATGGGGGGCATTTACAACTCGGCCGGCTGGGGAGCCTATTTCCGGGAAGGTTATTTGTTCATTAAACGTGCGGCGGTCATTCGTGGCGCTCAATATCCCGATTTCGGCTGCAATTTTGAGCTGTTCACGAACCCCGACTTCACCGAGTTGGAAACACTTGGGCCTCTGGTCGAATTGCTGCGGGGAGAGGTAGTGGAACACGTGGAGCGCTGGTGGCTGTTTGCCGGCGTGACCGGGGGAGAGAACGATGCCTGGATTGATTCGGCGGTGGTTCCGCTGGTCAAGCAGACGGCTGCATCCTCCGAATGAACGAGTGTCGTATTCGAAATTTGACAAAGGCGTACAGGTCTTTATTTATCGGCGCCTTGATGTGAATTTAGTCGAGATCTTCTACGTGAATTTGCAAGCAGCGGTGATTGGCGAGGGTTTTGTGAGGAGAGCGCACTTCAGAAGGACTGTGCCGGCTGGTGATCGTCCCCCCTTCCAGGGAGTACCGGGGAGTTCGCTTGCCCGGACGCCGGAAACCCGCACTGGCAGTCAGCCGAAGATGCCAGAATTCC
Source organism: uncultured Acidobacteriaceae bacterium (assembly GCA_963838425.1). Lineage (GTDB taxonomy): Bacteria > Acidobacteriota > Terriglobia > Terriglobales > Acidobacteriaceae > Acidiflorens. Next base: position 53,196 of record CAWIRH010000001.1, read on the forward strand.
GGTTGGATCGCGCATGCGTGATCTCGGTCACTGCGCCTTTGTTTACTCCGACTTTAAACTTGACAAGCTTCGTTGACCGAGTATTTATTAGCTATTAATACGTTTTAATAAACATTAACGCGGATAGGAGAAATGCAATGGACACACGGCAGATTCGGGACGGGCGCTCTTTGGGCATCTCCGTTCTCTCCCCGACACAGATCGAGACCAGCCGTCAGGCTGAGTTTGCACTGGACAGCAGACAACGAGTTCCATCCGGCCGGCGCCGGAGCATGATGCCCTTGGTGCTGCCGCTGTTCGCAGTCCTGCTTCTGTTCTGCGGAAGCGCTCTGGGTTCGGTGACGGCGAGCATTTCTGGCACGGTGACGGATGCGAGCGGCGCGGCGATTGTGGGAGCGGCGGTGACGGCCACTAACGTCGATACTGGCATCGTTCAAACCCTGCACACTAACCAGCAAGGTTACTTCACCTTCCCCTCCCTGGCGCTGGGGCATTACGACGTGGACGTGCAGCAATCCGGATTCAGGCCTTTCCGCGAGACTGGCGTGTTGCTGGACGTCAATTCCGCGGTGACGGTTAATGTTGCCATGCAGGTGGGTGACGTCAAGGAGGCGGTGACGGTATCGAGCACCGCGGCGCACGTGGAAACCACCACCACGCAGTTGGGTGAGGTGATCAGCGGACAAGAGATGACGGGCGTACCTCTCGTGACGCGAAGCTACACCGACTTGTTGTCGTTACAACCGGGCGTAAGCTCGGCTGCCTCGGGCATTGGCGGAGGCGGAGGTGGCGCTGCCAACACCGGGTCGAATTTTATAGCCGCGGGATTCGCTGTAACCCCAGTGTCAGGCGACCTGAACGCAGGAAATCTTTCGGTAAACGGCATGCGGGAGGCAAACAACGGATTTCTCCTCAATGGAGCGATCGTGCAGGAAGCCGGTTTCGGCGGTACGGCGGTCATTCCCAATCTGGACTCGATCGCGGAGTTTCGCATCATCACCAACAACTTCGACGCCGAGTACGGCAACTTTAGCGGCGGTCAGATCAACGTCATCACGAAATCGGGAAGCAACGGTTATCACGGTGACTTGTTCGAGTTTCTCCGCAATACCAATCTGGATGGGCGAGATTATTTCGTTCCGACGCGGGGAGCGTACCACCAGAATCAATTTGGCGGCACGTTCGGTGGGCCCATTAAACGCGACAAGATGTTTTTCTTCGGGGATTATCAAGGCAACCGGGTGGTGCAAGGTGTAAGCACAACTTTTTCGGTCCCCACGCCCGAGGAACTTGGCGGCGACTTCTCGCAAGTGCTCAACCCAGCTGGGCAGAATGCAATGACTGGAACCGTCAATGGCGCCTACTTTGCCAGCCAGCTTAGTAGCGAACTGGGTTATCCGGTGGCGGCGGGAGAGCCTTATTACACGCCGGAATGTACGACGGCCACCTGCGTTTTCCCCGGCGCTCAGATTCCCAGTCCGGCGATTTCGCCGATAGCGACGAATCTCATCAAATACATTCCCTCCAGCGAGGGCGGGTCTTTCAGCACTTCAGCATTTTCACAACGGCTGCGCGACGACAAGACCAGCGGCCGCGTGGACGCCAACTCGCATTTCGGCATGCTCTCCGCCTACTATTTTTTCGATCAATACAACCTGCAGAACCCGTATACCGTGGCTTCCTCGGTGCCCGGCTTTGGTTCGTTGTCCAAGGGCAGATCGCAAGTCATCAACTTGGGTGATACCAAGGCCTTCGGCAACTCGTCGGTCAACGAGTTCCGCTTCCAGTTTGTTCGCAGCAAGAATGTGACCACCCCCTCGGGAGGGACCGGAGTCACGTTAGCCTCGCTCGGTTTCACCGGCATCACACCACTCGATCCGAGCATTGAAGGTGTTCCGGAGCTTGATTTCAACAACTTCAATCTAGGGGTTCTGAGCCGTGTTTTTGGGCTGACGGAGAATACGTTCCAGTTTCTGGATAACTATCGCAAAGTGGTGGGCAAGCATACGCTGTCGTTCGGGGGCAGCTATCATTACACTCAGCTTCAGGAAGCGCTCCTCAACATTGAAAATGGCAATTTCCTGTTTAATACCGGTAGCGAGACGGGGATTGACATAGCGGATTTTCTGCTGGGGGCGCCGTCCGGTTACAACCAGGGACAAACCCCGCCGTCCAACGGCCGCAACCGGTACATGGGCCTCTACGGGCAGGACAGCTGGCGGACCACTTCCAGCTTGACCTTGAACTACGGATTGCGCTGGGAATTCGCCACTCCGTGGTACGAACAGCATAACGAAATAGAGACCATCGTTCCCGGTCTGCAGTCCAAAGTATTTCCGGGTTCGCCTATTGGTTGGGTGTTTCCCGGAGACCCTGGCATCCCTAAGACTTTGGCGCCCGTACGCTATAACAATTTTGCACCGCGGATCGGCCTTGCTTACTCGCCCAGCGGTGGCGAGGGATGGCTCGGCAAGCTGACCGGAGCCGGACAAACCAGCATTCGCGCGGGTTTCGGAATGTTCTACACGTCTTTTGAAGGTGCAACGGACTTCAACGAGATTGGAGACGCTCCCTACGGGGACTATTACAGCCCCAGCACCCCAACCTTCGCGAATCCCTTTCAGAACCGGACGAACGGCGCTACCTCCACGTCCCCGTTTCCCATCCAGCTTCCCGTACCGCAAAACCTCGATTTCGGAGCTAAGGGATTTCTTCCCATTGGAGCTTCGCCAGGCTTCAAACCCACAAACCGGTTACCTTACGCCGAGGAGTATGAGCTTTCGATTCAGCGCCAATTCTCCTCGTCAACTCTCTTAACGCTAAGTTACGTGGGAACGCAAGCGCACCGGCTTCTTTCAGACCAGGAGGCCAATCCCGGAAGTCCGGCCATCTGTAATTACCTGATTGCCAATGGGGCAACTCCCACCTGCGGCCCCACTGGCGAGAACAACACCTACGTTTTGCCCCCTGGTATAGCTGCGCCAGCCGCAGCCATAGCCGCAGGGATCGTTACCACGGTCCCGTGTGGCTTGGGCACCTGCAATGAAGTGGTCGGTACCCGTACGGGTCTGGCTCCGAACCTCGCCGCCGGGACGATGAACTTCACCAGCAACGGCTATTTCATCACCAACGGCGTATCCGCCTACAATTCGCTGCAAGTCAATCTGCGGCGCACGACGAAGTCGTTCAGCTTCCTGGCGGGTTACACGTACAGCAAGTCACTGGACGATTCGTCCGCGTATGGCGAGCAGGTAAACCCGTTCAACCACAAGTTGAGCCGGGCGCTTTCAGCCTTCGATCAGACGAACAATTTTGTTTTCAGCTATTCCTACAACCTGCCTTTTGAAAAACTGGGAGGTCCGAAACGGCTGACTGCGGGCTGGCAGCTAAGCGGTATCACGCGATTTGCCACCGGTCTTCCGGTCACGCTCTATGAGACGGATGACAATTCCTTGCTGGGTACCGCGAATTCCGGCCCCTTGCCGATCGGCATGGATACGCCGCTGTTTACCGGTACTTCGATTCACCACGAGAAACCACGCACCGGCAGCACCGTCGCGCCCTTCTTTGACAGCTCGCAGTTTGTTACGGAACCGATTGGAACGCTGGGAAGCCGGCGGCGGTTCTTTCACGGGCCGGGCCTGAACAACTGGGATATGGCTCTGCTGAAAGATACCCGGCTGACGGAGACAACGCGGCTCCAATTCCGGGCGGAGTTCTTCAATCTCTTCAACCATACCCAGTTCAATGCTGTAAATGGCAACATCAGCGGCGCCGGCAGCGGGTCGGCATTCGGCTTCGGAAATGCGATGTCCACTCAACCGGCGCGCATCGGACAGATCTCTCTGAAGCTTCTCTTCTAGTGCGCGAAGGAGAGAGCAGTAAGCAAAACTATTCAGGAGGCTCTTAGGAGCCTCCTGCTTGCATTTGAGGAAAGAGTATATAGAGGTTATTAGAACCTCAGTGCGGGACGAGAGGTTCCAACGAGTTTTTCCATGGCGAATGATTTTCCGCGATTTGACCTGACCGGCGATATCGCACTAGTGACTGGCGCAGCTCGCGGCTTGGGCCGTGCCATTTCTTTAGCCTTCGCCCACGCTGGCGCTGATGTGGCGCTCGGTTTGCGCGATGTGACCAGCGGAAGCGGCCTGGCAAAAGAAATTGAGGCGTTAGGCCGCCGCGCTTTGCCTTTGCAGATGGACATGACACGGCTCGATGAGGTTTCCCGGGCGGTCGATGACACCGTTGCACACTTTGGCCGCCTCGACATCCTCGTCAACAACGCCGGCCTGGGTCCGGAAAACGCCGCGGAAAACGTGCGCGTGGAAGATTTTGACTTAACTCTCGCCGTGAATCTGAAGGGGACATTCTTTGCCAGCCAGGCGGCCGGACGCGTGATGATTCGCCAGCAGCGGGGATGCATCGTGAACATGAGTTCCCAAGCCGGCTTTGTTGCGCTCCCGACGGAATCGGTCTATTGCATGACCAAGGCCGCCATTGCGCACTTGACCAAATGTCTTGCCGTTGAGTGGGGTAAGCACAACATACGAGTTAATGCCGTTGCCCCGACATTTATCCGCACACCGGGTACCGAACCCGCCCTGGCGGACCCGGCCTTCCGGACCGACGTGATCGAGCGCATTGCAGGATTACACCGAATCGGCGAGCCGATGGACGTTGCCGGCGCTGTTGTCTTCCTTGCCTCGCCAGCCGCGTCGCTGATTACCGGTCACACCATCCTCATCGATGGCGGCTGGACCGCCAGATAATCCGCCTTGGAGTCGTTGGTGGAAGGGTTTCGGCCTCACTTGTACACTGCCTGTTCGTTGGAAATGCAAAATGGAAATTCCGGGTTAAGCGGGGGTATATAGATGCGCGTTGTGGTGATTGGTGGAACGGGTCATGTAGGGACGTTTCTCATTCCGCGACTGATACACCAGGGCTACGAGGTGGTTTGCGTCCACCGAGGAAAAGCCAAGCCATACCTGCCCGATCCAGCATGGAAGAAAGTGCAGCAGGTCATCATGGACCGCGAGGCGGAAGATGCCGCCGGTACATTCGGTTCGAACGTGAGCCGGCTCAAGCCTGACATTGTCATTGACATGATCTGTTTTGATGCTGCCGCCGCCCGGCGGTTGGTGGGGGCCTTGCGCGGGAAGATACGCCACTTCCTCAGTTGCGGGACCATCTGGGTCCACGGCTACCCCGTTACCGTCCCCATGACGGAAGACTTGCCGCGCCGTCCTTTTGGCGAGTACGGCATCAAGAAAGCACAACTCGAAGCCTATCTCATAGAAGAGGCCCAGCTTCGCGGTTTCCCGGCAACTTCCATACTACCCGGTCACATCGTGGGACCGGGCTGGGTACCACTGGACCCTTTGGGCACGTGCAGCCTTGACGTGTACGGGAAGCTCGCCCGGGGAGAAGAATTGCTGATGCCACACCAGGGGCTGGAGATGTTGCATCACGTTCACGCGGACGATGTGGCGCAAGCCTTCATGAAGGCGATTGCCAACCGGAATGCCTCCGTGGGCGAAAGCTTCCATGCGGTCTCAACCGCGGCGATGACGATTCGGGGTTATGCGGAATCCTTGGCAGCGTGGTTTGGTCAGCCCGCGCGCCTGCGATTTGTCCCTTGGGAGGAATACCGAGCCACGGTCTCTGTCGAAGAAGCACAGGAAACCTGGGACCACTTGGCGCATAGCTCGAATTGCAGCCTCTCCAAAGCCCAAAAGCTGCTTGACTATCGGCCACGTTACAGCTCGATGGAAGGCGTCTGCGAAGCGCTGAGCGGACTGATCGAACATGGCCAGCTAAGGGCGAAAAGCTGACGTAGCGCAGAGATCCGAGAAGCTACGATGGTGAGGCAAATGGGTTGCGCTTCTGTCCCGAAGTCCGATTCAATTGCCGCCAGCTATGCGGTTGACGACGGACTGGTCTTTTCTCCCACTCGGGTCGGAGCGGATCCGGTTCGACTGCCTCACCACTAACTCAGTGTCCAAAACATGCTCTCGGCCTATGCGTCGACTTGAGCGGAGCATTTTGTCGAGCACTTCGAACGCCAATTTGCCGAGTTGCTCGCGTGGAATACGAATAGTGGTAAGAGAGGGACGGACGAGACGGGCAAATTCGATATCGTCAGTCCCGACCACGGACACATCCTCCGGCACGCGCAAGCCAGCCTCCTCCAGCGCCACCACCGCTCCGACCGCGGTCATATCGTTGCTGCAGAAGATAGCGGTTGGGAAGTGAGGCTGGGCGAGGAGTGTCCGGACTGCCGCGATTCCTCCTTCCACCTTGTTATTGCCCACGACGTTCTGATGCGTAGGCAAGCCTAGTTGCTGGAGCGCTTCCGCAAATACTTGTTCGTACATCAGAGAAGACGGGCGTTCCCGGGGTCCGGAGATGAAGGCGAATACCCGGTGGCCGAGTTTGTAAAGGTATTCGATGGTCTGGGACGACCCCTTCGCGTAGTTTATGTGAATGTTGCTGATGTAGTTCTCCACCAGCCCCAACTCCAGAGAGACAACCGGAATCCGACTCTTTTTGAGTTCGCGCGCGATGGCCGGATCCACCGATACTGTCATCACGGCCACGCCACGCACCCTGTTTTCGATCATCTTTTGCACGGCCATCTGCGTTCGGCCGGGATCATAGTTCGTAGCACAGAGGAGGATGTCAAACCGATGTTTCACTGCTTCCGCCTCAAAGCTCTTAATGATTTTTGGGAAAAAGGGATTCTCTATATCGGAAATTATCAGCCCAAAGAATTCGCTGCTGCCGCGCGCCAACCTGCCCGCATGAACATTCTTGTAATACTTCAGCTTTCGAATCGCGAGTAGAACACGTTGCTCGGTTTGTGGAGTAACGTAACGGGTCCGGTTCAAAACATGCGACACCGTGGCGACCGAAACGCCCGCTCTCTCTGCGACGTCCCTGATACCGGCTGGCATTTTTCTTCGTTCCTCACTTCCTTTTCCCCAAATCTCTCGGTTCACGGCGCCTTTCTTACTTGTGGCTAGGTACTCGCGGCGCAGGTTCAGACGCGGCCTTTGGAGCAGGCGGCGATACCATCATTAAGATGTTCCTTGACACGCTAGCACCACGCATGTCACAAGGCAACCTGTTTACGTAAGCGGTTACCGTAAGCGTTTGCCCTGTGGCGTGAAGCTAGTCAATCGACGGGACGCCGCTCATGTGGCGTTGCAGTCGTGATATAAATTGGTTCTTGAGCCAAACCCAGCATCTCTTCGGGAGCCAAAAGGCATTCGTGACGTGAGGGAGGGGTACATTTCGACGGGGAAGCGGCCCAGCTACATCCAACCCATCTTCGAGCGCCGGCGCGAAATCGGCAGCGATAACCCGGCGCGCAAACGGGTGGCCGCGTGAGCCGCCTACGTGAGTGGCTGGCAGGCGGTCTGCTGATCACGGATGGGGCGTGGGGGACGGAGTTGCAGGCGCGCGGCCTGGACCCCGGCACGGTACCGGACACCTGGAACCTGACCCATCCCGAGCGCGTGGAAGCGGTGGCGCGCGCCTATGTAGAGGCGGGCAGCCAGGTCATCCTCACCAACACCTTCCGCGCCAACTCGGTTGCGATGGCAGGCGACTTGGAGGCGATCAATCGCGCGGGTGTGGCTACCTCGAAGCGGGCGGCGGCGGGAAAGGCGCTGGTGTTTGCCTCGATCGGGCCGACGGGCAAGATGCTGATGACCGGTGAAATGAGCGAGGAGCAGGCAACTGCGGCCTTTGCCGCGCAGGCCGCGGCGCTGGCGGAGGCAGGCGCGGACGCGTTGCTGGTGGAGACGATGAGCGACATCGAGGAGGCTCGCCTGGCCGTTGCCGCGGCCAAGGGCACGGGGCTGCCGGTAATCGCCTCTTTCGCGTTCGACTCCGGCAAGAACAAGGACCGCACCATGATGGGCGCGACGCCCGAGGCCGTGGCCGCGGCGATGGTGGAAGCGGGGGCGGACTGCGGTCGGGCGCGAACTGCGGCGTTGGGATCGAGCACGTTGCGCTCATCTGCCGCCGTTTGCGCGCGGCCTGCGATCTTCCCATCTGGATCAAGCCGAATGCGGGTTTGCCGAAGATGGAGGGGACCGCCATTCGATATGACACCTCGCCCGAGTTCTTCGCTTCTCACTACGCGGCCCTGCGCGATGCGGGCGCCTCGTTTCTGGGCGGTTGTTGCGGTTCCACCCCAGACTTTATTCGCGCCCTGGTGAGTGCCCGATGCGCCTCAAGCTGATCAGTTGCGAAGTTCTGTTCCGCGAAATGTGCGACGCCTGCGCGCATTCGCCGCACCAGGTGGACTTGGAATTTCTCCGGAAAGGCCTGCACGACCTGGGCGCCAAGGCGATGGCGGAAAAGATTCAGGGAGTTGTGGACCGCGCGCCGGAAGGTGTCTACGAAGCGATTCTGCTCGGTTACGGACTCTGCGGCAACGGGCTCGATGGGCTGACCGCGCGGCATACGCGCCTGGTGCTGCCGCGCGCGCACGACTGCATCGCGCTGCTGATGGGCAGCCGCGAACGCTACCAGACATATTTCGAGGGCAACCCGGGCACCTACTACCGGTCGACCGGATGGCTGGAGCGCGGCAAGGGCTTGCAACAGTTGACGCACAACACGATGGGGTTCGACGAGCCGCTGGAAGCGATGATCCGCAAGTACGGCGAGGACAACGGGCGTTACCTCTACGAAGAGATGACGCGCTACCGCTCGCAGTACCGCAAGCTCACGTTCATCGAGACAGGACTCGAGGCAGGCGGGAAGTTTATTGCCCAGGCGTCCACTGAAGCCAAAGAGAAGGGCTGGAGTTTCGAACGGTTGCCGGGCGACCTGACCTGGCTGCGGCGCATGGTCGAGGGCGAGTGGGCGGAACCTGAATTTGTTGTCGCCGAACCGGGCCAGCGCATCGTGGCCAGCTACGACACCGGTGTCGTGAAGGTACAGGCGTGACCGGTAGGGAGCACACTTTCGGCGAACTCCGCAGTGCAGACTGCGAGTTGCGCGAAACGCGCGATGCCGGTCCGGGAGTGGCGTCAAGGCTTGCAGGTAACGACGCGTGAAGCTCGAGCTCCATCCCCAAACGCAGCGGACGCTGGCCGACCAACTCTTTGCCGCAGGCGTCGAATTCCCCTGCGGAGGCGAGAGCGCCTGCGGTGGATGTAAGGTGCGGGTACTCGCCGGCGAGGTGCCGGTTACCGCGGCCATGCGGGAAGCGCTCAGCGAAAAAGAGATCTGCGACGGCTGGCGCCTGGCCTGCTGCGCGTCCGCGGCGGAACGCGTTGTGGTCGACGTGGAGCAGTGGTCGCTGCGCGTGCTCACCGACGACGCGCACGTTCCCATCGAGCCACGCCCGGGGCAGGGTGCGGTCATCGATCTGGGTACGACGACGCTCGTGGTCCAGGTGGTCGATCTCACCAGCGGTGAAGTTCAGCGGGTGGAGACCGCGCTCAACCCGCAGGCGCGCTACGGGGCCGACGTGATGAGCCGCTTGCAATACGATCTGCGCCGGCCGGGCGAACTGGGCCGCCTCATTCGCCAATCGCTCGGAGGGATGCTGGGCGGCGAGCCGCTCCGCGAGGTGCTGGTCGCGGGCAATACGGCGATGCACCATCTCTTCTGCGGTCTCGATGTGGAGCCGCTGACCCGAGCGCCGTTCGCCTCACCCACCCTGGGCGGCTACCGCTTCGAGGAGTCGGATTTCGGATGGCCCGGGCCGGTCGAATTCCTGCCCTGCCTGGGCGGATTCGTCGGCAGCGATCTGCTGTGCGGCATCGTGGCCACGCAACTCGACGAGCGGGCGCGGCCCTGCGCGCTTTTCGACATCGGCACGAATGGCGAGGTGGTGGTGGGGTCGGCTCAGGGGATTGTATGTGCGTCGACGGCGGCTGGCCCGGCTTTTGAAGGCGGGCGCATTGGCGCGGGGATGCGTGCGGGCACGGGTGCGATCGACACGGTGCATGTGCGCGACGGCGGGCTCGACTGCCACGTCATCGGCGGCGGAACGGCGCGCGGCATCTGCGGCAGCGGCCTGGTGGACGCGGCGGCATGCGGCGTCGAACTGGGCCTGATCGGCGCCAACGGCCGCCTGACCAACCCCGGCAAGCGCTTGCCGCTAGTCGAGGGCATCGCACTGTCGCAGAGTGACATCCGCGAGCTGCAACTGGCCAAAGGCGCGATGGCGGCGGGTCTGCGCATGCTCGCCGGTGCCGGCGTTGAAAAACTCTGCCTGGCGGGCGCGTTCGGCAATTACATTCGCGAGACGAGCGCGCGCGTCATCGGACTGCTGCCCGAGGATCTGGCAGTGGAGCCGGTGGGCAACAGCGCGCTGCGCGGCGCGCGCGCGCTGCTACTCACGCCCTCCATGCGTCACGCGCGATTGCGGAAGGTTGCGGCATTGTCGCAGCATGTCGAGCTCGCCGCCGACTCCGATTTCCAATATATGTACGCCGAGATGATGGCGCTCGCCCGCTACCGACTCAACGGATGAGTGCTCTATAGCATTTTCACAGTTGGTGTATGGTGGATTTGAAGGGGCATGGCTTCAGCCGTGCCGTCAATGGCCAAGGATGACACGGCTTTAGCCGCTGTGGGACCATCGGCGGCGAGCTACACGTTAGCTGCGAAAATGCTCTAGGACTGCTCTGGGCTCAATTCAGAAATCTGTTCGCGGCGAGGCAGTGTCTGGAACAACCAGCTATCGCTGGCACTCTATGCGCGCAGCGCACCCTTACTCAGTTCGCGAGCGAGCGCGACCGCTGCGTTTGCATTCTCACCGTAGCCGTCCGCTCCTATCTCTCGGGCGTACTGCGGAGTCACTGGAGCGCCGCCGATCAGAACTTTGACCTTATTGCGGACTCCAGCGCGCTCCAACGCTTCGATCGTCGTTTTCATCGCCGGCATCGTGACCGTGAGCAGGGCGGAGAGGCAGACAATGTCGGCAGTCTTCTCTCGTATCGCATCGATGAAACTATCGGGAGATACATCGGTACCCAGATCGGTTACGGCAAAACCTCCGCCCTCCAGCATGGAGCCCACTAAGTTCTTCCCTATATCGTGCAAATCCCCTTTCACGGTGCCGATGACGACGCGGCCCGCTGGTTGGGCCCCGCTTTTCGCCAGCAGCGGGCGCAGGAGTTGCATCGCAGCTTTCATCGCCCTGCCTGATAACAGCAGTTCTGGAACAAAATAATCCTGGCATTCGAAGAGCCGTCCCACCTCGTCCATGGCTGGAATCATCGTGCCCTCAATAATTGCTATCGGGTCGATGCCCGCCGCGAGCGCTTGCGCGGTCTCCGCAGCAGAAAGTTTCGCGTTGCCATCTAGAATTGCCTGGTGAAGTTTCTTGAGATCGGCCATGTTTCCCTCTCGAATTCGGCTCCAGGTGAATGCTCGCTGTGACGGTCCGCAATCCGGCACCGCATGGCGGTGACCTCTTTCGCGCCACTTCATGCCCAGCTATTCATAGACTCCGCACTCCTTTGCCATTGCCACCAGCGCGTGAACGTTTTCCGGCGGCGTAGTCGGTGGCATGGCGCAGCCGGCATTCAGGATGAAGCGCCCTTCTGGCTTCCAGACGGAGATGAGCTTGCGGGTTGCTTCCCGAACCTCGTTCGACCGTCCCCTGGGCCAGGACGCCGCTGGGGTCGATGTTTCCAAACAGTACGTGGCGCTGTCCCGGCGGTTTGTTTGGCTTTCACGGCGTCGGTTTTGTAATCGAGCTCGAAGCCGCAGGGTCCGTATTCTGCCAGCATGGCGAGGATTCTGCTGGTGTCGCCGCAAATGTGAATCACCACGAAGATGCCATCGGCGGCAAGGTCTTTCACCAGGCGTTCCTCGTACGGACGCGCAAAGCGGTCGAACATGCGGGGGGAAATGACGTCCGGGCCTGCCAGGCTATCGCCTAGCGAGGTGAAGTGGGCTCCGGCCTTGGCCAGCGCCCGATGGACGGCGAGATGGCTTTGGTAGCAAATCTCCAGGAGCTGGGCGATGCGCGGATTGTCTGGCTGTTCGGCGAGCTCCATCAGGAAATCTTCGATGCCGCGCACCAGGCAGGCGAGACTGAAAGCGGCCTGGTCGGCGTTGCCGCGAATGGCAATTTCGCTGCCCACTTGTTTGGACATCAGCCGGACGGCCTCGAGCAGAGCGGGAATGCGACCATCCGTCTCAGGGTTGATCACTTTCAAGCGGTCAACTTCGTCGAGGCTGCGGATGGCAGGCGCCTCGATGCGGCCGGGTTCGTTGGGGGCGCATTTCGACACGGCACCCAGGGCTTCGGCCAGCATGGTGGTGTCCGTATCCACCATAATGCAGTCGTGCTCGTATTTCTCCAACGCCTGCAGATGGACGCGGGCAATGACTTCAGGGTCAACGCGGTAGTCTTCCAGGCGGACACCCGCTTCGCGCGCGGCCATCAAGAAATTGGGCAGGACACGGGCACACGATCTGGGATTCCGCCCGCCAGAACTGTTCTTACCCGTTCAAGAGAGTTCATATCGTAGCCTCCGAAAAATGGCGTCGTCGTCGTAGCTCGCCACGCGGCGATGGCCAGGTACAACTACCAGGAATTCCTTCGGGTTCTTCCTCCATGTTATTCCTGTTCTCCCGCTTCACGGTGGTCTCCCGCCGGTGGTGGAAGGCAAGACTATCAGACCCTCATCCGTCGATTGAAAAAGACTACTCTTTTGAATATCCCGCGGTTCGTATATAAGGGTGTGTTGGTGCCCGTGTCCGCTTTTTCATGAATCTTTACGCTGCGCCTGAGCCGGCTCCCGGGAGACAAAAAATGATTCGAGTGGGGTTGGTAGGTTTCGGCATGGGCGCGCGCGTTTTTCACGCTCCGGTACTTTCGTCCGTCGAAGGACTCGACCTGGCCGCCGTGGTCGAGCGTCACACAGACAACGCCGCAGAACGCTACCCCGGCATCACTACTTACCGTTCGCTCGAGGCCATTCTCGAAGACAAGACACTCGGCCTGCTCGTCGTCGCCACGCCCAGCGGAAGCCACTTTCACGTGGCCCGGCAGATTCTCGAAGCCGGCAAGAACGTGGTGGTGGACAAGCCGTTGGCCCTTGCCTCAGCCGAGGTGTCAGAGTTGATGGGGCTGGCCTCAGCCAGAAACGCGCTCCTCGCGCCTTTCCATAACTGCCGCTGGGACTCGGATTTCCGAACCATTCGAGAATTGCTGCGCGCAAGCCTTCTGGGCCGCTTGGTCCACTTCGAGTCAAACTTCGACCGCTGGCGGCCGCTAACCAGGGCAGCCTGGAAAGAAGACCCGGCGCTGGGCGGTGGACTTCTGCAGGATATAGGAACTCATCTCGTCGACCAGGCCCTGGTGCTTTTCGGCAAACCCGAATCGGTGGGCGCCGAGGTGCTCCGCGAGCGCGACGGCGTGGGCTCCGACGATTCTTTTACGCTGCGGTTGCGTTATCCGGGCTTCTCGGTCACGTTGGGCGCCAATCGCCTCTCTTCGCTGGCGCGGCCCCGCTTCCACCTGCGCGGAACCAGCGGGAACTTCTGGAAATGGGGGTTTGACCCGCAGGAGGCCGCGCTCAACAAAATCACCCGTATCGACAGTCCGGCATGGGGACAGGAGCCAACCGCCGACTGGGGCACGCTCAGTGTGGACATAGACGGCGGCATGGTCACCCGGCCCGTCACCTCCATCCCTGGCGACTACCGGCTCTACTATGAGGGCATCCGCGACGCACTCCTGGGCAAGTCGCCCGCTCCGGTGACGGCCCTGGCGGCGTGGCATGTTGCGCGCCTACTGGAGTGGGCCACGATGAGTTCAGAACAGCATCGCGAGATTTCTTGCGACTGGACCGAGGAGCCGGAAGAGGATCCTACCATAGCTTAGCGCGGAGAATCGAGAACACGATGAAACCAATCAAGACGGCAATCTTCGGCACAGGCTTCATAGGCCGCGTGCACCTCGACGCGGTGCGGCGGTTGGAATCGGTCGAGGCCGCTGCCATTGTAGACACGAACATCGACCTGGCGCAGCGTCTGGCTGCGGGCTTCGCCATCCCCATGGCGGCGGACTACCGGACAGTCTTGCGCGATCCCACCATCGGCGCAGTCCACATCTGCACGCCTAACGCGCAGCACTTTTCCATGGCCAAGGAGGCACTCGAAGCGGGCAAACACGTGGTCTGCGAAAAGCCGCTGGCCACGACCGTCGAAGAGGCCGAAGAACTCGTCGCCTTGGCCACCCAGAAGGGCTTACGGAACTGTGTCTGCCACAGTTTGCGCTATTACCCCATGGTGCAGCAGTTGCGCCGCATGCGCGAAGCCGGCGACCTGGGCGAGATCCTCATCATCCAAGGCACGTATTCGCAGGACTGGTTGCTCTACGACACTGACTGGAACTGGCGCATCGACGCCAAGGCTGGCGGTCCTTCGCGCACCATGGCCGACATTGGCTCGCACTGGTTTGACATGGCCGAGCACGTCACCGGCCTGCGTATCACTTCGCTTTGTGCCGATCTTCAGACCTTCCACACCACGCGCAAGCAGCCAAAACACTCGATCGAGACCTTTGCCAACAAGCTGCTCGGCCCGGAAGACTATATTGCGACAGCCGTGGATACAGAAGACTTCGGCGCGGTGATCTTCCGCATGGGTGCGCGCACGCGCGGCAGCGTCGTCGCCAGCCAGGTCTCCGCCGGACGCAAGAACCGGCTCAGCATCGAGGTTTACGGCACAAAATCCGCGGCCGCCTGGGACCAGGAGCGGCCCAACGAACTCTGGGTTGGCCGCCGCGACGCCGGCAACCAGCTCCTCCTCAAGGATCCGTCCTTGCTCAAGCCCGAGGCGCGCAGCTACGCCGACCTGCCTGGTGGCCATTGTGAAGGCTACGGCGATACCTTCAAGCAGGTCTTCCGCCGCTTTTACGCATCGATTGGCGCATCCGGCGTTGCTCCCGAATACCCGCAGTTCGCCGACGGTTTGCGGCAACTCACAATCCTCAAGGCTGAACTGGAGAGCCATCGGACCCGACGCTGGATCGATGTGCTCGCACGCTAAGTCGGTAATCGACAGATATTTCGGCTGACGTTGATCGCCGCCGCCATCTTCGCGACTTGAATGTCCGCGCACAGGCAAGCATTAATCCGACACTGAATATTCCATATTGATCTCTGGCAATATGCAACTCACTTCGGTGCTACTGTTATCTATCTTTTCTCGAATTTCTCTCGGATCAACTGTATTAAACTCGAACATACCAAAATGATGCATCAGCAATATCGGAATATGCGCTTGTTAACAAATATCAACCGCCTCTTCAAACGTAAAATTGCCGGGCACACCGCGACTTTGTCTAAGTGTATCTCGTCCGTTAATAGGCAACAATGCTATGTCGATCCTATACTTTTGAAGATTGGGAACCAATTCTGGATATGGGACGCAGTCTCCGCTGTGGTAGACGGTGATTTTACCGATGTTCATGATATACCCTAAATAACGATGGTCGTTGTTTTGATCGGTTTCAATGTTCACATGAGCAGAGGGGATTGCGTGAACCCGTATTTTGGAAGTAAGTTGAATCGACTCATCAGCATTGATTGGCCGGATTTGCGTTAGAGGAATTCCTCTCTCAATCGCTGCCTTCTGTTCGGAACGAGGAATAATAAACAAACAGCCACGATTATTCTTCGCCAATACCGGCAGCGTGCCGGGGTCCATATGATCGGAATGACGATGTGTACACAACACAAAATCCAGTTTATTAATCTCTTTAGGCCGAATAGGCGGAGGCGCCATGCGGATGTGCGGGAATTCCTTTCCTTTATATTTGTCGGCCAGGGAATCGGATAAGTAAGGATCGATCATGATACGGGTATCCGCATATTGAAACGCAAACCCAGCCTGTCCTAACCACCAGAATGAAAGGCCAGTCGATTGTGCAGGAGAGAAAAACACTCTGGTGGCATTACACTTCGTTTGCTGAACGCTTATCATAAGGCATTACGTAGACTTGGCATTCAGAGCTTCACAATTACTTTTTATCGTTTCCCAATTACCGGCAGCTATGTTCTCTTTTGACGCGATCCAAGTTCCTCCCACTGCCAGTACAAATGCTTTTGACAAATAATCGCGATAATTGTTCAGGGCAATTCCACCGGTTGGAATAAACTTCACACCGGTGTGCGCATAAGGTGCAGCCAGACTTGAAAGCATGTTAAGGCCACCTGCCGCTTCCGCTGGAAAGAACTTTAAAACGCGGACACCCATATCGAGCGCTATTTCTATGTCCGAAGGCGTCATAATGCCCGGTGAAAAGGGAAATTCCAATTTCAAAGCGGCCTTAAGAACCTTGGGGTTCAATCCTGGCGCGACACCGAATTTCGCGCCAGAGTCCACGGCTTTGTTTAGATTGTCAATCGTGAGAATTGTGCCGGCGCCAACCAGTAAATCGGGGCGTTCTTTTGCCAGGATCGATATCACGTGGGCAGATGCTTCTGTGCGAAATGTAATTTCTGCCACGGGCAATCCCCCTTGAATCAAGGCATCTGCCAGTGCCAATGCGCGGCCGACATCTTCAATGGCGATTACCGGAACGACTTTGGCTTGTTTGATTCTCTCGTAGATCATTTCCCATTGTCCAAATTAGCCAATAAATTGTTGAACGGCCGATTCCATTGCCCGATCCACACTCTCATTGGTAAACCCACCAATATGCGGAGTGGCGATAACATTCTCATGCCGAAGCAGCTCGATCTCGTCAGGCGGCTCAGTCCGAAAAACGTCTACAGCCAGGCCAGCGACATGGCCGCCCTTAATAGCTTCCAAAACATCATCTTCCTGTAGCAATGTCCCTCTGGCCGTATTGATGATATAGACTCCTCTCTTCATTCTTCCAATCGTATGAGCACAAACGAGCGCTTCTCCGCCAGGTAATGGAGGGCAATGCAAACTCACAATATCCGATTGTGATAGCACATCATCCAATGAACCATAGTGAAAAGGTAGAGAGGGCCCAAGAAAGTCGGTTCGCACAGGGTCATAAGCCAAGACACGCATACCAAACCCCAAAGCCAGACAAGCGACCTCTCGGCCGATACTGCCGCATCCGATCAGGCCCAACGTTCGGCCTCTTAGTTCGATACCTTGCTTTCGCTTCCATCCGCCCTGCTTTAATCGGGCATCGCTATAGGGGATCGTCCTGGTTACGGAAAGAATCAGCGCCATGGTAAGCTCAGCCACTCCACGGGCGTTAGCGCCCTCGGCACTGCATACTTCGATGTTCAACTTCCTGGCAGCGTCCAAGTCGATGTTATCAAGGCCGCTTCCATTACGGCTGATTACGCGCAGAGATCGGGCCGACTCCAGAACCTTTGCAGTCACTGGCTCGACGCCAGCCAGGAAACCAACACAATCGGGCAATAACTGCGTAAGCTCACCTTCCGTAGGAAATCTCCCTGCCGGGGACAAAACGACTGTGTACCCAGCCCGCTCAAGCCTTGACAAAGATACATGCCCGTTCTGTGTCACCGACCTCGGAGTAACAAGTATTGTCTTCGTCTTAATCCTCCATCGCACGCAGTCTGCATCTGCCCTGCGATTCCGTTACTATCTCATTCTCTCTTTGTGCTAACCCTCTGGAAAATCCCCCGGTCGCGATATCTCCGCAGTTCTGGCCGGCATTCCCAGGGTGGCCGCACACTATCGTCGCCTGGTTTCAGTTTGGCTAATCATCTCCCTTTATCGGACGCTCGCGGCGATTCGCGACAACTCATTGAATACCGGGCCCGCTGTTGGAATGTGAACATGAAAAACCTCGGCGATCACGCGCGTCCATCCATGAAGAAAATAAATCCACCCATCTTCGACTGTGAGGTGTCGTCGTTCACTCTGTGCACGCGCCTGATCTAAGAACAGCAGATCGCCGCGATAGTTAAAATCCCATGCTATGCCGTTTTCAGGAAATTGCGCAGCGTCGGTCAGGGGAGACCCTGGAGCGTCTTTGCCAAGCCCCGTTGCGTTAATCACCAGTGAACCGGGCTTCAATTTGCAACAAATGTGATCACTCGTTTCCGGATTGGGAGTGTGATGGTATTCAACAGGGATATTGGCTCCCAGCCTTTTGTGTATGTCCTTCATTTGTTCAAGACGCGGTATTGTTCTGTTGGTCACAATAATTCTTGTCGGGCGATTACTGGCGTGTGTTTGTTTCATTAGATACCAGGTAACAGCGATGGATGAACCGCCGGCGCCCAAAACCAAGACTTCCGCCCCCGTCTCTTTCCAATAGTTAGCAGGCAGAAACGCTTCCAAAGACAAACCGCAGCTGATCGGATCTTTTGCATGTCCCACCAATTTATGGTCTTGTTTTGAAATACTGCTGATTTCTCCCATGAGTTCAGCGTATTCATCCACAATCTCAAACTGGTCACGACAGGCTTTAAGCAGATCAAGTTTATGTGTGGTAACCAGCGAACCGAGTGAAAGCGGATCTTCCTTTATGAACTGCACCGCGCAGCGATACCTTTCAGGCTCGTCATGCCATTTGAAATCCATTCCTTTTATTTGACAGTCACCCAATTGTAAATACTTTGCCCATTCGGGAAATACCTTCATAATGGACGATTTCAACGTGGTGACGCCAATAAAATATATGGTCGGTTTGTGCGCAGCTTCATAAATCAACTGTGTCATTTCGAGCTCTATGTTGCGAAGGGAACGGTTGTTCTCCCGTGGGGTGTGAAAAACGCCCTCGTCATAGGTGGTCTAGTATTCCGGGCAAGGTCACAGGTATGAGGAAAACCAGCACAGCGCTGCTGGGCGAGAAGACTCAAGCGTCGTCCCCTGCCGCCAGAACTCATCTCCGCCGAAAACGAACGGCAAAACGTAACCAGAAGCTCGGAATCCCCTGGTACAGCAAAAAGAAGCACCTCACCTGCAATCAGGGGACGATCGCGCATGTTATTCATAAGCTGAGACAGCCTTACTTACACAGGTGCTAATATCAAACTGGCGGCTCCGATGGCCTGCCCTTCCGTGCCAAGGGATGAAAGTTCAATACCATCAAAGTGTTCGAGATACCAACGGCTAGCAAGCCGATTCATGGTTCTGCGAATAGGCTCGACCAAAAGGGAACCTCCTTGAGCGACTCCTCCCGCAAGGACAATCACATCAGGACGAAAAATATGGAGATAGGATGTGAGAGCGACTCCAAGATAAGAACCAACTTGATCCATGATGTCTTTGGCTACCACGTCACCAACCAACGCCGCTTCAGTAACATCACGCGCTTCGAGGTCGCCCTTTTCAGTCTTGATTTTGGCGAGAAGTGTAGACCTACCTCGTTCAATCTCAAGCAGGGCGCGGCGCCTGATGCCTGGCCCTGAAACCAATGGTTCCAGACAACCCCGGCCGCCACAGGAGCACTCAACGTTACCGTTTGGATCCACAATGATCATCCCCGTATCCCCTGAGCCATCCCATGAGTAACGCAAAAGGCCGTACTCTCGTGTGACAAAGCTAGTGCACACCCCCGTTCCTATAGCCATGAGCAGCATTCGCTCATGGTTACGTCCACATCCAAATCGGAATTCCGCAATCCCGGCCGCACTAAGGTCATTTATGATTGTGATCGACGACCCAAAAGCGTCACGAAGGGGGGGATACATCGGGAAACCTTCGAGGCTGCGCATGTTATTCGTTTGCCGTTGTACAAAGTCTTTACCTTCGCAGAATTGAGGAACCGCAAACCCTACTCCTTCTATGTCGAAACCTGCGCTGAGGGCCCGATCATGAAAGGCGCGTGTCCCTTTTATGATAGCCTCCACAATGTTCTCTGCCTGCGATCCTTTTGGAGTAAGGAAGCTGTCACGCAGATGAATCTTTCCATCCTCGCTAATAAGTACCAATTTTGTATTTGTGGCCCCTATGTCCACCCCGATTGCATAGCACGACATATTCTTCTCGCTTATCGTTCAACCTATGGAAAACAACGCAAACCTAAGAGGTGAAAGAGCCTAAAGATGGCATACTATTCGCAAAGTCCTTTCTAACCATTTGCCGCCCGTTCGTCTTTTCCATTCGTAGGCCATTTTGGTAATGTCACGCCACACTTCGAAGCTCTTTCCGATCAATCGGAAGTTCCGGCGGGTCAGACAATCTACTGACGAAAGTCTAAAGGGTCGTGCAGGGCAGCGTAGTGATGGGTATCACTGCTACGTGTGATTGTCTAGTGAGTGCGAATCGGATCTCAGCCTTTGCGCTCCCTCGCGTTCCGCCGGGGCTCTCCGGACTGTCATTAGGGTTTTTCAGACTCTCGTCATGTTGCATTTCGTAACCTGCGCAGTACAGCTATCAGCCGGCGGTAAAACGATCAAAACTCGCAGGCAGCGATCACTTCAACGCTTCCCGCGGATGATCGTCAGAGACGCCGCCAGCAGAGTATGCATCGTGTTCTCGCCAGCGGTAAGCGTGGACTTAACGGGCGGCCGGTCGGGATCAGCGTGGCCCTTCTTGCGATCAGGATGCCACTGGTACTGGGCCTTGCCGAAGGTGATCATTGTGACTGGACCGGAGAAAAAGTCGTCTCTGTTGCTTTCAGTGTTGTGAAACACAATCCGGACCTGATGGGGATGGTCATAATCTTTATTGACCAGCATAAGCGACCACTGACCGTCCGGGCGCTCGTGAGCGTAGGCCGTCACCACCACGTGCCCCTCGTCATCCTTCACATCGCTGGCGGAAGGGAAGAGGCGATGCTCGGCGTCCTTACGGTTCTTGCCCATTCCTGCGGTCGCAACAATCCTCCTTATATGTACTTTGACTCGCGGGAATTTACCAACGCGCCGGACGGAATCTCGAACGGGATCACCAGCGGGTTTCACGACGAGAGCGACCTCGACTACCGGCTGCCCTATTGCCAGACGGGCGCTGGGGCGCATTTGAGCTGACATCACTGATTCGTAAGCGCAACCAGACCAATCAGTTACAGACTGCACTCCTCACTTCGGGGCCAGGGGGTCGGAGGTTCAAATCCTCTCTCCCCGACCAGTCTTTTCAAGCACTTAGCTCAAAGGTTGTCGGGCGCCTGGATTGGGACCAGGTGGTCTAACCCAAAGAGCCACAAAGACCTTCCCCTTTCTCGCGACGGCCGAGTGCAGGCACTGCACAAAATCATCTACAAATGAAAACCGCCATTACCTGCCAGGTGGCGGTTCCTGGTCGGCGGTGATCCGGCGCTCGCGACGGTGGTGTACGTGACGTGGCTCACAGACCCCCGCTTCGCTACTTCGATATTATGGTCACCGTCATGAAAGAAAGGAAGCTCAGCCGATTCCGTCCAGGAAAAGAATACATCTCGAATTTGGGTTCCGGCCTTAGCGACATGTTGGTCCGTGACTTGATTGGCATCGGGAGGTTCTGGATATCCCTCGGCGTTTCAACTCTCCCCTTGAGCTTCCGCATTGATTCTCTGCGATTTGCAGATCCCCCACATTACCCTCGCCACCCTTTCTGAACCTTGGAGGCAAGATGCCCAGTTTTGTTATCGCAAGTAAATGCGACGGATGCAAGGCGCTCGACAAGACCGCCTGCCAGTATATCTGCCCCAACGACCTCATGGTGCTGAACTCGCAGATTATGAAGGCATACAACCGCGATCCCTCGATGTGCTGGGAATGTTACAGCTGCGTGAAAATCTGTCCTACGCAGGCGATCGAAGTCCGCGGATATGCCGATTTCGTTCCCCTGGGTGCCAGCGTGACTCCCATGCGAAGCACCGAGGACATCCTGTGGACCGTGCAATTCCGCAACCATGACATCCGGCCCAAGCGCTTCAAGTTCCCCACTCGACGAGGCGTGCCGGAGGGCAAAGCCAAGCCCTTCGATCAATACCCGACCGCCGACGCCGATCTCAAGAGTTCCACGCTGATGTGTGAGCCCGCGGGCCTGAACACGGAAGTTGGACGAGTAAAACTGGACAAGGTGCCAACGCTGTAGATGTTTCAGAATTCGGAAGCTCCAAGGAGAACATGAACATGGCGGATTTCAAGACGGTAGTCGTCCAGACGGATCTACTCATCTGCGGAGGGGGCATGGCTGCCTGCGGCGCGGCCGTCGAAGCCAGTTATTGGGCTCGCCAGCACGGCCTGAAGGTCACCTTGGTCGACAAGGCGGCGATGGAGCGATCGGGCGCCGTTGCCATGGGGCTGTCGGCCATCAATTTGTACGTTGACCTCAACGGCGGCAACAACACCGTGAAAGATTATGTCGATTATGTCCGCAACGACCTGATGGGGATCACACGCGAGGACCTCGTCGCCAACATCGCGCGCCACGTCGACTCCACCGTCCACCTCTTCGAAAAGTGGGGCCTCCCCATCTGGAAGGACAAGGATGGCAAATACGTGCACGAGGGCCGCTGGCAGTTGATGATCAACGGCGAGTCGTACAAGGTCATCGTGGCGGAAGCGGCCAAGAATGCGCTGTCCGAAGCGGGAGGGCAGTACTTCGAAAGAGTGTTCATAACTCATCCGTTGATGGATGGCGATCGCTGCGTGGGCGCGATCGGCTTCAGCAATCGTGAGAACACCGTGTACGTGTTCGAGGCCAAAGCCACGCTGGTGGCCATGGGCGGCGCCGTACATATCTTCAAGCCTCGCTCCACGGGAGAGGGGCTCGGCCGCTCCTGGTATCCACCGTTCAACTCGGGAGCGAGCGCGTTCTTCACCATCTACGCCGGGGCCGAGATGACATGCCAGGAAGTCCGCTTCATACCGGTGCGCTTCAAGGACGCCTACGGCCCTGTGGGTGCATGGTTCCTGCTATTCAAAGCCCTCGCGACCAACGCTGCGGGTAAGGACTACATGGTCGAGAACGCCGCCGAGTTGGATAAATGGGAGCCCTACGGCCACGTTAAACCTGTGCCCGCGAACCTGCGCAACTGGCTCATGATGCTCGATGTGATGGACGGCAAGGGGCCGATCTACATGCAAACGGCGGACGCGATCCAGCGCATCGCCAAGGAATCGCCGGACGAGAAAACGGCGAAGAAGAAGCTCAAGGAGCTCGAATCGGAAGCGTGGGAAGACTTCCTCGACATGACCATCGCGCAAGCGATCCTCTGGGCCGCCACCAATGTCGAACCCGAAGTCAAACCCTCCGAGATCATGGCGTGCGAGCCCTACTTTATCGGTTCGCACTCCGGCGCTTCCGGCGCTTGGGTTTCCGGACCCTCGGATCTGCAAAACGAAACGACCAAGTCGGATTACTGTCTGGGGATACCCCAACATGACCACCGTCTCCGGTCTCTTCGCCGCCGGCGATGCGTCCGGGGCATCGAGCCACAAGTTCTCCTCGGGTTCATTCACCGAGGGGCGCATTGCGGCGAAAGGAGCCATCTCCTACGTCGTTGACCACAACACAGCGCCGCAGGTTGATCCCGCATTGATCGAGACCCTGAAAGCCGAAATCCTCAAGCCCCTCGATGTGTTCCAGGCCAATCGAGCCAACACTACCGACCCGGATATCAATCCCGCCTATCTTCGCCCCAAGCAGTTTATGTACCGCCTGCAGAAGATCATGGACGAGTATGCGGGTGGCGTATCCAGCCAGTTCAAGACCAGCGGCAAGCTCCTGGAAAAAGGCATGGAGCTTCTGGCATTTCTGCGGACGGACTCGGCCCTTCTGGCCGCCGAGAACTCGCACGAGCTGATGCGTTGCTGGGAAAATGTTCACCGCCTGCACCAGGCCGAAGCCCACGTGCAGTCCCTGTACTTCCGCCAGGAGACGCGGTGGCCCGGATACTATTTCCGCACCGATAAGCCGTCCATCGACAACCAAGACTGGCTCGCCTTTTGCAACTGCGTCTTCGATCGAACGACGGGCGAGTGGAAGATGATCAAGCGGCCGGTGAAGTATCTCACTGCCAAGGGAACGTAAAGACCGCGCGATGAAGGATTCTCTTCCAACTCGCCTGGATTGTGGGCCTCCATCTCAAGGTGATCCGTCCACACCAACTGACGAAGCAAATCCCCGTGCGTCGGCCGAGACGAAATGGTTGGCAGCGGATGATCCCTTCCCGTTCTCCAGTCAACCGACGCCAGAGTGCGCGCGCAAGTGCTGCCGGGGCGCGATTCGTCTTACTCCCTACGATGTGCTGCGCCTGAAGAAGCGCCTCGCAATGCGATCGGGCGACTTCCTGAGGGAGTACGCACAAATCTGTGTTGATAAACAGTCCCCCGTCCCATCGCTTTTCCTGCGCCCAAACAGCGCGACCGGGGTCTGCCAATTTCTGGGCGAACAAGGCTGCACCGTCCATTCTGACCGTCCCTGGGCATGCCGCCTCTATCCGCTCGGTTTTGCGGTCCGCAAGGACCCCGCGAGCGGCCAAGGGGAGCAGCGGTATTTTCTCTTGCCGCAACCAGAGGGTTGTTCCACTGTCGAAACGCCTGGACAGACGGCTCGGCAGTGGCTGGACACGCAGGAGATCGAAGCCTGCGAGCGCTGGGGCGCGCAATTTAAGGAACTCGTTCTCCACGAGGCGATGACGCGGCCCGAGACCCTTTCCCCGATGAAAACGGAGATGTGGTTCACCGCATGTTACGACCTGGACCGGTTCCGGGAGTTCGTCTTCGGCAGCACGCTGTTGCAGCGGTTTGAAGTTGACGACGACCTGGTCGAAGAGATGCGTTACGACGACGAAGGGCTCTTGCGCTTCGCCCTCCAATGGCTGCGGTTCAGTCTTTTGGGCGAGCCGACCATGCAGGTGAGAACCAGCGCCGTCGAGGCCTACCTCGCGCAAGCGTCGAAGAGCGGTCGGCAGCCCACGTCCCAACCGGAGTGACATGACCCAACCGACCATGAGCGGAGTCGACAGCCGCGGCACAGTGATGGTCGTCGGTGGCGGAATCACGGGCATCACCGCCGCCATTGAGGCATCCGAGGCCGGTTGCGACGTCGTCCTCGTCGAGCGCAGCCCTTACCTCGGTGGACGCGTGGCGCAGATGCATCAGTACTTCCCGAAGCTCTGCCCACCGTTGTGCGGTCTCGAAATCAACCTCCGACGGATTCGCACCAGTTCGCGCATCCAATGTCTTACCTTGTCGGAAGTGGCAGAAGCGCGCGCCGAAGACGGCTGCCATCGGGTAACCGTCGAGCAGCGGACCCGATTCGTGAATGAACGCTGCACCGCCTGCGGAGCCTGCGTTGCGGTTTGTCCCGAATCGCGCCCCGACTCGTTCAACTACGGCATGGGATCGACCCGCGCCATATACCTTCCCAGCGACTTGGCCTGGCCCTTTCGATACACGATCGATCCCGCAACCTGTCCGGGCGAGCAGTGCGGCAAGTGCGTAGCGGCTTGCTCTTACGACGCGATCAACCTGCAGATGAAGCCGTTGCGCCTCGAGTATGAGGTGCAGGCTCTGATTTGGGCCACGGGATGGGATCCCTTCGATGCGAGCGTGGTCGAGGGGTTGGGCGTTTTCCCCAACATGATCTCCAACGTACAGATGGAACGGCTCGCGGCGCCTTCTGGACCCACAAAAGGCCAGATCGTCCGCCCTTCGGATGGCAAGCAGATCGAAAGTGTGGCCTTCGTCCAGTGTGCCGGGTCCCGCGATGACAACCACCTCAAACACTGCTCCAGCGTTTGTTGCATGGCGTCGCTCAAGCAAGCCAGGTATGTGCGGGCACAATATCCGGACGCGCAAATCTATGTCTATTACATCGACCTCCGCTCCCCGGGCAGGCAGGAACTGTTTCTTGCCGAATCCCAGAAGGACGACAAGCTTCATCTCATCAAAGGCAAAGTGGCCAAGGTCACCGAGGAAGGAGCGTCGGGCGACCTGGTGGTCGAGGCCGAAGACGTGCTGGCGGAAGGTCTCATTCACCAAAAGGTAAGTCTGGTGGTGCTGGCGACGGGCATGGTCCCGGCGCTTGGGAAAGATCCGGCTTTGCCGTCGGGCGCGCTGAGCCGTGATTCCCATGGTTTTTTGTCGGCGACTCAGCCGCTGCCCGGTCATTTTGCGGCGGGATGTGCCCGGCGTCCGATGGACGTTGCATCTTGTGTGCGCGATGCGTCCAGCGCCGCGCTCAAAGCCCTGCAGAGTTGCGTGAGTTCTCATCGTGGCTGACGAGAAGAAAAATGTCGCGGTCTTCATCTGTCGCGGATGCGACATCGGCTCTTCCCTCGACATCGAGGCTCTCGAAAAAGTCGCCACCGAGGAGCCCCGTGTAAGTCTCTGCCGCTCCCATTCGTTCCTTTGTGGCGATGAGGGAGTGGCACAGATCGGGCTTGCTCAGATCAACGAGGGAATCCAGTCTGGCATTGCGTCGGTCGTCATTGCGGGTTGTTCCGGGCGTTTTCACTCCCAGACTTTTTCCTTCGATTCGTGCTTTGTCGAAAGAGTGAACTTGCGTGAGTTAGTGGTTTGGAGCCATGAACCCCACAACGAAGACACACAAATGCTCGCCGAAGACAACCTGCGCATGGGAATTGCGCGGGCGCTCAAGGCCGAGATTCGGGAGCCCGCCAAAATCGTCGCAGACCGGACCATCCTTGTTGTTGGAGGGGGTCCCAGCGGCATGGCCGCCGCGCGAGAGGCGAGCGGCGCAGGCTATCGGGTAGTGCTGGTCGAGAAACAAGCCGAACTTGGGGGATGGCTTCGCTCCTTCAAGAGACAGTTCCCCAAGAGCGCGCCGTATCGCGACTTAGAGTCAATCGATCTCGACGCCCAGATCTTCCAGTTGGAGCAAGACGCCCAAATCCAGATTCACCGATCGGCGGCGATCAAGAGCATCAGCGGCCAGCCCGGCCAGTTCGATGTCGAGTTGGATATCAACGGCTCGACGGTTCGTACCAAGGTAGGAGCTATCGTTCAGGCCACCGGATGGAAGCCGTATGACGCCTCGCGCTTGGGCCATCTTGGCTATGGTCGGAGCCCCGACGTGATCACCAATGTCGAGATGGAACGTCTGGCGGCCACCGGGCGCATCTGCTGTCCATCCGACGGCCGGCCAGCCAGGCGAATTGCCTTCGTGCAGTGCGCCGGCTCACGCGACCAAGCCCATCTTCCCTACTGCTCTGCGGTGTGTTGTCGAGTATCCCTGAAACAGGCGCTGTGGGCCCGCGAACTGGATCAAGAAGTCGAAGCCTACATCTTCTACAAAGACATCCGCACGCCGGCGCAGTACGAGGACTTCTATCGACGCGCCCAAGAAGACTCCGGAATATCCATGCTGAAAGGGGATGTGATCTCGGTTACGACTGCCAACTCTGGCAGCGCGCAGGCGCTCCACGTGAACGTCGAGAACACGCTCCTTGGACCCTCAATCCAAGTCGAGGCCGATCTCGTGGTCCTCGCGACGGGGATGGTGCCGGTTGCCGCCGATGGCGAAGCGATTCGAAAGGTCCGCGATGCCAAGGCCATCATCGATAGGAACCAACCGGGACCCCAACTGGATACGGCCCGCCAAGTTATAGCGGACCATGGGCGCCACGAGGGTACGGACCAACTGCACTTAAGCTACCGGCAGGGTCCCGACCTGCCCGTGCTGCCGAGCGGATTTCCCGATTCACACTTCATCTGCTTCCCTTACGAGACGCGGCGGACGGGCATCTACGCGGCCGGTTGCATGCGGGCGCCCAATGACATCGAGAGCTGTATCTCCGACGCTGAGGGAGCGGCGCTCAAAGCGATTCAATGTGTGGAATTGACCTCGCGGGGAGCCGCCCTGCATCCCCGATGGGGCGATCTCACTTTTCCGGATTTTTACATGCAGCGCTGCACGCTGTGCAAACGCTGCACGGAAGAGTGTCCCTTTGGCAGCCTCGACGAGGACGACAAAGGCACTCCGCTTCCGAATCCGGGGCGCTGCCGTCGCTGCGGCATCTGTCTGGGCGCTTGCCCGGAGCGCATCATTTCCTTTGGGGATTATTCGATCGACATCGTCTCCTCCATGATCAAGGCGGTGAACATTCCCGACGAATTCGAGGAGAAGCCGCGGCTTTTAATTCTGGCGTGTGAAAACGACGCCTTGCCCGCACTGGAGGCCGCCGGTATCGCTCGTCTTCGCTACAGTCCTTTTGTGCGCGTGATTCCGGTGCGCTGTTTGGGAGCCGTCAACGTGATCTGGATTGCCGACGCGCTGGCGCGCGGATTCGACGGCATTCTGTTGTTGGGATGCAAATCGGGCGACGATTACCAGTGCCACTTCATTCGTGGCAGCGAGTTGATGGGAACCCGCGGTGAAAACATCCGCCAGAAACTGGTTCAGCTTGCCTTGGAGGAGGAGCGCGTACGCATCGAGCAGATCTCTCTATCCGAATACCGCCTCTTGCCCGCTCTCATCGACGAATTTGGCGCGCAGATCGAGAGCGTTGGTCTCAATCCGTTCAAGAGCTGACAGAAGATGACGACGACGCCCACTCCCGCGTGCATCCTGCCGGATCGAGAGTTCCGCAATCGCCTCATGGCGAGCGGAGGTGAAGACCTCAAGAAGTGTTTCCAATGTGCCACCTGCTCGGTGGTTTGTGAACTCTCAGACCTTAGGAAGCCTTTTCCCCGGAAAGAAATGATTTGGGCGCAATGGGGCTTGAAAGACCGGCTGATCGCAGATCCAGACATCTGGCTTTGCCATCAGTGCAGCGACTGCTCGCTGCGTTGCCCCCGGAGTGCGCGGCCAGGAGATGTCATGGCGGCGATTCGGCGGGAAGCCATTCTCCATTACAGCGCCCCGCGATGGCTGGGCAATTGCGTGAACCGACCTCGCTTTCTACCGCTCCTGCTGCTCGTTCCGTGCCTGCTGCTCGGTTTGGCGGCATGGGCACGAGGGCCATTGGAAAAGTATTTCGGCGCTTCGTACACCCCGAATCACATCATCATTTCGTACTGGAACCAACTACCGCAGTGGCTTCTGATCGCCTTTTTTGCTCCCTTCGTCGTCCTGGATGTGATGGTGCTGGCTTTGGGAG
This sequence comes from uncultured Acidobacteriaceae bacterium, assembly GCA_963838425.1. Lineage (GTDB taxonomy): Bacteria > Acidobacteriota > Terriglobia > Terriglobales > Acidobacteriaceae > Acidiflorens. The sequence goes on from CAWIRH010000001.1 coordinate 82,144, forward strand.
CGATGCGCTTTTGGCGCGATCTAAAGGCGGGTGACCGCGAGGCGGGGCGTACGGGCCAACGCTTATCGCTCGCTGCGAGCATTCGATCGGCGTCGCGCAACATCATCCTTCATGAGGACTTCGATCGGTGCACGGCTGAGCGGCCCCGGATGGACTCCCACAGACTCGTTTTTTTTGGCTTTGTGGGCTTGCTCGTCGTGGACCTCTGGGTACTGACCGCCCGATTCAACCCACTGCTCAGGGATGTCTTCGTATACCCCTTCAACTTCTGGAGCCCGTGGAAGATGCTCGCCAATTTGGCGGGTGCCGCCATTCTGATCGGGTGCGCCCTCATGGTTCGCGACCGAATGCCTCGCAACCAAATGCCTCGTCCGAACCGCACCAGCGCCTCGTTCGCTGGGACCTTGTTTACTGGAACCTGGTTCGATTGGATGTTTTTGAGCTTGGCGGTGGCTGCGGTGCTCACGGGATTCGGATGCGAAATGCTCCACTACGCGCGCGTCGATCCACTCCGCTACGCGACTTATGTGATCCACCTGGCAATTGTGTTCGCGCTGCTTGTGCTGCTGCCCTATTCAAAGTTCGCTCACATGATCTACCGCGCCACTGCGATGGTGTATGCAGCGCATACTGGCCGGCAGCCGCTGGGAGGTCTTCATGAAGCCGAATAGGCCTCCGGCATGGCTTTTCCCAGTCATCGCAGGTGTCATCATTCTGTCCCCATTCGCATACAGCGCGGCGCGTTTCGCATGGCTCTCCATGTCTCCCCCGAAACCGTTCCTGGAGGCTTCGTCTGCCCCCTCGCAGCGCTGCGTCCGAGACATCGGCTGGATGCGGCAGAACCACCGGGTCCTTCTCTTCGAACTCAGGGACAAGACGGTGCGGGATGGGATCCAGAACGAGGTTACTTTGAGCAGTTGCAGCCAGTGCCACAAGGACAAGACTCGGTTCTGCGACCAGTGCCACAATGCCGCGAACCTCCATCCCGATTGTTTCGCTTGCCATTTCTATTCGAAATCCAGTCAGCCGGCCGTTCTCTTGAACCGTGGGCCATGACTTGTTCGCGAAGGACCTTCGCTGTATTCCGTGCCGATCCACTTGGTTAAAACCGCAGCCTAGTCTCCCTGCATGACACGCAATTAAGATCTGTGGCATCAGGGTGTGCCTGCCTTCGCGATAAGATGAAACCACATCCGTAAGGAAGCGAGCGAACATTTCTGATGTGCGGCATCGTTGGCATACTGGCGCGTAACTCCCGGATCTCTCCTGCAGTTCTGGAACAGGCCACGCGTTCGCTCGCGCACCGGGGGCCCGACGACTCCGGTACCGTGCTGCTGAAAGATACTCAACCGGGGCCGCTGGAAATCGGCTTGGGCCACCGGCGATTGGCGATTCTCGACCTTTCCCCGCTTGGACACCAGCCCATGCAGGATCCGGCCACCGGCAACTGGATCGTCTTCAACGGCGAGATTTACAACTTCCGCGAGCTGCGCAAGGAACTCGAAGCCGCCGGCGTCGAGTTCAAAAGTCATTCCGACACGGAAGTGATTCTTGCCGCTTATCGCGTGTGGGGCGAGTCCTGCCTGATGCGGCTGGGCGGCATGTTCGCGTTTGCCCTGTGGGACGCGCCGCGCAAGCGGCTGCTCCTGGCGCGCGACCCCATGGGAATCAAGCCGCTGTACTACCACCAGTCAGAGCAGGCTTTTATTTTCGCTTCGGAGGTGCGAACGCTTTTGCGGACGGGACTGGTGCCGCGAAAGGCCGATCCCGCCGGGGTTTTGAGCTACCTGGCGTTCGGTTCGGTGTACGAGCCGTGGACGATTGTGGAAGGAGTGATGTCCGTTCCGCCGGGAAATGTGCTCACGGTAGAAAACGGAGTAGTGAGCAGCCGCGAATACTGGAATCCGCTGCAGTCGTTTTCCCATTCACGGCCCGAGTCGGGATCGCGATCGGGCAATGGAAGCGCGACGGTGGATCAACTGCCCGCGATCTTGCGCGATGCGGTGTTGTCGCACCTGGTGAGTGATGTGCCCGTCGGAGTGTTTCTTTCGGGCGGAATCGATTCCAGCGCGCTGGTTGCCGTCCTCAGCCACAATGGTGTGCGCGCGAACACTTTCTCGCTGGTATTCCGGGAAGAGGAGTTCAACGAAGGGCGCTATTCCCGGGAAGTCGCCCGCCGCTTTGGCACCGAACACCAGGAGATCCCAGTCTCGCAGCAGGACACGCTGGCGGTGTTGCCCGAAGCTCTGTGTGCGATGGACCAGCCGACCATCGACGGCATCAATACCTATCTCGTGTCCGCGAAAACGAGGGCCGCGGGAGTGAAAGTCGCTCTAACTGGTCTGGGCGCCGACGAGATGTTCGCCGGCTACTCGAATTTTCGCCGCGTGCCGAGGATGGAAGTTTTTTCCAAACGATTTGGACGACTGCCGAGGCTGGCGCGTCGGCCGCTTTCCGCGTCCATCGCGCTGTTTGCAGGCAAAGGGGATCGCAGCCGCAAGCTGGCCGAGTTGGCCGCGGCCCATGATTCCACCCTTCATCCGTATTTCTTGGTGCGCATGTTGTTTGGGGCGGCGGAGCGCGAAGACTTGTTCTCAACGCCCGACTACCAGGCACTGCAACAATCCCTCGATCGAGTGTTGCAAGGAGCGGTCACCGAGAGCCAGTCTCTCGACCCTGTCAACCGTGTCTCTTATCTCGAATCGCATCTCTACATGCGCAACACGCTGCTGCGGGATTCCGATTTCATGAGCATGGCGCATGGCCTCGAACTGCGTGTCCCTTTTCTCGATCGGGCGCTGGTCGAAGCCTGCTTCCGCATTCCGGGGGATGAGAAGTTACGAGGGAATTCGCCGAAGAGCCTGCTGCTGGCGAGTCTGGGCCCGGGCATCGACTTGCCCAGGGAGATCGTGAATCGTCCCAAGCGCGGATTCACACTGCCCTTTGAGCGATGGCTGCGGGGTGAGATGAGGCCGGTCGTCGAAGAGACAATGCTGAAGAGTAATTGGGATCGGACTTCCATCAGCGCCAGCGCCGTGCGAGATGTGTGGAACCGCTTTCTTGCGGGCGAGACTTCCTGGTCGCGGCCCTGGTCGCTTTTCGTGCTGCAGCGCTGGTGCGAGCAGAACCTGTAAGAGCATCGCCCGCGCCTATCTGGCGGGCGAAGTCGGGCGGGAACGGTGTTTCGTCCACGGATGCTGCGTTGGCGATCTTGCGTTCAAGGATGCCTCAATTCAGCTAACATGGTAAGACCTTCCACCTGCCAACGGAATGGACTTGATCTAGACAATAATGATCGAAACAAAATCAGAGGCTGAGGTGTCGAACGCTAGCGCCGCGGTACAAGTGCTCCCTGTAAGCGTAATCGTTCCGGTGCGCAACGAGGCCCGCAACCTGCCGCGCTGCCTGGAATCGCTTGCGGGCTTCGGCGAAGTGTATGTCATCGATTCCGAGAGCACGGACGACACAGTTGCGATTGCGCAGTCGCACGGCGCGAAGGTGGTCCAGTTTCATTATGCGGGGGGCTGGCCGAAGAAGCGCCAATGGGCCATGGACACGCTGCCTCTCGCGTACGATTGGATTCTGCTGCTCGATGCGGATGAAGCTCTGACGCCGGAACTGGTGGAAGAAATTCGGCGCGCGCTGCAAAACCCTGAGGTGAACGGGTATTCCATTCGCCTGCAGATGTATTTTCTCGGCAGGGTCCTGCGGCATTGCGATGCGAGCTTCTGGAAGCTGTCGCTGTTTCGCAAAGGGCGGGGCCGTTTTGAATGCCGCTTGAAGGACCAGGATGCTTCCATGGCCGACATCGAGATTCACGAGCACGTGGTGGTGGATGGGCCCACCGCGGAGTTGCGCCATGCGCTGGTCCATCACAATGTCGATTCTTTGTCGCGCTACATCCTCAAGCACAATGAGTACTCGAACTGGGAAGCGCGCGTGCTTCTGCAGCCAGAAGGCGCATCCGGAAGGAGTGCGCGCCGATTTATTTGGCACGCAGGCCCAGCGCCGAAGATGGCTTAAGCGAAATCTGTATCGTTTGCCGGGCTCCCCGGTTCTGCTCTTCCTCTATCGTTATGTTTTTTGTCTCGGATTTCTCGATGGCGTGCCGGGGCTGATCTACTGCGCCTTTCAAGCGGTGCAGATGTTCCATTCCAAGGCCAAAATTTACGAGCTGAAGTACGAACTGAAGTCCGGACTACTGAAGTCCGGACTAAAGACGGGGAGGAACTGACCATGTGCGGCATCACCGGACTCGTGAACTGCGGCGACGCGGAAGCGCTCGCGCGGATGACGAACGTGCAGACGCACCGCGGTCCCGACGACTCCGGGCTCTGGGAGCGGCATTTCCCCGACGGCGGATACATCGGACTGGGAAGCCGCCGTCTCGCCATTCTCGATCTCTCCGCCGATGGCCACATGCCCATGAGCAACGAAGATGGCTCGGTGTGGATCACCTACAACGGCGAGATCTACAACTTCGCCGATCTGCGCCGTGAACTCGAAGGCAAAGGGCATCGTTTTCGTTCGCACACCGACACCGAAGTCATCGTTCATCTCTACGAAGAATATGGCCCCGACGGCCTCAAAGACTGCCTCAACCGCCTTCAGGGCATGTTTGCGCTCGCCATCTGCGACTTGCGCGGCCGTTCGCCGAAGTTGTTTTTGGCGCGCGATCATTTCGGAATCAAGCCGCTCTATTACTGGGAGCGCGGCGGAAAACTCGCCTTCGCTTCCGAGGTCAAGGCCCTGCTCGAAGTGCCGGGAATCGAAGCCCGCATGGACCTGGAGGCGCTCGACAAGTACCTGACATTCCTCTGGGTGCCCGATCCGCTGACCATGTTCGAGGGAATCCGCAAGCTTCCGGCCGGCCATTACGCGCTCTGGCATCGCGGCGAGTTCAAGATCGAACCGTATTGGGACTTGACCTTCCCTCCGGCGGAGCATCGCTTCGAACGAACGGAAGCGGATTTGGCGGATGAGATTCGCGAGCGGTTCTGCGCCTCGGTCGAGCAGCAGATGGTGAGCGATGTTCCGATCGGCGCTTTTCTGAGTGCGGGCCTCGATTCGTCGAGCATAGTTACGCCATGGTGGCGGCCATGGCGCGAAAGCAGCCTGTGCGAACCTACACGATTACGTTTCCCGAGAAATATCGCGTGGGCGAGACGACGATTGACGATCCAGCGGTTCCGCAGCGCCTCGCGCGAAAGCTGGGCTGCGAGCACCATGAGATCGTGGTCGAGCCCGATGTGGTCGGCCTGTTGCCAAGTTTGACCTGGCACATGGATGAGCCCACCGCCGATCCGGCGATCATCGCGGCGTATCTGGTGTGCCGCGAGGCGCGAAAACAGGCTACCGTGCTTTTGTCGGGCGTGGGCGGCGATGAACTTTTTGCCGGATATCGCAAGCATGTAGCGCACGCGTGGGCGGAAGAATATCGGCGCGTCCCTCGCCTTGCTCGCTCCGCCGCGGAGCGGGCTTTGCTGGGATTGCCGTCACTGCGCGGAACACGCATGAAAGGATCGGTGCGTCTGGCGAAGAAGATGGCGCGCAGCGCGGCGCTCAGCCCAGACGAAGCTTTCATCAGAAACTGCACGTATCTTGATGCGCAGCAGAAGACCGGCTTATATGCTCTAGAATCGCAGCTACTGGCAAGCGGCAATGCTCATGCTGACGACCGGCATCTGTCTGCGTTCGACAAAGTGCGGCACGCGGATTTTCTCAACCAGATGCTCTATCTGGATACCAAAATCTTCATGCCCACACTGAATCTGACTTACAACGACAAAATGAGCATGGCGTCGTCGGTCGAGGTGCGCGTGCCATTTCTGGATCGCCAGCTGGCCGAGTTCGTCGCGTGGAATGTTCAGCCCAGAGTGGAAGCTGAAAGGGAAATGGCGTCCGGTGACGAAGCACATCTTCCGCGAAGCCATGCGTAGTATGCTGCCAGAAGAGGTGTTGCGGCAGCCGAAAGCGGGTTTCGCCGCGCCGGTAGATTATTGGCTGGCGCACGATTTGCGTCCCATGGTGGACGATCTTCTTTCGGAAGCGCAAGTTCGGCGCCGAGGATTGTTTCGTCCGGAAGTGGTGCGCGGCTACATTGACGAGCACCGCCGGGGCGCGGAAGACTGGTCGATGCAAATCTGGCAACTGCTGACGCTGGAAATCTGGATGCAGCTTTTTCTCGACGGTGGCGCGAGATCGTTCGCTCAGCGGCAAATCGACGCATCTCAACTAAGGCTGTCCCAATCGAGACTGACGCTTGCATGAAGCAACTCCTACAAGACGCGCGCACGGGTGAGTTAAAGGTCGCCGAAGTTCCAGCTCCGCAGCTGTTACCCGGCTGTGTGCTGGTCCGAGTTGCAGCGTCCCTGGTATCGGCGGGCACGGAGCGCGCGTCTTCTGAATTTGCCAGCAAGAATCTTCTGGCGAAGGCAAAGGCTCGTCCCGATCTTGTGCGCGACGTGCTTGCCAAGATGCGGCGGGATGGCTTGTCTTCCACTCTGCAAACCGTGCGCTCCCGCTTGGACCAGCCGCAATCGGTGGGCTACAGCAGCGCCGGCGTGGTGGTTGCCGTTGGCGATGGCGTCGCCGACATCAACGTGGGCGACCGCGTCGCATGTGCTGGCGCGGGATTTGCGGTGCATGCCGAGTTTGCCTGCGTGCCGCGTATGCTGGTTGCGAAATTTCCCGAGGGCAGAGAATCATCGGCGCGCGTTTCTTGCAATATTTCATATGAAGAGGCGGCCTTCGGGACGGTGGGCGCCATTTGCCTGCACGGCATCCGTACCGCGGAAGTCGCGCTGGGCGACACGGTCGCGGTGATCGGCTTGGGATTGCTCGGACAAATCACGGTTCAGTTGCTGAAGGCCGCCGGTTGCCGCGTCTTTGGAATGGATCTGTTGCGGGAGCGCGCCGGTCTCGCGATGGGGAGCGGAGCCGAGGCCGCGTGTACCAGCGCGCGCGAGTTCCGCGATCTGTGCTTCCAGAAAACGGGCGGCGTGGGCGTGGACTCGGTGCTGATTACGGCCGAGACTCCGAGCAGCGAACCGGTGAACCTGGCGGCGGAACTGGCGCGCGATCGCGCCATTGTGGTTGCGGTGGGAACCGTCGGCATGGAGTTGCAACGCCAACTGTACTATCAAAAAGAACTGGATTTCCGAATTTCGCGCTCCTATGGCCCCGGCCGTTACGACGCTGCGTATGAACAAAAGGGGCGCGATTATCCGATTGGACATGTGCGCTGGACGGAAACGCGCAACCTCGAAGCCTTTCTGCAATTCATCGCGGAGGGCAAACTGGATCTGCCGTCGCTGATCACGCACCGCTTTCCGATGGAGCAGGCAACGCGGGCCTATGACCTGATTACGGGCAGCACGGGCAAGCCCTTTCTGGCTGCGCTGATTACTTACGCGGGCGCCGAATCTGGAATCGCGCGGAATTTGCCGGAGAGAATTCCAGTGGCCGCCGTCGCGCCGCCGTCGGGTTCCATTGGCTTGGGCGTGCTCGGAGCGGGAAGTTTCGCGCAGAACACGCTGTTGCCCGCGCTGAAGGCGATTCCCGGCGTCTCTTTCATCGGCGTCTGCAATGCACCGGGCCGCGCAGTCGCAGCGCGGCGGAGAAATTTGGATTCTCCTATTGTTCGAATTCAGAACGAGAGCTTCTGCAGGATCCAAAAATCAACGCGGTGCTGATCGCGACTCGTCATAACCTCCACGCCAGCCAGTCGCTCGCGGCCCTGCGAGCGGGGAAAGCGGTGTTCTGCGAGAAGCCGCTTTGCCTGAATGAAGGCGAACTGGCTGCGCTTGTCTGTGCGTCGGCCGAGCAGAATGCTCCGCTCCTCATGGTCGGTTTCAATCGTCGCTTCGCGCCCATGGCCGTGCGAATGAAACAGTTTTTATCGGAGGTCCACGAACCGCTGGCCATCCACTATCGCGTGAATGCCGGTTATATCTCCGCCGATCATTGGGTGAACGATCCCGAGCAGGGAGGTGGACGCATTCTCGGCGAGGTCTGCCACTTCGTGGACTTCCTCTGCTTTCTCGCGGGCGCGTGTCCCATCGAAGTGCAGGCGCAGACCGTGGGCAATCCCGGGCAGTACAGCATGGATAACGTCGTCGCAACGCTCAAGTTTGCGAATGGCACGCTCGGGACGATCAGCTATCTCGCCAACGGCGACAAGTCGGCTTCGAAGGAGCGCGTGGAAGTTTTTGGCGGTGGCTCGGTTGCGATCCTCGAAGATTTTCGGCGGCTCGAACTGGTTCGCAACGGCCGCAAACAAATCACACGCGCGCGGTGGGCACAGGACAAGGGCCACAAAGCGGAGATGCAGGCATTCGTGGATGCGCTTCGAGGCAAAACGCCGCCGCCGATTCCGTTTGAACAAATCGTGGGCTCGACGCTCGCGACTCTGCGACTGCAGAATTCATGCCAGACCGGGCAGCCTCTGACGGTGCAGTTGAGTGAGTTCGTCGCGTCGGCCCTGCAGGAAAGATCGTCGCAGTGATAAATCCGCACTAAGAAAAACACGCACTAGAAAAAATGGGATGACAGAGAAGGGAACAAGTCGTAAATGTTGATTCTGGGCCTGAATATGTTTCATGCCGACGCGTCGGCGGCCATCGTCGAAGATGGGAAAATTCTTTTTGCCGTCGCCGAAGAGCGGCTGAATCGGCATAAACATTACGGCGGCTTTCCTGCACTCGCCGTGAAAGCGTGTCTGGATGCGGCGGGCGCGAAGATCACCGACGTCCAGCACGTTGCCGTTGGGCAGGACAGCGATGCCAACCTCGCCAAGAAAGTGCAGTATGCGCTGGCGAATCCGGCGAAGGTCCTGAATTTTATCAAGATGCGGCAGCGCAAAGAATCGATGCGCGACGTGCGTTCGCTGCTGGCGCAGGCGCTCGACGTAGATGTTTCCACCCTGAAGTTTCAGGAGCATCATCTGGAGCACCACATCGCGCACATCGCCAGTTCGTACTACTGCTCGCCATGGGAAAAGGCGGCGGGCTTCAGCTACGACGGCTCGGGAGATTTTGTTTCCACCATGATGGCGCGCTGCGAGGGCGACGAAATTCAGGTGCTCGACCGCGTTTTCCTGCCGCACTCGCTGGGCAGCTTCTACACCATGATCTGCGAGTTCATCGGCTACAAGAAATACGGCGATGAAGGCAAAGTCATGGGTCTGGCGCCCTACGGCAAAGACACATATGTCGAGCAGATCCGAAAATTCGTCGCGCTCAAGAACGGGAAGTTTCAGCTCAACATGAGCTACTTCAAGCCGCTCGGGAGCAACCAGGGAATGCAGGTGCTGCCCGACGGAACGGTGCGCCTGGCGCGGCATTTCTCCGACAAAATGGAAAAGCTTTTCGGCGCGCCCCGCGAGCCGCACGCCGAGATCACGCAGCGCGACATGGATCTCGCTTATGCCATGCAACATTGTTTCGAGGAAGTGTTCTTTCATCTTGCGAACGAGTTGCACCAGCGCGTTCCCGATGAAAATCTTGCGATGGCCGGGGGCTGCGCGCTCAACAGCGTGGCTAACGGCAAAATATTTTCCCGGACGCCGTTCCGGCGCACCTGGATTCAGCCCGCCGCAGGCGACGAAGGCCTGGCGATTGGCGCCGCGCTGCACACCTATCACTCGGTGCTGAAACAGCCGCGCAGAAATGAAGACCAGATGAATCATGCTTACCTCGGGCCGGAGTTTTCTGAAGCGCAGATCGAATCCGCCTTGAAAAGCGCGGGCGTAAAGTATCAACGGATCGCGCGCGCGCCGCTGCTCGACGCGGTTACCGATCAGATGGTCAAGGGCAATGTTGTGGGGTGGTTTCAGGGCCGCATGGAATGGGGGCCGCGCGCGCTCGGCAATCGCTCGATCGTGACCCACCCGGGCCTGCCCAACATGAAGGATGTGTTGAACGCTCGCATCAAACACCGCGAGTGGTTCCGTCCCTTTGCTCCGTCGATTCTGGCCGAAGCGCAGCACGAATATTTCGAGAACGATCATCCGTCGCCCTACATGCTCCACGTGTACAAAATTCGTCCGGAGAAACGGAAGAGCCTGTGCGCCGTAAATCACGTGGACAACACCGGGCGATTGCAGACCGTGACGCGGGAAGAGAATCCGCTCTACTACGATCTGATCCAGACGTTTGGCAAGAAAACCGGGATCCCGGTGATCCTCAACACAAGCTTCAACGAGAATGAGCCGATCGTGTGCACGCCGCAAGAAGCCATCGATTGCTTCCAGCGAACCAAGATGGACGTGCTGGCGATCGGCCCTTTTTTCGCGTGCAAGTCTGAACCGGCATAACCCGCCATGACGGAGACTCCAGTTGCGGCAGCCGCATCTTCCGCGCTAAAGCTTCGCAGAGTAGGTGCCTGGCGCGGCATTCGAGTGCTCGTCTGGGATGGCGACGTTCTTTACGGGTGTCGCGGGTATCAGATCGTGCGAATGAACGTGCGCCTGCAAGCGGGCAAGACTGCGGAGTGGGAACGAGTCGCGCGCTTTCGTCCCGTCTGGTGGAGGAATCTCACGTCGCGCAGCGCACTGAGTTATCGCCTGATGCGCGATGGCTTTCATGCGCTGGCCATTCTCGATGACCCTCTTGGCGGCCAGACGATGGTTGGCGCGGTTCCGGGCGCGCTCGTAACGCGAACTCCCGACAGCGATGAATTTCATGTCACTCATCAAGTTCGGCGCGGCACACGGCCGTTGCACATCACCGCGGTTCCATCGGGAACAATCTACTGGGGCGAGTATTTCGACAATCGTGAGCGCGCGGAGGTTCACATCTACGTTTCGACCGATCGAGGGCGCACGTGGCAGATTGCCTATACGTTTTCGGCGGGCAGCATACGACACGTTCACAACATTGTTTACGACCGTTGGGGCGATTGCCTTTGGATACTGACGGGAGATGAAGGCGCCGAGTGCAAGGTGGTGCGCGCTTCTTTGGATTTGCGTTCGGTGGAAGTGGTGCTGGCCGGGAACCAGCAAGCGCGGGCCGTGGCGGCGATTCCAACACAAAGCGGACTGTATCTTTCGACCGACACGCCCTTCGAGAAGAACCACGTCTATCGGCTTAATCGGACAGGGAATGTCGAGCAGCTCGGCGACCTCGCCAGCTCTTCGATCTTTGGGTGTAGGGTTGGTTGCCAGGTTGGCGAGGCGATGTTTTTTTCGACCATGATCGAGCCCAGCGCCGTGAACACCGGCCGTGAAGTGCAAATCGTCGGCTCCAGAAATGGGACGAACTGGCAGGTGCTGGCTCGCTGGAAGAAAGACAACTTGCCGATGCGTTATTTCCAGTACGGTAACGCCTTTTTGCCCGACGGCGAGAACGCCACTCATTATCTTGCAGCGACAACCATCGCCGTGAAGTCCGGCGATCTGGTCACCACACTCTGGGAAGTCGAGCCGGCATGAGCCCTTCCACGCGTTGGCATTACTACCGGCGTATCTTCCGCGCGTACCTTGGTTCTGGGCGAAGCCAGTTGACGTTCTGGCATGAAGTGCCGGAGATCAATCCGCGCGCCAGCGCCACCCAGCTTGGCGAGTACTACATGCTGTTTCGCGAAAAGGCGGACTACTCCGGTCACTACGATGCTGCCGGCATTCCCATGCTCGACTACCACGGAGCGATTGGCCTGCAGTACAACCCGATCGCGATTGCGCAGTGGGGGCTCGCGAACTGCAACCGTTTCTGCGAAACCGCTGACGAAGCTCGTTGGCAGAAAACTCTCAAAGCTGCCGATTGGCTTGCTGCCAACCTGGAGCAGAATGCTCACGGGCTTTGGGTTTGGAACCATCATTTTGACTGGGAGTATCGCGACACGCTCAAAGCGCCATGGTATTCGGGACTGGCGCAGGGACAGGGCGTTTCACTTCTCGTGCGGGCGCATGCTCATTCCCGTAATCATTCCGACGACGAAAAGTATCAACGCGCGGCCGAGAAGGCGTTTGTCGCCCTGACCCGGCCCATTGCCGAAGGTGGCGTACTCTTTGAAGATGAAAAGAAGAATCTGTGGATCGAAGAATATATCGTTGATCCGCCGACGCACATTTTGAACGGATTCATGTGGGCGCTCTGGGGCGTGTTCGATTTCTGGCTGGCGCGCGCGGATGCATCGGCGAAGGAAATTTTCGATCGCGGGGTTAAGACTCTGGTGCACAATCTGGCTCGCTTCGACACCGGATACTGGTCGCTGTATGAACAATCTGGAACTCGGTTGAAAATGCTGGCGAGCCCTTTCTATCACCAGTTGCATATCGTACAGTTGCGCGTGATGTCCAAGCTGACGGGCGACGCTCGCTTTGCGGCGGTTGCCGAGCGATGGGAAGGCTATGCGCAGCATCGCAGCAATCGGATCCACGCGCTGGTCGAGAAGAGCGTTTTCAAATTGCTCCATTACTGATTGCTTTGATACTGATGGCTCTAAATACTGATCGTGAAGATTCTCTACGTCTCGCAATATTTTCCGCCTGAAATGGGAGCGCCTGCAGCGCGCGCCGCGGAATTATCCCGGCATTGGGCGCGTATGGGGCATGACGTGACTGTGCTCACCGGATTTCCGAATCATCCGACCGGCGTTGTGCCCGAGGATTGGCGCTCGCGATTGCGCGGCCTCCGCTACACCGAAACCGTCGATGGGGTGCGCATCGTGCGCACGTGGCTGTGGCCGCTGCCCAACCGAAAGGCGCACGAAAGGATTCGCAATTACGCGTCGTTCTGTGTCTCGGCAGCGGTCAGCGGCTTGGCTCTGCCTAAGCCGGACGTGGTCATCGCCACGTCTCCGCAATTGCTGTGCGCGCTTTCCGGATGGTGGCTGGCGTTTTGGAAGCGCGTTCCCTTCGTCTTCGAAGTGCGCGATCTTTGGCCGGAATCGCTCGCCGCCGTCGGCGCGGGCAGCGAAGGAACCTGGCTCCATCGCACGCTGGGCGCAATCGCCGGATTTCTCTACCGTCGTGCCGACCGCATCGTCGTTGTGGCTCCAGCCTTCAAGGAACACCTGATGCGGTACTGGAACGTTCCCGCAGCGAAGATTTCCATCGTCGAAAATGGCGTGGAGACCGATCTTTTCCGGCTCGATCCGGCAGCGATCGAAGTGCGAAAGCAACTGCGGCTCGAAAATCGCCTTCTGATTTGCTACATCGGCACAATGGGCAATGCGCACGGACTGGAGACGTTGATTGCCGCCGCCGAGGAACTGCAGACCGCGTTGCCGAACGCGATGTTCTTACTGATTGGCGAAGGAGCGGAAAAGGAACGGATCGTGCAACTCGCCGCTGCTCGCGGACTCACCAACATTCAGTTTCTTGGCCAGCAGCCGCGGGAGAGGATTCCGGCCTACGTTTCGGCTGCCGATCTCTGCCTGGTCATGCTGAAGAAGACCGAGTTGTTCAAAACGGTGATTCCCACCAAACTCCTCGAATACATGGCGTGCGAGCGGCCAGTCATTGTCGCGGTCGACGGGCAGGCTCGACAAATTGTCGAAGAAGCCGGCGCTGGCGTGTTTGTGGAGCCCGAAAACAGTAAAGCCCTGGTGAAAGCGGTCCTCGACCTGGCGGAGGCCCCCGAGCACAGACGGCAAATGGGAGCCAGCGGGCGGCAATACATCGTCAATAAATATGCGCGCGAAAAAACAGCGCAGGACTACATCGCTGTTCTGGAAGCGCTCGGTGTGTAGGGTCAGACAATCCTGTTCGCGAAACCGGGGCAAATGCGACGGCCGCGGACAGGAGTGTCCGCGCTACACGCCCTTAAGGATGAGCCGCAACGATTGCCAAGCTGGTGGTCAGCGACATGGCTACATCCGCAGTGCGATAGGCCGCAGCTTTGCCCGCGCTTCCCGGAATGAACAATATGTCGCCTTTCACCAGCGCTATATCCGGCGCCTTGGCATAAAGTACCTTCTTGAGGTTGATGGGAATTTCCTGTACTCCGTTCGGCGTCTGGCGCAGGATCCTGGTTTTGCTCAAGGCCGAGGTGCGGGTGCTGCCGCCCGCCAGTGCCAGGGCTTTGAGAACGGAGAGGGCGTTGTCCTCAATCACAAAGCCGCTGGGATGGTTCACATCGCCCACTACATAAACGATCCCGGCGCGCGAAACAATGATCGTGTCTCCAGGAAAGACATCCACGTCGTTCTGGGTATCTTCCGCCAGGTTTGACGATAGCTGAATCTCAATCTTCCGACCGGGATCTCCGCGACGCTCGATGGTCACGTTGCGGCCCGCCCTGCTGGTCAATCCCCCCGCCGCCGAGATCAAGTCGAAAAGGCGGCGCTCACCAATCGCTGGGTAGGATCCGGGGTGACTGACTTCTCCCACCATCGTGATCGCTTGCGAAGCCGATTCGTTCACAAAAATGGAGACGTGCGGGCCGCGCACGAAGCCTCCATCCTCCAGCCGCTTTTGGATCAACTGCTGCGCTTCATCCGTCGTCAGGCCGGCGACGTGAACATAGTCAATCAAGGGAAGGTACACATCTCCGGAACCACTGATGCGCGTCTTGGTCGAGAGATCGGGCACGCCAAACACACTGATCTCGATCAGGTCGCCGATGCCCAGCTTCCCATTGGAATTCGCAAGCAGGCGGCCTGGCGGAGGCGAAGCGGCTTCGTTCGCAGGTGCGGGCTGCGGCGCCTTCCCCGTGGCGGGTGTCTGGGCCAGTAGGTGGAGGCTGCATAAGCCAACAAGAAAAACGTGTAAGCTTCGCAAAAGGAAACGGCGATTCCACCCGGACATACCAAGACTCCTGGATTTACGCGTGTACGCCGAGTTTAACACACGCGCCTGCAGTGAATTCGGCCGAGAGCGATCTGTTTCACGCCGCGGGGACCATCAATAGTAAATGCAGAAATGCGCCAGAGCAGTTGCTCAGCGAGGGTCGCGAGTTGTATAGTTCCATCTAAATAAATATTCATCACACTGCGCCACTCGTGGGAAAGACCTGTCTGAAAGAATTGACTGGAGCTTCCGCACAGCAGATGTGGTCTGAGATGCCGGGTGTTCCAGCCGGAAGGATCTTTGATTTTGACGCTCCTGTTCTTTGGCTTATTCGCGTTCTCGCTGGCCGTGTCGTTTGTGGCTACGCGTGAAGTGCGAGACATAGCAACCCGCCGAGGCTGGGTTTTCGTACCCCGAGACGGACGGCATGTTCACGAGGCCCCGCTTCCCCGTTTGGGAGGCGTGGCAATTTTCCTCGCCTTCTCGGTCAGCTTGAGCCTGTGGCTGGGGCTCTCCCTCGTATTTCCCCGTCTGGTCGATGGACTCGCTCCCACCACGCTTCTCCGTATCTATGTTCCTGCCTGCCTGATTTTTTGTCTCGGCATCTACGATGATCTCCACGGCGCAGGTCCATATTTGAAGTTTGCCGTGCAGGTAATCGCCGCTGCGATGCTTTTCGCCGGCGGAATGCGGGTTCTCAATCTGCCGCTGATCTTCGGATCCCACTCGCTGCCCTGGTTCGTCGGCTTGCCCCTCACGGTGTTGTGGGTGGTTGCGGTTACCAATGCCTTCAATCTGATCGATGGCCTGGATGGTTTGGCCGCCGGATCGGCCTTGTTTTCGACGATGGTGTTTTTTGTCGTCTCGCTGGTCAATCATTCATGGCTGGGCTCGCTGATGAGCGTGACCCTGGCCGGCGCGATTCTGGGATTTCTTCGCTTCAACTTCAATCCGGCCACGATTTTTCTGGGTGACTCGGGCAGCCTGTTCATCGGGTTCATGCTCAGCGCGCTGGCTCTGGCAGGAGCGCAGAAAGCGCCAACGTTCGTGGCCGTGGCCATCCCGGTGGTCTCGTTCGGATTGCCGATTCTGGAAACGCTGCTATCCGTCCTGCGACGGCTGATCAGCGGGCGCCCGATTTTCACTGCCGATCGCGAACATATTCACCACAAGTTGCTGCAGATGGGTTTTTCGCATCGCCAGGTGGTGATCGTTCTCTACGCCGTCTCTGCGATATTTGCCATGCTCAGTCTGTTCCTGCTCTGGCCGACGGGCAGCACCCTGGGACTGGTGCTGGCGGTGGTGGGCACTGGCATCTGGCTGGGCGTCCAGCATCTGAATTATCTGGAGTTTGGCGAACTGCGGCGCGTGGCGCAGCGCACCATTGACCAGCGCCAGATCGTGATCAACAATCTTTCCGTGCGCCGCGCGGTCGAGGAACTCAAGGTGGCCCGCGATTTGGATCAGGTGCGCAGCGTCCTGGTCGCCGCCTTCGATAGCAACGATTTCGATGCGTTCGAATTGCAGCTTAAGCCGCTTCCCGGCGGTCAATCGCTGCCCGCCGAAGCCAACCGTCATTTTCACTGGAGCAAGTTTCCTCATATGGTGGCAATTTCCAGCCAGCCTTCCTGGAAACTGACGCTGGACCTGGTGACCACTTCGAACCAGCGCCGGGGCTCGCTCGTCGTCTACCGCATCTACAGCCACCGTGCACTTCAATTGGATGTCAACCTCCTGACTTCCGAATTCCCCGCTACCCTGGCAGACGCGCTTGACCGGGTGCTGACCATGCCCGAGATTTTCGTGGCGGCTGCGCCAGGCGACGCCCGCTTTCTGGCCGCGAACCTCTAATGGCTGTCCCTACGTGGGATCTTGCTCCCTTCCTTTCCGTCCCTGAGTTAATATGGAGGCAACTATGGATCGGAGTACTCTCAGATTGCCGGATCCAATTGCCGCGGCTCCCAACGGAGAACGGCGCCGTTCGGTTCGTCAAAAACTCAACACTCCGGTTTACGCTAGTTTCAATGGCCCGCAGACCGGCATGGTTGTGGACCTGAGCGAATTGCTCGATCTGCACGAAGACGGCTTCGCCGTCCAAACCAGTGAACGCCTGGAAACGAACCGGGCCGTGACTCTCTGCCTCGACCTGCCCGAAACCAAGAGCTACATTCATGGCAGTGGCCAGGTGATATGGAGCGATGACGCTGGCCGTGGAGGCATCCGGTTTTCCGGGCTCCCGGAGAGTTCCCGAAAAATACTGAAAGAATGGCTCTTTGCCAACCTGCTGATCGCCTGCTCCAATCACGCGGCTCGAACCGAGCAACTGGCGCGTCGCAAGGATGACAATGACGAAGAGAATTTATCCGAGCCGGCGCCGGTCGCCAAATCCGGCAGTGTCGTCCTGATTTCGGATCAGCGCGAAATACTCTCTCGTGTAGAGACGGGGCTTGCCCCGTCTCAGACGCGGCAAGCCGCGTCTCTACAGGTGGAAGCAGTTCGCCGCGAGGTCCGCGAGATCGGTGACGATGTCGATGCCGTTTTGCAGTTCGTCACCGAGCGCGCCCTGAGTCTTACGGGAGCCAGTGGCGCGGCGCTGGCGTTTCTCACCGATGACAAGATGATCTGCCGGGCGCGAGCCGGTGAACCAGCGCCGCCGCTCGGAGCCGCCGTGGACGTAAAACAAGGGCTGTCGGGAGAATGCGTTCGCACCGGTTTCCTCGTCTCGTGCGAGGATACCGGAAACGATTCGCGAGTCGATCCGGAAGTCTGTCGCACCCTGGGCATAGGCTCGCTCATGGCCGCTCCCATCGTGTCCGATTTTCGGGTGGTCGGTCTGCTGGAGGTTTTCTCGCCGCATCCGCGCGCTTTTACGAAGGCCTACGAGACGGTTTTGAACCGGCTCGTCGAGATGATTCCCAAAACCCATCGTGAACAGACCCAGCCTGAAGATCGCGAGCCTGACAAGACTCAACCGGAAACGCTAATCACTCCAGAAGCCTTGTCAGGTGTGCCGCAAGCTTCCGCTGCGGAGTTGGGTTCGACGGAATCAGGTTCGCTCGATTAGGTTCGTCAGGTTCGCTCGATTTAGGTTCGATCGATGCGGTTCGCGAGGCCTTGTGGGAACCGGAGCCTGAAGTCCGCGAGCAAGTCTCGCAGCCGATCCCCGGACAAGTCGTTGCAGAGCAGGTTGCGGAGCCGGTTGCCGAACCGGTGTCCAAATCGTCTTACTTGCTTCACTGGGCGCTGCTCGCGCTGGCCATCCTGGTGATAGCGATGGTCCTCGGCTATTTAGTCGGGTCCATGATGGAGAGACGTTTGGCCGACTCACCGCAAGTGTCGCAGCCGCCCTCGGTGGCCGAGACAGTTTCAGGACAAAGCGCAACCGATCACAGCGCACAAGCGAAGTCTTTGGCAGATTTGCGCAAACTCGCCGATCAGGGAGACGCGGACGCACAGTGGCAGATGGGCGTGCGCTATCACAATGCCGAGGATGTTCCGCACGATGACGCGCAAGCCATGAAGTGGTTTCTGCGCGCCGCCGAACAAGGTAATATTGCCGCACAGTCTGCGCTCGGCGCCTACTATTGGGCGGGCCGTGGAGTTCCTGAAGATTTGTCCCAAGCCTACTTCTGGTCTGCCATCGCGCTCGCCAACGGTGACGAGAACAGCAAGGTCCGGCTCGAAGGCTTGGCTTCCCAAATGACCCACGCGCAGGTCTCCGCCGCCCGCCAGCAGGCCGAAGTCTGGATCCGCACTCATACCCAAAGACCGAAATCCGAGGCGAACTAAGCCGAGTTCTCCGCCCGCCCTTTCGACACAGACAGACCTAATCCCGCAGCCGTAGAATATGTCTGTGGCCACGTTGCGCGATGTCCTCACCGCCGAAGAGCGCGTCCGCGAAGGCGACCCCGCGCTTTGGGAGAAGCTGGATCGCAATCGGGTGCGCTGCTATGCCTGCGGCCACTGCTGCCCGATTCCCGAGGGACAATCCGGTGTCTGCAAGGTTCGCTTCAACCTCGGGGGCACGCTCTATGTTCCCTGGGGCTATGTTGCCGGAGTGCAGTGTGACCCGATCGAGAAGAAGCCGTTTTTTCACGCCTACCCCGGAGCCCTCGCTTACAGCTTCGGAATGCTGGGCTGCGATCTGCACTGCGCCTATTGTCAGAACTGGGTGACTTCGCAGGCGCTGCGCGACCCGCACGCCGTTTCGCCGCTGCTCGAAGTCGATCCGGAACTGCTGGTCAAAGACGCCGTTGCCCAAGGCGCAAAGGTCGTGGTCAGCACCTATAACGAGCCCCTGATCACCAGCGAGTGGGCGGTTGCAGTTTTCCGCCAAGCCCGCCAAGTGGGCTTGCTGACCGCTTTCGTTTCCAATGGCAACGGCACTCCCCAGGTGCTCGAGTATCTCCATCCCTGGCTCGATCTCTACAAGGTGGACCTCAAGAGCTTCGACGATCGCCGATATCGCCAACTCGGCGGACGCCTGCAGCCGATCCTCGACACCATCCGCAGCCTGCACCAGATGGGCGTTTGGCTCGAGATCGTCACCTTACTCATTCCCGGATTCAATGACAGCGACGACGAACTGCGCAGCCTCACTGCATTTGTGGCCGGCGTTTCGCCTGATATCCCCTGGCATGTGACCGCTTTTCGCCAGGAATACAAGATGACTTCACCAGCCGACACGCGCCCCGAAGATCTGCAACGCGCCGCCGCCATTGGCCGTGAAGCTGGATTGCGCTACATCTACGCCGGCAACCTTCCTGGGGAGGTGGGGGGCCTGGAAGATACCCATTGCCACCAGTGTGGTGAACTGCTGATCCAGCGCTATGGATATTCGATCGAAAAGTACAAGTTGACTCCGCAAGGCAATTGCCCCGCCTGCCACACGCCCGTTCCCGGCCGCTGGTCAAAGAAATTTGACGGCCAGATCGCGGCCGCGCCTTTTCTGCCCCGCAGACGCGCGTGATTGGTGAACGGTCCGCCGTACAAGTGAGATTCGTATCAGGGCATCGCTTTAGCGATGCCGCCACCGCCGTGTCATGGGAGCGCCTTCAGGCGCTGTGACCGGGGATTCGAATTTCCCCACAGGCTGTTAAAATCCTCTCGCAACCATAATCAACATTCATGCGCGCGACCGAAGCGGCAAAAACATTGCTCCTGGCAGTCTTATTGTGCTTATTCCTGGGCTGTTCTCCGCGTGACTTCCTGACGCGCCGCCTCGCCGCCGACTTAATCTCGGCTTCCGACGCTTTCAAAGCGCCGCAATGGTTCTGGCTCCGGACCGGCATCGTTTCCAACAAGGATTTCAGTTCTCCCGACTTCATGGTGTTGCAGCGCCGCGGATGGATCATCGGCACCGAGCAGAAGTGTCCCGCCGAAGTTGACCCTCCGCCCTGCTGGGACGTCGTCCTCACCCCGCTCGGGGTGGATACCATACGCCCCCTGATTTCGAATGCGCTGCCCGACAATGGCCCGATTGGGATCCAGGTGGCGCGCCGCGAACTGCTGGGCATTTCCGGAATCAGCAAGGCGGGTAACTTTGCCGATGTCGAGTTCACCTGGCGTTGGGTTTCTATCAATCAGGTGGGCGCGGCGCTTTACGACAGCGGAGTGCGCTACCGTTCGACCGTAGGATTCCGCGGCTATGACGACGGCTGGCGCGTAATGGAACAAAACGTACCGAGCAGTCAGCCGCTGGACGAGGCCCTACGCAACGCCCAACCGTCGGCACCATGAACAGTGGAGGGGCGGGTGTCTCGCCCGTCTAGCGGGCGGGGCCGCCCAGCTCTAAACCGGCAAACTACCGGATGCGGGGAATTCGCTCCAGCTTGCACCTACTCTTACTGGCGCGCGGTGGCCGTTTGCAATTGGGCAACTTTCGCGCGCGGAGAAGATTGCTGGTAGCGGGCAATGCCCTGGTATAGCGCTTCCGCGATTTGCTGGCGGTAAATTGCGCTCTGCAGATTGCGCTCGTCCGCGGGACTGCTCACAAAAGAAATCTCGGTAAGAATAGCGGGCATGGTCGTACCGGTCAGCACCGCAAAAGCCGAGTCCTTGATGCCCCGGTTGCGGATGTCCGGGCTCTTCGCCGCCAGCGTGGCGTAGAGAGAACGCTGGACACTCTCCGCGAGACGGCGCGACTCCTCGATTTTTTCGTGCAACCCTCCCGCCGATAACGATACTGGCGTCAGCTTGGCGAAGGTTCCATCGTCATGCTTTTCGACTTCGCGCGATCCCGGCGCGGAAAACAGATTCGTGTAGTAAGTCTCAACCCCCCGCGCCGCCGCCGAACTGCTGTAGTTGGCGTGGACGGAGACAAACAGATCGGCCTGTGCCTGGTTGGCGAAGTCAGCGCGCTGATCGAGGGGCAAGTAAGTGTCGTCGGCCCGCGTGAACATTACTTCCGACCCCAAGCGCGCTTGCAGCAACTTGCCCAGGCGCTGGGTCACGTCGAGGACCAGATCTTTTTCCAGCAATCCCTGCCGTCCAACCGTGCCCAGGTCCCAGCCGCCGTGCCCGGCGTCGAGCACGATGCGGAATTTCCCGGTTCTCGCCGGCAGAGGCTGGCCGGAAGCCTTCACCGCCAAAGCCGCCACGGGAGCCGCTTTCAGCGGGACCGGCGTCGCGTCCGCGGCAGCAGACGTCAATTTCGGAGGCGCGCCTTTCGGAGCAAATTGGTTCGCAGCCAAAGTTTTCTCGCTGCCGCGCAACTCAACCACCAGACGATAGGGGCTCGACTCCATGCTGACGGAGAAGTTCGATCCGCCTTTGGTGTCGAGCACGATACGCGTTACACCGGCGACGGGCTGAGCGATCCGCACCCGCGTCAGCGAAGCATCGCCGACTTCCATCGTCTTGCCATCCAGTTCCGGCGACAGAACCGTGTCGTGCAGATCGAAGTAGATCCGCTCCGGCGACATCAAACGATGCACTTCGTAGGGAACCTGGTCTTCCATGTCAACGACCACCGTGCTTCCCATGGATGAAGACCAGTGACGCACTCCTGTGATTTTCGGCAGCGCCGCCAACTTATCTACCGCCACGGCGGTGAGCGGCGTTGCGTCGGAACCGAGCTTCGACGCATTCATCAGATTGTCGGAGACTGCGGGAGAAAGAACACCCGCCGGGGGCGGCGGCGGCGCGGTTACCGATTGCCGTGAGATCGCAGCCTTCGTGGCTTCGACCTTTGCGGCCGCTGTCTTCCCATGAACCTGCATCCCCCACCATGCTCCCACTGAAAACAACGCGGCCACAGCCACCAGGCCGATCACGACACTCAATCCCGGCCGCGAACTGCCGGGAAAAGAAAGGCGGTGCAGAAATGGTAAGGAGTGGCGCGGTTCGGTGGGAGTCGCCGGCTCATTGCTCGCAAATGGGATTTCCGGTGTCTCGTCGGCGACGCCAGGCTCAGGCAACTCGACCTCGGCCGCGGGAATGACAACCGGCTGCGCCAGTGCTGCCAGTTCTGGAATTGGGAGCGCCGCAAGTGGAACTGGCTCCGTCGCGGTAACGGGAGACGGCGCAAGCCCTGTCTCTACTGCGGTTTTGCTGGGCTCGACTTCAGGGATCTTGAGCGCCGCCGCGTCGGCCACAACCGGCACTGCCGGTTTCGCCTGCAGGACTTCGTCCGCCACATCCGACAGCCAGTGGATGCGCCGGTCCTGATCTTCGGGTTTGAGTGCGGAAAGAACCAGCTCAGAGAACAGATCGAAACAGCGAATGTCGTGATCGGTGAAAGCCCAGGCAGCGGTTGAAAACGCCTGCAGCACGCCCAGTTGCTGGCGCCGGCCGCGCAACGGAACCAGCACCGTGGAGCGAGCTCCCATCTGGCGCGCGACGTCCAGTTCGACGCGAGCGTCGGTTTCACAATCATCGCACCGGAGAATGCGCCCCGATTCCAGGCAGTCGCGCAGAAACTCGGATTCGCCGGGCAGGTGAGTGCCGCGCTCGACGGCGAGCGGTCCGGCCGTCGCGCGGCACACCATCCCAGACCCTTCCGCAAGCGCGACCACGATTCCGTCGGCCTGGGTGATGGCTTGGGCGCGGTCGCAGATCAATTGCAGCACTTCATCCAGAATGAAGCGTTCCGTCTCGAACAAGT
Organism: uncultured Acidobacteriaceae bacterium; assembly: GCA_963838425.1. GTDB lineage: Bacteria > Acidobacteriota > Terriglobia > Terriglobales > Acidobacteriaceae > Acidiflorens. The sequence continues at coordinate 104,979 of CAWIRH010000001.1, forward strand.
CGCGATCGGAGGCGCATCCCGTGGCCACGCGCCGGTTTCGTATCTGCTCGTGGAGGTCGGAGAAGGCGAGCAGTGCGCGCAATGCCTCCTGGCGCGCAATCGATTCGAGGACGCGGTTGCCCTCCTGTAATGGAGAGCCGGGATCGGCTATTGTCGCCGCTTCCCAGTCAACGCGGGTTGGATTGGCACTCATGCTTGCTTGGTCAGCCCCACAAACAAATTGTATTCATCGTATCTCTGGCTCGTTGGAAGGCTCATTGCCGGCCTTGGTTCAACCGGCGGCTTTGCCCGGCGATTCCCCATTGGCGAACGACAGCCAGAACTGCACTTTCGAGCGTAATAGTCTTTTGGGGGGTATCGCAATGTCCGTTGGTACACGTCCAACTGCGGCGCTGGGATGCGCAACCGGCGCGGACCGAATTGGGCTGCCTAAGCTACGACCCTTCAGATTTTGCCCTGCGCCGGGATTCATCCTATCGTTAAGAAGCAACACGAAACAGTCCCGGAGATGTGATGACGGACGCAGTGCAGCAAGAGGAAGCCGAAGAACTCAAGAAGTCTAACTGGTGGTGGCCCGCAGTCGTGGCCAGCAGCTTGGCTGGGGTGGTAGTGATGGCGTTCCGAGGCTGCTGGCACGGCAAGATGAGCTGGCCGATTGGCGTGCAGGGATATTCGTACCAGGTTTGCCTGATTTGCGGCGCCAAGCGGCTGTTCGACGAGAAGACCTTCAGCGCGTATGGACCCTTCCGCTATGACTTGAACGAACTCATCGCTCAGGAAAAATCCACGAAATCAAAATCCCATCCCGCGGCGGAGGTATAGCGCCGCTCTACTCCCAGCCGGCTCAGTCCACAGTGCGAAGTTCGCAATGCGGAGATCGTGACGCAATGACCGCTCCTGCGCCTGCGCTCAGCTCCAATAGCACCGCTCAGGCTCCGACGGGCTGGTCCTGGCTCTTGTACCACTGCACCGTACGCCGCAGGCCGTCTTCGAAGTTCACCAGAACCTTGTATCCCAAATGCTTTTGCGCCTGCGTAATGTCCGCTAGCGAATGTTTGATGTCCCCGCCACGCGCTGGACCATACTTGACGGTGCCTTTGTAGCCCGTCAGTTGTTTCAAAGCGTGGAAAGTTTCATTCAGCGTGGTCCGCTGGCCGGTGGCGCAGTTAAAAACGCGCCCCGCACACTCCGCGGCCGGGGCCGAGCAGGCCAGCAGATTGGCCGAGACTGCGTTGTCAATGTAGGTGAAATCGCGGCTGGTTTCGCCATCGCCAAAAATTGTGGGCTGCTCTCCGCGCAGCATCTGCATACTGAATTTGGCGAGTACGCCCGAGTATGGCGAAGCAGGATCCTGCCGTGGCCCGAAAATATTGAAGTAGCGCAGGCAGACGGTTTCGAGGCCATAGCAACGGTAGAACGACACCATATAAAGCTCGCTGGCCAGCTTGGCCACTGCGTACGGCGAGATCGGGTTGGGGGTCATGGCTTCGTGCTTCGGAAGTGTCGGCGTATCCCCGTACGCCGAAGATGAGGCGGCGTACACGACCCGTTTTACTTTCGCGTCGCGCGCCGCGACCAGCACATTGACCGTGCCGTCGACATTGGCGCGGTTGCTGCCGAGAGGGTCCAGCACCGACTTCGGGACCGACGGAATGGCCGCTTCGTGCAGCACGTAATCGACGCCTTCCGACGCCTTGTGCATGGCATCCAGATCGAGAATGTCGGCTTCGCGGAAGTCCATCCGGCTCTGCACTTCAACCAAGTTCTCGCGTTTGCCGGTGGCGAAGTTATCGATGCCCCGGACCTCGTCGCCGCGTTCCACGAGAGCGCGCACCAGCGAAGACCCAATGAAGCCGGCAGCGCCGGTCACGAGATATTTAGCCATATACTCTTAATGATAACGGATGGACTCCCCAGAGACCCCCGTCACCACAGTAACTTCTTATTCCGCAGCCCGCCAGACGGCCCGCAGCCGCTTAAATCTCCGGATGAGGGATTCAGGACCGGCGAACCCGTTTGGCGATCTTGTGGAACTCTTCGCGGCAGAGCATCTGGTTTTTCCGAAAGAATTCCGTCATCTCATCGAGGAAGGCTCTCAGGTCGACCGTCCCCATGTAATTCTTCATGCCGTTCTCCCGAGCCGATTCGCCGTTGGAGACGGCGCTCTGCCCAGTGAGTACGTCGAGGAGTTGCTTCAGTTGCAGCTCTTGTCCTGGTTCGATGTCCGCGAAGCCAATGCCCATGCCCAGCAAGGGGTACGAGGTGCGAACCGTGCCCCGCGCCTGAATCCGGATGCCGAACGACTTGAGTACAAGATCCACTTTGGTGTCGATGGGGAACGTGGCGTTCATTTCCACATAGCACCCGTGCAGGCTGATGTCGGTAAGGGTTCCCCACATGGTTACGTCGCTGCCCTCGATTCGAAATCTTACGCTGCCCGAACAACGAAGCCGGGGGCTTTGCCGCAGCCTTTCCCACCCGAAACTGGTCGCTTCTGTTGGCGCTCTGCCGCCGCTCTTGGCAGATGTATCAGCGGGTGTGCTTTCCGCCGCCTCTCCTTTGAGCCGGCGAAGATAGTTCACGCTCTCTTCGCCGTTACTGGAGTCTGGTGGCAAGAAAGGTAGTTGGGAAAAGATACGCGGGTCCACCAGTGCCTCCGACAGCAAGCTGCTGCAAGTTGAATCGGCAGATTACGGGAAAGACTTCAGACCGCCGGGAATTGCGGCAAAGAAGCGCGAATCTGGTTCCACAGTTCCTCTTTGCCGGCTCCAGTCTTGGCCGAAAACGCCACGATGGGCATTCCGCCATAGGCTTGCCCGAGCGTTTGCATCGCCTGCCGCAACTCATTGCCAGACAACCGGTCGCACTTGGTGGCCACAATCGCATGTGGCCTTTCCTTGGACGCCAGGAATTCCAGCAACTGGCCGTCGCTTTCCTGGGGAGGAATGTTCGAGTCCACCAGCACCACGCACAGCGCCAGGCTTGATCGCTGGTGAAGATACGGGTCCACAAACCGCGCCCACTCTACGGAGATTTCGCGGGAGATCTTGGCGTAGCCGTATCCCGGCAGGTCGGCGAAAAGCAATTCGGGCCGGGGGTGCCCCGCGCGGCGCACTTCATAAAAATTAATGCTTCGCGTGCGTCCCGGAATGTTGCTGGTGCGGGCCAGTTTCTTGCCCACCAGCGTATTGATCACGCTCGACTTCCCGACGTTGGATCGTCCCAGAAAGGCGATCTCCGGCAGGCCGGGGGTAGGGAAGTGCGTCAAGTCATTCGCCGATAACATGAATTGCGCCAGAATCCGCATGCACACAGTTTTAAGTCTTTGCGTAGCTCATGGCAAGCGCCTCAGAAAAAATAAGTTCGCAAAAGAGTGTGAGCACAACTGACCTAACGGACCGGCCTGTAGCAGTGTGAATCCGTGATCCTGCCCTGGGGGGGCGAACCAGCTTTCGATCCAGCCCAGGAGGAGCGAACCAGTTTAGCCCAGCGCTTCAGTGCTGGGAAAGGTGTGAGCGCAATGGCGATATTTCGTCAACAATGGGGAGTGACTCCGACAGGTGCGGCCCGGATGCTACACTCATCACGATCTGCGTAATTATTGGAGGTCCTACGCCGTGCGCATCGCTCGAATCTTCCTGGCCGTTGCCGTCTCCGTTCTCTCGGTGCATGGAACCGTCGCTCAAAGTTTGGCGGCAGCCTCTGTGGCACCCCTTGATTCGCAACGACTCCAGTCAATTGACTCTTTTGTTGCTAACGAAATGGCTCGCCAGCGGATTCCGGGCCTGGCAGTTGGCATCTACAGCCAAGGCCGCATCTTACTCGCCAAGGGCTATGGCCAGGCTAATGTGGAGCTCGGCGTCCCAGTGAAAGCTGAGACCCTATTTCAGTCGGGCTCTGTGGGCAAGCAGTTCGTCTCCGCCGCAATCATGATGCTGGTCGAGGAGGGCAAGCTCTCGCTCGATGACAGCATAACGAAGTATTTTCCCGATGCCCCGGCCTCTTGGAAACCTATTCTGATCAAGAACCTGCTTTCCCATACTTCGGGCCTATCTGAGTACGAAAGCGACGATCGCACGGGTCCCAAGGGACCTTTCTATCTGCGACTCGATTACACGGAAGATGAGCTCGTTACAAAAATCGAAGCGCTTCCTATCGAGTGGGCGCCGGGAGACCAGTGGGCTTACCGAAATACGAACTACGTGATTCTCGGGGTTCTGATCCACAAGGTCACTGGCAAACCATACGCCGAGTTTCTGGACGAGCGGATATTCAAACCGCTTGGAATGACATCCACGCGCCTCATCAGCGATCGCGATATTATTCCTAACCGTGCAGCAGGATACGAGATCCACGATGGGCAGCTCAAGAATCAAGAATGGGTTTCCCCCACTTTCAATTCCACGGCCGACGGCGCGTTGTATTTCAACGTCCTCGACCTTGCCCAGTGGGATGAGGCCCTGTACGGCACTCGACTCCTCAAGCAAACCAGCCTCGACCGCATCTGGACCGTCTATACGCTCAACGATGGGAAGCCAAATCCCTCAGGATATGGATTCGCCTGGGATATCGATCGACAGAATGGTCACAAACGCATCCACCACAGCGGAGCTTGGCAGGGTTTCACTTGCAACATCTCACGCTATCCTGACGACAACCTCACGGTAGTAGTGCTCACCAACCTCGACGCCGGCAATTCGGATCCCGACACAATTGCCCATGTGATTGCCGGCCTTGTCGAATCGCCGCTGCTTCCGGAGAAGCTCGCCGCCATTGCCGATGATCAGCCCGCAATTGCGGCCAGATTGGCAAGAACACTGGACGAGTTGGTTGCTGGCGCGGATATCCGCCCACAAACCACCGCGAAACTCGCCGCGCTGATCACTCCAGACTTGGCGAAAAGTGCCCAGCAGAGGTTTTCGAAGCTCTGGCCTGATGGCAAGCTCACACTCGTGAAGCGCATGCCATTGTCCGATGAGCCCGGGCAGTTCAGGTCCACCTTCCGTCTCAGCAAAGGGACCGAAGCCATCTTGATCGAGTTCAGTCTCGCTTCCGACGGAAAGATTTCCGGCTTCGGCATCTCACCCGAACGTGAATACGAGTGATCTACACGTTCTCCCAACACCGGCAGGTTCCGAAGCTTGGCGTGTTTGCGGACGGTTGATCTCACTTGACGCCCTAGATATAAGGGTCATGAACAGGCCGGAGAAGAATGGGTTCGGATCAAGGGGTATCTATTTCTCCAAGGTTTCGGAGCGTCGTCCTTTCGGCTGAAGGAGGGTAACTTTGAAGCGGAATCTTCGAGTGGTGATAAGCATCGCCTTTCTATGGGTTGCAACGGTCGCCAGGACACAAACGCCGGCAGCGCCTGCCGCCGATCTCACGGCGCGTGTTGACAGAATCTTCGAAAAATGGAACCGCACGGACTCGCCGGGCTGCGCGCTCTCAGTGATGAAAGATGGCCGCATCATTTACAAACACGGCTACGGGATGGCGGATCTCGATCACAACGTAACGATTACACCTTCGACGGTGTTCCACGTGGCGAGCATGTCAAAACAATTTACCGCGGCATCCATCGTCCTGTTGGCGCAAGAAGGGAAGCTGTCGTTGGATGACGATGTCCGTAAGTACATCCCCGAACTGCCCGATTTTGGTTCACTGATTACTATCGGAAATCTGATCCATCACACCAGCGGTCTTCGCGATCAGTGGGATCTCCTCGAACTGGCCGGATGGCGCTACTCCCTCGACCTGATCACCGATGAAGACGTCATGTCCGTAGTCGCTCGCCAGAAGGAGTTGAATTTCAAGCCCGGCGAGAAATACGTCTATTGCAACACGGGCTATACGCTGCTGGCAACGATCGTCAAGCGCGTGAGCGGCATGTCCTTTCGCGAGTTCACTACCCAAAACATTTTTGAGCCGTTGGGCATGATGAACACACATTTCCGTGATGATCACGCGGAGATTGTCAAAAACAATGCCTATGGATACGAACCAGAGAAGACAGGAACTTTCCGGCTCAGCAACACTAATTTTGACACGGTCGGGGCCACGAGCTTGCACACTACGGTAGAAGATCTCGCGCTGTGGGATGAAAACTTCTATCACCCGCGAGTGGGCGGAGCGTCGTTTCTCGAACAAATGCTCCAGCGTGGAAAACTCAACAATGGCGAGAATCAAGATTACGCGTTCGGACTTGTCGTCGGGAAGTACAAAGGGTTAGCTACGGTGGATCACGCTGGCGCTGATGCCGGGTACCGCTCGGACATGACCCGCTTCCCGGAGCAACACTTTTCTGCTGCGGTTCTCTGCAACTCCTCGGACACTGATCCGTCGGGCTTGGCCCGCAAGGTCGCCGATATCTATTTGCCGCAGGACATGAAGGAACCCGAACCATCGGCGGACGCGGCGACGGCGGCTCCAAGTGCCGGCATCACCCTCACCGGGCAGCAACTCACCAGCCTCGCTGGATTATATTGGAACCGTGACGAAGACCAGTTCGTCAAGGTATACGTGAAAGACGGGAAGCTCTGGGTTTCACTTCGTGGCGAGCGAGATTTTCCGCTTAAGCCCGTGAGTGAGACCTTTTTTCATCTCGCCGAGGTCTCCTTCGGCGATCAAGTGAATCTGCACTTCGAGCCCGGCGCAGGAGACAAGCCGGGCCGCCTCCTAGAAAGCTTTGGCGACGCGAAAGCCGATGTGCTTGAGGCCGTCACGCCTTTCACGACCAGCGTGGCGGAGCGCGCAGAGTATGCCGGAAATTATGTGAGCGAGGAGATCGAGCCGGTGTATCAGATGAGCGTTCAAGGCGGAAAACTCGTGCTCGCGCGCCTCAAGCACAAGCCCGACACCCTTGAGCCGAGGGTTCGCGACGTATTCTCGGCGGAGATGGGCACGATCCGTTTTACCCGCGACAGCAAACATCGAGTGTCCGGATTCCTGCTCAGCACCGGCCGCATCCGCAATTTCCGTTTCACGCGCCGCCAAGACTGATCCGCCGCAGCGCCCGTGTCGCCGGGGAGGTTGCACGGGGATTCCTCTCCCAGCGCAGACGTAAGAACATGATACGGCTGCTACATCACCCGAAGAGTTCTGGCGGCTCTGCACTTTCTTCAGCAACCGCTGCTCTCAGCGCGGAGCCACCTCTTTGGAATCGTTACATGCTATTGCGAACTAGTGGACGATCTGGCCGCCGTCGATGACCAGGGTGTGTCCATTCACAAACGTGGCCAAATCGGAACACAAGAACAACACCGGGCCCGCCATTTCTTCCGGCTCCGCGTAACGCCCGATTTGCGAAAGCGCGTTTTCGCAGTCGAAGAACATCTTCCGGAACCATGCGTCTTGCACCCAGGGCTCAGTCATCGGAGTGCGGGTGAAGCCCGGAGCCAGGCAATTGATGCGGATTCCCTGCTTGATGTACTCGATGGCCGCTGCTTTTGTCAGGCCGGATACGCCGTGTTTGCAGGCCACGTACGCCGACATCATTGGATCAGCAATTAAAGAGGCAACCGATCCGCAGTTGACAATAGCGCCGCCACCAGTCTTGAGCATCGCCTTGATTTCGGCCTGCAGAGCGACATAGAGAGCTCGCAGGTCGAGTGCTACGCAGCGGTCAAACTCAGCGATCGGGGTTTCAGCGAGTGGCGCCGGCTTCGCCAGCGTGCCGAAATTATTGAACACACAGTCGATCTTGCCGTATTTCTCTACGGCAGCGTCCACTACCGCGTGAAGATCTGCGTCGACGATCGCATTACACTTCTGGAAGAAGCCGCCGCCGCCCAACTGCTTGATCTGATCAATGACTTCGACCGTCTTCGGATTTATGCCGCCAATTACGACATTTGCGCCACGCTGGCCGAAGGCGAGCGCAGTGGCCCGGCCAATGCCGGTGCTGCCACCAATAACCAATGCTGTTTTGCCTTTGAATTCAAAGGGATGCGCCAGCTCTTTCCTTACTTTCGCCGCTATCTCTGCGCCCGCTGCTGTCAGTTGCTCAACTGTTGCCATAGGAATAATTACCGTCCTTTTAGAGTATTAGTAGTGACCTGTATTCCCACTCCCTCGACACCCCAGTGAGTACCGGGTTATCAACCGTTCATGCCTCGACGCTGTAAGACACTTTACAGCCCTCTAATGCTTCTGGAACAAATGTGATGGATCGGGCTTACAGCGAAGGCAGACCATTCGGGCTCCTCCACTATGTGTGGATCAAACGGTCCACGCCCGGAAAAGAGCAACTTTATTGCCATAGCGGAGCAACGATGAGGACCATATGAAATCACGAGCGCTACGGCGCTTATGTACGCAAGCGTCAATACCCACAAGCAATATGAATGGCCGAGCGACAGCGCAGGGCCAACGCAACGGTAGCCGGCCGCTGACGTGGCCACCTGACGTATGTCAATTTGCAACTTCGTTCATGTCAACGTGAATGTTCTGGGGAGCAACATGCGCAGGCACAGGTGCATCCTCGACAGTATTTGACCGCGGCATCGATTTTGCCTAAGATTTGAGTGAAGACCGACTAGACAGGAAGCTAGCGCCTTGGAGGAACGTCTGAGTACGCGAACCGTGCTACCAGGCGGGAATTGCCTTCGAGGTGTTTTTTTTGAGGACAGCCAATTATGAGCTCGGAGGAGTTACACACATTCGGGCTGTTGGAGTTCCGTCCTGAAGACGGAACCATTTACCTGAAGGATGCGCGGATGGTCGCGTGCAGCAGCGTTGCCTTTGGGATCCTCCGAAAACAACTTATCCAGAATTTTGGGGTGGACGCCGCGCGCCGTGCCCTGTGGCAGATCGGCTACAGTCAGGGATACCGTGACTATTTGAGTGTCAAGCAACTCTTTGGGAAGGAAGTGGCGGATTACGCCGGTACGCGGCTCTATGCAATTATGGGGCTAGGGCACGTTGAAGTACTGCTGGACGTTGAGGGCGACGGCAGCACATCCTTTCGAATGGAAACCATCGTCCGCAACTCGGTGGAGGCGGAAGAGCACCTGGCGATGTTCGGTAAGGGCGAAGATTCGGCTTGCTGGCAGACACAGGGGTATGCCAGTGGCTACGAGGGCGCCCGCATCGGACGAGAAGTTTACTTTAAGGAGTTGATGTGCAAAGGGCGAGGCGATCCTTATTGCCGCTTTCTGGCTCTGGATGCTGCCGACTGGGGCGATGAGATCGAAACGTTACGCAAGCTTTACAGTCCGACGGACAAGCCGGATTCCGTTGCTTTGGATGAGTTGCGAGCGGAACTTCGCCGGCTGCACGAGCTCGCGAGGAAGCAGCGTCGCTTACTAGATCGATGCCGAGAGCGCCCTTTAAGGGGCGACCTGGACGACGACAGTCCTGCGGCACAGGCACTCGAGCTCGCCGAAAAGGCCCACTTCATCGTACGGGGCAAGGAAATGATGGAGGCCATCGGGCAGGCCGCGAGTGTCGCCCGCTTGGACACGACGGTTCTCGTGTGCGGCGAAACCGGCACGGGAAAAGAGTTCATGGTCAACCTCATTCATCGCCAAAGCTCTCGGGCGAAGGCGCCGCTGGTCTCCGTGAACTGCGCGGCACTCACTGAGACTTTGCTGGAGTCGGAACTGTTTGGCCATCTCCGGGGCGCTTTCACCGGAGCAGTCGGAGACAAGGTGGGCCTGTTTGAAGTTGCCTCGGAGGGGACCCTGTTCCTGGACGAAATCGGTGAGATGCTTCCGTCGCTACAGGCCAAGATGTTGCGAACTCTCGAAAGTGGCGAGATTCGTCGGGTGGGCAGCAACAAGACCATCAAGGTCAGTCCCAGAATTATCGCCGCCACGAATTGCGACCTGCTAGCGGAGATCAAGGCGGGCAAGTTCCGCCGCGACCTTTTCTTTCGCCTGAATAGCTTCGTGCTTCAACTGCCCCCTTTGCGGCAGCGGCGGGACAGCATCCCGCTCATGGTGTGGGAATTCCTCCAGAATTCCAATGAGAATTTTGGCAAGCGTGTCACGTCCATTGCGCCCGACGCCATGTCACTGCTGATGAGTTATGCCTGGCCGGGTAATGTAAGAGAGCTGAAACACGTGATCGAGCGCGCAGTTCTGGTGGCCCACGGTGACACTATCGAAGCGCAGGACCTACCGCCGGAAATCGCATTTTCCAAGTCCGTGGACGAGGATCACACCCTCAACGTGAAGAGCAACGAACGCCGGTTGATCCGGCTAGCACTCGAACAGGCGCACGGCAACCGGCAGGCAGCAGCGAAGGCGCTTAACATAAGTCTATCCACGCTCTGGCGGAAGATGAAAGTGTACGGCCTGTCCGAGCGCCACGGTTCAATTGGAACCGTGCCGGGGCGCGCGATTGGTGACACCAGCGAAGCGCGGGATCTGCCGCAGGAAATCGCATTTTCCAAGCGAGTGGACGAGGATCACACCCTCAACGTGAAGAGCAACGAACACCGGTTGATTCGGCTGGCACTCGAACAGGCGCACGGTAACCGGCAGGCAGCAGCGAAGACGCTTAACATGAGTCTATCCACGCTCTGGAGAAAGATGAAAGTGTACGGCCTGTTCGAACGCCGCGGTTCAGCTGGAACCGCGCCGGGCCGCGCGATTGCGTCGCGCAGCTGATGGTGATCAGGATGACCATTGCGGTCGCGATTCCTTTGGACTGGACGTTGTGTCGCAGCTACGACTTGATCTGACATTTTCCACCAAAGTCCGCTAGCTAGCACCTACCTGGCTGCGAAGCATCTTACGAACGCTCCTCACCGTTTTCCCGCAGGCGCCGCAGCCTTTTGTGGGCGGATGAACGGCCACAGGTCGAAAAACCCGCAAAAACTAAGGAACGGAAAGGTTACAGCCAGCAGTGCGGACGCTAACCAGACTTGATAGTCGTAAGTGGGTGGACCTGACGCAAGCTTGCCGCTAAGGAATGGGTGCATCACACCATAGAATGCACTTAGCCCAAAACCGATGACAGCACTCACGATTGTGCTCAGAATTCCTTTCATCGGCTGTGATACCGTGCGGAACAAACTCCCCTGGCACATAATGACGACTACGATGGCACCAAAAATGAACGCGACCGAGAACTGCGCCAACATAACCATGGGGTCCACATGCAGGAGCCTAATTGCGACATACGAGGCCACGGCTCCAATCGCGACGGTCAGCACCGTCATTACGACGCCAAGCACAGGCTGCTTCATTAAACCCGGTGACTTCGTCAGTGGCCATAAATCGAAGTTCAGCATGAGGAACAATCCGAACATCACAGATAAGAAGAAAGACAATGCGGCCGGTCCCATGAACAATCCCTTGGGATCGAGCTTGTCAACATAAAACGGAGCTCCTCTGAAGAACGTATAGTTGAAGAACGCCCGAAATAGCGCATACGCGATGACCCAAACTCCAACCAGCAGAGAAAATCCAATTACACCAGGATTCTTGCCGACCATTGTGAACGGCCATGCGCCAAACATGAGGACGATCCAAAACGTCGTCACAACAGTCACGATGGCAAAGTGTTCCAGAATTGGGGTTGGCGGGCTGATCCGGCCGCCAACGGTATAAAAGAAGACTGCAGCCTGAATAAGCCCGACTGCCAGAGCAAGTAACGTCAGCAAGATACCCTTTGCGGGCTGAGGCAGCTTCGCAGCAGTCGCTGGATACTTGCCGCCCCAGACCACGCCGATGATGACCTGGATCGGGACAACACACACCAGGTAGTACGACACCCACCCGGCGAACGTCGGAAACGTAAAAAGCGAAATAAAGCCGAGTGATAGGGCAATGATTACGGCACTAGCGACAAAGCCCGCTACCGGTTGTTTGAGGTTTGGCATGTCACTCCCTTTCCTGCAACGAGGAATAAGCAGCAGTACGACATTCCGGACGCAGGCTGTTGTTCGTGTCCGGGTCAAATACATGAAAGTCGCGAGAGGGTTAGGCAGGTGGCCTTCCGTTCTGGAGACTTGCGGGGTGCATTTGTTTTCAGGAGCTTCGAGGGACCCGAGCCATCACAGAGGGCATTCTTCACTCAGTTTGCGATGTCAAGCATGCAGAATGAAATGATGGTCATCCCAATCAGGCCGCTAACACCTTTCAGCTTCTCTCCACGCTGCGGCGACATTCTCGATCAACGTGACTACTTGACTTGCGCTTCAGCGTTTTGCAACAGCGCTCTCGCTTGGCTGACCGTTCTCTGACCTGCAAGACAGCGCAAAACACGGCTTGCGAATGGCAGATTATCCAGTGTCAATCTGGCAAGCGAAATGCAATTGTTCGGTTGTATACGGTAAACCATGGCGGAACTGGGCGACCAGTGTGGCCGATGGCGTCGATCAAGCGGCGCTGTCTACCCCGTGGACGGCGGCAAGACCGCGCACTGATTGGTCTCTCCCGAGAGCGGTGAATGAACCCGATGAAGATCGTTGTGGTGTTTAAGTGGTTGAAGAACCCGGAGGATGCCCGAGTAGGTTCCGACGGCTCCGTCAACTGGCGCGGCGCCAAGATGACGGTGAGCGACGACGACCCCGCAGCCATTCAGGTTGCCAGGAACCTTGCCGCAGCCGGTGGCGAGATCGTCGGCCTGACTATCGGTGACGGAGACGCGGCCTGGGCTGCGGCGCGCGGCGCCTCAAGCACTGTCATCGTGACCGACGCCCAGTCAAATGCGGATGCGGCCGCGACCGGTGCGGTCCTGGCCGCCGGTGTGCGGCGCATCGGTGGCGCGGACGTCGTGCTCATCGGCGATTCCGCGTGGGACTTCGGTGTGTCCGTGGCGTTGGCGAGCCAACTGGGTTGGACTGCTCTGGCCGGCGTGTCATCGGCCACGATGGACGGCGACCGGCTGCGCGCGACGCGCAAGTTCGGTGACTCGACCCAGGTGATCGAGGTGGCCCGGCCTGCCGTGCTCGCGGTGTTCGCGAGCCGGGCCGAGCAGGATGCGCCGGGGATGAAGGAAGTCCTAGCCGCACGCAAGAAGCCGCAGATCAAGCTCACGCTGGCGGATCTGGGCCTGACGCCCGCCGACCGTGTGATCTCGCGAGGCACGAAACTCCCGGATACGACGGCGGCCCGGATGATCGACGGCGCCGATCCTGCGGCGGCAGCCGCGCAACTGGTGACGGCACTGCGCGCGGAGGGCGTGCTGTGAGCGCGTCCGAAGCAGTGGCGGCTGGCGGCATACACGCAGCAGGAAGACCAAGGTGAACATGGAGAGTTGGATCATCGCAACAGACACCGCCCGGTTGGGCGGGATACTCACCGCCGCGCGGCAGATTGGCGGACACGTGACGGCGGCCGTGGTCGGGCCCCGCAGTCTGGCCGATGCCGTCGCCGCCGCCGGACCCGAGCATGTGCGGTGGTATGCCTGCCGGGATGGCGCACCCCCCGAGGCCTACGCGTCACAGGTCGCTGAAGCGGTGCAGAAGGCAGCTCCGCGAGTCGTGCTGTCGTCCACGGCGTCCGCCGGGCGGGTCCTGCTCGGGGCTGCGGCTGCGAAACTGGGCGCCGCCGTCGTCAGCTCGGTGCAGACGCTGGCCGTGGAGGGAGACATTGTCAAGGTGAACCGGGCTGCCGCTCAGGGCAAGGTCATCGAGACCCTCGACGCCGTCGGCGCGGTGGCGTGCATCTTCGACGGGGAAGACGTCGCGCCAGCGGCCTCCCAACCTGCCACCGTCGAAGAGGTTCGGGCCGAGGATCCTGGAGACTCCCTCCGCGTGGTGGAAACGACCCCGGACTCGGGAGGAAGCGCCGGGTTGCGAACTGCGGCGCGCGTCGTGTCCGCCGGCCTGGGCATCAGGGCCAAGGGCGACCTCACGCTGATCCATGATCTGGCCGCCGCGCTCGGCGCCGAGATCGCCTGCTCGCTGCCGGTGTGCGACGACATGCGCTGGTACGGCCCGGAACGCGTCGTCGGACGGACGCACAACCAGATCGCTCCGGACCTCTACATTGCCGTGGGCATCTCCGGACAGCCCCAGCACGCGGTCGGCGTGCGCGACGCGAAGGTCGTCGTCGTCATCAACAACGACCCCAAGGCCACGTTCTTCAAAATATGCGATTACGGAATCCTCGGCGACCTTTATAAGGTGGTCCCGGCGTTAACAGCGGCCCTCAAGCAGGTCGGATGACCAGGCGCCGAGCAGCACTTACTAAGCAAACGAGCAGCACTAACCAAGCAAAATAGGAGATAACATCATGACCAAGCAGAATCGACCAGTCGATGCGGAATATGACCTTGTCGTCGTCGGTAGCGGCGCGTCCGGCAAGTCTGCGGCGCTTACTGCGGCGCAGGCTGGGCTGAGCGTAGTGCTCCTCGAGAAGATGGCGGAAACCGGAGGGACCTCGGTCTACGCCGAGGGCACCGCCGCCTTCGAGTCGAGCGAGCAGAAGGCCCGGAAGGCCCCGACGCATGCCGGCAAACACTTCCCGACGCGCGAGGAGGGCTTCCGGCGGTACACGGACTACAGCCATCACCGCGCGAACCCCAACGTCGCCCGCATGCAGGTCGACAACACCGCCGAGACCATCGACATCTACAAGTCACTCGGCATCACCTACACCGATGTCACCATCTACGCGTACGACCAACCGAACGAGCTCTACACGTTCCACCGTCCGGAGGGACTTGGCGCGAAGTGCCAGGAAGTGCTGCTCAAGGCCGTCCAGAACGCGGGTGTGGACATCTTTACATCAACGCCGGCCAAGAAACTCGTCATGAAGGACGGTGCAGTCGCTGGTGTCATCGCACAAGACTCCGCCGGCAACACCATGCACATCGCCTGCAAGGCGGTGATCCTGGCCTCGGGTGGCTTCGGCAACAATCCCGACCTGGTGGAGAAGTACTCGTGGTTCCGCCGCACCGCGCACGATATGTACAAGTGCGTTCCCAGCGAGAACACGGGCGATGGGCTCACGATGGCCCTGGAGGCAGGCGCCGATACCGAGAGCCTGGGCGCGGTGATGATCATCGCGTGCGCCCGGGGCAAGACCCTCACTTCGCATGTGAGCGGCGCGGGCTCCCAGCCCGTGCTATGGATCAACAAGACGGGCCGCCGCTTCGCGAGCGAAGAGGTCGCCATGAGCTTCGCAGACACCGGCAACACCCTCGCCAAACAGCCGGACGCCGTCGTATACGCCATCATCGACGGCGACACCGTGCGGCATCTCATGGAGGAAGGTTCGGACATCGGCCTGGGCGACTTCATCGAGTACCACATGAAACTGACCCATCTCCAGACCGAACTCGATCAGGACGTTGAGGAGGGCATCGCGTGGAAGGGTGACACCATCGAGGGCTTGGCCAAGGCCGTGGGCCTCGACCCCGCGGCGCTGTCCCAGACGGTGGCCGAGTACAACGCGGCTTGCGACAAGAAGTACGATCCGCTGTTTTTCAAGCCCGCCAAGTTCCTGCGCCCTGTGCGCAAGGCGCCGTTCTATGCCATCAACATGGCGCCGAGCGTGCTCGTCTCGGTGGGCGGCATACGGGTCAACGGCAACCTGCAGGTCACGGACAAGCAGTACAAGCCCATCCCGGGCCTGTATGCCGTGGGACTGGAAGCCAGCGGGCTTTACGGTGACACCTACAACCTCGACGTGCCGGGCACGGCCAACGGCTTTGCTCACGCGTCGGGCCGGGTGGCGGCAAGACACGTGATCAAGACGCTCAAGGGCGCGTAGACCGCATGACCGGATGGGGAGGGACTGCTCTGCACATCACGTTCGCAGAACTTCCCTCCTCCCGGAGGATGTTGCCCCCATGACGATGAAGGAGGTTGCCAGGGATGAGTGGTGCAGCTGAAAGCGTCGATTTCGATGTCATCGTCATCGGCGCCGGCGTGGCCGGCTGCGTTACGGCATACCAGCTGGCGACCAAAGGGCATTCCGTGCTGCTGGTGGAACGGGGCCCGAAACCCGGCAGCAAGAACCTGTCGGGCGGGATCTTCTACTGCCGCGTGATGGAAGAGGTCATGCCCGGGTTCGTGACCGAGGCACCCGTCGAGCGGCGGATCACCCGCAACTGCCTGAGCTTCCTCTCGCCGACATCCTTCGTCAACGTGGACTACCGCGACCAACGGCTGGCCGAACCGGTGAACGCGGTGACCGTGCTGCGCGCCAAACTCGACGAATGGCTGGGCGGCAAGTGCGAGGCGGCTGGCGCCACCCTGTTGCCGGGAGTGAAGGTGGACTCGCTCATCAGAAACGGCGACCAGTTCGTAGGCATCAAGGCAGGGGACGACGAAATGCGCTGCCACGTGGTGGTCGCGGCCGACGGCGTGAACTCCTTCATCTGCCAGGATGCCGGGATCAGGCCGAAGGAACCTACGAAGCACCTTGCCGTGGGAGTGAAGTCGGTCATTCGGTTGTCACGCGAGGTGATTGAGGACCGGTTCAACCTGACGGGGAACGAAGGCGCCGCGTATGCCGTGGTTGGTGATTGCACAAAAGGCGTCGCTGGCGGCGGATTCATGTACACGAACATCGACTCCGTCTCGATCGGGGTGGTGCTCAGGCTCGACGACTTGGCCGAACGCGGCGAGACATCGTCGGACCTGCACGACCGGTTTGTGAACCACCCGGCGATCGAGCCGTTCCTCAGAGGCGGAGAACTGCTCGAATACGGGTGCCATCTGGTTGCCGAGGGCGGGCAGTCGATGGTCCATGACCTGACCCGTCCGGGCCTGGTTGCGGTGGGCGACGCGGCCGGATTCACGCTGAACACCGGATTCACAGTGCGGGGCATGGACCTGGCTGCCGGGTCGGGGATCGCAGCCGCGAAGGCAATCGACGCCGCGCTCCAGAAGGGCGACTTCTCGCAGGCCTCCCTGGACGCTTACAAGGCCGAGCTCGACAGGACGTTCGTCGGGCAGGACATGAACACGTATGCCAAGGTGCCAGC
Organism: uncultured Acidobacteriaceae bacterium; assembly: GCA_963838425.1. Classification (GTDB taxonomy): domain Bacteria; phylum Acidobacteriota; class Terriglobia; order Terriglobales; family Acidobacteriaceae; genus Acidiflorens. The sequence continues at coordinate 121,866 of CAWIRH010000001.1, forward strand.
GTTCATGGAGAACCCACGCATCTATGGCGACTACGGCTTGATGTTGAGCGACGTGCTGTACGGAATCTACAACCTCGACACAAGCCCACGCAAGCACGCGCTGCCGACCGCGATGGCTGCGTTCAATCAGTCGCCGCTCAAGGTCGTCCAGGTCGTGAAGGATATTCTTGCGGCACTTAGGGGGGTGTGATCATGGTCGATCTAGGCACCGTCGCTGAACGGCTCGACAAGAACCACTACGAAACGGACGAAAAACAGTCCCACATCGAGGTCAACCAGGACTTGGCCAGGACCACGGGCGCCGGGCCGCTGCTGGTCCGGGTCTGTGCCGCCCACGTCTACTCGCTCCACGACGACGGCACGATCGGGGTTCTGTACGCGGCCTGCCTGGAGTGCGGCACCTGCCTGGCAGTGGCCGCCCCCGGCGCGCTCACCTGGCACTACCCCCGCAGCGGTATGGGAGTGACCTACCGCGAGGGATAGGAGCGCCCTGACTATAGGAAATGGAGACTTTTGTCCGCGTTCGCGCACCATCAAGCGAATGAATCAACAAGGCGAAAATTCTCCGGGAATAAGGAGGTAATCTCAGTGCAATTTAATAAGGAGGCAATCTCAGTGCAATATAATATTACAAAGTTATGTGCCAGCGTGCGCGCGTGGCATCATGCCTGGTTTCTGGTTATCGCTTTAACTTTTGCAGCTCCCTTTGCGCTCGCCAGCGAGCACGGCGCAAGCGCGTGGCCGCTGGGTGTTGAGGGAGTGCTGACAGCGCTCGAGCCGCCGCCGCATGGAACAATGTTGCAGAATTATGAGACGACGTTTAACTCAAACGAACTGGACGATGCGAACGGCAAGAGCGCGGTCCCGGATTTCAAGATTCATGTCGTTGCCATGTCAATACGGCTGAAGCACAATTGGGGAGTGAAGTTTCTCGGCGGTTATCTTGGCAGCGAAGTCGCAATTCCAGTTGTATACCAGAAGATGAGCATTGGAAATCTCTCCGATTCGCGCTTCTCGTTAACTAACACGCTCCTGACCCCGATTGCCGTTTACTACAAAAAGGGTCCGTTCTTTTACTATTATGCGATCGACATCCAGACACCGGGTTCTGGGTATGCCAAAGCTAATCTAGTGAATATCGGTCAGAATTATTGGTCCGCTGCTCCGGCCTTTGGTTTCACAGTGCTTCCGAACAAGGGCAAAACCGAGTTGAGCGACCGGACCATGTATTACGTGAACGATACTGACGCGAGCACCAATTACCATAGCGGCAATATTTTCATCACAGAGTTTAGCGCCTCGCAAAGTATCTCTCGAAAAGTTGCACTCGGCGTAGGTGGTTCGTTTTCCAAGCAGACTACGAATGATTCTCAGTACGGCAAGGCAGTAATTACGCAGAATGTGGACGGAACCTACTCAACCGGCTATCGTTCGCGGGATCTGAAAATCGGTCCGACAGTCCGTTTCCCACTCGGAAAAGCGGGCGGAATCATCTTCAAGTTTTATCGCGATACCCTGGTGCAGAATTCGGCTCGGGGTAATGCGTTCTGGTTCCAACTCGGTTGCCCATTTCCTAATCTCAACAAAAACGTGCACTAATACCGTGACCGCATGAAGGTTACGGCGGGGAAAACGAGTAGCGCCGGCATCTTGCCGGCTGTCCCGAGGGCGTCTCGCTCTCGGCGCGGCGGGCGAGGACGCCCGCCGGCCAGTCGCCGGGACGGCGGCGCTACTCGCAGCGGTAAAACGGTACCCATCATGCGGTCACGGTCCTAGTGAATATCGGTCAGAATTATTGGTCCGCTGCTCCGGCCTTTGGTTTCACAGTGCTTCCGAACAAGGGCAAAACCGAGTTGAGCGACCGAATCCCACGGTTTCGCGACAAACTTCCGGAAGTGGGCCGTTGAGATGTACCCGCGAGAAGGCTGGTCGTGCCCACTTGTCGGCCCGCGTAACGCCGCCGTGAGAAGCTCATCTCACAGACTACCTTTTGGGACCCGCATCCACAAATTCATGCATTCCAGCCAATGCTCTGCTCTTCAAGGAAGCGTTCTAATTCATTTGAGGTCGGCATCGACGGCTGTGCTCCACGCCGGGTCACTGAGAGGGCGGCTACGGCGCATGCCCACTCAGCGCTGTGCACCGGATCTTTGCCCGACAGAAGCCCTACTGCGAACGCGCCATTGAATGCATCTCCTGCCGCAGTCGTATCCACGGCGACGACCTTGTGCGCCGGAACTGCCCGGCGGGTTCCATCGGCCAGCGCCAGGTAGCATCCTCGTCCTCCTAACTTTAGAATGACATTCTTGCAGCCGCGCTGAAGGAGGGCGTTCGCCGCACCTTCCAATTCCGATTGCGAGAGATTCTTCTCCTCGCGTCCCAATAGAACACACGCCTCCGTCTCGTTCGGAGTGAGCCAATCTACGCAGGCAAACAGAGCGGGCGAGAGCGGTCTGGCCGGCGCCGGGTCGAGCATCAGGGCAACCCCTTCCCGCCCAGTGAAGCTCGCAAGATACTCGACCGTTTCGAGCGGGACCTCGAGTTGTGTCAGGACGATTCCGGCACGGCGCAGAAGTTCGCTGTTCGCGTCGATGTCGGTAGGAGAAAGATACGCGTTAGCTCCGGGTATAACAGTGATCGCGTTCTCTCCCGCAGCATCCGTGTTGATCAACGCGACGCCCGACGAATCGGCGACGGTCTCTACCGGACCGGTTTGCACTCCGGCTTGTTCCAGACTGTCTCGCAACTCAACGCCGAATGCGTCGTTGCCGAGTTTTCCGAGAATGGTGACCGCACCTCCCAACCGCGCGGCCGCGACGGCCTGATTCGCTCCTTTTCCGCCGGGAAAGGTGCGGAAGGTGGATCCAGCAACGGTTTCGCCAGCCCGGGGAATGCGGCTGGAAGAAGCGACTAAATCGAGATTGATACTGCCTACGACAACTATTTCTTTCTGCATGATTGCAGACCTCACTTATAAAACGGGAGCGACGGCAATCGTTCCGAGTCCGATCAGGAAACAAAGAAACATGGGCAGGATCAGTCGCCGGGAAGCGAGCGGTGCCGCCGCAAATTCGCGCCACACAAATACTCCCCAGGCTGCGGAAATCTAAGATCGGCAGAGTGCGCGCCTCGTTCGCTTAAGAGGTGGCCATATGCCAGATCTTGCTGAATCGGCATGCGGCCTGTTTGCTTTTTATTCCTGGCGCGCATCTCTGCCTTTCGCCGCCCCCTCGGTGGTGCTGGCGGACTCTGGGCCTCCCCGCTCGCTTAGAAGCGGATGTGGGCCACTACCTGGATTTGTCTCGGAGTCGACTGGCCCGTAGAAACACCAAACTGAGAGCCATTTAGATCGCTATTCGGGGTGGTGAGATTTACGCGGTTGAACAAGTTGAAAATTTCTCCGCGCATCTCAAACAATCCTCCCTCACCAAGTTTCGAGATTTTGAAGGTCCGCTGGACCGACAGATTCACGACGGCGTAACCAGGCCCGTCATAAGTGTTACGGCCTAGATGGCCCTCTTGACCGAAAGCGGGAGCTGGAAAGGCGCTCGTTGGGAACAAACCTTTCAAGAAATCGGAACGGCTGGTGCTGATGTGATTGCCAAAGGATGGGACATCCGGCACATCGTAGTCGTTTCCGTCGGCGTTGTAGTCTCCGCCGGAGTTGCCGACGACCTGGCAACCCGCAGTGATAGCGGTCGCGCAGGAGGGGTTGTTCCACACGGGGCCAAATGGCGCGCTCGTGTAGACCGTGAACGGCTGACCGGATTGGAGGATGATGATGGGAGCTAAAGACCAGCCAGCGGTAATGGCGTGGGCAATGCCATTCCCGAAGCCGGGAACGTCCCATACCAAGTCGCCCGAGAACCGCTGGCGCGAGTCGAAGTTCGCCCGTCCATATTGTGCGCTGACGTGGGCCGCGTCGAAGATATTCTCGGCGCCGCCATTTCCGTTATCGTTGTCGTTGCTGCTCGTGTAGTCCAGCGATTTGCCATAGGTGTAGATGGCGTGGGCGGTCCATCCCTTGGTGAAGTGCTTGGAGATGGAAAACGCGGCGAGGTTGGAATTTGCCACGCCGGTGGAACGGCCGTAGGTGATGGCTCCGAAGTCGGGATTCAGACGAGTTTGGAGACCGAGATTCTGGATCATGTCGCCGACAAAACGATTGACGTCGGTCTGAATATAAAGATCACGGCTGGCCGTACCCATATAAGTTGCTTCGACCATGAAGCCGGAGATCTTCTGCTCAATGCCGAGAGCCCAGCTGTGGACCAGCGGCGGTTTGAGATTCGGATCGATTCCGCCAACGCCGATCTGGGTGCCCACCAGGCTGCCGTTCGGATTGACCTGGTAGGAAACGCCCGGCGGCGGCGCGAATCCTTGCGCTCCTCCGTTATCGGTTGTGCTGCTGATGCCGTAGGAGAAATTGGCCAGTGTAACTCCGGGCGTGTAGATGCTGATGGTGGGAAGGGCGTAATTCGGCGGATTGGTGCGCATGTTGTTGACGTATGCATACTCGCCAACCTTGTCACTGAATTCGGCATAGCCGCCGCGAAGCGCTGTATTGCCATTGCCGAACACGTCCCAGGCAAAACCTATTCGGGGAGCAAAGCGGTATTGCGCGCTATCGGTCGCGATGCCGTTGCTGCCCCGGACCTTCATTCCACCGTTGAGGACCTGCTCCCCCCACGTCGATCCGCTGCCCGGCGTAAAGAAGGCAATGGGCTGCTGGCTGTTCATCACAGTGGAAAGGTGGCCGTAGTAGTCCATGCGAACGCCGAGATTCAGAGTCAGGCGGCGATTCACTTTCCAATCGTCCTGCACATAAGGCGCAACGTAGAGCATCAAGACGCGCTGATACAGGTTGTGGGCCACGCCGTCGGTTTGCACATCGAGGACCGGCCCGCTCTGATAGGAAGGCTGATCGGCGGCAAAATCCAGGATGTTGTTGAACCAGAAAAAGGGGCGATCCTCGCCGTTGGTGAAGTTGTCCATATCCTGCAACCGGTGCACATCCAGACCGAAGTGGAAACTGTGCGGGCCGTGCATCCAGGTCACGCTGTCATGAACAAGGAAGTTGTTCTGTATCCAGCCCGATGGCCCCCATTGCCAGAAGGCGTCGTCGACTGCTGCAATACCGACGTTCGGCAATAGCGGCACTTTTGCGGGTTGGCTTCCGGTCAGGCGGTTGTAGGCGATGCCGAGTTCGTTGAGTAACGTCGGAGAAAACGTGTGCAGGTAGTCGACCTTGTTGTAGAGCGTGGAGTTCGGATTAATGTAGGAATAAGTGGGCCGGACGTTGGCGTTTTCAGCATGCGTCGTATTCCGGAACATGCTGTAGAACAGCTTGTCAGTGTCGCCGCGCAGGTTGTGGTCAATTCGCAAGTGACCCTGAAAACCGTTATTGGTGGCATCGGTGGGCACATATTCGTACGCTTCGGCAACCAAGCTGCCAGGAATGTTGGGTGGCGTGTAGGGACTGCCATAGGCCGCTTCAATTTGCGAGACCGTCAAGCTGCTGACCCCGTTTGGGTCGTAAACAGCAGGCCCGAACATGGAAGGAGGCGCCGCCTGGAAAAACCGCGTGGCCATCGAATTAGGGAAGTTCGTGGTGACGTAATTTTCGAAGTCTTGCGTCTCCATCATGACACCACTGGTGCCACCGAGAATGCTCTTCATCCAGAATAAAGACCCGAAGAAGAAGGTCTTGTCCTTGAAAATAGGGCCGCCAAAGGTTCCACCGAAGTCGTTGCGGATGGTCTTCGGTATCGTGGATTGAAACTCGGTTCGCGCGGAGAGAACATTGTCAAAGTGCATCTCGGACAAGCTGCCGTGAAACTTGTTCGTGCCAGCCTTGGTGAAAATCTCGATCAGAGCGCCGCTCTGCACTCCCTTATCGGCGGAGAACGAGGACGCGGTGACTTTCATTTCCGCAACGGTATCCGGTTCCGGAGTGATATTGACGACGCCATCGCGGGAGTTGCCATTCACGGTTGTTCCGTCAACCTGAAACTCATTCATTTCCTGGCGCTGGCCGGCGGCGTTGATCTGAAAGCCCGCCTCTGAAGCGAATGGGGTCACGCCAATCGACCCCGCGGCGCTGATGCTACCCGACGCATCGCCCAAGCCGGTTACGCCCGGTGCCAACGTGGCCACGCTGGCATAGAGGTTTTCGCCAATGAGCGGAGAATCCTGCACGGTCCTCGTCTCCAAAGTCCGGCCGACGTTGCCGCGCGTGGTATCGACGCTCTCGGATTCGGCTGTAACGATGACGTTGGTGACTTGTTCGCCAATCGCCAGTTTTGGATAGAGCGTTCGCACCTGGTCGCCCTCGAGTTTGATGTCCGATTGCACCCAGGTCTCGAAGCCGGGCGCCTTCACTTCGGCGCGATATCGGCCTAAGGGCAGGTTGCGTATGTGGACATATCCCTGTCCATCGGACACGGCGGATTGCTGCACCTGCGTGTCCCCATTGGTGATCGTAACTTGTGCGCCTGCGATTGCGGCCCCAGAAGGATCAATTACCGTAGCTTCAAAACCGCTCATGTACTGGGCGGTGGCTGGAGCGAACGAGAGAATTGCGAAAAGAAAGAGTAAGAAGACACGAGCAAGGAAAGATCTGGAAGAAGACAACATTGAGGTAGCACCTCCTGATAAAGATCGATGCCACGGGGGTGGCCGATGAAAGCTCGCCAAGGCAGCTGGCTTGAAAGCTTTCAACATAGCATCCTAGTCTCCGTTTTTTCGCAGTGTCAAGGGGGTTATCTTGAGAAATCCAATCGGAGGCGACAAGGCTTTCGGTTTGTCTCCGATTCTGCCCCATGAGAGTGGAAGGCAAGGTGATGAACTCAGGCGTATTGCGTTCCAGAGTCGGCATAAATAGGGGATATTTCTATGAAAAACTGGATTCAGACTGGGCGAAACGCCGCGACTGTCTGGCCATTTGCAGGAACTGTCGGGTACGGATGCCTGGTAGGGCAGGGCAGGACCAGGCTGCGATATCTCCTATACATTTTCTGTGAAAGCTTTTATATTGCGTTGTTCGATGTACCCAGTCTGTGCATTGGAGGATTGTCTTGATCCGCCTTCCGCAATCTCGTTTCGTCCTGAATATTCTTCTTTCCTTGGCCCTCACAATGTCACTCGCGTCATTTCTTAGCGCGCAGGATACGGACTTTTCTCCGAAGTGGGAGCAAATTCCGGGTCCAAATTGTGCGACCCCTCCGGAATGGGACGCGAGATCGGCGCCTGCCACCTGCGATAAGGAGGAGATACAGCAGTGGCTCCATGACATATCGCACTGGCGCGAGGAGCGCCGCGTGCGCGTGGGCTATGACGATGCGCAATATAAGAGACCGGAACTGACGTGGACCCAGTCGAGCTTTGTGCAGCCGCAGATGATGATCCATGACCGCTATTTTTACGATCCAGTGAAAGGCGCGTATACCGTCGGCCGCTATCTCGACGATCTCGACAAGCGATACGGCGGCATTGACAGCGTACTGGTCTGGCACACCTACTCCAATATCGGCGTCGACAGCCGCAGCCAGTACGACTTGTTCCGCGATCTTCCAGGTGGCACCCTGGGCGTGAAACAGATGGTGGATGACTTTCACCGGCGCGGCGTGCGCGTGCTGTTTCCCGTGATGTTGTGGGATCAGGGAACGCATGCCGAGGGCGTGCCTGACGCCGAGGCGATGGCGCGCGAACTTGCAGCGGTTGGAGCGGATGGAATCAATGGCGACACGCTCGATGGAATGCCTCGATCGTTTCGCGAGGCTGCGGACAAACTCGGCCATGCTCTCGCGTTGGAGCCTGAGTTAGGGCCGGCTTCCGACGAAATGGTCGCCTACAACAATCTCACCTGGGGATACTGGCACTACGATTTCGTGCCGTCGGTGAGCCGCTACAAATGGCTCGAACCGCGCCACATGGTGAATCTTTCGAACCGCTGGGCGCATGATCATATCGACGATTTGCAGGAAGCTTTTTTCAACGGCATCGGTTTTGAGAGCTGGGAGAACATCTGGGGCATCTGGAACCAGATCACTCCCCGCGACGGCGAAGCTCTGCGCCGGATTGCCGCGATTGAGCGCGCTTATGCGCCGTTGCTCACCAGTCGGCAGTGGGAGCCGCACGCATTCACCGAGCGCTTCGGAGTGTTCGCCAGCAAATGGCCGGGACAGACCAAGACTCTGTGGACGATCGTGAATCGGAATCATTACACGGTCTCGGGGCGGCAACTTTTGGTTCCTTACAAAGCGGAGGTTCGCTATTTCGATCTGTGGCATGGAGTGGAACTGCATCCGCAACCGGAAGGGGAACAGTCCGTGCTTTCATTTGAGATCGAAGAAGACGGCTTCGGCGCGATTCTTGAAACCACAACGGCGGATCCGGCGCTCGACAAACTACTGGCAACCATGCAGGCTTTGAGTCAGCATCCTCTCGGCAGCTTTTCTCGCGAATGGCACACGCTGCCGCAGCAGATGGTTACAATCGCTCCAACCAAGGCAGCGGACGCGGCTCCGGCGGGAATGATCAAAATTCCTGCTGCGAGTTTTGTATTTCGCGTGAATGGAATTGAGATCGAAGGCACGAACGACGAGGGCGTGGATCTTCAGTATCCGTGGGAGAGTTCGGCCCGCCGCTACCACGAGCAGAAAATTGAGATAAAGAGTTTTTGGATCGATCAATATCCTGTAACCAACGCTGAATTCAAGCGCTTTCTCGATGCCGCGCACTATCATCCGGCGGACGGCCACAATTTTCTAAAGGATTGGACCGGCAATCAATTTCCTGCCAGCTGGGATCAAAAGCCAGTGACCTGGGTTTCGCTCGACGACGCGCGGGCGTATGCGCAATGGGCCGGCAAGCGGCTGCCGCATGAGTGGGAGTGGCAGTTTGCGGCACAGGGGCTGGATGGACGAACTTATCCGTGGGGAAATGGTTGGTCGGCCGACGCCGTTCCCGTTCCCGACAAAGGGCGCGACATGGCTCCGGCCAGCGACGTCACGGCGCATCCGCAAGGCGCAAGTCCGTTTGGAGTAATGGATCTGGTCGGAAATGTATGGCAGTGGACGGACGAGTACACGGATGACCACACACGGGCGGGTGTTTTGCGTGGAGGGAGCCACTACCAGCCGCAAGGCTCGAAGTGGTACTTCCCTCAGGCCTACAAGCTTTCGCAACATGGCAAATATCTGCTGATGGCACCGGGCATTGATCGGTCCGGCGCAATCGGATTCCGGTGTGTAGTAGATGGACGTGGTTGATGGGCGAGGGAAGTGAGAGAATTGGCCTCGACCAAGAGGTGGTCGAGCATAGTGACTCGTAATCGCGAAAAAACGAAGGCGCCTGCTGCTCGAATCACGATGCACCAGATCGCGAAAATGGCGGGTGTGTCGCTGGGTACCGTTTCGCATGTCATCAACCAGACGGCACCGGTGCGCGAGCCGCTGCGGCAGCGGGTGACGAAGGCAGTAGAGAAACTGGGGTATCAACCCAACCAGCTCTCTCGCGGCCTTCGGCTGAATCGAACGAACATAATCGGGATGATTATTCCCGACATCACGAATCCGTTCTTCCCCGGAGTTGTGCGCGGCGTGGAAGATGTCGCGTACAAAAGTTCGTTCCGGCTCGTGCTGTGCAATACGGACAATGATCCCGCCAAAGAAGCAACCTATCTCAGTGATCTGAAGTCATTCTTGCCCGCCGGACTTCTCGTTATTCCTGCGGTCGACAGTTCTCTTTCATCCGGGCAATCAGGACCTCCGGTGGTTTGTGTAGACCGCAGGCCGCGCGGATGGAAAGGCGACATTGTCACGGTAGCCAACGAAGATGGCGGCTACAAAGCCGCGCGCTATCTGATCGAAATGGGTCACCGGCAGATTGGAGTGATCTCCGGCCCCTCTCATCTCACAAACGCCGGAGACCGTCTTCGAGGATTCATGAAGGCGCTCGCCGAGGCCAAGGTTCCAATTGCTCCCGAGTACATACAGGAAGCCTTGTTCGACCGCACCAGCGGGTACTCATCGGCGTTGCGATTGCTGCGCCTGCTGCCGTGTCCGACCGCGATCTTCGCTGCCAATGACCTGATGGCGATGGGCGCCCTGTCCGCCATTCGCGAGTCGCGGCTGGCCTGTCCAGCCGATGTTTCCCTCATCAGCTTCGATGGACTTGATTTGACTGAGCTGACCGACCCAGCCCTAACTGCGGTTTATCAACCGGGTTATCAGTTAGGCTATACGGCCGCGCGGCTGTTGCTTGACCGCATGAACGGGTTGAAAGATCGTCCGCAAGAAATAGTGTTGCAAACGGAATTGCGGATTCGGAATTCCGTGGCTCGCATGAACGCCAGCTAGCTATTCTAGTAGCCTTCCTTTGTCCGACTGATCGAAAATGTCCGCGGTTGAGCGTCCTCGACCCTGGACCGTAGGAGCTCACAAACTCACTCGGGTTGTTTACCATCTGCTTAGCACTAGAGAGGCCTACAACGAGAGTGTCTTTCACCGCTGCGACGAAGAAGCCATAAAGCGCGCTCAATACCGGCTCCGGAAACAAGCCGCTCAACTCGGGGTTCAGGTCAACCCCGTACAGAACGAGTGATGTTCCTTGGGAGTTGGCTTGTAGGAAATGATCTCTGCACTTGCCAGCAGCAACCTCCGCCTCCAGGCGATGACATTGCCGGCCCAGGAAAAGTCGTGCCGGTTTCAAGTCGTTAAACCCACATTTGTCCGCCGGCATTTAAGGGTCATCATTTATTCGGGCATCTGGCTTGCCCACGCGTCGCTAACATGCTTGTGGAAGATTATCTGCGGCCAGCGGCAGTGACGGTGGGTGTGCTCAAGGAAGGCGAGAAGGTTCGTTTCGGATTCTGCTCCGGCACAGCGACGTCGTTACTACGCTCGGGATTTACGCCCACAGCATTGAGCGAGCATGGTCTGGCAGCTCAGGATGAAATGCTGGCGGCGATGATGATGCCGTCAAATGCGGTGAACTGAGCGACCACGGGTGAAACAGAGGCGAGCGACACCGCCAGATTACTTCCGCATGGCCCGTAATCCAGAAACAGTCCTGAACTGCTTAGTAACCTAGCGTGGAGCGTTTGGTTTTGCAGGTTGCCACAATTCGATCGGATTTCCCTCGGGGTCATGCAGGCGGGCAAACCGTCCGATGTCCGGAGTAAAGACGCCTGGGACGATGTCTCCGAATTCTCGATGCAGTGAGGTTCAACTTCCTCAAAGCCGACTTCGGGCCGGGAGTAGTTTCCTGTTTGCCTGTACAGCGGAAATCATCCCAGCACCCCGCGACTCGGATTCCACTGACAATTGCGGGCGCAGCATCGCTATTTCGCCGCAATCTGAATTGGTGAGCCGTGAGCAAGACTGCCTTAGCGATCTCGAAGCCCAAACAGCACTCGCACCAGGCCTTCGTTCCACGTGCAATTCGCAGTCGCGCTGTTGTAGGCAAGGTTAAGCATGATGGTGTCGGCCTCTGACCGAGACGGCTTCGGGCCTTTCCCATTCACGTAGTCCAGTATCTTGCTGTAGTTGGCAGGTTCGGGAATGGAACAGGGATTCGTATTCTGATTCAGTTTCTTGTAAGTCCACCAGCTCCATCCGATGTTGTGTTTGCCGAGGAGATCGACCATGCCCTTTGCCCACGCATTGCCGTTCTCCCCTGTTTCTCCGTTCCACAGCGGAACGTTGTTCTTCCGCCTGATCTCGAGGTAGCCGGAGATCGAAGCCAGATCGTTGTTATCCCAGTATTTGTGGAAGACCAGGACCATGTTGTCGTCCCAGGTGGGCAGAATGGCCTTCACCCCCGCCGGAGAGCCGCACCAGTTGGTGCCACAAGCAAAAATGATATGGTTGGAATCGACCGAGCGGATCGCAGCGGTGGTTCTAACGTAGAAGTCGCGTACGATCCGGCCACCGCTGTTGGGATGCGCCTCGCTGAGGAGTGGCTCGTCGAGCAGGTCGTAGCCGGCGACGATGGGCTCGTCGGCATACCGCTGTGCAATGGCTTGCCAAAGGTGAATCGTCCAGGGCTGATAGATCGAGGGCTGAGTCCACAGGTGGGGCTTACCATCGACCGTGTCAGACATTAGCTCAGGGTTCTGCGCTCCGGGGGCCGCGTGCATGCAGAGAATGACGTAGATGTGATGGGCCTTGCACCACACGATCATCTGATCGATCCACTGCCAGCCGCTGTCCAGATACACACCGTCGGCCGGCGAGAGCCAGTGATAATTGATCGAGAGCCGAAGGGCGTTGACTCCCCAGCTCTGCCACCTCGCGACGTCGGATTCGGTGATCACATTCGCCTTCCAGGTCTGCCAATATTGATCGGCGGCATCTTCGCCCATCAGCGTTTGGAGGGTGCTGTGGATTCGCGTGTACCCGTAGTACCAGAGGAATCGGCCATTTCCGTCGGGCCATTCCAGCATGTAGGCTTCCGTGTTCGTCCATTCACCGACACCAAGTCCTTTGAGCACAACATTCTTGCCGGACGCATCCACAATGTTCTGACCACTGACTTTGAGTCCGGACCAGGCTTGGGCCGCTGACGCGGGGCTGGGGCACAGGATGGCCGCCACCACTAGTGCCACGGCTAGTTTCATAACTTGAATCGATCGAGCGGGCATGACAACTCCTTCTCCGGCTCAGCGGACGTTCCTGCGTGACGCAAGGCGGCCTCGGAGAGGCGACTACTTCGCGGCCAATGGCTTTGGCTCCTCGCTTCCCGCTCCGTATTCCTTCGCATTGACTGATGTCGAGAGCAAGACTCGGCGCTCAGCCACATGAACTCTTAGCAGTTCCACCTCATCTGCCGCGCCGGTAAGCGGCAGGGCCGCCTGCCCACCGGTTGCAGCCGAGCGGCAGAGCGCCATCATGATCTCAAAGCCGGCATAGGCGCTCTCGAAATTGCAGGAATGCACCTTGCGGTCGTCATCCAGCCAGTCCGCGATTTCCTGCACGTACGGGGGCATGTCGAGATCGTAGTTCATGCAACCGCCGCCCGCGGACGCACCCGCCTTAGTGACCGCTCGCCAGCCACCCCCGGTGAGGACTTCGGCAAAGCCATCTGTGCCCTGCGCCCCGATCCGGCATTTCCTCCACCAGTAATCGACTTCTGGAACGTCCGGAGCGCCTGCCCCGCACTCCACAATGCCGCGCACGCCGTTGGCAAACTGGATGAAGCCTGCGATGTAGTCCGGCGATGGGTGCAGATCCGACAACTTGCCGCGCCCCGCGGCCTGAGCCATCACCCACTGCGCCGCTGCTTCGCTGTTGTACCAGCGGATGTAGTCGATGAGATGCGACATCATGTGCATCATCCAGCCCGACGCCGTGCCGTACACGGTGTGGACACGCCCGAGCGCGCCGCTGGCGATGATTTCTTTCACCTTCCTGTAGTGTTCGCCGTATCGATGCTGGTGGCTGACGACGGCTTTCACGCCGCTTTCCGTCAGCAGCTTTCTGACTTCCATCCCCTCGCGGCTGTTGAGCGCGATCGGCTTCTCGAACGCGACGAGGCGGGCTCCACTCTTGATGGCGGCGCGTATCATCTCACTGCGAAGCCCGGGGAGAGTACAAAAACAGAAGACATCCGGCCTTACCGCCAGAGCGAGCTGTAGCGCGTCGGTGCCCTTGGCAGCACCGAACCTAGCTGCTGCTGCGTCCAGGCGAGACGGGTCGATATCGCAGACGCCCGCCACTTCGAAGCGGCCATTGGCATGAAAGGCCTGGGCATGGTGCATGCCGCGCTTGCCCATGCCCACTACCACAACTCGATATTTGGCACTCATCGTGCCCTCCCGTCCCACTCCAGGACTTTGCCGATCGTGTAGTCCACCTCCTCTGCGGTGAGCTCGGGAAACATCGGCAGTGAAACACAGCAGGCCGCATTGCGTTCCGAGTTCGGGATCAGTCCAACAATGCGAGCTTCATGGCCCCACGGATATCCCGCTTGTTGGTGAATCGCAATCGGATAATGGCACTTCGCGTCGATGCCTTCAAGGCTCAGGAACTGGAGCAGCGCATCCCGTTGTTCAGGCCGCTTGGTCTCGATGACGTAGAGGTGGTAGACGTGACGGTACCCTGGCCTTTCGTAGGGCAGCGTGATGTTCCGCGCGCCGGCCAGTCCCGCACTGTAACGCGCCGCCCACTTCCTGCGCAGGTCATTCCATTCGTCGATGTGCTTCAGTTTCGCGCTGAGCACGCCAGCGTGCAGATCGTCGAGCCGGCTGTTGTATCCCGGGCTGTGGCAAGAGCGCTGGGTCGAACCGTGATTGCGCAAGCGGCGGACGATGGCGTCGACCTGCGTGCTATTGGTCACCACTGCGCCGCCGTCGCCAAAGGTTCCAAGGTTCTTCTGAATGATGAAGCTGATGGTGGCGGCGTCGCTCAACTCAGCGATCCTGAAGCCGTCGCCGCTTGCGCCGATGGCTTGCGCATTGTCCTCAATCACCAACAGGTTGTGCCGGTCGGCAATCTCGCGGATGGCTTTCATATCCGCGCACTGGCCATACAGGTGGACCGGCACCAGGGCCTTGGTGCGGGGCGTGATCGCCGCCTCGATTTTGTCGGGGTCGATACAGTTCGTCTTCGCATCGCTGTCAACAAGGACGACCGCTGCCCCTGCGATCCAGATCGCTTCCGCGGTTGCGAAGAACGTGTTGCTGGTGGTGATGCACTCGTCGCCACAACCGATGCCGAGCGCCTTGAAAGTGAGCCACAGTGCGTCCGTCCCGTTGCCCACGCCGATGGCATATTTCGTTCCGTGATAATCTGCCAACTCCTCCTCGAACCGCTTCAACATCGGGCCCATCACGTACTGGCCGCTTTCCAGCACTTGCTGGATGTTGGCGTCGATATCTGACTTTATGTTGTGGTACTGGCGCGTGTGGCCGTAGAAAGCCACGCTCAATTTGGTCTCCAGCATAGGGTCTCCCTGCCTTCCTTCTTGGTGTATTAAAACGGTTCAATACAGACTAAACACAGGGTCCGCCGCACTTGTCAAGCGGAAAATGCGGCAAGAAGGACAAGAGAACAGAATTGCTGCAAGGACGCTACCAATAATGCGCAGCGACGACCTTCGGTGAGGCGGGGGCGTTCGCGATCACCTGCATGCGCAACACAAGCTGAAGATTTTTGTGTTGCCATCCCGCCGGGGCTTCGCGCAGTGCGCCGGCCAGAAGGTCGGGGTTGGCGATCAGGTCGGCTGCCCCCTCGGTTCCATATTGCGTACACCCGCTAATCAGGATCAGCATGGAGTGAGTCTGCGGAAGAAACGCCCGCGAAATCACCGCGTAGTCTTCATCGGTGTGAAAATCGCGGGTCACGTTATGCGGATACCATTCCGTCGGTTTGCCGTTGTCGCGAATCATGCCCCGGTCGCTGTCATCCACATAGAAACGAAAATCCTGCGTCACATCCTTCCATTGCGTGCTGGAATATCCGATCAGGACGGTCGGCGAGTTGCGCAGATCCTGAAACGAAATCGCGTTGCCGACCCTCACCTCGGTCGCGCGCCCCATCCGGCCGAGCATTCCGGCAACTCGCGCGGCCGCCACCAGGTCTCCTCCGCCCACATACTGGTCGGACATGAGTGTCAACTCGCCCTGGTCGCCGGGCATCCGCGCATCATGCGCGTACACGGGTACGTAGGCCGCCGCGATCAGGACCGGGCCTGAACCGTGAAGGACGGGTTCCCAGAATTCATTCAACACCGCGGACGTGTGCTGCGAGTGCCACCAGTAGGCAGACAGGGAGGCAGTCGCAATCAGCCCGGCCGCAATCAGTGCAATTCCGATCCATGATCTGCGAATCCACGACCTTCGCCCACGTTGTTCGGCTGCGCCGTCGTGAGTGACTTGATTTTCGGAGATTGCGGCAGCGCCTTCTAAGCTTCCCTCCGCGCTACCGTTGAAGGAAGATTCTCGCGCCGTAAAGTTCGGAACATAGCTACCCACCGGCAGTTCGATGGCCACTTTCGCCGCCTTGCCGCTCCCGGCATAGTAGAGGCTCAGGCGCTTGCGAACTTCGCTGGCCTTGATGCGCACAACTCCGTCGAGATTGGTCTCGTAGTCGGCGGCGCGTCCAAACGCTTCCACGCCAATCGTCCGCTCTTTCAGCACGCTGGCGTGACCGGCGAGCGATTGTTCCACCACGAAGCGGAGAAACTCCTGGCAGCGATGGCTGGAACAAAATTCTGGACTCGCCAAAATCTGGGCTAATTGGGAACGAATGACCTCTTCCTCGAGACCGAGGACTGATCGAGCGCCCGGCGGGGCGGCGTGGGAATCCGGCGAATCCGTGACCATTAGGGCCGTCTGCTCGAAATTCTAGCACCTGCCGAGGTCCGGCCCTCACACGTTATGACCGCTCGAATCGGGATTGAATCCGTCGCGCAACGGTTAGGCACTTCACGGATGCTGGCCTTTGACGTCAGACTGGAGCATCGCAGACCGCGAACCTATCGAGAATCTGCGCGGAGTGGCGCTTCTGTGTCGAGGGCGAAGTAAGACCAACCACAGAAGCCGAGCAAGAGCAGACCAGAAGAGGGCTATGTCAATCACGCAACCGCTCACCGCGCCTGCGCAATCCCCAGAAGGCGGTAACACAAACCCGTACCCTGGGTTACCGGGCGGACGGCTGATGTGCCTCGACGTCTTTCGCGGACTTCTAGTTGCCGGCATGATCCTGGTTGACAACGGCGATGACAAGTCCTACTGGGCCATCAAACATGCGGAATGGAACGGCTGGACGCCGGCCGACTTCATCTTTCCGTCGTTCTTGTTCCTGGTGGGCGTGTCGATCGTGTTCTCGTACTCGGCGCGGCTGTGGCGCGGCGAATCTCGAGGGCAGATCCTCTGGCACGCCTTAAAGAGGAGCTTGCTGCTGATCGCCATTGGCCTGTTCGTAAATGGCTTTCCGTTTATTGGAACCGATTGGCACGGCTATCGCTTTGAGGGAGTTACGCAGCGGATAGCACTTTGTTACTTTGCCGCCGCCATCCTCGTCCTGTGGTCGAACCGCCGCGGACAGATCATCGCCATCGCCGCGTGTTTATTGGGGTATTGGGCGATCCTGCGATTCCTGCCGGTGCCTGGTTCTGGCATGCCCGGACGCGATATACCGTTCATGGACCAGAATGCAAATATTGCCGCGTGGCTTGATCGCAAGCTCTTCATGGGACATCTCTACAACGGGAACCGCGATCCAGAAGGGATCATCCATACCATCCCAGCCATCGCAACAGCCTTGATCGGAGTGCTGACGGGCGGTTGGCTGCGTTCGGGGCGGGACCGCGGCACCATCGCAATCCGGATGTTGCTATTTGGCATCTTCGGCCTGGTTGCCGGTCAGGTCTGGAACATCTGGTTCCCCATCAACAAGAACCTCTGGACCAGTTCGTTCACACTCTTCGCCGGGGGCTTCAGTCTAGCGTTCCTCGCTTTGCTGTATTGGATACTGGAAATCAGGCAGTGGCGCGGCGTCTGGACGATGCCAATTCTGGTCTTCGGGATGAACGCCATTGCGGGGTTCGTCGCCGACTCGTTGGTGTATGGCCCCGGCTATACCTGGACCGTAAGAGGAGCAAATGGGGCGCGCCATCTTGTGGCACGACGCCGTCCAGGCGCGTCTGGCATCGCTGGTCGGAAACCCCGCCAACGCTGCGCTGATATTCGCCGTGGCCTCGGTTTTGTTTTGCTGGTGCCTGCTCTGGCTGCTCTGGCGCAAGAAAATCTTTCTCAAGGTCTAAGTTCAATTTTGCAGTTTTGTCGCACAGGCGAATCTGCAAGGAGGGTCCATGTCAAGAACCATATGCGGCGCAACCAGGCCACACGCCGCACTTTTCCAACTTATCGTTCTACTTGCGGTCGTCTCACCGGCGCCGCTGTCGGGCGCGGTCAATCCGCCGGCCGTGCGATTGCAACGAGGATGGCGGGTTCAATCCTCTGCCAAAGTCAGCGCCGCAGGCCCTGCCATCTCCACGCTGGGTTTCCATGCGGGAGGCTGGTACGAAGCAACCGTGCCCTCAACTGTGCTCGCCGTCCAGGTTGCGAACGGCGAGTTTCCCGATCCGAACTTCGGCATGAACTTGCGTCAGCTGCCCGGCATGACCTATCCGATCGGGCTGAATTCTTTCAACCGCCTCCCTATGTCGAACGGCAGCCCCTATGCGGTTCCCTGGTGGTACCGCACCGAGTTCCAACTGCCGCCGGACTACAAGGGAAAAAGCGTCTGGCTCCATCTTCAGGGAATCAACAATCGGGCCAATCTATGGTTGAACGGGCACAAGCTTGCCGACACGAAGGACATCGCAGGTGCCTACCGAATCTACGAATTCAATGTCACGGCCTACGCCGAGCCCGGCAAAGTCAATGTGCTCGCGGCCGAAGTCATCGCTCCAACCCCCGATGACTTGGCCGTCAACTGGGTGGACTGGAACCCCACTCCTCCAGACAAGAACATGGGTTTGTGGGGCGACGTTTCTGTGAGCGCCAGTGGCCCAGTCAGCGTGCGCTACCCGGCAGTCAGCACGCATTTTGCCGACAATTTTCTGAAGCAGGCGGACCTGACTGTCAGGGCCGAGTTGCAGAATGCCACGGCGAAGCCAGTCGATGGCGTTTTGGAAGCGTCATTTGACCAAGTTCATCTTCAGCAGAAAATTCAGTTACAGCCAAACCAGAAGGTCTCCGTCGCGTTGACTCCCGAGCAATACCCGCAACTGCGAATCAAAGATCCGAAGATCTGGTGGCCGGCCGAGATGGGCACACCCAATCTGCACCGGCTCACCGTGCGTTTTCTCGTAAACGGCCAGCTCTCGGATGAAAGCGAAACTCGCTTCGGCATCCGCGAGGTGACCTCGGAGCTAACGCCGCAGAACTATCGTCTGTTCCGGGTCAACGGCAAGCCGATTCTGATCCGCGGCGGTGCCTGGGACCACGACATGCTGCTGCGTCCCATGACGCACGAGCAATACGATGCGCATTTTCAGTATGTCCGCGAGATGCACCTGAATACGATTCGGCAGGAAGGCCAACTCGAAACCGACGAGTTTTATGATCTCGCTGATGAGTACGGCATCCTGATCATGGCTGGGTGGTGTTGTTGCGACGTCTGGGAACAGTGGGACAAATGGCTTCCCGGCACGCTTGACATTGCAACCGACTCACTGCGCACCGAGATGCTCAAGATGCGCTCGCATCCCAGCATGCTGACTTGGCTAAATGGCAGCGACGGGCCGCCTCCGCCGGACGTGGAACAGGCCT
Source organism: uncultured Acidobacteriaceae bacterium (assembly GCA_963838425.1). Lineage (GTDB taxonomy): Bacteria > Acidobacteriota > Terriglobia > Terriglobales > Acidobacteriaceae > Acidiflorens. Next base: position 141,148 of record CAWIRH010000001.1, read on the forward strand.
ATCTTGAGGTCGAAAAGCAGGTGGGCTGGCCGAATCCGGTTGTGTCTTCCGCTTCGGACCAATCCACCACCTTGACCGGAAAGTCCGGTGTGAAGATGAGCGGTCCGTACGACTACGAACCTCCATCCTACTGGCTGGAAGATAAATCGAAGTGGGGGGGCGGTTGGGGCTACAACACCGAGACCGGGCCCGGTCCGGCGATTCCTCCGCTGGAGAGCCTGAAGAAGATGCTGCCCAAAGAGCACCTCTGGCCAGTAGACGAGTTCTGGAATTTCCACGGCGCCGGTGAGCGCTTCAAAGATTTGAGCCGCTTCAACGAAGCCATGAATGCGACGTACGGCTCCCCGTCAGGCTTAGAAGACTATCTTCGCAAGGCGCAAGCCATTGCCTACGACGGGGAGCGCGCCATGTTCGAAGCCTATGCCCGCAACAAGTACACATCCACCGGCGTGATCCAGTGGACGTTGAACAATGCATGGCCATCGACTTACTGGCATCTCTACGATTACTACATGTATCCAGCCGGCGGCTATTTCGGCACCAGGAAGGCTTGCGAGCCGCTGCACGTCCAATATTCCTATGACGACCACGGCGTGGTTGTGATCAACACCAGCCAACAATCCGTCGCCGGGTTGACGGTCAGCGCGCAAGCGTTTGACTTCAACCTGGACAAGCTTTTCTCGCGCGAAGCGAAAGCAGACGCCGGACCCGACAGTTCAGCAACCGTGCTGACCCTGCCGGATTTCTTTTCTCAATCGGAGAGCGCCATTTACTTTCTGAAGCTGGCGCTAACCGACTCTGCCGGCAAGGAAGTCAGCTCGAACTTCTACTGGTTGCCCGCCAAGCTGGCTGTGATTGACTGGGACAACACGCCCGATTCCGCCTTCACTCCAGTCAAGACGTTCGAAGATCTGACCGCGCTGAACAAATTGCCAAACATCAAACTGCAAGTCTCGGCCAAGAGAGAGAAGAGCGCAGCCAACGAGCAGGTTCGCGTAACCTTGCACAATCCATCGAAGAGTCTTGCCTTTCAGGTGCATGTCGGAATTCGCACTTCCGGGTCAACAGAAGAAATTCTGCCTGTCTTGTGGCAGGACAACTACCTGACCCTCATGCCCGGCGAATTTAAGACGCTCACAGCACGTTACCTCAGTAAAGATGCGCTCAAGAAACCTGCGGTGCTAGTAGTGGATGGCTGGAATATCGAGGCCAGTACCATTGCGATCAGGGAATAAGCCCACGAGGTCTTCAACCACCGCTTCCGAGTGGCGCCAATCCCGGAGCAAGGTGACGACCAAAGCCAATTTATGAAACACGCTCTAAGCAAATTGAATTCGGTTATTCAGATACCGCTTAAGAGTGCCGTCTTCGTGCTGGCCCAGTATCAGCTCACAGCGGGGCGCAGTTTCGACGGCTTGGTCGCGATGGTGAGAGACGCCTCTTCCAGCTCATCGGAGGTCGCCTCGATGGTCAGAGAGCCTGGATTCTTCGAAGCCTGCAGAATCGCTTGCGCCAAACCGCTGAACAAGCTTCTCTCGTTTCCCTTGTCGGACTCCTGGCAATTCGGGTCGCCGTTGCCGAGACCGATCAGTGCGCCTTCGCCCGACACCTTAAAGCGGATCGTGTTATCTGCGGTGGGAACGAAACGCCCTTTGCTATCGACGGTTTCCACGCGCACCATCGCCAGATCTTCTCCATCGGCGGCGAGCTCCGCGCGATCGGCCGTGAGGCGGATCTTCGCTGGGGACCCGGTGGTTTCTTGCTTTGCGACGAGCACAACTTTGGAACCTCTTGTGCCGCGCGCTTCGATGTAGCCAGGGACGTACTTGACCTTCCACTCCAGGTGATGGAGCGGCTCGACTTTTTTGGAGCCGAGGCTCTGCCCGTTGCACAACAGTTCGACGCTTTCCAGGTTCGAATGCACCCAGACGGAAATCTCTTCCCCCTCTTTGCCCGCCCAATTCCAATGGGGGAAAAGATGCAGCACCGGTTCCTTGCCCCACCATGCCTTGTAATAGAAGTAGTTGTCCTTGGGGAACCCGCAAGTGTCGACGATGCCAAATTGCGAGTTGACGCTGGGCCAGGAGTAAGGGGTCGGCTCGCCGCGGTAATCGAAACCGGTCCATGCAAAACCGCCTGAGAGCCACGGACGGGCGGCATAGTAGGGCCACCACTCCTCGGCGAGATGGGCCCACGCCGGGTGATTGGCGTCATAGGCGCTTACCCAATTCCGCAGCTTGTCCGTGGTATAGATGCCGCGTGTGGCGACCGTACTCGCGGTCTCAGTGCCGATCAGCGGCTGCCGGGGATGATCGGCATGGTATTTGTCCGCCAGCGACAGCTCGTAGTTGAAGCCCATCACGTCGAGCGCAAATGCGAGCGGTTTGTCATACGAGCCGTTCACGGCCGCTGTGCAAAGGCGCGTCGGATCCAGCTCGTGCGCGCGTTTCTGCATGGTCCGAACGATCTGCGGGCCAATCTCATTCGCTTGCAGCACATCCTCCTCATTGCCCATGGACCACAGGAAAATCGCGGGGTTATTGCGATAGCGCTTGACCATGGTTTCCAGTTGCGCCAGGCCTTCTTCGCTCGACGACATCAGGCGCGTCTCGCAGAGCATCAAAAGCCCCGCCCGCGCGCAAGCCTCAACCCACTCGGGAGTGGGCATGTTGTGTGACGTGCGCACGGCGTTGCAACTCATGGCTTTCAGCACCCCAGCGCGGAAAGCGTGCAACGAATCGGGCAAGGCGGCGCCAACGCCCGCGTGATCCTGATGGTTACAGGTGCCTTGGATCGGCGTGCTCTTGCCGTTCAAAAGGAAGCCCCGATTCGCATCGAAGGCCAGCGTGCGCACGCCGAACATGACTTGGTCGCGGTCGCGTGTGTTGCCGCCGGTCTCCACGGTCGCAATAGCGTAATAAAGGTTCGGCTCTTCCGGTGACCACAGCGCCGGATGTTCGAGCTTCGCGGTCGCGCTGTAGCTTTGCTTTCCGTCCGCGGCAACTTCCGCGGCCGGCGATTCGGCAGTGGACACTGTTTTTCCTGCCGCATCCAGAATTTGCCAACGCACGCGACAGCTTTCTGCGGCGTTCCCGGCATTTTCGACCACGGTGCTCAGCTTCAAGGTTGCGCTGCTTCCTTGCACGTCTGTGCGTACCACCGTATCCCATTGGCCCAGGTGCAGGGGATCGGTCTTGGTGAGCCACACGTGGCGATAGATGCCAGCGCCTTCGTAGAACCAGCCGTCGCCCAAGGACGCATCCACGCGAACCGTAATGCAGTTCTTCTCCCCATAGAAGAGAAAATCGGTCAGATCGAAGCGAAACGGAACGTAGCCATTGTCGTTGCGGCCGATAAAGTTGCCATTACAAAAAACCAGCGCGCTGCGAAAAACGCCATCAAAATCGAGGAATACGCGGCGGCCTTGGGTGCTCTTGGGTACCTCGAAGACCCGGCGGTACCAGCCCACGCTGGTCTCAGGATAGCTCCGGCCTAGCGGCTTGAACCCATGATCCTCCAGCGCCTTGTCGTGGACGAAGGGCAGTTCAACCGCCCAATCGTGAGGAAGGTTCAAGGGCCGCCAACTCGCGTCGTTGAACTTTGCCAAGGCGAAGTCAAACGCGCCAGTCTTGGCAAAATCCCCCTGCGAGGAACCCAAGCCGAGATCGCGAGCGGGGTCGCAGCCGTGGCCCTGCAAGAAACGCCAGTTGAAGTCAAGGAGGAGTTGCTCCCGCGGAGCGAGATCGCTCGCCGTCGTGGCATGGATCGCGCCTCCATTCTCCGCCTGCGCTGTGGCGCCGAGCAGAGCCTGGGTGACTGCAAGACGAGGTTTGAGGAGGAGGTTGCCGGCAGAAAGGAGCAGGCCAGAACGAAGTAGAGCGCGACGATTCAACTGGAACATTGGAATGACTCCCGTGATTCTCCTTTCTAACATAACCTGCGTATTGGTCAGCGCCGCAGATAGCCGGATGTTTCGCGAAGGAGGTCCCCGCTGGCCGTAGCTGCTGAAAGAGCGCCCCGCTTGAAGAAACGGCCGAAGCCGGTGGAATCTGCACAGCCGAACCTTTCGATCCGAACCACAGGTGTGTGTGACGGGCCGCTCTAACAAATTAAAGAGTTTGCTTATTTGAATCGTTTTAATTAAATTAGGCAGTCGTAGTTGGCGCTCTAGGATTCCGGCCCCACTGCCCGAAACAGGGTTACCGGTCCATAAGGAGAACTTGATGCTCGCGCTAAACGTTGGTTCGCGTCCGAAACTCGTCCGCCGGATTTCGCTCTTCTTAGTCTTTGCTGTCTTGCTATTTGTACCTGTCGTCATGCTCGGTCAAAGCTACTTCGGAACGGTGAGTGGCGAAGTGACAGACCCGAGCGGCGCGGTGGTGCCGGGAGCCAAAGTGGTCCTGACCGACCAGGCCAAGGGCTACACCTTCAAGGCCACGTCCGACAATGGCGGACGCTATCTGTTCACGACGATTCCGCCCGGCCTCTATTCCGTCTCCGCCGAAGTGAACGGATTCGAAAAGGCGGTACGTACCAACGTCAAACTGAACGTCACTGAGAACGTGTCGGTGAACTTCGTTCTGAAGATGGCCAGTGCGACCCAGACGGTGCAGGTAAATGCCCAGACTCAGACCATGTCGACGGAGGACGCAGTCACGGGCGAGGTCGTCAACCGCCGGTTTATCAATGATCTGCCGCTGCTCGACCGCTATGTGATGGATCTCACATACCTTGCGCCCGGCGTTACCGACATGAGCGATTCGAACCACGTGGGTGACACAGGAACGAACTTTGTCTCCAACGGCAGCCGCGGCGCCAGCGCCGACATCCTGATGGATGGCGCTTCGATGACCAACTTCGAGCCCAACGGTGGCATCACCCAGGCGACCTATACGCCCTCGGCGGAGGCGGTGGAGGAATTCAAGGTTCAGCAAACGAATTTCAGCGCTGAGTACGGTTTCACGGGTGCTTCGGTTGTGAACATGGTCACGCGCTCGGGGGAAAACGCCTTCCATGGCAGTGGCTACGATTTCATTCGGAATGTGATCACCGACTCCAACAACTGGTTCGCCAACCAGGCGGGCCAGCCGATTCCGGGGTTGCATCGTAACAACTACGGCGGCACCATTGGCGGGCCGATTCTCAAGAACAAGACGTTCTTCTTTTTTGATTGGGATGGCACACGCGAGAGTTCGCAAGGTGTCTTTGAAGCGGGCGTGCCCAGCGCTGCCGAGCGTACCGGTGATTTCGGCGAATTGTGCGGCGACGCCGGCGGAGGCTTCAATGCCTCAGGCGAGTGCGTGGACAGCACCAACACGCTGGTTCCGGCCGGCCAGATATGGGACGCCTTTACTGGCGTCTACTGTTCCATCGGGCCTACGGACCCTAGCACCTGTCCCCAACCCCCGTACCAACCGCCGTACGGCCCCGGCTCCACCAACCCACCGCCGGCCTGCGCGTACCGCGGCGCCTTCATTCCCTATAACAACATCTCTACTTACACGAGCCCAGGGGATAAAGGTCTCCAATTGCAGCAGGTCCCCGGGAACTTGATCGATGGCGTGGCCCAGAAGATGATGAACCTGTTTCCATCGCCCAACTATTCGAGCGGAAGCCCTTATTACAATTGGGCGGCTTCGGGACCAAACCTCTGGAGAAACGACCAGTTCGACATCAAAGTCGACCACCGTTTCAGTGAAAAGAACCTGCTGAGCGTCAAGTATTCGCAAGATTGGAGTCACTTTGACGCCTACGATTGCTTCGGGAACATGACCGACCCCTGCGGTAGCGGCCCAAACCGCAGCACGTCGCACTTGATTTCCATCAACGATACGCACACTTTTACCCCAACGGTCGTGCTGGCGACAACCTTCGGGTTCACGCGCGGCGCGTTTCGCAACTCTCAATATAGTCCCGCACACGGCTCCGATCCTCTCGGTACCTTGGGTTTCCCGTCGTATCTCAAGTCCAACGGGGTTAACGGTGTGCCCGCGATTTACATCGGGGGAGGCTACTACTCCGCAGGCTCTACCAGCACTGGCGACGACCCTTACGGCAACGCCGTGCAGGGGCAGGACACGGGGCAGTTAGGCACGCTTCTTAACCTCGTTCGCGGCAAGCATGGCTTCAAGTTTGGATTCGAAGGACGCCTCCATCAACAAAACCTTTTCGGCACCAACGCCCCCTTGGGCACCTTCGGCTTCGACAACCTTGGTTCTTCGCAGTGTCCCAACTCCGACATGACCGTCTGCGGTGGCGACGGCATGGCTAGCTTCATGATGGGCATCTTCGGTGGCGGAGGCTATCAGATCCAATTCGCCCCGGCGACGGAAAGTTTCCAGTATGCCTGGTTCGTCCAGGACAACTGGAAGATCAAGCCTAATCTCACTTTGAACTTGGGACTCCGTTATGACGTGAATCTCCCCCGGACCGAGCGCCACAATCGCATGAACTCGTATAACCCCACGGCTACGAATCCACTGAATGGCGGGAGCCTTAGCTTTACAGATCCAATCACCGAGCAGAATGTGACGCGCGCACTGGTCGGTGAAGAGGTCTTCAACAATGCGAGCCATCGTACGAACTGGGTGACGGACTGGAAAGATATTCAGCCGCGTTTTGGCTTTGCCTACCAGATCACGCCCAAGACCGTACTCCGCGGCGGCTACGGCATCTACTTCGGGCAAAACCGTTCGGGCGCGAACGGCCTTCTGAGCTATGGTTCGCAGGGGTACAACCAGTGGACCCAGATGATCGCTTCGTATCAGAACGATGGAGCAACCCCATATCTGCGCATGAATAATCCCTTCCCCAACGGACTGGTTCAACCGGCTAAGCCTGGCACGCTCGGCCCACTCAACGACGTTGGCTACTTCGCCAGCGGCCCAATCCGCACCAGCAGCGCCGACCGCACTCCTTACGAGCAGAGCTGGAGCTTGGGCATCCAGCAGGACATTGGCTGGGGGACGCGGCTGGACGTGCAATACGTCGGGAAAAAAGGCACGCACTTATACTTCAGCGGCGCCACGCAGTTGGACGTGCTGGGGCCCCAGGTTGAGAAGTATAGCCAGTCGCAGATCAACGGCCTGGTTTCTCAAGTGCAGAATCCTTTTGTTGGAATCATCACCGACCCGAATAGCACCTTGTCACTCCCGAATGTGTACGGATATCAACTGGAGCTTCCCAATCTACAGTTCACGAACGTGACAACCGACGTGATGCCATTGGCCAACTCCACCTACCACGCCCTGCAGGTTGTGGTCGAGAAGCACTATTCCAATGGCTTGCAGCTTTCGGCGAACTACACGTGGTCGAAGTCGATCGACGATTCCTCGGTGTACGACGACAATCTGACCTGGCTTGGAAGCTTCACAAGTTTGCAAGACCCCAACAAGCCGTGGCTGGAACGGAGTCTCTCGACATTCGATCTGGCGTCGGTGTTGAAGATCAATTACAGCTACGATCTGCCCGTAGGGCGAGGGCGAGCTTTCCTGAACAATATGCCGCGGGCTCTGGACCTCATCATCGGTGGTTGGAAAACGAACGGGGTGTGGACGTTCCAGGATGGACGCCCGCTCTCCTTCTCCGTCTCGAACGGAGGAACTCCGATTCCCACCTACGGCGCGCAGCGTCCCAACATGACCGGAAAACCCAAAGTTAGTGGTGGATCCGAGTTGAACTGGGTGAACAATTACATAGCGAATCCGAGTGTGCTGCAAATGCCGGCTCCATATACGCTGGGCAACATGCCGAGAGACATCGGAGTGCGCTCGCCAGCTTCCGCGACCGCCAATCTCTCGGTCGGCAAGGAATTCGGCCTTTCCTCTAAACACGACGCGATGAAGCTCGAATTGCGCCTGGAAGCGCAAAATGCCTTCAATCATCCTGTCTTCGGCACGCCGAATACGAGTGTAGGCGATCCTGGCTTTGGCCAAATCACCTACTTGGCAGTTGGACCCCGGCAGGGCCAACTCGCGTTGAAATTGGTTTTCTAGCAGCCGTGCCGAGATTGACGATGATCGGCAAGAGCAGCGAAAAGGAGCCGTTATGGCAACGGATCGCGGTCGCACGGAAGGCGAAATGGACCGTCGGGAATTCCTTCGCCTTGCAGCCTTGAGTTCGGCAATGCTCATGGGTGTAAGTTCTGCACTCGAGGGGGCGGAAACAAGCCCGGATGTCCGCTCGTATGCTGCGCTGCATGCTTTGCCCCCTGGAGCCGTGAGGCCTGCCGGTTGGCTCCGCACGTACCTCGAAAGGGAAGCATCGCAACTCGCTTCCAAGTTGCCAGAGGTTTCATATCCATTCAACCGGGCGTACTGGGCTGGCGAGGAAACCGCCGAATCCTGGTGGCCCTGGGAACAAACGGCGTATTGGGTGGACGGCGCCACCCGTTTGGCTGTGGTTCTCGGGGACCAGTGCCTTATGGAACTGGTTCGAACCCGCATTGACTACACCCTGGCGCACGCCTCCGAGGATGGGTATCTTGGGCCCAAATTCTTCCAGGATCCCAACGGCGATTTTCATCGCTGGCCGCACGCTCTGTTCTTTCGCGCTTTGTCGGCCCTCTCCGATGCCCGGCTAGCCCAAGGTGCTATCACGAGCGAAGACATTGTAGCCAAAATGCAGAATCACTATCTGCTCGATAAAGCTTCCTATGGGTCACCCACTCGAAACGTAATCAACATCGAGTCCATCTTGTGGTGTTACCAGCGCAGCGGCGACCACCGTCTACTTGAGATGGCCGAGACTGCCTGGAAAGAGTACATGAAGGTCGCTGCCGATCCGGAACATGGGGATCTCTCGGAACTGCGCGTCTACGCGGCGACTCCTATTAACTCGCATGGTGTCACCCATATCGAGGTGGCGAAACTCCCCGCCATTCTCTACTGCTATACCGGGAAGGATGAGTATCTGAAGTTTGCGCTTGCCGCTCAGCGCCGCATTTTTGACCACCATATGCTGATCGACGGTGTCCCTTCGACTTCAGAAGACTACCGGACTGTAACTTCGCTCGACTCCCACGAAACCTGCGACATCGCCGATCACTCCTGGTCTTGGGGCCACATTCTCATGGCCACCGGAGAAGCCGTGTGGGCAGATCGCGTGGAGCGGGCGTGTTTCAATGCCGCTATGGGCGCAATTCGCAAGGACTGGAAGGCGCTGCAGTACTTTTCATGTCCCAATCAGTTTCTTGCGACGCTGGACTCTGACCACAACGTGATGGCACACGGCGGCTTCCTCATGGCCTTTCAGCCGAACCCTGGAAAAGAGGGCGCCTGTTGCGCCGGCAACGTGCATCGCATCTTCTCCAACTTCGTCATTCGTATGTGGATGAAGACCAACGACGGCGGACTCGCCGCGGTTCTCTACGGCCCTTCGAAAGTAACCACCACCGTGGGACCGGATAAACAGCAAATCGCAATTACGCAGACCACTCGGTATCCGTTCGAGGAACAAATTCACTTCAAGATCGATGCCGACTGGCCGGTGACGTTTCCTCTATCCTTGCGCATACCGGCGTGGTGCGAGACGCCGAGTGTCGCCATCAATGGCGCTGCCACTCAGGCTTCTCGGCACGCCAACGGCTTTTTGATCCTGGATCGAAAGTTCGCTCCAGGCGACACAGTGATCTTGACTCTTCCGATGCGAATCGGCATCACGCATTGGCCGCAGAGCGGAATAGGAATCGAGCGCGGCCCGTTGGTCTATTCGCTGCCGATCAAGGAGAAATGGACGCCGCGCGTGGAACCAAAGTACACCACGGAGGACTTTCCGAGTTGGGAAGCAACTCCAGAGAGCGCTTGGAACTATGGAATTGCCGTTGATCCTGCGCTCTTGCCGCGAGCGGTCAAACTCAAGAAGAACGCAACGCCTCCAACCGAAGACGACAACCCCTGGGAATACCCTTCCATCGAGTTAGTTGTCCCGGTGCGAAAGATCGAAGACTGGGAACTTCAGCGCAACCCGGACAATCCGAAACAACTGTTCACTCCTCCGTTGCCGGAGATAGCAGCAAGCAACGTAAGTGCGATCGTCGAACACGCCTCGCTTGTCCCTTACGGTTCGACTCACTTGCGGCTAACAATTTTTCCGGTGTGTTCGCCGTCGCGAGCTTGAGATATAAGAAAAGAACAGTCGATTTCAAATTGACGCCCGGGAAGCTTTCTTAGTCTGCAGGAGTTTGCATCCACGCCTGCGTCTGATTGGCGAGGAATCCCGATGGCATTCATTGATAGCGGGTTTCGATTTCCTCAGCGATCACCCAAAATCAGGCTTGCACCACCAAAGGCCTGCTCAAATCAACGATTACCGCTGAGGAGAACTCGAACAGAGTACCGCCATCCTGAGACGAGGCGCGGTGCGCAATCTCCCTGTCTCCGCTGGTCACCTTCAGCTTGCCTTGTACACTCTGAAGCGAGGGAGAAACCATCACTTCCTTCAAGGAGACGGCGCCAGCGACCGTGGAGAGCGTCAGTCTGCCTCGATCCAGTGCAAAGCTGCCCCACGCAGCGGGCGTCGACCAGAAGCACTGGAAACCGTCGGTGTTGAGCTTGGGCGCAAGATCCATGTGGCCCTTGCGTGCGTCGTAGCGAAAGCCGGAGAGCACTGGAATGGCGGCCCAGCTTGCCATCGCGCGGGCATAGTGGCGTCCGAACTCGGTTTCGTCGTAGGGATTGGCTTTTTCGCCGTCATAGCGGCGCCGGATATTGCCAATGCACTCGACGCCTTCGTCGACCATATCGTTGGCCAGCATCAAGACCGCGGCGGAGTACTCGAAGCCGGTCATGACCTCAGCGTAGTAAGGCATCGGCACCTCGGGCCGGGTGCCTCGGCTGTAGTCGCAAATGACCAGCGCGGCCTCGTCGTTCAGAGCAAAGACGCGCTGCACGCTGGCGTGATGCATTAGGCTACGCTTGTAGTTGTAGCGGTAGATCGAAGCCAGCGCCTTACGGATGTGGGTGGGATCAAGCAGGTACCCAAGGCCAGCGATGGTGGCCATGTACTGGCCGATGAGTTGGTCCACCTGACAGCCGTCGCCGATCTGGTACTCCGGATGGAGCGTGTCTTTTGTGCCCTTAATTTGCAAGCCGCTGGCAATTTTGTCTTGTGGAATACTACGAATCTGTTGGATGTAGTACTCGCCATTGAAAAGGTTGGCGTCGATCCAACGGCTTCCCTGCTCGAACATCCGGCGACAGTCGCGAGCCAGGTCGGAATCGCCCATGGCCTCTGCCATTTGTGCTACAGCCCGCAAAGCGGCGAGATACCAACCGCTGCACATCGGGTTGGGCCCATGGAATTCGACATCGTAGGTATTGTGCTGAACGCCGTCCATGACGCCGAATTTGCGCTCGTCCCAGCCGCCCGGCCGCCAAGCGTAGGCGAGAGCGCGCTTGGCTGCGGGCCATTGGCGGCGCAGCCACTCGTCGTCGCCTAAGAGAGTCCAATCGAGGTAGAGCTTGACGATCTGGCCCATCTGACCGTCGGCGGCAGCCGCGCCCCAGCGCTCGTTGCTGGGCGGCAGAAAATGGCGAAAGTCCATGTGGCCTTCGGCATCGGTGGCGTAACCAAAGCTCGTCTCTCGCATGGAGCGGGCCAGAGTTGGAAAGAGAAACTGCGTGGCCACTTCGTAGTTCCACACATGAGTGCAAGTGCCAAAGCCGAGGCCACCCGTGTCCCCGCAGCCCTCAAACCCATGGAAACTGCCGTCGGCGATGCGGAAGCTGGTGTTCGAGACGAGAGTGCTGAGGTTGGCACTGGCCGCCTCCTTGACCACATCTGGCAGCGTCGACCGTTGCAGGGTGGCGACGAAGTCCCGCGTCCTCCGCTCCAGCTCTCCGAGATTGGCGGAGACATGTTCAGCGACGGCCCACGCATCTTGATACTGAGTGGCATAGAAGTTGCCGAGCAGAGCGTTCTCCTTGCCCTTCGGCGCGTCCCAATTGCATCGCTCCGGCGTACGGTTGGGGAAGTGCCAGGCGAGCAAGAATCGGAACCAGCGACTGCCTCCTGCGGGTATCGTCTGGCGTATCGAGACCGAAGCTACCGGCGTTGAGGGTTCGACAGGAGTGCCGAGGTTGCCCGTTTTCGTGAACTCCTCGAACCAGAAGTGCTGCGGTCCAATGTTCCACGGTCCAACGTCCCACCCATCGCGCCACTTTGGCAGCATCTCCACCGAGGCGCCGGCTGCGGGGAGAGCGGCCAGGACGAACGATCCCTGCATGGGGTCGTCGCCGGCGAGGGACGGATCGGTCATAAAGACGCCGCTCATGCCCGTTGCGGTTCGCGCAGCATTATTACGGCTGTCCGATCCACCGACGGGGTTCGAGATCGACCAGGCCACGACGACCTCAGCCTCGGTCGCGCCTGGATTGTGAATCTCGTAACTCAGCACCGCACACGGCAGGCCAGAGGCGTCTGCGTCCAGCGGCTGAAAGGGCGAGAATGCTTCCAGCGCAACGTTGACCGGGCATTCGCGGTCCTCGAACTCGATTCGGGAGATAGGGAAGGACCCGAAGAACTTCGCCTCGGCTAAGCGGGGGAGCCCGGGAACGTTTGCAAAGCCTAATCCTTGCTCATGGAGATCGTAGGGAGGCAGGAGGCGGCGCTCGAGCACTACGCTGTAAGGAGAAGCGCCTGGGCATCGTACCCACATGCTCGGGAACGAGTAATCGAGCGCGTTGCCGATATCGGAGCGGTTGAAGATCTGCCAGTCCTGAAGGTTGCCGCGTCCGCCAAGGCCGATGCCGCCGGTACCAATGCCGCCGAGAGGACAGGAGACGCGGGCCAGTTGACGGCCGCTAAGAACTCGCGGAAATCCGATCTCCTCCGGTGCCCCCGATGGTTGCGGCGACACGTTCGCCTTGGCTTCTCCTGGCGCGGCGGCCGCCTTGGAACTCTTAGAACTGGTCTCTTCGGCGGATGCTGCGATACCGCCGAATGAGGCTGCTACCACTGTCTTGACGAAATCCCGCCGCGATGGTCCGTTCTTCATGATGTCTCCTGGAGTGCGCCTTGCAGTCAAAGCTAGTCTTGAACTGAAGAACTTGATACAAAAGAGTCAAGTTCTTAGGCAGCTAAGTTTGCGTGTTGGATCCAAGTTGTAGCCTCCTGATCAAGTTTATCGAAGCTGCGCCGGAGCGAGGAGTTGTGTGAGAAGAGCTCTGGCAGTACGGATCCGAGTCCGGGGCGGAGAATGCGACTATAGGTTATGGTCGGCAACCGGCGCCGATTGCGATGTGGACTGAGGTTGTCGGCTCGGCTGCTCCCTGGTGGCGACCGTTTCCGAGGCGTGATGAATCCAGCCGTTCTCTTCTAAACGGAAATAGCCAAGCACAGCAACAAGCCCGGCAAGAATCGCCAGCTTGAGGCGGCCACGGTTCCCCTGCGGAGCAGCACTCGTGCTTGACTTCGCAAACGCTTGAGATCGCGCACTGTTGATTCGATATCGGAGTGCCCAAGCCAGAGCAACCCGCCCGCCGCAGCCTCATCGGATACCAGCCCGCGTCCCAGACGCGCCCCTGTACGCACCATTATGCAGTTAACAACAAAAATCGAAATCGTCGCGTTCTATTCTTATCCGACCGATTACTTCGCGGCATTCCCAGGGCCTCCCACGGGATAAATTCGGGGAAGGCGTTGCTCAACTGCGGGTAGAGGAGGAAAAGCGGCATGGGGTTCTTTCTGGTACCAATAGGCGACAGAGAAATAGTTGTCGGAACGATGATTGGCATGGCCATGTTCGATTGTCGCCTTGAGAGACTTGGTGAAAGGGATCGGCGAATCCAGATGAAACCGATATACGCTAGAACGGCTGCCCGCGAGCTCCGCTCCTTTTACCGGCGCTCCGAATAGAGCGTAGGAGAAAGGATGGTCGCCAAAATCCCAGGCACCGAGAAAATAGTCTTCCGACCCGGTGCCGTTGATGGAGGGGTGCTTTTCTCCGTCGACAAAGAACATGTCGTCGCCTTCACCCCACCAGCCGTCCTGATTCTGAAGAATGGACATGGTCACGCCCACAAAGTGTCCTTGTCCACTTGCTTCCAGCCACACGTAGTTATTTTCTCCGTCAAGGTTCTTCTTTGCGGTCACGGCTGGGGTATCGTTCGATTCCCACTGATTAGTCCAGCCTTTGGCGGGCGTTGCTTGACGGTACTGGGCATGGAAATACATGGTGTCGGCGGGAAGGTCCTTATTCAACGCTTGGTAGTCGATGTTGAAATAAAACGAGTTAACATCTTCCTTCCCTTCATTGGTGATTGTGATCCGTGCTCGCTTCCGGAAGGGCATCGGGAAGAAGCAGTTCAGCGCTTTATCTGGGGCCACAACCAGGGGTATAGATTCAAATTGGAAATAGTCTCCCAAGCCGAGGCCGAAGAAGTCGCCAAGTGGAGCCTCCACGCTCGCCGAGGTTTCGTCGTCCCAATACATGCGTAGAACCAGCTTCTTCAAGTGATATCTCTCCGACGAACCGAGTCCGATCCAAATGTGGGTAATGATTGCGGGGCCGGATTCGTCGAGTATGGTAAGAGCATCTCCCGGAGCGATCTTGCGGAAGTCATCGTTGCCGCCGGTGCGGTCATAACTCGAAGCCCGCTTTTGGACATAGTTATGGGGTGAGATAAGGCCGGAGAGCTGTGCGCTCTGGCCGCCATCGGACTGGGCCGAGACGGAGGCGCACGTCATTAGCCACGTCAGCAGGGTGCCAATGAAAAGCGCGTTCGCGCGAATCTTTTTCACCGGAATCTCCTTTTTGACTTCAAAAACGGCACACATTGTATATCTATCTCACCTATTCGCGACATTGTGAAATGATTTGTCATCGGAGTTCTGCCGGCGGCCTAGTCATCCGCACCGGCATGATAGGGACTGTGCTTTTGTCGTGCCATGCTCCAGCTCCTTTCGTGCCAGTGTCTCTGACATTTCCCCTCGTACAAAATTCGCCACTCAGGTCAGTTCACCCCGAATGTGGTTCAAGGGCCAGATTGCTGATGAGCAGCCCCAGTAATACGGGGCATGAAAAAATCGAAGAATTGGTCCGAATCCGAGTGCAAACAAACTCCTGCATTCGGAGAGCCCGCCTCGGGCTTTGTGTTTCCGTTGTCATCGATCCGGAGTCTCATGGGTGTAACCGGGCATAGCTGCGGATTCAGGGCATAGGCCACTGCCATCGCATCGAACAACGTGGGAGTACGAATAGTATCTCCGGACCACTGTTGGGTGAGCACAGCTAATGCGCTTGTTAATGAGGTTCCGGTTGCGAAGACCTGGCTTCTCCTCAACTCCTCGAGTTTGATCTGTGTCGAGTCCAACGGCATCACGAAGAGAGTCACTCCAGAAGCAAAGAGCTTCTGTGCGGCCGCTACATCCACTGTAAGGTTGTACTCGGCATCCGGCGTATTTCTTACCATATGTCCAAAGGAGTTATAGCCACGGTAAACCGATCCCCCCATGATGACGACCCGCTTCAGCTTGCGGAAAGTTGTCGCGTCCCGGTCGATCGCCTCACCGATATTAGTTTCAGGTCCGATTGCGATCAGCGTGATCTCACCAGGGTGCAGCCGGATCTGCTCTAGCAGGAAATCCACGGCATTCGGATACGATTGACCGATCGGGCCGCCCTCCGCGTAGAGAGCTTGACTCAAAAATCCCCGCTCTTTGGGCAGATGCTTTTCCGTTCCGACAGCCACGGGAATATCCGATCGTCCGGTTTCTTTCAATAGACGACTGAGGAGCCGGGCTTTGAGCATGGTGTCCGTGGGATCCCCAGTATCTCCAGATTCAGTCGTAAATCCCAAGATTTTGAATTCGGGGCTTTGTAGCGCTAATCCAACCGCATAGGCATCGTCGATGTCGCCACCGATGTCGGTGTCGATGATGATTCTCTGAGCTCCAGTTTCGGATTTCGGGGCGGCACCTGCCTGTGCACCGGCGGAGCCGGTAAGGAAAGCAATGCAGTAAATCGCGATCAATCGGCGCCACCTTACTCTGCAAAGAGTTGGACCTATGAAGTCTGACTTTCCCACTTTCCCGTCTCCTCATTCTTCTATTAGCTCAGGAAATCACGCGCCTTTTACCCTTTCGCCGACCATTCAGTTTTGTTGAACAACAGGCTGTTCAGTTGTAGCACTACATTTTCGCAGGAATGCGTGCCATCCTTTTACAACTTCAGCATCGGCAAGGGCTTTGACCCGGAATTTCCTTCTTGACTTCGAGAGCGGAATTGACTGTATACCCGTCAATCCTGTGGCACGATGACGAATCTTGAGGCGCCCCACAGGAAGCCCCGCAGCCATTCCGAAACCGATTCCGACGAGAACTTGGTCACTCTGTGCGCGGTATAAGCGCATGCGGCAGTTTGCCGCGCGTCGCCTGTTCTCTCCAAAACACCGCAGCCTGGGTCTCAGGACGGCCCCTTGCTCTGTTCCCGGGTCACGGAAAATCGCCTTGATTGAAACGTTTTAATCGAACTACTTTCCCCACCCTGCTGTCAAGCAAAATATCTCCCATGGCAGGGCAAATGCATGTTTATTTCTGAGCAGGTGGAGTCGGTAGTCATTGTCCCAACCGGCTTTGAGGCGTTTTCCGTGGATGCCGCGTTGGGAAGTCTTGTCCTGTTTGGGCAGATCGAGGGCGATGCCGTTGAGCACGGAAAAGTGTTGTGCTGCGTGGCCCGAGCGTTTGCGGCCGATCCGGTGACCGACGATCCCCGCCCAAGTTGAGCTTGAGCGGGATCGTCGAGAAAAAGGGATGGATCGATAGCCTGAGCGAGGACTGTGATCAGAGTTCTGGCTGCGTGTTGCATCTGGCCTCCTCCACCGCGACTCAAGGTGGGATCCGGTTTTTGTGGTGGGCCGATGCTGACGATGCCGAGGCGTTTGCCGACGCAGTCAACCGTTTGCGTGCCGCTGCCCGCGATCAAGGCCGGGAATCCCTGGAGGCCGTTTGGCCCGAATTCCAGCAGAAAGCGGCCGCGTGGCGGGCCCTCGCGGAGAAACCAGCCATTTCCGAAGACGTCCGAAAGTACCGGTTACTGGCTGAGAATGCGGTCAAGGAAAATCGGTTCGACTCCGCCGTCGAGGAATACGAGGCCGGACTCGAAATCAACCCCACGTGGCCGGAAGGCCATTTCAACGCCGCGTTGCTCTACGCGGAACTGGGCTATTACCCCGAAGCTATGCACCATATGCGGGCCTATCTGGAACTCACTCCCGAGGCGCCGGATGCGCAACAGGCGCGCGATCAGGTTGTGATCTGGGAGGCCAAGCTCAGGTAGCAGGGGACGGCGGTCACCACCCCAAGCGGCCAAGCAGCCCCGTTAGCTCCGACAGCTTCTTCGCCAGCGCCGCGGGATCAAGGGATAGAGGATCTCAAGGAGTTCCTCTTTCCCGGCAGTCATTTCGCCACTCCATTTCCCAAGAATTCCAACCCGCCGCGGACAAACCCGCTGCAGGAAGAAAAAGATCTGCAGGCCGAACTCAAGACCTGGGATGAATGGGCGGTCCAGCGCGCCACCCACATTCACCAAGAAAGAGGATTACATCCAGTCACACAGTTTCAGATTCGGGCTGACGCTTTGCTCAGTCGGCTATTTGCCCAGCCCTCAATGGCCCGCTCTGGGTTGGGGAGGCATGAGTGGCATAGTGCCCCTTCAGTTTGTTTGGTCCGACGAAGGGAACGCGCAGAACTTCGCCGACGCATTCAATCGGCTTCTGTATGCTGCGTATGGCAACGAGGATTCTGCAGAGCTTCAGGCTTTCAGCGCCGCCGCGCATGCCTGGCGCGAGAATCCCGTCAAGCCGCCACTGAGTCCCGAGGCTGACCGCGCCAGGATTCTCGCGGAAAATGCACTCAAAGAGAAGAACCTGGATTCGGCGGTCGAGCACTATGAGAGTGGGCTGGAAGTTCAGCCGATGTGGCCGGCGGGCTGGTTCAATCTGGCGTTAATCTATGCCGAACAGAACAACTATGCCGATGCCACCGATCGAATGAAGCACTATCTCGAACTGGCTCCCGACGCCCCAGACGCTAAGGACGCACGCGAGCAAATGATTATTTGGGAAGACAAGGCCAAGCATTGAATGTACTCACCGACGAATTCGCGACGGGCAAAAGCGTGATCGCTGCACTGCTTATCGACGCTGCCGTCCACAACGTCCTGGGGCCAGTCTCCTCTGCCTGTAGGTCGCGATGGTGTCTTGGCGTTCTTGAGGGATCGATTCAGTCACTTTGTTGCAGTTTCGGAACAAGCCCGCTAAATCCCTTTTGAACCTTGGAGGGCTGGTTGGTTCATTTGTTGCCCTGGGTTGATGCGTTATCTGCTCCCCTCTATCCGATTCAGATGCGGCGGAACTAAGAACTAAGCTGACGGACTCAGAGAGTTTCGCGCGACTTGATCAATTTCCAAGTGTTCAATTGTGGAGCGAAATCAGGTCCCTTGAATGTCTCATCTGCCGAGTGAGGCAAAGTTGCTCCAATGCCGGAGGGGGCTCTGAACGTAGAGGTGGGAAGGGCGGTCGGCCGAGACCGCCCCGCAATCTAGAACGATTGTGAGAGCCAGGCTTCCAGAAATTCACCTAGCTTGGCCGTCGCCTTGAATTGCGGGATGGCATCCAGTTCTTTGAACGCGAAGGTAAACGCGTTCGAGAGACTCCAGATCGTTCGCGGCCGGAATTCCTCGTACTTCGGTTCGAAGTAAAGGTCATGCACGACACGAGCGAGGTGCTTCGGAGCCGCCAATTTGGCTTCCACGAACGCCTCGTAGATGACCATCTTCGCCGTGACATCCGTCAGTTCGCTTCTCTTCCAGGCCTTCACTTGCTTTCGCATCGGCTCGAAGTTTCTCTGCATTCGGTCGACGCCAACCGAGATGCAGTCGATGAGCGAGAAGGACTTCGAGTGTTTCGCAAGAACCGGCGCAAAATCTCCGGCGACGGCCATTTTTCGGGCGCACGAGCGTACGAAAGAGTACGAATTGGGCCCCTTAAACCGAATGACCGACCCCATCGCCGCCTCTCAACACCATTCGAGCGCAGCTTGCCAAAGTCTGCGCTCAGTGGAACTCCCCAGATGTAATTTGCTGACTCACAAGGAGATTCAGCGAACCCCCTGCGACTGTCCGCCCAAGATAGCGGGGTCTGGCGGCTATGTAACTGTTAAAAAAATCGGTACTGTCCTAATAGCTTAGGACAGTACCAAAAATTCCTCTAAATTATTGAAAACATGGTGGCCAGGGACGGAGTTGAACCGCCGACGCCAGCCTTTTCAGGGCTGTATTCTTTGAGCCTAAACCCTTTTTCAATCAACAACTTAATTCGTCAAGATGGCCGATTTATTGTGACCATTGTGTGACCAGCGCCGATGTTCGCCTAAGCGTCGGCCGACACCATTAAGCGAGAACAGTTAAAGAGGATAAGCAGATCCAGGCGAACCCTTGAAATGCGTTCTCATCCTGAGTACAATTGTTCTCGCAATGAGTACACGCAACGGCCTCGGGGACCTTTTGTTCGGACGCACGCGGGGCGCTATCCTCGCCTTGCTCTATGGCAGGGCCGATCAATTATTCTACACACGCCAAATTGCACGCGACGTAGATGCCAGCGTTGGCGCGGTTCAACGAGAGCTTGAAAACCTCTCGAAAGTGGGACTTATCATTCGCAGTTCAGTGGGCAGTCAGGTTTTTTATCAGGCGAACCGACACGCTCCCATATTTCGAGAGATGCAGGCCCTAGTGAACAAGACAATTGGCATCTTTAGCGTCTTGCGATCGGCATTGCATCCTTTGGCGAAGCGAGTCCTTGTGGCATTTGTGTACGGATCCGTCGCACGCGAGGAAGAAACGGCACAGAGTGATGTTGATCTAATGGTTGTTGGGAAGGCCACACTTGACGAGATCCTTTCACGGCTTTCTACAGTGGAGAAAAACATCGGCCGCCCTATCAACCCGACCGTGTATTCCGTCGAGGAATTCAAGTCGAAAATTGCGAGCGGGAATCATTTTTTGACCGCCGTGCTCAAGGGCCAAAAGGAATTTTTGTTGGGAGACGAGGATGAGCTTAGAAAAGTGGGTGGAGTACGGTTGGCTAAGGCGGGAGCCGACCAGCCCAGGTGAGATCAAGGATCTTCTGGGAATTGTGGATCGTAGCCTTGCGGATTCAAAGGTCGAAGCTGTTTCGACCGACCTTCGATTTATCGCTGCTTTCAACGCCGCGCTCTGCGTCGCGACGACAGCGCTCCGCGCCTCCGGTCTTCGCACCGTTACCCAAGCGGGTCACCACATAAAAACAATCGAATCTCTGGAACTCACCATAAAGGCCAACCCGAAGGTCATTCAAAGATTCAAGACCTTCAACAATAAGAGGAACAAATCGGTCTATGACGTTGCAGGTGCCGTGTCAGATCAGGAATTGGAAGCAATAGTGAAACTGGCGGAGGAACTCAAGAACAACACCCTAGCCTGGCTGCGGGACCTCCATCCGGAGCTATTGAACGCCTAATACTGGATCTGCTTTAACCCTTCCATCAACGGCAACTCGTTCTTCTCAGGAATAAGCCCCCAACGAAGAAATATCGGCAGCCCAGTCCGCACCGGAACCTTCAGCTGCGACAGCTTTCCACGACCGCGAGAATCGCGGCAACTTTCGGTCTCGCTTTTCTTCAATCTCGATCCGCAATAAAAACGAGGATTGGTTCCGGCCGGGCCGATTGGTCCGACCCGCGCTTTTGGAGGAAACTTACTCGATTCCTGGAATATTCAGAACTTGAATTAAGCAATAACCTGGCGGAGAATTCAATGCGACCAGTCGCTCTGGGTAGAAAGAACTGGATACAACATAGGCAGCCCACAAGCAGGGCCTAAGGTCGCGGCGATTCTCTCGGTCGTGGAAAGCTCTCGTCGGTTGAAAATCTCCGTCCGCGACTATCTGGCACGCGATCCTTCCCGGCCTCGCCGATCTTCCGATCAAGTGCCTCCCCTCACTTACTCCTTCTAATTGGGCCAACTCCGATCGAGGGAATTTTCCCAAAGAATTACACATTTCTCGGTTGCCAAGTTGAGGATTGTTGATTTCTTCTCTCCGCTCATCACCCGCGCAATCAACAGGGTCCGCTTGCGCGGTTACGACCCATCTCACAAACTAACAGACGCTAGCCCCACCGTGCCAACGAGGAAGTGCCCGGCACCCTTAACGCGCTTCGAGCGCGGTGTGTGCCCGGTGCCACGCCGCGATCCCGCGATGAGCGAGCAGGAAAAACCGACGAAGGTTGCAGGTGCTCCGGCCGTTTCGGCGGGGATGCGTAGGGTATATCGGCGACTGGAACGCTGGCGGAGTATACGACCCGGCCATTGTCGATTCCCGAGTCGTTGTGGTCAGCGCCTGCAAAGCTGGCCAGGGAGCATGGCGTTTGCTCGGGAGTGACCGCACGGTCAACTCCTGTAGACTGCCGGGGATAGTTTCTGCCGGGCGGTGTTAAGGTGTGACTTTACACACATCCCTTAGTGATCCTGAACATATCCTGCTGGCTGAACCGATGATATATGTGCGCGGCATCACTTAGTTCTTCCAGCGAGTCTTGTGCTCGCCGCGGCAGCCATCGGCCAGTTTTCGGTTGCAGGCCCGAGGCAGATCCAAGGGCCGTTCGGCAATACCCGGGCAGGCAGCGAAAAGGAGAGGACGTATGAGCCAATCCGTTCCTACCATTTGGGAATCCATGCAAACAAAGGGTTACGACCGGCGCGATTTTCTGCGCTTCTGCAGCTTTGCGGCCATGATGGCGGGGATCGAGTCTTCCGGCTTCGCCAAGGTGGTACAGGCTTTCGAGAAGAAGGCCCGCCCGCCCGTCGTCTGGCTGCATTTCCAGGAGTGCACCTGCTGCAGCGAGTCGTTCATTCGATCCTCTCATCCTGTCGTGGCGGACGTGCTGCTGGACGCGATCTCGCTCGACTACAGCGAGACGCTGCAGGCGGCCGCCGGGTACCAAGCGGAAAAGAGTCTGTGGGACACAGTGAAGAATGCGCCGGGAAAATACATCCTGCTGGTCGAAGGATCGGTGCCAACCAAGGACAACGGCGTCTACTGCACCATTGCTGGTCGCACGGCCGAGGACATTCTGCAAGAGGCGGCCAAAGACGCCGCTGCCGTCATCGCGTGGGGCAGTTGCGCTTCCAACGGGTGCATTCAGGCGGCGAATCCCAACCCAACCGGGGCCACACCCATTCACAAGCTGATTGGCCGGCCCGTGATCAATGTGCCGGGTTGTCCTCCCATCGCCGACGTAATGACTGGAGTGGTTACGCACATTCTGGTTCTGGGAGATATGCCGGAACTGGACGGCCTGGGGCGGCCCAAAGAGTTCTATTCGCGCCGGGTTCACGACACCTGCTACCGGCGGGCCTACTACGACGCGGGATTGTTTGTCGAATCGTGGGATGACGACAAAGCGCGGCGAGGGTATTGCCTCTACAAGATGGGTTGTCGTGGTCCGGTAACGTATAACGCGTGCTCGGTGACGAAGTGGAACGGGGGGACCAGTTACCCCATTCAATCAGGCCACGGCTGCATTGGCTGCAGCGAAGCAGGATTCTGGGACAACGGGCCCTTCTACCAGCACCTGGCGTCGTTCCCCGGATTCGGAATCGAAAGCACGGCCGATAAGGTGGGAACTGCTCTCGGATTGGTCACTCTCGGCGGCATCGCCGCCCACGCCATCTCGACTAACCTGCGCAAGCGCAAAGTGATCGAGGAAGAGATTCAGGAATCCGACAGACAACAGAAACCTAGAGAATGAGGTAACCGTCCATGGCCAGGATCGTTGTCGACCCCATTACGCGGATTGAAGGTCATCTCCGTGTCGAGGCAGTGGTAGAGAACGGTGTAATCACCGACGCCTACAGTTCGGGCACCATGGTGCGGGGATTCGAGAAAATTCTGAAGGGCCGCGACCCACGCGACGCGTGGGCCTTCACCGAGCGCGCCTGCGGCGTGTGCACCACCGTGCACGCGCTGGCCAGCGTGCGCACCGTCGAAGATGCGCTGCAGGTTTCAGTTCCGCAGAACGCGGAACTGATCCGGAACCTTATGTTCTGCACGCAGTACGTACAGGACCACGTCGTGCATTTCTATCACCTGCACGCACTCGACTGGGTTGACGTGGTGAGCGCGCTAAAAGCCGATCCACAAAAGACCTCGGCTATCATGACGTCGATTTCAGCTTGGCCGAAAAGTTCTCCAAAATATTTCGCCGCCGTGCAAAATCACCTGAAGGCATTTGTGGAGAGCGGCCAACTGGGAATTTTTGCCAACGGGTATTGGGGACATCCGGCATACCGATTGCCTCCCGAGGTAAACCTGCTGGCCGTGGCGCACTATCTCGAAGCGCTGGAGTGGCAGAAAGAGATCGTGAAGATTCACACCATTTTTGGGGGTAAGAATCCGCACCCGAACTATCTGGTGGGTGGCGTGCCTTGCTCGATCAATCCCAATGAGGTAAACGCCGTCAACACGGAGCGGTTGAATCAAGTCGGGAGTCTTATCGACGGTGCGATTGATTTCGTGGAGCAGGTCTACATTCCCGACCTGATGGCAATTGCGGGTTTCTACAAGGAGTGGGCCGGGGTGGGCGGCGGACTGACCAACTACTTGGCGTACGGAGACCTGCCTACGCAGGGATTCAACCAGCCCGAGCATTTCAAATTTGCGCGGGGCGCGATTCTAGACCGGAACCTCAGCGAGGTTCATCCCGTCAACCCGCGTGACGCGCAGGAAATCAAGGAGTACATCGCACATTCCTGGTACACGTACTCCGGCGGCGATTCAACCGGCCTGCATCCGTGGGAGGGAGAAACCGAATTCAACTTTACCGGGCCCCATCCTCCCTATGAGCAGTTGAATGTCGAAGGCAAGTATTCGTGGCTGAAGACGCCCCGCTGGAAGGACAATCCCATGGAGGTGGGACCGCTGGCACGGCTGCTGGTGTCCTACGCTAGCGGACGGACCGATGTGAAGGACGTGGTCAACGAGGCTCTACAGCGGCTGAACGTGCCAGTGACGGCCCTGTTCTCGACGCTTGGCCGGACTGCGGCGCGCGGACTCGAGACCCAGTTGGTGGTTCACTGGATGAAAGAATTCTACGATGAGCTGCTGGCGCAAGTCCGAAACGGCCACACTTCCACCTTCACGCGCGAGAAGTGGGAGCCATCCACCTGGCCAGCCACGGCGGAGGGTGTGGGTTTGTCGGAAGCTCCTCGAGGCGCTCTGGCACACTGGATCCGCATCAACGACGGCAAGATCGAAAACTACCAACTGGTGGTTCCCAGTACGTGGAACGCTTCCCCTCGCGACGGCGCTGGAAAGCGCTCCGCGTATGAGGCATCGCTGATCGGCACCAAGATTGTCAACGCGGAACAACCGGTGGAAATTCTCCGCACCATCCACTCCTTCGACCCGTGCATCGCTTGCGCTGTCCATCTGTACGATCCGCTTGGGAAGCATGTGCACCAGCTGAGCTTCTACTGAGGAACTGCGTATGGCTACCAACCCGACTGCTGCCAACTTGCCGAGTGAGCAACCTGCCTTGTTCGAGCGGGTGTACGTCTGGGAACTGCCAGTAAGGCTGTATCACTGGCTGAACGCACTCTGCGTAGCGGTGCTCTGCGTCACTGGATTCCTGATCGGACATCCCCTCGCAATTTCCTACTCCACCGAGGCGTACCAGCAATACTGGTTCGGAACAGTGCGCTTCCTCCACTTTCTCGCCGCGTTTCTTTTCTTCTTCAACTTCTTGTTTCGTATTTACTGGGGGTTTGTGGGAAACGCATATGCACGATGGACGAATTTCATCCCCACGAAGCGGGCACAGTTGGACGAGATGGCCGAGGTACTCAAGGTGGACGTCCTGCAGACGCGCCTGCGCGGCATCATTTCGATCGGACATAACGCGCTGGCGGGCTTAATTTATTTCCTCTCGTTTCTGGCATTTCTTTTCCAGGCCATCACTGGCTTTGCGCTTTACTCCGGCATGAGCAAGTCATTCTTGCCTCGGCTATTTACCTGGATCGCCCCCCTGATGGGTGGAGACTTTGCAGTGCGTCAGTGGCACCATATCTTCATGTGGTTCTTTGTTCTGTTTGCGTTGGTGCACGTCTACCTTGTTTTCTACCATGACTACGTCGAGGGACGGGGCACGACTTCTTCCATGGTGGGGGGGTGGAAGTTTGAGCGACAGAAACCAAAACACTGATTCCGAGCGCGTACTCGTGCTTGGGGTCGGGAACGTACTAATGGCGGATGAGGGCGTTGGCGTTCAGGTTGTGCGCGCACTCGAGAAGATGCCGTTGCCGCCGAACGTGGAGTGCCTCGACGGTGGAACGGGCGGTTTTCAGTTGCTTGGGATCCTCCAGGACGCAGACCGTATTCTTCTGATCGATGCCTGCGTCGATGGCAACCCCTCCGGAACGGTGCGCCGGTTGCAGCCGCGTTTTTCCTCGGACTACCCGCGAACTCTCACCGCACACGACATCGGGCTGAAAGATCTGCTGGATGCCGCCTATCTTACCGGCGGGGCGTTGGATGTCACCCTGTTCGCAATATCCATCGATCCGCTGCAAGGCGTGGGCACAGAACTTCGTCCTGCTCTTGCCAATGAACTGCCCGCGATTCTGAGAACGGTGAGGGATGAGCTTTTCCTGCCGAGAGCCCGCAGTGGAAGTCGCTGTCAGTTGTGCTGACCAGACCCACCTTTCCCGTTTCCCGACCGCTGCCACCTCCACGGCTGACCTGCACAACATCATCACCAACGGCAAAGGCCGCATGCCCAAGTACGCCAACAAACTAACATCGGAAGAAATCGACACGCTGGTCCAGCAAATCAAAACCCTGAGCAAGAAAGAATGAGACGAGTACCGCGAGGCTTCTGCGCTTATTGAGTCTTCTTTCGGGATACACCCTTAAAGAAACTTGGCGTGGTGCGACCCACGGACTCGGCCCCAGAGCGTGCAGGTCAATATCGGCCGTCTTTTCCACCCGAAGGATGAACGTGCTTGGGTCCTTCATTCCCCACTTCACGTAGGGCACCGCGAAGTGGATTGTCAAGCTCCACTGGTCCGACGCGAGTTCGACCTGCGAGGTACGGTGGATCAAGAGCAGGCTTTGATGAGTCTTCACGCGTCCGCGTTGCTACGTTTTGTTTGCATGAGAGCAGCAGCGTTTGCTGGGGCGCGGTCAAAAATTAAAGCGATAACCCAGAATCATTTTGGCAATCAGGTGGTCGGTCGTACCCGTAAGGCCTACGCCGAGGCCAAAATTGACCCCATTGCGGAGCGATATTCAAATCAATCGCGGGGAAAATCTGGTGCTGCTGTTGCGAGACGGCATCGAACCCGATCACCGGACCGACCGAACCGTAATATTCCAGCCCCCCAGCGACCTTCGGGGTCAAATCGTAGCTGAATTTGAAGTTTGGTGAAAAGACAACGCCTTGGTTCACGCTCTCACCATGGAAAGACCTGTCCAGCATGGGGTTCAGCGCCCAACACCAGCGTCCGACTTTTTGATCCACAATCGGACGGATTTCCCATGTCCATGTGTCCACGGAATATTGCCGCCTCTGGTAGCCGATTTCATTCGAAAGGCTCACACCAACCGGCGAGTGCCATTTTTTCGGAACGGCAACACGCGGCCGGATGTGATCACCCACCCATTGCCAGCTCTGGCCGCCGGTTATGGAAGTGAAGATGTAAAAGCCGCACTCGAACCAGTCATCAAAGCCGTGTGTGATCTCGATGGTCTCGTGTTCGGCGTGATTGGTGGGATAAACACCATCCACGACCGCCTTCGAGCCGTCGATCGTGAAGTTGCTATGGAGTTCGACCATGGTGTGTCTGGGATCGACCAGGTCCGATCCGTACACCTGGATTTCGTAGTTATCTTGAGCCAGCGTGAGAGGTGCAGCCAAGATAACCGTGAGAAAGACAAGCGCGAGTAGAGAAGCGCACGCAAGATCGTCGCATCGCGCTGCAATGCGAAGTTCGTAGCCTCCTGACGGCCGACTCACATGATGAATTCAGCGTGGCGAACAAATGAAAAGTCGTTCAATGGTTCCCTCACGCGGCCCCCCAAGTTGCGTCAATTTACGAGTGGGGAGGGCCTTGTTGTTTTCATTTGTTCCCGTGGCGTAAAGTGAAACGACCGGGTTGTCGGGGTTCGCTTTCGGGGATGTGATGCTGATCACTCGCACTTGTGATGCCTGCCACAGCAGACCTCCAACCCGCTCCCTATAATCCGCGGAATCGTGCGTTAGCAAGTTGGGGTGGATAACCTAAGACTTCGGCCGCCAAGGAGGCGATCAAATGGATACACGGCGTCGCGTATCCCTGTTTTTTGTTTTTGTGCTCACAGTGATGTTGCTGACCGGAAGCAGCTATGCTATTCCGGCTTTTTCACGCCAGTACGGCACTTCGTGCACCACCTGTCACGTCGATTTTCCCAAGCTCAACGATTTTGGCAAGGCGTTCAAAGACGCCGGATTCAAGTTTCCTAAGGACGACGAGACCTTTATCAAAATTCCCCCGGTAATGCTGGGAGCGCCGGCGCAGAAAGATATGTGGCCCCATGTCATCTTTCCCGGCACCATCCCGGGGATACCGCAGATTGGCCTGCGGTTCAATCAGTTTTTCCAATACACCAGCGGCCACGCCAACAACTACAGCCAGACGCCTCAAGGGGTGCCCGGGACCCTGCAGTCGCCGGGTATTCCGCGCACAGATTTTGAGCCGGGCTTCTTCAGCATCTTCATGGCGGGAAATTTTGGCAGCGATATCGCCTTCTGGGTGGACGACGATCTGAGTGTCTCCGGCGCCAACGCCAACGGCAATCTCGGCGACGCTTATCTGCGCTTCGTAAACGTTGGGCGCTTCCTCAAACTGCCGGCCGACGCGTTCACCGTGAGGGTCGGCCAGTTCGAACTGGACTTGCCGTTTACCCAGGCTCGATCGATCAATATAAGTCCTTATGACATCTACACCGAAGCCAACATCAGCGTGTCCAATCAAACCACCGGTCAGCAGGGTGTGAACAACGTATTCGCGCTGCAGGACGGCGGCCACGGAATCGAATTCAGCGGAGGCCATCAGTACGGGGGCTACCACTATTCGCTGGCCATCGTGGACCAGAACACCAGCAACAGCGTCGCGCCAGCGCCCAATGTGCCTTCGCCCACGGGAGGAGGCTCCGGCGGGGTCGGCTTCTTCTCGGATTCCAACTTCAAGGATCTCTACGCGAACTTCTCTTATCGCTTCAATCTGGAAAAGGACCCGGCGAGCCGCCACGACGTTCAGGCGGCAGGCGCCACCGGCCCGCGCGACCATACCTACCTGAGCCTGGGCAGCTTCTACTTCTACGGAAGATCGGCGCAGCGTTTCTCGGGTTACGCATCGGATGGCGTGACGCCCGCCGTGATCACCGCGCACGAGCCTTTCTATCGTGTCGGGGGCGACTTCAGCTTCAATTACCGCACCTTCAACCTGTTTGGCTTGTACATGTACGGGCACGACCAGGATCTGCTCCTGAATCCCACCTTTAGCGGATTTATTGCCGGCCCCACCGCCAAATTCAACGGCGGATTCCTCGAGGCCGACTACCTGGCGCTGCCCTGGCTGATGACGATCCTGCGTTACGACCGCGTCCAGTCCTCAGCGGATTTCCTGAACCAGACTAATTCGGTGAATTATTTCGCAGGGGCGGGGAGCACGCGCGACCGGTTTACACCCGGCGTGCAGTTTCTGATTCACCCCAACATCAAGGCGTCGTTTGAATACCAGTTCCGCCCGCAACAGGTAACCTACAACTCAAGCGGGCAGGCGTCGAGCCCGTTCCGTACCAATACTGCCACCGGTGCATTAGAATTCGTCTACTAAGGACCGAGACCTTACAGCGAACGATTGCAAAGAAAACCAGGAGAGAAAAATGAAACGTACTTTAATGATGATGATGGCAGTGGTAGCGATGACAAGTCTGGCGGCCAGCGCAGGCACGATCAGCGGGAGAGTTTCCGGCGTTGCTGGTGAGTCCGTTGTTTATGTGGAAGCCCCCGTAGGCAAAACTTTCCCCACTCCCACCGAGCAACCCGTGATTGACCAGAAGGGTTTGATGTTTCAGCCGCATATCACAGTAGTGCAGGTAGGCACGACTGTGCAGTTTCTCAACAGCGACAGTGTTGCCCACAACGTGTTCTGGCCTTCCGTCGGCGGCAATAAGAAACTCACCCACAACCTGGGCACTTGGCCGAAGGGCGACAAACGTCCGTTCAAGTTTGACAATCCTGGCGCAGTGCCGCTGCTGTGCAATGTGCATCCAGAGATGTCAGGCTATGTTGTGGTATCGCCTACGCCCTACTTCGCTGTCACGGACAAGTCGGGCGCATACAAGATTGAGAATGTCCCCGATGGCAGTTACAGCGTAACCGCGTGGCATGAAGGCGCCAAGAACCAGTCCAAGCCGATCGCTGTGGCGGGCGACAGCAAAGCGGACTTCACACTGAGCAAATAGTTCAACAATGGAGCGACGGGCGTCTCACCCGTCCGGCCGGGCGGGGATGCCCGGCTCTTCACGTAGAGACTGGGGAACGGCCATCGTGCTGAAACGGTTCAAAGAAAAAAAGGTCGACAGGGATTGGTTGAACACCAACTTTCCCTGCATGATGGCTTGTCCGGCCCACACCAACGCAGGCCGGTACGTCGCGCTTATTGCGGAGGGGCGATTCGAGGAAGCTTACAAGTTCGCCCGCGATCCCAACCCGCTGGCGAGTATCTGCGGCCGGGTTTGCGCGCACCCATGCGAGACTGCCTGTCAACGTGGAGATATCGATCGCCCCATCGCAATCCGGGCTCTCAAGCGCTTTTTGACGGAGCGGCACGGGCCTGAATCCAAGCGTCCGGTCGACATCAACGCGGGACGAGGTCAGAACAAGTTGCCGTTCAAAGTCGCCGTGGTGGGCGGCGGCCCGGTTGGGTTATCAGCGGCTCATGATTTAGCTCTCATGGGCTACTCAGTCAGGATTTTTGAAGCCGCTCCAGTCGCCGGAGGAATGCTTTACCTCGGCATTCCCGAATACCGCTTGCCGCGTGACGTGGTGGAAGCGCAAGTGCGGGAAATTCTCGCGACCGGCGATATCACTCTTAAGCTCAATCAGGCAGCCGGACGCGACTTCACGGTTTCCGACCTGCGCTACCAGGGCTTCGATGCGGTGCTGATCGCCGTAGGCGCGCATCGCAGCCGCGATCTCACCATCCCCGGGGTTGATCTGGATGGCGTCTACAAGGGCATCGATTTCCTGCTCAACGTGAATCTCGGCTACAAGTTCACCATCGGCAAAAAGGTGATCGTGATCGGCGGCGGCAACGTGGCCATGGACGTGGCGCGTTCGGCGGCTCGCGAAGTGGTCCGGCAGCATGTCGGCGGAGTAGAGGACCTCGAACCTTCGCTCGAGAGTGTCAGCGCCGTGGCCACGAGAGAGATGGTGGACGTGTCACTCTCTGCTCTGCGCCTGGGCGCACAGGAAGTGCATCTCGTCTGCCTTGAAAAGCGTGAAGAAATGCCGGCGGCGCTGGAAGAGATCGAGGAGGCCGAAACGGAAGGCATCGTCATGCATCCCGGCCTCGGCCCCAAGCGCATGATCGGCAAAGATGGCAAAGTGGTGGCGCTCGAGACGCTGAAGACGAAATGGGTCTTCGATCAGAACAAGCGCTTCAATCCTGCCTTCTACGAAGGCAGTGAAACGGAACTGGAGTGCGACACCATTATCATGGCCGTCGGCCAGGCGCCCAACTTGGACTTTCTGAAACCGGAAGACGGCGTGGAGTTGTCTCCGCGCCGACTGATCGCGGTGAACCCGCAAACGCTGATGACCTCGGCAAACGGAATTTTTGCCGGTGGCGACTGCGTTTTCGGTCCGCGTCTGATCATCGATAGCGTGGCCGACGGCAAGCGCGCCGCAGTCGGCATTGATGAGTTCCTGCGTGGCCAGAAACACCCCGAGCCGATTGTTGAAGTCGAGGTCTTCAAGCGTCACAGCATGCCGTTGGAGTTGCTGGATCTGGTGCGCCCGCCCATACCAATGTTGCCCTTGGAGCGCCGTACCGGAGTCACGGAGGTCGAGGTTGGCTACGATGCTCAGTCCGCGATGGAAGAAGCACAGCGCTGCCTGCACTGCTGGGTAAACACGGTATTCGAGGGCGTTCCGGAAGATGGGAGCATGTGCATCCTGTGCGGCGGCTGCGTGGATGTGTGCCCGGAGAATTGTTTGCAGCTGGTGTCACTGGATCGCATTCAGTTCGAGCCGGAAACTGTGCAGCAGATCCGCGGGAACCAGGAATTGTTCGGCGTGGAGCTCGACGAAGTAGCGGCCGACGAACTCGGCATCGTGACCGGTTCCGCCATGCTAAAAGACGAGACGCGTTGTATTCGCTGCGGGCTCTGCGCCGCGCGCTGTCCCGTCGGCACGATCACCATGGAGTCGTACAGCCTGGCGTCGGCCGAGCGAACCGGATTGATTTCGGTTGAAGCCATCGATGGACCGCTCCGACCCAAATTGCCAGTTGCGGCTGGAGGCGCGAAGTAACCGATCGAGGTAAACATTCGAGGTTGATAATGTCCGAAGAAAAAAAAATCACGCCCGCGGAACCAGGCAACGATGCCGGCCGCCGCGACTTTTTCGTGAAGCTGGGATTGGGATCGCTCGGTATCGCCGCTGCCGGCACGGTGGCGTTTGCGTACCAGTTTCTCTCGCCGAATGTTTTGTACGAGCCCTCTCCCATCGTCAACGCTGGCAAGCCGGGAAATTATGCGGTCGATTCCGTGACGCTGGACGCGAGCACGGGGATTTATCTCATCCATGCCCAGGAAGGTTTCTTTGCGCTAAGCGCCGTTTGCACCCACCTCGGCTGCCTGACTGCATGGAAACCCGAGTTGGGGATCATCGCGTGCCCCTGCCATGGCAGCAAGTTCAATCGTGACGGGGTCAAGATTGCAGGCCCCGCCCCCAGGCCGCTACCCTGGCTGCAGACCTGGATCAGCGACGAGGGCGATCTGATGGTGGACCGTTCCATCACGATTCGTTCCATGCAGTTTGTGAGGGTGTAAGAGTGGCGAAAACAATTACGAACTATTTCGACGAGTTGCGCGGCACGCGGGTCTGGCGTTCGGTGTTTCGCAGCGGGACTGGATCGAGTACCCTGCACCGGGCTCTCGCTGTCCAGCAGAACGTATTCCTGCACCTTTTTTCTACCAAGGTGCGGACCCGAATGCTCAGCTTCAGCACGACCTGGTATCTGGGCACTCTGACCTTCGGAACTTTTCTCATCTTGGTAGCCACTGGCATTCCGCTGATGTTCTATTACCATCCTTCGGTGCCGCAGGCCTATGCCGACACTAAGGATCTGCAGTTTGTAGTTTCTTCCGGCTTATTCTTGCGCAACCTGCATCGCTGGTCGGCGCATGCCATGGTGTTTCTTGTGTTCGCGCATCTGTTCAAGGTGTTTTACCGTGGCGCATACCGTCCGCCACGCGAGTTCAATTGGGTCATTGGAGTCGTGCTGCTGCTGATTACGCTGTTTCTTAGCTACACGGGCTATCTGCTGCCCTGGGATCAGTTGGCTTTTTGGGCGATCACGGTGGGTTCTAACATTGCGTCGGCTGTCCCGGTAATGGGCAACAAAATTCATTTCCTGATGCTCGGCGGCAATGTGGTGAACGCCAACGCTCTGCTGCGCTTCTACGTGCTGCACTGTATGATTCTGCCGCTGGTTGCGATCCTCTTTATAGCAATTCATTTCTGGCGCATTCGCAAAGATGGCGGCCTCTACGCCCACCAGAGCGAGCCGAAAACGATCGCGGCGAACCCGGCGCCCGCCGCGGCGAAAGGAGCGCAATAACTACTAATGACCGATCCGAAGGATTTTGTCGCTGGTATGGACTCGAATGCCCGCAAGTCGCCGACACGCGTTGTCTTCGTCACTAGGCGAACCTCGGCGCAGGTCAAGGTTACGGACGAAGATCAGGTGCAAACATATCCGGAAGTCCTGTTCCGCGCCCTCGTTGCCATCGAGGTGCTGGCGATCGCGCTGGTCGGTATGGCACTTCTCTTCAATGCGCCGCTGGAGGGCATTGCCGATCCCTCACACACTCCCAACCCCGCCAAGGCGCCTTGGTACTTCCTCGGATTGCAGGAAATGTTGCACTACTTTCCGCCGGTGGTAGCGGGGGTGCTGGTTCCAGGATTGGTCGTGATAGCGCTGATTGTGATTCCTTATTTCAACATCAACATCGAAGCTGAGGGTTTGTTCCTGAAGGATCGCAAGCGTCGTCTGCTTATTTTTTATCTGGCGGCGGCGGGGCTCTCTTTGTTCCTGTTGTTCTTTGATGTGTACGTGGCGCTGGTGCCGACACTGATTGTCGCTGGGTTCATGGTGGTGGCGGCGCAAAGTTCTCCGCAGTCGACCTCGGCTTTCCGGCGCGGTCTGGCTGCGAAGCCGCTTTCCTTCTGGATCATGACCTGGTTTCTGTTCGAACTCACTGTGCTGACGGCGGTTGGCACTTTCTTCCGCGGCCCAGGTTGGTCCTGGGTGTTGCCCTGGAGGAGCTAATTGCAATCATCGTCATTATTGCAATCAATGAAGAACGGGTTGTCTTCCTTGTGGCAGATGTTATTCGGCCATCCGGTTCGCGCTTTTGGTGTGGTCAGCCTGCTGTTATTGATTTCGTTGGCCATCGCACCAGCCAAAAATCACTTCAGTGAATGGCGTCACTATCAGAAGCAATATCTTGCGCTGATTCAGACCCGTGGAGACGCGGTAACACTGCAGCGGCACTTTCACGAACACGACGACACCCAGCAGATCTGGCTTCCGCAACTCGGAGTCGTCGATCGCTGCACCACCTGCCACGTCGGATCGAAAGAAGCGAGCCTGGCCGATGCCAACATTCCCCAGCCGTTCCGCCGCCATCCGGTAATTCCTCATACCCTTGACCAGTTCGGTTGCGTGATGTGCCACCGTGGGCAAGGCCCCGCGACCACCGTCGAAGAAGCGCACAGCAGCACGCTGGCCTGGGAGCAGCCGATCCTGCCGGCACGCTACGTCCAATCTTCTTGCGGGCAATGCCATCGTGCTCCTCTAACCGGCACACCACAACTGAACTTGGGACGCAATCTGCTGGGGCGATATGGCTGCGTGCATTGTCACACCGTCAAACTGCCCGACGGCAACACGATCAAGCCGACCGACGATCCGCCATCGCTTAAGCACATTGCCGACAAGACCACACGGGAATGGATTTATACGTGGTTGAAGGATCCTCAGTCCTACGCCGTCACTGCGTCCATGCCGAATTTCAAGTTGAGCGATCCGGACGCGCGCGATGTTTCGGCGTTCCTGATCGCCAGCAGCACGCCACTCGCGGGAGACACAGAGTCGGATCTCAAAATTCAGAAAGCGCCCGACCCGACGGCTGGTGCCAGCTTGTACGGTGAGTCTTTTTGCTCCTCCTGCCATGCCGTGCAGAACGCCGCCGGAAATGTGGTGGGCGGCGATGTCGGCCCGGAGCTAACCCGCGTCGGCAACAAGGTGAAGCCGGAATGGTTGCGGGCATGGTTGCGCAATCCGCGTGTCTACGATTCGGGAACGGCCATGCCGCACTACCGTTTCACCGATCCGCAAGTTTCGCTGCTTACCGCCTTCCTTGGAAGTAAGACCGATTCCGATCTGCTGGCCAATGTGCATCTCGACGCCGCCACGCCGGAACAGATAGCGCACGGCAAGGTTCTGGTGACCGAATACGGCTGCGCTTCATGCCACGAAATCAACGGCATCAAGAAGCCGGATAACTTCGCTCCGGAACTGACCCGCATCGGGAGCAAGCCGCTGGCGCAGATTATTTTCCTGCCGGGGATGACACACGCTATACCGGATTACATTGCGGCCAAGATCCGGCAACCGCGTTCGTTTGGAGCGGCCTTGAAGATGCCGCAGTTCAGCCTTGCACCCGCGCAAGTCGACGCTTTGACGACTGCGCTGCTCGCGCTCACCGACCGGGCACATGACTTGCCCCTGGCACTGACCGTGCCGTCAAAACCGCCTTCGAATTACCAGCCCGCGGGCAAGGCCGGAAAGCTCATGGATGACATGGCCTGCTTCACCTGCCATGCGATCAACGGCCGCGGCGGTGACCTGGCTCCCGATTTGACTTGGGAAGGCAGTTCGGTGCAGCGGCCATGGCTACAGGCATTCTTGAAGAACCCCGGCACGCTGCGCCCAGCGCTGATCCGGCGCATGCCGAGGTTCAACCTTTCCGATGACGACGCGAAGGAACTGACTGACTACATCATGACCGTGTATCAGACTCCGGAGTTCGATCGCGACTCGATGCCGGCCAGCGGGTATCCACCTGCTCAGGTGGAGCAGGGGAAACAGCTTTTCTATTCCAAATATGCCTGCCAGTCTTGCCACATCATCGATACTAAGGCCGACAAGGGCTACATCGGACCGACGCTTACGCAAGTGGGCTCGCGCCTGAATGCCACGTGGATTTACCACTGGCTGAAAGACCCGCAGGCCATGCGGTCCGGCACCATCGAACCGAACCGCAACATGAGCGATGAAGATGCTCGCGCTCTGACCGCATTCCTGATGACGCAAAAGGGCTCCAGCAAGCAGGAGGCGAAGAAATAACCATGATCGGACACTGGCGAATCTTCGTGGCCACACTGGTTCTCGTAAGCGCAGGCTGCACGCGCAAGCCGGGACCAGCCTCGGCTCTAAAACCCACTGGGTTTGGCGCCGCGGTGGTGGAGTCGAGTGGGGGCAAGCAAGTCGGCGCAACCGGCATGGTCCTCGCTCAACCCGTGGTCGTGCAGGTTAACGACGAACAAGGGACGGCGGTCACCGGCGCGCTGGTGGAATTCAGTGGACCTGCGGGCGTCAGCTTTGACCCTCCGAGCGGCCTGACCGATTCCAGCGGACAGCTCAGCACCAACGTCGCTCTGGCCGGCATGGCAGGTCGATATCAACTCACGGCGCGAACGACCACAAAAGCTCAGAAATCGGTCGACGTGAAGATTGAAGAAATTGCGCTAGGATATCAGGAGCAGCTCGGATTCCAGCTCGACAACAAGTATTGCGCTCGCTGCCACAATCCCGAGTCCACGGCGGAGCGCGTTTCCAATTATGACAATCTTGAGGTCAAGCCGCACCCGTTCACTGAAGGCGAAACACTGAATAGAATGACGGACGCCGAACTGACCGCCATCATCGGCCACGGCGGCCCCGCGCTCAACAAGTCCGCGTTGATGCCCCCATACGGCTATACTCTCAGCAAGACAGAGATCGAGGCGCTGATTGCTTACATCCGCCTGATCTCCGATCCCCCCTATCATGCTTCCGGAACGGTGTATGCACAAAAGTAGGGCCGGTTGGCTCGGCCCCGTTCTGTTCTTGCTCAGTCTTTTTGTTTTTAGTCTGATCAGCGCCAGCGTCTTGCCGGCGCAAGTTGTATCGCCGGTAGAAATCAAAGACCCCGCACTGCGCGCGCTGCAGCAGCAATACATGGACGATCTGAGCCGCGCTGGCGAGGACATTCTGTCAACCCACTTCGATTATCCGTTCTATCTCAGTCGCAGGCTCGACCTCGATCAGGCACGGCAACAGATCGCGGATCAGTCTTCCCTTCGCTTCGACAGCTACAACGGACAGACAGTGCTCGCCATCACGGGCAACTACTATGCCGCTTACTCCGCGCAAAGGATGAGTCCCGGACAGCGGGCGCGGAGCACTTTTCTCAAGGTGGTGATGCCGATTCTGAAAGCGGCAGTTCCGTTCTTTCAGAACAACGAGCACGTGCAAGGGTTTGCCGTCGAGATTTCGCATCACATCATGGGGAAAGTGATGGGCGTCTCGATGGAGCGGCCGGAAAACCTGATGGTTTTCTTGCCGCGGAGCGGCGCTCTCAAGCTGCTCGCCGCCAAGGATGAGACCGCGCAGCAGGCAGCGCTCTTGCAGGGAGAGATGTTTCTCAACGCGCAACCCATCTCCATTTGGCTTAACGATTCTGTCCTTCCGCCGGCAGCCAGCGATCACCCGGATGACACTTCCAATACTGGCGCAGAGAAAACGGGAGCTGAAACGGCGGAGAACGGCAGTGGCTCGCAGCCAGGCATCGCTACTCCTCCAGCGTTGAAGCCGAAAGAACCACTGCCGCCCCCGCCACGCGATACTTCGACGCAGGCGCTGTCCGCGATGCAGCTTGCCGACCAGCCCGTGGTCGACCAGATCGTGAGAGAGTTGGACTCGCAAGCTCACTTCGTTGCCTACGCGCCGCCGAAATTCGTGGCTTTCCGTCAGGGAATCTATCTTGAGCTCTCACTGAATTCCACTTTACCGTCGTCCGCCGCGGGATCGCGGTACAAGCTGGCAGCCATGGCTTTCGATGAACACATTGCCCACCTTATCCGTCCGCTGCTGGCTTATTTCAAGGAGACGCAAGACTTTGACGGGATCGGCTTCAGCACGAACATCCACCTTGCAGGCAAGGCAGTCCCGGGCGCGTCCGAAGCCGTGGAGTTCTTCTTCTCGTTTTCTTCTCTGCGCTGCTACGAGAAGTACGATTGCACCGGCCAGCAAGTCTTGGACGCTGGAACGATACTTATCAATGGAGAACGTGTAG
This sequence comes from uncultured Acidobacteriaceae bacterium, assembly GCA_963838425.1. GTDB lineage: Bacteria > Acidobacteriota > Terriglobia > Terriglobales > Acidobacteriaceae > Acidiflorens. Next base: position 178,854 of record CAWIRH010000001.1, read on the forward strand.
CCCTCGATCTGCAAGTGGCCGAGGGTAGTTCCAGCCACTGAGAAGCGGTACGCGTTTTGAGTAAACGCACGCTTGCCGAAAGCACACGCTGCTGCGGTCGTCTTCGTCGCGCCCCTTCAGCACAGCCGGGCACTCCTCGAACAGGTGCGTTGGTCGAACGCTTACAGCTTGATTGGCCTTTACTCTTGATTCGAAAAAGCTGCATCGCACGCTCGTGAGAGGCTTTCGGACGGTTTTTCCTGCACGTTGAGGGTGAAGTCGTGAAACGGAAATGACCTCTGCCCTAAGGGCAGAGGTCGGCCTGTTTTGGCTCAAATCTGGACCATAAATGGACCATCGTTGGACCATGAATCCTAGTGTTGTGTGCTTGCGCCGAAATCAACCCGCCAGCAACTGACTGATAGATCGAGCCTTGTTGCAAAATCAGCGCGACCGCTCAACATCACACACGGCCTTCACACGGCAGAGGCCAGACGGCGAAATCATCTCTCCTCACGGGCAACGTTGCCGACCACAACACATCCGCAGTCATTGCGATTCAACGGTAGACGCCAAGCCCTTACAGGCTGCGCTCTACCAATCGTTAAACCCAATGCGTGCTAAGGGTTGCGAATATCGAAGACTATCTATATGGGAAATGTCGAATCGATGTGACAGATGAACAATAATGCGTAACTATATGATGTCAATTGATTTGGTGGCCAGGGAGGGAGTTGAACCCCCGACGCCAGCCTTTTCAGACTGGCGTTGATAAGTGTTTACAGCGACTTAACAGGTCTTAGGTGGCTGCGTAAGTACTTCAAAGGTCGTCAAAGACACGCTTATCTTGGGCTGGAATCTTGGGCTGGAACTCGACCGCACCAAAGCAAATCGACGCATGGAAAACTGCAACCCGAATCAGTGCCGCTGTGCCTGCTTGAAATCGAGAACCCTCGTGTTCCGCCCACTGTGGACGACAGGCGTATTTTGCCGCGATTGGCGGCCGATCAATCCAAGAAGCCGGGTTCCTCTCGACACGACGAGATTCAGTTAATGAGTGACTCGGCGTATTTTCTGAGCACCGGAGTAAACACGCCTGAGACAATGATTCCGAATCGCCGTGGGGCGCACCATATCGGGTCCAGTTATCCATCCGGCTCGGCTCCGACCAGCACACACATGGTGCGCCGGTTTCTTCCGATCCCACTGTCGGCAGGTATGCGGTCAACGATGGCGCGCTGATGGTGGTCGGCATCCTGTGCCCGGGCATGTCGGAGGCCTGACCGAGATGCACGCAGTACGAAAAACCGTTGCCGTGAGTTTGCCGTGATCTTCACAGTCTTCTGCGCAGGCGTTCGAGACGTTCTGATGAAGGGGCTTAATGCGAGATCACATCTTCTCCAAAGGTGAGATGGCAGCAAAAACCAACTGAGAGCCGGACGCACGATCAGAGTGCGCGAAGCGAGGGCAGGTCATGACGACGCGGGAGCAGATCAACATCAAAGTTCGGCGAATGTCATGCAACTCCATGGCTTATGCCGGCAGTGATCCGATCAATAGCTTCGCGGCTGTTCAGGGATGATTCGGCAAGGATGTTCCAACCCGTAAATACCAGAATAAGGTCGAGTTCAGGAAGCACCAGCAGGCGTTGTCCTCCCAATCCCAGCGCCGCCCAGGCTAGCCGCTCCGGCGCTGTTCCGTAGGGAATCAGCCACCACTGGTATCCATATTTCATTCCTTGCCGGGCGTTGGTACTGGGCGTGATCGATTGTTTGACCCAGTCGCTGGAAACAATTCTGTGACCCATCCACATTCCGTCATGCAGATAAACGTCGCCGATTTTGGCCAGATCTTGCGGCCGCAAGAATAAGCCTCCCTCGGTGTCCACCAAGCCCAGCGGCGTACGCTTCCAGTAATGGTGTTCGATTCCCAGCGGTTTGAACAGGTGCTCGGCAGCGTACGCTTCGATATCCTGCCCAGTTGCCTTTTGGAAGATGTAGCCCAGCAATTCCGAGACTCCGCTGCTATAAGCGAAGTGCGTTCCCGGCTCATGAATCATGGGCCGGTCGATTGCGAATTGCACCCAATTGTCGCAAGCCTCCATTGCGCAGCAGCCGTTGCGCGGGTCGTAGTAAGGAACATCTTCGTCCCAGTCCAGACCGCTCCGCATAGTCAGAAGATCCCGCAGCGTAACGCGCCGCTTGCGATCGTCCAGGTTCTTAATTGTTGGGATGTCGAAGAACTGCAGGATCGGAGCATCCATCTCCGCACGAAACTCGTCGCGGTGCATGGCGACACCCGTGATGACGGAGGTGATCGTCTTCGTCACCGACTGCATGGTATGCAGGTTTGTATCTTGATAATAAGGATGGAACTGAGAATCGAAGTAGTTGTAGATCCCGCTCAAGCCTGCGTTCAGAGGTCCCTTGGTCCGCGCCTCCTTGTAGTAAATCGTCCCATAATCGTGAGAATACACGCGCTCGTATACTCTCTTTCCGCAGCGGATGATTAGCATGCTGTTGACGTACGGGTACTTGCCGCTGGCAAGATCGGCATCGAATGACGCGATCGCGGCCGAATCCAGGCCCACCGTTTCCAGTCGTGCCCTCGGCCAAGTCGTGTCTGACCGCGCAGTTCGGCCAGGCAGGTTCGTGCTGGAATCAGGAGCGAACATCAGCATCCCAAAATGAGCCAGTTGATCCACGGAGGCAAGAAACCGAAAGGGCGTCATGATCTAATCTCCCACGGCGTGCTTTTTAATGCCCGAAAAACCATGCCAATACCAAAAGGCAGGAAGTCCGAGCAGAATGAGGGCCAGGCGGCGAACGATTCCACCGGCTTTCTTACCAGAGTGTTGAACAGCAGCAAGCAAGTGCCCGCGATGAAGATGCAGGGCACGATTGGATATCCCCAAACGCGATACGGACGTACATGAGCGGACAACTTCCGTCGCAATACGAAGAGCGCTACTCCTCCGAGCACGGCGAACAATAGTCCGCCAAAAATAACGTACGTAAAGAGCTGCTCGTAGGAGCCGGTGAGCGCATACAGGATTGCCCAAGCCGTAGTGAGCACGATGGCCATGTGCGGCGTGCCATATTTCGTGTGCACCCGTCCGATGCTTTGCGGAAAAACTCCTTTCCGGGCCATGGCGAAGAACAGACGGGTACACACCAGCATCATGGCAGCGCAGCATCCGAACGTGGAGGTGAGCACGGCCACAGAGACAAGGCGCCCTGCCATCGGGCCAGCTAACGCCGTCGCACTGCCTTCGCCGATGCGAATGAGGCCTCGCATCTGCTCTCCGGTGAGAGCGTGGAGATAGGCCAAATTGACCGCTACAAAGATGATGACCACGAGAGCCACGCCCAGACCGAGGGCTCTCGGGATGTTCTTTTGCGGGCTTTCGATCTCCCCAGCCGCAAACGGGACGTATTGCCAGCCATCGTAGGCCCACAAGACGGCAATCATTGCCACTCCGAAGGCGCTCGCCGCCCCCGTCATGCCGGAAGGAACCACGGGAGTCCACTGTGGATGCGCTCGGCTGAAAAGGATCGCCAGCACCGGCAGCGCACAAATCCCCACAATCTTGGCGATCGTCAGAGCCGCATTCAGATGATTGCTGCTGCGCGCGTTCACATAATTGATCGCGCCCAGAAGCAGGATAGCGAGCACAGCGATTAGTTTGTTGGCTGTAAATGCGACCGTATAATGACCCGCCAGCGGAATCCGGAACAGGATGTGGCTGCTCGCAAAATAAGGGAAGAAGTAGCTGAAGTATTCGGAAAAACCAATCGCGATGGCGCCGATCTGGCCGGTCAGTATCACCAACAGGCTTGCCCAACCAAAGAGAAATGCGGGCAGAGGCCCGTACGCTTCGTGCAAGAACAGATAAAGGCCTCCGGAGTTGGGAAACATCGCCCCCATTTCTGCATACGTCAACGCTCCGGCAAGGGCCAGCACGCCGCCGACGATCCAAGCCAGGATGAGAAGCGAGTCGGAAGGCATGCGCTGCAGCATGACTCCCGAAGTTAGAAAGATTCCAGAGCCGATTGCATTTCCGATGACCAGAAGAACTGCGCCGGAAAGCCCGATGTGGCGGCACAGATCTGTCTGCGCAAAATAAGCAGAGTCTGCGGCGACATCAGAGGCCGACAACGTCGGATTGAAGTTTTCTGTAATCATATTTGCCTGGCTCGATAGCGGAGATCAGTCGCGGCCATGACCTGTCATCCTGTCACTTGCAGATCCAGCCGGGAGGGGCAATCTCCTCCATGCCAGATCTCCTGGTGAGCGATGATTCCCGCGGTATCGCTGCCTTCGCGATGGCCAGTGTTCATGTTGCGGTCGAAACACGGGAAGGCGCTCGAGGTGATCTGCACCCGGATGCGATGGCCCGGCAGAAAGACATGCGCAATCGGCCCAAGCTCGATGGCAAATTCATAGATTCTGCCGGGTTCCAGCAATTCGGGCTCATCGAATCCACGACGCCATTTGGCGCGCAGCATCCCGTCTGTGATGTTGTGCGATAGGCCGGTCTTGTTGACGTCGCATACCTTGGCCACAAAATCGGTGTCCACTGCGCTGGTCACGGCGTAAAGCCGTAACTTGCAGTCGCCGATCATCTCAAGAGGAGCTTCGACCGCGTCCGAGGTATACACAAGCACATCGGGCCGGATCTCGACTCGACGTTGGTCGTAGGGCCCTGCCAGCGAGCCCCCTAGCCTGTAGTAGCGGCCCCCAAAAGACGGAACGGGAGAGGCTGGGTCGTAATCGTATCGGTCCGCCTCCGGGCGTGGCGGCCGGCGTCGGTGTTAGGCGTCCATCGCCCTCCAGGCTGTTGGCCTTGCCGGAAGAACCGAGGTAATAACTGCGCCACTGGACGTTGGCGGGCGGCCAGGAATCAGCCTCTCGCCATTCATTGACGCCCATCACGAAGTAGGTTGCGGTCGGCACGACGGTTGAGGCGCCGCGAAGATGTCGATCGAAAAAGGCTGAGTAAAGAGCCGACAACTGCTTGACGTTGGCGCTCGCCATGAGGCCAAAGAATCGCTCGCCAAGATTGGGGAAGGGGATGCCGTGCTCCCACGGTCCCCAGACTATAGCTGTGTCGGTTCGGCTCGCCGGAGTTGCCCCCTGCGATCTGAGCGCAGAGAAGAAGCGTCCCACGCCGACCGGGTCTATGTCATACCAGCCACCGACCATCAGGGCGGGCACGCGAATGCGATCCCAGCGCACCCCAGCTGCCTTCCGGAGGAGGTCGATCATCTGCTCATAGCTGAACAGGGCCCCCACCTTCATCAGTGGCATGTCGTCGAGCGGCAGATGCCGGGCGGTCGCTTGAGGGTCTCGCATCGCTTCGGCAACAACTTTCATGTCCTCGGGCGCGGCCTCCCCCGCGGCGATCTTCTTCTTCAACCAGTCAGCCGCCTGATGAGCGGCCCATCCCACCATGATCGAGTCGAGACGCATGAAAGACGAGCGGGAGTCTCCCGAATACTCCGGAACGATCGCGCGCAGGTGGGGCGGCTGCTCCTCGGCCGCCATGAATTGGGCTAGGGATTCATAACTCACGCCCACCATACCGACGTTGCCGTCGCACCAAGGTTGAGCTGCCACCCATTCAATGCAATCATAGCCGTCGGGTCCCTCGATCCTTGAGATCGGCACATACTCCCCGTCGGACGCCCAACGCCCGCGCACGTCCTGGATTACGAAGGCATAGCCGTTCGCAGCCGCGGTGACTGGGTCGAAGCCACCGAGCTTCACTCGCCGGATAGACTTGTTGTAGGGTGTGCGCAGCACGATCGCAGGAACGGGCGCGTCACTGATCGGAAGGTAAATGTCAGAACGGAGCGTTACATTGTCGCGAGTCCGCATCTCGACATCAAAGTCGATGCGGACACTCATCGTCTGTTCCCTCCCTTTGCAAAGCGGGGATTCGAAGTTCTGACGCGTTGTTGGTACTGCTGCCGGTCAGGCTCCGAGATGACGCTAGTTCGCTTTGAACAGCCGTCTACCCCCGCTTCACGCCCGCCATTTCAGTTCCCACATGGCTGAGAGCCGCCAGGAACCCGTCGGCCATAAACCGCAATTCTTCTTTGGTGATGACCAGAGGCGGCGAAATCTGCAGCGAGTGGCCCAGCAATGACCGGGTGATGATTCCGTTGCGCCGCGCTTCCATCAAGACATCGTCCGCAACCGCGGGGTTGTTGGTGATGGCCTCGTCAGAAAGCTGGAAGGCTGCGGTCAAGCCTACGGAGCGCACTTCTTTGACGAGCGGGTGTTGCGACAAGCGTTTCATTTCCGACGCCAGGACAGGTTCCAGCTCCATCACGCGAGCCAAAAGCTGCTCTTTCGCGATGATTTCGAGATTCGCTACGCCGACAGCGCAAGCCGTGGCGTGACCGGAATATGTGTATCCGTGGCGAAACATTCCGGCTTTTCCCCGCCAAAATGGCTCCTGCACGCGCGGACCGCAAACCACTACGCCCAGCGGCAGGTATCCCGAGGTGACACCTTTAGCGCCTGTCATGATGTCCGGGACGATGCCAAATCTCGAGCTCCCAAACCAGGCGCCCAGACGGCCGAAGCCGGTCACGACTTCGTCGGCTACCAGCAAGACATCATTTTTTCGGCAGATCTCCTGGACCTGTTTCCAGTAGTCCGCAACCGGCGGATACACACCGCCCGCTCCGCGAACCGGCTCGCCGAAGAAGCCTGCGACCTGTCCGAAGTACTCGTCGATGACATGTTCCAAAGCCGCTGGATCATCCGGCGGAATGCATACGACTCCAGGGATGAGTTCGCCATAGCCGGACGCGTTCGCTGGTATTCCAGCCAAGCTTGTCCCGTACCCCGCCATGCCGTGATACGCGCCGCCACGCGTTACCAATATGCGACGCTCGGGCTTTCCAACCGCAGACCAGTAGCGGCGCACGAGTTTGGCTGCGGTGTCGATACTCTCGGAGCCACCGCTGGTGAAAAAGACTACAGCGTCCCGCATCGGACTAATGGAGGAGATGAACTCGGCCAGGGTAAGAGCGGGATCGTTGGCAAGATCCCCAAACGTTGAATAAGCGGCAAGCCTCTTCATCTGCCGGGCAGCCGCTTCCGCAAGCTCGGTTCTGCCGTGACCCACGAAGCAGTACCAAAGCCCTGCCGCAGCATCCAGATAACGATTGCCATTGGTGTCCCACACCCAGACGCCGTCGCCGCGCTCAATGATGGTTTCATTCTGGGAGACATCCGCCATATTGGCGAACGGATGCCAGAGTTTCGTACGCGTTGTTTTGGCCACCGTCTGTTTTTCCACGCTGCATCCTTTCGATTCCGCCCTCACGGGATTACGAGCCGGCCGGTTTGCGGAGTTTGCTCGCACAGGAACCCTACAGCCCACAGGGTAGATCGCAGCTCTGCGCTCAACAACGGAAAAGATCCGCATTGCAGTTTATTGCGTGTTCGGCAGGACAGAAAGTACTGATGCGGGACTGACTCCTTGAAATCAGATGATCTCAAGCTTACAATCGCGTACCATTTATGAATGTGACAGAGCCGAATCAACCTTCGAATGCCGAGGCCAATGCCGGACGGCTAGATTCCTGGAAAGAAATAGCCACTTACTTGCGCCGTGAAGTCAGAACCGTAAATCTCTGGGAGAAGATGGAGGGGTTGCCCGTCCACCGTCATCTGCACAGCAAGCGTGGGACTGTTTTCGCCTACAAGGCGGAACTGGACGAGTGGCGTTGACAGAGGGCCTTGTCGCGTGTCATCGCTCCTCCCATCTCGCGCCGCTCTCGAACCATGGTCGCCGTGCTCCCCTTCGAAAACCTGAGTGGAGACACGTCTGAAAACTACTTCAGCGATGGCCTTACCGAAGAAATGATCTCCCAGTTGGGGCGCGTGAGCCCGGATCATCTGGGCGTGATTGCGCGCACCTCCTCCATGCATTACCGGAACTCCGATAAGGGAATTGCCGCCATCGGCGCTGACCTGGATGTCGAATACATCCTGGAGGGTAGCGTGCGGCGCTGGAGCGAACGGGTGCGGATTACGGCTCAGCTGATTAGTGTCAAAGGGCAGTCGAACGTATGGTCGCAAAGTTACGATCGCGAGGTGGCTGACATTTTTCTATTGCAGACGGAAGTTGCCATCCGGATTGCTGCGTCGATCGTGGCGGAACTGCATCCCGCGCGGGTCTCCAGTGCCTCCGTTACCGGCGGTCCGACCAGTAGCGAAGCCTACGAAGCGTATCTCAAGGCGCGCAACTACTGGAATCAGCGCACCGAGGAAAGCCTTCTGAAGGCGGTCCATTATTTCGGCCAGGCCCTCGCCAAGGATCCTAAACTCGCCGTTGCACATTGTGGGCTAGGTGACGCCTACAATCTTCTCGCCGTCTACGGTGTTCTGCCGCCGCATGAGGCGATGCCATTGGCAAAGGCGGCGGCTGTGCAGGCACTCGAGATCAACCCTGAGTTGGGGGAGGCCCACGCGTGTCTTGCCGATGTCAGCAGCTTTTACGACTGGGACTGGGACACCGCCAACCAGGAGTATCAGCGGGCCCTGACTCTGAACCCCAGCTATGCCACCGCCCATCACTATTACGGCTACTTTCTAGCTGCCATTGGCCAGCGGACGCGTGCTCTTGCTGAGATTGAGCTCGCACACGCCTACGATCCCCACTCCACCATCATCTCCGTATGGAAGGGTATCCTCCTTCGGCTAGCAGGGAACTACGAGGATGCGATCGAAGTTGGCGTGGAGACTACCGAGAGGGAGCCGCAATATGTACTGGCTCGTTGGGCCCTGGGATTGGCCTACGAAGCCGCCGGAGATATGGATTTGGCATTAGCGGAGTTCGGGATGGCAGCGGCGCTTTCCGGCCGCAGCCCTGGTATGTTGGCAGCGCTCGCTCACAATCATGCTATCCGGGGGCAGACGCAAGCTGCGGCTGAGATTTTGACTCAGCTGCATGCGCTTTCCGCGAAGCGATATGTCGCCGCTTACGATCTCGCCACGGTTTATCTAGGCATGGGAGACGACGAACAGGCCCTGAATTACCTGGAAAAGGCCCTTCAGGAAAGGTCGCCCTGGATTGTCACGCTTCCCCTCGATCCGAGGGTGCAGCGTCTCCGGACTAATGTTTTCTTCCAGTCGCTCCTCCGGAAGCTGCGACTGCCGTCGGACGATCGACTGGTGTCGGCGCCAAGCCAGGAAATCAGGCCTTCGGATTAGTCCAGATTGTGACCCCGGGACTGCTGTGCAATGCTCAAACCTCGAGTTCCTCGGAACCAATTTGTCCGGCGTGGCTGACGCGTCCAAATATGGATTCAAGGAGACTGCGCTGAATCCATCTGCTTTACGAAACCTGCAATTAGCTGCAATGTAGATCTTTTCTGTTGTAGCGCAAGGAGCACTGGGCTACTCTCCGCGCAGTTGCCACGCCCGGATGACTGGGAACAGAGGCGAAGTGCGAGCTTTCTCAGTCCTCAAAACCAGCCCGGCCGGTAATGATTCCAATGGTCGCAACCTGCGACGGAGGCCTGACTCAGGTGGGCAAAGCGCTATGCTCGATTCTAAGTGCCGCAAACCTCCTTGTACCAGTTGCCGCCGCTGCCACGGTCTGCTCGGACGCGGACCTCATCGTAAAAAATGGCCACATCATCACCATGGACTCGGAGCGGCGGATGGTGGCCACCATGGCCGTGCGAGACGGGCGAATTCTGGCGCTGGGCGCGAACGACGAAGACCTGGCGCGCTGCGCCAGTTCGCGTACTCAGGTTCTGGACCTCCATGGAAAGACTATTTTGCCGGGTCTCATCGACATTCACACCCACGCTTTTCAATGGACAAAGAACATCGTGATGGGCTTCATCGATGCCGGATATCCCAACATGAAGTCCATCCGGCAGGTCGTCGATGCAGTACATGAGCGGGCCGCCAAAACGAATCCCGGCGATTGGGTTATTGGCGTCAACTGGGACGATGACAAACTCGAAGAGCACCGGTACATCAACCGGCACGACCTCGACCCCGTCTCTCCGGAAACTCCGGTTTTGCTGGTGCATGAAAGTGGGCATTTCCTCGTGGCGAACTCCGTGGCCCTGAAACTTGGCGGCTTCGAAAAAGACACGCCCAACTCGCCGAGCGGGGTGATTGAACGCGATCCATCGGGAGAACTGACAGGCATTGTGAAAGAAAATGCCATGTTCGCGTTCATGAAGTTCTTTCTCAACCCCAGTCCTGAGGTCAGTGAAGCCGCAGCCAAACTGGCGTCCGAAAAAGCAGCCGAAGTCGGACTCACCACCATTCACGACATCGAGCCGCTGGATGCATTGCGCGGGTACCAGGACGCGCTCGCAAAAGGAAACCTTCGCATACGGGTGCAATTCGCTCCGATCATCTCCAGCGTCGCTGAAGCTGAAAAATTGAGCGCGATGGCTGTGCATACCGGCTTCGGCAATGAGTACCTCAAGTTCGGCGCAGTCAAGATGCTGGCTGACGGTGGCATGGGCGCGCGCACCATCGCCATTTATCCACCGGGCGTTACCGGTGAGCCGGACAATATTGGTGTCCTGAACTGGAAGCCGGAGGAGATGCTGCAGGCGCAGACGATCATGGCAAAAGCCGGCTGGCAGCTTGAGACGCACGCGATTGGCAATCGTGCCATCGACGAGACGCTTGATTCGTATGCCGCAGTCATGCAGAAGCTGGGACTTAAGGATCCTCGATTTCGTATTGTGCACTGTGGCATCTCTACGCCCGCGATTCAGAAGCGGTTGAAGGAACTCCACGTCCTGGTCGATGGTAACCCCCCGTTTGTTTATTGGATTGGAAGTTGGTTTCTGAAGTATGGGCCGGAACGGGTCCGCTGGTCATACCCGGCCAAGTCGTACATTGAAAACGGAATCATCGAGGGCGCGGGTTCCGATGTTTTCGTGACCCCCATTAACCCCTGGTGGGGGATTTGGTCTGCGGTGGTGCGCCGCGAAATGCAATCAGGCCAGATTCTCGCTCCTGAAGAGCGCATCACCGTCGAGCAGGCACTCACGTTGTATACGCGCAACGGGGCTTATGTAGGTTTTGAGGAACATGAAAAGGGGTCACTGGAATCCGGCAAGTTTGCGGATTTTATCGTGATCGACCGAGATGTTCTGCGCATTCCAGTGGAGGAACTCAAGGACGTACAAGTTCTGCGGACCTACGTTGCGGGGAAACTTGTTTACGAAAAACCCGCAGATCCAAGGCCGGAGAAAAATAGCCATGATTGAACTGGCATAACCGTACCAAGGATCTCGCAACCACGATAATTCTGTTGTCGAATTCGGAGTCAAGGGAGGAACAAATGTTTATGCGAAGATTGCAGACACTCCTGCTAGCAGCTGGGTTCACCCTTCTACTCGTCGGCCTGCAAGCGGCGGCTCAATATACCGACGGCAGCATCGCCGGGATCATTACCGATCCCAGCAGTGCGAGCATTCCTGGAGCTACTGTGCGCGTCACCAATACGGAGACGGGAGAGATCTCCACTGTGATCACAGACTCTTCCGGATACTACAAGGTTGTTCATCTTCGCCCAGGCAAGTATCAGGTTCGTGCGGAGCGAACTGGATTCAAAGTATCCAAGACGGATGGGGTCGTGGTCAACGTCGATACCACCAACCGCGTAGACTTCAAGATGCAACTGGGAGCTGTGACCGAAACCGTCGAGGTCAGCGGCGGAGTCCCACTGGTGCAGACCGAAGACAGTCGGCTCGCTGACATCATTTCGACCAAAGAGGTGCTGGACCTTCCACTGAACGGGCGCGAAGTCTATCAGTTGCTTACGCTGCAGCCAGGAGTTACCGCCACGAACGCACCGGCTAACTCCAGTGTGCCGTCGAGCAGTTCGGGGTTGACCTTCAATTTCGGCTTTATTTCGAACGGCGCCACGCCTCGAGCCAACAATTTTGTATTGGACGGACTCAGCAACAACAATGAGTGGCTTGGCGGTACGCCACTGATCACTCCTTCGGTGGACGCCATCCAGGAGTTTCAAATCCAGACGCTCAATTTTTCGGCGGAATACGGTCGCAATGATGGGGCGATTGCCAATGTTGTGACCAGGTCCGGCACCAACTCGTTTCATGGCAGCGCGTACGATTTCCTCCGCAACAGCGCTCTTAATGCCCGCAACTATTTCGATCAACCCGGCGAAAAAGCGCCGGTCGTGCAGAATCTCTTCGGCTTTTCCTTGGGAGGACCGATTCGCAAGGACAGAACATTGTTTTTTGGAAGTTACGAAGGCTCACGACGCAAAGACGGAGCCCCTGGGATATTCACTGTGGAGACGCCGCAGTTTCGCAACTTGGTTGAAACAACACTTCCCGACAGCTTGGCCGCAATGTTCTACCAGAATTTCCCTGCGCCAGATTGTAATCCCGGAACTGCCGTGGATGTGGGAAGCATCCCCCCTCCTGCAGAGGGACCGCTTGCTCCTCCTGGACCGCCGGACGGCATTCCCGATTATTGTGTAGCTTCTTCTCAAAGAGTCGCCGCGAATAATAACAATCAATACCTCGTGCGGGTCGACCATAAGTTTAGAGAACATGACCAATTCTACGCACGCTGGATTAACACTTCCTCTTACGCTGATGCGAGTCGAGGGGAACTTTATTCCGCCAACCTACGCGGATTCCGCGCACCCTTGAACGGGTTTTTCTCGGACCTCGGGACGGGATACAATCACATCTTTTCGAACTCGATGATGAACGACTTCCGCTTTTCCTATTCGCGGAACAACAGCAAGATTGGGTTCCAGGTTCCACCGGGTTCTCAAATAGCGCAGACACTGCAGGCTGCAGGAACTCCGAATGACTTCGGCAATCTCTATTTTATCGACGGCACAATCGCCATCGGTGGCGAAACATATGTGCCCCGCTCATTCGTGTTCAACAGTTTCAGCATTGCGGACACACTCAGCAAGGTCATAGGACAACACTCGCTAAAGTTCGGGTTCCAGTTTCGCCGGGTGCAGGAGAATAGCAATTACGAAATAAGTACTCATCCGATATATGCGTTCACCACCATCTTCAATTTCGCCAATGACGAGCCTCTCGAAGTTCAGGGCGATGCCAATCGCGATCCCAGCAGTCCTCTGTTCGGCCAATTCGTGGGCACGCCGCGGCACTTTCGTTGGAACCAACCTGCACTTTTCGTGCAAGATGATTGGAAGGTCCGAAGGAATTTGACAGTGAATTTGGGCCTGCGCTGGGAGCGCTACGGGTCGCCGAGCGAAACCAACGGACTACTTGCCAACATGATTTTCCCGTCTGGGTACAACCTGACCCAGGCAGGGATCGTGCAGGAAATGCCAGAAGCGAAAGTCGGCCGGGTGAGCCAGCTTTGGAAAGCCCAGAATCACAACTTCGCGCCCCGCATCGGCTTGAGCTGGGATCCCACCGGTTCAGGGAAAATGGCGTTGAGAGCAGGGTATAGTATCGCGTACCAGGAGCCTTACTCGAATCTTTACAGTCAGACCCGCTTTGATCCTCCGGACGCCAGCTTTGCTCTTTCCTACCCAGCGTTGGGCTTTGGCACCAACATCAACTACACTTTCCCGTTCCAGCCCTCACCGGATTTCAAGGCCCCGGTGAATCCGCAGGGCGGTATTGAGGGACTAAAGGTTAATCCGGAGGGCGTTCTTCCGGATCTCAAGACTGCCTATTCCGAACAGTGGTTTCTCGGAATTCAACGAGAGTTCGCCCGCAGCTACGGCGTGACTGTGAACTACGTCGGGACGCGCGGGTTGAAGAACTACACGCGTGAGGACTACAACCGATTTGATGGGGACATCTGCAGCCCGACCGCCTGCGACTTTGTAGCTAACAACTTGAACATCGCGTTTGGACAAACTACCTACGTGTCCAATGAAGGTTACTCTTTCTATCACGGCCTGAACGCACAACTAAGGAAGACCTTCTCTGGCGGCGTGAACTTCGTGGCGAACTATACGTTTGGAAAAGTGCTGGACAATGTTACAGAGGGAGGATTGGGTGACTATGGCAACGTAAACGCATATGCCGACCTGTACGCCGGCGTCCAGGACCTTAGCAAACCTCGGGCCGACTATGGCCCATCGGAATTTGACGTTCGCCAGCGCTTCACGCTTACCGGTACCTGGGACATACCCAAGCCTCATTTCGGTGGCGCTCGCGAGAAGGTGCTTGGGGGCTGGCAGTTGAACGGTATCGTGAATCTCCAGTCCGGTCGCCCCTTTGACGTGTTTTGTGGCCTAGCTTGGTATCAAGGCTGTGACTTCAACATGGATAGTTTGGATTATGATCGGCCCAATTCTCCCGCCAACGTTGCCAGAAGCGGGTACTCTAAACACCAGTTCGTCAGCGGAGTTTTCGGCGACAACACCCGCAGCGTTTCTGTGAGCGGAATTACAACTTCGGCTGCCATCGACCAGTTTTGTCCAAACGGTTTGGTGCCTTTCTATGTGGGAACTCCGTGCATTCCAGTGAGCTCAGATGGCAACCTTAGTCGAAACGCATTTCGCGGCCCTGGTTTCAAAGATGTGGATATGTCCCTTTTTAAGAATACCAAGGTCAATGAGCGGCTGAATGTCCAGTTCCGCGCAGAGGCGTATAACTTATTCAATCGCACTAACTTATACAACCCAAACGACGACATGGGTGGCGCGTTTTTTGGCCAATCTACGGCGGCGTTCGCCTCGCGTCAGATTCAGTTTGGGCTGAAGTTATTGTTCTGAGTGCGCCACGAGCAAAACGAGTCGGCGACAGACGACTTGTTTTGCGTAACTGTGTAGTCGATGAGGGTAGGCCCCTCGGAGTCGTCTTGCAGGAGAAGGCTCCAAACCACCTTCCGCTGCTGCGGTCAAAAGCCGTGGTAGTGAGCAGTGAAGGCTAAAAGGCTCGGACGTATATCGAGTCAGGTAACTCCCAGGAAGAGGAACGATAGTGAACCACCGCTTCTCATGTCGAAAAGAACAAGACGATATCGAAACCGCGGTTTGTCAGAAGACTGCGGGATGAGCTTCGACGGAACCTGCCTACGGGCGGAGCGGTATCCGGCATATAGGTGGCCTGATCCTGGGCGAGGCGATTAGATGGAACGTGGGAACCTTCGGTGTCGATGCAAACGGAGAAGCCACAAGTGGACTGAACCACGAGGGCGAGAGTACGGATGCGGCACCAAGGGACGGAGCGCCCCGTATGAGCGATGAAGTCCGCGAAAGCGGACTGAGCAAAGGGGGTGCGTGTAGTGGGGCCAAGTCAGTCAGGCCAACCAGCGATGGGAGGAGCCTGAAGGATAAGGCAAAACCGTACTGTATTACGCGAATAGAAGTCCTGGAAGCCTACTTTAAGGTGAAGAGCAACAAGGGAGCAGCCGGCATTGATGATCAGACGATCGAAGACTTCGAGAGGAACCTCAAAAGGAACCTTTACAGGGTCTGGAATCGAATGTCATCGGGCAGCTACTTTCCACTGCCAGTGCGGACGGTGATGATTCCGAAAGCAAAGGGTGGGGAGAGAGCATTGGGTATCCCAACTGTCGCAGATCGGGTCGCGCAAATGGTAGTGAAGAATCGATTAGAGCCACTGATGGATCCACTGTTCCACCCCAACTCCTTCGGCTATCGGCCAGGGAAGTCGGCGCTGGATGCGGTGGGTTGGGCCCGGCAGCGATGCTGGTCCTTTGACTGGGTCTGCGACCTGGATATCAAGGGCTTTTTCGACAACATCGACCATGACCTGTTGATGAAGGCAGTTAGGAAACACGCGCAAGATAAATGGATCGTCCTCTACATCGAGCGCTGGCTGAAAGCGCCGGCACAGGATGAAGAGGGCAACCTGACGGCGCGGAAACGTGGCACTCCGCAAGGCGGTGTCATTAGCCCACTGCTGGCAAACCTGTTTCTGCACTACACGTTCGATCTGTGGATGCTGAAGAAGTGGAAGCATCTCCCGTTCGAGAGGTATGCGGACGATATCATCGTCCACTGCAGGGGCAGGTGGGAAGCAAACCTAGTACGTGCAGGAGTCGAAAATCGACTACGCGAGTGTGGCTTGGAGCTGCACTCGGAGAAGACGAAGCTCGTCTACTGCAAGGACTCGAATCGGCCGGAAAGTCACCCGCACGAGAAGTTTGACTTCTTAGGCTTTACGTTTCGGCCCCGGAAGGCAAACACTCGTAGAGGAGGACTGTTCTGTAGCTTCAGTCCGGCCATCTCGAACGACGCAGTTGGGAAAATCCGTGATGAGATCCGCAGATGGAAACTGCATCTTCGTACCGCAGAATCCATCGCGGAGCTTGCACAGGAGATCAACCCGAAGCTTCGAGGATGGTTCAACTACTACGGTCGCTTCATTCCTTCGGCGCTCCGGCCCATCGAGAGGCATGTCGGCCAATCGTTGGTTCGCTGGGCTTGTCGCAAATACAAGACGCTGTTTCATCATCGCACGCGTGCGTGGGCGTGGCTGCTTCGGGTAATCGACCGCCAGCCTGACCTGCTTGCGCTGTGGGAGCACCAGCGTTGTGCGGTTTCCACCATAGGAGCTGTATGAGTCGAGAGGCTCACGTACAGTTCTGGGAGAGCCTCTGGGTGAGACTCCCGGGGGCTACTTAACCCAGCGGAAGCGAACGCGCGGTCCACCGCTCGAGAGATTTGTAGATTGAGGTTGACCGGAGATTGGTGAGATGAACTTTAGAAAAGGCTTCGCCGTTGTAATGTTCTACTTTGCGGTTGGGTCTGGTTGCCTAGCCCAATCGTCCACCCCCATGCCTGTGCCGGGAGATCCTCTGCCCGGCACAGGTGATGTGAACCGCGGCCTGGTCACTTACAAGGAGCTCTTTTCCGATGTAACCCCATCGTCCCCTGTCGACGACGTTGCGTTTGCCCTTCCCGCCAATGCCGGCATGTCGAAGGAAGCTTTCGAAGGCCGATTGGAATTACTGAACCCCGCCGCATCCGGAGGGTTCGCCACAGTCCATGATCTGTTCAGCTACACCGGCGATAAGGACTCACCTTGGAGGCACTTACCTTCCTTCAGCTTTGAATTTGTGCAAAATGGCAGTCATCTTATTCCGGTGCAACAAGGCCTGATTTTCACTGGAAATCCGTCGTGGAACTACATCATTGGTCCGGGCCGCGTGTGGCGGGAAGAAAGCGACTCCGGCTACACGCGCGCCTCGTTTCCTTTCTCCCTGGTGGAGCGCAACCAGAATTGTGTTCACAATGGCGAGATGATGTTTCTCTTCAGCAATACCAAGCCGGTCCGGATATCAAAGGTGCGTTATCAGGTGACGCAGGAAACCTGCTTTTATCTGAAAATCGATATGTGGGGCCAGCTTTCGGCAACGTACACTCCCTACAAAGTAGCGAACAGCACGGAACTCAAGAACGATCACGCTTCTGAAATCGCCAATCGCTTCCCCCGAAGACCCTTCACCGCACTAGCCACGGACTATCCAAACTCCGGCCTGGACCTGGCCGGCTTCTTCAAAACCGTAAAATTTCCCAAAAACATCACGGCCTACGGACTACTCATTGGCGGAAGGCATTACGTGAGCGGCTGCCCAACGCGATATGGGGAGTACGCGTTCTGTGAAGAAATGCGGTTCCCCTCTTATTCGACTGCCAAGTCCGCATTCGCCAGCGTGGCCATGATGCGATTGGGTCAGCTCTACGGAAATACAACCTACTCGCAGCTGATTCGCGATTATCTTCCACAATATGTTCTCGGAGGAGACTGGAGCAAAGTCACCTTTGATAACACTCTGGACATGGCCACCGGCAACTACAACAAGAGCGGGTTTAATGCCGATGAGGACGGCCCGGAGGAGACTGTGTTTCTGCTGGCCGAGGCTTACGACAAGAAAATCGCCGCCGCCTTCGGTCCTTTCCCGCACAAGAGCGATCCCGGAACGATTTGGATTTATCAGAGCAGCGCCACTTTTCTTGTGACCCAGGCGATGACGGGCTTTCTCCAGAAACAAGGGGGCGGGGCAGATCTCTTCAATCTGGTGCGCGATAGCGTGTACAAACCAATTCACGTGAGCAAAGGCGGGTTGACCACGATCCGAACGGATGACAATGAAGCGGGCCGGCCCTCCGGCTATTACGGTCTCTTTTATATTCAAGACGATGTTGTGAAGATCGCCAGGTTCCTGAATGAGGACCAAGGCAAGATCAACGGCGCGCAGGTGCTCGCTCCGGACCGCCTGCAGGACTCGCTGTTCCGCAAGCCAGCTTCCTTAGGCTTGCCGGTTCCCGACCAGGGAGATGTGCCAGTTGCTGCCACCTTTCACTACAACAATGCTTTTTGGGGCAAGCACATCACTCCGGCGCAGTTCAAACAATACACATGCGATTTCTGGATCCCATACATGAGTGGGTTCGGAGGGATCACGATTCTGCTTCTGCCAAACGGAGCGGTCTATTATGTGTTCAGCGACGCAAACGAATTCAATTGGTACAACGCGGTCCACGAAATCAACAAACTCAAGCCTTATTGTGGTTCGGCAACCCGGTGAGTTGATGGTGACAATTTACTGTGTCTCAGGAGCTATGTTATGTCCAGCATTGCGATAGAAATTCCTCTGCATGATCCGTCGCTGTTTCGGCAGGCTTGCTACATTGACGGAAAGTGGATTGAGCCGACCGCCGGCGAAGTGATCAACGTCAACGATCCCGCAACCGGCGAAATCATTGGCCAAGTGCCGAAAATGGGAACGGCGCAGGTGCGGCAGGCCATTGACGCCGCTGCGCGGGCCTTTCCAGCATGGCGGAAGCGCACTGCGAAAGATCGCGCTGCAGTGCTCCGGCGATGGTTCGACTTGGTGATGGCCAACCAAGAGGACCTCGCCCAGTTGATGACCCTCGAACAGGGGAAGGTGTTGACCGAGTCGCGCGGAGAAATCGCATATGCAGCGTCGTTTATCGAGTGGTTCGGCGAGGAGGCTAAACGTGTCTACGGCGATACCATCCCGCCGCATCAAGCGGACAAGAGGATTGTCGTCATCAAGGAGCCAGTCGGAGTCGTAGCCTGCATAACCCCATGGAATTTTCCGGCGGCGATGATCGCCCGGAAAGCGGGCCCAGCTCTCGCCGCGGGCTGCACTGTGGTGATTAAGCCGGCGTCCCAGACGCCGTTCTCTGCGCTGGCATTGGCCGAACTTGCCGAACGCGCTGGTGTGCCCAGGGGCGTGCTGAATGTGATCACCGGGAAGGCCAGCGAAATCGGCGCCGAGCTTGCTTCGAACCCCATCGTCAGAAAACTTTCCTTCACCGGGTTGACTGAAATCGGCAAACTTCTGATGTCACAGTGTTCCAGCACCGTAAAGAAGCTGTCTCTCGAACTTGGCGGAAATGCTCCCTTCATCGTCTTTGACGATGCCGACCTGGACGCCGCGGTAGAAGGCGCAATGGCCTCGAAATTTAGAAACACCGGTCAAACCTGCGTGTGTACCAACCGATTCCTCGTCCAGAAAGGCATTTACGATGCGTTTGCCGCGAAGCTCACAACCGCTGTCAAGGCGCTCAAGGTCGCCCCAGGTGTCGAGCCCGGTGCCGCGCAGGGCCCCTTGATCGATGACAACGCCGTGAAGAAAGTCGAGGAGCATATTCACGACGCCACGTCGAAGGGCGCAAAGGTCCTTATTGGCGGACAGCGTCATGCATTGGGTGGCCGCTTCTTCGAACCAACCATCCTGACCGGCGTCACGCCGGCAATGGCGATTGCAAAGGAAGAGACATTCGGGCCAGTGGCGCCGTTGTTCTCGTTCACGACGGAAGCGGAAGCCATCGCGATCGCAAATGACACTCAATTCGGACTGGCCGCGTATTTCTACGGGCGCGACGTGGCTCGCGTGTGGCGCGTTGCCGAAGCGCTGGAGTATGGAATCGTCGGGATCAATACGGGTCTCATCTCGACAGAGGTTGCCCCCTTCGGCGGAGTTAAGGAGTCTGGGCTCGGTCGGGAGGGTTCGAAATACGGCATCGACGAGTACCTTGAAATCAAGTATCTGTGTTTCGGTGGCATCAACTCCTGAGCCGGCCGTAGATCTTGCGTGAGCGGCCAATGCCGCCACGAAAGCAGCGACCGAGTGTGAAAAACAAGCAGAGTGCGCCGATCTGCGGAGGATGACCACGAAACTCTTCGACAGATTTCCCAAAGCTCCCCCCAACAGCATGGCGGCGCGCGTGTTGCTCGCGTTTTTCGCTGCTGCCGGCCTCTTCTATGTCCCCATCATGCCCGCGCTGGTTAACGCGCTCAAGCAAGGGCTTGGCTTCAGCAACCGGCAGGCAGGATTGGTTGGCTCACTCAATGTTTATGGCGCAGCCAGCGGCGCATTCCTGATGGCATTTCTGGTGCGGCGCATCCCCTGGAGATCGGCCGCCTACTTGTTCCTGGTCGTGCTGATGAGCCTGGATTTGCTTTCCATGTTCCTCACCGCCCCTTCCGCGCTCATGGGTGTTCGGTTCCTCCACGGTTTTGTCGGAGGATTGCTGGTGGGGCTGAGTTTTTCGATCATTGCCCGCACCGTGGCGCCGGATCGCACCTTTGGCATGTTGCTTCTGGTACAGGCAAGCAGTGGCGGTATCGGCGTGATGTGCTTGCCATTGCTGGTGCCCAGGTTCGGCACGAGCATCTTGTTCGCATCGCTCATCTTGTTCAGCATCACCACATTGGTGATGCTGCAATTCCTGCCCGATTACCCGCTGAAGACACCTGGACAGAGTACAAAGGGCGCTGCCGCCGAAAAACTGATGTTGAAGCCGCTGCTTCTGGCGCTCTTCGCTACGTTTCTCTTTCAGGCCGCCAATGAGGGGCTATTCGCTTTCATCATCGGGCTCGGGAAACACCATGGCTTGGATCTCGCCTTTATCAGCGAAACGCTTGGCATCGCCGGCTGGATCGCCGTACTTGGTCCGGTGCTGGTGATCGTTGTTTCCACCCGCTATGGGATATTAAAACCCATTCTCGGCGGTATCTTGCTGTCGCTGATCGGCACCTACGCTTTCAACTGGAGCGAGGTGAAATGGATCTGGATCGCGATGAATATCGGGACGGGTATCACATGGAACTTCGTGATCGCCCACTTGCTCGGCATGTGTGCCCGATTTGACCGGACCGGTCAGGCCGCTGTATGGAGCGGTTTTGCTTCCAAGATGGGATTGGCGTCAGGCCCGATGCTGGCATCGCTTATCGTTGGAGCAGGCAATTACTCAGCGGTGATCGTGTTGGCTGTCGTACTGCTGAGTTGTGCGTTGCTTGCGGCGGTGTTGCCGGCATGGGTGCTCGACCATGGCGCCGCTGGCTGGGCGAACCAGTCCACCGGAACGCTTCATAGATGACCACTTGGCCGTCACGTCCGTCAGTTCACTCCTCTGCCCAGCTTCCACTGCTTTCGCATCGGCTCGAGGTTCCGCTGCATCCGGTCAACCCCCACCGTGACGCAGTCGGTCAGCGAGAACGACTTCGAGTGTTTTGCAAGCACGGGAGTGAAATCTCCGGCAAAGGCCATTTTTCGGGCGTATGAGCGTGCGAAAGAGTACGAAATCGGCCCCTTAACCCGAATGACCGACCCCGTCGCCGCCTCTCAACACCCTTCGAGCGCAGCTTGCCAAAGGCTGCGCTCAGCGGAACTCCCCACATGTAATTGCTGACTACAAGGAGATTCAGCGAACCCTCTGCGACTGTCAGCCCAAGATAGCGGGGCTTGGCGGCTATGTAACAATTAAGAAAATTCCTCTAAATCATTGAAAATATGGTGGCCAGGGACGGAGTTGATCGAGTGAGGATTGAAAATGACAAATGTGATCGTAGTGATTGGAGCAGGCTCAATCGGCCAGGCGATTGTGCGCCGGGTTGCCGCAGGCAAACAAGTGTTATTGGCCGATATACGACAGGAGAACGCCGATGCGGCTGCCAAAACTCTGAGCGACGCCGGATTCAACGTCACCACCGCGACGGTGGATGTTTCATCGCGCGTGTCGGTTCACACTCTCGTTGAAGCGGCCACGAAGCTCGGCGAAGTCTCCGGTGTCATCCACGCCGCAGGTGTTTCACCTTCTCAAGCCTCTCCGGAAACGATCCTCAAGGTCGATCTCTACGGAACTGCGCTCGTGTTGGAGGAGTTCGGCGGCGTGATAGCTCGCGGTGGCGCTGGCGTGGTGATCGCATCGCAGTCCGGGCACCGCCTACCGCCGCTCTCGACCGAACAGAACGCTCTGCTCGCAACGACACCTGTCGAAGAGTTGCTCCGTCTTCCGATGCTCCAGCCAGATCAGATTAAGGACTCCCTTCACGCTTACCAAATCTCAAAGCGCGGGAACTCGTTGCGCGTGATGGCCGAGGCCGTCCGGTGGGGAAAGCGCGGTGCGCGGGTCAACACGATTAGCCCCGGCATCATCATCACTCCTCTCGCGAACGATGAACTCAAGGGGCCGCGCGGTCCCGGCTATCGGCGCATGCTCGAAGTGTCTGCGGCTGGACGCGCCGGCACACCGGACGAAGTAGGGACAGTCGGTGCACTTTTGATGGGGCCTGATGGTGCGTTTATCACGGGGAGCGACTTTCTCATGGATGGCGGAGTGACGGCGGCCTATTGGTTTGGTGATCTCGCCCCAAAATCCGTCTAGCAACCACAGGTGTGAAATCACAGGTGTGAAATTTCACGCTGGTTTGCTAAGTCACTGATAAATATGGTGGCCAGGGACGGAGTTGAACCGCCGACGCCAGCCTTTTCAGGGCTGGATTCTACAGGCCTAACCTCTTTTTTAATCAACAACTTAACTCGTCAAGATGGCCGTTTTATTGTGACCATTCTGTGACCAGCGCCGATGTTCGCCTAAGCGTCGGCTAGAACCGCTAGAACACAAGAAGATGTTGTCGGTTCCATAGTTTCTACTGGCTCGTCAACTCTTTAACTGTGAACGTTTTTGCAGGCATTGTTTTTCCAGTGTTGACGCGGGTTCGAGTGGGCTAGACCTGGTATCGCAGTGTATTCATGCTTCCTCAAATCCTTGGCTGTCAAATTTCAACGTCCGACAGTTCTCGGTAACCGTGCGAACCACATTCTCAGGAGCGCCAGAAGGAAGCTCAGCTTCGATTTCAAGGGTGATTTTTACTTTAGCGTCGAGTAGTCCGGCGAGATGCTGAACCACGGAAGTGGCTATAGCATCAACGTCGCGCGATATACGAGTCGCATTCAGTGTTGCCGAACCATGAAATCGCTTCAACCCCGGCGGCTTTACTGAGGCTGTTTGGGGCACGCCAGCCCCACTGGCGGGAGATCCGGTGACCCCGATACCAGATCCGGCGAGTCCATCTGCTGTTGCCGTACTTACGCCACCCATGCCTGTAGAAATCGAAGCCTTGGCAGCGGCCTCCTTCTCCATCTGTTCTGCTGCAACCTCGGGCTTAACGACGATACTTTCCGAATTCAACTGAACATTAGGACGACAACCGGCTTCGAGACCGCGATAGCGACCGGCCGCTGCGTCATAAGAATCCGCGTACGCGAAAGTATCTTGCTTCCATGTGAGGCGAGCCACACCGTCCTGAATTGCATCAAGAATCACCTGCGCGTTCTTGACACGCGGAAGATAGAGGTACTTGGCGAAATCATCCACCAGTTGTTTCACTCCGACGTGACTACCCGGAGAGCGCCACAAAGGAATTTGCGTGATCTCCAAATGCAGGCGCGTTCCGGCCATGCTTGTGATCAGAAGTTCTTCGTTTTTCAGCTTTTTGGATGCCCGTTCGGCCAGTGCTTCTTGGCCTTGAAGCCGGATATCTTGCCATTCGACACTAGGGAACGCGTGCCCGGATTCTGGCTTCTTTTGTCCGGGCACGAGAAGCCACACATACGTCTCGGGGATTCGGCCCTTGACTGCCTGGTCCGAGCTTGTTTTCTTCTGGTCCACTTGATTCGCCTGGAATGGAGTCAGATCCAAAGACACTTTCTCGCTCTCAATCGACTTCCACGCAAGGTAGAAACGTACCGCTTTGTCGAGGTCCGCAAAGCGCGTTTTGTCTGCGGCAAGAAAAACCAGCATGTTCCCGCAGTTTCGGCCTGCCGATCCGCGGTTCAAGATTTCGGCGGCTAGCTGGCGAGCTGGGCTATCGGTATCCTTGGCGCTGTGGGGGGAGTCAGGCCCGAGGATCACCAGCTTCGCTTCGGGTTCGTCCACCACTTCGTGTTGTTGCAACGAGAAAATGTCGTATTAAGTGCAACGAGACTCTGTCACCCCCTTATCGATTAAGTAACGGCCGCTAAAGCGGGGCGGCCGGAGAGATTGTAGATACGCGGCGTGGGCGTTTTTCGTTTCTGCGGCGTGGTGCGGGGCGCAGGGCGGCGGTCGGCAAATTCTTCGAGCGGCAGAGGCAGGGCGAGCAGAAGCTGGTCTCCGCGATAGACGTGGAGCCTGCCGTCGAGGTGATGGGCGAGTTCGACGGTTTCTCCGGCATAGCCACGATGGCCGGGCAAGGGCGGCAGGGCGATGACGTTCGCGCCCAAGGTGACGGTGTGATCGGCGGCGACGACGCGTCGATAGTGCAAGCTGAGGCAGCGGGCGAGATCGAAGCGGCGCGGCAAGCGGCGGAAGTCGCGAGCGGAATCGGCGGCGGGGCGGGCGAAGCGCCGGTTGTAGTCGGCGCAGAAGCGGGCGAGCACGGCGTTGGCCTGGGCCAAAGTGGTGGCGCCAGCGAGGCGAAGTTCGCTGACCAGGCGGTCCTGAAAGGTGCGCCAGGCGCGCTCGATGCGGCCTTTGGCTTGGGGCGAGTAGGCGGGGATCTGCTCGATGCCGAGTTCATCGAGGGCGCGTCCGAGTTGGGTGGGAGATTGTTTTCCGGCGAGTTGTTCGGCGAGCGTCCAATGAGGATCGTTGCGCTGGAAGATGGAGTGGCGGTCGCGGTAGAGGCTGAGCGGAACGCCGTGGGTGGCGATCATGGCGTGGAGGGCGCGGAGATAGCCGAGGGTATTTTCGGCTTCGAGTTGGAAGTGAGCGGCGAGTATCTGGCCGGTGGCGTCGTCCTGAAAGCCGATGAGAGTGAGCATGGGGCCGCGGCCTTCGAGCCAGTCATGACGGCTGGCGTCGGTGAGCGCCATCATGCCAAAACGCGGGCGGGGCGGGCGGCGGGAGCGATACTGGCGAGGTCGGCGCTTTTGCGGGGAAGCCAGTTTGGCGGCGCGTAAGATACGGCGCACGGTCTCGCGGCTGACGGCGAGATTTTCTTCTGCGCGAAGTTTTTCCGCGAGATGGGAATCGTTGAAGCCCTGATATTTGCCACGGGCCAGGGTCAAGATCAACTGCTTCTTGGGAACAGACAAGGCCCAAGGCATGGGGCGTCCGCGATTGCCGTGCTGCACCCAGGCGAGGGAATCGGGCCGATAGCGGCGCTTGAGTCGCTGCACCTGGCGTTCACTCAGTTGCAGCAGACGGGAGGCTTCGCGTACGCTCAGCCTCCCGCCCGCTGCATTCTCAATCACTTTCACCCGTTGGAACTCTTTCTGACTCATCGTCACCATCCTGAAAGGGTGACAGAGTCTCGTTGCAGTTATGGGGTGACATTATCTTGGAGCATCTACATTCGTCCACCACTTCGTTGTAGCTCGCAGGATAAGGATGTACCTTTGAAAAGTCTCCTCGTTGCTTTGCCTCTTCGAGCAGACGACGGCGGATCTCCTCCGTGACATCTTCCGGATGAAACCGTTCGGCGCGTTCCTCGGCCATCCGGTTCACACTCGGTTGCGTTGAGTACCAATACCGGCCTTCATTTACGTAGAGGTACGTAGCTTGGTCGGCCAACTTTCGCAGTGCGTCGCCGAACGTGCCCGACGTTTCGCCCGGTTGAACGCATCCAAACTTGACCTGACGATCGTCTAAGCCTTTGTTGGCCGCATCTTGCATTGGCGCCGATCCCAGGTACAGAGTCCGCGCCACACGGCGACATGCCGAGTACCGTCCCAGCATCGGATTCTCTCGATCAATCCGCAGCGGAAGCGAGTGCGATCCGTCGATGTCTTTCTCGATCACCGGCGACCATGTCGGCGGTAGATACCGCGTCAATTCGCTTTGCACAGCGACCGCATCCAAGGGCACGTTCGCCGGGAGAATCATAAGGCCGCGATCTTCGCGCTCCCACAGAGCGTGGATTACCGCCGACATAAGCCTCAACACTCCGCGCGTGCGCTGGAATTTGTCTAGGCTGGACCAATCGTTGTACAGCCGGTCGAACAGTTCCGGGTGGATCGGGTATGCAGCGCGCATCCGGCGCTCGTAATCGCCCTTGCTGGCCTCAGACGGAAACTCCTGCGACGATTTCCGATATTCGTCCGCGAATGCCCGCACCACTGTGTCACGCGCGGTAAACAGTTCCGCGTCGGTGATTGGCTGGAAAAGGCGACGGCGAACAATTTCAAAACCCTCTTCTGTACTGGCAGGACGCCACGAGGTCTCGACGCGTTCGAGAACGTTCTTGAGTCGCTCCAACGCCGCTTGACCACCCTCGCCACCAATCTCGTTTTGCGAGGCCGGTATGCTGACAACCAACAAGAGTGTTTCCGGCAAGTTTGGCGGATTCGCTCAGCGTTTGCGCGAAAGTGAAATGGGCATCGAAGTCGCCAGCAGGCAGGTCCGATTTGTTATAGAGTTGCCGCGCATACGCGACCCACTCGTCAATCAGAATGAGACACGGCGAAAACTTCTTGAAGAGCAACCGCAATGAATCGCCTGGACTGACACCTTTCTCGTCGGCGGTGCGGACCATCTCGTAACCTTCTTTGCCACCGAGCTGCCACGCCAGCTCGCCCCAGAGCGTCCGTACCACCGTGCCATCTGGCTTTTTGTGAAGGTCAGCGGGGGAGATTCGGTTGCCGACGAGCACTGCCCGCCGGACCTTGGGCGGTTGCGAGACGCCGGCAATCTTGGTGACCGCCTCCATGCCGGGGAGCTGGCTGGCCGGTACATTAGCAAAGAGGTGATAAAGCGCCAACATGGAGTGGGTCTTGCCGCCCCCGAAGTTGGTTTGCAGCTCAACGACCGGGTCACCGCCTTGTCCAGCTAGCCGGAGCAGCGCATTTGACAGAAGCTTCTGGAGACCTTCGGTGATGAACGTGCGCCGATAGAACTCGACCGGATCGCGATATTCGTCCGATCCCTCCCCTAGAAACACTTGCCACAGATCCGCTGCGAACTCCGCCTGCTGGTACCGTCCCGATGCAACATCCGGGTGAGGAGTAACGACCTCACGCCACGGCCGAAGGCCAGCAGCGGGCTTTCCTTCCACGGCTATGCTCGATTCTTTACGTTTCTGGCTACGGACCTGCTCGTCGAATTTCACGCGGAGAGTTTCGGCCTTCATCTGGTCGACTTGCTCTACCTCTGGCGCCGCAACGGCGGTAAGCAGTCGCGAGATGGTATCAATAGCGCGATATGCGTCGTCGGTACTGAATGCCTTCTGGTGGGCCCACTTGTTGCGGACATCGCGAAGCTCGCTGACAAGGCTACGATCAGAGGGTCCGAGAATCTTCCTGAAGCAGTCGTTCCAGAGGTCCCACATGACGCTAAGGAGCGCCTGCGTGTCCCAGTTTAGTTGTGCTGCGTCTTTTCCGGTCTGTTGCCAGTTCGGGAAGCTCGGTCGGGCAGTCTCCACCCATCTTTCTTTATAGGTAGCCTTCAGTTCGCGTTCAACGAAAGGCCGCAGCCCGGTGTTCAACTGTTCGAGCGCCTTGCCGACCCGTTCATGGTTTGTGATCGCCATATTTTGATCCAGTGAAAACTTAGCTCAATACAAACGCCTTCGGCGCGATAGCTGGCCATGAGACAACCAAGCTGTTGTAGTACCCGGCTTCTTCAGCCCAACCCTTACGCTCACTCAGGATATAAAGTCGGTACGCAAGATCGCGAGCAGTTTCGGCCAGTCCTCCGACCTTTATAAGCGCCGGAGCAATACTAGGCCACATCACGCCGCGTTAGCGGAGTGATGCGGCGGAGGAAAACTAGACCGCCGGATTTTTGTTTCACGGAGTACGCCTACGGGGTAACGGAACTGGTTCAGTTCCGTTGAGCCGACGGGCGGGATCGTGGAACACCGGAGGGATGTACTCAGTGGAGATCTATGGGCGGATACGGCGAGCGGTTCTGGTGGAGGGCAAGAGTGAACGGGCAGTAGCGAGCGAGTTTGGCGTGGCGCGGGAGACGGTGCGTAAGATGCTGCGCTACGCAGTGCCGCCGGGCTACCGGCGGCGGCAAGCGCCGAGGCGGCCCAAGCTGGGGCCGTGGTTGGGCATGATCGACGCCATTCTGGAAGACGACAAGAAGCATCCCAAGAAACAACGGCATACGGCGAAGCGGATTTTTGAGCGTTTGCGAGCGGAGCACGCCTACACGGGGGGCTACACGATCGTGAAGGACTACGTGCGCCAGTACACGCTGCGCCACCAGGAGATGTTTGTGCCGCTGACGCATGCTGCGGGTCAAGCGCAGGCGGATTTCGGCGAGGCGCTGGTGGTGGTGGGCGGAGTTGAACAAAAGGCGCATTACCTGGCGATGGATCTGCCGCACTCCGACGACTGCTTCGTGATGGCGTTTCCGGCGGAGACGAGGGAAGCTTTTTTGGAGGGGCACGTTCAGGCCTTCGCCTATTTCGGCGGTGTGCCCAGCTGCATTCTGTACGACAACACTCGACTGGCAGTCGCGAAAATACTGGGCGACGGCACGCGGCAGAAGACGCGGGCGTTTTCCGAGTTGCAAAGCCACTATCTGTTTGCCGAGAAGTTTGGACGGCCGGGGAAGGGGAATGACAAGGGAAAGGTAGAAGGGCTGGTGGGGTATGCGCGGCGGAACTTCATGGTGCCGATTCCGCGTGTAAACAGTTGGGAGGAGTTGAACAAGCAGTTACGGGAGCAGTGCCAGGCGAGGCGAGCGCGGCGGTTGCGCGGGCACGAAGAGACGATTGGAGAGCGTTTTGAGCGCGACCGGGCGGTGTTTCTTCCGTTGCCGGCCAGCGCGTATGAGGCCTGCGAAAAAGAAGCGGCGCGAGTCAGTTCGATGTCGCTGGTGCGTTATCGCACCAACGATTACTCGGCGCCGACCGAATACGGGTACCGCAACGTATTAGTCAAGGGATATGTGCATGAGGTGGTAGTGATCTGCGGCAGCGAGGTGATTGCGCGGCATCCGAGAAGTTACGAACGCGCGGATGTGATTTTCGAACCGCGACACTATCTCGCGTTACTGGAGCGGAAGCCACGGGCACTGGATCAAGCGGCACCGCTGGCCGGCTGGGAGTTGCCGGAATGTTTCGCCCGTCTGCGGCGGTTGTTGGAAGCGCGGCTGAACAAGGGCGGCAAGCGCGAGTTTATCCAAGTGCTGCGCCTGTTAGAAACATTTTCGATCCAGGAAGTCGAGCAGGCCATCGACGATGCGTTGCATCTGGGCACGATCGGTTTCGATGCGGTCAAGCATCTGTTGCTGTGCCGCATCGACCAGCGACCGCCGCGGCTGGACCTGGAGAACTATCCGCATCTGCCGCTGGCCGACGTACAGACTACGCAGGCCGCCGATTACATGGCGTTGCTCTCGACTCAGGCCCTCGCACTCGCGGAGACTTCCGCTTCCGAGGTGACGCAATGACAACGAGCGACCTCGCCATGCCCTCAGGGAACGACACGCCGCAGGTGTTACTGGAACATCACCTGAAGCAGTTACGGCTGCCGACGTTCCTGCGCGAGTACGACAAAGTGGCGCGACAATGTGCGGCGGAGGGCGTGGATTATCCGCGCTACCTGCTACGTTTGACGGAACAGGAACTGCTGGACCGCGAGCGGCGGGCCACCGAACGCCGCATCCATCAAGCCCGCTTTCCAGTGGTCAAGAGCCTCGACACTTT
This sequence comes from uncultured Acidobacteriaceae bacterium, assembly GCA_963838425.1. Taxonomy (GTDB): domain Bacteria; phylum Acidobacteriota; class Terriglobia; order Terriglobales; family Acidobacteriaceae; genus Acidiflorens. The sequence goes on from CAWIRH010000001.1 coordinate 208,739, forward strand.
CGAATACCTGGCTATCCCATCGTTGAACAAGGCCATGGTGCTGGAGTTGGCGCGTTGTGAGTTTCTGCTGCGTCGGGAGAACGTGCTGCTGTTGGGCAACAGTGGCACGGGAAAAACTCATCTCGCGCTCGCCCTCGGCTTGGCCGCCTGCCAACGCGGCCACCGTGTGCGCTTCACGACGACGGCGGCGATGGTGCATGAGTTACTGGAAGCCAAGGATGAGAAGCGCTTGCTGCGTTATCAAAAACAGATGGCCAGTTACGAACTGCTGATCGTCGATGAGCTGGGATTCGTGCCACTGTCCAAATCCGGAGCCGAACTGCTGTTCGAGGTCTTCAGTCAGCGCTACGAACGCGGCTCGACGCTGGTCACCAGCAACTTGCCGTTCCAGGAGTGGACCGAGGTCCTCGGTTCGGAACGGCTGACCGGCGCGCTGTTGGATCGACTCACCCACCACGTCCACATCCTGGAGATGAACGGCGAGAGCTATCGCTTGAAACAGAGCAAACGCAAGCGAGGCTCACCGCCGAACTCCTAATCCGCCCATCGCCCGCCTCGACTCCCGCCCCTCTACCCGCGACGGCGAACACGCCTCAGGGAGGAGGACGTCTTCCGCTCCGGCCTATACGCGCCGCCTTTCAGGCGGCGCAGGCCTCCGCTCCAGACGCCCTCCTCCCCGACAATCCCCGATCTCCTACACCTCCACTGGTCTACTTTTCCTCCGTCCCATTGGTCTATTTTTACTCCGCCCTTGACACTCGATAGTCAATCTCAAGATCGGTGTAGCCCTTTGCGATCAGACACCACAGGCGCAGCCTTGAGTCGTTTCGGACGACCGGATTCTGGAGCTGTTCATTCAGAACTCGCGAAAGCTCCACAAACGACATTGTTTCAGCTTCCGATCTGAGGCGTCCCACTTTCGCGTAAAGCTCGTTCCGGCTATCGCCTTGGGCGGCGAATAGCTTCTCGGCCTTGGCATAGAGCGGTGCCGCCTTCGGGCCGTTGTTTAGCCAGTACAGGCGGTTGGCTTCAGCGAGAAGTTCTTGCGGATCAGTTGACGTTTCCGCGTCTCTTGCTTCTGCACGCCGCTTACCAGCGGTCAGGCTGCGGTAAATCCCGATAGAGCGGTAGCTCAAGAAAAGAAGACCCACTAGGGCAATCGCGACTATGACCACTACTCGCTTTGTGACACGTATGCTCACTCAAAATACCTCGCAAATAGGGAATTCACGAAGTGGCAACCACGATGCGGCGCAGACGGCGGCGATACGAACTGGAACCGTAAACTTCTTGTTAGTTTCTCAAATGCGAACAATAAATGAAAGCGGGGTCCCCCGAAACCGCCCGCCGGTCAAGCGTTTTGACGGAAGTGAACCCGATAAGCCGCCAGGGAGCGGGGGAAGGGCGCGTCGTTCACCAATCTAGTCCCGGGTGTGCTGCATGACGGTCTTCTTGTTTTGAGGATTGTGGTTTTAGGGTCGAACCGTCACGTTCACCGGGGTATCAATTGAGCGAATGACTCCAGTTCAGGGTGAGCCTTCTCAAGAGCGTTTTGAAGGGAAGCATCTTTACTGTAGCCGGCCCCAGTTGCCGCTATTTTCCGTGCGCCGCATTCCCCATGTGTTGTGGCATTCAAGCACTTGAGGTCAAGGTTCACGTTCGTTGTGACAAGACCCTCAAACTGTGAGGACGATTCAAAAGTCGCGTTGCTTTCGCCCAATATCACGTACCTGACTCTGCCGCCAGTCTCCAGGTCTTTTATGCCGCCCCAGTCGCCCGAAAAAAGCCTGCGGGCCCGTCCCTCCGAAACAAACGCTGGCTTGAAGAAAGTAAGCGTCGTAGTAAAACCTCGTTCCGAGAGGGCCGACGCAAGCATCTCGTCGGCGCCTTTAACAGCGCCCTGCTGATCCTTGGGGAAGATCAGAACCGCGATCTGGTTACCTGTTCCTCTCGTCGCGGATGTGTCGATGTAAGGTTCGGTGGCTTTTTCCGATTCCAAGCGCCTCGCGTTCGCTTGCGCGCTGTCCTGCAAACGGATTGCGTTTTGTATTGTGGTTTGATCTATCGGCAGGAGGTCTTCGCCAGAACCGGGATATTTTCCTGCCTTGTCGTAGAACACGTAGGTCCCGTCCACTAGCTTGTGATACCAAATACGCGGCTTGCCCGTGGGATAGTAGAAATCAAACTGACGGGGGTTCGGAATCTCCATTCTCCGAGGAACAGAGCCTTTGATGATCTCAGCTTGCTCGAAGGTGCACGGTTCTAAAGGGAGTCCGTATACGGGGTCCTTCCCGGGCGCGTCAAAAGTACGGATTCCCTCGGGCGTTTCTGCGCACCACTTGTGACCCACAATGGTGTGTTGGTTTGCGAAATACATCGCGATGAAGAACAATCCGACATACGAGACAATGATGATGCCGTAGGGATTACGGTAGAGGCCCAGCGACGGTCGGACGCCGTGAAGCCAAAGCATCCAGTGCGTGTACTTCGCAACCGCCCAGAAGAAGGGAATCGTTACGAGGATTACAATCCCGCGCACAAGAAACGGACTGATGCCGGATCGAGTAGCGAGGTTCTCAACCACGTAGTCGATGGTGCCGATCAATATCGTGTGGCTTCGCCATTTCGAGACAAAGAAAAGAGCTAAAACGACTACCAGAGTTGCCGCGAGAGTAGCAACGGCGATCCATCTTTGCGATGACCGATCTGACGATGTATGCTCCATTCCTGTTCACCTAGCCTGAAGCAAGATGTTCTTCAGCGTGCATTTTCCTTGGGGAGAGCGTAGCTCCAGAACAATGGACACGGTCTTAGCATCGCTTGAAAGCTCTTTCCCACTGAGGTAAAGCGAAGTCGGAAGATTCGGGTCTACTCTTGCAGCATCGTCATATGAATTTGAACCTATTTTCCAAACTAATTTGCCACCGTACAACCCACCGCCGCTCTGCTTTCCGAGGTCGTCAATCAAATAGCTCTTTCCAAAATCTATTGAGACCTTTTGTTCTTCTGAGCCTCTGTTGGTGACCGTTCCCAAACATTCGACTTTGTCTCCGTTGAAGCGGCATCGTTGAATCGAGAACAGGAGGTCCCCCGATTCGGCGGTGGCCGACTCGCTTGGTTGTTGGGCCTTCGGGGCTTCTACCTTTTCTGTCGGAACGGTTGCAGGTTGATCTCCACTGGCTACCCCCCTTGCTAGCAATTCATCTATCGCTTTGTTTCGGGGCATGTCGGCGGAAAGCCCGCGAATTATCTCCGCAGTCTCTGCGTCGAGGACCTTCACCGATATTCGAAGGTCGTCACCAAAAGGCGTAACGGTGCCCGTCACAAGAGCCTGAACGCCTGTTATTTCCCCCAGTTTGCGGGCGGTTTGAGGATCAATGATGCCAGTTGACGCGAGCTTGTGCTCTTGCAATATCGTCTTGATATTTGTTCGGTCGATAACTTTAAACCCGGTTGGATTCGCAGCTAAGGCCACGGAGAATTCCTCCGCCAAGAACCTACCATATTCAGTGACGCGGCCTTGTAGGTCGGTGAAATCGACCACCGCGACGGTCTTTTTCCCTGACTTTGTGATCGCGTCTGCGAGGCGAGGCGAAATGTCCTTGACTTCCTGCCCATAAGACGAAGCAGGCGAAAAGAGCAACGCAGGGAATAGAAGGATCACACAAAGTAAAAAGTGCGGTTGTCTGCGGTGCGATTCGATGGCACGAACAAGGGAGTTTTTCATTGATGTATCGGGATATCCTTCAGAATAAACTCGGGGTTCTCACCGTGAGACCAGTAGAACCTTAACCGAAGGCTCACAGTTTTTGCACTAGGAGAAGCATCTTGGATATTTACAAAAAACTTGACTGGCGTCTTGGGAATTAAATCTTCTTTTGTCCCATTTTGGAACGCGACTCCATTGCGACCCCAAGGAATCGTAATTGAGTTACCTTCATTGTCAATCGCATAGCAATACTTATTTATCAAAACATACTCAGTGCGGTCAGATTTGTTTTCTGCATATCCTGAGCATTGTACTGTCGATGGTGCGGTGCGTTCGCATTGCGTTATGCTGAACTGTAGACCATATTGCTCTTGAGAAATCGGAGGGGCGGTATGCTCGGATTTAGATGTCTTTTTGTCGTTTTGCTCAGTTTGCGGCGGAGGCGTAGCTTCCGACGAAGATTGGCATCCACCCGAAATCCCTCTTTTCAGAAGCTCATCAATCGCCTTGTTTCTGGGCATGTCCGCAGCCACGCCGCCGATGATCTTCGCTGTCTCCGCATCCAAGACCTTCACTGAGAGGCGAACACTATCACCAAACGGCGTGACGGTCCCAGCAACCAATGCCTGCACGCCAGCAATCTCGCCTACCTTCCGCGCGGTCTGGGGGTCAATGATTCCGGTTGCCGCGAGTTTATGTTCCTGCAACAGCGTCTTGAGATTCGTTCGATCAATCACCTCGAAGCCGCCCGAACCAGTCGCCAACGCGACAGAAAATTCCTCAGCGAGAAATCTGCCAAACTCCGTCACACAACCTTGCAGGTCGGTGAAGTCTACAACGGCGACGGTCTTCCTTCCAGACTTCGTAATCGCACTTGACAGTTGAGGGGAAAGATCTTTCACATCCTGTCCGGCGCAAAAGGACGGCGCAAACAACGCGGTTATGAGCACCAGCAGGACGATGTGGGGGCGGAGCCTAATGCAGGACAGCGCAGGTGTGTCGCTCACCAATGACCTACCCTCCTCTGAAAGCACAGTGCAGACTCAGTATTCGCAAGGAAAACGCATAACCCCATGAAAGAGAACAAGTTAGTATTTGAAACCAAGGCGGCAATTTACCTTTTTGAGCCGCAGTTGTCAATGACCGTGATCACATGACCGGGATCACGGGAGATGTAGTCGCTCGGCTACAGGAAATTCATTAGCGAGAGGTGCAGAGCGCTCCGAAATGAGTGGCGGGCTCAATTCTCACCGTACCAAACAACCAGAAAGGGGAAGAGCAGCGGACCGCGTAGCGATCCGCTGACAAAGTCAACTCCACGGGCCTAGGCTACAATTTTGCGTTGAGCCTTCGGCGACGCGCCAGCCCGTCGGGTGGGAAAAAGAAGCCTCCTGCGTTACCAGGACACCTTTGAATGGGCGGGCCTCGGGCTGGGCGCAGACTGGCGACGGAAACGAACCTTTCCGCTGGCGATCAATAAATGACAATCCAAACGAAAGAAAGGCGCTCGGACAATTGCCGAGCGCCTCAGTTGTTTTATCGCAGCTTACGCTGCGGTTTTTGTTGTGCCTTTCTTCGCCGCTTTGTTTTGCTTGGCCTCTTGCTTGGCGCGCTTCGCGGTGAACTCCTGCTCTACGGCTTTGCGTAGTTTGTCCACGTCCACGCGATGCCGCTTTGCCGTTGCGATCAGCACATCGGGGTCGCTGGTTGGCGCCCGATCTGTGCATTCCAGCAAAACGACCTCGATCAGCAGTTTTGAAAGTGCGCCCTCGTCCGGCTGCCGAAGCAACCGAGCAATGGCCTGCTGCACCTGCGGGTGCGTAACTTCGCTGGCCGTGCCTTCGACCAACTTGTGCCGCCGCGCCAGCAATTCCTTTCGCAACGGTTCAAGTTTGTTCAAAAGAGCACTCGCAACCAGCGCAAGGTCGGCGCGGTCAAGCGGTGCGCCGATGCGCTTGAGCACTTCGGCCAATGTGCGGTGCCGCACCGTGGCTTCGAGCTTCTGGCGCTCCAATTCTTTCCGGCGCTGTTCGCGTTCCTTCGCTGTCTGCGCCGGGTTAGGAGCGCGGCGGTCGGCGAAGTGTACCGGGCAGGTTCGGCTCGGCGCAGACTTTTACCGTGCGCCCGCGCTCGGTGCCGTCTACCACGATGGCCTCGCTCATGTGCTTGCATGGTTTCTGGTAGGGCGAGAGCGGCTTCTTGGATTTCGCAGACTTGGCCGAGAGATTCAATGCAACGTATTGGTTCCGTCCAAGTACTGCGCTGTTTCCGGGCGCTTTCCATTCGTTTGTAATCTGCACCAAGTTGCGGTTTCTCGGCGATCTGACGCTCGACATTCTTCGTGAGCTTGTTGTTGTAGCAATCTTTATCGGTGCAAGAATCTTGCAAGGCCGCATCGAAAAGTAAGGTGTTAAAGCCGGTTCGCTTCGGGCAATTCGCGCAGCTTCCCGCTTCCGGCACAAGCGCCTCGTCGTTCTTGTCGAACGGCACGGAATCGAGCGAGAGCAGGATGTTCTGCTCGATCCATGCCGACAAGTCGCGCACAGGGACGCAGAATGCGCGTTTCTTTGCCGCCGTTCCAAACGGTGTGGAAGGCAGCATCAAACGCCCGTTGTTGTTCCACCTGTGGCAGCTTGGCGATTTCGAGCGCATGGCCGACGCCGATTTCGTCCGCCAGAAACGCCTCTGCGATGGATGGGGTCAGCTCAACCAAGCGAAGTCGAGTGGCCACGAATGCCGGACTTTTTCCGGCCCTCGTTGCCAAGCTGTTGATGTCGTATTGAAGGCCGTCCGTATGCAAGAGGCCGTAAAACGCGAATGCCTCTTCCAACGGATGCACATTTTCACGCTGGATATTTTCGACCAATTGCGTTTCGACACAAGCCGCGTCGGAGAGTTCGACGACGCGAACTGGGACCTCTTCCAACGCGGCGAGGTTGGCGGCACGCAGCCGCCGCGCTCCAGCAATGACTTCGTACTTGTCTTCTTCAATGGAGCGGACAAGCAAGGGCTGTAAGACGCCTTGGGCCTTGAAACTGGCTGCCAATTCTTCGAGGCTTTTGGTGTCAAAGCGCTTGCGGGGATTGCTGGTGGACTCTACCAGCGCGGTGACCGGAACGCTGCGATATTCGTTGCTGACTTGAACTGCGGTTTCCATAATCATTTTCTCCTATTTGTCTGAATGATGGTGGAGGTTATGCGGACAGACACACCTCGCCTGTCCGCGCCGATTTGCGTGTGCGTGTTTCAGGCGGCTGGTTGCGCTGCCCCGGCGATATCTGCCGGTGCTGGCAAGTAACCTGTGTCTTGGGTTTCCGCTGTTGCCTCGGGCGCGGACTGCGGTTCCTGTGTTTCCGGCGGGACGGGTTCTTCCATCTCGATTGCCGCCAGAATCACGGCTGAGGTTTGCTGTACGACCTCAAGGCTTTCCATCAGCAACTCGGCGTTGCCGTGATATAGCTGGATGTACGAGGCGCTGGAATTCGGATTCAGGCCGATGGCCTTCGACACCACAAAGGCCACGGCTTCGGCTTCCGTTTCGCGTACCGTCTTGGTTGTCGTTGTACGGCGCTCACTGTGGCCGAGTCTCAAATGAGCGTACTCATGTACCAACGTGGCAAGTTCCTCCGCCTCGGTCTGACTTGGCAAAAGGCGAATGGTGTTGCCGAATGCCGTGCCCAAGGCCGGGGCGATGTCGTTGGTAAGTTCGACGGTGACGCCTTGCGCCTGCACGAACTGCCGCAAGCGGTCAAGATACACACTGGCGTCTCCGGTGACCTCGCCGATGGATGGTAACGGTGCGCCTTCGGTTTGGGCGTGATCCCAGACATACACGCGGCGGAATCCAAGCAGCGCGGATTTGTTTGCCTCTTCTTCGGTTCCGGTGTCGGTATTCTGCTTCTTGCGGCGCTTGCCGATCATCGGGGCAAGGATGGCGATGCCCTTTTCGCCGCGCTTCACGCGCCGACCAAGCTGGTTCCATGTGAACATCCCCGCAACTCTTGTGGCGTCGGGCTTTTGTCTCGCTATCAAGAGGACATTCCCAAAACTGTACGAATGGAAATGCGCCATCGCATCAAGAAACGCGGTCAGGCTTTCACTGTGTCCGGCTTCCAGTTGCTCGATGAGAAACTTCACGTTCTCGCGGATGAGTTGCTGTGCGCTTGCTGGCTTCCGGTTATTACTGCCGGAAGCCGCATTGACGGCGGCTGAGCCGTCGGTGTGGGTGTTGTTGTTGCTGTGATATTCCATTGTTTTTCCTTTGTCTGCCCGGTGGGGCGTTTTTTTCTTTCACCCAGAGCGAAGCGAAGGAAAAAACGGACCACCGGGAGACAAAGAGGAACGACAAAGGGCGAGGGGGAAGGCCCGAGAGGCGGGCACGGCAAGTGACAAACAGTCTTATCGTTTGGCGCGCAGCCGTGCTGTCCCGAAGGGCTGTCCCGAAGCGAAGCGGAGTGGGCACTCTCGCTCGTGGGAGTGGGAAAAAGACGCGCGGCCAAGCGCATCCGAGTAGTTGCTTTTGCCGTGCGGAGTCAGGAACCAGGAAGGCAGAAAACAGGCTGGTCAGATATGTCTACTAAAATTGATGGGAATCAGCACACAGGGGGCACACAAAGGTGGCGAGTGTGGCATTAGCGAACTGATCGACAGTAAGCCGAACGAGATGGGATGTTCGTGAGGCCATTAAGTGTGAACAGGAGTCAGAATAGTAGACTTGGCACCAGAGGCGGATTAGTTGAAGAGTCGCGCCTTTCTTCTACCGCTACATTTGCATCCGGAGTTTCCTTCAGCCTTCGATGCAAGGCAGTGCCACGGCGTCAGCGTAGCCGTAACGCAGGCCGTTGCGGCCACATTCAGGGCATTCCGGATCTTGTCGCGGCTTTATGAGATTCCGCTTGCGTTGAAGCAAGCGAAATTCTTCATAGTGGAGTTCATCCGATTCAGGTCGAAGACTCAGGTAATCGAGTAAGAAATCATTTACCGCATGCGCGGCAGAAATGGCGTTCAAGGAGATGACGCTCGGATTGGGTTCCTCCACGCCATAAGCTTGGGCCTTTCGTTCTGCATCCGTTTTTGCTTCGATCGCAAGTTGATTGGGATCGATGAGTTGGTTGCACCAGAGGCATCCCCGTCCTGGACGCACAGGACGATTGGCGCTCATCACTTCGATTAGATCGCCGGCTGCGGTCGATCTGATTTTTGATCCGAGTTGAACACCTGGGATGAGATATTGATGAACGACCGCATTAAACACGAGGCGTGCGCGCATTGAATCCGCCGCTAAGAACAGGTAGTCACAGCTACGGAGGGCTTGCGCAATCGATCCCTTTGCAACATCGGCCACGATGATATCGATGTTGGCGTTAGGGTCGGTCTGCAAAATCAGGCGTCGCGCAACCTCAACCTTTTGCACGCGGTCTTCGGCATCCACGGCCGATGCGCCGACAATACGCGACAAGTTCGATTCCTCCACACAATCGTCGTCGATGAGGAGGAAGTTTCCGACGCCCAGCCGAGCAAGATATTCGTTAATGAGGCTGCCGATGCCGCCCAGACCAATAATTCCGACGCGACACTCCGCAAGTCTCGCTTGGCCTGCTTTGCCGAACATCCGGATCTGGCGGTCATGCTGCTCGGAATTGTTCAGGTCGCTACGACGCCGTGAAGGCGTCAAACTCTGGATTGAGTTGCCCACGATGATCGCCTCGTGAAGCTCTAAACGGGTACCACCAGGGAGCCAGATGTCCGCTTGGATGGACCTTCGTCCGAACACGAGAGCGCCGACTGGCATTCCACGTGCGATCTGCAGCAGCGCCGGATATCCACGCTCATGGGAGCCATAGTCGATTGAACTGAATCTAACTTCGAGATCCGTACCGTGGTTGTGAACCGCCAGATAGGCGAGCTGTTGGTCACGGGCTCGTGTGATTAAACGATGAATGAATGTCGGAGATAGTGCGCGGTACCCGACTTTGCCTTCGACGTAGTCCACTCCTTCTTCTGCCAGATGTATTTCGCGCACGCAGAACGTTGGGTTGGTGTGGAGCTGTGAAACCCCGGCCAGCAGTACAGCACCGTGCTCATCGGTGTCGTCAGGAAACAGGTGTGCCATCAGACGATCGAAATCATGACGCACGAACCGGAGGCGACATTTGTTCTTCATCGCAGCTTCTCCAGAAAATCCAGCACCTTAAGAAGCTTGGCCGACACCCTCTGTAATCCGCTCTGAGCGGTACTATTTCGCCTCGACACCTGGATAGCGGGCCTTCCTTCAAAATGGTGCCCACACGTGACTGGAGCAGCGAATGGGACTCCATCCGCACGTGAGACCTCGGCGCCAATGAACACGGGGTAGATGTCCGCGTAAGGGTATTGTGCGGGAATTTGGAATCCCATCCACGTTGATGCGGGTCGGAATCGTGGACCCAACGAAACCGGTTCGATCAGGACGTAAGCACCGCCCTGACCATCCTCGCGAATAGTGAAGGCCGAACCATCGAATTGTCGTTTAAGCTCCTCGATCCTCGATGAAACTTCGGTTTTCATAAACGCTCCAGCTTATGAATTGTCGTCCGGTGCTATCGCTGTGAAGCGAAGATCCTCGCGAAGATGGACCCTGTCATTGTCCCCAATGATCTTGCTGGTTCCATTTGGTAGCTCTTCCTGCAACACAAAATTCGCCTGTATCTGAACGCCTTGGGCTATGGCTGCGAGTTTGATCTCCATTCCCGTAGCCGAATGACCGTGGAGTTTCACAGGCTGCTCATTGACGCTGACGACAATGACCGGCTCGCGGGCGATGAAATGCATACCGTCGCGCAAATGCACCTTCTCATGGTCCGCCACCGTCCGATGACCACCGCCCTCCAACAGCTCTTCCAGCAGGAAGTTGAGATCGATGTGTACACCCTGTTCGATGGCCGCCGTCTTGATTTCATGACCCGTTTCCTTGTGCCCGAGCAGGTTTACGGACTGATCGTTCACAACTACGGGGACAATACGGTCCCCATCCCCGGTGCGGGCGTTGCCAGTGTGCTCGTCAAGGTCGCTTTTGATCTCGTTAGGTTCCATCGCGATTCTCCTTGCAAATTAGGATGTCAATTGCTAAACTGCAATCACTAGGACCACCATACAGTGGTCTAAGTAGGAAGTCAATTGCTAAATAGCAATTTTGGACAGGAAGAAATGGCCGTTGAAAACAAAGGATTTGATGGCGACGGGTTCTATCGGGCCTTGGAGAGCACCGTCAATGCGCGGTCCAAGACGTGGAAGCAGGTTGCCGCTGAAACTGGGATAAGCGCCTCGACACTTGCGCGGATGGCTCAGGGACGACGACCCGATGCAGCCAGTCTCGCTGCGCTATCAGCTTGGGCCGGTCTTAACCCTTCGGACTTTGTGCATGCCCCTTACAAATCGCCACAACATGAGCCAATGGCGAAGATCTCAACCTTGCTCCGTTCGGACCCTAATCTTGACGCACAAGGCGCCGATGCCGTCGAAGCAATCTTTCGCGCCGCATATGAACGGCTACGAAAGCCCAGGAAATAAGCAGTTGTACTCCGGGGACTAGCAGCTACTTCAGCTGCTTCAGGCGACTTGCCGCCGCGAACAGGCGGCGCTGCTCAACGGTACGAACAATATCGGGGATGACTTCATCCGTCATTTTGCGCTCGTACTGTGCGAGCACAGATTGATCGACGGGTTTCATATCCTCGACGAGATCGAACACGCTCTTCTCGATCTTAGTTTTATCCTCCATACGCTGCTCCCTGTGAAGATCTCACTTCCGCGATCCCTGCCGCCCGCTCACTTCTTTCTTGTCCGCCGCAAGTTTTGGGCCATTCGCGAGAAGCTGATGCTACCTGTGTTCGCAAGGGTTAACTCTCCAACTCCGGTTCCGTAGTCGAGGTTAACCGACTGTCGGTTAAAAATTAGTGCTTGTGTCTGGCTGTGAATCAGCCAGAGGGGATATTTTTCGCGCTCGCTCGCGGTTGCGTCTAGCAAAGCGCGCGCTGAAACTTGTCCCATGGCCCATTGCGCTTCCGTCGCGAATTCAACGACCCAGACAAACTGAGCGAATGGCAACTTCATGATCGTTTGCAAAAGTCGCGGATCGAATTCGGATTCTTTGCCCCTGACAAACTTGCGGAGCCCAGAGCCGGTCGTCATGAAATAACGAATGATTGTTTCATCGGGACGCGGTAAGCCATCGATCTGCATTGTCAGGAGTGTTGGCGCGATCCAATCCACGGCGTCAGCAGGGTAGAACACCTTCTCTGGCAAAGCGACGATGAACGCATCGATGTCCTCTGCACTATAGGGGGATCCCCCCGCAATTGGCACCGAGAGGTACGGCAGGTAGTGATCGTCCACCACGGCGATTGATTTTACCTCGTCCCAGGCGTAGCGCATGCCGGGGACGCCAAGTGTCACCGGAGTGCGCCATTCGAATCCGACAACAGCTACTGCATGTTGGAGCGAGTGGATGGCCGCAAAAAGCGGAAAACCTGATTCCACATATGCACCCATCTGCCGATAAAAGGCAGCATCATCTGGATTGTTAACGTCACGCGCAACATGGAATGGAAACGTGCCTGCTTCCTGAAAAACGCGTTCGGCATGGCTCATTCCCAGACCTTTCGACGGAACTAGGCCACCCGGATTGAATTCCTGCGCCATCATGGTGATGTCGTGAGTCAAGTGTTCGCGATAGACGTTGTAACGCTCACTGTAATGCCGCAGGATTGACCAGCAAGCGACGTGAGCGCAGACTGCGATGTCACGGTGCTGGTCCATCGACGGGAACCCTTCCACCATAAGCTTGTATCCAAGCAGATGCACCTTGTGTGCAGTGGTTACGAGATGCTGGGTTGCACCCCGCCGAACGTCCGGTGATACAACGCTGCGTCCGATTGTCGCAGCACCCGTGGGACGCAACACCATGTACCCAAAATAATGTTCTGTAAGGTCACCCGGTGCACTGGTTGAAAGGCTGAGCATCTTCGGATCAAAAGCGACAGTTCCGTCGAAGAAATGCAGGCGCACGCAATCGGCGCGGTAGCGCAGCCCCTTCTTCGCATAGAAGTTGTAGTAGGTACTGCGGTAGTCCTTATCAATGTAATCGCGCTCGATCAGCACAGCCTTGACTGCGCCCGAGATGTCGGCGGAGAGTTTTGCAGCCACGCTCACCGGGTCGTATTCCGGCGAAATATGATCCTTTAGTTGAGCAAGGTCCGCAGGTGCCGCCAGCGGAAGCCAAGTATACATGTCCACTCTCCCAAAAGGCTAAACTGTACTTTAGCAGGGTTACTGTCAAGGGCGGAGTAAAAATAGACCACTGCGGCGGAGTAAAAGTAGACCAGAGGAGGGTAGGAGATCGGGGATTGTCGGGGAGGAGGGCGTCTGGAGCGAAGGCCTGCGCCGCCTGAAAGGCGGCGCGTTAAGGCCGTAGCGGAAGACGTTCTCCTCCCCGAGGCGTGTTCGCCGTGCGGGTAGAGGGGCGGGAGTCGAGGCGGGCGATACGGCGGATCAAGAGTTCGGCTGCGAGCCTCGCTTGCGTTTGCTTTGTTTGAGGCGATAGCTCTCGCCGTTCATTTCCAGGATATGAACGTGGTGGGTGAGTCGGTCCAGTAGGGCGCCGGTCAGCCGTTCCGATCCGAGAACCTCCGTCCATTCCTGGAACGGTAGATTGCTGGTGACCAGCGTCGAGCCGCGTTCGTAGCGCTGGCTGAAGACCTCGAAGAGCAGTTCGGCGCCGGACTTCGACAGCGGCACGAATCCCAGTTCATCGACGATCAGCAGTTCGTAGCTGGCCATCTGCTTCTGATAGCGCAGCAGCCGTTTCTCATCGCTGGCTTCCAGCAGTTCGTGCACCATGGCCGCCGCCGTGGTGAAACGCACACGATGGCCGTGTTGGCAGGCCGATAGGCCGAGGGCCAGCGCAAGATGCGTTTTCCCGGTGCCACTGTTGCCCAGCAACAACACGTTCTCGCGCTGCAGCAAGAACTGGCAGCGTGCCAGCTCCAGCACCAGCGCCTTGTTGACTGCTGGGATGGCCAGGAACTCGAAGGTGTCCAGGCTCTTGACCACCGGAAAACGGGCTTGTTGGATGCGGCGTTCGGTGGCCCGCCGTTCGCGGTCCAGCAGTTCCTGTTCAGTCAAACGCAGCAGGTAGCGCGGATAATCAACACTCTCGGCGGCGCATTGCCGCGCCACTTTGTCGTACTCGCGCAAAAAGGTGGGCAGCCGCAACTGCTTCAGGTGATGTTCCAGTAGCACCTGCGGTGTGTCGGCGGGTGGCGGGGCTTGCTTCACGGCTCATCGCGTCACCTCGCCCGCCGCAGTCTCCGAGACAACCAGCGTCGGCGGGGAAAGCAGCGTCATGTAGTCAGCCGCCTGCGTGGTCTGTACTTCAGCCAGCGGCAGATGCGGGTAGTTCTCCAGATCCAGGCGCGGCGGTCGCCGCTCGATGCGGCACAGCAGCAGATGCTTGACGGCGTCGAAACTGATCGTACCCAGATGCAGCGCATCGAGGATGGCCCGCTCGACTTCCTGGATAGAGAACGTCTCCAGCAAACGCAGCACCTGCACATACTCCCGCTTGCCGCCCTTGCTCAGTCGCGCTTCCAGCAGCCGTCGCAGGGGGGCAAAGCATTCCGGCAACTCCCAGCCCACCAGCGGTGCCGCTTGATCCAGTGCCCGTGCCTTCTGTTCCAGCAAGGCCAGATAGTGCAGCGGATCGAAGACCATGTCTTCGCGCTCGATAGCTTCTGCGATGGCGGGCAATCACCTGGCTGCCGCAGACGATCACCACCTCATGCACGTAGCCTTTCACCATTACATCGCGATGCCCGTACTCGGTCGGCACCGAGTAGTCGTTGGTGCGATAGCGCACCAGCGACATGGAACTCACTCGCGTCATCCGCTTCTCGCAGGCCTCGTACTCGCTGTTTGGCAGCGGCAAGCAACGCCGCCCGGTCGCGTTCAAAGCGTTCTCCGATCGTCTCCTGGTGGCCGCGTAGCTTCCGTGCTCGCCGCGCCTGGCACGCTTCCAGCAACCGCTGGTTCAACTCCTCCCAACTGGCGACCCTCGGAATCGGCACCAGAAAGTTCCGCCGTGCGTACCCCACCAACCCTTCTACCTTGCCTTTGTCGTTGCCCTTCGCCGGCCGTCCGAACTTGTCGGCAAACAGGTAATGACTCTGCAACTCGGAAAACGCCCGCGTCTTCTGCCGCGTGCCGTCGCCCAGAATCCGCGCCACCGCCAGTTTCGTGTTGTCGTACAGAATCGAGATGGGAACCCCGCCGAAATAGGCGAAGGCCTGAACGTGGCCTTCCAAGAATGCTTCCGTCGTCTCCGCCGGAAACGCCATGACGAAGCAGTCGTCCGAGTGCGGCAGATCGATCGCCAGGTAGTGGGCCTTCTGTTCCTCGCCGCCCACGACCACCAGCGCCTCGCCGAAATCGGCCTGCGCCGTGCCCCGCCGCATGCGCCAGCGGCACAAACATCTCCTGGCTGGCGCAGCGTGTGACTGGCGCACGTAGTCCTTCACGATCGTGTAGCCGCCCGTGAAGCCCGTGCTCCGCCCGCAGGCGATCAAAGATCCGCTTCGCCGTATGCCGCTGTTTCGCTGGGTTGCGTTCTTGTCTTCTTCCAGAATGGCGTCGATCACGCCCATCCACGGCCCCAGCTTGGGCCGCTTCGCCGGCTCTTTCCGCCGGTAGCCCGGCGGCAATCGAATAGCGCAGCATCTTGCGCACGGTCTCCCGCGCCAGCCCAAACTCCCGCGCTACCGCCCGTTCACTCTTGCCCTCCACCAGAACCGCTCGCCGTATCCGCCCATAGATCTCCACTGAGTACATCCCTCCGGTGTTCCACGAAGCCGCCCGTCGGCTCAACGGAACTGAACCAGTTCCGTTACGCCGTAGGCGACTTCGTGAAACAAAAATCCGGCGGTCTAGTTTTACTCCGCCGCATCACGCCGCTCTCGCGGCGTGATGTGGCCTAGTATTGCTCCGGCGCTTATAGTTACGATTGAGGCGCAGCCGTCGAGCCCAACAACGACCTGCCCGAGTGTTCGAAGCCTCGAATGACGGCGCGCCGACATGGCCACAAAACAAATTACGATATCAAAACCATCGCGTCGGTCAAAGCGGCATCCCAGATGCCCAAATACTGTGAATATCGCCGCTAATGATTCGTGGATTTCGTCGCGACGTGCGCGGTCGAGCAAACGTCGAATGTTAGTTCGGTGATGTCGATCGTTGTGGCCTGCCCTGACCCAGGCGTCTGAACCTCATGAAGGCTAGGAGATTTTGCAGACGGTGTCTGCAAAATGTTGTTGCGGGGCCAAGCGAGAAAGAAGCTCCTCATCTGGGCGAGGTTACGCGGCCCGAAGCCTCTTCCAAACGAAGCTGAGAGGTCCTTTGCAAATCGCTGGATGAGCGCATCGCCATACTCGGCTCTTTTCTCTCCGGCCTGCTCGGACTGAACGATCTTCCGCCCAATTTCCCAGTACACGGCGGTCATAATCGAATTGACATTCCGGGCGACGGTAGAACAGGCCGCCTTTAGCAATTCGACGATTTCGACCCGAATGTCGTTGTAGTTCGCTGGAACGTTTGTCACCTTCGTCATCGCGATTCCTTCATCATAAATTGTTGTCACTGTTGGATCCCTATCCCAAGTCCCTGCGTGACAGATGGGGCTTGGGTGCTGATTTCCAGGGCAGAAGTCTTCGATACGTCGGCTCCGAGTTGGGGAGCGAGCTTGGTCATGTCGTCGGTGTAAAGTGTGGCCTCGTGGCTGGCGCGGGAAATGGAGACGTAGCCGAAGCGGGAATTGAGCAGGTCGGGGTGGACGCTGGTATCGGCGTGGACGAGGACGCGTTCGGCGGTGAGGCCCTGGGAGCTGTGACTGGTGACGGCGTAGCCGTGATCGAAATGGCGATGCTCATTGGGGTTGAATTCGATCTGGCGGTTGTTGTCGAGGCGGGCGGTGATGCGGCCATCCGGCGCTGATTGACTCGATGACGGCCAGTTCGCGATTGGCGACGCCTAGCGACTTGTCTGGCGCGGTGAACTGGATGCGGTCGCCCACGGAGAACTGGCGTTCGCATTTCCCGGTAGACGCTGACGCCGGTGAGGCGGCGGGGATCGTAGGTGGCAAGTTCTCCGTTGGCTTTCTCGACCGTGAGCAGGTTTGCGGCCGGGTCGATGGCGGCGACTGATGCGTAACTAGCCGGCTTCGATTCCGATGGCTTTGCTGCCGCGCGCATAGCGAACTATGTCGCTGATTTCGTAGTGGTTGGCCCAGGCGCGTTCGGCGCCGGTCATGTCCTGACGCTGAACGAGGACACGGAAAGTATGATCTTCCGGGGCAAGGGCTCCCTTGGCCTTCAACTCCTGGCGCACGGCGACGTTCAGCTCGCGGCGGGAAGCATTGTCGGGCGAGACGATCAGAGTGTTCTCAGGCGATTCGACGTAGCTCTTGGCGATGGCGCGGATGCGCTCTTCTCGGTCGGGAATTTCCTTCACGCGGCCCTGCTGTCCGAGCGCGTCGAGCGCAGCGGAGACTTGGCCCGTGGCCAGCATTTCGACGGCGGACTTTCAGAGCCGGGTCTTTCTGACGAACGATCTCGTCGAGCTTGGCGGTACGCATTCCAGCTTCCTGCAATTGCTCGAACGGGCGGCCCGCTTCGACGCCCTGATGTTGGCGGGTATCGCCGATAAGAAGCACGCGGTCATGGAGACCAAGCCGTGCAAGGAACTCGCGCATCTGGTTCGTGCTCGCAAGGCTTGATTCGTCGATGAAGAAGAGTCGTCTCTGTTCTGGATTGCGCTCCGTGCTTTGCCCACGGGCGAGGAAGCCTTGCAGGGTTCCAGCCTGGACTCCCGCCTGTTCCAGTTGTCTCGCGGCGCGAGAGGTCGGGGCGAAGCCCTCGACCTGATAGCCCTGCGATTCCGCCGCGCTGCGGATGACGGTGAGCGTGGTGGTCTTGCCCGCACCGGCGAAACCTTGGATTCCTTGGATGCGGTCGGGCGAACTAAGCACATCTTCAACGACAGTCTTCTGTGCGCGGTTGAGATGCGGGTGCTGGTCGGCAAAGGCGATGGCCTGCGAACGCGAAAGAACGGGCTCGACTTGGTTTTGTCCCTCGCGCATACGGCGGAGGATTTCCTGTTCCGCTGCGATGGTTTTGGCGGTGGTGAACTGACGGCCCGGAACGCCCTGCCGGCGTTCGACGATTTGAAATTCCCCTGAAGCCAAGCGGGCGTCAAGATTGGCGCGGACCTGGGCATGAGTGATCTCGCCCATGCCTCGGCGGAGCCCGTCGCGGATCAGGGCACGTTCATCGACAACCGCCTCGCGCTCGAAGTTCTTGTCGCGGGAAAACGTTAGAGATTCCCGGACACGGTCAACCGAGTTGACGGGCTTTTCTTGGTATTGACTGATGTTAGATCGTTCCCGCGCTGCCCGGACAACGGCCTCGGCTTGGTGTCCAAAGTCTGCCGCGAGCTTTCGATGCGCGGCCATTACCTCGGCTGGCGAATGGATTTCTTTACGGTCGCGGGTCGAGTGCGCGGCGATTTCGGCGGCCTCTTTCCCAGCGCGGCCGGTGCGTTCAAGGTAATCACGAATCTGTTGGCTGCGGGGACTGGATGCGTCGAGGTATTCCTGTGTGTAGCCCTTGATCTCGGGCGCACCGCTCCGCCCGGCCGTAATTTCGTAACCGAGTTGGCGTAGCTTGTAAGTCAACTCGGACTGATAGATGGCCGTGGCGAACTGCTGCGAAGCGAAGAGGCTGTGCGGCTGGATGGCGCGGGGCTGGCCGTTGTCGCGCTCGGTGACATTGAAAATGACCGCGTGGGTATGCAGTTGCGGCGCGACATAGCCATCGACCGGGCGGGCCGTATCGTGCTCAAACTTGGCGGCGATGAATTTGCCCGTGGTCTCGGGCGGATGATTGCCGCCGATGCGGGCCTGCGTGTAGTTTTCGAGCTGTTCGAGGGCAACGCGGACGCTCTCGCGGTGCGCTTCGCGCACACGCTCATCGCCGCCGACCAGCGCCGTAAGCGAGACAGATTTGGGCGCGGAAAAGGTCGCGTCCCAACCGGCGCGATGCTCCATCGTCTTGACGGTCTTGCCGTCGGCGTCCTGATATTCATAGGACGCTCGTTGTCGAACAAGCTGCTCGCCGGTCTGTGGGTGCTGGCCCTGGCTGAGTTTTGCGAAGTCCTCGGCGGAGACGGCTCCGGCAAGGCCGAACTGCGCGGCCAAGCGGCCTTGCCATTCGCCTGCGATGACGCCGCGCTGCGACCAATAGTTCTGTTCCTTCGCGGTGAATTCTTTCTGGTGATAGGTCTGCGCCTGGCCTGCGGAAAGTGGTTTTGAGATGGTCAGCATGGCTATCTACTCCATCTGGTTCTCGGGTGGTTGGACTGCATATTCAGGGCTTAGTACGATTTCCCTGCATCTCTTCCGGTTCTGTGGGGAGCGGCGTGCTCGGTACGATAAGATCGTCCATTTTCCGCTCGTGCAAAGCCGGGCCCCTTCTCTTCAAGCGCGACGAACGGAAACGAGAATCGGGCGACATGGTTGCCGTACTTGAGAAAGCCGCGGAGATCGTCGAGGCCGGAAACTTCCGAGGGCAGAACGAGCGGCTCAGTCTGCCGGTCGAGCGCGAAGTTGCGTGCCGGCGCGGGAACCGTCGTAGTGGGTTTCGCGCAGCCGCTCGATCTCGATTTCGCCGATGGCTTCACTGACCCATTTGGCCGCCCGCGGCTCGGTGGTTCGCAGGAAAATCTTGGTGGCCGGCTGCGACAGCATGGCCTCGGCGTCTTCGCCGTAGCGAGCTTCCATTTGGCTGCGCCCCTGGAAGCCCAGAATGACTGGGTTCTGCGATTTTCGGTTCTCGGTAATGGCGGTATGAAGCTGCGGCAACCGCTGCAAGCTGGCTAACTCGTCGATGACGAACCAGACAGGTTTCTGGTCGGGCATGGGTTCGTTCAAGAGGCGCAAAACGAGCGTGTCGATCCACAAACTGATGAGCGGGCGGAGCGCCTCGCGCATGGTTGGGCGCGACGTAATGAAGATCCATCCGCGCCGCGTCTCGGCCCACTTAGTCGCCGTCCAGACTGAGGTTGTTTCGACCTCGCTTGGGCAGCAGGCGGAAGCTGTCGGCGCTCATATTCAGAGAGCCGAGAACGCCGGTCCGCTGTTGCGGGGCCTTCGGGTCGATCAGCATCCAATACTCGGTTCCCTTGACGCGGCGGTCGATCTCGGCGGGATCGGACATCCACTGGACCAGTTCATCCGGCGTCGGCAGATAGGTAAGCAGATGCGCAAAAATCTTCTGCGGAGCTTCAACGAAGAAGCGGTTCGTCACGCCTTCGGGCTGGTACAGCGACACGGCCAGGGCCTTCGCTTCGGCCTTGCGACGGAGTTCCTTCGACGGATTCCAATAGGGCATTCGGGCATCGAGCGGATTGAGCACGATGTCGCCGCGGCGCTCGTCGTAAAACTGCTTTACAAACTCGCAAGCGGGATCGTAGACGATGGCGCTGTCGCCGCGAGCGTCCACCTGATAAAGCATCTGGCGAATGATGCTCGACTTGCCTGATCCGGTGTCGCCGACAATTAGAAAGTGCTTGTTCTCGGCATCGCGCGGTATCCGCAACGGGCGCTTGGAATCGTTGGTCGCAATGCCGATACCGTTTCCGGCAACGGCTTTCGTGAACTGGCGTGGACTGACAGTAATTGGCCCTTTCAGTCGTCTTCCGTACCGCAGTTCCTTACGCCGCTGGATGTCCTTGCGAACGGAAAACGGCAGTTGCAAGACGAACGCTGCGAGCCCAAAAATGAGTTGCGTGTTGAAGAGCTGGCCGAGGGGAACGTCGGAATAGACCCAGTGCTCGATCCATGCGTGAAAAGCTTTGTTCGAGTAACTGCGCTGTTCGCGGAACAGCAAGCGGATACCCTGCTGCCGCGCTTGCGCGGAAAGCGCAAGCGGCAATGGCTCGCCCGTCAGTTGCGGTGTCGCCCCTGGCTCCACATCGGCGGCTAGTGCGGGTCGAGCCCGCGATTTGCCATCGGAAACATAGAGTAGCTGATAGGTGCTGGCATGACGTGTAAGACTTGGCATCTCGCTGCGGAGATAGTACGGCAGGTAGTAGCGTTCGAGCGGTGAAAAGCCGTACTGGAAATGGACATAGACAAAGAATCCGGTCGCGGCGAGCGCGAGGAAAAGCGCGCTGAGTGGTGTAGAGGTAGCCGCGTGGCGGCCAAATGATCGACTCCTTGCGGCCCCATTGTTGGACGGTAGGCATTGGTTACTTCTCCCGGTTCTGGCTGCGCTTGGCGAGGAGTTCCTGCGCCTTCGCGGCCTTGGTGGTTTGGACTTGCCGAAACAGGATGGTGAGCTGTTCCGGGACGATCTTGTCGCCGCGCAGCAGCGGTTCAAGGGTATTCATTAGAAGCATCTGAATGCCGACGAGTTCGGTGAAGATGTGCATCTCCATCTGCGGCTGGCTGGATACTTCAAGGCTACGCAAGAGCACATCGCGCACCCAGTCGGCGAGTGTCGTTCCCGTCGACCATGCGAAGCTCTCAAGCGCCGCGTACTCGCTCTCCGTGAAGCGCGCCGATAGGATGCGGTTTCGGGCAAGTGGGCGCTTGGAGCCATCGGTTGTGGGTTTGAATAGGATCGGGTTTTCCATCGTTGAAACCTCCTGTTTGTGTCGCGTCAACGAGCGTAAACGCTGTATACGACCAATCACGTAAGTCCTTCGATACGAGTAAGTTGACGTTTGTATGCGGGCGTTTACGTTCGTGTACCCTTCGAGGGGTGGAGTGTCGTAGCGTCAACCCGATGCCGTAGGCAGCGTGCTTGCACCACCACAACTGGCGGGGCAGGCAGGGCAGTCGGCATCGAATCTGGCAAGATGCAGCGAATGAAAGAGTCGTACGGCGAAGGCCTAGCAAGCCACGCCGGCTCCGAGTCTTGCGGGCACGGTCGTAAGGCCGGATACGAAGCGTAGACAGGAGGAACTACGGGCCAGGTTATTGAGCCGCGAAATACCCCTAACTTCAGGACGCCGACGCCCTGACACAACGCGGAAGGCAACATCCTGTCCGAGCGCCATCGCAAGCTGGGTCGGAGTCCTGCGCGGTCTATGACCCTGGCACGTAGGGACGCATCTTGCACGGAAGTTGAGAGATCCCGGGTTCCCCCGAGAGCGACCAGCGCCCTCGGGACGCATCGGGAAGTTCAAGGACAGGAGCCGATGATGAACGAACACGGGAAGTCGGACAGACCCATAGTACCGGGGAAGTCTCCGAACAAAACCAGAACAACGGCGGCGGAGGAGATGGAGGGAAGGGGTCTGGCCAAGGGGAACCTGAGCCAGCAAAACGCGTTCCGGACTCAGAGCCGGGTCGACGCGCCCAGCGAGCTGGCGCAGGTACGACAAACGGCAACATTGAACAAGGATGTAAAGTTCACCGCTCTTCTGCATCACATCTACCGGATCGACACTCTGCGGTTTGCTTACTTCCAGTTGAAGAGGCATGCCGCAGCCGGTGTGGACGGAGAGACGTGGCGGCACTACGGCGAGGCACTTGAGGAGAATCTCCAGGAGCCTCTCCCATAGACTGAAGCGCGGAGCGTACCGAGCCAAGCCGGTGCGTAGGGTATACATTCCGAAGGCGGATGGGCGGCAGCGACCGCTCGGCGTCCCGGCGCTCGAAGACAAGCTTGTTCAACGAGCGACGGTGGAAGTGCTCAACGCGATTTACGAAACCGACTTCCTCGGCTTCTCTTATGGGTTCCGGCCAAAGACGCAACCAGCATAAAGCGCTGGACGCCTTGTTCTGTGGACTCCATGAGCGACGTGTGAACTGGGTGCTGGACCTGGACGTGCGCAGCTTCTTTGATCGGCTGTCGCACGAGTGGCTGGTCCGGTTCCTCCAGCATCGGATAGCGGACCGGCGCGTCGTGCGGCTCATCCAGAAATGGCTGAACGCGGGCGTGCTGGAAAAGGGAACGCGAACGTTTGTGGAGGCAGGCTCGCCGCAGGGCGGAAGTGCATCGCCATTGCTGGCGAATATCTACCTTCATTACGTCTTCGATCTCTGGGTCCAAGCATGGCGAAAGAAGCGTGCGCACGGCGATGTAATCGTGGTGCGCTATGCCGACGATATCGTGGTTGGATTCGAGTTCAAGACGGAAGCCGAACAGTTCTGGAAAGAACTCGCCGAACGCATGGCGAAATTCCAACTGGAACTGCACCCGGAAAAGACGCGACTGTTCGAGTTCGGACGCCATGCGGCGGCGAACCGAAAGCGCCTCGGTCTGGGCAAGCCGGAGACCTTCGATTTTCTCGGCTTCAAGCACATCTGCGGGAAGACGAAGAAGGGGCGGTTTCTGGTGCTTCGGCAAACGGTTCGCAAACGCATGCAGGCTAAGCTGCAGCAGGTGAAGATCGAGTTGCGGCGACGCATGCATGACCCTGTTCCTGAAGTTGGCGAGTGGTTGAAGTCCGTGGTGGGTGGGCATTTCCGATACTTCGGAGTACCGGGTAACGGACATGCTCTGGCTCACTTTCGTTTCACCGTGAGCAACCTCTGGCATCGAACGCTGTGCAGACGAAGCCAGCATGGTCGCGTTCTGTGGGAGCGAATGAACCGGCTCATCCGCCGCTGGCTGCCTCCGGCCCATATCTGCCATCCTTATCCTTCGCGCCGTCTGCGCGTCACCACCTGAGGCAAGAGCCGTATGCGGGAAATCCGCCCGTACGGATCCGCGCGGGGGGTACGGAGCAATCCGTATCCCTACCGCGACCAAATGCTTCCGGTGCGAAGCACCGTTCTTGCTCCGGCACGAAATTGAATGCGGGATCACGCCTTCATTACCCGCACAGAAGCCGTGGACTCCACCCCGGCTCCAAGCTTCTTCGCAGGATGCTCCGGCTCATCCTTCGCATCTTTATTCGGGCCTTTACGGACGCGCAACGTGGAAGCAACCTGCTTGGCCTGTGGCGTCTTCAGAAATTCCTGGAAGTCGCGGTCCTTCGAGAAGACATAGTTGAGCGCCTTGTCCACCACATCGTCAGCGGATGCGTGGACGAAGGCGGCGTATTGATCGACCTGCTCGGCGGTGGACTCGTCCAGCCGAACAGAAGCACTGATGTAGCGGCTCAAGTTGATTTCAAGTAGTGGCATTTCCTCTCCTTTATTGGTGTTGAATCAAGCGATCTTTCTCCGGGCAATCATCCTCTGCGCCGTCTGTGCGATCTCCCGCGCACGAGCGGAGCAAAGTGCGGTGGGAATCTCGAAGCGGCGGCGGACCTGCAGCATCGTCACAACGTCCTCCATCGGAACGCCTTCGATGAGCCAAAGTCTGGCTGATGCGACATCTACGGTTCGCTGTGCGTAGTAGAGCGGATTCGGTTTATCGGCGCGGCGGGAAGCCAGCTTTCGCGTGAGCTTTGTGGCGTCCTTTCCATTGGCAAGTTCATGGAGAACCCAGGACCAATCGTGTTCGGAATTAGTGTGCTTATCGGGGTGCTTTCGCGGTGTGGTTGACCGGGACGAAAGGATGGCATCCGCCGCAAGAATATCCAGCCGGAAGTCGTCGGAATTCCAAGTGGAATCACCGGGGTATTCGACGGTGACGGGATACGCTGGATCGTACTTGCAATTCAGGAAACCGGGCAGGCGAAGGACGCGGTTGCAGTCTGTACAGGCGGGATCGCCGCCAAAGGTAATCGCGAGCAATTTCAGGGCGCTTTCCTGCTGTTCGAGAGTAAAGCCGTCAACCCGCCAGAGGATCTGGTACTTACTGAGCGAAGTCGAGAGGACTGCGTTCGGCGGGGGAACCGCATCGGAGGTCCGGAGCGAAGTGAGATGGGCCTCGCCGTCGGTATCTAAATCGAGATACAAATGCCGCACTGTGGCGATGCACTCCTTGGTGCGTTTGCGGCTGCCAGAGCGCAGCGGATTGGCGGCCACATAGATGTTCGCGCCGATGGAGTTCTCGTGCGCGAGCCAGCCGAGATAACGAGGCGCAAGCGCACGCTCCAGAGGGACGATTCGCTGAAGAATCCCGGCAGGATTCTCGCGTCGAAGAAACAGCGCAATCGTCTCACCCGGAGCGAAGCAACGGGTGAGGAAGTCGGCGGCGATACTCGTCACATTGTGTGTCCTATGCTGTGGCATGTTTCACCTCGAATACGGGTTCGATGAGGAAGCGTTTTGCGTCGCGGTCATAGCCGCGAAGGGCCAGGACTTCGCGGATGATGCGGCGGCCCGGTTGTCGCTCGACATGGACGACGAAATCGACCGCTTCTCCGATCTCGGCCTCGGTGTCGGAAAACGTGGTCTGCGCGTGGTTCCGCATGACCAGATTGGCGAAGCGATGCAGGGCCTTCTCCGCCGAATTTGCGTGGATAGTCGCGAGCGATCCGGCGTGGCCGGTGTTGAAGGAATCGAGCAGCGTGCGCGCCTCGATTCCGCGTACTTCGCCCAGAATGATCCGGTCCGGTCTCCACCGGAGAGCGGACTTTAGAAGGTCGTCGAAAGTGATGTTGGCTTTGAACGTATCGGTCTGGCATTCGACGGCCAGTATGTTCGGCTTCTGGATTTGCAGTTCCGAAGTATCTTCGATCACGACAAGGCGTTCCTGTTCTGGAATGAAGTCAGCCAATATCCGCAAAAGCGTCGTCTTGCCGGTGCCGGTTCCGCCGCTGATAAGCAGCGTTTTGCCGCTGCGGATCTGTTCGGCCAAGAAGTCTGCAAGCGGGCGCGTCAGCGTACCACGAGCAATGAGGTCATCGACTGTGTAGTGGCGGCTGGTGAACTTTCGAATAATGAGTGCTGGTGTAAGCCGTACAACCGGCGGAATCACCGCCGCCAAGCGGCTCCCATCCGGGAGTTGTGCGTGGAGTATGGGGTTGTCTTCGTCGAGCCGTTTGCCGAGTTGGTTGGCAATGACTTCGAGGCCAGTTCGGAGTTTGCCGGCATCGAAGGAAATAGTCTTTTCGCGGTGCATGATCCCGTCGCGTTCGTACCACCATGAGGCGTCGGGATTGCCCATGATCTCGCTGATGCTTTCGTCGAGCAACAGCGGCTCTATTGGGCGAAGGAAAGGAAGGATCAATTCGAAACTCATAGCGTGGATCTCCGAACGATGGAAGCCCAGCGGTTAGCCAGGCTTCCAAGAGTGAAAAGCAATGGCCTATGCGGCCGATTCCTCTGCGGGCGTGTCATCGTGTTCCCGATCTTCCGGGCCGGACTTTTCAGCGCGGTCCAGCTTCAGGATCGAAGCGACCCGGATTTCCCAGACGCGCTGCTTCGAGTCCGTCTTCTTGCTGTCGTACTCCCGGCTGCGCAGTTCGCCTTCCACCTGGATATGCGCGCCCTTGGTGAGCGTCTTGGCGAATTCCGCGAGCTTGCCGAAGACGACGCAACGGTGCCATTCGGTGTGCGAGATGTACTTGCCATCCTTCTTGTAGGAGGACTTGGTTGCCAGCGAGAGTGTGGTGAGGCTGCGATTGTCGTTGGTGCGAACTTCTGGCGTCGCTGCCGAGAAAGCCGATGAGGGTTACTTTGTTCTGGTACATGATCGTGTCTCCGTTTGTTGAATTTCCCGTTGTTGCTCGGGTCACACAGGGCGAAGCCTAGCGAGTGGGCCCGGCTCCCAAGGCCGAAGGTCTGCTTTCTGGGAGGGGCCCGGAAGAAGTTTGCGCGGCGTTTTGTGCCGCCGATTGCAAACTTGTTGTGGGAGGAACCGAGACCCCGAAGGGGCGCGCAACGCGAAGCAGAAGACCGAGTGCCGCCGGGCGCCGGAAAGGCCCCGGAGCGGTGACTGAGCATAAGACGGGATACATAACGGCAGACACGCTCCAGAGCAAAGGTGTCATTGGTTGATTGGCGAAAGAAGCTCGCCGCAATTGCAGTCCGATTCGAGCCGGCATGTCCACCGCAAGAGGAGCGCCATTCGCAACCGTAGTTGCGGGTCGGTGGGCCTGCGTTAGACCGCTCCACGGGGCACGGGGACAGGTGGGAAAAGCCAGCCGGATTGGCAGCAAGAGACGACATGGATAAGCCCCTGGAATAGTCGATTCGTCCTCATCCTTAGCTGAACGCCTGGTCGGCCCGGAAGCGCACGATGGTCAGACCGAGTGGGTTCACGGCCAACTCATTGTTCTTCACGCTTTCGCGGAAGACATAGGTAACGCTGGCTGTCCATCGCTCCCGCTTGAGTTCGGAGTGGTCCGCCGGATTGGTGTACACCTTCTCGAACTCGATGCGCGCCGAATAGGGCGACTGGCGCAGGTCATCGAGGATCACGTTCTTGACCTCGACATCAACATAAGGGAGGGTGCTGTCCTTGACGTAGTTCTGAATGATGTTGTCCTTGCGTTCCTGGTCGATCACGGCGCGTTGCACGTCGCCATTGAGGAAGTAAAGGGAGTCGGTCTGGTCGCGCTCGATGGTAAAGCGATTGCGGTTAAAATACAGCTCCGCCCAGCGCGACAAGTAGTATTTGTTCTCCGCTTCCTGCGGGCGGTACTGGAAGTTTCGATAGTCAATGGCTTCGGCGTGGCCCACGTCGTTAATCCGCACAATCATGGGGTGCATGTCGGCCAGCGCCTTCTGACTCTTGAAGGTGAGCGCCGCCAGCGCGAAACAAACCGTGGCGAGCACAAGGATGGTCACCTTCAGATAGGTGTTCATCACCAGCGGATCGCCATATTGTTCCAGATAACGTTCCGCGGCGCGGGTGATCTCCGGGGTGGCTTTCGTTTCGGCGCTCATTGTTTCTGTTTCTGCGTTCATTTCAGACCTCTTTCTCGCCTTTCTTGACGCGGCTTACACCGCGGCCCGTACCGCCATTGCGACCACGCCGAGGCCGCCGCCGTGTCCGCCACCGCCGCCGAATAGGCTGTGCGACATGGCCGGAATCTTGAACAGAATGTAGACGTTGACCAGCACGAGAAGGATCAGAAGCGGCAACGTCTGAACGATCGTTGACGGGTCGGAAATGCTCTGCCCAAGTTGGATGTAATAGTTGGTGAGCACATGAGCCAACACATTCATCGTGGCTGCGGCGATACCTTGTAAAAGCTGAATCCCAGATAGGCCTTGAGCCATCCCCAGAACAGCCAATCGAGCTTGTCGAAGACAAGGAACGGGATGAAGATTGGCCCGAGCAGTCCGATGATCGTTGCCGCGATTGCGCCGTAGGCCAGGATGGCGGAAACGATTGCCGCCAGAAGAGCCAAAAGGAATTGCACGACAAAGTACACAATGGAGTAATACGGCGACATGATGCTTGTCAGAAGCGACGGCCCAGTCTTCGACGATGCGGCATGGATCTCGTTCAGCATCGTGGTGGAACCATCCGACCCAATCAGGTTCACAAGATTGATGGTGCCTCCGTCGATGAAGCCCTTGATGGAAAAGCCGAGGCCGGGGATCGAGCTGTCGTAGTAGTTCACCATTACGTAGGCGAAGGTGAGCAGCATGAAGAGGTTGAGAAACCTCCCCATGCTGAATCCGGCCTCTCCGTGCGCCGATGCAAGTGCTTCCTGTACGCCGAACCAAACCAGCATGATGGTGGCCAACGCGAGGACGATGTGAATCCCCATCGCGGTAATGGAGGGCGCCGCCGTGGCTGCAAGCGACTGGCACCCCTGAGCGATAAAGTCGAAGAGACCTGTACCCATGTTTCTCACCTGCTCGCTTTCTTCTGCTTGCGCCTGCTTAGTACGCTTGCGTAAGGAGATTCGCCGCCCCATTGCTGGTCGTGGCGACGTTGGCGTTGTAGTAGCTTTCGTATCCCGACGAATCGCGAAATGCCGGATTTCATCGCATCCTGCTGCTGCTTCTGGGCAACGATCTGCTGCAGCGCGAGATTGGCGTTCATCTGGTTCGCGTCCTGCTGGGTTCGGAGTTGCAAAAGCAAGGCTTGATTGATGCGTTGGAGCGTCGCCATGATGGTCTGCTGGGAGGCGTCCTGGCTTTGTGTCGCAGCCTCCAGGTAAGTGATATCGGTTTGTCTTGCTGCCTGATTCGCCCGCATCGTGCCGAGCATTTGCAGGTTGTTAGTCATGACGGAATCGCCGATGTCAACGGTGGCTCCTTGCGCGGCAATCTGTTGCTGCCCGGCGACGCTGGCGCTGCTGTAACCGGGAACTATGCTCGTCGTGCGTGGGACGCTCACCTGCTGGTAGGCGGCTGCCGCCCCGTTTCCGGTGTTAGCGGAGTTGAGCCAACCCATCGAATTGCCGTAGGTGTTTGAGATTTGCTGCAGCATCCGCAGGTCGGTTGCGGGAGACAGGAACCGCTGATAGAGCATTGCGGCGCGAGGATCATCTGGTGGTAGAGGTTGGTATTGCTGCATGACGGTGTTGTAGGTTTGCAGCGCGGTCGTCGCGATCTTGACGGTGTTGGTAAAGATCTGCTGTCCTTGCTCGATCTGCTGAAATTGGTTGGAGATAGATTGTTCTTCGTTGTTCGATCTGCGTGATGGCATGGACCGACTGCGTAGGATCGAAGACGATGCCGGACCGAACTGCGCGTGCGCGGCGGGCTGCAACGCAGCGGCAAGTCCGATGGCGAGTGCGGTAACGATTAGCTTCTTCATGGTTTGTCCTTTCGTCTGTGGTTAACGGTTAGTGGTGCTCTTTGCTCTTGCAGCGATACGGCATTACTGCTGTGCCGCAAGGATTTCTCGTCTGAAGCTCCGCAAGACGGTCGGCCTCTGGTCTGCACCTTGCGTCTCGTTCTTTCTTCTTGGCTTCGAGCGTCGCCATCTGCTCGGTGGTCAGCTTCTCGCCGGTCAGCATTCTTGCGGCCCCGGATGTGTCCTCGTCCAAGCAAGCCTTCGCATATGCTGGGTATTCGGCGTTGTACTGATCCTGCAACTGCTTCACCCTTTCGGCCTTGCTTTGACAGCCGGCAAGGGCGAGAGTGGACAGCAGTAAGAGAGCAACTGTATCGCATCGAAATCTCCTCAAAAAGTTTGCGGAATGGTGTGGTTGGAATACGCAGGCAGAAGCAAGTCCTGCGTGAAATACACTTTCACGCGGTGGCCTTCCCGAATTGTGATCGTGGGCGGTATCTGCAGGAAGCGGTCAAGGATGGTGGTCGCTGACTGCGAGACACTGGCCGCAGTGCCGTTGGTGAATGCCTGCGAGCCGCTCGTGGTGATGGTGCCGCCGCCCTGTGTGATTTCGCTGGCGCCGGCAACCACACCCAAAGCGATCGAGGTGCCGAAGATTTCCAGGTAGTGGTTGTTGACCTTATCTTTCAGCCCTTCCTCGCCGATCTGGTCGAGGCCGTGGAACTGGTCGAGATCGACGGAGTAACCATCCGGCATAATCAGCCGGTGAAAAGCGACAGCCATCCGGCGTTGTTGGCCGAAGCCCGCCGCTCCAATCTTCTTGGCTTCGCCCAGAACAACCGTTCCCTCGGGGATGATGACGTGTTGATGGTCGTGGGAATACAGCGGATTGGAGACGAGAACTTTGACCGGCCCTGTGGCGTCTCCGTCCAGGCGATTCATGAGAACCGTGTCGAGAACCGAACCTTCGTAGACGAGATAGGGTTGACCGATGGCCGAATCAATGTTGGCTTCCAACGGCCGCTTATAGCCTCCGTGCGATTCCTCTTGTTCTCCTTCGGCCTTCGGGGTGATAAGACCGGTCTTTGCCTGCCGTTCGGTATGCTCATACTGGACGGGAGTCACCTGGCCTTGCGATTGCGGCGGTTGTTGCGGTTGCTCGGAGTACACAAGGTTGGAAGCAAAACGGGAATTGTCAATCCGTTCGCGCTCCTTGGCGGCAATGAGCTGTGTCTGTTGTTGCTCGGGAGTGAGTTGCGGCTGCATAGTGCTTTGCTGCCCTTGTCCGCAGGGTCGGCCCGGAAGGCAGGAAGCGGTGGAAGCACCGGCAGCGGCAACGCCGGTCGGGCCGAAGGCCGCGGCGGCAGCCTGTTGCGCGGGCGTCGCAGACGCCAGCGCCGGAT
This sequence comes from uncultured Acidobacteriaceae bacterium, assembly GCA_963838425.1. Taxonomy (GTDB): domain Bacteria; phylum Acidobacteriota; class Terriglobia; order Terriglobales; family Acidobacteriaceae; genus Acidiflorens. The sequence continues at coordinate 239,479 of CAWIRH010000001.1, forward strand.
CTTCCGTAGCAGCGGCGGCCATTGCCGCCTGCTGCTCCTTCTGGCGTTCGGCCTGAATCTGGTTCTTCAAGTCCTGCACGTTGTTGTCGGTGTTGTCCTGTAGCGTCGGTTGTGGCGCTTGCCCTTTCGCGGTGGCCTGCTGCGCGGGCGTTTTCTTGCCGGACGAACTGAAAAGCGCCGCCACGATCACGAGCAATGCCACGCCCAGATAGATGAACGTTTTGAGGTTCTTCTGCAAGACGCCCTTGGGCTGATCCAAAAGGCCGCGCAGTGTTGGCTCGACTTGCGGGCCGCCCTGTGGCCCGGTCTGCGAGTCTGTGTGAGAAGTGCGGTTGTTCTCGGTCATAAGCGTTACCCTTTCCGTGCAAAGCTCATCCGCTTCTTGCCCAACTCCACGTATCCGTCGTCCATGATCTTCGGGATGATGTAAGTCCCTTCTCGGAGGTCATAGGTGATAAGGTTCGGTTTGCCGTCCTTCATTTCGTACACGCTGAACTTCTCGGGTGCATTGGTCTTGATGTACGTGAACTTGTCGTCGTGATAGATCGACTGGATGTCAAAGGGCGCTTCATTGGCCTTGTAGACGTAGTCGAACTTGAGTTGCGTCGGATAGCTGCTCTTGTACTCGTCCACTGCCTGCTCGACGTGCGATTGCAGGGCGGCCACCTGCTGCTTCGACTGTTCGAGCTGCGCAGCGGGCACGAACTGCGCCGGGCCGCTTGCGGCCACAATCGCCGAGCGGTCAGCAGGTTCGACGATCACCTTCAGGTCCGGCTCGTCGGAAGAGCCTGAAATGTCCTGCAAGGTAAAGCTGTAGATGTTCCCCTTGTCCGTAATGAGGTTTAGGTTGGAGCTGATGCCTTGCTTCGCCGGATGCACAAAGCAGAAGTTGCCCACAACATCGACAATCCAGAAGTCCTTGTCGCCCGTGGCGGCTTCCATGATCTTTTCGGACGGTGGCACTTCGATCAGGGTTGTGTATTTGACCTTAGCGCGGATCGCAACGATGTCTTGTGAGTGATACTGCACCGTGCGTGCCGACTCCTGCCCGAAAGCAGCGATGGAAGAAACGGCCAAAGCAAGCATTGACGATGAATTTCATATTTCGCATTGCTCATCTCCTTTAGTGGTTCGTGTTGACGGTTGATAAGGCCAGCGTGCGCGGCTGGAATGGAAAGTCTTCGGCCAGATGGCGCAGCCCATCGGCAAGCCGAAATCGCTCGAAATACTCACGCTTCTTGAGGTTGTCGCGGGCGTTGTTGGTCGCCATCCAGTGCGAGACGGAATCGACGTTCAAATGCACTTTCTTCGAGGTCTGCGCCTTGCGAATGAGCATCTGGCCGGGCGGAACCAGGCCGCCGATAAGGTCCAGCTCGGTGTCGTTCAGATGAAATGCTTCGCGGTAAACCTCGCGGTTCATCTCCGGGTTGGCGAGGAAGATTTTCGTGGGGCAGCTCTCGGCCACAATCGCCAGCATCCCCGACTCCTCAAGCTCCTTGATGGATTGCGTCGCCAGGATCATCGCCGCTTTGTGCTTGCGCCATGTCTTCTGCGCCTGCACCACGTAATTGCGGATCGTCTCGTTCTTGATGAAGAGCCAAGCCTCATCGAGCAGGAAGATCTTGAAGGTGGCGAGCTTCTTCGGGTCGCCAATCTCGTTCGACGCGCGATGCAAGACGTAAAACAACAGCGGCTCCAAGCACTTCCGGCGCATCGCTCCAGCCGTGGAAGTTGAAGGTCTGAAAGCGGGAGAACGAAAGCGTGTCGTCGGCGTTGTCGAAGAGAAAACCGTACTGGCCGCCGCGTGTCCAGCGATGCAGACGCTCCTTCAACTCGCCAATGATGTTCGTAAAGTTCGAGACCGTGCGCTGGGTCGGCTCCAGCATGTACATACGCTCGATGGCATCCCACAGGCGGCGTTCTTCCTTGAAGTCGAGCCGGTACCGCTGTCCGTTGCCCTCAATCAGCACGCGGAAGAAGCTGAACAGGAATTGCAGGTTCTCTTTCGTCTGCGGCAGCGAGAACGGATTGATGGTGAAGTCGCGGGACTCCTGGCCGACGTTCAGATACGAGCCGCCGAAGATCGTCGTTAGCGACTCGAAGCTGCCGCCGATATCGAAGATGAAGGTCAGCGGCGCATACTTCTGCGCGTTTTGCAGCAGGAAATTGCAAAAGTACGACTTCCCGCTCCCGTCATGCCGAGAATCAGCGTGTGCGCGACCTCGCCGTTATGCAGATTCAGAAAGTAGGGCGTGCTGTTGTCGGTTTCGAGCACGGCCAGGTACTCGGTGCCGAGATGCGCGTTCGTCTTCTCGCCGGGAAGGATCGTAAACAGGAAAGACAGGTCGGCGTAGTTCGTGTTCAGCAGAAACAGCTTGCGAAGGTTCAGCGCATAGTTGCCCGGCACGATGGCGAAATAGGCGTTGAGCTGGTTGTAGGTTTCCGAGAACAGGCTGCCGTCGCCGTTGGTAAAGATGCCGGCGAACTCGGCCCCGAGCTGCTCCAATTCGGCTTTCGAGCGTCCATACAGAACAATCGTGAGCGAGAAATCGCCGAGCGATTGACCATCGCCCAGCGCACGCAGGCAGTCGCCAAGGTTCTCAATGTCGGCCTGCTTCGACTCATCGACCAGCACATCGCGCGGGTTGGTCTTCGTGGCGTCGTTGCCCATCTGCGAGACAAACCCGGTCTTCGACATATTGAAGTGGCGGCGCCGCTTGTTGACTTCCTTGCGGGCCTTGTCCGCCGCAAGCGGCGTCCACTCCGTAACCACGCGGAAGTTGGCCGGGATCTTCAGCAGCGCATCGAGCACCAGGGGCCGGGTTTCGGTGATGGCCTCTTTCATCGTCAGCACCCGTACGAAGTGATCGCCGACACGCAGATGGTCGCGTTCGGCCTCGATATTGGAGTTCACGACCTGATAGTCGAGAAACTGCGTGGACTGCGGCCTGCCCGCAATGCGCCAGTCGTCGTAATTGAGCAACCGGCGAAAGAATGTGAACTGTCCCTGCTGGTTCAAGACTTCGATCTGCATGAAGTCCGCAAGCTGGCGAACGAATGCCTGCACGCACTGATCGAGGCGCCGAACATCGTGCTCGATCTGCGAGCGCAACAACGTCTTCATGCTGTCGCTGGTGAACTGCGCCTTCAACTCGCCAACCGCGCCAGCGGGATCTCGGAAAAGGCGAGCGAACGCCGCGCCCACGCCGGTCTTCGACCGCGCTCCTTCGAGCAGGATGCAGTAGAAAATCTCAATCTGATAAAGATGGTCGCGCTTCGCTTCAAAGAACTGCCGCCGCTGCTCGATGGCCGCCTCCACGATAGGGTCGTCGTATCTGGCGAACGGAATGTCGGGCCGGTTCGACTTGAAGAGATATTGGTAGACGTGGAAGCCGGGGCCGAACGCTTTGAGCGCCGCTTCCAGCCGCTTCACCGCATATTCCTGCTCGGCGCGGTCGAGACTTTCGTAGTCCACGCCGGGAACGCTGAGGACCATGCCGAGGTCGCCGCTCTTAGTAAGAAAGGCCGTCTCATTCCAGAACCCGTACAGGTTGATGTGGTCGTTGAGAGCGGCGCTCTCTTTCCACGGCTTGATGACCTTATCGAGTCGCAGCATCAGACCACCTCCACGCGGGGGACGTCTGTTTGGCCGCGTCGTAGCGCAGCTTGTAGCGTTCGGACTTCGCCAGGATGCGCAGAAATGCCGGATCGCTGTTCGTCACCCAATGCCCGAAGGCGAATCCGCCAATGAAGACGGCGATGCCGGCGAGGATGGAATTGAAGAGATTGAAGGCGCCCACCGCGCCGACACAGACGAAGTAAAACAGCGTGCGTTCCACGCCCAGATACGTGAGGGGCTTATGCAGGCTCTTGAAGACCCGGTTTGTGCGATGTTGTCGTGTTGTGTCTGTCATAAGCCCCTCGCCTAGCTAAACGTGTTGAATGAAAGAGTCTGGGACATTGGGACGGTCGCTAAACGCCCCAGAGCCAGCTCAGGACATTGACGGCGAGAACGGCAATGCCCGTTCCGGCGGCAACGCCGGCGAGCGCCTTCTTCGCGCCGGGTTCGCCGTGGGCGAACCCGTAGCCGCCGATCACGATGGCAATCAGACTTGCAACCTTGGCAACCGTGCCGGTGAAGAGGGTTTGGATGGCGGTAAAGCCGGTGTCGAACGGTGACGCTCTGTGCCAGCGCGGCCACGGGCATGACAAAAAACAGGGTGAAAGTAACAGCGGTTAAACGTGCCCACTTCGACCGAAGAAGGGGCTGGAGTGGGCGAATGAGATGAACTTGGAACCAACGTGATAACATCTGCGCCTCCGGGAGCAGCTAAAATCTGCTGCGTGTGGCGCAAAACTAACCGCACTCAATTTCGCTGTCCAATGATTTCTCAGCCGATATCTATTCCCGCCAGGAATAGGTCCCAGCACAAAGACGAGATATTGAGGTGATGAGTCGTTGAATAAGTCGCTTCACGGGGGCGTATCTCATTGAATAATGGTGGCTTGCGGCGATGAAAATATTTGGACGGAAGCGTAAAACAACCTTGAAACATACGTGGTTCTGGCTCTATCTCCGCCTTGGGGCAATCCTATTCACAGTACCGCTACGAGCCTCCCAGACAGTTTTTGCACAGTCGAAAGTTTAGCGAAAAAATGACGGCGATGTCCTTTGTTGCGAAGTGTCTGGAAATTTCTAACGTTGGACTTCACAATGCGATTACCCACCGGATCAGTCGAAATTGTTCCGAGCTATTCCCGTTGGGAATAGGTATCGGCTGAAATCTCATTGGACAATGCAGCTGAAATGAATCAATTTTGTTAGCCAGCGCCTCTATCGGGGAACATGCCGTGCCTGAGGCACAGAGGCCCGCTGCCGGGGTCTTGGAGAATGTTCGCCAGCCTTCACGCTCTCCAGGGCCCTGGCTATCTTGTGATGCTGGACTCACTGAATCCGGCCTAAACGACTGGAACGAATCAACAAGATTCGATCCTTTGAGGAAATGTGGAAACTGTGGCATGGGCGACCTTGTTATAATTCGCGACAAGGCGAACATCGGCGCTCCGATATCTCCAAAGGAGATGGAGCGCATGGCAAAGAGGAGGTTTCAGGACCCCCGGCCGAAACGTCGTGGGGCTTGGTGGACAATCCGTGTTTGGCGCGATGAGTTCATCGGCGGCGAGCACATTCGTAAACAACAGCGGGTCCGTTTGGCAGCCGCCACGGTGCCAGAGCGGGAAGTCAAAAAGATCGCGACCGAATACTTGCGACCGCTCAACCAGGGTCTTGAAAGTCTTGGGTCGGCGACCAACTTTGAGCATTACATCGAAACGATCTACAAGCCAGTGGTGAAGCCGCTTATGGCGACAACCAGTTTTGATCGAACGCGAGGGGTGCTGGACAACTACCTGCTTCCTGCGTTCGGTAAATGTTGCCTACGCGACCTCACGGCCCTCACACTCCAAACCTACTTCTCGCAACTCACCGCCAGCACCACAAAGCAGGTGCTGTCGCACGAGTCGCGAGACAAAATTCGTGACGTGCTTTCCAGTGCTCTGCGCTTCGCTGTGCAGCACGATCTGCTGGTCAGAAATCCTGCGGAATCTCTGCGCATACCTCCAGACAAGCGGGGGAAGAAGCGCAACAAACCCTACCCCAGGGTCGAAAATCCTCCTTATGCTGGACTGCCCAGTTGAACAAGTTGGACACTCGCCGTTTCGACCCGGTAGCCGAGCTTGCGCAGTTCCCGGACCATCTTCTGCGTGCGTTTGCGTTTCCTGGTTTCGATCACCGCCGGACCCCGTTCTTCATAACGCAGGGTCGAAAATCCTCCTTATGCTGGACTGCCCAGTTGAACGAGTTGGACACTCGCCGTTTCGACCCGGTAGCCGAGCTTGCGCAGTTCCCGGACCATCTTCTGCGTGCGTTTGCGTTTCCTGGTTTCGATCACCGCCGGACCCCGTTCTTCATAACGCACCTGCCGGTGCAAAAGGATCCAAACTAGTTGACAAAGACGATGGGCAATTACCCCGATGGTTTGATTATGTCCCATGCGTGGTACGTGGCGGCGATACACGATCTCGAAGATGCTTCCTTTGGTCTTCACCGCGGCGTTGGCACATTGATTGAGCAGTCGGCGCATCTGGCGGTTACCCTTCGGCGAGCGGTGGCTGTAGTTCACTCCAGCGCTCTCGTTGTCGCCCGGGCATGCGCCTACCCACGACGACAGCCGCTTGGCCGAATCAAAGGTGGCGGCTGTGGGACCGACTTCGGCAATGATCTGCTGCGCCGAATCCACTCCCAGGCCGGGTACCTCCGCCAGCCGCTTCACAGCATCCTCATGGGGGCGGAGCAGATTCGCGACCTCCTGATCCAGTTGGCCAATCTGCTGCTCGAGGAATGCCAATTCCTCCAATGCCATCTTCAGCAGCCGCCGGTAAACAGGGTTGAGCTCGCTGCAGGCGCCCAGCGCGTCGCACAACTGCGCCGCCGTGGCTCGCAAGCCCTTATTCGCCATGGCGGCTAGAGCTGCCGGGTCGGTTTCCCCATCGGCTAGCGCTTGCATCATACGTCGTGCGCTGACCCCCAGCAGATCGGAAACCAAGCTGGACAACTTGATATGGGCCTCTTCCAAAAGCGCCTCCAGTTGGTTCTGCATCCGCCCTCGCAGCCGCGTCAACTGAAGCTTGCGGCGCGTCACCGAGCGCCACAATCGTTGTTCGGGATCGGGCACGAAGCTCAAGACCAGTTCCTGGGCCACCAGCCGTTTCACCAGTCGTTCGGCATCAGGAAAATCCTTCTTTCGCCCTCGCCGCCCGCGATTCGACAGCGCTTGCGCTAGATGCAGCTTTCCCGACAGCGGGCCAGCCCCTTCTCGTTCCAGGCAGGTCGGCCTCCAGTACCGTTCCAGGGCTCCCCACACCGGTTGCCAATATTGCGCCGTGGATTCCATCACTACCTCATCCACTTCCCGTTCCAGCAGCCATTCGGCCAGTAATCGCAGATGCTCGGGGCTCGCGCCAAAACGCCTCCGTTCAAACTCGTACTCGCCTTCCACCTCCACGTCGGCCACCACCACAGCCAACATCTTTTTATGCACGTCGATTCCCGCTATCCTATAAGCCATAAGCTCCTCCTGGCGGGAGCGGAGAGCGTGCCAAAAGTTACCTTTAGCAGGGTCACAGGCTATCGCCGCTCCCGCTTGGAGAGAGGCAACGCCCAATTATTTGCTCAACTACGCACGCTCCCGATCAGACACACGAACAGCCTCGACCGCTCCAGTGGGGATTCGACCTCATCGCTCCCGCCGCTACCCATTCTGCCGGATACTCGAAGCAATTTTCATGAACTTTTGCGGGCCGCAGGCCCTAGAAGACACACCCCAGCAGTTCGACCGGCTAGTAGAACTGATTCCCGAGCCTTACGCTTCGATGGTCTATGTGGCGATCTACACAGGTCTGAGAGTCAGCGAATTGGCAGGTCTGCGCTGGAACGATATAGGGCTTAACTCCATCACGGTCGATGAAAGGTTCTGCCGCGGCGATTGGGGGGCACCGAAGAGTGAAGCCTCCAATGCGACGATCGGCGTGAATTGTTGCGTCATCGACCGCATCCACCGGCTTAAGCGATTGACCGTCGAGGTCAAAGCCGGCAACGCGATACGCAAATACAAGGTTGTGAAGTCTGACGGCCCGGAAGATTTGGTCTTTCAGGGAGTTCGGTCCGGGGGGCCGCTTCGCGACAACAACATACTTTGCCGGTTCATTAAACCTGCAGCTCGCACATTGGGACTGCCTTGGGTGAACTGGAGAAGTCTGCGAACATCTCACGCGACCTGGCTGAAGATGGCCGGTGCCGACGTGAAGGACGCGCAGGCGCAGATGCGGCACTCACGTTCGAGCACCACGCTGGACATCTACCAGCAGTTCGTGCCCGAGAGCCAACAGAGAGCCGTAGATAAACTCAGCGGGTTGGTGCATTGAATTGTGACCAATTGTGACCAAGTGACCGGGAGGATGGCTTGCAAGTGATTGAAAATGTGGTGGCCAGGGACGGAGTTGAACCGCCGACGCCAGCCTTTTCAGGGCTGCGCTCTACCACCTGAGCTACCTGGCCACTTCCTACGCACATCTTTGTCCGCACATCGACGGACGGCCGATTGGCCGGGCCGTTTTGCTCGTAGTACTTGCGCTCTCACTGGGCGGGATGCCGCGAGGCAAAACAGCCGATGCGCTGGGACCGTGCGGAACTCTCGAATTATAACAACCCTATGCCGTTCCCTCAAAATGGTTGCAGACGATCTTCGGCGCGCTTTTTCTGGCTAACGTTTTTTCGCACGTTCCTGCGCATCTTCTTTCTTTCACGAAGACAGAGGGCCGCTCGGTACGCCATTCATGATCGTCAGCACGCAGCGATTGGCGCCGAACCAGTACGGGATCTCGCGATAGTCATTCACGTCAAACACGGCCAGGTCGGCGTCTTTGCCCGCTTCCACGCTGCCTTTGCGGGCGGCCAAGCGAAGCGCCCATGCTCCGTTGATCGTCGCCGCTGCGATCGCCTCCGCCGGCGACATCTTCATATGCGTGCAGGCCAGCGACATTGCCATCGGCATGCTGAGCGTTGGAGAAGAGCCCGGGTTGTAGTCCGTGGCCAGCGCAACCGCTACACCGGAGTCAACGAACCGCCGCGCATCCGGATACCTCGATAAACCAAGAAAGTAATTTGCCCCGGGAACGAAAGTTGCGACCGTGTCGCTCTCGGCGAGGGCCGGCAGGTCGGCCTCGTTCACATGATCCATGTGGTCGAGAGATGCGGGGCGGTAGCGAAGCAGCGGCCCAAGCCGCGTTTCGCTGAGTTGCCCCAAATGTGCGCGGACGGCGAGACCATGTTCTTCCGCAGCCGCGAAAATCTGCGCTGCTTCTTCGGCATTGAAGGCTCCATGATCGCAGAAGACGTCCACGAACTGCGCCAGTTTGCGCTTCGCGACTGCCGGCATCATTTCGTTGCAGATAAGGTCAACATATTCCTGGGAACGTCCGCGATACTCGGGTGGGACCGCGTGCGCGCCCAAGAAAGTAGGAACCACGGTTCCCGGCCACTCGCGCGCCGCCGCGCGGATGGCTTCGAGCGACTTCAATTCAGATTCAAGGCTGAGACCGTAGCCGGACTTGGCCTCGACGGTCGTGGTTCCGTGCCGGGCCAAGTCCGCCAGCACCGCGGAAACCTTCCGTGTCAGCGCGCTCTTGCTGGCCTTGCGCACGCCGTCAATGCTGGAGCGAATTCCGCCGCCCGCCTCGGCGATCTCTTCATAGTTAGCTCCAGAAATCCGCTTCTCAAAATCCACCAGCCGCGGCTGCATGAACACCGGATGAGTATGCGAATCGACGAACCCGGGCAAAACCACGCGGCCGCCGCAATCGATTTCAATAATCTTCTTGCGATTCTTCTTGAGCCACGGATCGCGCAGCGCGTCTTTCGTAGCGCCAACCGAGACGATCTTGCCGCCAAGGCAGAGCACGGCACCGTTCTGGATAATTCCGAGTTCGGAAAGGAAAGCACCGCGTCGAGGTCCATTCACCACCGCCGACCGCAGTGTGAGAAGCTGGCCGATGTTGGCCAGTAGCACAGGGCGCTGGATTCGTGCGTTGGATGGTGTCGATAGGGTCACGATTACAGCAGTTTAGCAAGGTTCCAAGGCGGAAAGTGTCGCCATTGCCTGAATATCAGACATGTTGTACAATCAAACTTTCGGAGACGGAAGTTATGGAATCGGCAAGAGTAGGAAAGCGCGGCGCGATCGTAGTTCCTGCCAGATTGCGCAGGCGATTTGGGATTGAAGAAGGCAGTATGGTGACCGCCGAGGAGAAGGACGATGGCATCTTGATCCGTCCTGCCGTACTCGTCCCCGTGGAGAGATACAGTCCCGAGCGGAAGGCGGAATTCCTCCTCTCCACGGCCACCACCGACGCCGATTACCGCAGAGCGCGAAAAGCGGTGCGCGAGCTCGGCCTTGACCCGGATTCCATTCCGCACGAACGGCCGGCATAGTGGACCGCCTGTTCCTTGACGCCAATGTCCTTTTCTCCGCAGCCTATCGGCCCGGTGCGGGACTGCTTCAACTCTGGAAACTCGATCGCGCAGTCTTGTGCAGCTCACGTTATGCTCTGGAGGAAGCAAGAATCAACCTGGACGAAGCGGAGCAGCGAGCGCGGCTCACCAAGCTGTCCGAAGCAGTGCATTTTTTCGACCCAGCCCAACGGCAGAGTCCGCGAGGGATTTCTCTGCCCGAAAAAGATATGCCGATTCTGCTCGCCGCCATCGGAGCGCGGGCCACGCATCTGTTGACCGGCGACATTCGACACTTCGGCCAATGTTTCGGCAAGAAGATCGAAGACATTGCAATTGTTCTTCCGGGAGAGTACCTCAGGATGCGAACTCGATCAGTCTGATGCTCGGACGGGGGCGATCGCGCTGTCCTCACGCAAGCTTGGCAAAGAGCCAAGAGTTAGAAACTAAGAGCCGAAAGCTGACAGCTACTTCGCCATCGGAATGCGAATGCCCGTTTTCGCCGCGAACTCCTTCGCCTCGTCATACCCCGCATCCACGTGCCGAATCACGCCCATGCCCGGATCGGTCGTCAGCACGCGCTCGATGCGCGTGGCCATCGCATCGGTGCCGTCGGCCACCGTGACCTGCCCGGCGTGCAGCGAGTATCCAATACCCACGCCGCCGCCGTTGTGGATCGAAACCCACGACGCGCCCGCCGCCGTATTCACCAGCGCATTCAGCAGCGGCCAGTCGGCCACCGCGTCCGAGCCATCTTTCATGCTCTCGGTTTCGCGGAACGGAGAAGCCACCGACCCACAATCCAGGTGATCGCGTCCAATCACAATGGGAGCCTTGATCGTGCCCTTCTTCACCAGTTCATTGATGGCCAGCCCAAACCGCGCCCGCTCGCCGTATCCCAGCCAGCAGATGCGCGCCGGCAGTCCCTGAAACTTGATGCGCTTGCGCGCCAGTTCAATCCATCGCCGCAGGCTGCGATTCTCAGGAAAAAGTTCAAGCACCAGATCGTCGGTGACGGCAATGTCCGAAGCTTCGCCCGAAAGCGCTGCCCACCGGAACGGCCCGCGCCCTTCGCAAAAGAGCGGTCGTATATAGGCCGGAACAAATCCCGGAAAGTCATAAGCGTTCTTCACGCCGCGCTGAAACGCAAACGTACGAATATTGTTGCCGTAGTCAAACGTGACCGCTCCCATCTTCTGCAGCCGCAGCATGCCTTCAACGTGCTTAGCCATGGCATCCAGCGACCGCTCCTGATAAGCCTGCGGATCGCGCTTGCGCAATTCCAGCGCCGCTTCGAACGTCATCCCGTTCGGCACATATCCATTCAGCGGATCGTGCGCCGAAGTCTGATCGGTGAGAATGTCCGGCACCACGCCGCGTTCGGCAAGTTCCGGAATGATGTCCGCGCAATTGCCCACCAGCCCAACCGAAATATTTTCTTTTTTGCGGACGGCATTTTTCAAAATGCGCAGCGCCTCGTCCAGCGTGGTCACAAGAAAATCGCAATAGCCCGTCTTAAGCCGCTTCTTGATGCGCTCCGGATCGACATCAATCCCCAGAAACGCCGCGCCCGTCATGGTAGCCGCCAGAGGCTGCGCCCCACCCATGCCGCCCATGCCGCCGGAGACGATCAGCTTCCCGCAAAGGTCTCCGCCAAAATGTTTGTCGCCCGCCGCATTGAACGTTTCATAAGTACCCTGAATAATTCCCTGCGAGCCAATATAAATCCACGACCCCGCCGTCATCTGCCCATACATCATCAGCCCGGCGCGCTCCAGTTCGTTGAACTTCTCCCAGTTGGAAAAATGCCCGACCAGATTCGAGTTCGCAATCAGCACGCGCGGCGCATACTCGTGCGTTTTGAACACGCCCACCGGCTTCCCCGACTGCACCAGCAAAGTCTCGTCGTTCTCCAATGCTTTTAACGCCCGGACGATAGCGTGATAGCAATCCCAATTGCGAGCCGCCTTCCCCGTCCCGCCATAGACGACCAGATCCTGAGGCCGCTCGGCAACTTCCTCGTCAAGATTGTTCATCAACATGCGCATAGCCGCTTCCTGCTGCCAACCTTTGCAGGAAAGCGAGTTGCCGCGCGGCGCGCGAATGCGGGAGTAAGAGGACGTTGGCGATTTCGGTGTCAACTGGCATGAGGATATGGTAGTTCGTCGGGCGCGGAATCATCAATCGGAAGAACGCCCCGCCTGCGCCTCACCAAATTTTGTAATCCTTCCTAATCTTGTAATCCTTCCAAATTTTGTCATCCTGAGCGAAGCGAAGGACCTATGCATTCTGCTGGCGCGGGCGAAATACATAGGTCCTTCGCTTCGCTCAGGATGACAGTTGATGGAAAATGCCTAGATCGCCGATGTAATCAAGAGCATCACACAACAAGAACACGCATGCGGACAACCATCGATATCGACGACGCCCTGATGCGCAAGGCGATGCGCCTCAGCGGCCTGACCACGAAGAAAGCGGTCGTCGAAGCCGCCCTGCGCTTGCTCGTCGAAACCCATGCTCAGCGGTCGATCCGGCGGCTCAAGGGCAAAGTACGATTTGAAGGCGACCTCAACTTGTCCCGCTGGCAGGCTAAGCCAAAGGCACCATCTTGTCCGCTGAGCGGGAGAAGACAACCCTGTCGCTCAGATAAGTGCAAGCATCCTCGCAATGAGGACAGCGCACAGCGACCCCAAGAGTAACGTCAACGATACCGCGCATGTGCACCGTTTGGTATTCACTTATCCGAATGAACCCGTGGCAGGCGACACATAAGACGCCGTAGTAGTACGTATGGATCGTCGGCATTACGGTCTCATTGTCATTTGGAGCCGTCCTTTTGGATTGATGACGCAGTAAAACAAGCCCGACAACGAGTAGCCATACGCGAAGGTCGGCGACAGTGCCGCCGATAAAACCGGCAAACCCAACTACTCCTCCGATAGGAAGAAAGAAGACTACAAAATTTCGTATCAACCACAGGAATAGAACTACCTTTGCCGCCAACTCAAGAAGTTTCAAGCGTTGCCCCCTAGTGGCTGCGAATTACGAGCTGGCTGCTTACAGGTCCAATTTGCCACACCTGCCGGACCCGAAGGAACTTTTCAGCGCAATAGTCAGTTGCAAACTCACCCTCTCCACACAAGGGATAGCAATTTGATTTCAAGCATCTGCTCAAGACGTCAAGGTCGTTTGTGCCGGTTTCCACGAGGGTATAGTGTCGTGCTTTTATTGCGCAGTCTTTGTGTGCGCATTCAAATTCACAGTAGACGCAAATTTCGGATGACTGGGGCGAACTGGGGCCAGGGCTTGGGAATTGCCGCCACCGGACATCAGGGGCCGAATATTCGGACCCATGTCCGCAGGCGGGACATACAAAAGCTATTCGAAAACTACCCCCGGGCCAGTTTGGTGGACTCTCTAATGTTTCTTGAGGGCTGGGATACGGGAGCCGAATTGGCTTACCGCAATCCCGATTGCGACAGTCAATAGTTGGATTCCAAAACATCATTGCCTCCTTCTCGCCAGTAGGCCGCTCGCGAACCCCCAAATAACCCAAATTCCCCCGACGAAAAGCATCGAATATAGCAAGCTGGCAAAGAATCCATAGAACTTGAGTTTCAGGATCGGCATATCCCTCGCGGTGAGGGCCGCGTCAACGAAAGCCCAAACAACAAGAGCGGAAAACAAGATTCGCTTAAGCACGGGCTCGTCTCTGTGCATGTATAACTGGCGGGCAATTTAGGATATTGTCACCGCCGCCTTCTGATCGCAGTGACGCCTATCACTCGGAAAATGTGATAATTAAGCCGGAAGCCACAAAGGATTCGTCGCTTGGTACGACCTCAGCGCCTCCGTGATAGGCGCTACACGACTCTCATTCCCACTCAATCGTCCCCGGAGGCTTCGAGGTGATGTCATAGACCACGCGATTCACCCCGCGCACTTCATTCACGATGCGATTCGAAATCGTCTTCAGCACTTCATACGGCAGCGGAACCCAATCCGCCGTCATGCCGTCTTCGGAATGCACGGCGCGGACCGCGCAGGTGTAAGCGTAAGTCCGCTGGTCGCCCATCACTCCCACCGACATCACCGGTAAGAGCACGGCGAACGACTGCCAGATTTTCTGATACAGCCCGGCCTTCTTGATCTCGCCCACCACGATCTCATCGCACTCGCGCAGCAAGTCGGCGCGTTCTTGAGTCACTTCACCCAAAATGCGCACCGCCAGCCCCGGTCCGGGGAAAGGCTGCCGCTGCAGAATGTCTTCGGGTATGCCAAGATCGCGCCCAATCCGCCGCACCTCATCTTTAAATAAGTCTTTCAGCGGCTCGATCAGCTTGAGCTTCATCTTCTCCGGCAGTCCGCCCACGTTGTGATGCGACTTGATCACCTGCGACGGCCCGCGCACCGAGCGCGATTCGATCACGTCGGGATAGAGCGTCCCCTGCACCAGCCACTCGACTTCGCCTTCCTCTTGTGCAGAATGCGATGCGCTTCGGCGTCGAACACCGCGATGAATTCGTTGCCGATGATCTTGCGCTTCGTCTCCGGATCGCTGACGCCCGCCAGTTTCCGCATGAAGCGTTCGGTGGCATCGACCGCAACCACGTGCAGCCCAAGATGGTCGCGCAGATTTTGCTGAACTTTCTCGAACTCGTTCTTGCGCAGCACGCCGTTGTTGACGAAGACGCAAGTAAGCCGCGACTTGCCCGATCGCATCGCGCATGGCGCGATCCACCAGCACCGCCGCGACCGAAGAATCCACTCCGCCGGAAAGCGCGCAGATGGCGCGCCCGCTGCCCACCTGCTGCTTCACCTGCGCCACCGTCGCGTCGATAAAATGTTGCGGCGTCCACGAAGGCTTCGCTCCACAGATGCCCAGCGCGAAGTTGCGCAGGATGTCCGAGCCCAGCGGCGTGTGATGCACCTCGGGATGAAACTGCACCGCCCACATCTTCCGTTCAGCGTTTTCGATGGCGGCAACCGCATTGGCAGTTTTCGCCGTCAGCCGGAAACCCGGAGGCAGTTCTTCCGCCGAGTCGCCATGCGACATCCAGACCGTGAGCAGCTTAGGCAGTCCGTGAAAAAGTTGCGAGGAGGCTTCCTGGATCTCGACTTCAGCGTGTCCGTACTCGCGCTTAGCCGCGGGGCGCACCTTCCCGCCGAGCGCATAAACCATGAATTGCAAACCGTAGCAGATGCCGAGCACCGGAATGCCGAGATCGAAGACGCTCTTGTCGGCCAGCGGAGCGTCTTGGTCGTACACCGACGACGGCCCGCCCGACAAAATAATCCCCACCGGAGAGTAGCTGCGAATTTCTTCCAGGCTGGCGTTGAACGGCAGCACGACCGAGAAAATTTTCTGTTCGCGGATGCGGCGCGCAATCAGTTGCGAATACTGCGCTCCGAAGTCGAGGACAACGATGGATTGGGTTTCCACGGATGAGTTTCTCAGATTGGAGTCATTTAGTCATTGAGTCATTTAGTCATTGAGTCATTTAGTCATTGAATCATTTAGTCATTGAATCATTTAGTCATTGAGTCATTTATTCATTGAATCATTGGATCAGTCGGTGTCGTGCTTTTCAATGACTCAATGACTCAATGACTCAATGATTCAATGTCTCAATTACGCTACTTGACCACAATATTCACGAGCTTTCCCGGCACCACGATCTTCTTCACAATCTGCTTGCCCGCGATCGCCGCCTTCACTTTTTCGTTCGCCAGCGCCGCCTGTTCGACCTGATCGTCGCTCGCGCCCGCCGGTACCACCACCAGTCCGCGCAGCTTCCCGTTGACCTGCACCGGAATCTCGATCTCGTCCTCCGCTGCCAGCGCCGGATCGTACTTGGGCCACGGAACTTTCAGCAGATTGCTCTTCTCCCCCGTCATCTCCCACAATTCGTGCGCCAGATATGGAGCCATGGGCGCCAGCAGCAGCGCGATATTGCGCTGCACATCCAAGATCAACCAAGCCGGAATTCCGCCAGCAGCGCGCGTTTCCTCAGCACCATAAATCTCGTTCACCAGCTCCATGATGGCCGCGATGCAAGTGTTGAAATGCCAGCGCCCCTGGAAATCGTCGCTCACCCGCTTGATGGTCTGGTGGAGCTTGCGCTGAATGGCCCGAGCTTCCGACTGTAGAGACGGGGCTCGCCCCGTCTCCGCAGCCGCGTCAAGCCGCGAATCGACAGGATTCCGCAGGTAGAACCGATACACCCGCCCCAAAAACCGCTGAATCCCCTCGATCCCCGACTCCTGCCAGTCCAAATCGCGATCCGGAGGCGCCGCGAACAAGCTGTACAGCCGCGTAGCATCCGCCCCGTAGCGCTCCACCATTTCATCCGGAGACACCACGTTCCCCAGGTTCTTCGACATTTTCGCGCCGTCTTTGATCACCATCCCCTGCGTGAACAACCGCGCCACCGGTTCGTCATTCTTCACCAGTCCCATGTCGCGCATGAACTTCGTCCAGAAGCGCGAATAAATAAGGTGGAGAATGGCATGTTCCACGCCGCCAATGTACTGATCAATCGGGAACCAGTAAGCGATGGTTGCGGAGTCGAACGGCGCCTTGTCATTGTGCGCGTCGGCGTAGCGGTAGAAGTACCACGACGAATCGACGAACGTATCCATGGTGTCGGTCTCGCGCCGCGCCGGCCCGCCACATTTCGGACAAGTCGTATTCAAGAATGACGGCACATTCATCAGCGGCGACCCACCCGCCAGCGTGATCGGCACGTTGTCAGGCAAAAGCACCGGCAAGTCTTTCTCCGCCACCGGCACCACGCCGTCCTTGTCGCAATACACCATCGGAATCGGAGTGCCCCAATAGCGCTGCCGCGAGATGCCCCAATCCTTCAACCGAAAAGTGACCGTCGCTTTGCCAAAGCCCTTCTGTTCGGCGATCGCCGACATCTTACGAATCGCATCCTCGCAGCTCAGTCCGTTGAACTCGCCCGAGTTCACCAGGATCCCGTCCGCCGCCGTAAAGGGCAGCGGTGGCTCGGTCATCGTCTCTTCCTCATCCCTGCTTGCCGGCAGAATCACCAGCCGGATTTCCAGCTTGTACTTCTTCGCGAATTCATAATCGCGCTCGTCGTGCGCTGGCACGCTCATGATCGCGCCCGTGCCGTAGTCCATCAAAATGTAGTTCGCCACCCACACCGGCACCGCTTCGCCGTTATAAGGATTCTTAGCGTAGCGTCCGGTGAACACGCCATGCTTCTCGATGGCGCCGATATCGCCCGCTTCTTTCGCCCGCCGCTGCTCCGCGACCAACTCTTCCACTTGCGCGCGCAGTTCCGCATTGCGGGCAATCATGTCCGCGACAATCGGATGCTCGGGCGCCAACTGCACCGAGGTCGCGCCATAAATCGTATCCACCCGCGTAGTGAACACGGTGATCGTCGATCCCGCCGGCCCCACCGTTCCGCCCAGATCGAAATCCACCAGCGTGCCTTCGCTGCGTCCAATCCAGTTCTGCTGCATGATGCGGACTTTTTCCGGCCACCCCTGCAGCTTCTCCAGATCGCGCAGCAATTCGTCCGCGTACTTCGTGATCCGCAAAAACCACTGTTCCAGCTCGCGCTGCTCAACCGGAGTGTCCTCATGCCGCCAGCACATCCCACCGACAACCTGCTCGTTTGCCAGCACGGTGCAGCACACCGGACACCAGTTCACCTTGCTCTTCTTGCGATAAGCCAATCCCGACTCGTAGAGCTTCAGAAAAAACCACTGATTCCAGCGGTAGTAGTCTGGCAGGCAGGTCGTAACCTCGCGCGACCAGTCATAGGCGAACCCCAGGCGCTTCATCTGCACCTTCATGGCCGCGATATTCGCCAGCGTCCACTCCCGAGGCGGAGTGTTGTTCTTGATGGCCGCATTCTCCGCCGGCAGCCCAAACGAATCCCAGCCCATGGGATGAAGCACGTTGTACCCGCTCATCCACATGTAGCGAGCCAGCGCATCGCCGATCGAATAGTTGCGCACGTGTCCCATGTGCAGCGCGCCGGAAGGGTAGGGAAGCATTTCCAAAACGTAGTACTTGGGTTTCGCCGAGTGGGCCTCGGCGGCATACAGCGTCCGGTCGTTCAGCCAGCGCTCAGTCCATTTCTGCTCAATGCGCTGCGCGTCATAGCGGTCGTCGTTGCGGGGAGGGATAGGTTTGTCTTCCTGTGGCATAGATAAGGATAGTGCAGTAAAGAGTAATCCATAATTTTACAACGGCCAGACCGCCAACACGCGCAAGGCGACTTTACTTTGTTTGCCCTTCGCCGCACCGGACGCTAAACTTAATATCCCGGAGTACCCATATGCTTGTCGTCATGCAAGCGCAGGCCACGGAAGACCAGGTCCGCGCCGTTTGCCAGAAAATCGAAGCGCTCGGATACCGCGCCCACGCCATGCCCGGCGCGCAACGCACCGCCGTTGGCATCACCGGCAACAAAGGCGAAGTCGAATGCGGCACGCTCGAAGAGATGCCCGGCGTGCAGGAAGTCATCCGCGTCTCGAAGCCCTACAAGCTGGTCAGCCGCGATACCAAGCCCGATAACACCGTCATCAAGTTTCCCGGGTCGCGTACAAATGGTTCCAGCGTCACTATCGGAGGCCCGGCCCTGGCCATCATCGCCGGCCCCTGCGGCATCGAGAGCCGCGACCAGGCTTTCACCATCGCCGAGCGCGTAGCCCGCGCCGGAGCCCAGTTCTTCCGCGGTGGCGCCTACAAACCGCGCACCTCTCCTTATTCCTTCCAGGGCCTGGGCGAAGAAGGTTTGAAGATCATGGCCGAAATCCGCGACCGCTTCGGCCTGCTCATCGTCACCGAAGCCGTCGATTACGAATCGCTCGACCTGGTCGATCAGTACGCCGATGTGATCCAGATCGGCGCCCGCAACATGCAGAACTTCTCGCTGCTCAAGCGCGCCGGACGCGCCCACAAGCCCGTCCTCTTGAAGCGCGGCATTTCGGCGACGCTGGAAGAATTTCTCATGGCCGCCGAATACATTATGAGCGAGGGCAATTACAACATCATCCTCTGCGAGCGCGGAGTGCGCACCTTTGCCGATCACACCCGTAACACGCTCGATCTCAGCATCGTGCCCGCCGTGCAGCGCCTCAGCCATCTGCCCATCATCGTCGATCCCAGCCACGGCACCGGCAAGCGCAACAAAGTAACTCCGCTCTCCCGCGCCGCCGTCGCCGTTGGAGCCGACGGCCTGATCGTCGAAGTCCACCACGATCCGGACCGCGCGTTGTCGGATGGCATGCAGTCCCTATTTCCCGATCAGTTCGACGAGTTGATGCAGCAGGTCCGGCAGATCGCGTTGGTGCTGGGGAGAACGATTCCATCCTGCGAAACTGTGGCGGCGGGCAGGTAGGCGATTGTGCGTTTGTCGATAACAAGATGACGAGAATCTTTGGATGTGCGCTGTTCCTCTCCGTCGCGGTTGTTGCTGCCGCTGGACAAGCAGCAACTCCGGCTGCCTCCGATTCGAAGCCTTCCGTTCGATCTGAATCCGACTCATCCCATCGTGCCTTGCGTTCGAGAGTGCTCAAGGTAAAGCACGACAAACCACCGGCTCACGATAGCGATGACGTTCCCCCCGCCTTACCGCCGGCTGAAGTAGTTACAACACCGCCGACGTTTCCGGACCCTCCGGTTCCCACTCTTGGCCAGGATAGCTTGACCAAAGCTACTCCTGAGCGGGTCTACCGTGTAGTAGGGGGAGAGGTTAAAGCGCCCCGCGTGATTTATGATCCTGAGCCCGAGTACACGGAGAAGGCGCGCAAAGAGGGCAAGGAGGGGACTGTCGTGATCAAGATGGTGGTCGGATCCAACGGCCTGCCACGCGACATTAAGGTTATTCGGCCTCTTGATCCCGATCTCGATGAGTCAGCCATAAATACTGTGGAAAAATGGAAATTTGCCCCCGGAACGAAAGACGGCGAGCCGGTCGCCGTACAGATCATTGTCGAAGTATCGTTTCATCTCTAATTAGTAAATTTTGCTATCTCTGATACCCTCATCTGTTTTAGCGAGGCCAACGCGCCCTTGAGAAAATTCCTTCTACTCGCCGTCCTCGTCCCGCTCGTCCTGGCCGCCGGATGGTACTACTTTCACGAGCGCGCGCTCCCTGGCTACGGCCCGCTCTACCGCGAATATGCTTACATAACCAATGGCAAGAGCAATACGGTTACGGTCATCGACTTGCGTAGTTTTCGGCCAGTACGAACTCTGCAGGTCGGAAACGATCCTACGGGAGTTGCAGCCAATCCGAAGCGCAACGAAGTTTACGTTGTTAACAGCGTTTCCTCGAACGTCAGCGTGATCGATGCGGAGCAGAATAAGGTTGTCGCTACCATTGGGGTATACGGACGTCCCTTCTTCATTGATGTTTCTCCTGATGGACATCGCGCTTACGTTGCCAATTCCGGGTCTGACAATGTTTCTGTCCTTGATCTTGACCGGCGCATGGTTGCGGCTACGCTTCACGTTGGCGGAAGTCCCGGGCTGGCTCGGGTTTCGCCTGACGGGGCAACCGTCGTCGTCACCAATCGCGCCGACAACTCTGTCTCCATCATCGACGCTGCGCGGCTGGTGGTCCGCTCCGCCATCAACATCTGCATTCATCCGGAAGACATTGCCATCCTGCCCGATTCCAGCAAGGCGTTCATCTCTTGTTCTGGATCGGGGCAGGTTGCGAGCATCGCTCTTAGAAACGCAACCCAGAAGGAGACTGAACTTCAGAGCGACAAACTGCTTGCGCTACTCGATGTGGGGAAATCTCCGGTGAGTCTGGCGCTGAAACCGGACGGCGGAGAACTGGTTGCTTTCAACTTCGACGCGGGCAGTATCTCCATCATCGAGACTACCGGTAACGAAGTTTCAGGCAGCTATCTCATCGGCGCGCAGCCTGCTCGGGGCGTGGTTTCGCTCGATAACTCACGCTTGTACATTTCTAACTTCGGATCGAATAACATCGCGGTCTACGACATCGACTTAGGCAAGGTAATAGCGTATCTGCCAGTCGGAAACCATCCCGACGCGCTCGCGCTTTCGCAGAGTCAGAATTATCTGCTGGTCGTCAACTCCGGTTCCGGGGACCTCGCCGTAATTCAGAAACGCCAGCCGAAGAAGAAATTTGAGCCTTCGGAATATTCCTTGCTCACCATTATTCCCGTCGGCATGCAACCGAACCAGATCGTGGTGAAGTCGTTCCTGGCTACAAAACATGCGGACGGGCGCTAGGCCGCGAGCTTCGCTTGCGCGCTTTTCGCGCTCGGCTCCTGGCGTCTCGCTTTTCGCTCCATCCCGGTTTTGCGCTACGCCGTAAGACGAGAAACCCACTGGCAGTACCTCACGGAGGCAGGTTTCCCCTGTGAATTCCTGTGCTCCCCGTGGTTAATTTTCTTTCTCGGCCCGCTCCAGACACCCCGCACGGAACGACCGCCCATCCAGTCGATGCAGCCGCTGAGCCTGGGCGCGAGTGATCAGCGCATAGTGTGAAATGGTCAGCAGGTATTCCGCCACGAACCAGACCGGCTGCTCCGTGGTCATCCAGTGGAGCGGGTCGAACCGCCGCATATGTACAGGCCGCGAAAAAGTCCGCAGTGTCCGCTCTCCCCGCAGATTGAAGTAAGTGTCGAAATAGCTGAGCGCCAGTTCGCGCAGCGAACGATACACCGGCTCGCGATAACGGCAGCCGGTGTAGTTCGACTTGGCGACCGCACCCCAGTGTCCATCGATACGGTAAACGGCAATCACGTGGTCGGTATCGTGCTCGGCCTCCAGATCGAGAATCAGCGGCGGATACCCGATGACGCGCAGCGCGGCTGCCGCAAACAGAGCGCCCTCGTAGCAATGCGAAGTATTTTCCCGCAGCACAAGTCGCGGAGACCAGGCGCTGTCCGCAAGGTGGTACGGCATGTTGTCAAGCAAGCGCTGAATGCCGTGCGGAGTCTTCAAGCCACGCAGCTTGCGAAGTTCGGCGGGGGTCAGGCCCCAGGAGTCGTTGTTTTTCATCCCAAATTCCCCGTAGAGACGCGTCTCGCCGCGTCTCGCGCGGATCGCACAGTCACTTGACGGTAGCAGGATCAGGTGATGATTGGGAATAGAAGAGCGGGTCCGTGCGTAAGCGAACGTCAGTGGCGTAAAGGCGACTTTCAGATCGAGCTATACCGTTTTCACGTTCACTGCTGCGTGAGAACACGGAACGAATCGCGGCGGTATCGGGCTTTTAACTGGGGGCAAGCGTCGCGAGGGCGTGTCGCAGATCATTGATTCCCGTTGCCCCAACTTCCTGGGCAAACTGCGTGGCCAGCCGGTAAGCCGTTCCACCCAGCACGATTTTCGGAACACGATCGCTCAGCTTGCTACGGACAACTCGAACCAGTTCCGCTACGGAAGGGAGGTTCGCCAGGATGGTCGTGGAGATGCACAGCACGTCGGCCGAACTCTCTTCGACGGCGGCGAGAACCGAGGAATGGGGCAGGTTGGTGCCAAGAAAACGCACCGTCCATCCATTTGCTTCCATGGCATCGGCGACAAGATTCCCGCCGATTTGATGGAGCTCCCCTGAGACACCGGTGACGACCATACTGCCGCGATGGACCGCCGCTGGAACCAGCCGCGGATAGATGGTAGCAATAGCATACTGCGTGATCGATGTCGCCATGTGCTCCTGGGCAACGCTGATCTTGTTCAGTTCCCAAAGCTTGCCGACCCGATGCAGCGACTCAGCAAAAAGATCAATATAGATGTCCACGTGGCTGTGGCCGGTCCTTAAAGCCTCCTCGACGATATTTAAGGCGGCTTGTCGTTGACCGCCTAAAATCGCTGTGAGAAAAACCTCTCTGGTCATGCCCAGCGGGTCGCTGGCCGGATGCGCCTCAAAAACCGGTTCAGGCTCGGTGCAAGCTTCCCGACCCCGCGTCAGAAAAGTTAAAACCGCATCACGCTCCTCGGGGTGGAGAACCAAAGAAAGGTGCCTTTCAAGTTGCGCCAGGTTCTCTTCGAGCGTGTGCGCGGCGATCCCGCGTGCGCCCAGCATTCTAGCTGTCCATCGCGAATAGTCGGCAAACGCTTCGGGCGAACCGGCCTCGATGGCTCCGGCGAGAAACTCGACATGAAAACACGCATCTGCGGTGCAGAATTGGCGCCCACGTTCGCCGTAGCGAACCACCCACTCGGGGTGGTTGAGGAAAAACTCTTCAGTGATGGCTTGGGCTACGTCTTGCTTCACAGAAATGAGCTTCTGGGCAAGCCGGAAGCGCTCGGGAGCATTTTCAGAGACCATTTGTGAAACCTCCGGTCTGACCCTATACGCGGATGTCCGATGCCGCACCGACGCGGTTTCGGCCAGAGCTCTTGGCGTTGTAAAGCGCGGCGTCGGCGCGGGCAACAAACTGCTCCGGTGTTTCACCTTTCATCCAAGTGGCAACGCCAAGGCTGATCGTAATCTGCCTGGGACATGCGGGTACGTTGATTTGCTCGACCGCTTTCCGGATGCGCTCGGCGACGCCGGCGGCATCGTCGGTCGAGGTCCCTGGCAGCAGAAGAACAAACTCTTCGCCACCGTATCGCGCAGCCAGATCATACGGGCGCATTTGACTCCTGAAAACCGCGGCTACCCGGACCAGCACTTGGTCACCAGTGGTGTGGCCGTACTGGTCGTTGATCGACTTGAAGTGGTCCAGGTCACCGATAATCGCGCTCAAGCGTTCCCGCAGCCGTTCTGCACGAGCAATCTCGCGCTGCAAGGTCTCGTCCAGCATCCGGCGATTGGCCAGGCCCGTCAGCGCATCCGTCCGGGCTAACCCCGCGATGGTTTCATTGGCGTCCTGGAGCGCCCGATTCTTCCTGGCAGACTCGCGGATCATCACCGATAAATCGTTCGTCAGTTTGAGGATTTCAGTCTGAAAATCCGAATCGTGCCGGCGTTCTTGGGTTCCCAGCAGCAGGATCGTCCCACCACATCGGAACAACCCGGCTTCCAACGTAATCGGATTCTGCTGCCCGCCGCCGGCCACATTCAGCAGAAGACCGCCATGGTACGGACTCGCCGAATCCGACAGCCACTGTCGCAGATGGGAGGCGTCGGAAGACACCAGATAGTCCCAAATGCTGAGACCGAAGTTCGGCGCGGCATCGGCAGGGAAGATTCGAGAACCGGCTCGATTTCGCACACGAATGATGCCGTCTGGCGTCAACAGCAGAGCCACCAGCGTGTCGGATTCCATCAGCCATTGCGAAAGTGGAACCGTATGGCCCGCGAGGACGTCGCCTAGACTTGGGATGCCGGCAGGATCTTCGATACTATTTCCTACCGTCAGGGACGTGAAGGATGCATCCAGCTTCAATCCATGAGGCATCATTTTGTGGGACTGATGATGTGCGTCACTGCGGTGCCAGGCCCGGAATGATGCTTCGTCTGTCCATCGCGTAAGCAGCAGAAACAGCGAGGGGTCCGCGGCATCGGTGAGGATTTCGAGACCGCAGAAACCAGCCGCCTTCTCGACGAAACGGGGGCGGTTCAGGAAAGCCTTGCGCACTTCCTCCTCCAGTCCGTTGCGTACTCGAAACCGGGATATTACTGTGACCACGCCTGAGCCTCCTTGCAGGTCGGAAGCATTAACGATGACCGTTTTACCGGAACCGGCAGAGGCTCGTGGCAGAGTCCCTGGCGGCACGCCAGTCTTCGGAGACTATAACGATGTGAAACGAAGTTTCTGGAGTGAGCGAAATAAATTTCCAGGACGCGACTATCAGGTTTGCTGCCCATGTCGATCCCTACTTGAGAATGAGCATTCCACCTACATCGGCAGCCTAAGGAACACGAACACTAACGGGCACTTTATTTTGACACTTTCGTAACCGCAGCGGAAGTGCGGAAGATGCGGAGGTAGGGCGCGTTCCGTGGACAGAGGAAGCGAAACTGCGGCAGCTCAGATCGATCACTGTTATAACGGGCATTTCACCGCTGATCCGCGAAGGCCGTTGGTGAAAAACAGTACCCTAATGCTCCGCCGCCGCTAGCACAGCAACTCCCCCAGTTCGCGAGGATTTTCGATCAGCACATCCGGCGGCACTTCTTCCAGCGTGTGCGGAGCGAACCCGTACATTACGCCGCACGTCCACAACCCGGCATTGCGCCCCGTCAAAACGTCAATCGACGAATCGCCAATCATCAGCGCCTCATCCGCCGCCACGCCCGTTTCCTGCAAAATGGCCTGCACCCCCAGCGGATCGGGCTTCTTGGTCGTAAAGCTGTTGCCGCCGTACACACACACAAAGAAGTCTCCGAGCCCCAGCGCCCGCACGATATCGCGCGAAGGATTGACGGGTTTGTTCGAGAGCACGGCCATCCGCCGCCGCAGCCCATTCGATGGCTCCGCCAGGCCCGCCAGCGTCTCTGGAATCCCCTCATAAACGGTCGTGTGGTCGAGCTTGTGCAAGCGGTAGTAGCCGAGAAAATAGTCCATCGCTGCTCGGAACAACGCCTCGTTATCCGCGTCGGTGTCGCCGAGGGCGCGGCGCACCAGCGCGGGCGCGCCATCTCCCACATAGCTGGCAATGAGGTCGCCGTCCAGTTCGGGACGACCGATGTGTCGCAACATCGCATTGATGGAATGAATCAAATCAAGGCGTGAGTCAATGAGCGTGCCATCGAGATCAAATACCAGCAGGCGGACGCGATGTGGATCGAACGGGCGCAGGAAGCGAATCATAGACAGTTCAGGATAACGCAGGAAGTCAGCTCTCAGCTGTCAGCTTTCAGTAGAATCTCCTCATCTTAAGCCCCGGGGCTTTCGTGAGCATCTGGCACTTGACTGTAGCTTCCCGTCAAGATCAGCCTTCTCTGAGAACTGAGAACTGAGAACTGAGAACTGATAGCTGATAGCTGAGAGCTGATTTACAATGATGCGGGGCTGGAACTCAGTGGGGTGAGAAAAGCAGCATGGCCACGACCAAAGTCGATCCCAAGCTGAACGAAAGCAACGTTGCGAAACAGGCCAAGACCTATCAGGGCCTGACGAGTCAGCAACTCATCGACGCGTATCGCATCATGTTCGCCTCGCGGCGCGTGGACGACCGCGAGATCCTGCTCAAGCGCCAGCAGAAGGTCTTTTTCCAGATTTCCGGCGCCGGCCACGAAGCCCTGGGCGTCGCTGCTGCTTTTGCGTTGAAGCCCAGCTACGACTGGTTCTATCCTTACTATCGCGACCGCGCGCTGTGTCTCGCCTTGGGCGCAACTCCGTATGAAATGCTGCTCGGCGCCGTGGGCGCGGCCGACGATCCCAATTCCGGCGGCCGCCAGATGCCCTCGCACTGGGCCTTCAAGCGGCTCAACGTCGTCACCCAATCGTCGGCCACCGGCACCCAGATTCTGCAAGCCGTCGGATGCGCCGAAGCCGGCCGCTATTTCGCCAGGCATCCCAAGGCCTCGCAAAAAGCCGAAGGCGATTACCGCCAATTCAAGGATGTCCAATTCCAGGGCGATGAAATTACTTATGTCTCGCTCGGCGACGGCACCACCAGCGAAGGCGAATTCTGGGAAGCGCTGAACACCGCCTCCAACCGCCGTCTGCCGGTGATTTTTTGCGTGCAAGATAACCAGTACGCGATCTCCGTGCCCGTGGAAGTGCAGACTTCCGGGGGCAACATTTCGCGCCTCGTCTCCGGCTTCCCCAACTTCCATTTCGAAGAGATTGACGGCACCGACCCCGTGGTCGCCTATGCGGCCTTCAAGCGGGCGTCCGACTATTGCCGCGCGGGCCATGGTCCTGCGTTTGTCCATGCCCATGTGATTCGTCCCTATTCCCACTCGCTTTCCGACGACGAGCGCCTTTACCGCCCCGACGCCGAGCGCCAGGCCGATGCTGCGCGCGACCCGGTCCCGCGCCTGCAGATGTTCCTGCTGCGGGAGGGAATTCTCGACGAAAAAGGCGATCAACCAAATCGAGCAGGAAGTCGAAGAGCAGATCCAGGCCGATGCCGACCGCGCGCTCGAAGCCGCCGTCCCGCAGCCGGAGACGATCTACAACTACGTGTACTCGCCTGATCTCGATCCCACCTCGGCGCAGTTCGAAACGCAGCCCGCGCTTGCCGTTCCCGAGGCCGCCGCGGATGGCGAGCGCCCGGCCGGCTCGGAGAATAAGGCTTCGCAGAACAAGGCGTTGCAAAACAAGGCGTCGCAAAACAAAACCATGGCGGACTTGATCAACACCACGCTGCGCGACGAGATGCGCCGCGATGAGCGCGTCGTCATCTTCGGAGAAGACGTCGCCGACGCCAGCCGCGAAGAATATCTCAAGCAGAAGCTGATCAAAGGCAAGGGCGGAGTTTTCAAACTGACGGCCGGCCTGCAAGTCGAATTCGGCTCCGACCGCGTTTTCAATTCTCCGCTGGCCGAAGCCAACATCGTTGGCCGCGCCACCGGCATGGCCACGCGCGGATTGAAGCCCGTGGTTGAGATCCAGTTCTTCGATTACATCTGGCCGGCGATGATGCAGTTGCGCGACGAACTTCCCCTCATCCGCTGGCGGTCGAACAACGCCTTTTCGGCGCCGGTGGTGGTCCGCGTCGCGATTGGCGGCTATCTGACGGGCGGCGCGATTTACCACTCGCAGTGCGGCGAGAGCATCTTCACGCATACTCCGGGATTGCGCGTCGTATTCCCTTCGAACGCGCTCGATGCCGCCGGCCTGCTGCGCACTGCGATCCGCTGCGACGATCCGGTTTTGTTCCTCGAACACAAACGCCTCTACCGCGAAACCTACGGACGCGCGCCCTATCCCGGCCCCAACTACATGGTTCCGTTCGGAAAAGCGAAGATCGTGCAGCCCGGAACCGGCCTCACCGTCATTACCTATGGCGCGGTGGTGCCGCGCGCGCTGCAGGCCGCGCAAAAACTGGAGCGCGAGCACCAAGTCAGCGTCGAACTGATCGACCTGCGCACCTTGAATCCGTTTGACTGGGATGCGATTGCCGCGTCGGTGAAGAAAACCAACCGCGCGCTGATTGCCTATGAAGACTCGCTGAGCTGGGGATACGGCGCCGAAATTGCCGCCCGCATCGCCGACAAGTTGTTCCATCACCTCGATGCCCCGGTGAAGCGAATCGCGGCCACCGATACCTTCGTCGCCTATCAGCCGATACTTGAGAATGCGATCCTACCCCAGGCCAGCGACCTGTTCCGCGCGATGGAAGAGCTGGCGGAATTCTGAAGTTCAGCACTTAGCGCTTAGCATTTAGCTCGTAGCCCTTTGGCTCTCGGCTTTCCTGTAGAGACGGGGCTTGCCCCGTCTCTGCGGAAATCTTCGACAAGCCCCGGAGGGGCGGCCGATCTTAGCCCAGCGCTTCAGCGCTGGGAAAAGTTGAAGAAATACTTCAAGTCCCGGAGAGACGGCCCAAATTCTCACCCACCCACTAAAGTCCGAGCGGACGTTTGGGTTCCACGTCTTCCTCCTCAATCGGATGCAGCCGGTGCCACAACGCGAGCCCGCCCGCGATGACCAGTCCAATGAGAACGCTGATCAGAAAAAATAAGCGATAAGCCGGCAGCGCGATCAGCAGAATCGCCACTACAGCGACCGCGACGATAAGGGCCGCTGACCCCCTCAGGCTGAATCGAGAGCGGCTGCCAGACTCGGGCTCCATGGCTCAATTCTAGCGCCGTTTTCACGACTCGCGCAGGGACAGCCGCCCTCGGCTGTCCAGCCGAGCGGCCGTGATGTTGATGATCGTGGTGCCATGTGTTAATGAAGGACCCCTATGCGGAGACGGGTTGCGGTTCCTTTCCCGATAGTTTCTCCAGAGGAGGTCATTCTCTTCCCCCGACCGGGGTGCCCGCCCATCAAATTATCGGTCCTGTAATAATTACAGCGTAACAAGTACCCGCTAGTGGCTATTTGACCACACCAGGCCCTGAGCATTATCAATAACTTGCAACCCCGCCGGTTGCCACAAGTCCAACGTTTTTCGCGGCCGGCGCGGCTAAAGCTTGCTCTTTCTCTCGTCCGTCATCGCCTTCCGGAGCGCCCGGTTGATCCTCGTCTGGTAGCCCCGGCCCTGCTTTTTGAACCAGGCTAGAACGTCGGCGTCCAGACGCAGCGTCACCGGCTTCTTAAGGGGTTTGTAGTATTTCGACCACTGCGGAACCAGATCGAGTGGAAGTTTCTCCTCGTCGACGGAGGCCCGCAGCCGGGCAATCTTCCGCCGCTTCTTCGCTATTGTTCGCTTTTTCTTCATACGTATTTATATCTCTATACGTACAATTAAGAAAGTACAAAATGTTCCACGTGAAACACTTTGCACTTACAATAATTGTAAGTACATTTTGTCCCCGCTTAGCGGGACCGGCCCTGAGCGGAACGGCGTTGACGGGAGTGTCTCGGGATGCCGCGCTCATCGCGCACTTTGCGATGAGTGGGAACCGCGGCGTTATTCAGGCTATTGCCGGGCCGTGGGAATCTCCGAGGCGGGCGGGGTTGCGATGGGAGCCATGGTCTCGGCCTCCGAGGGCATCTGCGGCAGCGGGCCTTCGAGAGCTACGGCCAGCACCTGATCCATGTTGTCCACGAAGTGCAATTTCATCTCTCGGCGCAGGTTCTCCGGAACCTCGGCAACATCCTTCTCGTTTTCCTGCGGCAGAATCACTTCGAACAATCCGGCGCGATGGGCGGCCAGCAGCTTTTCCTTCAATCCGCCGATGGGCAGCACCTTGCCGCGCAGCGTGATCTCGCCGGTCATGGCGATATCGCGGCGCACCGGAATCCGGCTCAGCGCGCTGGCGAGAGCGGTTGCGATGGTGATGCCGGCGGACGGGCCATCTTTCGGAATCGCTCCTTCGGGCACGTGCACATGAATATCGAGGCTGCGGTAGAAGTCGCGGGGCAGTCCGAGGCGCGCCGCTCGCGAGCGAATGTACGACATGGCAGCCTGCGCCGATTCCTGCATCACGTCGCCGAGTTTGCCGGTTAAAGTGAGCTTGCCTTTGCCGTCCACCACCATGGCTTCGGTGCTGAGGATTGATCCTCCCACCTCGGTCCAGGCCAGGCCCGTCACCAGGCCGACCTCGCTCTTTTCGTGGGCCAGAGTGTCGCGGAACTTCAGAACGCCGAGGTAGTCGCCAATCTTTTCCGGCTGGATCGCGGCCGAGAAGTCCGCGCCTTCTTTCACCACCTTGCGCGCAACTTTGCGGCAGACGTTGCCGATTTCCCGCTCCAGATTGCGCACCCCGGCTTCGCGGGTGTAGCCGCGAATGATCTGCCGGATCGCGTCGTCGGGGAACTGCACGTTCTTCTCCGTCAACCCCGCCTGCAACATCTGCTTCTTCACCAGGAACTGTTTCGCGATCTCGACTTTTTCCGGCTCGGTGTAGCCGTGCAGGCGCAGCACTTCCATGCGGTCCTGCAGGGCGGGCGGAACGGTGTGGATCACGTTCGCGGTGGCGATGAAGAAAACCTGCGACAGGTCGTACTCAACGTCGAGGTAATGATCGACGAACATGAAATTCTGTTCGGGATCGAGCACTTCGAGCAGCGCCGCCGAAGGATCGCCGCGGAAGTCCATCGACATTTTGTCGACTTCGTCCAGCATGAATACAGGGTTCTTGGTCCCGGCTTTTTTCATCATCTGGATGATCTGGCCGGGCAGGGCGCCGATGTAGGTGCGGCGATGGCCGCGGATCTCCGCTTCATCGCGCACGCCGCCGAGCGACATGCGCACGAACTTGCGGCCGGTCGCTTTGGCGATCGACATTCCCAGCGAAGTCTTGCCCACGCCGGGAGGGCCGACGAAGCACAGAATCGAGCCTTTGGGATTTTTCACCAACTGGCGGACGGCGAGAAATTCAAGGATGCGCTCCTTGATTTTCTCCAGGCCATAATGATCTTCGTTCAGGACTTTTTCGGCGCGCGTGATGTTGCGGATTTCCTTCGAACGCTTCTTCCACGGCACCGCCAGCAGCCAATCCAGATAGTTGCGCGAGACGGTCGACTCCGCCGACATGGGCGGCATCGCTTCCAGTTTTTTCAGTTCCTGAATCGCCTTGTCGCGAACTTCTTTCGGCATGCCCGCGGATTCGACCTTCTTTTTCAGTTCGTCGAATTCGCTCTTTTCGCCGCGTCCCAGCTCCTTCTGAATCGCCTTGATCTTCTCGTTGAGGTAGTACTCTTTCTGCGCCTTCTCCATCTGCCGCTTCACGCGCGACTGGATGGTGCGGTCCATGTTGAGCTTTTCGATTTCCACGTCGAGCACGTCGCCGATCCGGTTCAAGCGCTCGGCGGGATCGAAGATTTCGAGCAGCCCCTGCTTTTCTTCAATCGAGAGTTGCAGGTTGGCGGCGATGGTGTCGGTCAGCTTCGCCGGATCTTCCATGCGCACGGCCGCGATCATGGTTTCGTAGTTCAGCGACTGGCAGAGCTTTACATATTGCTCGAACATGCCGGTGACGCGCTGCATGCCGGCTTCAATCTGCGCCGTCGTCTCGGTGGCATAACGCGCGACCCGCACCGTGGCTTGGAGAAAGCCTTCGGTTTCGACCACCTGCAGGATCTTGCCGCGCTCGATGCCTTCGACCAGCACTTTGATGTTGCCGTCGGGCAGTTTCAGGCTCTGCACGATGTTGACGATGGTGCCGACCTGGAAGATGTCTCCGGCCTTGGGTTCGTCGATCGAGGCATCGTGCTGGGTGGCAAGAAAAATCTTCTTATCGCTGGCCAGAGCTTCTTCGAGCGCACGCACGCTCGACTCCCGCCCCACCACGAACGGAGTCATCATGTACGGAAAGATGACCACGTCCCGAATGGGCATCATCGGCAGTTTCTTGCTCTCGAACTTTTCCTTGGGGTTCGACAACTCGGTCTCCCGTCTCTGGTCCTGATTCTAGTGGGTGCCCCATCCTGGCGTCGCGCTTTTTGCGGCGCTAGGGTGGGTGCTAACTTGCCGCTTTCTCGATCATGGCCAGCGAGACGTTGCGCTTCTCCACCATCTCGCGGGTCACTTCAAATTCCTTAACTTTCTTCTGGCTGGGCAGGCTGTACATCAGTTCCAGCATGAGCTCTTCGAGAATCATGCGCAAGCCGCGCGCCCCAACTTTACGCGCCATCGCCTGGCGCGCAATCGCCCGGTTGGCGTCGTCGCTGAACTTCAGCCGCACGTTTTCAAACTCGAACAGGCGCTGGTATTGTTTCACGATCGCGTTCTTCGGACGCGTCAGAATTTCCACCAGCGCGTTTTCGTCCAGTTGCTGCAGCACTCCCATCACCGGCAGGCGGCCGACAAACTCGGGGATGAGCCCGAACTTGATCAGATCTTCCGGCTGCGCTTCGGAGACGAGTTCAAAGTTGCGCAGCGAGGCCAGGCCGGTGTGCTCGCTCTCCTCTTCTTCGCCGATGCGGAAACCCAGAGCCTTCTTGCCGACGCGCCGCCCGATAATTTTCTCCAGCCCCACGAAGGCGCCGCCGCAAATGAAGAGGATGTTGGTGGTATCGACGGGCGTGAATTCCTGGTGCGGATGCTTGCGCCCACCCTGCGGCGGAACGTTGGCGATCGTGCCTTCCAGAATCTTGAGCAGCGCCTGTTGCACGCCTTCGCCCGACACGTCGCGGGTGATCGAGGGGTTCTCGTCCTTGCGTCCGATCTTGTCGATTTCATCGATATAGATGATGCCCGTCTGGGCGCGGCTTACGTCGCCTTCGGCCGCCTGCAGAAGCTTGAGAATGATGTTCTCGACGTCCTCGCCCACGTAACCGGCCTCGGTCAGCGTGGTCGCGTCCACGATCGCGAACGGCACATCGAGCATGCGGGCGAGGGTTTGCGCCAGCAGCGTCTTGCCGGTTCCGGTTGGCCCGATCAGCAAAATATTCGACTTGGTCAGTTCCACCCCATCGCCGGTGCGCTGGCGGTTCATGTAAATGCGCTTGTAATGGTTGTAGACGGCGACGGCCAGCTTTTTCTTGGTCTGCTCCTGCCCGATGACGTACTCGTCGAGGAACGTCTTTACTTCCAGCGGCTTCGGCAGTTGGTTCGGTATCGCAGCCGCGGGAGTCGCGGTGCGGTCGTCTTCGAGGAT
This sequence comes from uncultured Acidobacteriaceae bacterium, assembly GCA_963838425.1. Classification (GTDB taxonomy): domain Bacteria; phylum Acidobacteriota; class Terriglobia; order Terriglobales; family Acidobacteriaceae; genus Acidiflorens. The sequence goes on from CAWIRH010000001.1 coordinate 272,629, forward strand.
CGAGTTGCATACGGCGACGCACTCGTCGCAGATGTATGCCCGGGGATAGTCGCTCGGCGACGAGATCAGTTTCGCCACCGCGTCCTGCGACTTGTGGCAGAACGAACAGCGCAACATCTCATCCGAACCCGATCTGGTCTTCACTCGGCCTTACTCCCTTTCTCCTGGTGAGGATCGCCACGAACTGCCGATCATACCCTCTATCTTGTCTTATAGATGATATCGTCGATGATTCCGTATTCCTTTGCCTGCTGCGAATTCATAATGAAGTCGCGCTCCACGTCCTTCTCTACTTTATCGAGCTTCTGGCCGGTGTGCTTGGCCAGTAACTGATTAGTAATCTCGCGCATGCGCAAAATTTCGCGGGCATGGATGTCAATGTCGGTCGCCTGCCCGGAGAGCCCGCCCATCGAGGGCTGGTGGATCAGGATGCGCGAATTGGGCAGGGCCAGCCGTTTCTTGGTTTCGCCCGCCGAAAGCAGCAGCGCCGCCATCGAAGCGGCCTGCCCGATGCAGATCGTGGTCACGTCGTTCTTTACATACTGCATGGTGTCGTAGATCGCCATGCCCGCCGTGATCGAACCGCCCGGCGAGTTGATGTAGAGCTGGATGTCTTTCTCCGGGTCTTCCTGCGCCAGAAACAGCATTTGGGCGATTACCAGGTTGGCGATATTGTCATCAATCGGCGTACCAATAAAGATGATGTTGTCGCGGAGCAGCCGGGAGTAAATGTCATAGGCCCGTTCGCCCCGGCCCGTCTACTCGATTACCATCGGTACCAGCATCATTCACCCTTTCCACACTCCTGCCCTGAAATCGGTCGCGTCGTCTCAGGGGAGGATCGAAATGGTCCGCGTCTTTATCACGCGGACTGGTGATACAAAAAATCGAGGGTTTTCTCGTTGCGGATTCTTGTCCGGATTCTATCGAGGCCCCCATCCCGTGTCAAACGAGCGCGTACGGCTTCGGACGTCTGTTTTGATTGTCTGGCCAGCGCTTCCAGTTCCCGATTCAGTTCCTCGTCGCTGACCTGCACGTTCTCTTTCTCCGCCACTCTTTCGAGCAGCAGCGCCGCTTTTACATCGTGGATCGCCTGCTCGCGCTGTCCCGCGCGCAGACGCTGCAAATCCATTTTCTTCATCTGCTCGGCGGTCAGGCCCTGCGCCGCCAGCGCCCGCAGTCCGCGCTCCAGGCGAATGTCAATCTGCTGTTCGATCAGCGAATCGGGAACTTCAAAATCGTTCCGCTGAATCAGTTCGCCCACCAGCTTTTCCTTGGCATCGTGTTCGGCCTGGTGCTTGCGCTCGGATTCGATCTGCTCGCGAATCACCTTCCGCACATCGTCCACCGTCTGGAATTCGCCCAGTTGCTTGGCGAACTCATCGTTCAGTTCCGGCAGACTCTTCTGTTTGATCGACTGCACCTTCACCGTATAACTGAACGTTTTTCCCGCCAGGCGCTTGTCCTGCGTATCTTCCGGATAGTGCACGTCAAACGTCCGCTCATCCCCGGCGCTGGTTCCGCGCAGGTGTTCGGTGAATTCCGGCATGGTGTTTCCTGCCCGCAATTTCGACCAGCACTTCATCCATGTGCACGGGCTGGCCTTCGCCGGGTTTTTCTTCGCCGGATTTTTGTTCGGCCTTCGGATGGCCATCGAGCGAGACCTGGGCGAAATCGCCATCGGCGAGGGCGCGGCCCTCCACCGGATTGAAGCTGGCATGACGCTCGCGCAGGTCGGTGAGAGCCTGCTCCACATCGGCCTCGGAAACCGCAATCTCCGGTTTATCGGCGCGCAATTCTTTGTAGCCTTCCAGCTTGATTTCCGGCAGCACCTCAAAGGCGGCTTTGAAGCGCAGCGGTTCGCCATCGTGCAGATGCAGGTCCGTGACCCGCGGCTGCGATACCGGATGAAGGCTGAGCCTCTCCGCTTCCTGCCTGAAGAAGCGCGGGATCAGCGCCTCGACCATGTCGGTCTTGATCTCTTCCGAAAAACGCTGGCGAATGATGGACGCCGGAACATGGCCGCGCCGAAAGCCGGGAATACGCGCCACCTTCTGATATTTCTGGATCAGCGAATCGGTCTGCCGGGTGACCTCCTCGACCGGAATCTCGACCTGAATCTCGCGTTTGGTAGTGCTTCCGTTGGCCGTGTTTTCTTTGATCTCAGCAGGGCTCACAATTACCTTTCCAGTGCGGCTAGGGCAACAGAGCCGGGAGGAAGTGGCCCGGCTGCGACGCCTTGTGCCGTAATCTTGAGTGTAAAGACTCTCGAAGAGCAACGTCAAACGGCGGAGGGGGATATTCTAGCCACCAAAGTAACGGGCCAGGGAAATTTTGTAATTTTGCAATTGGGTAATTTTGTAATCTGGAACCGGTTGGAGTTGAAATTACAAAATTACCCGATTACCAAGTTACAAAATCCGCAACCAAATACAATGAAGGCGAATGTCTCTTCCCAACTGGCTCAAGGTTCTGAACGCCGAAGTCGTCACCTGCATCCGCTGTGCGCGTCTGGTCGCATATCGCGAACAGATCGCCCGCGAGAAGCGCCGCGCTTACCGCGACTGCGAATACTGGGGCAAGCCCGTCCCGGGCTTCGGCGATCCTCATGCGCGCGTCCTCGTGCTCGGACTCGCTCCCGGCGCCCACGGCTCCAATCGCACCGGCCGCCCTTTTACCGGAGACGCCTCCGGCAATTTTATGTACCCGGTTCTGCACGAAACCGGCTTCGCCAATCAGCCCACGGCGACCGGCCGGAACGACGGGCTTGTTCTGCACGATCTTTACATCACTGCGGCCGCCCGCTGCGCGCCGCCCGGCAACAAGCCTCTACCCGAGGAACTGGCCAACTGCGCTCCGTTTCTGGAACGCGAACTCGAAGGGCTGAAAGATCTGCGCGTGATTGTGGCGCTGGGAAGAATCGGGTTCGACGCGTACTTGAACTATCTCAAGCGCAAGAAATGGATCGCCGGCAAGCGCGAGTATGAATTCCGCCACGGCGCCGAATACGCGCTGCCAGATGGGCGCGTCCTTTTAGCCTCTTACCATCCCTCCAACCAGAACACCCAGACGGGCAAGTTAACCAAAGGGATGTTCCAAAAGATTTTCAAGCGCGCTCGCGAACTGGCCGATGAATCCCGGGGGCGGATCCTGCGGTGACGGACACCTCTGGGCCGGCATGGGGGAACCGTCGCTCCGGGATGCGCCGCCCTTTTTGTGGGTAGGGACAGCCGCCCTCGGCTGTCCGGCGGTGCGAGGCCCCGCTACGCTTTTGAGTGCGAGAATGCGCAAACGGAACCCTGGCGAGCTGCGCTCGCCTGGACAGCCGGGGGCGGCTGTCCCTACGTGAGTACCAAGGTCAAAATCCTACGAACACCGGCTCTGGTTCCAGCAGAATCCCCCACGCTTCCTGCACGCCATGCTGAATTTCATCTTTCAGGCCGACAATATCCCTCGCCTTCGCATCTCCGCGGTTGATCAACGCCAGCGCGTGCTTGTGCGAGATCCCGGCCGCTCCCACCGTATATCCCTTGGAGAACCCTGAGTGTTCCACCAGCCATGCGGCCGAGACTTTGCGTCGCGCATCGAGTGCGGGATAGCTCGGAATCTCCAGCCCTTTCGACGCGGCACGCTCGGCCAGGTCTTTGAATTGCTCCGCGCTGAGCACGGGATTCTTGAAGAACGACCCGGCGCTGCGGCAATCGTCGTCTCCGGGAACAATCAGCATGCCTTTGCTGCGCCGTATCTCCCGCACGGCCGCGCGGGTTTCGGCGAGCGATGGCGGCGTCTTTGTTTCCGCAAAATGCTTTTGCAAATCGGCATACTTCAAACTCGGAACCCCACCCCGCTTCATCCGGTAGTTCACCCGCAAAATGACGTAGCGCCCGCGTTCCGTGCTGTTGAAGATGCTGGCGCGATAACGGAATTCGCAGGCCGGCTTTGGCAAAACCACAATGCGGTCTTCTTTCAAGTCGAGCGCGCGCACCGATTCGATCGTGCCGGCGACCTCCTGGCCATAGGCGCCGACGTTTTGCACGGGCGTGGCGCCGACACTGCCTGGAATTCCGCTGAGGCACTCGACGCCCGCGCAATTCTGCACGACCACCTGCGCGACAAAGTCATCCCAGTTGACGCCTGCACCCACGTTAAAGAGCACGGCGTTACCCGTGGCGTCACTTGTATTTGGACTGGCGATTCCGCCGATCGCGATTTTCAGCACCAGTCCCGGCCAACCAGAATCGGCGACCACCAGATTGCTTCCTCCGCCAAGCACAAACAGTGGCAGGTTGCGGGTTTTCGCGAACTGCGCGGCCTCGCGAACGTCGTCTTCTCTCCGCAGTTCGGCAAAGTAGCGGGCCGCCCCGCCCACCTGCAAGGTGGTTAGTGGCGCCAGCGGAACGTCTTCCTGAATCGTCATGATGCTAGTCGGGAAGCCAACTCGTCCATTCCATCACAAATACAAGTAAGCTGCATCACAGCGCAGACCGGCTGGATTGGCGGATCATATGCAAAAGTTCGGTTCTACAAGGCGGTGATCCTGGCCGGGTCCCGGTTCTGGGAAGGCGGGCCGTATGGAATCCAAGCCAGCGTTGTGCGAGGTGGAGTAATCCAATGACGACAGAACTGCGTCTGACCGCAGCCGCGAGCCGTGATCTAGCTGAGCCGCTCAGCTTGGCGCAGAAGGAAGCGCTGGAGCGGGCGGTAGCCAAGATTGTTGCGTTGGGCGCGCAAGTAGGAGTCAGTGCAGATCGGATGATTGAGTTGCTGGATTCGGGCCTGACCGTGGGCGAACTGCTGGAGGTCCTGGCGGCTCGGGCCGGAGAAGTTGCCTGAAGGAGCCAGGTTTCAACGTTTCAAGGTTTCAAAGTTTCAAGGTTCCGCCAATGCCAAGTGCGGTTTAGACCCTGAAACCTTGAAACTCTGAAACCTTGAAACCTGGCTTTTGACGTTTTAAGCGATTGCCGCCGGGCTTGCGATTGGGTAATCTCTAGCGATGCCAATTCGCCAAGCAATCAGCATCTCTGGAACGATGGCCGTGACGCAGTCCAACCATGTGTTCTCCCCGCAACCGCCGCTGTGGGCCTTGATTTTTTTCGGAGTGATCGCTTTCGGTTGGACAACGGGAGCACTCGCCCAGGAAACACCGAAGGCGCCGGACGAGACTGGCACTTCACCGGCCGCGCAAACTCCTTCCGGCCAAGCTCCGAGTGCTCCGTCGAAAATGCCGGGCGAGGCCTTGTACAATCTGCTACAGGAGAAGTCCATCGTTTTCCCCGACATCGCATTGAATACGGAGCGGCTTTCGCCAGGAGAAAAATTTCAACTGTTCGTGGACAATAGTGTCTCCGTGCACACAATCACGTGGGCCATGCTGGGTTCCTCGGTCGGCCAGGCAGATGACTCGCCAACTGGCTTCGGACAGGGTTGGGATGCGTACGCCAAGCGATTCGGGTCCTCCATGGGGCGACAGGCGTCCAGCGAATTTTTCGGGACGTTTCTGCTGGCGTCCGCGCTGCATGAGGATCCGCGTTTCTATCCGGAGGTCAATCCGGGCTTTTTCCACGCCGTGAAGTATTCGGTGCAGCGAGTCTTCGTCACGCGCAACGATGACGGGCGCGACGTCGCCAACTGGTCCGGACTGGCGGGGCCGCTGATGGCGGAGGGACTGGCGAACGTCTACTGGCCGGATCGAAACCGCACCGTCGGAGACACGTTCCTTCGCTATGGGCTGGATTTAGCATCCAAAACGGGGGGAAACATGCTGCGCGAGTACTGGCCGGTGTTTTACGGGAAGATCCGCCACGCGCCCCGGCCGACCGCGGGGCGCAACTGACCGCTTGGCAGGCCGCTGCCGGAAACTCGAGCCGGTTAGGGAAAAAGGCGGCCTTTCCTTATTCTGTAAGCGCATCTAAAGTTGAAGAACAGCGGTCGCGGCAAAGACTGCGATTTTACGAGTGTGCGGTACGACCTTGGCTCTACGAAACAGGAGATCGAGATTGAGGAATCGGATACTGTGGTTGCTGGTTTTTTGCGGACTCGTGGCATCGGCTTCGGCGCAATCAAATTTCAATCGTTATAACTTCACTGCCGGCGGCGGCCTAGGCATCGGACGCGGCGATGTCGCCAGCTATGTCGGAAACTCTTTTCAGGCTGTGGTCGGCGGCGGCATGAACTTCACCCGCATGTTCGGCGCCGATGCCGAATACATGTACTACGACCTCGGCTTTAGACCCAGCGTGGAAAAGAATCAGGGTCTGGCGAACCAAAGCGGACATATGCAGTCGGTAAGCCTGAATGGCATCGTCAACGTCCCCCGCCATATTGGCAAATGGGGCGCATACGGAATTTTCGGCATCGGTTTCTATGATCGCAGCGTCGCGTTGGCCCACAGCCAACCACTCACACCCGGCACACCCTGCCAGCCCGCGTGGACATGGTGGGATCTTAACTGCGGCCTCAATAACTTCATCGTGACGCCGCAAACGATGTCCTCGAATAGCAAGGTTGCGGGGGGCTTCAACTACGGCGGCGGATTGACACGTCGTCTGAGCAGTCTTCATGGCGCCAAACTTTACTTCGAATGGCGCTACCATAGGGCCTACACCCATGACGTCGCTGACGATAACTTTGGCGCACGCGACCTCAAGACCATAGTTATGCCGGTCACGGTAGGGTTTCGCTGGTGAAGACCACGGGTTTTTCTGACGAGCGAAATGCCGCTGCCCGGTTGCCTCTAGCTTTCGGTTCTCAGTTGACAGCTTCTGGCAAAGATCCCGCCAGAAAGCGAGAACAAGATCAGAATCGGAACGCCGGCGAATGCGTACACGTGCCCAGCCAGTAAGATCACGTGCAAAGGAGGCAGGAAGAGCACGCACTCACAGCCTATCAGGATGAGTCTTGCCCATCGCGGCATTCCGGTGCCGGTTGCAAGATATTGCGAAAGCAGACCGAGGGGCAGCAGCGCGATGCACAAATCGTGGGGACTGAGATGATAGCTGACGTTAGGCGGGCGGGGGCGTCCTCACGCTAGAGTATTTTCAGTATTCCTGCAATGCGCTCGCAAGCCTCGTGGCACGCTGCGCTACTGTCCAGGAGACGCTATTCAACCCTTGACATCAAGAGTTAAAATAGTACTTAGGTAACCGCTCAGCGCGGGCCTCAAATTGCGTACTAAGTTATTTGAAATCAAGACTTTGCCAGTATCTCCTGCCGCAACTCCTTGATTCTGAAGGAAGGCTAAATTTCTGCCAGACCACTAACTCCTTTGCTGTCAAGACTTTACTACTAACCCATTTGTTTTGAAGACTTTGAAAATAGTGCCTTTTAGATTCAAGACTTTAGAGAGATAAGGGGGGAGGGGGGTACCCCAAGCAACCCCGTAACCAATGATCAGGGTTACACCAACTGCAAGAACGCTCTAAAGCGTCGCTCCACTAAACCTCTAGCAGGTTAACTGGTCACGGGTTAATTTCAGGCCGGTGAGGTTGCCGAGGATGGTTACGGCGATCTGCTCGGTGCGGAAAAATTCTTCGGCGGTTTGCTGCAGGTCGTCGATGGTGACGGCTTCGATGCGCTCGATGAGTTCGTCGAGGCCGTAGAAGCGGTCGTAATACATTTCCTGGCGGGCCAGGTTCGACATGCGCGCGGTCGAAGATTCGAGCGAAAGCATGAGGCTGCCTTTGAGCTGGTCCTTGGAGCGGCGCAGTTCTTCTTCGGGAACGGCCGTGGTTTTCAGGTTGCGGAATTCCTCGACCACGCACTCGACAACCTTGATCGCCGACTCGCGCGAGGTGCCTGCGTATACGCACAGGGAGCCGGTATCGCGGTAGGGGTTCAGGTCGCTGTAGATGGAGTAGGCGAGCCCCTGGCGCTCGCGGATGTTCTGGAATAGGCGCGAGCTCATGCCGCCTCCGAGCAGCGTATTCAGAATGTAGGAAGCGTAGCGGCGTTCGTCGGCCATGGGATGCGAGGGGACGCCGATGCAGATCTGGACCTGCTCCAGCGATTTCTTGTTGCGCAGGTTGATGCGGAAAAAAGTTTTGGGCTGTGGCGAGTGCAAGCCGTTTTCCGCCGGCTTCACGTGTTCAAAGTGTTTGGCGACGAGTTCGACGAAGTTCTTATGGTCCAGGTTCCCGGCGGCGCTGACGATGAGATTGCCGGGAGCGAAGTGGTGTCCATAGAAGCGGGAGACGACGGGGCGCTCGAATTTTTTTACGGTTTCGCGTGTGCCCAGAATCGGCAGGCCGAGGGAGTGGTTTTTCCAGAAACTCTGGGTGAAGATTTCGTGGACGAGATAGTCGGGATTGTCCTGGTCCATCTTAATTTCTTCGAGGATGACGCCGCGCTCCTTCGCGATATCGCCGGCATCGAAGACAGGATGAAGAACCAGATCGGTGAGCACATCCAAGGCGAGGGGAAGGTGCTCATCGAGGACTTTGATGTTGAAGCAGATGCATTCCTTCGCCGTGAAAGCATCCATATTGCCGCCGATCGAATCGACCTGGCGGGCAATGGCTTCGGCGGAGCGGGTTTCCGTTCCCTTGAACACCATGTGCTCGATGAAGTGCGAGATGCCATTCCATTCGGAATCTTCGTCACGCGAGCCGGACTTGAGCCAGATGCCGATCGCGATGGAGCGGATGTGGGGCATCTGCTCGGTGATGACGGTTAGGCCGTTCGGCAAAACCTGACGTCGAATGTTGCGGGCCTCTTTTACCATTAGTTACCAGTAGCTTCGCAGCCCCTGAACGGGCGTCTTATTTCGCAGAGCTTGCGGCATCGCTAAAGCGATGCCCGGATACGAATCTGATGCCCCAATGTGAATTCCCGAGTTTTTCCGCAGCCTGATTCTTGCTATGACGTTCTGATCCGAATATAAATTCCGGGGCAGGTTACTCTACTATTCTCCCACAATCTGAGGCTAAGCGGCGGCGGTTGAAGTTTAGCCTTATTTTTGTTTAACTTGCGGCGATTCTTCGGCATGTCATTTCGGTATTACACTCTAGAGACGGGCGAGGACGCCCGTCGCTCCATTAGCTCAATGGTCAGCCAGCCATCCAATTCGCTGTTAGGACTTGACTTGCAGGGACTGACGGATCTTGCGCTTGAGTCGGGGCAGCCCGCCTACAGGGGCCGGCAATTATTTGATGCGATCTATCGGCGGAAGATTGAGCGACTGGATCAGGTATCGACGCTGCCGCTCGATTATCGCGCGCGTCTGGCGGAGCAAGGCTGGGGGATGGGGTTTCCGGCGATTGCGCGCAAATTTGTTTCGAGCGATGGCACGGTGCGGTATCTGGTGGAACTGGCGGACGGGGAGAGGGTGGAGACGGTCTGGATGCCGGAGGGAGATGGCGGCGAGACGGGCGACGGAAGCGAAGCCGGCGACGAGATTGAGAGTGCAACAACTCCGGCAACGTGGCGGCGGGCTACGATTTGCGTATCGAGCCAGGTGGGGTGCGCAGTGAATTGCAAGTTCTGTTTCACGGCGTTGCTTGGGGTCAAGCGCAACTTGGAGGCGGGAGAAATCGTTGGGCAGATCGTGGCGGTGCTGCGGGAGCAGGGAGTGGAGCCTCCGCTGCAGCGCGTCAACATCGTGTTCATGGGCATGGGCGAACCCTTCTTGAACTATGACAACTTCATGAAGTCGGTGCGGCTGCTGGCGGAGGGCGTGGGGATTCCCGAGTCGCGAATGACGGTGTCGACGGCGGGGATCGTGCCGCGGATTCGCGATTTCGGGCAGGAGGCGGTGCGTCCGAAGCTGGCGATTTCGCTGAACGCGTCGAATGACGTGTTGCGCAGCGAAGTGATGCCGCTGAACCGGAAGTGGAACCTTGCGGAGCTGATGAAGGCAGCGCGGGAGTTTCCGCTGCGGACGCGGGAGCGGATGACGTTTGAATATGTGCTGCTGGCGGGCGTGAACGATGCTCCGGAGCAGGCGCGCGAGTTGGTGGAGTTAGTGCGCGGGATGCGGGCGAGAATCAATTTGATTGCGATGAATCCGGGCACGGAGTTGCCCTATCGGACGCCGGAACAGGAGCGGGTGGCGGCGTTCCGGCAAATATTGGTGGACGCGGGAATCCTGGCCTTTGTGCGCCGTCCGCGAGGGCGCGATATTTTTGCGGCGTGCGGACAGTTGAAGCGGACGATGGAGTAGAAAGGGCTGCAGAGTTTCAAGGGAAAGGGGAGTGTCGTTGAGGTTCAACTCTGAGTTCCTGAAAATTTGAAGCTTTGAAACTTTGCTCTAACCCTACAAACCGCTGTGGGCGGCGGAGCGGCTGGCGGTATTGGTCGCGACCTGCAGTTCCATCTGGAAAGCGGGGCTGCCGGAGGCCGAAGGCTGCAAGAGACGGCCGCCATGTTCTTCGACGATGCGGCAGCAGGCGCTCAGCGAAAGCGTAGAAGGTTTGTTCTCACCTTCGGAGTTGAGCGGCGACGGGTAGGAGAGCGGCTGCGGAGAAGGATCGGCAACCGGATCATAGGACGAGAAGTCAACCAGGACAAAGTTGCCTTGGCGGCGCGAGCGAACCAACAGAGTGCAGTGGGTTTCGCGATTGAAACGGGCGCTGATCTGTCCCGCAAGGTGCATGCAGACGTGGAGAATCTGGTTGGAGTCGGCGAGCACGAGCGGGAGCGAAGGAGCGAGATCGAGGCGGACCGAAATGGCATCCGCCTCGAGTTGCGGAGCCAGCAGGCGCACGGCGGTTTGCAGCGCGGAGTTGATGTCGACGGCGGCCAGCCGGGCAGGGGCCTGACTGGCAAACTTGAGCAGGCTCGCCACCAGCGTGGTGGTGCGGCGGACCTGCTCGCCGATTTGCGCGGCCTGGAGTTGTTCCGCGGGCGGCAGGTCGGACGCGCTGAGCAGATCGGAGTATCCCAGCATCGCGGTGAGCGGGTTGTTGATCTCGTGGGCGGCTCCGCCCACCAACTGGCCGAGCGAGGCCAGCTTCTCGGATTGAATGAGCTTTTCCTGCAAGGCTTTGAGATCGTCGAAAGAGCGGCGGGACCTTTCGAGAAACTGCGATAGCTCGTCTCGGAGCAGGTGTTGGCGCCAGAAAACCACGACGCCCATCACCACCATGGTCAAAAGACTCACGGTAATGCGGAAGGCCTTGACCGAAGGCGGAAGGGCGGGGTCCAGTTCGGCGTGCATGGCGGCCCAGAGAAGACTGAACAGAGCGAGCATGCTCAGGCGCGTGATCCAGACGCCGAGCACAGGCCGCGACGGCTTGGAGTCGGATAGGTCAAGGCGGAGAGCGAGCAAGGGAGCCGCTGCCATCCAGGCGATGGAAACGGTCAGCGGGATGTCGTAGATGCTGCCGCTGTAGTAGAGCTTGTGGCCGATGGCCCAGTTGGCGACATAGGAACTGGAAGCGTAGAGCGCGCTGGCGCCGAGCAACTGTCCGTAAACCTGCCGCCAGCCGCCGTGAGCGGTGTAGGCGAGGATGGTGAGCGAGACCAGGAGCACGAGTTTTTCGGTGAGATACGCGAAGTTGAAATTGGCGCTGTAAGCCGCTTCATCGACCTGCACGGTTTGCCAGGGGATGACGGCGTACACATAAATGAAGACCCACCAGATGAGCAGGAGCGCAAAGTCGAGCATGCGGATGCGTTCATCGCGCTCGTCTTCCCGAAGATGAGGAAGCACGGCGAGAGCGGCGATCATGGGCACCAGATGCAGGAACAGAACGACGTCGCCCAGAAAGGGGTTGGGCACGTCCTGACGCTTGAAGACTTCGAAGTAATTCCACATTCCCTGGTAAGTAAGCCAGAAGAGCATGCCCGCGCTCATGAGGATCCAAAAGAGGCGGATGTGGAGACTGGGGCAGCGCGAGCGCGAGATATTGGGCAGGAAGGCGGCGGTGGCAACGAGCAGCAGAGTGCCCTGGATAAGGTCGCTGGCAATGGTGAGGGGCTCGCCCCTTGGCATGAGCAGAGACGCCGCCGTCTGGGCGAGAACCAGCGTGACCAGCAGATAGACCCAGAGTTTAGTGAGTGTACCCAAGGCAGACCACCCCGGCTCCATTTTAGGGCAGTGATGCGGGGTTCAGTGGTTACTAGAGTAACCACTAGTATCGTGACCGCGTGATTCGCCATATAGTGAAGAGATGGGCGTCTCGCTCGTCCAGTCGGGCGGGGACGCCCGGCTCTCCACCAGGAGGGTTGGATTGGCCGCGGTAACCATCACAGATTCGCGGCAACTAGAAGGTTGCCAGTATCGCGTTCTATAAACTCGCGGCATAGGTTTGGGTTTGTCGTCGAGCGGGAGTTAAGAAGATGGAGTTTGTCTGAGATTGCCTTTAGAATTAGTGGCTCCACTTTAGGATGAATCGCTTAACAACGAGAGTCTCTTGTCCTGGATGATTCCTCGATATCGTGATCTATGGCGCTTTCGGGCGCCGCTCAGTGCGGGCGAAATCCGCCGCACGGAGCGCTGGCTGGCGTCGGCGAGGGTGGCGCTGACGATTGCGGCGGAGCTTACTCTCTGGATGGAGCCGGTACGCGGGTTTGCGTATTCCCGCTGGCTGTACTGGCTGCTGACGGTGTACCTCGTGCATGCGGTGGTGGTGATGTTGCTGGTGCGCTTCCGGCCGCAGTCGACCAGAGCCTTTCGTCTGGTGGTGCACGCAGTGGACATCCTCTGGCCGGTGTTGATTTCCCTGTTCGCGACGGCGCAGCGGGGCCCATTCTTTCTGTTCTTCGTGTTCGTGATGGCGGCGGCGGCGTATCGCTGGGGGCTGTGGGAGACGGTGGGCACGGCGGCTACGGCAGTGACACTGCTGTGGGCCGAAGCTTTCGCGGTGCGAGCTGGACTGGAACGGGCGGCGGATCAGTGGCTGCAAGTGGTCCATCTGCCGCGGCTGGGTGTAAGCGTGCGGGAACTGGATCCGCAACAGCTGTTCATGTTTTCGTTCTATCTGATTGTGCTGGGATTCCTGCTGGGCTCCATGGCGGAGAACCAGAAGAAAGTGCGGGCGGAGCGCGCCGTGATCACGCGCGTGCTCAGTTCCACGCGAGTGGAGGCGGGACTTACCGGGACCATGCTGCAGATTCTTGGGGAGGTGATGAGCATCTACGGCGCCAGCCGGGTGCTGAGCGCCTCGCAGGAAAGGCACAGCTATCGTGTATTTCTGGCTGAGGTGAGTCAGGGCGCGGAGGCCGCCAAAGCGCTGCGCTGGCGCGAGGCTTTGCCGGAAAGCGAGAAGGTGTATCTGTTCGACTCGCCCGCGGATGCGATTTACGCGTCGCGCCGTCCCCAGGGTTTTCACACCGTGTTCCTCGATCGCGATGGAGGGCGGCTGCGCGATGCCAGCACGGAATTTCTCGATGCGCTGGCGCGCGTGGAGAAGTTTGGCGCGATGGTTTCGGTGGCGTTGCTGTTCGGGAACGAGTGGTCGGGCCGGGTGTTCGTGTTCGATCCGAAGATGATGGGGGAGCCGGAAGAGGAATTGCGGTTTCTGCAGGAGTTCGCGCAGCAGGTGGCTCCCGCCGATCTACAACGTGTACCTGATGCGGCGGCTGCGGGAGCGGGCGGGAGCGCTGGAGCGGGCGCGGTTCGCCCGCGAACTTCACGATGGAGCGATTCAATCGCTGATCGCGGTGGAAATGCAGTTGGACGTGCTGCGGCGCCAGTCGGGAACGCAGGCGCCGGTGGTGAACGCGGAGCTGGGGCGGATCCAGAAACTGCTGCGCGAGGAAGTTCTGAAGTTGCGCGAACTGATGCAGGCGATGAAGTCGTTTGAGGTGGATGCGGACCGGCTGCTGGGCTTCATTTCCGACACGGTGGAGCGCTTCCGGCGGGAGACGGGAATCGCGGCGGAATTTGTCAGCGAACTGGAGCGGGTGGATTTGGCGCAGAGAGTCTGCCGGGAACTGGCGCGCATTGTGCAGGAGAGCCTGGTGAACGTGCGCAAGCACAGTGGAGCGCACCACGTGCTGGTACGATTGGCGCAGCGGGCGGGTAATCTGCAGTTGACGGTGGAGGACGACGGGAAGGGATTTTCTTTTTCCGGAAGGCTGTCGGATGCGGAACTGGAGACGACCGGGAAGGGGCCGGCGGTGATCCGCGAAAGAGTACGGCTGCTGGCGGGCGAACTCGCGATAGAATCGACACCGGGGCACGGCGCACGGCTGGAAGTACGAATTCCGCCGGCGAGAAAGGCCAATCATGGATAAACCGATTATGGATAAACGAATTCATCCCATACGCATTGTGATTGCCGACGATCACCCCATTTTCCGCGACGGGCTGCGGCGCTTGCTGGAATCGGAAGGCGATATGAAAGTGGTGGGCGAAGCCTGCGACGGCCTCGAGGCGGTGAAACTGGCGAAGGAGATCAAGCCCGACATTCTTCTGCTCGATCTGGCCATGCCGCACCACACTGGCCTCGATGCGCTGCGCGACCTGAATACGAGCGCTGGCGCGGCCGCGGCGGTGCGCATCATCCTGCTGACGGCGGCGGTGGAAAAGAAGCAGATGGTGGAGGCGCTGCAGTTGGGAGCGCGCGGCGTGGTGTTGAAGGATTCCGCCACGCAACTGCTGCTCAAGAGCATTCATGCGGTGATGGCCGGGGAGTATTGGGTCGGCCGGGACAGCGTCTCGAATCTGGTGCAATACCTGCGCAACCTCATGCAGAGCACGAACGAGGAAACGAAACAGAAGAAGTTCGGGCTGACGCCGCGCGAACTGGAGATTGTCTCGGCGGTGGTCGCGGGCTACGCCAACCGGGAAATCGCCGAGTACTTCAAAATCAGCGAGGATACGGTGAAGCACCATCTCAGCAATATCTTCGACAAGCTGGGAGTTTCGACCCGTTTGGAACTGGCGCTGTTCGCGGTGAATCAGGGGCTTCCGCTGAAAACGATTGTGTGATCGAGGTTGTGGAATCAACAGGTTGGCTGGATCTAAGGGGAATCCCCGGGTTGTGGCACGATAGTGCTATCAAAGAGTCACTGGTGTGCTATTGGGTAAAGGAGCAGGTTCACGATATTTTAATAATGATACGACGGCGAACTACTGTACCGGGGGATGGGTAAAGCTCGGGCGTGTCGTCGATTGGGGGCAAACAGTGAGCAAAGCAATCCGTCAACTTTGGGCTGAAGAGAGCGGTCAAGATGTCGCCGAATACGCGGTGATGCTCGCGGTAATCCTGGTGATCGTGATTGGCACGGTCCGACTGATTGGCGGCAACGCCAACAACGTGTTTTCGCAAGTCGGAAGCAGCATGGCGCAATAGCTGCACGACCAAGCCCCGCTGCGTCTGGCAGGGGCTTTCCCCCGATTCTTTCTGCCGGTTCTCTCCGAAGGCAAAGTTGCAAGGTTTCAGAGTTTCAACGTGAGGCTCTTGTGTGTCGGTTGCCGGGAGTGTGTGCGCCCCGTGTGATTCAGACCTTGAAACTTCGCAACCTCGCGTTTTCCTACTGCCCGGTTGGAGCTGCCGCCGTTTTCTGCGGGGCCGGGGCCGTTTTTTCCGGAGCGGCGGTGCCGAACCGGGTGAGGAACGGGAAGAAGGGCGTTACTTCAAAGGGCATCTTCTCAGCTGCGGTGGTAATGGCAACGGGCTTGGTCTTGATCAATTCCAGTTGATCGCTCCATGGGTCGACCTTAACCCGGCCACCGAGAGGAAGCGCCGCGACCTGGTCGGCCTTCTTCGGGTCAAATTGCGGCGAGGCGGTCATCAGAGACGACATCCTGGTGGCGTTGCCGTTAAGAAGGCTGTCGCCAAGGTGCGCCCGGATCAGGTTCTTCAACTGCGGAGCGTGGGCCTGGACCGCTTTGAGGAACAAGCCGGCATTGCCGAGCTTGTCTTTATAGGGCGAGTTGTTGAGCAGTTCGATGGCTTTCTTGTCGGCAGCTTCTTCTTCGCCCTTATCGCGAGCGAAATCCATGCGCTCGAAGGTGCGTTCATCGGGAAAGAACATGCGGTCGTTGAAGGCGAGCTTGGTGTTGAGGTGATGGCCGAGCGCGATGTGTGACAGTTCGTGGGTCAGAATCATGGCCAGGGCGGCTTCGTCGGGCAGCACGTCAATCATGCCGCGGCTCACGACGATGGTGTGGCCAATGGTGAAGGACTCGAGCGGCGTGGTCATCAGCACGCGGCACCTGATCTCGGGTTGAATGTCGAGGTTATTGGTGACCATCACGTTGTTGACGACGGTTTGCAGCACCTTGTCGATTTCGCCTTCCGGCGCGAGCAGCCCGATCTGCTGCAGGCGGTCAAGCACGTTGATTTCCGCCTGACGTTCCCAGGCGCGCTGGGCTTCGACGGGTGTCGCGTCCTGGGCTTTCTGACTCTGGTCCTGGACCGACTGCGGGGAGTCGACCGTGATCTCGGTGAACTCAGAGTTGCGGCGGAGATCCTTCAGGTTGTAGCCCCAGAGCCGCGTCTGCGCCTTGTAATGCAGCGTCTGACCCAGACGATACTTAAGATCGGATTCCTCGGAATAAATCAGCGAAGGCAGCCAGACACGCCGGGGCGAAGGTTCTGGCGCCAACTGTCAAAGTGCAGGTAATAACTGGCTCGCGGATGAGGGTAGTAAGTGCCGTTGAAGCGAACGATGTTGTAGTCCTGGTCTTCGATCCAGATGCGGCCGAGGAACCGGCCCTTGCCGGCGTCCTTCTTGGGGGCGACGTCCATGACGATGCAGCGCACTTCACCGAGGAACTCGCGGCGGACGAAAGTGAAGTCGTAATACTTGCGCTGAAAATCCTGATCGAGGACCACCATCTGGGCAAAGCCCAAAGGCAGAAACTTCATGGAGTAAACGTTGCTCAGCTTGCCGAGCATGCGCTTGCCGAGGCCGGCTGTGGTGGGCGAGGTGAAAGTGCGGTCATCGGTACCCTCGCTCATATCCAAGCGGCCCAGGAAGTACACGTCGCTGACCGGCACGGGAGCGCCGAGGTCATTGTCTTCCTTCAGATTCTGGAGATAAGTTTCTACGAGCGGATGAAGTTGCTTCATCTGGGCGATGAAGAAATGTTCCCGCTCAATTGCCCGATCGACCACCTGGTCGAAGCTGGCGGCGGCGGCGCTAGCCTGTTGGGCGGCGGCATCGCGAGTCGAGAGCTGGGGTTGCGGCGCAGTCTGGGCGGGCGAAGTCTGGGCGAACAGGAACGTGGCGCAGCAGGCCAGAGAGAGCGTAAAGAGTGCGAATAGAGAGCGCAACATTTTCATCTGTTTCATTTCACGTATGATGCGGGTGACCTATGACGCAAGTTGAAAAATAATGTGCAATACCGCCTCGAAATCAGCGGGGTGGCCGTCTCTCATGGCGGGCTTGAACTGAATTTTTTCCGCGGCGCGAACCGCAGATTCGTCCAGCCCATGACCGAGGCCGTGCACCACTTTCACGACGCGAATCTGCCCGGTCGCTGAAAAGACAACATCGAGCAGAACCTCGCCCTCAATCTTAAGCTGTCGTCCTTCATCAGTGTAAACCGGACGGGGCTTAAATGTGATCTCAGCCGGCAAGGTTTTGACGATGGGCTCGGCGGACTTGGCCTTGGGCTGAGCGGTTACCACGTCGGCGTCTCCGAAGCCGCCCTGGCGAACCGCACCGCGCGCGCCAGAGACGGTGCCGGAACTGTTGCCCGTAGCGACGCCGCTGCCAAATCCAGTGCTTGCGACCACCCCGCGCGCGCCATGCGATCCGCCGGTACCGTTGCCATAGCCTGGGCCGTAGGGCAAGTCATACGAGCCCGACTGCGCGATCGTGACCGGACGGCCGTGACTGTCCGATGCGGGCACGCCATTGGGGTCGCCAAAGCCACCGGTCTGTACTTTCTGCGGCGCGGCTGCCATGGTTGGCGTTGCCGAGCTTCCCTTGGAGAACACATTCGTTTGACCGGTTGCCGGGGGATCATCGGCTTCGCGTCCGGCAGAAGTTCTTTCGGAGCAGTCAGCGCAACCTTGGGCGCCTGTTCGTCGGGAACTGGCTTTTTCGGCCGCACCAATTCGGCGGGGACGCGCATGGCTTCGGGCCGCGGCGTTACCGGTTCGACAATCTTCGGAATAGGAGCAGGAAAATGCTTGATCGGTGCCGGAGCCTGTGGAACCGGAGGCGGAGTGCTGACCAGACTGACGAAGTGGTAGTCGTGCTCGCGGGGCTCGAGAACATCGGGGTGCATGATGCCAACAATCACGAAGAACGCCAGCACCACCGACTGCCCACCATAACTGAGAACGAACCTGCCCCAACGAGTACGAGGCTCGGGAAGAAGGCCTAGCGTCAATTGTGAAGCCTGGGAATCCATGTCCGGCACCTCGTGTAGCTACCTGCTTCGCGCTTGCCAAAAGAAGTGGTCAATCCCACGAGCTAGCACTTTAAAGACCGCGGGAGACGGGCCCAAGACGGCGCTTCTCGTGTGCAAAACGCACGCCGAAGGCCATTTTCGACGAAGGCTCTCCACCCCTAAGATGCTGCTAAGCGGCTACTTACATGGGGAAGACTTTATTTTAACAGATCGAAAGACCTCACCTGCAAGGTTTTTCCTATTTGGGAAACGTTCGGGGAAGGGAAATTTTTTTGGGAAATCGGAAGATTTTGCCCGGAACTCAAGTCTCATTTGTGAGACCGGTTCTACTCGTCCTCATCTTCGTCGATCTTGATGCGCAGCGACTTGAGGAACTTCAGATCCTGATCGCTGATTTTGAGTTCGGTATTGGTGCTGAGCGTGGAGACGAGGGAACTCTTGTCGGTCGTGGTTTCGCCTTGCTTGCTGACGCCGATGGTGGCTTCGAGAACCAGAAAAATGTCGTAGCCGCCTTCCTTGATGCGGGCAACGACCTCGGCGATCGATTCCGAATCGGACAGCGATTCGTTGATCGCTTCTCCGAGTTCTTTCATGAGCTGCTTCAGTTGCTGATCCACGAGTCCCCCTCGAGTCGGAAGCCGCTGATGGGGGATATCACAGGTGGTGGTGATCTCGCCCATCGTCATTGTACGCCCGGCCGCTGCTAAAATCGACTGATGATCGACCGACCGATCAGCCTCCTGGTGAGGGGCGGCCAGGTGGCGAGAAAGATCAAGATAGCTTTCGGTGTGGCCGCCAATATGGTGGAGCGCAGCCGCACGGGCCGGGCGCTGCTGGCCGGGATCCGCGCGACCGGCCTTTCCTTCGGGCGGGTGCTTCACCAACTGTGGCTGGAAGTGACCGGGTTCACGTTCTTGGCCCTTGCCGGAGTCGGTGCGATGGCTGGCATCCGCGAGTACGGGAAGTGCCAGTCGGGCCACGCGACTGGACGGGCGCGGTTGCTGCTTGCGGTATGTTTCACGGTTTCGTTCACATGGTTCGGGCTGAGCTCGTTCTGGCGGGTAAAGCGAAAAGCGAAGAGCTAAGAGCGAAGAGCGAAGAGCGAAAAGCGAAGAAGGGCAGGCAGCACATGGCGGAACTCAAAGCGGCCGAATCCGCAACCAAGCGGGCAGCTTCCCTCCCAGGCGAAGAAACGTCTTCTCACATTGCCGTTCGCCCCCTTTACACGCCCGTGGACCTGGCGGCCTGGGACTACGACCGCGATGTGGGGTATCCCGGGGAGTTTCCCTACACGCGCGGCGTGCAGGCCACCATGTACCGGGGCCGCCTGTGGACGATGCGGCAGTACGCAGGCATGGGCGATGCCGAGGAGTCGAACAAGCGCTACAAGTACCTGCTCGCCAACGGCACGACCGGCCTATCGGTGGCATTCGATTTGCCGACGCAGATTGGGCTGGATTCGGACAATCCGCTGGCCGCGGGAGAAGTTGGCAAAGTTGGCGTGGCCATCGATTCCATTGAAGACATGCAGCGCCTGTTCGATGGCATTAACCTGACCGCGATTTCAACATCGATGACCATCAATGCAACGGCTGCGATTCTGCTGGCGCTGTACGTCGCCGTGGCGCGGCGGCAGGGCCGGGACGTGCGCAAACTCTCCGGCACGGTGCAGAACGATGTGCTCAAGGAGTACATCGCGCGCGGCACCTATATTTATCCGCCGCAGCAGGCGATGCGCATCATCACCGACGTTTTTGCCTGGACGAACGAGAATGTGCCGGAGTGGAACACGATCTCCATCTCGGGCTATCACATGCGCGAGGCGGGATCGACGGCGGTGCAGGAAGTCGCCTTCACTCTCGCCAACGGCATTGCCTATGTGGAGGCGGCGATTCGCGCCGGCCTCGATGTGGACAAGTTCGCGCCGCGGTTGTCCTTCTTCTTCAATGCCCACAGTAATTTCCTCGAAGAGGTCGCGAAGTTTCGCGCCGCGCGCCGGATGTGGGCAAAGATCATGCGCGACCGCTTCCAGGCTAAGAACCCAAAATCCTGGATGCTGCGCTTCCACGCGCAGACGGCCGGTTCTACGCTGACGGCGCAGCAACCGGAGAACAACATTGTGCGGACGGCGATCCAGGCGCTGGCGGCAGTGCTCGGCGGGACGCAGTCTCTGCATACGAATTCGTTTGACGAGGCGCTGGCGTTGCCCACCGAGGCGTCGGCGCGGATCGCGTTGCGCACGCAGCAGGTGATCGCGTTCGAGTCGGGCGCGCCGCAGACGGTCGATCCGCTGGCCGGATCGTATTACGTCGAAGCTCTGACCAGCGAAATCGAAAAGCGAGCCGTGGATTATCTGGAGAAAATCGAAGCCATGGGCGGCATGCTCAAGGCGATCGAACGCGGCTATGTGCAGCAGGAAATCCAGAACGCGGCCTATGAATATCAGCAGGCGGTCGATCGACTGGAGGCGGTGGTGGTCGGCGTGAACCGCTTCCATATGGAGCAAGAGCACGCGGTGCCGATCCAGCGCATTGATCCGGCACTGGAACCGAAACAGGTGGAGCGCGTGCGGGCGGTGCGCGCGAAACGCGATCCGCGGACCTGGCAAGCCGCAATCCAGGCGGTCGAAGACACGGCGCGCTCGGGAGACAATCTCATGCCTCGGATACTGGCGGCGGTAGAGGCAAACGCTACGGTCGGCGAAATTTCAGACGCGATGCGAAAAGTGTACGGGGAATATAAGGAAGCGGTGGTGATTTGAACCTACATGTTCAGAGGATATAGTTTGCCTAGGCTGAAGCGGCTGGGATGTGGCCTTGTCGGGGTGATGGCGATTGCCTTGGGGCCTTTACTACTCCCGAGCCGTGTACGTCTTTTCGTATCGGAATTGGTTCGGTGAGCTGGTTTTTGGACTTGTCGCGGTCGTGCTTGGGATGGTGGCGCTGCTGGGATCGGTCTTCAATTGGTCAAAGATATGGGACTCACCGCCGCGGGATCCTGCGCGAAAAAAGTGGTGGTGAGCAGGTCCGATGCTGGGTCAGTCTGCCCTTTTGTAGTCGCAGGCGTCGCGGCAGGCTTCGCAGTAATAGAGGCCGTCAACGCAGAGGTGCACGTCGAGTTGGGATTGGCAGTACACGCAATATTTTTCGCATCCGCAACCCGCTTCCGTTCGCTCGCATTGGGCGCAGACGATGCGGCCTGCACCTGGTCTAGAGGACATGCTTGGAGTTTAGTGCGGCAGGGGCAGGGAAGGAACGTAACCGAAGTCACGCGCACAGCGAGCACGCTGAACATCCCGAGAGCACCGCGTCGCCCATTACAAGCGGTTCTCCCAACTCCACAATCACCATTTGCCGCCCCTCCCGCCCGGGTGTTAAGTTAATCAGTTCCAGATTCCGGCAGCCCAGCCACTGTCTGACCGAGGCTCTCCTTTGTCTGTCGCCGAAGCCACTCCACCCGTCGTCCGCAAGACCGCGTTGAACGCCGTCCATCGCCAGATGGGCGCGAAGATGGTGGAGTTTAACGGTTGGGACATGCCGGTCGAATATCCTGCGTCGATCGGGTGTGGCATTGTCGCCGAGCACATGGCGGTGCGCACCGGCGTCGGCATTTTTGACGTCAGCCACATGGGGGATATTCGCCTGGCTGGGCGTGAAGCGCTGGCCGCCGTGCAGCATATCTCGATGAATGACGCCTCTCGACTGGCGATTAGTCAGGCGCAGTATTCGGCGTTGCTCTATCCCCAGGGAACGTTCGTTGACGATGTGATCGTCCACCGGCTCGGCGAAGATGAATACCTGCTCGTGATTAACGCGGGCACGCGAGAGAAAGATTTCAACTGGGTGCGAGACAACACCCGCCAGTTTGACTGCAAGGTCGAGCATCTCTCCGATGACTTCACGCAGATTGCGATTCAGGGGCCGAAGGGCGTAGACGTATTGCAGAAGTTGACCGACGCCGACCTGAGCGCGGTGAAGTTCTACTGGGTGACGCGCGGGACGGTATGCGGCCTGAAGAATATCCTGATGGGCCGCACCGGTTATACCGCCGAAGACGGGTTCGAGATTTACATCCCGCCGGACGAAGCGACCAGCGCGCGGGTCTGGTACGAGATTCTGGCGGCGGGAAAGGAGTTCGGCGTGGTCCCCTGCGGTTTGGGCGCGCGCAACACGCTTCGCCTCGAAGGCAAGCTGCCGCTCTACGGGCACGAAATCTCGGACACGATCAATGTGTGGGAAGCGGGACTAGATCGTTTCTGCAAGATGGAGAAGCCGGAATTTATTGGCCGCGCGGCACTGGAGAAGGCGAAAGCCGAAGGCGTGAAGAAAACGCTGGTCGGGCTCGAAATGGTCGATCGGGGCATCGCCCGCGACGGGTACAAGGTTTTGGACGAGGCCGGTCGCGAGATCGGCTACGTCACCAGCGGTTCCCCGGCGCCGTTCCTGAAGAAAAATATTGCGTTAGCTTACGTCCCGCCCGAGCAAGCGGCGGTGGAAACTACAGTGAAAGTAGAAATCCGCGGACAGGGCGTGAAAGCAAAGGTGGTAGCGACGCCGTTTTATAAACGTCCCAAAAAAGCTTAAACCAAAAAGAACGCGCAGGTGCACCAAGGACTTGGATTGCACCAAGCTAAGAAAGCTAGAAGCTAAGAGCCAGGAGCTAGAACCCGATGTCTTACCCAACCGACCGCAAATACACAAAAGAACATGAGTGGATCACCGCCGATGGCACGATCGGCATCACACACCACGCCCAGGAGTCGCTGGGTGACATCGTGTTCGTCGAACTGCCCAAGGTGGGAACGGAGATCACCACGGGCAAACCCTTCGGCACCGTAGAGTCAGTAAAGGCTGTGTCCGATTTGTTCGCTCCGGTATCGGGGACCGTGACGACCGTCAATGAAGATCTGGCCACGGTCCCGGAGAAAGTAAACAAAGATGCGCATGGCGCCTGGATGGTCAAGATCAAGGTGAAGGATCCGGCTGAGCTGAATGCGCTGCTTTCGGCGGCAGACTATGAGAAATTTGTCAGCGAAGAGGCGGCGCACTGAAAAACATTGCAGAGGTCAGAAGTCAGATTGCAGAAGTGAACCCCTTGGCTCCCACTAATATCACTGGAAGCGGAGGGTTTTACTTCTGCAATCTGACTTCTGACCTCTGCAATCGTTTCAGTCTCTATTACATCTAACGAACGTTCTTATGAGATACCTACCTAAATCTCCCGCGGATCGCGCCGCCATGCTGAAGGCGATCGGGATCCATTCCGTGGATGATCTCTTCTCCCCGATTCCGGCCGAGTGTCGTCTGACGCGTGATCTCGCTATTCCCCAGCAAATGGCTGAGTCGGAAATCGTGGACTGGTTCAAGCAACGGGCCAAAGAAAACGGCGAAGGTTATACCAGTTTTCTCGGAGCTGGAGCTTACTTCCACTACCAGCCGGTCGTAATCGACGCGCTGGTGCAACGCGGCGAATTCCTCACGTCCTACACCCCGTACCAGGCGGAGTTCGCGCAGGGCACGCTGCAGGCCATCTTTGAGTTCCAGACGATGGTCTCGGAACTCACCGGCATGGACCTGGCGAATGCCTCGATGTACGACGGTTCGACCGGCGCGGCCGAGGCCGTGATGATGGCGGTCCGCATCACCGGCAGGCATAAGGGCGTGATCGCGCGCAGCCTGCATCCCGAGTATCGGGAAGTGCTCCACACCTACGCGACCCACCAGGCGATTCCGCTGCGGATGGTCTCGTTCACCGGCTTGGGACAAGTCGATCTGAAGGAACTCGAAACCGCCGTGGGCGACGATACCGCGTGCGTTCTGATTCAGTCGCCGAATTTCTTCGGCACGATTGAAGACGTCGAGGCCATCGCCGAGATCGCGCACAAACACGGAGCGCTGCTGATTGTGTCGATCGCCGAAGCCGTGTCGCTAGGCATTGTCGAACCGCCGCGCGCGGCCGACATCGTGGCCATGGAAGCGCAGTCGTTCGGAGTGCCTCTGGGATTCGGTGGCCCCTACTGCGGCGTGCTCGCCACGAAAGAGAAATTTGTAAGGCAGATGCCAGGACGCCTGGTGGGCCAGACCGTCGACAAGAACGGCAAACGCGGCTTCGTGCTGACGCTGGCAACGCGCGAACAGCACATCCGGCGCGAGAAAGCGACTTCGAACATCTGTACCAACCAGGCGCTGGTAGCGCTGATGGTGAACATCTTCATGACCGTCTACGGCAAGATCGGCCTGCGGGAACTGGCGAAGCAGAACCTGGCGAAGGCGGCATACGCTGCCGACCAGTTCAGCAAACATGCCAAAGTGCTGTTCGCGGGTGCGCCGCGATTCAACGAGTTCGTGGTTGAGACCAGCGAAGATCCGTACGCCATCAACTCGCGCCTGCTGGGGCACAAAATTGTCGGCGGGTTTCCGCTGAAGAAGTTCTATCCTGAACTAGGCCACGCGGCGCTGTGGTGCTGTACGGAATTGACCACACGCTCCATGATCGATACCGCAGTCGGCCTCGTCGCCGAGAGCGAGCGCTCGGTTCAAACTATGAAAGAAGTCGAGCAGGAGGTGGCGCGATGAAACACATAACTCGCAAAGCGACGCGTCACATCAGCCAGAACGAAGGATTAATTTTCGAGAAGTCGTCGCCCGGCAAAGCGGCGTGGAAGTTGCCGCCGCTCGATGTCCCGGAAGTAGACGCGGCAAAATTGCTTGGCAAGCAGGAGCGCAAAGATCTCGGCGACATGCCCGAGGTGAGCGAGATCGAAATCATCCGCCACTTCACCCGGCTCTCGACGTGGAATTACGCCATTGATCTTGGAATGTATCCGCTGGGCTCCTGCACCATGAAGTACAACCCGCGCGTCAACGAGTTCGTCTCGCGCCTCGAAGGCCTCGCCAACGGCCATCCTTATCAAGCCGAAAAGATTTCGCAGGGCGCGTTGCGCATCATGAAGACGCTGAGCGACTGCCTGCTCGAAATCACCGGCATGGACGCGATCACCTTGCAACCCGCCGCGGGCGCGCACGGCGAACTGACCGGAATGCTGATGGTGCGCGCCTATCAGGAGTCGAAAGGAAACGCGCGCAAGAAAATTTTGATTCCCGACTCGGCGCATGGCACGAATCCGGCGACGGCGGCCACGGTCGGTTACGCGGTCGAAAATTTGAAATCGAATGACCGCGGCATGGTCGACGTGGCGGCCTTGGCGGCGCAGATGAATGAAGACGTCGCAGCGCTGATGGTGACCAATCCGAATACGCTGGGCGTTTTCGAGCAGGACATTCACAAGATCGCCGAACTCATGCACGCCAAGGGCGGCCTGCTCTACATGGATGGCGCCAACATGAACGCGCTGGTCGCGAAAGCCCGGCCCGGAGACTTTGGCGTCGATGTCATGCACCTGAACCTGCACAAGACTTTTTCCACGCCGCATGGCGGAGGCGGTCCGGGATCGGGTCCAGTGGCGGTGAAGAAGATTCTTGAGCCGTTCCTGCCGACGCCGGTCGTCATCACCAAGCCGGATGGCACGCTGGGCTTCGAATACAACCGTCCGCAGTCGGTGGGGCGCGTGCGCGCGTTCTACGGAAATTTCGGCATGTTCATCCGCGCCCTCGCCTACATCTTCGCCAACGGCCCGGACGGCCTGCGCCAGACCACGGAAGACGCGGTGCTCAACGCGAATTACATCCGCAAGGGACTCGAAGGCGTTTACGACCTGCCGTACTCGACGCCGTCGATGCATGAGGTCGTCTTCAGCGACAAGCTGCAGTCGAAGAAGGGCGTGAAGACGATGGACATCGCCAAACGCCTGATCGATTACGGATTCCATCCCTACACGACGGCGTTTCCGCTGATCGTCGCGGGCGCGCTGATGATCGAGCCGACCGAAAGCGAGCCGAAAGAAGAACTGGATCTGTTCATCGAGGCCATGAAGTCGATCGCGGAAGAAGTGGAAGAAGATCCGCAGTACGTTCTCGACGCCCCGCATAACACGCGCATTTCGCGTCTGGATGAGACCGCAGCCGCGCGTAAGCCGGTGCTGCGCTGGAAGGCCTAATCATCGGGAGATCTGGTGATCGGCTCATCGAGCCATCTGAAGTCGTCCTTGATGTCAACTGCGAATCTGTTGAGCGCGGCGGCTTGCTAGAATCAGCTAAGTTCAATCTTATGCCTGACGATCCAGCCAACTCCGTCACCGCCCGCCAACTGGCTGAGCACCACTATTACGCTGCGCTCGATCTGGTTCTCGAAGGCCGCCACGAGCAAGCGGTCGAAGAGTACCGGCAGGCGCTGGCGGCCGATCCCAGGTTCACCGATGCGCTGCATGGACTGAGCCGGGCGCTGCAGGATCTCGACCGGCTTGACGAGGCGATCGTTGTTGCCCAACAAATCTCGGCTATCGATCCCGACGACATTCTGGCGCACACCAGCCTCTCGATCCTGTATCAGAAAAAGGGAATGGTTCCCGAGGCCGAAGCGGAAGGGAACAAGGCACGTGTGCTGGGCTGGAAGCAGCAACTGAAAAAGGGCGGTGGTGGCAGTTAGCCTGCTCCGATGGTCTGATCGAGTTGCTGGCCCATTGGTCCATTTCTTCCTGGATGTTAACCAGTTGGTACTGGTACCCCCCCCCTGCCTAGTGGAATCATAGAGTTAGAGGGAAAAATCCAGTTCGGTCTTTGATTCTAAAGGACTTAAATCAAAGTATTCCGGAATAAGGACTTAACTTGTCAAAGAGCGCTGAAAATGGGTTTGGGGCAGCTTCGAGGGCCGTCTTGGGAGAACGGCGCACTTTTGGCTGCCCCAATCAGATTTTCATTATCGCGAATAACGGGATGGAAGTCTGTGATGGCGCTCACAGGCTGTTTGTGATGAAAAAGACTGCTGATCGATCCCGACGACATTCTGGCGCACGCCAGCCTTTCGATCCTGTATCAGAAGAAGGGAACGGTTCCCGACGCCGAGGCGGAAGGCAACAAGGCACGGGTGCTGGGGTGGAAACAGCAGTGAAGAAAAAAAGAGTAGGGGGAACTCTTCGGTCTCGCGGGGAAATCTCGGTCTCTACGCGGCAGTGGAATCCCACCCTAACGTCGAAAGGCACGACGTTAGGATGGGGCACCCGGCGATCCCATCCCTGCACCCAGCGCGACTACCGAATACATCACGATCTGAATGGTGTTCTGCCCAGCCCCTTAGGATGTGTTGAGAACTCGGTCGTCCCTCCGGGACTTGAATCAGTTCCTCCGCTTTCCCAGCACTGAAGCGCTGGGCTAAGCTAGGACGCCCCTACGGGGCTGGAGTCTCGGCTTGCGGTATCGCTAAAGCGATAGCTTTCTACGAACCCCCTTCTACGAACCCCCTGATACGAAGCCTGATCTTCTTTGCGCACTCCGCGCCCTCTGCGGTTAAAATTGGCCATGCGAGAAGTCGTTCTGGTTTCTTCCGTCCGCACTCCTGTGGGCCGCGCGTTTAAGGGGACGCTGCGGGCTACGCGTCCTGATGAATTGGCTGCTGTTGCAATCAAGGGCGCGCTCGATCGCGTGCCGCAGCTTGATCCAAAAGAGATTGAAGACGTCATCCTGGGCTGCGCCATGCCTGAGGCGGAGCAGGGGATGAACGTGGCCCGCATCGCGTCGCTGCGCGCGGGGTTGCCGGTTGAGGTGTCCGCGGTGACGATTAATCGCTTCTGCTCGTCGGGCTTGCAGGCGATTGCCATGGCGGCCGAGCGCATCATGACGGGCGGCGCCGAGGTGATGGTGGCGGGCGGGACGGAATCGATGTCGATGATCCCCATGGGCGGCCACAAGATTTCGGTCAACCCGTGGCTGGTGGATCATTATCCGGATGCTTATCTTTCGATGGGGCTGACGGCGGAGCGGGTGGCGGCGCGCTTCGGCATCACACGCGAGGAGTGCGACCAGTTTTCCTTGCGCAGCCATCAGAAGGCGCTGGCGGCGATTGCGGCGGGCAAGTTTGAGGATGAGATTGTGGCCGTGCCGGTGAGCTTTACGACTCCGAATGGCTCAAAACCGAAGCGGCAGGAAATTTCGTTCAAGGTGGACGAGGGGCCGCGCGCCGATACATCGATCGAGGCTCTGGGGGCGCTGAAGGCCGCGTTTCACGTGAAGGGCGTGACGACGGCGGGAAATTCTTCGCAGATGTCGGATGGCGCGGCGGCGGCTGTGGTGATGTCGGCGGAGCGCGCGAAGGCTCTGGGCATCACTCCGCTGGCACGATATGTCGCGTTCGCCACGGCCGGATATAAGCCGGAAGAGATGGGTCTGGGGCCGGTGTTTGCCATCCCTAAGGCGCTTAAGCTGGCCGGGTTGAAGCTCGCGGACATTGATGTGATCGAACTGAACGAGGCGTTTGCGGCGCAGTCGCTGGCGGTGATCAAAGAGGCGGGACTTGATCTTTATTCTGAACGCGTGAATCCAAACGGAGGAGCGATCGCGCTTGGCCATCCGCTGGGATGTACGGGAGCGAAGCTTACGGCCAGCATTATTCGCGAACTGAAGCGGCGCAAGGGACGTTACGGCATGGTAACCATGTGCGTCGGTGGAGGGATGGGGGCGGCGGGGATTTTCGAGAATCTGGCGTAACACTTCTTTACCAAATCTCTACCTACTTTGACGCTGTCCTGGGGTACCCTTTCACTGGACGGCAACGTCTAACTGGTTATGGAGTTGGCTGCAATCCTCTTCCGCAAGGTGTTCTTGAAACCCTCACCAATGCAGCATGGTCGAAACCGAGGCGACAACTATGGCGAAAAGTATGTCTCATCAGCACGCTGCTTTCTCTATAACCGGAGTCTTGAGTAGGAAGGCGAGGCATGGGGCGGTGCTCTTGCTTGGGATGGCGTTGATCGCCTTTCCTCCTCAGGGAGTGTATGGGCAATCCAATCAGCAGCAGGAGCAACAGCAGCGAGACCAACAGCAACGAGACCAGCAGCAACGGGAACAGCAGGAACGAGAACAGCAACAGCGAGACCAACAGCAACGAGACGAGCAACAACGAGACCAACAGCAACGGGAACAGCAGGAAAGAGAACAGCAACAGCGAGACCAACAGCAACGAGAACAGCAACAACGAGACCAACAGCAACGGGAACAGCAGGAAAGAGAACAGCAACAGCGAGACCAACAGCAACGAGACCAGCAACAACGCCAACAACAGCAACGAGAGCAACAGGAACGCGATCAGCAGCAACGGGACCAACAACAACGAGAACAGCAACAACGCGCGCAACAGCAACAAGAGCACGCTTCCAGCGACTCCGCCGCTCCGAGTTCGAATGCGAGTTCGATAGCTTCCCGCCCCACGGCGCAGCCGCCCGTATCCGACGTTAGACGCGCGACATCCGATACCCAAACCCCTGGCGTCGAGGGCAAGCTCAAGCCTTCTGCGCCGGTCGTAAACGCCACCGCGGCAAAGGACCACGAATCGAGCCCCTCCGAGCCCGACCTGCGCCGCAAAATCTGTGAGAACGGACGGTGTAAGGAGCCTGAGCCAAAGCCGGTGGAGCCTGACCCGCGCCGCAAAATCTGCAAAGACGGACCTTGCCAGCAGTGTCCTCCCGGACAGTCGGCGGGCAAGGACGGATCCTGCGCGCCCCCGCCAAGTGCGAAAGCAACCGCCCCGCAGTCTTGCCCCTCTGGCCAGGTCTGGAGCGGCAATCAATGTGTGATGGGTGTGATGGCCGGCGCCCAGCAGTGCCAGCCCGGCCAGACCCGGATCGGCAGTTCCTGTCAGACGACGGATTGCGCAACTCCTACGGCCAGCGCACAGGACGTTATCGCGCGACTCAGAAACGCGCGACAGCGGAGGGACGATGATTGCCGGCAAAACTCAACGATGCAGGATTGCCAAGAGGCGAAGACGCAATACTTCTCAGTTTTCAGCGAGTACCAGGCGTTTCTGGGCGGAGTACCGGTCGAATGCCGGATCGGGCTGCTGGATCCAAACGCGATCTAACCGGCAATTCGATCGAAACTGTGGGAGCGGACTAGCCGCGTTTCTTGTAATGCTCCTGTAGCATCAACAAGTAGTAGAATGACATAAAATTCGCCTGGTTCGCCTCAGTCGGTTGGGAGGTGCTTTATGCGGCTCTCCGGTCTTGTCGTCGCAGCTATCCTGTTCGTTTCAGCAGCTCTCCTGGCACAGCATCCCTCTGGAGCAAGTGGATCGAGTACGGGTGGATCGCACAGCAGTTCCTCGGGCGGTTCCAGTTCATCGGCTCACTCGGCGAGCAGCCACAACTCCAGAAGCTCGGCTTCGCATGTTGCCGGTACGGGTGTAGCGGCATCGCATCTTCCGTCATCCTCCAAATTGCCATCCGCGAAGGTAAACGCTATGCCGGAAAAGCAAGGTTTCCGCTCGTTCCTCCGGCATCCTTTCAAAAGGCCAAGCCCGGTTCAGACCGCGGAATTTAAGCGTCCGCCATGTCGGAAAGAACCCTGCGCGGTGTGCCCGCCAGGAGAATCGCGCAATGGCAACGGCGCGTGCGTGGTGGCGAGCAACGTGTGTTCGACCGGGCAATTTTGGAACGGCCTTGCTTGCGGCAGCACGCAATATCGGTTTAATGACGATTGCCGCGCCTTATTGGATGAATTGGCCGCGCAGCAGCGACAGATGCGGGGGCAAAATGACCCCGGCCAATCCCTGCGCTATCAGTCGCTGCGGCAGCAATACGAACAGTGCCTGGAGCGTTCCCGTTTTCACGGGTACAGCAGTGCATTCCTTTTTTGATGCGCCTTTAATCGGACCGCGCGACGACTACTAGCCGCTCGAACGCAAGGGTCTGCATTGGCGGCGCCTCCCGCGTTAGAATGGGATTATCGCTTGTCTTGTGTCCACTCAGCAGTCTTCATTTAGCAGTCTAAATTTCGAGGTCTAAGAAATGGCTACTACGACAGCAGTTCCCAAAACCAGGATTTCCGGCGGCAGCTTTTTGCTGGAAGAGCGGCAGACTGCCGATGTGTTCACCCCAGAAGATTTTTCCGAGCAGCACCAGATGATCGGGCAGACGACGGAAGAGTTTGCCACGAACGAAATTTTGCCCCAGGCCGGGAAGATCGAACACAAGGACTTCTCGATTTCGCGCGAACTGCTGAAAAAAGCCGGCGACCTTGGCCTCAGCGGAGTTGAAATTCCGGAGGCTTACGGCGGCCTCGAAATGGACAAGGTCACTGCCGCCATCATCGCCGACAACATCGCCAAGTACGCCGGTTTTGCCACCACCTGGGGCGCGCACAGCGGCATCGGCCTGTTGCCCATCGTTTATTTCGGCACCGAAGAGCAGAAGAAAAAATACTTGCCGCAACTGGCCACGGGAACAATGGTTGGCGCGTACGCTCTGTCGGAAGCGACTTCCGGCTCCGACGCCCTGAATTGCCGCGCCCGGGCTGTGCTTTCGCCGGACGGCAAGCACTACCTCCTGAACGGCGAGAAGATGTGGATCACCAATGCGGGCTTTGCCGACCTGTTTACCGTATTCGCGAAGATTGACGGCGAGAAGTTTTCCGCGTTCCTGGTGGAAAGAGATTTCCCGGGATTTTCCGTCGGCGCCGAAGAGCACAAAATGGGCATTCGCGGATCTTCCACCTGCGCCATCGTCCTGAACGACTGCAAGGTGCCGGTCGAGAATCTGCTGGGCGACATTGGCAAAGGGGCTACCATCGCCTTCAACATTCTGAACGTTGGACGCTTCAAACTGGGCGCGATGTGCGTGGGCGGGGCGCGGGTTTCGATCGAGAGTGCTGTGGCCTACGCCAAGCAGCGCAAGGCGTTCGGCAAGACGATCGGCGATTTTGGGCTGATACGGGAAAAAATCGCGAACATGGCCACGCTGATCTATGTCGGCGAATCGGCGGTCTATCGCACGGTTGGAATGATGGACGCGCTGCTCTCCGAAATCGATTCTGCGAGCCGCGACGCCGCCGCTGTAGCCAGAGAACAGCGCAAGGCGATCGAGGAGTACGCGGTGGAATGCTCGATCCTCAAAGTCTGGGGCTCGGAGATGATCGATTACGTCGTCGACGAGACGCTGCAGATCTATGCCGGCTATGGCTTCGTGGAAGAGTATCCGGCGGAGGGGGCCTACCGCGACGCTCGCATTAACCGCATTTTCGAGGGCACGAATGAGATCAACCGGCTGATCATCACGGGGTTCCTGCTGAAGCGCGGAATGAGCGGCCAGTTGCCGCTGATGCCGGCGATCAAGAAACTGATGGACGAAGTGCTGAGCGGGCCGTCTGCCGGCGAGGAGATCGAGGGTTCGTTGGCGGAAGAGCGGAAACTGGTCGCGCAGGCGAAGAAGCTGGGCTTGTTCGTTGCCGGAGCGGCCACGCAGAAATATATGCAGGCGATTCAGGAGCAGCAAGAAGTGATGGGCGCGATCGCCGATATGACGATCGAGATTTACGCCATGGAATCGGCTGTGCTGCGCGCGCAGAAGATGGCCGAACAGAAAGGGGAAGCGTCGGCTGCGCTGCCGATTGCAATGACGCGAGTGTATCTGACGCAAGCCCTGGACAAGGTCGAGGCGTCGGCCAAGAAAGTCATTGCCGACGTGGCGGAAGGCGACATGCTGCGGACGCAGTTGGCGATCGTGCGGCGGTTGTCCAAGCGCGAACCGTTTAACGCGATTGCGCTGCGGCAGCAGATTGCGCAGAAGACGATTGAGGCGGGGAAGTACACGCTGGCGTAGGAATCGAGAGTGTTTAACAGCCTTGTCATCCTGAGCGAAGCAACTGCTCCGTTCAGGGTGACAGTTTCGTTAGGGCTCACTCGAACCAGCCGCTGCGGTAAGCCATCCACCAGGAGAAGTATCCGATCGGAATGGTCGCGCCCAGGGCCCACCAGATCGGCAGGACGAAATCGGCAGCCAGCCCGAGCACGGTGAAGGAGATCCAGAAGATCTTGCGCTCCATACTCTGGATTGTAAGTCTTTCCCGGCTACTTGCGATCCCGCACAACAGTCTGCGGAAAAACTATGGTTTCGCTGTAGAGACGGGGCTTGCCCCGTCTCAGACGCCAAGACGCGGCAAGCCGCGTCTCTACGGGAAAATCAGGCTTTGGGCTTGAGTTCTTCCATCACACTCTGGAGCAACTCTTTGGCGTCGGTGAGGTTTTTCATGATGAGCTGCACATCCATAACCGGCTTGCCGGGCCAGCGCTGGCTCTGGCAGTAGACGCCATGCTGCCCGACGAGGGCCATGGCGTCGGTGACCAGGTCCATGGTGACCGCGAGGCGTCCGCGGGGCACGCCCATGCGCGTTTCGAAGTGCTCGAGTTCTTCCTGTTTTTCGTTGAATACGGCCATCAACAGATTGTAGCGGGGATGTGAGTATAATTCAGCAGTCAGCAATTAGCTCTTAGCCGTTAGCTCAAAAAATCAAGTCCCAGGCGAATGGGGATTGAGTCGGCGGTGTGGAACATAGACCCGGCGCGGCGTTCGAAGTGTTTTGGCTAAACGCTAATTGCTAAATGCTAAATGCTATTTCAGGAGGAACAAGTCATGAAGAAATTTGCGTTAATTGCAGCATCACTTTTTGCGGTGGCAACCTTCGCCTCGGCCCAAATGGGCATGGGGCAGGACAAATCGAAGCGGCCCAGTCCGCCGGCCAGCGCGGAATGCAAGTTTTCCGATGGCACAACCATCAAGGTGGACTATTCCAGTCCGCGTGCGAAAGGGCGGAAGATTTTCGGCACGGCGAGCGAGAAGGCGCTGGTGCCGTACGGGGAGATCTGGCGCACCGGCGCGAATGAAGCGACTACATTCGTCAGCGATACGAATCTGACGGTAGGTGGGAAGGCTGTGCTGGCGGGCAGTTACACCATCTTCACCATCCCTAAGGCCGACAAGTGGACACTGATTATCAACAAGAAGAACGCCGAGTGGGGCATTCCGTACAAGTACGAAGCCGACGAACTGGCCCGAGTTGACATGCAGGTTTCGAAAACGCCGGCGCCGGTGGAGAACTTCACCATCGCTTTCGATCAGGCTGGCAGCAAATGCACGCTGCGCATGGAGTGGGAAAACACCCGCGCCAGCGTCGAGATTACAAAGTAGGAAATGAGTTAATGCCTCTGTAGAGACGGGGCTTGCCCCGTCTTCTCCGGACGCGGCCAGAGACGCGGCAAGCCGCGTCTCTACCGGGAAATCAGGCAGTATTCCGCGCGCCATGTCCCGGCGCTATACTGGAACCCGATGCGGCCGATGCTGCGCTTTCTTTGGAACTCCACCCGCGGCCACCGGATTGCGCCCTGGCGCAGTCCCTATCTTCTATGGCGCATCGAGACTTACACCGGCGTCAAAATGACCCAGATTGGATTCTTGGAATTCTGGGGATTCGTGTGGACGGAGCGAAGCAACCTGTGGCGGTTCCTGAAGTGGACAGCGGAGATGGATCGCTACGTCCATCCCAAGGCGAAGAGCAGCACTTAGCAATTAGCACTTAGCATTTAGCCAAGAGCACTTCGACGCTGGTCTGTTCCCGCACGGACGAGTGAAAACTCCACCGTGAAAACCCCATGGGCCGTGACCTGGTTGCTCTTAAGCCAATGGCTGGATGCTAAGTGCTAAATGCTAAGTGCTAAGTGCTGAGTGCTGAGTGCTAGCCCATCACCACATTGACTTCGCTGCCTTTGCCTGCGCCCAGCAGCTGATAGGCTGAGCCCCGGTTGGTTGCGACTTCCAGGAAGCCCATGCTGCCGAGGATTCCGAAGACTTCGCCGGGAGCGCCTTCGGCGTAGCTTGCGCACATGCGCGATGCCTGTGCCTTGGTTCCGATCGCGATCTTGAAAGCGGGCGGCGCGGCCTCGAAAAGTTGGGGCGCATCCTGCGGCGTGATGTTGGTGATGAGATTGCCAAAACGATCGACTTTCAGGACGACTCCGCGCAGCGTGTGCTCATCCACCGGCTTGGGGCGGGGCGCGCCAAAGCGGACATAGTCGGTGATCTCTTCGCCGAAGCGATCGGGCTCGACTCCCTTGGAGAGATAAGCGGCGACCGGCGAGAAGATATCGCGCGCGTGGAAGGTGTTGCTGCGCGGCTGCAGAAAATAATGTTCGGCGGTGACGTGGCGGACGGAGATGCGCTCTTCGCGGTCGTAGATCAGAGAGAGCACGCCGTTATCGGGAGCCACAAACAGGTGGCGCTCGCCGACCATAAGCACGGGGCGCCGCGCCGTCCCCACGCCGGGATCGACAATCACCATGTGCACGGTGCCGGAAGGGAAATAGGAGTAGGCCTGCGAAATGGTCAGCGCGCCGTCCAGAATGTCGAACGGCTGTACGGCGTGGCTGATGTCGATGATCTGCGCCTCGGGAGCGATCTCCAGGATGACCCCCTTCATGGCGCCGATGAAATGATCGTTGAGTCCGAAATCGGAAGTGAGAGTGATGATCGGTTGGCGTGCCAATCGGTTACCTCGTGGAACCTGCAAATTTTCAGGAAACCCCAACGAAGTATCGGACGCGGCACGATGGCGCGTCAAGGGAGCATTCAGCATTCAGCAGTTAGCACTTAGCATTTAGCCAAAACTCGCCCGAGATCGATTTGGCTAAATGCTACATTGCTAATTGCTAATTGCTGTTTAGTCCACTTGCACGTCGCCGGAACCGGTGTGAACGGAAATCGTGGGGCCACCGCCGCGCACTTTGCCCACCACACTCTTCTTCGAATCCTGGATGCGGCCCTGGACGGTCGTAGTCACCGGATGGCCCAGCGTGACAGTTCCGGAATTCGAGGAGATGTCGACGTCGAAGGCGGCGTCCGAAGGCACATGCAGGTTCACGTTGCCCGAGCCGGTGCGGACACTCCACATGTTCTTGGGCGAGCCTTTGCCGTGAATGTCGCCGCTGCCCGCCTCGGCATGAAATCCACCATTGATGCCGTTTACGGTGATGATGCCGGATCCGGTGCGGGTATCCACGTCGCCTGCACCTGTTTCCTCGATTTCGATGTCGCCGCTGCCCGCTTTGACCTTTGCGGGACCGGAAAGCTCGCGTCCCTTAACGTTTCCCGAGCCCGTCTGGAAGCGCATTTCACCGGTGAGGCGCGCCAGTTGCATGTCGCCCGACCCGCTCTCGAGATCGACGTTGCCCTTGAGGCCTTCGATCTTCTGATCGCCGCTGCCGGTATGGGCGCGCAGCGCGGTGTTCTCTGGGACGGTGATTTCGTAGTCGATCGAAATGTTGTGGAGGTTCACGTAATCGATGCGGATGCTGTTGCCGTTCTGGCGGATGGGAGGGTGGTTCTGCAGTTCCTGCACTTCCGCTTTGTGGCCGCCGCCGAACCAGGAATCGCCCGAGTGAATCTTGGCATGAATCGAGACCGTCCCCGCAGCGCCGTTGCGAACGGTGATGTCGCCGGAGCGGGTAAGCACTTCGAGATCGACGTTGCCATTGACCTGGAACGAACGGTCAAAGGTTCCGATGACCGAAGCGAAGCCGGCCAGTGAAGTGGCCAGAATAAAAACCAGCGTGCTAACGGCTCGATGCCGAATCAAGAAACTGTTAGTCATAGCGGTCCAGCTCCATAAGCAGGTCCAGGATGTCAGGTCAGCGCATTTTTTCCAAGCTAAGAGCCAAAAGCTAGAAGCCGCTTTCTCACTGCAACACAACCTGGTCGCCTTCTTTCAGACCTTGCAGCAGTTCGGTCTTGGCGCCGTTCGAGATGCCGATGTTGACGGCGACTTTCTTCTTGCCTTCTTTGGCTTTCGGATCCGGTACTTCGACCGATGCCTTCTTATCTTTGTCGTAAATGATCGAGCCTTCCGGGATCTGGAGCACGTTCTTGTGCTCTTCGAGAATGATCTCGGCGTTGGCCGTCATCATGGCTTTGAGCACGCCTTCGGGATTGTTGATCGAGACGCGCACTTCAAACGTAGTGACGTTGTCTTTTTCGACGCCCATGGGAGAGATCTTCGTCACCTTGCCGGTGAAGGTTTTGTCCTTGAACGACTCGACTTTGATCCGGGCGGGTTGTCCCAGATAAACCTTGCCGATATCGCTCTCGTCCACTTTGCCTTTGACATAAACTTCGCTGGTGTCGCCGAGCGTCATGACAAGCGTGGCCGTCGAGCCCAGGACCAGAATGGAGCTGACCGCATCGCCGATTTCCACGTCCCGCGAAAGGACGATTCCGTCAATCGGCGATTCAATCGTGGTGTAGCCCAGTTGTTCTTCCAGTTGTTTCAGGTTGGCGCGGTCCTGCGACAACTGCCCCTGGGCCTGACCAATCTTGGCCTGCAAAACCTGCAACTGCGCCTTGGCCACATTTTGCTTGTTCAGCGACATCTCGTAATTTTTTTCAGCGTCGTCGAGCGCGGAAGCGGAAACCACGCCGTCCTTCGCCATGCCCTGGGCGCGCTCATAGGCGCGTTTCAGCAGCGGCACGTCGGGACCCTCGGCGTCGACCTTGGCGCGCTCCAAGTCGGCGCGCGTGCCATTCAAGCTGGCGCTCGAGCCCTCCAATTGCGCGCGGGCCTGGTCGACGCGAGCCTGAATCTCTTCCTTGTCGAGTTCGGCGAGTATTTGGCCCTTCTTCACTTTGTCGCCGTAATCGACGTAGAGCTTCTTCACGATGCCGCTGGCCTTGGATTTGATCTCGACTTTGGTGATGGGCTCGATCTTGCCCGTCGCCACCACGCTTTTCGCCAGATCTCCTTTTTCGACCTTGGCAAGCTTCGAGGGGTCGATCTTGGTGCCGCCGCTGGTGGCTGCGATCAGCACGCCGGCAACTACCAGAACCAGAACGGCTGCGATCGAGCCGTAGATGATTCGCTTACGCCGCTTTTTCTTGCCATTGCCATTGCCGTTGCCTTCCACGACCGCCTCCTGCTTGATTTCAAATCTTAGAACTGGCATTCACCTCTTGTTACGAAGGAAACATCGGAATAGTTCCTCAAAAATTTGTCAGGGTTCGTCAAGTTCTTCCAGCTGTAGAGACGGCGCTTGGCCGGTCTAGAGGAGACGCGGCAAGCCGCGCCTCCACGGGAAATCAGGTGCCTGCCCCGCGCCATACATGTACTTAGACCGCCGGGTAACGAAAAAGAAAGCGATCAGTTTGCGATAGCACTCAAAGGGTTCTTATGATTGTACTGCCAGCGCGTTCGAAAAGCCCGCGATTACGCTCCGGGGGAATCTGATCACCGAACGGCTATTCCTTTGGAATGTTAGAATTAGAGTTCCATGATTGCGTACGTGCTGCTGCGGGTGTTCGTTATCCTGCTCCTGGTGGCGGCCAATGCCTTCTTTGCCGCAGCCGAGTTCGCGCTGGTCAGCGTGCGCGAAACCCGCATCCAGCAACTGATCGAAGCCCACCGCGCGGGCGCCCGCACCGTCCTCAAACTTCACCAGCAACTCAGCCGCGTTGTGAACGGCGTGCAACTGGGAATCACCGCTACCAGCCTGACTCTGGGCTGGCTGGGTGAGCCGTTTCTGGCGCGGCTGTTCGAGGACTGGATCGGAAGCGTGCCACATGCGGCGATCTACGCCCATGCCGTGGCTGTGACCGTGGCCTTTGTGATGATCACCAGCCTGCTCGTGATCATGGGCGAACTGGTTCCGAAGTCGCTCGCGTTACAACGGGCCGAGCGCGTCGCACTGGCGGTCGCGGCGCCCATGGACGTTTTCCTGACCGTCACCGCCCCTCTGACCATTGGCATGAGCCGCGCCGCTGGGTTCGTCCTGCGCGCCTTCGGGACCCACGAGATCCGCCACGGTTCGGTGCACTCTCCCGACGAACTCAAGCTGATCGTAACCGCGGCGCGCAGCTCCGGACAGCTCTCCTCCAACCAGGAAGAGATGCTGCTGAATGCGATCGAACTGGACAACATTACCGCGCGTCAAGTGATGGTGCCGCGCACCAGAATTTTTTCCTTGCCCTCCGACCTCAACCTGGACGAAGCGCTGTCGCGCGTGGTCGAAGAACAACATTCGCGCGTCCCGGTGTATGATCCGCAGCGCGGTCCCGAACATATTGTCGGCGTGCTTTACGCCAAGGACTTGATGCGTTGGACGCGGTTGCGGCTCGGCCCCGTCGCCGCTCATCCTGCGGCCGCAGCCATGCGCATTGCCCAGATGAAGATCGGCCAGGTCATGCACGATGTGCTGGTGGTGCCCGAAACCAAGTCTTTGCTCGACCTGCTGGTTGAATTCCAGCAGCGCAAGCGGCACCTGGCGGTGGTGGTCGACGAATTCGGCTCCACCGCGGGAGTGATCAGCGTGGAAGACGTGCTGGAGCAACTGGTCGGCGAACTGGAAGACGAATTCGACGTCGCCTCGACGCCGCCGGGGGTGACCGACGTGAATGCGCCGCTGGTGCTCGACGGAGCGATCAACATTCGCGACCTCGAAGCTCAATACGAGCTGAAACTGCCACAAGACGAAGGCTTCGAGACGCTCGCCGGCTTTCTGCTTTCGCGCTTGCAGAAGATGCCCGCAGGGGGCGAGGCGTTCGATTATGAGGGGCGGCGCTTTGTCGTAGAAAAAATGGAAGGCCATCGCATAGCAACCGTGAGGATCGAGCCCGTGCCCGCGGCCCCAGCGTCAGCGGCCTCCGTGCAGCGGGCCGGAGACTAACTCGCGATGCCGCGCTACGTCATCACCCGCGTCCTTTACACTCTGCCAGTCATCTGGCTCGTGGTCTCCACTGTCTTCCTGCTGATTCACTTCGTTCCCGGCGATCCCATTCAGCAGATGCTGGGAGAAGGCGCGGCGGCTGGCGACATCCAGGCCGCGCGCCACGCCTATGGCCTCGATGTGCCACTCGGCGAGCAATACCTGAATTACTGGCGAGGCGTGCTGCACGGAGATCTGGGCAAGTCGCTGCGCTTTAACCAGGAAGTTACTAAGTTGATTGCGCAGCGCTATCCCTTTACCTTGCAGCTAACACTGGCGTCGTTATTCGTAGCGATTGTGCTGGCGATTCCGGCAGGAGTGCGCTCGGCGCAGCGCCGCAATCTGTGGGATGACCGCACCCTAAGCGTGGTCAGCCTGTTCGGCCTGTCGTTCCCAAACTTCGCGCTGGGCCCGGTGCTGATCCTGTTCTTTGCGGTCAAGCTGGGATGGCTGCCGGTCTCCGGCTCCGGCAGCCTCGCTCATCTAGTGCTTCCGGCAATCACCATGGGCGGAGCACTGGCCGCGATCCTGACCCGCATGGTGCGGACCTCGATGCTGGAAGAAATGGGACAAGACTACATTCGCACCGCGCGCGCGAAAGGTCTGCCGGAGCGCACAGTCGTCTATCGCCACGCGCTGCGCAACGCCATGATTCCAATCCTAACCGTCCTCGGATTACAATTCGGCGCGCTGCTCGCCGGGGCAATCGTAACCGAGACAATCTTCTCCTGGCCCGGAATCGGGCGCCTGACGATTCAAGCCATCGCCAACCGCGACTACTATTTGGTGCAGGGATGCATTCTGGCGATTGGGCTGACCTATGTCGCGGTAAACTTTCTGACCGACTTACTCTATTCGGCAGTGAATCCGAGGATCAGACAATAACTCCGGCCGATTCAGGGGCGGTAATTCAGCAGCTCGAAGGAAGACGAAGCGGCCGCGCATCTCAACCGGGGCTCGGCCCTCTCACTGCAATTGATCCTTTGAATACGCTGTCGATACTTTGGAGCAGGGCGTCCGCATTCTGCTCCAAGTCTAACGATGATTTCTCAATATAGGCTGCGGCGCCAGCGTCCTTCAGCTTCGCTTCATTTATTTGAGACAGCGCTGACAACACGATAACGGGAATTTGCGCGGTCGATGCGTCTTGCTTCAATGCCTTCAGCACACCCGTGCCGTCTAGTCCTGGGAGCATCATGTCCAGGAGAATGAGCTCCGGGGGGCTGGTGCGAGCTGCTTGCAAGCCCTCGCGGCCGTCCGCGACACCAGTTACCACGTGTCCTGCCTTAGTCAGGATTCTCTCGGTCACAATACGTAAGAAGAGGTTATCTTCGATCAGGAGAATCTTCATCCCGGGGTCTCCTCATGAGTTTGATTTGACATGCCTACGTTGATGGCCGGATCCTGTTGCTGGAAGATCCAAGAACGCCAATATCCCCGTCATAAGGCGCAACTCTCGCTTCGGCGACCGGCATGTCCGCGTCTTCCAACTTGGCCAACTCTGTTGCCAGCCAGCTTTCAAGCAAGTCGAGATCTTCCTCGGGAACAAAAGAAAAGCGAACGCCAGCCCGCCCAGTCGGGTTGCCATTTACTACCCGGCCGGCTATGCGCACCACGCCATTGGTGCCGGGGAAGGAGAACACCAGTGAAACATCGCAATCGATCTCCAGTGGCTGTCCACACTGCAGAGCCAACCCACCTATGCTGAGATCGCTGATTCGGGCTTCAAGAGTCCCGATTTCTGAGATTCTTGCAATCACCGGGATGTCGACCGGGACGCGAGCAGCTCGTTCAACGTTCCTGAAGCATGGTTCCACATGCCGCCCGCATGCACCGGCGGGCGAGGTCGAGGTCTACGGGCTTGTGAATCATGAAATTAGCTCTAACCAGAAGAGCGTGCGTTTCCGAGTCCGCGTTAACCATCGCGACGATCGTCGAGTTGCTATTGGGGGAGGACTTGCGGGCAGTGCGAACGACGCGGGTTGGATCGTTTGCAAGGTTCCAATCCACAATCAGCGTGTCCAGTCTTCGGTGAGTTACTGCGTCAAGAGCCGACTTAATCTCGCTGCAAACCTCAGTTTCGATGGCCAAGCTGCGCAGAATCTGATTCATGACACGGAGAACCTGTGCGTCAGTGCTGAACAGAAGACCGTCGAGTCGAACCTGCTTCTTCATAAAGGCCGCCTTTGATTGGATGGCACGCCGAAGACCAAACTCGATCACGAGGCCCAACTCCATGACTGCGTCCCACTTGCCGGAAGTCAGGTCATCCGTGCAGAACAGAGGTGTTGTATGAATTCTGGATTCCTGTCTGCCCTGTCGACACTTGGTATAGAAGAAAAGACAGCCATTCCGTGCCATCTTTATCGGCACTTCTTCTGGCTAGATTAGGGTGGTGGCGGGTACTTTAGTTTCGGCCAACCGACGCGGCGCGAGCGCTGCGGTTGCTTGCCAGTAGTTTCAACATCGCCTGATCGTCGGCAGGCCGGGAGAAATAATATCCCTGTGCCATCTCGCAATTGAGCTGCTTGAGCAAATTGACTTGCTCTTCCGTCTCCGTTCCTTCGGCGACGGCTTTCAAACCGAGATTGTGGGCGAGCATAATGATGATGCGCACGATCTCGCGGCTTTCCGGGTCGCGGTCCATGTTCGAAATGAAGGTCCGGTCGATTTTCAAGGTGTCCACTGGAATCCGGCCCAAGCGGCTGAGTGACGAATACCCGGTGCCAAAATCATCGATGCTCAAGCGCACGCCGAGTGCCTTCAACTGCGCCAGCACGTGACCCGATCTTTCCGCATCGCCCATGGCGATCGTTTCTATGATTTCGAGTTGCAAGCAGGCGGGATCGACTCCGGTCTGCTCCAGGGCTTTACTGATCTCGCTGGCCAGATCGGGCTGGGCGAATTCCCTGGACGTCATGTTCACACTCATGGTCAGGGGCGGGCTGGAAGGAAATTCCGACTGCCAGGATCGGAGATGCTGGCAGGCTTCGCGCAGCAGTTGCCGATTCATGGGGATGATGAGCCCGGTCTCCTCGGCCACCGCGATGAACTCAATCGGCGCCAGGATGCCTTCCGGACGTTGCCACCGCGTCAGCGCCTCGAAGCCCGCGATCCTGCCAGTTTGCAACCACACGATGGGCTGGTAGTAGACGCGAAATTCCGCCTGGTCGAAGGCCTTGCGCAGGTCCGTCTCCAGCCGCAACCGCTTTACCGCATTCGCGTGCATGGCGGGGTCCGACACCTCACAGCGCGCCTTTCCTGCCCGCTTGGCACGGTACATGGCGATGTCCGCGTCCCGCAGCAGGTCCTCCGCCTGGGTGTGAGGGCTGGTGCTGGCGGCGATTCCGATGCTGGCTGAAATTACTATTTCCTGTTGGTTGACCAAGAAAGGAGCCGCCAGTTCCGCTTGCACTCGTTCCGCAACGCGTACGGCTTCAACCGGGTCTCGGATGTCGTCCAAAAGGATCGCGAACTCATCGCCACCGAGTCTGGCCAAGGTGTCGTCGTCGATAGGCTGGTAAGGCACTCCGCTCGTGCGCGGACGGGAAACCATGTCGGCTCGCCGCACCGACTCCCTCAATCTCCGTCCGATTTGAATGAGTAACTCGTCCCCGGCCGTGTATCCCAGGCTGTCGTTGATAATTTTGAATTGATCGACATCAATGAGCAGCACGGCGAACTTGTAGTTCGCGTGCCGCTTAGAGAGGGTTAGAGCGTGTTGCAAGCGGTCGAGGAACAGAGCGCGGTTGGGCAGGTTGGTGAGTCCGTCGTGAAACGCATTGTGCACCAGCATTTCTTCGGCCCGCTTCCGCTCGGTGATGTCACGGTTGACGATGACCAGTTTGTCGGTCTGGCCTCTGGCGTTTCGAATCGGGCTCGCGGTCGATTCCAGAGTGCGCCAGGACCCGTCTTTGTGGCGTATCCGGTATTCCATCCTTTCTCCGCGGCCCGTGCGGCGGGCGTTTTCCGACGCTTTCGATACTCGCAGACGGTCGTCGGGATGAATTTGCTCGAACGACGAAGTGCTCTTCAAGTCCTCGGCGGAATACCCCAGCACTTTTTGATATGCGGGACTGTTGTACAACCGGCGGCCATCGCTCGCGACCAGCGCGATCATGTCAGCGGCATTTTCGCTGATCAGCTGAAAAAGCTGATCGCGCTCCGCCAGTTGGCGCCGTATGCGGTGGAGTTGCAGGTGCTGATAAACTGCGTAAAAGTCGAAAAGCAGGACGAGAGCCGCGAGTCCACGCACCCATTCCCTGAGATCAAACCAGTACGAAGCGTCAGCTCCCTGATTAAACCAGGGAAAAGTGAATGAGATGATCCCCACGGTCAATGCGAGCGTTACCGCAACCGCGAATCCCCACAGCCACCACTCACGACCTTCGACCCGGCGCATCTCGATCGGAATCGCCTCGGGGCTGTTCTGGCTTACCTCTTGGAATGCTTGCTGATTCATGCGATCCGACTATCTCCTGCAACCTCTCTGGATTTTAGTCCTCGCAGGAACTTGGGAGGAGTTACGAAAGCATGGTTCCATCAGTGCTTGACCGGTGTCTGCGACAGGTTCTGCTCCTGATAAGGGGAATCGAGTTAGGGATATAAGTACGGTATTCAGCCTGCCACCTCCGTTCACATCAGATAAAACCACTCTTCCGGGAGGCATGGATTAATAGAGAGTATGGCAATTAGCGCGCCTTTATGAAGCGCCCCGTTGATCTCTATCAAAAGTAAGTGCTTTATATTCTTAAGCCAAGATCGGGGGTGTAATGATTACTGGACAATTGTTGGAAATATGTCCCAAATCTAAGCATTCGCGGCGAGGCTACTATTCCAGGATGAAATTGTAACTAAGTGAAATGGTAACAATGGTAATCAAGATGGGATGGTGACTAGAAGGAGCGTGGGTGGGCGCAACCCTGTACTTGACCCCTCCGGTCTGAAGTCGCGGCAAAGTACACCACAATGAATCCTGCGAGAAGAC
Organism: uncultured Acidobacteriaceae bacterium; assembly: GCA_963838425.1. Lineage (GTDB taxonomy): Bacteria > Acidobacteriota > Terriglobia > Terriglobales > Acidobacteriaceae > Acidiflorens. The sequence goes on from CAWIRH010000001.1 coordinate 317,493, forward strand.
GCGAGGCTCGCGCCGGTTCAGGTTTTCTACGCTAACCAGGCCGCTGGATATCTATGCCTGGAATGCCAAGTTGAGGGCGGGGAATGGGACGATTTGAGCCCAGAAGGTAAGAACGTTTCGGGTGAACTAAATCCCAAGAATGTAGCACGAATGGAAGCAAGCGCTTGCTGTCTCTGGGCCAGTGCGCTCAAACACAGCCATAGCCTAAGCTTGTCTAGGGAACGCCTCAGGTTATAGGCGATCGCAAAGCATTGGCTCAGGATAGCTGGGAATCGGCGAGTGCAGTCAAGCGGCCGCGCGCGGCGGAGGCGCATTGCTGGCAGCGAATGGGGGCTCGGGCTGTAGGAGTTATCGAGTTACTGCGTTCCGCGCGTATATGATCGCATCTGTGTTTTGTCCTGAATCGAAGGCAGATTCCAGAATTTAGACGGGCAGGAAAGTCAACGCCATCGAAGGACGGCAGGGTTGCACTTATCGCTGCCGCGGCAAGCGCTTGCTTCCAAACCACTTTGTCAATGCGGGGCCGGTTCCGCTGAGGGCTGAGAGATTTTGGTGTTCGGCGTGCAAATAAGGGAAGCAAGAATCAACAACAAGCGATAGAGCTTTGGAATAAACCTCACCTAAGAGGCGATGGCGAAGCCTTGACTCTGATTGGCAGTTCGAACTCGCAGATGGCGCTCGCGACCCCGCTGGCCGGCGCGCGCTGGTACGCCGCCTACACCGCCCCCTGCCGGGAGAAACGGGTGGCCGAGCACCTTGCCATGCGGCAAATCGAATCGTTTCTGCCGCTCTACCGGCTTTCCCGCAACTGGAGGAATGGGTGCCGCGTGGAACTGCACCGACCGCTGTTTCCCGGCTACGTATTCGTTCACGTGGCCGACACGGAGCGGGTACGAGTGCTTGAGGTGCCCAGCGTGCATTGGATCGTGGGTCGCGGGCGCAAGCCCGAACCCCTGGACGACGATACCATCGAGACCCTGCGCGCCAATCTCCATCTGCGCAAGGTCGAGCCCCACCCCTATCTGGTGGCAGGCGAGCGCGTCTCCATCTGCGCGGGCCCATTCGCCGGGCTGTCCGGCATTGTCCTGCGTAAGAAGGGCAGCTTGCGGGTGGTGATCACCCTGGACCTGATCATGCAGAGCGTGGCGGTAGAGGTCAACATCGAGGATCTCGAACTGGTTCATGACTTCGCCCCGGCTGGGCACGGCTCTGCGCTGGCCAATCTTCAGAAGAGTTGACCCGAGACCTTATGACGCCAACTGTAAGCGCCACGAATCCGCAGGAGCGCATTCTGCACGCGGCCGCCGATCTGTTTGCCCAAGTTGGCTTTAACGGAGCCAGTACTCGCGACATCGCCCGATTGGCCTCGGTCAACGATGCCACCGTGTATCGTCATTTCTCCTCGAAGAAGGATCTGTTCGCGGCAGTTATCGAAGCCGAACTGCAGAAGCTGCGGGTCCGAGCCGACCTACTGGTGCACGTCGCGAATGTAGAAGATGTTCGCGCCGCGTTGTGCGTTATCTTCGAGTTACTCACGGAAGCGCTCGCTGGGCAGCCGCGGCTGCTGCGGCTGCTGCAGTTCAGTGTTTTGGAGTTTGGCTCGGCGCTGCAGCCGCTCTATCAGAAATACCTTGGGGAACTGCTGGAGGGGGCGGCGGCGTACTTAGAATCCTGGCGACCGCGAGACGCGCTTCTCTGTGAGAATCCCCGGGCCATGGTTGTGGCGTTCGCCGTTACTGTGGTAGGACTACAAACTTTGTACCCGCTCTTTGGGGGCAAGCAGCTCGCCTTGCGCCCTGTGCGGGATAGCGCGGCGGACTGTGTGGACCTTTGGCACGCCGTGCTGGCAAGTACTAACCGGGGAAAGTAGTTACTTTCGGGGCGGGCAACCTGCCGCTTCCGCTCTTCGTCACCCCGGCATCTTTTAACCGATCATAGGCTGCGCAACCCCCAACGCAGCCAAACTCGTGACTTAACCGGGCGGGCGCCTGGTGGAATTGAATCACACTTTCAATGCAGCCAGCCGCTGGCTGCGGCAATGAGGACCCCATGAAATGCACATTCGGCAGTCGGTCGTGGCAATTACTCGCAATCATCATGTTGTTGACTGGATCACTTTTCGCTGAGTCTTCGGCGGCGATCCTTTATCCTGGGCGCGGCGCTACCGTGAACGGCAAGGCCGTGTACACCAGCGTCCTGCTCGCAAGTGGAGATCGAGTCCAAACCGCAACCGCGACAGGCAAGATTACGGCTGGTGTTCTGGAACTGGAGATGGCTCCGAATACGGTCATATTCATCGGAGAACCGCTCGTTCTCGATTGCGGGTCGGTTGTCGTTCGATCAGGCACGGCTGAGGTCAGCGACGGGAAAATCACCGCCCACTTTGCTGTTGGGGAATCAGCGCATGCGATCTCGGCATTCTGCGGGGCCGTGGTGCCGGATGCCCCGAGTGCGGTGTGGAGCGAGCGGAACCAAAAAACTTCTCCCCGGTCGGCCCGGAACGGCGGCGCAGCGCCAGCCGCAAGCCCCGGCGTCCTGTACACAGATTTCAAAGTGGCGAACTGGTCGTACTGGACAGTGAATGGAGCCATGTTCAGTTCTTCGTTTATCTCCGTCCATCTGACCCAAGAGTGCCTGCATGCAGGTGCCTGCAGCTTCGTGCCAGATGCCTTTCATAGCCGCGCTGCCATGTACGGAGTGGGCCTGCCGGCTGCGGCCGGTGTTTCCTACCTCAGTTACTACCTCAAGAGGAAGGGCTATCGTTGGTGGTTTGTTCCCGCTGCACTGGTTACCGCGGGCAACGTCGCGGTATCGGCGCACGCTGCGCATTATTAGCGACGAGCAATTTCACCCCTGCACTTCTTCCAGACACTTCTTACGGTTTTGGCCGGAGACGAAGGCCCAACCGCAAATAGGGATAAAGCAATCGTGACTTATACCAGCTTTTGGATGGCGGCGATGTTACACACCTTGGTGTTATCAGAAGGTGAACACACCGCGACCCATATCATTTCAGCCGCCGTCGATTAAGGACGCCATGACAGACAATTCCTCAAACATTCACAAAAAAACAGAACTGGAGAAATTCAGTTTCCTGGACGCGCAGCCGGCGACCATCGATTTTCAGAATGATCAGATTTCTATAGTCCAATTCTGGCGGGTGCTCCAGAAGCGTCGCTGGCTGGTCCTGCGTAGTCTGACCGCAGTCGTACTGCTGGTCACTGCCGTCTCCCTGTTTCTTCCCAAGCGCTATGAGGCATCCTCCCGGCTCTTGCTCGACTTGGAGGGTCCCGGTGACCTTGGCCTGGAGCAGATGGTGATGCCGATGGGCCTCGATATGAACACGAAACTGGAGACGCAGATACGGATCGTGCAGAGCGACACCATCGCAACCAGCGTCATCAAGCAGCTAGCGCTTCACCATAACAAAGGATTCGCAGGCGAGCTCTTCGATTCCGGAGCGGATTTTGACACTGTGGGTCTCCAGAAACGGGCCAAGCTGGTCAACCTGTTTCACAAGTCGCTCAATGTCCAACTGGTTCCCAAGACACAGATCATAGATATTCACTTTCGCAGTAAGGATCCCAATCTTGCGGCGGATGTAGCAAATTCCGTGGCCAACACTTATATCGAACATAACTTCCAGACCAAATACAAAGCCACGATACAAACGTCCGACTGGTTGACCAGGCAACTGGATGATCTGAAAAAACGCGCCGAAACCTCACAGGAGGCTCTCATCGCTTACCAGAAGAAGATTGGCATCCTGGGAACCGATGAGACCCATAACATCATCACCGATAAGCTGGAGGAACTCAACAAGCAACTTTCCGCCGCCGAGGCAGATCGCATAGTGAAAGAGGCGAAAGTACCGCATCGCTATGACGGAGAATCCGGAACTCATCGCGAACATTGCCCCGGAGAGTGTTCTTGGAGCGCTCTACAAGGACCGCGCCGAGGTTCGATCCCAATATGCGCAACTGGCCGCCAAGTACGGAGCTTCGTATCCTCGCGTTATCCAACTGCAAGCGCAACTGAATGAACTTGATTCCAGCATCAACAAGGAAATAAGTAAGGTGGGGGACGCGGTGCACGCCGAGTACAAAGCGGCACTGAAATCCGAAGAAATGTTGCAATCATCGTTCGGAAAACAGAAACAAGAAGCCTACAAGCTGAACGAAGACGCCATTCAATACGCGATTATGCGGCGGGACGTTGAATCCAGCCGCGACCTTTATGAAGGTCTGCTTAAGAAGCTGAAGGAAGCTGGAATTTTGGCGGGCCTGAAATCCAGCAATATCAACATTGTCGACCCGGCAAGCATACCCATCGAACCGGTTGAACCAAAGATCCCTCTGAACATCGCGCTCGGTTGCATGGGCGGTCTCTTATTCGGCATGGCGTTGGCCTTCGTTGTAGAAAATGTTGACAACTCCATCCGCACTCCGGAAGACATTGAGGTTTACTGCGCGCTTCCCTCGCTGGGCGTTATACCGAGCGTCATCGTGGACGGCAACAATGGGCACAAACTGTTGGGCCGCACCGCAACGCGACAATTCATTCAACCGGTTACCGTGGAGCATCGCAATTCCAGTAGCGCGGAAGCCTTCCGGGCTCTGCGGACTTCATTGTTGCTCTCCTCCCCTGGCGCACCGCCGCAAGTCATCATGGTAACCAGTGCCATGATGCAGGAAGGAAAGAGTTTCACGGCTCTCAACCTGGCGGTGGTGTTGGCCCAGACCGGGCAGAAAACGCTTCTTGTGGACGCGGACATGCGTCGTCCCACAATTCACAAATATCTTGGTATTTCGAGCACCAAGGGTCTGAGCGCGTGCCTCGCAGGCACGGAGAACCCCGAATCGATGACCATACCGATTGACGAGATCCCCGGCCTGCATGTCATTCCCGCCGGACACATGCCGCCATATCCGTCAGAAATGCTGGCCTCCGATGCCATGCCACAGTTCTTGCAGCACTGGCGCGAAGAATTTCGCTACATCGTAATTGACACGCCTCCAGTACTTGCCGTGACCGACGCAGTGGTTTGCGCCAGGAATGCCGACGTGGTCGTCCTCATTGCCCGTTCCAAAAAGACCGGCCGGCAGTCTCTGCTCCGTGCGCGTGATGTCCTGAGAAAGGTCAGGGCAAACATTGCCGGAGTCGTCGTGAACGACCTCTCGTTCGACTCGGTTGAGTATCGCGGCTATTACGGCCACTATGGATCCGACTACCGCTACTACTATCACGACAGCGGAAAGGGAAACGGAAACGGGAACGGCGCCCATTTGTCCACTCCAGAGGATCCCCATGCATGAACTAAAGAACTGCGTTAGCTACGCTGCTGTGTTCGTTCTGTTGGCGCTTGCCGGGACTGCTTCCGCCCAAGATCGCGCACCCGCCACCTTCGGCAGCGTAGGCTTCGGAAGCGGCGCTGCCGGCCCGATTGGCGCCGGCGATCTGGTCGAGATGAGCGTCTTTGACACCCCTGAACTCAGTGGCAAGTTACGCGTAAGCAACACGGGCGACGTGATTCTTCCGCTCGTGGGCACGCTTTACCTGCAAGGTCTCACGGCCGGGGAAGCCCAGACTCTGATTCGCAAGAAGTTCATCGACGGGGGTTTCCTCAAAGACCCGCAAGTTACGGTCTTCATCTCCGAGTACGCGACGCAAGGCGTGTCGGTCGTCGGCGAGGTGCACAAGCCCGGCATCTATCCTGCTTTCGGCACGCACCATCTGCTCGACTATCTCTCGCTGGCGGAAGGACTCACGCCCTTGGCGGGCACGGCCATTGTCATCACGCATAGTGGCCATCCCGGCCAACCGCAGCCCGTGAAGATGACCGCCGGAGCGGCTCCTCAGCCGGAGAACAATCCTGAGATTCTGCCTGGCGACACCATCTTCGTGGAGAGAACCGGGCTCGTCTACGTGGTCGGCGACGTGGCCCGCCCGGGCGGCTTCCCCATGGACCACGACGGACAGCTCACCATCCTGCAAGCAGTCGCGCTGGCCCAGGGCACGAATTCCACGGCGGCCAGAGGATCGGCCAAGCTCATCCGCACCACGCCTCAGGGCCGCCAGGAAATCCCCGTGGACCTGAAGAAGATCCTGTCCGCCAAGGCCACCGACCCGCCGCTGCAGGACAATGACATTCTCTTTGTCCCCAGCAGCGTGGCCAAGAACACATGGAAAAATATCGAGGCCGTTCTACCGGCTGCGGCTGGGGCGAGCATTTATCGGATCCCGTAAGAACGACGTAATGTTCCATGCGAAACACTCGCGGATTAACAGCTAATAGCTATAGAACTGCATGTTCTTGATAGCGAAGGAAAACCAACAAATTGATGCTTGAGCGCGGAAGTGTCATGGAATGTGAGGTGGAAGTTGCAGCACAAAACTGTTCCGGAGTAGGAAACATTTCAGGCCCGATGTCCGTTATCAGCGCTCCACCCCGCATTAGGGTTTCCGCTGTGGTCACACCGCCGCTGCGGGTCAGCTTTAGCTGGTCTTTCTTTGGATGGGTCGGCTATGCCGGGTGCCAATGGTTGATGTTGTCGGTTTTGGCAAAATTTGGAAACCCGACGGTGGTCGGGCAATTTGCATTCGCTTTAGCTATTTCTGCTCCCGCCTTCATGTTCACCAATTTGAATTTGAGAGGCGTACAGAGTACTGACGCGCTCAGAGAATACTGCTTCCCGGACTACATCTCGCTCCGTTTCATCGGCTCCACTCTAGCTTTGGTTGTGGTTGTAGCGATTTGCCCCTTTCTCAAACTGGCGCACGGCGCGCTACTCGTCATCTTACTCGTAGCCTTATTCAAGTTCTTGGAGTCGTTTGGAGATGTCATCGCCGGACTCATGCAGAAATACGAAATGCTCGCTTCCGCAGCCATCGCCTTGCTGCTGCGGGGTGGCTTGTCGATTGTCTTGTTCGCAGTTACGTTCGTTCTCTGGCATGACCTGCCGCTGGCGCTCCTAGTTTGGGTCATATGCGCGGGCGCTATCATCGCGGCCTATGACTTTCGGGTAGCGCGCCGACTGGCGGTGTACGAAGGTGGAACCACACTCCGATTCAGTTGGAAGCAACTGCAAGGGCTTGCGCTGACCAGCCTGCCTCTAGGGTTTGTGGGTGCAATTGGGTCGTTCAACACAAATATCCCTCGCTACACCATCCAGCACGTGCTCAGTGTGAGCGATCTCGGAATTTTTGCGTCGATCGCCTACCCGGTTACGGCAGCAACCATCATCGCCAACTCTCTGGGCCAGTCCGCATTGGCTCGACTGTCACGACTTTTCGCGGAAGGCCGAATCCGAGAGTTCAGACACTTGGTTCTGAAACTGATCGCTTTTGGAGCGGGGTTGGGTATCTTGGCGGTGACGATCGTACTGACCTTTGGCAATCATCTGCTGACGCTTCTTTACACCCCGGAGTACGCAAAACAAGGAAATCTCTTTGCGTTGCTCGCCACAACCGCAGGTCTCAACTGCATCGGGTGTTTTCTGATGTACGCCTTGACTGCTGCCCGGCGATTCACAGTTCAGCTTCCGATTACCTTGGCCTGCATGCTGAATACACTACTGTTTTCGACTCTTCTCGTACCTCGTTTGGGTTTGATAGGAGCGGCATTCGCGCTGTTGTGTTCAGCTTGCTTGTCGATCTCCGCCGCAGGTGTGGTGCTCGTTCAAACTACGAGAACCAGCGCAAATCAGTGTTAATGAACTCACAATACCTTTTCGGCCTTGTGCTGGCGCTTTCATGCGTGGGGATGATCGCGGTTTTTTACTCCCTAGAAGGCGCCGTTGGTATCGCGTTCGTAGTTGTTCCCTTTGCGGTGCTGGTCAGTCTACTCTACATAGTCCTCATTTCGGGGAAGAACTCATTTTTGTCGGCGGTGATGGTTTGCGGGTTGATCATCAAGTTGTTCTCCGCGTGGTTCTACACAACGTTAGAAGCGTTCAAGCTCGCGGACGTACATCTGTATTTCGATACGGCACAGCAGCTCGCTACTACTTCAACGCGGCTTGACCAACTTTTCATACAACCGTTCTGGGGAGCAAACTTCATTATTTCCATTGGCGCGTGCTTATTCGCGGTGATTGGTCCCTCATTGGTTGGAGCCATGGTGCTGTTTGCATTGGTCTCGTTCTGGGGACAATATTTCTTCTATCGTGCTTTCGTTCTTGCATTTCCAACCGCGAATCGGAATCTGGCGGCTTTACTGCTTTTCTTCTGCCCGTCTATCGTCTTCTGGACCGCGGCGCTTGGCAAGGATGCACTCATGCTGTTCGCCATAAGCCTGATCAGCTACGGCATCGCGCGACGCTACGACGTCAAGGGTTGGGCGGCAATTCTAATTGGCCTCTCGTTGTCATCTCTAATCAGACCGCATATTGGCGCACTTCTGGCAATTAGCTTTTTCATGAGCTTTCTGGTCACAGACGTGGCACAGGGACGCAGGGTAGTAGGCTTAAAGTTTATGCTTTTCCCCATCATTCTCGCAGCTTCCCTCGCCATCATAGTTTACTCGCGTGATTCTCTAGAACTTAACAGTGTGGAAGACGCACAAGCTCTTTCAGAACACTCTTACACGTATAACCAAATTGGGGGATCCGCCTTCGGCGCAGATCAATCTGTGCAAGCTCGACTAGCCCAGGCGCCCTTATTAATGTTCAGGCCGTTTCCTTGGGAAGCCAACAACGTAACCGCAGCGCTAGCTTCTTGCGAAAGTGTGCTGCTGTTCATTTTCGTGCTCTGTCGAAGAGCCAACCTTTCGCGGCTTCTGGCGAACATCCGCTCAATTCCTCTGGTGGCATTCACGTTGTGTTTCTTTGTGGCTTTCTCTGTCGTATTTTCAATCTCGATCAGCAACCTAGGGCTGTTGGCACGAATGAGAGTCATGGTATTGCCTTTAGTTCTCATGTTGCTCGTAGCGTCTGCGTCATTCGTAAAACGTCCGAAGGTTTCTTTGCGGCACTTGAGATAGGCGGGATTTCCATTCACGAGGCCACAACATGAACCCAGGAGCAGTTCGGTATCAAGTCGGGGACTATGATTTCGATTTTGGAGACGACGCGTGGAAAGCGAGGGAAATGCGCAAGATAATCGAGCACATTCCTGACGCGAAAACGATAACATCCTATGTTGATATTGGCTGTGGTAACGGTGGGGTATTCGTCTCGCTGTATCGAGAGCTCGTTCGTTGTGGATTTCGCTTCCAGAAGGGGGTTGGTTATGATATCGCAGCGGCCTGGAAAGAGATGGCCGTAAGAAGTCCGGAGGTTGAATTCAAACAAGCGGACTTCATCAATGATTCAATCGAAGTGGACTTAGCGACGCTAAACGATGTAATCGAGCACGTTACCAATCCTCAGACTTTCCTGGCCAGTATAGCAAGTCGGTGTCGATATGTTGCGCTGCATATCCCCCTCGACGATCGGCTGTCGGTGCTGCTCGCGGACCAGTGGAACTATCGAATCGGACCAATCGGTCACATTAGCCTGTGGAATACGGCGTCGGCCCTGAACTTGATTACTTCTTCTGGGCTGCTTCCACTCTTTTGTCGATTCACTCCAGGCTTTCTTGCTCCCTCGGGACGTAAAAGTCTTCTTCAGAAGTTATTATTGCCAATTCGCTTATTGTTATACGCGATTAGCCCTGGGATAACTGCGTCAACGATTGGCGGTGTAAGTTTGGCAGTCCTATGCCGGGGTACAAAACGTTGAGACCCCAGGGAGAGAACGCCTTGCCTAGCATCGACCGCAGTGCTCGCGAGGCCGTACGGTCCAGTAAATAACTCGGCATGTCCGCTACCCAAAAGCAGCCCCACATTCTGTTCGCCGTCACCGTCTCCATGTCCTGCGGCTTCTATCGCGGGATGCTGCGGCACCTGGAAGACGCAGGATTCTCCACGACCCTGGTTTCCGCTCCGGGGACCCAGTTGAACGAGGTCAGTAGTTCCCAGGGCGCAGCGAGCGTGGCGGTTCCCATGGAGCGCGAGATCCGTCCGCTTCACGATCTGGTTTCGTTGTGGAGGCTATATCGCACCATGAGAACGGCCCTGCCGGACGTGGTGGATGCGAGCACGCCCAAGGCAGGGCTGTTGGGCTCGTTGGCGGCGATGTTGGCGCGAGTCCCGTGCCGCGTGTACACGCTGCGGGGACTGCGCATGGAGACGGCGACTGGGCTCAAGCGCCTGGTCCTTTGGCTGGCTGAGCGCTTGGCTTGTGCCTGCGCGCATCGTGTGGTGCCAGTGAGCAAGAGCCTGCGGTTGCGGGCCATCGGGCTGAAACTCGTGAGTCCGGAAAAAGCACGCGCACTGGGAGACGGGACCTGCGGCGTCAACACGGAGCATTTCACTCCCAGGAATCGAAACAGCGAACAGGTTGCGCAACTGCGCCAAGCGCTCGGTCTGACGGGAAACGAAACGGTGATCGGCTTTGCCGGCCGCTTTGTCAAAGACAAAGGCATCCGCGAATTGGTAGAAGCGTTTCGTGAGCTGAGTGCGTCGCGTCCCGATCTGCGCCTGCTGCTCGTGGGAGACTTCGAAGATGGCGATGCAGTAGAGCCCGAAGTGCGAAGTTATATCGAGTCCACTCCGACGATTCTGCTGCCAGGATTCGTGGCCGACGCTGCTCCCTATTACGCGCTGATGGATGTGTTTGTGCTGCCAACGTATCGCGAAGGATTCCCGGGTGTCCCGCTGGAGGCGCAGGCGAGCGAGGTACCGGTGGTTACGACCAATGCAACGGGAGCGGTGGACTCGGTGCGGCACGGCATGACAGGCTTGATCGTCCCTCTGAAAGACGCAAAAGCTCTGACGGCGGCCATCGGCACGCTGTTGCGGAAACCCGAGATGCGCGCCAATATGGGCCACGCTGGACGCAAATGGATGGAGCATGCCTTTCGCCCCGAAGTCGTTTGGCTAGCTCATGTAGAAATGTATCGCGAAATGTTGGAAGAGCATTCGCAGCGCAAGCGACGACCGCAGACGAGTCTGGTGGCAAAGCGCGCATTCGATCTGTTTGTCGCAGCCAGCGTACTAATCGTACTTTCCCCGCTCCTTGTGGCGATTGCGGTGGTCGTCCGGATATTCCTGGGAGCCCCGGTGTTGTTTCGGCAGGCGCGTCCCGGATATAAGGCGCGTCCATTCACTTGTCTGAAGTTCCGCACTATGACGGACAAGCGCGACGCGAAGGGCCAACTACTCTCCGATGCTGAGCGTTTAACGCCCTTGGGACAGTTTCTGCGCAGCACGAGTTTGGACGAGTTGCCTGAACTGATCAACGTGATTCGTGGAGAAATGAGCCTGGTAGGGCCGCGTCCGCTGCTGATGCAGTATCTGGGACGCTACACGCCGGAGCAGATGCGCCGTCACGATGTAGAACCCGGCATCACCGGGTGGGCTCAAATCAACGGCAGAAACGCGGCTAGCTGGGAGCAGAAGTTCGCCTACGATGTTTGGTACGTGGAGAACCGCAGCTTCTGGCTGGATCTGAAGATCCTCGCGCTCACGCTGTGGAAGACGCTCCAGCGCGAGGGCATCTCCCAGCGCGGGCACGCCACCATGCCAGAGTTCCGCGGTGCGGCGCGTCCAGAGTAGGAAAACGCGTAATCCAGGCACCGCCCACAGCGAGAACTTGACCCATCGTCCCCAGCAATTTCTCGTGACTAGATGAGCTTTCTATGAAACGCACTTTTACAATACTTATTTCGTCGGTAGGACGCCGTGCGCAGTTAGTGGAATGCTTTCGGCGCGCCGCAAAAGAGTTAGACCTTTCACTCACTGTCTTGGGCACCGACGCCGCACCAGAATTGTCGCCAGCCTCACACTTGGTCAACCGCTGCTTTAAAGTACCTCGCTGCTCGGACCTCGAGTTTGTGCCCGCAACCATTGCACTCTGCAGAAACCACAACGTGAATCTCGTTGTCCCAACCATTGATCCTGAACTGCCGAGTTATGCGATCCACGCTAAGGATTTTGAGATCGCTGGGGCCAAAGTGTTGATTTCGAGCCCAAGCACCATTGACATCGCTTTTGACAAATATCGCACAAACGAATGGTTTGTGGCTCACGGATTCCCGACGGTCGCACAGAAGTTAGTCGAGGAGGTGCTCGATAACGTGAGTCAATGGACATTTCCAGTGATCGTGAAGCCCAGACATGGAAGCGCGTCAATCGGCGTAAGGATCATAGACGATGTGCAAGCGCTCCAGGCCTTGAAAGATCACGAGGGGTTGGTGGTGGAGTCGATTGCTTGCGGGGTGGAACACACAACCAACTTATTTCTGGATCGCTCGGGGCGGTGCGTCTGCGCCGTTCCCCATCAGCGACTGGAGACTCGGGGCGGAGAAGTTAGTAAAGGACGAACGGTCAAGAACTACAAGTTGATGGAATTGGCAAAGAGTGTGGCGGAGGCGTTACCGGGAGCTCGTGGCCCATTGAATTTGCAGGGATTCGTCGATGGGAACAACGAAGTGCAATTCACCGAGGTTAATGCGCGATTCGGGGGTGGTTTCCCACTCACAGCCGAAGCGGGAGCGAACTTTTGCCGGTGGATTTTAGAGGAGATGTGCGGTTTTCCCTCAAGCGCTACCTTCTCGGCCTGGCGCGATCACTTGTTGATGTTGCGATTCGACAGTGCGGTCTTCATTCCTGAGCCAAGTCAGTTGGCATGGTAGCCACCGTGAAGAGTCAATTGCAATGCATCGTTTTCGATCTGGACGACACGCTTTATTTGGAGCGCGACTACGTCCGAAGTGGTTTCCACGCCGTAGGACAATGGTGCGCGGAGGGGCTTGGGTTGGGCGGCGTTCGGGAGTTGGCCGAGGAACTTTTTGAAGGGGGCAGGCGCGGAGATATTTTCAACGCGGTGCTAGACCGGCTCAACGTAAAACCCACAGACGAAACCGTCAACGCTATGGTTCGTGTATACCGCGAGCACAATCCCAAAATCACCCTCGCCGTGGATGCTGTGAATTGCCTGTCGGCGCTGAAGGGCAAGGTTCGTCTTGGACTGCTCACAGATGGAAATTCCGTAACGCAGTGGAGAAAAATGCAAGCTTTGGGAATTCGAGACACGTTTGAGGCTATCGTCGTAACCGGCGATTGGGGAGCCGAGTTCTTCAAGCCGAACGTCAGAGGATTTCGGCATCTCGAACGCCAGTTTGATTGTTCCTCTGCACACTTCATCTACGTCGCAGACAATCCGTCAAAAGATTTTACTGCACCGCGGGAGCTCGGGTGGAATGCGATTCGAGTCAGGCGGCAGGCTGGCCTGTACAGCCAGCGTTTTTGTCCACCAGACCTCGCGCGTCTCGAAATAGGCGATCTGGAGTCGCTTCCGGAACTGATTAGCCGCATCACGTAATAAAACTCGGTCTGAGATTTTCCAAACTACGGGACTAAACATGGAACTGAGAAAAGACGTACCGTCCAAGGCTTTTGCCCCGTGGCCCCACTTTGCGCCGGATGAGATTGAGGCAGCGATACATGTGCTTCACTCCGGGAAAGTGAATTATTGGACGGGCGAGGAAGGGCGGTTGTTTGAGAAGGAGTTCGCCCAGTTTGCCGGGTGCAAACATGCGATTGCGCTCGCCAATGGGACCGTGGCGCTGGAGACGGCGTTAAAGGCGCTGGGGGTCGGTCTGGGCGATGAGGTCATCACGACGAGCAGGACGTTTATCGCCTCGGCGAGTTGCGCGGTAGCCGTCGGGGCGCGTCCGGTCACGGCGGACGTGGACTACAACAGTCAGAACCTGACGGCGGATACGATCCGGCCAATGATCACCCCCCGCACCAAAGCGATTGTGGCCGTGCATCTGGCGGGTTGGCCTTGCGAGATGGACGGGATCATGCAGTTGGCGCGCAAGCACGGCCTGAAGGTCGTCGAAGACTGCGCACAGGCGCAGGGGGCCGTGTATAAGGGCAGGTGGGTCGGGTCCATCGGCGATGTGGCCGCCTTCTCGTTCTGCCAGGACAAGATCATGACGACTGGCGGCGAGGGGGGCATGCTCACCACCAACGACACCGAACTGTGGCAACGCGCATGGAGCTACAAGGACCACGGCAAGAGCTACGACGCCGTCTATAACCGCGAGCATCCGATCGGATTTCGTTGGCTGCACGAATCGTTTGGGACGAACGGAAGAATGACGGAGATGCAGGCCGCCATCGGACGCATCGTGCTGAAGAAAGTGCCAGGCTGGGTTGAGACGCGGAGAAAATACGCGGCCGTGTTCAACGAGAGGCTGGCGGAAGTGAGAGGACTGCGCCTCGCCATGCCGCCGCCGCACTCGTATCACGCGTATTACAAGTACTACGTTTTCGTGCGCCCGGAGTATCTGCTGCCGGGCTGGGACCGCAACCGGATCCTGCAGGCGATCTGCGCGCAAGGCGTGCCGTGCTTTGTCGGCAGTTGCAGCGAAATAGACAGGGAAAAGGCGTTCGCGCCGGAACGCCGCAAGCGGCCGCGTCTGCCCGTGGCGAAAGAACTGGGCGAAACCAGCCTGATGTTCCTGGTACACCCGACTCTGGAAACGGAAAACATTGAACAGGCTTGCCGGGTGATCGGAAAAGTAATGTCGTTAGCCACGGCCCCGGAAACCGTGGCCGAGCAATCAATCGCACCGGCTACGAGTGCGTCACTTTCGCGCTAAGTGCTTCCTCCCTCGCAATCATCAGGAAAAAGAGACTGGCGATGTTATTAAAAAAACATACGTGGGTCATCGTGGCGTTGCAGTCGCTGCTCATCATTGCGTCCTTCGTTGCAGCCTGGCTGCTGAGGTTTGAGTTTTCCTTGCCTCATCTTGAGCTGCTAGTGGGTGCTGCACCCCTCCTGCTGCTATTCAGGCTGCTGGCGATGTGGCGCTATAACCTCTTCCACGGCTACTGGCGCTATACGGGCGTGAGCGACGCGGCCGATATTGGGAAAGCAGTTGCCCTGGGAAGTGCCGCGTTCTTTGTGACGATCCGCTTTGTGCTGGGGGTGAGAGCTTTCCCCCTGTCGATCTACTTCCTGGAAGCGTTGCTGACGGCGACGGCTCTGGGTGGGGTGCGCGTGTTATCCCGCATCATGCTACAGAGGCTCGACCAGCAGCACCGGGGTGAACGGGTTCGCGTGCTGATTGTGGGCGCCGGCGCTGCAGCCGAAGCGCTCATCCGGGAGCTAACGCACACCCAGTACGCAGCCGTGGGGTGCGTGGACGACGACCGGGCGAAGCAAGGCGTACGCATCCACGGCTTGACGGTACTCGGCACGATCGAGGAACTCCGGCCCGTGTCTGCCGCCTACCAGGTCGAAGAGTTGTTCATTGCCATGCCTTCGGTGACGGGCCCGCGGATGCGCCGCGTCATTGAACACTGCCTGGCAAGCGGCCGGAAATTCAAGACCATCCCGGGTCTGGGGGATCTTCTCGAAGGCAGGGTGACGATATCGCAACTGCGCGATGTGAACTTGGAGGAATTGCTGGGGCGAGATCCGGTGCGCCTTGACCTGGAAGCAATGCGCCGGGACCTAGCCGGCCAAGCGGTATTGGTGACGGGCGCGGCGGGATCGATCGGGCAGGAACTGTGCTGTCAGATTTTGGAGTGCGGGCCAGCGAAGCTGATCTGTCTGGACCAGGCGGAAACGCCGATGTTTTACCTGCAACTGAAACTGACTCAAGGCAGGTACGGCGATCGGGTCGTCTATTGCGTGGCGGACATCACCGATGCGGAAAGCGTGAACAGCATACTCCGCGCCCACGGAGTGCAGATCGTCTTCAACGCCGCTGCTTACAAACACGTCCCCATGATGGAGCGCAACGTGGCAGAGGCGCTGCGCAACAATGTTTTCGGTCTCATCAAGCTGCTGCATGCGGCGGAGGAAGCTGGTTGCGAGCGCTTCCTGTTGATATCGTCCGATAAAGCTGTGAACCCCAGCAGTGTGATGGGCGCAACCAAGCGGGTTGGCGAGCTGATTCTGGCATCTCGCCCTTCGAAGATGCGGTGCGCCTCCGTCCGGTTTGGCAATGTGCTCGGCTCGCAGGGTAGTGTCGTGCCGGTGTTCCAGCAGCAGATCCGCAAGGAAGGGCGCGTCACCGTAACCCACCCGGAGATCACGCGCTATTTCATGACCATTCCCGAGGCGGTTTCGCTCGTGCTCCAGGCCTTTACCGTCGGCGCCCACGGCGACATCCTGGTGCTGGACATGGGGGAACCGATTCGTATTGCGGATTTGGCGCGAACGCTCATCCGCCTGTCAGGAGCCGCTGAGAAGGATGTGCCCATTGTGTTCACCGGCCTTCGTCCGGGTGAAAAGCTCTATGAAGAGCTTTTCTACTCGACGGAAGCCCGGTTGCCGACGCCGCACGAAAAGGTTCAGCGTACTCACGGTAATTTGGCGCCATGGCCGAACCTGTCGCACCACCTGCAGGAACTGCAGCAATTGATGAAGGCGGGATCGGATCAGTCGATACGGGCAAAGATCCAAGACATCGTTCCTGAGTACAACCGTGAAACAACCGTCGAGCCGAGCAGTGCCACCCAGAGGGCGCTTGCCGGGCTGCCGGTTGAAACCATGACCCTGTCTCGGACCGCCGCTGCGAACGACTGAACGCGGAAGCCGGCGGTGATGCGCAAGTTTCTGTCTGCAAACCATGCGGCCGGATAGGGGCGAGGCAAAAAACTGCCATATTGGCAGTCGCAACGAATTCGTATTACGAGGTGTGTAATTCATTATGGCAATCGCACTTGCACTTTTGGTATCCGCCGATCCCATCACAATCGAGCAGTTCAACCACGCCCTGCAAGAACTGTCTATTTCGCCCGATGTCTGTCAGGAGGCGCCAGCGTCGATTCGCCTGTTGAACTGCCGAAAGTACGATGCTGTCATCGTTGATCTCCAGCTAGGAGAACAGTCTGGACGGGTTCTTGACGAAGTGCGTCTCTCGCCATCAAACCGGACGGCGGTGACGTTTGCCATCGGCGGCAGTGATGCCGAAGCGACGGCAGTCTTCCGGAAGAAGGCGGCTTTTGTCTTCGAAAAGCCACTTTCTGCGGAGTCAATCCGCAGCACGCTCAAGCCTGCTTTTGGGCTGATCCTGAGAGAACGGCGGCGCTACTTCCGTTATCCGGTCGCTGTCCCCGTTACCATCCTGAGACAAACTATGCCGGAGATTTGTTGTTACAGCGTGAACATCAGTGAACAGGGCATGGCTATGAGTACGTCCGTTTCGTTCACCGCCGGAGATGACGTGCGGGTCCAGTTCACGCTGCCGGATCACAAAGTACCATTCCTGGCAGAATCGACAATCTGCTGGTCGAAAACGGGCCATCTCGGCGTGCGCTTTGTGTCTCTTTCACGGAAGCACCAACACGAACTCCAAAATTGGCTATCAGAAAAGCTGGAAGAAACGCTTCCGGAATTCGTCGCCGGGAAATTCCAGAAGGCGGACGGCGGCTCCATACCGACCCGGGTATAGAGGATCCCAGGCCTGCCCGTTGGCCGAGTTTGCGCTATCGCAAAGACAAGCGCACTGCGTTTCGAGAAGATCCCGCTGTGCAAGGCGAGCAGTGGCAGATGGGCTGATCTTCCCGTCGCTTAAAGTGTTTCGAAGATAAGGAAACAAGATACTTTCTATCAGGAGACGCCGCCATGACGACAGTTGCGACTATGAGAACGAAGACGAGTGAACCAAAGACGCGCGTTGTGCCCAAGCCGAAAGAGGGGCAAAGCAACGCAAACATGGAAGCGGAGATCCGAACCCGCGCCTATCAGAACTACGAACAACGGGGACGAGTCGACGGGCACGATTTAGCGGATTGGCTGCAAGCAGAATCTGAGACCATCATGGAGCGGCGCGAGGCTGCGTGACGGCCATCAGTTGGGACTGGGAGACCAGCCCGGGATCTTGGCGCTTCTACATCCCGGGCCGAGTAACTTCCCAGTTCCATTTTGCAGATTCGTTCAGAGGACGGCAGTCAGAATCAGGCACCCACGCTTCTTTCGCGCCCTTCGGGCAGGTGCAGCAACTCGTGAACCTTTCCCAGCAGCAGCGCCCGGCTAATCGGTTTTTGCAGAAACTGTTCCGCCATTACCTGGTCGAGGATGGGACGGTCAACATAACCCGAGATGAAGAGGAAGACCATTTCGGGGTGTAGCCGCTTCAGTTTTTCAGCAACCACCGGGCCACTCATCCCAGGGAGAACTGTATCCATGATGACCACAGGGATGGATCCCTTGTGGCGTTCCGCAATCTCAAGGGCACGCTGAGGATGGTTCGCCCCCAGCACTGAATACCCGCTCCGCACCAGAAACTGGGAGATCACGTGTAAAAGAGCGTCCTCGTCCTCCACTACCAGGACCGTCTCAGTTCCCCGGAACTCTTTGGCGAGCGTCTCGAAATGTTTCTCCGCGGCCGCAGGTGTTTCTTTTGCGCGGGGCAGGTAGATATCGAAACAGGCTCCCTTTCCCGGGTCGCTTCTTGCCCAGATGTATCCGCCGCTCTGTTTGACCACGCCGTACGCGACCGCCAAGCCAAGTCCGGTGCCGTGTCCTTTTTCTTTGGTGGTGAAGAAGGGTTCAAATACCCGATCTCTCACTTCCGGCGTTATGCCCTGTCCCGTGTCAATGACAGACAACCGAACGTACCCTCCCGGCTTAACGTAGGGATACTTTATGCGATCTACCGTCCCCAGTTCGGCATCCATCGTCCGGATGATGAGCTTTCCGCCCTCGGGCATGGCATCGCGCGCATTGGTGGCCAAATTCATGAGCACTTGCTCAAGTTGGCCCGGGTCCGCTCGAACGGAGCCGAGATCAGCTTGTAGTTCGGTCACCAGCTCCACGTCTTCTCCGATCAGCCGGCGCAGCATCTTTTCAATATCGGAAACCACCAGGTTCAAGTCCAGCACGGTCGGCTGCAGGACCTGACGGCGGCTGAAGGCCAGCAGTTGCGAGGTCAACTGAGCAGCGCGGCGAACGGCATTGCCGATCTCCTTCACTTCGCGCTGCTGTGAGGCGGTAAGTGCCGATTGCGCACCCAGTATTTCTGCATTTCCTGAAATCACGTTCATCAGATTGTTGAAGTCGTGGGCAATCCCTCCTGCCAGCAGGCCCACCGCTTCCATCTTCTGCCCCTGGCGACGCTGCTCATCGATCCGCAGGCGCTCGCTCACATCCCGCATGATCAGCGTGCCGCCACTCAAACCGCCGTTCGCGCCCCGCATCGGACTGACAATCACCTCAAAGGTCTTGTTCAGCCAGGACTGGTGAACATCTTTCCGCTGATGCTCACCGGTCTCCATCATGGGGCGGAAAAGACAGTTGGCCCGGGACTCTTCGGTCCGGTGCAGTACCTCATCATGGGGCTTGCCGATCAGTTGGCCGAAGCTCAGGCCCAGCAGGCTGGCCGCGGCCCGGTTGGCGCGGCGCACCACACCCTGAGCATCGAGAACCATCACCGCATCGGGAACCGCGTCGAAGGTGAGCTCCCATTCCTGTTTCGCGCAGAGAATGATCTTCTGCAGCCGCAGGTTTTCCTCCAGTTTTTCTTTGTCCACCAGAGCCCGGTGCAGAACGAACGGCAGGCGCTTCAACCGGTCTTTCAAAACGTAGTCGGTCGCTCCCTGCTTGAGGTATTCCACGGCGGCTTCCTCTCCGATGGTCCCGCTGGCGACGATAAATGGAATCGCCCTGCCGGTCCTCTGCAAGGTTTCGAGAGCTTCCGTTCCCGTCCAGGATCCGAGATTGTGGTCGCACAAGATGGCATCGTAGTCATTCGCGAGGTGCTTCTGAAACTGGTCCGGCGAATCGACCAAATCAAATGTAAACACGTAACCCGCCCGTTTCAGGACAGCCACCATCAGCTCCGCATCAGCATGGCTGTCCTCCACGATGAGTAACCGCAAGGGTCTTTGTGCCCCTAGGGAACTTTGCTTTCCAGCCATGCTTCCACCTCGTTCGTTTCGGTGCGATTCATTACCGGCGGCGGCTCGTTCACCAGCAGCCAGTAGTAGCCCAGCTCTTTCACCCTCTCCCGGAAAGACGTGAAGTCCACCGGCTTCTGGATGTAGCTGTTCGCCCCGAGTTCGTATGCACCGCTCAGGTCCCTTTCTTGTTTCGAAGAGGTCAATACCACCACCGGGATTACCTTGGTGCGGGATTCGCTCTTCATCACTCGCAGGACTTCCAAACCATCCACTTTCGGCAACTTCAAATCCAGCAACACCAGCTTGGGCTGATCGTCCGGCTTGCGGTTGCCGTACTTTTCCCGGCAAAAAAGAAAATTGAGCGCTTGTTCGCCGTCCTGAACCACGTGGATCCGGTTTGCCAGCTTGTGCTCGCGGAGCGCGTGCAGGGTGAGTTCGATGTCATCCGGATCATCTTCTACGAGGAGAATCTCGACTGCTCGTTTCTCAGGCATAATTCACTCCTTTGGCAGGCAAACCGTCGATCGCATCACGTCACCCCTGCCGCATGAACTGCTTGCTCATGGTCTGGTTGTTGATCTCCCTGGCCGGCTTTCAGGGCGCCCAGGGTAAAGTAGAATGTCGCCCCTTTGTTCAGTTCAGCCTCTGCCCATACCCGCCCACCGTGCTTATGCACGATGCGCTCGACGATGGCGAGCCCCACGCCAGTGCCCTCGAAATCCTGCTGGCGGTGGAGCCTCTGGAAGACGCCAAATAACTTGCCCGCGTATCTCATGTCGAACCCGGCGCCGTTGTCGCGCACAAAAAGGACGGACTCGCCGTCCCGGACCATCTGCCCAACCTCGATGTGTGCTTGTTCACACGGGCGGGTGAATTTCACCGCATTCGAGAGGAGGTTCGTGATTACCTGTTTGATCAGTGACGGGTCGCATTCTGCGAAGGGCAGCTTGCCGACTTTCCATTCGATATTCCGGTCCTCGCAATCCGCCTTCAGTTCGGCGACGACCTCCTGCACAATGGAGTCCAGCCCGCAAACGTGGGGGTGCACCTCCTGCCGGGCCATCCGGGCCAGATCGAGCAGATCTTCCAGCAAACGGCCCATGTGGTTCGTCCCGTCGCGAATCCGCCGCAGGTATTGTTGTCCCGCAGCGTCAAGCTGGGCACTGCATTCCTCCGCCAGAATGTCGGCGAACCCGTGAATGTGACGCAGCGGCGCCCGCAGATCGTGCGCCGCCGCGTAGGTGAAGGCCTCCAGTTCCTTGTTTGTAGCGACGAGTTCGGCGGTGCGCTCTTGTACCCGCTGCTCAAGTTTTTCGTTGAGGGCGCGAAGTCCTTCTTCTGCTTGCTTCAGATCGTCGATGTCGGTGCAAGTCCCAAACCACTTGACCAGGCTGCCCGCGACATCGCGCAGAGGGCCGCCCTTAATGAGAAACCAGCGATAGAGGCCATCTGCCGCCCGCAGGCGGCACTCCATACGGTAGGTATCGCCGGTCGCGAGCGCATGGTTCCAGGTGTTCCACGCGGACTGCTTATCGTCGGGGTGGAAGGGGGTGTCCCAGCCTTTGCCGTAGCTCTCCTCCAGCGTCAGCCCGGTGTAATCCATCCATCGCTGGTTGAAGTAAACGTTCGAGCCATCGGGGGTGCACATCCAGACCAACTGCGGCACCGACTCGGCCAGCATGCGAAACGCCTCGGCACTCCATCGCAGTGCCTGCTCCCCCCGCTTGCGTTCGGTAATGTCGCGGTTGATTTCCAGAATCGCCGTGGGATTGCCCTGTTCGTCGCGCATCAACGACCAGCGGCTGTTAACCACGATTGCTTTCCCATTACGGCAGATATGCCTGAGTTCGCCCTCCCACTCCCGGGTTTCCCGGATGGAAGCCTGAATTGCTTCCCGCGAACCGGGAAACCCGGTCTGCAACAGTTCATGGGCGACCTTGCCCAGGGCCTCATCGGCCGGCCACCCATAGAGATCCTTCGCCCCGCGGTTCCAGAGCAGGATCCGGCTGTCCAAATCGCGGACCAGAATCGCATCCTGCGCCAGGTCGAGCAGGGCAGCCTGTTCCCGCAGTTCTTGCTCCGCTTGCCGGCGGGCGGTGATGTCCCAGAA
This sequence comes from uncultured Acidobacteriaceae bacterium, assembly GCA_963838425.1. Classification (GTDB taxonomy): domain Bacteria; phylum Acidobacteriota; class Terriglobia; order Terriglobales; family Acidobacteriaceae; genus Acidiflorens. The sequence continues at coordinate 339,509 of CAWIRH010000001.1, forward strand.
AATGCCCAGCACGCCGAGCGTGTTGCCGTCCAAATCGCGGAAGGGTGTCTTCACCTTTTGCGCCATTCTTGTCTCCCCGTTGTGCGTGTACTCCTCCACACTCTCTTCGGTGACCCCCAACTGCATTACTCTCTGGTCATCGGCGCGGTATTTCTCGGCCAGCGCAGGATTGAAAAAATCGTAGTCGCTCTTCCCGGCGAACTCTTCCGGGCGGATGCCCAGCAGCTTGGCATAATTCGCATTGCAGGAGATATAGCGGGAGCTTGTGTCCTTGGTGAAAATCATCTGGGGAAGGCTCTCGAGCAGCGTGCGGTATCTGTTTTCGCTCTCTCGTGCCGCTTCTTCCGCCTGTTTGCGGATCTGCTGGTAGCGCGAAGCAGCGACGAGGACTGCCATGAGGGCAACTAGAATGACCGCCGTGAGCCGTGATTTCCAGGGACAACTGGTTCATCCAGTGGTCGATCGTCGAGCGGTACTCCGCCCGCATCAGGATACCGGGCCCTGTGAGGACGGCAAGAACACAGACGAGGACCGCGAGTATGTAGCTCCGGGGAAGATGTTCGACCTTACCAGCAACGCCGCTGGCACCGCGCAAGCAGATGCGGATTCCTTTGGTGGCAGCGAACTTGCGCGGATAGGTCGCCATAAGAGAACCTGGGCCGAGTCGCCTCGCAACCTTCCAAACCTGCTGTTCACGCTCTCGGTCGCGGGAGGTTCGGTGAAAGGTGACGCACACGGAAGCTGGCTCCGACCGGCCAGAATCCGGCGTGTGCGTCACCCGGTTGGTGATCACCGCATGGCTGCCCGTCCCACTCTACGAGTTGCGGTCATTGCTTTCCCTCGCAGCAGGGTTTCATGCGTCGCTCACCGTATGGTTTGGAGCAGACTTGGTCAGCGGAGGCCTGGAGGAGGGAGGCCCCTCCTCACGACAGTTAAACGGGGAGGATGCCGGGAGCCTGGACGCGGGTCAAGTCCGCACCACACGAAGGATGTCAATGACCTTGGGCAGAACCTGCCTGAGCCCACTGTCTAGCAATCTGCCGGTGGCGTCTTTGCGCTAGCGCAAGAATTGCGGATATTTGTCTGCGCACGAAAAACAGGGGAAGGCCGGAAGGTCTTTCGCGCGTGAGGACGGTGTCCGATCCAGGCGGGATCTGAGCCGGTCACGCCGCTTTCGGGGATGGACGCGATCCAGAAGATAACTGCGGATCAATGCGATTCGACGGAGCCGCTTCCGCCTGAGCCTCGCGGCTTGACCGCTCCTCCCATTGGTCAATCCTCTTTTGTACCTCGTGCAAGAGGACCAGTTTTCTTGTGGCATCGCGTTCCGCAAAAGCGGCGCGGTACAGCTCTCCGAAATCTCTGAAGTTGTCCTGCTCCATGTTTGCTCCCGGATTCCGACTCCCCGTCCGCAGCGGTAGCGCAGGAGAATGGGGAGGGCTTTACGAGTCAAGTTCAGCAGCCTTGCTGAAAGCCGCCCAGGTTCAGTGTTTAACAGTCTGCACCACAAGGCGTCTTTGCTTTCGCGCAAAGATCCCGGCTTGGATAGGACAGATTCTGCCGGGAGAGCAGCAAGACGAAAAGATGCTTCTCCGTGAAAATTGCACTGGAATCTGGCCTTCCTACCTATAGCGGGGGCTGGGGATATTGACGGGCGATACGATTCGCTGGGCTGCCGTCAGTGCGTCGAAACGGGACCGGACGCGTTTTACCGCCCTGCAATGGATGTGTTCCGCGCTCGTCTTGGCAAGTCCTAGAACACCACTCACCTCGGCCAACGTCAACTCTCCAAAATAATGCAACTGAAGCACACACCGCTCTTTGTCTGGCAGTTCAGCGATTACGTGTTGCAGCAGTTGTTTCAATTCCGTTTGCAGGCACCGAACGAAAGGATTTTCCTGAAGACGCTTGCACGCCACGCGGTCCAAGGCTTCATTGGCGAAATCCGAGATTTGCAAACCATGCAGCCTCGCCACGAGAGAGCGGAATTCGTGCAACTGCATTCCCAACTCATGCGCCAATTCCGTCTCGTCAGGGACATACTTGAGTCTCCTGGTCAGAGAGTCGCGCGTCTGCTCCAACTGGCGAGCTTTCTGCCTGAGTTCCCGCGAGCCCCAGTCGAGATGCCGCAAGCTATCCAGAATTTCACCGCGGATCCGAAAGCTGGCATAGACGGGAAACGGGACGTTCCTTAGGGGATCATACTTATCGATTGCGTCAAGCAAACCCACGACCCCGGAATGTACAAGATCTTCGAGGAGGATATTCCCTGGCAGCTTGAGATAAATACCCCAGGCAATGTGCTCCACCAGGGACATATGTTCCAAGACCATGGCGTCCCGTTCCCATTTCGCGATGTGGTCTTGCAGAGCGGAGTCTGCGTGATCACCCATCTGCTTGCTCCTCGTTTTCCCGGTATGAGGAGACGAAGCACTTTATCGGCCACCGTGAAAGCAGACGATTTGAGCAACTTAGCGCCAGAAGTACGGCGAGTCTTGGACAACTGTCTCAGATTCAGACTCGGCTACTGCAAGGCGGGCGTTTCACCGGCTCGGATCTGTGATCGGCGTCACCGCTAGGGCGGCGACAACGCGTGACTATAGTGTCACAGGAACTTGTCCCTGGACCGGGACCAGAATGAGCGCTGTTGATCACAATCTCGTACTCACGAAAACACCACTCCGGCTTTTGATCGTGGATGATAGTCCGGGCGATGCCGAGTTGATGGTAGCCGAACTGATACGGAACCACTTTGAACTGGCATGGACGCGTGTGGATAACGAGTCCGATTACATGCAGCAGATCGAGCAGCACCCGCCGGAATTGATCCTGGCAGACTACTCGCTGCCTCAGTTCAGCGCGGCCCGAGCGCTGGAGCTGCTTCAGGACTGCGGCCTCTCCATCCCCTTTGTGCTGGTTTCAGGCACGATCGGCGAGCAGGCAGCGGTAACCATGATCAAACAAGGCGCCTTCGATTATGTGCTCAAGGATCATCTGGACCGCTTGGCAGTCGTCACGGCGCGGGCTTTGCAGGGTATTCGAAAAATTGCCTACTTCTCCATGGAAATCGCACTGGAATCTGCCATTCCCACCTATAGCGGGGGGCTGGGAGTATTGGCGGGCGATACGATTCGTTCGGCTGCGGATCTTCAGGTGCCCATCGTCGCGGTTTCGCTTGCTCCATCGCACGGGATATTTCAAACAGCAACTGGACAACACCGGATGGCAGACCGAGGAACCGGTCGAGTGGGAGGTTGAGCGCTTCCTCCAAGAGATGCTACCCCGCGTCTCGGTCAATGTCGAAGGCCGCATCGTGAACCTCCGCGCCTGGAAATACGACATTCGCGGGGCAGGGGGCTACGTGGTTCCCGTGTATTTACTGGACTCTGACGTTCCCGAAAATGGGGAATGGGATCGCGGGTTGACGCGCGCTCTGTATGGCGGCGACTCCTATTATCGCCTTTGCCAGGAGATCGTACTTGGCATCGGGGGGCTGAGGATGCTTCATGCGTTGGGTCATGATGCGATCGAACGCTTCCACATGAATGAAGGCCATGCGAGCCTGCTGACTCTGGCGCTGCTGCAGGAGGAAGCGCAAAAAGCGGGGCGGCCCCGTATTGAACTCAGCGATCTGGCTGCCGTCCGACAGCGATGCATCTTCACAACCCATACGCCCGTACCCGCGGGCCATGATCAATTCTCACTTCGACTGCTGAGCCGTACTCTCGGACTGCGCGAGGATCTTTCTGACATCTTTTGCCCGGATGTGGCTTTTCGAGTATTCGGGCAGCGGCACACGAGTGGCAAGCCTGCTTCCTTCCCGGATGCGAACTTTCTCCTCAACATGACTCACCTGGCCTTGAATACCAGCCGCTACATTAACGGTGTCGCCAAAAGACATGGTGAAATTTCGCGGTTGATGTTCGCGGGATACCAGATCGATGCCATCACCAATGGCGTGCATGTGGCGACCTGGGCATCGAAACCCTTTCAGGAGCTTTACGACCGCCACATCCCCGACTGGCGACAGGACAACTTCAGTTTGCGATACGCCGAGAGCATCCCGAAAGACGAAGTGTGGAAGGCGCATAGCCAAGCCAAAGGACAGTTGCTCGACTGGGTGCAAACCCAGACGGGAATGAGCCTGGATCGGCACGTCTTCACCATTGGATTTGCCCGGCGCTTCACCGCCTATAAAAGACCGGACCTCATCTTCAGCGACGTTCGAACGCTTAAAGAGAATCTGCAGAGACGCCGGCCGCCTGCAAATCGTCTGCGCCGGGAAAGCGCACCCTTGCGATTATGACGGCAAATTGCTCATCCAGCGAGTCTGCCGCATCCAGGAAGCGCTTAAGGGGAATCTGAACATCGCTTACCTGGTGAATTACGACCTCGAAATCGCCAGACTGCTCACCTCCGGCGTGGATGTGTGGCTCAACACTCCCCAGCCCCCGCTGGAAGCTTCGGGCACGAGCGGCATGAAGGCTGCGGTGAATGGAGTTCCCAGCTTGAGTGTCCTCGACGGCTGGTGGATCGAAGGTCTGATCGAGGGTATTACCGGGTGGTCGATCGGCGAACCGCACCGGGGAAAAGCTGGCCTGGGAGATTCATTCGGGGACGCTAGTTCTCTCTACCAGAAGTTGGAGGGTGAGATCATCCCCATTTTCTATAAGCATCAGGACCGTTTCGTGGAGATCATGCGCCACGCCATTGCGCTCAACGGATCCTTCTTCAACACTCAACGCATGCTGCATCAATACGTCCTGAGAGCTTACTTCCGGTAGCTTGGAATCGCTCCGGGCTACTGACCGGGTTGCGGCAACTTCTTGCCCGGAGGCCTCTTAGCCACTCGCCTGGAGTTGCTGTCCCTAATATGGAACAGATTATCGAATTGGTACAAGCGGCAGTCGAAAGCTACAAGGTACGCCGGGGGGCCTTCTGCAAGTACCTGCAAGTGAAGTAATTAGTCGTGCGCTAATGGAGCGCGACTTGGCCTCGGGATTGCTCTCTTCTGATCGGCGAGATGTGGCCGTTGCGCGGCTGTAACCCTCCGCACGGTCCTCGGGATCGCGGACCCGGCAGGGGGATGAGCGCTTCTCGCCTTTGTCTCCCCGTGAAGGCCTCTCGATGCTAACTACAATCTCGCGACACATCGCCATGAAACTCGGGGTTGCGTTTGCAATCCCGGTCGCGATACTAACGGCCGTGGGATGGCTCGGCCTCAGCCGGATGAGCCAGATGAATGACGGCATGAACGAGATCCTCGATCACCATTGGTCGAAGGTCCAGGTCGTCAATCAGGCGCTCAGCTACTCCAATCTCAATTACCGCATCATCGTGCAAATTTTCTTTCTGGCCGACCGGGAGGAAATCAACACCCTCCTCATCTGCCGGGCAGAGAACAGCGACAAGATTTCCGCGCTCATAAAAGAGCTCGAAGCGAGGGTTGAATCCGCCAAAGAAAAGGAACTCCTTAACGCCCTTAAAAGCGCCCGGGCGCCATACGTCGAGAGCTACAAGCAAAACATCCACATGCTTCTCGAAGAGAACAAGCCGGAGAAGGCAAGAGAGGGGATGGTTCGGGTCACGCTTCCGCTTTTGCTCAAGTATCACGCAGCCTGGAGTGAATTCGTACGCTTCGAGGGAGAGGAGATGGATCGGCACGCCCAGGCAAGTAAGCTGACATATGCCGCAACCCGGAAGCTTGTTTTCCTGCTGAGCGTTCTGGCAATCGTCTTGGCCGCAGGAATCGCCGGATTTGTCACTCGGAGCTTGATGGCCGAAATTTCCCTGCGGGAACAAGCCGAGCAGGAAACCCTGAAGCTCAATCGGGAACTTGAGCAAAAAGTGACGGATCGTACGGCGGCCCTGGCGCGCTCCATGCACGCCCTGGAGGATGAGATCGGCGAGCGGAAGCGCGCCGAGCAGGTGTTGTGCCGGAGTGAGGAGAAATTCCGGAGACTTGTTGACAATCTGCCCGGCGTAACCTGGACAGCGGACCAGTACGGGCGAACCCCCTACATCAGCCGCAATGTCGAGAGTGTCTTCGGCTATACGGCCGAAGAAATATGCGAGCGGGGAGAAGAGTTGTGGATCGGCCGGATCCATCCCAATGACATGTATCGCGTCGTCGAAGCCTATCGAGTGCTATTCGCCGCAAACCAACCCCTTAACGTGGAATACCAGGTTCAACGGAAAGACGCTAAGTGGATCTGGGTCCATGTTCATGCTCTCCGTACTCACGAAATGGACGGCGTGCTGTACGCAGACGGCATTCTCTTCGACATTACAGCCCGCAAGCGCGCCGAAGAATCGCTGAAGCTGTTCCGAATGTTAATCGATCAATCCAACGATGCCATTCAGGTCGTTGACCCGGAGACGCTGTGCTACCTCGATGTGAATGAGAAGGCTTGTTCGAGCCTGGGCTACACCCGCGAAGAACTTCTGTCTCTGCGCGTTTCCGATATCGATCCTAGCGAGTCTTCGCGGAAAAAGGTCAAAGACGAGTTGCAGAATTCAGAATTTACACTAACTGAAGCCGTGCACCAGCGGAAGGACGGTTCAACGTTCCCGGTGGAGATCAGCATGAAATGCGTCCAACTGGACCGCAGATACGTGGTCTGCATTACCCGCGACATCACCGACCGCAAGCGGGCGCAACAGGAGTTGGTGAACGCCAGGAAGTCCGCCGAAGCAGCCAACAATGCCAAGAGTGAGTTTCTGGCCAACATGAGCCACGAAATCCGCACTCCCATCAACGGCGTTCTGGGCATGGCCGACCTGCTACTCGATACCGAACTCAGTCTGGAACAGCGCGAATATCTGCAACTGTTGAAGTCTTCGGGCGACTCGCTTATGCGCGTGATCAACGATATCCTTGACTTCTCCAAGATCGAAGCCGGCAAAATGGGACTCGATCCCATCGAATTCAACCTGCACGACTCCATCGCTGAGACCATGCGGCCGCTGGCGCTGCGCGCCGACCAGAAGAAATTGGAACTGGCCTGCTCCATTCATCCGGACGTCCCCGTGAGCGTGGTTGGCGACCCCGGGCGGCTTCGCCAGATTCTGGTCAATCTGATCGCCAATGCCGTCAAATTCACCGACCACGGGGAAGTACTGGTGCACGTCCAATGCCTCTCCCAATGCGGCCAGGAGTTAGAACTCCAGTTCAGCGTCGCGGATACTGGGATTGGAATCCCACCGGAAAAACACTCCTCGATCTTCGAAGCGTTTGCCCAGGCTGACACCAGCACTACCAGAAACTATGGAGGCAGCGGCCTCGGGTTGGCGATCTCCTCCCGCCTGGTTGGGATGATGGGCGGCCGGATGTGGGTCGAGAGCGCCGCGGGGCGAGGCAGCACATTTTATTTTACGGCGCGGTTCGGTGCGGCAGGCGGGACTTCCGCCTCTGCGGCGGCTCCGAGCCTGCAAGCCGAGTTGCTGCACCTCCCTGTCATCGTGGTGGATGACAATTCCACGAACCGAAAGATATTGCTCGAGATGACCGCCGGCTGGGGGATGGACGTGAGTGCTGCCGACAGCGGCCTCGCCGCCCTGGAGGCAATGACGCAAGCCCATGAAGCTGGCAAGCGCTTTCGCTTGGCCATCATTGATGGAAGCATGCCCAACATGGATGGCTTCGAGTTGGCCGAGCACATCCGGCAGGATCCTCGCCTGGCAGGCGCGTTGATCATGATGCTGACTTCGACCGGGCAGATTGGCGATGCGGCCCGCTGCCGCCAGTTGGGCATCGCTGCCTATTTGCTCAAGCCCATCTGGAAGTCGGAACTGCTTTCCGCCATTCTGACCACACTCGGCCAGGACACAGCCGCTCCGCGCACCCTCGTTACACGTCACGAACTGCGACAAGCCGGTCGCAGTTTGCGCGTCCTCCTGGTTGAAGACAACGCGGTGAACCAGATCGTGGGTCTCCGTACGCTCGAAAAGTTAGGCCATACCGCGGTATTGGCGAACAACGGCAGTGAAGCTCTGTCCCTGCTCTCAAAACAGGAATTTGATTTGGTGCTCATGGACGTGCAAATGCCTGTGATGGACGGGTTAACCGCCACCCGGCACATTCGTGCGACAGAGAAAATCACGGGTCGCCACATCCCGATCATCGCTATGACTGCCCGGGCCATGCGAGGGGATCGAGAAATTTGCATTGCGGCGGGGATGGACGGATACATTTCAAAGCCCATAAACCGGGAGGAACTGGAGAAAACTATGGCACAGAAAACCAACGGGCTCGATCAAACCGGTCCTGACGCGATCCCCGATACCGGCTCCATTTCTGTTCCCGGTCTCCCGGTGGCCTGGGACGTCAACAAGGCGCTGGAAAGACTGGGCGGCGACGAGAAGCTCTTGCGCGAGGTTCTGGAGATCTTTGTCGAAGAAACCCCGAAGCTCATGGTTCGCCTGCAGCAAGCCGTGGCCGAGGGAGATGCGCACGGGATCGAAAGCATGGCCCACAGCCTAAGGGGAGAACTGAGTTACTTTGACGCGGTTGCGGCCAGCAAGGCAAGGGAACTGGAAGAGATGGGACGTGAGAGCCATCTGGAACATACGGCCGAAGTGCTTGCCTCATTCCAGAACGAGGTTACGGTACTGATGGCCAAAGTCCGAAAGGTGTTACACGGTGAAGCTGCTCATGGCTGATAACGATGTTTTCTCTCGTAAGCTGCTGGAACGGATACTCGCGTCCAGCTACGAACTCGCAATGGCGGGGGACGGCGCTGAAGCCTGGCAACTCCACGTCCGCACAGCGGAGAGTGCCCGGAGTGCTTGCAACCGGTGCTCAATCCTGCTTTCGAATTAACCGGTCTGAGGAGGTATGTTCTGAGCGAAGCGGAAAATGTCAAGGTCGTATCCCGGCAGTGCACTCCCGTCTACTGCTCTTACAACGAGGTTTTAGTTGCCGAAGACGACCCGGTTTATCGCCGAATCACTCAACGCTGGCTGGAGACTTGGGGATATCGTGTCACCACCGCCCAAGACGGAATCCAAGCCTGGCAAGTCATTCAGCAACAGCATGCCCCGCATCTTCTCATTCTGGATTGGATGATGCCGGGCATTGAGGGCCCCGAGTTGTGCCGCCGGGTTCGAGGCCGGGAGAAAGGTCCGTCTCCGTACATCCTACTGGTCACGGCCAAAGATGGAACTGACGACGTCATACGGGGACTCGATGCCGGAGCCGACGACTACATCACCAAACCCTACGATATCGGGGAATTACGAGCCCGAGTTGGAGTGGGTCAACGCATGCTCAAACTGCAGAACGAACTGATTGGCGCGCAGGAAGATTTGCGTTTTGGCGCCACCCACGACTCCCTCACCGGACTGTGGAACCATGCGGCAATCCTCGACCTGCTTGGCCGGGAATTGCAGCGTATGTCGCGCTACCGAACACCCATGGGGGTGTTGATGGTGGACGTTGACCATTTCAAGCAAGTCAATGACACCTATGGACATCTGAACGGAGACCTGGTGCTGAAAGAGGTCGCCCGGCGCGTCGAACAAGCGGCGCGATCGTATGACTTTGTCGGACGTTATGGGGGGGAGGAGTTCATCGTCCTGCTTTCAGATTGCCATCTGGAAGAGATTCGCAAAGGCGGCGAACGAGTCCGGCGGGCGGTGGCAGCGAACCCGATCAAGGTCGATGGCACGGAGATCAACGTTACCGTAAGCGTCGGCGCCGCTTCAAGTTCGGACGCAAACTCGCAACAGGATCTGCTGGCCCGGTCGGACGCAGCTCTTTATCGGGCGAAGGAAAAAGGACGCGATCGGCTGGAAGTCTAATCGGTACAGGCGCTTAGGCCATACCGAAGACGATCCAGCGCGGGATTGCAGTTGGTCTGGAGAGAGTGGATCGGTGCAAGACAAATCAGGTCGAGATACGAGGGAACCAAGGAAAGGAACATTCCCGACCCCATGAGCGGCTTGTCTTCTACTCAGCCCGCATACACCGAGATCAGCGTGGAAGACCAGATCATGGTCGAATTCACGCCTCCGTATTCAGGCTTCAACCGGGTTCACCAGATTCTTTCGACGCGACACAAACGAATTTTGGAGGCTGGAAGCCTCGCTGATGAACCACCAAGAGTCTGAGCCGGTTGAATGGTACATCTTCGAGAATGTTGCTCCCGAATCATCTGTTGTCGCGGAGCGCGCGCTACGACTGGGCCCATTCACGACCGGCGACGAATGCCGCTCCATGCTGTACAGCATCCAACAAATCCCCAGGTTCAGTCGGGGCACTCTCGGGGTCCACAAGAGACGTAAGCGGCGAGAGAAACGAATCAAGGCGGAGCTGCCTGTTCATCTTCGCCGTTCGGCTACAGGCGAGGTTTACCAACTCGCTCACACTGTGGATATTTCGACGTCCGGGGCGCGCCTCGCCGGCCTCACAGAGCATATGGAACTCGGAGAAGTTCTCGAGATCCGTTGTGGGAGCCGGGAAGCGACCTTTCAAGTAGTCTGGGCGGGTTCGCCGGGTACGGCTGGGCACGGGCAGGTCGGCGTCGAGTGCCTGACTCCGGAAGCCAACATCTGGGAATTGGACGCGTCGCAGCCAATGGATGAACTAGCGCCGCCAAAGGAAGTTGCAGTCGCGAGAGCGGTGCAAAGCAGGTTGCTGCCCCAGGAACTTGTTCAACTGCAGACCCTCGAATGCAGCGGACACTGCATCCAGGCACGTACGGTAGGAGGAGACTATTACGACTTTCTCGACATGGGCTCGGGGTCGGTTGGACTTGTGCTGGCCGATGTCGCAGGCAAGGGGATGGCGGCCGCTCTGCTGATGGCCAACCTGCAGGGGAGCCTGTGCAGCGAAGCCAGTATCGGCTCGCGGGACCTCCCACAAGTGCTGGCTTCCGTGAATCGCCATTTCTACAAACACACCGAGTCGAACCGCTATGCAACTTTGTTCTTTGCGTGCTACGACGATGCCACGCAAGCGCTGCGCTATGTCAATTGCGGGCATAATCCACCTCTGCTGTTGCACAAAGCAGGTGTGGAGCGGCTGACCGCAACGGCCACGGTACTCGGGTTGTTCCGGGACTGGGAGGGCTCCGTGGCCGAAGCTCATATGGAGGCGGGGGACATCCTCTGTATCTATACCGACGGGATTACGGAAGCCACCGGCAAGAATGGAGAGGAATTTGGCGAAGCGTGTCTCCTGGAGGTGCTGCGCGCGAGCCGGGATCTTGAGGCCGCATCGATCGTGCAGAAGGTGGAGCAGGCAGTGGAACAATTCAGATCAGGTGAACAAGAAGATGACTCTGACGATAGTGATTGCTCGCGCCCGGTAATTTGTTATTCGCAATCTGGTGCCGCGACCGCGTGATGGTTACCGCTTTCGATCCAAGCCTGCCGGTGGAGAGCCGTGCTTCCCGATCTTCTGCTCCGCTTCAGTCCATGAAAAATCTCCCTGCGATACAGCTGCGGGTGGCTGGCGGTTTGCGTTCGGGCAAAGATACGGAGAATTGTTCCTTATTTGCGCTGGAGCAAAGACATCTCCCCACGAATCAATCAAGCTCGATAAGTCTATGGTCGGAACGTGTGCCAATCCGTCGTGTCTTCATCGGTTTCGCTACCTCCACGACGGGAGACTGTTCGTCCTTCGGTCTCCAGTCCGTACCGGGCAGAGCAGCCCTATTCTGGATTCGGAACTTTCTCGCGACCCTTGTGCTATCCAGTGGTTTTGGCTTTGCGAAGAATGTTCTCGCCGGATGGAGTTGGTTTGCACGCCTGAACATCGAGTGGCCGTCATCCCGATTATGACGGCCTGCGAGCACTGGCCGGTTGTAGGCGAGCTTCGCCCGCAGCGAAACGTTGCCGGGTCCTCTGCCCTCCAGAAGCAGCCAGCCGCGTGAAGCTGGGCGGACGGACCGGCCTGTAAGGAAACCCGTACCAATGGCCGAACATCTGCGGCCAGGGTCCGCGGAGAAATTCGACACAACGAAGGTATCCAGAAGAAGCGAACTTGCGCTAGCGCAAGGAGCTTCCGGGGCATGCGTGATAACCGTACACAATAGAGGTACTGGCTATGCTAAAGGACCGAGTCCTGGTTGTGGAGGATGAGAGACAGTGGCGCGAGACCATCAGCACTTACCTGGAGCTGCAAGGGTGCGAAGTCGTCTGTGCGCTTACCTGCGCCGAAGCTGACCACCTGTGGCGGAGAATCCGGCCAGATGTGGCGGTTCTCGATTACCGCCTTCCTGATGGCAACGCTCTGCAACTGCTGCCTCGTCTGAAAGCCAGCGATTCCTCGATCCCTATCATCATTCTCACCGGGCACGGATCCATCGACCTGGCGGTGGAAGCTGTGAAGCTGGGCGCCACTCAGTTCCTGACCAAGCCGATCGAACTAGCGGCCCTGTTCGTAATGATTCAAGCGAGCGTCGAGAATCGCCGCAACCGGCAGAAGCAACTGGTGGAAAAAAACCGTCAGCGACGGGAACGGATAGATCCGTTCCTGGGACGCAGTGCTGCCATCCGCAAGGTTGAAGAACTGGCAAACAAGGTCGCCGGAGCGGACAGCCCAGTCCTGATTCAGGGAGAAACCGGAACCGGGAAGGGGGTCCTGACACGCTGGATTCACGCCCACGGGCAGCGTGCTGCGGAACCCTTCCTGGATCTTAATTGCGGCGGGCTCTCGCACGACTTGCTGGAGACGGAATTGTTCGGACACGAGAAGGGGGCATTTACCGGCGCCTTTCAAAACAAAGTGGGCCTGCTGGAAATCGCTCACAAAGGGACTGTCTTTCTCGATGAAATCGGAGACGTGGATCTGGCCATACAGGGGAGGCTGCTCAAGGTTCTGGAAGAAAAGCAATTTCGCCGCCTGGGAGATGTTCGCGATCGACATGTGGATATTCGCCTGATCGCGGCGACCCACCAGGACATCGTCGGCATGGTTCGCGAGCACCAATTCCGAAGTGATTTTTACTTTCGTGTCAGTACGATTCCGCTGAACATCCCCGCTCTGCGGGACCGTTTGGAGGACATACCCACATTGACTCAGTATTTTGTTCAACCACTTGGCGGACGACCTGTCCGCTGGGCACATCGAGCTATCCGACGGCGTCGTCCGTGCCTTGCAGTCGTATTCGTGGCCGGGTAACATTCGCGAGTTGCGCAACGTGCTGGAGCGGGCAATTCTTCTCCGCGAAAGCCAGTTCCTGAGCGAGAGGGATCTGCGTTTTGATATTCAGATCGTGCCCGAACCCGTCGCCAGGAGTTCCGTCCGGACCCTGGATCAAATTGAGCGCCAGTACATCGAAGAAGTCCTTCTTATCGAGGGTGGACGAGTCGAAGCGACGGCGGCCAAGCTGGGCATCGCGCGCAGTTCGCTTTACCACAAGATCAAGCGATATGGGATCAGCCGGCCGGGGCTGATCTCCCTGGTGCATTAGCAGCCCTTCAACTCGGAAACCCTCTTTCGGCCGCCAACTCGCTTTCGCACTTTGCAAAGCATGGCCTAACAGCCTGTGGTGAAACTCCAACGCCCAAAAGCAGCGCCTAAAGGCGCATTCATAACACGATACTTACGGTATGCCTAAAGGCATGCCCTGATACAAATCGCACCTGCACCACAGGCTGCGAATACAATCGGAATCCGGCCCGGCGCCAAGGCCACGACTTTTTACAACAGAAGAAGCGCGCGTGGCCTACGATTATTTTCGATCGACGAATTCGGATGAATCGAAAGGTATAACGGCCTATCCTTCGGTACCTGTGGCTTCGTCTGTCTTCCCCGGGTTGAGCGTGTTTTCCACATTACGCAGGAGTTCCGAAGGGAGGAAGGGCTTTTCCATGATGGTTGCGCCGCACTTCATCAGTTCACGCAGTTCGGGAACATCACCAAAGTCCGTTATAAACAAAAACTTCGTCTCGGGGTGCAACCCACGAATTCGCTCCGAGAGCTCAAGTCCGTTAGGTCCGGACATGACAATCTCACTCACCACAAGGTCTATTCTGCCTTCGTTTTGCTTGCACCAGCGAAGTGCCTCGGCACTATTGGCGGCAGCAAGGACGGAAAACCCGTCGCCCTCCAGCACTCTGTGCAGAACGTTTCGAAGGTTGTCGTTATCTTCGACTATCAAGACGGTGACAGAACGCTGGGAGAGCGGTGCGACGTGAGATCCCTGCTGCGGCGATGGAGTTTCTCTCTTGCGTCGTAGTTCCAGTTCACGCGTGATACGTCGAGCGAGAATCTGCAAACAATCGATTTGCTCCGCGGTCAAGAGGTGGGGCACTCGGTCCATCACGGCTAGCGTGCCTAGCGGGTGGGCGTCATCGATAATGATCGGTATTCCTGCATAGAATTGCATCCCGATTTGGTTCACCAGGAAACTGCTCTTGAACCTTTCGTCGGAGAGGGGATCAGGAACGATGAGGACGTCCGATTGCAAAATCGCATAAGCGGAAAACGACTGGCCCCGGGGTATATCTTCCAATTCGAGTCCGATTTTTGCCTTGAACCACGCTCTTTGCTCATCGACAAAATCGATGAAGGCGACAGGAGTGTCGCACATCAGAGCGGCTAGACGAACAATGTCATCAAATATTTGCTCGGGAGATGTGTCTAGAATTCCAAGGTCCCGAAGACTTTCGAGACGGAATGTTTCGCCGTGCGGTAGAGGTAGAGGCAACTGCACTGCAGCCTCCCAACAACCGACACCCTAGAAACCCCTAAAAGCGCTTGCGACTCGATTGGAAACTCTCGGTTGTTCTATCCTTGTAGTATCTCCCAAGAGCTCCAATTGTCAAGATGAATCAAGTGAGATACTCAATAATTCATATGATTCCTGTTGCGTTTTTCCTCGCTGGATGATTGGCGACGCTGGGTTACAGTCGGCAAGCCAGATCCCGTTTACCTCCCCGATGGCAATGGCGCAATTTGTTGGATTCGGCATAGTTAGTAATTCGCACTACGATAGATTCCTTGTTGGTGGAGAGCCGGGCGTCCCCGCCCGGCTGGACGGGCGAGACGCCCGTCCCTCCATTTGGCATGGAAGATGAACTTGTGGCTTCCCTGCAAGAAGCGAGAATGTCGCAGGTGGCAATCAACATCCCAGGCTCAACTGCGCGGCTTCTATTTCTTACGACTGCCGAAGGACCGTCCGCGTTGCCGAATTATCGGCGCTGCTGCCGAATTATCGCCACTGCCGCCGAAATATCGGCACCTGTTGACACACAAAATGCCCTAAACCAAGGACCCTACTCGCTGAATAAAATGTTGAATATACGGCATTTTGGCCCTTATGGTTACTGGCTCGCCGCCATCCATGCTGGCACGCTTCCCTGAGATTGCAGGGATGTGCGTTGCCGAAGTTCAAGGGCCCACTTGGGTTTCCGGATCGTGGAATCGGAAAGCCTGCGTCGTTTCGGCGCGGTTCCTTCAGAGTGGATTCAGACGGAAACCGATGGTCGCACCAAGCGGGCAGACCCCATAAGCATCTGTTCGGTTTTCGTAACAGAAAAATTCGATGAGTGTCGAGTAAGACAGGAGATGTATACCGTTACAAATGAGTTATGAGCTAAAATGGCAATGACCGAGCGAATCTCGCTGCACACAGTCAGTCCAGGTTTGTGCGGCGCGACCGTCATGTCTAAGGAATTCCCGCTGCCCGCTGCGGGGTTGGTGACGCGGGATTAGAGTCGGCAAGCCGCATCTGAAAGTTCGGCCTGAGCATTTCAGGGAACAAAGTGCAGGAGGAACGACTAATGTTTTATTCCGGTCACCTCCCCGATCTGACAGCTGGGCAGTGCCGTAATATGTTTGACCTGGCACAGCTAGTAATCCGCCACACTACGATAGATGCTTTTTCCCCCACCTCGGAACCTCTCCTGCATCATGCCTTGAATTTTGACGTTGTCACATTCGGTCTCTACGACTCAAGTTCGGGAAACGTCCGCCTGAAGGTCTGGAAGGCGGGTGAGGCGGAGAGGAGATACGAATGCCTGCCCGTGCAAGCTTGTCCATGCGGATGGGCCTGGAAGAATCAACGATCCGTACTTATTCAAGATTTGGACGCCGAACCCAGGCTGACCGTTTTTCTAGAGTCACTTCGCCAGAGCGCCGTTCGTACCTATTTTGTTTTTCCCTTGACCACCGCTCGTCAGCAGCTGGGAGCGATCGGCTTTGGCAGTTCGCATGTCGTTCCCAAGACAAAGGAGACGATTGAG
This sequence comes from uncultured Acidobacteriaceae bacterium, assembly GCA_963838425.1. Classification (GTDB taxonomy): domain Bacteria; phylum Acidobacteriota; class Terriglobia; order Terriglobales; family Acidobacteriaceae; genus Acidiflorens. Next base: position 355,703 of record CAWIRH010000001.1, read on the forward strand.
TACTTGCGCCATGCGGCTGCGATAATCGCTCAACTCCTGGAGGCCACATTTTCATCCGATGGGTTTACAGCGGGAACGGATCGTTCCCAGGCCCCTTCGGCAGTAACGCCAGGGCTCGAAGCGGAACCCCAGGATCTTGACCTGCGGGATTCCGCGATCCGGGACGAGGCTTTCTACGGAATCGTGGGGAATAGCGCCCCTCTCCAAGAACTGCTCAGACAGGTGAGGACGGTGGCTGCCACGGATGCGACGGTGCTGCTGCTGGGAGAGACAGGTACCGGTAAGGATTTAGTTGCACGCGCTATTCATCGGCTCAGCCCTCGGGCCGGCAACAAGTTTATTAGCGTCAACTGTACTGCAATTCCGACAGAGTTATTGGAAAGCGAGCTATTCGGACACGAAAAGGGGGCATTCACCGGGGCGATCAATCGGCGCGTCGGCCGCTTGGAACTAGCTGACGGAGGAACTCTGCTATTGGATGAGGTAGGGGATCTTTCGACTGTAACTCAGCCGAAGTTGTTACGGGTGCTGCAAGAGAAGGAATTCGAAAGGCTTGGCAGTAACCGGGTGATCAAGGTCGACGTCCGGCTGATCGCTGCCACAAATCAGGACTTGCATCGGAGTGTCGCCGAAGGGCGCTTCCGCGATGACCTGTTCTATAGGCTCAATGTCTTTCCGATTTACGTTCCCCCTCTGCGGGTAAGAAAAAGTGACATTCCTGCCCTGGTGCGTTACTTCGTGTCCAGATACGCAAGTGAAGCAAAGAAGTCGATTGTGGCTATCCCGGCCGAAGCCATGGATGCCCTTCTGAACTGGAGCTGGCCTGGGAACATCAGAGAATTGCAAAACATGATTCAGCGCTGCGTGATTTTGACGAACTCACCTGTCCTGAGGGTTTCGCTTGGCGAACTAAGAAGGGATACAAAGCCATCTTCTGGCAGGATGTCCCAGGAGGCCGAGCGCGAGCTCATCCTGCGAGCTTTGAAAGAGGCGGGCGGAGTGATGGGTGGCGCATCGGGCGCAGCCAGTAGACTGGGAATGAAACGCACGACCCTCTATTCGAAGATGAAAAAGCTGAACATTAATCCTGTTGAGTTCCGGGACTAGTTGCCACTGTGCGTACCAATGCCGGACATCTCGGGGTATTCGTGGAATTGTAGTGGCACATCGCAAAAAGGCACTGACCGTGTCGAAGTGTCGAGTCCAACGGAACTTGGTCAACAGTCATCCGACGCCACTCGGCGGGCCACCGATACAGGCTAGTCTAAACCTGCTGCGGGTGGTCAGCGGAGCCGGAATCAGCACATTACATATCGCTTAGAGACAATCAAGCCGGAATCTGGATGCGATAGCGGGGATGGTCACGGCCCTTAAGCCGAGCCTTCGGCAATCGCGGATAGTCTGTCGATATGAAGGACGATGAGCCGCCGGCGGCTCTTCTCGACATGCCCCAGCCGCCGCCAGTGATTGAGCACCCGGTTCACCGTGAACAAATTCGTACCCGCCATCTGCGCCAGTTCTTCATCGGAAATGTGGAGTTCGCCCGATCCGCGGTTCGTCGATGATCGGGAAAGGTGCAATGTCAGGCGCGCAAGTCTCGGCTCAACCCTCTCGGTTGCCAGTCCTGTGAATCGTTCCTGAAGTTGGTGATCGCCGCGAAGGATAATGCCCAAGATGTTGTCATAAAGGTGTGGACAGCATGCCGCAAAGCGGCCAATCGTGGTTTTGTCCCACTCCAGCGCCTCGCTGGCTTCGTCGGCGCGAATGCTCCAGACATGGTTCATCGGAGAAGAAAGGAGTGCCTCCATGCCAAAAGCGTCCCCTGGATAGATCCAGTCGAGCAGCACTTCATTGCCGGAGGCAGTGGTTCCGCTAGCTTTGGCCAAACCGGTTTTTAGGAGGTACAGACTGGCCACGGTTTCTCCCTGGCGGCAGAAGATCTCTCCGGGGAGAAGCTGTCTGCTCCGGGCCGCTTTCCGAAGCGAAGCCACGGTGACCTCGTCCAGATTGCGAAAAAGCTGGCAGAAGGGTTCCCGAGGGAGACCGTGTGCCGACATGGTTGACATAACTGCCTACTTTCGTGGGCTGACTTCCTGTGACAGGGTCCACTGGCCGGCCAGTGCTCCGGCGTTGTCGTGGGTCAATCCAGTATTCCTACATTTTGTCGCTCTCGAGAGAGTGCAAGTCCGCTTCCATTTGTTGGAACCGGGTAAGTCACAGAAAAGAAAGGGAGTGAATTCCAATCTTCCAGTGTCGAAACTGTCTAATTCTGACTTCTGACGTTTCGACACTCGGTCCACCGACCCGACGAAATAATCCTCGGCATTAACAACCCGCTCCCCATGGCGCGAGCGGAGCACCAGCTTCCGCCGCCTGCGCCAGAACACGTCTTTCCCACGAAGTAAAAGAAGATACGGCCAGAATGCGCGGGTGCTCGCCGGGGGCAAGATAGCTTCGACTGGCTCAAGGATCGCATCAAGCGACCAAAGGTAGTGGTCGATCTGGGGGTGATCGAGGAACTGAAGGGCCTACAGCGCGTTGCCGGTTAGCGGTAGCCCCTTGCGCAAACGAATCGGAGACCTGCCAGTTGCAGGCCATCCCTCTCAATCCGCACAACGCCGGTTATGGGCATGGTCGTCCCAAAGTGACTGAGTTGCGGGTTGTATCTCCAGCAAGCCATCTTCGTACAAACGCGTCAGACCTGCAACGGCCTCCTTCTTACGTAACGCGCGATTGTTTTGCCCCAGGTGTGCATCGCAGTACTTGTCAACGACGTGGTCGATTGTATTTTCGGCGTTACAGAGTAAAAGAAGCTCGGCAGCCTCCTCCGACAACTGAAGTACCTGAATCGGTCGGCCCCTGCGCGCTACGATCGCTGTGAAACAGTTTCGATTGTCCGTTTTGCATAACTGCTCCCCACTTTGTAGTGAGTGCAGCAGTCCTGGCAGATCAAACGCGAAGGATCGGACCACAACGCCCTTGGCCTTTCGCACGCGGTCTTTCAAGGAGGCTCTTTGGATGCCTGTGGGGGAAGCCTCAACCGTGGGAGCGGGCTCAAGATCGCAAAGCGCCAGTTCATATGCCAGGACGTTTCTCAGGGATTGTGTATTTGGAAGGCACCCGGAATCTATAGATTGCCCAACAAAGGCCAAAAGGTCGTGGGCAAAAAGATTGCTGCAGTAATAACGTGAATTCCGGTCCATACGTTCTTGCGATTCGCGCTGCGCACGATGAGCGTGCCATCGCAGCCATTCATCAAAGACGCACAGAAGATCCTCAGTAGCATCGAGCAATGCGATCGAAAGCCATCGGAACCAGAACGCCATACCGTCGACGAAGTCGCGGACTTCGGCAATGTAGTGTCGCGGCAACAAAGTCGGGACGGCATAGAAGTTCGGGAATACTCGCGGAAATTCTTTGATCAGCTGGAGATCTTTCGGGTCCTCTCGCCACCCTCGCTGCGTCATGTCAGAGTAGATATGGTCCAACGCTAACAGGTCCCGGTATTTCTTCTCGATCGGCGTTCCCGCCAGAGGGGCGAGCAGGGAGAGCTGCGGCTCCGCATGCTCAAAGCGCGTTGCCTGGACAAAGAAATGGATCGTATCGCGGAGATCGTTTCTCTCCTCCTCGGGGAATCCGGTGATGAGGCCTACCGCGGTCTTCATGCCGTGAGCGGTGGCGGACCGAATCGCTTCCCTGGCGGTTCCCAGGTCCAGCTCTTTATCAACGACGCGCTGCAGCCTTGGCGATCCAGTTTCGACACCGAAAAAGATTCCAGCACATCCTGACTTCGCCATTAGCGCCAGGAGTTCGTCATCCACTCTGTCCGTCCTTGCGCTACAGCTCCACTCATACAAGCCGCCGGAATTTAGCAGGGCTTCGGCAAACTCTATGACGCGCTTCCGGTCAACAGTGAACATGTCGTGCACCAGTGAGAAGCTGGTTATCCCGTAACGCTCGTGCAACTCTTTCATTTGGCCCAAAATGACATCCGTCGAACTTGAAGCGAGGGCTACGCCTAAAGAAATCGTTCGTTGAACAAAACGTACATCGGTAAGGACACCCTCGGCCAACCTCCAACTGCGCACTCTTTCGGTATTCAATCTGCGGATCCATTTCAAATGCGGGGAGGGGAAGCATGTCAAGATTCGCGATCAACGCAGAGTCTGGGTTACGAACCACACCGCCATTCCGCCGAAAGGTGATCCCAGCAACCTCCTCGAGGCTTGCAGGTCGCTCGTCAATCGCGTCTATCAACTGCGGTAACGTCCAATCTGCTTCACCGCGGACGATCGCGTCTACCCAGGGAAATGCTTCCAGGGTGGGCGTGTCAACAACGGTAGCTTGCGGCCCACCGAGGACCACATAGGCCTGGGGGTGAAGCCGTTTCGCTTCTGCGGCTAATCGGACGGTTAAGGGATAGGAACTGCAGATGCTGCTGAATCCGAACAGTTGCGCTTCGGTGCGCGCAAGGGCATGGACGCAGGCTTCGAACAAATTATCGGCTGTGACTTGTTTGCCGCTTGAACCGAGGAGGCCAGCGGCGATGGCGTCGAGATCGATAATGGTTGAAAGATGCCCGTGGGTTGCCGCCGAAGCCGCAAGACAAAGAACGCCCAGTTGTGTGCCTAAGGGCTTGTGCGCGCGAGTCGTGACCTCGGGATCGTCGAAGTCAAAGATTGTAAGTGCAGTGATCAGGCAAATCTGCACACCCGCCTGCCTCCAATCTTCCAGGTCACCACATCATTTATTTCGCAGATGCGTGCCTTTCGTACGAACTCTAGCCCGGATTTGCTTCAACTTGGTTTGGAGAACCTTCTGTTCTGGTTTCGTGTCAATGATCCAACTGTGGAATTTCTCCAGCAGTTGTGCAAGTTCCTCCGGCGAAAGTTCAATCTCGGGTGGAACTTCGATGATGATTTGTAAGGATTCTGATTCGCATTCTGATTCACCCATGCTTCCTCCTCGCCGGCGCGGCATGCCAGCCTTTTGTCAGATCGGGAGTATCAGGAGGTGCCGTTCGGCAGTTTGGACGCTACTCCTTGCAGACGGCTAATGTCTGTGATTCCAGTCACCCAATGAAATGAAAACTCATCATACCCGGATACAGGCTCGAAAGGCCAAAGGGCGTGACCACTTGTCCTTTCCTCGGAGCAAGCCAGCCGACCTGCGCATCATTCTTTCAGTTCATCGTACTCCGTCTGGGCTTCCTTCAGGATGGGAATATCCGGGTCGGCGTCTTTCCAGAGCGTGAGGAAATCTTTGTAGGCGGTGCGGGCTTTGGCAGTATCGCCCTGCAGGGCGTAAGCACGCGCCAGACCCAGATGGGCCAGCGCTCCCCAGGGAAAGTTCGCCACCACTCCCCGGTGGTCAATGAACTTCTGAAATTCCGCTGCCGCTCGGTTGCCATCGTGGAGCATGAGATAGGCTTCCCCTCGCATATAAATGGGACAGAGGAATATCGCGAGCTCGGTTGGTGCGCCAAGTTCGATCCTGCTCGCCACCTTTAATAGTTCGATTGCCCGGTTCGGGTCTTTGCGCCCCAAGGCGACGGCCGCTCGGATGGTGGGCAGCCAATACCCCTGCACCAGCGTGTCCAGCGGGAAGGTCTTGTCGAGTTCGGCCGCCAACTTCTCCGCCCCCACCGTATCGCCTGCGCGAGCCAGAGCCAGTGCCGCCATCGCCCGCACATCGCGGTTTGGGGCCAGCTTCACTGCCGCTTTGGCCGCGGCGCGCGCCTGCTCCCGGTTTCCCGATTCCACATCGCGCAGCGCTGCCTCTGCCTGATATCCCGCGGCCGTCTCTTTGGCGTCGTTGTGCTGGGCGGAATCCATCGCCTGCCCGGTCAGCTCGTGCGCGTTCTTCAGCTTGCCATACCAACCTTCCGTGTCGGCTTGCGCGGCCAGCAGCAGGTCTTCCGCGCCGGGCTTTCCCATGGCGGCTGAGACCAACTGCGCCATCTGCGCCGCAGAACCCTTCAGAAAAGCCAACCAGTATCGGTTCTGGAGCAGGCCCTCGTTCTCCAGCTTGCGCTCCTCCGCCTGCTTGTACACCGCCTCCGCTTCATCCAGCCGGTTGAGGGTTGTGTAGGCGATGCCGAGGTCGAGATAGTTGACCGCATTATTTGGCTCCAGGCGCACCGCCTCTCGAAATTCCTCCAATGCTTTTTCCCAGTTTCCCAGGTCGGTGGAAATAAATCCCAGGCTCCTGTAAGGCTGGGCGTCTCTCGGGTAGGTCTGCTGCCATAGTTCGAAGGTCTGCGTCGCCTTCTCCAGCTCTCCCGTCACAGTCAGGTAGTAGTTCCCCTCGATGTGGAACCGCTCCCGTTCGCTTACCTTCTCGCGCAATTCGTAAGCCTTGCGGGCATTTTCAGCCCCCAGCCCCGCTTCGTTGAGGATGGTGTAGATCTCCGCCATCCAGTTGTAGGCCATGGCAAAATTCGGATCAAGCGCCACCGCCCGTTTGATGAACGGCAGCGCAGCAGTTTGTCCTTTCGCGTTTCCCGTCTTTACTCCCAGGCTGTAGGCTTTCAGCGCTTCCAGCGACGGCGTCGTCGCTTCCTCCACCGGCGTGGCGTATTTCTGCACCGAGCTGAGCGACTCGCCCAGCTTGCTCCGCATACTGACTGCCGCGTTGTCCAGAGCCTTGAGCACCGCTTCCTTGGCCGCCGCCTGCTCCTGCGCATCCGCCAGCACGTCCCCCGTGTTGCAGTTCACCGCTTCCAGGCCAATCACGTACTGGCTGCCCAGCCCCGCAATCGAGCCGGTCAGCATGGCCTTGCTGCCTGTGCGCTGGCAGACTTCGCGAGTGGCCTCTGGCGTCAAGCGGTCACCGGCGGGACGTCCCATCAGCTTCAAAGTCTCATTCACCTTGCGATCGGACACCAGAGCGAGAAAGGGTGATTGCTCAAGCTGTACCGAGAGTCCCTGCTTCAGCGTGTCGTCGAAGACGCTGTCACCAGTCTTGTTGTCGAAATCGGAAAGAACGATGGTGTCTTTGTCGGTCAGGCGCTTGCTTTGCCGATGCGACCGATAGTACAGACCGCCCGCCACGAGCAAAGCCACGAGCAGGACGGGAACCGCAATTTTCCAGAGCTTTCTGCGCCCAACCGCAGGAGCTTCTCTCCCCGCCACCGTGCCCGAGCTTGCTGCCGCACTAATTCCGCTCTCGTTGTCCCGCTTCAGCCGTTGCAAATCCGTTCGCATGTCGGCTGCGTGCTGGTAGCGCAGGTTGGGGTCTTTCTCCAGAGCCTTGTTGATGATCTCTTCCAGCTTGGGCGGCACGTCGGGATTCAGCCGCACGGCAGGTACAGGTGCGCGGTTCAGGATCGCTTCGAAGATGGTCGCTGTACTGTCGCCACGAAACGGCAACTGCCCGGTGGCCATCTCATAGAGCACAGCTCCAAACGAGAACAGATCGCTCCGCGCATCCAGTTCCTTCGCCCGCGCCTGCTCCGGCGACATGTATGCCACCGTTCCCATCGTCGTGCCCTTGCTGGTCAAGTCCGTGGCGGCCGAAGCCGTCTGCGCGGAGGCATCGCCTGCCGCAGTCTTGGAACTGGCGTTTATCTTGGCCAATCCGAAATCCAAAATCTTGGCATGGCCGCGCTTGGTGACAAAGATGTTGGCGGGCTTGATGTCGCGGTGGACGATCCCCTTGGCGTGGGCGGCGTCGAGCGCATCCGTGATCTCGATTCCGAGTGACAACAGGGCTTCGATTTCCAGCGGACGCCCTGCGATGCGGTTCTTCAGCGTCAGCCCGTCCAGAAACTCCATGGCGATGAAGGACTGCTCACCGTATTTGCCGGTCTCGTAGATGGTGCAGATGTTGGGATGATTAAGAGCGGACGCCGCACGTGCCTCTCGATGGAAGCGCTCTAGAGCCCGCGGGTCTCGCGACAGGTCCTCGGGAAGGAACTTCAGGGCAACGAAGCGGCCAAGCTTGGTGTCCTCCGCTTTATAGACCACGCCCATTCCGCCGCCGCCGAGTTTCTCGACGATGCGGTAGTGGCCCAGTTCGAGACCGACGCGTAAATCTCGGCCTGACGCTCGGCTGGCCATGGCGAAGAAGCTCCCTTCTTCTCACGTGACGCGCCCATTCTAGGGCATTCGCACAACAAGATCGACAAGAAACCGTACGCAGCTTCCCGGCGGCAAGCGACGCCAGCAAACCGGACGAGTCGCGGCCACCGCGATGAACTCTGTGTCAGGCGGGACCGCTGCACTTTTCATCCCGGTGCTGATACTGGTGTCGATCGTCGGAGCCGCCAATGGCATGATTCTCACCGGGCCCCGCGTCTACTATGCGATGGTCAGAGAAGGATTGTTCTTCCGGGCGTTTGGAACAGTCAGCGCGCGTTTCCGTGCGCCGGTATTCGCAATTGTGATTCAGGGCGTTTGCGCTGCATGTTTGACCTTGTTGGGGACGTTCCAAGAGCTCTTCACCTATGTCATTTTCACGGCGTGGATCTTCTATGGATTGGCTGTCGCGGGTGCCATCGTTCTTCGAATGCGCCAGCCGGAACTTGAGCGGCCTTTCCGCGCGCCGGGTTATTCCGGGGAGCGGCGTGATTCTTGTGATTTGTCACCGGGTTTCGGTCCTCCAAAATCACCATTATCAGTGACCGTCATCACTGTAGGTGATTGCTCTTTCCGCTAGTATCAAATGTTTCCTTCAATAAAGAAGCTGATCCGTCTGCCTTAACTGGGTCGCGAATAGGAAATAACAACCGCGCTTAGATCGCGAATAAGGAAACTGCGTCCACGCAAGAAAAGACGGTCGCTGTTCCTTCCGGAGGTGGGCTATGCCCACGCTGTCTTCTGAACGTCGCAAGGTCGAAGAGCAGACGTTCATTGATGGAGTAATCAATCGCCGCGGCGAGCGCCCCGGCGCGTTGCTCAGCATCCTGCAAGCTGTCCAGGATCACAACCCCCATAAGTATCTTCCGCTGGACACCCTGCGCTACATTGCAACCAAGGCCCAGATACCGTTTTCGCGCGTTTACAGCGTCGCCACTTTCTACGCTCTGTTTAATCTCGATCCGCAAGGCGACAACACCATCTGCATCTGCCGCGGTACGGCGTGCCACACGCGCGGTTCCCGCAATCTGCTGCAGAGCGCGCGCCTTGAACTCAAGCTTGGGTTGGAGGATTCGGGCGACACCGGCGACGGCGAGAAAGTCTTGCTGACCACGCCCGACCAGAAGTTTACGGTGCGAACGGTTGCCTGCTTTGGGCAGTGTGCCATGGCGCCGGTGGTCGAAGTAAATCATCGAATCTGCGGACATGTGAACGAGCGCACCCTGGAACGCGAAATCCAAACGATACAGAAAGAGAGTGAATGATGCCTCGAATCCAGGACATTGGAGCTTTCAGTGCAGTCCGTGAAGCGGGGCTCGCCAAGCTTCTTCCTCCCGTTCCCCGCGTTGCCATCGGGATGGGGACTTGCGGCCGGGGCAATGGCGCCGAGGGTCTGCAGCACGCCTTTGCCGAAGCCATTCAGCACTCGGGGATGGATGTCCTGCTTACCAGCGTTGGCTGTTTCGGCGCTTGTTTCGAGGAGCCACTGGTCAATGTGCGACTGCCGGGCAAGCCGTTGCTGATCTTGCGGCGGGTGCAGGCGGACCATGCCCTCCCAATCCTGCACGATCTTTCCATGGGGAACATCACTCCCGAACATATCTACTGCAAGATCGAGGAATGGGAACACATTACCGGCAACGTGCGATATGGGCGTGGCTATCCGGAAGTGCCATCCTGGAACGAAGTGTCGTTCTTCAAGGGCCAGAAGAAGATCGTTTTGCGCAACTGCGGGCTCATCAATCCCGACGATATTGAGGAATACATCGGCGTCGGAGGATACCAGGCGCTCTACAAGGTTCTGATCGACGGACGGCCCGAGGCCGTGATCGAACAAATCAAGGCATCGAAACTGCGCGGCCGGGGCGGCGCCGGATATCTCACGGGCAACAAGTGGGAGTTCCTTAATAAGGCTAAGTCCGATCGCAAGTACATCATCTGCAATGCGGACGAGGGCGATCCCGGCGCTTACATGAACCGCAACGAGATCGAGAGCGATCCCCACTCGCTGCTGGAAGGCATGATCATCGGCGGCTACGTCATGGGTGCGACCGAGGGCATCGTTTACGTCCGCGCCGAGTATCCCCTGGCCGTGCATCGGCTGAACCGTGCGATTGAGCAGGCCCATGAATATGGCGTGCTCGGCGACAACATCCTGGGACGTGGATTCAAGTTCGACATAGAAGTGGTCGAGGGAGCCGGCGCTTTCGTCTGCGGGGAAGAAACAGCCCTGATCGCGTCCCTGGAAGGCGAAGCGGGACGGCCCCGGCCCCGGCCTCCATTTCCCGCGCAGAAGGGACTCTGGGGGCGTCCCACCAACATCAACAATGTTGAGACGTGGTACAACGTCACGCCGATCATCACCCGCGGCCCGGCCTGGTTCAGCGAAACGGGCAGTCCGAAAAGCTCGGGGACCAAAGTCTTCTCCCTGGTGGGGAAGGTGCGCAACACCGGACTGGTGGAGATGCCGCTGGGCACTCCGCTGAAAACCTTCGTGTATGACATTGGTGAAGGAGCGGTTGCCGGACGCGCCATCAAGTCGGTGCAAACGGGTGGTCCCTCGGGCGGATGCATTCCCATCGAGATGTTCGATACGCCCGTCGACTATGAAAGCCTGGCGCAGTTGGGCTCGATCATGGGATCGGGCGGCATGGTGATCATGGATGAAGAGAACTGCATGGTGGATGTGGCGCGCTACTTCATCGAGTTCACCCATTCCGAATCGTGCGGCAAGTGCATCCCTTGCCGAGTTGGTTTGAACAAATCCTTGCGGATCCTCAATCGACTCACGGAGGGCGCCGGGACCATGCATCACCTGGAACTTCTGGACGAGTTGAGCCGCTACATTCGGGAGTGCTCGCTCTGCGGGCTGGGGCAGACTGCGCCCAACCCTGTCCTAACCACGCTGCGCCACTTCCGCAACGAATTCGAGGATCACATCGTTTCCCGCCGGTGCCAGGCCGGAGTGTGCGAGGAACTGGCCCTCTCGCCCTGCGAAAACAGTTGCCCGCTGCACATGAATATTCCGCGCTTCCTGCAGTTGTTCAAAGAGCAGCGGCTCGACGATGCGTTCGAATCCGTGATCATGGACAATCCTCTCCCGTCGTCAACCGGACGGGTCTGCCAGCATCCCTGCGACAACCGCTGCCGCCGCCACACTTTGGACGAAGCGGTAAACATGCGCGAAGTGCATCGCTTCATTGCCGATTCTATTTTCAATTCCGATCGGCGCGACGAGATGTTCAAGCGCATCATGGCGCGCAAGCTGGGCCCAACCGGACGCAAGATCGCGGTGGCCGGCGCCGGACCGGCCGGGCTGACCGCGGCCTTCTACCTCGCCCTGCTCGGTCACGACGTTACCGTCTACGACAGCCAGGCCGAAGCCGGCGGAATGTTGCGCTACGCGCTCCCCGAATACCGGTTGCCGAAGAGCGCTTTGCATCACGAGATTGAATTGATTGAGAAACTCGGCGTGAAGTTCATCTTTAAAACGCGAGTGGGCTTCGATGTCTCTCTCAACGACCTGGACGATCGTTTCGATGGAGTCATCATTTCGATCGGGACCTGGAAAGAGTCGTGGGTGTATCAGCCTGGAACCGAGTTGAAGGGCGTTTACCCGGCGCTGATTTTCCTCGAAGCCGAAGCGCGGGGCGAAGACGTGCCCATCGGCCGCAAGGTGGCAGTGATCGGAGGCGGAAACGCCGCCATCGATTCCGCCCGCAGCGCGCTGCGCAAAGGCGCGGCGGTAACTGTGTTCTATCGCCGCGAAGTCAAAGACATGCCGGCCATCGCGGAAGAAACCCATGCCGCACGCGACGAGGGCGCGAAGTTCGTATTCCTGGCCGCGCCCCATCGCGTGATCGGCGACCAGAAGGGGAACGTCAAGGCGATTGAAATTGTGAAGACGCGCCTCGGCGAGTACGACAAGTCCGGCCGCCGCAAGCCGGTTTCGACCGACGAGATCCAGCGTTTCGATTGCGATTCCGTGATCTTCGCGATTGGCGAGAGTGTCGATCTCGATTTTGCCCGTGCTTCCGGCCTCAGCCTGAAAGAGAGCGGGACGATCGAAGTCAACCGGTTCACCCTCGAAACCAGCCGTCCGCGCTTTTATGCAGGCGGCGATGTGGTCACCGGAGCCTCCAATGTTTCCAATGCCATGGCCTCTGGTAAACAGGCAGCCCACAGCCTCGATCTGCAACTGATGGAGACGAATCGCTGGGACGCGATTTTTCCGGTTTTCGAATATGAGCAGACACCGCCGGACGAGCCCAGTCCCAGCCGTCGCCACAACGGACACGTCATCGCGCCGAGCGCCAGGTCTCGTTCCAATGCCGAGGTGGTGACCGGCTTGGTGGAAGAAGAGGCGCTGGACGAATCTTGCCGGTGTCTGCGGTGCGATGTAAAGGCTGCGAACCCAAGCTAGGAAGGAGCGATCATTTGCCCCAGAAAAAGCTGTCAATACGCATCGATGGAGAGCTGATCAGTGCTTTGGAGGGCCAGACCATTCTGCAGGCAGCCAAGGCCAATGGCAAGCACATTCCTACTCTCTGCGATATGGAAGGACTGACTCCCGTCGGTGCTTGCCGCGTGTGCATCGTGGAGGTTTCGGGAGTCGGCCGGCTGCTTCCGGCTTGTACCACTCCCATCCAGGAAGGTATGTCGGTGACCACCAATTCGGCGAAGCTCACGCTCTATCGCCGGATTTCCGTCGAGCTTCTGTTGGTCGAGCGCAATCATGTCTGCGCGGTGTGTGTCTCCAATGGCCATTGCGAACTGCAATCCATGGCCACCACGCTTGGCATCAGCACCGTGCGCTTCGCCTACAACTACCCCAAACTCCCCGCCGATCTCTCCCATCCGCGCTTTGTCCTCGACCACAACCGTTGCATTCTCTGTACCCGTTGTGTCCGGGTGTGCGCGGAACTGGAGGGCGCGCACGTTTGGGATATCACTTCCCGTGGCATTCATGCCAGGGTCGTCAGCGATATGAACCAGAAGTGGGGCGAGTCCCCCACTTGCACGAACTGTGGTAAGTGCGTGCAGGCATGCCCGACCGGAGCCCTGGCCGAGAAGGGCCGGGCGGTGGAAGAGATGGTAAAGAAGGACGAGAACATCAGATCCCTGGCGCATCGTAGAGAGGTGGAGGCGTGAAAAAAGTGAAAGTTGCGACCGCTTGGCTAGATGGGTGCTCGGGCTGTCATATGTCTCTGCTTGACATGGATGCAGTAATCATCGCTCTCGCCCGCAAGATTGACATCGTTTACGGTCCGCTGGTGGACGCCCAGGAATTTCCTGAGGATGTGGACGTAACCCTGGTGGAAGGCGCGGTCAGTTCGCAGGAAGACTTGAACAAGCTGCAGAAGATCCGGCAGCGCACGAACTTGCTCATTGCTTTAGGTGACTGCGCCGTGACCGGCAATGTGCCGGCCATGCGGAACTCGATTCCCGTAAACAAGCTGCTGCAGCGCATTTATGTGGACGGCGCGCAGGAAGGCAAGATCATCCCAACCATCGGAGTTCCCCCGCTGTTGAAGCATGCGCGTCCGCTCCGCGAATTCGTCAAAGTCGATCTATGTTTGCCCGGCTGTCCTCCTCCGGCCAAAAGCATCACTGGGGTGATCACTAACCTGTTGGAGGGAAAGAAGCCGGACGCCAATCTCACGGTGAAATTCGGATAAGCAGTGCGGATAAGGAGAGCCTGATGAAGCGCATCACCATCGATCCCGTCTCTCGCATCGAAGGACACGCGAAAATCGTCATCCTGTTGAATGACGAGGGACAGGTTACCAACACCGAGTTCCATGTAACCCAGGTGCGAGGCTTCGAGAAGTTCACCGAAGGGCGGCCTTACTATGAGATGCCCGGGATTACTTCCCGCATCTGCGGCATCTGTCCCGTCAGCCACGCGCTGGCCTCGTCGAAAGCCTGTGACGCAGATCATGGCCGTGCGCATTCCGCCGGCGGCGCGGAAACTGCGCGAATTGCTGCACTGCGCCCAGTTCGTGCAGTCTCACGCCCTCAGCTTTTTCTATCTTTCGGCCCCGGACCTGCTCCTGGGCATGGATTCCGACCCGGCCACCCGGAATGTACTTGGGGTGATCGCGGCTCATCCCGAGCTGGCTCGCGATGGAATTGAACTGCGCAAGTTCGGTCTTCAAGTCATTGAGGGTCTGGCGCAGGAACGGGTGCATTCTTCGTGGGTCGTGCCCGGGGGCGTGAACTCGCGGCTGCTGGCCGCAACCCGCGACCGCATTCTCTCCGAACTCCCAGCCGCCAAAGCGATTGCGGAGCGGACCATCCAGTTTTTCAAGGGAGCAGTGGACAACTACAAGGAAGAGATTGCGTCCTTCGGCTCCGCGCCCACCATGTATGCCGGACTGGTGGACGCAAAGGGAAACCTGCAACTTTATGACGGCGGGCTGCGCTTCCGGAGCGCGGCCGGCGAGATTATCGAAGACCAGATCGCGGCGGAAGACTACGCAAACTGGATTGGCGAGACGAGCTTGCGCGAATCCTATCTAAAAGCTCCTTACTTCAAGCCCAAGGGTCCCGTCGGAGGCGTGTACCGCGTCGGCCCACTGGCGCGGCTCAATGTTGCCGATCGCTGCGGCTTTCCCAAAGCCGACGCTGAGTTGGACGAATTTCGTCAGCGCTTCGGCGCCCCGGCGCACAGCTCTTTCTTATTTCACTACGCCCGGCTGATTGAAATCATCTACGCGTTGGAAAAGATGGAAGCATTGCTGACCGATCCGCAGATCCTCGGAGACCACGTTCGCGCCACTGCGGGCGTGAACTCGCTCGAGGGAGTGGGCGTCATCGAGGCGCCCAGGGGCGTGCTGATCCACCATTACAAGGTCAACGACGAAGGCGCGATCGTCTGGGCCAACCTCATCGTCGCCACCGGCCACAACAACTTCGCCATCGGACGCAGTGTCCAGCAGGTGAGTGAGCACTTCGTCAAAGGCGACAAGTTGCAGGAAGGCATGCTGAACCGGGTGTCGGCCGTAGTCCGCGCCTATGATCCCTGTTTGAGTTGCTCGACTCATGCTGCGGGCCAAATCGCTTTACGCATCCAGTTGCTGAGCCGCAATGGGGAAGTGGTGGACGAAATCTCGTCCGGAGCCGAGTGACAACTCGCGGAACCTTCTGAGATCGGCTTCATCTTTGGGGTGATTACCGCATGAATGTTTGAGCACCTCGGGTAGCGCCGGATCGAGAACTTAGTCATGTCGCCCAATGCAGATGAAACCCACGTCGCGATTAAGGGATTGACTGCCCAGGAAGCTGAAGCTCGGCTAGGCCAGTTCGGACCGAATGAGCCAGCAGCGACACAGCACCAATCCCTCCTTTCCGATTTCCTGCATGTGTTCATGAATCCGTTGGTTTTGATCCTGGTGATTGCCGCGATCGCGTCGGCATTCCTGGGCGACAAGGTGGATGCGGGAATCATCGGCGTGATTGTTCTGCTGAGCGCCGCTATTGACTTCGGCCAGACTTATCGTTCTCAACGCGCGGTCGAAAAACTGCGCGCGCAAGTTGCCCCCACGGCCACCGTCCTGCGAGATGGGGAGTGGAAAGAAATTCGGCGGCGCGACCTGGTGCCGGGAGACATAGTCCGGCTTTCAGCCGGAGACCTGGTTCCCGCGGACGCGCGACTCTTGATTGCGCGCGATCTCTATGTTCTGCAAGCCGCGCTAACCGGAGAATCGCTCCCCGCCGACAAAGAAGCGACCGGAGAGCCTGCCTCTACCAAAGCGGATGCGCGAAACATGGTCTTCCTAGGCACATCCGTCGTTAGCGGAACAGCCACGGCAGAGATCGTCGCGACGGGCGCTAAGACTGCCTTTGGCGATATTGCGGCTCGCCTCGGCACACGTCCGGAAGCGACAGCCTTCGATCTCGGCTTGCGGAGCTTCAGCCAACTGCTCGCGCGAACGGTTTTCTTTCTGGTTCTCTTCCTGATTGTCGTCAGCGTTGTACGCCACCGCGACCCTCTTCAGTCTCTGATGTTTGCCGTTGCGCTGGCAGTTGGCTTGACACCCGAGTTCCTGCCCATGATTACGTCGGTGACGCTTTCGAAAGGCGCCGTCGCTATGGCCCGCAAGAAGGTCATCGTCAAGCATCTTTCCGCGATTGAGAACCTGGGTAGTCTGGATGTGCTTTGCAGCGATAAAACGGGAACGCTCACCGCTGGAACCATGTCGCTTGACCGCTCTCTCGATCCCTTTGGGAAAGTATCCCAGCGCGCACTGGAACTCGCCTACTTCAACAGCAAGTTCCAGACCGGTATCCGCAGTCCACTCGACAACGTCATCCTCCATCAGCCTCCGCCGAAGACGGAAGATTACACCAAGTGCGACGAGATTCCGTTCGACTTCGAGCGGAGGCGGCTCTCAGTTGTGGTGGAGCGGCAGTCCCAGCGGATTCTCATCACCAAAGGTGCTCCGGAAGGGATTTTCCCGCTGCTCTCCGGTTACGAGATCGACGGCAAAACAGTACCCATCGGCGACGACGCTACCAAGCGCATGCAACAGACCAGCAATGAGCTGAATAACCAGGGATTCCGCTCGTTGGCGGTGGCTTATGTCGAAGTTCCTGTGCTTCCGGACTATTCCGTGAAGGACGAGCGCAATCTGACTCTGGCCGGTTTCTTGAGCTTTGCTGATGAGCCCTTGCCGGACGCCGCCCAGGCTGTGGCTTCATTAAAGCAGGATGGGGTTGAGATCAAGGTCATCTCCGGCGACAACGACCGCGTCACCGGCCACGTCTGCACAGAGGTAGGAGTCGATCCCGGCAAAATCATCACGGGCGAGGACGTGGAGAAGATGACGGACCCGGCGCTATCGCATGTCGTCGAGGAGACGCGCGTATTCGCCCGTATTTCTCCGGCACAGAAAAACCGGATTCTCCTGGCTCTCAAACATAATGGCCACGCGGTGGGGTTCATGGGGGACGGCGTCAACGATGCGCCCTCGCTGCACGCGGCCGATGTTGGCATTTCAGTTTCAAGCGCGGTGGACGTGGCTCGCGAGGTTGCCGACGTAATTCTCGTTGAACCCGGCCTGCGGGTTCTCCATGATGGCATCATCGAGGGACGCAAAGCTTTTGGTAATGTGATGAAGTATTTGCTGATGGGCACGAGTTCGAACTTCGGGAACGTATTCAGCATGGCGGGAGCCTCGCTTTTCCTGCCGTTCTTGCCGATGCTCCCCACGCAAATCCTGCTGAACAACCTTCTTTACGACTTATCCCAACTCACCATTCCGACGGACAATGTTGACGATACTTATCTCAAGAAACCCCAGCACTGGGATATTGGCCTGATCCGCAATTTCATGGTGTTCATCGGACCGATCAGTTCCATCTTCGATTTTCTGACCTTCTATGTGCTGCTGCATTATTTCCGTGCCAGCGAGGCGCAGTTTCATACCGGTTGGTTTGTCGAATCGCTGGCGACCCAGACGCTGGTGCTGTTCGTCATCCGTACGGCGAAAAATCCATTTCGGAGCCGCCCTAGCGGTCCTTTGATTGCAACCTGCCTTGCCGCTGTGGCGGTCGGGATTTACTTGCCGTTCAGCCCACTGGCAGGCATGCTCGGCTTTACGCCGCTGCCCGCGGCGTACTTTGGTTTTGTTGCCGTCGCGACCGGAGTTTATCTCTTGCTGGTGGAAGCTGCCAAACGGCGTCTTCTGCGTCCGAGAACCCCCAAGAATGCGGCCAAGCATGGAGATACCCTGGCGGTCGCAATCTAGGCTCGGCCGATGTGATCCTCTACTGCTTGACTTTGCCTGTGCTGGCCGCTCCGCTTATCGCCTGCTGGATTCGTTCGGGATCTCCCAGATAATAATGATGAACAGACTTGAGATCGTCATCAAGTTCCTCTACCAGCGGTATTCCGGTGGGAATGTTTAGATCGACAATCTGCTGGTCCGGGACGCCCTCCAAGTACTTCACGAGGGCACGAAGGCTGTTGCCATGGGCCGCAATTAATACCCGCTTCCCGGATCGGATGCTAGGTGCAATCAGTTGATGCCAGCACGGCATAAAACGCTCAACCGTATCTTTGAGGCATTCGGTGAGGGGAAGTTGTTGTTTGGGGATGTCTTTATAGCGAGGATCGCTCCCAGGATAACGCGGATCTGCCTCATCCAGCGCCGGCGGGCGGATATCGTAACTCCGGCGCCAGATTTTTACCTGTTGTTCCCCATACTTCGCTGCCGTCTCAGCTTTGTTGAGGCCCTGCAACGCCCCATAATGCCTTTCGTTCAGCCGCCAGTCTCGTTGAACGGGAATCCACATGAGGTCCATCTCGTCCAACGCGATCCACAGCGTGCGTATCGCCCGTTTCAATACTGAGGTGAAGGCGATGTCGAAGCTATATCCCTGCTCCTTAAGCACGAGGCCCGCCTCCCTGGCCTCTTGTCTGCCCTTGTCCGATAGATCAACATCGGTCCAACCAGTGAACAGGTTTTCTTTGTTCCAGACGCTCTCTCCGTGCCGAAGAAGGACGACCTTGTGCATCTCAATACTCCCGTTCCTGGCGCCATTGCCCCCGGCGCTGTCATTTGACATCGTCCGTGTCCGCCGGACTGATGCCCCAGTTTATGATAACTGAAATAAGTAACGTCATCCTGCTCATAATGGGGGAAGAGGAGGAGCACCTTGGCTTTGGCCTCCATTACAAAATGGCTCGGCATCCACGGGCCCGCCGGGATCATGCAGTATCCGCGCCAGAAATTCTTTTCGGCGCTGAGCGCAGGGCGTGCCCTGCGTTACTTTGCCTTGGCCTATTTGGGCCGCATCTATGGCCGCCAAGTGATTGGCTTCTTTTCGCGGTATTGCCATCGGTCTTTGCAGGTCACGATCCCGGACCGCTAGAGCGATCTAAGAGTTTACCCGATATAGTGGGAGGTGGAACCATGGGAATCGCCGGAATGACCGAGAAAGAGTGCGGCACATTCCTGGCAGGCGCTTCGCTCGGAAGACTCGGCTGCGCGCTCGGTAACCAGCCGTATGTCGTGCCGATATACTTTGTGTTGGTTATCCAGTTGACGGCCACCGCCAGCGGGTTCGTTCCGGCGCTGAGCATAGTGGTCGAGTTGGTCGCGCCATCAATCACCGTGACGCTGTTGCTCTTTGCGTTGGCCACGTAACTTTTGTTAGTCACCGGGTTGACATCTAAAGCACCGGGGGAGGATCCGGTGCTAACCGAGGTGATCAAGTTTGTTACTCCGTCAATCACGTCAATGTCTTCGCCGTCCTCGTTACCCACATAAATCATGTTGGTGACAGGGTTCACGGCTACCCTTATGGGACGGTCCGCTAATGGGGGAACAAGGTGACGGTGGAATTGGTGGCCCCGTCAATAAGCGTGACGTTGCTGGAACCCTCGTTGGCTATGAAGATTTTGTCTGTAACAGGGGTAGGCGCCGTCATCTCCCCGGCCTTGGAATGCATATACCACCGTGAAGGTTTGCGCCTGCGCCGATTGAGCCACGAGCAACCCAACCAGCAGGGAAAGACCAATTTTCGTAAGTTTTGCGAATGACATGATACCCATTTCCTTGTGTGTTCGTACGATTGCAGTGTTGCTGGATTCAAACGGCAACCGCGGATCTTGCTGTTTGCCGCAGTGCGGTCCGCGTTGCTTCCCAATGACTCGGACTATCCGTTCTCGATGGCTTATAGACACCTACCTTTCTCTCTTTTGATTTTTCGGCTGTAGTAATCATCGGGTGATTGGCAAGAGGCCATCTCTACCATCGACAAGGCAATGAGGGCATTGCAAACCAGCCCCTTATTCAGTTACTCACGCAGCCGCGTCGTCCGCGCTTTCGCCCTGCGCAACTTGGAAACAGTTTGACCGTTTGCGTTGAGCGAAGCCTGAATCGCGTTGACCTGCGAGCTAAGCCTGGCAATCTGTGCCTGCTGAAGCTCGTTCCGTGCTTGTTGAGCTCTGAGTAGTGACTGCTGCTCGTCAGCCCGCGCCTGCTGTGCGCGGATCTGCTGTTGCTGTTGTTGGATCAGTGCCTGCTGCTCTTTCGTCGCCTCGATCAGCAGCGCGGTGAGACGGTCGTAGTCCACTCCGACCGCGTCCTTGCCGTTCTTCTCCCAGGTCACCACCTCGGGAACGACCGCGCCGACTTCTTCGGCGATCACTCCGATTTCGTGCTTGCCGGACTTCTTCAAGTCGTAGGAGACGCCCCGCAGTTGCTGAACCGCAGCCAGGGCCCCGTGCAGCGTCTGGATATTGGTTTTGAAGCGCCGGGAACTGTAGGGAATCCAGTTGTCCGCATAGGCGGCGCCGGCGCCTTGAGCGATCGTCAGGATGTGGGAGGGTGCAATAGTGCCGATGCCGACGTTGACCGCGTAGTAGCCAGTACCGCCTAGAACGAGGCTGTTGCTCTGACCCACTACAGAGTAGGCGCCGATCGCGGTTGCGTTTGTAAGTGTCCCCGTTGAGGGTACGGCATTGGCGCCCAGGAACGTGTTGTTGTCGGCGGTCATCGCCGAGGCGTCTACGGGAGATCCGGCGGCGAAACCGAGAGCGGTGTTGAGGTTACCCGTGGTGTTGGAATAGAGCGCCTCGGTGCCGCTGGCGGTGTTGAAGTTGCCCGTGTTGTTGGAGTAGAGCGCGGAATCGCCGCTGGCGGTGTTGTAGACAGCCGTGGTGTTGGAGTAGAGCGCCCTATAGCCGCTGGCGGTGTTGTAGTAACCCGCGGTGTTTCCCCACAGCGCCTCCTTGCCGTCGGCGGTGTTCTGGTTACCCGTGGAGTTCTTGTACATTGCTCCCGCACCGGTCGCAGTATTCTCGCTGCCCGTGTTGGTGCTGTAGCTGAGCGCGTTATAGCCGATGACTGTGTTCAGGCTTCCCGTGGTGCTGTTTTGAAGCGCGTTCGACCCGATGGCGGTGTTGCCGCCGCCCGTGGTGTTGGCGTAGAGCGCGTACGTACCATTAGCGGTGTTGTCGCTGCTCGACTGGTTCGACCAGAGAGCTCCGGCACCTGTGGCAGTGTTATTGCTACCGGTCGTGTTGAAACGAAGGGCTGTGTCACCCATCGCCGTGTTGTTGCCCCCGGTGTTGTTAGAGAGCAGCGCAGCGTGGCCGATGGCCGTGTTCCAGCTATCCGTGGTATTCCCGAGAAGCGCACCCACGCCAACAGCGGTATTTACTCCGCCAGTCATGGTGGTGTTTCCTGAGAAGCCGAGAAACGCGTTGCTGTTTGCCTTCGATCCGAACGCAAAGAGATCGCTTCCAATCAAGAAACCGGCCCCTGATATCACTCCCGTGGCGCCGACATTTCCATTTACTGTCTGATTGCCGGTGAAGATGTTGGCCGCCGCGAGTTGCGGCACTTTTGTGGTGTCGAGGTTCAGGGTTACTGAGCCGCCCAATGCCACCGGACCGCCACCGGTCAAGTCCGTTCCCGCGCCTACGGTCAGCGAAGGATTGGCCAGCATGGCATTGGTGACGCCACCGGTAACGACGCTCAGTGTTCCGCTGGTCTTGATCGGACCGCCCGTCAGTCCCGCTCCGCTGCCCATGCTGGTGACCGTTCCGGCTCCCGGAAAGGTCTGTCCGCTGGCAAAGGTGATCGGCTGGGTGAAGCGGCCATTGCCTTGTACATCCAGGGTGTAGGCGGGAGCTGGCGTCCCGATGCCAACATTCGTGCTGGATGTGGCGCCGTGGACGCCGTTGATGCTCCCCAACACAATTGAGTTGCTTTGACTGACATACGCTTGCGCGCCGATCGCCGTGGCATTGGTTAGGTTCCCCGAAGCCACATCAGCGACCCAGCCCAAAGCAGTATTGGAGCTGCCCGCACCGTTGGCATAGAGCGCGCCAACGCCGACCGCTGTGTTATTGGAGCCGGTGCTGCTCGAGTAGAGCGCGTTCGCACCATTCGCGGTGTTATTGCTGCCCGTAGTGTTGGAGTAGAGCCCCTGGTTGCCGGTGGCCGTGTTGTAATTGCCTGTCATGTTGACGTAGACCGCGAGATTTCCCATGGCAGTGTTGTAGGAGCCAGTAGTGTTGTCGTAGAGGGCGTTGCTGCCGCTGGCCGTGTTGGAGCCGCCGGTGGTGTTGAAGACTAGCGCGAATGCGCCGACGGCAGTGTTGGAATTGCTTGCCGTGTTGCTTTCGAGTGCGCTTCCGCCGGCGGCGGTGTTGAATATGCCCGTGGTGTTGCTTTCGAGTGCGCCTCCGCCAGTGGCGGTGTTGCCCGAGCCTGTAGTGTTAGCGGAAAGTGCGAAGTCTCCAGTGGCGGTGTTGATTGTCCCGCTGGTGTTAGAGTAGAGCGCCTGATATCCGTTTGCAGTGTTGGAAGCGCCCGTCATGGTGGTGTTTCCTGCAAACCCCGAAAATGCGTTCTGATTTGCATACGACCCGAAAGCAAACAGGTTGCTTCCAATGTTGAAAGCGCTGCCTGTGACCAGTCCCGTCGCACTCACATTTCCGTCGAGACCATGCGCCGCTGGATCCACTCGTGGCCCGGCGCACCCACCACCCGGCACAACCAGCACCAGCGGATTATCACCTTCTTTTTCTTTTGCATGGAACAAGGATGGATGAAAGAGAATCCCGCCAGGAAAATCAAGAAAGTTGCTCCGGAGCAGGATGAGACGCAGCCTTTTACCCGCGAACAATATGACGCGTTGATTCAAGCAACCTGGCTCTATGACAGTCGCGACACCAAGAAGAACGGCGATACGGTGAACGCTCGCCGTGCACGCACCTATTTGAAGCTTTTGCGTTGGAGCCGCCTAAGGGCTGGCGACGCTACGTGTCTGTCCAGGGACAAGCTCCGGGACGACGATTCCCTTTTCCTGTACCAGAAGAAGGTCAAGGGCAAAACAAGCTCCGCCGTCTATGGCTTACTGCCACACGATGTGGCCGAGGAGTTGCGTAACGTGCCGCGCAACGCCTACACACATCCGAGCTATTTCTTTTGGAGTGGTCGCAGTAAGCGTAAGAGCGAAGTTTCGAATTGGATCAAAATCTTCGGGAAGATTCTGGATAAGGCGACCGAGACACATCCCAAGCTCTTTTTGGAGGCTGATGGCAACTCCAAGCCGGCCCACCTTCACATGCTGCGAGACACGTTTGCCGTCGAGTACCTCCTTGCGGGGATGCCCTTGGAAGAGGTTTCGCGTTTGCTCGGTTACTCCAGTGTGCTGATTACCCAGAAGCACTACGCTCCTGGGGTTCTTGAGCGGCAGCAGAGGTTGGCAACGAGTGTGCGGACGGCATGGTCCACAATGGGCCTGAACGCCGCCGCCCCGGTAATCAATATAGCGGATGGGCGATCGGGCAAAGTCGTGAGGCGCGCCGCACGTTCTTAGTACAAAGCCGCTCCTGGGTACCAGTTTCGCTATTCATTTGAGGCTCACCTGTCACCTCCCATTTCGTGCTCCCAGCCAGATCGCACCAACCGACATCGGCGACCGGGTGATTACCCAAAATCGCAAAAATAGCCCCATCCGCCTCAGCACCCCCAGATCAGAACTCCCTGTTACCTGGTAAATCGTCCGTTTGACGAAATTTCAATCCCGTACTACATACATCAAACAAGGTGTGCTATGGCAACAGAACCCTCTCCCCAGCCCAGCTATGCTCCTCCGAGCAAACCAGCAATGCCGGCCAGTGTGGCATTTGAAAAACACTATTGCGTAAGTGAAGTCGCTGAATTGTGGGGCTTAAGCGAACGAACGATCCGGCGTATTTTCACCGGCGAATCGGCGGTGATCAAGTGGGAGAACGGTGAAACGCGTTTCAAGCGAGGCTATACCACGCTGCGAATCCCGGAAAGCGTCGTGCAACGGGTGCATAGGAAGCTCAGGAAAGCGGGGTAACTTGAAATGAAGCCGACCAAAACAATGGCTGACAGGCATCAAGAGAGCGGTTCAAATGAGAATGTCGTTGCGAGTGTTGAGTTCGTCCTCCATGCTGAGCTTCACGACTCTGTTGAGACGGATTTTGTCCATTCCATTGCTGGAACGATCATTGCCGAACCCGAAAGCCGTGGAAAAGAGGACGCTGGGCATATTGGAGCTTCGCTCGTTCAATTCGGCGAGGCACTGGATCACGGCATCAGCGCGGAAAGACTTGGAGATGGCATCTCCGGCGACATCTCAGAATACTGGGAACATCTTTTCGACGTGGAAACTGGCTATCCGAAAGAAGAAATACAGAATGAGTTCGAAGTAGTAGACCTAGATCTACTGATCATCGATTACGTCGTGATCTGTCCGGAGTTTCGGCGACGAGGGATCGCTGAGTCCGCCATTCACCGTACGATCGACATTTTTGGTACAGGGTGCGGGTTGGTGGCATGCAAGCCTTGGCCGCTACAGTTCACGCCGTCCGTTGCGGACGATCAAGAGGCGTTAAAAAGACTTGCGTTACCGAAGGTAAGTAAGCGTACGGTAGAGACCGCGCCGCCAACCTCCGTGCCTCGCTGGATTGTGAGCGACATCGCGATTGTTCACAACTGTTGATTCTCCTCACAGTCTGAAGAACTCGCGGATGAAGCGAAAATCCTCGTCGGAGAGGATTGACATCGTACTGGTAGGGTTCCGCTGACTGTACCGCCAATTGTTTATCCATCCCTGGTTTTCCGTAGACTCCCACCTGAGCCCTGAGACCACGTTCTGCGCGAGCTCTTTCAGAACGGCATCCAGGTACGTGTCTTCAAATCCAGGGGATTGCCGGAGCCAGCGCCACGCAGCATCGGAAGGAAAGGGCTCATCCTCAACGAGGTAAGCTCCGGCGAGCAGAAGGAGGGGCGCAGCGGGGTGGCAATCCATTCGTTCCGCGAGGTCTAGGACTTCCTGGATTCTCATCGTCGGAAACGAGAAATGGCCGCTGTCGTAGCCAAGCAACACTCGCGGCCCGTCCGCGACACCGATCCAGACTCGGTTCTGGTGCTCGATGCCGGCTGCGTACTCAATCTCTAAATAGCGGCGATCCGGCAACCCGAAACGGACAAAGGGCCACACTCCAGAATCCCATTGGGACTGGAAGCGCTCTGAGTATGCCTCGTTCGCCGCTCTGCCAGTCAGTCCCCACGCCAAGGAAGGTTCCGGAAGTTCTTCGCAGTCTAGGTGAAGAGGCATCCATATCGCCCAAAATGCTGGGTCATCCAGTATGGCTGAAATATCCACGCGATTCGGGTTACGATTAACCGCACCCTGGCCGACCACCAGCCGAGAGCGATCGAGCTTAAACCCAGAGCTAGGCATGGCGATGCTGAGGATCAGCGTCGACCCATCGCCGGGGATCACGGGCCAATCCTTAGGATTCTCGATTGTGTGCTGAGTGATCATTGAGTGAGCCCACCGGCCATTCTGATCGCACAACTGTACCGCTTCCGGCCCCATGTAGGCCCCCTCAACCACTTGGCCGGAGATCGAAAGGCCGAGACCTTTGTGGAGTACACTCGAAACCCGCATTCGAAAGGGCATGGCTCCTATATCCTCGGTGCACCAGGTTCATCTTTCCGCAACCAATCGCGACAGTCAATTGTTGCTATCAGCGTTTGCGCTCAGAATGCGACCCAGTGACCGCCGGGTCAGAACTCTCCATCCGGTTCAAGGTTCCAAGGCAACAACTCACCGATGCGATTGACGGGGTGATCGGCGATTCGGGACAGCACCATACGCAAGTAGACTTCTGGATCACGGTCGTTCAGCTTTGCTGTTCCGATCAAGCTATAGATCGCAGCTGCTCGCTCGCCCCCGGTGTCCGACCCAGCAAATAAATAGTTCTTTCGACCAAGAGCAACCGCTCGCAGAGCGCGCTCCGCGGCATTATTGTCGATCTCCAATCGACCATCATCGCAGTAGCGCGTCAGCGCTTCCCATAGTCCGAGCGCATAGCGAATCGCCGCCGTCGTGTCCGACTTGCGGGATAGCTTCAAGAGCGTTGTCTCGAACCATTGGCGCAGAGACTCAAGCAGCGGCCTGGCTCGTTGGTTGCGAACTTCTCGGCGCTCATCGGGCGGCCGTCCGCGTATCTCTTTCTCGATCCCGTACAGGGCGGCGATTCGTTGAAGGGCCTCACTCGCTGCGGGCGAAGCGTGTGCCTGTTGCAAATCATAAAACTTGCGCCGAACGTGGGCCCAGCACGCCGCTTCTTGAATGCGTCCATTCACGTAAAGCTGATTGAAGCCCGCATAGGCATCGGCCTGCAGCGTTCCTCGGAACTCGCGAAGATGACGCTCCGGATGTTCTCCCTTGCGATCTGGTGAGTAAGCAAACCATACCGCCGGTGCTGCCGTGTCGCCTGCGGGACGGTCATCACGAACGTAGGTCCACAACCGTCCGGTCTTCGTCTTGCCATTCCCTGGAGCTAGCACTGGCACCGGCGTGTCATCAGCGTGCAGCTTGCTCGCCGACATCACATACCGTCTCAGGGCATCGACCAGAGGCGTCAGCAACTGACTCGTGCTGCCCACCCAATCGGCAAGAGTCGAGCGCTCCAGTTCCACGCCCTGACGCGCATAAATCTCCGATTGACGATATAAAGGCAAGTGGTCCGCATACTTCGATGTCAGCACATGCGCCAAGAGTCCCGGTCCAGCCATGCCACGCTCGATCGGACGGCTCGGAGCCGCAGCTTGCACGATTCGTTCGCAACGGCTGCAACTCAGTTTGGGACGCACGTGGGGAATCACAAAGAAGCTCGCAGGCACGTACTCCAACATCTCCGACACATCTTCTCCCAGCTTGCGCAACACGCCGCCGCAATCTGGACATGCCGATTCCTTCGGCTCATGTCTCCGTGTTTGACGCGGAAGGTGTCCTGGCAACGGATGGCGGGCTGGTTTGGCAGAGGCAGTGTCCTTATTAATAAGGACGGAAGGTTCCGCCTGAGGACTGGAGTCTTCGACTGGCTCCGACTGCAGCTCTTCGAGTCGTAACTCCAGCTGTTCGATCTGTCGTGCGACTTTCTCCGATTTACGCCCAAACTGCATGCGCTGCAGTCGAGCGATCAGCAGCTTCAAATGCTCGACTTCACGTTCTCGCGTGAGCAGTCGCTCGTGCTGAGCGACGATGAGCGCTTTCAGCGCATCCAGAGTCAACGTGTTCAGATCCGGAAGCGCCGCAGTAACCATGCGGGGAGTATCGCATGAACTTTGCTCTCTTCATCCTTGCACCACGAAAATATCTGTGAAAAAGAACCTGATCTTAAACGGCCACGTGTGGATCCCACGTGCGTTCAGGCCGGCGCCAGTCAATGCCTTCTAATAACATCGATAGCTGCGCCGGTGTAAGCGACACAGAACCGCTCGTCACTTGCGGCCAGATGAAACGACCTCGCTCCAGTCGTTTGGAAAATAGACATAGTCCGTCGCCATCGAACCATAGAAGTTTAATCAAATCGCCTCGACGGCCGCGAAACACAAACACGTGACCGGACATCGGACTTTGCTCCAGCTTGGTCTGCACCAGCGAGCTCAGGCCCATGAATCCGCGTCGCAAGTCAGTGACGCCGGCAGCAATCCAAATACGCGTGTGGGCGGGCGGTGTGATCACCGTTGCAAACACTCCAGCAAAACCCGCAACATCGCAGGATCTGCGCTTCCCTCGATTCGCATCTGTGCATGCCGCAGTTCGATGTGAATCGTGCCAGCAGAGCCAGGGACGGATTTAGCGCAAGCGCGCTCTTGAAGCGACGGGGCTTGTAGAGACAGACTCTCAGATGTCACTCTGACCGGCAGCAGCGTTGCCGCGCCCAGAACGTCCTTTTCGATAAAGCATTCGCCAGTAGAAAACCTGATTGGCGATGACACCATGAGCCCGCGCGATTCGCGCCACGGAGGCTCCTTCGACCATCGTCTCTTCGACGATCTGCCGCTTCTCCGCGACCGTCCGGAGTTGGCGTTTAGGGCTCTTGGCTGGGCTAACTACTGCCCCTGAGACGAATTGAGTGTAAGTGTCCATCATCGCTCCAAGTGGACACTACTGCTTGCGTCCACATCCAAAGCATGACTTCTATCTACATTCTCGTCCAGACGGTCTCTGGCGGACGCTTAGGAAGGTAAGCAAAGGCGAGGCCATTCAGAAGCTGAGATCGTACTGGTCACGTCTCGGGTTTTGGCCGCTCGGTGATACTGGAATCTATCTGCTGAGCGTATCGCAGAGGGGTTGTGCATCTTCTCGGGATCGCTGGAAACGCCTTCAATGACTCTGATGGTCGGCTACAGCTCCCTCCGGTTAGAACGCTGCCCTGTCACTGGTCTGCGATTTGCTTGAGTTGCCGATGCTCTACGCAATCGCTTGATTGCCCTACAGTTCACGTCGATCATTTCTCCGCGTTAGTTTTTTGGCCCGGAAATGTTTGGAGCCGCGTTTCCATACAGCACCGAACGGCGCTCTATCGGTCTTCTTTCTGGAAGTAAACCCTCTGTTCAGGATTCTTGGTAAAGTCTTTCCACCACGATCTCGGAAATCAATCTTCCGGCTCCGAGGGCACCCGCTTCGCTCCCCAAAGTCGAGATCTTGAGTTGAACTTCATTCGCTGATTTTTCCAGCGCGCGTTGCTTTATGGTGCGTTTCAAAGGTTCCAGGAATAGTTCAGGTGCGGAACGGAATAAAGCTCCTCCAAAAATGAGAACGTGCGGATTCAGTAGGTTCACAACGTCAGCCAGAGCTATAGCAATATGTGACACCGCCTCATGCAAAACGCGAAAGGACAGGCTATCATTTTGCAGGGCAGCTTGTCCGATCATCTCAATACTGATCCGGTTCAGATCTCCTTGCGCCAACTCTCGGACTTTCGAATCCACACCCTTTTCGATAGCGCTTTTCACTGATTGAATGATGGCTGCGCAAGAAGCCAGCGTCTCCAAGCATCCATAATTGCCACAGCAACAAAGCGGGCCGTTTTCATCGACTGTCATATGACCGAATTCGCCAGCGCTGCCACCAGGTCCGCGGTACAGTTTGCCATCAATAAAAATCGCTGCTCCAATTCCCATTCCTACGTCAACATATATGAAATCGTTCAGGCCTGTTCCGAGTCCAAAATGCTTCTCCGCTGTCGCGATCGCTCGTACGCTGTCCTCAAGCAGGCAGGCCACGTCAAATTCACGCTCCAGAATATCTCTGAGCGGGACGTTCTTCCATTCGGCCATCTGACCGGGGCGAGGGAAGGATAATACCAAGCCTTTACTTACATCGATCACACCCGAATGCCCAATTCCGATCCCTTTAAAGGCATCCTCGGCTTTCCGGAATCATCGATCGCTCTGTGAATCGCCTTCAACGTTCTGGAAAGAACAAGATCGCGGCCATCGGCCATTCCGGTCTTTAATTCCCGCTTGTAGACCAGAGTGCCTCGAACATCTGTGATGACTACTCTCGTGTAGAACGATCCCAGGTCCACTCCCACAAGGAATCCAGCATCCTCACGAAGGCTGAGCGAAACCGGCTTTCGTCCAAAAGCACTCGAGTTGTGTCCGGATTCGATAACCAGTCCTTTATCGATCAAATTTTGGATGATGGCGGTGATCGAGGCTGCGCTCAGGCCAGTCTCTTTTGATAATTCAATTCGCGAAATGTTTCGTTTCGCGTGAACAAGCTGTAAGACACTTAATTCGTTTTTGAACGATTTGGATTCTGGATTTCGAACCGGGGACCTTCTAAGACTCCTCGTGTTCACGGATTTATACCCTTTCCTGGAAAGCTGCTCAGTTCGCTTGGCTCTCCCGAAGCCTTTAGACTGTTAGAGTTGCTGGCCTCAATACAAACCAACTTTTCCAAAGTAAATTACGCAATGCTCCGCTAGCAAGAATCGAGGTTTTGTAGGTCGCGCAATCCGATGCAAGACGGAATCGGCCGCAAATAGTTCTTGACACAGTTGAAGTAAGACGCGTAAATATTGGGCATCAACTGGCCATATTACTTCAGAATGTGAAGTAAGTCTAGAGATTTTGTCAGGGCCTTGAGCCTAAACCCGGAGAGCTATGCCACCTAAACGAGCTGCCGTGATGGTCAGAACAGGTCTCGTCCATCGATCCCAAACGATTCATTTGCGTCTCATTGTCTTGTCGATGCTGCTCACTGGGTTGTGCTGCTTGTTCAGTCCACAACTCGCGATCGCTGGCGTGACCGGGAGCATTTCGGGAACCGTGACGGACAAGAGTGGCGCTGTGATCGCTGGAGCCGAGGTTACTGCCCGCAACACCGAGACCGGAGTACAGCAAACTGTGAAATCCGATTCCGACGGCCGCTATTCTTTTCTTTCCCTCCCACCCGGACACTACGATCTCAAGATTCAAAGTAGCGGCTTCAAAGGCTACCAGCAAACCGGCATAGCTATCGAAGTAAACGCTGCGCTGCGAGTGGATGTAACGCTCCAGGTGGGGGGGAGCTCGGAAAACGTTGTGGTTTCAAGTTCCGCGGCCCACGTGGAGACCGAGAACACGCAACTGGGAGAAGTCATCGGAAGCACGAAGATGACGACGATTCCGCTCAATGGCCGCAGTTACACCGACCTCTTCGCGCTTCAGCCCGGAGTTGTCCCGATTTCTTCGGGGCAATACAGCCCTACATCGCCTTCTGGTGGCCTCAACGCGGGCAGCTTGTCGGTCAGCGGGCAACGGGAAGACGCCAATGGCTTCATGGTAAATGGCGGCAATGTCGAGGAAGGGACGAACAATGGCGCTGCAGTCATTCCGAACCTCGATTCCATTGCCGAGTTCCGAATCCTTACCAGCAACTTTGACGCGGAGTATGGCAACTACAGTGGCGGCCAGATCAACGCCGTCACAAAATCGGGCACTAATAATTTACACGGCGATCTCTTTGAGTTCCTTAGGAATACAGACTTGGATGCGCGCAATTTCTATTCCCCGACGCGCGGCGCCTTCCATCAAAATCAGTTCGGAGGCACAGTCGGGGGGCCGATCGTTCACAGCAAGGTCTTTTATTTCTTGGACTATCAGGGTACGCGCCAAACGATCGGTCAGGATACCGGGCTAATTACGGTGCCTTCGCCACAGGAACGGGGCGGCGATTTCTCGGCTTTCGCGGATCCCACGACCGCGGGCTCGTTCACCACCATCGACGGCAACGGGGTTACGGTTGCTTCCACCGTGAACAGTACCGCTACCGGAGCAAACAACTGGGCGAGCGTTCTCGGGGCGCAGTTGGGATATCCGATCAGCGCAGGTGAACCGTACTACTATACCGCGACGACGAACAATCCTCTGACTGAGGCTCCTTTTGGTAGCGACTGCACCACCAGCTCACAGTGTGTTTTTCCGGGCGCAGTCATCCCCCAATCCGGCTTTTCCATCCCCGCGCACGCTCTTTTGAGCTACATCCCCTCACCCAACCCGTCCACCGGGTTCTTCTCCGCATCGGCGTTCAACCAAGTCTTGCGCGATGACAAATTTGGGATTCGCGTGGATGGGACCACGCATTGGGGTGACCTCTCTGCCTACTATTTCTTCGATGACTACAACCTGAATGCTCCTTATCCTTCTCAAGGCGCCACGGTGCCGGGGTTTGCGGCCACAACTACCGGGCGCGCACAATTACTGAATTTGAGCGACACCAAGGCCCTGTCTGGAGGGACTGCCTTCAACGAATTCCGCTTCAGCTACCTGCGGAATGTGTTTGCTCCCACCTTGCCGAAAGAAGGGCTGGGCCCCACCCTTAGCTCGTTGGGGTTTACCGGCATCGTCCCCTTGGCGCCGCAATTGCAGGGCGTCCCGGCGATCACATTTAACGAGTTCACCATGGGGGTCCCCAACACTTGGTTCCTGCAGACTAACAATACTTTTCAGTGGCAGGATAACTTTTCCCGGGTATCTGGCAGGCACACGATCAAAGTTGGAGTGAACTTCCACCACGACCAGATCACAGTGCACAATTTCGGCGCTAACAACGGCGTCTTTTCTTTCACTGGATCGGAGACGGGGAATGACTTTGCCGATTTCCTTATCGGGGCTCCCACGGATTACCAGCAGGGCGAACAGGAACCGATGCACTCTCGCAGTAAGTATCTTGGTCTCTATGCTCAAGACAGTTGGCGCGCGAAATCTAACTTCACCGTGAACTACGGCCTGCGCTGGGAATTCAGTATGCCGTGGTACGAGCAAAACAATCAGGTGGAGGCGCTTGTGCCCGGGGAACAGTCCGTCCTCTACCCTGGCGCTCCGCTAGGATGGGTGGTTCCCGGCGATCCTGGAATTCCGTCTACCGTTGCTCCGACCCGCTACAGGAATTTCGGCCCGCGCATCGGTTTTGCATATTCCCCCGAAGCCCAAGGTGGGTTCTGGCGAAAACTATTGGGTGGTCCTGGCAACTCGAGCATCCGAGCTGGGTATGGCATTTACTACACGGCCATCGAAGAGCTGACCAATGCTTTGGTGATAGGCGACCCCCCCTTCGGACTCTACTGGGTTAGCCCGGTATCTCCCCAATTCAGCACACCATTCGTGGACCGTGCCAGCGGAAATTCTGAGGGGCAGCGTTTCCCGGCTCCGTTGCCGCCAGCGGGCGTTAGCGCTCAGCACCCAGACAACAACATCGATTGGGTAAACGCGTACGAGCCAATTAGCAGTGCGCCGACCTATCTACACACCAACGGTCTGCCTTCTACTCAGCAGTTTCAACTTTCACTGCAACGCCAGTTCGGCGCAAATACGGTCCTAACGGTGAATTACGTTGGAGCTCAAGGCAGACATTTGCTCGTTGACCGCGAAGCCAATCCAAGTAACCCAGCGCTCTGCCTCGCAACTCCCCAATGCGGGCCACAGTCCGAGACTGGCGATGTCCGTGCGCTTGGTGGAGCGTTTGGCAGTCTTGGGTGGTACGCGAACATTGGCAATTCCAGCTACAACGCCCTACAGACCACGCTGCGACACACGAGCGGACGGCTCGAACTACTCGCTGGATACACCTACAGTAAGTCTTTGGACATGTCTTCCGGCTTGGGCGAGCAAGTCAATCCCTTCAATCCAAGTCTCAGCAAATCTCTTTCGGCCTTCGACATGACCCACAACTTCGTGTTGAGCTATAGCTACCAGTTGCCTTTCGACAAGGTCTTTCGCGGACGTCGCGGAAGCAAGGGCTGGGTCCTAAGTGGAATCACTCGCTTCACCACCGGCCTGCCTGTGACGCTGATGGAGAACGACGACAATTCGCTGCTAGGCACCGCCAATACTGGACCGAATTCGAATACTGTTGACGAGCCGAACTATACGCCGGGGCCATTGCGCATCTCCGACCCCCGCAAATGCATTAACAATCCAAATTGCGCGCCGTATTTCAACACTTCGCTATTCAGCCTGGAAAACCTTGGGCAGTTAGGCAACGCCAGGCGCCGCTTTTTTTATGGGCCTGGAATTAACAGCTTTGACATGGCGTTGTTGAAGGACTTCCATTTGACGGAGTCGAAGTCGTTTCAGTTCCGGTTCGAGTTCTTCAATGTGTTCAACCACACCCAGTTCAATGCTCCGGATGGCAACATCGACGATACGGGATTGTTTGGATTCGTCGCCAGCTCCGCACCCGCTCGAATCGGCCAAGTGGCTCTTAAATTTGTTTTCTAGGTAAGTCGTGTGCGTGCATGTGCGATCAC
The DNA here is from genome assembly GCA_963838425.1 of uncultured Acidobacteriaceae bacterium. Taxonomy (GTDB): domain Bacteria; phylum Acidobacteriota; class Terriglobia; order Terriglobales; family Acidobacteriaceae; genus Acidiflorens. Next base: position 389,375 of record CAWIRH010000001.1, read on the forward strand.
ATGAGCGAAGGAATTATTTGTCAACTTGGTCTACCACAAGGAGATTCTCAATGAAAAAAACAGGGCACGAACGTTCCACCGGAGGTACAAACCTCTGGAGATTGGCTGGGGTGCTTGGCTTGTTTATTGCCTTCACCTACGGGCAGGCATTCGCAGGAGTGGCTCCTGGCATTAAAGTTGTCGGGAACCAAATAGTAACAACCAGCGCGGGGACGCTAGGCGTCCAGAGCGTCACTGCAAACCAAGACGTTGTTCTCCGCGGAGTCAACATTACAGGATCGGAATATGAGTGCATGGCCGGCGACTCCGTTTGGGACACGATTCCCAGTGCAGAAACCACCGCGGCGTACCAGGCAACGATTAACGCAATGCTTGCCTGGCACGCAAACGTAGTCCGTCTGCCGCTCAACGAAGATTGCTGGCTTGCGATTAATGGCGTGCCTGCGGCAACCAGCGGCGCAAACTATATTGGACCGATTAACAGCTTCGTAAATCTTGCCAATGCATCGGGGCTGATCGTGGAGGTCGATCTTCACTGGGGAGCGGGGGGAACGACAAAACCCAAGGACGATTCCTTCCCCGCAATGGATACCACGCATTCCGGCGCATTTTGGCAGTCGGTAGCGACTAATTTTAAGAACAATCCGTCTGTGATTTTCAACCTCACCAACGAACCGTACATTACCTCCTGGTCGTGCTATCTCAGTGGGGGTTGTACGACTCCTAAAGTACATGGGAAGACGTGGACCGTGCTCGGAACGCAAAGTGTTGTAAACACTATTCGAGAGACCGTTGGGGCGACCAATCCTATCATCATTGCGGGCCTGGATTATTCAAATCAACTCAACAACTGGCTGTCCAATGTGCCTAGCGATCCTGATGGCCAGATTATTGCGGGCGTCCATATCTATTTCGACGGCCTTGACTGCGAGACTTCCTCCTGCTGGAGCACAGTATTCGGTGGAATCCAGAGTGCTGGATACCCAGTCATCGTCAACGAGACGGGCGAATTCGATACGATCAGTGGCGGCGGGTGTGGGTCTGGAAGTGAGCAAAATTTGACGGCATGGGCTGATGCCAGGTCTCCGCAGGTTGGCTATTGGTTCTGGGCATTCAACGACGTTGATTATCCCACTTGCAGCAACGGTCCCGATCTTCTCAAGAATGCTTTCACGGCATGGGCCAACTACGGGACTTTCGTGAAATCGCACTTGCAATCTGTTCAATAGGGATATCAACGAGAGCCGCGATCTAGTTGTTGTCGAGAGAGGCGGAAGCGCAGGTGCTCTCCTCAAGAAAAGGAAAGTTCGTTGCGCTTCCACTTTCGGTTTGCAAACTGCAGTCATCGTCAATTTGACATGGGTTTTTGACAGAGGGGGTTTGTGCATGAAGAGATTTATGGCGGGGAGTAAAAGCAGAGGAAATCTGGGCAAAATCCTTGTCATCTGCCTCTTGGCGACTTGCACAACGGTCGCGCAGGACGTCCAGCGGTTTGTGTCCTCGAAGGCAGGAGACCGCATTACGCCACAGCCTATTCTTAGCTTCGGGCAGGATCGAGATCCCTCGATCACAACAATCGAGATTGATGACGACGTTACTTACCAAACAATCGACGGCTTTGGAGCGTCTTTCTTAGAAGCAGGGCTCATTTGCCTCAACAGTTTACCTCCCAGCGAGCGCGAATCTGTTTTGCGCGCGCTCTTCGATCCCGAAAAGGGCGCCGGCTTTTCCGCGATGAAGACGGTGATTGCCTCTACCGACTTCATGTCAGCCGGGCCTTTCTATAGCTATGACGACGTGCGTGGTGACGTCGCCATGAACCACTTCTCGATCGCGCGTGACCTTGGGCGAAATGGGCTGATCACTTTCATCAAGCTGGCTCAACGTTATGGCAAGTTTGTTTTACAAGCTCCAATGGATTATCCACCTGACTGGATGCTGATCGATGTGAATAAGAACCAGGATGTGAATCCGCAATATTACGATGCGCTGGCTCGTTACTATCTCCGTTATCTCCAGGAGTACGAAAAGCATGGGGTGTTCGTTGACTATCTGAGCCTCTTCAACGAGCCAGATATCTACACCAAAATTCCATACAACGAAATCGATGTTTTGCTGAGAGACCACGTGGGGCCCCTTTTCAAAAAGGAAGGGATTCGCACGCGCATTATGTTGAGCGAAGCGCCGAACCGGGAGGATGCAGCTCGTAATTACCAGTTGGTGCTGAATGATCCGGCAGCGCGTCAATACGTCTCAGTTGCGCCATATCACGGATATGACGATAAAGATTGGGACAAAATCCTCAACTTGCATCGTCAATTCCCAGACTTGCCGTTGTGGATGACGGAGGTCTGTTACGCCTACGATGCTGGCACACCCAAGTCCATGTCCCTGCCGCGCTTCGACTTTGAGGACGGTGACTATTGGGGCAATCAGATCTTCAACGATCTCGAGGTCTATACGTCCGCATGGATCTACTGGAACATGATATTGGACGAGAAGGGCGGCCCTTGGTCCGTCTCGCAAATTCATGGGAACCCAGACTTCAACGTTCAGCACCCCGTGGTGATCATTGATCGACACTTGAGAAAGGTGACCTATACAGGCCTCTACTATTACCTTGCACATTTCAGCAAGTTCGTTCGCCCAGGGGATATTCGAATCAAAACTACCGGATCACTCGACGGTGTTCGGGTAATGGCATTCAAAGCGCCGGATGGCAAGATCGTAGCTGAAGTTATGAACAGCAAACACGAAGACGTGGAAATCGGAATGAAATTCCACGAACAAGTGCTCCGCTTGAAGTTGCCAGCGATTTCCATCACGACGGCTTTGTGGAATGTCGCAAGCATTCAACCCGAGAGCGGTCCGCATGATGTACATAGGCAGAAAACAAGCAACATAAGAGAGACCCACAAATCAATCACAGGGTGACGCACAATGAAACTGGCACAAGATAATTCTGCAGCGCTAGAAGAGAAGTTAGCGATCGAGGGCGGCAAGCCTGTCCGGACCGAGCCTCTCCCCCTGGAATTTCCAGGCGTCCACCACATGGACGAGGAAGAAGTCGAAGCTGCATTGCGTGTATTGAAAAGTCGCTCGCCATTCCGCTACTACGGTATCGATCTGCAAGGAGAAGTGGAAGCCTTTGAGTCTGAGTTCGCATCGTTCCTTGGCGTGGATCACGCAGTCGCCGTAAATAGTGGCACCGGCGCTCTGCATACTGCGCTCTCCGCACTCGGTGTCGGGCCTGGACAGGAGGTCATTGTTCCCGCCTACATGTGGGTTTCGGTCGTCGCAGCGGTAGTAAATCTTGGCGCAATTCCGGTGTTGGCTGACATCGATGAAACTTTCTGTCTCGATCCCGCTGCGGTCCAGAAGTCCATTACCCCGCGAACAACAGGAATCATCGCAGTCCACATGAGTGGTGCGCCCGCAAACATTACCGAACTTCTCAAGGTAGCCCGCGAGCGGGGATTGTTTCTTCTCGAGGACTGTGCTCAGTGCGCGGGGGGAAGTGTCAAAGGGAAGAAGGTCGGGACATTCGGGGATATGGGAATATTTAGCTTTCAGATGAACAAGAATATGACGAGCGGAGAGGGCGGGGCCGTCGTCACGAATGATGCCCGCCTCTACGATCGAGCCTTTGCCTGTCATGACCTGGGCTACGCTCGGGACGATAACGGCCGCACCGTCTTTGACAACCTTGCTCTGTGTTTGTGGGGACGAGGATACCGGATCGATGAACTTCGCGCTTCCATCTTGCGCGTACAACTCCGAAAACTACCGAGAATAATCGCCGCGATGCGCGGCAGCAAATATCGTATTCGCAAGGCGCTGGAAGAGTTCCCTCAACTGCGATTAAGGAAGATTGTTGATCCACAGGGGGATACCGGCTGCTTTCTGATTTCAACTTTTGACACCCCTGAAGTCGCCAACCAATTCAATCGAGCATTGCGCGCCGAGGGCATCGTCACCTCATCCCAGGGCGTCACTAACGTTGTGATGACCAATTGGGGTCTTCATGTTTATTTCAATATCCCGAGTCTGGTGAATAAGACCAGTGTGGACAAGAAAGGATCGCCTTGGAAATTGGCGGAGAATCGGGACTCGACTGCCAGCTATCACAAAGGTACCTGTCCGATGGCCGATAGGCTATTCGAACGCAGCATCTTGCTGGCGATTCCTTCGTGCCTTACAGATCGCGACGAACAAGACATTGTGCGCGCCTTCCGCAAGGTCTTAGGCAGGCAAGCATGAAATCCCGGAAACGACTGAATGTCGCGATGATCGGCCAGGGGTTCATGGGACGAGCGCACTCCAACGCCTTCCATCAGGTCGGCCATTTTTGTGAATCCTCCTACGAACTGAACTTGAAGGTGATCTGCGGGCGGAATCAGCCGCAGCTTAAGGCAATGGCTGCGCGGTGGGGCTGGGAGGAAGTCGCAAGCGATTGGGCAGCCATAGTAGAGCGGAAAGACGTGGACGTCATCGACATCTGTACGCCCAATTATCTGCATGCACCGATTGCGATTTCCGCCGCTCAAGCGGGCAAAATTGTGCTGTGTGAGAAGCCGCTCGCCATGTCAGTGGAGGAAGCAGAGCGCATGGCCGACGCAGCGCAGAATATTCCTACTCTGGTGTGGTTCAATTATCGCCGTGTACCCGCGATTGCTCTCGCCAAGAAATTGGTGGATGAGGGGAGATTAGGTCAAATCTACCATTACAGGGCGACGTATCTGCAAAGCTGGGGAGCAGACCCAATCAACCCGGACGCATGGAGGTTCAAGCAGTCGGAAGCTGGCTCTGGAGCGATGGGCGATCTGCTGTCGCACTCCATCGACTTAGCATTGATGTTGAATGGGTCGGTCGATGAAGTTTCAGCTCTGGTCCACACCTTTACTCCAGCCCGCGAGGTGGATGACGCCGTACTAATGCTTGCGCGTTTTGCGAATGGAAGCGTGGGCAGCTTCGAGGCCACGCGCTTTGCGATCGGCTGCCGCAATCGGAACTATTTGGAAATCCACGGGGCAAAGGGCGCCATCCGGTTCGATTTGGAGGATCTCAACCGTCTGCACCTGTTCAATGCCGATGACGCCACAGAAGTGCAAGGTAGTCATAACGTCTTAGTGACGGGCCCTGGACATCCTTACACATCCAATTTCTGGCCGCCAGGACACATTCTCGGATATGAGCATACGTTCATTCTGACTCTAGCGGATTTTCTGCAGTCCCTAGAGCGGGATGAGACATTTCACGCGAATTTCCAGGACGCCGTAAAAGTGCAACGAGTGCTGCGCGCCGTCGAAGAATCCGCTCGAACCAGATCATGGGCAAGCATAGCCCCGCAGCTTGCGAAGAGGTGACTCTTATGAGGGGTTTGCTGCTATCCCTGCTTGTTTTGTCGAGTGCCGTCTCGGTTGTAGCTCAAGCTCAGATAAAAGCGACCGTGGCACGTTGGCCGCAAGACCGGGTCGCAGCCATCTCCCTCACGTTTGATGACGCCCTGGCCACGCATCTTGATGTAGCCGGACCAATTCTGAAGAAACATCGGTTGAATGGAACATTTTTCGTGTCAACAGGTTTGGGGGTGTGGGAAAAGCGCAAGGAGGAATGGGAGCAACTGACAAAAGATGGAAACGAACTTGGCGATCATACGGTACATCATCCTTGCCTGCTCCCCGAAATCGAACCACATTCTCAAGGATACACCGCCGAGATGATGCAGTCTGAGATCCAAACGGCTGCGCAGGAGATCAGGCAGCTGTCTGCATCGAACCGCGGGCTTACATTCGCATACCCCTGGGCACAGGAGCGTGAAGACTTCCACGGCAAGTGCTGTCTCTCCGGCTCCGCGCCTTCAGCGATCTCTCACCCTTTGGGACTTACTCCTCTACGGCATTATTGTTATTCAACCGACCGCGCCCATGCCAGCTTACGGTGTTTTTAGCAACGCTGGCCAGGGACACGTGGTCACATCCATCCTGATCGCCATGGTCGCGATGGTTTTCACGGCCATGAGCTATGGCCGCATGGCGCGCGTCTATCCGAGCGCTGGTTCGGCCTATACCTATGTGGGTCGCGAGCTGCATCCCTCCCTTGGATATGTCACCGGTTGGAGTATGACTCTGGATTACATTGTCAATCCGTTGATCTGCACCGTCTGGTCCGCCAAGGCGATGGCCGATCTGCTGGGCGGAACCCGTTATCAGATTCCTTATCCCAGCCTGTTGTGGCCGATATTCTTTGCAGCGTTGTTCACGGTGCTGAACCTGCGCGGCGTGCGTACGTCGGCCCGAATCAATAAAACTCTTTGCGCGATTATGGGGGCCGTCATTCTCGCATTTTTCTGGTACACGATTCGTCACATTTTTCATCTGCCGCAGTATCCCGAGGCCTATTTTCTGCGTCCGTTCTACAACCCCGAAACCTTCACGATCAACCGGGTGTTCCATGGCACATCCGTCGCCGTACTCACCTATATCGGTTTCGATGGTGTTTCGACGCTGTCGGAAGAAGTTGAAAACCCTAAACGCAACATTTTCCTGGCTACCGTCCTGGTCTGCGTCATTACGGGATTTCTGGCCTCGGCTGAGGTGTATGGGGCGCAGTTATTGAGTCCGCAGTATATGTTCCCGGCAAGCGAGGTGGAGAACGCATTCAGCCACGTGGCGGCGATTGCGGGCGGCGCTCTGCTGACCAAGGCAATCAGCCTCACGCTGCTTATCGCGACCATCGGTTCGGGGATGGGATCGCAACTGGGCGCAGCTCGCCTACTTTATGGCATGGGACGTAGCGACGCCATCCCCAAGAAGTTCTTCGGCGCCATCCATCCCAGGACCCGCATTCCCGCCAACAACGTGGTTTTCGTGGGAGTGATTGCGTTGATTGGCGCCTTTCTTATCAGCTATGACAATGGGGCGGAGTTGCTCAACTTCGGCGCGCTGATCGCATTCATGGGCGTCAATCTGGCGTCGCTGACCCACTACTACATCCGTGGCGCAGACCGAACCTTGTGGCAACTGATTCCACCGGTACTGGGCTTCTTCATTTGCCTGTTCATCTGGATTCACCTGTCCAAGCTGGCGATGGTCGTGGGTTCCATCTGGATGATCGCTGGCATCGCCTATGGAGCCTGGAAGACGCGAGGCTTCCAAAGCAGTTTGGTGAACTTCGATGTGCCTCAGGACTCTTGATGCGAATGCTGGACCACTCCCCTCGTTCCAACCTTAAGTTATCGCTTAAGAAAGAAGAGCAGAACCCTCATCGGAACCATGACACGATGGAAGCTGAATGAAAACTGAATGAAGAAGTTGCCTTTGTGGCCTTTCTTAGCATTCCGGACCATCGTAGAATCAGTAAGTTGCACGGAATCAATGAGCGACTGGGGAACAAATCCACCCCCCCGCAACCAATTTCTCAACAGCTTACGGGGAGCCGAAGTCATGGCTCCCCTTCGACTGTGCGCGAACTGTGCGGGTTTTTGTAGATTTTGCATTTTTATTGCACTCGCTTCGTCATTTCTACCGACTGCCTTTTCTCTTCCTCTGCGGCTGCCGTAATCAAGTACGCCTGTGTCCGCTGCTTCGCATCCCGCAAATCGGTTTCGCTCGTGATGTTGTAACGGTCAAACATGGAGCGGGTTTTGTGACCGCTGATCTTCATGGCAACGCCTTCCGGTGTTCCGGCCCGGACCATGTTCCTTACGGCAGTCCGCCGGAGATCGTGGAACAGCTTGCCTGGACAGCCCGCCAGTCTACAGGCAGTCGCCCAAGCTTTGCGAAGGTCCACAATGGGCTGCCCGTCATGGTGGAATAGCCACGCGCACGACGCATCCAATAGAGGCCATCGGAAACGAAGTAAAGCAGTGGCAGCCAGTGCAGGAGTTTGCCATCCGCAACATCCTTTGTGCGGTCGATTTGGGTCCTCATAGTAACGAAGTTGTATCGTGGGCCGCCGCAATGGCCACCGAATTTGGCGCCCGTCTTACGCTCGCCCACGTCACTACCTCGGTAGAGCTTTGGGGACCTGGCGGCCGCTACGTCGATCAAAAATGGAAAGAGGAGCTCATAAGTGACGCTTCCCAGCGTATCGCAAAGCTCCAGCAAGACATGGGCATCAAGGCAGACGTATTAATCGGCAGCGGTGATGTGCCTAATGTGCTGAGCCAAGCTGCGAAGCAGACGAAGGCGGATTTGCTGGTCACCGAGTGCTACCCGTATTCCGGCAATCTGCGGATCCACGGCTACTCAATCATTTGCGCGGTGCCGATTCCGGTTCTGAGCGTGTGACGGCCTTGATCAGAGCGTGTTTCACAAATTGGTTTTGGGTAGGGCACGGCTTTCCTCCGGTGCCGTGCCCCGGTTGCTCCCGCATTCCGAGCCCGCGATTGGGCGAGCACCCCTCGAGCTAACGCTCGAATAGTCATCCAGTTTTGATGCCATAGCGGCAGATGCGCAATCCGAAACGTTACCATTAAATAACCTGGATGTAAGTGGCGCCGAACAAAAAGACCTAGGCAGGGACGTCGTGCTTTTCCGTATATTCTTCACTGCTTCGGCGCAGGCTCACCGTTCATGAAGTATCGTCCCAACTGAAGCAGGCGGTTGTGAATGCGAGCCAACTCGGTATTTGTTAGTCTGTCGGCTTATCCGAAGAGGTAGCGTTACGCTTGGCGCTCAAACGCCGAGGCGGCCCCGGCGCACCAGTTCTCCGAGCGTGTGGTTGGTGTGTGGCCGATAGCCTTTCAGGCGCGAGATTCGCTCGTGGATCGCATCGAGCAACCAGTCGGGCTGCGGGAAGAACATGGCTTCCAGTTCTGCCGCGGGCGTAATCCAGTTGCGAGAGCCGATTACGACCGGGGGCGCATCCAGATCATCAAAACAAAGCTGCGTGAGGTTGGTGGCCACCGTGTGCAGCACAGAACCGCGCTCGACTGCGTCACTGGCGAGGAGGACCTTGCCGGTCTTACGGACCGAAGCCATAAGCAGTTCGTAGTTGAGCGGATTGACCGCCCGCAGGTCAACGATCTCTGCCGAGACGCCAAACTCTTTTTCCAACCGGTCGGCGGCAGCAACGGCCGTGTAAAGGGCTGGGCCCAGCGTGACCATCGTTAGGTCCTTGCCCTTGCGCTTGATGGATGGCTCCGACAAGTCAATCTCATAGTGGCCCTCGGGAACACCCTGCTCGACGAACATCTCGCCGATGTCGTAGGTCTTCTGGCTTTCGAAGAAAACCACGGGGTCGGTGCCAGCCAGGGCGGAGGCCATCATGCCCTTGGCGTCGTATGGCGTTACCGGATAAACCACTTTCAAGCCCGGGATGTGATGGGCCAGAGCGGTCCAGTCCTGCGAGTGCTGGGCTCCGTACTTCGCGCCGACGGAGATGCGAAGGACCACAGGCATCGTCAGTTGACCGGCTGACATGGCTTGCCATTTCGACAGTTGATTGAAAATCTCATCACCGGCCCGTCCCATGAAATCGGCGTACATGAGCTCGGCCACAACCCGGCCACCGGACATGGCATAGCCCACAGCGGCGCCCACGATGGCTGCTTCAGAAATCGGGGAATTGAACAAGCGATGGTAGGGAAGCGCTTCCGTGAAGCCGCGATAGACCGCAAAGGCTCCGCCCCAGTCGCGGTTCTCTTCGCCAAACGCAATCATCGTGGGATCGATTGAAAACCGGTGCAGCATGGCCTCGAAGATGGCATCGCGCAGGTTGTATGCCTTCATCTTCGGAACGGGCTTGCCGTCGTGGGTGGGAGTGCGGATCTTGCCGCGGAGTTGTTGCACCCTGGGATTCGATGCGATGTCTTGCAGGAACTCCGGTTTCCGATCGTCGAACTTCTCGACGTGCTGGTTTGAAAACATAACGCGGTCGACAAGATCGGAACCGATCGCAACGCGCGGGCTGCGCTCGAGATCGATGGCCAGGCGGAACATGTCGAAGACGATGGTTTCGATGCTGGCGCGGGCGCTGTCCAGTTCGCCTTCCGTCAGCACGTGGCCCTCAACCAGCCGCTTCCGGAAAGCGGCAATCGAATCCGCCTTCTGCCAGTGTTCGATTTCCTCCTTTGAACGATAGCTGGATGCATCGGAGGGCGAATGGCCACTGATGCGATAAGTGATCGTATCGAGCAGAACGGGGCCCCGGCCTTCGGTTAAGATCTGCTTCTTGCGGCGGAAAGCATCGATCACGGGCAGGGGATCGTACCCATTGACCCGCTCGGCATGCATCTGTTCGGAATTGACGCCCGCGCCGATGCGTGCAATGAACTGCACCCCCATCGTTTCCCCGCAGGGCTGTCCACCCATGCCGTAGAAATTGTTCATGCAGTTAAAAATGATCGGCAATCCTCCGCCCAGCGATGGGTCCCACAGTTTGCGGTACTGATCCATCGCAGAGAAAGTGATGCCTTCCCAGACTGGACCACAGGAAAACGATGCGTCTCCGATATTGCAGACGACAATGCCCGGCTTGCGATTCACTCGCTTGTAGAGCGCGGCTCCGGGGGCGATCGAACCCGAGCCGCCCACGATCGCATTGTTGGGATAGATCCCAAAAGGAGTGAAGAACGCATGCATCGACCCGCCCAGCCCGCGGTTGAATCCAGTCTCGCGCGCGAAAATCTCGCTGTAGGCTCCATAGACAAAAGCGCGGAGGGCCACCTCACGGACCGAGCCCTGATACTCCCGCTCGACGGGGCGCAGCATGACTCCATCGCGATACGACTCTAAAATGTTCGACAACTGCGGCTCGGTGAATTTGCGGATGCTGGAAAAACCCTTGGCGAGGATTTCGCCATGGCTTCGGTGCGAACCGAAAATGAAATCTTCCGGCGACAGAGAAAAAGCCATTCCTACCGCGGCGGCTTCCTGTCCGATCGACAAATGCGCAGGTCCGGCGTGGTTGTACGCAACGCCCTTGTAGGCGCCCTTCGTTTTGATTTCGCTCAGGATGGTTTCGAACTCCCGGATCGCGCACATGTCCTGCCAAATATGCAGAAAATCCTCGGTGGAGTAATTGACCAGTTCTTCCTCCAGCGTCCGGTCGTAGGCATTGATGGGGATGTCGGGAATATGGATCTTCGACTTCGCAAAAACCTCTTTCGGTTCAATAACAATCGATTTGGGCATTCCTTAGGAACTCCTAATAAACTTTGGCCGTGGCTTCTTTCGACGATGCGGAAACTGTGGGATGGACGGCGATCAAATCGTGCATAGCTGCTCCACGTTTTCGATCTTGTCGCGAACCACTTTCAGGAACCGCGCTCCTGGTGCGCCATCGATGATCTGGTGATCGAGCGTAAGAGAGAGGCCGATGGAATCGATGAATTCCACTCTGCCCTCTCGGCGGACCGCTTTCAGTTGAATGGCATTGACTCCGAGAATGGCTACCTGAGGCGGATTGAGCAGCGGGGTGAAGGATTCAACGCCAAGTCCGCCGAGGTTGCTGACCGTAAAAGTTCCGCCAGTGAGATCGTCAGCCGAGATCTTGCCTTGCACCGCCTGGGCCGAGAGTTCTTTGATCCGAAAGGCAAGCGCCGCGACGGTCAGTGTTTCCGCGTTGTGCACGACTGGAACGAGCAATCCGCGCGGAGTGTCGCAAGCAAATCCGATGTGAACGCCGCGCCCCGGGTGAATTCTCCCATCGACGAACAACACATTGAGATCCGGCGCCTCCAACAGCGCCTGCACGGTGCAGAAAGTCACCAGGTCGTTGATGTTGATGTCCGGTCCCGCAGATGAAGCCTTGATGCGGGCGCGCAACAGGAGCAAACCGCGAGCGTCGGCGGAAGAGTGGAGCGTGTATTGCGCGGTGCCAGCGAGCGACTCGCGCATACGACGCGCAATCTTCTCGCGAACACCGGAGATCCGAGTTTCTGGCGCATCCAGATCGGAGGCCAGGTCGGAGGCCAAGTCGGAGGCAAGGATCATCCCGCCGATTCCCGAGCCCTCAAACGGAGCTTCGGCCCCGCTTTGCACTTGTCGGCTTGCCGCGCCCGAGACTTTTGCAGACGTGTGATAGAGGGCGCGCAGGTCGGCTTCCAGAACGCGTCCACCCGGCCCGGACCCGCTGACCGCCTGTGGGTGAAAGTTGTGTTCTTCGGCAAACCGCTGCGCCCTGGGACTCAATGGCGCTGCAGAGTGGGGCAGGGAAGCGCAGGTTGCGGCAACTGTCTGGCACCCGGGGTTGGCGTTTTGTGTGCTTGGCGCCGGTGGGCCTGCAGCGTCTGCTGCCGGAGTTGACCCTTTCGATTGCGGTCGAAACACTTCCGTGCTCTCGCCGGGATTGCCGATCACAAAGAGCGCGGTGAAAACCGGCACGAGCGCGCCCTGTTCGAAGAACGTCGCAAGCACGGTGCCGTCAACCGGCGCCGCCACTTCAAAACTTGTTTTGTCGGTCTCAATCTCGACCACCGTCTCGCCGGCAGAGACAGTTTGGCCCTCTTGCTTGAGCCACCTAGCGATCAGGCATTCTTCCACCGTGTTGCCCAGTTTTGGCATTTCGACCGCGACTGCCATCAGTCCTCGCTCCTTCTGCGTCGGCCCTCGTTATTAGCCGCCGTGCGCGCCGAGAGAGGCGCGGCGTCGGTTTTCCCTTGCTGTTAAGTCTATCGCTTTTGTGATCGATTATCAACTATTATAGTTCATACATGATCGATAATGTGCGACAGGCTCGCGCTCGAAAGAAACAAGCACTTCACAATTGTGCGAATTTGGCGTCTAATGGCGTTCATCGGCCTCTGATGGAACGCATAAGATTCTGAGAAAAGAACAGGACGGTGACAATCCGGAAGCGCGGATGTTCACTTTTGTCCGATAGGAGAAAACGCACCCGTCATGCTTGCTGAAGAACGAAGGTTTCGCATTCGTGAAATTCTATCCATGCGGCGGACGGTCACAGCTTCTGAGCTCTGCGAAAAACTCGAGGTGACGGCAGTGACCATCCGCCGGGACTTGGCGGTGCTGGAAGCACAGGGAGTGCTGGTCCGCTCCCACGGTGGCGCAATCTCGCGGATGTCGAGCACGAACTTTCAGCCCGCCTACGAGACGCTGCTGCGCAGTCACAGCGAAGAGAAGGAAGCTATCGCGCGTCAGGCCGAGCGCCTGATCTTGGATGGCGACACCGTTTTCTTGGAAGGGAGCACGACGGTTTTCGAATTGGCCCGCCAACTGACCCAGCGCAACCGGCTCACGGTCGTGACCAACTCTCCAACCATCGTGTGCGAGCTGCAGCGCAGCTCTGGCGTTAGCGTATTGTGCACCGGCGGTGACCTGCAGAAGGACACCTTCTACCTGGCAGGAGAATGGGCCCACCATGCCTTGTCCGAAATACGTTTGGACAAGGCCGTGATGGGAATCAGCGCGATCGATCCCACCTACGGCATCTCGACTTCAAGACAAGCGGAGGCGCAGATAAAGAAGATGATCGCCAAAGCGGCCAAAACCCGCATCGGCCTGGCGGACAACAGCAAGTTCGGCAAGCAGGCATTTGCCTATGTGGGTCCGGTAACCGATTTCGATGTGCTGGTCACGGATTCTGGAACGGACGCCAAGTACATCGAAGATCTGCGTGACGCGAAAATTGAAGTGCTGGTGGCTGAGGTAAGATGAGCCGGCCTGCAGGGTTCTTTTCACCAGAACAAGCGGCGGGAAGCAGTTGGTGATCGTGCGTCGGCGCTCGTTTCTCAGGCGGAGCGCCTTAGAAAACTAGGACATTATAGTTTTCAATACGAATATAAACGAACAAATACGGTTGACAATTGTGAGCGTCAACTATACATTTGCGTCGATTCTATGTTTTGGAGTGGTGGGGGGCTGGAAGGCCATTTCGACTTACAGCGTTCGCGCTTTCCTTGTAATGAAACCTGAGTATGAAACCTGAAGATCGGATTACAGAAAACATCCCGCTCGAAATGCGGGCGCTGGTTCTTGACGGCGTTGGCTTTGAACACCTCGCGGTCCGGAAGGTCCCGGTGCCAAGCCCCAACGAGCATCAGTTGCTGGCCCGCGTGGCGGCGGCCGGCATCTGCACGTCCCTGATCAAGCTCATCGAACAAGGACCGGACCACAAACTGATGTACGGCTGGGACGTGTGCCGCTTTCCAGCAATTCTAGGCGACGAAGGCGTCGTATCGCTGGTGCGGGTAGGAAAGGCGCTTCGAGACCAGTACCGGCTGGGTGAGCGTTACGTCGTCCAGCCCGCCGTCGATCACGCACCCGTCAACCATCGAGAACGATATCGCGATTCCGCCAGGGGAGTGAGCAAGGTAGCTGTGGGCTACACTCTGGCGGGTCATCTGGCAGAGTACATCCTCATCCCGGAAGAGGTTCTGAGTTCCGGATGCCTGTTGCCGGTTCCAGGGTCACAAGTGCCACTTGCCCACGCCGCCATGAGTGAACCGCTCTCCTGCGTTGTCTCGGCCCAGGAGCACCACATGCATTTGACCCAGAGTAGTCCGCTGGCCGCGCGGGAAGCCGTGAAAGGACTGAAGCGAGGAGGTGTGACCGTAATCATCGGCGCGGGCGCCATGGGGCGAATGCACGTCAACCTGGCGTTTGCCTATCGGCCGCGCGCGATTGTAGTGGCAGATTTTCTGGAGGCTCGTCTCCAGCTTGTTCGGAAGCTCTTCGCGGCACGGGCAGCGGAAGCAGGAGTCGAGCTGCACACGGTCCATGCTGCATCCACGCCGGTTGAGAAGGTAGTCGACGAACTGACAAACCATCTCGGAGCGGACAACGTCATCGTTGCCGTCGGGTCGAAGAAGGCGATCGAAGGCGCCCAGAACCTGGTCGGGCGGGGTGCCGTGCTCAACCTTTTCGGCGGATTGAAAAAGGGCGAGGACATCGTGGGCATCGATGCCAGCGCGGTTCACTACAAGGAGATCAACGTCACTGGGTCGAGTGGCGGCTCACCATGGGATATCGCGCGCACCCTCGAACTCATCGCGGCGAAGGAGATTGATGCCGGTGCGCACATCACCCGCATCGGCGATCTGGATCATGCCATTGAGCTGCTCGGGTTGGTGAAGGCCCAGCAGATCGACGGCAAAGCCGTGGTCTATCCGCATCGGCGCACCGAAGACATTCACAGCGTGGATTCGTGGTCGGGCGCGGACGAAAGCGCCTACCTGCAAGTAAGCGAGATCTGAGTGTCCCTCTCTGGCAATCGCACATTCGTTGGCTTCGGCTTTGGCGCCATTCAAGCCGGCCTCTTCCTCTACGAAGCATTTCGCTCGGGAAACTTCCGCCGCCTCATTGTGGCGGAGGTCATGCCGAATGCGGTGCAGACGCTCCGGCAATCGGTAGGACAATACGCGGTCAATGTGGCATACCGGGACCGAGTGGAAGCGGTCGAGATCGGGCCCACTCAGATCGCAAACCCGAAGAACCTGTCCGACTGCAAGTTTCTAGTGGCGGCGGTTGCCGAAGCCGCAGAAATCGCAACCGCTTTGCCAAGTGTGGCGTACTATACCTCGGCCTCGCCGGGAAGCGTCCACCGGATTCTGGCCGAGGGGCTCAGGCGGAAGGCAATTGCGGGCGGTCCCCGAGCCGTCGTTTATGCCGCCGAGAATCACAACCATGCCGCCGAAATCCTGGAAGCCGCGGTTCTGAGTGAGATTCCCCAGGGCGAGCATGATCAAGTCCACGGTCGCGTCTCGTTTCTCAATACGGTGATCGGGAAAATGAGTGGAGTGGTCACAGACCCGTCCGAGATTCGAGAGCGCCGCCTGAAAACGGTCACGCCATTCGAGCCCCGGGCGTTCCTGGTGGAGGCTTTCAACCGAATTCTGGTTTCAAGAATGTCCTTTGGAGACGCATTCGCCAAACCTGGCTTCCGCCGCGGCATCGAAGTGTTCGCAGAGAAGCCGGACCTGCTGCCTTTTGAGGAGGCCAAGCTCTACGGACACAACTCAACCCACGCCATGGCTGCATACCTCGGAACGGTGCTGGGCGTAGAACGAATCGCCGATCTTGAGAAAGCTCCGGGAGTGAGCGCATTTCTGGAGACCGCATTCAACGAGGAGTCCGGTGAGGCGCTCATTCGCAGACATAAGGGCAAGGATCCGCTTTTCACACCGGAAGGCTACCGGGCCTATGCCACAGATCTGCTGTTGCGGATGTTCAACCCATACCTGGGCGATACGGTGGAACGTGTCGGGCGCGATCCCGGACGGAAGTTGGAATGGGACGACCGCTTGGTAGGGACGGTCCGCATCGCCCTGCAGCAGGGCTTAAGCCCAATGCGTTACGCGATGGGTACGGCCGCAGCCGTGACGGCACTCGATAAGTCCGTCCTCGATTCCAACGTGCCGCTCCATGATCTGCTGGATCCGCTCTGGCATAAGGCTTCGCCAAATCCAACCGAGAGGCAATCCGTGCTCCAAGCCGTCGAAGAAGGCCGAACGAGACTACGGCTCTGGCGAGACGGTGGTTTCCCGAACCTGGAAGCGTTCGTGGAACAAAACCTGCGTTAAGGTTTTCTGTCACTCCCAAAAATCAAGATGTTGTTCTGACTTTTCAGTTGTCGTTGCACGGCCTGCCGATTATCCTGCATGGCAGCTTAACGAATCAGGAAAATCCGGGGACACGAAGTCCCTGCATTCCGGTTGATTTAGAATGCGAACACTATGAACAAGGTCGTCGGCAGCGCCGAAGAGGCGATCCAGGACGTGTTTGACGGGGCCACCATCATGGTGGGTGGGTTCGGATTGTGCGGGGTACCCGAGAATCTGATCCGCGCTCTGGCGCGCAAAGGCACAAAGAACCTGACCACCATCAGCAACAACGCCGGCGGGGAGGGCCTCGGCTTAGGGCTGCTTCTGGCCAATGGCCGGATTCGACGGCACATCGGAAGCTACGTTGGCGAAAACAAGCTGCTGGAACAGATGGTATTGAATGGCAGCGTGCAGCTCGAACTGGTCCCGCAAGGCACTCTCTCCGAGCGCATTCGCGCCGCGGGCGCTGGTATTCCCGCGTTCTTTACTCCGACCGGCGTGGGTACAATGGTTGCCGAGGGCAAGGAAGCGCGCGAGTTCGACGGCCGCACCTACATCATGGAACGCGCGCTGGCCGCCGACTTCGCCTTCGTGAAAGCCTGGAAGGGCGACAAGTGGGGCAACCTCGTCTATCGCAAGACAGCCCGCAATTTCAACCCTATGATGGCCACGGCCGCCAGGATCACCATCGCCGAAGTGGAACACCTGGTCGAGCCCGGCGAACTCGATCCCGACCTGGTTCATACGCCGAGCGTGTTCGTGAAACGAATCTTCCAGGGAGAGCTGTTTGAGAAGAGAATTGAGAAGCGAACGCTACGCAAGGTGATTGCGAGTAGTTAGTGGTTAGCTGAAATTGCCGTTTTCCTGAGACCTGACACCTGAGACCTGAGATTTAGACGATGACGACAGAAACCAAGCCATCGAAAGACCTCGACAAACGCGAACGCATCGTGAAGCGCATTGCCAGCGAATTGCGCGATGGATTCTACGTCAACCTCGGCATTGGCTTGCCAACCTTGATTGCCAATTTTGTTCCGCCGGGCATGGACGTTATTCTGCAAAGCGAGAACGGCATGCTGGGCATTGGCCCTTATCCTCTCGCGGGCGAGGAAGACGCCGACCTGATCAACGCCGGAAAAGAAACGGTCAGCGAGTTGGCAGGCACCGCTTATTTTTCCAGCGCCGATTCCTTCGCCATGATCCGCGGCGGCCATGTTGACCTTAGCGTGCTGGGCGCAATGGAAGTGGACGAGCAGGGCAATCTCGCCAACTGGATGATCCCCGGCAAAACGGTCAAAGGCATGGGCGGCGCCATGGACCTGGTCGCCGGGGCGCGGCGTGTCATCGTCGCCATGGAACACACCACCAAAGACGGGCAGCCCAAGATCCTGAAGAAATGCACGCTTCCTCTGACTGGGGTGAAAGTCGTGGACACCATCGTCACCGAGATGGCCTACATTCGCGTGACTCCGGAAGGCCTGGTGCTCGAAGGAATCGCTCCCGGCCTGACGCCTGAAGATGTCCAGCGTGTAACCGAACCGAAACTGCGAATCAGCCCCGGCCTGAAGGTGATGGACGGCAGCCAGTAGAATCAGCTCTCCCCGCTCTCGGTGCCCGCGGTGTACGTCGCGGACTGCGCTCCCGTGCCGAGCGCTTTCAGACCCAGCGTATCACTTTGGAATCGGTGTCCAGAACTCCGGAAAGCTCCGTGATCCGATCGATCACCCCGTCCATTTCTGCAATGTCATTGCCTTCGACAATCGCGATGACATCTGGTGTGCCGAAAAGGGCATCTGCCCTCACCACACCCGGGATTTTCCTGACTTCCGCCACGATGCGCTTGGGTCCAGGATTCTCGGTATCAAGAAAGACGTAGGCTTGCGCTTTCATTTACGCGTACCCCCGATCCAAACCGCTCCAAAAAACAAAATCTGAATGTTAAGAAGAGCGACATCTCAAGCCAGCCCCTCGAGTGCCCGGCCGAGATCCTCCCTCAAGTCGCTCACATCCTCCAGCCCAATATTCAGTCGCACGATGCGGTGCCCATAATCCGGACGTCCGCGTGTGGCATGAAAATCGTACGCAATCGCCAGGCTCGTCACACCGGCCCAGCTGTACCCGATCTCAAACAGCTCCAGCTTGTCCACGAATCCCTGGACCTGCGCCTTGCTGAACCGTGGCTGAAACACAATCGAGAACACGCCCGTCGATCCCGTAAAATCGCGCTTCCAGAATTCATGCCCCGGGCAAGAGGGGAGCGCCGGGTGCAACACGCATTCAATCTCGGGGCGCTCACTCAACCAGCGTGCTAAAGTCAGCGCCGCATCTTCAATTGCCTTCAGCCGCACCGCCAGTGTTTTCAGGCCCCGCAGCGCCAGACTACAGTCGTCCGGAGAAGCTGCGCATCCCACCAACTGATGCGTACTACCCAACTGCCGCCACGCCGTCTCCTCCCGCGTCGTGATCGACCCCAGCAATAAGTCGCTATGTCCGCCGGCGTATTTCGTGAGCGCTTGCATCGTCACGTCCACGCCGTGCGCGAATGCGTCAAAATACACGCCCGCCGACCATGTGTTATCCATCGCGACCATCGCTCCAGCCCGATGCGCCGCGGCTGCGATCGCCGGCACATCCTGCACTTCCATCGTGATCGACCCCGGACTCTCGCACCACACCATCCGCGTGTTCTTGCGAAATAAAGTCTGAATCCCCGCCCCAGCTTCCGGAGCGTAGAACCCAACTTCCACGCCGAACTTCCGTAGAACCTGCACCGCGAACTTGCGATTCGGCGTGTACACACTTTCCGGGATCAAAACGTGATCCCCCGCTTTCAGAAACGCCAGATTGATCAGCGAAATCGCACACTGCCCGCCCGGAGTGATCAGCGTGCGGAACCCGCCCTCCAACTCGCAAATGCGCGCCGCCAGTTCGATCGTCGTCGGAGTCCCATAAAGCCCGTAGGTGTACCCCACCTCATATTGGTCCCAGTCGTCCTTGACCGACGCCGCATCCGGAAACAACACCGTCGACGCGCGTTGCACCCCCACTGACAGGGACCGGAATCCTTCCGGAATTTTCGCGTCCGAGTGAATCAGCTTCGTCTTCCAGTTCTTCGACATACCCAAGAGTCTAAATGACGTGCCGGTTGCGCCACGTCGTGAGCCCTTCGAGAGGCATTGGCCGATGCCATCCTTGACATCCTCCGCCAAGGCTCGCCGCTTTTCAAAGCGCCGCCAGCCGCCGTTGCACCAGCAGGAAGTAAAGGGCCATCAGAATAAGCAGGAATCCATTCACGCTGAGCACCAGCGGCGCCGTAAACACGGGAACCAGCCATCCCGACAACAGATTCCCCATCGGCATGCCGCCGCGAAATGCGAAGCTGTAAACGCTCATTACGCGCCCGCGCATTTCGTTCGTGGTAATCAACTGCACCAGCGAATTCACCGTGGCAAAAACGGCCATCATCGATGCGCCCACCAGCACCAGCAAGGCCTCGCTCACCGGCAGCGACTTCGAAAGGGCAAACCCGGCAATCCCGGCGCCCAGGCAGATGAGCGCGCTGAGGGCGACGCGCCCCTTCCTTCTCATATTGCCCGCGCTGGCGATGGTCAGCGAGCCGCAAATCGAACCGAGTCCCATGAGCGCGAGCAGATTGCCGTAGGTTTCCGGACCGCGATGGAAGATGTCCTTCACGAATACGGGAAAGTAAGTGCGCATGGGCATGCTCAAGGCGGTCATGCAGAAAGCCAGAATAATCAGCGCTTCCATCGAATTCTGCTTGCGCGCGAACTGAATGCCCTGCTTCAGGCTAGTGAACATCGACTCCGTAGCCTTCAGGGGCAGGTAGCGGGCGTGGATGATCGACAGCGACACGATCGGCGCCAGGAAGGAAAGCGCGTTCAGCCCGAAGCACCATTTCTCTCCCAGCCTCGCCAAGGCCTGCCCGGCGAGTGCCGGCCCGACCATGACCGCCACGTTGAACTGGATCGAATTCAGTGCGATGGCGTTCGGCATGTCTTCCTTCTCGACCAGGGTGGGAATCAGCGCCTGGTAGGCCGGACCGCCGAAGGCCTGGGCGAAACCGGAAATAAACGAAAGGCAAAGGATGTGCCAGACGTGTACCCGGCCGGCCGCCACCAGAATAGTGAGCAGCGCGGCGGTCGCCATCTGCACATACTGGGAACCCAGCAGAATTTTCCGGCGCTCCACGCGATCGGCCAGTACGCCGCCGATCAGAGAGAACAGAAAGATGGGAATGCCGCCGAGAAATTGATCCAGCGCCAGCAAGAACGCGGAGTGGCTGAGCCGGTAGATCAGCCAGCCCTGCGCCACGATTTGCATCCAGGTGCCGATACTGGACGTGCAAGCGCCAAACCACATCAAGCGGAAATCGCGATATTGAAATGCTTTAAAGACCCGGCCAATCAAATTAGCGTCTCCGTCGGCTCCGCAAAAAGCCTAACATGCGGCTTCACCCGTTAGACGTGACAGGAACGGATTTGTCGGAAGTCGGCAATCGTCGCACTGCCGGCCGTTGCTGCCTGCAGGTCTGTGACCTGAATCACGGCGGATGGGCCCATGTCGTAACAGAATTGCAGGTTGTCTCGTGCCAGACCATTGGAGGAATCAAATGGAGCCCTTCCGCCACCACATATTTGTTTGCACACAAGAGAAACCGGAGGGAGTCGCGTCGTGCCCCGGCAACGGATCGCTGCGGCTTTTGCAGGCCCTCGAACGCGAATTAAGTTCCCAGGGCCTGGACAACGAAGTTCAGGTGACGGCCTGCGGTTGCCTCGGCCTGTGTGACGACGGGCCAATCATGATCGCCTATCCCGAAGGTGTCTGGTATCACAAGGTCAAGGAGGAAGATGTCCCCGAGATCGTGGAGTCCCACTTGCGCTCCGGCCGCGTGGTCTCGCGCCTGGCGTGGACCGATTCGGAGGCGATGAAAGCGCAATCGACCGAGCATCGCGACCGCTATCGGGCCATGGTCAAGGCCAGAGATGAGGCCGGCGTTTTTCCCGACGATCTCAACGAAATGATTCGAGCGTTCATGTCCAGCCGGGCTGTACTCACTGCGCTCGAACTGGACGTATTCACAGCTGTTGGCAACGGTGCGTCCGCCGCGCAGGTAGCCGAGAGCATTCACGCGGATTCACGAGCCACAGAGATGCTGCTGAATGTTCTGGTCAGTCTAAAGCTACTCGACAAGAAAGACAGCACATTTTGCAACACTCCGGTAAGCGCCCGTTTCTTCTCGCGGAGCTCGCGCGACCAGGCCCGCAGCGCCTTTATGCACACCGTTCACCTGTGGCATCGCTGGTCGTCGTTGACGGAGTGCGTGCGCGCCGGAACCTCGGTCCAAACCTCGGTCGAAGCCCGCAGCCGCGAAGACAATTGGGTGCCGGCGTTCATTGCCGCCATGGACCGCAATGCCAAAGAGCGGGCCGGAGCGGTGGTAAAGGCGGTAGGGACCGGCGGAATCCAACGTATGTTGGATCTGGGCGGCGGATCGGGAGCGTATTCCATTGCTTTCGCGAGCGCCATACCTGGGCTGAGCTCGGAAATTTTGGACTTGGGCGAGGTCGTTCCTCTCACTCAGGAACACATCCGGAAAGCTGGCCTTGCGGACCGCATCACTACCCGGTTGGGCGATATGCTGCGCGATCCGCTGGGAAAGAACTACGGCCTGATTCTGATCTCTGCGATCTGTCATATGTTCTCTCCCGAAGAAAACCGCGAGCTACTGCAACGGGCCTACAACGCGCTTGCTCCCCAGGGTAAGGTGGTGGTGCAGGATTTTATTCTGGAACCAGGCAAGACCGCTCCCCGTTTTGCCGCCTTGTTCTCGCTGAATATGCTGGTGGGGACGCGAGCGGGCAGCAGCTATAGTGAGCCGGAATACGCGACTTGGTTGCAGGATGCGGGCTTCTCCGATGTGCGCCGCGTGCGCTTGCCCGGCCCCGCTGGGCTAATGATTGGAGTCCGCGCTTCATCATGATGCGGCGAGCTTAGACCAACCTCAACCCCCGCCCGTCTCGGTTGTTGGAGCGTGTTTCATAAATGGTTCTTTGAAGGGGCGCGGCTTCAGCCGCGCCGTCTCCAGCCAAATGAATAAGGGGCTTTAGCCCCTGCGGGAACAGCCTGTTTCCCCCGGTGTTCCACGACGCGCAACAGTGCTCGTTTCTCCTCGCGCAGTTCGCCAGCCTCGCCATCAGAAAAGTGATCAATTTTGAGCAGACGGGCGTGCTTTGGCTCCTTATTTTGTTGTTATAGCCGGCCCGGAGCGATCGAGACGGACTTCTCCACCAACACGATAAGAGCGAGGGACCTCGCGCTCAGGAATCCTAAACCGCGTTTGACTCATCTATCCATTTGGTAGACGGCTCAGGCGATGAAAGTGCAGAGGAGGCTCAAGAACATGAACATTTTTGGATGTGCCGCAGGGTTCTCAGGGTTTCGACCGAGCAAACGGATGTTGGTTTCCCTGTTGTCGCTGGCTCTGTTATTCGCGACTTTGCCTATGAGCCTGCCGGCGCAAGACGCGCCCGCCCCGGCGCAAGAGGCCCAAGCCCCGGACACGCAGGCGCAGGCGCCGCCATACGCCCAGCAGTCTCCCGAGCAGTTGCAGCAGTTGGTAGCGCCGATTGCGCTGTATCCAGATTCGCTGGTGGCGCAGATCCTGGCGGCGTCCACCTTTCCCGAGGAAGTCGTCGAAGCCGACCGGTGGGTGCAAGCGAATCCTGATTTGAAGGGCGACGCTTTGGGTAAGGCTGTAGACCAGCAACCCTGGGACCCGAGCGTCAAGGCGCTCGCTGCATTCCCAGCCGTCCTTGGAAATATGGATAAGAACCTTTCCTGGACGTCATCTTTAGGCGACGCCTACTACAACCAGCAACCGGATGTGATGGATGCCGTGCAGGTGATGCGCCGCAAAGCGCAAGACGCCGGCAATCTTAAGACCACGCCGCAGCGAAGTCGTAAAGGCGGAAGGCCCGAATATCGATATTGAGCCCGCTGACCCCGATGTCGTCTATGTCCCTGCCTATGATCCGTGGTTGGTTTACGGATATCCCGTGGTGGCCTGGCCGGGGTGGTACCCGTATCCCGGTATCTGGTTTGGCGGCCCGTATCTCTCGTTCGGAATCGGCTTCCCAATCGGTTGGTACGGAGGTTTTGGATGGGGTTGGGGTCATTGGGGATTCGATTGGCACAACCACTACGCCATGTACAACCATGGCAGGTACTACTCCGGGAGCAGAACGTTTTATAACCGGGGCAATGCCTACCGAGCAGGAGGCGGTCGTGGCGGAATTAACGGCGGTCGCGGCGGAGTCAACGGCGGGCGCGGTGGAGTCAACAGTGCGCGCGGCGGAGTTAACGGCGCACGCGGCGGAGTTGAGAACCGTGCCGGCGCAACCGCCAGACCTTTCGAAGGAAACCGGCAGGCGGCTCGAGGCTACGCTGAACCCCGCGGGCAGAGCGGCGCCCGCTCGGGTGCCTTCAGCGGCTACGGCCATGGCGGACAGACCAAGAGCTATTCGTCACGCGGAAGCGCCAGTGTCAGTGGCGGAGCAGCGCACGGCGGCGGCGGAGCAGCGCACGGCGGCGGTGGCGGAGGATCTCACGGTGGCGGCGGCGGTGGCGGACGTCATTAAGCGAAGTGCGGTTATGTTCCTGGTAGTTTGAAAATTTGGAAATGGAGAGAAGCCATATGCGGCGAACGAAGCTGAACTTCGACAAATTTCATTGGGCCAATCTTCCGAAATTAGCCGTGGTCGCGATCCTTTTGACGGTGTGTTTTCCCACCCCGTTCCATGGCGCAGCAACCGGGCCAGAAAACGTTTTCATCGGCGGAAGAGGCGGGCAACGCCCTGCGTCACGGCAGCGCAGAGTAACGACGAAAAAGCGATGCTCGAAATCCTCGGACCAGACGGAAAGCAAATCGTCTCGTCGGGAGACGAAACCGAGGACGCCGAGAGCCGCGCTAATTTCGTCAAGAGATATCAGGAAATGCACCGTCTGGTGAAGGAACCGGATGGAACCACGGTCCTGTATATCGGCGCGCAGAATTGGCCCACGCCCATACCGCTCGTGAACAAAGGCAATTCGTGGT
The DNA here is from genome assembly GCA_963838425.1 of uncultured Acidobacteriaceae bacterium. GTDB lineage: Bacteria > Acidobacteriota > Terriglobia > Terriglobales > Acidobacteriaceae > Acidiflorens. Next base: position 413,995 of record CAWIRH010000001.1, read on the forward strand.
ATTTCGACACCGAAGCGGGCAAGAAAGAAATTTTGTACCGGCGAATTGGCCGGAATGAACTATCGGCCATCCGCGTTTGCCAGGAACTCGTGGCGGCGGAAAAGGAATACTACTCCGCGCAGCACAACGAGTATGCCCAGAAAATCTTCAGTGATGAAGGGCAGCACAATGGCCTTTATTGGAAAGCTGCGGAAGGCGAGCCCCAGAGCCCGATCGGGCCGCTGGTGGCATCGGCCGTTGCCAAGGGCTATGCCAAAAGCCAAGACGGCGCTCCGACTCCTTACCGCGGTTACTATTACCACATCCTGACGCGTCAGGGAAAAAATGGCCCAGGCGGCGCGAAGAGTTACATCGTAAACGGCAAGATGACCGAGGGTTTCGCTTTCGTGGCCTATCCGGCGGAATACCGGTCGTCCGGCGTGATGACCTTCATCGTTAACGAGGATGGAGCGGTGTACCAGAAGGATCTCGGCAAGAAGACCGAAGTTCTCGCCAAAGCCATGAAGGAATACAACCCCAATCCCAGTTGGCAAAAGGCTGAAGAGCAGCAAGAGGAGACTGCGGGCGAGCAGAAACCCAAGTAAAAGGCATTCTGTCGCTGCACTCGCGCAAGCGGACCCATGCCCACGTAGGATGTTCATTTTGTTGCCGCGCTCGATTGATTGGGCAACGAGCACGGGGACGACAAGGAACCCGCCCGGTTCGAGCCGGCTTCGCAGAAGAAGCGCCAGATTTCTGCGCTGGCATTGGGGCCCTTGGGGTCTCCGTATTTGCTGCGTTTACGAGAGCCCGACCAGGCGTGGCCCAGACCCTGGACTAACCACTTCTCCATCAACAGACGGGCATCGGCCTCCTCGTAGACGTGCGTGCGGTAGGCATAACCGTTCGGTACTTCGCCGCCGATGACTTTCTCCGTCACGGCAAACCCGCTCTCGGCCTGCTCCGCCGCCAGACACGCATTCGTTTTGCTCCACTGGGCGATGACCTGCTCGGCATTGACGAGACTCACGCTGGTATCCGCAGTGCCGTGAAACACAATCACCGGCATGCGCCGTCTCTTCTTGCGTCCAAGGCCGCTGCCCATCGCTTCAAAAGCAAGTTGCCCTTGCCGGGCTGGATCCGGGCCGCCTCGCTTCATTGCGGCGAGCGCTTCGGGAACACTCCTGGCGGCCTTGAATTCTGCTCCGGCAAACACCGCAATCGCTGCGAAAACATCCGGATAGGTCGCGGCAAGAATGGAGGCCATCGCGCCCCCAGCCGAAACACCCACCACGTAAACCCGATCTGGATCGACATTGTGAGTGGCGCGAACCTGGTCAACGACCTCCGCCAGAATCGAGGGTTCACCAGCATCTCGCGCCTGGTGTTTCGGATCAAACCAGTTCCAGCACCTCAGCAGACTGGTCAGGCGCGACTGTTCGGGATATACAACCAGGAACCGGTTTGCTTCGGCGACCTCATTCATTCCGGAGATCTCTGCCATATCCTCAGCATCGTGCGTGCAGCCGTGCAGCATCATGACCAGAGGCGAAGCGTGTCCCTTCTCCAGCGTTCCGGGTATCCAGAGCCTGAAATTGCGCGAACCCCCAATCGCGCGAGCGGTTCCGGTTATCCATCCCAGTTCTGCCATGGCCGTAAGTTCCCTCCGCTGGGTAGGTCCCAGTCTTCATTTATATGCCGTCACGCAGTCCAGGTCAGCTCGCCACCAAACAGGTTCATTTGCGCTTGAGCGTCTTTCCCGAAATGGTTCTTCTCCCATTTTCTATTTTCCTATTTTATTAGACAGTCGCGCCCACTAAAGCGCACGGGGAAATCGCCGATAAGGACAAAAGAGGCGAGAGGAGTGGAACGCAATGAGTGAAATCTTGGAACAGGCAATTGAGACGAATGGTCATGGGACAGCTACGCCAGCGGCAGGGATGAAGCGAATGGCTCCACAAAGAACCGGCAATCCGGTACAGGAACAACATAGCGTTGCAGCCGCAGACGTTGGTGCGAGCCGTCTGCAGAGCAAGAAGATCACCGAAGACAAGACGCGCGCCCGCACTCTGGCCCGCGCTCAGGCTGTTGCAGAAAAACTCTCGACCGCGACCGAACAGGTGGCCACCGCTATCAATGAAGCGACCGCTACGGTGGAGCAACTTGGGAAGTCGATGCAGACCATCGCTTCCGGAGCCGAAGAGGCAGGGGCAGCGGCGGAGGAGTCTCGCGCCGCGATCAATCAGATCGAAAAGGCATCGGACGAGGCGAATACGCAAGCGGCAGGATCGCTGACCCTCGTAGATAACCTCTATGGGTTGAGCCGCAGCACCTCGGTTGACATTAAGACCTTGATCAAAGGTGTGAGCGATGCCGCCCAGGCAAACTTTGACTCCGCCAAGATGATTGCGGAGTTGGAGCGGCAATCGGAAGAGATCGGCAAGATCGTCCATGCCGTGGCCCGCATCGCCGACCAGACGAACCTGCTGGCGCTGAATGCCGCCATCGAAGCGGCGCGCGCCGGTGAGCATGGCAAGGGATTTGCCGTGGTAGCGGATGAAGTGCGCAACCTGGCGGAGATGAGCGAGAAGAGCGCTCGCGGCATCCAGGAAGTAGTGAACGAAATTCAGGGCCAGGTGAAGGTCGTCGCCGTCGATGCCCAGACCGCCGGAAAGAAAGGTCTGGAAGAAGTTGACAAGGCGAAGGCGATCACCGAAGCGCTGGCGCGCGTGGAAACGGATTTGGCCGATATGCGCGAAGGCTGCAAAGCGATTGTCACCAACGCCGTCACCGCGCTGGCCGGCGCCAAGGAATACTTGGTGGGCGCGCAGGAAATTGGCAAGGCGGCGGAAGAATCTAGCACCGCCGTAATGGAATCGCAGAAAGCGGTGCAGGAGCAGGGCCGGGCCTACACGGAAATGAACGACGCCTCCAACAGCCTGGCACAGTTGGCCGAGAAACTGAAGACCTCGACCAGCGCCCAGAAGTCCGCCGAGGAACTGGCGGCGGCGGCGGAAGAACTCTCCGCCAACGCAGAAGAAGTCAAGAGCGCTTCCGGGCAGATCTCGAGCGCGATCGAGGAGATCAGCCGCGCTGCGCAGGTTGCCTCCAAAGCCTGCGAGGTCGCCATGGCTTTGGGCGCGAAACTGGAAGGCGCCGCGAAAGAGATGGGCGTGAAGGCCACGGAGAGCGGCGAGAAATGCACTGCCGTTTCCACCTTGCTGACCACCAACAAAGAGGCGCTGGACTCGATGATCGTCAATATCGGGCAGGCAGCGCAGATTTCGCTGGCTTCGGCAAAGAACGTCCTCGAACTGGAAGAGCGGACGCGGCGCATCGACAAGATCGTGGATGCGATCGTGATGGTGACGGTGCAGACGCGCATGCTGGCAGTCAACGGCAACGTTGAAGCGGCGCGCGCGGGTGAGTTTGGACGGGGCTTCTCGGTCGTCGCCGGGGACATCCGTTCGCTCGCCAACGAGAGCAGCGAAAACGCCGACCGGATCAAGGACCTGGTAAAGAGCATTCAGGGCCAGATCACGAAAGTCGTCACCGACATTGAAGGCGCTGGCATCAAGGCCAAAGAAGAGGCCGAGCGCGCCAAGGTCTCGACCACGAACCTGGAGCGCATGGCCAAGGACATCAAGGAAGTTCAGCTTGGCGTCAATGTCATCGCGAAGGGATCGGACGTAGCGGTGAACGCTCTGCAGCAGGCGTCTAAGGCCAGCGAGCAGATTGCAACCGCTTCCGAAGAGATGAATCGCGCCAGCACCGAGTCCGCCACCGCCGCCGAACAGGGATTGAAAGCGGCCGAGGAGATTCTGCAGGCGGTCGAAGAAATCGCATCCCAAGCCGACGAACTCCAGCACGGATAGGGACCATGACCAGGCCGAGTGGGTTGGTTGTGGAGAGCCGGGCGTTCTCGCCCGGCTGGACGGGCGAGACGCCCGTCACTCCACATACCAGAGGCGAGTGCACAGAGAGATCATGGTCCGGCAACGCCGGACGCGAGGAGGACTGCAATGGCTACAGAAACAATGAAACCCACCGCCAAGGCGGGAGCGGATGGAACGCAACTGGTTACTTTTCTGCTCAAGGATGAGGAGTTCGGCTTCGACATCATGGCGGTACAGGAGATCATCCGGCTGCCGAAGATGTCCAAGCTGCCCCACACCCCGGACTATGTCGAGGGCATTTCGAGTCTGCGGGGAGCGGTGCTGCCCATCTTTGACATCCGGACGCGATTCGGAATGAAGCGCGAGGAGCGCACCGACCGCAGCCGGGTGCTGGTCATCGATATCGACGGCAAGCGAACCGGGTTGCTGGTCGATGGCGTGCGCCAGGTTACCCGTGTCGGCCGGAATGAGTTCGAGCCGCCTCCGGCGGCGATCCGGAACGAGACCGCCGACTACATCGACGGCGTAGTCAAGCTCGACAACGGCGAACGAATCATCATTGCGCTCGACGCGCGCCGCGTCTGCACCTTTGGCAGCAGTAATGGCGACGCCGATCGCCAGCGCGGAAGCACTGGCGAAAAGCTCCGCCGCCCCTTCCAGTAACGAAGCGCAGGTCAAGGAGGCGCTCAGCAATAAAGAGGGGCAGGGAAAGGGGGGCGAAGTGCGGCAACTGGTCAGTTTCCAAATCGGCCGGGAAGAATTTGCGTTTCCCATGGAGCATGTCCGCGAGATTCTGCGGGTGCAAACCCCGAAAGAAGTGCCCGGCGCGCCCGAACACCTGCTCGGTGTGTTGACGGTGCGAGGGCAGATCCTTCCGATCGTCGATCTGCGCCGCCTTCTGCGCCAGACCTCGTTCGCAGCCGATCTAATCGCCGCCTGCCGTCTGGCAAGCACCGAGTACCAGACCTGGCTGACACTGGCGGAGACCGGTTCCGGCGCGAACCTGGATATGCACCGGGTGACGGCAGCCGCCGAACAGCTTCGTACCTGGCTCTCGGCTTTCAACAGTTCGAGCCAGTCGCTCACCGAAACCCTTGCTCAGGTGCGGGGATTGAATGAACACGTAACCAAGCAGGCTGGCGCCGCCACCGGTCACGATCTGGATCCGAAGGGGATGGACGCGGTCAGCAAAGACATCGTGGCCTCCGCCAAGGCGATCGTCGCCGCGCTGCATACCTTCGAGGAGCAGGTCGAGGGCAGCATTCACGAGGACCAGCGCATCATCGTCGTCGATTCCAAGGGTTTCCAGCTTGGCTTGGTCGTCGATCACGTCAATGAAGTGCTGGGAGTTCAGGACGACGCCATCGAGGCCCCGCCCAATGTTGCGCATGATCAAGGCGTCAGCCTTTCGGGTATCGTCAAACTCGACAATGGCAATCGCCTCATTCTGCTTCTGGCCACCGGAAGCCTGCTGGATCATAAGGTGTTGGCCAAAATCACCGAAGGCTCTGAAGGCGCAGGCGCAGTTGCCGACCTTTCGGCCGCCGAGGAAGAGTCGAAACCCGGCGACAAGAAAAAAGATGAAGAAAACAGTCAGGGCGAAGAACTGCAACTGGTAACTTTCCTGCTGGGCAAAGAAGAGTACGGCATTCCCATTGCCAGGATTCAGGAGATTGACCGGCTGTCGAAAATCACCCAAACCCCCAAAGCGCCCAAGTTCGTCGAAGGCGTCACCAACCTGCGTGGCGAAGTCATTCCCGTGCTCAGCACGCGGATGCTCTTTGCGCTGGAGGAGAAAGCTTCCGACGATCACACCCGGGTCATCATTGTCGATCTCGGCGGCGCCAAGACCGGCCTGGTGGTCGATTCGGTGAAACAGGTTCTGAGCATTTCCAAGCGCAATATCGCTCCGCCTCCGGCCAGCATCTCCAATGGAGTTGATGGCCAGTTCATCTCCGGTATCGGAAAAGTCGAGGACGGAAAACGAATGATCGTTCTGCTCGATGTGGAGAAGGTGCTTACTCGCGGAGAGCTGAGCGAACTGGCGAAGCTCGCTGTCCCCGCATAGCCCGGTACTTCAATTGCTCTCCACGGTGGAGTGACGGGCGTCTTGCGAGCCTGCCCTGAGCGAAGTCGAAGGGTCCCGCCGTGGCAGCGACGCCCGGCGCTCCACCGGCAATCGCGCGCACTCGTAATCAGTGAGGCTGAGGCGATGTGGCAGGGATCTTTCATTCGCGTTTTGGTCGCCGACGATTCCGCGTTAATGCGGAATCTGATCAGTCGATTGCTCGCCCGGGCGCCCGACATCAAGGTGCTGGCGACCGCCAGAGACGGCGAAGACGCATTCCAGAAAGCAATCGAGTTGAAGCCCGATGTCGTGACCATGGACATCAACATGCCGAAGCTCGATGGCATCAGTGCCATGCAGATGATCCTGGCCGAAAAAATATGTCCGGTCATTATGCTCAGTTCGCTGACCCAGCAGGGCGCGGTGGAAACTTTCGAATGCCTGCAGTTGGGGGCCTTCGATTTCGTTGCCAAACCAGAGGGCACGGTCTCCGCGAATCTGGACGCCATTGCCCAGGAGCTGATTACCAAAATCCGCGCGGCGGCGTCCTCCGGAGTGGTCAAGCGGCCGCGGCCCACGGCATCGCCGCCGCGAGCGGCTGTGCGACCCGCGAACCCGGCGCTGGGGGAGATGCGGGCCATCGCCATCGGAATCTCGACCGGCGGTCCGGCCACCATCAGCACCTTCCTTCCCGGCCTGCCCGCCGACATCCCGGCTGCGATTTTCCTGGTCCAACACATGCCGGCGGCATTTATCGGTCCTTACGTCTCCCGGTTGCAGAAGGAGTGTGCCATCGAAGTGGTCGAGGCTGAAACCGGCGCACCCGTGCATGCCGGGTGTTGCTATGTAGCCGCCAACAATCTTCATCTCTGTCCCTACCGCAAACTGAGCGGCGATGTAGTGCTGCGCCGGCCGAGCCAGCCCCGAACGCTCTTCGTGCCCGGGGTCGGCGTCATGATGGAATCCGTCCTGGCAATCTATGGGCGCAGGACCATCGGAGTGCTCATGACCGGTATCGGCGACGATGGGGCCGACCAGATGGTCAGGATCCGCGAAGCCGGGGGCGTCACGATCGCCGAGTCCGAGGAGAGCTGTGTCGTCTTCGGCATGCCCTTCCAAGCCATCAAGCGCGGCGGCGCCGAGATCGTGCTGCCGAGCTGGGAAATCGCCGCCAGACTGGTCCGCATCCTCGAGGCCAGGACTTTGGGAAAAGCGGTGCTTCAGAATCTCGTGCATCAGGGGATGCGTTCATGATCGATAGCAAACTAATCGAAACGCTCAGCGCGCCGGAGGAATCCGATCGGCGCTCGGCCGCCGAGGAGATCAGCGAATCGGGCGCTCCCGAAGCTGCCGACATCCTCGTGGTGCAGCTTCACCAGGAGGGTTCCCGCGCCGTCAAGGAGGCCATCCTCCGCGGGCTTTCCCGGATATGGACGCACAATCCGGTGGACTCGATCATCGCGCTGCTGAAAGACGACGATCCCTTTGTCCGGGCCGAGGCCGCGGATATGCTCCAGCGCCGTGCCAGCGACGCCATGGAAGGGCTCAACCATCTGATGCGGGGCGGCGACAAAGACCTGCGTAAATTCAGCGTCGACATTCTCAGCCAGGCTTCCATCGGCGCGCCCGACGCGCTTTACTTCGCAGCGTTGAAGGACGCCGACATGAACGTCGTCATCAGCGCCATCGAGAACATCGGCTCCAGCCGGCGCACCGCTTTTGCTCAACCGGTGCTCGCCATCGCGCTTGAAAGCTCGCAGCCGATGGCCATCTGCGCCTGTCTTGAAGCGCTCGCGCAAATCGGAACCAGACAGACGCTCGATGCTCTCCGCGCCCGGTACCCCGACGCCGCCGAGGTGCCGGGGATCTACCAGCAGTCTTTCCTGAAGCTGCTCGGCGGCGCCGCCGGCCCCGAGTCGATCGAAGAGATTTGCCGGACCATCGAACAGAAGGGTGCGCCGGTTCACGAAGTCGCCATCGACGCGATTACGAAAATCGCGTCGCGCCACAAGGTGTCGCAGTTGAACCCCTTCTGTGAAGCTGAGCTCTGCGGCCTGCTCAAACCAGAGCTCGACGCGGGCGTGTGTTTTCATCTTATCCGGCTGCTGGGGCACTTTACAGGTTCGAGCCGCGTCGCCCTCGCGGTGCTGCCCTATATCCACGACCCTGACCGGACCCTGGGCCTGGCCGCGGTCGAATCACTGGCGAACTCTTCCGACCCTGCCGTAGAAAGCGCGCTGCACTCCCTGCCGTCAACCGAGAGCGATCCCGAGATCGGCGAGGAACTAGAAGAACTTCTCAGGAGGCGACCGCGATGGAACTCACCGCTGAGCAGTTCACCAAACTGAGCAGGCTGATCTACAAGAAGCTGGGACTGCTATTCGATGAAAAGAAAATGTACTTCCTCAACAAGCGAGTGGAACGCAGAATCACCGAACTCGCCCTGAAGGACGCCGACGAATATCTTTTCCAGTTGGGGTATTGCGATTCCAGTGGCGACGAGATGCAGGCGCTGGCCAACCTCGTCACCACCAACGAAACCTACATGTTCCGCGAGTTCGAGCAACTTGCCGGCTTTGCCGACGTTTGCCTGCCCGAACTGATTGCCGTCCGGCAAAAAACCACGGAAAGACGCATCCGCATCTGGTGCGCGGGCTGCTCCTCGGGCGAGGAGGCTTACACTCTCGCCATCATTGTCCGCGAGGTATTTCCCGACTCCAAGAACTGGGACGTCAGGATCACCGCCACCGACATCGATGAAAACATGCTCGAACTCGCGCGCAACGCCGTCTACGGCGATCGTTCCGTCAAAGGCGTTCCAAGCGCCTACAGCAAGCATCTGGTGCCGACGGCCACCGGCTTCCGGATTCATCCCGAAACCGCGAGCCTGGTGCACATGGAAAAACTCAATCTGAGCGACAGCGTGCAGATGAAAGCCATGCGCAGCTACGATTTCATTTTTTGCCGGAACGTGCTGATTTACTTCGATGACGAGTCCAGGCGCAATGTGGTGAACCACTTCTACGACTCGCTCAATCACAAGGGGTATCTCTTCCTGGGCCATTCTGAATCCGTCGGCCGCATCACCTCGGCATTCCGTCTGAAGAAGGCCCAGGGGCACCTGCTCTATACAAAGGACTGACTATGAAACGGAATGTGCTCATCGTCGATGACTCGGAGTTCACCCGCAACTACCATTCGTATATTCTTCGCGAGGCCAACTTCGAGGTCGTGACCGCAGTCGACGGAGCCGACGCGCTCGAAAAGCTATACAGCCGGTCCTTCGATCTCGTCCTCACCGATATCAACATGGCGAATATGGATGGCTATGAGTTTATCCGCCGGGTGCGCGGCAGCGGCGACTACGACGACCTGCCGATCGTCATCATCTCCACCGAGTCCGAGTCTGAGGACAAGAGCCGCGGCTTCCTCGCCGGCGCAAATTTCTACATCGTTAAGCCATCCGACCCCAAGCCCCTGATGGAGAACATCTGCATGGTCTTGGGGATCGAAGTTTCGGAGGGCGGCCACAGCGGCGACTCGTGAGTTCGGCCATGGAAGGGCAAGAATCGCTTGCGGTGGCGTGGGCGAAGTTCGAGGCATTGAGCGTGCGGCTCACGCGCTACCTGACGAGCAGCGAAAGAGAGTTTAGCCGCCTGATCCAGGCGCTCGATGCTTGCTGGACCATGGCGGAAAATGTGCAGAAGGCGACCGCCCGCCTGGCAGAACTCACCGGAGCGGCCAGCGGTACCCAGACTGTAGCCATCCGCGAGTCGATGCTGGATGGGTGCGGCGTCTTCCGCAACTTTCTGCAGCAAATCCAGGCCGTAAGCCGGCAGTTGGCCTCAGCCGCGCAGGCGACAGCATCGGTGCTCGACACCTCAAACCTCTTGCTGAAGGACCTCGTACCGCTCAAGCACATAGCCTTTCACTTCCGTCTCGAGGGATCTCGACTCTCTCCCGAGGACAACGCCTCCGTACTGAAAGTCTACGAGGAGATGCGGGGAGTTCTGGGCTGCATGAAACACGCCGGGGAATCGCAGCAACACACGCTGATGTCGATCCTCGATAAGCTCTCGGCGGCCACGCGATCGGTCGAGCAAGCTTCTGTTTCCTACGCCGCGCGGGCTACCGAATCGGAGGAGAAGATTCAGCGCAATCTCGATCTGCTGCTGACCGTCCCGCCCGATCTGCTGGAAGTGCGCCGTAAAGCCGCCTCTGTCGGCGCGGTGGTTGCGGACAGCATTCGCGAAGCAGTCAAGGTCTTGCAGGGACACGACGCCATTCGGCAGCGTCTCGAAAATATCCTCGAAGCGCTGGCCGGCGTTCGCACCGGCCAGGGAAACGAGCCGGGACATGTCCTGTTACTGCAGCGTCAGCAGGCAAAGAATGTGCTCGAGCTCATTGTCAATACCGGAAGCCGCATCGAGCGCGAACTGAATGGCGTGATCGGCTCCGCCCAGGGCCTTGCCGGTGACAGTTGTAGCCGCGCTGCCGGCGACGACGAGGTCAAGAAGTTCGAAGAGGCCGTCGATCGCCTCGGCTCCATCAGTTCCGGAGTGGCCGAGTTGCTGGCTGGGGAGATGAAAATTGGCAATTTCGTTCTGCGGCAAATTGACCCCATTCGCGCCCTGCTCAGCGCAAAAAGCGGAGAACTGGAAGCCCTGGCCCGGTCGATGAAGAGACTGGCCCTCAATGTCCTGATCGGAGCGGACAAAATGCCATCGGCGCCCGGAATCGGTGTGCTCGGCGGCTGGACGTCGGAAGCCGCGGAGCGTGTCCTCAAGTTGGAAACAGAGCTTAATGAGCAGTTTACCCGGCTCGGGACAACTCTGCAGACGCAAGCAGTCGCGATCGCCGCCAACGTTCAGGGGGTCGAGTCATGCCGGGGCGGACTTATCGTACAGCGAGCTGACGACTCCTTGCGCAATTCCCGAAGAATCGAATACGTCGAGGTCAGCCGTCTCAGTATCAAAGCGCGCCAACTGCAGGAAAAGACTGAGGCCCTCCTGCAATCCCTGAAATTTGTCGATGAAGGAACTAGGCTGTTTCAAGATCTGGACGACATACTCGACTTTCTTCTGGCTCTGTATCCGAAGTCCGAGAAGCCGTTCGATCTCAATTCCGCTTCCGCCGGTTACACCATGCAGGAGCAACACGACGTGCACGCCATGGTGGTTGGCGGAGAGGCAAGAAACACTTGCGCACCGCCGCCCGCCCCAGTTGCAGGGCAGGACTACGGCGCCAATGTGGAACTTTTCTGAGCGAAGGACGACTCGATGCCCTTTGAACTACAGACCGTCGCGGGCGGCGTGAAGCTGATGCTGGCGGGAAGACTCGGCGTGCAACAGGCCCGGCCGCTATGGGACGCCCTGCAGCCCGCCCTGGCCGCAAGCCAGAGCATCCAGTTGCAGGCCGAGGAACTGGAGGAGATGGACACCAGCATCATCCAGATTCTCTGCCGGCTGAGCAGCCCGCCCGGCCGGCTCCAGATCGGCGGAACCTCAGACGCCTTTCTCGCTGCGCTGAAGCGCCGGGGCCTGGAAAAGTTCTTTGTCCAGCCACCACCTGAGCCGGAATCGCAAATTCCGCAGCCCCAACTCGAGACCAAGGTGGAGACCAAGGCAAAAGCCGCGAGGCAGGGACATGGCTAAGAAAATTCTGGCAGTCGATGATTCCGCCACCATGCGTCAGCTGCTCAAGATGACTCTTTCCCGCTCGGGCTATGAAGTCGTCGAGGCTGAGGACGGCGCGAAAGCCCTGCAGAAAGCATCGGCGGCGATCTTCGACCTGGTGCTGAGCGACATCAACATGCCGGTGATGACGGGCATCGAACTCCTCCGCAGTCTCAGGAAACTGGCGCAATACAAATTCACGCCGATCGTGCTGGTCACGACGGAATCTCAACCGGAGAAAAAGCAGGAAGGCAAGGCCGCCGGAGCGACCGGCTGGATTGTAAAACCGTTTGAACCGGAACAATTGCTGGCTGTGGTGACGAAGGTCCTGCGCTGATTTGCGATTCAAGTGGAGCGACGGGCGTCCTCGCCCGTCCACTACGAAGCTTGGATCTGGGAAGCTTGGATCGACAGCAACAATCGTCGCGCGTTCGCGGCGCCAGCCGAAGGGAGGTGAGCAAGTCATGGAACTCGGAGACCTGCAACAATTGCAAGCCTCGTTCCGTCATGAGGCGGCCGATCTGCTCACCGACCTCGGTGGCGCGCTGCTGCAGCTCGAACAGGAGCCGCTCAACACGGAGGTGGTGAACCGCGTCTTCCGCGCTATGCACACCCTGAAAGGCTCGGGCGCAAGCGCCGGCTTCCGCCGCCTGGCAAACTTTGTGCATCATGTCGAAGAGGTCTTCAACCGCATCCGCAATCAGCAACTGCAGTCGACTCCCGAATTAATCGACGCCACCCTGAAAGCCTGCGACTGCTGTGAGATGCTCCTGGAACTTGGCAGCACGGCCTCCGATACGCCTTTACCGTTGGAGATCGAAGTGCTCGCGGCGATCCGGCCCTTTTTGCCGGAGGTGGACAAGGCCGCTGGCAAAACCCAGCCCGCGAAGATGGCCAGCGGACCCGCGCGATACAAGATCGGTTTTCGTCCCAACCGCGAGATTTTCTTTTCTGGAACCGATCCTGCCTCGCTGCTGCTTGAGCTTACCGATCTGGGCGAGATCGAAATCTGCTGCGATACGGCCGATCTCCTCCACGCCGATGAGTTTGACCCGGAGAAATGTTACTTGCGCTGGGAGGTCTGCGTCGAGACGAAACAGCCCGAGGACGCGGTGCGGGCCGTGTTCCTGTTTGTTGAAGACGACTGCGAAGTGTCGATCGAGCGCGAGGAGCCTGCCGCCTCCGCTCAAACGGAAAGCAATAACCAAGACGCCCGCTTCCGCGGCGCTGCCGAGCAGTGCTTTACCGCGCTTGGATTTGCGTTGGAGCAATGTCAGTCCGGAGATGAAAAGCAGGGATTGGGGACCGCACATCGCGCGGCACAAACTCTGATCTCCGCCGGCAAAGCGCATGGTCACGCCGGAGCCACGGCCGCCGCCGGAGAAATTCTCGCTGCGATCCTGGTGATCCAGCAAGGTGGAATCCTCGATGCCGGTTGGCTGCTGAACGTGAAACTGCTCATCGAGGCCGCGAGAATAGCAGTGGATGCGCCAACCGCGGCGCCAACCGCGACTTCGTCGCAGCCCGTTCCCACTAAAGCCGCGCAAGCTCCGCCTGCTCCAGAAGCCGCCACCGGAGCGGCCGCGCCCAGTATCCGCGTGGACGCCGTCAAACTCGACGCCCTAATGCGCCTCGCCGGAGAATTGCTCGTTGCCCGCGGCGCGCTGCCCGCCTTCGCCGAGCGCGTCGAACTCATTGCGCGCGAAGAGTCGCCGAAGACCGTGGCCAAGGAGATGCGCGACGCCGGCGCGAAAGTTTCCCGGCTGGCCGATGACCTGCAGGCGACCGTGATGTCGATCCGGATGATGCCCGTGCGCCAGGTGTTTCAGCGCTTTCCCCGGCTGGTGCGCGACCTGGCGCGTAATCTCGACAAGAACATCGAACTCCATGTGAGCGGCGAAGAGACGGAATTAGACAAGACCGTAATCGACAGCATCGGCGATCCGCTCACCCATATCATCCGTAACGCCGCCGACCATGGCATCGAGTCCAAAGCCGACCGTGCGCAGAAGGGCAAGTCGGCCGTCGGCCGCATCGATCTCTCTGCCTACACTCGCGGCTCCACGGTAGTCATTGAAGTGAAGGACGATGGCAAGGGATTGGACGCCGAGAAACTCAAGCGTCGCGCCGTAGAGAAGGGCTTGCTTTCCGAGAGCGCGATCGCCGCCATGGATGAAGAGGCCGCCTTCAAGATTATCCTCGTCGCCGGTTTCTCCACCGTCGATAAGGTGACGGACGTATCGGGCCGGGGCGTCGGCATGGATGTCGTGCGCAACGGCGTCGAGGCGTTGCACGGCGCCGTACATATTACGAGCGAGATTGGAAAAGGAACCTGTTTCCGCATCGAGCTTCCGGCCAGCCTGCTGGTCTCCAAGGCGATTCGGGTTGCGGTCTCGGGGCACGAAGTCGTGTTGCCCATCGATACCATCCGCAACATGGTGAAAATTCCCAAGTCGGTGGTCCGAACCGTGCAAGGGCAGCAGATCGCGCCGGTGCGCGGTACCGTCTTCCCCATGCTCTGGCTGGCGCATGCTCTGTCATTCGACCGTATGGAAGAGAGGCGAGCCGAGCTGGCGGTTGCGATTATTGAGGCCGCTTCCGGGCCCTACGGCCTCGTTGTTGACCACTTCCTCGGCGAGGTCGAAATCGTAGTCAAGCCGCTGAACGGCGTGCTGGCCAAGGTGCCAGAGTATGTAGGCGCCGCGATTATGGGCGACGGTAAGACGGTACTGGTAGTGAATACCGAGAGGCTCTTCTCGCTGCAACGCCCCGCGGCAATAGCGCACACTGAGCTTCCGGCCGCCGTGCCCCTTCCTGTCGCGCTCGCCCGCGCCGCAACTGCCGGTCGCTGATCCTGCAGGCCGCGGAAAAACTCCGATTCACGCAGATTGTTGGGAAGAGGTTGTTGGGAAGGGCACGACTTCAGTCGTGCCGCAAGTCCTTGAAAATGTGCCGCGCTTTAGCGCCTGCGGTGGGCTTTCCGCGGCCTTGTTGAGTTTTTCCGCAGCCTATAAACGGACCACCCGGATAACCTACTGGATCGCGTTGCCGTACGTCGGTACTCCCTGCTGCACCAGGAAGATCAGCGTCTGTCCGCGCGACGACCAGTCGCTTTGCGGATACTTGGAAACTAACTCCTGGGCCAGCGAAATAGCCAGGCTCTTCGACTGCTCGGACTTCTTCGGCTGTTCTTCGGTTTTATAAATCTCGATCAGGGCGGCGCGGCGAGAAGCCGCGTTGTACAGCGCCTCCGGAGCGGCGGGAGATTCCGGGTGTTCTTTCACGTATTTTTCGTAGAGGTCCGCTTCCTTGTCGGGGCACTTGGAAGACCCCTGCCAGTCTCCGCAGAGTTTGTTGTCCAGCAGGTGGAAAGCGGCGAGTTGGGCCCACTTAGTCTCGGGAAACTTTTTCATCACCTGCTTCATAGACTGCTCGTCGATGCCTCCGCGAAGGTAGGATTCTTTCTCGCGCGCAGAGGGGCGCGACTGCATGTCCGATTTATCGATCTGCCATCGAATGTCCGCGGCACGGTAAAGGGCTTCGCCGGCCAGCGAAGCAGTCGGAAAAATATCGTAGACGCGGCGATAAAGGCGCAAAGCGTCCTGGGCCGCGCCACGGCGGCCGTGGCGGCGGCTGGCCTCGTCTTCGGAATCGACGGCGGCGCCGAACAGAATGCGGTCGCCGTTCGGAGTAGACGCCCAGACGACGCCGGTATCGAGCACCCAGCCGCTGACGGTTTTGCCCTCGTCCTCGTCCTCCAAAACGAAGGCGGGGTCGGGAGTTAGCGCCGACCCGAGCAGAGCTTCGACGTGCAGCCAGTTGCGGCTTTTGTCGAGGAGAATGAGTTCGCGTCCCCGTTCAACCTGGGCGAGCTTATTGGAAGTCGGGTCGGGAGATATGTAAATGACGGCCTCGCGCACCAGAGTACCGCGATCGGCGGCCAGCAGCACGGAGTTTCCCAGCACAATCAGGGCGGTCAAAAGCAGAAGCTTGGTAATTGGTTTCACGGCAGTATTCGTCTCCGGGTTCGAGGGTAGCACGTAGGTAAGATGCGCGGAATGGGCTGCGGGGAGAGGTTCTCGGGAAGGGTCCCGAAGAATGCGGGCTTTAGCCCCTCAGGGCCGCGCCTTCCGATCTGAAATGCACTTATGGAGCCAGCACTTAATAATCTCTGCAAGCATTCCCGGTTGTACTTCCACGTAACCATCAATTTTGTAACCACCGTGATCTATACATTTTCGTTGCTTGAGATAGTCTTGAAATCAGAAACGGAGGAGATGGAAACCGGCTCATCGTCTGATGGGCGCAGCGTGGGCAGCTCTTCCAGTACACACCTGGGCGCAGTAATGCCGATTACGCGCGCGCAACTTTTTCAATAATTTACCAAACCAACGCTGTTGTCGAGACGCCTGCAGTTTTTCAACAGCGACTAACCGATCCATCTCCTGAATGAACGAGGAAACCTGATATATGAAGTTATTTTCGGTGGTTGCTCTCACTGTGTTGCTCATTACCGCAAGCCTCGCTCCAGCTCAGATCAGGCCGGCCAGCGGCAAGGTGTTTACTCCTGATTCCAGCATTGAAAGGCGCAGCGACATCGGGATGCGCGCTCACACCAATATCCACGTGTTCCTGCCCACAAAGCCCCTCCAGAACGTGCGGCAGTTGGGCGCGCCGTATTCCGGCTATGCGTATGAGACGCCGGCATCCCTGGGCTGCGTTTATAGCCTGGTCAGGGTGGTAAGGGGCTGCGAGCCGAATACGGTCACTGCCAACCCCACGGGCGGCGCCAAAATGATTGCCATCGTGGATGCCTACGACGCCCCGAAAGCAGCCAGCGATCTGGCCGCCTTTTCGACTCAGTTCGGATTGCCCGCGGCGAACTTCCAAACCATCTACGCCAGCGGCGTAAAGCCGCAGTACGATGCCGGATGGGAGTTTGAAGAATCCTTGGACGTTCAGTGGTCCCATGCCATGGCTCCCGAAGCACGGATCGTTCTGGTCGAAGCCGCTTCCAACAGCTTCACCGACTTGATGGCCGCTGAAGATATGGCCAGCAAGATGGTCAATGCTGCCGGTGGCGGCGAAGTGTCCAACAGTTGGGGAGGAAGTGAGTTTCCCGGTGAGACTGCGTATGACGTCCATTTCGTCAAACCGGGTGTCGTGTTCTTCGCGTCGGCTGGAGACTATCCAGGTACGATCTGGCCGAGCACGTCCCCCAATGTGGTCGCGGCGGGGGGAACAACCGTGCGCCGCAATCCGCTGACGGGCGCGTTCCTGTCTGAATATCCGTGGGACGCGGCCGGCGGCGGTGTAAGCTGGGTAGAATCGCGGCCCAGTTACCAGAGCGGAATCTCTTCCCTGGTCGGGAATTTCCGTGGCGTTCCTGACCTGTCCTTCGATTCCGATCCCATCACCGGAGTTTGGGTGCTCGATACCAACGCCGGTGGGTGGAACATCGTGGGCGGGACCAGTGTGGCTTCGCCTTCGCTGGCCGGAATCATTAACTCGGCCGGCAGTTTCTACGCCTCCTCCAACGCGGAGTTGGCGGCCATCTACGGCAACCGCAGCGTCGCCGCCGACTTCCGCGACATCACGACGGGCTACTGTGGTCCGTACGCCGGCTACTCCGGGGTCGTGGGCTGGGACCTCTGCACAGGTGTAGGTGTCGCCAGGGGTAAGGTCGGGAAGTAATTCTGATTCCCAAGAACGGCCTACCCATTTCGGGTAGGCCCTTTTTTGTGTGCCGAACATGTTCGACAGCTTGGGGGTGGAAGTCCCCTGCTCAACCTGGTGGAGGTGAAGAGCTAGAGAAGCGCAAGGGCGTCGTCGCAAGGCGGGGTCTGAAAGAAGCGTGGATCAAAAGCGCGAGCCGATGAACAAGAACCGGATAAGAGGCCTACGGTGCTGGACGAGCCGGCAAATGACGGCAAAGTCCGATTCCACCAAGAGCACTGGTGGTAAATCCGGCGGTTGTGCGCGGAAGGCGGTCGAATTTACTTCGGGAGACCCGCCGCAGGTCACGGCATCGTGACTGAGGATGGAGCGATTCATCCTGACCGGGCAGCGGGAGTCAGCAGCGGGCATAGTAGGCCGCGAGGTCGAAGGCCCAAACAGTAAGGAGCGGCGAGTAGGACGCAGGACTCGATGAACGACACGCGGCAGAAAAACCAGCTACAGATGGTGCTGGCCTTGACCGGGGAGGGGAGGAGTGAAGCTCCGAGGGCTCCTTGGGAAGGGACCGAATCGTGCACGGCGAAAAGCGAAACCGAAAGTCCGGCTGGAGAAGAACAACTGATGGAAGAGGTCTGCGGGCGGGAGAACTGTCTGCGGGCTTTACGACGAGTGAAGGCCAATAAGGGGAGTCCGGGGATGGACGGCATGAAAGTGTCGGAGTTACCGGGCTACCTGAAGCAGCACTGGCTAGCCATTCGGGAACAACTGCGAAGAGGAACCTACCAACCGCAACCGGTGAGACGAGTCGAGATCAAGAAGCCGGACGGCGGGATGCGCAAGCTGGGCATTCCGACGGTGCTGGACCGGTTTGTCCAGCAGGCGGTGATGCAGGTTCTGCAACGCAGATGGGACCCGACGTTTTCCGAACAGAGTCACGGATTTCGTCCGCAACGCTCGGCGCATCAGGCGGTAGCCAAGGCGCAGCAGTATATCGCCGAGGGCAACCGCTGGGTGGTGGATCTCGATCTGGAAAAGTTTTTCGATCGAGTGAACCACGACAAGCTGATGGCGGCGATCGCGCGGCGGGTGAGCGACAAGAGGGTGCTCAAGCTGATCCGAGCCATCCTGGAGTCGGGCGTGATGGAAAATGGGCTGGTAAGTTCGGTGGAGGAAGGAACTCCGCAAGGAGGGCCTTTGTCTCCGCTGCTGTCGAATCTCGTGCTCGACGAACTCGACCGCGAGTTGGAGCGACGCCAGCACCGTTTCGTGCGCTACGCGGATGATTGCAATATCTACGTGGCGAGCGAACGGGCGGGGAAGCGCGTGATGCGGAGTGTCACGGGTTTCATCGAGCGTCGACTCAAGCTCAAGGTGAATGAGGCGAAGAGTGCAGTGGCGCGACCGCAGGCGCGGAAGTTTCTGGGCTTTAGCTTCACCTCGGGGAAGGAGCCGAAACGGCGCATTGCGCCTAAGGCCCTGCTCCGATGTAAGCAAAAAGTACGGGAACTAACGCGGCGAACACGGGGCATTAGTCTGGCACAGATGGCGAGGGACCTGGCCACCTATCTCGTTGGGTGGAAGGGATACTTCGGTTTCTGTGAAACTCGCTCCACGCTGCACAAACTGGATCGCTGGATCCGTCGCAGGTTGCGGGCCGCGATCTGGAAACAATGGAAGCGCGGCAGGGTTCGGTTTCGGGAGTTGCGCCAAAGGAACATCGGCATTGACCTCGCGGCTCAGACCGCCGGCAGTCCCCATGGTCCCTGGCGACTAGCGAACAGCCCGGCGCTGTCTTTCGCGCTTCCCATTACGTACTTTGACTCGCTCGGCGTTCCACGCTTGTTCGCGGCGCTCTAGCTCAACCGAACTGAACCGCCGGATGCGGACCCGCATGTCCGGTGGTGTGGCAGGGGCGAAGGGGCGACCCTTCCCCCTATGCCGATTTGCTAAGCTCGCGGCGTGCTCACGGCAGACCACTCCAGCCCGTCCGCATTAAGGCTAGACCTGGAAACCGAAGAGCGCGGATTGGGCAATTCTCTCGCTATAAGCACTTTGCGCCATCGTCAGGTAGGCGCCATCCACCTGAGTTCGTGAAGCTCGATAAATCCTGGCGTGTTCTTCTGACCAGAAGAAGAGGGACTCCCTTCAATAATCATTGATGATGTTCGCGCCTTTGAAAGTCTTCCAATCGACATCCGGCTCAAACAGCAATGGTTCGGCGTCTTTTTCCCTTACCTGGGAATTCAATTCGCTGTCCACCGAGATGTGAAGTGCCTTCCCGCAATGGGCGCACTCGGATTCGAGTTCAATGGAAAGCTTTTCTCCCCTGAGGCGCCCTTGCACGAAGGGCGTAGCGAAAGCGTCTTCTGCTCAAGCGCCATGGGCGCGTTCTCCGGTGCTGAACTGCAAGCGATGAGGCGTGGGCTCGGTCGTGACCGGAAATGCCCAACTGATTTCTCCAGCCTCATTCCGAACCAGGAAAAAGAGATGGCGTTCGAGGTCTTCCACAATCGCATGAACCCTTGCGATGGGTAGTCCCAGCGTGGCTGCGAGCCGGTCCACCTTTATTGGTCTCCCATTTTCATAGGGCAGTTCGCGAACCGCAAAGTTGCGAACTAGGTGATGTTCCGGTGTCATGAATGCAAGCCTTGCCGCAAAGGATTCGGGGATTTTCGCCAGCGCGGCCTTGAGGCCGGTGTCAGGCACTCGGTTTATGGTTTCTCCACTGCCGATTAAGAGCGTGTTGGCGTCCGGCTTTTCTAAAATCATCGGCAAGCTCATTTTGTGAGACAGGTTTTCGATCGCTTCCTGCCCATGAACATCCTTCTTAGCTTTCGTTGGTACCAATGTACCATTGTACCAATATTTTGGGCAAGTAGGCTCGCGATCGCTTGCCACCCAGAGACTTCGGATCGCGGCTGCTGAATTGCCCCTCCCTGCAACTCGTCATCTCGGAAGTGACCGTGAAAGGTTGCATCAACCGGTCCGATTCTGCTCGGTTAATGGACGCTCGGAACTGATCCACCACTGATTCATGTTGACAAGTATGCAACCGGTGCTGTACACGGTGGTGTTTCTTCAGCGCCGCACTTTTGCGCGGAGATCGCCATGACCCGGGAAAAAAGACTCGAAGCGCGCGAAGGGCCAGCCATGATGTCTCGTAGCGCCCCGCAACAGATTTACATTCGCGACCTCAAGAGCATCGACGACTTCAGCCAGTTGAAAGCGGTAGAGAAAGAAACTTGGGGCGTGACGGACGAGGACGCCCTGCCCCTCACGGTGGCTATTGCCTTGAGGGCGGCGGGCAATGTTTTCGTCGGGGCTTTCGATAAGGAAAAGCTGGTCGGGTTCGCCTTCGGATTTTTCGGCCGCGAGCACGGGCTCACGACGATTCATTCCCACATGCTGGCGGTGCTCGATGCGTATCGGCATCTGGATCTGGGCTCGCGGCTGAAGCAGGCGCAGCGTGAGCGGGCCTTGGCCCTGGGTGTGCAGGAAATAACATGGACGTACGATCCGTTGCAAAGTCGAAATGCCCACTTCAACTTTTCCAAGCTGGGCGTGGTTTCCGATACCTATAAGGTGGATTTCTACGGGCCGGAAACTTCCAGCCTGTTGCATCAGAACGGGACGGACCGCTTGTGGGTGCGGTGGCTGCTGAATTCGCGGCGGGTGCGGGATCGGCTGGCGGGCAAGAGTGCCAATGTGCGCGGGGAAACGCTCGATGCCATGAAACTGCTGGCTCCGCTGGTGCGCTTCGATCCCAGCGGCAAACCGGCACGGGCCGATCTGGCGGAAGCACTGGCCCGGCAGCGCGTGAGCATTGAAATCCCGGGCGACATTTTGGAGGTCGAGCACACGGACGTGGAACTCGCAAGAGAGTGGCGCGACGCGACCCGGTGGGCGTTCCGCGAGGCCCTGAAAGCGGGGTTCTTTGTGGCCGAGTTCTGCCGTTCGATTCGCGGACAGCAGGGTCCGGGAGCCTATCTGCTGCAGCGTGGCACGGTGAGCGAGCTTATTTCCGAAGCGTAAAGCAAATATACAATTTTCCGCAGCCTGTTTAGACGCGCATTTTGGGCGGTGGGGTTTTGCCACAGGCCCTTAGCTCGAGTGCGCTTCCACCGATTGGCGTTGTTCGCGCATCTGTTGCAGGAAGGTATCGACCGGCATCTGAAATTTCTGCCGGAACAGATCGACGAGTGCGTCTTCATTTCCCGGGACTTCGGTTGCGGAAGCCTGGGCTGTAGAAGCTTGGTCCGCGGAAGACTGGAACATCTCCACGCCATCGTCAGGCATTGACGTTTCCAATCCGTCGGGTTCGACCTGAAGCTCGGGAGATTTATCTCCATTGGCGCGCAGAGTCGCGATCATGCGCAGCGCCTGATCCCGTTCCTCGGTCGTGGTCTGGAGGAACTCCACTCCCATCCCGAATTCCGGATGCGCGACCAGTACGACCCCTCCGGTGCGGACTTGGAAATCGGCGGTCTTGATCGAAAGAACGACACGCGTGCCCCTCGGGAAGGGTGAGTTGGTCGTGAGATAACAGCCGCCCGGGCTAAGGTCGGTGAGGCGGCAATTTACGGGTGGGTCGTCCGGTTCGGGCTCCGGAAGCTGGCTGTTCAGCCACTGGCGAAGAGCGTTGCGCTGCTTGTCGGTAACGTCCTTGAACCGGACACCGGCATCAGAGCCGGTGCCTCCCCATGCCAGCTCTCCATGAAGTTCGAGCTTCTCGTCCATGCCCGGCAAATCGAGCGAGAAGCGGAGCAACCTTTCTTTCGCAACGCGGCCCGAGAACTGGATCGCCATGCCGCCTTCGCAGAGGTCGAGGGTCTTGACCTTGTACCGGCCCGCCCCATGACATTCGACCGGAATTTGCACCGCCACCCGCATCTGCAGCCGCCGTTCCCGCTTCATCAGGGCCCGAACCGCACGAAAGCTGGCTTTGGCGCGCTCCACCGAAAGAGGTTTGTGGAGAACGAAATGGGCCCCCATCTCGAAACCGCCCTTGAGCCCGACCGGAGATTCCACCAGCACGATCCCAAGGGCTCGCTTGTTAACGGGAGCGGCTTTGGCTCCCCGGAACACGCTGCTGGCTTCCTCTGGATTCGTCCCATCTACGATGATGGCTTCGAAACGTTGACGGGTAATCTGGCGGATGGCATGGTCCACGCTGGAGCAATGTTCGACGTCAATTTCCAGATCGCTGAGCACCCGCCGCAGGATCCGTACCGTCTTTTCGTCCGAACTCAGTAGTAGAGATTTCAAGTTCATACTTCAAATCCGATTTCAGATTGGTCTTAGTGCGCCGTCTCGACTTTGCCGAGGCGGATGCTGGTGACTATTTGGTGAAGCGTCGCATGCGCTCGGTCGGGATTCATCGCCAGCCCCGAATTCGGTGATCCCCATCCAATCCCCGTTCGCACACTCTAAGTCTATGATATTCCTTGGTCAACGCCATGGCCCAGTCTTCCGGTTACTCTGGTCACCTCTGGCGGCTCTGGACATCCCTCCCAGACGCTGCCCCCCTTGCTGGTCCTATCGGCACGGGGACAGCGGTTCACTAGCGGGCGTCCATAGCCTGACGGGTTGGGAACGCGTTTCCCCCGCGTCAATAGCAAATGGCTGTGCACCAAGGGGATCTGCCATAGGACGTAAAGAGGCCAACTTTTCTATTGACTTACATATAAAAATCTATTATTATCAATAGCTTCCATAGAGGCCGAGGGGCTAGAATCTATGGTCTGGTTTTCCTTTTTACCCGTGAATCCCCTGGGCCCTCCTTGGAATCAAAGAAGATAGCGACTTAAAGAAGAAGTCATTATCCGATTCACTAGAGGGTATATTTTTCATGGCTAAGCGACGCGGAAACCCCAACTGGGGCAAGCCCGAGCCCATCGGCCCGGTGGTTCCGACAATCACGGAATTTGAGCAGGTGGTGCACGAATATAAGCTCTCCCCCGACCAGTATTTGCGCTCCACACGACTGCGGGAATGGGCGCGACGGAATAAAAACTCCAAGTACATCCCCGAGCCGTTGCTGGAAGCTTGGGGTTTTGAAATCGAATCCACCCTGTAACCGCAGGGAACCAGGTTTTACTGAACAGGTTTTACTGAACCACGTTTACTGGGAAGGGTCGCCACAAGCGACCCTTTCCTGTCTCATGTGGTTCCTTGAAGGGGCGCGGCTTCAGTCGCGCCATTTCGAGGCACAGAATAAGGGGCTTCAGCCCCTGAGGGAGCAGGCTCCTATGACGCCTAATCTGCCCTTTACCGATGTTCCCACCGCGATCGAAGACATCCGCGCCGGGCGAATGATTGTCGTGATTGACGACGAGGACCGCGAGAATGAAGGCGATCTCACGCTCGCCGCAGAAAAAGTTACTCCCGAAGCCATTAACTTCATGGCCAGGTACGGACGCGGCCTGGTCTGCCTGGCCATGACTGAAGAACGGCTCGACCACCTGCGCATCGGCCCCATGACCAGCGAGAACACATCGCAATACGGCACCGCTTTTTGCGAGGCGATTGACGCTCGCGATGGCGTGACCACGGGAATTTCGGCCTATGATCGCTCGCGCACCATCAAAACGGCAATCGATCCGGCAGCGCGGCCATCGGATCTCGCCCGCCCGGGCCACGTCTTCCCGCTCCGCGCCCGCAAAGGCGGAGTCCTGGTGCGCGCCGGCCAGACCGAAGCGTCCGTCGATCTGGCCCGCTTCGCCGGCATGGTTCCCGCCGGCATCATCTGCGAAATCATGAAAGACGACGGCACCATGGCCCGCGTGCCCGACCTGATCGAGTTCTGCCGCACCCATGAAATGAAAATGCTCACGGTTGCGGAGTTAATCCGCTACCGCATGCAGCATGAGCGCTACGTACATCGTGTAGGCGAGGCGATGGTCGAAACCAGGCACGGGGAATTTCGCGTGCTTGCCTACGAGAGCGAAGTGGACGGCGGCGGGTCCCACATGGCGCTTATCCGCGGCGACATTAGCGATTCGTCGTCACCGGTACTGGTCCGCATGCACGCCCACTGCCTGCTGGGCGACGTTTTCGGCGCCACCGGCTGCGACTGCCATCAGACGCTCGAGGCGTCGCTGCAGATGATCGCCGAGGAAGATCGAGGCGCATTGATTTACCTGCACCAAACGTCCAAAGGTTTCACGGCGGAAAAAATCGGCGACCAATCGTTCCTCACCTTTCATCGCGAACGGCGTCTGCCCTCGCTTCCCGAAAGCGAGCGCAAGATTCATCGCGAGATCGGCTTGGGAGCTCAAATCCTTTTCGATCTGAATCTGAAGCGCATTCGACTCTTGACCAATCACCCGAGAAGGGTGGCCGCGCTGGAAGGATTTGATATCGAGATAGTCGAGCAGATACCAGTAAAGTTTGCCGTCCCGAAGAATTCGCTGTAAAGACGGTGGAGGGACGGGCGTCCTCGCCCGTCCAAGGTTGCGTAGGGACAGCCGCCCCCGGCTGTCCAGCCGAGCGAAGCTCGGCAGTCGCCTGTGCTCACAGCAACTTTTCGCTATAGGATTCGTATCGGGGCATCGCTTCAGCGATGCCGTAACTCTTCAAAATCAGAGGCCCCTTCAGGGGCTGTGCACCGGCATGTCGGAAATCCAAGACGCGGCAAGCCCCGCCTAGAACGGCTTCCGCGCCGTAATCTCCTCATCCTTGATAAAAAACTGCGCCGAGCATACCGCGGAGCCGCAGATCGTCGGCAGCAACCCCGCCATCTGCTTGCGCGTAATCAAGCCCAGCGTGCCGCATGAAGGACAGGAGAGCACCGCCCAATAGGGATCTTCTTTCTCGCCCACTTCACCCGCATTCTCCAGCACGAACACGGTGCCGGGTTCCATCTGCTCGGGAATCCACTCGTTGATAATGCTCAATTCACCGATCATCATGCCTCCCCCGCTTTCCGTTTACGCTCGCCGGGCCCGGCGCAGAGGCCGAACCCGTTCCGAAACCGCAGTCCTCTTGCGCGCCTGAATCTCCGCTCGAACCCGGCGGACTTCATCGCTCAGGCATATATCGAACATTGGCTGCCGGGCGTTCTTGATCAGATCTACGACCTGCCGCGCCGAGGTTCGCAGATAAAGGTGAGTACCGTCGGTAAGAAGGTGATACTCCGACGACGCGCTGACCGTAGCGGCCAGGTTGGTGCCGAATTCCCGCTGCAGGAAGCCAATCACTTTGCGCATGCGTTGCAGCGAGAAGCCCCGCCGGCGAAGCTGGCAGATAACCGCCGCGGTGACGAGTTCGTCCCAACTGTAGATGCGGCGGCGCCCCTGGCGGCCGGGCGCCACGATGCCCCGTTCGTCCCACCATTGCAACTGACGGGCAGTGATTCCGGTCAGGGCGATCACGTCGTTGGATGTGAACTCTCGTTGCATCTTGAACGCGTTCTGTTTCAAACAAAAAAAAGAAGAAATGTTTGGAATATTTTAGGCGGCGAGGCCAGAAATCAATCAAGGTTTCGTCGTCCGTTGTGTTGACTAAGCGGGTACGTTGCCGTGAGGGCGGCGGAAGAGGGTTGCGGAAAAACTCTGCATTCGTGCAGATTACGAATAGTTTTGAAAGGGCATGTCTTCAGCCCTGCCGTCAGAACCCGCTAAACAAGCGGCTTCAGCCGCTGAGGGTCGCACTTTTAGCGTAGCCCGTCTCGCCAGTTAGGACTTAATCAAAGTTCCCTTAGATGAACATCTCGTCTTGCGGGACGCCCCCGCCGTTTCTTCGGTGGCGCCTTTTCTGGCCCAGGAAGACGTCAACTCCGGTGCTGATCGCGGCCATCAATCCGTTGACCTGGCGCAGCGGAGAGATCACGGTTTTGTGGACGGCTTCGCTGGTCTCTTCGACCCTGTCCATGGTGCGATTGAGCAGTTCATCGGCGCGGATGACTTGCAGCCGGGTGCGATCCAGGGCATCGGTGAGCGTGGCGTCGATGCGGCCGAGTTGATTGCGCACCAGCGTGCTCGACTCCGAAAAGTTGACGCTCATCACATCGATCTTCGGGCGCAGTTCGACCGCTATGTCCTGCACCGTTTCCATCGTATTCTGCACCGTTTCCATCGTGGGCAGAGCCTTGTTCTTCACTTCGGTGGCGAGAGCTTCCATCCTGGCCGCGCTCTTGCGGACGGCGAGGTAGAGGGCCACCATAATTAGCGCCTGCAACAACACCGCAAAAGCAGTAACTGCAATGAAAAGTTTTAGGAGGTTGTCATCCATGGCTGCTCCATCCTATGTAGCTTCTGGGCTGCTCCTGCCGCTGTTGCCGCTAGGTATTCTTGGGCGGTTCGGGCGCGGTCGTCTCGTTATAGGCCTGACGGCCGGCCTCGTAAGCGTTGCGGAACTGCTCTTTCTGCTGGTTGATCACGTCGCGTCCGCGATCCACCCAGTCACTCGCCTGTTCGCGCGCCCGCCGAGCCTGCTGCCGCACGCGCTCGCCGCCTTCCTGCGCCTTGGAGCGAATTACGTCCCGTGTTTCATCGCCGGAGCGCGGCGCATACAACACACCGACTACAGCTCCAACGCCCAAGCCCTGCCAGGAACCACAAAAAGCTGTTGCCCTCATGATCCGCCATAACTGCCTCCTGATGATTTCTCTGTATATCGGATGGTAGCACCCTGATATGTGAAAGACAATTCACCGCGTCATGGCCTGCGAGTCCCTGGCCGCTCCCGGTGGAGGGACGGGCGTCTCGCCCGTCCAGCCGGGCGGGACGCCGGCTCTCCACTAAGAAACTCCTCCGGTCGCGCCAAAGAAACTCTTGTGCCGGACGCGCCAAAGGCGGAGAATGAAGCGTTTTTCAGGAGGCGCTCTTTGTCCGACCGCAAGTATCGCCAGCACGGATACCAGGATTCCGGTGGCTGGAGCGAAAAAAGAATTCGAGAAGCCGTCGCCCGCCGTCAAAAAAGAGAACACGTTCGGACCGCGCCCGATCAACATGCCGGGAACGCGAACCGTCTCGCGCTGCGCGGAATGCGGCGCGCTGCTGCAGAATCTCTCGGCTCCGGTCGGACAATGTCCGAAATGCGGGTTCGATCTGCACGCCTGCAAACAGTGCGAACACTTCGACCCGTCGAGCCGCTTCGAATGCAATCAGCCGGTTCCCGCCAGAATCTCTCCCAAAGACAAGCGCAACGACTGCTCGCTGTATTCCATACGCGTGATGGTCGAAAAGGAAACCTCCAGCAAAGGCAGTCAGCGTCCCAATGACGCGCGCGCCGCGTTTGACAATCTGTTTAAGGACTGAAGTTCAGCTGTCAGCTCTCAGCTGTCAGCTCTCAGTTAAAGCTGGCTGCGTCGGGAATCCGCCGACGAACTCGCGGTCGGTTCTTTTCGTGAGACGTTGGCAAAGATTGCCAATTTTAGGGGGGGGTACCCCCCCTCCCCCCTCGCTATTGGAATCATAGGGTTAGGAAGAAATTCCCGCAAAATCTTTGAGTTTAAAGGACTTATAGGTAAAATATTCTGGAATAAGGACTTAGCTCTACAGCCTATTTTTCTTGGCATTTTCGCGGTGGGCTGACGCCCCCGCATCACCTCAACTTACCTTTGTCAAAGAGCGCTGGCAATTGGGCCTGGCGCAGCCGGGGTGGCCTTGATTAGGGTTGGCGCACCTCGGCTGCGACGGATCAGGGAATATTCTCGCGCACTTCTGGCTGGAAGTCTGTGATGGGTGGACTGGGCGTTTGTGATGAAAAAAGCGGGATAATCCGCTTGGACACGCCCGCTGTTCAGAATGGAATGTCGTCGGTGATCGCCAGCTTCGATTGCGCTCGCCTGCGCTTGTCTGTGCTTCAAGGATTGCGTCTGTTGCTCGGGTCGTTCTGCCGCTCTTGGGTTTGCTCTACTTTCTGTTTTCGGTTTACGCGTGACTCGGGGGTTTTGAGTGAAATCGCCTGTGGTGTTGAAAAACTCTCTTCAGGGGATTTCACCAGCGAAATTCGTTCGCAAGTTATTGGATCTTCGTTCGCCGTAGGCTCCGAATTTCGACGAAATTACTGTTCTGGTTCCTTTTTCAACAGCCACGCCTGATAGCGTCAGTCATGGGGCAACCGTCGTGGGGTGATGCAAAAGAAAAGCCGCCCACAGACCGGGCGGCACACTGATGGGTTGCGATTCGTCTTACGTCTCAATCCAGCTTGAAATCATGGTGCGCTCCCAAGGGGACGCCTTGGGCATTACCGCAGGCTCTGGCGTTTGCACGCACCTCGGTTTCGATCATCGATCATCCCAGTGCACTACTGCTGCATGTTTCCGGAGACGATGGTGCCTGTGTCAGTCTCGACCAGCAGGATTTCCTTTCCGGCGTTGACCACGACAAAATTGAAATTCAACGCGCTAAGTCCCTGAGGCGTAATCTGCGCGCTTCCGGTGCAGTCGGCATTTTCCGTGTACGTGCCGGTAATTGGAACTATGTAAATCGCGCCGTCCAGGCTGAAAGTCCCGTTGCCGGAAACGTTTCCCTTACCGTCCAGAATCACTTGCTCGCCATAGGCCACCGGACCCACACCAATGACGCTCCCGCTCAGATTGGCGGCAAAGGTTTGCTTCTTCCCGTTTTCCCCGCACACTGCAGCTCCCTCTGCGAGGGCAAAACCGGTATTCACGCGGCCGGTATCGGTTTGGATAGATTGCCAACCCTTAGTACCGTTATCAAGAACGAAGTTGGCGTCTCTGATTTCGCCGTCCTGGTCAGTAAACGTCGCGCTCCCGGTGCAATTCTTCGCAACCGAATACGTGCCGGTGACAGTACCCGTCACGATTTTTCCGTCCTTACTCTTCGTTCCCGTTCCGCTAACATTTCCCTTGCCGTCGGCGGTGAACTGGGCGACAAGGGCCCTGGGCGTTCCGTCGCCACCGAACCCTGAAGAAACAGATCCGTACACTCCCTTGAGCGTGGCGTCGGAGCAACTTGCCGCGGACGCGGAACCGACCGCGAAGATGGCCACAAAAAGCAAAACGATTGAGCTGATTCTTAGGAAATTCATTGATTTTTCTCCCCGTTGTGAAGATTGCGTGATACGTTTCGATGAACTGTGTAGGTCCTGTGACGAAACAATACAAAGCGTGCGAAGTGTGGGTGCCCTCGCCTCAGGGGGTGTGCGTCTCAACTGGCGGAAACTGCGCTTCGGAGAGGCGAGAGAAGTTGCGGAGGAATTTTACTACTGTTCGACTGGGGCGGCGAAGAAAAATGACCGCAGACAGGTTTTCCAACGTACATAAACTTGCACATGGGCCAGGCATGGTTGTCGATACGTCGCCATTTCACTCACTGACCCTGAAAATGACGAACAGACGGCGCAAGCTTGTGCTAACGCCTGATTTCAGCAATTAGAATCCTCGCGTCCGCCCGTGAGACTCTTCAAAATTCGTAGGATCGCAATTATTGTGTTCCAATTCCGAGTCGTAGCTGGCACGCCGTACAGTTTGTCGATCTGGCCAAGATAGCCGATTGTCTTCATGTGACGACGGTACACTCCGAACACGAATTGCCCTTCGGACGCAATCACCCGCACCAACCACTTCCCGTCTGACGGAAACGTGACTGGAAGCGACGCCCGGACACCCCCGGCTTTCGACAGGATACTCACGAACCGGACAACATCCGGGGGTGACGGCTGAGTTCCAAACGGATTCTCCATCTCCAGTCGCATAAGATCGCGGCCTTCGCACAGCACAATTTCCGCTTCGAACGGCAGCTTGCGAAGCAACGAAGTGCGGAATTTTGCTCGGGATCCAGGTTTACAAACAACAAAGGTGCCTGCAGCACCCACGTTCAGGACATCATAGCCGCTCAGTTCTCGTGCGAGGATGCTTGGGCGAAACGTTCTGTGTCCGCCAACATTGACACCCCGGAGGAAGACAACAAGGGCCATACCCGGATTATGAAGAAAAAAGCTAAGGTGCGCTATAGCAGCATATTTGAGCGCATCGTGTCTGTAGTTGGCGAAAAATCTCTATTACGCCGGTTCGCAAAATCAAGTGCAACGCCAGCTTTTCCGCAGCCTGCTACGGTTTCTGCGTTGGCCGCAGCAGGATTTCGCTGGCGAACGATTGCGGGGACTGAGTTACGAGCATGGCTACGACGTGGGCTACGTCTGCGGCTTGCAACATCTTCTCGGCGTTCATTCCTGGATGCGGACTGAACTCGGTGTTCGTGGATCCCGGGCAAATGACCGATACGCGAATGTTGTGGGCGCGCAACTCCTCGGCTACGGAGTAGGTCAATCCATTCAAGCCCCACTTCGAGGCGGCGTAGGCGGCTCCGTTGGGCAGGGCGTTCTTGCCGGCGAGGGACGAGATGTTGACGATGTGGCCGCTGCGGGCCTTGATCATCAGCGGCGCGAGGCTGCGGATGCAGTAGTACACGCCGCGCAGGTTGGTGTTCAACACGCGGTCCCACTCGCCGGGCGCAAGTTGATGGAGAGGGCCTGCCGCGCCCCCGATGCCGGCATTATTGACGAGAATGTCGATGCGATGGAAGGTACGCTCGACGCGATCGGCGAGCGCTTCGACGGAATCGAGATCGGTGACATCACATTCGATCACAGAGCTTTTGCCGGAATTCAGGCCGCCGCTCGACTGGATGGCGGCGGCGGTTTGTTCGAGGGCGGCGCGCGCGCGTCCGCATAAGACGGTGCTGGCGCCGAGTTCAGCGAGCGTCAAAGCGATGGCTCTGCCCATGCCGCGTCCCGCGCCGGTGATGACCGCGACTTGCCCAGCCAGGGGCGGGTTCGATGCAACTTTGGTCAAAAGGATCTCCTCTGCGAGAGCGTCATTATAACGTTTTGCATCGCTTGTATTGTGCATCGAAGGGATGGGCTGGGGGAATCCATAGCGGGCCGATTTCCGGCATCGAAGCTGCCGGCGCGGAATCGGCGAGCGAAGTGCTTGCCTTAGCGGGATTACATCCTTATAATCCGCTCACCGGAATAATGTTAAGCCGCGGCGATAGCAATCAGGCGGCCCATGATTTTCGGGCTCAGTCAATATGAGTGTCAGTGAGAGATTGTTTCATGGTGCAAGCCCGGCACCCAGATTGGGTGGAATCGGCAAGATGTCAAACCCCACTTCCCTGAAGAGTTAAGGAGCCACCGTAATGAAGAAAATTGTTCTCGCGATGTTGCTGGTAGCTGCGATTACCGCCGTCGCTCAAACCGCTGCCGCGCCAGCGCAACCCGCGCCGCAGCAGAGCACCGCCCCATCCCCAGCACCTGCCCCAGAAAAAAGAGATCAAAGACCCGGCCGAGTATAACGCCTACATGGGCGCCGAGCAGCAGCAGGACGCCGCGGCCAAGGTCAGCGGCTTTGAAGCGTTTCTGACCCAGTATCCCAACAGCGTGATGAAGGAAGACGCGCTGGAACTTTTGATGGGCGCCTACCAGCAGACGGGCAATCAGGCCAAGATGCTGGAAACGGCGCAGAAGGTCTTGCAGGTGAACCCGTGCAACATCCGGACATTGGCGGTGCTCGCCTACACCAAGCGCGCGCTGGCCGAAGCGGGCCAGAACGCGGCACAGAATCTTACGGAAGCCGGCCAGAACGGTGAGAAAGGCTTGCAGTGTCTGCAGACGGCGCCCAAGACGGAAGGCATGTCGGCGGCAGATTGGGAGAAGCTGAAATCGCAGACCGCGGTGATCTTCAACGGCGCGGCTGGCATCAGCGCGTATCAGGCCAAGGACTACGCGAAGGCCGCAGCAGTATCTGCGGGCCTCGGTGGAAGGGGATCCGGCCAACCCCACCATCCTGCGCGACCTGTATCCGCTGGCGCTGGCTTACCTCGCGGCGGGACCGACGGAAAAAGACGTGGATGGACTTTTCTTCATCGCGCGCGCTGCCAATCTGGCGCAGGGCGCGGGCAAAGATCAGATCGCCAAGTTCGGCAAGAGCAAGTACACCAAGTATCACGGAAGCGAGGAGGGATGGAGCGATGTCGTGGCGCTGACGGCCACCACGCCGCTGCCTCCGGCCAATTTCACAATCACGAAGTACGTGCCGCCGACTCCCGCCGAGCAGTGTGCCGATTTATTGAAGACGAAGAAACCGGGAGAAATGAACTTTGCGGAGTGGCAGCTATGCCTCTCCGAGGGCAAGCCGGAAGACGCCGACAAGGTGTGGAGCACACTGAAAGGGAAGCCGTTGCAGATGGGGGCGCACATCATCAGCATCGACGCCTCGAGCAAAACCACAACCAAACTGAAACTGGCGGGCAGTCCGGACGATATCGACGCCAAGCGCGCGGACATCGATCTGACCATGTCGGCGGCGATTCCGGTGAAGCAGATGCCGAAAGAGGATACGGATTTCCAGTTTGAAGGAACGCCGGTCTCCTACGTGGCGAAGCCGTTTGTGATGACGATGAACGAAGGGGCGTTGCTGGTGAAATCGGCGCCGAAACCGGCACCCGCCCACAAGAAGCCAGCTGCGCACTAAAGTTAAGGTGTCAGGTCCCGGGAAGACACTGGCTGAGAAAAATCTGTAAGAGGAACGAGGGCGGTCCTGAACCGGGCCGCCCTTGCTATTTTTTGGCGCAAGACTTCGTACCACACGCCGCGAGTGGCGTTTAGCGGGCCTGTCTTCTCTCCAGCGTGACGGGACGCGCACTGCGCGGCGGGCGCTTGGCGCCGGCGCGCAGCGGACGAACATCAATCTTGAGTTCCTGCATGGTCCGGCTCAGTGTGTTGCGGTGCATGCCTAATTGCCGCGCCGCCTTGCACTGATTGCCCCGATTTTCTTCGAGCACAGTGATGATGAAGCGCTTCTTAAACTCACGGACCGCTTCCGAATAGAGGATGTTGCTTTTGTACATCTGAAGAATGAGTGCTTCCAGTTGATCTTTCACTTGCTGCCTCGTTTCCGCGCCTTCACAATCTCAAGAATCTCTTACTGACAAATGAACCGGCAAACGCTACTTCGACGGCCCCGGCGATTGCGGCGGGATCTTCTCCGCTGCCGAATGCGCCTGCCGCACGGAATCCAGTCCCTGGTAGAAGCGGTGGCGCAATTCCGACGGTGCGAGCCAGATTGCAGCCCTTCCGCCTACCAGGAAATACGGAGCCAACTCCGATCCCTCCAGCCATTTCGCTGCGGGCGCAAAAGCGGCCATGGCGGTAAGCACGACCGCCACCACCAAAGCGCCCTTCAACAAACCCAGAACCGCTCCCAGAATCCGGTCAATCGCGCTCAGACCGGCTTTCTTCATTACCGAACGCGCGATCCGTCCGGCAATGCCGGCAACGAGCAGGACCGCGAAAAAAATGATAAGGAAACCAGCGATCTCGCCTAGCCACGGCGATTTCAAATGAGGCGCGAACCAGTCCGCCAGGCGATGATACTGCCAGGCGGCCACCAGGTATCCCACGACCAAGCCAGCCAGCTTGAAGGCCTCATAGAAGAAGCCTTCGAGGGCTGCCCCAATCACGGAAAACACCAGAAAGCCGAAGATGATCCAGTCCGCAATGCTCATGGTTCAAGGATCCGAAGCTCACGGATCTGAAGTTCGCGATCCGAAGTTCAAGGATCCGAATTCAACGATCCCAGCGCACGCGGGCTAAATCTCCAACTCGCGTCCCGTCAACTGCCGGTATGCCCCGAGGTACTTTTCGCTCGTCCGCAGCGCAACTTCTTGGGGGAGGGCCGGCGCGGGCGGTTGTTTGTTCCAGCGAATTTCTTCGAGGTAATCCCGTACATACTGCTTATCGTAGGAATCCTGCGCCTTGCCCGGTTGATAAGTGTCGGCCGGCCAGAAGCGCGAGGAATCCGGTGTCAGCACTTCATCCGCCAGGGTGATGCCCTGGGCGGTTTGACCAAATTCAAACTTGGTGTCGGCGATGATGATGCCGCGCTGCCGCGCATAATCCGCGGCCTTCTTGTAAATGCGCAAGGTGATGTCACGGAGCTGGCGGCTCAATTCGGGATCGACCAGCGTGCACATTTCTTCGAATGAAATGTTGATGTCGTGTCCGGTGGTGGCCTTGGTCGCGGGCGTGAACAGGGGCTCCGGCAGTGGGTCGGATTCTTTCAATCCCGGCGGAAGCTTGACGCCGCAGACCGAGCCCGTCGCTTTGTACTCTTTCCATCCGGAGCCGGAGAGGTAACCGCGCGCGACGCACTCGACGGGGAACATTTCGGCGCGCATCACCATCATGGAGCGGCCGCGGAGTTCGTCGGCATACTTGCGAATCGCCGCGGGGTAGCGGTTCACGTCGGCAGTGACAAAATGGTTGGGAACGATGTCCTTGAGGAAGTCGAACCAGAAGAGCGAAATCTGCGTCAGCACCCGGCCCTTGTGCGGAATGCCGGTCCCGAGAACGTAGTCGAAGGCTGAGATGCGGTCGGTGGCCACGAACAGCAGGTGGTCACTATCGAGGCAATAGACGTCGCGTACCTTGCCGCTGGCGTGCAACTCCAATTCGGGGTAATCCGTTCGCAGCAGAACGGTATCTAAAATTTCGGGGCTCATCGCTAAATTCACCGGTAGAAAACTTTGCACATTCTAGCTGGCGCGAAAAATTTGTCAACGATTTCGATCACACACGGCCGGTTATACCAACCGCAGTTAAACGGAAAAGTGTTGACAGTTCCAGTGTAAGCTAGAAGCCTTGTCTGGAGCGGGTTTTCGAGAGGCCGTGATGTGGAAAAGCTGAGGAAGGCTCTGGAAAAAAAGGCGGTGGACTTTCAAAGGGAAAAGCAGAAGACAGTGGAGGTTGTCAATAAGTTTTAGTTTGTGTTTTGCGGCGTGAGCCGAGGCGTTTCAAAAATGGCCGGGCCATTTGCGGGCGGCATGGAAGACACGAATCAACTGTACAACATCGCCGCGCACGCGATAAGGAACAATGTATGGCGTTCCCGAGACAACTAACTCGCGAGTGCCGGAGATCCGGCCGGCCGGCCTGAAGATGGAAACCGCTCGAGATTTTCGACAGCACTCCGAATTGCCGCAACGGTTCTGTCGGCAGCGCCTGGATTGTCGCGCGCGATATACTCTGCCAGACCGTCCAAATTATTGAGAGCAAGTCGCAGCCACTCAACGCGCACGACGCGTCCATTTCTTCATCACCTGCTGGACTTCCTCGTCGGTGGCGAAGTCTCCCGCGTCGGCCTCGGCCAGTCCCTTCTTGATTTCGTTAATTTGCCATTCATTCACGGAGACAAATTCCTGAATCGCCTGGGCGGCGACGAAGGAGCGGCTGCGGTTCATCGATTTCGACAAACGGTCGAGCTTGTTCTTGAGTTTGGCATCCAGGCGGAGTGTGAGAACGGAAGATTCGGACATGGTGTATACATTATACATCAGTTGTATTCGGGCTGATCGGCAGGCCCTCCCCGTTACGCCGCCCCAAACCGCACCGACACCAGCTTCGACACGCCCGGCTCCTGCATGGTCACGCCATACAGCACGGGGGCGATGCTCATGGTCCGCTTGCTGTGCGTGATCAGGATGAACTGGGTCCGCACGCTCAACTCGCTCACCAGTTCGGTGAAGCGCGCGATGTTCGCTTCGTCGAGCGGAGCATCGACTTCGTCGAGAATGCAGAACGGACTGGGCGTGTACTGGAAAATTCCGACCAGCAGTGCGAGCGCGGTGAGCGCCTTTTCGCCGCCGGAGAGCAGCAGCACGTTCTGCAGTTTCTTTCCCGGAGGCGACGCCACCACGTCAATGCCGCTCTCCGCGCTGTTTTCGAGGTCGGTCAGCCGCATGAAGCCGTGTCCGCCGCCGAACAGCTTGCGGAACGTGGCCTGGAAGTTCTCGTTGATCTGGTGGAACGCTTCTTCAAATTTCTGCCGCGAGACTTGATCGATCTCGCGAATGGTGGCGGCGGTGTTTTCGATCGCATCGAGCAGGTCCTTCCTCTGCGTTGCGAGGAACTCGTGGCGCTCCGCCGTCTCCTTGTATTCTTCCAGTGCCATCATGTTGACCGGGCCCATGGCGTCGAGGCGAGCGCGCATCTCGCGGTGAGCCTGATCTTCGGCGGCAAGTTCATCCCCGGTAACCAGTGGAATCGGCTTGTCCGACACAGCTTCGGCCATCAGGACCGCGCGTTCGATGCCGAGTTCATTCAGGCAGGTATCGGCCAGGTGTTGCAGGTCGGATTGCAGCTTGGCAGCCGTGGCCGATAGCTCACCCCGGCGGTCGCGAGCCAGATCGAGCTGCTGACGCGTGTTGCGAAGCAGTTCTTCAATTTCGGCCAGCCGCGCCCGCACTTGCTCCGACTCGAGCTGCAGCAAGCCGTCGCGCGCTTCTCCAGCATTGCGCTCGGCTTCGAACTGCACGAACTGCTCGGCCAGTTGCACGTTCTCGTTTTGCCGTTGCGCAATTTCGGCGCTAGCCGATTCCATTTGGATCTGCAAAGCACCGGCCCGCTCACGCATCTCGGCAACCAGCGTCTCGATGCGCTGAAGCAGGGTTGTGGCGGAACGGTGGCGCTCTTCGAGCGTGGCCACGCGAGCGGCGCGCTGCGAGGTGGTTTCAGCGGCAGCGTCGCGCTGGCTGCGCAGGGCGGCAAGGCGGTCTTGCCCGGCCGCAAGCTGGGTTTCGAATTGGGCGCGCGCTTCCTCGATCGTGGTCAGCTCGGTTTGCCGCGATGCGATCAAGCTTTCCTGCTCCTGCCGTTCTGCCGCGAGCCGTTGCAGTTCGCGTTCCGAGATCGCCATCCGTTCGCGCACCCGCGACATCTCTCCGTCCAATTGCCGCAGCAAATGTCCGGAGCGTCATCGCCTGCTTCTCGGCTTCGCGCTTCTCGTCTTCCAGACGATCGAGCAGGGAAGCGGTCTCCTTGATTTCGCGCCCCAAGGTGAGCGCCAGCATTTCCTTCTCGCGCAGCGCTCGCTCCAACTCTTCCAGCAGGCGCAGCACGTCGCGCAACTCGCGCTTCATCGAGAGCGGTCCCTCGCTGCGCTGCTTGCCGCCGGTGACGGTTACGTTGTGGAAGCATTCGCCGGTTTGAGAAAGGAAAAACGCGTCGGGACTGGAGAGCGCTAGCTCGCGGGCGACTGCTGGATCGGGCACGATGTAGCCATTCCCCAGCTTCGGCAGAATGACTTCGAGCGACTTGCCGAATCCGTTCAGCACGCGAATCGAATTCTTCAGCGGAAGAACCGTGTCGTTGAGCGGAGCGTAGTGCTGGCTTTCATCCGCGACGAACGAAAACTTCGCCTGCGAATCTTCGGGATGAACCAGAAATGTGGCGCGTCCGTCGACGTTGGAGCGCAGCAGGCGCAGGCCTTCGTCGGCGGCGTCCCACGACTTGACCACGACGTAGTTCAGTTCGTCGCGCAGGAAGTCTTCGACGACGCGCTCATAGCGCGGCTCGACTTCGAGGAAATCGGCGAGCACCCCGGCAGGAGTGTTGCCTCCCTGCATCGCGCCCGATTGAAACAGCCGCCGCACCGACTCGGTGGAATAACCGTGCTCGGCGATGACCGCTTCGAGCGATCCCCTCTTGCCCAGTGCCGTCGCGTATTCGGAGCGGATGGAGTCGAGATGCTTCTTGTTTTCGTTCTCCGCCGAACGTTTGCTCTCGAGGGTCTCACGCAGGCTCGCGATCTCCGCGATCAGGCCGTTAGCGCGCTGCGAAACGCTTTCGAATTCCAGAGCGATCTGGCCGCGTTGTCCGCCGAAGGTTTCCGATTGCGACGAGGCGGTTGCGATTTCGGCGCGCAAACGCTGCTCCTCGCGGCCGATGCCCGCCAGCCGCTCCTCGGACTGCGTGAGCTGATTGCGGAGGTTGGAAGCTCCGCCGACCGCCTCCAGAATGGCGGCGCGATGCGATTCCTGCTCGTCTTCGAGCAGCGCCAGATTGATGGCGGCGTGTGCCGTTTCCTGCTGGCTGAGGTCGTACTCCTGCTGGGCCGCCGCGAGATCCGCCGAGGCTGAGTCCAGCAACTGCTGGTGGCCATTGCGCTCTTCCTCAAGCGCCGTGAGCCGTTGCTGAGCTTGCGCCAATTCCGCTTCCGCCGACGCGGTGCGCACGATCAGTTCCGCGCAGCGCTCTTCATTGGTTCGGATGCGCGCCTTGCCCCGATCGCCTTCGATCGCGATCTGGTTGAGGCGCTCGCGATTTTGCCGCGTCTCGGTCTCAATCGCGTATCCGCGCTGCGTGCGCTCGGAGTGGTCTTTTTCCGATTCGTGCACGCTCTCGGTCTGCTGGCGGATTTCCTCGCCCAGTTGATTGATCTGGGCATCGAGCGTCACGCTTTCCTGGCCCATCTGGGTGAACTTGCTGGCGAGCACAACCCGCAGCTTGGCGCGCATCTCGTCGCGCAGCCTGGCATAGCGCTCGGCCTTGCTGGCCTGGCGCTTGAGCGAGTTCATCTGGCGCGTGACCTCTTCGAAAATGTCGTTCACGCGATTCAGATTGGTCTTGGCGTCTTCGAGTCGCGCCTCAGCCAGACGCTTCTTCGTCTTGAATTTCGTAATGCCAGCCGCTTCTTCAATGATGTTGCGGCGGTCGGTCGGACGGCTGCTCAGAATCTGGCCGATGCGTCCCTGCTCGATGAGCGCGTATGACTCCGGCCCAAGGCCCGTTCCCATGAACAGTTCCTGGATGTCGCGCAACCGGCAGAGTTTTCCATTGAGCAGGTATTCGCTGTCACCGCTGCGGAACAGGCGTCGCGTTACGGAAATCTCTCCGGCGTGGTGCTGCTGCTGATTGAATTTGCGGCGGCGGATTTTCAAAACCACTTGCGGCCCCAGGACTGCCACTGCGGCTTCGCCAGTTGACGATTCGTTAGCCGGAACTTCGGCCGCGGCCTCGCCTTCAACCTCTTCTGTTTTTCCGGGTTGCGCTTCCTCGACGGCCCGTTCCGTTTCTGCGGCGGCCTGGGCGCGGAGCTCCGCTTCATCCCAATTGTCTTCCAGGTTTTCACTCGCGGCCGGAAGCTCGTCTTGAATTTCGATCTCGGTGGGCGCGTTCGTATCCGGCCCGCCGTAAATTTCCGGGTCGATCAAAGTGAGGCACACTTCCGCCATTCCGGTGGGGTTGCGGTCGCGCGTGCCGGAGAAGATCACGTCTTCCATGCGCGAGCCGCGCAGCGACTTGGCCGACTGCTCACCGAGCACCCAGGAGATCGCGTCGGCGATGTTCGACTTTCCGCAGCCGTTCGGGCCGATGATGGCGGCGATGCCTTCGCCATGGAATTTCAGTTCGGTGCGATCGCAGAACGATTTGAATCCCAGGATTTGCAGCTTCTTAAGTTTGAGCAAAGTGACTCCTTCGCGCGGACACTGCGGTCCGCGGACTCGTTTGCGCTGGCTGGAGTGCGCTGCAAATTGTGGAACCTGGAGGTTAACTTGCTCTGTTAACTCCCAAGGTTCCTCGCTGGTCGCATCGTGTGCTGCCGTCCCCATGAACCGGGAACGTCACCACATACTTTCACCAACTCTAACGGTGAATATGGGGACGGGTCAAGTAATAAAACACCACATATTGTGGCCCCAGCCCAGACACCGCCTTTAGTTGCACACACACTGCAGCTATTGCGCGCAAGCTGTTGGTGAGGAATAAGAAGGGCGGGAGACCACGAGAGCATAAACACTGTAGCGTCAGGCGGGAGGAGATGCAAGGGCAGTACCAGCGCCGCCCGTCCCACACAATCAAAACTACTATTTCTTTCGTTCTACCAGGTAGTGGGCCAGGTCTTTTAGTGTCGATGCAGCTTCGCCGTATTCGTTCAGTTCCGCGCAGGCCTTCTCTACCAGGGCGTCGGCCTTGCGGATCGATTCCTCGATTCCGAATAACGCCGGATACGTTGCCTTCTCCGCCGCCTTGTCCTTGCCCGCGGTCTTTCCCAGTTGCTCTGAGGTTTGGGTCAGGTCGAGCACATCGTCCACGATCTGGAACGCCAGACCGATCGACTGCCCATAGGTTCGCAGGCGGCCAATATCCGCGACGGTTGCTCCGGCGTATATTCCCCCGCTGACCACGCTGGCCGTGATGAGCGCCGCGGTCTTCGAACGGTGGATGTATTCGAGGGTGGCGAGGCCGGGCTGCTTGTGCTCGGCTTCGAGGTCTACTACCTGGCCGCCGATCATGCCGTCGATGGTGCCGGTGGCGTGGGCGACTTCCCGGATGATGGCAACGCGCGCCTCGGCTGGGCAGGCGATCTGCGCGAGCACTTCATAGGCCTGCGTTTGCAGGGCGTCTCCGGCCAGGATGGCGATGGCCTCGCCGAAGGCCTTGTGGCAAGTAGGCCGCCCGCGCCGCAAGTCGTCGTTATCGAGCGCCGGAAGATCGTCGTGGATCAGGGAATAAGTGTGGAGCATCTCGAGCGCCGCTCCCAGTGGCTCGATGCCGGCCGGTAACGAGCCAGCGTGCGAACCAGATTGCGCCCGGGCAGCCGATGCCGCTCGGATCATGCGCCCCGCTTCCATGCAGAGGATCGGCCGCAGGCGTTTTCCGCCGGCAAACACGCTGTGCCGCATGGCCTGATGGATGGCGGTTGGATGCTGGCTGGCCGGCGGCAAGAGTTGCTCGAGTGCGGCGTCGGCGGCTTCTCGTCCCTGGTCTAGAACTTGTTTCACCATGGCATCGCAGTATAACAAGCAGGCCTCGCGGAAAGGAAAGGGACGCCGAGAGGCGTCCCTTCTGTAACCAGATTCCCAAAATCCGCAGACGCGCCTTACCGCGTCTACCGGGACGGGGCAAGCCCCGTCTCTACAGCGAACAAACGATCAGGCAACCGCCTGGCGCGTGAGCCCGTGCAACAACGAGCGCACCACGTCCTTGTTGCGCGGTTCACATATGTCGGACGCGCCCAGACTCATGGCCTCCGCCCATAGTTTGTCGTCCGCCAGCCGGTGCGTGCCGACGATGCAAAGACTGGGGAACTCCCGATGCAAACGCTCGACTTCGCCCGGTCCCGAAATTTCCAGATCCAGCACCAGCGCTTCAGCGCGATTCCGGGCAACCGCGGGACGGACATCTTCGTAACTGCTGGCCAAATAAACGGATTCAAAATGTTGAGAGAGACTGACCGCCAGAGTTTGTGCAGTTCTGGGGTCATTCTGATAGAGGACTACACTGAGTGGTTCCATACTTTCCCCCTGACTACACCGCGATTCGCGGCGGCCTTGGCTGCGACAGCAAACTGCTAGCACAGGCGTTATCAATTTCCGAACACGATAGCGTTACTTGCGCAACGCTTTCTCGGCCGGGGGCTCGAACGGTTCCGTTTGTAATTTTCCGTTCTGTTTTAACAGAATCTCTACTTTTCCTTCCGCTTCCTCCAGTTGTTTCCGGCAAGTTGCGGAAAGCTGCATGCCTTCTTCAAACAGCGTCAGAGACTTCTCCAGAGGAACCTCCCCTTTTTCCAGTTCCTGAACAATCTTCTCCAGACGCTCGAGGCATTCTTCAAACTTAACCAATCCTGTTGCTCCTGTCCTATATTGTAATGCCGAATTGGATGCGAAATGTCCAGTGAAAATTTTCTAATTTTGCAATTTCTTGTGGATCATGTTCCCAAAACTAAACGGAAGCCGGCCGCTTCGAGCCGAGAGCCTCCAGAACATCCACCGCCGAGCTATATCGGCCCTGGGGAGCGCTGATCTGCGCCCCCTGCACCCGCTCGCGGACCGCCGCCAGCATTTCACGGGCGATGGCCACGCCTTCCGCGCGCGCCGCCTCCGGGCTTGCCGCCCTGCTCATCCGACTGAGAATTTCATCCGGCACAGAAACCCGCAGCTCGTTCTTCATGAACTCAGCGTTACGCACGCTCACCAGCGGCCAGATTCCGGCGATCACAGGAATTCGACAGTGTTCAATCCGTCGCAGAAAATTCTCCAGCAGAGTGAGGTCGAACACCGGCTGGGTCACCACGTATTCCGCGCCCGCTTGTACCTTATATTCAAAGCGCTTGATCTCTTCGTCCAAGTTCGGCAACCCCGGATTTGCGCCCACCCCAATCACGAAGCTGGTCCCAACGCCGATCGGGTTCCCGCCCAGGTCCAATCCCCGGTTCAGATTGTGGACGATATTCACCAGTCCGATCGAGTCCACGTCAAACACCGCCGTAGCGTCGGGATAGTTTCCCATCTTCGGGGGGTCCCCCGTGATGCAGATCAGGTTGCGGATTCCGGTGGCCGCCGCCCCCAACAGGTCGGACTGAATGCCCAGCACATTGCGGTCGCGGCAGGTGTAGTGCAAGATGGCTTCAATCCCAACCGCCTGCTGCATCAAGAGCGACAACGCCTGGTTGCTCATGCGCGCCGAGGCTCGCGGGCTGTCCGGGATGTTCACCGCGTCCACGCCGACCGATTTGACGAACTTCGCGCCCTCGATTTCTTTTCGGATGTCGATTCCCTTGGGCGGCACGATTTCGACCATGGTCACAAATTCCCCGGCCGCAATCCTTGCGCCAAGGCGCGAGCGCTCCGCCAGGGGAGTGCTCGCCGGAGCCGAAGGCGCAGCGCCGGAACGAATCACCTCTGAAATCGCAGTCTTGCCGCGCGCCTGGTCCACCCGCAAAATCGATTTCATGGCGCGGATATGATCGGGCGTCGTCCCGCAGCATCCGCCGATCACCCGTACTCCGGCCGCCACGAAATTGGCCGTGTAGTTCGCCATGTACTCCGGCGAGCAGAGATAGATGTTTCGTCCTTCGACCGACCGCGGCACGCCGGCGTTGGGCTGCGCGGCCAGGGGCAGGGATGTCACCGCGCGCATGCGCTCGATCGCTTCCAGCATCGCGACCGGTCCCACGCTGCAGTTGATGCCGAGTACGTCCACGTTCCATTCCGTCAGCCGGGCGGCGACGGACTCGGGGTCGGAGCCATCGAGGCAGTTCCCGTCTTCGTCAATCGTCACCTGGGCCACGATGGGGAGGTTCCGATTCACGTCCCGGCAGGCCAGCACGGCCTGGTGCAACTCTTCGACGTAGCCGAAGGTCTCAAGCATCAGCAAATCGACGCCGCCTTCCACGAGGGCTGCGACCTGTTCGCGAAACGCCGCCCGTGCCTCTTCGAACGAAGTCTTGCCCAGCGGTTCAATGCGGACGCCCAGCGGGCCAAT
Organism: uncultured Acidobacteriaceae bacterium; assembly: GCA_963838425.1. GTDB lineage: Bacteria > Acidobacteriota > Terriglobia > Terriglobales > Acidobacteriaceae > Acidiflorens. Next base: position 457,308 of record CAWIRH010000001.1, read on the forward strand.
CGATCCGGCCACCCAGGCATCGAAACTCTTGGCCGCCTCCCGAGCCACGCGAGCGCCCGCCACGTTGATGTCGCGCACGCGGTCCACCAGGCTGTGCCGCGCCAGGCGAAAGCTGTTCGCACCGAAAGTGTTGGTTTCGATAATCTCGGCGCCAGCCTGCAGATATTCCTGGTGGATGCCGCGGATCAGCTCCGGCTGCGACAAGTTCAGCTCGTCATAGCAGCGGTTGATGAAGATACCCTTGGCATAAAGCAGCGTGCCCATGGCTCCGTCGCAGAGCACGGGCGATTGTTTCAGACGTTCAATAAAATTCTGCGCCATCTACTTGAGAATACAAGAAGGAGCGAGATCTTCGCATCCACCGAAAGGGTATGCTCCGGCCGTCTTTTACTCTTTACGAGGATAAGAGTTTTTCAATAGCATCTAATAAGGTGCTTTCGATAGGAACAGACGCCATGCTTGATATCACCAAAGACATCCAATCGCTGACCACCTTCCGCCGTCAGTCCGGCGACTTCATGAAACAGCTTAAGAAGAGCAAGCGCCCGGTGGTGCTTACGGTGAACGGCAAGGCAGCGGCTGTAGTGCAGGACGCCGAAGCCTATCAGCGCCTGCTCGACCTTGCCGCTCGCGCCGATGAAAAGGAAGCCATTCGCCAGGGCTTGGAGGCTGTGAAAGCAGGAAGGACACGGCCAGCGAGCAAGTTTTTCGCCGAGTTTGAAGCCAGGCATGGCATACGTCGTTAACATCACTCCTCATGCCGAGCGCGTGTGACTTTTTGTGCCCCAGGTTCGCGCCCGTTTTTTGGGCGCTAACCTGGGCGGCGGTGTTCGCCGTCGCCAAGCGAAGCCATTGTGATCCTGAGCGCGACCTTCCGTCTGAGTCTGTTGACACCCGACCTGTCCGCGTCTACCCTGAATCGCATGGAAGTACAATTTACGCCCGATCAGAAAGCATTTGTCCGCCAAGCGATTGAGAGCGGACGCTTCCATTGCGAGGAAGACGCTATCCAGGAGGCCCTTTCCTTGTGGGAAGAGCGCGAGCGCACCCGCGCGGAAATTCTCACCGCCGTGGACGCGGCGGAGACTTCGCTCGCGCGGGGCGGAGGGCGCACGATCACACTGGAATCGATGCGGCAAATGGCTGACGAAGTGAAACAGCGAGGTCGCGCCCGCCTTGCCGCCGAGCAATCCTCTCCACGCTGATGGCTCACTGTGTTGCACCGGAAGCCGAAGCCGATCTCGACAATATCTGGTATTACGTCGCCAAAGAGAGTGGCAGCATCGAGATTGCCGACCGGCTTATCGATTCCATTTCCGCGCGTTTCTACCTCCTGGCGGCCCACCCGCACCTTGGACGCCGCCGCGATGAGGACTTGCGCCCTGGCCTGCGTAGCTTCCCCGTGGGCGAGTACGGCATCATCTACCGCCTGGAAGAGGAAGACGCGCTGATTCTCCATGTGCTACGGGGCAGCCGGAACATCGAGTCGCTATTGCGGCGCGAGTAAGGGGTAATCGCCAGGGAGCGAGCCATGATGGATCTCTAAAGCCGCTCCCCAAGCGAATTTCTTCCTTTGCTATAATCCTTGTTCTTGCATCCAAGCGATTATCCGGCATGAGGTTGGAGTCCCAGGTTTGAAAAAAGTCCTGATTCTTCTGTTGGTTGTGCTGCCCGCCATTCTGACGGAGCTGAGCTGCGGCGGCAGCAGCGCCGCCCCCAGCTCAAAAACCAGCGGTATCGCGTACCGCGCCTTCATTACGAATAGCGTCTCATCCATTACCGGAGCTGCGGGCGTGTATATCGTCAACGCACAGACGGATGTGCGTCCGGCCGTTTCCCCGATTTCCGCCGGCAATACTCCGGGAACGATGGTGCTCACGCCCAACCGTGCCCAGACCCTGGTCTTCAGCGGCAGCGGTACGCAATCCTCCGACAACCAGTTCACCATCATCGGCAACGCCGGCGAATCCGCCTCTTCTCACGTTGACTTGCCCGGCATCACCCAGAGCTTCGTGGTTTCGCCCGACAGCTCCACCGCCTATGTCGCCGTGCCCACCGCGCCCGTGGTAGGGCAGTCTCCCGGAGTCATTGACGTCATTAGTCTGAGTTCGGGTGCCGTGACCGCCGAAATCAGCTGCCCGCCCGCAAACCCGGCGAACCCTGTCTGCATTTGGCCCGCCCCCGTGCCCCAGGGATTCAACCCGCCTTACAGTTTTCTCTCCATCGGCAATACCGGCAATCGCATCCTGGCTTTCAGCGAGGGCTCCGATTCGGTTGCGAATACGGTTGCGGTGATCACTCCGTCGAGTGTCGGAACGGCGAGTCCGGTCGTCACTTTCGTTACGGGTGTTGGCAACACCAGCTTTGACCATCCCGTCTGGGCCTTCTTCAACAGCAACGACACCACCGCCTACGTGCTGAACTGCGGCGCCGAGTGCGGCGGACAACAGGCCAGCATTCAACCGCTCGATTTGACGACGACCCCCCCAACCCCAGGCACACCCGTTCCCGTTCCGGCCGCGACCGTCGCTTTGGTCAACAACTCAACCGTCTATCTCGCGGGAACGCCGCTGCCCGCCTCGCCCTGCACCGGGCAGACTACGCAGGCCACCACGTGCGGCCTGCTCACCATCTTCGACCTCAACACCATGAGCGTCACCAACAGCGCCCCGATCGTCATCACCGACGGATATCACACCCGCCTGTCGCTGGGCCCGAACGGACAACTCTTCATCGGCGCGCGCACTTGCACCGAGATTGTTCCACCCATCCCGCCGCCGCAAGGGGCCGAGACCCGCGGTTGCCTTTCCATCTACAACACGCTGAGTACCGCGGTGGGGAGCGCTCCGCCCGGCGGCGTGCTGATTCCTCCGGCGAATGGAGACGTGACTGGCATCCAACCCATCGCCTCGCGCTCGGTGGTGTATGTGGTCCAGGGCGGATCGCTTCGTGTCTACGACGACACCATTGATGCCTTGGAGTACAACCCGAACGATCCCAATAACCCCGGTCAGATTTCGAACCTCGTCGGCGATTTCATCGACGTCATTACCCCCGATCTCTGAGGCGCGCCGCCCGTCGTGAGCGAATCGCTTTTCGCCGTTGGCTGTTGACTCAGGCGAATAGCGAACGACAAATAGCGAACGGCCAACGACTAACGGCCAACGACTAACGACCAACGACCGCCCTCCCCTACCGCGGCTCCAGCGTCATCTCATGCCTCTTGATGCCGCTCGACCGCGGCCGGCGAGAAGGGAAACGCGAACGTCGAGCCTCCGTACCACGCCGTCCACTGGTCCATGTAATACGGACTGAGGAAGATTCCGCTCTCCCCCGTCACCACGTTCAGCGTGCTTTGGTCAAAGTTCGCAAAGTTCCACGTCAGCCGTTCGGAAGGCCCAAACCCGCGGCCCCCCGCCTTCACCGTGTACCCGCTCCCGCTCAACGGATGCAATCCCGGTCCTGTGAAGCGCCCAATCAGCGGAAGCTGGCTAAGCACGAGATGATTGATTTCAACCGGATAAGTTTCCCCCCACTTCCACTGGCTGAGATCGGCTGGAGCTCGCGAACCGACTGTTGAATTATTTAGAACGATTTCCACTTGGGGATGTTTCACCACGTTCTCAAGCGCCGCCGTCAGCAGGCTTCCATAGTCGGAGTATCCCGGCGGCAGCCAGCGCGGCGGCTGCCGGGTGAGCACATTTTCCAGCCAGACCGACGACATTGCCCAGTGATAGCTCTTCCAACTCAGAATGCCACGATCCGGTCCCTCCGCCGCCGGGCCCAGCTTCGGCTCCAGCAGCAGCCGCGCCAGTTCCTGACGCGCCTTCGTCTCAATCGTCGGCGCGGCTGAATCGGCCGACATCCGCCCATCCCAGTCGCGCAAAATTTCCGCTGCCCGCTTGGCGCGGTCCGAAGCGTTCGCGGCGTGATCGATCGCGTACACAAACTTGTCGGCGCAGAAGCGGTCGTAAGTCGACGACACATCCATCTGCAGCGCCAGCATATCCGCCGGCGCAAACTTCTTACCCGATTCGAGCACCCGATAAATGCGATCCGTTCGCCACGGCGCTTCCCACTCCGTGCTGATCGAATATTTGTAGCCATCCGGAGTGATGCGTCCATTGGCGGTCGCCAGAATTCCCCCCGGCGGGTCGTAGACATGCGGCATCTCGTCGAAAGGAACCCAGCCCTTCCACTCATGCGCATCGTCGCTGCCGCCGACCGGCAGGCTGCCGTCGCCCGCCGCCCGGATCGGCACTCGCCCCGTCGCCTGATAACCGATGTGGCCATCCACATCGCCGTACATTACGTTTTGTCCGGGCGCGCCGAAAGTCGAAAACGCCTTCCGAAACTCATCCCAGTTCTCGGCCGTGTCCACGTCGAAGAACATCAGCCCCATGCCGTCCTGCAACGTCCAGCGCAGGGCAATCTTGCGCGTCTCGCCGGGAATCAGTTCGGTGATGATCGGCCCATGCCGCGTGCTCACCACATCCATAACCACATCCGGCTTGCCTTTGACGTGAATCGTCTCCTGCCGGTGCTGCGCCTCCACCCATCCCTTCGGAGTCTTGTACTGCCCCTGCGCGTTGAACTCCTCGATGAAATCGTCTTCCACGGTTGGCCCAACGTTGGTGAATCCCCAGCCGATCCGCTGGTTGTGGCCGACAATGACGAACGGAATTCCCGGCAGCGTAACGCCCGCCACGTTGAAATTGCCGCCGGCCGTTTTCAGGTGCGCCTCAAACCACAGGTTCGGCATCTGGTGGTCAAGGTGCATGTCGTTCGACAGCAGCGGCTTCCCCGTAACCGTATGCTGACCGGAAACCACCCAGTCGTTCGACCCCGCCCGGAACAGATCGGCCTCTTCTGGAGCGGATTCAGTGCTGCTGTATCCTGCTCGCGTAGGGACAGCCGCCCTCGGCTGTCCGCGCCGAGCACAGCTCGGCAGCTGCCTGTGGCCACAGTGATGCTGGATTCGCGCCAGCGTGAACGCAGAAGAGAGAGTTGGACTAGTTTCGCAAGTCGGTTTTGGGTGGGGCCCGGCTTCATAGCTTGCGCAAAGAGCCGGCTTCGTATCAGGGTATCGCTTTAGCGATACCGTCCGTTCCTTGAAATCAGCCGCCCCTTTAGGGGCTGCGGGGCGAAACTCAAGTTCCCCCGTCGCTCCAGTCGCGCCCTTCAGCGCCAACGTCAGCCGCCCGTTTCCGCCTTCTGGATCTACCTCCTCGTCGTCATCGTCATCCGTATCGCCGCTCTTGACCGCTGGTTCCAAATCCATCCGCCGCACCTCGGTAGGCGGACGGTCTCGCCAGGAGGAATTCACATACAGATCCGCCGTTAATTCCGGTCCCAGCTTCGCCAGAATTTTTTCTCGCGTCAGCGCCGGCGGATTGCTGGAGTGGTTCAAATCCTGCACCATGCGCGCGCCGACCAGCAGCGAGTCGATCACCGTCCAAGGCCGCGGCGTGTACTTGAGCAAACGGAATTCGAGCGCAAGCCGGTCGCGGCGCGATTCCAGAAACGCATTCACTCCCCGAGCGTAAGCCTCAAAATAAGCCCGGTCGCGCGCGGAGATATTCTTCTCCGCCGCTTCCGCCGCAATGCGCAGTCCCAGAATCCGCTGCTCGCGGTCCATCTTCACCGTGTCTTCGCCAATCACTTCCGAAAGCTCTCCCGCAGCCGCGCGCCGCATCATGTCCATCTGCCACAGCCGGTCCTGGGCGGTGACGTATCCTTGCGCGAAAAATAAGTCTTCGAGCGTAGCCGCCTCAATCGTAGGAACGCCCTGCCCATCGCGCACCACGCGCACCTTGGCGGAAATTCCCGGCACGGAGACGCTGCCATCCAGTTGCGGCAAAGGCGACCGCGCAATCCAGTAGAGCCACCAGACGCCAACGATAAGCCCCACCAGCAGGAAGCAAACGGCGTAGTACAGGACCCGCAGCGCAGGATGGCGCCGGCGAACTTCGGGCAACGGAGCGGTAGAAGACATTACTGAGAGATTGTAGGGGTGCTCTTCGCACCTGACAACAGCATGCCGGGGTTAGCTATGTTAACGGGAAAGTTCACCCCCACTCCCGACTCAGGTGGGCAAAGCAGCCGGGGTGCGCGTGCTAGCGGGGCGGGGGCGGGGAGAATGGTCGCCGCTTTCGTCTCCAGAATGGATTTCATCACCAACTTGCCTGTGGAATCTAAAACTGCCACCGAGGTCGTTGCTTGATGAACGTCCAACGTGGAGTACCCCGTCTGACGTACAATTCCCATGCCTCAGGCTGCAAGGGCCGTCGGACAGTGGTTTCGTCCTTCTCCACTAAAGCTCGGTACATTGGAAGGGTCCTGGGGTCAGGACCCCTCCGCGAGGCTATCACTGAAGCGGCTTCTTGCTTTTGATAACGCCTTCACCGAAGCTGGCAAGATAGACATACCCTTGCGCCCAAGCCGCCCCGATAAAGTGATGCGGAACTGCGGTGGTGTCGATCCGCTTCCACGTCGTGCCCAAGTCCGACGACAGGAACGCTCCGAATCGCGCGGTTACAACCACATCAGGATTGCCGCTCTTTGGTGTGGGATTAAACACCACCCGATTCGCGTAAAACCGGGTTGCATAGTAGAACGAATCCTTATTCGGATTGCGTTCCTCCTTGGGCCGGAGCAGGTGTGGCCACTGTCGTTGTCCCACCGGCTGCACGAAAGTGTAGTCGAGTGTGAAGGTCTGACCGCCGTCCGAGCTACTGTAGATCAGCACGTTGTCCGTCGAGGGATCGTGATCCGACAGCAAGACGGTCTTGGCATCAAGCGGATCGAAAGCGGCAAAGAAGCGGTGCGTCGGGAACCACATCTCCGCCAGGGGCTGCGTAGTCGGCAATCCGCTGGATTGGTTCCAGGTTTTGCCTCCATCATGGCTATAGAACAGCAGTGACGGAGACGACGACGTGCCAGTCGCCACCAGGATACTCTGCGCATCGCTCGGCGCCACCGCTACCTGGTAAGGGTTGGTGAACCGCCAGCCGGCGCTGCTCCAACTCATTCCCTTGTTGGTGCTTTTCGACACGACCGGATTTCCGTTTGATTCTCCGGTCACTGCGTACAGCGTGTTGGCATCCGAGGGGTCAAACGTGACCGATTCGATGCCCGTGGACGTGCCCATGCTCCACGTCTTGCAGCCGTCTTTCGAGACATACAGCCCCTCGTCCGGGTGAGCGACGTAGCAATAGCCGGAATTATCCGGATGGTATCTGGCTTCTCCACCCTCGCCAGCGGGGCCGCTTACCGGCCATGTCTTGCCACCGTCCTGGCTGGAGGTCGAGTCATTGTCTTGCAGCGGCGCCTCAACGTTCTTGCCATCGGGCGAGACCGCCACATCATAGACTAGGGTATTGTTCATGGTCGAAGTCAGCAAGGGCGCGCGACCGGAGCTGCAAGTCGGTGCTAAGTACAACCCTTGGTCCTGCAAGATGTAGCAGGCATCGTCGGTCTTTGACTGGCCCGGTACCGGTATAACGTATCTTATATCCGTGCCGTCGTACGTAACGCCGCAGTTAAGGGTTGGGTTCGGGTTTCCATCGCCTGCGAAATAGAGAATACATCCACTTCCATCATCGCCTGCGAACAGCCGGTGCGGAGTCACATTGCTGAAGGCGATGGTCTGCGAGCCGATCGAGAACAGATTGCAATTGACCGCAACCCAGGTGTTACCGCCGTCTACGGACGCGTACGGACACTGGTTCCAGGCGTTTTGATCGTCCACACTGGCGTACACCACTTTCGTATTGAATGGATCCACTGCCAGTTCATGGATTGCGCCCGTTCCCGGATGCCCCAGCTTCGTCCACGAAGAACCGTTGAGCTGGTAGACATCGCCATCGGTCGATCCCGCGTAGGTGGCGCCGGCCGCCGTGATTACCGTCGTCGCACCATCGGTGAGAGCCAGTGACACCGTCCATGTGCTGCCGTCATCGGTGGACTGCAGCACTCCCTTGCTGCTGGCCAGGTACAGTACCGAGCCCGCCAGTGAGAATTGCGTTGACTCCGAGGGGTCCACATTTTTCCAGGTGCTGCCGCCATCGGTGGATTTGAATGTTCCCCCGAACTCGGTGGACGCCAGCACAACCGACGGGTTGTTCTGATCCAGCCACAGGCCGTTCACTACCGATGAGATGGTTCCATCCGAGTTGGTGAGCCCCTTGTTCGCGGCGGTCCACTTCTTGCCGCCATTGGTGGTGCGATAGATGCCCATCTGCGACGGCGATTCCCTTGGAGTGTTGCCCCATCCGCCTCCGAGATACATGATGTTTGGATTCGATTGCACATAGGCAAAGGCGTTCGCCTTGCCTCCCCAAGTCCCGGCATTCCGGGGACCAATGGAAACCCATTGCACGTTCTTGCTTGCGGCCGGGGTTTGCGCAACCGCGGTTGAGATGGAAACTACACCTAGCGCGGCGAGAACAAAGGCCACGCACAGTGAGACTTTGAGAGAGATTCTTGAAGCTGACATTGATGACCTTTCCTCTTCAGGAATGCCGCGAATGAACCAGGATCTCGAACCGCGCGAGACGCGGAGCACCGGGAATTATCCTACTTTCTTTTCGACTTTGGCGACGAAGAAAAATGGCGATTAGTTTTTATCAATGTGCATGAACTTGCACATGGGCTAGGCATGGTTGGTGAAAAATCCCGTGCGCTTCGATTCTGGCGTCGCGGTGAAGCCGATTTGCTGAGGATCGGCGATTACACCCTTCGCACCTGAGGCGAGCCCAGACCGCGGGTGCCCCACACATTCGCGTTTTTTGCGAATGTGTGGGTGTGCGCACCACCACGCTTCTCAGGGCCAAATGGTCTGAATCACAAACCATCCCTGATCGAAATTCATGATCGAAATTCATTGACTTAAGCCCCGTCGTGCGCGACCATTGAAATGTGATTGGGGCAGTTTCGAGGCCCGTCCGTCCACCCAGACGGCCCTCGAAGTTGCCCCAAAGCCATTTTCAGCGCTGTTTTGGAGCTAACTCCTTATTCCAGAATACTTTGATATAAGTCCTTATTTTTCAAAGACCGAGGCGAAAAATTCCCGCTAACTCCCTGATTCCACTAGACAGGGGGGGTGGGGGTACCAGGTAGTCAATACCAGAGAAAGCAGGGACAAAATCAGGCCTGCAACTAGGAGCCGATTGGCGCAACCCGCACTTGCCCAGTATCATGTTTGGAATCCCTTGGCGTGCATTATCATCTTGAGTGTCCACGCCGCCCAACATGCTGCAGAAGCGAATTGACGATCAGCCAACCATCTCGCGCGAGAGCATCCGCGAAGCGGAAGGGATTTTCCTGCAGCATCTCAAGCGCGTCGGTTTGAAGCAGACCGAACAGCGCAACGCAATTCTGCGGACCTTCCTGGAGACTCGTGAACATCTTTCCACCGACGAACTGCATCGACTGGTCAAGAAAACCGATCCGCGCATCGGTTTCACCACCGTTTACCGGACGCTGAAGCTTCTGGCAGGTTGCGGCCTGGCCAGCGAAGTCGCCTTTCACGACGGCATCGCGCGCTATGAGCACCAGTACAACCGCCGCAGTCATCACCACATGGTCTGCACCGAGTGCGGCGCTTCGGTCGAATTTTTCTCGGAGAAAGTCGGAGAAATCGAGCAGGAGATTGGACGCAAGCACCGTTACGTTACCACCCGCCACACTTTCCAGATCTACGGCGTTTGCGAAGAATGCCGGAAGAAGACGAATGGACGCCGACTTGCCTAGTTCGGAAAAAGGTTCAGAGAAAGGTTCAGCGAATGGCCCCGCGAATCCCGCGCCAGCTTCCGTGAAGTGTCCGCACTGCGGAACCGTGATGCCGGCGAACACGGCCTTCTGCCCGGGATGCGGATGGTCGATGGCGCCGCTTCTTCCCGCGGAACGAGCGGCCGCGGCGCTTGCTTATCTCACTTTCATTCCGGCCGCGGTGATCTTGTTGCTGCCGGCATTTCGCAATAACCGCTTTGTCCGCTTTCATGCCTGGCAAAGCGTTTTGCTCTGGGGAGTCTTCTTCATTTTGACCATCGCCGCGCTCTTCCTTTCGAATGTCGCTGCCGCCATGGTTTTTCTGTTGTTTGGAATTCTGGCTTCGCTGGCCATGTTGTTCCTGTGGATTGTCCTGACGCTCAAGGCATGGCAGGGCGAGCGCTTCGAAGTGCCGCTGTTCGGCGAACTGGCTGCGCGCCTGAAATAGGCCTGCCAACTGAGAACCGGGTTAAGCGGATGCGTCGAAGCCGGAACAACTACATTTCCCGCCGGCCTTCCATGGCCTTCAGCATGGTGACTTCGTCGGTGTATTCGATGTCGCTGCCGACCGGAATTCCCATGGCGATCCGGGTGACGCGCAGTCCCTGCCGCTTCAGTTGCTGGGCGAGGTAGGTGGCGGTGGCTTCACCCTCGACGGTGGGATTGGTGGCCAGAATGACTTCTTCGATTTCGCCGCGGCCGACCCGGCTGAGCAGGTTTGCGATGCGCAACTGTTCCGGACCTACGCCGTGCAATGGCGAAATCGAGCCATGGAGCACATGGTAGACGCCGTTAAAATGCCGCGTCTTCTCGACGGCGGCAATGTTGGTCGGTTCCTCGACCACGCAGACGAGCTTTTGATTGCGGGTAGGACTGGTGCAGTACACGCAAGGATCGACATCGGTGATGTTATTGCAGATCGAACACAAACGCAGCTTGTCCTTCACATCGCGAACGGCGGAGGCCAGAGCCTCGGCATCATCGTCGCTCGAGCGGAGAATGTGAAAGGCGAGACGCTGCGCGCTCTTGCTGCCGATGCCCGGCAGCTTCTTGAGTTCGTCGATGAGGCGGGTCATCGGTTCGGCAAAACGAGACATAGCGATTTTGTAATTTTGTAATCGGGTAATCTGGTAATTTGAAGACCGGCTAGCCGTGGAGTTCAAATTACAAAATTACAAAATTGCCAAATTACAACATGCCTCCTAGTCCGCCGAGCATTCCGCCGACGCTCGATTGCATTGCCTGATCGACCTTGCGTCCGGCTTCGTTGAGCGCGGCCATTACGAGATCCTGCAGCATCTCGACATCGCCGGCCTTTACTGCCTCCGGATCGATTTTGATGCTGAGCACCTGCTTGCGGCCATCCATTTTCACGGTGACCGTGCCGCCGCCGGCCGAAGCCTCGACCACGATCTGCTCCATCTTCTTCTGCAGCGTCTCGTACTGCTGCTTGGCTTGCGCCATGAGTTCCTGCAAATTGAAGCTCGACATAGAAAACCTTTTAACCGCCGAGACGCCGAGTAAGCCGAGAAAACAAATTCGAAGTCGTGTCCATCTCGGCGACCTTTGCGTCTCGGCGGTTCCTTATTGTTTCTGCCGGTAATCGATCACGGTGCGAATTTCCGCTCCGAACTTTTCCTGCATGCGTTGCACGATCGGATCTTGTTCGGCGCGGCTCCGCGCGCTTCCGTTTGCGGCGCGGCGCGGCGCGACTGCCGCTGGCGTCGTTCCACCGGCCTCGACTTGCATCTTGATCGGTCTCGCGGCCAGACCGCTGGCGGCGGCGCTGGCGATGCGGCGCGCTTCGGCGGTGAACGACATTTCGATCATGGTGCTCGACGCCGCTACTTTCGCGATCAGCGCATTTCCTTCCAGTCTCCACTGCGCGTTTTCCAACAGGGAAACGAGCATCTGCTGACTGCCCAGCGCGCTCAGAACGGCGTCGCGAAGAGATTCGGCGTTCGCCTCGGCCGTCGCTGCGATACGTGCGGGTGGCTGCGCTTCGGGTTCCATCAGCAACTCTTCGACTGCCGGCGCGGCCGATCCCATGATGACGACGTTGGCGCCAGACGGTGTGGCGCGGGCGCCCCCGCCCGCGAAAGCTGCGGCATCGCCGGACGCCTCCGCTTTCGGACTGCCTTTGCGCGCGGAGTCGGCCGCGAACGGCGACACCGAACTCGATCGAGCCGATGGGGCAGGCTCGGTGCGCCGCGCTTCCGGCGCCGAAGTGAGAACCGGCCGGGGTGTGGTGCGGGCTGGTCCGGAAGCGGGCGCCGCCGCCTCGCTCAGCAACTGCTCGAGCGGCAGCAAGCGCTGAGCGTGGGCCATTTTCAGCAGGCCGAGTTCGAGATGGAAGCGCTGTTCCTGGCGGTATCCTAGTTCTCCGTGGGTGCGGAGCATGATCTGCAAATGGCGCGTCAGGTCTTCTTCGCTGAACAGGTCGGCAACGCGGCCCACGCGGGCGCGCTCATCGGACGAAATCTGCAGCAGCGCCGAGTCCTTGCCCGCGATCTTCGCCACGGTGACGTTTCGCAGGAAGCGCACGAGCTGGCGGGCGAAATGTGTGGGACTGTGTCCTTCGCCGATCAACTCGTCGACCAGCACGAGGATTTTCTCACTCGAGCTCTCCGCGACCGCCTGCATTACCGTTTCGAGCGCCGCTGCCGGAGCGGAACCGATCAGGCTACGAACCGAATCGTGCGTGAGGTGGTCGGAGGTGGAGGCGATGGCCTGGTCGAGGATGGAGAGCGCGTCGCGCATCGAGCCGTCGCCGGCTTCGGCGAGCAGGGCGAGGGCGTCCTCGTCGGCGGGGATCTTTTCTTTCGTGACGATGTCGCGGAGCTGGCCCATGATGTCGTCGAACTTCATGGCGCGATAACTGAAGTGCTGGCAGCGCGAGCGGATGGTCTGCGGAATATCTTCGGGCTGGGTGGTGGCCATCATGAAGATGACGTGGCTGGGAGGCTCCTCGAGCGTTTTGAGCAGGGCGTTGAAGGCCGCGTCGGTGATCTGGTGGGCCTCGTCGAGAATGTAGATTTTGAAGCGATCGCGCGCCGGGCGGTAGCGCGCGGCCTCGCGCAGTTCGCGGATCTCGTCGATGCCGCGATTGGTGGCAGCGTCGATTTCGATCACGTCCACGGAGTTGCCGTTGCGAATCTCGGTGCAGGAATCGCAGACGCCGCAGGGCTCGAGGACCGGCTTGTCGTTGGAACCGGAACTCGAGCGGCAGTTCAGCGCCATGGCCAGGATGCGGGCGACGGTCGTTTTGCCGATGCCGCGATGGCCGCTGAAGATATAACCGTGCGCGATGCGCTCCTGCGCGATGGCATTCTGCAGGGTGCGGGTGACGTGTTCCTGGCCGATGACATCGGAGAATTTCTGCGGCCGGTATTTGCGCGCCAGGACCTGGTAGCTCATGCGAGACCTCGATTATACAATCTCGCGTGTGTGCAGCTTCGCGCCGTGAGCTCCGAGCTTCGAGCAAACCGGATGCCCCGGAGTTCGCAGCTCATGTGGCTCGAAGTGGGGCGCTTGCGTGGCGGAGCCGGGCAGGGTACGCTCATGAATCGAGTTTTACCGCGAATGTTGGGGAGAAGCGCCTATGCAACTGAGAATGAGCACACGATCGGTGGAAGGCGTGCTGGTGTTGGATTGCAGCGGACGAGTGGTTTTCGGCGAAGAATCGGCCAGCCTGCGCGACACGGTCAAAAAACTGCTGGCCCAGAGCCCGAAGCTGGTGATGAACTTGCGCGAAGTGAATTACATCGACAGCGGCGGACTCGGAACGCTGGTTTCGCTTTACACGAGCGCCCGCAACGCCGGCGGCGCGGTGAAACTGGCGAGCCTGAGCCAGCGCGTAGGCGACCTTCTCCAACTCACCAAGCTGCTTACTATTTTTGAAGTGTTCGACGATGAACAAGCGGCTGCCAAGTCGTTCAAGGATGCGGCTTAGGTGGCTGGGGATCGAATTCCCGATGTTCAGCCCCTAAAGGGGCCCTGATTTCGAAGAGCTTTCGGCATCGCTAAAGCGATGCCCTGATACGAAACCAAAGGCAGCGAGGCACCCGCTTTGGCGGCTCGTCCGCAATCAGTTGAGATCGGACAATTCCAGGAAAGTCGAATTCATTGAGTGTCCATCCTGGACGTCGGTAAGCACGAGGGTACGAACTGCTCGGTCTGGCGGATTGATGGGCTCGCTGATGATGGGTTGCGTGCCCCCCGATGCAGTGACGAACAGCGTAAAGCCTGGGAGGGGGGTGACATTGTTGGGATTATCGGGAAGGGATATGTAGGCGCTCGCCTGCTCGTAGGCAAGGCCAGAGATCGTAGGATTGCCGGTGGGGCCGGTGACGGGGTTCATGAGGATATAAACATCCACGCTGCCGGGTCCGCTGGGCGACGCGTGGATGACGCGGAATGCAACGTCGCCCGATGGCGGCGACGGGATGTTGTCAGGTATGGACAAGATGACGGCGTTTTGGCTGTTGGCGACGAATCCAGTCGCCACCACCGTATACTTCTGCGAACCGTTCAAGCTAATGCTGGTGCTATTGAATCCGACAACAATGGTCTGGCCCGTCAAGAACCCTTCGATCGAGTCGCTCCCCGAAGGTACGCTGGTGTAGCCGGGTTGGTTCGGCTGGACACCGAGGAATGCTATGCCGGTAAATTCCTGGGTTCCGTTGATATCGATATCCATGGCGGCGCCGTCCTGGATGGCATGGACAAAACGAACCTGCGCCTTGCTGGAACCACCACAACTGGCGGCGAAGATGCTCAAGGCCGCGAGGGCCAACGTCAGAGGCAGGGACTTCAACCAGCGAGACATCCTTAATTCTCCAAAATCGATCTAGTGGTGAGCAAGAAGGATTTTAGCAGCTTGTTAGGTGGTTCGCCGGGCCCCGGTGGAGGCCCGGTTGCTTTTCCTGAAGATTGCAGCGAGACGGCCGGCTGGCCCAGGCGCCTGGCCCATGATTAATTGAGGTCAGTCAACACCAGGGCCTGCGAATTCATTCCCGGCGGGTTCCCATTCGCAATGTCGTAGAGCACTATGGTGCGAATCGATCCAGCACTCACGCTACCGACAGTGATGCCCTGGCCGTTAATGATGAGTGGATTCGTGGTCCCTGATACAGCCACGTATAGCGCGAAACCACCACCGCTGGAATTGTAGGAAATGGTTGTGTAGTTGCTGGCCGACTTGTAGGCAACGCTTGGGATCGTAGCTGCCGGGAGTTGGCCGTTGAGGGGAGCCGGTACGATCCAAACATCCACGGCGGTAGGTCCGCTGGGCGATGCGTTGATGACGCGGAATGACACGCTGCCGTTTGCCGGCTCCGTGTTGTTGTCCGTTGGAGTCAAGAGGATTACGTTATCGCCGTTGGTGCCAGTAGCAAATCCAGTCGCAACCAGCGTGTACTGATTCCCAGAGTTCAAGCTAACGCCGGTGTCGTTGAAGACCTCGGTGGTGCTGTTGTATTCAAGTCCTTCGATGGTGTCACTCCCCGCGGGTATCCCCCTATAGTTTGACGACGAAGCAGTGCCGAAGCCTACGTCGCTAAATAGCTTTGTGCCGTTGACATCGATATCCAAAGCGGCGTTGGTGCCGCCATAGTCGTTGGTGTCCTGGATGGCATTGACAAAACGAGCCTGCGTATTACTGGAACCACAGCTGGTGGCAATGATACTTAAGGCCACAATGGCCAACGTCAGGGGCAGGGCTTTCAACAAGCGAACCATAGTGTTCTCCAAAAGGCAGTTTTGGTGGTGAGCAAAAACATGGGATGCACATATCGTAATCCCAGGTTTTACGAGCTTGTGTAAATTTTTGTATTGGTGAATCTAAGTTAACATAATTGTCCGGTGGATGTTGTCCGGCGAATTACCCAGCAAATATTGATCTGTGAATCGGAAATCTCAATCCAGGTTCCGGAGAAGCGTGTTCCGGAGAAGCGTGTCCCGAAGAAGCACGCCAGAGGATAAGCGTGCCCGCGTGGTGCGCTGCATTCGGGCGTTGCCGGCGGGAACGGTGTCGAGCTACGGAGCTTTAGCCAAGGCTGCGGGCTGGCCCGGCGCCGCGCGTCAGGTTGTGCGCATCCTGCAACAGGTTCCCGGATTGCCCTGGCACCGCGTGGTGGGGTCAGGCGGCGCGATTAAGTTGTGCGGAGAAGATGCTGCGGAACAAAAATTCCGCCTGCGCATGGAGGGCGTGACCTTCCGCGGGGCGCGCGTGGATATGAAACGGCACGAGTTTCAGTTTAAGTCATTGAGGCATTGAGTCATTTGGTCATTGAGTCATTGAATCAATGGCGCAATGACCTGCTGCGGCAAATTTCCTTCCAGTAGGTCGTACAGCCGGTTTGCCGGACAGCGCAATCCGATGTAGAAGCTTCCGAACAACGCATAGACGGCGCTGACGTGGTCGAAGCGCATCTCGTAGATCAGCTTCTTGAACACCAGGGGATCGTCGGCGAAGAGGTCGACGCCCCACTCCCAATCGTCAAACCCAATGGAGCCGGTGATGATCTGTTTCACCTCTCCGGCATAGCGGCGTCCGACCAGGCCGTGTTCGTTCATCTGGCGCTGGCGTTCTTCCATGGGAAGTGTGTACCAGTTCTTGTCTTCGCCGCGGCGGCGATCCATGGGATAAAAACAGAGGTAGCGGTTCGGCGGCATCGAGGGGAAGAGGCGCGGCTTCATCGCTTCTTTCTGGCGGACGATGGTTTCCGCGATCGACTTTTTCCATTCCTCCGAGTGCGGTTCCACGCCGCGCTCGGCGAGCGCCTTGTAGGTCTTCAGCGACGACTCATACAGCCCCAGCTCGATCACCGACAAATACGAAGTTGCAGGCTCCAGGAAGTCGTTGAGGCGAAGGCGCGCCAGGTCGAGCTCGGCCTGATTGAGCTGGTCGAAGCTCTCGCGAAAGTGGACCAGCATCAGGTCGCCTTTGTGTCCCAGCAACGAGAAGAGCGCAGACTGGCCATCGGCCTTCGCTTCCATCTCTGCCAGCAGTTGCGCGGCTTCGGCTGCGATCTCGCGACGGTCTTTCTCGGGAAGGGAGCGCCAGGCGGACCAGCGGAAGCGCATCATCTGGTGAAGCGTGGCGTAGCCTTCAAGCGTCAGGGGCACGGCGGGGAGTTGCCCGGCGGCCACCGGGAAAGTTGCGGGATCGGTTGGATTCATGATTTACCCTGGTAGCTATTGTAAACATGATTTCATCGGGTGATCTGGCCATCGGGTGATCGGGTCATCTAAATTCAAGAGCCTTTGACCTTCGATCACCCGATGGCCCCATGGCCCGATCACCCGATGCCTCACCCCGGGTACCCTCGCCGCCACGTGGGAAGATTGCTCGAATGTGCGCTGGTGTGCTAAAAGCAAGCTATATGCGCAAATGGATGAGCGAGCGTTTGAAGCGCCGCAAGAAGACCGGGGACGGTTCCCCCAAGGAAGCAAGCAACGCCCCCGAGCCCTTGCAGCCGAAATACTATGACAATGAGCCCGCCGCCGCGCCCGAAGCTGCCGTAGTCGAGTCGCGCCGCCCGTCGGAGCCGGAGCCCGCGCCCGCGGCTGAGCCTGCCTCGGAACCATCCGCGGCATCCGCTGGAGTTGAACCGAGACCACGAACCTCGCGCCGTCGTCGGGGCCGCGGAGGTCGTGGCGGATCTCGATCGCGGCCGGTAGGGGCCACGCCCGCCCCCGCAGCCGAGCCCGCCGCGGTAGAGCCCTCCGCAGCAGAAGCATCCGCGCCGGAACCAGTGGTTGCGCCGCAGTGGCCGGCTGGGGCTGCGTCTACTCAATCTGCGCCGGTTGAAGCTACGCCTGTGCAAGCTGTGCCTGTGCAAACTGCCCCGGTTCCCCCTCGCGCCAGCAAGGGAACGGTGGTGCTGGCGATCGGGCTGCCGGGATCGGGCAAGAGTTCATGGTTCAAGCGGCACAACATTCATCCGCTTTCGAGCGATCTGCTGCGCGAACTTCTTTTCGATGACGCACAGGAACAGCGCTTTCAGGATCTGGTGTTTTCGAACCTGCGATCCATGTTGAAGGCGAGGCTGATTGCCCGCCGTCCTATGAACTACGTGGATGCGACGAACCTTACGCCCCACGACCGCCAGAGCTGGATCAAGCTGGCCAAGGATTACGGCTACGATGTGCAAGGTGTGTTCTTCGATGTCCCGGTGGAGATTTGCATGGAACGCCACCAGCGCCGTGGCCGTGCGGTGCCCGAAGATGTCATGCGCAAGATGGCGGGCAAGTTGAAGCCTCCCACCTTCGAGGAGGGGTTTTCGAAAATCACCGTGGTGCGGGTGAAGCAGAAGGGAAGCGATACGTAGGGACAGCCGCCCTCGGCTGCGCCGGCGAGCGAAGCTCGCCCCCGGGTTTCGTTTGTTCATGCTTGCGATTAAGAGCGCAGCGGGGCTTCGCCCCGCTGGACAGCCGAGGGCGGCTGTCCCTACGCTCGATGCTGATTTTCAGCCCTTCAGATAGGGCAGTAGTTCTCGAAAGGCGGGCGCGCCCGACGACCGCAACAGTTCGTAGATCATCATTTCGGTTGAGGAAAGAATGCTGCCGGCGGCGCGCATGCGATCGAGGCCAATCCGCCAGTTTAATTCTGTCCTCGAACTGACGGCATCCGAAGCCACATGCACCAGATAACCTTCCCGCAGCGCTCCCAGCGCAGTCTGCATTACGCAGATGTGCGTTTCCATACCGCACAGCAGTACGGTCGTGCGTTGGCCCGGCAAGCGCTTCAGCAATGAGCAGAACACATCGCTGCCGAAGCAGGAGAACATCAGCTTGTCGATGGGCGGACTGTCTGGCAGCAGGGACGCAATGTCCGGCACGGTATTGCCCAATCCCTTCGCGTATTGTGTCGTCACCAGCGCCGGGATCTTCAGGATTGCGGCCAGGCGAATCAGCAGTTGCACATTGCGCACCAGCCGGTCTTTTTCCCAGATCGGCGGCAGCAATTTCTCCTGCATGTCCACGACGAGGAGAGCGCAATGCTCGGCCTCAAGGGGACGGCGCGCCATTTCAGCGTAGTCGTTGTCTGCTGGGATGATGGTTCCTGAGAAAGCTCCTGGCAAAGTTCCGCTGCTCGGCATGGGCAACTCCTCGCACCGCTAGCGGAGATTCTAACGCAGGTCTGGTAGCCGGCGTGTCCATCGGACAAGCAAACCGTTTTGCAGTCGGCGCAAAATGATTTAGAATTCTCTTGAAGCCTCGTCGTTCAACGGTAGGACATCTGCCTCTGGAGCAGAGTATCGGGGTTCGAATCCCTGCGAGGCTGCCAACCTTTTCAGGATGAGTTTCTCCTCTCTTGCGGGCGCCGGTAAGTTCGGCCAGGAAATGCGGGTTGGTGTGGACGCTGGTGTAAGAATTGTTAGTAGTTCCAGGCAGCTTCTACGTTGACGTTGTTGGGGATGGGCTGGCGTGGAAAGCTTGACAATGCTAGCGCATAAGCCTAACATTAGTAGTGAGCAGGTACCTTTTCTTATTCTTACTCTTTCAGCTTCTCTGGACTAAGTTAACCATCTGAAAGTTGTCTCCTCTTCGATTGCTCTGAGGAGAAGTCTGAATCATGACGCCGTTTGATCCGCTGGGGTCTTTCCGACGCCAAACCCAAGCCGATCTTAAGGTGTATGTGGGCAGCGAGAAGACGCTCGAAGCGAAGGCCCATTGAGAACCAGCGACTGGTTTTGGATTGCGAACGGCAAGTAAGAAAACAGGCAGCCGGCATACATGTCGCCTCCTTTCTGTTTGTCATCTCGTTTTTCTTGTTTGATCGATAGAATCGGGAAGGAATCATGAAAAACATCAAGTTTGTTGTGAAAGTCAACCGCGGCGGCGCTCATGCCCCTCAATACGTGCTGCGGATTGATCGGCTTCCCATCCAGACCACGACCAATCGTAAGCTGGCCCTGGTGATGGGGAGATTCACAGCCGAAGATGCGGTTAAGTCCATGCAAAATTCCCACTGCACTCCAGAGTTAGTATCTGTACGGGTTAGCGCCTAGCGTTTTCTGAAGATGAGGATGTGGTGCGGGCGCCCTCGCCCGCAGAGGCTCAGCGATCACTTCGCGGGGCCACTCGTAACCGTCGGAATCGGCGTCATCGACTTCAGTTGGTCGAGCTCAGCCTGCACTTTTTCCCAATCCGCCGGGACCTTTTTCGTGTCGAACGGAGCCGAGAGGTCGGAATAAAAGTCTAGAATGTTGGCGCGCAGCTCCGGAGTCGTCCCCTCGAACTTGCGGCTCGACAACTGCGCCAGCAACTTCGCATAGGTATCGTCGGTGAGCGAGTATTCCGCTGCCTTGGTCGCTTGGCCACTATCAAGATCGCAGTTGGGCAGCACCAGTGTGTCCGCGCGCACTTCTTCGAGGAAGGCCCGGTATTGATCGACGGTCAAATTGATGCTCTTGAAATACATGTCCTCGGTCTGCGGAGTCGGGTTCTTGAAGCCCAGCCCCTTGAACGGACCAATTCTCGGCATGTAACGCAAGAGGGTGGAGAGGATCCGGGTTCCGAATCCGGGCTTGGTGTAGTCCTTCCCCCACTCCTTTTCATAACCGGAGCGCGAAAGACGGTACAGGAACTTCTGTTTCGCGAAGTCGGGCCGCTCGCGCATCATGTCTTTCTTATGGGTTTGCAGGGCGACCCGGGTCATCTCCGGGATCAGCCGGCTGACCGCGAAACGATACGAACCCACTGCCAGGTCCTCGTGGGTAAGGACGTCTTTCAACTCCACTCCGTACACGACGGGAAAGGCCCGCTCCAGCAGGGGCTTGGACACTTGGAATCCGATGAAATCGTGGTACTGCTGCGACGCATAGCGATTCTTCGCGACCTGTACCGTGTCGAACCCGAACTCTGTTTTCAAGTGTGCCGTCTTGTCTTCCGCATACGTGACTGACTTGCCAAACTTGGCTCGCAGCTTCGGAAACTCGATCGCGACAGACTGGTTGACCGCCGGGTGGCCCGCGATATCCGACGCATAGTGCGACAGTGCGCCTAGTGCGAAGGCGTACTCGTTGGCATCTTGGCTTTCGAGCAGCATCTCACGAACGAAATCGCCGCTGCGAACGTAATGCACCAGGTTGCTGAAATCTTTACTGCCGAATGGGTAATAACCCAGATCCTGGATGACGGCGCCTCCGTAGGCGTAGGCGTGCGCCTCCTTGATCTGATCTTCCGAGAGCCCGGGGTATCGCTTGAGCAGCAGGGGCCGGATCTCGTCAGTCCAGAGCAGGTCCACGATTTCCTCGTGGGTCAAAACCGAGTAAGCGAACGATGCACGGGGGCACATCAGCACGACGAGAAGAAGTGTCACTACACGCGTAGCCAGCAGGCGCCAACGGTTGGCTGTGGCGCGAAACGGCGGCGATGAGTGCCTGGGGCTAGTCGGACCAGAGCTTGGCATGGGTTTTGTGCACCTTCCAGGCGATTGCAGACAATCTCCAGTACCATTCTGGCATTGATAGCCTTGCGATTCTGGTCAAGAGTGTACACATCCGTCCAACCGGTTCCCTGTATGCTAGGCGAGTATGCGGATACGGCTGCTCGTTCTTCTACTCATACTCACTGCCAGTTGGATATCCTGCGCCCGGCAGCAGGCTGTGGTTCCAGAGGTTCCCGTAGTTCCTATTCCGGGTCAGATGGTCCGTTTTGAACACGTGTTCGTGGTCGTCGAGGAGAACCAGAATTACGACGAGGTGATCGGGAACACAAAAGACCTGCCTTACCTGAACACGCTGGCGGCAAAGTACGGAGTGGCCACGAACTACTACGCTAATACCCATCCCTCACTCAACAATTACTTCTATTTGACCGCGGGGCGGAGCGGCACTCGATCGCCTTGGATTGGGGATCTGGCCGACAAATTTCCCGGGCAAGTGGCGGGAGACAACATCGCCAGCGTTCTTACGGCGAATGGCAAGACCTGGAAGGCATACGCGGAGAGCATACCCCGGGCCGGCTATCTGGATGGCGACCACTTTCCCTATGTAAAGCGGCACAACCCATTCGCGTACTTTGCGAGCGTTCGTCAGAGCAAGGTGGGCGCCGGGCAAGCTTCGCAAGCGGCCAATATCGTTTCGTTCGAGAGTTTTGCCGGTGATTTGCAGCACGACCGTCTGCCCGATTACTCGTTCATCGTGCCCAACCTGTACAACGACGGGCACAACAATGCGGTGACGCGGCAGAGGGCATCCTGCGGAGATCATCGAGCCCTGCAAGGAATCGATACTTGGCTGAAGGACAACATGGAGCCGCTGATTGAATCGGCGACCTTCAAACGCGGCGGGCTTCTGGTGATCGTTTTTGATGAGGGATGTGAGACTGGCCCGAAAGCGGATTGGAGATACGATCCGAAGCGACCCGACTTGAAAGGCGGAGGCCGCATTCCCGCGCTGATCATAAGCTCACGAACACCGGCCGGCACCGCCCGCGACGAACTCTTTCACCACGAAAGCGTTCTGCGGTTGAGCCTGAGCGCGCTCGGAGTCGAGCAATTCCCCGGTCTTGCCAGAAGTGCTCCTGACATGAACGGATTCTTCATTGCTAAGACAGAGTGAGGATAAAGTAACCGCAAATTCGAAGCATGGCACAGCAACCGCACGTCTTGCGATCGTCTGTGGCAGGAAAGAAGCAGCGCGGGTTCTGAGGTGGACCCGCGCCAAGAGCGATTCCGCTGTGACGTCTCCTTTGTTAAATCCGGCCGATAACCAGGAGAATGACGACGATCACGAGGATCAGTCCCAGTCCTCCGCTCGGGTAATAACCCCAGTCTCGACTATGCGACCATCTTGGCAGCGCGCCCAAAAGAGCTAAGATCAAAATCACGATCAATATAGTTCCAAGCATATTTCACTCCTTTTCCCCCGCACTGAGACGGCGCTCAAACGTCACTCCCCGGAAGGGGCGGCTTTGATTCCGTCTTGTTCCAGCGCGGCGTCCCCGATCCTCAAGTTCCGCAACGGGGAACCCAACATTGATGGGGAGCCGATTTGTTTATAGGCGTTCCGCCAGTTTCTTTACTGGTCAAAACTGCTCAATGTGAAGAATAGTGTCGAAGGGGCAGGATTAGTGCCCTCGTAGGGAATGCGGGCAATAACAGCGGATGGATCGCATCTCCCGCCCTGCGGGATGTCACGCGATCACCGCGAACAGCCAGAAGGGAACTGGCGCGAGCCCACGGAGTGGGCCCGCACCGATGCAAGAGCTAATCGACTTCCTTATACCTCTTTCTTATCAACCGAGCAGCCTGACGCTTTACGTCGCAGTCAATTTGCTACGGACCGGGCTATTCTTTACCTCTTGGGGCTTTTTTCCTCAGGAGCGCTCGCGGCGCGAGGTGCAGCCTGTTGACGCGGTGCAGCCTGTTGACGCGGCGCAGCCTGTTGACGCGGTGTGGCCTGTTGACGCGGCGCAGCCTGTTGACGCGGTGCGGCCTGTTGACGCGGTGCAGCCTGTTGACGCGGTGCGACCTGTTGACGCGGCGCAGCCTGTTGACGTGGTGCAGCCTGCGCATGAGCCGCCTTATTTTCATTCGAGCGAGTAGCAGCCGCCTTGTTCTCGGTGGCCCTATTCGCGGCTGCCTTGTTTTCATTCGAGCGAGTTGTTGCAGCTGCCTTATTCTCAGCCGCCTTGTTCTCATTCGAGCGAGTAGTGGCGGCTTTGTTTTCGGCGGCCCTATTCTCGGTAGCTTTGTTCGCGGCTGCTTTATTCGCGGTTGCCCTGTTTTCATTCGAGCGAGTAGTGGCGGCTTTGTTTTCGGCGGCCCTATTCTCGGTAGCCTTGCTCTCGGCTGCTTTATTCGCAGCTGCCTTGTTTTCATTCGAGCGAGTGGTGGCGGCTTTGTTCTCGGCGGCCCTATTCTCGGTAGCCTTGCTCTCGGCTGCTCTATTCGCGGCCGCCTTATTCTCATTCGTGCGAGATGTTGCGGCTGCCTTGTTCTCAGCCGCCTTGTTCTCATTCGAGCGAGTTGCAATCGCCTTGTTCTCGGTGGCCTTGTAAGGTGCTCCCGCCTGTTTGGCCGCTACCACGCCATGACCGCTAAACTCCGCGGGCTTGGCCGTTGCAGCGATTGCGGGCCTCCCGTGGTTCACGGATGCCAGGAGCGCGTGGTTGGTACTGGCAGCGTGCACGTGCTGGGTTTGCAGCGCCAGTGGCGCCCGGTGTTGCTCGTGCGCCGCGGTCTCTTCCGCAGCGGTCGGTCGAGCGGTAATTCCACCCTGGCCGCCGTTGTAGCTGACATGGTTCACCCTGGTGTTGTTGATTACGGTCTTGTTGTAAACATTGTGAATGTTCGTGACGTTCACGTTGTTCACCGAGCGGTTGTAGTAGAAGGCCCCGTTATTCCAATATCCGCCCTCATAGCCGACACCACCATAGCCGAAACCGTAGTTGACGCCACCATAGAAGCCGACATGCGGACCCCAGTAGCCTTCATTCCAGGCGTAGCCATTTCCGCCCCAACCCCAATAACCGGGAGTCCAGAGGAAGCCGACTTCGGGAGCCATCACCCACGTGCCCGGCACCCAGAAGTACCCTTCATCGCCATAAGCCCAGTAACCGGGCGTCCACAAATAACCTTCGGCGGGGGCCATGGGTTGCGTGTAGATGGGCAGCGCAGGCGGAGCGATCATGACGGACACGCCGAACTGCGCGAACGAGAGGGCCGGTATGGCCAGTATCATAAGTGCCAGCAACAGCAAACGGATTGTGCGCATTTTGGATCACCTTGCCAGATCATCCTTCGATTGCCCGGTCCTACCTTAGCTGCCGCGGGCTGCGTGGATGGAACGGCGACGCGTCGAAGCAAGGATTCCACGGAGGCATAGTCAAAAACTGTGCACTACTGCTCACTTTTCGTGAATTTTCCCATTTAGGGAAACTCTGATTAAGTCCTAGCTGGCGAGACCGGCTACGCTAAAAGTGGGACCCTCAGCGGCTTGTTTAGCGGGTTCTGACGGCATGGCTGAAGCCATGCCCTTTCAAAGCTCTGCGTGAAACGGCCTAGTCAGAGGTTCTTTAGGTTCTTAGGTCGGCTGAGCCTTTCTTCCCCAAAATGACAACTTGCTGGCGCCAAAAAAGCGGCGCGAGCCCAAGGAGTGGACCCGCGCCGATCGTCGTTAAGCTGGTTGCGCCCTCAGGCGACACCGGACGAGCCGGCTATAGTGTGAAGCTGAGTACAAGGTTAACGCCCGGAAACGATGCATTGCACAGGTAGTACACGCCGTCGATCTCGATCACATAAACGTTTTGCGTGTAGAGCCAGTTGCTGGGCCACGGGTCAACAAATCCGAACGAATAGCCACCGTATTGGAAGCGGTGATTACTGTAGTCGCCTTGGCTGACACGAAACGAGTGCTGCTGTCCAAAATTGGCCTTGAATTTGTCTTCGGGAATCCGGCCACCACCGGTTACCGGCGGCTGTTGCTGTTCCGGCGCATTCTTCTCTGCCGGCTTGGCGTTCCTATTTTCTTGCTGTGCGTTCTTCTCTTCCGGCTTGGCGTTCTTTTCCTGTTGCGCCGCGGGTTTTTCCGCTTGCTTTGTAGACTTCTCTGGTTGTGCTTTCTTCTCGTCCCGGGCGGCAGGCGCTTTCTGTCCCTCCTGCTCGTGCTGCTCCTGTGCGAACGCCGGAACGGCGACTCCAAGCGCCAAAGACAAAACTGCTGTGCTGATAACTCCAACTAGTTTCATAGGGTGTTGCCTCCATTATTGATTCGTTTGCGTACCTGGTTCTTACTGCAAGCTTCCTGTTGTCGCGTTGACCGGGCTGCCGATGGCTTCGCCGGACACGAGAAGTTCAACTCTCCGGTTCTGCTGGCGTCCGGAGGAGTTGTCGTTGGAGGCGACTGGCGAAGTGTTGCCGAAGCCTCTGGCCGAAACCGAATTCGTCAGCACCCCTTGTTGCACCAGGTAGTCGCGTACGGATCCAGCACGATTCTCAGACAATGTCTGATTCATTTGATCGCTGCCCACATTGTCGGTGTAGCCGCCGACTGCGATGTCGAGTCCAGGATAGGCGAGCAGAATGCCGGCGACTTTCGCCAGTTTCTCCCGCGCACCCGGCTTCAACGAGTATTTTCCGGTGTCAAACAGAACATCGGACATGCTGACGATCAGCCCGCGCGCGCTATCGCGAGTCTGAAGAATGGAGTTCAACTGCTCGGACAAGCGCGCGCGCATGGCAGCTTTGTCGGTATCCGCTTGTTGCGCGCTCTGCTGTGCCTGCTGGGCAGCGAGACGAGACTGCTCGGCATCCGCCTGGGCGGCGGAGACTGCACTGGCTGACGAAGCCTCGCTGGCCGCCATGTCGGACTGAGCCTGCGCGGTTGCAGTTTGTGCTTCCAAAGCGTCGGCGCGTGCCTTGGCTGCATCGGACTCGGCCTGAGTCTTGGCGGCTAGAGCGTTCGCCGTGTCGGACTGGGCTTGATCTTTCTGCCGCATCGCGTCATCGGCTTGCGCCTGCGATTGTGCCTGTGCGTCGCTCGAAGCCTGACGCTCGTTTGCCAGGCGTATTTCATCCAGCTTCTTGACTGCGATTTCGCGCGCATCTTCGGCAGTTTGCACGGCCTCGCGAGAAACTGCGATCAGCGGCTTGGTGTCGATATGTTTGCTGGTGGCATACTCATCGGCATTGTTCATCAACTGGACAGCATGCTGATAGCTGTCGCTGGCATACTGCTCGGCTCCCTCGGATTGCGCGATGCGCAGGGCATTCCGCGCCTCGAAGAATTCCAACGGCAACCTGGCATTCAGAACCACAGGATCGAACTTGTAGCCGGTGGGAATGTAGCCGCCGCGCTCCATCAGTTCGTACTTTGCATTGACCGCTTCCGTGGTTCCCTTGGTGCTTTCGCGAACTACATTCTCCAGCACCACCACGTTGCTGGGCTGCCGCACCGCATAATAAGGTTCCGCTGTAACGATCAGAGCGAAGGCCTGAAGGTCGGTGGTTACGCGCAGCTTGCTGCGATGGTTGTCGCCGACTAGCACTTCGCCCAGGTTCACGGCCCGGCCTTCGGGAGAAATCGCCCACAAAACGTAGGTCAGATACTCGGTGCCGAAAGTCGTCGGCCCTTGCAGGTCGCCAAATTCTGCTTCGATCTCAATGGATCCCCGCTTGCTATTCACCTTGGCTTCACCGTTCGCCGAGGGCATCAAGTCCGTGCCCACGAAGTCGAGCTTGGAGGCTCCGCTGCGATGCTCGTAGTTGACGGCCTGGACGTTGCGGCTGATTACGTTCACTCGGAATGTGGGTGCCGGACTCATGGGCTCGACGACCATGGTTGTTTGGCGATTCGTTTGAGCAAACGCGCTCACACTAAGGACGATTCCGACGGTTAACAAAAGCTTGGTCTTCACAAGTATCTCCTTGTTCCTTCCGGCAGATGTCTGCCGGGTTGGGTGGTATCGATCTGGTGTAAGTGCGTTGCAGCCTTCTTGACTGTTTCCTCTTACGTTCCAACGTGGATGCCGGAAAGCGAGTGAAAGAGTCCAAAGACATTCAGCAGCCACAGAACCACGGCAATGATCACGACGCCGTTCAAAATTGACTTGATGGTCCCCTGCATGGGAATGAAGCGATTTACCAGCCACAGGAGGATACCCACCACGATCAGAACTTCCAGCAGTTGAATTAGAGGCATGATTTTTTACCTTCCTTCTGTTGCGGGCTAACTCCTCCCATCCGCCTGGAGTTGTTGCCGTGATTTCGATGTTCGAGGCTCTTAGGGTCGAATCGTGTTCCGCCACGGGGTGTCGCGGCGTACACACGGATGAAGAATGCCGATTGGCTGGATGTGGTCGCTTGGCCGGGACTTGATCGGGACCCTACCCGCAGCGACCTGAGAAAGAGAGCTGCGAATCAGCGGTCGCGGCTCCGTCTACACACTCAGGAGAATAAAGAATGACAGGTGTGGACTTTTGCGTCTGAGCAAGATAGCTCACATGCAAAGAATAAGATGGCGTTGGGGCGCGAAAACACAAGGCGATCAATATTGACCTGTTATTTCCGGGTATCTGTGCCATAGTAATAAGAGCAGGGACGCTGTGGCTGGGCGACCTATTCTTCGACGAGGTCTATGCAAAAACGCGAATGTTCGAAGTGCGGTGGTGAATTGGTTCTGGCGGTGCGTGCGAACCAATCCCAGACGAGTAATGATGGGGCCAGCCTCGTGACCAGCGCGTTTACAAGTTGGAGATGCGGCACTTGCGGCTGCGCCTATACAGCGGCGCAACTTCGCGAGGACAAGCGCGCACGGTCAAGAGCACGCGTGAGTGTTTAGCAGGCCGTGGTGCAAGTTCGGTTTGTCCCAGCGTAGCAAAACGTCATGTTATTTGCGCCGGTGGATGGATATGATGTTCACTTATGAATGCCATGACTACTCTTCGGAACAATGCGGTTGAGAACCACACCCTCACCCAGACCGAGACCAGAGTTCTTACCCCGGAAGCCCGGGCCTTCCTGTTGAAACTGGCGGCTCGGTTCGAGCCGCGGCGGCAGGAACTGCTGGCGCGGCGGCAAACCGTGCAGCGGGAGATCGATCGCGGCAAGTTCCCGGACTTTTTGCCGGAGACGGCTGGAATCCGCCAAAGCGATTGGAAAGTGGCGCCGATCCCGAAGGATCTGCTCGATCGCCGCGTGGAAATTACCGGGCCGGTCGATCGCAAGATGATCATCAACGCGTTGAATTCGGGGGCCAATGTTTTCATGGCGGACTTCGAGGACTCGAATTCGCCGACCTGGAGCAACAATATTGAAGGCCAGGAGAATCTGCGGGACGCGATTCGAGGCACGATTCACTACGAGAGTCCGGAGGGAAAACAGTATCGACTTGGGTCCAATCTGGCCACGCTGGTCGTGCGGCCGCGAGGATGGCATCTGGACGAAAAGCACTTCTTAGTGGATGGGAAGCCGATCTCGGGGGCGCTGTTTGATTTTGGTCTGTTCTTTTTTCACAACGCCGCGGCCTTGCTCAGCAAAGGCACTGGCCCTTACTTCTACCTGCCGAAGCTGGAGAATCACCTGGAGGCGCGGCTGTGGAACGACGTATTTTGTTTTGCGCAGGACGAACTGGGAATTCCGCGGGGATCGATTCGCGCCACCGTCCTGATCGAGACCATTCTCGCGGCGTTCGAAATGGACGAGATCCTCTACGAACTGCGCGACCATTCCTCGGGGCTGAACTGCGGGCGCTGGGACTACATTTTCAGTTTTATCAAGAAGTTTCAGGCGCATCCTGAATTCGTTCTGCCGGATCGGTCCGAGGTCACGATGGAGGTGCATTTTCTCAGTTCCTACGTCAACTTGCTGATTCAAATCTGCCACCGGCGCGGCATTCATGCGATGGGTGGCATGGCGGCGCAGATTCCCATCCGAAATGATGCGGTGGCCAACGAACAGGCGCTGGAGAAGGTGCGGCGCGACAAAATTCGCGAAGTGCAGGCGGGCCATGACGGCACCTGGGTTGCGCATCCAGGCTTGGTCCTGGTGGCAAAGGAAATTTTCGATAAGTACATGCCTGAGCCGAATCAGATTTCTTCACATAAGAAATCGACCGGGCGGACGGTACAAGCGCAAGATCTGCTCGCGGTTCCCAAGGGCGATATCACCGAGAAAGGTCTGCGCTGGAACATCGACGTCGGTCTACAGTATCTGCATTCGTGGCTGCGGGGATCGGGCTGCGTTCCGATTTACAACCTGATGGAGGATGCGGCGACCGCAGAAATCTGCCGCGCCCAGGTGTGGCAGTGGGTGAGGCACGGCGCGCACCTTAAGGACGGCAGGAGGGTGACGGAAGCAATGGTGAAGGAGATCATCCGTCGCAGGGCAGCGGAGTTGGGCGTTGAGTTGGGCAACGACGAAAAGTTGCTGCAGGCGGCCACAGTCCTCGAAGAGTTGACGACGAGCCCGGAATTTGCGGAATTTCTAACCCTTGCCAGTTATGACTTATTGGACTAGAACGTCTATGCCTGGCCGCACGCAGAGGTATTCCCGCCAGCCTGCCGATTGACGCAGGCTTCCGCTCGCAGTTACGGGAACATGTTGCCGCGCGTGAGATGGAGCGCGGGATTGCCGTCTTCGATTGCACCAGGACGTGATCGCCAGGCTCGATCCCTCCCAAGGAAATGCCACTCACCTGCTGGCGCATTTTGCGATATAGACGGGGAGCGGATTCCTGGAAGAGCCATTGCCTGCGGGAAAAGGCCACTGCGACGAAGCCCGGATCTACACCGGCAAAGGAGAGGACCTGGCGCTTGCGCTAAGGCCATTTGCGCATGGCGATCCGAATCTCTGGGTTGGGCTGAGGAGCTCACACGGGCGTGTGATTTGCATCACTGTGCCATAGACGAGTAAAGTAGTAGAGTTAGTTGTGTTAAGCGGCGCCGGGAGCTTGCCCGAAGCGCCGATTCCAGGAGTCGAAAGAGTTGACCCGAATTATGAAAATCGCAAAGGATGTAACGGAACTGATTGGCCACACACCACTGGTGCGACTGAACCGGGTTACCGAGGGCGCGGCTGCCGAAGTCGTGGCGAAGTTGGAGAGCCAGAATCCCCTGGCCAGCGTAAAGGACCGCATCGGGGTGAGCATGATTACCGATGCCGAGCGCGCCGGCCAGATTCACCCCGGGAAAACCGTCCTGATCGAGCCGACCAGCGGCAACACCGGAATCGCTCTGGCTTTTGTCGCGGCCGTGAGAGGCTACAAGCTCATTCTCACCATGCCCGAGACCATGAGCCTGGAGCGGCGCGTGCTTCTGCTTGCTTTTGGCGCCGAGATCGTTCTCACGCCGGGTCCGCGGGGAATGAAGGGAGCGGTTCTGAAAGCCGAGGAATTGCTGGCCAGCACGCCAAACGGATACATGCTCCAGCAATTTGACAACCTGGCAAACCCGAAGATTCACTTCGAAACCACCGGTCCCGAGATTTGGGAAGACACCGACGGGCGCGTCGATTTTCTGATCTCCGGCGTCGGCACCGGCGGGACCATCACCGGCGTCTCCGAATATATCAAGCCCAGGAAGCCATCGTTCAAGGCGATCGCTGTAGAACCGGCAGATAGCCCGATTCTTTCCGGCGGAAAACCCGGGCCGCACAAGATTCAGGGAATCGGCGCCGGTTTTGTTCCCAGCATCCTGCGGCGGGATTACGTTGACGAGGTCGTCACGGTGAGCAACGACGACGCGATTAACATGGCGCGGCGCCTTCCGCTCGAAGAAGGCCTGCTGGTTGGCATCTCTTCGGGAGCGGCGGTGGTCGCGGCTTTGCAGGTGGCGCGCCGTCCTGAAAATGCCGGGAAGTTGATCGTTGTGATTCTGCCGTCGTTCGGCGAGCGCTACTTGAGTAGTATCCTCTTCGAAGGACTCCGGAACCAGGCATTGCAGATTCCGACGACGCCACTTCCGGCCTGATCTTTGATCTTGGACCCATAATCGTGGACTCATGCCGCATCTGTTGTCGCTAATCCGCGAGGACGTTGCCACCGTGCTGGAGCGCGATCCGGCGGCGAAGTCACGCCTGGAGGTTTATCTCTGCTACTCCGGCCTGCATGCGGTTTGGTTTTATCGCATGAACCACTGGCTGTGGAACCACGGTTACTTGTTGCTGGCGCGCTGGTTGTCGCAGACCGCGCGCTTTCTCACCGGCACCGAAATCCATCCCGGGGCGCGGATCGGCAGGCGATTATTCATCGATCACGGTATGGGCGTGGTGATCGGCGAGACCGCGATTGTCGGTGAGGACGTTACGCTCTACCAGGGTGTGACGCTCGGTGGAACCGGCAAGGAGCACGGGAAGCGGCATCCGACGATTCTCGACAACGTGGTGATCGGCGGAGGCGCGAAGATCCTCGGCAACATAACGGTGGGGAGCAATTGCCGGATTGGCGCGGGATCGGTGGTGCTGCGCAACGTGCCCGACGATTCCACCGTGGTGGGCGTGCCGGGGCACATCGTTTTTCGAGAAGGCAAGCGCGTGGTCATCACCGACCCCAAGCTGATCAACGATCCGCTTTCCGAAGCCTTAGCCGCGGTCGCGTCTGAGGTAAACCGGTTAGCGGAACGAGTGCATCAACTGGAGGGCACGGGCGGAAGTGAGCCGCTTTCAGAATCCATGCAAAGGATCATGGAAGATATCGATTACCAGATCTAGCAGAAGACGACTTTTCCAGCACCGGCGGGACAAAGGCCAGTGCACGGGAGTAACTTTTCGGCATCTGGGGCCGCGGCCTAAAATTTGGCGAGTCAAAAGCCGCAATTCCGGGTTTACTACAAGCGAGTTTCATTCCGCCGGAAGGCTAACTTTAAAGGAGACTATGAAAACCGTACGACATTGCGCTGTAATCGCGTTGTTTCTTGCTGTCTGCGCCACACTGACCTTCGCCGATGAACCGGGAAGACATCCCGCATACCTCCACGCCCTCACCGACCTGCGCCACGCGCGGGCTCATCTGGAGCGCCAGACATGGTCCGGCCGGATGGATAGAGAAGAAGATCACGCCATCGCCGAGATCGACAAAGCCATTGCCGAGATCAAGCACGCTGCGATTGACGATGGCAAGGATTTAAATGACCATCCTCCAGTCGATGCGCATCTCGGACACAAGGGCCGATACCACCGAGCGCTTGAACTGCTTGACAAGGCGCATCACGACATCGCGGAAAAAGAAAGTGACGAGTTTGCCCATGGATTGCGGCATCGCGCCCTGGAACATATCGACGAAGCGCACCGCATTGTCGAACACCTGATCGAGCAGGCTGCCAACGACTAGAACGGCTCGCGCGCCATCCGCTCCGTGCTCATATCGGCGGACGGGTGACCTAGGCTGGCGCATCCATGTTTACTCACAACTCTGCCCCCGTCCAAGCTTGCTTGGGCGGGGCGTTCTATAGTTGGGCCCGCGTTTCGGAGCCGGCCAGAAGAAGATGCTCTGGCGCTTTCCCTCCGTTCTGCAAGCGGCCTCAACAGCGTAATTCCCCTTTCGAGCGGGCCCAAGTACGATGGTTAATTTCCGAGTCGAGATCCCTCGCGCATGCAATATGGATTCATAATCGATAACCGCAAGTGCATCGGATGTCACGCCTGCACGGTGGCGTGCAAAACCGAGAACCATGTACCCGTGGGTGTGAATCGGACCTGGGTCAAGTACGTCGAGAAGGGCGTTTTTCCCAACACGCGCCGCGTATTTCAGGTCACGCGCTGCAACCATTGCGAGAAGCCTCCCTGCGTCACCATCTGTCCGGTGACGGCGATGTACCAGCGCAAGGACGGGATCGTCGATTTCGATTCCGAGCGCTGCATTGGCTGCAAAGCCTGCATGCAGGCCTGTCCGTACGATGCGATTTACATGGATCCCGACGATGGCACTGCCACCAAGTGTCATTTCTGCGCGCATCGCACTGAAGTCGGATTGGAACCCGCCTGCGTGATCGTGTGCCCGGAACACGCCATCATTGCCGGAGATCTGAGCGGTCCGGAGAGTGAAGCGGCGCAACTGGCGGCGCGGGAACCGGTGCGCGTGCGCAAGCCCGAACAGGGAACTCAGCCCAAGCTCTACTACATCGATGCCGATGAAAGCGCGATCGTTCCCACGGCGGCGCGCCATGAGTCGATTTACATGTGGTCGCAGCGGAATGCATTGGTGCATGGCGGCGGCGCTCTTTATCCGCCCGATAGCCCCCTGCTGCAAGAGAACGCGCTGGCAGCGTATGACGTTTCCCATGCGCGTCCGTGGGGATGGCAAGTGCCGGCTTACTGCTGGACCAAGTCCATCGCTTCCGGTGTGCTTGCCGTGCCAGCCATCGCTATGGCGCTGGGGAGATTGTCGGGTGACCGCATTCGCGATATCGCGCTGGCAACCGTCGCGCTACTGTTCACAGCTCTCACCACAGTGCTGCTGGTTTGGGATCTCGATCACAAAGAACGATTCCTGCGGGTGGTGTTCACGCCGCAAAGTAAATCGTGGCTGGCGCGGGGCGCGTTCATTCTGATCGCATACAGCGCGCTGTGCGGCGTGTTCTGGCTGGGCGCGCTTGCGGGATTTCCCGTCGTTACCTCGGTCTTGTTGTGGCCCACGGTGCTGGCCGGATTTTGCGCGGCCGCCTATACCGCGTTTCTCTTCGGACAGTGCGAAGGGCGCGACCTGTGGCAAACGCCGCTGCTGCCGGCCCATTTGATCGTTCAAGCATTGCTCTGTGGAGCGGCGGTGCTGGCGCTGCTTCCGGACGCGATCGGTGGCTCGCCGCAGGCTTTGTCGGTCGCGGTTCCCATGCTCGTCATCAGTTTGGGATTGCACCTGCTCATGGTGCTCGGCGAAGTTGCGATGCCACACGTCACCGACAATGCGCGCTACGGGGCTCGATTGATGACCCATGGGCGGTTCGCACGCGCATTCTGGGGAGGCGCGGTGGCAGTGGGCGGGATTGTTCCGCTGCTGCTTCTGCTGGTGGGCGGGCCCGATCGCATCGCAACCGGAGTGGCGAGCGTGCTGGCGTTGGCGGGAGTTCTGATTTTTGAATGGTGCTTCGTGATGGCGGGCCAGAGCGTGCCGAACAGCTAGCTGGAAGTGGTGAGTCATCCGGTGGAGCGACGGGCGTCTCGCCCGTCCCGCCGGGCGGGGACGCCCGGCGCTCCACCAGCAAGGTTGGGATTATGGAGATTCAGCAATGACCGAATTCAAGCGTGACGGCAGCCATCTTTCGTATTGTCCGCCGGTCGAGAAGTGGGACGACTGGGTCGAGTACGATGCCGAAGCCTGGCCGCGCCGCGTCCAGAAGCATTATCAGCTTGTTCCCACCATCTGCTTCAACTGCGAATCGGCTTGCGGGCTTCTCGCCTATGTCGATAAGGAAACCGGACAAGTCGCGAAATTTGAAGGCAACCCCAAGCATCCGTCCAGCCGCGGACGCCTTTGCGCGAAAGGCCCGGCGACGATCAATCAGATTCACGATCCCGATCGCATCCTCTATCCGATGAAGCGCTCCGGGCCGCGCGGCGGCGGAAAATGGACGCGGATTTCGTGGGACGAAGTGCTGGAGACTTTCGGCGCGCGCATCCGCAAGGCTTTTCAGGAAAATCGTGGTGAAGAAGTCATGTACCACGTGGGCCGTCCGGGATACGACTTCATCATGGAGCGCACCTTGCAGGCGTGGGGCATCGACGGTCACAACTCGCACACGAATGTTTGCTCCGCTTCGGCGCGTTTTGGTTATATGCTCTGGCACTATGCCGACCGGCCGTCTCCCGACCACGCCAACGCGCGCTTCATTCTGCTGCTTTCCGCGCACCTTGAGTCGGGCCACTATTTCAATCCACATGCGCAGCGCATTATCGAAGGAAAAATGGCGGGAGCCAAACTCGCCGTCATGGACCCGCGCCTTTCGAATACGGCGAGTATGGCGGATTACTGGATGCCGAGTTATCCGGGGACCGAAGGAGCGGTGCTGCTGGCGATGGCGATGGTCATCCTGCAAGAGAATCGCTTTGACGCGGCGTTCGTGAAGAATTGGACTAACTGGGAAGAACTTGAAGTGGATGGATTTCGTGCTCAGGGCCAGAGTTTCGAAGCCCTGATCGACGCACTGAAGCGGCACTACGCGAAGTACACGCCGGAGTTTGCGGAAAAAGAAAGTGGAGTGAAGGCGGAAATCATCGTCAAAACGGCGCGCGAGATCGCGACCGCCGGAAGCCGCTTCGCATCGCATCTATGGCGGGGCAGCGCGTCCGGCAATCTGGGCGGATGGCAACCGGCGCGCGCCTTGATGCTGCTCCACGTACTTACCGGTTCGGTTGGAACGCCGGGCGGACACAATCTGAATGCGTGGAACAAGTTTGTGCCGCGTCCGTTCAAGAATCCGCCGCCGCAGAAACGCTGGAACGAGCTGCTCTACCCGCCGGAGTGGCCGCTGTGCACCCATGAAATGTCTTTTCTGCTCCCGCATTTTCTCAAGGAAGGCCGCGGCCGACATCGAGGCTTATTTCACGCGCGTCTTCAATCCCGTCTGGACTTATCCCGACGGATTTTCGTGGATCGAGATGTTGCGCGACGAGGAGAAAGTCGGCCTGCACGCCGCGCTGACGCCGACCTGGAGCGAGACCGCCTGGTTTGCGGATTATGTTTTGCCCATGGGCTTCAGTTCCGAGCGTCACGACCTGATGAGCCAGGAATCGTACGCGGGGAAATGGATCGGCTTTCGACAACCCGTGCTGCGCGTTCTGCAGGAAAGAGAAGGCAAGAAATTCGATTACACGTATCAGGCGAATCCGGGAGAAGTTTGGGAAGAGGATGAATTCTGGATCAACCTCTCGTGGGCGATCGATCCCGACGGTTCGATGGGAATTCGGCAGTGGTTCGAATCTCCGTACCGTCCCGGGGCAGAAACTGACGCTTGACGAATACTACGGTTGGATTTTTGAAAATTCGGTTCCAGGATTGCCCGAGGCCGCCGCCAAAGAGGGCTTGAAGCCGCTCGAATACATGCGTAAGTACGGCGCTTACGAAGTGACCACCGACGTCTATAAGCTGAACGAGAAACCGGTGACACCCGCCGATCTCTCCGGATCGAAAGTCGAAGCGAATGGCGTGGTCACGAAAGATGGCAAAACGGTGGGCGTGATGGTCGATGGCAAAGCGGTTGTCGGCTACAACACGCCGTCGCGGAAACTTGAGTTGTTTTCGAAAACCATGGCGGACTGGAAGTGGCCTGAATTCGCGCTTCCGGAATATTATCGCAGCCACATTCATCGCTCGGCGCAAGCGGCGTCGATGGGAAAGCCGGCCGAAGATTTCGATCCCGCGATACATGCCGCTCGTGGAATGGCCAAAGGATTCAAACGGCGAGGTGTACACGCTGCTGCCGATTTTCCGTTTGCCGCATCTTATCCACACGCGATCGGGGAACTCGAAATATCTTTACGAGATGGCGCACAAGAATCCACTGTGGGTGAATCCGGTGGACGCGCGGAAGCTCGGCGACATTCGCACCGGCGATTTGCTCAAAGTCCACACTGAGATTGGATTCTTCGTATTGCATGCGTGGGTGACCGAGGGGCTGACGCCGGGCGTGGTCGCCTGTTCTCACCATCTTGGTCGCTGGCGCATCAACAAAGAGGATCAGATCGAACGCATGTCGAGCGCGTGGGTCGATCTGCAGGAAATCGGCAAAGGACAATGGAAGATGCGCCAGATTTCGGGAGTGGAGCCCTACGACACATCCGATCCCGATACGAAGAGAATCTGGTGGAGCGATGCGGGCGTGCACCAGGACATTACATTTCCGGTGCATCCCGATCCGATCAGCGGCATGCACTGCTGGCACCAGATGGTGCGCGTGGAGCGGGCTGGCGCCGGCGATCGCTACGGCGACATTTTTGTCGATACCAATCTTTCCTTTGCGGTGTATCAGCGGTGGAAGGCGCTTACTCGACCCGCGCCGGGGCCCGGTGGTCTTCGCCGTCCGCTGTGGATGCCGCGGGTTGCGCGTCCCGAGGAAGCGGCGTTTTACGTGAAGAAGACCTGAGCTTGCGAGTTGACGTTGTAAAATGACAGTATGTCGTCACAACCAGGAAATCCCACGTTTAACAAAAAGCGCACACCGCCTCCGGACGAGACTTTTGAAGAAGCGGCCTATCTGAAAGCGCTGGGGGAAAAGCAGAGGGTCGTGAGCCTGAAGCTGGCCGACGGCGAAGTGGTCCGCGGCTGGATCGAGTACTACGACAAAAACATGGTGCGCGTGACGCGCGACGATGGTCCGAATCTGTTCATCTTCAAGCATGAGATTGTGTACATCGCGGAGGACGGGAAGAAAAAGTAGCCGGTATTCAGTACCCAGTACCCAGCACCCAGTACTCAATCCAAAAGAGGAAAGTCTGGAAGTCGCATGACATCCCATCAATCTTTGGACCTGATTTCGCCAATGCAAGCGATGGCTCGTGAGGCGGGCAGTCTGCTGATGGATTATTTTTCTCAGCACGTGAAGATTGAATATAAGGGCGACGTGGATCTGGTTACGGTGGCCGATCGCAAGTCGGAAGCGCTGATTCTGGAAAGGATTCGCCACCAGTTTCCGGCTCATGACGTGATGGGTGAAGAGGGAGCGCGCATCGAAACCGGCAGCGATTACAAGTGGTACGTCGATCCGCTCGATGGCACGACGAATTTTGCGCACGGCTTTCCGGTGTTTTGCGTTTCGCTCGCGGTGGAGCGCCAGGGAAAACGGATTGCGGGAGTGATTTATGATCCGACTCGCGACGAGATGTTCGTTGCCGAACTTGGCGGTGGTGCGCGGCTGAACGACAACGCGATCCACGTTTCGGCTACGGCGAATCTGGGAGAATGCCTGATCGGCACCGGTTTTCCGAGCCACAAGCGGCATAAGAACCCGAATATTTATTTCTATCACCAGATCACGTTGTGCACTCACGGCGTGAGGCGGGCGGGATCGGCCGCGCTTGACCTGTGCAATGTCGCGTCGGGCCGGTTTGACGGCTTCTGGGAATTTAATCTCAATCCATGGGATACGGCGGCGGGCGTATTGATGGTTGAAGAGGCCGGCGGGAAGGTCACGGACTTTTCCGGCGGTGAATTCCAGATTGCAAGCCGCGAGACACTGGCGTCGAATGGGTCGGTGCACGCCGCGCTCCTGCATGAGTTTCAGGAGATCTTCGCCGGCCGGGGGTTGGAAGAGTTGCCCAGCCCGGTTGCCTACGCCAACGATCGAAAAGTCTAATGGAGCGCCGGGCGTCCCCGCCCGGCAGCTTGGGCGACCAAGGACGGGCGAGGGCGCCCGTCGCTCCACCGTCACAATTCACGCGTTACAATTGCTCGCGTGATTTCGTCTCTCCTTGAACGCAAGATCGAGAAGCGTCCCGACATGGTGCGGCTGCGGGGGCGCATTCTGTTTCTCACCGAAGACCCGGAGTTGATCAAGAAGCAGTTGGCGGGTTGGGATCTGCCGTGGGACACGAAGAATCCAGCCAACAATCCGAAACTCCGCGACGACATTTCGACCGACGAGATCACGCCTGCGCACTGCTGCTTTTACTTTGATCGGACGCTCGGCGAGATTCCCTATGTTGGCTTGCGGTGCGGCAACACTTTGCCGATTGGACGCGGCGATGTGAAGAAGGGCGGCTTTGTGTGCTCGGTGAGCGGCAAGCGTCGCGGCAAAGGCTCCAGTCGCGAGCAGTCGCCTTATGCGGAGAGGTGCGCCGGAATTCAAGTCGCGATTGGGGAGAACATTGAGCGCATCTACCAGCAGAACTGCCAGAACCTCGGGTTGCTGACTTCGACCAACTTCTCTTTGATTGACCGGATTCGCGCCGGAGAAGAAATCGCGCTCAGCGAATTCACCGCTGGGGAGGACGAGATCACGAGGCAGGTGATTGAATACGGTGGATTGTTTCCGTTCAACGTGGCGCGGATGCAGGGGAAAGTTTTTCTGCAGGCGATAAAGACCCAGGCACGTGCGATGACTTTGGCGGAAAAGATCTTTGCGCGGCACATGGTCTCGCCAACCTTCTACACTGCCGAGCTACGCTCGGCTGGACGGGCGGGGACGCCCGTCGCTCCACTTTACGTCAAGCCTGGCGACACTGGCTTTACCCGTGTCGATCTGCGGTTTAGCCACGAGTACGTCACGCCGATGGCTGCGATTTTCTACGAGCAATACGTTGGCAAAGATGTTCCGGTGAACGATGCCTCGAGCATTCGCTTCTTTCGCGACCATCTCACCTTTCTCGACGAAGTGATCTCCGAAGAAAAGAAAAAAATGGGGCTGCTCGATTTGGCCACGCAGCTCAAGCTGAAGCAGGAGGATTTCGCCAGGCAGCAGGGAATCAAGCTGCACGGCGAACTTACCGACCGGAAAGGCTCGGAGGGCATCTGCCACTCGGTGATGCTGGAGACTTATGCGCTGCCGGGACAGGTGAACGTTGGGTCCGATTCGCACACGCCGCACGTTGGCGCCATCGGCTGCATCGCCTTCGGCATCGGGACGACCGACGTATTCAACTCCTGGATCACGAAAGACGTTCGCGTCAAGGTGCCGGAGTCGGTCAAGATCGTGATTCGGGGCAAGCGGCATCGCGAACGTCACGGCGAAAGATTTCATCCTGAAAATTCTGTCTCTCGATTACGTGCGCAGCGGCAAGGCGCTGGCGAAAGTGATGGAGTATGCGGGCGAAGCGGTGGAAGCGCTCTCGGTGGACGAGCGCGCCACCATGACGAATATGGCGGCCGAAATCGGAGGGTTTACCGGCATCGTCGCTCCGGATGAAAAGGTGGTCGAGTTTCTGGTCGAGCGCCGCGGCATGAAGCGCGCTGAAATCGAGAAGATGATCGCAGGCCTCAAGAGCGATCCGGACGCCGAGTACGCGCAGGTAATCGAACTCGACGCGGCGGAGATCACGCCCATGGTCGCGACTCCGGGCGATCCGGGGAATGGCAAGTACATCCGCGAACTTGGCGCCCGCGTGCCCATTGCAATCGCCTACGGCGGAACCTGTACGGCGGGGAAGAACGAAGACATGGACATGTACGCGTCGGTTCTTGCCGATGCGCTGAAGCAGGGCAGGCGAGTTTCAAAGAATGTCGAGTTCTGGATCCAATTCGGCTCGCAGGAAACGCGCGAGTACTCGAAGCGCCGAGGCTACATCGAGATTTTCGAGCAAGCTGGCGCACACGTGATCGAGCCTAGTTGTGGCGCGTGCATCAATGCGGGGCCGGGAGTATCGACGCGCCCCGAGCAGGTCGTGATCAGCGCGCAGAACCGGAATTTCCCCGGACGCAGCGGGCCGGGGCAGATGTACCTGGCGTCGCCGCTGACCGTGGCCGCGAGCGCGGTGGCGGGGTACATTGTCGCGTACGAACCTTCGAACCGGAAGATAGTGCCGTAATTCCCAATTCAAGGCAGTGTCGCTGTCCTTTTTTCAGGGAATCATCACTTCCGGCTGGTTCAAGCATCACAGCGTCAGCTGATTGCGCCGATTGGTATCACGAATCGTCGCTTTGGCGATGACACGACGCTTTCGGCATCGCTGGCGATGCCGTACGAATCACTACCGCGATGGCAGTGTACAATGTACGCTGCCGTACATTCGAAGGAACGCCTTCAGACTATTGAGCGCCAGGGGAACCCGCCGTCCTGGCGTTTCCGATTTCTCCTATCAGCCGAGCACTTAGCAAAGCAGCGCTTTGCGGAATCGCGAAAGATACTCATGAAAATCCTGCTCTATAACCCCGACAACGGGGTCACGCGCAATTTCATGCCGCATCTGTGGATGTTTCTCCTGCAGGCGCTCACGCCATCGGGCCACGAGGTGCTGCTGGTGGATGGCAACGCCCAACCCATGGATGAAGCGGGGATCGCGCAGTTTGTGCGCGACAACAAGATTGGACTGGTCGGCATCGGCGCCATGACCCGAATGATTGCCAAGGCGTATCGCATGGCGGATGCGGTGCGGGCCACGGGCGTTCCGGTGGTGATGGGCGGGCCTCACGTGACGGAGATGGCCGACGAGGCGCTTGGTCGAGATGGCGGGCCGCGCCACGCCGACGCGGTCGCGCTGGGCGAAGCCGATGCAACCTGGCCGCTGATTGTCGAAGATGCCGCGCGTGGCAAGCTTAAAGACGTTTATGCGCCGGTGGACGCTTTTGGCCAGGAGAGCAAGCCGTCGCTGAAGGAATACCCGGTGATTCCGTGGCAGTCGATCGATCTCGAGCAGTTCAATCTGGTGCCGAAGGCCGCGAGCGCGCTGCTCCAGAAAATCGCGAGAAGGCTGGGGATCATTTCGCATTATTCCGGTCGAATCGGGGCGAGGCTGCCCTTATGGCTGCGAGTTCTGCACCGTGACCGGATTTTTCGGAGACTCGATTCGTTTCCGCACCAATGAGAGCGTGGTGAATGAACTGCTCTTGTTGAAGGCCCGCGCCCGCAAGGAAAAGGGACAGATGGCGGTGTTTTTCATCGACGACAATTTCGCCATCAATATCAAGCGCACGAAGTCGTTACTGCGCGACATCATTGCCGCCGGGGCGCAGGTGCACTGGGTGGCGCAGATCAGCGCCAATTTATTGCGCGACGAGGAACTGGTCGACCTGATCGCGGCTTCTGGAGGCAAGTGGATCTTTATCGGCATGGAGTCCATCGACCCGGCCAATCTGAAAGACGTGAACAAGGGATTCAACAAGCCGGGTGAGTATGCGGCGGTGCTGGAGCGGCTGGCGCAACGCAATGTGTACGCCATCACGTCATTTATTTTTGGCATGGACAACGACACAGTCGGAGTCGCCGAGCGAACGCTCGGACAAGTTCGGACCTGGCCTCCGGGTCTGCCGATCTTTGGCCTGCTGACTCCTCTGCCCGCAACTCCGCTCTATAAGCGGCTGGAGAACGCCGGGCGGCTGACGCGGCCCAAGCACTGGCAGGAATTCATCCCGTTTGCGATGGCCCACACGCCGTTGAAGATGACCATCGAAGAAGCTCATGCCGAAGTGGATCAGGGCTGGGCCGATTCTTATAGCCCGGAGGCGCTGGCGCATGCGGTCGACTCGCTGAACGATCAGCCCCTGGGTTATCGCATCAACATCTTTCTGGCGCGTCTCTGTTTCCGCGGCATCTATTTCCCCATGATGGGGAAAATGGCGTGGCTGAAGGTGATTGCACAAAATCGGCGAACCATCTTCAAACTCGTAAGGGAGGGGTTCAAGCCTGGCGCCTGGCGCGGCGCGCCGGCGAGGGTTCCCGCCAGTCCAGTGCCGCAGGTGGAGGCGGGCGAAGCGATCGCAGGGGCAGAGGGTAAACGGAGCGGGCGGCAATTCGTTCCCAGCCTCGCTTTGTCATACTGCCTGTGGCATGTTGGAAAAATCAGGCGAGGAGTTTTATGCATATGCAGGAAAAGCTTCAGAACGGACGAATGATTGGTTATGTCCTCGGTATAGCCGTCTTTGTCGCAGTTGTGGCTGGAAGTTTCTGGTCCACTAAGGCGAGAATCGTGGCAAGGGAACTGCTCCGCTCACCTGATTGGCGCTGCCTGTACCGATTGCTGCGTTCTTGCTAAAATTATGAGTTCCATCACACTCCCTGCGCCCGAGGAGCATGAGAATCTATGGCCTACGTAATTGCCGAGCCCTGCATCGGAACCAAAGACACCGCCTGTGTTGACTCCTGTCCGGTGGATTGCATTCATCCCAAGAAGGACTCCGACAAGTTTGCGACCGAGGAGATGTTGTATATCGATCCCGTAGAATGCATCGACTGCGGCGCCTGCGTTCCGGTGTGCCCGGTCTCGGCCATCTTCGCGCTCGACGACCTGCCGGAAAAGTGGAAAGAGTACACCGAGCGGAATGCGAAGTACTTCGGGCGGTAGGGCAGCTTCTAGCTTCTAGCTATTGGCTTCTAGCTTTCAGCCTTTGGCCGGTGACGGGCGAGACGCGGACAGCCAGAAGCCAGGAGCTAGCAGCCAAAAGCGGGTCTTCTCCATTACAATCATTCCTTAACCTGTAGACCTTCCATGGCGCTGAAGGAGTCGGAAGCGATCGTTCTGCGCACGTATCCGTTGCGCGAGTCCGACCTGCTGGTCACGCTCTTTACCCGCATGGAAGGCAAGGTGAAAGGCGTGGCGCGCGCGGCCATGAAGTCGAGACGCCGCTTTGGAGGCGCGCTGGAGCCGCTCACGTATGTGCGGGCGTTTTACGACGACCGCGAAGGGCAGGAACTGGCGCGGCTCGATTCCTGCGAAGTGATCGAATCGCCGCTGGCCAGCGAGGTCAGTTATACGCGGGCGGTGGCGTTGGCGCACGTCGCGGAGTTGCTCGACGAGTTGATGCCCGACCGCGAGGCCAGCGACGCGGTGTTTCGGTTGAGCCTGGCGGTTCTGCAGGAGCTGCGCGGCCCGGCGTTGTGGATGCCGCTCACGTACTTTGAGCTGTGGATGACGCGGCTCATGGGATTTCTGCCGGAGTTTTCGGAGTGCGTGGTCTGCGGACGGTCATTTGATGTCAGTCGCGACGGCAGCCGGGCGTTCTACCATGCGCTCGCCGACGGCTTGATGTGCCTGGACGACAAGCGCGTGGCGTCGTCGGAGCTGTCGTCCGAATCGAGAAAGATTGCGGCGCAAATGCTGCGATCGCGGGTTTCCGAGTTTGCAGAGATCGATTGGCCGAAAGCGGTGTGTGCGGATCTGCGCAAGTTTCTTCTCCAGATTCTGGAGCGGCACATCGAGAAGAAGCTGGTGACGGCGGGAATGCTGGAGAAGATCAGCTATTAGCTGCTGGCTTCTAGCTACTAG
Organism: uncultured Acidobacteriaceae bacterium; assembly: GCA_963838425.1. Taxonomy (GTDB): domain Bacteria; phylum Acidobacteriota; class Terriglobia; order Terriglobales; family Acidobacteriaceae; genus Acidiflorens. Next base: position 501,373 of record CAWIRH010000001.1, read on the forward strand.
CAAGCAACAAGCCCGTTTGCTAGAAGCCAGTAGCCAGAAGCTAGCAGCTCATTTTGATTACGTGAATCCATCCAACTCCAATTCGCTGACCTTCCAGGAGCTCATCCTCAAGCTGCAGGCTTTTTTTGCCGAGCGCGGAGCGGTCATTGCAGCAACCCTACGACGTTGAAGTGGGCGCGGGGACCATGGCTCCGGAGACGTTTCTGCGCGTGCTTGGGCCGAATCCTTATAAGGTTGCTTACGTACAGCCTTCTCGGCGTCCGGCTGACGGGCGCTACGGTGAGAATCCCAACCGGCTGTTCAAGCACTTGCAGTTGCAGGTGATCCTGAAGCCGCCGCCGGAAAATGTGCAGGAGCTTTACCTGGAATCGCTGGGCGCGATCGGCATCGATCTGCGGCAGCATGACATCAAGTTCGAAGAAGATAACTGGGAGTCTCCGACGCTCGGCGCTTGGGGCATCGGGTGGCAGGTGATGCTCGACGGGCTTGAGGTCACGCAGTTCACTTATTTCCAGCAGTGCGGCGGCGTGGATCTCGATCCCATTTCCGTTGAACTCACCTACGGTTTGGAACGGCTGTGCGCTTTTCTGCAAGACGTCGATTCGATCTACGACATCGTTTGGGCGCGCGAGCCAGACACGGGCAGGGAAGTGAAGTATGGAGACGTGCGCCTGGCGGACGAGCAGCAGTTCTCGGTGTACAACTTCGAAGCGGCGGATGTCGAGAGCGCATGGAAGCATTTCGAACTCTGTGAGGCGGAGTGCAAGACGCTGCTCGATCGCTATGCCGCTTTAAGTAACGCTGATTTAAGGGCTACGATTGAAGGCATTGCACCCGAGAAGTCACACTTTCCGCTGCTGGGCGCCTACGATCTGTGCCTGAAATGCTCGCATTACTTCAATATTCTCGATGCCCGGGGCGCGATCTCTGTGACCGAGCGCGTCGGTGTGATCGCGCGGGTGCGGGCGCTGGCCGTGGGGATCGCTAAGGCATGGATGGACCAGCAGTACTCGGCTGGGGAAAAAACGGAGAACAGTGACCTGGTTTCAAAGGCCTCCGCTAAGGAAAAGAAAGGGAAGCTCGCTCCAGTGGGATGAGAGCTTCGACCACAGGGAACACAGGGGTTCACAGGGGAATTCATTCTTTTTTGCCGATTGACACACTTCGTTTGTGATGAGGCTCACATTCACGTTGCTGTAGTTCTGAGAGCATAGATTGATTGCCTGATGCCTGACTTCTTACTCGAAATCGGATGCGAAGAAATCCCGGCGAGGATGATTGATGTCGCCTCGCGCGAACTGGGCGAACGCTTGCACGCGCTGTTGCAGCGCGAGCGCCTCGAACCCGCTGGAGCGATTTCGCATCTGGACACGCCGCGCCGTCTGGCGGTTCTGGCTTTCGGAATTCCCGCCTCCCAGCCGGACATTACCGAGCAGGTGAACGGGCCGTCTGCGCACATCGCATATAAGGATGGGCAACCGACGCCGGCCGCGCACGCGTTTGCCAAGAAAGTCGGCGTGGATGTCGGCAAGCTCGGGAAAGTCAGCACTCCCAAGGGCGAATACCTGGCGGCCACGGTCACGCGGAAAGGCCGCACCGCGGCCGCGATTCTCGCCGAGACTCTTCCCAAGGAAATTTCCGGGCTCTACTGGCCGAAGAATATGTACTGGCGCAAGCGCGGAGAAGTTTTTGTTCGTCCGGTGCGCTGGCTGGTGGCGATGCTCGATGACGAGGTCGTCCCGGTGGAATTATTCGGCCTCGCAGCCGGCAAGACTTCCCGCGGACATCGCATCATCGCCAGCGAAAGCGTCGCCATCTCCAAGCCCAGCGCCTATGTCGAAGCGCTGCGCGGCGCGAAGGTTCTGGGCGCGGCTGAGCGTGAGCAGGCGATCCGCAAGGCGCTCGACGCGGCCACGCGTACTATCCCCGCAGCGCGCTGGCGCGAAGACAAGCCGCTGGTCGCGACCGTGGTTAACCTGACGGAATTTCCCTCCGTCATCCTCGGCAGCTTCGATCCGGAATTTCTCGATCTGCCCGAAGAGGTGCTGGTCACGGTGATGCGCGACCACCAGAAATATTTCGCCATCGAGGATGCAAACGGGAAATTGCTGCCCCACTTTCTGGCGGTGCTTAACACGGCTACCGATTCGGAGGGATTGATACGCCACGGCAACGAGCGGGTTTTGCGCGCCCGCTTCAACGATGCCCGCTTTTTCTGGCAGACGGACCAGAAGCAGACTCTCCGCCAGCGCGTCGATTTGCTGCGGAACGTTACGTTCCAGAAAGATCTCGGCAGCTACTACGACAAGACGATGCGCGTGCAACGCTTGGCCAGTTGGCTTTCCGAGACGGTGAAGCAGAGCGGCATGGCGATTCGACCCGGCGTAGTCCACAAAGCTGCGTTGCTGGCCAAAACCGATTTGACTACGGAACTGGTCAAGGAATTTACCGAACTGCAGGGTATTGTCGGCGGCCTTTACGCGCGCGTGCAGCACCTCGATGAGGACATGAAGCCCGACGTGCAACTGGCAGTTTCGCGGGCTATCTACGATCATTACAAGCCCGAGTCGATGGAGGACGGAGCTCCCGCGACGGTCGAGGGCGCGGTTCTCTCGATCGCCGATAAGGCCGACTCGATCGCCGGGATGTTCGCGCTCGGGCTCATCCCCAGCGGATCGAAGGATCCGTTCGCGCTGCGCCGCCAGGCGAACGGCATTGTGAAGACGATCGCGGAACATAAACTGCCGCTCCGGCTCTCGGAGATCATGGCCGATGCTCGCAGTTCGCTACCAGGGCTCCGAGGCAGAGAAGAAGTTTTCGACCGTCGCCTACTCCGATTCGGTGCGCAGTTTCTTCCGCGAGCGCCTGGAGTTTTACTTGAAGGATGCGCGTGGCTACGGGTATGACGTGGTCAGCGCCGTACTCGCGGTCGACTGCGACGATGTGGTGGACGCCGGCGCCCGCGCCGAAGCCGTGAGCAAAGTGCGGGGCTCGGGCGATTTCGAGTCCATTTCCATCGCCTTCAAGCGCATGAAGAACATTCTGCGCCAGGCGGCTGAAAAAAATATAGTTATTGCGATGCGCGTTGACCCCGCCGGCCTGCAGGAAGAATCCGAAAAGGAACTGGCCGCGCTAATTCCGCAGACCGTGGCGACGGTCGAGAAACAGCGCGCGGCGCGCGACTATGAAGGGGCGCTGCTCGAAATCGCGAAGCTGCGTCCCGCAATCGACAAATTTTTCGACAAGGTCATGGTCATGGTGGACGATGACCATCTCCGCGCCAATCGTCTGGCCCTGTTGCAGAGCGTGGTTAAAGAATTCTCCACGATCGCCGATTTCTCTGAGATTGTGACCGAAGGCAAGGAATCTGCGAAATAATAGATAATAGAAAAAGAGGACCTATATATGGCAACGACGACTCTCCCTGATACCGAAATCATCGAAACGAAACCCAGTGAAACGAAACCCGCGACCACAAAATATGTGTACTTCTTCGGCGGTGGCAAGGCCGATGGCAATGGCAAGATGAAGGACGTTCTCGGCGGCAAAGGCGCCGGGCTCGCCGAGATGACGAACGCCGGCTTGCCGGTGCCTCCCGGGTTCACCATCCAGACCGAGGCTTGTCGCGAATACATGCGCGATAACGCGGTGTCGAAGGAAGTGGACCGCCAGATGGATGAGGCGCTGGCCAGGCTCGAGTCGCTTCAGGGCCAGAAGCTTGGCAAAGGCGAGAACCCGCTGCTGGTGAGCGTGCGCTCGGGCGCGAAGTTCTCGATGCCCGGCATGATGGACACGATTCTCAACCTCGGGTTGAACGACAAGAGTGTGGAGGCGCTGGCCAAGCGCAGCAACAATCCGCGGTTCGCCGCCGATTCGTACCGGCGGCTGATCCAGATGTTTGGCAGCGTCGTTTTGGAGATTCCGAAGGCGGCGTTTGAGGAAGTCTTTGACGCGAAGAAGAAGCAGAAGAAGACCAAGCTCGACACCGATCTTGACGCCAAGGCGCTGAAGGAAGTGATTGAAGAGTACAAGAAGGTGGTCAAGAAGCACGCCAAGCGCGATTTCCCGCAGGATCCGCACGAGCAACTGGTCATGTCGCGCGATGCGGTGTTCCGTTCGTGGCAGAACGATCGCGCCAAGCACTATCGCCGCATCAACAACATCGATGACATGCTGGGCACGGCGGTCAACGTGCAAGCCATGGTCTACGGCAACCTTGGCGACACCAGCGGCACGGGGGTGGGTTTCACGCGCAATCCAGCCACCGGCGCGAAGGAGTTTTACGGCGAATTTCTGATGAACGCGCAGGGCGAAGATGTGGTTTCGGGCGTGCGTACGCCAGTGCCGATCATCGAACTGCAGAAGATCATGCCCGCCGTGTACGACCAGCTTCGCGAAATCACCACCAAGCTGGAGAAGCATTACAAAGACATGCAGGATTTCGAGTTCACCATCCAGGATGGCAAGCTCTACATGCTGCAAACGCGCAACGGCAAGCGTACCGGACGAGCCGCGGTGCGGGTGGCGATTCAGATGGTGGAGGAAGGACTGATCACCAAGGAAGAAGCGATCTTCCGGGTGGAACCGAACCAGCTCTATGACTTTCTGGTGCCGGGACTGGATGAGAAGAGCACGAAGGTGGAAGTGCTGGCGACGGGATTGCCGGCGTCCCCGGGCGCGGCGGTCGGGCAGATCGTTTTCACCGCGGAAGAAGCGGTGAAAAAGGCCGGACATGGCGCGAAGAAAAATCCTGTGATTCTGGTGCGTGCGGAAACGACGCCGGAAGATATCCAGGGCATGGAAGTTGCCGCCGGCATCTTGACTTCGCGGGGCGGCATGACCAGCCACGCCGCCGTGGTCACGCGCGGCATGGGAAAATGCTGCGTGGCGGGCGCGGGCGATGTTCAAGTCGATGAGCGAGCCGGGGAAATGCGCGCCAAGGGGCAGGTGTTCAAAGAGGGAGACTGGATCTCGCTCGATGGCACGAGCGGGCGCGTGATCAAGGGGAAACTGAACACGCTGGAGCCGTCGGCCGACGATGAGGACCTGCAGAAACTGCTGAGCTGGGCGGAACCCTTCCGCAAGATCGGCGTGCGCGCGAATGCGGATATTCCGCGTGACGCGATTCAGGCGCGGGCGTTTGGCGCCGAGGGCATCGGTCTGTGCCGCACCGAGCACATGTTCTTCGCCGAAGACCGCATCCCGCACATGCGCGCCATGATTCTCGCCGACAACGAGAAGGACCGGCGCGCCGCGTTGAAGAAGCTGTTGCCCATGCAGCGCTCCGACTTCTTCGGCCTGTTCAAGGCGATGGCCGGGTTGCCGGTGACGATCCGCACGCTCGACCCGCCGCTGCACGAGTTTCTGCCCAAGCGTGAGAAGCTCATGGTTGACATCGCCGGCCTGCCCAGTGCCGGGACGAAGCAGAAGAAAGCTCTGGTGGAGGAATACAAAGATTACGGCGCGAAAGGGGTCGGCGATCTGAAGAAAATTCTCCCGGAGCTGCTGGCGCGGGTGGAGGAGTTGCATGAGTTCAATCCCATGCTGGGGCTTCGCGGATGCCGGTTGGGGATCACCTATCCGGAGATCACCGAGATGCAGGCGCGGGCCATTTTTGAAGCGGCCGTGGCCGCAGACAAGGAAGGCATCAAGACCCACGCGGAGGTCATGATCCCGCTGGTCTCGACGGTGAAGGAGACGGCGAACCAGACGGCGATTGTCCGGCGCGTGGCGGAAGAAGTGTTCAAGGAAAAGGGAAGGCGCGTGCACTACCTGGTGGGCGTAATGATTGAGTTGCCCCGCGCCTGCCTGGTTGCCGGCGAGATAGCCAAGGAAGCGGAGTTCTTCTCGTTTGGCACGAACGACCTGACCCAGACCACGTTCGGATTCTCACGCGACGACGTGAACAAGATTCTGACCGCGTATCTGGCGGAAGGGATTCTGAAGCAGGATCCGTTTGCCGCGATCGACCAGGAAGGTGTAGGCGAACTGGTGCGGATCGCGATCGAACGGGGGCGGAAGACGCGTCCGAAGCTGGAGGTGGGGATCTGCGGCGAGCACGGAGGCGACCCGTCGTCGGTGGAGTTCTGCCATCGGGTGGGAATGGATTATGTGTCTTGCTCGCCGTTCCGCGTGCTGACCGCGCGGTTAGCGGCGGCTCAGGCCGCAGCCGGTGAAAAGCTGCAGGGCGAGGCTGGACGAACAAAATAAAATTAAGGGCATCGAGACCATGTCATCCTGGCTTCGATGCCTTTTTTCTTTTGAGGAAGACAATGGTCTGTCCACGTCTTTACTGCACTCTCTGCAGCCGTGCAATCAGCTTCTGCGCCAGGTTCTCCTCCGACTCGGACCATAGCAACCGCCCCGTTGCCCCGGAATTCTTCTCCACCTTCGCCGTAAACTCGACCAGTTTGTGTACGTTGCTGCGGACGTTGCGCTCCGCCTCAAAAGTCAACGCGACTTCTTCGTGCAGGAAAGACGTGTCCAGACCGAAATCAATTTGAATGTGTCCCGCCTCTTCCGCCGCGTGCTCTTCAAATTCCATCCCGTGCGCAACCAGATGCACCAGCGACGGCTCCAGCACCCATTTCTCCGCGCCCTCCGGAGGAGTCCACAAATCCCAATAGGCCTCGAAAATATAAGCGTAGTCGTCGTGGAGAAGTTCCGCGACCACTTCCGCCGCGTCTTCGGGAGGAACGCCAGGCAGGAAGCGTCGCTCCAGAATAGTCGGCTCACTCCACGAGACCGGTTGGATCGCCGCGTAGGTCACGCCGCCCCGCGCCGCAGAAAACGGAAGTTGCCGGAGCACGCTGACCGTTCGCGGCAGAATCTCGGACTCATCAAAGCTGGGAAACCACAGGCTCAAATAAAGCGAATCGCCCATGGACGTATTCTAAATCGAAGGCGCGTGCGGTTCGATGGTCAAGTGTGTGAGCACGTCCAGCTTTGACTGCAGTTAGTTTTGACGCGGGGAAAGCGCCCTGTTACTATAAACTTTGGCGGCAAGAAACCATCTCACCCAGAAATGTCCCCGTCGTCTAGCCTGGCCTAGGACATCGCCCTTTCACGGCGGTAACATGGGTTCAAATCCCATCGGGGACGCCAAATCTAATCAATGACTTAGAGTGACAGAGACGGTTTTTCGTAGGCACAAAAAGGAACAGCAGAACAGCCAAGTCTCTTCGTCCTGCCGTTCCACCGCTAGATTTCCCAAGGTTTGTCGACTTTCTCGTAGGCACAAAAAGGCACAAACTCATGGCTCAATTGCGGGCGGCAATGCGGAGACGCTAAACATGCGAACTACGCCACTCTGAGCTTCGCGTTTCTGTGCCGTGACGGCCTGCGTGTACGTATCCATGGTGACTCTACTGGAGGCGTGCCGAAGCAGTTCTTGCATGACCTTGATGTCGACTCTGGCGGCCCGCAGCAATGTCGAATAGGTATGGCGGAAGGTGTGCCACCCGATACGCTTCGTGATACCCACTCGGATCGCGATAGGCCGTATGGCTTTGCGCATAATTGCTTGTCCCCAGTACGGTTGTCGGCCCTTCATTCTGGGGTTGGCAAAGACCCAGTCCTCTGGTCTGTTGTATCTCACATGTTGACGCCATGCCCGAAGCGTTTCCGCCAGATGAGGATCGAGCGGGATGGGCTTCTGCGACGCTTCTATTTTGCACGGGCCGGTCACCTGCATCACGATGGATCGAACCACGCTGATCTCATTGGCATCGAAGTCAACATCCTTCCACTTTAGCCCAAACAGTTCGCTCATTCTCAACCCCGTGCCGACATCCAGCAGTACGAGGGTCCGTTCTCGGAGAGCCAGCGCGTCTAACAACTGTTGGACTTCGCTGACACTCAGCACAACGGGAATCTGCCTCCGCTTGGCGCTTTGCCGAACCAAGCGGATGGGATTACGGGAATAGACTTGGTGGCGAATCCCATGGTTAAAAACAACGCTCATGAGGTTTCTGATCTTGGCGCAAGTGGCTCGCGCCAAGGGCAAAGACCTTAGCCACAGCTCGACTTCGCCCGCATTGATCGCGGAAAGCGTGTAATCGCCCCAGCGCGGCAGAATCCATTTATTCAGGAAGCCTTTGTAGGTTACTTTGGTCGAATGTGTCTTCCAAGTATGGTCCGTGGCCAGTTCGCGCTGGCGATAGTGGTTCACCAACTCAGAGACGGTAACAGGTTGAGAGCTCAGGTGTGGGTCATTCAGATTGATTCCCCGACGCAATGCCGCGACCTCGAGGAGCGCCGACGATTTGTCGGAGAATTGTGCGATTGAACCGATCACCATCCTGCGATGTTTCCGCTTACCATCGGCTCCTGCCTCTCGCCATCTAAATTCCCAGAACGTCGGGACCGCGCAAACGCGTGGACCGTGTGATACTTCCGTTTTGCATAACGTCTCCTTTTCTGCTTTTGGTTTTGGCCCAACCAGAACTTCTTGGTCGGACTGCCATTGTGGCAAATGAAGGAGATCCGGAGTTGCTGGCCGACGGTGAGTTGGCTGTGATTTCTGTGCGCTGGTACGTCTTCGGCGGTCACAAACAGGTACAAGTCTGCAATTACTGCGACGAGAATGCGCAGGCAGATTCGGCAGACTACCGCTTTGCTGCGGCGATGTCCCGGCGTTGGTTGCCCGCCTAAACTTCTTGGCCGCTCAATAGGGAGAACCGCCCTTGCATGGCAGGCCGACTTCTCAATAAGGTTGGCCAACTCGCCCGACAAGACCAATGTGTTTAGTGTCGATCTGGGGATATCGTGTGTTCGTGTGCTCGAATGTGGCGAGCACCGGCGTGTTCACCCCGGTCCTCGCGAAACACTCGAAGTCGTTTTCACGCTGATCGACTGCATCTCGGTCGGCGTCAACCGAATGCAACGGAACTTCGAACCCATGCGAAAGCAGGTGGAAGCTTGGCAGGGAAGCGAACTGACAGACGTCACCGCCAAGGTGGTCATCTACGAGGCATTCATCGAGGGCAGACTGGAAGCTCCAAAACACCTGGCCCGCAGCGTGCATGACCTCTACTTCGAACTTCGAACCGAAATACGAGGAATTTCGGCCGCGGACGATCTGGAGTCTTTCGAACGCATTCACCTCCGCATTCAAGGAACTGGAGCCCATCCCACAATTCAAGGCCACGGCCAAGCTGGGCGAGTTCCTCGAAGCCCGATTCTCACAGTCGTTCTAGTCCACGGGGCGGTGCGGCTATTGGCGGCGACGTAACGTCGCCCATGCAGTTTTGGAACATCGGGGACTTTTTCACCAAGCAGCCCGGCGTCAATGTTCAGGTTAGGGGCATCGCCATCCCTCTCGTGCATGACATTCTCCTCGATCAATTCGTGAACGATGTAGGCGCGATCCGCTTCCAGATGCCGAACGGGGAAGGCTGCGGTTCAGAGTGCCTTTTCTATGAAGTCACCGCGACCCTGAGAGGGAGGTTTTTCTCAGGCGCGAAGGGCGGCTTTGGAATGGAGCAATGTTGCCACCTTCTGGTTGTCGAGCAAGTTACGAAGCTGTCTTCCAAAAGGACGAGCGTCCCGGCAGGAGGAACATATCAGTGTACTTCGGATCGCTGGCAGCCCACAGAGGAGGAACTAAAGGCTCTGGCGGACATTCCGGGATGTTCGCTGCGTGAGAATTTTAATAGCTGTTTCCCGGTTGCCGCGAAGCACTGGGGCGAGACGATCAAGGCTAGTGCGAGTCTTGGCAACGACAGGGGTTGGATTTCGCCCGACATGACGCTCTTCTACAAATTTACGGGCGGGTTCATCCAGAAGCCCCACCAAACGACGGAGATGACGTCAACAAGCTCGTTTATCCGTGAAGCGTGCCGACCGACTTCGCCTCCGCGCCCAATGTCCGACCACATCTCTTGTAGTTTCTACAGATCGTACAAACCGGAAGACAGGGCTGCCGCGATGCATTACTTGCGCGAGACGAGGCAGGAAAAGACGTTTGGAGAGCATCGGACATGGCGCAGGTAGGGTGGCTGGCTTACGAGGATTCCAGAAAACAATGGAATCTGGCAGCCGCCACTCAAGTCAAACTCTCGAAATGCGAGCCGTGGCCACCGGGAAAAGATGATGAGGGAGACCAACAGCAATCAGGCTACTGCACATGGTTCACGCCTGATGACATGCAGCAAATCACGGTCATGCTGCACAAGCCCGGCTTCCTAGCGAAGGCTGCCCGGCAATTCCAGAATGTCCCGTGGCTGGCGACTGGCGTCGAGGTCAATCTTTGCCGGGCGGGTGCTCCGGCGCATTGATCCCGGCAACGGGTGATCCAGAGACTCATGACAGCCTTCCCAAACCCCGACCCGCTCACCAACGTCGAACTCGACCGCCTCGGAGACTTCCTCAAACGCTGCAAGGGCGGCAAGGCGATGAACCTCGAAGAACTCGACGGATTTTTCGCAGCCCTGATCGCCGGGCCGGAACCCTTGATGCCATCCGAATGCAACCGGGAAATCTTCGGCGGCGAGATGTCGGAAGTCGTGGAGTTCTCCGGTCTCGACGAAGCACAGGAAATTCTGAATCTGATGATGCGGCACTGGAACAAGATTGCCTCAACGCTCTACAAAGGCGAAATCCATGTTCCGCTCATCTTTGAGGACGAGAAAGGCGAGCTTCACGGTAACGACTGGGCACGCGGGTTCATGCGGGGGATGCACATGAGACACGACGGCTGGGCTGAGCTTATCAACGACGAGAAATATGGCGGCTCCCTGACCCCGATGATGATGCTCTATCACGAGCACGACGAAGACCCGGAGATGCGACCCGATCCGATTACGCCTGACAAGCGCGAGCAGGTCATCGCTTTCATGGCAGCGGGGTTGATGAACGCCTACGAGTATTTTCGGAGAGAGCGGGAAAGCCATCTCGGCGCGGCTGCACCTGAACCCCGGCGCAACGCTTCCAAGGTTGGTAGGAACGATCCATGCCCGTGCGGTTCCGGTAAGAAATACAAGAAGTGCTGCGGCGGGGCGACGGTGAACTGACTTCCCCCTTCATCCCGAATCGTCAACGACGCTTTCGGCTCTTGGTACAATCCCCGGCGAGGAGAATTCAATGAACTTGGCTGGTGTTGTCCAGCAGTTGCGGAAGGAACGGGGTCAGGCTGCGCGAACGGTCGAACAACTAGATGCCGCACTTGCTGCTCTCACCGGGGTCTCTGGGAAACGAACTGGTACTAGGCGCAAGATTTCAGCAGCAGGAAGGGCGAGGATCGCGGCTGCACAGAGAGCACGTTGGGCGAAGTTGCGCGGGACAGGCAAGCAGAAGCAGAACGTTGTCACCATGCCCAAGAAGAGGACGATGTCGGCTGCGGCCCGCAGGAAGATCGCAGCCGCTCAGCGAGCGCGATGGGCGAAAGTGAAGGCGGCTCAGAGGAAGACAGCATAAGAGACGGTTGGTTTGGGATGGGCAAGTTTTCACCGACAAAGCAACACGGCGAATGTGAAGAGATCGCCAACCCATCCACCGCCTACGGTCGTCGTCGGCGCAACTGGATCGACGCCCACGGTTCCGTGCCAACGGGACAGGTTGTCGATGCGTTATGCGGCAACAAGCACTGCATCACCCTGACGCACGCTTACCTCCGTCCACGGGTCGAGCAACCGGGCACATACCGCAAGATCGCCGACCGTGTCCACAGGCTCAAGGTCGGTCAGCACTTCGATGTTCGCGGCGTCGGAAGGACGAGAGGAGCCGCAACCGATTTCGCTCCGGCTTGTACGCGGCTGCACGGTTAGACAGGGTCTCGGTGCGTGGGCTGCCGGACGGAAGCGTGCGCGTCACGAAGGTCGGGGAGTGGCACGGGGTTGGAATCTAGGGGTCATCGAGACGGATTCCTTCCGACGATTTCCTACTACTTTTGATGAGAATGGACGGTCAGAATCGATCTTACTTGAGGCAAACAAACCTCAAGTACCGAAAAACGTTGCATGTTGCTGACGTGCAAGGCTGTGGAAAACCAGAATAACAGAGTCCCCCTCCCGGCACCATTTTCACACTTCGAGCTTCGAGATGTAAATCTTGTTCCTCCAGTTCTCACAGAAGAGGTCTTCGGCCGAAAGTCTTCGAACCGTTTCAGCACTATGGCACGGAACCCCTTGGATACTTTGGGTATGCAACGGCGTCATGTTGAACGTTCCCAATGAGCGCGATCAATAATCATGGTCCAATCATGGTCTACGAATCCGTGCCAACCGCTAATTAATACGCTTTTGGGAGCCACCCGCGTCGCGCATTTTCATTCAGTTACGAGTTAACCGGGATCTTTCGCGGCGATACTTCAAATCCGCAACGCCCCACTTCGATCTTAAAGTTTCTCGGACCGCCCAGAGCAGCACCGACAAGTCCTCTCGCAAGCTTCGTTTCACGGGAGCCCGAATCTGGAAACATTGTCTCAGGTGTGTTCACGCCGGTGTTGGTAAAACACCCGAAGTCGTTCTCGCTGATCGATTGCGTTTCAATTGGTGTCAACCGGATGCAACGGAACTTTGAGCCGATGCGAAAGCAGGTGGAGGCTTGGCAAAGAAGTGAATTGACAAACGTCACTGCCCCGGCTAATTAGCCGCTCCATCATTCACTGACGGCCGTGCCATCTTCACGGATCGCGCTGTTTTCCCGCTTCGCCTCTTTGCTTTGGTCTTCGCGCGCTTTGCCTTGGCGGGCGCGGGCGTAGAAGGCCGGGTTCTGGCGGCGCTGGCGGCCATCTCCAATCCAAACAACGCGGAAAGATCCTCGCCGCCGAGCACCTTGGCCGCCGCCGGTCCCTTCTTGGCCAAGGGAAGCCCGGCGTCGGCGTGGGCGATCAGCTCTCTTTCGTCAACTCCATGAAGCCGGAAGAGAAGTTCCGGTTGTTTGTCTAAACGCGCACCGATGCCGTAAAGAACTGCCGCGACGTGCTTGCACATCTCGGCCCAATCCGGGCAGCTGCACGAGATCTGAATCTCCTTCGGCGAGGGGAACAGGCCGGTATTTTGCCGGCAGATACGTTCCATGACGCCCTTCGATAAGCGTCCTTGGAGCAGCTCGATGAGCGAATCGATCGCCCCCGCGCAGTCTTTGCAAATAGACCGCCAGCGCGCTTTCGCCACCGGCGCGACTTTCACCGCCACTTCATAAATCTCCGAACCGCTGACCAGCGCCTTAATTTCACCGGAAGAAATCTGAAGGTCGATCACCGAGCCATTGCGAACGTAGGTACGTCCGCGCGGCAAGCGGTTTTCAAAATCGCTGTAGCGTTCGAGGTTGTCGCACCACGCCTTGCCCCAGAAGGTCTTGACAATTGTCCGCCCTTCAATCATCACCGGCGAAACCGCGTGCCCTTTCTTTCTGCGCTTCTCCATCTCGCGCACGGCTTTCATCCGCCGCTCCGCCACCGACACGTAGGGTCGCCATCCCCAGCCTCCGTACATCGATCACGCCTCCTTAAGCGCCGCATTCAGATCCAGCGCCACTAACTTTAGCAGTTCTTCGTCTCTCAGTTCCGTCAGCAGCAGGTCCGCGCCGCCCTCGATCAAGTCCTTCGAAAGCTGGCGCTTCGATTCGATCATTTGGTCGATCTTCTCCTCCACCGTTCCACGGCACACGAACTTGTGTACCAGCACGTTCTTGTATTGTCCAATGCGGAAGGCGCGATCCGTGGCCTGATTCTCAACCGCGGGGTTCCACCAGCGGTCGAAGTGAACCACATGCGATGCGGCCGTGAGGTTGAGGCCCGCCCCGCCCGCTTTGAGCGAAAGCACAAAGAACGGCACCGCTTCGTCTTCCTGAAACCGGCGCACCAGATCCTTGCGCTTCTTCACTTCGGTTTCCCCGTGGAGCACCAGCCCGGCCCGCCCGAAAATCGATCCCAGGAACGCAGCCAGCGGCGCCGTCATCTCCCGAAACTGAGTGAACACGAGAACCTTCTCTTGTTTGGCGGCGATCACTTCGGCGATATCGCGCAAGCGCGCCCACTTCCCGCTGTCCTCCTCGCTCCACGCGCCGTCGCCCAGCCACTGCGACGGATGGTTGCAAATCTGCTTGAACCGCATCAGAAACGACAGCACCAAGCCTTTGCGGCGGATGCCCTCGGCTTCATCGAGCGACGCGGCGAGTTCGTCCACCGCTTGCTGGTAGAGCGCGGCTTGCTTACGGCTGAGTTGGCAGAACGCCTTGACCTCGGTCTTGTCGGGCAAGTCCGCGATCACCGACTTGTCGGTTTTCAGCCGCCGCAAGATGTAGGGACGCACCAATTCGCGCAGCGGAGCGTAGGGATTGTGCGACCGGCCCTCCAGACGCTTCACGAACTTCGAAAACTCCTTCGCCGATCCGAGCAGCCCCGGGTTGATGAAATCGAAAATGGACCAGAGGTCTCCAATCCGGTTCTCCACCGGCGTGCCCGTAAGCGCAAACTTCGATTGCGCCTTCAGCTTCTTGGCGATCCGGGTCTGCTTGGCGCCGGGATTCTTGATGGTTTGCGCTTCATCGGCCACCACCAGCCGCCACGAGGTTTCCGCGATCCATGGAATGCGCAGCAGCGAGCCGTAACTGGTGATCACCAGATCCACCTCCGGCAAGCGTTCCGGCGCCAGCGTCCTAAGATCGGACGAGGGCAGCGCCGACGGATGAGCGATCAGCGATTTCAAACTCGGCGCAAACCGCTCCAGTTCCGACGCCCAATTGGCCAGCAGCGAAGCCGGCGCAACCAGAAGACTCGGTTGCCGTGAACTCGGTTCCCGGTCGTTGGAGTTGGAGCTGCCGTCCTGCTTTCTCAGTACCAGCAAGAGCGAAAGCACTTGAATGGTCTTGCCCAAACCCATATCGTCGGCAAGGCAAGCTCCCAAGCCGAGTTTGGCGAGCAGAAAAAGCCAGCGCACGCCCACTTGCTGATAGGGCCGCAGCGTGCCGTTCAGCGCCGCGCCCGGATCGATGTCCGCTAATCCCTCCGGACTGCGCAATCCCTTCAGAGTCTCCGCCAGCCACGGACCCGCAACCACCTGCGCCCACTCCGCTTCGCTGGCGGAAGATTCGCCGTCCGCGCCCACGTCGGCCCCGGCGATCATGCGCATGGCTTCGCGAAGACTGAGGCCACTTTCGCGGGCCACCCGTTCGGCCTGGCCGAAGTATTCCATCATCCGGCCCAACCGCTCCCGGTCAACTTCCACCCAGCGCCCTCGCACCAGCGCCAGCCCGTCCGACTTCGCCAACAACTCCTGGATCTCCGCATCGGTGAGCGGTTCGCCGTCGAGCGTAACCTCCATGCGGAAATCCAGCAGCGCATCCTGCCCCACTCCCGACAGCACCTTGCCCCCGACTTTGGCCGTGACCTGCGGCCGCGGAGGCCGGTTGGCCTGCCACGTCGCCGGCATTCGCACCACCACGCCCGCGCTCTCCAGTTGCGGCACGTCCCGCAAAAGCTGCATGGCCTCGCTCGGCCTCCAGCGCAACGGGTGGAAGATCTCGCCCGCATCGACCATGTCTTTCAGCCACGGGCAACTCTCCGAGGCTCGCTGCACGGGGAGCAGCAGCGACAGCAGGCGATCCTTGTTGGCTGCGCCCGCGTACTCGCCCAGAGCCTGCCCCAGCGGCAGATGTTGCGCCCTGGCGTGGGCCGACAGTCGAGTGGTATAAGTCGCAAGAAATGCGAATGGGGCCGCCTCGTCCTTGCGGTTCTCGGCGAGGTTGAAGTGGACGCGGCCAACCAGGTTCCAGGCCGCGTTGCGGCGCTTCAAGAAATCCTGAACGCCGCACTGCGATTCCAATAATTCCAGCCGGAAAGCGCTGTCCAGTTCTTGCCAGAGAGACTGAAGAACGGTTGCCGTCAGGTACTCCGCCCCAGTCATCGGAGGCGCGGCGAGCGCCATCCAAGCCAGTTCCGCTTCCGGCGGAGATGGAATCCGCGTTTTTGTTGCCTCGGCTCCGTCCTCCGGCAGAGTGCACAGCGCCGTCACATAGTGCGCGCCAAATTCTCTCCAATACGAGAAGACAGCGGGAAGCGCGACTCCGGCTTCATTGGCGCCGAGTTGCAGAAGACCGTGCCCCGATCCCCGCGCGAAGGCATTCTGCAGACGTTGCGCAAGCTCGGGCTCAAGAGCCGGGGCATCGCGATCCTCGATCAGGGCGAGGTGGCCGTGCGGAGTTAGGACAGGAACCACCAAGACCGAAGCCATCCAGAGAACCTAGCAGCCCACACAGGCAAGCCGCAACCCTTTGATGATCCCGCGCGCTGGATCCCTCTCGATGCCTTCTTCACTTCGGCGCTCACCAAGCATTCGAAGAATTTCTCCTTGGAGGACAGCTTGGCGAGCGGCGTGAACCGCATTCAACATCGAGCCGATGCGGCGGCAGGCCGAGCAGAGTTGCGGGCAGAGCAATTCTCAACCGCAACCGCGAAGCCGATCATCAACCGGCGTTTATTGAAGGCGACCTGAACCGGATCGGCTTCCCGGCTTGGTGCACGACTTCTTACTTCAATCTGAAGTACGAGGCGTTTTGCCCGCGAACGAGGTGGAACCTGCCTGGGTTGGAAGCTCTTCGACGAACTGATCCGATGACATCACTTCTGTCTTCGGATCGCTCCGGTAGGATTCCGTTCCGGGGTAAAGAACGATTTGGCGAGCGACTTTGAGGTCGGCGCAGCCGATGTAAAAGCCTTTGCTGGGCACAGGGTTGCTGATCGAGCGTTTGATTTCTATCGCCCAAATGTTCTTGGAGCCGAGTTCGAGCACGAGGTCGATTTCCGCGCCAACGGATGTCCGGTAAAACCATGGCCGGCCTGTAGCAGGTAAACTGGTGAGAATATTCTCAATCAGCATACCCTCCCAACTGGGGCCGACGACGGGATGGCCAAGCAGTTCCTCTTGAGTGCGAATGCCCAGTAGGGTATGAACCAGGCCGCTGTCTCGCACATAGACTTTCGGAGATCGTACCAACCGCTTTCTTGCGTTCGATGCCCAAGGCTGTAGTCGCCGCACCAGAAGCAGATCGACGAGAATGTCCAGATAGCGAGCGACCGTGTGCCCACTTACTCCAAGGCCCGCGGCTAGTTGAGCGCCGTTCAACATCTGCCCCTGGTTGTGGGCCAGCATCTGCCAGAAGCGACGAAGTGTTTCAGCTGGCACCCTGGGCCCGAGGGCGGGCACATCGCGCTCCAGGTAGGTCTGAATGAATGCCGTGCGCCACTCGAAGCTGCCTTCGTCATCGTCGGCGAGAAAGCTCTCGGGGAAGCCTCCTCTCAGCCACAGAGTATCTGGAGCGTGAGAGCTGGTCCCTCGAACTTCCGCAGCGGTGAACGGGGTTAGTTCCAGGTAAGCGATTCGGCCCGCTAGTGTTTCCGCCGACTGGTGCATGAGATCAATGGAAGCCGAACCGAGCAGCAGGAACTGGCTGACTTTTCTGCCTGCCCGGCGCCTGCGGTCAATCACGCTGCGCAGCGTCTGGAATATGCCGGGAAGACGATGAATCCCATCAAGGATTACCAGTCGGTCGCGATGTTGCGAGAGGTATAGCTCAGGATCGGCGAGTTTGGCCCGATCCGAGGGAAGCTCCAAGTCAAGGTACAAAGCCTGGGGTTTAAGCTGCTCTTCCAAAGAGAGAGCCAGAGTCGTTTTGCCGGCTTGGCGCGGACCGAGCAGCGCGACAGCGGGGAAGCGCCGCAGCAAGTCCAGCAACCTGGCTTTGGACGCTCTTGGAATCATCATTGTAATTATGCCACGTCATAGCATAATTGCAAGGCTGCCGGTTGAAAGCCGCGAGGATGGCTTTCGTGTCCCGATCCATAAACGAGTGGCCATCGGCTCACCGTTAGCGCCGCTGCATTGTCCTGTCAAGCAATGACTGTTGTGGGAGACCGCACCGATCAGGTTAGGAAGGCATACGGCTTCTTTGGGTTCCTGTTGGGGTTGGCTCGATTCAATCTTCCGGTGATACTCCTGCACAGCGTCATTCCATTCTTGAAGTTCCGCGTCGGTCAGGAACTGTAAGTTGGTTTCTGTCACGATGCGCCCAGTTTTGTTCATCGCGTAAACGAGTGCTGGATCTACTCGAGAATCGCCTGCAGCCTGCAATAAGCTGCTCCATACTTCATCAGCGGACTCATCGCTAAGAAATTGGGGTGTGGCGTCGCCTGGGTCAAAAAACAGTGGATCCTCCAGCCCCGGATCACGGCCAAACTGTTCTCGAAACAGCCTCTTTTGCTGAGCGATGATTTCGGCGGTCTCACGATTGATTGGAATCATGTTTTCATCCTCGCCGACCCGGTGCGAGCGTTTCCTGCGACCGGTTCGCTGTGCTAATCTCTTCGCCATGAGTTTGAACCTCCTGTGCCGCTGCGTCGGCCCTGGCAAGACCTTAATTTTACAGGTGTCTTGCTTCCCGTTTGAACGGGCAAAGCGTCTCCTTGAGTCTCATTCTTCATGTAACGATCATGTAACGATAAGCTGTTCTTGCGGTTCCCACCGGGGTCTTAGAGGTCTTTACAGCACCACCTGCGCCCTCTAAGTTCTTGTAAAGCCGTCAGGGCGTCGCCCTTTCACGGCGGTAACATGGGTTCAAATCCCATCGGGGACGCCAACCTTATCAACCACTTGCAAATCCCCCCCCCAGAATTTTGTAGGTCCGTTACGGTCCGATAAGCCTCGGTGCTTGGTTTTTCTTCGTTCTTGTCGAGCAGCAAACTCACAACTCGGCTCTGCGCGTCTCGCTTCGTTTGCGTGATGGCTTGCGCGTAGATGTTTAGAGTGACCGAGACCCTCCTGGTAGTGTGTCGGACATATTGAGGTATTGAGGGCGTGCCTCTCGACAGAGTGTCGGCCCAATGACACTTGAATCCCGCCAGTACTCCACTGCACGGATCAGAATTCCTTACGAACTAGACGCTTGCGGCAAGGCCCACCAGTAGAACGGTGTGGCACGCCGATTGCATTCTTCCAGAGTGCGGGAAAAAGAGAGCAACTGGCGAAGCATAGCGACCTCCCGCATCGACAAGGAGAATGTAAACATCGAGCGAGGCCACAGGAAACTACTCCCCGCACCTTTCGTACCAGCTTTCACAACTTCTTCTGTTGTCGGCGCGTTGACTTTTGGCGAAGATCTGCGTTTTCAAGCCGCTAGGGGAAGTGATGGGTCGAGGACGACACCTAAGAGCGAAATCGAGGCACCGATGTAATGCTCGGCAATTCCTTCCAGCGAACTCTGTAGATATTCGCGGTTCCTGGGTTCCTCTCGCGCCTCAGCTGCAAGTGCGCGTCCGGAGAGAGACAGGGGGGAGGAAAGACACCATCCCTAAGCCTTCGGCTTAGGTCCGTGCGCAGCAACTTCGGGCTCTCGAATGCCGCTCGCACATTTTCGCACAGGGTTCGACTCTGTTCGCTTTGCGTCCCAGATCTGTTCGAATGGTGCGAGGGATTGTCCCACGAACACAATCTAGTCCGCTCGTGACAAGCATCTCTATTTCTGCTGTATAGGCTCTGTTCCTTCGCTCAGGATCTTCAAGTAGCGCGAGTATCCGAAGAGGCGGGCCCGCCGCTTCCCCGTGACTTCCCTGGCGATGCCGAGGCGCACCAAGTGGTTCAGGGCGACCGTCACCGTAGGGATGGATAGTTTGAGCGCTTCGGCCAGAGCACCGATGCCAGCAAGTGGTTTCTTCTGCATGTAGTCATGAACGCGTAGTGCGGAAGACGCCGCGCGCCCGATTGTCTGGATGCGATTCCGGTCTTTAGCGAAGAGTGTCAGAATCTGTTTTGCTGCTTCAGCGGCAGCGCGGGCCGTAGTCTCCGTCCCTTCGAGGAAGAACGCCAGCCATTCTTCCCATGCACCCTCTGTCCGGACACGCTGAAGCAGATCGTAGTATTGGTCGCGGTTCGTTTTGAAGTACAGGCTGAGGTACAAAAGCGGTTCCCGTAAAGCGCCCTTTGAGCAAAGAAGGAGCGTGATCAGCAGTCGCCCGAGCCTGCCGTTGCCATCGAGGAAAGGGTGGATCGTCTCAAACTGTACGTGCACCAATCCGGTTTCAACCAGAACGGGCAGCTTATATATCTCGTCATGCAGAAAACGCTCAAAATTGTCGAGACACTCCATCAATCGTTCTGGCGGAGGCGGAACAAACGCGGCATTGCCAGGACGAGTCCCCCCGACCCAGTTCTGTGATTGTCGGAACTCGCCCGGAGTCCTGTTGGCTCCGCGCCCGCCACGCAACAGGATGGCGTGAATCTCGCGAATCAGCCGGAGCGAGAGAGGGAAGCCGCCTGCGATCCGTCGAAGTCCATGTTGCATCGCGGCAACGTAGTTTGAGACCTCTTCGACATCATCAATCGGTACTCCTGGCTCTGCGTTACTCTCAAAAAGCAAAAGGTCGGAGAACGACGACTGCGTCCCCTCAATCTGGGACGACAAAAGTGCCTCTTTCCGGATATACAGATAAAGGAAGAACTTGGTGTCCGGCAGCAAGGTCGTGAGGCCATCGAGTCGGCCTAATGCCTGATTGGCTCGATCAAGATGTTGGTACAGTGCGCCCAACTCCAGAGGCGGATTGGGCGGCAGGGGAGGCGGGATGAACGCCTGCACTGGTTCTCCAGTCACGGTCGTTGTGACGTACGTGCCCAGTCTCGACTTGCTTTCAGTGGCCATTAGCGTTGTGAAGGGTTCCTTTAATAAGCCCCTGCACTATTAAAGGATATGGCATTATGTCTTAATAAGCAAGGACCCGCGATTTCTCTCCGCCGGCGACCTGACCTCCTCTCAATGGTTCTTGGAATGCCGTTGCGGAATAGTCCGGGATGGTACATCTGGAACCGCGAGCTGTTGTTGTGATTGAACCGTTCCAGGTGTTCCCGGTGCTACCTGCCGTTCGTTTGCAAACCACGTGCCCAACGCGAAACCAAGTGCCAGCCCCCCGTTTCCGGGTCGCCAATTGCAAACTTCCTCGTTGGTAGCTTTTCCGCCTCATAGATCTCCTTTGGGAACCTCTGAGGCGGCATGAATGGCTGAATGCAGATTAGACCAGCCATCCTCGCCTGTCGAGGCCGCCCGCGTCACCGTTGAGGCGGATTAGCTCGCCAGCTGCCTTTGCAGAAACTCATCGAGAGCGGACGCCCGGAAGCGCCAGAGCTTGCCGATCTGGATTCCGGAGATTCTCTTCTCGCGGGCCATACGCTGCAGAGTTTTGGGATGGATCTTGAGCAGGGATGCGGCTTCATCGCTGTCGAGCAAGCGCTCGAATTCGAGCACCTTCGGAGCAGGATCGCCGCCGGGATTGCGATTCACTGTTGACATGGCGTGTGCCCGATGGTTTGAACCTTGACATCGAGGCAGACGAGATCACCGTTCTGCTGGGCGGCAGCGGTTCAGGAAAGAGCACACTCTTGCGGCAAATTCTTGGTCGCGATCATCCGAAATCGGGCAGCATCTCGATCAAAGGCACAGACATCACTACCTGTTCACAGGCGGATTTGAAGACACTCCGACGGTGTCGGTTGGGGTGGCCTTTCAGAGCGCCGCTTTGTTCAATTCACTATCGCTGGAAGACAACGTCGCGCTCACCTTGCGGGAGCACACTGCACTCGCTCCTTCAATCATCGACCTGATCGTTTGGATGAAGTTGGCGGTGGTGGGCCTGGCGGATTTCGGCAAACTGCACCCGCAGGAGCTCTCAGGAGGCATGAAGAAGCGCGCGGCGGTTGCCCGGGCCCTTGCTATGGATCCCGAGATCTTAGTGTTGGACGAACCCTCGGCAGGTCTCGACCCGATCGTCGCGGCTGAACTGGACGAACTCATCCTGTTTCTCAAGGAGACTTTTCAGATCAGCGCTCTTGTTGTCACCCATGAGCTCGATAGTGCTTTCCGCATTGCCGACCGGATCGCGATGCTGTTCGATGGAAGGCTCCTCGCAGTCGGCACAAAAGACGAAATACGCGCAAACCAGCATCCACGCGTGAGGCAGTTCCTTGACCGTGTGCCGGGCAGCCCGGTGCATATGCCGGCATTGGCCTCCTATCTGGAACGTGGAGCCAAATTGTTGCGCATTGGTCTGGTGGCGCAAGTGCTAGACCAACAAAAGCCGATGTTTGTCCCGGACCTGCCGCTGGCAATGTTGGAACACCCCGACATGGCTCCTTTTGCAGCCGAAGTTGCCGGACGAAGCACCTATTACTTCCCAGTATCGACGGCGCAAAAACGCTACGGAATTCTGTCAACGCCAAAGTTGCAGGGCCAGCAATTTGCCCCCGAAGACGTTGAGATGCTCAGTGCCCTGGCTTCCCACGTTGCGGTCGCGCTCGAGTGCGCCCTGGCAAGAGATCACGCGGAGCGGTATCAACGTGAGCTTGCCAGCGAGCGCGACCGCCTCCGCCTGGTGCTCGAAGTCAATAATCATGTGGCCAAATTGGATATTGACGATGTCCTTCGCTCGGCCTCGGCATCGATCCGTTCATATTTTGGCTGTGATTCCGTTACTTTCTGGGTGCTCAACGAGGAAACTGGCCAGCTTCAGAAAATGTTGCAGGACTTTCCTGACGGGAAAGGACAGATGACTGCGGTTGCCTCCGCTGACCTGAGCGCCGCCGAGTTGGATTTTGAGAAGCTGCGTCAGCGCAAGGCGGAAATCTGGTTGCTTGAGGACTTTGACAAACTGCCTGCCGCTCTTCGAGAACCCTTGAAGGCCGAATCGATAAAGTCCTTAGCTTTCGCTTGCCTGGCTACCGAAAATAGGCCATTGGGTGTGCTGTCGATGGCTAGTCGCAAGATCAGCTCTTCAAGGCGGCGGTTTCAGCCGCCTTGATTCTTAGCCCGCGCCAAAGGCTGCCCTCATGCTGGCACTGCCCGTTATCAAGGGCGGCATACGCTCGAAAGATCGTTTGGTCTCAACAGGTTGCGCTAAGGGCCCATGGCAAAACAGCTGCAAGGATGACCATAGCCAGTGCTTTGAGGCTGCTTTCGGATCTAAGAGGTGCCCATCATGCTACGTGTCCAAACGCAAGAATTAGACGGTGCTTTGATTTGCCGGCCCGAAGGCCGATTCACCGGCAAGGGAGCTGAGGAAGTCCGTACGCTCGTCACGCGCTGCGATAGCAAACTGGAATTGGTTGTCGATCTTACGGACGTGATGTTTATCGACGCCATCGGGGAAGAGGTGCTTTTGTTTGCCAAGAGGCTCGGAGCCCAGTTCGTTGCCGAGACTTCGTATTCCCGGGACGTTTGCGAACGGCTTCAGCTCCCGTTTATTGGCAAACGTAAGTCGAACATGCAAGTGCCGGGTAATTCGGACGGACAGGGGCATCGTCCTCGCCGCCGATGATCAAGCACACCTAACAAGCCATCGAGTACCGTGTCCGGCAATGCCCACGAGATTGAATGGAGAGCGCTGTCGGGCGTTATGCGCGTGACTATCTAAATCCACCGCTCATCCGCGGATGGCTCGACTGCCAATCTGAACTTATCTTCAGAGTGTCCTTCGGAACAGGAATCCTCATCGTTCTCGGAGTGTGTTGAACCCTAGCCACTAGGCCCAGTGCCCGCATGAGGGCAGCGTCCATCGATCATCGACCAGATGTGGGCATTTTTCAGCATTTCTTAGACGCCCGCACTTCTGATTCAAGAACTTGCAAGGAAGTCCAGGTTGGTACGGAACCTGCAATCTTGGTGCACACGAGCGACAACACGATTCGCTCAAGTTCAAAGTGCCGTTAGGCCTCAGCCGAAGTTCCAGGTAGAAGAATGATGAAATCGAACCATCTCGCACTGCTTCTCACAATTCTTGTCATTTGCGTCACCGATCGGGTCGCTTGCTCAACAAGCTACGCAGGACGTCCCGCTTCTTACGCTTGACGACGCAGTCTCCATTGCGCTCTCGAACAATCGGCTCGTGAAGAACTCAGTCTTGGAAGCGCAAAAATTCGACTTTCAGGTGAGCACGATTCGCAGCAGACGGCTGCCGCACTTTCAGTTTTCGGCACTCGGTGGCGAACTGCTGCAGCCGTTTGATTTCACTTTTGCCAAGGGGGTTTTCGGGACGTATCCAGGGGTTGGGCCCATCCCCTCAACCGAAGCCAAGGTTCACACGCCAGCACAGTTGACCGCCTACTTAACTGGCGGCATGGATCTGCCCGTGTCGCAGCAGTACAAAATCGGGCTGGGAATTCGCGCCACAGAACTTGGGCGCGATATCGCTAAAGAAGACATCCGCGCTGAGCGCCAGAAAATTGCGGCCGAGGTGCGTAGCGCATATTTTGAGCTTGTTGCCACCCAGGCTGCGGTGGATGCAGCACGGGAAGGAGTACGAACGCTGGAAGAGACCCAGCGAGTTACGCAGCGCTACATCGTGGAAAAGACCGTGCTCAAGGGAGATGCGTTGGAGGTCGATGCGCGGTTGGCCAAGGCGCAGTATGACTTGTCGGTTGCGGAGAACGGACTTGCGACACAACACGAGCACCTGAATCAACTCTTGGCACGGGATCTTGAAACTCCTTTTCGGGTTGATTCCATTCCTGAGGAGGACACGACAACTCTGAGTCTGGAGGAGGCGCGCCGGCAGGCGTCAGAGAGTCGGCCTGAGATCCGCCAGGCTCACCTCAAGGAAAAACAAGCCGACTACGACCGCCGCCTCGCCAAAGCCGAGTACATACCGGACTTCGGTATCGCAGTTAGCTATATGGGGATTCAGAACGTGCAGGTCCTTCCGACGAACGTCGGTGTGGCCGGCTTTGCGTTGACCTGGGAGCCATTCGATTGGGGACGCCGCCACAATCGCGTACGCGAAAGATCCAACACCCTGGAGCAAGCCCACAACGGTGCACAAGAGACAGAATCGCAAGTCGAAGTTGAGGTCGGGCTGAAATACCGGAAGTGGAAAGAAACTGCGTTGTTGCTGAAGGCCACTCGCACCGGCCACGAAGCCGCGGCCGAGGAGTTCCGCGTCACCAGCAATAAATACAAAGAACAAGCAGCACTCATCAGAGATCTTCTGCAGGCTCAGACTCGAAGTTCGGAAACAGCTTTTCAGTATCAGCAGGCGCTCTCTTCTTACTGGGGTACTCTTGCAGATTTGCGCCGCGCGATGGGAGAGGAATAAACGTGAGAACCACAATCGCAACACTTGTATTAGCGCTAGTCATGGCCGGCTGTGGCTCGAATAAGCCGCTGAATCAGCCCCCACAGGGGGTCCAGGCTCAAGTGATTAAAACGCAAACGGGCGTCAGTGCCGATGGTTTGCGCTTCTCGGCGGTAGTCACGCCCGATTCGGAAGTTTCCCTGGCATTCAGAATTCCGGGATACGTCATTTCGCTCAAGCAAGTATGCGGCCAGGACGGCAGAATGCGCGACCTTGCGGAAGGAGATCGGGTCAGCCGGGGCGCCGTGCTCGTTCGCATCCGGTCGTCGGAATACGAGGACAAGGTGCGACAGGCGTCCTCGCAAGCAGCGGCCGCGGAAGCTGTCGCACTGAAGGCGAAGCTCGACTTCGATCGTGCGACGCATCTGTATGACAGTCAGAGCATTACGAAACCTGATTTCGATTCAGCTCGCGCCCAAAATGACGCAAGCCAAGAGGAGCTGAAATCTGCTCGTGCTCTTACGAGCGAAGCCGAAATTGCTCTGCGCGATACTTCTCTGATTGCGCCCTTCGACGGCGACATCGTGAAGAAGGCTGTAGAGCTCGGCGCTTTCGTCGGCCCCGGAGTCCCCGCATTCGCGCTCGCCAAAACCGATACCGTAAAAATCATAGTTGGCGTGCCCGACACCGTTGTCCGTTCCGTGAGGCTAGGCCAACCAGTTGAGGTTGGTATCGACGCATTCCCTACACGCACCTTCCATGCCCGGATCAGCCGCCTGTCATCGGCAGCAGACGCGATTACTCGTAACTTCGAGGTCGAGGTCGCAATACCGAACCGCGATCACTTGCTGAAGGTGGGGATGATCGGCTCATTGCAACTGGCGAATGCCGAAGGCGAAAACCGGCCGTCCGCGCTGCTGGTTCCGCTTTCCGCAATCGTGCAAGCGAAAGACGGCAAATATGGCGTGTTCGTTGTTTCCAGCTCGAGTTCCGGAGAAGTAGCTCGCCTCCACAGCGTGGAAATCGGCTCGGTCACTGGAACCGACATAACCGTGCTCAATGGGCTGACCCCAGGCGATCGCATCATCACCACCGGCGCCAATCTGCTTAAGGATGGGCAGCCTGTCGAGGTCCTTCAATGAAAGCTGAGAACCCCAATAACAGTCGTAACGTCGCACGATTCTTTGTCAACAACCGGCAGATTGCCTGGGTCGCCTTGTTCGCAACTCTGGCCTGGGGCGTGTTCGGGTACATGAACATGCCCAAGCGCAAGGACCCCGACATCCCCGTGCGCATCGCGCTGGCAATCACCCCCTGGCCGGGTATCTCGGCAGACAAGGTCGAGCAACTGGTCACGCGAAAGGTCGAGCAAGCCGTGACTGGAAACAGCAAGGTGGACCGGGTGGAGTCCACCACCCAGGACAACATCTCCGTTGTGCAAGTCAGGCTGTTGGACAACATCAAGAACACCCAGCAGGAATTCCAGGACATTGGACAACGACTGAACCAGATCACGGACCTTCCCGACGGTGCGGGACCTATCACCTGGATCAGCGACTTCGGAGACACGGCAGCGCTGATGCTGACCGTCGCCAGTCCGACGGTCCCGGACATTGAAATCGAGTTGCGCGCCCGCGGGGTGCGTGATGCGATTGAGAAAGAGCGTCGAGGAGAGACGAACAGGACGCGCCACGGGTCTCTACTGTTATCCAGCGTCGGTATCACCTGCCGTCATCGAGCGCCCTTTTCGGATATTTGCTATGCAGGCAGAACGAGACGGCGTAGCGCGAGATATTCGTCCGTTATCGGTGGGAAGTTGCTCTGGATTCGATTTTGCAACGGAAAAGTCGGATGACCAAATCCGTGCCTATGCGCAGCAGTTCATTGAGAAGAGGCTCCAGGAGTACGACTTTCATCCCGACGCGTGGGGGCCGATTATCATTCGCGATCCTCAAGCCACCAAGGAACGCATCGCGGAAGTAGCTAACAACCGGTATTCGTATCGGCAACTGGATGATTTCACCGATCTGATCCAACGCACGCTGCAACGTGTACCCGAGGTAGCGAAAGTCCAGCGCGCCGGCGTTCTGCCGGAAGAGATTTATCTGGAGTACTCGGATAGCCGGCTGGCCGCCCTCAAGTTGCAGCCGACGAAGATTAAAGACGTTCTGAACGCGAGGAATGTGACGGCTCCAGGTGGAATTGTCGAAACCCAATCGCGAAACGTTCTGGTGGACGCGACCGCGGAGTTCAAAAGCACGAAAGATATTGGCAACGTGCTCCTGGCCTCGTCGCCTAGTGGGGCGCCGCTTTACTTGCGCGATCTTGTCGACATATCGCGTGCATATCAGACGCCCACCCGGTACCTGAACTACATGGTCTCTCGCGAGCCGAACGGAAGCTGGCATCGGAACCGTGCCATCACGCTGGCCGTACAAATGCGATCGGGCGAGCAGATTTTCAAGTTTGGCGCCGCAGTCGACAAGGCCCTTGCCAACGTGCGCCCGCAACTGCCGGCCGACCTCATTGTGGCTCGCACGTCGGACCAGCCGCGGCAAGTGAAGGAACTTGTCAGTCTGTTGATGGGCAGTCTCTATGAGGCCATTGCCCTCGTCGTGCTCGTTGCGCTGGTCGGATTCTGGGACTGGCGTGCCGCCATGCTGGTGGCTGCCTCCATCCCCCTGACGCTGGCAATGACCTTCGGCATCGTTCACGTTCTTGGTATTGACATTCAACAAGTTTCCATCGCGACTTTGATCATCGCGCTTGGCTTGCTAGTAGATATGCCTGTTGTGGCAGGAGACGCGATCAAACGCGAGCTTGGCTCGGGTTCCCCGCGCGATCTCGCATCCTGGATTGGGCCCACCAAACTGGCAAAGGCAATTGTGTTTGCCACTATCACGAACATCGTCGCCTATCTCCCGTTCCTGATGTTGACCGGCGACGTGTACTTCTTCCTGTATAGCCTTCCTGTTGTTATGACCTGCACGCTGGTCGCGTCCGTCATTGTTACTTTCACCTTCATCCCATTGATTGCGTTCTACATGATCAAACCGCCGAAGCATCTGGAGCCACCCATGTCCGAGCGGCGGCAGCACGGGTTCCCGGCGCTCTATTACCGGGTAGGTGATTTCGCGCTCAGACACCGTTGGGGTACGTTCGCCGGCTCGCTCATCGTTCTCGTGTTGGGTGGAGTCTTTTTCCACATGCTGCATCCGCAGTACTTCCCCAAGGACCTCTCATATCTGTCGTACGTGGATGTCTGGCTCCCGCCCGACGCCCCGCTGGGGGCGACGGACATGATCGCGCAACGGGCGGAAAATGTCATTCGGCAAGAGGCGGAACGATTTGGAAACGAACATCATCACAAAGATGTTCTAAAGTCGCTGACCACATTTGTCGGCGGCGGCGGCCCCAGGTTCTGGTTCTCGGTCGACCCCGAGCGACAACAGCTCAACTATGCGCAGATCCTCGTCGAGGTTTCCGACAAGCACTTTACCAACGATTTCGTGGGCCCGCTGCAGACGGCGCTGAGCCGCGACGTCCCGGGGGCCCGGGTCGATGTGCGGCAGCTCGAGACCGGCAAGCCGGTCGGCATCCCCATCTCCATTCGAATTTCAGGTCCCGAGATGGAAGTTCTGCACCGTCTCTCTGGCGATCTTCAGGCAATCTTTCGCGCCCAGCCCAATGCGACCCGGGTACGAGACGACTGGGGCGAACCTGCCATGAATGTCCGGCTGAAGGTTGACCCGGATCGCGCCAACCTTTCCGGGATCACGAATCTGGATATAGCTCTCTCATCGGCCGCGGCGATGAGCGGATTACCTATCTCAACTTACCGGGAAGCTGACAAGCAAATCCCCATTGCCGTTCGTTTGCGGATGGAGGACCGTGCCGGACTATCTGACGTTCAAAATGCGTACGTCTACTCTTTGTCCAGCAATCAGCGCGTACCTCTGAGGCAGGTATCGAACATCACAACGGAGATGGCAGTCTCGAAAATCAAGCGCCGCAATCAATTCCGGACGGTTACGGTATCCACGTTCCCGATCCCGGGTGTGTTGCCCTCTCAGGTCCTTATGCCGCTGCTGCCTAAAATTAAGGAGTTCCAGAAGAACCTGCCTCCGGGCTACTTTCTTGAGATCGGGGGCGAATACGACGAACAGCAGCTAGGGTTCAAGCAACTCAGCACCGTGATGGCGATTTCCGTCCTGCTGATCTACATTGCTTTGGTTGTGCAGTTCCGAAGCGCCGTCAAGCCGCTTCTCGTGTTTGCTGCCATCCCCTACGGAATGACAGGAGCCCTCGCCGGCCTGGTGATCATGGGGCAACCCTTCGGATTTATGGGGTTCCTGGGAGTCGCCAGCCTTGTCGGTGTAATCGTCAGTCACGTTATTGTTCTTTTCGATTTCATCGAAGAAGCACACGAAAGAGGAGAGCCCTTGCGAGAAGCTCTGCTCGATGCCGGCATCGTGCGACTGCGACCCGTGATGATCACAGTCGGTGCGACTGTGCTTGGACTCGTACCGTTGGCCATGCACGGTGGGCCGCTCTGGGAACCACTGTGCTATGCCCAGATTGGTGGCCTTACGATCGCAACCTTTGTGACGCTGCTGCTTGTTCCGGTGCTCTACTCGATCTTTGTGTTGGACCTAAAGCTGATTCGCTGGGAAACAAAAGCATCGAAAACGAATTAAACCGGGACGGCGGCCAGTCTTCAACGGAGAGGAGCGATCGCGAACGATGACTTTGCTGCAACAAGCTGGCGCCGCCGTTCTCCTCGTATCGATTACGCTGTCTCTGCAGTGCGGCGGCGCCGCTGCGCTCATCCTTTGGATTAGAAGTATTCCAAGAGAGATTCACGGGGTGCGGGTGTTTCGCTGCGCCGCGCTCGTTATGCAAACGACGGTAGCCGTTATCGTTCTGCACGGAATCGTTATTCTGCTGTGGGCGAGTTGCTATCGCTGGCTTTGCCTTCCGTCTTGGGAATCAGCTTTCTACTTTTCGGCGAGCAGCTATGCGACAGTTGGATACGGGGACGTGGTCCTTCCGTCGAAATGGCGCCTGTTGGGCCCGCTCGAAAGCATGGTCGGCATGCTGATGTCCGGGGTATCCATTGGACTTCTGTTCGCGGCGGTCACTCATCTGGTCGACGGCGACTCACGCTCTCGTCTGCCACTTCGCTCCGAACCCGTGACTGCGGATCACATCGGCCCCCGACAAAGGCGAAGCTGTTACTTCGGTCGGTCGCGATCGAACGTCATATCCTGAAAAGCAGTTAACTGTAAGTACGGGACTGGAAGCCTGGCAAACCACAAATCCGAGGCCCCGCCCTCGTCACAGGCAGCAAATTGCACCAGGTTTCACAAGCCTCAGAGAAATCCGTTGCGATCAATATCGACCGTGGTTTCAGAGCCGCTGCGATGAGTGACATGCTGAATTAAACGCCGCTCTTGCCGTCCTAAGGACCGTCGGATGAGGTGCGGGTGACTTGATCCGTAACTGCTTGGGGAGAGCTGGGATCAAGTGCAGCGCACCCCTACTTCACCGACGGGCTTGGCGTGCGCACATGAACTTTCTACAGTTTGCATGCAAGGTGCCAATCGAGACCGGACGGTATGTCCCTGTAGCGCCGCAATGTCTGCAATCTTCGTCCTTCGAGCCTCGGCCCAGATTGAGGCACTGCCCAAGGCAGGGCATGCCTATAGTGGAGAGAAGCGCAGAGAACATACGGAAAATGGCTTGGTTGCAGGGACGCTTGGATTGGCAAGCCATCTGCACTGCTGGATCAGTAGCACTCATTCGGAGTAGTGTTGGTTGAACACGGCAAAGTCGGATAGGATTCCTACCTTTCAGGCTCAGCAGACGCAATGAACGTACTGGTTCTAAACTCGGGAAGTTCCACCCTGAAGTTTCAGGTGATTGCCACCGACCTTGAGCGGATCGCTCAAGATAAAGACGACCGCATCTGCCGGGGCGAGGTTGAGGGCATAGGAGGAGAGGCAATCATTCGCATCCAGTACCGCAACCAGCCCAGGCAGACTCTCACAGAGCCGTTGCGAGATGTGGCGGCTGCACTCGAATACCTGATTCGCTACATCGCTTCGGATCGATCGGGAGTCTCTGAAATCAAGAGTACGGCTGATGTAAATGCGGTAGGACACCGAGTTGTGCACGGGGGCGAGATGTTCAAAGATTCTGCCCTGATTGACGGCTCGGTTTTGAAGGGACTTGAGGACTGCATCGATCTGGCCCCACTTCATAATCCAAACAACATCAAAGCTATCCGGGCAGCCCGCGAACTATTCGGCAAAGACATTCCCCAAGTGGCGGTGTTTGACACTTCCTTTCATCATTCGCTCCCCGAGCAGGCCTATCTGTATGCCATTCCGTATCATCTTTACCGGCGGCACCGCATCCGGCGGTACGGATTCCATGGTACCTCTCATCGCTACGTCGCTTTCCGCTATCGCGCGATGCGAGGACTGAAGCGCGAACAAACCAACATCATCACGCTCCATTTAGGCAACGGCTGCTCGGTAGCCGCAATAAAAGGTGGATGTTCCATCGATACGTCGATGGGGCTAACGCCGCTTGAAGGTCTAGTCATGGGCACGCGCTCCGGAGACGTCGATCCCGCCGTGGTCAGCGCCATCGCCAGAAAAGAGGGGCTATCCGCCTTCGAGGTGGACAGGCTGCTCAACACGCAATCTGGCTTGCTCGGCATTTCCGGGCTCACGAATGACATGCGCGAATTGCAGGCGGAGTTGAAAGAGCATGAAGACCGCCGGGTCCGTTTGGGTATCGAAATCTTCTGTTATCGAGCGAGAAAATACATCGGCGCATATCTGGCTGCCATGGGCGGAGCTGACGCAGTTGTTTTCACTGGTGGCATCGGAGAAAATTCGCCGGACGTTCGTGCAAGAATTTGTACGGGGATGGAGTGGGCAGGACTTTGTCTCGACCAGGCGAAGAACCAGGAGACGGTCGGCCGCGAAGGCAAGATATCGACGGAAGACTCCAAGTTGCTCGCATATGCTATCCCGACGGATGAGGAGCTCCTCATCGCCCGGGACACTGTGCGAGTTATTTTAGGCGTGCCGCATCCGTCATAAACGCTCCGACTGCCACGTAAACGCGCGCCGATCTCCGGCGTCCGCATTGACCTCGTAAGTTTCAACCTGGGTCGTCCGTCTTTCACCCGATCGTTTCAGCTACCTGAGCCAGGGCGAACTGCTGGAGGTGGTGGGCATCGCTGTTGAACCTGCGAATGCCTTCCGCTAACTTTTCCGTGGCCATCGCGTCCTCGTTGTGCAGCCAGCGAAAGGTTTTTTCATCCAGATGCAATCGCTGTTCTTGGCTCTCTCGGGCCTTCACCTGATCGAGTTCGCGCTTCACCGTACCTTCCGTGTTTTCGAGTTGATTCAGAAGCTTCGGGCTGATGGTGAGCAAATCGCACCCCGCCAAACGGACGATCTGGTTCACATTCCGGAAGCTTGCGCCCATCACTTGCGTCCTGTAACCGAATTTCTTGTAGTAGTTGTAAATGCGCGTCACGGATGCAACACCCGGATCCTGGTCGGGAGCTATCTCTGCTCCGCCGTGCTCTTTCCTGTGCCATTCGTAAATCCGGCCTACGAACGGAGAGATGAGGGTAACGCCCGCTTGGGCGCAAGCCACAGCTTGGGCAAAGCTGAACAGAAGCGTCAAATTGCAGTGGATGCCTTCCAATTCAAGAGGCTCTGCTGCGCGTATTCCTTCCCAGGTACTCGCCATCTTAATCAGAATTCGATCCCGCGAAAACCCTTTTTCTTCGTAGAGAGAAATGAGCTTTCGCGCCTTTGCAAGAGTACCGGCTGTATCGAAACTCAGGCTAGCTGCAACTTCGGTGGAAACCCGGCCCGGTACCACGTTGAGGATCTCCGACCCGAATAGCACGAAGAGTCGATCGATAAACTCATCGGCCATGTGCTGGTGAGTACCGCCCAGCTCCGAAGCTGCCTCGGTTGCTTCTTCGACCAGATGACGATAAGCAGGCATCTGTGCGGCTTGGAAAAGAAGTGAGGGATTCGTCGTCGCATCCTGTGGACGATGCTGCGCAATCGTCTCGATATCGCCGGTGTCGGCTACTACAGTGGTGTATTGTCTCAAGGACTCAAGTAACGTCATTGTTGGCTCCTGCCCTTTCATTTCACTGTTCCTTTGGATTTGGATCCGAGGCTTGGCTTGCGATGGGAACCGCCGGAATGCCGTAGACAACAGTGGGATTGGTGCGAATCGCACTGACTTTGGCAAAGCGGCGACGGTGCCGTTCCGCTCCATTGAACCTCGCGGCAAGGGACGCCCCTATGCCACTGCCACAGAGCAGGACACCGCGTTCGACGACTCCCATTGCGACGGTGCGGGTCAAGCTGAATGGCAGAGTCTGGATAGTCGTCGTTGTCGTAGAACCAATTGCCGAAGTCGACAACCTGGTGGCCGATTGCGCCGAGCAAGATGTAGATCTTCTGTTTCATTTCGTATCCGCCATGATCGCGGCTATGCCGACTTTCATCTTTTCACCTTCGATCCCGGGAAGTTCCACTGTCGAATTCGTCTAGATCCTTAGCGTGCGCATGAACTTTCGCCAGGTTGCACTCATTGGGCCAAACGGGAATCGCGGTATTTTTCGTGGATACCAGAATTTTCGTAGCATGGGGTCCTTCCATCAATGCCCACATTGAGGCACTGCCCTCAGGCACAGGGCACGCCGAATCCAGGTTGGCTCCTGGGAAATAAGCGAAATTAACGCTTTTGAGCGGACATCCCGATTGGCACTCCATGTGCTTTACCCCAGTGTCCAGGTGCGTAAATCGACTGGAAATGGGGAGAGCGACATGGGAGCCGGTAACTCAGTTATTGAATGTGCGCTGATGGGGATCCAACAGACGCACAAACCGAAGAAAGCGGAGAGATGGAGGAGGATTCTCAAGCAGGCGCGCAAGGACAGTACCGCGCCCAGACTACAGTCTCTCATGCAGTTCTCTCTGCGATTTGTCGCAGCTCTGCTGGGCCTTGGTCTACTGAGCTACTTGGTGTTTCGAACCGGGCCAGGGGTCGTTTGGAAACAACTGCAGGCAGTCGGCTGGGGATTCGCTCTCGTTATCCTTTTGGGAGGGATCTCACAATTGGCCAAGACGTGCGCCTGGAGACAGGCGTTTACCTGCGATATCAGCGGCCTTTCCTGGTCCCGTAGCTTCGTCGCGCAATTGATCTCGGACGCGATCGGACAATTTGGTGTCGCTGGAAAGGTGGTTGGCGAGGGGACACGCATATCGCTGTTGGGTCGTGCAGTGCCAGTATCAAATGCACTGTCCGCCGGTGCGATTGACGGAGGATTGCATATGTTCACCGCCGTGCTCGTCACTGTTTCAGGAATCACCGCCACCTTACTGCTTGCCCCGCTTTCTGGCACGTGGCGAGGCTACGCAGTGCTGCTCGTTGCGGTGCTCATATCAGCGGTGATCCTGGCAGCTGTGTCGGTTAGAAACCGGTGGCAGTTGGTGGCCCATGCAACCCGGGCGATTGGCCGATTGCCTTGGCTTCATACGTGGGTCAGCGGCAAACAGCCGATCATTGACTCGGCCGAAGACAACCTCCTGAGCTTTCGTGATGAAGCGCCGGCCGCGTTCTGGGCAACATTGATGTTCAATCTCCTATGGCACATGCTGGCAGTCCTGGAGGTCTACATCATTCTGCGGTTCATGGGAGCAAAAATCGCCATAGGCGGCGCTTTCATCGTGGAAGCGCTGACCAAGGTGATCAACCTGGTGGGCGCGTTCAACCCCGGCAACTTTGGGACCTATGAGGGTGGAAATATGCTGATTGCCAAGATCTTCGGCGTGACGGGCACTGCTGGATTGACACTGGCACTGTGCCGACGTGCGCGCACCGTCTTCTGGGCAGCGGTTGGAGCCATGTGCATGATCGTTATGAAGAAGGCCGACGCGCCGAGGACAATAGCGGCGAAGCTAGAGCCGGCAGTAGAGCCGTCCCACGGCGAATAGGGCTCCGCGAATACATGCCGAGAGTGTGAAACTGTTTCTCTATTCCCCTCCCGATTTGGCAAAGCCAGTTTTGACATTTCAGTTCGATCCTGTCCGCAATAAGTCAGGGCGGATCTGGCACTGCAGGATCCCGCTGGATCAAATGTGCGATGCCCGCTCGGTGTTTATCCGTAACGCCGACGGATCACTGAATTGGGGAGATGCTCCAATATTCAGTGAAATCGCCGCGGACCCCGAGCTGGGACGATTGGCGTTGATCGCGGAGCCTTGGGACGTCGGCGGCTATCAGCTTGGACGTGGATTTCCGGTCTCTTAACTGGTGGGGGGCGGACAAACACATTTCCTTCGCAGCGCGTATCCTTTCAAAGATCACAGCTCCCCGTCAGCGGTATCATGGTTTTGTTGTTTTTTCTTGATATAGACCATGAATAAGCGCGGCTGAATGAACCGTTGTCTCACGCTATTCGGGTACAACATGGGAAACACAGCTTCTCGCCGATCGCTTCTGCTTCGCTTTAGATGGCCGCGCCGCACGATTGCGGCGACGTTGGCCTCTTGTGTCACCTGCGTGTTGTTGCTGGCAGGCTCGGTTTACGCCCTCGATCCGAACAAACGCCTCACCCAGTACTCGCATACTTCGTGGCGAATACAAGATGGCTCCGCGCCGTCTGGTATCGAAGCGATTGCGCAAACCTCGGATGGCTATCTTTGGTTCTCATCTGACTCCCAGGGCATGTACAGATTTGACGGTGTTCGGTTTCTTCCGTGGACTTTGGCCTCCAACGGTGAAACGATCAACAAGATTGTGAACGTCTATGGAGACCATGCTGGTGGGCTATGGGCGTTAGGCGAGCGTGAGATCGCTCACTTGAAGGGTGGTGTCGTCACTTCCCACTTCAACTTGGATGGGCTTCAGCAGTTTCAACAGATCAGTGAGGACCCTGACGGCTCCTTGTGGGTCGTGCGAGGGAGGAATGTTGTCTCAGACGCGCCCCTTTGCCATATTACCGACCAAGCCGTCAAGTGTTTCGGAAAGTCTGATGGAGTCCCGATTTCCCCAGCCGATTCTCTATTAGCTGATGGAAAGGGAGGGTTTTGGCTAGGAGGGCAAACGGCGCTTGTCCACTGGCATGATGGCGTTTCGGAGATGTACCGGGTCGAAGCCCTAAAATCCAACGCGGGACAGAACGGGATTGCAAGCCTGGCACATGGTCCCGATGGATCTCTGTGGGTCGGCATACAAGCAGAGGGACCTGGCCTGGGCCTCGGACAACTGAAAGAAGGCGCTGTGAAACCATTTGTGACCCCCACCTTCGATGGGAGTAAGGTCGTCGTCAGCGCGATGATCTCCGACCGCGACGGCAATCTCTGGGTGGCTACTGCCGGCAAGGGAATTTTTCTTATCCACGGCAACGTTGTGGACCATTATCAGCAGACCGATGGATTGTCCGGCGATGGGGTACTTGCTCTTTTTGAAGACAGAGAAGGAATCGTATGGACTGTAACGTCAAATGGAATCGACAGTTTCCGCGATCCGAGCGTCACCACTTTCTCGGCACGGGAAGGCCTGAGGACAGACGCAGCAGCAGGCGTCGTGGCCAGCAGAGATGGCACCATCTGGGTTGCAAACGCTGGCTCACTCGATCAGATCAAGGACGGGAAAGTCTCGTCCATT
Source organism: uncultured Acidobacteriaceae bacterium (assembly GCA_963838425.1). Taxonomy (GTDB): domain Bacteria; phylum Acidobacteriota; class Terriglobia; order Terriglobales; family Acidobacteriaceae; genus Acidiflorens. Next base: position 538,142 of record CAWIRH010000001.1, read on the forward strand.
CGCACAGGGAGTGGTCTTCCGGGTCATCAAGTCACCGCCATGCTTGAAGATCGCGCCGGCAACCTGTGGGTGGGCGTGGATGACGGACTATATCTGTTCAAGAGTGGGCGCTTCCGCCGCCTCCCGGAACCCAATAACCAGCCGCTTGGAATGGTGGTTGGAATGACTGAAGACAATGACGGGAGCATTTGGGCAGAGTGCCTAAGCAATCCGCGAAAACTTGTGCGTATCCGCGATTTCCGGGTCCGTGAAGAGTTCCCTGCGTCGCAAATCCCCCCTGGACACAGCCTCGCTTCGGACGCGCACGGAGGAATTTGGATAGCTACAAAGAAAGGAGACATTGGACTGTTCAGGAACGGCGTTTTTGAACCGAAGTTTCCGCTCAACCCAGGAGGCGATCCGTCTAATCGCCAAATTACGTCCACGGCAGATGGTTCCATTCTTGCCGGTTCCGAGAACGGACTTGTCGAATGGCGACAGGGTAAAGTGCACCGGATGACGACGAAGAACGGTCTGCCCTGCAACTCGGTAGTTTCGTTCATCGAGGACAAAGAGAATCGCTGGTGGCTGCACACTGGCTGTGGCGTCGTGCAGTTCCCAGATTCCGAGCTTGAGCGTTGGCGGGCCAACCCCGAAGCGGTCGTTCAGACGCGTGTTTACGACGTCTTGGATGGAGCGCGGCCGACAGGCGGGCCGTCCTTCAATGCTGCGGCGTACTCTTCGGATGGGCGCGTGTGGTTTGCGACGGGATTTGTGGTAGAGATGGTGGACCCCTCCAGGCTCTCGCAAAAAGCGCTCCCGGCGCAGGCATACATCGAATCGCTCATCGCTGACCGAAAGGAGTTCAAAGCAACGCCCAACCTCAAGATCCCGCCCAATCCGAGGGACTTGCAAATTGATTACACCTCACCCACCTTTTCGATTCCGCAGAAGGTGAAGTTCCGTTATCGGCTCGACAGCTATGACCGCGATTGGCACGAAGCTGGCACGCGCCGGCAGGCGTTCTACACGGATTTGCCTCCTGGAGAGTATTCCTTTCGCGTGATCGCATGCAATAGTGACGGCGTCTGGAACGAGAGTGCCGCGAAGCTGGATTTCTACGTCGCTCCGGCGTACTACCAGACGAACTGGTTCCGCGCCCTCTGCGCGGCCGTGTTTTTGGCATTGCTGTGGGCCACCTACCAGTTGCGTGTCCGGCACTTGCATAAGCAGTTCGAGATGACGCTGGAGGCGCGCGTCGGCGAGCGCACGCGGATTGCGCGTGACCTGCACGACACACTTCTGCAGAGTTTCCACGGGCTGTTGTTCCGTTTCCAGGCGGCTCGCAACATGCTTCCGAATCGCCCCGAGGAAGCAACTCAGGCTCTGGATACCGCATTGATTCGGGCCGAGCAGGCACTGGACGAAGGCCGGCACTCGATTCAGGGGTTGCGTGCCAACCCGTCCGCTGAAAACGACCTCGATCAAATGTTGATAACAACCGGTCAGGAACTAGCTTCTTCCAACCACGCCAAGGACGGCTCACCCCGCTTCGAAGTGATCGTGGAAGGCGAGCGCCGAGGCCTGCCTCCGATGATCAAGGATGAAATCGGTCGAATCGCGCGAGAACTGCTCCGGAATGCTTTCCGGCACGCACGCGCGCATGAGATTGAGGCCGAGATACGTTATGAGAACGACGTTTTCCGCCTGATTGTGCGGGATGATGGAAAGGGTATGGACCCAAAGATACTAAAAGATGGTGGGCGTGCCGGGCACTGGGGGCTGCCAGGTGTTCAGGAACGCGCAGGTGGAATTGGAGCTCGATTGGAATTTTTGAGCGAAGCCGGAGCCGGTACAGAAATTCGATTGACGCTCCCCGCGGCTATCGCTTACGAAAGGCCGCGGAATGGCGATCGATTTAGTCTGTTCCGCAAACGGAGGATTCATGAGCGCCAGTCCTAGTTTGATTCGAGTCTTCACCGTTGACGATCACGCCCTCCTGCGCGAAGGGATCGCGGCCCTGGTCAATGCTGAGCCAGACATGGAGCTGGTCGCAGAGGCCTCCGACGGAGAGGAGGCCATCAAACAGTTTCGGAAGCACCGTCCGGACGTGACTCTGATGGATCTTCAAATGCCGAATTTGAACGGTACCGAAGCCATCAGCCGCATCAGGAACGAATTCCCGAACGCCAAGATCATAGTCCTATCGACTTATTCCGGGGATGTTCAGGTCCTGCGCGCCATCAAAGCGGGTGCTCGGGGATACATCCTGAAGGGACACGTGCACAGAGAACTGTTGGAGGCGATTCGGAGTGTCCATGCCGGGCACAAGCGAATACCGCCCGAAATCGCGGCGGAGCTGGCTGAGCACGCTGCCGAGGATGAGCTGAGCTCGCGCGAAATTGATGTGCTTCGCTTGATCGCCGCTGGCAATGCCAATAAGCAAATCGCGGATAAGCTCTCCATTGAGGAAACGACCGTCAAGAGCCACATCAGCAGCATTCTCTCGAAGCTGGGCGCCAACGATCGGACCCATGCTGTGACCATTGGACTCCAGCGCGGGATCATCGAACTGGGCATCCCTCAAAAGGATGACTCGTGAGTCCTCCTTTTTACCGTTTCGACATCTTTTAGGTATCCAGTAGCATGGGACCAGCAACGAAGAACACAGGTGCAACGTCTGTTTTCCACATTCGCGGAGGGCTGGCCCGGCTTTGGTCTTTTGCTTCAACGCATCCTGACGAGCGCGGTTCTGCTTTATTTTGCGGGCACCCATCTCCTGGAAACGAGTAGCTTGGCGCCGAGCCTTCCACCTCTGATGGCGGCTGTCGCCGGAGTGCTTCTGCTCTTTGGGCTGTGGACACCATTAGCAGGAACCGCGATCGCCATTGTCGAGGTCTGGATATTCCTGGCGCGGTCAGGGAATCCCCTGATCGCCATCATGCTAGTTAGCCTGGGTGCCACCGTCGCCATGATCGGACCCGGAGTTTGGTCGATCGATGCCCAACTTTACGGACGGAAGCACATCGAACCTTCAAGGCAATAAGACCCATTCCAAATCCTCCAAAAGTATGAATGCTCCCTCTGCGGGAAGTACAAGCCTGCGTCTGCACCATATAACTAGACCACAATTGTCCGATTTGCCGTTGTAACCAGACGCAGGTTATTGCAAACTCACCGCAGATTCCCATCATGAGAAACATGATGATGATGCAAGCCTGAAGGTTAGGGAGGAGACTATGGGCGCGACGATGGCTTTCACAGACTTCGGAGACCTCGCAGGAACAAGCCTTGTCAAGGTGAGCGGGCTCGGAGACCAGCAGCTTCATCTTGAACCAGAAATCAGCTCTGAGTGCTGCTTCGAAGGCATTGTCGGCAAGAGCGCAGCCCTGCAGAGAGTCCTGGAACAAGTGGCAATCGTGGCGCCCACGGATTCCACTGTCTTGCTTCACGGGGAGACTGGAACCGGCAAGGAGTTGATTGCACGCGCCATTCATAATCTCAGTGCCCGCCGCCAGCGCACATTTGTCAGACTGAACTGCGCCGCCATTCCCTCCGGACTGCTGGAAAGCGAAATGTTCGGGCACGAGAAGGGAGCCTTCACCGGCGCCCTGATACAAAGAAAGGGCCGATTCGAGCTGGCCGATGGGGGCTCGCTCTTTCTGGACGAGATTGGGGACATCAGCCTGGAGCTACAGCCAAAGTTGTTGCGGGCCGTGCAGGAGCAGGAGTTCGAACGTCTCGGTAGTACCCAGACAATCCATGTCAACGTGCGGCTCATCGCGGCGACCCATCGCGACTTGGGGGCCATGATTCGGGAGGAGAAGTTCCGGGAGGACCTCTTCTATCGATTCAATGTCTTCCCGATCGAGATCCCGCCCCTGCGCGAAAGGCGCGAAGATATACCACTCCTGGTGAACTACTTTGTGTCAAAGATAGCGGGGCGGATGCGGAGACAGATAAAGTCCATCCCCAAACGCGCAATGGAGATGCTGACGAACCGTCCGTGGAAGGGGAATATTAGGGAATTGGCAAACTTCATCGAACGAGCCGTCATCCTCACCCGTGGTGAGGAGTTAGAGGTGCCGCTTACCGAGCTTTCCGCCTCATCCGAGACCAATGTTGCTGTCGGAACGGCCTCCTCGTTTCGACAAGCAGAGTCCTCTGTAATCATCGGCGCATTGCGAGCCGCATCGGGACGCATCGCAGGCAAGGGGGGAGCCGCCGAACGGCTGGGATTGAAGCGTACGACACTGCAAAACAAGATTCGCCGCTTGGGCATCTCAAAGGCGACCTACGGCTGTTAGGTGCATTCCATGTCTGCGGATTCTTGGGAGGTCGATCAGGGTTCCTGCGGATTCCGGTTAGCGATCCGGTCGCATGCCAATCCGCGTTCCTGCTAACTGACTCACGCTCTAACGCCCCGCCATTTCTTGCGACACATGCTGTGCCCAGTTGAGGTCAACGCCTGAATGCGGGCGCATTTCGGAGCCCACACATGTGTCCAAGTCCTTCTCGACAAAGCGATTTGCGACGAATCGGCTTTGGCGCGCTACGTGCGGTTCCCAAGCGTACGTCTAACGCTCGGGAAGCCAGCCGAGGGCGTCTCGTCGTAGGCAATTCTCAAGCAGGAGGAAACGACGATGTGCAGCGCAACGCTCACTCTGCAGTCAGCAACGATGAGAAAGCCTCTACGCATGGACTGGGTCGTGGTCACTGACACAAACGGAAATCGACGGCCTCAAATGCACTGGCGGGCTATTCAGTAGGCATGCCGACCGTGAATATATGTTGATCAATGATACGGTGCAGCCCCGGTCCTTCCGGATTTCAGGCCCACGCGAACAGTCCGCCTTCGCGACCTGAACGGGAATTTTGAAGTGGCGGGAGTTGATACGACGAAGTCCGACAAGGTCCTCACCATCCAGTTTCAGCAAACGCCTGCCGAAAAGCGGTAATAAAGCTATCGCAGATTGATTTATGGCCACTCCAAGTACAGGCCAGCGGCTGGGACTAACCTCGGCTTGCTGCCCAAACTCGGTCAGTGCCCTTGGCAGGTCATTCGATGTCTGTGCCGGAGCTTCCGATCCAGTTGGTAGACAGGTATTTTCATCCACTTACAACTGGCCACTTCTGGCAGCTGGATTGCGAATACGAAGTGCGATCTTCAAATTGCTCCTGGGGAGTAGGCCATGCTCGGAGAACTGATGAACATCCCGACTGACACACTCATTGACATGCTGTACACAATCCTCGCCGATGACTTCGCGATCACTGCAAACGATACGGCGGAAATCGACCAAATTCAACGCGAGTTGCAACGTGGAGGCAAGGAGCAATGCTGGAGTTTTCAAGCTGTTAACTGAGAGAAGCGTGCGATCAGTTTTTGGATGAGCGTTGAACCACGATGAAGGCGGACGCTTGCTGAACTCCGAAGCGTCGGAAAAGCACAAAGACGAGTAAGGAATGGAAAATGACCTCGCTAACAGGAACTGAAGAACTGGCCGGACCGCTGAGCGCCGAAGGGATTGCGCGATCAACCGTTGCCGGTGCGCCGCTAGGCGCCGATGAGCTGAATAGAATCGATGCTTTTTGGCGCGCGTGCAAATACCTTGCTCTAGGAATGATCTACCTTCAGGCGAATCCTCTCTTACGGGAGCCCCTGAAACCAGAACATATCAAGAGCCGACTGCTCGGCCATTGGGGCTCAAGCCCAGGGCTCGCCTTCATCTACACCCATTTGAGTCGTCTTATTAAGAGAGACGACCTCGAGATGATTTTTCTCGCCGGCCCAGGACACGGGGCGCCGGGAGTTTTAGCGCCTATATATCTGGAAGGCACATACAGTGAAATCTATCCGGAGAAAAGCGAGGATGAGAAAGGCCTGCGAGAGTTTTTCAAGCAGTTCTCATTCCCCGGAGGTATTGGCAGCCACTGTACTCCAGAAACGCCGGGGTCGATTCATGAAGGAGGGGAACTGGGATATGTCCTCTCGCACGCTTGCGGAGCCGCGTTTGACAATCCCGGCCTGATCGTGGCGGCGGTCGTGGGCGACGGCGAAGCCGAGACCGGCCCGCTGGCGACCTCATGGCACATCAGCAAGTTTCTTAATCCAATCCGCGATGGGGCTGTGTTACCCATACTTCATCTTAACGGATACAAGATCAACAACCCGACCTTGCTGGCACGGATTACTCACGAAGAACTGGAAGACTTGTTACGCGGCTATGGCTGGACTCCTTACTTTGTGGAGGGCTCTGACCATGACAGCATGCACCAGGCAATGGCAGCGACGCTTGAGCGTTGCATTGCCGAAATTAAGACCCACCAGGAAGAATGCCGGAAGACAGGCGTTGCCACGCGACCGCGCTGGCCCATGGTAGTGTTGCGTTCGCCAAAAGGCTGGGGTGCACCGAGGGAAGTGGACGGGCACCGGATTGAAGGCTTCTGGCGCTCGCATCAGGTTCCGTTGCCAGAACGTCAAGACTAAACCGGAACACCTGCGCATTCTTGAGAACTGGATGCGGTCATTAAAACCCGAAGAACTGTTCGACGAGTATGGCAGGGCGTTACCTGAACTCGCCGAAATCATGCCGTCAGGCCAGCGTCGCATGAGTGCCAATCCGCACGCGAATGCAGAGCGCAGGAAAAAACTACGGTTACCCGACTTTCGCGATTACGCCATCAAGATCGAGCGCCCGGGAAACATCGAAGTGGAGAATGTGCCGCCGCTAGGCATGTTTTTGCGGGACGTCATGAAATGGAACATGAACGGCTTTCGGGTTTTCGCGCCCGACGAGAATACTTCGAACAAGCTGGATGCCATTTACCAGGTTTCAAAGAAATTCTGGATCGCTGCAAGTTTCCCCGAGGACCGTGACGGAACAGAACTAGCTTCGGACGGACGCGTTGTCGAAATGTTGAGCGAGCACACGATGGAAGGCATGCTCGAGGGCTACTTGCTTACGGGTCGCAACGGCTTTTTCTCCTCTTATGAAGCCTTTGTGCACGTGATCGACTCGATGTTCAATCAGCATGCCAAATGGTTGTCCATCTGTAACAATTTATCTTGGCGCCGCAAGATCGCATCGCTGAACCTTCTCATTACCTCAACCGTGTGGCGTCAGGATCACAATGGCTTTACGCACCAGGATCCGGGGTTTCTGGATGTAGTGCTCAACAAGAGTGCCGCAGTAACCCGCATCTACCTCCCGCCGGATGCCAATTGTCTGTTGTCTGTAGCAGATCATTGCCTGCGCTCGGAAAACTACATCAACGTAATTGTCTCGGACAAGCAGCGGCATCTGCAGTACCTGGATATTGATGCTGCCATTACGCACTGCACCAAGGGTATCGGTATCTGGAATTGGGCCAGTAATGATGAAGATCAGGAACCCGATGTTGTTTTTGCTGCCGCGGGCGATATCCCCACCCAGGAAGCATTGGCCGCGACGGCACTGCTCCGGGAACCATTCCCTGACTTGAAAATCCGATTCATTAACGTAGTGGACTTGTTCAAGCTGCAACCTCGCAGCGAACATCCACACGGCCTGACGGATCGAGATTTCGATTCGCTGTTTACGGCCGACAAGCCGATCATCTTTAACTTCCATGGCTATCCCTGGCTGATTCACCGTCTCGCCTATCGACGCACAAACCACCGGAATTTGCATGTCCGCGGCTACAAAGAGAAGGGCAATATCAATACGCCGATGGAACTGGCAATTAACAACCAGACGGACCGGTTCAGTCTCGCCATCGATGCCATTGACCGCGTTCCGACACTGCAGCGGATTGGCGCGCGTGCTAAAGAGGAGTTTCGCGACAGCCAGATTGCATGCCGACGCCATGCGTATGAGTACGGGATCGACAGCCTGGAGATAACCGGATGGAAGTGGCCTTACGGACTAAAGGTGCAATAGCGACGGGTAATCTCACTTATTCAGTCTTGGCATCCGAACTCAGAGGCACGGATGCAATCACGCAACTGGCGCTCGACCTGCACTGGTCATGGAACCATGCGACCGACGAGATCTGGGTCGAGCCGATGATGACCGCGAACCCTGTCGAAGTACGAACTGACAGCAAGGTAGGACCGCCGGCGGGCACTGACCTTTGCCGGGCACACTGGTTTTCGAAGCGCAGGACCCCAATAGCTTTCAGGAGTGGGACTTATGCGCGGGCGGTTTTGGCAAACAGCGTGCCTTAGGAGATAAGAAAGGAGAAGTTATGAAACTTAGATCGGTAGGTATTTTGGCAGCCCTTTTCATCATGACGTTGTCAATGGCAATGGCATGGCCGAAAAGCAAGAAGACAATCAACCTCTTTGAACCAACTACTGTCGGCAGCGTCACGCTACGGGCAGGCGAATACACCATTGATTGGAACGGAACCGGTCCTGACGTCCAGGTCAGTTTCTCACGTGGAAACAAGACGATTGCGACAGTCCCAGCGACGCTTAAGGCGGAGCGCAATCCGTACGACTGCACCATATCGCAACCGCAGGAGTCCGGGGCACCTTTGCTTGTCGAGATTCAGATGAAGGATTCGACGTTGCACTTCGCCCCAAGTGATGCTAGTAGCGGGCAATAGTGCTGTTAGAGGTCCTCGCGCTAGCTCTACGCGATGAACTCACCGGTTTTCTATTCCGGAAGATTTGCCGTGAGTTCATCGTAACCGATAAGGACCGATTCAGCCCTAGCCCAGAACGGCTGGACCGAAAGTGGCGTTATGGCCAGAAGTGAACTAACTATGGGAAATCTCACCTATTCCGTGCTGGCATCTGAGCTCAGAGGCTCAGATGCCCTCACGCAACTCGCGCTCGACCTGCACTGGTCATGGAACCATGCGACCGTCGAGATCTGGAAGGAACTGGATCCGGAGCTCTGGGATCTTACCGAAAATCCGTGGCTCATCCTGAAATCTGTTTCGCAAGAGAAACTTGACAGCCTGCATGATTCTGGACGTAGCCGCCTCGAACAACTCCTTGGCAGCAATTTGCGGGCTACTCACAACTTGGCCCGCAATATAGCCAAAGCGATCAAACAACCACGATGGGATGTGGTCTAGGGCACCAATCCTCGGAAAATCTTGAAGGAGTCGATCATGATTACTAACGCCGCCGCAAAGCGGCAAGCAGTGCCGGTTACTGAGAAACTCATCGCCAAGTACGGATGTGGTCCCGTGCACTTCTCCGGAACGGACGAAGCACTGTATGAGCGGCACTTGCTATTTGACAGTGGCGTCGATCTAGCGGCGGCGACATCACGCGACCGGTTCGAGGCCCTTGCCCGATCGGTGCGCGACATTCTGTCTCAGAGATGGCTCTTAACGGAGAAGACTTACGAACAACGAAATCCTAAGCGGCTCTACTATCTCTCGATGGAGTTTCTCATCGGCCGCTCACTGGCAAACAATGTTACGAATCTTCTGCTCGCTCCGCTCACAGACCAGTTCATCGAGGACAAGAAACTCAATCTCCTCGAGATTTTCGAGCAGGAGCCCGATGCGGGACTCGGCAACGGCGGCCTTGGACGCCTGGCGGCCTGCTTCATTGAATCTGCCGCGACCATGCAGTTACCGGCGATGGGATACGGATTGCGCTATGAATACGGCATTTTCAAGCAATCCATCCAGAACGGATGGCAGCAGGAAACGCCGGACAACTGGCTCCGTTCTCCCGACCCGTGGGAGGTCGCTCGCCCGAATGAGAAAGTGGAGGTCAGTTTGGGTTGCACGATCCAGCTCAGCGGAGGCGGTCTGCGCCCCGTGCCGGGGCGTCCGTCAACTCTGATCGGCATCCCATTCGATCGTCCTGTAGTCGGCTACGGAGGTTCCACGATCAACACGCTCCGCCTCTGGTCCGCCGCCGCGCCAGACTACTTCAACTTTGAAGAGTTCTCTCACGGCGATTTTGTGGAGGCGTTTACTGGAACGCTCGCGGCGGAGACCCTGGGGCGGGTCCTTTATCCCGATGATTCCAGAATCATGGGGCAAGGCCTGCGCCTGTTGCAGGAGTATTTCCTGGTTGCATGCTCGCTGGCAGATGCCGTGCGCCGCTTCCAACGCAGCAACTCGGATTGGAGCTCGTTTGCAGAGAAAGTCGCGATTCAGATGAACGACACGCACCCCGCTCTGGCCGTGCCGGAACTCATGCGAATCCTGGTTGATCAGGTGCACCTTGAATGGGATGAAGCCTGGCACATCACGCAGAACACGCTGGCGTACACCAATCACACCTTGTTGCCCGAAGCTCTCGAAAAGTGGCCGGTAGCCTGGTTTGAAGACATGCTGCCCCGGCAACTCGAGATTATCTACGAGATCAATCGCCGTTTTCTGGGCGATGTGCGGGGGCGGTTTCCGGGCGATAAGGGCCGAATTCAGCGCGTGAGTGTTATCGAAGACGGTGAGCCCGGGACCAAGAAGCTTCGTATGGCCAATCTGGCGGTCATAGGTTCTCACAGCACCAACGGGGTGGCAGCGATTCACTCCGAGCTGTTGCGTGAGACCACGCTCAAAGACCTGGCGGAAATCTTTCCTGAACGTTTCAACAACAAAACGAATGGGGTCACGCCCCGGCGCTGGCTTCAATTATGCAATCCCGGACTTTCTGGACTCATCACGGATGCCATTGGAGATGCCTGGATTTGTGATTTAAGCGAATTAAGCAAGCTCAAAGCATTCACCGAGGACAATGGCTTCCGTGATGACTTCCGCAAAGCCAAGCGCAATGCCAAGCGACAATTCTGTGATTGGCTCCGCTGGTCGAACAGGGCAGATCGTTGATCCGGAATCGATCTTCGATTGCCAGGTCAAACGCATCCACGAGTACAAACGCCAATTCCTGAATGCACTGCGGATCGTTGTGCTCTACAACCGGCTGCGCCAGGACCCAGGGCTCAACCTGTACCCACGTACGTTTTTTTTCGCCGGCAAGGCCGCGCCTGCCTACCGGCTCGCCAAGGTGATCATCAAGTTCATTAACAATCTGGCGGCGACCATCGACGGCGACCCCACAGTACGCGAACGACTTAAGGTGGTATTCCTGCCCGACTATTGCGTGTCCCTTGCGGAGCACCTCATTCCCGCCAGCGACGTCTCCAACCAGATTTCGACGGCAGGCTATGAGGCCAGCGGCACAAGCAACATGAAGTTCATGATGAACGGCGCGTTGACGATCGGCACACGCGACGGCGCGACGATTGAGATGGCTGCAGAGGCGGGCGAGGAGAACTTCTTCCTCTTCGGTTTGACGGCTGAGCAGGTGATTGGCAGTCGCGGATGGTACAACCCGCGCTGGCACTACGAACACGATCCGGAGACTCGCCAAGCTCTGGACTTGATTTTCTCGGACTATTTCAGCCGCTATGAGGCGGGCGTTTTCGATCCCTTGCGCGACATGTTGCTGACGCACGGCGACCACTACATGCATTTGGCGGACCTGAAGTCGTATATCGAGGCAGACGGACAGCTGAGCGCGTTATATGCCGATCCGGACGAGTGGGCGCGCAAGGCCATCTTGAATGTGACGGGCTCGGGGAAGTTCTCCAGCGACCGTACCATTGCGGAATACGCGGCAGAAATCTGGCATGTACAGCCATGTCCAATACCAGAGAAAGCGTAAAAGAGGACGCGGGCATAAAGAACAAGGAGATGCAGTGAAACTCACAAACGCAATTATTCTTCCAGCTTTTTGTTTCATAATCACTTGCGCTTACGGCCAGGATGTCCATTACGACTACGCCCGAGGCACCAACTTTTCGGCCTACAGGACCTATCAATGGGTCGATGTCCCGAGCGCGCCGACAAAGATCGATCTGCCGAAAGGTCTTCCAGACCCCCCGCCCGGCCTGCTAAGAATCGGGCTTCCCAGCGAAGGATCAATGGGCGACAGCCGGGGTGGAATGTCAGATGATCAGTTGATTAGTCAGGATATTAAGCGGGCAGCGGACGAACAGCTCGCACAGAAAGGTCTCACCAGGGTCGAGAAGAACGGGAACCTTCAGATTGCGTACCACGCTGCTATCCGTGAAGAAAAGAGCATAGATCTAAACGGCATGGGTTGGGGGGGCAGAGGTTACGGCGGATGGGGGGACGGCTCAGTTTCGGGCCAGACTTCTACCATCCCCATTGGGACGCTGGTGATCGACGTATACGACCCGGCAATAAAGCAGCTGATCTGGCGCGGACAAGCCAGCAAGACCATCGATCTCAAGAAAGACCCAGACAAGAATTATAAGAATCTGCAAAAGGCGATGACCAAGCTGTTCAAGAATTATCCGCCTCAAGCCGGCAAATAGTCAGCTGCCCGGCTTGAAGGCAACGTAATACAACGAATATGCACCGGCAGCCCAGCCATCATGGCATACGCCATTGCCTTGGGAACGATTACCGCGCCGGTGGTCAGGTCCGCGACGATGCCGGGCCGCAGCCAATCCGCACGGCATGAGACCAGCCACTCTGGTAAGAGGCGGAACCACCGCTGCTCTGACATGCTGCAGGCCTACCAGAGCTGCGGGACGGTTCGATGCTTCTGCTTCGGCTCCACGTACCCTTTCGGCTTTTGCCTTGGCGGAAGCTTGGGAGGCGTATAAGGAATCTCCGCCCACGGGATGCTGCTGAGTATGTGCGCAATGCAGTTCAGGCGGGCACGCTTCTTGTCGTCTGACGGAACGATGTACCAGGGCGCCGCTACTGTATCCGTGGCTGCAAGCATCACATCCCGGGTGCGTGAGTAGTCGTACCAACGGCGGTGCGATTCCAAGTCCATAGGACTGAGCTTCCAGCGCTTGGAAGGATCTTCAATTCGCGCGAGGAAGCGCTTGTGCTGTTCCTTTTCCGATACTTCGAGCCAATACTTCAGAAGGATGATGCCCTGGCTGACTAGAAAGCCCTCGAAGATGGGACAGTCCCTGAGAAACTCCCTGTGCTCTTCCTTGGTACAGAAGCCCATCACGTACTCAACACCGGCGCGGTTATACCAGCTCCGGTCGAAGATGACGACTTCACCTCCGGCGGGCAGTCGTTCAACGTAGCGCTGGGCATGGAGCTGCGTCTTCTGCCTCTCGGTTGGTGCGGGGAGGGCGACCACGCGAAAGATGCGCGGGCTGACACGCTCCATGATGCGCTTGATCATCCCGCCTTTGCCGGCAGCGTCTCGTCCTTCGAGAATGATCACAATGCGGGCGTTGGTCGCCTTGACCCAGTCCTGGAGCTTGACCAGCTCAACTTGTAGCTTGAAAAGCGCGGCCTCGTACTCTTTCTTGCCGATCTTCGGTTGGCCGTTGACGCCGGGCTGTGGAGTGTTGCTGTCCAGCCTTGAGTTTTGTTTCTTTTTGTTCTTGGATCTATCCTTTTTTTCAGTCATGGCTTCTATCCCTGTTAGGAGAGCGTCAAAACCGTGCGTTCAGTCCCGCTAGTTCTGGTAATGTGCTTTTGCGATGCCGAAGCGGCGAATTTTGTTTTGCAGGGTCGTGCGTTTCAGTCCGAGTCGTTCGGCGGCTCCCCCCTTGCCTGCTATGCGTCCCGATGCGGCTCTCAAAGCGTCGATGATTACATTGGATTCCGCTTGTCGAAAGCTAGAGATCGAACTGCTGACAATACCAATCTCGGAAGAAGGGCGAAGCTCGGAAATCGGCACCTGGAGCTCATCGCCGCGTGTGAGGATGACGGCGCGTTCGATAAAGTTTGCCAGCTCCCGAACATTCCCTCTCCACGAGTGGTTCGTTAGAACTTCCATGGTTTGCCTTGATACAGATGTGATCTGTTTTCGCATGCGTTGCGACAGCTTTGAAATAAAATAGTTCACCAGCAGCGGAATGTCCTCGCGCCGCTCCCGAAGAGGCGGGATCTCGATCGGGAAGACGTTGAATCGATAGAAAAGATCCTCGCGGAACTTCTCCTCCCGAATCATGGCCCGAAGATCGCGATGGGTGGCGGCAATCAGCCGCACGTTGACTTGGATCGTCTTGCTGCTTCCCAGCCGCTCGAACTCCTGCTCCTGCACAGCCCGCAATAATTTCGGCTGCAGCTCCAGGCTGATGTCGCCGATCTCATCCAGAAATAGCGAGCCCCCGTCCGCCAGTTCGAATCGGCCCCTTCTTTGGATCAGAGCTCCAGTGAAGGCCCCCTTCTCGTGCCCGAACAGTTCGCTTTCCAATAGGCCCGAGGGAATGGCCGCGCAGTTCATCCGCACATAGGCGCGCTCGCGCCGGGAGCTTAAGTTGTGGATAGCGCGTGCGATCAACTCCTTGCCGGTTCCTGTCTCACCGTGAAGTAGCACGGTGGAATCCGTAGGCGCAACGATCGCGACTTGTTCCAGCACTTTCCGGAGGCCCCGGCTCTTGCCGACAATGCCTTCGAAGTAGTGCTCGGAGCTGATTTCAGGTTCGAGATAGAACTGATCGGCTTCGAGCCCACTCACGTTGGGAAAACTTGTTCCTGCGAAGCCTTCGAGGTCTGTGAAAGCAACAGTCGCGTGTGCCATAGTCTCCTCCCTACCTTTACAGTGCTTTGCGAACTTTTGTACGAAGAAAGTGACTAGCAGAGAGACATCCTCTCTTCGATCCAGTATTCCTTGCTGCCCTGGAAAATCGGTTCCAAAGCTGGCGCGGGATAGCGCGGTTCCAGGCTGGGATAGTTTGGGAAGATAGCGCGTAACAGTTTTTCGGAATCTTCCAGACGCATAAAGCCGGTTTGTGTGGGAATGAACGTCATATTTCCTCCTCAACTGAGGTCTTTGTTCATGCGGTGAGTTTGGAATAACCTGCGTCTGCTCACAAGGTCAGATCTGGTGATTGTGGTCTTGGAATATCGTGGGAACTCCTGCCTGTACTTCCTGGAGAGGGAGCATTCGTACCTCTGGGGGATTCAATATCGCACTTTTGAGGGAATGAGCGTTTGTACTTTTGGAGGATGGAACGTTGTCTAATGTCGCAGGTCTTCGAGGTGCTTTCTGCCGTAAAGTTGGGCATCAATGGACCACATTCCGGGTCCGATCATCGCCACCGTGGCGCCCAGGCCAGCCAGCATGATTGCGGTCAGCGAATTGCCCAACGACGCCCAAAATATCCAGACCTCGACAATGGCGTCAAACCGGATAGTTGATGTAACCAGTTAGCGCTCAAAACCTGTTCGCAGAGATCAATGAGTACTATCGCGATTTATCGCCAATTATGCCTAGCCCATGTGCAAATTTGTGCACATTGACAAAGCCAGGCTACGCCATTTTTCTTCGCCGTCCCAGTCGAACAGCAGTACAATTCACGCCGTACATACACGTTTGAGCAACACCGTACAACAGCGGAAACTGCTCCGCGCCCTGCGGGCGACGCCGTTGTAACAGAGGTGACTGCCGAAAGCCACGGTCACGCGGAGGTAGAAGATGGACTCCAGCAAAAAGCATTCGATCGATTTGCTTCTTACGTTCGTACTATGCACGTTCGCAACCATGTTCACCTACGCGCAGGTAAAGGTGACCACAGTGGCTGGCGGCGTCGTGAACGACGGCAAGCCGGCCACCACTGCAACCATGTTCTTGCCCCGCTTCGGGGCTTACGACAAGAAAGGCAACCTTTACATTCCTGACTATGCGCACCGCATCCGGAAGGTCACTCCGGCCGGCATCATTTCGACGATCGCCGGCAATGGCATCGCCGGCTTCAGCGGCGACAACGGCAAAGCAAAAGCCGCCCTCATCGCCTGGCCGGTGGGCATCGTCTTCGACGCCAAGGGCAACCTGATTTTCTCCGATAGTGGAAACAACCGGATCCGCAAGATCGACACCAAAGGAGTCATTACCACCATCGCGGGCAATGGCACCGCCGGTTTTGCCGGTGATGGCGGAGCGGCTAGCGCTGCCGAGTTAAGTGGGCCGTGGGGACTTGCCATGGATGCCTCCGGTAACCTGTACATTTGCGACCAGGGAAACGAGAGGATCCGCAAGGTCGATACCAGCGGCATCATCACCACGGTGGCGGGCAATGGCAGCACGGGGTACAACGGCGACGGCGGCCCAGCCCTCGACGCCAGCATGAACTTCCCCTTTGCCGTCTTGCCCGACAACCAGGGCAATTTCTACATTGGAGATTATTATAATGCCGTGGTACGCAAGGTCGCGCCCTCATGTTCCCTGGGATGCAAGCGCGTGCGCGAAAGCCACTGGCGACGCCCATTCACCCGGACAATTGGCTGCGCCTGCGCTCGTACCCAGTCGCGAACAAGAGGAGGTTGAGCCGGGCTCAGTTCAATAAGACGAGCAGGGAAATTCGAAGCCAACAGCTTCCCTGATAAAATGAGAATTAGTGGCGCGGAGAGATGGCCGAGTGGCTGAAGGCGCGCGCCTCGAAAGCGTGTATACCTTTACGGGTATCGGGGGTTCGAATCCCTCTCTCTCCGCCAGCATTTCACCAGGGCTGATGCCGTCGCGCAAGCAGGGAAGTGCTGTTCTATCCGATCTGTGTAGCTGTTTCCTTGGAAAAGGCCACGAGTCGAGAGCGGGGCTGGTCCGCGAGTCCTATTTAAGCCGGAGACATTTTCAAGTCAAACGCGCTTCGTAGCGGGCTCTCAATTCCGGATACTCCGGACGGCTGGGGACAGTAACCGCCTGTAGGTACATGATTTTAGCGTAGGCCATAATTCGGCGACCGAAAAGTGTGAAGTAGCTGGTAGAGGAGTTTTTGGCTGTGTTCAGCGCGGGGCTGGTAGTCGTTAACACTTGTCATAACGTATTTCTCCATGCAGTAGCAGTTATCAACTTAGGATGGACTTCATCGCGGGATATATACGGCGATACACCGCATACGCCTTTTCCATCACAAGCAAGTCTTCGGAATTCGGACTGATGTTCCCGGCAACGCGCACTACGGCGTGGCAGGCAGCGTCAACCGACGGCCACGCTCCGGCGCCGACTCCCGCCAGGATTGCGGCTCCGTAAGCGGCGCCTTCTTCCGCCTCGACCGTCTCGACTCGTTGTCCGTAGATGTCCGCTTGAATTTGCCGCCAAAGAGCTGATCTCGCGCCACCACCGCCCAGGCGAACCTTTCTCACGGGGACCTCGATTTCTTGAAAAATCGTGAAGGTATCCCGCAAGCTGAAGGCGACTCCTTCCAGGATCGCCCGAATTACATGAGCTCGCGTATGAGACGCCGTCAAGCCAACTAGGATGCCGCGCGCCTTTGGGTCCAGGTAAGGAGTGCGCTCACCCATCAGGTAGGGCGCCCACAACAGACCGTCGCATCCGGGAGGAGCTTTCGCCGCCTCGGCGGTAAGCCTCTCATAGGACTCAAGCCGATCTTCCGCGCCCACGCCAAACTGATCCCTGAACCAGCGAAGCGAAAGCCCTGCCGCCTGGGTCACACCCATGACCAGCCAACGCCCGGGAACAGCATGGCAAAACGTGTGCAGGCGTCCTCCAGGGTCAAGCGCTGGACCATCGGTTGCAGCAAGAACTACTCCCGAGGTTCCGATGGTTGCGCTCACTGTTCCTGGCGAGACCACACCTAGGCCAATCGAGCCCGCCGCCTGATCTCCCGCACCGGCCACCACTGGCGTTCCGCTTTGCAGGCCGGTGGCGGCAGCGCCAGCGGCCGAGATTCGCCCACAGATTTCCGGCGACTCATACAGGGTCGGCAAAAGCGACTCGTCCATTTGAACCAGATCTAACATCTCCTTCGACCAGCGGCGGTGGGCAACGTCGAGCAGTAGGGTACCCGAGGCGTCAGCCACGTCGGTTGCGCGTTCGCCCGTCAACTCAAATCGCACGTAGTCTTTGGGCAGCAGGAGCGAACAAACTCTGCTCCAGTTCGAGGCTTCGTTCTCCCTGACCCACAGACATTTGGTCAGTGTGAAGTTGGCGAGTGCGGGATTGCACGTGAGTTGTATTAAACGTTCGGTGCCGAGCCGGGCGGTCAAGTCCCGGCTCTGTTTCTCAGACCTGACATCACACCAGATCAGTGCAGGTCGTACGACGCGCGCTTGCTCGTCCAGCAGGACTGCACCGTGCATTTGTCCAGACAAGCCGACGCACGCAATCTGATCACCGGGCAGATGGCCTTCAGCCAGCGCCTTGTGCACAGCCAGACCGCACGCGCGCCACCAGTCACAAGGATTCTGTTCCGCCCAACCGATTTGCGGTGATGCAAAGACTCGGTGCTCCTCCGTGGCAGAGGAAATGACACGCCCTGCCTCATCAATGACGAGAGCGCGCGTACCTCCAGTTCCTACGTCGATTCCCAGAAAATACATTCTACAGGGCACTTTGCTTGCCGCCGTTCTCTGTTACTCGGCGAACGGCGAGTAACTTGCCGCTTGCCGAATGCGTAAGAAGATGTTGCAAGGCTTTCACCTTGTTCCATTTCTTTTGCTGCACCGCCTTCACGATACGCGCCTGGAGTCGGCAAACATTGTTCTCGACGGTGCGCCAATTTAGAGCGCCCCATGTCGAACCCATATCTAGGATTGCACCCACTTGCGCCGTCGTCTGTCGATCCTATTAGGCCGATTTGCCAAGTTATCTCGTGATCGGAAACCTAGAGGAAGTCGGCTCGCTTTCGCGGCGGATAATGCCGCAATCCATATCCCTGCCATTACAGCAGGGGAATCTCATTCAGGCAAGCTTTGTTGGCCGCGGATAGAGACCTTAGTCTCTACAGTTGCTGCGCCTGTCCCTGGCTGGCCACTGCCGACACTGATGCGGTAATTTCCCGGCGCAATGGTGCGATCACCCGCGAGATTCACCATACTCAGATCGCGAGGAGATAGAGTGAATTGCACACGCTGAGTCATGCCCGAAACGAGATGAATGCGGGAGAAGCTTCGGAGTGCCCGAAGGGGCGCGCCGTCATCTGCCGGGAAGATTAGGTACAGTTGAACCACTTCATCTCCCCCCACTTCACTCGTATTTCGGACGTCCGCCTCGACCGTGAGCGATTCTCCAGCAAGCAGCGTGTCGGTTGAAAGCTTTAAGTTGCTGTAAGCGAATTTCGAATAGCTCAGTCCATATCCGAAAGGGTAAAGCGGGATGCCCGTGAAATATCGATAGGTGCGGCCCTTCATGGAGTAATCTTCAAACGCGGGTAGCTGTTCCACACCGGTATAGAAGGTTACCGGTAGCCTCCCTGCGGGATTGTTGACTCCAGCAAGGGTCTCAGCGATTGCGGTGCCGCCTTCTTCGCCTGCATACCAAGCCTCTAGAATCGCGTCCGCATTCTGGTCCGCCCAATTTGCGGAAAGAGGGCTGCCATTCATCAGCACGACCACAAGCGGTTTCCCTGTCTGTTTTACCGCCTTGAGCAAGTCTTCTTCTTCCCTGGGTAGATTAAGACTGGTGCGGTCGCCACCTTTGAACCCGGGAAGATCCACGGTCATCTCTTCACCCTCAAGTTCAGAGGTGATACCCACCACTGCGATCACGACGTCGGCTTTCTTTGCCGCCTCGACTGCTTCATTCAGTAAGTTTTCATTGGTCGTAGTGGCCGGCATCCAAACGAGCCTTGCAGCTGCTTGGCCCTCGAGCTGGAAATACTCCATCTTGATGGAATAGTTATGGCCCTTCTCGAGATTAAGTTTGGAAAGCTTCGTAGTGAACTCGTGACTGCTCCAGTCTTCGGCAACGAGCTTTCCATCAATCCACACTCGGTATCCGTCATCGCCGGCTGCTCCGATTTCATAGGTCGCGGTCTTGTCGGGTCGAAGCACCCCCGTCCAGCGGGCGGAAAGGTTCACTGGTCCCAAGCCCGGCGCGATGGGGATTGTGAACTCGAAATCCCTCTGCTTCTCGATGCGCACCAGAGCCGGCGCTCCCGCCAGCTCAATGCCCTGGAAATACTCCGCTTTCAACCCGGGCTTTCCATCATCCGTCCAGAGCAAATCTGCCGGAATCGGAACCGGGTCGCGCAGTAAACTCGTGCCCGGCGAGAAACTCACTTGAGCCGATGGAAATTGCCTGCGAATACCATCGAGTGCGCTGGTCATTCGCAACGTCGCGCCATTGTAGTTGCCAAGCAGCACTTTGGTGCTGTCGGCCAAAGGTCCGACCACCGCAATGGTTTTGAGCGGTTTACACAATGGAAGGATCCCATTGTTTTTCAGTAGAACCATGCTTTCGCGCGCCAATTGGGTGGCAAGCTGGCGATGAGGCTCGGAATCCGCCTCAGAATATGGCGTTCGGGCATAAGCAACCATTTCCGGAGGATCGAACATGCCGAGCTGGAAACGCGCGCGGAATAACCGCTTCACCGACCGGTCAAGATCCTGCAGTGACAGCAGGCCTTGCTTGACCGCGGCCACATAGCTCGAAGAATCATCACCCGGATCGTTGCAGTCCAAATCAGTACCTCGAGCCATGGAGACTGCCGCTGCTTCCGCTGGAGTGTTCACGAAGTGGTGCCCTCGCTGGATGTCAAGCACGGCATCGCAGTCGGAAACCACGTAGCCTCGGAATTGCCACCGATCTCGTAATTGATCTTGCAGCAGGAAGTTATTCGCGCAGCCTGGTTCGCCGTTCACTCTGTTGTAAACACACATGACCGATCCAGCTTGGCCGTCGGTCACCGCGGCGCGAAAAGCCGGAAGGTAAGTGTCTTCCATGTCGTGCTTTGAAACTTTGGCATCGAACATGTGGCGCAGCGGCTCCGGCCCGCTGTGCACGGCGTAATGCTTGGGTGTAGCGATCGCCCGGAGATACTTGGGGTCGTCGCCTTGCATTCCGCGGACAAAAGCGGTACCCATGACGCCGGTTAGGTAAGGATCCTCTCCGTACGTTTCCTGGCCGCGACCCCAACGGGGATCGCGAAAAATGTTGAGATTCGGTGCCCAGAAATCCAGTCCAGTAGTGGTGAAACCGTTACGAATCAGCTCGTGGTGTTTGGCACGCGCTTCGGTGCCAATGACGACAGCCATTTCACGGACCAACGAAGCGTCGAATGTTGCCGCCAAGCCTATCGGCTCTGGAAACACGGTGACATGATCGGTAACGACTCCGTGGAGGGCCTCAGACGCCCAGTTGTAAGCGGGCACGCCGAGCCGGGGAATCGCTTTCGCCTGATGCACTACCTGAGAAGCTCTTTCCTCCAGCGTCATGCGCGAGATCAAATCGTCAACACGCACTTCGATGGATAAAGCCGGATTCAGGTAGGCCGGTTTCTCGGAGCCGGAACGTTGGGCGAACATCCGAGAGTTAGAAGAACACGCGAAAAGTACCAATATCAACACAGGAAGAAGACGCGAAAGTCTCATGAGCAGGAACTCCTTATCGGTTCGTCCGCCGGATTAGCACCGAGAAACGGTAGGAATCGGTGCGCTGGTAAGCGGTTTAACAATTAGGTAGAGTATAGAATTTCCCTAACGGTTTAGAACCCACGGTGGAACTCAAAATCCGCCGGGCTTGGCCCTTGGGGGTTCGATTCCCCTTCCGGCACCACTCCTTCAGTCCAACTTTTTCCACGCGAGTGCTACAGCGGCCTCTTTCCCAGCATGTATTCATTGATGCGAATGAACCAACCCGATTCCGCGCAATACCACGGATAAGGGAAGCCTGTGTTCACGTATTTATTCTGAATGGTATTGATATAACTGTTGACCCGAGCCGTGTCGCTCATCAGGGCCGCTGCGCCTGAGACTACGACCCACGGAAATGTGTCGGGGAACTTCAGGCTTGTCCAATTCGGCCATTTTGTGTTGAACGTGCTGTAGAGCTGTTTCGCGCGAGTACTTGTGGGAGGAAGAATTCCGTACAGCACCGGGAATAGTTGCGCCGTAGCATCTGGATACCAGACCTTCCAATTGGTTGGCGGCGCAGCGGCGTCCGTCAAGTAGTTGTTGTGAGCTGAATCCCAAAGCACGGTTTGAATTCCATTGAGCGCATTCGATGCATAGGTGTTGTACCAAGCTCTTCCGGATGCATCGTTGAACGCGTACTGGAAGAGGTTCGCGAGATCGCTCAGGCCCTTGTAGACTTCGCAATTATCCATCAAATACTGGACCTGATAGTCAGGCTTCGCCCAAGTCAGGCCATTACTTTGCTGCGTCTGCACCATGACGCCGCCGATGCAGTCCAATTGATATTTCAAGGTCTTGATGTAGCTCTGCGCGGCCGCATCGCCGGTCTGCCAGTACGCCCACGCCAGCGAGACAAAAGTAGCAGCGTAAGAATCAGTCGAGTCAGCGTCGTTCGTAGGAGTTTCGGTGGTTCCAGAGACGTTGTAGTCGTACACCGTGCAGGATAGACCCCACTTATCCGGATAGTTCAAGTGGGCGATGTACCACTGCATCCAAGCCTTCACTTTAGGGTAGTAGACGGGGTTGGCCGTTCTCACCAGCCCGATCGCCGCCAGATTCGAATAGTACGGCATGATCTGGTCCGCTGTGTATAAGATCGCCCCATCCGGCAGCGTGGACGCACTCGATGTCGTCCAGTTGGCGGTGGCGGTAATGTTCTGCCGATAGTTGGGCGTCTGCCCGCAGGAAAGAGTTGAGAACAGAACTAAGTAAAGAGAGTACGCTACAACGAAAAGGCCTTGCGTGCCTGGCATTGAGGAATCTCCTCTTGTGATGTCGTCTTGCCGTTGCTCCTGCAATCTACTAACCGCCACGCCGTGAAAAAATGAAGCCGAACGAACTACAACGTCTTACTCGCCGAACGGCACGAAACCGAGCAGACTTATCGAGCAGAATCCGGCCACGTTGTTGTACTTACTTGACGTGGAGCTTGCGGTGTCGTGGACACCTCCGGCGGCTTTGCGGTGCCTTGCCGCCAGTGGCGGTCTGGGCTTTCGCCGCCTAGCAGTCCGTGGTGCAAGTGCGGTTCGTATCAGGGCACGCCTTCAGGCGTGCCGTAAGTGCTGCCTTATGAATGCGCCTTTAGGCGCTGAAAACGGCGATTGTAGTTTCACCACAGGCTCCTGGGATGTCAACGAGCAAAGCAGCAACACTGTCGGAATCGTTAAGTATCCTCTGGACGACTTATCCCCCCCTTAGTGAACGCCTGCATCTCGTGGCCGCCTGACTCTTGCTCTGGCAAAGGGTTACCACTCAAATCGAGCGCCGGCCTGGCCGTAACGAAAGCCAGATACTCCGGTGACATGGCCGAAGTACGGACTGGTGATGTCCTCGATCGGCCCGCCCCAGTGATGCCGGTTGAAGAGATCGAAGAATTGGGCACGCAAGGTGGCGGTGAAGCGGTCATCCTTGCCAAAGTGAAATTTCTTCAGGATGCTCATGTCCTCGTCGGCATATGCCCAAGTATGCCAGTAGTCCAGCATGGAATATTTTTCGGGGCTGAAGCTACCGAAGGCGGGATCCGAGAATGCACTCGGATTGAAGAATTGACTATTGGGATCGGGCCCCGCCCCGGGGACAGTCGGATTCCAGTTGAGATTAAGCGCCTTGAATGGGTTGCGCAGACTCACGTTGGGATTTCGTACGGCAAACACTCCGCTCCACCCGGCATAGTAATTGGAGGAACCGACCATGCTGAGCGGCTCGCCGCTGTGGTAGTTCAGCTCAACTCCGATAGTCCATCCGCCTACAACCGAGTCAAGTAATCGTGAGTCAAACGCCCACTTCTTCCCCTTCCCGAAGGGAAGATCGTAGTCAATGTAGCCCTTAACCTCGTGGGTATGGTTCCAGGAGCTCACTTGATCGCCAAGGTTTTTCAGCATGTAGGGGTCCTGGGTCCAGTCTGTGCCCCAGGATTCCGTGTAAGCGCCCCCATCACTGCCATTGCCTTCGGACCGGGAAAAGGTGTAGTTCAGGTCCGCGGTTAACCCGTGCGCTCCGTGAGTCTTGATTTCAGCCACCAAAGCCCGGTAGCTGCTAACCGCTAGGTCCGCGTTCACCAGCATGATGCCCTGCTCTTGGGCCGCCACCTGCGGGTACGGATTGATGGCTGCGTAGGCATAGCCTTGAAATCCCGGGTACGGATAGGGAACGCCCGCCGCCGTTGCGTCAGCCTGACTCTGAATCCAGTCTTGCTCATGCCCCGAGTTCAGCAACTTCAGGTACTGGGCTTGTGTGGGATAGTTGTAGGGCCAGGTCCCATCGTTATGGAGGTGGCTGCCGTGATTGCCAAGGTAGTTCAAGGAGACTACCGCATCCTTGGATAACTGGTACTGGACGCCGATGTTCCAGTTTTGCGTCATGCCCAGGTGAAGAGAATCAGGCCAGGTGTAGGGCACGCCAGCACTCAAGTCGGTTTGGGTTGGGGTTCGCGCCGGATAGGTGTCCTGTCCGGGATATCCCGCATCCCACTGGAAGGCAGTCGCGTCCTGAATGTAGTTCACTACAGTGTTGGAACCGACGAAACCAAAGGCGCCACCGTTGCGCGCCCAGGGAACTCCGTTCCACTGATTTAGCGCTAAAGGCGAATAGAAAACCCCGTACGCGCCACGCAGAACCAGGGTCGGCCTTAGCTGATAAGCGGCGCCGAAGTGCGGACCGAACTGATGGAAGTCCTGGTTCTTCTCGAACGAATCGCTTCCGTTTTTCACCCATGTCCAGGCGCCATTGAAAGGCGTCCAGACCGGATTCTCAGCATTCAAGTCGAAACTCGACCACTGTCCCCGCTTCTCATGGAAACGGGAATTCACATCCCAACGCAGACTGGCGCTGAGGGTCAATTTTGAGTTGACCTTGATGTCGTCGGCAGCGAACAAAGAAAGAAGCCTGCGGCGTCCATTCAGAACATAGCCCACGCTCTGGCTGGCGCTTTGCACGTCACCCAGCAGGAAATTGGCAAAGGCAAAACCCACGTAGGGAGCAATCTCCGCATCGACGGGAGCCCCGGTGTTATTGCTGAAGTTGTAGACCCGGATTCCGCCGTCCTGCCGGTTGTTCATGCCTCGGAACTGGAAATCTCCGCCGACCTTGAAATTGTGCCGGCCCTTTACCCAAGAAACCGTGTCGCTGAGGCTGTAGTTGTAGTAAGCATAGCCGTCAGAATACGGGGGCCCGATTGAAGTCTCGGCAAAACCATTGACTGAAGAGCCGGAGTTCACGTCAGGGCTGAAGTTGATGTTCGGAAAGTTCTTCCCGTTCGTTCCCGTGAAGCCCAACGTCCCCGCATCGAAAGGAGTGGGCGGGCTATCGGACGCGGCATGTTCGTTGTAGACGATAGAAAAGGTGTTCAACACCGTCGGAGAGATGTTGAACAAGTGTTGCGCGCGAATGGACCGGTCGTCTTGGGTTTGTGTAAGGCCAGTCGACAATGGCCCAGCAGTCGAAGTATTTCCTTTTTGCCACAGGCCGCCAGCGCCGGTATAAGGTAACGTCCACCAGTTGTAGGACAAAGCTATGCGCTGCGATTTAGAAATGTTATGGTCGAGCTTCAGATCGAAGTGTTCGGTGATGGTCCCGGCGTTGCCCGCGAAGGCCGGGAAGTTGTTCATCACGCCGTTCCCGCTGGGCGCGTAACCCTTCTTGTACACGTTGTCGATGATGTTCTGCGTCAACGGGCTGATTCTCTTGGGATCGATGATGTTGCCCGGGAATGGAACATGACAGGTCACGTTGCCGTTTACGTACGCCGCGTCGGGATCGTAGATCTGCCCCATCAGAATCGTCGCGCCCGTGCAGGGATCGGTAGCAGGAATTTGTTGGTTGGGGTTGTTAGGATCGGTGATCATCACCGGCCCGCCGACAAGTAATGCACTGAAGTTGCCAGTCAGGAAATCCTGGGTCGGCACCGTAGCCTGGTTGGGGGCAAACATGATGGTGACATTCTTGTACCGTTCCCAACTGCCAAAAATGAAAGTGTGGTTCTTCCAGATCGGGCCTCCGGCACTGACGCCCCAGTCATTAAAACGATCGCGGCCTCTCTTGAACGTGTCCCTGCACGCCGTGTCGCCCTGGTCGCACTGGGCCAGGAAGAAATTGTTATCCCACGTATTTGCGTTGAGCGCTTCATTCTCGAGGAAGTAGTAGGCGCTGCCATGCAACTGATTGGTCCCCGACTTCAGTTCCATCAAGACGGTTCCCCCGCCGGTGCGGGCGCCTTCCGCTCCGACCCCGCTTACTTGCACCTGGAACTGCTGCACCGCTTCCATTCCGATGTTCTGCACGAAACCCTGCAGACCGGCGGTTGCATCCGTGCCATCCACCATTACGTTCTTCGACATATCCTGCGAACCGGCAATGTGTCCGCTCCAGTTGCTGCCGTTGGTGGTCGCCACATTGCTGTAGACGAAATTAAAAATGTCCCGGCCACCACCGAAATCCAACGGGAGATCGGCTAGCGCTCTGGCATCCATGATGGTCCCAATGCTAGAGGTCTCGTTTTCCAGCAGCGGAGCAGCGGAGGTAACGGTCACTTCTTCGGAGGACGATCCAACCTCCAGCTTCACGTTGATCGCCACCACCTGTCCTACTTCAACGTTCAGGCCGGTACTATCCAGCCGCTTGAACCCGGATTTCTCGAAACGCAACGAGTAGTGACCGATGGAAAGGCCGCGAATCTGGTAGATCCCCACGCTGTTCGTGACGCCCGGATACTGCACGCCCGTGTCGACATTCGTAGCGCTTACCTGTACACCGGGAACCACTGCGCCAGATTGGTCGGTCACCGTGCCGTTGACGGTTCCCTTGTCGATCTGTGCCCACAGGACAACGGAAAACAGAAGAAACGGGAGAAGTGAGAATGCAGTCCACTTGCTTGAGATCGCCATAGTAACCCCCAATATCACTCGTCCTGGAGGGCGCAAACGAGCGTTCGCTCAGGCTGTCACATGCCTGCCCGATTTTGAAACGTATACCTGTCTATACATCTTGTCAAGTGGCTGTTCGCGGGATTTCTGCGAGCGAGATTCCTATTCCACCGCGGTCGCGGGAATGGCGAGCACCGCACGATAGCGATCGCCGCGATAGACCGAGTGCGCGGTTTCAACTGGCTTTCCGTCAATGTCCCACAAGGTGCGGGAGATGACCAGCACACTGGACCGGCGCGGGATTTCCAGCAACTCCGCTTCGTGACGGCTGGCGGCGCGCGCTTCCAGGATCTCGTCCGCCCGGCTCACGCGGATGCCGTAGCGCTCCCGGAGCGTCTGGTAGAGCGACGAGGACGCGAAGTTAATTTTGTCCACTCCCGGAAACTGCTCTCGCGAAAGCCATACTTCCTCGACCGCGACGGGCAGACCGTCTGCCAACCGCAACCGGCGCAGGTTGAACATGGGCGCGCCCACTTCGACGCGGAAGCGCGAGGCCACTTCGGCCGGGGCGGGAACCATTTCTGCGCTCAGAATGCGGGACCCGGGCTGCAGACCGAGAGCCCGCATTTCCGCTGTGAATCCAGAGAGGTGGGTAATGTCTTTTTCAACCCGGGGTTGGCTGACAAACGTGCCTTGTCCCTTATGGCGCGAAGCGAAACCCTGGTTCTTCAGAGACTGCAGAGCGTGGCGCGCTGTCATCCGGCTGACGCCGCACGTGCGGCTGAGTTCGTCTTCGCTCGGCAACGCATCGCCCGGGCGCAGTTGACCGCTCTGAATCATCTTCAGCAATTGCGCCTGAATCTGAAAATACATGGGAGTGAAACTGCTCTTGTCGAGCGGGTCAAACTCCCACTTGCGGGCGGCGGAGCCCGGCTTCACCGGAGACGTGGTAGATCTCGTGCTTTGTGTTTCGACGTGCCTGATTCCCAGCATGCGGCGGCTCTCCCGTGATTCTAATGTTCAGTAACTCGCCCGGCTCAAAACAACAATAGCAACCAGCAAGACGCCAATACCCGAATACATCAGTCCCTTGGCGCGGCCCGGAGCCCGTCGCCACTCCCCCAATCCGATGCCGATTGCATTGGCGAGGAGAAGTCCCGTCGCCAAGCTGAGCGGCCAGCCGATCGAAGTACCGAGCGGGCCAAGCTTGGGCGCGGCAGCGCCGTAAACAAAGATACTTCCTCCCCACAACAACGCCATCAATGCCGACAGCCCATATAGGCGCAGTCCGCCGGGCTGGCGAAACTTCGACAGACTGGCATTCTTCGCGAGCAAGTACCCGCAGAACCCCAGGTTGGCGACCGACCCCGCTCCGAGCATCAGGCACCAAATCAGATTGGTGCTGGAAAACTCACTCAGCCCCGCGCTGTGCCCATATGCCGCGATCGGTTGCGCCAGTGTAAACCCAATATTGAAAACCGCCGAAAGCACACCCGAACCTGTGGCCAGGAGCAACGCGACGCCCAAGGGGCGAGCGCGCCCCACCAGATCTCCACGCTCTCCTCCCACGCCGATGGTCTGCTCGCGCTGCCGCCCGGCTGTGCCGCACAGGACAATTCCAACCAATTCAATCGCCACGCCTGCAATAATCATTTTTCCCGTTGACGAAAACAGCTTGTGCGGCGCCAGCAACAGCAGGGGAAGCAGCGAGCCCAAGGCAGAGCTGATCGCCAGCACCAGCGTGTTGGCCAAAGAGATGCCAATGGCGCTCACGCTTTGCCCAAACATGATGGCCCCAAAACCCCAGGCGAATCCGGCAGCTATGGCGATCCACACGGCATGCGCCGGCGCCTGCGCCAGCACGGCCCAGCTTTGCGGCGCAATGGCGGTGATGATCGCCGCCGGCATCAGCAGACAGGAGCACGTAATAAAGAGACTCCAGACGTTCTCCCATTCCCAACGCCCCAGAAAGCGCATGGGCAAGGTGAAGCTTCCGTTCATGAGGCCTGACAAAATCGCCAGCAGCGAACCGGCCAGCACTATGTTCCCCATCTTCTTCCGTCCGTTCCGCCCGAAGGCTACTCAGAAAAGCATTCCCATCTCAAACCGGTACCCCGAAATGTTGCGCATAAATCTACTAGGCTATACAATCATACAATAAACATCCCGGAGACCTAAGGCAAACTCCGAGAGAAGGCGTGGAGAGCAAATGTCAGAACGTCCTGCAAAAACTGAGGGGCAAGCTGGTGGTGTCGTGCCAGGCCGCGCCCGGGGATCCCCTCGAAGATACCGACACCATTCGGCGCATCGCCCGCTCGGTGGCGGGAGGAGGAGCCGCCGGCCTGCGCGTCAATAGCCCCGAGCACATAGCAGCCATTCGGCTGGATTCCACGCTCCCCATCATCGGGATTCAGAAACGCTACCGCGGAGAGACGATTCACATCACGCCCGACTTTGCCTCTGCTGCGGCGTTGGCGGCGGCAGGCGCCTCGATCATTGCCCTCGACTGCACCGCACGCGCCTGGCCTGATGGCGACCCCTGGCGAACTTTGATCGAACGCATTCATCGCGAACTGAAACTGCCGGTCATGGCCGACGTGGCCACCTTGGAAGAAGCCTCTGCCGCGGCCGCGGCAGGTGCCGACATGGTTGGCACCACCTTGAACGGATACACCGAGGGAACTCGCAATAATCGTTCGTTCAGTTGGCCTTTGCTGGCCGCGATGGTCCAGCAGACTAAGGTTCCTGTGGTTGCCGAAGGCCACATCTCTACGCCGGAAGAAGCGCGGCAAGCGCTCTCGATGGGCGCATGGTGTGTGATTGTCGGTTCGGCGATCACACGACCGGGCGCGATTGCCGCCAACTTCGTTCGCGCCATGGGCTCCAAACCTACGACCGGCCCGGCAATCGGGGTAGACATTGGTGGGACGTTCAATCAAGGCTGGCCTGGTTGATCCCGAGGGAGAAGTAACACTGGCGACGCAGGTTCCCACGGAAGCCACCGGCGGCCGGGACGTAATTTCGGCGAGTTTGTGCCAAGCCGTGCAACAGGTATTGTCGGCGGCCCAGAGCAGGGGTATTCAGCCCTCGGGCCTCGGCATTGCCAGCGCCGGAGCGATCAACGCTCAGGATGGATCCGTTTTTGCCGCGACCGACAATCTTCCCGGTTGGGCAGGCTTCCAGTTGCGGGCGTTCGTCGAAGATCGGTTTCGTCTTCCAGCCTGGGTCGTAAACGATGCGCACGCCGCGGTGCTCGCGGAACTGCACTTTGGCCTCGGACGCAATCTGTCGGACTTCGTTGCCATCACCATCGGCACCGGAATCGGCGGAGGCATAGTCTGCGGCAGAAAACTGCTCTTAGGTCAGCACGGTTTTGCCGGGTCCATCGGTCACCACGTCATTCACGAGGGCGGACGGCAGTGCAACTGCGGCCGGCGTGGCTGTTTGGAGGCCTATGTCTCCACGGCCGCCTTGCTACGGGAATTCAAAGAGCGCGGAGGTTCAGTTCCCGACCTTCAGCCCAACCACGATGCAACCCTTGCCTGGCAGATTAACCAACTCGCAAGCACAGGCGCGCCTGCCGCTATCGGCGCCTATCGGGTCCTCGCCACCCATCTCGCCGAGGGAATTGCAAACATCTTCAACCTGTTTGATCCGGAAGCAGTGCTCATTTCCGGTGGACTGGTGGAAGGCCAGCCGCAGTTCGTTCCCAGCGTGGCAGAACAGGTCGCCGCTCTTTTGCACTTTGGCTCGAAACGGAAGCCGTGTGTAAAGGCGGCCACTGCGGGACGGCTTGCCGGTGTGCAGGGGGCAGCGACCTTGGTGTTTGAAGGACAAAAGTAGTTTTCCGCTTAGGCCGTCGACTTGTGTTGCATCGGGGAACGTTATGAACAAAATGCGCAGCTGCTTAATCTATCTGCTGGTTGGACTTGCGTCGGCGTCGGCATTCGCGGAGCGCAAGACCACCCGCCTCGAATTGATCCCGCCCTCACCGGTCACGGACAAAGTCATCCTGGATATTCGCGGCGCAGTCGAAAATGACAGCAGCGCAGCCCGGCAATATTCGATTTCGCTTTACCTCGACCGTGAGTCGCCATCCGCACTGCTCCATACTGAGAACCCGTTGATCCAGGCTCACGGCAATGCTGGCATCTACCATCGCCATTCCACCGAACAATGGGAAGGCCGGCACCGCATCATCCTGGTTGCCTCAAGCAAAAGCGGCAAAGCTCGCACGATTCGCGAACTGGAAGTATTGCCGTCCCAGATTCGTTCGACTCGTACGGTTGATGGCGCGTGGGTTGGCATCGCCCACTGGAGCGACGAAGAAGGCCGCTACTGGAATTCGACCATCCGGAAACTGACCGAGGCCGACTGGCGTCAGCAGATTCAAGGCATGCACAACATTGGGATGGACACGGTCGTAATTCAGGAGACCTTCCGCAACCAGGAATATTACGGCCGGAACAACATCGCCAGCACCGGCTACAAGGGTCTGGCCTATTACCCGTCCGAGTTGTTCCCGGGACGCGCGCAAGTTCTCGCCCACGATCCCCTCGAGGCGATCTTGTCCGAAGCGGACCGCCTGCACATGAACGTTTTCCTCGGCGTCGGTATGTATGCGTGGTTCGACTTTACGGCAGCTTCGCTCGAATGGCACAAGAAGGTTGCCGAGGAGTTGTGGCACCGTTACGGCCATCATCCATCCTTCTATGGGTGGTATGTCTCGGAGGAAACCTACGGCAGCCTCATCCCGGACGAAGGCGAAGCCGCGAAAGATCGCTACCGGCAGGAAGTTATCAGTTTCTTCCAGCAGTTCCAAGCCTTCTGCCGCAGACTCGCCCCCGAGAAGCCGCTCATGCTCGCGCCCAACGCCCACGGCATGATGTTGTCGCAGGATATCTGGCCGCTTGTGCTCAAGCATCTTGATATCGTCTGTCCCTTTGCTTTTCATCGCATGCCCGAGGGAGACATCACGGGCGAACAATCGGCAGCGATTTGGCAAGCCATGGGCGACAAGGCGGACGCACATCTCTGGATGGACATGGAAGCATTTCTGTTTGAAGAAAACGCCCTGGTCCCGCGTCCGATCGCCGGCTTGCTCCAGGATCTCCAGCGTTTTCCCAATTTTGAGAAGATACTCTGTTACCAGTATCCAGGCATCTTCAATTCTCCGGAAACAAAAGTGCAGCCGGGAGGGCATCCGACCGTCGTGCTCTATCAGGGCTATCTGCGGTATCGGCAACACCTCCGGCAGAAGAGTCAAACCGATTGAACTGCCCGGGCTAACCTCGCGAGATTGATTTCTCCGCAATGATGGCTAGCTCCAGTTCTTGTGGCCAGTCAGAGCTCCTAATTCGGTTCGTCACTAACCGCTAACGACTAACGACGCTTTCTAAAAAATTCCTGCACCAATTCCGCCGAACGTCCGGCCAGCACTCCGCCCCGAATTTCCATCTGATGATTCAGACTGGGGTGATTCACCACTTGCAGAATCGAATGGACAGCGCCTGCCTTCGGGTCGTCGGTACCGTACACCAGGCGGCGGAGGCGGGCATGAACGGCCGCTCCCGCGCACATGGCGCACGGCTCAATTGTGGCAAACAGTTCGCAGTCGCCAAGGCGATGGTTGCCGAGGTTTCGTCCCGCCTCGCGCAGGGCCACGATTTCAGCATGAGCGGTGGGATCGCAGTCGGTGAGGTTGCGATTCCACCCTCGTCCAACCACGCGCCCGGCGCACACCACGACCGCGCCTACCGGCACTTCGTCCGCCTCCAGTGCGCGCTGAGCGCAGCGCAGGGCTTCTTCCATCCAAAGTTCGTCCATCCAAAGCTCGTCCATCCAAAGTTCGTCCATCCAAAGTTCGTCGGAGGGAGTCAGTGGCCGGCTGCCAGTGGCCAGTTGCCAGAAAACCAGTTCTCAGTTCCCGGTTCCCAGTTCTCCGATGCGAGTCTGGGCTTGGAGACTGCCCCGTCCATTCTAGCGGGTCCCGGCGGAGACGGGGCAAGCCCCGTCTCTACGCGTCTTTACACTGGGATCACACCGGGCTGTTCCCGTCAGTGTTATCCTATGCGGGATATGGGAATCACCGAGATCTTGCGAAAAGTATTTTTGGTGGACCTGATCCAGGGACTGAACGTAACGTTCCGATATCAGGATCCGAAGGAAATCTATACCGAGCAGTATCCACTGGAACGGCCGCAGGTAGCCGAGCGCTACCGCGGCGCGCCGCGGTTGAATGTTAACCCCGATACCGACGAGACTCTCTGCATTTCCTGCGACCTGTGCGCTCTGGCTTGTCCGGAACACCTGATCGTGGTCACCAGCGAGCGCAATGAAAAGACCCGCCGCAAGGAACTCACAAACTTTACCTACGACCTGAGCCGCTGCATGTTCTGCGGCCTGTGCGAAGATGCTTGCCCTACCGATGCGCTTGAACTCACCCAGGATTTCGAACTCGCGAGCTATAGCCGCGAAGGCATGATCTGGGATCGCCAGACGCTGGAGAAGGGTCCGCAGCCCACCGTGTACAGAAAGTAGCCGCTTCTCACTAACAGCCCGGGTTGCAAGTATGTTCGTATCAGGCATGCCTTCAGGCATGGCGTACTTGATGCGTTATGAAAGCGTCTTCAAGTCGTGCCCTTCCCGAGAACCTGCGTGAATGAGAGTTTTTCCGCAACCGCTTCTTGGACTTCCATAGGCGTTCCTCCCGCGCTTTCCCAAGTACGTCTATACGGACATGGCCGGATAGAAGGTCTCCCGCTGTTCTTTTGCGAGAGATGTGTTGTCCTTATGGTCTCAAGCCCGTTCGGATGGTGCCGATAGATATGTCCATGTAGAGATTATGTCGAAAATTGTGCGGCGCAACGGCATTGTCCTGGAAATCTGCCAGCGTTCACCGGACATTTCGGTGGAAAGGTGCGGGTGAAGTTTGAGGATGGCTGTGGTTCCGCTTTCAAGTTCACTTTGCCTGCCAGTCGTCACGATGAGAAGGGGGGAGCCCGGGTGATGAAACTATTGCCACAGGTCCTTCTCGTGGACGACAACCCGGCCGACGTCGGTCTCGCGCGGGAGGCGCTGGCCGGCGGCAGGCATCAAACCTGCATCAGTACGGTAGCGGACGGCGAGGAGGCTATGGCTTTTCTGCATCGCGCAGGCCAGTATGCGAGTGCGGTTCGTCCCGACCTGGTAATTCTGGATCTGAATCTGCCGAAGAAAGACGGTAGAGCGGTGTTGGCGGAGGCCAAGGCCGACACAGATCTGCGCACCATCCCGGTCGTGGTGTTCAGCACCTCGCGCTCGATGCTGGATATAGCGCGCAGTTACGAACTGGGCGCCAACTGCTATGTCAGCAAGCCCGGGAATCTGGGCGATTATTTTTTGGCAGTGCAATCGATTGAAGAATTCTGGTTCGGCTCCGCGAGCCTGCCACGAAAGGAAAGATAAAAATAATGGAACACGAACCTGCGCACGTTTTACTGATTGAGGACAACCCCGGAGACGCGGACCTGGTACGCCTGCGTCTGGTGGAAAGTGAGTCCGACGTCCGTGTGAACTGCGTTCCGCGGCTTTCGGACGCGCTTGCCTGTCTGGACGTGGAAACACCCTCGCTGGTACTGCTTGACCTGAACCTTCCCGACAGCCACGGGGCGGAGACCTTTCGCCGCATCATGCAGAAGGCTCCGAATGTGCCGGTGGTGATCCTTTCGGGGCAGGACGATGAGGCGCTGGCTCTCAAAGCCGTGCACATGGGCGTTCAGGACTACCTGGTCAAAGGCGACATCACCAGCAAACAACTGGAGCGCGCGCTGCGTTATGCGGTGGAAAGGCAAGCGCTGCTGCGCTCTCTGGAAATCACCCGCAAGCAGCAA
This sequence comes from uncultured Acidobacteriaceae bacterium, assembly GCA_963838425.1. GTDB lineage: Bacteria > Acidobacteriota > Terriglobia > Terriglobales > Acidobacteriaceae > Acidiflorens. Next base: position 572,628 of record CAWIRH010000001.1, read on the forward strand.
ATTGAATTCAAGAATCAGTTTCTGTCCCACGTTTCCCACGAATTGCGCACGCCGCTGACCTGCATTCACCAGTACGTCACGCTCCTTTTAGACGGGTTGGTTGGTCCCATGGCGCCGGAACAAACCGACTATCTGAGAACGGTCCTTAAGAGTGTGAATCAGTTGCATGCCATGATCCGCGACCTGCTCGAAGCCACCCGCGCCGAAAGCGGCAAGCTGCGCATCGAACCGCGCTGCATCGATATCGGCGAACTGATTCAGCAGGCGGTGGCGATGATGCGGCCCACCGCCGCCGAAAAACACGTTGGCCTTGAAGTTGGGTTGGACCCGACCATCCCGCTGGTCTATGCGGATCCCGACCGTACCCTCGAAGTCCTCATCAACCTGATCGACAACGGAATCAAGTTCACCCCACGCGATGGATCGGTGATCGTGAAGGCGTCGCGAGTGGAGACCGACCCGAGCGCCGTCTATCTCGCGGTCAGCGACAGCGGGCGTGGCATTCCGCCAGAGTCGCTGCCGCAGGTTTTTGAACGTCTCTATCAGGACCCCGATGCGGTCGACGGTAACCGGAGCGGCCTCGGTCTGGGGCTGTACATCGCGAAAGAAATCGTCACTCTCCACGGCGGGAGGATGTGGGTGGCGAGCCAGCCCGGAAGCGGCAGTACCTTTTCCTTCACCTTGCCGTTCTATTCCTTGTCGAAGCTTCTGTTTCCGGTGATCACTCACCAGGGACGGTTGCGGGACGCCATGGTGCTGGTGCGCGTGGAGCTGACCCCGCGGTCCAAGTTACTGCGCGGAAGCTGGAAAGAAACCTGCCAGCGGTGTCTGGAACGCCTGCGCCTGTGCATCTTCGTGGATAAAGACCTGGTTCTTCCGCCCATGGGAACCAGCGGCGCGGTCGAAACGTTTTTCGTGGTCGCCTCCACCGGCATGGACAGGATCAGCATCATGATGGACCGCATCCACGACCAAGTGGGTGCGCTGCCTCAATTGAAAGCCAGCGGCACCCTGCGCGTGTCGGCCGAGACGATTCCTGGCCCGACCGCCGCCGATCCGAGGACGTTGGAACAACAAGTCTGGGGCGCTGCCGATTATGTCACTGAAATCATTCAGCAGGGTCTTTGGAGCAAACAGAACTTCACCGAAAAGGAGAACCAAAATGCGGAGTGAGAGTCACGGCGAGGGGCAGCCCATGAATCGAGCGAAGATTATGGTCGTGGATGACGATCCCGATCTCAGACAGGCCCTGAGTCTGCGTCTGCGGGCCAATAACTTCGATACCGTCAATGTTTGCGACGGTTATTCCGCCATCGCCATGGCGCAGAAGGAACGTCCTCACTTGATCATTCTCGATCTCGGGCTGCCGGCGGGCGACGGATTTGCGGTGCTGAAAAATCTGCAGCAGTATCCGGCGCTTTCGGACATTCCGGTGATTGTTCTTACAGCTCGCGATCCGGAGTCCAACGAAAAGCGTACTTTGGAAGCGGGCGCCGTCGCTTTTTTTCAGAAGCCGGCCGATAACGAGGAGTTGCTGGGAGTGATTCGCGCCAGCCTGCAGGCGGGGTGGGGCTGGGGCGGACGGCCGTCATCATAAGCGGTCCCCGATCCGGGGTGGTCCTGGTCACAGAAGGAGAGCAATATGTATGTGGACAGCCGGGGGACGCCAGCCGGTTCCCGCGCGTACAACGTCCGCCGCCGGGAACCGCGCTATGTTTCCAGCGTACCGGTCGCGCTGCGGCGCTTCTTGCGCTTCGGACCGTTCATCACTCGCGGTATGTGTCTCGATATAAGTATGCGAGGAATGTCGGCGCTGGTCTGTGGCGCGCCGCGGGTGGGCGAAACGGTTACGATTGAGTTGCCGTTGTCAGGCGCTCCGGTCGAGATGCTGGCGACGGTTCGCCACAGCAGTGATGCCAGGTCTGGATTTGAGTTCTACCCTTTGTCTCCGGTTGCCAAACAAGGAATTCAGGACTGGATCCAGGAACTGCGAAAGCACGAGGAAAAGCTGTTCCCCTATCCGTACTCATGTGTGCCGAAGGCGGGCAGCGGGTAGTGCAGTGAGGGGCCGATGGAGCGACGGGCGTCTCGCCCGTCCGTCCGGGCGGGGACGCCCGGCGCTCCATTACCAACCTCACTCCGCCGGCAGCGGCATGCCCTGAATATCCCAGGAAATGTGGTAGACGGCGCTGTTGGTGGCGAGAATGGCCGACCTGGCCGGAGCGAACGCCAGTCCGACCAGTCCATGGCCGGAAACCTCGAGGTTGGCGTTGCCTTGCGGAGTGATCTTCACGATGCCGCGTTTTCCGGCGAGAGAAGCGGCGACATAGACATTCCCCTCGACATCAAGAGCCAGACCCTGCGGACGCCCCAGGCCGCGGTAGAAGACGGACACGGTTCCGTGGGGGTCGACCTTGTAGACGCAGTCGAAGCTGGAAGTGCTGGGGCCGGTGACGAACATATCGCCGTCGAGACCGAAGGCGAGGTGATAGGCGGAAACGCTGGGCTCGAGCGTCGCGAACACAAAAATCTGCCGGTCGCGAGCGATCTTGAAAATGGTTCCGCTGCGGTCGCCGACGTAGAGATTCTGGGCGGCATCGAAGGCGATCCCGGTTGCGATCCCCATGCCTTCGGCATAGATCGACATCGCGCCATTCGGCGCCACCTTGTACACGGCCTCGTCATGCCGCGAAGAAACGTACATCTCGCCTGCGCGGTCGAAGGCAATCGCGGTGGCGTTCATCATGTCGCTGAGAAAGGGCGTTACGTTGTAGTTGGTGTCGATCTTGAAAATCGACACTGGAACCTTCTGCCCGCGCGATCCGGAGAAGGTCACATAGATGTTGCCTTCGCGGTCGAGCGCGGGGTTGGTAACCGGATGAAGGTTGTCGGCAACGGGGACCGCAACCTCAATCGAATGGGGATTGCTCACATGCCCGTTGGTGCCTACCACAACCGGCCCGGACGCGGCTCCCTCGGGCACGCGCGCCACCAGGAAATCGTCGGAACTGATTAACACGGAGCCTTCGATCTCGCCGAAGTGCACGCTCGGGCGGCGCAACTCGTGCGGACGCAGGCCCTTTCCGATGATGCGAACTTCGCCTCCGGGTAAAGCGAAACTGGGCGCAACCGCTTCGATGTGCGGTTTGCCGTTGACGTTCTTCTTTCCCAGCAGACGGTCAGAGATGCTCATAAGTCAGAAGGCAGCTGTCGGCTCTCAGCTCTCAGTCAAACCACTTACATTAACGCGGTGCTACTTCATTAGAGGTCCAAAGTGCAGCAGAAGATGCATGACGGCGAGCGCATAAAGTCCCGCTCCCAAGTCGTCCACCACAATGCCGGTGCCCTCGGGCAGCCGCTCCAATCGCCGGATTGGAAACGGCTTCCAAATATCGAAGACACGGAAGAGTATAAGGCCCGCGAGAAAGGTTTTCCAACCGAGCGGAACGGCGATGAGCGTAACCAGTTGCCCCGCGACTTCATCGATGACGACGAATTGCGGGTCTTTTAGCCCGGAGGCGCGCGCGACCAGCGTGGCGGCGGGAATTCCGATGAGGGTGACAACGGCGGCCGCGACGATCGTCGCCCAGGTGCGGCTCGCGACCGGAATCTGCGAACTTGCCAACGCCCACACGATAACCGTGGCCAGCGATCCCCATGTGCCGGGACCGGGCTTGAGGCGTCCGGCGCCGAAGAAAGTCGCGACCAGCGTGGCCCACAACGGAGCGGCCCTCAGCGGAGCGGCGGGGCCGTCGGCGACTTCGGGCGGAGGATTCATCAGTCTCCGTCCTCGTCGGGGCTGTCTTGCCGGATCGGTTCTTCGGCGTCGTCAACCGGCGACGAAATCACATATGCGCCGCTGGCCCACTTGCCGAGATCGAGCAGGCGGCAGCGCTCGCTGCAGAAAGGGAAGTCCGCGTCGGCGGACTTTACCGGCTTCTTGCAGATCGGACAGCGGAGCTTGATTTGGCGTTTGCGCGGCATAGTCGGATTGCAGAGGTCAGAGGTCAGAGGTCAGATTGCAGAGGTGAGAACATTTCTGCTCGGGGTGATTTTGACCTCTGCAATCTCACCTCCGACTTCTGACCTTAAACAATCTCCGCCACTAAATCATAGTCGTGCGCCGCTGTGATGCGGCAGCGGTAAAACTCTCCCTTTTTCGGCTCGTTTCCTTCGGGATAATCGTTCACGAAAACTTTGCCGTCAATCTCGGGCGCGTGCATCGCGGTGCGGCCTTCGAGCAGGAGGTCGGACTCCGACGAAGTGCCTTCCAGCAGCAGATCGAATTCGCGTCCGATCAGCGATTTCTTGTTTGCCCGGCTGATTTTTTTCTGGATCGACATCAGCGACTTGCGGCGGCTCTCGATTTCGCGTGGGGAAAGCTTTCTGTCGTGATTGAAGGCGCCCGCACCTTCCTGATCCGAGTAGCCGAAGGCGCCCATCCAGTCGAACGCCGCCTCTTTCACGAAGCTGCAAAGTTCTTCGAATTCTCTTTCGGTTTCGCCGGGGAAGCCGACAATGAACGAAGTCCGCAGAGTAACGGCGGGAATTGCGCGGCGCATTTTCTCGAGGGAGCGCAAGAACAGATCAGCGCCGCCTCCACGTTTCATGCGCTTTAGAACGGTCGGCGAAGCGTGTTGCAAGGGAACATCAATGTACGAACAGATATTGTCGTGGGCGGCGATGGTCGCGAGCAGCCGCCCGGTGATTTTGTTGGGATAAGCGTAGAGGAAGCGAATCCACTGCAGGCCTGCGACGCCCGCTAGCTTTCCGAGAAGCAGGGCTAAGCCATCTTTCAGCCCAAGGTCTTCGCCGAAGCAGGTGGTGTCCTGTCCGATGAGCGTGATTTCGCGGACGCCGGATTGGGCCAGACGCTCGGCTTCTGCGATGACGGATTCGAAACGCCGCGAGCGGAACTGTCCGCGAAGCTGGGGAATGATGCAGAAGCTGCAGGGATGATCGCATCCTTCGGCGATTTTGATGTAGGCCGAATATCCCGGCGTGGCGAGCACGCGGGGCGTGTGGTCGTCGTAAAGGTAATTGGGCAGATCGGCGACGGCGCCGTCCCAGGAATCGCGCGCGAAGCGCCCCTGCCCGCGGCGATGATCGCCCTCGGGGCGCGAGGTTAGCGTGGTCGAACCTAGAATGTTGAACGGACTCGGCGCGCGGGGCGCTTCCACCACTCCGGCAGCGGCCAAGATTTTTTCCAATTCGCCGGTACCGACAACCGCGTCCACTTCAGGAATATTCTTTCGAATTTCATCGTGAAAACGCTCGACCAGGCAACCGGCGACCACCAGCCGCTTCGCCTTGCCGCCGGTTTTGTGGCGGGCCATTTCGAGGATCGTATCGATGGATTCCTGTTGCGCGCTGCCGATAAATGAGCAGGTATTCACCACGATGACGTCGGCGTCCTCCGCGTTGGGAGTAAGCTCGGCGCCAGCCTGCGCCAGCATGCCCATCATCACTTCGCTATCGACGAGGTTCTTGGGGCAGCCCAGGCTCACGAAGCCTACCTTGGCCGGGGCAGTCGGCCCCGAAGTCGCGGATATGTTTTTCTTTGCGGGCACTGGGACGATGACGACAATGATCAGCAGGAAACAGATCTATACAATTCTAGCATCCTGCATTGCCCTACCCGCGCCGGCCGGACGCCGGGAGCAGAGCACCAAGCAGGGTACTTTATCTTTTCCGCCGATCCGGGCGCCCCGTGCTAATCTTATGGAAACAAAAACCACATTCCTCATACCTCTGGAGGAGAGATGCCGGCAAAACGCCTCGCAGTGCTAGTTGTGCCAGTTTTGGTTCTCGTGTGCAGCGCTTTGGCGCAAGTCAATGAGCTTTCCATTACGGCGGGGCGGACTTTCGTCAGTACCCAGACGGTGCCGAGTACGGGTTTGCCGATTCATTTCGGAAACCCGCCCACCGTCGCGTTCAATTACGGTCGCCTGCTCACGACCCACAGGATCTTCGGGCTGAATGCGGAATTACCCGTAGCGATCTATCCGCGGATGAACCTGAACTACCGCTACGACCTGATTCCCAAGGACATCGGAGCGCTGTTCGTGACGCCGTCGGTGCGGTTGAATTTTTTCCCCGGCCAGGGAGTCAGTCCGTGGGTTAGCGCGGGCGGCGGCTATGGCCGCTTCCGGGAAGCTTCGACTCTGGTTTGGGGCGGACCGAACCCCGGGCCCACCAGCGCCAATACCGGCGTCGTCCAGTTCGGAGCCGGACTGGATGTGTGGCCGTGGCATCGGTGGGGCGTGCGGTTCGAAGCGCGCGATTTCTACTCCGGAACTCCCGACCTGAACATTGATAGCGGGAGAAGCCGGCAGCACAACTACTATGTAGGTCTCGGCGTCGCCCACCGCTTCTAGTTGGCGGCTGCGCGGTCCGTCGTTTTGTTGGAGTTCGCTGTTTCGTCGGCAGTGATGTCCTGGAAAAGCTCGGGCAGGCTTTGGGCGTCGTCCACCGACTTGCCGAAACGTGCCGATTCGTAAGCGCGCGTAAACCTGGCCACCTTCTGCTGCAAGGCCGCTTCCTGAATGGCCGCGACGAAATCCAGCGGCGTTTCGGACGGCGACTTGCGCCATCCCAGCCGTGCCATGCGGCCCACCATCCGGTCATACCACAGTGCGGCCGATTCGCGCGGGGCACGCTCGGGATGCGCCCGCAGGCTATGGTCACGCAGAGCGCCGATCAGGCGCCTGAGATTCAGCAGCGCGATCGCCACCGCCATGAACGCGATGAGGCCGCCCAACCATCGCACAGGAAAATTGCTGAAGTGCCGGTGCGCGCGCCGTGCCGACCGCAGCAGGGCGCGGTGCTGGCGCTCAATCCACTGGCGAGCCTCGTCAAAGAAACGCCGGCTGCTATAGGCCGCATCCTTTCCCAAAGTGCGCTGGTGGCTGACATCGTAGTTGATAATCCATTCGCGCCAAAAAGATGCGGCTGCATCCATATAGAGCTGCATTCGCGACCAACCGGTCCGCGCCGGCAGGCTGCCCGCCGGAGTCGGGTCAAAGCTGATCCAACCGGATCCGGGGAAGTAAGCCTCAACCCACGAATGGGCGTCACTGGCTCGCACCACATACTGGCCGGTGAGGTCGTTGAATTCACCCCCGCGGAACCCCGTCACAATGCGCGACGGGATGCGCAAAGAGCGCAGCATCACCGCCATCGAACTGGCGAAATATTCGCAGTGACCTTGCTTCCTCTCGAACAGGAAATTGGCCAGTGGATCCTGCGGCAGAGTGCGGGGCAGTTCCAGCGTGTATCCGAAGTGGGTCGATAGATATTGTTCCAATGCGACTGCCTTGTCATAGTTGCTGGGAGCCGGCGCGGTGATTTCCTCGGCCAACTTCGAAATGCGAACATCGAGCGGCGGTAGTTTCAAGTATTCGTCCATGCTCACCGGCGCAGTGTTCGCCGCCAGACGAAGTTCGTCGCTGTCGATCTCGGCCAATATCGACTCGGCTTCATAGCGATTGATGGGGCGTTCGGTATCGAGGTCGTAGACAGCGCCGCCGGCGTCCACGCTCACTTGACGGAAATTCCCCGTGAGACTCTGCGGCCTCTCTGCCAGAAAAAAGACGTTGGTTCCCAGCGGCTCCATCAGGACGCGATAGCGAATCGATCGGCCCGCGACGGCCGCTGCGCCACGCGGGTCCACCAATGGCGCCAGCCGATACAGGCCATTTCCCGCCTGTGGCACATGGTGTTGCTCAAACGAATTCGACCAGACTCTGCCGTCAAAAGCGCTCAACGCAATGCCCCGCCACTTCAAGTCGTAAGCGCCTTGCAAATCGTTCTGGATCTCGATGTGCATCACGACCGCGCTGGACTGCTGAATCTGGCCGATGCGTCCCAGTTGCACGCGATCGCTGAAGCCCGTGGAGACATCGCTGGTCGGCGTGTAGGCGCTCAGGTAGTGAGACGAAACGCGGGGGAGCAGGAAGAAGATCAGGAAACTGCCGGCCAGGATCATGAGCATGAGCGCCGGAGCGATCGCCAGCAGTCCATAGGCCATGCGCTGGCTTGAAGAGACAATGCCTGGAGAGGCTACGCCCGGATCGGCAACGCGTGGATCCTGGGCGTGCGTTTGTTCGGCGGCGACCGAGTGCCGCATCTCCATCAGCACAAAAGTGATGACTGCAACCAGCAGGAAGCCCGCAAAAGAAAGCAGGAACACACTGCCGACAGTGAGCACGGCGGCTGCCAGCACCATCAGAAACGAAAGTACGGCGAGCATGTAGTGGTCGCGCGGGCGCTGCAACGAGAAGAGCCGGACGACCATTACGAAAAGCACAAGGTGAACGCTGGCTCCGAGAAAGCTGCGCGAAAGAAAGAAGTAATCGGCGAGGTAGATGAAGACGTAAGCCAGCGTCAGGAAAGTGGTCCAGCGTTCCGGAATGGCAAACTCGCGCCGCGTCAGCAGTTGGTAACCGCGGACCGCGAGCGCCAGCCCCACCAGAACGACTGCCGGCAGATCCAGCCCTCCGGTCGAAGCCAGAGCGCCGAAGCCACTGAGCACGAGCAGATAAAGCGCCACATTGAAGTAGCGCTCGATGGCCTTGGCCATGGTGATCCCGCCCGGATTGATGGAGGCTTCGGTCACGATAAGCATCTATTGTTGGCGAAACCGGCGCGGAAGGGAAGTGTCGGCGGTAACAAAGATGATCTTTGGGGCGAAGTCGTACGCACTTTTCGTGAGTTCAGAGAAAGGCAGATGGCCGGCGGTGCTTGACACTAGTGTGAGGCGTCACTAGAGTAGGGCGTTGCTTAGAACGGCGGCAAACGAAATTGGCATACTTTTACCTGGCGAAGCGAGATCTGGTGAAGTGTGAAGCGTGTCGCGGGATGGGGCAGTGGGAAATGGTGGACGGTTTCCGACAGGGAGATAAATTATGAAAAAGATTTGCGTGGCACTCTTAATTACTAGCTTGATTTGCCTGACGACTGGGATGTGGGCGCAAAGCGAAGAGGGGCGCATTTCAGGCCGAGTCACCGACCAGACGGGCGCCGTAGTGGTCAACGCGGCCGTCAGCATCCAAAACACTGAAACCGGCGTGAAGCGCGGATTGCTGACGAATTCTGCCGGAGAGTACTTCGCTCCGAATTTGTCTCCCGGACTCTACTCGGTTTCCGTGTCCGCGCCGACCTTCAAGACGGTCGAGCGCAAGGGGATTCGCCTCGAAGTCGCGACTGACGTCCGCATCGACTTGGCGCTTCATCCCGGTCAGGTTTCCGAGGTGGTGGAAGTGACCGGCGAGCAGTCGCTGGTAGAAACGACAACCGACACGCTCGGGGGCACCATCACGAACAAAGCTATTAACCAGTTGCCGCTGCAGGGGCGGGATTTCCAAAACCTGCTGGAGCTCCGGCCGGGAGTGCAACGCGTTCCCGGAGGCGGCTTTCACTCCACGACCTCGAATGGCAACCGGACCGACGACAATAACTACATTGTCGATGGCACCGACGACAACGACTCTTACTACGGTGAGACCGTTCTGAACAACGCCGGAGTTGAGGGAACACCGGCCAGCCACCTGCCGCTTGACGCGATCCAGGAATTTAACAACCAGGAGAACCAGGGAGCGGAGTACGGATGGAAGCCCGGAGCCGTCGTCAACATCGGCTTGAAAAGCGGCACCAACCAATTCCACGGTACCGCATACTATTTCCACCGCAACAGCGCTTTGGATGCCCGAAATTACTTTGACCCCGCGCCGGACCCGGTTTCATCTCTTCTGCTCCATCAATTTGGAGCTTCCGTGGGTGGTCCGATCATCCGGGACAAACTGTTCTTTTTCGGAACCTATGAAGGGGTTCGCGATCGGGTGGGGAACCCATTTAATACCAGCAGCCCTGTGACCGCTTCGATTGGCAATCCCGACGTGAGTATTCCCGATGCGATCGCCTACTGTAACGATCCTGCGAACCAGCCATGCACGCCCAGACCCTCTCAGTTTGCAGGTCGCAAAATTCTATTTGCCGAACCCCGGATACACCGCCTCGACGACCGACCCCACGCTCATCAACCTCAACTTCAACAACCACAATCGCGAGGATAATGCGCTGGTCAAGGTCGATTATCATCCGAACGGACACAACACCATCAGCGGCAGGTACGTGTATGCCAACAGCCTGCAGACAGAGGAAGACTTGTCCTTTCTGGCGCCGCAATTTCTGTCCGTGGCCGACACGAAGGTGGGCGTGCTGGGCGTTAATTGGACCTACGCACCCAATTCACGCTGGGTGAACGAGGCCCGCTTCGGCTTTAATCGCAATTGGCAACAGCTCTACCCCAAGGATCACACGGTGGATCCGCTCACCGGCTATGGCATCAACACCGGAATCACGGATCCCACGCTTTTTGGCTTCCCGCAAATCAGCATCAACCCGTTTAACAGCCTGGGAGGCAATCACAGTTGGCCTCTGTACACCTCGCCCGACACTACCTACCAGTTCATCGATAACATTTCCTACACGCGCGGGAACCATAGCCTGCGGTTTGGGTTCGAATTCCGTCATGGTGGGTCTGATTATCTGCGGGCTAGCTACGGCAGAGGCCGGGTTCGTTTCAGCAGCCTGGAGGACTTCATCGCGGGTACCGTACGGCAGCACTCATTCGGTGGCGGCAACCTGCTGGTTGGCGATGCGCACCGCAATTTGTGGCTCAACGCGATTGGCGGATTTGTGCAGGACGACTGGCGAATCAAACCGCACCTCACCTTGAATCTGGGAGTGCGCTACGACCTTTCCTTCCCCATCCAAGAGCAACATGATCTGATGGCAAATTTCGTTTCAACCCAAGGCATCGTTCAGGTAGGGCATGGAATTGACAATATCTATCCAATGGAAAAGAACGCCATCTCACCCCGAATCGGGTTGGCGTGGGATGTTTTCGGGACAGGCAAAACCGTCCTGCGCGCGGGCGGAGCCATTATTTTCGAACAGCCGAGCATTCGCGATTTCATCAACAGCGGAGGGGTTAACCTGAATCCAACCACCCCGGCCTCCGGAACGACGCCGGGCAATGGAACCATCAATACCTTTTCCCTTTCTCTGGATGCTTCGCAGATCAACTGGACGGCCAGTGCTCTGGCGGGAGCAACGCCCAGCGTGCCAATTTTCAACACCGCACTGGCGGGAAATTGCAGTTCAGATTTCCCCTGCTCGATCGCGGGCATCGCCCCTAATCTCAGAACGCCCTATGTTGCTTCGTGGAATTTCAACATTCAGCAGCAACTGACCAGGACCACCGTGCTGCAGATGGGCTACGTAGGGAATCACGGAATCAAACTCTACAGCAACCGGGACATTAACCAGGTGAACTATGCTCTGGACGACGGATCGGAGCAATTCGGACGGCCATTCACTTATAGCTGCCCGGCTCCGATTGGCGGCGGAGCGGGGGGACCATGTTATCCGTATATAGGTTTTATGCAGTACATGGAGAATGGTTCCTCGTCGCAATACAATGGGCTGCAAGTCACATTGACGCAGAAGGCATGGAAGGGTGTTAACGTTCTTGCGGGCTACACCTGGGCGCATGTCTTAGACACCGCAACCAGCAATCTGGCGGGCGTACCCCAGAACAGTTTCGACTACGCAGCGGAGCGAGGCAATGGCGACTATGACATTCGCCATCGCTTCACTCTTTCTTTAATTTACGATCTCCCGTCGTGGAAGGCTCCGCTCCAGATGGGACAGGGCTGGCAGGTGACGAGCATCCTGAATTTCCAAACCGGGATGCCGTATTACTTCTACGACAGCAGCGACGATATCAGCGGAACGGGCGAAGGGGCGGACCGCTGGAACTTTCATGGCAATGCTTTCCGACCTCCACTGGTCGCCGAGTACGCCGATTCCATTCTTCGTGGACGGAACCACGAACCCCGCCTGCGTCGCCAATGCGGCGGACCAAGGGAACTTGGCGTACTACGGATGCTTCCAGGAGGGAAGTGCTGTCATTACTCCACCGGCGAGTGGAACTTTCGGCAACATGGGGCGCAACAATTTGCGGGGTCCGGCCTTCCATAACTGGGACATGTCGGTCACCAAGCTCTGGAAATTATCGGAGCGCATCAACCTGCAGCTGCGGGGAGAGTTCTTCAACGTCCTGAACCACACCAATTTTGCCGGCGTTACAACCGATCTTTCGGACGCGGTATACGGTACGAATGATGTGGGCCTGGCAACCGCGACCCCGGACGTATATGCCTCGAACCCCGTCATAGGTTCTGGCGGTTCGCGGCATATTCAGTTAGGCGCGAAACTCATCTGGTAAACGAAGGAATTCAGATCAACTGAGGTTACCAATGAACCGATTCCGCCTATTGCTCCGCCTCGCGCCCGCTGGACTGTTGCTGCAGGTCTTGCTGTTGGCGTCCCCTGCGTTTGCCGCCGGCCCGCACTATAAGTATTTTCGCGCGGGGAGTCCCGCGGACGTGCAAACGAAGACCCAGGGAGGCATTGCTCTGCTGGGTGGAGGCAAAGACCTTGATCGGGCCTTCCGATGGATGTGCGAACGCTCCGGCGGCGGCGACTTTCTCATCCTTCGAGCCAGCGGAGACGATGACTATAACCCGTATATTCAGGGTCTCTGCCACGTCAACTCGGTCGCGACGCTGGTGCTGCCGGATCGCGCCGCTGCGGAAGATCCGTTTGCGGCCGCCACAATCCGTAACGCCGAAGCGGTCTTCATTGCCGGAGGCGACCAGGCGAACTACATCAACTTCTGGATGGGAACCCCCGTGCAACAGGCTCTGAATGAGGCCGTCGCGCGGAATGTTCCGATTGGTGGAACGAGCGCGGGGATGGCCGTTCTGGGCGAATTTGTGTACTCGGCTCAGGGCGATGCTCCGGATGACCCCGCGCTTACCTCACCCGAGACGCTGTCCAATCCCTTTCATCCGCGCGTCACCATCGTGCATCAGTTCCTCGACATTCCGCTGTTGAAGGAAATGATTACCGACACACACTTTTCCAAGCGCGATCGACTGGGGCGGACTCTGGTCTTCATGGCAAGAATTCTGCAAGATGGCAAAGTTCATCGCATTCGAGATATCGCGGTCGATCAAGGCGCCGGAGTGCTTCTGGAACCGGGCGGGATAGCGACGGTGGTGGGCGCCGGCTCCGCCTATTTCCTGCAAGCCACCGAGAATCCGGAAACCTGCAAGGCCAATACTCCGCTCACCTTTCGCGGAGTAACCGTGCGAAGCTTGCGCGCAGATGAGCGATTCAACGTGCTGCAATGGTCGAGCAACGAGGGCGCCTCTTATACCCTCTCGGTGGAGGCGGGAGCAATTCATTCGACGTTGCCCGGCGGCGCCGTGTACACGAGTAAGAACAAATAAGCCGCGGATCGTAAACCGGGTGCCATGGCAGCCTGATAATTCAAACGATGGAGCGACGGGCGTCTCGCGCGTCCAATCGGGCGTAAACGTCCGGTTCTCCACCGCTTCCGATTTCTTTCTTCAGCAATTCTTTTCTGGGTACAATACCTGCCCATGGACTATCTTCTGAAAACTGAACCGACGGTGTATTCCTTCGCGGATCTTGAGCGCGAGCAGACGACGATTTGGGATGGGGTGACGAATCCAGCGGCGGTGAAGCATCTGCGCGAGATGAAGCTGGGAGAGCGGCTGGTGATCTACCACACCGGGTCCGGAACAAAAAAAGGCGAGAAAAGCGCGGTGGGAACGGCGTCGGTGGTGGCCGTGGATGCGAGCGATCCCAGAACTCCAAAGGTGAAGATCAAGGTTGGGAAAGCAATTGCGAAGTCAAAGACGCTGGCGGAAATCAAGGCGCGGGCGGCTTTTGCGGAGTCTCCGCTGGTGCGGCAGGGACGGTTGAGCGTGGTGCCGCTCACGGCGGCGCAGTACGCGTGGCTGGCGGGGGAGTGAGGGGGATGCGGACAGGAGTGTCCTCCCTGCATGAGTCAGGTACGGACTAATCGCTCGCCGCAATCGGACTCGGGGCAGGCGTAGGTTACGTGATTGCGCTGGCGGTCGAGGCTGATGATGAACATGGGGCGTCCGTGGCGCTCGCAGACCGGCTGGTTGGGGGTGAGGACGGGCGGCTCTCCGCGCTGGGGTGTGGTGTAGCCGATGCGCTCGCCGAAGCAACGATGGCAGAACTTGTCGGTACAGCGAAAAAATTCAATGGAATAGTTGACGTTGTAGGGAGCGAGTGCGGGCTCCATGGTGCGGTAGTGCTGGTCGCAAAGGGGCAGGAGGTCCGTCCGCATGCGAAACGAGTTTAGCACCGAAACCATTGAGGCATTGAGTGCATTGAGTCATTGAATCAATGATTCAATACCTCAATGACTCAATGATTCAATGACGCAATGCCTCACCTCAGCCGATGTAACGCAGGGCGTCAACGATGCCGAGGTGCGAGGCGCGGTAGGAGGGAATGAGGGCGCTGACCACCCCTACAAAAGCGGCGACCAGCATGGCGACCAGCGCGGTCGCAGCGGTCATGTGCATGGAAACCGGCATGCCCATGCCGGGGCGCGCCATGAACAGAATGGCCCCGCTCGCGAGGGCGACGCCGATCAGTCCTCCGATTACCGAGATGGCGATCGATTCGCTTAAGAGCAATTTGAGGATGCTCCCGCGAGTGAAGCCGAGGGTACGGAGGACAGCGACTTCGCGGGTGCGTTCGCGGATCGACATGGCCATGGTGTTGGCGCAGACCAGGAGTGTGGTGAAAAGCACGGCTCCGCAAATGCTGAGGATGAATGTTTTGACGCTGCCCAGCCTGGCGATGAAATCGGCTTTGAAAGCCTGTTCACTCTCGCTGCGGGTCGGGAACGGACTGCCGTGGAACATGTCGTCGATAGCGCGGGCCACTCGGGGCATGTTTTCAGGAGTATCCACGCGAGTGAAGAAGAAGAAAGTGTTGTCTTTGAACCAGCCAACGGATTCTTCCAGGTACTTGGTTTGGAAGTAGAGGTTACTGGAGGGCGGATCGATGGTGTAGATGCCGCGCAAGGTCAAGTCGAGATTGGCGCCGAAGGTGGTGCCTTGCAGGATGATGTGGTCGCCGATCTTCCAGTGGTGCTTTCTGGCAAGGTCAACGTCGGCGACGCAGCCCGTGCGGTCGCGCTTCCACGCGGCGAGTTGGTCGGCGGGCATGACCTTGTCGGCAGCGACATCGAAGTATTCGTCGGGGTCGGTGCCGAACTGCGCGAAGTAGTTTTCCGGCTTGTCATCTTTATACGTGCCACCGAACCACGACATGGGGACGACATGAACGACGCCGGGAACGGTACGAATCTTGTCACGATAGTAGATGGGAAGGGGGTTGGCGATCGAGACCTTGTGCCGGGTCACGATCCGAAGCGCAGAGTCAGGCGCTCCCTTGTCGATGTAGAAGGTGCGCCAGACGCAGAGCATGATGCAGAGCAGGAGCAGAGAAAACGCGATGCTGGCGACCGTCATCAGACTGCGCCGCTTATTGCGAAAGGCGGATTTGGCGACGAAGGCCGTGAGGGTCATGAGGGTGACGATATTTTACACCGCGATTTCTTCCGCCTGTGAGAGGGACGGGGCTTGCCCCGTCTTCTCTGCGCGCGGCCGGAGACGCGGCCAGCCGCGTCTCCTTTGGAAATCAGATGCCCCGCCGATCATTGCGGCTTGTCCGGGAGCCGCCGGGACTCGGGAATCGGGCGGTGGCCTTCGTCGTCGTAGTAGACCTTGCGCGGGTAGTCGGACTTGGCGTTGGGTACGGGCTTATCGTTCCTGGAAGAGTAAGTGGGCTGGCTGGCATCGAGCGGAAGTGGCGTTTTCGTGGTGTAGATGGCCTCGTTCAGCAATTCTTTAGAGGGGCCTTTGGCGACGGCGAAGACTCCGAATGGATTGCCTTCGACGTAGGAAACTCCGACGTAGTCGGCGACCATGTAACCGTTGTCAGACAGAGGCAGCCAGGCGATCTTCATCGGTCCGGCGATTTTCTGGCCGGCGGTCCAGGTGGAGCCTCCATCCTGCGAAGCGGTAAAGCCCACATACAACTGGCAGCTCGTGCAATTGGCGACCGGGTAGTAATAATAAACGACGGTCAGATGAGTGGTGGCGCCGGAGGTGGCGGGATCGGCCCCGATACCGGCGATGAAATGATCGACGGTGCTGTTGACGGCGTCGATAGGAATACGGCTGGGAGCCGTCCAGGTATTGCCGTTGGTCGATGTGCTGAGGACGATGTCGTTGGAGGTGCAGCCCGTGCGGAAGCGGCAATCGCCCCACACTACGTAGACGTTGCCTTTGCCGTCGATGGTTGCGGAGGGCAGATCGGGGTCCCGCAAACCGGCAGCGACTTGGTGCTCGGAGATGCTGGCGACCGTTGTGCTGCGGCCCCAGCTCTTGCCGCCGTTGGTGGAAGTGAAGGCGGCAATCCCAGAGTAACCTTCGAAGGGAACGATGACAGTTCCGTTGGGCTGGACGAGCGGTTCCCCGCCGAGACCTCCGGCCCGGTCGGCGGAAGGCTGACCGGCGCTCCAGGTTTGTCCGCCGTCGCTCGAAGTGCTCATCATAACGTCGCCCGTGCCGTACGCCTGATCCCATTCGGTGTAGCAGTTTCCATAGTAAGGACTGCTGGAAGTGTTATCGCAGACGATCCAGTCCTTGTCGTCGAGGTGCGTGGTGTCGATGGCAATGGGGTTCCCCCAGTGCAGGCCGTCGGTCGAACGGCTGACGGCAACGTCGCCGATGTATTCGCTGTCGGGATTCAAACCCGCCAGCGGCAGGCTTGAAATGAGCCATTGTCCATGTTTGGCGTCGTAGGCGACGGAGGGATCGGAGGCCGCGCCGTAAGAACCACCTTCATAGTTGACGGTGAGCCCGGGCAGGTTGCCATACTTCCATGTTTTGCCGCCATTGGTGGAAGTGGCGAAGCCCACGTCGGCGCTGCCCCAGCCCTCGCTGCTGGGCCTGCGGGCGACGTGAAACGCGCTCACAATGGTCGAGCCCCAGGCGAAGGACGAAGGTTCGACTTCGGTCTTATGGTCACTATCGGAATTGGTGAAATTGTCGGTGCTGATCTTGCGCGGGGTTTGCGCGGTGAGCGGAACTGCGAAAACGGCAATCAGCAATGACAACAGAACTACCCAGGCATACCGGGCGGAGCGGGAAGCGGGCAAGTCTTGATACATAGGATTTAATCCTCGAAGTCCGAGATTGAAATGCGGCCAAGCTTCAGAAGCCGACGGGATCGCCAGCAATGGCACTGCCCACGGTCCAGAGAACTATAGCGCGTAGTAGCAGCAGTGTCGAGGTGAAGAGTTTTGTATGTTCAGGAAGCGAATTGAGTTCAAGAAACAGCCTTGCGCAGCTCCCGGCGCAGGATCTTGCCCGATGGTGTCCGCGGGACGACTTCCACGAAGTGAATCTCGCGGGGCTGCTTGTGGTGGGCGAGGCTGCCGGCGACGAAGTCGCAAAGTTCTTTGTCCAACGCGTCAGAGGGCGTGAAGCCTTCACGGAGGACGACGAAGGCGCAGGGAATTTCTCCCGCGGCAACGTCGGCTTTGGCGACAACGCCGCAGTCGCGGACGGCGGGGTGTTCGAGCAGCACGGATTCGACTTCGGCGGGGGCGACGGGGAATCCTTTGTACTTGATCATCTCCTTGCTGCGGTCGAGGACGTAGTAAAAGCCGTCCGCGTCCGCGCGCACGATGTCGCCGGAGAAGTACCAGCCGTCGCGAAGAACGGCGGCGGTGGCTTGCGGGTCGTTCCAGTATCCGAGCATAATTTGCGGGCCGCGCATGACGAGTTCGCCTGGTTCGCCGGGAGCGACTTCGTTCCCGTTCAGATCCAGAATGCGGCATTCGGTGAGGGCCAGCGGCTGTCCGATGGAGGCGGGTCGGTTCATTTCAGGGGGAGTGATGCAGCCGACGTGGGTGACCGGTGAAGCTTCGGTCATGCCGTATCCCTGGGCGACGCGGATGCCGGTAAGGCCGGTCAGGCGGCGGGCGAGTTCGGGAGCGAGCGGCGCGGCCCCGCTCTTGACCCAGCGGACTTTGTGATTCTTGGGGAAAATGCCGGCTTCGGCGGCCTGGCAGAGCGCATTGATGGCGGGCGGGACCATGGGCATCATGGTGACGCCCTCCTGAACCAGAAGAGCGCACAGCTTTTGCAGGTCGAAGCGCGGCATCAGCACGAGCGTGGAGCCGAGCGCCAGGGAAAGAGTCAAAGCTACAGTAAGTCCATAGATGTGGTAGAGAGGCAGGAAGCAGAGCACGACGTCGTCGGGCGTGAGCATGGCGGCATTCGGGCCGAGGATCTGATAGACATTCGCAACCAGGTTGTAATGCGAGAGCATGACGCCCTTGGGCAGTCCGGTGGTGCCGCTGGAGTAGGGCAGGGCGGCGACGGTTTCTTGCGAGTTCTGGCGAGCTTCCGGGAATTTGGCGGACGTTTTGCCGAACACCGGCCGCAGCAGACTCGCGAAGTCTTCGCTGCTCGAGGTGAAGCTGCGCGTGGTGAAGATGCGGCGCAGTGTGGGAAGTCCCGCAAGATTCACGCCTTCTAGCAGCGGAGCGTCGGTGATGAGGAAAACTGCGCCTGAGTTTTCCAGTTGATAGCGGATCTCGCGTTCGCGGTAGGAGGGATTGAGCAGCGTGGGGATGCCTCCGGCGAGCGTGGCTGCGTGATAGGTGATGGCGAATTCCCAGGAGTTGGGGAGGAAGATGGCAACCACTTCTCCTGGAGCAAGTCCGGCGGAGATGAGGCCGCGGGCAAGGGATTCGACCAGGCTGCCATATTCGGCGAACGTGAAACGGCGGTCGCAGGAGGTATCGACCAGGGCGGTCTTGGCGGCGTTGCGCTGGCAACTCTCGAGGACAATATCGTGAACAAATCGACCGCTCGGATCGGCGTACAACCTGGTACGAAGCATCGGGGCGATTGTAGTGCCAGATTGAAGAAGTTAAAAGTCTTACGGCAGGATTGAAGGCAAAACACACGAAGGTTGCTCAACACGATGAGCAGACCTTTGACCACAGGGAACACAGAGGGCTTCCCCGCAAGAGCTCACGCGCTCAGTTTGCGGAGGAATTCCTGCTCGTCCATGTGGTACTTAAAAGCTTTGTGGCCGTCGATGAAGACCACGGGAACCTCGTCGTTATAGAGGCGCCGGACTTCGGCATCGGAGTCGACGTCGATTTCACGCCAGGTAAAGCCGCCACGCTTGTGCAGCTTGACGATGCTCTCTTTGACGATTTCGCAGAGATGACATCCCCTGCGGGAATAAACGATGACTTCGCGCGGCTTCGTCATTCGAAGGAGTGTAGCAGTCTGAGTGCGGGGTTTCCAAGACACGAACGGGCATCGAAAGACGGGCGTAGAATTTCGAAATGACTATGGTGACGACGAACGGACAGGCGCTTTCTGGAAAGACGGTCATGGTGACGGGAGCGGCGAAACGGCTGGGGCGCGCGATTGCTTTGGCTGCGGCCGAAAACGGCGCCGGCGTGGCGATCACTTATCGCGAGTCGGCGCGCGAGGCGCGGACGGTGGTGGAGGAGTTGGCCCAGCACGGCGTCGAGGCGCTGGCAGTGCGGTGCGATATTACCGACGAGAAGAGCGTCCGGGAGATGGTGAAAGAAGTGGCAAGGGAACTGGGCGGAATCGACGTGCTGGTGAATAACGCCGCGAATTATGAGGACGTCGAGTTTGAGAAGATTACCGTAGCGCAGTGGGATGCGATTTTTGCTTCGAATGCGCGCGGACCGTTTCTGGTGTCGCGCGAGGCGCTGCCATATTTGAGAAAGCGCAGAGGGCGCATCGTGAATATGGGTTCGCTGGGCGGGCTGCGTCCTTGGGCGACGCATGCGCACTATTGCTCGTCGAAGGCAGCGGTGCACATGCTGACCAAAGCGATGGCGAAGGCGCTGGCGCCGGAGATTGCGGTGAATGCGGTGGCTCCGGGAGTGATTGATTTGCGAGAAAAGTCGGCGGCGGCATTCATGAAAAAGATGGCGAAACAAACGCCAATGCAACGGAACGGGACGGCAGCGGACATCGCCGCGGCGGTGATGTTCTTCGCCGCGGCTCCGCAGTTTATCACCGGGCAGGTGCTGGCAGTGGATGGCGGGCTGGGATTATAGGAACTGCATTTGTTTCCTGGAGCAGGTTCGCGTATCTTGCTCCTTCGACTTCTACCTCACTTATGACACGATCCATGCGGGATGCGCGCTCTCTTTCTCAGACGTTCTTTCTGACACTCTTCCTAACCTTGTTTCTGGCCGCTTCTCTTGCGGTCGCCCAGGATCGTCCGGAGGAGGGCGGCCATGAGCTCCAAGTTTGGACTGGCGGCGGCCATTCGGTTCCCGGCGGCACCAAAGATACGAACGTGTGGAACGCGGGAGTTCGCTATGGGTGGATATTGACGGCTCCGCATGGGCCGGGATTTCTCAACGGACGATTCGAGCTCGCCGTGGACGCGGTGCCGGCATTTGTTGTGTTCCAGCGAGCCAACACTGCGTACGGGGCAGGAGTGAATCCGGTGGGACTGAAATGGATTTTCGCCACGCGCGGACATATTGCTCCGTACATCGAATTGAATGGAGGAACGCTGTTCACGACGCATGAAGTGCCGGCGGGAACTTCGACGGTAAATTTCACGTCAGGCGCGGCGTTTGGGATGTATTTTCTGGGGGAGCATGCGTGGTCGGTGGATGTCCGCTACATGCATATATCAAACGCCGGGCTGACCGTGCCGAATCCGGGCGTGAATACGGTGCAGGTGCGGTTAGGATTTGGGAAATTTTTTGGGAAGAAGTAGCGGACGCGTTTGTGGCCATTCCTCACTTGAGCAGCGTCGAAAGCACCTGGTTGACCGCGAATGCGGCAGCGTACGCCACTATGGTCATGTAGGCAAACTGGACGACGGGCCACTTCCAGCCATTGGTCTCCCGGCGCACCACTGCCAGCGTTGACGTGCACTGCATGGCAAAGGCAAAGAAGACCAGCAGCGCCATCGCCCCGGCGAAAGTGAGATCCTGCCTTAGCGCATTCTGCAGTGTCATCGAGTGCGTTGCCGGGTCGGTCCCATAAATCGTGCCCAGGGTGCCGACGATCACTTCGCGCGCGATTACCGACGTCAGCAGGCCGACGCCGATTTTCCAATTGAAACCGAGGGGCCGGATCAGCGGTTCAATTCCATGCCCGAGATAAGCGATCGCGCTCTGTTCCAGTTGCGGAGCGTGGCCATCGTGCAGTGGAAGATGAGTCAGCACCCAAATCAGCAGAGAGACTCCCAAAATGTACGTGCCCGCCTGCCGCAGGAAAACTTTTGCGCGGTCCAACAGACGAAGGCCAATCGACTGCCAAGTTGGCCAGCGGTACTCGGGAAGCTCCAGCACGAATGGAGCGGCAGACGATTTGAGCACCGACGACTTGAGGATCTTCGCCGTAACGATGGCGGCAAGAAATCCCAGCACGTACAGCGAAAGCATGGCGCACGCCCTGGCGCCGAGCAGCACGCCGACGACCGGGCGCTCGGGAATAAATGCCGCGATCAGCAATGTGTAGATGGGCAACCGGGCCGAACAAGTCATGAAAGGGGCGACCAGAATGGTCGCGATCCGGTCGCGCTTGTTTTCGATGGTGCGCGTCGCCATGATTGCCGGGACCGCGCAGGCATAGGCGGACAAGAGAGGGATGAAGGCCTTTCCATTCAGTCCCACGCTGCGCATGGTGCGGTCCGCAATGAGCGCCGCGCGCGCCAGGTAGCCGGAATCTTCCAACACTCCTATAAAGAAGAACAGCAGAAGAATCTGGGGCAGGAACACAAGTACGGAACTCACGCCCTTCCAGAGGCCATCCAGGAGAAGCGATCGGACGAGACCATCGGGAACAAAGGGCGCCGCTTGCTGCCCAAGCTTTGTGAGCAGGTCCTGAAAAGCTGTGCTCATGGGCTGGCCGAGTCCGAACACGGTTTGGAAAACGGCGCCTACGACGACCACAAAAATGAGCGGCCCCCACAGCTTGTGCAGAAATATGTCGTCCAGCCGGCCGCTCCATGCGCTGGGAAGATGCTGCTGGTAGTCGATTCGGCGTCCAACCTGGCTGGCCCACTTCCGGCACTGCGGAAGATCCTGGAGAACAGGGAGCATCGCATCCGGACGCCGATTGTGGTCCTGTCGCAGGAAGCGGTCCACGACATCCAACCCGGTTCCCTGGGTCGCGCTCACCATGGCAACCGGCGCTCCGAGTTCTGCGGCGAGTTTGAGAACGTCGAGCGAGCCGCCTCCCTTGGCAAAAGCATCCGCCATATTCAGAAGCACGAGTGTAGGCAGACCCAAAGCGACCACCGGTTTTGCCAATACCAGTTGACGTGAGAGGTGGGTTACATCGAGCACCAGCAAAACCGCATCCGGGCGAGGCAGGCCGTCCATTCGACCGGTCAGCACGTCCACGGCGACGCGTTCATCGTCGGAATAAGGTGTCAGGCTGTAGACACCGGGCAGATCGATGATCCTGATCTCGTGTCCTCTGCCAGCCAGCAGACCCACACGTTGCTCAACCGTCACGCCCGGGTAATTGCCGACCTTCTGACGAAGGCGGGTCAGGCGATTGAAGAGCGTCGACTTCCCTGAATTGGGTGGGCCGATCAGGGCCACCGTCCGAATTTCACGGTTCGGGTTCTCCGGGGTTTCTCCGCGGATGGCGATCAAGGGCTCGGTCGCATGACAGCTCACGGCAGGTCACCCAATGGAGAGAGCGATCCTCGCCGGACCATGATGTGGCTTGCGGTCTCCGCCCGCAACGCAATCTCGGTTCCGTCCACCGAATAGACGCTCGGGTCGCCCAAGGGCGCGCGGCGGGAGAACCTGACCTGCACGCCCGGAACAAAGCCGATTCGCATCAGGAATTGTTGGTCACCCGGGGGCAGGGAGATATGGTCGATGGTGGCCGCCTCGCCCACGGCAAGATCGGTGAGCGCGACCCGGAGTTCGGGCATTTCCGGTCCCACTCGCCTGCGGTCTCCATTCGGACCCGCGCAACCGGCCCGGCCAGCGCGGCGTCGACGGATTTGCGCAGATTGTCGGGGACGGTCTTTGGTTAGGTACGTCAGGGCGATGCCGGCGAGGAGCGCGGCTTCCACGCCTTCGCGGAGCGTAATGAGGAATGCCTGGAACATTAAAGAAGCGTCACTTTCTATATGAAAATGAAATTCAATTTCATTATCAATAGGATACGGTTTCGAGTGGGGGCCGGTCAACGTAGTGAATCACGGATGGCTGTGATTTGCATCACACGGAGAAACGGAGCATTGAACGGCACTTAGAGGGAACGCTATGTATTGGTCATGATTTTCGGGTGACGCGTGTACTTGCCCTCAAGCCCCAAGAGCCGCGAAACTGGGCGCAGCGCCCGTGGTGTAATGGGAGCACATTAACCTGTCCAGCGAGAGCATTTTCAGGGTTACTGTAAGCCACGGTCGGGCTCCGGAAGGGCACCGCTTCAGTCGTGTCCAAAAACTCACGTTTTGAAGGGGACGGGCTTCAGCCCGTCCGTTGAGGCTACAAAACGACGCGGCTTCCAGCCGCTGCGGGAATGTAAGTAGAGGGCCCATGAAAGAGCCTATGCCCTCATGTGTCCCAATTGACCAAAAGCCGCGCTGCGCGTACGATTCCGCTCACGAGCTTTCCCCTTTTTGGGGGCAGTCGAATGAGGAGAAGTGTATGAGGAACAGCTTGGTTTTGATCACGGTGCTAATAACGTGCGTTATAGTTGGGCAATCCGCTTGGGGACAGTGGTCGTCCGATCCGGCGGTGAACCTGCCTTTGGCCGATAAGCCGAACAACGATCAGGTTCAACCAAAAGTGAAGCCGCTGCCCAACGGCCAGTGGTACGTAAGCTGGTTTGACGCGGATCCAAACAGTCCGCCTCCGGTCGGCTACGACGTGTATTACCAACTGCTGGATGCGACCGGCGTCGAACAGTTCCCGCACGACGGCATCATGATCGCCGATCTCAGCAACAGTTCCACTGAGGATTACGGCCTTGATATCGACAACTGGGGCAATGCGCTGCTTGCTTTCCTCGACACCCGCGAAGGCAAGAATCAGCAGGTGACGGCCGCCAAGATGGGCCCAAACGGCAATCCCCTGTGGGGAACCAACGGCGTGCAGCTTACCAAAAATGGTACCCAGCATTACGATCCGAAAATCACCGGCACCAGCGATGGCGGCGAGGTGGTTGGGTGGACCGAGGCTTATGGGAATACCGCCAACGTGAAAATTCAGAAACTTGACCCCTACGGCAATCCCGTTTGGCGCCAGCCCGTCGTCTTTCATGAGTCCGGCTATCAATACTTCCTCGCCGATCTGCACGCCGCCGACAACGGGAGCGTGATTGTTTCCTGGGTCAGGGAAGATGGGTTCTACGGCGACAAGCAGCTCCGCGCCAACAAGCTCTCGGCCGGTGGGAAAAAATTGTGGGGAAAAACCAATCTTGCGATCTTCGATCAGGGTTCGCTGCAATTTGGCAACTTCCCGTACTTCATCCTCGATGGCAGCGGGGGCGCGATTTTTGCCTGGTACACCAGCACTCCAGCCTTGCAATGCTTCGCGCAACATATTCGCGCCGATGGGAGCGAGGCGTTTCCCCACAACGGCTCCCCCGGTTCCACTAACACCAACAACGTGCGCGTCGATCCGTCCGTATCCTATCGGGCAAAAACCGATGAGACCTTTATGTTCTGGACCGAGGAGGACAGCAACCAGTTTTATAACGGAGTCTCCGGTCAGAAGTTCGACGGTCAGGGCACGTCACTCTGGAGCCCGACCGGGTTGGTGCTGGTCCCACTCGGTTCCGACAGCCAGACCTTCGTCAAGAACGTACAGATTGGCACCGGCGCGTTGGTGTTCTGGGTCGATTCGCCCGGATACGGACTGTCGACCATGCAGGCGGCCAAGCTGGCCGGAAACGGCAGGGTGACGTGCGCGCCGTTTGCGGTCTCCTCGGCTCCAGCCGATAAGTATGGGTTGTCGCTCGACACTGCCCGATCGGGTCTGGCGGCTGTAGCCTGGACGGACGATCGCATTGGCAACAATTCGATCTACATTCAGAACGTGAACCCCAATTGCTCGCTGGGACCGCAGCAGTAATTCTGGCCTCAAGCGCTCCGCACAGGGCCCCGTCCAAGTTCGCTTGGGCGGGGTTTTTATGTGGCATGGCTCCTCGCCTGCCAGAGCATTTTCACTGTCAATCTTCCCCGCGCCGCCGACCGTCCCTCAGGGACTCAAGCCCACATCTCTTGAGGTTGTTAGCGGCACGACGGACGTCGTGCCCTTCCCAAAACCGAGCAACGGGGTACAGTAACCGTGAAAATGCTGTAGCACTGACTGGCGAGAAATCCCCATCGCGCTCGTTGAGAACCAGAGTTTCTTTCGCTTTCAGATGATCCTCAAAAACTTCCTGGCATCGGCCAGTTCGGGGAAGCTCTTTTCTTCCGCCAGAAACTCCCGCGAGTGCACGCACCTCCGGCTCCCCCGCAGCTTGACCGGGTGCTTCAAGTGCAGCATCTCGTGGAACAGGATGTATTCGACGGCGTAGCGCGGCACGCGTGGGTGGTCGAAGACGCGGCTGATGACGATGGCGTTGTGCGCGGGGTCGTAGTGGCCGAGGCTGCGGCGGGCGTGGTTCTGGCTCCAGGTGAGTTGCGGGCGTCCCATGAGTCCATGGAAGAAGCGGCGGTTGAGGTCGTCGAAAACTTCTTCCAGGTGGTAGTGGTGGCCGCGAGCGGAGCGGATGTGCTTGCGTCCACGCATCTGGCGGACGAGGCGGGCTTTGGCGGCAACGTCGTGGCTGGCGACATAACGGCGATAACGGGTGCTGTGAGCGTGCTCGACCGGCTGGCGATAGAGCTTGGCGAGCAGGATGTGGGCGATCGAGTGCAGCACGGGATCGGGAGCGCCTTCGAGCAGGTCGGAGAGGCGGATGTAGAGCTCTCCCTGGCGGAGGCGGATGGTGTTGTTGATGGAGACAAAAGGATAGAAACGAATGTGCATGGGCGGCGCGGGCGCGCGCGGGCGAAGTTCGCGATAGGCTTCGTGAAAGATTTCGGCGAGCTTTGGAGACACGTTGAAAGAAGGGTAGCACGGGGCAGCTATCAGCCGTCAGTACCCGGTCTCAATAAAACCTAATCCAGTTTTGGCGCTCCGACACATCAAGGGTCGATGCACTGCAGGGTCTTGCCATCCTTAAGGCATGGTAGATTGCCCGCTGGATCGCTCGGGTTTTGCTGATTTTTGGTAGCAGGATTCGTGACGCCTTTCGGCGCATTGGGGCTGAGATAGACGGCTTTGCCATGAAAGAACGGGTCCGCCACCATGCCGAAGAAATAGCCCAATCCACCCAGGATACCGGCGTCGATAAGCGCAAAGAACTCACGGCCGCCTGCGGTGCCGTGAGTGGTGGTGGCACCCATAATCGTTCCCGCGGCCGCTCCGATTCCAGCCCCGATGGCTCTAGCATTGTGGACCAAGTACACCGCTTTAATATTGTCGCGCGGATATCGCGCTCGAATGTACTGCACCCCCGGATAATCGCAGTGCAGCGCGTCGTCGGTCGCCCCCATAAAATCACAATGGCCAAAGGTGTGCCCGTGCTTAAGTTTGATCTTGAGCATGGTGCCGCCGGGAAGATGCTGGACTGCCCGCCAGTCTCCGGTCTGCGCCAGCCCGATCGATGCCAGCAGAAGAGGCGCCAACAGCAGCGAGAAAGTTCTTGTGTCTCTCATGAACCGATCGTAGTGACATGGTTCCTGGCAGAGTCTGGGGTTCGTACACTTTTTGGAGTGTCACAACGATTCAATCGGACGGCGGATGAACTCAACGTAGCGCCGGAGTTCCGTGATCGAAGATTCGGACAGAAATGGGAAGGGAATTGCCCGACAACCTGCTGGGAGTTGGGTTGCGGTCACAGTGTCGCAAACTACGGCTGCGGTCTGCTGCAGGCCGCGTTCCCAGTTTGCTTTGCGGGCGTCGCGAAATACGAGGGCATCCGGATGGAATCCGGCGGCCTGCAGGATAGTCCGCGCCAGGGCTAAGAAAGTTCCGTAGGCGGACGCAACTCCGACCAGCTTGCCGGACGGAGCTGGCAGCCATTCCGCCAGCGAGGTTGGGACAGAGCGAACTTGCAGAGTGAGCACATCCGAGCCTTCGGCCAGTACTTGTCGTACGGCTGCGACGCGATTTGGAAGCACAACGAGAATCGCGCCGTCTGGATTCTTTGGACAATCGTGCAGAGAGCAAGTCTGAACCGGGAAGGCTGCGGCCCGCCTGATCTCAGCAGCGAGAATTTTTCTCAGCTCTTCGTCGGGCTCGATCAACAGGAAATGATCCGGCGGTTGCAATTCCAGCCATTGGCGCAGGCGGGAGCGCACTGTACTAAGAGGGGCCCCAAGTTCGCGCGCCGACCGGAAGAGTCTCGAAATCAAGCGATCGAGCGCGAGCGCCGACGAAGGAGCCAACTCAGGTTTGCGCCGCCGTACATACACACCGCTGCCGTGGCGAAACTCGACCCATTTTTCCCGCTCCAGTTGGCGGTATCCGGCGCTGACCGTGTTGGGATGAAGACGAAAGCGCCGCGCCAGTTCTCGCGTACTGGGCAAGCGCTGCCCGGCGGCCAAATCGTCGCTGAGGATCCCCAAGACAACCTGCGTGACGAGTTGTTCGCGAAGGGTGACTTCGCTGCCGTGGGCGAACCAGAGTTGCATGACACGCTATCTTATGGGACCGGCAGCATAGCGGCCAGCGCCTTCAGGAGGAGAAGGCAGCTGGGGCCAGATGCTGAAGGCTATTTCTTCTTCTTACGCTTCATGTATTCCTCGACTTCGGCGACGGTTTTGCGGTGGTCGTCGGCGCTGGAGTCAACCGTGTCGAGCGCGTCGGTCAGCAGGAATTCGTACTGGCTTGCTTCGGCGGCATTGGTATTCGCCGAGTTCTTTAGGGCGCGCAGCTTGGATTGAAATTCGGTGTCGGCTTCGATGATCACTTTTAGCGGCTTGCGGATATCGTCCTTGCGGCCAACGTACATGTCGATGTTGTCGTTCAGTTCGTCGTAGACGGCGAGAAAATCCTCCAGCAAATCGTGAGTCTGGCGGCCGCGCTCGGTGGTCTTGGGATCGCTTCGCATTTGCTCAAGTTTCGTCATGCGATCGCGGGAAAACTTCACGTAGAGCTTTAAGCGCACGTCAGGGTCGAGCATAGCGTCGCGAAGCTGGTCGATCTCCAGCGGATTGAGCGGGTCGCGGCGGCGCTGGGCTGAAAGCGGGCTGAGAAGTGAAGAGCAGAGCGGGAGCGCCAGCAACAGCCCGAGTCCGAGCGCGGTGCGCCAGCGCCAGTCATGGACGCCCGGCTTCATTTCTTCTCCTTCTTATTTTCCTTGGCGAACATTTCTTTAAGCAGGGTGGTGCGAACGTCTTCGAGGCGCCGGACCGCCTGTTCGACCGGAGCCTGGTCCTCGAAGGCGAGAGTGCGTTTGATGTCGCGCAGCTTCTCCGCCATTTTTCGGACATCGATCTCAACATTCTTGAGGCGCTTCCTGGTTTGTATGGCGGCGTCGCGGGCTTTCTCGGAGTAAGTAACAATGTCGTCGACGTCGGCGCGGGCGCGGTCGGCGTTGCCCTCGCTGTAGAGCTTGTCCGCATCGCGAAGCTGATGCTGTGCGATGCGCATGCCGAGTTCGGGGCGGTCTTCGGGACGCGCGCTTTCGAAGCGCGATTTGAGCTCGTCCACGGTTTCGTCCTTGGCGCCGTAGGCGAAAGCGAGTGCGAGAAGAAGCATGGCAAAGGCAAGTCGGCGCATGGCAGTCAACGCTTCCTGGATTCGATCCAGATCAGGCGATGTCGAGCTTTCCACTCATCGTCAGGATACTTCCCATTGGCGGCATCAAGAAAGAGGTGATAGTACTCGGCCGCCTGCTTGTAGTCGCGCAGGTGGTCGAGAGCGGAGGCGCGCAGAAAGTAGCTGGCTGGGAGTTTCGGGCACCAGCTTGGCGCGGACTTCGAGGGCCTTGATAGTGAGCGCATAGTTCTGATTTTCATTGGCGGCGATGGCCAGGCTGCCATAGGCGACGCCAAAATCAGGTTTGATCTTCACGGCCGCCATGAATTCCTGTTGCGCGTCGGGATACTTGCGCTCTTTGAGCAGTAGCTCGCCAAGAAGTTGATGAAGCTCGGCGTCATTGGGATGCCCTTTGATAAGGTCGCGATAGACTTGTTCGGCATCGGGCAGTTTCCTGGATTCGACGAGCAGTTCGGCGAGATCGCGCTGCGCGTCGGAGTCGGCAGGCGCGAGTTTCAGCGCCGTCTGAATTTCTGCGATGGCGTCGTCTTTCTTGCCCTGCGCGGCGAGTACGCGTCCCAGTTGCAGATGAATGCCGGCGTCATCGGGGCGCTCGGCGGCCAGCCGGCGCAGCAGCGGTTCGGCTTCGCTGAGGCGTCCGGACTTCATGTACAGGTTGGTGAGGCCGATAGCGGCTTCGGTGTTGTGCGGATCGGTGTTTTGCGGATCGAGCGCCAGCGCCTGTTTGTACTCGGCTTCGGCGTCGGAAAATTCTTTTTGACGCTCGTGCAGCAGACCGGCCGAGAGATGGGGTTCGGGATCCTTCGGCGTGAGCTCGGAGGCTTTGCGGTAAGCCTGGAGCGCTTCTTCCGGCTTTTTGTTTTCGAGCAGATGTGCGAGCGCGAGCCAGGCACGCGCCTGACCTTCTTCAACATGATCGGTGGGTTTGAGGGTTGTGGCGGTGCGCAGGAACTGCTCCGCCTCGGGATTATTGGCGCGGACGAGCATCAGGCCCAGGTTGAGGTTCGATTCAAAAACGTCGGGCTTGGCGGCGACCGACTTGCGATACGCGGCGATGGATTCGTCGGTGCGGGCGAGACGGTTCAGGACGAATCCGAGATCGAACCATGCCTGATAGGACCATGCCTGATAATTGTCGGGAGCTTTGTCGAGCGCCTTTCTCAGCAGCGTTTCCGCGGCGGTGAAATCGTTTTTCTGGATGGCATCTTCGGCCTGCGCGATTTCCGGCGGCGTGTCATCGATGCGTTCCCGGTAATGGCGGACGGTGGTGTGGGTTTGCGCGGCGACGGCGGCGCAGGCGGTTAGCACGACGATGACGAGCAGGATCGCGTGAGTGACCGTTCGGTTCATGCTGGGGCCGTCCGCGCGGGGCCGGGCGAGGACGCCCGGCGCTCCACTATTATTTTACTGCTCACCATTGCGTGCGCCGTTTCCGTTCAACACCCGCTTCAGGTACTGTCCCGTGTATGAATTTTTCAGCTCCGCGATCGCTTCGGGCGGGCCGAAGCCGACGAGGTTCCCACCGCGATCGCCGCCTTCCGGGCCGAGGTCGATGACCCAATCCGCCGTTTTGATGACTTCAAGATTATGCTCGATGACGACAATCGAGCCTCCCGCATCGATGAGACGGCGAAAAGCGAAAAGCAGTTTGCTGACATCGTCGAAGTGCAGGCCGGTGGTGGGCTCATCGAAAATGTAAAGCATGCGGGGCTTGCGTTTGGGCGCGTCGCCGTCCTCGGCGCGGCGGCTGGCCGGGCGAGTTCCAGGCTGAAGATGCGCGGCCAGCTTCATGCGCTGCGCTTCGCCTCCGGAGAGCGTCGTGGCCGACTGGCCCAGCCGCAGGTAGCCGAGGCCGACTTCATCGAGCACGCGCAATTTTTCCGTGAGCCGGGGAACGTCGGCGAAAAACTTCAGCGCTTCGCGAATGGTCAGGTTCAGGACCTCGTGAATGTTCTTGCCCTTGTAACGTATTTCGAGCACTTGCGGCTTGTAGCGCGAGCCCTTGCATTCGTCGCAAATCAGTTCCACATCGGCCAGAAACTGCATTTCTACGGTGACCGTGCCATCGCCCTGGCAGTTTTCGCAACGTCCTCCGGGCACATTAAAAGAGAAATGCCCGGCAGGGAAGCCGCGCTTCTGCGCTTCCGGCAGCGAAGCAAAAAGTTCGCGGATGATGTCGAATGCCTTGATATACGTGACCGGATTCGAGCGCGGAGTGCGGCCGATGGGCGATTGATCGACCAGCACGACCTCGTCGAGAAACTCGTCGCCTTCGATGCTGTCCCACAAAATAACGGAAGCGCCGCCATTCGAAGCGTTCGTCTGCCGCTTAGCCGCAGCCAACGCCTGATAGAGAACGTCATGCAGCAACGACGATTTTCCCGAGCCCGAGACGCCGGTAATCGCCACCAGCATGCCCAGCGGGATTTCCAGATCGATGCGCTTCAGGTTGTGCGCGCGGGCGCCTCTGATGCGGAGTTTGTGTGACCCCGGCTGGCGGCGTCGCGGTGGAATCTGGATGTGAAGTTCGCCGGCCAGGTAACGGCCGGTGAGCGAGTGCGGCATCTTCAGAATTTCGGCGTAGGTGCCCGCTCCGACTACCTTCCGCCATTTTCTCCGGCGCCCGGGCCGAGGTCGAGAATGCGGTCGGCGGCGCGCATAATGTCGGGATCGTGCTCGACCACGAGGATGGTGTTTCCCAGGTCGCGCAAGTCGTGCAGGATCTTGATGAGCCGGTGCGTGTCGCGGCTGTGCAGGCCGATGGAAGGCTCGTCGAGCACGTACAGTGTGCCGACCAGACGCGAACCGAGGGAGGTCGCCAGCTGAATGCGCTGCGCCTCGCCACCCGAGAGCGTGGAGGCGAGACGGTCAAGCGTCAGGTATTCGAGCCCGACCTCGTTGAGGAAACGCAGGCGTTCCCGAAGTTCGATCAGCAACCTGTCGGCAATCGCGGCTTGTTGCGTCGTGAGCGTGAGTTGGCCGAAGAAACGGGCCGCCTCTTCAACCGTCATACTGCACACCTGGCAAATGTTCTTGCCATCGATCTTTACCTGGCGCGCTTCCACGCGCAGGCGAGTCCCGCCGCAAGTGGAGCACAGCGAGTATCCGCGATAGCGGCTGAGAAAGACGCGGACGTGCAGCTTGTACTTCTTGCGCTCGAGATGCTGAAAGAAGCCGCGGACGCCGGCGAAACCGTGGTCGCCATCGACAATCGACTTCTGCTGCTCCGGCATCCAGTTCGTACCAGGGCACGTCCAGAGGAATTCCGGCCTGGCGCGCGAAGCGTTTGAGCTCGGTGAATAGCGGCCGATACTTTGGCTTAGTCCAGGGTTCGATCGCGCCTTCATTCAGGGTCTTGCCCTTGTCGGGGATGACAAGGTCGAGATCGATATCGATGGTGTTGCCGAAGCCCTGGCAGCGTGGGCAGGCGCCATAAGGGTTGTTGAATGAAAACAGGCGCGGCTCCGGCTCCTCGTAGCGGCTGCCGTCGTTCTTGCACTCGAAGCGCTGGGAAAAACGCAGGCGCTGAGGAGTCTCGCCATCGCCGTCCCCATCCCCACTTCGAGGCGCGGTTTCGAAAATGACTTCGCCCGCTTCGCGATAGCCGATCTCGATTGCATCGACGATGCGCGAGCGCTCGCCGGCGGAGATGACGAGGCGATCCACGAGGCCGAAGACGGGTTCAGAAAAGTTGACGTCGAGCAGCGATTCCGGAGTCGAGAACTCGAAGACCTGCCCATTTTGATAGATGCGGTTGAAGCCGCGTTTGCGCAGATCGAAGAGCCGCGCCTTAATGGCGTCGGAAGGCAGATTGGACTCAGCCGTCTTTTTCTTCACGCGAGACTTCTTCGCGCTCTTCTCTTCGGCAGCAGGCACGTGCGTCTGAATCGGAAAGAACACGTTGAGGCGAGTCCCTTCGCCCAGCGCGAGCAGGCGGTCGGCGACTTCGTCCACCGTATCTTTCTTCACTTCCTGCCCGCAGAGCAGGCAGTAGGTGCGTCCGATGCGCGCGAAGAGCAGGCGCAGGTAATCGAAGATCTCCGTGGCCGTAGCAACGGTGGAGCGCGGATTGCGGGTGGAGTTCTTCTGCTTGATGGCAACCGCGGGCGCAATGCCGTCGATCAGATCGACGTCCGGCTTCTCAATCCGCTCCAGAAACTGCCGCGCATATGCCGAGAGCGACTCGACGTAACGCCGCTGGCCTTCGGCGTAGATCGTGTCGAAGGCAAGCGACGATTTGCCGGAACCGGAGACCCCGGTGACCACGGTCAGAGTGTTGTGCTCGATCTCAAAATCAATGTTCTTGAGGTTATGAACCCGGGCCCCGCGAACAACAATGCTGTCTGTCGACATCTTCCCCTGGCACTACAGACGGATCAAAACGAGCAACCGAATCTTTCTATTATAAAGGGTCGTTGGTCGCTGGTCGTTAGTCGTTGGGAAAATCTAAAGTGCCAACTGATTTCCCGTAAAGACGTGGCTTGTCGCGTCCCCACTGGCAGGGGAGCGATCAGCGAACGGCGGCTCGCCAACGACTAACGACTGACGACTAACGACCGCCCTCACTGTGCCGCGAACGAGAACAATATAAGGATGTAAATCCACAAGCCCGTCATGCAATGCCAGTACCAGGACGTAATGTCGACAACGATGCGGCGGGTCTCAACCGGGCGATGCAGTACCGACGCGACATTGGCGAACATAAGTGCCAGTACGCCGCCGGCCAGATGAAGGCCGTGCATCGCAGTAAGAATGTAAACGAAGGAACTGCTGGTGCCGCCGGCGAGATGAAACCCTGCGGCGGAAAGTCTGCTCCAAATGAGAAGTTGCCCGGAAAGAAACAGCAGGCCGAGAACGGTGGTCAGGGCGAGCCAGGGGAAATGGCGCTCGTCGCCCAGCGAAATCCCCGGAATCGATTGCACCGGGGCAAGCGCAGCTTCGCGCGTGATTTCGCGCCGCGCCAAGTCGATGGTGATGCTGCTGACGATCAGGACGGCCGTGTTGGCCAACAATAAAGTCCAGGGCAATCGGACCGGAACCCAGGTTCGGATATACGCCGCGTCGTTCCCACCGAGACTCAGGAATCCGCGCCGGATGAGATACACCGCGGTGAAAGAAATGAAGAGCATGATGACGGGCGTCATGGCGACCGCCAGTCCCATCCGCGCTCGTCGCAAGCGCTCGCCATAGTTCGGAATAGAGTTCGGAATAGAGTTCGGCGAAAAGTCCGGCATGCCGTCGCCGCCGTCGTCACCTCCACCGCCGCGGGGTGGTAGCGAGCCGCCGTTGTGGCCGGAAGGGCGAGTCGAGATGGGCGTCACTCGGGGCATCTGTAATTTGGTAATTTTGTAATCGGGTAATTTGGTAATTTGAAAACCTCAAGCCGCGCGATTTTAGATTACAAAATTACCAAATTACAAAATTTTCACTGCGTTCCCTTCTAAACTTAGAATCGCTGCCCAATCAAGGGATTTACTTTTGAACTATACTGGCGAAACGCGGGGCTGGCGGAACTGGCAGACGCGCTGGCCTTAGGAGCCAGTGGCCGCAAGGCCGTGCAGGTTCAAGTCCTGTGCCCCGCACCACCCCGCCCTGCACGACCCCAGCTTCAGCGCCCAATATGTGTGAAACATGCACGGCCACCCCGCGACAGCATTTTGGCGGGCCTGCAGTTAGTCCTTCAGCAACTGTCTCGCAATCACCAGCCGCTGAATCTCGCTGGTTCCTTCGCCGATCGTGCACAGCTTCACGTCGCGGTAGAACTTCTCTGCCGGGTAGTCCTTGATGAAGCCATACCCACCGTGAATCTGGACACCCTCGTTGGCGCAGCGCACCGCCACTTCGCTGGTGTAGAGCTTCGCCATGGAAGACTCCAGTGTGGTCTTCAACCCGGCGTCTTTCATCGCGGCCGCGCGAAAAGTGAGCAGCCTGCCAGCCTCAATTTCCGTGGCCATATCCGCCAGCTTCCACTGGATCGCCTGAAACTCGCTGATCGGCTTGCCGAACTGCTCGCGCTGCTTGGAATATTTCAGCGCCGCTTCAAACGCGCCCACCGCCATGCCCAGCCCGAGCGCCGCAATGGAGATGCGTCCACCATCGAGAACTCGCATCGCGTCACTGAATCCGCCGCCTTCCTGGCCCAGCAGATTTTCTGCCGGGACCTCGCAATCTTCAAAGACCAGTTCAGCCGTGTCGCTGGCCCGCAGTCCGAGCTTGTTTTCTTTCTTTCCCGCGCGGAAACCCCTGGTATCCTTTTCCACAATGAACGCCGAAAGCCCGTGCGTATGCGATGCCCGGTCGGTCACCGCCAGCACCACCAGCACGTCGGCATAGTGACCGTTGGTGCAGAAGGTCTTGGTGCCGTTCAGCACCCAGCTCCTTCGCTTGCGGACCGCGGTCATGCGCGCGCTGCCCGCGTCGGAGCCTGCCGATGGCTCGGTCAACCCCCATGCCCCGATAAACTCTCCCGTGGCCAGCTTGCTGAGGTACTTCTTCTTCTGTTCCTCGGTCCCGGCGATGAAGATATGGTTCGAGCAAAGTGAGGTATGTGCCGCCACGCTGATGCCCACCGATCCATCCACCCGCGAAAGCTCTTCGATCGCTGTGGCGTACTCGATGTAGCCCATACCCGCGCCACCGTATTCGGGGGGAAAGATCATGCCCATCAGGCCCAGTTTGCCCAGTTCCTTGATGGTGGCCAGGGGAAACTCCCCGGCCTCGTCCCACTTCATGACATGGGGAGCAATTTCGCGCTCGGCAAACTCGCGCACGCTCTTCTTAAGCTGAAGTTGTTCTTCATCGAGTCGGAAATCCACAGAGCCTCCAGTTCGGACGGCAGATGCCTCACACCGGCATAGCCTCCAAGAAAACTTTTGCCAACAAACCCTCACCACTCAAAGACCGTGATGATACAGGATAAGCCTCCGGTTGGTTCCCACTTGTGAGTTGTCGATGAGTTTTTCCCGAATGTCATGGAAAGTCGCCCTGCTGAAGCCAAAGCGAGTCGGCGGTGTGTATCCTGTAACTTTACTAGGGCAGCCTTCCCGCATATGCGAAGCATCGAAAGCCATACGCACAACACCAAACCGCGTCGGGTTTATCGGGAAATTTCCGGAGGGAAACGGATTTGATCGATAAACCTGTTAATACCTCGCAGATATGGAGTCGAAGAAATGATTGCGTCTAGCAAAACCAAAATTTCACCCGGGCGGCTGCTGATCGATGGCCAATGGGTCGATGGACCGAAAAAATTCGGAACTATCAATCCCGCCACCGGCGAGGTCATAACGCAGGTTGTGGAGGCCTCAGCCGGCGATATTGACCGCGCGGTTTCCGCCGCGCGTCGAGCGCTGGAAGATCGTTCCGGCCCATGGCGCAAGATGTCGGCGAGCGACCGCGGGCTCTTAATCTGGCGACTCGCGGATCTCGTCGAAAAGAACATCGATGAACTCGCTGAACTGGAGACTCTTGACAACGGCAAGCCGATCTCCGAATCGCGGAATATTGACATGCCGATGGTGGTCAACGTCCTGCGATATTTCGCGGGCCTGGCGACCAAGATTCAGGGCGAAACCGTCAATACATTTGAAACTGCGTTAACCTACACCTTACGGGAACCGGTGGGGGTGGTCGGCCTCATCGTGCCGTGGAACTTTCCTCTTCTGCTGGCTTCCTACAAGATCGGTCCGGCTCTGGCCTGTGGCAATACCATCTTGCTCAAACCGGCGGAGCAAACTCCCCTGACCGCATTGCGATTCGGAGAACTCACGCTTGAAGCCGGAATGCCGCTGGGCGTGCTGAATATTCTTACTGGCGGGCCGGAGACGGGCAAAGCGATAGTCTGCCACCCCGGAGTCGACAAGATTGCGTTTACCGGTTCGACTGCCGTCGGCAAAGAGATCATGCGCGGCGCCAGTGACACCCTGAAGCGCGTGACCCTGGAATTGGGCGGCAAATCCCCTAATATCGTGTTCGCCGACGCCGACATGGATAACGCCGTCAAGGGCGCGATCGGCGGCATTTTCTATGGTAAGGGCGAGGTCTGCAACGCCGGCTCGCGTCTTTTCGTAGAAAGCAAAGTTCAAGACGAGTTTCTAGACAAACTGGTGGCACGCGCGAAAAAGCTGCAACCGGGAGACCCCCTCGATCCCAAAACACGCATGGGCGCCATTGTCAGCCAGGATCAGATGAAAACCGTGCAGGGATACATTGAGGCGGGCAAGAGGGAAGGCGCAGAGCTGATTTGTGGAGGGAATCGGGTATCGCTGGATGGTGGCGCGGGATTGTTTATCGAGCCTACGATATTCCGCGGCGTCAACAACGAGATGAAAATTGCACAAGAGGAAATCTTCGGTCCTGTGCTGGCCGTTTTGAACTTCGACGATATCGACCAGGTTGTGGAGATGGCGAATCGCAACCAGTACGGCTTGGCGGCCGCAGTCTGGACCCGCGATGTGAAAAAAGCCCACACAATTTCGCGGCAGCTGAAAGCGGGAACGGTGTGGATCAACACCTACGGGCTGCTGAATGCAGCATTGCCCTTTGGCGGCTACAAGCAGTCTGGGTTTGGTCGTGAACTCAGTATGCATGCCATCGAACACTACACGGAATTGAAAGTGGTTTGGCTAAATATGGCCTGAGCCACGAATACGGAACCGCTGACGGCGCTGGAACCTCCACGGGACGATCGAATACCGGCGGCTGCGAATAAATCCATTTGCGCTCGCGAGCTTTTCGCCGCCCGCTCCATACTTCTCGATCCGCTGCGTTTACCTCGCTAATACGTGACTGCGTTTTCGGGCGCTGGATGGCGCTGCAGCCACTTCGTTTTTTCGCAGTATTCGTACAATTCGTTGCGGAACTTGGGATGCGCAATCTCAATCAGCGCTTGCGCCCGTTCCCGAATGCACTTGCCGTGCAGGTACGCTACCCCGAACTCGGTCACCACGTAACGCACCAGACCGCGCGATGTCACCACGCCCGCGCCCGGGTCGAGCATGGGAACGATCCGCGAAATCGCGCCGTCCTTTGCGGTGGACGAGATGGCGATGATGGGCTTGCCCCCTTTGGAACGCGAGGCGCCGCGCAAAAAGTCGACTTGTCCGCCGATGCCGCTGTAGAAGTGCCTCCCGATGGAGTCCGAACACACCTGCCCGGTAAGGTTGACCTGCAGAGCCGAGTTGATGGCCACCATGTTGTCGTTACGCGCGATGAAAGCTGGATCATTCACATAGGCAGTCGGGTGGAACTCGAAGATAGGATTGTTGTCGACGAAGTCGAACATTTTCTTCGACCCCAGGATGAAGCCGGCAACGATCTTGCGCGGATTGAAGTTCTTGCGCGCGCCGGTGAGCACTCCGGCTTCGACCAGCGGAATCAGACCGTCGGAAACCATCTCGCTGTGAGCGCCCAGGTCCTTGCGATCCATGAGCAATGGCAATACCGCATCCGGTATGCCGCCGATGCCGGTCTGCAGCACCGCTCCGTCTTCGATCAGGCTGGCGACATTGCGCGCGATGGCCACATGCAGGTCGGTGATTACCGGCTTCTTCAATGCGCACAACGGGCGCGAGGATTCCACGATCGCGTCAATGTCGCTTACGTGGATAAAGCTGTCGCCATAGGTGCGCGGCATCTGGTCGTTGATTTGCGCCACCACGTTGTGGGCCAGCTTGGCTGCGGTCAGAGACATGTCCACACCAACGCCGAAGCTGCAAAAGCCATGAGCATCGGGCGGCGATAGCTCCAGCAACGCCACATCCAAGGGCACGGCTCCGCTCTCGAACAAGCCCTCGATTTCGCTCAGGTAAACCGGCGTGTAGTCGGCCCGGCCGTCGTCAACCGCGGCACGCACATTGGCGCCGATGAACATCGCGTTGTGCCGGAAGTGGCCGGCCATTTCCGGAGCCACGTAGGGAGCCGTACCCAGGGTCAGAATGTGCACGATCTCGACATCGCGCACAAACGGCGCCCTTCGCATCAGAGCTTCCACCAGAGTTTCCGGTTCAGCGCATCCCGGCTGGATGTAGACGCGCATTCCCGATTGCACGCAGCCCAGGGCTTCTTCCGCTGTGCACAACTTCCTCAGATATTCGAGTTTCCAGGGCACTTCTGTCTCAGGGAACATAGTCGTCAGGTCCTTACCACACGCGGCAGGCGTTCTCCGAAACCATCGGCTGTCCGGCCTTGCATCCAAAGGCTTCCTCGAAGGCGGCCGAGTTCTGCACCGCGCCATTCACACGCCATCGCCCTGGGGAATGCGGATCGGTGAGCACACGTTTGCGGGCTTCCTGATCGGTCACGTTCTGGCACCAGATCTGCCCATACGCAAGAAAGTACCGCTGCGCAGGAGTATATCCATCGATGAGTTTTACCGGCGTGTTGCCGATGATGCCAGTCAGTGCCATGTAGGCCAGCTTCAGGCCTCCGTTGTCGGCGGTATTTTCACCCAGCGTCAATTTGCCGTTGAGCTTTACGTCGTCCTTACCCTTGTCGTCCTTCACGGAGACAAAGCTCGAATACTCTTTGGCGGTGCAATCGGCGCGCCGCTCAAATTCCTTGCCGTCCTCCGCCGTCCACCAATCGCGGAAGTTGCCCTGCGCATCGAATTTGCGACCCTGGTCGTCGAAGCCATGCGTGAGTTCATGTCCAATCACCACGCCGATGGCGCCATAGTTCACGGCGTCATCCATCAGCTTGCCGTAAAACGGCGGCTGCAGAATGCCAGCGGGAAAGTTGATGTCGTTCATGGAAGCGCGGTAGTAGGCATTGACTGTCGGCGGAGTCATGCTCCAGTCTTTGCGATCCGTGGGGCGTTCGATCTTGTTGTACTGGCGCTGCACCTCGAACGCGCCGGCGCGCACGGAATTTCCGGCGTAGTCGCCGGACTTGATCGCGACACTGCTGTAATCGCGCCAGGTGTCGGGATAGCCAATGTTGTTGACGATGGTGTTGAGCTTTTCATAGGCCTTCTGCTTCGTCGTGTCCGACATCCAGGTCAGCTGGCCAATGTCCTGGCGCATTGCGTTCTCGATGCCCTGCACCATCTTCAAGGTGCGCTCTTTGCCTTCAGGGCCGAAGGTGCGATCCACATAGAGCTGGCCGAGGGCCATACCTAGGCTGGCGTCGGTGGACTTCACACAGCGCTTCCAACGCGGCTCTATCTCTTTCTGTCCCGACATGTACTTGCCGTTGAACAGGAAATCCTCTTCGACGAAGGCGTTGGTCAGGAGCGGCGCGTACTCGTTGATCGTTTTCCAGCGCAGATATACCTTCCAGTCTTCGAGCGGCACGGCGTTGAGCTGGTCGTTGACCTGCTTGAAGAAATCGGGGTTGCCCACGTTGAGGGAAGTGAACTTGGGCGCGCCACTATCGGCAAAATAGAGGGTGAGGTCGAAATTGGGGGCCGCGGCAGCGATCTCTGCGACGGTCATCTTATGGTCGCGGGTTTTTGGATCGCGGCGAACCGTGCGGTCCATCGAGGCTTGGGCCAGCCCGGTCTCGACGGTTGACACGGTCTTGGCCTCAGCGGCTGCCACCTCCGGCTTGTCCCCGGCGAGTTCGAACATCTTCTGCACGTGCTCCAGATATTTCTGCCGCGTCTCCACCGACTTGGGATCGTCTTTCAAGTAGTAGTCGCGGTCGGGCAGCGTGATCCCGCCCTGGTCGATGAACGCAATGGTCTGGGTCGAATCGTGCATGTCGGGCTGGGGGTAGAAG
The DNA here is from genome assembly GCA_963838425.1 of uncultured Acidobacteriaceae bacterium. GTDB lineage: Bacteria > Acidobacteriota > Terriglobia > Terriglobales > Acidobacteriaceae > Acidiflorens. The sequence goes on from CAWIRH010000001.1 coordinate 613,168, forward strand.
GCAAACAGCGCCGGCGTGGCATTGCGGTGCATGGTTGCAATCTGCCGTATGAGATCGGCTTTCGTCTTGATGCCGTGAATGCGTTCCAGTTCCGGCGTCAGGGGAGAAATCCCCTTTTTCTCGATCGCGCTCTCGTCCATGCAGGAGCCGTAGTAAGCACCCACCATGGTTTCCGTTGCCGTGTGTTTGCCGGGAGCCTGCGCCTCGTTCAGCAAGTCGTGCACGATATAGATATTGTGCTCTTGGAGCTGGTCGAATCTTCCCCATCGCGCCTTGTCGGGAGGAATGGGATTGTTCTTCATCCAGGTTCCACAGGCGTATTGGTAGAAGTCCACGCAGGGATCGACGGTCTTATCGATGGCGGTGACGTCGAAGCCGGGAATTTCCTTTGGAAGGGTGGAGGAAGACGGGCTGGTTTGGGCAGAACAGAGTACGGCGATCAGCAGCAAGGAAAGAACACAAAGAATGCGAGTCGGCTGCATACTTGCCTCGAGTTGTGAAATTGTCGCTCCGCAACTTGCCGCCAGCTCACGCATCGCCTTGCGAAGGGTCAGACGGCGCGATGTGGAGACGGTGGCAAAACCGCAACCAGACACACTACTACAAAGGAGTCGGACAGGGAAATTCGCGGAAGCCGAGCGGTACTGTCCTAATTTACTCTTTCTACCACGGAGGCACGGAGGCACAGAGAAGTCCGACTGCTGGGCAAGAAAACTTCCCCATCTGAGTATTGCAGATCCACGATTTTCTCCGTGACTCCGTGGCTCTGTGGTGAAAAAAAATCACGAAACCGTAATCACAACTTTCCCCACCTGCGCATTCGACTCGAGATATTTGTAGGCGTCCACGGTCTGCGCGAACGGAAATATCTTCGCGATCTTGGGATGGAACCGTCCGTCCGCCAACCGGTCGTAGACATACTTCTTCGCCACCGCGAGCTTTTGCGCATCGCGCGTGACCTCCATCAACGTATAGCCGCGAATGCTGAGTCCCTTACCCAGCGCCGTCATTAGCGGAAAGGGCGTGGGTTGCATCGAAAGCGAACCATACTCAAAGACAATCCCGCCGGTGGCGGCAGCCGCAGCCAGCTTTTCCAGAAACGGCCCAGCAACCGGATCGAAGATCACCCGCGCCCCTTTGCCGCCGGTAATCTCCTGCACACGCGCCACCATGTCTTCTTCCTCAGTGGCGATCGCGTGGTCTGCGCCGAGAGAAAGCAACTCAGCTTTCTTGCTGCTCTTGCGCGTCGTTGCAATTGAAATCGCGCCCTCAGCTTTCGCAATCTGCGTCGCAGCAATGCCCACACTGCTCGACGCAGCCGGAATCACGACAAAATCGCCTTTGGCCAGATGCGCAATCGCAATCAACGCGCCATACGCGGTCAGATACTGCATCCAGATCGCTGCGCCTTCCACCGGCGACAGCTTTGCCGGATACTCACCCAGAGCGGCAACCGGAGCAATGACCTCTTCGCCCAGCATGGCGTAGTCGTTCATGGAGAAGGCTGGAATCGTGGCGACCGATTTCCCCACCCAGTTTTTGTCCACATCCGGGCCAACCGCTTCCACCACGCCCGCCGCCTCATAACCAATGCCGGAAGGAAGCTTCGGATGTTCCAGGTAATGGCCACGGACGTACAGCGCCTCCGCCCGGTTCAAGCCTACCGCCTGCACCTGTAACCGCACCTCGCCTTTGCCGGGATGCCTTAAGGTCTCCTCTTCAATCTTCAAAACCTCCGGTCCGCCCAACTTATCAAAACGAACGATCTTTGGCATATGTCTCTCCTTTGCAGCATTAGATCGTCGATCAATCGTGGAAGATTCGGCACAAATGCCGGAATGCCACAATAGAAATGAAGCAACATAAAGAAGTACGCCTTTTCGGGTGCTGGCGGAGGTGCCTCCAAGAAATCTAGAATAGGAAACAGCAGGAAATAGGAAGGCAGGATTCGATGGCTCCCCCAGCCTCAGTGACCTCAGCCCAGCATGGCATTTCTACCCAACCTCTCATGTCCCAGCCTTTAACAACGGAAGAGCTGCGCAAGATCGATGCCTACTGGCGCGCGGCCAACTATCTTTCCGTCGGCCAGATTTATCTGTACGCTAATCCACTGCTTCGCGAGCCGCTGAAGATCGAGCACATTAAGCCGCGGCTGCTGGGACACTTTGGGACCACGCCCGGTCTGAACTTCATTTACCGCTTCCACCTGGCTGGGGATGTGGTGGACCGCGTTCCCAGACTGCAGAAGGTCGGAGGCCACTTCAAACAGTTGCTGCGCAACAAGCTGGTCGAGCACAAACAATATATTCGCGAGCGCGGAGACGATTTGCCGGCAATCCGGGACTGGACTTGGCCCTACTGATGAACGTCCTTGTTCTCAACTCCGGCTCCAGCAGCCAGAAGAGCTGTCTCTACCAAATTGGGGACACGCTTCCTGCCGATGCACCGGCTTGCGTTTGGGAGGGCAAGATCGAGTGGCTCGATGGCAAGGCTGAGTACTCGATCAAGAACTCCCGTGGGGTTTCCCGAAAGAACCTGCCCTCGGTGGGCTCGCGCGCGGAAGCCATTGAGCACCTGCTCCAGAGCTTGTGGAGCGGCGAAACGCAAGCGATTTCCAAACCTTCCGATATTGATGTTGTGGGACACCGGGTGGTCCACGGCGGTCTGCGCCATTTCGAGCCCGCGGTCGTGACCGAGAGGATCAAGTCGGCGATCGAAGTCGCTTCCGTTTTCGCGCCCCTCCACAGTCGCGCCGAACTACAAGGCATGGAGATCGTTGAGAAATTGCTGGGTCCAGTGCCGCAGATCGCCGTCTTCGATACCGGCTTTCATCACAACATGCCCTTATCGGCGGCCACCTATCCTGGTCCTTACGAGTGGTTCGAGCAGGGGATTCGCCGCTACGGATTCCACGGGATCAATCATCAATATTGCGCCGAGCGTGCGGCGGAGTTGCTGGGTAAGGACCCGAAGTTGCTGAAGCTGGTGACCTGCCACCTGGGGAATGGCTGCTCTCTGGCGGCGATTCGCGAAGGTCGAAGCGTGGATACGACCATGGGTTTTACTCCGCTGGAAGGTCTGATGATGGGCACGCGCTCGGGCTCGGTGGACCCTGGCATCCTTACTTACTTGATGCGGCGGAGACGGTTCCTGGACGAGCAACTGGACGACGTGCTCAATAAAAAGTCGGGACTGCTTGGGATATCGGGAATCTCCAGTGATATGCGGGAAATTCTCGACGCCAGCAAGAAGGGCCATGAACGCGCGCAACTGGCGCTTGATATATATGTCCACCGCCTGCAATCGGGAATCGGCGCCATGGTCGCCGTTTTGGGCGGAGTGGATGCTGTGGTCTTCAGCGCCGGCGTCGGCGAAAACTCACCCGAGGTTCGTGCCGCGGTGTGCGACCAACTCGGGTTCCTGGGCATGCGGCTCGACCCGGCAAAGAACGCACAATCGCCGTTGGACAAAGATAAGGACAAAGACATTTCTGCTCCAGATGCGACGGTCCGCGTCCTCGTGATTCATGCACAGGAAGACTGGATGATCGCTCGGACGTGCTGGAATCTCGCGCGCACAGCTACAACTCGCGTGAGCGGCTGACATTGGCCGGCCAGAGGTTCCCGCTGAGATGATTACCAGCCACGTGTGACCGGGATCACAGAACTCCGCCAGCAAAGGCTTCAATATAACCGTTTGCTGGTGTATTCTCCTTGCGATGTTGGGTCAAAAAAACTCGAATGGAGCTTGCAGATGAACAGAATTAGCTTCCCGCTGTTTACCGCCGCAACAGCATTGGCTGTTGTTCTCGCCCTTCCCCTATCGGCGCATGCGCAAGGCGCATCCGAGGCACTCTACAAATCAAAATGTGCCATGTGCCATGGCCCCGACGGAAAGAAAGCGGCCGGCCACGATCTCCAAAGTGCCGACGTGCAAAATAAATCGGATGCGGATCTCGCGGCAGTCATCACCAACGGCAAGGCCCCCAAGATGCCCAAGTACGGAGATAAGTTGAAACCGGAAGAGATTAAGGGACTGGTGGCTTACATCCGCACGCTGAAATAAATAGTCCTGGCTGGTTCTAGCCATCAAGATCGGGAAGATTGATGTGCGCGGCGGGTGATCCGGCGCCAAAGCGTGGCGTGTGTCTACCCAGTGGAGCCTGGAAGAAGGAGAATAGCGGTTTCAATGAATCTGCAGGAACGCTTCCGAGACTGGTTGCAGCCCATCTATTTTCTGGGGCAGAATCCCCTCACGCTTACCGGCGCCGTGATCACGACGAGCACGGCGCTTGCCACCGTCGCCTTCTGGTTCTATGACATCTTCTTGCCCGGGCCGCCGCATCCTTATGTTGGCCTTCTGGTCTTTCTGATCCTCCCGGGCGTTTTTGTACTCGGCCTGCTGCTGATTCCACTTGGTATCTGGTTCCGGCGGCGAAGTCTGATCGAGAGCGGGACACTGCCTGGGATCTTTCCCGCCATCGACTTGGGGTTGCCGGTGGTGCGGCGTACCTTGGAGTACGTGGCAGCGGCGACCGTGCTCAACCTTCTCATTGTGGGGACCGCATCCTACCGTGGCGTGGAGTACATGGATTCGACGAATTTCTGCGGCAAGACTTGTCACACGGTGATGGATCCCGAGTACACGGCCTATCAGAATTCTCCGCATTCGCGGGTAGCTTGTGTCGAGTGCCATATCGGACCCGGAGCCGGGTGGTTCGTAAAGTCGAAACTTTCCGGTCTGCGTCAGGTCTTCGCAGTAACCTTCCACACTTATTCGCGGCCCATTCCTTCGCCGGTAAAGTACCTGCGCCCGGCGCGCGAGACCTGTGAGCAGTGCCACTGGCCGCAGCGCTTTACAGGCGACAAGTTCCTGGTGAATACCAGCTACAAGGACGACGAAAAAAACACGCCGCAGACGGACGTGTTGCTGCTGAAAGTGGGCGGACGCACCTGGCAGGGCTCGGTCGGCATCCACGGGCACCACCTCTCGGACAACGCGCGCATCCGCTACATTTCGACCGACAACGAGCGAATGACAATTCCCGCCGTTTATTACACCGACGACAGCGGGAAGACCACCGAATTCATTTCTACCGATGCGAAGCCCAGCCAACAACAATTGGACAAGGGAGACCATCGCGTGATGGATTGCGTGGATTGCCACAACCGGCCGACCCATGCCTTCGACTTGCCCGAAAACGCGGTGGACAGGCAAATGTCGGGCGGGCAGATCAGCACCGATCTGCCCTACATCAGGAAGAAGGCGGTTGAGGTTCTCAAGGTGAGTTATCCAACCCGCGATGCGGCCCAGAAGAGCATCGTCGCCGAAATCGACAAGTTTTATCGGACCAATTACCCGGCAATCTACCAGGCGCGGCGCGCGGTGGTGGAGCAAGCGGGCGCGGAAGTGGCGAGGATCTACCTGCGCAACGTCTTCCCGGATATGCGTGTGACCTGGGGTACGCATCCCAATAACATTGGGCATAATGATTCGCCGGGCTGCTTCCGCTGCCATGACGGCAGTCATACCAGCGCCGATGGGCAGACGATCCCGAATGACTGTTCGACCTGCCATGAGGTTCTGGCAGCGGGTGAGGAGAACCCCAAGATCCTGACCGACCTGGGAATGAAATAGGGCCAAGCTGAGGGAGATGGAATTTGCCGAGCCGGACGCCACGCGCAGCAGACATTTTCAGAAGCGCGGGTTTCGTCTGTCTGGTTCTGCTGCTTTCCGTCGGTCTTTTTTTGGCCGGCGCGCTGCTGCCGCCTCGGGTTCGAGCACAAGCGAAGCCGTCCCATCCGCTCAAGCAGGACGAAAGCTGCCTGGCCTGCCACGGCCAGGCCGGAATGAAGTCCGGCAGTGGCAAGAGCATCTCGATTGACCCCGCCAGACATGCGGCCAGCGTCCACGGCTCTTTCGGTTGCACCGACTGCCACACGACGATCAAGGATTTTCCCCATCCCAGTAAAGTGCCGAAGGTCGAATGCTCGACTTGCCACGCCGAGGAAGTTTCCCATGTGTCGGGCAGCATTCACAGCGCGTTGGGTGAGGCAGCTTGCCAGTCCTGCCACGGCAATCCGCATGAGGTAGCGGCAGCGGCCGAGACAGCGCCGGCGAAGTGCGCGCAGTGCCATGCCGATGAGGTGAAGGATTTCCGGCAGAGCATACACGGGCAAGCGGCCGCGAAGGGCGACCCGGACGCTCCGAACTGCATGTCCTGCCATGGGCCCGCGCATCAGATTCAGACCGCGAGCGACGCGGCTTCGCGCGTTGCCAAGAAGAATCTGCCCGACACTTGCGCCGCCTGTCACAGCAATCAGCAGTTTCTCTCCCGGCACAAGATCCCATTCGCGCATCCCGTGGAACTCTATCGCCAAAGCGTGCATGGACGAGCGGTAGCGAGTGGGAACGAAGGTGCCGCGGGCTGCTCGGATTGTCACGGGAGCCATGGCATTCTTCCCTCGCAAGATGCGCGCTCCAAGGTTAACCACTGGAATATCGCGGCGACGTGTGGGCAGTGCCACAAGGACATCAGCAAGACTTACCTGGAAAGCGTGCACGGACAAGCCATGAAAAACGGCGTGTCCGCCGCCCCGGTGTGCAGCGACTGCCACGGGGAACACCTGATCCTGGGGCCGAAAGAGCAGGGATCGCTGGTGAACGCAGGGCGCGTCTCGATGGCCACTTGCGGGCGTTGTCACAACGATGAGCGCCTGGCGTTGCGTTACAATTTGCCCACCGACCGCGTTCCATCCTATGCCGACAGCTACCACGGTCTGGCCGCGCGCGGCGGATCGCAGAGTGTTGCCAACTGTGCTTCCTGTCATGGCGTGCACAATATTTTCCCGTCGTCCGACCCGCGCTCCACCGTGAATGCCGCCAACCTTCCAAAAACCTGCGGAAGTTGCCACGCCGGCGCGGGTGAGCATTTCGTCATCGGGCCGGTGCACGTGCAAACTACAACCGGCGCGGCGCATCCGGTGGTGAAGTGGATCCGTTGGACTTATCTGGCGCTGATCCCGATGACACTGGGATTCATGATCCTGCACAACCTGCTGGACTTTTTGAGCAAACTCATCCGCCGGCAGCCGCGCCATGAAACTGGCGGGCGAGTGTCGCGGATGAACTTGAATTTCCGCATTGCCCACTGGGGCGTGATCCTCAGCTTCCCGACGCTGGTTTTCACCGGGTTCGCGCTGAAGTATCCCGAGGCGTGGTGGGCGCGTCCGCTATTGATGTGGGAGGGCCACTTCGCCTTCCGCGGCATCGTGCATCGCAGCGCGGCGGTTGTGCTGATCGCTTCCACGGTTTACCACGTGATCCACCTGGCCACAGTTCGGCGAGACCGCCGCTTGTTCCTGAAGGCGATGCTGCCCGAACTGAAAGACGCGACCGATCTGGCCGGCGTGTTCTCCTACAATCTGGGACGCACCGACCTCGAACCGCAGTTCAAGAAGTTCAACTACGCGGAGAAGATGGAGTACTGGGCTTTCATGTGGGGAACGGTGGTGATGACGGTCACCGGTTTCCTATTGTGGTTTAACAATTTCACCCTGCGCCATTTCCCCAAGTGGATTTCGGACGCGGCCACCGCCGTGCATTTTTACGAGGCGCTGCTCGCCACCTTCTCCATCCTCATCTGGCACTTCTACATGGTGATCTTCGACCCGCTCGTCTACCCGATGGATACGGCTTGGATCGACGGCAAAGCCTCAGCCGATCATTTGCGCCATTCCCGCCCCGAGTATCTGCGCGCATTGGAACGGGCGCACCTGGTCGAGTTGCCCACGGACCCTGAGGATTACGAGGATGAGCAGGGAAGTGACCACAATCCAGGCGACGATCCACGCGGGAAGAATCAGTAGGTGCCCCCACGTTAGCGCCTCTCGCCGAGTCCCCACTCCGTGGACACCAAGAAGCTATTCATTCTCCCGCCCGTTTCCGGTAGGATTTCCATCTGACAGCCCATGCCCATCAATGCAAACAAGCCAGAGCTGTGGAAGGCTGACACGCGCGCCTCGGTTGACCAGTTCAATCAATGGTTCATGAAGTTTGCGCCCAAGGCTTATCGCGAGACCCGCAAGAAGACCATCCAGAGCGTAGAGCAAGGCCTCTCGCTTACCAAAGACCTGACCACAATCACGCCAGATGTCGTCAAGGCCAATCCCGGCATACTGCCGACCTTGCGCATGTCCACTTGTCCGCCCCTGGCACGCGACCGGCTAATCGGCCTTGCCGATTCAACCAAGAATTTTGTCGGCTGCCTTGAGGAGGGCAACTTTCCAAGGCTTCTGTCCCCGGAACTCCTTAAGGAACATCTCGGGAAAATCACCCGTATCCTCTCGCGAATGCTGGATGTGGACATCTTTCCGTGGCTGGAAGAGAGGCGCAAACCCACCAAGGAAGAACGTTACCGCTCTTCCACCATCGTTGCCGACCGACTCTGCGGAGCCGTAGCCGAACCCATAGTGCGAAACGCCCAAGAGAAACGCCAGCTGACCCTCATCGAGAAATACCTGACCGAGCGCGGATACAAGGAGAAGGCGCACCCCGCCGCAGTCGCGCTTAGTGAGATGGAGCCGGGCACCTTTTGCTTCCGAATGAATGTCCTTGTGAAGTCACCCAGGGCAGAAAGGAAGATGGTGAAGATTCCAGTCGACGCAGTGATTCAGACGAGGCAGGCGCAGCCTCCCCATCTGCCGATACTGATAGAAGCAAAATCCGCCGGGGACTTCACTAACGTCAACAAGCGCCGCAAGGAAGAGGCCATCAAGATTACCTATCTCAAAGCCACCTACGGCGAAGACGTGCAGTTTGTACTTTTCCTGTGTGGCTATTTTGATGCGGCCTATCTCGGCTACGAGGCGGCCGAAGGCATAGACTGGATCTGGGAACACCGCATCCAGGACTTCGACCAGCTCGGAATCTAAAGGTTGGCTATGGGATCTTCCGCATCGCACAACATGGAGGGAAGGCGCCAGGAGCACCAGACCCGCCTTGATGCCCTGAAGACTTCCGCCGAACGTAACAGGTGGGGCCAGTTCGCCACACCACCCGAGCTTGCCTTATGCATCGCGCGCTACGCGCGAGAGCAGGCAGGGGAGGGGCCCAACAGCTTCCTCGACCCTGCGATTGGAACCGGCTCTTTTTACTCGGCGCTCAGGCAAACCTTCGCGCCGGAGGCAATCAAAGTTGCCACCGGAGTCGAGCTCGACCCATTATTCGCCAAGAGCGCCGAAGACCTCTGGGGCGAGAGTGGGCTAAGTATCGTGAGGGGGGACTTCACGAAGCAGGAGCCTCCGGCTCGGCGCTTTAACCTCGTTCTGACCAACCCGCCGTACGTCCGCCACCACCACTTGTCGGGGCCCGAGAAGAAACGCCTGAGGGCGCGTCTGGCGCGGTCCCTGAATATGAAAATCAGCGGTCTTGCCGGACTCTACTGCTACTTCATGCTCTTATGCCACGATTGGATGGAAGAGCAGGGGCTTGCCATCTGGCTCGTCCCCTCGGAATTCATGGATGTGAATTACGGCGAGACCCTTCGCCGGTACCTCTCGGAGCGGGTGACGCTCCTGCATATTCATCGCTTCTGCCCGACGGACGTGCAGTTCACAGACGCGCTAGTGTCGTCTGCGGTTGTGGTGTTTCGCAAGTCATTGCCTCCGCCGGGGCATCGCATCCGGTTTTCGTTCGCCGGGCCGATTGACAGTCCTCAGACCGAGGCATCCATACCCCTCGACGTGCTCCGCCGCTCTCGCAAATGGACACAGTTCCCCGCCCGCACCACCGTGGAAGACACCGGCGAGCTCACGTTGGGCGACATCTTCACCATCAAGCGCGGACTCGCGACCGGCTCCAACAGCTTTTTCATCATCACTTCGCAGCAGGCCGATGAGTGGCAAATCCCGCGCCGGTTCCTCAAACCAATACTGCCCGGCCCGCGGAATATCGCTGCCGACATCGTCGAGGCGCTTCCAGACGGAGCCCCTGCCGTGTATCCCCGGCTCTACCTGCTCGACTGCAACGAGCCCGAGGAGAAAGTTAAAGCGAAGTGGCCGCGCTTCTACGAGTATTTGCAGCATGGCCGCACCCGGGACGTGCACGACGCCTATCTTTCAAGTCGCCGCGCTCCGTGGTATTCGCAGGAGCAACGGGCGCCCGCACCTTTCCTTTGCACTTACATGGGACGCTCCAGAAACGGTAAGCATCCGTTCCGGTTCATCTGGAATCGATCGCAAGCGACCGCTCACAACGTGTACCTGCTGCTTTATCCAAAGAAGCGCTTGCAGGCAGCACTCACAAGCCACCCGGAGCTTGAAGAGACGGTGTTCGAGGCGCTCCAGCGCATCACGCCGACACAACTTCTGTCGGAAGGCCGGGTGTACGGCGGAGGCCTGCATAAGGTGGAGCCGAAAGAACTCGCGCAGATACCCGCGCGCACCGTCCTTGAGGCCCTCCCCGAAATTACAATCGAGCTGCACGAGGACGCGATGAAGACGAGTGGCCTTAAGCTACCCCTCAACCTTTTTCCCTGATCCGGTTGAGGGTGGCGCGTCCTACCGCGAAGCGAAGGGCGGGGCCTTTGATTTTTTTCATCACAAACGCCCAGTGAGCGCCATCACAGACTTCTAGCCGCTCATCGGCGACAATGGAGATCGACCTGTGGCAGGACAGAGGTGCGCCCATCTACAAGACGGCCCAAGAGGCTGCCCCAGCCCCGCTAGTCGGCGCTCTTTGAAAACACCAATTTGGGAAAACAAGCGAGCGTTAACCCGCCGCCGAACCCCACGAGAAGCAAGAATACAGCCTAAGTCATTGACGAATAAAGACTTTAGCTCTAAGTCATTTAATCTCAAAGATCTAGCGGGAATTTTCTCCTAACCCCATGATTCCAAACGGCAGGGGGGAGGGGGGGTACCCCCACATTGGCAATCTTCGCCAACCGCGCAAGCTGTGATTAGATGAAAAACACGCTCCTAAAAGAACGGGGCCGGTAGGAGGATGACCGGCCCCGACGAATGACTTATCTTGCTTCGCAATCTTCTCAGGCTGTGATCAGCGATTCCAGCGCAACGCGGTCGGGGATCACTAGCGTCGAGCCGCTCTGCTGGATGAGATGCTGCTTCTTGAAGCCCGCGAGAAGGCGGCTGACGGTCTCGCGCGAAGAACCGATCATCTGCCCAATCTCTTCGTGAGTCAAAGCCATTTTCACTTGGCTGGGGTATTTGGATTTGGTGTTCTGATCGAGCCATCCCACGAGCAACCTGGCCAGTTTTTCGCTGGCGGAGTCGGAAAGGATGAGGTCACGGATTTCGCGGCAAGTGGAGGCGTAATCCGCGCTGATGTGCTGGGTCACCCACAGGGCAAATTCGCCGTGAAGGCGCATGAGGCGCAGCAAATCGCTTTGCCGTAGAAAGCTGATCTCGCACGGTTCCTGGGTCTCGGCCGTGGCTTCGTATTTGCGTCCGGAAACTACAGCGGCGACTCCCAATGGGCAACCGGCGTCGACAATGCGCAGAATCAGCGTCCGGCCGTCGCTGCCGCAGATGGAAAGCTTCACCCGGCCTCGACGCACAATGAACACTCCGCGCGGAGCTTGCCCTTCCGCGAACAAAACCGCTCCTGTGGGATAGCTGGTGGTGAGGGCTTCTTGTTCCACTGCATCTGCTACCGCTGGAGGAAGATCGAAAAAAGTCTTGTCTACCAGCGCAAGTTTCTGGGGATTGTTTACGGCGTATGTGGCCATGTATTGCCTCCGCTCACAGGTACTTTGGCAAGTCCCTCGCCATTCTTCGGGCGCGAAGCAAGATTCTAGCAAAAAACGTTTAAGTACAACAAAATAAATCGGTTGATTTATCAGGGCGAACTGCGGCCAAACTTGCTGCTTGACCGGAGTTCTGCCTGGAAGTGCGTCCTTTCCCACAGCGATGTGTGATCCCCATCACCAAGTCATTGGTTATGTGACCATAGAGCACGACCGAGTATGGGCAGGTTGTGACCATGGACGGGCGCGTCGTTGCTTCGCATGGGGTCGCGCAAGCTGTTTCTCCTAATACTTCACGATCGCCGCAAACGATTTGGGATCGAGCGAAGCTCCGCCGACCAGCGCGCCGTCGATTTCTGGTTCGGACATCAGGGCGTGGGCGTTCTCCGGCTTGACGGAACCACCGTAGAGGATGCGGAGTTTGTCGGCGAATTCCTGACCGAAGGACTCGGCGGCTTCGGCTCGAATGATGGCGTGAGCGTCGGCGGCCATTTGCGGGGTTGCGGTTTTTCCGGTGCCGATGGCCCAGACCGGCTCGTAGGCGACGACGAGATGGACGGCTTTCTTGGCCGAGACTTTGTGGAAAGCGCGGAGCGACTGGCGGCGCAGGACGTCGTCGGTGAGCCCGGCTTCGCGTTCTTCGAGGACTTCTCCTACGCAGACGATGGGGATGAGTCCGGCTTCGAGGGCGGACTTGAGCTTGAGGTTGACGGTATCATCGGTCTCGCCGAAGTACTGGCGGCGTTCGGAGTGTCCGATGATGACGTGGGTGACGCCGACTGCCAGCAACATGCTGGTGGAGATCTCGCCGGTGAAGGCGCCTTCCTTTTCCCAGTGGAGATTTTGCGCGCCGATGGCGACGTTCGAACCTTTGGCCGCATGGACGGCGGCATCAAGCGCGAGATAATTCGGGCAGACGACGATTTCGTCGCGGCTTCCTTGTTATCGGGGCCGTGGACCAGAGGCAGGAAATCGCGGAAGAAGTCACGGGCCTGGTCGGGCGTTTTGTACATCTTCCAGTTGGCGGCGAGCATTTTCTTTCTCATGAGGGACCTTTCTCGAAGATAGCGGAAGTTGCGATTGCTTGCTGGGATAATTTGTTCGGCGGCCCGGACGTAGGCTTTGCAGGTGGCAACGTCGAAGAGCACGAAACGGACGTGTTCGACATGGGCACAGGGCGGCAGAACTTCGACGATGGTGCGAACTGCGATTTCAGCGGCCTCGGGAACAGGATAGCCGAAGGCTCCGGTCGATATCGAAGGGAAGGCCAGGGATTTCATTCCGTGGTCGTCGGCGATGCGGATGGACTCGCTATAACAGCTGGCTAACGTTTCGGCCTCGTGCTGCTGGCCTCCGCGATACACGGGGCCGACGGTGTGAATTACATATTTGGCGGGCAAGCGTCCACCGGTGGTGATGACGGCTTTGCCGGCGGGGAGTGTGCCGATTTTGGCCACGATGCGCTTGCACTCCTGAAGGATCGAGGGTCCGCCAGCGCGGTGAATCGCGCCATCCACGCCTCCGCCACCGAGCAGGGACGAATTGGCGGCGTTGACGATGGCCTCTGTCGTCTCCTTGGTAATATCGGCGGGGCCGTGGAGTTCGAGAGTCTTGCCGTTAGCGAAAGTCAGTCGGGCTGCGAAGTCGGACATAGCGGCCCCTAAAGGGGCAGTCCATCGAAGCGGCTTTCGGCATCGCTAAAGCGATGCCCTGATACGAAGCATAAAGGCTACGAGCTACGAGCTACGGGCTACGGGCCAAAAGCCAAAAGCCAAAAGCTAGACCTGACACCTGACAGCTATTTCTTGTCCGTCAGCGCCTCTACCCCGGGCAACTTCTTGCCTTCCAGAAATTCCAGCGAGGCGCCGCCTCCGGTTGAAATATGGGTGATCTTGTCGGCTACGCCGGCGGCTTTTACGGCGGCTACGGAATCGCCTCCGCCTACGATCGATACGGCCCCAGGATTTTCCGCCACAGCCTGGGCGATCTTGAAGGTGCCTTTGGCAAAGGGCGGCAACTCGAAAACGCCCATGGGTCCATTCCAGACGATGGTGCGGGCGCGGGCGACCTCCTCGGAAAAGGCCTCGATGGTCTCGGGGCCGATATCGACGGCCATCATATTGGCGGGGATGGGCTCGCCGTGGCCGACGAATTTGATCAAGCGCCGGCTTCGACGCGGTCGGCGATGACGTGATCGGTGGGCAACAGGAACTTGAGCTTATGAGTCTTGGCCTGCTGCAGAAGGTCGCGGGCGAGTTCGATCTTGTCTTCTTCGACCAGACTCTTGCCGACGGATTCGCCTTGCGCCTTGAGGAAGGTGTAGGCCATGCCGCCGCCGATGAGGAGGACGTCGACTTTGCTGAGCAGGTTCTGGATGACTCCGATTTTGTCGCTGACTTTGGCGCCGCCGAGGATGGCGACGAAAGGGTCGCTCGGGATCCTGCAGGACGCGGCCCAGATATTGCAGTTCTTTTTCCATGAGCAGACCGGCGGCGGATTTCTGCACGAACTTGGTGATGCCGACGGTGGAAGCGTGGGCCCGATGGGCGGTGCCGAAGGCGTCGTTGACGTAGAAATCGGCGAGCTTGGCGAGTTGCTTGGAAAAATTCTCGTCGTTCTTTTCTTCTTCGGCGTGGAAGCGGAGGTTCTCCAGCAGCAGCGCCTGGCCTTTCTCGAGCTTGAGCGCCACTTCTTCGGCTTCGGGCCCAACGCACTCGGGGCAGAAGCCAACGTTTTCGCCGCGCGACAGTTCTTTGTCGAGCAACATGCGCAGACGCTCGGCGACGGGCTTGAGACTCATCTTGGGATTGGGCTTGCCTTTGGGACGGCCCAGGTGAGACGCGAGGATGAGGCGCGCACCGTGGCGCAGAGCGTACTCGATGGTGGGCAGGGTTTCGCGGATGCGCGTGTCGTCCATGACGCGGCCGTCGTCGAGCGGGACGTTGAAGTCGACGCGCATGAAGACGCGGCGATCGTTGAGAGGAAGATCGCGAATGGAAAGTTTGGGCATGGAGCACCTGTCGTTAGTCGTTAGTCGTTGGTCGTTAGTCGTTGGTGCGTTAGTCGTTGGTCGTCAGTCGTTCGGTATTGTCGCTCGATCGCCGTTCGTCCTTCGGTGTCCGCGGTTCGCCGTACTCCACGCAGGGCCGGTCCCTCGTGAACCCTAAATAGCGAACCGCGAACGACTAACGACCAACGACGAGTTAATTCACAGGCCTTTGGCCGCCATCAGGTTGATCAGGTCGCGGACACGGCAGGAATATCCCCACTCGTTGTCATACCAGGAAATCACCTTGACGCAGTTGCCGCCGACTACCAGGGTCATGTGAGCGTCGACGATGGAGGAACGTGAGTCGCCTTTGAAATCGGACGAGACCAGTTCGTTCTCCTCGAACCCGAGGTAGCCCTTCAGCGGGCCGGACTCGGAGGCTTTTTTCAGGGCGGCGTTGACTTCTTCTTTGGTCGTCTTTTTTTCTACCCAGACGACGAGGTCGACGACCGAGACGTTGGGCGTGGGCACGCGTATGGAGAAGCCGTCGATTTTGCCGGCCAGATCGGGGATGACGAGCTTGAGCGCTTTGGCGGCGCCGGTCGTGGTCGGGATCATGTTGATCGCCGCCGCGCGGGCGCGGCGCAAATCTTTGTGCGGGAAGTCGAGGATCACCTGATCGTTCGTATACGAGTGGATGGTGGTCATGGTGCCGCTGACGATCTTGAAATTGTCGTGGATGACCTTGGCGATCGGGGCGAGACAATTCGTGGTGCAGGAAGCGTTCGAGACGATGTGGTGCTTGGCGGGATCGTACTTCTCTTCGTTCACGCCGAGCACGACGGTGAAGTCTTCGTTCTTCGCGGGGGCGGAGATGATGACTTTCTTCACGGTGCCGCGCAGATGCTTTTTGGCTTCGTTGGCGTCGGTGAACTTTCCCGTGGATTCGATGACAATCTGAGCTCCGACGGAATCCCAGGGCAGGGCCGCGGGATCTTTTTCCTTAAAGACTTTGACGATCTTGCCGTCGATCGAAATACTGTCGGGGCCGGCGGTGATGGTGTGCGGCAGGTTGCCGAGGATGGAGTCGTACTTGAGCAGGTGGGCTAGAGTCTTGGGATCGGTGAGATCGTTGACGGCGACGAAGTCGAGGTTTTTGTCGGCGAGCGCGGTGCGGAGAACGTTGCGTCCGATGCGTCCAAATCCATTAATGCCAATTTTTACGGCCATGGTGCCTCCAAAAGAAATTTTTCTTGCCTTAAGAAATACGCAAGGGCCTAGGACAACACTCGATGGTAACAGGGTGGGGGAGCCAGCGTAAATGTCATGCGCCCTATGGTACTGCCCTGACTTTCCCGAATTGGAAACTGCTGGCTGCAGCGCGCAGAAATCATGCCGATGCCGGCGTGATTTCGAAGTAGGTGTCGGTGTTGCGCCAAAGGAATGGGACACGGGCGAGCCAGTATTTCCGGTTGATTGCCTGGCGGGCGCGAGCGCACTCCTCCGGCCGCAGAAAGCGGACGGTTGCGGGGAATTCGGGACCGGTGATTTTTCCGCGCATGGTGCAGGGAGCGATCTTGACTTGCGGGTTGTTGCGGATGCGCTTGCACTTTCCCAGTTTACTGTTGGTCATGAAGTAGAGCTTGTTGTCGTCTTCGGCAAACCAGATAGGCGTGTAGACAGCGACGCCACTCTTTCGAAACGTGGCGAGGCTGATGTAACGCTGGCCGTGGATTTCGGCGGGGATTGTAGCCATGCGAATATTGTAAAGCGTGGCGAAGGACTTTCGGGGGGGGTGCATGTGGAGGGACGGGCGTCTCGCGAGCACGCCCTGAACGGAGTCGGAAGGGGCGCCTGCCGGACAGCCGCCGGGACGGCGGCGCTACGCTAATCCTTGCTCGGCTTCTTCGGCGTCAGATCGCAGGCTTGTCTGATTCGATCCAGATTCAGCCCGCCGGGAGAAAACTCAGCAATCTGCCGGCCGCTCCGCGTGGGGAGTTCCACCTTGAAAACCTGGGCTCCGATCACGCCCCGAACCGTGCCCTTGTCCATGGAAAGAGAGTGGCTGCGCATCCAGTTCCAGCCTTTGAAGTAGTGCGCATCGTCAACTCGAACCATAACCTCCCACTGGATCTGTCCATACCAGCCGGGGGGGCGGTTCGGTGGACCTAGTCTCACTCCGGGATTGAATTCCGCCAGCTTGAGCTTGCCATTGTCGCAAATTAGATTCACTCTGGGCTTGTACTCCGGATCCTCTTTAAAATAGTTATCCGACTGGAGTTCAAAGCGTACCCTTTTCGCGCCCGTCATCTTGTCGGTGGAGGCGAACTCCAGCCACTTTCCGCCGGCGCTGACGCCGTCCGATTCGCCCTGATAAGGAGTCATGGCGCCACTCTGGGCGCAAGCCAACGTTGCTGCGCCAATCACAAGGAACACACAACAAAGAGCGGCTCTGGCCGCTAGTCCGGAACCGATTGCTTTATAAAGCAAGCGCGATACTTTCAAGATCTCCTCCTCTTAATCACACCCCTACATACTATTGAACCCGGAAGCTCGGGAAAAGTTGTATGGGATGTTCCAGGAGTTTTGCGCGGATTCGCGGTCGCTATTTAGAAGCCATCTCATATAATGAACCCGCGAAGTAAACTGGCGGAGCCCTCAGGGGCTAAAGCCCGCGTCTTTGCTGGCTCTTGGCGGCACGGCTGAAGCCGTGCCCTTCCCAAAACGATTTATGAGATCTAGTTCTGCTCATATCTGCTACTCTGCTTTGTTACTTTTCCGGAGGGAGACCGATTCATGCGATGCCATAGCCTATTCAGAGTCAGACTTGCCTTGTTTGTTTGCTTTGCTCTTCCCTTGTCCATCTTTGCCGCCGACAAGGACGCCGACAAGAACAAAGAGAAGGCAGCAGCGGCGGCCCAAGCGGACAAGCCATCGTACGAACTGCCGCAGTCTGCAAAAGAGAATCTCGACTACGCCATGTACCAGCGCATTCGCGACGAAGGCCTGACGCATTCGCACGTGATGGACTTTGCCTCCGCGCTGATGGATGGCATTGGCCCGCGCCTTACCGGTTCACCCAACCTGCGCCGGGCCAACCAGTGGACGCGCGATCAATTGGCGGCGATGGGTTGCAGCAACGCTCATCTCGAAGACTGGGGAGAGTTTGGCATGGGCTGGCAGCAGCTCAACACCTGGGTGCGGATGACGTCGCCGGACACGGCTGTTTTCATCGCCCAAGCCGCGCCCTGGTCGCCTTCCACCAATGGCGCAGTCAATGGCCAAGCCATTTGGGTTGAGATCAAGGACGAGAAAGATTTCGACAAATACAAAGGCAAGCTGGCCGGGAAAATCGTTCTACTGGGAGAGATGCGCGAGGTGAAGCCGGTGGATAAGCCGCTATTTACGCGCATGGACGACAAGGACCTGGCCAAGATTGCCGACTTCCCCATGGAAAAGCAAAAACATGACGCAGACTGGATTCAGGATTATCTAAAGCGGCTGGCCTTGCTCGATAAGGCGGGAAAGTTTCTGGCCTCCGAGCATGCGGTGGCGGTCATTGTTCCCAGCCGTGATGGGCGCGACAGCGGCGGCTCCGGCGGCACCATCTTCGACGACGGCAGCGCGGGACTGGGCATGTCCACTTATCAGCGCGATCACGCCGACCCGCTTCCCGTGGTAGTGACGGCCATAGAGAACTACGGACGCGTGTATCGTCTGCTTAAGGCTAATGTGCCGGTTAGCATCGAAATGAATGTCGATGTTGCGTACTTCGGCGACCATGAGCATGGCTTCGATACCATCGCCGAAATTCCCGGCACTGATCCCAAGCTGAAAGATGAGGTGGTCATGGTGGGTGGACATCTGGACTCGTGGGCGGCGGGGACGGGCGCCACCGACAACGGCGCCGGCGCGGTGGTGGCGATGGAAGTCATGCGGATTCTCAACGCGCTGCAAGTCAAGCCGCGGCGCACCATCCGCATTGGTCTCTGGACGGGAGAAGAACAGGGACTTTTTGGTTCTCGCCTCTACGTGAAGCAGCATTTCGGATACGCGCCGCTCTCGACCGCTCCCGATCAACTGGAGAAGCCCGAGTGGTTGCGCAAACCCGCCGGTCCTCTCGTAATCGAACCGGAGCAGCCGAAAATTTCCGGCTACTTCAACGTGGACAACGGCACGGGCAAAATCCTGGGGATTTATCTGCAAGAAAACGGTGCTGTCGGCCCCGTCTTTGCGCAATGGATGGAGCCGCTGAAAGACCTCGGCGTCACCACCATCACCGCGCGCAACACCGGGGGCACGGACCACCAATCGTTCGATGCGGTCGGAATCCCCGGCTTCCAGTTCATTCAGGACCGTCTCGACTACGAGTCGCGCACGCATCATTCGAACATGGACACCTACGAACGGCTGCAACCCGGCGACCTGGCGCAGGCGGCAACCGTGGAGGCTATTTTCGTATACAACACCGCCATGCGCGACCAGATGCTGCCGCGCAAGCCGCTGCCGCATCCCGAACTCGAAGAGCAGCGCTCGGCTCCGCTCAAGGTGATGCCCGGAGCCGTGGAACCAACGGAAGATGCCAAGGATAAAGATAAGGGGAAAAGGTAGGGCAGCCGGCAAAGGAATTTTCGTCGATAGTGGAGCGGCATGAGGCCGGCGCTGGCCATCCGCGCGCGGCGACTTCGACAGCCGCGGAGTTGCTGGGCGCAAAATGCGGTGATCGTCTAGGTCTCTGACCGCGTGATTCTGTGCTTCACAATTGAGCGCCGTCGGATCCCAGGTCCCAAAAGCGGGACCTGGGGCACCCGAAGTTGATACATCAACAAGCGGTCAGAGACCTAGGTGGAGCTTGTCGGGCTCAGATAGTCTCCTGGCGAGTCGTAGTTATCCGACGTATCTGGACGGTACGGCGGCGGATTGTCGGACCAGTCGTAGCCGTAATAATCGGGGTAGGCGTACCCATAAGGATCGTACAACCAAGGATCTGCGCCGAACGTCCAGCCCGGTGCCCAGTAGCCGCAACAGTACGGCCATCCGAAGCCGACGCCCCAACCCCAGCCCCAACCGTGATCCCAGCCCCAACCACCTCGCCAATGGTCGCCATGCCAACCGCCTCTCCAGCCGTCACCACCCCTACCGCCTCTCCAACCATCGCCACCCCGACTGAAGCCCGACGCCGCGCCTCTTGACGAGCCGAAAGAATGCCAGCCGCCGTCGGGACTTCCGGCATTACGAGCGGAGAGGCCTGAGTTTGTCAAGCCTGCGGAATTGCGTCCTTCGCCCAAACGCGCGGAACTACCGGAGTTGCCGAACGAATGCCACTGGCCATCGGCGATTGCGGGGCGAACATTCGACGAACGATTTCCTTCCGAACGGAAACTGCGGCCAGCTTCAGACTCGCCGCTTCGCCCGGTCATACCGCGCGATGGGCCGAACCCGCCGCCCGAACGGCTGCCACGAAAACCGCCGCCATGGTATCCACTGCTTCCGCCGGAAGGCCGCGCGCTGCCATAAGATCCGCTACTGCTATGGGAACTTCCGCCACCCCCACCACCGTGACCGCTGCCACCGTGCTGAGCGAATGCTGGATTTGGCGTGATCGCAAGACCGATGAAAGCAGCCAATGCGAGGAGGGATCGAAGAAGATTAAAGCTGCTCATAATCCGTACCTCCCTTCGAACGCGGGAGAGCAGTTTCGAGCGAGGAGCCTATGCACAAGGACGGCGCGCTCCTACCTAATAAGATTCTATTCCTCATGCAAAGGGTTGCACCCCAGTGCAAGGCAGGAACTGTGCCGTAAGGTCGTTTATCGAGTACCTGTACGAGATTACTGCCACAAAGGACCAACAGGGCATGAACGTCAGTTCTCCGCGACTCAGGTTGCCTTGCCTGCGCTGAACGCCTGGAGGTTGGCTTCGTGCTGAGCTTCCGGCAACTTGCCTCGGATGGCGGCAATCCACGCTTCATCGGGAAACTCCAGATGCCGGCTCAGTACGCCCAGCAGTGCGACGTTCAAGCTCTTCTTGTTGCGCAGCCGGTTCTCATCGACGCGGGATGGCTCGATGAGCACCCCGCCCGGCCGCAAGGCGGCAGCGTTCACGGGCACCTGGTCGGTGGCGAGCACCACCAGGAAATCGGCCTCGCCTTCCGGCACCATCGGACTGAAGACTTGCGCGCCAAAGCGCACATCGCTCGAAACCGAGCCGCCACGCTGGCTCATGCCGTGAATCTCGCTCTTCTTCACGTCCAGACCGGCATTGAATGCGACCTCGGCCACAATGTCGGAAGCCTTGAGCACGCCCTGACCGCCAAGCCCGGCGATCACGATGTTAGTTACCATGTTCCTCATTGCACCTCTCGTATTCCCGGATGGACCGCGCCGCAAGCAGGCAGTTGTGACGGGAGATGATGACGGAGATTTCCGATTTCTCCAGACAACTTCGAAGGAGAGCCTCAAAGGCCTGCGCATCTACCGCCGCATCGATTACATGAACATTGCCGACTCCCAAACTGCGCGCCAGATCTTCGAATACGACCTTGCCGGTCCGTGCGTGGTTCAAGGTACGGCCGGTGGCGGGGTTCTCCTGAAAACCGGTCATTGCGGTCGTTCCGTTATCCAGGATCAATAGCACATGACCTGTGGGGGGCGGGTTGTAGACCATCTCTACCAGGCCGGTAATGCCGCTGTGCACAAACGTGCTGTCGCCAATCACACTGACAACGCGCTTCGCCTGTTCGGGCGGTAAGGAATGGCGCAGGCCAAGTCCCATTCCAATGGCGGCGCCCATGCAGAGCGCAGCGTCTACCGCCTCGAAGGGGGGCAACACCCCCAAGGTGTAGCAGCCGATGTCCCCCATGACAATACAGTCCAGGTTCTTCAGGCTGGTGTACACGGCACGGTAAGGGCAGCCGGGGCAGAGCGCGGGCGGCTTCCCGGAAACCGGTTTCGGCTCGGGTGAACCGTCGCGAGCCAGGATGCGGCGCACACGAGCGACCGTCAACTCGCCGAAACGGAACATCTCCGGCTTGGCCGCAACGGAAATGCCGGCCACGGCTGCTGCCTCCGCCAGGTACGGGTCGCCCTCTTCGATGACCCAGCATGACTCGACGCCGGCAGCAAACTTCCGCATCAAGCCGACGGGCACGGGATAGGTCATGCCCAACTTCAACACGCTCGCCTGGGGTGCAGCCTCACGCACATGCTGGTAGGAAATGCCCGAGGTAATGATCCCTAACGACGTTGAGCCCGCCGTTATGCGGTTCGGCCCCTCGTTTTCGTTCCATTCCGCTAGGCGTGCCAGCTTTTCGCGCAGGCGGTGATGTGCCGGCCGCGCGTATGCAGGGACCATTACCCGCGAAGGAATGTCGCGCACGTAATCCGCTAGCCGAGGTTGAGCCACGGAGGCCGACCGTCTCAGTACTACGGTTTTTGAGTGACATACGCGCGTGGTCGTGCGCAAGAGCACGGGCAAGCCCCAACGCTCGGAGATCTCGATGGCGCAAAGTGTGAAGTCGTAAGCCTCCTGGGAATCGGAGGGCTCCAGCATCGGAACGCCGGCCGCAACCGCGTAGCGGCGATTATCCTGCTCGTTCTGGCTGGAGGCCATGCCGGGATCATCGGCCGAGACCACGACGAGAGCTCCGCGAACGCCCGAGTAGGCGACCGTGAAAAGTGGGTCGGCGGCGACATTGAGGCCGACGTGTTTCATGGTCACGATGGCGCGGGCGCCGGCAAAAGCGGCGCCGATGCCGACTTCGAGTGCGACCTTTTCGTTGGGCGCCCACTGCGCGTGTCCCCCCAGCTCTCCGAAGGCTTCCAGAATTTCGGTGGAGGGTGTGCCGGGGTAGCCAGTACCGAGGGCGACTCGGGCGTCGTAAGCCGCACAAGCGATCGCTTCGTCACCGCTTAATAAAGATGTCATACACCACCGGGTTTGCTTCCTTTTCAGCGCAACGTGTACGTCCGGAACGGAGTGTCAAAATTGGGCAGGCAGATCTTCCGCCCGCGTTCCGACCAGAGGCAGTTCGATGAAGCTTGCCTGGCCGGGTGTGTGGTAGACACGCTGCACGGCTTTGCGATAGTTCTCCGGCTTTGCCCAGAAAATGTTCGGTATGAAGGTCTGGGGATTGCGGTCGTACAGCGGGAACCAACTCGACTGGATTTGAACCATGATGCGGTGCCCCGGCAAGAAAACGTGATTCGCCGTGGGCAGGGCGAAGCGGTACAGCAGCGGGATGTCGGCAGCGATCGGCTTGGGTGTCTCCAGGTTCTCCCGATAGCGGCCACGGAAAATGTCGGCCGACACCATCAGTTGATATCCGCCCATCGCTGCCTGGTCAGCCACTTCGTCAGGGTAGACATCAATCAGCTTAACTACCCAATCGGAATCGGTGCCGCTGGTGGAGGCAATCAGATTGGCGACGGGCTGGCCGCTGATCTTTACCGGCGCGGTCAAGACGTCAGAGACGAACGCCACAACATCGGGGCGGCCGGATGCTTCGCGCTGGTCGTCCACCAGCCACCGCGACCAAGACGTCGTCATCAATGGGCCGGGCGCGGAAGGGCACGGGCTTCGACGGATCCGACACATACTCGTCGAATGCGGCATCGCCGGGGCTGGGCGCGGCAAAACTCAACTTCAAACCTGCATTCAGATAGAGCGGCGTCGGCTTTACAACGCATCCAGTTGCAGTTGCGCATCCAACTGGCCATGCGGGCAGGCGCAGCCACTTGTTGGTGCCGGTTTCAAAGGCGGAGACAGGCGCGACGCCGGCTTTCGGCGCACCGTCTTTCAGATACTGATCCAGAAATGGCCGGAGAATTTCCCGGCGGAAGTAGAGCGCGGTATCGCTGCCGAATTTCAAGGGGCCAAGCGTGCTGGCGTCGCCGATTTCCTGGGCGTGATACCAGGGGCCCAGCACTAGGAACACTTTGTCGTTACTTGTGTCTTTGGGCTTGATTGCCTTGTAAACGGCGATGGCTCCGTAGATGTCTTCCTGGTCCCAGAGACTGTCCACCAGCATCACAGGCACCTTGAGCGGCTCAGCGGCCAGCACGCGGTCCACCGCCTGGTCGCGCCAGTAGGCGTCGTAGCTCGGGTGCTCCAGGATCTTCCGCCAGAAGCCGACCTGCTCCAAACCGTGGAGACGCCCGAGTTCGCCCGCCGATCCCGCCTGCATGAACATGTCGTAATCGTCAAAGTAGCTCTTCCACCATTTGACGTCGGACCTTCGCGTCGCCTCCTGCTCATAGATGTAGGGCATGCCCTGTTCGCGGAAGGCGCCGTTATGAAACCAGTCATCGCCCATCCAGCCATCGACCATCGGATTCATCGGCACCGCAACCTTGAGCGCCGGGTGCGGGTTGACGAGCGCCATCAGGGGCAGAAAGCCGTCATAGGAAATACCGAGGATGCCGACTTTGCCATTCGTTTCCGGGATATTCTTCACCAGCCAGTCGATGGTGTCGTAGGTGTCCGTGGCGTGATCGACGGGGGTCGGGTTCTGCGGTCCGTGCAGCGGCCGGTTGATTACGTAGTCGCCCTCGGAGCCATGCTTGCCGCGCACATCCTGGACCACGCGGATGTAGCCGCCTCCAACGATCACGTCGGTGGCGTTGTCATATCCCTGCAGGATGGGGCCGAGATGCGAGCTCTCGGCGTGACTCGTAAGTCCGCTCGCATCGTACGGAGTACGCGTTAACAGAATGGGCGCGCCTTGGGCTCCCTTGGGTACGATGATGACCGTGTGCAGCTTGACCCCATCGCGCATGGGAATCATGACGTCGCGCCTGGTGTAATCGAAGCTGCTGGTGATAGGCTCGATCTTGGCCGGCGTTTCGCTGGGCAAGGCGGGGTACGAGATCGGCGGTTGGGCGGTCTGGGCCGCGGAAGATGCGACGAAGATTACGCTGAAGGCAAGCCAGAGACAGATCGTCATCCCAGGCAGGAGAATCTTGGCCTGCGAACGGTACATTTTAGAATTAAGCCTGCCACACCGTCTCATGAATTCGCCTCCGCGCCGAGCGAGTGTCCTGGTGAAGAGCCTTGAAGGAAGCCGGACTGCAGAGTATACACCGGCTTCCAATCTGGGCTCAGAAGTGCAGGTTGAAGTTCATGATGTTCCTTTGTCAAGTCAATATCCAGGATAGCGATGGATCGAATCGCAGCGTATGCTGCGCTATTAGAGGCAGGGTCCACATGGGATTGCAACGGACACTAAGGAGTGAGACACCTACCGCGCCGCGAGCCAAGACGCGAGCCATGGAGCTGTGCATTCACTGCTGTAGAATTCGTGTATTACAACTATTTGCCCGGATGGCGAAACTGGCAGACGCACGGGACTTAAAATCCCGGGTCCGTAACAGGACGTGACGGTTCGATTCCGTCTCCGGGCACCACCCAATCCATTCACCCCGCAACTATGTTGGGAATGTGTAAGGGAGATGGTCCATGGCATTTTGATTCTCCGGCGGGTGCGCGATTGAATATCAAGAAGATTCTTCTGCCGGTTGATTTCCCGGATGCCGGCGGCGGCTTGTTCATCCGATGAGTTCTAGACAAAGCGCAGTTCCGGCGCCCGTGGAAGCGCCCCGATTTCCGCGCCCAGGCGATAGTAAAGCGCAAGGCCCTCCAGGCACGGAGAATCGAGATAATAATGGATGTTATGCGTCAGGTAGACGCGAATAACCTCGACCGGAAGGCCGAGGCGCGGCGCCCACTCCTGCGCGATGGTTTCAAGTCTTTGCGGCGACAGGCCGTGATCGCGAGACTTCTTGAAGACCTCCGCGATCGCCGCCGCATCGCGTCCGGCAAGCGCCTGCTGGCGAATGGCCCAGAACGCGAAGACGAATGATTTTCCCGTGCGCGCCACCCACTCCTCCGCCAGGTCGAGAGTGAAGTAGCGGGTACGGTCGACCTGCAGCGCCGGGTCTCCGATGAGCAAAGCCGCATCGCAAGCGGCGAGCATGGCGTCGAGATCCGGAGCCATCGGCTTATAATCGCGCGCTCCGCCCAGCCATTTTGCAAACAGAATCTTGGCCAGCGCAACCGAGGTCATCGAGGAAGTATCGAGCGCCACCGTGCGCACCTGCTTCCACAACGGATCGACCGGCTTTTGGCTAACCAGCAGGATCGATCGCACCGCCCGCCGTGCCGCAATTGCCACGTCCGGAATGATGACGAGATCCGGAACCGTCGTATAAGCCGCCGCCGGAATGATGCCAATATCGGCCGTTCCCGCACGCAAGGCCTCGGCGCAGGCCGAGGGGATGGTGTAGGAAACATCATAGTTCGCAATTTGGTCCGCGCCTGCCTCGGCATGCTCAAAATCCCACATGAGAGGCGCCGTGTTCAGGTAGGAAATAGCCGAGATCTTTAACCGGCTCATCACTTTACGAATTCTACCAAAAGTGATGTGCGCGCCATCCTTGACAGCCTTTTCCGCGGCAGGCTAGGGTCACGCCATATGTCCAATAATATTTCCGGCGTGGCCGTTGCCGCTTCCAATCCCGCTTCTCGCGAAGGCACCTACTGGCTGGCGCTGGCCCTGACTCCGGGACTCGGCCCCACGCGCATCAAGAAACTGATCGAGCACTTTGGCACAGCCGAGCGCGTCTTCCATGCCAGCCTGACCGAACTCGAAGCCATGGGGATGCGAGCCGTTTCCGCGCAGTCGATTGCCACGGGAAAGTCGGTCGAACTGGCGCAGCAGGAATGCGTGAAGGCGGCCGAGGCAGGCGCAAGAATCATTTCGCTGAGCGATCCCGAATACCCGTCACGGCTGAAGGAAATCTACGACCCGCCCGTAATCCTGTTCGTGAAAGGAAGCGTTGAGGTACTGGCCCAGCCCGGCATTGCGATGGTGGGAACGCGTCATCCCACGCCTTACGGAAGCGGCATGGCCGAACGCCTCTCGACCGACCTGGCCGCGCGCGGTCTGGTGATCATCAGTGGATTGGCGCGCGGCATCGACACCGCGTCGCATCGCGGCGCGGTCGCGGCCAAGGGAAAGACGGTCGCGGTTCTTGGCACCGGAATCGACGTCATGTACCCCAGGGAAAACACCCGGCTCACGGAACAGATCATCGCCCTCGGTGGCGCGCTGATCACCGAGTTCCCGGTTGGAACCTCGCCCGCCCCGCAGAACTTTCCTATCCGCAACCGGATCATCAGCGGCATGTCCGCTGGCGTGCTGGTCGTCGAAGCCGCGGAATACAGCGGCACGCGCATCACTTCCCGCCTTGCGCTCGAACAAAACCGCGATGTCTACGCCGTCCCGGGCAACGTAACCAACAAGAACTCCTGGGGACCGAACACGTTGATCAAGCAGGGCGCGAAACTCGTCGCCACCTGGGAAGACGTGTGGGAAGAGCTTCCGACCGACGTGCAGGTCGCGCTCAGTGCCATGCAGAATGAATCTCCCGAACCGGAAACCGCATCTCTATTCCCGGACGAAGTGACCTCGCCCCACGAAAGAAAGATCCTCAAGTTGCTCAAGGCCGATGAATCCACGCACATCGATCAATTGGTCGAGTTACTGGAGAACGAAATGTCGTCCTCGGAAATCTTCGCCGCGCTGTTCGAGCTGGAACTGAACGGGAAAGTGAAGCAGTTGCCGGGAAAGAATTTTGTGAAGAGCTTTTAGCTGCTGGCTTCTGGCTACTAGCCGAGCAGGCTGATTGCCAGTAGCCAGGAGCTAGCAGCCAGCAGCCGAACGGAGGCAACGTTGAAAGACTTCAAGGAACTGAGAGTATGGTCGAAGGCGCACGAACTGACAATGCTCGTCTACAGGCATCACACGAGCGTTTCCACGAGACGAAATCTATGGGTCTGACCTCGCAGATGCGTCGGTCAGCGGCGTCAATCGGAGCGAACATCGCGGAAGGATGCTGCAGGCAATCGTGACGGCAGAAATGGCGCGGTTCCTTCAGATCGCGACGTGGTTCGGCAAGCGAGACCGAATATCAGCTTTGCTGCTCGCGCAGGACTGGGATTTCTGCGAGAAGCCGATTTCCGGGTTGCGGAGCAGGCTGTAGTTGCGATACAGAGGATGCTGACTGCGCTGGTCCAGAAAGTTCAGCCGCAAGGTCGCAAGCCCAAGACCGAGCAACGCGAGAAGGTCCTTGATTGCCAGTAGCTAGAAGCTGGTAGCCAGTAGCCAGCCGGCTCGCACAGTTGTTGCAATCCGCCAATTCGTGCTAGCTTGAATTCCATTACCGCGAAACTGAGGAAACATTGTCCAAAGGTCTAGTCATTGTCGAATCGCCGGCTAAGGCGAAAACTATTCAGAAGTATCTGGGCAAGGGATTCACGGTCGATGCTTCTTTCGGCCACGTGAAAGACCTGCCCAAAAGCAGCCTGGGTGTCGACGTCGAAAACAATTTCGATACCGAATACGTCGTCATCCCCGGGAAAGAAAAAGTCCTGGCCAGGCTGAAGAAGTTGGCCCTCTCGGCTGACCGCATCTACCTTGCGCCCGACCCGGATCGCGAAGGGGAGGCCATCGCTGCCCACCTCGCCGACGAACTGGGCGAAGAGTCCGGCAAGAAAAAGAAGAAGTCGAAGACGGGGGCAAAGACAACAAAGACCGGCGCCAAAGCGAAGACGGACGACATCGGCGACGACGCGCGCATCCGCCGCGTGACCTTCAACGAAATCACGCAGCGCGCCGTCAAGGCC
Organism: uncultured Acidobacteriaceae bacterium; assembly: GCA_963838425.1. Classification (GTDB taxonomy): domain Bacteria; phylum Acidobacteriota; class Terriglobia; order Terriglobales; family Acidobacteriaceae; genus Acidiflorens. The sequence goes on from CAWIRH010000001.1 coordinate 641,606, forward strand.
GCCTTCGACCATCCCCGCGACATCGATCGCAATCTGGTGGACGCGCAGCAAACTCGACGCGTGCTGGATCGCCTCGTGGGCTATCAGGTCTCTCCTCTTTTGTGGGACAAGGTCCGCCGCGGCCTTTCCGCCGGACGGGTGCAGACCGTCGCCCTGCGCTTGATCGTCGATCGCGAACGCGAGATCAAAGCCTTCGAGAAGAAAGAATACTGGACGATCGACGCCCATCTCGCCGCGGCCAAGCCTCCGGCATTCGACGCGCGCTTTCTGGGCAAGGGCGAAGAGAAGATTGAAATCACGAACGGCGAGGAAGCGGAAAAGATCCGCCTGGCGCTCGAACACGCCGATTGGATTGTCCGCTCAGCGGAAAAGAAAGAGCGGCGGCGCAATGCTACTCCGCCGTTTACTACCAGCAAGCTGCAACAGGATTCCTCCCGCAAACTGCGCTTCAGTGTGAAGCGCACCATGATGATCGCGCAGCGTCTCTATGAAGGCGTCGAACTCGGCGACGAGGGACTGGTCGGCCTGATCACCTACATGCGCACGGATTCGACCCGCGTTTCGGCCGAGGCGATCACCGAGGTTCGCGAGTACATCGCGGAGCAGTACGGCGCCAACTATTTGCCCGATTCCCCCAATACCTATAAGGAGAAGAAAGAAGCGCAAGCGGCCCACGAGGCCATTCGCCCGACCTCGGCGATGCGCCATCCCGATCAGGTCAAGCAATATCTGCACGAAGATGAATTCAAGGTTTACAAACTGATCTGGCAGCGCTTCGTCGCCTCGCAGATGAATCCCGCCGTGTTCGACCAGACCTCGGTAGACATCGATGCCAAGCCACCCCAGCAAGCCAAAAGCGGGCTTGCCGGGGACCCCGGTAAGTCTCGGAGCGACGTGTTCTGGTTTCGCGTTACCGGATCGGTCATGAAGTTCGACGGCTTCCTCAAGGTTTATGAAGAGTCCAAAGATAGCAAGGACGAAGAAGACGAGGAACTGAGGCATAAGCTCCCGCCGCTCGAAGCCGGGCAGAAGCTCACGTTGAAGTCGCTTCGCCCAGAGCAGCATTTCACCGAGCCGCCTCCGCGCTTCAACGAAGCTTCGCTGGTGAAGGAACTCGAGGAGCGCGGCATCGGCCGGCCTTCCACCTACGCCACGATTCTCAGCACCATCCAGGAGCGGCAGTACGCGCAGAAAGTCGGGGGCAAGTTCGTGCCCACCGAAATTGGCCTGGTCGTCACCGATCTGCTGGTCGAGAACTTCAAGGATATTTTCGATTTCCAATACACCGCGCGCCTGGAAGAAGAGCTCGACGAGATTGAAGAAGGCAAGCAGACGGGGAACGGCGCGCTCACCGAGTTTTATCAGAAATTTTCCAAGGATCTCCGATACGCCGAAAAGCACATGGAAAACATCAAGCGTATGGAGAAACCCACCGACGAAAAGTGTGAACTCTGCGGCGCGCCGCTGGTCATCAAGTGGGGCAAGCACGGTTCGTTCTATGCTTGCAGCACCTACGACAAGGAAAATCCCGACACCTGCAAGTTCACCAAAGAGAATCCCATCAATCTGCCCGACCTCGACACGGCCGAAACGCAAGAGATTGCGCAAGAGGAATACTGCGAAAACTGCGGCCGGGTCATGGTCCTGAAGCGCGGGCGCTTCGGCCAGTTCATGGCCTGCACCGGCTATCCCGATTGCAAGACAACGCGGCGGCTCGATCAGGGCAAGAAAGTGCCCGACATTCCGCTCGATGAAATCTGCCCACTGTGCAAACGCAACCTGATCCTGCGGCATGGCCGTTACGGCGAGTTCACTTCGTGCAGCGGGTATCCCGATTGCAAATACGTGAAGCAGAATTTCATCGGGGTGAAGTGTCCCGAATGCAAAGAAGGCGAACTTGTCGAAAAACGCGCGCGTAAGGGCAACACGTTTTACGGTTGCGGAAATTATCCGAAGTGCAAGTTCACCTCCGCGGCGAAGCCGGTCTCCGAGAAGTGTCCGGACTGCGGAAACGAGTACCTGGTGGAACGAATCCGCAAAGACGGATTGGTGATTGCGTGTCCGAACAAGGAATGCGATTATGAGCGCGCCGCGGAAGGCGCAAATGCAGACGTTTCGAAAGCCTGACAAAAGCAGCGATTGGTTAGAACGAGATTTCAGGAACCTAACTAAATTCAGAAATTACTGACGAGGCGAAAATATGGCAAACAAAGCAACCGCGCACGATGCACAGGTGGTTCTACAACTCTATGACCTCCGCCGCGAAGCGGAGATGCGCAAGGCAAGGAACTGGTTCATGGTGGAATTCTGGCCGCAGAGCGCCGACAACGTCCTGAAAGTCGTCAACGCATTCCCCAGCCAGGAAAATGCCTGGATGCGCCAAGTCGGCAGCTACTGGGATATGGCCGCAGCGCTGGTATTGCACGGTGCCGTCAACGAAGAGCTCTTCCTGCAGCCCGGCATTTGCGGCGAAATGTTTTTCATTTTTGCCAAGATTCGTCCCTTCCTGAAAGAAGTCCGGGAAAAGATGAATAACCCCGAGGCGTACGCGAATATCGAGAAGGTTGCCACCGGATCGAAGCCGGCCCGCAAGCGTCTGGAGCGCGTCTCGAAGAACGTTGAGAATCGTCGCAAAGCGCTGGCCAAGCCGGCGAAGAAGGGCTGACCGCAGCCCAGCGCTCCTCTCATTTCATTCTGTGATTCTTGGCACAGGTGTGCCGTGCCCATCTGCTATCCTAAATGCGGTGTGCGGATGCTTTGGTGGTTTCTAATACTGGGAGTCAGTTCGGTGGTGGTGGTGTCGGTTGCGCTTACCCTCTACATGCGGGTCCGGCGGCAAATGAAGCGCTCGGCGGCCCACAGAGCGGAACTCGACGCCCGCGACCACTCGTCGCCGCCTGAGGCTTGATCCGCCACGTCGTCCGGCAGGAGGAAAAGAAACATGTCGAGAGCAGCGACCCAGGTTCTTGGCCAGCAGACCCGGTCCATAGGCCGGGAAAAGGATCGGGGAAAGGGGTTGGCCAAACAGGCGGCCATCGTGATCGCCGCCAGCCTTTTCGTTGCCTTGTGCGCGCGCGTGACCATGCCGCTGCCCTTTACGCCGGTGCCGCTGACGCTGCAAAACTTCGGCGTTCTCGCCGTGGGCTTGCTCCTCGGTTCGCGTCGCGGTTTTGCCGCTCTCGCGCTTTACCTCGTCGAAGGCGCCTTTGGCATGCCCGTATTCAGCCCCTCGATTCTAGGCGGCGGAATTGCCCAGCTACTCGGCCCGACCGGTGGATTCCTCATGGCCTATCCACTCGTGGCGTTCGTCGCGGGCTATCTCTACGAGCACAGTTCACGCCGTTTCGGCTGGGCCGCGCTGTCAGGCCTGGCTGCGGAAGTGGTGCTCTTCGCTGGTGGACTCAGTTGGCTTGCCGTGCTCACGCACTCCGTTTCTGTGGCCATCAGGTATGGCCTTTACTGGTTCGTTTTTGCGGAAGTCATCAAGGTGCTGATGGCCGCCGCCGTCGCCGCTCGTTGGCACCGACAGCCTTCTCCACAGCGATGAGCTTTTTGTATTCCAAATAGGTCTTGGTAGGGCACGGTTTCAGCTGTGCCGCTCCGAGCCAATAACAATGCGGGCTTTAGCCCATGAAGGCCAGACGCGTCACGCCCTGAGAATCATTGAATTGACGCGTTGTGAAGTTTATAGAACAGGATTACGGAATCTTATGAGTACAGTATCTTCTCCAGTTCGTGAAATTTCCGTGGCCCACAGCCCGGACTCGGACGATGCATTCATGTTTTACGGCTTGGCCACTAACAAAGTTCGCGTGCCCGGACTGAAGTTCAGCCATACCCTTTGCGACATCGAGACGCTGAACCGTCAGGCGCAAGAAGGCGTCTACGACGTGACCGCGATTTCATTCCACGCCTTTCCCTACATTCAGGAGAACTATGCGCTGATGTCGTGCGGCGGCAGTGTGGGCGATGGCTACGGCCCCATGCTCGTTGCCACCCGGTCGTTCACGCAGAATGAAATCAAGCAGAAGAAAATCGCGGTTCCCGGCAAGCTCACCACCGCTTACCTGGCGCTCCAACTGTTCGCGCCCGGTATTGAAGTGGAAATCGTTCCATTCGATCAAATCATCCCGCAGATTCTCGAAGGGAAACACGAAGCCGGCCTCATCATCCACGAGGGCCAGCTTACCTACGACAAGTCCGGACTGCACCGCGTGGTCGATCTCGGCAGGTGGTGGCAGAAGGTCACCGGACTGCCGCTGCCGCTCGGCGGAAACGCGATCCGGCGCTCGCTCGGCGCGGAAACGATAGCCAGTGTGACCCAGGCGCTGCGCGAGAGCATCCAGTACGCCATCGATCATCGCGAAGAAGCGCTCAGCTACGCCATGCAGTTCGCCCGCGATCTCGACACCCAACTCACCGATAAGTTTGTCGGTATGTACGTCAACGAGCGCACCCTCGACTACGGCGACGACGGCCGCGAAGCTGTGCGGCGTTTGCTCGATATGGGGCACAAGGCAGGCATCATTCCGCAGACACCGCGCGTGGAGTGGGTGTGAGAAGGAGCTGCTAGCTGCTGGCTTCTAGCTGCTAGCGAGCAAAGCACTCGCTGTCTGGATTGTTCTTTTCGACTTTTCGTTGCGAACAGGTTTGCTTGCTAGGAGCCAGCAGCTAGCAGCCTCCCTACCGCACCCTCTCCGCAAACGAAAATACCGGATCGATATCCACCGGAACATCCGACACCGCTTGCAGCGACGTCTTCAATTCCTCCGGCATCGTGGCGTACTTCGTGAACCAGTTTTCCGCACGCTGCCGGTCTCCGGTGGCTTCAATTTGCAGCAACTCTTTGGCTAGATCGGCCAATGCACCCGGCATCTTCTCGTAGTCAATGGCATACCGTCCGTTGGCATTGCGGCTCACCGCGCCGCGCTCCGAGAGATAGTTGAATTCCATCATCTCCGCTTGACCGTGCGCCTCCGCCGTCCCGAATCGCACCGTGCGAAACAGGTCTCCCACATACGACGCGTAAGATTCCTCCAGTTTTTCTTTTGGAAGCGCGCTGTGATCCACCAGCCATTTCAAAGCGAACATCCCGGTCACATCGGCCTTTGCTTCTTCCAGGCCGCTATAGCCCGGACCGATCGCCTCCCGGATATCGACTTTGCCGGCCGCCGTGCGAGCAAACGCCGGCCCGAGTCCGTGACAAATCTCGTGCGTGATCGTGCCCAGCAGATAGCCCTCGCTCGTAACTTTAGCAGCCTGGTCCGGTTCCATCAGTTTGCGCACCAGCGGCAGAATGATGTAGTTGACCCGCGCGTCCATGAAATTCTTGAAGAAAAGTTTCTTGCTACCCTTCTGCTCATGCACCCGCGGATCGTTCGGCAGATTGTCGGCCACCGCCTGGTACCCGTGCGTCATGTCTCCCGCGCGAAACGGAGCGTCCATTACTTCCATCGGCGTCTCCAAGCCATGCTTCGACGGCCGATCTTCGGCGGCGAGCGGCAACGCATCCTGAATCTGCGGCACGTATTCCTGGAACAGCTCCAGTTTCTTGCTCTCGCGCTGGTTGCGCACCATCACCGCCGCGCCGTACGAACCTTTGACGCCCAGCAGTCCATCCAAATAAGTTTCATAGGGCGCAAAGATGATATCGAATTTCGGATTCTTCAACTCCAGCCATGCCAGGTCGCTCGGGAAATAATCGTCGCTGAGCAGCGCATCGGACCGCAATCGAAGAAACTTCGCGAAGGCCGCATCATCACTGAGCTTGGCCGCCGCCCGCAGCGCTCTTGCCGCCGGCTCGAGAAAAGCGCGGAACGCAATCCGGTACGGGACCGCCTCCAGTTTTTCCCGATGCCACCGCACGATCGTGAATTGATCGTAGATCGCCGCCTTCTGTTCCGGATGTTCCTTAACGTACTGTTCCACCTGATCGCGCGTCAGGTTCGCAGGATAGAATCCTTGCCCCGGCGGCATGGCCTCGGTTCCGACAAACGGTTTATTATCGTCAATCAGGTCGAAGCGCGAAGCGTTAATCCACAAGTAGCGCCGCAGTTGGATATCGCGCCGGTTCCGGCTCGCGGCCAGCGACTGATACAGCGACAGCGCTTCGGGGTCGCTCTGCCGCCAGTAGATGCTTTCCAGGTAGCCGCAGGCCTCCACCAGTTTGTGAACGAGTTGCTGGTCGCGAGCGCTCAGACCCGCCGTGCGGAAGGGCATTTGGACGCGCCGGAACCGGGCTAAGCGTCCCTCCAGGTCAGCCGCTACCTTCAGATCCGCCGGGGCGCCGCTCTTCGCCGAAGAACCCCTCATCACCCTTGTCATCTTCTGTTGCGCCGCGCTCAAACTTGATATCAGGAGAATGAAAAATAAGACCAGCTCGAGGTGCGTGAGCGTGAAAAAGCACGCTAAAAAGCTTTCAGTACGACCGTTCTTCATATGAGCACAAGTCTATCAAAGTCGCGAATCCGCCCCAAGCCGTTATCATGAATTTATGCGGGGAGAGAATGATGCCCAGACCCTGCTCATCGATGCCGATGACACGCTCTGGGAAAATAACATTTATTTCGAGCGGGCGATCGCGAAGTTCATTTCGTTCCTCAACCATCGTGAATACTCGCCCGAGATGGTTCGGATGGCGCTGAACGACGTGGAGCGGGAATCCATCGTCAAACATGGCTACGGCTTGCACAGCTTCGCGCATTCGCTCGTCGAGACTTTTGAGAAGCTTTCTGTGGAGCCGGTCACGCCCGATTTACACGAACGCATTCGCAGCTTTGCCCATCAGATCGCCGAGCATCCCATTGAAGTTCTCCCCGGCGTGCCCGAGACCCTGCAGTATCTCGGGGAGCGGCACCACCTCATCATGATGACCAAAGGAAATCCTGCCGAGCAATCCGGGAAAGTCGAGCGCTCGGGATTGAAAGAATATTTTTCCGCCGTCGAAATCGTCGCCGAGAAGGACGAATCCACCTACCGCTCCGCCATCGCCAAGTACGCCCTCCCGGCCGACACCACCTGGATGGTCGGCAACAGCCCCAAGTCCGATATCAACCCCGCCCTCGCCGCCGGCCTGCACGCCGTCTTCATACCCCACGACAACACCTGGATTCTCGAGCACGAGGAAGTCGCTCCCGCCCCACCGCCCCAGCGGTTGCTGGTGGTAGATCGTTTCGGAGACCTCAGAAAACATTTCTAGAGCGTGTTACCCCAATAGACACAGGCCGGGAGCCCGGAATTTCTTCCGGTCCCGGCCCGCGCTTCTATCAACTTGAAAGGCGCCTCAGTTGGCCGGCGTGGGGCTGGCGTTGGCGGTTGCCGTCGTTGCTGACGCTGCCGCGGTGGTAGCCGCAGGCGCGCTCGCAGTGCTGTAGCGCGTGAGCCGCGGGAAGAACGGCGTCACCTCGAAGGGCATCTTGTCGCGCGCCGAAGTGATCGCGACCGGCTGCGCCTTCACGATCTCCACTTTGTCATCCCACGGGTTCAGCTTGACCCGTCCGCCCAGAGGCAACGCGGCGATCTGGTCCAGCTTATTCCAATCGAGCGCCGGAGCTGAGTCGCCCAGTTGCACCATGCGCGTCACCGTGCCGTTCTCCGTAATGTTGTTGCCGAGGTGTGCTTGCAGCAAAGCGCTCAATTGTGGAGCGCGCGCCTGCAGAGCCTTGATGAAAAGCCCGGCCGAGTCCAGTTTCTGCGCGTACGGCGAGGCCTTCAGCATCTCGATGGCTTTTTTGTCGGCGGCTGCTTCCTCTTCGGGAATGTGCTTGAACCCGAGGTTCTGATAAGTGCCCTCGTCGGAGAACAACATGCGGTCATTGAACGCATACTGGCTGCCCAGATTGTGTCCTAGAACAATGTGCGCCAGTTCGTGCGCGAGCACCATGGCCAGGCTGCCCTCATCGGGAAGCACATCGATCAACCCGCGGCTCACCACAATCGTGTTACCGACGCTGAAAGTCTCCAGCGGAGAAGTCGTCAGCACCCGCGTCCGGACTGGCCGTGGCAATTCGATATTGTTGGTGATCTCCAGGTTGTTCACTACCGTTTGCAGAATTTTATCCACGTCGCCTTCCGGCGCCAGCAGACCGGCGCGTTCCAGCCGCTCAATCACGTTATCTTCCGCTTGCTGTTGCCATTCGCGCTCGGCGGCCAGCGGGGTAGCGTCCTGTGCGGTCGGCGTATCGTCCTTGACGCTATCCACGCGGATGTTAGTAAGTTCGTCGTTCGCCGTTGTCGTCTTCAGGTTATATCCCCACATGCGAGTCTGCGCTTTGAACGCGATCTTGTTCTTGGCTCCTGCCGTGAAGTCGCCTTCCTCGCTGTAGATGTAGGCCGGGATCCAATAACCCGGAATCAAATTCAACCGCCAGCTGTCCATGTGGAAGTAGTAACTGTTACGGGAAGGGCGCGCATAAGTGCCGTTCAGGCGCACGATGCTGAAGTCCTGATCTTCAACCCAGATACGGCCGAGAAAGCGCCCGCGTCCGGCGTCTTTTTTCGGCGTCAAGTCAAACACCAGGCAGCGCACGTCGCCCAGGAACTCGCGCCGCACGTAACGGAAATCGTAGTGCTGCCGGTCAAAGTCGTTGCGGTCGACGAAGATCATCCACGAAAAGCCCAGCGGCTGGTACTGGAACTTGAACTTCTTCGTGATCCCGCCCAGAAGATGCCTCTCCATGCCTTCGTCTTTGTCTTTGCCTTTACCCTCAAGGTAGTCGCTCCGGTCGATGGATTCGCTCAAGTCCATGCGTCCGAGAAAATAATGATCATCGTGGGGAATCGGCCCCAGCTGCGGATCCTGCGTCAGATCCTGCAGATAAGTTTCCACAATTGGCGTGCGCGGCGACAAAAACTTGATCAGGTCTTTTTCGCGCAGGATCACACGGTCTACAACCTGGTCCATAGTGGTTGGCGCCGCGAGATTTGACGGAGCGTGGCCCGGCTGAGCAGCCGCCGGTGCGGGCTGCGTCGCCGCAACCGGTTGTGGGTTCTGCGGCGCGGACGCCGACTGCTGGGCCACTGCCGTCATCGCCAACGCTAGCAGAGCCAAAACCATCCAGTTCATAGTGATCATAACTTTCCGCATAACTCTCATCTCCAAAGTTTCAGTACGCCAGTTGAAATACCACGTGCACGATTGCTGTCGAATCCATTGCCTGCCCGTTTCGCATGGCCGGCTTGAACCGCATTTTGTTGGCGGCGGCCATGGCGGCCTCATCCAGTCCATGGCCCAGACCGCGGACCACGCGGTTTACGTGTAACTGCCCGCTCGCCGCGAACTCCACTTCGAGCAGGACTTCGCCTTCCAGTTTCAGATTTCTTGCTTCGTCGGTATAAACCGGGTTTGGCTTGTAAGTGATTTCAACCGGCGTGGCCGGCGCGCTATCCACGCGCTGAATATGCGGCGTGTTCTGCGCGATCTCCTGAGACCCAAAGCCTGAGGTCTGCACTTCCGCACTGCCGTGGCCACTCCTGCGCCCGTCGCCTTTTCCCGCAGTTGCCACTCCACTGCCAAAATCGGCGCTTGCAACCGTTCCCTTAATCCCTTTCGCGCCGCCTGACCCGTTGCCTTGTCCCGGCCCCACTGGCAGGTCGAACGAACCCGCAGTGGCTGCGATCAGCTTGCCGTTCGGCTTGCTGTTTTCACTCGGCTTCAACCCATTCGGATCGCCGAACCCGCCCGTCTGCACCTTCGTAATCGGAGCATTCACCGTCGGCGCCACCGAGCTTCCCTGGAAGTCCCCGGTATGGATCAGCACCGGACGCGCTGCGCTCGTCGGCTTCAACACCGCCGGCGCGAAGTTATTCATCGCTACCTTGGGCGGTTCAACTTCCTGCGGCTGAGGCTTGGGAGCGCGGATCTCCTGCGGAACGATCAGTTTCGGTTTCTCGATCACTGGCGGCGGCAATAACTTCGCACGCAGGGGCAGAGGCTTCGGCTTGGGCAGCGGTTCCGGTCGCAGCGCCGGCCGCGGTATCAGTTCGGTGACGTGATAGTTCGCGGTGCTCAGCAGCGTATCGGGCGTGATGATTCCGATTACAAGCAGAAGCGCGATCAAGCCCGTGAGAATCCCGTAGCTCGCTACGAAGGTCCGCCAGTTCCACTTCTTTTCAGGCAGCAGGCCGAGTTGAAAACCGCGATCGTACGTAGGCATCCCATGACTCCAAAAGGGGACCCGAAGCTGGGGAAAGCGCTCGGGGTTGGAGTCTTCACCTTAGGGGAGATTGGGCGGGGGGTAAACGTGTCGCTTGCGCGTGTCCTTTGGTAACCACCTTTGGTATTGAAACCCGCTGGTCGATTACTTTAGTTTCTCCGCCCGGCGGCGCGCAAAAAAATAAAACACTGGAACGCCTGCCAGAATCGCCACACATCCGCCGGCCGAGCTTTTCAGATTGCCGATGAACGTGTAGTAGAGAAGAACCGCGGAAACCAGCACGAACACCGCCGGAACCACGGGATATCCCCACACGCGAAAAGGCCGCTCAGCGTGGGGCTCCCGGCGGCGAAGAATGAACAATTCCCGCCCAGAGTTGGCGCGCGACCTGGGTTTGTCGCATGCTGGCGCGGTGGTGGTTGGGACCAATTGCGGAGGGTCATCCGCGCTTCCACACGCCGTCGGTGGCAATTATTGATTGTTCCGTGCTCGCAGATCCATATTTCTTTGGCCGTAAGAAAGAAAGATTCTAACCGTGGTTTCTCTGCATTCTCCGCGATTCAAGCTTTTGCTTCACCCTTCCACAAAGCGCTCGCCGTGTATCCCACCGCAAACGTCACGCAGGTTCCGATCACGACCCACCAGGTGAAAGCGACCTGCGACCACCCCCACAAATACGCCTCCATAGCGAGGCCAAAAATCATGCCAACCATCGCACCTTGCTGATTCGCGCGCTTGGTCAGCACTCCCAGCAGAAACACTCCGAGCAACGCGCCATAAGCAACCGAAGCAATTTGCAATCCGACTTCCACCACGCGCCCCACCCGATCGAGCGCCAGTACCGCCAGTCCGAACAGCACCAGCGCCCACCCGAGAGTCGCCAGTCGCGCCAGCCGCAGTCGCCCCGCTTCGCTCACCGCCGGGTGAGAGCCGGAACGATTGCCCGCACGGAAGCGCAGATAGAAATCCATAATCGAACTCGACGCCAGCGAGTTCAGCGCCGCACTCAAGTTCGACATCGCCGCCGCCAGAATCGCCGCGATCAAGAGGCCCGCGATCCCATGCGGCATCCGGCTCACGATGAACGTCGGATAGATCCTGTCCGCCCGCCCAAACACCGCGGACGGAACCCGGTAGTAGGCAAACAGCATCACGCCCACAAAAAGAAACAATCCAAATTGAAAAAAGACCGCCACGCCACTCGAAAGCAACGCCAGCATCGACTGCCGTTGATTCCGCGCCGCCAGCAATCTTTGCACGATGAGCTGGTCGGTGCCATGGCTGGCCGTCGTCAAAAACGCGCCGCCGATAATTCCCGCCCACAGCGTGTAAGGTTTCGCAAGATTCAAATAGGGCCAGTGCGCCGAGGCCGCCGAATTTGACATGTGAAGATCGAACACCTGGAACTTGTGCAGCCCACTCGCAATCGCCTCGACCGATCCCCATCCTCCCGGCACAAGATGCAGAATCGTCATCAGCCCCACCAACGTTCCGCCGACGTAAATAAACGTCTGTACCACATCCGTCCAGATCACGGCCGCCAGCCCGCCCTCAAACGTATAGATCAAAGTCAGCAGCGTGATGATCGCGATCGAAGCGACCTCGCCCGTGCCCAGTGCAATCGATACCACAATCGACACGGCATACACGCGCACTCCCTCTGCCGCCGCCCTCGTCAACAGAAACAGGCCCGCCGTCACCGTGCGCAGCTCCGAACCAAACCGCCGCTCAATGAACTGATAAGCCGTATACAGCTCGCCGCAAAAATACTGTGGCAGCAGCACAAAACTAATGATGACGCGCCCGACCACATACCCCATCACCAATTGCAGAAAAGTAAGATTCGAATCGTAGGCGAGGCCGGGAATGCTGATGATGGTCAGGGTGCTGGTCTCCGCCGCCACAATCGACAGCGAAATCGCCCACCACGGAATGTCGCGGTCGGCGAGAAAGTAGTCGCGCATCGTCCGCTGCCGCTTGCGAAACCGCAGCCCGAACAGCGTGATCCCCGCCAGGTACGCCGCAATAATCAGCAGGTCGATCCGGTTCAATCCCAAGTGGGCCCTTTCAATTCTGGCTCTAGTGTGGAGGCGCGGCTTGCCGCGTCTCCGCCACTAGCAACCGGTCTGCTGCATTGTACAAGCATGTCCCGCGCCCGACTCACCGCCGAACGAGTTACGCCGGGCCTGTGTTAGTCTTATCCTCTTCAACGATACCCGCGGACATCCCGAGATTGCAGGAGCTATCGTGGACATTCACCCGCCCCATGGACCCGTCAATTCGTTCAGAGATTTTTTTCTTCATCTGCTCACGGTGATTTTGGGTATTCTCATCGCTCTTTCGCTCGAGGGTTTGATCGAGTGGCACCATCACGGGTCGCTGGCCGCGGAGGCTCGAGCGAATCTAACCGCCGAAATTCGCGAAAACCAGCAGCGTCTTACAAAAGGATTAGCCGCTGCGCCCGATGCCGAGCAGCGTCTCAAGGCAACCATTGAAGCTATCGAGGCCTACCGAAAGAACCGCCGGGATGACCGCACCTCCAAGCTCGACTGGACCTTCGGACTTTTCCCGTTGCCCGCAACCGCATGGAGCGCCGCCGCCAGCACCGGAGCGTTGGGCTACATGGATTACTCCGAGGTCCAGGGTTATACCCGCGCCTATGTTCTTCAGGACGAGTTTTTGACGATGCAGCAGAGAACCCTGGGGAAGTGGCTCGACCTGCAGAAATGGCTGGCGAGACGCGACCCGAAGGGCAGCCTTTCGAATCTGAACAATGAAGAGCTGTCCCAGGTCGAGGCTGATGCCAGCGCGGCGCTGCTGCATACGGAGACGGAGGAGACGTTCGCCAAAGATCTGGTGCAGCAGTACACGAAGACATTGGGGGAGATATAGTTCTGTACTATCTCGGAATCGACGGTGGTGGCACCAAAACCCGCTGCGTTCTCGGCGACGAAACAACTGTGCGCGCTAAGGCAATGTCCGGCGGCAGCAACATCGTTCGCCTTGGCGAGACGCAGGCCAGGGAAGCTCTGCACGCCGCCATCAACCAGGTCTGCGCCACCAGCAGGATTTCGCCCGGTCAGATCCGCGCCGTCTGTATCGGCGCTGCCGGCGCTGCCCGGCCCGAAGTCGCCGCGAAGGTTCGTAGCATACTTGCTGAATTAATTTCCGAAATTTCTCTCACCAACATCGAAGTTGTCGGCGACACCGTAATCGCCCTCGAAGCCGCTTTCGGCGCTGGGCCCGGCGTGATCGCGATTGCCGGCACCGGCTCCATCATCTACGGCCGCGACGCTGCCGGTCACACCGCACGTGCCGGAGGCTGGGGGTTCGCCGTCTCCGACGAAGGTTCCGGCCACTGGATCGGTCGCCGCGCCATCTCAGCCATCCTGAGCGCTCGCGATCAAGGCCTCGAAACCGCGCTCACTGCCATGGTCCTCCAAGTCTGGAAACTCAATAGCATCGACGAGCTTGTGCAGCAAGCCAACTCGACGCCACCGCCCGATTTCCCGCGCCTGTTTCCCATTGTCCTCCGCGCCGCTGCCGAGGCCGACTCTATCGCCCGCTATCTCCTGGCTGACGCTGGCGCCGGGTTAGCTGCTCTTGCGGCCATCGTCGTCCGTCGTCTCGCCCCTCCCGCTCCAGCAGCCATGCTTCCTGTAGCCATGACGGGGAGTGTCTTTCGTCAGTCTCAAGAAGTGCGCCAGGTTTTCTACAATGCCCTGCAGACAAGCTTTCCCGGTATCGACGTGCATCAAAATCTGGCGGATCCCGTCGAGGGCGCGCTGGCCAGAGCGCGCGCAATGCGTGTGTAGAGACGGGGCTCGCCCCGTCTGGCCCAGGTTGAATGTAGTAGTGAACTAGAAAGAAATGTCCAAAGAGAAAATTCTCGAAGACGAAAACACGGCAGACTCAATGGAATCGGCGCCGCCGCCCAGCCCCGCGCCCGCCGATCTGCTTCGCACCGCCACCGATCCCGACCTCACCGAGGACTTGGCCCTAGCCCTCCTCAAGCGCGCCGACCTGCCCCCTGAAGTCCTCGAGCAACTCGCCAAAAGCGCCATCGCACTCAAGAGCCGCAAGGTGAAGATCGCGCTGGTCAGTCATCCGTACACGCCACGCCATGTGTCCGTGCCGCTGGCGCGCCAGTTCTACACTTTCGATCTGATGAAAGTTGCGCTCTCGCCCAGCGTCCCCGCCGACGTGAAAGTTGCCGCCGACGATGTCCTCATCTCGCGCCTCAAAACTGTCACCATCGGCGAACGTCTGACGCTGGCCCGCCGCGCCTCGGGCAGAGTCGCCGCTGCGCTCCTGCTGGATGTGGAAAAGATGGACGGCAAAATCATGGGCCACAAAATCATCGATGACAAAATCGGCGACGGCAAAACGATCGATGCCAAAACCGTTGCTCGCGAGAACCGGGTCATGTACACCGCGCTCGAAAACCCGCGCCTCACCGAAGCCTTCGTCATCAGTTCCGTGCTCCGGCCAGCCGCCAGCGCAGCCTTGGTGCATGCGGTCGCGCAGCACGAGAAGTGGTCAGTCCGCAGGGAAGTTCGGGCTGCCCTGCTGCGAACCGAGCATCTCTCACTAGCTCGCGCCCTGGAATTCAGCCAGGAAATTCCCGCACCGCTGTTGCAAGAAGTACTCGCAAGTTCGCGTCTCCCTACCGAAATCAAAGACCAACTTTTGCGCGAGAACGTGTAGGGACGGACGCCCTCGACCGTCCAGCCGAGCGAAGCTCGACAGAGCTCATCACAGCACTCGAATCACGGCACCCAATCCGCGACAAACACATTCGTTTCCCGCTGCGCCTTGCCGTTCCGATGCGAGACCCAAACCAGCTGCTTTCCATCCGGACTAAACATCGGGAAGCCATCAAACCCGTCACTAAACGTAATCCGCTCAAGTCCCGTCCCGTCCACATTGATCGCGTACAACTCGAAGTTTCCCATCCCGCCCGTAGAGCCCAGGTTCGTCGCGAAAATAACCCGTTTCCCATCCGGAAAAAACGATGGCGCAAAACTCGCCGCGTTCAAATTCGTAAGCTGCCGCTTCCCGCTCCCATCGGCCTTCATGATCCAGATCTCAAGCGTGGTCGGGCGAATCGTATTCTGCTTCAGCAGTTCCTTATATTCCGCAATCTCCTGCTCCGTCTTCGGATGGTAAGCGCGATAAACAATCCACTTCCGATCCTTCGAAAAAAACGGGCCGCCGTCATATCCCAGCTCATGCGTAAGCTGCTTCACATGCTTGCCGTTCGCGTCCATCGAATAAATATCGAGATCGCCATTGCGCAGCGATGTGAAAACAATCTTCTTCCCATCTTCCGAAATCGTCGCCTCGGCATCATAGCCCGGAGTCGTCGTAAGCTGCTTCAAGTCCGATCCATCCAGCTTGGCCGTGAAAATGTCAAACCCCGGATACACTGCCCACACATAGCCCTTCGAATAGTCCGGACGCGGCGGGCAAGCCGCATCCACCAGATGGGTCGAGGAATACAGGATCTTGTCCTGATGCGGAAAAATGTAGCTGCAAGTTGTGCGCCCCTTGCCGGTCGAGACCATCTTCTGCTCCGTCCCGTCCACATTCATGGTGAAGATCTGATCGCACTGCAAGTTGTCGCGCGTCGATTGAAAAATCAGCCGCTTGCCGTCTGCCGAAAAATAAGCCTCGGCGTTCGATCCGCCAAAAGTAAGCTGCCGCACATTCCGCAGATGTTTTTCTTCGGGCGTAGCCAACTCGGATGCGGCCGGTTGGGACGCCGCTTGCGCACAAGCCATGCGCCCCGCCAGCAACCCGGCAAGCAGCGCCACGTTCAAGAGCAGTCTTAGAGTTTTCATTGGAGAAAGAGTGTAGCAGGCAACTCGCTCAGTGTGGCGCGGGCGCCCCGCCCGCGTGTTGGCATCATCGCAATGCAGGGGTAAAGCACCAAGCCGATGTGCCCGGACGACTCCCAAACTCCCAGCATGGTAACTTTATCGCCGAGCGTACCTCACAACCCGCCGCCGCTGCGGCCCGAGAAATCTCGATGAACCGAATCACCGTGGCACTTCTGCTCCTACTTGTTTTCGCCACCACTTCCGTCGCCACCAAAGAAAAATCGCCCAAAGGCGCCGACCTCCTGCGCCAACTCGAAGTCGATTTCGTTGCGGATGTCGCGAAGCACGGCCACGCCGCCTTTCTCACTTACTTCGCCGAAGATGGCGTCGAACTCGTGGACGGCGGCGGCATCGACAGCAAAGACGCCATGCGCAAGCAACCCTCGTGGCCCGATGGCACGACCCTCACGTGGACGCCCGTCACAGCGGAAATGGCCGCATCGGGCGATCTTGGCTACACCTACGGCAATTACATCTACACCGCCAAAAATAAGGAGGGCAAGCTCGTCGCCAATTACGGCAAGTACACCTCGATCTGGAAAAAGCAGAAGGACGGCCAGTGGAAGGTGGTCGTCGACATGGGAAACTCCAGCCCCGACCCGAAATCGGCAAAGTAAGGCAGCCTGATAAGAATTCTGATGCACGCAGGTTTTGGGAGGGGCACGACGTCAGTCGTGCCGCTAAGCCGTTACGATATGGTCGCACTTAGCGCCTGAGGTGAGCAGTTTTCGTCACGCGGCAGCCTTGGCGCGAATCTCCGCCATCATCCTCACCGTGGTGGAGACATCGATGCCATAGCGTTCCCCGCCACGCACAATCGGACCGCCAATGGCATCCAACTCAAGCTGGCGCCCAGCCGCGAGGTCTTTCTGCATGGAGCTGCGCATCCCCGGCGGCGCGCTGTCGAAAAATGCCTGAATCTGCCGCGCGTCAACCTGTGCGCCGCTCGCAGTCGCCACCGCGCATGTTTCGGCGAGCGCGGAGCTCAGCTTTTGTTTCCACGCCGCGTCCGCGAGGATCTCTCCATGATTCATGCCGGATGCCAACGTCACCAGCGCCAAAGGGGCTAGGAAGCAGACCTTGCTCCACAGCAGAGTCTGCTCGTTCGGAATGAACTGGCAGGTGAATCCAAGATTGCCCAACTGTGCGACGATGGCTCCCAACAGTCGCTCGCCGCTGCCAGCGAGGTTGAGGCGAACGAACGGAGAGCGCTGGATGAATCGTCCCGGAGCAATCCGCTCCGCTTCCACCGCGATCGTTCCCGGGACCACGTGCTCACGCCCAAATCGCGTTCGAAGCACCGCGATGTGATCCACTCCGTTCAGCAAGGGAACGACGCAGCCCGGCAACCCCGGCACCGCTTCCAGCGCAGTTTGCAGTTGATAAGTTTTGGTCGCGGTCCACAGCACGTCAACCGGCTCCGTCAACGTTGCGACAGCCTTCGCCGGCGCAGTGAGAGCACCGGATGGACGTTCCAGCAGCAAGTTCGCGGGATAGCTCGGCAACTTCTCCGGTCGAACCACGACGGTGACGTCTTCGTCCAGCGATGCCAGCGCCGTGCCGACCAACCCTCCAATTGCTCCTGCTCCCAAAATTGCGTGTCTCATGTCAGCACTCCCACAAAACTATACGACACGTCAGTTTCGCGTGCCGTCATTACCAAGCCTTGCCAACCTCAACGCGCCTTTACGCTGCGCCCAGGAATCTGTCACACTGGCCACTGGCCACTGACCACTGGCTACTGGGTTCCATGGGCAAGATTCACATTCTTCCCGAGAGAGTTGCCAACCAGATCGCTGCCGGCGAGGTGGTGGAGCGTCCGGCGTCGGTGGTGAAGGAGTTGCTGGAGAACGCGCTGGACGCCGGTTCCACGCGCATTCGCATTCAGGTCGAGGCGGGCGGAAAGAAGCTGATCCAGATCACCGACAACGGCTGCGGCATGGTGCGCGACGATGCCATGCTCGCCTTCGAGCGCCACGCCACCTCGAAAATCAAAGACACCGGCGACCTGCTGAACATCTCGACGCTGGGATTTCGCGGCGAGGCGCTGCCCTCCATTGCTTCAGTTGCCCGGCTGCGTCTGGAAACCCGCGCCGAAGAGGAAGGGGCCGGGACCGTCCTCGAAATCAACGGCGGCAAGATCATCCGCGTCGAAGAGGCGGGGCTGCCGCTGGGAACTTCGATCACGATTCGCGATCTCTTCTTCAATACGCCGGCGCGCAAGAAGTTTTTGCGATCGGAAGTCGACCGAGCTGTCGCACATCGCATCGCTCGTAACCCACTATGCGCTGGCGCATCCGGAGAAGCATTTCGAGTTGCACTCGGCGGCCAATGCCTTGCTGGTGGCGCCGCCCGTGGCCGGTCATCGCGAGCGTGTATACCAGGTGTTTGGACGCGAGACCCTGGACCAGCTAATCCCGCTGGCGGCGGTGCAGCCACTGGAGCGTATCGGCTTGCCGCAGCCCCCGCCGTGGCGGCGTGCCGCGAACATATGTGGCGCGGACACTCTTGTCCGCGAACCCTCATCCACAATGTCAGCGGAGGGACAGCCACCCGATCAGACCGCAGCCGACTCGCGGACAGGAGTTCTCGCGCCCCACGATTTCGGCGAGGTGCGGCTGCATGGGTTTATTTCCAAGCCTGAAATTCAAAAACTGAATCGCAATTCGATTTTTATTTTCGTGAATGGGCGGCTGATTCGCGACCGTCTCGTCCAACATGCGATCACCGAGGCGTATCGAAATATTTTGCCGCCGACGGTATACCCCGTGGTTCTGCTTTTTATTGAAATGCCGACTGCCGAAGTGGATGTGAATGTGCATCCGTCGAAGACCGAGGTGCGTTTCCGGCAGCAGACGGTGATTCACGATTTCGTGCGCGAGTCGGTACGGGCGGCGCTGATGAAGGCGCGGCCAGTGCCGCAGTTCTTGACGGAGATCGGCGCGCAGCCATCGGCAAGCGCTGGCCTGACCAGCCCTCGCCTCACCAATTCCGGTTTCACTGGTCTTTCGATCAGCCAGGGCGCGAACAGCAGCGATGGTTTGCGACGAGCCCCATGGCGCGACTTGTACGAACCCGCAGCGGCGAGCGGTTTCGCGCTGCAGGCACCGGCAGTTCCCGCGACAACGGCGCGCCTCGAATTCGAAGGCGGAATTGCGGTCGAGGCGAACGCGGCGGTATCGATGGCGCGAGCGCCGGAGGCAGCCGCTTCTCAGAACACAATCGCTGAACAGCCAATTCCCGATCACGGTTGTGCCCCGCCGATTCCGCAAGAGCCGCAAGTGGCGCCGACTCTCGAGTCGCTGCGAACCCTGCGTCCGTTGGGCCAGATTCGAAATTCATTCATCCTTGCGGTCAACGAAGACGGGCTCTGGATCATCGATCAACATGTCGCCCACGAGCGCGTGCTGTTCGAGAAAGTTCTGCGGCAACGCTCGGCGCAGCAAGTGGAGAGCCAGCGTCTGCTCATGCCCCTGGTCATCGAACTGACTCCGGCGCAGCAAGCCATCTTCAGCGACATTGCCGAAGAACTGGCGCGCAATGGTTTTGAGGCGGAGCCCTTCGGCGCGCGCAGCGTAGCCGTGAAGATCGCGCCGGCGGGCGTGGACGCGGCGCAGATCGAGCACATGCTGAACGAAATCCTCGAGCAGCTCACGCGCGAAGACCAGGCCATCAATCTGGAGGCGGTGCGGACGCGCATCGCGGCGTCGATTGCGTGCCACGCCGCGATCAAAGTCAATATGCCCCTCGAACAAAACAAGATGGAGTGGCTGCTGGCGGAGCTGGCGAAAACCGAGCATCCCATGACCTGCCCGCACGGCAGGCCGGTGGTGCTGCGCTATTCCATGCAGGATATTCAGAAGGCGTTCAAGCGCATTTAGCGCGGTTTCTACGAAAACGCCAACTCCTTGGCCCGCTGCACCGCCTTCACCACCGCCTTGATCAACGTCACGCGCAGCTTGCCCTCTTCCAGTTCCATGATGCCGTCAATCGTGCATCCCGCCGGAGTCGTCACCGCATCCTTCAGCAACGCCGGATGATCCCCGGTCTCCAGCACCACCCGCGCCGCGCCCATGGTTGTTTGCGCCGCGAGCAGCGTCGCCACATCGCGCGGCAGCCCCACCTTCACGCCCGCCTCCGCCAGCGATTCCAAAATAATGTAGATATACGCCGGTCCGCTCGCCGACAGTCCCGTGACCGCGTCCATATGCTTTTCGTCCACGATCACCGTTCGCCCCACCGCATCAAAGAACTTCGTCGCCGTTTCCAGATGCTGCTTCGTCGCGAACTTCCCCCGGCACAGCGCCGTCATTCCCGCGCCCAGTACGCAAGGAGTATTCGGCATCGCCCGCACCACCGCCACTTCTTTCTCCAGCGCCCGCTCAATCATTTCCGTAGGAACCGACGCCGCCACCGAAATCACCAACTGCTTCGCATGGACGTGTGCCCGAATCTCCCGCGCCACATCCGCCACCACTTGCGGCTTCACACAAAGAAAAATAATGTCCGCGTTCTTAACTGCCTCTGAGTTGTCGATCCCCGCGTGCACCTTCAACTTCTCCTTCAACATCCGCGCCCGCTCCGGATGTGCCACCGTTGCCCATGTCTGCCCCGGCGACAGCAGTCCATCCCGCAAGAAAGACTGCAGCAGAATCGATCCGATCTTCCCCGCGCCCAAGACCGCGACTTTTTTCTTCGAACTCAACCTCCGTGCCATGCGAGTTCTCCCAACAAAGAAATTCTATGTAGAGACGCGGCTTGCCGCGTCTAGCGCCTGAGACGAGGCAAGCCTCGTCTCTACGGGAAGACTACACCAGCCGCTGAAATCGAGGCTGCGTTCCCTCCGCTAATCCACGATCTCCGCCGGCACCATCTTCAATATCTCCCGTCCAATCGGCAACGAAGCCGTCGCCGCCGGAGACGGCACATTCAGCACATGCAAAAATCGGCCACGCCCCGCAAACCGGAAATCGTCCACCAGCGCGCCATCCGGCGCGACCGCCTGCGCCCGCACTCCCGACCCGCCCGGCGTCATATCTTCCATCCGCACCGCCGGCACCAACCGCTGGCAGGACTGCACAAAATCCCGCTTCCGCAGCGACCGCCGAAACTCCTTCAGCCCGTTCTTCCAATGCTGCCGCGCCATCGCCCGAAATCCTGTATCCATGAACACTTCCATCGCCTCGGCGAAATCGATATCCCGCCACCGGTATCCCTCCCTCCCGAACGCCAAAACCGCATTCGGCCCCGCATCCACATTCCCCTGAATCCGCCGCGTGAAGTGCACTCCAAGAAACGGATACCGCGGATCGGGCACCGGATAAATCAACCCCCGCACCAACTCCTGCCGCGCCGCCGCCAGATCGTAATACTCCCCGCGAAACGGAACCAGCATCATCCCCGGATCGTCCCCCGCCATACGCGCCACCCGATCGCTATACAGCCCCGCGCAATTCACCACATATCGCGCCGGAAAATCTCCCGCTCGCGTCCGCACCACCACTTCAGCCCCCACTCCGTCATTGGAACGATCGAATCCCACAACTCCGGCGCCCGTCTTCACCTCCGCCCCGCGACCCGCCGCGATCTCCGCATACTTCGCCGTCACCGCCGCATAATCCGTGATCCCCGTCGACGGCACGTGCAGCGCTCGCACTCCGCCCACATGCGGCTCGATCTCCAGCATCGCCTCGCGCGAAAGCAACCGCAAACCCACCAGCCCATTCGCCACACCCCGTGCGAGTAACTCATCCAGCCGCGCCGCTTCCTCCGAGTCAGTGGCCACAATCAATTTCCCGCACACCTCATGCGGAATTCCATGCTGCAAGCAGAACTCCACCATCTCCCGCGCCCCCGCCACACACAGCCGCGCCTTCAGCGATCCCGCCTTGTAATAAACGCCGCTGTGGATCACCCCGCTATTGTGTCCCGTCTGATGCCGAGCCACTCCCGACTCTTTTTCCAGGACCACAAGCCGCAGACCAGGGAACTTCTCGGTCGCCTGCATGGCAAACGAAAGCCCAACAATACCCCCGCCAATTACCGCAATGTCATAAGTCATAAGTTTGTGTGTTTTGTGGAGGGACGGGCATCTCGCCCGTCCAAGCCGTGCAAGCACGGCAGTCCACCGAAGATGATCCTACCGCACCGCCGAGTTTCATCGCCGTGACGTAAGAACAAGAGAGTGTGACACAAGACGAAAAGGCGCGGGTGCCGCACATCTCGCGCTTTTCGAGATGTGGATACGGATACTCCGCGCCCTTAATTACCAATTACAAATCGCAACTTAGAAATTCTCGGCGCTCTCCCCGTCTCGGCGGTAGATTGCCCTCCCTACTGCACGGTCAGCGTTACCGGGTCGGAGAGAGCTGCCGTACTATCGGTCGCTGTCACCATGATGTTGCTGTACGTCCCTGGTATGGTCGCAGGGTTGAGAGTTTCCTGTGTGGACGCGGACTTAGTCGCGTCGGCTTGGGAAAACGCGGTGACGGTCACGCTCGCCGGCAGATCGGGACCCACGGTGGGAGCTGTGTATAAGCCGTTCGCGTCGATGGTTCCCCCGTTCGGAGTGGGGACCGACCAAGTCACAGCCGTGTTGCCGGTGCCGGTGACCGTCGCCGTAAACTGCGCGGTTTGCAGCGGCCACCCTGCGTTGTTGGGGAAAACGCTGGACGGCACTCCCGGAAGCACCGTGACCTGTACCGTAGCACCCGTTCCCACCGTCAGCGTCTCCGTCGGTGTAGCGTGCGTCAGCTTTCCGTCCGTTCCCTGGATCTGGAAGTTAAACGTGCCATTTGTCGCGCTGCGCAACGTCACCGCAAACGGAGCGCCCCCGGTTGTCGGCGTCACCGACGACGGCGTGCACGTCCCCGGGGCGCCCGCCGTACACGTCAGCGCCACGCTTCCGCTGTATCCATTCAACGCCGTCAGTGTCCCGTTCCAGGTGACGTTCTGATTCACCGATGTCGAATTCGGAATTGGCGTTACCGCAATCGCAAAATCCGGCGTTGGCCCGGTGCCACCACCACTGCCGGTGACCCCGCCGCACGAAATCTCCGCTATCAATCCAAGCCCTAAACAGATGACCGCGATCCCCACGTAGAGACGCGGCTTACCGCGTCTCTGTCGCCCGATCCCCACGATCCCCGCCACCACCACCCACGCGAGTGTGAAGAACGGCAAAGCGTAGGGACGGTTGTCCCCGCGAGCCGGCCCGGAGCGAAGGAGAAGTCTAGACGGCGTGCCCGCGGAGCGACGGGCGTCCCCGCCCGTCCCAGGCGGGCACAGCGTCGGCAAGTTCGGCCCACAGGTCGGAATGGTCAGCGAGACCTTCACCGGTGGCGTCCCCGGCGTCCCCGCTGCGATCGACGGCGGATTAAACACACAACTGGGGCCGGGAAGCCCGTTAGTCAATTCCGGCAAGCCCGAGCAGGCAAAAGTCACCGTCGAGCTGAACGTCCCGCCTCCCACCGGCGCCGCCGAAAAGGTAAAGCTGGCAGTCTGTCCCGCCAGCACTGTCGCCGTAGCGCTGCCCGTGTCCGTCCAAGTGAAGTCGGGTGTCGTCCCCGTCACCGTCAGCGTCTCCGGCTGCGTAGCGTGGGTCAGCGTGCCGTCCGTTCCCTGAATCGTGAAAGTAAACGTCCCTGGCGTCGCGCTGCCTAGCGTCACCGTAAACGGAGCGCCCCCCGCCGTGGGTGTCACCGTCAGCGGCGAAACCGTGCAGGGCACCGGATGTCCCGCCGTACACGTCAGCGTCACGCTTCCGCTGTATCCGTCCTCCGCCGTCAGCGTTCCGTTCCACGTTACGTTCTGGTTCACCACCGTCGTATTCGGAGTCGCCGCCACCGCAATCTTAAAGTTTGGCGACAGCGCGGCGCTCCAAATGCCGCGCCCGTAGGTCGATGCCACCAGCGTTTTCGTGCCCGTGTTAGGCGGATCAAAAAGCTGCAGCGCCGTGACCGGAGCGTTCGGCAGAAATCCCGACGTGTCCGGACCGGGCGGATCAACCTCTGTCCAACTCGCAGTCGAAGTCGGACTGGAAGTCGGACTGACAAAAACGCCAACGTCGGTTCCCGCGTAAACCATTCCCGCGTGCCAATCCACCACCAACGCGTTCACCGGAGCATCCGGCAACTCCGTTGCTCCCGTTCCGCTCCAGTCCGTCCAACTCGCGCCCGCATTCGCCGTCTTCCAAACATGCGAGGTTGGGTACGACGGAGTGCTGAATCCCATGATCCCGACGTACGCCGTCTTGCCCGTCCCATCGGACGAATCCATCGCGACCGTCGAAATCGCATACCCGTTCGGATTCACACTCCCCGTCACATTCGTCATCAGGCTGGCCCCGGCGTTGGTCGTAACCCAAACTTCGCCGCCAGGAGCCCCGCTCAGCGGCCCGTATCCGCCGGTCACCGCATACACCACCGCCGAATAGTTGTTCGGCTTCGGGCCGCCCGCCGCCAGCGCAGTCACCAGGTTGATCTCATCGCCCGTACACACGCCCAGTCCCAGCGTCTCGAAGTCATTACTAAGCTGGAGCGGAGTGGTTCCGCTGGTTTCGATCTGCCACACCCGGCAGGTTCCCACCAGCATTTCACTGCTATTCTGCGGGTCCAGAATGTATGGAGTATTGAAGGCTCCCTGATCGCCGCCCAGATCGTTGGACCCGACGACTTGGAAAAATCCGCTGTCGTTACAAGCCGTTCCCAACTCACATTTCAAAATCGTGACGTAGGGATTCGCCGCAAACCACTCATTCGGATTCGTAAGATTGATAGCCGTGAATCCGCCATCCCCGCCCAGCGCGTTCTGCCACGTACTGTCCTCGGTCGCGCTGCTGGTTTTGGGAGAGCCGTTGCCCTGCGTTCCCCCCAACAAAATATCCGGGTCGGTCGGGTGCACCGAGATCGAAACGAATTCCGTCATTGAGCCCAGAGTGTGGGTATTCCCCGCGGTCGGGGGCTGGCTCAGGCTGTCAAACTGATTTGTCCCCGAGCAAAGCCCGACGTTCAGCCCGGAATAGCCATCCAGCGTCCGGCTGATCCCGCCGTCATGTGCGAAGTAGCCGGGCGCTGTGTCACCCACAACCATGAACGCGATTCCGTGCTGGTCCGGATGCACGTGCGCCGTCTTCCCGAGCGGGCTGCATCCATAGACGTGAGTCAAATTGATCCAGTCGCCTTGCGTGCAGGTTGTGCCCCCCTCCAACGTGCACTTGTAAAGATTGATCGCGCCCGCGTAAACGTCCGTTCCCGTTGCATTGGGAATCGCGGCCAACTCCAGGTTGAACCAGCCCTGCTCCACCCCGCAGCCGCTGTTTGGCCCAAACGCATCGTCGCCGCAGTTGGTGATGCCGTTATCCGGGATCTCGGTCCAACTCGCTCCTCCGTTCGTGGTCCTCCAGATGCCCTCGTCGGCGGGTGTTGGATTTCCGTTAAGGTCGTATTGCACGTCGACCACCCACGCATACATCTCATTGCGCCCCGGCACCACCGCGAACTCGCCGCGATAGATCGTGCAAGTCATTGCGTTCGAAGTAGCCGGACAGTTCGTGGA
>CAWIRH010000002.1:0-778447 GCA_963838425.1 uncultured Acidobacteriaceae bacterium
AAGGATGCCCGGCGCGTTTAAACCCCACTACATTAGTAGAGATAGAATAGCCACCGGCCAGCAGCCCGTCAACCGGGCCAGGCCGGTTCCGGCGGGGAATATGGTATCGCATCGGGCCGCGATTATGCCTTGGCCCGTTACCTGCGGCCCGATAAAATCTCAGGCATGGCTGCTTCGGCACGAAAGCTCTCTCTGATCCATCTCCCCATGGTTCAGGTCGATGTGTTTACCGACCGAGCGCTCACCGGCAACTCGCTGGCAGTGTTTCTCGACGGACGCGGCCTTAGCACGGAGCAGATGCAGGCCCTGGCGCGGGAGATGAATCTCTCCGAAACAACTTTCATTCTTCCTGGGGAGGCCGCGGCAGAGAAGGATCGCGGAGTGCGCGTGCGCATCTTTACCGTGCAGGAAGAACTGCCTTTCGCTGGACACCTACGCTCGGCACGGCTTTTGTTCTGCGCGGCCAGACCGGCGCAGCCGAAGTCCGGCTCGATCTGAACGTGGGCACAGTGCCCGTGCGCTTCACCCAGGAAACAGCGCAGCCCGTCTTCGGAGAAATGACGCAGAAAAATCCCGAGTTCGGCGCGATCCACGATGCTGACGCCGTCGCGCGCCTCACGGGCCTGAGCGCGGCTGATTTCGACGACTCCGTGCCCATCCAGACCGTTTCCACCGGCATGCCTTTCACCATCGCCGCGCTGCGCTCGCTGAAGACGCTGCAGAAGCTTCGCCTCGATCTCGCCGGCGCCGCCGAATATCTCGCGCGCAGCGGCGGAAAGTTTTTTTACTTTGTCTGCCGCGAAACCGTCGATCCGAAAGCCCGCCTCCACGCCCGCATGATTTTTTACAACGGAGACGATCCCGCCACCGGTTCGGCCGCCGGATGCTGCTCCGCCTGGATGGTCGCGCACGGCGTTGCCGCCAGCGACGAGCAGGTTTTGATCGAGCAAGGCCTCGAAATGCACCGTCCCAGCAGCATTTTTGTTCGCGCCACAAAGCGGAAGATCGCAGGGTAACGGCAGGATAACCATGTCGTCAATGTGCGTGTCGGTGGAAATTGTGTGGAAGTTCTCCGCGGCGAAGTCACGATCGCGATCTAGCGGAGCGAAACCCTGCGCCAGTCGCGGCTCTCAGCCCGATGGCACGATCTTCCCTCGCACGAGAGTGCCATTGGCGAGCGCGCTACTTTACCGGCGCTCGGATTCTATTTAGCATTCACCTCGCTCCCGATTCTCAAAAAAAAAGAAATCAGGCATCGAATTCAAAAATATTTGTGACGACAATCTCCCGGTTAGGCCAATGAAGCCCAAGAAAACGATTCTTTGTGTGGACGATAACGAACAGGCGCTCTCCATCCGCAAAATCATGCTGGAAACGCGGGGCTACCGCGTGCTCGCGTGCAACAGTGGCGAAAAGGCCCTGGAAGCCTTCCGCCGCGGCGGCGTCGATCTGGTGCTCACCGACCTGATCATGCCGGGCGTGGATGGTTCGCGGCTGATCGAAGAAATCAAAAATCTTTCTCCGCAGACTCCGGCGGTGCTGATCTCGGGCCGAACCAAAATCTACGAGCGCGAAACGCTCGCCGATGTTTTTCTGTCCAAGGGAATGTACGAACCCGCGGAACTGCTGGAGCGCATTCGCCTGTTGCTGGTGCGCAAGCGCGGCCCCAAGCGCCAGGTTGAACTGCGGCCCCGTGCCGTGGACGTGGAACACGCGACCGTGGCGTGAGCGGCATTGAATCATTGCGGCATTTAGACATTGAGTCATTAGAGTTCTCAATGATTCAATGATTCAATGACTCGATCTCTCAATGACTCAATGTCTCAATGACTCAATGTCTCAATGATGGTCAATGTCTCAATGACTCAATGTCTCAATGACTCAATCACGCTTGTGATATCGTTTTCACTGGATGCCGGCCTTCATCGAAGCCAGGGAACTGCGCAAAACCTACCGGGTTGGCAAAGTGGATGTGCCCGCCCTGCGCGGTGTTTCCTTCAGCGTGCAGAAGGGCGAGTTCGTCACCATCGTGGGCCCTTCGGGCAGCGGCAAGTCCACGCTCTTTTATCTGCTCGGCGGACTGACCCGCGCCGACTCGGGAAGCGTCACCATCGACGGCGTGGATTTCGCCACGCTTTCCGACGGCGAGCGCACCCGGTTGCGCAAGAGCAAGATCGGATTCGTCTTCCAGAAATTCAATCTTCTGCCGACGCTCAGCGCCCGCTCGAATATCGAGATCGCCGTGGACATCGCCGGGTTGGGCGCGCCCGATCCCGCATTTCTGAAGAAGATCACCGAGATGCTCGGCATCGCGCAGCGTCTGGAGCATCGGCCCAACGAGCTTTCCGGCGGCGAGCAGCAGAGAGTCGCGCTCGCCCGGGCTCTCATCAACCGCCCGGCCATCGTGCTCGCCGACGAGCCCACCGGCAACCTGGATTCGAAAAGCTCGGGCATCGTCCTCGACATGCTGCGCCAGTCGAACAAGGATCTAGGGCAGACCGTGCTGATGATTACGCACAATCCCGAAGCCGCCGATTATGGCGACCGCATCGTCCACATGCGCGACGGCCAGATCGTAGCGCCGGACGAAGATCCGCAGTGGTCGCCGCATCATCCGGCTGAACACTTGCAACCCTGACGGATCTCTATGGCGGATCCCGGCAAATTCACAAAAATAGTTCGGTTTACCGTCGCCCCGCCGCAGCGCTGCTCGTGCTCTTTCCCCGCGTCGCGCGGGCGCGGGGCTCTTCGCCCGACGCTGGGAGCCGTTTGCCGAGGCGTGGGTGCCCTGCTGCCGCGAAGAGGGGCGTCACCATCTCATGGCGATGCTGTGATGCCCGCCAAAGATCATATTGGGCCTGCATGCCGATCCATAGTTCGGGGCTGGTGCCAAGGGCATCGGACAGCTTCAGCGCCATGCTTGCAGAAATTCCCGCGCTGCCATTCAAGATGCGCGATAGGGCGACCCGAGTCACCCCAAGGTGCCTGGCGGTGCCTGTGACCGACATCGCCCCCAGATACTCTCGAAGAACTCTTCCTGGATGTGGCGGATTGTGCATGCGCATAAAGACCTCTCAGTGGTAGTCCTGATAATCCACCAGAACGGCATCTTCACCTTCGAATATAAACGTCAGCCGCCAGTTGCCGCTGACCTCCACCGACCAGTGGTTTTCCAGATTGCCGTGCAATGGATGCAGCCTCCAGCCGGGTGCGTTCATGTCCTTCTCCGATTTGGCGTTGTCCAGCGCGAAAAGTTGCAGCTTCAATTTATCCGCATGCTTTGGCTGAATTTTCGCCTTCGACCCGGTTTTGAAGAACTGCTCGACACCCTTATGCCGGAAGCTCTTGATCACTGCGTAGTGTATACTGTAACTATACAGAGAGTCAACGAGCGGCTTCTCAAGAAGCCCAATAACATCGGCAATCGTGAACCGCGTGGCACGTCGCCTGAACACCACCAGCGATCTCTTCGACGCTGAGCGGGCGCCCGTTCGGGTGCATTGGCGCCAAATGAGCAAGTGCTGTAAAATAGCAACGACGAGCGGGAGTAACTCAGTGGTAGAGTGCGACCTTGCCAAGGTCGAAGTCGCGGGTTCAAATCCCGTCTCCCGCTCCAGTTTTTCGAAGCCCTGCACCAGCGAGGGCTTTTCGTTTTAGCGTGCTAGCTTGGCGTGTCGTTTAGCGGCACGATCCGGCGCGGTAGCCAAGTGGTAAGGCCGAGGTCTGCAAAACCTCTATCGTGAGTTCGATTCTCACCCGCGCCTCCAAATTTCATCCCGCCGAAAAATAATGACGGTGGAGCGCCGGGCGTCCCCGCCCGGCGTACGGGCGAGGCCCTGTCCCTCCACCATATGGCTCAACACGCTTCACGGTACAGCCGCGCGCACACGCCTTGGTTTTTGCGTTGCCTCAATCATTAGAGTCCGCCCCGCAGTTGGCCACCCGCTATTTGATGTCCTTCATCGTCAGGAGTGAACCGTAGTCGCGGCCGGAGGGCTCGACGGCTCGCGCCACCACGCCGGCAAAAGCCTGGCGAAATTCGGGGAACTTCGCCACCAGTGCCTTGATCACGGCCGTATTTTCCTGAAACGCATGCGCGGTATTCGAGACATCGGCGGCCTCGTACTTTACGGCCACGTCAAGATCGCCGCCCACGGCCAGCAGAAAGATCTCGGTTAAATGATAGATCTTGCCGCCGGCGCTTATATCCACGGTGTTTCCGTTTGCGGGCATATCAGAGGGCTGCGTGGCCTGGGCTTCGTCATAGAGTTTGTCGGTGGCGAGCGTGCTCATGAAGTCCACTGGGGCAGACAGGGCGATTGCCTCGCGGTAATACAACCAGGCGCTGTGATTCTGCGTTTTCGCCTTGAAATCGCGGGCGCGCTGGGTGAACCACGCGGCGTCGTGCCCGGATGCCTGCGCGGATTTCGCGTAAAATCCTGCCAATTTCCAGTCGGCGCCCACCTGCTGCAGGACCAAACTCAGCGTCATGGCAGCTTGGTCCCCGTTAACGTCGAGAATGGTCACGCCGTACTTGCCGGGCGGCAGATTATTCAGGACAAATACCGCGCTGTCCCTCGTCTGACCCGACGGCCCAAATACTCCGCACAGAAATTCCGCGCGTGCGAGCGGTTCTGCGCCATCGGCTGTCAGCAAGAATGGTAGCCGAACCGTTGCATTTGCGCCGGTGAACGCGGCCTGGCTCTCTTTGACTGCCGCTTCGATGCCCGTAAAACTGGCTGCGACGGAGGCTATGGAGTTCTGCTTCAGGGCAGCCACATCGCCGCGCGCCGACATCTCGAAGTAGCGCTTCGCCGCGCTCTCGAGCGCGGCTCGCACGGAAGCATCCATGTCCGGGGCGCTCTGGCAGGTCTGGCCATGGGCGGATGCTCCCAGCACCACCAGCCAGAGCCATCGTCGCCAGCGCCGTCGATTCCGGGGCGTGGGTTCGGAAGTACCCAAAGGGAAGGCCTCCGCTCGCATTTTACGCGCTGTTAAGGCGGAAGGCAGTCTCAATGCTTGCCCGGGCTATACCTGCAACGTGTCTTAGGTCATCTGCGCGCAAGAATAAGGCCGTCGGCCGTTCTATGAGCGGTGGTAAAATCAGGCAGGCCGCAGTGGCTGTGGAAGGACGGCCGCTCGTGGGAATGGGGTATTCTGATGTGGCAAGCACGCAGATGGACGGCTTTGGAGCTTTTACTGGCAGCTCCCCTCCTTCTCGCTCAGACTGCCCTCGCTCAGACTACCGCCCAGGCCGCCGCGCCGGCCACCCCGCACCACAAGTCCCATAAGACCCAGAAGCCGGTCGTGCTCCCCCCGCTGCCGAGGGGTCCGCTGAGTCAGTTGCCGATGGACCAGCTTCCACCAACCCCGGCGAAGGTCAGCTATCAAGGCGGGTTGCTGACGATCTCGGCTCAGAATTCGACTTTGGGCGAAATCCTGCGCGATGTGCGCAGGCTCACGGGCGCTTCCATTGAAATTCCTCAGAACGCAAATGAGCGAGTGGTCACCCACCTCGGCCCCGGTGCGCCACGGGATGTTCTGGCGGCATTGCTCAATGGTTCCGCGTTCAATTACGTGATGCTGGGTTCAAGCTCCGATCCCACGGCGGTTTCGAGCGTGGTCCTTATGGGCAAGCCCTCGTCGTCGGGAGACGTCCAGACCGCTGCGAACGTGTCTCAGAGCAATCCGGCGCCCATGCCCTCGAACGGCCCTCCCCAGCCGCTGCCGTTCAGGCCACCCCCGCCGCAAGCGGGACAGCCTGCGGTTGCACAACCGGCGACTGCCGAAGCCGACGATGGCAAAGATGAAAAAAGTGCAGATGATGAGGATGACGCCGAGGACAGCGCCGACGATCAAGCCCAGCCCCAGCCCGGACAACCTGCACAACCCGGCATGACCGGCGCAAATACCCAGGACCAACAACAACCGGACCCGAACCAGCCCAACGCCGGGCCGAAGACGCCCGAGCAGGTTCTGGAACTGCTCCGCAGAGTACAGCCGCCCGGGGCGCCCGGCATGCCTCCCACGCAACCGCCCCAGCAGTAGCCCTATACCTCTAGGCTTCCTGTCTCTGGGCGGCCAAGGGAAACACGATTCCTCGAAGTTCGACGGAGAGATTGCGGCGGCGCGCTTAGTCGCCGCTGGCGGGGTTTCGATGGGCTATCAATGCCGATAGGACGTTGGAGGGTCGAGCGGAGTTGACGGCGGCCAATATACCGCTAATCGCGCAATACGCGCCGAAGATGCCCAGAATCACACTCAAGATTGCGGTACTGATGATTAAGAAGGCTACGGAAAGCACGCTCACGTCACTGGCCCTTGCTGGCAGCCACCTTGTGAATCGCGCGGCTGCAAAACTTTTACTTTATCCGCATTTGACCCGTGCCGTTGTTAACAACTAAGATACGGGAATCGAACTGCGTATCTCCACTCTCCAACATTTCTTGGGACCCGTCCACGTTACGGAAGTGCATAACGTATTGCGCTAAATGGCCATCACCAGCATTTCGGTGCGCGGCGCGCGCCAGCACAACCTGAAGAACATTGACGTCGAGATTCCGCGCAATACTCTGACGGTCATAACGGGCCTCAGCGGCTCCGGCAAATCCTCGCTCGCTTTCGATACCATTTACGCCGAAGGCCAGCGCCGCTATGTCGAAACCCTCTCCGCCTACGCCCGCCAGTTTCTCGACCAGATGGAGCGCCCCGACGTCGACTCCATCGACGGCCTCAGCCCAGCGATCTCCATCGAGCAGAAAACTACCAGCCGCAGTCCGCGCTCCACCGTTGGCACCATCACCGAGATCTACGATTACCTGCGCCTGCTCTACTCTTCGATCGGCGTGCCCCACTGCCCGAATTGCGGCAAGCCCATCACCCGCCAGTCTGCCGAGCAGATCGTGCAGCGCGTCATGTCGCTCACGCCCGATGATCGCGTCATGATCATGGCGCCGATCGTGCGCGGCCGCAAAGGCGAATTCAAAAAAGAAATGGAGAAACTTGTCCAGCACGGTTTCTCCCGCGCCCGCGTCGATGGCGAACTGGTCAACCTCGAAGACGACCTCGCCCTCGATAAGCGCAAGAACCACACCATCGAAGTGGTCGTGGATCGCCTGCTGGTGAAGCCCGGAATCGAACACCGCCTCGAACTCTCGGTCTCGCTCGCCATGAAACTCGGCGGCGGTCTCGTCCTGGTCGCCGTCGTCAACGGAGACGAAACGCTTTATTCCTCGCGCCTTGCCTGTCCCGACTGCGGCATCAGCGTTCCGCAACTGGAGCCGCGATCATTCTCCTTCAACAGTTCCTATGGCGCCTGCCCCGAGTGCCACGGCCTCGGAAGCCGCTACGATCTGGATCCGGCCAAAGTGATTGTCGATTGGTCGAAGCCGCTGCTCGATGGCGGCTTGGGCCCCGGTTCGTCGTCGCAGAACCTGGTTCGCAGCATCCAGTTGGTGGTTCAAGCCTACGGTTTCGATTTGACCACGCCCTTCGAGAAATTTCCCGACAAGATTCAGAACCTCCTGCTCTACGGCGAGCCGCAGCGCGGGGGCCAGCGCGAAAGCCAACGCGAAAAGAGGACTGGATTTCTCGGGATTCTCGGCTACCTCAAGCAGAATCTCGAGGCCTCCACTTCCGATACCTACCGCGAATATCTGCTCGATTTCATGTCGGCCACCGAATGTCCGGTGTGCCACGGCGAACGCTTGCGTCCGGAAAGCCTGGCCGTAAAGGTGAACGGCATGTCCATTGCCGATTTCACCAGCCTTCCGGTTGCGCGCTCCCTCGATGCCGCGCGCCAGATTCAACTCACGGGCAGGGAGCTGACCATCGCCGGACGCATCGCGCACGAAATCACCGAACGCCTCGAATTCCTCGACAACGTCGGGCTCGGCTACCTGTCGCTCAGCCGCTCCGCCGCCACGCTCTCGGGTGGAGAAGGCCAGCGCATCCGCCTCGCCACTCAAATCGGATCGAAGCTGCGCGGCGTTCTCTACGTTCTCGACGAACCTTCCATCGGCCTGCACCACCGCGACAACGGCCGTCTTCTCGCCGCGCTCGAAAACTTGCGCGACCTCGGCAATACCGTGCTCGTCGTCGAGCACGATGAAGAAACCATCCGCCGCGCCGACTATGTCATCGACCTCGGCCCCGGCGCCGGCCGTCATGGCGGCGAGTTGGTCGCCAGCGGTACGCCCGCCGAAATCATGCACTCGCCCGCCTCCCTCACCGGCGCCTACATCTCCGGACGCCAGCAGATCGCCATGCTTCCCGAGCGCCGCAGCCCGAATGGGAAAGCCCTCACCGTTCTCGGCGCTCGCGAGAACAACCTCAAGAATCTAGACGTAGTTTTTCCGCTAGGCGTGATCACGGTTGTCACCGGGGTTTCCGGTTCCGGCAAATCAACCCTGGTCAACGACATCCTGTACCGCGCGCTCGCCAGGCAGCTCTATCGTTCGCGGGAGGAACCCGGCGCGCACAAAGCCATCGCCGGAGCGGAGCTGATCGACAAAGTGATTCGCATCGACCAGTCGCCCATCGGCCGCACTCCGCGCTCCAATCCCGCAACCTATACCGGTATCTTCGCGCAGGTTCGCGACCTCTACGCCATGCTGCCCGAATCCCGCGAGCGCGGATACAAGCCCGGACGCTTCTCCTTCAACGTTCCCGGCGGACGCTGCGAAGCCTGCCAGGGCGAAGGCCAGCGCCGCATCGAAATGAATTTCCTGCCCGACGTTTACGTGCAGTGCGAAGTCTGCGGCGGACGCCGCTACAACCACGAGACCTTGTCGGTTCACTACAACGGCTCCTCCATCGCCGACCTGCTCGAAACGCCCGTATCGGACGTGCTCCAGATTCTCGAAAACATTCCGCAGGTCAAGCAAAAGCTGCAAACGCTGGTCGACGTTGGCCTCGGATACATTCACCTCGGTCAATCTGCCGTCACCCTTTCCGGCGGAGAAGCCCAGCGCATCAAGCTCGCCCGCGAACTCGGCAAGCGCCAGACCGGAAAAACGCTTTATCTGCTGGATGAGCCGACCACCGGATTGCACTTCGACGACGTGCGCAAGTTGCTCGATGTCCTGCACCGTCTCACCGATCTCGGAAACACGGTCATCATCATCGAGCATAACCTCGACGTAATCCGCAACGCCGACTGGATCCTCGATCTGGGCCCCGAAGGCGGAGAAGAAGGCGGCCGCATCGTAGCCCAGGGCACGCCCGAACAAATCGCGCGCGTGAAGAAGTCCTACACTGGCCAGGCGCTAACCGCGTATTTCAACGGGTCAAAGAAGAATGGGTCGGCGAAAAATGGCTCGGCAATAAATGGCACAGGAAAAAGCGTGCTAGCGCCCACTGGCACAGGGGAACTAGCGTGAACTTTTCTCCCGAGGGTTTCCCGGAGATTCCAAAGTCAACATCGGAGCCCGCAGACACGCCAGTGGAGGAACGGGCGTCCTCGCCCGTCCACGTAGGGACAGCCGCCCCCGGCTGTCCAGCCGAGCAAAGCTCGGCAGATGCCGGTGGCCATAGTGATGCCGGGCTCGCCTTACCCGCCAGTGACGCCCAGCCCGCCGAACTCGTCCCCCCTGCGCCGCCTGATCCAGCGTGGAATGGCTGGGACGTCCTCCGCCTCACGTTCCTCACCATCGTTGCGCTCTTCGTCGGCGTGTTTACCGTGCTGCTCATCGCCCGCTGGCGGTTTTACCCGCACACCGCCCTCGGCGAAATCGCTCGCATTCCTCTAGTCGTCGTCGCCGGACAATCCCTGGCCTACCTTCTCATCCTCGCCTACATGTATGTTCTAGTGACCCGCGAGCGCCGTCGTCCCGATTTTCTCGCCGCCATTCACTGGAACTGGCCTTCCAACATTGCCATTTACGTGCTAGTGGGTTTCGCACTCTCGATCGCTTTGCAGGCGCTGGCCCATTTCTTGCCGATTCCGAGAGAGTTGCCGATCGACAGCTTTTTCCGCACCCCCGCCGAAGCCTGGGCCCTCAGCATCCTCAGCGTCACCCTCGCGCCTCTGATGGAAGAGCTTTTTTTCCGCGGCTTTCTTTATCCCGTGCTCGCGCGCCGCCTCGGTTTGCCGATTGCCGTCTTCCTGACCGCGCTCGGTTTCGCCCTCCTCCACGGCGCGCAACTGATGTTTACCTGGGGACCGGTGCTCGTGATTTTCCTCGTCGGCGTCGTTCTGACGATGGTGCGAGCCCGACAGAATTCCGTCGCCGCCAGCGTCCTCATCCACATGGCCTACAACGGAACCATAACCGCAGCCATGTTCGTTGCTACCGACGGATTCCGCCATCTGGAAAAACTCAACCAGTAACCGTTACCCAGGAGCAGGCTGCTGAAAGCTCGAGTTTCGTAGGCAGCCCCCTGACCATGGTGTAATTTCTTCCTTCTTGTTCTTCGGAGACGCGGCAAGCCGCGTTTCTACGGGAAAGCAGGCGTGTTCTTGGCGGCTGGGTATCGAATTATCCTGGTTTCCGCAGCCCCGGAAGGCTAGCTGGCCAGAGGGTAATGGTTACTAAGGTTACCTAAGTAGATTGACCCCGAAGGGCCATCTGCTTGAGGATGGGGAGCAGGGCCGAAAGCGCGGCGATTAGCGGGTCGTGTTCTTCCCCCTGCATGTTCCATGACTTGGCACAGCCATACTATCGTCCTCTTTTTGTGGTGCTCGCAACCGATCCTGCAATCGGTGGTCGCGGCCATTTTCTGGCGCCGTAAGCTGCACAAGCAGTTTCCCATGTTTTTCATGTTTCTCCTGGCGCAGGTTGCCAATTTTGCCATTCTCTTTCCGCTTTGGCTCTCCGGCAATCACAACTTATATCTCACACCTTTCTACTTGGGCGAGGCGGTCAACGCGGTTCTCGGCTTCAAGGTTATTCATGAGATTTTCCTCGACGTATTCCGCCCCTATCACACGCTGAAGGACCTGGGCACTCTGCTCTTCAAGTGGGCGGGTGTGGTGATGCTGCTGGTTGCGGTGGTAGTCGCCTTTTCGAGTTCTTTCGACACCAGTCCGCTGGCGCAAGCCATTACTACTCTGCAGCGCTCGGTCCGCGTCGTGCAGCTTGGCCTTATTCTCTTTCTGCTCCTGTTTTCACGCTTCCTGGGGGTGTCCCGAAAGCAGGTCAGTTTTGGGATCTCTCTCGGCTTTGGCGCCCTCGCTGGTGTGGAATTGCTGTTGTTTGCGTTGAATTCGGGGGGATTTGTCACGCTCAAGAATCTCAACCGGATCAACATGGCGACATACAACTTGGTCATTTTTGTTTGGCTCGGCTACTCGCTCTCGCGCAAAGCCGTGCGCGTGACCGCCGTCAACCATTTGCAAACCCAGCGATGGGAACAGGGCTTGGCGGATATTCAACACCCCATGCCTTCCGATTCGCTGATCCCGATGTTCGAAGGCATGGTGGAACGCGCCTTTTCGCGAAGCTCCAATCTGGAGCCTGCGGAAGTTCATGTCCCGCTCGACCTGCCTGAGAATCAACCCAGAGCCAACTCCGCGGCAGCCGGCTCCAAGACCGGATCGTAGCTTCGTTATCCCCAAAAACAGCCTCCGCGCAAAAACCTTGTCAAGAGGATTGTTGGGGCGCTCCGCAATCCCGTCTTCAAGCCTGTAGCGAAGCCATTCTGCTCAAACCATTACCTTAAGAAACCAGCGTAAACACCGTTCCTATTGCCTGCCGGACGGTCCCGTCAATTTTCGGCGTGCTGGTCAACTCTTCGCCTTGTTCGACCGCCTTGAGTAACCTCCTATTAATCAGAAAGTTGCAGGGTTGTGTATAATTCTCCCCGCTGCAAGCTTGCAGTTTTACGCTAGCTTTCGGCAGGACCCTAAGGAGAAAGTCAACCATGAAACGTTCACTCAGGGCGTTACTGCTCTTGGTAGGTTTGGTAGGTACATTTGCGTATGCGGCTATTCCGAGAGTTCCCACTCCCGGGGGGCCGTTTCCGTGTTCAACTAAGTCTTGCGACGAGTAGTCGTGTGATCGACAACCGCTTAAGCAAGAGGATGTGATCATTCGCATCACGAAAAAGCAATTTTCTGGGCTGGCCTCCGTGGTCAGCCTCTTTTTTTACTTCCCTTCTTTTTTGCCCGTGGTTTCAGATTCCGCCTTCGCTCCAGCTGCTGACGGTTTCCTTTCCACCGGTTCTTTCGCCCCTTCCACGGGAATTTCCGCTTCGCCGGGGGTGCTGTCGAGGTACTGCACGATGATCGAAATGCGCCGGTTCGCCGGGTCCAGCGGATCCTTGAGGTTGCGCAGGCGTTGGTCGGCGAAGCCCCGCACTTGTGTAACCTGATCGGCCCGTAATCCCGCCGGCTGCTGCATCAGTCGCCGCGCGGCGTTCGCCCGGTCGGCCGAGAGTTCCCAGTTGCTGTAGCTGCCCTTGCCGGTAAAAGGTTTGGCGTCGGTGTGTCCCTCGACCGAAACATGGTTGGGAACTTTTCCCAATTCCGCCGCCAGCAGCGTCAGCAACTCCTGTCCACTCTGGTTGAGCTTGGCGCTCCCGCTGTCGAAGAAGGTTCCTTTCTCCGATTCCAGCAGCTCGATGCGCAGACCTTCCGCGGTCACCGTCATCTCGATATTTTTTTTCAGCTTATCGAGGTCGTTGATCTTCTGAATCGTTTGTTGCAACTTCTCTTTGAGCTGCGCCATGTTCTCTTTGGTCAGTTGAAAGTTCTCGCCCCCTCCGGCCAGAGTGGTTCCGAGCTTGGTCCCAGTTCCGCTGGGATCTTTGAAGTAACCGGCAATCGCCGCCTTGGTTTCCTTGTTGCTGCTGCTCATCAGCCACAATACGATGAACAGCGCCATCATGGCCGTGACGAAGTCGGCATAGGCGACCTTCCAGGCGCCACCGTGATGGCCGCCATGGCCGCCTTTTTTCTTGATGACGATGATGGGTGGGGTCGGCATGACGCTGTTTATCCCGCGGGCGCAGCCGCAGCATCGGCACCAGCACCAGCATCCGCTCCAGCGCCAGCACCAGCGTCCGCCTCAGCGCCAGCATCCCCCGCTGCCGCTGCCGCCGCTTCGCCTTTCGCTCCCCGGCAAGCCTCTTCCACAGCCTGAAACGAAGGACGCACATGCCCCGGCACCGTCCGCCGCCCAATCTCAACCGCCATGATCGGGGCGACTCCTTTTAGAAACGCAATCATGGTCACCCGCAACACCTGCAGGAACGCGTGTTCCTCGTCCACCGTTTTGCTCATGCGCGCCGACAGCGGTCCCACCAGTCCGTAGCACAGCAGAATGCCCAGAAAGGTCCCCACCAACGCCGCCGCTACTTTTTTCCCGATTTCTTCCGGAGGTCCGCCCAGCGCGCCCATCGTGACCACTACCCCCAGCACACACGCCACAATGCCCAGCCCCGGCAGCGAGTCCGCCATCGTCGCCAACGCCGCCACCGGCTCACTGGCTCCGTGATGATGCACTTCCATGTCCGCTTCCAGCATCTGATCCAGATCGAATACTTCCACCCCGCCGCTCACCGCCATGCGCATGGTGTCGCAGACGAAAGCCATGGCATGGTGGTTCTTTGCGAAATCTCCATACTTCGAGAACAGCGGGCTCTTGTCCGGTTCCTCAATGTCCGTCTCCAGCGCCACCAGACCTTCCTTGCGCGCCTTCTGCAGCAGTTCGTACATCATCTTCAGGGAGTCGATATAGCGCTGCGTGGTGTACTTCGATGACCCAAAGGCTCCCAGCAGCCCGCCCAGCATCTGTTTCAGAATGTAGACCGGATTCGCAATCAGCACCGTGCCCACCGCCGCCCCGCCGATGATGAGCAGTTCCGCCGGTTGCATCAGCACCAGCAGGTTGCCATGCTCCATCAGGTAGGCCGCGACGATGCAGCCGAAGACCACCACGATCCCAATGATCGAAAACATTGAGCATCATCCTCGCGAGCGCCCGGAAACGTTGGCAACGGCCACCGCTGCCGCCTTCGTTATCCCCTTCGAGTGCGCCGGCTTCATCTCCCGCAAGAGCGCTTCCAGGTCGCTGCCCGCGGTGGCTACCGTGCATGCCACCTCTGCCTCGACCAGGAAGCGGTCGCCCCACCACGAAACTTCCGAATGGCTCAGCAGGTTCAATAAGATTTCAGCCGTCATCGCCACCATCATCGGACTCGCCGAGGGCAGCACCACCAGAAACTCGTTTTCTCCCCAGCAGCCCAGAAAATTTTCCGCGTCCAGGCTGTTGCGCAACGTCTGCGCCGTGGTATGCAGAAAAGGCACAACCGACTGCGGACCGTGTTTCGAGCGAAACTCCTCCAGCCCCAGCACCCGTATCCGCAGCAACCCGAAGCCGATGTGCGATTCCTCCATGCCCGCCATGCATTCGTTCAGCACGGCTCGCGTCAGACGGCGCGAAGGCACTCCCGTCGTCGCGTCCAAGCATCCATACATCGGAGGCCCCGACAATTCTTCGCGGTACACAAACGCTTCTTCGAATAGAACCGTCGCACCCCCAATCGCGTCCCCGTATTCGCCGTATTCAGAGATCGGCCGGGTGCGGATCCTCACCGCCGTACGGTGCCCATTCTTGTGCAGATAGAAAACCGTGCATCGCTGCGGCTGCCGCTGGTGGAGGGTCATCGTCACCGGACAGCGCTCGCCACTCAAGCTGTTGCCCCGCCGGTCGCAGGCTTGCACAACGTCTTCGAAAACATGTCCCACCACATCGTGCGACAGATGCCCGGTCAGGTGTTCCGCGCCATGGTTCCAGAATCGGATCCGCCCGTCCCGGTCCACGATGTAAATCCCCACCGGCAACTCTTCCACCAAATGCCGGAACAGTTTCGGGTTATCGAGGAAGTCCGAAGACATGACAGACACGCCGCCTTCTGGTTTCATCGGCAGTCAAGGCAGGTGACTTCAGGAACCAGAAGGGCAGCACGGCACCGCACAATGTGTGTAACCGCACAATGTCTGTCGCGCGCCCGCAATTCCACTTGGGATATCGGCATGGCCGGATCAGCACTTCAGGCCGGTAGCTGCGGTCGCAGTTGAGGACGGGATTCAGTTGTGTGTGAAACCGACTTCACGGATTGGCAGGTCGCACAGCGAACTCCACCCGCGTCAAAATCCAGCCGGCCCGAACATTTACGCCACTCGGAGCTATTGCGATCCCAACTTGCGCGCTAGTTCCTCTGCATCGAAAATCGGCGGCTGGCATGCGAACCCTGAGCACACCACCGCAAACGATCGTCCGTCCAACGGTCGTCCATTCAACGACCGTTCCCCGCCCAGCGGTGGAAGATTCGGAATCGTCTCCGCCAAAGCCGGTGGCAGGTTCTGCGCGACCGCCTTATCCGCATCCAACCGCAGAACCGCCGTACTCAAGCCCAGCGGCCGCACCGCAGCCCGATACAGTTCCGCCGCCACGTCATCGTTTCCGATCACCACCACTTGCTGGTGCGGCTGCATGAAGCGGGCCACCGCCAGTCCATAGGTCGCCGCAAAAATGCCGTGCTGTCCTGCGGCCCCGGCGTAGACCTCCAGCGTCTGCTCAGCCTTGTCACGATAGGACGCACCGTCAGACGACGCTTCATTCGCGTAACCATGCAGACGCAGCAGCGCGATCGCCGCCGCCGAATTTCCCGCCGGAGTCGGCGAATCCTGAAACGGCTTCCGCCGCGTTCCCAGAATGCCGAGCGCGGTTTCTTCACTCGCCCCGCCGCGCGTATCAAAAAATCCGCCCTCCGCGCGATCGAAGAACCCCGCCACCATCGCCTCTCCGATCGACCGTGCAAACCGGAAGTAACTCAAGTCGGCCGTCGCCTCGTAAGCGTCGAGACATGCAATCACCGCGAAAGCATAGTCATCGAGCACGCCCGGAACCACGCCATGACCAATGCCAGCGGCTTCGTGCCGCTCCGCCCGAGCATCCGAGAAAGCCTCCGAGTAAGCAATCACATGCCGCAGTGTGGAGCGGGCGCCCTCGCCCGCTGCGGTTGAAGTTGAGCCGCCCTTCCATCCTTCCGCCAGCAGCCGATCCAGCGAGCGCAAAGCAAAGTGGCGCGCTTCCGCGAGGTCGAGCACCTTGGCCGCCTCCAGATAAGCCGAAACGCACATCGCGTTCCAGCCCGCGTAAACCGTCTTGTCCACATACGGCGTCGGGCGCAGCAAACGCGCCGCATACATCTTTTTCTTCGCCGCAGCCAGCAGCGCACCCGCCCGCTCTTCCAGAATGTTCAACCGCCGCGCAATTTCCTCCACCGAACTCCGAATGGAGAGCACATTCTTCGCCGGATTGTGATGCATGTCCCCAACTTCCTGAATGTCGTAGTAGAGCGTCGCCACCGCAGCCTCATCCTCGGTCAGCGCGCCTTTCGTTTCCCCCAGCGTCCAGGTGAAATAATCGCCGTCGTCCTCCATCGAATAGTCTGCGTCCTGCGAAGCGTAAAAGCCGCCGCGAGCGCGGTCGCTGAGCCATTCGTCCATCCAGCGAACGATGTCGCGCGCCACTTCGGCGAAGAACTCATCCCCCGTCGCCTGGTAAGCGTGCGCGTAGTTCTTCAGCAACTCCGAGTTGTCATAGCACATCTTCTCGAAGTGCGGCACCATCCAGCGCTCATCCACCGAGTAGCGATGGAAGCCGCCCGCCAACTGGTCGTAGACGCCGCCGCGCGCCATTTTCTCGAGCGTGCTGACGAAGATAGTGCGCAGCTCTTCATCTTTCGTGCGAACGTACTGCTCCATCACCAGGTCGAGCGCCGCCGGATGCGGAAACTTGGGAGCGCTTCCAAATCCCCCGTTGACACCGTCAAACATCTTCCGCGCCGATTCCAAAATCGCGTCAATCACCGTGGCGGATACCTTCCCGCCGCCCGCCGAAAAAGATTCCGCCCGCGAGATCGCGCTCTCGATCATCTGCGCCTGCTCCAGCACCTCGCCGGGCTTCTCGCGATAAGCCTGGGCAATCGCAAGCAGCACGCGCTTGAAACTGGGCCTCCCGTAAGCGTCCGCCGGAGGGAAGTAAGTTCCCCCATAAAACGGCTTGCCGTCAGGAGTAAGAAAAGCCGTAAGCGGCCACCCACCCTGCCCCGTGAGCGCGGCCACCGCCACCTGATACCGGCTGTCAATATCCGGACGCTCGTCCCGATCCACCTTCACCGCGATGTAATGCTCATTCACGATCGCCGCCACCTCGGCATCGTCATAAGACTCGCGATCCATCACATGACACCAGTGGCACCAGACCGCCCCAATATCCAAAAGCACAGGCTTGTCCGCTGCGCGAGCCGCCGCAAAAGCCTCCTCCCCAAACTCATGCCACTGAATAGGCTGATGCATGGCCGAACGCAGATAGGAAGAAGAAGCGCGAGCCAGGGAATTGTGCGAGCCGGTGTCCATCAGGAGAGTCTATCGCGAGAGCGGGCACCCCGTCAGACCGGGGCGCCGCCATTCATTCCGGCTCTAACGCAGATGCTCCATCACTAAGTACGGGGGGGGGAGGTGCCTCCCGCTAGCGCGCGGCGAGTTCGTCCAGGCGCGCCAGCGTGTCCGGGTATTTCCGCACCAGAAGGACGA
Organism: uncultured Acidobacteriaceae bacterium; assembly: GCA_963838425.1. Lineage (GTDB taxonomy): Bacteria > Acidobacteriota > Terriglobia > Terriglobales > Acidobacteriaceae > Acidiflorens. Next base: position 17,546 of record CAWIRH010000002.1, read on the forward strand.
GAGCGGCCGCCTGGGGATTCGGTTTTGCGCGGCCCTGTTCCCATTTTTCCAGCGTTCTTTCGTTGATCCGCAGTCTGCGAGCGAACACTGCCCTCGAACAACGCAGCCTCTTTCGCGTGTCGCGGAGGAGTTTTGCATCCACTTTGGGGAGCGGCGCCACATCCACTTTGTAGCTGCGCAATGTGATCTTGCCTTCCCGGTGGTCCTTCATCGCCGCCACGCCTTCCATGAGTTCGCGGAAAATGTCTCTCTTCACCCTCACTGTGTCCTCCGTGGTCCGCGGAACCCGGCTACCCGCCGAACTGCGCGCGCTTCCAATTCGTTTTCAATCGGAGCTTTCAGCGCCTTCTTCTCGCTTGCCGTCAAGTCTGAAGCTTCGCCTTTGTCGTAGAGGGTCATCAACCATATCTGATGATCCGATCTGAAGTGATAGTAGATAATCCGCAACCCGCCTCTCCGTCCTTTGCCGCGCCGCACATCCGCCCAGCGCATCTTCCGAAAACCGCCAGTGCCAGGCATCAAGTCTCCAAGGTCCGGATTGGACCCGAGCCTCGCCTGTAGCTCTTTGTACTCATCGTCGTTTAGATACGCTGGCAGATGACGCGCAAATGCCGGCGCTTCGATGAACTCCATAAATGCGTTCCTACGCTATTGGAGTATGTTTGTATGCTATACGCTATTAGCGTAGATGTCAAACCGCTCTGGGTGGGTTGGACGGAGTTCAGAGAGCGGGGCACTCGGCCTTCGCGGTTACACCCCCCAGTTTTTTCGCCATCGCAAAATAAATCTCCACCGCTTCCGCCAGCTGCGCTTTCTCCACAAACTCGCCCTCGGTATGCGCCACGTGAATCGAGCCTGGCCCCAGCAGCAGCGGCTCGCCCCAGTTCGTAAGCCACGGAATATCGGTCGTGAAGGCGGCGACCATCGTCGGCAGACCCTCCATTGTGCGCAGCCGCAGGAACGGAGTCTCGCGGGTGAAGCGAACCTCGGCGAGTTCGCCGACGGCCTCCGTAATCTCGCGGCGCAATGCGTTCGTCGGGCCCACCAGGCGATAGAAAAGATCAGCCCTGGCAAGATCGGAAATCACGTTCGGCGCGCGCCCACCCTGAATCGATCCGACGTTCTTCGTGCATGGGCCCACCTCGGCATCTTCGGGAAGTTTCATCGCGTGCAAACGGTGCAGCGCTTCCACCAGCTTGTCGATCGCCGACTCGCCCAGCTCCGGATACGCCGAGTGCGCCATCTTCCCGCGCGCCACCATTTCCACTTGCAACGCGCCCTTGCTTGCCAGCGCCAGCTTGTTTTCGGTGGGCTCGCCGTTAATCATGAAGCGCGCGCCGATCGGTTGCTGGTTGGCCACTTTCGCGCCGATCGAGTCCCGCTCCTCCCCCACCAGAAACAGCAGCCCAACAAAAACGCCTGCCCCGCGCAGCTTTTCCGCCGCCAGAATCTCGGCCGCAATAATTCCCTTCGCGTCGCACGCTCCGCGCCCGTAAATGCGCCCGGCATCTTCGGACGATGCAATAAACGGCGGCACCGTATCCATGTGGGTGGAGAAAACAATCTCCGGCCCAGTATGCCCCGGCCACGTAGCCACCACGTTCGCGCGCGCCCCCTCGACCGGCATTTTCTGAGCTTCGAGCCCGCGCCGCCGCAGCTCGTCGCACAGGAAATCTCCCACTGCACTTTCATGCGGAGTGATGGATTCAATATCGATAAGCCGGCGGGTAAGCGCAAACAGGTCCATGCAGGAAAAGCGTAACAGCGGAACTGGATAGTGGATAGTGGGTTGTGAGCCGGTGGTGTTGCCATCTCCCCCTTGACCGGCCACCGGCCACTGACCACTGACCACTGGCAACTGGCAACTGATGTACCCTGATTCTGTGATCCCCGATACCAGCATCCGCTCGCTCTTCCTCGCCGGTCCCGCCGGACGCCTGGAAGCTCTCCTCAACACCGGATCGCCCAACCCGACGCATGCCGCCGTGGTTTGCCATCCCCATCCGCTCTACGGCGGAACGCTGCACAACAAAGTCGCATTCCACGCCATGAAAGCGCTCAACGGCTTCGGATTTCCCGTGCTCCGTTTTAACTTCCGCGGCACCGGCCTGAGCCAAGGCGAGCACGCCGGCGGCATCGGCGAAGTCGAAGATGTGCGAGCCGCTCTCGATTGGCTCGAGCGTGAATTCACCCTGCCCGTCATCTTCGCCGGCTTCTCTTTCGGAGCCGCTGTCGGATTGCGCGCCGCGTTTTGCGACGGCCACGTCAGCGCCCTCATCGCCCTCGGCCTGCCCGTCGTCGCCATCGCAGGCCGCACACTCGAAGGCCGCACAGAAGACCGCGTCTACGATTTCGAATTCCTGCGCGAGTGCGCGAAACCCAAACTGTTCGTCAGCGGCTCGCGCGATCAGTTTGCCCCCGCCGGTAAACTCGAAGCCCTCGTCAACACCTTCGCCGACCCCAAGAAGCTGGTCCGCATCGAAGCCGGAGATCACTTCTTCGAAGGTCGCCTGCGCGAACTGCGAGAGGCGATTGACACGTGGGTGAAAGAGGTCATTGCCGCGCGCTGAAATTCAGTCCTTTTTACTCTTCGACTTGCCCCACAGCTCCTGGCCCTCCTCGCGGCTCAAATCGCGCTCTCCGAATTCCGCGAACCGCCGGAAGCTCGCGTCCACGATTCCTCCCAGTTCCGCGAACAGCTCCTCCTCGGCCTTCTTGAAATTCCAGCACGTCTTGCCCTGCATGCGCTTCTTCAGTTCCGGAGAGATTCCTTTCAGCAAGTCCGGAAACATGTACACCGGAAAGAGATGAAACGCCACGTAGCTTTTGCTCGTGATGGCTGCGAACATCACCGGTTTCCCCTGATAACGAATCGACTTCGACTCGCTCATGTAACCGCCTGGGCCGTCCTTGAGCACTCGCAGCTTCGCGTCGTAGGGCTTCAGCATCTTCCGCAGACCCTGAAAGGCAAGCTCAAACTCTCGCTTCTTATCTGTGACCTTACTCTTCGCTGGCATGCGGCAGATTATAATGCCGTTCTCTATAATCTTCGAGCATGACGGAGATCGCCCCAGAACGCTCGCAGCAGTTTGCTCGCATGCGCGAAACTGCGCGCGAGATTTTCGCCGCCGCGCTCAAGAACGCCTCCATCGAAAGCGCTTTCGCCCGCAACCTCCACTGTGAGCGCCGCGTGCTGCGCATCGGCCACGATCTGCACGATCTCGATTCCTACCATCGTGTCTTCGTCGTCTCCATCGGAAAGGCCGCGCACACCATGGCCGCCGCCCTCGAAGCTCAACTCGGCAGCGGCAGTTTCGAAGCAGGCATCGTCGCATCGTCGGTCGAACCCGCCAGTCAGGTCCGCGGCTTCCGCTATTTTCGCGGCGGCCATCCTACGCCCACTGCCGAATCCATCCGGGCCGCTGGCGCCATACTCAAATCGCTGACTGCTCTCGACTCCGCTTCGCTCGCCATCTTTATGCTCTCCGGCGGCGGCTCTTCCATCGTCGAAAAGCCCGTCGACAACGACATCTCCCTGCCCGACCTCGCCGCCACCTACCGCGCCCTCGTGAACTCCGGCGCGCCCATCGCCGAGATCAACGCCATCCGCAAGCATCTCTCCGCTGTCAAGGGCGGACGCCTCGCCCAGGCCGCCTATCCCGCCCAGCAGGTTTCGATTCTCGTTTCCGACGTCCCCGACGAAACGCCCGACGCGCTCGCCTCCGGCCCCACCATGCCCGATTCCACTTCCGTCCATGACTGCGAGCGCATCGCCGCCCAGTACAACCTCGTCGATCAATTCCCTGCCTCCGTTGCCAATCTCTTCCGCCAGCACGCCCTCGACGAGACGCCCAAATCCGACGACCCTGCCTTCGTCCGCGCTCGCTGGTGGACCGTGCTCTCCAACAAAGTGGCCATCGATGAAGCCGCCATAGCCGCCACCCGCGCCGGTTTCGCCGTCGAAGTCGATAACTCCTGCGACGACTGGCCCTACGACAAAGCCGCCGCCTATTTGCTCAACCGCCTCGACGAACTACGCCGCACCGTATCGCGCGTCTGTTTGATCTCCGGAGGCGAGGTCACCGTGACCGTCCGCAACGGCGGCATCGGCGGACGTAATCAGCAGTTCGCCCTCGCCTGCGCCGAACCAATATCGGGACACGACATCACCGTGCTGAGCGCCGGCACCGACGGCATCGACGGCAACAGTCCGGCCGCCGGCGCCGTGGTCGATGGCAGCACCGTAAGTCGTACCGCCAGTGCCGGAGCCGTGCGCCACGCGCTTTCCACCTTCAATGCTCATCCTTTTTTCGACGCGCTAGGCGACGCCATCATCACTGGCCCCACCGGAAATAATCTTCGCGACCTGCGCATCCTGCTGGCGTACTGATCCGCCCGCAAACTCTCGATATAAAGACCATTCGCCCAACATTCGCTCCTATATGTAGGCGCCATTTTGCGACTCTAACTTATCGTTCCAATAACACCCGGCTGTTCATGGTCTTCCGGGATACTGTAAATTCTCGTAAATCGCCTTCCCACCCGGCAGCATCGCACCTCCAGCCTGCATCTAAGTCTTTAAACCAACTATTCCATCGGAGGTTTCGATTGAAACAGACATTGCGTATTGCCGTCCTCTTGGCTTTTGCCTGCGCTGTCCTGGCGGCGTTCTCGAACTTCGCGCACGCGCAGAAAGTCGACTTGGCTTTCGGCGTGAGCACGCTGTCAGCGCCCTCGGCCAACTTGACGGGCCCGTCGCTCACCGGCGCCGCCTATCCCGGTTTTAGCGGCGACGTGCTCTTCTGGCACCATGTGGGTATCGGGGGCGAGGTCTTCTGGAGAGCATCCCAAGCCGACAATTACCTCGGCTCCGGTTTCAATTATCGTCCGCTTTTTTATGACTTCAATGCCGTTTACTCGCCCAAACTCGCGAGCCACACCTATCTGGAGCTTGTTGGCGGCATCGGCGCGCTCAGCACCCGCTTCTACACAGGAACCAGTTGCGGGCCCTACAGTTGCACCAATTACCAGTCCAGTAACCACTTCGACGCAGACTTCGGCGGCGGCATCAAGTTTTATCCCAAGGGCGGCTTCTTCGTCCGCCCCGAGGCGCGTGTTTATCTGATCAACAACAACACGGACTTCAGTTCCTGGTATGTTACCCGCTTCGGCGCCTCCATCGGCTACACCTTCGGAGGAGGAAGATAGCCACCTAGTTGGATTTGTCATCCTGTCTAAATTTGTCATCCTGAGCGAAGCGAAGGACCTGCTGTTTGCCGGTCGCGGCAAGCCGCAGGTCCTTCATACACGCGCTTCCGCCTTGTAGATTTTTCGCCCCGTCCCAACGGCGCGAGTTTCCCGTTTCCCCCCTCCCGCATTATGATAGAGCTATGAATTTTGGCTTCTCGGGCGAGATGATCTTCCTTTTTCTTCTGGTGCTGATCCTTTTCGGCCCCAAGAAAATGCCGGAGATCGGCCGCCAGGTCGCACGCTTCCTCAATGAGTTCCGGCGCGCTTCCAACGAATTCCGCTCCCAGATCGAGTCCGAAATCAACTCGCTGGATGCGAGCGGCAACGCCAGCAGTGGCCGCCCCCGGCAGCAGATCCTGCCGCCACTTCAGGCCCCGCTCGGATCGCTAGCCACCCGCATCTTCAATCCCCCGCCCGCCGAAAAACTCGAAGCTGCCGAACATGCCGCTGTAGAAAATACTGCTGTAGAGACGAGGCTCGCCCCGTCTCCCGAGCCTGCTTCCGCTCCGAGATCTGACGCTCCAAAGGTCGCGCCCGATGCCTGAAGCGGCCGCCTCCTCGCCCGTCAAAGAATCCGCCAACGATAAGGATAAGGAGCAAATGCCCACCATGGGCTTCCTCGATCATCTCGAGGAACTCCGCAAGCGGCTCGTCTATTCCATCATCGCCATCGTCGTCGGCTTCTTCGCCTGTTGGGGATATGCCGGGAATATCTACGCCATTATGCAGCGCCCGATCATGGAGGCGCTCCAGCGCAACGGCCTCTCGGCAAAGCTCGTTTACGTCAATCCCATCGAGCCTTTCAACCTGTATCTGAAAGTCGGAGGCATGGCCGGTTTGTTCGTTGCCTCGCCCTTCGTGCTCTACCAGATCTGGTGCTTCATTTCGCCCGGTCTTTACCGCAACGAAAAACGTTACGTCATGCCGTTCATGGCATCGACCATAGCTCTGTTCCTCTCCGGCGGCTACTTCGGCTACAAAGTCGTTCTCCCGCAGGCGCTCGTGTTCCTGATCGGCTACGGCAAAGACTTCCAGCCGATGATTACGCTCACCGAATACAGTTCTCTGTTTCTGACCATCATCGTTGGCCTGGGCGTGATTTTCGAAATGCCGATCCTGGTATTTTTCCTGGCGCTCATGGGCATCGTCAGCGCCGGCTGGATGTGGCGCAATATCCGCTATTCCATCCTGGGCATCTTCGTAGTCGCGGCTATCATTACGCCCACGCCGGATATCCTGAATATGTGCATCTTCGCCGCGCCCATGGTGGCCTTATACATCCTGAGCACCGGCATCGCCTGGCTCGTGCATCCCAACCAGCGCAAGAAACGCGCGGAGAAGAAAAAGTCCGGCTAATCCATAAGAAAAGTCAGCCCCGGAGGGACGACCCAGTTCTGACGTACGAAGGATCACAGGGAACAATAATGAAACGACAGACAAACACACTCGAAGTCTTCCCCTGTGTCCCCCTGTGCCCCCTGTGGTTAAAGATTTGCTTGGCGTTGCCACTGGCCATCGCCCTGGCAGGAACCCTAGCCTGCACGAAAGGAACCTCCGCCGGCGCCACCACCAGCGCAACCTGAAAAGCCCGAATCAGCCGCGGCGACGCCAGTTCCGCCCGAATCCGCGCCCACCGACAACGCCCCACTCCCGCACATCGATGCCAAACGCGCCTTCCAGTACACCCGAGAAGTCACCGCCTTCGGCCCGCGCTACATGGGCAGCGAGAATCACAGGAAACTCGAGCGTTACATCGTCGACCATCTCCAAGGCGACCAGGTTGAAGACGATGCCTTTACCACCGACACCGTGGAAGGAAAATTTCCCGTCCGCAACATCATCGCGAAATTTCCCGGCGCCAAAGACGGCATCATCGTCATCCTCGGCCACTACGACACCGTCTATCCACTGCGCAACTCCGGGTTCGTCGGCGCCAACGACGGCGGCTCTTCCACCGCCATCCTGCTGGAATTCGCCAACCAACTGCGCGGAAAAAGACGCGATGGCTACAGCGTCTGGCTCGTGTGGACCGACGGCGAGGAAGCCGTGCAGAAGTGGACCGACACCGACAGTCTTTACGGCGCCCGCCATCTCGCCGAAAGATGGGAGAAGGACGGCACGCTAAAGAAGATCAAAGCGCTAATGGTAATGGACATGATCGGCGATGCCGACCTCAACATCGACCGCAACACCAACGGCGCTCCCTGGCTGCTCGATCTCATCTACACCGCCGCCGAGCGCGGAGGCTACCAGTCCCACTTTTACGCCCGCGAGGGCTCCATCGAAGACGATCACATTCCCTTTGTCAAACGCGGCGTCCCCAGTGCCAACGTCATCGACCTCGATTACGGCTACAACAACGTCTTCTGGCATTCTCCGCAAGACACCATGGACAAGCTAAGCCCCAAGAGCCTCGAAATCGTGGGCGATACCATCCTCGAAACCATCCACCTGCTCGACCAACGTTAGGGAACCTCTGATTAAGTCCTTTCACGGAGAGCTTTGAAAGGGCATGGCTTCAGCCATGCCGTCAGAACCCGCTGCACAAGCGGCTTTAGCCGCTGAGGGTCCGCACCATGCACCATCACGAAAAGCACTCAGTAAATCGTGTACCCCGGCGCCGGATTCCGCACATCGGGCTTTGACGCCATCAGCAGCAGCGCGCCGATGCGCTTGAAGGCGCGCATATCGTCCAGAGTGTGGAACCAAGCCGTCTGATAGTTTTCCGGCGTGGGCGTGTCGTCCGGAATCTGCGCATACTCCACGTTTTCGAAGGCGTGCTTTTTCAGCAATTCGACATACTCCGCCGCCGAACGAACCTGCACCGGCACTTTCAGCTTGGGCACCCATTGCAGCGAATACGGATTGTCTTTATAGAGATTAATGAGAATGAACAGCCGCCCATGCGGCGCCATGACGCGAAAAAGTTCGGCCAGCGCGCGTTCCTGATCCGGATAGTAATAAAACGACTCGACCGAAAGCACCTTGTCAAAAAAGTTTTCTTCCCAAGGAATCTGCGCCGCGGATCCGACGACAAACATCACGTTATCGAATTCTTTCGAAGCGGCTCGCGCCTGCCGCACCATCTCGTCGGAAATATCGACGCCGACCACCTGCCCGAAACCCTGCGGCCCCTCGCCAACCATCCGCGCCAGCAGACGCGTAGCCCACCCCGATCCGCAGCCGAGATCGAGAACCCGCTCACCCGGGCGCAGATCCATGCGGCGCATCGTTTTCTCGGTGATGTCGAGATGATGGCGCTCCATCTTCGCGCCCTCACCGTCGTCGGCCCAGCGGTTAAATTCATGCTGCAGCCGATCTTCTGGAGATGGTGGTTTGTCATTCGACACTGGATTCCTCCGGATAAGAGTCGTTGGTCGCTAGTCGCTAGTCATTGGCAAACAAAACCGCGAACGACCAACGACTATCGGCCAACGACCGTTTCCAATTCTTCAAAGAACGTCGGATACGACACTCCCGCCGCATCCGCGCCCTGAATCGTCGTCTCGCCTTCCGCGCGCAACGCGGCCACCGCGAACGCCATCGCAATTCGGTGATCGCCGAACGAATCCAGTCCCGCGCCGTGCAAATGCTGGCCGCCGGGAATCCGCATACCATCGGGCCGCTCTTCCACTTCCGCGCCCATCTTCCGCAGATTGGCAGCGACCGCCGCGATGCGGTCCGATTCTTTCACGCGCAACTCTTTGGCGTCGCGCACTTCGAGCCCGCCATCGGAGTACGGCGCAACCGCCGCCAGTACCGGAATCTCGTCAATCAACGCAGCCGTATCGGCGCCGGCGATTACCGCTCCCTTCCACGCCGCTCCACGCGCCTCAATCGTCCCGGCCAGTTCGCCCTGCTGTTCTTCGAGATGCATGACCGACATCTTCAACCCCATCTCTACCAGAATGTCGAGCAGTCGCGCTCGCGTCGGATTCATCAGAATTCCGGGCAAGGTGATCTGCGATCCAGGAAACAGCGCCGCCGCGCAAAGAAAGAACGCGGCACTCGAAAGATCGCCGGGCACATGTGCCTCAATCGCGCGCAACCGCTGTCCTCCGGCAACCCCCACTGCATTGCCCGTCCGCTCGACTTCCGCCCCAAAAGCCCGGAGCGCAATTTCGCCGTGATCGCGCGTGCGAATCGGCTCCTCGACCACCGTCTCGCCCTCGGCAAACAGCCCCGCAAACAACACACACGTTTTCACCTGCGCGCTCGCCACTTCCGGCCGGTAGTGAATTGCCTTCAGAGGACCACCGTGAATCCTCAGTGGAGGGCGTCCACCTTCCGCCGCCTCGATCCTCGCTCCCATCTCGGAAAGCGGCGTCATAATGCGCGCCATCGGCCGCCGCGAGAGCGACTCGTCCCCGCATAACTCGCTGGTAAAAGGCTGGCCGGCAAGAATTCCGCTCAGCATACGCATGGTCGAGCCTGAGTTCCCGCAATCCAGCGCCTCAGCCGGAGCGTTCAGCCGCGGCCCCACGCCACAGACTTCAATCGCTCCGCCTTCGTCGTGGTCTTCGTCTCTCAGGCGCTTCCACGCGCAGCCGAGCTTCGCCACGCAATCGAGCGTGCTGGCGCAATCGCTCGCCGCTGAAAAATTATGGAACCGGCTCGTGCCCTCCGCAATCGCCGCCAGCATGGCGTAACGGTGCGAAATGGACTTGTCGCCAGGGATACGGACGACCCCGCGCACCCCGCGCGCAGGACGGACGATGACATTCGAACCATCGGGCATGAACTTAATATAACGGAGATTTTGTGGGAGGACAGAGGTGAGAGGTCAGAGGTGAGAGGTCAGAGGTCAGAAGTGAGAGGTCAGATTGCAGAGGTAAGAGTGCAGAGGCAGGACTGCCGATTTTCACCTCTGCAATCCGACCTCTTACCTCTGAAATTTCTACGCCCCGCGCGTCCGCCCGGCGGCTTCCGCGAGGATCTCCTGCGGAACCTCCCGCAGCGTCACGTGGAATTCGAACATGGGCGTTTCCGTCCCGCGCCCCCACCGGCCCACTTCCCAATAGGCGCGGACAAACTTGACCTCTGGCCGCGCCGTCAGATTGAGCAGCAGCGGAATTTCTTCGCGATAGAACTTCTGTGGAAAAGCCGCGACCGGCTTCGGATCCCACGTGGCGCCATCCGCCGATCCGAAGATGCTGACATCGAGCGATTCCTGCTCGATGATGTTGGTGATGGCGAGCGTCAGCAAAAAAATCCGGCCCTCCGCCCCACTCACATCGAGCGCCGGCCCGTCGCCTTTGGCGTTGACCACGGTTTTTTCAGGAACAAGAAAGGCTTCCATCATGACGCGGAGATTCTAGCAGAGAGACCACGCCACCGGCTGTGACGCGCATGTCGCGACGCGCGGTCTGCAGGATGGCTAAGGAGAAAACTCCCGGCCAGCGGATGCGCAGCCGCACCACTTGCAGCACTTCGCATATCATCAAAACGTCAGGGTTTCAGTTTCTCTTGGAAAGACTCGACAAGGCGACCGCCGCGACCATGCTGGCCGGCATGTGCACGTTCCTCAACGTCTACAGCACCCAGCCCTTGCTGCCGCTCTTGCGAGAAACTTTTCATGCCTCCGAGCTCGAAGTCAGTCTCACCGTGAGTGCGACCATTTTTGCCACCGCTCTCACCGCTCCCATCATCGGCATGATTGCCGAGCGCCGCGGGCGCAAGAAAGTCATCGTACCCTCGCTGTTCCTGCTGACCATTCCCACTGCCCTCGCGGCCACTTCCACCAGCCTCGGTGCGCTCATCTTCTGGCGTTTTGCCCAGGGGCTTTTCGTGCCCGGCGTCATCGCTGTCATGCTCGCCTACGTGAATGAGGAATGGGCCGGACGCGGCGTGGGCCGCGCCATGTCTTCGTATGTGACGGGAACCGTGATCGGCGGATTTCTCGGGCGCTTTATCTCCGGCGTCATCGCCACGCACTGGCAGTGGCGCGCCACCTTCCTAGTCCTCGCTGCCCTGAACTTGGCCGGCGCGCTTGTGGTCCGTGCCTGGCTTCCTCTGGCGAAAAATTTTGTGCGAGCCGAACACTTGCAACAGGTTCTGGACCATGCCCGGCAACATCTGCGCAATCCGCGCCTCTTGGCCAACTTCGGCATGGGATTTACCGCGCTCTTTGCGCTGGCGGGATGCTTCACCTACGCGAATTTCTATCTCGCCGCCGCACCCTACCATTTGAACTCGGCCCAACTGGGCAGCATCTTCCTGGTCTATCTGCTCGGCGTCGTCATCACTCCCCTGTCCGGCCGGTTCCTCGATCGCTTCGGCTTTCGCCATACCACCGTCCTCTACTGCGCCATGATGATCGCGGGATTGCTCCTCACCCTGGTCAAATCGCTGCCCATCGTCATCGTCGGCCTCGCCATTTTTTCTTCGGGTGTCTTCATAGCGCAGGCGGCAGCCACGGTGCAGACTGGCGCCATCGCAGGCCGCGCCCGCTCCTCGGCCGCCGGACTCTACGTGACCTTCTATTATCTCGGAGGAACCGCCGGCGCCACCCTGACCGGCTTGTTCTGGCGTTGGAAAGGCTGGCCCGGCTGCGTCGCCATGTTGGGAGTAGTTTCGCTCGTGAGTTTGTGGCTGGCTCGAATCAGCAGCCGCCCCTCCGACCAACTCGACTCGGCGGAGATCGAACTGGTCGGCGATTGAAACTCCGCCCTTTTAGGAACAAGAAAGGCTTCTCCGTGGTAGTTCGTTAATCGCCGGGGCCTTTGAGTACTGAACTGCCGAGACGGGCGGGACATAGCCTTCATAGCGGTTCCACTGTGCCCGCGGATTTGCATAAAAGCCGCTTTCGGCCAGTGACTTCGCCGCAAACCCGAATTCATAGTGCCACACTTCGCTGAAGGCAAGCGAAAAAGGCACGCCATTGCGCATCGGCGACAGCTCCGACAGCTCGTTTTTCACGGGCTGGTAGTTTCGGCGAAGCCAATCCGTCATGATCTCGCGGCTCAATTTCAGGGTTGCGTCCACTTGCGGCTTGTCGCGTTCGGTGAGAACGGGAACTCCCACAACATAGCGATGATCCGTGTCGCGTAGGTAGCCGATGGCGGTAAGCAAACGCAACACCGCTATCCGCCGGCCCTCAGGCAGTGGAAGAGCCTTCGCAAGTGCGGCATCGGTATCTGTGCCATTCGCGACCGCGTCCATTACTTGGCCGGCATCGTCCATGGCTAGCAGAAGTAGGGCCGCATATTCGGACTGCAGTGCCCCATACACGTCCGGCAGCTTTCGCCAATCCTCCATGGCGTTCTCCAGTCCGCCGAATACGTCAGGCAAACCCTGCAACCGAGGCGAGGAATCACCGTCGCCGAAGGTTGAGAAGCTCATTTTCAAGCCAGGACCCGTCTCGCTGTCGAAGTAGAGCCCCGTGGAATCCAACTGCGCTCCAAGTTCGGCCGAGTGGACCAAATAAACGCCCCCGGTCGCATGACGCGGCTCTTGAACGCGATAACCAAGTTCGGTCGTAAGATCCAGCCCTCCCCAGCTGAGCGCTGCTCCAGCAATCAAGTCGAACATTAGTTGGGAGCGCAGTGCTGCATTCGGGTAGCGGCTGAAGATTTCGTCGAATTCCGCCTTGTGCGCGCGAAACGCATCCGCCAAGCTTTGCCCAGAGCGCGCACTGACACGATAGATCGTTTGCTGATCCTCTACCGTCAGCAGCAGGTAATTCAGCCGGTACGTATCCTTATCATCCGTTCGCAGCAACTCCAGCTGCAGCAATCGATCAAGAGTTACTGGCGTTTCCTGGATGGCTTTTTGTATCTCTTCTCTCCTCAAAGGATGCCGTGCCGCTTCAAGCATCAAGCGTTGGACGGGGACAAACGAGAGAACATACTGAGGATCGTCCAGGCCGGATGCTTTTATAAAGCCTGTCACGCTGGTGCTGATCAAAGGCTTGCTGGCGGCGCTCTCGACGGAGCTTTGTGCCTTCACAGTACGACCCGACCACAGCACCAAGATGCCGGCGAGCACCCACTCAAAATGAACTCGCATTCAGGATCTCCTTCTTGACCTCGACCCCGCTTAAACGAAGCCGTGGCCTTCACCTAATTTAACGTCACTGCATCCAGAAACTGCCGCAGCACTGTGCCGACTGCTTCCGCCTGCTCCCAGGGCGAATAATGTCCCGCCTTCGGAATCACCTTCAACTGGCTGCCCGCGATGTTCTGCCGCATCAGTTCGCCGTCGGCGACAGTCGAGAGCACGTCTTCTTCTCCAATCGCAATCAGCGTGGGCACGTTGATGGTCTTCAGATCCGCGACCGAGTCGGGCCGCTCCGCCATTCCACGCAGCACCTGGCTGATGTCCTCGGCCGACATTTTGTGCATCATGGCGCGCGCTCCATCGACTAAATCCGGACGCGTCGTCACCGTCGTCGGTCCCATCAGCTTCGGAATCATGGTCTCGAGAAACGGTTCGGTTCCCTGCTCCAAAACGGTGGCCGCGGCCTTCAACCGATTCGCCCGGGCCTCGGCGGTATCAGGCTGAGGCCGCGTGTCGCAGAGCACAAGCGAGGTCACGCGCGCGCGAAAGCGGCGCCAGAATTCAAACAGGATGTATCCGCCGATCGAACATCCGACGAACGCCGCCTGGCCAACGGCAGCGGCGTCGAGCACGCGCGCAACGTCGCTGGCGTGCTTCTTCATGAGCGCAGGCCCTTCGCCAATCTCCGAATTGCCGTGTCCGCGCAGATCGGGAAGAATCAGCCGGTAGCGCGAATCGAGCGCCGCCGCCACCGGATGCCAGAATTCGTGGTTGCTGGGAAAAGGATGGAGAAGAACGACCGGCGGTCCGTTCCCCCGAATTTCATAAAAGATTTCAGCGTCGTCACTGCGCAGGTGTTCCATGGCAGGGATTATATGTCGAACGATGCGCGGAATTGGTGGAGCGCCGGCCTCCGCCCGGCCGCTGGGCTGCTAAACGGGCGAGACGCCCGCCTCTCCATCGTATGACTCAGTATCAGCTCGTCACCGGCTGTTGCGACGTTGCCACTGGAAGTAGTAACGGCTCCTCGGGGATGATGATCCATCCGAGCACGTATGCCACGATGCCCGGAAAAATTCCGCACGCGAGTGTGATGAAGAACCAGAGGATGCGCACCAGCGATACGTCGAGATCGAGATACCGAGCCAGCCCGGCACAAACGCCCCCGATCTTCCTGTCCGCGCGTGAGCGCATCAGTTTCTTCGGCGATGGCGGGATCCCCACCACGTTCCCGCAGTAGGGGCAAAAGCGCCCGTCTTCAGCGATGGTCTTGCCGCAAGCGTTGCAGTACATGCACGTGTCTCCCTACTTGATGATACGACGATAGCGGGGAAAAGGTTCCAAGAGCAGCTCTTGGCTCTTAGCTCTTAGCTCTTAGCTCTTGGCTCGTAGCTCTTAGCTCTGAGCTGAGCTTCTAGCCAAAAGCCCAGAGCCAATAGCTAAAAGCTGCCCTCTATTCCCGGTACGCGTCTTTCATCCTCTTGCGGGCCTTGTCCGCTTCGGCATTGCCTGAATTCGTGGCCACTACCGCCTCGTACTTCTTCACTGCCAGGTCCCGCTTCTGGAGCTGGTCATACATCTCGCCGGCTCCCAGATTCGCTTTTTGCAGCAACTCCGGATCGGCGCCCGCAACCTCATTCACCTGTTCGTAGGCCGTCGCCGCAGCCGAATATTTCTTCTGGCTGCGCAGCAGGTCGCCCAGTCCAAGCGCCGCGATTTCGTAGTGCAGGCTGCCGTACTTTCCCTCGCGCCCGTTCTGCCAGACCCGGCGATACTCCTCTTCGGCTTGGGCTTCGCCATTCTTGCCCGACGCCCGCAGCAGATTCGCCTCTTCCAGCGGCAGCAGATAGTTGCGCGGAAATCGCGGACCCAGCGCGCCTGTGATCTGCAAAGCCTCGGCGTAGCGGTGTTCGCGGCGCAGGAACACCATGAGCACAATCCCAGCGTCCACGCTGGTTTCGCCATTGCCGTGGTAAGCGTCGTTCAGATACCGAAGTCCCTTGTCTTTGTCCCCGCTCAAGCCCACCAGCGCCACGGCGATCTTTACCGTCAGCGGCAGGTTTCCCATGACGTAGTTATGCGCCCCCACCACCAGCTTGGCGTCGGTATACTGCGGATCCAACTCAAGAACCCGCTCATGATCGCGGCGCGCTCCCACCGCATTGCGCAGAGCGGAAAACCAGGCGCGCTCGATCAGCGCGGTGTAAAGCGCGAACTGGCCGCGCGTAACGCCGCGGGCATAGAGCATATCCACGTTGTTCGGATCGCGCGCCAGTTCGGCGTTTTCCAGTCCCTCGGCCTGCCGCACCAGTTGCTTGATGCGTTCCTTCTGCGCCGGATCGGCGGGACGGTGCGCTTGTCCGATGAAATTGTCGTTCGAGTAATCCCCCGTATTCATCGCGCCCATGCGATACAGTTCCCGCATCTGAATCGCCGAAAGCAGGTGATTCACGGCAAACGGATCGTTCGGATGATGCGCCAGAATCTTCTCGAAATCCTGAATCGCCGCGTCTTGGTCGAGATTGTAGTAGTGCTCGAAAGCTGCCTGGTTCAACGGATCGGAAGGACGGAGAGGGGTCGAAACCGCCGGGTCCGCGGCCAGACAAAAGTTGGCCAGGACCAGCGGGGCGAGAACCAGCAGGGTGATGGCAGTCAAAGCTGGGCGATGCCGGAAGAGGAAGAAGACCACGCTTATTCAGTTTAACAGTTCCCAGTTCTCAGTTCTCAGTCAAAACCGAACCGGCTCTCCACTGAGAACTGAGAACCGGGAACTGGGAACTTCGGCCATAAGCTGACAACCGCCACGAACCAAACCAGGTACGTCCGCAGCCCGGCCCAGTCGTGCAAAATAGGAAATTCAGGGTTGAATAGCGTAATTCTTGCCTTCTGAAGCGGCCGCCCTCCCCCTTGGCCTGCTCGTAACTGTCGTCTTTGCAATAACTTGCTTTGGTGATTCGCTTGCGATCCGGAAAGGGTCGGAAGAAGAGCTCCTTATGGCAGAAGCAGCCGATCAGACTCGGCAAGAATTCTGGCGCCCACCCATGCCGGCGTCCGCGGCGGTCGCCAGGCCGGAACGAAGCGCAACCTGCGGTTGCGGAACTGAGTTCCTCGTAAGCTCACTCTACTGTCATGCTTGCGGCGCCAGCCGTCCCGATCCGGCCGTTGCTGTTGCGCGCACGCTGGAAATCCCCGGCCGGGCTGAACTCGCCTCGCTCGGTGAGAGGCTCGGGCTCACGACGCCTGCCGTTGTCGCTTTTCTGCTTGGTCTGGCCTGCATGGTGGGAGCTTTGACGGTCAGCGTCTTCTTTAGCGCTCGCACCGTGCTCGACTGGCAGGCCATCCAAATGTGGCGGATCGAGTGGCTGCTCGCGGCGGTCGCGGCCTTTGCTGCCGGGTGCCTGCTGAAGAAGTAGCTCTCAGCTCTCCGCCCTCAGTTCTTGGCTCTTAACCCTTAGCCTTTGGCTTCCCACCGGGATTACAATCGCCCTAGCAGCTTGCGGAGAAACTCCGGTTTCGTATCAGGGCATCGCTTTAGCGATGCCGTAGTCCTTCGAAATCATACGCCCCTTTAGGGGCTGGGCATTCGCCCCTCGACTTTTCCGCAGCCTCCTAGAATTCTCAAAGCTCGGGCATGGAAGAACTGGTCAATGCAGTGACGCACGGGATTGGGCTGGCGCTCAGCCTGGTCGGCGCCGTGCTGCTGATTGTGGCTGCGGCCTGGAGCCGGAGTGCCTGGGTGATTGTCAGTTGCTGCGTCTATGCGGCAACGCTGGTGAGCCTCTATGCGGCATCGACGGCGCTGCACAGCGTTTCCTCTCCCCGCTGGGCGCGCCCCCTCGAGACCATTGACCACTGCTGCATCTATCTCCTCATTGCCGGAACCTACACGCCGATCACCCTGGTCAGTCTGCGCGGAGGGTGGGGCTGGACGCTTTTCGGCTTGGTCTGGGGAATCTGTTTTCTGGGTGTGCTCATGAAGGTGCGCTGGTTCGAGCATGTGCGAAAAATCTCGACCCCGCTCTACGTCGCCATGGGTCTGCTCGTGCTGATTGCCTTCAAGCCACTGCTGTCGGCGGTACGAATCCCCGGAGTGCTCTGGCTGATGGCCGGTGGCGCCGCCTACATCGCCGGGGTTGGATTCTACGCGTGGCGGCGCCTGCCTTACAGCCACGGCATCTGGCACCTGTTCGTGCTGGCGGGCAGCATCTGCCATTATCTAGCGATCTACTACTATGTAGTACCCCGGCAGGGATAGAAGACCCTGCTCCAAGACTCACAAGACCCAGACCCACAAGACCAGGACTCACAGCCCGCCGTGGAACCGTCCGAATGCGCGGGCCAGCATTAGCGACATGACCAGAATGCCCGCCCCGAGGACAAGGACGTGCCGGGTCTTGCCCCAGTCGAAGTTCCCGACCCGGCACACCAGCAGATAGCCGACAGCAAGGTTGAAGAAGCCCCACAGGACATTGACCGTCGCCGACGACAACCCTACTCCGGGCGGGCTCGCGAACGGACTCTGGAAGGCATGCCCCGAAATCCCATTGCCGAGATGGGGCAGCGCGTTCGCCAGGAAGGCGCCCCCAAAGAAGTACGCCAAGTAGTGGTACCAGCGCATAATCGTCTCCATTTAGAGCAGTTCCCGGTTTTCTGTATGCTGAGGCCAGGAACAGGTAGGGCGCGGCTTCAGCCGTGCCGCCATCGGCTGCAACAGGTCCCGGGTTTAGCCGCTGAGGGCGTGCACTCTACACCATCACGAGGAACTTCCTTACAGTTCTATTCTCCCCCATCTCAGCCGGAAAATTCCACTCACGTTCGCGAATGGACGTGCTCGGTTTCCGAGATGATCGCGCTCGGCCGCCGTTCCTGGCCCATGCGGTAGAGGTGATGCAACGGCCCTGCTCCGTGGCCCAGCGGATGGGCATTCGCAATCGCGGCCGAAACATATACTTTGGAGAGAAGCACCGCCTCGGGCAGTCCGCGCCCTTGCGCCAGGTGGCAGGCCAGCGCCGTGGCGAACGCACATCCGGTGCCGTGGGTGGAACTAGAGCGCTGGCGGTCCGCCTTGAAAATTTCCTGTTCGGTTCCTCGATCGGTCTTAAAGCTGAGCAGATCGATCGCCTTCTCGCCCTTACTGAGGTGGCCTCCGGTGACTACCACATTCGCCGCTCCCAGAGCGTGCAGGCGAGCGGCCGCCTCCCGCATCTGGTCGAGATTCGTCACCGCCATCCCCGTCAAGACGCTGGCCTCCTCAAGGTTCGGCGTGATTACCTCCGCCAGCGGAACCAGCCTCTCGATCAACAACTTCGTCCCCGCCGCATCCAATAAATCCGCTCCGGAACTCGACTTCAGAATTGGATCCAGCACCACGTGCGGCAACCCTGTCTGGTCCAGAAAATCCGCGACCGCCGCAACCACCCGCTCATTGCCCAGCATACCGATGTGGACGGCCTCGACCGCGATGTCCGAAACCAACTCCTGCAAAGTCTCGGCAACGATCTTCGCATCGACGCCCTCGACCCGCCGCACTCCCCGCGTCGACTGCACCGTTAAGGCGGTGATGCAGGAAACCCCGTAGCACCCATGGGCCGCGATGGTCTTGATATCGGCGGTAATTCCAGCGCCCGAGGAGGGATCGAATCCGGCAATCGTCAGCACCACAGGTGGGTTCGCATCCATGTCGTCACTTTAAACCCAAAGTTCAACCAGGGGAACAGTCCTTCTGGCCGGGTGCCCCATCCTAACGTCGCGTCTTTGGCGACGTTAGGGTGGGCTTCCACCGCCGCATAAATCTCAGGATCTCCCTGGAAGCAGAAACCCGCTCGGTACCCAGCCCCTGGGTACTGGGCACTGGCAACCGATTTTTCATCACACCCAACCTGTGATCGCCATCATAGACATCCAGCACGACCGGTGAAACAATATCCCCTGAACTGGAAAACCGCGGAGCTGGGTTCGCCTCCCAAAACGGCTCGAGACCGCCCCAGCCGATTTCAGCGTTCTTTGAAACCCTAAGTCATTTGTTTTCAAAGACTCTATATGTAAGTCCTTTAGAATCAAAGACCGAAGCTGAAATGTCCTCCTAACCCCATGATTCTACAAGACAGGGGGGGAGGGGGGTAGGGGTACTCAAGAGTAAATAAGTAAGAAATACATAGGCAATCCCAGGGTGTCCGACTACGCGCCGTTGCCCTATTGACACGCCCCCCCGCCCCCGGTAGCATCTTAAGATCGTCTGACCAAAGGAGCATACGACCAAAGAATCGACTTTCACGATGAGAGGTAACTGAATGCGACGACGTTTAGCCGAAGGCCTGGCGGTGCTTTTATCCGTCGCCAGTCTGGGGGCCGGAGCCGCATCCGGGCCAAGCAGCCTGGAAGCCGCCAAGGTCACACAGCCGCCGGTCATTGAGACCGGCAGGCACAAAACTCGAAAATCCAACAGCTCGAAGTCCAAGGCCTATCAAGTAGGGACCGCGTCCTGGTATGGAGAGCAGTTCCAGGGCAAACAGACAGCCAGCGGAGAACCCTTCGACATGCGAGATTTCACGGCCGCTCACCCCAGCCTTCCGCTGGGCACGTTCGTCAAGGTCACCAACCTGAGGAACGGCAAGGCCGTGGTGGTTCGTATCAATGACCGGGGTCCCGTTGTGGACGGCCGGATCATCGACGTTTCCTACAGCGCCGCGCGCGCGCTGGGCTTCAAAGATCGCGGTGTGCAGACGGTCCGCCTGGACCTCTACCAGCCCATGGACGTGGCGCTGCTGCACCCCGTAGCCAACCTCAACTAAACCCGATACACTCGGCAACGAGAGTCGAAAACGAAGGTTCGAAAAAATGGGGTTCGAAAAAATGGACCCGCGACAGCGTCTCATCGTTGCCTTGGATGTATCGACGGCCGCGGCCGCCCGGAAGATCGTGGCGGCCGTCGGCGACTCTGCCCTCGCCTATAAGGTCGGCATGCAGCTCTACACTGCCGAAGGTCCTTCCATAGTCCGCGAGCTGGTGGGTTCGGGCCGCCGCGTCTTTCTCGACCTCAAGTATCACGACATCCCAAACACGGTAGGAGCGGCTGTCCGCGAGGCCGCTCAGCTGGGCGTGAGCATGCTGACCGTGCACGCCTCCGGAGGCGGCAAGATGTTGCGTGCCGCCGTCGAAGCCGCGCAAGCTGCCAAGCCTGACCTGCTCGTCCTCGCGGTCACCGTGCTCACCAGCCTGGATGACGTCGAACTGGGCAAGATTGGCCTGCGCGGAGGAGTGCTCGATCAAGTCCTGAGGCTGGCCGCCCTGGCGCTTTCGAATGGATGCAAGGGCGTGGTCGCTTCGGCGCTCGAAGCCGCCGCTCTGCGCCAGGAGTTTGGCCGCGACTTCGCCATTGTGACGCCCGGAGTGCGCCTTGCGGGCAGCGGACCGAACGACCAGGCGCGCGTCGTCACTCCAGCCGAAGCGATTGCCGCCGGAGCCTCGTACATCGTAGTAGGGCGCCCGATCACAGAAGCCGAAGACCCGGCGGCCGAAGCGCGGGCGATTCTGGGACAGATTGGGTAGGGCAGTACCCAGTACTCAGTAGCCAGTACCCAGAAACAAGCAAAAGGCGCGACGACTAGGGCAGTTCTCCAGTTGTTGTAGAGGGAGCCGAGAACGGGTAGGGCACGCACCACACACCATCGCGAAAACCGCGATAGCCGCGCCTCTTCCGCTGTTGCGTGCTTTGGTTCTTACTGGGTACTGGGTACTGGCAACTGGGTACTGCTTTTACAGTTTTTCAAAAAACTCGCACGCCGAGCACGAAATATAGATTCCGCCGGGCACGCCGCGCTCGCGATCTTTCATGCGCTTGACGATGCGAGTGTCCTTGCCGCACTTGGGACATGCGGTCGATTTCGTGGTATCCATGACCTTTTTCCGGTCCGCTGTCTTTGCAATTTTCGCCATTCAGTCTCTCCTGACAGGAATGTGCCGCCAGCCCAAAAGCCGCGGTTCTACCTGGTAATTGGGGAGTATCCAGAAGCGCAGTATCGACGAACGCCAGCTAGCTCGAATCAGCCCGACTGGATCAACACCCGCAGAAGCGGTGCACTGTACTCGCCTAAAGGATCTTACACGAATTGCAGTTCTTAGGGCGGACTGTCCATAGCTGGCTGGTTTATTAAACTGCCACTTGCGCTAATCGTCACGGCCAAGGCGCCGACGTGGAAGGATTGTTTCCTGGTAGGCGCTATTGCAACTTCACGTACTCTGCCTTGGTCTGCTTCAAGACAGGAATGAATCGGCGTCTTTCCAGAGGGTGAGGAAATCCTGATATGCCGCCTTCGCTTGCCCTCCACACCCCCCGCGAGCCGAGGTTGCCCTTTCTTATTGGCCATCTGAGCAGCGGTTTTTCACGCCGAACATCAGGACACCGGAGTCGAACTCTTCCCCTCCGTAGACCTGATCGTAGACGCCCTTGCCGATATGGCCGCCGCTGGCGTGAGCGATGAACACCGCGCCGGCATTCTGACCCGAGTCGCTCGGTTCTTCGATCGTCGCCATGAGGAGCCCGTCGATGAGCTGGAATGTGCCGTAATACGTGGTGTCGCCGATGACCACTGAGGCCTCGCCGCTGTGCGGCCAGCCGAAGCTGCCATTGTCGGTTAGCGCCAGGCAGTAGTTGCCATTGCTGTGCTGCGACTGGCTCACGGTCAGCGGCCAGTTGCCGCTGTAGCTCTGCGCCATGGCGGCGCTGCACGTCAGTGCAAAGGCCACAATTGGCAACACCGTTGTCATGAATCTACGAATGTTCATGGTCATTGTTCCTGCCTCCCAATCAAAAATTGTAAGCCGGTGGTACCAGAGGACTCTACCGCAAGAAGACTCAGCCAGTTGTCATGAAAATGTAAATCCATTGCAAAAAACTCCATGCCGGCCCTTTCACATTTCCAGTAGAGTAAGTAGTTACAAAATCGTCACCGGCAAAGAATGAGGAACCGTTGTTTACCGGCGGCCTATGGATTGAAGAAAACATTCTTTATTGCAGGAGTTCGCATTCATGAAACGTATCCACAAGGTTGCCATCCTCGGCGCCGGCACGATGGGCGCCCGTATCGCGGCACATTTCGCCAACGCGGGAGTGCCTTCGTTGCTGCTGGACATACTGCCGTCAGACGCGCCGCCGGACGCTGACGGTCCCGCGCGTAGCAAAATCGCGGCTGCCGGGCTCGACGGGGCCAAGAAGTCGAGGCCCGCGGCGTTTTTCGAACCGTCGCTTTCGCGGCTGGTCACCGTGGGGAATTTCGACGACGATCTGAAACGTCTCGCCGGCGTGGACTGGATTATCGAGGCCATCGTCGAGAACCTCGAAATCAAGCGCTCGCTGCTCAAGAAGGTGGAAGCGATCCGCAAGCCCGGCACGATCGTCACCACCAACACCAGCGGGCTTCCGGTGGCAAAGATCGCCGAGGGATTTTCCGCTGACTTCCGGCGCTCCTGGTTCGGCACCCACTTTTTCAATCCGCCGCGCTATATGCGGCTGCTGGAACTGATCCCCACCCCGGAAGCGGACCCCGCGCTGATCGCGGCCGTCACGCACTTCTGCGACGCGCAACTGGGTAAGGGCGTCGTGCTGGCGAAAGATACGCCCAACTTCATCGCCAATCGCATCGGCACATTTTCCGTGCTCAACGTGATGCGACTCATGCAGGAAATGGACCTGACCATCGAAGAGATCGACGCGCTCACCGGCCAAGCCGTGGGCTGGCCGCGCTCCGCCACTTTCCGCACGATCGATCTGGTGGGCCTCGACATCCTCGGGCACGTGGTTTCGAACATGACCGAGAATGTGCACGACGAGCGCAGCGAATTGCAGATTCCCGCTTTCTTTCGCCAGATGCTCGAACGCAAGTGGCTGGGCGACAAGACCAAGGGCGGCTTCTACAAGAAGAATGTTGGGCGGGCGCCCTCGCCCGCCGATCCCGGCAAAGACGACGACCGCCTTGCCATCAACTGGAAGACGCTGGAATATGATCCGCGGCAGAAACCAAGATTCGCGGCCCTCGAGATGGCGAAAAACGTCGAGGAAACCGGAGCGCGCGTCCGAATGTTGCTGGGCGTGAACCACGAGGGCGGCAGCGCAGCACCGAAACCCGACAAGGCAGGCGCTTTCCTCTGGGCGGCGTTGTCCGACTTGTGGACCTATTCCGCCAATCGCGTCCCCGAGATTTCCGACTCTATCGTGGAGATCGATCGCGCCATGCGCCTCGGCTTCAACTGGGAACTCGGCCCCTTCGAACTCTGGGACGCGGCGGGCGTGGGGCCGACCGTCGCTCGCATGAAAAAAGAGGGCCGCCCCGTCGCGGCCAATGTGGAGAAGTTGCTAGGCTCCGGCAAAAAGTCCTGGTATGAGGATGATCCAAAGACGCCATCGGGCCGCAAGTATTGGGATCTGGCAACTGGCAACTGGCAACCGGTAGATGTTCCTGAAGGAGTCTGGTCGGTCGAAGTCGCAATAAAAACGAAGTCCAACGGCGTGGTCAAGAAAAATCCCGGCGCCTCACTGGTTGACCTCGGCGATGGTGTCGGCTGCATCGAGTTCCACTCCAAAATGAACGCCCTCGGCGCCGACATTATTTCGCTGATCCTCCAGACGCTGAAGCCGGGCGGCCCGGGCGATGCTTTCGACGCCTTCGTCATCACCAACGACGCGCAGAATTTTTCCGTCGGCGCCAACCTGATGCTGCTGCTTATGTCGGTCCAGGAGGAAGAATGGGACGACGTTGACCTCGCCATCCGCCAGTTCCAGGGCATGACGCAGGCCATCAAGTTTTCACCCAAGCCGGTGGTGATCGCGCCTTTCGGACTCACGCTCGGCGGCGGTTGCGAAATGTCGCTGCACGCAGCCGCTCGCCAACCCCACGCCGAACTCTACATGGGGCTGGTCGAGGTCGGGGTCGGTCTGCTTCCCGGCGGCGGTGGCTGTAAAGAAATGCTGCTGCGCGCGGTGGACAGCGCCGCGTCCATTCGCCCCGAAGGCCGAGGCGAATCGGTCGAACTAATGGAGGCGATGAAGAAAATCTTCGAAACCATCGCCACCGCAAAAGTCGCCACCTCGGCGGATGAAGCCCGCGGACTGGGGTTCCTGTCGAGTTCCGATCGCATCACCATGAACCGCGAGCGCGTTCTCTCCGACGCCAAGGCGCGAGCGCTGGAGCTCGTGCACGCGGGCTATGAGCCTCCGGTGATGCGGACGGCCATCCCCGCACCCGGCGAGAACATCCTCGCCGCTCTAAAAATGGGCGCCTACATGATGCGGCAGGGCGAGTTCATCAGCGATCACGAGCAGAAGTTAGCCACGAAAATCGCCGAAGTAATCTGCGGCGGAAATGTCACGCCCGGCACGCCGATCACCGAACAGTACCTGCTCGACCTGGAGCGCGAGGCCTTCAAATCCCTGTGCGGCGAAAAGAAAACGCAGGAAAGAATTCAGTTCACCCTGAAAACTGGTAAGACGCTGAGAAATTGACGATGAGTTGGGAGAGGCGAGATCTTGAACACGATTGACCATTTCGCGATGAATAACACTGGCGAATTGATCGAAGGGTATTTGGCGATGGCCAGGGATGCGGCTCGCGAGCGCGAGGCGGAGGAGTGGGCAGAAGGGCTGATCGGCGATTCATTCGCCGTCGCCCCGGGTCCCACTTCGCCAGCGCCCAGCGAGTAGACGCGCGCTTCACTTCGAAAGCGCCCGGTCCAGCGAGAACGCGCCGGCCCCGCGCAACAACAGCGCTGCGGCCATAGCCAGCACCAGCAGATGATATTCAATCCCCTCGCCCTTCTGCGTGCCCATCCAGTTCATGAAGAAGCCGTTCGCCAGGTGAACCATGAAGATCGCTCCAATCATCAGGCCGGCAATTCCCAGAGCGGCGATGCGAGTCAGCAATCCGACAATCAGCCCCAGTCCGCCAAAGAATTCCGTGCAGATGATCAGAAATGCGACGGGAGCCGGCATTCCCATGTGAGTAAACGATCCCATGGTGCCGTGAAAACCAAAGCCGCCAAACCAGCCCAGCATTTTTTGCGCCCCATGCGCGAAGAACACCACTCCCAGAACCACTCGCAACATCGTAAAGCTCACGTCGTTGCTCGTACCCATCAGCCGTTTCAGCATTGCTTCCTCCCGCGGGATCTGTCTTCACGAAGACTGCCCGCACGATTGTCGTTATAACGACATTCTACTTCGACTCCCGGCCCTGGCACAAGGATTCATTTTCCCGGCGGCGGCGCAGTCCACCAGCCTGGCCTCCGCCCGCACTTCCCACCGCACTTCCCCGGGAAAACCAGCCCCGTCCTGCAAGCAGGGTATAATTTCAAGGTTAGGCGGCCGTGGTGGAAGTGGGGTTCGTATCAGAGCGTCACTTTAGCAATGCCGTAGCGTCTTCGATGCCAGACGCCCCTGTAGGGCTTCGCATCGAAGATCGACTCTCACCCCAGGCTGCCAGATTCCGTGAAGGATGGTACAGACGAAAATGTCCGCAGACAATGGTACAAACGGCGCTGACGGCAATGGTTTGGATGCGGTTCTCAAACCGCGGGCAGAGTGGCTGGCAAAGCGGAAGGCCGAAAACACCGACGGCAACTTCTCGCAAATGCACTACGCGCGCCGCGGCGTGATCACCGACGAGATGCAATACATCGCTTACCGGGAGAAGATCACGCCCGAATTGGTGCGCGATGAAGTCGCTCGCGGCCGCATGATCATTCCGGCGAACATCAACCATCCTGAACTGGAGCCGATGGCGATCGGCGTGGCGTCGCTCTGCAAGATCAACGCCAACATCGGCAACTCGGCCGTCACTTCGAACGTTGAAGAAGAGCTCAAGAAGCTGCACACCTCCGTTCATTACGGCGCCGACACGGTGATGGACCTCTCGACCGGCGGCGACATTCACACCATTCGCGAAGCCATCATCCGGCATTCACCCGTTCCCATCGGCACGGTTCCGATTTATGAAGCGATCTCGCGCGTCAAGCGCGTCGAAGATCTCACCGCCAGCGTAATGCTCGAAGTGATCGAAGAGCAGGCGCAGCAGGGCGTGGATTACATGACGATTCACGCCGGCGTGCTCATTCAATATGTGCCCATGGTTTCGAAACGCATCACGGGTATCGTGAGCCGCGGCGGCGCGATCCTTGCCCAATGGATGACTCACCACCACAAGCAGAATTTTCTTTACGATTGCTTCGAAGACATGTGTAAGATTTTCGCGAAGTACGATGTGTGTTTTTCGCTAGGCGACGGCCTGCGTCCCGGCTGCCTCGCCGACGCAAGCGATGAAGCGCAATTCGCCGAACTGAAAACCCTGGGCGAACTGACTCGTATCGCCTGGAAGCACGATGTGCAAGTCATGATCGAAGGCCCCGGCCATATTCCGATTCACAAGATCAAGGAGCAGGTCGATCTCGAAAACGAGTGGTGCGACGAGGCGCCCTTCTACACGCTCGGCCCGCTGGTCACCGACATCGCTCCCGGCTACGACCACATCACCTCCGCCATTGGAGCGGCAATGATTGGATGGTACGGCGCGTCGATGCTCTGTTACGTAACGCCGAAAGAACATCTCGGCCTGCCCAATGAAAAAGATGTGAAAGACGGAATCATCGCCTACAAGATCGCCGCTCACGCCGCCGACATAGCCCGCGAGCGTCCCGGAGCCCGCGACCGCGACGACGCCCTGAGTTATGCCCGCTACAAGTTCGATTGGGAAAAGCAGTTTGAACTGTCGCTGGATCCCGAGACGGCGCGCTCCATGCACGATGAAACTCTGCCGCAGGAGCAATATAAGTCAGCCGCCTTCTGCTCGATGTGCGGCCCCAAGTTCTGCTCCATGAATTACTCCAGCAAAGTGGACGAATATAACAAGCAGGTCCATGGGTTGGAGAAGAAGGACTACTCGGGGTTGGTGGATAAGCTGGTTACGATCAAGTAAGTCGATAGCGACCAAGACCCGTTGACTCGCCGTCGCCAAATCTGTTTAAGGCCAGTTGTAGGTCATCGTCCTCTGCGCCTTGGACGCTAGTCCGTCATTTTGCGGCTGTGGCCAGAAATTAATCCCTTTCCACCACGGCTCTGCTTTTCCAAACTGACCCACCACCGTTTTTCCGTCCCCCCATGCTGCCGCCCTTGGTTCCCTTCCCCCCTTGCTTCGACATAACCCCCTTTACGTCATACAATCCACCCACCCGCCGCGACCACGCCCGGCATTTCTGCACGTTAGCGCGGTTATACCCTTGTACTTGCAGGCCCGCTACCCATAGTCAATTGCGGAGGTTCTGTGCGGGTTTTCCCTCCCACAATAAACCACTTGACATGTACGGTATAGCCGTACATACTGGAATAGTGAAAAGGATAACATGCAACTTGTCCGCTTTCGCCACAAAGGGCTAAGGCAGCTCCAGGAGGAAGGAAATGCCCAGGGGGTGCCGTCCGCGATGGCCGACAAGCTGCGCAAGCTTCTGTTCGCCCTCGAAACCGCCGAGATGCTGGACCAGCTCAACCGGTTTCCCGGCTGGAAACTGCATCCTCTTAAGGGCGACCGGAAAGGATCATGGAGCCTGACTGTCACGGGAAACTGGCGGTTGATTTTCAACTACGACGAACAGACAAACACCGCCAGCGATATTGACCTGATCGACTACCACTAGGAGGCCGAAATGCCCATGAAGAATCCGCCCCATCCGGGCGACCTGATAAGAACTGAAGTCATCGAAGCTCTCGGCCTCACCGTGTCGAAGGCGGCTGAGATTTTGAAAGTGCGCCGCGCTACGCTCTCCGATCTTCTGCACGGCAAGGCCGCGCTGACGCCGGAAATGGCCCTGCGCATCGAAAAGGCGTTCGGCCCGGACATGGATCACCTTCTCCGGATGCAGCTCGCCTATGACGTGACGAAAACGCGAGCGCACGCACGGGGCATCTCGATCAAGCGATATGCCCCGGCCTGAAGCCGCGTATCGGTTCTACGAGAAAGTCGGATTTCATCTGCGCGACACGGGCGGCTAACGGCGCGGATCAAAGGCAAAAGAACGGCAACCCCAAGCCAGCCGCGCTTCGCGCTCCAATGCGGGGCCAGCCCCTGCACCCCGCTGGGGGTTGTCTACCCCCATGCCCCCGAGCAATGAGTATCGTACAAAAACAACTACGTCGTTCGCTCCACGCGTCGGGCTCCCGATCGACAGCATGGTATCCCGTCGACACAGATGCCCGTCAGATCGGCGCTGAACGCGCGGGAATCGACTGCCCAAGAATGTTGAGAAGCGTGGTCTTTCCGGTGCCGGTTCCGCCGCTGATGAGGATGGCCTTCCCGTCCACGATCTGCGCGGCAAGAAACTCCGCAATCGGGCGCGTTAGCGTACCGCGAGCGATCAGGTCTTCGACGGTGTAACGGCGGCTGGTGAACTTGCGGATCACCACCGCTGGATCGGGGCGCACGACCGGCGGAATGACCGCTGCAAGGCGGCTCCCGTCCGGGAGCTGCGCGTTGAGGATCGGGTTGTCCTCATCGAGCTTCTTGCCCAGCTTGTTTGGCGACAACTTCAAGGCCGGTGCGGAGGCGCTCCGCATCGAAGCGGACGCTCTTGTCCTGGATCAGTTCTCCCTCGCGGTCATACCACCAAGTCGAGTCGGGATTGCCCATGATTTCTCTCAACGTTTCGTCGAGCAAGAGCGGCTCGATAGGCCGAAGAAATGGGACAATCAATTCAAGACTCATCTCGGACTCCGCGAGTGACAACTATGCCGAAAACAACTGCTGTTCATGAGGCTGGGCACGCAATATGCGCCCTTGACCAAAAAATTCAAGTGAACCATATTTCGATGGTTCCTCAGTATTCTTCTCGTGACCGCACCAGGCGAGCTAAGCGATTGAAGTGGTGAGCGCGGTAGGAATCGAACCTACAACCTACTGATTAAGAGTCAGTTGCTCTGCCAATTGAGCTACGCGCCCACTGCCAACGGCAAGGTGGGGACAAATTTTAATTATACCATCCGTTTTGCGCGGTCCTGTATTGGGGATGAGCCTGAGCTTTGCTTTCCGGCGTCTTCGGCCCGACGCAATCTTGATTTCGGGCGCGGCGCTCCGGATGGGCCGACATTTACGGATCCCGGCCCCGATTCCCTATGCCCAAGCCCCCTGCACCGGACCAAAAGCCTGACCTCTTTCTTTTACAATCGCAGTACAATCGCTGTGCGACTTTCCCGGTTACGCTGGGTTTGGGTTCTCCGGAGGAGAGACTTTATGCCATGGAACAAGACTGTGCGTTCAGCGCTGCTTGCCGCGATCATTCTCTCAGCGGCGCTTGCCGGAAATGCCAGCGCCCAAGTCCCCATTCGCACTGGGCCCTCCACCGCGCCCGGAACAACTAAACGCCTGCGGCAAGAACCTTGCTGGGAGGTTGCGGGTGTTTCCAAATCGGCTTGGCAGCAGCGTCGGGCCGTTGCACAGCAGGCGCGCCAGGAAGTTGAAGCGGTATGCGCTAACTCGTCGCTCTCGATACCGCAGAAGCGGCAACAGATCGAGCAGATTCATCAGCGGGAACGGCAGGAGATCGATGCCATCATCACACCCGCACAACAGGAGGCTATGCGGTCCTGTCAGGAGCAGCGCAACGGCGGCCACGCCGGAGGACATGCCGGAGGCGGGCACGGCGGACCCTGCGGCGAGACGCCATCCGGGCATAATCCCCATCCGATGGAGGAGGACGAAACCCCTGCGAACGAGACGGCTCATCCCAATTGAATTTGAGCGCAGCTTGAGTTCGAGACTAACTTGAGTTGAACGCAGTGCAGTCCCGCCGCGACTGCAGCGGGCTTTTGCGATTACGCTGAGGCGGCTTCCCGGCTTTGTTCGGCTACGGCAGTTCGCACTGGAAACCGGTTTGCGAATCGGCACAACCTCGGCTTGAGCCGGCGCTCGCCGCTCGACTCTTCCGATGACTGGCCGGTCGGGCGCGCCCGCTGCGGATAAGGATACGAACCTGTTCTCGCTCCGCAGACGATCAATCAATCGGTGTTCCCACGGGCGCAGCACTTGCTGCGGCAGCGAGAAAAAATTCCGGAATGTCCAAATCAGATACGCGCGTTGCAAGAGATTCGGTTGTACATATCGAGGACCGATCGGCGTGTCCAGTTCAAGAACGCCATCGGTGAGTTTTTCAATCCACATGACCCAGCCCACCTGGAGAAGGCACCCAACTTCGCCTTTGCTTTCAAAACGCGCATTATTGCACCAGAGGCGGGGCATTGGGAAGCAATCTTTTTATTTTGAGAACAAATTATTTCGCCGCCTGGATCAGCCTAAGAGGATCAACGTGACGAATCAACCGACTTTTCAGCTGATCTCGGGCAACAATGCGATGCGGTCGAGGGTAGCGGCAATGCCCATACCCTTGCCATCCGATTTCTCCACCCGCACCACCGAAGCCTCGCAGAGCGTCCATCCTCCGGGCCCCAGTCCCAGGCCGGGCGGCAGCATGATAACCAACTCCAGCTTCGAACCCGCTTTCATCCCTGACTCGGAATAGAGAAAGATTCCCGATGAACTCAGATCGCGAGTCAGGCCCTGGTGCTCACCGCCCTCGTGACGCACCTTGACCGGGACACGAACTGGCATCCGCTGGCGCGAACGCCTGTCAGTAGTTGTAGTTCTCTCAGTCATGCCTCGGAAGTTTACCGCAGTTTGGGGGAAACGGTGGTGGCTTGACTCTAATTTTGCGTATGTTTACTAGTTGGTACTGGTGGGGGTACCCCCCTCCCCCTTGTCTATTAAAATCATAGGTTTACGGGGAAATTTCCGCCAAGTCTTTGACTCTAAAGGAGTTAACTTACAAAGTATTCATAACAAAGGAGTTACTGGCAACTTCTTGGGGACTTGTCCTTTAGAATCAATGAGTTGGACTTACTAAGTCGCGCAAAGTCTAGATTTCAAATAACTTAGTGGAATCTCGGCGCGACCGCGCTGGGCTGCGACCTAAGTTCTATTATAGCTCTTGTGTCAAGCACAGAGAAGGCGGGTTACGGGCAAGTGCCGAGCTTTGCTCGGCTGGGCAGCCGGGGGCGGCTGCCCCTACGCGAGCAGGACACAGCAACGATGATTCCGGTCTAGAGCTGGACGGGCGAGGACGCCCGTCGCTCCACCAACGCGGGGGTTGCGGTGCTTTCGGTTTGGACCAGTTTGCGGGGAACGTGGGAGCTGGAACGGTTGGAAAAAAAAACGCTCCTCCCGCAGGTTTGCGGGAGGAGCCGGGGTAGAAATTCCATGCGGTTAGAAAGTGAATTTGACGGCGAGCTGAATGCCGCGCGGGCCTCCGCCGCCGATGTACGGATTGCCGATGCCGACGTCGCCAGTGGCGGAGATGCGATAGGGTCCGGCACCGACTTCGCGACCGGCGCTGTTGACAGCGAAACCCGCCAGGCCAGCGTCTGCGATATAGGAAGGCAGAAATGGGTTGGCGAAGTTGGGGTGATTGAGGATATTGAAGAAATCGACGCGGAACTGCATGTTGAACCTTTCCGTGATCGACGTGTTTTTATAAACGGCAAAGTTCCACTCCTTAAAGGTGGGGCCATGGAGAGCGTCTCGGCCTTCGTTACCGTAGTGGCGGGTGCCAGGCACGCAGTCCCCAGCGGTGCCGCTGGGCGCGGCCTGGGCGGCGGCCGTAATTTGGCACGGGATGGCAAATGAACTCAGGTCGAGGTAATTGAGCGGATTCTTGGCGTCGTACTTGATGGGGCCGACCACATCGGGGCGGTCAAAGCCGTTGCCGCCACCGCTATAGTCATCCTCGAAGTTATAGTTCAGTTGAAAGGGCTGGCCATCCTGCAGGTTCACGATACTGTCAATACCCCAGCCGTTCTTCAGTCGCTGCCAGTCGCCACCCATCTTGGGGAGCTGGTAGGAGAAGTTCCAGGTGAGGCGGCGAGGGATGTTGAAATTGGAGGGTCCATATTCAAGCTGTGGGTTATTGCTGTCATTCGGCTGCGCTGCGTTCGGTTCGAAGTCTTCTCCATCGCTGGAGTTATCCATAGAGCGCGACCAGACGAAGTTCACGACCGAGGTGATGCCATGCCAACCGTTAATCCGGAAACTGGTCTGTAGCGCGTTGTAGTTAGACTTGCCGGTGGAGTTTTCCTGCAGGAGGTAGACAGAACCATAGGGATTACTCGGGATGTAATTGCGCGGAACGCCGTAGTCCTGGATGGCGCCACCCCCCTGGGGACACGGCCCAATGCCATTGGCCGGCATGGGTGTTTGACCGAGGCAATCGGCGTTCCAGATAGCAGCCTGACTCGGCTGGCTGAGATCGAAGAAACGCCATAGACGATGACCTTGCGATCCGACGTAGCCGATCTGAATCACGGTCTTGCTGGTAAGCTGCTGCTGGATGTTGAGGTTGTAATTCTCCATGTAAGGCGTTTTGATATTGCGGTCGAAACCGAAGCTGTCGCACTCGTAATTGCACGCGGTTGTCGGCGCGTAGGTGGGCACTCCATTCTGGATTCCGTAAGTTGCCACGCTACCGGCAAGCCCGGTGGAAAGAATCTGCTGCGCCAGCGGCACGGTTGGGGCATTGTTGAACGCGGGTCCGGGATCAAAGTAGGGTGAATAGGGCAGATGGCCCATGATCATGTCCTGGGAGGGAGCGTCGAAGAATACGCCGAAACCGGAGCGGACAACCGTTTTGCCTTTTCCGGTGACGTCCCAAGCGATGCTGGCACGCGGGGCGAAGTCCTTTTTATCGGAATTGTAGAGGCTGCTCAGGCCGGGCTGACCAACCTGAGTGAGAGTAAAGGTCCCGCCCGCAAGATCGAGATTTGTGATGTTGCTGAGGAAGTTGTTCTTCTCGCCGAGAACGCCCATGTAGTCCCAACGAAGGCCGTAGTTCAGAGTGAAGTGCGGCGTAAGGCGGTAGCTATCCTGGGCATAGAGACCAAAGCTGTTTTCGAACGTGTGGCGTGCCGCGTTTCCAAAGTACTGAAAACCGCCGGTTATGTCGCCGGCCAGGAAATTCTGCAGTCCGGTTGCGATGAGATTGCCATTGTTATCGTAAGTATTCGAGAATTCCAGCCTGCCGCGGAAATTGTGGTCGAATTCCGGCTGGCTCACGGTGGTGCGATGGAAATCGAAGCCGAACTTCAGGTCGTGCTTGTTGATCTTCCAGGAAAAGTTATCGATGACCTGATCGTTGCTGTCGATGCGGTTACGGGGAACGCCACTGTTGGCGCCGAGTTGGGCCACGCCACTCACCAGCATGACAGGCAGGCCCGAATCGAAGGGAGGCGCTCCGTCGCAGCTGTTCGGACCGGTGGTTGCGGTTGCGGCACAGAGCCCGATGGAACTGGGGTGGAAGGCCTGGTCGGCGGGGAAAAATCCTTCGGCAAAGCGGTTCCAGCCATAGCGCAACTCATTCACCTTGTTGGCGCCAAAGGTGTGGACGTAGGACAGAGAGGCGAGCTGCACGCGGGTCGGGGTGATGGTGTTAAAACCCGGCAACTGGCCGCCCTCGGCGGCGAGGGCGAGGGGGAACGATTGCAGGCTGTCGCCAAAGAAATAGCGGCCGGTGAGTATATTGTTGGCGTTGAAATTCTGGTCGATCTTAGCGATGAAACTGGTGAGATTGTTGTAAGACGGGGAGATGACGGAGGCGAGGCCCCCATTGCTAATCCCCCCTGGGTTCAAGAGATTTGGCGCCGGCCAGGGATGGCGCGACAAGAGGTTCTGGATGACCGGATTGGTTGAATCGCTGGGGCTAAGAGATCCGTCGGGGGCGGTACCGGTGGGGACGCTGGAAAGGGTGACAACTCCCACCGGTTCCCGCTGGCCTTCGTAGTCGACGTAGAAGAACGTCTTGTCTTTGATGATCGGTCCGCCTAAGGAGGCGCCGAACTGGTTGTTGTGGAAGGACGCCTTGGGCTGGCTGGAAGGATTGAAGTAGTTGCGCGCGTCGAGTGCGTCATTGCGCATGTATTCGCCGCCGGTTCCGTGGATCTTGTTGGCGCCGCTCTTGGTCACGATGTTGATGACGGCGCCGGCGTTGCGTCCGTATTCGGGCTGGAAGTTGGAGAGCACGTTGACTTCAGCGACGGCGTCGATGGGCAGAATGGTTGCCGGCGTGCCGAAGACGCCCGCCTGGTTGATGGCGGGGTCGTTGCGATAGCCGTCGTTCATGTCGGTGCCGTCGAGCAGATAGTTGTTGGAACGGCCGCGGGCGCCGTTCATGGAGAACTCGCCGAAGGAGCCGGGGGAATCGGAAATCTGGTCGGGTGAGCCGGCGACGCCAGGATTGAGATAGATGAGCTTGGTGTAGTCGCGGCCGTTGACGGGCATATCATCGGCAACTTGCGCGGTGATCACGCCGCCAAGGTCATTGGACTGGGTTTCGATCTGGGGAAGGTCTCCGCCGGAGACCTCGACCATCTGGTTGACCTGGCCGGTTTTCAACTGCGCGTCCACGCGGCGTTCGGTGGCCACGTCCACTTCGACGTCGTTGGTGACGGCGGTTTGGAAGCCTGTCTGCGTTACGGTGACGGAGTAGGTGCCGATGGGCAACTCTGGGACGTTGTAGCTGCCGTCGCCGCTGGTTACGGTGGTGCGCTCAATGCCCGTTGCCAGGTTGCGCACCTTGACCGTCGCTCCGGCTACGAATGCACCGGAGGGATCGGTCACGGAGCCGAGGATTGTCCCACGAAAGGTTTGGCCCACTAGCATGGCCGTTGAGAGCAGAACGAACACTATCAATAAATGCAGTTTCATTCCCGGGCTCCTTGGTCTCAGTTCATCGCGGGCACTGGAACAGACCCACGCTCCGCGAGTAACAAATGACGTTCCACCTGAGATGCGCGGAATTATATAACGAGGCTCGAAAGAGAGTGCCGAAATTTATTGGGAGAATTGGTGGAGTGGATCAGTTCGCAATCTGCGTCGCCCGGAAGCGATCGGGAGGCAACAGAAGAGTTACATGACCAGGGTTCGAAGCGATCACCGGCCGTCTTTTCGCAGGTAGTCTTTCGCGCGTAGTCTACAGAATCACAGATTGCGAATCTACAGGTTCTGGAAGGTTGCGGGAGGTTCTAGAAGCTGAAGGCTACGCCGCCGCGCACCGAGCGGGCCGATTGCACCAGATAAAGAGTGTGCCCGTCCCGTCCCATCACGGGCACATACCCCTGCGCCAGCAGATTTCGCAGGTCCATGAGAACTTCCATGTGTCCGGCGAGGAAGCTGGCCGGAATCGGCTGCCGGATGAAGAGGTTCAAATAAGGATCGGACTGGCCGGCTGAAGTATTGAACAAATCGACCGGCGTCAAGGTGCGGCCGCCGGTGTAACGATAGGAGGCGATCCAGCGCGTCTTCGCCTTGGGCAAAGTTCCGCTGAACTTCGCGGCCACAGCCTGACGCTGCTCGGCGCGAATCCACTGCCGCGCGTCCTGGAGTTGGACGTCGGGGCGTGACAGGTCGAGCACGCCTCCGTAGGCATAATCGAGGGTTGCGGTCAGATCGGAGTACAGCTTGCGCTGCAGCACCACTCGCATTCCGCGCGTCGCGTAATCGTTCCCCTGATAGCTGAAAGTGCCAGAGTACACATCCGGCAACACATCGCCGGATTCGGTCGTGATTTCGCCAGGCATCATCTCGCCAATTCCGGTGAGCACCGGATCGGCCATGCTGTCGGCGTAGAATGCGACCTGCATATTGTTCTTGCCGATGCGCTGGGAGATCGACACTTCCTGGTGATGCGCTCGCTCGACTGCCGGAGAAAACCCGGTGATGCTCATGCGCGGCGCGGTTTCGCTCAGGTCCGAGGATGCCGACTCGAAGCCATCGTCGCCGGGAGCGATCATTGCCCAACCGACCCTCCAGTCCCATATTCGGGACTGAACTCGCGTATTGATATTCCAGCACGGTGTTCGGCGTGATGTGCAGATCGGCCGATCCGAAGGGCTTGAAGGTGTTTACCCGGCCCATAAACTGGATGGCTTGCAATTCGCTGCCGAGCTTCATCTCCAGCCTGTCGCCGAGGACGACCCGATCGGAACTGGTCACCGACAGCGCTTGCAGCGTGGCACCGGGCATCGTGTGCAGGTCGGGCGAATTCAGCCTGAGGGCCGTGATCGCCAGCGAAGGTTCAAAAACACCGTTGAAACGGTTCGTGTAGGTGGTGCGGAGCACCGCCGCTGGAATGCCCTGTCCGTCGGCTTCATAGCCGAAGTTGCCGTTGAATCGCAGGGTGCCGCTCGATAACAGCGAACGCTCCACGGCGAAGCCAGCATTCATATCCGACGGACTGCCGAAACCCTGCCCGGGTGATCCGGCCAGGAAGGTCAAGGTGCCTTTCAAGTCGCGGTCGGCGGCCGATTCTCCGCTCTGCGCGACCACGGTGGTGCCATCTTCAAGCACGCGCAGGATGGGCCGGTTGGCGACCGAGCGCAGCGTCCACTTCCAGTCGTCATCGTCCACCGGATTCCGCAGCGGAACCAACTGGATGGCCTCGAACAGCGTGGTCAGCGTGACATTCACCATCAGCTTCGCGCCGGCGCGCACGCCGATTTTCTCGCGCAGCGAAGGGAGGAACGAAGGCGCGCTCACCTTGACGCTATACGTTCCGGGCAGCAGACTCGCGACGGAGTAGAAGCCGCGATCGTCGGTGAAGACCTTCAGCGCCTGGGCGGCCGAACCGAGTATTTCTACCGCCGCACCCATTTGCGGCGCGCCACTGCCATCGCGAACGTATCCAGAGATCGCACCCGAGATCGCGCCTGAGGCAGTTCCCGCACCATGCCGGACAGAGCCACGGTCGTGACCATGACGGCGACGACTACGAGGAACCCGAGCTTTCGCAACATCTCGCCCACCACCTCTGGGAGACCAGGCAGCAGTTTACTCCACGGCGAAGGTCGCCGTCGGATCCACCATCTGCTTGGAAAGGTTGTCGTTCACTTTGATCTCGATCTTGTACAGGCCCGGCTGCAGATTCGCCGCCGAGAGCGTCTTCTGCAGCGTGACCTGGTCGCCCACATTGCCCATCGTGTCGGTGGACTCGACGGTATGGATGACGGCCTTGTTGTTGGCGTCGGTCACATTGTATTCGAATGTGGCCGAAGGCTTGTGGGTCTTTTCGTCCACGCTGAGATTGTAAACCTGCATCCAGAAATTCAGCTTCTGATTGCGTTTGAACGCGATGGGCTTGCCATCGGAAGGCGCCACGCGCGGCCGCACTTTGGTGGTCCCGATCACGAAATTGCCCGTGCCCACGTTCTTGGTCGCCACCGGTTCCATCTGGTCGGCGATGATGAGCGTTGAGCTGCTCAACTTGTCCTCGCTGAAGTCCGGGATCACGATGGCATGGCTCCAGCTTCCGGTGCGATCTCCGTTCACGT
Source organism: uncultured Acidobacteriaceae bacterium (assembly GCA_963838425.1). Lineage (GTDB taxonomy): Bacteria > Acidobacteriota > Terriglobia > Terriglobales > Acidobacteriaceae > Acidiflorens. The sequence goes on from CAWIRH010000002.1 coordinate 55,194, forward strand.
CCTTAACCACGATGTCGAGACGGTAGCGATTCTGGCTGATGCGCAGCGGCAGCGCTTTCCAGTACACGGAAGAATTTTCGGCGGTCTTGGGCAGCAGTTCCACCGGCACATCGACCTGCACCGTGTCTTCGAAGGTTTGTACGATCTTGCCCGTGAGCGTCGTCACGCGCCCGAAGATATTGACCGTGCCGCGCTCCACGCCTTCCTTGTTCTGGAAGGTGACGTCGCGGTTCTTGATCTGAATCGTGACCGGAACCAGCACCGTGTCGCTGGTCACCTTCACGAAGTCCGCGCGCACATCGAAAGGCATCAGGTTGACGCTGATCTTGTGGCTGACCACTTCTTCCAGATCCTTGAACTTCACCGCCGGCGCCGCCTGCAATTTGGCAAACTGTGTCCAGGCGGTCGAATTCCTTGGACTGCAAATCCTGATTGAACGGCGAGTGCGCCCAGTTGCTCGAGGCCGTTGCCGCCGGTGAACCGAGCCGCCTTGTTCGACATGCCCATTTGCTCGTACAGCGTCAGGCCGGCATTCGGGGTGTACTTCAAGGCGTCTTTTTCCGAGCGGTCGATGGTCATGTGATAGTCGCCGCACATGCAGGTATCGACGAACTCGATGATGACTTCCTGCCCAATCCCCTCGAGGTAGCGATAGCGCCAGGTTTCAAACGGGAAGGTCGAAGTCTCGCCGCCGCCTTCTTCCATGGGGCGCTCATAGCTGCCGCCGGAGGGATGGGACTCGATCTCATCCGCCGGCCCAAACACGATGTACATGCGGCCGCGGTCGCTCTTCCAGCCGGGGATGCCGGCCGCGAAGTGCTCGTTGGCATACGCGATACGCCGGTAGTGCTCTTCTTTAAACTCGTTCTCTTCGGTGTCCGGCGTGGGATCGCGGCGCTGCCAGAAGGCCTCGATGAACTGGTCGCGCTCTTCGTCGTTCGAGAGCTGCATGAAGGCCGATCGCTCTTCGTCGGTGATGATCCAGCGCACGTCCTCGTCCAGCCACTTGCGGTAGGTCTTGCTCAACTCGATCTTGAGCGCCTTGGCGTTGGCCTTCCTCTGTTTTTCCGGGATCGGGCGCTTGAGAGGATCTGTCTGGCTTCCCTGGCAGCCCCGTTGTCATTGGCGCCATTCGCGTCGGCGTCCTTCGCGGCTTTGTCCTGAGCTTGGGAAACGGCGGCAAAACCCAGGGCCAGCACGCCAGCCAGCAATCCAGCCGAACAACGATTTCGAAAACCTGCGGAGAACATAGAAAGGCCTACCTCACGAGAAACGTCAGTTGCCTAATTCTATGTTCATTGGATACAACAAGGCAAGAAGAAGTGGCCTGTCAAAAAAAGATTTCCTGTCGCGGAGCTCCTCTTCTAAATCCCTTAAGAATCCGCGTCTTGCGGTCGGGACAGAGGTCCAGCAGGGATCTGGCAACAATCGCTTCGCAGGCCAACTGCCGTGGCACTCCGGCACGATATAATGAATTGCGCTGCTGGTCTCCTGTCCGTAAGCCAACCGGGGCGACAATAGGGAGAGGCCGGTTTCGCGGAAACTCGGGAACTTTCTCCCTCGTTCGAACGTAACTGTTCATGCGCAACCATTGTGCGTTTTTGCCGTTCTATAACCAGAGCCCGGGGTTAAGCAGGGAGTCAACTGAAGATCAGCCGGCATTGAGGAAGGCCCGGAATCCAAAGCCGTCTGCTGACGTGGCGGCCGGTTCGACAGGACGGTAGTGAAGACTCAGTCATGAAGACTTAGCTATGAAACTTCGATATGAAGACCTGGAAGAAAGTATTGATCGGAGTGGGCGCGACCCTGCTGCTCGGCATCATCGTCGGCCGTCACGGTTTACCAGAGCCAGAAAAACCTGGTGACAGTGCAGACCGGGAAAGTGCAAAAGCAGAACCTGGCCTCGGTGGTTAGCGCGTCGGGTGAAATCAAGCCCAAGACCTACGTCAACATCGGAGCCAACGCCTTCGGCAAGATCATCAAGCTGCACGTCAAGGAAGGCGACCGCGTGAAGAAGGGGCAGTTGCTGGCGCAGCTTGAGAACGTGCAATCCTCGGCCGACGTCAATGCCACTCGCGCTTCCGTGCAGGCGGCTGAAACCGACGCCGTCGCCGCCGATGCCGCCCTGAACACCTCGCTCGCGGACTTGAACCGCGCCAAGTCCGACGCCGTTCACGCCAAGCTCGACTGGGACCGCGCCCAGGGACTGTACAACGCTGCCCTCATCGCCAAGCAGGATTACGACGTCAAGAAAGCGGCATGGGAGTCCGCCGACGCCGGATTGGCCCAAGCCGAAGCTAAAGTGGCCCAAGCCAGGGCGCAGAAAGATTCGGCGGACAAGCACATCACGCAGAATCAGGCGAACCTGACCCGGTTTACCGACGTGCTGCAGAAGACCACGTACGAAGCGCCCTTTGACGGCGTGATCACCAATCTTCCCGTGCGCGAAGGCGAGACGGTGGTCATCGGAATCCAGAATTCACCGGGCAGCACGCTGATGACGATTGCCGACATGTCCGTGATCACGTCCGAGGTCAAGGTGGACGAAACCGACATCGTCAACGTGCATCTCGGCCAACCGGCGGACGTGACCATCGACGCCATCCCCCATAAGATCTTCCACGGCGTGGTCAGCGAAATTGGCGACAACGCCATCGTGCGCTCGACCGGCGTCGCTACCTCGCAGGCCACTTCGACCAGCGAAGAAGCGAAGGACTTCAAGGTTGTCGTGACGCTCACCGATCCGCCAGCGGACCTGCGCCCAGGCCTGTCTTCGACCGCCAAGATCACGACCGCGACCCGCAGCAGCGTGCTCAGCATTCCGATTCAGGCGCTCACCGTCCGCACTCCAGCAGATCTCGCGCCAAAAGATGCGGGCAAAAGCAATAACAACGTGCAGGCCGCCGCCAGCGCTCCGGCGGAAGCATCGAAGCAGAAGGAAGAAATTCAGGGCGTGTTCTTGATCCGCAACAAGAAAGCCGAGTTCGTTCCGGTGGATACCGGCATCAGCGGCACCACGGATATCGAAGTGACCAAGGGCTTGCAAGAGGGTGACGAAGTAATCACCGGCAGTTACAAGGTTTTGCGTACCGTGAAGCCGGGAACGAGTGTCAAAATAGATAACTCGGCTCCTAAAAAAGAAGACGAAAGTTAGTAAAGACGCGGCCAGCCGCGTCTCTACGGGAAAGCCTCTAACCTCTGCCCGGTTAGAACGTCCAAGATAGAACGGCCATAGGAGCGTGCGTGCCCGAGTCCGATCCGAATAAGGAGAACAAGATGGCGACTGCCGAGGTATTGCCAATCGATAAGCCTGCGAATTGGGCGGGGCCCAATTCCTACATGATCTCAACCGAGGATCTGTGGAAGACCTACGATATGGGCTCGGAACAGGTGCATGCGCTGCGCGGCATCAACCTTGCGCATCCAGCGCAACGAATACGTCGCCATCATGGGCCCGTCGGGTTCCGGCAAATCCACGCTGATGAACCTGATCGGCTGTCTCGACTCGCCTTCCAAGGGCCAATACTGGCTCAACGGACAACTGGTCAGCGAACTCGACGACGACGAACTGGCCCGCATCCGCAACAAAGAAATCGGTTTCGTTTTCCAGACTTTCAATCTGCTGGCCCGCGCCACTTCACTGCACAACGTGGAGCTGCCGCTGATCTATGCCGGAGTTCCTGCCGAAGAGCGCGCCCAGCGCGCCAAGGCCGCACTTACTTCGGTCGGCATGGGAGACCGCATGAACCACAAGCCCAACGAACTCTCCGGCGGACAGCGCCAGCGCGTGGCCGTGGCCCGCGCTCTGGTCAATAAGCCGGCCATCATCCTGGCCGACGAACCGACCGGCAACCTCGACTCCCAAACCGGCAACGAGATCATGGCGTTGTTCGATCGCCTGCACTCGGAAGGCAACACGATCGTCCTGGTGACGCATGAACACGACATCGCCGAATACGCCCACCGCATCATCTACATCAAGGACGGCGTGGTCGCCAAGGACGAAGTCAAGCGGTAACCTTTACTGGCAAAATAAGCATTGCCATCAAACGCGCCTCCAACCATGGCAATTCCAGCCCAAGTCCCGGGGCTTGTTAGCTCTCCCTCCAAGCGTGCGTTTCTGCTCTGTCTGCTATTGATGGCCGTCACTTTGACGTTGTATATTCCGGTCACTCACAACGCGTTTATCAATTTCGACGACGAGACTTACATCACCGACAACGCTCATGTCCAAGCCGGACTGACGTGGCCTACGGTGAAATGGTCGTTCACCACCTTCGAAGCGGGAAACTGGCATCCGCTGACTTGGCTGTCGCATGCGCTCGATTGTGAGTTGTTCGGCTTGAATGCCGGGGAACATCATTTCGTCAACGCATTCCTGCACGCGATCAATGTTGCGATTCTTTTCTTGCTGCTGCAGAGCGCCACCGGATTCACCGGCCGCAGCCTGATGGTGGCTGCACTGTTTGCTCTCCATCCCGTCAATGTCGAATCGGTCGCTTGGGCCGCGGAACGGAAGAATGTGCTCAGCACGCTTTTCTTTCTGCTCGCCCTGCTCGCCTACGGATGGTATGCGCGTCAGCCGAAACTTCGCCGCTACGGAGTAGTCTTTCTTCTGTTTTTGCTGGCGCTGATGAGTAAGCCACAGGCGATTCCCTTCCCTTTTCTTCTCTTACTCTGGGACTACTGGCCACTACGCCGCATGGCCACACAGCCGCAGACGGAGCTACAGAAGATGGCCGTTGCGGCGCCAGAGCGTCCGGAAGCGCCGCGGTTTTCGTTCGCCTTTCTCGTGCTGGAAAAGGTGCCGCTGCTTCTTCTTGCAGTCGCGGACGCGGTCGTGACGCTGATCGCCCAGCACGCGGCGCATGCTCTGCGGCCATTCGCCGGTTACCGCATCCTGCTCATCCGGGTCGAAGCTGCCCTGATTTCTTATGTGCGCTACGTGGCCATGTCCATTTGGCCGTCGGGTCTGGCATTGTTTTATCCTCCTTCCACCAGGTTATTTCCGGCCTGGCAAGTTGGCGCGGCGGCGCTGGCTCTCATTTTCGCGACCGCGATTGTGGTCTCGCAGTGGCGTGCGCGGCCCTATCTGGCCGTCGGATGGCTTTGGTTTCTGGTCTCGATGTTGCCCATGATCGGGCTCGTACAAGTGGGCCAGCAGGCCAGGGCCGACCGCTATGCCTACATATCATTCATCGGGCTGTTCCTGATCGCGGTATGGACGGTGGCGGACTGGGCACGCCGGGGCCGGATTCAGCGGGCCGGCGTAGCCGTTGCCGCGACTGTGATCCTGATCGTACTGAGCGTAGCCACCCATCGTCAGATCGGCTACTGGAGCGATCCTCCCACGGTTTGGTTGCGCGCGCTTAAGGTTACTCAAGACAACTTCGTCGCGCACACCGCTTTAGCCGACTACCTTGGACAACAGGGGCGGGATGAGGAGGCTGCGGTTCATCTCCGCGCCGCGCTCGCTATCGAACCGGATTATCTGCCCGCCGCCCTCGGCCTCGGCGCCTACGAACACCAGCGTGGCAACCTGCCGGCCGCCATCGAGCTTTACAAAACCGTGGCGCTTCACCATGGGAATCCAAATCTGCGGGCTACCGCCTACAGCAGTCTTGGATCCGCGTACCGGCAGATGGACGACTATCCAGATGCCAAACAGTGCTACCAATCGGCGCTGCAGCTCTCGCCCGGGCGTCCAGTCGCGCTCGTCGGGCTAGGATTAGTCGCGCAGCACGATGGCGATTTGGCCGAGGCCATCCAGCAATTCTCAAACGCCATGGCGGTGGCGCCGAGTGATGTCGGATACCTGCTGCTCGCTCACGCGCTCGAACAGGCTGGCCGTTCGACGGAAGCGCACGCCGCGCAACTAAGTGCGAGAATGATTTCCGCTAATCCTGATAAGGCACAAAGGCAGGCGGATGAGTTGCTAGCGGGCAAGTAGACTTCCTGCGAAGACGGCTCCCGTAGGGACGGCCGCTCTCGGCTGTCCAGCGGGGCAAGGCCCCGCCACTCAGAGGACGAATGATCCCACTCGCGTAAGACGCAAGCAACCCAAGACGTAAAAGCCGGTTCATAATGGCCGGAACTCCCAGTCCCGAGGAAAATTATGCGCACCGCTCTCGCTTTACTGCTTTTCACAATGGCCGCCTTTGCCCAGGATCCCGCGGCAGTCTCCGCCGCTGAAGCTGCCTGTGGCCCTAAAGGCGTGAACTTCGACGTGAAGGACGACAACTCCCAGCACACCGTCGAGCAGCCCGAAGCGGGTAAGGCGCTGGTTTACGTGATCCAGGATATCGGCGTCGTAAAGTGCATCGGAGGGTGCATCACCACGAAAATCGCGCTTGACGGCGCGTGGGTCGGCGCCAATCATCACAACTCCTATCTCTCTTTCGCGGTAGACCCGGGCGAGCGCCATCTCTGCGCCAACTGGCAATCGCATTTCGACCTATCCCGGCTGGTCGCCCTGGCCCACTTCACTGCCGAGCCCGGAAGAATTTATTACTTCCGAACCCGGGGGTTCGGCGATAAATCCCAGGCTCTTTTCGATCTCGACCCGATCGACAGCGACATGGGGAAATTCTTCGTCGCCTCGTACCCGCTGAGCGTCTCGCATCCCAAGAAGTGATGTTGCTTCGGGTTTACCGGAAGAAGCGGACAGAGAACACAGGCAAGAGGAAGCCATCGAGGCCAGTCCGCAGTTGGAAGCTGCGCTATTCCCGCGGCAGCGCCGGAGTGCCGACTTTCTCCAGATCCAGAGTGGAAGTTGTACCGGCCGCGCCCGCCATGAAGAAGTTGTGGTCGTAAAGATTGCGGTACATGCGTCCGGCGATCTCCGCCGCCTTGGGCCCGAAGGTGGAACGTCCGCCCTGCAGGAAGACGACCGTCACAATGCGCCCGATGTCAGTGTTGGCATAAGAGGCGAACCATCCGAAGCGCGTGCCGGCACGCGAACACGTCCCCGTTTTGCCCAGGATCGATTCCTCGTTAAAGTTCAAACGCAAGCTGCGCGCGGTACCGTATGCGACGGCTCCGGCCATGCCGTCGGCGAGTTGGGGAATCACGGGCTCGATGTCGAGATGGCGCTTGACGCGCGGCTGGAAGTTGGCGACTGCATCCGGACCAGTCGGATGTTGCAGGTAGTAAAGCGTGCCGCCGTTTGAGATCGCCGTCACCAGGGCGCCCAGTTGCAGCGGAGTCATCGAGATGCCCTCGCCAAACGAGCACATCTTGCTGACGCCGCCAAGTTTGGCGGGAATTTCTTCCTCTGGATAAGTGCCCAACTGCTCGCCCGGGATGTGATAGCCCGCTAGTTCGCCGAGTCCGAACTGGTGCGCATAGTGCTGCACCTTCTCGAAGCCGAGTTTGCGCCCAACCGCTTCGAAGTAGGCGTTGTTCGAGTGCGCCAGCGCCTCGGTGAGATTCATGCGGCTGCGCCGCCCGAGCGAAACTTCAGTTTCCTTGTCAATTACGCCTTCGCTCAGTGCCGCCAGAGCCACGGAAAGTTTGATGGTCGAACAAGGCTGCGCGCCGCTTGAAAGCGCCAGCTTCTGGTTGACCATGGCAAGAACGCGTCCGCTGGTCGGCTCGATTGCGACCACCGTGCCGTTCATGTTGCCCAGGGCATCGATCGCGGCCTGGCGAACCACGGGGTCTTCGCCGGCGGTCACGTCACCTTCGGTGATATCGGATGCGAACGAACTGGTGTGAAAACGCTCGTAATAACGAGCGCGGCGATGGGCAGCGGAATAACGCGCGCCGGCAGAACGTGATGCGGCAGAATGCGTGGCGGCATACGGCGAGCGCGGGACGCGGCTCCGCGCCAGCGTTCGCATGCGCTTCCTGGCATGTTGATTTTCCGTAACCCCGCGAGTTTTCCCATGCGCCGTGAGCGCGCGCGGGTTGACGCTGGCTGCGAGGCCACTCGCTTCCAGCAACACTGCCAATCCTAAGAAAAATGCGAGACGAAGAAACCAGGCCCTTAACTTCACTTTCACCATCCCCGGTTGTACTCGGCCAATCTGGCGCTTAATCTATCTATCGGCCTAGTTCATTAGATGCAAGAGTCTAGCCAAATCCCCACACCGATAGGCGTGTCTCCTGCAACTGTCCGATAGTAGGCGATTTACGCGGTTCGGCGCAATGGCAAAGTATAAAGATGCCACTAGCGAAATCTGTTCGATAACTATATGAATAAATTGCATTTAATGTGATTCGACAGAGAGGACAAGCACCTTGGTAATCTCATCGGCCTGTTACCTTGCAAGGTACTGGGACTTTGCAGCAGTTTGCACGTCCGAGCCGGTGGCGGGCCAAAAAAAATCGCAGAGAAACGCGATCAGAACATCGACACGAAGTGGATCGGGCCAACGCCTGGATCAAAACCCGGAAGTAATTCGTCAGAAGACATGCCGTAGGTTCTTCCGCCTGTGGAGACGGGGCAAGCCCCGTCTCTACAGAAACATGGCCAAAACTGACGGCCTGACTTTCGTAATCTGCCCTACCGCCGCCGTCTGATGCAAAATTGATCGAGAATGCCTTCCACCGCCATCACGCAAAAGGGACAACGGGGCTCGCGCGTCAAACTCGGCGGCTCCATCCTTGCCCTGGTTGTGCTCGAAAACGGGCGTCAGATCCGCGGCCGCATGAATCAGCTCTCCGTCAACGGCGGGCTGGTCTCGCTCGAACACCCGCTCGACGAAGGCATCCGGGTGACAGTCCTGTTTCATCTTGGCTCGACCAGCATCCGCTGCCGCGCGCACATGTTGTTTCCCATGTGGGCGACCCAAGGATGCCTCCAGCCTTTTCGCTTCCTGGAATTGCCCGAAGCCAGCCGCGTCAATCTGAACCGGGAATTGGAAGCTCTGGTGCAAGCCGGCGCATCACAGGAAGAAGAAGAAAGCGAGTAGGCCGTCCAGCCCCTAAAGAAACTCTGATTAAGTCCTAACTGGGCGATACGGGCTACGCTAAAAGTGCGACCTCAGCGGCTAAAGCCGCTTGTTTAGCGGGTTCTGACGGCACGGCTGAAGCCATGCCCTTTCAAAGCTCTCCGTGAAACGACTAAGCAGAGGTTTCCGAAAGGGGCGTCTTATTTCGATGAATTACGGCATCGCTGAAGCGATGCCCTGATACGCACCTCGACTTTTTTCACCAGCCGGAAGAGAGTAGGCGTTCACTTTCCTGCTGCTGCCAGAATTTCTTCCAGCGAATATTTCTGCAACTCCCCAATCCGCTCCAGCGTGATATCCGGCTTCGGATACTCGGCCACCAGCGCCGCATCGTGCGCGTAGTGTCCCTGGCGCGGAAACACCGTGGTCACGCGCGCGCCCCAATGCTTCTTGATCGCCGCCAGGATACGCACCTTGTCGTCCACCATCACGTAGTGCGCCGCCGGATACCTCGCCTCCACATCGTCCAGTTCCTGTTCCTTATGGATGTAGATCAAGACGTGCCCTTCGAAGATCTCATACAGGCCCGAGCGGTCGACTTTGAGCGGCTGGAAAACTACATCGCCATCGCTCAGGATCACCGCCCGCCCCAACCGCTGAGCATACTCGACCGCATCCAGCGACTCCGGAAACAGCCGGTTGGCAAAGGGATAATTCACCATGAAGTGCGACACGGCCAGCAGTTTCGGATCGCGCGGCCGCTCGACGCGATACCGCTGCAGCGCGCCCAGATAGTCCGCGTACCCGAGCTCGATACGCAAACGTTCGAAGATTTCCCAATAGCGCTGCTCGCAGTCCTCGCCCACTTTATTCGTGAGGTACCGCTTCAGATCTTCCGCCACGCGATCGTTGTCGAGCAGCGTATTGTCCACATCGAAGAAGAACACGGTGCCCGGGTTGGCGGCAGTGCAATTCAAACGGTCTCCAGAATATGATCTGCAAATAAAGACGTGGCCTTATCATGCCAGAAATCGGGGATCGAGGTCACAGCTGGATTTCCCCGCTTCCTGTAAACTTAAGCCATCCCGAAAACAGGAAATTTGGGCGCGCCACAAAGGGGCTTGTCAGGCCTCTTCCCTTGTAGTACAAAAGCGTCGTTCAGACAATTGATGAATCATCCGAGGCAGAAGATTGTGACTCTGCCTCACAAACCGGGCGAATCGTTCTCGCCCCTCCCAGGAGCCGCACTCTCGTGGAACACATTGATCCAGCCGTCATCTATCGCTTCGATACTCGCTCCAGCCGGCCTTGCGAATTCTGCCGGGAACTCGACCCGCAATTCCCCCAGCGCCGCCCGCTCGACCAGATGGTTGCCCGCAGCCGTAAAGCCACTGCTTCCGCCCATTTGACCGAGGACGGCTACGTCCGCCACCGCATGCTCGAACTGCGGCGGATGACTGCCCGCGCGCCGCTCACCGCGGCGTAACCCCTGGATTTAGGTCCCAAAAGCGAATTTTTCACGCAACTTCCGCGGTGGCCGCGAGTTCTAATCGGTTAGGCTTCAAATTGGTGTACCCTAGGCGGGGGGAGGCTTTCCATGCTGGCCGGTATGCGATCCTGTTTCCTGCTTTCTTTCTTCCTGGCGTTCTCCGTGGCTGCCTGTTTGCCCGCTCAGGCTCAGGTCAACGGTGCCCCTCCCTCGGTCACGTCAATCGGTTTCGGCGGGAAGTTCGTTAATGGCGTGAGTCCCAGCGTAACGTCGCTCGGGCCAAACGGCTACCGCAACAACTGGCCGATTTTTGGAAACTGCTGTGCCAACTTCCTCTCGCCCGGGAACACGAATACAACGCTGTCCTCCGGGCACCATCACCACAACCGCAAAGATAAAGATAAAGGTAAGGATCACGCCGATCTTGTCGGAGTCATCGAGCCGGTCTACATTCCATACGCCGTTCCCGACGTCCAGGAGGACGCCCAGGAAAATGACGACGACTCCACCGACGTCGTCGACTACGTCCACGCTCCCGGTGCGCAGTACGCAGGTCCTCCCACCAAACGCGCCGGGTACCGTGATTCCGCCCGGAAGGCCGACGCTTCCGCCGACCTATCTCCCGATGAACCAGCCGAGCCCGTGGCTGCCCAGCCCCCGACCGTGCTGGTTTTCAAAGACGGCCACCATTCCGACGTGTTCAACTACGCCATCGTTGGCGATACGCTCTTTGACTTCTCCGGCGGCCGCACCCGCAAGATTCTTCTCGCCGACCTCGATCTCCCCGCGACCCAAAAGGCCAACGACGACCGCGGCGTCAACTTCGAGATTCCGGCAAGCACGTCACGGCAATAAATAAAAGTCAGCGGCACGGATCGATCATAGACGGTGGAGCGACGGGCGTCCTCGCCCGTCCTGCCGGGCGGTGACGCCCGGCGCTCCATGGGCATGCTGAAGTCTGCTGGGGTAGAGATTTCGGCCCGCATTGCGGACGGGAGCGTTCGCACCCGCACTTTATTCGCCGTATTTATCTTTTAGCGAGCGCGTCATTTCGTCGCGGAGCTGGCGGTAGTCGGAGTGGACGGTGGCGCGCAAAGCGGCCTCGGTGGAGCTGCCTTGCGACAGGAGTTCCAGGATGCGCGTGATTTCGCTCATGCCGTAGGCATCGCGAATATATTCGGCGGCGGCTAGAGATTCGGCGTAGGCGGCGGTGGCTTCGGGGGCGGAGAAGTTCATGAAGCTGCCTTCGAGCACATTGAAGGGAATTTCATTTCCGGCAGCGAAGAGGAGCGCGAGCTGGCGTCCGTAGGCAGCCGACGACTTGCCCTCTTCGATTTGCGCAATGCCTTCGTTCAGCCAGGTGGGGCAGCGGTTGCTGGACATCTGCGAAACGAAAGAGTGCGTCAGTTCATGTTTGAGGATGCGGGCGAGTTCCGGTGTGACGCTGGCTACGCCGCTGATCGGGATGCGCAGCTTGCCATCGTTGAGGGCGCCGGTCCAGGAGGGCGCGCGGGTGACGTCGAAGAACGCCTGCTGGGTGTAGAGTGTAACGGCGATGTTGTTGTGGGGCGAGTAGCCGAGATCGCGCACCAGGTCGTCATACTCGGAGTCGAGGGTCGAGAGCAGGTCGCGGCGGAAGGCCTCGGAGGTGTCCTTGCCTTCGAAGTGCAGGTTGAAGTGGATGCTTTCGCGCTGCGAAAAATCGGATTCGGCGCTCGATTCGCGTTCGGCGCGGGCGAGATACTGGCTGACGGTCGGATCGGGACGCAGGGCGAGCGACTTCTTCCAGGAGCGAATGGCGTCGGGCGTATGATCGCTGGCGAATTGCACGAAGCCCAGCATGGCAATGGCATCGGGTGAGCTGGGATCGATGCTGGCGGCGTGTTGCGCGTAGGACAGGGCTTCGGAGGCATGGCCGGTACGCATCAGCGTGGCCGCGTAGTAGATCAGCAAGGTGGAGTTATCCGGCTGGAAGCGGAGCGCGGATTCGTAATAGCGCTTGGCTTGCGGAAAGTTGCCGTGATCGGATTCGTGCTTGCCGGCGAGGAAGTAGGCGGTGGCGGCAAGTTCGGGATTGGCGGTTTGCGCGAGGCTGGCGAGAGCGTCGGTATCAACCTTGCCGTCGCGAATGAGTTTTTCGGCGACGTCGGCTTCGTGGTTGAACGAGGGCGCGGGCGGGTTGATGTCAGGGACACTCCGCAGAGGCTCCCGAGCGTGAACCGGGGCCGCGCCGCCGGCATCGATGCGCTCGACGGATGATTTCGGGATGGCGTAGGTGTCTTCGCCGAGGTCATACTCGACACGGTCTTTATCCTTATTCTCGCGGACCTGGTCGGCCCAGATGGTGCGTCCATTCTTGAGGTGAATGACGTCGGCGGCCGCGGGCAGCGCCGCCAGAAGCACTAAAATGAGGAACAGGGTTCGCACTTGGCTGATTCTAGCAACGGGGTTGAGGGGCGGTAAGGTGACCAAGGTGCTGGAACTGGGGAAGAGTTCTCAGTTCCCGGTTCTCAGTTCTCAGTGGGAATCGGATGGTGTTTGGGTTTGTCTGAGAACTGAGAACTGAGAACCGGGAACTGCTTATGAAGCCAGGTCTGGGTTGGTCGCGCTGGATGATCGGGTTGGCATGGTGCCTCGTGGCCGCAGCTTGTGCGCAGGCCGAGGGACCGGACCCGCACTGTCCGCAAACGGCGAGCGGGCTTTACGCGCGGATTCGTTCGGTGGGACTGGATCCGCAACGCGTGTACCACGTGCGCGGCGCCTCGATTGACCGGCCGAATCTCCATCTTGATTTCGACGACGGCACGCTGGCGTTTACAGAAGACATCTGCGGGCGGATTACAGGCGCGTTTTTCGAGGGTGAGGGCGAGATACGCCTGCGGCCTCCGAACCGGGTGGAACGCGGATCGCTGGCGCTGTTCACGGGGATGGCGATTCTCGAAGAGCAGTTCACCTCAGGATATCTGCGCTTCAACGACGACACGGCGGCGGTCTTGCAGCCGTTTCTAACGCCAGCGCCCGAAGGCGCGGATTTCATACGACAATGGAGCGACACGAGCCGCAGTCTGGCGGAGTTTGACGCCCTGCGCCTGTTCGTGGACTTCAGTCATTTTCTTCCGGCGCCGGAGGGAAGCGAGCCAGAGCGAAAGTTTCCACCGTTGCTGCACGCTCATTTACTGGGCAGGAAATTGGGTGGTTTTGAAGTGTTCTGGGATGCCGCCAACCCTGAGCCGTTGTGGGCCGGGCAGCCGCGGGTGAAAGATGGCATCCAGTTCTTCGACATCTGGACTTCGTTTGCGCCCAGCAGGTCTGGCGGCGCGACTCCACTGCCCAATGACGCCGCGATTACGGACTTCCGGATTCGGGCGTCGGTCGAGCCTCCGACGAGGTTGCAGGCATCGACGGAGGTGAATGTTCAAATTCGCAGCGGAGGAGAAAGGACACTGGTCTTTGAGTTGTCGCGTTATCTGAAAATTGATGCCGTCGAAGCGGATGGGCGGCCGGTGGACTTAATTCAGAACCAGGCGCTGGAAGGAACCGAGTTGGGGCGAAAAGGCAACGACCTGGTGGCGCTCGTGTTTCCCGCTCCGCTTCGGCCCGGACAGGAATTGAAATTGCGCTTCCGTTACGCGGGCGAGGTTCTGTCGGAGGCGGGGAAAGGATTGCTGTATGTGGGTGCGCGCGGCACGTGGTATCCGAGTTTCGGTCTGAGTCCGGCGCAGTTCGAGATGGAGTTTCACTATCCGGCGAACTGGACGCTGGTGGCGACAGGAAAGCAGGTCTCGCGCGCGGGCAATGACGAGACCGAAGCCGAAGACGAAGCGGAAACCAACCGGGAAGCCGGGGCGGAGACAGTTTCACGGTGGACGTCGGAGCGGCCGATTCCGGTGGCGGGGTTCAACCTGGGAAAATACGTTCGGGCGGAGGCTAAGACGAAGCCGGGCAACATTCTGGTCGAGGCGTATGGCACGAAGGTCGTTGAGAAATCATTCCCGAAAGCGCGGGCGGAGGTGGTAGAGGAGCCGGATTTTCCCAGCGTTCTCGCGCCGCTATTTAGGCCGCCGATGGTGGTGACTCCGCCGCCTCCGTCGCCGGCACGCGACGTACAGGCGGTAGCGGACAGGGCGGCGAAGGCAATTGAGAGTTTCTCGCAGTGGTTTGGGCCGTATCCGTATGGTTCGCTGGCGCTGACCCAGATGCCGGGGAATTTAAGCCAGGGATGGCCGGGGCTGGTCTTCTTGTCGAGCTTCGCGTTTCTGAGTTCGCAGGAGCAGGCAGATCTGCATCTTGATCCGGTGGCTCGCGAACTCGACAGCCAGGTCCTGGTGCACGAGACGGCGCATCAGTGGTGGGGCGATCTGGTGCTGTGGAAGAGTTATCGGGATCAGTGGCTGGCGGAGGGTCTGGCGAACTATGCGGCGCTTCTGGTGCTGGAGCAACAGAACCCGGCGCAATTTCGGCAGATTCTCGAAAAGTACCGGCGGGATCTTCTGAGCAAGAACAAAGATGGAGAGCGGCTGCGCGATGCTGGACCGGTGACGCTGGGGCAGCGGCTGGAGTCGTCGCATTTTCCCGAGGGATACGAGGCGATCAGCTACGAAAGAGGGACGTGGCTGTTTCACATGCTGCGTTCCATGTTGCGCGACTCCATGTTGCGCGATTCGACGCCGCGCGATTCCGATGCTGCATCCCATGCAGAGAAAGGGCGGGCGAATCCGCTGTTGAATTCCGAGGAGCCGTTTTTCCGCGCACTGCGGAAAATCAGGGAGCGGTATGCGGGAAAGAGCATAAGCACGCAGGAACTGGTCGAAGGTTTCGAAAAGGAGCTGCCGCGCCCACTTTGGTACGAGAAGCGTCCCAATCTGGCATGGTTTTTGGAAGGTTGGATCGAAGGGACGGCGATACCGGAGCTGGAAGCGCGGGAAATCCGCTTCACGGAGAAAGCTGGCGTGACCTCGGTTACGGGCGTGATCGTACAAAAGGACGTACCCGATGATCTGGTGACGGCGGTTCCGGTGTATGCGACAACCGCGGGTAACGCATTGGTTTTTCTCGGCGAAGTGCTGGCGGATGGCCGGGAGACTGGGTTTCGGCTGCCCGCGCCCAGCGGCGTGCGCAAGATTGTACTCGATCCGAAGCAGACGATTCTTACCAGGCTGAAGTAGATTCCCGGCGATATTCCTGAAGATAGCGAAGTTAGTGCGGAGCGCGCCTTCTTGCGGAGGCTCCGAGGCCATGCGATTGCTGGAGAAGAGTGATCGGGAAAGTGAATCGGAGGATGGTATGACTCTTCAGCCCCGTGCATTCGCAAACGGCGGATTCGCAAATGATCGGCCACGACGGCGCACCATTCTTCTGGTTGAAGACGAACCTTTTGTGCGGGAGGCGACTTGCAGCATTCTAGAGAGCGCGGGCTTTGAAGTTCTGCCGGCCGAGGATGCGCGAGATGCGATGAAGGTTTACGAAGAGTGCCCACGGGGGATCGATCTGGTGATGACGGACATGGTGCTTCCCGGACGGTCAGGAGAACAACTGGGGCAAGATCTGCGGGAGCATTCGCCCGAGGTGGTGATTCTGGTAACGTCGGGTTACGGCAACCCGGAGTACGAAGCGGAAGCGCCTGAATCACGCACCTATTTTCTGGCGAAGCCGTATTCCAGGCGGACGCTGATCGAAAAGATCGAAAAGATTCTCGGGGCGGCATCGCTGGGGCGGACGGCGTCGCAAGCGGGCTAGAGCGTGCGATGAGTCATACAGTGGAGCGGGGGGCGTCCTCGCCCGGCCGGACGGGCGAGGACGCCCGTCTCTCCACTGGTCTCCTCATCTACGCCTGTGCGATCGCGGTGAAACTCTCTAGCGCGGCCTGGCGAGCGCGCAACTCTCGCAGTTCCTCTTGGCCGAGCTTTTCGGCGCAGCCTGCCACGGTCCGCATTCCCTGCTCGACGAGTATCCGGCGGAACTCCGGATCGGGCGTCGAGGCGGCGATGTCACCGAGGGCTCGCAGCGCCCGCAAGCTGACGGCCACGTCCGTCTTCGAATACATGCGGATCTGCTCCAAGGCTGCCTCCAGCAGGCGCCCGAAGTGAATTGATCCAATGCTGGCGCGAACGATGCCCGGCGGATCGTAGAGCAGATCCTCCGGCGGCTCTCGCGACGCGAAGCGGATCAGAATGCGGCTCAACTGATCGATGCAGTTGATGGCGGTGGTGGGGTCGTTGACGGCGGGCGAGATCGCCTTCAACGCCACGTCAACAATCTGCAGCACGCCAAACTCCACGTCCTGCTGCAAGGTTCGGGTCGGACCCAAGTCGAATGCGGCCAGCAGCTCCGCGGTTCCCTCGGGAGGCAGGCGGTTCCCCTTGGAGACCATCATCAGCGGAATTCCCTCCGGAACGAAGTGGCCCACCCGGCGCAGAACGCGGATCGTGACGTGATATTGCTTCGCCAGGGCGACCAGGCGCCGCGTATCGACGAGGCGGATGTACCCGGAGGCCTCGCTAAAGACGGCCACTTCGCTAGGGTTAGGTCGCAGCGGTTCCGCATCATCCAGGTGGTGGTTCAGCCGGTGCGGCCAGGGCATGATCTCATCGATCATGGCTTCGGTTTCTACCGCGATCCGGTCGACGATGTGATTGACACTGATGGCCTGCGAGATGTGGTGAATGAAGAAGAGCAGCAACCCGACGCAGATCAGCGCCAGCACCATCGCGCCCAGGACGGTGGCGACTGGCGCGAAGGGTTGAGGCAGCGAGCGCGCCGCCGGCAGCGCCGCCATGCAGTACAAGAAAGTGCCGAGGAAGATACCGAGCGTCCATTGCGTCACGCGGTCCCGGGAGAAGCTGACGATGATGCGCGGCGAGAACTGCATCGATGCCAGGGTGAGCGTCATCAGCAGGATGGCGAACACGATCGACACCACCGTCATAATGGAGGCGGCGATGCCCGCCAGAATGACCTGCGCGACTTGCGGGTCGGCGTGGGAGGGGAATAAGACAGCGGGAACCCATGCGCTGACGGCCGGAAACTCCTCTTCCAGCCACGACAGGAATGCGCCCGCGCAACCGAGCGTCAGCGCGATGGTGAGCGGGCGAATCAGGAAGCCGCCACGCAGGTTATACATCGCGTGGCGAAGCATCAATGTCAGGCTCTTCCTCATGGCTTTATCCGCTCCAGTGTAGTGGGTCGGACCCGCGCGTTCAAAGGAAACCGGAGAGACCGGTGCCAAGGTTTCAAGGTCTCACAGTTTCGAGGTTTGCGACGTTTGAGGGTAATCTTCCGAATCTCTGAAACCTTAACCGTTCGAAACTTCGCTATCCATTTATAATTTCGGTCCCATTCCTAAGGAGCAGGCATGAAACTCGAGGGTCGAGTCGCGCTGGTTACGGGAGCGTCGCAGGGCATCGGTCATGCCTGCGCGCTGGCGCTGGCGCGCGAGGGCGCGAGCGTTGCGGTGGCGGCGCGCAATCAGCAGAAGCTGGAGGAACTGGTTGCCGAGATCGCGGCGGCGGGCGGCAAGTCGGCAGCTTTCGTTATGGATGTCTCGGACGAAGCACAGGTGAAGTCCGCCATCAAGTCGGCGATTGGGCAATTCGGCAAGATCGACATCCTGGTGAACAACGCTGGCATTACGCGCGACCAACTGGTGATGCGCATGAAGCGCGCCGATTGGGACGCGGTGCTCGCGACGAACCTGACTTCCGCGTATCTCTGCATTCAGCAGGTGATTGGTTCGATGCTCAAGCAACGCTGGGGACGAATCATCAACATCACCAGCGTCTTCGGGCAGATGGGGCAAGCGGGACAGGCGAACTACGCGGCCTCGAAAGCGGGGCTGATCGGGCTGACGATGGCGATGGCGCGCGAAGTGGCGTCGCGCAATATCACGTGCAACGCGGTCGCTCCGGGATTTATTGAGACCAGCATGACGGCTGTGCTCAGCGAAGAATTCAAGCAGAATGCGGTGAAGTCGATTCCGCTCGGACGAGTGGGCTTGCCGGAAGACATTGCGAACGCGGTGTGTTTTTTGGCTTCGGAGGAAGCTTCCTATATCACAGGCCACGTGCTCAACGTGAATGGCGGCCTGCTGATGGGGTGAGAAGGCAGTTGCCAGCTGCCAGTTGCCAGTTGTCAGTTCTCAGTTCTCAGTTTTCGGCGCGCTTGCTTAAGTCAAGCGGGGCATGTTTACCTTTGAGGTATTAACCCGTGTTTACTGGTACCCCCCCTCCCCCCCTGCCTATTGGAATCATGGGGTTAGGAGGAAATTTTCCACTCAGTCTTTGATTTTAAAGGACTTACGGTAAAGTATTCCAGAATCAATGAGTTAGGTCGGATTTTCGGGCTTACGCCCGCTCATCGTCCCAATTTGGGCTTTTCAAAGAGCGTCGAAACGACGTTTGGGGCAGCTTCGCTGTCTGTCCCTGGGGACGGGCACGCTTATTCACTGCCCTAATCGGGGAATATTGTTGCACCGGTCGGGCTGGATGTCTGTGATGGCACTCACAGTTTGGTTGTGATGAAAAAAGGGTGCGGGTCGCCCCCGGGTTTGCACAAGAGAGTTATGATCTGGCCCAGTTCGACCTACGCAGAAGAGCGTCCCGTATTCGCGCCAGCGTTGATGGCTTGCGGACGGCGCATTCCTTTATCCTTACGACCGCCCATCCGTCGCGTCTGAGAGATTGGGAGACCCGGCGGTCTCTGCGCCTGTTGGTCTCGATCTTATTGCGCCAGAACTTGGTATTCGTGCGCGGTAGGTACTTGCAGCGGCAACCGTGCCAAAAGCAGCCGTCCACGAAAACCGCCACCCTGCGTCCAGGCCAAGCGAAGTCGGGTTTCCCGACGACCGGCCAGTGCTTGCGGTAGCCCCTGAGGTTGGCGGCCCAGAGTAATCTTCCAAGCGGCAGTTCGGTAGTGGTATTGCCGCGTGAGTGGATCGCCGCCATGATCTTGGACCGGACATTTTTTGAGACGTGGTCCACAGGGCGTACCCTCCGTCACTACCGCTTCGCGTAGGCTTTGAGGTCGTCGGCGGTGATTTGGTCGGACGGCACGAGCCGATAGTGCTTCTCCTCCACGAGCTTCACGTCCTCGCCGTCCAGCGCCAGTTCGAACATAGCGATCACGTCGCCCGACATAAACTGCGCGGAGATGGGGCGGCATGTTAGGTCGGAAAACTTCTCGCGGCAGCACGCGAGGTCCTGCGCGGTTTGAACAACGCTTAGGCGGTCGCTTCCGCCTTTTGCTTGAACCGGAAGTGCAAACTGCTCTCCGTATTTGTTCACGCCGACGTAGATTTCATCGATCTCGATCTGGGAGTCGCCCATTGCCTTCACCGTCGTTCTGAGATGGTTTTGGAGGGAATACGTTGTCAGCCCCAGAAAGGTATCGATCAGGCGGTTGTAGCGCACTTTGGCAAGCAATGCCTGTTCGTCGCTCAAGGCGTATGTCGAGACGATCTCGGGCGTTGCGTCGGGAATCTTGATTGCGATCATGTTCGGATTCGGGACAATATTCGCAAGCTTCGCCAGTCTGAAACGATACAGGGCGTGACCTGCCAGTTCGATGACCCACTCCATACCCTTTGGAGCCGTGGAAAGGATCTCGGGCGGTAAGGCCGTTCTGAAGCGAAAAGAGTAGACGGTGTCGCCCAAGTTCTTAGGCAGATCGATGCCGAGCGAACTCGCGATCTCAACGAGTTCGTCGCGGGAAAATTCGAATTGCGTCTTGCCGGGCTTGTAATGGTTCTTGAAGATGGTCCCGATAATCGCAGAGTAGCGATTCGGCTTCTTTGAGCTTTCAGTGGAATTCTTTTCAGCCATTCGCTTCGCTCCCCTGTTCAGTTCGGATGCGCTTCGGGACAACGTCGGACGGCACGCCAAAGTGCCGGGCGGCGGCGGACATATCAAGCGACAGCAAGCGTTCGTTACCCAGAGTGATGGGACGTTCCGACTTCTTGGGAGTGGAGAACGCTGCGCAGACCTTCGAGGCGACCGCTCTTGCGAGCAACGGGGGCACGGAATTGCCGATTTGCCGGAAACCGTGCCATTTCGTCACGTGAAATCGGAACCAGTCGGGATAGGAATGGAGGCGCGCCGCCTCGCGCACCGTTATGCATCGCCCGGAATAAGGGTGTATGGGCCTGGGCGAAGTAAATGCGCCGTGATCGCTGGCGGTCCCGGCGCGAATCGTATTGCAGATACCCTTCGGATCGAGTTTATGAAACCGACTAACGGGTTCGGTGTCGCCGGGCCTGGTTGCGAGAAAGCGCCTTTTCGACAGATCAGTATGAACCGTGCGCAGACTGGAGGTAAGGAGGCTCTCCTCAAACTCGCGAGGTTCGGAGTAGTCTTCGGGATCGTTCGCATCCCCGCGCAAGGGAGCGCTGTAGTTAGTGGACCTCTTGAACTTCGCCTTGACCCAATCCCGATGCAGCAACTCTTCGTAATCGTCCGCCTCGGGAAGGTCTCGCAACGCTTCCCACACGGTCGGCGTGGATTGAAGAAACAGACTGCCGGCACCGCCGTTTTCTCGCTTGGGCGCTACGTGGGTAGCTTCGGGATATTGAGGCAACGGAAACCCCTTGCGCGCTCCCATGAGAAAGAGACGCTGCCTGTTCTGAGGGACGCCATGGTGAGCGGAGTTCAGCACTTGGTAGTCTTCCAGCACGCGGTAGCCGCTCTTCCCAAATTCCTCGATGATCTCTTCGAGGAATTTCTTGTGAGCGCCGACGGTCAATCCGCGCACGTTTTCGAAAACGAAATACGACGCTTTCAATTCGACCACGAGACGGACGAAGTGGTACACGAGGGAATTTCGCGGGTCGTCGAAAGCCCGTTTGCCTATCATGCTGAAGCCCTGACAGGGCGCTCCGCCGAATACAACGTCTACGGCACGATCGGCGATACGGGAATGGGCGCGTATGTACTTGCCATCTATGTCGGCGACGCTTCTACAGATAGCGGCACAGCCGGGGAAGTTAAATTCGTGGGTCGCACAATGGATGGGGTCGTATTCCACGGCAGCGGCCACGTCGAATCCGGCCTGCTCGAAGCCGAGGCTCATCCCGCCGGCTCCGGCAAACAGATCGACACCTATCGGCCTTCTTCCGTTTGAGCTCATTCAAGAAACTTCTTGGCGAACGTCATGGTTTAGTTCAGATTCTATGGCGAACCGGATCGGCGATCAAACGCTTTCCCGAATGCATGGACAACTTTAATGCTGCCTCGCCCGTTGGCAGGCAGTCACTGCTTCGTGAACTCGGTCGGTTTGTGTTCTCGAATACGAAGGGTGTTTCGTCCCACTCTCGACTAAAGATACATAGGCCACTTTAGAGCGGTTCTCGTGATGGTGTAGAGTGCGCACCCTCAGCGGCTGAAGCCTGAAGCCATTGCGGCTCTTGGCGGCACGGCTGAAGAGGCTGCGGAAAAAGTAAATTCCCGCTGCCCGGCCCCTAAAGGGGCGTCTGATTTTGGAGGACTTCCGGTATCGCTAAAGCGATACCCTGATACGAAACCGAACTTTTTCCGCGATACGAAACCGGACTTTTTCCGCAGCCTGTGAAGCCGTGCCTTCCCTTTACTGCTTTCCCTATGCCGCAAATCGAGAGCTGCTCTGGTGCTGGGTGGGTTGCGGGAGGCGCTGGCGAAAGCAGGTCCTTCGCTTTGCTCAGGATGCCAATGGCTTCGCTTGGCGACGGCTACCACCGCCGCCCAGGTTAGCGCCCAAAAAACGGGCGCGAACCTGGGGCACAAAAAGTCACACGCTCTCAGGATGACAAACTTTTTTATAACGAAAGTTCGAGGTGAGCGCTTGCTATGGTCGCGGAATCTCACACTTCGGCTGGCGCTCAGGGCGGGCTCTCGAAAACCGCTAGACTTGGGGCATCCGGCATAAAAGACGTAGCGCCGGGGCTCTTCTGCGAGAGAATAGGGACGTCATTCATTCCATCTTTGGAAACGGAGCTGACATGAAGGTCGTCGCGATTAACGGTAGCGCCCGCAAAGGCGGGAATACGGCAATTCTACTTGGCTATACCCTGCGCGAACTTGAAAAAGAAGGCATCGAAACCGAACTGGTGGAACTCAGCGGCGCCGAAATCCACGGCTGCCTCGCCTGCCGCAAGTGTTCGACGAAGAAGAATCGCCGCTGCTCGCAGGAAAACGACATGGGGAACGTGTGTATCGAGAAGATGGACGCGGCGGACGGGATACTGCTGGGCTCGCCGACTTATGTCGCCGATGTCTCCTCGGAGATCAAGGCGTTGATGGACCGGGCCTGTCTGGTGTCCAAAGCGAACGGCGGCATGTTTCGGCATAAGGTCGGCGCCGGCGTGGTGGCGGTGCGCCGGGCGGGCGCCATGCATGCTTTCGACGCCCTGAATCATTTCTTTCTGATCAGCGAAATGATCGTGCCGGGCTCGTCTTATTGGAATATCGGCATCGGCCATGAGCTCGGCGACGTGGAGAAAGACGCAGAGGGCATTCAGACCATGAAAGTCCTGGGACAGAACATGGCTTGGCTATTGAAGAAGATCCATGCCTAGGGCTGGGGAGGAACTGACTCCCGGCCCGATGCTAGGCGGAATTTTTCTTGAATAGGGGCATCAGGCGCTCGTGTAGACCTTCGATGGCGCGAAAGAGGTTCGCCAGTCCCTTGGTGGCAAAGCCCAATTCCAGCGACTCCAGGTCGATGGTCAAGTCCTTCGCGATCTGAGTGGCGCGACGAACCCGCTCCTCCGACAATATATCCAGCAGGGTGTAGGGGTCGCGATGTTGCTGTTGCAGCTCAGTCCATTGCTGGACGGCCCATGCGGTTTGGCGGATACTGTCGACCGCACTGCGGAATTCGCTCAGGACACGGGGAGAAGAATCGCCGGAGAGGACCAGTTGCTCCAAGGCTTGCAGCTCATCCGTGGCCGCTTGCAGCCGCTCTGAGACAGACCGGACACTGCTTTGATTTTCGCCGGGATTTTCGCCGGTTGATCTCATGGTTCGCGCTCGCGCTTGCTTGACGGCCCGCCCACACGACTGCAACTCATGGCATTCTTCCTCACAGTAGCAATCGGCCATTCCGCGCGAAAGCTGCAATCTGGCGCATTACTTTCGTTATGGGGTCTGGGATTGGGGTGCGGAACTTGGTGGGTGCGGAGCGGAGATCGGGCGGAGACGCGTTCGAGGGCTTCTAGTGGGAGTCGCGGACGATCAGGATCATGCCGGGGCGCAGGGCTGCGATATTGCGGTTGTCGTGCTTCAGGGCGGTGACGGTGGTGTTGTACGAGGTGGCGATGGAAGAGAGGGTTTCGCCGCGCTTGACTTTGTGATGCTTTACCGCGGGATGCGCCGGATGGGTGGCTGCGCTGGCGGTTTGGGTTGCGGCGTGGTGGTGGGATCCGGTGGAACGCCTGGTGGCTACCTTGGTTTCGCCCGCGGTTCGAGTTACGGGAAGGTGGAGATACAGGATCTTTCTTCCGGCTAGGCTGCTGCCTTTCAGGTGGTTCCAGCTGCGAACCATCCTGGCGGAGACACCGAAGTTCTCGGCTACTGACTCGACCGTATCGCCTTTGCGCACTTTGTAGCGCGTGATGGCGTGGGCGTAGGTGCTGGTGTCGGTTTGCTTGCCCGCGGCGATCGGAATGATGAGACGAGTTTCCGGCGCCAGCGCTTCATAATTCGGACCCCCATTCAGGTCGTTCGCTTCGGCGATGGCGTTGGGCATGGTGTGATAGGTGCGGGCGATGGCGGTCAGCGTTTCTCCGGCTTGCACCTTGTGATAACGCCACCAGACGCGCTTGTCGGCGGGAATCGAGGCGACCGCAGTTTGAAATCTGGGGGCAGTTCCGGCAGGCAAGTGGAGGTCGAATTCCTGATCCTTTGGCGTCGTCATCCGGAGCAGGCTGGGGTTCAAGTCCAGCAAGTCGGTGGCGGAGGCATCCACGCACTCGGCGGCCAGGCGGAGATCGATGGGATAGTCGATCTTGACGGTGTCGTAGGGAACCGGCTTCTCCTTCACCACCGAATCGAGTCCGTATTGCGCGGGATTCTTGGCCATGATGGTTACGGCTACGATGATGGGGACGTAGTTGCGGGTTTCCTTGGGCAGGACGTTGCGGCGGTAGAGTTCCCAGAAATCGGCGTAACCGGTGCGCTTGACCGCGTTCTGGACGGTGCCGGGGCCGGAGTTGTAGGCGGCCATGGCCAGGTACCAGTCTCCGAATTCGTTGTAGAGATCTTTCAGGTGGTGAGCGGCGGCGCGGGTGGCCTTTTCCGGGTCCTGCCGGTCATCGACCCACCAGCTGCGCTCGAGTCCGTAGCCTTTGGCGCGGCTGCCCATGAACTGCCACATGCCGCGAGCGCCGGCGCGGGAAACGGCCAGCGGATGGAATCCGGACTCAGCCTGGGCAAGATAGATCAGTTCCTGGGGAACGCCTTCCTCGCGCAGGGTGCGGCGGATCATGTCTTCGTAGCGGCCGGAGCGGGCTAGCGCGCGTTCGACGGTGCCACGTCCGCGAGTGGAGAAGTAATTGATGTAGCCGGCGACCTGGTCGGTCATCATCAGCGGCAGGTCGGAATGGGTGGATTTGATTTCGGCTTCGGCGTTTGCTTTGACGTTTTGGTCGACGGCGGGGGTGAGATCGTTGGCTTCGTCGATGGGCGCCGGTTCCGACTTTTGCTCGGCAAAGCCGTCGCCCTGCTGCAGGGCGGCGAGTTCGAGGCCGTTGATGCCGTCGAGGATGCGGTCGAGTTCGCGCTCCAGGCGGTCGTCGGAAGTGGAGCGAAGATCGAATCCGCTGCCGAGCAGCTGGTTGAAGGCGGAGTCGAAATTCTGTTTGGCGGCTTCGAGGTGGCCGGCGCGATAGTTATCCTGCCCCGACTGGTATTCTTTTTCGACGCGGGCGATCAGGTCGCCTATGGGATCGACTTGGAGCGCCTGCGGCACCTGCGGCTTCGATTGGGGGTTGGCGGCGGGCTTGGGCGGCTCGGGCGGGTTGCTGGCCGCGATCAGGGCTGGGGCCTGGGCCTCGGCGGGAGGCATGAAAGAAGACGATTTCTGGGCGCTCTGGCAGGCGAGGGTCGCCGCCAAAGTCGCTGATAATGCGGCGGACGGAATGATCGCCAGATACGGATGAGAAGAAAATCTCATATTTTCAAAAACTTGCCGCAACCGCTACCAAGCGCAACCCAGCGCCTACGACTATTGTTGCTGAGATGTTACTATCGCAAAACTCGTTGGGTCAATTCCACCGAAGACATCGAAAGCCTGTTACCTTGGGCATCGGGTGGAGATGTTACCGGCGTTGCGGGGCGATGGCAAACGGGCAGTGGCGCCCAGAGGAAGCGGCTTGGACTTTTGCAGAGAACTTGTGGAGAATGAAAGGCCGGGAACGAGTCTTTCGCCGTTCCGGATTCATCAAAAACAACTATGAAAGCCATACAGATAAAGCAAACAGGCGGGCCGGAAGTGATGGAACTGGTGGATTTGCCGGTTCCGCAACCGAAATCGAATGAAGCCGTGGTGAAGATTCAGGCGGCGGGGGTCAATTTTATTGATGTTTATAACCGCGAAGGCCGTTACAAAGCTGCACTGCCGCTGGTGCTGGGACAGGAAGCGGCGGGCGTAGTTTCGGCGGTCGGCTCCGATGTGCACAAGGACGCGGTGGTTGTCGGTGATCGAGTGGCTTACACCTCGGTGCTTGGGAGCTATGCCGAGTACGCCGCGGTGCCGGCCGACCGGCTGGTGAAGGTTCCGGCTGGAGTGGGAGAGCGCGACGCGGCGGCCGCCATGTTGCAGGGACTGACGGCGCACTACCTTTCTCATGACACTTATCCGCTGAAAAAAGGCGAGACGGCGCTGATCCATGCCGCGGCGGGCGGAGTTGGGTTGCTGCTGGTGCAGATGGCGCACAACCTTGGGGCGCGGGTGATTGCGACGGTTTCGACCGAAGAAAAAGCCAAGTTGGCGCGGGCGGCGGGAGCGGACGAAGTCATTCTTTATACGCAGGCTGATTTTGAGGCGGAGACGAAACGGCTGATGGGCGGCAAAGGCGTCGATGTGGTGTATGACTCGGTGGGCAAGACGACGTTCGACAAGGGGCTGAACCTGCTGCGTCCGCGGGGCATGATGGTGCTCTTTGGAGCGTCAAGCGGGACGGTCGCTCCGATTGATCCGCTGGTGCTTACACAGAAGGGATCGATCTTTCTGACGCGGCCTTCGCTGGTGAACTACATTGCCACCGCGCAGGAATTGCAGCAGCGTGCCGGAGCGGTCTTCGGCATGATTGGCAACGGCAAACTCAAGTTGCGGATCGAACATGTGTATCCGCTGGCGCAGGCGCAGCAGGCGCACCGCGATTTGGAAGGGCGGAAGACGACGGGGAAGCTGCTGCTGCTGCCTTGATGAGCTTGAACGCCGTGGAGACGCGGCTTGCCGCGCCTGCCGGACTTCGTCCGGCTGGACAGCCGAGGGCGGCTGTCCCTACGCGAGCACTTCCAGGCTACGGCTTTTTCCTGCGGGAGTAGTTCTTCAGGTATATGGGCAGCGCTTGCTGGCAGCGGTCATCGGGGATGGGCGCGCCTGAATTCATTTCCAGCGGAATCACTCCTGCCCAAGTCGGGAACGCATAATCCCTCAAGGTCGTCAACGGGCGGGCCGACGCGGACCTTCGCGGAAAACTCATTGATCGGAAGGCGCAGGACGGACGTTGCCTTCAGCTCTTTTTCGTTGGGCGGGCGCGAGTCGTCCCAGCGATTGGGGAGGATGTGCTCGCTCAACACGCGCAGGGCCGCGAGTTTTTCTGCCGGATCGTCGACCAGCGTTGCCGTGCCCAGAATTACCACCGAGCGGTAGTTCATCGAGTGATTGAAGACGGAGCGGGCGAGCACTAATCCATCGACCAGCGTGACCGTGATGCAGACCGGGACGCCTTGGTCGAGATTGCGCAACATGCGGCTGGCGACGGATCCGTGAATGTAGAGCGCGTCTCCGTCGCGTCCGTAAGACATGGGGATGACAAAGGGCTGTCCGTCGGCTACGAAGCCGACATGGCAGAGGAGAGCTTCGTCGAGGATCTGGTTGACGGCGTCGCGGTCGTAAACCGCGCGCTGCGGCTCGCGCACTACGCGGGTGCGTGGAGTTGGATTGCTGGACATGGAATTGCTTGACATGGGACTGACTTCCTAGGCAGGCGCTAAGAGTGGTGACGGAGAATTCTAGCAGGCCGGAGCTACAGCAGGCCGCCGGTCTTTATCGCTAGGATGTTGAGCGCCATCTCCAGTTTGGTGATGGCCTCGCCGAGTTCGGGATGATTTCCGACCTTTGGCTGCAGATCCTTCAGAATCTGGTGAGCACTGGCTACATGCTCGGCGGCTTGGGCTGGAGTTTGCTCGGGCTTGGGTTCACTCGGTGTTGGCATGGTCATTCGCTCCCCGTGAACTTCAATTCTACAGTCAGACGGCGCAGCGGTGGAGCGACGGACGTCTCGCGTGTCTGCCGGGCGGGGACGCCCGGCTCTCCACTCGCGCGATCACCTGCGCCTGCCTTTTCCTGACGGCTTGGGCTGCTCTTCCACGATTGCGAACTGAATCTTCTTCTCCACCGGATCGATGCGGTCCACTAACACGCGGACGCGATTGCCCAGGCTGTAGGTTTTGCGGGAGCGCTGGCCGATGATCTGGCGGGTGTCTTCGTGGTAGGTGTAGCGGTCATTTTTATCACCGCTGTCGAGCGTGTTGAGCGGCACGAGGCCTTCGACGAAGAGGTCGGTGAGTTCCACGAAGAAGCCGAACTTGGTTACGCTGATGATCAGGCCGTCGAAATCTTCTCCGATGCGGCGCTCCATGAATTTCATTTTCTTCCATTCCATCAGGCCGCGCTCGGCTTCGTCGGCGCGGCGCTCGGCTTGGCTGGATTCGTCGGCGATGCTGTGGAGTTCTTCGAGCGCGATGGGACCGCCGAGAGGTTCGAGCGCTTGCTGATGGGCGTCGCGGTCGCGGCGCTTGGACCAGGGGGATGGCGGCGGGCCCTCCCCTTCTTTCTTGTGCGGGCGAACAGCAGGTCCTTCCCCTTCGGCTTGCTCAGGGTCAGGATGACAAATTTGTGGGGATATGGACGTTCCCACCCGGACTTCTCCGTCCAAGCGCTCGGCTGAATCTTGCAGCACACTTTTCAGGATGCGGTGCACGATCAGGTCGGGATAGCGGCGGATGGGCGAGGTGAAATGGGTGTAGGTGGTGGCGGCCAGGGCGAAGTGTCCGCGATTCTCTTCGGAGTAGCGGGCTTGCTTGAGCGAGCGCAGCATCAGGAAACTCAGGATCCTTTCTTCCGGCTTGCCGGCGATCTTCTCCGTGAGTTTCTGATACATGCGCGGGGTGATGTGGACTTCTTTTGGGCACTTCGATTTCGCGGACGCGCTTGCCGGTGCCGCGAGCGTCGCGGCGGTCGGCTTTCAGTTGCACGCGCTGGATGGGCAGGGCGCCGACTCCCAGCGAGTATCCGAAGGTGGCGGCGATGACTTCGAAGTCGTAGACGCGCTTGGCGTCGGGCTTTTCGTGGATGCGGTAGAGCGAGGCGATGCGTTTATTTTCGAGATAGTGCGCGACGCACTCGTTCGCCGAGAGCATGAATTCTTCGATCAGGCGATGGGCGACGTTGCGCTCCGATCGGGTGATGCTCTTCATCATGCCGAATTCGTCGAACTCGATGACCGGCTCGGGGAGATCGAAATCGATTGACCCGCGGCGTTCGCGCTTGCGGTTCAGGATCATGGCCAGATCGCGCATGCGTTCGAAGTGGTCGACCTGGGCGGCGTATTCGCGTCGCGCGTCGGCTTCGCCTTCGAGTACGGCATTCACGGCGGTGTAGGTCATTCTCTCAGCGGAGCGGATCACGCCTTCGTTGATTTCATAGCCGGCGATTTCGCCTTGATGGTCGATCTCCATGGTGCAGGAAAGCACCAGGCGGTCGACTTGCGGGCGCAGGCTGCAAATGTCGGTCGAGAGTTCGAGCGGCAGCATGGGGACGGCGCGGTCGGGAAAATAGACGCTGGTGCCGCGCAGGCGGGCTTCCCGATCGAGCGGCGAGTTGGGGGTTACGTATTGAGCGACGTCGGCGATGTGGACTTGCAGTTCGTAGTTGCCGTTTTCGAGTTGGCGGACGTGGACGGCGTCGTCGAAATCGCGGGCGGTTTCACCGTCGATAGTGACGATGGGAAGATCGCGGTAGTCGCGGCGATGACGCAATGCGTTCGCGGGAATTTGTGATGCGATGGCCTGCGCTTCTTCGATCACCTCGGGCGGAAAGCGGTGGGGCAGGTGAAACTTGCGGATCATGATCTCGACGTCGACTCCGAAGTCGTTTTCTTCGCCGAGAATTTCGATTACGCGGCCGCGCGGGTTTTGCGTGGCGCTCGGCCAGTCGGTGATTTCCACGTCGACTACTACGCCTTCTAGATCCTGCCAGTCGGTGTGGACTGCGGCCTCGTCTCCGATTACGCGGTCTCGGGATTTCTTTGCGGTCTAGCGTTTTCGATTGGCTCGTTGGAGAAATCTGCTACCACAGGCGGACACTGAGGTCACAGGGGACCGGGATCTCCATCCCCGGCGGAATGACGATTTCCTGCGTTACTTTTTCGTCGATCGGCTTGACGTAGTTGTGGCGGTGCCCGTAGTGGAAGATGCCGACGACGGTCGGATGCGCGCGCGAAAGGGAGCGGAGGATGCGGCCTTCGGCGCGGCCATCGGGGCGAACGGCGGAGACTTCGACCAGGACGCGGTCGCCGTGCATGGAGGATGCCGATGGCGTGCGGAGGAATGAAGACATCGCCGGCGAGGCGGGCCTTGAGACTCGGATCGAGCGAAGTGGCTTCGGGAATCACGAAGCCGAAGCCGTCGCGATGCATGGTCAGGCGGCCGACCAGCAGGTTGCGTCCCTTGGCGGCCTGCGGAATGGCGTAGCGCTCGGAGTCGACTTGCAGCAGTTCGCCTTTGCTGACGAGCGCGTGCAGGCGGTCGGTGAATTCGCGGCGGGCTTCGCCTTTCACGCCTAGTTCGCGCAACAGTTGCTTATGGCTCGCCGTCTGCTTGGGCTGGCGGGCGATGTGGCGAAGGATGGCGGAATCGGAGAGGAAATCCATTTTGTAATTTTGTAATCGGGTAATTGGGTAATCTGAAAACTCCTCGAATGGTGGGTTCAGCCGGGTCTTAAATTGCAAAATTACCCGATTACCAAATTACAAAATCTCTATTTCAAATACTTCTCCTCGATAATCCTCCGATGATGCAGTTCGTGTCCGGCGATGATGTAGGCCAGGGCGCGCACCGTCACCTCGTTGTTGTTGGCCACGCCGCGGCGGGTCCAGGCTGGCTCGTCCAAATTGCGAAACAGCGAGACGGTGGCGCGGCGGACGGCGATGTAGTCCTCGATCAAGTCGGCCAATGGACGCCGCCCGAACGGGCTATTGCGGACGTAGTCGTCCTGCTCGAAGCCTGCGATGGGAGTCGCGTCACCGCGCGCAATGCGCAGGGCACGGTAGCTCATGATGCGCTCGGTATCGTTGATGTGGCCGAGCACTTCCTTCAGGCTCCACTTGTCGGGCGCGTAGCGGAGATCGCCGTCGGCCTCGGTGCGTCCGGAGAGCAGGAGAAGCATCTGGCGGCGCTGGTCTTCTAAGGCGGCGAGAACATCGTTGCCCTGCACGAGCGAAATGTAGCGGTCGTAGTAGGGAGCGTATTCTCCGGGTTGGGGCCGGAGGGAGGCGGTCGCGGTTGAAGTCGTCGGATTTGAAGGCATGATTCCTCGTCCGGGATGGCACACGGTCAGGTCGTGGCCCACGGCTCCATAGTATCGGATAGGAGTATCGCGATAGAAGAATTACCGCAGGACCGGGCAGGGCTTACACGACGGGAGGCACGGCCAATGGTGCAGGCCGAGGGGGAATCACGCGGGGAACTATGAAAATCAATAAGAAAGCTGGATTTCCACAGGGTGGAGGGTTTACTCAGGAGTAGAATTCGATTTGGCCGCCGAAATGCGGCGGTGATTCAGAATCCCTTAATAAAAGGAAAGGATTTCGACGACAATGTGGAAGCCCACGAATCAACCTGCGACACCTGGCCGGCCAGCTGAGCCGGAGCGTCCGAGCACGTCCACGGCGACGACAGCGCCAGTCGCGAGCATGAGCGAGCCTGCGGCTGTGCCGCGCCCGGTTACGACCACCACTTCGGACCAAGCCACGATTGGCAAGTCGCTGGTGATTAAAGGGGAAGTGACTGGTTCCGAGTCTTTGTATATTGACGGCCGGGTGGAGGGATCGATCAACCTCTCCGGCAATCGCGTCACCATCGGCCGCAATGGAGTGGTCGCGGCCAACATCAGCGCGCGGGAAATCGTGGTGCTCGGCAAGGTGCGGGGCAATCTGACCGCGAGCGACCGGGTGGATATCCGCAGCGATGGTTCGCTGACCGGCGACGTGGTGGCGGCGCGCATCTCGATTGAAGACGGCGCCTTCTTCAAGGGCGGCATCGACATCCGCAAAGGCGGGAAGACAGACTCGAAGATCGAAGAAGTGAAGAGTGTCTCGACGGCTTCGCCGGAACCGGTGGTTGCGGTGAGAGCGTAGAACCGCTGTTCGTCGTTCGCGTAAGAGCGCTGCTCGTCGTTCGGTATTTGCTCAGTGCGTAGCGGCGCAAAGCAGGATCGTGAAAACGGGCCCAGGCGGGCCCGTTTCTTTTTGGGCAACGGCAGCGGCGAGAACACGAACGACGAAGAGCCAATCGCGAACAGCGAACGACGCTCTCACGGTTCCTTGCCGGTGGTCATGGTTTCTTCGGCTTGGCCTTCGGCGAGGCTGGGGAGAGTAGCGGGCCTTTTCCGGCGCAGATCTGCTGGTAATTCCGAATGCAACAACCAGAGTCCTGCGGCGACGGCTGCCGCCCAGGTTAAGGAGCCGAGCGCGAGCGCCATTAGATCGGCGCGGCGGCTGCCATCGAGCGCTATGCTACGCATTACTTCATAACTCAATCCGCCGGAAACGGCGCCCACCAGCGCCGCCTTGCCTAATTCTTTCCAGTTCAAGCCGCCGAGCGGCACCATGCCGCGAATATGCAGGAGCAGCGCGATGGCCACCGCATTCGCCGTGATGCCAAGGTCCGATGCGATGGCGAGGCCGGTGACGGAGAGAGTGTGGAAGAGCAGCTTGTAGAGCGGCAACGAGGCGAGCGTGATCAGGCTGCTGGCTACCATGGGCGTGAGCGTGTTGCCGGAGGCGTAAAACGCGCGCGCGTAAAGCGCCTGACTGGACCACAAAGCCAGCGAGAGCGAAAACCAGAAAAAGTAGAGCGCCGTGGATTCGGAATCCGCGAACGTGAAGTGCCCGCGGCGATAGACGAGATCGATGAGAGGGAGGGCAATGGCCATCATCCAGCCGGTGATCAGCAGAGACGCCGCCGTGATGCGATAGACCGAAGCATTCACGGTGGCGGCGAATTCCGCGAACTTTTTTTCTCCGAAGAGACGCGAGAAAAAAGGGAGCGACGCCTGGCCGGCAGCCTGTCCGAGAATGGCGATGGGGACGGCGAAGAGACGCTTGGCATAGTTCAGCCGCGCGATGTCGCCGATTCCGCTGGAGGCAAAGTAGCGGAGGATCCAGTCGTCGGCGGTGACCAGCGAAACGCCCAGCATCAGCGGGATGGAGAGCCGCACCCACTCGCGGAACGCCGGATTCTTCACATCGAAGGACGGCCGGTAGCCGGTGCCGATTTTGGCGGCGCCGATCGCGTTGATCAGAAATGGTCCGGCAATGCTGCCGGCGAGGGCGCCGAAGGCAAGGGACGCGATCCCCATCTGGCGTCCGGCGACGACTCCGCCGGCGATGATGAACACGTTGTAGATCAGCGGACCGAATGCCGGGAACAGGAACAGGCGGTGCGAGAGCAGCACCGCCGAAACGACTCCGCCAACATAAAAGAAGATCTGCGCCGGCAGCAGGATGCGCGTGAGATGAACGCAGAGCCGCATCTGCTCGGGCGTGAAGCCATGGAACATCCAGCCGGCAGAACTGCGGCGTGAAGATCTCGGCCAGGATGGTGCCGGCGACGAGCACGGTGGTCATCACGGTAATGATGATGGAGAATGTTTTCTGCGCGTCCTGCTCGCGCTTTTCAGCCAGAAAACGGGTATAGATGGAGATGAATGTGATCGAGGCGGTGCCGCCGGCAACGATGTAGTTGAGCCAGTCGGGCAAGGTGAAGGCGGCGACGTAGGCGTCGGTCTGCTGGCCGGCGCCGAAGGCGTAGGCGATGTAGGCCTCGCGGATGTATCCGATCACGCGCGAGAGCGTGATGGTCGTCATCAGCAGCAGCGTCGCCGAAAACGCCGTGTGCTGGTGCGATGGCCGGAAGAAGCGCAGCAGACGCATCGTTTGCAGATTAACGCATCTGACGGCTGGTGGGAGAGTTATTGAGGGGACGAGAATCGGGAATGGCAATTGGCTTTCCCTTGTTTACTTCTGGCCTTTTGGTGGAGAATCAAGAGCTGAGCCACCGGAGACACAGGGTTACACGGGGGGAAACAAAATCCCTGCACCGCTTTGACAGGCGAATGTCTAGGCGAGACCCTCCTCTAAACATCTGAAATATTTTGACTTGTCGGTTGATCTCCGTTTTACCCGCGCTGCATTGTCATCCCGCCGCCGAAGTTGCATAGTGCCCGCAGAAACGGAGTCACTATGGCTACCTCATTGGCGGATTTTGCAGAGGCCCGGCGCGCCAACTTTCGGCAGGCTACGCGCGTCCACGGAAGTTTCCTGGCCGCCGGGGAGAGACGGATTCTCATCTGGATGGCCGAGCGGATGCCGGCTTGGGTGAATTCCGACCACCTGACCATCCTCGGCTTTGCCGCTCAGATCGCCACTGGCGTGTGCTACGGCCTCGCAGTTCATGACCGCCGCATGTTGCTTGCGGCCGTGGTTTGTCTCGCGGTGAACTGGTTCGGCGACAGCCTCGACGGAACCTTGGCGCGCGTGCGGCAGCGGCAGAGACCGCGCTACGGCTTTTACGTGGACCACATCATCGATTCCATCGGCGCGGTAGCGATGATGGGCGGGCTGGCGCTTTCTGGCTACATGCATCCGGCGATTGCGATTGGGTTGCTGATTGCGTTTCTGCTGCTTTCCGTCCAATCGTATCTGGCGACTTATACGCTCGGCGAGTTTCACCTTTCGATGTGGCGCTTCGGGCCGACCGAGTTGCGCGTTCTCTTGGTGGTGGGCAATCTCGCGCTGTTCCGTTGGGCTTGGGTGATTCACGGGCGCTACCGGCTGTTTGATATTGGCGGCGCCATTGGATTGGCCGGAATGCTGCTGATGCTGGTGGTCGTCGCGATGAAGAATACCGTCCGGCTTTACCGGGAGGAGAGAATTGGATGAGGGGAGACAGTTCTCAGTTGTCAGTTGTCAGTTCTCAGTTCCCTATTCTCAGTTCTCAGAGAAAGCGGACTTTTCTGCGGTGGCTGAAGTTCAACATCGTCGGAGGAATTGGCATTGGCGTGCAGATCGTGGCGCTGGCGATCTTTCGCTCATGGCTGCGGTTCGATTATCTGGTGGCTACGGGGATGGCAGTTGAGATCGCGGTTATCCATAACTTCTTGTGGCACGAGCGCTTCACCTGGGCGGACCGGCGGGCTGCACGGCCGGTGCAGTCCCTGGTCCGGTTGGCCAAGTTCAACGCCAGCAACGGAGCGGTTTCCATTGTCGGGAACCTTGTGCTGATGCGGCTGCTGGTGGGCGAACTGAAGTTCAACTACGTCGCGTCGAATCTTCTTGCGATTGGGTTGTGTTCGCTGGTGAATTTCCTGCTTGGGGATCGCTTCGTGTTCGACGCAGAGGAGAATCCGGCCGCGATCTCGACCTAGCAGCGGCCGAGCTTTGCTCGGCTGGACAGCCGAGGGCGGCTGTCCCTACGTGGTTCAGGGCGATCGCTGGTTCTTGGACGCGTTTTTTGGGGGGTTACGCCGCGACCAAACCCGGGATATAATAATCATAGTTATCATGCGCTGGAACAGCTACATTTCGCTTCCACAGACGTGCTGGATCGAGGGACGCGCTTGTCCCCGCCGGTACCTTTCCGTTCTGCCTTCGCGCGTGCGCGCCAATCTCTTTGGCAGCGACTAATTTTCTTTCCTGTCGATTGCTCCGTTAATCGCTCTAGCTCCTAGCTATTCGCTTTTGGCTTCTAGCCCATGCAGCATCGCTGTGGACCCTGCCCGAACCGCGGGCTAAGAACCACTGAAAACCAAGAACTTACGAACCGATCTGGAGGATCTCATGACCACCAAGACTTTGATTGTCGGCCCCAAGCTCACGACCGCGATTCCCGGCCCCAATGCCCGGCGCATTCTCGCGGGCGATGACAAATACATTTCCCCTTCCTACACACGCTCCTATCCGATGGTGGCCAAACGCGGCCGCGGCATTGTGGTCGAGGACGTGGATGGCAACGAGTTCTTCGATTTTTCGGCGGGCATTGCCGTGACCTCGACCGGCCACTGCCATCCGGAAGTGGTCGCCGCTATTCAGAAGCAGGCGGGTGAACTGATCCACATGTCGGGCACCGACTTCTATTACGAAGGCATGGTGACGCTGGCCGAGCGGCTGTCGAAGATTGCGCCGATGCCGGGGCCGCACAGGATTTATTACGGAAATTCCGGCGCGGAAGCCATCGAGTGCGCTTTGAAACTGGCGCGCTATCACACCAAGCGGCAGCATATGATCGCGTTCTTTGGCGCTTTCCACGGACGGACCATGGGCGCGCTCTCGCTGACGGCCTCGAAGCCGCAGCAGAAGCGCCGCTTCGCGCCGCTCGTGCCGGGCGTAACGCACATCCGCTATCCCGATGTGTATCGGGGCTGCGCGGGCGGTCCGCAGGATGCCGAGAAATTCGCGCTCAGCTGCGCCCGCTACATCGAAGACAAACTGTTTAAGACCGTGCTCGCGCCGGAAGAAGTCGCGGCTATTTTTGTCGAGCCGATCCAGGGCGAAGGCGGATACGTCATCGCGCCCACGATCTTCATGCAGGAACTGCGCCGCATCTCGGACAAGCACGGCATCCTGCTGGTGGTGGACGAAGTGCAGAGCGGCATCGGCCGCACGGGCAAATGGTTCGCCGTCGAACACACCGGAGTGCATCCCGACATCGTTTGCATGGCAAAGGGCATTGCCTCCGGAATGCCGCTCGGCGTCACTATGAGCAAGGCCGACATCATGGACTGGGTACCCGGTTCGCATGCGTCGACTTTCGGTGGGAATCCGGTTTGCATTGCGGCGGCTCTGGCCACGCTTGATGTGATCGAGAAAGAAGGGCTGCTGAGGAACTCGCAGGAGGTCGGCGACCACATGCGCCAGCGCATGGCCGACTGGCCGAAGAAGCACAAGATTGTCGGCGACGTTCGCGGACGCGGGCTGATGATCGGCGTCGAGATCGTGAAAGACCAGAAGACCCGCGAATATGGCGCCAGCGAGCGCGATCGCATCGTGCAGCAGGCGTTCGAGCGCGGCATTCTGTTTCTAGGCTGCGGTCCGAGCACGATTCGCATCGCGCCGCCGCTCATCGTTACCAGGGACGAAGCTGACGTTGCCATCGATGCGCTGGAAGAGTCGATCGCGATCGTCGAGCAGAGCGCGTAATTGCCGGAGGCGAGTGATGAGGAACGGGACCGTCGAATCGATTGGAGAATTGCCAGCGGACAAGAGCGCGAGGGACGAAATTGTACCGGATGCGCGGTGATCACCATCACATAACGCGCGGGTGGTCCAAGCTACGGTGAAGGTGGAGTTTCTCCATGTTTGCCGGACGCCTGACGCAAGCCACACTGCGCGCACTGGACTGGCTGGCAGCCAGAACGCTTTCGCCGGAGGACATGCCAGCGCACCAGCGCACCGGCCGACGGGGCGAGGAGGACGCTTATTTTTATCTGCGCCGCCGGGGCTACACCATCATCGCCCGCAACTACCGCTCTCCCAATTATCGCGGCGAACTGGATCTGGTCGGGTGGGATCGGGACGTCCTCTGTTTTATTGAAGTGAAGACTCGGACAACGCGTGACGTCAAGCCCGCTGAAGCCGCCGTAGATCGCGATAAACAAAGGGAGTTGCGGCTGGTCGCCCGCGACTTCCTGCGACACATGCCCCATTCGTGCCAGTGGCGATTCGACGTGCTCGCCGTATACTATGAGCGCGGCCACCGCCGACCCTCATTCGAGCTGTTTCAAAATGCGTTTCCCGTGTCGTACAATCGAAGGTTTGCGGACTCTAATTGAAAGGATTTAGTACGTGCCTGAATTGAGAAAAGACCCCGTCGTGGGCCGCTGGGTGATTATTTCCACGGATCGCGCCAAGCGGCCTACCGACTTTGTGCGCGAACCGGTGAAGATCAAGGGCGGATTCTGTCCTTTCTGTTATGGCAATGAAAGCAAGACCCCGCCGGAGATCCTGGCGTTTCGCCCCAGCACGAACGGCAATCCTCCTCAGAAAGACAGCCCGGGTTGGACGGTCCGGGTCGTTCCGAACAAGTTTCCGGCGCTCGGCATTGAAGGCAGTTTGAATAAGCAGGCCGAGGGCATGTTTGACAAGATGAATGGCATCGGCGCCCACGAAGTCATCATCGAAACGCCCGATCACAACGCCACCCTGGCTTCGCTTCCGCCGAAAAGAATCGAAGACGTGCTATGGGCCGTGCGCGACCGCATTCTCGATCTCAAGAAAGACCGGCGCTTCAAGTACATTCTGCTCTTCAAAAACCACGGAGAAGCAGCCGGCGCGTCGCTCGAGCACGCCCACTCGCAACTGATCGCGCTGCCGATTCTGCCCATTTACGTGGTGGAGGAACTGGAGGGCGCCAAGCAGTATTACATCTACAAAGAGCGCTGTGTCTTCTGCGACGCCATCCGCCAGGAAACCGAAAACGGCATCCGAGTCGTGGCGGAGAACGAAGATTTTCTGACTCTCGCCCCCTATGCTCCGCGGTTTCCCTTTGAAACCTGGATCCTCCCCAAGCGCCACGAATCTGCCTTCGAGAACTCGTCGTCGCACATGTTCGAAAACCTCGCGAGAGCGCTCAAGCTGCTGCTGATGAAAGCGGATCGCGTGCTCGACAATCCACCGTACAACCTGGTGGTGCACTCGTCGCCGGTGCAGGATCCGACCAACGAGTATTACCACTGGCACATCGAATTCATGCCCAAATTGACCAAGACGGCGGGATTTGAATGGGGAACCGGTTTCTACATCAATCCCACCCCGCCGGAAGAGGCGGCGAAATTCTTGCGCGAGGCGAGCGTGGAAGATGCGGTGCCCAGTGTGGTGGCTGTCCGCTGAATCTTCACGTTGCTGGAACGGCTGAGTCTATCCCTGGGTTCGGTCGAGAAACTCCGAATGCCATGCCATCTGGATCGCTTCCAGCTTGGCCTCGCTCGACTTCGTGGGGTCGTCTTTGAAGTCGGGGAGCGCGACTACGTATTTGTGCAGGTCGGTGAAACGGACCGAGAGCGGTTCGAGTTCCGGATGGATTTCAGAGAGCAGAATCCCGATGTCTTCAGAATCGCTCCAGGTGAGTTCTTTTGGCATGAATGGCTCCAAGGGCAGGTTTCAAGGTTTCAAGGTTTCAGAGTTTCAAGGCGACAAAAAAATCCACACCGCCATTCGGAGTGAATCGGAACATCGGTTGCGCAGCGGGTCCAAATCCATAGGTCCTTCGCTTCGCTCAGGATGACAACCAAAACTTATGCAACCTTGAGACTTTGAAACCTTGAAACTCTGAAACTTTGAAACCTGGCTCTTAATGCTCTTCCGAAACGTAATTCCGGTTCCAGGCCGGAATTTCCACGACCACTTTGCCCGGTTTCTTGATCACGGTCTGGCATCCGAGGCGCGAGTTTAACTGAAGATCGGCGGCCATGTCGAGCTTGTCGGCTTCATCGTCGTCCATTTCCGAGATCAGGTCCGCGCCTTCTTTCACCCAGATGTGGCAGGTCGTGCAGGCGCAATTTCCTCCGCAAGCATGATCGAGATGAATGCCAAAGTTCAACGCTACATCGAGCAGCGACTCTTCCTTGCCATGGTCTTGATAAGGCAGCTTGCCGTGTTCAAAGGTCACCGTCTTGCCTTCCGGCAGAAACGTGACCTCAACCGTGTTTTCACCGGGAGCATCCACTGTGGTTGTTCCGGTTTCCTGCGTTTTTTCTTCAGACATGTATGAACTCCATGTTTCAAAGTTTCAAGGTTTCAGAGTTTCAAGGTTGGAGGCGTGGTTTCACTTTGAAACTCTGAAACCTTGAAACCTTGAAACCTGCTTTATTTAAATTCCGCCTTCGCCACTGGATGGCCGGCCTGCGGGCCTTCTTCGAGATCGGTGTCGTCCATGGCCTTTCCCTTGAGCGCGGTGGAGACAGCCGTATCCATCATCAATTCCGCCAAATGCATGGTGGCCTGGTTCAGCGCGTCGATGCCCGCGCGGATCGCGTGATGGTCATCGCCATCCTTCACCGCGAAAAGAGTTTTCTCCAGCGTCTCGACGTTGCGGCGCTCTTCGCTCGTGAGCGCTTGCCAGGCCGGATTCTTCTTTCCTTTCGCGAGCGCCGTTAAAATCGTGCCGGCTTCGCGTCGCGCTTCAATGATCTGCCGCTGCCGGAAATCATCTTCTGCAAAGTCGAACGATGCGAGCAGCATGTTTTCGACCTGTTCGTCGGTGAGGCCGTAAGTGGGCTGGACGTCGATTTCAGCTTCTTTTCCACTGCGCTGCTCGCGCGCCGAGACGCGCAAAATGCCGTTGGCGTCGATCAGAAACTTCACTTCGATGCGCGGCATGCCGGCGGGCATGGGTGGGACGCCCTTCAGATCGAATCGCGCCAGCGACCGGCAATCGCGCGCCAGTTCGCGCTCGCCTTGCAGCACGTGAATCGCGACGTTGGTCTGGCCATCCACCTGGGTCGTGTAGTACTGCGTTGCCGAAGCCGGTATCGTCGAGTTGCGCAGGATGATTTTGTCGGTCACGCCGCCCGCCACTTCGATTCCCAGAGAAAGCGGGGTCACGTCGAGTAACAGCATCTCTTTCGTGATGTCGGAGCCGCCACCCAGAATATTCGCCTGCACGGCCGCGCCCAGCGCAACCACTTCGTCGGGATTCAAATCCGTGTACGGTACGCGTTGAAACAGATCCTGCACCAATCGCCGCACTTTGGGAATGCGCGTCGAACCGCCGACCAGTACAACCTCGTCGATTTGTTCGGGCTTCAGGCCTGCATCTTTGAGCGCCTGCTTGCAGGGACCGACGGTGCGGTCAATGATCGGCTGGATCATCTGCTCGAAAACTTCGAGCGAAATCTCCCGCTGATACTTTTTCCCGCCGGGCAAATCGACGTCGAGCTTCGCCGAGGGCTGCGACGAAAGAGCGATCTTGGCCTCAATTACGGCCTGGCGGATGCGCGCCACCGCTTCGCCGCTGCGCCGAACTTCGTTCCCGAATTCGACTCCGAGGTCGCCGCGAATGTCGTCAAGCGCAATCGCGATCAGCAGATTGTCGATGTCGTCTCCGCCGAGATGGGTGTCGCCGTTGGTGGAAATCACCTCGAAAATGCCGTCGTGCAGCTTGAGAATCGAAATGTCGAACGTGCCGCCGCCCAGATCGTAAACCACCACAATGCCGTGCTTTTTCTTGTCCAGGCCGTACGCGAGCGATGCTGCTGTCGGTTCATTGACCAGCCGCAGAACATTCAGCCCGGCGATGCGTCCGGCGTCTTTCGTAGCCTGCCGCTGCGCGTCGTTGAAGTACGCGGGGACGGTGATCACCGCCTGGGTTACGGGCGCTCCGAAAAAGCGCTCGGCGTTGCGCTTCAGTTGGCGCAGCACCAGCGCCGAAATCTCAGGCGGGGTGTAGGTTCGATCGCCAATCTTGATGCGCAGAACCTCTCCCGGCTGAAGATCGTTCGCCAAATGGAAGGGAAAAAGCTTCAGTTCCTCCTGTATATCTTCGACGCCGCGCCCCATCAGCCGTTTGACCGAGTAAACCGCCCGCTCCGGCGTCTCGATCAGATATCTGCGCGCGGCATTGCCCACGATGATCTGGTTGTTCTCGTCGAGCGCCACCACGGAGGGCACAAGGTTCAACCCGTCTTCTCCGGGGATGACGACAGGGGAATCCCCCTGCATGTAAGCCACGAGCGAGTTCGTGGTGCCGAGATCGATGCCGACGATGGTGTCAGTTGCCATTTTGTAAAGATTGCAGAGGTCAGAGGTCAGATTGCAGAAGTGAGAGCCGTGAGCGGATTTGGTTTTCACCTCTAAAATCTGACCTCTGACCTTGGACCTAGTCTTCCAGTGCCTCATTCACGTCCCGCACCAGGTTCCGGACATAGTTTCTGCGGTTCAGCACGTCCAGCATCTTATCGAGAATTTTCCGCCGGTCTTCTGCGGTTCCACTGTCCACGGATTTGTCCCACTTGTTCCACTCGATCTTCAGTTCGTCGAACAGTGCGTCGTATTTTTCTTCCAGCGAAATCTTGGCCTCGCCGATTTCCTCAAGTAATGCCGGGTCGTCTTCGCCCATTTTTTTCTGATTTCGCAGTTCTTCCAGATGCATGTTGAGTTCGAAGACTTCCTCCAAAAGATCGGGAGGCACGACCTGCTTCTTCAATTCTCCGGTAGCGCGAGCCTTTTCGGTTGCCTGTTTCGATTGCTCCTCCAGTTCGACGCCTTCGAGGCGCAACAGGTACTCCGTGCGCTTGATCGGATCTTTCAACGTGCGATAGGCGTCGTTGAGCATGGAGCTTTGTTCCAGGCTCCAGGCACGTTCTTCGGCGTTTGCCTGCGCAAACAGGTCAGGATGCAATCGGCGGCTCAGCGCGTAAAACTCTTTTTCCAGTTCGGCCGGGTCCAGGTTGAGCTTGCGCGGAAATCCAAAAAAGGTGAAATAGTTCACCGGGACCGGCGGCTGCACCTTGCCGCACGAACTGCAGAAATGCACGGCACGCATGGTGCCGCACGACCAGCAACTTGGGGTTGCATCTCCGGCCGCTTGCCCGGGCATGATCAACGACGATTTGGATTCTGTCATTTTGTAATTTTGTAATCGGGCAATTTGGTAATTTGAAGGCAGTCGGCCTCTGCGGGTTCTAAATTGCAAAATTACCCGATTGCAAAATTACCCAATCATCCCAGCGCTACGAGAAAGAACTCCCGCAGCCGCAGGACTTGGTCGCGTTCGGATTCACGAACACGAATCCTTGCTGCATCAGGGTCTCCTGGTAATCGAGAGTCATCCCATGCAGATAGATGAAGGACTTCGGGTCCACAAAAATCCGCACATCCCCGAACTGAAACACACGGTCGCGCTCGCGCGGTTGGGTATCGAACCTTATGTTGTAACTCAGGCCCGAGCATCCGCCGCCCTGCACGCCCAAACGAAGGCCACCCTGCTCGGGCGAAATGTTCTCTTTCACCATCGCCGAGCGAATCTTCTTGAGGGCGTTGTCGGTCACCTGGATGCCCTTGGCCGGAGCCGCGGGCTCGGCGGACTTGACTGCTTCGTCTTTTGCTGCCACTTCTTTGACTGCTTCGTCTTTGACGGCTTGATCCATGATTTGATTCTAGAAGCTTCGGGCCTC
Source organism: uncultured Acidobacteriaceae bacterium (assembly GCA_963838425.1). GTDB lineage: Bacteria > Acidobacteriota > Terriglobia > Terriglobales > Acidobacteriaceae > Acidiflorens. Next base: position 98,217 of record CAWIRH010000002.1, read on the forward strand.
GAGTTGCCAGCCCGGCCCCTAAAGGGGCGTCTGATTTCGAAAATTTGCGGCATCGCTAAAGCGATGCCCTGATACGAAGCCGAGTTTCCGCCGCCCGCCAGGAGCTAGCTTACTGCGCTGCCTGCACTTCCACGGGTTTCGCGGTTCCCTGCTTCTTCTTCCAGTCGCCGATCGCGGCTCGGATCGCATCCTCGGCCAGCACCGAGCAGTGAATTTTAACCGGCGGCAAGGCCAGTTCCTTCACGATCTCGGTGTTCTTGATCTCGAGAGCCTGGTCAATTGTTTTGCCCTTGACCCACTCGGTCGCCAGCGAAGACGACGCAATCGCCGAGCCGCAGCCGAAGGTCTTGAACTTGGCGTCTTCGATGATGTTGGTCTGCGGATTGACCTTGATCTGCAACTTCATCACGTCGCCGCACTCGGGCGCGCCGACCAGGCCGGTACCCACATCGGCATTCTTTTTGTCCATGGAACCCACGTTGCGTGGATGGTTGTAGTGGTCGATCACTTTATCGCTGTATGACATCTGCAATCTCCTTGGAAACTTTTCTATACCCAGCCCCTAAAGGGGCGTTTTATTTCGAACCCTTGCGGCATCGCTAAAGCGATGCCCTGATACGAAGTCCCACTGCCTCCGTATCCTTAGTTAATGCGCTTCTGCCGCCCACTTCACACTCTTCAAGTCCACGCCCTCTTTCGCCATTTCGTAGAGCGGCGATAGTTCGCGCAGACGCAGCACGGTTTCGACCACGCGGTCGGCCACGTAATCGATCTCGGCTTCGGTGTTGAATCGCCCAATGCCGAAGCGGATCGAGCTGTGCGCCAGATCGTCGCCCGTGCCGAGCGCCTTCAACACATAAGATGGTTCCAGTGTCGCCGAGGTGCATGCCGATCCGCTCGAAACCGCGATATCGTTGATGCCCATCAGCAGCGACTCGCCTTCCACGTAGGCAAAGCTGATGTTCAGATTGCCGGGCAGGCGATGCTCCACGGAGCCGTTGATATAGACCTCGTCCAGGCGGCTCATGATGCTGTCTTTCAAGCGGTCTCGCAAACCAGCGATTTTGCAGGATTCCTGCGGCATCTCTTCCTGCGCGATGGCGCAAGCCTTGCCGAGGCCGGCGATGCCGGGAACGTTGAGCGTTCCGGAGCGCATGCCACGCTCGTGGCCGCCGCCATCAATCTGCGCCACCAACTGCACGCGCGGATTCTTGCGGCGCACATAGAGCGCGCCCGCGCCTTTCGGCCCGTACAGCTTATGTCCGGTGATGGACGCGACATCGATGTTCATCTTGTTCACGTCGATCGGAATCTTGCCGATCGCCTGCACCGCGTCGGAATGGAAGATCACGCCACGTTCGCGGCACAGTTTGCCGATTTCCGCGATCGGTTGCAGTACGCCAATCTCGTTGTTGGCCGCCATGATCGTGACCAGAATCGTCTTGTCGTCCATGGCGCGCTTCAGGTCGTCGAGGTCAACCAAGCCATCCTTCTGCACCGGCAGATACGTTACGCGAAAGCCGAACTTCTCCAGATGCTTGCAGGTGTCGAGCACCGCCTTGTGTTCGGTAACCGCAGTGATGATGTGATTGCCCTTCTCGCGGTACATCTCGGCCACGCCCTTGATGGCGAGGTTGTCGCTTTCGGTGGCGCCCGAGGTGAAGATGATCTCTTTTGCGGTCGCGCCGATCAGCTTGGCGATACGCTCGCGCGACAATTCGACCGCTTCTTCCGCAGCCCATCCAAACGGATGGTTGCGGCTGGCCGCGTTGCCGAACTTCTCCATGAAGTAGGGCAGCATCTCTTCGAGAACTCGCGGATCCATCGGCGTGGTCGCGTGATTGTCCATGTAAATGGGCAGCTTGATCCCGTTGGGGACAGCGCGTTGTTCTGCATGGTGATTGGTTGGGGTCGCCGTCTTGCCGTTCGTGCTCATGATTGCTCTTCTCCTTTAAAAAGCCGTAGCTCGCGGGCGAAATGCCGTCGTTAAGAAATCCGGCTACGAAATCGTTATCAACTCCGCCGGCTTCCTGGTCTCCAGTGTCTTGACCTGGATGACTTCCGGCTCTTCCTTCATCTGCGAAATCTTGATGTTCTTCAGCACCTGCTCGATGCTTTCATTGACCTTCCGCAGCGGCTCGCGAATCGTGCAGCGATTGCTCTGACCGCATTCGCCGCGAACCGTCACGCACGACGTGATGAACAACGGCCCGTCAATGGCCTTGATCACTTCGAACGCGGAAATCATCTTCGGATCCCGCGTCAGCGTGTAACCGCCGTTCATGCCATGCTGGGACCGCACCAAGCCGACCTTTGCCAGCCGTTGCAGGATCTTCGCCAACGCTTCCTGCGGAATTCCGTAGGCCTCGGCCACATCCTTGGCGCTGCATGCGCCCTGGTCAACATGCTCGGCCAGATGCTTCATGGCCATGAGCCCGTAGTCCGCTTTCTTGGTCAGTTTCAGCATGGGGTCGAATGGCGACCTATATGATCGGATTAAACTCCGACTGTTTCAGTCGCAATTTAATTTTAACCGCAGGGGCGACTTCGCGCAAGGCCGATCAGGCGTCGGCAGGATTCCTCAATTGAACGGTAAGTTTTGGCAGGTAAACGGGTTAGGGGGTGGGATTGCAGGTGTGTGCGAGAGAACTTGTTTTCGGACAACCCGACCGAGCGAAACAGGGGAGAACCTGGCCCTGCACTGGAGAACTCATCCCCGGAGGGACGGTCGAGCTTAGCCCGGTGACCCACCGCTGGGAGAAGCTGTCAAAGTAGTCTGGCGATTTGGGGGGTATGAGCGTTATTGCAATTTTTCGCCAACAACTCAAACCGCTTATAGACGAGTCTGTTGATACAGACCAAGTTCGGAATTTCGAAGAAAGCTCGGAATCGCATCACTCAAGATGAAATGCACCGCCGCTCCATTCTTCGGGAGCGACATCGGTGATGGTCTCCGTAAAGTCCCAGCGGTGGCCGCAAAAGTCCTGAGCGTTGTATTGGCGTTCGCCATAGGGTTGGTCTTGGGGTTCCGTCAGTATGATGGCACCGTTCTGGCGCGCTCGCTCGCAGTGACCCTTAGCATCTTCGATGCGAACCTGAACGATGTGCGAGTTGTTGGGCATCACGTTGCCTTCGGCGATAGTGAAGCAGCCATCGCCGGCTTTCATCTGGACGCGGTGATTGGCGATGCGGAGACGGATGGTGAAGCCAAAAGCCTTTGACAGCCAATCGGCCGCTGCGCAGGGGTCGGGGTAAATGAGCACAGGAATTACGACACAGGGCGGCACGGATCGGTTTGATCGCATCTGGACACTTTATCATTCAGCGCTCAGAGGATAGATAATAAATGTCGTTAACAGATCCCGCTCGCGAACAGGATCGCCGAGTCGGGCTGGTTTCAGCGTAGCGCCCGTCGTTTCAACCCCTGCAGCACCAGCCCGCAAATCTCGTCGGCGAAGCTTTCGTCGAGCTTGTCGTGGCGAATTAGGAAACGCATATAGATCGGTCCGTAAAGCGAGTCGAGGATGAGGTCCAGATCACTGTCAGCGGGCAGTTCACCGCGATCGATGCCGCGCTGCAGAGTTTGATACGCCTGCCTGCGTCGGGGCCACAGGAATCTGTCGCGAAAGGCCTCGATCAACTCCGGGTCCGACTGCCCTCCGGCGAGCAGCGCCGCCACCACCTTGCCGCGCTGGGAGCGGAAGATGCGAATCAGCCGCCTCATCTGCAGGCTCATATCCTTTTGTACGGAGCCGGTATTCGGGAACTGGAGTTCCTCCTCGGCGCTGGCGAAGAAGGCGTCGGCGACCAGGGCAGCCTTGGTGGGCCACCAACGGTAGACAGTTGTCTTGCCAACGTTGGCGTCGGCGGCGATGGCCTCAATGCTGAGTTCCGGGAATCCACCATCCTGTTTAAGCAGTTTCAGGGTGCTGCGCAGGATCGATTGACGCGATTCCTCACTGCGCGGCCGGCTGGCCGCCGCTTGCCGTCAGTTCCGTTTATCTGGTGAAAGCGGTTGGAGGCGCGTGGGATGCCTCCGAAATTCAGCGCGAAAACGTGCGGCACGGCGCTGGTTCAGGCCGTGCAGCAGTAACTCCGCCGTGGGCATTCAAACCCAAGTTCGAGCAGAGGCCGCGTCCGGCATTGAACCAGTGGGCGATCCTTAGGTAGACGATCTTCGGCGCTCGCCGGAATTCAAGCTCGGGCTTGGCCGGATCTACGCCGTCGTGTGGCGTGCCAATCTGCCGTAGCGCGAACGGATTTCGCGCTCCGCAATCAGCCAATCCTGGTCCTCGTTGCCGCTCTCGCCACCCGCGGTCGCTCTCTGCAGATAGAGTTCGTAGGCGCGGCGGCGGATCTCTTCTTCGAGATTGACAGGAACATTGGCCGGAATGTTGCCAGGAACCATGTTGGCCGGCTTCCCGTCCCAGGGAACCTCAGGCGCAACCTGCACCGCGGCAGGCGGAACAGAGACCACGGGTTTCTTGCTGCGGGTGGTAGTGTTTCCGGTTGTTTTGCGAGCCATGCAGTACTCCTTACAGATACCCAATTCCAGAAATGGTCTTGCATAATGAATAAGCGACATACGTACCCCGATAGCCGCTATCCGACTATTTGCGATGAATCACTTGTTTAACTATAACGCGAACGCCTGTGGAAGAGTGCCGCAAGACGACGAAAATTCTTTCCTGCGTACAAGAATAGGAACCCCTTCGGGACATGGACAAGCGCGCATGCCTGGAAGGAGGCAAAAGTACTCTGGTAACTTGTCGAAAAGTCGCCCATGCCCAGAGGATGGATGAGAAAGGTTGAAGGCCACAACTATGTCATCGACTGGCAATCAAGGTACCGGAGCCAAGGCCGCCAAGGCCACCGTCAGCGAATTGGAGCGCATGCTTTCGGAACTTCCGAGTTCGGATAGAGCTTGCCTGAAGCTGGCGCAGATCCTGCATGTGCGCCGCAACGAAGTGGCACTGCTCAGGTTAGAAAAGGGCAGTCTGCGATTTATCTTTCCGCCGGAGCTGCGATCGGCAGGCGTGCTGCCGCTGACCGGATCGGCGGTTGCAGCGCGGACCGCAGCGACTCGCGCTCCGCTGCTGTCGAATACCTTCATGCGAGTGAGACATGTCAGCCTGTTTGAAGCGGTCAAGCTCGGAACCTTAAGCGACGAAGAGGATCGAAGCCAGGAGCAAATGCCGATTCAGAAAATCATGTCCGTTCCCGTAGTGGGTTCCGGAAACATCATGGGAGTGGTGCAGATTTCGCGCAAAGGGTTGGATGCTTCGCTCGCCGGCGCAGACTTCACCGGCGAGGATCTGAAGCAACTGGAGCAGGCCGCGGAAATTCTCGCCCGCATGCCGTTCATGCAGGAAGGCGCCGAAGTTTAGAATTTGTGATTGGCAATTTGTAATGGGTAATTGAAACTCAATTGGCCATTGCTTGACTTTACAAATCACAAATTACCAATTGCCTCAAACCACCTGTCCGGCGCAAAATCCGGACGCCCAGGCCCACTGGAAGTTGAATCCGCCGAGCTGTCCGGTGACATCGACTACTTCTCCGACGAAAAAGAGGCCGGGCACTTTCCTCGACTCGAGGGTTTCAGAAAAAAGTTCGCTGGTATCGACGCCGCCCGCGGTGACTTCCGCTTTTCCGTAACCCTCGGTTACTTCCGGCTGAACTGCCCACTCATGCAGTTGATGTTCCGCGTCAGCGAAGGCGCGATCGGAGTTGCCGGCTAAAGGGTAAGTTTCGAGCCAGCGATCCGCGAAGCGGCGAGGCAGGACTTCTCGCAGCAGCAATTTCCAACTCGACGGATCGCGATGGCCACGCCTTTGCACCTCGGCGGCTAGATTGCGGTCCGGCGCAAGGTCGAGATGAATGGGCTGCTTGCCGTCCCAGTAAGAAGAGATCTGGAGAATCGCGGGTCCGCTGATGCCGTGATGAGTGAAAAGCATGTTTTCGCGAAACGCTGGTTTCGGGCTGCGCTTCGTGCCGCGAGTGGAAGCAACCACCTCGACGGAGACTCCGGCCAGGTCGCACCAGCGCTTGCGGTCCCGTTCGCTGAAGACGAGAGGGACCAAGGCGGCGCGTGGGGGCACGATCTTCAGGCCGAATTGGCGGGCCAGATCGTAACCAAATGAAGTGGCGCCGATCTTTGCAATCGACAAACCTCCGGTGGCGACCACCAGGCGGGGCGCGCTGAAACTGGCGTCCTCGGATTGCACGGTGAACTGGCCGTTCGGCGGCACTTCGTTCTTATGTACCTCATGCACTTTCGTGTTGCACCGGATTTCCACTCCGGCGTCGCGGCATTCCTGCTCAAGCATCGCCGTGATGTCGCTTGCCGCTCGATCGCAGAACAACTGGCCGAGCTTTTTCTCGTGGTAGGGGATGCGATGTTTTTCGACGAGGCGCACGAAGTCGGCCGGTGTATAGCGGGCGAGCGCCGACTTGGCGAAGTGCGGATTGGCCGAAAGAAAGTTCTCTGAAGTGGCGTGCAGGTTGGTGAAGTTGCAGCGGCCACCGCCGGAGATCAGGATTTTCTTGCCGATTCGGTCCGCGCGCTCAAGCACCAGGACGCACCGGCCCCGCTTGCCGGCTTCCATGGCACACATCAGGCCGGCAGCGCCAGCTCCGAGAATGATGACGTCGTATTTCTGATGCACGCAAGACTGAGCTTAGCAGGATAGGCGAACCGCCGCCGTCACGGAATTGCCGCTATTGTGATCGCTGGGGGCCCGGCTTCTCTGGTTGGGAGTGCACAGACTGTAACTTCAACGACTGCAAGAATGTGACAATCTGCCAGCGCTCCGGTTCCGGCAGCTTCGACCAAACCGGCATGCCTCGGCGGACAACTCCATTGGTCAGGATCCAGAACAGCGAGCCGGGTGTTGTCTGCTGCACTTCTTCCCGCAGCAAACTCGGGCCTTTCCTTGCGCCTCCCGCCTTTCTTCCGTGACAGTCGGCGCAGTGCTGTTCAAAAAGCTTTCCTCCGGCAGCCACAGCCTGAGTATCGGCTTCGAAAGGATTTCTCCTCCCACGCTCCTTTTGGGGAGCTTCTGCAAGCACAGCATAAGTTGACTTCTTGTTCTTATTTGCAGCCGCGTGTTCACTCTGTGCCAGAGCCCGAGCGGATCCGAAGGCGCTGATCCCGAAGATGACGAGGTTTACAAGACCATCGCGTCCGGTTGCGCGCAGCCAAGCGAGGTGTGCTCTCATGGCCGGCCTCCGAACAACCGTCCGACGAGTTCACCAAAGCCGGAGAACTCACGCGAAAGCCCCCAGCGCAACAGAAGCCGATGGCTGTTGTCATTCAAGCCGAACCCGCTCGAAAGACGAACCGTCCAGTCTGATGGGAGATTCCACGCGAACACGGGCGCGAGGTAATGCGACGTGTCGTGCAGGCCGGCACTCCGTGTGTCGCCCAGGCCTCCGTACATTTCCACCCCGGCAATGAAATTCTCCCGGCAAAAATTACAGCGGTTGGGTGAAGCCTTAAGCGCGAGCGGACGGCTGGCACCGATGGCGTACGCAAACTCCCAGGGCTCGCTCGGCAACAGGTTCTTGGTAACGATGGGATTCACGGCGACATTCCAGCCTCTGAAGGTACTGGAAAGGAGAAGCTTCATTTCCAATTCGTGGTCGTGCTCCTTCCGCAATACAACGTTGGAATCGGCGTAGTCGGACTCTACGTCGTGACCCTCGACCTCCTTCAGAATCTTGTCTGCCCCATTGGTGTTTTCGTACTCGATGTAGAGCACCGGGTTGACAAGATGCTCGCGCTGCAGCAGGCGAAACCGGTTTTCCCACCGAAATCCTGTAAAAATCGTACTGTCGTTGAAGGTCGTCTGTCCGGCTAGATAAACCTCCGTCGTCCACCATGCGGTGGCGCCGTACTCAAATTCCGTCCAGAAGGCATCGAAGTCGTTGCCACCGCGCTGCGTGCCGAAGGTGGAAAAATACTCTAGCTCCATACTGCCGGGCTCTTCGAGGTAATGATCGTAGGTCACGATGTAAGGACTCTCCTGCGCCAAAACCAACGATGACCGGCAAAGAAGCAGAGAAAAAGTCAGGGCAATGAAAAGGAGAGCGGCGACTTTCCGCCGGGCAGGCTCAGGATTAGCGCGCGTGACCATCGACTCCCCTATTCCGATTGGACTATTCTCGATAGTTCTTCTTGCGACTTAGTCGCAACAAGCGTTACAATGTCCAGCGTAGATTGCGCTTCGATACGCTGTCAATGGGCGCGCGAAGATTTCGTCGCAGGTTTTTTGCGATCAGTTGCGACGTTCAAAAGGGAGATTACGAATGCCGCTTCCCCAAACCGAGATTCCCGGCCGTTTGCAGATGCAACTCGCCGAACGCGGGATCCGCATGACCGGCCCGCGCCGCGCGATCCTCAGCGTGATCGAGACAGCGAGCAAACATCTGGATGCCAGCCAGATCCTGCGCAAGGCGCGGGCTGTGGACGCCTCGGTAGACCGCAGCACTGTCTATCGGACGCTCGACCTGCTCAAGCGCCAGGGACTGATCGATGAACTCGATCTGATGCATCTGAACGGAGAAGGCCATTACTACGAGCGCAAGCTGGGCCGCGATCATATTCACATGGCATGTCTGAGGTGCGGGAAAATCACTGAATTTGTCAGCAAGACTTTCGAGTCCTTGAAGAAGCAGTTAGAGCGCGATTGCCACTTTCACATTTTGGTGGCGCGGCTCGAAGTTGGTGGATACTGCTCCGCTTGCCGGCGCTAGCGTTTCGTGCGCGTTGAAGTTATGAAGTTATTCAGTAGCCGGTTTCTCCGCAAGCCGGTCGAATTAATTCGTGGCGCTGGGGGCTGGTCCGGCCCCATAGTTAAGGATTTCGTGCTGCCTGCCCTGCATCCGCAGCCGCAGCCGGTCGAACGCCAAATAGACGACCGGCGTGGTATAGAGCGTGAGCAACTGACTCAAGATCAGCCCTCCCACAATGGTGATGCCCAGGGGGCGGCGGAGCTCATACCCCGTGCCCGTCCCGAGCGCCAAAGGCAGAGCGCCCAATAACGCAGCCATGGTCGTCATCAGGATGGGACGAAAACGCAACATGCACGCTTCAAAAATCGAGTCGATGGGCTTCTTTCCCTCCTGGCGTTCTGCCTGAAGAGCGAAGTCGATCATCATGATGGCGTTCTTCTTTACGATTCCGATCAAGAGCACAATGCCAATGATGGAGATGATGTTCAGATCCTGTTTAAAGAGCATCAACGCCAGCATGGCGCCTACGCTCGCGGACGGCAGGGTGGAGATGATGGTCAGGGGGTGGACCAGGCTTTCATACAAAATTCCGAGAACGATGTACACCGCCAGCAGCGCCGTCAGAATCAGTAGCGGCTCGGTGCCCAGAGATTGCTGGTAGGCCAGCAGCGTGCCGGCAAAAAAGCCTTGCAGCGTGGAAGGCGCGCCCAGCCGCTTCTGCATCTGGGTGATGCTCAAGGTGGCATCGCTCAAAGACATGTTCGCCGCGAGGTTGAAAGACACGGTGACCGAGGGGAATAATCCCGTATGGTTGACGGCCAGTGGGGTGGTGTTGGCTTGGCCCTTGGCCACCGCGAGCAGCGGAATGTTGCCGCCGCCGGACGAATGAAGGTAGATGTCTTTCAACCCTTCCGGGCTTTGCCCATACTGAGGAGCGACTTCCAGCACCACGTAATACTGATTTAACTGGGTGTAGATGATGGACACTTGCGACTGACCGAATGCGCCGTATAACGCCGAGTCCAGCGACTGTGCGGTCAGGCCGAGTTTGGCCGCGGTAACGCGATCATAGGTCATCAGTTCATCCAGGCCGCCATTCTGCTGGTCTGAGCTCACGTCCTGCAAGCCGGGCAGGCGTTTCATCGCGCTCAGCAGGATCGGTCCCCACTTTGTAAGATCCTGCACCGTGTCGGATTGGATCGTGTACTGGTACATCGCATTGCTGGACCGGCCACCGATGCGCAGATCCTGCACGGATTGGAGGAACGCGGAGGCCACCGGCAGGCGGTTCAGCTGGGGGCGCAGGCGATCGATGATCTGAGTGGCACTGACCTTGCGCTCGGCCAGCGGTTTGAGCGCAACGTAGAGCGAGCCGCCATTGGTGGCCCCGCCGCCGCCGGTAAACCCAATCACATTGTCGACGGCAGGATCGTTCTTGATCACGCGGCCGATCTGCTGAATGGAATCGTTCATCGCCGCGAAGGATGCATCCTGCGGCCCGCGCGCGCTGCCGGTGATCGCTCCCGTGTCCTCCACGGGGAAAAAGCCCTTGGGTATCTCGACGATCAACACCCCATTGAGCGCTATGGTGAGGAAGAGCACGATCAGCGTGAGTGTCGGATGGTCGAGCACCCAATGCAGGCTGCTGCGATACACCGACAGCACTCCGTCAAAAAACTTTTCGCTGGCCAGGTAGATGCGGCCATGCTTTTCCGTGCGCTCGTTCTTCAACAGGTAGGCGCACATCATCGGAGTCGTGGTCAGCGAAATGATCATCGACACAAAAACGGAGGTCGAGAGCGTGACGGCAAACTCGCGAAAGAGACGGCCTACGATTCCTCCCATCAACAGAAGAGGGATAAAGACGGCAATGAGCGAAATGCTGATGGTGAAGACGGTGAAGCCGATTTCCTGCGCGCCCTTCAGCGCGGCGGCAAAAGGCGCCATGCCGTTTTCCAGATGGCGCGCGATATTTTCCATCACCACGATGGCATCGTCGACCACAAATCCCGTGGCAATGGTCATGGCCATCAGCGAAAGGTTGTCGAGGGTGTATCCGAACAGATACATCACGGCGAACGTGCCGACCAGCGAGACTGGCACTGCGACGGCGGGAATGAGCGTGGCGCGGCCGTTGCGCAGGAAGACAAACACCACGACGATGACCAGACCGATGGAAATGAGCAGCGTTCTTTCGACGTCGCTGACTGAGGCGCGAATGGTGGTGGTGCGGTCGAGAACGATGGTGATATCGATGCCGAGCGGAATCGTCGCCTTGATCGATGGAAGTTGCGCGCGGACGCGGTCGACCGTCTCAATGATGTTGGCGCCGGGCTGGCGGAAGACGATGACCGTAATCGAGCGCTTGCCGTTCAAATAGCCGGCGGCGCGGACGTTGGCGACCGAGTCCGTCACCTCAGCGACATCGGACAGGCGGATGGCCGCGCCATTCTTATAGCCGACGATGATCGGCTTGTAGTCGGCGGCGTGCGAGATCTGGTCGTTGGCGAGGATGTCCGCGGTTACCGTGCCATCGGAGATTTGGCCTTTGGCGAGGTCGGAGTTCTGCAGGCTCAGCACGGACTGCAAGTTCGCCAGGGTAAGTCCATAGCCGGCCAATTGCGTGGGATTTGCGTCCACACGCACCGACGGCAGCGCGCCGCCTCCGACCGAGACCTGCCCTACGCCCTGTATCTGCGACAACTTTTGCGCGAGGACGGTGGAGGCTTCGTCATAGATTTTATCGGGCCCGTATTTGTCGGAGGTAAGGCCGAGGATCATGATCGGCGAATCGGCGGGATTGACCTTGCGATAGGTCGGATTGCCCGGCAGGTTGGCGGGAAGATAGCTTCGCGCCGCATTGATGGCGGCCTCCACATCGCGCGCCGCGCCGTCGATATCGCGGCTGAGGTCAAACTGAATGGTGATCGAGGTGCTGCCGAGTGTGCTGGAGGAAGTCATCTCCGTCACCCCTGCAATATGACCGAGTTGCCGCTCCAGGGGAGTGGCGACGGACGACGCCATAATGTCGGCGCTGGCTCCGGGCAAGCCTGCGCCGACAGAAATAGTGGGGAAGTCGACCTCCGGCAGGGGCGCCACTGGCAGCACCTCAAACGCAATCGCCCCGGCAAGGGCAATCGCCAGCGTGAGCAGCGTCGTAGCCACGGGCCGGCGAATAAAGGGCTCGGAGATGTTCATGCGGGCCCTGCCAGTTCCGCGCCTCCGGTTTCCGGCTGGTTTGATTTTTTCGCAAAGCGCTGCGCCAGATTGTCAAAAAAGATGTAGATGACGGGCGTGGTGTAAAGCGTGAGCACCTGGCTGAGCAGCAGTCCGCCGACCATGGCGATGCCCAGCGGCCGGCGCAACTCGGAACCGAAACCCGTTCCGAGCGCCAGCGGCAGACCCGCCAGCAGCGCGGCCATGGTGGTCATCATGATGGGGCGAAAGCGGAGCAGGCAGGCATCGTAAATTGCGTCCGTCGCGTTCTTTCCGTGCTTGCGCTCGCCCTCCAGCGCGAAGTCGACCATCATAATGCCGTTCTTTTTCACGATGCCGATGAGCAGGACGATGCCGATGATCGCGACCACGCTCAAGTCCTGGCGAAAGAGAAGCAGCGCGAGGAAAGCGCCAACGCCCGCCGACGGTAGCGTGGACAGAATGGTAATGGGGTGGATAAAGCTCTCGTACAAAATACCCAGCACGATGTACACCGTGACCAGCGCGGCGAGAATGAGCAACGGCTCGTTGGCCAGCGAAGCTGTGAATGACGCCGCGGTGCCTTGAAAACCAGCCTGCAGGCTGGGAGGCATGTGCATGTCTTTCTGCGTTTTGTCGACCGCCGTAATGGCCTCGCCGAGCGCGGCATTGGGCGCGAGATTGAACGATACGGTGATGGCCGGAAATTGACCCTGGTGGTTGATGGAGAGCGGCTCGGTCGTCTTCTCGAAATGCGAGAAAGCGCTCAGCGGCACGGCATTGCTGGTGGCCGAACTGGTGGCGCCGGCAGAGTTTGCTCCCGTGCTCGACGTCGAGGAGGCGCTCGCCGAAAGCGCGTTCCCGGGAGGCGCAAGAGTATTTGCCGACGGAGTGTACAGGGCTGAACTCTTTAGAGCGTTCGATCCCGCCGAGGATGAGCCGGAGGATGCGAAAGAGGAAGAGGCGCCGGCGCCGGTTGCGCCGGAAGACGCATTGGACTGGATGTAGAGATGGTTCAGCTTGTTGGGATCCTTCTGAAACTGCGGTTCAGCTCTCCAGCACAACGTGGTACTGATTCACCTGCGTATACATCGTGCTAATCTGCCGCTGACCGAAGGCGTCATACAGAGTGTTATCGATGGTCGTCGGCGCGATGCCAAAGCGCGAGGCGGTGGCCCGGTCAATCACCAGAGATACAGCCAGCCCTCCCGTTTGTTGATCGGTGGCGACATCTTCCAGTTCCGGCAACTGCTTCAGCTGGTCGACGAAACGGTTGGTCCAGTCATTGAGTTCATTGGCATCGGGGTCTTCGAGCGTGTACTGGTATTGCGTGCGGCTCACCCGGTCATCCACGGTAATGTTCTGCACCGGTTCCATAAACAACTGGATTCCCTGAACCTGGCTGGCTCTGGAGTTGAGCCTGCGGATCAGGTCCGACGCGCTGATCTTGCGCTGGTCGAGCGGCTTTAAATTGATCGACATTCTGCCCGCTGTTGATGGTTGTGTTCGTACCATCGGCGCCGATAAACGACGAGAGGCTTTCCACCGCGGGGTCAGCCAGAACTGCCTTGGCAAGCTCCATTTGCTTCGCCGCCATGGCCTGGGAGCCAATCGTCTGCGGCGCCTGCGAAATGCCCTGGATGACGCCCGTGTCCTGCACCGGGAAAAATCCTTTGGGGATGACGATGTAAAGGAAAACCGTAAGCAGCAGTGTGGCCACCGCGACCAGCAGCGTAATCGTCTGGTAGCGCAGGACGAACTTCAGCGTCCGGCCATAAAAGGCGATCATCCCCTCGAAAGCACGCTCCGAGGCTCGATAGATGCGCCCCTGCTGCTCTTTTGGCTGGCGCCGCAAGATGCGCGCACTCATCATGGGAGTGAGCGTAAGCGAGACCACTGCCGAAACGATGATGGTGACGGCCAGGGTCACGGCAAACTCGCGGAACAGGCGCCCCACCACGTCGCCCATGAATAACAGCGGAATCAGCACGGCAATGAGCGAGACGGTCAGCGAGAGAATGGTGAAGCCAATTTGCTCCGCGCCCTTGAGCGCCGCTTCCATGGGCGGATCGCCCGCTTCGATGTAGCGCGCGATGTTCTCGATCATCACGATGGCATCGTCCACCACAAAGCCGGTGGAGATAGTCAGTGCCATCAGCGATAAGTTATCCAGGCTGTAACCCAGGATGTACATCGCCGCGAAAGTGCCGACCAGCGACAGCGGCACGGCCACGCCGGGATGATGGTGGCATAGAGACTCCGCAAGAAGAGGAAGATGACGAGCACGACGAGTCCGACCGTCAACATACAATTCGAACTCAACGTCGGAAACCGAGGCTTCGATGGAGGTGGTGAGATCGGTGAGCGTGGTCACCTGAATGCCCGTGGGCAGATTGGCCTGAAGCTGCGGCAGAAGCTGCTTGATGCTTTTGACCACGCTGATGGTGTTGGCCCCGGGCTGGCGTTGCACATTCAGGATGACCGCAGGCGTCTGGTTCATCCACGCTGCCTGATTGTTGTTCTCGACGCCATTCACGATGCTGTGCTACGTCGGTCAGCATGACCGGCGCGCCATTCCGGTAGGCAACGACAACCTTCCGATAGTCGTCGCTGGTGACCAGTTGATCGTTGGCGTCAATCTGGTAATCCTGGCGCGGCCCATCGAAGTTTCCTTTGGCGGCGTTCACACTGGCCTGGGTCAGCGCGCGTGCGCAGGTCTTCCAGGTTAATGCCGTAGGATGACAGAGCCGTGGGGTTGGCTTGAATGCGGACGGCGGGCTTTTGGCCGCCGCTGATGGTGACCAGGCCAACCCCGTTGAGCTGCGAGATCTTAGGCGCCAGGCGCGTATCCACCAGGTCCTCGACCTGCGAAAGCGGCATGGAACTTGAGGTGATGGCCAGGGTGAGCACCGGGGCATCGGCTGGATTCGTCTTACTGTAGATCGGCGGCGCGGGCAGGATGGATGGCAAAAGACTCTGCGACGCGTTGATGGCCGACTGCACCTCTTCCTCGGCCACATCGATATTCAGACTGAGATTGAACTGCAGCACGATGACGGAAGTGCCGCCGGAACTGGTGGAGGTCATCTGGCTCAAGCCCTGCAGTTGGCCGAATTGACGCTCCAGGGGCGCCGTCACCGTCGTCGCCATCACCGTCGGGCTGGCTCCGGGATAAAACGTGAGCACCTGAATGGTCGGATAGTCGACTTCCGGCAAGGCGGAGACCGGCAGTTGGGTATAGCCAACAATGCCGACCAGGAGGATGGCAGCCATCAGCAAAGAGGTGGCTACGGGCCGCAAGATAAACGGACGAGATGGACTCACGGGGCGCTGCTCCCGCTCGTGCTGGCCGCGGCAGGCGTGGTCGAAGGCTTGTTCGAAATGACGACCGCGGCGTTGTCCTGCAACTTATCGAAGCTGCTGTTGGCGACAACGTCTCCAGGATTGATGCCGTCAACCTGCGTTACGCCGCCGTCTGTAACTCCCGGCTTTACGCTGCGCATATGAGCGATGTTGTTTTGAATCACATACACGAACGATGCTTGGCCATTTTGTTGAATGGCGGATGCGGGAATCAGCGTCACTCCCTGCAAGCGTATTCACCAGCAGGCGCGTGTTTACAAACTGGTTGGGGAAGAGCGCATCATTCTTATTGTCGAAGAGGGCTCGCGCTTTTACTGTCCCCGTCGTCGTGTCAATCTGGTTGTCGAGCGTCAACAGCTTCCCGCTGGCAATCTTCGTCTGCGCCGTGCGATCAAAGGCATCGACGGTGAGCTTAGCCTTCTTGCGCAGGCGAGCTTCAACCGGGCCCAGACTGTCTTCCGGTATGGTGAAAATTACGGTGATGGGCGTCAACTGCGTGATGACGGCCAGGGTTGCGGTTCCAGAAGACTGCACCACGTTGCCCGGATCCACCAGCCGTAAACCCACGCGGCCGGCGATGGGAGCAGTGATATGGCAGTAGTCGACCTGAACCTGGTCGAATTGCACCGTTCCCTGGTCGTTCTTTACTGTGCCCTCGTCCTGCAGCACAAGCTTTTCCTGGTCATCCACGATTTGCTTTGCAATGGCGTTGCGTGCCCACGCGGCACGGTAGCGTTCCAGGTCCATCTGTGCCTGGGCGAGCAGATTCTCGTCTCGCTGCAGCAGCCCTTGCGCCTGTAAGAGCGTTGCGCGGTAGGGACGCGAATCGATGTCAATCAGCGGATCGCCCTTACTTACCAGCTGGCCCTCCTTAAAGTGCACGGCGATGACCAGGCCATTCACCTGGCTGGTAATCGAAGCGGTATAGACCGGAGTGACCGTACCGATGGCGTCAAGGTAAACGCCGATGTCGCCCTTTTTCGCCGTCGCGGTCGTAATCGTGATCTTCGCCGGCGCGGGCGCGACTTTTTTCGCGGCAGCGAGGTGGCGCCATACCAGCACGACTGCAAGCACAAGGACGAGCAGCAACAGAATCCACAGGACGACCCACATCACTTTATGGCGGTGAGATTCTGAACCGTGAGCCGGGAGTTCGTGGCTAGGGTCGATGCGGGGGTGCTCATTGGTGTCAACGGTCAAAAGGAATCTCCTTGTCCGGCTCCGAATCGCCAAAAATTATAGTCCAGGAGGAAGTTCTGGAAGTGAGCCATTCTGCACAGTTTTTCGAGAGGTAATGAGCGAGTCTATGGAGGGCGAAGGGAGTAGTGTGTTCGCCAACCGGACCGCTTATTTACATTGCTGCAAGACGTTGCCCGAGCGAGTTAACGAATTCAATGCTGCACATGAAATTGGTGGAGGCCAATATGGCAAAAACGGCAGTTGGTTTGTTTAAGGATCCAGTCGCGGTCGACGAGGTCGTTCGCGATCTCAAGGCCAGTGGTTTCCCGCAGAAGGACATCCGTGTGCTAGGCGAGCCGCGGGATATGGCGGGCAGCGGAGTCATGAGTACCCCACACACTGATTTTGAGGTGGACTTGATTCGGGACCTCAAGGCGATCGGGGCCGCCGAAGCGGACGCGGAAGCTTACGTGCGAGGAGTCCGGCGTGGAGGAGTCATGATTTTCGCAACCGGTTCGGGCGAGAAGGCCGAGGCCGCGGCTGAGATCATGAACCAGCATTGCGCCGTAGAGATCGAAGAGCTCGGCACCTCAGTACAGTACCTCCCTAGCACGGTTGGCAAGGGTGATGACGCGGCTGCCGGTCAAGCCAGTCAAGATGGTTCTGTCCAGGTTGGGAGGGTCCGATCTCCCGGCGCCGGTGCCCGCCTGTTCGTGTGGTAGCGCAAGAAGCAGGACTGGGAGTCCCGTGGTGAAAGTCATCCCGTGAATTGAGAATTGAGGAGCGGGATCTCAGTTTCGCCACGGGCTGCTGGCGTACACTTTTCATTCCATGCTCACCTTTTCTTCCTCGGACCGTGTATTCGTTCTCACTGGAGCGGGAGTAAGCGCGGAAAGCGGCATTCCAACTTTCCGTGGTGTGGGCGGCCTCTGGCGGGATTACCGGATTGAGGAGGTCGCTTCGCCCGAAGCTTGGCGCCACGATCCCCGGCTGGTGTGGGAGTTCTATTCCATGCGGCGGCGGGTGGCGCCGGCAGCCCAACCGAATCCAGCGCACTTCGCGCTCGCGAAACTTGAGACCACCCTGCAAGAGCGCCTTTTCACCTGCACCCAGAACGTGGACAGCCTGCACGAGCAGGCAGGTTCGAGAAAAGTTGTCCACATGCACGGAGAGCTTTTCAAGAGCCGCTGCGACACTTGCAGCCGCCCTCCTTTTGACGACACGAATCTCTACGAGCCGCCAGCCGACGTTCCCCGCTGTGAATGCGGCGGCCAGATTCGCCCGCACATCTGCTGGTTTGGCGAAGTGCCGTTTGAATTAGATCGAATCTATCGCGCCCTGGATCGATGCACTCTCTTTATGGCCATAGGAACGTCGGGCGAGGTCCATCCCGCTGCCAGCTTTGTCGCTCAAGTCAAAGATCGTGCGCGGACAATCTACGTCGGGCCGGAGAAGCCTGCGAACGCATCCTCGTTCACGGAATGTTATCTGGGCAAGGCGGGGGAGATATTGCCAACCGTCTTTTGAAGGTGGCGTGTTTCACTTGCGCCTGGCAATCAACATCATGGCGCCGTCATCATTTCCAGTCATTGGGGCCGATCAGGGCTTCATCTTCGCTAAACATCCTTCAGTTGTTCCTCATCCATCCCGAAATAGTGGCCCAGTTCGTGGATGACGGTCAGGCGGATTTGTTCGCGGACCTCGGCCTCGCTGGAGCAAACCGCTTCAATATTCTTCTGATAAAGCACGATGTGATCGGGCCCCGCGGGCAGGTCAAATATGCTCTTCCTGGTCGTGGGCACGCCATGGAATAGACCCAGAAGCAGCCGCTTGTGCTTTCCCGGCCGCGGCGATGGCTGGTGCGGCGGTTTATCCTCCACCAGAACGGCAACGTTACGAATGCGGCTGCGAAATTCTTGTGGGAGCGAGTCGAGCGCCTCCTCGACTACCTTGGCGAAATGTTCACGCTTCATCCTTCACCCACTGCAATAAGTAAGAGCGCGCTCACTCCGAGTAGCCGTCGTCGGTCGTGTCGTCGTCATCATCGTCGCCATCTTTTTTGCCGTAATTGTCGCCCTCGTCTTCCTCTTCGTCTTCTTCCTCGTCTGGCTCTTGTCGAAGGAGGACATCGGCAGCGACCGGCCGGTCAGAAGGGTCTGAGTCGTGGCATCCTGAATGTAATCTGCACATACCCAATGGTACGCTCCAGACTTTTGTCAATTTCCCATGAATCGGGCACCAGGAGCCGTTCGCGCGGGAGCGCGGCCCCTTTGCGTCTTTATAATTCGTGACTACTCTTCAGTTCTCCTCGTGAGGATGCATGTTTCCGGTTCGCAGGTAACGGTTATGCCAGCCCAGCGATTCGGTCAGCAGGTGTGGCGTATGTTTGCCGTACGAGAGCCGCTCAGCCCGATTGAGATAGTCGAGGAGCAAAGGCTTGTAGTCCGGACTGGAGCACTTTTCGATAATGACGTGGGCACGCTGACGGGGCGAGAGGCCGCGCAGATCGGCCAATCCGTGCTCGGTGACAATGACCTGCACGTCATGTTCGGTATGGTCGACATGCGACACCATGGGAACGATGGTCGAGATGGTCGTGTGCTGCGCGGTCGACGGGGCCATGAAGATGGAGAGATATCCATTGCGGGCGAAGTCGCCCGACCCGCCAATGCCGTTCTGGATGCGCGATCCCATGATATGCGTCGAGTTGACGTTGCCGTAGATGTCGGCTTCGATCATGCCGTTCATGGCAATTACGCCGAGGCGGCGAATGATCTCGGGATGATTGGAGATCTCCTGCGGGCGCAGAACGATACGGTCACGGTAACTGGCCATATTGGCATTCACTTCGGTCATCATTTCGGGGCCGAGCGAGAATGCCGTGGCCGAGGCGGTCGTTAACTTGCCCGACTTCAGCAGACGAATCATGCCGTCTTGAATGACCTCCGTGTAGGAAGTCAGTCCTTCAAAGGGGCCTTCCTCAAGCCCAAAGAGAACCGCGTTGGCAATGTTGCCGACGCCGGATTGCAGCGGCAGCAGATGAGCCGGCATACGGCCCTTCTTTACTTCCCAGCCGAGGAATTCGAGGATGTGGCCGGCGATGCGCTTGGAAGCTGCATCGGGCGCTTTGAAGGCGCTATTGCGGTCGGGAGAATCCGTGAGCACGATGGCGGCGATTTTCTCGGCAGGAACTTCGAGGTACGGCGTGCCAATGCGCTGGCCGGGACGCACGAGTGGAATCGGTCCGCGATTCGGCGGCGGTTGCAGACCGTAGTAGATGTCGTGCATGCCCTCCAACGCCGCCGGCTGCCACGAGTTGACCTCGAGGATCACGCGCTCCGCTTGATCGAGCCAGGTCTTGTTGTTGCCGATCGAGGAACTCGGGACCAGCACGTCCGTCCTCCAGCACAGCGGTGACTTCGATGAGCGCGACATCGAGCTTGCCCAGGAATCCATATTCGACGAACTGGGCGACATGGCTGAGGTGGATGTCCATGTATTCCATTTCGCCGGCGTTGATACGCTTGCGGGTTTCTGGATCGGACTGATAGGGAAGGCGCAGATGGATGCCTCCCGCCATGGCGAGCGCTCCATCCAACTCTGGGCCGGTGGAAGCCCCGGTAAAGACGCTGACCTGAAACTTCTGCCCGCGAAAGTTCGCATCGGCAATGCGGCGTGCCAGCTGGATTGGAACTGCCTTGGGATACCCGGACCCGGTGAAGCCGCTCATGCCGATCTGGTCGCCGGACTTGATGAGGGCCGCAGCCTCTTCGGCGCTCATGATCTTCTGCGCCAGACTGGAATTCAAAACCCGCGTGTTGGTTGGGGAAACAATAGTAGCCATGCCTGAAGCACCTTCCCTAGAAAATAAATCATTCCCTTTAAATGTACCGGCGCCACGTTTGCCCGTCTGTGAGCTAAATCACGGGGGGAGGGACATTTTTAACGGTGGGGCAGAGAGCCGCCACTTCAGTTCAGCGAGCCTTCTGGACGATTCGATTCATGTTTCAGGCAGATATGCCGATAAGTTGAAATGGAGGTCTATTTTCCAACCAAAGCCGCGGCTGCCCCGTGTTGGTATTGAATCGACCCCATGAGCCCTGCCGGAAGCCCAAAACGACATCATCTCGCTTTGACCGGCGCAATCCTGCTGGGCCTGGCAACTAGCCTGATTCTGTTCCTTGCCCTCAGAACCAGGGCGCACTGGAACCGTTGGACGGCCCTGGTTACAGGATTGCTGCTGACGGCCTCTGGATCGGGTATCTGCGGCATGGTCTGAACCGGCTTCTTCTTGCCGTAAAGGAACACATCACCGAGCGCAAACGGAACGAGGATGTGCTCCAGCAGTTGTCCATGGCGGTCGAGCAGAGTCCGGTTTCCGTAATGATCACCGACCCGCAAGGCAACATCAGCTACGTGAATCGCAAGTTTACGGAGTGCAGCGGTTATGGCCCGGAAGAGCTGGCCGGAAGAAATCCGCGCATCCTGAACTCCGGGCGTAACTCACCTGATCTTTACCGGAGCCTGTGGTCCACCATTACGCAAGGACACGAGTGGCGCGGCGAGTTTTGTAACAAGAAAAAGAATGGCGACGTTTACTGGGAAGCGGCAACGATTAGTCCGATTACGAACCCAAGAGGTGTAATCACTCATTTTCTCGCCGTCAAGGAAGACATCACCGAGCGTAAGCGGGTGGAAGAGGAACTGTACCGGGCACACCAGATGCTTCAGACCATCCTGGACACTATTCCTCAACGCGTCTTTTGGAAGGACCGGAACTGCATCTACCTGGGCTGCAATCGGATTCTTGCGACCGATGCGGGTTTGAACCATCCGGCCGAAATCATCGGCAAGAGCGATTTTGACCTCGCCTGGAGGGAGACGGCTGAAGTTTATCGCTCCGATGACAAACTGGTCATGGCACAAGGCTCGGCAAAGCTCGGCTATGAAGAAATACAGGACCGGCCGGACGGACACCGGGTGTGGCTCCGGACCAGCAAATTGCCCCTGTGGGACCGGGAAGGCAAGGTGATCGGCGTCCTCGGAACCTACGAAGACATCACCGAGAGCAAGCAAGGAGAGCAGGCTCTGAGGATCTCGGAGAAGCGCTATCGTCTTCTCTTCGAACGCAACCTGGCCGGGGTCTTTCGCACCACGTTGGAAGGGCGGGTTCTGGAGTGCAATCACGCCGCCGCTCGCATATTTGGCTATGACTCACCCGAGGAAGTCATGGCCCTCCCGGTTACAAGTTTGTATCACACGGCTTCGGATCGGGAAGCGTTCCTGCGAGCACTCAAATCCGAGAAAAGCCTTACCAACCACGAGATGAGATTTCGGCGCAAGAACGGTGATTCCGTCTGGGTGATGCTAAACATAAGTCTGGTCGAAGACGATTCCGGCATTGCCCGTATTGTTGAGGGAACGTTCGTCGACATCACCGAGCGCAAAATCGCCGAGGAACGGGTTCAATCCCTGGCCTACTATGACGCTCTGACGGGATTACCGAATCGGATCCTTCTGCGCGATCGATTGTCAAATGCACTGGCCACGGCTCGCCGGCAGAATCACAAAGTTGCACTTCTGTTCCTTGATCTCGACCGCTTCAAAATCATCAATGACTCGCTCGGGCATTCGGTCGGTGACCTTCTTCTGCAAGATGTTGCAGAACGGCTTAAGCGGTGTGCGCGTGAACAGGACACAGTATCCCGACTAGGCGGAGACGAATTCCTCATCGTGCTGACCAACTGTAAAGGACGATCCCCGACGCTGCGGTTGCCGCGGAGCGGTTTATGGATGCAATGGCCGCCGGATTCGTCATTCAAGGGCACTCCCTTAGCATTAGTTGCAGCCTCGGCATCAGCGTTTTCCCAGAACACGGTGCGGACAGCGAAACCCTGATCAAGAATGCCGATGCCGCCATGTATAAAGCCAAGGACGGTGGACGGAACAACTTCCAGTTTTTTACAGCGGATATGAGTGCTCAGGCGGTGGAGCGATTGACTTTGGAGAACGGCTTGCGGCTGGCACTCGACAAGAAAGAACTCTTTCTCGTCTACCAACCGCAGATGAATATTGCCACCGGAAAGATCATCGGACTGGAAGCACTGCTGCGCTGGCAACACCCGGCGTTGGGCCTCGTGCCACCCGATAAGTTCATACGAATTGCTGAGAACAGCGGCCTGATTATGCCCATCGGTGAATGGGTGCTCAGGACCGCCTGCTCGCAGGCCCGGAAATGGCAAGAGGAAGGGCTTAGCGTAGTGCCGGTGGCAGTAAATGTGTCGGCGGTCCAGTTTCGTCAGGAGGACTTCCCCGAAATCGTCCGCAGGGTGCTCCATGAGACCGGCCTCGCCCCGCAATACCTCGAACTGGAGCTTACAGAAAGCCTTTTGCTATCGAATGCAGACGTGGTGTTCTCGGTCCTTCAGCAATTAACGGCCATGGGGTTGAGACTGGCAATCGACGATTTTGGGACTGGCTATTCCAGCCTCAGCTATTTGAAGAAGTTTCCGGTGAGCAAGCTGAAGATCGACCGTTCGTTTATTCGAGATATCGCCGTGAATCCTGATGACATGGCGATCACAACCGCAATCATCAGCATGGCCAAAAGCCTGAATCTCAAGGTGATTGCCGAAGGCGTCGAAAACGAAGCACAAATGTCATTCCTGCGGGCACATGAGTGTGACGAGATTCAAGGCTACTACTTCTGCAAACCTTTAGCGGCCGGCGAAGTTGCGGACAAATTGCGAGCCGACGATTCCGAAGCGCGCGTCCGGGCACAAGCCAGCGGCAGACAATCGTGACCAAGACGTTATGAAAGTTCCAGAAGGAGCAAATCTTCTCCGTAACGGCCCGCGGCCGATAGAAAGCAGGACTAACAGGTGGCTATGGGTACACTCGCCGCTAGCCAGCTTGACCTTCTCGACTATCGAGACCTTTAGATTCGGCCCGATTTCTCCCTACTGTTCAATGCCCAGCCGGGGCGGGATGCAGGCGGTTGTGTGAAAAAAATGAGGAAACCGCTAGAAAATGACTACAAATGAATTGGGGGATTCAGCATCTCGCTTGGAATCAGCGAGTAATGGGGGACTGGTAGCGCTACCGGGAATCGAACCCGGGTTTGAAGATTGAGAATCTGCGAGCCTGAAAACTTCCGCTAGAGCTACCATTTTGCAAGTAACTGAAAACAAATCAATTCGCTTTCGCTATGAGACGCGCAGGGTCACTCCTTGACGCAGTAAAGTTGTGGTCATTAACGGGAATTAACGGCTGTTCTGGCCACAAAATGGCCACAATTGCCTTGGTCGCTGTTCGGCATGCTATGCCTTTGTCAGGTTTGCGGCTGACTGACCTGACCGATGTTTTGTACCAAGTGGAATGTTAGTGTAACGCCTCTTTTGACCTTTGTCCGTAGTCGCCGTCGGGGGTGTGGAGATGTGGGAAACGGGTTTTGTTTTCCACATGTCCATGCCCCGGTTTTGCAAGGATGGCCTGTGGTGCTGGTGGCCGGTAGCCCAACGCCGAGTGCGGACGCTCCGTGTTATATTCCACACGCCATCGCTCGGTTAGAATCTGTGCCTCCTTCAGCGAGTAGAAAATCTCGCCGTTCAAAAACTCATCTCTCAGCTTGCCATTGAAGCTCTCGCAATACCCGTTCTCCCACGGACTCCCAGGTTCGATGTACAACGTCTTCGTGCCCAGCTTGTCCAGCCACTTCCGCAACTCCTCGGCAATGAACTCCGGTCCATTGTCCGAACGAATGTGCTCTGGGATCCCGCGCACCAACATCACATCTGCCAACGTTTCGATCACCTGCAAGCTCCCTAAGCGCCGCGCCACTCGCAACGCCAAACATTCCCGCGTGTACTCGTCGATCACCACCAGAATCCGCAGCGCCCGTCCATCGTGCGTCATCGCCTTCACGAAATCGTAGCTCCACACATGATTCGCGCGCTCCGGGCGCAACCGCACACACGAACCATCCCCCAGCCACAACCGCCCCCGCGCCCGCTGTTTCTGCGGAACCTTCAGCCCTTCGCGTCGCCAGATCCGCTGCACTCGATCCTTGCCCACCGCCCACCTCGCATCCCGCAACAACACCGTGATGCGCCACCTTCTCGGCCTCATCCTGTGATTTGTGGTCGTAGCCCAACACTGACCAAGCCTCAGCCAGTGCGCACGCGGGACAGTGCTCTCCGCAAGAACAGTCCGCTCTACGGTCCCGAGCGTTTCAGTTATCTTCCCGAAAGCAACAGCTACCTCTGTCCTGCAGGCCAGCAACTCAACTACGGCGGACACAATGCTCGGAACCGTACCCAGGTCTGCTTCGGTACCCGCAAACGTTGTGGTGGGTGCGCACAAAAAGAGCAATGCACGCGCTCACCGTTGAAGTATCTTGCCATCCACATGCATGAGCCGACCCGGCAACACGCGCGCGACTTAGTCAACACGCTAGGGTTTGTCCAGGCACAAAGACAAAGAAGAAAGGTGGAGGCGTTGTTCGCGGAACTCAAGAATCAGATCGGACTGCGTCGCTTGCGCTTGCGGCGATTAAAGTTTGTTCGCGAGTTCTTCCTGGCGGCGGCTGCACAGAACATTAAGCGACTGGTCCGCTTCCTCAGCCAAGGTCCAAGACCGCCGCTCCTCGCAACGACTTAGTTTCCAATCCTCAAAAGAAACTCTTCCCCCTGCGGTACTCAGACCCCACAAACATCCGCTTCCGAACAACCCTTTTTCAACACCCGCTCGCCTTTACAACAACAACCCTCAGTTCGTCTTGCACGGTCGAGCCTGCGGGGAAATCGGTTAACCCGGATAATCGCTAGGAAGGCAACCCGTCCGTTTTTCGATCCGCGCCGCCATTGGACAATAAAGAATTCCCGGTCAGGGTTTGGTTGGAAGTGCTCCGCGGGCAACGTTGGAGTAAGCAGACTCGCCATCGCCATTGCTTGCGCGCACCCGGTATGCGAACCGCTCGCCCCTTTTCAGACTTGAGTCGCTGTACTCGGTTGCCGTGGGTGGTAGTTTTGCAATTCGACTCCAAGTTTCTTTCGCGCCGTCAGTCTCATCAATCCGGCGCTCCACGACGATGCCGGTAGGACTGCCACCATGAACCTGCCAGTCCAGTTTCGCGGTATTCCCCGTAATGGAAAGATTGAGCGAACTTGGGGCTTCCGGAAGAACCGGCCAATCGAAGTAGCTCTCGTCGGTGACTGCCATGATGCTGTCCTTAACCGGCAGCGCTTCCAGCGTGTCGGGGGTGCCCGGTTTCCACGAAACCGGTTTGATTTCGCCGGAGACAACATCGACCAGAACCGGATGCGTAATCCCTGTGTTCTTCAGTGACAGCGTGGCATAAAGCGGCGGAAACATATTCCCTGGAAGACTATGAGCCGCTAGCCAGTACGCGACGATCGCCTTTCCGCTGTCCGATCGGAACCCGTACCCCAGAAAGGGGAAGCCGGCTTGGCGCCGTAGGGCAGGGAGGTCTGGACCGCCGACTTCGATCGATGGATCAAACTTGGTATCCGAGAATAGCGCGTTCGTGTTCTGCAATGCGTAAAAGACCGGCCGAGGCGTGAAGTCAGTATCGTGATTTGTGATCCCGTGAATGATGCCAAAATCGTCGTACTCGTTGCCGTCTGTCCCGGCGGCCAGCAACCAGACAAATGTCTTCACTCCTGATGCCAGGTTATAGACGAAACCCCGAGGAACATACTTTGCCTGCACCGATTCGTCCGAGCCCACCCACGAAGGAATCGAATTGAATTCGTCATCGAAGAATGGGATGTCTGCTTTGACCCCGGGATAGTGCGTGACCAAATCCCGCAACGCCCGCGGAGACTCGGCTTGGTAGGCGCCGTAATCCATGGTTTCCGGATTCAGGTTCTGACCATAGCCTGGGTAGGTGTGATAGGCATACACATCGATACCCGAGGCACACCGGCAGGTATCGAAAGCCCGCTGGGTGAAGTCCCGGATGGGATCTGCCTGACCGCCGTAGATCACTTTCGCTTGCGGATCGGTTCGGTGGACGGTTTCGATAAAAGGAGCCAGGAGCTTTCCAAACTGCTCAGGATTGCCCCAAGGATTCCAATAACCGATGTCCTGTTCATTCCACAAAGCCCAGTAGTGGATACGATCGTGAAAATGATTCACCATCCACGCCGTATATCGGTTGAAGGCAGCGATCTGCTCGGGCGTAGTCGGTGGCCAGAACACCGAATACAAACTCCGGTCATCATTATGAAATGATCCGGGCTCGGGGATACTCACATCCGGCCGCTGGCCGCTCGGCGACGTGTACATCACGTTGCCATAAATCAATTGCACCTGGATATCGATCCCGTTATCCACCAGCGAATCCACAAAGTCCTCGAGCTCCGGTGAACTCGAAAATACGCCACGCTTCTGCTCGATCCAGTCCCAACTGGTGCGGTCCGAGCTGTTTTCATATTGTCCGATGCGGGCCCACTTGAAACCGGCATCGAACATGCGCGTCCACCACCAGCGGTTCCAGGGGAGGTAGGGATCGCGCGGCATGTCAGAGTTGATGCCGAACCCGTTGCGGATTTGCGACGACCGCTTGGGAGGAACGTGGTCAGGAACCGGGCGCGAGGTTTGAGCCGGCAAGCTCAGCGGAATTAGCAGCAGGAAAATGAGCGAAGCGAAAACAACCACCCGATGACTCCATGACTGTGCCAAGCATCTCTTCATTGTTTCCTCCCGTTTCTGGCAACCCTGGCAGGTTTGCTGGTTAATAAATCCCCGGCACTGACGATTTTCTACCCGGGAACCTCTACCCACCGTCGTTCCCTTGCGCTCACAGCGATGAGCTCGCACAGCTTGACCGAATTTTGACGAGGGCGAAAACGAATCGCGTTGCCGTGCTGACAAATGGCCACCGGAGTGTTATCCGGATAATAAGTTCTCTCCACCTCCGGCGAAACCCACAACCGGTGGCCACCATAAAGCCGGAACTTCGAATCGCCAGCCTTCCCCGCATCCTCCTCGACCTCATGCAGCAGGTTCTCCCCATTGCGAAACCCATAGAAGAGAATCCGTGGACCGACATCGGCGGTTACGACCAACTCGACAACGCCGTTGGACAACTTGTACGCATTGTTCCAGCCCCGGTATGAGAATCGATCGAGCATGGTCGCGAAATTTGCCTCAGACAAGCTCTTTCGCGTTCTTCTGAATCTTACCCAGACCCGCCGCGATTTCGTGCATGTCTTCTTCGTCTCCCAGCAACGCGGGCTGCGGAATCCAAACCGTTTCCCAGGCCGCCTTTTGTGTTACCGGAAATTCTTGCCTCAGAAAGGCATGCTTCTCTTTCGCTTGTTTTCCGCTAAGGCGCTTCCGGTACTCGCCATTGCGAAACATGTGCAACTGGTGGAGAGGCGGGTAGCTCGCCTGGTTGGGAATGCCCTCCGCGTTCATCGCTTCGATGAAACGCTCCGTAGCGAGGCCCGCGAATTCCTTCTTGTTGACGTGAAAAATGTAGGCATACTGCCCATTACGCGTGCACCGTTCGTCCAGCTTTTGCGGCGTAATACCGGGAATTTCGCGCAACAGGCGGTCCAGCATCCGTGAGTTTTGATGGCGCCGCGTGGTCTGCTCGTCGAGACGGCTTAACTGCACGTTTAGAATGGCGCCCTGCCATTCGCTTAGCCGGTAGTTCGATCCATACCTGAAGTGGCTATAGAACCACTCGCCGGGCATACGCCCACAGTCGTGCACGGAGCGGGCCTGCACCTCGAATTTGTCATTGTTGGAAATGACGATCCCGCCTTCGCCAGCGGTGATCAGCTTGCTCGATTGAAAACTGAAGGTCCCCGCGACACCGAACGTCCCAACCCGCTGGCCGCGCCATTCACTGGCGTGCGCGTGCGACGAATCCTCCACCAACGCCAGTCGTTTGCGCTTGGCGATTTGCCGCAGCCGATCGAGATCCGCGGGATGCCCACCCATGTGCACCGCGATGATCGCCTTCGTCCTCGGAGTGATCGCCGCTTCCACCAAGTCGGGATTGATGCAATAGGTCTCCGGGTCAACATCCACCAGCACCGGAAGCGCATTGGCAAACAAAACCGCGCTGGCAGTGGCGACGAACGTAAAGTCCGGCAGAATCACCTCGTCACCGGCGGCGACGCCAAGGGCCGCCATGGTAACTTCCAGAGCGGCAGTTCCGTTGGTCACTGCGATGCCGTGGCGAGCTCCGTGAAACTTGGCGAAGGCGCGTTCGAACTCCAGCGTCCGGGTTCCCGGCGTTCGCCACCAGATGCGGCTCTCCAGAACTTCCTTCAGAGCTCGCTCTTCATTCTTGTCGTAGTACGGCCACACCGGAAACGCCTTGCCTTTTGCTTTCTTTCCCCCGAGCAATGCCAGTGCTGACATGTGTTTTATCTCCTCCTTGCCCCTAGTACTGGTTAAAGCCGGTGGCGTAGCGGAACGCTTCTACATAGTGCCCGTCTTTGCGCGGTTGTGCTTGCCGCATTTCGTCCTTGGCCTTCTCCAGATCCTTCGGGTCCCAGTCGGACCGATATTTGTGGACTGCAGGTTCGAACTGGCTCACTTGCTTGCTCGCAGCATCGAACTTCAACTCGGCGACGCTGTCGATGTTGACGAAGTAGTTCGACTCCTGCGGCGAAGGGTAGAAGAAATACATTTCCGGCACCTGGTACGGTTCCAGTCCCAGCTGCAACCTTTGATTGGGGAAATAAAGCCAGAACTCGGCGGCGCGCACCGCATCAATGGTGTTGAAAGCCGCCATCCGATGGTCGGTTTTGTGCCAGCGCTCATACCATTCGCCCGGATCAACGCTCAATAGAACATCGGGCCGTATGCGGCGAATAATCGCGGTTGCTTCCTCGGTCAGCTTCGGCTGCGGCGCATATTCCAACATGCCGTCGTCATATCCCATCCACAGAATGTTCTCTTTCGGTGTGCCCAGCTGTCCTTCAGAAATCTCCTGTTCGGCCCGGCGGATTCGCGCCAGACGTTCCGAGCTCATCTCCGGGTCGTAGGAACCCTTGTCATCATTCGTGTACACCACGATGTACACCTTGTTGTGATTGCGGTTCAACAGGGCGATCGTGCCCCCTGCGCCGAATACGTCATCGTCGGGATGAGGAGTGAACACGAGGACCGTCTTGTTCTGCAGATTCTCCAGGCGTGTTTGTTGCCCCTGAACACTGACGATCGATAAGAAGATGAGAAAACAACAAGCCAAACCGATGCGCATCGGCGTATCCCTCGTCGAAGTTAGTGAAATGGTTTATTAAAACGATTAAAGATTGCTCTACGTAGCCTCTCGCTGTCAAGAGAAAATTGCAGGGGGAAACTTGCATGATTTTAGGCTATATACGACTTTTCTCACATTTTCTCTTGACAGCGAGGGATCACTTGACTCAGGATTCAAACGGTTTAATAAACCAATTTATAAGCTGCCGACGTGCGTGTGAGTTTGAGGGTACGCTTGGAGGCCCTATGCTTCGTCATGTCTATGCTGTGGTTTTGTTCTCGGCGTTTTTCGGTTTTCTTCTGATTGCGACCGTACCTGCCATCGCCCAGGTTGACCGAGGTGCCATTGTCGGCGCCGTCACCGATCCCACGGGTGCGCGGATTTCGAATGCGCAGATCACCATCACCAACCGCGAAACCAGCCAGCCGGTCCACCTCACGACTGACGACGAAGGCAACTACAACGCCAAGCTTTTGAAGATCGGTACCTACTCGGTCTCGGCAACCAAGCAGGGCTTTGAAACGACGTTTCAGGCCAGCGTGGATGTGGCTGTCAACCAGAGCGTGCGCGTTGATCTGGTGCTCAAACTCGGATCAACCTCGGAGAGAGTCGAAGTCACGGGTGCCGCACCTCTGCTGCAGACGGAATCCTCTTCGCTGGGCACGATCGAGACCGAGCGGCGAATTGCTGACCTGCCCCTCAATGGCAGGAATTTCATCCAGCTCGCTTACCTTGGCCCTGGGGCTAATGGTGGTCAAACCGGAACGAATGCCAGCGGGGGCGTTTTTGAGAACGAGCGGGCCAATGAAGCGATCTCCGTGAATGGTCTGCGGGTCTCGAACAACAACTTCCTGCTGAATGGGGTCGACAACAATGAGTTCGGCCTGGGTGGCGTGGTCGTACTGCCACCGCCCGATGCCATCCAGGAATTCAAGACGGAAGAGAGCTCCATGAGCGCGGAATTTGGACGTGGCGGCGCGGCCGTGAACGTGGTGCTGAAGTCAGGTACGAATCGGGTTCACGGCGGAGTTTACGAATTCATTCGCAATGACAAACTGGACGCGGTCAACTATTTCAACCAGGGCCAGCAGCCGTTTAAGCGAAACCAGTTTGGGGCCTTCCTGGGCGGGCCCATCATCAAGAATAAGACTTTCATTTTCGGGGATTATCAGGGTTCGCGGCTACGTGCAAGTTCCCCGGCGATCTCCACTGTTCCCACGCTGCCCGAGAGAACGGGCGATTTCAGTGGCATCCTTGGGCCACAACAGCAAGATCAAAGCGGCAACCTGATTTATGACGCACTTGGCAGGCCGATTTACGTCAACGAAATTTATAACCCCTACACTACAAGGACGCTCTCAAGAGGCGGCGTCGTACGTGACGGTTTTGGCTTCGATCCCGTTACGGGTCTGCCGATTCCCGGATCGGCGAACATTATCCCCCTAACTATGATCGGCAATCCTGCTACGGTGAACACCGTCGGTCAGAATATTGCGGAGTTCTACCCTAGCCCAACCAACAACCAGACAGCGCTCAATTACGAGACCAACATTCTCAACGTGAATGATCAGGATTCTTTTGACACACGCGTGGATCACCGTTTCAACGACGCAAACCAGATCTTTGCCTCTTATAGTTTTAGCGACGTGCGCAGCTCTCAACCGGGTCCGCTAGGGCCTCTGTACGGAGGATCGGATTGTTGCCCGAGCATCAGCAATTCTCGCGGACAACACCTCGGGATCGGCTATACGCATACTTTCTCCGAGCGTCTGCTGAACGACCTGCACGGCGGTTATTTCCGCTACGCCGTAAATGCTCTGCCCTTTAATTTTGGCAAAGACGTGAGCGCCACACAACTCGGCATTCCCAACACCAACCGTCCCGGGTACCCCAATTCCAGCGGCCTCACCAACATCGATATAGCTGGGTTCACCTCTTTAGGTGACTCGCAGTGGCTCCCTGAGCATGTATTCGAGAATATCTTCCAGATCGCGGATACGCTGACCTGGATCAAGGGCAGGCATTCGTTGAAATTTGGCGTCGATTTTCGCCGCCAGCAGAGAAATTTTTTCCAACTTTACAATCCGCGCGGGTACTTCGTTTTCGGAGGCGGATATACCAGTGATTTGAGTACAGGCTTGGAAGGTAGCGGCCTCGCTGATCTTTTGCTTGGTGTGCCTATCTCCAATGAGCAGGACTTCCTGGCCGGCCTCTATCCCACCCGCTACTGGGATCTGTCCGAATTCTTCCAGGATGACTTCCACTTCAGCCACAACCTGACCATCAATTTCGGCCTGCGTTACGAACTGACTTCCCCCGCGAACGGGAACGTCGGGAACTTTGACCTTAATCGTGCCATCGTCGTGACCTCTTATGGGCAGAACCCGGTCCCACATGCCGGCGTGCAGTTTGACAAGAAGGATTTTGGACCGCGCCTGGGGTTCGCATGGTCGGTGGAAAAGAACACGGTCATCCGAGGCGCCTATGGAATGTTCTATTCGGCGGAGGCTAATATTTTCGACGACCTCGGTCTCAACCCTCCGCAACTCAGCTTTTATGCCAACAACTTCAACGCCAGTGCCAAGCCCACGACGGCACAGCTTGTCTCCAGCGGTTTCCCCAGTGCTTTGCCTCAGGGCAGCGCTACAAGTATCAGCGGGCCGGTCAAGACGACAGGACCGGAACGCAAGATCCCCCGTATTCTGGAGTGGAACCTGAGCGTGCAGCATCAGTTCGCGCAAAACTGGGTG
Organism: uncultured Acidobacteriaceae bacterium; assembly: GCA_963838425.1. Classification (GTDB taxonomy): domain Bacteria; phylum Acidobacteriota; class Terriglobia; order Terriglobales; family Acidobacteriaceae; genus Acidiflorens. Next base: position 130,686 of record CAWIRH010000002.1, read on the forward strand.
ACCCAGATTGGCTATGTCGGCACGCGCTCCTACGATCTGTGGAATCACGAGGCCAGCGATCTGAATCAGCCACCCCTCATCCAGGATTCAAATTTTTGCGGCGCGCTCGACGCAAACGGCCAGTGCACCCAGCCCAATTTCGGAAGACGCTACTATGCACAGCAACCTGACATGACCCAGGTCCTGCCACTCGACTACGCGCAGTTCCAGTCCTTCTACAACGCGTTCCAGGCATCCCTGAACAAACGCTTCTCGAAGGGTTTCAATGTGCTGGCGGCGTATACGCTTGCCAAGAACCTAGGCAACGCGGATGGTAACGTAGGCGGTTACGTGCAGAACTCGTATTTCCCCAATCTGGAACACGGACCGGTCGCTCCGGATTTGCGGCAGCGAATGTCGGTGAGCTACCTCTACGAACTTCCGGTTGGCCACGGACGCCGCTTCCTGGGTGGTGCCAAGGGAATCGTGGACGGAGTGCTCGGCGGATGGCAGGTTGCGGGAATCACTTCCGCGCAAACCGGCGAGGCGGTTACCGCAGTCATGTCGACCGACCTGAGCAACACGGGCAGCCCCAGCTATCGCCCAGACCAGATTGCCAATCCGTACGACTTCTCGTTCAATACAGCGTCGCAAGCCAACGACTATGGCTGCTCCAACCCCGGACATCAGACTTTGGATTGCTGGGTGAACCAGGCGGCATTCGTCGCGCCTCCGGTGGCCCCGGAGCAGAATTCGGCACACAGCTATGGGAATAGCAAGATCGGAAATCTGCGTGGCCCCAACCTGGTTGACTTCGACTTCGTCCTGCAAAAGCACTTTAAAATTGGCGAGTCGCAGCAGATCGAGTTCCGGTCGGAGTTCTTCAATCTCCTGAACCATCCGAATTTCGGTTTGCCCGGAGGCAACTCTGTGGTTTACGTGGATGTTCAGGGTGGTGCCGCCATCACGAACACAGCGACTGACAATCGCCAGATCGAGTTTGCATTAAAGTACACGTTCTAGATCAAGAGCTGAGAACAAAACTCGAGGTAGCTTATGTCCCCTCATCGCCACGTCCCTCCATGCTTACCGGCGATCCTATGAGGGATAATGCGGTGACGCACGCCAAAGCGAAAACGAGTGCTATGGTCACCATTCGAGACGTAGCCAGGGAATGCGGGCTTTCGCCAACCACCGTGTCCATGGTGTTGAATCATGCTCCCTTGGCAAGTTATATTCCGGAATCAACCAAGAAGCGCATCATCCACGTTGCGGAAGGACTGGGCTACGAACCCAATCCCTTCGCCCAAGCTCTGCGGAGTCATCGCAGCCATACCATCGGCGTGATGGTACCGGACATCGCAGATCCGTACTGCGCCCAGATTCTGCGCGGGATCGAAAACAGCTTTTCGCGATCGAGCTATCTTCCGTTTTTAGTGGATATCCAAAACAACCGCCTACGCTTCAAGAAATATCTCAATGTTCTGCTGGCACGGCGCGTCGAAGGGCTGATCATTCTCGCCAACTCGCTTTCTTTTGAGACAGAGCTTCTCGGCGCCTTGGAGAGCCGGAAAATCCCTTCCGTCATTCTGGGCCGGCAGCCTGAGGCCGACGCCTTGAGCTGGGTTGTCACGGACAACGAAGTCGGCACCCAGCAGGCCCTCGAACACCTCTATCGGCTGGGGCACCGCAAGATCGCTTTTATCCGAGGGCCCAGGATGATTGTCGACAGTCACCACCAATGGGCTGGAATATGCTCCTTCGCTACCGCAGCAGGTTTGGAACTGGATCCCAGGCTGGTTGTGACTTTGAGTGATCCTTTCTCCAGCTATGAAGCGGGCTACGAACGTACCAAAGAGCTGCTTGCCTTCAAACTTCCCTTTACAGCTCTCGTGGCCTTCGATGATATGACCGCCTTCGGCGCTATCCGAGCGCTCATCAGCGCAGGCCTAAGGGTGCCCCTGGACTGTTCGGTCATAGGATTCGACGATATTCCCGCCGCTGCCTTCTACAATCCCGCGCTGACCAGCGTCCGGGAACACATGGAAAGCTTGGCTTCGATGGGAGCGGAAATCCTGATGGAGGCCATTCGTGCCCATCGCAACAACACGACGGTCAGTCCCGTTCACCGTAAGGTCAAGCCGGAATTGATTGTCAGGGAGTCAACCGCCGCGCCCGGTGATATTGTCCCTAACGAATCTCGCAAGCGGTTCGGGGGAACTGATCGAGGGCTGCTGAACGAAATCGCTGAGGCACATGTGAGCAAGTGAGCGCAGTTCAGACACAGACTTCAAGAGACGGCGGTTTTATGGCAGCGCACCATGTATTTGCTGACTGTGCCTCGCCACAATTGAAAACGTACGCTGAACGAAGCATCCTGGAGGAAAATGCCGCTTCGTGTCTGGCTGAGCTCGATTGACGGATGCCCGGTTCTCCAGTTCCCGGCGGGAGCGTTCAAGTTCCCCGGCGATGAGCTTTTCGTTTGGAAGGACAGTCTGATACTCAGCGGCGAGCACCTTGTTGGGGAGATTGTCGAGTGCGTAGTGGGCCTCTGCCGCTCCCTTTTCAGCGCACAAAATGAGTCCGACCGGCGGGTTCTCGCCGGGCTTCATCCAGTGTTCGCGGGGGTAGTTCAGATAGAGGTGCATCTGCCCGGCGTCCGCGTAACTGAATTTTCCGATCTTCAAATCCACGATTAGAAGCCCTCGCAAACGGCGGTGAAAGAAGACGAGGTCGATACGAAACCAGGTGTCGTCGATACGAAGTCTGCGCTGGCGACCGAGGAAGGCGAAATCATCGCCCAACTCCAAAAGGAAGTCCGTGAGGTGCTGGATCAGGGCTTCTTCTAGGTCTGACTCGGAGTATTCGTCCTTGAGGTCAAGGAATTCGGGAACGAACGGGTCCTTGATGGTCTCCTCAGGCGTTACCAAATCGTGGGGTTCGGAATTTTCTGCTTTCTCCAGCATGGCGCCTTTCTTTCGGGAGAGCGCCATGCGTTCGGAGAATTGACTGTAAGTGTCAGAGCAAACACATGGTTGACAGATTGAATCCGCAGCCAGCGCAACTTCGCCACTTGATCAGCAAATTCTCAGGCGGCCAGTCTTCGTCCCTTGGTTCAGGGCGGATTGCTACCGGTTAGCCCATTCGGACACATCGCCCACACCCCGCGCACGAAGCATCGCTGCCGCAGACCTCACGCGGATTGGTCTGCCTCATGAAAGTCTCGTCCCTTGCGTTCAGGGCCGAAGCCAAAGATGACAAGGAGCGAGCCGATCACAACGGCTTCGAAAAGTGTCAGCGCCCAAGGATAACCCAGACGTTTTTGCAGAGCGTACTGGATGGACACTGCCGGGGAAGCAAGCAGAACTCCCAGTTGGTACACAAATCCCGGAAACAGGCTACGCACTGCATTGGGCGCAAGTTCGTTAAGGTGGGCAGGAATTATTGAAAATGTGCCCTGTACCCCGGTCTGCATCAAACATGCGCCGAGCATGAGGGTAATGGGTGCAACTCCGAATGCCCAGGGATATAGAGCAAGGGAAGCGACACCAAGCGCAAGCATAATGGTGTGCCGTCTTCCGAACGATTCCGAAAGCTGGCCCCAAAAAGGGGAGCCGGCAATCGCGCAAATGTTGTAGAGGATTGCGATGCTGGAAACGCTAGATCGCGCAAATCCGTGGGCCGATTTCAAGAAATCCGGATACAGGTCCTGTGTGCCGTGTGACAGGCAGGACATGACGATCATGACCAGCAGCAAGTAAGCAAAGCCCGTCCGATGTTCCCAGAGGACGCCGAACATCGCGCCGACGGATCCCCGATGGTGTTGCTGCCACGCGCTTGATTCCGGGGCTCGGAGCGCAAGCATGGAGATGAGAATCGCGATCGCGAAACCGATACAGAACATAGCCCGCCACCCGAGGAGAGGTAGCACCGTTTCCATGGCCACAGCGGCCAGCAGATATCCGATCGGGTAGCCACTTTGCATCAACCCGGAAATCAAACCGCGGCGCCGGAGCGGCGCGCTCTCGATGGCCAATGAAGCGCCCACGCCCCAGTAACCTCCCATGCCGATGCCGTACATAGCTCTTAGAACCACAAATGTGGCGTAATTGGGAGCGAACGCACTCAGCGCGGTGACGGTGGAGAAATACAGTACGCACGCTATCAGCGGTCGGCGGCGTCCGAAACGGTCGGCAAGCGTCCCAAAGATCAGTGCCCCAACCGGCCGCATCGCCAAAGCAATCGAGATGGTCCACACGATTGCTTTCTTGTTGAACGTGAAAGTTGGTAGCGAGTGTATCTACCAAAAAAATCACGACGAAGAAATCAAAAGCGTCAAGAACCCACCCCAGAATTCCAGAACTAACGGCATACTGCCAGCCCGGAGTCTCCACTTCGTCTGCCGAACGGCTCAAGCCTGCAGCGTCATTCATGCGGTTATGTTTTCAAGAATCGCGGGGGATTGTTCCGCCAGGAGGCTCAGCACTTCCTGCCGTGTTGGCATGGAGGCCTGTGCGCCGTGCCGCGTGACAGAAATTGCGGCGGCGGCACAGGCAAACACCGCACTGAATAGTGGATCTCTTCCCTCGACTAGACAAGCCGCAAACGCGCCGTTGAAAGCGTCGCCCGCCGCAGTTGTATCCACCGGTTGGACGCGAAACGCAGGAACCAATTCTCGGTGGCCGTCCGCAAACGCGAGGTAGCATCCCCGCCCGCCAAGTTTGATGATAACGTTACGCGCCCCGAGCCGTAACAATCGCGCAGCAGTTTCAGGCAGGGCCGATTCCGCAATCTCTTTCTCCGCCACACCCAGCAGCCGGCAGGCTTCGGTTTCATTGGGCGTCACCCATCCCATCCTACTGAGCAGGTCCCTTCGCAAAATCTGCGCTGGTGCCGGATCAAGTACTAAGGGAATGCCATACCTCTCTCCGATTACGGCCAGGTATTCCACGGTTTCCATGGGAATCTCGAGTTGGCACAGTAGAATCCCAGCGCTGCGGAGCAGATCGATATTGTCTTCCAGATCGGCGGGAGCCAGCTTCCCGTTGGCCCCGGGTACAACGATGATCGTGTTTTCGCCGGCCGGACCGGTCGCGATGACCGCGACTCCTGAGGGACCGGGGGCGGCCTTTACGGCGGCTGTGTCAACACCATACTGATTCAACCCCTGCCGCAGGCCAACACTGAATGCGTCATCTCCCAGTTTCGCGATCATGCTGACGGGAACGCCGAGTCGGACCGCTGCCACCGCCTGATTCGCGCCCTTCCCACCAGAGAAGACTTGGAAATCCGAACCCGGAACGGTCTCTCCCACATGTGGAATGCGATCGGCGGAAACTACAAGATCCACGTTCACACTGCCCACGACTACTATGCTCTTTGGCATCGCAACCCATCTCAATCCTGACGGCACATGTTGCGGGCTGACCACGTTTCGGTATTGCCCGCCCCTCGCCGTCGTCACTACCGATGACTGTGAGCCCGACTATGCAGCAAAAGAACAGGAGCAGAGAGGGCTCGTGTCTTCAGAAGCGTGCCTGATTTGGCTAGAACGACAGTTTGAATGAGATTTGCGTGATGCGCGCCTCCCGCGCCCCGGTTGCCATACCGAAGGTGCCACCTGTTACGCCATTCCATGTAGTATCCACTCCGTTCCATTGCGTGTGGTTCAGGGCATTGAAAGCATCAATCCGCAAGTTTGCCGTAACCGATTCATGGACCTTGAAGTCCTTAGCCAGAGACAAATCCATATTGTTTAGTCCGGGGCCGCGAACCGTGCCCAACCCGGAATTACCCCTTACGTACTGGTCAATTGGGGGAGCGCGTGAATGCAGCGGTGTTGAACAGGCTGGAGAAAACCTCTTGCTTCCAGTGGCTCAGACTATTTGGATTTCCGATAACGTTACAGCTCTTCCGGCCCAGCATAATCAAGTGCGGATGTACCTCCGAGTTGTAACCCCATTAGTCACCGTTAAAGCGTTGCCAGACTCAAACGTTACAATCCCTGACAATCGCCAACCGGTGAATGGGGTTCTTGCCCAGGATGACCAGCCCGCTCCATACACTGGACTCCAGATGCCGCTGAATACAAACCGGTGCCGGTGCGATAGCGATCGACTCGCCACGATCATAAATATTGGGATACTGGAATCCACTGGCGAAGGCAAGGTAATTGGCGCCACCGCCGGCGGCGCCGTTGTAAGCGAGATTATTGATCCAGGGATAATCCGACACGGTTTTCGCAAAGGTGTAACTACTGGTTGCTTGCCAGCTATTGCTGAAGCGGTGTTTAAAGCTGACAATGCCAGCGTTGTAGAACGAATTCAGATTTGGCCGCTGGACATAAATATCGCTGAATCTTCCCGAGTTATTGGGGCGCGCCGCATTGATAAGCATCACTGAGCTCCAACCCGTTTGATAGGGCGGAAGATTGATGTTCACAAGATTCATTCCCTTCCTACCCTGAGCGCCGACATAACTAACGGTAAACGAGGTGGAAGGATTCAGTTCCTGCTCAAAATCCAGAGTATATCGTTGATAGTACGGCACAGACGTGGATTTCTTGTCTGAGTAAATCACATTCTGCGAATGCACCATCACCAAAGTATCCCTGACCTGTCCCCGTACTGACCGGATACTGCCCTTGCGGTATAGTTTGGCTCAGGCTGAAACACGTTGGCTTGAGTGAGGCATGGAGTATCCGTCTGACAGAAAAGGTTATTTCCGTTGCTTGCCGGGCTACCGTTGTTTGCAAATCCCACAGCAGTGGAGATCTGCGAGCCGCCCATATTGTAGAAAATCCCATAACCCGCATGAATCAATTGTTTTGGTCGCAATGCGTAGGCGATGCTGAACCGCGGCGCAAAATCCCGCTTGGGCGCGGACAGATAGTGTTGCGGAAGACCAGGCGCGATCCCAGGCACCGCCATAACGCCGCCGTTGGCGTCGGGCTCATAGACGGCGCAGCAATATTTATTGGGGTCATACACGGGGATGTTTAGGTCGTAGCGGAGGCCCAAGCTCACCGTTAGTTTCTGGTTGATCTTAATTTTATCGTTGGCATACATTCCCCACTGGGGAAATACGACATTGAGCTCGGGCGCCGTCGCATCGCCACCAACAACATTATTAAGTTGATGGATATAAGACGGTAAACCCATAATCATATCCGCTACTCGAATCTCCACCGGCGTAGTTCTGGTCGTATCCACCTGAACTGAAACTGCCGTAGTATACGTTGCGGCCGAAGTCCCAGTCGTATTCGCCCTTCCTGAAATAGTTCATCCCGAAAGTCATCGCATGGCGTCCGTGAAGCCAGTTCACGTTATCGGAAATCTGAAAGGTTCTGTTTGAGGCTAGGAAGTCCTGTCCAATCCCTGGGGTCGAATAGTTATTGGTATAAACCGCCAGCAGTCCATGCGTTATCCCGAGACCGGTGTTCTCGAAAATGCTGTTCAACGGGTTCGCCGAAGAGTTTGCGAACGACACTGTACTTTGGCTGACGATCGTCAACGAGCCATGGCCGATTCCAAAAATAAACTCATTGGTCAGCGTCGGTGAAAATGTATGGACTTCGTTGGCCGTCACCAGATAACTCTTATCGTCATTGTTGAAGGGGAATTCCGGAAAAATTCCGCCGGCGTTGTTATTTGTGCCGTGCTGACGCGACCAGGTTACAAATATACTGTCTTTCTTTGTAAGGTTCGCATCAAACCTGCTGTCGAAATGATAATTGTTGAATCCGTCCATTTTCGTAGGCAATCAGGTTGTTCATATTGCTGGGATTGGCTTTGGCAGATTGGGCAGAGGATATATCTTGAGCAATGGCGCGGACGTGGGATCGATGACAGGAGTTTCCATCGGGCTTGGTTGCCAGATCGAGGCGATTGTTCAGGAACCGGCAGTCTCGTACTGTTCCCGACTGCGTCGTATGTCGTGGTAAATGGATTGTAGATTTGGACAGCGCTAAGGGGCGAGTTTGGAGGTGCGGGAATGCATAGGCCATTGGAATCAAAGCCGGTTTGACACAACTCCGAGAAATCACCCGTTGCGTTCCTTTGCCGATGGCACGGTGCCAGTAGACTTGCATGGATCCGTCACGTTCAATAAATTCTCTTCGTAATTTGCGAAAAAGAATAGCTTGCCCTTCAGGGCATCGACACCGGGGATGGGAATAGGACCGCCGAATCCGCCGCCAAATTGATTCCGCCGCAGGGTTGGTATTACCGCTGTCCCGCCCCGAGGAAGGCATCCTCAGCTTTATCATACGGATTGACTGCATTCAAGATAGTCATTCTCGAAGAAATTCGTACGCCGCTCCGTGATACTTGGTGGTGCCACTCTTGGTCTGAATGCTGAAAGTGGACATGTCGCGTCCATTGGCCGCGGAAAATTCAAATACATCGAGTTTGGCGTTCTGTAGAGCATTGGAAGCTGCGGCAAATAGCTGAGGCTGCTTTCATAATTGTCGTTGATGTTCACGCCATTCATGTAAAAGCCGCTGTCTCGCGATCCCTGCACGACGCCGCCGGACGTGAAGGCGACACCACCCATGGCGAACTGGGCATCCAACGGCGAACGACCCACCCGGATTAATATTGAGTTCGGGCGATGTGGCGCCGCCGGGCGCGAGGGCCGCCAGCGAAGTAAAGTTCAGCCCGTTCATGGGCAGTTCCTGGAACTGCTGGGTAGTGATCTCCACCCCGACGTTGGCAGTCTCGGTATTGAGAAGCGGCGCGGCACTGGTAACCGTCACGGACTCGCTAACAGACCCAGGCTTAAGTGTGAAATCGTATCGGATCGTTGTTCCGATGTTGACGTCAAGCAGGTCCGACTTGGTCGTTTGGAATCCTGTAACAGCTGGCAGTCAGCTGATACTGGCCCGCCACCAGGCCCGCAAATTGATAATTCCCCTGCGCGTCGGCAGACACAGTGCGGGTTTCGTTGCGATCCACGTCGATCAACGTTAGCTGCGCATTGGGAATAGCCGCACCGCTGCTGTCCAGGACAGTACCGCCGATGGCACCGCGTTGGGCGAATTGTCCGAACGCGGCAGAGGCTGTGATGAAAACCAGAAATAGCAGGGGGAGGAGAATGGGTTTGCGGTGCGAATTCATAGGGTGCCTCCGGGCAACGTGGCCGAGGTAAGAGCGTCCCAAGGGAGATTTTGAAAGCTTTCAAAATGAAAGCAAGAATTACTACGCTCGTTTGAACCCTTGTCAAGCGATTTCGTCATTCGGTGTCTTTGCGCTCACCCGCGCACCCGCCGAGATGCTCCAGGTCGCCGCTTCCGGATAGCTCGGGTGGCCGCCCTGGGCTGAGTCGATTCCGGCGGAGGCGCCACGGATTGCCGGATCTTTAATTCGGTATCGAGCACTAAATGCTTGGCTGGGCTCCTACTGCCCGCCACCCGCTCCAGCAAGAGGCGCGCGGCGGTTGTGCCTAACTGATAACCGGGCTGGTAAACCGAGGAGAGTTGCGGATTTGTCATCTCCGCGATATCCAGATCATCGAAGCCGATCAGGGAGACGTCTTGCGGGCAGCGCAACCCCGATTCTCGCAGAGCCAGCAGCACGCCGAGAGCGATCAGGTCGTTCCCCGTGAAGATCGCGGTGGGTTGGGGCAGCAAGCGCAACAGGACACTACCTTTGGCGTGGCCGCCCAGTTTGTTGAAAGTTGTCTCCTGGATATACTCAGGGGTGATCGTCAATCCCGCTTCGTGCACGGCCCGCTTGAAGCCTGCCAGGCGTTGCTGCGCGTTAGTCAGGTGCAGGGGGCCGGTAATCACTGCCAGCCGCCGATGTCCCAGTTGAATCAGGTGGTGCGTGGCCCGGTAAGCCCCCTCTTCATTGGCCACGGTGACGGTGTCGCCCTTCCAGTTAAGCGGCATGCGATCCACACACACCACCGAAGTTCCAGCCTTGCGATAGGACTCGGTCTGCACCGTCAGATCGCTGAAATTCGAAGGAATCACGATCAGGCCGGCGGGCCGGTAGGTGCGCAATTCATTAAGATGAACGATCTCCTTGCTGTGATCGTTATCGGTGTTGCAAAGCACCAGTCGGTATCCATTGGCGAAAGCAATGTCCTCCGCGCCGCGCACAACCGCCGGGAAAAAGGGGTTAGCTGATATCGGGAATTACCATCCCGATCATACTTGTTTTTTCCCGGCGCAAGCCGCGAGCCAGTTCGCTCGGCTGATACCGCAAGCTCGGCTACGGCGTCCAACACCCGCTGCCGCAAGGGATCACGCACAATCGCCGTGTTATTCAGGACATGCGAAACCGTGCCGAGGGAAACTCTGCTTGCCGCGATTTGCTTCATGTTAGACATGGTGCTGATTTTGCACTGTCGTTCCAGCATGAGAGATTAGGCGAGACTAATGAAACTGGATCCGCCCTAAGAAGTTACTTCACATCCTTTACACAGCGAAACCCTATTGTGCCGGCGCGATCCTTGCTCGGGGCCATCAGCAGCAACTTGCCGTGCTGGTCGAGGCGGTACGCCTGCGGAAAATACCACACCGACCCCTGTGGCTGATAATAACTTCCGCCGCGCAAGGTATCTGCGCGTGTGTGCTCGTCCCTGAATTCGTCGGTCCATTGCCAGACGTTACCGACCAAATCCATCACGCCGAACGGACTGGCCCCTTGGGGATGGGCATCCACTGTCGTCGGGCCCGCTTAATGTCACGACCCTTCTCGGGTACCGGCACAGCTGTAGCATCCCAGGTATTACCCCAGGGATACAATCTTCCGTCGCTGCCTTGAGCGGCATACTGCCATTCCCACTCGTGCGGAAGCCGCTTTCCCGCCCAGGCCGCGTAAGCGCGCGCATCTTCCAGCGAGACCCAGGTCACCGGCTTGTTGTCCCACCCCGCCGGATAGGCACCGTTTTGCCAGTCACTGAAGGAAATTCATGATCGTCCTTGGGGCGGTAGTGCGTGGCATCCAGGAATTTCTTGAACTCCGCATTGGTCACCGGATAGCGTGTCGATCCAGAAAGAGTTCATGTGCAACGAGTGCAGATGGTGCCGGCGCGGCGAGTCTTCCCAGGGATATTGCACGTCCACCCCAACGTCGTTAAATCCCTCAATCTCGATACCGTCAACTTTGAAAGTGAACTCGCCCTCCGGAACTCGAACCATGCCATCGGGCGCTGTTGACGCGGGCTTCGTCTTCGCAGTGATCGCACCATTTGCTGCGGAAGCAAACTTCCATTCCGCTGAGATAGCTCGCTCAGCGGCGTCGGAGCGAGAGTTGCTTCATCTGCGCCAGCAGCTTTTGCAGACTGCCATCGGGTTCGTCCGGCAGTTGCCAGAATCGCGCCGAAACCGCGCGCTTCGATGCCAAAGGTCAGAAGCACTTGACCACCCGCGGCCGCCTCGGGAGTGAGTTCAACTCCATGCCACAAGTCGAAGTAGCGCATCCCGCCTGCGCATGGCAGACCGTAACTGACGGCCGTCGACGTCGTATTGATTGCGATTGACCATGGTCCAGAGCGTGCTCTTGCCCTGCGGCCAGCGGCTGGCATAGACGCCCGTACTGCATGCGTGTCGGCGTAGGGCTGCCAGTCCGGGCTTATCAGGAATTCTGCCATACGCGCGCTCGATCGTCGCCACCCGCCGGAGCGCTTCGGCATCGCGCGGAGTGATCTGGTTCCAGATGCCCCAGATGTTTTCCCAGCTTTCGTATCCCACGCCGTTGAAGAAAGCGTATTGCAGATTATCGGTCTTGTCGCGGTCCCAGCGGTCGCAGACATTCACCATGTGCCGCGGCTCAAGCCATTTGAACAGCTGACCATGGGCGCAATCGGATATTTCCAGTAACCCCAGGTCATGTTGTTCCACGCAAGCGCTTCGAAGGACGACGGGCAAGCGTGCTCCGGCTCGAGCGCCAGCGGATGGCCCGTCCGTCCGAAGCTGTCCGGAAGGCGCGCGGCAGTGCCCCGAAGCGTATCGCCGTTGACGCCGTCGGCTCCGATTTCCGCCATCAGCTTCGCCGTGGCTTCCCAGTTCGGCACGCCGGGATCGCGCGTGCCCTGGTCCCACAGCCATCACGGGAAGAAGACTCGCACGCCGCGGCGGTGAAAATCCGCGACCATCTGCCTGCACGCCCGTCGATACCCCCGGCATGTCGCGAACCAAGTCGTACTGGTTGCGGTTGTCAATGCCGATGTTCGGATAGACCGGCCAGATGAGCACGGAGTCGATGCCGCCGTAGCGTTTATCGAGATCGTCAAGATATTGGTCGACGGTGTAGTGCCCCGCCTCAGGATCGTAGAAATAGCGGTCCTCGACCATCATCTGCGGCTGGATGAAGCTGGACTGCGTCCACTTCAGTTCGGGCCGCTCGTATTCCTGCCCCGAATATCCTGCCCGAATTCGCGCCTCCATCCGCCAGTGGGTGATGTCCTCCAGCCAGGCTTTGTAATCTTCGGGGGAGCATATCTTCTGTTGTCCCGCTGATGGCTTCACGGGATTGAGACAATCTGGTCCCGGAATCTGATCCGCGTCTGGAGGGTAATGAGTCGTCTGCGCCGCCACAGCGGTTGCAATCAATATCAAGAGCAGGAGTTGCGATAAGACAAGAAACTTACGACTTCCTTTTGGCATCGGCAGGAACCTCGATCGTTTCCAAACAAATTAGAAGCTTTCAAACTGGTTGTCGCGCTGGGTACGCGGCCCGGTCACTCACTCAGCATCACTCGCGCAGCGAAAACCCAAGGTGCCCACGCGATCCTTGCTTGGCGCCATGAGCAGGAGTTTGCCATGTTCCTCCGCCTTGTACGCCTGGGGGAAGTACCACATCGAGCCTTGCGGCTGATAGTAGCTTCCGCCGCGAAGAATAGCAGCACGCGAATGCTCATCTCGGAATTCATCAGTCCATTGCCAGATGTTTCCGACCAAATCCATTACACCGAAGGGACTCGCTCCCTTCGGGTGAGCGGCCACATCATCCGGTCCGCGCAGATCGCGTCCCTTATCTGGCTCTGGGACGGCAGTTGCATCCCACTCATTTCCCCACGGATAAACGCGCCCATCCGTTCCCTGGGCGGCGTACTGCCATTCCCATTCATGGGGCAGCCGTTTCCCTGCCCAGTCACAGTAGGCAGCGCGCATCCTCTAGTGCAACCCAGGTGACGGGCTTATTGTCCCAGCCCATGGGGAAAGCTTCCATTTTTCCAGTCTTTCAGAAAATTGCCATCGTCGTCTGGATGGTAGTGTGCCGCCGATAGAAACTTCTGGAACTGGCTGTTCGTTACAGAAAACTTGTCCAGCCAAAATGGCTTTATATGCAATTTCGTTTCGTGGTATCGAATAGGCGCGCTTTCCCAAGGGTACTGCACGTCCACGCCGAGTCCGTCGCCTCCCTCAAGCTCGATCCCGTGCACACGGAAAACATAGTCCGCTGACGGAAGCCCCACCATCCCCTCTGGTGACTGAGATGTGGCTCTGCTCGCGGCAATCGGCACGATCTGTTGCGGCAAGAAACTCCATTCATGAGGATAGCTGGCGAGCGACTGTCCCGTAAGTTCCTTCATCTTCGCCATCAGGGACTGCACCGTTGCATCGAGCGCGTTCTGTGTTGACAGGACTGCCCCGTATCCATGGGCTTCAAGATCGAAGCTCAGGACGACACTGCCGCCTTCGTGGTCCGGCTGCAGTTCGACTCCGTGATAGAGATCGTAATAACGCACCCCCGCTTGATATGGCAGTTCAATCTGACGCCCATTGATGTCGGCTTCGTTCCGATTCACCACGGTCCACAGTGTTTCCGTGTCCAAAGGCCACTTACTGGCGAACACCCCAAACCGCAGCGTTGGCGTTAGTGGTTCCCAGTCCTTGCTCACCAGAAAATGCGAAAGCGCGCGTTCCATGGTGGCCACTCGCCGCAGGGCCTCCGCATCCCGAGGCGTGATGCCGTTCCAGATACTCCAGATGTTTTCCCAGCTTACGTAACCGACTCCGTTGAACCAGGCGTATTGCAAGATCGTCGGTCTTATCGCGGTTCCAGCGGTCGGAAACGTTCACCATGTGCCGGGTCTCAAGCCATTTCATAGTGGCTGATATAAGGCGTGAACGGAATATTTGCAGATTGCTCCATGTCAGGTTGTTCCACATCAACCCGTCATCTGAACTAGGGGCGCCTTCCGGTTCGAGAGCCAGGGGATGTCCGGCGTCATCCGATGCCGTGCGGAAGCTACGTGGAACGCCCGCCAGAGTGTCTCCGTTAATGCCATCGGCTCCAACTTCAGCCATCAGTTCGGCAGTTGCGACCCAGTCCGGCTTTGCCTCATCGCGGGTACCCTGGTCCCAAATGATCACGGGAAACAGCACGCGCACGCCACGGCGGTGAAAATCCGCCACCATTTGTTTGACGCCGGGTATTCCTCCCGGCATCGCGCGCAACATATCGTATTGGTTTCGATTGTCGATGCCGATGTTTGGATAAATCTGCCAAATCAGCACGGAGTCGATTCCACCGTAGCGCTTCTCCAGATCGTCTAAATAACGATCCACAGTATATTTGCGGGTCGCTGAATCGTAGAAATATCGGTCCTCGACCATCATCTGTGGTTGGATATAACTGCTTTGGGTCCACTTGAGATCTGGCCGTTGATATTGTGATCCGTCATAGCCTACGCGCAGCAATCTTTCAAATCGCCAGTGCTGGATGTCCTTCCGCCAAGCGTCAATCTGATCTTTGGGGCAGGGGCGCAACGGCAGAAATGATAGGTCGCCTGCACGGCATTCGGGAGTAGGAATGTATGGCCCCTGGGGAGGATACTTCGTATCCTGAGCGAAAGAAGCGGCAACTGCCATAAGACCACAACAAATAAGGAGGGTCAATCGGTATGGCGATTTCATAAAGCTCCAAGTCAATCCTGATGCCAAAATCGCGGTCAGATTAAGACGTTTCAAACTTAAAGTCCAGCGTGGTATTTTGAAAACGATTATTTGCGGCTGGTTAAACATCGAGACTTCAGATTCATGACAACCGGTGCATCCGAGCATATTCGCGAGATTGGACACTGAACCGATGATCCGCCGAAACCTGCTATTCCTTCTTTTCGCCATGTTGCTGATATCGGTTGCGCGGCAAGCTGCGGCGCAGACAGAAACTAGGCCATTCGTTCATAACGGGTATAGCCGTCCGTATCTCATCCATCGACCGGCTCATCTAGCAGCCCATCCTGCGGTAGTGTTTATGCTCGGCGGCATTCGAAGTACGGCAAGATTTACGTCGGAAAACTACAACTGGATAAGCGAAGCGGATCGCAACGGATTTCTGGTTGTCTTCCCTGAGCCTGTAGCAACGCAGCCCGATCAGCCGGCGGACAGGCACACAAACATCACCTTCTGGGAAATGAAAGGCTCCCGTACCCATCATCTCGCGACTGGCGCGCTTCCCGTCGATGATGAGGGGTATTTGATCGCGGTCCTTAATGAAGTCCTTCAACACGAGCACGCCGACCGGAAACGCGTTTTTCTTGCCGGTTTTTCGAGCGGATCAGGAATGGTCCAATTGCTCGCATCGCGTCATTCAAAAGATATCAGTGGAATCGTTGCGGTAGCGACGCCCCTCATGGATCCACCGCCGAAGCTAGCCCGCTCCGTGCCCATCCTTTACATTCATGGCGATAGCGACGAGCAGTTTTCCGGTTTTGAAGCTAATAGTCCAAATTTTGCGACTACGCCCCATGGGAATTGGGTAACGTGGGGATACCTCAACGGCTGTAAGCTTCAAACGGCTAAAAAAATGGATTGGGGCGTGCAGTTTTCTTGGCAAAACTGCAAAGACGGAGTGCCTGTTATCGCCGACTTCGTTGCAAACTTCGGCCACGAGTGGGCGGGTAGCCCGGATTCCCCTGAGAACAGGGACCATAAGCATGTCGACAAACTTGATTTTACAGACATGGCTTGGCAGTTCTTCGCCAGAATTCACTCGAAATAGCGCCCACAAGTTTGTTGGAATACTCTTTCGAGAATCCAAATCATATTCCGCGTCTTGCGTTTCGGCATCTTGTGCCACATCGTCTGGCGCAAACTTCAGGGTCAAGAACGGCAAAAGCGTGTTTCTTCGGCCTTGTAGAACCACGCCGATGCCCTGCCGCCGAGTTTTTCGACTAGGCGGTAATGCGAGATGACTGGTCGATCATTCGGGAGATGCCTGGTTCTTGGGTCGCTCTATCCGGAGGCGACATCCGCTCGTCAACGAATGACGCCCCTGATCCAGGCGCGTAGAGCCCAGAGCACCTGTGTTGTAGCGGGCTAGCGGCTGAGTGGCCCCACCCGGCATTGCGATTCGGGAGAAGAGGCAATTACTCCTGGCTGGTCGGCAAACAGGAAGCTATGCGGTTGTTGTTGCAAAGCCATCTTCACTCTCCCGTCGCTTGGGTTCATGAATGCCGGGCGGCCCTCGATAAGAGCGAAGGCGGTGTCAAGGACAAAGTTATCCTGTGCCGTGCCGAAGCACCGCTTGCTGTGCCAGAGAGGTTGAGGACCAAGACTCTGGAAATCTCACGTGAATCATTTTCCGGTGGAAGATCATTCCACCAACCATCGATACGGCCCGAACCTCGACCATGATTCTTCTATGCGAACATCCCGCCGCAGTCGCCGGGCCGGTGCGAAAGTGGAAAACATCTTTTTCGTTTTCCAAGGCGCGTCGTTTGCGCCGTCTTTTGCACGGGCCCTTCGCGGGATGCGAGAGCGCCCAATCAACTCAGCGGTCTAGCTCGCGCCGACCAGGGCCACCCGCGGGCTGCTCTCGATGCGAACGATCTCTGGATACGCTTTCTCGGTGCGCAGCATCCAGTAGAGTCGTACGGCTAATCTCCGCGCCGCTGCCACCTTGGCCACTCCTTTCGGCTTCTGGTGACAGCGATGCAAATACTGTTTCTTCATCCCAGGATCCAACCGCACTGCGATCTGCGCCGCTTCCACCAGCAACGACCGCACCAGCCGGTTGCCTTGCTTCGTGATCGCGCCCAGTTTCTGCCGTCCGCCCGAACTTTCCTCGCGCGGAATCAGCCCCAGATAACTTGCCACCTGCTTGCCCCGTGGAAACCGGCTGACATCGCCCATGGTCAGCACGAACGCCAGCGCCGTGTTCGGACCGACCCCCGGCTGCGTCATCAGCAACCGCGCCTGCGGATGTTCGTCGGCCGCTTGCTGCACCGCCTCATCCAACTTCCCGATCTGCTCGTTCAACATGCCGAGCAACCCGAGTAAGTCTTCCCGCCGGCATGTCGCCCACGGTTGCAACGGCAACTCGCGCAACAGCTTCTGTCCTGCCTGACTCCACAGCTTGGCCTTGCGCTGCATCCCCTTGTTCAGAGAAAGATGCTGCAGTTCGTTCTTCACCCGGCTGCGAATCTCCACCAGTTTGTGCCGATGCAAAACCAACTGCCGCAGATCGCGTTGCTCCTGGTCCGGAGTCCACAACTTCGGAAACCGCCCCTCCACCACCAGCTTCAGAATGTGGGCCGCATCCCGCCTGTCCGTCTTCTGCTTGCGCACGTAACTGGCCCGGATCTGCGCCGCATCCCCGATCCAGATCTGGTGTCCCAGTTCCTGCGCCAGCTCCACAAACCACTGACTGTTCCCCGTGGCCTCCATGCCAATTAGCGCCGGTCCAGGCACCTGCGCGTAATACCTCTTGGCGTCTCCGGAGGCGTGAACTAACTTCTGCTCCCCGGTTTCCCCCGTCTCCGTATCCAACCATGCAATTTGCTGCCAGCTGGGATGAAAATCACATCCTATAATCATCATCTGCGAAGGCTCCTTTCTTCCCAGCGTCTTTGATCCTCAAATCAAGACTACCGGGTACATCGAGCCTTCGCTCTTATCCAATCAACACAGCGGGAGTGAGATCTGGGAGGCACCGGATCGGGAGATCGGCAAAACCCGGGGAGAACCGCGGCGAGATAATCGCGTACCGGAAGTTTCAACCTGCGGCAGCTTTCCACGACCGAGAGAATCGCCGCAACCTTAGGTCCCGCCTGTGGACTGCCGATGTGGATCCAGTTTTTTCGACCCAGTGCCACACGGACGCATGGAATTCTCCGCCAGGTTAGTACTCAGCTCTAATTCTGGATACTCCAAGAAGCGGGTGAGCTTCTTCCAAAGCGTGAGCGCGTACTGGCAAGCCTTGCTGAGTGCGCTGGAGGGTAATGCTACGGACTGCGCTGCCTCGATCTTGCTGCGAATATCATCGAGAAGAGGTCTGGCTGTTTCCTGACGTAGGACATGGCGCGCCGCAGTAGTCAGCGCTTTGCGGCGAGCGGCGGCGTCGACAGAAAACAACTCGTCCATCCGCGCGACAATCGGAGTTGCAACCGGATCTCGGGGATTTAGTTGCACCGCCTCGAAAAACTGTCTTCTGGCATGAGCCCAACAAGCTGCATGTACCATTCTCGGGCCGCCGATCTGATCGTAGGCCGTATAGCCGTCAGTTTGCAGAATGCCTTCGAACTGTCCCAGGAACCGCTTCGGCCCATCGCGTCCACGGCCTAGACGGAAGTCGAACACCACCGTTCCACCGGGGCGACTATATTGCCAGAGGTACGCTTGGTGGTTCTTACCTCGGCCCTCGCGTGTCTGCACATCGACTGGGGTTTCATCCGCCTGAATGTAACTTCCGCTGATCAATTCTCGCCTCATTGCCGCGACCATCGGGATCAGCAACTCACTGACTTTGAGCACCCAGCCGTCCAGCGTTGCGCGGCTGATTTCCAGGCCGAGGTCCCGTTCCAGAATCATGCTCTGCCGATGCAAGGGTGTGTGATTGCAATATTTGCCGACGACCGTCTCGATGACGATCCGGTCACTCGCCAGGCACTTCTCGATGATCCGTGGCGGCAAGGGCGCTGAGACAACGCCGAGATCCTCACACGACCGGCAAGCCCGCTCCTCTCGTTTCGTGACCAGCACGAAGTACTTCGCCGGTTCAACGTCCAGTTGGGAACTCTCCTCGTAGCCGATCACCACCGTTTCTTTTCCGCAGCGCTTGCACAAGCGCTGATCCGGCGTGCAAGGCAGAACCCGCTCTATGCGAGGAAGATTCGCAGGCAACTCCTGGCGGCATGGATGCTTGGCCGACTTCTTCGTCGAGCGATACGCTGGCGCGTGCTCACTCTCCGCCTGCTCGCTCATTTCACTGATGACAGGCCCAAGCTCGAATAATTGCATTTGCGCCTGCGAAAGTCTTTCTCCGCCCGCACCATACTTCTCGATCCGCATCAGCCGTTCTTCCAGCACCCGAATCCGCAGCTCCGCGTACTGTAGCTTGCTCTTCAGTTGTGCGATGAGTTCCAGATCGGCTGGTGCTGAAGGAATGGAAGCTAAACTCATAATGTGTTAATGATTTACTCGCCAAGATGGTGGTCTTTATATAGATTGGGAGATCGAACTGTTGTAGCGGAGTGAGCACGAACGCGAAGTGAAGATAGACGAACAATCCTGTCAGAACCACAGCAAAAAAGACCGCGCCGAAAGTGTAAATCGGCTTGTGAGGCGGCCAAATGATGGTCTCTTTTCTTCCCCAGTTGGTTTCAGGCATGGCGTTTTTCCTCCTCGTTTTCGGCGGCGTACTGCGCGACGACCTCGCGCGCGGCGCGGTGCTTGTTGGTTTTCACGTTTCGCATCAGCTCCTGGTATTGCTTGGCGCTCATTCGCTCACCACACGCTACCGGCGAAAGCGCGTTGGTCAAGAACAGTTGCAAGGCGACGATTTCGGTCATGAGCGGGTCGGCTCCGAGAGCGCCGGATGAAGAGCGGGCCGCCTTTAAGACGGCCTCACGAATCCATTCGCCAAGCCGGATGCCGCACTCGGCAGCAGCTCGTTCGAGTTCATTAAGCTCCGCCTCTGTCACCTTCGTGCTGGCTGTAAAAGTGCGAAACTCTCGCGCCTGGTTCTGATTTCCGTCACTGATGATCTGTGTCATTTGGGCCTAGATTCCGGTATTTTGTCCAAAGCGCTCTGGAGCGCCCTGGAAATGTAAGTTGTTGCCAATGCACAAGTAGCTCTAGAGCGCCCCAAGGCGCTCCGCAGCGCCCTCCGAGGGGTGGAGTGTCCAAATTCTTCCGGTGCGAAGCACCGTTCTTGCTCAGGCACGAAATTGAATGGAGGATCACGCCTTCATTGCCCGCACAGAAGCCGTGGACTCCGTCCCGGCTCCAAGCTTCTTCGCAGGATGCTCCGGCTCATCCTTCGCATCTTTATTCGGGCCTTTACGGACGCGCAACGTGGAAGCGACCTGCTTGGCCTGTGGCGTCTTCAGAAAGTCCTGGAAGTCGCGGTCCTTCGAGAAGACATAGTTGAGCGCCTTGTCCACGACATCGTCGGCGGATGCGTGGACGAAGGCGGCGTATTGATCGACCTGCTCGGCGGTGGACTCGTCCAGCCGAACAGAAGCACTGATGTAGCGGCTAAAGTTGATTTCAAGTAGTGGCATTCCCTCTCCTTTATTGGTGTTGAATCAAGCGATCTTTCTCCGGGCAATCATCCTCTGCGCCGTCTGTGCGATCTCCCGCGCACGAGCGGAGCAAAGTGCGGTGGGAATCTCGAAGCGGCGGCGGACTATAAGCATCGTCACAACGTCCTCCATCGGAACGCCTTCGATGAGCCAAAGTCTGGCCGATGCGACATCCACGGTTCGTTGGGCGTAATAGAGAGGATTCGGCTTATCGGAGCGGCGCGAAGCCAGCTTTCTCGTGAGCTTCGCGGCGTCCTTTCCGTGGGCGAGTTCGTGCAGAACCCAGGCCCAATCGTGTTCGGAATTGGTGTGGTTAGCGGGGTGCTTTCGCGGTGTGATTGAACGGGGCGAAAGCAAGGCATCCGCCGCAAGAATATCCAGCCGAAAGTCATCGAAATTCCAAGTGGAATCGCCGGGGTATGCGACGGTCACGGGCCACGCGGGATCGTACTTGCAATTCAGGAATCCCGGCAGGCGGAGAACCCGGTTGCAGTCTGTGCAGGCGGGATCGCCACCGAAGGTAATTGCAAGCAGTTTCAGGGCGCTTTCCTGCTGTTCCAAGGTGAAGCCATCCACGCGCCAGAGGACCTGGTATTTGCCGAGCGATGTCGAGACGATTGCGTTCGGCGGGGGAACGGCATCGGAGGCCTGGAGAGAAGTGAGGCGGGCCTCTCCATCGGTATCTAAATCGAGATACAAATGTCGCACCGCGGCGATGCACTCCTTGGTGCGTTTGCGGCTGCCAGAACGCAGTGGATTGGCAGCCATATAGATGTTCGCGCCGATAGAGTTTTCGTGCGCGAGCCAGCCGAGATAACCAGGCGCAAGCGCACGTTCCAGGGGAACGATCCGCTGAAGAATCCCGGCAGGATTCTCGCGTCGAAGAAACAGCGCAATCGTCTCACCCGGAGCGAAGCAACGGGTGAGGAAGTTGGCGGCAATGTTCGCCGCATTCTGTGTCCTATGCTGTGGCATGTTTCACCTCAAATACGGGTTCGATCAGGAAGCGTTTCGCATCACGGTCGTAGCCGCGAAGGGCGAGCACTTCGCGGATGATGCGGCGGCCTGGTTGACGCTCGACATGGACGACGAAATCGACGGCTTCTCCGATCTCGGCTTCGGTGTCGGAGAAGGTCGTTTGCGCGTGGTTCCGCATAACCAGATTGGCGAAGCGATGCAGCGCCTTCTGCGCCGAATTAGCGTGGATCGTTGCGAGCGATCCGGCGTGGCCCGTGTTGAAGGAATCAAGCAGCGTGCGCGCCTCGATTCCGCGTACTTCGCCAAGAATGATCCGGTCCGGTCTCCACCGGAGAGCGGACTTCAGAAGGTCGTCGAAAGTGATGTTGGCTTTGAACGTATCGGTCCGGCATTCGACGGCCAGTATGTTCGGCTTCTGGATTTGCAGTTCCGAAGTATCTTCGATGACGACGAGGCGTTCCTGTTCTGGAATGAAGTCAGCCAATATCCGCAAAAGCGTGGTCTTTCCGGTGCCGGTTCCGCCGCTGATAAGCAGCGTTTTTCCGCTGCGGATCTGTTCGGCTAGGAAGTCTGCAAGCGGGCGCGTCAGCGTACCGCGAGCAATGAGGTCCTCGACTGTGTAGTGGCGGCTGGTGAACTTTCGAATAATGAGTGCTGGCGTAAGCCGAACAACCGGCGGAATCACCGCCGCCAAGCGGCTCCCATCCGGGAGTTGTGCGTGGAGTATAGGGTTGTCTTCGTCGAGCCCGCTTCGACCGAAGAAGGGGCTGGATTGGGCGGATAAGATGGATTTGGAACCAACGTGATGACATTTACGCCTCCAGGAGCAGCTAAAATCTGCTGCGTGTGGCGCAAAACTAACCGCGCTCAATTTCGCTGTCCAATGATTTCTCAGCCGAGACCTATTCCCGCCAGGAATAGGTCTCAGCACAAAGACGAGATATTGAGGAGATGAGTCGTTGAACAAGTCGCTTCACGGAGGCGTATCTCGTTGAATAATCGCGGATTGCAACGATGAGAATATTTGGACGGAAGCGCAAAACAACCTTGAAACATAAGCGGTTCTGGCTCTATCTCGGCCTTGGGGCAATGCTATTCAGAGCACTGCTACAAGCCTCCCAGACGGTTTTTGCACGTCGAAGGTTTAGCGAAAAGATGACGGCTATGTCCTTTGTTGCGAAGTGGATGGAATTTTTCATGTTGGACTTCACAACGAGATTACCCACCGAATCACTCTAAATTGTTCCGAGTTATTCCCGTTGGGAATAGCTCTCGGCTGAGAAATCATTGGACACGGCAGCAGAGATGAATCAAGTTGGAAAAGATTGTCGGTCTCGCCCGGAATTGATCAGCAAAAACGGCAGTGGTCGGTTCCGAACCGCCGTGGCCGGTGTTGACAATGGGTATGTCAGCATCGTCGCGGATGGAGGTGGGATGATTTTGTTCCCAACGCAACCGCGATTGTAAGGGCTTTCTGCTCCGGGTGATTTTCTTTGGAGATCTACAGTCGAAGCCGTAGCCAACAGGCGCGAGGACGAGGGCTAAGGGAAATGACAGACATACAGCTCTTAGATGAGCAGGAGGTGTCGAGGCGATTGAGCGTGAGCGTTAATACGCTGCGGTACTGGCGCGTGTCAGGCGATGGCCCAAATTATGTAAAACTCGGACGCTTGGTGAGATATGATGCTGTTGCGCTAGAGAAGTTCATCTTGCGCAACCTGCGTGTCTCAAAAGCGAGAGCGATCATGGAGGAAAAACATGTCGCTCTCTAAACGGGGGAATACATGGCACTTCGCGTTTCGCTGGAATGGCAAGCGCTACCGGGGGACTTGCAAAACCTCAATGGCGCAAGAAGCTAGGAAAGTGGAGTCGCTGGTGCTCGCGCGGTTACTGGAAGGCGGTCGTGCTCCGGGAAGCAAGAGAATCCCAACGCTGGCTGATTTCTCGAACCGTTTCTTTAACTGGTTGGAGACTTTGCCGGCGGACCGTCCGCCAAAAGCGCCAACCCGTAGGTATTACCAGGTCGGCTGGCGGCTTCTGGAGTCCACACCCCTCGCTTGTATGAAACTGGATCATATAACGACAGATCACGCTTCAACCATCGAGGGATCTTCAGCCGCAAACACGAACAACGCTCTCCGTACCCTTCGGCGTCTGCTGAAAAAGGCTCACGAATGGCAGTTTCTATCCTCAGTGCCAGTTGTGAAACTCGTCGAGGAACACGGACGGGAAGAGCTTATCGACTCGTGTATGGAGCAACTGCTGATAACAGTCACAGCAGGCCCGCGATTTACACCGAAAGGCAAAGAGTCGCGGGTGGGCTGGGAACCGTTCCGAACGATTCTATTGATCATGCTGGATTCCGGCCTTCGACCCGGTGAGATCTTCCGAATGCGGTGGGAAAACATACATTGGGACAAAAGGGTGATCTTCAATCCACGCGGGAAGTCCCGCAAGTCCCGACGTTATGTTCCGCTGACCGAGCGTGTCAAGGCGGCACTGCTGGCACATAAGGAAGTCGCCAACGAAGGATGGGTCTTCCCATCAAAGAAGGCCTGCTCCGGGCACATTACCGACCGCGAGGTTTCCAAGCAGTGGCTGGAAGCCAAACGGTTGGCGGGTGTTCCAGAATCGGTCGTTCTGTATTGTGCTCGTCATCGCTTCTTAACCGACGCGATGGAGGGAACAGGAAACGTGATGGCGGTTATGGATGCGATGGGACATCAATCAGTCAATACCACGCGCATCTACAGCCACTCAAACGTGATGCAGATTCGGGAAGCGATCGAGCAGCGGAATCAACAGTTGTCCGCAGCGGTACAGTAGGTGGCCACAAAATTGGCCACAGTCACATCAACGAACTGCGTCAGGAGATGGCGTAAGTAATTGAAACATAATTGGTAGCGCTACCGGGAATCGAACCCGGGTTTGAAGATTGAGAATCTTCCGTCCTAACCCCTAGACGATAGCGCCACGCGGGTGGATTGCGACGAAGTCCGATTATAACAAAGACCGCTCTAGCCAAACCGTATCGAGAGCCCAAGTCTCGCGGTTTTCGAGACCTGAGATCGGCTGCAAAGCATTGTAAGTCTTCAGGTTGCACTTCTGGCTCATGATTCGAGCCGAACCACGCAATCTGTTCTCGTTTGACATCATCTCCTCCCGCTCCTACCCTTGAATGTTCAATTATGAAAGTCCTGGTCATTGGCAGCGGAGGACGTGAGCACGCCTTGGTGTGGAAGCTCCGGCAGTCGCCGCGAGTCACGAAAATCTACTGCGCGCCCGGGAACGGCGGGATCGCGGATGAGGCGGAGTGCGTTGCGGTAGACGTTAAGAGCCTCGACTCCATGGTCGTGCTCGCGAACCAGCTCCAGCCCGACCTCACAGTCGTAGGGCCGGAATTGCCGCTGATGCTCGGCTTGGTGGACGAATTCACGCGGCGCGGCTGGCGCGCGTTCGGCCCGACCCAAGCTGCCGCGCAGCTTGAGACCAGCAAGAGCTTTGCCAAGGAATTCCTGCAGCGCCACCACATTCCCACGGCGCATTATGCGATCTGCGATTCTTCGGAACAGGTGCGCGATGCGCTGCCGCACTTCCATGCTCCGATCGTGGTGAAGGCCGACGGACTGGCTGCCGGCAAGGGCGTGGTCATCGCCAAAAGCAAAGACGAGGCCTCCACCGTCGCCAATGAAATGCTCAGCGGCAGAATGCTGGGCGAAGCCGGATCGCGGGTGGTGCTGGAAGAGTTTCTCGAAGGCGACGAACTCTCGTTTCTGGTGGTGAGCGACGGTGAGCGGGTGGCGCCGCTGGTGGCTGCGCAAGATCACAAGCGCGTGGGCGACGGCGACACCGGCCCGAACACCGGTGGCATGGGCGCCTACACGACGCGGACCATTGTCGATGAGCAGATGCGCGACTGGCTCGTCGCCCACATCGCGCGGCCAGTCGTCGCCGGCATGAAAGCCGAAGGCGCGGAGTATAAAGGCGTTCTCTATTGCGGCCTGATGATGACCGCGCGCGGCCCCATGGTGCTCGAATTCAACTGCCGCTTCGGCGATCCGGAGACCCAGCCAATTTTGATGCGTCTGGAAAGCGATTTGGTTGAAGCGATGGAGGCGTCGATCGAAGGCCGCACCAGCGACGGCGATTTCAAGTGGTCGAACGATGCGGCGGTGTGCGTGGTGATGGCTTCGGGCGGTTATCCGGGAGCGTACGAGGTGGGCAAAAGAATCACCGGTCTTGAAGATGCAGCGAAGTTGGACGGCGTGAAGGTATTCCACGCCGGCACGTCGGCGCGCGATGGAAATTTCTATACCGCCGGTGGCCGCGTGCTCGGGGTAACGGCGCGGGCCACGGAGTTAGAAACGGCCGTGCAGCACGCCTATGAAGCCTGCGCAAAGATTGGCTTTGAGGGCGTGCACTATCGCAAAGATATTGCGGCGAGGGCGCTGAAGAAATAGCTACGTCGGGCGATTGCTCGTGGTGACCACGATGCTGACTGTGCTGATAGAATCGACGTGGTTGTTCGGCGTCGCTACCTTGTGCCTGATGTTTGGCTACATTGTTCTTTGGCGTTGTCGCCAGAGCCGGGTTATAAGAATGATCTCCGCCTTCGGCGCGATCGGCTTGCTGATTCCATTGACTCTCACAGCACTAGACCTTATTTGGCACAACCAATGCATAGAATCAGCGTGGTTTGTGTGGCCAAGTGGCATCATGTTGATGGTGCTGGATTCGCCAACTGAGTCGGTCTCGAGTGTCGTTTTTGTTTTTGGGGCGGCGATTCTCAGCAATGTGGGCCTGTATGGATTTGTGGGCCTATGTGCTGGCGGCATCTGGGTCTCGATTCGCCCCAAACAACTCGACGGCCCGGGAGGACAATGAACACAAAGCCACTCGTTTCCATCGTGATGGGCAGCGACTCCGATCTGGAGATCATGCGCGAAGCCGGGAAAGCTCTCGACGAATTCGGGATTGCTTATGAGATCGATGTAACGTCAGCCCATCGTTCACCCGATCGCACCGCCGACTACGCGCGCAAGGCCGCCAGCCGCGGCATTCGCGTGATCATCGCGGGCGCGGGCGGAGCGGCGCATTTGGCGGGCGTTATCGCGGCGCACACCACCTTGCCGGTCATCGGTGTCCCCATTCCTTCCACTTCCTTGCAAGGCATGGATTCTCTGCTGGCGACCGTACAAATGCCGGCAGGCATTCCGGTAGCGACGGTCGCCATCGGCAAGCCCGGCGCGACCAATGCCGGAATTTTGGCGGCACAAATACTCGGGCTTGCGGATTCTGCGATCGCGAAGAAACTCGGAACCCACAAAGAGAAACTGGCGCGCGGCGTGGAAGAGAAATCGAAGAAGCTGAAAGCGACGTTGAAAGACTGACCCGAAGTTTGTGTGGTGGCGGGGCTCTGCCCCGCAAAACGGGACGAGGCCCCGTCGCAACACACTCACAGCTTCAAATTTTTCAGATATTCCCTGAAGTCCCCACCCAGGTCCGCGCGTTTCAACGCAAACTCAACCGTCGCTTTCAGGAAGCCAAGTTTGTCGCCAGTATCGAAGCGGCGGCCTTCGTAGACATAGGCGTACAGCTTCTCGCGCTGCAGCAGCCCGCGCAGCCCGTCCGTGAGTTGCAGTTCGTCGCCCGCGCCCGGCGTGATGTTCGAAAGCGTTTCGAAGATCGCCGGGGTCAGAATGTAGCGCCCGATCACGGCCAGATTCGAAGGCGCATCCTCGAACTTCGGTTTTTCCACCAGGTCGAGAACTTCGTAGAGTTTTCCGCCCGAGCCCGCGACCTCCTTTGCCTTCAGCACGCCGTAAGAAGAAATCGCCGGCCCGTCGACGATCTGGGTCGCGATCACGGAACAGTGCTTCTCGTCGAATACGTTCATCAACTGTTTGAGTACCGGCACTTTTGCATCGATGACGTCATCGGCGAGCAGGGTGGCAAACGGTTCGTCGCCAATCAATTCGCGCGCCGTGAGCACGGCGTGTCCCAGGCCCAGCGCCTCCTTCTGGCGGACATAGGCCACGTAGATCATGTCCGAAATCTGGCGCACGATCTTGAGCAAGTCGTACTTGCCTTTTTCCTCGAGCATTTTTTCCAGCTCGTAGCTGACGTCGAAATGATCTTCGATCGCGCTCTTGCCGCGTCCGGTTATGATGATGATCTGGTCGCATCCCGCGGCCAGCGCCTCTTCCACGCCATACTGGATGATGGGCTTATCGACCAGCGGCAGCATCTCTTTCGGCTGAGCTTTGGTGGCGGGAAGGAAGCGCGTGCCCAATCCCGCGGCCGGGAAAATCGCTTTGCGGACTTTCCGGACCTTGCGGCGGTCGCCATTCGTTCGTCGTTCGTGCATAGGGTTCTCGCGGAATCATTGTAACTGCTGGCGTTTATACCTGGCCCACTGCTTCTTCGCGCGCTTCCAACTCCTCCAGCAGATCGCGCAGCGTTTGCAGTATTCCTTCGGCGCTGTTGATTTTTATCGAGAACTTGAGCGTCCCATCCGGAGTGAATTGTGTGCCCCGCTGCGACGCCACAAAGCGCGCCAGCTTGCCCGGATCAATCGCCGCCGTCTGGCTGAACTTGATGTTCACGAATTCGCGTTTGCGCTCAATGGCGTTGGCGCCCACCCGCATTGCCTGCAGTTTGAGCGCGGCATACTCAAGCAGGTTGCGGACCGCGCGCGGCGTCTCGCCATAGCGATCGATCAGCTCCGAGCGCACGTCGTGCAACTGCGACTCCGTCTCAACTCCCGCGACGCGCTTGTACATCCGCAGCCGCTGGTTCTCTTCTTTGATGTAATCGGACGGAATACGGATGTTCAGCCCCAAATTGAGTTGGATTTCTGTCACTTCAACGCCCGCTTCGCCCTTCATCTCGCGTACGGCGCGTTCCAGCATCTGCGTATAAAGTTCGAATCCCACCGCTTCGATGTGTCCGCTCTGCTCTCCGCCCAGAAGATTGCCCGCGCCGCGCAGTTCGAGATCAAGGGCAGCGATCTTGAACCCGGCGCCGAGGTCGGAGAATTCCTTGAGCGCGGCAAGACGGCGGCGCGCGACGGGCGTCAACTCGATTTCCGCGGGCAGAAGCAGGTAGGCATAAGCGCGCCGATTCGAGCGGCCAACTCGTCCGCGAAGCTGATAAAGCTCCGACAAGCCCAGCCGGTCGGCGCGATTGATGACGATCGTGTTACAGAGCGGGATGTCGAGGCCGTTCTCGATGATCGTGGTCGAAACCAGGATGTCGGCTTCGTGATGCATGAACTTCAGCATCACTTTTTCCAGCTCCCCTTCGCCCATTTGGCCGTGACCGACGGCGATGCGGGCGTTCGGAACCATGGCTTGAATCTTGGCCGCAATCTCCCAGATCGTCTCGATGCGGTTGTGCACGAAATAAACCTGGCCGCCGCGGTCGAGTTCCTGTTCCATCGCCGACTGAATAAGCTTTTCGTCCCAGTTAGCAACCACGGTCTGGATTGCCATCCGATCTTTGGGCGGCGTTTCGATCACGCTCATGTCGCGCAGCCCCACCAGCGACATATGCAGGGTGCGCGGGATCGGCGTCGCCGACATGGTAAGCACGTCGACTTCCGTGCGCATCTGCTTGATGCGTTCTTTGTGGCGGACGCCGAAGCGCTGCTCCTCGTCCACCACCAGCAGGCCGAGGTCGGCGAACTTCACGTCCTTGGAGAGCAGGCGGTGGGTGCCGATCAGGATGTCCACTTTGCCGGCTTCCACTCTCTGCAAAATTTCTTTGACCTGCTTCGGCGTCCGAAAGCGGCTGATCATTTCGACCGTGAGCGGAAAGGGCGCGAACCGTTGTTTGAAAGTTTCGTAGTGCTGGAAGGCGAGAACGGTGGTAGGGGCAAGCACGGCGACTTGCTTGTTGTCGCTCAGGGCCTTGAAGGCGGCGCGCATCGCCACTTCAGTTTTGCCGTAACCGACGTCGCCGCACAGCAGGCGATCCATGGGGAGTTGCGATTCCATGTCGCGCTTCACGTCGGCGATGGCCTGCGCCTGGTCTTCGGTCTCGTTGTATTCGAAGGCGTCTTCGAATTCCTTCATCCACTCGGTGTCGGCCGGGAAGATATGACCCTGCGCGGCCTGGCGCTGCGCATAGAGCTTGAGCAACTCATCGGTCATATCCTTCATCGCCTTGCGCACACGCGCCTTGGTCTTGCCCCAGGCGGCGCTGCCGAGATGATTCAGGGCGGGCTTCGCGCCCTCGGCCGAACGATATTTCTGAACCAGATCGAGGCGAGTCAGCGGAACATAAAGCCGGGCAGCTTCAGCGTACTCGAGCAGCATGAATTCCGCGGCGCCATCGCCCTGGTTGATTTCCTTCAGACCCTGATACTGCCCGATGCCGTGCTCCACGTGCACAACGTAGTCGCCGACCTGCAAATCGCGGAAGTCGGAGAGGAAGGCCGAGACTTTCGATTTCTGCCGTTGCGGCCGCGCCGCCACCAGGTCCGATTCGTCGAACAGATCGCGCGCCCCAAAAATCGCGAGATGCGCTTCCGGCAAAACGAAACCGTCGGGAAGGTAAGCCTTCAGCAGCGTGGTGGTGAGAACGTCGCCGGCAAAATAAGAAGTTTCGTCGGCATAGCTTTCTCCGCTGCGGGTGCGGCTTCCCAGACGATACGAAGCGTTGTACTCGGTGAACATATCGGCGAGGCGCTCGACTTCTCCGGTGTTGGGCACGGCAAGAATTACCTGCGTGCCGCCGCCGACCAACTTCTGAACCTGCTCGATCATCGCCGGAACAGCGCCGTGGAAGCGCGTGGCGGGCTGTGAAAGAAACGCGGCTTCCGTTCGTCCTTCGCCGGTCTCGTGGGCCTCGCGCGCCATCGCCAGATATTCGAAATCCGCTCCGGGGAGCGCCGCGGTCTTTTCCCGCCAGCTCTCCGGCGTCAGATAAAGATCGGCGGGGCGAACCAGGTTTCCCACCCCGCTGCGCTCGTGCGCTTCTTCAATACGCGCCCAAAATTTGTCAAGTTCCTGGGCCAGCGCTTCGGGCTCGTCGAGAATCACACGCGCTTCCGGAAGCAGCCCGAAAATGCTGCGGTCGGCGCCCGCCACCGGAGCGTAGAACTCCCAGCCCGGAAAAACACCAGCGCCCGAGTCGCGCACCGCTTGCTCCACAACCTCGGGCGAACCCGTAATGCGCTTCCCCGAAAGCCGCGCGTTGATCGAACCGAGCAGTTCTTCCGTGACCGGCGTTTCCGTAAGTGGCAGCAGCAGCACTTCATCGACTGGGTTCGAAGACCGCTGACTCGCCGGATCGAACTTGCGCATCGACTCGATTTCATCCCCGAAAAACTCGACGCGCACCGGGCGGTCCGCTTCCGGCGAGTACACATCCAGAATGCCGCCGCGAGCCGCGTACTGGCCGGGCATTTCCACCACATCGGTGGCGCTGTAGCCAACCGTGTTCAGGTGCTCGAGCAACTTCTCCAGGTCGAAAATCTCGCCGCGACGCAAAACCCGCGCCAGGTCGGCGTAGTACTCGGGAGAGCGAAGAAGGATTGTGGTGGAGGTAACCGGTGAAACTACGATCGCGGCGCGGCCCGTCGCGATCTTCCACAACGCCGTAGCGCGTTCTTCCTGAATCTCCGGATGCGGCGACAGATTCTGGAAGGGCAGCACGTCGCGCGCCGGAAGGATGATGATCGAGTCTGGATCGGCTGCGCCGGTCAGTTCCGAGAATGCTCGCAGTACGGGCAGCAACTCTTCGGCCGCGCGGTTATCGGCCACCACCAGCACGAACGGGCGCTCGACCGTGCGTCGCAATAAAACAACGATCAGCGCCTTGGCCGCTGCGGACAGTCCAGTGACACTCATCCGCCCCGCGCTCTCCCGCAGATGGGAGGCGGCACGCGTGAAGGCAGGTAGTTGTTCCACCTCCGCGAAAAGTTCGCGGACGAACGGCAAAAGCATTGCCCTTTGATTCTACCAAGCCGAGCGGAATGGGGGCGTGCAGGCGAAGCCAAAAGCGGTCGTTGGTCGCTAGTCGTTGGTCGTTCGTGCTACTTCCGCAGCAGCGGCCGCGTCAGGCAGGTCGGCCCGCCCCCTCCGTTGATGCAGATCTCCGACGCCGGGAATGTGCGCACATCAAAGCCGGCGTCGCGCAGGCGCTGATTTGTCCTCGCGTTTTCCGCTAGCGCAATCAGGCGCTTCTGGCCGAGCGCGAGCACGTTGCAGGCAAGCGTGTCGCGTTCGCTGTATTCAATTTCAATCAGGTGGAAGCCTCGCCCCTTCAGCAATTCAACGGTCTCGACCGCCAGCCACGGCAGATCTATGAGGATCGTCCGCTCATCGAGCATGCTCATCAGCGACATCAGATGAAGGCAAGCCGACGGGCCCGGCCCGTACGGCAGCGGCGCCGACAGCACCTCAACATTCTTGGCGGACAGCAGCGACCGCATCTGCTCGATTCCCGCCTTGTTAGTCCGATAGCCGTCCCCGATGAGCAGTGTCCGCGAATCGAGCCAGACCATGTCGCCGGATTCGGAAGTCCCGGGCAGCCCGATCTCGCCAAACACTGGAATGCCCAGTTCCCGGCAAAAGTTGGCGTGCGCCTGCGCCTCCGCCACGCGGCTTTTCTTCCCCGGATTCATCAGCACGAGACCATAGTCCGTAGCCAGCGACGCGTCGTGCGCATAGACCGCATCAAGCGTGAGAGATTCCGTCGTAGGTAGACACGCGACCTCGGCTCCGCCCTCGCGGAGCAGTCCGCATAGAATTTCGTGCTGGCTCTGCGCTGCCGCAAAATCGGGAGCATGTTGAAATCCGAGCTCCCGCCAGGCCGCGGCTTTCCCGGAAATGTCCCACCCCGCATTGCCCGGCGGACACACCATCACCCGCAGCAGTTCGCCCGTCATGGAATGTCCGTTGAAATTCTCGGAAGGCACAAGAGAAGGCACAAGAAATATGTCGGGCACGCCAGTAATCTCGCTGCAAGAAATCTAAAGAAATGCAGGCGCAAACGCAATGCCGGGACGAAGGCGGGAGAGAGACAGTTCTCCGCTTTTGCCCTCCGCCCAGCCGGTAATCGATCTTATCGCTTGCTTAAACACCCTCTTCTGATGTACATATCTTCGGTATCTCAACCTACCGACGTGCTCAAAATTCAAGTAGCTAGTGAAAAAACGCGCACTTCGATTCCCGCCTTCAGCAAGGCGGAAGATCCCAGGAGCCCTATGAAAGCGTTGTTACGTCTGTTCTGTTTCGTGGTCCTGCTCTTGCTCGTTCGTCAATCTGGTTTCGCCCAGGGCGCCGCCACCGGCGACCTCCACGTCAGCGTGAAAGATCCGAAGGGCAGCGTCGTGACCAACGCCACCGTCACCGTGCGCAATGTTGCCAAGGGCCTGGAACGCGCCGGCAGCAGCGACGGCCAGGGCGGCTACAGTGTGCGTCAATTAGCTCCCGGCACTTATTCCGTCAGCGTGGACGCGTCGGGCTTTGCCAGGACCGAAGCCACCGGCGTCGCCATCACCGTGGGCCAGATGGCCGAGTTGCCCGTTACGCTCATCGTCTCAGGCGGCAAGGAAATCATCGAAGTCAGCGCCCAAGCCGAGATCGTTGAAACTTCGCGCAGTTCCAGTACCGACACCGTCGGCGAGCGCCGCATCGACAATCTGCCCATCAACGGGCGCAACTACATCCAGTTCACGCTCTCGGATTCGCAGGTGCAGCGCGACAGCGCCCCCCAAATCGGCGCGGCGCCGACTTCCGGCCTCAACATGAGCGGCCAGCGCGGCCGTTCCAACCTGGTCAATGTCGACGGCGCCGATGCCACCGACAATTCCACCAACGGCGTGCGCTCCACCGTTTCGCAGGAGGCCGTGCAGGAGTTCCAGATCATCACCAACAGCTACGCCGCCGAATATGGCCGAGCCTCGGGCGGAGTGGTCAACATCATCACCCGCTCCGGCTCGAACGATTTTCACGGCGACGTTTACGGATACCTGCGCAACCGCGATTTCCAGGCCGTCAATCCCTTCAGCACCACGTCCAATCCTGCCTACACCCGCGTGCAAGCGGGCGTCGCATTCGGCGGCCCGATCAAGAAAGACAAAACATACTATTACTTTTCCTATGAAGTCACCCGCCGCCACGAGACGGGATTCTCCAGCATCGCCAACCCGTTGACGAACCTGTCGTACTACCAGCTGTCGCAGTTCGACACCTCGCAGGTCGGCCTACCGTTTGGAACATTGCAGTTGACGCCGGGCGCGTCGGGCCAGATCGGCTTCCTGACGAACCCGACCGTGCTGGCGGCCGAGGCCGATCCGAACGTTGCCGCCGCCGTTGCCGAGTACGCTGGCATCGCAGGGGCCTCTTCCGGCATGGCGCTGTATGGCGAGGGCCTCGGCGGGCAGCCCGGTTTCATCTCAGACTGCCAGACTCCGGGGTCCTGCGTTGTGCCTGCCTCGTACCAGTCGCTGCTTCAGGTGGCACAGGAAGGGAACTTCCCGGTCTTCGAAGGCACCAGCCTCTACTCGCTTCGCATCGACCACAACGTAAACAACAATAACCGCCTCACGCTGCGCTTCAATGCCAGCCCAAGCACGGTCACCGGCATCGAAGGCAGCGGACAAGACCAGCCCTTCGGTCAAAACTCCTATTCGCGCACTTCTCGACAGAGCTACCGTGACGCGACGGGCGTTGTGCAGGACACTTGGACCCTCGGCAACAGCAAGGTGAATGAGTTCCGCTTCCAGTACGCCCGCCGCGGCCTGAATTATTTCTACAACACCCAGATACCGGCCGGCTCCTACCCGGCGGTAAATATCCCCGGCTTCGCTTATTTCGGCCGTGAGCCCTACTCTTCCATCCAGCGCACCGAGAAGCGCTACCAGTTCAGCGACAACCTTTCCTGGAGCATCGGACGGCACAACACCAAGTTCGGCGCGGATTTCAACTATCTCCCGCTCAAGGCCACGTTCACGGTGAACTACGGCGGCGTGTTCGATATCGGCCCGCTCTCGGCCGCCCAGGCCCTCCCCGCCGCGATCTACAGTACGCTGGCTAACGCCCTCCCTGCCAACTTCCCGATTCCGGGCCTCTCCGCCGTGCAGGCATACGGCTTCGGCGTCCCGACGGATTTTGTCCAGGGCATCGGCAATCCCACCGACTCGTTTTCCAACAAACCGCTGGGCGTATTCTGGCAGGATTCCTGGCGCGTGCGCCACAATCTCACAGTGAACTACGGTGTGCGCTACAACGTCGAATTCCCGCCGACGTTCAAGCCGCCGACCGCGCTCGGCCTGGCCGGATACAAGTACCTGGGACTGCAGAAAGGTATCCAGACCGACAAGAACAACATCCAGCCTCGCGTGGGCGTTGCCTGGGATCCAAATGGAAACGGCAAGACCGTGGTCCGCGCTTCATTCGGGATGTTCTATGACCACCCCTTGCTCGGCTTGTATTTCCTCGGCGATGCCTCCGACGGCTCTACCAGCGTCCAGTTGGCGTTTCCCGGAGGCGCTCCCTGCAGTGCCGGCTCCACCCCGTTCAGTCCCGCTAATCTCAACGCCGCCAGTGTTTTCACAGGGAGTCTTTTGAATTGCATGAACGTGAGCCAACTCAATTATCTGCCGAACCAGCAGCAGTTCAACTCGACCCAGACTAACTCCCTGTACCTCAATCAAAACTACCTGACCAATCCGCCAGCGCCCTATGCTCCATACCCGTTCCCGCTGGCGTTCCAGCCCTTCGGTTATCCGCTGGGCAAGAACTTCGTTTACGCCTACTCGCAGCAAGCGAACCTGACCATCGAGCGCGACCTCGGCGATGGCTACGCCTTCAGCCTGGCCTACAACTTTAACGGCGGACGCCATCTCAACCGCCCCATCAACGCGGCTCCGGTCCAAGGCGCTTTGGTGACACAGAATTGGATGGCTGCGGTCGCGGCAGGGGCCGCCACGCCCTCGACCAACCCGCTATTCATCACCTCTTGCGGCGCCAGCCCGCTCGCAGGGGCGTTTCCCGGTGCGCTGCCCTACTATGTCCCGGCCGCGCTGGCGAACTTCTTCCGTCCTTCCGGCCTTAACGCCTCCATGGTTACAGCTTTCCCGTCCTGCGTGACGGACGCCATTGCCGATCTCACCGTAGCCAAGCTCAATGCCAACTGCAACCCAGGCACTCTCAGCAACTGCATCCCCTTCAGCGACATGGACGCCAATTTCTCCAATGGCACATCGGACTATCACGGCCTGAGCGCTAACCTGCGCAAGCGCTTCAGCAGCAAGTACGAATTCCTCGCCTCCTACACCTGGTCGCATGCGATTGACGATTCCACCGACCTGCAGGCCACGCTCACCCCGCAGGACAGCTACTACCCGAAAGCCGATCGTTCGTCTTCTACCTTCGACCAACGCCATCGCTTCGTCTTCACCGGGGTTTACCAGACAGGCAAGCTCAGCGGCAGCGGCTTTGCGAGCAGGCTCTTCAGCAATTGGACGTTCGCCCCCCAGATCGAATTCAGTTCCGGGCGGCCCTTTAACATCATTACCAGCGGCGGCGACAACCTCCAGTTGTCCTCGCTCACCAGCCGCCCCAACGTTGTGGCAGCGGGAACGCCCACGAACAATTGCGGATACGCGACCGTGCCTTCCAAGTTCTCGCCCACGGGATTCTTTCAGGAGCCGTGCTTTGCCGACGTTACTCTAACCCAGCTCGCGAATCCCAACCCGCTGGTCGCGCTGCTCGCGCTCGACGGCAACCTCGGCCGCAACGCCGGCATAACTCCATGGACGGTCTTCAACGACATGCGAGTCTCGAAGCGCATCTCCTTCGGCGAGCGCTTCAACATGGATTTCATCGCCGACATGTTCAACATCGCCAACGTGTACAACGTGGCCGCCGTCAGCCCGCTCTTCACCAATGCCGGCCAGGCCACCGCCTCCTACGATCCGCGCCAATTCCAGTTTGCGTTGAAATTGAACTGGTAAAATTGAAATTGCCGGAGTTGTGCGAGGCAAGCTTTGAAAGGGCACGGTTTTACGAACGGCAAAGAAAATTTGATTGCAGCCAGGTTTTGGGAAGGGCAAAACTTTATTTGTGCCGCCAGGCCGCTGAAATGCGCGCGCGCGCTAGCCCCTGAGGGCTGCTTCTTATTCGCTCGATCGTCGCTCGCCGTCCTCGCACTGGCGTTGCTGTTCTCCACTTACACCCTGGCCGGCGCCGGCGCCGATACCTACAAGGCGAAATGTTCATGGTGCCACGGTGGCAACGGAGCGGGCGACACCGTGCTCGGCAAGAACCTGAAGGTCCGACCCCTCGGTTCAGCCGACGTGCAAAAGCAATCCGACGACGAACTTGCCACCATCGTCGGCAAGGGCAAGAACATGATGCCGTCCTTTGATCGCAAACTCTCCAGAGAGCAGATCGCCGATGTCGTCAAGTACATCCGTTCCCTGAAAAAATAGAGATGTGGACTTCACGGGCTGATGAACAGCTCTGTAAGGACGGGGCTTGCCCCGTCTCTTTCCGCCGGCAAAAGAAAAGCCGCAACAAGCATGCGGCTGTTCCCTCGTTTCACTCTTGCGCCCTCTCGCCGGATTACTGGTGCTTGTCTTTGTAGATGCTCTTGCTGATCCGGTTCTGCTGACGATTGATCCCTTTCTGCTCGGCCTTGGTGAGATGGCCGTTGTGCTCCGCCATATCCTTCTGTTCACGGTTCTGCACGCTGGTTTCACGCTTTTCAAGATTGGAGGCTTGTTGCGAGTTCAATTTCCCGCTCTTGATGCCGTTGCCAATACGCTGCTGCTGGTTTTCTTCCCGGCGGTTCACTTGATTGACTCGCGGATGACCGGGATCGACAACGCCAGGCCCCGCGCCCGAGGTAGTGGTTGAGGTTTGGGCAGAGGCGGAACCAGCAAGCATAAGTCCCCCGACTGCCAGGATTAACAGCGAGTTGGTGAATTTGTTGTTCATGCGGATAGAAACCCCCGGAAGAAAGATTAGTTGCGTAGAGGTTCTATGACGAGGTTACCTAAGTGCTGGCTCGCAAGTTACTAGAACCGTGACCGCGTGATTGTTACTGCTGCCGATCGAAGCTTGTTGGTGGAGAGCCGGGCGTCCCCGCCCGGCTGGACGGGCGAGACGCCCGTCCCTCCACCGTATGACTCATCACGCGGTCACGGCACTAGAACTGACCTCATAAGTTGCTTTGGGGCACGGCTTTACGGGCTGCCGAAAAACTCATGTTTCGTATCAGGGCATCGCTTTAGCGATGCTGTAAGTTCTTCGAGATGCTTTGCCGCCGCGCGCAGGATTATTTCGTTGCGGCGCGTTGCAGACGATCTTGGATGGCTTCCCACTCGGGCGTGCTGGGCGGGAGATCTACCGCAATCCATCTGTAATTTCCGGCGTCGGCCTGGTGAAGAACTTCATAGAGCGCGACAGCGTAGTCGGCAGCGGATTGCGGCATCTGGTGGATGGTGACGTTGGTGCGGCTGGGCGGATTCTGGTGCTGCAGGTAAATTCCTTGCCCTTGCCCTTGGCCCTGATCGGGCAATTTTCCATTCGTCGCTAGATATAAAGTGGTCCGCGGGCTGTAGTGGCGCGGGTGCAGGCCCGGTGCGGCATGCGAGCCGCTGGCCGGATCGTCCACCATAGCGATTGGGCCGATCAGAGATTCGATTTCTGTGCGCGGGATTCCTCCGGGGCGAAGCAGAATGGGTTGCGATCCGGTTGACCATCCTGCTAACCATCCTGCTAACGACAGGACGGTGGATTCGATACCTACGGTGCAGGGGCCGCCATCAAGGATGTAATCGACGTCGCTGCCTAAGCTGCCGCGGACGTGCTCGGCAGTGGTGGGGGAAAGTTCAGTGAAACGGTTGGCGCTCGGTGCGGCGAGTGGAACGCCGGCGGCGCGGATTAGGGCGAGCGCGATCGGATGCGCGGGCATGCGGAGACCGACGGTGGAAAGGTCGGCGGTGACGATGGCAGGAATTGCAGGTTGCTTTTCCAGTACCAAGGTCAGCGGGCCGGGCCAGAATCGGCGGGCCAGACGGTCAGCGACTTCTGGCCAGTTCTTAATGAGTGACTGCGCCATTTCTATGGACGCTACGTGGACGATGAGCGGGCTGGTGGCGGGTCTGCCTTTGACGGCGTAGATGCGGGCTACAGCTTCGGCGTCGAGGGCGTTGGCGCCAAGACCGTAGACGGTCTCGGTGGGGAAGGCCACGAGCCGCCGGCGCGGAGAAGCCGGGCGGCGCGGTCGATTTCGCCGGGATCGCCAGTTTGAGGCCTGGTTTGGGACATAGATAACTTTAATTGTAGATTGTAGAAGTCAGATGCCGATTGCAGAAGCGCACGGCTCAATCCCAGGGGGTACGGAGAAGCGAGAAGCGCGGAGAAATCAGGGGCGGGTGGAATGGCCGTGAGCGAAGCTGCTGAGAATGCCCGCCCCACACCTGCGGAATTACTTCTTCTTGTCCTCTTTCTTCTCTTGTTCTTCGACTACCAGGTTGTTGGTTACTGAGAATACGCCGTGGACGCCATTCGCCTGCATGCCGGCGATTTGCTTGTCCATCTGGCGGGCCACTACGCCTTCGAGCGTGACGTTTCCGTTGTTGACGATGATGTGAATGGGCGGCACGGCACGCAACTGATACTCGCTTAGGACTTCGTTGCCGTAGATGGCGCGGTAGGTAGCACGGCGGATTTGGTCGTCGTTGATGGAGGTGGGCAGCACCTCGATGTGGTTGACGACTTTCTCGACACCTTCAATGCGCTTGACGGCGTTTTCGGCGTCGGACTTGAGAGTAGGACGCGCTACCTGGCCGAGCAGGGTTACGGTGCCATCAGGATCGACTTTGTAGGCGAGGTTGTCAAAGACACCGTAGTAAGGAAGCATGACGAGTTCATGACGGACTTCCTTAACGATGCGGTCGATGCTCTTCCGATTAAGCGCGGCAGTGGGCGGGGCGTCTTGAATGGCTGGGGCGGCTGCCGAGAAAGTCGTCAGAGCGAGAATAAGCGGGAGAGCGAAAAGCGCGAGCGGCGATTTCTTCATGAAATTGACCTCCGATTGATTTCACGCAAGATCACTTGCGAGTGTAAGGGCCTAAGTTCCTTTGTATTTTACTGACGCAGGGAAGAGACTAAAGGTTGCTTTTTCTTGAGAGGATATGGTAGCTGAGTGAGTTAGGCAAACTCCGAAGAAGTCCCCGAAGTGTATACGCGATGCTTTGAAAACGCGCCCTGAAGGGCCGCTCTTCCACGGTTACGCACACTCTTGTGAGTTTTTACGAAATCGAGAACAAATAATCCTTGTGAGGATGGGATGTCAAAATCCCCGCCCTGTCGCAAAAAAAACGCGACAAGGGGCACCCGCGGGAGTTGTGATGAAGGAAAGGGTGGACCGGCCTCCCTGGACTTTTCGCACTTTGGCCGGGATTCAGGTGCAGCAAACGACGAGATTTTCGCTCCTCACCAGCGTGATGGGTCTCGTTTTCGAGAGTTCGTCAAGAGCCTTCTTGACCCCGGGCCAAAAGTCGTTGTAGTCATCCCACACCACGATTCCGCCCGGTTGCAGAAGCTCAAAGGCGTGCCTGCTGTCACTCATGCAGACCTCATAAGAGTGACCGCCATCGACAAACACCAGCCGAAACTGCCGCTGGTAAGGAGAGAAGTCAAACTGCGTGGAGTTGGCTGAAATCAACTTCACCCGTTTGCGAATGGTGGTTGGCGCAGAGAGGATCAGTTCACCAGGAGTATGCGCCGGATACGCACGGCTTTCGATATTCGCCTCAGAGTCATCGACGGCGCCGCCATCCAGCGAAACGACTTCGTCGCTATCGCGGGAGAGATTCAACGCCATGTTGTACGTGGTGCGTCCGCGAAACGTACCGAACTCGAAGACCGGAGCATATCCAGAAGCCACCAGACGGCAAAGCAGGAGCAGCGTTCTAGAGTCACCCAAATCACCCCATTGGAAACCGAGTTTGGCCAGCATAATGTCGTGATCGTCAAGGTACAACACATCATCTATTCGGTCAGCGGTGCGGAGAGGTGAAACGGGAGCGAACCGCCGGTAAACGCGACGCAGCTTAGTATCGAGCAAGCCCAAGGCGCTCAAAGAACCTCCAATCTGTGGCTAGAATTACCGCGATCATAACTCTTCGGAGGCGATTCCCGCAGCACGAAGGTAGGTGGCAAGAAAAATCGTAGCAACGGCTTGCCAATTTGGAATTCGAGTGTAATCGGGGGCTGACCCACCCTTTCCACCATTCAAACAATGCGGGTGCCCCTTGGGAGTTGGGAAGAGGGAAAGGGTGGGCTGCCCCCTACTTACTTCGCCTTCGCCAGGAATTTCTCGATGAAGCCGGTATCGTAATTCCCTGCGAGGAAATCGGGGTCGGCTAGGATTCTCCGGTGGAGGGGGATGGTGGTGTGGATTCCTTCGACGATAAACATTCCCAAGGCGCGGCTCATGCGGGAGATGGCTTCGCTGCGGTCTTTGCCGCAGAAAACGCGACAAGGGCAGAGCAGCCACCCACCACACATACGAGCATAGAGCCTGTCTTCACACGAGCGGACGGGCGAGTCGCCCGTCCCCACACTAGCGGGTTAGGCGGTTCTGCGATTGCGGCGGCGTTCTCGGAAGCCTTCGATCAAGAGATAGAGCACGGGGATGAAGAACAAGTTGAGGATCGTGCTCATGATCATGCCGCCGAAGACGGTGGTGCCTACGGAGTGGCGTCCGTTCTCTCCCGCGCCGCTGGCGGTGACCAGAGGGACAACGCCGAGGATGAAAGCGAAGGAAGTCATGAGAATCGGGCGCAGGCGGATGCGGGCAGCTTCGACAGCCGCGTCGAGGATGGTCATGCCGCGTTCGCGCAACTGCTCGGCGAATTCCACGATCAGGATGGCGTTCTTGGACGCGAGGCCTACCAGCATGACGAGTCCCACCTGGCAGAAGACGTCGTTCTGCTGGCCGCGGATCCATTGCGCGGAAAGCGCGCCGAGCAATGCCATGGGCACGGCGAGCAGAATGATGAACGGCAGCACGAAACTTTCATACTGCGCCGAGAGTGTGAGGTAGACGACCAACACTCCGAGAC
This sequence comes from uncultured Acidobacteriaceae bacterium, assembly GCA_963838425.1. Classification (GTDB taxonomy): domain Bacteria; phylum Acidobacteriota; class Terriglobia; order Terriglobales; family Acidobacteriaceae; genus Acidiflorens. Next base: position 172,216 of record CAWIRH010000002.1, read on the forward strand.
CGAAGAGGATGAGAGTGGTCGATCCCGACGCCAGCTCTTCCAGTGAAATTCCCGACCATTCGTAGGTGTAGCCCTGAGGCAGGATTTTCGCGGAGAGTTGCTGCATGGCGTCGATCGCCTGTCCGGAACTGACGCCGGGAGCAGCCGACCCGTCGATTTCTGCCGAGCGGAAAAGATTGTAGTGACTGATGACCTGGGGCGCGGCGGTCTGGGCGATGCTGACTAAATTTGCCAGCGGGACCATGCCGCCGGAATCGGAGCGCACGTAGTACTGCCCGATGTCCTGCGGATGCGAGCGGAACTGTTTATCGGCCTGCACATAAACGCGATACGAACGGTTATTGAAATCGAAATCGTTGATGTAGGACGAACCCATGAAGACGCTCAGTGTGTCGGTGATCTGGCTGAGTGGAATGTGCAGGCTCTTGGCTTTTTCGCGATCAATGGTGATGACATACTGCGGATCGCTGGCCGTGTAAGTGGTGAAGAGCGAGGCGAGGTCTTTGCGCTCGGCGCCTGCGCGCGTGAGGTCATGTGTGACTTTGTCGAGATCCTGCAGCGTGTGACTGCCTTGATCGAGGAGTTCGTATTGGAACCCGCCAAACTGTCCGAGACCTTGCACCGCGGGCGCTTCGAAGGGGACGACGATGGCGCCGGAAATTCCGAAGAACGGGCCGCGCAGTCGATTGGCGACTGCGGAGGCAGTGTGCTCGCGGCCCTTGCGCTGCGCATATGGCCGGAGATTCAGGAAGACCATGCCGGCGTTCGGCGCGCTGCCCCCGAAGCTGAAACCGGCAACAGCGAAGGTGCGGTCGATTTCAGGAAAACTCTTGGCGATGGCGGTCACCTGCTCGTTGATGTTGCGGGTGTATTCGAGCGACGCTCCCGGGGGAGCCTGGATGACGACGAAGAGATATCCCTGATCTTCGGTGGGGACGAAGCCCTGGGGCACTTGCCGGAAGACGACGTAAGCGAGACCGAGTCCGGCAACAAACAGGATTAGAGCGACGGCTTCGAAATGCAAGAAAGCGCGGAGGGCGCGAACGTAGCCATTGGTAAGCGCGGCCAGCACGCGGTCGACGCGCTTGAAGAACCAGTTTTTTTCGCCGTGCTCGCGGCCGAGCAGGAGCGCCGAGAGCGAGGGCGTAAGAGAAAGCGCGTTGAAGGCGGAGATCGTAATCGAGAAGGCGATGGTCAACGCAAATTGGCGGAACAGAATGCCGGTTGTACCGGGAAAGAAGGCGACCGGCACGAAGACGGCAACCAGCACCAGTGAAGTGGCGATGACGGCGCCGGTGACTTCCTTCATGGCGTCGGAGGAGGCTTTGACGGGATCGGACTCGCCTTCCTGCAAATGGCGCTCGATGTTTTCGATAACAACAATGGCGTCGTCCACTACCAGGCCGGTGGCGAGCGTGATGCCGAACAGCGTCAGCGTGTTGATGGAGAAGCCAAGCAGCTTGACGAAGGCGAAAGTTCCGACGAGCGAGACCGGAATGGTGACCGCCGGGATGATGGTGGAGCGCCAGTCTTCGAGGAAAATGAAGATGACAAGGATGACGAGGAAGATGGCCTGGCCGAGGGTCGAGACTACGTCGCGAATGGATTCGCCGACCGCGTCGGTGGTATCGAAGGCGAGCTCATACTTCATGCCGGGCGGAAAGCGTTTTTCAAGGCGGTCGAGTTCCGCAATGCAGCGGCGGTCCACGTCGAGGGCGTTGGCGGTGGAGAGCTGGGTGATGCCGAGGCCAACCGATTCGCGCCCGTTGTAGTTCAGGTCGGAGCTGTAGTCTTCGGCGCCGAGTTCGGCGCGACCGACGTCCCGCAGGCGGACGAGAGTGCCATCGGCATTGCTCTTCAGGATGATGTTATCGAACTGAGCGGTTTCGGAAAGACGGCCTACGGCGCGGACGCTGATCTGGAACTGCTGGCCGGGAAGCGAGGGCTGAGAACCGACTTGTCCGGCGGCGACCTCAACGTTCTGCTCCTGAAGCGCGCTGACCACATCGTCGGCGGTAAGGGCGCGGCTGGCCATGCGCACAGGGTCGAGCCACAGGCGCATGGAGTATTTGCGCTCGCCGAAGATCATGACGTCGGCCACGCCGGGAATACGCTTCAGGTTGTCGCGGACGTAGACATCGAGATAATTGCTCATGAAGAGCGTGGAGTAGCGGCCGTCGGGCGAGAAGACGGCGGCGCCGAAGACGAAATTCTCCGAAGTCTTGGCGACGGTGACTCCGACTTGCTTGACCGCGCTGGGGAGCCGTCCGGAAGCGGTGTTGACGCGGTTCTCGATGTCAACGGCAGCCAGGTCGGGGTCGCGATTGAGGTCGAAAGTCGCGGTGATCTGGCTGACGCCGGTATTGTCGCTGGAGGAGGTGATGTACTTCATGCCTTCGGAGCCGTTGATCTGCTGCTCCAGGGGCGTGGTTACGGCGGATTCGACGGTCTGGGCGCTGGCTCCGGTATAGACGGCGGTGACACCGACTTGCGGCGGCGCGAGGTTCGGAAATTGTGCGATGGGCAGGGTGGGGATGCAGACCGCGCCAGCGAGAATGATGAGCAGGGCGCAAACGGTGGAAAATACCGGGCGATGAATAAAAAAGTCGACCATAAGCGTTCGTTGTTGAGAACGGCATCGGGTGATCGGATCATCGGGCCATCGGGTGATCGAAGGTCAAAAGCTTTGCGATGGCCCGATCACCCGATGGCGAGATCACCCGATCCTAGCTGCTGCCTTCCTGCGGGATAACGGGTACGCCATCGATTAGAAACTGGGTGCCGGAGACGACTACTTTGTCTCCCGGTTTCACGCCGTCGAGGACGACATAGTCGTTGCCGACGATTTGGCCGATCTGGAGCGGCTTCTGGTGGACCACGTATCCGCCTTTCTGGTCGGACTCAGCCACGAAAGCGAAGTAGAGGCCGCCGATTCGCGACACCGCTATGACCGGAACAACGGGCTTTTCCTGGCTGCCCCAGACCACACGGGCGCGGATGAACTGGGCGGTGCGCAGGCTGTCGTTCGAGTTTGCAATCGTCGCTTTGGCGAGCACGGTCTGCGTCGCAGTGTCCACCTGTGGCGAGATGAACGTGACGCGACTCGTGGCGAGCGAGTTTCCTGAAGCGTCGACGATCTGGACGGGAAGATTCATCTTCAACTGGCCAGATTTCTCGATGGGAACATAGATATAAGCTTCGAGGCTGCCGGGACGATCGACGGTGGTGAGCGTGGTAGTGGTAACGACGCGGTCGCCAACGCGGACGGGAACATCGCCGACGATGCCGGCACGCGGCGCGACCACCTGGTAGTAGTGCAACTGGACCTGCTGCTCGCTGACTTGAGCTTCGAGCGAATGCAGTTGCGCCTGGGCGGCATCGATGGTTGCGCGCGCCTGGTCGAGATCCTGCTTGCTGACTACGCCGGCACTGGCCAGGCCGCTGACCCGCTCGTAATTCTGCTGCGCCCATTTGACCTGCGCGACCTGGGCGGCGCGGGCGTCATCCTGGCTCTTGACCGTGGCCTGCTGCTTGGCGGGATCGATCTGCATCATGGGAGCCCCGGAGGCAACAAGTTCGCCGGAGTGGACGAAGATCTGCGTAATGATGCCTTCGACCTGCGGCATGACCACAGCGGAGTCGCGGGATTTCAAGGTGGCAACGTAGTCGGTGGTGTCGTCGACTCTTTGTACTTTGGCGGTTAGAACTTTGACCGGCATGGCCTGCGGGGCGTCAGCATTGGCTTGTTTGCCTTTGCCGCAGGCGGCAGTAAAAAGAAGCGCGGATAGAAGTGTGCCGGACAGAATCAGAGACGGCGTTCTTGCCAAGGATCGAGACATATCGAACCAACAATACTAAAACATTAATGCATTCATCGGAAGGGCTCTAAGAATTCTGGTTCTGTTAAATTGTTTTGTTATGAAACCGAGTCGAAGTTTTGCGAGCGACAACAATGCGGTGGTGCATCCCGAGGTGCTGGAGGCGATCCGGCGCGCTAACGAAGGGCATGTGGTGGGGTATGGAGACGATCCGCACACGGAATCGGCAGTGGGAAAATTCCGCGAGCATTTCGGATCCGATGTGGCGGTCTTCTTCGTTTTCAATGGGACGGCGGCGAATGTGCTGAGTTTGCAGGCGCTGACCAGGCCGTTTCATGCGGTGCTGTGTCCCGAACTGTCTCATATTTATACGGATGAATGCGGCGCGCCGGAAAAGTTTACGGGCTGCAAACTGGTGCCGCTCGGAGCGCCGGACGGGAAACTGACCGTGGAAGCGGTGGCGCATGCGTATCACGGAATTGGCGACCAGCATCACGTGCAGCCGCGGGTGATTTCGATTACGCAGTCGACCGAAATGGGGACTGTGTACAAACCGGCAGAGGTCGAGGCGCTGGCGCGGTTCGCCCACGAGCGCAAGATGTTCTTGCACATGGATGGGGCGCGGATTGCGAACGCCGTGGCGGCGCAGCGACCGTCGTTATCCTTGCGCCAGGCGACGCGCGATTTGGGAGTCGACGTGCTCTCGTTTGGCGGGACGAAGAACGGGTTGATGGGCGCGGAGGCGGTGGTGTTCTTTCGTCCCGAACTGGCGGAGGATTTTCTGTTTGTGCGCAAGCAGGGCATGCAGTTGGCATCGAAGATGCGCTACATGTCGGTGCAGATGGAGGCGCTGCTGACGGACGATCTGTGGCGGCGGAATGCGGAGCACGCGAACCGTATGGCGCGACTGCTGGAACAGGAAGTGAAGAAGATTCCGCGAGTAAGGATTGTGTATCCCGTGGAGGCGAACGGGGTGTTTGCGCAAATTCCGCAGGAGGCGATTAAGAAGATACAGGAGCGCTACTTCTTCTATGTGTGGAGCGAAGAAGAGTCGGTGGTGCGGTGGATGTGCTCGTTCGACACGACCGACGAGGACGTCCGGGAGTTTACGGAGTTTGTGCGGGAGGTGGTGAGAAACCTCCCGAACTGAAGCCCCACGCGCAAAGGCGATCTGATTTCCGTAGAGACGGGGCAAGCCCCTTCTCTACAGGGGGAAGATCGGCGCACTCATTTCTTGCCTGTCTTGCCTGCCCTAACCCTTGCCCATCGTGCCCTCTGCGCTGCCGCAATTCTTTTGCGTCCTGCCGCCGAAATCGTTCGTTTCTTGCGCGTTGCGGCCGGCCCACGCTTGCTCCGCTGCAGGAAGACTTTCCCGAAGGTAGTTAGGGCAGCGCTTACGCGCTGGAGTTCATTCTCAAGTCGCGCACGTTCCAACTCGAGTTGTTTGACTACAGACTGAATTAGCGTTTTTGGCATACTTAGGATTCTATCACCTATAAGTTGGACATCAAGCAATTCCCCCGGGAGGGGCTTGTTAACTGGCACACAATTCCCGTTTCTGGACGCAATCCCGCTCTGGGCAAGGACTTCAGACTGAGTCGTGAACCCTGCCGAGCGGCCGGACTACCTGGACAGAGAGTCAATGAAAAGCCGGTACCATCCCAGGCCTGAGTTATGGTCGGACTTGCGTTCGGAGTTACTTCGCCCGTCGAAGTGATTGCGCTTCTTATGCGAGATGATCATCAAGCCGACGCAGATACCCATGGGCGGGAAGAGGAGCACGAGGGTCCCGCTTTTGAGGGCCGTCGCATGTCCGGCGGTGGGGCAGGGGAGGGCGGTCTGCCGCTCCCCCTATGCCGATTGGATGCATGGAATGGGGACAACAAGGACGCATCTGCGGAAGATTGTGCTAGGCTGATCGCTCATGAGACGGGTCGCCATTCTGTTGGGCATCCTCTGGCTGGGGATTGTCTTGCCTGGGACCGGAAGCTGGGGGCAGGCCGTTCCGGCACGAAACTCTTCCCCCGACGTGTTCCTTATCACCATCGATACCCTGCGCGCCGACCACGTCGGCTGCTACGGATACAAGCAGGTTGAAACTCCCGCACTCGACGCGCTCGCCGCCGACGGTGTCCGCTTCACGCAGGCGTTCACGCATAGCCCGATCACAAACACTTCGCACATTACGATCCTGACTGGCCTCTTGCCCAGCGTGCACGGCGTCACCGATTTTGGCGTCCCTCTCTCGCCGCAACATGTAACCGCCGCGGAACTGCTGAAGCAGCACGGCTACCAAACCGCAGCTTTCATCGGAGCCGTGATTCTGGACAGCAACACGCTCGCTCCCGGCCTCGATCGCGGCTTCGATTTCTACGATAACTTCCCCAAAACCGATAGCAAGAGCGCCGACGGCAGGAATAACGAGCGCTGGGGACGCGTCGAGCGCCGCGGCATGGAAGTCGTCGAGCACGCCGAAGCTTGGTTCGACAAACACCCCACCGGACCTCACTTCGTCTGGGTTCACCTGTTCGATCCGCATGATCCCTACGAGCCGCCGCCGCCGTTCTCCGAGAAATACAAGGACCATTTATACGACGGCGAAATCGCCTATGCCGATTCCGCAGTCGCCCACTGGATTGCATTCCTCAAGAAAGCTGGCGTCTACGACAACGCGATCATCGTAGTCACGGGCGATCACGGCGAAGGTCTGGGCGAGCATGGAGAAGAAACTCACGGCCTGTTTCTTTACGACTCGACGCTGCACATCCCGCTCATTCTGAAAACGCCCCTGAAAACTTCGGGAGCCGCACATCACGCGATCGTGATTGATGCCGAGGTGCGCACCACCGACATCCTTCCGACCATTCTTTCCGCGACCGGCATCGCTGCGCCGGCCGGGTTGAACGGCGAATCGCTCTTTCCCCTCATCGAGCCAACGAACATCGAGCAAACGGCCAGCGCGCAACCGCCTTCCAATCGCGACCTCTTCGGCGAGACCGACTATCCTCTCCGCTGGGGATGGGCTCCTCTGCGCGCCTTGCGCACCGGGAACGCCAAGCTGATCGAAGCGCCCCGGCCCGAACTCTACGACCTGCAGGCCGATCCGAAGGAGCTGAAGAATCTCTACGCTCCCGGTAGTTCTAAGACGCAGAGCATGCAGGCCGAAATGGCGAAGTGGGAGGCCAAGCTCCCGCCGCGGAGCAACTCTGCCAAGTCCGAAGAAGCTTTGCCCGATCCCAAAGACAAGATCGAAGTGCAGAACCTGCTGCACAACGCGATGCTGGCCAGCGACGACAATCGATCGAGTGACGCGCGCCGGTTCCTGGAAAAAGCGCTGCAGATCGACCCGGCATCGCCAACCGCGTTCCGCCAGCTGGGCGAGCTCGAACTCGCAGCCGGAGATTTCTCGAAAGCATCTGTCCACTTGAAGCGCGCCTGTGAACTGCGTCCCGAGGATTCCACCGCCGCCTTCGAATTGGGCGAGGCACTGGCGAAGTCTGGCGATGGGCCCGGGGCGCGCGATGCGCTCGAATCGGGCCTGAAGCTTCAGCCCAGTCAAATGCCCGCCCGGCTGCTGCTGGGCCAGGTTTACCTGCAACTAAAAGACGCGAAGAACGCGGCAGACCAGTTCGAGGCAGCGCTGCTGGTGGATTCGAACAACAGCGAAGGCCGCCTCGGACTGGCCGAAGCGCAAATTCAGCAATCCGATTTTGCCGGCGCCTTGCCCGATCTCGAAGCGTTCACCAAGTCCGATCCGCGAAGCGCCGCCGCCCTGCGCTTGCTGGCGCGAGCCTATCGTGGACTCGGCCGAGTGCAAGACGCCAAACGCGCTGAGGAGCAGGCGGGAGCGGTCGAAAAAAAGTAATCGACTGCGACTCCCACTCGCCGCGCCCATTTACATTCCTTTCATATTCCCGCTTTATGCTAGCTTGTTTGCAGTCGGCAACCGCTTTCGAATTGCGCGAGTTTTCATGGCCCGAAAACAACCGTCCCCGTCGTCACCAGCAAAGCGGCGCCCGCCTTCGACGCGCTCCCGAGCGACGGAAGCTCGTCCACGGGCTCAGGCCCGCCATGAAGACTTAGCCGAAGATGAACTGTCGGCGCTCGTCGTTCGCGGCTGCCTGATCGCCCGCGACGCGGTCTTCAATGCCAGGGATTTTCTCGCCGACGGTTCGCGCCTGGCTTTTCTCGCCATCAAGGATTGCGAAAAAGAACTCGATCAGATCGAGCGCAAGATTGACGACCAACTGCCCGAAGCCATCACCCGCGTAGGCGAAGCCAAGGCGCGCGAGTTGCTGGCGTGTCTGAAGTTCATCACCGACCTCGAACGCATCGGCGACCTCGCCTACAGTGCGGTGATGCAACTGCAATCGCGCCGCGAAAAATTGCCGGCGGCGGATTCCCGCCAGCTCGTCGAGATGGCTTCTCTGCTGTGCGAAATGCTGGAACAAGTCCATCAGGGCTTCCTCAAGCGTGACGTGTCGCACGCGCAGACCGTTCTGCAATCCGATCCGAAAGTCGACCGTTTGTGCCATTCCTTGTTTCACAGGCATCTAGCCGAACCCAACAGTCCGAGCGGCCAGCAAAATTTCGACATCCTTCTCGCCGCCCAGGCGCTGGAGCGCATTGGTGATCACGCCAAGAATCTGGCGGAAGAACTCTATAGCCTGTCCGAAGGCCGCTCGCTGCGCCACAACGCCAGAAAGCTCTCAACCGCCTAAGCTTTGAAGGGGCGCGGCTTCAGCTTGCGCCGCAAGCTTCGTATCAGGGAATCGCTTTAGCGATGCCGAAAACACTTTTGATGGAGTGCCCCTTTAGGGGCTGGACTCCGCCCCGCGTCAATGAAAATCGTGCGACGCCGTCTCCGCCCGCGTCACGCGCAGCGGCGAAACTTTTTCCGCCCGGATGTGAATCACGTTGTCCTGATTCTGCAAAATTCCCTCAATCATCAGAAAGCGCTCCGAAATCAATAGCACCCGATTCTTCTGCAGCAGATCGGGAGCGACAATCGCATTGGCGATCCCCGTTTCATCTTCCAGGCTCATGAACATCATCCCCTTGGCTGTCCCGGGACGCTGGCGGGCAATCACACATCCGCCGATTCGCAAGCGGCGTCCATTCGGCAGTTGCGCCAGATCGGAAGCGCGATAAATTCCCATCCTTTTCATCTCTGCCCGGCGGTACTGCATGGGATGCGGCCCGACCGTCAGCCCGGTAGCGCGAAAATCCGCCACCAACCGCTCTTCGTCCGTCATGGCCGCCAGTGGAGATTCCCCATCAATTTCCGGCAACTCATCCAGTAACGGCCCCGACCAGCGCACCGCCCGCTCCACCTGCCAAAGCGCATCGCGCCGATGAAGTCTAATGTTTTGACTTTCACTGGCCACTGACCACTGGCAACTGGCAACTGCATTCAGCGCTCCGATTTCCGCCAGCGTCGTCAACTCATCCTTGCGCAACTCGGGCACGCGGCGAGCCAGATCCTGAACCGAAGCGAACGCCGCCAAACTGCGCTCCCGAACCAAAGCCTGCCCCGCCGGCTCCCGCAATCCGCGCGCATATTTCAAACCGAGGCGCACAGCAAGATTTTCAACGTCCTGCATACCCTTGCCCTTACTGGCAACTGACAACTGGCAACTGGCAACTGTTTCTAAACTGCACTTCCAATCCGACCGCGTCACATCCATCGGCAGCACTTTCAACCCGTGCCGCTGCGCATCTTTCACAATCGTCGAGGGATGGTAAAAACCCATCGGCTGATTGTTCAGCAGCGCCGCCGTGAACGCCGCCAGGTAATGGCATTTCAGATAAGCGCTGGCATAGGCAATCAAGGCAAAGCTGGCGGCATGAGATTCCGGAAATCCATAAAGTGCAAACGAAGTAATCGACTGAATGATCTGCTCCTGCGTTTCGCCGCAGATTCCGTTGCGCGTCATACCCGCGCGCAATTTTTCTTCGATCACTTTCATTCGCGCCTCGGAACGTTTGAAGCCCATGGCGCGGCGCAACTCCTCCGCTTCGCCACCCGTAAAGTTGGCGGTGATCATGGCCATGCGCAGCAACTGCTCCTGAAACAGCGGCACGCCCAACGTGCGGCCCAGCACGGTTTCAAGCGACGGATGCGGATACGTGACCGCTTCCCGGCCCTGCCGCCGCTTGAGAAATGGATTCACCATATTCCCTACGATCGGCCCCGGCCGTATGATCGCCACTTGCACGACGATGTCGTAAAAACGCTGTGGCTTCAGGCGCGGCAGGCACGCCATCTGCGCCCGGCTCTCGACCTGGAACATTCCCACCGTGTCGGCCTTTTGCAGCGTGGAATATACGACGGGGTCGTCCGCTGGAAGATGCGCCAGATCCACTTCTTCTTTGTAATGGTCGCGAATCAGTTCGAGAGAATCTTTCAGCACGGCCATCATGCCGAGGCCCAGCAGATCGACTTTGATGATGCCCATGTCCGCGCAGTCTTCTTTATCCCACTGCACCACCACGCGGCCCGGCATGGAAGCGGGCTCCAGCGGCACGACGGAATCGAGACGGCCTTCGCAGATGACCATGCCTCCCGAGTGCTGCCCTAAATGCCGCGGCAGATCCTGCGCGGCCAGACACAACTCGAAATATTTGCGCATCCGCGGATGCGTAAGATCGAGTCCGGCATCGCGCAGACGGCGGTCGAGCGCGTCATTCTCGTCTTTGAATTCCCAGGTGGCCACCGCCGCGGAAATTCGCTTCAGCGTCTCCGGATCGAATCCCAGCGCCTTGCCCATTTCGCGCGCCGCCATGCGATTGCGATACGTGATTACGTTGGCAGTCATGGCCGCTCCGCGTGGTCCATAACGCTGGTAGACGTACTGGATAACGCGCTCGCGCTCGTCGCCGCTGGGCAAATCGAGATCGATGTCGGGCCACTCGCCGCGTTCCTCGGAAAGAAATCGCTCAAACAATAATTCCATGCCGATCGGATCCACCGCCGTGATGCCGAGCGAGTAGCAAACCGCGCTGTTGGCGGCCGATCCGCGGCCCTGCGCTAGAATTTTCTGTTCCCGACAAAAGCGCACCAGGTCCCAGACAATCAGGAAGTACCCGGCAAGCTTCAGCTTTTCGATCAAGCTCAACTCGCGCTCAATCTGCCGCCGCGCGCGCTTCTTCAATTCTGCATCTGCCCGCCCATACCGGTTCTGCATTCCTTCGCGTGTGCGCTCCCGCAGAAACGACATCATGGTCTCTCCTTCCGGCACGGGATAGCGCGGAAACTCGTACCCCAAATCGTTCAGCGTGAACTCAAGCCGTGAAGAAAGTTCAACCGTGTTTGCGATGGCCTTCGGAAAATCCGCAAACAGCGCTCGCATTGCCGCGGGAGATTTGAGATAGCGATCGGCATTCGGCGTCAGCAAGCGTCCGGCAGTAGCCAGGGTGCGATGATGCCGCAGCGCGGTGAACGCATCCGCCAACTCGCGCTCCCGAGGCGTCGAATAGTTCACGCCATTAGTCGCGAGTAGCGGCAGTTGCAAAGCTTCCGCAATCTCGATCGCAACCCGGTTTCGATATTCTTCCTCACGACGAAAATGCCGTTGCAACTCGACGTAAACATTAGATTGGCCAAGATTGGACCGGCCAAAAATTTCTGCAAGCCGCTTTACCGCTGCGAACGCCGCTTGCGGCCCGCCTTGCGTGAGCGCCGCAGCCAACGGTCCTTCTTCTCCACCGGTCAGGCAAATCAAACCGCCGGCATGTTCAATAAAATCCGCACTCGACGCGCAGCCTCCTTCTTTGCGCCCCGCGCGCAGCTTCATCTTCGTGATCAGGCGGCAAAGATTTTGGTATCCAGTGCGCGAAGCAACCAGCAGCGGGAGACGAAATCCCGAAGCACACGACACTTCCGCCCCAATATGCGCCTTGATCCGCGCCTTTTTTGCGGCGAGATGGAAGCGCGGCGAGCCGTACACTCCATCGCGATCGAGCAATGCCATCGCCGGCATTCCCAGGTTCGCGCACACCGCGACCAGTTCCTCGGGAATCGAAGCCCCTTCGAGAAAGCTGAACGCGGAGCGGGAATGGAGTTCAACGTACATCAGTTGCCAGCTTCCAGTTGTCAGTCGTTTTGACTGGGAACTGACAACCGGCGACTGGCAACTGCTTTCAGTCATACGTTCCTTCTACAAACCAGTTTCCACTTAGCTTGTCTTGCACTAAGCGATACAACATGAGCTCCGTCGTCCGGTCTCTCTTATTAGACTGGCAACTGGGAACTGGCAACTGGCAACTGCTCTTGGCGGCCACGGCGATGTCCCACTCCTCGCGCGACCAGCCTTCCTGTTCCGACCAGTCGCCGGAAGAGCGCCAGGGGCCGGCGGTCCAGACGATTTCGCCGGCAATGTCCGCGCGCTCGCGGCATCGCATGCGTACCGGCTTCGCTTCGCGCAAAGTAACCGTCGCGCCCAGCGGCGGACGAAACAGGCGCAGCGCGATCACCGCGCTCATTTTTTCCTGGGCGTTTTCTTTTGCGTTTTCCTCGAACTTTTCCTCGACCTGGCAGGCGCGGTCATCTGCTGGCATGAACATATCCTTCTTTCGATTTCCCGACGGCTTCACTTCATGCCTAACTTCGGGCTCTGCGGGCGCAAAGTGCCGCACTACAAACGCGCCTTCTCGATGCGTATCCAGTAATTCCACCGATCCCACTCTGCCCTCGCCGACAATGCCTGCGATGCGCGCCAGCGTCAGCTCCAGTTTTTCGGGCTCGGGAAAAACCGGCTGAAACAATCCACTCTGCAGGGCTCGCGGACGCGCCGGCTCGGCCGACAAATGAATCTTCGCGATGGGCGCTCCCGGCGGATGCGCCTGTAAATCAAGCTGCAACAATTTAAGAAACACTTTCGCGTCCAGCATGGGCGTGGGCAGCCGCAGAGTGCGAGTAAACGTGCGCGTGAACGTCTGGGTGAAAGATGCGCAACCGTCCGGCTGCGTCACTGCGAGGTCCAGATTCAGATGCAACTCCTGCGCCGCCAGCGCCCGCGCTCGCAATCGCGCGCACACTTGCTCCAACATGCGGTTCAGTAAAAATGCCAGCGGTTCCAGCAACACGATGGGATATTCCAGCTCCACACTCTCGGCAAAAATTAGCCGCGGTTCGAGCACGCGCAAGTTGCGCGACGCCGCGCCCCGCGCCAGCTTTTGCAGACGGATTCCCTGCTGTCCCAAACGCTCGCTGACCGGAAGTTCGGGAAGAGCCGCCAGCGCCCACAGCTTGCGAATGCCCCAGCGATCAAATGTTTCCGCCCAGCGTGCGCCCTCCTCCACATCGGAAGAAAAACTTTCCAGCAACACATCGACCGGTAGAACTCCGAGCCACTCGGCTTCGCGTCCTTCGGGAATCAAAGTCACGCCGGAAAAACCGCGGGCGCCAAGCAATGCAGCATCCGGATTCGCGGCCACGACAAGGTTCGCTTCCAGTCCCATATGAAAGACGCACTGCGCCAGATCGTGAGCAATCTTCGGTAGCGGACCCAACAACGTCTCAAGCCCGGCAAGGTTCAGAAGCACGGTGCCGGGCGACGTGTCTTCCACTTCCGGAGAAAACGATTGTGCACAATCGAGCAACGCAGCGTGTGCCGATGTCTCCTGCGACTCCGAGCGCGTACGCAGTACCAGGTTCTCCCATGCTTCCAGTTGCGACTTGGTTGCACCTATTTCCACGCCGGTTTGTCGCGCTCTTTCGTTGAGAGCCATTACTTTCTCCAGCGGAGGCCGTCCGGTGAGCACCGCGACCAAACGGGCGCGCAACTCGGGCTCAAAGCGAAGGATCGCTTGTACAGAAAAATCGGGGATGAAGATGCAGGCAAACATGGGAGACCAGTTGTCAGTTGTCAGCTCTCAGTTGTCAGTTCTCCGTAATCAGTGAACTCGTCTTAGAATTCCGTGGGTGCCATCGCGTGCTTTCTGCGCAAGGGTGGGTTTTCATCCCGCCCATGCCGCTCGGCTGCTAAAACTCGCTGCCGATTGCGCCGGCTTTCGTTCCAGCCGCGAGCGTATCAATTCCGCCCTGATCTCGAACTGATCCAACAATTCCGCGTGCGCCAGTCGATTTGCTGAGAACTGAGAACTAAGAGCTGCGAGCTTTTTTCCTGAGACCTGGGACCTGACACCTGACACCTTCACCAGCACCGACGAGCAACTGCCTGCAATCGGTTGCTGTTCCAAAACCAGCAGCGCCGTCGGCGTGTGCTCAACCGCGCGGCGGAAGCGAAACCACGATGCCAAAGGAATTCGCCGCGCGCTCGGCACCGGAACATCGCCGAGATCGAGAGCAATCATTCCGAAACCATTGCTCTGCAGCAGCAGATCGGTGACTTTCAGCATTTGCCCGAGCTGCGATTCCCAGCGCTGGCCCTCCGGATTTTTCCACCTGATAGAACCGCAGCGGCTGAAGCCGCACTCGTTTTCAGCGACTTGCGGTATGCCTGAAGGCATACCCTGATACGAATCGCCTGAAGGCATACCCCGATACGAATCGCCAGTTTTTCCGCAGCCTGTTAGCGCAGCCGAAGGCTGTTTGCGCGATGGATATTTTTCTCCGCAGCGCACCCACAGCAAACGGCTCATCTCCATGCCGGCAGCCACCGCTGATGCGGGATCGAACGCATCGCTCGCATCCACCAGCGCACAAACTTCTCCTCGCTGAGTGGCACGGGCCAGCGCGAAAAGCAGCACGCTGGTCCTTCCCGATGACGCCGTGCCGCAGATTTCCGTGAGGCAACCGCGAGCGAGGCCGCCGGTCAGCGAGTCCAGTTGCGGAATCCCGCTCGAAACCATTTCCGGCGCCGGGCGCACGTCGAGGCGCGAAGCGGGAACGACCGCTGCCAGCTTGGGGATGGCGCCGACCTGGGCCAAAAGCTCGGCGGTCTTTTTTGCGGATAAAATAAAAGGGCGGCCCCTGGCCACCGATGAAAAAACCAGAGAGGCAGACATACTTTTTCGCAATTGTCAGGGAACACGGAGGGCAGGATGAGCCCGGGCGAAGCTTATAGTTTCGCTTTTTCTTCGCCTATATAAGTATCGCTCTGAAGCCGGCTGTTGTCAAGATGGTTCGGCTCGAATGGTTCGGCTCGAAGCGGGAACAGATTGCGGAGGTCAGAGGTCAGATTGCAGAGGTTCACCCCCTCCGGTGAAAGGGTTCTTTAACGAAAACCAGGAGCTAGCATCGTTTGTTCTCACCTCTGCAATCTGACCTCTGACCTCCGCAATCTTTCCGTTAACTGTGCTTAACGCTGCGCCGTATAATATGGTTCACATGATCACAGTTTCCAAAGAGGACTACCTTAAAGCGATTCTCGAAGCCGAGAGCGAAGGGGAAGCCGTCATTTCGGCAACCCTCGCGCACTGGCTCAAAGTTTCGCCTCCGGCGGTAACTATGGCGGTGCGCCGGCTGAAGAAGGACGACCTGGTGCGGGTGAATGCCGACGGACGCGTTCGCCTGACCGCTGCCGGAAAAAAGATTGCTCGCAAGCTGACGGTTCGCCACCACCTGATCGAACGCATGCTCGCCGAAATTTTCGGCATGGAATGGTTCAAGGTACACGACGAGGCGGAACGTTTGGAACACGCGGTCTCGCCCGATTTCGAGGCCAGGCTGCTCGCCAAACTTGGGCGTGGAGTCGCGTGTCCGCACGGCAATCTGACTGAACTGGAGAGTCCCGCCAGTCGGCGCCGTCGCGGCCTGCTGCTGCTGGCTCAGGCCGAACCCGGGGGGAACTTTCAGGTGAGTGGGATCTACGAACGCGATCGCCGACTGCTGGAGTTTCTGGAACAGCGCGGCATCCGCCCCGGGGCCAAAGTTCATGTTGCGCATCGCAATTACGACCAGACGCTGACCCTGACCACCGGCGCCGGCCGGGTCTCGCTCGGTGTATCCGCAGCTGAAAAGGTCTGGGTTAAAGCGGCGGAGGGGAAAGCCGCTTCCAAAGGGTAAAGGCTCGTTCGCTCGCTGATCCAGAAATTGCTGCCTTCGCACCAAGAGAGATCACAGTCACAAAAGTAATTAACCGTAGTTTATGTTGTGATGTATACTTGCGCTAACTAGCCGACGACACTCCCCGTTTCGCGCGGCATCGATGGAATGAGTGAACCAAAGACAGCATCGGAGTTGCGAGGATTAACCGTGACCCGATCGAACGTCGTCATCACGCATGAGGACATCGATCGGGCGCACGACCGCGAACGAGTTTCGGAGACGCGCGCGCGGCGCGGATTCCGGCCACGGTTGCGGTTGTTCTGGTTGCTCATTGGTCCCGGCATCCTGGTGATGCTCGGCGAAAATGATGGTCCCAGCATGCTGTCGTATGCGGCGACCGGGGCGCGATTCGGCATCGGTTTTTTCCTGCCGTTCGTCGTGCTCACATTCCTCATGGCTTGCGTGGTGCAGGAAATGACCGTGCGTCTAGGCGCGGCCACGCATCGCGGACACGCCGAGTTGATCTTCGATCGCTTTGGCCCGTTCTGGGGCTGGTTCTCGATGATCGACCTCATGGTAGGCAATTTTCTGACGCTGGTGACGGAGTTTATCGCCATCCGCGCCGGGCTGGGATTCTTCGGGGTGCGGCCGGCGGTTGCGGTCTTGGGCGCGCTATTAGTGCTCTCCATCGCGCTCATGACGCACCGGTACTGGACGTGGGAGCGGATCATTTTAGGCGCTGCCATGTTCAACCTGGTTTTTGTGCCGGTAGCGCTGCTGACCCATCCGCACTGGGGGACGGTAGGGCGCGCAATGGTGACTTGGAGGCCGCTGCCCGGCGGGATCACGCAGGAGACGGTTCTGATCCTGCTAGCCGATATCGGAGCGACCGTTACTCCGTGGATGTTGTTCTTTCAACAAAGCGCGATTGCCGATAAGGGTCTCACCACGCGCGACATCCACTTCGGGCGCGTGGACACGATGCTGGGAGCGGCTTTGGCGACAGTCGCCGCGCTGGCGACCATGCTGGCGACGGCTCCGCTGTTCCTGCACCACATGTCGACCGCGAATTTCGAGGCCGCCGAATTCGCCCAGGCACTGCAACCGTTTATTGGACATTGGGGAGCCGCGCTTTTCGCCCTGGGCATCTTCGAGGCGGGGATGGTCGCGGCAATTACCATTTCAACTTCATCCGCGTATGCCTTCGGAGAAGTCGCGCGGCGCCCGCACAGTTTGAATCTCCCCTTCCGGCAGGGGAAGGCGTTCTACCTCGTTCTGCTGGTCGAAGCGGCTGCCGCGGCGGGACTGGTTCTGATCCCGGGAATTCCACTGGTGTACATCGTGCTGCTGGTGAACGTGATCGCCGTGCTGGCCATGCCTCCGGCGCTGCTTTTCCTGTACATGCTGGTGAACGACCGTGAAATCATGGGAGCGCTGGTCAGTCCGATATGGGCGAATGTGCTGGCACTGGGGGTCGTGATCGTGCTAATCGGCGCCGGCCTTTTGTTCGGAATCAGTGTGATTGCGCCCAATGCGCTGGCGATTATTGGAGGCAGGTAAATGGAAAAGCAATTTGATTCTGCGCCCGAAGCTGAAGTGAGCCGCGAAGAGCTCACCACGGTGATGACATCGCTGGAGCCTGACCAGCTTATTTCCACCAAGGAGCACCATCATTGTCCTCGACGGCGGCTCACTCGTACCGAGATGCTGCTGTTCTGGGCGCTCAGGGTCTATCTGGTCTTCATGGTCGGCGTGGTGGTCTACCAGATTTGGACAAGCGTGCGCTAGGATTTTGCAATTGTGTAAGTTGGCAATTTTGTAATTTGAAACCCTTCATCACCCCCGTTTTCCAGAAGAGCCGCGCACGCTGATCTCAAATTCCCAAATTCCACAATTGCCGATTTACAAATGATTTCCTCGAAACGAATTACACTATTAACTCTTGTCACTGCGCCCGGTCCGTGCCGGAGCTTGAAAGAAGGCCATCATGTCATCGAATAGTTTTGGCGCTCGCGCGACTTTTAAAGTCGGCAACAAAGAATACGAACTCTATCGTCTCGACGCTCTCGACAAGCAGGGCATCTCCACCCGCCACTTGCCGTTCTCTCTGCGCATTCTGCTGGAGAACCTGCTGCGCACCGAAGACGGGCGCAACGTGACGAAGGACGAAATTCGCGCGCTCGCGGCGTGGAACAAGCATTCGAAGCCGGAAAAGGAGATCGCTTTCACCCCCAGCCGCGTTCTGCTGCAGGATTTCACCGGCGTCCCCGCGGTGGTCGATCTCGCCGCCATGCGCGACGCCATGAAGCGCCTGGGCGGCGACCCGAAGCTCATCAATCCGCTGCAGCCCGCCGAACTGGTCATCGACCACTCGGTGCAGGTCGATGAATTCGGCTCGCCCGGCGCCTTCGACGTGAACGCGCTGCTGGAATTCCAGCGGAACAAAGAACGCTACGCGTTCCTGCGCTGGGGACAGACCGGCTTCCGCAATCTCGCCATCGTGCCGCCGGATACCGGCATTGTCCACCAGGTCAACCTCGAGTATCTGGCGCGCGTGGTTTTTGTGCACGAAGAAGACGAAGGCGGCAAGCGCACCGCCTATCCCGACACGCTCGTCGGCACCGACTCGCACACCACCATGGTCAACGGACTCGGCGTGCTGGGTTGGGGCGTGGGCGGCATCGAAGCCGAGGCCGCCATGCTCGGGCAACCCGTCTCCATGCTGATCCCGCTCGTCGTCGGCGTGAAACTCACCGGACGCCTGCGCGAAGGCGCCACGGCAACCGACCTCGTTCTCACCATCACCGAGATGCTGCGCAAGCACGGCGTGGTCGGCAAGTTTGTCGAGTACTTCGGTCCCGGTCTGCAAGATCTGCGGCTCGCCGATCGCGCCACCATCGCCAACATGGCTCCCGAATACGGCGCCACCTGCGGCATCTTCCCCATCGACAAAGAAAGTCTGCGCTACCTGAAACTCACCGGCCGCAGTGACGAGCAGATCGCGCTGGTCGAAGCCTACGCCCGCGAGCAGGGACTTTTTCACGACGCCAACACGCCCGAAGCCGAATACTCCGAGCTGCTGAGTCTTGATCTTGCCACGGTCGAATCGAGTCTTGCCGGCCCCAAGCGTCCGCAGGATCGAGTCGTGCTGTCGAAAGCGGGTGAATCGTTCGAGAAGGCTTTGCCGGGCTTGATGAAGGCAAAGGCGACGACGGGCGAGCCGAAGACCGCCGCTAACGGTCATCTGCATCACGGCAGTGTGGTGATCGCGGCGATCACCAGTTGTACGAACACCTCGAACCCGTCAGTGCTTATCGCCGCCGGACTGCTGGCGAAAAAAGCTGTCGAGCGCGGCCTCGAAGTGCCGGCATGGGTGAAAACCTCGCTCGCCCCCGGATCGAAGGTCGTGCGCGACTATCTCGAAAAAGCCGGCCTGATGCCGTATCTGGAGAAGCTGAAGTTCCACATCGTCGGCTACGGCTGCACCACCTGTATCGGAAACTCGGGTCCGCTGCCGGTTGAAGTTTCGAAAGAAATCGACGAGAAAAATCTGGTCGTTGCCTCGGTGCTCTCCGGCAATCGCAACTTTGAGGGTCGCATCAATTCTGAAGTCCGCGCCAACTACCTGATGTCGCCGCCGCTGGTGGTGGCTTTCGCTCTCGCGGGACGCATCGACTATCTGATCTGCGCAAGGATCCCGTCGGGAAAGGCAAGGACGGCAAGCCCGTCTATCTCGCCGACATCTGGCCCTCGCAGCAGGAAGTCGAAACGGCGATGGCAAGCGCGATTACGTCTGAGATGTTTCGCAAGAGCTATGCCGAGGTGTACTCGGGAGACGAGCGCTGGCGCGGGTTGCCGGTTCCGAAGGGCGAGACTTACTCGTGGGAAAAAGACTCCACCTATATTCGACAGGCGCCGTACTTCGATGACATGAAGCTCAATCCGTCCGCCGTCGAGGACATCAAGGGCGCGCGCGTGCTGGCCGTGCTCGGCGACAGCGTCACCACCGACCACATCTCTCCGGCGGGCTCCATTAAGAAAGATGGCCCGGCTGGTAAATACCTGATTGCCCATGGCGTGCAACCGGCGGATTTCAATTCTTACGGATCGCGGCGCGGCAATCACGAAGTGATGGTGCGCGGCACGTTCGCCAATGTCCGCCTGCGCAATAAAATGGTAAACACCGAAGGCGGATTCACCCGCCACTTGCCCGACGGCGCCGAGATGTCGATCTTCGACGCGTCCGAAAAGTACCATGCCGAAATAGTTCCACTCGTGATTCTCGCGGGCAAGGAATACGGCTCGGGAAGTTCGCGGGACTGGGCGGCCAAGGGACCGCGCCTGCTCGGCGTTCGCGCCGTGATTGCGGAAAGCTACGAACGCATTCACCGCTCCAACCTCGTCGGCATGGGCATTCTGCCGCTGCAGTTTTTGCCCGGAGAAAATGCCGAGACGCTGAAGTTGACCGGCGATGAAGTCTTCGAGATCGCGGGGATTCGCGATGTGGTCGAGAAATTTTCTTCCGGACGCAAAATTACGGTGCTCGTGAAGGGTGGGAAGACGGCGGAATTTCAGGCCGCCGAATTTCAGGCGATCGTCCGCATCGACACTCCGCAGGAAGCTCTCTACTACGCCAACGGAGGCATCCTCCAGTACGTGCTGCGGCAACTGCTGGCGGGAAAAACGCAGCCAGAGGCAGTTACGGCGTAACGACTGCGGCCGACGCCCAGCGGCTAGGGAGTGTGCGCGAGAACTGGGCCGTCCCTCTGGGACTTGAATCATTTCTTCCAGATTTCCCAGCGCTGAAGCGCGGCGCTAAGCTCGATCGCCCCTCCGGGGCTGGATTCGCCCGGATTTTTCTCGCCGTGCTAATCTCAAAATCTCATGGCAATGACGGCCCAATACATTCCTGCTGCTTACAGCTTGACCGCAGTCGGTGCGTGGGGCGCGAGTGATTTTCTCGGCGGAGTGGGTGCGCGCCGCGTGAACGCGTTTCTGTTTACGGCCATCGTGCACATCAGCGGCTTGGTCGTGGTGGGCGCTCTGGCGCTGATGACTGGCGCGCCATTTCCGGGAAACGCCAGCCTGGTTTGGTCGCTGATCGCCGGATCGCTCGGGGGCATCGCTCTGGCCTTGTTCTATCGTGCATTGGCCAGCGGAAATATGGGGCTGGTCGCGCCGGTGGCCGCCGTTCTGGGCGCTGCGATTCCCACTATCGTGACTGCCTTCGCGGAAGGCTTTCCGGGCTATCGGCACGTGCTCGGCTTTATTCTCGCTGGAATCGGCGTCTGGCTCATCTCACGTACCGAAGCTGGCGTTGGCCGTCCCAAAGGCTTAGGCATGGCTGTGCTGGCCGGAATCGGTTTCGCTGGTTTTTACCTCTGCATCCACCAGGCGGGCAACGCCTCTGCATTGTGGGTAGCCGCGTGCTCGCGGTCCGCTGCCCTCTTGGTGACAGGATCTATCGTTCTGTTCGGAAGACATCTCCGCGCGGTGGCCGCGCCGGTGCTGGCCATTGCCGTGGCTGCCGGAATCCTCGATATCTCCGGCACCATCGTCTTTATTCGTGCGAGTCAAATGGGACGTCTGGACAACGCGGTCGTACTCAGCTCGCTCTATCCCGCCGTTACCGTTGTGCTCGCTCGCATCTTTCTGCACGAGCACTTCAGCCGCGCCCGTACCCTCGGCATGGTCGCCGCGCTTGCGGCTGTGCCGATGATTGCGGGGTGAACACGAATTGTTCCTTATTCTGGAATCTGGAATATAATAGGATGTAAGCATGTAATCTACTGTATAATAATTATATTCCATATTCTAGAATAAGGAACAACGCCCGTGAATTTGAGTCCACAAGACGTGGTGGTTGTGTTGAAGTCTCTGATTGACGGATCCGAGAGGGCGGCCCAGCAGCAGGCCAAGGACGCTGCCGAAGAGATGGAGGCAAAATTTCTGGCCACCGCTTGCAAGAGTTCGACCTACGCCGAACTGGGGGAAGAGTTGGCGATGAGCCCCTCCCAGGTCTTTCGATCCGTGGTTCGCGCCGAAGAGGCCCGGTTGCTTTATCGGTTGCCGGTCAAGCCCGCCCCTGGACATACGAAGGATCAAACTAGATTTTGGCCATACCGGGAGAACTTAAAAGAGTTCCTCATCCACGGTGTGAAATATGCCTTTCCCGTCCACCATGGCGGCTTAGTGCGGGGAATCCCGACTGCCCATGCAGCTCCCCCGCTCAGCCAGCAGATTGCCAAATCCTCTGAGCCGCCGCCGGTTTGGCCCGATCCCGAGGGCACTGTACGAGGATTGGAGTTCTCCCCGTTGTACAAGAATGTACCGGCAGCAGCTCGGCGCGATCCGAAACTCTATGAACTCCTGGCATTGGTGGATGCAATTCGAGATGGCCGGGTGCGCGAGCGAGAGATTGCAATCCGCGAATTGACCGCGAGGATCGACGAACGGTGAACCCATCGCAAAACCCGAATGCGGCGCTGTTGCTTTCCGCAGTGCATAAGCTCGTCCCATTGCTCGATCAGATTGTTTTTGTGGGCGGATGCGCTGCCGGTATGTTGATTACCGATCCGGGTGCTGCACCCGTCCGTCCGACAGTCAACGTCGATGCTATCGTCGAAATTGCGTCCTACGCGGAATTGATGGCACTTGAGGGCTGCTTGCGGCAGTTAGGTTTCGAGCAACCACACGTGGAAGGTGCCCCGCTTTGCCGGTGGATTCACGCAGATGTAATTCTCGATTTGATGCCCACAGATCCGACGATTCTCGGCTTCTGCAATCGTTGGTATCCCCAGGCCCTCGAAAGCGCGGGAACTGCAGCGGTTGGTGGCCACCAAATCCGGCTGATTTCAGCTCCATATTTCCTGGCGACCAAACTCGAAGCTTTTCACGGCCGGGGGCAGTTCGATTACGGCATGAGCCGCGATGTCGAGGATATCGTTACTGTAGTTGACGGCCGGGCGGAAATCGTCGCAGAGGTGGAGCAAATCGCGCCTTCTCTTCAGCAATACCTTAGCGCTGAGTTTTCGAGGCTACTGTTAGAGCGAGATTTTCTGGAGGCCTTGCCGGGACACTTGCTGCCAGATGCTGTAAGTCAACAACGCATCCCAATTGTCCTAACCCGAATGCAGCAGATTGTTAGGAAAAGGTGATCCGTGCCCTTGCTTGAAGTTCGCAATCTGACCAAGGTTTTCGGTCTTGACGAATCGCCGTTCGGCGGCCGCCGTTCGGGCGAAGTGCGCGCCGTGGACGATGTCTCGCTCGACATTCACCAAGGCGAAACGCTCGGCTTGGTGGGCGAATCCGGCTCCGGCAAAAGCACGCTCGGACGTCTCATCCTCCGTCTGATCGAGCCGGTTTCCGGCGCCATCCTTTTCGATGGCATCGATCTGCTGCAAGCGAACGGCTCCGTAATGCGCCGTCTTCGCCGCGATATGCAGATCATCTTCCAGGATCCCTTCGGTTCGCTCGACCCGCGCTTCCGGGTGGAGGACGTGATCGCCGAGCCGCTGCTTCTTCATCGAGAAGCGCTCAGCCGCGATGCCCGCCGCCAGCGCGTGCGCGAGCTTCTGCGTGCCGTGGACATGGATGAATCCGCCATGCCGCGTTACCCGCACGAGTTTTCCGGAGGCCAGCGCCAGCGCATCGGCATTGCCCGCGCTCTCGCCCTGCGGCCGAAGTTCATCGTCGCCGACGAACCGGTCTCCGCTCTCGATGTCAGCGTCGGAGCACAGATCGTGAATCTTCTGCAGCAACTGCAGCGCGATTTCGGCCTCACCTATCTCTTCATTTCGCACTCCATGCCGGTCGTTCGCTACCTCTCGACCCGCATCGCGGTGATGTATCGGGGTAAGATCGTCGAGATCGGCAGCACGGAACAGATCACGGCTCAACCGCAGCACGCTTACACGCGCAAACTGCTGGCGGCGACGCCGGAGATGGCGGCATCGTAAGTATTACGTTGCTTCCTCCGCTTCCTGTTGTCCTTTCGCTGGAAGGAAATTACAATCTCCTCCTGTTCAAGGAGAACCTATGGCGACCAACCCTTCCGCGCCTCCGCAGCCAACTCAGCCACCACAGCTCTTGCAGGGACCAGCGCCGCTGTCAGAAGGACAGCGCATCCTCGACACTTTCTTCGCGCCCAGCCAGACCTTCACGGACCTCCGCCGAAGCGCCAGCTGGTGGGCGCCATTCCTGATCATTGCCATCGTTGGTCTGCTGTTTGTTTACGTGGTCGATCAGAAGGTCGGCTTTCGCAAGGTGTCGGAGAATCTGATCCAGTTGCAACCCAAGCAGGCCGACCGCATTGACCGCTTACCGGCCGATCAGCGCGAAAGAGTCATGCAGCAGCAGGCCACGATTACCAGAATAATCTCGTATGCTGTTCCCGTTATTGCGCTCGCAGTGTATGCAATCTTCGCCGGCGTTCTGTTTGCGACCCTCAAGTTTGGTGCGAGCGCCGAGGTCAAATACAAGACCCTGTTTGCGCTGGTTGTCTATACCAGGCTGCCGGAGCTGCTGATGTCCCTGCTGGCAATCCTGTCGCTCTTGGCGGGAGTCAGTGGCGACGCATTTAACATTCAGAACCCTGTGGCGACCAATCCCGGATATTTCATCGGCCCGGATGGCTCGCCGGTGCTCCGCGCCTTGCTGACGCCGTTGGATGTTCTCACCATCTGGTCCTTAATCCTGACCGCCATTGGGATCACTTGCATCAGCAAGGTTAAACGTGGGACCGCGTTCGCCGTAGTGTTCGGATGGTTTGCCGTCGTGGTGTTGGTCAGGGTTGCCCTGGCCGCGGCGACTTCCTGAAGCGCGTCACGGAAACGAACCATAGAAATGTAAACCAGATATGCACACCGCGGACGTCGTTCTCATCGGCGGAGGGATTGTCGGCTCCAGCATCGCCTACCACCTGGTCGCGGCCGGCTGTAAGAACGTTCTTGTGATTGAGCGCGAGACGTCGCAGGGCAAGGGATCCACGGGCAAGAGCATGGGCGGCGTGCGCGCGCAGTTTTCCACGCCGGTCAACATCCAGATGTCGCTTTACTCGATCCCGTTCTATGCCAGCTTCGAGGAGCGCCTTGGCTACCCGTGCGACTACCGGCCCCAGGGATATCTTTTCTGCGCGACCAGCGAGAAGCACATGGCCTACCTGCGCGCCAACTACGAAAAGCAGGTCGCCATGGGATTGAAGAACGTGCGCATCGTTGCCGGCGACGAAATTCGCAGCCAGTTCCCGCAACTCCGCGGCAATGACATCGTCGGCGGCAGCTTCTGCTCCACCGACGGCTTTGTCGATCCCAACAGCGCCATGGTCGGATTCATGACCTGGGCAAGCGATCGCGGCGCCACGCTGTGGAAGAATGCCGACGTCACTGGGATCACTCTCAACAATGGAGGCTTCAAAGTCGCAACTACGCGCGACACGGTTTCGACGCGCACGGTCGTCAACTGCGCCGGAGCATGGGCGGCTCCGATTGCGAAGATGGCTGGCATCGATCTTCCTGTTGAACCTTTGCGCCGCATGCTGGTTCCGACCGAACCATTTGATCAATTTCCGCACACCGCGCCCATGATCATCGATATGTCCACCGGCTTCCACTTCCGCCCCGAGAGTCGCGGATTCCTGCTGGCGTGGAACGATCCGGAAGAAACGCCCGGCTACAAAACTGATTTCGACGATGGTTTCATCGAAAAGATTCTGATCCGCGCCGCAGATCGCGTGCCCGTATTCGAAAATGTCGAGGTCAATCCCAAGCGAGCCTGGGCCGGGCTTTATGAAATGACGCCCGATCATCACCCGATTCTCGGCGAATCTCCCGAAGTCCCCGGTTTCTTCTTTGCCAACGGATTTAGCGGGCACGGCGTGATGCACGCGCCCGCCACCGGAAAAATTCTGAGCGACCTGATTTTGAGCGGGAAGACGGATTTGATTGACGCGTCTCTGCTGAACTTCTCGCGTTTCGCGGAGGGACGCACGATTCACGAAACGGCGGTGTTGTAGCTTGCGCCGCGATTGGCAACCGAATCGCGAAATGGAACAAAAAAAGCTGCGCGACCTATTCCATTTTGCTCTTCTCCTGTTATACTCACCTGTTTCAGTATCACGCGTCACAGCCATACGTGACGTACGTCATACGAGTGCGGACAGCCGGGAGCGGCGTAAGCCAATCTCGCAATACTAAAAACTTCACCATCAATGCAGATCTTTCCACGCAGCATTAATGCGATTGCCCCGGCCTCCATGGTCCTCACGGTTCTTGCCGTGGCCGGACTATTTTGGGCTATGGTGCAGGTGGAGCGGTCTCCCTACATCACCTATGCCGGAGTCAGGAAGTCGCAGCCCGTTCCGTTTAGCCACCAGCACCACGTGACCGGGCTCGGCATCGACTGCCGCTACTGTCACACCTCGGTCGAACAATCGAGCTTCGCCGGCATCCCGCCCACCAAGACCTGCATCAACTGCCACGCGCAGATCTGGACCAATGCGGCTTATCTGGAGCCCGTCCGCGAAAGTTTCCGCACGGGCCGCTCGCTCGAATGGACGCGTGTCAACCAGTTGCCCAACTACGTATATTTCAATCACAGCATCCACGTGAATAAGGGTGTGGGCTGCAATACCTGCCACGGTCCTGTCGACCAGATGCCGCTGATGTACCAGTACGCGTCGCTGCAGATGGAGTTCTGCCTGGATTGCCACCGCGCTCCGGAAAAATATCTGCGCCCGCGCGAACAAGTCTTCAACATGCGTTACGACGAGCCTTCCAAGGACGAGCCCGTCATCGTGAACGGAAAGTCATACTCCGATCAGGAAGCGCTCGGGAACGCCTTGAAGCAGGAATATAAAGTGCGGCCGGTGAACGACATCACCAGTTGCAACACCTGCCATCGCTAGTGGCAGGTTTCAATCGCAAGAACTGAGAACTGAAAGCTGAAAACTGATAGCCGAGAACTGATTTTGACGATGAGCATGGACGAGCACAAAACAAAACCGGCCGGAACCAATGTCGGCGCGGACGTTTGCCCAAGCAAGCGAAAACAGCTTGACCTCGCGACCGTCAAGGCGCAGTTCGAAAAGACGATCGAGCAGACGACCGGCCCCGAGTACTGGCGCAGCCTCGAAGAACTGGCCGGCAGCGAAGAATTTCAGGAGATGCTCCACCGCGAGTTCCCGAAAGGCGCTTCCGAGTGGCTCGACGACTTCTCGCGCCGCGGCTTTCTCAAAACCATGGGCGCGTCGCTGGCGCTCGCCGGTTTAACCGGTTGCACGCGCATGCCGATCACCGAAATTGTGCCCTATGTCAGGCAGCCGGAGAACGTCGTTCCCGGCCGCCCCATGTTCTATGCGACCGCGTTCACGCTCGGCGGCTACGCTTCGCCGATTCTGGTCGAGAGCCACCTTTTCCGTCCGACGAAAGTTGAAGGCAATCCGCAGCATCCCGCCAGCCTTGGCGGCACCGACGTTTACGCGCAGGCGTCGCTGCTCGATCTCTACGATCCCGACCGGGCGCAAAACGTCACCTACATGGGCGATGTCCGCTCGTGGAATGCCTTCATGGAAGCGGTTCGCGGCCCCATGAGTGTGCAGAAGAGCATAGCGGGCAGCGGCGTTCGCATTCTGACGCAGACCGTTTCCTCGCCCACGCTGGCCGCGCAGATTCGCAGTTATCTCGAAGCGAATCCGCAGGCGAAGTGGCACGTCTACGAGCCAATCAGCCGCGACAACGTTTATGAAGGCGCGAAGCTGGCGTTCGGCGAGCCAGTCGAGACGCGCTACGACTTGTCGAAGGCCGACGTCATCGTTTCGCTCGACGCCGATTTCCTCTACGCCGGATTCCCCGGCTCGACGCGCTACACCCGCGATTTCGCCGCCCGCCGCAATCCTGATGCGAACATGAACCGGCTGTACGTGGTCGAGAGCACGCCGAGTTCGACGGGGATGAAGGCGGACCACCGGCTGCCGACCAAAGCTGCTCAGATCGAAGTATTGGCACGTGAATTGTCAGATTTACTCGCAGCCTTCGAACGGAGGAATACGGCTGGTGACATCCATCCATTCCTTTATGCCGCCGCTACAGACCTCCTCCGGCACCGGGGTCTGAGCGCAATCATCCCTGGCGATCATCAATCGCCAGCAGTTCATGCTCTTGCCCACGCCATGAATCATGCGCTCGGCAACGTCGGCCAAACTGTTTTTTACACCGAATCTGTGGATGCCAACCCGGTGAATCGCGGCGAGTCGCTGAAGGCGCTTGCGGATGACATACGCTCGGGCAAGGTTGATCTGCTGTTGATCCTCGGTGGCAATCCGGCATACGACGCTCCAGCCGAACTCGAATTCGCTTCTGCGCTCAAATCGAATGCCGTCAATTTGAAAGTATTTCTCGGCTCGCATCGCAACGAGACCGCCGAGCTTTGCCAGTGGCATGTGCCCGAAGCGCATTATCTCGAATCGTGGAGCGACGCCCGCGCCTATGATGGAACGGTCAGCATTATTCAGCCGCTCATTGAGCCGCTCTATGGCGGCAAGAGCGCGCACGAGATCATCACGATTCTTGCTGGGCAATCGGGATTGTCGGGACATGATCTCGTCCAGCAGTATTGGCAAAAGCAGCACAGCGGCGCCGATTTTGACGCCTTCTGGCGCAAGTCTCTGCACGATGGCTGGGTCGCGGGCACCACTTACGCGCCGAAGAATGTCGCGCTGAAAGCCAGCAGCTTGCCAGGCATCGCAATCCGCGCCAGGTACTGCCTACGAGATCAACTTCCGCCGCGATCCCTCAATCTACGACGGGCGATTTGCGAACAACGGCTGGTTGCAGGAACTTCCGAAACCGCTTACCAAGCTGACTTGGGACAACCCCATCATGATCGGCCCCGCGATGGCCGAGCGGCTGAAGCTGAATTTCAAAGACGTCGCCGAGCTGGAATTTCAGGGAAAGAAAGTGAAAGGCGCAGTCTGGATTCAGGCCGGTCATCCCGATAACTCGATAACCGTCTTCCTCGGTTACGGCCGCACGCGCGCCGGCCGCGTCGGTAGCGGCACGGGCTTCGATGTTTACCCGCTCCGCACCAGCCAGACTCCATGGTTTGCGGACGGTGCGAAACTCACCCGTACCGGCGATATCTATCAGCTCGCCAGCACCCAGGGCTATCAGTCGATGGAAACGCCTGACGGCAGCAAGCGTCCGCTGGTGCAGGAGCGCAGCCTCGAGGAGTATAAGAAAGAGCCGAATTTCGCGAAAGAAGGCGAGCCGCCGCAGGGCCTTACGCTCTACAAGCCCTTCGACTATTCGAAAGAGACTTACTCCTGGGGCATGGCGATCGACCTGAACGCTTGCGTGGGATGCAATAACTGCATCGTCGCCTGCCAGTCGGAAAATAACATCGCCGTCGTCGGCAAAGAGCAGACGCTTAGAGGCCGCCACATGCACTGGCTGCGCGTGGACGCTTACTACAACGGCCCGCGCGACAATCCGAAGGGATTCTTCCAGCCCGTGCCCTGCATGCAGTGCGAGGATGCGCCTTGCGAACTGGTCTGTCCGGTGCAGGCGACCATTCACAGCAGTGAAGGCCTGAACGACATGGTCTATAACCGCTGCGTCGGCACTCGTTATTGCTCGAATAACTGTCCATACAAAGTGCGGCGCTTCAATTTCCTGCTTTTCCAGGACTGGGAAACTCCGCAGTTCAAGCTCATGCGCAATCCTGACGTGACCGTGCGCAGCCGCGGCGTCATGGAAAAATGCACTTACTGTGTGCAGCGCATCAGCGAGCGCCGCATCGATGCCGAGCGCGCCGATTCCACCATTAAAGAAGGCGATCTGCAGACCGCTTGCCAGCAGTCGTGTCCGGCCAACGCCATCGTCTTCGGCAACCTCAACGATCCGAACAGCCAGGTCAATAAGTGGAAAGCGCAGCCGAGAAACTATTCCCTGCTGGGTGAATTGAATACGCGGCCGCGCACAACTTATCTGGCGGAAGTCCGCAATCCTAACCCCGAGTTAGAAACTAAGCTAGAAGCAAAGCTGGAAACTAAATTAGACCCCGAGTTAAACGCATAGTGGAGCGCACGTAAGGCATGGCTACCAACACGCAAATACCCGTGGCAGACAGGCGAGTGCCGGTAATCGCGCCGGGTCACACCTTCTCCACCATCACCGAGAAGATCAGCAACATCGTGCTGAGCCGTCCCGTCTCGCTGGGATGGATCTTCGGCTTCCTGATCGTGTTCTCGATGATGAACATGCTGATGATGGCCCTCGGGTATCTGTTCATTAAAGGTACGGGGATCTGGGGCATCAATATTCCCATCGGTTGGGGATTCGCCATCGTCAACTTTGTGTGGTGGATCGGTATTGGCCACGCGGGCACGCTGATTTCTGCGATTCTGTGCCTGCTCCGCCAGACCTGGCGTAACTCCATCAACCGCTTCGCCGAAGCCATGACGCTGTTTGCCGTGGCCTGCGCCGGTATCTTCCCGCTCGCTCACACCGGACGCCCCTGGCTCGCGTACTGGCTTTTTCCGTATCCGAACACCATGAATTACTGGCCGAATTTCCGCAGCCCGCTGGTGTGGGACGTGTTCGCGGTTTCGACTTACTTCACCATTTCGCTGGTGTTCTGGTTTGTGGGATTGATTCCCGATCTCGCCACCTTGCGCGATCGCGCCGAGAATATCTGGGTCCAGCGCATTTACGGATTGCTCGCCATGGGATGGCGCGGTTCCGCCCGCCACTGGCACCGTTACGAAACGGCCTACTTACTTCTCGCCGGACTCGCGACGCCGCTGGTGCTTTCGGTGCACACGGTCGTCAGCTTCGATTTCGCCGTCGGCATCGTTCCCGGGCTGGCACACCACGATCTTCCCGCCGTACTTTGTCGCGGGCGCCATCTATTCCGGTTTCGCCATGGTGCTTTGTCTGGCGATTCCGATCCGCGCGATCTACGGACTGCAGGACTTCATCACCATGCGCCACCTCGAGAACGCGGCCAAGGTCATGCTGGCCACCGGCCTCATCGTCGCCTACGGCTATGGCATGGAGGCGTTCATGGGCTGGTACAGCGGCAGCCAGTTCGATTCGTTCCTGCTCTGGAACCGGCTGCACGGCCCGTATCGGCTGTCGTACCTGGCGTTGCTCGCCTGCAACATTGTCATCCCGCAGGTTCTCTGGCTGAAGAAATTCCGCGTCTCGACCGGCTGGCTCTGGCTCATCTCGTTCGTCGTGCTCGTCGGCATGTGGCTGGAGCGCTTTATCATCGTCGTGGTCAGTTTGAGCCGCGACTTCCTGACTTCTTCGTGGGGCAAGTACTACCCGACTAAGTGGGATTGGATGACGTTCGCCGGCACCATCGGCATGTTCCTGACTGCCATGTGGCTGTTCGTGCGCATCCTGCCCGATGATCTCCATCTTCGAATTGCGCACCTTGCTGCCGGAGTCGCAGGTGCACGAGGCGGCGGAGGTGAAGCAATGAGCGATTTTTCGGCAATGGTCCAATTCGATTCCGATCTATGATTCTCCGATTTACGGACTTGATGGCCGAATTCGACTCGGCGCAAGAACTGGTGGCCGCCGCGCACAAGACGCACGAAGCGGGCTACCAGAAGATCGACGCCTACAGCCCGTTCCCCATCGAGGGCCTTGCCGAGGCCATCGGCTTTCACAAGAACCGCGTGCCGCTCGTCGTCCTCATCGGTGGACTCATCGGCGGGATCTCGGCGTACGCGCTTCAGTATTGGGTGGCGGTGATCACTTATCCGGTCAACGTCGCCGGACGCCCGTTTCACTCCTGGCCTTCGTTCATCATCGTGACTTTCGAACTGACGATTCTTTTCGCCGGACTTTCCTCTGCCATCGGCATGATTGTCCTGAACGGCCTTCCCATGCCCTATCACCCGGTGTTCAACGTGCCGGAGTTCGCCAAGGCTTCGGAAAATAAATTTTTTCTGGTCGTGTTTTCGAGCGACCCGAAATATGACGCCGCCCGCACGCGCTCGTTTCTCAGCGGGCCTCGCTCCACGCATGATCGCGGAGGTGCCAAGCTAGCCATGGGTGCCCCTCGCAATCTCCGAAAAGTTTTGCCCGCGCTGCTGGCGCTGATCGCCATGACCGCCGGATGCCGCATCGACATGCACATGCAGCCCTATTATCGGCCCATGGCGAAGAGCGATTTCTTCGCTGACGACCGCTCTGCCCGCTTGCCGGTCGAGGGCACGGTCGCGCGCGGCGATCTCCGCGAAGACACGTATTTCTACACCGGAAAAATCGGCAACGCTCCCGGCGACTATCTGCCGTTTCCGGTGACCGCCGAAGTTCTTGCCCGCGGACGCGAGCGTTTCAACATCAACTGCACGCCCTGTCACGGACGCGTCGGCGATGGCAATGGTTTCATTCCCACGCGCGGATTCCGCCGTCCGCCGTCGTATCACATCGAGCGTCTGCGCAAAGTGCCGATCGGTTACTTCTTCGACGTTATGACCAACGGCTTCGGCGTGATGCCCGAATATGGCACGCAGGTTGCGCCGCGCGATCGCTGGTGCATCGCCGCATACATCCGCGCCCTGCAACTGAGCCAGAATGCGACTTCGACCGACGTTCCCGCGGGACAAGAAGTTCCGTCACCTCCGCCGCAGTTCCGCGATATCGGCAGCGGAGCCACATTGCCGCAAGTCGCGCCGCCCAGCGCCGCAACCGAAGGGGAGCCCAAATGACCACGGCCACAGTGAAGATGACTAAGTCGGACCTGATGGCCCCGCCCGTAGCCCAGACCATGCAGCAGCGGTCGCTCGTCATTGGTGTGATCGGCGGCCATTGCTTCCGTCGCCGGCGTTTTCCTTGCTCCCGGCAGTTTTTATTCCGCCTACCTCATCGGCTTCATGTTCTGGCTCGGCCTTTCGCTCGGATGCATGGCCATCCTGATGCTCTATCACCTGGTCGGCGGCGCCTGGGGTACGGTGATTCGCCGCATCCTCGAATCGGGCATGATGACGCTGCCCCTCATGTTCGTCCTCTTCATTCCGATTTTGTTGAATCTGCCGAAGCTATACTTCTGGGCCCGGCCAGGGCTGACCGACCCTAAGATCATTGAGATTCACCAGAGCTATCTCAACTTCAATGGCATCCTGCTGCGCTACATCGTTTACTTCGTCATCTGGATCGGGATGGCCTACTTTCTGAATCGCTGGTCCACCGAGCAGGACTCGATTGCGGGCCAGAGCACGCTGCGTTTCCGCGCCATGAGTTCGATTGGACTCGTCATCTACTCGCTCACGATTTCCTTCGCGGTGATCGATTGGGTGATGTCGCTGCAAGCGCGCTGGATTTCGACCATCTACGGCCTGCTCTTCATTGCGGGCGAAGCGCTCTCGGCTTTCTGCTTCTGCGTGGTCATCGAGAGCATCCTCGCTAAACGCAAGCCGATGTCCGAGTACCTCACCGATACCGAAGTTCACGACCACGGCAAGTTCATGCTCGCCTTCGTCATGGTCTGGGCTTACTTCAATTTCTCGCAGTGGCTTATCATCTGGGCCGGCAACCTGCCCGAAGAAATTCCGTGGTATGTGCGCCGCATGAATGGCGGATGGGAAACGGTTGGCTTGTTCCTGGTGGTGTTCCACTTCGCCGTGCCTTTCGCGCTCTTGCTCTCGCGCCAGTTGAAGCGCAAGACGCGCACGCTGGTCTGGCTCGCGTCGTGGCTGATCTTCATGCGCATCGTCGATATTTTTTGGCACATTGAGCCGGCGTCGCATCCTACGTTTCACGTCACTTGGGTGCATTTCACAATCGTCGCCGGAATGGGCGGCCTTTGGATCGCCTACTTCTTCCACAACCTGAGATCGCGCCCGCTGCTGGCCGTCAACGCCCCGCAGACGCTGAGACTTCTGGAGCCGTCGCCTGACTGACGAAACATGGGTACCGAAATATGAGTGACGAAACGAATCACGGCCATTCCGGAAAGGAAACCGGTTTCGAACGCGAAGACTTGAGCACGCGCGGCGTCTTTGCTTTCATGATCGGCCTCGCAATCGTCGGCGTAATAATTTATTTCATCATCGTCGGCATGTACTCGTTCCTCGATAAATACGAGCGCTCGCAGATGGCCACCGCCAGTCCGCTGGTTACTTCGAAGGATGCGGGTTCACGTGTGGTCACGCAGGCGGACATGGATAAAGCGTTCAAGGATAATGGCGCCCCCATGCTCGAAACCGATGAGCGTGGTCAGTTTCGCGACTTCCTGATCAATCAGGAGAACCAACTCAACAGTTACGGCTGGGTCGACGAGAAAGCTGGCGTGGCGCACATTCCGATCGAGCGCGCCATGGAGTTGACCGTGCAGCGCGGATTGCCGGTGCATCCGCAAGGCAGCGCGGATGCAAACACAACGGCGGCCAGCAAAGCGCCGGCTCAGAAATCGGCGGCAGCGAAGCAGTATCTTACAGACGCCCAGCCCCTAAAGGGTGTCTGATTTCGACGATATTACGATATCGCTAAAGCGATACCCTGATACGAAGCAACCGTTCCGGCCGGACAGCCGGAAAAGGAAAAAGCAGTGCGTAGTAAAGGCAGTTTCGCCAACTCGATCGTCGCTGCAGCTTTTCTGCTGCTGTTCTCAACCGTCCCGCTGTTTGCGGAGGTCCCGCGCGGTCCGATCATGGGCGGCGGCATCATGGGTCCGCCCGTGAACCAGCGTCCTCCGGGGCTTGAATTCGTCGGCATCGAGCAACATCTCAACGCCGAAGTTCCCGTCGATCTCGAATTCCGCGACGAACTCGGCAACCCGGTCAAACTCGCCGACTACTTCGGCCACGGACGCCCCGTCATCCTGAACCTCGGTTACTACCAGTGCCCCATGCTCTGCAGCGAACTGCTGCAAGGCCTGGTCGGTTCGATGAAGGCGCTGACCTTCAATCTCGGCAAGGATTTTGACGTCCTCACCGTGAGCTTCGACCCGCGTGAAACCACGGAAATGGCCGCCGCAAAAAAGCGGGACATGATGAAGCGCTACGGACGCCCCAATGCCGATAAAGGCTGGCACTTCCTTACCGGCAAGGCTGACCAGATCAATGCGCTCACCAAAGCGGTCGGCTTCCAATATCAGTTCGATCCGAAAACCGAGCAGTACGCCCACGCCGCCGCTATTGTTATGCTGACGCCCGACCACCACATTTCGGGATATTTTTATGGCGTCGAGTTCTCTCCCAAGGATCTGCGCCTCGGACTGGTGCAGGCCTCGCAAAACAAGATCGGCAACATCGGCGACCAGGTGCTTCTATACTGCTACCACTACGATCCCAGGACCGGAAAATACGGCGCCGTCGTCAGCAACATCCTGAAGCTGACGGCGCTCGGTACCATGCTCATCCTGGGAACATTTATGTTCGTCATGTTCCGCATCGACCGCAAGGCGGCCCACGGCGAACCGGGGCGAGTTAAGTAATTATGTCGAAATTTCTACCTTTGTGGCCCGATCAAGCCTCGACCATGGCAGGCCAGGTGGATGCGCTCTACATCTATCTGCTCCTGGTCGCCGGTGTCATGACCACGCTCATCTTTATCGCGGTCACGGTGCTGGCGATCAAGTATCGTCGCGTGCCCGGCCGCGAAGCCCAACAGATCGAAGGTTCCACGATCCTCGAAATCACCTGGTCGATCATTCCCTTCTTCGTGATGTTGACCTTCTTCATCTGGGGCGCCGTCATCTACTTCAGGGAACGCACTCCTCCCGCCGACTCCACCGAAATCTACGTCGTCGCCAAGCAGTGGATGTGGAAGTTCGAGCACATGGAGGGGCAGCGCGAGATCAACGAGCTGCACGTCCCCGTCGGCCAGAACATCAAGCTCATCATGACCTCGCAGGACGTGATTCACAGCTTCTTCGTCCCCGCATTCCGCCTCAAGCAGGACGTGCTGCCCGGCCGCTACACCACGCTCTGGTTCAAGGCCACCGTGCCCGGCCACTATCATTTGTTCTGCGCCGAATACTGCGGAACCCAGCACTCGGGCATGGGCGGCGACATCGTCGTCATGGCGCCGCAGGATTACGCGCAGTGGATGGCGGGCGGAGCCATCCGCGCCCTTGCAGGATACCGGCAAGCAGTTATTCACCACGCTCGGATGCGCCACCTGCCATCGTTCCGATGTGCAGGGCCGCGGCCCCGACCTGGTGGGTGTCTACAACAAGCCGGTTCTGCTCGAAGACGGACGCACGGTGGTTGCCGATGAGAACTACGTTCGTGAGTCCATTCTCAATCCCACCGCAAAAATCGTGAACGGTTTCAAACCCGTGATGCCCACCTTCCAGGGCATCGTCAGCGACGAGCAGTTGAACGCGCTGGTGGCCTACGTCAAATCGTTAGCCCAGCCACCCCCGGGAAGCGCGGGGCTGCAGAACCAGCCCGCCGCTTCCCCGGCACAACTCCAGAAGACGCAGGTGCAATAGTCATGGCGAGCACAGTAATTCCGGCGAATCGGGCTCCGGCTCAGGCTCCAAAGCTGAACTATCTCAACAACGGGCACACGCTTAAGTCCTGGCTGTTGACCACCGACCACAAGCGGATCGCTGTCCTTTATCTGATTTCGGTGACGACGTTCTTCTTTCTCGGCGGCTTCTTTGCCATGCTCATCCGCCTCGAGTTGCTGACGCCGCAAGGCGACCTGATGCAGGCCGACACCTATAACAAGGTGTTCACCATGCACGGCATGATCATGGTGTTCTTCTTCCTGATCCCCGTGGTGCCGGCGGTGCTGGGGAATTTCCTGGTGCCGCTCATGATCGGCGCGAAGGATCTGGCCTTCCCGCGCATCAACCTGCTGAGCTGGTATCTCTACATCATCGGCGGCATCCTGATTTCGCACGTCATGTTGACCGGCGGCGTCGACACGGGCTGGACCTTCTACAGCCCCTTCAGCACCGAGTACACCAACACCAAGATAGTCGAGGCCGGACTCGCCGCCTTTATTGCCGGCTTCTCCTCGATTTTCACGGGACTGAACTTCATCGTCACCATCCACCGCATGCGCGCTCCCGGCCTTACCTGGAGCCGGCTGCCGCTGTTCATCTGGGCCAACTACGCCACCAGCCTCATCATGATCCTGGGTACGCCGGTCATCGCCATCACCATCGTGCTCGTGGCCGTCGAGCGCCTCTTCCACCTCGGCATCTTCGATCCCAGGCTCGGCGGAGACCCGCTCCTGTTCCAGCACCTGTTCTGGTTCTACTCGCATCCCGCCGTCTACATCATGATTCTGCCTTCGATGGGAGTCATCAGCGAACTCATCGGCTGCTTCTCGCGCAAGCGCATCTTCGGTTACAAGTTCGTGGCCCTGTCGAGCATTGCCATTGCCGTCCTCGGATTCCTGGTCTGGGCGCATCACATGTTTGTCGCCGGCATCTCGCTCTATGCCGCGATGATCTTTTCGTTCCTGACTTTCTTCATCGGAGTGCCCTCGGCGGTCAAAGTGTTCAACTGGACCGCTACCCTCTACAAGGGTTCGATTACGTACGCCACGCCGATGCTCTACGCCTTCGGTTTCATCGGGCTCTTCACCATTGGCGGCCTGACCGGGCTTTTCCTCGCGACCCTCGGCATCGACGTTCACGTCACCGACACTTACTTCGTCGTCGCCCACTTCCACTACGTCATGGTAGGTGGTGTCTTGATGGGGTATCTCGGAGGCATGCATTTCTGGTGGCCGAAGATCAGCGGCCGCATGTATCCGGAAGGCTGGGCGAAACTTTCGGCGCTGCTCGTGTTCGCCGGCTTCAACCTGACGTTCTTTCCCCAGTTCATTCTCGGCTACGTCGGCATGCCCCGCCGCTACTGGCAGTATCCGCCGGAGTTCCAGGTGCTGAACGTGCTTTCGACCGCCGGCGCCAGCATTCTAGCCGTCGGCTATCTGCTGCCCATGATTTACTTCCTCTGGTCGCTGCGCTACGGCCCGATCGCCGAAGACAATCCCTGGCATGCCGCTGGCCTGGAGTGGAAGACCACGTCGCCGCCGCCCACCTTTAATTTTGACGAGACCCCCGTCGTGACCTGGGAAGCCTATAACTACGACGAGATCCCAGACAAGGAACTGGAGGCTCCCGTTGCCAGATAGCCCTGCGACGACCCAGGTTGCGACCCCAGTTACGACCATGGAACACGAAGCTCACAATCCGGCGCTGCTCCACCACTTCGCCGACGCTCAGCAACAGAAGAACGCCGCCTCGCTTGGCATGTGGCTGTTCCTGGTGACCGAAATCATGTTCTTCGGCGGCATGTTCTGCGCCTACCTCGTCTATCGCCTCGCCCACTTCAACGCTTTCGCAGCGGCCAGCCAGCAGCTCAGCATCGCGATGGGAGCGTTTAATACCGCCGTCCTGATCATCAGCTCGGTTACGGTTGTGCTGGCGGTAAAAGCGGCGGAGTTAGGCAAGCGCAAAGTGCTGGTCGGCTACCTCGCGGTTACCGTGCTGCTCGGCATGACCTTTCTGGTGGTCAAGGGTTTCGAGTATCGCGAAAAATTTGAGCGGCACCACGTGCCCGGCCCAACCTTCAAGTTCACGGACACGTTTGACGACAACGGCAAGCAAATCCCGGTCAACCCAAGAGAAGCCGAACTTTTTTTCTCGCTCTATTTCGTCATGACCGGCATGCACGCTCTGCACATGATCATTGGCTGCGGACTTTTTAGCGTGCTGGCTGTTCTGGCATGGAAGGGGCATTACTCGCCCGGTTACTTCACGCCCATAGAAAACGCCGGCTTGTATTGGCACCTGGTCGATATCATCTGGATTTATCTGTTCCCGTTGTTGTACTTGATCAGCCGGCATTCCTGACGGAAGCGCGCAGCGGAATAGACTGAGAACTGACAGCTGAGAACTGAGAACTTTTTTATGGCAGAACACGAAGAACACACTAGTCACTCGCAAGGATTTTACATAGCCATTGGCATCGGTCTGCTGATCGGGACGGCAACAACGGTCGGCGCCGCCTTCGTGAACCTCGGTCCCTTCAACCCGGTGGTTGCGTTGCTCATCGCCACCATCAAAGCCACGGTCGTAGTGCTTTTCTTCATGCACGTCAAAGGCGCGAGTGAAAAGCTGACCGGGGCTATAGTCGTCTCCGGCTTCTTCTTTCTAGCGATTCTGCTGTCGCTATCGCTGGCGGACTATCTGACTAGATCCTGGCGGTAATCCCATCTCGTGTGGCGCGGGCGCCCCCGCCCGCGAAAAAGCTCGCAATAAAGGCGCCCCTCCAACGCCTCGCAACCTATACTCTTGCAATCCGACCTCTAACCTCTGGCCTCTGACCTCCAACCTCCGCAATCCCCCCTTGCGCCCCGCGCCCGCATCCTCGAAGATGTCTGTAGCCTATGCCACAGGACATCGCTCCACCTCCGGCCCATTCCGCGCAGCTCGATGCCTCCGCGCTTGAAGCCGCTCTCCGCCGCCACCTTCGCGGAGAGGTTCGCTTCGACTCCGGCAGCCGAGCGCTCTATGCCACCGACGGCTCCAACTATCGCCAGGTCCCGATCGGCGTCGTAATTCCCCGCGACAAAGAAGACGTGCTCTCTACCGTTGCCCTCTGTCGCGACCACCGCGCTCCGCTGCTCGCGCGCGGCGGAGGCACATCACTCGCCGGCCAATGTTGTAATGCCGCCGTCATCCTCGACTTTTCGAAGTACATGGCGAGCATTCTGGAAATCGATCCGGCGCGCCGCATCGCGCGCGTCGAGCCCGGAGTCGTCCTCGATCGCCTTCGCGCCGAAGCCGAGAAGCACCACCTCACTTTCGCGCCCGATCCCGCGACCCACGAACGCTGCACGCTCGGAGGCATGATCGGCAACAACTCCTGCGGCGTGCACTCGATCATGGCCGGAAAGACGGACGACAACATCGAGTCGCTTGAAGTCCTAACCTACGGCGGCCAGCGCATGCACGTCGGCGCGACCAGCGCCGAAGATTTCGAACGCTTCATTCGCGAAGGCGGTCGCCGCGCCGAAATCTACACCGGCCTCAAATCCCTCGCCGACCGTTGCGGCGAGCAGGTCCGCCGCCAGTTTCCCAACATTCCGCGGCGCGTTTCCGGATACAACCTCAACCACCTGCTCCCCGAAAGCGGCTTCCACGTGGCGCGCGCGCTCGTCGGCTCCGAAGGAACGTGCGTCACGGTTCTCGAAGCCACTTGCCGCCTGGTCGAAAGTCCGCCCGCGCGCGTGCTGCTCGTCATCGGATGGCCCGACGTCTACATCTGCGCCGACCACGTCCCCGAGATCATGGAGCACCGCCCCATCGGCCTAGAAGGCTTTGACGAA
Organism: uncultured Acidobacteriaceae bacterium; assembly: GCA_963838425.1. Lineage (GTDB taxonomy): Bacteria > Acidobacteriota > Terriglobia > Terriglobales > Acidobacteriaceae > Acidiflorens. The sequence continues at coordinate 212,295 of CAWIRH010000002.1, forward strand.
ATCATGGTCGCCGCGAGCCGCCGCAAGGGCGTGAACCTAGATGGCCTTGCCATGCTACCCGAAGGTTGTGGCTGGCTGATGGTTGAGTTCGGCGCCAACACTGCCGCTGAAGCCGAATCGCAGGCGCGTAATCTGATGCAGGCGCTTGAGCGCTCCGCGGCTCCGCCGAATATGCGCCTGTTCACCGACCCACGCCAGGCTAAGCGCATCTGGGATGTCCGCGAGTCCAGTCTGGGCGTGACTTCGCACGTCCCCGGCGAACCGCTGCACTGGGAAGGCTTCGAAGATTCCGCCGTCGCGCCCGAGAAACTCGGCGCCTACCTCCGCGACCTGCGCCGGCTGATGCAGGACTTCCACTACGGCGGCTCGTTCTACGGACACTTCGGCCACGCCTGCGTGCACACGCGCATGGACTACGATCTCGAATCGACCGAAGGCGTGCGCAAGTTCCGCCAGTTCATGGAAGAGGCCGCCGACCTCGTCGTCCGCTACGGCGGCTCGCTCTCCGGCGAACACGGAGACGGGCAGGCTCGCGGCGAACTTCTTCCCAAAATGTTTGGCCCCGAACTCATGCAGGCCTTTCGCGAGTTCAAATCGCTCTGGGATCCCGATTGGAAGATGAACCCGGGCAAACTGATCAATCCGTATCGGCTCGACGAAAATCTCCGCCTCGGCGCCGGCTATGATCCGTGGCAGCCCGAGACGCATTTCAAATTTCCCGACGACCACGGCAGCCTGGCAGCCGCAACCCTCCGCTGCGTCGGAGTCGGCAAGTGCCGTCGCGACGCCGGCGGAGTCATGTGTCCCAGCTTCCGCGTTACGCGCGAAGAAGAGCACTCCACCCGCGGCCGCGCCCACCTGCTCTGGGAAATGACGAAAGGCGACATCATCCAGGACGGCTGGCAGAGCGAGCCCGTGAAAGAATCGCTCGACCTCTGCCTCGCCTGCAAAGGCTGCAAAAGCGATTGCCCCGTCGGCGTCGATGTCGCAACCTACAAAGCGGAATTCCTGTCGCACTACTACGAAACCAATCGCCGTCCACTCCATGCGCTGGCCCTTTCGCAGTTTGACTTGTGGCTGAGAGCCGCCTCGCACGCGCCGGGCTTGGTGAATCTAACAACGCAACTCCCCGGCCTGCGCGACCTCGCCAAGCTAGCCGCCGGAATCCCCAACCAGCGCCGCATTCCGCCCTTAGCCCCGGAAACGTTCAAGCAATGGTGGGAGCGTCGGTGGAGCGACGGGCGTCCTCGCCCGTCCAGCGGAGCGCAGCTCCGCGAAAGTAGCCCCGTCCTCCTCTGGGCTGACACTTTCAACAATCACTTCCTCCCCGCGACCGCCAAAGCCGCCGTCGAAGTCCTCGAAGCCGCCGGCTTCGCCGTGACCGTCCCGCGCGCCCACCTTTGCTGCGGCCGCCCGCTCTACGACATAGGCATGCTCGACCGCGCCAAGAGCCTGCTCCTGCAGATCATGGACGAGCTTCTCCCCGAAATCGAAGCCGCCACGCCCATCGTCGTCCTCGAACCCAGTTGCGCCGCCGTCTTCCGCGACGAACTCACGAACCTTTTCCCCAAAGACGAACGCGCACAAGCCCTCTCAAAGCAAGTCTTCCTGCTCAGCGAATTTCTCGAGCAGCGCGCAAATAACGACGCCTTCCCGCTTCCCAAACTGTCGCGCCGGGCGCTGATCCACGGCCATTGCCATCACAAGGCCATCATGAAGATGACGGCCGAAGAATCGGTCCTCAACCGCATGGGCATCCACTTCACCGCGCCCGCTCCCGGATGCTGCGGCATGGCTGGAGCGTTCGGCTTCGAAAAGGAAAAGTACGAGATCTCGAAAGCCATCGGCGAACTCGAACTCCTGCCCGCCGTCCGCCAGGCTCCGACCGACTGGCTCATCGTCGCCGACGGCTTCAGTTGCCGCGAGCAGATCGCCCAGGAAACCGACCGCCACGCCTTACACCTAGCCGAAGTTCTCCAGATGGCCCTGCGCGAAGCCACCGAAACGCCCGAAGGCTTCCCGATGTTCGACCCCGCGCCGCAACACTATCCCGAGGACGCCTGGGTGCGGCCTCATCAGGCGGCCATCGAAAAAAACATGAAGCGCACCGGGCTGGCGGTGGCCGGAATCGCGGCGGGTGCGGCGTTGCTGTTGGCGCTGGCCAGAAAGAGATAGCAAATCGTCAGGAAACGAGCGAGCCACTTTGTTGGGAAGCTATTATTCCGCGCCGCCCCGCTGCCTGCTTATTTCACGACAGGGGTTCCCCATCCGTCATATTCACCGCTAAGTGAATTGGCCAAAGAAGTGAAGCCCTGGCGGATCTTCTGAAGGGCCCGTAAGTCGGGAACCATTGTTTTGGTGGCATAGCACAGCCAATCGTCACCCTTCGCGGCCCTCTTGACTTCCACATGAAACCCTTCATCGCGGATCCTGGAAGCAGCTTGTTCGGCAACGGCCTGTGTTGGAAAGTAGAGAAAAAACTCGATGTTGTGCGGTTTCGAAAGGTCGGAACCCGCTTTTCTAAGCTGGATTAGCACCGATTCATCCAGGTCCGGTTTTTTTGTGCAGCCGAATAAACTCAGAACGATAGTTAACAGCGCCATGGTTAGTACGAAACCTCCACGCCGCACGGTTGGATCCTTTCTTGTCTGATAACTACTGCCGCAAACTCCATGCGCACTTGAGGCGCACAGTGCCTACTTCCGATTCGATTCGGCAATATTTACGCGCCTCGTCCGGTGATAACTCTATGACCCTGCCGTCACGCCAGACATAGACCGGCAGTCCCAGGCGAGCGTGTTCGTCAATCGCTTTCGCCACAGCAATCGTAAAAGCAATTTCGGCACGCTTCTCAAGAGGCAATCGTAGGACGGCTTTTGAAGGCTTGCTCATATGCGACCGTAACGCTTCACCGGCTGTCATTCCCGCAGGTACATCCGGACGCGGTCGGATGTCCACGTGGCTACGCCGCAGCCGAAGAAGTCAGTGTCTTCTGTCCAGATTGGGCATCGAAGAGCAAGTGCAGTAGCTAACAGGGGCCAGTCTTCGGGGTCGCGCCGGGACAGCCGTTCTCGCGCTTCAACTTCGAACTCGCCATACACCTCGCTACCGATTCTTTCCACCAGACGGCCCAAGGAGCGCAGGAGTGCGAGCGCCTTTTCGGGATCGCCGCCGCGCTTTACGACCAGGACCGCGAGGTGCTCTTCGGCTTCCGCGTAAGCGGAATCGGGGACAAAGAACGACACCCCTCTGGCGTACGTCTCGAACACTTCACGCACGCGCCGCCCCAGAACGGCCCGCACGAGAATGTTAGCGTCAACGACCAGAGCTCTACCTGGCACTTCGCTTCTTCTCGCGGGCAGAACGTTGAATCTGCTTGTACTCGTCCATCAGTTCATCTTCCGATGCGCCCCAGGACGCGATCATCTCATCCAAATCCTTCGCGGCGGCGCGCATCGCCTCCAGTTCCGCCGCTCGGCTGCGCTTTTGTGCCGGGATGAAGAAGCCGAGCGTCTCGCCGTGCCGCGTGATCGCCAAGGGTTGATCCGATTCGAGATAGCCGGCGAGGTTCTCGCGGAATTCACGAATGCCAATTTTGACTGTTTCCATATTGTGTACTCACTGTACACAGTTTACATTTTTTCCAAAAATCCACCAACTGTTTTCCAAAGACCAACGCCCAGCCAAGTGATTGCAATATATAGGTCTATTCGCCCTGCCCATCCCGCCTGCTTTTCTGGGACAATAGACATAGACGAAGCCAGCAGGCCTGCCTATGGAAACCGCAAATCCAACCGTCGTAGCCCCAACCCCAGCGCCAGCCCAGTCCGCAGCCATCGCCCAGAACAAAGCGCTGCAAGGGTCGGTCCTGGTGCTGATCCAGTTCGACGTTTGCGAGGAGATCAACCTCGACGCCCTGCGCGACATCTTCGGAGCCCGCCGCCAGGAGACCAGCTTCAAGCACCCTGCGCCGGGATACGTCCGCTTCCAGCGTCCGCCCGGTCGTCGAGCCGGTCGAACCGCTGGTGCTCGAAAGCGGCGAACGGCTTGACGTGAAGATCAAGTACTACGATTACGGCGTGCTGAGCGTGGTCTTCGAGCTGCCCTTTTCCGGCGACTGGGATACGCTCGTCCGCCTGGCCAGCCGCTGGGTTTGGGATACCGATTTCACCAGCTTCGCGCAGAAAATCGTCAAACAGAAGATCGAGCGCGCCCGCCCCGCGCTGGTCAAGCTTTACGAGAGCTGGCTGCATGAAGATTATTTCGTCTTCCACGTGCGCGACATCGCCGGCAATCCGTCCGCCGCCGAACTGCTCGCGGCCCAGGGTGGACGCATCGCCCAGATCGTCCGCGGCGAAAACGTCCCGCTCTCCGACGGCGAGCAGCAGGAAATCATGCAGTCGAAAATCTCCTACTATCCGAACGACCTGGCCGTGATCAGCTGGAACGGCGCGTTCCTCTATGACTCTACGGCAGGCGCGGAAACCGTCATTCAACTGCTCGAATACGCCAACTCGCAGCTCCTCGAATTCCGCCACTACGACGAACTCCTGACCCGCGAACTGGCGAGCGTCTACGACTTCATGGAAAACGGCTCGATGGGCATCCTCGCGCGTTGGCGAACCGCGAAACGCGCCAGCCGTCTGCATACCGTGCTGCTCGATGTCGGAGAACTGACCGAACGCGCCGACAATGCCATCAAGTTCCTGAGCGACATGTTCTCGGCGCGCCTCTATAAAGTTGCCGCGAACAAGATCGGCGTAACCGATTACAAGAACCTGGTCAACGAGAAAGTTCACACCGCCGAAGAGCTCTACCGCTTCATGGTCGAGCAATTCCACCAGAGCCGCGCCTTTGTGCTGGAGCTGATGGTGGTGATTATTCTGATCATCGATTTGATCTGGCTGTTTAAGGGGAGCACTCCGATCTGAGGGCCGCCCACCCCTCCAAAAACTACTTGGGCGCGTCCGCCGGTTTCGCGGGCTCGGCAGGCTTCGCTCCCTTCAGCTTGGCAAACGATTCCTCCACGCGCTTCCGGAAGTCACCACTGTCGTCGTGCTCAAATCCGCTATAGTTCGACTTGACTTGCATCTCACACTCTGCGCCCTTCGATACCAGGGCCACGTGGTTGGCGCGCTGCAGGACCGCTCCGCTAACGGTGACATGAGCGGCGTGCTTCACCTTGTAGGTAGCAGTCATTAGGGTGTCGTTACTATCCTCGACGTTGTAGTTCTCCGCATTGCCAAGGACGTCTTTGACCGCGCCCCACATCTCGTTGCAAGAGGCGGGATAGGTATTCTTGGAGGTTTTGCCAAACGACGGCAGAGCAAGAGCAAGCGCTAGCAAAGCCACAACCACAGATTTCATATTTGTATGTCTCTCCTGCAAAAAAAATGTACAGCAAAGAATGTATACGCCTGACTGCTCTTAGGGGCAATGGCCACCCGTCTGTCGGCTCTCAGCTGTCAGCTCTCAGCTCTCAGTAAAATCGGCCACCCCCCAGAATCCCGAGTGTAGAGCGGGCGCCCTCGCCCGCTGCCTTTGACGTTGCTTCTTGACTTTTTCTAACCAACCAGCCCGGGGATGCCCCACTTCTCGCGCTTTTCGAGAAGTGGGGGTGTCCGCAGAAATTTGTGCGTGTAGAGCGGACACTCCTGTCCGCTGCCGTTGAAGTTGCCTTTGCTTTTGACTTTTTCCAACGAACCAAGTCGGGGAGGTGCCCCGCTGCTCGCGTTTTTCCGAGAAGTGGGCCGCCGCCCCTACTCCGCCACTCCGAACCCTTCCGCAACGATGCTAAACTTTCTCGTTCCTTCCCCGGAAACGCAAAGCGATGTCCCAGCTCAACCTCAAGCCGACGCACGCCGCCGTCAAGAACTACTACGCCGCCCTCCACCAGCTCGGCCAGCTCCACATCGATCACGAGATGGCCGTCCGCAGCGCATTCCAGGACTTACTCGCGTCCTGCGGACGAAAGCTCAAGCTCACCCTCGCTCCCGAATTCGAAATCAAACGCAAGCACTCATCCATTCGCGTCGACGGCGCTCTCCTCGACGCCTTCCACCTCGCCCATGGCTACTGGGAAGCCAAGGACGAAAAAGACGACCTCGACCGCGAAATCAAAGCCAAGCTAGACAAGGGCTACCCCCGCGACAACATTATCTTCCAGGCCCCCAACCGCGCCGTCCTCTACCAATCCGAAGCCCGCGTCGCCGACCTCGACATCTCCAACCCTGACAACCTGGTCCAGATCGTCAACCACTTCTTCGACTACAAAGCTCCCTACATCGAGGAGTGGGAACAGGCCGTCAGTGAGTTCTCCGAGCGCATCCCCGAACTAGCCGCTGCCGTTAAGAAGATCATCGACGAAGAGCGCCGCCGCAATCCCGCCTTCGTCCGCAGTTTCGACGACTTCTACGCCCTCTGCCGTCAAGCCATCAATCCCAATCTTTCCGAAGACGCCGTCGAGCGCATGTTAATCCAGCACCTGCTAACCGAACGCATTTTCGAGAGAATCTTCGATAACCCCGATTTCACCCGCCGCAACGTAGTAGCCGCCGAAATCGAAAAGGTCATCGTCGAACTGACCAAGCGGGCCTTCAATCGAAATGAATTCCTGCGTCCCCTCGACCGCTTCTACAAAGCCATCGAAGTAAGCGCCGAAAACACCACCGGCTTCTCCGGAAAGCAGGCGTTTCTAAACAAAGTCTACGAGCGCTTCTTCCAGGGATATTCCCCCAAAGAAGCCGACACCCACGGCATCGTCTACACTCCGCAGCCCATCGTCAACTTCATGGTGCGCAGCGTCGAAGAAATCCTGCAAAAAGAATTCGGACGCTCCCTCGGCGACAAAGGCGTCCACATCCTCGACCCCTTCGTCGGCACCGGCAACTTCATCGTCAACATCATGGACAAGATCAAAGCCACCGACTTGCCCTACAAATACGAAAACGAACTCCACTGCAACGAAGTCATGCTGCTCCCGTATTACATCGCCAGCATGAACATCGAGCACGCCTACTTCGAACGCACGGGCGAGTACAGCGCGTTTCCGGGGATTTGTTTGGTGGATACGTTTGAGTTGGCGGAAGCCGAACAGGCGTCGCTCGGCTTTATGAACGCCGAGAACGCGGACCGAGTGAAGCGGCAGAAGGACTCGCCAATCTTCGTGATCATCGGCAACCCTCCGTACAATGTTGGGCAGGTAAACGAGAATGACAACAACAAAAATCGCAAGTATCCGGCGATGGATAAGCGGGTTTCGGAAACATACTCCAAGGAGTCCAAAGCAACCAGCCTCAGCAAGCTAAACGATGTCTACATCAAGGCCTTCCGATGGGCTCAAGACCGTTTGGGCGAAGAGGGTGTTATCGCCTTCGTGTCGAACAACAGCTTCATTGATAAATTTGCCTTTGACGGAGTGAGGGGAAAGTTATCCGAAGACTTCAGCTCGATATATCTACTAAACCTCGGTGGGGACGTTAGGAAGAACCCAAAGTTGTCCGGTACTACACACAATGTATTTGGAATACAGGTAGGCGTCAGCATAAACATCTTCGTTAGGAAGAAGCCGGCAAGCCCCGCCGAAATTTACTATGCCTCTGTCGGGGAGAGTTGGCGCAAGGAGCAAAAATATCGTTACCTAGAGGAGCACGACGCGCGGGGGAAGCTGAAATGGCAGCGACTCCAGCCCGACAAGAAGCATAACTGGCTCACCAGTGACCTTCGCGAAGATTTTGACCAGTTAACACCGTTGGATGCAAAGCACGGCGAAGGCATCTTTTTGTCCTACGGCTTGGGTGTGAGCACAAACCGTGATACCTGGGCCTATAATTTTCACCGCGATGAACTGCGAAAAAACGTGTTGCAGTCCATCGAATTTTACAATGGCGAGGTCCGGCGATGGATCGCGAGCGACAAGCGCACTCCGATCGATGAGTTCGTAAAATACGATGATGCTTGTATAGGCTGGAGCAGGGACCTCAAAGCAGATCTAAAGCGAGGACGACTCGTTGAGTTCGACGAATCCAAATTGAGGCGATCCCTGTATAGACCCTTCACTCAGCCAAACTTATTTCTGGATAGAGTGTTCAATGAAGAAGTCTATAGTTTTCCGAAATACCTCCCAGATGCGAGTTCCGAATCGGAAAACAGGATAATTTGCTCGCCTAGCGCGGGGGCGAGGGCAAGCTACTGGGTTCTCTGCACACGACTCATTCCTAACCTAGCGCTTACATCGATAGATGCGGCCCAGTGCTTCCCCTTCTACACCTACGCCGAAGACGGCACCCACCGCCGCGAGAACATCACCGACTGGGCCCTCGAACAATTCCGCTCCCACTACCACGACCCCTCCATCACCAAGTGGGACATTTTCCACTACATCTACGCCGTCCTGCACCACCCCGAGTACCGCGAGCGCTACGCCGCCAACCTCCGCCGCGAACTCCCCCGCATCCCCTTCGCCACCACCGGCACATCCCTTAAAGAATGTCATCCTGAGCGAAGCGAAGGACCTATGCATTCCGCCGGCACCGGCAATGCTGCCGGCGAATCCATAGATCCTTCGGCCCGCAAAACCCGCGGACCTCAGGATGACAACGCTAAGAATGTTTCTGCGAACTCCGCGTCCTCTGCGGTTAAAGATGTTGACGTTTTCCGCGAGCTAGCAAAAGCCGGCCAGCGCCTAGCCGAAATCCACGTCCACTACGAGCAGCAGCCCGAATACCAGCTAACGAAGAGCGAGAAAGCCGGAGAGAAGCTCGACTACCGCGTCACCAAAATGCGCTTAAGCAAAGACAAGACCACCCTCATCTACAACGATTTCCTCACCCTCTCCGAAATCCCGAAAGAGACCTACGACTACCGACTCGGCAATCGCTCCGCCCTCGAATGGGTCATCGATCAATATCAGGTCTCAACCGACAAACGCAGCGGCATCACTAACGATCCAAATCGCGCCGACGATCCGCAGTACATTCTCCGCTTGATCGGCCAAGTAATCGCCGTGAGTCTCGAAACCGCGAAAATCGTGCCGTCTCTTCCACCGCTGGGCCTCGCCGATTAGACCGTGCTGTCCGCTAGAATTCGACTCCTACTGGAATGACTTTTTTCGTCACAAACCACCAGTGAGCGCCATCACAGACATCCACCCCACCATGCGGGATAATAGAAATCCGATTGGGGTAGTTGCGAGGTGTGCTCGTCGCCAGGACGGCCCTCAAAGCTGCCCCAAAGCCATTTTGAGCGCAATTTAAGGAGCTAAGTTGAGGCGTTTAGCGGGCGTGAGCGCAGCGGGAGCCCGCTGCCGAAGTTGACTTGCCGATCGCAGAGCTGTCGTAGGGGCGTGCGATGCGTGTGGCCTTCGGCGCGATGGGGGGGGAGCCCAAACCACGCGCATCGCAATTGTCGCCCCATCTCACTGCCTCCGACAGGCCGGCGTAAGCGCCCGTGCGGTGGCCGTCTCCAGGTCATTGTCGATCGGCTTTTTCGGTCACCTCCGATTCAGCTTTGAGCCAATCGTCGAAGTCGCGCCCGTCTTCTTTTCCGCGGAGTTCGCAAAGGGCGTAAGCTCGTTGCCGAATCCTCGGGTTCTCGCACGCCGTTCGATCAGTGTGGCGGGGCGGCCGATGCACCGACGTTGCCGCGGTTACGGTGAGCAGAATCTAAGTACATCGCGTTCCGCCCCACATCCGTACACATCAAATCAGTTCACGTTGGCAGCTCAATAGCGTGCCCTCGAATCGACAGCATCATTTGGGCGTGATCTCCCAAACCACGCCGTTGCCCTAGTGCCTGCCTTTGCTTGTGAATTTGTCCAAAATAAATTCTTGGGCCAAACTGCCCGCGACATGTAGACCCACGTCAATCCCGAAACCTCTGAACACATGCTGAGCATTGCGATCCGAACTGGGGTAGTACGCGGTGGAAATGGAATATGAGATTAGACTCCCGCCCCAGGCGGAATAATTCGGTTGCCACGCTCCATTGTCTCCCTTACAGATAAGTGTGGCTAAGACGGCATGGAGCGCCCGGGACTTCTTTGTACCGCTGCCTTGGTAAAAGTAGCGAGGGTCCTGATGCAGGAGCGATGGCAGAATGGCGTTGCCGATAAGGCCTTCGGTAGTGGCGTCGGCGAAGCCAGCCCCCACCCGCTTGCCATATCCCTTTGCACCTTGCCGCCAACCACCAGGGCTGTCAGCAGCCTGCTCGACGCCGGCCCACCCAGCCACGCGGGCGAAGAATACTGGATTGCTGAGACTTTTGTATGCCATGTGGAACTTCATCCCCGTGGTGAGAGCCTCGGGATGAGGTTCGTAGGTCACATAAGTATTCGGTATAAAGCGGAGAACGCGCTGCTGTTCTTCAGCTTTGAACTGTTGCGCGGCAACCTCCTTTTCGGAATAACTCACAGTAACTGCCCGTTGCACAGCCAAAATGCGGAGTTTGACGTCGGTTAGAGTTTTCTCCTGCCCGGGTTCGACTGTAACGGACAAGCTCCACTCGGCAAATCCTTCAGCAGTGACTGTGACCTGATAAACAATTCCCGCCGTGACATGGTGGAAGGCAAAGGATCCATCGTCATTTGTTACTACTGTGAGACGATCGCCGGCCGGTCCTTGAAGGACTACGGTGGCATCGGGAACCGGATCGTCGCTCATATCGACCACCGTGCCTAGGATGCTTCCTGTTTTTGTATTTGCCGCTTCAGTAGACTGCGCGGACGCAGGTACAACAAGAAGCAATCCACCAGCCAGGAAGACCAGCAGCAATACGTGTGTTACTTTCAGGAGCGCTCCCAGCCGCCGGTCAGGCGTCGTAGGTCTGTTGTTGTGCATCGTCGGCATTTCTAGCCTCTGGACAGGGTGAAATTAATTGTGATCCGGGAGTCAACTTCAACCGGTTCTCCATTCAACAGGTACGGCCGGTAGCGCCATTGCTTCACCGCATCTATAGCGGCTTGCGCGAGCATTGGCAAACCGCTCTCGACTCGCACATCCTGCACGCTACCATCCTTGCCGATCACGGCCATCAGCACTACCGCCCCTTCAATCCGCGCCCGACCCGCCTCCGGCGGATACTGCGGCGCAACGTCGTGGATCAGGTTCGCCTCGGCTACCCGGGAGGCGATACGCATTCTCTTAACCGGCGTCGGCTCGAGCGTTTTCGCAAGGACGGGCACGCTGCGCGTGCTACCGACTTCGCTAAGCACTCCACCGGGAACTCCGCCGGCCACTCCGCCAGGGACCCCCCCGACCACTCCGCCCGTTGTGTCGGCCGGAGGTGGTGGCGCTTCTTGTGTCCCACGAATTGGGGCGGGAATGCCGATGCTGGTTGCGGTGTACGTGGGCGTGGGCGCTTGAAGCCGCGTGGCATTGGAAGCTGCGCCCGGCGGTGCATATAACATCGTTAGCATTTCTCTTTTGGGCAGCGGATCCGTGCGAAACAGCGGAATGACAACCAGTGCCGCTACGACGAGCACCTGGAAGGCCAGCGATCCAACTGCCGCCCAGGGATTTCGCGGTCGCGACTTCCCGCCCGACACAATTAAACTGTCGTGAAATAAACAACCCTCTTGCGGGCTGGAAGAAACGGGACGCTGTTCTTTGCCTTCCGCCGGAAATGTTGCACCCCGTGAACCAATTCGCAACCCTCGTCCCGGAAAGGCCGGGTATGCAATGTGATGAGCTATGTCCGAAGTTGCCATAACACTTTGACCTCTTTCCAAAGCAGCATCGCTCTCGCTGTCCTAAATCGCCACGTGGACCAGGCCAGAACGTCGCGTGCCGGGTCTTGTCTTATCCACCACTTCTGCAAAAGCATTTCATTAGCCAAGCTCGCTCCTCGCCAACTCATTGCAAGAAAAAGACATCGACGATTGAAATCGCTCTTAAGTGCCCGCATGTAGGCACGCGCCGTCGGAAGGTCACGGTCAGATGTGTGTTGGGCGCAGACCGGTTCGATTGAAGGACGGATTCTGGCCATTAGCGGCGTGAGCCATCCAAGCCGCGAACAGAGCAGTGACATCTCGGCGTGGGGACGGGGGTTTTTCTGGGGACTATAGCGGAGTTTGTATGCCCGATAGGCTGATCAATCCACCATTTGCAGCGGCGACCTGGATTGTTCCACCGACGCCGGAAGTGCCATCGCAGCCATTAGAATTAGCGCTAATCGACAAAACCATCGCACAGCAATCCTCTTTCACACACTCTTCGACTACTGACCGTTCGACGGGTTCTCCAGGAAGGGCGCGACTCCTGCGCCGGCAGCCTGTGTAATTTGGTACTCGCGATATTCAATGCTAAGAACTGCCGTGCCGAAGATGCGCACCTTCGTCTCACTCTGGTTTGATGCAGGCAGCCAGAAGTCACCGATTTCTTGGTAGCTGCGCTTGAAGTCAGTCTTCAGTGTCCACCATGAGGGATTCACAGCCGGCTCACCCTCCACTCGAGTTATCGCAAAATCTTTTGCGCTCACCCAAACGCGGCCTCGAAACAGAAACTTGTTCTTAGTCCGCGGCTGTGCCTCTAGAACATAGAATTCGTCCGTCTCGGTCTTCTTGTAATCCGAGACCTGAAATGTGTAGTTCTCAAGAGTAATTGCAGAACGTTGCTGATTCTCTTCCTGCATCGACTCTTGTTCCGCCTCCAGAAGCTTCTTGAACACACGGTCGCGCACACTGCCAGAGCCGCTCTCAGACACGATTGTGAATACCTTCTTGTTCGGCGCCTGGTAGTCGGCGCGAACGACCATATCTGCCGTCTTGTGGGATAGACAGTGGCATTCCAGGTGATAGCTGCGGAGGCTGGAGTAGCTTTCGAGTGCTTTGGCACGCACTTCGTTCATCGCAACTACACGTCGCATCACCTCATCAGCGCTCAGGGGCGCAGATACGGTTGCCGGCTGTGCTACTGCCGACAAACAGGCAGCCAGAAAAGCCAATGCGTACAAAAGGCAATGCGCAAGGGAGTTCGTCGCTTCGGAAAACCGACTCATGGTGTGCTCCTCCAGGGGAACCGCAAGAAAGCAACAATACTGTTCTTGTTTGCTGATTCTGCTTTTTTCGTGTTGGCTTCGAGCTTAGGCGCTGCGTCCCGCAATTGAGCAAGGGTCCATTGTTCCTGGACGTTTCCTGGCTTCGGCGTGGACGCGTCGAAAACATAAATCGTGCTCGCGAGCACCGGTCCAACACGGACTTCTCGGTGGGACATGCCAGAGCTTCCCAGAGCCACGAAAAATTTCTGCGTCTCAAAATAACGGCGGGATGGTTCGAGAATGATTAGATCTCCGTCCCGAGGCACATAATGCGAGTCGTAGAGCGGCACAGCCTCAATGTCTTTGCGCCCACAGCTCTCGAGGTAGTAGGTCATGCTCTTCGGCTTGCTCGTTGCCAAACGCGCTCCAAAAGGAGCGCTTTGGCATACCACTGCTGCCGTTTCGCGGGCATCGAGTTCGGAGATCTCATCGGGAGAAAAATAGCGCGCGATTCTTGCGGGGCCGCCGCCCAGAGCGTTCAGATAAAGGGAATAATATGGGTCCCAGACCCTCAGCTCCAGGCATGCCCAGCCCATCAAGACAGCCGTCGCAAGGCCCAACGTTCGCGCTGCCGTACCGCGTCTTGACAGCCATTCATAGAGTTGTTGCGTGGCATAGCCCCCGGCCAGAAAAAGGAAGGGCAAGACGCCGAGCGAGTAGCGGATCCACTTTGCCGGAAAAGCTGAAAGTCCAATGAGCTGGATGAGTCCGAACGACAGGAAGAACAGCGACGGCAATGAATTCAGGCGCCGCAATAGAAGCAAGCTGCCCGCGAGAATCGCGCCCAGTACGGGCAGCGGCGTTTTCACCAGCAACAACCAGGCATAGAAATACCAGGGCATGGTCGGCGGAGTTAGCGACGGCTGGTTGAGATAGAGCGTGCCAGCGAGGTTATAACCGGTGTGCTGTGATCCGCCTTCCTTGACCCAATGGAGCATGCTTTGCACATCTGCTGGCACCACAATGACGGGATTGATCAGCACGAACGTAAGCGCAAGCAACACCAGAAAGCGCGGAACGCGGGGACCAATGGGCTTTGAGTCCACTCCGGTTCGACCGGCCACATGCCAAGCGAGCGCATTGAGCCCGAACAGTTGCGGAGAATACTTTGAAGCAAAGGACAATCCAAAAGCGATGGCGCTAAGATCCAGCCACCTTCGGGTTTGCGTTTCGCGCGTGGCTTTCTTGGCCCGCAGATAGAAGTAACAAGCCAACAATGAAAAGAAGACAAGCGGAGTCTCTTCTTTCAGAAGGCGGTTTAAGGCGATCGGGAGTGGACTAAACGCCCAAAACGCTGCCGCGGCCAGGGACCCGACACCCCCCAGAAGCGCCCGGCAAAACAGGTAGAGCACGAACGTGGTTGCGGCCCCGAGAATCACATTCGGGAGCCGAAGCGCAGCCTCTGGAGCTACGGTCGGCCACCCATGCTTGATGGCCCGAATGTTCCACTGCTCTCCGAGGCTCAAACTACCCCAGGCCAGCATCTTCATGAGCATCGGATGCTCGCCGTTCACGGCTACGAAATGACCTTGGCGATACTGCTGGATGGCCTGCCACTTGGCGGCCTCATCTTCAGAGAGGCTGTAGGACCCAATGTGATAGACACGCAGTCCAAAAGCAACGAGAGTAAGGAGGAGGGCAAGCCACAGCTCGGTGCGTCGTGCGAAGGGGCGACTATTCTGTTCAGCCGGAGCCATTCCGTTCAATCTCCGTGAACCGCGGTCCGTGGCTGCAGGGACTCAACCACGGTGTAGGTGGTGCGCGTTGAGGGCGTGTGATACTGCCAAACCTGCAGATCGCCCAACAGGCCGAGGGAGAGAAGTTGTACTCCGGCCAGAATCATTACTCCGCCAAATACCACTGCTAGTCCGTGCTCGTTGATGACACTGATCTTGTAGACGAGCTTCTCAATAAGCAACCAAAGAGCTACGGTGAAACCGATCGTGATATTCAGGAGCCCGAGTCTGCCAAAGAAATGCAAGGGCCGCGACTTGTACTGCAGAAGGAAACGAATAGTCATCAAATCGAACAAGACTCGAAAAGTGCGCGAGATACCATAATGCGACTGGCCGCGCTGCCGGTTGACATTGTGGATAGGAACCTCGCAGATCGAAGCGCCATAGGCTGAAGCGATCGCAGGAATAAAGCGGTGCATCTCCCCATAGAGCGGGAGACGGTCAAGGACTTCACGGCGATAGGCTTTGAAAGTTGTTCCAAAATCGTGGATGTTGACGCCGCTGAGCTTTGCCATCAGCCAATTCGCGCAACGTGAAGGAATCCTCCGCAGCCAGAAGTTGTCGATACGATGGCTGCGCCAACCGCTCACGATGTCGTAGCCTTCTTCGATCTTGTCGAGGAAGATGGGGATATCGGCGGGATCATGTTGGAGGTCGCCATCCATGGCGATCACATATTCACCCGTGGCATGCGCAAATCCAGCAGCCAGCGCTGCGGTTTGGCCGAAGTTTCGACGTAGCCGGACGATCGTCACGCGAGGATCAATCAGCGCTACTTCCTTCAGCAACTTGTACGTGAGGTCGGTGCTTCCGTCATCCACGAATACGAACTGGTAATCGCGATCCATACCCTGTATGACAGCGTGCAGTCGCTCATACAGTTCGGTGACGTTCGATTCCTCGTTGTGAAAAGGAACGACGATCGAAACCACTGCCGTACTCTTGAGATCAGGCATGATGCATCTCCTTGGTGAAGTTATGATCCAGGGCCTTGAGCGGGTTCCGGTCAAACTCGTTCAGCAACAGTTCGGAGTTCTCGTCCAGTTCGTTGAGCAGTTGGCACAGCCAGCATGCAAATTCCCAATCCTGATGCCAGACGCTCAAGACACTTCGTCCATCGCGCTGGATCACGGGGAAGCCGTTCACTGATTTTGTGGAGTACATATCTAGTCCTTTGCCGGCATTAAGCGGGCGTTGCCGCGGCAAGCGCGGTCAGCAGCCTAGTTCGTCCTACTGTGATGATTCCCACCGCGCAACTCGGCACTAATGCCCAGGGCACTTAGCTTGCCAAAAACCGAGTCGCAGCAACTTGCTGCACAACGGCAACATAGACGCATGTCGGCGCCGAACAGTTGTGCCCACATTGTGGCAGTGCCCTCAAAAGGTCAGACAGCCGACGGGCACAGCGTCGGGAATGCAGGAGGAATGAGGACTTAAGGACAACGCGTATTGGCAGGCAACCTGCACACTCATCCTGCTCGTTCTGGCTCGCTCCCAGAGCCCGCACGCGGCTGTACACCAGCCGCGGCGTAAGGAGGGTTTATGGACATCCTGTTAGCTGCCCTTGATTTCGTGTTTGGTTGTCATCACAAAACTTTGAGCCGCGTCTTCACCCTCGACGGCCACACCTACCGTGTGTGTTGTGACTGCGGTGCGAGATTTGGGTATTCGCTGAAAACCATGTCAGTCGAGCGCCGTCTTCCTGTCGTTCCGGTCTTGACCAGGTTTCGCACTGCTTGAGAACGGGGCATGAACAGGCAAAATCGGAAAAGAGCACATGTTGACAGGTGCACGTCGGAAGGCATGCTCTTCTTCCTTAAATCTTTCGCGAACAAATCTGTCAATGTCTGATATTGCGGGAATTTTGACCGCGCACTCCCGCGGATTGCAGCGGGGACTGAATTGGTAAATACTTGGACGGAAGAGTGTATTGGTCTTGTAAGCATTCAATCTCACTGCGCGAGCACCAAGCTGCTGGCATGCCTGTGGAGGGGGGATCGCGGGAGAGCATATGACGATCACCGAAGATCGATATCGAACCTTGCTGGATGCGTCCAGCACCCTGGCCGATCAGCCCACGGTCAAAGCCGTCCTCCACAGCCTGCGTGCCGTCCTGTCCAGCACTTCGAGGTTGCACGGAGCCGAACTCTACGTCTTAAACGATGAGCAAGATAGTCTGCGCGTGCTCGAGTTCGATCGGGAAGCGGACGCACCTACAATCAAGATCGGAACCAAAGTGCCACGAATTGGCGCGGCGGCGCGAGTGCTCGACGAACAGCAACCAGTTTTCCTCCCGGACGTATCGCAGGAAATGTTGAAAGCTCCTGAGCTGGCTCCATTTGCGCCAGAAGTTGCCGGACGAAGCACCTATTTGTTTCCAGTCTCTACCGCCCACAAACGATACGGGATTCTTGCCGTCACAAAGTTGCCGGGCGAAAAGTTTGCTCCCGAAGACGTTGAGCTGCTCCGTTCTCTGGCGTCGCACGTTGCGGTCGCGCTCGAGTGCGCCCTGGCAAGGGACACTGCAGAGCTTTACCACCGGGAAGTCGTGAAGCAGCGGGATCAGCTCAGCCTGTTGCTGGAAATCAACAATCACATTGTCACCAAGCTGGAAGCGAACGAACTCTTTCAGGCTGTGGCCGCGTCCATGCGCAAGCACTTCGGCAACGATCTCACCTCGTTGTGGCTCCTTAACAAGCAGACGGGCTGTCTGGAACGTAAGTTCCTCGATTTCCCGACGGGCAAGGGCATTCTGGAGAAGGTCGACGTCTTCGTGCCCTCGAAAACACATCAAGAGTGGTGGACCCTTCGCACGCCGCAGTTTTCCCCATGGGCAGACCCAGAATCACCTTCGGCGCTCCGCGAGGCGGTTATAGCTGAATCGCTCCTTTCGCGCGTCACGGTGCCGCTGGTGGGCATAAACGGCCCCTTAGGCGGGTTGGTCATGTGCAGTCGAGAGGAGAATGCCTTCAGCGAAGCGGATATCGATCTGCTGTCTCAAATCGGCACCCAGGTATCTTTGGTGCTTGATAATGCTTTAGCCTATGGACACCTGCGCGCGTCGCGCGACGATCTGGAAGAGCAGCGGTTGTATCTGGAATCCGAGATTAGCTCGGAATACAACTTCGAAGACATAGTCGGTAAGAGTGCCGCTCTACGCAAAGTTCTGGATCAGGTCGCGATCGTGGCGCCAACCAGCTCCACCGTGTTACTGCACGGCGAGACCGGCACGGGCAAAGAACTGATCGCCCGAGCGCTTCATAATCTCAGCCCGCGGCGGGAGCGCACCTTTGTCCGGCTGAACTGCGCGGCGATCCCTTCCGGACTGGTGGAAAGCGAACTATTCGGCCACGAAAAGGGCGCTTTCACCGGAGCCCTGATCCAAAAGAAAGGCCGGTTCGAGCTGGCGGATCACGGAAGCCTATTTCTCGACGAGATCGGCGACATCACCCTGGATTTGCAGCCCAAGCTCCTGCGCGCCCTGCAGGAGCAGGAGTTCGAGCGGCTGGGAAGTGCGAGGACCATTCATGTCGATGTTCGTTTGATTGCGGCTACACATCGTGATTTGGATGGCATGATCCGCAATAATCAGTTTCGCGAGGACCTTTTTTACCGGCTCAATGTGTTCCCGATAGAAATTCCGCCGCTTCGCGAAAGGCGGGAAGACATTCAACTGCTGGTGCACTTTTTTATATCGCGCCTCTCCCGCCGCATGCAAAAGCGCATCCGGTCTGTTCCGAAAGCGGCGATGGAGGCCTTGGTGAATGCCGATTGGCCTGGAAACATTCGTGAGCTGGAGAACTTCATCGAGCGCTGTGTGATTCTCACACAAGGGGACGAGCTGAATGTGCCACGCACAGAGCTGAGGAAATCCGCCGGCCACACTGTAGTTCCAGCAGCAGTATCGACCTTCGAGGAGGCTGAGCGGCAGGCGATCATCGACGCTTTGAAAACTGCGTCGGGAAGGATAGCCGGCAAAGGTGGAGCGGCAGAGTGCCTCGGCCTTAAGAGAACTACCCTGCAGAATAAAATGCGCCGGCTGAAATATCACGCGCGCCGATTATTCAGCCTGACCGCATTCGCGGCGCCTACAAAAGCAGTAAGAACGAAGGACTGCGTCCCAAGACTCCTTATCGTCAACTACCTGGAAGATGCGCTCATTACATTTGATCTACTCGCAATCCCCAGCACTGGACGCATTCCTGCTTCTCCGATATTGAAATAGCTGCCCGATGCCGCCCTGTCATTCATCGCCGCAATGCCCGGATGCGGGCACTCGCAAACGGTTGCCCTAATGCTCAGCCAAATGAAATCAGCAATTTGCCCGAGATTGTCTTTGGCACCGTTGTTGCACATCCATTGGTGTTTCGGAAGGAGATTAGCGATGAAATGGCCGGACATCCTGAATCGTCCGAGTCGCCGGTATGCGACCGTGGAAGACGTCCGCAAGATCTTTGCGGACTACCATGACGCACTGCACTGGCTCGCCGGTTTCCTGATTGGTGACAAGCTCGCCCGCGCATGCGTCATTGACGCTTGCAATATCGCAGAGCGCCAAGGCCCTGTGTTCCATGAATGGCTCTCTCACTGGGCCGCGCGAGCAACCCTTCGTAGCGCGCTCCAGATGCAGCGGGCAAACGTCGCCGAGCTTGCTCCCACACACGAGCGATTCGAAGGCGTTGACGAGAAGCGATCGCCACTTTCACCGGATGATCTTCAGCTTCTTATCGAAGAATCGGACGCTCTGCGGGCTCGACTCGACATCCTTTGTCGCTTTGTACTCGTCATGCACGGCATTGCCAAGGAATCCTGCGAGGAAGTTGCCGCGCAGCTCGGGGTCAGCCAGAGCGCCGTCCAGCGAGCATATTGCGTTGCATTTGACACGCTCCACCTCATGTCGAAAAGGACCCTCTGCAACGCGGATATTCCGGTCGTGTTGTCGCAGTGAACAAACGGCAAATACACCCATTCCGCCGTGCTTGGTATTCACGTTTTGGATAGTCTGACCTCCCTCGCTTTTCTGGACTCTTCAAGACGGCTGATTCAGCCACCTTGATGCCTGCCGCGAACCTGCCCGCATGCTGGCACTGCCCGTTCTGGTTGGCGTCTCTTGCTCGAAAGACCCTGAAATCTCAATGAGTTGCGTTAAGGAACTCCGGCACGAGACCTGCAATCTCAATGGCGAGCCATTTGAGGCTGCTAACCAATGCAAAAGGAGCCAACCATGCTACGCGTCGAAACCCAAGAATCAGTCGATGCTCTGATCTTCAGGCTCGAAGGCCGATTCACCGGTGAGGGAGCTGAACACGTTCGCACGCTCGTCGCGCGAAGCGACAACGAAATGAGACTAGTGATCGATCTGACGGAAGTACTGTTTATCGACGCTCTAGGTGAAGCGGTGCTCTCTTTTCTTAAGAGATTGGGAGCGCAGTTCGTGGCCGAGACTTCGTACTCCCGGGACGTTTGCGAACGGCTTCATCTTCCTCTCGTTTGCCAAGGATAAATCGACCAACCACTTGTTGGGCGGTTCAGACGGAAAAGGACCATCATCAACCCACTGATTTCTCGCCGCCGATGAACTAGCAGGCCAAACCAGGATTCAGGTTCAGGAGTTGCACGACAGAATGTTGGACAGGACGTTGGAATTGGAAGTTCAGATTGTTGCCGATTTAGCCCTCATTTATCAGATCCATTGCGCCAAAACGACATTTGTCCACAGGCCTTACTGCATCCCTGACCGAAAACACGGCAGTGCCCACATCCGGTCAATGTTGACTCCGCCCGCATCGTAGGCAAAAGCCCATTTGTTTTCTCAGCTCAACCACTTACGTACTGTATCGGTTTGGCACGAGCCTTGCCTAATCGGAAATGTGGTCGCAAACCCACAAAGGAATCAATTCATGATCAGCGCAGCCAACAAGATTTTCCCGGAGCCTGTGGCCAGTGAAAACCTTGGCAACGTTTTCGGCCAGCGTCGCAAAGAGCTGGAGTGGCTGGCGAATTTTCTCACCGGCGACGAAATGATAGCAGCGGCCTGCGTGATCGACGCCAGCGCACTGGCAGAATCGGAAACTCCTGGCTTTCAAGAGTGGCTTTCGGAATGGGTCTGCCTGGCTACAATCCGCTCCGCGATCCAAATCCATCAACGAAGGATTGCTCAGCTTGCCTCCACGTACAAGCAACGACCATGCATTCACGGAGGGCACAAGGCGTTATCTTCCGATTTGCGGGAAATTCTGGTGGAGGAATCAAACGGCCTTATCGCCAGACTCAACGTCCTCTGTCGTTTTGCGCTGGTGATCTGCGGCTTGGAGAAGCGCTCAGCGCATGAAGCTGCGTTTCTGCTTGGCGTAGACCAGACTAGCGTGGAAGGTGCATATTGCGCCGCGATTAAGTTTCTGGAAGTGATCGGCTGCGAGCAGTTCCAGCGGCAGAACGACTTTGCAGCCGTATGTAACTGATCGATGTCCCGCGAGTGCCGGGCGGTTGCGGGGCCACATTCGATGCGTCGGAGTTGGGGCATCTCGGAGTCAAACAGCTCCTATGCCCAGGGGCCCGCGAATGCTCCAGTCTTGCCGGCAAGCGCCGCTGGTGTGCTTGAGACGGGAGCGTTCGCGGACCTTTCAGCATTCGTTGTCAGAGACCCAGGGAGTTCAAGCATGGCTGAGCACTGTGCCGCGGAGATCCAGAGCGAAGAGAGCCTCAAGTTGGCTCCCAGGCGCGACCCGCTCTACTTGTTCGCCTGTTACCTCGAATGGCAAAATGAAGCGAATCTTCGTGCATTTCAGGAGTTATTGGCGGGGTTAGACGACCCGCATGAAGACACGCGTATCATTGCGGAGTCCTTCCTGGGTCGGCCTTCTCCACGTCGCAGACAAGCCGACGGAAATCGCGACCGTACACCCGCACCGGTCATGAAGCCGCAGCCGAGGATTTCCGCGTCACCAGCAATAAATACAAAGAACAAGCCGCACTCATAAGAGACGTTGCGGGCGACGGCGCAATCGGCTCGAGCATCGGCGCGGAGCAGCGAAATCTGCCCACATTCCGACAGGTAACCTTGGAGGCAGTGCCTGACTGCGGGCCAAAAATTGAGTCGGTTTTCGCAGCGGCCAGTGCGTTCCAGCTAGTGCCCAGATGCAGGCAGCGTCCTCCGACCCCATAGCTGCATGAACTATTTTCCACAACCCCGGACCGTCCCCAACCAAAACTCTGGCGATCTGGGCACTGCCCAAATGAGGGCACCTGTTTTAACGCATCTTTTTATACACCACAGGTGTTTTCACAACGTTAGGAGCACTCTGCGTTGGAATTCGGATTGCCTCACTGCTTCACGGAATCGATTTATGTCCACCCAGACCAAGCTCCCACTTACGAAGACAGCTCCACCGTTCCGACCGGCTCCACACGCCAAGCAGATTCGTTTCGCAACAAGTAGAGCTTGTTTTTGGCGAACAGTGTCCATTGCCACAATGATGTTCTCCTTTGCTCTTTTGGTTGAGGCCCAGCAGCAAGCGCTCCGGCTCGACATGGCAACGGTCGCGACTGAAGCCCTTGCCTCAGGCTGGAGTTCCAAGCAGGCACATCAAGACGCAGTCACCGCGGATTCGATTGCCAAGAGAGCAGCCAGCTTGCGCTGGGGGCGAGTGGACTTTCAAAGTCAATATCTGCGGCTCAATGATCCGGTCAAGATCGAATCGCCGATCCCCGCAAATCTCCAGCCTGTCCTTGGCCTGAGTTCGCTTACCACCCCACTCGCCCCTCAGGACAACTTGCACATGACTCTGCAAGCCGGAGTGCCAATTTTCACGGGTGGAAAGATCACGAATGCAATTCGTGAAGCAAAAGCCGGCGCCAAGGGTGCAAGGGACGTTGCCAATGACACAGATGCGGGAGCCGTGTTTGAAGCCGAACGCAATTACTTATCGGTTCTTTTGACGGCAGATATTGTGAGGCTGAACGAGAGTGCGCTCGCCTCCTATAAAGAGCATTTGGATCATGCCCAGTCGGCGTTTCGCGAAGGAACCGCCGCGAGATATGACGTAATTCGCGCGGAAGCGGCCGTCAGCGAACAGGAAAAGCGGCTGATTGAAGCGCGGAATGAATTCGATCTGGCTGTGGCTGCATTGCGCACCTCGTTGGTCCTTACTGATGCGACGCCCATCGAAGTTGCCGGAGCTTTGTTCGAAATCGGCGATCCGGTCGATCTGAGTGAAGCCCTGAAGCTGACCGTCAAAAACAATCCTACGTTACAGGCTTTGCATGAGAAGATCGCCGCAAATAAAAGCGGAGTCCGCGTGCAACAGGGCGACTATCTGCCACAGATCACCGGCATTGCGGGCCGCGAGCTGGTGACCAGCAAACTCGCACAGACCGATCCGACCTGGTTTGCGGGCGCAAAAGTAACTCTGCAGCTGTTCGATGGCGGAGAACGTCATGCGCGGGTATCCGAAGCGCGATCGCGTCTGCAGAGCGCGGACCTCGAATATCACAACGCCGAGGACCAGCTTCGGCTTGCGGTCAGGAGCGCCTACCTTGACGTGGTGTCCCAAAGATCTGCTCTTGTTTCTGCGCGAAAGACAGTCGAACTCGCACGCGAGAGCCTTCGCCTCGCTACGAAGCGATTCGAAGTTGGTACTGGAACAAGCCTGGAAGTACTGGACGCGAATGTTTCGCTGACCGCGGCGCTCGTCGGCGTGCAACGGGCGCTTTACGGAATTGACCTGGCTTACCTCACGATTCACCGCTATGAGGGCGATGTCGCTGAGGTTGCCGCACGGATCCAAACACCATGAAAAAAAAGTTCATCATCGCTGTTGCGGTCTCGGTTTTGTTCATCATCGGCATCGGCGTTGCATTTGCAATCCGGTCGCATGGCCATCGCGCAGAGCAAATGATCGTCGACGGGACCATCGAGTGCGACGAGATCAATGTGTCTTCGAAGGTGCCTGGCCGCATTCTTGACTTATTTGTAGATGAAGGCATGACCGTAACACCGGGAGAGCTTTTGGTTACGCTGGAGTCCAAGGAGATAGATGCCAAGGTGGAGCAGACCGCGGCGGCGTATCAATCCTCACTTTCCCGTGTTTCGCAGGCGGGGACCGCCTTGAAGTTTCAGGAGTTGACCTTCTCTGACCAACTGGCTGGCGCGCAGGCCCAATATGATGCGCGCAAAGAGGAGATTCGACAGGCCGAAGAAAACCTGAATCAGGCAAAAGCGAATTACAAAACCCAAACCGCTACCTACAACCGGTTTCATGGCTTGTATGCGGACGGAGTCGTGCCCAAGCAGACCGAAGACGATTACGAGTACAAGTACCTCGCCGCAAAAGCCATGCTCGGCGCGGCTGAATCAAAGGTGGAGGAAGCTCGTCATGGGCTGAAAGCAGCCGCTGCGGCTCTGCAACAAGCCAGGGACTCGTCTCTGCAGGTTGACCTGCGGCAGCAGGAACATTCGGCAGTCATCCAGCAGGCGGCCGCAACCAAGGGCCAGATGAATGAGGCTTTAGCGCTGCAAGGCGAGACAAAAATTCTGTCGCCGGTTAGCGGCTACGTCTCAGAAAAGATTTCCAATGTCGGTGAAATGGTCGCGCCCGGATTTCCCATGCTCACCATCGTTAGGGCGAATGACTTCAAGGCCAAGGTGTACGTCGATGAGTCGAAGTTCGGGTACTTGCAAATCGGAGACAGAATTAAGGTGATCGTTCCTGCCCTCGGAAACCAGGGAGTGTGGGGCCGGTTAATGCGCGTTTCGCAAGCCGCCGATTTTGCCACCAAGCGCGCTACGAACGAGCAAGGAACGTTCGATGTGCGGGGCCTGCAGCTGGTGATCCATCTTGATGATGACAGGCGTTTTCGCAATGGCATGACCGCGCGGGTCGTGCTCGATGTGCGGGAGAAGTGATGCGGTCTGTGCTCGCAATCTGCCGGCGCGAATGGCAGTGGATGTTTCGGGAGAAAAAATACATCGTGCTCGTCATGGTCATGCCGATTGTGTTTGTGCTCACGATCATGCTCATCTACTCCCACAAGAAACTGACTGGATTGCCCGCTCTCATCGTGGACCAGGACCATTCGCGGTTATCGCGGGATTTGACCCGCGCAATTCTCGCGAATGAGACTTTTTCGCTGGCTGGTTATGCGAATTCGGCAGCGGATTTTCGAGAACTCGCGGTCCGGGACCGCGCCCACGTGTGCTTCATCTTCCGGCGTGGGTTCGAGAGCGCCCTGATGCGAGGCGAGAACGCCCGTGTCAACGTTCTGGTGGACAACTCGGACTACCTTGTCGGAGGTGTCGAGACCTCGAACATATCCACAATCTTGACGAGCTATTCCATCGGCGTTAACACTCTGGTGGTCGAGGCGATACACGGAATTCCCGAGCCTTCTGCCAGGCGTGCGGCAGTGCCGCTGGACCTGGGCCAGCGAATGTTGTTCAATCCAGCATTCAATTCGAACTACCTGAACTTCATGGTGCCGGCATTTTCGCTTGTCCCATTGCAGTTGGCGGCGCTTCTTGCGACCATTCGTGCCGGGTCTTCCGAGTACGGCGGAAGATCTTTCCAATCGGCGCTGATTGAGAATCCATGGGCCATCGTAAGTGGAAAAGTATTGGCCTATCTTGTGGTCCTGCTCCCGGTTCTTGGTGTTGTGCTTATGTTACCGCACTGGTTCTCTGGTGCTCCGTTTTTGGCAGACCGGTTGTCATTCTGGATTGTCCTGACATGGTTTGCGACTGCAATGGCGACACTCGGCTACGGGCTGTCCGCTATGACCAGGGACAGCTTGAAGGCGACTGAAGCATGCGCCGTTCTCACATTGCCCAACTTCCTGCTCTCGGGCGTAACCTGGCCGGTGCTTGCCATGCCGAAACTGATGTGGCCCCTGGCATTCGGATTCCCCATGAATTGCGCCGGGGTCATGATTAAGAAAATCACTGTGATGGGAGGCTCCCTCGCCGACTGTGGCAAGCAGATCGTTGTGTTGGCCGCTTGGAGCGTTATTGCCCTCTTATGTGCATGGCGTGGAACACGGCAGGTCCTAACCGCTGCTAGAAACGGGACTGCTTCCAATGTCTAGCCCGTTCTTGCATTTGTGCTACAGGGAGTTGAGAAGGATCCTCGGCGATCAGCGTATATACGTGCTGCTGCTCGCGGGCCCATTCTTCTACGCTTTTGCTTTCGGGGGAGTCTATTGGGAGGGCCGAACAAAATACGTCCCTATCGTGATTGTGGATGAGGACCACTCCGCGTTATCACGCGACATAACGCGGGCACTCCAATCATCCGATAGCGTGTCGGTTGCGGGATGGCTCAATTCCCCGGAAGAATTTCCTCCACTGCTGCGGCGGGAACGCGCGTACGCCTGCGTCATTTTCCCGCCGAAATTCGAGCACGACGTTCTTGAGGGCAGGGCGCCAAGAGTTGGCGCCCTGTTTGACGGCAGTCACGTCCTCATTGCAGCCACCGCCTTGGGCGCGATTCGTAACGTGGTCACCAGTTTTCAAGTCGCAGTAAACGGAATCGAGTTATCGGCGGCGGGAGTCCCGCGGACCGAGGGCCGAGTGCTCGCCCGACCCATTCAGGCCGTGATCAGGCCTGTCTTCAATCCTGCCTTGAACTACAGCTATTTCATGCTGATGTGCCTGGTGTGCGTAGCGACGCAATCGGTTACGCGGATGAGTTGTGGAATCGCGCTCGGCTTGGATTCCTCAGAGCAGATTCGTCGCGATACGGGAAATGATTCAACTCCGATCCTGTGGGTGTTTCTTTCGAAAGTGGCCGGCACGGCGGCCTTGGTTGTCCCGGCGGCAGCTACTGCCATGTGGTTTGTCTTTGTGCTGTTCGGCGCTCCGAACCACGGAAGTGCCCTGCTGATGGGCCTGGCTCTTTCTCTTTTCGTGATTATCCAGGTGTGTATCGCGTATGGGTACTACGGCCTGTTTCAGTCACCGGTTTTGTGCACTCAATTCCACATGTTCACGGCCGTTCTTTTTTCGATACTGTCGGGTTACACGTGGCCATACTACGGAATGCCGGAGGGGCTTCAGTTCATCTCAATATCCATTCCCGTGTTCAACGTCATTAGCATCGTCAGGAAAGTATCGTTAATGGGCGCGGGGCCAACTCTGCTCACAAAATATTTCCTGGCTCTTCTTGTGTGGTTGCTGGTTGCGGCGGCCTGGGGCTATTGGGCTGTGCGGAAACAGATGAAGCTCGAGAGCGCACCGTCTGAGTGAGCACTGGCTTCAGGGATTCGGCCTCTGGAGATCAACAACGGTTGACGGGATTAGGCGGCGCGTTCGTCGTGGAAGGGCTGACGAAGGTGATCAACCTCGTGGGCGCGCTGAATCCGGGCAACTTCGGGACGTGACCAGATGAGGTCCGTGTGCCCGCGACTGGGCAGGTACGGTCGTCCGGTATTACACGCTGTCTTGCAGAACCCGAACATAAGAAAAGATTTGATGGTGTGAGGAGTTCGGTAGCCAGCGTGCTTAACTCATCTCGTGTAGCTGCTTTCGGTCTTTTCAGGCAGTTGTTCACACAAAGCTGTGGAGCGCACTACACCGCTGCTGCGCCCGCGGATGACTCACGAGGCAAGCGGCATAGGAGTTCAGTCAATGATTAGGAACTTTATATTGCTCACGATTACGTTCGCACTGCTCGCGCTGTCCCCTCTCTGCCGCGCTCAAAGTCAGGAGCCCAGTATCGACTCGGCAATTGAAGTAGCGAGGGCCGGTATGCAGGCCGACAAGGCCACCATCATCACCGCAGCGATGGACTTCAGCGAGAAGGATGCTGCGGCATTCTGGCCAATCTACCGGCAATACGAGTACGAACGATCCACTCTGGATGACAGTCGGGTGGCCGTCGTCAAGGAGTACGCCCAGAAGTACCCGAACCTGAGTGATTCGGAGGCGAAAGCCATGGCAGAGCGAATGTTCGACTACGACTCTCGTTTGGCGGCTTTGAAAAAGAAGTATTTCAAAAAGTTCAACAAAGTTCTTCCGGCATTGACGGTGACGAAGTTCTTTCAATTGGAGCGTCGCATCGACTTGCTGATGGATATGAACGTGGAATCGTCCCTTCCTCCGCTTACGCAGGCACAGTACACCGGGCAGGCGAAGTAGGGCGTGAGGCATGCTATGGTTCGACCGCGACTTTCATCAGAAGTACTCGAGGTTGCGCATCATGAAGCTTAGGAACGTGATGGCCGGTGCAGTGTTGATGTTGGTGGTCATGGCAGCGGCCCAGACACAGCGCCAGAGAGAAACATTGTCCATCGAAGGCTACACCGGACAAGCAAATGTCATCCGCCTCCAAGGGCGTGTCTTCGTCGACGCGCAGGACGTGGCGCGAATCACAAACGGGTCACTCAGCTTTGAGAAAAGCCGAATAATTCTGACGCTGCCTCGGGGCGAATCTGCCGAGCCAGCCGCTGACGGCGCCGGTAAATCAGGTTTTTCGGGCGCCTTCATGAAGGCCGCGATCGAGGCAATGGCGTCTATCAGAGAATGGGGCGGAACGTTGCTGGTGACTGTCCAGAATGGGTATCCCGTAGGAAACACCATGGCAGGAAACACGATTGTCGAATTCCAGAATCGAGCTGCCGATAGCGTCGCGTTAGCCTCGGCCGCAGCATCGACCGAGGCCGACCACCGCGGGCTCGAGTTGCTGCGGAACGAGTTCAATAATGTACAGGCCTGGGCTGACAGATATGTGACCGCTCGGAACTCCCTGAGCGCCGCCAACCTGGCGATGTCTGAGAGCCCGCTCAAGGAGGATCAGGAGGCCGACGGGATCGTCCGTTGCGGTCAATCCCTGGCGCGGATGTTCGCCGGCGGTACGTTCCAAGACGATGCGGTGTGTCATTAGAGTGTTAAAGAAGTGAACAACGGACTTCAGGAATCCATTACCGCCAGCGACTGCGTATGTGACGCGCTGCCACTGCAAGAAGGCGGATCCAAACCACGCCCCAGGTGGGCGGAGACAGAGGGGCTCCCACTGCCTCTCGGGGCGAGCTGGGTCGAAGACGAGCAGGCGTTCAATTTTGCGCTGTACGCTGAACGTGCTGAGACTGTGACGCTGTTCCTGTATTCGCGTCACGACTTGGCAAACCCGATCCTGACGTTCCAGTTCGATTCTCTTCTTAATAAGTCAGGACGAATCTGGCACTGCAGGATCCCGCTCCACCAAATGCGCGATGCTCGTTATTACGCTTACTCGGTTTCAGGACAGGCCGTTGCTGGACTCCGCGGGTTCGACCTCGAAAAGGTTCTCCTCGATCCCTATGCCAAAGGCGTTTTCTTCCCGCCTGGGTTTGACCGCAAGCTGGCGATGGAGCCAGGGCCCAATCACGCACGGGCACCGCTCGGAGTGTTGCCTGAACATCGTAATGCATTTGATTGGGCAGGAGATGTTTCACCCCGGCCTGAATCGGACGCGATCATTTACGAACTTCACGTCAAGGGATTCACGAGGCATCCCAGTTCCGGCGTGCATCCATCGCGCGCCGGTACTTACGCGGGCCTGATCGAAAAGATCCCCTATCTGAAGGACCTTGGGATCACCGTTGTCGAACTGATGCCCGTCTTCCAGCGCGACCCTCACGAAAGAGACTATTGGGGCTACATGCCTTTGAACTTCTTCGCGCCTCATGCGCAGTATGCCTCGTGTAGTGATGACGATGAACAGCATCTCGAGTTCAAGAATATGGTCAAGGCACTTCACCAAGCCGGGATCTTCGTGGTGCTCGACGTTGTGTACAACCATACGTGTGAAGGAGATCACCTCGGTCCAACCTATAGCCTCAAGGGTTTCGATGCCACCGGCTATTACATGCTGTCCTCCGACCCGGCCAACCCGTATGCCAATCACTCCGGGACCGGCAACACGTTGAATTTCAGCCAGGCTCACGTGCGCAAAATGGTCATGGACAGCCTGCGCTATTGGAAGAGTGAGATGCACATCGATGGGTTCCGCTTCGACCTGGCATCGGTGTTTAGCCGCAATGCCGATGGATCGCTCAATTGGGGAGATGCTCCAATCTTCAGTGAAATCGCCGCGGACCCCGAGTTGGGCCGATTGGCTTTGATCGCGGAACCTTGGGACGTAGGAGCCTATCAGCTCGGACGCGGATTTCCGGGCACGACCTGGCTGCAATGGAACGCGCGTTATCGTGACGATGTCCGCCGTTTCGTCAGGGGCGACGCAGGCATGATCCCAGACCTTATGCGTTGTATTTATGGCAGCGACGACTTATTTCCAGACAGTCGCGACTACGCCTACCATGCCTTTCAGACCGTGAACTACATCGACTGCCACGACGGTTTCACGCTCTACGATCTGGTTTCCTACAATCACAAACACAACTGGAAAAACGGTCATGACAATCAGGACGGCATGGATGCGAATTACAGTTGGAACTGCGGACACGAAGGAGGCGAGGGCGTGCCAGCAGAGCTTCTGGCACTGCGCCGGAAACAGGTGAAGAACTTTTGCTGCCTGCTTCTGCTGTCGAACGGCATCCCCATGTTCCGGGCGGGCGACGAGTTCCTGAACACGCAGTTCGGAAACAATAATCCCTACAACCAGGACAACGAAATCAGCTGGCTGGATTGGAATCAGCTCCAGACAAATCAGGACATATTCCGGTTCTTTAAAGCCATGATTGCGTTCCGGAAGTCTCATCCTTCCCTGTGCCGCAGCAGGTTCTGGCGCGAGGACATTTCCTGGTACGGCGTTGGATCCACGGCCGATCTGTCCCCAGATTCACGCAGCCTGGCGTTTTGTTTGCATGGTGCTTCACAGGGCGATGACGATATCTACGTGATGATCAATGCATATTGGCAAGAGCTGCAGTTCCAAGTTCAAAAAGGTGCGCCCCAAGATTGGGCAAGAATTGTGGACACCGGCCTCCCAAGTCCCAACGATTTCTCAGAATGCGGTCTGCCGCTGCAGCAGTCGATCTATCAAGTAGCTCCGCGATCCATTGTCGTCCTGGTGAAGGAGCGGACAGGCGATGGAAGCGCGCCGCGAAGTTAATGACCACGTCTTCACGGCCAGAGAATCTCGCACTAATGCCTCAACGGATCGACGGTGGCACGTAGTCCCTTTTACTGATTCCGAGTCGCCTCATCTTATTCTGCAAAGTCGTACGCTTCAGACCAAGACGTTCGGCCGCTCCACCGTTCCCCGAAAGTTGCCCTGACGCCGCCTTCAACGCATCAATAATTACCCTGCGCTCGGCCTCATGGAAGGTAGAAGCTGGGGGCAAAACTCCACCAGAACAAGACGCTTGGAGCTCGGCGGCTGGCGCTTCTAATTCTTCGCCGTGCGAGCGGATGACTGCGCGTTCGATGAAATTTGCCAACTCTCTGACGTTGCCTCTCCACGGACAGTTCGTCAGGATCTCCATCGCTTGCTTGGAAATGGATCTAATCTGCTTCCGCAATTTTCGTGACAGCTTAGACACGAAGTAATTCACCAGCAGCGGAATATCTTCGCGCCGCTCCCGCAGGGGCGGGATCTCGATGGGAAATACGTTGAGCCGGTAGAACAGATCCTCCCGGAACTTTCCCTCCTGAATCATCTCAGGAAGGTGGCGGTGGGTGGCGGCAATCATCCGCACGTCGACATGGATTGTCTGGGTACTGCCGAGACGTTCGAACTCCTGCTCCTGCACGGCCCGCAACAACTTTGGCTGTAGCTTCCAGACCAAAGCTAAGCCATGCATTCATGTTTGGCTGCCATCCCGACTTTGGCTGAGGGCGTGTGACGGGTTGTGCTGTTCCTCCAGTGACTTCCCGGTGAAGGCATGAAGCCAGGTCATCGCTTGGCAATTGGCGGCCAGCACGGCAGCGCGCGATACATTCAGACGGAGAACGCAATCTTGGATAGACGATCTGATTGCAAATCTGAGTACCAGGATTGCGCGGCATAGCGGATCGAGTTCGGCGATCAGTTCGCGGGGATCGGCTTCAACAATGAGATTGAGGCTCACTTCCCGTTCGGTAGCATCACACTGCCATGAGTGCTCGACATGGTTGCAGCGCTTATGCTGGTATGCGGCTTCACAATTGCGCAGAGCCGGCAGTTTCTGCGAGATAGCACTCGTAATCGTCGCAGCTTTCGCCCACTCGAGCAGCCAATCGCGAAAGGGACTATTTCCGTGCAGAGTCACCTCACAGGCGTTGTCAACTGACCGGTCAGCCGAAGCTTGATCCTCCGTGATCAGGAACGCGAGCTTAGTCAGCAGACATCCTTCATCCCTAAAGCAGGCCACGATTTCGGCTGCGGAGGCCTGATTACGAGCATCCGCAACCTTCATGCTCGGCTGAAACCAAGACATTGTTCCTCCTTCTGCCTATGCGGTGCCTTGGATCGGCTTCAACTGCGTGGCGGAGTTTTCCTCACCGGTGCGTCCATGGCGCTGTCTGCGCCGGGTAGGCCTATTCCCCAGCCGGGGCAAACCCAGCCGTTCACAGATGCACGCAGCGTAGACATTCCCGGCGACAAACTCTGCGCCAACACTAGCCAACCACTTCAGCAACTGCTCGCCCATGGAATCCACATAGCTCAGGTCGCTGAGGTCAACGATGAGTCCTTGCGGGACTACTTCCTTTGTGACCAGCAACCTTGCCTCCTCTGCCCAGTCACGGACGAGCGTACCTTCCATCTTCAGGGTCGGACCATTTGCGAGCCACCGAATTTCTGCACGAAACATTGCTTTATCCTCGAAGCGCCTTGTCCTGCCCTCCCCATACCGTTATTGAGGCACGTTGCGTGCCAATGCCGTTGCCGCTATCTCATTGATGGTGATTGATTAGTTGTAACGATCGGTCCGGTCGAATTGCCTCAATGCGGTCATTGTCCGCATGCGGGCAGGTGAGGTCCGGTCATAGCCTGCCCTTTGCCTTAATGCGCCGGAAGCGCGACTCGCTCTTTATCCTCCAAGTGTGTTCTCTGGTTCTCTGGTTCACCAGAGAACAGTTGCGCTTGGTACAGAGTACGAGCCCGACTCGCACCAGTGCGAATTTGACTGGCCCGTGTGTCAAGGGCACTGCCCCAATGAGGGCAGCACCAAACGCGGCCGCCCACAGGCTCGGCCTTGTAAACAAAGACGTTACGCAAACTGTGCAGATGGGTATTTGAATGCAAATTCACGTTAGCAGGTGAGGCGCAAAAAGGAGGTTTGCGATGAAGACTCAACCGATGATTATCATTGATCGCCGCCAGCGTCCGCGTTACGGTGTTTTCGCCGAAATCGAAAACCTCACGTACAGCGTGTTGCGCAGGTACGGGATCAACGGCCCAACCGAGCTACACAGCCCCAGCAGCATAGAAAAAGCCGCATAACTAAGGGGCGAACCCAAGAAGCCCAGATCATGATCTGCGTAATGACCAAACTCGGCCCAGTTTGCAAACAGCAACTAATCAAGCAAAGGCCTACTGGAAAAGAAATTTCGGAGTGAGTATGGACGGGCGGCTAAAACCTCTAGTTGAGAAACTGCAATGCTCAGCAAACTCCTTCCGATAGTGGCTTTGACTGCGTGTCTGACTCCGGCCTGGGGCAAATCAACTTCGGAATTGTCCTTCATCCGGCAGCTCCGACAGCCCAGCACAGTCTCCATGGTTGGACCTGGAACTGTTTTGTCCGTTCACCTTCTGGACTTACCCTTCATCAAGCCGCGCTACGCGGTCAAGTACAAGACGGACGGCGGGGAACTGATCGAAGTGTGGACTCCTGCGAACGACATCTTGGTGCTGGAAGGGATGCACGGGATACTGACTTACTCCACCCACCCCGAGAAGATCCTTAGCTTTCGAGTGGTCGAGCAGAAGTTAACACAGTAGCGAGCATGTTGTGCCTGCCCCGGTGCGTTAACCTGTTCACCGTCATCGCGGTGTCTATCCCAGGTTGGCATAACTTGTTTATGAGCCTATCTTTTTCGCAATCGGCGTGGAAAAGCGCTCAGACATTTATAAATAGGCTCGTAGGGTAGCGTTCTTCTCCGCTTATGTACTTCGCGCTCTTTGCTGCCCTTTACGGACTTTGCCTCTGGATCTGGTTAACCCTGCTTGCGATGACGGGGCAGGGCTGGACCAAAAACCAGAGGGCTATCGCCGGCGACGGCGGCAGAGTCGATTACTTCTTTGGCCCGACAATAGTCGGGAAAGCAGGATCACGACCTGACTGTTCTCGTTTACGACTATATTCCGATGGTGGGCGGGGGTGAATTCCACTCTCGTTGCTAGCGGGCTCAGTGAGTGCCAATTCTCGTGCCGATTCTTCTCTGAAGATAGCCAGCGGAGGTATCCACCAATACCGTGCCAGCATTTTGAGTGGGTGCAGAGCAGAAGCATTGCGACAGGAATGCCGATGGTTGAGAATGGCTGCCAGAAGCAAAATGTAGCGGCTGGAGAGACCTCGCAGCTAGCTTCAGGAAGGGCGACCTTTCCAAGTAACGCAGGAGTCATCCGCATCGCCACCAGGCTTGGAAATGATTCGTCCAGGGCCGAGCTCAGCGCATCGGCCGCGCAGCACGGCCCAGGGGCCGGCACTTAAAGCTTCCCGTCGCCTGATTTGCCCATTCCCATTCTGCCAGCCAGTTTCTGCCGCATCTCCCTTCACATTCGAATTCCGACATTCTTCCCCCGCATTGTGGACAGACTAAGTTGATGATTGACGAGATGATCTGCGCGATCGATTCGCCCGGTAGTGTGTTGACTGTCGCCATAATACCTCCAGAGATCCGAGAAGATGCGAGGGGCAGGCAGGGGCCACAAGAACGGAGTGTGCCGCGGGTTTTCGGCTGTCTGTCGCCCGTACTGGTTGGCTGCGGAGTCCGCCTCGGCCACCAATTGGCTGCCGCCTCGCTCAGCAATGAGAGTGCAAACTCAATGCCAATTCCGAATAGCGAATAAGAGCCGATAACAAGCTGTTCCTGGGTGCGCGCGGATCTCGAATGTCATCGCTCTGCCCAGCGCTAGGCATGTGCCCAGATGTGGGCGCGCAACTAGGCGCTAGAATTGCGGCCAGTCTGAGAAGCCGGCGGCTATCCAAAACAATGAACAGTCAACCTCGTTGAAGACTCTAGCTCACGCTTCAGCCATTTGGCACACCGATTGCAATCCAACACAGGTCATGACAACTGGCTCCTGGCTGGCGAACAGTCGTTCCTGGTCCCGGATCGCCGGACCAAGAAGGAGCAAACGGGAGGAGTGAATTATGCGGAGGCTCATAGGTGTAATCGTTCTGTGTCTGCTGACGTTGCCGGCTCTTTGCCAGTCCATATCGAAGTATCAGGTAGCCACCATTACTGAGGTCAAGCCGCATCAGGCTGCAGAAAATGGTGCGTCTGATGCCACCAGCTATGACGTTTCCGTCAAAGCGGGTGACACAATTTACGTGGTACTTTACACCACACCATTTGGCGAAATCGCCCCGAGGTACGCAGCAGGGCGCGACCTGCTAGTGCTCGTCGGAAAGAACACCATTACTTACAACGACATCTTGGGTCGGTCGCTTCAGGTGCCGATAGAAAACCAGAGACCCGCTGCAGAGCCTAAACACCCGAAATAGCTCCTGCTGCCTGCACGAGAGTTTTGATCTCGGACAGGGAGGCGTCCGTCGCGGCGTCTAGTAACAACTGAGGCGGTTGCGGCCTCGCGACCTTGACCTTTAGCTGCGGACGCCATCCACCTAAACTTAGAGTTCAACTCACCTGTGGAGTCTGGCGCGTTCCGCTAACTAATGAGACTTCGCCGACCCTCTCCCATGTGGAACCGTAGCGCAGAACGAAGACCGTTCCCGGTTCGTAGAATTTCTTGTTTGCCTTGTGGTACTTGCGTCTGGAATGTTCCCTTACGTACGGACTGACCTTGCTCATCTTCATCGGTATCCCTCTTGGCTTAATACCGATGAAGGCTGCCGAATCGGGAATTCGACTATAGCCGAATGCTTAGCCGCACGTTTTAGCCTTGTTAGTCCTTCTAGAATGAAACTGGCGGAGAAAGTGGGATTCGAACCCGCCTGCAAACGTAAAACGAAGGACTTACAGCGCACAGGTAGCGATCTAACGCATTGTAAGTGCATGAAAGCCAAAAGGCGTGTTTCAGAGGGTTTCAGAATCTCACAACCCGTCACCCACTATACGCAGGCTGGCCCTGATTTACGGCCTTCCCGCAAACCCGTCTTGTCCCAAGTGGTCCCGAAACACTAGTTGGCTCGACCTGGAGTTGTTTCACGACTTCCCTGCCTTGACTACAATCAAGAAGCTGTCGGATTCTTGGGAACGGGAGACGAGGGAG
The DNA here is from genome assembly GCA_963838425.1 of uncultured Acidobacteriaceae bacterium. GTDB lineage: Bacteria > Acidobacteriota > Terriglobia > Terriglobales > Acidobacteriaceae > Acidiflorens. The sequence continues at coordinate 248,374 of CAWIRH010000002.1, forward strand.
TCTTTCTGCATCGGTTGGGGCGGACCAGTTCAGCATCTATTCCGAAACTGGGAGTCAGTGGAATCGGGCCCTGTTTAAGGCCCCCTACTGCACGAATCGCAACACTCCCCGGTAAAGCCTGAAGAGGCAACTAGGTGCCTTGTCAACAATTTTTGTATAATCGGGGAACTTCGAAACCGATGATCACCATTCGTAACCTGGCAAAGGAATTGGAACTTTCGCCCACTACGGTCTCAGTGGTGCTCAATTCATCTCCTTTGGCGCGAACCATACCGGAAAAGACAAAGAATCGAGTGCGCGCTGCAGCGAAGAAGCTGGGTTACAGTCCCAACCCGTTCGCCCTTTCGCTTTTTAACAGGCGCAGCGTGACTGTGGCCATTCTTCTGTCGGACCTGACTGACCCTTATTGTATGTCTGTGTTAAAGGGAATCGACACTTCTCTGCATCGCTCGAATTACCTTCCCGTTCTTCTTGATAGCGAAAATAGCCGTACCAAATTCAAGCGCAACCTTCAGAAATTAGTTGACCGGAGGGTAGAAGGGATCATTGGCGTAGCTAATTCGGCTCTGCTGGAAAGCGAACTCCTCACTACGATCCAGAAGCATAAAATTCCTGTCGTTTTGATTGGTAGGGACATGGAAGGAACAGCAATCAGTTCCGTTTCTATCGAAAACGAATCAGGGACTCATCTCGCCATGAAACACTTGTACGATTTGGGGCATCGATCGATCGCATTCTTGAAAGGCCCTGGGGACATTGTGGACAGCGCTCAAAGATGGGAGGGAGTTGTCCGATTCTCTGGGGAGGTCGGGTTCAAGATAGATCCGAAGCTCACAGCGGAGTTGAAATTATCGGGTTCGAGCTACGAGGAAGGCTTCCTTGCTGCTCAGGAGCTGCTTCGACGCAACCGAAAATTCACAGCATTACTGGCTTTCGACGACATGACAGCGTTCGGTGCAATCCGAGCCCTCACGCAAGCTGGGAAAAACGTGCCCGCCGATTGCTCTGTCGTGGGTTTTGACGATGTGACTATCGCGACATTTTATAATCCCCCGCTTACAACCATTCGGCAGCCGATGGAAGTGCTCGGGGCTTCGGCGGTCGAGATCTTCTTCGAGCTTTCATCTGCGTTTTTTGAAAAGAGGGCGATGGCCCCAATCCATCGCAAAATTCAGCCTAAGCTTGTGGCACGTGAGTCCACAGCACCATTCCGCAGTCGATAGACAGTTTCACCGACAGACACCGTTCCCAGCAGCCCAATTTTATTTGGGATCCGCCATTAGTTCGTTCACCCTGAAACCAACGGTGATAAGAGCCATCGAGGTGTAACAGCATCCCCGGCAGAGGCCGCCGCGGACACCGCTTGCGATGCACCCCACGCTTGCGCCCCCGCGTCACCAACCCCCTGCAACGCCACAGCATTTGCTCAACCGGAAATATCATGTGCTAACGACCACCCCGAAGAATGGACTTGACATGGTTAGTAAACGCGTTTAGTTTAATCGAACCATGAAGTAAATGTGTTTAGTAGTCAGGGCCAACCGCGCTGACAGTGCGGGGTTGGCTGCATCGCACGGGAGTGAAGACACTGTATATCGAGCCGGCAATCCGCGGAGCACAGTTTCTGCAAGAGTTTCAAGGGAAAGCTGCAGGATGAGTGCCTCAAGCGGGAGATCTTACCCCGAACCGGATGCGGCCTCACCATTGCCGCCGAATTGGGCTCCGCACCAAAGCGCGGCGATAGCACTGGGACTAACATGAAACGTGATACAACTCGTCGGGGCAGGTCAGCCGATCTTCCGCCGGATACGCTCTTGGAATGGTACCGCCAGATGTGTTCGATCCGAGCATTCGAGCGCGAGATTCTCTCTCTCAACAAAGCGGGGCTGATCCCGGGGACAGCTCACCTGTACATTGGCATGGAGGCCATTGCGGTGGGAGCCTGCGCGGCCATGAAAGGTGATGACTTTCTGACCAGCACACATCGTGGGCACGGTCACGCGATTGCCCGTGGCTTGGATCCCGGCCGGATGATGGCGGAAGTCTTGGGGCGGTCAGACGGTTACTGCCGAGGTAAGGGGGGCAGCATGCATATCACAGACATCAGTCTAGGCATGCTGGGCGCCGACGGCATTGTCGGCGGGGGCATTCCGGTGGCGGTTGGCGCTGCGCTTGGCGCCCGATTGAAGGGAGGACGTTTAGTAGTGTTTTGTTTCTTCGGAGAGGGTGCGTGCAACCAGGGTTCCTTTCATGAATCTTTGAATATGGCCGCAATCTATCGCCTTCCTGTGGTGTTCATCTGCGAAAACAACTTATGGGCACTCAGCGGGCCGTTTGCGGAGATGTCGGCAGTAGGCAGCATTGCCGATCGAGCTGCGTCGTACCAAATGCCAGGAGAGAAGGTAGACGGAAACGATGTCGAGGCGGTTTTCACGGCCGTTGACAAGGCTGCCTCACGCGCGCGGAAAGGGACGGGGCCTTCCCTCCTCGAATGCCTGAGTTATCGGTGGGAAGGGCACTCGATCTTTACACGGGTGGAGATACGCCCCCAGAAGGAAATTGAAGAATGGAAGGAGAAAGATCCCATTGAGCGCTGTCGTGGCCGTCTGCTGGAGCTCGGAATTGCCACTCCAAGCTTGCTGCAGCGAATTGATCTTGAAGTCGCCGCCTCGCTAGAGAGCGCGGTTAACTTCGCGAAGAATAGCCCTCCTCCGGATAAAGCGACGGCCTTCGAAGACGTTTACTCGTGAGTCTGCAATGAGAACAATATCTTACGTGGAAGCTCTTAATGAAGCGCTCAAAGAGGAGATGCGTCGCGATGCGCTTGTTTTTGTGATGGGCGAGGATGTCGGCAGGATGGGGGGGCTGTTCAAGGTCACCCAAGGGCTCCTGGAAGAGTTCGGTCCGCGGCGAGTGATCGATACACCTATCTCGGAAGCGGCGATTGCGGGAGCCGGAGTGGGATCAGCCCTGGTGGGCGCGCGCCCGGTCATCGAGCTTCAGTTTCTGGACTTCATCACGATTGCGATGGATCAAATTGTTAACCACGCAGCCAAGTCCCGCTACATGACAGGCGGGATGGTATCGCTGCCACTGGTCGTCAGAGCGCCCGTCTGCGGGGGAATCGGACTGGGAGCCCAGCATTCGCAATCGCTCGAGGCATGGTTTGTCCACGTCCCCGGCATTAAGGTTGTGATGCCGTTGACACCTGCCGACGCCAAGGGTCTCCTCAAGAGTGCAATTCGGGATAACAACCCCATTCTGTTCTTGGAGCATCGGCTTCTGTATGCACAAACCGGGCCGGTACCGGAAGGAACGGAATACTTGGTGCCGCTGGGACTCGCTGAGGTCAAACGCTCCGGTACCGACGTCACGGTCGTCGCGACAGGGCGGACTGTCCCTTTAGCACTAACGGCCGCATCGAGCCTGTCAGCCGAGGGAATCGAAGTCGAGGTCATTGATCCGCGCACACTCAAGCCCTTGGACTCTGCAACGATTGTCCGGTCCGTCAGGAAAACGAATCGTCTCGTAATCGTGAATGATGGCTGGCGGACTTGTGGTTATGCCGCGGAACTAACGGCGGTAATAATGGAGCAAAGCTTTTTTGATCTGGACGCTCCAATTCAACGAGTGTGCGCAGCAGATGTGCCCATGCCTGTGGCCACAGCTCTTCAAAAGGCCGTGATGGTATCCGAAGAAGATATTGCAACCGCCTGTCGCGTAGCTATGGTGGATGCGATAGGGCGCCCAGGAAGTCCCAGCGAGCCGAAGGAGACTCAAACGTGAGAGCGCTACTTAAGACAGGTCTCGGGGTAGGAGACCTGGAACTGAAGGAGTGGCCCGAGCCCACTCCAGCTCCGGACGAGGTAAAACTGAAGATCGCGGCCGCGGGAATCTGTGGCACGGATATACACATCATCAAAGGGGAGTGGCCTTCCCGTCCTCCAGTTGTCCTGGGGCACGAGTTCTGCGGGACCGTCGTCGAAGTGGGAACTCATGTTCGGCGTTTTAAGCCGGGCGATCGCGTCGTCGCCTCAAACCCTGCCCAAACCTGTGGCAAGTGCTATCACTGCCGCGCCGGCAATCCCTTTATGTGCTCTCACAGGGTTTCCGCAGGTTACATGATTGACGGGGCATTTGCCGAGTATATCTGCATCCGCGAAGAACGCTGCCATTCGTTACCCGGCCACGTTTCATTTCGACAGGCGGCGCTCGGAGAACCGCTGTCGGTTGCGGTTCATGCCGTAATCGATCGAACAACAGTTCACGCCGGTGACCTTGTGCTTGTTGCCGGACCGGGCGCTGTGGGGCTCCTGACGATGCTCGTCGCGAAGCTAGAAGGCGCACGTGTCATTGTGGCCGGAGTCGCAAAAGACCGAACGAGACTTACTCTCGCGGAGGAACTAGGGGCCGACGCCGTCGTAGACAGTTCAACTGAAGACCTAGTTGGAATTGTTGGACGGTTCAGCGACGGTGAAGGGGCCGACTTAGTGTACGAGTGTTCGGGCGTTGCTAATTCCCTCGACTTGTGCTGGGCGGCGGTGAGGCGTGAAGGTACGCTCGCACAGGTGGGAATCTACCCGTCCCGCATCGAAACCGACTTCAATAAAGTGGTCATGAAAGAACTGACTGTGATTGGGTCCTTTGGTTATGTTTGGAACTCATGGCGCCGCAGTATCCAGTTGCTCAGCGAGAGGAAAATCAAAACCGACGCATTGATTTCACACGAAGTCTCACTCAGCCAGTTTGAGGAGGCCTTTCGCATCACGCAGGATGGCACGGCCACAAAAGTGATTTTCAACATCGGGATGACTTAGGGTCCGACGGCTTCCGTTGCCGCAGCGGACCATGTCCAGCGAAATGACTTGCAATATCGGGCAATGCGCAGGAATGCACACTCGAAACGTTTTCCAGAACGCGGTTTAGTTTTCTGGTACTGAAAGTGTCTTGGATTCGGGAGCAACAAATGAAGAGCGTGGATACCATTTCGCCGGAACGATTCCGCGGCCAGGTCGCTATTGTGGTGGGCGGCGCGCAGGGCATTGGTAAAGCCATTGCAGTCCGGCTCGGTCGCGAGGGCGCGCACGTGGTGATCGCGGACATTGATCGCGTCATGTTAGATCGCACCTCGCGCGAATTGGCCAATGGCGCAGCGAGTGTCCGGACAGCGGTATGTGATGTGCGTAGCCCGGGGCAAGTGGCGCGCATGGTGGCAAGCGTGGCACGAAGGTACCATCGCGTTGATATCTTGATGTATGTTGCCGGAGTCGCCAAAGGTGTTCCGTTCATCAAGACCAGCGAGGCGGTGTGGGACCGAACCATGGATACGAACTTGAAGGGAGCATTTCTCGTGGCACGTGCCGTGGCGCCCCACATGATTAAACAACGAAAGGGGAAGCTGGTCTTCATGGCGTCCACGAACAGTTGGGACGCGGAAGCGGAGCTGGCGCCCTACAATGTGTCGAAAGCCGGTGTTTATCTGCTAGCGAAAACTCTGGCGCGTGAACTCGGATCATACGGCATCCAATCAAATGCGGTCGGCCCGGGCTTGATTCGAACCCGCTTGAGTGAACCAGCGTTTACTGACCCTAAGTTCATGCGGAAATATAAGAACTTGATTCCGGCTGGCCGGCATGGTCTGCCGGAGGACGTTGCCGGACCTGCGGTGTTCTTGGCATCAGGTGATGCGGATTATGTGAATGGCGTTCTGTTGTTCGTTGACGGGGGACAGTTAGCGTGAACGATGAATTATGAATTGAGTTTCGGCTGACGATCGACTGGTGTCAGAAGGAGACCGATGCGCAAAGTAATCACAACTTCCAACGCCCCGCTTCCAGCCAGCGTATACTCGCAAGCCATCGTGGCCGACGGCTTTGTTTTCGTCGCCGGCCAGGCTGCAATTAATCCGGAAACCAACCTGATGGAACTGGGTGACATCCGTTCCGAGACTGAACGCACCCTGAAGAACATCCAAGCGATTCTGACTGCCGCTGGGAGTTCTCTGGAGCACGTCGTTCGTTTCGGGGTTTTCCTCTCCGACCTTAATGACTTCTCCGCGATGAACGAAGTTTTTCAGATTTTTTTCCCATCGAAGCCGCCGGCTCGCACCACCGTGGGCGTACAACTACCGAAAATCAAGATTGAAATCGATTGCATCGCGCGAGTCAGTAAACCAGCTAAGACGTAGTGGGAGCGTTTCCGGCGGATGCAACAGTGTACTTCTTCCCTTCCCCGACCCGTTACCGATGTCACGAACCGAGTCGGGCAGAATGACACTTAGGAGATGACCTCCTTGCACTCTCGAGAATTATCGACACCTGCCCTCACCATCGATCTCGATATCCTGGACCGCAACCTTAACCGGATGGCGGGTTCTTGCCGTGAGCAAGGCGTAGGCCTGCGTCCTCATACCAAGGCGCACAAGACGCCGGAAGTTGGACGGATGCAACTCGACCGAGGCGCCGTCGGCCTGACCGTTGCCAAAGTTGGGGAGGCAGAAGTGATGGCCGCTGCGGGCTTGGATGACATTCTCATCGCCTATCCGATTTTCGGCCGGGATAAGGTCGATCGGATTGCCACCCTGGCGCGGGATCGAAACGTTCTGGTTTCCCTTGACAATGATAGGACCGCGGAAGGGCTATCGCGCGCCGCAATCGAGAAGGGCTCGACCGTAGGCGTCCTGGTCGAGTTCGACGTGGGCTTCCATCGTTGTGGTCTTCAGCCTGGTCCGGCGTGCGCAGCGCTGGCGCGGAGAATCGAGAAGTTGCCAGGCCTAAGGTTTCGCGGGTTGATGAGCTTCTTCGGCAACGTTTGGGGAACCGAAGCGGAAAGAAGAGCAGAAGCCAGGCAAGTGGCGGAAAAGGTCCACCGGGCGCTCGAAGCTTTGGAAGAGGCGCGAGTGCCGGTGGAAATCGTTTCCGGTGGTTCCACACCTTCCGCTCAATTCGCGCACGAGATTTCCGGGCTCACCGAAATCCGTCCGGGAACCTATGTGTACAACGATCTGAACACTTTTTATCAAGACGCTTGCCGCTTGGAAGATTGCGCAGCGCGGGTTGTGACTACGGTAGTCTCCACGGCTGTGCCAGGACGCGCCATTATTGACGCGGGGTCGAAAACCTTCTCGTCAGACGCCTTGAGTTCGGGATCGCGGGCAGGCCACGGCCTTGTGATCGAAGCGCCTGATGCCCCGCTGATTCGATTAAACGAGGAGCACGGTCATTTGGATATCACCAAATCCGCGTACAGTTTCCACGTGGGTGACGTACTTACGGTCGTGCCCAACCATGTTTGCACCTGCATCAACATGCACGACGAAGCGTTTCTCTTGCGCAATGACGAAGTGGTAGGGAACTGGCGCATCGCGGCGCGAGGCAAGACCTGCTAGCCCGGGGCTAGAGGAAGATGTGTTGGCGCTTTCAGTAAGGGTTCCGCTACCGTAGGTGAAATTCGATTTCTGGCGATACGGAGGAAAATATGCAACCGGAAGTGATTGCCGACTATGCCTGCGAGTGCGGCGAAAACCCGCTTTGGCACGCCGTCGAAAAGGCAGTGTATTGGTGTGACATCCCGGCCGGGCGCATATTTCGGTTCTTGCCGAAGACGGGAAAGCACGAACAGATCTATCAGGGCGAACTCATGGGAGGATTTACGATTCAAACTGATGGAAGTCTGTTGCTCTTTATGGCCAGGGCTTCGGTGAAGTTGTTGCGGGGCGGAAAACTCATTACTGTCATAAACGAGATTGAGGATGAGAGGGAAACCCGCTTCAACGACGTGATTGCTGACCCGGAAGGACGCGTGTTTTGTGGAACCATGTCCACGGCCCAGCGCCCCGGCCGACTCTATCGGCTGGACCCTCCTTCGAAGCTGACGCTACTACTTGAAGGTATTGGATGTTCGAACGGACTAGGCTTCACGCCGGATCTGAAGCACCTGTACTACACGGACTCGTTCGCGCGCACGATTTACATATTCGATTACGATCAGAAATCGGGAGAACTTTTTAACCGGCACGTCTTCGTGCAAGTCCCGGAAGAGGAGGGCTTGCCCGATGGCTTGACCGTCGATTCGATGGGTTACATATGGTCCGCGCGCTGGGACGGCAGCTCGATTGTCCGCTACACTCCTGAAGGAAAACTAGACCGACGAATTCTCCTCCCAGCCAAAAAAATAACGAGCCTGGTTTTCGGGGGTGAGGATCTTAGGGAAATCTACATTACCAGCGCTGGCGGTGAAAACAAACCAGCCGAAGGCGCCGCTGCGGGCGCTCTATTCAGGCTCCGCCAGGAGATCGGCGGAACACCGGAATTTTGCTCTAGGATTGGATTGTAAAACTCGCCGGAGCGGGTTTGTCAACGCCACGATTGCGCAATTGAGCACCGGGTTCGGATCATGTCGTCCGCGAGAGAGCGCTGCGATTTGTTTGCCGCTGGAATTTTAGTCTCGGAGGAATCTTAGGTCATGTCACACGAGCCGTGGAAAACAGACAAATGGTTTGTCAGTCCCTGGAATTTCAACGAAGCAGTTCAAAGCCAGCTCCATTTCCCGAAGCAGATCAAATTTCACGATATCACGTTGCGTGACGGCGAACAGCAGACCGGCGTCATCTTCACAAAGGATGACAAGATCCGGATCGCGGAGGCGCTGGCGGAAGCCGGGGTTCACCGGATTGAGGCCGGGATGCCGGTGGTGTCGCCAAGCGACGAAGCGGCGATCAAGGAGATTGTGAAGCGGAACCTCGGCCCTCAGATTTTCGCCTTTTCCCGTTGCATGGTCAACGACGTGAAGCGCGCGCTGGATTGCGGCGTTTCTGGCATCGTGATGGAGGTGCCTTCCAGCGAGCACATCATCAAGTATGCGTATCAATGGCCGATGGAGAAGGCCATTGATCTTTCCATCCAGGCCACCGCTTTCGCGCACGAGCAAGGGCTCGAAGTCGTATTTTTCCCCATTGACTTTACTCGCGCGGAAATGAAATGGGTTCTCGATCTGATCCTGCGCGTCGCCAACGAAGGCCACATGGACGCTCTCGCGCTGGTGGACACTTTCGGCGTGCTCTCTCCGCATGCCATTCCATACTTTGTGCGGTCGGTGAAAGCGCGCATCAACAAACGGCTGGAAGCTCATTTCCACATGGATTTCGGAATGGGTGTGGCCAACACGATTATGGCGCTCGCGGAGGGCGTCGAGGTGGTCCATTCGACCGTGCTCGGACTGGGAGAGCGCGCCGGCAACACCCCTATGGAAGAAACCGCCATGGCGTTGCTCACCCTGTACGGGATTGACGCCGGCTTGAAATACGACAAGTTCTTTGAACTCGCGAAGCTGGTGCAGCGGCTTTCCGGGCACGCGGTCGCTTCGAACCGGCCGGTCGTTGGCGAGGCACTGTTCCAAATCGAGTCCGGCATCATCGCCAGCTGGTTCCAAAACTGCGGCGATGAAAACCCCACCGAGCTTTTCCCCTTCCACTGGGAGGTGGTTGGCCAGCCTGCGGCTTGCACCGTGATGGGTAAGGGAAGCGGAATCGATTCCGTGAAGGCGGGGTTGAGAAATCTCGGTGTCCCGTTCACCGAGGAAGAGGCCATGCGGGTGGTCTCGGCCGTCAAGGACTTCTCTCTGCGCCACAAGCGGCTGCTGACCGAAGTGGAATTCCGCGATGTTGTCGAAGCAATTCTTCCGAGCAAGGTCGCCAAGTCCGTATAAGGCGTCAAGACTACGGACTGAGGATTAGTTCTTTTTATGAAAGCAACGATTCTCCGGGCCGCGTGATCTGGGGGCGCTGAAGTCGAATCGCCCAAGCCGGATCGCAACCAGGCCCTGGTCCGAGTGACCCAGTAGCGACTTCTGCAGCACCGTGCCCTCAGCCCGTTGCCAGGTTATCCGCCCCTCCATCCACGGCAGGTCAATCTCGGCGCAATTCACCGATGCGCGAAGCTTCTCCGAACGTTCCTTCCGCAGCCGGTCGGAGTCCACCGGAACTGCCAGTCCGCTCGTGTCTGGCTGTATAACCTTCGCGGAATCCCATTCATGCTGCCCTATAAATCGTGTATCCATGATTAAGGCGGAATTTCCATTTGGACTACCCGGCCGAGCGAAAATGGACACCCAATCCCGTCAGCGTGCAACGCTCCAGCCACGTCTTTGTGCTTCTTTACATTGTGAGTGTAGCGTTTTACTATCTTGAGTCTTACTATACTTTCCGGTTTTCAGTTGTCAAAAGAACGTTTCGGCCTCGATCGCGGTGTTTCGCAAAGCAGAGCCCAGAAGGGCTGGGGGGGAGGGGGATAGGAAAAATGCAGACCGAGCAGAGGGGAGCAAGACCAAGAGTTACGCTCGGAGACGTTGCGAAAGAGAGCGGTGTTTCCATGACAACCGCATCGCTGGTGATTAGCAACGGCCCGGCAGCGTCTCGTTTTCCCTTGCCGACGCGCGACCGCATCTGGAAGGTGGCCACGCGACTGGGATATCGTCCGAATTTTTTCGCCCGCTCATTGCGTCAGCGCCGCAGCCAAACCTTGGGGATTTTGCTTTTCGACATCACCGATCCTTACTGCACGCAGATCCTTCGCGGCATAGAGAGCCGCATTCGATCGTCGGGATACTTTCCCGTCATCACGGATCTGCAAAACAACGGCACACAATTCCACCCCTCCATCGAGATGCTCATGGATCGCCAAGTGGAGGGAATAATCGCAGTTGCCAACCCGGTGTACCTGGCTCCAGACTTCTTCGCTGAATTCGTCTACCGACAGATTCCTGCCTTGGTTATAGGTCGCGATTTGCACGGGAATCCGGTCAGCTCGATTGCTGTCGATAACGAGTCCGGAGCACGACAAGCGCTTCAGCACATCTACCAACTCGGTCACACCAGAATTGCTTTCATCAAAGGTCCGAAGGCGCTCTCGGATAGTGAACGACGTTGGCGTGGAATCAAGACCTTTGCTCATGAGGTTGGCCTGAAGCTCGAACCTAACCTCATCGGCAATCTCAAGGGAAGCAATTCAACCTATTCTGAGGCGTACCGCGTAGCCGAGGAACTGGTCAAGCGCGATTCCCGATTTACCGCCCTGGTCGCCTTCGACGATCTTACTGCCTGCGCTGCAATTCGCGCATTGACTAAAGCTGGCCGGGAAGTTCCAAAGGATTGCTCGGTCATAGGCTTTGACGATATACCGAGCGGTGCCTTTTATAATCCGCCCCTGACCACGGTTCAACAACAGTCGGAAGTGCAGGGCTTTTTGGGCGCGGAAGTCATCGAAGAACTCATCCAAGCAAAGCTCGAATCGAGGGTCGTTCAGCCCAGGCATCATACGCTGGAGCCGAGACTCATTGTCCGAGAGTCAACCTGTCCCCCTCCGCGCTCTTAAGCAGCCGAGCTTGTGGCGGAGTGTTTGACGCCGGTGTTGAGTTACGCCGTACCGTACTTGCTTTCTGGGATCGCAGGACCCATCGTCCCCGGAGCATGCGAAAACGCGAGTCAGCACAGCGGTTTATTGAGTCAGCAGCCGCTCCGCATTCTGCTCCGCGCTGCGGTGCCACCGGCCTGATCCAGTTGTTGCACCGAGACTTCCAACCGAATCACCGCGCAGGCAAAGCAGGAGGCTCCGAGGAGCCTCCTGAATAGTTCTGCAGCTGACCGTTCCTCATCCTCCGCGCACTAGAAGTGAAGCTTCAGTGAGAGCTGTCCGATGCGCGCCTCCTGAGTTGATTGGGCGTTGCCGAAGCCGAATGGCGTCGCGCTACTGGCGCCGCTGATGTTGCCATTTACAGCACTGAACTGGGTATGGTTGAAGAGATTAAAGAACTCCGCCCGGAACTCGAGCCTCGTTGTTTCACTCAACCGGGTATCCTTCAGCAGAGCCATATCCCAGTTGTTCAGGCCAGGCCCGTGAAAGAACCGCCGCCGGCTTCCCAGCGTTCCAATCGGTTCCGTAACAAACTGCGAGGCGTCAAAGAAGGGAGCGATGATACCGCCGCTGCGTGGGTTCTCCTTATGAATCGAAGTACCGATAAATAGCGGCGTATCCATGCCGATCGGCAAGGGGCCGGCAACCGCGGTCCCCAGCAGGGAATTGTCGTCCGTCTCATACAGCGTGACCGGAAGACCGGTGGCAAATCGCGTGATGCCGCTGAGTTGCCAGCCCGCGGTCAGCCGTTTCGGGCCTCCCAGTTTTTCAAAAGGAAGGTTGTACGAGTAACTGAAAACGAAGTTGTGCGTCTGATCGAAGGCTGAAAGCGCCCGGCTCAACTTGTGGTTGAACGGGTTTACCTGCTCGCCATAAGCGGAGGAATCGTCCAGCGACTTGCTGTACGTGTAACCCGCCAAAAAGCTGAACGACTTCGTCGTGCGCCGCAGATTTACTTGTAGCGAATTGTAGGCGGATACACCGTTGGTGATGAAGTAGCCGTCGCTCGTGAAGTTCATTGTCCCGGCGGCAAGGTTTGGAGCCAGGCCCGTACGGGTCCCGACCACTTCATTGCAGGTGCCTTCTCCACAGGGGACGGTGGTAACGATACCTGCGGTTACGGCTGCGGCTGGCGCAGCTACTCCAGGGAGCAATACGTAAGTGTTGTTCTCGCCGCTAGGGCCGCACCCATAGGACTGGAGGGCGAGACAGATCGCCGGACTTCCGGGATTGGCTTCCTGGGTTGAAAGGAGTCGGTGCGCTTGCGTGCCCACGTAACTTAACGTTAAGAGAGTGGACGAGGAGAATTGGCGCTGAATCGAAAGCTCATACTCCTCGGCGTAAGGTAACCGGTTCTTGTAGTAGAAACCTGGCGAACTTGAAATCGGAAGAAATCCATTAGCTCCGAAATTGAGGTTTTGCGGTACCGGAAGCTGAATGGGGAACGGGGACGTGGAAATAACGCCGGTCGGCCGGTTTTGGAAGGGATTCGCGAAGGTTGTGGTGCTAGGCGCGAAATAGTCCCCGTAGGGAGCGTCTCCAATCTCGTTGAAGTCGGTTGCGCCCTCAAAGGACGTGTAGAACAATCCGTAACCTGCGCGAATGCTGGTTTGTCCGGCTCCGGTCAGCTTGCCCAACCATCCATCGCCACCGCTGGGCGAGTAAGCAAGGCCGAGCCGCGGGGCAAAATTGTTATAGCGTGTGGGCGCCAAAGTCTTAGGGATACCAGGGTCGCCGGGGAACACCCAACCGACAGGCGAATTCGGAAATACCTTGGACTGCAGGCCGGGAACGATAGTCTCGAGTTCGTTATGCTGTTCGGACCAGGGAGTGGCGAATTCCCAGCGCAATCCGTAGTTCAAGGTCAAGTTGGAAGTGGTCCGCCAGCTGTCCTGTCCGTAGAGACCCATGTACCGGTTGCGGCCGTTGGATGCGGGGGTCTGTCCCTGGAAGAAAGAGGAGGGCGCTCCCAGTAGAAAATCCGCGATGTCAACTCCCGTCTCGGTACCGGTATTAAATTGGAAAGCGCCGTTTTCACCGTTGATGAGCGCTTCCTGAAGTTGAGTGTAATGATAGCTGCCCCCAAACGACAGCGTATGCTTGCCCACCACTTTGCGATAGTTATCCAGCAACTGGAACGTGTTCTCCGTCAGTCCAAGCGACCGGCTCAGGACCCCTAAATCGAAGTTGTTGAAATCGAGCTCCGGAACACCTTCAATGCTCGGATCGAGCGGTGTGTAGTTGAAACCGAGCGAGGCTAGCGTGACTCCCATCCCTCCCGAGGGGACAATCACATTCTTGCTGCGAACATACTGGATGCGGAACTCGTTGACCGACGAGTTGCCGAAGGGTTTGGTATCACCCAAGTTGATGACCTGCGCTCTGCCTTTGGACAGCGATCCAAAGCCGGGCACGGAAGAAGATACCGTAAACGGGTTATGCGAGGTGTATTGATCAAAAAAATAGTAGGCGGAGAGCATGCCGAAATGCGTGTTGGCGTCCACGCGGCCGCTGGTTTTATCGTCGCGCAGCCGGGTGGAAAATGCTGAAGTGGTGAAAGATCCGCTCTCGCTGGTGGGGATGTATTTGCTGATATTAGTCGCTATCGGCGAAATCGCTGTACTGGGAATCTTACCAGTCGGGAAAACGTCGGAGTAAAGCTCTCCCGCCGTCACCGGATACCCCAGTTCGGTAGTAAGTTGGCTGGCAAAGTAGTCGCCAGTGACTTTTCCCGTCAGTTGCGGCCCGGTTGGGTTGGAGAAGTCGCCGCCGAGTTCCTCGGGCGTGGGAACCGAGAAAGCTGTGCTTCGCGCTTGCACCACCCGGTTGCCTTGATAGTCCCCGAAGAAAAACATCTTGTCGCGTTTAATGGGCCCGCCGAAGGTGCCGCCAAATTGATTCTGGTGGTACGCTCCCCGCGTCGGAACGAAATAATCTCGCCCATCCAGGTTGGTATTGCGCAGGAACTCGAACAAATCGCCGTGATACCCGTTGCTTCCCGATTTCGTGATGACGTTGATCTGGCCGCCACTATAGTTGCCGTATTCGGCGTCGAAGTTATTCGTGATGATGCGAAACTCCGCGATCGAGTCCAGGTTGGGAATGACCGCCGTGCCGCCGAAACCGGCCTCCTGCACGACCGCTCCATTGAGCAGGAATCCGTTGTTTGCCTCCCTCATGCCGTTTACCGAAAGATTTCCTGCGTTCAGGTCGCCCGACACCGGGGTCAGATTGAATCCTGCGGCTACGAAATTCGACCCGGTGTTGGCCGAGCCACCGCCGCCTCCGCCAATTCCAGACGAAGACGAGCTTACGCCCGGTTGCAACGACAGCAAGTCGGTGTAGCTTCGCGTCACTAGGGGTACGCCCGTCATCTCTTGTCCGCTGATCACTTCACCCAACTGCGTGGTGGTGGTTTCCACGTGCGCCGCGGTGCTCGATACCGTCACCGCCTCCTTGACGTCACCCACCTTCAAGACGACATCAACCGTTACAGCGGAATTGACGTCCAGTAACACGCCAGTCTCGCGGAAGGGCGCGAATCCAGATTGCTGCACGCTGATGTCGTAATGGCCCAGCGCCAGTGAGGGGAAGGTGAAATAGCCTTGTTGGTTAGTGTGCAAGGTTTGGACAATACCGGTATCGACGTTAGTGGCAGTGACCGTCGCTCCGACGATCGCCGCGCCGCTGACATCCGTCACGGTGCCAGCAATGCTCGCCGTCACCGAACCCAGAGCGCTTCCGCAGAATAGAAGCAGGATTGCGAACAGCGGCAGCACCAGCGGCAGCACGCTCCGGTGTCGGTCGGATGGAACTCGTTTCCTGCTGTCCATTGCAAGCTCAGCATGACGGCTGATCTCGATCTGTGTTGGTGAGAGAATGAAAATGCGGGTCGCCCTTAATTCGGTCACGATGCCCTCCCTAGGTATAAGGATTTACCGAGGGACGGTAAACCTGATTCAAGCAAATGTCAAGGGAAGTTTTTTGCCCATTAAATCCGTTTAATCCGTCGATGAAGGTAGCGAGCTTTCGCAAATTGGCGACACCTCAGGACAGGGATACGTAGGGTCCGTTTAGGATCCCTGGAGCTACCGCGTGACGGTACCGTTTCACAATAGAGGGCACAAATGGGCCAAGAGACGACTGCTTTTTCAACCCCAAAATTGAGCTTTCGCGGTTTTGGTCAGAAACACCCACGATCAGCGAGAGCATTCTGACTGTCTCCGGCGCGGAGCGATTGCATCGTCGTCCCACACCACACCCCGACGCACTCGCGGCCGCTGCCGGCGCGTCCCATACCGACGGCTTCTTCATCGCCATCCTCGAGCGCGTCGAGCGGTAAAGCGGAATCGGAGCGGGTGCGCCCCGCAAAAGGCAAGCTCTACGCTTCCAACCGGATCGCCGCGTAGTCGCGTCCCAGGGCGGCACATAGCGCTTCCACCGCTAGCTCGTGATCTTCGCGGTCAGTCAGCCCGGAGATTGTCACGCTGCCCACCACCCCGGCGCCGGCTACGGTCAGCGGAAACGATCCTCCGTCCTCAATGTAGTCGGCCACCGGAAGGGCATATTCATTGCGGAGCGTATCGTTCTTCATCTTCATGCTCAGGCGAACGCCATACGAGCTGCGATGGAACCGCGCCACCACATTACTCTTCCGCCGCACCCACTCCACATTGTCTGGACTCGTACCCTCCAACGCCGTATAGAAGAGTGGCTGACCGAAGCGCCGCACATCGATCACCACCGCCAAACCGCGGTCTTCGGCCATTTTCCTGAGTTTGGCACCCAAGTCCCATACCGTCCGTGCGTCCAGGCGCACGAACTGCAGTTCACGCTCCTGAAGCGCCACGCGCTCCAGGTCTTCGCTCAATCCCATTTTGGCTATCCCTCCTTCATATGCTTCGACATCGTCATAACGTTAGTGCGGCCCTTGCGAGCGGTGGTCAGCAGAACTACCGGATCCGATTCGAAAACCTGGCAGACCTTCGACAGAGGCAGATTCTTCATCGCCGCGGCGATTCCCATTGGCCCGAGTTGGCAGAGTTGAAGATGGCTTCGATTACGGCCATGTTCTCGATGGCGTCTTCGACCGAGACGGGAACTTCGGTGCCATCCATAACCGCTTTGGAGAAGGCATCGCCCTGCAGCGTGTATTGATCGCACACGGGGAAGCTTTCCGTAGTGATGCCGTCGCCGAACAGATCACCACTGGCGTCGATGAACAGGCGAGTCGGACGGTTCATCGGGGCGTTAAAGGGGATCTCGATTTCGATGCGGCCACGGGTACCCAGGAAGTGGACGCGCTGGTAAGGGACTAACTGCGTACTGCAAGTGAAGATGGATTGGCCGCTGGGAAAGTCCAGAATTGCCGAGGTAAGACGGTCGGTGTGCATCTGCGGATCGCGGTCGATAAGGCCGACGACCCGTGTAGGCAGCCGCCCAAAAGCATAGCGCGATGCGTGCACGAGATAGCACCCGATGTCCAGAAGTGCGCCTCCTCCGCACTCGATTCGGTTGTTGATGCTGGACGGATCCATCTCGAAGTAGCTGAAGAAGCCGACGATGGAACGAAGTTCTCCGATGCGGCCTTCGCTGAGCAGTTCGCGGAGGCGCAGCCATTGAGGATAGCTGCGGATCATGAAGGCTTCGCCGATCTTCACTCCAGTACGGGAGCGAACGGGAAGCAGGGTTTCGGCTTCCGCGACGGTAAGACTGATGGGCTTTTCGCAGAGAACATGCTTGCCGGCTTCGGCCGCTTTAATGGTCCAGGGTACATGGAGATGATTGGGAAGAGGATTGTAGATGGCGTCGATATTCGGGTCGGCGAGAAGTTCTTCGTACGAGCCATAAGCCTTGGGAATGCCAAGAGCGTTTGCCGCCTGCTGGGCCTTCGCCACACCTCGCGATGCGATGGCGACGACACTTGTGTATTGGCCTCGCTGCATGGCGGGGATGACCTTCTTGCCGATACTGGCGGTACTGAGAACTCCCCAACGGAGCTTGTTGGACATGCTTCTCTATCCTCCATTTGTATCTTGGAACCGATTTCGCAAGACGTTGATCAACTCTCAAGCCGGTAACCAGGCGTCTGGTCCCGCAACCGCGGCGCCATGACGTTCGCATCGCCGGGGACCGGGGAACTGACCCATGGCAGCGATGGCCTAGCTCAACGAACTCATGTCGATGACGAACCGGTACTTGACATCCTGGCGCAACATGCGTTCGAACGCTTCGTTGATCTCTTGGATCGGAATGACTTCGACGTCGCAGGTGATGTTGTGCTGGCCACAGTAGTCCAGCATCTCCTGGGTCTCGGGCACGCCGCCGATCATGGACCCCGCGAGCGAGGCGCGTTTGTTGATGAGGATGGTCATGTCCACTACCGGAAAAGTCTCGGGCAAGCCGACCACCGTCATGACCGCGTCGCTCTTGAGCAGCGCGGTGTAGGGATCAAGCGAGTGCGGGGCTGACACCGTGTCGAGAATGAAGTCGAAGGAGTTGGTGTGGGCCTTCATGGCGTCCTTGTCCGTCGAGTGCACGACCTCATCGGCGCCGAGCCTGATCGCGTCGTCTCTCTTCTTGAGCGAAGTGGTGAACTGCACGACGTGCGCACCTAAGGAGTGACCGAATTTGAGACCCATGTGGCCCAGTCCGCCCAGACCGACGATGCCCACCTTCTTGCCGGGGCCAGCCTTCCAGCGGCGCAGCGGAGAGTAGGTGGTAATGCCGGCGCAGAGCAACGGCGCCACCGCGGCGAGGTTCAGGTTCTCGGGCACGTGGTACGCAAAACGTTCGTCCACGACGTAGTTGTTCGCGTACCCGCCCTTGGTAACCGTGCCGTCTACGAGGTCGATGCCGTTGTAGGTTAGCACCGGGATCTTCTCGCAGTAGTTCTCCTCACCGGCCCTACACTTGGCGCATTGGCGGCAGGAGTCTACAATGACGCCGATCGCCGCGATGCCGCCCACCTTGAATCCGGTCACTGCACGGCCGGCGGCAACGACACGGCCCACGATCTCGTGGCCTGGAACCATCGGATAGATTGAGTCTTTCCACTCATTGCGCACCGAGTGTAGATCGGAGTGGCAGACACCACAGTAGAGGATTTCGACCACGATTTCGGTGGCGCCGGGATCGCGGCGAGCGAAGTTGAATGGAGCAAGCGGCGACTGTACATTGAGAGCGGCATACCCTTTGGCTGAGGTCATGAGGAGATTCCCTTCCGGAAATAAACCTGCAACAGCTGGTTAGAACTGCAATGGGGTGAACTGGCCGATCCGGGGACAAGTCCTCAAAAAGCTGAACGAACTTGTCGGGATACCCTTCCGCAAATTTTGGAGGATACGCCGCGTAACCGGAGTGCGTCAAGAAGAAGTCGTATCGAGCCAGTCGTGAGGGCGGCCCCGCTATGGCCCGCAAGTACCCTCAGGAAAATCCTTTTACAATTGAAAATAGACGAGATGGGTGTACAATTCGAGCCGTTCTTAAACTCAACTAAGAAGAGTCGGGATAAACAGGCTCTCTTAAGGCCTTGCCGTCAGCGCCACCAGTCGAGTGTGAAGCGCCGAACTAGGCAGGTCGAAGGGAAGGAACCTCTAACAGAAGCTGTTATCTGGCATTAGCCCCCGGTGCTTGCGTGCCGCGCATCTACGCCAACGGCGGGATTGATCTCTTGTCCACATCCCAATCGCCACCCCAAACGAAAGGAAGAACTGGTCAGTATGCCGAGTACAACCACCCCGGACGGAAACACTCCACAACTTCGTCGCGCGCTAGGGCTCTGGGATCTCATCCTGTATGGCCTCATTGTCATTCAGCCGACGGCGCCGATGCCCGTGTATGGCGTTATGAGCATGCGCGCACACGGCCATGCCGTGACGACCGTGCTCATCGCCATGGTCGCCATGCTGTTTACCGCAATTAGTTACGGCAGAATGGCCAGAATTTATCCAAGTGCAGGGTCGGCGTTCACTTATGTGGGACAGGAACTTCACCCGGCCCTTGGCTATATCACCGGATGGAGTATGGCGATGGATTACATGCTCAATCCGCTCATCTCCACTATTTTGTGCAGCAAGTTCGCACTCAATTTCATCCCCGGTATTCCATATGCTGCCTGGGTTCTTATCTTCGTTGTGTTTTTCACTTTTCTCAATCTGCATGGCATCAAGACCTCGGCGCGGATCAACACCACGCTAATGGCGGTGATGAGCGTGGTAATTGTGATATTCCTCGCCGCGGCAGCGCGATATGTCAACCTTATTCCGCACGCGAGTGCCGGGTTTTTCACCCGGCCATTCTACGATCCTCAAACCTATTCGACCCGGGCAGTATTGGGCGGAACTTCGCTGGCAGTGCTGACCTACATCGGCTTCGATGGCATCTCCACGCTTTCCGAAGAAGTAAGAAATCCTCGCCGCAACATACTCCTCGCCACCGTCCTGGTCTGCCTGATTACTGGTGCGCTCGCCTCCCTCGAAGTGTATGCCGCGCAGCTTGTATGGCCGGGCTCGCAGCCCTTCCCCGATGTTGACACAGCCTTCGTGTTTGTGGCGAAGCGTGCTGCCGGCCAATGGCTGTTTTCACTGATCAATGTCACATTGCTGGTCGCCACCATCGGATCTGGATCAGGATCGCAACTTGGAGCCGCACGTCTCCTCTATGGAATGGGCAGAAGCAATGCCATTCCACGCAGGTTTTTTGGCGCCATCGAGCCCACCCGGCAAATTCCTCGCAACAATGTGCTCTTCATCGCCGTCATTGCGCTGATCGGAGCCTGGACCATCAGCTTTGAGCGCGGCGTGGAGCTCCTGAACTTCGGCGCGCTGCTGGCGTTCATGGGCGTCAATGCCGCTGCCTTTTACCACTATTTCGTACGAGAGGGGAAGAGAACTGTCTATAACTTTTTTATGCCGACTGCTGGATTCCTCATCTGCCTGCTCCTGTGGTCGAGCCTGAGCTGGCACGCCAAGCTTCTAGGCGGCGTGTGGATGGTTGTCGGCACTGCCTACGGCGCTTACAACACGCGGGGATTCAAGAGTGCGCTTGTGAACTTTGAAATTCCCGACTAACCATGACTGAGTGTTCCACGCACCTGTCAGACATCCAATGGGGCGGAATTTGCACGGCCCAGGATTCGTGCCCTGTAGAAATGGTGCGCGCGAGCGCCGGCGGCAGCGCACAATGTCCGGACATGCTGGCGATCAAGCTTAAGGAACTGCCGATGGAAACGCTCAGTATGAGTTTGCCGGGAGTAAAGCACCACTGGAAGGCGCGCGGGGCTTGTGATCGAGCAGTAGGCAAGCCCAGATCTGGGGCAAAGACGGGCGGCCTGCGACACACGGCCAACAACTCTGGCAGTACGCCCGTGACGATTCTACTCGGCCTGGGTGGCGGCCCGAACCCACAATCGAATTTACGTCACTTATCGAAAAACATTTATCGAAAAACATCCCTTGACATTTGCATGAATCATGTCTATCGTTTTTTCCATACCGGTGAATCGTTACACTAGTTTGCGCGCTTCCCGGTTGCCGCAGAAGCCGGAGGTTAGTCCTCCCTCTACTGCCCCGATTATGACCAGGAAAGTTGACGGTCGGAACTCATACTCAAATCCTCCCGACCGAGAGGAATGGCCGTGAACCTGTTAACAACGCTGAAGGGGTCTCTTTTGGAATCCTTTTTCCCGCCTGCCTGGGACCTGGCAGCTTGGGACGCCTGTATTGCCGACGACCCCAAGGCGATTCTGGTGCGGCAACCCCACTGGCACGCCGATTTCTCCGTGCGCTTGGCGGACAACGTGGAGGATTTCAACGTCATGCTCGGGCATGAGCTCGCCTTGGAGATTCGCCGCTGCCGGGAGGCGGGGCGCAAACTTGCCCTGATCCTGCCGGTCGGGCCCATGGGCATGTATCGCTGGACGGTCTACTTTCTGCGCGAGTGGAAAATTTGCTGCGACCACGTTTTTGGATTCAACATGGACGAATGGAGCGACGCGGCGGGCAACACCTTCCCCCCGGATGACCCCAGCGCGTTTCAATATGCCATGGAAAGTGCTCTCTACGGTCCCCTCGGGACCGCTACCGTTCCCAAGGGGCAACGCTTTTTTGCCACCCGGCAACAACTGCCCGAATATGCGGAGCGGATCGCAACCCTGCGCTCGGGCGGCGCGAAGCTGGTGATTGTTTACGGCATTGGTCGTATGTGTCACATCGCTTTCTGGGAGCCGCACTTCGGTGCGGAATTTCCAGGCGACGAGGAGTGGCGCAAGCAGACCCATCGCCTGGGAGCGAAGCTGCATCCCCTAACCATCGAGCAGAACGCTATCACCAGCTTCAAGAGCCGCACGACGTTAGTCCCTGCCTTCGCCAACACGATCGGCCCCGCGCTGTTCACCAATGCCGACTATGCCATCGGGGGCGCTGATGGAGAACTAGGGCGTGGGATGCAATGGCAGGGCTTGTCGCTGTGGGTGACCTTGCGTCATGCCACCACCCGTCACATTGCCTCCACCTGGATGCCGCGGCAGCCGGGAATACTCTTTTTCACCCGCGCCCTGGCTGGGCCGCTCGTTCCGGAAGCCAACTGACGTCCGGCCTGGTTCTCAGAAGTCTGGAAAAGGCGAGAGAGAAATGCCCGTTGATGTGTTGGTCCTGAACACCGCAGTCGTGGACTTCCGCCGTGAAGATTTCAGTTTCACAGACAAGCTAGTCGGGGAAGGCGGCCTGGCTCGATGTGAAACACGAGACATGCCCGACTTTTCCCAGGAGCAACTTCGCCAATGGATTGAGCAGGGTTTTGCTGTGCCGGGGGGAATGGGGAATGCCGCGCCCTTGATAGCTGCGGCAGGACTCAGAACCGCCGTGGGCGCGAACCTGGGCCAAGGAGACTACGCCGGACTTGACGCGCAAGGCAGTTTCTTTCTCGACGCGATGGCTGCTCGTGGGATCGACACATCCGCAGTCGTCAAACACGCGAGTTTGCCAACCGGGACAACCTTCATTCACAGCTCCAAAACAGGGGAGAGACTCGGGATCGTCTATTTCCCAAACGCCAACGATGACTTTGACTTCGAACTCTTCAAGGTGCACGTAGAGCGGTTGCAGCCGAGCGTGATCTACTACATGTACTCCGGGCTGTCCCGGAGAGGCGATGCCAACGGCGGGAGGAACTTGGCTGAATTCATGCGCTGGTGCCGGACTCGTGGTGCGGTCGTAATCGCTGACAGCCACACGCTCACTGGTACCCCTCAGAGGTTTATTGACTCGGCCATTCCGGTGGCCGGCTGACGAACTCCTGGAACCTCTACTTCCGGAACTGGACATCTTTTTCACTTCTTCGGACGAATCAAGGTTGATGCACAACACGTTGCTTGTTCCCGAGGATGGGTCCGAGTGTGCGTATAAGGACTGTCCAACTTTTCTCGACGCCGTGGCTGAGAAATATGCGGCCGGGGAACATAGAACAAGATTCTGGGGTGTCACGGTGAGTGATGGAGCCTACGAGAAACACATCCTGCGTAATGGGTACGCCAGTGCGACGTCGAAGATCACCTCAAAATTCATGGCAGGAGAGGTAGTCGATCTGGTGGGGGCGGGAGATTCATTCCGGGCCGGGCTGGTGGCATACGTGGCTCGCAATCTCGCGGCATTTCGGCGCGGAGACATGGATTTTTCCGAAGCCGTCCAACTGGGTAACTTGTTCGCTTCCTGCTATATCAAAGCGCCACTTGGACACAGGTACTGTATCAAGCCGTATGAAGCGATGATCGCACGCGTTCGGAGCGACGCGGTTGAGAGCGCGGCTCAACCGACAAGCCCTTAGTGACAGTCTTGCGGTCTGCCGGTTTTTTGGCTTGTAAGGATCGGTGCTCATAATTGCCAGATGGATACGATTAAGCCTGAGGAGGGGCTTGAATGTTCGCTTACGAAAGTTCTCAGCAATTGTTTGAGTGGTGCAAGATCCCGGCGGAGGAATTGTCCAATCATCCGCATGCAAAGGTTAGGTTGAGAATCCTGCCCAAACCGTCCGACGTTTACCAGGACATCGCAACCACGATGATTGATGAAGTTAAGCGCAACAACGCAGCGAATCGCCCGACGCGGTGGATTCTTCCTTGTGGGCCCCGGGGTCAATATCCCATCTTTACTGAAACAGTGAATCGCGAGCGGATCGATCTGAAAAATCTTCACGTCTTCCACATGGACGACCACCTTGATTGGCAAGGCCGCCACCTTCCTGTGGATCATCCCTACAGCTACAAGGGCTGGATGAGCAGGAACTTTTACGATCGCATCGACCCCAGTATCAACGTACCCTTGGAGCAGCGGCACTTTCCTGATATTTCCAAGCTGGATGCGATGGCCGAGGGAATGAAACAGGTCGGCGGAATCGATTCAGTCTACGGCGGCATAGGTTACCGCGGCCATATTGCGTTTAACGAGCCGCCCCGTTCCCCCTGGTACAGAATTAGTAAGGAGGAGTTTCGTAACTGTACGACCCGCATTCTCCACTTGAATGAAGATACATTGATCGCCCTGAGTCAGCGAGGTGCGGGTGGATGCTCTGACGTTATCCCGCCCATGGTCATCACCGTCGGAATGCGCGAATTACTCGCCGCGCGCCGGATCCGGCTTTACAGCGAAACCGGTGCGTGGAAACAGACGGTCATCCGCATTCTCTTATTCGGAAATGTCAGCCCGGAGATTCCTGTGACCTACGTTCAAGAGCACAGTGATTGTGTCGTTACCGTGGATGCTGCAACCGCGGCTTGTCCACCGTTGGGCATTTAACAATGAAAGGGCACCAATGTTACGAAAAGGCGTAGTAGTAGTCGGCAGCCACGTTCAAGGATTATTCATGCGCGTCGCGCGCTTTCCTGGAGCGGATGAGACTGTGCTGGGCTGGGACTACAAAGAAGCGCTTGATGGCGGCAAGGGTTCACATCAAGCAATCGCTTGCGCACGCTTGGGATTACCGACACATTTCGTGGGATGTATCGGCCAGGATCGACTGGGTGATACGGGAGCATCTTGGATGACTGAGGCGGGGGTTGATCTTTCTTACCTTGCCCGCAGCCAACAAACTGCCACCGGCTGCGGTTTCGTCATGATAAATCCTGAAGGCATCCCAGCCATCACAACAGCGATGGGGGCGAATGCCGAGTTTTCTACTAAGGAAGTTGATCGTGCCAAGCCGATTCTCGCGCAGGCAAAGTTAGTACTCATCACACTTGAGATTCCGATCTCTACTGCACTTTACGCTGCACGGTTGGCCAGATCGCTCGGAGCATTCACCATTCTGACGCCCGGTCCCGCAGAACCTGTGCAACCTGGCGACTTGGCTGGCGTTGATCTGCTCGTTCCAAACGAAAACGAAGCGAGTACCCTGCTGAGCGAAGCGCCGAACGTGCCGCAAGAGCCCAGTTGGCTTGCTGATCGGCTTCGGCAATGCTTCGGGCTCAAACAGGTTGTCATCACCCTCGGCGAGAAAGGTGCCTTCGTCGCAAACGGAGAGATTACTCAAGTGCTTCCGGCATTCAGGGTTACCGCCGTTGACACTCCGGGTGCGGGTGACGCCTTCACCGCCGGTCTAGCTTTTGGCCTGTATCATGACGCTTCACTAGTGGACGCAGCCGTTTTTGGTTGTCTTACTGCTGCTCGAGCGGTAACCGTCCGGGAGAGTATCCCCAGCTTTGGGACCTTAGCGGAAATTGCCGAGTTTGCGAGGATCAACCGGTTCGAGATACCCGCGGGGGTGCAGGCCGTGATGGACTTGAATGCGCCCTACAGCCAATAACGGTAGAAGACCGGACAGCGTACTTAGATCTTAAGAGTCAATAAAGAATAGAAGAAAATTACTGCCAACTGCCGCCAAGGGAGATGAGTAAAACGGCTTTCAATGCCTTGGTCGGCGGCCGGACGCACAAAAGGCCAAACGAACACACTGCAACTGAGTTTCTGGGATGAGGAGGTGCATACACATGCAAGAAAGTGACGAGGCCAGTTTCCCACAAGCAGATGAACTGGAGTATCAGGGATGGAAAACGGCCTTTAGGATTTGTAACGATACCGTGCAACTAATTATTTTGACGGAAGTCGGGCCTCGGGTCCTATTTTTTGGTTTTCGCGGGGAACACAATGAATTCCACGAAGTACCCGATCATGCCGGGAAGGGCGGAGACAGTGTTTTTCGCGTTTATGGCGGACACCGGCTCTGGGTGTCGCCAGAAGTAGAGCGCACCTACTATCCCGACAATGTTCCAGTTTCCGTTCGCAGGCACAAGGACGCCTTTATTTTCACAGCGCCTCCAGAATCTGTATCTCCGGGGACCAACTTACAAAAAGAGATTGAAATCAAGCTCGCCGGAACAGGGACGCACGTTTCTGTTATTCATCGCATTAGCAATCTTGGAAAGGAAGCCACGGAAATGGCCCCGTGGGCACTCTCGGTCATGGCAGGCGGCGGAAAGGCCATTCTGCCTCTCCCGCCACGAGCGCCAGTCGCCGCCGACAGGTTGTTGCCCGAAGGTATCTTAGCTTTGTGGTGCTACACCGATTTGGCAGATCCGCGTTGGAAGATCGGCACAAAGTACGTTCAACTCCACCAGCAGCAAAATCCCGCGTTCAAATTCAAGGAGCAAATGACGGGAATTTACAATTCATTTGGTTGGGGCGCATATTTCCGTCAAGGCCATCTGTTCGTGAAAAGAGCAGCAGTACACCAAAGGGCGAAGTACCCTGACTTCGGCTGCAACTTCGAAACATATACAGATCCATACTCGCTCGAGTTGGAGACCCTTGGGCCACTTCAAAACCTGGAGCCAGGACAATCTGCAGAACACACCGAAGATTGGTGGCTCTTCAAGGATATCCCTGCTGGCGAAGATGAAACCTGGGTGGACAGCGTCATTCTTCCAGTGGTTGAAACTGCCCGGTGAGGGCATTTGATCGCCGGCAAGGTGTGGGATGTGCCAGGATACGCCGCACGATGGCTTCGCTACAAAGGCTTCGCTACAAAGAACAAAATTCCACGGCAGGTGCCGGCGAGTTCGGTGAAAATGTGCATCTCCATCTGCGCCTGACTGGAGCCTTCCAGGTTATGCAAGAGCACATCGCGCACCCAGTCGGCGAGTGCCGTTCCCTTCCACCACGCGACGCTCTCAAGCGTGGTGTACTCGCTCTCCGGTTCGCCATTGACCATTGCATATTGAGGCTTGAGGCGACCCTTGGACTGGTAAGCAGCCTTGCAGTACCGCCTCTTGCCGTCGGCGGTCGTGATGCGGATGTATAGCGTAGCGGTGCGGTTTGCCATGAGATTCCCTTGAATCCAAATACTGCGAATCAGGGAACTCTCACGATTTTTAGTAACCGGAACCGCTCAAAAATAGTAACCAGTGCGCGGAACCCGCATGTTTGGCTGCGATTTGAAATCTGGCGGAGAGAGTGGGATTCGAATTAGCGTTAGAACGTAAATTCAATGACATGCAGCGCACTGGCTGTGCATTTTAGGCATGTAAGGCGCCGACCCGAGGCGATCCGGCTGCGCCCAGGACGGTGCGTTCGTCTATTGAGGCCCGAGCAGACCCGTACCTCAACCCGTACCGCACGAAAGGCTACGCTCAATTTTGGAAGAGGGCTTCTACACGGCGGTCAGCGGGTTCAGGCTTCCACCCTTTTGGCCCCTCAATCCCGTTTTCTGGAAGAGCGGGCTCACCCGTTCACGACAGCCGATCCCCGCTCAAACCCCACGTCGATCTTTTGCCGTCCGGCTTGAATCGCTGCCTTGATAGCGGACTCCTGCGTCGGGAAGGATACCACCATCGATTCGCTGCGGTCTTCGTTCCGCAATGCGGCGGGGCTGAGGAGGTGATCTAGTTGAACTTCAACCTCAAGGCAAGCGTTAACCGCTCAGATGCACGATTCTTTTCTTCGATAATGTTGACCTCCGCCGCTACGCCGGCAAATGGTACGAAATTGCTCGTTATCCGAACCGCTTCCAGCGCAACTGTCAATCCGACACAACTGCCGTCTATACGCTACGAGATGATGGAAGGGTCCAAGTCGTGAATGCCTGCCGTGAGATGAACGGGAACATAACAACCTCTCGGGGCACGGCCAAGGTCGTCGACAAGAAGACCAATGCCAAGCTGAAAGTGACATTCTTCTGGCCGTTCTACGGCGACTACTGGATCATTGGCTTGAGCCCAGACTACCAGTACGCGATTGTGGGTGAACCTAGCCGGAAGTACCTGTGGATCTTGAGCCGCGCACCCATCATGGAGGAAACCACGTATCAGGAAGTTCTGAGGCTGGTTGAGACGCTGGGGTACCAGCCCGCAAAGCTGCAGAAGACAACCCAAACCGGACAAGCGAGCTGAGGCGACGAAATCTACGATTGAGCGCAGCCTTTTCAGAGTGGCGTTAATCAGTATTTACAACGACTTAACAGGTCTTAGGTGGCTGCGTAAGTACTTCAAAGGTCGTGGGAGACACGTTTATCTTGGGCTGGGATCTTGGACCGGGTGCTCTCGATCGCAAACGGCAGATCGTCGATTCTGCACACAGAAACTCCACTGCGCGAATCTCGCGAGAAAGTGCCACGCATGATCGCTACCGCAAGAGAAGCATCCGCTTGGGTTTGAGAGAAGATCCGGTTTACTACCGGATGCTAGCTGATGGAGACCATGCCTACTCAATGACTCAGACGGAGCCAGCCGGAACACTTAGGCTGCTACCTTTGCCTTTCGCGCCAACAGCGCCAAGCCGCGCCTCGAGGCATCCTTTTCTACGGACTGCAAGCGAGCTCGTCCCCGGCTCAGCGCTCCGGAATGGACTTCCACTTCTCCCAGCGCCAGCCGTCCCTCAAGTTCCACGCTGAAGTAGTGGAGTTTCCGAGCCTCGGCAATTGCCTTGGCCAACTCATTCGCGGCTCGCGCTTCGTCGTGACCGGGCCCGGCCGCAAAGCGGATGCGGGCCGCTGCCACCGCGACTGACAGTCGAACGCTGGGATCGGTCTTAGCGGAAATCTTAACTGCCTGTTCAATCGTTTGCAGAGCGGTCGCGGATTGCCCTTGCGACAGCTGACAGCGAGCCATCAACGCGACCGACAACGCCTGATCATCGACTGCATTGACGCCGCTAATGCCATTGCCGGTGCCGAACAGGTTGACGATTCGCCGCAGGGATTTCTCAACGCCTGCACACTGACGACCCTCTTCCATGGCAAGCTCATCCAGATCCATTTCCGTTTCCGCCGCAGACAGTTTTTGTTGGGAGACCTGCGGCATCGACCTGGCTTTTTCGTAAAGAGCGCGGGCGCCGGCGAGATCCCCTTTCGCCAAGGCAAGCTCGCCGAGGTCCTTGGTGAGGACAATGTCAAATTCTTTGGAACCCACTTGCCGCAGGCATTCCAGCGACTGGGTATACGACTCTTGAGCGCCTTGAAGATCACCTTCCAGTTGCTCTAAGAGTCCTGTGTTGGATTCCGCCATAGCCTCGAGGTACTTGTTGCCCTGCGCCGATGCCAATTCCAGTGCATCCCGATAGATCTTTGCGGCTTGCTCGACCTGGCCCAGCGCTGCCAATTCAGCGCCGATATCGATCATCACGCCGGTAGCATCCTCCTTGTCGCCCAACTGCTGAAGAATAGCCTGGGCTTGCTCGTACGAGCGTTTGGCAGCAACGTGGTCACCTTGGCTAGAGTGTGCAGTTGCAAGCTGAGTCATGACGGCGGCCTGGCCGGAAAGGTGGCCAATTTCTTGTTCAAGGTGAAGAGCCTGCTGGTAATAGTCGATGGCCGCCCCGGTATCCGAGGCGGATACGGCATCGCCGAGCACGCGCAAGACCTCGGCTTCTCCGCGCCGGTCTCCGGCGGCCACAAATATTTGCTGCGACTCCCCGCAATTCTTGAGGGCCTGCTCCTGCTCCTCGCGATTCCGTTGCACCTGCAACGCGCACTGCCGGATTCGCGCCCGGGCCAGCAACAGCAACTCTCCCTGTTGCTTGGCTGTTTCCGCAGCCTGCGTAACCGCATCTTCCATGTGCTTGAAATCGCTGAGAGATCTCCAGGCCTCGTATTCCGTGAGGCTGATCCGTGGATCATTACCCGCTGGAGCTGGCAAGCGTCGGAGCGCTTTTAATGTTGCCAAAGCATCATCCGCTCCCGAAGCCTTAATCTGTGCAGAGGCCAAGTGGAGTCCGTAATCCAAATCGTCGGGGAACAGACGGAATAGCCTCTCATAAACCTCGACTGCCTTTGCCCAGTCCTTTGAAGCCATGCGGTACTGCCCTTCGACGGAAATCTGGTCCTGGCGCGACAAACCTCCAGAATGCTGGAAAGCCTTCTCGGCCTCATCCTGTGATTTTGCGTCGTAGCCCAACACTGACCAGGCATCAGCCAAGGCGGAATGAGCGAGCGAATAGTCGGAATCGAGGGCGATCGCCTTTTGTAGCCGGTCGCTTGCGCCGAGAGCATCGAACGTGCGCAGCTTGGCCAGCCCCTCGGCATAAAGCCGCGCCGCATCAGCATTTCTGGGCAGAGATGCCCGTACCACCAGCGTCTCCGTGGGGGAGAGCTCGGATATATTCAACTTCTGTCGCAGGCGCGCTCCAGCTTGCGAAACCAGGCCGAACAACTCGGTCTGGGCTCCCGTCTCCGCAATCTCGGCGACCGTCTCTCCTGAATCCCCGTTCTGCAGACGCAGGTCAAAACGCACTTGCTTGTTGCCCTTCTCCCCGACGATCGAATAGACCCCCGACACGAGCAGGTCTGAGCCGAGGCTTCGGCCAATTCCACTGCCCATGCTCTTCGGCGCGCTGCCGGTGTTCGACAGCGACAGTTCCGCTTTGGCTCGCGCCACGTCCTCCTGTGAAATAACCCTAAGATGCTCTCCGGCGGCGAGCTCCGTATTGAGCATTTCTGCAAGCGCAGTGGAAAGCCACGCGTCTTCTTTCTGGCCGGAGAGATTTTGAAAACCGACGATGGCGACGGAACGCCGCGCCCGCACCGCAGCAACGGTTTTCACCCGGCTCCCGGCAAAGATCGCGGAACCGAAACGCGACCGCAGCAAACCCACGGACAAAAGAACGGCAACAAGGACGAGCGCCATCGACGCCAGCCTGCCGGACCACGAACTCGGAGTCCTTCCAATGACAGGAACGGCCAGCGGCTCCGGCGGCCCCTCAGCCGCCGAGCCCCGGCTCGGCTCTGGCTCCGCCAAAGCGTTCACCGGCGCCGCGAAGCGATATCCCCATCCCGGGATGGTGACGATGTAAACGTGCGGCTGCGCCGTGTCGTCCAGCGCCTTTCTCGCCGCCGAAATGCTCTGGGAGAGGTTGTTCTCCTCTACCATCCGGTTTGCCCATACCTCCCTGAGCAATTCATCCTTCTTGATCAGGCGGTCGGAGTTCCGAACCAGCAGAAGCAGCGTGTCGAAGGCCTTGCCATAAAGCGGGATTTCTTGCTCCTCCCGCAAAAGCAGGCGCTTTCTGGGATCAAGGAGGAACGGGCCGAAACGGTATCGAAGTCCGGTTTCCATTACAGAACGAGGTTTCAGATTCTTTTCAGAGCGATTTCAGCGCTTCCTAAAGACGGCTCGCGAATTGCTCTGTAAGAATCGCTCCCGCAGGGGGGCACCACGCTTCCGCAAATGTAGCACGGATTTGAATGCTGCCTAAGCACTATTGTAGCGGGCTTGCCCAAGAGATCCATGGATATGCACAACAATGCACTTCTTGCGCAAAGACCCAACGGGAGACAAACGCTGGATTTCAGAGCAGATCGCAGATGCACCCTCGCAAACCAGATCGGAAGAGTTGGGATTTTCTTCGAGGTACACTCGGCAAACGTGTTAGGATGTCGCAACTTCAATTGGGGCGCGCGACGGCCATTCTGTTGCTGCTCGTGGCTGCGTGGCCGCCGCTCAATCCGGCAACGATGTTCGCCGGGAGCAGCGGCGCTCCGGTGTGTTGCCGCCGTTCCGGGCAACGCCACTGCCTCATGGGAGCACAGCAACACTCCGACGGCAGCGTGCCCGAATTCGGCGCCGCACGAAGCCGATGTCCCTACGCTGTCCCCGTTCTCTGCGCTTCCTTTACCTCGCTGCGAGTTTCAGCATTCGCCTCTCCTGCTCTGCGGACCGTTGTGCTCCTCACGGAGCCCGAGTCCGTCAGCGTCAAACCCGGCGCTGCCTGGGAACGTCACGCACGCGGCCCTCCGCTGTAAATCCTGCCTAAAGCAGATCCAGTTACTGTGTGAGTGCTTGCGACTGCGCGCGGCGTTGCGCAAGCCCGTGGGGAGTGCGTGCACGCATTCTCCAAGACTTAACGCGCAGGCGGCACCGTCTTTGAGATCTCGCGTAACCAAGTATGTTGATGGATTCGAACGAAATCTGTGGAAGAAGTACGGGGTAAGCCAGCAGGTGGATTTTCCAGCGCCTGTCGGATGCCCCAAGACCCGAAGGAGAAAATACTAATTATGCAACCGAACAGAACCCAGGTTTCTTACCTTGCAGCTCTGGCGCTAGTTTTTGCATGCCTGGCTGCCGTAACCCCCGCCTATGCGTCGGGTAGAGAAAAGGTGCTGTACGACTTTTATGGGAATACGGAGCAGGTAACGAACCCGCAAGGCTCCCTGGTTGCCGATGCCACCGGTAATCTTTACGGAACCAGCAACCTAGGTTCCAAGAATAGTAATGGCGTGGTCTACGAGCTGGTGCGCGGCGCGAACGGCACGTGGAGCGACCAGGTAATCTACAGCTTCACCGGCGGTTCCGACGGCTCGTACCCTAACGGCAACCTGATCTTCGACGCGGCCGGTAATATCTACGGCACGGCTAACCAAGGCGGTGACTATGGCGTTGGTACAGTCTTCGAATTATCCCCCGGATCGGTAGGCACGTGGATCGAGACGACGCTGTACAGCTTCAACTACAACAATGGCACCGATGGGATTTACCCCGCGACCGGCCTCATCTTCGACGCCGCAGGGAACCTCTACGGCGGCACCATGTTCGGCGGGAATTATCAGGACCCGTATTGTGCCGCGGGCTGCGGCGCCATTTTCAAGCTGACGCACAACCCCGACGGCAGCTGGACCGAAGCCACGCTGTATGGCCTCCTCTTCATTGACGGCTACGAAATCTTCTCGAACCTGACCTTCGATGCGGCCGGAAATTTGTGGGGCATGGCCACTTGGGGCGGCACGGGAGTGTGTTACCAGGACGGCAGTAACTCTGGCTGCGGCACGGTCTTCCAGCTTGCGCCCCAACCCGATGGCAGCTGGATGTTTCACAGAATTTATTCCTTCCAGGGCGGCACCGATGGGTCGGACCCGGTCCGAGACGGCAACTTGGTCTTTGACAGCCAAGGGAACATTTACGGAGCGACCAGCACGGGCGGCAACCAGGGATGCTCGAACCGCTACTACACCGGCTGCGGCACGGTTTTCCAAATGACGCCCCAACCAAACGGCGAGTGGACCGAGACGGTTCTGCACGTCTTCGGTAATGCGGCCGGGGATGGCACAGGACCTCACGCTGTGGCTTTCGATGCCGCCGGAAACTTGTACGGCGCCGCCGAGGGAACTGGTGGATATGGTTTCGGCAACTTCTTCGAATTGAAGCCCAACCGGAAGGGCCAGTGGACCTACAAGACTCTCTACAACTTCGGCGGCTTCTACGGCGACGCGCAATATCCGTGGACCACCCCTGTCCGTGGCGCGGATGGATACCTGTACGGCTTGGCCAGGCTCGTGGGCGCCTATGGGTCGATCTACAGGATCAAGCCATAACCAGGGCCACGGCTTTGGCAGTTGCAGGGATCAGGAATGATGAAGGAGGAAACACAACAATGCAACCGAACAAATCCCAGGTGTTTTACTTCGCGGTTTTGGCAATCGTCCTTGGTTGCCTGGCTGCGGTGACGCCCGCCTACGCGGCGGGCAGACCCAAGCTGCTATACCGGTTTGCCGGGCCGGGCGAGCAAGTAACGAAGCCCGGAGGCATGCTGACTGCCGATGCGGCGGGAAATTTTTACGGTGTCGAAGGTTATCAAGGTGTGGTGTTCGAGTTGATACCGGGCGCCAACGGCAAGTGGAGCGACCAGGTAATCTACAGCTTCACCGGCGGCTCCGACGGCATGTACCCCAATCCCGGCTTCGTGTTCGACGCCGCCGGCAACTTGTACGGGACGGCGAACCAGGGCGGCGATTACGGCGTGGGGACGGTCTTCGAACTGTCGCCTAATCCAGATGGGACCTGGTCCGAAACGACCCTGTACAGCTTTAACTACAACAACGGCACCGACGGAATCTACCCCGGAAGCGGCCTCATTGCCGACGCGGCCGGGAATCTTTACGGCGGCACCATGTTCGGCGGAAATTATCAGGACCCGTATTGCGCTGCGGGCTGCGGCGCCGTCTTCAAGATGACGCACAATCCCGATGGCACATGGACCGAGTCCACGCTGTATGGCCTTCTCTACATTGATGGTTACGAAATCTTCTCGAATCTGACCTTCGATGCGGCCGGGAATTTGTATGGCATGCCCACTTGGGGCGGCACGGGATACTGTCTGCAGGACGGTGACAACTATGGCTGCGGCACCGTTTTCCAGCTCGCGCCCCAACCCGACGGCAGCTGGATGTACCACCGGCTGTATTCGTTCCAGGGCGGCACCGATGGGTCGGACCCAATTCGAACCGGCAGCATGGTGTTTGACAGCAAGGGCAATCTGTACGGAGCCACCGACACCGGCGGCAACACGGGATGCTCGAACCGATACTGGACCGGTTGCGGCACAGTTTTCCAGTTGTCCCCGCAAGGAAACGGCGAGTGGACCGAAAAGGTGCTGTACGTGTTCCCCTCCGGGTTCTTCGGCGCCGAACCCCTGAACATTGATGCAAAAGGAAACTTGTTCAGCACCGCCGGGGGTGGCACTTATGGCTACGGCGTCTTCTATAAGCTTTCGGAGAATCGCAAGGGCGCGTGGACTTACGACGTTTTGTACAACTTCGACAGCTACAACGGGGACATGCTGGGGATGGGCCCCCTCACTCTGGTGGACGGATACCTGTACGGTTTGGGCGGCCTCGGAGGCGCATACGGAGGGTTCGGCCAGATCAAGCTGCCATAAAGGTACTCACAAGTCTGTTGCAGAACGGAAAAGGTTAACGCGTCCAAAAGACCCTAAGGAGAAGTACATAACATGCAACCAGATAGAGCGCGGAAATTCTACTTCGCAGTGATGGCACTTCTAGTTGGGTGCTTCATTGCGGCCACGCCTGCCCATGCCGGCGTTGCAAAACTGCAATATGCCTTTGGCCCGCTGGACCAGGTGGACCGTCCACAAAGCACACTGACCATCGATAGTGCCGGCAATCTCTACGGCACCTCGTTTGGCGGGGACAATCCAACCCCGGGCATTGTCTTCGAAATGGTGAAGGGTCCGAACGGAAAGTTCACCGAGAAGATCATCTACAACTTCACCGGCGGTTCCGACGGGAACGGCCCCAACAGCGGAATGTACCTCGACGCAGCCGGCAACCTTTACGGAACGGCGGGCGGGGGCGGAGATACCGGTAATGGCACCGTTTGGGAACTCTCGCCAAACCCGGATGGCACATGGACCGAGACCACCCTTTACAGCTTCATGGGCTACAGCTCCGGCGCTAATAGCGGAGATGGAGGCTTCCCCTATACGGGTCTGGTTGCCGACGCACAAGGGAGTCTCTACGGCGGGACTTGGTTAGGGGGAAATTTTTCCGATCCATACTGTGGTGGCGCTGGCTGCGGCATCGTTTTCAAACTGGCCCACAATCCCGACGGTACCTGGACCGAGTCGGTTCTGCATGCGTTCCTTTTTATCGACGGCTTTGGAATCGCGACGAACCTGAATTTCGATGCGGCAGGCAATCTCTACGGGATGAGCGCCGGGGGCGGTACCGGGGTGTGCCTGACGGACTTCAGCCATTTCCCCTACAACATCGGCTGCGGCACCGTTTTTCAGCTGGCACTCCAACCGGATGGTAGCTGGATCTTTAACCGGATCTTTTCCTTCCAAGGCAACCAGCAGGGTGGTACCGATGGCTATGGCGCTGTTCGGAACGGCGGCATGGTGTTTGACAGCAAAGGGAACCTCTATGGCACCACTATCAACGGTGGCAGCCAGGGGTGCGTGAACAACTGGACTACCGGCTGCGGCACCGTTTTCGAGCTGTCTCCCCAACCCAATGGTAAGTGGACCGAAACACAGCTACACGTATTCGGCGACGTTCCCGATGGTGAAGGTCCTCAAAGCCTGATCATGCGCAATGGAATTCTGTACGGCGGCGCCCAGGGTGGCGGAGCCAACCTGCAAGGAACATTTTTTGAACTGAAACCCAACGCCAAGGAACAGTGGAACTATAAAACCCTGTTCAACTTCCTCTGGGAGTATGACTACCCAACGTCACCGCAAGGCCCGTTCGTGGTGGATTCAACGGGAACTTTCTACAACGTAGGAGGCCTCCCAGGTGCGTGGGGATCGATTTTCAGCATCAAGCCGTAGCCGGGACGCGGCTCTCCGAGCCAGCTTAGGAGATTGAGTTTGAGAACTTCAAGAAATTCGACAAATGCAGTTGGTCTTTCAAATCCAAGGAGAATTTTCATGCGACGTAGCTTCGTGTTGATTGTGGTTGCAGTAATGGTTGCGGTTACACAGCTTTCATCCGCGCAGAGCTTGCCAGCCGGAATGATGCAAACTGCCTCGGGCCCTGCGCCCGCAGCTGTCCCTAGCTCGTCAGGCAAAGCGACGGTCGTCGCTCCCCCGAGTACTGCCGGAATTCCCGGAAGGCCGAAACTGCCGCGCACTGCGCTCCGTATTTATGTTCCTGCGGGCGGCAGTCAGCCACAAATTCCCAATGGCGAAACGCCTGCGTCGGTCGCCTGTATTTATGGTGTCACCGCGCCGACTCCCGGATGTCCCACGAATGGAACCGTGATTCCCTCGGGTGGAAAAGGCGCCATCGCGGTGATTGAGTGGGGAACGTACAAAGCGCTGAAAACCGATGTGGCGACGTTCTCCAGCACCTTTGGTCTCCGCAAAACGAACTTGACAGTGATTTGCGCCGAACCGCCCTGCTACGACAACTCCGGCACGGGCTGGGATATTGAAACTGCTCTCGATGTGGAGTGGGCGCACGCCATGGCGCCGAAGGCCCACATCTACGTCATCGCCTTCAACAGCGATCCACTGACCAGCACCGCCGAACAGATTGCAGCCGAATACGTTGCGGCAGCCGGTGGCGGCGAGGTCTCCAATAGCTGGGGTTACGGCGGGGGTGAGTCCTCATCTGAGGCCAGCTTGGACTCGTACTTCGTGTACCCAAGCGTCGTTTTCTTCGCCTCCGCTGGCGACGGGGAAGCTTTCCCGCAGTATCCCAGCGTTTCGCCGAACGTGGTCTCGGCTGGAGGTACAACCATCCACCGCGATCCTTCGGGGAACTTCACGGGTGAGACTGGCTGGCAGTTCAGCGGTGGCGGCGTCAGCATCTATGAGCCTCTGCCGTCCTACCAGAGCGCAATCCAGAGCATCGTCGGCAATTTTCGCGGCACTCCAGACGTGGCAGCCATTGCCGATCCGAACAGCGGCGTCGCTGTGTTCAACTCGACGTATTGTGGCGGCTGGTGCGTGATTGGCGGCACAAGTGTCTCTTCGCCGGTGCTGGCGGGCATCACCAATGCGGCCGGCAGCTTCGAGAGTTCCACGAACGCCGAACTGACGAAGATCTACAGCGAATACGGAAACCCAACCGAATACCAAAACCTATTCAACGACATC
Source organism: uncultured Acidobacteriaceae bacterium (assembly GCA_963838425.1). Classification (GTDB taxonomy): domain Bacteria; phylum Acidobacteriota; class Terriglobia; order Terriglobales; family Acidobacteriaceae; genus Acidiflorens. The sequence continues at coordinate 285,599 of CAWIRH010000002.1, forward strand.
ACGGTTGGTTACAACGGCTACTACGCCACCAAGGGATGGGATGTTGTCACCGGCGTGGGCACTCCCAAGAGCCCGAAGGGAGAATAAGGCGAGGAGTTGGTTTTCTCGACACCTCAATCAGGCAGGTTGAACGGAAATCCGGAAGCAGTTCTGGCGTCAAGGTAGACACCGGAGGGATCTTCCCGAAAAATTGATTACCCCATAAGGAGAAGTTGTGATTAAAAGATTAGGTGGGTTGCTTCTGATGTTGGCCGCGATCTTGGTGGTCGTAGCGATCGTTCCCCAGGCGCAGGCGCAGTCGTTTATGACGCGTCACGTGCGTGAAGCAGTTACAAGCGGGCAGGCGCAGGCTGCGGGCCGGCTCCCGGCGACACAAACCATACGCTTCGACGTCGTTCTCCCCTTGCGCCATCAGAGCAATCTGGATAATTTCCTCAAAGCAGTTTACAACCCCTCCAGTCCTGCCTACCGGCACTTTCTGACACCGCAAGAGTTCACCGCGAAGTTTGGTCCCAGCCAGGAGGACTATGACGCCGTGCTTCGTTTCGCGGAAGCAAGCGGCTTCAAAGTGGTCGGCGGATCCCGCGATTCCCGGGACATCCAGCTCAAGGGCACGGTGGCGGCCATTGAGGCAGCCTTTCACGTAACCATGGGCGTTTACCAGCACCCAACCGAACACCGGACATTCTATGCTCCGGATCGCGAGCCGACGGTAAATCTGCCCTTCGCGCTCTGGCACGTCTCGGGTCTGGATAACTATTCGATCCCGCGTCCGGCGTCGCTGCACAAGAGCCTGAAGGTTCAGCCTGACATCACTGGTTCCTGTCCTGGCGGCTATTACTGCGGCAGCGACATGCGCGCAGCCTACTACGGCGGAACCGACCTCACCGGTGTCGGCCAAACGCTTGGGCTGCTCGAGTACTACGGATACGATATCTCCGACTTAAACACTTACTACAAGAACACTGGGCAAACGGACGATGTCCCGGTCATTGGTGTTTCCACGGATGGAACCAGCCTGACCTGCCTCTACTCACAGGCCTGTGACGATACGGAACAGATTCTTGACATGACTCAGGCGATCTCCATGGCCCCGGCCATGGATGGCCTGTATGTGTACGTTGGGTCTACAGACACTGCCATTCTGGGCGGCATGGCCACGAACACTCCGCTTAATGCGCAATTGGGCTGTTCATGGGCATGGCAGCCGGCGGACCCAGCCACTGACGACCCCTACTACCAGCAATTTGCGGCGCAAGGTCAGAATTTCTTCGCTGCTTCTGGTGACGCCGGATCGTATCCCAACTCCACGCCTTACTACTACCCAGCGGAAGACGCTTTTGTTACGGCAGTGGGCGGCACGGACCTGATTACACAAGGCGCCGGTGGTCCCTGGAGTTCGGAGACTGCATGGTCACTCAGCGGAGGCGGGATTTCTCAGGATGGCATTGCCATTCCCAGCTACCAGCAACTGCCGGGCGTGATCAACTCGTCCAACAAGGGGTCCACCACTTTGCGGAATGTTCCGGACGTATCGGGCGAGGCAAATTTTGACTTTTACGTCTGCTACGACCAGAGTGGCTGCCAGGGAGGATGGGGTGGAACCAGTTTCGCAGCCCCCATGTGGGCCGGCTACATGGCACTCGTCAACCAGCGCGCGGCGAATAACGGCAACCCATCGCTCGGCTTTATTAACCCGACCCTCTACCAGCTTGCATTGGGTGCAGGCTATAGCACGGACTTCCACGACATCACCAGCGGCAGCAACGGCACCTACTCGGCGATTACTGGCTACGATCTGGTGACTGGTTGGGGTAGTCCTAATGGGATCGGCCTGATCGATGCACTCGCAGGAACAGCAGGACCGTACTTTACTCTGACCGCGAATCCAAACATCCTAGGCATCAGCCAGGGCGGCAACGGTACCAGCATTATCACGGTCAATGTGTTCGACGGATTTTCGGGCAGCGTTAATCTGAGCGCTTCGGAATTACCATCCGGCGTAACGGCCGCGTTCAGTCCGAATCCCACGACCTCGACGAGCACGTTGACGCTGACGGCCAGCGCCACGGCTGCGACCGGAACGTCGATCATATTGGTCAATGGCACGTCGGGTAGCTTGCAATGGTCGACGAACCTGAGCCTCACCGTAACGGCCAGCGGCACCGGTGCCGTGGTTGCGCTGTCGAAGACGTCGCTGGCGTTTGGCGACATGGTCGTCGGCTCGACCAGCAAGCCGCAATCCGTAACGGTCGCCAACATTGGGAACGCAACGCTGGTCCTGAGCAACATTGGCATCAGCGGCGACTTCGGCCAAGTGAGCGCAAATCACTCCTGCGGCAGTACGCTGGCGCCGGGGAAGAAGTGCGTGATCAAACTTGCCTTTACTCCGACCCAATTGGGGGCGCGTAACGGAACCCTCACGCTTACCGACAATGCTGCAAACAGCCCACAGACGGTGTCACTCTCCGGTACGGGCACTGTCCAAGCAACGTTAACCCCTGCCACTGCGATCTACAGGAAGCAGAAAGTGGGGACAACCAGTCTGCCAAAGGTGTTCACCCTGACCAACAAACAGACCGGGGCGACGCTTGACAATATTGCGATCGCGACGACCGGCGACTTCAGCGTCTCCGGGACAACCTGCGGGACAAGCTTGAACCCGCAGGGCATCTGCGTGATCAGCGTCGTGTTCACGCCAACTGCGACGGGCACGAGGACGGGGACGCTGAGCGTGAGCGATAGCGCCATCAATAGCCCGCAGACTTCGACTCTAACGGGCACCGGCAAGTAAGATCGTCTGCTGCGATGAACCAGCCCCGCAGAGATGCGGGGCTGTTTTTTGGTGCGCCCGGCAGGGCACTCACTTGGAGGTAAATGCCCTCTGCACGTTGACGCGAAGCTCTGAACCCCGCTTTTTACCAATATATTCAGCGAAGGCATGTAATTGCGTCTCGACAATCGAATAGAGAAGGACGGTTGCAGAGTATGCAGCAAACGCCGCGCATCACACGGCGCGGCTGGCGTTCCATAAGCCGCATACGTCTATCGGCTCTGCGGGCCATTGGGTGAGGCTGGCCGGTATCCTGTCGCCGCTCATCATCGGGGAATTCATCGCAGACCCGGCGAAAAAATGGCGGGCCGTTCGCATAGCAACGATTGCAACGGCGCTGATTACGGAAGGTATGTGGTCACACAAGATAGGCAAGGAACGCGAGGAAGCGAAGGAAAGAGCCATCGAATGCGCGGAGCAACTTGCCGGGGCTTGCGGCGGGGGCGGGGCCGCACTTTAGGCCGTGTCCTGCTGCCTGCGGTCGTCACACAATCGTTATTAGACGTTGCCTTTCGGGTATGCGATACCTAAAGCTTGTTCAACTGGAAGCGATGGGATTAGTATGGATTTCTCCGAAAAAGACGCCTCTGATTTGGCGAAGGTAAAAGAAGTGATGCTTACGAAAGCACTTGACGGTGATGCACACGCCGCTAGAGCGTTTGCAACAATACTGACGACGCAAAAAGAACTGAGCAAGGGCGCGGCTCCGGCTCCTGAAAAACCCGTTGCAATCGCAGCGGAGATCCCCGCGCCGGTCGCTGCGACTGCTGAAATGGAAAAAGGTAGTACGGGTTGGAGAAGCAAATTAGCTCTGGAAACCGACTCAGGCCCGTATGCAAAGGATACGGAGTTTGCTCCAAACTAGATTCCTCGGGGCTTGTAACCAAACCATGCGATAGGCTCAACGACTTGCTTCGGGCCGTGGTTGCGAGCCTCCACACAATACAAAAATTGAAAATACTCGGGAGCCTCGGGCAATTCGAGACGTTCAAAACTCCTGCGTAGGCGGGGCTCATTAGTGAGAATGGCGGCAAGGGCGCATACTGCCATGCCAAAATCGGTATTAAAAACCGTCGTAGGGATGTCAGTAATGTGAGGATTTGGCAGACGCGTGAGGATGGCAGGCCAGTACGTCCCAGAGGAAAAATCCAAAATACAGCCACGCTCGGCGGGCACTACCCGGAAAGCACCTTTTTTTTCCAAATCAGCTATTTGCTGTTGCTCTTGGGGCGTCAACGGGGCTGAAACACTAACGCGGGTGCGGGTTTCCAGAGTGATAGGCAAATCTTCATGGGCTTGCATTAGATTTCGGATAAAGCGGTTACTGCTCGCGGAGCCGAACAGAATCAAAGAATGCTCGTCGGTGCTGTCGTTGCGGTCAAGATTGCGGGTGACTGTTGGGGTGGTTTGGACGCTGGCGTAGTTAGCAAACCATCTGCTGATTAAATGAGTCGCTTCCGCGTCACCCTTCGCAACGTACGGATAGATAGCCCTCAAGACTCCATCTGCTAGCTCTGGGTGTTCACTTCCATGTAACAAATTAAGTTCGCCCAGCGCCTCGTCGCTGCGCTCCTCGTTGCAATCGTAGTAACGGAAAATAAAACCTTTCTCGCGATGGTGAAAAAAAACTGCTCCGCATACACGATAGAAATTTGCCGGTCACCTTTAAGGTGCGGCTGCCAGAATGCCGCCGTGTACTTAAACTCGGTTGCGACGTGAAAGCATTCGAGCTTGTAGCCGGTACCGGGAATGATGGGCGGCAATTCAATATGCCAGATATCGGCGTTGCCCTCCGCGACAAAGTAGCTCTTCAGGATTCGGCGCAAGTCAGCGACAGCGGTGCGGACATTCTCCTCATACTTAAAACCCTTTGTATCCTTGTCCTTGGCGCGGCAGAGTTTTTTTAGTCCGCCCTCCTCCCAAATCGCCTTAGGTCGGGCGCGTTCGTGTCTGTGTTCCCAAAGATATTTAAGAAGCGCTGAGAGTTGCGGAGAGCCTGAGATAGCGGGGCAATTCTCGACCCTGTGCTGAATTTGTATGAGTTCTTTGTCATCAAGGGTCATTTAGCTCACGCGTCCTCACGGGAAGTGTAACAACGCTAATTCGAGGGGGTCAACTGTTCAGGTCAAGGGTAGGCACACTCATGGGGGATGCGTGGTCTAGTGTGCTCACGCAGCAAACGTGGGGACGGGGGAAATGGGTCAGTTAAGAAAGCTTTTCGGGGGTCTGTTCTCTGGCACGCGGGATTTTTTCCTGCGGAATTGCGAAGCACGTTACGCGGAACAGGTGGACGCAGTGGAAGTCAGAAAGCTTGAAGGGCCAACCAATCAGGCTGCGGCTGAGGGGTCGGCTATGGCGCAAGTGCGGCCAACCGTTAAGGCGCGGGAGTGCTTGGGGGCCGCGCCTCGACTCAACTTAACAGGAAGTAGGTAATTTCAAATGCCGCTTGCAATGGCGGATGAAGGGGACGAACACATGAATAACCAGTCTCAATTCTCTATGCCTGAACCGCCGCTGCCGTTCAAAAGCACGGCGGATAAGCTTCTCGGACTTGCTCAACTCGCGGCGCTGTCGGTGTGGTTGCCGCTGCGGAAGAACATCGGCCTCAAGATTCTGCGGATTCCGATTCTCGCCGGCATGGTGTTCCTGATGCTCGCGTTTAGCTGGGTCGGCAACGTCCATATCGGACTGTCGATGTTCACCGGCATCGGTATTCAGTACGACGACGATTCGAGCCTGTTCTATTACGCGCTGCTCGTCCTGGGCCTCGGTATCTGGCAGCACTGGAAACGGCTGCAAGAGCGAAAGCTTGGGATTCAGCCGCACCGTTACTCGGTGGGGGATGGCTGGTTTTACGGATTCGTCCCTCTGCCCCGGAAACATATCGACATGTTCGTTGACCCTGCGGTGGCCTTCGTCGTGGGAGGGCTGCTGCGGTATGAGCTGGGGTTCGGGCTGCTTGGGTTGTGGCTGATGTGGAGCGCGGTTGCTACCTGCGGGATGGAAGTCTATCGGCATCGGCTGGAACGGGAGCTTATCGACCAACACGATGATTTGGAAATGGAGGCGCGGGCGATTGCGGAAATCAAGCGCCAGCGAAGCGGCAAGGCAGCGGTGAACGAAAACGGCGGCGGGCCTGCGGTCATTATCCCGACCGGGACAGATGACGGCTTGCAGGCGCTTATCGACAAAAACAAACAGGAAAACCCGTTCGAGAACTGACGGGAGAAAAGGGGACAGCAATGAACAGGGAAGAATTCAAGGCAAATCCGGCGGCGCAAAAAAAGTTCGGCATCTTCGCCGGGGTGTTCGTGGCGGGTGTGCTGTGTCTGATGTTCGGCGGGTCAGTGCGCTCTACCGTGCGGGCGATGGGTTCGCGTAAGCCGTCGTCTATCGTGCGGGCTGCGGTGCCTCGTGCTGCGGCTCCTCCTCCGGTCGTGGCTCCGGCTGTGCCGTGGCTCCTGTGGCTCCGGCGCTGCCGCCTGATGTGGTTGAGCTAAACAAGCTCCTCGGCATTTGGGGCGGGAGCGTTCCTGTCGAGGGAGTTGGCGGCGGACTCTGTGAAATTCGTTTGGAACTGAAGCCCGGTGAAGAAAAGCCGGGGTTTATCGGCTACTCAACTATCTCTTGTGCGCACGTTCCGATTTTCAGGCCGGGACAGACTAGCAACCCGAACAGGCTTGGCGACTGGATGCAGAAAGCAAAACCAGTCTCAGCAATTCTGACCGGGGAAATCAGGAACGGTTCTATTGAGCTGGTGCAGGAAAAAGCAATCGGCTCGAACGAATCAGGATGCAACATCGTGAGCGCTGTGCTTACGCCTTTTTCAGAGCTGATGGCGGTGAGCTGGAAATCCGGCCCGGCGAATTGGAAGGAACAGCCGGAGAGTGCTTGCGGTGGCGGGGATGTGGTCATGCATCGGGTCAAAACCTATTAGCGGTGACAGCGGGGCAGGGGGGTAACTCCCCCCTGAAATTTAGAAAAAGGGGGCAGTCATGAAGCGAAATGTGAGCGGAGTTGTCTTTCGGATGTTGCTGCTGTCGAGTCTGAGTTGCGAGGCACAAACTGGAATTATTAACGCCGCGAACAGCAGCGAAGTGCAAGGGCCGGACAATAAGGGCCGGTGCTGGCATGAGGCGGCTAAGGGGCTCAGCGACCTGAACTATTTTGAAAAGAAGATTTACAAGATGACGTGCGGCAAAGACAAAGACACATGCAACGATTTATCGCTGTTCGGAACAAAGAAGGAATATACGTCCTGTCCTGCTCCTGCTGCTGCAAAGCAGGCGCCTGCGGTCACGCCTGCGGAGTCAAAGCCGGTGATTGCGGCTCCGGCTGAGTCCAAGCCGGTCTTAAGTGCGGACGGCAGACACCTGTATGTGTGTCCTAAAGGCTCTGCGAACGCGCCGGACGGGTTGCCGGTGTGCAAAACGCCAGACGGAAGTTACGTGCCGCTACAGGAAATACCGATTCCGGCGGGTGCGTTGCCGCCGGTTGCGAACACTGGGGCGGCTCCGGGCAAGGCGAAGTGAATAGTCGGTAATGAGGATGACAACACCACTGCAATCCGATTGGCTCACGGCAGAAGAGGCGGCGGCGTACCTGCGGGTTAAGCTCCGCTCTCTTCTGCTCTGGGTGCGTCAAGGCAAGGTGCAAGCCTATGCGCTGTCCGGCACCAAGCGGCGGGTGTGGCGGTTTCTTCAAAAAGATTTAGACGCTACGCTCCTGTCGAAACCTGTAGTAATCTCGGGGCAACCGTCGTCTGTGCGCTCGAATGAAAGGACACTCCTTTGAAAAGAGCGCAGGACATTGTTGAAAGCAAAAAACGCGGTACGTGGCACATCAAGTACGACGGGGAGGATGGTAAGCCTCACCGAAAGCAGTTCGGCACCATTCGGGAACTTCCCACGCGGGAGGCAGCGGAAAAAGCTGCTGAACCGATACGAAGGGTGCTGAATAAACCGGCAGCCTTGAGGGTTCCGACCGTCAGGGAGCTTGTAAAGCAATTCCGCGAGGAAAGAATGTCTCAGCGTCACAGCACGCGCCTTGCGTGTGATTCCCGGTTTAATAACCACGTCCTCCCGCGATGGGGGGACAAGGAAATCACTGAGGTACGAGCGCGTGAAGTTGAGATGTGGCTGAAATCCCTCGACCTGGCCCCGAAGACTCGCGTACACATTCGGGGACTGGTGCATCAGGTGTGGGATTACGCGATGTTTCGCGGGGATGTTCCCCTAGAGCGCAATCCTATGGACCTGGTCACAATCAAAGGAGCCACGAAGCGGATACGGCAACCCCGTAGCCTCACCGTGGAAGAGTTCCAAAGATTCGTGGCACAGCTCGATGAGCCTGCCCGCACCATTGCGCTAGTATGCGTCTGCTTTGGGCTGAGAATCAGTGAATGCCTCGGTCTGAAATGGAATGACGTGGATTGGCTGGGCGGAAGGCTCCGTGTCGAACGCGGCATTGTGCGGCAAAAGGTGGATGACGTGAAAACCATCTACTCGGGCCGGACGATGTCCATAGACGCGGAGATGCTCGCGGTTTTCAAGAACTGGAAACAGCAAACGCAATTTGCTGCTGACGGCGATTGGATTTTTGCGAGTCCGGCTAAGCTGGGTCGTTTGCCTTTCTCCTACCCTCACGTGTGGGTTTCGTTTCAGGATGCCGCACGGAAGGCCGGGGTCGGCAAGCTGGCAACCCATACGATGCGTCACAGCTATCGGTCATGGATGGACGCGGCGGGCACGGGGATTGCTGTACAGCAAAAGCTCATGCGGCATTCGGACATCCGCACCACGATGAATATTTACGGGGACGTGGTGACGGATGAAATGTCTCAGGCTCACAGCAAAGTTGTTCGCATGGCCCTAGCAAAGCAGTAACGCAGGTTTCAAGCGGGTTTCATTCTCTGCAAGCTGTTGAAAATCTGGCGGAGAGAGTGGGATTCGAACCCACGTTACCCTTTCGAGTAAACACGCTTTCCAAGCGTGCGCCTTCAGCCACTCGGCCATCTCTCCGGCGCCGTGCGCAGCGATTGTTTTGATTCTAACAGCGCTGCGCCGCCGGCGAACTGCAGATCCCTCCCCTTCGACTGCGCTCAGGGGCGGGATGGCAGATGAAGATGATAACTGAAAACGTTCAGGACGACCCTGCGAGGACTGGCCGCTGTGGTCAGCCTGCGGTTGCTAGCCTTCCTCGGGTTTGTGCAACTGCTGGGCCAGGTAATTCTCGTACGTCATCTCTTTAATCGCGTGCAGTTGCCCTTCCAGCCAGTCGATGTGGTGTTCTTCATCCAGCAGGATCTTCTCCATCAGTTCGCGCGAACCGTTGTCGCCGGCCGCCACGCTGGCCTTGATCCCGTCGTTCAGGCGCTTCACAGCCGTGTATTCGAGCTGCAGATCGCTCTCCAGTTGCTGCTTCAGGTTTTGCCCGATATTGATTTTGAAAGTTTCCGTCATGCTGGGCGAGCCATCGAGCAGCAGGATACGTTCCATCAGGATTTCGGCATGGTGCATTTCTTCGATGGATTCCTTGCGGGTTTGTTTGGCCATCCGCTCATAGCCCCAGTTTTCGCACATCTCGGCGTGCAGGAAATACTGGTTGATGGCGGTGAGCTCGGCTTTCAGCACTTCGTTCAGAATGGCAATAACTTTTGCGTCGCCTTTCATAGTTCGCCTCTCTTAAGGGACAGTTCTCAGTTCCCGTTCCCACTACTCGGTGAAAAAGCTCAACAGTTCTAACTGCGAACTGCGAACCGGGAACTGAACAACAAATTGTACTAGAAGAAAGGAATCAGGAGCGGGATCCCGAAGCAGCGGAGGCGGCGTTAGGCGTTGCCGGCGCCACCGGAGCGTGGCCGTTGGCCGGCGGGGCGGGCGGGACGGCGGGCCTTGCCTGACCCACACCCTCAATCACGCGGTGATTCAAGCAGTAGAGCGCGAGTTCCAGACGGTCAGCCACTCCCAGCTTGTCGTAAACCTTGCGGAGATAATTCTTGACCACCTGCTCGGTGGTGCCAACCCGCAGGGCAATCTCTTTGTTCTTCATCCCCTGCGTAACACAGGAGACAATAAGCGACTCTTTGGGCGTGAGCGAGACTTTGGGACGCGACCCGGCCGGACGCACGCCTTGCGTGCGATAGGCCTGCATCACCCACCCGATCGCGCGGCTGTCGAGCCAGGGTTCACCCTGGGCAACTTTGCGCAGGCATTCCACCAGCATTTCCGGCTCAATTTCGCGGGAAACGATGCCGTGGGCGCCGCGCCGGAATAATTCGAGCGTCATTTCCTGGTCGGGCTCTTGCAGCACCACTACCAGGCGGCAGTTCGCACTTAGCCGGAGAAGATCGGAAACAGCGTCGGCTGGATTTGGCGTCAGGGCCGCTTCTAAGATCACAATGTCGGCGGAAAATTTTTGAATGGCGGCAACGGTCTGATCGAGGCTCTCGGCCTGGCCGACAACCCGTATGTCGTCCTCAAGCGCAAAGATCTTGCGCAGCCCGGCGCGGAAAATGGCCTGGGTATCCGCCACGATAATGCGGATCGTTCCTTTGCCGCCCTCAGGCTGAATGCCTTCGCCTGGCTCAACGCTGACCGAAGTGCTGCCCATCTGTCCTCTTTTCGTGCCCTACTTATCGCGCTAGCGGCGCGCGATCGGGAGACGCGGCAAGTTGCGTCTCTACGTCAAAACTACCCGCGCTCAAAACGGTACTCGTCAATGACCACGCCGACTCCACGCCGGCTGCCATCCGCAAAACTTCTCACCACTCGTCCTCGACAGTCCACTTGCACATCGGCTTCCGCGCCCACAACATCAGCGGGAAGAGAAATCGTAAAATCGACAGCCGAACCCACGGGCACATCGGCATCCATGCGGAACAGAACGCCGTTGGCGGAAATGTTCTCGGTCTCGACCGTCTTCCCCGCGACTTCCGGCTGGTTGCCTGCCGACTTCAATGCCACTGGCAGTTTGATGGGAAAGCGCGGCGCGCCTTGCACGTCCGTATAACCCCTTCGATTCTTGCCCACTTCAGCAACGGTTTCCTTGGCGGTTTCAGACACGTTTGCGACGACCTTCCTTCCGGTTCGTGCCGTGCACCTCTCCTCGTGAGCATGTGCACATTTCAGGGCGAGATTACACCCCAGCATCGGCAATGCAAAGTTACGTAGGTCATGGAACAATTGCGGCGAAGTGCCAGTGGTACAGGGACTTAGGGGCGTAGCTGGGACGCTCTGTGCGCGGTCACTGCGGTGGCAGCAATTAGCACTTAGTATTTAGCATTTAGCATTTAGCATTTAGCACTTAGCACTTAGCCTACCCGGCTGCCCTCTGGAGGCACCCATGAAAGATTTCCACGACTTGCACGTATGGGAACGATCTCACAGGCTCACATTGGCGATTTATGCGGCAACTCTGAAATTTCCAAGAGAAGAACTTTATGGCCTGACTAGTCAGATTCGGCGATGCGCAGTTTCCATCGGCGCGAATATTGCCGAGGGCTGCGGAAAAATGGGAAATAACGAGTTTCAACGCTTTCTTCAGATTGCTGGCCGGCTCGGCAAGTGAACTGGATTACGAACTGCTGCTAGCCAAGGACTTGGGCTACCTAACCAAACCCGACTACTCAAGGATCGCAGATGAACTTTCGCAGATCCGGAAGATGTTGAGTTCTCTGCTGCGAAAAGTGAATGCCGAAAGGAAAGGCTAAATGCTAAAGGCTAAATGCTAAATGCTAAATGCTAAATGCTAAATGCTGCCTCTCAGAACTTCGTCGCCTCGGTGAAATTAAACTCTTTCACCTTCATCGCCGGCGCCACCATGTCAAACGATTCCTCTCCGCTGGCGCGAACCGGGGCGCTCATCGCTTCGACATTCGATAGCATCGAGATCAGGCTTTGGTTAAAACGAAAATTGCGCAGTCCGCACTGCACTTTGCCGTCCTCCACCAGGAAAGTCCCGTCTCGCGTCATGCCGGTCACGATCTTCTCGTACGGATCCACTTCACGGATGTACCACAGTCGTGTGACCAGCACGCCGCGCTCGGTTGACGCGACCATTTGCTCAACGCTCTGCGGATTTTCTGGCCCGCCAAAAACAATGTTCAGCGGCATCTCGCCCACCTCGTTGGGCAAGGGAAATCCGTGCCCCGTGGCTTCGATGGGGCCAACCTTGCCGGCATACTCCGAATTCTTCATCTTCCGTGCCGTGGCGCGCGCATAGACCACGCGCTTCACCACGCCGTTCTCAACCAATGGCACGCGCTGGCGCGTCATGCCCTCGCCATCGAACGGCGAACCCGCTTGCAGAGGATGCGCGGCGTCATCCGAGATGTTGATGTTCTCTGCCAAACAGTTGGGTGCCGATCCGGTCGTTGAGAAACGAGCGTTGGTCGAGAATCGCCACGCCGCTGTAGTCCCAGAACATGAAGCCAACCATGTCGAGGACCGCGGCCGGTTCAAGAATTACCGTGTACTTCCCCGGCGCAATCTCCCGCGGATGGGCGGATTCGACCGCCTTTTGCGCCGCCGTTTCCGCGAGCCACCGAGGATCGAGATTACTCACATCCGGCGAATTCAATTTCTGCCAGCCGGAAGAATCCTCGGCCAGCATGGTGATGGAAACCTCCGCCAACGTCTGGCGATGCCAATTCGCCAAGCCGCGCGAGTTGAAGATTCCTTCGCCGGATTCCGAAGTCGAGTAAATGCCCGCCGTAGTCAGCTTGTGTTTGCCGGCAACGGACACAATGCCCTCGACCACCTCCGAGCGATCGGCGGGAGTTAAAGCTGCGGTCCGGTCAAAAAAACGTGTGGCGCGGGCGCCCTCGCCCGCGGCATTTGCTTCTTCAGACGTAGGCATAGGCAGCAAGTCTGCATCCGGCGCTTGCACGCGCGCAAGATTCTCCGAGGCGGCAACGGCCCGCTGCAAACTCTCGTCGTCAAACTGATTGGTGGTGGCGCGCGCCGTCCGGCCGGCAAAATTCGTGCGGATCGAAACGGCCGAGTTCTCTTCCTCCACATTCTGATGAATGGTGTTGTTGGCGAAGCGAGTCAAGGCAAAGCGGGAGCCAGTGAAGATCGCTTCGACCTCGTCGGCGGACGAGAAGCGGCGAATTCGCTCGAAGATGTCGGCGCCTTTTTCTTTGGTCAGCATTGATGACAATTGGTAATTGGTTAATTTTGTAATTTGGTAATTTGAAATCGATCCCATGCCCCTTGATCTGAAGGTTTTAAATTGCAAAATTACCCGATTACAAAATTACAAAATCTCTCTTCAGCTTCCCTGATACGCCGAGCCGACGCGAATATCTCGGAACCGCGCCGGGCTCGCGCCGTGCCCCGTGCCCACGACCTGCTGTGGCTGGCCTTTGCCGCAGTTTGGAGTCCCCCACAGCGTCCACTCGTCGCGCGAGCAGATTGCGTCCATCGAATTCCAGAATTCCGTCGTGATCCCGGAATAAGAAGGATTTTTCAGCATCCGCACCCGCTTGCCGTGCTTGATCTCCCACGCGATCTCACATCCAAACTGAAAGTTGTAGCGTTTGTCGTCGATCGACCACGACTTATTAGTCTCCATGTAAATGCCATCGTCAGTCGCGGCAATCAGCTGCTCCAGAGTCAGCGGCTTCTCTCCGGGCAGAATGCTGACGTTGGTCATGCGAATCAGGGGCAGCCGGTTCCAGCCTTCTGCGCGCAGCGTACCACCGGATCGCGCCGCGCCGATGGTGTGGGCGGTTTCGCGCGAACTCAGATATCCGGTGAAGCGTCCGTTCGTGATGATTGGCGTCGACTGCGCGGCCACCCCTTCGTCGTCATAGGCGAAGGTCCCGAGGCCCGGTCCATGTTCTTGCCGAGCGTCGGCCACGACGTTGACCAGCTCGCTGCCATAGCGCAGATGGCCGAGTTTTTCGAGCGTAAGAAATGAGGTGCCCGCAAAATTCGCTTCCATGCCGAGCACACGATCCAGTTCAATGGGATGCCCGATCGACTCGTGAATCTGCAAGCCCAGCTGCGATCCATCCAGAATAATCGTGGCCACGCCTTCCGGACATTGCTCTGCCTGGTGCAACGCGACGGCTTCTTCCGCCACGCGCCGCGCGTTCTCCACCAATTTCATTTCTTCGATCAGTTCGTAGCCGCGGTTCTGCCATTGCCCGCCGAACGAGCTCGGATAGGACCGCTTCTGAATCTCGGAGCCGGCAAACGCATACGCCGTGTATCCTGCGCCGGTCGAATATTTTGTCTGATGGATGCGAGCGCCCTCGGACGAAAGAAACCACGACTCCTCACGCTGGAAGTTCATGCCCGTTTCGGCGAGCGTGACGCCCGGAACCGCGCGCATCTCCGCGTCAATCTTCAGCAGCAGATCGAGATTCTGCTCTACCGACGTAGTGAAGGGATCGATTTTGAACGGTGTCGTCCACTCCGCCACCGCCGCAGGTTCGGGAGCCAGTCGAACATCTTCGCGCTTCACCCGCGCCGAGGCCCGCGCAATTTCGACCGCCCGCGCGGCAGCCGCTTCCACCGCAGCGCGGCTTAAATCCGAGGACGCAGCAAATCCCCACGCACCGTCCGCGATCACGCGCACGCCAATGCCGAGCGACTCGGACTCCGAAGCATGCCCCACTCGTCCGTTCTTGGTGGTCAGCGAGCGGTTGCGGATCGCGACCACGCGCGCGTCCGCATAAGTCACTCCGCGCACAGATGCGGCGTCCAGAGCCTGATGGGCAACGGTCTTCATTCCTGATTTAACGTATCACGAGCGGCTATCAGCTATCAGTGAAGTTAGGGAAACTCTGATTAAGTCGGTTCACGGGAGCTTTGAAGGGGCATGGCTTCAGCCATGCCGTCAGAACCAGCCACGCAAGCGGCTTTACAGGCTGCGGGAAAACTCTGATGCAAGCAGGTTATTGGGAAGGGCACGAGTTTACTCGTGCCGTAAGTCGTTGAAAATGTGTCCGCGCTTCAGCGCCTGAGGTGAGCTTCTCGCTCTCTCGACGAATTCTTCCGCAGCCTGTTTAGCCGCTGAGATCCGCATTTTCAACCCATCCCGTCTCGCCAGCGAAGACTTGATCAGAGTTTCCTTAGTGCATACCCGGCGCGGCCACCGCCAGCGGGGCCCTCTTGTGCGCAACGTCGATCAGGAAGCGGCCACCCTGCAAACGGTCTCCACTCGTATTCTTGCCGTCTTCGTCAGTGCCGCCAGGATCAGTCCACAAACTGCCGATTTCCACCTTGCCCGAGCCCGCTGCCATCTTGGTGGGCTGGCGCCGCTGCTTGTCGACGTAAGCCTTGATCACCTGGGTCGCCAAACGCGCCGCCAGTCTCCCGTGCTCGCCGCCTTCGAACAGTACACACACAATGACGTCCGGATTGCGCCGGGGCGTGAATCCCACGAACCACCCGTTCTGCGCGAAATCATGGCTGTTCTGATGCTTCGCGCGCAGGGCCAGCGAGACGATCTGTGCCGACCCGGTCTTGCCCGCAATATCGATTCCAGGAATGTGTGCCCCGGCGGCGGTACCGCCCGGCAACAATACTTTCCCCAGTGCGTCGGTGATGGCGTTCCATCCGTTCGGATCGAACGGAACATCTTTCACTTCAGCAAGGTGCGTGGTCTCAACGAACCCCGGCGGCAGGTTCGTCGGATTGATCACGTGTGGCACCATCAATTTTCCGCCCATCGAAACCGCGGAGATCGCGCGCATCAACTGTACCGGCGTGATTGCCACCGCGCCCTGCCCAATGCCCACCGAAATCGTCTCCCCGGCAAACCACTTCTGCTTGAAATTGCGGATCTTCCATTCTTCCGAAGGCATCACGCCGCTCACTTCGTTGGGCAGGTCGATGCCGGTCTTCTGCCCCAACCCCAGCATCGTGGCGTATTTTGCAATGCGGTCGATGCCCAGCTTTTCCGCCAGCGTGTAGAAGAACACATCGCAGGACTGGTAAATCCCCTTGTCAAGATCGACCGCGCCGTGGCCGCCCTTCAGCCAGCAGCCGAAATGCCGGCCATAGAACGTGGCGCCGCCGTTGCAATGTATGTGGAGGGTCTGGGCAATCCCTTCCTGCCACCCGGCAAACGACATGATGACCTTGAACGTCGAGCCGGGTGCGAGTTGCGCCTGAATCGCCTTGTTCAGCAGCGGCTTGTCGGGATCGTCGACCAGCTTGTTCCACTCGTCCCGTGAAATCTTCACCGCAAAATCGTTGGGATCGAAAGTCGGCCGGCTCACCATCGCCAGAATTTCGCCGGTGTGCGGATCCATGGCCACAATCGCGCCGTTCTTCCCTTCAATCGCCTGTTCCGCCGCAATCTGCAAATCCAGATCCACCGTCAGCTTGAGCTGCTTGCCCGGCTCCGCGGGCGTTTCGTCCAGCCGCCCGACTTCCCGCCCGTGGCTATTCACGATCGCGCGCCGGAATCCGTTCTTGCCCATCAGGATGTTGTTGTACTGCTTCTCCACTCCACTCACCCCGACCACGTCGCCCGGCGAATAGAGTTCGAACTGCGGCTGGTTGAGCATGTCCTCGGTCACTTCGCCCACGTAGCCGATCAGGTGCGCCATGAAACCGTTGCGCGGATACAGCCGCCGGTGCGCCATGATCGTTTCCAGTTCCGGCAGTTCGTTCTTGTGCGCCTCGATGAACGCCAGTTCGTCGGGTGTAATGTCTTCCTTCAGAAAAATCGGCTGATACTGCGGCATCCACAATGAGCGCTTGATGCGCAGCCGCAATTCGTCGGGGTTCAAGTGCAGTCCCTTGGCGATGGCGTCCGCGTCCGCATTTAGATCGCGCGTGGAATCGCGCAGCAGCAGCGCGGAAAACGAGGGGTAGTTATCGACAATGATGCGGCCTTCGCGATCCAGAATTTTGCCGCGCGGCGCCAGAATCGGCACATTGCGAACCCGATTCTGCTCCGCCAATTGCGCGTACTTGCCGCTCTCCATCACCTGCAGCCGCCACAGCCCGTACGCCAGAAGCAGGAAAATAAACAGCACGGCGTACTGCACGGCGGTCAGCCGGATGGCGGAAACTTTTTCCTGGTAGCCGAACTGCATCAATCCTCGGTTCCTGCCAGCAGGCACAGGCGCCCAAGCCTGAATCGAAATCGGCAATTGCAATGGGCCCCGAAAGCTGCTGGAGTTGTTAACTGTATTCTAACCCGCGGCCCATCCTGCCCGAAATATTGCACCGGAAACCAAAGTTTTCTAGTCGAATCCTCGTAGTGGTAATGGAGGGACGGGCGTCTCGCCCGTCCAGCCGGGCGGGGACGCCCGGCTCTCCACCAGCACATTCGGAGCCAGCCGCTGGGTCATGTCCAACCGTGGTTTGAACTCGGTGCCCCCTGCGGGCAACAATACAGGCTAGACTTACGTCTTACTGACTTCCGGCCAAGGAATTGAATGCGGATTCGCAGTTTCATCATCGCCTACGCGCTCGTGCTCGCCATTCTGCTGTTCGCCGACCGGCGTCCCGGCTCCACCGGGCAGGATCGCTATTCGCACGTGGTGGACCTGACCGATGGGCAAAACACGATCGCGCCACATGCCACGGCCGTGGAATCCAGAACCCGCATCATTGCTCCCGCGGCGCTTATTCCCGGAACCTGGGCCGCCGGGCAGATTCCGCCGGAGCGCCTCGTGGCTCCGCTGGTGGTTTTGGATTTGAACCCAGCGGCTGTAGCGGTCGGCGGCAGCCCGCAGATTTCTCTCGACGATATCGCCGCCTGGGAATCGCAGCACGGCGTGATTCCACAAGGAGCCGTCGTCGCCATCCGCCGCGCCGCCGCCTCCGATGCTCTGTCCACAACGCCCTTTCCGATCGCGCGCGACGCGGCTGAGTTCCTCATCGACGCTCGCTATACCATCGGCTTTGCCGTCGAGACGCAGGTGAACTTGGCCTCCGACCGCACGCTGGCACAGCAGCTCGCCCTTCACGGAAGTTATGTGGTGGAAGGAACCGCGCGTTTCACTTCGCTGCCTGCGACTGGCTCGCTAGTCATAGTCGCCCCCGCAAAGGACAAAAAGCCTGGCGACGCTCCTGTCCGCATCCTGGCTATGGTCAGATAGTCGTTGTCTCGTGCCCCGTAGATTTGCGATATAAGATTCGGTTGTCATCCTGAGAGCGTGTGACTTTTTGTGCCCCAGGTTCGCGCCCGTTCTTTGGGCGCTAACCTGGGCGCCGCTGGGCGCCGTCGCCAAGCGAAGCCATTGTCATTCTGAGCGAAGCGAAGGACCTATGGATTGGGGCGCATTCAAATTCATGAGTCCTTCGCTTCGCCCAGGATGACCGTACAGATTTGTGCGGACACTTTTTTCTGCACCACATTTCATCCCGAACTCATCTACCCCTCCGGAGGAAAGTTCATGTCTGACCCGCGCTATCCGATTGGAAAGTTTTCCTACACCGCCCCGCTCACAGCAGAACAAAAGCAGCAGTATCTGGCCGACATCGAGCAGACTCCCGCCCGTTTGCGCGCCGCCCTCCGCGGACTTTCGGACCAGCAACTGGATACTCCTTACCGCGATGGTGGCTGGACGCTGCGCCAGGTGGCCCATCACGTCCCCGACAGCCACATGAACTCTTACATTCGCTTCAAGCTGGCGCTCACCGAAGACGAGCCCACCATCAAGCCGTACAAGGAAAATCTCTGGGCTGAGTTGCCCGAGGCCAGGCACGCCCCGATCGAAGTGTCGCTGGCGCTGCTCGATTCCCTGCACCAGCGCTGGATGCTGATGCTCCGCAATTTGACCGACGTGGAATGGAAACGCACTTTCCGCCATCCTGAACTGGGCCCGATGTCGTTAGAAAAAACTCTCGCGCTCTACTCCTGGCACGGACGCCATCACGTGGCGCATGTCACAGGTTTGCGAGAGAAGATGGGATGGTAGTAAGGCAGCTGCTCCTACGGCAAGCCGAGCTTCCACGCCAGATAACTCGCCGCCTCGCGCATCACCGCCTCGAAGCGCTCCCACAGAGAGCGCGGACGCGACTCTGGTCTGGGCGCCAACTCCACTTGCACGCCTTCGTGCTCCAGCAAGCGCGCGAATGCGAAATACGTGATACGCATCGCTCACCGCAATGCAACTCCTCATGCCGTTCGCGCGCATGATGTTGGCCACCCGCGCCGCCGACTGCGCCGTATCCGAGCCTTGCGTCTCCGCGATCAGAGCCTGCTCCGGCACGCCGCGCCGCAGCAGATAGTCTCGGCCCACGCCGCCCTCGCTGAAATCCGGATCCTGCCCCGCTCCGCCAGTCGTGATCACCACCGGCGCCATTCCCTTCTGAAACAATTCGTAACCGTGATCGAGCCGCGCCCGGTACACCGGCGAAGGATGTCCCGCGTACTCGGCAGCTCCGAAAATAGCGATCACATCCGCTTTTGTCGCGGGCGCTTCGGCGGCGGCGCGCAAGATGCGCAACCCGGTAATGCCGAAAAATAACAACAGCGCTCCCACCACCGCCAACAACAGCAGCAGCCACGGACGCATGAATATGGACCCAGGTTTCAAGGTTTCAAGGTTTCAAAGTTTCAAAGTTTCAAGGAGGATCAGTCGGATGGCCAATCGAAGTGTCAATCTAGAGATTGCAACCTTGAAACATTGAAACCTTGAAACTTTGAAACCTCGCTCATCTCAAGACAACGCTTCGATAATATCCTTGGCCGGAATCGCGCCTTCGCGCAGAATCTGCCAGGTACCGTCTTCTCTGAAAAACACGATCGTCGATGAAATTGTCCGCGGAGACGGCCCCCCGTCCACGATCAAGTGAGATGCGGCCATGCAACTGCTCCTGCACCTGCTCCGCCGTCGTGCATTCGGCAGCGCCGCTCAGGTTGGCCGAGGTCGCCGTGATCGGAATTTTCGCCGCCCGCACCACCGCCAGCGGAATTTCGGCTGCCGGCACGCGCAGCGCCACGTTCCCCGTATTCGCCGTTACCTTCAGCGGCAGATGCGACGCTGCCGGCACAATCATGGTCAGCGGTCCCGGCCAGAAACGCCGCGCCAGAAGATGGAAATCGTCCGGCAAGGGTCGCGCAAATTCTTCCGCCTGGTCCACGTTCTCGATCAGCAGCGAGAGTGGCTTGTGCCGTAAACGCGATTTGATCTCGTAGACGCGCTCCACCGCGCGCAGGTTGAAAGGGTCCGCCGCCAGACCATAGAACGTGTCGGTCGGCATGCCCAGCACCTGCCCCGCCTGAATTTGTTCGGCGGCATACTTGATCAGCGAAGCTTCGGGCGTTACAGCATCAATTTTCAGAATTTCCGCGCGCACTCTGAGTCCCTTCCCGATCGTCGGCTTAAACGTTGTCGGCTTGAACATTGTCGGCATAAAGATTGTCGGTACTAAACATTGAAATGTACCATACCACGAGCCTAGGCCGAAGCCCGGCGGACTAGTATTATCCTGATCTATCCACTGGAACCAACCCATGAAGCAAGACGCGAAGCCCGCGCGAACTCGCCATCAAGCGGACCGCTTGCGCCCCGTCGCCGGCCGCCACAACCAGCGGCTGAAAGAATTGCGGCTCGCGTTTCGCCGCGCCGAGCTGACCGCCCAGGGTGAGTGTGCCATCGAAGGTGTCAAGTTGCTCGAAGAAGCATTGCGCAGTGGCCAACATCTGAACAGCGTATTCTTCAGCGAATCGGCCCGCCCTCTAGCCGAGAAACTTCTGCCCCAGATCAATGCCCGCACCGAAACGCTCGTCCTGCCCAACGCACTCTTCAACTCGATCGTGCCGAGCGACGCGCCCCAGGGCGTGGCGGCTCTGCTCAAGCTGCCGGCTTTCTCTGCCGCGCAACTGCTCGACCGCAGCAAAGACGGCCCCTTGGTCGTGGCCGCCGGCCTGCAGGACCCCGGCAATCTGGGCACGATCCTGCGCTCCGCCGAAGCCTTTGGCGCTGCCGGAATTTTTCTGACTGAAGGAACCGTCAGCCCTTACAACTCGAAAGTTCTGCGCGGTTCGGCGGGTTCGATCTTCCGCTTGCCTTTCTTGCAGATCGCTTCCGCGGAATTGCTTCCGCTTCTGCGCGCCCACGGCGTTCGCCTGCTCGCAACGTCCTCGCACCAGGGAATTCCGCTGCCCCAGATCTCATGGACTCTGCCGTTAGCGATCTTCATCGGCAACGAAGGCGCCGGCCTATCCCGTGAACTCACGCGCCAAATGGACGAAACCGTGGCCATCCCGCAAGCCAAGCAAGTCGAATCGCTAAACGCCGGAGTCGCCGCCAGCATCGTACTGTACGAGGCCGCAAGAAATCGAAAGTGAATTTTGTAATTTGGTAATCGGGTAATTTGGTAATTTGAAAACTTGGGGAGCCTCTGATTAGATTAAGTCCTTTCACGGAGAGCTTTGAAAGGGCATGGCTTCAGCCATGCCGTCAGAACCCGCTAAACAAGCGGCTTTAGCCGCTGAGGGTCGCACTTTTGGTGTAGCCCGTCTCGCCAGTTATGACTGAATCGGAGTTTCCTGAAAATCACGGCGCGCTGGATTGGTCGGTTTCAAATTACAAAATTACAGATTACAAAATTACCAAATCCCGTCTATGGTGAAATGATCTTGTGAACTCATGAATCTCTTCCCGCCCATCCCGAACGACGATCCCGCCGCCCAGGGCGCGCGCCCGCTGGCCGACCGCATGCGTCCGCGCACGCTCGATGAATTCGTCGGGCAGGAGCACCTGGTCGGCCCCGGCAAACCGCTGCGCGTGCAGATCGAGCGCGACGACCCCTCCTCGATGATCTTCTGGGGCCCTCCCGGCACCGGCAAGACCACCCTCGCCAAGATTATCGCCCGCATCACCAAGGCCGATTTCATCGAGTTTTCCGCCGTCCTCGCCGGCATCAAGGAAATCAAGCAGGTCATGAGCGACGCCGACCGCGCCCGCCAGTACGGCACGCGCACCATCGTCTTCGTCGACGAAATTCATCGCTTCAACAAAGCGCAGCAGGACGCCTTTCTCCCGCACGTCGAGAAAGGCAGCATTCGCCTGATCGGCGCCACCACCGAAAATCCGTCCTTCGAAATCAACTCCGCGCTGCTCTCGCGCTGCCGCGTCTACGTGCTGAATCCGTTGTCCGAGGATCAGATCGTCGTTCTTCTGCGCCGCGCACTCGACGATACCGAGCGCGGACTAGGCCAGTTGCATCTCGAAGCCGCTGACGACGAGCTTCGCAAAATTGCCGCGTACTCCAGCGGAGACGCACGCGCCGCCTACAACGTCCTCGAAGTAGCCGCCGCGCTAACTGTAGAGACGCGGCTAGCCGCGTCTCCCGCCGGCACCATCACGATCACCGAACACACCATCCAGGAAGCCCTGCAGAAGCGCGTTCTGCTCTACGACAAAGGCGGCGAAGAGCATTACAACATCATCTCCGCGCTGCACAAATCGGTGCGCAACAGCGATCCCGACGCCGCCCTCTACTGGCTCGCTCGCATGCTCGAAGCCGGAGAAGATCCGCTCTACATCGCCCGCCGCGTCGTCCGCATGGCAGTCGAAGACATCGGCCTCGCCGAACCGAACGCGCTCGCATTATGCATGGCCGCGCGCGACGCCGTCGATTTCATCGGCATGCCGGAAGGCAATCTCGCGCTCGCGCAAGCGGTCGTGTATCTTTCGGTCGCGCCGAAATCGAACGCGCTTTACACCGCCTACGGCGCGGTTCGGCAGGACGTGGAGCAAACCGCCGCCGAACCCGTCCCGCTGCACCTCCGCAACGCCCCCACCAGCCTGATGAAAGGCCTCGGCTACGGCAAGGACTATCAATACGCCCACGACACCGAAAACAAGGTCGCCGACATGCAGTGCCTGCCCGACAGCCTGCGCCACCGCGTTTACTATCGCCCCACGAATGAAGGAGTGGAAAAGCGAATTCGCGAACGCCTGGAAGAAATCAAACGGCTCAAGAACCGCTGATGCGAGTTGCGATTCGCTACCCGAATCTCGCCCGGTGCTCTTTCAAAACGCAGCGGTCCATCACCACAAAAATTCCCGCCTTTCGCGCCTTCTCCGCCGCGCGTTCGTTGATCACGCCTTCCTGCAGCCAGATCGCCGGAATCTTCAACTGGATCGCCTGCTCCACGATCTCATCCACGTACTCCGGCCGCCGGAATACATCCACCAGATCGATCTTCTCCCGCACTTCGAGCGGCATTTCCAGTAATGACGGATACGACTTTTCCCCGAGCGCCTCCGCAATCTGCGGATTCACCGGAATAATCTTGTATCCCGCCGCCTGCATGTATGCAGTAACGCCGTAACTCGGCCGCAGCGGACTCTCCGACAATCCCACCACGGCAATCGTCTTCGCCCGCAATAATAGTTCGTAAATAGGATCGGATTGCTTCATTAGACGAGTACCCAGTACCCGGTACCCAGTAACCAGTGGAGCACAACGTCCAGGTCGAATCAGCTCCTCGAATCAACTTGGGAACCTCTGATTAAGTCCTTTCGGGAAGAGCTTTGAAAGGGCATGGCTTTAGCCATGCCGTCAGAACCCGCTAAACAAGCGGCTTTAGCCGCTGAGGGTCGCGCTTTTGGCGTAGCCCGTCTTGCCATTCGCTCGATTGAGATCGCATCGGCATAACCCAGCCTTTCGGCGATATGCAATTGGGTTTCAACCTCAGCCAGCGACCCTGACGAGTGGCGCAAAAAATGTACGAATTCACGGTTATTATGATGCGCCTGTCCCTCGGCAATATTGCTCGGCACAGATACGGCTGCACGGCGGATTTGGTCCGTCAGGCTATACACCTCTTTCTTTGGAAAGCTGTCCGTGAGTTTGTATACCTCCGTGACCATCTCCATAGCCTTCTGCCAAACCACCAGATCTTTGAAGTGTTGTCCCATGTCTCTTCTGGGTACTGGGTACTGGTACTGGGTACTGGGTACTGGCTACTGGGTACTGGCTACTAGCCTTTCTTTTCCAACTTCTGCTTAAACATGCGCAGCGCCAGCTTGCGAATCGTGTCCGAAACCTCCTTGTTCCCCGACAGATTCTTCAGGTCGTGAATCAGCAGGTTCTTCATCAATCCCAGCGAGAGATCGAGCGGCGTGCGCGGGTTCTGAACCAGGTTCCGCATGATGCTGTAATTCTTCGCAAACCGCCGTTTCATCGGAATCGCGCGCAGCACAGCTTCCAGCACATTCTTCTGTAGCGCAATCGCTTCCACTTCGCCATCCGTAATCTTCGGCGACTCCAGCACCGCTATGGCTACCAGCTTCGTAGCATCGCGAATCAGGATCGACCGGTCTTCCTTGCTGCCGCGCATCGCCAGCATGATCCGGCCCCTGATGTCGAGCTTGGCGATCTTCTGCAGCGTGCTGTCGCGCCGTTCCTCATGACCGGCAGGTGGATGCTTCTTGGCATGCAGAGCCGCTGCGGCTGCGGCTGACTTTCCCGCTGCGGCCGCCGCTGCTTGAACCGCTGCGCTTTTGGCCGCATCGGCATTTGCACTCGCAGTCGCAGCGGCAGCTTGCGCCTCAACTTCACGCGCCGCGTGGCCGCTCACATCTTCGTGCGCCATTCCGATGGGCTGCGAACGGTTTGTCTTTTTCGGCGGCCAGCTCCGCCGCGTTCTCTTCCAGATACTTTATGACTGTACCCTCGACAACTTCATCGGGCGCGTCCGCTTCAGTTGCGCCCGATTCTGCCACCGGACTCCCTTCCAAAGCGGCCAGCTTCTTCCCAATCTCGGCGAGCTCATTGGCACGCAGGCTTGGATTCGACTGCAACCCCTGCAACAGCCGCGGTGAGCTCATCACCCGCGTACTTGTCCACAAACCTTCTACCACCGAGCGCGTCCCCGCTACCGCAAGCGCGTCCAACGCCTCTTCGCCTACCGAAGGATTCTCCGCCAGCGCCGGCAACAGACAAGTCCTCAGATTCTCCGGAGAAACAAAATATCCCAGCACCTCGGCACTGGTCTTGGGATCGGCAGCCGCGGCCACGCTGGCTTTTTCATCCCAACCGGCCAGCGTCAGACGCGCCTGCGGACCAAACAATTTGTGATGCAGCGCCAGATAGACCAGGATCTCAATCGCCTCCCCAGGCGGCACCGAGAGCGATCCCCGCGCCGCCGATTGCATCAGGTTCGACGGAACCTGCGAATTGCGGATCAGATCAAGCATTCGGGGCATCATTCACCTCCCGGAATTGGCTGCGGCTTTTTTCCCGGCAGACTTCTTCGCGACTTTCGATGGCCGCGGTTTCTTGCCCGCCGCCCGCTCCAATTCCGCGACTACAATCCCGAGCTCGCGCGTAATGCGGTTCGGGCTCCGCCGCTGATATTCGTCGCTCAAAGCGCGATAGTACCAGAGCGTGCCTTCCTTTTTTCCCGAGAACCGCGCCCAGATGGCTTCCCCATCCTGCCGGTAATCCGCCAGAATGGTGCGGACGTTATGCAGCTTATCGGACGCCGAGACCAGCCGCGTCTCCACATCGGCGTGCTTCACTTCGCGCAGATAGTCTTTCTTCCGTTCCACCCACTCCGGCTTCGGCTCGCCGAATGAATCCGTGCAACCCTCCACGATCTTCGCCACCCGCGCGCCAAACCGCTTGCGGATTTCGCGCAGCCTCGGCATGCCGCCGCAATCTTCGACCACATCGTGCAGCAGCGCCGCGATCGCCATATCTTCGTCACCGCCCGCTTCCAGCACCAGCGACGCCACCGCCATCAGATGCGAAAGATAAGGCACCGCCGACTGCTTCCGCGTCTGTCCGTAGTGCTTCTCCGCGGCATAGCGGAAGGCGCGCTGCAAGCGGGGCCCAAGGTGCGGCGATCGAAGGTACGGCGGTTTCAGCGAAGTTTTCTTTTTCACTTTCATAAAGTGCCGCTCGCGCAGTGGAGCGCCGGGCGTCCTCGCCCGGCCAGAGAGATGCTTGCCGAAGCCGAGCGAAGACGCCCGGCGCTCCATCGTTGGGTCATGTTTTTTTCTCGCCTCTGCGCATTCGCAGATAAGCCTGCATCAGCGGCCGCAAATCGCCATCGATCACACGATCCACGTCGCCGATCTCCAGTTTCGTGCGGTGATCCTTGATCATCCGGTAAGGTTGCAGCACATACGACCGGATCTGCGATCCGAAATCGATATCCAGTTTCGAATCCTCAATCTTCTTCGTGACCTCGCGTTTTTTCTCCAGTTCGAATTCGTAAATCTTCGAGCGCAGCATGCTCATCGCCTTCTCTTTGTTCTTATGCTGCGAGCGCTCATTCTGGCAATTGGCCACCAGGCCCGTCGGAATGTGCGTGATCCGCACCGCCGAATCGGTCGTATTCACGTGCTGCCCGCCCTTGCCGCTCGAGCGGTAAGTGTCAATCCGAATGTCATCCGGCTTGATGTTGACCTCAATGCTGTCGTCAATCTCCGGAGAAACATACACGCTGGCAAACGACGTATGCCGCCGCTTCGCCTGATCGAACGGCGAAATCCGCACCAACCGGTGCACCCCAATCTCGCTGGTCAAATAGCCAAACGCATACTGGCCAATCACCGAAAATGTCGCGGACTTGATTCCCGCCTCTTCTCCCGGCTGGTAGTCGTACATCTCCGTCTTGAATCCCTGCCGCTCCGCCCAGCGCAGATACATGCGCAGCAGCATCTCCGCCCAGTCCTGCGACTCCGTTCCGCCCGCCCCGGGATGAATCGTCATGATCGCATTCAGACCGTCGTTCTCGCCCGAAAGCAGCGTCTCGGTTTCGACTCGATCCACCAGTTCGCCGAGAGCATCCAAGTCGCGCTGCAAGTCGGCGGCGACGTTCTCGCCTTCGCCGGCCAGATCGAAATAGGTGGCGATGTCGTCGGTCCGGCGCGCCAAGTCGCCTTCCAGCGACAACATGCTCTCCAGGCGCTTCCGCTCGCGCATTACTTGCTGAGATTTTTCAGGATTCGACCACAGATTGGGATCCGACGCCTGCTTTTCGATTTCGGCAAACTGCTGGCGCAGCTTATCCGGCGTCAAAGATACTCCCGCAGGTCGTGAACCTTGGTCTTTAAAGAAGTGTATTGCTGTTCCAGTTCATCCAACATCGCTCATCACCCGGCTTGTCCTACTCAGCTAGTCGTTGGTCGCTAGTCCTTAGTCGTTAGTCGTTAGTCGTTCGCGAGCCTCTTGCCAACGACTAACGACTAACGACCATCGACTACCGACCCAGTCTTCATCGCGCGCGATCGCGAAATACGAAACGCGCCAGTATCGCGCCTGCTGAAATTATCGCACACAGATATGCGAACCAATCGCCATGCCGCGTGTAAAACGTGGTGCCCGAACTCAGCGCATAAGGCGCCGCCAGAGCGGTGCGGACATTGCGCTCGGTGGCCGCCACGATCCTTCCGTCCGGATCGATCGCCGCCGTCATCCCCGTATTCGTCCCCGCCAGCAGCCAGCGCTCATTTTCGATCGCCCGCATTTGCGTCTGCTGCAGGTGCTGCTTCCAGGCGCCGCTGTCGCCGTACCAGCCGTCATTCGAAATATTCACCAGAACCTGCGCGCCCTCGAGCGGTCCCTGCCGCACTTCATCGGGAAAAATCGATTCATAGCAGATAAACATTCCGAAGCCGCTCGCCGCCGGCATCCAGGGGCGCGCGCGACGCACCGTCGCTGAAACTCTCCCACTTCCTTGGTCAGCCCTCCGGCAAACGCAAACAGCTGCGGAAACGGCAAATATTCTCCGAAGGGCACAAGATGCACTTTGTCGTAGCGTCCCACCCATTCGCCCTGCGGATTGACCAATGCCGCTGAATTGAAAATCTGCGAGCTCACTGCCTCCACTGGTGCTGTGTCGGATCGTTGATTCCAATCGATCCCGCCACCACCCACGTTCCCGACTGCCTGCGCCAGTGCGCTCACCGCATCGCGAAATAGAGGATCGTTCGTGTAAAACGGCGAAGGCGACTCGGGCCACACAATCAAAGTCGTAACGTCCTGCTCCCTGCCGCTTGTTCTCCAGCGGGATGCAAACTGATCGCGGTCAAGTCCCGCAGCGTGCTCTGAAAATATTCCTTCGTCCACATCTCGCCCGTCTGAATCGGAATATTCGGCTGCACCAAAAGCGCGGTGTGATCCGTCGCGACCGGCGGAGGCGCCAGCCACTGCCCCGCCTGCAGGATCACCGCCGCCGCACACGCCGCCACCAGCAGCCACTTCCGCCGCTCCTTCGGACACCAGAAACGCCGCCGCGAACACGCTGTTCACGAGCACGATTTCAAACGAGAGTCCGTAGACGCCGGTCAGGGTCGCAATCCGCGTGAGCGCAAAATTCCCGGTCTGCGAGTATCCCAGCAGCTCCCATGGAAACGCCGTAATCCGCGTCCGCGCAAGTTCCACCGCAACCCAAAGAAACGGAGCGGCCACAAGCGCGCGCCGGATCGACGCTCCCCATGCGGCGGGCTTCGATCCAGAGATGTTCGATCCAAGGATGTCCGATCCCGCGACCAGAGCCAGCAGCAGCCCGAACATCCCGTGATAAAGCCCGACGTACATGCAAAACAAGATCAGCGCCAGCGCGGCGGCCGGAATCGGCATCCCGCCATAGCGGTGCATGGTGTCGAAGACCCAGTAGCAGGTCCCGGCAAACCACAGAATCCCGCACACGTAGCCCAGCACGAATCCCTGCCACGGCGCGGCAGGCAGCAAACGCGCCTGACCGTCCAATTGCAGAGTCTCCGGAGCGCGCGCCCGCAAGATCGCCACGATCAGCGGCGCCACCGCGACCCAGGCCAGCCCATACAGCCCCGGCAGCGGAAAGATCACAACCTGCAGGGCCGCCGACACCAGCGTCAGCCCCCACGCTCTTCGATGGATTCCAAGCACGCAACAGGATAGCAAACCGAGCTTGAACCACGAGCTGCGAGCTTCGAGCTGCGGGGCAATCGGTTTGCTCGAAGCCCGCGGCGCAGCAACCCTGAGTCCGCCCCACCGCCCTCAACAAATTCCAGCGCCGAATTCCGCGCCAATCGGATACCATAGCGTGGTCATGAGTTTCAGCGTTCTACTGATAAAGATTCTGGAATACATGTTTGTCGCCGGGTGGGCCGGAACCGCAGTTGTGCTGGTACTAACATTCGTCGAAGACGTCGGAACCCTATTGGACAGGAAGGACGAAAACAGCCGCTAAAGCTACCGCTGCATGTCGTCAACGTCAAACTCACCCCTAGGTTCTAACCGGGTTCGCATTGTGGTGGCGACCTCGGTGATGCTCACCTTCATCTCCTACTGGCGAGCCGCCGCCGTCATCCTTAACGATCTCGGTTCTTCCGCCTTCTACGCCTGCGGCATCGCCGAACAAGCGATCGGCAAAAGCGCGCCCTGGTTTGTTCTGGGCGTGATGCTGTTCGCGTTCGCTGTCCGTGCCGTTTACGTCGAAAGCTGCTCCATGTTCGTGCGCGGCGGCGTCTATCGCGTCGTCAAGGAAGCTCTCGGCGGCACGCTCGCCAAGCTCAGCGTCTCGGCCCTGATGTTCGATTACATCCTCACCGGCCCCGTCTCCGCCGTTTCTGCGGGACAGTACATCGCCGGCCTGATCAACGACACCATCGCCATCGCCGACTCCCATGGCTGGATCCCTGCCGCCGTTCACCACCTTTTCAACGGCACGCCGCAGGTCGGTGTCAACACCACCGCGGTCCTGTTCGCGGTGGCGGTCACCCTCTACTACTGGCGGGAGAACATCAAGGGCATCGAAGAGTCCAGCGAAAAGGCTCTCTGGGTCATGCAGATTACGACCGTCATGGTGGTGCTGCTGCTCGGCTGGTCTTTCTTCACTTTGTGGAAGGTCGGCGGCCACCTGCCCCCCTTCCCGACCCTCGCCAACATCCACTACAGCCAGGAGGCGCTCGGCTTCTGGAAACACAGCAGCCTGCCCCACACTTTCGCCATTCTCGGACTCATCATCGGCTTCGGTCACTCCGTGCTCGCCATGAGCGGCGAAGAATCCCTGGCCCAGGTCTATCGTGAACTCGCGCATCCCAAACTGAAGAATCTGAAGCGCACCGCCATCGTCATCGGCATGTACAGCTTCGTCTTCACCGGCCTCGTCTCTTTGCTGGCGGTCATGCTGATTCCCGACGATGTCCGCACCCGGGTGTACAGCGACAACCTGATCGCCGGACTCGCCATGCACATGGTCGGCCCGCAGGTCCTCCGCCTGGCCTTCCGCGCCTTCGTGGTGGTGGTCGGATTCCTCATCCTCTCCGGCGCCGTCAACACCGCCATCGTCGGCTCCAATGGCGTCCTCAACCGCGTCTCCGAAGACGGCGTGCTCGCCGACTGGTTCCGTCGTCCGCAAAAAAAATACGGGACCACCTATCGCATCATCAACCTCATCGTCGGACTCCAGCTCTTCACCATCATCGTCAGTTGGGGCAACATCTACACCCTCGGTGAAGCCTACGCCTTCGGCGTGGTCTGGAGCTTCGTCTTCAAAACCATCTCCATGCTGGTTCTGCGCTACCGCTACAAGGGTGAGCGCACCTGGAAAATGCCGCCCAATCTTCACCTCTTTGGGATCGAGATCCCCATCGGATTGGCCTCGGTCGGGATGGTTCTGCTCTCCACCGCCATCGTGAATCTCTTCACCAAGTCGGTAGCCACGGTGAGCGGCCTGATTTTTTCGGCCGTCTTCTTCGCCATCTTCACGTTCTCCGAAAAGGTGAACCGCCGCAAACACGCCCACAACGCGGCGCAGATGAAGGAGCAGTTCCAGTTACAGCCGGCGGAAAGCGTCGGGCGCGAAACCGTCGGCATCCGCGCCGGCAACGTGCTCGTCCCGGTCCGCGACTACAACACGCTGAACCACCTGCGCTGGGTGCTGGAGCGCACCGACACCCACGAACAGGACGTGGTCGTAATGACCGCCCGCATCAGTCAGTTCGGAAGCGCCGCTTACGGCCTTTCCACCGAACAGATCTTCAGCGACTACGAGCAGACCCTGTTCACGCGCGCCGTCTCCGTCGCCGAAAGTGTCGGCAAAAAGATTTCGCTCCTGGTGGTGCCGGCTCGCGACCCCTGGTCGGCCATCGCCCAGACCGCCCACAACCTCGAGTCCTCCGCCGTCGTCGCCGGCCTCTCCAGCAAAATGACGACCGCCGAGCAGGCCTTCAACCTGGGCAGCGCCTGGGAAGCCATACCGGAACCCAAACAGCAGTTCCTGCTGCAGATCGTTCAGCCCGACGGCATCGTCGACACCTTCCGCATCGGTCCCCACACGCCCACCATGAAGAACGAGGATGTCGTCCTGC
This sequence comes from uncultured Acidobacteriaceae bacterium, assembly GCA_963838425.1. Taxonomy (GTDB): domain Bacteria; phylum Acidobacteriota; class Terriglobia; order Terriglobales; family Acidobacteriaceae; genus Acidiflorens. The sequence continues at coordinate 316,672 of CAWIRH010000002.1, forward strand.
TTCACCGTTTGTGGCTGAATATCACCCGGGAACCGGGTCTGGAAAACGTACACCACCACGACATTCTGACCCAGGCCCTTACCCGCTTCGCCCATGACTATGGCGCGCGCGACCGCGAAGACATTGTCAAGGAATTGAAACGCCACGGCACCGACGCCGGCCCACTCCCGGTCCGCCGCATCGCCGATCAGATTCCCACCGTCCAGCCCGGACCGGCCCGTTCCGACCGCGACGGCGAACGTCGCGACGACGGACCGTCCAGCCCCAAAGTCACCGGTTCCGAATGACGTCCCCCAACCATGTCAATTGAGTGGGACTTGCGAACGGTGGAGGTTAGAGCATTTTCACAGTTGGTGTGTGGTGGACTTGAAGGGGCACGGCTTCAGCCGTGCCGTCAATGGCCAAGGATGACGCGGCTTTAGCCGCTGCGGGACTATCGGCGGCGAGCTACACGTTAACTGTGAAAACGCTCTAGATTCGTATCAGAGCATCGACTTCCACCACACGCTGCCACCGGATCGCTTCGCGTTTTCACTGCACTTTCGGAGAATCCAGGCCTGCGGCCTTTTGATCGTCGGCGTGGATCGCTCCGTCTTCTTCCGCATAGAACGAGCGGTGTTCGCCGTTCATCTGCTTAGGTGTCATGGTGAGCACAAACCCATCGTGGTGCGGACGAAAGCTGGCCATGTAATCCCCGCGGTCGGTCGTGTGCGCCATGCGCTTGGTGAGGGATCCGGTCCCGGCCAGCGCCTCCAGCGACTCCGCGTACTTGCCGTGCCGTTTCTTGTAAGCGTGCTCTGCCCGGAGCACCGTCCGCATGTAGCCGAGCGCCTGCGCTTCCGCTTCCGAGCGCGCCGGATCGCCCGCAAACTTCGGCTGATACGTTGCTGAAGCCTGCGCTGTCGTTTGTGCCGTCGTTTGCGCGGACGTTTGCGCGGACGCTTGCGCCTGCGCCCAGATCAGCCCCGCCGCCATCATGCTCACCGCCAGAATCCCCGCACCATACCGCTGTATTCGCCTTCGGTTCACGGCAAAAACCTCCTCACCCCGCCTCATTGGGGGGGTTACCCCCGTAATTTGTCTTTATCACCAATCATTCCAATTCCTTGTTGATTCAGGCAAGCTTGAACAGGATGCAATCCTAACAGGGAAACCTTAATGAAAGCTGCCGTCGCCGTCGCCAAAAAGCCGCTGATACGTGTTGCCGTGGTGGAGAGCGATCCGCTGCGATTTGTGGGATTCCGGGCCCTCTTCGATACCGAACCCGATCTGGAGCTGGTCTCCGCCTCGCTGGCCGACCTGGGCCAACTGCAAGCCATCGATCTCGTCCTGCTCGGCAATCGTGGTGGCCAGAACCTGTACGACATCATGGCCAGCATGAAGGCCATCCGGCCCGACCTGCGCATCATCGTGACCGGCTCCGGCATGGACGATGAAAGTGTCCTCAAAGCCATCGCCGCCGGCGCCAAAGGCTACGTGGACGAGGCCGCCTCGCCCGCCGAATTTATCCAGGCTCTCCGCATCGTCCATCAGGGTTCGGTGTGGGCTCCGCGCCGCGTGCTCTCGACCTTCATCGAACGCGTCAGCGCCTCCCCGGGCCGCATCTTCCCCGCCGGCCGCATCACCTTTACCGACCGCGAAAAGGAAGTTCTCGAAATGCTGGTTGCCGGCCGCTCCAACAAAGAGATCGGCTCCGCCCTCGGCATCGAAGAGCGCACCGTGAAAGCTCACGTCGCGAAACTGATGCGCAAAGTCGGCGTGCAGAATCGCATCGCCCTCTCCGTCCATGCCATCACGCATTCGCTGGTGACGGCGAAGTAGGCTCTCGACGGCAGGGCCAGGCTTTTGGGCCGCCTCTTCGAGTTGCTTCACCGCCGCCATGGTTCGTGCAGTGCAGTCTGAACGCTTCTCCGACTTCACGCGCCGGTGCCGTTTGGTGGCAGAATGCCGGTTTGACATTGGCTCCTCCTGTTGCTGCCTGGATTTGAAACTCACTCTAAAACTGGTCTCATAAATGGTCTTGGGTAGGGCACAGCTTCAGCTGTGCCGTTCAGGGCTGATAAAAATGCGGGCTTCAGCCCCCGAGGGCGGGACACCCTGCTCGGCGAACCATCTATGAGATCATTTGTATTCCCGGAGGCGGTCTCAAGAACGGTCAATTTTGCACAGTAAAAACGTGCGCGTCCAGGAATCACCTTCACTCCAACAACTCATAAGTGCACGCAGGAGTTTAAGAACCTGTCCAAAAACTGTTGGGTTTTGAAGGGTACGGGCTTCAGCCCGTACGTACGAACGCAAAATGATAGGGGCCTTCAGCCCCGAGGGGCGGCATGGCTTGCAAACCCATTCCCGCGGCGACTGGAAGCCGCGTCGCTTTGTAGCCTCAACGGACGGGCTGAAGCCCGTCCCCTTCAAAACGTGAGTTTTTGGACAGGTTCTTAGAGGTTCGTCTTCGCTATGTACAATTAATCCTTCAAAGCAACGACGGATACAGAGAAAGGCATCAGACGGACTTTCGCGTCTCCAACATTTTGCGTGACGGTATCCGGTGACACCCCTCCGATGGTCTGGATTGTAGCCCCGAGGCACTCCTTGGCCAGCTCCACCGCGACCTCACTTTAAAAAAGTGTACTGCCAGTCTTCCAGCGTTTGATCGCCCGATGGCGTGGCATAGACGTGGAAGGAAATGTAATCCAACGGAACACCCGGCCGGTGATTTTTCGGGTCTAGAAAATAGGCGAACGTTCGCCGAGCATCGGACGGCTCAGACAGAGCGAGACCGACAAATTTCATCGCCGGCGCGGCCTTGAGCACTGCCTGAGTCACCGCATCATAGCGTTCCACGTATTGCTGGGGCGTCGTGTCGTGCTCGCCATCGATTTCGTTGAAGACCTCCCAGTAACCGATGTCGTAGTGATGCCCGGAAAAATGGAATTTTCCCAACTCGTCCGTGAATCCACCCTGTGTGTACCAGCTCGCCAGTCGTGCATAGTAATCTCCCAGCGCTTTGACATCGGCAAGCTGCATGCCCTGCGAATAATTCCAGATGACTTGATTCGGATCATCCGGATACACGACTGGCTGAGGTGTGGTAAACAGCCACTGCGGGATCGTGCTGAAGCTCATAACGCTGCTGTGCCTTGCCGAAGCCCGCAGGAAGTCCTCCACCAAAGGGTCCATGTATTGGAAGTCCCAATAGGTCTCGGTGGCGTCAGGAGGGCGCAACTCGGCCACCGCCAGCTTCGGATAGGGCATCCAGAAAGCATAACGAACGTAGTCAGCGCCCAGCCGGCGCAGAGCCTCTGACGGCTGCCGATGCCCCACAGTGCATCGCACTCAATATTGCGGGAAAATTTTCGACGATGGCGACGTAGTCTGCCATCTCGCTGGGATTGTCATCCGGGGGAACTATTCTGTTCGGGACTGGTGTCGGCGATGCAGTGGAGCTATCGGGAATTGGATGTGTCGTTGGTGAGCAACGGGGCAAATGCCGGTGCTGTTCTTGATGACTGTCTTTCTTCGCTCTGGGAGTCTGTCGAGTGGTTCTTCTCCCATTTTGAGTGAGAATGCTCGGCAGACTAGAGCCATTGGTCTTTGCTAGGTCGAGTTTCATTTGTCTCTCCCTTCCTTCTTGTCCTGCAGGATTCCGTTGGCGTTCATCCACGCCTCGACTTTTTCCGCCAAGGTCTTTGCCTGAGTTACTGCTGCCAGCGACTTCCGGTCAACATTGTCTTTCAGCATCAGGCACGGGGGACACAGCAGCTTTCCTTTTGGCGTGATGAAACACTCTTCTGTGCAAACGACGCCGCAGCGTTCACAGGTAAACAGTTGGTCATTGACTGGAAGTTCCATTTGCGATTCCTCGCCACATCGCCCTCGTCGGGCTGACCACCGCTGCCGCTTTTTCCGGCACGGTTGGTGAGCTTGGAGCATCGTCCAAGCCGCTCTCGATGCTGAGGAAATCCTAGCGCATTGACGAATTCTTGGGAAGGGCACCCCCGTCACAAAACGTTGGTTACCTCCGGTCAGCCGCTGCAGCAGCGTGGCTGCACCGGGCGTAACTCTTGGCAGGGTCGAGCGTAATCTTGCCCGAATGACGCATGGTATTCACAATCAGAGGAGGAGATAAGACAGTGAAAGCACTTCATATTTTACTGGTTACACTTGTGATGGCAGTCGCCGCGTTCGGACAGCCCCCGTGCACCAACAACCCCAGCACGGCCAACCTGCCCTGCGTCTGGTTTCCACAGCCTGATTCCTTACCGAAGCCGTCACTGCCGCCTGTGCCGACCTATGAGGCGCCTGATACAAGATTGCCGCAGTCGAACGTGTACATTCCACAGCCGACGCCAGCGCCAACGTACGTTCCTGCACCGACGTACGTTCCTGCTCCTGCACCCGACGTGCCGACTTACGACAACAGCGCAGCTCAGGCAGCACAAGCCGAGAGAGACCGCCAGAATGCTGAGCTGGGCAAGAGCGTGGGCAATGCGCTGGGCCGTGGCATACTCGCTATGCGAGAAGCTCACAAAGTTAACAACTACTGCAAGCAACACGCTGGTGAGCTGTACACACGCACGTGGCCTGATGGCAGGAAGCAGGAGGGCACATGTCCCGGCACTCTGGTGGTCACTAAAGAGAAACTCATCGAAGCCACTAACTCTAGTTTCAGAGCTGAAAAGGTTGTGGGATACGCAGAAAGCTCTGGGGACACGTTCACGATACATAGCGAACGTGCAAGCGATATGCGCTTCCACATGATTCTGGCGAACAAGCAGAGGATGGAATACTTCCGAACGGCTGGGGTCAAGAACCTCGTGTACACAAACGATTCTGACCAACACTTTACGTATGACCTCGTGGCCGACCACGTGGTTACGCCGGGTGTTCCCGTAGTTACTCCCGCAGCAGACCCTGCAGCAATTCCCGCAGCCCCTCCTGCAGATGTTCACTCAGCGGCTCCCGCACCAACTCTTTCAGTTACGACCGAAGGAGAACCATTGGTAAATGCGGGGTCGTCTGGCACGGTGACCAAAACAGTGGCCAGCGATATTTCCCAGACTGCTCCATCGGTTGTACCCACGGTGTCGGTCGCCGCACCGACGAAGCCTTGCGACAACGCTTTTCGGGATAGGGCAGGGCACGAAGTCTGTCTCGACCAGCACTAGTTAGGAACAGCAGGAGGCACTAGTTACCTGCCTCGTGAATGTTCGTACAGACAGGCCGGGCATCAGCACACCCTTTCCATGCTCGGTAGAATTCGAAGTCGAGCCGACATCTCATCTGGAGTGCTGTGGAGCGGGGCCTCGCTCGCGGGCAGGCGATCACCCCCGGAGACTCCCCTGCCGGGGTGGGGTCGGGAAGCATGCTTTTCCATAGGGGACCCAGAATTTATTAACACCCCTGCTGTATCCTTGATTTCCAATCTCCCTCCGTACCTCATCCGTACCCCAACCGTACCTAAGTGTTCCCTTGCGGGGCCTTACGAGGGCGGCATCGTGAATGGGCGATCCACGGCGCAGCATCGGATTGACCACCGCTTGCAGGGTCGGAACCGTGCGGTTTGATGTTTTCTTCTCCCAGTTGACAACCACCGAGGGTTCTTTCTTGTGCAAGGAGGGTTGCGCTCGCAACCACCACGAACAACGCTAAGACTAAGACTAGGATAAGAGCGATTCGGCAGTTTTCTGTTTCATTGTGTATTTGGCGCATGGCATTCATAGGCAATCTCACCCATTGTTGCACTTTCCAGGACTCGTCAACCACCTTCGGTTACCAAGGTACAGTGACCCTCGTAATCTTGTCCCCTTTCCGCGCCTGCCGCATACTCGCCTCACCTACCACAGAACCTGGGAGACGGGGTTGGAAACGGAGATTAGGGTCGCCGCTTTCAGCCCCGCATTTTTTTGCCCTCAACGAACTTGAGATGCATTGAGCCCCGTGGTTCTTTGAAACCTTGAAACTCTGAAACCTTGAAACCTGGCTTTTCCCTGACTCACCCTGATCACTCCCCAGCTATCCCCCCTCTCCGCACCCGCATCGAATAGAATCAGAGATTAGGTCAGACAACAACAGAATCTCATACTCCGATCTCCCAGGTGAGGCATGATGCGAAATCTCCTCGTTCTGCTGCTGCTCGTTTGTTTCCTGACATGTTTCCAAACGACGATTCTTTCCGCCAGTACCGGCGACGACACCAAGGCCGCGGAACCCAACACCAAAGCCTCCGCGCGTGTCGAGGCCGCGGGCACCGTGCTCGACGAAATTCAGGGCGCTCCCGACCAGCGTATCCCCGAAGAAGTACTCGGTTCGGCTGAATGCGTGGCCGTGGTTCCGTCCCTGCTCAACGCAGGCTTCGTCGTCGGCGGCCGTTATGGCAAAGGCGTCGCCAGTTGCCGCACTGAAAAAGGCTGGAGCGCACCCGCCTTCTTCAGAATCGGCGGTGGCAGTTTCGGCTTGCAGATCGGCGCCCAGGCCACCGATCTCGTCATGCTGATCATGAACAAGAATGGCATGAATAACCTGCTCTCCAGCCAGTTCAAACTCGGCGCCGATGCCAGCGCCGCCGCCGGCCCCGTCGGACGCCACGCCGCCGCCGATACCGATTGGAAGATGAGGGCCGAGGTTCTGACCTACTCGCGCTCCCGCGGCCTCTTCGCCGGACTCGAGCTCTCCGGCGCCGTCATCCAGCAGGATAAAGGCAGCACCCGCGAATTCTACGGCCGCATGGTGCCCTTCAAGACGTCTCTCAAAGGAGAAATCGAAGCTCCCAAAGCCGCCTACCCCTTCCTGAGCACGCTAGCCAAGTGGGCGCAGCAGGCAGCAAAGTAGTACCCAGTTGCCGGTTGCCAGTTCCCAGTACCCGGATAACTGGCAGCTGGCAACCGGCAACTGGCAACTGCATTGCAAGAACACCTCGAATACGCTCTAGTCTGGACCTGGGTAAAGATCCTGGGCATGCTCCCTCGTCCCGCGGCGCGCGCCATCGGCATCACCCTCGGGCTGACCGTCTACGCGCTTCACCGGCGCCTGCGCCGCGTTGGCATGCGCAACCTCTCTCTCGCCTTCCCCGAAATGTCCCAGCGCGAGCGCCGCCGTCTGGTTCGCGGAGAATTCATTTCTCTCGGACGCCAGCTCGCCGAAGTCTGCCTCTTCCCCCGCTACACCCGCGAAAATGTCTCCCGCGTCGTCGTCTATGACGGCTTTGAAAACTTCGAGCGCGCCTACGCTCGCGGCAAAGGCGTTCTCTTTCTCACCGCCCACCTCGGAGCCTGGGAACTCTCCGCCTTCGCGCACTCGCTGCAAGGTCATCCCCTGTCGATCGTCATGCGCTCGCTCGACAATCCCTACATCGACGCCTTGATCCAAAGCTACCGCACCATGCACGGCAACCGCACCGTCGACAAAGACGATTTCGTCCGCGGTCTGCTCTCCGCCATGCGCGCCGGCCAAACCGTCGGCATCCTAATGGACACCAACATGACCCCGCCGCAGGGTGTGTTCGTCGATTTCTTCGGCACCCCTGCCTGCACCGCCAGCGGCCTCGCCCGCATTGCCCTGCGCACCGATGCCGCCGTAGTCCCCGGCTTTACCGTCTGGGATAAGGCACTGCGCAAATACATCCTGCGCTTCGATCCCGCCGTCGAGTTGATTCGCACCGGCGATAACGAGGCCGACATCGTCGCCAATACCGCAAAGTTCACCAAAGTCATCGAAGACTTCATCCGCCGCTATCCCGACCAGTGGCTCTGGGTGCACCGCCGCTGGAAAACCCGCCCCCCAGGCCAGCCCCCGCTCTACTAGAGGCTGTTACAATCGCCAGTTTGACCGACTCGCATGGCAACAACCTCATGGAGCTTCACGATGGCGACATGGCTTGATGGTGTCATTGCCGCTCTCATCGCTGTGGTCTTTCTCTCCTGGGGCCTGCACATTGTTTCCAGTCTGAAGTCCACGCCGGAGTCCGGGCTTGCGCGCCTCAGAATGCGCGCCTATCTGGGAACGATTGCTCTGCAGTGGACGTTCGTCGTTGCGATCGCCGTCATGGGGCTCGTCCGAGGGACGCCCTGGGCCGCTCTTGGCCTGGCTCCCAGTCTCTCCCTTCCGTTCTGGATTGTCTTTGCCATTCTTGCAGTATCTCTGTACCCGTTGGTCCGGTGGCGAGCTCGCCTGCTCGCGAAAGAAGAGAATCTTGAAAAAATCCGGCACATGGCCAACGGACACGGTCCCGGCCGCTTGTTTCCGAAATGCCGCTGGGAACTAGCGCTGTTCTACGCGATGAGCGTTTCTTCCGGGACAACGGAAGAGCTGCTCTTTCGCGGATTTCTCATCTGGTATTTTCACCATTGGCTTGCGCTTTGGCCGAGCGCCTTGCTCTCAACCATTATTTTCGGGCTGGACCACCTCTACCAGGGATGGAGCGGCGCGCTGCAGGCGGGTGTGATGGGAGCGATATTTGCGCTGCTTTATTTGTGTACAGGTTCGCTGGTCATTTCAGTTCTGCTTCACATATTGATTAACTTGCACCAGGCGCACGCGGTACAGGCCGGTTTGCGATACGCGATGAAAGCCGCCCCTGCGCGTGCGTGACGAAACTGGGTACTGAGTGCGCGACAATAGGAAGCCATGAAAAGAACCCTGCGCGATCTCGCCAAGCAGCTCGGCTGCCGTCTCCTCGGAGACCCCGCCATCACCGTAACCAGCGTCTCCAGCCTGCAGTCCGCGAAGAGCGATAGCCTGGTCTTTGTTGAGGATGCTCAGCATCTGGACACTGCCCTCCACTCCTCCGCCGCCGCCGTGATCGCCGGAGATTTCGCGGCCACCGCCACCGCCTCCAAGCCCATCCTGATTTCCCCCCAGCCGCGTCTCACCTTCGCCCGAGCCGCGAAGTTGCTCCGCGACCCCGACCGCAATCGCGGCATTCATCCCTCCGCCGTCGTTCCCGCTTCCGCTCAGATCGGCAACAACGTAGCTATCGGCGCGCAAGCGATTCTCGGCGAACACATCCAGATTGGCGATGAAACCGCCATCGACTCCGGTGCAGTTATTGGCAACGAAGTGGTGATCGGAAGCCATTGCCGCATCGACGCGAACGTCACCATCTACCCCGGCACAACTCTCGCCGACCGCGTCATCGTGCAGGCGGGCGCGGTCCTCGGCAGCGCAGGTTTCGGCTACGTCCGCGATTCCCAAACCGGACGCTACGAGCAATTCCCCCAAGTCGGACGCCTGGTGATCGAAGACGACGTAGAAATCGGCGCCAACTCCACCATCGACCGCGGCGCTCTCGACGAAACCCGCATCCGCCGCGGCACGAAGATTGACAACCTCGTGCACATCGGCCACAACGTCCAGATCGGCCAGAACGTAGTCATCGCCGCTCAAACCGGCCTCTCCGGCAGCGCCGTAGTCGAAGACAACGTCATCATAGGCGGACAAGTCGGTATCGCGGATCACGTCCGCATAGAAGAAGGCGCAATTCTCGGTGCCCAAAGCGGCATCCCAACAAAGAAAGTGATTCGCGGCAAGGGAGTTGTATTCTGGGGAACCCCCGCCCGCCCCATCCGGGAGTATCTTAAAGAGCTGGCGTTCGTATCGCGCGCAGCGAAGAAGAGTCGCTAGAGAATGTTTCAAAAATAGGTTTTGGGAAGGGCACGGCTTCACACGCTGCGGAAAAACTCTGATGCAAGCAGGTTATTGGGAAGGGCACGTGGGAAGGGCACGAGTTTACTCGTGCCGTAAGTCGTTGAAAATGTGTCCGCGCTTCAGCGCCTGAGGTGAGCTTCTCGCTCTCTCGACGAATTTTTCCGCAGCCTGTTCAGCCGTGCCGCCATGGGCCAACAAAATTGCGGGCTTTAGCCCCCGAAGGGACGCGCCGTTCGGCACACGATCTAAGCTCCAAAATCGATTTCCTATGCAAAGACGCGCCTTTGCCGCATCTAATGAAAACTGAAAACTGAAAACTGAAAACTGAAAGCTGAAAGCTGAAAACTGAAAGCTGAAAGCTGAGAGCTGAAAGCTGAGAGCTAATAGCCGCACCCCATGTCCATCCTAGTCATCGGCGGTCACACCCGCAGCGTCGGCAAAACCAGCGTAGTCGCCGGTCTAATCGCCGCTCTGCCCGCTTTCCACTGGACCGCCCTCAAAATCACCCAATACGGACACGGCGTCTGCTCCGCCAACGGCGAAGCCTGCGACTGTGCCACCGCCGATCCTTCTTGGGACGATCATTCCTGGGCTGTATCGGAAGAAAAAGACCGCTCCGGCGAATCCGACACGTCGCGTTTCCTGGTCGCCGGAGCCGATCGCTCCTGGTGGGTCCGCACCCAGCAAGGGCGCCTCGCGGAAGCCGTGCCGCGCATCCGCAAGATTCTAGCCTCCGCCGAAAACGCCATCATCGAATCGAACAGCATCCTGCGCTTCATCAAACCGGATCTTTATCTAACCGTGCTTGATCCAGCGACCGCCGACTTCAAAGCCTCAGCGCAAACTTTTCTCGACCGAGCCGACGCCGTCCTGCTGCACTCCGTAGCAAACTCCAACCGCCCAGCCTGGGAAAGCGTCTCGCTGAAGCCCGTAATCGACCGCCCAATGTTCACGATCCATCCGCCAAACTACGTAACGCCAGAAGTAGTAGAGTTCGTCCGCGCCCGCTTAGGAACTTCCTAAAGCCCTTCTCGGCGTCCTCTGCGTCTCGGCGGTAACCCGCCCTACCCCGCATACATCCCAATCACCCGCTCAATCGCCCGCCGGCACACCGCGCAAAACGCTCTATGCCGCGTGAACATGATGCAGTCCACCTCCGAACGGTAATACCCCTTAGCCTCGTAGTTCGCGCCCTCGAACGCTCCCACCTTCCCCGCAAATTTCTGCGCGCCGAGCATCGCATCTTCCTTCTCACGCTCTTTGCGGAAAAGTTCGTCGATCTCCGCCTCCGGCTTTCCCGCCGCTCGCAGCTCTTTCCGCTGCCGCTGAATGTCTCGCTCAAAGCGATCGAACTCCTCTTGATCCCAGGGCGTAGGCACAGGCGTTCCCGCTGCGGCCAGATCCTTCCACTTCAAACTCGCCGGATCAAGCAACGCGGTCACATTCGGCTCCCATGGCTCCGTCTTGTTCTCCGCCGGCAGATACGCCACATCCGACGTGTAATATTCATCCGCCAGCCCGGCGAACTGATGTCCAAACTCATGCACGCCCACATATCCCGCCCACAGATTGTCGATCGCCACCGTCGCATACTGATTGAAAATTCCGCCGCCCCCATAAGTCTGCCCGTTCACCAGAATCTCGATGAACTCATACGGCGCGAACGACGCCACATCCCGCAACGCCCGGTTCTCCGTAGTCAGCACATAGCGCTCGGTGCCGAACGTATCGTACGAAGCGCCCACCGGCGACCGCCGATAAATTCCGCTAGAAGGCCGCGACACACCCGGCTCCTCCGCTGCCGGACACAGCCCCCAAACGTTGAAGTCCTTCTGGTGCTCAAGAAACGGCGACGTCGAAAACAGCGCCTCCATGAATCGCCGCGCGTCTTTCTCAAACTTCCCGCGCTCCGCCGCCGTGTAACCATCGCCCAACACCAGCAAGTCCACCTTCGTCGCCGGATCGCCCATCTTCTGCAATTCCATCAACGCTCCCGGCGAAGGCGGACGCGACCGGTCAATGAACTTATCTTTCGGATCCACCACCGTCTTCCAAACTTCCCGAAAGCCGCTCCCATCGCGCTCCTTCAGCGACACTTCCACCGGCCCGTCAGGCGCCGGGAAAGCGCAGCGACTCCGAAAATGTCCGGTTCCCGTGGAGCGCCTCTTCCGTCGTCTTCCACTCGCCAAACACAGAATTGAATCCGCGCGAGTAAAGCAATCTCCCGCTGCCGCGCTCGCGCACCTCAAACAGGTAATCTCCCAACTGACTTTCATCGATGGTCTTGCTGAGATTCCCCGGCCACTCCAGCGGTTCCAGCACCACCCGATCCAGGCTGAACCATTCCTCGCGCGAGTTTCCCGTGTGGTAATAATCCACGCGCAAGGTGCGAGGCGCGGCGAAACTGGGTGTGGAAAAACCGAAGAACCAACATAGAAGAAAGGCAACGACAACCCCAAGCGCTCGTTTCATGCCCGGAATTGTACGCCTACGCCCCCGGCTTGATCTCCACCGCCTTGTCGAAACTCCCGATCGATGGCCATGATCTCGTGTGGGGACAGGCGCCTCGCGAGCCTGCCCTGAGCGAAGCCGAAGGGTCTAAGCCGAGCGAAGCTCGGCAGTCTGCCTGTGGTCACAGCAAGCTAGGTTCGCGATAGAATATGAGCAAGCGCCCTCACTATCAATATTTCAGCTTCTAAAGATCAGCGAGCCGCAAAGGAAATTCATGCCTCTTGCTCACGATGACGTTCTCAACGCACTCCGGCAGTGCTACGATCCCGAAATCCCCGTCAACATCGTCGACCTCGGCCTCATCTACGAGATCCGCTTGGGCGACGCACCCGAAGGTCAACAGGACGTCACCGTCGATATGACCCTCACCGCCCAAGGCTGCCCCGAGCACGTCAACATCAGCGCGCAAGTCAAGTCCCGGGTCGAGCAACTCCCCGGCGTCCGCAACGCCAACGTCAACGTGGTCTGGGAACCCGCCTGGACCCCCGAACGCCTAAGCCCCGAGGCCCGCAAACAACTGGGCATCGACTAGCCATAATTTCCTGTAGAGACGCGGCTCGCCGCGTCTCCATCGCGAGCGCTCAATATTCCCCCAACTCCTCAAACGCCTGTGCCGCGCGCTTTTCCGCCAACTCCTCGATCCTGCCGCCGATCTGCATCGCCAAGTCCAGAAACTTCGCTCCCTGCCGCACATACGAAGGCAGCTCTTCGCGAATCTTGGCAAACTGATCCGGATACTCAGACGCCAGCACCGCCAACCCCACCCCTCCCACCAGCACCGCCGCCGGACGTTTCCCCTTCAGCAGCAACAGCGTCGCCGCTCCCACCGATCCCGCAATCACCGCCCGCTTCCAGTTCTCCATTTCGTCTCCTGACCGCGACCGATCTTTCCTAGCAGGATTCTAAACCAACCCTTCCATGCTTTATACTGCCGCCGACACTCAATCAATCGCACGATTCGCTATTCGCTGTTCGTCGTTCGCTATGCCTGCCGCTGCGAACAGCGAAAGGCGAATAGCGAATAGCGAATCGAACAACCCTTATGATGCGATTTCGAATCCTCCCGTTCCGCACCGTGCCTCTCTGCGCTCTTCTCTGTGCCGGCACTCTCACCTTCGCCCAAGCCAAGCCCCGCGCCCGCGATCTCGGCATCCCCTTCGACGGCACGCCCGGCGCCAACAACGCCATCACCAACGTCCAAGGCGTAGAAGTAGGACACACCACGCTCATCTCCGGCAGCGGTAAGCTCAAAGTAGGAGAAGGCCCCGTCCGCACCGGCGTAACCGCCATCCATCCGCGCGGCAAGGACGCCAACGACTCCGTCTTCGGCGCCTGGTTCACGCTCAACGGCAACGGCGAGATGACCGGCACAACCTGGCTCGAAGACTCCGGCTTCCTGACCAGCCCCATCATGATCACCAACACCCACAGCGTAGGCGTGGTGCGCGACGCCGTCATCGCCTGGAAAGTGAAGCGCGGCGAGCCCGACATGGAAGACTACTGGTGGTCCTTGCCCGTGGTGGCCGAAACCTGGGATGGCTATCTCAACGACATCAACGGATTCCACGTCAAGCCCGAGCACGTCTTCCACGCGCTGGAGTCCGCCCACAGCGGCCCGGTAGAAGAGGGCAACGTAGGCGGCGGAACCGGCATGATCTGCAACGAATTCAAGGGAGGAATCGGAACATCCTCACGCGTGCTCGACCCAAAAGCCGGCGGATACACCGTAGGCGTGCTGGTGCAGTGCAACTACGGAGAGCGCGACCAACTGCGCATCGCCGGCGTCCCCGTCGGCAAGGAAATTCCCGAGCACACGCTCCGAAAAGACGACGTCGGCTCGATCATCATCGTCGTCGCCACGGACGCACCGCTCATCCCCACGCAACTGCGGCGTCTCGTCCGCAAAGCGTCTCTCGGCCTCGGCCGCGACGGCAGTTATTCCGGCAACGGTTCCGGCGATATCTTCATAGCCTTCTCCACCGCAAATCCAGGAGCGGCCTCTGCCAAGGGAATCCGCGACCTGAAAATGTTGCCCAACGACAGCCTCGATCCCCTCTTTCTGGCCACCGTCCAAGCCACCGAAGAAGCCGTAGTCAACGCCATGGTAGCCGCCGAAACCATGACCGGCATCGACGGCCACACCGTAATCGCCCTCCCCCACGACCGTCTGCAGGAGGTTCTAAAGAAATACAACCGCCTGGCAAAATGATGCAGGTGGAGGGACGGGCGTCCTCGCCCGTCCAGGCCCGCGTAGGGACGGCCGCCCTAGGCCGTCCAGTCTTGCGTAGGGACGGCAGGCCCTAGGCCGTCCAAGCCGAGCGCACCGGGGCCCCCGACAAGCCCGGTGTTGGCTTGACGGGGTGGAGTAGCTCGGCAACTGTCTGAGCTCTCGGCAAATCTGGGATTCGCGATTGCGTTACTTTCGCTGCTCAACCAACGCTTGCCCGCTCCCGCTTGCAGAGGATTACAATTCATGTAGTGAAAGCCTACAAAATTCAGCGCATCAAGGGCGGCATGAAGTTCACCTGCACGCAGTGTGAACACAGCGTCAGCACGCTGGAATTCGACGCCAAAGCCGGCAACCTCCGCACCCAGGCCGCGACCGTGATCAACGATCACGCCACCCAGGCGCACCACACCCCCATGATAATTTCCCCCTCCGATAGTCAGCAGCGCACCTGGCGCTAGTCTCCGAAATCAGCGGGGAGCGCAGCGGACTGCTTCTCTAGAAGTGCTACGAAGGACTACCCGGCGTGATACTGATGGACAACCTCTCAGCCTCGATACTCCCCGCCAAGCCGTAACATTCACCAAGCGTCAACCGGAAGCCCAAATCGGTTTTCTCAATACCAAGACTGAAAATGACGTTTTGCTGGTTGAAGCCGTTCAGACTGAGTTCAGATACAGTCTCAAAGACGAACTCGACCACAACGTGCTTTGCCAGCACGTAATAACCTCTCTCATCTACTTCTTTGGTCGTCTCCCAGGTGTGAACCCGCAGCGACGAGATTCCCTTACGATTCAAGTGCAAGCTGACAATTTCGGCATCATGGAAATCAGGCCAATACCCAAACCACTCGTGAAGTTCTTTGGCGCCAGGGATTTCTTCAACTTCAATCGGCACATCCATAGCATTCTGACTCCGCTTACATCCCTGCTAGTGTAGTACGTCAAATAGATCGACGTTTATGATTCGCTGACTTCCCCCGTGATCCTCTGTGTCCCCCGTGGTTAAAGCCCTTGACTTCCTCGTCCAACACCAGACTTCGTATCGGATCGAGATGAAAGATAACCATCGCTATCTTCAACGCACTGCACTAGTCTTTCACCGCCTTGTCCGTAATCTCCAGCCCCTTGTCGATGATCGCAAACGCCTCCCGCAACTGCTGCTCGTTGATGCACAACGGAGGATTCGTAAAGAAGGTATTCCAGCGGACCAGCGTATAGAGCCCGTTCTCGCGGAAGAACTTTCCAAGCGCAATCATCTCCTCCGAGGTGCCGTTAAACGGAGCCATCGGCTGCCGCGTCTTGCGGTCCCGGATCAGCTCGACGATACCGAACAGCCCAATCGAGCGCACCGCGCCCACCGACCGGTGTTTCGCCTGTAACTCCGCGCCCAGCGTCTTCATCATCGCGCCCATCTTACGCGAATTCTCGATCAGCTTGTCTTCCTCGTAAACGCGAATAGTCGCCAGCGCCGTCGCGCATCCCATCGGATGACTGTTGTAAGTAAGCCCTCCATAGTACACTCTGTCGTCGAAGTGCCTCGCGATATGTTGCCGCATTCCAACCGCACCCAGCGGAATATAACTCGAGGTAAGTCCTTTCGCCATACAAAGCAAGTCGGGAACAACCTTCCAATGATCGACGGCAAACCACTCCCCCGTGCGGCCAAAGCCCGACATGACTTCGTCGGCAATCATCAGAATCCCGTACTTGTCGCACAGTTTCCGCACTCCTTCAAGATATCCATCCGGCGGCACAAGAATGCCATTCGTCCCGGTCACCGGCTCCAGAATGAACGCGGCAATCGTATGCGGGCCTTCCATTTGGATAACTTCGTCGATCATGGCCAGCGAAGTTTCCGCCGCCTCCCATCCGCGCTCAATGCCGTGATAAGGATCGAGCACGTGCACCACGCCCGGAATCCCCGGCTCAACCGCCCATCGCCGAGGATCGCCCGTAAGACTGATCGCGCCCGCTGTCGCGCCGTGATACGAGCGATAACGCGCGAGGATCTTGCGTCGCCCGGTGAAAAAGCGCGCGATCTTGATGGCGTTCTCGTTCGCTTCCGCGCCGCCGTTCGTAAAGAAAAACGTGTCAATGTCTCCCGGAGCGATCTCCGCCAGCTTTGCCCCCAGCCGCGCCCGCGCTTCCGTCGCCATGAACGGATTGGCATAAGCCAGCGCCGATGCCTGCTCCGCAATGGCCTGGATGACGCGCTCATCGCCGTGTCCAATGTTCACCGACATCAACTGGCTGTTGAAGTCGATGAAGCGCTTCCCTTCCGGCGTCCAGAAATAAATGCCCTTCGCCCGCGCCATCGGGATGGGATCGACCTTGGATTGCGCCGACCACTCATACAGTGTGTGTTTCTTGGTAAGATCGACCATCTCTTGGCCAGTCATTGCATGGTTAGTTATAGCCGTCGTCATTACTCTCCCTTCAATCCGCATAAATGATAGATATAATTCAATTCGCAGCTATCAGCTATCTCTTCTCAGTTAGTGCCTGCCCGAGCCAAGGCCGGCTCTACTGGCAACTGACCACTGGCAACCGGCAACTGTTCTCAGTACCAGCCGATCGGAGCTTCGTTCAGATTGATGTACACCTGCTTAGTCTCAAGATATTCTTCAATGCCCCACGGCCCGAGTTCACGGCCAAAGCCCGACTGCTTGTAGCCGCCCCACGGCGCTTCTACATAAGTCGGCTGCATGTGATTCACCCACACGATGCCCGCTCGCAGCGCCTTCACCGCGCGCATGGCTTTGAAAATGTCGCGTGTCCAGACGGCGGCGGCCAGTCCGTAGGGCGTGTCGTTCGCGATCTTCAACGCGTCCTTTTCGTCGTCAAACGGAATCACGGCCGCGACCGGGCCGAAGATTTCCTCGCGCGCGATGCGGGCGTTGTTATCCACGTTATAAAAGATAGTAGGCTGCACATAGTAACCCTTCGCGAACTTATCGGCCCGCCCGCCGCCAGCCGCCACTTTCGCTTCTTTCTTTCCGATCTCAAGATACGCGCAAACCCGGTCGTATTGCTCTTTCGAGATCAGCGATCCCATCTTCGTTTCGCGTTCGAGCGGCGGACCGATCTTGATTTTCTTCGCTTTCTCAGCCATGGCTTCAACAAATTTATTGTAAATCGACTTCTGCACCAGGATGCGGCTGCCGGCCGAGCAGACTTCTCCTTGATTGATGAAAACACCGAACAGCGCGCCGTCGATGGCGGCCTCGAAGTCGGCGTCGGCGAAAAAGATATTAGGCGACTTGCCGCCCAGTTCGAGCGTCACCCGCTTGACCGTATCGGCCGCTTCCCTAACGATGATCTTGCCGACCGCGGCCAGAGCCGGTAAAAGCAATCTTGTTCACGTCCGGGTGCTTGACCAGCGGTGAGCCGCAGCTTTCGCCGAAGCCAGTGATCACGTTCACCACGCCCTTCGGCAATCCAACCTCCTCGAACCACTTCGCGAGTTCAAGGGCGGTGAGCGGCGTTTGCTCGGCGGGCTTAAGCACACACGTGCAGCCCGCAGCCAGTGCCGGAGCCAGTTTCCACGCCGCCATCATCAACGGATAATTCCACGGGATAATTTGCCCGGCAACGCCCATCGGTTCCTTCAGCGAGAGGCTCATCGCGTTGTCGGGAACGGGATTTACATAGCCGACGACTTTCGTGGCCAGCCCGCCATAGTATTCGAAGCACGTAGCCACGTCGGTGATATCGAACTCGGCCTCAACAATCGGTTTGCCCGAGTTACGGCATTCGAGTTCGGCGAGCATGGAAAGGTTTTGGCGCACCCTTTCGGCCAGGCGAAAGAGAACGCGTCCACGCTCCTGCGCCGTTGTGGTCCCCCACGGACCTTCTTCAAAGGCGGCCTTGGCAGCCGCGACCGCGCGGTTCACGTCGTCCGCGTTCGCGTCGGGAACTTGTGCGATCGCCTCTTCAGTTGACGGATCATATACGGGGAAGGTCTTAGCCGACTTACTTGCGACCCACTCGCCGTTGATAAACATCGAATAAGTCTTAACGTCCGTTGTAACTCCATCAGGCATAAGTCCTCCACGAATTGTTTCTATTTAACCACGGCGGCCTGCGGTTCTTTCAGCCGCCCGTACACGAAAAAGAAGAACGCGGCCAACACCAGAAAAAACACCGTGAAGCCGAACATCTTCGCTTCATACCTCCAGACCGAGGTAATCTGCCTGGCCGGAAAAAACGCCAATGCGATTCCCAGCGCCGTGGTCACGAAGCCGCACAATCCGGAAACAATCAACGTGGCGCGGCTGTAGCGCCCGCCCTCCACGTTGCCTCCGAAAGCAAACTTCAGCAGCGCTGCAAACACATACAGGAACGGCACCAGTTGCAGAACTACCGCCAGCGAAAGCATGGTCTGAAAAGCTTCCTGCACGCCCCCCGAAGCGTAGAAATTGATGACGATCAATATGAGCGAGACGATCGCCTGCACAATCAGCGCCGCGTAGGGAGTCCTGTACTTGGGGTGAACCTTGCCGAGCCACGACGGCATGTAGGAATCGAGTCCGGCGACAAACGGAATGCGCGCCGAACCGCCCATCCAAGCCGAACCAATCCCCGCGATCGAGAAACTCAGCATCACTGCAAATGGCGTAATAATCCACGCCACCCCAACTTTGCCGGCCATATGGCTGACCGCCTGCACAACGCCCTGCAGCACGCTGATGTCGTTCTTGCCGACCGCAACCAGCAGCGTCAGCGTCGCTCCGATATAAAGCAGTCCCGAAATCAGCCCGCCCCACGCCACCGCGCCTGGCAAGGTTTTCTGCGGATCCCGGATTTCGTCGCCCATCACCGAAGCAAGCTCCAGTCCGACCAAGCCGAAGCAAATCACACCGAACGAATTCAGAACAAACCTGGGATCCGGCGGAATCCGAAAATCAGCGGCGGTTACAGCCGTGCCAAAACGCGACCATACCGTAAATCCCAAGCCGATCAGAACCGCCGCCGCGATAAACGTTCCAATGGCGCCCAGATTGTTAAGCCATTTCCCGATTCCCAGCCCAACGATGTTCAAGACCGTCAGCAGCGCGAGCAGCGCCACCGAAGCGGCCATGGCGAAATTCTTGTTGTCGGCGAGCGCCGCGTGGCCCGGGCCCATGGCAAACACCGATACGCCCACGAAGTACAGCATCACCGTCGGCACATACAGCATGTTATTCGTCCAGTAACACCAGCCGGAGAGAAAGCCGTGGAAGTCGCCGAACACCTCTTTGGCCCATAAGTACACGCCACCTTCGCCGGGATAGCGCTGCGCGAGTTCGATCACTGCGATCCCCTGCGGCCAGAAAAATAGCAGCAGCGAGATCATCCAGAGCCAGACGGTCACGCCGCCGTTGGCCGCAATGCTCGGAACAACGTTGAGATTGAATACGGCGACAACAAACAGCAACACCAAGTCAAAGCGTCCAAGGACGCGCTTTAAGTGCGGCTGGTTGGGATCGTTATTGGACATGGATGAAGACCGGCTCATCGGGCCATCGGGTGATCGGTTTCCGATGACCCGATGGTGAGATAACCCGATCTGACTTAGTGTGGTGCAACCGCTCCTAATCGCTCATGCTGCGCTGCGGCCAGCGACTCGGCGATATCGGCAAATGCCGCCAGGTGTTTGTCGATGTCGGCTTCGGTGTGCTGCACGGAAATCGTCCACTGCTCGTCCCACCAATAAGGCTGAGCCATGACCCCGCGATTCACCAGGCCGAACCAGTAATGCCGCCACAGGTCCACGTCAATCGGCAGCCAGTCGCGGTAGTTACGGATCTCCTTCGGATACAACATCAGCGCGCCGTTCGCCCCCGCGCTCGCGATGTAACCCTGCAAGCCAACTTTGGCGATGGTCTTCTTATATCCGTCCACCAGCTTTTTGTTGAGCTTCTCGATGAGCGTGTAGTTATCCCGAGTTAGTACTTCGCGGAACGTTGCAATGCCAGCCGCCATCGAAATTGGATTCGTGTTGTAAGTGCCGCCGTGGAAAACTTTGTGGTCCGAGATCAAACTCATGACCCGCTTGTGCGCGCCGAAAGCCGCCAGCGGAAATCCGCCGCCGATCGACTTCGCCAGGCAGATCATATCGGGCGCCACGCCGAAATATTCCGAAGCGCCGCCCCAGCAGAGCTTCGCGCCCGTTTTGACTTCGTCGAAGATCAACAGCGCGCCGTACTTATCGCAGAGCGCACGCAGGCCTTCCAGAAATCCTTTCTGCGGCATGCAGAGGCCAACGTTCATCATGATCGGCTCAAGAATGATGGCCGCGACCTCATTTGGATTCTCCTTGAACCGGCGCTCCACCGTTTCCAGGTCATTGAACGTCGCAACCAGCACGTTCGCGATACTCGCCTTCGGCACGCCCGCCCCGGCGGACACAGGTTTCGGATTCTTGATATCGCCGAAGATCGTCGGCAGGCGGGTGCGGCTTCACGCTGACCAGCGCCGCATCGTGCAGGCCGTGGTAACCACCTTCAAACTTGATGATCTTGTCGCGTCCAGTAGCGGCGCGTGCGAGACGAATGGTATGCATGGTGGCTTCGGTGCCGCTGTTGCCGAAGCGGCACATCTCGACGGGAAAACGTGTGCAGATTTCCTCCGCCAGTTCCCACTCCATGTTGTGCGGCATGCCGTAAACGGTGCCCTTGTGCAGGCGCGCTTCCACTGCCTTGATCACCGCCGGATGCGAGTGCCCCGCCATGAGCGTGCCGAAACATAGATTGTGGTCGATATATTCATTGCCATCGAGATCGCGGAACTTGCTTCCCGACGCTTCCGACACAAAGATTGGATACGGATCGTAGGCGCGATAATTGCTGGCCACGCCCAGAGGCAGGCGCTTCAGGTTCTTCTTATGCGCTTCGGCGGACTTCGGAGTACGGCGCTCGAACGTGTCGAGCTCTTTTTGCAGTGCGGCGTACATCGTGTTCTCCATTAAGGCTCAGGCCGGGTAGGCCATTAGATTGGATCCTGGCGGCCGAAACCGCCCGGGGATCGGACTTTTCTATTCTATTCTTTCGAGCTAGAAGTAAAACTTCAAAGCAAACTGCGCCAGACGCGGGTCTTTGACCTGAGTGACCTGGCCAAACTGAGTACCGTCGGTGCTGTTGCCGTCTGGGTTATAGAACTGCGTATGGTTGAAGATATTGAACAGCTCTCCTCGAAATTCGAAGTGTGAACGTTCGTTGACCGGAATATTCTTTACGACGGCAATATCAGTCTCGCTGATTCCCGGCCCGCAGCAGATAGTGCGAGGGGCGGTGCCAACGTAACCGAACACCCCGGACTCAGTGAAAATCGAATTCTGATTAGCCGGACTATTAAAATAGTAATTACCGTTGCTTTGCGGCCTTTGCCATTGAAAGGGTGCGATCTGGTTGGGTTCGCCCGGATATTCAAAGCTGGCACTGTTCATCAGCTCATTGTCGGAGGATGACGTGATGCGGATCGGAAATCCTGTCTGGTAGGTCGTGATACCAGACACGGCCCAGTCATCGAGCAGTTTCCCGGCTAAGCCGTTATACTTTCTTGCCGGCAGTTCCCAGTAATAACTAATGACAAAGCGGTGGCGCGCGTCGAAGAGCGACGGCGCGCGGTTATTGGCGCCAGGCAGTGGATTCAATATCCCCTCGAAGCTGGAGGCTTGGTCAAGGGACTTGCTCCACGTATAGGCTGCGGTAAATTGGAGCCCATGGGCAAATTTTTTCTCCAACGAAACTTGCAGCGAGTTATAGGCTGAGCTGGCAATCGTGTCCTGAGCAAAGATGCTGGTAAACGCCGGAACTCCGTCGACCGGACAGCCGATGCCGGTCAGGGGATCGCACTGGGGCGACGAGTAGGGGCGCAAACCAACCAGGGTTATGCCGTTCGGCCCAATGGTCGTGCCTGCGGGAATAACCGAATGGTTTTGCGCGTAGGGTAAGTGCAAAGCTACGGGCAGCACCGTTCCCGGCGGGATGAAGAAAGAACTGTCCTCGCCGAACTGGGCGCAAGTAAGTGGTGTACCGGGGGCAGTTGGCAGAATCTGATCGAGATCGAGGCAAGTCTGCGGATTGGAATAGTTGATATCATGCGTTGCCAACAGGCGGTGCCCTTGCGATCCCACGTAGCCGATCTCCAGTTTGGTATCTCGGGCTAACTCGCGCTGGATGGTCATGTTGTACTGCGCGGAATACTGCGTACGCATGTGTGGCTGGAAATCGCCGAACAGGTCGATAGGCTCGAATGTTGCCCAATCCTGAGCCGTCCCTCGTTTAGGACTGATGACGCCGTTAAACGGATTCAGATAAGTAGTGGCGCCGTCCTGGCCAAGAAAAGGCAGGTTAAACTGCGTCTCATTCACAATGGTACTTCCGCCAAACGGAGGCTCTGCGCCGAATTGTGCCAGCACAAGCTGCTCGATCGGGTTATAGAAGAGTCCCCAGCCAGCCCGAATGCTGGTCTTGCCCGAGTTACCCGGACTCCAGGCAATGCCGATGCGGGGAGCAATTGCCTTGTAATAGGTTTGGGTCATGCCCGCAGGAACGCCGGGGTCGCCCGGAACAACCAATCCGACCGCATCTTGCGACGTGCAATCGGTATTAGGGCCGCCACAAGGGTAGACCGTAGACATTTGGCCCGGACGGAAAGTCTCGACGTGTTTGGCAATATCCGCCAGCGGGGTGTTCAACTCCCATCGAAGCCCATAGTTCAGAGTTAGATTCGGCCTTATCTTCCAGCTATCTTGTGCGAATAGATAGAGTCCGGTGTTGCGTACATTTTCGACTTGAGCCGAACCTTGTCCGAATGAATCGGGAAGGCCCAACAGAAAATTGGGGTATAGACTGGCCGAACCGGTATCGTTCGGGCCCCCGCCGTAGTAGCTAAAGGTTCCGTTCACATTGTAGTAATAGAACTGGTTAAACTGCTGGCGGCGGAAATCCACGCCAAACTTGAGGGTATGGTTGCCCGAAACCTTGGTCAGGTTATCTGCCCACTGGAAAGAATTCCCCGTCTGAGGAAGCTCCCCTTCTGCATCGTTGCCGAGGGAGAATCCTCCCGAAACGGAGATGGAGGGAAGGCCCTCGCGGCCGGCCCCAAGATACGGATGGATGCCGTAGAGCGTTACTCGATGACGTCACCATAAAAACAGGGGACGGCGCCGCTAACCGCGGTAAGCCAGGAAGGAGCCGGGGGGCAGGAGTTCTGCACCAGTTCCGTATTTGCCGGATGCTGAAATGTTTCTTGGCCCTCGCGGTTGTAATTGAAACGGAACTCGTTCACCGTACTGTTGCTGATCGTCCAGGTGTGGGTAATGTTCCATTGCTGGAAGCGTTCCGCCACAATGCTCCCAAAGCCGGGGACATCGGCCCCGGTCAGCTCAAAGTCCGCGAAAGGGTTCAGCGTGCGGTCGTCGTTGAAATAGTAATAGACGCTCAGGTTCTGCCTGTCATTGATCCTGTGGTCAATCTTAGCGGTGACCTGGTCGCCCCGTATGGCCCGGGTGGGGGCGGTGCTGATTAGAAAACCGTCGTTTGGTGGAGTGGGAACAAACTGCAGCAGATCAACCGCAGTGGGGTCCATGCAAGCGAGCGGAATCTGGCTATTCTGGAAGATAGAAGTGTACAGAGTGCCGGCAGGAATTCCTGATGGATAGCCGACGGCCTGGTCGCACCCTGGGCGGCTATCGAGAAGCTGCGGGTTGTTCAGTTTGGCGTTGCCCGGATTCTGAGTGTCGAAACCGCCAATGTCGCTAAAATTAGAATAAGGCTGGCTTGCGCTGGGCCGCTCCTGGGAACTGGGCACAGTAACAGCTGGCGACGGGATGCCTTGGCGGATGCGGCGCCCTTCGTAGGAGGCAAAAAAGAAGGTTCGATCCTTCTTAATCGGTCCCCCAAAAGTGCCGCCAAACTGGTTTTGATTGAACTTGGGCTTCTCGCAAGGAAGACCTTCCGCCGCCGTAAGGCAGTATTCATCGGCGTTGAGCACCTTGTTGCGGAAGAACTCGTAGGCACTCCCATGCCACTCGTTTGTCCCTGACTTAGTAACCACATTGACGACCGAACCCGAGTTGCGCCCATATTCCGCGTCGAAAGTATTGGTAAGAACGCGGAACTCCTGAATACTGTCCGGCGAAGGTTGAACCGTCGGAAGATTGGCGAAGAGGTCGTTGGCGTCGCCGCCATTGACGCTGAAATTGTTGGAGCGTCCGCGGCCGCCATTCACCGAGACCGCGCCGGCGCTGTCACTCCCATAAACCAGCGTATTACTGGAGCCGACCGTGGACATCACGCCGGGCTGCAGTTGCAGAAGCTGATAAGTATCGCGCGAGTTGAGCGGCAAGTTCGAGACCTGCCGCGAGTCCATGATCGCGCCCAGTTGCGTGCTGCTGGTATCGACAAGGGGCGCTTCGGAGGTCACCTCGACGGTCTCTTTCGTTCCGCCGATCTGCAACACCGAGTTGACGGTCACCACCTGGTTGAGATCGACGTTCACGCCGCGCTGCACGCTCTTCTTGAAGCCGGCAAGATCGAATTCCAGCCGGTAGGCGCCGACCGGAACCTGCGGGAAGCCGTAGTCGCCACTATCGTTGGTTACGGTCTCGTGGCTGACTCCGGTCGCTTCGTTGGCGAGGGTGACTCTCACTCCCGACAGCACCGCGCCGCTGGCATCGGAGGCGCGGCCCAGGATGCGTCCACCCGTGCCCTGGGCGGACAGGAGCGCGGAGCAGATCAGGCACAGGCTCAGCACCGAACTCAAAAAAATGAGCCGGCAAGATAACCGGGACGGTTTTGGCGTCGGCATGGAACAGATCCTCCAGATCTCGGGGGTCAATTTTTGTTAGATTCCGGTTGCGGGCTTGCGCGCGATATGAACCTTGCTATAATCGCGCAAGGTTAGAGATTCCGCAGCCCACTGTCAAGCGGAAAAGTGCATTCCCCGCGGCGCGACCAACAGGCACATTCGGAAATATGTCGAGCGACGCCAAAGTTTATCTCAAAATCGGCGACGTGGCGCGCTTAGTGGGGATCTCTCCCTCGGCGATCCGAGCCTGGGAAACCGCGGGCCTGACCCGCCCCCGCCGCACCAAATGCCACTATCGTCTCTACACCAACGCCGATGTGCGCCTGCTGAAAAGAGCGCGCTATTTGCGCCAGGTCCGCGGATTGAACGCTGCCGCCATCGTGCAGACGCTGCAGCGGGAGGGCGCCATCAAGCCTGCGGCCACCAGCGGCGCGCCCGCGCTTGGCCCTCGACTGCGCCGCTTGCGCACCAGGCGCGGCCTCAGCCTCGCCGCAGTCGCTTCGGCGGCGGCCATTTCGATTGGCTTCCTCAGCGCCCTCGAACGCTCGCAGGTGAGCGCCTCCGTCGGCACCCTGCGCCGGCTGGCACGCTACTACCGCACCAGCATTCTAGATTTTTTCGATGCGCCGGAATCGAGTACCCGATTGGTGCCCCCGCCCAAGCGCAAGGTGCTCGAAACCGGTCCCGGCGTGCGCATGGAGTTGCTCGCCTGGGGCAACAAAGTAATGGAGCCGCATCTGTTCCGCATCGCGCCCCAGGCTGGCAGCGGCGAGTCCTATGCCCACGAAGGCGAGGAGTTCCTGTTCGTGCTGCGCGGAGAGTTGAAGATCGCTCTGGCCGGCGAGGAGTACCACCTGAAGCGCGGCGACAGCTTCTATTTTGAGAGCGCCACGCCGCATCACTGGAAAAATCCCGGCCGCAGCGAGGCCTGGCTGTTGTGGGTCAACACGCCGCCGACATTCTGAGTACGACAAAGAATCGCCCCTATGCCAGTTGCTCCCACCCCACATCGAGCGCAGCGCCCAGCCTTTTCCAAGTGCTGACGGACCCAGCCTTGCGCTTAGTCTCAATCGCCGCGATCAGCGCGCGCGATACCTTTGACTTCTGCGCCAACTGCTCCTGGGTAAGCTTGCGGTGCTCACGCCAGATGCGGAGCGCGGGCTCTCCCCTCAGCCGGCGCTCGGTGATCTCCAAAGGGATGAGTTCGTCCGAGCCCTCTTCCAGACGCGCCTTGGCGGCGTCGTAGGCCTTCACGTCGGCGAGCATTTCCGCATCCTCCATCAGCTTTTGCAGAACCGCCACCGGAATCACGGCGAATTCCTTGCCCTTGCGCGTAATGGTTTCGACTCGCATCGGTAAATCCCTCCCCGTGGCCCCACTTCCAAGGCCCATAGCTCAAGCCGGTCGTCGTGCAACTCGTAAATGACGCGCCAATCGCCAATTCTCAACCGGTAGGCATCGCGTCCCTGAAGCCGGGTGACATTATTGTGCGTGGCATAGGGATCGGTGGCGACTTCCTTGATCTTCTCCACAATCCGCCTCTGCCAGTTCACCGGAAGCCGGGAAAGGGCTTTGGCAAAGGATTTTGTGGTGACGACCTTGTACACCAATCAATTGTTACCTAAAGTAACAATGATAGTCAAACAGAAAATGCGGTTTTTTCATCACATTTTTCTTGTACGCCCATCACAGACTCCCAACCGCAATCGGTGCGAAGATTCTTCGAGAGTGCAGCATTGAGAAGTGTCCCCGTCTCCAAAGACGGTCCCACAAGCTGCCCTGACCACTTTCGGCGATCTTTGAAAACTCGAGTCGTTGAGCAAGCCCGCCCCTGGGCGTGGTCGAAGCGGACTCCGTCGCCGAAATCCCCGCCAAAGATAATGAATTTCGCGCCTAAGTCCTTATTCCTGAAGATTATCCATATAAGTCCCTTAATCCCAAGATTTTGCCCCTAACCCACTGATTCCAAAAGACCAACAAAGATAGGGGGAGGGGGGGTACCCCCAAAGAGCGCCAAACGCATTTACAGAGAACTGAAAACTGAGAACTGATTCAGGAGCAATCATAATGTCCACCTATCCAGTCCCCCAGTGCCAACACATAAAAAAGGACGGATCGCAGTGCGGGTCTCCCGCCCTTCGCAATCAGCAGTTTTGTTACTTTCACGATCATTGCCGTCCCTTGATACAAGATGCCAGCAGCTCCGCCAAGTTCCCGCCCGCCCCGTTCTTCCTGCCCCTCCTCGAAGACGCCAACTCGATCCAGCGAGGACTTAGTAAGGTCTGCGAACACCTGTTGCATCGCCGGCTCGACCCGAAAAAGGCCGGAGTCCTCCTCTACGCCATGCAACTCGCGACAACGAATCTGGGCCGCCGCAACAAAAGTCAGAGGAAAAGCGCCCTGTCACCGCCCGCCTGCTGAAGCTTGCCTGTTGGTTGTGTGGTGGCGGGGCTTTGCCCCGCCGGGACGGAGCGGAGCCCCGGCACCACGCGTTCGCTTCGCTCAGCAAACCCGAACCCCCCGGTCATAGTAAAGTAGTACTAAGCCCCCAATCCGCAGTCCTGAGGAGTTTTTGATCTGAATCCGAGTATTCGTAACATCGCCATTATTGCCCACGTGGATCACGGCAAGACCACGCTGGTTGACGCCATGCTCCGGCAGAGCGGCACCTTCCGCGACAACGAGACCGTCGCCGAGCGCGTCATGGACTCGAACGATCTGGAACGCGAACGCGGCATCACCATCCTCGCCAAGAACACGGCTGTGTTTTATGCAGGCGTGAAAATCAATATCGTGGATACGCCCGGCCACTCCGATTTTGGCGGCGAAGTGGAGCGCGCCCTCAAGATGGTCGACGGCGTCATGCTGCTGGTCGACGCCAGCGAAGGCCCGCTGCCGCAGACCCGTTACGTGCTTAGCAAGGCGCTCGAAGCGAATCTCCAGCCGATTGTCGTCATCAACAAGATCGACCGCCCCGACGCGCGCCCGCAGGAAGTTCTCAACGAAGTTTACGACCTCTTTATCGATCTCGACGCCAGGGAAGAGCAGCTCGACTTCCCCGTCCTCTACACCAACGCCAAAGCGGGAACCGCTGCGGTGCATCAGGGAGCGGCGGGCGAAGACCTGCGTCTTCTGTTTGAGGCGATCGTCGACACCATTCCCGCGCCGCAGGGAGACGCTGACGGGCCGCTCCAGATTCTGGTCGCGAATCTCGACTACAGCGATTACCTTGGCCGCATCGCCATTGCCCGCGTTTTTTCCGGAACCATGAAGACGGGAGAAGACGTTGCGATCGCCAAGCGCGACGGCTCCTTTCACAAGACAAAAATCACCAAGCTCTTCAGTTTTTCCGGCCTCAAACGCACCGACATTACGGAGACATCGCTCGGCGACATTATTGCCGTCGCCGGCGTCGAAGGCATCACGATTGGCGAAACCATTACCAGTGCGGAGAATCCCGCGCCGCTTCCGCCCATCGTCATTGACGAGCCCACGATTGCGATGCTCTTTACCATCAACACTTCTCCGTTTTGCGGACGCGAAGGCAACTACGTCACGTCGCGCAACCTGCGTGAGCGCCTGGAAAAAGAGCTGCTCACCAACGTCTCGTTGCGCATGGAAGAGACGGGCAGCACCGACTCGTTCAAGGTTCTTGGACGCGGCGAGTTGCAGCTTTCCATTCTGATCGAGATGATGCGCCGCGAAGGTTACGAACTGATGGTCGGCAAGCCGGAGATCGTCACCAAGCACATCGACGGCAAACTGATGGAACCGGTCGAACACCTCACCGTCGATATCCCCGAGGAATTTGTTGGCGTGGTCATGGAACATGTCGGGTCGCGCAAGGGCGAAGTCGCCAACATGCACAATCACGGCTATGGACGCGTGCGCGTCGAATTCCGCGTGCCCAGCCGCGGGTTGATTGGATTGCGCAGCACGCTCCTGACCGACACGCGCGGCACCATCGTCATGAACGCGCTTTTTGCCGGATACATCGAGTGGCAGGGAGAAATCCCGCATCGCCCGACGGGCGCGCTGATCGCCGACCGTCCCGGGCTTACGACCTCCTACGCTCTCTACAATCTGCAGGAGCGCGGCGTGCTTTTTGCCGGCCCTGGCGTGGAGGTTTACGAAGGCATGATCATCGGCGAAAACGCGAAAGATACGGATCTCGACGTCAACATTGTGCGCGAGAAGAAGCTGACCAACATGCGGGCTTCCACTTCGGATGAGGCGATCCGCCTGGTCCCGTACCGCAATCTGAATCTCGAACAGGCGATCGAATTCATTGCCGACGATGAGTTCGTCGAGGTCACGCCGAAATCTCTGCGCCTGCGCAAGAAGATTCTGCCATCGAACAAGCGCAAGAAGGGTTCGCTGGCGACGGTGGAAGGCTGAACGCTAGAACATAGGGCGATCGGGTGATCGGAGGTTCGGCTGTGACACGATTTGCCGACGACCTATTTGAAGGCGATCCGTGAAGGT
This sequence comes from uncultured Acidobacteriaceae bacterium, assembly GCA_963838425.1. Taxonomy (GTDB): domain Bacteria; phylum Acidobacteriota; class Terriglobia; order Terriglobales; family Acidobacteriaceae; genus Acidiflorens. The sequence goes on from CAWIRH010000002.1 coordinate 346,336, forward strand.
TGTAGACTCAAAGTGTCCGCGCGCGCCCGTAGCTCAGCTGGATAGAGCGGCAGCCTCCGGAGCTGTAGGTCGGGAGTTCGAATCTCTCCGGGCGCGCCAGTTTTCCGTTTTCCCCCGACGTTGACTTTTACCCTCACCACGGTCCCGACCGCTCGACATTCAGGTTTGCGGCGGCAATCAGCGACCGATCAGGATTAACGTCTCCGTCTCAACGGTGCCCCGCAGAATGCCGATGCGAACCTTCCCGGATTTGTCCGACAGCTCAGCGGCCAGCTCCATCGGCGTCTTTACCGGCTTGCCGTCGACTGACTTGATTAGATCGCCTACCTTCAAGGATGCCATCTCCGCGACGCCTCCCGGCACGATCTCCAGAATCTTCGCTCCGTCGAATTCCTGGGGACCGACCACAACTCCGAACGAAGCGATCTGCATCCCGCGGCCTGGCAGATTCACCGCTGCCGGAGCCGTCCGGTTGGAAGCGGTCGAGCGTTGACTCGTAGAAGTCTGACCCTCAGCCGGAGCGGACTTGGACTTATGCCAGGGCCGAATCACAGAACGATGAGACGTGGACTCAGCCTTAGCCTCCTTCGCTGGCTTGGGCTCACTCGGAGGCAATTCGCCGCCAAATCGAAAAGCGATTCCGCCGGCAGCGCGGAAGCTGCCTTGGCTGGAAAGGCCAAAGTCGTTCAGGTGGCGGGTGTAGAAGTAATCGACCGGCCCCAGCTGAACTCCGATGTGACGAAAGAACCAATAATCAAGCCCACCGCCCCCAGCCACCGCCACCGACGTATCGGTTATGGTGCCCCCGGAGTACACCAGAGTGGCATTGTCTCGACCCGCCAGGCCGTGCACGAAGCCCGTGAACCGGCTGGAGTGATTCCCAAACGTGTAGCGCGGTCCAAATATGTAGGAGAGATTGCTGCAGTTCAAACCCTGAGTGCCGCCGCAATCGCTGAGGTTGTGGCCGCTGATGTCTGCCTCAACGCCAAGGTGATGAAACAAGCCGACCGAGGCGGAAAAATCCCAGCCTTCTTTAAAAGCCAGGTTTTGAGAGGACGATCCCGAGTTCGACGGCAGGTGAAAGTTGAGGTAGGAGTAGCCACCGAATACATCGACTGCCGGACCGTTCTGAGCGGATGCGATGCCTAGAAGAAAGAGGGCTGCCAGAGCGAAGTGGACAAGTTTCTTCATGTTCCTTATTGCGCCTCCAGGGAATGCAAAAAAAATAACTGGCCACTAGCGCCTGACCGGGGCCAGCCTCGCCAGGAACGATGCCGCGTCCTGACCGGGGCTTATTTCACATCAACACTTACATGGGATTACGGTGATTGGCGATTATAATTGCCGCGCGGGAAAAAGGAAAATGGAAGCAAGTGTGGTTAGAGACGCATAGTTCGACGGGCATAGGCATGTACTGCGCACGCGCGCCACGACGCCGCTAGCAATGGGACGTTTCGGGAGTATCTGCACCCGAAACGCCCCGCACTCCCGCCCCTCACTCCTGGTGACTTGCTGCGAGGCGCCTGGCTTCTTCGCGCTCCCGTGCCGCATCCGCCTTCTGGCCCAACTGATCGTAAACATCTGCCAGCCAAAGATGCGCCATTGGGCTCTCGGGTTCAAGGGAAGCCGCCTTCTTCAGCGCTGCCACCCCGGCTTCTGGATCTCCCGACCGCGCCAAAGACTGGCCAAGAATCAGATAGCTTCCGTAGTCCTCCGGGTCGTACTGCAGTACCGTTTGGCACTCCCTGATGGCGTCCGCCACACGGTTGGTGCGGGCATAGGCCAACTCCAGGAAGCTGTGTGCCTCCACGGCATTGGGCACCTTCGCAACGAGCTTCTCCAACTCCGGAATCGCGGCACTGTAGTCCTGGATAGACATCAGGCTCTTAGTCAGCTTGAACTGAGCTCCGGTCCTATTGGGCTCCATTTCCAGAGCCTTACGCAAAGCGGGGATGGCGTTTTGAAAGTCTTCCTTCCGCATCAGCCAGTCGCCTAATTTTTCATAAAACGCGACGGTGGGATTCTTGGCGATCACTTGCTCGAGCAGCGCGATGGACTCGTCGGCGTGCATGTCTTCCTGCAGTACATCGGCCCGATGGATCATGTTCGCAATTTCGATCTTGTCCTTCGGATCGGGCCCTTGGTCAGGGTCGCTTTTCGAGGTATTGCCTCCCGCTGCCATGTATCCCAGCGCTCCCAGTTTTTCTTCCGCCGCGAGATCGAGTTCAGCGTTGGGAACAACCTTGTCGCTGCTCGTCTTGCGCCGGAAAGCATCGAGTTGGCTGGCTAATGTGTCGGCAACCGCAGAGGACGAGGCCGCCAGGTTGTGCTCGGATTTCGAATCTGCGCTCTCGTCATACAGTTCCCGCCGTGGCGACTGGATGTACAAGTATTTCTCCGATCGCAGGGACCGCAAAGCGCTCCATCCAAGATGATTTGGATACTCCGATTGCGAGTAGGCTGGCCGGTCATGCCAAGTTTCCGGATTGCCTCCCGCGATTCCCCCCTTCATTAAGCCCAGCAGCGACACTCCTTGCATTTCCTGTGGAATCTCAATGCCCGTCTCTTGCAATAGCGTCGGCGCTATATCTACCAGCTCTACCCGATTCTCAATTCGCTTTCCGCCGGTAGCCGTCCGTGGCAGCTTCATCAGCAACGGTACATGCATGGTCTCGTCGTAGAGAAAAATCCCGTGTGTATCTTCGCCGTGAGCGCCTAGCGACTCGCCGTGGTCGGCCGTCACCGCTATGACAGATCCGTCATACAAGCCGCGCAATTTCAGCTGCCGAAGCAGTTTTCCGACGGCCGCATCTTCGTACGCGATTCCGCCGTCATAGAGCGCGGAAGCATAGCGGGTCTTGTAAGGTTCCGGCGGATCGTACGGGTCGTGGGCATCGTAGAGATGCACCCAAATAAAAAAGGGTCCCTCACGGTGCCTGGATAACCATGCCAGCGCATGCGCCACTACTTCCTGTCCCCGACGCTGGACGGTGCGGTAGCGATCTTGTCCCGGACCTTCATTATGAAACTCTGTATCGTACGTATCGAACCCACGGTCAAAGCCGGGAGCATACGGTGGCCGCGCCTCGAGAACGATGGAAGCGATAAATGCCGCGGTGTGATATCCGTGGGCGCGCAAAATCGCCGGAGCATAGGGCAGGTCTTTGGCAAGCGCCGTTTCAAAATCGTTCAGGTGATGGAATTGCGGGTAGGTGCCCGTCAGAATGGTGGCGTGCGCCGGTGGAGTGAGCGGAACCTGAGTATAAGCACGTACGAACACCGCCGATTGCTTCGCCAGCGCATCGAGATTGGGCGTCAGCCCAAGCTTCGAACCCAGAAATCCCATGCGGTCCGCGCGCGTGGTATCGAGCGTGATCAGAATGATGTTGGGAGGCGCGGGCACGCGGACGACCGGGTTGGCCGCAGCGGGCTGGTTCGACGCTGCCACAGCACTCGCCGCCAGCATCCCAGCAACGCAAAGCAACATCCACCACAGAGCCACGAAAATGCGGAGAAACCTGTCTGCCATATCATGCGGCGGAGGATCGGTGTTCATCCCGTTTCTCACTTGTGATTGGGATTCTCTGGACCTGCGTCCGGCTCGACTTGGGGACCTACCAGAGTCGCCCCGAGGTGTAGACCTTCCGCGCGTTCCCTCTCGGCCTCCGCCTGCCTCCCCAACTTCTCGTACACATCGGCCAAAAACATGTGCGGCTCAGGGCGGTCAGGCTTGCCTTTGATTGCGTTCTGGAGCGGTTGAATTGCGCCCTCAAAATCTCCCGTATTCAGCAAGGCTCGGCCGAGATTGAAGTTCGCGCCGTAGTTATCCGGTATGGCCGCCAGCACGGTGCGGCATTCTTTGATTTGATCCTGCAGCCGTTTCGCCCTGCCGTACAGGACAATCAGGAAAATGTGCGCCTCCACATTGTTCGGTTCCGCTTTGACAACGTCCTCAAAGGCAGTGGTCGCCTCATCGCGCTTTTTCAGTCTCATCCATGCGCGGCCCAATTGCATCTCGGCATGGGTAAAGCCGGGATCGAGTTGCACCGCCTTACTCAACTCCGGAGCAGCTTTTTCGTAGTCCTCCGCCTCCATGTAGCATCCACCATAAAAGAAATGCAACACGGCAATGTTCGGATCGTCGGCGATCGCTTTCTGCAGCAGCGGTATTGCCTCGTGGCATTTGTGCTTCGGAAGCAAATCGTTGATTTTATTTATCTCATTCACAATTCCGATCTTGTCCTTGGGATCGGCCCCATGTTCCGGGGATACTTTCAAAGCAGGATTGTCGCTTCTCGAGATGTATCCCAGCGCGGTAAGCTCATGCGCCTGCTCCGCACTAATTATGGTCTTTGGCCTCTCCGCATTGTTGGTGGTCTTCTGCAGAAAATCCTTCAGCTTGGCCGACAAAGTGTCTGCCACCGCCGGCGACGCCTGCGCCAGGTTGTGCTCCGCACGCGGATCGTTCCCCTGATCGTAGAGTTCGCGGCGCGGCGCCTCCACATACAAATATTTTCCCGTCCGCAACGACTGCATCGCGCTCCAGCCAAAGGCGAGGTGCCCGTAATCGGCCTCGGAATAAGCGGCGCGGTCCTGCCAGGCGCTCGCGGCTGCCTCACCTTTGGGCGTGCCTGGTTCCAGGAATCCGAGCAGCGACTGCCCCTGCACTTTGTCGGGCACCGCGATGCCTAGCGATCCAAGCACGGTCGGCATGATATCGGCGAGCTCCACCGTATTCTCAACGCGTTTCCCGGCAGCTTGCCCATGCGGCAGCTTGATTACCAGCGGAACATGAATGGTTTCGTCATAAAGAAGAATGCCGTGCTGGTCTTCGCCATGGGCTCCGAGCGATTCGCCGTGATCGGCGGTTACGGCTATCAGCGCTCCGTCGTAGAGACCGTTGGCCTTCAACTCGCGGAAAAGATTGCCCAGTGCCGAATCCATGTAGGCGATCTCTCCGTCGTAGAGCGCTTTAGCATAGCGTGTCTTGTAGGGCTCGGGCGGGTCGTAGGGATCGTGCGGATCGAACATGTGCACCCATATGAAAAATGGCCCGGGCGGCCGCTTGCCCAGCCACCCCACCGCATGCTTCACCACCTCGCCCGCTCGAAATTCAACGGTGTGGTAGCGTTCCTCGCCGGCCTCGTCCGGCCCTGGTTGGAAGCCCGCGTAATAGGTGTCAAACCCCCGTTCAAAGCCGGGAACGCTAAACTTTGGGTCGAGGGCCATGGAGCCAACAAACGCTCCGGTGCGGTATCCGTTAGCTCCCAGGATATCGGGCAGGTAGGGCACAGTTTTCGCCAGAAGCATAGAGAAGGCGAAAACCTGGTGGTACTGCGGATAGGTACCGGAGAGAATGGTGGCGTGCGAACTGGGCGTAAACGGAGCCTGCGAGTACGCCCGCGTGAAAACGGCCGAATCCCGCGCCAGCTTATCGAGGTTGGGTGTCAGCCCGCGCCTCGAGCCCATAAATCCCATGCGGTCGGCGCGCGTGGTATCGAGCGTGATCAGGATAATATTCGGATATGCCGGGTTTGCCGGCGCATCCGGTTTGGGCGCGTCGGACCGGTTTCCGCCGAGCGCGACGGCCGCCAAGGCCACGACGCACACGAGCCAACGAATCACAACCATGCTAAACATCCTCTTCTAAATTTGCGATTTCTATATCTAAGGAGCAATAAAGAACCAGCCTCAGTTACAACCAGCCCGGTGGAGGGCCGGGCGTCCTCGCCCGGCGGGACGGGCGAGACGCCCGTCGCTCCACAAGCGAGGCCTGAGCTCATTTTGGACTTCCGGCCGGCGGGTTCTTGGGCTTCGCGCCCGGGCCGGGCGGATGCACAGGGACCAAACCCGCCAGGTCCTGGCAACCGCGCGGGACCACAAAGAGCGTGGGATCCTGAGGACCCAGCACTACGTTCTTATAGTGGACGATCCAACGAAACCCTTTAGCCGACTGATTGACGATCTTAATAGGAAATCCCTGCAGATCTTCCGCTTCATAGAGGCGGAAATGCAGGGTATTCGCCAGCTTTTTGTTGTGGATGGTGATATCTTCCACGTGGACGTGATGGCCGTCCACGGTGTCTTCGCCGACGGCAACGCGCTCGTAGGTGTAGCCAGGTCCCGACATGAAAAAAGGGAAAGTGCGGGAATAAAGATAGGATAATTTGGCGCATCCGCCCAGCGATAAGCCGTAGGATGTCCCTTTTACCAAATCGTCAACGAAATACTGCGTCTTCCCCTGCGCGACGGCCTGGAACCTCATCAAATCACCGGAACGGTAAACATATCCATCCCAGTCGCTTCCGGGCAGAACACCTGAGGTCTGGATCGCCGAAAACTCCCGGAACCGATCCAGCGGAAATTCGGTTGACTCGGACGCTGCGGTCTGCCCGGCAGGCGGAGGTTGGGTGGCGGGAATTTGTGCCGCCGGGGCTTGAGCCGGTACGGCTGGCGCTTGAGTTGGCGATGCCGGCGTCGGCGCTTCCTGCGCCCACACCTGCAGTGCAAGGTAGCCCGCGAACAGCAAGGCCGCGACTGGTCGAATCATCTCTTAATTTCCTCCTGGCAATACTATCTCACAAATCCACTTGTGGGCTGCTCACGTCTCAAGAATACAAAAAAAGAGCCACGCCGTGAATCAGCGTGGCCCTGTGAAAAAACAAACATCGAAGCTCACTACTTACGGAGAGCACTCTTGGCTTTGCCCGCGGTCGTCCCGTTGGCCGCACCCTTGGCACTCGGATAACCAGCGCCAATGTAGCCGTAGTTGTCGCCGAAGTAGCTGCCGCCGAGGGATCCAGCAACGCCTTCCCAGCCATACTTTCCTTGGAAGATCCCGGTCTTCTTATTCTTCTTGCTGGGCGTCAGTGATTGAAACACCGTCCACTGCAGGCCGGTGAATGCGTCGGCGGAAGCGTCGTAGATCGCGTCGCCAACGATAATGCCCTTGCCGTAAGCCGACGGACCAGCATTAGGAACGGTGGCGTCGAAGCCCACGATCGGGGAATTGAACGCAAAGAAGCAGGCCGTGGTGACGTCGTCATATCCGGCAACCACGCCGCCGCTGTTATAGGTGATAACGTTGAAGTTGCAATATTCGAGTGTTCCGGCAGAGCTCCAGAAACTGAACGTCTGCGCTGAAGCCAGCGTGCCGAGAGCGATTACCGCGAGAACTAACAAAATCTTTTTCACTGAGAATCCTCCTGGAAGTTTTTGTTCACAATTGTGATGGTTGAACTACCCCAAGCTCAGCGCGACTTGTACGGGGGAGCGTAGTGACCCGCGCTGACATCCGGAAGCTTAGCGCATTCCCAAGCGATGTCAAGCTCATAATCGCGTCTTCAAAAAAAAAATCGGCGGAGAGAGAAAAACTTTGCACTGTTAAAGCAAAACACCGGACGCAGAGTGAACAAAGCCTTCACCGAGCGCAGGCAAGAGCCGCAAAAGCCGCGATTTGCGCGCTGTTTGGCGGATTGCTTCCTCGCCTCGCTCTGCGATGGCACTCGTGCGGCGTGCCATGGCCTCGGCTGAGATATCTGCGCGCAGATGAAAAGAAATTGGGCCGGGCGCCAAACGGGCTTCTATCTATTGAGGAGGGGGTTTGGGAACGCCAGTCGGCATGAAAGGGGGCCCGGATCCTATCCCCAGTCTTTCGCGTGTCTGCTGCATCTGTTGAAGCTGTTCCGGTGTCGGACCCTGCGGCTGTCCGGGAGCCGGAGGCTTGTTGTCTGCGGCGTCCTCGGCGTTCGCGGCGTCGTCGGCATCCGGTTCATCGTCGCTGTCGTCGGCTTCGGCCGCGGGCACGGGTGGTTTCCCCGGCTGGACGGCTACCGCTGTCTGAACCGGTACAGGAGGCGGGAAAGCGGGATTGGACTGAACCGCCATCGCTACGGGAATGCTTGCGGCAGTCCCGCCCGGGCCTCCCGCTGACCCCATGAGCAACAGGGCGGACAGGGCCGCCGGATCCGAGGGGGAGCCTACCATCACGTAGTTGAAACCCGTGCCGTTGAGCAAGGTCGCGAGCACATCCCGTGCCGGACCCGGGCCCAGCCGTGTGACCACACGCTCGGTGGCGTTCGGCGGGATATCGATGGAGGCTCCGGTGAGTTTGCGCACTTCAAGCAGAATGTCGGCCAAGGTCGAATTCTGGGCGACAATCGTCAGCAGCCCGTATTGATAGCTCACGCGCGGGGGTACCGCCGGAAGCTGGTCCATCGGAATTTGGGGCAGCGGACCAACCGGCCGGGGCGGCAACTGGGCCTGCTTCTCTGAAATCTTATTGCCGTGATGCCGCGAAGTCTGGGCGGTGGAGAAAGAAGACGCGAACAACAGCACCAAAGCCGTGAGTACCATCGATCCGCGCGTGTGTGGCATGAAATACGCCCAATTTCCGCCAGTTGGGGTTCTGGCGGCCTGTTCTATTTCTGCTGATTCTAGCATAGCTTATAGGATGCGGGTCAGGGTTATTTGTGGCAGCGCAAGCGTCAGCCTGGTGCAGTCAGCGTGGGGCGAGGTTCGACCGCAACCAGATTGCTGGTACGGGGGGAGAGCAACCTCCTAGAACGTGATGCGCACTCCGAACTCCATTTGCCGCGGAGCGCCGTTCGCGTACGTGCCGGAACCGGCCAGAACCCGGTCCAGCCGCGAAGTGCAATACGCGGTTGCGTTGCCGCAGTATCCCGCCGAACTCGCGTTATTCAGCGAGGTGCCGGGCGCTCCGTTCAGCACGCCGCTTAACTGGTTGCCCGCGCCTCCGAAGTTGGCCCAGTTGAAAACGTTAAACACGGAGAGGCTGGGCTCCAGCTTTACCCGCTCTCCAACCTGGAAGGGCCGGGTCAAGCGCAGATCCATCGTCTTCAGCCAGGTGGCTTGCGCAAAATGGTTGGGCAGCCCCTGGCCGCCTGCAATCGAAGGCGCATAAGCGCCGAGCGCCAGCAGTTGACCCTCGCTAAACAAATCGGCTAAGCAGCAGGGCGCCGCCCGCGGGCGTCAAATTCCCGGCATACGTGGTGTCGTAACGCTGAATTACCTTGGTCAAATTGCTGGTCGAATATTTTCCCGTGCTTCCAATATGCGATTGCGGCAAAAGATCGCCCACCGTGCCGTCGCCGGTGAGATCGCTGCGGAAGATCTCTCCCGCCACTCCGCCGCCGTCCTGCTGCGGAACATAAACGCTCAGGGGAAGCGGCGACGCCACATGCGCGATCATCGAAAGCCGCAGCCCGTGCGGCAAATCCGCCGTCGGAATGAACGTGAACTGGTGCGTCCGGTCGAGCCCGGAGGACCCCCAATGTCCGAGGTGCGGCCGGTTGTAATCTTCCGCCACATTCATCAGCGAATAATCTCCGCCGCTGCCGTTGGGCTCCGCTAGGTTGCTGTGATAGCGCGAGAGGGTGTACGAAAGCGCGACCTCAAGCCGGCGCACGCGCCGCATCGGGTTCTCTCCGCTGACGCCGTGGTAGGCGAGATGCACACCTGTATAGCGCGAGCGTCCGCTCGGAAAGTACATGATGTTCGATCCCACCGCCGGATTGATGCCGCCGAACGCCGCTTGCGGCTTGCCCAGGACCGAGCAGGGAAACGGTCCGCAGAACGCATTGGAAGAGTCCAGCCCATTGCGCGCGAAATCGGTGATGCTGGCGGTTGGCACTGTGGCCAGATAACAATCGACGGCAGCCTGCGAACTGCTGCCCGCGAATGTCGGCCGGGCGCGCAGCCCGCCGGCACCACCGTGGCATTGATCGCCGACAACTCCGCCGCGTAGTTATTGAGCAATGGGTTGGTATTGTCGCCGTCGTTCAGGTAGCTGGCGTCGCCGACGTGATTGGTGTCAATCCCCAGCGGAAACTGGGTGCCGATCTCGCGCACATAGTCGATGGAGAACAGGCCGCGCTCCCCGATCTGATGCTGAATTCCGCGGTCGAAGTGCACGACTCGGGGCGTCTTGAAACCGGGCGCCAGCAGGCCTCCGAAATTCGCCAGGCTGTTGGCCAGCGAGTACACGTTCTGGCCGCCGGTCACCGCCGACTGCGCAGCCATAAACTGCGACTGCAGATTCTGGATCGCCGTTGCCACCGCACCGATCGGCTGGCCGCAAATCTGGGTAGCGATATCCAGCATTTGCCCGGAACTCTTCACCGAACTCACCACCGATCCATCCGGAAACAGCACCGATCCCGCCGGACAGAGGGTCAGGCTGCGGTTGTATTGCCCGTTGGACAAGCGGTTGATGCGATCCTGATAGGTATTCTGCAGCAGGAAATTGTCATAGAACATTCCGCCGCTCACGCGCACCACCGTCCGCCCATTGTGTGCCGGATCCCACGCCAGACCGGCTTGCGGCGCGAAATTCCAGTCGGGCTGGTTCACGCTCCTGCCGAGGAACTGGTGCGCACCCGAAGCATTGTTCGGGATCAGACCGAATTGATCGAGAATCAAGCCGGTGGTGCACGGTGGAGTTTTGCACGATGGCCAGATTGATCGCCGAACAGGGCAGCGGCGCCAAGTCGCTGTCGGTGCGCCCACTGTCGCGCACATAATTCACGCCCACACTGACGTTGACATTCGGAAGCAGATTGAACGTGTCGCCCACGTACCCCTCGAGGCGCGTGTCGAAGTGTCCGCCGCCGGGCCGGTTGAAGGCCGAGTGCTCGCTGAAATTTCCAAGGCCGTTGAAAATCGTGACCGTGCCCACGGGATAGTTCAGCGGATTGTCGGCCGCGCCGCGGGGATCGTTGGCGTAAAGGGGCAACAGGTTCGGATTGCTGTCGATGGCCGTGATCACATCCAGTCCATTTGAACTGGTCACCGACGGTCCATAATTTCCCGGCGCGTAGAAATCTCCCTGCGCGATGCGATGAATCGCTCCGCCGAAACGAAACGTGTGATTCATCCTATAGATCGTGCTGCTGTCGTAGCGCCCGAAAAGGTCGCGCTGAATCGTCTGCCGCGGACCCGCGACGCTCGGCCCCAGGGCATACGATCCAATCTGCATGTGGAAAGGCGCCGGCAGCCGAAGCGGCCAAGTCGGGATTGATCGCGTTCACCATCTTCCGATAGCCGAAGCGGGCGCTGTTCACAAACCGTCCGCGGTTCCAATCCAGCCCGAAAACCGCAGCCGGGACGTTCAACTGATTGCGAAAATTCGACTGGCTGTCGGACGGCCCGATCTCGTTCGCGTTGTCGTAACTGAGCCGCGCGAACCCCTTCATGTTTTCGTTGACGTTATAATCCAGCCGCGCGGTCAGCATGTTCTCGCGAAAATAAGCGCTCTGCAGGCTGATCTGGTTCGCAGCAGTTGTGCCGCACAATCCTGCAACGTACGCACCCGAGCACGGGAATCCGAGCTGGATCGGCAAATCTCCATCTTGCTTGCTGCGTTCGCCGCCGACAAATAGAAACGCCTTGTCCTGGATCACAGCGCCGCCCGCGCCAAATCCATACTGCTGCCGGCTGTACTTCGGATCGCCCGACGGAAACCCGGCCAGGCCGGCGCTCCGGTCGCGCAGATTGCCAAACAGATTGCCGTGCCATTCCTCTCCACCGGAGCGCGTCGCAACCCGCACCGCGCCGGTTGCGTTCAGCGACTGAAACACCTCGGGCGTGGCTCGCGAGACAATCGCCTCGCGCACCGCCTCGGCCGGCAGGTTCATCGTGGACGCGCCCTTGGTCTCATCCATCGCCTCGACTTCGTCAAAGTCGAAGTGCGTGGTTCGTCCCGTTTGGCTGTTGATCGAGAGCGATTGGATCCCGCTCTTGCCCGGATCGTAAATCCTGCCATCGACCGCCTGCACGCCGGGCTCAAGCCAGCCCGCATTCAGATAGTTCCGGCCGTCAATCGGCAACGCATCGCTCGCATCGCCACTGAACTTACTCTCCAGTCGCACCGGCCCCGGGTTGATCCATTCCAACTTGAAATCCGCCGTGGCCGCCGCGCCCAACACCACGTTCACGGTGCTCTCGGCCGGCAGCATGTCGCGGCCTTCCACCAGCACCACATAGGCGCCCGGCGGCACCGCCTCGGAAACGTACGTTCCGTCCTTGCCGGTGCGCGTCAGGCCTTTGGTGTCGGTGGCCGCCGAGTTGTACAAAACCCGCGCCCCTGCCACGGGGCTGCCGACGTCATCCCGTACCGTGCCTTGAATGGTGCCGGTTGTCGGATTTTCCTCGGTCATTTCCTGCGCCCGCAACGAAACGGTGAGTGCAACAACCGTGAGCGCAACAACCACGAGGAGCAATGGGCCCCTAAGCAGAGAACGCCGAACAAGCAATCCAGACCAATCGAACAAAGTGCCACTCTCCTGGGGGCAGAACCTCAAGTAGAACCTGGAAGCGATTCTGCGCTTAAGGGTCCTGGTTTCTACTGCAATGGTTTTCTACTGAAATCGAATAAAACAGTTTACTAGATGCAGACACTTCAGCGGCGCGATGTACGCGTTTTTCTGGACAGGCCGAGCGATCTTGCGAATTGAGGTTTGTGTAAGAGCAAGCGCAACCTGAGCCGCCGATCAGCTGAGCCCGCCAGATCGAAGAACGAAACGAGCGGAAAGGATTCAGGCGGTTGGCTTACCAGGTCACGAATGCAAGGTATCAGCCAAGGTTAGTCTGGTTTGTTTTGATAATTCAGCGAAGAGTAATTCGGCGGACCGCGTTCTAGGCGCCATACAAAAAACCATATTGACGCTCGACAGACAATTCTAAAAAACGTATGTCGCCGCCTCGGACTCGCAGGTTTGTCTTTATTTTCATGCACTTCAAACGGCATGTCGCGTGCTTGGGCAGGCTCATGCGCGGGGTATAAATTGCTCTTGGGCCCGCCCGACTAACACCCTCCGCCGCATTCGGATTCTGAGGTCACGAAATGCTGTCATTATGGCTATCGCGCATCGGTAGTTTCGTAGTTGCTGACTCGGTTGACCGCGGGCGCAACACGGATTAATTACCCGCAATTCAGATAAAGCAAAACAAGTAAATTCGCGTTCCGATTTCGTTTGGAGGAGGAGTGCAATGTCCGCTACCGAAAAATTGTCGAGATTTTTCACCGCAGTATCTAACTTTACAACCCCCAAGCCAAGCTATCAACACGCGTACTTCGCGATGGCACTGCTGGTGTTCTCGATGTATATGGTCAGCGCAAGTCCCTGTGCCGCCCAATCCGGTAGCACCGGGACGGTTGTTGGGATGGTGAAGGACCCCTCGGGCGCAGTCATCAGCGGTGCGAACCTCACGCTCACCGACAAGACGACCAACACAAGACGCACCACTACCACCAGCGATACTGGAAGCTACGTTTTCACCAATATTCCAACAGGGACCTATGACCTCACGGTCAAGCACCCTGGGTTCTCCCAGGGTAAGGTCACCAACCTGAAGGTTGATGTCGGCCAGCAAGTCACGGCCAATGTTCCGCTACAAGTTGGCGGAGTCACAGAAGAGGTTGAAGTTCAGGTCACAGGCACCGAACTGCAGACGCTGAGTGCCACTCTTGGCAATACTGTCACCGCCGCCGCTTTGGAGAACTTACCGACCCTTGGCCGCGACACCAGTTCCTTCATCACGCTTCAAGCCGGCGTCAGTCCTGACGGCAGCGCTGCCGGCACGGTGGTGGACCAAACCGTTTTCACGCTCGACGGGGGCAACAACAGCAACGACATGGACGGCAGTTCGGGCGTATACAACCCGAATTTTGGAGACGATCCGGCCGGTGGGTTGTTCTCAAACAAATATAATCAGATCAGCGGATCAAATCTCGGGATCAACGGTGGCCAGCCCTCGGGCGTGATGCCAACCCCGGTCGACAGCGTAGAAGAGTTCAAAGTTTCGACTACCAACCAAACCGCCGACGTCAACAATTCTTCAGGCATGCAGGTGGCGATCGTCACCAAACGCGGTACCAACGCCTGGCATGGCACGGCTTACGAGTATTATTGGGACAACAACTTTTCCGGCAACACCTGGGAAAACAATTCCGCAACGCCAAAGATACCGGCGCCGGACTGGCACAGAAGCTGGTTCGGAGGGGCGATTGGCGGCCCCATCATTCCCAAAGAGATCCTTGGCGGCAAAACCTACTTCTTTTTTAACTACCAAGGTGCGCGTTGGCCCAACTCGGAGACCATCACCAGGCTTGTCCCCAGCGCTGACATGCGCAACGGGATCCTGCACGATCTCAACAACCCTTCCACAACCTACAACCTAAACACCCTTGATCCACGGGGCATCGGGATCAATTCCTACGTACAGCAGATGTGGAACAAGTATATGCCGCTTCCCACTCCAGGACTCGGTTGCGGTGGGCTCACGGGCGACAGCTTCTGCGACGGCGTCAACACACTCGCCTTCAGCGCGAACCTGGCGCTTCCGCAAACCGACAACTTCGCGGTGGTGCGCCTTGACCACGACTTTGGACAGAAGTGGCATTTCCAGTCGAGCTACCGCTACTACCATCTGACGCGCGCCACCGACGATCAGGTTGACATTGGAGGATTCTTCTCCGGCGACAAGTTGGGCACCCCGGCTGCCCTGACCAACCGGCCGCAAGTGCCCTGGTATCTCGTCCTGGGAATGACTACGAACATCAGTTCGCACGTGACCAATGACTTCCGCTACAGCTTCCTGCGCAACTGGTGGCAATGGGGATCGAACGGCGATCCGAAGCAGTTTTCAGATTTGGGCGCGGCTCTCGAGCCGTTTGGCGAGCAGCGGGATGACGTAGCCGCTCCCTACAACGTCAACACCCAGCAGACACGTACGCGTTTCTGGGATGGGAAGGATCATTTCCTCCGCGACGACGTTTCCTGGCTGAAAGGCAACCACCTGATGCAATTCGGCGGCCAGTACCAGCACAACTGGAATTACCACCAGCGGACTGACAACGGCGGAGGCATCAATTACTACCCTGTGTACCTGCTCGGCGACTCCGGTGGTTCCGGCTACGTAGACATGACCTGCGGCGGCACCTGCTTAGCTCCCGCTTTCAGCGGCGCTATCCTTGCTCGCGAGGCGGCCGCAGTCCTGGGTATCGTGACTGACTCGCAGCAGGCTTATACGTATTCTGGTTCCGGCGGACAATTAACCCTGAACCCGGCGCTCACACCGGCAGCCGATAAAGTCACCATTCCGTACTACAACCTGTACTTCAATGACACATGGCATCTGAAACCGTCCCTCACCGTCACGTACGGTTTAGGGTGGGCCTTGGAGATGCCGCCAAGCGAGCAACATGGGGAGCAGGTCATGTTCGTGGGTCCAGACGGCCGGGAACTCGATACTCAGTCGTACCTGGCGCAACGCGAGCGCGGCGGCGCTCGCCGGGCAGGTCTACAACCCGACCATCGGGTTTGCCCTGATCGGCAATGTCGTCGGACATCCGAGTCACATGTTTGACCCGTTCTATCACGCGTTCAGCCCACGCATTGCGGTAGCCTGGAACCCAGACTTGGGTCAGAGATTAGGCGGAAAGGCTTCAGTGATCCGTGGAGGCTATGGGCGAATCTATGGACGTTTGAACGGCGTGGGCCTGGTGCTGACCCCCCTCCTAAGTCCCGGCCTGATCGAGGCGGTAAGTTGCTCCTATGCCTTTGCGAATGGAAACTGCGGTCAATCTGGACCCATCGACGCTAGTGGCACCCCCGGCATCGGGGCCTTCCGTATTGGAACGGATGGCACAACGGCTCCGCTTCCAGCCGCAACCGCGACGTTGGCGCAACCACTATTCCCTGGCACAGTACAGAACGGCGTGCTTAGCGCAGCGGCTACCACGGCCTCGCCCCTGGACCCGCATACCCGGCCGAATTCCGTTGACTCGTTCGATTTCACCGTTCAGCATCAGTTTACAAATAAGATTTCACTGGAATTCGGCGGCATTAGCCGTTGGATCCACAACGCACTTGTGTCGGTCAATCTCAACTCGGTGCCGTACATGATGACCCTTGGTGGGCAGCAGTTCAAAACTGCGTACGCGAACATCGAAAAGGCGATGGGTTGTGCCACCTCAATCGCTGCCTGCAATTCAGCGACTGTAGGGAGTATTACCGTTGCCCCGCAGCCGTTCTTTGAAGCCGCACTCGCAGGAACCGGCTATTGCACGCCCGGCAATTGCACGGCGACGTTGGTCAATGACCCCACGGCATTCGGCTACCTGCAAAGTCAAAGTGTCTGGTCCCTGTGGAGTTACTTGGACCAGGGAGGAACTGCGCCGGGATTCAACTTCCCGGTCAGCACCATGACCAGTGCAGGGCAAATCGGGAGCTACGTCGCCATGGCAACCAGTCTGGGGCATGGTAATTACAACGCCGCTTTTGCGACGGTAAAAATCAATAACTGGAATGGCATTACCCTCCAGAACAATTTCACCTGGAGCAGAGCGCTCGGTACGGGAGACGTCGTTCAGGCCACTAGCAGTCAAGTGTCCGTGGACTCATTCAACCTTAATGAGCAGTACGGCGTGCAACCATCGGACCGCAAATTCGTAGAAACGTTCCTCCTGGTTTACCAGTCGCCCTTCTATCGTGGCCAGCACGGCGCGGTGGGTCATATTCTGGGGGGATGGACTCCTTCGTTTGTTTTCGCAGCCGGCAGCGGCGCGCCACTGTTCTGCGCCACCACTTCAGGTTATGCTGAAGAGGGTTATAGCGGCGGACAGGATTTTGGCACGGCCGATGGCATCTACGTCAACACCGACGCGAACTGTATGAATACGGGAGCGGTCCCGTCGGCGTCGGTCCACAGTAATGGGACCATGTTCGCAAATCCCACTGCCGTGTTTAACGCGCTCCGTCCTCTGATTTTGGGGATCGATAACAGAAGCGGTGGGTACGGGCAGTTCCGCGGCCTGTCGTACTGGAATCTGAACTTCGCGGTAAAGAAGAATATCCGAATTACAGAGCGGGTCAATGTTGAGGGCTCCCTCAATATCAACAATGTCCTGAACCATGACCAACTGCTAGATCCAGTCCTCTCCCTTACAAGCCCGGCAGCAAGTTTCGGGGCGTTCGCGCGGGAGGGAACTCTGCCGCGAGCAATGGAGATGGGCATTCGGGTCAACTTCTAATTCGGCGGTTGTTTGAAAATTGTGGGGCGTCCTTCGGGGCGCCCTTTTTTCTGGTGCTTCGTTTTCACGGTCCTAGAACGTCCCCTTGCGCGTGTAATATCCCGCGCGATAGTGCGACTGATAAGGACCACCCGCCGGCGCGTTCGTCAGGTCCACATGCAGTTGACGGAATTCCGAATTCGAATGGCGCTCGGATGGATAGTACGCCAGCAGATACTGCGTGCGCAGCTCGTCGCCGATCTGACGGGAGGCGTCGTCCAGTTGCGGCAGCGACGTGGCGTAATAATATTTCCCGCCCGTGTCCGATGAAATCTGAAAATGAACCTGCCCTGATCTAGCGTCTGCGTTCAGCTGGCAAGTTCCGTTCCCCGCGTACCATCCATTTTTCCATAGGAAGAAATGCAGGATTTGGGATCTGCGCGCCCGAGTGTGGCTGAAGATATTGGTTGGCTGCGGAATAATGTTCACGTAAGTAATTGAAAACAAATGCGACTAATCGGAATCATCCGCTTGGTGCGACTCTGGATGGCAAATTGCTTCTTTGGACCCTACAACAGGTAGCATGCGTGTTTCTTGAATCCGTCATCCGACATTGGTCCAGGCCTTCAAGGGTGAAACCTCGGGCTTGGATTCTCGCGTGGAGTAAGCTGCCACGACGTTCTGTTTAGCAAACTTGTAATTCGATTCGCAGCAAGAACGAGCTCTCAAACGACAACATTTGTTATGAATATTCCGAAAGGAAGGTGGACGATGTTGAATCTCAGCTCTCCTCGACGCGGCACACGATTTGGCCTGCGGGCGCTCGTCACCGCTTTTGTACTGCTTTTATCAACGATAGCATTGGCCCAGACCACGGTCAGCACGGGCAGCATTGTCGGCACCGTCATCGATCCCAGTGGAGCCGTGCTTAGCGGCGCTAAGGTTACTATTACCCACATCGCTACGGGGCAGGTCATCAGCCTGACAACAAATTCTTCTGGAGCATTCAGCTCGGGCGCGCTTAACCCCGGTGAATACAGGGCACAGGCTTCCGCCAAGGGTTTTAGTACGGTGAGCCAAGTCATAACCGTGCAGGTCAATAGCACTGCGAGCTTCAATCCCAAGCTACAGGTCGGCAGGGAAAGTGAAGTAATCGAGGTGCAGGCTACCGCGGCACAGGTCAACACCGAGCAGGCGGAAGTGCAAGGCGTCATCACGAGCGGTCAGATCGAGAGCTTACCGGTCAACGGACGCAACTTCCTCGATCTCGCGCAACTGGAACCCGGGGTCCAGATTCAGGACGGTGCGAATTTTGACCCGACCAAAGTCGGGTACTCTTCGATCTCGTTCGGCAGCCGTTTTGGCCGCACCGCCCGCATCAATGTCGATGGCGTGGATATTAGCGACGAGACGGTCGGCACCACGACCGAAGATATTCCGGCCAGTTCGATCGAGGAGTTCTCGCTCGCCCAATCAAGCCTGGATCTTTCCAACGATTTGACTTCGTCCGGCGCGGTCAACGTGACCACGAAGTCGGGCACCAACACGTTTCATGGCGAAGCTTTTGGGACCTACCGCGACAGCAGTGTCGGCGCGGCGGGCCTGCCGTCACCTTCAGCGTCGATCACGTCGCCGTACCAGCGCAACCAGGAAGGCGCGAATTTCGGTGGCCCGGTCATGAAGGATAAGCTGTTCTTCTTCCTGGACGGCGAGCGTACCCTGCAGCACCTGGCCGCACCGGTCCTGGAAGGGGAACCTTTCCAAGCTTATTCCGGAACCTTCCCGGCTCCTTTCAAAGAGGAAGAGTTGACGGGCCGTGCGGATTATTCCCTGACCAAGACAGCCCGTATGTTCTATCGCTACAACTATTTCCAGAACAAAGTCTACGCGACCTACTTCCCTTCAAGTTTCCAGGTTTACCAAAACAAGGATTACACACGGAATAGCGTGGTGGGCTTGGACTTCAGTACTGGCAGCTTCACCCACACCATTCGCTTCTCCTACCTGAAGTTCCAGAATGAGATTCAGGACGCCACGCGGGGGTCGGGTCTGCCCTTCGCCGATTTTCCGGTCAGCATCAACATCGGAAGCTTCACCGTAGGTCCGAATTTGCTGGCGCCGCAGAGCACTCCGCAAAGCGATCACCAGCTCAAGTACGATGGCAGCAAGATTCTTGGCAAGCACATCATCCGCTTCGGTATTGGCTGGAACCACATTCAGGGCGGGGGCTTTGCCAGCTTCTTTAGGATCGATCCGCAAGTGTACGGCGATTCCGCCACCTTAGGCGACCCAACGTTGGACACCATGGCGGAGGTTGTCATCGGAAACGGACAGGGCTTTTCGACCACAAAATCTGCGTTCGGGTTCCCCGCTGGCGGCTTGGGTCCAGACAACCGGTTATCGCTATATTTTGGCGACGCCTGGAAGATCCGGAAGAATCTGACCGTCGCCGCGGGCTTGCGTTGGGAACGCGACACGGGCCGAACCGACAGCGATTTGGGCGCTATTCCGGAATTGAACGCTGCCTTCCCCGGATACGGAAATCCGGTGAAGCAGCCCAACAAAAACTTTGCTCCGCAGCTGGGAGTTATCTGGGATCCCAAGGGCAATGGCAGGACCAGCGTTCGTGGCGGCATCGGGCTATACTACGAGAACGTGATCTTTAACAACGTGCTCTTTGACCGGCCCCTGCGCGAGAAGACCGGCGCGTTCCTGCAATCTCCCACCGCTTGCTATGGTTACGCTGCGCAACCGGTTTCTGTTCCATCTGGAACCATAACGCTAGATTCGGTGGAAGGGCTCGACCCCGCCACTGGTAAGAGCTATTGCGCCGAGACCATCGGTCAGGCAGCTAACGCTCTCGCAGCCTTCCAGACCGCGTATCAGGCTGACATCCCGTTCAGTCTCACGGCAGCGAACCCAGGTTACATTGGTACGCTTCTGGCCGACGGCCTCAACGAAGGCGCGAATATGTTCGCACCCAACTACAAGAGCCCGCGCTCGGTGCAAATTAACTTGGGAATCCAGCATGAAATCCGCCACGGATTGATTTTCAGCGCGGACTACTTGCGGAACGTGGAAACCCACGCCCTGCTCGGTATCGATCTTAACCGCACCGGCGCAGCGCGCTACTTCAGTCTGAGCGGGGCGCAGGCCGCCATCGCAGCCACCGAAACTGCCTGTGGTCACCCGGGCGACCTGTCGGGTACCATTGCTGACTGCTCTGTAATAAACGGTCCTGGAGCCGGTGCCACCATCTCAAACTTTGCCGGCAACGGCCTGGGATCTCCGGGGGACATTGGAGAGTCCTGTGAAGCAGCTTTCGGCTATCCCTGCGCTTTTGGCGGTCTCAATCCCAATTATGGCCAAATGTCGATGCTGGAGCCGATTAGCCGTTCGGTGTTCAACGCCCTGCAGATGACATTGAAGCAGAACGTTGCCAACCCGATACGGGGAGTCAAGTCGTCAAACTTCGAGATCTCCTACCAGCTCGCGCGCTTTGTCAACCCCTTGGCGGCCCAAGGCGATTACGCGCCGTCGAATCCGGTGTCCTCCAACGATCAGGACTTCGTCCTGGCAGCTGGGGACAACGATCACCCGCTCCGGTACATGGGGCCGTCGCTGCTCGACCGGACGCATCAAATCTCATTCGGCGGGTCGTTTGAAGTGCCCTATGGCTTCCACTTCGGGATCATAGCTCACTTCTACAGCCCACTCTCCAGCCCGGCAATCGTTGGGGACACGGGCACAGGGGGACAGATCTTCCAGACGGACTTCACGGGAAGTGGCGTCTGGAGCGATCCGCTGCCCGGCACGAAGAATGGGACATTCATGCGTAGCTACGGTCTCAACGGACTGAACGCAGCCATCAACAACTACAACACGACCGTTGCTGGCCAGCCAACGCCGGCGGGCCAAGTGCTGGTGGCTAACAATCTATTCACGGCGGCGCAATTGGCCACGATTGGCGCGGTTGCTCCGACCCTCACTCCGGCTCCGTCCAACCAGCTGCTGTTCCCATGGATCAAGGCCTTCGATTTCAACGCGAAATGGGATTACACTATCCATGAGCGGTTCACCATCGAGCCGAGTGTTGGTATCTACAACCTGTTCAACTTCGCCAACTTTAACCTTCCGCCAGGCGTGATGACCGGGTGGCTTAACGAGGGAACTGGCTCGATTAACAGCGCTCCCAAAGGAAGCGCAAGTGCGAATACATTCCGCGTCGGCGCGGGAACCGGCGTGTTTGGTTTGGGCGCGCCCCGGGCAATGGAGTGGGGTCTGCGTCTGACCTTCTAGACACTGCTGCAAACTGCATTTCGAGCCACCAGTCCCGGACTGGTGGCTCGTTTGTTTTTGAAATGGCTCGGCGTTCGATCGAGAGGCTTCCCTCCGGACACTTATGGATTGATTTGGCTGCGCAGACGCTTGGAGAGTTTCTCGATCTGCTTGAGCTTCCCGATCATGTCCTTGGGCAACTTTCCTTCTTGAATGCTTGCGACATCGGGAGGGATGGTTTGGGCAATCCTGGCCAGTTCGTCGGCTTCCTGGCCGAGCTTGGCCAAGTCCAGATGAGCGCGCTGCGCCATCGGAGGGGGCACGTTCTTTTCCGTCTGGGCCTCGGCTTGATCGGCCTGCCGCACTCCGGGCGGGATCCGTGTCTGCGCCAGAAGTAAAGATGCCGCAAGCAAAACGAATGAAAGAGAAATAGCGGGGAGTTTCACGGCGGACCTCCTACCGTGGGGAGCAATTTCTCAGCAGATTGTACATCCAACATCCCTGCCGAAGGCTGCGGTTGCTGCAGCGCTTAGAACGTCCCCTTGTGCGTGTAATAGCCGGCGCGATAGTGCGACTGGTAAGGACCACCCGCCGGCGCGTTCGCCAGGTCCACCCGCAGTTGACGGAATTCCGAATTCGAATGGCGCTCGGATGGATAGTACGCCAGCAGATACTGCGTGCGCAGTTCGTCGCTGATCTGGCGGAAGGCGTCATCCAGTTGCGACAGCGACGTGGCGTAGTAATACTTCCCGCCTGTGTCCGATGAAATCTGAATCAGCGCGTGCTCGCCGCCCGTGTCTCGTCCGGCGCTGGCTTCGATGGGCACGATGATGATGCTGTAAATAATCGCTTCCGACTCCTGGGCCGCGCGCAACGCCTGTTTGTAGTCCATCTGGCTGACCGTGTCTCCGCCGTCGGTGATCACCACCATCACTTTTCTTCCCTGCCGCCGGCTGAGCGCCTGCGATCCCAGAAAAATCGCGTCGTAGAGCGCCGTCGCCGAGCCGTTGCGCACCCGGTCGATGCCGGCGTCGATCTTTTTCAAGTCGGAGGTAAACGGCACCACTTCGTTCACTTCTTCGCTGAACTTGTACAGGGCGAGTCCGTCCTGCGGCCGCACAATGGTGTGCGCAAACTTGCGCGCCGAGATCAATTCCAGCGGCAGATCTTTTCTTGTGCTCAGGCTCGTATCCACTGC
The DNA here is from genome assembly GCA_963838425.1 of uncultured Acidobacteriaceae bacterium. Taxonomy (GTDB): domain Bacteria; phylum Acidobacteriota; class Terriglobia; order Terriglobales; family Acidobacteriaceae; genus Acidiflorens. Next base: position 368,844 of record CAWIRH010000002.1, read on the forward strand.
CAGCACAATCGACAGCGGCAAGGCCGATTCCCGGCTGAAGATCGCGATCTTCTGCTCTTTGCCGTCTTCCTTCAGCAGAAAATTTTCTTTCTGGAGGTTCGCCACGGGAGCCCCGCGCGCATCCGTGACCGTCACGAACACGTTCACCAGCCTCACGTCGGCCTTGAACGTGGTTTCCGGTTCCTCGGCGATCAAACCCACGGTGGCGCAAAGGATCGAGATGAAGAATAAGACGTGTAGGATGCGCTTCGTCACAAGATTCCAATGATTCAATGATTCAATCATTCAATGATTCAATCATTAAGATGCTGTCCGCCCCCCTGCTGTGCCTCCCGGCCGCCGGATTTCTTCGGGAAACGCCTCCCCGTCCGCCCATACCGCTCCATCTTCAAAGTATTCTTTCTTCCAGATCGGCACCGTCTTCTTCAGCGTGTCGATGATCCAGCGGCAGGCCTCAAAGGCCGCGCCCCGGTGCGCCGCAGCCACCACGATCAGCACGCTCGTCTCTCCAATCTCCAGCCGCCCCAGCCGGTGGACGATCGACGCTCCTCGCACCCCAAAACGCGTCCGCGCCTCCACCGCCAGAGATTCCATCTGCTGCAGCGCCATCGCTTCGTATGCTTCATAGTCCAGATAGAGCGTGCGCCGCCCTCGCGTGTTGTCGCGCACCACGCCATCGAAAATCACCACCGCGCCATCCGGGGGACGCTTCAACCGCGCGACCACAGCCTCCGCATCGATGCGCTCGCGCACAATCCTGACTTCGTCCCGAACTTCGTCCCGGACTTCATCCCGGACTTTGTCCCGGCCTTCGCCACCCTCCGCCGACCCGCCGCTCACCGGCGGCAACAACCCGACTTCATCGCCCTCGCGCAGGGGGCGGTCCGCTGTCGAATACTCGCGATTCACCGAAATGGCCAGCGACGGCACCATCGCTTCCAACCGCGGAGCCTCGCGCGCATAATAAAAGAGTACGTCCCGCACCCGCGCTCCTTCCGGCAGATCGACGGTCTCGCCCGACCGTCCGACCACGTCCTTCAACACGCCAAAAAAAAGCACGCCGATCTTCATCAGAATGAGTTTTCCCGTAGAGACGCGGATTGCCGGGTCTCCCGCGCAGAGCAGCCCAGATTCCAGAGGCTTCGTGGCTCACTGCTGGCAACTGGGTACTGCACTCGCGCCATCAGTGTAGCGCGCCCGCACCCCAAAGGGCTTGTCCCTCAGTGTAGCGACCAGCGCTGCCCCGCTCGTTCGGTTCAATTACCTCCGTAATCGTGCATTAGGTCACTTTCCCGCTTAGGCTTATTGCCAACGCTCCATGTACTGAGAGGAGGCCGCTATCGTTAACGCCGCTCAAACCGACGCCAGCCGCAGCGCGTCCGCTCGGTCCTTCCTTCACAGCCTTAATATTTTGATCAAGTACACCCGGCTGTATGGAGTCAACCACAAGCGCACCGAGGGCCAGTTCCAGACTGCCTGGAGCGAACTCCAGCAGGCAGTGCCCAAAACCGGTGACACTGGTTTCCTACTCGGCGTCTCCGACAACAAACTACTTCTCGATGGCATCCCGCTCGAAGCCGGACAGGCCGAGCGCAGCTTCGCCCAGTTGCTGACTGCCGCCGGGCTCTCCAGCATTCTGTTCTCGAACAAAGTTACGATCGACGACTTTACCCGTCTGGTCCGCGCCTTTGCCATGGGCGGTACCAAAGCGCAGGACTTCGCCAAGCAGATCAAGGAAACCCTCGGCGACAACAAGGACTCCTCCATCCGCATCAATGAAGTCAAGTTTGTCGCCGCCGATCCCGCGACCGGCGAATATTCCATCGCCGCCCAACTCGCCGCTCAGGCCCTCGGCCCTGAATTCAAGCAGTGGCTCAATGACCCGCAGAAACTTCTGCAGTTGATCCTCGCTGCCCAGGGAGCGAGCAACGGTGGTTCGGGCGGATCCGGCGGCGCGCCTCTCGGCAGCGTCCCCAATGTGCCCATTGCCGGCGGTACGGGCCCGGGCGAACCATCATCCCTCGGATCATCGTCCGCCGGTTCATCGTCTCTCGGTTCATGGACCGGCGGCGTCGTTGCCTTGCAGGAAGAGGAAGTCATCCAGACCATTCGCCTGCTCACTCATTTTGGCCAGGCGATGCAGGATCCCAACGCTTCCCCGGAAAATCTCAAGGTCGAACTCGGCAAGGCTCCCGAAGGCGCCAAGGTCAATCTCGCCCAGTTGCTCGAAAGTCTGGCCAAGCAGGCTACTCAGAACAACCCCAGCGACACCAATGACACCCCGCTGCTGATGAAGGCCGCCGAAAGCATGGCCATCAAATTCGCCCTCGACCGCTATCAGCGCGGCGAAGTCAAAGTCAACGCTGTCCACGACATGATGGAGCACATGAGCCGGCAGATGGACACGCTCCGCCAGATCCTGCGCGTCCAGGAAGACAAAATGTCCAAGGCCGGCATCCTGGTCGAGTCCCACGCCGACATTCTCGACCGCATGTTCTGGGCTGAGATTCCCGAGGCCGGCAAAAAGAAGCGTTCTGCTCTCCAGCGAAGCCGCCTGCGTGCCGCCCCGCAATATTCGCCAGTTCGTCGAACTCCTTTTTGAACGCGACGACCATGAGATCGCCGCCAAGATTCTCTCCAACTACTGCAGTGGCCTGGACGCCAAAGATGCCGAACCCCGCCGCAAGACCGCTACCGGACTGGCTCAACTCGCCGACCTCTATGCCACCGCGCCGGATGAAGTCATGCCCAATGCCCTCGCCATGATCGGCGAGAAACTGGGTAAGGATAGCGATCCCGAGATCCAGAGCCTGCTGAGCGCCGCCCTCGCGCGCTTCGGGCAGGAGGCCTGCGCCCGCAGAAAGTACAAAGCCGTAGCCGAACTCTGCGACTCGCTCGAACGAGTAGCCCAACAACGGCCTGCCCTGGCGCAGGATCTTCGCTCCCGCGTCGGCATCGAAAATCGCCTGCCGGAGATGATCGAAGAAGCCATCAACGCCGATCAGGTGCCCGAGGATCTGGTCAACGTCCTGCAGCAGCTTCCGAGAACTTCCGTCGAACACCTTGCCGACCGCTTCTTCCGCGCCCAGAGGCGTGTCGAATGCGATCGCATTGTCGAAATTGCCGGCGAACTCGGACAACCCGCCATCGACGATCTGCGCGACATGCTGCGCACCGGCCAACCCCGTCAGGCTGCCTCCACCGTCGGCCTTTTGAGCCGCCTCGCGGTCACCACGCTACTCGAGTTGCTGCCCTCCCGCATGGGTGATTTTAACCGTTTCTATCAGGACATCATCGTTCGCCAGATCGCCTACGGCGCCGCACCCGACCGGGGACGCACCTTGCTCGAACTGCTCGAACTACTCGATTCCGTCATCCTGCCTGAAGCCATCGACGAGATCGGCATGAGTCAGGACCGCAGCGCCAGTGCCAGCCTCATCGCCCTCGCCACCGCCGGCGAAGCTCAGAACCGTCCTCCGTTCGTGCAACTGAAAGCCATCGAGTCCCTCGGCCGTTTGCGCGAGGTCGAGGCCGTCTCCGTTCTGCGCACCGTCATCGAAGACAAGAAACTTTTCGGCTACAGCCAGCACCGCGAATTGAGAATCGCCGCCATTCAGGCGCTCTCCAAGATTAATCCTCTCTACGGCACCCAGGCTCTCGCCGACAGCGGCCTCGAGGCCGGCGAACTCGCCATCGCTCCGCTCGATTCCGGCCCCGGATGTCCCTGGGTTCGCCAGCGCCGCTACGAGCGCATCATCTTGCCGCGCGCTCTCTCCGCCACGCTTTCCAGTTCCTGGGGAAAGTCGAACATCGTCATGCGAGAGATGAGTCTGGGCGGCGGCATGGGCACGCGCAACGACAATCTCCGCGTCGGCTCCGAAGCCCACGTCGAAATCTCTCTGGGCGTGAAAAAAATTCGCGGCGAGGTTCTGCTCCGCCGCGCCCGCGTCAATGAAATCGGTTTCGAGTTCGTCGCCATGGATCTCGACAGCCGCTACCGCCTCCGCCGCGTTTTGATCGAGGCCCTGCAAAAAGGTCCCGACAGTCGCGTCGCCGACTGGACCGGCGAACGAAAGGTGTAGCGCCAACTCTCAGCTCTCAGCCTTCAGCTCTCAGTTCGCTATTCTCGGGGACTATGGGGCGCCCTCGCACGCTCAGGAATTCAGCCCCGTAGCCCCGAGCCAACTTAGCCCCGCGCTTCAGCGCTGGGTAGGTCTTCATAAGCTCACGGCACAAAAAGAAAAAGCCCCTAAGCGCAGAGGCTTCTTCCAAACCAACAAATCACAAACCCGCTTATACCACCTTCACGAAAATAATTACCAGCGCGAACAGCACCAGCGACTCGATGAAAGCGAGGCCAAGAATCAGCGCCACCTGAATGCCCGCGCGGGCGGCCGGATTGCGTCCGAGCGCCTCGCACGCCGCCGACGCGGCACGCCCCTGGCCCTGCGCCGCCAATCCGGATGCGATGGCGATCGCGAAACCAGAGGTGATTGCCACCCAGTTGGTCGATCCAGCCGTGCCTGCGCCGGTCTGCGCGAACGCCGGAACAGCCAGGACCGAGAACATCATCATCACGAACAACAACATCACGATTTTCCGCATTTTGCTTCTCCTTAAGGAATTGCCCCCAGTGGGTGGTTGACGTCGTGCTCGAGTAAGCCAGCGCCCTCACGCTGAACGGCGGTTGTCAGTAACCAGTACCCGGTACCCAGAAAAAACCGACTCACTGTCCACTGGGTACTGGTTACTGGGTACTGATCTTCTAGTGTTCCTGCCCTGTGGCCTCCCCCAGATAAACGCAGGAGAGCAAGACGAAAATATAAGTCTGAATCAGCGACACGAACATGTGCAGTCCGTCGAACACGACCGGGACAGCCAGCGGTATGAGCGAAAAGAAAACCAGCGTGACCATTTCCCCGGCAAACATGTTGGCATAAAGACGGACGGTCAGGGAGAGCACGCGGGCCGCATGACTGAACAACTCAATCGGGAACAACAGGACCGGCAGGAACAACCGGGCAGCCGGCGGCATGCCCTCCTGCGGTCCGATGAAGTGTTTCAAGTAGCCGACGGGCCCGTTCGTCCGCAAACCCTGAAAATGGTAGTAGAACCAGGTCAGCAGCGCGCATCCGAGCGGCACAACCGGCACTGCGGTCGGTGATTCCAGTCCGGGCACCAGACCGATCAGGTTGCAGCTCAAGATGAACATGCCGAGCGTGACCAGGTAGGGCACGTACTTCGAGGAATGATGCCCGATCACCTCATCGGCCATGTCGTCGACAAATCCGTAGATTGCTTCCATCGTGTGCTGCAACCCACCCGGGCGCTCCACCGAAAGCCGGGTGCGCACCACGATGAAAAAGATCGTCAGCAGCACTGCCACCAACAACTCCATCGCGAAGCTGTTCGTGATCGGAGTCGCCGGATACTTCGGATGAATGTGCAGCTTCAGCAGCAACGCCAGCACCGGCGCGCCCAACCAACGATTCAGGAGTGCAGTAAAAACCAGTTGTTCCATGCAATTTCAGACTTTATGATTTTCAGACTTCGCTACTCAATCAGCCCCGGAGGGGCGAACCAGCTTAGCCCAGCGCTTCAGCGCTGGGAAAAGTTGAGAACGACGGAAGTCCCGGAGGGACGACCCAGTCCTCGCCCGCCGGATCGAAAGCTCATGACTCCCGCCGGAAGGCCGCGTATCCTTCCCATGCCGCCTCGGCCATCAGGGCCGCCACCGGCACGCACAGGCCCCACAAAAAACCGCGAAAAGCCAACGAAGAACTCTTGAATATAGCATAGGCAGCGGCTCCCACCAACCCGTAGCGCACCACGAAGCGCAGGACGATCCAGCCGCCTTTCTCCCGGCTGTTTCGGTTGACGACGCGATCGGCAAGGCCTTCGACGCCGCGCTTCAGCGAACGGAAATTGACGTAGGAAACCGCGGCTCCAAAGGCAAACCCAATCGATCCCGCCCAACCGTAAAACCAGAACGCCGGTCCGAGCAGCAGAACGCTTACCACCAGCATGTTGCGCAGAACGCGAGGAATGATGCGCTCATAAATTGAGAGTTCATCGATTGTGGGTTGATCGCAAGTCTCCGCCGACGCGTTTTCCTCAGGCCCGTCGAGATGCTCTCGCTCATTCATCTTTATCTTCGGAAGCGCCCACGGCCATGCGGATCATCTGCCAAAATCCAACCACCGCGCCAAACAACAGCCCCACCAGATAGAGCCACTTAGTGTGCAGCCAGTAATCGGCCAACTTGCCCAAAAAGAACCCCAGCAAAATCGCCGCCGGAATAATGAACCCAATCTCAGAATAGCGAGCAAGCAAGACGAGAGGATCTTTCTTGCCTGAAGACGTGCCGGACTCGGGGCTGGGCTTTTCGGGCATTCTAAGGAATTCTAAACCAAGCAGCCAGTTCGCCGAAGCATCGTTGGAAGCCCGATGCAGTAAAATGTTCAGTTCTTGCCCGGTCCCTGGCTGCCGGCATGCAATGTGCGTAAAAGGCTCAGTCCAATCCTGGCGAGCGTGCATTTCAGGAGCTATCAACGGACAAAACGATGCAAAGTAAGGCCGGCTGGAGAGTGGTTCTCGCGATTCTAGTCTTGCTTGCGGGCGCCGAGTTTCTATGGCGCGGCCCGGTAAGATTCGCGCAGCATAGGGACTTTAACGATTTCACATCTCCATATATTCAAACTGGCGCGTGGCTTCAAGGAACGGACCCATACAGCCCCGCAAACTTGGTGCGACTCTGGCCCGCCGGAGCGCAACGCCCCGACTTTCTGGCTACAGATCTGGCCGATGGTTCCTTAGTTTACAAGCGAGGAATTCCGACTGCTTATCCCCTTACTTGTTTTGTTCTTCTCGCTCCAATTTCTATTCTTCCCTGGCACATTGCGGACGCCTTGTGGCTGGTAGTCAGTCTCCTGGCTTATTCAGCGACGGTCCTATCGCTACTATCACTGACCGATCTTCGCCGATCGCCGCAGTCAATGTATGCTTTCCTAGCTATCGCGCTTGCTCTGGCTCCCTTTCAGACCGGGCTGGCAACGGGCAGTATTGTTATTGTCGCAGTTGGCCTGACCGCAGGCGCAATTTGGGCGGCGCGCCTCGAACAAAACACGCTGGCCGGAGTCCTCATGGCACTTACGATTGCTCTGAAACCACAGATTGGCCTGCCCTTCCTTTTTTACTATGTGGTTCGCCGTAAATGGCGGCTTTCGGTGGTTGCCATTGCGCTGGTAACGTTTCTGTCCGCCGTTGCCATGATTCGTTTGAGGGTTGGCGGGGCACCCTGGATGCAAAGCTATCTATACAACAATAAGGTGCTGTTCGCCCCTGGCAGCTTGGGTGACTTCACGGAGCTGAATCCGCTTCACTTCGGCCTTATCAATCTGCAGGTCCCGGTGTACGCGATCCTTGGAAATAGGAATGTCGCCAATATGGTAGCGGTACTTATCGCCTTGACGATGGGCCTCGTGTGGCTCTTTCTCGTAACTCGGCCGGGCAGCAAGAGAGACGAATTGCTGGAGTTGAGCGCGCTCGCTGTACTTAGCCTGTTACCGGTGTATCACAGGCTGTACGACGCCTCTTTGTTGGTTTTCCCACTAGCATGGGGCTTTGTGATTTTTTCCGGACGTTTGAAAGTGCTGGCAAAAGGAACCCTGTTGCTGATTCTCCCATTTCTTGTGCCGGGGGGATCGGTTCTAGATCAACTACAGCACACAAGTCATCTTAGGGCGTTGCAACATTCGCGCTGGTGGACCGAAGCCGTGATGCCTCACCAGGCTTGGTGTCTGTTCTTCCTGAGTTTGATATTGCTGCAGGCTTTGCGGCTCCCGGAGCCAGAAACTGAAAGCTGAAAACCGACGGATACAGCCTCACTTCAACATCGCCGTCACGTGCGGCGATTGCACAATCCCCAGCGACCAGTTCACTCCGCGAATAAAGGGCTCCGGATAAACTCCGATCACGATGGTCGCGAGGGCGGTCACGCCCAGCGCGCAACGCATTCCGACGCTGATGGGAAGTCTTGCAGTAGCCTCCATCGGCGCGCGCATCAACATGGCATTCACAATCTTGAGATAGTAATAAAGTCCGAACAGCGAGTAGAACACGCCGAGCGCGGCCAGTCCGTAATGTCCGCTTTCGATCAGGCTCAGAAAGATGTAGTACTTGCCCAGGAACCCGGCGGCCGGCGGAATGCCGGCGAGTGAAAGCAGAAATAACAGCATCAGCACGGCTTCAACCGGCGCGCGCTGGTAGAGCCCGGCCATATCGTCGAGCTCGTCGCCAATCACGTTACGCTGCCGCAACGACGTGATCACCGCGAACGCACCCAGATTCATGAAGGTATAGACGAGCAAGTAGATCAGGATTCCCTTGAAGCCGTCGAGAAAACCGGCGCTGCCGGGCTGCGAGGTTCCCATGGCCACAAACGCCAGCAGCATGTAGCCGACGTGCGCAATCGACGAGTAAGCGAGCAGCCGTTTGGTGTTCGTCTGCGTAAGCGCGGCGAAGTTGGCGCCAGTCATCGTAGCGATGGCAACGACCACAATCACAGGCGTGTAAACCGAGCGCAGCGGAAACAACCCAAATAGCAGAATGCGCAGCAACATCGCCCAAGCCGCCGCTTTCACCGCCACTGACATGAAGCCGGTAATGCTGGTGGGTGCGCCTTCGTAAGCGTCCGGCGCCCACTGATGAAATGGAACGGCGGCGATCTTGAACAGCAATCCGGTCATGGTCGCCAGCAGCGCGATCACCACCACGGGATTGTGCGGGCTCTGCACCGCAACCGCGCGCACAATGATCGCCAGGTTGGTGCTGCCGGAAAGCCCATACAACAGCGAGAGGCCATAGGCAAATATGCCCGACGAAAATGCGCCGAGCAGCAGATACTTCAAGGCCGCTTCGTTCGAGCGCCGGTCGCGGCGCAAGAAGCCAACCAGCACATAAGTGGAAATCGCCATCAGCTCAAGCCCGATGAAGATCAGCACGATGTCGATTCCCGCCGCCATGCACATCATGCCCACCACGGAAAGCAGCAACAGCGCGTAGTATTCGCCGTGGTGTTCATCTTCTATATCGAGATAGTGCACCGACCCAAGGATGGCGATGGCCGCTCCCGCCAGAAACAGATACCAAAAATAGATGGCGAATCGATCCACCAACAACGAGTTATAGAACCCGGCCGCGCCCCTCGGCAGCTTCGACTGAATTTGCCATACACACGCAGCCGCAAACGCCACACCGGCAAAGGCGCCCACCGCGTTGACCCACTTCCATCCCCGCGGAACCATCAGGTCGATGAGCAGAATGCCGAGCGCAAAAATAGTAAGTTCCGCCATCGGCAACATCAACCGGTATTCAGTTAGTGAGAGGCCTCGCACTTAGTTACTCGCTTTCGGTCCGGCGACGGCCAGCGCCCGTGGAGTTGGCGCGGGCGCAACCTGCGCATTCACCGGCGCGTTCGCATTGGACTTATCATGAATCGTCTGCACAAGCTGATTGACTGGTTGTTCGAGGATCTGGAAAAACGGTTTCGGATAAAGCCCGATCCACAGCGCCATGATGATCAGCGGCACAAAAGTGAGAATCTCGCGCGGCGTCAGATCGTGCAGCTTTTCGTTCTTTGGATTCGTCACCGTCCCGAAGAAGACGCGCTGATAGAGCCAGAGCAAGTAGGCCGCGGCCAGAACCACGCCCGGCGCCGCCCACGCTGCCCACTTCCAGTTGGCGGTGAATGCTCCCTGCAGAATCGTAAACTCGCCGACAAATCCATTCAGGAGAGGCAATCCCATCGACGAGAGGAACATGATCATGGTGATGGTCGCGTAGAGCGGCATGACGTTCGAGATGCCGCCATACTCCACGATCTCACGCGTGTGCCGCCGCTCGTACAAGATGCCGACGATCAAGAACAGCGCGCCGGTCGAGATGCCGTGATTGATCTGCTGCAGCACCGAGCCGGTCAGGCCCGCCGAGTTCAGCACGAAGATTCCCAGCGTGCAGAAGCCCAGGTGGCTGACGGACGAGTACGCCACCAGTTTTTTCATGTCCTTCTGCATGAGCGAAACCAGCGCCCCATAGATGATGCCCACCAGCGAGAGCCCGATCACCCAGCTTTGTACTCTGGGATGCGACACGACCGCGGGAAAGAAGGGCAGCGAGAAGCGCACGAATCCATACGTCCCCATCTTCAGCAAAACGCCCGCCAGAATGACGGAGCCGGCGGTGGGCGCTTCCACGTGCGCATCCGGCAACCAGGTGTGAAACGGAAACATCGGAACTTTGATGGCAAATCCAATAAAGAAAGCAACGAAGAGCCAGATGGCCGTGGAGAATGGAATCAGCGGCGCCGTTTGATAAAGGGCGGGAATATGGAACGTGAAAACGCCAGTAATCGTGTGGTGATGGAAGTAGAGGAACAGAATGCCCAGCAGCATCAGCACCGAGCCCAGCAGCGTATATAGAAAGAACTTGATGGCGGCATAAAGTTTGCGCGGGCCGCCCCAGATGCCGATCAGCAGATACATCGGCACCAGCATCGCTTCCCAGAAAACAAAGAAGAGGAAAAAATCGAGCGCCATGAAGACGCCGAGCATTCCGGTCTGCAACACCAGGAACCAGACGTAATATTCCTTCACCCGAATCTCAATGGCGGTCCACGACGAAAGAATCGAGATCCATCCCAGCAGCGTGGTCAGCATGATCAGCAGAAACGAGATGCCGTCAATGCCCAGGTTGTAACCCGCGCCAATCGAGGGAATCCAGTTGTTGGGTGTGCCTTCGAGGAACTTGAAGCCGGGCTCGAAACGTTGCGCCCAGAACATCGGCACCAGCGGCAGCGAGATCAGGAATCCGCCGAGCGCAAAGATGTTCGCGATCCAGCGAATCGCGCCTTTGTTCTCCTTAGGAACGAACAAGAGAACCAGCGCGCCCACCAGCGGCGTGAAGAGAATGATCGAAAGTATGTGATTCTGCATAATGAATCGCTTCTAGCTTCTGGCTACTAGCTGTTAGCAAGCGCTACTGGCTTGCGCTTCGAACTGGCCCTGCTTGCCAGAAGCCAGCAGCTAGTAGCTAGAAGCCGTTCACTTCCACACGTAATACACGCCAAATCCAAGCAAGCCGGCGACCATGACCAGCGCGTACCACTGCACCAGTCCCCATTCGAACAGACGCGCCGGATACGAGATCATCCGCGCAAGAATGGCCGGACCATTCACGCATACGCCGTCGATGATCCACTTATCCCACCAGGTCGAAAGCGTGGCCACCGCGCGCGTAACCCAGCCAACATCGTTGACCGCTCCATCGATTACCTTGGCATCGAACCACGACGACGCTTCGCCCGCGCCCATGGCGCCCAGGCGGATGTCGCCAAGCTTGCGGCGTCCAGTGAAAACGTAGTCGTAGCCCTCATCGACAAAATACTTGTTATAGAGCAGGGTATAGAGTGGCGGAGCATCGACGGCAATGGGCTCCTTGTAATCTTTGCCGGCCTTCGCATAGTAGTGATGCGCCCATCCTCCACCCACGACGGCAGCCCCGAGGGAGAGCAACATCAGCGTCCACTCCAAGCCGCGATGTTCTTCACCAGCGGACTCTTGCGGCTCAGCCGCGGCCGCAGAAGCCTCGTGCGCGAATACTGGCTCCAGAAATTTTCCGAAGGGGTTGGTCCCACCTAGACTCGCCGGCACACCCAGCCAGCCAGCACAGACCGAGCAGATTGCCAACACCACCAGCGGGCCTGTCATGGACTTGGGCGATTCATGAATATGGTGCTCGACTTCATGGCTCATCCGCGGCTGCCCATAGAAAGTCAGGAAGATGAGCCGGGCCATGTAGAACGCGGTCATCAGCGCCGTCCCAAAGCCGATCAGCCAGAGATACGGAAAGCCACCGTAGGCGGAACGGTACGCCTGCCACAATATTTCGTCCTTTGAGAAGAAGCCGGCAAACGGAAAGATGCCCGCAATCGCCAGCGTCGCGATCACCATCGTCTTGAACGTAGTTGGGATGCGCCCGCGCAAGTTGCCCATGTTGCGCATGTCCTGCTCGCCGCTCATGGCGTGAATCACCGAACCTGAACCGAGGAAGAGCAGCGCCTTGAAGAACGCATGCGTGAACACATGGAAAACGCCCGCGGCAAACGCGCCGACGCCGAGCGCGAGGAACATGTATCCCAGTTGCGAAACGGTGGAGTAAGCCAGCACGCGTTTGATGTCGTTCTGCACCAGTCCGATGGACGCGGCGAACACCGCCGTAAGCGCACCGATGATGGCCACGGTTTTCATCGCGGTCGGCGCCAGCACGAACACGGCATTCGAACGCGCCACCATGTACACGCCCGCGGTCACCATGGTCGCAGCATGGATCAGGGCCGAAACCGGCGTAGGTCCTTCCATCGCATCGGGCAGCCAGATATAAAGAGGAATCTGCGCCGACTTACCGCAGGCTCCGACAAAAAGCAGTAGGGCGGCGGCTGTCAAAATGGGATCGCCGACCGCAAACGTTCCACTGTGCGCCAGCGTGTTGATGTCGATGAAGCGAAACGAGCCCAGATACCAGGAGAGCGTGAGCGCGCCGAGAATGAATCCGGCATCGCCAATGCGGTTCACGATGAAGGCCTTGTTGGCTGCATCGCTGGCCGACTTACGATGAAAATAAAAACCGATCAGCAGATACGAGCACAAGCCCACGCCTTCCCATCCCACGAACAGAAGCATGTAGTTATTCGCCAGGATGAGCGTAAGCATCGAAAACATGAACAGGTTCATGTATCCGAAGAAGCGGTAATAACCTCCTTCGTGCGCCATGTAACCGACGGAGTAAATGTGGATCAGCATGCCCACGCCAGTTACGAAGAGCAGCCAAATAGAAGAGAGCGGATCGAGCAGGAAGCCGGCGTCGGCGTTGAATGAGGCGAGCGCCCCGTCGCGCTTAACGAAGTTCAGATGCCCGTCGCCGCTGCCGAGCCAGGTATAAACAATTTTCTGGAAGGGTTGTCCCGTGCCATGCGCGAAGTGGGTGTACTCGACAACCGTGAAGCAGGCGAACAGGAACGCGAGGACAACTACGCCGACGCAGACCGCGTTCACCGTGGCCTTCTGCAGTCGCCGGCCGAAAAAGAACATCATCGCGGCCCCGAAGGCCGGGAAGAGCGGAATCAGCCAGATGTGGTCGAGAAAGAACATGTCGTTAGTCGTCGGTCGTTAGTCGTTCGCTATTCGTCGTTCGCGGTCCGCCGTTCGCTCTTAGCTTTTCACCCAAGCCACGAGCGAACAGCGAACAGCGGCTCCTTCTACCATTTCAACAAATCGATCTCGTCCACATTGACCGTCTCCTTATTGCGGAAGAAGGCGATCAAAATGCCGAGGCCTGCGGCAGCTTCGGCGGCGGCGTCTACTACGATAAAGATGGCGAACAACTGCCCATGCAAGTTCCCCCACATGCGCGAGAACGCCACCAGGTTCAGGTTCACCGCATTCAGGATCAACTCGATCGACATCAGCACAATCACCACGTTGCGGCGTGTAAGCACACCGATCACACCCAGCACGAACAGTGCCGCCGCCACGACAAGATAGTGAAGCGTAGTGATTTCAGCCATAGTCAGCTTCTAGCTGCTGGCTACTAGCTAGTAGCTAGAAGCCAGTAGCTGGTTCTAGATTTTCTTCTTCGTCATAATTACCGCCCCGAGTATCGCCACCAGCAACAGCAGCGAGGCGATCTCGAAGGCGAACGTATATTGACCCATCCTGCCGGCTTCGCCGTAGAGCATGGTGGCGATCTGCTGCGTGTTCGACGACTCGGGCAGCGGCATTCCGCGATCCGAAAACAGCGCCTTGCCCTTCACGATCGCCGATACGAACAACGCCAGCAACGCGCAGGCCGCCGCCAATCCTACGGGCCACATGCGATTGAACCGCCGCTCTTTGGTCGAGCGTTCAATGTTCACCAGCATGATCACGAACAGGAACAGCACCATGATTCCGCCGGCGTAGACGATGATCTGCACGCCAGCGACGAACGGGGCATATAACATTAAATAGAGGCCCGCCACCGCGAGCAGGGCCACGATCAGCGCCAGCGCTGCGTGTACGGCGTTCCGCCGCGTGATGACGGCCACACCGCTGGCTACGGCCACCACCGCCAGCACATAAAAGAACCACGGCGTCGCGACTGGGGCCATGCCTGAATTCAGAGCCGAGTTCATTGCGGGGTTCATGAAACAATCACCCCCACAATGGCAGTCACGATCAGCACGCCGAGCGAGATCGGCAGCATTACTTTCCATCCAATCTTCATCAACTGGTCGAAGCGGTAACGCGGCCACGTCGCGCGATACCAGATAAACAGATAGATAAAGACGGCAACTTTGAGCAGAAACCAATATACGTAATCGATACCTTCGCGGAACCGGGCCGCCACACTCATGTCCGCCGACCGGCCTGCAACTGCAATCACCAGCAGCAGCAGCGCGATGAAGCCGAGCAGCGCCGCGAAAACCGCAAGCCCGATGCGCTGAATCTTGAAGAACGATTGCGACGGCATCCGCGCCACGCCGACAAAGGTAATCGCCGCCACGCCAAGAAACGTCAGGCCGGGAAAGAGCGAGAAGACAAATTCCCATGCGGGCGCGTGCAGCAAGTTCGGGAACGGACGCATCCATCCGCCGAGCCAAAGCGTGACCGCGATCGAAGAGACGGCCATCATGGCCGCATACTCTGCAAGCATGAACAGCGACCATCGCAGCCCGCTGTACTCGGTGTGATATCCGGCAGTCAGTTCGGATTCCGCTTCGGCCAAGTCAAAGGGCGCGCGGTTGGTCTCGGCGACCATGGCGATGGCGAAAATCACGAACGCGATCAGGCCGAGCGGGAAAAATTTAAAGATGAACCAGACGCCCTGCTGCTGCTGTGCCTGGACAATCCCGATCATGCTCAGCGTGCCGGTTCCTGTCGCGTTCAGGCTGGTCATCAGGACCGCCGAGACGACGGCCAGCCCCATGGCCACTTCATAGGACACCATCTGCGCACTCGACCGCAGCGCGCCGATCAGCGGATAGTGTGAGTTCGAGGCCCACCCGGCAACCACGATACCGAGCACGCCGAGCGACGACACCCCGAGCATAAACAGGATGCCGATGTTCATGTCGCTCACCGCCTGCGAAGGCCCGAACGGAATCACGGTATAAACCGTAAATGAGGCGAGCAGCCCGATCAGCGGGGCGACCCAGAACACGAACTGGTCGGCTTCGGAAGGGATGATGTCCTCTTTGAGCATCAGCTTGAGCGCGTCGGCGAAGGGCTGCAGCAATCCGTGCGGGCCCACGCGCATGGGGCCGAGGCGAACCTGGAAGTGCGCCAGCGCCTTGCGCTCGACCCAGTTTAAGAGCCACATCACGGCCAGCGACACTCCCACAAAAATAATCAGCACGTAAATCAGCGCCCAGAACTGGCTCCCCGCAGAGCCAGGCGTCAGCTTCACGTTGGGATCGAGATACGACATGATGAAATTCGGCATCAGCGGTCCACCTCGCCGAGCACGATGTCAATCGTGCCGATGACGGCGATCACGTCGGCAACAAGCAAGCCGCACACCATGATGTCGAGCGCCTGCAAATTGACGAACGATGGCGGACGCACGCGCACGCGGTAGGGCTGCGTCGAGCCGTCGCTGACGATGAAGTATCCGAGCTCGCCTTTCGGCGCTTCGATCGAATGATAGATTTCGCCCACCGGCGGCTTGATCACCTTGGGCACTTTGCCCATGATCGGGCCTTCGGGAATCCGGTTGACGGCTTGCTCGATGATGCGCATCGACTGGCGCATTTCTTCCATGCGGACCAGGTACCGGTCGTAGGTGTCGCCGTTGGTGCCGATCGGAATCTCGAAATCGAATTCAGAGTAGGCCGCGTAGGGCTGGGCTTTGCGCAGATCCCACTGCACGCCGCTGGCGCGCAGCACCGGCCCGGTTACCCCGAGCGCAATGGCGTCCGCGGCGGAAATCACGCCGACATTTCTCGTGCGCTCGAGCCAGATGCGGTTGGTGGTGAGCAGCGTTTCGTATTCGTCGATCTTCGGCGCAAAGAAGGTCAGGAAATTCTTCACGTCTTTTTCGAAGCCGGCATACGTTTCATACTGGCAGCCGCCGATGCGAAAGGCATGCGTAGTGAGGCGCGCGCCGCAGTACTTTTCGAAAATCTTCAGGATCTCTTCCCGGTCGCGGAACGTGTAGAACAGCGGCGTCATGGCTCCGATATCGAGCGCGTGCGTGCCCAGCCAAAGCTGGTGGCTGGCGATGCGTTGCAGTTCGGTCAGGATCACGCGAATGTATCTGGCGCGCGGCGGCGCCTCCACATTCAGCAACTTCTCGACCGCCTCGCAGTAGCCGAGCCCATTCGACACGGCGGCGACATAGTCCATGCGGTCGACATAGGGATTGAACATCGTGTAGGTGCGGTTCTCGGCGATTTTTTCCACGCCGCGGTGCAGGTATCCGATGACGCACTCGGTGCCAAGAACCTTTTCGCCGTCGAGCTTCAGGATGACGCGCAGCACGCCATGCGTGGCCGGATGCTGCGGTCCCATGTTGATGACGAGTTCGTTCGAATCGAGATAGGTCTTGTCGGGAGTGTCGAGATCGAGATAGGACCGATCAGCACTGGAAAGCGCGCGGTTCGAGGCGTCGTTCGTCTGGTCGTTCGCGCGCTCGCTCATTGTCCGCTCTCGATTCCCAGATTGATCTGCACCCATTCTTTGTCTTGCTGCAGAATGCCGTAATCTTTGCGCAGCGGATAGCCTTTCCAGCCGTCAGGCAGCAGGATGCGCTTCAGGTCGGGATGTCCGTCGAACTGGATGCCAAACATGTCGTAGACTTCGCGCTCCAGCCAATTGGCGGTCGGCCAAATGGGGACGCTGGACGGGATCGAAGCGCCGTCGGCAATTTGCGTCTTCACCCGCACACGCTCGTTGCGCGGAAAAGAATAGAGGATCCACACGACGTCGAATTGCTTTTCGCGCTTCGGATAATGCACGGCGGTGATATCGACGCAGTAGTCAAACTGCTCTTCGTCGCGCAGCAGGCGCAGGATGTCGGGGATCAGCGAGCGGTCAACGGTAAGGTAGTTCTGTCCAAGATAAGTCAGCGCGTCGAGGCCCGAGCCGTACTGGCTCTTGTATTTTTCAACCATCGGCGAGGTCCACGGCAGCGGCACGGGACCGGCGGGCTTGGCCGGAGCAGCGGGTTTGGCCGGAGCGGCAGGCTTCGCGGGCGCGGCAGGCTTCGCAGGCTCGGCGGACACCGCGGCTGCGGGTTTTTCCGCCGTCGGCTTCTTCTCGCCTTCCGGGCCCCCAGACGGCCCGGTTATGGCCGGCTGGGGTTGGGGCGGCGGTGGTGGAGCAGGCGTTTTGACTTCCTCGGCCATCGTCAGGGTCTGTCGTTACAAAAGCCGCACAAGTATTAAGAAACTTTCACTTCTAACATCTGGTTGCGCCACCGTCAATGACCGCCGTCACAATGACCGTGAGCGCTTTGACCGGTGCGCTTTGATCTCCCGTAGAGACGCGGCTTGGCGCGTCTCTAACGGCGCTGAATGCTAGTGTCGTGCCACTTGAAAACTTTCGACCAGGTCGCGGATGCGCAACGCGTCGGCTTTGCGATGGCCGTGACTGGTGATCGGATCGGTGCCTCCGGTCGACTCAATCAGGATGTCCGACCAGAGGATTCCCGTCGAAATCTTCACCGAAGCCACCTGGGAAATCGAAATGCTCTCCTCGCTGCTGCCGAACAGACGCCTCTTCACGCGGCTCACGCGCAGCGGGTTGACCACGATGCGCGTCGGAAACCACAGATTTCCCCTGGTCCAGCGGCTCGCGCTGAAGGTTTCATCGGAAGCAGCCGAATTTGGACCTGCCGAATTTTGACCGGACGAAGTTAAACCCATTCGAGCGCGCCCTTCTTCCAGATCCATACATAACCGACGATCAGAATGCCGAGAAAGACCAGCATCTCGATCAGCCCGAACATGCCGAGGGCCTTGAACTTCACCGCCCACGGGAACAGGAAAATCGTTTCCACGTCGAAGATCACGAACAATATGGCGATGATGTAAAAGCGGACAGTGTAGCGTCCGCGCGCGCTGTCGTAGGGATCGATGCCGCATTCGTAGGGCATCAGCTTCACGCGGTTGGGACTTTGCGTGCGGATGATTACGCAGATCCACAGCGTGAGGGGAATAAGGATGCCAACAACGGCGAGGAAGAGAAAAATGGGAACGTAATTTTGCGGCATGAGCCCTCGACGGATCGCGATAAAGGCAAAACGGAATACTAACGCCGAAGTGGCCCGGCTTCAAGGACGGACGAACATGCCGGGTATGAGGTGTCAGGTCTCGGATGTCAGAATATGAAGCAAATCACAGGCCCAGACCCAGCACCCGTGCAAGATGCGCCACGGCGCAGGCAAACGATCGTTTGCCGTTCTCTGTGTCATTTTTTCTTCTCCGCGTTTTTTTTCTCCACGGCAGTCTTGTTCTCCGAGCGCCGCTTGATTTCGGTGAGGCGGTGGCTGGCGCTGGAATCGAGATCGAGACCGTAGAACTTTTTCAGGTCGTGAATGCGCTTGAGATTTTCGGCGCTGAACGGAGTCTTGCCGTCGAAGGCGTGGAGCACGACGCCTTCGAGCAGGTCTCCCAGGGACATGTCGTGATATTCGGCGAGCGCCTTGAGGACTTTGAGGAGGCGTTTTTCCATGCGGACGCCGGTCTGGACACGTTCGATAAGGAGTTGCGATTCATTGATCATGGTACTAATGTACCATGGTACATCAATTCGCGCCGACTGGAAACGGGAGAGCGCCCAGGCAAAGCTTGGACGGGCACACCCTCGATGCCGCATGAGAAAATACCGAGGAGTTTGCGCAGGTCATACTGGGAGGTCGCGCTGCATGTGCCGGAATATCAAAGCCCTCTTCAATTTCGATCCGCCGGTCACCGACGAAGAGGTTCGAGCCGCTTCACTCCAGTTCGTCCGGAAAATTACCGGCTTTCACAAACCGTCGAAGGTCAACGAATCCGCGTTTCTGGCGGCGGTCGATGAAATCGCCGCCATCTCGGCGCGCCTTCTCCGTTCGCTCGACACCAGCGCGCCACCGAAGAATCGGGAAGAAGAAGCCGCCAAAGCGAAAGCTCGCGCCGCCGAGAGGTTCGGCGCTTGAGGGTCGCGATGCCGCGCAGTTTGTGGAGGCGCTCACCGAGCCGGACCGTCCACGAACTCCTGATAGCGCGGCAACATTTTATTGCGACAACTGTTCAATATTGGCCATTTCTGTGCATGGGTTCCGTGGCATTATCTCCGCCATGAAGAGGGAACTCAGCCCAAAACAGATACTCGCTATCCGGTGTCCGACTTGCGGTGCCGCCCCGGGGGAGAAGTGCGAGCTTAGTACCGGCCAGCCGCGCACTGAACCGCATCGCGACCGCCGATTGCTGGCCAAGGACTAAGGCAAAACCCGCACTGGCAGAGCAGTTCAGGATGCTGCCCACGCGCCTGACCATGCTCGGCACACATAACAAAGGCCGCCGCCTCCGCCAAACTCAATCCCCCCAGAACTCGGCATCCGTTGTCTACACGAAGGATCGTACCCTGCGCAGAGGAGCTTATAAGTCGTTTGTTTCCCGTGGACGGACCTCTCTTATTGCGGGCAAGCATATGTCCTAAAGCTTTTGAGCGAGGGTGCCGATAGGATAGACAAGCGGGAGTAGGCTACGGCTCCCGGGCAGGTGGAGCAATGACAATTGGTTCGATTTCAGCCGCTGGCCTCAGTCAAGATGTTCTCGCGTCAAGTAATTCCGGCGAATTACAGCAGGCATTGCAAACGCTACAAAACAGTCTTGGGTCAGGTGACCTGAATGGCGCCCAATCGGCATTCCAGACCGTCCAGAGGATAAGCCAACTCTCGTTGACCGTCCGTGGAAACAGCCAGTCGAGCGGTTCTCAACTCTCTACCGATCTGGCAGCGCTCGGAGGCGCGTTGAGTTCGGGCGACCTATCCACCGCCCAGTCTGCTTTTGCGACGGTTCAGAGCGATTTGAAAAACTCTTCCTCGCCGTCGCAGACAATCGAGACCAGCGTCGCATCTCAATCCGTGCAGTTGGTCCAGGAACTGCTCAGCACGGTGAACTCGACTAGTTCTTCTGCCAGCCCCTCCGACAGCGCGAATTCCGTGTTAGAGACGGTATATGGACAAGGCAGCCTCAACGTCTACGGATAGAGCCTGATGAGACTTGAATTCCGAGAGTGCAGCACTTGAACCTGCCGCGCTGTGCAAGAAAGTGCGCATAAGCACACATGGAATACGGCATTTGCGCATTACTATCATCGACAGTAGGGCGCGGGAGCAAACTTTTTACCGTCTACCTGAGTTTCGCCTTGGGTAAGTACTTTCTTGGTGTATACTCCTTCCCAACACGCAGGGCGATTGCATGCGTGATTGGTTCCGTTTTTTGGATGCAGAAGGTTGTTATTCTCAAAGTTTCTCCCCCCAGAAAGGAATTCCCATGCGTCGTGAAATCTCTTTCGCATACTGCCTGTTGGCTGTACTCGCTGCTCTCTGTTTTCTGGTTGTTCCCACTGCGCGGGCTGAAAGCGGTCAGCCGGCTCTGATTACACAGAATGTAGATGAAGCAAAATTGATCACGCTCGGAGGCAACACACGGCCCGAGGCGAAGAAGCAAAATGATCGCGGGTTGGTGGCAGATAGCCTTTTGATGGAGCACATGCTGCTCCAGTTGAAGCGGTCCCCGGAGCAGGAGCGGGAACTGCAGAGCTTGATTGAGGGACTGACTGACTTGTCCTCGCCGAACTTTCATCACTGGCTCACCGCCAAGGAATTCGGAGAGAGATTCGGCTTGGCGAAACAGGACCTCGACGTTATTCAACGTTGGTTGCAGTCGCATGGTTTCAAGGTCAACGTGGTTTACGAGAACGGCCTGCTCATCGACTTTTCCGGGACTGCCGGCCAGGTGCGAGAGGCCTTCCGCACCGAGATCCATAACTTGGATGTGAAGGGCGTGAAGCACATCGCCAACATGAGCGATCCGAAGATTCCGGCCGCTCTGGCGCCGGCGGTAGTCGGGGTGGTGTCGTTACACGACTTTAAGCCTCATACCATGTACAAGCCACGGGCAAACTACACCGCTAGTATTAATGGAACAACCTATTACCTGGTGGTTCCGGGCGATCTGGCGACAATCTATAACCTGAATCCACTGTTCAGCGCCGGCATTTCCGGACAAGGACAAACGGTGGTGGTGGTCGAGGACACCAACGTTTACAGTACCGCGGATTGGACCTCGTTCCGTTCAGTATTTGGCCTTTCGTCGTACACCGCGGGCTCCTTCACGCAGATTCATCCCGCTCCGCCGAAAGGATCCAACAACTGCGGCAACCCGGGAGCGAACGGCGACGATACCGAAGCGATTTTGGATGCCGAATATGCCAGTGCAGCCGCACCCAGCGCGGCCATCGTACTGGCTTCGTGCACAGACACGGCAACTTTTGGCGGCTTGATTGCGCTGCAAAACCTGTTGAATGAAAGCAGCACGCCGCCAGCGATCGTGAGCATGAGCTATGGCGAGTGCGAAGCTTCAAACGGCGCATCTTCCAATGCCGCTTTCAACTCAACTTTTCAGCAGGCGGTCACGGAAGGTGTCTCGGTTTTCGTTTCCTCCGGCGATGATTCGGCGGCAGGCTGCGACAGAGACGCACAAAACGCCACACACGGTATCGGAATCACTGGTTGGGGATCGAGCCCTTATAACGTGTCCGTAGGCGGTACTGACTTCGGCGACACTTTTGCCGGGACCAACAGCACGTACTGGAGTGCCACCAACTCGCCAACCTATGAATCGGCCCTCTCCTATGTTCCCGAAATTCCCTGGGAGGATTCCTGCGCCAGCCTGCTTATCGCGGAGTTCGAAGGCTTTAGCCAAACTTACGGATCGAGCGGGTTCTGCAATAGCAGCAAGGGAGAAGCGAATTTCCTGAACGACGCGGGGGGCAGTGGCGGGCCGAGCGGTTGCGCGACGGGAACGCCATCTCAATCTGGCGTAGTGAGTGGAACGTGCGCCGGATGGCCAAAGCCATCGTGGCAAACGCTGCTCGGAAATCCCAGCGACGGTGTGCGCGATATTCCCGATGTCTCGCTTTTCGCCGCCAATGGAGTTTGGCTGCACTATTATCCCTTCTGCTTTAGTGGACCCGGAGGCGTTTCCTGTTCCGAACCGCCCGTTGACTGGCCGGGAGCGGGAGGCACATCGTTCTCCTCGCCGATCATGGCCGGCATCCAAGCCCTGGTGAACCAGAAAGCCGGCGGGCCCCAAGGCAATCCGAACCCGATCTATTACAGCCTGGCGGCCAGTGAGTATGGCGCCAGCGGCGACAGTGCTTGCAATTCAACCCTGGGAAATGCCGCCAGCAGTTCGTGCATTTTCTATGACGTAACGCAGGGCGACATGGACGTGAACTGCACCGGCACTCACAACTGCTACCTGCCCTCGGGCACGCACGGTGTGCTTTCCACTTCCAACAGTGCCTACCAGCCGGCCTACGGCACTACGACTGGCTGGGACTTCGCGACTGGAATCGGCACGGTGAACGCCTACAATCTGGTGAACAACTGGCCGGGAGGCGCTCCGAATTTCACGCTTTCAGCCAATCCGAACAGCGTCACCATCACGCAGGGCAGCAGCGGGACGAGCACGATCACCATCACCCCGCAGAACGGCTTCAGTGGCAGCGTCACTCTTTCCGCCTCGGGCTTGCCCAACGGCGTGACGGCGGGCTTCAATCCCAATCCGGCCACCACGACCAGCACGCTGACCTTGACGGCCAGCGCCACGGCAGCCACGGGAACAGTCACGGTAACCATCGGGGGTGTGTCGGGTACGTTGTCGAATAGCACGACGCTCAGCCTGACGGTGAACTCCAGCAACAGCGGTCCGACCGTCACGGTATCGCCGACGTCTCTGACGTTTGCCAAAACCGTCGTGGGCGTGACCAGCGCTGCGAAGGCGGTTACACTCACCAACACGGGAACCTCGACGCTGAACATCAGCAGCATCGTGACCAGCGGCGATTTCGGCCAGACCACCAGCACGAAGCCCTGCGGCAGCACGCTGGCCGCGGGCAAGAGTTGCAAGATCGAGGTTACCTTTACTCCGACCCAGGTGGGGACGCGTACCGGGACCTTGACGCTTACCGACAACTCTCCGAGCAGTCCGCAGACGGTGGCACTGTCGGGCACGGGCACCGTGCAGGCCACGTTAACCCCCACCAGCAAGACGTTCCCGGCAGAGAAGGTGGGGACGAGCAGTCCGGCGAAGGTGTTTACGCTGGCCAACAAGCAGAGCGTAGCGCTTACCGGCATCTCGATCTCGACGACCGGGGACTTCAGTGCATCGGCGACGACCTGCACGACGAGCCTGGCGGCCAAGTCCAGTTGCACCATCAGCGTGGTGTTCACGCCGACGGCGACGGGGACGAGGACGGGAACGTTGCAGGTGAGCGATAGCGCTGTCGGTAGTCCGCAGACCTCGAGTCTAACCGGAACCGGCAAGTAACCTTAACCGGAAAAACTGAACAGTGGGCGGGACTTCGGTCCCGCCTTTTTCATGCCCGGAGCGGGACACGCTGGTTCGTCCTGGAGAAAGTTTTTCTCGATATACTTCTTGGCCGAAAGCCGGGGCGTCAGACCTAGCTCAGCGGCAGCCCAATCGACGGAATGCTGGACCCGAAATGGCTACGCTCTTGCCGTATTTCTGCAAAGATTTTCGCCCAGTATCCATGCGTGAAATTGGTTGCGTCCAGCGCAGGAGAAGCGTACGATAGGCACGCTTTCACCTCCCTCGTTCATTCATGCTCGAGCAAAATCTGAGAACGAAATTCCAACCAAAGGAGAAGTCATGATTCGAAGGTTAAGTGTATTCCTGCTCACGCTCGCCGCGATGGTGGCGATCGTGAATGTCGTTTGCCAGGCAGAAGCGCAGCCCCTGTTGACGCGTCATGTACGCGAAGCGGTGGTCAATGGGCAGGCGCAGGCCGCCGGGCGGCTCCCCGCAACCCAGACCTTGCACTTCGACATTGTTCTGGCGCTGCGCCACCAGCCAGAGTTGGAAAATTTCCTGCAAGAACTCTACGATCCTTCCAGTTCCTCCTACAAGCAGTACGTCACGCCGCAAGAGTTTACCGCGCGGTTTGGTCCCAGTCAGGAAGATTATGACGCGCTGATCGCTTTCGCGAAAGCGAGTGGGTTTAAGGTGGTGGGCGGCTCCCGCGATGCGATGGACGTGCAGTTCACTGGCTCGGTGGCGGCCATCGAGAAAGCCTTCCATGTAACCATGGGCGTCTACCAGCACCCCACGGAAAATCGGACCTTCTATGCTCCGGACCGCGAGCCCACGGTGAACTTGCCGTTCCAGCTCTGGCACATCACGGGTTTGGACAACTATTCGATCCCGCGTCCCGCGTCCCTGCATAGAAATGTCCGCGCGAAGTCTCAGGCCGTCAAGGGTTCCTGTCCTGGAGGCTATTATTGCGGCAGCGACATGCGAGCGGCCTACTATGGCGGAACGGCACTCACCGGCGCCGGCCAGTATCTCGGGCTGTTTCAGTTCGCCGGATACGACATCGCCGACGTGAACACGTACTTCAAGAACGTCGGCCAAACACTCAATGTCCCCATCGTTGGCATTTCCACGGATGGAACCAGCGTGAACTGCGTCTATCCGAGCTGCGACGATACGGAGCAGACCCTGGATATCACGCAAGCGACCTCCATGGCCCCAGGCCTGGCAACGCTGTATGTATTCGTGGGGTCCAGCGATACCGCCATTTTCGCCTCGATGTCCACGCATACCCCCTTGACTGCGCAAATGAGCGCCTCGTGGATGTGGACACCGGCCGATCCTAGCTCGGACGATCCGTACTTCGAGAAGTTCGCCGCGCAGGGCCAGAACTTTTTCGCGGCGGCGGGCGACTGGAATAGCTGGAAGACATCCCCGTATGCCTACCCAGCAGAGGATGCTTATGTCACTGGCGTAGGTGGAACGGACCTACAAACGCAGAGTGCCGGCGGCCCGTGGGCTTCGGAAACCGCCTGGTCGGACAGTGGCGGCGGCATTTCACCGGACGGCATTCCGATTCCCTCCTGGCAGCAACTCTCGGGCGTGATCAATTCGAAGAACCAAGGTTCTACGACATTGCGTAACGGTCCGGACGTCGCGGCAGAGGCCAACTTTGACTTTTACGTCTGTGCCGACCAAAGGGGCTGCGGCTCCGGGTGGGGCGGGACCAGTTTTGCCGCGCCCATGTGGGCCGGCTTCATGGCTCTGGTCAATCAACAAGCGGTGGCCAATGGCAATCCGACGCTCGGCTTCATCAATCCGATCATCTATCCAATCGGTGTGGGATCGGGCTATGGCAACGCGTTCCACGACATCACCAGCGGCAATAACGGCTTTCCGGCAGTCGCCGGCTACGATTTGGTGACCGGATGGGGCAGTCCGAACGGGAGCGGCCTGATCAACGCACTGGCTGGATCGGGCAGCGGCGGACCAGTCGTCACCCTGTCGCCGACGTCGCTGAAGTGGGGCAAGAAAGTCGTAGGCGTTACCAGCGCGGCGAAGAAGGTCATCCTCACGAACAGCGGAAACGCCACGCTGAACATCACCACCATCGCCGCCAGCGGCGACTTCGCGCTAGCGACAGTCAAAGCGACTAAGAAGATAACTCCTTGCGTTAACGGTGGCATGGTGGCTGCTGGCGCCACTTGCGAGATCAAGGTCACCTTCACGCCAACCCAAACCGGAACGCGAACCGGGGACGTGACGTTTACCGACAACGCGGCGAACAGTCCGCAGCAGGTGGCGCTGACCGGAACCGGCAAGTAACCTTAACCAGAAAGACTGAACCAGCGGGCGGGACTTCGGTCCCGCCCTTCTTTCTTGCCCGGAGCGGGGCACGCTGGGTTGATTGGAGATTTCTCCTCTCCTTTGGTGTTGCATCCATAAACTAACCAGGGAGAGCCGAAAAATCGGCCTCTTTTCATTTAGGGCGATGTCTCTCTAGATATGTCGCATAACGACTTGAAGCCGGACCGACCTGCTTTGTCCTTATCTTGAAGATGCCCTTTGTTTTTGGAGATTGTGTCCGGAAAAACGTCTGAGTAGAGACGCGGCTTGCCGCGTCTTCTCCACGGTGAGCGCTGCCGCTGCCAGGCGGAGACGTGGCAAGCCACGTCTCTACCGAGAATTTTTCCGTATCGTCCGGAGTGCGGTAGCGCTGACCGGAACCGGTGCGCGGTTCCGGTCAGCCACAAATCCGGCTCGCTGACAGCTTTCTAATGCAACTACTGCCTGTCTTCTCTGGCTTCCGCGATGTGGGCCTGGTGACCCGCGTCGGACACAGCCTTCACAAACGCTTCTGCGCTTTCTGGAGTTGACGCATGGCCCGAAAGAATGTTGCGGAACATCATGTGCTTGCCATAAATGGCGCGAGTCGAGTCGTTGTCCTGCTCCACTACCGCGCCTTCCAACGTCAAGCCGGCGAACACGCCCTTCGAGCGCGAGTACGTCAGCACTTCAGTGTTCAGCAATATGTCAGTTCCGGCGGAAGTATGACGGCCTACCGGGCCCGCCGCCACCGATCCTTCACCGGTGAGTTCGAACTTGCTGGAAAGCAGATGCTGCAAGCCACGGTCGTTCATGACCAGCATGACCAGGTCAATGTCTTCGACTCCGATCTGCAATCCCCAACTCCCACCGCCAACCGAGACGAATGCGGGAGCGCTCCAGCCTTCAGGCGTGCGGCAGGAGGCCACTCCACGTCCGTGCTTGGCGCCGAAGATGAAGCCGCCTTTGATTAGGTTGGGCACGATGACGATGCACTTGGCGCCGTTCAACACTTCTTCAGGGATACCTTTGTCGGGGGTTGACATGATCGATTGGAGGACATCCACGGATTTCTGCATGCGGTCGACCGAGTCTTCACGCGTCGAACCTGCCCACGCGAGGGTTCCAACCAAGCCGATCAAACTCATCAACAACAGCGACATTGCCTTTTTCATAAGTTGATTCCTTTGGGATCTGAGGAACTAAGAGGAGAAGACTTCAGATGGGCTGACTTAGCTCAGAGAACCTGAAAGAGAGAGAAGAAGTGCTCGTCTCAAGCGTCATGATCGCTCAACGCACCGGCGGATAGCTGGTCTAGATTGCTCACTCTCGCATTTCCTCAAGCAGATTGCCCGGCTTCCGCTATGTCGGGCCGACACTTTTTGTGCAGGTGTGAGCAATCTTGCACAGAATAACGAGCCCGGTCGTGTCATCGTCAGCTTGGCAGAGATGCGGGGCGGGAGACCCTCCTCAAGAGCACTTCGGCCACGCGCCTCATCGCGAACCATTCGTGCATGGGGAGAAAGAACGAAGGTGAATCGCCGATGGAACGCGCCTTTCGCCGGTTTCGCGATCGTTTTCGCAGACGGCTTGCCTCCGTCCATGCATCCATTTCGAAGCTGTTTGCGTCACTTACGCCAGCGGATCGCGGTTTCGCCTCGCAGAGGATGTGCCCGTTTTGCGGGCTCATTACATCGCGGTCCCAGCCGTCTTGCCTGGAGTGCGGGAAGTCGCTCGCTCCGGCCACGACAAGATAAAGGTAGATGAGTTTTCGGGGAACGCTTATTTCCGGCGGCCCTCAGATGAACAGATGAGCAAAGGAGATCAACATGCTTTGGACGATTTTTGTTGTGCTTCTGATTCTGTGGCTTCTTGGTTTCAGTCTCCACGTGGGCGGCGCCCTGATTCACTTGCTGCTGGTTATTGCAGTGGTGGTATTGATCATTAACCTGGTGAGCGGCCGAAGTGTGGTGTAAGACCGGCGCTTGAGCTTTCGAGGGTCCAAATGAAAAGGCAGTATCTGCACCTCTCCGCTTATGTCTGCGACGAGTGTGCGGGCCCGGTCATAGCGGGCTCGACCGCAGTGCGCGAGAATGAAATATCGAAAGAAACGGACCTCCGGGAAGTGGCGGCGATCTGCCTGTCCTGCGGCCATCGGCAAAGCAAGGCAACCGAGCCGGGGCTGACTCGCAACTTTCCACCCACGCCCTGGGAGTCGACGAAAGCGATCCACGCGAGCCCTGCCGCCGCGCGACCACATTGAGCCGCGACTGGCGAAGGCGCCTCAGTTTCGCGAACGCGAACCGGCAATGCTCAGCGCAATCCCGCCCGCGATCAGCACAATACTGATCATTGGCGAAACTCGCTCACTGTGACTGGTCTGAACGTCGAAGTTCGCGCCCCCAACCTTGATGCCCTCCCTCTCGGTGTGGGGGATGGGCACGAGCAAAGATGCGATGCCGAGCACCACCAACAGCAGGCCTGCAAACAGCAACATTTTCATAACCGAGCCCCTTCGCCTTTATGCGTCATACGAAGGCGGAGGGATCCATCCGCATCCGTGTAATTGTGCGATCGCCGGTAACAACTCGCTGGCCAAACAATCCTTAGCTATGAGGGCGTCTACCATGTTCAACATCTGCTCCGGAACATCCACTGCTTCGGCCAGCAGGATGATGGACGCTTGCGGCCTGAGCCGCCTCATCTTGATGGCAAACTCGCGCCCGTTCATTTTGGGCATGAGGTAGTCAACGATCACAACGTCAACCGAGAACATGGAGGCCAGCTCTAATCCCTGGCCGCCGCTGGGAGCGGTGAGAACGGTATACCCGAAGCTCTCGAGAAACAACTTCTCGCATTCCAGCACGTCCTTGTTATCGTCGATGCAAAGAAGGACTGCGGCCTGAAGTGCCGGATTCGCCGGTAGGGGCATGGTTCACCTTCAAGCATCTATCTTCAAACGCTTGGAGTTGGAAAACTGCTCAAGATTGCTCAAAGTATGCCTTTTTTTGCGACGCCGTTTGCCCGTCCCCGGCCGGCCCGCCGTTTAATTTACTGTGGAACGTGCGCTCGATTTAAGACGAGCCGCTGCTGCCTGGTTTCCTGGGAAATTGTGTTGCGGAGAATAGCTAGTCGTGCAGAACCACACTCAGCAGCGAGCTGTGGACCTGCAACCCGCCGTCCGGGCCCCCGGAGTAATCGACAAAACCCAGCTTCCTGAACCGGTTCATGAAAAAGCTCACCCGTGAACGAGTGGTCCCGACCATCTCGGCCAAAGTCTCCTGACTGATCTTGGGAACTACAGCCTCGGGCACATCTTCCTTGCCAAAATGAGCGAGCAGAAGAAGGACTCGGGCCAGCCGCTTTTCGCTGGAGTTAAACAACTGGTCGACCAGATCCTCTTCATACCGGATATTGCGTGCCAGCAGATACGCCACGAACAAATCGGAAAACGCGTGTTCGCGGTGCAGCGCATGCATCATCGCTTTTTTGTCGATCTGCAGAATCTCACAATCCGTCATGGCCGCCGCAGATCCCATGCGCAGCGCCTGACCCGCCAGCGCGCCTTCGCCAAAGAAGTTTCCATCCGTCAACAATCCGATGGTCGCTTCCCGGCCGGTCTTGGAGACGACGCTGAGCCTCACTTTGCCTTTTTGAATGTAGAAGACCGCGTCCGCCTTGTCCCCCTGCGCGAAGATTCCCTGCTTCTTGGCGAAAGTCAGCGTCTTCCTGCCCTCGCCAATGGTTGCGAGGAAGGTGTTGGGGTTGAACTTGCGGGCCTTCTCTTTCGCCAGCGCACGGAAACTCATCATTTGCAATTCTAACCCTAGAAAGTGGTATGTCTCATAAGTTTGCGCCGCCGGATCGCCAAGCGGCTTCTGGTTGGGATTCTGAAAGTGAGCCATTCTGCACAGTACTTCGGCAGAAAATGAACGAGACTTGACCTGGCGAGGAACAATGGTCACGTCCAACCGGCGGCTTGCGTCTCCTCCGAAGCCTATGGCCCGCCACGATTAGGTGAGTTCGGCGGGAGGAGTATTCCATGCCACAAGAAGTAAAAGTCGGGACGATCCTGATGTCGGAATGGCCGCAGTTTCTTGGGCTGGAGAGTGACCCCTACTCGGGCAACTGGAGCGTGGTCAAGACGCTCGACGGCTTCGCTCTGGATCGCAAGATTCGGGCCGCGGGATGGAATTTCTTTTTTATCGCATCGGAAGTGAAGGTGATGTTCTTTGGCGTGCTTGGGGCGAAGAAGATCCAGCACGCATTGAATAGGATTCTAGGCAAAGTAAGTCAGCAACACTTTAATGGCCTCGAAGTCACCGGAATCGTTGCGAAGCGTTTTCTGGGTTTGCCCTATGCCGTCATTTCGGCACACTCGCGTCATCTCCAGCAAGGCTGCTACCTGGATGGCGCCGAAGTCCGGCACTCGTCCTTGCTAGATGCAGCATGAGCCCGAGGTCGAGCGCGTTCAGCGGCCCGAAGATTGGAAATTAGCCCAGCGTTCCTGGTGGCTTGCAGAACACGGTTCCCGCCATTGTCGGCGCCAGGCAAGAATCGCCGATATGAGATTGCGCATCCAACCACTGCAATGGAGAAAGGATGGCAATGGAAGAGAGGACGTCAATCTTCGACGAGAAATACCGAGTTGTCGCCATCGAAGGTGACCGCTTGCTCATCCGGGGAACTCTCAGCGGCGCTGTGTTGACGATCCTCAACCCCGAGCCTGAGACTCCTCTTACCCAAGAAGATTATCCGGTTGGAAAACTGATCGCTCTCACCGACCCATCCGCTGCGCCTCTGAATTGAGAGTGTTACCCCTGTCAGGCTTGCAGGTGCTTCAGAGGACTCCGCTGAGTTCCAGTTGCCACCCGAGGCATGTCTGGTCAATATTGACCAGCCTGCAAGCTCACTTTCGTTGAATACTGGCAAGAGGCAAAACCAGACGCCAGTGATGGCTTGGGACCCATCTGAAAAGTAGCCTCCTTCAGCACCTGTTCTCACCAAATGAGGAAAATATGTCGCTCCTAAACACGGCGTTTCCCAAGGGAGGCCTGGAAGTCGTGCCCCCGCGCCCCCTGATACGGGACGCTGTGTCAGCGGCTCCTGTTCGATGGCAATCGAAACCGTCGCTACCCAGTCGGATCGCGGTGATCGGGAATTATCTTCCGCGGCAATGTGGAATTGCCACCTTCACCACCGACCTGTGCGCAGCCATATCCGCGGAGTACGGAACCGCTCGATTGTTGGCGCTGCCCGTGAACGATACAGAACAAGGATATGACTATCCCGCGCGGGTGCGATGGTCGCTCGCTCAGGACGACGTGACTTCGTATCAGGAAGCCGCTGAATTCCTGAACTTCAACAACATCGACATGGTGTGCCTGCAGCATGAGTACGGAATCTTCGGTGGTCCGGCCGGAAGCCATATTCTGCATCTGCTGCGCGGTCTGAAGATGCCCGTGGTGACCACGCTGCACACGGTTCTGCGCGAGCCCAACCCTAACCAACTGATGGCCATGGAAGAGATCGCAGAGCTATCCGACCGCCTCATCGTCATGAGCCAGCTCTCGTCCCAGTTCCTGCAGGAAATCTTCAAGGTGCCCGGCAGCAAGATCGACATGGTGCCGCACGGCGTTCCCGACCTGCCCTTTCTCGATCCCAATTTCTATAAGGACCGCTTTGGCGTGGAAGGAAAAGCGGTGCTGCTCACCTTCGGCCTGCTCTCGCCGAACAAGGGAATCGAAAACGTCATTCTCGCGATGCCGCAGATTTTGTCCAAACACAAGAATGTTGTCTACATTGTCGCCGGCGCAACTCACCCTCACATCCTCCGTCGTGAAGGCGACATTTATCGAGCCAGCTTGCAAGCTCTAGCGAAAGAAGTGGGCGTGGAATCGCAAGTAATCTTCCACGATCGCTTCGTCAGCCCCGAGGAAATGGCCGAGTTCATTGGCGCCGCCGATATCTACATCACTCCTTATCGCTATGAGGAGCAGGTGGTTTCCGGAACGCTGGCCTATGCACTCGGGGCGGGCAAGGCGATCATCTCGACTCCCTATTGGCACGCGATTGAGTTGCTGGACGACCGCCGGGGCGCGCTGGTTCCCTTCCAAAATCCCGGAGCCATCGCCAATAAGACAATCGAACTCCTGGATACTCCCGCGATACGCCATGCCATGCGCAAGCGCGCCTATCTGTTCGCGCGGGATATGGTCTGGAAAAGAGTCGCGCAGGGTTACATGGGGAGTTTTGCCCGGGTTCGCAGCGACCGCATGGAGAATCCACGGGTCCAGTTCTCGGCTCGCATCACGCCGAAATTGTTGAACCTGCTGCCCGCATTAAAACTCACTCATGTGAACGCGCTGACCGATGACACGGGAATGCTGCAGCACGCGATCTTTACCATCCCCAATCGAGCCGAGGGCCATACCACCGACGACAACGCTCGCGCACTTATTTTCACAGTGCTGCTGGCGCAACTTTGTAAAGATCAGCTGGAGAAGCATTCCGTTCCTCCGGATTTCCCTTCCCGGTATTTGTCGTTTCTGGAGCATGCATTCGATCCGGCACAATGTAGATTCAGAAACTTTCTCGGCTACGATCGCCAGTGGAACGAACCGGTTGGCTCTGAGGACTGTCATGGGCGCGCGTTGTGGAGCCTGGGAACGGTTCTAGGCCGGTCCGAAGATCAGGGATTGCGGTGCGCTGCCGGGCGTCTGTTCGAGTTTTCCTTGCCCGCGGTTTTGGAATTCACCAGTCCTCGCGCCTGGGCTTATACCCTGCTCGGAATTCAGGAATACCTCAATTCGTATCCTGGAGATCGCGACGCACAGAAAATAAGATCCGTGCTCAGCCGGCGATTGCTTGAAATGTACGAGGCGATTCGCAGCCCGGATTGGAAGTGGTTTGAAAACGTTCTGGCCTACGGCAACGCGAGATTACCCCAAGCCATGCTGCTCGTGGGCTCAGCTTGCTCGGACGATCGTATGGTCTCCGCCGCTCTCGAAGCACTGGATTGGCTGTCAACCACACAGCGTTCGGAAACCAACGGCCACTTTGTGCCGATCGGGTCGCAAGGCTTTTATCACCAGGGTGGTGCGAGAGCGCGCTTCGATCAACAGCCGATTGAGGCCGCCGGTGCGGTGTCTGCGTGTCTGGAGGCGTACCGCATAACCGGTGACAGCCGCTGGCGCACGGAAGCCTGGTCGGCGTTCAACTGGTTCCTGGGAGACAACGATCTGCAGCTTCCTCTTTACGATTCCGTCACCGGCGGCTGCCGGGACGGCTTGCATCCCGACCGCGCCAATGAAAACCAGGGAGCGGAATCGACGCTATCGTTTTTGATGGCACTCCTGGAAATGCGCTCGCTGCAGAATCTCGAAAGGCCGGAAAACCCGTCATGACTTCTCCCTCCACAACAGTTCTGCACGTCGAAGGCACGCACTACCCGCCGCTGCTTCTGCGTCACCCCGGCAACCCCATCCTGACGGGCAAAGATTGGCCGTACTCCATCAACAGCGTATTCAACGCCGGCGCAACCTTGTTGGCGGATGGTACTACTCTGCTCCTGTGCCGCGTCGAAGACCGGCGCGGCTTGTCGCATCTGTGCGCCGCTCGCTCTCAAAATGGGGTCGATGGCTGGCAGATTGATCGTGAACCGACCTTGATGCCCAAACCGCAGGAGTATCCGGAGGAGATCTGGGGTATTGAGGATCCGCGCATCACTTTCGTGCCCGAACTGGAGCAATACGTAGTCACTTACACCTCCTATTCGCGCGGCGGCCCCGGAGTGTCGCTGGCTCTGACCAAAGATTTTCGCAGCTTCGAGCGCTACGGCGTCATCATGCCACCGGACGACAAAGATTCTGCGCTTCTGCCTCGGAGAATCGGCGGATACTGGGCGCTTATTCATCGGCCCGATGACGACGCTCGGAGCGCACATGTGGATTTCCTACTCTCCCGACCTGCGCTATTGGGGCAGGCACCGGCTCATGCTGGAAGCCCGCCGCGGCGCCTGGTGGGACGCAAACAAAATCGGCCTGTCGCCGCCGCCCATCGAAACTTCCAGGGGATGGCTCGTCCTCTACCACGGAGTGCGGCAGACGCCTTCGGGCTGTCTCTACCGGCTGGGGTTGGCCCTCTTCGATCTTGAGAATCCGGAAAAATGCCTGCTGCGAGGGGATTCGTGGATCTTTGGACCGGAGACTGAGTACGAACGCCGCGGCGACGTCGACGATGTCGTGTTCCCGTGCGGATACACGATGAGCCCCGATGGCGACACGATCAATATTTACTACGGCGCTGCCGATTGCTCGATTGCCCTGGCTCGGGCCAGCGTGCGCTCTCTGCTGGATTGGCTGGATGCCCATGGAAGTTGCGTGCGCCGGCAGCGAACCGAGGATTTATGAAACCACTGCTTCGGATTTTCCAGTTTTCCTTCGGTTGCCATCACCGCCAACGGAGTGGTGTATTCACGATCAAGAAACGGACGTACCAGGTCTGCTTGCAGTGTGGACAGGAATTTGACTATTCCTGGGCGCTGATGCACGCCGTACGGTCGAGTCCCGCCCATACACCCGCTGCGCTGCCGAACCGCACCAGACGCGCTGACGTACCGGTGATTTGATCCGGCCGCGGCATTGGATTGCTTCTTAATTGGCGCTGGGGCCCTTCATGGCACGAAGTGCGCGCACTCGCTGCGCCTGAAATCTCCGAAAATTGAACGACAGCAGCATTGGCCTCCCAAGATGTCGGGTTAACGGAACGGCCCTTCCGTGGCTCGAGAGCGATACGAACATTATTCGGATTACACTTGTAGCACAAGGCGCGCCAGCGCGTTCGCGCTGTACGATAGCTGGTAGCCTTTAATCCTATGGAGCGTGTCATGATACCTGCACTCGCAAACCTGCAACCTGAACCGATATGGAAGCACTTTGACAGACTGGCGGCCATTCCTCGCGCCTCGACAAAGGAGGCCGCGGCGCGGGACTACATCCGCACGCTGGCCGCAAAGCTGGGTCTGGAATGCGTGCAGGACGATGCCGGCAATCTCGTGGTTCGGAAACCTGCGCGGCCGGGACGCGAGGGAGCGCCGATGGCCCTCTTACAGGGCCACCTCGACATGGTGTGTGAGAAGAACGAGGGAACCGCTCATGACTTCGATACCGATCCGATCAAGGTGGTAAGAGATGGCGACTGGCTGAAGGCGGATGGCACGACCCTGGGCGCCGACAACGGAGTCGGCGTGGCCGCGGCACTGGCCGTGATGGAGAGCAACGACATTGCCCACGGTCCACTGGAGTTCGCCTTCACCATTGACGAGGAGACCGGGCTTACGGGCGCTTCGGAGTTTCCCGGTGGCGTGCTGAAGTCCAAGTATTTCCTCAACCTTGACAACGAAGAGATGGGGACGCTCTGTATCGGTTGTTCAGGCGGCATCAAGACGACGGCTCGACGTAAAGTCGGGCTTCGTCCTGCGGGCGCAGGATCGGCCTGGCGCATTAAGGTGTCTGGTCTGAAAGGTGGCCACTCCGGTGTCGATATCCATCAAGGCCGCGGCAATGCGCTACGGATTATGGGCGGGGTCCTTCAGGTCCTGCTTGATCGTCTTCCGATCGAAATCGCCGAGATCAACGGTGGAAGCGCGCAGAATGCGATTCCGCGCGAAGCTGCGGCCCTGGTGCTGGCGGACCCCTCTCGCGAGAGTGAACTGAAATCGCTTGTCGCCACAGCCGAAGCTGGATACAGGACCGACTTGGGGGGATTCGATTCCGGACTGCAGATCACGGTCGAGAAAGCCGAACGTCCGGGAAAGGTGCTGGATGCGAACAGACGCGAAACAAACGGTGGCGCTGCTCGCGAGCTTGCATCATGGCGTTCTGGCGATGAGTCCCGATGTTGCCGGTTTGGTCCAGACGTCCACGAACCTGGCGACTGTCACCACCAAGGGCGACGTGGTGGAGATTGTTACCAGTCAGCGGAGTGCGATCGAGAGCAGCATGATGGCTGCCGCCCGCATGGTTGCGACGGTATGCGCGCTGGCGGGGTTCGAAGTGGAGCACGCAGGCAAATATCCCGGCTGGAAACCGGAGCCCAACAGCGAAATCGTGCGCAAGCTTCAGGAGGTACACAAGAAACTCTTCGGCGAGCCGGCAAAGCTGATCGCCATGCACGCTGGCCTGGAGTGTGGCGTCATTGGCGAGAAATATCCCGGCATGCAGATGGTGTCTTTCGGTCCGACGATCGTAGATCCTCACAGTCCGAACGAGCGAGTGCAGATATCGTCTGTGGAAAGCTTCTGGAACTACCTTAAGCTGGTGCTCGAGAACCTGTGAGCAGAGTCTCACCTGGAATCGGCGAGACTGCCGCGGGACCGTTGGAGTACACTACAAGGTGGATGTGCTGTCCCTTGTTCCCGGTCGGCATGGTCCGGAGGTTCTATGTTTGAAGGTTTATTTCAGCCCATGCATCTGCTGGTGATCTTCTTCATCGCGTTGCTGGTATTTGGCCCCAAGAAATTGCCCGAATTAGGCAAGGGGCTGGGCGAGGGCATTCGCGCACTGAAAGAAGGTATGAAGGATAACGATACCAAGGCTGAAACCAAGCCCGAAGTCAAGCCCGAAAATAAAGTCTGAGTCCGCGGTAAGATCGTGGTTGCCTGCGCACCGAATTGCCGCTAGTTCGATATAACCCCTGTGTTCAAACTAGGGAGACTCTGATTAAGGCCTCCCGCGCCCATGCCCGCTCCCAAAGCTTCCTTTGAAATTGAGGCATGCAGGCGTTCGCGTGTGCCACTCGGTCGCCTGCTCATAGGCATGCGCCACCTGCAGTACCAGGCCCTCCCGCCAGGGAGCGGCGGCTAACTGCAAACCGATCGGCAGGCCATCTTCTGTGAATCCGCAGGGAACGGAAACTGTGGGAATTCCCCAGACATTAAACGGTCGCGTATTGCGCAGTGTGATCAGTTCCCTCAGACGCAGTTTGCCGGGGTCCGCGCGCAGTTCGGCGATGGCTGGCGGAGGAACCGGAGTGGTCGGAGTCAGAATTGCGTCCACTTCGTCGAATACTTTTCGAATGGCGTGACGGCTGGCCTGAAGGTCGCGGCGGGCGCGCAGTGCAGCGGCCGGCGGAGATGCTCTCGCCTGACTTAATGCGGGCGAGCGTTGCCGGTTGGTACAGCTCCGGTGTGTGCGTCACGAACGACTCGTGGAACGCATAGGTTTCGGCGCTAGCCAGTGTGCGATCGGCTGAGACTTCGAGCTTCACATCGTCGCAAATCTCGGCGTGAAATCCGCGAAAAATCTCGATGGCTTTCTCCACGGCCGCAGCTACTTCAGGGTGCAGATCGTCGAAGAAATAAGCTCGCGGTACGCCGATGCGCAGGCGGGGCGGAAGCTGGGCGATAGCGGCCAGGAAATCCGGAATGGGCGCGTCCACGCTGGCCGGATCTCCCGCATCGTAGCCTGCGATTACTTGCAGCATCAGTGCCGCATCGTATACCGAGCCTGTGATCGGGCCCACGTGATCGTACGATTGTGCCAGGGGCACCACGCCCCGCGCGCTCACCCGGCCGTAGGTCGGCTTGAGTCCGACCACTCCACAGTAGGCAGCGGGCTGACGGATGGAACCGGCGGTGTCGGTGCCGACCGCCGCGAAACCCAGCCCGGCGGCAACACTCGCGGCAGAGCCTCCCGAGGAGCCTCCAGCCATTCGCTTCCCATCCCACGGGTTGTGGATCTCGCCAAAGAAACTGACCATCGAGCTGCCGCCGTAGGCGAACTCGTGCAGGTTCTGCTTGCCTAAAATGATTGCGCCGGCGGCACGCAGGCGGCGGACGACTTCGGCGTCTTCCGTGGGAATGCGGTCTTTGAACACTCCACTGGCGGCGGTGGTGCGGATGCCGGCGGTATCGAGGATGTCTTTGAGTCCGATGGGGATGCCGTGCAGCGGGCCGCGGTAGTTGCCCCGCTCGATCTCCTGCTCGGCGCGGCGGGCCTGGTCGAGAGCTGAATCGGCCAGGACGGTAATGAATGCGTTGAGTTCCGGGTTGCGCTTCTCGATGCGAGCGAGGCAGTCCTCGGTCAGTTCGACCGGCGAGATGGAGCGGCTGAGGACTTGTTGACTGAGTTGTTGGATCGTGGGACGCACTTGAGCCTCGAGAGATCGAAAAGATTCTACGTTGGCGGCCGCATTTGGGCGTTCTTATTTGGTGCTCGCCACAACGTAAACATACCGCAGCACACTGCGGCCAGTGTTAGTCACATCGTGCTCGGTCTCTGGTGGGCAGTAGATGGCATGGTTGGCCTTCACGTCCAGCTTGGAACCGTCCTTGAAACTCATTTCACCCTGTCCTTCCAGCACAACCAGCAATTCCTCATGTTGTCCGGTACTGTGTTTCCCCACGGATTTGTTGGGTGCCAGTACCTCTAATCCAGACTTCATCGTTATGCTTTCGGGAGGCCCTGCGAGCACCTGGAGATAATCCTTCCCCCGGCTGTCGAGTTCGACCACTTTGGGACGCGGCTTATTTTGGGAGTTTGCCGCAATTAAGAGAATCGAGCAAAACAGCAGCGCGGTAATCGTTCCGAAGAAAACCAATTGCCTGGTGCATGATTCCAAGTTCATCTTTAGTCTCCAATCTGCGCCGTTCCAAACTTAGTGCTCGTGTTCATGTTGAGAATGCCCGTGAAGATGAGGATGGGAGTGCACAACACCGCCGTGGGAATGACGATGGGCGTGAATGAGGTTCGCCCTCAGAAGCAAGTCACCGTTTGAGAGAATTTCCGATGGAGTCCCTTCGGCAATCACGGTGCCTGCCTCCAGCACGAAAACGCGATCCGCGATATCTTCGACGATCTCCAACTGATGAGTAGCTGCGATCACGGTCCTGGCCGTGCCTTTCCACTGTTGAATGAGGTCTACGACCTGGCTCTGGCTCTTTGGATCGAGGGTCGCGGTGGGCTCATCGAGCAGCAGGACTTCGGGGTCGAGGACCAGGACCGAGGCCAAGGCGACCCGCTTTTTCTCGCCACCCGAGAGCCGGTAGGGCGGGCGATCTCTCAAGTGTGAAATGGACATGAATTCGAGCGTCTCATCCACTCGCCGGATCACGTCTTCTTTGTCCCATTGCAACTGCAAAGGACCGTAGGCGACCTCGTCGAATACGGTCGGATTGAACAGTTGGACATCGGGATTCTGAAAGACCAGGGCGACGCGCCGGCGGAAATTAAGAAAGAATTCCTCTTGCTGAAGGTGCTTTTCGGTGAGCGCTTCACCCTTGAAT
Source organism: uncultured Acidobacteriaceae bacterium (assembly GCA_963838425.1). Taxonomy (GTDB): domain Bacteria; phylum Acidobacteriota; class Terriglobia; order Terriglobales; family Acidobacteriaceae; genus Acidiflorens. Next base: position 408,092 of record CAWIRH010000002.1, read on the forward strand.
GTGACCGTACCTGCCGAGGGGAAATAGAGCGCATCCAAGATTCGCAACAGCGTGGACTTGCCGGAGCCATTGGCGCCAAGCAGCGCAACCCGATCGCCTTCGTCGACGTGGAGCGTGAGTCCACGGATCGCCGGGATCGCTTCGTAAGAGAAGCTAATGTCTTGCACTTCGAAAGTTTCCGCCAATTCTTGCTTACCTCCCCATCCACACAGCTAAGCCGCCAGTAAAGAGGAAGGCAGTCAGGCCGACATAGTCGCGCGGTTTCAAACGGAAATCGGTCAAGAGACGAACCTCTCCCCGAAAACCCCGCGACAACATGGCAAGATACACCCCCTGGCTGAGTTCGATGCTCTTGCTGAGCAGCACTCCGGCGGTCCGAGCCGCCATCTTGCGTTGCTCAGAACCACTCAATACACCGACGGTTCGGCTTTGCCTCGACTCGAACATCTGGTTGGCGGTTTCGATCAGCAAAAACACGTAGCGATGCGTCATGGCCATCATTGTGACGACCTCGGCCGGGAGATGCAGCGAACGGAGCGCCTTCAGGATGTGAGTCCAGGCCGTCGAAAGCACCAGCACTGTGGTCAGTGTAGCCGCTGTTTCCACGCGCAGGACCAGCAACACCGCGGTTCGCACTCCTTGGACGGTAATCGAAAGGTGCAGAGCTGGCCACGTGGCCAGTGGCTCTCCGGGAGTAATAAATAAGGCGGGCAGCGCGATCACGCCCGAGAAACCTAGAACCACAAGCCAGACTCGTATTGCAAGTGACGCGAGCCTCACTCTGGAAGCGGCCGCGATGCCAATTGCGATGAGCAAAATGGCTGCAATAGCCTCAAGCCGTCGACAGAGGATCACCGCAATCACCAGGGCGAGGATTCCGATGACCCGGACGCGAGGATCAAGTTGCTGCAGCAGGCCCGGTTGGGTTGCGGCATGTTCCGATTGCAGGGCTTTGGACACAGCTCGGGTGAAGCCTTTAAGCGTCGATTCGAGGAAAGAATGCCGGCTCATGACCCAAAGTTCCTCCTGGGCCATTTTCTGCCAGCAACTCTCGCGAGTAGCGAAGCCAAGACAAGCAGGCCCACCCCAAACATCGCCGAGAGCAAATACCCAAACGCCGGACTCTTGATGAACCGCGGCGCATAGCCGGGAAACGGCGCCGTCCATAAGGTCGACAGCTTTTCGATCCCAACAGACACGGAAGACGGAGGCGCATGGTTGCCCGAGGCGGCTTCGATCTGTTTCCGTGTGTGAGGATTCGTCAGGTCGGCAGAAGACCATTCACCCCAGGCAGTGCCTGCCGCCAGGATGCCGAGAGGCGTGAACAACATCAGGAATGCTACCACCCACCATAGCTGTCTTTGTGAACTTTCAGCGCTCGCACCAGCAGCGCTCGCACCAGTGATGATCGGCGTCGGTGTCTGGGCCAATCCGCTCACTCCTCGAAGCAGACCCAAATCAGCTCGCTGAAGATAGGACACCATGCCTGCCGAGATCGCCGCTTCCGCCAGTCCTGCAAACGTCAGATGTCCGATCATCATTGCTGGAATGGCCACATGCAACGGATAGGGCGCGTAGAGCGGCGTGCCGCTGGCGTCATGAAAAAGCATGGGTTGAATACCGAGCTCAACCGCGGTAACGAAGGCTGAGGCGTTGATGGCAACATAACCGGCAACTGCTGCCGCTAGTACTCTCTGGCGGGATTTTAGGTTCGAGTTCGCCGCCATCATTCGGTACACGCCGTAAGCAACGAACGATCCAACCATTGCCATGTTGAAGCAATTCGCTCCCAGGGTGGTGATTCCTCCGTCGCCGAAGAACAGCGCCTGAATCGCGAGAGCGATCGAAATGGCAAGAATGGAACCCCAGGGGCCGAGCACGATGGCGGCGACGCCAACGCCAACCGCGTGACCGGTCGTACCACCGGGCAGTGGCACATTGAACATCATGACGACAAAACAGAATGCCGCGAACACCGAGATCAGCGGGATCGCGCGCGTGGCAAGAAGCTGTTTGATGCGCTTCAGCGCCGCGTACCAGCCCGAAGCTGCGAACAGATAAAAGGTGGCACAGGTCGACGGGCTGAGGTAACCATCAGGAATGTGCATGCTCTCGTCAATTTCTACCGGGTTTACCTCCTCCGGCGCAAGGTGATTCCAACGGTGGAGTAGGCGGTGGCTCGGCGTGCCATGAAGGCACGTATCCCGCGAGTCGGGATCAGGTGCCGACTTCAACCCAAACAAGTGTTTATGGGGAACTTACACGATCAAGAAAGAAATGCACGAAGAGAAAGCCGCCGAGTGGTGGTTGAAACAAAACGGGATTAGATTCTCGTGGTACGACTGTATGCGCCGCACGCGCTATAGCCATCCGGCATGGTGCTGGATCGCGAAGTGGTTGGCCCAGAAACTGCCCTGCGGATCTGAAGGACGGGCTCCGGATTTGTCACATGGGCATGTGATGTGCTAGCGTTCCCGGAATCGTATGCGGCGGATCGTTGCCAGCCTCGTGCTTTCGGTAATGGTCTGGAGCTTCGTGGCTCCAATGGCCTTGGCAGTCACGGGTAACGATGTGCCCGCCTGCTGTCGCCGGAACGGGAAACACCACTGCATGTCGGGGATGTCCGGCATGGCAGCGACCTCCAGTGATGGACTTCCTGGATTTCGTGCCCAATCCTCTGATTGTCCTTATCGTTCACAGATCGCGACGCCCACGGGTGTGGCACAAGAACAGAGTTCGAGGGTCTCCCCTCTGGAACCGCCGTGCACAACTCTTCTTCTCGCAGTGGATTCCCGCTTTCCCGATTCACGCCTTGTAACTTCCAATTCGCAACGTGGTCCACCTGCCTTTTGGCGCTAGCCAAAGCTGACTGAAGGTCTGGGGAATCCTTCCGATCGCACTTCGTGGGTGGGGACGTGTGCGTAGCGATCTCTGTTCTTCTCCCGAGTTGACGGCTGATTCTCGAGTCTCTGCTAAGCAAGGCAACCTTTGCTGAGGATACCCCTGGCATTTCGCTCGGTGCGCCCTGATGCAGTTCCCACAAACCGGTAAAGGGAAGGGACTACTCGCATGAATAGCAAGACTTATCGGAGGCAGGGGACTTTGGTTGGTCTTGCGCTCCTGACAATCGCGTCCGCGGCTTTTGCCACGATTTTCGGTTCCGTTCGCGGCGTCGTCCACGATCCGCAGCACCGCCCCATTCAAGGTGCGCGCGTTACGCTGAAGGCCCAAAATTCGGACTGGTCCCAGTCCCAGGACTCCCGCGACAGCGGAGGATTTGATTTCACTTCCGTGCCACTCGGAAATTACACCGTCACGGTCTCGTCGAAAGGCTTCCAGGAAATGCATCACGACGTGATCGTGCAATCGGATACCAACCCGGTGCTGCATTTCGAGCTGGCTATCGCGGGCGGAAAAGAAACTGTCACGGTGCCGGAAAGTCCGATGGAGGCGACGACGGACAGCGTTACGCCGACGACTACGGTGAACCGCATCGACATCCAGGAAACTCCCGGAGCGGACCGCACCAACGGCATGGAGATGATCGCGGATTACGTGCCGGCAGCCTATGTGACGCACGATATGCTGCACATGCGAGGGGGCCACCAGGTCGACTGGTTGATCGACGGCGTCCCTATCCCCAACACGAATATTGCGAACAATTTGGGGCCGCAGATTGATCCCAAGGACATCGATTACCTCGAAGTGCAGCGCGGCAGCTACGACGCCGACTACGGAGACCGCACCTACGGAGTCTTCAATGTCGTGCCACGCACTGGCTTTGAGCGCTATAACGAATGCGATCTCGTCACCACGGTTGGAAATTTTTATCAGACGAATGACCAGATCAGTTGTGGAGGACACACGCAGCGCTTTGCTTACTACGCCAGCTTGAATGGGAACCGCAGCAACTATGGACTGCAGACTCCGATCGGGCAGGTCGTCAACGATGCAGCGAATGGTTTCGGAGGATTTGCTTCGTTCATCTTCAATCCCGATCCCAAGAACCAATTTCGGGTGGTTGCGCAGTTGCGGAGGGATTATTACCAGATCCCCATTGACCCCGATTCCAACTCGATCGGAAATCAGAACTATCCCAGTTTTGGCCTGCACGATAGCGAGACTGAGCCCGACGGTTACGTCACATTCTCATGGGTTCACACCTTCAATCCCGATACGCTGCTGACCGTTTCTCCCTTCTATCACTACAACGGCGCCGACTACCATGGCGGCCCGAACGATTATCCCGTCATTTCCACCGTCACTCAGACCGCCAATTACGCAGGCGGGCAGGCAGCCCTAAGCACAAATGTCTGGAAAAACGATATTCAAGCCGGCGTATATGGATTTTCCCAGCATCAGTACAACTACTTCTATAACCTGTACACGCAGCCTGGCATTCCGAACTACTCGCCGTCTTCCATCGGTGTAAACGGAGGGCTCGCTGCGGAATTTATCAACGACAAGTTCAAAGTGACGCCGTGGCTGACCTTGATCGCAGGACTCCGAGCCACCGAGTTCAACGGCGCCACGGTCTCCGAGAACACAGCCGAACCGCGCTTTGGTGTTGCGATAAAAATTCCGCGCCTGAATTGGGTCTTCCGCGGATTCTACGGCTACTACTATCAGGCCCCGCCACTCTCGACCGCCACCAACCAATTGCAACATGTAGGGTTTGATCAGGGCTTTGAGTTTGCTCCTCTGCACGGGGAGCGCGACCGGGAATGGCAATACGGTATCATGATTCCGTTTCGCGGTTGGACCCTGGACGCCGATACCTATCAAACCTTCGCGCACAATTGGCTGGATCACAACAACATCGGAGAATCGAACATCTTCTGGCCCATCACCTGGGATTACGCGTTGATTCAGGGATGGGAACTCACGCTGCGGTCGCCGAATCTCTGGCATCGCGGCCAGTTTCACCTTGCCTATGCCAATCAAATCGCGCAGGCAACTTCGCCGATCACGGGAGGCTTGATCTGCCCTCCTGGCTCCACGCCGCTGACATGCGCGCTCGATATATCGCCCGGACTTTCACCCGCTGACCACGATCAGCGAAATACACTGAACTTCGGCTACAACACAAGCCTGCCGTGGCGAAGCTACGCTTCGACGAATATCTACTACGGATCGGGGTTCACGAACGGCTTGCCCGGCGTGCAGTATCCCGGGAATTATCTGCCCGGCCACACCACATTCGATCTTGCTCTCGGGAAAGACTTCGCGGAGAAATACACGGTTTCGGTAACCGCGCTGAACGTGGCCAACCGGCGCGTGCAGCTCGACAACAGCCTGACGTTTGGCGGATTTCACTGGAACGATCCCCGGCAAATTTATGCGGAGTTTCGCTGCCGGTTCCACTACTAATCTCTATTGGGAGAGAACGAACCTATGCATTTAGCGACGCCACGATCTCGGTTCAAAGTCCTCGGAACCTTCGCACTCCTGCTTTTGCTGGCCGTATTCGTAGGATGCAACCGCGCCAAGAAGTATCCGTTGCAGGGCGAAGTAGTTGCCAAGAACGTAGCTACCAACGAGATTACGGTAAAGCATGGTGACATTCCGGGGTTCATGCCGGCCATGGCAATGCCTTACCACGTCAAAGACCCTGCGGTTGTTCAGGAACTTCAGCCCGGTGACAAGATCGCCGCGGAAGGGTTCGTTAGCAAGGACGGGAATGACTATTGGCTGGAAGACGTGCGCATCACGGATGAATCGGGACGAAGCCAGGCGCAGACTCCGGTTGCCCCTCACATGCTGATTCCCGGCGAACAGGTTCCGAATGTCGCTCTCGTTAACCAGGATGGCCGAACCATCCATCTCTCGGATTTCGCGGGCAAGGCATTGCTGGTGACGTTCATCTATACGCGCTGTCCCATGCCGAATTTCTGCCCGCGCTTGAGCAGCCAATTTGCGAAGATCCACGATGAACTCAAAAAGAACCCGGGAGACTACGCCAAAACACACCTGCTGACCATCAGCTTCGACCCGAAGTATGACAATCCCGCCGTCCTGCGCAAATACGGTCTCGCCTATCTGGATGGCGATGCAAGCGGGTTCGCTCACTGGGACTTCGCCGCTACGAATCCGACAGACCTCGCTCATCTGGCCCAGGCATTCGGGCTGCAGTACGAAGAGGAAGGTGACCAAATAGCGCATAACATGAGCATTGTGCTGATCGCACCCGATGGCACGGTGGCCAGGTTCTGGTTGACGGATTGGACGTGGACGGAACTGATGGCGAGCATGCAGCAGGCTCTCCATTCCCGCGGGCAGAAGTGAGGTCCACGGCCAAGCACTCTATGGCTACCTTTGCGCACGCTGTCATGAAGCGACATGGTTCGGTATCTGCGCAAGTTGAATTGAAAGCTACTGGAGGAGATCGGCACGCATGGTCCGATGGGGCGAACTTATAATGAGTCTGCTTCTGTTGTTTTTGCCGATGGCGTGCTCGCCGAGCAAAAAGCTAAGCGACGCCGAAATTCAAGGTCAATGGCTTTACGACGGCCACTGCGCGGAGTGTCACGAAAATTCCCATCCCGAATTGCGCAAACAACCGCCGAATCTACACGGACTATTCCTCGCAAAATCTTTGCCGAGTGGCGCCCCGGCAACCGATGAACAAGTGAGCAAGACCATCATCGCAGGCCGAGGTACGATGCCTGCCTTCGATCGGCGTTTACGTGGAACTGATGTAAAGGAACTCGTCGCATACCTTCACAAGCTGAAATGACTGTCACAAATGCCGCTTAGTCATTAGGTGCAAGCCCCCCGCCCGTTGGAAATGACCCACTGGTGCAGTTGACATACACTCAAGAATCGCGATAACGTCCCAGAAGCGTTATCCGCCAGTCGTCTCGGCCAAGCCGCTAAGACTGGTTGCCTCCAGGAGAATCTGTGGTTTTCAGAACCATCCGCCGCAGGACTGTGCAGAAAGTTGCAATCTGCCTTGTTCTGACCCTGACCGCGACGGCTGCTCTGGCTGCCTCCGGATTTACCCCTCAACATCGTCTCGGATACACCACGGGCGATCAATGGGAGCCCGCGCTGGCGACAGACGCCCACGATCACATCTACATTCTCTTTCCTCAGTATGGCCTGGTGGCTCAATGTCCGGCGTGCACTGCGCCCACCATGGTCCTGCTGACCAGCAACGACAATGGCCTTTCCTGGGAGCCGCCGCGGCCCCTGCTGCCTTCATCGTCCGGACAATTTGATGCCCAGATCAAGGTCGACCCCGCTGATCGGCAAACTCTTTATGCATCGTGGATGCAGGGCAGGCACGATATCGTCGTGGCGCGGTCCCAGAATTTTGGCCGCTCCTGGTATTTTTCCATCGCTGAACATTCTCCGGAAGTCGACATCGACAAGCCCGTGCTGGCCGTTCGCGGCGCCAATGTCTACGTGAGCTTTAACCACGAGCAGACGCTCTTGGTAGCGGCGTCGCATGATTACGCGCAGAATTTTTCTTCCACGGTGCTGAATCCCGGTGCCGGGCCGGGCTGGTCACTGGCTGCAGGGGCTACTGTGGATCCCGCCGGCAACGTCTATTTTTCCTGGACCGCCTACCCGCGAACAAATATTCTCACGCGACCGGTGAAGGTGTTTGTAAGCCGATCGGCAGACGGCGGCCGGAACTGGAGTACGACGCCGATGGACGTTTCCACCGCGGCGCCGGGTTGCTCGGCTCAGGTCTGTTCGGCTGGCTTTCTGGCCTCCCAGATGGCTCTGGCTTCCGATGATGCCGGAATCATCTATGCCTTGTGGAACTCCGGTTCGGTCATAGGAGGACCTCAGCGCATTTACTTCTCCTCTTCCACGAACGAAGGGCAAAACTGGGCAGCGAGGGTTGATGTCTCGAATGCCTCGTTTGACGTGGAGCACTGCTTCCCGGCCATCACCGCCGGCACCGCGGGCAACGTCCGCATTGCATGGATGGACACGAGACAAGTGGATACGCAAAACCATCCTCTTTGGAATACCTTCTACCGGGCTTCTACCAACGGCGGCGCGACCTGGTCGCCGGAATCGCAGCTCTCCAGCCCAGTGCGCGGATACGATTACATCTTGCCCAACGGTTTCCTCTTCCCATTTGGCAACTTGTTTTCCATCGGCATCGATAACCTCGGTAGCACTCATGCGGTGTGGGGAGAAGGGCGCAATTACTGGTCGCCAGGTTCAATCTGGTACACGCGCGGGCGCTAAACCCGTGACTTTAGCATCGTCGCTCCGATCAGTTCGATCGTAAGCAGCGCGCATGATCTGGCTGGCTGTTACCGCACCCTCCAGACTCGACGCGATGGGAAATAAGCATCCTCGCCGCAAAATCACTGAGCTTTGAAGCGAGAAAGGCACGCAGCTTCGCTGGTGGCAGAGTCCGCGACGGATAGAGCGCAAAAAGCGGGAACGGAGGGAAAGATCATGTCTCGTGTATTCATCACAGGTTCTTCCGATGGGCTCGGCCGAATGGCCGCACAACTCCTGAACGGGCTGCGCCTGTGGGAGTTCATCCTTCCATTACCGGCGCTTCAGGGCCGGTCTGCATCGTGACTCGAATTCTGTTCACAACGTACGGTTAAAACCGGACAGCAAGCCTCACACGCGACCTTATAGGCATGGGGCCAGCCATGCGGCTGCATAAAGGAATGTGAAGAGCGCATGCCCAGAACAATCAGGCCCACCCGTCCTTCCGCGGCAAGCTCAAGGATGGTTCGGTCGATGGGACCCAGTTGAGTGCGAAATGTCCAGTTGTGCGGCAACTCTCCGGGCAGATGCTTGCGAAATCGCGCTTCAAAGTCGCGTTCTTGTTCGTCGGTTGGCGCATCTTCCCGGCGTTCCACGACGTGTACGATGGTCAGCCGGGCCTCGTGCTGTCTCGCCAAAGACGCGGCGTAGGCTGCCGCGTGCGCGGACTCAGGCGACAGATCCACTGGGCACAGCATGTGCCGCACTTTTGCGTTGGCCGGCGCGTCTGCCGGAGCACACGGCCCCACCGTAAGCACAGGACAACTGGCATGCCGAAAAACCGCCTCGGCAACGGACCCCAGCGCAATCTTACGCAGCCCGGTTCGACCGTGTGTGCCTACGACGATCAGGTCCACATGTTGTCGCTCGGTCACCCGCTTCAGTTCCTGCCAAATCTCTCCCTGGCACACCATGGCTTCGTACAAAATCCCCGTCAGTGCGCCCGTCTGCAAAAGATACGTTTCCAGCTTTTGCAGGTCCCTCGCCGTCGCTTCCGCCGCCATGGCCGTTACCTCTGGACCTGCCATGACAAAGCCAAGCGAAGAGACTACATGCGCAAAGTAAAACTTGGCGCCATAGCTGCGCGAGATTGCAATAGCATGACGGAGGGCCTTTTCCGAGGACTCCGAGAAATCGATCCCGACTAGAACCCGGCTAATTGCGACTTTGATGGCGTGTGTACTCGACGACATCTGCGACTCCTTATATGGCTCTGCAGGGCAAGCGGCCAACTATCGTGTCTTGATCCCAGTGCGTGCCCTGCAGATAATTCGTCGGCTGTGAATACAGGTTACAATTCTGCTGCAATGCTGCCGTGACCCCGATCACATCAACCGGTGCAGTTGTTCACCGCAACGAATGCTCAGAATGACCACAGCGCTTGCGTCGTAGACCAAGATCTCGAAGCGGGCTCGATCTACAGAAGAAACAGAAAAGTGATTTCGGAATTAGAAACGAGTAAACGGACTCTCTTCGCGTTGCATGCGCCCTCTCGGGTTGCTAGTGCCGTGACCGCGAGATTGTTACAACGGTTGATTTGAGATTGCCGGTGGAGCGCCGGGCGTCCCCGCCCGGCTGGACGGGCGAGACGCCCGTCGCTCCATTGTATGACTCGTCACACGGTCACGGCACTATTAGGCAAAACCATCAAACATGCTGGTTTGTCAACTCAGCCGGCACGACCGGCAAGGTCAGGAAGAATTCTCCGATCAGTCGGTTGCGCAGCTCTGGCGAAACGCGGTTCAGGATTCCAGGAAGCGGGGGACCCCCATCCTGTGCCAAAGCGACTGACGGCGAACACATCTCGCGAAGCAGCACAATGTTGTTTCGCATCCAGGCTGCTACCATCGGTCCGCGCATCAGGTTCCTCTGGTCGGCGCCAAAACTGGATGATTGAATCACTGCGACCCAACCGTCGCAGTACGGATCAGTCGTCGCTATGGCAGGGTCTTCCAGTACTGCCCGGTTCACTGCGGTCAACACACCCTCGATGGGCGAAGGCAAGTCCACCGAAATACCGGCGCCGGTAATGGTCATCAGCTTCTGCCCCTGGCGCACCCAGCGGTACAGTCCAGTGACGCCGATGTGCTCGATCTTGCCAAACAGGTTGGCAGCGAAACTGTCCACTCCAACGCGAATCAGTTGCAGGCCCTCGTCCACTGCCCACGTGTGGCAGGGGTGGAAGAAATAACTCCTGGGGATCTCCATTCCGAACTCACTCTCAATGCGCGGTCGAAAGCGACGCAGAGTTTGTGCGGGAACTGCTGCGGAGCGCTGCACCTCGCACTTGAACAGACGGCCCCACAGGATCGCCAGCGCAAACATCATTAATACAAGCAGCACTGACATCTACCCTCCTCGTCGTCGTCCGATCTGGAGCCGCTCAGGATGCGACGGGCCTTTGTCGTCCTGCAGCCTTCACTCCTCGAGGTCTCCACCCCTCCTAAGGTTCAAGAAACAGCGGCAGGCGCTTCGCCATCAAGCTAAATGCGGCAACACCCAAGGCCACGATGCTGTAGGCCACCAGGAACTCGTTCCAGCCGGGCAGGTATCTCGAGTTCATCGCGGCTTCCACGGAGGTGATGCATGTGTTCAGCCGGTTGGTAATGAGCCCAGCCAGAACCATCCCAGAGCAGAGATAAACGATTCGCGGATTCCCCAGGTTCCGCTCGTTAACCAGCAGAACTATGGGTAGGAGGATGAGCCCCATTTCGAGCCCCAAGAGCACGTTTTCAGGATTGTTTTTCCAGACCAGCAGCGGAATACCGCGATAGAGCAAGTCGGCGATTCGTATGCCGAGATAGAGAAATAGCAGAGCGGCCAGCACTTTGCCCAGGGCTGCCACTCTCTCTGTCGGCAATCCCTTGCCCGAGGCGACGTTCATGTGCCAGGAGGCGAAGATGACAACTGCCAGACCCGCACAAACCGCGGAGACAAAAAAGAAAAACGGTAACTGTGGAGTCGACCAGAGCGGAGAAACCCTTCCCGGCAGAGATTGCAGAAGATCAGCCAGACTGGTTTGGTACACCACCGAGAAGACTACGGCTGCAAACAACAAAGGCATGGTCAAGAAATGCATCCAGTGCGGCGGCTCGCGGCCACCAAAACGCTTCCACAGATCGGGAGCAAATTCCAGGATCAGGGCTGCGCCAGAAAGAAGGAAAGCCCATGCGATTCCATAGAGAATCGAGTGCGAGTTCCACGTGCCCATCTGGATCGCTGTTCGTCCCGGCGACGAAACGATCCCCAGAACAGCTATCACGTAGCCAAGGAAACCCGTGACCAGGCAGGTCCGCACTACGGAACGGTAGCCTTCGAGATTCAGAACATAAATGCTGGCTGCTACCGTGAACCCTCCGGTGGCAATGGCAATCCCGCAAAACACGTCCAGGCCGGTGATCAGGCCCCAGGGGAACACATTGCTCAGGGAGTGATCGATGCCGTGCGCGAAGCGCGTGTAGGAGGCGTAGATTCCCCCTGTCATTAGCAACGCGAAACACCAGGCCCAGAAACTCCATCGAAGAAAGTGAAGTGTTCGTTTCATAAACCCTCCTCCGGGCTGCCCGGCGGCAATCACGTAGAGAGACGAACCCTTAGAGAACCTCCGAAGCTTGTTCAGGACGCAATCTCGTTTTGTGCGAGGCGATTGCGTCCAAGCCGGCGCCGATCCTGTCGCGCACTTTCTTGACCAAAACTGGGATGGCGGCAACAACTGCGGGGTGCATGTCTCCACCAACCGTCAAACAATCCTTCGCCTCGACTGCCAGGATGAGCGCCTGTTCCGCGGCGGGCAGGCAAAGATGCCTCGCCACCGCCAGCGCCTCGAACAGTCCGACGTAGTGTGGGGACACTCCCGGAAGCGATCTCAGATCGGTGTCGCAAAACTCATAGATCGTTCCCGGCGGAGCCGAGCCCGTCACCACCGTGTCCACGACAATCAGGCGATCGATATCCAGTACGTAATCGAGCAGGTGAAAACCTGTCTCTGAAGTGCTCAAGACTTCCACGTTTGCCGGCGCGAATTGCCGGACCTGCGCTGCCACTACACCGCCCAGCGAATCGTCGCCCAGCAAGTCGTTTCCCAGGCAGAGGACTCGCGTGACATATTTCTTTTCCGCAGATCCCGGCCGATTCACTCCCGAGTTCGAGGCGCTACTCACGGTGCACACTCCCATCGAAATCCCGCCGCAGCACTGCCAGCGTCTGCCCGCCTTGCGCGCGTACTCGAACCAGTAACGGCATGCTTCCCGGAAGCGAGTGCGTGGCGCACCCATGACATGGGTCATAGGCCCGGAACGCCATCTCCACGCGGTTGAGCACGCCCTCCGGAACGTCCGCCCCGGAGATCAGCCCCTTCGCAACTTTCTCCACGCTCATCGCCATGCGCGCTGAATTGTTTTGCGTGGCGACAATCAGGTTGGCTTTTTCGATGATTCCATTTTCGTCTGTCTGATAGTGGTGGACCAGCGTTCCCCGTGGCGCTTCTACAATCCCGATGCCTTCCCGAGGTTTTTCTGTCGGCAGAACGCGTATGGCCGGGTCTGTGAGTTGCGGATCGGCGGCGAGTTCCTTCAGTCGTTCGGCGGCATTGAGCAGTTCGACCAAACGCGCCCAATGGTTGGCCAGCGTGTGATGCACCGGCTTGCCACCAAGCACCGAGAAGTACTTCTCGTAAGCTTCCTGGGCCAGCGGAGTAGACATTCCTTCGCTGACATTGAGCCGCGCCATAGGAGCTACGCTGTAAATGCCGCTCTCCGGGCCTTCTGTGAACCCCTTCCATCCCACCTGCTTGAGGTAGCAGAACTTGACGTAGCTCCAGGGCTCAACGTGCTCCGCGATAGTTTCCAGATATTGCTCGGGTTTGAATCTCTTCCACTCCTTGCCATCCGGCGCGACAACGCGAATCCAGCCGTCGTAGAAGTTGCCGCGATTGCGGTCGTCCACCATGCCCATGTAGTAGGTACGGTGCGTATAGAGGTCGGAAACGATAAGGCTTACATAATCCGTATTCTTAAGGACCACCTCTTCGAAGAGGCGGAGCGTGAACTTCGCAAATTCCACACCGTCCGCGGCTACCTCCTGGAATTGTTTCTGCATCTCAGGAGTGACGCGCTTCGCTACGCCACCAGGCAAGCCGAAGACGGGATGCGCGACTTTCCCCGCAACCAGGGCGATCAACTCGCGCCAGCGCCGGCGCATCTCGATCACTTTCTTGCCGGTTTCGATGCCAACTTTCCCGATGACCCCGAGAACGTTCCGTTCCGCGGGAGGCGCATCCGGACCCATGACAAAGTCGGGTCCGCCGAGAAAGTAAAAGTGCAGCGCGTGGTCCTCGGCCATGAACGTGTTGTAGACAAGTTCGCGGATTTTCTTGGCCGCCGGCGGCGGATCCACCCGATACAGGTTGTCGAGAGCCTTGGTGGCAGCCATGTGATGCGCGGTCGGACACACACCGCAGATTCGCGAAGTGATTTGCGGCATGTCCTCGGCGGGACGGCCTTGCACAAACTTCTCGAATCCCCGCAGCTCCGGAACTTGAAAGTAGGCGCGCTCGACTTTTCCCGCGTCATCGAGAAAGATGTCGATTTTGCCGTGCCCTTCGAGCCGCGTGATGGGGTCGATCGTGATTCGACGCCGCATGTATGCCGCATCCGCTTTTGCCGCGGCTTCGTCCCACGCCTGGTGCAGGATCTGTTCCTTCTCCTCGGGCATAGCCACCTCAGTTTGAAGCTTGCTCCCCGTTCAACTTTTTTCGGCGCAAGAATGATCCCGGCAAACCGTAGCGATAGAAGGTCCCTACTGGATCGGGTATCGTGTTCAGGACGCGATCGATTTCAGCCTCTTCTTTGCTCTCCACCAGTGACGCCAGACAGGAGAGAATTTTCGCGCCCTGGTCCTGGACGCGGCTGGTGGGACCGCAGCAACCCGTACAGGGCATATTGCCCCGGATGCACGGGGCCTCGCAGCCGGAGCGCGTTGCCGGCCCCATGCAAAGCAGCCCCTGGGCCAGCAGGCACTTTTGTTCATCGATAAGCAAATCCTGTGGCCGCTTGAATTCCGTAATGGATAAAGTCTCTGGCTTCGTGTCCTTGCGCGGGCACTCGTCACACAAAGCGCAATCGGGAGCGAGCACCGTGCCCTTAGCTGGGAGATCGCCGCCCAGTAGAGTCTGCAGTGCGGTGCGAAGTATCCGCGGCGTCGGCGGACAGCCGGGGACGTAATAATCCACGCTCACTACCTGGTCGAGGGTTCTCACGGTGTTATGAAATTCAGGCAGCACAACCGTGTGCCCGTTGTCGCGGTAACACGTCGCCGGAAGAACCTTCTCGGGATTCACCGTGCTGGGCGATTCGAAATAAACCGTCTTCAAGATGCTTTCCCGGTCGAACAGATTGGCCAGACCGGGGATTCCGCCCAGATGCGAACACGATCCGAACGCGAGCAGCAATCCGGATTTCCTTCTCAACAACCGCGCCATCTCCTCCTGTTCGGTGGTGCGAATCGCGCCGTTCAGGAAGGTCGCTGCGATCGAGCCATCCGGCATCGCCTCGACATCCTTTCGCTTGAAGTCCAGAGCTACGGGCCAGAAGACGATGTCAACCGCGGCAACAACGTCCAGAATGGCCTCGGCTAGATCGACGACGCTCTCCTCGCAGCCGCCGCAAGACGAGCACCAGTAGAAGGCGACTTTTGGCTTCTCGGACATCACACAGTCACCTCCTCGTGGATGGCTTCCGGCTTCACCTCTAGCTGCAGCGGGCCCAGCGCGCGGACCTTCTCGACCATGTCGTTGATGGCGCTCCGCACCCGGTCACCCTCAGCCGCAGAGATCCACTCCAGGCGGAAACGATCTCCTTCGATTCCCATCTGCTGCAGTACGCGCTTAAGCAGGTGATAGCGGCGAAGCGTCTTGTAATTGCCTTCCTGGTAATGACAGTCGCCGGGATGGCAGCCGCCAATCAGTACGCCGTCCGCTCCTTGCGCAAAGGCGTCCAGCACAAACTGCGGGTCCACGCGGCCGGAGCACATCAGGCGGATCACGCGCACATTCGGCGCATACTTCATCCGCGACGTGCCCGCCAGGTCCGCGGCCAGATACGTGCACCAGTTGCAGAAAAAGGCCACGATTCGCGGCTCAAATGTTCCCTGTGACACCGGCGCGCGGGTGAGTTGGCGATTACGCATAGGCCAGAACCCCCTCGATCTCCTCGAAAATCTCTTCATCCTCAAAGAAGTTCTGCTGGATGGAGCCCGACGGGCAGCCCGCCACGCAGGTTCCGCAGCCTTTGCACAGCACTTCGTTGATCGTCGCCTTCTTCTTCTCTTCCACGAACGAGATGGCCTGGTAGGGACAAAGCGCGATGCAGCTCTTGCAACCGGAGCACTCCTCTTCGGAGATGAACGCCGTGTACGGTTCGAGTTCCACGAACTGGGCGTCGATCAGCGCCAGCGCTTCCGCCGCCGCCGCCCCCGCCTGCGCCACTGTGTCGGGAATGTCCTTGGGCCCCTGACACGCTCCCGCGATGTACACGCCCTCGGTAAACGTGCTGACCGGCGCCAGTTTCGGATGCCGCTCCAGGAACCAACCTTCACTCGAACAACTGATGTTGAACAGCCGGCGCACGGCTTGCGCGTCCGCCTGCGGCTCGAGTCCCGTCGAAAGCACGACCATGTCCACGGGGACGCGGCGCACGAACGCTGCCAGCGTGTCCTCCGCGCGGATCACCAGCTTGCCTTTCTCAGAGGGATGGGCCGCCCAATCGGTGACTTCCGCCACACGGCCCCGCACGAAATGCACCCCTTCATCGAGCAGCCGGTCGTAGAACTCTTCGTATCCCTTTCCCGGCGTCCGCATATCGATGTAGAAGTTGAAAACTTCTGCGCCCGTCCGCTCTTTAATAAGGTGCGCCAGCTTCAGTGAGTACATGCAGCACACCCTCGAACACCAGCGGTTCGTGTTAGCATCGCGCGACCCGACGCAGTGGATGATCCCGACCGCCTTCGGCCGCTTGCCGTCCCGCAGAATCAACTCTCCGCCCGTCGGCCCCGAAGCGTTGATCAGGCGCTCCACTTCCAGCGATGTGTAGACGTTCGGATACCGGCCGTAGCCGTAATAAGGATTGCGGCCGGCATTAAAGCTCTTGAACCCGGTGGCCAGGATAATGGTCCCAACTTCGATTTCTTCCAGCGTCTCCTTCTGCTTGAAATCAATGGCCCCGCGCTCGCCGCACGCTTCCACGCAGGTCTTCTTGCATTTCCCGGACTTGAACTCGATGCAGGTGTCCGGATCGATCACCACTTTCTGCGGCACTGCTTGCGGGAACGGCAGGTAAACCGGCTTCCTCTTGCTCAAGCCCAGATTGAATTCGTCAGGGGTCTTGCCCTCCTTGTACACGCAGGCGGTTACGCACTCCTGGCATCCCAGGCAGAGATCTTCAATGATGTAACGCGGTTTACGCTTCACTTGCACCTTGTAGTTGCCCACATAACCGGAAACGTTGCCCACTTCCGCGTAAGTCCAAAGCGTGATGCCGGGATGCGTGCCAACGGCGGTCATCTTCGGTGTAAGAATGCAAGCGGCGCAATCCAGCGTGGGAAAGGTCTTATCGAACTTGGCCATGTGCCCGCCAATGGTGGGCTCGCGTTCCACCATGTAGACGTGTTTGCCGGCCCCGGCAAGCGTCAGCGCAGCATGAATTCCGGCGATCCCCCCGCCCACGACCAACACATTCGGATTGATCGCAACCCGCCTTCTCTGCAGAGGTTTGTGCAGGAAAACACGCCGTACCGCCGCCCGAATCAGGTCGTTTGCCTTGCTGGTTGCGGCTTGCTTATCCAGATGAACCCATGAAACGTGCTCGCGAATGTTCACCATCTGGAGCATGAACGAGTTCAAGCCGGCGCGGTCGATGGCCCGCCGAAACGTGGGTTCGTGCAGCAGCGGTGAGCAGGAAGCAACCACGATGCGATTCAGACTGTGTTCCCGGATATCCTGCTGGATCAGTGCCTGCCCAGGATCGGAGCACATGTACTTGTAATCGCGCGAGACCATTACGCCCGGCAGCCCGGCCGCATATTTTGAGACCGCGCTTACATCCACCGTGCCCGCGATATTCGTTCCACAATGACAGACGTATACTCCAACACGCACACCGCCAGCGTTCGATCCATTCGTCGGGCCGGGAGTATCAGGCATACGCAATCTCCTTGGCTGCGAGCACGGGCTCGACTGGCACCAGACTGCGCCGCAAGCCGATCGTCGCCGCCGGTGCGCCCAGCGCCAGTGCCATCAGTTGCGTGAAATAGAGGACGGGAATTGACAAGGGATGACGAACGCTGCCAGCCTCCTTCTGAAAACACTCCAGGTTGAACTGGCAAAGTGGACAAACGGTCGCGATGACATCGGCGCCATTCCTTTGCGCCTCCGCGATCAGGTAGCGGATGAGATCCAGCCCGATTTCCGGCAATGTACCTTTCTGGCTTCCTCCACAACAGCGGGTTTTCAGAGGGTAGGAGACAACCGTCGCTCCGCAAGCCTCCAATAGCCGGTCCATGGAGATGGGGTTGCGCTGGTCATCGAAAGTTGCGTACGGCCTGACGATCTGGCAACCATAGTAGGGCGCAACCTTCAACCCCTTGAGCGGTTTCACTACCTTGGCGGAGATGGCTTTCAGCCCGATGTCGTTCAGGAAGACATCCAGCGGGTGGCGCACCCGGACGCGATCGTGGTATTCCAGTTCGATCTTGGCCAGGGCTCGACTGACCACCGTTTTGATATCGGGATAGTCCCGAATGTAGCGCTGGGTCTTGTTGAGCACTAGGTAACACGCAGCGCAGGGAGCAATGATGTCCATGCCCACGCGTTCCGCCAGAGCCAGGTTCCGCGCTGCCAGCGCATAGGACGTCAGTTCGTCAACGGAAAGGTAGGTGGTCGCGCCACAACAATTCCAGTCGTCGAGTTCTTGAATCTCAATCTCCAGGGACCGGAACACGGCCAGCAATGATTCTTCGTAGGCCCGTCCTGTTCCCCGAAGCGAGCAGCCGGGATAGTAGGCGTATTTCATAGCGCCAACTCTTTTCGGGTGTCCGCGACGGAGTCGAGCAATACCGTAATCTCCCGCGAGCGCTGGATTTTCTCTTTCTTGACGTTCATCCGTCCGGCGGCAAACAGCTTCCACCCCAGACCGCTCATGCCAAGCAGCCGCCAGATGGCGCTGCGCAGAAACACCCGCACAATCAGCCAGCTTTCCGTAATCCGTCCCGAGTCCCGGACCATGCGGCAAAACTGCTGCGCCATGACTGGGATGGGAAAGCGTTTGGGATAGAAGCGCTCCTCGATCGCGCGCTCCTTCAGCGCATACATCAGGTGGGTAATATTGATTTTCTTCGGGCACTCGACCATGCACGCGTAGCAGGCGGTGCACAGCCAGATCGAAGAACTGCTGAGGACTTCCTCTTTAAACCCCTCGCGCGACAGGTGCATCAGTCGTCGCGGGGTGTAGTCCATGTAGAGAGAGAGTGGGCAACTGGCGCTGCACAACCCGCATTGCAGGCAATGACGGATCCTCTCGCCGCCAACGGTATGACTGATCCAACGGGCAAATTCCGGATCGCGATCGGCCTCGAACTTGACCGTCCTTTTCAACTGCATAGACGGGCCTCGTCTACTGCCGCGCGCCACGCTAGCCGGTTTTTTCTATCGATCGACAGCTGCTCTGGCTGCCCTTCCGGCGAAAGCGGGTGCAAACGAAGGGATCAACTCAACCTCAAAGGTGCGAGTCTTTCCCCTCTCTCAAGTCGCGATGCTGCTGGTAAAAACAAGTCCGGCCCATCAATTTCCGCAGCAAGCATCTCTCCCGGAAGTAGATCCCGCACTGCAGGCAAATCGCTTCCGGCTTTACCGAGTGATTGACGATCTCCGTTGAGACCCGGTCAAGAAGGTCCGCCATGTGGCGCAGCTCCTTGTCCGAATAACCTTGAAATACTCTTGCCAGCTTCTCGTTCCGGGCGGTTTCGTATTCTGCCAGCAAGCGCTGGCCCGATTCCGTCAACGAAAGCCTGGCAGTCCGTCGATCCGTTTTCTCGACATTGCGCCGCAACCATCTCCGGCGCACCAGTTTCTCGACCGTCTGGCCCGCCGCCGCCTTGCTCACGCCCAGAAACGCCGCCACGTCTCCGATCGTATGCCGGTCCGTACGAGCCACCAGGGTCAACAGCTGCAATTGCGGAAGGCTGGCCTGCTTGCCGGCAACCTTCTGCAACAGCTTCTCTTCCATGATGTCGCGCACCGCGGTTGCAAACACGTGTGCGCTACCCAGGAAGTCTTTTGCGGCGATGGGTGTGTCGGTCATGAAGCGTGGCTCTCTTTCGATCAATACAATGTTGCTGACCTGACGGGCCCGTCAACGATTCTACGCCTGTTAGTATATATAAAGAATGTTAACTGTCAATCCCCTTTACTAAATATAAAAATTCTGCACTCGGCCCGATCCACCCCCCTGAAACCCGAATAATGGCTAGTCGATTCCAGGATCGCTACGCCTGCCTCGCTGGGGTATGTCCCACCAAATTACTTCCGTGACCTATCGGCGACACCGCAGGCGGGCTATTTTGGCCACAGGGCGATTCTCGCGCGTCAAACCCGCCGGAGGCTTCGTGAAACGCTGTGTCCTGAGATGGCTTTTGCTTCTACTAGCGGCCGGCTCCTTGCAGGCTGAACCGGTCCCTTCTACTCCCGCTTCCGATGCCATTTTCCTGTGGCTGGCGGGGGGCATTTCGAGCGCGCGGATCCTGCGCCTGGCCCAAACGCAGCACGAATCGCCGAACCAAGCCCGAAATCTTTTCTGCCGCACCACTTCGCAATGCATCCGGCAATGCACCCGCGCCCTCGAAAATGCCGGGGCTGACGCGGGCTTGATTCAGAGCCTCGGGCGTCTGAGTCAGGAACAGAGTCCGGATCGGAATCCCGACCGAAAGTCAGCCGCCAGCGCCGCCTGCTCCACTGCGGCGGCACAGGTTGCCGCTCTCGTTCACGACAAGAACTTCAACACCGCCGAAGACAAGATCCGCACCCTGCTTCGCGACAACGCGGACAATGACGCAAACCATGCCTTGCTGCATTTTGTTCTCGGAACCATCCTGCGGCGGCAAGACCGGTTCGACGAGGCGCTCGACGCATTTACGGAATCCTCGCGCCTGATGCCTGGTTTCCCCGAAACTCACAGCCAGCTTTCTTATCTGTTTTACCGGACCGACGATGCCGATGACGCCCTTGCCGAAGCGCGCACCGCCCTCAGTATGGATCCCGCCAACGCCGAGGCGTACCGCTACCTCGGACTCGCGCTCTACGCCAATGGCCACTACGACGCCGCCCTGCACGCCTTTGACGAAGCGCTCGCGCGCGAACCCGCCAGTTCGCTCGCGAACGCGGACATCTACTTCGACATGGGGATCACGCACCGCGATCAGGGCGATCTCCGCCGCGCCGCCATCGCCTATCGCCACGCCCTCAGTTTGCGTCCCGACTTCTGGGAGGCGCACAGCAATCTTGGCGTCGTCCTGCACGATCAGGGCAAGCTGGATGAGGCGATCGCAGAATATCGCTCTGCCAAGCGCCTCAAGCCCGGCGAAGCCAGCGTCCGCAACAACCTGGGAAATACGCTTTGCGACAAGGAAGACTTCGATAGCGCCATCACGGAATTTACGGATCTCTACCGCCAGAGTCCGGAGTGGGAAGGCGGTCATAACTGCCTGGCCCGCGCCTATATGTCCAAGCGTGACTATCCATCAGCGATTCGCGAGTTACAGGCCGCCATCGCCGCCAATCCCACCGGAGCGGCCGAACACCGCGTTTTGGGGCAGGCCCTCCTGCTTTCGGGAAAAGACCAGGAAGCCGTGGACGTGCTGCGCAAGGCAATTTTGCTCAATCCCGAATCCGGCCTGGCCCACCATTATCTCGGTACCGCGCTGGTGAACACCCAACAACTGGCAGAGGCGGAAAAAGAATTTCGCGAAGCCCTCCGGCTCGAACCGAGCGCCCAGAATCACTATTCGCTCGCCGCCTGCCTGATGGCTCTGAACCAATATGAAGAGGCTCTCGGCGAACTCGAAATTGCATCCCGCATGGATCCCAGCCAGAACCTTTACCGGGCCCGCATGCAGGAGGTCGTCCGGCTGATCACAACCTCGAAGTAACTCGCGAAGTAACTCGCGCCCAGATGTACCATTGGACATACCTTTGGAATGCACTAACGTGCATCGCCTCCCGTCCTCAACAAACCTAGAATCATAAGAGGAAGACGCGGCGCTCGCAGCGCCGCCCGGTCGGGTTAAAAGGAAAGATCAATGGAAACCAGCGCTGCCAAGCAAGCCCGGGAGAAGTCCGTCAACCCTGCTGTACTATCCACCCCGGAGCGGCGTATGCCGCAGGGGCCCGCGCCCGAATCCGCTTTGGCGCCGGAGAAGAAAGCCATGGGCTACGGGCTGCCTTGTTCGCGCTGCCACGCTTACTATCCCTCTGACATGCACGTCTGTCCGATCTGCAAGTCGCCGGACCGCGTCTCGCCCACCGCCCCGCCGGCGTATTCGCTGACTTCCACCGCCCTGCAGCCGGCAACCGGCGCGCAAATCGACGACGAGCGCGCACGCCTCCTGAAAGAGATCAAGTCACACGCTTTCGCTTCCCACACTCAGATCAACGCCGCGGCCACGTTCCGGTGCGTTCTCGAACACCAGCACAGTGGGGCCACCGAACCAGCCGCCGTTTGTCATACCTGCTACGGCGAGGTGCGCCAGCAGGCCGACCGCATGGAAGCCGCTCTCCACATGGACGCGAAAGAAGCGGCGAAGATTGTCTATGAAGCGGTTTGGGCCGACACCTCCGATCCCAACACCACCTACCTGAACGCCGCCAACGCACTGCTGTCGGAGTTGCGCAAACGCGCCGGCATCGGCCTTCTGCTCGGCGCGAATCAGCCTCTGGCGCACTAGCGGAAGAACGCTCTCCGGCCTCAGCGCCTGAAGGCGCGCTCCCAACGCGGCATCTTCGGCACGCCTGAAGGCATGCCCTGACACGAACCATACCTGCACTACCGGCGGCGGTTTGCAACTTTCGCGCCCGTTCCACATCTTATTTCTGGAGACACAACATGACCGAGAAACTCAGCGACCAGATCGCCAAGGACAAGATCACCAAGGATAAGATCACCAGAACCGATGCCGAGTGGCGGCGGCAGCTTAGTCCTGAGCAGTATCAGGTGGCTCGCGCCTGCGGCACCGAGCCCGCTTTCACCGGCCAGTACTGGAACCAACACGATGACGGGACGTACCACTGCGTCTGCTGTGGCGCACTGCTGTTTGGCTCGGAAACAAAGTTTGATTCGGGAACCGGATGGCCGAGCTTCTTCGCCGCCGCCGATCGCAAGAACATCGTCGAACACACCGACACCAGTTATGGCATGACTCGCACCGAGGCGCGCTGTGCCCGCTGCGATGCGCATTTGGGCCACGTGTTTCCGGATGGCCCTGGGCCGACCGGGCTGCGCTACTGCATGAATTCGGCATCCCTCGATTTCAAGCCGAAGAAGTAATAAATCCAAAAAAGAAAACGATGGAGCGCCGGGCGTCCTCGCCCGGCTGGACGAACAAGACGCCCGTCCCTCCATCGTCTTCCTTTGATGCAACTTCGAAATCAACCTTATGAAATTACGCGTTGCCCGCAGTCGCCGCCAAGGCTTTTGGTGTTTCCGGTTTGTTCTGCGCCGGTATCTGCACCTGTGTTTTCTGATCTTTCTTTTCGGGACTGCGCACTTCGACACCGCCCTTGAGGATCGCGCCTTCTTCGACGCTGATGCGGTGTGTGATCACGTCGCCCGAGAGCACGCCTTCGCTGCGGATGTCCAAGCGGTCCGCGCACTCGACGTTGCCCTGCACCTTGCCCATGATCACGAGTTCTTTGGCGGTGATGTTTGCCGTAACGTTTCCGTTGCGGCCGATGGTGACGCGATTGTCGGGAAAGTTAATGGTGCCTTCGACGCGTCCGTCAATGAAAAGCGATTCCGCGCCCGTCACTTCACCCTTGATGACAAGCGAGCGTCCGATGTGGGCCTGATCCATGGGCGAGGTGGCCGGCTTGACCGGAGTGTAACTATTGGTTGGCGCCGCGTTTGGAGAGTACTTCGGTTCCGGAGACTGCAACATGGTTGAACCTCACTTGAGATCCGAACCGCAGCGGGAGTTGGCCCTGCGGTCGCGGTCGATGGGCTTCAAACGGCAAGAAGAGAATGACACGAAAGGACGTGTTACGACAGGTAACCAAAGGGTGTGTCCGCTTGGCTTTTAGTTTCACGCTGCATCTCTGTTCTTTCCGGAATGCATCGCTTCACGCGTGCGAACTCAGGACGGAATCTCCCACCCTTCATCCTTCATCTTCCGATTCGTCCAGTGTTGCAGTTGCTCGAACAGGGCGGGTTCGATCACGACAAATCGCAGGCCTGCTCTTCCTCCAGCGTCGGCCCATACCAACCGGCCTTTCGCCTGGATCACGGTTTCGCTCTCTGGCAACAGGAAACTGACATCGACTAATCCGGCAAAACCGTTCGGATCGCTCACCACATCGAGTCCCATGCCTCCCGTGCTCAGGTTGACCGCCTGCACCTGTAATTCCTTACCGTGTGCATTTTTCAGGGTGACGGACAGATTGACTTTCGCGCGAAAGAATTTCTGCTGGTCCTCACTGATGATGCCGAGCCTTGCCAATCCTTCGCCCGAAGGCACGTCGATCTCATACTCGCGTAGTTTGCGGCTGAGCGTACGGCGGGAAATTCCAAGCTGCTCGGCGGCCTGGGCGCGATGCCCGCCGGTTTGCTCGAGCGCGCGAATGATCATCTGCTCTTCCATGTTTTCGAGGTTGCCGAGCGGCACTGCGCCACTGGCGTGAGGTGTGGCCGTGCTTTCACCATATAACTCGGCTGTAACTTCGGCGCCCGTGATCTGCCGGTCCTCCGTCGCCATCGCGAGTTTCGCGACCAGGTTCCTGAGTTCGCGGATATTACCCGGCCAAGGATGGGCCTGCAGGGCAACCAGTGCATCTCCGGTAAAAACTTTGCCCGCCGCTTTCAGCGACAGGAAATGACGCGCCAGCGCGGCAATATCTTCGGGACGCTCGCGCAAGGGCGGAACGCGCAACTGGAACTGGCTCAGCCGGTGAAAAAGATCTTTGCGGAAACGCCCTTCTTTCACCGCCAACTCAAGATCCTGATTGGTAGCGGCAACCACGCGTACATCAACGGTAATTTTCCGATTCCCCCCCAGACGGTAATATGGCGCGCCGTCCAGAACCCGCAGCAATTTCACTTGGATCTGCGGCTGCAATTCGCCAATTTCGTCGAGAAAAATCGTGCTCTTGTCGGCTAGTTCAAACAAACCGGCCTTCGAGGAATCGGCGCCACTGAAGGCTCCCTTCTCGTAGCCGAACAGTTCACTCTCCACCAGATGTTCGGGTAGGGCGGCGCAGTTGATATCCACCAGTCCATTTTTGTGCCGATAGGAGGATTCGTGGATGGTGCGCGCCACTAACTCCTTGCCGGTGCCGGTTTCGCCAGTTACGAGTACGGTCTCGGTGTGCCCGGCCACCCGGTCCACCATGCCCATGAACTTATGCATGATCGGGCTGGCAATCAGAAATTGTGTGCCGTCGATTTCACGCCGCGCCAGTGGAACCGCGCCGGTTGCAACTCCGGCCTGCGTCGGCGAAGGACCAGACTCCAACATCTTTTTTCCGGTGATATCGATCGAGAATCCCAGAATGCCCGCAGGAGCTGCGTTCGAATCACGCATCAGTGTCAAACACAGATGAACATCGACGTCCTGGCCGGACTTAGTGTGACAGCGGAGCTCGCCCTCGAATCGTCCTTTCTCGAGAACTGAAGCAATTGCCCGGCTGGCGATAAACGTCTGCTGCCCGATGCCATAGAAGTCGGCGATCTTTCGGCCAACCAATTCTTTCGGCACGAAGCCGTATCGGCTTACACCCTGGTTACAACTGGTGATGATTCCATGAAGGTCAGCGGTGAAGACTGCGTCCTGCAATTGGTCCAGAATGCCGGGCTGAAGAGCAGGTTGAAGAACGGCTTCACCCGCCCGGCATGAGATATGGCCAGCTCGGCTCCCAGTTGCGGTTTTCTGCGCGCTCTCCATTGGCGGAGTCTTCGATGAAATTGGCATTTCTGTGTCGTTGGCTAAAGGGACAAGTCGCTTTGCGCCGTGACCACCGGATCCACTAACTTCAGTTCTTGACTTCAGGCAATTGCTAATACGCGCCCTTCTACAAGATGCTGCCACAACCCCGGTCACTTCATAGGATTGTTCAACACCGACCTTCACACCAAAGTAACTACCGCACGCCGCTTGCTCAGGAGTGACGCCTGGATTTGACCTTTCCTCTCGCGCTGCATCGTGTCATCGCCACACCTGCAGTTACCTCGGTAAGTATCTGATTCTCTGGAGACTGAACTACTATCCGTTAGAACGGGAAAACCAGATTTTCAGGCGTGCGTGGAACCGGGTTTTGATGGGCCAAAAAGTGGCCGAGCCCGGACACTTTTGGGATCAGCCTGACGGTGTTCCTGGGAAGCATTTGCGGCATCGACAAGCATAACTGTCGTGGATTCAACGCGGTGATAGAGGGAATGAAGATCACCGGCGTGGATGTGCAGTTGCACGCGGTGTGAGCAGAAGCTGCGGGTCGGCCTATGTCCATTCGGGCAAGACTGTTTATCGGAGCCACGGCTGCGCTCGGCATGTCGGCGCTGGCGCACGCCCTATGGCACTGGCAGAGTGTCGACCTGACCCGATTTTTCTGCTACCTGTTGGTCGCAGTTCTTGCCTCCAGTCTTAAGATTCAACTGCCCGGCATCGACGGCACCATGTCGGTCAACTTCCTGTTCATTTTGCTGAGCGTGCTCGAACTGAACCTTCCCGAGACGATGGTCCTTGGCTGCACCGCGACTCTGGCGCAATGCCTGCTCGGAACGCGGCAGAAGCTGGTTCCGATCAAGATCGTCTTCAACGTCTTCAGCATGATGGCGAACGCAATCGTCCTGTCGTACTTCGCCTATCACGATTTGCAGCGGGTGCTCGGGGCGGGCACGCTGCCGCTGCTGGTCATTACTGCCCTGGTTTTTTTCCTGGCGAACACGATCCCGGTTGCCGTGATCATTTCGGTGACCGAAGGCAAGCCGGCTTACAAGGTCTGGACGGAATGCCACTTCTGGTCGTTCCCCTTCTACATGGTCGGTGCAGCGGTAGTTTTTGCGGTGGGTTTCATCAGTAAACAGGTGGGATGGCAGACCTCGCTTCTGGTTCTCCCCCTGGTCTACTGGGTCTATCGCTCGTATCATCTCTATCTCGCCAAGCTGGCCGCGGAAAAGAAACAGGTCGAGATCGAAAAACGCCACGCCGAAGAGGTTGCCGCACTGCACTTGCGCACCATCGAGTCTCTCGCGCTGGCCATCGAGGCCAAGGACCACACCTCGCACCAACACCTGCAACGCGTGCGCGTATTCGCGGTTGCGGTCGCGAAGGAATTGGGTTTTCCCGAAGAAGAAGTCGAAGCGTTGCGCGCGGCCGCGCTGCTGCACGATATCGGCAAGCTGGCGATTCCCGAACACATCATCAACAAGCCTGGGCGCCTGACCCCGGAAGAATTCGAGAAGATGAAGATCCACGCGCTGGTGGGCGCCGAAATCCTGCAGCGCGTGGCGTTTCCCTATCCGGTCGCGCCCATGGTTCGCTCGCACCACGAGCGCTGGGACGGAACCGGCTATCCTGACGGACTGAAGGGGGAGCAGATTCCGATGGGCGCGCGTGTCCTCGCCGCGGTCGATTGCCTTGACGCACTGGCATCGCATCGCCAGTATCGCAGCGCCATGTCGCTCGATGCTGCCATGGAGAAGGTCGCCTCCATGTCGGGCTCGGCCTTCGAGCCCAGGATTGTCGAGGTCCTGAAACGCCGCTACTGGGAACTGGAAATCATGGTGCAGTCGGATTCGATGACCGCAGAAGAGACGACTCTACCCACATCCACCCACGTTCGCATGGATGCGGGCTTAGAGCCAGCGGCTGGGTTCGAGCACTCTGCGCCGATTCCCAGTCCGGCGAACGACACGGATTTTCTCTCCTCGATTGCCTCGGCCCGCCAGGAAGCGCAGACCATGTTCGAGCTCAGCCAGGATCTCGGCAACTCGCTGAGCCTCGGCGAAACGCTTTCCGTGCTTTCCATGCGGCTGCGCAAGATGATTCCTTACGATTCGATGGCGGTGTTTCTTTTGAAGGACGGCAGGCTGCTGCCTGAACTGGTGAGCGGCGACAACTTCCGGCTGCTCTCGTCGCTGAATATTGGCCTGGGAGAAGGGCTGTGCGGCTGGGTCGCCGAACAACGCAAGCCGATCGTCAATGGCAATCCCGAGGCCGAAGCCGGATATGTGAGCGATCCCGCAAAATTCACCACGTTGCGTTCAACTCTCGCTGTGCCTCTCGAAGGACTCAACGGTGTGGTCGGCGTGCTGGCCATGTACTGTGCCGACCGCGATGCTTTCTCGGCGGATCATCTGCGCATCCTGCTCGCCGTCAGCTCGAAGATCGCGCTCTCGGTCGAAAATGCACTCAAGTATCAGCTGGCCGAAGACTCGGCCACCACCGATTACTTAACCGGACTGCCCAACGCCCGTTCGCTGTTCGTTCATCTGTCGCGCGAACTGGCACGCTGCCGCCGCACCGGCACGTCCCTCGCGGTGATGGTCTGCGACCTCGACAATTTCAAGCAGATTAACGATCTCTATGGCCATCTCGAAGGCGACAACCTGTTAAAGGATTTTGCCAGCCACCTGAAGGAAATTTGCCGGGACTACGACTACGTTGCCCGCATGGGCGGAGATGAATTCGTGATCGTCGCTCCCGGGCTGAGCCCGAACGCTTCCAGCGAAAAGGCCAGCCGCCTGAATCAACTGGCCGTCGATTCCGGCAGAAAAATTGCCCACCACGATCTGGTTGGCCTGAGCGTGGGCACGGCGTTCTGTCCCGAGGACAGTTTCGACATCGAGCGGCTGCTCGCCGAAGCCGACCGCCGCATGTACTCCATGAAGAAGCTTCACCACTCCGAACCCGCAAACGGACGCGACGCGAACCTTCCGGCCTTCCGCGCGCGGGGTGCGACGGTGAACTAGGACGCTCCCATGCTGCAAAAAAAGTTGCTGCGGAAAACGCTGCTCTGGAAAATCTTACGGCACCTGGGAGCGATCGCCGCGCTCGTCCTGCTCGGCGGACTGCTGTCGGCCACGCTGGTGCGCCTGGCTCCCGGCTTCGATGCCGACGAGCGCGAACTCGATCCCAGCCTGAACGCCGAAAGTGTGCGCGCCTTGCGCCAGTCGCGCGCCGGCGAACACAACATTCTCAGCTTTTACGCCGGCTACCTCCGCGGCGCCATTCACGGCGATCTCGGCACTTCTCATGCCCTCGGCCAACCCGTGCAAACCCTTTTGCGCGAGCGCTGGCCCGTCACCCTGCGCGTGGCTGGCGTTGGCCTTTTACTGGCATGGCTGCTGGCCTCGACTCTGGCCTTCACCGCCTGCCTCTGGCGTCGCTCCGCTTATGAAATTCTGGGTACCACCGTCAGCGGCGCATTCCTCTGCATTCCGGCGGCGGTGCTGGCCTTGCTTTCCGTAATCCTCAATGCTCCCGGATATCTCGCCATCGCTCTGATCGTGTTCCCCAAGATCTACCGCTATTCGCGCAATCTGCTCGCCAAGGCCTACGCTTTGCCGCACATCACCGCCGCCCGCGCCCGCGGACTCGGCGAAGTTCGCATCCTGGCCTGGCATGTGCTTCCCGTCGCCGGTCCGCAGATGATCGCTCTCGCCGGCATTACCGTCAGCATCGCTCTCGGCGCAAACATTCCCGTCGAGGCCTTGTGCGGACTGCCGGGCATCGGCCAACTCGCATGGCAGGCCGCGCTTTCCAGAGATCTTCCCTTGCTGGTCAACCTGACCGTGCTGGTTACGCTTGTAACCTTGCTGGCCAACTCGGGGGCCGATGTAATGATTCACATGTTGAGGCCTCGGGAGGCATGAACGCAGCCCGCAAACTGGCGTGTATCGTAGTGTTGGCCGTGTGTGCGGTGTCGCTGGCCGCGAATTGGCTGGCGCCCGCCGGATACGCCAAACAATTTCGCGAGGCCCCCAGCGCGCCTCCTTCCCATCAGCATCTGCTCGGCACCGATGAAATTGGCCGCGATCGCTTCGCGCGCGTTCTTTATGGCACGCGCATCTCGCTCCTGCTCGCTCCCGCCGCCGCTCTCGTCTCCACTTTATTGGCCGCGCTGGTCGGCGGGCTTGCAGGATATCTGGGCGGAATCTGGCTGCGTTTGGCCCGAGGCTTTACCGACCTGTTTCTTTCTCTGCCCTGGCTTTTCCTGCTGATCACGGTTCGCGCGCTCTTGCCGTTGAACGTTTCTCCGCTCACTTCGGTCCTGATTACGTTTCTCATTCTCGGACTGCTCGGCTGGGCCGCTTCGGCGCGCGTGCTTTCAACCAGCGCCGATGCCTTGCGCAACTCCGATTTCGTTTTGCAGGCTCGCGCTTCAGGCTTGCACGGTCCACGCCTCTTCTTTGTTCATGTCCTGCCCAACCTGAAGCCGGTGCTGTACGCGCAATTCTGGATTTCGATTCCCGTCTTCATCCTGGCCGAGGCGAATCTCGGCATCCTCGGCCTGGGCGTTGCCGAACCGCTGCCTTCCTGGGGAAGTCTTCTGCGCGAACTGGAAGGCTTGATTTCGTTCCGCGAAGAACCGTGGCGGCTGGTGCCTCTGCTGTTGCTGATCGTTGTAATGACGTCGTTCCAGTTGCTCTTGTCGAATGAGGAGGTGACCGCATGACGGGCCGCCGAGCATTCTTACGACTTCTTCTTTGTTTCGCGCTTTTGCCACTTACTTTGGCATCCAGCGCGGCGTTCTCGCAAAGCGGCGGTGAGCTGCGCTTCTGCCTGCGCTCCGAGCCGAAGACTTTCGATCCCCTCCTGGTCGATGACGATTCGTCACTTTCGATCCGCTATCTGACGGGCGGCGTGCTGGTGCGCGTCAATCGCCACACGCAAGACCTCGAACCCGAACTGGCGGAATCGTGGCAGGTTTCGAACGACGGCAAGCAGATCACCTTCAAGCTCCGCCGCGGTATTACTTTCTCCGACGGCAGTCCGTTTTCCTCGGAGGATGTTGCCTTCACCATGCAACGGCTCATGGATCCTGCGCTGCACTCCTCAACCGGAGACGCATTCCGCTCCAGCAGCGGCGCCGTCAGCACAAAAATCATTGCGCCGGACCAGATCTCCATCGTTTTTCCCGCACCCATTGCCGGACTCGAACGCCTGTTCGATCAGGTTGCCATCATGTCCGCGCATTCGCCAAATCCAAAGAAGGAAACGGCGGTGCTCGGCCCGTTCATGGTTGCGGAATACAAAGCGGGATCGAGCGTGCTTCTGCGCCGCAATCCCAACTACTGGAAAAAAGATTCCCAGGGACGCCGCTTGCCCTATCTCGATTCCATCCGGCTCGATATTCAATCGAATCGCGACGTCGAGATGCTGCGCTTCAAGCGCGGCGAGCTTGACCTGATCAACGTCATCGACAGCGATTACTTCGACCGCCTAACCGCCACTTCGCCGCAGCTCGCGCACGATGCCGGGCCCTCGCTCGATTCCGATTTCATGTGGTTCAATCAGGTGGCCAGCGCGCCCATCCCCGAGTACAAGCGCGCCTGGTTTCGCTCCAGCAATTTCCGGCGCGCGATTTCTCAAGCCATCAACCGCGAAGATCTGAGCCGCGTAGTCTTCAATGGTCACGCCCAGCCCGCCGTCGGCCCGGTTTCTCCCGCCAACAAGTTTTGGTTCAACAACAAGCTCAAAGCCGAACCGTATCGTCCCGACGCCGCCTCAAAACGCTTGCAAGCGGACGGCTTCCACCTGCAAAACGGGGCGTTATTCGATAAGGCCAGGCAACCCCGTCGAGTTTTCCATCGTCACCAATGCCGGCAGTAAACCGAGAGAGCGCATGGCCGTCATGGTGCAGGAGGATCTCGGGAAGCTAGGCATCAAGGTCAACGTGGTCACGCTCGATTTCCCCTCGCTCATCGAACGCATCTCGCAGAAATTTGATTACGAGGCCGCGATGCTGGGCTTCCGCAATGTCGACCTCGATCCCAACGGTCAGATGAACATCTGGCTGAGCTCGGCCGAAAATCACGCCTGGAATCCGCAGCAGAAGTCTCCGGAAACCGCCTGGGAAGCGGAAATTGACCGGCTGATGCGCGCGCAGGCGTCCACCGCCGATCCGAAGAAGCGCAAAGAGAGTTTCGATCGCGTGCAGGAAATCGCCGCCGAACAGGCGCCATTTATTTACCTGGTCAATCAGAATGCGCTGTCCGCCATCTCCATCGCGGTCCAGGGCGCGAATCCCGGCATCCTTTCCCCGCAGACGTTCTGGAATGCCGAGCACCTCACCCTGAACCCCAGCACGCGGGCGAGCCGATAACCGAGTTGGATTCTGACTTTGTTTTGAAGGGGCGCGGCTTCAGCCGCGCCGTAAGTGTAGCGAAAAAAATGGCGGCTTTAGCCGCTGAACGCCGGACATCACGCCGAAGAAAGATTCTATGGGACGAGTCATATGACGCCGACACCTGACACCTCGTGCAGCCTGCTCTCCGCGCAGGTCACGGTGCGCTATCCCGGCAAGGCTCCGGTGCTCCGCGGACTCTCGCTCGAAATCGCGCGCGGCGAAGTTGTCGGCCTGGTCGGCCAGAGTGGCTCCGGCAAAAGTACGCTGGCGATGGCCATCCTCGGATTACTAGGCCGCCAGCGCGCCATCGTGGAAGGCAACGTTATTTTTCAGGGCGCCGATCTGCTCGCCCTGCGCGAATGGGAATTGCGCGACCTCCGCGGACGTTCCCTGAGCCTCGTGCTTCAGAGTCCTCTTGCCTCGCTCAACCCCGCGCTCCAGATCCGCACACAACTAAGAGAAGCCTGGCGCGCGCACAGCGACAGCAACGCCGCAAGTGAAGACTGCGACCGCTCCATCCAGTCCGCTTTGAAAAGTGTCAGCCTGCCAAGCAGCGAAAATGACCGGGATTTTCTGAACAAGCGCGCTTCCCAACTCAGCGTCGGCCAGGCACAACGCGTCCTGATCGCCATGGCCATCATGCATCGCCCCGCGCTCCTAATCGCCGATGAAGCCACCAGCGCGCTCGACGTGATCACGCAGTCCGAGATCCTGGAGCTGTTTGCGCGCCTCAATCGCGAGATCGGCATGTCGATCCTCTACATCTCGCACGATCTCCCTTCAGTCGCCGGAATCTGCCAGCGCATCGCCATCCTGCACGAAGGTCAGATTGTCGAGTGCGGCCCAACCGAACAGATCTTCACCGCGCCCGTCCACGCTTACACCCGTCGCCTGATGTCCGCTCTGCCCAAACTTCCCACCCGCCGCCAAGCGCCTTTAGCAAAAGCACAAGCCGCCACAATGGAGTAGGGAGATTTCTGGCCAGATCATGGGCCCGATTCCCTGTAGAGACGCGGCTTGCCGCGTCTGAGACGGGGCAAGCCCCGTCTCTACATATGCGAAACGATCATGCCTTGGCGAGTTGCTCCGCAACTTCCGGAAGCGCGGCGGCATGCCACGCGTCGAAGCCTCCCGCCACGTTGATCACGTTTCGATAGCCGGCGCGCTCCAGCAAACTACAGGCAATCATGCTGCGGTATCCACCCTTGCAGTGAACCGCAACCGGCCGCTCCCGATCGATTGCCGGCAGTCCTTGCGGAAAGGTATCGAGCGCCCGGCATTGTACTTCGGCGATGTGACCCGCTTGCCATTCGCCTTCGCGACGCACGTCGAGAACGTCGAGCGCCCGCCAGCTTCCCTCAAGCAGTTTCTGATTCAGTTCCTGGGGAGAAATCTGCGCCGTCTTCACCAGCGGCAGCCCAGCCTTCTGCCACGCCGCCACGCCGCCCGCCAGATAGCCACGCAAATCTTCGATGCCCACACGAGCCAGCCGCAGCCGGGCTTCCTCAATCTGCGCGTCGGTGTCGCCGATCAGAACCGGCTTTGAGTGGATTCCCAGAATCCCTCCTGCCCACGACGCGAATTGTCCGGAGAGCGCGATGCCGATCGACCCCGGCACGTGTCCCGCTGCGAACTCGTCGCCCGGGCGAACATCCAGCACATTGGCATTCTGCTGCAACAGCGTCTGCACTTCGGCCGGAGAAAGCGCCGGCAGCGGCGGCAATTCCGTCAACGCCGCCGCACCCGAGCGATTGATTTCAGCATCCTCCAGAAAATAGTCAGGACGAGCCGGAAGGTTGGTGGTCAACTGCGCGATGAATTCTTCCCGGTTCGCGATCTGCAGCGCATAGTTCGTAAGCCGCTCCGTTCCAATCGTGGACGAGCGTTCCGCCCGCATGGCGCGTCCGCACAGAGAACCGGCCCCATGCGCGGGATACACCATCACCGCATCGGGTAGCGCCAGCAGCTTCTGGTGCAGACTGTCGTAGAGCAATCCCGCCAGTTCCCGCGGCGTGTGCGTGCGCGAAAGATCGGGGCGTCCAACATCGCCAATAAACAATGTATCGCCGGTGAGCACCGCGCAAGGCTGCGCTGATTTAGCTTCATCCGTAATTACCAGGCAGACGCTCTCGGGCGTGTGGCCCGGCGTCTCCAGCGCGCGAATCCGCACCGCTCCCATCTTCAGTTCAAATCCGTCGGTCAGCGGCACATGCGGGAATTCGGCGTTGGCCCGCGCTCCAATGTAGATCTTCGCGCCCGTGCGCGCCGCCAGCTCTTTGTGTCCGGAAACAAAGTCGGCGTGCAGATGAGTTTCGAATATGTGCCGGATCTTAAGGTTTTGCTCCTCCGCCGCCTTCAGATAGATGTCTACATCGCGTTGCGGATCAACCACTGCCGCCTCGCCCTCCGACCCAATCATGTACGAAGCATGGGCCAGACAGGTCAGATAGAACTGTTCAAAATGCATATCGCGACTCCGGGCCGGATGCAGCTTCCGGCGATTGCCAGATTATCCCATTCAAAATGCGGCTCCAGATACGGGGCCGGCATGCAGAAGTTTTTGCACGGAGCACACCCAATCATGAAAAAATATCCTGAGTACTTTCTTGCGCCCCAAGCTCCCGGAAGAATTCCCGCGCTAGCGTCGAGCTGCCGCTTTGAGTCCTACTCCTGAGCACTTCCCAGCCGAGCTTCCCAACCTATTGACCGGCTTATGGTTAGAGTGCGCACCGTCTGCGTACTCCTTTTGTAACTTGGACGCGCACCCGATAACGGCCTACAGTCAATGAGACCGCGTTTTGTCGGCTTTCGGCCCCCGGCGTGCATCGAAGTATTTGAAGGTTCTGAGATTCACTGGGTTCCGAATAAGATTTACGAACCAGGCGTAAAGAATCGAGAACGAAGAAACTAAACGAGCAGAATGACAAAGCGCAACCAATTCGGACTGGCACCGAGCGGATTCGCACGTGATCGTATTCGCGATCGCCGCTGTTCTTGGTCTGTCCGTTGCCGCATGCGCCCAAACCAGTCCCTACGTCGTCGCCGCTTCTGCCGTTGCGCTGGATTCCAGCAGCGCCGCTGCCTTTCCCGCCGCCAGCGACGAGGCGGACGAACCGATCCTTACCATCAAGAAACGCGTCGATGAAGTCAACGTGCTCTTCATCGCGACCGATCGCCACGGCAAATTCGTCCGCAATTTGAACCAGAACGATTTCTCCATTTTCGACGACCACAAGCCCGTGCAGTCGATCCTCAACTTCCGCCCCGAGACCGACCTGCCCATCGAACTCGGCCTGCTCATGGACGTGAGCGGCTCGGTGCAGGGCCGCTTTGGATTTGAAAAAGAAGCCGCCACCGGATTTCTGCAGCACATCATCCGTCCCGGCTATGACCGCGCGTTCGTCGTGGGGTTCAACAAAGAGAGCCGCCTCACCCAGGATTTCACCGACAAAGTGCCATTACTCGCCGCCGGAGTGCAGCGCCTCAGCAACGGCGGCGGCACCGCGCTCTACGACGCAATTTACAAAGCGTGCCAGGAAAAGTTGCTGCGCGATCCCTCCGACCATCCCATTCGCAAAGCCATCGTCATCCTCAGCGACGGCGAAGACAATCAGAGCGAGCACACGCGCGCCCAGGCCATTGAAATGGCCGCAGCGCGCCGAAGTTCTCATCTATGCCATTTCGACCGACGACAGCGGCCTGATTCTGCGCGGCGACAAAGTTCTCGAAGACCTCGCTTCCGCCACCGGCGGCCGCGCCTTCTTCCCCTACAAGATGAAAGACATCACGCACTCGTTCGCCGCCATAGAAGACGAACTGCGCAGCCAGTATGCCGTCTCCTACAAGCCCTCCGACTTCGACGCCGACGGACGCTACCGCTCCATCCAGATCACTGCCCTGAAGAAAGACCTGCAAGTCCGCACCCGCCGCGGATACTTCGCTCCACGGCAATAGAAGCCAGGTTTCAAGCTTGCAAGGTTTCAAGGATGCGAACCAACTCTGAAACTTTGCAACTCTTGAAACCTTGCTTCTTTGAAACTTTGCTGTTAACGTCCCCTTGAATCCGCATCGAGGAGGATCCACATGGTTTTAGCGGTCCTTGCAGTCGTAGTTCTGCTTGGGCGTCTTCCTGATCGCGATGTACAACAGCCTGGTGCAGTTGCGCGTGCGTTCTGAATCGGCCTGGTCCGACATCGATGTTCAGCTCAAACGCCGCCACGACCTGATTCCAAATCTGGTCGAAACCGTAAAAGGCTACGCCGCCCACGAAAAGGGAACGTTCGAGGACGTCGCCAAATTCCGCTCCATGGCCATGCAGGCCACCGGCCCGGCCGACAAGGCTGCCGCCGAGAATCAACTGACGGGCGCGCTCAAGAGCCTGTTTGCGGTGGCCGAAAATTATCCCCAGCTCCAGGCCTCGCAGGAATTCACGCAGTTGCAGAATTCTCTAAGCGAAATCGAGGACGCAATTCAAAACGCCCGCCGCTACTACAACGCCGTGGTGCGCGACTTGAACACCAAGATTCAATCTTTCCCGACCAACATTCTGGCCGGGATGTTCGGCTTCCAGCAGAAGCAATTCTTCGAAGCGGCTGCCGCCGATCGCGAGCCAGTCGCGGTGAAGTTCTAGATCGTGTGTTCGTGTGGGGACGGGCGCCCTCGCGAGCCTGCCCTGAGCGAAGCCGAAGGGTCCAAGTCGAGCGCAGCTCGGCAGCTGCCCGTGCCATAGCAAC
Source organism: uncultured Acidobacteriaceae bacterium (assembly GCA_963838425.1). Classification (GTDB taxonomy): domain Bacteria; phylum Acidobacteriota; class Terriglobia; order Terriglobales; family Acidobacteriaceae; genus Acidiflorens. Next base: position 444,674 of record CAWIRH010000002.1, read on the forward strand.
TCTGGATTCGCGACAAGGTGAAGTTATAAAAATGTTCCGCGGAGCTTATACGAATCGTCGACTGCTCGTCCTATCCTTGCTTCTCGCGCTCGCCGCCACCGCCTCTGCCCAGGCCCGCAACTGGCGCGTGGCCGATTTCCAGGACACCATCTCCATCGCCGCCGATGGCACCGCCCTGGTCAGCGAGAAAATCACCCTCGCTTTCGTCGGCGAGTGGCACGGCATTCACCGCACCATTCCGGTCGAGTATCCCGGACCGCAGGGCACCAACTACACGCTCTTTCTCGATGTCATGAGCGTCACCGACGAAAGCGGAAACAAGCTGAAGTACGATTCAAGCAAGTCCGGAGCTTATCGCGATCTCAAAATCTATATCCCCGGCGCGATCGACACGACGCGCGTCGTCAACATCGATTACTCCGTGCGCAACGGCGTCCGCTTCTTCGGTAGTAACAACGGTAGTAACAACGACAGTAACAATGATAGTTACTCCGAGTTCTACTGGAACGTAACTGGCAACGATTGGCCGGTTCCCATCGACCATGCCTCGGCCTTCGTAACTCTGCCCGAAAATGCCAACGGAGGCTTGCGCGCTCAGGCCTTCACCGGCGCCTACGGTTCCAAGGAAAGCGAAGCGACCTGCCGAAGTCAAAGGCGCCGACGTTCTTTTCGAGACCACCCAGCCCGCTTTCCATGCGTGGCGGCCTCACCATCGACATCTACATCCCGCAGGGAGTGCTCAAGCCTCCGTCCGCGCTCACAAAGTTGGGCTGGTTTCTAGGCAGCAATCCCATCGTGTTTCTGCCGCTGCTGACTCTCGCCGTGATGTTTGCCCTCTGGTATTCCGTGGGACGCGATCCCGATCCCGGCGTCTCCGTGGCCCCGCAGTACGAGCCGCCCAAAGGCATTTGTCCCGCCGAAGCTGGAACTCTGATCGACGACACCATCCATCCCCGCGACATCACCAGCACCATCGTCGATCTGGCCGTGCGCGGCTACATCAAGATCGAAGAAAAAGTCGACACTTTCCTGGTCTTTCACCACAAGGATTATTTGTTCCACCTTTTGAAGCCGCGCGAGCAGTGGGGCCCCGACCTTACACCGCACGAACGCGTGATGCTGGAAAATATTTTTCTGGGCGGCGCTGAAACCCGCTTGTCCAGCCTCAAGAATCGCTTCTACACCGTGATTCCCATAGTGCGTCAGGACATCATGTCCGCGCTCAAAAACAAGGGCATCTACGCGCTCGACCCCGAATCGGCCAATGGCTACAGCATCGTCGCCGGCGTCGCCATCGCAATCCTCGTCGTCGCCGTGCAAGTCATGGGTTGGATGAATCTGTTCTATTCCATTCCGCTGGTGATTGGGAGCGTGCTCATTTCCGTTCTGATCTGGTGGCTCTTTGCCCGCCAGATGACGGCCAAGACCGTGGCCGGGGCGCGCATCAGAGTCGCGGTCCTCGGATTCCAGGAGTTCATGAATCGCGTGGACGCCGACCGCATCAAGCGCATGCCGCCCGATACCTTCGAAAAATTTCTTCCCTACGCCATGGCGCTGGGCGTCGAGCATCATTGGGCGCAAGCGTTCGACGGCATCGTCAAAGACCCGCCAAGCTGGTACGTTTCGCCGAACGGCTACGTCGGCTTCAGTCCGCTTTTCTTTTCCAGTTCCATGCACAGCATGGCGTCAGACATGCACCAGGTCTTCGTTTCCGCCCCCAGGTCCAGTTCCAGCGGATCCGGTTTCAGCGGCGGAGGTGGCTTCTCAGGAGGAGGTTTCTCCGGAGGCGGCTTCGGCGGTGGAGGCGGCGGCGCGTTCTAGCGTCAGCACGCACCTAGGCTCTCACGTAGGGACAGCCGCCCTGTCCAAGCCGAGCGCAGCTCGGCATCGCCTCTAGCACCAGCACCGGCGCATCTTGAGTAGGCTGCTGAAAAATTGGTTTTCTTTGACTTTGCTTTGAAGGGGCGCGGCTTCAGCCGCGCCGTAAGCGCAGCAAAATGACTACGGCTTTAGCCGCCGAGGGTCGCCCTAGCTCGCGCCCGCTTCCTCCAGTTGACATTCCTCCGCCGGCTTATCGGCCCTGAGCCCCATGAATACAGGTGCCCGCAGCTTCACGCCACCTTCCGCGCTCTCGTGAGTCCACTCCGCAAACTTGATTTCAGCAACGAGTTCCGGACGCACGAAGTGAACTTTTCGCAATCCGCCAATCTCGCCATAAAACGGATTCTGTTTCGTCTTGAGCCCCTGCAGCCGAGCGAACATTTCTCTTAAGCGTCTTCTGATCGAAGCCGGTCCCAACCTGGCCGACGTGAATGAGGCGTCCTTTCCGGTCGTATAAGCCAAGCACGAGCGCCCCAAAATATTCGCGGCTGCCCTCCGGATCGGTGTAGCCTCCAATGACGCACTCCTGGCGCTGCGTGATTTTGATTTTGAGCCAATCGCTCGAGCGCTTCTCCTGGTAGACGCTGCTGCGCTTCTTGGCGAGAATGCCTTCCAGTCCGCGCTGCTTGGCCGCTTCAAAAAGAGCAAGACCCTTCTCCGCATAGTGGTCGGAAAATTGGATGACCCCGCCAGCTTTGATCCGGTCTTGCAGCAACTGCTTGCGTTGCTCAAGCGCAACGCGCCGTAGGTCGAGGCCATCGAGGTAGAGCAGATCGAACGCATAATAGATGACCGGTACACCTTCGCGCCGCTGCACGCGGCGCTTACCGGGCTGGAATCCCGTACGTTGCTGCATCAGGCTGAACGACGGGCGGCCCTCGTCATCGAGCGCAACGATCTCTCCGTCGAGAATAGCGCGCTGCGCATTTACGAATTGCGGCAGGCTGCCAAGTTCGGAAAACTGCGCGGTCAGCTCATTCTGATTGCGCGACACCAGGCGCACGCGGCCATTTTCGATGAAAGCAACGGCGCGATAGCCGTCCCACTTAATTTCAAACAGCCAGTCAGGATCGTCGAAAGCCTTGGCGGTTGCGGTAGCCAGCATCGGGTGAATGACCGTAGGCATGGGCTTCAACTCCGCGCCGGCGAGAGCTTGAACCGCAGAGGACGCCGAGTTCGCGGAGGATTTCTTGCTTCTGGACTTGGAGGGGCTAGCTTTCGACGCGGCCGCCTTGGATGCCGCATCTGAGTTCGTCGCGTGAGCGGGTGCCCCACTTCGCACGTTTTTCGAGAAGTGGGGATTTTTCTCTGCGTCCTCAGCGTCCTCTGCGGTTAAAGCCCTTCGCTTCGCGTCGGCGCGCGCCACCGCATCCGCCAGCCAGGCGGCCTTCACTTTCCCGCGCGATGCCGGACGACTGCTCTTCCACTCCGCCGAGCCTTCATCGCCGGCGATCTGCGCCATGGTGCGACCGGTGAGGATGGAAGTGTCGTACGCGTCGATGTCGAATCCCGCGACCACGTGATCGTCTTTTTTCTTGATCAGCAGCCATTCGTTTCCCTTGCTTCCGCTTCGCCCCTTGATGTGCACGAGCGCGAAGTCGCCGTTGAGCCGCTTCCCTTTCAGGCGAAACTTCAGGTCGCCTTTCGCCAGCATGGCGGCCGCTTCTTTGTCAGTGCCCGGAACGTACTCACCCTTGACTGGCACCGGCGATAGCGGTACCCAGGTACCTGCATCCCAAACCATCACGGTACCGCCGCCGTAATTGCCTTCGGGGATGGTACCTTCAAAATCGAAGTACGAGACGGGATGATCCTCGACCTGCATGGCCAGACGCTTGTCGGCGGGATCGAGCGACGGACCCTTGGGAACGGCCCAAGACTTGAGCACGCCTTCCATCTCCAGTCGAAAATCGTAGTGCAGGCGCGATGCGGCGTGGCGCTGCACGCAAAAGCGATGCCGCGACTGTTTTTCGACCTTGGCCGGAGGCTCGGGCGTTTCCTCGAAGCGCCGCTTCCGTTTGTATTCGTCAAGCGACATGTTGGTTATTGTAATTGCAGCAGGGGACGGCAGGTTGCCCCTCGTCTCGCGGTTTTTGCGCGATCGGTTGCCCGTCAGAATGTTTACCCAAAGTCGTATACTGTTCCCGTTTCTGAGGAGTCATCATGAATCGTCTGCTACGATCTGAAAATCTGCTTGCCGTTTTCATCTTGCTCGCCGCTTCGCTTCTGCAAGCGCAGGCCCCCACGCCAATCTCTGCCGCGCTGCGGGACAAAATTGATGCCACCGTCCAGCAGGCGCTGACCACGACCGGCGTCCCAAGCGCCTCGATCGCCATTGTGCAAGGTGGAGCGATCGCCTATCTCCAGGCCTATGGCGACAGCCGCATCGAGCCGCCCACGCCCGCGTTGCCTTCCATGCGCTACAGCATCGGTTCCATCAGCAAGCAGTTCACGGCAGCCGCCGTGCTGCTGCTGGCGGAACAAGGTAAGCTTTCGCTCGACGATCCCGTGTCGCGATTCGTGCCCAACCTGACCCGCGGCAACGAGGTTACGATTCGCGAATTGCTCTCCCATACCTCGGGCTATCAGGACTTCTGGCCGCAAGATTATGTTCCGCCGTTCATGCTTCCGCCCGTCACTGCGGACAAAATTCTCGACCAGTGGGCGCGCACGCCGCTCGATTTCGAGCCTGCGACCGAATGGCAATATAGCAACACCAATTTTGTGATTGCGGGACTGATTGTCGAGAAGGCCAGCGGCGTGCCTCTGCTGCAGTTTCTGAGCGAGCACATCTTCGCGCCGCTGGGGATGAAGAGCGTGATGAACATCGACCAGAATCGGCTCACCGAAACCGACGCGGCCGGTTATCTGCGCTACGCGCTCGGACCGCTGCGGCTGGCTCCGAAAGAGGGTAAGGGCTGGCTGTTTGCCGCGGGCGAACTGGCCATGACCGCCGAAGATCTGGCGAAATGGGACATCGGCATGATCAAGCAGAGCGTGCTCCAGCCAGCCTCTTACGCGCAGATGGAAAAAGAAGTCGTGCTCAAGAACGGGCTCGGAACGCGCTATGGCCTGGGCGTGGCTGTGCGGCAGGAATTCGGACAGCGCGCCATCGCGCATGGCGGCGAAGTTTCCGGCTTTACCGCCTACAATATAGTTTTCCCGGACGTACGCATGGCTGTGGTCGTGCTTGTCAATGAGGACGCGGTCGAAGCCTCGGGCGACATTGCCCGCAAGATCGACGCTTTGCTTTTCCGCGAGGCCGATGCCGGCAAGCAAGAGGATCAGTCTCGCGAAATCTTTGCCGCGTTGCAGCAAGGGAAGATCAATCGCGCCCTGTTCACCGACAACTGCAACAGTTATTTCACCGAACAGGCTCTCCAAGATTTCGCCAGCAGCCTTGGGCCACTGGGATCGCCGGCAGAGTTTACGCAGACCAACAAGCAGGAACGCGGAGGAATGACGTTCCGCTTGTTCGAAGTGCGCTTCCCACAAAAAACGGTTGACGTTTGGGAACGGATCATGCCCGACGGCAAGATTGAGCAATATCAAGTGGGCGCGAAATAATCAGCGCTCGGCCGACCCGTATGAAAACGAACCCCGTGAAAGAGTGCCGCGTGAAGCGTGTCGCATGAAGCGTGAATACCCGGAGTCCCCGCTGGTGGGCGTGGGCGCGGTGATCGTCAAGGAGAGCCGCGTCCTGCTGATCCGGCGAGGAACACCGCCGCTGCTGGGCGAGTGGTCGTTGCCGGGCGGCGTCCTCGAATGCGGAGAGACTCTGCGCGAAGCGGTGGCACGTGAGGCGCGCGAAGAAACCGGATTGGCGGTCGAACCGGGTGAGATGCTGGGCGTGTATGAGCGCGTGATCCGCGACGACGAGGGACGAGTGCGGTATCACTACGTGCTGATTGATTTCTTATGCCGCGCAGCCGGCGGCGATCTCAAAGCGGGGAGCGATGCGGCGGATGTTCGCTGGTTTACGCTCGATGAATTGCCCGCGCTCAACCTGGCGTATGACGCGAATGACGTCGTGCGCAAGGGATTGGCACGGAAATCCGGCTAAGTCCTGTGTTTGCGATCAAAAGTGTTCCACGTGAAACATAAGTTCGATATTTTGGCCGCGATAGTAGCTATTTGCTATAGTTAATACTCACCAATATATCTTACATTTAATCGGCCATCTTCGCCACGTGCAACTGGAAGCCCGTCTTGGGCAGCAGCGACGTTAGCTCGAACACTTTGAAGCCGTCACCGGTGATTTCCGTCTGGCGATAGACGCCGGGTTCGGTGTCGGCGGTTTCGTGGCGGCCTTGCAGATTGTCGAGAAACTTCTGCGCATCTTTGAGGCTGGCTTCCCCGCCCTTGGCGCGCGTCACGACGGCCTCGGTGGCATAGGAGCGGATAAGCTTTGGCCAATACTTTTGCAGCAGTTGGGTGCTGGCGAAAATATCAGCCCAGACAATTTCTCCGTTCACTGCGACCACGACGCCCACCGCATTCTTGTCGCGCAGTTGGCGAATGACGCTTTCGTAGTTCCGCTGCACCGGCTCGGCGACAGCATCGACCTGCTTCTGAACTTCCTTGTTGTCCATAACGCGCGCATAAGAGGTGGTCGCGTTCACTGCGGGAGCGGCGCCTGCCGCCTCTACGGTCACGGCCATCGCCTGCTGCGAACTGCGGACGCTGTCCCACACCTGCTGCTGATCTTTCGCGCCCATCGCCTTACTGCGCACGGCGGGAGTGGCAACAATGCCTCCGATAACGCCGCCCGCCGAGCCGCCGAATTCGTTCTTACCGTTCACCGCCACCCAGCGTCCTGGTTCGACGCAGAAGACACTCAGGTCGACGGGATCGCTTTCAGCAGGAACGATGCGGTCTTTGCCGATGACGCGGTCCTGCTTGCCGCCGGTAACTATCTCGCCGGCGAGTAGTAACAACGGCCGCTTCGAGTTATTAACCAGGACCAGCCGATTCACTTCCGCGTCGCGCACGGGATGGCTGATCGCAGGTTCGCCGGGGCGATGACGAATGAGGCCACGCGCCTGGCCAGCTTCCGTCACGACCACGTCGCCGCTGCGCAGGCCCTCATCGAGGGTGAGAAATTCCGCCGTGTCATACGACTTACTGGCTACAACGGGAAAGACGGTCAGATTGCCGCTGCGAATCGGGCTGAGCAGCGAATAGCCCGACGCTGGTGTTACTTCGCCTGCTTGCAACAGGCACGGAAGGAAAACAGCCGCCACTACCAACAGAGCGATTCCAGCAACCGCAATGACCAGCCGCATAATTTGGGCCTCCCAGCAGTAAAGACACCACTGAAGACACGGAGGCTCCCGCGCGCCATGCTCCGTCTGCGCCGGCCAGCGTTCGCTGCCTCCCCGGCACACCAAGATAGAGCGTGCCGGGGGATTGAACCGCGAGTCTTCCAGGAGTGTCTTTCTCTGCTCGCTGATCGAAGAACGCACGATTTATTCGTCCTTGCATCAAATAAATTGCTAGCATCATCTGGGAGATGTCTCGGTCCGCCCAATCCGGCCGCGGAGTAGACGCCGCTACGGCTCTTTACGAGCGCAGCGGGGCTGCGGCCTATGGCATGAGCGCAGAGCAGTTCGCGAATATCCTCGATGAAATTGTGCGCAAGTATTTCAACTTGGCCCCCAACTGGGCCCAAAGTTCAATCGCTGATTCGGCCCACGTTTCCGCAGAACAGAAAGCCGACTTCTGCGCGGCGCTGCGCCTGGAAGAACTGGCGCTGGCGCGCGCCTGTGCCTTGGGGAACGAGCGGGCGTGGCAGGACTTCATCAGCCGCTACCGGCAGAAGCTGCACAGCATGGCGCTGCACATTACGCGCGACGGCGCCCATGCCGCGGAGTTGGCCGATTCGTTGTTTGCGGATTTGTATGGCGTAAACGCACGCGATGGAATACGCAGTTCGAAGCTCGCGTCCTACACCGGCCGCGGTTCGCTTGAAGGCTGGTTGCGCACGGTGATGGCGCAGGAGTTCATCAATCGTTATCGCAAGCAGAAACGCACGGTCAGTCTGGAAGAGCAGACGGAAGAAGGCGTGCAGTTTGCTGCGGCGGTTCCCGAGCCGGCGTACACTTCCGATCGCCTTTCAGAAAGACGGCTGGAAGCGGCCATAGACGAGGCTTTGGCGGAACTTTCGGCAGAGGACCGGTTTACGCTGGCGTCTTATTATCTGGATGGGCGGACGCTGGCTGAGATTGCGCGCATGCTGCGGCTGCATGAGTCGAGCGTCAGCCGGCGGCTCGATCGGCTCGCCACGGGGCTTCGGAAGCGCATTCTAGCGGGGCTGCGCGCGCAGGGAATGAGCCACGCCCAGGCTACCGAAGCGCTGGAAACCGACGTGCGGGACATGGGGTTGAATTTGCGGTCGCGTTTGACGCAAGATTCCGGTGCGGCGACGTTCCCTGGTAGTAGAAAGGTTCCAGCACAAGACGCAGGCGACGGCAGCAATGACCAGCAAAAGCCATGACTGAAGTGCCAAAAATCGTGCATGACCGCCTGCGGGCTGCTCGACCGGAGCGTGCTTTGCCGGAGCTAGCGCATCCGGATGCGAATCTGCTGACGGCTTTTGCCGAGCAGGCGCTTTCGGTCGACCGAGCGCGAGGGCGTGCTTTGCGCATCTGGCGCTCTGTGGAGACTGCCGCGACGTGATCGCCCTGGCGCTTCCGGCTACGGACATTGTGGCCGCTCCGATTGCGGCCGAGGGTGAAGCGGTTCGGGCGACGGCAGCGCCGCCGAGGGCGGAGAGGAACCGGCTGACCGCAAGAGGATTTTCCTGGCCAAGTCTGCGTTGGGCCGCGCTGGCAGCGGGAATTGCGGTGGTTGCCTCGGTGCTTCTGCTGCGTCCTGGGAAGCTGAACCAGGCGCTGCCGCCTTCCGTAAAACCGCAGGTCGCGACTGCGCAACCAGCTTCCGGCCCGCAGATCGCCTCGTCGGCAGCCGCATCGCCGCCGACCGCATCGTCGTCAGCGGACCAATCGGCAGTCTCGGCCAAGACTGAGGAACCACAGGCAAAGTTCGCATTGCGGCCGTCCAAGAAGATCAGGGCTGGACAGATTGTGACGCCGCCGCATCAGGCGGAGCACGGAACGTTGCTTGCCGAAAACAAACAGGATTCAGGCCCGGCAGCCATGCTGTCGCCAGCGCCAACAACGGGAGGTCGGGCGTCCGCTGCACCAGCGAGTCCAGGTGCGACCGAAGCCGTCGAGGTCTCTAGCGCAGCCGTCGCAGTAGAGGCAGCGCCCTCCGCCGAAGACAGCCTGATGGCGCGGAACGAGACACCGGCGATTGAAAAGGCAAAGCCGGCGCCGCCAGAGATGAAGGTGAATGAGCAGCAGCAAGCCCAGGCAGCTTTTGTTGTTCTTGCACCAGTCGGGTCACAGGGCGGAAATGCGATGCCCGCCGCGAAACCGGCGGCGCCCGCGAGCCCAACCTTGGCACGCAATATCGCTTGGACGATTGCAGCGGGCGCCCTGCAACGGTCTCTGGACAGCGGCCAGAGCTGGCAAAACGCTTTGCGCGCGGATTATCCATTGCTGTGTTACGCGAGTCACGAGAACGATGTATGGACGGGCGGACGGGCGGGTACGCTCTTCCACTCCGCCGACAGTGGAGTAACTTGGGTGCAGGTGCGACCTTCCATCAAAGGCCAGCAACTTAGTTCTGACATAACCCATATTGACGTGCGCGGCCCGGCGGAGATTGTAGTTTCCACCAATAACCACGAAATCTGGCGCAGCGCGGACGGCGGAAAAACCTGGGACAAGAAGTGATTCGTCGCTTCTGACGTTCTGGTTTACGGCCTTTCCTGCAGTCGGCGGTTTGCGGAACGGCCCGCAGAACTTGTCATGCGTTCTTCCTTTTGCTTTCAGTCAGATAGTAATCTATAGCTCCGCGAAGTAGTTACCTACGGGCGTGACCCCGCGGTACTTATTTGCAGGCCTTACATTACGGAAGTGACATTTACAGTGGGGCCAGTCGGACATAGGATGAGCGTGTGGTTTGGCAGTTCTGGGGGAGGGCTGCCGGAGACGCCCTGAGCTTAAGCGCTCAGGGCGTTTTTCATTGCGCTCGACCATGCAGCGGACAAGAAACCTCTGAAGCTTAGGTTGTGGCAGAAGCCGCGATCCTCTGGGCTCCAAAAACGGAATCCACCGTGGCTACGATCTGCTCCATGGCCCCGTCGATGTCGAGCGTGAAACGAACCAGGTCCATATGTTCAAGCGCCGGATAGGTGCGAATCAGGGTTTGCCAGGCCGCATCACCGCCGAGTTCAACTCCCATGATCTCCTCATAGCCATAGCCCAGGTAGCGCACCCGGCACAGGAGATCACTCAGGTGAACCAGGCAGGCCAACGGTCCGGCAGTGGGCAGAAAGCTTACGTCGTGGTGACAGTGAGCGGCGTCCACCAACTCCTTGGACAGGCCCCAATGCTCGCAGAGTATTTGCCCAGCGTCGCAATGAGTAAACCCGAGAACCTGCTCTTCGATGACATGGAGGGGGCCGTGCTCCTCGGCGGCGCGTCGGAGGCATTCTCGAAAATCCTCGGTATAGAGGACCGAGTTCACCAGAAACCCGAGGTCGTGCAGCAGTCCAGCCAGGTACGCTTTTTCGGGCTCCGGATACTCGATTCTCTCTGCCATTCTTTGGGTGATTAATGCGCAGCCGAGCGAGTGCCGCCAGAACGCATCCGGCGCGATCACCCACTTATCTTGCGGGATCACCTCATTCATGCACAAACCGAACAGCATCGAGCGTACTCTCCCGAGGCCGAGGGCCATGACCGCGGAGCGCACGGTTTCGGTCTGGCGCCTTCCAAAGAGAGGAGAATTTGCCAGGCGGAGGCACTGCCCCGCGATCGACCCATCGTAAGAGATTAGCTCGACCACTTTTTCCAGTCTGATTTTGTCGGAAGGCAATCGCAGCATATCGAGAAGCGGCATCAGGATTGCCGGCGCGGTCGAGACCGAATCCAGCTTATTGATTTGAGCTTGCAGTTGTGACTGTAGTTTAGCGTTCACCTTTTGCCTCCACCGGCCTGAGTGGCTGTCGGTTTCCAGTACGCGGTCGTCCCGGGGAAATGGACCAGCCGAAATGAATCGTCCACCTGGAACAGAGATTCCGCACTGCCCATGAAAAGGTAGCCCCCGGGCAACAGATTCGAATAGAAATGCTGCACCACGCGGCGCTTCGAAGCCAGGTCGAAGTAGATGAGCACATTGCAGCAGAAAATGATGTCGATCCCTTTCTGGAACAACATCTTGCTGTCGTCCCTGAGGTTAATGCGGTCAAAGTGGATCGGCGCTTTGAGCAGATCGTTGGCCTGGAGCTTCTTGTCGCCAACATCTTTGAAGTATTTCCGGCGCAGCGCGTCGCTGGTGCTGCGCAGGGCATACTCGCCGTAAATTCCGGCGCGCGCCGCTTCCAGCGAATTATCGTTCAAATCGGTGGCGAGAATGTCGAAGGTCCAACCGGCCAGCAGCTTGTCTTTTTCTTCGAGCAGAAACATAGCCAGCGTGTGCGGCTCTTCTCCGGTGGAGCAGCCGGCGCACCAGAAGCGAAGACGTTTGAGGCTGATCAAACCTTTGACTTGCAGGATCTGGGGAAGAATCACGTTGCGCAGCGCATCCAACTGGCAGGGGTGGCGGAACATGTAGGTCTCGCCGATGGTGATTTCGTTCAGCAGCATGCGTAACTCCGCGTCGCGATTTCCGCGCGTGGTGAGGTGTTCCAGGTACTCCGAGGGACTGACCACGCGGAGCGCGGCCATCCGGCGCGCGCAACGCCCGATCAGAAGATACAGCTTCTCCTCGGCATGGTAGATTCCCGAGATCCGGTAAATCAGATCGCGAATCTTCAGATACGCCGGATCGCCCGGGTTGGAGTCCGGAGTTCCCGCAGGCTTCGCTTTTGCGATTTCGATGGGCATCGTTTCGTACACTCCCAGGGTCTTCACGGATGGGCTGCGATGGCGATGCCCCTCCGCATCGCCACCCTGCGCACAACTTCTGGCGCGATCCCGCCCAGGGGATATACGCGATCGGCCAGGTTGGCGGCAACCACATTTCCGGGCATTCCCCAAACCACCGAAGACGCTTCGTCCTGGGCGATTACCTCTCCGCCCGCTTCCCGTATGTCAGCCGACCCGCGAGTGCCGTCCGACCCCATGCCAGTGAGCACCACCGCCAGCACGTTCGCGCCGTAGGTTTGCGCCACCGAGCGAAACAACACATCCACCGCGGGGCGGCAGGAATTTTCCTGAGGGCCATGATTGAGGCCCAGCACGAATTCAGCCCCCCTCCGAATCACCGTCATGTGATAGCCGCCGGGCGCAATCCAGACCTGGCCGCGCTGCAATTTCTGGCCTTCCTGGCCTTCCTGCACCTCAAGCTGGGCGAGGGTATTGAGACGCTCGGCGAGCAGGCGCGTAAACAGCGGCGGCATGTGCTGCACGATCACGATGGGCACGGGGAAATCCGCGGGGAATTGCGGGACCATTGCAGTCAGCGCGTTCGGTCCGCCGGTCGACGTGCCGATGGCCACAATTTCGATGCGTGGGTTGGAGCTTAGTCGAACCTTCACTGCCCGGCGATGCTCGGGCAGTGGTATGAGTTTCAAGGGGACCATGCCACCACACAGCGCCTTGATCTTGGGGATGAGCTCGGCTCGAATGCGCTCGATGGCAACCGCGGGACTGCCGGTATTGCTGGGTTTGGTGGCATAGTCCGACGCTCCGAGCGAAAGCGCATCGAGGGTTGCCGCCGCCCCGCGCTCGGTAAGCGTGCTGAACATGATGACCGGCAATTTGGGATACAACTTGCGCAATGCCGTAAGCGTCTCCAGTCCATCCATCACCGGCATCTCGATGTCGAGCGTAATCAGGTCGGGTTTGAGCAGTGAAATCTTCGCCAGAGCGATTCGCCCGTCGCTGGCCGTAGCCACCACCTCCAGCGCAGGGTCTCCCGCCAGGGTGTCCGAAAGCAGCCTGCGAATCACTACCGAATCATCCACTATCAGAATGCGAATGGGAGCCATAACCAATCGTGTCTATCCGTTTCATGCAGATACCAAGCAAGATCGAGGCGACCGGCCAACCGACGGCTGCCGGAAGCACTCGCGCTTAAACCGCCCAACCGAACAAGCCAGCAGGCGTGGATACGGAGGTTATGCGCCGGCACGGGCCGCCCTGCTCTGCTCGTGAGTCCCGGCCGCACCGTTCCCGCCGGCGTTGACCTTGAATTGCTCGACCAGGCGGCGCAGTTCGGCCGATGTCTCCAACAGTTGTTGCGACGCCTTCTGGGTTTCGGTGGCTCCATGCGACGTACTCTGCGCCGCCTCCGCCACACCCGCCACGTTGCTGGTGATCTCGTTGCTGCCGTTTGCCGCTTCGCTCACGTTGCGCGACATCTCGTTGGTGGTCGCGTTCTGCTCCTCCACTGCCGTGGCGATCGTGCCCGAGATATCGTTAATCTGATTGATTACTCCGGAGATCGATGCAATCGCGTCCACCGCCGCTTTGGTGTCCGTCTGGATGGCTTCAATCTTGCGGCTGATGTCTTCCGTAGCCTTGGCCGTTTCCTTGGCCAGTTCTTTCACTTCATTCGCGACTACGGCAAAGCCTTTGCCCGCCTCGCCCGCGCGCGCCGCTTCAATGGTTGCGTTCAGGGCGAGCAGGTTGGTCTGCTGCGCGATCGAAGTGATGACCTTAATGACCTGTCCAATCTCGGTCGAAGAATCGCCCAGCTTGGACACGGTGGCAGTCGTGGTTTCCGCGACTTTGACGGCGGCGGTGGCCACTCTCGCGGCTTCGGTGGCGTTTTTGGCGATTTCCTTGATGCTGGCTCCCATCTCTTCGGCGCCGGTGGCGACCGTCTGAAGGTTCTGGCTGACCGTCTGTGCCGCCTTCGAAACCACGTCGGCCTGGGCCGAGGTTTCCTCGGAGTTGGCGGTGATTTGCTGGCTGGTGGCATTCAGTTCTTCGCTGGCGCTGGCTACGCGCACCGCATTTTCCGTGATGGCCAGGATCATGCGTTTCAGGCTGGTACTCATCTTATTGACCGCCGTGGTCAGGTCGCCGAGTTCGTCCCGGCTGCGGACCTTCAGATCGTCCCGGGTCAAGTCGCCGGCGGCGATGGCCTCGGCCTGGACCAGCACGGACTGAGTTGCGCCTGCAATGGCGCGGCTCAGGAAAATGGCCACAAAGATCCCGATGCCCAGGGCCGCGAGAGTGGTCACTGCCAGCGTCAGGATGAGCGAGCGGTTGTCCGCCTTCAGGTCCTCCTTGTTTTGGTTCAACAGCGTGTCGAATGAATCCTCCATGCCTCCGAGCGATTTCTTGATGGCCTCATTGATTGGCGTAGCTTGGTCGGCGAGTTCGTTACCCGCCATGATGACAGCATCGCGTTCGCCGCTCGCCGCATGAGTCATGGGAGCCTCCTCAGCCGTACGGAGCAAGGGAAGTTGCTGCTTTACGTCCGTCAGTCGGTCACGGTCCGCCTGAAGAGTCCAGTGGGGAGCCAACTCGTCCATCTTGGCGATGTCCTTTTCGACATCGTCCCAAGTTCCATCGAACAGCTTCTTCGCTGCCTCTCTCCTGTCCCGTTCCGATCCCGCGAGAACAGCCTGGCGACCCTTGCTCCCTGTCTGATTCAGATCCCGCTGCAAGTTCTTGGCGGCTTCGACCGATGGAACACGTATATCGAGCGCGCGGTTCTGGCTTTGACTGATGTCGGACGACTTTAAGTAGCTCATCGTAGAGCTAAGCACCATCAAGGCAAGAGTCACTCCAAAGCCCAGTCCCAGTTTCTTTCCCAGTGTCAGTTTCATTTCCTCTTCTCCCCAGTTTTCAAATTCAAAATAAGTAAACCCATTGCCCGCGAACCGCGCGACCGCTGCAGCGCTTGTCAAGTGGCCGAGCCCGCTATCGCCCCGCCGCCGCAGTTTCCACCACGTCCGTCATCTGGCAGGCTTTTTCGATGTCGAGCACATGCAGGAGCCGGTCGTTCAATTTGTGGACCCCGAGGATGAGGGTCCGCACCGAGCCGCGCAAGGTTTCAGGCGGCGGCTCAAAGCTGTCTTCCTCGACCTCGACCACATCGCCAATTTCATCGACCAGCAGGCTGACCGCGCCGTCCTCGGAGCGCACCACGACATTCATGGGCAGCATGTCCGCCGGGCGGGGCGCCAGTTCAAGCCGCCGCCGCAGATCGACCGCCGTGACAATTTGCCCCCGCAGGTTGATGAGCCCGCTGACCACCGCCGGCGCCAGCGGAACCTTCGTCATGTCGAGCGAGCGGATGACTTCCTGCACGCCCTTCAATTCCACGCCGAACAGAAGCTTGTCCAAATAAAAAGTGCAAAACTGTGAAGTGTGAATGGAAGTGTGGGCCATGGCTTAGTTCGTAACCTCCGCTGCTCTCGCCAGGCCGGGCTGCGTCGCGGTCGCGCTCATATCCGCGCTGCCGAGAATCGCCGGGATATCGAGCAATTCCGTGACCCGGTCCCCAATCAAGACGGAATAGAGAACGGACGCCCGGGTGGATGCCGACCTCACGTCCGCCCGGTCTTCGACAATGTCCAGAATCCGTTCCACGACCAGACCGAAAGAGCGCCCATCGTGATGCAGCACCAGCACCTGAATCGGCGCCGAATCGGCCGTGGGCGGAGCTTGCAACGCTCGCAGCCGGTTGCGCCGCTCTTCCATGCACGACATTGAGGCGAATCAAGGGCAGGATCTGGCCGCGATACTGCGTCACCCACTGGCTGCCCGACATTTCCACTTGCGCCACGGGAAACTCCTCGAGGCGCGCCAGCGTGCTCAGCGGTATAGCCATGCGGGAATCGCCCGGGCCCGCGAAGAGCAGGAAAGTCTGCTTTTCTCCCGCGTTCGCCGCCGCTTCCGTGACTTTTCCAGTCATGGCGCGGTCCCTGGTTTCGGTGACCACGCTGGCGCGCTGTGCCAGGCCGAGCACGTCTAGGATGAGCGCCACTTTGCCATCGCCCATAATGCTCGAACCGGCAAAGGTTTTGACCGTCTTGAGCTGTTTGCGCAGCGGCTTTACCACAATTTCTTCGGTGTCGTTGATCTGATCGACCACCAGCCCGAATTGCCGCTCATCGGCCTGCAGGACAACGATGTTGACCGCGCCGTCCTGTTCCTTCGCCGGGCGCGCATCGGCGGCGAGTTTCAGTTCCTGATTGAGATACACCAGCGGTAGGAGCCGTCCGCGCAGCCGGTAGATGGGGGCGCCGTGAACCAGCTCGATGCCCTTCGCCACTTCGTCGGCCTCCAGCCGCACCAGTTCAAGCAGGCTCACCTGAGGAATGGCATAGCGGTCGCCGCCGCAGGTCACCACCAGCGCGGGGATGATGGCCAGGGTCAGGGGAATCTTGACACGAACGGTCGTGCCCCGGCCCGGCGTGGATTGCACGTCCACGGTGCCGCCAATTTTTTCGACATTCGTCTTGACCACATCCATGCCGACGCCGCGGCCGGAGACATTGGTCACCTTTTCCGCCGTGGAAAATCCGGGAAGGAAGATCAGATTGAAGATCTCTCGCTCGGTCATGCGGGCCGCCTGTTCAGTGGTGATCACTCCGCGTTCGACTGCCTTCTTGCGGAGGCGCTCGACGTTCAAGCCCGCGCCATCGTCGCTGATCTCGATATTGACCTGCCCACCTTCATGAAAGGCGCGCAGAATCAGGCGTCCGACTCGATTCTTGCCGGCCTTCACGCGGTCTTCGGGAAGCTCGATGCCATGGTCGACCGAATTGCGCACCAGATGGGTAAGCGGGTCCTTGATCGCCTCGATGATGGTTTTGTCGAGTTCGGTTTCCTTGCCTTCCATCTCGATGCCCACTTCTTTGCCGCAACCGAGCGCCACGTCGCGCACCGTCCGCGGAAACTGGCTCCAGATGTTCCCGATAGGCTGCATGCGGGTCTTCATGACCCCCGCCTGCAGTTCGGTGGTGATCAGGTTCAGATGCTGGGAGGCGGCCAGAAAGCTGGTGTCTTGCATGCGGTTGGCGAATTGCAGGACCTGGTTGCGCGCCAGCACCAGTTCCCCCACCAGATTCATCACCTTGTCCAGTAATCCGACATCGACCCTGATGCTGCTGTCCGAAGCCGTCGCCGGCCCGCGGGAGGACTGCTGCACGCGCAGCGCATCCACGACATCGGCCGGCGCCGCCGCACCGTGTTCCACCAGAATCTCGCCCATGTGGCGCGGGTCGCCTTCTTTCTGCTGCTTGGCCGCGAGCTGAACCTCCGCCGCGGTGACGCCGGCCCGCTGCATTAGAAGGTCGCCGATATTAGGCGGCAAGTCGGCCGCTTCGGGAGCGCTTTCCGGCACCGGAGCAGCCGCGCTCTTTGTCCTTGTCTTTCTCTTTGTCTTTGTCTTTGCCGGCGTTTCGGCGGATGCTTCGGCGGGCGCTTCGGGCGCGTGCTGCAGTCGGCTCAGGGTGGCAATCAGAACGGAATCGTCGCGCTCGCCTTCCTGGCCCGCCGTCTCGATCTGGCTCAGCATCTGGCGGACGGCATCCACCATACTCAGCAGCGCCGTGGTGATCTCCGGGTTCAGGATGAGTTGCCGGTCCCGCAGTCGGGTCAGCAGGCTCTCGCCCACGTGCGCGACTGCTTCCAGCTTGTTGAAGCCGAGAAATCCGCACGTGCCCTTGATGGTGTGGATGGTGCGAAACACGCTGGCGAGCGCGTCGCGATCTTCGGGATTCTTCTCCAGACCGACCAGTTCCCGGTCCAAACGGTCGAGATTCTCGTAGCTCTCGACTAGAAACTCTTTGACAATGTCGTCGGAATCATCCATAGCGAATACCCTCTCCATCGGCGCGGCCCTGTTCTCGCTTGAGTGCGAAGGCACCGGTCGGTCTCGATTTTCGGTTCCGCACGCAAACCATCGGCGGAGATTCCCGATCCCATTAGGCAGCTCTCACCGTGCGGCTCGATCGTCTTTGAGCTAGAGCAGTCGCAAAACCCAAACGGGCGCGTACCCATCACCTCCGACCAGTCTCCGATGGACGGATCGACAGGGCTGCGCCTGCACGTGTCGCGCGAGTCTCTCGTGCGACCTTTTGTCCGGACTTTTGTGCAAACTTCAGGGATGGGCGAAGCATCCATCGCCCTGTGTGAGGAAGAAATCTTTACTTCAATTCGCGAGAAGATCCGAGATCTTTCGGAATGCCGCGGACAGGATGACTCGGAATCACTGCGCCCAACGAATCAGGTGAGCTCAGTATCAGCAACGCTTAGCTCTGAGGCTTCCGCTCTTCTTCCAGCTTGCAGCAAATCGGCGATCTTACACCGAGTGCGAGACATTGTCACTGGCAGCGGTTTGCGCCGTGCTTTCCGTCGTGGACGCGCCGTCGGCTGACTTGCTGCCCCGTCGCATGGCGACGATGCCGGTGCGCACCATCTCCAATATTCCATAAGGACGCAGCAATTCGAGCAGTCCGTCGATCTTGTCTTCTGCGCCCGTGATTTCGATGGTCAACGATTCGGGAGCGACATCGACCACCCGCCCGCGAAACACGTTGGCAAGTTCCAGCACGTGGGAGCGCGCCTCATGCGCCGCCGCCACCCGGATCATCGCCAGGTCGCGTATGATGGCCGGTTGATTGGTGATGTTCTCGACCAGCAGCACGTTCACCAGTTTGTAGAGATTCGCTTCGATGCGGCGGGCCTGGTCGCGGTCGGCATCGACGGTGATGGTCATGCGCGACACCTCTGGTTTCTCCGTCCGCCCCACCGTGAGCGAGTCGATATTGAAAGCGCGGCGGCGAAACAGCGAAGCCACGCGAGTGAGCACACCCGGCTTGTTTTCAACGTACACCATGAAAGTATTCAGCATAGTTTTATTGAATCATTGAGCCATTGAAGCATTGAGGTATTGAATCATTAGGTTTAATGTCTCAATGACTCAATGATTCAATGCCTCAATGAACTTATTCGTCCTCGGCCGTCTCGACAATCGGGCTCGGCCGCCGAATCATGTCGTGCAGCGCAGCGCCGGCCGCGACCATCGGATAGACAGTGTCTTCCTGTTCAACCTTGAAATTGATCAGTACCGGCCCCTCGTGCTGGCGCGCCGATTCGACCGCGGGCACCACCTCGGAACGGTCCGAGACCGTCGTGCTTCGGATGCCGTAAGCCTCGGCTAATTTTGCGAAATCCGGATTGAGCAAAGGCGTCGCCTGATAGTTGCGCGCGTAGAAGAATTCCTGCCACTGCCGCACCATACCGAGAAATCCGTTGTTGATGATGGCGATGTGGATCTTCAGATTTTCCTGTACGATCGTCGCCAGTTCGCACATGGTCATCTGGAATCCGCCATCGCCTGCCACCACCCAAACCTCGGCCTCCGGGCAGGCGACTTTGGCGCCGATGGCGGCGGGCAGCGCAAAACCCATCGTGCCTAATCCGCCGGAAGTAATCAGCGACCGCGGATGCTCGTGCTTGTAATACTGCGCCTCCCACATCTGGTGCTGGCCCACGTCGGTTACGACGATGGTGTTGCCGTCGCGCGTCTGCCGCCATAAATCGTTGATGACATGCGCGGCATAGAGATGGCCGCTGTCGGGCAGGTTCTGAATGTCGCGCACCGCAGAATCGCCCTTCAGCCGGTCGATCGAATCCAGCCAGTCACTGCGATCGATGGATTCGATGTGCGGCAATAATTCCAGCAAAACTTCGCGCAAATCGCCCACCAGCGGCACATCGACCTTCACGTTCTTGTTGATCTCCGCCGGGTCGATTTCGATGTGGATCTTCTTGGCATTAGGCGCGTAATTTTTCAGGTTGCCGGTGACGCGGTCGTCGAAGCGCATGCCGAAGGCCAGCAGCAGGTCGGCTTCCTGGATCATGTGGTTCACCCAGGCCTCTCCGTGCATGCCCATCATGCCGAGATTGAGCGGGTGCGACGCCGGGAACGCGCCCAGACCGAGCAGCGTAAGCGCCACCGGAATGCCGGCACGTTCGGCAAAATCGCGCACCTCGCGCATGGCTCCAGAAATGACGATGCCGTGTCCCGCGAGGATCACCGGCCGCTTCGAATTGTGGATCAACTCCAGCGCCTGCGCATACTCCTGCGGAGCGGGCGAAAGGTCGGGGCGGTAACCCGGCAGTTGCGGCCTGGCCGCTTCCCAGTCGAACTCGCACGTGCTCTGCTGCGCATCTTTGGTGATATCGACCAAAACCGGCCCGGGGCGGCCCGACCGCGCGACGTAGAAAGCTTCACGAATCGTACGCGCCACTTCGTTTGCGTGCGTAACCAAATAGTTGTGCTTGGTGATCGGAAGGGTCACGCCGGTGATGTCGGTTTCCTGAAACGCGTCCGACCCGATCAGTTTGCTGCCGACCTGCCCCGTGATGCAGACAATCGGTATGGAATCGAGCATGGCGGTGGCAATTCCGGTGACCATATTGGTGGCTCCCGGCCCCGAGGTTGCGACCGCAACTCCGACCTCTCCACTGGCGCGCGCGTAGCCGTCGGCCATGTGGGTTGCGCCTTGTTCATGTCGTACCAGCACGTGATGGATCTTGCTGTGCTTCAGCGCGTCATAGGCCGGCAGAATGGCGCCGCCAGGATAGCCAAAGACGTGCTTCACGCCCTCCCGTTCCAGACATTCCCAAAGAATACTGGCGCCGGTCATGACCGTCTTGTTATTGCTCGCGGTTGGCGCGGTTTTCTGTTCCGTCATGCGGCCTCCTTGCGATGCTGCAAATGCCGATGCTCCAAATGCTGATGTCCCTCGAAAAAAACAAAACCCACCTTGCCAGCGTTTCTGGCGGGTGGGATTCGGGAGCGCTTACGATTTCTAGTTTCTCAGCTCACTCTTTCCCCCGCACCGGGACCGGACATGCATACTCGTGCCCCGGGGATCTTAAAGATAAGTCGCAAAAGACTCCACTCCTTCGTCACGGTTGCACCAAAAGGTAGACGTGATAGTACCCGACCGACCGACCGGTTGCAAGCGGAAAGTCAGACTTGATTTTTCGCTGATTTTCCTGTCCGGCTGTAGAGACGGGGCTTGCCCAGGGCTTGCCCCGTCGCCGCAGGAGCAGTTTCGCTACAGCCCCGGCCCCTCAGGGTACGTCGGCAAATCTGGAGGCACCGCCGGAAGTTTCTTTGGATTGGCCTTGATCTGCTCCATCAGCATCTCGACCGCCTTTTCCAGTTGTGGATCCTGTCCCTTCAAGACCAGGTCCGGCGAATTGTCCACCACCACATCGGGCTGCACCCCGCGATTCTCGATCAGCCACTTGCTGTCAAGCCCGTACAGGGAGAATTCCGGGCGCGTGATGTATCCGCCGTCCATCAGCGGCATCATCCCGCGAATGCCACGCACTCCCCCCCAGGTTCGCTCGCCGATGAGCGGTCCCAGCTTGTACTGCTTGAAGAAATAGCTGAAGAAGTCTCCATCGGACGCGGCGTAGTGATTGGTCACGCACGCCATGTATCCGTGGAAGACGTTGCCCGGAATCGTACTCGGCTCCCAGTTGCGCGCCGACTCCATCCCCCCCAGCACCCGCCGCAGCCGCTCAAAAATAATCTGGTCCACGAAGCCGCCGCCGTTGTAGCGGACGTCGAAGATGATTCCTTCCTTCCGAATTTGCGGAAAGTACTGCCTGACGAACTCGTTCAGTCCCTCGTCTTCCATATCGGGCAGGTAGACATAGCCGATGCGGCCCCCGCTGGCCGCGTCCACCTTCTTGCGATTGCTCTCGATCATATTGAACTGGCGCAAGTTATACTCGTCGCCAACCGGCTTCACCACCACCTTGCGCGCGCCGTCCGCCGCAGGTTTCGAGTTGACGGTAAGCGTGACCACCTCATTGGCCGTGT
Source organism: uncultured Acidobacteriaceae bacterium (assembly GCA_963838425.1). Taxonomy (GTDB): domain Bacteria; phylum Acidobacteriota; class Terriglobia; order Terriglobales; family Acidobacteriaceae; genus Acidiflorens. The sequence continues at coordinate 466,439 of CAWIRH010000002.1, forward strand.
TCACCAGCAATTCGTCGGGCGTCTGCGGAGCGCGCAGGGCGCGTCCGTTGATGGCCAGCAGGTAATCGCCTTCTTTGACATTGACGCCCGGCTCGGTCAAGGGAGAGCGTGTGTGTGCGTCCCAGTTTTCCCCGGAGAAGATTTTCTTGATCCGATAAATGCCGCTGGCAGCGTCAGCTTCATAGTCCGCGCCGAGCAATCCGACGTTCACCGGGTGCAGATCCGGGTAATCGCCGCCGCCCACATAGGTGTGCGAATTGGATAACTCCCCGATCATCTCGCCCATGATGTAAGTCAGCGAGTAGCGATCGGCCACGTAGGGGAGTAACTGAGCGTATTGGTCTTTGATCTTCTGCCAATCCACTCCATTCATCGAGGCCTCAAAGAAGTAATCGCGTTCCTGCCGCCAGACTTCGTTGAACATTTCCTTCCATTCCTGCGGCGGATCGACCTCAACCCGCATGCCGTCCAGTTTGAGCGCGCCATCTCCCACCTTGTGGGGCGCGTCTGGCGGTTTGGCGTCGATGATCCCAACCGGGCCGTCACCCTCGGCGCGGTACAACAGCTTCGAACCGTCATGCGAAAGTGCGAAATGATCCGCGCCATCCAACAGCACTTTGTCTTTGCGTTCTTTCAGATCGTAGGCATGAATCGCCGGATTTTCCCCGGCTAGCGGTCCCGACAGCCCCCGAATCGGCGAAGTCGAGTAGTAGATCGCGTCCTTCGAAGCGTCGAGGCCGTGAATCACCTCAGGTGGAACCGCCAGCGCTACAATCCGGTTCTGGATTCCGTCCAGATCGATCTTGAAGACTTTCGGAGGCTCCTTGGTCTCGGTTTGCGCGGCTTTTTCTTCCGTCGCGGGCTTCTCTTCCTTCTTGTTGGGCTGTTGCTTTTGATTCTTCTTATTCGTCTCGGGTGCGGCCGAGGCCGCCGCTGGCTCTTCGCTCTTCACCTTTACCTCGTCACTCAAGGCCGGAAAGGGTGAAGGCTCGTCCGCCGTCAGCGTGGCCACGTAAACCCGCGTCGTTTTTGGATTCGCAAACTCGAAATCGATGTTACCCAGCACTTCGTTGTAGTCGCGATCGGAAAGGAAGTATAAGTATCGTTTGTCGGGGTCGAATACTGCGGAGTAACTATTATCGAGGGTTGAAGTCACGGCGGTAATCTTCCGGTCGGCTAATCCGTACAGATAAACTACCGAATAACCGGACTCCAAGTTCTTATCGTAAGCCAGCCACTTACTATCCGGCGACCAGTTATAATTCTGAATCTCTCCGTATTTGCCCCGGTCTACCTCGACGGGCTTTTTTTCCTTCACATCGACATACCAGAGTTTCAGGTCCTTATCGGCCCAGGCGATTTTCGTGCTGTCCGGAGACCAGGCGGGCTGGAACATGAAGCCCTTGTGTCCGCTCGTGATTTGCTCTTCGGCGGCCAGCCCGTCTTGCGGAGCAATGTAAATCTCGTCTTCACCGGTGCGGTCGGAAACGTAGGCGATCCATTGCCCATTCGGCGACCACGCCACATGTTGCTCGCGAACCCCGGGAGAATGCGTCAGATTGCGGATGCTTCCATCCTTCGCTGGAATGGTGAAGACTTCTCCGCGCGCTGCCAGCACCGCTCGCTTGCCGTCGGGCGCGATGTCGAAGTCGGTGATTTGCCGGCTCGCGCTCTCCCAGTGCTTCATGGCCTGGTCGCGCTCGCCGCTCACATAGATAGTCAGTTTCTTCGGCTGCCGCGTCTGCAAGTCGAAGGTATACAGGTAACCGCCATTTTCAAAAATAATCGCATCGGGGCCAAGGCTCGGCCACATGATGTCGAATTGGTCGAACTTAGTAAGTTGCTCGACCTGCTTGCCGCCCAGATCGTAACTGTAAAGATTAAGCCGGTGCTCGGCGCCGCGATCGGAAGTGAAATAAATCGTGTTGCCGTGCCACATCGGAAACGTGTCGGTGTAATCGGTGTGCGGGACGACCTGGTCAACGACATTGTTCTTGATGTCGTAGATCGGTGATGTCCTGCGCCATGCCCCCGGTGTAGCGTTTCCACTGCCGGAAATTGCGGAAAATCCGGTTGTAAGCGATCTTCGTGCCGTCGGCGGAGAACGAAAGCAGGCCGCCCTCATCCATGGGCATGGGCTGCGGCAGTCCACCGTCGATGCTCACCGTGAATGGGCGCTTGGTCCAGCCATTGGAAGCGTCGCGGCGGGAAAGGAAGACGATGCTCTTACTATCCGGCGTCCAACCAATAACTTGGTTGAGCACACCCATGCGGTCGTTGAGCTGCTGCGCCTGTCCCTGGTAGTAGGTCAACTGCTTCGGTTGACCGCCCTCGGAGGGCATGACATAGACATTAAAGTTGCCATCGTACTGGCCGGTGAATGCCAGCCATTTCCCATCCGGCGAAAACTTCGGAAACAGTTCCCGCCCCGGATGCGAAGTAATGCGCCGGGCCATGCCTCCGGAGCTTGACGCCAGCCAGAGATCGCCGCCGTACATGAATGCGATCTTGTCTTTATAGATATCGGGAAAACGCAGCAAGCGTCCTTCTTGCGCTTCCTGCGCTGAGGTCAGGCAGGCACAGCCGAGTGACACAGCCGAGGACAACGAACGCGAAAAAACTTCGGATAGAGATAATCATGAGAGAGCCTCTTGAGAGATTTCGTGCGGAATAATCAGCAGCAAGGAAACCATTTCGACAAGCGATTGTAACAGCTTGCGCGCTGCCACATCGACCAAATATGTTTCACGGACTCTGCGTGTTAGCGGCCGCGCGCACCGCCTCCTGGCAAGCGCCCGCGGCGGTCAACACTTTGTCAAAAGCTGTATCTGTTCGGAGTTTTGCCAGCAGAGGATCATAAAGCAGATTCTCGTGCGCGCAATAGTTCTGCTCGACCGCGCTCTGGAGCAGATGGAGAGCCGCTTGTTTCTTGCCACAGTACGCGAAGAGTGCTCCCTGGTAATACCACGTCTCCGGGTCGGGCTCGGTGGGCAGGCTGGTTTCCGCTTCCTGCGCCATCCGGTCCAGATCGGCGGCGGGCCGCAACTGCAGGCAAGCCTCCCAAAGATCGCGGTGATAGCGCGGCGTGCTCGGCATGCGCTTCACCGCCTCGCGTGCTTCCGCAATCTTCCCCTCGCGCAGAAGGACGGATGGGGTCACATACGCGGCCCACTCCGAACCGGCATCCAGACGGATAAAATCCGCGGCCCGTTCGGTCTTACCCAGCTCCATAAACGCCCAGGCGCAAGAGCGAAAAGTGTAGTTACCGGGATCGAGCGCCAGCGCCGTGTCGCATTCACTCGTCGATTGCTGCAGCATGCCCGCGTAACGATAGACGTAGCCCATCGCGAAATGGGCCTCCGCACTCTCGGGACGCCGCTTGACCAACGCCTGCGCTGCCTGGAATGCCTTGCCGAGTTCACCCCGCTCCACGCGGTTGGCGATCAACTGTCTGGCGGCCACGACCCGATTCGGATCAAGCTCCATGGCGCGTTCACAGGCTTGGTTGGAGCGCTGGAACATGGGCTCGCCGCCATCGGAATAGCCCTCGTCATAGTAGCAACGCAATCCCAGTTGTTCCCATGCAGGCGCGTAGGTTGGGTCCACGGCGACCACATGCTCCAGCACCGCGATGGCATCCTTATTTGGCCCGGGATCGTGAGGCAGCGCGAGGCTATGCAGGTAGAGATCGTAGGCCTCCGCGTTTTTCGGGTGCGTGCCAGTATCGAGGAAGCCGCCGGCCGCGCCGAGCGCCGGCAGCAACTCTTGACGTATCTGGGCAGCCATCTGCGCTTGCATTGCGATCAGGTCCTGAGCGGGCGCGGTCACGTTGGTCTGCCACAAGAGCCGGTTTCCCTGCACCTGGATCGCCTCGAGCGTTATCAGAAGGCGGTCGCCTTGCTTCAGAAAGTGTCCGGTAAGAACGTTGGCGACGTGCAATTCGCGCCCTGCCTGCTGCGGATCGACGTCATTGCCGACAAACTTTCGCGTGATCGCGGAGGGACGAACGTCAAGCGTCCGGGTGTAGGTGAGCGTGTTGGCGATTTCATCGGCCAGCGCGAAGCGAAGAAACTCCACGCTGATATCGCCATTCATGTTCTGCAACGGCAGCACCGCAATGGTGTTCTTCGGCGCGCCAGCCCGCCATCTTGTGCTGTTTGAACCACCACGCTCCGACCGCAACCAAAACCGTGAGCAGCAGCGCGCTGACTCCCAGCAGAAGATAAGTTGAAAACTTGCTCGAGGCCTGGAACGTAGTCGTGGCAATGCGATACGGCAAGGCTGGCCGCCGCGCCCCGGTCCTGGTTAACCCCGATTCCGTTTCCCTTCGCAACGACTGCAGATCGCCCTTCATCGCCAGCGCGCTGGGATAGCGGTGCCCCCGGTCTTTCTCCATAGCTCGGCCGATGATGCCTTCGAGATCCCGGGGCAGCGCGGGGTTGAGACTAAGAGGAGAGACCGGCTTCTGGTTCAGGACCGCGTCCAGCGTGGTGATCACATTGCCGGTGGCAAAAGGCTTCTTGCCGGTTGCCATTTCGTAAAGCACGACTCCCAGCGAGAACAGATCGCTCCGCGCATCCAGTTCTTCGCCGCGCGCCTGCTCCGGCGACATGTAAACCGCGGTTCCCGGAATCACGCCCACCGCCGTCAGCGAGTCTTCCAGCGCCGCCTCGCTCGATCCCGGCTCGCGCGCCGACTTGGCCAATCCGAAATCGAGGATTTTTGTCTGCCCGCTCTGCGCCACAAATATATTGGCCGGTTTGATGTCGCGATGAATGATCCCCTTGGCGTGCGAAGCCGCCAATGCATCCGCCACCTGGATGCCGATGTCGAGAATCTCGTCGACTTCCATCGGCTTCCCCCGCATCCGCTCCTTCAGGCTGATCCCTTCCAGCTTCTCCATCACGATGAAGGGATGCCCGCCGTTGTCCTCGATATCGTGGATGGTGCAGATGCCGGGATGATTCAACTGTGAAGCCGCGCGGGCTTCGCGCATGAACCGGTCGAGCGACTTGCGGTCGTGCACCAACTCCTCGGGAATGAACTTGAGGGCGACGTGCCGCGCCAGGCGCGTATCTTCCGCCTCATACACCACGCCCATGCCCCCACCACCGAGTTTGCCAACAATGTGATAGTGGGAGACGGTCTGGCCGATCATTCCGAGGGCCTCAGTGCCTTCGGCGGTAATGTTAGGCTGCTGGCGAAGTCCGGGTCAACCCTCCCTCGGTTAACATTCCAAATGATTGGCGGCACTCTGGGACCTATGAAAACCAGCATTTTCCCGGACAGGAGCGGCAAGCATAGTGAGCTTGCCTCGGCGCCGTCGCTGGAGTAGGCTTTCGTTGCCTGAGGTGGGCTTCCACATCCGTCACCAGCCTGCTAAAGCATTTGGCTCGGTTTGCCGATCCCTCAAGACGTATCTCTGGATGCACGGGCCAGGCAATGCAATTGCCAGCCCTCCTCAAGCAACCTTTTGGTCTTATGATGGTGGGTCAGGCTTCATGGGGTACTGATCAGCCGGGAGGGTGTGTGTGAGCGGTCGTTCCTTGTTTGGCGCAGCGGAGACCGGAGGTTCCGGACCCATGCAGGCCCTGGTGGTCGATGATTCCGCTGTCTATCGCAAATTGATCGGCGATCATTTGCGCAGCTGGAATTTTGGCGTTACCCTCGCCGAGACCGGCTCCGAGGCGTGGCGAATCCTGCAGCAGCCCGGCTCTCCCAAGCTCGTGCTGCTCGATTGGGTGTTGCCCGATCTGGATGGCATTGAGCTTTGCCATCGCATCCGGCTAGCCGGAGCTTCCGGTCCTTACGTTTACGTCATCCTCCTGACCAGCAATGAGGGCCGCCAGAACATGCTCGACGCCATGCAAGCCGGGACGGACGACTATCTCGTCAAGCCCTTTGATGAGCTGGAATTGAAGGCGCGCCTGCTGGTCGGGAAGCGGATTCTCGACCTGCAGGAGGAACTGGTTTCCGCGCGCGAGTCGATGCGCCACGCCGCCACCCACGATAGCCTCACCGGATTGTTGAATCGCGGAGAGATCCTCGCCATGCTGCAGCGGGAATTGGAGCGCGCGCGCCGCGAGCGCAAGCCGGTGGGCGTGATTCTTGGCGACGTCGACCATTTCAAGAGCGTGAACGACACCCTCGGCCACCTTTTTGGCGATGAGGCCCTTCGCGAAATCGGCGGGCGGCTGCGTTCGCAACTCCGCGTCTACGACGGCGTCGGCCGCTATGGCGGAGAGGAATTTCTTATGGTTCTGCCCAACTGCGATTTGCCCGACGCTCTGGTCCGCGCCAATGGGCTGCGCGAAATCGTTGGCAGTACGCCTGTGGTTTGTTCCGGCAAGGAGAGACTCATCACCATGAGCATGGGAGTCGCCGTTTCTGGTAGCGATGGAAAAAACGAACTGGAAACATTGTTGAATCAGGCCGACGCCGGCCTTTACGCGGCCAAGGAAAAAGGCCGCAACCGGACCGAGCACTTCACCCCCGCCGGCAAGAAAACCGCGGCTGGGCGCACGCGCAAAAGCTAAGGAACCTCGGATCAAATTCGTTCCCAGATCGCTTTGCAGGGGCATGGTTTCAGCCGCGCCGTTAGAACCCGCCGAAGCATTGAAGTTCTTCAACCTCACGGCATATAAATGCACGGGAGCCTTGTCAACATGAAAAACCTCGCGTCCGCTTTCGTTACAGATGTGCTCCTCGCCGTCGTCTTCTCTACGGCTGCGCTCTGGGGGCAAACCGCGCGTTGGCCGGAAGAAAAGGCGAATGCCTGGTATGCGCAACAGCCTTGGCTCGTGGGAAGTAATTACGTTCCCAAGTCTGCCATCAACCAGCTCGAGATGTGGCAAGAGGCGACATTCGATCCGGTTGAGATCGATACCGAGTTCACTTGGGCCGAAGCCATGGGCATGAACACCATGCGGGTTTTTCTTCATGACCTGCTGTGGCAACAGGACGCCGCCGGATTCCAGAAGCGTATTAACCAGTTCCTGACCATCGCATCCCGGCATCACATTCGTCCCATGCTTGTGCTCTTCGATTCTTGTTGGGATCCATTGCCCCACTTGGGTCCGCAGCACCCCCCGGTTCCAGGCGTCCACAATTCAGGCTGGGTTCAGAGTCCCGGCGCCGTTGCGCTCGGGGACCCCACCCAATACCCACGACTTAAGGCGTACGTGAACGGCATCGTTGGAGCCTTTGCCCAGGACGATCGCATTCTGGCCTGGGATGTTTGGAACGAACCCGGAGCTGACAATCTTGGCAGCTACTCACGAGAGGAACTCAAGGATAAAAGCGGCCGAGTAGCCACTCTTTTGCCGCAAGTGTTCCAGTGGGCGCACGCGATGAATCCTACCCAGCCACTCACCAGTGGAGTCTGGGCAGCAGACATGCCGCTCGACCAAACCAATCTCGATGAACTGCAGCAGATTCAGCTTCGCGAATCCGACATCCTTACGTTTCACAATTACACCTGGCCCGAGTACTTCCAGCAGGAGGTGCATTGGTTGCAGAAACACAACCGGCCGGTAATCTGCACTGAGTATATGGCGCGCTCCGTGGGCAGCACCTTCGACGCGATCTTGCCGATTGCCAAGCAGGAGCACGTCGGAGCTATCAATTGGGGCTTCGTCGCCGGCAGGACGCAAACTTATTTGCCATGGGAATCATGGCAGCACCCCTATATTGTCGATGAGCCGCCAGTGTGGTTCCACGAAGTGTTGCACCCCGACGGAACGCCTTATCGCGAAGCTGAGGTGAATTTGATCCGGCAGCTTACCGGAAAGCGTTAAGGGAAGGGTTACTCACGATTCGGGAGATATCATCCCATCTATGCCCGCATATCTTCGACTCGGCGGCAACTGGAAAGTGCTGGGTTCCGCTCGTTCACCGGCGTGATAGCCTTTCGGAGGATGTGAGTGCATCCAGCGGCCGAACTGGCCCCGCGCCCTGCCCACGTGCTTCCCGACCTTCCAACCCGCATCAAGCGCTGCGCACGCGACGCCGGATTCGATCTCTGCGGCATTGCGCCGGTCCGTGACTTCGCCGAGTTGCAAGTCTTTCCCCCATGGATCGCCGACGGAAAGCACGGCGAAATGAAGTACATGGAAGCCCGCGACGAGGCCGGAGAACTCAAGCGCGCATCACTGGCCCGAGTCGCTCCCTGGGCGCGCAGCGTGATCGTGTGCGCCATCAACTACAACACCGCACATCCGTACTCGACGCAGGCGCGGAAGGCAGATGCCAGCCGAGGCTGGATTTCGCGCTACGCGTGGTCTCGTGAGGATTACCACGACGCTGTAATGCGCCGTCTGAAGCAGGTAGAAGAAGGTTTGCGCGGACTCCTCGACTCCACTGGCCACTGGCCACTGGCAACTGGCCACTGTCTTGTCGACACCGGCCCGCTCATCGAACGCGTATTCGCCAAATACGCTGGCATGGGATGGATCGGCAAAAACACTTGCGTCATCAATCAGCAGCTTGGCTCGTGGCTGTTTCTAGGCGTAATCCTCACCTCGCTCGAATTCGCCGACGATGACCTCACCGCCGGCCTGCCTGCGCCCGATCGTTGCGGCACTTGCACGCGCTGCATCGCCGCCTGTCCCACGCAGGCGATTGTTGCGCCCGGCGAATTGGACGCCCGGCTGTGCATTTCCTATCTGACCATCGAAAAGCGGGGCGAGATTCCAGCCGAGCTACGCTCGGGCATGGGACGCCACGTCTTCGGATGCGACATCTGTCAGGACGTTTGCCCGTGGAACCGCAAGGCGCCGGAAGACTTCCGCCGAGGAGTTCGAGCCGCGGGAAGGGCTGGTCAATCCCGCGCTCGACTGGCTGGCCGAAATGCAGCCGGAAGAATTCCGGGAGGTGTTCCGCGGATCTCCCGTCCAGCGCGCGAAGCTTTCCGGTCTGCGGCGGAATGCGGTGATTGCGATGGGAAACAGCGGCGACAAAAAATTTGTGCCGCCGCTAAAGAAACTCTGCGAAGATTCCGACCCGATAGTCGCGGAGCACGCGCGCTGGGCGCTGGCGAAACTCGGTCAAGGATCTTAAGCAAGTGCCCAGCGGCCAGCACCCGGTACCCAGTAAGAGCGTCTTGAAAGGCTGCGGAAAGAATTTTGATTCGTATCAGGGTATCGCTTTAGGCGATACCGAGAGTTTTCGAACATAGACGCCCCTTTAGGGGCTGCCTAGGAGGACCAATGTTCCAGAAAGATCTGCTTCAGGGCAAGCGCATTCTAATCACCGGCGGCGGCACCGGTTTGGGCAAAGCTACCGCGCAACGGTTTTTGGAGCTGGGCGCGGAGGTTTATATCTGCGGGCGTCGGCAGGAAATCCTGGCGGCGGCCGAGCAGGAGTTACGCGAGCGCACGGGCGGCAAGATCCACTCCCGTCCCTGCGACGTGCGCGACCCAGCGGCGGTCGAAGAGATGATCGGGATCGTCTGGGCCGAAGGTCCGCTCGATGTGCTCATGAATAACGCGGCTGGAAATTTTCTGGCGCGCACGGAAGAACTTTCGCTGGGCGCGTTTCAGTCGGTGATTGGCATTGTCCTGATGGGCACGCTGCACACCACGATGGCTTGCGGGCGGCGCTGGCTGGCGGCGAAGCGCGGAGGCGTGGTGCTAAACGTGACCACCACCTACACGACGACCGGCTCGGCGTATGTGGTGCCATCGGCGGTCGCGAAGGCAGGCGTGCAGGCGCTGACGCGAAGCCTGGCCGTCGAGTGGGGCGATCGCAAGATTCGGATGAACGCCATCGCGCCGGGGCCCATTCCGACCGAAGGCGCGTTCTCCCGTCTGTTGCCGCGTCCGGAACTGGCGGAGGCGGCGAAGAAACGCAATCCTCTGGGACGCTTTGGCACGACCGAAGAGTTCGCCAACCTGGCCGCATTCCTGATCAGCGATGGCGCAAAGTATATCAATGGAGAAGTCGTGACTATGGACGGCGGTGAGTGGCTGCAAGGGGCGGGCGAGTTCACAGCGCTCGGACGCGAACTGACGGAAAAAGAGTGGGCGATGATGAGACCAAAACCAAGACCAACGACGAGCGCGCCAAAGGCGTGAGGCAGAAACAATGAATATCCGCACGCTTGCAGGACGGAGTCAAATACGCCGCAAAAAACGAAAGCGCCCGGACTCGGTTAGAGTCACCGGACGCTCGTCGAACAGCCCTCCCCCGAAGTCTGCTCACAACCACTCTACGTTGTGATTACCGCGGCGGGAATGGCACGAAAGGGGGAGTCTTATGGCACAATCTGGTAGGCCCGGCAGGAGTCGAACCTGCAACCCTCGGATTAGAAATCCGATGCTCTATCCGCTTGAGCTACGGGCCCTCAACACGGGGATTCTAGCTACCGATTATAGGGGAAGCGCGCCGCGCCTACATTGTGGAAAGTTGTCCAGCGCGCAGGTTCCGGGTTACTCCGGGTTCGTGGCTGCTGGTCGGAGCGGCCAGTCAAGAGGTTTGCCCAAATGCAGAGAGCCTAATCTTTCAGCGGTACCATGGTTCGATCGCCACGGCAGAAAGTCGCAACTTTTAACAGCCGTCCTGGCGCCTGGGGCATGGTCATCACCGGTCCGTAGCAATACACGGCGTGCCCGGTTGCTGCGAAGTACCATCGCCCTCCCTTTCGCTTTGCCGATTGCTGGCTGGGGGTGGGGGAGAGCTGGGCGGGTGGCGCCAACCTGGGGACGGGAAGCGACAAAACTAGAGCAAGAGCTAGGGCCTTCATGATTGGGTCTCGCTTGCATCGCGGCCACCACATGGGGCCGCGTTTCACAGAACCGCTTTTCTCTCTTAAAGCTCGAATCGCTTTCGCCGATCCGTACCGCTCACGCTAATGCGATCGCTAGATCACGCGAGTGGAGCGCCGCACGTCCTCTAAATCCGCAGCCGGCTTTCCGGGAGCTTCCTTCATGGAGCGCGCCGACTTGCCGGGTCGTTTTGTGTCTTTGTCCGATCCTTTTACCCCTGCCGCCGGATTGCCGGAATCCGCGTCTTTGCGATCGGCTTGCGCTGACGCTTTGTCGTGGGGCCGCTTACTATCGTCTCGGGCCAGCTTGCCTTTCAGCGCGGCCAGTTGGGTGCTGTCCTTCAACATCTCGCGGATCAAAGTCCGCTGCGATTCGATGGTCTGCCCCTGCTCGAAAACCAGCATGGTCAGAATGCCGTAGGAGACAATGAACAGGATCACCAGCAGCGGCAGCATGGCCGCCGGCCGCGTCGTGGTTCGAGGAGCCGCGCCCTCAGTGCTGTAAATCACACTCACAGTTGCCCCCAACTCGCCCTCTGCGCTCCGGGCTTCATGAAGGAATAGTGCACCCGTGAAACCATACAGAAGGGAGGGCGTAAGTGTTTGTTGCGAATGGAGTTAGTAAGAGGAAACGGGATCGGGCTGAGCCCGCGGGTGCAAGCCTCTGCACTTTATGAGTAACCAACCCAGCGTCACTGCTGTGAGCCGGGCCCCGGACAGTCGCCCGGAAACCCGCGCTGGCCGGGGCCTTTGCAGGCGTGTCCGCCGCCATCCCCGCAGTGCGCGGAGAACGTGCGCGGGGAACTTCGTTTGACCGCAACATTCGGATAGTTCGCGCGCCGCAACTGCCCTATGTTACCTGCATGGCCACCAATGCGATACTTTCAGAAGAAGCAGCGATGAAACGAACTTCACAACGAGCGCCGGAACAGATACCGAAGCAGATTAAAGACCGCCGCTGGCAAGCCGTCGTCGATCGCGACGGCTCACTCGACGGCGCGTTCGTTTTCGGCGTTTCGAGCACCGGCATCTTCTGCCGTCCTTCGTGTCCGGCGAAGCGCCCGCGCCGCGAGAACGTGAGCTTTTTCGATCATGCCCACCAAGCCGAGCAAGCCGGCTATCGCGCCTGCCTGCGCTGCCGTCCGAAAGCGGTCGACGGAAATCCGCAATCCGCGCTGGTCCGCGCCATGTGCCGCTATATCGAACAGCACATAGAAGACCGCCTCACGCTCAGCTTGCTGGCCCAGGAATTCCGCCGCAGCTCTTTCCACTTGCAGCGGACTTTCAAGGCGGTGCTCGGCGTCTCGCCTAAAGCCTACATGGACGCATGCCGTCTCCGCCAGGTGAAACAAAATTTGCAGGCTGGCCACTCCGTGACCACCGCGCTCTATGCCGCCGGATACGGCTCCAGCAGCCGCCTCTACGAGCGCACCGCCACCCAGCTAGGCATGACCCCGGAGAAGTACCGTCGCGGCGCCGTGGCCGCCGTCGTTCGCTACACCATCGCCAACTCGCCTCTGGGACGCATGTTGATCGCCGCCACCGAAAAAGGCATCTGTGCCATTCAGTTCGCCGACTCCGATCAGCAGCTGCAACAGGGCTTGATCCGCGAGTTTCCTTTCGCGGTTCGACGCCGCGACGATGCCGCCATGTCCCAGTGGCAAGAGAACCTGTCGCGCCTAATTCAAGGACAAGAGACCAATCCGTCGCTGCCGCTCGACATCCGAGCCACCGCCTTCCAGCGCCGCGTCTGGGAATGTCTGCAAAGAATTCCCCGCGGAGAAACCCGCTCCTATAGTGCCGTCGCGAAGAAGATCGGCATGCCGAAGGCCACGCGAGCCGTCGCCCGAGCCTGCGCCACCAACCCGGTAGCAGTAGCGATCCCCTGCCACCGCGTAGTTCGCGAAGACGGTGGCCTGGGCGGCTACCGCTGGGGAATCGAGCGCAAGGAACAGTTGCTCACAATGGAGAAAGACAGATCTTAGATCGTTGCTGTTGAAATCGCGCTTTTTTTCGCCAACAAAGTGAGTTCTTGTCGGTCGTGCTTTAGGAAAACTCTGACTAAGTTGGCCCACGGGAAGCTTTGAAAGGGCATGGCTTCAGCCATGCCGTCAGAACCCGCCACACAAGCGGCTTTAGCCGCTGAGGGTTGCACTTTCAACGCATCCCGTCCCGCCAGTAAAGACTTAATCAGAGTTTCCTTAGGGTTTGACCGGGGCGGCCTTGGGAACTTTCGGCGTCAACTTCCGGATGAGAAATTCTTGCAAGAGATTGGAGGCGGCACTTGCGCCAATCCCGATTGCCGCGTTTTCGAACGTCAATCCCGCTCCATTGCGATCTTGCGCTGGATAGTAGAGATTTGAAATACCGCCCGCGGCCACGCTCCCGAGGATATTCGAGTAATTTGGCTGCCAGCGTCCATTGTCGCCCTTGCAAATCACTGCATTGGCAATCGCATACAGAATCCGTGATCGCTTGCTGCCGCTTCCCTTGTAGAAATAACGGGGATCTTGTTTCAGAAGCGATGGCAGTATGGCGCTTCCGATGAACGTGCCCGCAATTGTGTCCGCATAACCGGCGCCGAAGCGCTTTCCATAACCTTGCGCACCCTGCCCATATCCACTGAAATCATTTTGCGCCTGCTCAACTCCTGCAATGCCTCCCACCAATACGAAGGTGACTGGATCCACGATCGTCTTCCAGGCAAGCTTGAACTTTTGCTTCGAGGTGAGGGGAACTGCATTGGGGTCGTAGCTGACGTAGAAATTTGGAATGACGCCGAGCACACGCTGCTTCTCTTCAATCTTGATCTCCTCTTCTGCCACTTCGGTCTGTGAGAGTCCGACCTCTACATCGGTGACAGCGGTAGCAACTGCCAATGTGGTCTTCGGGAGAGTGTAGTCTTCCCCCGAATGCAGGATTCCAGAGGATGTTTGCGTCGCGAATCCCGCCGACGTGATTGTGAGGTGGAAGGGCCCGGGAGCGATGTTGCCAAAGGAGAATTGCCCGCCATTGCCCGATAGCACCTCTTGGTCTGGGGATTGATCTTCACGTGTAAGCCTCACCCGGGCTCCGGCGACGACGGCTCCACTTCCATCGACAACCGTTCCGCTGATGCTTCCTGACAATTGCTGACCGGGCAGTTGCTCGCCAGCTGAGTCTATCCCCCGCTGTTCCAGACCAGGCACGGGCGCTTGCTGGGGAGTCTGTCCTAAGCAGGACGACGTCCAACCTAAAATGACAAACGCAAAAGCTATGAGTCCAGACTTGAGTTGGAGGGCCATGAACAGCTTCAACTTTATCCTCTTTCGTACTTCCTATCCAAATCACCAAAGGTGATCCATTCCCGCGCCTCCTGCACCGAAACCGAAGGCGGGCCCAGGCCTTTGCTCTCGCTGGCGTAACTAAAACTGGGGGTGCCCCATCCTTCGCGCACTTTGCGAAGGGTGGGCGTGGAAATGTCCGCACAACAGACGAACGCCCCGCCTTCTTTCATCACATTTTTCTTGTACGGTCATCCACAGACTCACAACCGCAACCCTGCGAAAATTCTTCGAGAGTGCAACATCGAGAAGTGTGCCCGTCTCCGAAGGCGGACCTGATAGCCGTCAGGCGGCAAACGCTAGTCCCCCTAACCCCATGATTCCAGAGATCGGGGGGAGTAGTAAACACGGGTTAATAACTGATAAGTAAATAGTCCGGGATAAGAGAATGGATCAACTGCGGGGATTACCGCCTACTCCGCCTGCTTCGTGATATTGAGCAGCACGCCAACGCACATCAGGGTCACAAACAGCGACGACCCTCCATAGGAAACAAATGGCAGCGGAATGCCTTTTGTAGGCATCAGCCCCAGCACCACGCTGATGTTGATGAAAGCCTGGAGCACGATCATGCTGGTGATTCCGACGGCGAGGAAGCGGCCGAAGTTATCCTGCGTGCGCAGCGCCGCTCGTGTTCCGCGCCACAGAAAGATCGCAAACAGAATGATGACGGTGAGCGCTCCGGCCAGCCCCAGCTCTTCGGCGGTCACGGCGAAAATGAAATCGGTGTGCGGCTCGGGAAGATAAAACAATTTCTGCTTCCCTTCCATCAAGCCGAGTCCAGTCACGCCGCCGGTCGCGACAGCGATCAGCGACTGGATAATGTGGAAGCCAAATCCCTTCGGATCGGCGTAGGGATTCAGGAAGGCCAGGATGCGGTCTTTCCTGTATGCCACGTGAAAGATGAGGAAATAAAGCGGCACGAGCGCGGCCACGAAAGCGTATCCGAAGTAGCGCAGGCGGATGCCGGCGACGAAGAGCACGCAAGCAGTAATACCCGCGCAGGCAATGGCGGTGCCCAGGTCCGGCTGAAAAACGATCAGTCCGAGAAAAACTAAAGTTGGCACGACGGCGGGAATCAGCGTGTTGCGCCAGTCGTCCATGACCATGGCCTTGGTCTTGTTTTCGAGGAACCATGCCAGAAACAAGATGAGCGCGGGCTTGGCCAGTTCCGATGGCTGCAACGAAATCGGACCAACGTGAAACCAACGATGCGTGCCGTGGGCGCGATCAAGAAAAAAAACGGAAATGAGTAACAGCGTGGTAAAGCCGAGAAGCGAGAAAACCAGCGCCGGATGCTGCAGGCGTTTGTAGTCCACCATCATCGCCAGCACCATCATGGCAAGTCCCGCGACCGCCCAAACCAGTTGTTTCAGCAGAAATTCGTAAGCCGACCCGTATCGCTCCTTGGCCATCACGGCGGAGGCGCTGAAGATCATGACCAGCCCGATAAAAACCAGGATCGTGGTCACGGTAAACATCCAGCGATCGACACTGACCCGCTTGGCCATAGAGACTCCATTTCACCACGGAGACACGGAGACATGGAGGAGTTTCGCGCGTGGATTCTTGCAGGGGGATAACTGAGTTGGTTCGAACGCAGCTTGCTGGTGGAGAGCCGGGCGTCCCGCCCAGCCGGACGGGCGAGACACCCGTCTCTCCACAAGCGCTACGTGGATCGAGACATTGCCAGCGAATGCACAATCTCTTTGAACAATCGGCCGCGGTGTTCGTAGCTCTGAAACTGATCGAAACTGGCGCAGGCCGGAGCCAGGAGAATGACATCGCCCGCGACCGCAGATTCGCTGGCCCGCCGGACAGCGTTTTCCAGAGTTTCCGCATGATCGATTTCGGCAGCGCCCTGAATCTGCGATTCGATCTTGGCGGCTGCGGCCCCGATGGTGTACACGCGCTTCACGCGCTGCCGCAGCAACTCATGGAGCACGGTGTAGTCGCTGCCCTTATCCTTGCCGCCGAGAATCAGGTGCAGATGAACGCTCGCCGGGAACGCTTCCAGCGCCTTGATGGTGGCGTCAACGTTCGTGGCCTTGGAGTCGTTGTAGTAATCCACGCCTGCGAACCTGGCCACGAATTCCAGCCGGTGCTCGACGGCTTTGAAAATCCGGACAGCATGGCGAATCTGTTCCGGCTGGCAGCCGACGAGGATGCCGATAGAAACTCCCGCCAGCACATTCTCCAGATTGTGCGCGCCTTTCAGCGGCACTTCGGCCAGCGGCATGATCTCGCGCTCGTTATGGCCGTCGCGGAAGTATATGTGCGCGCCGCGAACAAAAGCTCCTCTTTCAATCTCCTTCTTTCGGCTGAACCAGAACAACTGCGCGCGCGTACGATCCGACAATGCAGCAGTGGTGGGGTCATCGGCGTTGAGGACGGTGAAATCATCCTGCCGCTGGTTCTCGAAGATGCGCGCCTTGGCGTTGACGTAATTTGTAAAAGTCTTGTGGCGATCGAGATGGTCGGGCGTGATGTTCAGAATCACCGCAATCCGCGGACGAAATTCGACGATCGTCTCCAACTGAAAGCTCGACACTTCAAGCACCGTCCAGGTCGCGGGCCCGGCCTGATCCACAAAACTGATGGCCGGCGTGCCGATATTACCGCCCACCAGCGTGGAGAATTTTCCGGCGGCAATAATTTCGCCGGCCAATGAGGTGGTGGTGGTTTTGCCGTTGGCTCCGGTAATGGCCACGATCTGGCCGGCGAGAAACTGCGCAGCAAGTTCGATTTCGCCGATGACCGTCTCTCCCAGGTTGCGCGCCTGCACCAGTTGCGGCGCATCGGCCGGCACGCCCGGGCTGACCACGATTAAGTCTTGCCCGCGGAAGGTGCGGTCGCCGTGGCCGCCGGTCTCGACCGTGATGCCATGCTCCAGCAGGAGCAGGATTTCATCGCGAAGCTCGGCTTCGGGCTTGGAATCCGACACCGTGACACGGGCGCCGCGCGACTTCAGAAAGAGCGCCGAGGCCACTCCGGACTTACCGAGGCCAACGACGAGGACGCGTTTGTTGTTCAGGTCCATGAAATCTCACTTCACCACGGAGGCACGGAGACACGCACAACAGCAAGTCTTGTCTTTTTTCCTCTGTGTCTTCGTGCCTCCGTGGTGGATTCTTTATCTTAGTTTCAGCGTTGTCAGCGCAAACAGCGCGAACACCAGCGATGCGATCCAGAAGCGCACAATTACCTTCGACTCCGACCAGCCCAGCAGTTCGAAGTGATGGTGAATCGGCGCCATCTTGAAAATACGCTTCTTGCGCAGCTTGTAGGAACCAACCTGCAAGATCACCGAGAGCGCCTCGATAACGAAGACCCCTCCGATGAACGGCAGCAACAACTCCTGTTTGATCATAACCGCTACGGTGCCAATCGCGCCGCCCAGCGCCAGCGAGCCGACATCGCCCATGAACACTTCGGCCGGATGGGCGTTGTACCAGAGAAATCCGATGGCGGAGCCGACCATCGCTCCGCAAAAGATAGTAAGCTCGCCGATCTGCGGCATGCGCTGCAATTCGAGGTAGGTGGCAAACGTGGCATGGCCGCTGAGGTAGGTGAGGACCGCGAGCGCTCCAGCCGCGATCACCGTACAGCCGATGGCGAGCCCGTCCAGGCCGTCGGTAAGATTCACCGCGTTGCTCGATCCGACAATCACAAGCACCACGAAGGCCACGAACGGCAGGAAGGCCAGCGGCCACATTTGCGGATGAACCACCCATCTTTCGATCACCAGATCGGGGTGGAACTGCTTGAAGAATGGGACCATCAGTTGGGTGGAGTACTCTCCGCGGTGCTGCAAAACGATCAGCACGATCGCGATCAGTACGCTGGCCGCGACCTGAAAGCCCAGCTTGGCGCGCACGGTAAGGCCGAGATTGCGGCGATGAACGACTTTAAGGTAGTCGTCGGCAAAACCGATCGCGCCGAACGCCAGCGTGGAAAACATGGCGATCCAGACAAACGGATTGCTCAGGTCGGCCCAGAGCAGTGTAGGCACCAGGATGGCAATGGCAATCAGCAAGCCGCCCATCGTAGGCGTGCCCGCTTTTTTCTGATGAGCCTGCGGCCCTTCTTCGCGAATGTACTGCCCGATCTGGAAATCGCGCAGGCGCCGAATCACGATCGGCCCAACGATCAAGCCAGTGAAAAGCGCGGTGAGGCTGGCGAAGGCTGTGCGAAAAGTCAGGTAACGAAAAATACGGAATGGCGGAAAGTAATGGAAGAGCTTCAGGTAGAGCAGCCAGTAGAGCAATCCGCCTCCAACACAAGTTCTCGGTTCTCAGCTCTCAGTTCTCAGTTTCCCTGCGCCTGGGGCGGAGGGAACACCGATTTTTCTTTGCCACATTTCCACCGCTTTTTCCAGTTTCACTCCGCGGGACGCTTTCAGCAATACGACATCGCCTTCGCGAGTCCCGCGTGCGAGCCACTCGCCGGCTTCTTCTGGCGTCGCGACGAATTCCGCTTTCATCCCTGCTTCGTACGCCGCTTCCACCATCGGTTTCGCTAAGCCCCGCACGCCGAGCAGGAAGTCGAGTTTACTTCCGGCGTTGCTTCCTGCGATGTAACGCCCGCACTCGCGATGCAGTTGCTCGCTGGTAGCGCCTAGTTCCAGCATCTCGCCAGCGACAACAATCCGGCGGCCGGCGGCGCATGGCAGCCAGAGTATCCACGGCAGCCATAAGCGCCTTCGGACTTGAATTGTAGCAATCGTACAGCACGGTGATGTTACCCACTTGGACGACCTGTCCGCGCTTGTCGGCGGGCTGGAGGGACGGCAGAGCTGCCGCGATCTCTGACGGGGTGATGCCGTGCTCAAGCGCCATGGCAGCCGCGCCAAGCACGTTGTACACGTTGTGCTTGCCGAGCAGAGGACTCTGCACCGGCTGCCGCATTTCGCGGCTGACGAGATCGAAGCGCGTGCCTTCGGATCCAAGAATCTCAATGTTTTCCGCCCGCACATCTGCCGTTGCCTTGAAACCGAATAGGATGACCTCGCCCTTGAAGTCGCGCCCGAACTGGCACACATATTCATCATCGGCATTCAACACGGCTGTGCCGCCATGCGGAAGAGCTTCGATCAGTTCATATTTCGCGCGCGCAATTCCGGCGATGGAGTCGAAGCTCTCCAGATGCACGGGAGCAACGTTGGTCACGACGGCCTGGTCCGGCGCGGCAATGCGGGCCAGGGCAGAGATTTCGCCAGAGTGGGACATCCCCATCTCAACCACGGCGAGATCGTATTCCGGCTCGAGAGTCAGCAGCCCGAGTGGCAGACCAAAATGATTGTTGAAATTTCCCTTGGTGCGATGCACGCGGTACTTGATGGCGAGCAAATGGGCCATCGCTTCTTTGGTGGTGGTCTTGCCCATCGATCCGGTGATGCCGATGGCAGTTTTGCCCCAAATTTTTCGGACCGCCGTCGCCAGCGTCTGGAGGGCGACCAGAGTATCGTCGACGGCAAGCAGGCCTGCTGGGTTGGAATACCGCGCCAGTCGCGCTTTCTCGACCACCGCGCCAATCGCGCCCCGGCTCAGTGCCTGCTCGACGAAGTCGTGACCGTCGAGGCGTTCGCCTTTAACCGCAAAAAAGAGTTCGCCGGGTTGCACGGTGCGGGAGTCGATGGAATATCCCTGAGCAATCGCGCGACCGTCGTATTGGCCGCCGGGACTTGGCCAGTCGGAGCAATAAATTCGGCGATGCGGGAGAGAAGAAGTTTCATACCGTCTTCCCCGCAGTGCCCGCTTTCGCGGCACTCTTGCAGTCATACCCCAAGGCCGCGAGATTCTCGCGCGCAACGTCCACATCGTCGAACGGAATCGTACCCGCTTTCGTCACCTGCACTTTTTCGTGCCCTTTGCCCGCGAGCAGCACGATGTCGCCGGGGGTCGCCTGTTGCAGAGCGAAAGCGATGGCCTTGCGGCGGTCGGGCTCCATGCAATATTTTGCGCCCGACTTCTGCAATCCAACCACTGCATCGTTCATGATGGCCAGCGGGTCTTCGGAGCGCGGGTTATCGGAAGTGAGCACGACGAAGTCGCTCCCCTTACCCGCGGCCTCGCCCATCAGCGGACGCTTGGCGCGGTCGCGATCGCCGCCACACCCGAACAGCGTGATGACTTTGCCTTTGAGGCCGGCGCGGACGACAAAATCGCGAGCCAGGGCGGTGAGGTTGCGCAGCGCGTCGTCGGTGTGCGCATAATCCACGACCACCGTGAAGGGCTGGCCGCAATCCACGCGCTCAAAACGGCCGGGAACGCTGGTGAGATCGAAGATTCCTTTTGCAATCGCCTCGGCGGAGCAATCGCGCGCATATCCGGCGGCGGAAGCTGCGAGCACGTTGTACACATTCACATTGCCGATCAGCGGGGACCACATGGCGATCTTCCCCGAGGGTGTCACCATCTGAAAACGGGTGCCCCGCGGCGTGATTTCGACAGACTCGGCATGGAAGTCGCCCGCTGTCAGACCGTAGGAGAGCACCAGGGCGCTCTTCTTTTTACAAAGCTTCCAGAGTTGGCGGCCGTATTCATCGTCAGTGTTAAGCACGGCGGCGCGCGGCGGGTCCGTCCCGCAGCCTTCGAAGAGCACCTGTTTGGCGCGAAAGTAATTTTCCATCGTGGTGTGGTAATCGAGATGGTCGCGCGTGAGATTCGTGAATACGGCCACATCAAACGGAATTCCGAAAACACGCTGTTGCTCCAGCGCGTGCGACGACACTTCCATCACCGCCTCGGTGACTCCCAAGCCCAGGCCCTCCGCCAAAAGCCGGTTCAACTCCAGCGCTTCCGGCGTGGTGTGCGGAGCTGGAAGAATTTTTCCGGCAACGTGATATTCGATGGTTCCGACCAGTGCCGTCTTGCGTCCGGCGGCCTGGAATATGGATTCGACGAGGAAGGCGGTCGTGCTTTTTCCGTTCGTTCCTGTAATTCCAGTATTCGCAATGCGCTCCGCAGGGCGTTTGTAAAAATTCGCGCTCAGGCGCGCGAGCGCGCGGCGTCCGTTCACGACTTGCGCCCAGGCAACCACGGGGCGCGGCGCTTCGGTGGCGGAGTCGGTGACGATGGCAACCGCTCCGGCGGCGATGGCTTGATCGATGAACCGATTGCCGTCGCTGTTTTCACCCTTCATGGCGACAAAAACCGTTCCGGGGCGGATCCGTCGGGAATCGTATTCCACGCCGGCAACGGCCGGGTTCCCGCTCTGGGAAAGAACCTCGGCGCCTTGCAGAAGTTGTTGAAAGGTCATTGGAATGATTATAAATAGCGGGTTTCAGCCGGTCGATGGGTTCCCCAGTGTCCCTCTGTGTCCCCTGTGGTTCAGATCTTTCCTACTAACCGCAGAGAACACAGAGGTGCACAGCGGAAAGCTAAGACCTACCTGCCGAAACGCACAGTAATGTGCGATCCCGCCGCAACGTGCGCACCGGGTTGCGGCGATTGTTCGCGTGCGACGCCGCTGCCGATGGCGTCGAGGTCGAGCCCGGCATCCTGCGCGGCCTCAATCGCAACACGCAGGTTCTTGCCGAGGAACGACGGAACCTCGATCCCTCCCTCTTCCACGTCGAGAACCACCGTGCCGCCGGCCGGCAATTTCTGCGTGGGTGAATTCACGGATGGCGAAGCATTTTGCGCCGGTGACGAACTCGCTGCCGCTATCGTCGACGTGCTCTGCGCCGGGTGATCCGGATCTCTTGTAGTCTGCGCCGCGGGAACGACCTGAGCGCGAATTGGGCCGGGCTTGACGGCTGCTGCAACGGCGGGCGCTTCGCTGGCTTCGGCCATATCCAGGCTGGCACCAAGATGATCGGGCGAGCTTTCTTCCAGACTCGCGTCCGGGACATCGCGGCGAGCCAGCAGGACCTGGCGGCTGGGCGGAAGTTGCACGTCATGCGGCACGTGCAGATACTCGAGTGCCTGCTGCATGACGCGTTGGAAGATCGGCGCCGAGACCTGGCCTCCCTGGTGCAGTCCGACCGGGGAATCGAGAATTACCACGACCACGATTTGCGGATCGTTGATGGGGGCGAATCCGGCAAACGATGCGACATATTTCGTTTTCGAGTAGGCCCCGGTTGCGGGGTCAACTTTTTGCCCGGTGCCAGTTTTGCCCGCCGAACTGTAGCCCTCGAGAATCGCTCTGCGGCCGGTGCCGTGGAGCACCACGCCCTGCAGCATCTGGCGCATCTGCGCGGCGGTCAAGGATGAAACTACTCGCGTGCCTTCGACGGGCTGGAAGGCTACGGTTTGCGGCGCGTTCTGCGGCACGATGGTTCCGGCGACAACGCGGGGCGGAACGCGCACGCCGTCGTTGGCGATGGTCGAGATCATCGCGGCCAACTGCACCGCGGAAATACCGATCTCCTGGCCCATGGAGATGGCGCCGATGGAAACTTTTGACCAGCGGCTCACGGGCTTGGTGAGGCCGCGGGTTTCGCTGGGAAGTTCGATGCCGGTTTGCTGCCCGAATCCGAAGGCGCGAATGTATTTGTATAACCGCTCGTCGCCGAGCCGCAGCGCAACTTTGATGGCCCCGACGTCGCTCGACTCCGCAATAATGTCGGCGACCGAGAGCATGCCATGCGGCCTGGCTGTCGCGGATGCGCATGCCACTGATGACAATCGATCCCATCTGACAATCAAACATTTCGTCGGGGCGCGTGATTTTTTCTTCCAGGCCGGCCGAAATGGTCACGGTCTTGAACGTTGAGCCGGGTTCGTAGACGTCGCTCACGGCGCGGTTTTTCAGCGCTTCGTTCGTGATTTCCTTCCGAATATTCGGATTGAACGTGGGCCGGTTGGTAAGCGCGAGAATTTCGCCGGTGCGCGGATTTTCCACGATCGCCGTGCCCGCAATCGCCTGCGTCTCTTCCATCCCGCGCTCGAGTTCCCGTTCGGCGATGTACTGGATGTTCTGATCGATGGTGAGAACGACGCTGTTGCCGGATTCGGGCTCTTTTTCAACACTGGCAAACCAGCGTTTGCGCGCGTCGACGGAAATCATCAGCTTGCCCGGCTTGCCTTGCAATTGCTGGTTGAATTGCCGCTCCAGTCCGCTCAGTCCCTGATCGTCGGTGCCAACGTAGCCCAGAACTTGCGCCGCGAGTTCGCGCTTTGGATAAAAACGCTTGGGTTCTTTCTGAAAGTGGATGCCTTGCAAATTCAGCGCGCGGATGCGGTCAATCACCTCGGCATCGGCCTTGCGCGCTACCCAGCAGAACTTGTGGGCGCTGCAATCGGCGAGCACGACGCGGGGATCGTCTTTAGTGATGCGCGTAATCAGGCTGATCGTATTGGGAAGGTCGGGAGCTTCCGAGGGTACGACGAAAGCCGAGTCCACCTGGATGGACATCGCCAGCTCACGCCCCGCGCGATCGTAGATGACGCCGCGTTTCGGCGAGAGATCGAAGCTGCGCTGCTGCTGATGCTGGGCGCGGCGCTCGAAGTCGCCGTAGCAGAAAATTTGGAGATAGATCAGCCGCAGGCAGATCGCCAGCAGCCAGAGGCACAGCAATCCAGACAAGGCGTAGAGCCTGAATCTTGCGCCGTTCGAAGAGGTACTCGCCGCCATTTCAGTTCCCAGTTCTCAGTTCTCAGTGAAAAGCTCACGGTCCATACTGAGAACTGAGAACTGGGAACTGAGAACTGATCTATCTCGCGGACACCACCGCGACCGGAGTCACGCTGGCCATTACCGGCATAGCGGCATCGGTGGCGGCGTCCATGCGAAGCACCTGGCCGGGCTGCGGCGATTGCATGCCGAGCTTGCGCGCCATCACATCGATTCGCTCCGGATCGCGCAGCGACGCCTCTTCCAGGCGCAGAGCCCGGTTCATTTCCGTAAGATTTTCGCGCTCGGACCGCAGCGTCTCGATCTTGTATCCATATTCAATCGCGCGGAAATGCTGTAGCGCGTATCCCATGACCAGCAGGAACAGGCAGCACAGCGCCAGCCCGAAGTATTTCATCTCGCGCGCGCGGCGCGGGTCTTCGACCTTCACCAGGCGCGAATTATCGATCGTCTTGCGGAAATAAATTTCCGGGGTCCCCAGCCAGCAGGACTTGCGCCGGCTGAGAGAAACTGCGCTTTGCATGGCCACGGCGCTCATGATTTATGCCACTCCGAGAAGTTTGGAATCGTAGTCTGCGTTTCCCTGAACGGAAGCGAACCAGGGCTCGACAAGCAATGGTTCCACGAGCAGCGACTCAACGAGCAAGGGCTCGACTTCCAAGGCTCTGTCCGACTGCGCCCTCTGTTCCGCGCGCTCGACCGTTGCCATCAGATCTTCAATCAGGGTGCCGCTAAATGTCATTTCGAATGTTCCAGTTTTCTTTTCCGGACGCAGCCTTGTCCTGTTTTTCTTGGCCGCTCCGGAAAAACTCCACCACAGAGTTAACTCAAACTTTTTCGGCGGCGCGCATCTTGGCGCTGCGCGACCGCGAATTGCGATCGATCTCTTCTTCGCTGGCCGTCACCGGCTTTTTGGTCAGCAGCCGGTACCAGCCCTGCTTCGCGCCGTCGCGAAGCGCGTCCTTGACGATCCTGTCTTCGAGCGAGTGAAAGCTGATCACCACCAGCCTTCCACCCGGCTTCAGCACCCGGGGCGCCGCCTCCAGCAGTGCTTTCAGATCGTCCAGTTCACGGTTTACGAAGATTCGGAGAGCTTGAAAGGTTCGGGTCGCCGGATGAATCCGCTCATGTTTCATTGACCGGGCCGCGGCTGATATCACTTCGACAAGTTGCTTCGTCGTGCGTATCGGCCGCGACCGGACAATGGCTCTGGCGATTCTCCGCGACCTCCTTTCCTCACCGAATTCGTAAATCACATCGGCGAGCTCGCGCTCGTCGATGTGGTTTACCACTTGTTCGGCGGTCTCGCCGGACATCGGGTTCATCCGCATGTCCAGCGGTCCTTCCGCCTGAAAACTAAATCCGCGCGCCGGATCGTTAAGCTGCAGACTGCTTACTCCCAGATCCGCCATCATGCCGTCCAGGGATGCGGGAGCGATGCGCTCACCAGCTTCCGCAAACGACCCATGAATCAGCGTGATCTGCGGCCAGTCGTTTGGTGTCTGACGGGCGGGGACGCCCGTCGCTCCACCGGCAATGGAGTGACGGGCGTCCTCGCCCGTCCCGTCCGCGCCCTGTAACTGTCGGCGCGCGATTGCCAGCGCTGCGGGATCTTTATCGAAGCCAATCAAATGTCCCGGTGCGCCGAGGCGTCTTGCGATTTCCAAACTGTGTCCGCCCAAGCCTACCGTGGCATCCAGATAGGTCCCGCCACGCTTTACGGCCAGAAAATCGATCGCTTCTTTTAAAAGAACCGGGACATGGCCAACCGCTCCATGCCCACCCCAATCGGGGGTGTCTGTTAAATCCGTGTCCACTAGATGCCCAATTCGTCGAGCGTCTTGGTGTCTTCATCCGTAAAGGCCTGCTCGTCAATCTCCTTGCGGAACGCTTCCAGGTTCCGAACTTCCAGGTAGGTCAGATTGCCGAGCACTGCCACTTCGCCGCGAATCTGCGCCGACTCACGCAGGATCTGCGGGACCAGCAGGCGCCCCTGCCCGTCCATCTCCACGACCTGCCCGTAATAATTCGTGCGATTCAAAAACTTCTTCCTTGTCGGGTTGTAAGTTGACAGCGCGGCCAGCTTCTGCTCGATCCGCTCCCATTCCTCGAAGGGATACACTTGAGCAATGTTTCCATCCAGGCTCGTGATGTAGAATTTCTGCGCATATTTTTCGTCGATCACGCGCTTGAATTCCGCGGGGACCTTTAACCGTCCCTTTTCGTCGACGCGCGTTGGATGATTTCCGCGAAACATGTGCCCTGCTCGTTATTGGGCTCCGTTTACTTATGGCTGCTACCACAGCCACTAGCACGAGGGAGGTAGAAGCGGTCGCAAAAGCAGTGGATTCGGGTTCGTTGGGCCTGTTGTTGTCGGTGTCAGTCTCAGAAATCACTGGCGCCTCGAAACTTACCGTCTATGCCCACAACCTCTGATAGTTACTCCACTTTCAACCACTTTTGTCCACATCCTACGCCTAAATCGTTTGTTGTCAACAAGAAAGTTTCAGGTTGAGATTTTGGCAAGGGACTCAAGGTGCAAAACGCGAAATGTTGCGGTTAACCAGAAAGATGACCACTACGGCTTGTGTTTAGAACCGTGGTTCGCCGACGGTGAATTGTGAATTTTCCGCTTGCAACTGGTGGCGTGCAGCCTGCATCGCCGCTGTATTGACCTGCTGGAGTACACTTGTGCCTTCCAAGTCCAACAAAAACAGGGGGCACAATGAAGCTGAATACGACTCGGGTGTGGCTGGGAGGCATTGCCGGCGGAGTGGTTTGGAATGCATGGTGTTTCTTCATTCAAACACGACTGGGCCCATTCTATGAGGGCGTGCAGAAGCAAGGGTTGTTTCTCAAGGAACCGCGCTATCCATTTTTCGTAGGGCAGTGGGTTCTTCTCGTGTTCGTGATGTCGATTCTTCTGGCATATCTCTACGCCTGGAGCCGCGCAACCGCCGGCGCCGGACTGAAGACAGCTCTCAAGATTGGAATGATGGTTGGATTCTGCGCGGGCATGCCTGCTAACTTTGCGCAAGCAACGTGGTCCGCTGTTCCGCGCATGTTGCCGCTCGGATGGATGCTCGAAATGTGGGTAGGATCGATTCTGGCTACGGTGGTCGCGGGCTTTTTGTACAAAGAATAAACCGAGGAACTTTCCTGTAGGGACGCGGCTGGCCGCGTCTCCCTCGCAGCGTCCACAGAGACGGGGCAAGCCCGGTCACTACAGGCAGAAGGTTTTCAGCAGCCTGCCAAACCTATTTTGCAGGTTCCACCACCACCGCGGTGCCGTAGGCAAGAACCTCCGTGACGCCCTGCATGACTTCGGTTGCGTCGTAGCGGGCGCCGACGACGGCATTGCCTCCGATTTCCGCGGCGTGTTGCAACATCAGGTCGAACGCTTCAGCGCGCGTCTTCTCGCACAGATTGGTCAGCAGAGTGATGTTGCCGCCGACCAGCGTCTGCAGCCCCGCGCCAATGGTTCCGAAGATCGACCGGGAACGCACCGTGATTCCGCGCACCACGCCCAACGTGCGCACGACGCGAAAGCCATCGAGCTCGAATTGCGTAGTCACCATGTTATGAGGGACCATCCGTCCCGCAGTTACACCATAATTGCCCATCGCTCCTCCGGAAAAAACTCGTCGTTGTAACAGTCCATTCTAATTCACCCCGCAAAGACCATCTTTGGAGAACCCGTTCGGGAGGGGCAGAACTCGGCCTCACAGTCTCAATCAGTCCGCCCGCAAGGAACCGCTCACGCTGGCGCGGAAGGATCTAGAACCGGGCAGCCTTCGTTTCGCGCGGCTGACAGCAAGACCCTGTCAGAACAAATGAAAGTGGGTTCCTCGGTTCCAGATACTGAACGCAGCACCAGATATCCCGCCAGTTGCACGGCATCGTACCCCCTGAGAGCATAACTATCGACCAGCGCCAACGCTACGTCTAACAAGGAGTCTGAAAGTGCCTGTATGAGAAACTTCCCCTCCGCATGCCGGCGAAAAGTTTCTATCAATTCGTCGGCCGCGTTGTCCGGAATCTCGCCGCCACGCTGCCGGCGCCGGATCGCAGCGCGCAACTCGACCTGCGCCAGCGATAGGATGGCGAATCGATGCCCAGCGTCGCTGGCGGTGAGGCCAAGAAGCCGATCCGTGCCCGACTCATACACGTAAAGCTTAACGAGGGCACTCGTTTCTAAGTAGTAAAGCGCCAATCCTCAACGCCTCTCCCGCAGAATGGTAGCGGACAACGGCTCACCTTTGATGTGAATTGGATGAAAATCCAGGTCACTCTTCGGCTGCCCCAGCACCTCCTGCACCTCAGGCATCAACCGGTTTAGGCGGATGCTCGTGACCGGGAATTGGGGGGACTTCGGGTTTTGTACCCTGCCAGTGAGGATCCACCTCTTTTCGATGGCACGCCGAATCGCCTCCTGCCAGTGAACCTCGGTGGGCTGGAACGTACCTGGCGCGAACGGCTCATGAGGAAGAACTTCGTCACGGAATTTCTTCAGAGAGACAAAGTTCCAACCCGGTGTTGATTCCGCACGGTCCAGCGCTCTAAGCAGTTTAATTTCAATCTCAAGCGGAGCCACTAAAGTGTTCGGGCCAGAAGAACCCTCAGGGAACCTCTGGGGTTGCGGGCCGGACTTGATGTCCGCTCCGCGCAAACTCTCGGGCGACACGATTTTCTCCTGTTCTGGGGCAGGTTCGAAACGAATCTCGATCCTACCGGAGGCGGGGGACCAGTTGTTCGCGGACGCATTGCTGCGTTTCTTTCGTCCGTTTGCGTCCAAGAGTGAAACGCGGAGTTGATACTGGTGAGGAACGGTGTATCGGAGTTCTTGCAGAATATTCTTTAGGGGGCTAACAAGCTTTTGGGCAAGCTCCGGCTCTAACTGATCAATTCTGACATCCATCTTTGCACCTCTAGGTAGATCTAATATAGGCGACTGCGCAACGCCGCAGTTATATTTATATAGTGTCCGATGAATCCGTGTCAAGGAAATTCGCCGCCTTTCACTCCACCACCCATTCCCGCAGGCGGCGCAGCAGCGAGGCGGGCGCTTCCGCTTCCAGCACCACCAGCCCTTCCTGATACTGGCGGGAATAGATGCGGGCGCGGGCCTCCAACAGGGCCAGCATCTTGCCCTCTTTTTGCGGGATGCGCAGGCGAACCCGGCGCGGGCGGTCTTCTTCGAGCAGGGCATCGACGCGATCGAGCAGAGTGCTTAATCCGATTCCTGTCGCCGCCGAGACGTGGATGGTCTGCTCGTCATCACGCAGCGACTCGCGCTGCTTGGGCAGCAACAGATCGATCTTGTTCATCACTCGCAGCCGGGGCTTCTTGTCGGCTTCGAGTTCCTTGAGGACGCTTTCGACTTGCGCGTCCTGCTCGGCCGAGACCGGGCTGCTAGCATCGGAGACCTGTATGATGAGCGTGGCGCGCTGTACTTCTTCGAGCGTGGCGCGGAACGCCGACACCAGCGTGTGCGGAAGATGCCGGATGAAACCCACGGTGTCGGAGAAGAGAACTTTGCGTTTCGAGGGCAGATCGGCGGCTCGGATGGTCGGGTCGAGCGTGGCAAACATGCGCGGCGACGCCACCACGTTGGCCTTGGTGAGCGCATTGAACAGCGTGGACTTCCCCGCGTTCGTATATCCCACCAGCGCCACTGTAGCCACCGGAACCGATTCACGCCGCTGCCTCTGCTGCGCCCGGATGCGGCGCACATTTTCGATCTGCTGCTTGACGTGCCGGACGCGGCGGTAAATCTTTCGCCGATCGGTCTCCAGCTGAGTTTCGCCCGGTCCGCGAGTGCCGATGCCGCCGCCGAGCTGCGACATTTCCACGCCGCGCCCCGCCAGCCGCGGCAGCAAATACTCGAGCTGGGCCAGTTCCACCTGCAACTGGCCTTCACGAGTGCGGGCGTGCCGCGCGAAAATATCGAGAATCAGCTGCGTGCGATCGATGACCCGCGTGTGGACCACGCGTTCGATGTTGCGCTGTTGCGAAGGCGAGAGATCGTGATCGAACAGAATCACATCCGCCGAAACCGAGGCTGCCGCGCCCGCAATCTCCTCCAGCTTGCCCTTGCCGATCAGCGTGGCAGGATCGGGCCGGTCCTTGCGCTGGGTGAATTCGCCGGCGATCTCGGCGCCCGCGCTCGCCGCCAGCGCCCGCAGTTCATCGAGCGATTCCTCGGAGCTGAAATCCGGGGAATCCGCCGGCAGGGACGGACGACGCGGCCACGCTGGTGGCGTGATCTCGAGCCGCCTGGGCGCCCGGAGTGATGGTTGCGGAATTTGTCTTCCCCGCGTGGCCCGCGCGGCCGCGGGTGCTAAACTCCACCCCCACCAGGAACGCCCGTTCCTGCTGCTCCGATGGATTCAGCACCGCCTTGGGCTCATTCCGCGAACGGCCGCGGCTGCTCAGTCTGGAGTCATCTCGGCGCAAGCAAACTCACTTCATCCTTCAGTGCCGGAAGCGGAGTCCGGGATCGCCGCCTCCCCAAGGGACGCCACCGCCGCCGGCTTCGCATCCGTGTGAATGTGGCCTCCGCGCGAGATGACGACCGTCGAAATCGCATGCTTGAAAATGAGCTGCTCCTGGTTGCTGGTTTCGAGGACCACCGAGTATTTGTCGAACGATCGGATACGGCCCGTCAGCTTCACACCGCTGACCAGATAGATCGTAATGTTGTGCCGTTCCTTTCGTGCTGTGTTGAGGAAGGAATCCTGAATGTTCTGTTGTGCCGGCTTGGCTTCCATTTGCCGATCTCCTTCTTTCGGGTTCGATGCTGCCGCCATGAACTTAGGGAGGGCAATTGGCTGCAGCTCTCCTGCCGGCTCTTACAATACGGCCTTGTCGCGCGCTTTTCAACTTCTCACTAAATATTAATTTCCGGAGCGTACCTGGCACCGGCGCGCCCACCGGCTCATTTCCGTCCGCCCAGAAGATCGGCTGGGTTTCATTTCCCCCGCCCGCCATCTACAATCGTCAGTTCCAGAGCAGAGTTTCAGAACAGAGTTTAAGAACAGGAGCCCTGACCTTGACCGACATCAACTTCCCCACCTACTCCACCACTAACCTCTTGATGCTCTTTCGTTGGTTGCATTTTGTCGGCGGTGTAACCTGGTTGGGCCTGCTGTATTTCTTCAATCTGGTCAATGTTCCGTTCATGAAAGAACTCGATCCCGCCACCAAGGGCAAAATCCTGCCCAGCCTGATGTCGCGGGCGCTGTGGTGGTTTCGCTGGGGATCGGTGCTCACCGTGTTGATGGGCCTAGCCTACTGGGGCAAAACCGTCGCCATCGACGCTAGAAACGGCGGGGCGACTCCCGGTGTTCCGATGGCAAGCTTCTTCATGATCTGGACCGTGGCCTGGGCGCTGATGTATGCCTGCCAGATTCCCGGCAAAGGCGCGCTTGATAAAGGGCCGGTGCTCGCCGTGATTTACATCGTCATCGTGGTCGTAGCCTCGTGGTTGTTCTTGCGCTTCAACGATCATGGATGGGAGAGCAATGGTCTGATCGCGATCGGCATCGGCGGCGGGATGGGCTGGGTGATGATGCTGAATGTGTGGGGCGTAATCTGGCGAGCGCAGAAGAAAATCATCCGGTGGACGGCCGACAACACGGCCCATGGCACACCGATGCCCGACAAAGCAAAATATCTGGCCCGGCAAGCCTTCCTCACGTCGCGCGCGAATTTCGTGCTGTCGTTCCCCATGCTGTTTCTGATGGGGGCCGCAAGCCACTATCCGATGTTTGGAAAGTAGCAAGTATTTTCAGAGCGACTGCCACCGAGGAAACCAAAAGCCTTCCCCTGTGTACCTCCGCGCCCCCTGCGGTTAAGGCTTCGCCTGCGGAGCCAGCGTCCACGGCTTCCCGTCAAAATGCGCGGGCAGCGCGAGCCCAAACAGTTTCAGGATCGTCGGCGCCACATCCACAATCGCGGGCTTCTCTTCGATGAACTTGTGGCTCGAAAACAGAACTCCAGGAACCAGCCGTGGATCGATGCAGTGGTCGCCGCTCCACGCCTTGATATTGTCCTCGAATATCTGCCCGGTAACTTTGCCCATCACCGAATCCCACGAGGCGCGATAGCCCGCGCCATAGCCAACAATCAGGTCCGGCGAATTCTCCGTATAAGGTCCGCGATAAACATTGTCCGCAATAAACACGCCCGTGACCCCCACCGTGCCGGAAGCCGGATCGACCAGCCCATTCAGCCCTTTTTGCAGTTCGTCTTTCAACGCCTCGGCTTCGGAGGCATCCACAATTCCCTGCTTCTCGCGCCCTTTGATATTCAGATAAAGTCCGTTGAGGCCCATGGTGTAAGCGCGGGTGCGCGACCAATCCACGTCCTCGAACCAGTCGCCGCTCTCGGTCTTGCCATCCTTCAACGCCAGGTATCCGTTCTGGTGCAGCCACGCATTCACGTTCATGCAGCGCGCAAACGACTTGAACCCATGATCGGAGATCACCATCAGCAGCGTGTCGTCGTCAATTTTTTCCATCACGCGCCCGATCAGGCGATCCATGCGTTCATACAGATCCTGAATCACCGGAGGATGCTGGCTGTGCGGCACATCGCGCGCCGCCGGATGGCCTTCCTCCAGATAGCGCCAGAACATGTGCTGCACCCGGTCGGTCGTATCGAACACGCAGGTGCAAAGCCCCTGCTTGGTTTTATCCAGCGCATCAAAAAGCATCCGCTCGCGATCTTCATGATTGCCGTAAGCCTGCGCCAGAAAGGCATCGTCATCGAGCACGTGCTCGTTGAGCGCCCACGTGTCTTCCGCCAGGCCGAGCGTCGCGTATGGCCCGAAGAGCTTGGCCAGATAAATTGAATAAGTAACCGGGTGCGAGATCGGCAAGTCGGGATGCCCAGGATCGATATTCACCGGCGTAACATAAACTTCAACCTCCGGCGAAAGTTCCTTGAGATAGAAGCGGCAGATGCCGTGTGCCGTAAAACCCATTCCAGCCTTGAATTCCGCCGGAAGCCACTCCGAGTATTCTCCTATTTTCAACGCGAACTTTTCCGAACCGAACACGAAGCGCGCCGATTTTGATCCCAGCTCCGGGCGAATTTCGAAATCCGCGTGCAGTTCGCCGGCCTTCTCCACCAATGGGTTCTCCGGCCCCGGAACGTAGGAACGGCAAACACCGTTCTTGCGCTCGATAGGCACGCGCACGCCGCCTTCACGAAATTTGTCGTTGGAAGCGCGGGTCGTACACAGGCAAAACGTGCCCTGGCTGCCCTTCAGGTCGGGCACGCACATCCCGGAAAGCAGCACGCCCTGAAACTTTTCCGGCGGAAACGTGACGGGAACGCGAATCACGGAACTGAAAATTCCCGCGTCGCCCAGCCAGTGCCAGAACGGCGTGCCCTTGCGCATGCCCTTGATTTCTGTCTTGCCGAACGGAATGGAATACTTGCCAATCTTGATATGGCGCTTCGGCCCCTTGATTTCAGCCGACGAAAGAAATGGGAGATAGTTGCTGGTATCGCGCGCCAGAAAATCGTAGATGTTGTGTTTGCCCGGATTCACACCGGTCATGAACGTCGACCACGCCACCGGAGAAATCGGCGGAAACGTCGTACGCAATTTGCTGAACGTTCCTTTGTCCCGTAACTTCGCCAGGTTCGGCAGCCTGCCTTCTTTCATGAATCGATCGGCAAGTTCAGGATCCATTCCGTCGAATCCCAAAATCACCGCGCGCTCAAACGTCGCCTTTCCGTATGCGTTTCGCCGCCGGAGAAAACGGAACAACTGGCGGAATGGCCACGTCATCAACGCGTAGAACGAATAGAGGAACGCAACAAAGATCGCCCAGAACGACGACAGCACCGCAAATCCCGCGCCCGGCCCGGCGTAGGCATGCGCCAGTACGGGGAGGAAGATTAACGCGATCAGCAAGAAACGTGTGGCGCGGGCGCCCTCGCCCGCGAAAAGCTTGCGCTCGCGATGAACCGGAGGACGATCATGCATGTCCCGCGACTTGATATCTGCTGCACGCAGGCGGGCGAGGGCGCCCGCCCCATACAATCTCGTCATATCTGAATCCCCAAGAGTTCCTTGAAAATAAATCCTGCACCCATCGACAAGATGAAGAACAGCCAAATCCAATTCATGCCATAGCCCGCGATCTCGATATTGCGATCCGGGTAATTGACCGAAATCGACTCGATCGGACTATTCTCCGGCAGCGCCGGCTCTGCCGACGTGAACATACGCTGCCAGAAATGTCCGCGCAAGCGGACAGTCGAAATTCGCGCCAAGTCACTCCCCACACAAACACTCTTCGCGGCGCTCTGGCCGGCGGCGGCGACCCTCACTTCATATTTTCCTTCTTTTGAGCCGGCCAGACGCCAGACAATCTCATTCCCCGCCGGAACGTGCACCGGAGACGCAGTCATCGTGATCTCGGGCGGGAGGTCGAGCGTGACATCATTCAGCGCGTCGCTTCCGTTCGACTGTCCGGTCAACGTCTGCCCGGCGAGGTGGACCGTCAGCAGGAACGGCGCGCCCACAGGAATCGGGATCGCGCCGAGGTAGCGATCGATTTGCACCATCAGCAAAGTAATCGGAATGATGACGTACAGCAACGGCTTGAAGGCGAGTTTCAGGTAGCGCCCCGTACCGCGCAGGATCTTGCCGTACGAGCCCATCACCACCGGAATCTGATCCCGGTACAGGCGCACCGCCAGCAAGTGAGCTTTCAGTCGATCCTTCGCAACGCCGATCGCTTTCTGATCCGACGTGTAGCCGAACAAGACCACCATCAGCAATCCGACCACCACCGACACGACGATCACAATCGCCAGCGGACTGGTGAGCAGAAACAGCTTGAACGCCACGATTGCCACGGCTTGGCCGGCGACCGCCATCGGTTTGGAGAAAATAGTCAAGCTACTCGATGTACCCTAAGCCGCGCAGCCGTTTCTGTATTTCTTCTTTCGACGTGCTGCTTTCGTCCGGTAGGATTTTCTTCGTTTCTTTTTCCAGCATGTGGATCACAAATTCGTCGATCGATTCGTATCCCGCGGCATCCGAACACTGCTTAACCTTCTCCAGCAGTTCGCCTTCGATTTTCACTTTGTGTGAACCAAACATAATTTCTCCCGTTTTCACGCGTTTATTGGTGGAGCGCCGGGCGTCCCGCCCGGCCACCTGACAATTGGACGGGCGAGACGCCCGCCGCTCCATCGTGTACTCAAAGTGCTAACGCGACTGAAACACCGACTGCCCCAGCATATCCTTCGTTTTCGCAATTCCGAACTCCGACAGAATCGTCGGCGCGATGTCAGTCAGCGCCGGAGCTTGCGCTTCAATCTTGCGGTTGCTCAACAGCACTCCCGGCACCTTCGTGAAGTCGATGCAATGGTCGCCGCTCCATGGATTCGTGTTGTCCTCGAGCACTTCCGCCGGGAACGCGCCCAGAATCGTTTTCCATCCCGCGCGATACCCACGGTTGTAGCCGACCAGCGCATCCGGACCCGAACCCGCGTATGGCCCCTGGTAAGCTTCGCTGGCCAGATCGATTCGCGTAATCACCTGCGAACCATCCTTCGGATCGCGAACCTCCAAAAGCTTCTGCCGGATTTCCCGCAGCAGCGCGTCGGCTTGAGCGCCCGGCTCGACAATCCCCTCGCGCTCGCGTCCGCGCACATTCAGATAAAGTCCGTTCAAGCCCAACCCGTACGCGCGCGTGCGGCCCCAATCTACATCGGCGAAGGGCTCGCTGGCATCCCCGCTGGCGCTTTCTTTGCGCGCGATATAGCCGTTGTTCAACAGCCACGTATTCAGATTAAAGGAGTGCCGGTAAGGAGCAAATCCATGGTCCGAAAGCACGAGCAGCGTCGTATTCTTGTCGACCTTCGGCATCACCTCGCCGAGCACCTGATCGATCTGCTCGTAAAACTCCTCCAGAGACGATCCGTACTGAGCCGCGCGCGCGGCGTCGTACGCGGGACTCTGCGGATCGGTCAGCCGCCACAGCATGTGCCCGTTCAGGTCCAGGCTCGAAAAATAAAAGAAAAACACTCCGTCGTGGAATTTCGGGAACTCAACATCGAACGCGCGCCGATGTTCCGCGAGCACGGTGTGCGATTGTTCCAGAAATTCTTTATCGTCGAGCACGCCGGCGGTGAGCGCCTTCGTATCTTCGGCAATGCCTTGCGTGTGGAATTCGCCGATCTGTTTCGCCAAGTCGTTCGAGTAACTCGAGGGCGTGGAAATTGGCAGCGCGGGATCCTTCGGGTCAATATTGATGGGCGATACGTAAAGCTGAAAACGCGGATGCGTCTGCTTGAGATAGAAGCGGCAGATCCCCTTCACATTGCCAATCAGCGGCATGAGGTGAAATTCCACCGGAACCCATCCACTCCATTCGCCTTCTTTCAGAACGAACTGCTGGTCCTGGAAGCCAATGCGCGCCACCGCTTCCAGCGGATCGACGTCAACCGTGAAAGGCTCGGTAGCGGGAGGCGAGTTCCTGCGAAATGTGTTATCCGGTCCAATCAGATTGGTCGCGACCCGATTGTTCTTTACTTCAACCTGCACCACTTCCCCGCCTTCGACCGCGCCCACCGCCGCCGTCGGATCGTCCGTATAGAAAGTAAACGTGCCATACGTGCCGCGCAAATCGGGCGTGCCCATGCCCGAAAGAGTCTTCCCCTTCGCGGCGATCGGCGGAAAATTCGCCGGGATGCGGTAAACATAATTGGGCACGCCGTATTCGTCCAGAATCTCCCAGAAAGCCTTGCCGTGCCGCAACTGTTCCGCCGAGCCGCTGCCGAGCGGAATCACCCAACTCCCGAGATGAAAGCTGTGCTTGGGGCCTTCGACCCGCGACGTGGAAAAATAAAGCTGAAAGCTTTTCGGATCGCGGTGAATGAAATCGAAGATTCCATGCCCGCCGCCATTCATCCCCGTGATCAGGTTCGACCAGGCCACCGGGCTTTGCGGCGGGATGCTTGTCGTCAAACGCCGGAACGATCCCTGCGCGGCCAGACGTGCGAAGTTCGGCATCTTGCCTTCCGCCATGAACTTCGTGAGCAGATCCGGGTCGAGCCCGTCGATACCGAGGATGATCAACTTCCTGGACCCGACCGCTCCGCCCCGCGCGTGCTGGCAGCAGACGAGCAGGCTCGAACCCGCGGCGCACAAAGCCAGCAGGCACACCAACCGCAGACGTTTTCTGAAGGGCACGGTCACTGCAAATAATTAATATGGTCCAGCTTCACGGAGTGCCATCGAGCCTTCCTGGCCAACGATGGGCGGTGATCACGATATCACCACGAGATTGGGGATCCCGAGGAGCAGGTACATAGATTGTACAAGGAGTTGCCCGGACGTCAAGACTGCACATTTTGGGCACCTTTTGATCAATGGCGGCGCAGCCTTTACACTTACTGTCATGATCCGAAAAGTCATTGCCGGCGTGATTCTTACCTTGTTCAGTCTCTCTTTCGCCGCCGCCGCATCCAAACCCAACCTGGTGCTGATTACCCTAGACTCCGCCCGCGCCGACCGCATGGGCTTCCTCGGCGCCAAGGGTTCGCTTACGCCCAACCTCGATCGTCTCGCCGGGGAAAGCATCGTCTTCGAGCATGCCTACGCCCAGGCTCCGGCGGGCGTGGTTTCGCACGCCACTATTCTCTCCGGAGCCTACCCGCAGAGCACCGGCATGAGCGAGATTGGCGGCACGCTGTCGCCATCGCTCGCTTACCTCCCGGACTTGCTGAAGTCGCAGGCCTATCGCACGGCCGCCTTTGTTGGCTCCATTGATCTCGACCCGCAGAACGGGCTGGCACAAGGCTTCGACCGCGGCTTCCAGACTTACGACGCTGGCTTCCGGCCTGCGCTACCCGCTGACGCTCGTCCTTCCGTAACCGAGCGCCGCGGAGACCAGGTAGTAGCGCGCGCCGTCGCCTGGCTGGACCACAATGCGCAAGCGCAGTTTTTTCTCTGGGTTCACGTCAGCGACGGGCGCGCACCCGCCACTTCCTATAATTCCGCCATCACTGCGGCCGATGCAGCTATCGGTAAACTAATCGGCGCCTTGCAACAGCGAAAAGTCTACGGAAATACCGCAGTCATCGTCGCCGCCGGCCACGGCGAGAGCCTGGGCGCCCACGGCGAAGACGCACACGGCGTTTTTCTCTACGACGAAACCATTCATGTTCCGCTGCTCATAAAACTCCCTCAAGTCCAGCCCGCCGCGAAGCCGGCAACCACCCGAGTCGCCGCCAAGGTAAGGCTCGTCGACATCGCTCCTACCCTGCTTGAAATCGCCGCGATCCCGGTGCCCTCGCAGATGCAGGGACAATCGCTGTTGCGGATCGCAAAATCAACGTCCGGTGGCGGCAGCGGCAGTGGAAGTGACCAGCCCGTGTATTCCCGCGCCGATCTGCCGCAGCGCGGATTCGGCTGGAGCCCGCTCGAATCCTGGCGTGTCGGCAAGTATCTCTACATTCGCGCCCCCAAGCCCGAGCTCTACGACCTAACCGCCGACCCGGGCGCCGCCCACAACCTGGCCCAGAGTTCCAAGGCCACGCTCGACACAATGGCCGCGCAGCTCGACAATTTCGACCGCCGTTTCAGCGGCGAAGCGGGCAAGTCTTCCGCCGAGTTGAGCTCGTCCGAGATGCAGAAGCTGGCGTCGCTCGGATACATCGGACTGCAAAAGTCGTCAGGCTCAGCCGCCTCGGTTACAGGAACCGATCCCAAAGACAAAATAGCCACCGCCAATAAGGTGATCGAAGCAGCGGCTCGCGACCAGTCGAAGCCGGATCGCGCCATTGCCACGCTCACGCCCATCGTCTCCGCCGATCCCAACCTCTACCTGGCGCAATACACGCTCGGAGCGGCGCTCGCCCGGAAAGCGCAATACCCCGAGGCGGCAAAGCATCTGCACAAAGCGGTTGAACTCCAGCCCGACTCCGCCTGGGCGCATTACGAAATCGGCGCAATCCTGCTAAAGACCGGTGACTTCAAATCCGCCATCGTGCACCTCGAAATCGCCACCGGACGCCTGCCTGCCTTCGCCCCCGCGCACCTCTCCCTTGCCGAAGCCTACGAACACACGGGCCGAACCGAAGATGCGAAACGGGAACGCGCACGAGCGCCAAAGAATCCTTAGAGCGTGTTTCACAAATCACGGACACAAAAAGAAGGGGAGCGATTTCTCGCTCCCCTCAGGTTTGCTGCAGACCTCGATCTAGAAGGTCAGCCTCAAGGCAAATTGGATAAACCGGCGTTCACCCAAAGAGCCCGTTCCGGCACCCGCCGCTTGATTGGTCACGCCCTTCTTCCCGATCAGTGTGTAGGGTACCGGTGTACCGCTACAAGCGTTGTTTGTCACAGCGGTGCAGTACTCATACTGGGCGTTATTTGCGCCGGTGCCAAAGGCCGTAGGAGTTCCCAGCATAGTAGAGGGCCGATACGTCAGCCAGGCCTCCGATCGAATCCTCATTGCCGGTCTGAACGTAGTAGTTGGAGTGGTTGAACAGGTTATAGAATTCGCTGCGGAACTGCAGGTTCACTTTCTCCGTGACCTTGAAGGTCTTGGAGATACCCATGTTCATGGTCCAGTATCCCGGTTCCCGGAAGTAATTGCGGGCGGTCATGTTCGAGGGGTACACGCAATTCGTCCCCAGAGACAAACCGGTGGTTGGATCCGTAGCGCAGGTTGGAAGCGAGCTGTTGACGCCGTAGGGGTCCATGTAAATCAGAGGAGAAGGAATGGTTTCATAGGCGTACTGGTTATTGACGCCGGGGATGGCATTAGCCGTCCCCGTGCTCGTGCTGCCGGTCCTCGCCGCTGGTCCACTGGGGATGTAGCGCGGGCAGGTATAAGCCGAATACGCGTTGGTGCAGTCGAAGATGGTGTAGGGATAGCCGGTTTGTGCCTGGAAGATCGGAGAGAATTCCCACCCATCCGCGATTTCCTTCATCACCCCGTGAGTATGCTGGGCGTACGGTGGATCCCAGACCGCACTCAGAGACACGCGGCTGCGAACATCGAAGTCGGCATCGCCGCGATCCAGCGAGGGATTGAACGGGTCGAGCGTCCCCAGGGATTGCCCCGAGAATTCGTCCGAGCCGCCAAAGGTAGCGCTCAGATAATCCTGGGTGTGCGACCAGGTGTAGTTTGCGGTAAGGTTCAGCCCTTGCTTGAACAGGTTGCTGGTGGTCAGCTTGCCGTTCAAGGCCTCATGCCAGCTATCGTTCCCGTTGGTACGATAGTTCATGTAGCTATACTGCTGGTTCAAATTCTGGGCTGGATCGGCGCAATTTACCCCTCCGGCTCCGCCGCAGCCATCGCCCGTGAAGGCAGGACCGAAGCCCACATCGTTGACGTTGCCGATGGTGTAACCATGGATCCCGCGGGAGCCCGAGTATTCGAGTGCAGCCACGGTGCCCCTGGCAATCTCGCGTTCCACGGAGAGATTCCAGACGTTCGCGTAGGCGGGCTTGATGTTGGTATCCACCGCGCGCAGCGTGGGACTGCGGAAGGGATAGCTGCCGGGTTGACCCGCTGCCCCGAAGTTATTGGGTGAAATCGGCAGATTCCCCCAGTTCACGTCACGTCCGGCCACAACGTTCAGCACGGCGTAGTTGGGTGGGTTCTGGATAACGTTAAAGGTCACGTTACCAAAATTGCGCTCAAACGCAATACCGTAGCCGCCGCGCAGACTGGTTTTCCCGTCTCCAAAAATGTCCCAGGCAAAGCCTACACGTGGGCCAAAGTTCTTCCATGCGGACTTCCACAAGCGGCCGCCATTGGGCAAACTGCTGCCTTGTGCCACCGCTCCGTTTGTGAACTGCTGGTAGATGTTGCTTCCCGAGCCCAGCACAAAATTGGCATCCTGGTCCTGGTGCTTGGCATGTTGTACGCCGTAGTACTCCCAGCGCAGCCCCAGATTCACGGTGAACCGTGGGAACATCTTCCAGCTATCCTGGACATACAAACCGCCATCGTTGTAACGATTACTCCGGCTGAAATTTGGGGATACCGCGGGGCCGCTCAAAGTGCAAGCCGGGGTCGGGATGATGACGTTGGTAGTGGGGTCGTGGTAGCAGGGAAACTCGCCCTGCGGATCGATGGCTGCGCTGAAGCGGTACAGTTGACCATTCAGCAGGTTGTCAATCACTCCGGGTACGCCTGTGTCGGGGTTAGTTAGAAGAGCACCACCTGAGGTCAGATACTGAATTCCCTCTTGATACGCTCCGAATATCCGGTTATCCCGGACGTAAACGTATTCGCCACCAAACTTGACGTTGTGGCGGCCACGCGTCCAACTGATGCTCTGATCGATTTCACTAACGTTCTGGGGTCCGCCGAACGGAATTGCCGAACCGGGCGCATAGGGCAGGTAACCCGGCAGCGCGAAGACCTGACCGTTGACGGTATATCCGTCGCCGCCCAGTCCAATCAACAGGCCCGGCGCCGTTCCAGCGGAGCCAAGCCCCTGAACGTCATTCAGACGATTGAAGCTAAGCTTCGTACTGGAAATGAAGTTGTTGGTCCAGAGGTGAGTGAGACTTAGCAGAAGATTCTGGTTTTTGTCCTTTTCCGCAGTATCAAATCCTTCGTAAGCATTGTAGGAGATGGTACCGGGGAAGTAGGTGTCATTAAAAATCGCATAGCGCCCGAACAGTTGCGTCTTGTCGCTGATGTTGAAGTCGATCCGGACGACGCTATTGTAAGTGTTCTGCGGCAACCCACCGCCCACATCGTTGGGGAAGGGATAACTTACCTCATCAAAAACAGGGGTCGAAGGCGTTACCAACGGATTGCCGCAGACCCCTTCGGGGCAGTAGCCCAAGGCGTCGGCGGTCTGCACTCCCGAAGGTATCACGGTCGCGGCCGATTTCAGCTTCCCATATTGGGCAAAATACGCCCCGGTGGTGGCCGAATCGGTTAGCTGAAGGAAGCCCGGATCAACCACATAGGCTAGGTTGGTAGCCGACGCTCGAATCCGGAGCCACTCGGTGCTGTTAAAGAAGAATAGTTTGTTCTTGATGACCGGGCCACCGATCGAATACCCGAATTGGTTGCGGGTAAAGTGCGGCCGTGCAACGCCGTTGGCGTTATTGTCGTAGGTATTGGAGGCCAGATTCGACAACCGGTTGTACTCGTAGCCGCTGCCATGGAAGCTGTTGCTTCCGGATTTTGTCGCCACGTTCACGACGCCGCCGCTGGCGCGGCCATACTCGGCGGTGAAGTCGCTGGTTGTGACCCGGAACTCCTGCACCGCGTCCATGGGAACCGACTGGCCCACATTTGCACTATACAAATCGACGTTTTCAGCGCCGTCTAATAAGATGTCAGTGCTGGCGGAGCGCTGCCCGTTGATCGCAACTCCGGTGCCGCGGCTGAAACCCTGGTCCGCTGTCACGTTTCCCGAAGTGGCGACGAAATCGTACGGATTGCGATTCAGACTCGGCAGTTCGGCCACCTGCTGGGCACTCACCATCTGCGAGAGTTCCGAACTCTGTGTTTCAACCTCCACCGCGCCTGCACCGGCGGTGACCTCGACGGTCGTTCCCGTCGCAGCCACTGACATGCGCGCGGAAACCTCCGTCAGAGAAGCAACCTGAACCGTGAGGCCACGTTTAAACGGCACAAAACCAGTGGCGGAAATGACCACCTGGTAGGGCGCTGGGGACAAACTTGAGATCGTGTACGAACCGCTGGCGTTCGTAGTTGCTGTACGCACGGCCCCAGTCGCAGTATTTGTCGCGGTGATGGTCGCACCGCTCACAACCGCACCTGTGGGGTCGGTCACGGTTCCAGTAATCGAACCAGTTTCGGTCTGCCCGAAAGCCAGGACCGAAGAGAGAGCGAGTACCAAAAGAACGATTGGCAGTCTATATTTCATGAAAGTCCTCCGTTGAGAACGCGATTCTGATCGTTGGATTTTATGCTTGAGCAGGTCCCGAAAAAGAGCCGACCGCAGTCCAATGCAAACATTCGTAAAGAGTGAAGCAATTCGCTGACCACAGGCATCAGTCAATAGGTTGTTTAGGTTCAATGAGTTACGAGTTCCAAGCGATCTCGGATACCAAAATTGGAATTCACAGCCCCACTCGGATACCAACTTTCATAGGTACGCCCCACGCCCCCCGGATCCGATGGGTCCCTCTCCAGGCAGAGATTTCGCCTTTTAATCGCCAAGGTGGGACGGCTCGTGGCACTATGAAAACACCTTCGATTCACTAGCCACTCCCTCCACGCTCACCGGCGTGACTAGGGGCTCACCTGCAAGGGCGCAGTTACAGTCCCCAGTCGGCCAGTCAGATTGTCGCGCACCACAAAACGCACCTGGAACTGTCCAGCCGGTACCAGCAGGTCGTTGCCATAATTCAGGCCATCGCGCTGGACGACCTGCACGCTGTCCGGCTTGAGATTGGTCTGCACACGCTGGCCGAACTGGTCCGCCGACTGGCCAGTCGCCGTACGGGCTGAGGCAAGCACTTCCAAATCGACTTGGCCGTTGTTGCTCACGTCCACGATGTTGGAGGAAGGCGGGAGGCTGATTTGGAAGTGCACTTTCTTCTTCGCACCCTGCCCCTGGGCCGCTTCAAATTTGACGCTGAAGGGCACGGCCGAATAATCGAGCGGTGAAACCATCGCCAGTTTCAGATCCATTTTCTTGGTCTCCGCCTCCGAGGACTTCGGCGTCACGAAAAAGCCATTGCGGGCTCGCACTTCCTTCCCGCCATTCTTCAATTTCACGTGCAGCTTATGCCACCCCGGCTTGGGATTCCTTTCCAAATAGTAGCCCAGCATGTAGTAGCTGGCGGAATCGTCCGCCGCCTTTCGGAAGGCAGTGTCCAGGTCGTTGCGGTTGTAATAGGCCTTGCCCCCGGTCATGTCCGCAAAACCAACCATGGTGTCGCGGCTGGAGTCAAAGAGCGCTTTGTTATAGGCGGCTACTCCATCGATTCTGCTTGTATCCGCTCCCGGGAAGAACACCAGCAGGCCGCGCGCATCTACGGGATAAACCGAAATGCTGGCATCATTGAGCATTTGCAGTGTGCGCTGGTAGAGGGGCTCCAACGATTTCAAGTCTTCGCCCGTTTGGACACTTGTGCTGGAGGGCAACGGAGGCAGATTCCCGGTACCCCGCTCCAAACCACTTCCAGTGCTTTGGATCGCCCCCTGGTGGTAAACTGTCGGCGAGAGAATGGTTCCCGTCACCGGGTCCAACCCGAAGGGAAACGCTGCCGTCGCCCAGATCAGCGACTTGCGGCCGGGAACTCCGGCATAAGCTTCGGCGACATGCTGGAAGGACTCCAGCGTCACCATGATCGCCTCGCGCTCCGCCAGCATCACAAACGCATCTTCCGGCCCCAGTGCATTCACGAAGCTATTAAGTCCCAGCACCTCTGCCAATCCGGGATTTTCGTGGGCCACCGCCTCTGCTGCAACGTTCACCGCGTTTCCTTCGAGTGCGCTTGCGGACGTTTCTTCGCCCACCCCCACCCCTTGGACCCCGGGAATTTCGCCGGAGACTTTTTTCAAGGCCGCCACCAGCACAGCCGGGTCGGAAGTGAAATCGTGCAGCACGCTGATGCCGTTTCTCTTGATCACCACCAGGGCGATGGGTTCTTGACTGTCAACGCGCTTCGCCAGGAACTTAATGAGTTGCTGACGGGCGTAGCTCTGGTCCAGAAAAGGAGTATTGACCAGGTCCAGGGCAAAGATCGTCATTCGCTTGGGAGTGGAATCGTTGTTTAATTCATTCGTGTAAATGCCGCGCAGAGGAGCGGGGCGGCTTGGCC
The DNA here is from genome assembly GCA_963838425.1 of uncultured Acidobacteriaceae bacterium. Classification (GTDB taxonomy): domain Bacteria; phylum Acidobacteriota; class Terriglobia; order Terriglobales; family Acidobacteriaceae; genus Acidiflorens. The sequence continues at coordinate 510,912 of CAWIRH010000002.1, forward strand.
GCTTGGTGAGAGTCTTGACCTCCTCAAAGGTCGATATCGGCTTCGATTTTCCGTTCTCCTGAAGTTCGAAATCGTCCTTGGTCAGGCCGGCCACAGGTTCACCCGACTTATCTTGCACAACCACCGGGACCAGCACCAATTCCGTGCGGGAGGTAAAGGTAACGCCCGCCTGGGACTTATCGTCGCCACCAGCCATCGCCGCGGTCAGTATGAGCAGCGAACAGAGCAACTCGGCCACTTTCCTTGCCAGATTCATGTCCATGGTATAGCTCCGTGCGGCCTGAAACCGCCGCCGCATAATGCTCTCGATTGAAACTCTCTAAAGTGCGTTCCAGAGACGATAGCAGCTCAAATGATAGACCCATCCCGGTCGAGATTATCGGGCCGGAACATTGGAGGAGTTCACTACTGCAGTTCATGGCGCATGCGGGAGGGAGTTCCCTTTGGATTCCGAACGGAAATCATTGTACGCCGATCCTGCCGGTGCACGACATTGGTTCCGGCGCCGACTCGAAATCTTTCCTCCATTCACCCGATCCCATCGCTGGCGCACCATCATTCGGCACTCGACCACTAACCGCTGAATGCTAGAATCAACCCGTCTCGTGAACCGGCTTCCCATCGCGAAACCGAAGGTGACGGCGAAGATCCTCGACGCCGTGCCGATGCTCGATCTTCAGCGGCAGTACCAACAGATTCGCGCAGACATTCTCGCCGCGGTGGAGCGGGTTTGTTCGTCCCAGCAGTTCATTCTCGGTCCGGAGGTTGAGGCGCTGGAGCGCGAGATTGCCGCGCTGACGGGAGCGGTCTCGGCCGTCGGCTGCGCGTCCGGAACGGAGGCCCTCTGGCTGGCGCTCGTCGCCGCTGGCGTAAGGCCCGGAGACTCGGTCATCACCACGGCGTTCAGTTTCTTTGCTTCGGCCAGCGCAATTGTGCGGGCGGGCGCAACGCCGGTTTTCGTGGACGTCGATCCCGGCACTCTGAATCTCGACGCAACGCTGGTAGATCGGCAGCTCCGCGCAACACAACGCGAAAATCTCCGCGCGATTCTTCCCGTCCATCTCTATGGCCAGTGCGCCGATATGGACGCATTCGACCGAATCGCTCAGGAATTCGGCGTTGCCATCGTGGAGGACGCCGCCCAGGCGATTGGCGCCGAGTGGAGCGGGCGCGGTGCGGGCTCGCTCGGTGTCACCGCTGCTTTCAGTTTCTATCCCACCAAGAACCTGAGCGCTTACGGAGACGCGGGCATCGTCACCACTTCCCGTCCGGAGATGGCCGAGCACATGCGCCAACTCCGCAACCATGGCAGTCCCCGGCGCTACTACCACAACGAGTTTGGCTGGAACGGACGCATGGATGCGATTCAGGCAGCGGTCCTGCGCGTGAAGCTTCCACACCTCGCAGACTGGAACCAGCGCCGTCGGCAGCACGCCGCGACCTACGACCAGCTCTTTGCCAGCTCTGGACTGACTTCCAACCAGGCTTCAAATCAGCCCTCGAATGAAAGCTGCGCGCCCGTGCGCTTGCTCTCGCGGAGTCCGCAAGCCAAACATGTGTTTCATCAGTATGTGATTCGCGCCGAGCGCCGGGACGAGCTGCGCCAATTCCTCGCGGATCGAAAAATCGGGTCGGAAATCTACTACCCGCTGCCGCTGCACTTGCAGCCGGTCTTTTCCTACCTCGGAGTGAAGGCGGGAGACATGCCGGTCTCCGAACAGGCCGCACGGGAAGTACTGGCCTTGCCCATGTTCCCGGAGTTGACCGAGGCCGAGATCGGGTGGGTGGTCGAGAGCATTGCCGAGTTCTACAGCTAATTTAACCGCAGAGTACGAGATCGCGGAGGAAAGAAATTCCAAAAACCTCTGCGCTCTCTGCGTTCTCTGCGGTTAAAGGTTCTTGTTTACCGCTTGCGCTTGGCTTTCCTACTTACAGCTTTCTTGCTCACAGCTTTCCTGCTCACAGCTTTTCTGCTCACCGTCCGCACCGGCTCTTCTCCCGGCGCATACACTCGACGCACAATCGGCGTATTGAGCTTGTACTTGCGCTCGGTAACGTTGCCGTTGTCGTCCTTCACACGAATGACAAACGCCGGCAATACGCCTTCCTTGTCGAAGTTCTCTTGCGCAACGATCACGGGCAGGACGCCTTCCATGCGCTCGCGATAGGCCGTCTCATAGCGATGGCGCTTCACGTTCCAGGTAAAGACGCGAATCTGGTTGAAGTCAAACGGCAGGCCATCCTTGGGTTCGGTGACCACGGTCAAGTACTGCGCGACTTTCTTGTCTCCATCCTGCACCTGATTCAACACGAAGTACGCGACAATGCGTTGGCCTTCCGCGTATTGCGCGACCTCGAGCGGGATGTCAAGATCGATCATGCGTCCCAGCACCCATCCGACACGGTTGTGGGAGTCGCGCACCAGCCACCAATCCTCGATCACCGGAACAGGCTGTTTCTTGTCGTTATTTTGCAGATTGCTGTTCTGCGGACCGCTGTTCTGCAAATTGTTCTGCGGATTGCTGCCCGGTGTCGAGGGAGTGGCGGAGCGCGACGGCAGCGCAGCCGCGCCCGGCTTCTCGGCCGTGCCTCGCTTCAACAGCGACAGCTTCTCGCCGGAAGAAATCTGATAGAGATGTTCCGTGTCGCGCCCTGGTTCGACGTGCAGATTCGTGTCGTTGCGCGCCGCGCCTTGCGCCTGCACGGGATCGTTCTGGTTGTCCGCGGTCAGCTTCTGAATCCGATCGAAGACTTCCTCACTGACGAGGTAGCGCTGCTCCATCCATCCCATCACACCGGTTGCGGTGCGTACTTTGACGAAGTGGCGGTCATGGTCGAGCACTTCCACGCGGTCGCCGTTCTTCACCACTCCGGCTTTTTCATACACCGCCGCCACGCGGTCGCGCAGGATGGCCTGGACGCCGGAAACGTAAGCGATCTCCAGCACGCGCCCGCGGCCGCGATTGCAGCCCGCAAGAAATATCGCGCTGGCCAGGCAGAGTGCGATGGCCGCCAATCGAAGCAAGGATGTAGGGATGAACTTCACCGGATCAAACTTTTACTATAGCGCGGCGTGATAACGCTGAAAAGAGAACGGTGGGTGATTGAACGCTCCAAGGTTTGCCTGTCTCCGTTGCTCCCATGTTTACTCTCAAGGTATTAATGCGTGTTTACCACCACCCCCCTATCCCCCCGGTACTGGAATCATAGGGTTAAGGGGTGTCTTCCCGCCAAAATCTAGAGCGCCAAGGACTTATTTTCAAAATCTTCCGGAATAAGGACTTAGCGGATTTTCCTCCACTTTTTGGAATTTTGGAGGGATTTTTCGTCCGATAATCAGCGCGCCTTACGGTTGTCAAAGAGCACTGAGAAATTACTTTGTAGTAATCTCCAGGGTCCGTCACTGAAGACGGGCACACTTACTTGCTGGCCTAACAGGTTGCGAATATTGTTGCATCGGCCGGGGTGAATGTCTGTGATGGGGCTCACTGGGCGGATGTGATGAAAAAAGCACCGGGCCCACTCATTCGCACAGAACGCGAATGAGTGGGGCACCCGGCAGGGTTAAGGATGGAGCGCCCTTCATGCACTCGGATGGGCACACGCCGCCTAGGTACCGCTGATGTTCGCTGTTGCACTGGCGGTCACCGTGCCGCCAGAAGACGTCGGGTAACTCATTTGGATCTTATATGGACTTCCCGTACTCGCACCCGCATACGCCGTGCAAACCTCTGCCGGATTCCCGCTGTTGTCTGTACCAACCGCGCACGTGAAGTTGCTGTTGGCGTTGGTATTACCGCTGTTGTCCAATACCGTCAACGTGCCACCGTTATTGGGAGTAATGTACGTCGGCGGGCCAGGACTCCCCGTAAAAGTAAACGGAACGCCGGTGCCGCCGACCTTTACGGTTGCTGTCGTGGGGCTGACCGTCATGGACGTGACGTCTCCGATTACGGTGACGGTGGCCGTGCCATCAAGACCCTGAGCAGATCCTGTGATCGTGGCTGAGGAGCTAGTCACGCTGACACCGGTCGCCTTTCCCCCGGTAGTAATCGTCACTTCCGTTGAATCGCTGGTCCACGTCAGCCCGCTGGTAATCTGCGACCGGCTGCCATCCGAATACGTTCCCCACGCCGTGAACTGCTGCGTGGCATTAACGTCAAGATTGACGCTTGAAGGGCTGATCGCAATCGAGTCTATCGTCGGATTCGTGAAGAACCCCCGGCAACTGACCCCAAAGGCCAGTGCAACCAGAACCGTAAATGCAAGCGACAACGCCAGTTTGCGCCCAGTCAACATAGACAATCGCCTCAGATAGCGTAATTTTAGCAGAACGCCCGGCCTACGCTCGATCCTCGATAGTGCATGGCGGGAGTCGTACCTTCGCACGCCCCGCTCGCCGCGTGCTCGAAGCGCTCCCGAATACTAAGGAACGGGGCGCGATCCTGAACTTGCGCGGTGTTTTCTTCGGGGAACGCTCAAAATCTACCCCCGCGCGTTCTCGGCATACCGGCTGCGGAAAAAATCGACGCCCCGCGCCCAGCCCCTAAAGGGGCTTCCAGCTCTGAAGAACGTTCGGTATCGCTAAAGCGATACCCTGATACGGAACAACAAAGCGATACCCTGGTACGAAACATCTTTGATGCAAATCCGGGTTTACTGAGAACTGACAACTGAAAGCTGACAGCTGCGAGCTGACTCCCTACCTCGGCCGCTTCTTCCCCGCATTTGCGATGCGCTGATCAATCGGCTTCCGGGCGGCGAAACCTTCGTCGGTCCCGTGCCAATGCGCGATCTTGGGCTCGCCCAGCTTCCAGCACAACAGCAGGATCTCGCCCTCCACCTTGCAGGGGAAATCGAGCAATCCGATGTCGAGATCTTTCACCTGCACTCCGGTCGCGTCAATTTCGGCGAGGGCGTCCTTGATGCGCCGAATCGCCTTCTCGCGCTCCGCTTTGCGCCGCGCCAGATGGACCACATTCAACATCATGCCGCCGCTGAGAAAAACCCGGTGCGCCGTCTCCTGCAGCTCGAAGTCCACGTCTTCTATCAGCTTCTTGCCGTGGATTGCCTGCCGGAGCAGCGACTCCAGAATCGGCAGGAGCATCTGCGCTTCATCGAGGGTAAAGGTGCGATCGGACATGTGTTTCTATTCTACAGTGTGGGCTAAGGTTTCAAAGTTTCAAGGTTTCAGAGTTTCGAGGTTTCAAGGTTTCCAGGTTTCCAGGTTTCCAGGTCTTGGAGTTTCCCGGACGCGTCATTTTATGTTCGACTATTGGGATGCACGAAAACTTTCCGGCGGTCTCCGGTGCCACTCCGCGCAATGTTTATGTTTTCGGCCTGACTTCGTTCCTCAACGACACGGCCAGCGAAATGGCGTATTGGGTGCTGCCCGCCTTTCTGGCGTCGCTCGGCGCCGGACCCGCGCAACTTGGGATCATCGAAGGCATCGCCGAGAGTGTGGCTTCCTTTGCCAAGCTTTTCTCCGGCTACGTGACTGACAGGGTTTCGCGCCGCAAGCCCATCGTGGTCGCCGGATATTTCGTGGCCAACGCGGTGAAGCCGCTGCTGGCGCTGGTCTCTTCGTGGTGGCAAATTCTCGGAATTCGTTTTTCCGATCGCTTCGCCAAAGGGGTTCGCGGAACCGCCCGCGACGTGATGGTTGCCGAGTCGGTGGAGAAGTCAGCGCTCGGCTCCGCCTACGGCCTGATTCAAGCCATGGATTCCGCCGGCGCCATCGCGGGCCCGCTGCTGGCGCTGGCCATTATCGGACGCTTCGGCATGCGCGGCGTGTTCGCGTCGGCTGCGATCCCGGGAACTCTGTGCGTGCTCGTTGCCTGGATTGGAATCCGCGAGGTTCACAAACAAGTGGAGGGACGGGCGTCCTCGCCCGTCCAAGCCGAGCGAAGCTCGGCAGGCGCTGCGCCGCGTTCGACGGGCGGGGACGCCCGTCCCTCCACTGGCGTATCCGAGTGGCTCCCAAAATTGCCGCTCGGCTTCTACTACGTGCTGGCGGTGGTCACACTGTTTTCGCTGGGAAATTCCAGTGACATGTTTCTCGTCCTGCGCGCCGGAAACATCGGCATTCCAGCCTCGCGCGCGCCATTGCTGGGGCTGGTCTTCAACATCACGTTTACGCTGCTGTCATGGCCGGCCGGCAAGTTCAGCGACCGCTTCTCGCGCTCAGCCATCGCCGCCGCCGGATATTTCGTTTTCGCCATCGTCTATTTTGTCTTCGCACTCGCGCCGTCCCAACTGGCGATCTGGCTGACCATGGCCTTCTACGGACTCTTCTATGCGCTAACCAACCCCGTGCTCAAGGCATTGGTCGTCGAAAGCGTAGCCGTCGATGTCCGGGGCCGCGCTCTGGGAATTTATTTTTTTCTCACCAGCGTGACCACGCTGCTCTCCAGCCTCATCACCGGAGCGCTTTGGAAGGTCTATGGCCCAGCAGTTCCGTTCTACTTTTCGGCGGGTATCGCGACCGTCGCGGCGTTCGCCCTGCTCGCCCACCGTTCGCCGGCGCGAGACTGATCAATAGTGGCGTGACAACGATGATGACCGCCGTCCAAAGCGAACCCACCACGGAGACACAGAGTCACGGAGAAAAACAAGAAAGGGGTTCCTCCGTGGCTCCGTGCCTCCGTGGTGAAAAACCTGCCGAGATCAGGCGACACTCTGAGGTCGCCGCAGCCAGAAATACGCGACCACTAGAAACGCTACGCCCGCCACGGTGTCGAGCGCGACATCCCGCACCGTGCCCGAGCGCGATGGGATGAAGCTTTGGTGCCATTCATCCATGGCGGCAACGAAAAGGGTCCCCAGCCAGGACAACAGCGCTGCACGCAACAACAAAGTATGAACTCGACCGAGCGTAGCCCGCCAGCCACGAAGCAGCAGCAGGCTCAACATGCCGTACCCGACGACGTGTCCGGTCTTGCGCAGATAGTGATGGAAGACGAGGAACTCGTAGAAGTTGATGTGGCCGAACAGGCGGGTCAAGATCGTATACAGGACACTGCCGGTATTCTCTGCCGAGAAAAAATCGGTGGACTCAAACGCAATGAGACCGATCCAGACGGCGGCCGGCCACCAGGCGCGCACAAGATTGGGACGAGACGCAGTCAAATTGGTCGTCAAATTGGTCTCTTCCCTCACTCCGCCGCGTAATTCGGCGCTTCGCGCGTGATCATGACGTCGTGTACGTGACTTTCTCGCAGGCCAGCGGCGCTGATGCGCACGAATCGCGCCTTTTGCTGCAGTTCAACCACCGTCTCGCATCCGCAATAACCCATGCCCGACTTCAGCCCGCCCACCATCTGGTGCACGATCATCGCGACCGAACCACGATACGGCACGCGCCCTTCAATTCCTTCCGGCACCAACTTGCCCAGTCGGTTCGAGTCTTCGCCCATTCCCGGCATCGCCGTTGACGCATCTCCATCGGAGTTCTGGAAGTAGCGCTCGCTCGAACCCGCCGCCATCGCTCCGAGCGACCCCATGCCGCGATACGCCTTGAAAGTGCGGCCCTGATACAGAATCTGTTCGCCTGGGCTTTCATCGGTTCCCGCAAACATCGATCCGATCATCACCGCGGAAGCGCCCGCCGCCAGCGCCTTGCTGATGTCGCCGGAATACTTGATGCCGCCGTCGGCAATCACCGGAATGCCAGAGTCGCGCGTGGCTCGCGCCGCCTCCGCAATCGCCGTAATTTGCGGAACGCCAACGCCGGTTACGATGCGCGTGGTGCAGATCGAGCCCGGCCCAATGCCGACTTTGACGCCATCCACTCCGGCGCGCACCAGGTCGCAGGCGCCATCGAAGGTCGCTACGTTGCCGGCAATCAGTTCCACCTCCGGCAACTTCGCTTTGACCTTCTTGACCGCTTCGAGCACCAGCGATGAATGCCCATGCGCGCTGTCAATGGCGAGCACGTCGACTTTCGCCTGCGCCAGTTCCTGGGCGCGCTCCAGGAAATCGCCGGTCGCCCCGATGGCCGCACTCACCCGCAATCGCCCTTTATCGTCCTTGGCGGCGCCGGGATATTTCAGTTTCTTCTGGATGTCCTTAACCGTGATCAAGCCCTTGAGGATGTACTTGTCGTCAACGACGAGCAGCTTTTCCACGCGGTGCTCGTGCAGAATCTCTTCCGCCTGCTCCAGCGTCGTACCCACTGGCACCGTGATCAGATTCTTCTGGGTCATCACCTTGCTGATTGGAATATCGAAGCGCGTCTCGAAGCGCAGATCGCGGTTAGTTAGAATGCCGACCAGTTTTCCATCTTTGAGGGTGATGGGCACGCCTGAAATCTTGTATTTCTGCATGATGTCGAGCGCATCGGAAACCTTCGCATCCGGCGACATGGTGACGGGATCGACGATCATGCCGCTCTCCGACCGTTTCACCTTGTCGACTTCATTGGCCTGCTGATCGATCGTCAGGTTGCGATGAATGATCCCGAGGCCTCCCTGCTGCGCCATGGCAATCGCCATGTGCGACTCGGTTACCGTATCCATGGCGGCGCTGATGATCGGAATATTCAGCCGGATGTGGCGCGAGAGCTGGGTCTGCGTGTTCGTGTTGGCGGGCACGACTGTGGAATGCGCCGGCAAGAGCAACACGTCGTCAAATGTGAGGGCTTCAGGGACGGGAAAATGAATCATAGGAGTTTGGGTTAAATTTCTATTGTAGGGAGCGGGTGAGCATCAAGCAAATGCGAATGCTGCGTCAGGTTCCGGTTGCCGATTACACACCCGGAGCGTCGCTGAGAGCGAACGGCACGTTGACTAGGAGCGTCAGCGCCCCTAGGATGGCATTCTGTTGTTTAGCGCCACGCCACCCCGGGGGAATTGATGCGCATCTCTCCCCATTCCGGAAAGGCAAGTATGGGAACGATAATCATTGCTATCGGCATTGCTGGGTTCGGTCTCTTGTTCGTGGCCACCGTAGCTCTCGTCGCGCTAAATTGGAGCGAAAGAACCCTCGCCCCGGTCTTGTCGATTTTGCTGGTCGGAACCGCAACGACGTTAGCGACCGTGCTGGTGACCCTAAAGGGATCGACGATCGAATCGGCGTTCCCCACTTCAGTTGTGCTCGACACGAATCAGGGAGCACCGCTTTTCGTAATTCTTAACCAGACTAACCCTAAGCTAACGTCGCGGCTGGCAGAACTCGCTACCCTCGGACGTCCGGTAGTCAACCGCGATGGAAAAGCCGTATCCACAATAGCGACGCCGGCGAGCGTGGGTGACAGGTTCAGCTTTAGTGGGGAACTGCTCCAATACCAACTGGTTAAAATCATCGAAAAGGTTCAGCGGGGCGGTTGGACGGCCGGTATGGTTTTTGGCTCGTCCGCTGCAACGATTAACAATCCGATGAAGCTGTCCAGTTCTCAGGACTACTCGAAAGAAGCGCTCTTGTCCGCTGTAGCCAGCAATCGCTTCTCGCAAAGCGATATGGAAAGATTTCACTGGGAGCACGGTCGCCTCCCTCTGCCGAAAAACACAACGCTGACCTTGGTCCATTCCGTCCCATCAGCTTCTACTGGCACGGAAAAGTACATCGTCAGCCTCGAAAAGCCGATGTTTTTTCAGATTAACTTTGTGATCGAACCCCTTATAGGGACCGGGCCGGGAATCCTGCCCAAAGGACTCGACGTGGATCCACAGATAGCTGCCAACTGCGAGACATACCAGTTCCGGATTACAACGCAGGCGAGGTTTGAGAAAATCACCGCGGGGAATTCGCAAACGCAAGAGTACAAAGACTGGGCAGCCTGGCTGTTTGCCGCGGTGAAAGACAATTTGGGAGACTAACCCCTGAGCCCAACTGCAACGGCGCATCATCTTCAGCAAAAAAGGCGCCCGTCATGGACGCCTTTGTGCCTGTTGGAACCGCGGCGATTACTCTTTCTTGTCGCCGCCTTCAGTCTTGCCCTCAGCCTCATTCGCGGCGATGTCCTTCTGCACCTGCGCTTCGGCGTCGGCATTTTCCATCGCCTTGCGGTTTTCCTCGGCGCGCTTGGCGCGGATTTCGGCGCGCTTCTGGCGCTTTTCGTCGAGCACCTGCTCGCTGCCCAGGAGTTCGATGAACGCCTTCTCGGCGCCGTCTCCCTTTCGCCAAGCGGTGCGGACGATGCGCAGATATCCGCCCTTGCGGTCGCCAAAGCGCGGAGCCACGGTATCGAAAAGTTTGCGGACGGCTTCGTCCGTCATCAAATAAGAGGCCGCCTGCCGCCGCGCCGCCAGATCGCCCTTCTTTCCCAGGGTGATCATCTTCTCGACCTGCGGACGCACCGCCTTCGCCTTGATCACCGTCGTCTCAATGCGCTCTTCCATGATGATCGACGTGACCATGTTGCGCAGCATGGCGCGCCGGTGAGATGTGGTCCGTCCTAACTTGTATCCTGCAACTTTGTGACGCATGGAAAACCTCAGTTGTCAGTTGCCAGTGGCCAGTTGCCAGTGGGTTATTAGTCAGCGGCCAGTGGCTTGCGGGGTCAAGCCTTACTGGCAACTGACCACTGGCCACTGGCAACTGTTCCTACAGATCGTTATCGCCGTACGCCGAAGCGGGCAGCACCTGGTTCGAAGTCGGTCCGGGCACAGCGTTTCCGTGCTCGTCGATCTTCATGCCCAGGCTCAGACCCATCGAGTTCAGGATCTCCTTGATCTCGTTCAGCGACTTACGGCCAAAATTTTTCGTCTTCAGCATTTCGGCTTCGGTCTTCTGCACCAGTTCGCCGATCGACTGAATGTTGGCGTTCTTCAGGCAGTTATAACTGCGCACCGAGAGTTCGAGTTCCTCGACCGAACGGTTCAGGTTCTCGTTCTTGATCTCGGGCCGGCGCTCTTCGCTCGCCGACGCCGTTTCAATCTCCTCTTCGAAGTTGATGAAGATATTCATGTGATCTTTAATCAACTTCGCCGACAATCCCAGCGCATCGCCGGGAGTGATCGAACCGTTGGTCCAGACCTCGACCGTCAGCTTGTCGTAATCGGTGATCTGTCCCAAACGCGCCGCTTCGACGGTGTAATTGCACTTGCGCACCGGCGTGTGCACGGAATCGATGGGAATGAATCCGATGCCCAGATCGTCCTCGAAATTCTTGTCGGCGGAAACATAACCGCGGCCGCGCTTCAGGCGCATTTCCATATCGAGCTTGCCGCCTTCGCTCACCGTCGCGATGTAAATTTCCTTGTCAAGCACTTCCACATCGCCATCGGCTTCGATCATGCCGCTGGTCACCACCCCCGGCTGATCGGCGCGCAGGTAAATCGCCTTGGGACCGTCTCCCGCCAGTTTGAACGGGACCTGCTTCATGTTCAGAATGATGTCGGTCGCATCCTCGACCACACCCGGAATCGACTGGAACTCGTGCAGCACGCCTTCGATCTTCACCGCGGTAACGGCCGCGCCTTCGATCGAACTCAGCATGACGCGCCGCAGCGCATTGCCGATGGTGGTGCCAAATCCGCGCTCAAACGGCTGCGCCCAGAACATCCCGTATTTGTCAGTGAGCGAACTGGTGTCGCTCGCCAAGCGTTTCGGTTTTTGAAAGCCTCTCCAAAGCATGATGTGCTTCTCCTCTCGGCCATGTGGCTCGATCCTGCTCGCTGAGCGGCCCGGCTCAGGTCATAGCAGGAAAGGCTGATCTGGCACGAAAAAATCAAGGTTTCAAAGTTGCAAAGTTTCAAGGTTGCAAGGTTTTTGAAACCTTGAAACCTCTGAAACCTTGAAACCTGGGGCCAAAAACTCTACTTACTATAAAGTTCCACAATCAGCTGCTCGTTCACCGGAAGTTGAATGTCTTCGCGTTTCGGCAGCGCAAGCACGCGCCCCTTGTAGTTCTCGCGATCGATCTCCAACCACACCGGAGCCGGCTGATGACTGGCAAAATCCCTCGCGGTTTCGAGAATCGGCACCTTGCGGCTGCTTTCGCGAATCGCAATCTCTTCTCCCGCGCTGACCTCGTACGAAGGGATGTTGACCTTCTTCCCATTCACCTGTACGTGCCCGTGACGCACCAACTGGCGCGCCTGACGGCGGGAAATGCCGAAGCCCAGCCGGTAAACTACATTGTCCAGACGGCGCTCGAGTTGCTCGAGCAACTTCGCGCCCGTCACACCCTTGAACCGGACCGCGTTCTCGAAATAATTCCGGAACTGGCCTTCCTGGGTGAAATAGATGCGTTTGGCTTTTTGTTTTTCGCGCAACTGCAGACCGTAGCCTACAACCTTGGTCTTCCTGTCCTTCCCGTGCTGTCCGGGAGCGAAGTTGCGTTTCTCAATAGGACATTTGTCGCTGAAGCACTTGGTGCCTTTGAGGAAGAGCTTGATGCCTTCCCGGCGACAAAGACGACACACTGCATCGGTATAACGTGCCAAGTTATTCTCCTTGTTATATGACCGGTTTACGGGTTTCCGTCCCAACAAGCCAAAAGCAGGCTTGTTGGGAACCCTTGGCTTCACCCTTCGTCCCGGACGAAAATCAGTTGCCAGTCGCCAGTACCCAGTTGCCAGTAAAACCGACGTTGGCAGCGCCTCTCGTCTTTGCTGGGTACTGGATACTGAGTACTGGGTACTTTTTCTTACACTCTTCGCCGTTTCGGCGGCCGACAACCGTTATGCGGAATCGGCGTCGTGTCCTTAATGGAACGCACTTCGATTCCGGCCGAGGCCAGCGCGCGCACGGCTGATTCGCGCCCCGATCCCGGACCGCTCACCCGCACATCCACCGTACGCACCCCGTGATCGCGCGCCATGCTGGCGGCGTTCGATGCGGCTTGCTGCGCGGCAAACGGAGTCCCTTTACGGGACCCGCGAAAACCGAGCGAGCCCGAACTCTTCCACGCCAGCACGTTGCCGGTCATGTCCGAGATGGTCACAATGGTGTTATTGAAAGAGGCCTGCACGTGCACCAGTCCGTGCGGGACGTGCTTGCGCTCTTTCTTCTTGAACGTCTTCTTCTTGCCTTTTTTCTCGGGCGCCGCGGCGCCGCCTGCTGCTGCTGGTTTTGCCATAATTAGCTGTTCAGCTCCTAGCCAGTGCTCAGCTCCGTACGCTGGTAACTGGCTACTGAAGCTAGAACTGGCTGTTCTTACGCTTTAGCTGTCTTCTTCTTCTGCGCGACCGTGCCTTTGCGCGGACCTTTGCGGGTACGAGCGTTGGTGTGCGTGCGCTGCCCGCGAACCGGCAGGTTCCGGCGATGACGGAATCCGCGATAGGATCCGATTTCGATGAGCCGCTTGATGTTCATCGAAACGTCTTTGCGCAGATCGCCTTCCACCGAGCCTTCCGCTTCGATCACCTGGCGGATGCGGTTGACCTCATCTTCCGCGAGGTCCGACACTTTTTTCATCGGGTCCACTTTCGCTGCGTCCAGAATGCTCGCCGCGCGCGAATTGCCGATGCCGTAGATGTAAGTGAGCCCGATATTCGCGCGCTTGTTACGCGGAAGATCGACGCCTGCAATACGAGCCATACGTTTCCTAGTCCTTCTGAAGCCTCGTGCCAGCTACTAGCTTCTAGCTGCTAGCTTCTAGCGAGCCTCACCGTTTTTAGCGTTTGCTAGTAGCTAGAAGCTAGTAGCTAGTAGCTCGCAGCGGCTTTACCCTTGACGCTGCTTGTGTTTCGAGTTCTCGCAGATCACCCGCACTACTCCCTTGCGGTGGATGACCTTGCACTTGTCGCAAATTTTCTTAACCGATGCCCTTACCTTCATAATCCCTCACGTAGGGACAGCCGCCCTCGGCTGTCCAGCGGAGCGAAGCTCCGCAGCTTATTTGTAGCGGTACACAATCCGCCCGCGATTCAGATCGTACGGAGAAAGTTCGACCGCGACTTTATCTCCCGGCAGAATCCGTATAAAGTTCTTCCTCATCTTGCCGGAAACGTGCGCCAGTACCTGGTGCTTGTTTTCGAGCTCCACCTTGAACATGGCGTTGGGCAGGGGTTCGACCACCACTGCCATCACTTCAATCGCGTCTTCTTTGCTCATCGACTCCTTAAACAGCTCTCAGCTGTCAGCTCTCAGTTACAACCTTCAACTGTCATCTCAGTGAATCAACTGAAAGCTGAGAGCTGATAGCTGAAAGCTCCTATTGGGTCAAAATCACCGGCCCTTGCCGCGTTACCGCTACGCAATGCTCAAAGTGCGCACTGTAACTGCCGTCGAGCGTTACGGCCGTCCACTTATCGCTCAAAACCTTGGTCTCGGGACCGCCCGAGTTCACCATCGGCTCAATCGCCAGGACCATGCCTTCGGTCAACTCCGCGCCCTGGCCCTTCTTGCCAAAATTCGGAATCTGCGGCGCTTCATGCAGCTTCGTCCCGATGCCATGCCCGACAAATTCCCGCACCACGCTGAACCCGTTCGCTTCCACGTACTTCTGGATCGCCGACCCTACGTGTCCAACCGTGTTGCCGATCTTCACCTGCGCGATGCCCTTGTACAGCGAAGCCTCGGTCACTTCGAGCAGCTTCTTCAATTCCGCAGTCAGCTCATCGCCTACCGGCACCGTAATGGCAGCGTCTCCATAGTACCCATCGTAAACAACGCCGCAGTCGAGGGAAACGATGTCTCCCGTCTTCAGCACCCGCTTTTCCGACGGGATGCCGTGCACGATCTCTTCGTTGATCGAAGCGCACAGCACACAGGGATAGCCGTAATATCCCTTAAACGCCGGCGCCGCCCCGAGTTCCGCGATCAGTTTCTCAGCGGCTTTCTCCAGATCCATGGTCGTAACGCCGGCCGCCACCACCGTTTTCAAATGGTTCAGAACCTGGCGGACCATCTTGCCGCTCCGCCTCATCTTTTCGATCTCTTCCGGCGACTTGCGGATGATCCGGTCTTCTCCAAAACTCATAGCTTCGTCGTTCCGCTACTGGCATCCATCCTGGCAATGCCGGTCAATCACGCCGAAAATCTGCGCCGTAACCTCTTCCATCGGCCGATCCGCATTGATCGCTACCAGCCGCCGCTGTGCCCGGTAGTAATCCGCGACCCGCCGGGTCTGTGTATCATACGCAGTCAATCGCTCGGAAATGACCTCTTCGCGATCGTCGTTGCGGATCACCAGCTTGGATTCGTCCACATCACACAACTCGTCAACGAGAGGTGGCTGAAAGTGGATGTTATAGAGCCGTCCACAGGTGGGACACGAACGCCGCCCGGTAAGCCGCAGTAGTAATTGAGTATAGTCTACGAGCAACTGGATCACAACCGGCGGACACTTCGCCGATTTTTCCGATCTATTTTCAAAGACCTCTTTTTCCAGGAAAGCGTCCAGCCATCCTGCCTGGGCGGCTGTCCGGGGAAAGCCATCCAGCACAAATCCGCGTTGACAATCGGCTTCGCGCAACCGCGCGGCCACGATGCCGTACATCAACTCGTCCGGCACCAGCTCGCCTCGCGCCATGATCGCCTTGGCTTCCAGGCCGAGCTCGGTGCCACGCCCTACGTGGTCCCGCAAAAGATCACCCGTCGATATCTGCGGAACTCCGTAGCGGTCAACAATCTGTTTGGACTGGGTACCCTTCCCGGCCCCGGGAGGCCCGAGAAGAATTACCGGTCCAATACTTCGCGCGGTCTCGTTGGCCATCGAAATGGCCCCTTTTACTCGCATTTCCCGTCGCGGAAATACCGCTCTGCTCCGCGCCAAAACCAGTTGCCAGTTGCCAGCGGCCAGTTGTCAGTAACTTCCAGTTCCGCCGTTTTTGCTGGCAACTGGGAACTGGCAGCTGGCCACTGGGTTTTACCACGTCCGGCGTCCGCGGATTCGCCCGCTCTTCGGCGTGAATCCATCGTAGTGCCGCATGATCAGCTGCGCCTCAATCTGCGTGACCGTGTCCATGGCAACGCCCACCACGATCAGCAGCGAGGTTCCGCCAAAATAGAAATTCACACCCAGGCCGTTCGTGATCCAGGTGGGCAGGTTCTCAAAGACTCGCCCCAGCAGCGGAAGGTGATTCAGCTTGATGCCCGCAATCATCCACTCCGGAATCAGCGAAATCAAAATCAGGTAGAGCGCGCCCACCAGCGTGATCCGGGTTAGAACATCGTTGATGAAATCCGCGGTCCGCTTCCCGGGCCGGATGCCGGGAACAAAACCTCCCCACTTCCGCATGTTGTCCGCGACCTCGTTCGGATTGAACACGATCGAGATATAGAAGTAGGCAAAGAAAACGATCCCGGTGGCATAGAGCAAGGTGTACAACGGCTCACCCCAGCGCATCGCGTCGAGAATCGGGCCGACCACCTTGTTATTGTGGAAGGCCGCACCCAGCATCTGCGGCAACGCCAGAATCGAAGACGCGAAAATCACCGGCATCACGCCGCCGGCATTCACCCGCAGCGGCAGGTGCGTGGATTGCCCGCCCATCACCTTGCGTCCGACCACGCGCTTGGCATACTGCACCGGAATCCGCCGCTCGCTGCGTTCCACAAAAACGATGAACGCCACCACCGCGATCATCAGCACCAGCAGCATCAGGATGGCCGGAGCCGTGAACACTCCCCAGGCCGAGGTGCTCGCCTTCTGGTACAGATCGATAACGCCACGCGGCAAGCCGACCACGATGCCGGCAAAAATCAAGAGCGACATGCCGTTGCCGATGCCGCGTTCGGTGATCTGCTCGCCCAGCCACATGATGAAAGCGCTGCCCGTGGTCAGCGTCAGCATCGTCATCAGGATGAAACGTGGCCCGGGAGTGTTGACGAAATCGCCCGCCTTCTGCAGGCTGATGGCGATTCCGAACGACTGCACCGCGCTCAAAACCACAGTGAGATAACGCGTCCACTGGGTGATTTTCTTGCGGCCCATTTCGCCTTCTTTCTGCAGCTTGGCCAGCGGCTCATACACCACCGTCAGCAACTGCAGAATGATCGACGCCGTAATGTACGGCATGATGCCCAGCGCAAAAATCGTGAGCCGCCGCAGGTTGCCGCCGCTGAACAGATCCACAAAGCCCAGCACCGAGCCCCGGTTCTGCTCGAAGAACTGCGCCAGCCGGTCGCCGTTGATCCCCGGCGTCGGGATGTGGCCGCCGATGCGATACACCGCCAGCAGGCCGAGCGTGAACAGCACGCGCTTGCGAAGGTCAGGAACCCGGAAGATGTTCGCCAGCTTTTCGAGCATTACTGCAAGACCTCAAACTTGCCGCCCGCCTTGGTAATCTTTTCTTGCGCCGACTTCGAAAACTTGTGCGCATGCACGGTAATCGCCGCCGTCAGTTCGCCGTTGCCCAGGATCTTAACCGGCGACTTGCCATTCACCACGCCCGCCTTCTTCAGGACTTCGGGCGTAATTTCAGTTTCGCCGAGCGTGGCCAGCCGGTCCAGGTTCACAACGTCGTATTCCTCGCGGAAAATGTTGGTGAACCCGCGCTTCGGCACGCGCCGGTGCAACGGCATCTGGCCGCCTTCAAACCCGCGTATCAGCCGCGCACCCGATCGTGACCACTGCCCCTTGTGGCCGCGCGTGGATGTCTTGCCCATGCCGGACCCCATGCCGCGTCCGACCCGCTTCTTCTTTTCCGTCGACTTCTTGGGTGCCCTGATCGTTGAAAGATTCATAAGTCAGATTCCATGTTTCAAGGTTTCAAGGTTTCAGAGTTTCAAGGTAATACCGTGCGTCGTTGAGTCTTACTTTGAAACCTTGCAACTTTGAAACTTTGAAACCTTGCTACTTAACAATCTCCACCAGATGCGGGATCTTCTTTACCATGCCGCGAATCGCAGCCGTATCCGGCCGCTCAATCACCTGGTTCAGCCGGGTAAACCCCAGCCCTTTGACAACCTTCCTATGTTTTACCGGAGTGCAGATCATCGACCGCACCCACTTCAACTGAATCTTGCCGCTCGCCACCGATTTCGATGTCTTAGTTGTCATTTCACTTCCTAAGGTTTCAAAGTTGTCAAGGTTGTCAGAGTTGTCAAGGTAAAACCGTGCGTCGCTGAGTCTTACTTTGAAACCTTGAAACGTTGAAACCCTGAAACCTTCCTATAACTCCTCCACCGACTTGCCGCGCAGTTCCGCGACGTGTTCCCGGCTCTTGAGTTTCTTCAACGCTTCGAACGTCGCCTTGATCACGTTGTGCGGATTGTTCGTGCCAATCGATTTGGTCAGCACATTCTGGACGCCCGCCGACGTCATCACCGCCCGCACCGCTCCGCCCGCAATCACGCCCGTGCCTTCCGGCGCCGGCTTCAGCAGCACCATGCCCGAGCCAAAACGTCCCAGCACCGTATGCGGCACCGTGGTCTGCGTCAGGTTGATCCTCATCAGGTTCTTCTTCGCCGCCTCGATCCCCTTGCGGATGGCCTGCGGAACTTCTTTCGCTTTGCCCGATCCGAAACCGACCACCGCCGCCGAAGGATCGCCCACTACCACCAGCGCCGCGAACGACATGTTCTTGCCGCCCTTAACCACTTTCGTCACCCGGTTAATCGAGACCACCTGGTCCTTTAACTGGAACGAACCCGCATCGAGTTTCTTAGTAACTCTTGGCATTCTTAAGTCTCGTTTCCATTTTGTAATTTTGTAATCGGGTAATTTTGTAATTTGAAAGTCGCCGGGTTTTCAAATTACAAAATTACCCAATTGCCAAATTACCAAATCTAAAACTGTAGTCCCGCTTCGCGCGCCGCATCGGCGACCGCTTTAACCCGGCCATGGTAAATGTAGCCACCACGATCGAACACCACCTTGGTGACGCCCTTCTGTTTGGCCAGTTCGGCAATCTTCTTCCCAACCATCTTCGCCGACGCCACGTTGCCGCCGGTCACGCGCGCGCCCTTGCGGTCGTCCGCCGTCGAAGCCGCCGCCAGCGTGACGCCCTTCAGGTCGTCAATCAACTGCACGTAAATATGGTTGAGCGACCGGTACACATTCAGCCGCGGACGCTCCGGCGTGCCCATCACTTTCTTCCGGATACGATCATGCACCCGCTGCCGCGTCTGATTCTTTGAAGCGATTCTTAGCATCTTGAACCCCTCAGTCGTTGGTCGTTAGTCGTTGGTCGTTAGTCAATCGGCGGATTCGCAAAGCGACTCACCGACTAACGACTAACGACTATGCTATTTAGCTCCCGTCTTGCCAACCTTCTTCTTCAACCGCTCGCCGGCGTAGCGCACGCCCTTGTTCTTATACGGATCGGGCGGACGCAGCGACCGCATCTCCGCCGCCACCTGGCCGACTTTCTGCCGGTCAATCCCATTCAGCGTCAGCTTGGTCAGCTTCGCATCCACCGCGCAATCCACGCCGGTCGGCAGCGGATACTCGATGGGGTGCGAGTAACCCAGGCTGAACACCACCGTCCCCTTGCCTTTCATCTCCGCGCGGTAGCCGATGCCGACGATTTCCAGGTCCCTCGTCCAGCCCTTGGTCACGCCATCGACGGCGTTATTGACCAGCGCGCGCGCCAGTCCGTGCACCGCCGCCTGCGAATCGTTCTCGCGTATCGCTACCAGGTTGCCGTCCTTCTGCTCCATCTTGATGCCGGACGGAAGAGATGTATCCAGCTTGCCTTTCGGCCCCTGGACCATCACCGTATTGCCTTCGATCTTGACCGTCACGCCCTTCGGGATCGCGATCGGCTTTTTTCCAATTCGTGACATAAGTCAGCACCTAGCACTTAGCAATTAGCACTTAGTAACTTCGCCGTTAGCGTCCCGCTCTAGCTAAATGCTAAGTGCTAAATGCTAACGGCTGGTTCTCTACCAAATCTCGCAAAGCAATTCGCCGCCCAGGCCTTCGCGGCGCGCCTGGCGTCCCGTCATCACGCCCTTCGGCGTGGTCAGGATATTGATTCCCATCCCGCCCAGCACCCGCGGAATCTCGGTGCGGCGCACATAGACGCGGCAGCCCGGACGCGACACCCGCGACAGGTTCGTAATCACCGCCTCGTTGTTGTTGCCGTACTTCAGATACACGCGCAGGACCTTGTGGCCCTCTTCTTCCGCCGGCTTGAAGTTCGCGATATAGCCCTCTTCCTTCAGGATGCGGGCTATCTCCGTCTTCAGCTTGGAAGCTGGTATATCGACTTTTTGGTGGCGCGCGCGTATCGAGTTGCGGATGCGCGTCAGCATGTCTGCGACCGGATCGGTCAACCTCATCGTTTGCTTCTCCTCGAGCCGCCCGTTCGCTCCGCGTTCACCGGAGAACCTGCGGCAGCTTGCTTGCAGTCGTTAGTCGTTGGTCGCTAGTCGTTAGCGAACAACCACTGACAAACCGATCTTCCTACTACCTTGAGGTACGCTCACGCCGCCTTAGTCCCCGTCGTCGCGAACGGCCAACGACTAACGACCAACGACGCTTTACCAGGACGACTTCGAAACTCCCGGGATCTCGCCGCGCAGCGCCAATTGCCGGAAACACAGACGGCACAGGCCAAACTTCCGTAAATAGGCCCGCGGACGTCCGCAGATCTTGCAGCGGTTATGCTTGCGCGTCGAGAACTTCGGCTTCTCTCGCGTCCTTCACTCGTTTTGCTGTAGTGGCCAAACTTAGCTCCTAGCTCCTGGCTGCCAGCTTCTAGCAACCCTCTTGTTCGATCTCGGTTCTACTTCTGCAATCTGACTTCTTACTTCTGACTTATGCCCTAAACGGCATGCCCAGATGCTTCAACAGCGTCCGCGCCTGGTCGTCGGACCGCGCCGTGGTCACAATGGTCACGTTCATGCCTTTCAGCTTGTCCACCTTCGCGTAATCGATCTCCGGGAAAATCAGCTGATCGTGCAAACCCAGCGTGTAATTGCCGCGCCCATCGAACGACTTCGTCGAGACTCCGCGAAAGTCGCGCACTCGCGGCAGCACGATGCTCACCAGCCGGTCGAAAAATTCGTACATGCGGTCGCCGCGCAGCGTCACCATCGCGCCAATCGGCATGCCCTCGCGCACCTTGAACGCCGCAATCGATTTCTTCGCCCGCGTGACCACCGGCTTCTGTCCCGTAATCTGTCCCAGTTCGTTCACGGCCGGATCGATCAGTTTTGCGTTCTGGGTCGCCTCGCCCACGCCCATGTTCACGACGATCTTATTCAGTCGCGGCACGGCCATCGGGTTCTTGAGCTCCAGTTCCTTCATCAGGGCCACGGAAACTTCCTTCTCAAACCGCGCCCGCAGCCGCGGCCGCTCTTTCGCCGCGTGCCGAGGAGCCTCCGGACCAGCCTTCACCTCGACCGGGGCATGCCCCTTGTCGCCCTTGGGAGCTTTGGGTTTCTTCGGCTGCCCGTCCTTCTTCTGCCCGTCTTTTTTCTGCTCGTCTGCCATTGTCTTGCTGCCTTGTCTCTCACGGTTTCGGAGTTTGGCTACTGGCTTCTAGCAATCCCAGACATCTACCGGTTCGTAAGCATCTCAAATTCTTTCAGTTTCGCCAGCGGCCTTGGCCGCTCACTAACTGCCAACAGCTAGATAGCTAAGAGCTAATAGCTACTTATCCAGCGTCGTCCCGCACTTCTTGCAAACTCTCACCTTGCGCTCGCCGCGCACTTCATGCCCGATCCGCACCGGACCGCAGGTCGCGCACACCAGAGCCACATTCGACAGAGGAATCGCCCGCTCCTGCTCGGCAATTCCACCCTTGATGTTGCGCTGCGGATTCGGCCGCACGTGCTTCTTCACCATCATCACGTGCTCCACCAGCACCCGGCCCTCGTCGGGAGACACGCGCAACACGCGCCCTTCTTTTCCCGTATCCCGCCCCGTCATCACCTTCACGGTGTCATTCCGGCGGATATCCACTCGCTTGTGTTCGGTCGATACTGTTCTCATAAGAATCTCAGGTTTCAAAGTTTCAAGGTTTCAAAGTTTCAAGGCCGCTTCGCTCGGGTCTCACATTCTCAAGGCACCTTGAAACCTTGAAACTTTGAAACCCTGAAACCTGCGCCTACAGACACTTCCGGCGCCAGCGACACAATCTTCAAAAACTTTTTCTCGCGCAGTTCGCGCGCCACCGGACCGAATACGCGCGTGCCCACCGGCTCGCCCGTCTCGTTGATCAGAACAGCCGCATTCTGATCGAAGCGGATGTAAGTCCCATCCCGCCGCCGATGCTCTTTCCGCGTCCGCACAATCACCGCCTTCACCACTTTGCCCTTCTGCACCTGACCGTCCGGCGCCGCTTCCTTCACGCTTGCCGTGATCACGTCGCCCAGGCCCGCGCGCAGACCGGTCGAGCCGCCCAGCGGCAGGATCATCTGCAGCTTGCGCGCGCCGGAGTTATCGGCCACCTCGAGCATGGATCTCATCATTACGGCCATGTTCGTCTCCTCTCTCCGCTTCCTATTTCTCTAGCGGAAATGCCCGTACCGGCATCAATATCGACTTCCGGCACCAGCGCCGTCTTCCGCACAATTTCCTTCAGCGTCCAGCGCTTCAGCTTCGACAACGGCCGCGACTCTTCAATCCGCACCTGGTCGCCGGGATGCGCTTCGTTCTTCTCGTCGTGCGCGTAGAACTTCTTCCGGATCGAGATCACCCGCTTGTACATCGGATGCGCCTTCTTCCGCGTTACCTCGACCACGATCGTCTTCTGCATCTTGTTCGAGACGACCGTGCCGATCAGCACCTTGCGGCCGCTGTGCTTTTCGGCTTGTCCTTTTTCGGCTTGGACTTTTTCGCCTGGGCTCGTAGTTTCCGCCATTATTTTTTCTCCGTCTTGCGGGCCGACAGTTCCTGCTCGCGCAGGACCGTCTGGACGCGCGCTATATCCCGGCGCAACCCGCGAATCTTTTTCAGGCTCTCCGTCTGTCCCATATTCATCTGGAACTTCAGCTTGAAGAGCTGGTCGGCCAAGTCCCGCTCCTGGTGCTTGAGCTCGACATCGGTTAAGTTGCGAATCTTTTCTACCTTCATAAGTCAGGTCTCAGTTCTCACGTGTTAGGTCTCAGGAAAAGCTCTCTTACTCACGAACCTCGCTTTTCACCTCTGCAATCTGACCTCTAACCTCTGCAATTCCTACAGCACGTCGCGTTTCACAAACGTCGTCCGCAGCGGAAGCTTGTGCGACGCGAGCCGCATGGCCTCTTTCGCGTCCGTGATCGAAACCCCTTCCATCTCAAACAAAATCTTTCCCGGACGCACCACCGCCACCCAGTGATCCGGCGCCCCTTTGCCTTTGCCCATACGGGTTTCGGCCGGCTTCTTGGTGACCGGCTTATCCGGAAACAGCCGGATCCAGACTTTGCCGCCGCGCTTCACAAAACGCGTCATGGCCACCCGGCTGGCTTCGATCTGCCGGTCGGTGATCCAGCCCGGTTCGAGCACTTTCAGTCCGTACTGGCCGAACGACAGCTCGCTCCCGCGCCAGGCCTTCCCCGTCATGCGCCCGCGCTGCTGCTTGCGGTACTTAACTTTCTTCGGCATCAACATAAATCAGCTCTCAGCTTCTCAGTTGTCAGTTCTCAGGAAAATCTTCCAGCCAGCTGCTTTTAACTTCTGCAATCTGACTTCTGACCTCTTACCTTCCTAAAACGCTCCCGTGGTGCTGACTTCCCGCGCTGGCGTCGCTTCGCGCTTCTTCGCCGGCAGAATCTCGCCTTTATAAACCCAGCACTTCACGCCAATCACGCCATAAGTCGTGCGCGCCTCGGTGAAACCGTAATCGATATCGGCGCGCAGCGTGTGCAGCGGCAACCGCCCCTGCAGATACCACTCCGAACGCGCGATTTCATTGCCATTCAGCCGCCCGCTCACCCGCACCTTGATGCCCTTGCAGCCGAAGCGCAGCGCCGAATCCACCGACTTGCGCATCGCCCGCCGGAAGCCCACGCGCTTTTCCAGTTGCAGCGCGATCGATTCCGACACCAGCTGCGCATCCAGTTCCGGCTTGTGCACTTCCTGGATATCGACATGGACCTCGCGCGTCGTCTTCTTCTGCAAGTCCTGCTTCAGCTTGTCGATTTCCGCGCCCTTGCGCCCGATAATGATCCCCGGACGCGCCGTCTTGATGATGATCCGCAGCTTGTTGCCCGGACGCTCGATCTCGACCGAGCTCACGCCCGCCGACTTCAGCTTTTCCTTCAGCTCGGTCTTGAGCTTATAGTCTTCGAGCAGCAGCTTGTCGTAATCCTTCTCGACAAACCAGCGCGATTTCCACGGCTTGGTGTAGCCGAGCCGGAATCCGTAAGGATGAACCTTCTGTCCCATCGTGTAGCTCCTAAACTTTCTGACTGCAGGTTTCAGGTTTCAAGGTTCAAGTTAGTCCCTGTCCAATCGCTCGCCTTTGTCTTTGAAACTCTGAAACCTTCCGAACGACTAATTGCCAACGACCATCGACTGTCCTACTTCTTCGCCGCCGCCTTCTTGCCGGCCGCCTTCTTCTTCGCTGGCGCTTTGGTCTTGGCCTTCGCTTTCGGCTTGGCGGGAGCCGCAGCCTTCGCCGCCTTCTCGCCCGCCGCCGTCTCCTACCGGCGCGCCGTTCCTGTTCTTCTCCGCCAGCACAATTTCAATGTGCGCGATGCGCCGCACGTAATGGTAGGCGCGCCCCATCGGCGCCGGACGAATCCGCTTCATGCGCGGCCCATCGTTCGCCACCGCATGCTTCACGTACAAGTTATCGAGATCGACATCCAAGCCCTTTTCGGTGCTCAGGAAGTTCGCGTTATCGATCGCCGACTGCAACAGCTTCCCGACCGTCGCCGCCACGCGCTTCTTGGTGAAGGCCAGCGTGTTCCGCGCCTCTTCCACGCGCCGTCCCTTGATCAGGTTCAGCACCAGCCGCGCCTTCTGCGGCGAGACCCGCATGTATCTTGCTTCCGCTCGAAATTCCATTTTCTGTCTCTCAGCTTCTAGCCTCTGGATTTTAGCCCCTAGCCAGGAGCCAGTAGCCAGTAGCCGCCTTTTATGCCTTCGGCGCCGGTGGCGCCGCGGGCGCTATGGCTCCAGGTCCGCCGGGCACGCCCGCCGGTTTCGCCGCAACTTCGGTCGCCGCTTTCATCGAGTGCCCCTTGAACTGCCGGGTAAAGCTGAATTCGCCCAGCTTGTGCCCCACCATGTTCTCGGTCACATAGACCGGAATGAACTTCCTTCCGTTGTGCACGGCAATCGTGTGTCCCACCATCTCCGGGACAATCGTCGAGCGCCGCGACCATGTGCGCAGCACCTTCTTCTCGTTACGCGCATTCATGGCTTCCACTTTTGTCGCCAGGTGCGCATCCACGAACGGTCCTTTTTTAGTTGAACGAGCCATAATTTCCTTTGTGTAGAGACGCGGCTTGCCGCGTCTCATCTCGCCAGAGAGACGCGGCAAGCCGCGTCTCTACAAAACTCTTATCCCTTCTTGCGGCGGTTCACGATAAACGTATCGGTCCGCTTATTGTTCCGCGTCTTATAGCCCCGCGTTGGCTGGCCCCACGGCGTCACCGGATGTCGTCCGCCGGAGGTCTTGCCTTCACCGCCGCCATGCGGATGGTCCACCGGGTTCATCGAGACGCCGCGGTTATGCGGACGCTTCCCCACCCAGCGCGTGCGTCCCGCCTTGCCCCAGGTGACGTTCTCGTGGTCGGTGTTACCCACCTGCCCAATCGTCGCTAAACAATCGAGCAGCACCTTGCGGGTCTCGCCCGAAGGCAACTTCACCAGTCCGTAATCGCCTTCTTTCGCGATCAACTGCGCCGCGCCACCGGCCGAGCGCACCATCTGCGCGCCTTTTCCGGGCTTCAATTCCACATTGTGAATCGTCGTGCCCGGCGGAATATTCCGCAGCGGCAAGGCGTTCCCCACCAGAATGTCGGCCTCGGGACCGCTCAAAATCTTCTGCCCAACCTTCAGTCCATCGGGCTGCACAATGTAGCGCTTCTCGCCATCGGCGTAGCTCAGCAGGGCAATTCGCGCCGAGCGTCCGGGATCGTATTCGATGGTCTCGACTGTCGCCGGAATCCCATGCTTATCGCGCTTGAAGTCAATCGTGCGCAGCTTGCGCTTATTGCCGCCGCCCCGGAAGCGCATGGTCGTGTCGCCGGAATTGCGCCGCCCGCCCGTCCGCAACTTGCCCTCAACCAGCGGCTTATGCGGTTTCTTCGACGTAATGTCGTCGGTCACGAGCGTGGTGCGATAGCGCAGCGTCTGCGTTGTCGGTCTGTAAGTTTTTATGGCCATATCTAGCTCACTACTCTTTAGTCGTTCGTCGTTCGTCGTTCGCTATTCGATTTTCCCAACGACTAACGACCAGCGACTAACTACTGCATTACAAATTCTGCGCGTACTCCGGCATCTTTTCGCCGCTCTTCAACCGCACGTACGCCTTCTTCCAGTCCGGACGGTAGCCCGTGAACTTGCCCCGCCGCCGTTCTTTCCCGGGATAATTCGCGGTGCGCACCGAAGCCACCTTCACCTTGAAAATCGCCTGCACCGCTTCCTTGATCTCGGTCTTCGTCGCTTTCGGCGCCACCTGGAAGACCAGTGTGTTCTGGGTCTCTTTAATGCCCAGACCCTTTTCGGTAATCACCGGCTTCTGGATAATCTGATACGCGGATTTCATCAGGCCACCTCCGCCTTCGTCTTCGTCTTACGCAGGCGCCGCGCTGGTTTCTTTTTTTTCTGGCGCCGGCTCCGCTTCGTGCTGGCGCCGCGTGGCCGACTTCTTCAGCGAATCCTGCAGCTTCTCCAGCGCCGGCTGCGCAAACACCACATGGGTGTAGCGCATGAGGTGATAGGGATGCACTTCGTTCGCCTTCACCAGTTCGAGGCCGTCGATGTTGCGCGAACTGAGCTCCAGGTTCTTGTTCTCCGCGGTCGAAATATCGACCAGCAGCGTCGTGCCTTCGATCTTCAGCTTGTCGAGCGCCTCGCGAAACAGCTTCGTCTTCGGCTCTTTCACTTCGAACGACTTCACCACCATCAGCTTGCCATCGGCAAACTTCGAGGCCAGCGCCGAGCGCAGCGCGCCCAGGAGCTTCTTCTTCGGAAAGGCGTAGTCATAGGATCGCGGCTGCGGTCCGTGCACCGTGCCGCCGTGGCGCCACAGCGGCGAACGAATCGAGCCGATACGCGCCCGCCCCGTGCCCTTCTGCTTCCACAGCTTCTTGCCCGAACCGGAAACGCTCCCGCGGTTCTTGGTGGCATGCGTGCCCGCGCGCGCCGAGGCGCGATAGTGCGTGATCGCCTCCCAGAGCAAGTCTTCGTTGACCGCGCCGAAAACTTCCTCGGCCAGTTCCATCGTCCCGGCCTTGGCTCCGCTCAGATTGTAAACATCAATAGTTGCCATATCTCTTTCTCGTGTGGCGCGGGCGCCCTCGCCCGCGGCCTTTGAACTTGCTTAGCCCTAACTAGCCCTTCTTCGACGCTCGCTTCGCCGTCTTCAACGGATCCACCGTCGCCGAACCCGCGAATCCGCGGCGCTCTCGCGGCGGCTTCTTCGCCTTGTTGATCACGATATATCCGCCGTTCGCACCCGGAACGCTGCCTTCAACCACCAGCAAATTCTCGTCTTTATCCACGCCCAGGATGCGCAGGTTGCGCGTCGTGATCCGGGCATCGCCCATGTGGCCCGACATCCGCATTCCCTTGAACACGCGCGACGGAAATGCCGACGAGCCAATCGAACCCGTAATCTGAAACATCGAACCGTGCGACTTCGCGCCGCCGGCAAAGTGATGCCGCTTCACCACCCCCTGAAACCCGTGCCCCTTGCTCACTCCGACGACGTCCACAAACCTCTCGCCTTCAAAAATATCCACCAGCACCCGGTCGCCAACCTTGATCACGCCTTCGGTCGGCTCGCCCGGCGCGTCGACTTCCACCGAAACCTCGCGCAGAAACTTCACCGGCGGCAGGTTGTGCTTGGCAAAGTGTCCCCGCATGGGCTTGGTCAGCTTCTTTTCCTTCACGAACTCGACCAGGCCGATCTGCGCCGACTCGTAACCGTCTTTGGTCTGGGTC
This sequence comes from uncultured Acidobacteriaceae bacterium, assembly GCA_963838425.1. Classification (GTDB taxonomy): domain Bacteria; phylum Acidobacteriota; class Terriglobia; order Terriglobales; family Acidobacteriaceae; genus Acidiflorens. The sequence continues at coordinate 538,792 of CAWIRH010000002.1, forward strand.
TTATGCTGCGTGATCACGCACGGCCCCGCCTGCAACACCGTCGCCGGCCGCACATCGCCCTTCGAATCGAAGAGCTGCGTCATGCCGACTTTCTTGCCCAGAATTCCTGTAACTCTCGCCATTTCCTTCTCCGTTCCCAGCATGGCTCGTCGATTACTGCACGACGGCTATTGGCTGGGCGTGTGGCGCGGGCGCCCTCGCCCGCGAAGCTTCGCTCCGCTCGCGAACGGCCGAGGACGCACGTCCCTACACGACTTATTTACGTTCTTTCCCGAACGCCTTGATCTCCACGTCCACGCCCGCCGGCAGATCGAGCTTCATCAGCGCGTCGACCGTCTGCTGCGTCGGCTCCAGAATATCCAGCAGCCGCTTGTGGGTGCGGATTTCAAACTGCTCCCGCGATTTCTTATCCACGTGCGGCGACCGCAGCACGCAGTACTTGTTCTTCATCGTGGGCAGCGGAATCGGTCCCGCGATCTGCGCGCCGGTGCGCTTTGCCGTCTCCACGATCTCGCCCGTCGACTGGTCCAGAATGCGGTAGTCGTAGGCTTTCAACCGGATGCGAATTCTTTCTTTTCCAGTCACTGTTCACTCTCTTTGCCCCTCCCGGCGTCTCCGGGAGGAAAGAACTGGCGGCAGGAAGCAAGCCGCTTGGTTGATTTTTTACTTCTGCAATCTGACTTCTTACTTCTGACTTGCCTTACTGAATAATCTCCGCGATCGTGCCCGCGCCCACCGTGTGCCCGCCTTCGCGGATCGCGAACCGCAAGCCCTTTTCCATCGCCACCGGCGTGATCAGCTCGATCACCAGGCTCACGTTGTCTCCCGGCATCACCATCTCCGTCCCCGCCGGCAACTCCGCAATCCCCGTCACGTCCGTCGTCCGCAAATAAAACTGCGGCCGATATCCCTTGAAGAACGGCGTGTGCCGCCCGCCTTCTTCTTTCGTCAAGATGTAAACTTCCGCCTTGAACTTCGTGTGCGGCGTGATCGATCCCGGCTTCGCCAACACCATCCCGCGCTCCACTTCTTCTTTCCCAATACCGCGCAACAGCAGCCCGGCATTGTCCCCCGCCATGCCTTCGTCCAGCTGCTTCTTGAACATCTCCACGCCCGTCACCACCGTCTTGCGCGTCTCGCGGAAGCCCACGATCTCCACTTCCTCGCCCACCTTTACCTTCCCGCGCTCGATCCGCCCCGTCACCACCGTGCCCCGCCCCTGAATCGAAAAAATATCCTCGATCGGCATCAGAAACGGCTTGTCCAACTCCCGCGCCGGCTGCGGCACGCTCTTGTCCACCGCCTCCATCAGCTCGTCAATCCGCTTCTCCCACTTCTCGTCGCCGTTCAACGCCAGCAACGCCGACAGACGCACCACCGGCACGTCGTCTCCGGGGAACTGATAGCTCTTCAACAGCTCGCGCACTTCCAGCTCCACCAGATCCAGCAGCTCCGGATCGTCCACCGCATCGCACTTGTTCAGCGCCACCACAATGTAGGGAACCCCCACCTGCCGCGCCAAGCAGCACGTGCTCGCGCGTCTGCGGCATCGGACCATCCGTCGCCGCCACCACCAATATCGCGCCGTCCATCTGCGCCGCGCCCGTGATCATGTTCTTGATGTAATCCGCGTGACCGGGGCAGTCGACGTGCGCGTAGTGCCGGTTCGCCGTCTCATACTCCACGTGCGCCGTGGCAATCGTGATGCCGCGCGCCTTTTCTTCCGGAGCGTTATCGATCGAATCGAACGACCGGAACACGATCTTCGGGTTGTGCTTCTGCAAGACCTTGGTGATCGCCGCCGTCAACGTCGTCTTGCCATGGTCAATGTGCCCAATCGTTCCCACATTGCAGTGCGGCTTCGTCCGTTCAAATTTTGCTTTCGCCATTTCCGTTTTCCTCAGGGGCTAAAGCCCCGAACCTACGTTCACGATTCGGCGTGGCTGAAGCCACGCCCTGACACGAGTCACCTAGGTGCAGCTTTCCCCTGCGTCTTGGCGATGATCTCATCCGCCACGTGACGCGGGGCTTCTTCATAGCGCGCAAAATGCATCGAGTACTCGGCGCGTCCCTGTGTGCTCGAACGCATATGCGTTGCGTACCCAAACATCTCCGCCAACGGAACGATGGCCTTGATCACCTGCGAACCAGCGCGATGCTCCATGCCTTCGATCCGCCCGCGGCGCGAACTCAGGTCGCCCATGATCGTTCCCGCGTAATCTTCCGGCGTCACTACTTCCACCGCCATCACCGGCTCCAGAATCACCGGACTCGCCTTGCGCGCCGCTTCTTTAAAGGCCATCGAGCCGGCAATCTTGAACGCCATTTCGTTCGAATCGACATCGTGGTAGCTGCCGTCGTAGAGCGTCGCTTTGATATCGACCATCGGATAGCCGGCCAGAACGCCGCCTTCCATGGCCTCCTGCATGCCCTGATCGATCGGCTTGATAAATTCTTTCGGCACCGTGCCGCCCACGATTTCGTTGATGAATTCGTAGCCCTTGCCCGGCACGTTCGGATCGAGGTAAATCTTCGCGTGTCCATACTGGCCGCGGCCGCCCGTCTGGCGGATGTACTTGCCTTCCGCTTCCGCATGTTTGCGAATGGTCTCGCGATACGCCACCTGCGGCTTGCCGACGTTGGCCTCGACCTTATATTCGCGCATCATGCGGTCGACGATGATTTCGAGGTGCAACTCGCCCATGCCGCTGATGATCGTCTGTCCACTATCCGGGTCGGTGTGCACTTTGAAGGTTGGATCTTCCTGCGCCAGTTTCGCGAGCGCCATGCCCATCTTTTCCTGATCGGCCTTGGTCTTCGGTTCGACCGCAACCGAGATTACCGGCACCGCAAACACGATCGACTCGAGCGTGATCGGATGCCTTTCGTTGCAGATGGTGTCGCCCGTACCGACGTTCCTCAGCCCCACTACGGCGCAGATGTCGCCGGCGAGAATTTCCTGGATGTCTTCCCGCTTATTGGCGTGCATCTTGAGCAGGCGCCCAATGCGCTCATGCTTCTGGGTGCGCGAGTTCATCACCGACTCGCCCGACTTCAACTGTCCCGAGTACACGCGGATAAACGTCAACTGGCCGACATACGGATCGGCCATGATCTTGAAGGCCAGCGCCGAGAAAGGCTCGTTGTCGTCGGCTTTGCGCGTGATCGTCTTCCCCGTGTCGGGATCGAGGCCATGCGTCTCTTTCGTGTCGAGCGGCGAGGGCAGGTAATCCACCACCGCATCCAGCAGCGGCTGGATACCTTTATTCTTGAACGCCGTTCCCACCACCACCGGAAACAACTTCAGCGCGATCGTAGACTTGCGCAGCGACGCCTTGAGCTCGTCCGCCGAAATCGCTTCGCCTTCCAGAAACTTGTGCAGAATCTCGTCGTCATTTTCGGCGACGGTTTCAACCAACTGCGTGTGGAATGCCTCGGCCTTTTTCTGCAGGTCCGCGGGGATCTCGCCGACCTTGTATTCCGCGCCAATCGTCTCGTCCTCCCAGATAATGGAGTTCATGGCAACCAAGTCCACCACTCCCTGAAACTTGTCTTCTTGTCCAATGGGAATCTGAATCGCGACCGGCTTGGCGTTGAGTCGCTTGCGCAGCGTATCGACGGCATGCTCGAAATCGGCGCCCATCTTGTCGATCTTGTTGATGAAACAAATTCGCGGAACGCCGTACTTGTCGGCCTGCCGCCACACTTTTTCCGATTGCGGCTGCACCCCGTGCACCGCGTCGAACACCGCCACCGCGCCGTCCAGCACGCGCAGCGAGCGCTCCACCTCGGCGGTAAAGTCCACGTGGCCGGGCGTATCGATAATGTTGATGCGAATGTCGCGCCAGGTGCAGGTCGTCGCCGCCGACGTAATCGTGATGCCGCGCTCCTGCTCCTGCTCCATCCAGTCCATGATGGCCGTGCCTTCATGCACCTCGCCGATACGGTGCGTCTTTCCCGTATAAAACAGGATGCGCTCCGTCGTCGTGGTCTTCCCGGCATCGATGTGGGCCATGATGCCGATGTTCCTGCAACGTTCTAATGGGACTGTTCTAGGCACGACTCTTAAACTCTTTCTGGGGCTCTGAAATCAGCTTCTAGCTGCTCGGCTCCTAGCTCAGTAGCTAGAAGCTAGTGGCGTCTCTACCACCGGTAATGCGCGAACGCCTTGTTCGCTTCCGCCATGCGATGCACATCTTCTTTCTTCTTGATGGCGGCGCCTTTGCCGTTCGAGGCATCGAGCAACTCGTTCGTCAGCTTCTCGATCATTCCTTTTTCGCCGCGGCCGCGCGCATAGCTCACGATCCAGCGAATCGCCAGCGACGTTCTGCGGTCCGGAGCGACTTCGATCGGCACCTGGTAATTCGCGCCGCCCACGCGCCGCGTCTTCACTTCCAGCAACGGCTTGGCGTTCTCGACCGCCTTCGTGAACAGCTTCAGGGCTTCGTCGCCGCCCTTTTCCTGCAACTTCTCCAGCGACTTATAAAAAATGCCCTCGGCAGTCGACTTCTTTCCCTGCCACATCATCGAGTTGATGAACTTCGTCACCAGGTCCGATCCATACACCGGATCGAGCTCGGTCGTCCGCTTCGCGATATGTCCTTTTCTTGGCATGTTTCTTCAGCTCTCAGCTTTCATCAGCAGTGCTTCACTGGCCACTGGCCACTGTCTCTACGCCTTCTTCGCGCGTTTCGTCCCGTATTTCGAGCGCCCCTGGTTACGGCCCGCAACCCCGGTCGCGTCCAGCGTTCCGCGCACCACGTGATAACGCACGCCCGGCAGATCCTTCACGCGGCCCCCGCGGATCAGCACAATCGAGTGCTCCTGCAGGTTATGGCCAACGCCCGGGATATACGTCGTCACTTCGATTCCATTCGTCAGGCGGACGCGCGCCACTTTGCGCAGCGCCGAGTTCGGCTTCTTCGGCGTCTGGGTATACACGCGCGTGCACACTCCGCGCTTCTGCGGACACGATTGCAGAGCCGGACTCGCCGTCTTGTACCGCGTCCGCTCGCGCCCAAATTTCACCAACTGATTAAAAGTAGGCACTCTCGCCACTCCCAGACGCGGCAAACCGCGTCTCTACCGCACATTTCCATATCGCACACTTCCGTAGAGACGGGCCTGGCCCGGTCTCCGGTCTGGCACAGGCTGTCGCGCCCAGCCATACTCTCCCGCGCAGCATTACGAATGCCGGGGAGAATTCGTTCAATTTCCCGCTCAGACTAATCGCCGACGACGGTGACGCCACGCCTCACCTCAACCTAAGGTTCCGATTGAGTTCGGAGGCGTTCCGTTTCGTCTGCTTTCCCCTGCATAGCCTCGCGTGACTCCCGGGCTTTACTTCACATGCCCGGGCGCAAAGATTTTCGCAGGACGTTTCAGCGAGGGCGTCCCCGGCCTCACTTCCAACCGGGTACGTGTTTCTTCAAAGCTCTTGTACTCGCGGAACTGTTTGATAATAACAACTACCCATGCCCATCGTCAACCACTGTTCGACGCATCGAACCAAGTGCCAGGTTTCAAAGTTTCAAGGTCTCAACGGCCGAGGACGGGCGTCCCACGCTCGCAGGCGACTTGGGTTTTGAAACCTTGAAACCTTGAAACTTTGAAACCTGAGGCTTTGAAACCTTGAAACCTTGCACTTTACCTTCTACACTGACAGTTTTCCGCCCGAAGAGATTAGGCTCGCGCCTGGCAAACGGACGCGAGGAGGATTCATGCATCGTTGCGGTTCCGGTTTTCTTCTTACGCTGGCCATCACCTTCGTCGCCGCCCTCACCGGCTGCCTCGGCAAGAGCACCAGCAACGCCGGCAACGGAGGCGTAGCCAGCGTTACGCTGAGCCCCAGCGGCTACCTCTCCGTCGACGTCGGTAGCACTGAGTTCTTTAGCGCCACCGGCAAGGATGCCTCCGGCAAAGCCGTCCTCGGCGTCAACATTCAATTCGTGGTGGGAGTTCCGCCCGGTGCGACCGGCCCCTCGCCCCTCTCGATCATCGGCAATGGTTCCGCCTGCGCCGGCACCTGGGACACCTCCGGCGCCATGTGCAACCCCGGCAACCCCGGAATCGCCGTCGTAACCGCAGTCATCAACGGCGTCAGCAGCCCGCCCACGACCGTCTATGTCCACCGGCACATCGATAGCATTGAGATCAAGAACGCCGAGGCCCAGGCGCCCCAGTATGACTGTTTTTCCCATGGGCAGACTTGGCAGTTCGAGGCGATCGCCTACAGCAACAACGTGGACATCACCAATACCGTCGGCTACCCGAGTTGGTCGTCCAGTAACTCCGCTGTGGTCACAACCACTCCCTTCGTGCCCCCAAATCAGCCCAACGTACTCAATCAAGTCCAGACCACCGCCGCAGCCCCCGGGATCACCCAGCTTTTTGCCAGCGTCGGCGGAACCACCAGCAACCCCTATCCGTACACGACCTGCCTGATTAAGGCCATCTACCTCCAGATCGGGGGCCAGGGCGAGGCAGGAAACTCGATCACCGTAGACAACGGCGGCAGCGTATCCATCACCGCTACCGCAGTCGACACCCTGTACGGCATCGCCAATATCACACCGCTGACTACCCCGCCCCTCACCTGGAGCACGACCAATCCTGAAGTCGCAGCCTTCGCTACCACCAGCGGTTCGGCGGCCAACAATGCTGCCGCCCGCAACAACCTTGGCGGCGCCACCGTCTTCGCTTCCTGCACTCCCCCAAGCTGCAATATCGGAGTTCTACCCAGTCTCCCCATCTACGCCAGCGACGGACAGCTGCCGAACAAGACGACCGGCTATGGCACGATCTCCGTTGACGTAACTTCCACCTCCAAAACCCCTACCTACACCGCCTGGGCCGCCACCACCGGCTGCGCAGAACAACTCCGGCTGCACCAGTGCGCTGTTCTCGGTGACCCCTGGAACCACTCCCATCGGCAACACCATCCTGACCCTGCCCCGCACTCCCAATTCCATGATGTTCAATCATGCTGTCGGCGCCCCACCTTTACTTCGGCAGCGATCAGGGTCTGATGTACGTGGATGTCAGCGCCACCAACCTTACCGTTAGCGCGGTCTCCAACACCTCGGTACCCTGCAACGTTGCCTTGTGCGGCAAAGTGCTCACCATCTCGAACGATGGCAAACTGGTGGTCGTCTCCGACACCGTCTCCACCCCCAGCCAGGTCTACATCTACAGTGGCAGCAGCACCGCGCCCGTCCGACCTGATCCTCTCTGTTTCCGGCGAGACCGCCACGGCTGCCGCTTTCTCTCCCGATCAGTTGAAACTCTTCATCCTCACCAACCTGGGGAATATGTACGTCTACTCCACCGTTGACGCGCTCACCTCAGTTCCGATCGCGGCCTCGGCAACCGACGTCAAATTCTCGGCCGATGGCAGCTTCGCCTACGTCGCCGGAACGCCAGCACCGGGAACCTCCATTTCCGGCTTCGCCACCTGCAACCCCCAACTTCCCCAAGGCGATCTGGGCTTTGTAACCACCTCCGGCATCCCGCTTCAAATCTTCCCCTCGCCGGACGCGCAGCACGTAATCGCGATTGATCCGCCGAACATCGACGTTTTCACCGCCCAGTCCCAGCAGATACCTCTTTCCGATGGTCAGTTCACCTGTAATGCTCCGACTGTGGCTTTCGGCGGAGCCCAGTCCTACAACCTCGGCCAGGGCAACTTCACTCCGCTCTACGCCCAGCTCGTTGCCGACGGCACCGAGGTCATCGTCGTCGCCCAGAACATCCCCGCCGTGCTCCTCTTCAACGTAAGCAACGGAACCACCACCTCCGTCCGGCTTTCGGGATCATCCGCAACTGGCTGCCCGCAGTGTGTCGGCAACAGCATGCCGCTGTCCGCCTCCGCCTCCACCGACGGAAGCCAGGTCTACGTCGCCGCCTGCGATCAGTACAAGGGAACAACCTGCATCGCTGGCTCCGTGCACATCGTCAACACCATCAGTCAAGGCGACTTCCAGCAGGTCCCTTATGTCAATGTCAACGACAACAATAACCCCAACATGTGCAACAGCCAGGGCGGCACAGCACCGCTCTGCCTCCCCAACCTAATCGCCATTAAGCCGCAGTGATTCGCAGGGACAATTCGTGTTTTGGACTGGGCGACCCGGTCCGCGTAGGGACAGTCGCCCTCGGCTGTCCAAGCCGAGCGCAGCTCGGCCGCGCCCAGGACGCCGGTGCCATCAGCGCCACGCATCAACCTCGTACCTTCAATTCTTGGCTTGTGGATCCTGGCTAACTGTGCCCCAAGAAGTGGTGCACTAAAATGAATCACCGAGCTGCGAACTGAGAACTGACAGCTGATAGCTGACAGCGGCCTTCTACTACCCGACCTCTTTCCCCACACTATCCAGAACGCCATTGATAAACTGCACCGACTCCGGCGTGGAAAACTTCCGCGCAATTTCGAGCGCCTCATTGATCACAATCGCGTGCGGCGTCGCCGGATACCCCAGGAACTCCGCCACCGCTCCCCGCAGCACATTCCGGTCCACCGTCGCCATCCGGTCCACGCGCCAGTGCTCGGTGTGCTTTCCGATCAGCCCATCGATCTCCGCCATCCGGTCGCTGGCCACGCGAAACAAATCGTCGGCAAAGCCGCGCACTTCTTCCTCCACGTTGCGTCCGCTCCGCCCAGAACGTCTTCCGCACCAGCTCCGGCGTCTGCTTCCCCATGTCCGCCTGAAACAGCATCTGCAGAACCAGTTCCCGGGATTTGCGTCGCGTGCCCATGATCAGTTGTCAGTGGCCAGTTGCCAGTTGTCAGTAAAACATAGAAATCTCTTTGGCTAACGACAGTCTACAGGACAGTTGTTTTGCGGAAGAATTGCATATCAGGAACGCGATTTGCGTTTCCGGGAAGCCGAAGTTGCCTTGCCTTTCCTGCCGCCTGACACCTGCGGCCGACGACCGGTTTTACTGGCAACTGGCCACTGGCCACTGGCCACTTCCCGCAGATTCGCCATCTCCACCGCCGCCAGCGCCGCCTCCAATCCCTTGTTCCCCATCTTCAATCCGGCGCGATCAATCGCCTGCTCCAGCGTATCGCAAGTCAGCACGCCAAACGCATGCGGCACTCCAGTCTCCTGCGCCGACTGCCCAATCCCCCGCGTCACCTCGTTCACAATCACGTCGTAATGCGCCGTGTCGCCGCGCAGCAGACAGCCGATGCAGAGGATCGCGTCGTACTTTTTCGTCTCGGCCAGCGTGCGCGCGGCGGAGGGAATTTCGAACGACCCGGGAACCCGCACCAGCGCGATGTCATCGTTCTCCGCGCCGGCTCGGCGCAGGCCATCGAGCGCTCCCTGCAGCAGCCGTTCGGTGATGAAAGAGTTGAAGCGCGAGACCACAATCGCAAAGCGCTTTCCCGCCGCGTTCAGTTGCCCTTCGATCGCCGCTTCGGCTTCCTCCGGCTGGCCATGAATCGTGAGCACGATTTCCCCCGGCAACTCCAGCGAAAAACTGCGCTCATTCGTCTTCGCATTGGTCGCATCGGCCAGCAGCTTGAACTTCCGTTTCCCGGCAATCTCAAACACCGCGTCCGGATTCGTGACCTCGATCACCAGCATCCGGTTCACATCTTTCAAGCGCTCGCGCACCTCAACGGAATATTCCTTCGCCAGCGAGTTCAGGCTGAGCAGCGCGAGCGGCGCCGACAGGATCGCCGACCTTCCATCTTCCCCGGCAACCGCTTCGAATCCAATCGTACGCAGAAACTCCGCGAGCACCCGCAAGTCCTTCGGGTCGCCGACATACCGCCCGATATGCAAGGATTTCAGCATTGGATTGATCTCGTGACTACCCCATCCTACACGGGTGCCCTTCAGATCACCCGATGAACCGATGACCCGATGGCCCGATGATTCACTTTCCCTTGAACTGCGCCGGACGTTTTTCCAGAAACGCTGTCGTCCCTTCCTTCTTATCCTCGGTAGCGCAGCAGACGCCAAACAAAGCCGCTTCCAGAAACAACCCCTCGGCGAGCGTCATCTCCATGCCCTTGTTGACCGCCTCCATCGCGTACTGCACCGCCAGCGGAGCGTTTGCGACGATCTTCGCTGCAATCGCCTCCGCGCGCGGAATCAGCTCCGCCGGTGCCGTCACTTCGTTCACCAGCCCAATCCGATGCGCTTCCTGCGCCGTGATCGTCTCCCCAACCAGCAACATCTGCATCGCCAGCCCCTTGCCCACCAGGCGCGGCAGCCGCTGCGTTCCGCCATATCCCGGCATGACTCCGAGCTTCACTTCCGGCTGCCCCAGCTTCGCGTTGTCGCTGGCAATGCGCATGGTGCAAGCGAGAGCCAATTCGCATCCGCCACCCAGCGCAAATCCGTTAATGCAAGCAATCACCGGCTTGCCGAGATTTTCGATCAGGTCGAGCACCGCCTGCCCCCGGTGCGCATACTCCTTGCCCGAGACCGCGTCCTGCTTCGCCAGTTCGCCAATATCCGCGCCCGCAACAAAAGCCTTCTCGCCCGCCCCAGTCAAGATCGCCACGCGGATCGAGGAATCATTCTTTATTTCTTGGAATGCAAGCCCAAGCTCGCCCATCGTAGCCATGTTGAGCGCGTTGAGCACCTTTGGACGGTTAACGGTGACGTAAGCTATGGCGTTTTTCTTTTCGAACAGAATGTTTTCGTAGGTCATAGACTGGGCTTACTTGATCAGTTTGACACGACGCATGTCGGCTTCGCTCCATCCGATGTCCGCCAGCAACGCCTTCAGCAATTTCGGCCCGTAGGTCTTGCGCGGATGGTAGTGAATGACAATGCGTTGGCTCGGATTCCCCGTTTTGATGTAAGCGATCGTGGCATCGGCGCTCGCTGGATCTTGCCGGTAGCCATCTCGCTTGAGAGCGGCGATCAGCTCATCCGCAGTGATTGATTTTAATTGATTCCAGACGTGCTGTGGGAAGGCCATCGCAATTCAACATAACGCAAAAAAGCCCCCGGTGGAACCGTTGGGATTTGCTCCTCGCGGTCGAGCGTGCAGTCCGGCCCGATGGGTAAAGGCTCTCCATGCGCCGCGAGTGAGTCCACATAAACGCGAGCCGCCTTCGTGGCGTTGCGCAGAGCTTCATTTTCCGTCTTTCCATCCACGTGAAGGCCCTTAAACGCAGGGCAGAAAGCATGGAACGAGTCGCCGTCCGGCTCCACGATCACGGTGAATTTCAAAAGCAGGCGCACAGCCTTGGCTGGCTTTCGAACCGCGCGCTTCGCTGCTGTGGCTCTCACGACGGATGCCTCTCTCCCCAAGCCTTTATGATACACAATCCGCCTTCTGGTTCGTGAACTAATCGCCTTCCAAGGTTGCCACGTCCTTCAAATCATCCGATAATCGGCCCGATGGGCCGCTACGAAATCGACTTCCTTGAAGAGTATACCGACGAGGCCTTAGTTGCGGAGCTGAGGAGAATTGCGGTCTTGCTTCCGTCTGGCAAGCGGTTAACGCAGGAGACCTACGAAAAACTGTCTGGCCGAGCATCACGAGTCACATTCCTCCGAAGATTCGGCGGCTGGAAGCAAGCTTTGGAAAAGGCAGGGTTAGGTCATCTGCATGGAGGCTACCCGCAGCTCACAGCTCAACTGACAGATAGCGAATGCTTCGAGAACGTGGCGGCGGTATGGACCCACTACGGACGACCGCCCCGATACCGGGAGATGTTCTGCCCTCCCTCAACCATACAGGGAAAGACCTATGTGACGCGCTGGGGAACGTGGCGCAAGGCTCTGAAAGCGTTCGTGGATTGGGCCAACTCCGAGGCGTCGAGTGAACCGATTCAGGGACCAGCCAAACCGATAACAGAGGAGTCACCAACTGTACCAAAGTCTCGGACGGAAGCGGACTGCCGAGAGGTACGCCCCGGCCTTCGGTTCAAAGTTTTCATGCGCGACAAATTTCGTTGCGTTGCCTGCGGCAGAAGTCCCGCCACGCACCTAAACATCGAACTCCACGCTGACCACAAACACTCCGTAGCTGACCGCGGTAAGACTACGCTTGAAAATCTACAGACCCTCTGCCAAGACTGCAATCTCGGGAAAGGCCGGACTTCAGTAAAGTAGTCTGTCAGAGTCCGACTATGCTATACTTGTATAGCAAGAGGGAAGGGAAGGAACTGACATGCTCGCCATCCGCCTGCCCGAAACCATCGAAAAGCGCCTCGACCGCCTCGCCAAGCGCACGGGGCGCACCAAGACCTACTACGCCCGCGAAGCCATCCTCCAATATCTGGACGACCTGGAAGACGTCTACTTCGCGGAGAAGGCGCTGGCAGAAATCCGTTCCGGCCGCAGCAAGCCGATTCCCATCGAGAAAGTAATGCGCCGCTATGGCCTGGAACGTTGAGGTTTCGCCAAGGGCCCAGAGACAACTCGACGAACTCGATAAACCCGTCGCGCGGCGTATTTCCAGGTTTCTCTACGAACGAATCGGGAAACTCGAAGATCCCCGGCAGATTGGCGAGCGCTTGCAAGGGACTCTCAGTGAATTCTGGCGGTACCGCGTCGGCGACTACCGCATCATTTGCTCACTCGAACATGAACGCCTGGTCGTGCTCGTCCTCCGCATCGGCCACCGCCGCGAAGTCTACAAGCGTTGAAGCGCCGATGAAAATCTGGCTTGGCCCGCTCTTACCTCTGCAATCTAACCTCTAACCTCTGCAATCTCAGAACTTTCCCGCCACGGGCTTCGTTGGGTCCGAGTAATCATAAAAGCCGCGCCCCGATTTCTTCCCATACCACCCCGCCATCACCATCCGCTTCAGCAGTGGAGGCGACGCGAAGCGACGCTCCTTGAATTCGTCATACATCACGTGCGTAATGTAATAAGTCGTATCGAGACCGACGAAATCGAGCAGCGCAAACGGCCCCATCGGATAGCCGCAGCCCAGCTTCATCGCGTTATCGATGTCCTCGATCGACCCCACGCCCTCTTCATAAGCCCGGATCGCATCCAGCAAATAAGGCACCAGCAGCCGGTTTACGATGAATCCCGTCTTGTCCGAAGTGCGCACCGGAACCTTCCCCAGCTGCTTCGCAAACTCGTAAGCCGCGTCATACACGGCGGGAGCGGTGGCAATCGTCTTCACCACCTCCACCAGCTTCATCAGCGGCACCGGATTAAAAAAGTGCAGCCCGATGAATCGTTCCGGACGCTTAACCGCCGTCAAAAGCTCGGTCACCGAGATCGAAGAAGTATTCGAAGCAAAGATCGCGTCCTTTTTCACGATGTCATCAAGCGACGCATACATCTTCTTCTTTTCCTCAACGTTCTCGATGATGGCCTCGATAACGATGTCGCAATCGGCCAGGTCCGCCTTGTTAGTGGTCCCTTTCAGCCGCGCCCGGATCTCGTCCTTCTGCTGCGGAGTAATCCCGCCCTTCTCCACTGGCCGCTCGGCAAACTTAGCCAGCGACTTCTCAATCCCGGCAAACCCCTTGTCGAGATACTTCTGCTCGACTTCGAGCACCGTAACGTCGAATCCAGCCGTGGCGCAAACCTGCGCGATACCGGAACCCATCAAACCACAACCGAGAACGCCGACTTTCTTGATTTCCATACGAGTCCTTTTCAAACACAGGGGTCACAGAGGAACACAGGGGAAATCTAGCCTTCCTCTGTTTTCCTCTGTGCCCCCTGTGGTTAAGCTCTTCTCTGCGCAGCGAAGAGGTCTCAGTGAAAGCTCTCCACCACCATCGCAATCCCTTGCCCGCCGCCGATGCACGCCGTCGCCAGCCCGTACTTCTTCTTCCGCCGCCGCAACTCATAGAGCAGCGTAATCACGAGGCGCGTCCCGGTCGCTCCCAGCGGATGTCCAAGCGCGATCGCTCCGCCATTCACATTCACTTTTTCGCGATCGAGTCCCAATTCCTTTTCCACCGCCAGATACTGCGCCGCGAACGCCTCGTTCACTTCAACCAAATCGATGTAATCCAAAGTCAACCCCGCGCGCTGCAGCGCAATCTTCGTTGCCGGCACCGGACCACTCCCCATGATCTTCGGATCGACGCCCGCAATTCCCCAATTCACAATTCGTCCCAACGGACTCAGATCCCGTTTCTGCGCCTGCTCCAACGACATCACCACCACCGCCGCCGCGCCATCCACAATTCCGCTCGCATTCCCCGCCGTCACCGTCCCATTTTTTCCAAACGCAGCCCGCAGCTTCGCCAGGCCCTCCAGCGTTGTCTGCGGACGCCGATGATCGTCCTCGGTCAGCGTTTCTCCCGTCGCCTCGCCCTTCGAATTCCGCAGCGGCACCGGCGTCAGCTCTTCCTGCACGCGCCCCGCTTTATACGCCTCATCGGCCTTCTGCTGCGAGCGCAGCGCCAACTCGTCCTGCGCCTGCCGCGTGATTCCCTGCTGCTCGCCATAGAGCTCCGCCGTAGTCGCCATGTACATTCCGCAATAAGAATCGAGCAGCGCCACCATCAGCGAATCTTCCATCTTCCCGCCCGGAGCCAGCGTGAAACCATCGCGCCCACGGATCGCAAACGGCGCCTGCGACATCGATTCCATCCCGCCCGCCACCACCACCTTCGCTTCCTCCGTCTGGATCATCTGCGCCGCACTGACAATCGCCTGCATCCCCGACCCGCAAAGTCGATTCACGGTCAGCGCCGGAGTCTCAATCGGCAAGCCCGCCCGCAACCCCACGTGCCGCGCGCCATAAATCGCGTCGCCCGAAGTTTGCTGCGCGTTTCCAAACACGACATGATCGAACTCCTTCGCATCGATCCCCGAGCGTTCGATCGCGGCCTTCGCCGCCAGCGCGCCCAGTTCCGGCGCCGTGTAATCCTTGATCTTCCCGCAATAGCGTCCAAAGGGCGTGCGCGCCCCACTGACAATGGCAATATCTCCAGGTTTCAGCATGAGTCCCAACCAGATATGAAGAGTGCGCTGGCCTGAGGCCAACCTGTGAGTTTAACAGCAGGGGCAGTCGTTGGTCGTTAGTCGCTCGTCGTTCGCTATTCGCTGTTCGCTAAACGGTTTGGGTTTGTGCCGATCAAAGAACGCAGGACGGCAATCCAGAAGAATCCCGCAAAGATTTTCTCCGCGAACTCTGCGCCCTCTGCGGTTAAAGGTTTGGATTTTCTCGGCGATCTCGGCGTCTCGGCGGTGCAAAGCTCTACGCCACCGCCGCGGATGCAGCGAGCTGCGCCGCCTGACTCACAATCTCACCCGCGCCCTGCGCCACCGCCAACTCCAGCGCGTGATCGGCGCGGTTGGCTACTTCGGTCACAATGTCCACCGGATCGAAATGCTGCCGCATCACCGCCTGCGCCAGCCCGGCGCTGAACTCGACTCCTTTGTCCTTACCCGGAAAGCGCACTTCTGCAAGTAGCCGCTGCAACTTGCCCACCGCCAGCAGCGCTTCTTTTTCGCCCGTGTCGCCGAGCACCAGCGCGACCGTCGTCGCTTCATAGCGGAACGCCAGATCGTTGGTCCGGATGTTCGCCGAAAACAACTGCCCGATCTGCTCCATCACCGCCGTCACCGCCTGCTCGCCATATTCCCTGATCAGCGCGTTGCGCCGTCCAAACTGCATCAGCAACACCGTCACCGCCGTCCCCTGCTGCAACCCGCGCCGGATTTCCGCCTGCAAAAGGTCCAGATACGAAGCCCGCTTCAGCAGCCCCGATTTCTCGTCCGTCACCGAAAGATTTTTTACCAGCCGCCGCAGCCCGGCGTTGTTGAGCGCGATCAACACCTGGTCGCTCAACGTCCGGATCACCAACACCTCCGAAGCCTGCCACACCCGGGCCACGTTCTGGGTCAGGATCAGCACTCCGATCTGGTCGTTGCCTTCGGTCAGCGGCAGCGCCAGCAGCGATTCGATCTGCAACTCTTCGACCGCGCTGCGCACGCCCATCAACTCGGCAGCGTTTCTGGCATCGCCCACGGTCACCGTGCCTCGCGCCACCGCCAGATCCTGCAGCGTTTCCACCAGACTGACCAGGGCCGCCGAACTCGCCGGGATCAGTCCCTCCATGTGATATTCCTGCACGCTCGACGGCGGCAGACCCGGCTTGCGCAAGGCCGCAATACAGCGCGCCGTCCGCCAGTTCGCGCCGATTTCGTTCGCCGCCGTTTTTAAAACTCCTTCCGCGTTCCCCTGGTGGTAAAGTTTGCGCGTGATTTCAGCCACCCTCGCCAGACTGCTGACATCGGCCGCCTGGCTCGCCGCCGCCGTCGCTGCCAGCGCTGCCTGGTCGCCACTCGCTGCTGGCGCAGCCGGCGCGGCCGGCGTCACTGGCTTCGCATACTGCGGTTCGATGCCGGCCGCAATGTACAGGCGCTGCAGTTCCTGGTTGCGCTCTTCCTCACCCGGAAACAGTTCCTGAATGCGCTGCAAACGCTCGATCGCCTTCGAGCGCATCCCGTACTGCACCAGAATCTCGGCTTGCAGCATCAGATCCTGCAGGGCAGCCGCTCCCAGCGTCGGTTCCTGGACTTTGACTTCCTGCTCTTCTTTCTTCACCGTCGCCGCGAACCGCGACGCGATTACGTTGAAGCGCTGATCGTCGATCTTGCCCCGCAGCCCCTCCAGCCGTTTCTGGTGTCCCGGCTCGTACGGATCCACTTCCGCCGCCCGGTCCAGACACTCGCCCGCTCTCTGGTAATCGTGCTTCGTGCAATAAAGATCAAACAGCTTCAGCAACGCCTGGGCGTAGTCCGTTTCACGGTTCGACGCGTTGAACAGCTCCGCCAGAAATTCCAGCATTTCCGCCGACGGACGGTGCGATGCCAATAGTTCCTGCATCGTGGTGATGAACGATCGCCGTTCCCCACGCCGCCGCTGGAAAACTTCCAGCTTCCGCGCCAGCGCCACCGCCTCCACATCCAGTTCGGAATCGATCATCTTTCCGATCAGGTTCACCACCTGGTGCATACGCGCCGGGTTCTGCTCGAACATCTGCCAGATCAGCGGCTCGCTGTCCACGCACCGATCCGCGGCGAGCAGCGCCTGCGCATACAGGTCGCGCAACTCCAGCGATGCATCTCCGGCTTGCACCAGCGGCTCGAAGATAAAAATTGCCGCCCCCGACTCGCCCCGCGATAGCAAGCTCTTGCCATAGGCCACCGCGATCTTCGATTCCGTCGGATCTTCCGTGTATGCCCGCTCAAACCACGGGCTGGCGTTTCCGCCCGCGGTTTCCGCCAGTTCCGCCAATTGCAAAAATGATTGCGCCGCCATCACGTGCTCGCCCAGTTCCGCCGCCAATTCCGCTACCCGCAAATGGTTGGGCTGCGATGGCTCCAGACTCACAATCCGCCGCAAAACCAGCAACCCTTCTTCTTTCTTTCCCTGCCGCTGCAAGTCTTCCAGCGCATTTTCATACGTCCCGATCGCGAGCTTCTTGTTGGAGTGCTCCAGCAGCTGCCCAAAGCGCACTTTCTGTTCCCACGTCGGGCTGGCATAGCGCGCCAGCTTCTTGTAGGTCAGGCTCGCTCGCGTCGCATCCGCCGCCGCCACCTGCCGCTCAAACAACTCTCCCAGCAGCCGTACCGCCTGCGCCCCCTTATTCAAAGAGAGGCACAGTTCGGCCGCCATCTGCCGCACATTGTCGTTTTCCCGATCGCTTTCCAGGATTTGCAGGTATTCCGCCAGCGCGTCGGCCGTCTTCCCCTTCTGCAAGAGCTTCTCCGCCTTTTCGACGCGGCGGGCTATTTCGGCACGATTGGGATTTTCCGGCATCGGCGGTCTTGGGATAGACCCTCTCGCCTTGATTCTAGGATTCACCCCCACCACCAGCAACGCGGTTCCCCCGCTGCGCGATTACGAAAGTCATGCGATCGGCTGGTTCCCCAGTCTTCCGGCCATCAACGAGCACACTCTGGTCGTTCTCGTCTCTCACGTGATTTTCCGTAGCTTGGCAGCCGTTACCTCCGTAAGCCCATCCCGTCTCTTTCTCCGTGTCGTTTCCGAGGTCCATTCCTTATCCTCATATCAGATCATCCGAGGCAATCCAGGAACGCACTGTGACCGTCTGCCTTTCCCTCTTCATCTCGATCAACATCCTCACGGTTCTTTCGTCGATCGCGATTGCCGGTGGTTTGTACTTTTTCTTTGCCGGATTTCAACTGCTTGCCCGCAAGCGTTTGCTGCTTACCACCCCGACCTCCAGAATTCGCAGCGCCGCCCTGGGACTGGTCGAGGTCACCGGCGCCGCTGCCGGTCCTTACACCATATCCGCGCCCATCACGGGCAAGCCTTGCTTTCTCTACCACACCGCCGCCTGGCAGCAGCGCGATGGCAAGAAGCAGGAATGGGAGAAAGTGGCGGATGAAACTCTGCACCTGCCCTTCTTCATCGACGACTCCACCGGCCAGTTGCTCGTCGAACCTCTCGGAGCCGATCTCGACCTGCACCGCGACTTTCGCGAAGAATATGCGGCATCGTTTTTCTCGTCGAATCTGGACGACGTTCCGCCGCGCGTAAGCGTTTTTCTTTCCCGCCACGGCATTGCCCCGGGTCGCCGCTTGCGCATCGAAGAGCGCTCGATCAAGCCCGAAGACGCGCTCTTCGTCGCTGGAACTCTAACGGAAAATCCGGGCGTCCAGGTGCGTCCGTTCTCACCACGCAGCGTCGTCCTCACGAACGAACTGCGCGCCAACAACTCGCGCGATCCCGCGCCCAACAGTTTTTCGGAGCGGCTTCCTGCCCCGCAGATCATCAGACTGGCCAGTGGCGCGGCGCCTTCCAGTACTCAAGAAATGGGCCAGCAGGAGAAAATCGCGGCCGCGCTCACTCGCGCCGGCATCACCAGGCCGGAAGCGTGGTCCGCCGCCGGAGTGCCGTACCAAACTGTAGCCGTCGAAGAAAACGAGCCGCCCGCGACCGGCTCCGCGAATGCCCAACCCTGTGTGCCCGATGCCACTTTGCCCGAAGAGCGTTTGTCCGAACACCAGGCCAAGTCATCCGACTTCAATTTCACTCCGCCCGTCGTATTGATGAAAGGCGCTAACAATCCCACGTTCGTTATCTCCTTCCGCAGCCAGAAGGAATTTGTCACTGCGCTCGCCTGGAAATCCGCCGCCATGGTCTGGGGAGGCGCCGCCATCACGCTGCTCGGCCTCTACATGCTGCTGGCGCAGATGGAGTTGCTGTAGTCGATGCGGCTCGTCGCTTTTGGCTTTTGGCTTTTGGCTCGTGGCTCGTGGCTCGCAGCTCGTAGCTCGCCGTGGTTCGACCGTTTCTCGAACACGACGAAGCCCGTAGCTAACTGCGCAACGCCAAGTGCGAACCGCTAATTTAGAATGTCCCTTGTGACTGAATCCGTCCGGATCGGGATTCTCGGCGACTTCAATCCCGAATTCCGTTCCCATCACGCGACCAACGATTCGCTCCAGCACGCCGCTCGGAAGCTCCAACTCAAAGTAGAGTCGGCCTGGCTTCCAACGCCTTCTCTGCTCCAACCGGGCGCTGCCGCCACCCTCGATTCCTTCGATGGACTGTGGGCCTCGCCGGGCAGCCCCTACAAAAGCTTCGATGGCATGCTCAAAGGCATCGAGTTCGCACGCGTCCATGACCGTCCATTCCTCGCGACCTGCGGAGGCTTCCAGTACACACTCATCGAGTGCGCCCGCAACGTGCTCGGCGTCCGCGACGCCACCACCGCCGAAGAAGACCCGCACGCCAGGAACATCGTCATCTATCCGGTAGCCTGCGCCGTTCCCAACCGCGATCCGAAGGCGCCCAAGCTCTCCGGCAAAGTCGGCCAGATCCGCCTTCGTCCCGGCTCCTACCTCGCAGCGTATTACGGGAAAGAAACGATCGAGGAAGAATTCTTCTGCAACTACGAACTGAATCCCGAGTTCGAATGGATGGCGATGGAAGCGGGCTTTCCGGTGGTAGCCCGCGGCTCCAATGAAGAATGCCGGGCCATCGAATCTCCCGCGCACTTGTTTTACATCGCTACATTGTTCCAACCGCAACTTTCGTCGCGCGAGGACGAACCCGCATCCGCTGATCATGGCCTTCGTGCAACACGTAGCCGACTTCCGCCGCAAACGGCTCGACGACTCCATCCTCACCTGAGGGTACACGTCACCTCCGAAGAAGCGCTTCCGTCCTCAAGCCATGAAGCGCAATACCTTCGTGCCCCGCGGTGGACCGCAGATTGCTTCCGGGATTGCGCAGGACATCTCTGTTTCTTACATCACTCTAATCGAATCAGACCACCGAAGAGTGCGGCTAAAACACCCTGCCAGGAAGAATGGGGAGTGCCAGCAATCCCGGAAAATTCTCACAAGGCGGAATCGTTCGGGCATTTCGAAAAGCCTCGACAACCAGGGACTCCACTCGAAAGGACACACTGCAAATGCCGCTAATGACTTGGACCGACAAACTGGGCGTGGGCGTTAAGGTGTTAGACGACGACCACAAGAAATTAATCGACCTGCTGAACCGGCTGGATGACGGAATGAAGAAGGGCAAGGGCAAGGAAACCCTGGGAAAGGTTCTTGATGGATTGGTAAGTTACACCAAGTTCCACTTCGCCCGCGAAGAAGAGTTCTTTGCCAAAACCGGCTATCCCGCGGCGACACACAAGAAAGAGCACGACGACCTGGTCAAGCAAGTTCTGGAGTTGCAAGCGCGGTATAAGAGCGGCGAGCTTGCACTCTCGCTGGCAACCGTCGAGTTCGTCAAGAATTGGCTGATCAATCACATTCAAGGCTGCGACCAAAAGTACGGGCCACATCTCAACGCCAAAGGAATTCACTAGAGGTATGAACTATGCGGTGAAGGGACGGCCTGAATGTGGAGGCTTACACGCCGATGCCGGAGCCGAGAAGGCTATAGAGCAGGATGGCGAGCACGATCAGCGTGAAGACCACGTACATGCGATCGCGTTCCATAGCGAATCCCACGATAGAGAAAGCTACGCGGGCGATTGGCGTCGCGATCAGCAGGAGTAATCCGAGTTGGATCCAGCCTCGGCCCCGGCCATCGATGACGCTTTGGATGACTCCGGGGATGGTGCGGAATTCCGAGGGCTCGCCGCGGAAGATGCGGTAGTCGGCGGGCTCGTGCCCGTGGCGGAAAAGATAGATACACGCTCCCCAGAGAACGACAGCCGCCGAGATGAGGACTCCAGTGCGGAGCAGGTTTCCGAGGATAACTTCGATGCGGTGATCGTCCCACCTTTGCGGTTGGGATGGGAGCGGGTGCGGCTGCGGGGCGGGTGCTTGGGCGGCGGGCATCAGATTCTCCCCCAGAGCCCTTTGTAGAGCATTTGCAGGCCTAGAACCAGAATCACCAGGCTAAAGACCAGGCGGAGCGATTTGGTTTCGGCTTTGACCAGGATGCGGCTCCCCAGTAATGATCCGGCCAGAACTCCTAACATGACGGGCATGGCGAGGCCGGGATCGACGTATCCGCGGCTGAGGTAGACGCCGGCGCTGGCGGCCGCAGTCACGCCGATCATGAAGTTGCTGGTGGTGGTCGAAACTTTGAAGGGGATCCGCATGGCCTGATCCATGGCAAGTACTTTGACGGCTCCGGAGCCGATGCCGAGCAATCCGGAAAGCGCGCCGGCGCCAAACATGAGGCTGAAGCCGGTGGGAACGTGCTGGACGTTATAACTGCGCTCGCCTTCTAGATCGGGGAAACTGCCGTTCAGCCGCAGTCGGGTAGCGAGCGGATCCGGCGGCAGGTTGCGCTGGTCCAACGGGCGCGGCTTGCGGGAAAGATACGCCGAGTAGAGCAGCATCGCTCCGAAGATGATCGCCAGGGCGCTGGTCGGGATGCGGGTGGCCAGGAAGGCTCCGAGCAACGCGCCGAATGTGGTGGCGATTTCCAGGAACATGCCGATGCGAATGTTGGAGAACCCTTCTTTCACGTAGGCAGCGGCGGCGCCGGAAGAAGTCGCGATCACGGAGACGAGCGAGGCTCCGATGGCGTAACGGATATCCACGTGAAAGAAGATGGTGAGCAGGGGTACGAGCACGACACCACCACCCAGGCCGGTGAGCGATCCGAGAAGTCCCGCGACGAACGAAACGATCGCGACGATGACGGTGAATTCCAGGATGGTCATTTGAATTTCTTCTAGGTTAACATTTCTTTTCTTAGGAGCATCGGCGGGCAATTCGGATGAGGGACGGAATTCAAATGCAGATGGCGAAGCGGATCGGGGCGCAAAGTTTCTCGACTTCGCGCTGAGCCCGCCCAAAAACGGCGGGCTTCTCATCTTTAAGATTGCAGTAGAGACGCGGCTTGCCGCGTCTCTGTAGCCGGGGGCGAACAACGTTTGTACAGACGCAAGATCGCGCGGACAAGAGTGTCCGCGCCACACTCTACTGGTTTACCCAGACGACGCGGGATTTCTTCAATTGCGCGTGCTGCTTCTTGAGTTCGCGCGCAATGGCTCCGAGAGAAGCGCTCTCTGCCTGCGGGAAATCCGAAGGCCGCCTTTCTCCCTGGGCCGAGGAGTAACTCGTGGCGGCGAGGACGTTCTGTTCCTGAGACATGGGCGCATAAGCGGCATGTGCGGGATGAGTCGGAGGCTGGTAAATCTGCGGTTCACTGGGACGGGACCCGATACTGTAATACTGCGCAAAGGCCGCGGTGGTGGAAAGCAGGCAGAGGACGAGCAGGATCTTTTTCATCGCAGGGTCTCCAAATTCCGGAGAAGGCGAGGGATCATCCGCGGACCAAGCGCCGGATGTGTGCTCCTCCATGAAGAGTAGGAGCAAGCCCGGTACCAAACTTTTCCGGGGTAGAATGACGGCTTGCGGGCGTTTACGGGCAGTAATTGCAATTGTTTGCACAATTGTGGAGAGCAATGGAATGGTCGGGGCAAGGCTCCAACTGCCGCATTGGCAGGTTGCCGCGCCCGGAGGGACTTTTCCTCTAAATCACGATAAGGTGGTAGCCATGAAAATGCGGACGGCAGTGCGAGTCTCTTTGATCTTGCTGGCAACCATGATGGCGCTGGCAGCAGTGGCGGCCGCTGCGGATTACAAGGTCGTTAAGACGTGGAAGCTGGGCGGCGATGGCGGATGGGACTACCTGACTGCGGACAGCGATGGACATCGTTTGTTCATTGCGCGCGCCACGCGGGTGATGGTCATCGATACCGAGTCGGGCAAGCAGGTGGGCGAGATTCCGGAGACGACGGGCGTGCATGGGGTGGCGTTGGATTCGGAAATCGGGCGCGGATTCACCAGCAACGGCCGCGAAGATACGGTGAGCGTCTTCGATCTCAAGTCGCTTGCGGTAGAAAAGAAAATCAAGGTCGGCAGCGGTCCCGACGCGATTCTGTATGACCCGTTTTCGAAGCGCGTGTTTACTTTTAACGCAAAAAGCCATGACACGACCGCCGTGGATGCGTCCAAGGGTGAGGTGGTGGGCAAGATCGAACTGGGCGGAAAGCCGGAATTTGCCGCAACCGACGAAAAGGGCACGGTGTTCGTGAATATTGAAGACACATCGGAACTGGTGGCGTTCGATCCGCAGAAGCTGACGGTGAAGTCGCGGTGGAAGTTGACCGACTGCGAAGAACCGACGGGCCTCGCGATCGACCGGAAGAACCGGCGGCTGTTTGCCGGCTGCGGCGGAAATAAGAAGATGGCCGTGGTGGATGCGGACAGCGGGAAAGTGGTGGCCAGTCTCGCCATCGGCGAGGGATGCGATGCGACCGCGTTCGATGCCGAAAAGGGCCTGGCGTTTGCCTCGGCCGGAGACGGCACGATCACGGTGATTCGGGAAGATAGCGGCGACAAGTTCAGCGTGGCGCAGACGGTGACGACCCAGAAGGCAGCGCGCACCATGGCGCTCGATGCCAAGACGCATCAGCTCTTCACGGTAACCGCGAACGTGGGTCCGCGTCCGGAGAGAAAAGTGGAACCGGATTCGTTCGTGGTGCTGGTGGTGGAGGCAGCGCGCTAGCAAGCCGCAGGAGTTTCGTATCAGGGCATCGCTTTAGCGATGCCGAAGCTCGTCGAAGATCGGACGCCCCTTCAGTGGAAATTGTGCTGACCTTCTACCGATATTGACATTCGCCATACATTCGCCTATGCTGCGGGCATGGCGATCACTCGGCGTCAACGCGAGTTGTATGACTTTATTTCGCGCTTTGTGGCGGAGAAGCAGTATTCCCCTTCGTTTGAAGAGATCAAGGAAGCCATGGGGCTGAACTCTTTGGCCACGGTGCACAAGCACGTTACCAATCTCGAGAAAAAAGGGCTGCTGACGCGCGACTACAACCGCAGCCGCTCGATCGATCTGCTGCCGCCGAGAGGAAAGTTGAAGCAGTCGATGGCGGTGAATACGGCGGTGGTGCTGCCGCTGGTGGGCAGGATTGCGGCGGGGCGTCCGATTGAAGCGATCGAGCACAACGAGACCATTTCGCTGGCGGATTTTGTGCGCTCGAAAGAAGTGTTCGTGCTCGAAGTGCGCGGCGAATCCATGCAGGACGAAGCGATCCTCGATGGCGACTACGTGCTGGTCGAGAAGACGAAAACGGCGCACAACGGGGATATTGTGGTGGCGCTGCTCGACTCGTCGGACGCGACCCTGAAGCGCTTCTTTCGCGAGGGAGACAACATTCGTCTGCAGCCTTCGAACGCCGCGATGGCGCCGATCATCGTGCCTGCGGCGTCGGTAGAGATTCAGGGACGGGTGATTGGAGTCTTGCGGAAGTACTGAAGAGCAGTACCCAGTTGCCAGTACCCAGTTGCCAGTGAAAAGCAAAACACGCCGAGTTCTTTGCCATGAAAAGCCCGGATTCTAACCCGAGCTTTTTTTCTTGTCTAAGACTGGCAACTGGTAGCTGGCAACCGGCAACTTAGCCCAAGTGGCGATCCAGGGCTTTCTGAATGTCGTCTTTCGAGCGGTAGCCGACGAGTTGTTCCACGACCTGTCCGTTCTTGAAGACGAGCAGGGTAGGAATGCCGGTGACTTTGTAGCGCATGGGCGTGGCGGCGTTGCGGTCAACATCCATTTTGCCAAACGTGATTTTCCCCTGATACTCGCCAGCGAGTTCTTCGACGATCGGAGCAATCGCGCGGCATGGGCCACACCAGGCGGCCCAGAAATCGATCAGCACGGGCTTATCGGACTTCAATACATCGGAATCGAAATTAGCGTCGGTGACTTCGACGATGGTGTTGCTTGCCATTCATCCTCCAGAATTCTCGGTTAGCTGCCAGTTCCCCAGAGTGGACCGTGTGGTCTCCTCGGGGCGGAACTACTATCCTAGCACTGTTGATTGGATGCTCCGCAAGAGCGGAAGTCGCAACGGCATCGGGCCATCGGATGATCGGATCATCGGGCCATCGAAAACCGCCGGAACCTTAGGTTCTTGATCACCCGATCACCCGATGGCCCGATCACCCGATGAACAGATCCCGTTAGAATTGGTTTTTCGAATCATGACTGATCTCGATAATCTCCGGGTAGTGCTCGTGGCCACGCGGAATCCGCTGAATATTGGGGCGGCGGCGCGGGCTATGAGTAATTTTGGGGTCCGTCGATTGCGCGTGGTGAATCCCTACGAAGCGGCGTTTCGCGAGGCGCGGTCGGCGGTGGGAGCGTCGGGATTGCTGGCCAACGCGGAGCAGTACGACGACGTGGCCGAGGCGGTCGCGGACTGCAAGTTGGTGGTCGGCACGACCGTGGCCGGGGCCCGGCGAGATTTGCAGCATCGGTTGCACCGGTTGGAGGACGGCGCCCGAACCATCAAACGGCAACTGCAGACGGCGCGCGTGGCATTGTTGTTTGGCTCGGAACGATACGGGCTGTCGAATCGGGAACTCAGCCACTGCCATTGGTTGATGCGGATTCCGACGCGAGAAGAGCACGGCTCGATGAATCTGGGGCAAGCGGTAGCCATCTGCCTCTACGAACTGGTGCGCGGGCGCAAGGCCGCGCCAGCAAAGACACCGCACGAGAAAAAAGAAAGAATTCCAGCGGCATCAGGAGAAATTGAGCGGTTGACGCAGCAACTGTTTCAGGTTCTCGACACCAGCGGATACGTGAAGCCACGAGCGGTGGCAGCGGAAGAAAAATTGCGCCGCCTGGTTCGGCGCCTGGAGTTGAACGCCAATGACGCCGAGGTTTGGTTGGGAATGCTGCGGCAGATCGCGTGGAAGCTGGGCGCGAAGGAATGAGGCCTATCGCGGCCGCTGCATCGAATCCACAATCACTTTGCCGATCACCAGCAGAGTCATCAGAGTAATCACGCCCAACGATATCACGCAGTAGACGCACCAGACGCCCAGCACCATGGATTCGATATCCGCCAGGTGGATGGCAAATGCGAAGGCCCCCGTCACAAACGGCAGCATCCACGGGTATGCTTTTCCGAAGGCGAGCACGCCCAGCAGCAGGTATCCGGCGATGCCAATCACGGCCACGGGAACTCCGTGGAACACGGCGTACGGACTGTGATTCACGATGCCGCAGTCCCAGCGCTCATTGATGCTGCA
Source organism: uncultured Acidobacteriaceae bacterium (assembly GCA_963838425.1). GTDB lineage: Bacteria > Acidobacteriota > Terriglobia > Terriglobales > Acidobacteriaceae > Acidiflorens. The sequence continues at coordinate 565,249 of CAWIRH010000002.1, forward strand.
AGGCGAAGCATCGGTGCGGTAATGCTCGCGCAACGCGAGCGCAGAAGCGGCGATGCCGGCGACGGCAAGCACAATCAGCACCCATCTCATGCAGGACTCCCAGACCAAGATAAACGAAGTTGTATTCCTGAAACAGATATTATCCACGATTTCCCTAATCAATATCATCGATGGAGAGCCGGGCGTCCCCGCCCGGCTGGACTCCATCAACTAATCATGGTAACGCTGCTCGCCGGCCGGTATGGGCACGCTGAGGCGATTCTGCGGCGGAGGCAACGGACACGTCGCATACGGGGTAAACGCACAGGGCGGGTTCACCAGCCGATTGAAATCGAGCCAGACTTCGCCGGGCTGGCTTACGCCATGGTCGGGAAGTTCGGTAGATAGAAAGCGTCCCGCTCCATAGGTCGTAGTTTTGCTGGTGGCGTCGCGAAGAATAAAGAAAAGATCGGTTGATTTCGGATCTTCGAGCACGGGCTCGAGTCGAAGGACTTGCCCATCCAAAGTAAATTCGGCAACGCCCGGGGCTGGCATATGGGTCGTGGTCCCGAGGACGGTCGGAATATCGAGCACTTTGGGAGGGTTGTACGGGATCCAGCGCGCGTGTATGCGGTAGGCGGCATTCGGCGCATACCAGCGCAATCCGTGGAAGCCCACGCGAGTGGGAGCTTGCAGGTCCTTGACGCGCAGCGCGAACTGGTCGTCGCGATGGATCGCGATGATGGTGAGCGTCCCGATGGTAAGCTTCGAAGGCTTGTCGGCATCGTCCGGAACGAGAGCCTGCTCCTTCGCGGGCTGACCATCGACGAGAAGGCCCTTCGGGAAACCCTCCGGCCGGCGGCAGCAGGCGCAGCGCGCCTTTCTCCAGGCGCACGACCGCGATGTGCGCTGGCGCCTTTCCCGCAATCTGAACGCGGCTGTCTTCAGCCGAGCCAAAGCTGTTGTCCCCTTCTTTGAGCCATCCGAGGGCGATCAAAGAAAGCCAGCCTTCTGGAGCCTGGAGGGCGGTCGTCCGCTGGGCGCGCCAAGCAAGCAAATCGCGCTGCCATGTGCTTTGGTCTTCGGATTTCTTACCGTCAAAGGCCGCGGCGAGCGACAGCATCGCCAGCAGAACGAACGCTGCGCCCATCAGGAATTTTCTTTTCATTTGCAAGTCTCCTCCCGACCGATGATACTGCACTGCGTGTCGGCTGCGCGGCTGTTCCATTTTGCCGGCAATTGCGCGCGGACGCGGGCCCCAGCCAGGTCGACCGGCTTCGCGCACATGCGCCGTGGTACCGTGTATCGGGATGTGCGGTGGATCACAGTTTTGTGACTCCCCGCCGAAGTACAATCGCGGCTTTGATCGGCCTGATCCAAAAGCCGATCTCGGCGGGAGGCTCTGTGTCGGATCAACTCTTCGGAGCGATGCTCCAAAGCATCGTCGACGGCGCGCCTGAGAAGGCCGCGGAACTGGCGCAGCAGGCGCTGGCCAACGGCATCGATCCGCTCGAAGCGGTGAACCGGGGATTCGCTGTGGGGATCGCGTTCGCCGGCGATCAATACGGATGCGGGGAAATGTTCCTGCCCGATCTGCTGGCGTCGGCCGAAGCCATGAAGGCGGCCATCAAAATCCTTGAACCGGAGATGCTGAAGCGCGGCTCGCGGCGTGAGGCTCTGGGCAAAGTCGTCCTCGGCACCGCCCGAGGCGATATTCACGATATTGGCAAGAACCTGGTCGCCACCATCCTTTCTGCCAGCGGATTCCAGATCTTCGATCTGGGCACCAGCGTGACTCCCGAGCAATTCGTCGCCAAAGCGAAAGAAGTCGATGCCGACATTGTCGGCGTCTCGGCTTTGCTGACGACGACCATGGCCGGCCAGAAAGCCGTGATCGAAGCGCTCGATCGGAGTGGTTTGCGGCCACGGGTAAAAGCGATCATTGGCGGCGCCGCGGTCACCTCGAAGTGGGCGGCTGAAATCCGCGCCGACGGCTTCTCTCGCAATGCCATCGATGCCCTCGAACTGGCAAAGAATCTGATGGGCAAAGGAACGGCTTCGGTATGAGACCCAGAGTTCAACTCCTCAGTCCTGAACTAATCGGCCGCATTCTGCGCGAAGCATTCGCACTGCTGATGAACCCTGGAGTCCGCGTGGGCTCGGCGGTGGTCGAGCTCTTGCGTTCGGCGGGAGTTGAGGTCGGAGTTGCGGACAACGACGGAGTGGCGCGTATCCCTGAGTCGCTGGTGCGGCGCTGCCTGGCATCGACCCCGCGCGACTTCTGCCTGTACAACCGTCAGGGAGAGAAAGCGGTTCATTACGGCGGCGACGACGTGCATTTCGACCCCGGCTCCTGCTGCGTGCAGATGCTCGATCCGGAGACGCTGGAAGCGCGGCAGTCCGAGACCCGCGACCTGGTGCGCATCGTACAAGTCACTGAGACGCTGCCGCAGTTCGCCGCGCAATCCACCGCCGTCGTGTGCAGCGATGCGCCGACTGCGATTGGCGATCTCTATCGGCTGTTCATCGTGCTGCAGCATTCCGACAAGCCCGTGGTGACCGGATCGTTCTCCGCGGCCGGACTGCAGGGAATGATCGACCTGCTCGCCGCCGACAGCGGCAGTCCCGACAAATTGCGCCAACAACCGCGGGCAGTCTTTGATGTGTGTCCCTCGCCGCCATTGAACTGGTCGGAGTTCGGATCGCACAACCTGCTCGACCTGGCCCGCGCCGGTGTGCCCGCGCAAATCGTCTCCATGCCGCTGGCCGGCGGCACCGCTCCCGTGACCCTCGCAGGTTCCGTTACGCAGCATGCCGCGGAAACGCTGGCTGGCATCACCCTGCATCAACTTGCTGGGCCGGGCTCGCCCATAGTCTGGGGTGGCGCTCCCGCCATCTTCGACATGCGTACCGGAGGCGCGCCCATGGGCGCAGTGGAAACGGCCATGCTGAACCTGGCGTGCGCCGAAGTCGGCAAGCATCTGGGCCTGCCGACCCACGGCTACCTGGTCGCGACCGATTCGAAGTTTGTGGATGCCCAGGCCGGCGCGGAAAGTGCCCGCTCCGCGATGCTGGGAGCGCTCGCGGGCATCAACATGATCTCGGGAGCGGGCATGCTCGAATCTCTCGCTTGTTTCAGCGTCGAAAAGCTGGTCATTGATGCCGAGTCGATTGCCTCGGCGCAGCGGCTGACGCGAGGCATTGAGGCTCGCGGTGAAACCCTGGCCACCGCCATGTTCGCGCAAACCGGGCTCTCCGGAGAATTCCTCAAGCTGAAGGAAACGCGCGCGCTTTTTCGGCAGGAGCAGTATCTCCCCTCCCCGGTCATAGATCGTGGAGGAGATCGCAGCGCGCGCGGCTCCGAGCCACCCGCCGACGTCTTCACGCGAGCCCGTACCCGGGTCGACGAACTGGTGAGCAAGTATCGGAAGCCATCTCTTCCCGAAGACGTGCTGCGAAAGTTTCAGGCCATCGTTAACCGCGAAGCAGATAGAGCGGGCGTGGCCGCCGGCCTTCCCAAGAATTGAGAGAAAACAGTGTTCACAGTTTCTAGTTCACCCACTCAAGCTCTTCTGTAAACCCGCCGATATATCCATTAACTCGGTCACTAACCATCTGACGCTGACGAGCAATACAATGCGTTCGCCTCGGTTTCTCATTCTCGCGTTAGCCATGTCCCTTAGCTCCTCCGCTGAGACGGCTGCCTCCAAGCCCGAGTTACACAACTTCACGCAAGTTAAGACGGAACGAGTTCTTATTGGCTCCGTCGCCGATATTTCCGCGAGATACGAAAACGGCATGCCTCTAACCGTCATTCACATTCTTGAGTTCAGCACCGACGCCTTGCTAAAAGAACCCGCCCTTTTGCAGGTGCGCTTGTGCGGAGACCAAAGCGGCAGGCTTGGCCCTGCTGTGCATACAAACATCACGTTGGTCTATAACCTTGCAAGTAAGAATAGGCTGACTGGCTGCCTTAGCCTGATAACCAGTGAACCTTGGCAGCACAGTATCACTCGGAAGACTGTTACCTTCAACCGCCACAAAGTGAACCGGAGCAGGCAACTTGACAAGTCTATTCAGAACATTATCAATGGCGCTTTTGCTGACTAGTTTGTGCCCTGCTGCCGACGTGCGGAGCCATCTTGTTGACGTTCATCACTCCACCATTCACTTTGCGTTTTCGGCGATACAAGGTCGAGATGTACGAGGCAGTGGCATTTGTATCGACCAGCGCTGCTCCGTCGTTGCCACCGCTTACCACGTCCAAATGTTGGCAGGCAGGCCAAACTTGAGAGTTGGCAGCGGACATACCGATAAGGTATTATCTCTCGCCAGTCAACACGACACGAACAAATCGGGCATACTTGTAGAGAAATCCCATATAACTTTATCTTACAACATAGAGAATGACGTTTCTTTCGTCTATACAAAGAAATCAGTACCTTGCAAGTCGGGCATCCCGTACTCATACAAGTTCTACGCTGGTCAACAGGTGGAAGTCGCTGGCTACTATGGCCATGAGTTTGTGACAAGAGAGGCTCGTATAATCGGCGCCAATGTGCTCTTAGTCATTGGACAAGCCCAGCTCAACGAGGACTTGGTTCTGGACATTGCTATGGATCCCGGAACCAGCGGCAGTGCTGTTCTTGATGATCGGGGAAACCTGCTGGGAATGGTCGTACTTACCGGCTCGCTCAGATTCAGGAGCGGCAGCTTAATAGCCTCCGTCGCCCTTCCGGTTAGAACTATTGCGAGAGCGCTGGTGAAGGTGGACCCAGTTCTTGGCCCCGCCATCTTCAATGACATACCAGAAAAAGAGCCCAAGCCGGTACAGATGACGCCGGTAGTGTACCAGGAAAGTGACAGGCCCGAAGATACTTCGCCGGTAATTCCGGAACTATCAGCCGTTCCGAGCGACGTGCCGAACTCGCTAGGCAAGTTGCGCGCCACATCGGAGGCTGCTTCCAAACTACTGGTCAACTTTGTCACCAGACAGTGCCTGGTGCAAGGGACCCAGAAGCCGCTGTGTCATGAGCTGTCTATCATCGACGGTCAGCAGAGCTTCCGTGGGATACGAAAGAATGGCAAGCTTGGCAAGCTCATGGACTCGTTTCCTACACAGAAGCACGGTGTCTGGGCGCAATCCGACTGGGTGGACACACTGGGCGAAATAGCGGAGGATGACGCTCCTTGGGTATTCGAAGGTTCTGTGGACGACCGTTATCTGTTCACTCTTAGGTCCGCCGCCAAAGACGGCCGCTGCTATTGGGAAGAGTATTCACAAGGAACTCCGCTTTTCGGCGGTGGGCATCCAGCTTGGAAGGGTCCGGTTGACTGCTTTGAGCAGATTCTGACAGACAAGGACTTCCATGTATTGTCGGTATTCACCGAACGGCGCCCGCCTGGCGACTGTCTGGCCCTCGTAGTTCAGACTGCCATCTACTATGATTGGATCAAGTTACCGGGACTAATGTCGCCTATCCTGTTGCCGGTTAGAGAGAGGATTACGGCCAAGGTGCGGGGGCAAAAGGACTTATGGTACGCCAATATGTCGTGGGTTGACTACAAAGAATTCAGGGCTGAGCACAAAATAAGGTTTTGAAGAGAGATTTCCTTTCTGGCCGCCTGCTGACTTCCGAATAACATGGAGCTAGATGGATACCTGTTTGACTTACCAGGCCGCAACACTTAGCTCTGATGCGCTTCGGGCTTGAAGATTACGCCTTGACTGGTGCGGCTGTTCATCACCACGCGCATCGGTTCCGCAAACTGCAAGTGGCGGACACAGCCTTCCTCTTCCACCGCCGCTTGTTCCGTCAACCACTGCCAGTCGACGGAGCCTTCGCCGGCGTCCGGATTCACCGTGAAATAACCGATCTGAAAGGCAGTGAGATTCTGGAAGAAATGGCTGCCCTGCGATGGGGTGACGCGAAAATCGCGGAACCCGGCCTCCACAATCACCCGCGCGCCGGAGATTTCATCCCATTCGACTGGAATGCCCAGCCAGGGTTCGGTCGATCCCCAGCGCCCCACCCCGATCAGCAGATAGGGCCGGTTCTCGCCATTGAGCCGGTGATTGAACTGAGCGACCGCCTCGGCCACTTCCTGGCTGCGGCTGCGCTCGAAGCGTTGCGAATCGACCACGACGGCATCGTAAAGGTTTTCGATGCGGCCGTTGCCCAGAACTTTGCTGCTCTGGCAGATCAAGCGCTCCGGTTGCACATCGTCGAGGGCTAACTCCTCACCGTCGCTCGCCAGCGTCAAGGGCCGAATCTGCAGGAAACCAAACTCCGCCACCGGTCCAGCTACTGGGCCAGCCTCCTGGGGCAGGCGCACGGCAAATTCGATCTCCACCGGATTGCCCAGCGCATCTTCACCGGCCCGAACCAGGACGTCGAGAATCTCCGCCAGCGGGAAGGTGCCGTGCTTGAGCATGGGGGCAAAGGTCACGATGCGCGCTCCCGGCCGGCTCACTCCATCGTAGATGGCGTGGTTGTCCTTCGAGTAAGTCGAGGCCAGCGCCCGCAGTGTGCCGTCGCTCTCGGCGGCGTCCAGATTGAACCGCCTCTCGTGCCAATGCCCCGGACGGCCTTCCGGAGCGCCATCCAACTCCAAGGCCCAGAATTCCGTCTGCGAGTTGGCCAATATGTCTTCGACCGAGGAAAACTGCACCAGGTTGCGGGGATAGCGCGGGCAGAACGTCAGGCACTTCCCTCCATCCACCACCGCCCGGCCCAAACCCAGAGCGACGGCCGCGATGCCATCCTCGAAGGTCATGGGCGGCACGGGATAAAAATTGTGCGAGCGCACGACCCCGGAAAAGTCCGGATAAAACCGCTCCCCGTGCGGCGTGCCCACAACCTGCTGGAGAATCACCGCCATCTTTTCCTCCTCCAGACGGTAGGGCGTAGCCCGCACGTAGGCCTTGGCATGGCGGCTGAAGGTGGAGGCGTAGACGCGCCGGATGGAATCGCTGAGCGCCGTCAGCCGCTCCTCCGGGTTTGCCTGCTGGTTGCCCAGCATGAAGGTTTCATACACGCCGGTGAAAGGCTGGTATTGCGAATCCTCCAGCAGGCTCGACGAGCGCACCGCCAACGGATGCTTTACCTCAGCCAAAAACGATTTAATATCGTCGTTGAGAGAGGCGGATAGCGGCGCTGCCAGAAACTTCCGCTGAATTTCATCGTCATCTTCGCAATGCAAGGCAAAGTCCAGCAGGTTGTTCTCGGCTAGGAATTGATCGAACACATCCGTCGCCAGGACAACGGCTGGGGGCACCGAGATGCGAACCCCGGGAAAACGGCGCGTGATACGGCTCTTGCGCAAAAGGTGGCGCACAAAAGCGAGGCCGCGAGCCTTGCCGCCCAGCGACCCGGAGCCGATCCGCAGAAAACTCGATTCCGAAGGCTTGAACGTGTCGGCCCGGAAGTCGCCGATCAGCACCTCGCTCTGTTCGCGACGATACTCGTGGATCGACTCGATCAGATCGCGCCGCAGATGTTCCGGAGTGGCAAAATCGGAAACTTTCCGCGGGCGCAGCTTGGCCGCCAAAGCAAACTCGGTGCGCGCCATCAGCCAATGGGAGAAGTGGTTGCTCTGCGAGTGAAAGACGAGGCTTTCCGCCGGAACCAATTGCAATTGCTCTTCCAGTTCGTTCAGATCTTTCGCGCGTCCGACTTCGCTTGCATCCGGCAGACGAAATACGAAGTCGCCGAACCCGAACTGCTCGGTCAAGATCCGGCGCAAGTCTTGCAGCAGCGTGGGCGAACGTTTGCGCAAAAACGAATAGCCCGCGGCCTGCGCCCGCGGCCGGAACTCGGTGCGGCTGGTTTGCAAGACGACGGGCACGTCCGGCACCAGGCTCTTCACCATGCGCGCCAGTTCAAAGCCCGCCTCCGGACTCAGTTTGCCCTCCCAGGGAAACTCCACGTCCGAGACCAGCCCGATCAGATAATTGCGGTACTCCTGCACCAGCCCGGCTGCGTCTTCGAAGTTCGAACTCAGCAGGATTCTGGGCCGCGCCTGCATGCGCATCAGTTTGTGCGCCACGTTGATGCCCTCCTGGATCACGCGCCGCGATTGCTTGATCAGCTCGGTATAGATCACGGGCAGGAACGAAGAGTAATAGCGGATGTTGTCTTCCACCACCAGCAGCACTGGCACGCCGATGGCCTGCGTGTCGTGCAGCACGTTGCGCTTATCCTCAATGTACTTGACGATTGCGATCAGAATGCGGGCATTGCCCTGCCACAGGAAGATTCGGTCGATGTCGGTGACCGGATTGCGGGCGACGAAATTCTTAATCTCGCGATAGTCATAGGCCAGCACCACCACGGGAACATCCAGTCCGGCCTGCTTCACCTCGCGCGCCAACTGCGCCGCGTTCATGTCGCCCACCGTAAGATTGGTAACGATCAGGTTGAATTGCGGCTGCGAGCGGGCCAGCTCAACCGCTTCCGCGCAACTGGAGACGTGCGTAATCCCCGGGATGCGCCAGAGGTTGAGCTCGAGCGATTCGTCGATGAGCAACTCGTTGAGGCGGCCATCCTCGCGGAGAATGAAAGAATCGTAGAGACTGGAGACGAGAAGAATGTTCTGCACCTTGAACGGCATCAGGTTTTCGAAGCCTTCAAAGCGCTCTTCGGCGTCCAGAATCGACGCGGCGATGCGGTGGACACTCATGGCGAATATCCTAGCAGGCTGGAGGCGCGGGCCGGAATCGAACCGGCGTATAAAGGTTTTGCAGACCGTTTGCTAGGGCTCAGAACCTCTTTGAATTCAGTGGAAAGTTCGAGAGAGAACCGGCTTTTGTCTGCCCTAGATTCACTCAGGGAGAGAGTCATTCAACGGGTTAGCCTCTGGATTCCGGGTCCGAACCTTCTCCTTCAATTTTCCTCGCGGGGGATCCGAAAGTTGTAGGGGGTTGGGAGTTAACTGCCAGTGTCCACCCGGCGACACGCACTCGAACCGCCACAATTCCTCGCGCCGAACACGAGATTTTGATTTTCCTATATTTTCAAGCCGCAGGGTTTTAGATTCCTTTACCATTGACTGCTCTCACCTTTTCCGACTTGAGCAGTCCAAGGTTGATATGAACAAAACTGTCTGCTGCTGCATTGTGGTGTTGTCATTCTGGTTCGGTTGTGCTGCGAGCGCTCAGAACTCGCCGCCGGGCCAGGCGGTTCTTCCCTACTCGCCCAGCCTCGACCTGACTTCCATGGACAAGTCCGTCGATCCCTGCGTCGACCTCTACCACTACTCCTGCGGTGGATGGCAGAAGAAGAACCCCATCCCTCCCGACCAGACTTCCTGGTCGGTCTACGGCAAGCTGCACGAGGACAACCTGAATTTTTTGCGCGGCATGTTGGAGCAGGCGGCTCAGCCGAATCCGCAGCGCTCGGCGGTCACGCAGAAAACCGGCGACTTCTACGGCGCCTGCATGGACGAAGCCACGGCCGAAAAGCGCGGCCTGTCGCCAATTCAGCCGGAGCTCGACGCCATTGCGCAGGTCCGATCGGTGAAAGACCTGACGCCGCTGGCGGCGCACCTGCAGTTCACCTACCGGCAATATTCCTATACCAGCTCCATACTTTTTGACGCCGGCTCGGTGCAAGACCCGGACAACTCCGAGCAGGTCATCGCCAACGTCGATCAGGGCGGCCTGGGCATGCCCGACCGCGATTACTACACCAAGGACGATGCCAAATCGAAAGAGACGCGCGAGCGTTATCTGCAGCACGTGCAGAAAGTTTTCGAGCTGACCGGCGACAACCCGGACGCCGCCAAGAAAAATGCCGAGACCGTAATGCGCATGGAAACCGCGCTGGCCAAGGCTTCGCAAACCCGCGTGGAGCGGCGCGATCCTCACAAGCTGGTGCACAAAATGAAAATCGCGGACCTCGCGCAGCTTGCCCCAAGTTTCGACTGGCCCGCCTACTACCGCGAGCTGCAGTACCCGCAGTTTGGGGTCCTCAACGTGACCGCGCCGGAGTTCATCAAGCAAGTGAACGCGATGCTCTCCTCAGAGCCGCTGGAGAATTGGAAAACTTACTTCCGCTTCCACGTGGTGGACACTTCCGCGCCGTATCTTTCGTCGAAATTCGTGGAGGAGAACTTCGAGTTCTATCGCAAGTATCTGCGCGGGGCCAAGGAGATGCAGCCGCGCTGGAAACGCTGTGTCCAGTACACCGACCATAGTCTGGGCGAGGCGCTGGGCCAGGTGTACGTGGCCAAGGTCTTCTCCCCGGAACTCAAGCAGAACACGCTGGACATGGTGCAACGCATCGAAAACGCCATGGGCCAACGCATTCGCGCGCTCGACTGGATGAGCCCGGAAACCAGGCAGCAGGCGCTTACCAAACTGGCGGGCATCCGCAACAAGATCGGCTATCCCGACAAGTGGCGCGATTACAGCTCGGTGACGATTACGCCAGACGACTTCGCGGGCAATGTCGAACGGGCGCACCAGTTCGAGAGCCGCCGCGACATCAATAAGATTGGCAAGCCCGTCGATCACGGCGAGTGGGACATGTCGCCTCCCACAGTGGACGCTTACTACAATCCGCAGATGAACGACATCAACTTCCCAGCCGGTGTTCTGCAGCCGCCGCTCTATGACGCCAAAATGGATGACGCGCCCAACTACGGCAACACCGGTGGAACTATGGGCCACGAGCTAACCCACGCCTTCGACGACGAAGGCAGCCAGTTCGATGCCAAGGGCAATCTCCGAAAGACTGGTGGACAGAAGAGGATCGCAAGAAGTTCGACTCCCGCACCAAGTGCGTGCAGGATCAGTACAGTCAATATGTGGTGGTCGATGACGTGCACATCAACGGCGCGCTCACCCTCGGCGAAGATGTCGCCGACCTGGGCGGGGAGCTTCTCGGCTACATGGCGTGGAAAGATAAGACCAAGGGCATGAATCTGCAGCCAGTCGACGGCCTCACACCCGCGCAGCGATTCTTCGTCGGATTCGCGCAATGGGACTGTGCCAACGAACGTCCGGAGGACCTGCGCGTGCGCGCCATGACCGACCCGCACTCTCCGGCGCAGTACCGCATCAACGGCGTGGTGGTGAACATGCCGGAGTTTCAGCAGGCGTTCCAGTGCAAGCCGGGCGCGCCACTGACCAAGCCTGCGGAGAAGGTGTGTAAGGTGTGGTAGGGCTGCAGCGGCGCCGGCGCAAGCGTTTTCCGTAGACTCTTGGGCGCTGAATTGCCATCAGACCACGTACCTGTACGTCGCCAACCGCGTTGGCAGCAATCCCCATCCGGCCACTTCCAGACTCGATCTCGACGTGTCCGGTCAGACTGACAAACTGGTAATCGTGACCCAACCTGAACCAACTGATCTTGGATGCTATCGTAGTCGTTCTTGTAGGTGCCCAGCTTCCACACACACGGTTGGAAAACAACGACTGAGGTCGCGTTGCCCGTATGATAGCCACTCGTCATTTTTGTCTCGATTGCAACGAGACTTACGGTCAGGTCTGCTTCCCCGGAGCTGTACACCACCTCAGTGCCGTTCATTGCTCGCAGTCGCTAGCGGACAGCGCTAATGATCTCATCGGCGCTGCCAGACACGTTTACATAAACACGAACTTTTTCAGACGAGTCGGGTTTTGCTTCCGAGAATACTTCTCCCGTGCGACCGCAAGTGAAGCATGGCGCTGGAGGCGTTGGAACCGAGTCTTTGGCTTGTTGCTCACGTTGCGCGACCCACATGAACAGGTTGACTTCCTGTTTCACGCGCAGCAGGTTGAAGGTTCGATAGCGCCTGCTCACTGAGAAGCGTGATTGCAATCACAGACAAAGCCGCCGGTCGTCGGTATTATGCGCGGTTTTCTGCCGTGAAAGGAGGCGCTGATGTTCAGCGTCGAGCGGAGCACCTCCCGGCACTCTCCGCTATCCGCCCGAAAGCCAATGGCGAACTTCACGTCCGCGCGCAGCCTAAAGCCAAGTTCTGTCCAGCTCTTGTCACCCGAGAAACGAAGGAGAGGATATGAATCGGTCGCAGCAACGTATCGTCTTATTAGTAGGTGTTGTCCTCTTGATCGCTGTTTTAAGTTGGAGCCAATCTTCGACTACCTCTTTGCGCGGAACAGTTACTGATCCGCAAACCGCAGTCGTGCCAGGTGCCATCGTCACGATTTCAGACGTGAACACCGGGTTCTCAAAATCGACGAAAACGGACGATCAGGGGGTTTACCAGTTGTTGCAGCTTCCACCCGGCGCATACGTGTTGACGGTCAGCAAGAGCGGATTCGCGACTACAAGGGAGGAAAATCTGCGGCTCATGGTCAATCTGCCAGCCACCGTCAACGTGACTCTGAACGTGCAGGGCGAAAAAACGACGGTGGACGTCACCACCGAAAGAGTACAAGTGAATACGCAGGATGCCACCCTGGGCAATGCCTTCGCTACGGCACAAATAGCTGCCTTGCCGTTCGAAGGCCGCGATCCGGTTCAGATTCTGAGCCTTCAGCCCGGTGTCACATATGTCGGCAAGGGAGTCGATCAAGACCTCGACAGCCGGGGCGGATCAGTGAGTGGCGCCCGCAGCGACCAAACGAACGTAGTACTGGACGGGATCGACAATAACGACCAGACACGAGGGTACGCGTTCACTGGAGCTCTTCGCTCGACCCTGGATTCGCTCCAGGAGTTCCGGGTCACTACCAGCAATGCCAATGCCGATGCGGGGCGCTCGTCGGGAGCGCAAGTCGTGCTCGTAACAAAAAGTGGCACCAATAAGCTGCATGGTTCGCTGTACGAGTACAACAGGAATACGGTCGGGGTCGCGAATGATTGGTTCAATAAACATACCGAGCTCAAGAACGGGCTGCCGAATCTTCCTGGCAAATTGATCCGCAATACCTTTGGAACCGCGGTCGGCGGTCCGATCCGCAAAGACCGTGTCTTCTTCTTTTTATCCTACGAGGGACAAAGGACTCGCGAGAATCAGGAAGTCACACGTGTTGTTCCCAGCGACAACCTTCGAAATGGGATCGTGGGTTACTACTACACCGCAACCGATGTCTATACGCTAACCCCTCAGGATCTCGCTGAAATGGATCCGAACTGTACAGGCCAGGGCACGTGTCCGCTTGGACCCGGCGCTAACCCGAATGTTCTTGCTCTCTTTCAAAAGTATCCTCACCCTAATGCCACTAATGCCGGCGACGGGCTGAATTTTCAGGGATACACATTTTCTGCTCCGATGCCCGGAAAACTAGACACTTATATTGCCAAGTTCGATTTCAACCTGACCCAGAATCACCGGGTATTCGTTCGCGGCGGATTAGTCAATGACCACACGTCATTGCAGCCAGAGCAATTTCCGGGCCTCCCGGCGGATCAGGCCGGCCTCAACAACAGCAAAGGTCTCATCGCTGGATATACCGCTAATTTCAGTACAACACTTATCAACAATCTTCGATACGGATTTATCCGGCAGGGCACCGATACCGCCGGGTTACAGAATAAACCTTACATAGAATTCGACTTCATGGATAGCATCCAGGGATTTACCCCCACACAAAACGTAAGTATCCCGGTGCACAATCTCGCCGATGATTTTACCTGGGTAAAGGGGAAACACACGTTGCAGTTCGGCGGTGACCTGCGCATCATCACCAATAACCGGTCCTGGAATAGCACGTCGTTTTCGCAAGTTATTACCAACTCGCAGTGGGCGGCGCCCAGCGGCAAAATCGCCGGTTCGGGCGGGAGCCTGGATCCAGGCGCATTTACCAAACTTGGCTTTCCTGCCGTTGATACCGATACCTTCCAGTTCGGATACGACTATCCCGTTGCTGCCGTCACCGGCTTGCTATTGCAGTCCTACTCGAACTACAACCTCACGAAGCAGGGAAACGTTTTGGGAATGGGAGTCGCTCCCGAAAGACACTTTCGCGCCCACGAGTTTGAAATTTATGCCCAGGATTCCTGGCGTGCGACTCCGCAACTCGTTCTCACGTACGGGCTACGCTACACCTTGTTACAGCCACCCTATGAGACGACAGGTACTCAGGTAGCATCCACGATCAGCATGAACGACTTTTTCAACAAGCGGAGGGCCGCCATGTTAGCGGGGGAGACCTACGATCCGACGATCGTTTTTGATCTCTCCGGCCAGGCGAACGGCCGCAAACCTTATTGGGATTGGGATTACAAAAATATCGCACCACGGATCTCTTTCGCGTGGTCACCGAAAGCCGAAGGTGGTTTCTTGCAGCGACTCTTTGGCGGCCCGGGGAAAACATCGATCCGCGGTGGCGGCGGCATTTACTATGATCATTTCGGCGACGCTATCACCAACACCTTTGACCAAACTGGCTCATTCGGATTGTCAACCTCTCTGGAGAACAGTCCGAGCCAATTCTCGGTTGACAATGCTCCGCGTTTTACCGATCTGTATAGTCTCCCTTCGCAATTGATCCAGCCCCCACCACACGGAGGCTTTCCTCAAACTCCTCCCAATGCCAGCGCTATTTATTGGGGTTTGGATGACAAGCTGAAAACTCCTTACTCCTATGTCTTTGACCTGTCCGTTACCCGAGAGCTGCCCAAGAGCCTCGCCTTGGAGGTGGCGTACGTCGGCAGGTTGGGGCGTCACCTGCTGCAAGAGGAAGATTTGGCGATGCCGCTCAATATTCGGGATCCGAAATCCGGGATGGATTACTTTACGGCCGCCACTCTTTTCGCGAAAGCGACAGAGGCGGGCACTCCGATTCAAAACTTCGGACCGGGCGGGACCATTCCATTTTGGGAAGACATCTACGCCGGAGCAACCGGTGTACCTCTGTACTTCAACTGTGCTCCGGGAACTGGGAGCTTTACCGGCAGTCCCACAGCAACGCAGGCAATGTATGACCTCTACGCCTGCAACTTGCATAACGAGACTTACGCCCTTTATCAGGCGGATGTGCCGGGCGTGGCTCCAGCCAGTGGGAACGGGTGGCTGTTTCCCGTCATGCGCAACGATCAACGGTCAGATTACACCACAATGCATTTTTCCATCCTCAGTTCTCTTCACTAATGGCATGGAGAAGCATCGGTAACAGCTCCTACAACGCCCTGCAAGTAATGTTACGCCGCAAAATGAGTAGCGGCTTGCAATGGGACTTCAACTACACGTTCTCGAAGTCCCTGGATATTGGTTCCAATGCAGAACGCTTGAACTCCCATAATGCGACCTTTGAAGGCTTCAGTCAGGTAATCAACGCGTGGTCGCCGAATCAATTGCGGTCCGTATCTGATTTCGACACCACCCATCAGATAAACACCAACTGGGTTTACCAGTTGCCGTTTGGCCGGGGAAAGACATTCGCCGCTTCCACAAACGGCTGGGTAAATGGCGCCATCGGCGGCTGGGAGTGGTCGGGACTGGCGCGCTGGACGAGTGGATTTCCCACCACCATCTACGCTTACTGCTGCTACCCCACTAACTGGTATCTGGAATCTTCAGCCATCTTGTTTGGGCCAAGGCCGCAAACGGGGGCATTTATTGACAAGGACGGCGATCCCAACATCTTTAAGGATCCACAAACGGCAATTAATTCCTTCCGCTACTCATATCCGGGAGAATCAGGACAGCGGAATGAGATCCGGGGTCCGGGATATTTCGGAATCGATAGTGGCTTGAGTAAGACCTGGCCAATCAAAGAATCACAAAACCTGAAGTTCAGCTGGGAGGTATTCAACGTCACGAATTCAGTACGGTTTGACGTTGGGCCGTTGCCGCAGAATAACGGTCAGATTGATCGGGGACCGGCATTTGGCAAGTACACCAGCACATTGACAACTCCACGCTTGATGGAGTTCGCATTGCGCTACAGCTTCTAGCCGTTGGCAGGTCGGGACCATCTGATGCTCGAGGTGTCTGCGGTCTGTTTCCAGATCGAGTATTCGTTACGTTAACGGCCCTCGCTGTCGTGGCGTGAATGGCTTTAAGATTTTTTGGCAGGACTTTTACAGCCCAGGAGGAAAGATGCGTTATTGTGTATCGTCGTTTCTGGTCGCTCTTGTTTGCGTAGTACCCGTCTGGGGGCAGTCGTCCGGAGTTGCCGCCGACCTGATAATTCGGAACGCCAAAATCTGGACCGTGGACCCCTCGCGCCCCGAAGCTGAGGCGGTTGCCGTCCTCGGCGATCGCATTGTCGCCGTCGGATCCAATCGCGAACTGGACGTCTGGCGTGGCGCCGGGACACGCGTCGTTGATGCCGGTGGCAAACGTCTCCTGCCGGGGTTCAACGACGCCCACCTGCATTTCATGTCGGGTGGTTCGCAACTTGACAATGTGCAACTGAATGACGCTGCCAGTGTGCAGGAGTTTGTTCGGCGCATCGGCGAGCGCGTGGCAAGAATGGCCAAAGGTGAGTGGCTATTGGGCGGCGATTGGGACGAAACGAAGTGGAGCCCTCCGCAGGTGCCCACGAAGGAACTAATAGATTCCGTCACGCCCCAAAACCCGGTTGCCGTTGGCTCGCTATGACGGTCACATGATCCTGGTCAACTCGCTGGCACTGAAGCTTGCTGGAATTACTGCGCAAACTCCTGATCCGCCCGGAGGTGTCATCGTCCGCGACGCTCAAGGCAATCCCACGGGCGCCTTGAAAGATGCCGCGGAGGACTTGGTTTTCAAGGTCATCCCAGAACCCACACATGCCGAGCGACGACATGCCATTGAGCGCGCCCTCGAACATGCCGCTTCACTCGGTGTTACCAGTGCTCAAGACATGAACCCGCCGTATGCGGATATAGCCATCTACTCTGAGCTTCTTGGTGAAGGCAAGCTGACAACGCGCATCTACGCCGCTCCCCTGATTACGGATGTTGACGACCAGGTTAAGATCGGCATCCGGCACGCATTCGGCAGCCCGGACCTGCGCATCGGCGCGGTGAAAGCTTACTCCGACGGCTCTTTAGGCTCACGCACGGCCTACTTTTTCGAGCCCTTTACGGATCAGCCCGGCAATCGCGGACTGCTCTCCGATGAAATGCATCCGATCTCGCTCATGCGGGACCGCATGATGCGCGCCGACACGGCTGGCTTGCAGATTTGCACGCATGCCATTGGCGATGCCGGCATTTCCGCGATCCTTGACATTTACTCCGAAATCGAAAAAGCCCACGGTCCCGCGGATCGCCGTTGGCGGATCGAACATGCGCAACACCTGGCCGCCAGCGACTTCGACCGCTTTGCTCAGCTTCATGTCATTGCCTCCGTGCAGCCCTACCACGCGATTGACGATGGCCGCTGGGCTGAGGGCCGGATCGGCCATGATCGAGCGAGCCGGACTCACGCCTATCGCACGTTTCTCGACCACGGCGTCCGCCTCGCGATAGGCACGGACTGGAATGTCGCCCCACTCGATCCCATGTTGACGCTCTATGCCGCGACAACTCGAGCCACGCTGGACGGCAAGAATCCTAGTGGATGGTTTCCCGAGCAAAAGCTGACCATTAAAGAGGCCATCGAGGGCTACACGATGGGATCCGCCTTTGCTGAGTTTCAGGAGAACGTGAAAGGCTCGATTACTCCGGGCAAGCTGGCTGATATGGTGCTGTTAAGCGACGACGTACTTAACATCGATCCAGCGAAGCTGCGTAATGTTAAAGTCGTGAAGACTTGGGTAGGTGGCAAGCTGATCTATGACGCCACAACCGCCAAGCGGTGAAGTGCATGCCTGAGAAAACCGACAACTCACCCTAAGAAGATGATGCTGTCACCTTGTGAATTGACCTTATGGCAATACTGCCGGATAGGGGAACTATGAATCGCCTCGCTCTCAAATCGATCTGCTGCCTGGCCTTTGTGCTCGGGTTGTTGTGTCCCGCACTCGCCGAACGTCTGGCCGATCCATCTCGCGCAGCTACCTTGGCAAAGGCTTATCGCTTCCAACGCGGTGGATGGATCTATGTTCATCTTGAAGGCTCGCCGGCCGAGATCGGCTATCAGCACGGATATCTCCTCGCTCCAGAAATCGCTGACCTGCTCGCCGCTCTCAAGCTTTTCGATACCCATCATTCCCAAAAAGGATGGGCCTTCTTCCGCAATGTCGCTCGCGACCAACTCTGGAAACATATTGATCCAGAATACCAACAGGAACTCCAAGCGATTGCCGAGGGCGCTCGCGCCCACGGCCTTGCATTGGACGTATACGACATCGTTGCCTTGAACGCATGGGAGGAAGTCCCCGATTACTATCTACCGTGGTTGGACAAACGGCAGCACGCCGCGCGCAACCTGAAGCTCAAGGCGCCCGGAAACTGCAGCGCTTTTATAGCAACCGGCACATACACGAAAGATCACGGTATTGTGCTTGCGCACAACAACTGGACCAGCTACCTCGCGGGCGAGCGCTGGGTGATGATCTTCGACATCGTTCCTCAACGCGGCCAGCACATCTTGATGGACGGCCTTCCCGGTGTCATCACTTCCGATGACGACTTCGGCATCAATTCCGCGGGAATCATGATCACTGAAACCACGATCACGCAATTCGAGGGGTGGGATCCTAAAGGCAAACCGGAATTCATGCGTTCACGAAAGGCGTTGCAATACGCGCAGAGCATTGACGATTATGTCCGCATCATGAAGGACGGCAACAATGGAGGCTACGCCAACGACTGGCTCATCGGCGACCGCAAGACGGGCGAAATCGCTTATCTGGAACTCGGCCTCAAGAACACTCTGCTCTGGCGCAGCCACGACGGCTACTTCGTCAGTTCCAACTTTCCTCGCGATCCGAAGCTTATTCGAGAGGAGGCGAGCGGGTTCGATCCAAACAATGCTTCATCCTCGATGAACGCCCGCCGCATCCGTTGGGAAGAACTGATTCAGCAAAACAAAGGCAAAATCGACGTGGAACTCGCACAGCAGTTTATGGCCGACCACGTTGATAGCTTTGATCACAAGACCCAGCCCAACGAGCGCACGCTCTGCGGTCATGCGGACGCCTCGCCACGTGGCATTAAAGAATGGGAGTGGGAGCCTTTCAACCCAGGTGGCGCTGTCCAGGGCAAAGTCACCGACAGCGAAATGACCGCCAGCATGAGCTTTGTGGCGCGGGCAGGTCATCCCTGCGGGGAGGACTTCATTGCCGGCAAGTTCCTCGAACTGCATCCCGAATACTCCTGGCAGAAGTCGCTGCTGCACGACATGAAGGCAGGTCCCTGGGTTGAGTTCAGTGCTGGCGACAAGACTCACAGGTGAGGTGTCTTACATAACGCGAAGTTGATCGAACTTTCATGACCAGTAGACTTCACCGGTCAACCATTAAAAAGCCGGGAAGCTCTTCGAATTAACTCATTGGTCTGGTATCGCTTACGAATCTTGGCTGCAAACCCAGTTGTACCCATGCCCCCAATCGCCCTTCTATCGCCAGCAGTCAGGCTTTTAGAGGACCAGCACGAAACCTCAAATCGGGGCTAACTGCAACCGTGGCAGGCAATTGCAAGAAAAGGCTGGAGGCGCGGGCCGGAATCGAACCGGCGTATAAAGGTTTTGCAGACCTCTCCCTTACCACTTGGGTACCGCGCCCGGCCACTTCACAATAAATCTTTTAGCACAGTTTGTCTATAGGGATTTAGTAGATTATAAACCCTCGCTTTATGCGCTCCCGATCGTTCATTTTCTCGCGCGGTTAAATCTGTGCTGCAACACCGGACAGCCCGCGCGCTTTCCTCTTCGACCTTCTACAATAGGTTGGACTTCGTTTTAATCTCACATCAGGAGATTCGAATGCAACGCAAAGCGAGTGCAGTGTGGAAGGGTGGCCTTAAAGACGGGAAGGGGACGGTGTCGTCCGCCAGCGGCGTGCTTGCAAATACGCCCTATTCGTTTACGACGCGGTTTGAAAGCACTCCGGGAACGAATCCGGAAGAATTGATTGCGGCGGCGCATGCGGCGTGTTTTTCGATGGCGCTGTCGGCGCAACTGGGAGCCGCGAAACTGACTCCGGAGAGCATCAGCACTGCCGCCGCGCTCACCATGGAGAACATCGATGGCGGCTGGGCCATCACGGCCGTGCACCTCGATGTGGTCGCAAAGGTTCCGGGCGCGAGCGCGGAAGCCTTCGGCACGGCAGCGCAAAATGCTAAGGCGGGCTGCCCGGTATCAAAGGTGCTGAACGCGAAGATTACGATGGATGCGAAGCTGGGCTAGATGCGTTTGATTTCTCCGTAGAGACGCGGCTTGCCGCGTCTCTGCTCGCGCTTCCAGTTCTCTGGCTTACCACGGGAAACGGGGCAAGCCCCGTCTCTACAGTTGGAAGAACTTACTAACTCTGCGAACGCAAGATCTGGCGCAGCTTTAGATTGATCTTTACCGCTTCCTGCGAGGCTTGATCGATCAGTTCGACCCAGCGCCGTGAGCTCTCGGGCGGCCGGCCTGCGAAATCAGGTACGTCGCTTGCACGATGGTTTCAAGCGCGTTGCTGAGATCGTGCGCCAAGGTGCGGAGTTCCTTGGCGAGTTCTGCGGGTATTTTATCGGCGGCATTGCTCATGGTCTTGGGCGGCCTGGCGCCTTGTAAATGATGTAGCGCGGCGAACATTATGCCGTTGCGCTCGTTTGACAGCCAGACGCCAGCCAGTAGATAGTAGTGTAGTCGCCCTTGAACAGGGCCCTGCCGTTTTTTTCTGTTTATGCGGATGTGGCGGAACTGGCAGACGCGCTAGGTTCAGGACCTAGTGGCCGCAAGGTCGTGGAGGTTCAAGTCCTCTCATCCGCACCAAAAGCAGTTGCCAGTTGCCAGTACTCAGTTGCCAGCGCCCAGTTATCACTGCCTACAATCAAATGGCGAAACGACGCAGGGTGATGAGCAGCTCTGCGTAGACACCGCATCGCGAGTAACTGGCAACTGGGTACTGGCAACTGATTTTACGCGCCCGGCGGATAACCGGTGCGTGCTGCGGCTTTGCGCGATGCCGTACTGGCGGATTTTATAGAGCAGAGCTTTGTAGCTGATTTTCAGCAGCGCCGCCGCTTGTTTGCGATTCCAGTTCGTCTCTTCCAGGGCGCGGGCGATGGCTTCCGCCTCAGCACCATCTTTCGCGTTGCGTGACAGCGACTTCAATCCGCCGGCGGAGTCAGCACCTGCGCTTCTGCCGGCATCGCTTTGCAGTCCTCCACCGCCATCGGGCCGGGGCTGCAACTCCGACGCGGCCAGCGTTTCGTCTCCCAAAACCAGGTAGCGTTTGATGAAGTTGCTCAGTTCGCGCAGGTTGCCCGGCCAGGAATGGCGCAGGCATGCCTCCATCAACGCGCCCGAAAGTGGCAACGGAGGACGCGCATACGACTCCGACATGCGCGACATGAAATGCTTCAAAAGGATCGGAATTTCCTCCTTGCGATCGCGCAGCGGAGGCAGCGTCATGGTGAAAGCGTTCAGGCGGTAATAGAGATCTTCGCGCAGACGCTTGGTGGCGAGCGCTTCGGGAATATTGATGTTGGTGGCGGCCAGGATGCGGACGTCCACTTTAACCAGGGTGCGGCTGCCGAGGCGGGAAAACGTCTGGTCCTGGAGCACGTGCAACAGCTTGGCCTGCAAGAGCGGCGGCATTTCGCCGATTTCGTCGAGCAGGATGGTGCCTTTGTTGCACAGCTCGAACTTGCCCGGCTTGGCGTGAGTGGCGCCGGTGAAGGCTCCCGCTTCGTACCCGAACAGCTCGCTTTCGAGCAAGTCGGCGGGCACCGCCGCACAGTTCACTTTGAGGAAAGTGCGGTGGGCGCGCGGAGAAAGTTTGTGGATCAGGCGGGCCAGCACTTCTTTGCCCGTACCGCTTTCCCCGAGCAGAAGGACCGGGATCTCGACGTTGGCGACGAGTGCGGCCTGCGAGCGAATTTTTTTCATCGCCGGGCTGGCAGCGACGAAGAACACGTCGTCGCAAAGTTCTTCGATGTCGCCGGCGTAGCTCTCACTCTTGGCCGAGCCGACGCACTGCCCAATGACCGCGTCGAGTTCGGCTTTTTGGAACGGCTTGGTCAGATAATCGATGGCGCCGAGGCGCATGGCCTGCACCACTTTGCGCGTGTCGTTCACGCAGGAGAGCATGACCACTTTCAATCCCGGCCGCAGATGGCGGAGTTGTTCGAGAGTCTGCAAGCCGTCGATGCCGGGCATCAGCAGATCGAGCAACACCAGGTCGGGCTGCAGTCCTTTCTGCACCCGCTCGACCGCTTCTTCGCCGGTGCTGGCGGTTTGGACTTTGTGCTCATCCACTTCCAGCAGGGTTCGGATATAGCGCAGCATTCCCGGTTCGTCATCCACCAGCAGGATGTTGGCGGCTTCACTCATTTCGTTCCTCGCGCCGGACTGCTCAGAATTGGTTTCATGGGGATGAGAAAGGAAAATTTGCAACCCGCGCCCGGTTCGCTTTCGACCCAGATCTTGCCCCCCATGCCTTGCAGCAGACGGCGGGCAATCGCCAGTCCGAGTCCCATGCCCTCGGCCGATTCGCTGCCCGGCAAGCGGAAGAAATCGTCGAAAATTTCCAGGTGAAACTCCGGCCGGATTCCCGGGCCGGTATCGGCAACGCTCACTTTGACGGCGTTCGGCACGTTCACCGATTGGCGGCGGCGGTCTCCATTGACTGCCGACTTGCTCACGCCGCGGCGCTCCCACATGTGAGGCTCGGCGTGCAGCCAGACGGTGCCGCCCTGTGGCGTGTACTTGGAGGCGTTCTCCAGAAGATTGGAAATCACGCGCTGGATCTTGGGCCCATCGAAGGGGAATGGCGCCAGTTTGTCATTCGCCAGGAAATACAGGGCGAGACCCCGCTCCTGGAACCGGCCCGACCACAGCCGGCAAACCTCGGAGAGACACGCGTTCATGTCGTCTTCCACGTACTGCATGCGCAGTTCGCCGGTTTCGAGCACGGTGAAGGTCAGGAAGTCCTGAATGAATTGCTGCAAGCGCTGTCCGCTGGAAAACATGTCGCCCATGACTTCGCGCTGCCGGTCGTTGAGCGGTCCGAGCTTCTGGCTCTGCAGCAGTTCAATGTAGCCGTTGAGGATCGCCAGCGGCGTCTTGAGGTCGTGGGCGGCAGAGGCCAGAGCGTTCGTGGTCTTGCGGAAACGGTCGCGCAATTGTTCGAGTTCGCGTGCCACATCGGCGGCAGAACTGGGCGCGGAAACTCGCGCCGTGACGCTTGGCGGCAAACCGTCTTTCGGACTCGCGCCGGTCGGGGCAGTGGCTGGGCTTTTATCGGGCATTGAGGCCATGGAGAACCAAATTAACGCCAACGATTGGGGAGGGAAATCTACTACCGTCAGAACGTGGGGATAGGTTGATCCTATGTCAGGTGCAATAGACTGTCAATTGGAAACAGTCCCAAAAGTCACCGAAGCGAAAAATGTTGCACTTTTTTGGCCTGACCGGTAGTCATCATCAGATTTCGGGGCCGTGAAGTTACTTCGGTAATCTCCCTGTTGGTTGCGAGGTTTGGAGCGATTCCCGGCAGGCCCGACCCCTCTCCCGGTTTGGCCCCTAAGGTGCGGTCTTTTGGGGTTTTAAGACTTCTTTATGGTGGATCAGACACGTGCCTCGTAGCTTATTAAAGAAGGAACAACGCAAGTGGGCGCGGTTGCAGCTCGCCATTCCGGTTTTTATCCGTACTTGCGAAGGAAACGGCAAGGATTCCCTGGAGTTTGCCACCGCGATTAACATCTCTCCCGGTGGCGCTTTGGTAGCAGTTCGCCGTTCTTTGCCCAAGTCGGCACTGGTTTCACTGGAGATTCCGAGCGCTCCCATCGGACCCGCCAACGGTTTGAAGACCTCTTCGCGGATCATGCAAGCGAAGGCGGTCTGGGTTACGCACCTCGATGACTACCATCTTCTAGGGCTGAAGTTCGCCCGCCCTCTGAGCACCGACGCGGCGACCGTCTCCGGCAGGCATTTGAGGAAAGCTGGTTCTGCGGTGTGAAATGTTTTTCCCTTCTTAAGCCCGCTTCCTAATGGCACTTTCGTGCCATGCCCTATGCTTTCTTTTCCGGCGTATTATCACTCCAAGCCATTCATAAGTTGAGCGGTTAACGGAAATTTTCCCAGTCGCTCCGCTCTCTTCCCCGGTTTGGTGCTTGGGATGCACTTTTAGTGCATGCGGGTGAACACTCACCGCAAAAGGGGTATTCAGTCTTATGACGACACTCTCGGTAAGTTATCTGGCGCAGTCGCTGGGCGAGGTCCCCCCTGACCACATCATTTTTGGCCACTCTGAGGTCATGCAGGCGGTGCGTTCGCGGCTGGGCAAAGTGGCCGCCGCCAATGTTCCGGTCCTGATCACCGGCGAGAGCGGCACCGGGAAAGACATCATTGCCCGCCTCATCCATGGGCTGTCTCCGTGGAAAACCGGCCCCTATGTAAAGGTGAATTGCCCGGCGATTCCTGGGACCCTTCTGGAGAGCGAACTGTTCGGCTACGAACGAGGAGCCTTTACGGGCGCGGTCGGGTCGAAGCCCGGACGAGTCGAAATGGCCCACCGCGGCACCTTGTTTCTCGACGAAATTTCCGAGCTTGACCCCTCCTTGCAATCGAAGCTTTTGCAACTTTTGCAGGATGGACAGTTCTGCCGCATCGGCGCCCAGGAAGACAAGAAAGTCGAGGTGCGGGTGGTATGCGCCACCAACCGCCAATCTGGAAGCGGAGATCGAAGCGGGAACTTTCCGCCAGGATCTTTACTATCGCATCAACGTGGTGAATCTGCGCATGCCGGGGCTGCGCGAACGCCGTGGCGACATTGAAGATTTGTGCGCTTATTTCCTCGAATACTACAACCGCAAGTTCAACTGCCGGGCGCGGCCTTTGTCGAACGAAGTGCTGGCGGTGCTGCAGAAATATCACTGGCCGGGAAACATCCGCGAACTGGAAAACCTGATCAAGCGCTACGTGATCCTGGGCCATGAAGAAGTCATCACCAACGACCTGGTGGCGCGCGAGCCGGACTTTTTCAATTCCGAGATCTCGCTCGACGGGCCCATTTCCCTGAAGAAGCTTACCCGCCAGTGCGTGCGCGAACTGGAGCGCAAGGTCATCCTGAAAGTGCTGCAACAGCACCACTGGAACCGCAAGCAGTCAGCCCGCACGCTGGGCATCAGCTATCGCGCCCTGCTGTACAAGATCCGCGATGCCGGCTTGCCCTCGAACCGCGCTCTGCGTCTGCGGCAGGCGGAGAAAAACAACAGCAGCAAAGACGGCGATTCCACCACCGGGGCGGCCGCCGACTGAATCAAGAGGTCGGAGGTTTGAGGTCGGATTGAAGAGGTAAAGCTGGCTTGCGGGCCGGTTGGAGGTTTGCTTCGTACCTCTGCAATCTGACCTCATACCTCTGACCTGGCCTTACCCGTTGAGCCTTGCTTCCAAATCGCGCAGTGCCGCGCTCCATTCGTTCAGCCCCTCCGCCTCCAGCCACAAGTCTTTGAGTTCGGAGTTGGTGCGCACTCTTTCCACGGCGCGGCGGGCGAGGTAGACCAAATCGGGCGGGGCGCCGGACTTGTCCTTACTGATCCAGTCCACGAGTTCACGGGGGACCGTGGGCAACGCCCCGTCTTCCGCAGCGGCGCCTTTCGCGGAAACGACCAGCGCCGCCACCACTTCGGCGGCCGCAACTGCGGTGCTGCTCTCCGGCGCTTCGAGATAGTCAGCCTGGTCGGCGGCGCGGGCCAGGACCGGTCTCAGATCGTCGATTCCCAGTGATTTCAGCCGGCCCAGAAAACCCTGCGCGTCCTCGTTATCGAAGCTCCCCGTTCCCCACCCAGCCATGAACCCTCCGGGCTGAATTATAGAATGACGGCGAGGACGCGATTCTCGTCGATTACCAGCATTACCACTAGGAGCTAACTATGCTCTTCCATCCATCCCGGCGAAGTTCTGAAGGACTACCTGGGCGACATGACGGTGAAGGAAGCGGCCAAGCGCCTTGGGGTGACGCGGCCGAATCTGTCCCGCATACTCAACGGCCGCGCCGGGATTTCAGCAGTGATGAGCGTGCGGCTTGCTCGGGCGATGCTGCCCTACACGTCTCCTGAGTTTTGGCTGAAGATGCAGCTCAATTACGATCTTTGGAAGGCCCGGAAAAACCGGCTGCCAAAAATCAAACCGTTCCCGGCACGGCTGCCCATTGAGACGCAACCATCGGGTCAATAAGCCATTGAGTCATTGAATCATTGAGCCATTGAGTCATTTTTCCTGCCCGAACCTCCAATTCGAC
Source organism: uncultured Acidobacteriaceae bacterium (assembly GCA_963838425.1). Taxonomy (GTDB): domain Bacteria; phylum Acidobacteriota; class Terriglobia; order Terriglobales; family Acidobacteriaceae; genus Acidiflorens. The sequence continues at coordinate 591,443 of CAWIRH010000002.1, forward strand.
CAATGATTCAATGACTCAATCCCTCAATGATTCAATCGCCTCACGCCCAAAACGTACGATCCAGCGTTCGATACTGAATGGCTTCGGCAATAAGCGCGGAAAGCGGAAGGCCCGCTGCGTTCCAGTTCACTCTCACGACCCTCCGGGCATATCCTCAGGCCATTGCTGGGCTCCGTGCAGCACTCGCAAAATCCGAACGGTGTTCCGCGCAATGCTATAAGCAACGATGTAGGGCGTACGGTGAATGACAAGTTCCCGCGTCCCCTCGACGCGGCCAGACCGGCCAGCCTTCGGAAACCGCGCCAGGCCCGCCACTTGCGCCCGGATGCGGTCATCCACTGTAATGGCCGCCTGCGGGCTGTCCGCTTCGATGTAGTCGAAGATCGCATCGCGGTCGGCCTGCGCGAGAATGGACCACTCCAGCCGCATGAACTGCCGCACCTTGTACTAGCGAACCTTGTACTAGCAAACCTTGGCCTAGCGCACCTTGCGCAGCGCTGCTGCCCGCCGTCTGGCGAAATGAGCTTCGACCTTTTCCTGCGGGATGCCGGGACGCGTGTCGTCCAGCGCTTCTCGCACCTTGGCGCGAAACCACGCATCATGAGCGGCGGCGTCGTGAGTCAGCGCGAACGGAAGTTCGCCTTCGTGGGCCGTCCGCGTCAATAGAATGCGCACCGCATCCGAGACCGTGATTCCCAACTTTTTCAGCACCGCCGCCGCGCGCTTCTTCAGGACGGGATCGATCCGTGTTTGCACCAATGCGTTTGCCGGCATGAGAAGACCTCCTCGCTTTATTGTACTTCATTTGAATTACATCGCCCGGCTGCAACCACTGGGAATTTCTCCCATCCCGAATTTCCACCCGATGGACTGATCCCACCGATGTCCTCACCCCTCACGCCCAAAACGTCCGATCCAGCGTTCGGTACTGAATCGCCTCGGCGATGTGTTTCGGTTCGAGCTGCGGAATGCCGTCGAGGTCGGCAATCGTGCGCGCAACTTTCAGTATGCGGTCATGGGCGCGGGCGCTGAGCCCTTGCTGGGCCATGGCGCGTTCGAGCAGGCGCTCGCAATCGGCGGAGAGCTCGCAGAATTTGCGAATCGACTGCGGCGGCATTTGCGCGTTGCAGTAGAGCTTTTCGCGTCCGGAAGAAAAGCGCGTCAGCTGGATCTCACGGGCGCGGATCACGCGCTCCAGTATCCTGGCTGAACTTTCCGGCTCCGTCGTGCTGCGCATTTCTTTGTAGTTCACCGCCGGAACGTCAATGTGGATGTCGATGCGGTCGAGCAGCGGCCCCGAGATTTTAGAAATGTAGCGCTGGATCATGGGCGGCGTGCAGTGGCATTCGCGGGTGCGGTCGTTGTGAAATCCGCAGGGACAGGGATTCATGGCGGCGGCCAGCATGAAGCGCGCCGGGAAAGTCAGCGACATGGCGGCGCGCGCGATGCAGACCGTACCGTCTTCAAGCGGTTGGCGCATGACGTCAAGAACGTTGCGCGGGAATTCGGGGAATTCGTCAAGAAACAGAACGCCGTTGTGAGCCAGCGAAACTTCGCCCGGCCGCGGAATCGCGCCCCCGCCGATCAGGCCCGCATCGGAGATGGTGTGATGAGGCGCGCGGAAAGGCCGCAGGCCGACCAGTCCGGCGCGCGCGTCGAGCACGCCCGCCACACTGTGAATCTTGGTGGTCTCGAGCGCTTCTTCGAAGGTAAAGGGCGGCAGGATGGTCGGCATGCGTTTCGCAAGCATCGTTTTTCCCGATCCTGGAGGCCCGATCATCAGAATGTTGTGACCGCCGGCGCAGGCGACTTCGAGAGCGCGCTTGGCGGTTTGCTGGCCGCGAACGTCTTTGAAATCCACGTGAAATTGCTGCGCCTGACTGAGCAGTTGATCGGTATCGACCTGCAGGCGCGAAATGCCGTTGCCGGAATTGATGAAATGAATGACCTCGAGCAGCGACTTGACGGGATAGACCTCAACGCCCCCAACCATGGCAGCTTCGCGAGCGTTGACTTCGGGCACGATCAGCCGTTTCAGTTTCGTCCGGCGCGCCTCGATCGCAATGGGCAAAGCGCCACGCACTCCGCGCAGGCTTCCGTCGAGCGACAGCTCGCCGACAAACAGCGCGTCGGGAATCTCCTTCTTATTCAGACCTCCATAAGCGCCGAGAATGCCGAGCGCCATGGGCAGATCGAAGCCGGAACCTTCCTTGCGAATGTCGGCCGGCGCCAGATTAATGGTGATCTGGGTGGGAGGAATGTCGTAGCCGCAGTTTTTCAGCGCCGAGCGCACCCGGTCGCGGCTTTCGCGGACGGCAGCATCGGGCAGGCCGACCGTGTGAAAGTGGTCTTCGTTCATTTTGATGCCAGAGACATCCACTTCCACTTCGATGATGTTAGCGTCAATGCCGTAAACGGCGGCACTCAGGGTCTTATAGAGCATAGGGGCACCCGTGGGCACACGAAGGGGCCACCGCAGGATGGGAGATTCCTGTGAACATCATAGCCGCCGGGAACCCGGACCGCTGTGATGGCCATCACCCGGTTACCGTGATGGAACGTGTTGGAAGGTTCTATCCGGACTGATCGCTTTCGGTGCTACGCTAAAGGCAATCTGGCGGAAAGCGGAGCTCCACAATGCCTGACGAAGATCCCACTCCAAACCGGCCCGATCCGGCTACCAACCGGCTGGAACGCGAAGAGAGCCAGTTGTGGCGATGGGCGCTCGGCCTGCTCGTCTTGTTTGCCGCGGCGGTGGCGGCGTTGTCGTGGCAGCAACTGAAAGACCTTCCTTACCGGCTCTGGGCAATTCCCGCCGGGCTTTTCGCGCTCGCCGTCCTGTTTGCCGCCTATGCTTTCGGGCGCAAACGCGAGGTTTCCGAGCTCCAGCAGATTCTCAAGGGTTTTCAGAATCAGGCGGGAGTCACACCCTCCGAAGAGCAACTCGATCAGTTGGGCCAGTTGATCATGCGTTCGCAGCGCAACTTCAAGGAACTGATCGATTCTCTCGATGACGTGGCGCTCGCCATCTCACTCGATGGAACTCTGCGAACCGTAAACCGGCGAACCAGCGAAACTCTCGGCGTTCACTATTCCGCGCTGGTTGGCCACAAACTGGAGGAATTCCTGGGCGCGCCGCTGCATACGGAGACGCCTGGGAACCTGGCGCGGTTCATGGAGAAGCGCAACTGGTCGGGAGTGGTCGAAGTCCACCTTAAGAACGGCTCGCGGCGTTTACTACGATTGCGTGGTCAACGCCATCGTCAAGGGCGGCGATGTGACCGGGGCGAGTGTGCTGGCGCGCGACATCACCGGCCATCGCGAGAAGGAACAGCGCTTCACACAGTTGTTCGAATCTCTGCAGGAAGGCGTTTACATCAGCAATCCGGAAGGCAAGCTGCTCGAGGTGAACCCGGCGCTGGTGGCGATCTTGGGATACGAGAGCAAAGAAGATTTGTTGAACCTGGCGCCGGAGCGGCTAGGGGTTGACGCCAGCGGAGATCCGGTGCTGGGACGCGGCGGAAGCCAGAGCGGCAGCACTCGCACGCGAGAGGTTCGACTGCGAAGAAAAGATGGCGGCATCGCGGTCTGCGTCGATACCTCGACCGGCGTGATGGAAGCGGGACGGATTGTCCGTTACCAAGGCACGCTGGTGGATGTCACCGACAAGCGCGCCCTGGAGCGCCAGTTGCACCGGCAGGAAGAGTTTCGCCAGCACTTGCTGGAAAGCTTTCCGGATCTGATCCTGGTGTTCGATTTGAAGGGGAAGTACACGTTCGTAAGCAAGCGCATCGGCGAGCTCCTCGGGTACGGGCCGGAACACCTCCTGGGCAAGAACGTCGAGGATGCGGAGAATACTTCACCGGAACTGGCCGCACTCTACCGCACCGTCGCCACCGGCCAGAGTTCGCTCACCTCATGCGAATACGGCTCCCGCCACCAGGACGGCAGTTGGCGCACCATGCTGGGCATGGCGAGTCCACTGCTCGATGCCGAAGGCAAACCGGCCGGCGTGATCATCTCCGTCCGCGATGTGACCATGGAGAAGAAGCTGGAACAGCAGATTATTCAGAGCGAACGTCTCGCGGCCATGGGGCAAATGATTGGCGGCTTCGCCCACGAGCTCAATAATCCGCTGACCAGCATTCTAGGCATGGCGGAACTCCTGCAGGATGGCGATGTCAGCGAAGCCGCCCGCAAACAAGTCGCGATCTTGCACAAGGAGGCGCGCCGCGCGGCCGAAATCGTGCAGAACCTGCAATACTTCGCCCGTCCGCCGGCTCCAGGAAAGAGCCAGGTCAATCTCAGTGAACTCGTGCAGCGTACCGTCCAGATGCAAGCCTATCCGCTGCGCAAGAGCAACATCGCGGTGGACTTTCTGCCCGAACCGGCGATCCCCGCAATCATGGCTGATTCCAGTCAGCTCATGCAGGTGTTCTTGAACCTCCTGCTGAATGCCGAGCAGGCCATCCGCGAAAGCCGGGAGAAAGGCACCATTCGCGTGCGCATTGGACGCAATCCCGATTCTGTATGGGTCGTGTTTCAGGATGATGGTCCGGGAATCCCGCCCGAAAACATGGCGCACATCTTTGATCCTTTCTTCACCACCAAGCGCCCCGGCCGCGGCACCGGCCTCGGACTGAGCATCTGCAAAACCGTGCTGCGCGAGCATGGCGGAAACATCGAAGCCGCCTCGGCCCCGGGAGGAGGCGCGGCGTTCACCATCACGCTGCCGGTGGCCGCGCCGGAGCCGGCCCCAACGGCGGGTTAGCGGATGGACGATTCACTTTAGATTGTCATCGACAACGCGGTGGGAGAACACGCGACAGTGAGTTGTGATGCCACGCGAATTTTTTCTTCGCGTGCGAATCGCGCAGGTGACTTTGGTACATCGTTGCATGCACCCGTCAAGATCATTTTTCTCTTGACTTCGTTCTGCGTTGACTCTATACATTCAATCAGTTGCAACAGAATACCGTTGCGAAATTCCATGCAGAATGGAAAAGGGAGAATAGATCCATGGCAACCAAAAAGAAAGCAAAGAAGAAAAGCAGCAAGAAGCACTAAGAACCGGCAACAGGCAACGACAAAGGGGACGCGATGAGCGTCCCCAAAGTTTTTTGTGGAGAGCCAAGTTTCCAGTGGAGAGCCGGGCGTCCCCGTCCGGCCGCCAAACTGCTGGACGGGCGAGACGCCCGTCGCTCCACTAATTGATGCGAGACGCCGATCTCTTCTGCGGAGCGGCAACCGCCCTCTCGGTCGCCGGACAGAGATTGCGATAGGGACAAAACGCGCAGTGATACCCGGCCTTCGAAGGAAACTCTCCCCGCGCGATTCTCTCCGCTACTTCTTCCACCCGCAATTTCGCCGCTTCCAACTCGGCGTCCGTCCGCGTGCTGCAGACGGGCGTGTTGTTTTCGAGGTTATAGAGGATCAACCGGTCGGCGCGCTTTCCCCATATCTCCCTCGCCGCAAGCGCATACAGAGAGAGTTGCAAGCTCTCGTCCGCATCCTCTTGCGACCGCGGCTTGCCGGTTTTGTAGTCCACGATGGCAACCGTGTCCGCGCCCGTGCGATCGATGCGGTCCACGCGTCCCGCCAACTTCGCCGCGCCCACTTGCAGTTCAAATCTGCGTTCAGTCTCGATGACCTCAGGCGGCGCAGCGCTGCGAGCGCCCTCGAGGAACTGCCGCAACTGCTCCATTCCCTGCCGCAGATACAGCTCATACTGATAGCGGTCGGCAATGCCCGCGGCAGCCAGGTCAGATCGAAACAGTTCGAGCAAGTCGTCGTCGCCAATCTCGCGCCCGTAGCGCTGCGCATCGTAAAAGGTGTGCAGGATGCGGTGCATCGCCGCTCCGTAGTGCAGTGAAGCGGGAACGTCGCGCGGCAGGTTCCACTCTCGTTCGAGTTTGAAGCGCAGCGGACACTCCTCATAGATTTCAATCGTCGACGCGCTCAGGCCGGTGACAAAGCTCGCCGAAGGCGGCATCAGCAGCCAAGCGGCAACATTCGATTGCTGCACCGCGATTCTCTGTTCTTCCTCGGCAAACAAGGCATCCTGCACCGCCGCCGCTGAGCGCGTGGACCAGAATTTTTTGTAAGCGGGGTGAACCATGAACTCCCGCAGAAACTGGGTTGGCTTCGGATCCTTCTTGCCCCGGCCCTGGTTTGCATAGATTGCGAGCGTATCCTTGGCGCGCGTCATGGCCACGTAGAAAAGGCGGCGCTCTTCTTCTTCGTGCAGTGTCTTATCGTCTTTTGCATGCCCGTCCGAAAACGGCCTGTCCGACCGCCGCAGTTCCGCCGGAAAAGCAATCAGCGGCTCATGGTAGATGGTCGGGAACGAAGTGGACGAACCACGCACGACGGCGACGTGCCGGTACTCGAGCCCCTTGGCGGCGTGCGCGGTCAAAAGCTGTACCGCATCGTCCTCGCTGCGCGGAAGCGCAATTCCGCCCCGTGCCTGCCCAAAATAATCGAGGTACTCGAGGAATTCGGAAGGGCTCCCGGTTTCGGCAATGGCCTTCTTCTGCCACGCTTCCACAAACTTCAGAAACGCGACTACCAAGTCCGGCCGCTGCAAGCCAAAGTGCCGAATCACGACGTTCACCGCCTCGTCCGCGCGAACTCCGTCCTTCCCCACTTCGCAGTGCGCCTTTTCCACGCTTTCAAGCACCGCCGCGCCGTTCGGCAATCTTCCGAGCACCGTGCGGAGATCGAGTTCCTGCCGCCGCACCGCCCTCATCGCTGCCCGCAATTCGATTGGGTCGATGCCGAATTGCGGCAGCGCCGCCACCCGAAACAGGCTGGCGGCATCGTTGGGGGACACCGCCGCAGTCACGCAGGCCACTACGTCGCGGACCTCGGGTGTGTCGAGAACGTCCAGACCTTCGATGGCGAATGGAATGCCCCGCTCGGCAAATTCATGGACCAGTTCGTCGCGATGGTTGTGCTGGCGATAGAGCACGGCAAAATCTTTCCACCGGCAGCGTTCTTCCCTGCGCTTCTTCTGGATTCGGCGGGCGAGGTCGGCGGCTTCGACTTCTTTATCCCTCCAGGTAACAATTTCGACCGGCGGCCCGGCCGTGGTCTCCCCTTTTTGCTTCGCCTCCTCGTCGCGCAGCGATTCCAGCGGCGTCCGCTGGTAGGAAATTGAAATTCCTTTTTGCGAGAGCGTTGGCGAGAACACCGGCGGATTGTCATTCACAATGCCAAAAGCGCAACGCAAGATCGGCGAGAGCGAGCGGCGATTCTTTCCCAGCACCACGATTCGCGCCGCCGGAAACTTACTTACGAACAGCGTGAACGCTTCGCTCGAAGCGCCCCGGAACCGGTAGATCGCCTGATCCGGGTCGCCCACCGCAAAAACGTTCGCCGCCGGTCCGGCGAGCAATGAGAGGATCTCGACCTGGGCAAAATTCGCGTCCTGGAATTCATCCACCAGCAGGAAGCGCGTGCGGCGCCGTTCTTCTTCGAGCAACGCGGGATCGTCCTTCAGCAACCGATAAGCCTTGGTGATCATGTGGCCGAAGGTGCCCAGGTTTTTTTCGCGGAGCATGTTTTCCACGGTGGCGAAAACGCGGGCGATTTCCTGGCAGCGCTCCAGGATCTCCGAGTCTTCCAATTCCGTTTGCTTCTTCGAACGCGTGACCCGGGGAAGCGCGGCCTCGCCCCGTTCGAGGCGCTCTACGTAGCGCGCGTATTCCGCGGGCCCGATCAGTTCGTCCTGGCAACGGCGCATGAAATCAAGCAGGCTGTCGAGAAACTGGCCGACGTTGGCAGCGCGCACAAAGTGCTTCAGGCGCAGGTCGCGGATGCGGCGGCGCAAGTACACCCAAAGATCCTTCTCGTCGAGCACACCAAAATCGGCGCCGCGACGCTGCAGCACTCCGTTGCACCAGGCGTGAAATGTGCACGTCTGCAGCCCGTCGATGGCGGTGCCCTTCAGTTCCTCCCGGACGCGGGCCAGCATTTCCGCAGCGGAGTTCTCGGTGTAGGTGAGCGCAACAATTTCGTTGGGCCGCGCGTGACCTTCGCGGATAAGGTTGGCCACGCGCTGCGTGAGCACGGTAGTCTTCCCGGTCCCAGCGCCGGCGATCACCAGCATCGGCCCATGGACGTGTCCGATGGCTTGCTGCTGCCGTTCATCGGGAACGATCTTGGTCGCGAGGTAAGGCAGTCGAAGTCACTAGCCGGAGAATATCAGAGGCCGGTGGTGAAAGGCTGTAGGCTGCGGAGAAACTCGGGTTTCATAGCCAGGCTCGCCCCTGTAGAGACGGGGCTTGCCCCGTCTCAGACCGCTGAAAGACTCTGGTCCGAGCAGGTTTTGGGAAGGGCACGACTTCAGTCGTGCCATAAGTACCGGCAAATGAAAGACGGCTTCAGCCGCTGAGGACCGCTGCCGGTCGCATCACGACTTTTTCTCCAACCTTCCCGCGACTCAGCGTAGCGCGTCAAGCGCGAGTGCAGTGGCGACAATCGCCGCAGTTTCGGCTCGCAGGATCGTGTCGCCGAGCGAGGCCGCGACCCATCCCAGATTCGTGAAACCACGCGAGCTCCCCGGAGGCCCATCCGCCTTCAGGCCCCACGGCGAGCGCCACTTCGTCGGCGGTCGGCAAGGACTGCAAAACTTCTCCCAGCCGAGTGTCCTCTTCCGATCCGGCGAGCGACTCAGCAAGAACGACGCGCAGCGCGCCCGCCGGCACGGCACCGGCACTATCAAGCTCTTTCAATTTGACCGGGGCTGCAATCTCAGGCGGCGCCGATCTTCGCGACTGTTCCGCCGCCTGACGAACGATGCGCTGCCAGCGTTCGTGGCGCTTCACTGCTGCGCTCGCCAGATGAGCGTCGCTCCGCCGCGCGATTACGGGAATGATGCGAGCGACCCCGATCTCCGTGCACTTCTCCATCGCCCACTCCATGCGGTCGAACTTGAAGATGGCGAGGACAAGCGTGATCTTCGGAGCGGCCGGCAGATGGAACCTTCGCCGAGGGTATGGCTTCGTGTCGAGCGCGAACTCAACGCGATCATACGAGATCGTGGTGATGGTTCCGCGTCGAATTTCTTCTCCAGTTGCAATGTCAAACTCCTGCCCGACTTCGGCGCGCAAAACGCGGGCCAGATGCGCGGCATGTTCGCCCACCAGAGCAGCCGTGTCTCCGGTGACCTCGTCGGCGATCCAGCGGCGTCGTGTCATGAGTCAGTTCCCGGTTCTCAGTAAGAGCTGCTTCATCTGGATGCTAGTTCGGAGCTTGAATCTAAGAACCGAAAACTGGAAACTGAGAACTGGCAACTGGCAGCTGCTCTACACAAACATATCCTTCACGCGCCCCAACAGCGACCGGCGCTGCGGCTTGTTTTCCACCGGAGACAGTTCTCCCAGTTCGGCCAAGAGTTCGCGCTGGCGCTTATTCAGTTTCCCCGGCGTTTGGATTCGTACCTCGACGTAAAGATCCCCTTTGCCGTGCCCATTCAGCACCGGCACACCCTTGTTCCGGATGCGAAACGAAGTTCCCGACTGCGTCCCTTCGGGAATTTTCAGCTTGTGTTCTCCCTCCAGCGTCGGAACCATAATCTCGATTCCGAGGGCGGCTTGCGAAAACGAAATCGGAACCACGCAGTGCAGGTCGTTGCCCTCGCGCTCAAAAAAGGCGTGCTCTTTGACGTGCAGTACAACATACAAATCGCCAGCCGGCCCGCCGAACGCGCCCGCTTCGCCCAAGCCCGTGAATCGAATTCGCGTGCCGTCCTCCACTCCCGGCGGGCACTTGCGCTTCCACCACGCGATCGCGCAGCAAGCGCCCTTCGCCTTTGCACTTCGGGCACGGATCGGTGATCACATTCCCCGCGCCCTGGCAGCTGGGGCAGGTTCGAGCGATGCTGAAGAAGCCTTGCTGATACCGCACCTGGCCCCGTCCATTGCACGACCGGCACGTAACCGGAGCTTTACCCGGCGCGGCGCCGGCTCCGCGGCAAGCGTCGCAGGTCTCATGGCGCCGGACATTCACTTGCTTATCGATACCGAAGACCGCTTCATCAAATTCCAGATTCAGGTCTTCGCGCAGATCGGCTCCGCGCTGGGCGCGGCTGCGACGCCGGCTGCCCTGCCCAAACGCGTCCCCGAAACCGAAGATGTCGCCGAAAATGTCGCCGAAATCCTGGAAGATGGTGGGATCGAATCCCGCCGGACCTCCGCTGCTGCCGCTCACGCCCGCGTGCCCGAAGCGATCGTACAAAGATCGCTTCTCGCTGTCGGCGAGAATTGCGTACGCTTCCGTGATCTCCTTGAACCTTTCTTCCGCGTCCGGATTGTTGGGGTTGCGGTCCGGATGGTGCGTCATCGCCAGCTTGCGGTAAGCGCTCTTGATTTCAACGTCAGTGGCCGCGCGGGTGACACCGAGGACCTCGTAATAATCGCGTTTTGTATTTGCAGCCAGAAACTCCCCCACTCTTGAACTAAGCCAATCTTGATTTTATTATGCGCGGCTATTGCGAGCGACCCGCACCATCGCAGGACGCAGCAGACGGTCCTTATACTTGTAGCCCCGCTGTACTTCGTCGAAGACATGATGATCCGGAACCTCGGTCGTATCCACCATTTCGATGGCTTCGTGTACCCGCGGATCGAAAGGCTGCCCCACCGCAGGAATCGGCTGCACTCCGATTTTCTGCAACGCATCCTGAAACTGCCGGTAGATGAGCTCAATGCCGTTGCGGAAGTCGGTGGCGTCGGGGCTGGCTGCTTTCAGCGCACGCTCGAAACTGTCAAGGGTCGGCAGAAAGTTCTTGATGACATCGGCCGCGGCGAATTCGCGGAATTCCTGCTGTTCCCGCACCGCCCGCTTGCGGGCATTGTCGAATTCCGCCTGCAGACGGGCCAGACGATCCAGCAGCGCGTCGCGCTCCGCCTTAAGCTTTTCCACTTCCGATGCCGCACCCACCTCCGCTGGCGTGGCCGCCGCCGCGTCAGGCACAGCTTCTTCCAAGCTTTCCGCAGCCGGAAGCTCGTGGTCCAGATCGATCTTCCGCTCGGTTTTTCCGTTTCCTTTCGCCATACGACTCCATCACTCCGATTCGTTCAAAAGTTTGTCGAACAGCCGCGCGATGTACGACACCGCCGACATGGTGTGCTGATAATCCAGCCGCGTAGGTCCAATCACCGCCAGCGACCCCATCACTTCGCCGCCGACGCGGGCGGGCGCCCCAATGAGCACGAAATTCTGCAAATTCGAAGCCGGCAGCGCCTCATCGAGCCCAATCACCACCCGCACCGCTTCCTGCCGCGTGTCCAGATAAGCGCCCAGCAGCTTCACAACTTTTTCCTTTTCCTCCAGCGTGCGCAGCATCTCCTGCAGGCGCGCGCGATCTTCCTGCCCAGTCACCAGATTCGCCGCGCCTTCCACGAACACCGCCTGCGTATCGTCCGCCGAAGCCAGCGCCCCTTGCTGATAGAGCTGCTCGATGGATTTCATCAGCCGGTCGTACTCGCTGCGTTCCTGTTCCAGACGGCGGGCCAGTTCGGCGCGCATGTCGCCCATCGTCCAGCCGCGAAAATTGTCATTGATGTAGCGCGCGGCCAAATCGAGATCGGATTGTGGAATATCCAGCCGGAGCACCCGATCGCGCACCACCCCCGAGCGCGTAACCACCACCGCCAGCACCTTCTGATCGCCCAGCCGCGAGAAGTAAACATGCTCCAGCGCGTTCCGCGGTCCGCTCGTGGCCACCGTAATACCGACGCTGTGCGAGATCAGCGAAAGCACATGCGAAGTCCGCTCCATGAACTCCGCCACATCCGTAACCCCGGTCAAAGTGTCCTGAATGATGCTCTGATTCTCGTGTGTGAGATGCGCTTCACCACTAAGTTGCTCGACATAATAGCGATAAGCCTCCGCCGTAGGAACGCGCCCCGCCGAAGCATGCGGCTGCTCCAGAAATCCCGCATCGGCAAGATCAGCCATCACATTGCGAATCGTAGCCGCACTCAGCCCTTCGCGGCTGGAGCGAGCCAGCGTCCGCGACCCCACCGGTTCTCCGCTGGCAATGAATGTCTCGACAATGGCGGTAAGGATTTCCCGTTCCCGTCCGCCGGTTGGCCCTGCTGGCATGTCGACCCGAGTCTAGGGGCTGAACCACCCCTCTAAATTCTTTAGATGCAGTGGCTTAGATAAAGACTCCACCGCGTCCTAATGGAATTCTAGGGAGCGTGGGCGAGGGTGTCAAGGATGCGGGATGCGGGCTGTCGGAGGGCCACGCCGGCCTTCCGTTCGAGTACCAGTTTGCTCAACCTGCGCTGCAATCGAAGTGCGGTTTTCTCAACTGTGCTTTTCTTCAGATCGTGCTCCCAAAAGCTCCAAACGGAAAAGCCCATTCTTCGGAGCGCCCTCCGGTTCATCCTGTCTCGGCGTCTGTTCCGCCGCAACTTTGGAATCCAGTAGCTCTTATTCGACTTGGGCACGTGCTTGTGCCGCGGACAAGAATGGTAGAAACAGCCGTCCGCAAAAATCACAAGCCGCAAGCCTGGTATCAGAACATCCGGCTGGCCAGGCAATCTCCGCACATTCCTATCAACTCGCCAGCGGCCGCCGAGAGCGCCGCGTACGCACGCATAGAGGGCGGTTTCAGGTGTGGTCCCGCAACTCTTGATGCGGGACATAACCTCGCTGCGCTTTGCTGCCGTGAAAATGTCAGCCATCGGGCCGCTAACGTTCCAGAGACCTAAGTTCCAGTTCGATTGCTTCCTGATAAACTCCGGCAGGCGGCAGGTTGGCCGGTGCGGTGAACGCCAGTGCCACTTGGTCAATCGTGGTCGTGAACTGGCCTCCCGCTTCAAGAGTGCGTATGCGTCCTGGGGGGACTTCCGGCCCCACGTCGTACCATTTGAAAGTGAGGGAACCCGGCTGATAAGTGTACGCGAGAAGTGTGCCGCCCAGACGTTGCTGAATTCGCCCATAAACTGGCGTAGGGCATACGAAGAAGAGTCCTCTGGTACAAAGGGCTTCGCGGCGAAGTACGTGGCCCTTATAAATGATCTGTGGCAGGATGCGCTTCGACACGTTTTCCCAATTCAGACCGGCATCGCTGAACCCGCTGAACGCCTGGCCGTCCAAGTACGCATCGTGTTCCGCGCGGTAGTTGCCAGTGGTATCGATTGCTTGAATCTCAACGGCCACGAACTCGCACAGGTGCCCGTTGGTGCCAATCAGTGCAAGAATCCAGTCCACGAAATAGCCGCCGCTTCCTAGCCTTTGGGGGAGGCGTAGTTCTTTTCCCCATCTCTTCCCAAAGACCGCGACGAAGCGGCCATCGTGCTGCACCTGTGAAACCCTCTGGCCGGGAATCAGCGTTACGCCGGTTCCAAATGCCGCTTCAGCGACATCGGAAAGAATGCGATAGTCGCCGGCATACAACCGATTCGGACAGGCGATTACCGGTCCTGAATTTACGAGCTTCACGGTGCAAGCGCCGCTTATCGTTCGGTCTCTAAACTGTTTTGTGCATCGTGAGCCGAGAAACGGGCATTGCAGATCGGAACGTACTCTCTCGGCCTGTGTGGATTGATCAGTGGGACTGTAGCCAAAGAACTCAACTATTCTTAGTGCCACTAAGCGGCTCCAATAGACACGGAAGCTGTGAGATGCTGCTTGATGATGGCAGCAATCGCTTTCGCCATCAGGACGGGAACGGCGTTCCCCACCTGCTCGTACTGGGAGACGCGGGGCCCAAGAAACCTATAGCAATCCGGGAAAGATTGCAAACGCGCAGCTTCTCTAACTGTGAGGGAGCGATCTTGGTCGGGCAGGAAAACGGGACCCCAATGCGGATCGCACTTCGTCATTATGGTTCCTGCAAGGCCATCCGCACGAAGCCGTCCATAGCGCTTAGTGTGGTCTGAAGTTCTCGCCCTTTGCATTCCCTTCGGAAGAAGATGGTGCGGGATGTCCCGCCATGAGCCGCCCGGCTTAATGTACTTGAGCCGCGCTATGTTCTGCGGAGCAAGTACGGCCGCAAGGTGATTGTAGGTTTCCTTGTCTCCGTTCCGCATGAGCTTTGCGTAGTCGGAAGCAGCTTTTCGATCATAGCGAACGGTTTCTCCCCCCTCCCCCATCTTCAAGCGTGGCAAGTCGGAGATCGCATCGGCCACGGTCACGCCAGCCTTGAGCCGCATTTTATCGAGCGGCACGAGACGAAGCGTCATGGTGCGTCCACCTCGGAAATTGGCGCGTCCGGCGGCGTAGTGGGTCGGCTCGGGGTGTTGCAGCGCAGAACCACACCGGGTGCCAAGAATGATCAAACGCCAGCGTTCCTGAGGTACCCCGTAATGCCCCGCGAAGAGAATTCTGGCGGAGAGCCGATATCTCCGTTCTTCGAGTTCCTTCAGTACACGCTCAAAGATATGTCCATCGGCAAGGGAGAGCATCCCCGGCACGTTTTCAAACACCAGTGCTTGAGGCTCAAATTCATCAATGAACCGGAGATAGTGCTTGAAAAGAGCATTTCGCGGATCGTCAAGGAATCGGTCGGGTGCATTGATTGAGAATCCCTGACACGGGGGTCCCCCTGTCAAGACAGACAATTCACCCTTGCGAAGCCCTAATTTGCGCCGAATCGACCGCGTGTTTGCCTGCTCGATTGGGCTGAGGTCCGCCCATGTATCCGGATGATTGTGCTTGAAGGTCTCAATGGCGAACGGGTTGTTGTCATTCCCGTAAAGACAGCGAAACCCCTCTTGCCTAAAACCTTCAGTCAACCCCCCCGCGCCACAGAACAAATCGATGGATGTCAGCAAACGTTCCCCTCCTCCTGGTGCCGCGAGTTCCGCTGTTTCAGATGGTACATACTTAAACTCCAACTCCATCTGGCTGCAACCTTGAATTGTCGGCAAAAACGGTCCGTTCTGTGGAAAACAGGGAAACTCTGTTTCTTGCAAGCATATACGGTTGCCGTAAGAGACGCTTCTCATGGTGGCAAAGTCCTCCCACTTGTCTAGAATTGTGCCACTAATCGCCTGGTGAAGGAAAGGCGAATACTTTACACTCTTGGACGTGGGTGGGCCGGCCCCGCACTACCACGACCGACGGGGCCCATCTTTCGCGCTCTTTTGCGAAGGCTGGGTGCCCCATCGGATCGCAAGAAATTCATTGACATAAGACCCGCAGCGCGTAACGATAGAGATCTGATTGGGGCAGTTTCGAGGTTCGCCCGTCCACCAGGACGGCCCTCGAAGCTGCCCCAAACCCATTTTCAGCGCTCTTTGACAACCTAAGTTGTTGATTTATAAATATTTTACCTATAAGTCCTTTAAAATCAAAGATTTTGCGGGAATTTCCTCCTAACTCTATGATTCCAATCGCGAGGGGGGAGGGGGGGTACCCCCTATGAGAACTGATTGGTTATTACCTTGGAAGTAATAGGAAAAATCTAAGACAGATGGCAGATGAAGGATGCCAAGCGCAATTTAGGACGATGCCAACTAGCTCATCACAGCCCTACTGAATCTGAATCGCGTTCTCCGAACTGCCGGATTTGATCTCCTCCACGCGCGCCACCACATTGCGGGCAAACGCGAACAGCGACTTCGCATGGGGAGAATTTTCTCCCTGAAGCACGGACGGAACGCCGCTATCGCCCGATTTGCGAATTTCCGGATCGAGCTCGACGCTTCCGAGGAAGGCGATGTCGAACTGTTTCGCCGTTTTTTCCGCGCCGCCGCGCGAGAAAATGTCGATTTCGTGCTGGCAATGCGGGCAAACGAAGTAACTCATGTTCTCGACCATGCCGACGATGTCCACCTTCATCTGGCGGAACATCTCGATCGCCTTGCGCGCATCCTGCAGCGCAACATCGGACGGTGTAGAGACCACGATCGCGCCCGTCAATGGCACAGTCTGAATCAGCGAGAGCGCCACGTCGCCGGTTCCCGGAGGAAGGTCAATCACAAGATAATCAAGCAATCCCCACTGCACCGATCCCAGGAACTGCTTGATGATCGAATGCAGCATCGGACCGCGCCAGATCAGCGGCTTGTCTCCAGGATTAAGGAAGCCGACCGAAATGACCTTGAGCCCGTGCGAGTTGATGGGCGCAATTTGGCCTTCGCCCATCACTTTCGGTTGCTCGTTGGTGCCGAGCATGAGCGGCACATTCGGCCCGTAAACGTCGCCGTCGAGCAATCCTACTTTGTAGCCCATCTTCGTGAGGGCGATGGCCAGATTGACTGAAAGCGTGGTCTTGCCGACTCCTCCCTTGCCGGAACCGACGGCGATGATGGCGTTGACGCCAGGTAGAGGTTGCTGTGTAGGCGGTTGCGGGCCCGGATGATGGGAATGAGCGCTCATTCCCCGATTATACGGGAGGGAAAGGGCTAGCGATTGCAGAGGTCAGAGGTCAGATTGCAGAGGTGAGAGCTCGAGGGCTCACAGTGCCGTTTGCGTCGGAGTTGTTCACCTCTGCAATCTGACCTCTAACCTCTGACCTCGCTAGTAGTGCCCTTCTCCCACCTGCACCTTGCCGCGAAACATGCGATAGACGAACGCAAAATACGCCACCGCGAGCACCGCGCCCAGCGTCCACCAGACCAAGCCGACACTCAGTCCGTGACTGCCCGCGGCGGTATTGTAGATGGTGAGGTCGAATTGATGGTCGCGGGCAGGCAGTACGACGGGATAGAGCGCAAACGCCGCGCCCACCAGCATGCCGGTGATATACAGGCTGGAAGCAACGAACGCAAGCTTCTCTTTGCCTTTGGGATTGGCCCAGAGCATGACTGCGAGGCTGCCGGCAACCACGATCGGAACCAGTAACCCGATCGGGTACTTCCCGTAGTTCGCCATGATTTCGGGCCGGATGAAATAAGTTGCAACCAGGGAAATACAGGTCAGAAAAAACTGCAGTGGCCAGCAGAGCAGGGCGAAACCGCGGGCGCGGCGGCCGAGATCCTCGTCGGTTTTGAGGGCAACGTAGTAAGAACCGTGCGCCGTCAGAGTCACTAACGCAATTACGCCGGTGAGTACCGTGTACCAATCCAGAATGCCCGTCTGCGGGCTGAGTTTGAAGTCAGTCCAGAGCGGCTCAAAGAAATAGCCGGTTGCATCAAGAGGAACTCCGCGCACCACGTTGCCCAATGCTGCCCCGAAAAACACAGCCAGCAGAATGCTGGAGATGCTGAAGATCGCGTCGAAGAAATCTTGCCAGACCGGAGTTTCGACGTGAGTGCGGAACTCAATGCCGATGCCGCGCAGAATGAGCAGCCACAGGACAACCATCAACGGAAGGTAAAACCCGCTGAAGCTCGACGCGTAGAGTAGAGGGAAGGCAAAGTAGAGCGTGCCGCCTGCCGCCAGCAGCCAGACTTCGTTGCCATCCCAAACCGGGCCGATAGCGCGCAGCACCCGGCGTCGCTCCTCGTTGGTCTTGGCCGCAATCAGATAAATCGCGCCCGCGCCCAGATCGAATCCGTCGAGCACAACATAG
Organism: uncultured Acidobacteriaceae bacterium; assembly: GCA_963838425.1. GTDB lineage: Bacteria > Acidobacteriota > Terriglobia > Terriglobales > Acidobacteriaceae > Acidiflorens. The sequence goes on from CAWIRH010000002.1 coordinate 608,919, forward strand.
GTCGCAATCATCGCTGCAACAATCCAGAACCAAAGGCTCGCCATATTTATCTTGCCTCCGTCGCCGGATGGAGATGGGACACGGATTCGTGTCCGGCCACCGGGCCGCTCTCAATTTCCCGCCGGATCAGGAACAGGCCGAGAATGCCCAGCACCATGTAAATGCCCATGAATCCCAAGAGAGTAAACATACCGTTACCGGCCGAGACAGCCGTGGAGTAACCCGCTTCGGTGCGCATCAGCCCATAGACCAGCCAAGGCTGGCGCCCGAGTTCAGCAGTCATCCATCCGGCAGTATTGGCGATATAAGGAAAAGGCGCTGCCAGCATCAGGATCCAGAGCATCCACCGGGCGTCAAAGAGCCTGCCCCGCCACAGCAGAAACAATGCGACGATCATGACCGCGACGAAGAACGTCCCCAGGCCAACCATGATGTGGTAGCTGTAATAAAGCAATGGGATGTTCCCCGGCCAGTCTCGTTTGGGGAAAGCGTCGAGTCCGCGGACGTTGGCATTCCAGCGTCTGTAAGTCAGCATGCTCAACATTTTCGGAACTTCGAGCGGGTTATCGATCTTGCCTTGCTGCTCGTTAGGCTGACCTACGATGATCAGCGGCGCTCCGGGTTGGCCCTGAAACAATCCCTCCATCGCCGCCAGCGTCACGGGTTGCAGGTCGGTTACCATTTTGCCTTGTCCGTCGCCCGTCGGAAAAATCTGCAGCACGCTGAACACGCAACCGGCAATTACTCCGGCCTTGACGAAGATGCGGGCGTGCGCGGTCCACTTGCCGGAGAGCAGATAGAACGCGCCCACCGACGTCATGATGAACGCGCCCGTGATCGCCGCTCCGCTCATGTTGTGCGCGTATTGCCATCCGGCCCAGGGGTTCAGCACGAAATCCCAGAAGCTCTTCAGTTGCAAGGTCCCGTTCGGAGCCGCGAAATAGCCGACGGGATGCTGCATGAACGCGTCCGTGGCGATGATGAAATAACCCGACAGCCACGAACCCACAAAGACTGCGACCGCCGACAGCCAGTGCGCTCTCGGGCTCAACCGCTTTTCTCCGTAGAGAAATAATCCGAGGAACGCCGATTCGAGGAAGAACGCAAACATGCCTTCCATGCCCAGGGTCTGGCCGATGACGCCGCCCGCGAATCGCGAAAAGATCGACCAGTTGGTGCCGAACTGGAATTCCATCGGAATGCCGGTCACCACACCTAATACGAAATTGATGCCAAAAATCCTGCCCCAGAAGCGGGCCGCCTCGTGATAGACGGGATCGTTGCGCCGCAAGCCGATCGTCTTGAGCACGACGATCAGCAGGGCGAGCCCCATGGTGAGCTGCGGGAAAAGATAATGAAACGTCGCGGTAAAGGCGAAGTGAAGGCGGTGAACGAAAAGTGCGCTGTCCATAAGTAAGCTCTCAGTTATCAGCTCTCAGTTATCAGCTCTAAGTTGCTCCCGGACCGCTGACAAATTCGCTTCGTATCAGGGCATCGCTTTATCCATGCCGTACGTTCTTCGAAATCAGACGCCCCTTTAGGGCTGGGCATCGAACAATGCCTATCTCCGAACCTCGCCTCTGCGCGCCGATTCTTTGCGGCGCATCTCCCGGCGGCGCGCCGCGCCTTCGTAGCGACGCTTTTCATCTTCGGTCTCAGGGACAACGGGCGGAACCGCCAGGTGATTTCCAGCAGCGTCTACGGCGACAAACGTCAGATAGGCGGAGCTGACGTGACAGTTCTCTTCCGAGCGATAATACTCCACCCAGGCCTTCACGCCCACCTCCATCGAAGTGTGGAAGGCGCGATTGACCGACGAGCGCAGGATTACGAAATCTCCGACCCGAACCGGCACGAGAAAGTCCAGATGATCAATGGAAGCCGTCACCACGTAGGCGCGCGAGTGGCGGTGGGCGGCCATGGCGCCCGCCAGGTCGATCCAGTGCATGAGGCGCCCGCCCAGCAGCGCGTTCAGCGGATTGGCATCGTTAGGCAAAACGATCTCGGTCATTTCAGAAATCGATTCGCGCACCGGCCGGGGGAGGATTAACTTCGCTTTGTCGTTGTCGTTCATGTTGTCGTTCATAGCGTGTCAGTGCATCGATCGTCAGTTCAATAGGCCGTTCACAAATCGGCGTCATAAATCGTTAGACGAAAACAGCGCTCCGCCGGGCGCGATGTGTCCTGCGCGATATGTTTGGAGATAGCAGGTTGCGAGTCTGAGCACACGCGGGTCCGGGTGTGGGTCAAGCCATGCCCCGCTCGCCAGGTCAAAGGTCAATTTCCCATGTTCGATGGGAGCATGGTCCAACTCGCAGACAAAACAGATCGTGATCTCGTCCCGGCTAACGCGGGCCACAGAAAAACGAACTGCATCCCAGTCACGCTGCCGCGGAAGGTGCGGACAGGCGGTTGCGTAACCAAGGTTGCAGAATTCCCGTATGTGGGTGTCGGCCGTCGCCAGTTCCTGCCCCGAGGCGCGGCAGTTTCCCGTCCATCCCGCTCCCAGTGGCAGACGCGAAGGATGCGGCCAGGAGCCGTCGTTCACAATTTCCCGCGGCACAAAAAAAGGGCAAGCCAAGTTGGTCCCTCGGACGGAAGCATTGTAACGCAGGGCGTGATATGAATGGAAAGAACGGCTTCTGGCTTCTGGCTTCTGGCTTCTAGCTTCTAGCTTCTGGCTTCTGGCCTTTGGCTTTTACTGAGAGCTGAGAACTTTTTTATGGATCGTATCGCCATGTTGAGCGAAATTCTCGCCGCGAATCCCGAGGATACGTTTGCGCGCTATGGACTGGCGCTGGAATACTCGAAGGCCGGACAAATCGACGAGGCGCTTCAGGAATTCAGAACGCTGATCGAGAAAAATCCGGATTACACGCCAGCGTACTTCATGGCAGCGCAGGCGCTGGCTGGCGCGAGCCGCATCGAGGAAGCCAAGCGCTGGCTGGTGGATGGCATCTCCTGCGCTCGCCGCACCGGCAACACGCACGCGCAGTCAGAGATGACGACCATGCTGGAAGAGCTGGGGTGAAGAAAGGTCGGAGGTTAGAGGTCAGATTGCAGAGGTAAGAGATCTCGATTCCACCTCTGCAATCTGACCTCTAACCTCTCACCTCGGTGCTACACTCTCTTGTTCCGCGGAGGCACGTCATGCGCCGTCTTGTTTTTCTTTTCGTCCTTCTCTGCTCACTTCCCGCATTCTCTCAAGCCAAGCACCCCTTCACTTTCGAAGACATGATGAAGCTGAAGCGGGTCGGCGAGCCTGTACCTTCGCCCGACGGCAAGTGGGTGCTGTTCAGCGCGGTCGATGTGGACCTCGCCGCGAATACAAAGACGCCGCACATCTGGATCGTCCCGCTGAATACGAATAGTGAAGCGACGGGCGTCTCGCCCGTCCAAGGCGGCGCAACCGCCGAACGCGTCCTCATTCCCGATCAGGACGGCGACCGCCCGCGCTGGGCGCCGGACGGCAAGCGCTTCGCCTTCCTCTCGACCAAAGAAGGCGGCTCCCAGATCTGGATTGCCGATTTCGATGGCAAGGCCGGCACAGTCACCGCCGTCCACAAACTGACGGCGATCGCGACCGAGGCCGGTGGTGAACTCTGGTCGCCCGATGGCAAGAACATTCTTTTCACGTCGGATGTGTATCCCGAATGCGCTGGTGCGCCCGACAGCAAAGCCGCTTGCAATGCGAAAAAGGTGAAAGAAGCCGAAGAGTCGAAGGTCAAGGCGATCATCTTCGACCGCCTGCTCTATCGTCACTGGAACGCCTACAAGCGAGGCATGCGCACCCACATCTTAGTGATTCCTGTAGATGCCTGTGTAGCGACAGCCGCCCCCGGCTGTCCAGCGGGCGCAGGCCGCGACCTCACGCCCGGCGACTACGATGCGCCTCCGTTCTCGCTTGGCGGGCAGGACGACTACGCCTTCTCGCCCGACGGGCAGGAGATTTGCTACACCTCGAACCACGACAAGGTCGAAGCCACGTCCACCAACAACGATCTCTGGATCGTCCCGGTGAATGGAGGAGCAGCCAAGAACATCACCGCCGACAATCCCGCCAGCGACTCGACTCCGCTCTATTCTCCCGATGGCAAGTACATCGCCTACCGCGCCCAGCAGCGTCCGGGATACGAGAGCGACCGCTTCCGGCTGATGCTGTACGACCGCAAGACGGGAGAGAAGAAGAACCTGACGGAGAGCTTTGACGGCTGGGTAGGCACGTTCACGTGGTCGCCGTTTTCGACAAGGATTTTTTTCACCGCTGAGGATCAAGGCAGGTCTCCTGTCTCCTCTGTCTTGGTAGGAACCGGCGAGCGACTCGACGTTCCGCTCCTCATAATGGCCACGGCCGATGATTTGGCCATCACTCCGAATGGTCAAGACATCCTTTTCACAAGCAACTCCCTCCAAGAGCCGAACGCGATATATAGCTCCCTCCTTTGCCCCAACGGGCGCGACAATCCGTGTGGTCACCTTCCTCCTCCTCCGCCACATAAGCTGACACGTCTGAACGATGCCGTCCTCTTTCAAGTCGCGATGTCGCCGCTCGAACCGTTCTGGTTTACCGGCGCGCACGGCGATAAAGTCGAAGGCTTCCTCGTCAAGCCGCCGAACTTCGACGCCCGCCAAGAAGTATCCCGTGAAGTTCCTCATCCACGGCGGCCCCGAGGGCGCTTGGGGAGACGACTGGTCGTACCGCTGGAATCCCGAACTCTTCGCCGCACCAACCTCGTCTGGCCCAGGATACGTGGTCATCATGATCAACTTCCACGGCTCGACCGGATACGGGCAGAAGTTCATTGACGCCATCAACGGCGACTGGGGCGGCGCTCCGTTTGAAGATCTGATGAAGGGCCTCGACTACGCCGAGAAGACTTACCCGTTCATCGATAAAGACCGCGAGTGCGCGCTGGGCGCGAGCTTCGGCGGATACATGGCCAACTGGGTGCTCGGCCACACCGACCGTTTCAAGTGCATCGTCTCGCACGATGGCACGTTCAACAACGAATCCGACTATGGCACGACCGAAGAGCTGTGGTTTAACGAATGGGAATTTAAGGGCACACCGTGGACGAACCGCGAGTTGTATCGGAAGTGGTCTCCGCATTTGTTTGCGACGAATTTCAAGACGCCCACGCTCGTCATCCACGGTCAGCTCGACTACCGCCTCGACGTGAGCGAAGGTTTCCAGCTCTTTACCACTCTGCAGCGGCTGGGCGTGCCGTCCAAGATGCTCTACTTCCCCGACGAAGGCCACTGGGTGCTGAAGCCGCAGAATTCCCAGCTCTGGTGGAAGACGGTCACCGATTGGGTCGATCAGTGGACGAGGCAGAGTCATTGAGTCATTAACTCAATAATTCAATACCTCAATGACTCAATGATTCAATAGCTCTACTTGTACACTTCCGGCACGAAGTTCTGCTCGTGGATGGGCGGCCGGAGGTACTTGACCGCATCGAGCGGCGGGAGCTTCAGCGGTTTCGGCGTCAGGTCTTCGTAAGGAATCTGCGACAACAGGTGGCTGATCACGTTCAGCCGCGCGCATTTCTTGTTGTCTGCGTTCACCACGTACCAAGGCGCCTGTTTGATATCCGTGTGCGCGAACATTTCGTCCTTGGCGCGCGAATACTCCACCCAGTGCCTTCTGGATTCGAGGTCCATCGGGCTCAGCTTCCAGCGTTTGGTGGCGTCCTGCATCCGGTCCTGAAAGCGCCGCTCCTGCTCTTCATCGCTCACCGAAAACCAATACTTGAGCAAGATGATGCCCGAACGCACCAGCATCCGTTCGAACTCCGGGCAGCTGTGCAGGAATTCGAGATACTCGTTTTCGTTGCAAAAACCCATCACCCGCTCAACCCCGGCCCGGTTGTACCAACTGCGGTCGAACAGGACCATCTCCCCGGCCGCCGGCAAGTGCGCCACATAGCGCTGGAAGTACCACTGCGTCTTTTCCCGCTCGGTGGGGGTGCCCAAGGCCACCACGCGGCAGACGCGCGGATTCAAGCTCTCGGTGATCCTCTTGATCGCTCCCCCTTTCCCCGCTGCATCCCGCCCCTCGAAGATGGCCACCAGTTTCAGGCCCTTCTGCCGGATCCACTCCTGCAGTTTGACCAGCTCAATTTGCAGCCGGCGCAACTCATCGTCGTAGGCGTAGTCTTTGCCCAGCTTTAGCGGTGCGCGGGCGGAGCCGTTCACCGGTTTCGTGCCGTTCTTGATTTTCTCCAAGTCCGAAGGGCTTTTTTGCGCCATAGTCCACTCCACGATCGTGAGGCCGGAGATGCCTCGCTGAGGTCATCGGCATGACGAGCCAATTGCCTTAGCCGACCGAGACAAGCCATCCGGGCACAAAGGGGGCGCAACCTGGCTCCGTACAGCAGACCTCCGAGTGTTGTTCCGAAGTAAGTTCCGTCACTCCCTTTGCGCAAAACGGCAGCCTCGCGTGTCTTCAAGCAGCCGGTTCGCAGCAGGATTGCCCACGGAAGGATTGCTTGCTGAAGGATCGTTGGCCGAAGAGTTTTTCGCCGCTGCAGTTTCAGCCGGCAGCGGTGCAGCCCCGCCATCACTGTCGTGTCCCGTCGAGTTCACTGGCGTCTCAGTGGACGGTTCAGCCGGGGGTCGGGCAGTTTCGGCTTCGACATGCGGCGACTCGGAGGCCGACTCACAAGACTGAGCATCCACATCGCCGGTCCCCGAAGTCCCCGCCGCACCGGAGCTTGCGTCCGTGCCGGGAGCAATATCCTGGCGCGCGTCGGAAGGACTCTGGCTCGCAACCGATTCATCCAGCGGGGCGGCTTCCGGCACAGCGAACAGCACCTCCGGCACGCCTTGTGCAGCCGTTTGCGCGCCAAATTGCGGCACACGCTGCACAGCCGGAGGCTTGGCGGGGATGTTGTCCGGCTGCGCCGGAACGATCGCGGCCAAACTCTCCATTTGAAGCTGCGCGGTCGATGGGCCCGCAGTCACCGTGATGAACACATCGCACGGACCCACGCTTCCGGCAGAGGGCACGATGGAAGCGGTACCGTCCTGAGCGCTCACGACCTGCGCCTGCGACGACCCGAGGAGAATGGGCATTCCGTTTTCGCCGCCATTGGAGTGCCACTCTGCTGGCCTCCGCTGTCCGGACTGATCCGCGCCAGCGTGGTAGCAAAGGTGACATTCACTCCCATCACCGGATTCGCGGCGCTCGAGCCGTCCGTCACTCGCATGACCAGCGGCTGAAAAGACTGCCCTGTCAGCACAGCTTGCGGCGATCCACTGACCGTCTCCAGCGTCCACAGCGAAGACGGCGTGGAAAACAAAGTGAAAGTCTGGCATGGCGCATTGTTCGGAGCGACGCAAGCGCTCACCTGCACCTCGGCATTTAGATTCGTGAGCTGTGCCATGATCGTGGCAAATCCCGAGCCGTTGGTGGTCGCACTGCCTGCCGAAAGCACAGCCGTGCCCAGGGTGAGTGTGAAATTAACGACTACATTCGCCATAGGCACGCCCAGATCGAGCGCTTCGACGGTGAGCGGAATAGCGAGCGTCGCGCCCTGCCCAACCCAGCGCGTCGGCGTCACCGCAGCCAGGTCGAGCGTGGTTGAGGTTGCCGACACCGTCGCTTGTTGCGTCTGCGGCGGCGAGTACGACGCTGGCGCCAAAGCGATCGTGATCGTGCTCGGCCCGGTCGCGGTGGGAGTCACCCAACTGGAAGATTCTCCCGCTTCATCGCTCAGCACCGAACAGGAAGACGCTGCGCTGCACGCCGAGAACTGCAAGCCGTTGGTCGCGCTCCATGCAATGGTCGCCCCACTCACTGGCGTAACTCCATCGGCGGCAACCGCGCGCACCCGGATGGCATTGGCCGCTTGCGACCCTACTGGCGTTGACGGCTCCGCGTTTTGCAGAAGAAGCAAGAGATCCGTGGCCGAAGCGCCATAGGTCAGCGCGCCGATCATCTGGGAAAAAGCGCCGCTCACCGGATTTGTAACCTGAATTGAAACAATTCCATCCTGCCATCCCGGAGGCAGTGGAGGCAGTGCCACCTGGATCTGGCTCGCCGTCGCAGAAAGCGTGCTGCCGTTAACGCCCGGAATGCATTGCCCACTTGGCGAAATCGCACTACACACAGTCACCTGCTGTCCAGGATTGAAGCCGGTGCCATTCAGAGTGGTCAAGCCGCCAGCAAGACTGATGCGCGCTGGCGTAACCGTATCCGAATAAAGCAGGCTGGCCTGGTAGAAGTAATCAGGACGGCCGTCGCCGCGGAAGTCGGCCACTCCCACCCGGAATATTTCTGAAACGTTGAACTGCGCATCCAGCCTGGTCATGGCAAAAGTCGTCGAATTGAATGCCGAGGGCGTGGCCGCAGGCGCGGGATCGCCGCTCTCGTCGCTCAATTGCCAAATGCCAATCACCGGCAACAGTTTGGTTTCGGTCGGCTGGCCGGTTTCGTCGAGTGCGGTCACCGCGACCGAGGCGGTTCGGTTCGCCTGCGCCGCGAACTCAAAAAAGTCTGCGCTGCCGTAACCCGAGATCCACGATCCCCATGCGCCACCCTGCGGAAGCGCCGCCGGATTCAAGTAAGTTGACCCGCTGCCGGGATGCCTTTGCGCGACTTCATCCTGCAACATCAGGATGTCTTGCTCCACGTTCGATCCACTCTGTATGGTGACAACAACCGGAGCGAACGAACCCGAAGGAGTCACTTGTGTGGGAGCATACGGGTCGACGCCCATCGACCAGTTCGGGTCCAACGCTTCCACGCTTAACTGGTATTGGGCGGAAGTTTGCCCGGTCGGAATCGTCAGTTGGCCGAGATCGAAAAACCCTTCGAGCGCGGGATCATTCGAGCCCCACCGGTCATAGCGGAGACCATTTCCGTCCACGTATCCATCGATAATGTTGCCCGCGTTTCCGCAAAACAAGAACCCGGAAACCGAAGTCACAACATACTGCCGTGAGGCCTCGCCCAAGACCATCAGCCGTGCCACCACGTTGACGCCCTGCATCGGTTGCACTTCATTCCCCGATGCATCGGTAAAGTACACGCTGCCGTAAATTCTGCCCGTCGTTTGCGGGCTGCCGGGATAAAGACGCGCGAGCGCGTCCATGTCGTCCATCGCTGGGACGCCGGGGTTCGGATAGCAGATCGCGATGGGCACGCAGGAGATCGGATCGGTAAAGTGCATCACCGGAAATCCCGCATAATCGGCTTGCGTGGGAGGCGGGTTCCCCGTGATCACGTTCAGGTTGGCCTGCGACCACCCCAAACCAATCGTGCGCCCCAGCACACGCACCAACCGGTATTGAACATCCGGCAGTTGCGCATTGGTAGCCGCGCAGATTCCGTTGATCACCACCAACGAGTGCACGATGTTCCCGCCCGCGGAGAAGTTGTCGGGTCCGCCATAGACGGCGTTGGTGAAGCATTCGTCCAAATCGCCAGCGCCTTCGCCCAGAATGGCGTCGGTGACCGTTCCGTCGTAGTCGTAAACAATTCCAACCGGAGTGCCTATGGCTGAAGGCGTAATGTCTGCCGGGGCGGTAACGACCCCGTAGCCGTTGGTTTCGATATTGCTGCCGTTCACGTCCTCGGCAAGATGTCCGCCCCGTGATGCGGTGAGGGCAACCCCGGAAATGCTGGTCCAGGTGCTGAAAGCAGTGGCAACAAGAGCATCGGCCTGCGCGCCGGGCAGGATCGGGCTCAGGTCCCCTTGGTCGGTGAAGTACTGCACCGAGCCATTCGCCCAGATCAGAGCCTGGCCTTCGACTCCTGGGTTGTAGCCGGAGCCGGCGACAAAAGCCGGGCCTCCGGCGCGGCTGGCAACAGCACTGCAAATCAGAAAAACGGCAACCGCCAGAATTCGCGAGCGCAGGATTTGCCACAACATGGGTGTCACTCCTCTCGGGCGCTGCGGATGGCCCGCTCCAGTTGAACAACGCTCACGCTCCCGGTATCGAAGGTCATGCGTGGTCGTGCGGACGATTCGTTTCGTAAGCCAGTGGCGACGGCCGGCTTCTGCGCGGCCATGTTCTTCCCGCTCGGGTCGAGAGCAATCTGCCCCAGTGATCCGCCCACTGGGCTGGTAAGACCCAAGCGGCTCGGCGGATATAGAAAGATCAAAATGTGCTGCCCGCTGCGCATTGGACGATGCATGAACCACGCCCCCGCCCACTCATGAACGGTGAGAATTTGTCCTTGCTCGACCCCGGCAATCGCCTGATCCACGCGAAAACGCAACTGGACCGCCGGAGTCGTCCCCGCAACCGCCCGATCGGCTGCCCCAGTCGGGGTGGTCACAGCCGGGGTCCTCACAGTCTGGCTCGGGGCCGGGAGCACCGTGCCCGCGAATATCATCCCGGCCCGGCGCGAAAGCTGCTTCCATTGCGGACCGAGAATGCGCTCAGCGATGACTTGATCCGATGGCTGCGCCGCCGCAAAGCTCGACAGGCAGAAGTTCGACAGGCAAAAGTTCGACAGGCAAACGAGTGCAACCACCAACACGCGTCTGCGACGCACGCATAGCGAGTCTCTTTCTGGAGGAAACTGGACCGCTGGAGGTCCTGGGAGTGGAATCAGCCTAGCGCGTTATGGATCAGGTGGATGTGCGGGCGGTCACTGTGCATTTGTGATGAATCGTTACGAAAACGCGAAAGGCTATTTCCTATAGCGGCGGTTTGCTTCCCTGGTCGCCTTCCGCTGCGCCTTCGCGGCTTTCTTCATTGCTTTCCGTTGTTTCTTGTTTGCCTTGTTCAACATCTTTTGCTGCTTCCTGGCCTCTTTGCTGGACCGGCGCGCATTTTCTTGCGGACTGATGCGTTGAGCTTGAACCGGTATCGCCCCCGCCAAGCTGAAGGCAACCAGCAGAATGAAAGCAGCAATTCGTTTCATAACGTCTCCGAACGGAAAATCCTGCAGCGATCTTACACCGAAATGGCGCCCGGGCGGCACACCAGGGGTTACTTCTGTAATCCGATTTGCTGGTGGAGAGCCGGGCGTCCTCGCCCGGCGACGATGCTGTCGGGGACACACCGGACGGGCGAGGACGCCCGTCGCTCCACAGGACATTCAATTCCACCGCGCCTTCGACGCCCGCCGCAATCCCGGCAAAATCGCCTCGAGATAGCCGACCACCGCCTCCAGACGTTTTGCTTCCGACAACGTCGAGAGCAGGTTTTGTTTGAAGTCGAGATCGAGCGGAAGCGAGCCTGCGAGCAAGAAGGAAAGATTGCCGGCATGTTCGTCCGGTCCGGAGGGTTCTGCCCCGGCCAGTTTCGCGATCTCCGCGTGCAACCGCACGGCCTGCGTCACCATCTCCGTTGCCGGCTTGCCCGGTTCGTCTTCCACCACCGAAATCTCGGCTTGCAGGAACGACCGGTCTTCATTGACCTGGATCACCTCAAAGCGCTCGACCCCGCGCGTCAGGATGTCCATGCGTCCATCGTCATACTTCTTGGTAACAGACACGATCTCGGCCGTGCAGCCGATGTCGGCGACTCCATCCGAAGACGCGCGCACCACCCCGAACGGCTTTTTCTGCGCCAGGCATTCCGCGATCATCTCCTTATAGCGCGGTTCGAAGATGTGCAACGGCAGCGGAACCCCCGGCAGCAGCACCAGTTCGAGCGGAAAGATGGGCAACAGCGAACTCAAAGCGCCTCCAGTGCAAACGATTTTACGCCACTACAGAAGCTATCAGCTCTCAGTTATCAGCTCTCAGTAAAAACCAAACGGCGATTGGCTTTTACTGAGAGCTGATAGCCGAAAGCTTGCTGGTGGAGCGCCGGGCGTCCCCGCCCGGCCACGATGCTGTCCGGGACACACAGGACGGGCGAGGACGCCAGTCGCAGTTCGAGCAAGAACCCGATAGTAAAGAAAAGTAAATCCATCAAACCTCCTCACTCCCGCCGCATCGAATGAAATAGGCAGAACTGCAGTCTTCCATCCTCGACGAAGGGCCGCATGCACGGCGGCTCCGGGGATGGAAGCTGCCGTTAACTTTTCTGCGCTCCCTTTTCGTTAGAATAGGGTTTATGAGATTCCTCGCCCGACCTGCGCGGTTGCCGCTCCCCTTGCTTCTTTCTCTGGCCTCACTGTTTAGCGTCCTGTCGCCGATCGTCATGTTGTCCCAGTCGGCACGCGCACAAGAAGGCCCTCTCGACAAATCTGCGCCCCAGGGCATCACGGTCGAGGAAATCGTCAAACGCTTCGCCAGCAAGGAAAAAGAGTTCAAGGAGGCGCGTGATCAGTACACCTTCCGGCAGGACGTCAAGGTGATGACGCTCGACGGCGACACGCCCGACGGCATGTACCAGCAGGTGTTTGACGTGACCTTCGACGACAAGGGACGCAAGATCAAGAACGTGGTCTTTGCGCCGCAGCCCACCCTGCAGCGCCTCATGATGACCGAGGAAGACTTCGATGACATCGAGAACCGCCTCCCCTTCGTTTTGACCTCAGACGAAATCGGGGAGTACGACATCCTGTACGTCGGCCAGCAAAAGCAGGACGAATTAAACACCTACGTTTTCGATGTTGCCCCCAAGCAGATCGTCGGCAAGAAGCGCTATTTCCAGGGGCGCATCTGGGTGGACAACCACGATTTTCAGATCGTGGAAACCTACGGCAAGACCGTGCCCGATATCCGCAAGAAGAAGGGCAACGAGAACCTGTTCCCCAAGTTCACCACCTGGCGCGAACAGATCGACGGCCAGTACTGGTTCCCCACCTACACTCGCGCCGAGGACACGTTGAAGTTCTCCCTGGGAGACATCAAGATCCGCGAGATCATCAAGTACACGAACTACCGGCGCTTCGGAGCGAAATCGAGGATCACCTACGAAGGCCAGGAAGTGCAGAAGGCGGAGCCGAAGCCAGGCGATCAGAAACCGGCTGAACCGCCCAAGCCGCAATGAGGCCAGCAGTTTCAAGGTTTCAAGGTTTCAGAGTTTCAAGTAGTTTCAAGGTTTCAAAGTGCAAACCCTTCAGGTCACGCTGTCTTTTGGCTCAGGGAGTTGAGCAGGCGATCCAGCAGACCGAGCACTTGGTACGATTCCCGCTCCAAAGCGTCATAGGCACTTCGCTCCAGAAAACCCAAGTCCAGAGCAATGGCTAGCTGTGTTTCCGCTTCCAGCAAAGAGCCTCGCGCTTGCCCCAGAAAATGCCGGAATTCGCCCGGAGTAAGTCTGCCTTGACCTTCCGCGATGTTCGATACCACTGAAACCGAGGCTCTTCGGATCTGAGAGGTCAGACCGTACGTTTCGGACTTAGGAAAATTTGCCGTTGCCTTATAGGTGTGAACCGCGAGCGTCTTGGCCTTCTGCCAGACCAGCAACTCTCGATAAGATCGGGCCATTAGTCTCCTCCCGAGCCCGGATCCCTATGGTCTTTGAAACCTTGAAACTTTGAAACCTTGAAACCTCAATAGAACAGATACTTTCTCCACTTATCGTCCGAGTGCCCCATCAGGCGCATGATATGTCGGCTGGTGTGGAGATTGAAAGAGCGCGGTTCGCGCGCGGGCTTCATATTGGCTTCGTGAGGAAGCTGGTTGCCTTTGCGGCGGTTGCAGGGATGGCAGCAGGCGACCAGGTTCTCCCAGGTGGAAAGGCCGCCGCGCGAGCGTGGAATCACGTGGTCCAGCGTAAGTTCGCCGGAGGGAAGCGTGGTGCTGCAATACTGGCAGGTGTTGCGGTCGCGCAGCAGAATGTTTTTCCGCGACAGCGCGCGCGACTGATGCGGAATCCGGCGATACTCCAGCAGCCGGATCACCGAGGGCACCCGCATGGCCACGCGGGCGGCGTGCAGGAAGTGTCCGTTTTCTTCTTCGGTCATGGCGACGCCCTTCAACACCAGCACGATCGCGCGGCGCGCGGCACAGACGTTGATCGGCTCGTAGGAGGCGTTCAGCACCAGCACGGGCTGATGCAGCGCGTAGCTGTCGCCTTCCTGGTGCATGCCGGGGGCAAGCATCGACGCCGGAAGGTGCGACCGCATGCTGCCACCGAAATTGTGCAATCGCAACGACATGATTTCTAGCCGTGAGCCGCTATGCGCAGGCGATCTTCACTCCCTACCTCCGGCAGATCTTCCGGCCGATTCCCCGTCAAAACGTTAGCGTCGGAAATCTTCAATGTGCGGGCCACTGTCGCGACCCACACCCGCGCTGCTCCCGCACGAAGAAGAACCCGCGCGCACTCGGAAGCCGTGGTCCCCGTGGTGTAGACATCATCGATCAATAAGATGTCGCGAATTCAATATCCGCGCTGGATCGCTCACCGCAAAAGCGCCCCGCAGGTTCTCGCGCCGCTGATGACGAGTCAGGCCAATCTGGCTTCCCGTCTCGCGGCGCCGCACCAGGACTCCCGTGCACAGATCAAACCGCTTCGGACGCGACAGTTGCTTCAGCGCGCCCCGCGCGATCATCTCCGCCTGGTTGAATCCGCGCTGCGCTTGTTTGCGCTTGTGCAGCGGAACCGGAACCACCGCGATCTTCCCCACGGGCATCGTCGGTTCCAGGTTGGCAATGGTCTCTGCCAGCATGCGCCCCAAAACTGCCGCCGCCGGACGAACCTGCTGGAACTTGAGCAAATGGATCAGGTCGCGCAAGCTCACTGTCATAGCTGCCATAGGCAACCGCCCGCTCGAACGGAGGGTCCACGCGCTGACAGAGCAGGCACCGCGTCTCCCTGGGAACCGCTTCTTCGCAATCCGCCTTTCCGCACTCCACGCAGACCGGGAAGTGCATGGCTTCTCCGCAAACCGTGCAGTACGATCCCTGCAGCGGTCGCAGTGCGAGCAGACAGGTTTCACAAACAGGAAGCCGGGAAACTCTAATTAGTGGGAAACCACAGATGCGGCAGTCGGCGGGAAAAAACGTGAAGAATAAAGTCGCAGCAGCGCGCTTGGCAAAGCCAGCGAACCCATGCTCTGCCAAACCCTTGGTCAGATTCATGGTTCGCCGCTTGGCCCTGGGCAGCCCGTATTCGAAACCCAGTACTGCTGAAGACGGCCTCCAGCACCCGGCGAGCCGACGACGCTTCGCCGGCCTACACGAAGTCAGTATAGCCGCGGCGCGCTCCCTATGCAACGCGGCCATCGGACTTCGAACCGCCTGACGCTTGACTCTGTGCCTGCTTGCGATCAGGTTGAACCCGGTCGAGCGCCGGAATCGTGCTCCAGACATAGACCCGACGATAGCAACGCTCACAGCGGACCGCTTGCAACAACAAAAACGGAAGCACATGTTTTTCAAAGAAAGAGCGAGGACGAGAGCGATATGCTTCTTGCGCGCCACATCCCCGGCAGTGGAATTCCTCGAAAGAGCGGCTCCAAGAGGGGCGGGCAATGGGAGACACGGAATACCTCCTGGATCGGAGTATTTAACCCCGTTGAAGATGCGAAGTTGCGGGTAAAAGTTGTGGATAATAGACGCCGCCCCGCTCCTCTACATTTCCGGAGTGACAGCTGCACTTGTAAAGCTGCCTTTCGGCATGTTAAGGTGCGCCGTCGCTGCTAATGTGAATCGGCAATGAAATTTCTAGTGATCACGAGGACCTTATGAGCACTTCTATGGCGAATACTGAAGTCCCCCGCAAGCATCGCCCCTACGTTCCGGAATCGATGGAAATGAAGGAGTTCACCTTCCGAGCCGTGCTGATCGGACTGTTCCTGACCGCCCTCTTAGGCTCCGCCAACGCATACCTCGGCCTCAAGGCGGGGATGACGATTGCCGCGACCTATCCCGCAGCCGTCATCTCCATGGCGCTGTTGCGGTTGATGAAGGGTTCGCTGCTGGAAGAGAACATCGCGCGAACCGTGGGCTCGATCGGCGAGTCGGTAGCGGCCGGCGCTATATTCACCATCCCCGCCTTTGTGATGGCTGGCTTGTGGCCAACACTTACCCCGAGTGTCCGCACACCCGAATATTGGAAATCGGTTGCCCTGATGATGATCGGAGGCACACTCGGCATCCTCTTCGTGACGCTCCTGCGACGGGTGATGGTCGAGGATCCCGACCTGCCATTTCCCGAATCCGTGGCCGCCTCCGAAATTCACAAGGCCGGACAACAGGGGGCCAAAGCCGCCAAGATTCTCTTTGCCAACATGGGCTTCGGCGCGTTCATGTATCTGCTGGGCGCGATCAATGTTTTCAATCCCAACAACACTTTTCCCATGAAGATCAGCGACCTCGGAAAGAAGTTGCTGCTCCGCACCAGCACGAATCCCAACGTGGCCACAACCATTACCGGTGGTGCCACGCTCTTAACGGCGCCCGACATCAGTCCTGCCTATCTTGGCGTCGGCTACATCATTGGCCCACGACTCGCAGCTTTGAACTTCGCCGGAGGCTTGCTGGCATGGGGCCTGCTGGTTCCACTCCTGACCTTCACCCTCGGTCCCTACATCCAGGCCTCGATGCCGCCGGGGCAAACCATCGCCTGGCCCCTGCTGGCGCAAGCCATCTACTTTTCGATTGTGCGGCCGATCGCCGTCGGCGGGATGCTCGTGGGTGCGTCGTACACGCTTTTCAAGATGCGCAAGCAGTTGGCGCTCGGCATGGGCCGTGCCGTCTCCGATCTGAAAAAGTCGGCGGCAGTGCATGCCGCCACCAATCGCACGGAGCGGGATTTGCCCGCCAAGGCAGTGTTTGCCGGTATCGCAGTCGTATTCGTGGCTATGATTCTGCTCTACTACTATTTCATCAGCGGAGCCGGCACGCTCTCCAGTTCTCGGATACTATCTGGCTCTCTGGTCGCAGCCGGCGTCATGCTCATCGTCGGATTTTTCTTTGCCGCCGTTTCCGGCAACCTGGTCGGAATGATCGGCTCGTCGAACAATCCCGTCTCCGGGCTCACGCTGTGCACGCTGGTGATTGCAGCGCTGCTCATGGTCGCTCTGGGAGTCTCGGGCACCGGCGGAGTCGCGGCCGTGCTTGGAGTCGCAGCCGTCGTCTGCGTCTCATCGGCAGTGGCTGGTGAAATGCTGCAAGACCTGAAGGTCGGTTACATCCTCGGCGGAACGCCTTCGAAAATGCAGATTGGAGATCTTCTCGGCATCGTCGTGGCCTCGCTCGTCCTGTTCTTCCCAATCGCCATCCTTGCCAAGGCGTATACCTTCGGCAGCCCGGCGCTCCCGGCTCCGCAGGCGGGATTGATGGCCATGCTCTCCAAAGGAATCGTGGGCGGCGACATGGCATGGCCGCTCGTGATCGTTGGCACCCTGCTGGGACTGGCGATGATCATGATCGAGGTGAAGAGCGTGATGCTCTTCGCAGTCGGCATGTATCTGCCGTTAGGCACAACCTTTGCCATTTTCATCGGAGGCGTGATTCGCTGGCTCACTGACAACTTGCGCGACCGCCGCGGCTTGAACGATGCGCAGAAAGCGCGAGTAGAAAACGCCGGCGTCTTGACGGCCTCGGGCCTGATCGCAGGCGAGGCGCTGTGCGGCCTGCTCATCGCGGGCCTGGTAGGCTCTGGCCACGATGTAACGCTATTCAGGTGGACCCCGCCGTTTCTTCTGGCGCTGGGCGCACTGGCCGTGCTGGCGATTGTCATGATCCGCGTCCCGCTGGCGAACGCCGGCAGGCCCGAAGATCCGGCCCCGCCGACAGCGATCATGTAGGGTCGTGCGGCGATGTTTGTGTGGGGACGGGCGTCCAGGGTTGCGTAGGGACAGCCGCCCCCGGCTGTCCCGCCGAGCGCAACTCGGCTTCGCCGCCAGCATCATCGGCCCGCACCGCCTTAGAAATTGTTTTGTTTTATGTCGATTGCCGGAAATATTGCCCAGGTGCAAGAGCGAATCGCGGCAGCGGCCCGCCGCGTGGCCCGCAATCCAGACGCAATCACGGTCATGGCAGTAACCAAGACTTTTCCGGCCGAACGTATCCGCGAGGCCTACGCCGCCGAGCTGCGCGTTTTTGGCGAGAACAGGGTGCAGGAGTTTGCCGGCAAGGCAGATGCTCTGCGCGACCTGCGTGACGTCGAATGGCACCTCATAGGCCATCTACAAACCAACAAAGCCGCAAAGGCGGCGGAGTTGTTCGACGCGGTGGATTCCGTTGACTCCGTGCGAATGGCGGAAAAACTGAATGCATTCGCAGCCAGCGCGGGCAAAACGTTATCCGTCCTGATCGAGATTAATGTCGGCGGCGAGCAAGCAAAAAGCGGAATAGCACCCGGCTCCGACGAACTGGAGCAGATTCTGCAAGGCGCGCCCCGATGGGCAAATCTGAAAATTCAAGGCCTGATGACTGTCCCGCCGTACACCGAAGATCCGGAGGGCTCGCGCCCCTACTTCCGCCAGCTTCGTCAGATTCGGGACTTCATTGCCGCGTGTGACTTGCCGCAAATCAGCACCGCAGTCCTTTCCATGGGCATGTCGCACGATTTCGAAGTAGCGATAGAAGAGGGAGCAACGTGCCTGCGCGTGGGCACGGCGATTTTCGGGGATCGAACAAAACCTTAACCGCAGAGGGCACAGAGGAACATAGAGAAAAACCTAAGAGAATGGAGTAGGGTTTCCCCTGTGTACCTCTGTGTCCCCTGTGGTAAAGCTCTTCGATGGTAGCGATTCAAAATTCGCCCACCGGCGCCACCTTCGCGGTCAAAGTCCACCCGCGCGCAAAAAAGAATGCCATCACCGGCGAAGTGGGCGACGCGCTGAAGCTCGCTCTCACCGCCCCGCCCGTGGACGGCAAAGCCAATGACGCCTGCATCGAATTCTTCGCAAAACTTTTGAAGGTGCCGCGTTCGTCCGTTACTATTGCAGCCGGCCAGACCAGCCGGAATAAAGTGATCCGTGTGGCAGGCTTGTCGGCCGAGGAAGTCCGGCAGCGTTTGAAAATCTGAAGCACAGTCGAACACTGCCAAAAGTCAGGTTCGTATCAGGGTGTCGCTTTAGCGATACCGCAAGTCTTCAAAATCGGACGCCCCATTAGGGGCGCTTCAGGAGCCACGTTTGACCTTCTCCGAACGTTTGCAGGAAATCCGCACCGGCTTCGAACGCCCTTTCTGGATCGCGAACATCACCGAGATCTTCGAGCGTCTTTCCTATTACGGCGCCTTTGCTTCTCTTGCCCTGTATCTGCAGGAAAAGCTAAATTTTTCGACTGAACAAACCGGGGCTCTGACTGGTCTGTTCGGCGGCATGGTGTGGTTCCTCGCCATCTTTGGAGGAGCCGCCGCCGACCGCCTCGGCTTTCGCCGCGCCCTTTCGATCGCCTATCTCATCCTGGCCGCAGCTTATTTTCTGATCGGATCGATTGCAGCGTCCTGGCTGGCGCCCGTGCGCAACGCCGTGCCGCTGGGATTATTTGTCGGCTGCATTCTCATCCTCCCCGCACTCGGCATCGCGCTGGTGAAACCTTGCGTGGTGGGCACCACCGCAAGAGCCTCAAAGGAGAACGTCCGCTCCATCGGCTACTCAATTTATTACACGATGGTCAACATCGGCGGAGCCCTGGGCCCTTATTTCGCCTCCTGGTCCCATCGCCACTTCGGTGTCGAGAATGTTTACCGCATTGCGGCGCTCAGTGTCTTCGCCATGTTTTTCGTGGTCATCATTTTCTTCCGCGAACCGCGCAAGGCTGGAGACGCGCCTCCGCCCTCGATCGCAACGGTGGCGCGAAACTTCTGCGTCGTGGTCGGTAATTACCGGTTGGTTCTGCCAGTATTGCTGATCGCCTTGTTGCTGCGCGTCGGGTTATTGATCTATCCCAAGTACTCTGCGCCTTGGTGGATCTGGTGCGGGCTGCTGCTTCTCGTGCTCGCCGGGATCAGCCGGTTCATGTGGTTCCTCGTGCTCTTCACCGGCTACTGGGTGGTGTTCTGGCAGCAGTACATCAGTTTGCCCGGCTACATTCACGGCTACATCAACTCCCACGCTGACGTCGAGATCATCCTTGTAACCGATGGGCTGACCGTGATCTGTCTCACGCTCGCGGTGAATTATCTGACCCGCAAGATCCCGGCATTTCAGGCTGTGATTCTGGGCACGGTAATCACTTCTCTCTCGTGGGTGATCCTCGCCCTGCGGCCGACGATCTGGGGTGCCGTGCTCACTCTGTTTGTGCTGGCGCTCGGCGAAATCATTCTATCCCCGCGCTATTACGAATACATTTCGCGCCTCGCTCCTCCCGGACAGCAGGGCACTTACATGGGTTTCGCGTTCCTGCCGATCGGAATTGGATCGTTGATCGGGGGCTGGTTTGGCGGCACGCTGGTTCACCACTTCGGAGAAGTCACGCATCAACCGGCGCGCATCTGGTGGAGCGTTACAGCGGTCGGCCTAGCCACCGCGTCGGTGCTTTGGATCTATGACAGAACAGTGAGCGCAAGCAGCACAGCGGGTGCCCCATCCTAACGTCGTGCTTTTCGACGTTAGGGTGGGGTAGTTGACTTTGGTGTGGGACCCCCGGTTCGCGCCGGACAGCCCGCACCGGAGAATGAAAAGATTATGCCCGAACGCAAAATCACGCCCGACTACATCGCGGACCACATCCGGCGTGTGCTGAAGGATGGTGGGTCGGCTCCGCACTCGGAAGAAGTTCAACACTTTTTCAAGGAAGAAATACAATCGCGCGGCTGGTACACGGGCGAACTAAGAAAATTTGCGGTGCGCTTCCGGCGCAGCATCGCCCGCGAACGCGGAATGGATTTCCTGGTGCAGGTCGCCGACCGGCTTTTCTCCGGCCGGATTCTCGAAGAGAAGGTGATGGCTGTTTTCCTGCTCGAAAAACAAACGAAGCATCTTGGCGACAATGAATTCCAGCTTTTTGCCTCCTGGCTCGACCGCGTCTCGAGTTGGGCCGATCACGACGCGCTGGCCCATTATCTGCTGGCGCCGATGGTGGCCGCCAACCCCGGCCGTTGCCGCCAGGTTTTCCTCTGGGCGAAGTCGCAGAATCGCTGGCGGCGGCGCGCGGCGTGTGTGGCGCTGATTCGGGGCGCGCGCGAGCGGCAGTTCTTTGGACAGATCTTTCGGCTTTCGAATCAATTGCTGCATGACCAAGACGACATGGTGCAGAAGGGATTGGGCTGGCTACTGCGCGAAACGGTCAAGGCCGATCCGAAGCGCACCGTGCCCCACCTGATGAAGATCCGGAAGAACGCGCCGCGACTGGTATTGCGGACCGCGTGCGAGACGCTGCCAGCGGTCACGCGGAAGCGAATATTGCTCTGATCACAGGCAGTTGCCGAGCTTCGCTCGGCCTGGACGGGCGAGGCACTCGTACCCGCACAAGCCACACAAGCAGTCAGTGCCCTTCCTCTTCCAGAAATTTTTCCACTTCCAGCGCCGCCATGCAGCCCGAGCCAGCGGCCGTAATGGCTTGGCGGTAGCGGCGGTCCTGCACGTCGCCGCACGCGAACACGCCCGGCACTCGCGTAAAGACGTTCTTCTGCGTAACTAAATAGCCATCGGCATCGGTTTCGAGCTGGCCTTCGAACATCCTGGTATTCGGGATGTGTCCGATGCCAAGAAACATTGCACTGGTTGGGAACTCCCAGCTTTCCCCGCTCTTCAGATTGCGCAGGCGCAGGGCGGTGACTTCCTTCTGGCTGACATCGAGAACGTCGTCCACCACGGTATCGGTGAGAAACGCGATTTTGGGATTGGCACGCGCGCGATCGAGCATGATTTTCGAAGCGCGAAACTGCTCGCGACGATGGATGAGTGTCACCTTGGTCGCGAAGCGCGTCAGAAATGTCGCTTCTTCCATGGCCGAGTCGCCGCCGCCGATCACCGCGATTTCCTTGCCCGAGAAAAAGAAGCCATCGCAGGTAGCGCAGGAAGAAACGCCGTGGCCGATCAGCGCGTGTTCGTTGGGCAGGCCGAGCCAGCGCGCAGACGCTCCGCTGGCGATGATGAGCGTGCGCGTCTGAACAATCTCTTTGCCGACGCTCAATTCGAATGGTTGTTTGCTCAAATGCTTGCTCAAATCGGCCTTGACCAGGTGGCCCATGCGATACTCCGCGCCGAAGCGCGTGGCCTGCTTGCGCATGTTTTCGATCAGTTCCGGCCCCTGGATGCCTTCGGGAAAGCCGGGAAAATTTTCCACCAGCGTGGTCATCGACAACTGTCCGCCCGGTTCATGGCCTTCGATCACCAGCGGCTTGAGGTTGGCGCGCGCGGTGTAGAGAGCGGCGGTGTGGCCGGCGCATCCCGAGCCTATGATCACAACATTGCGTATGTCCATAGTAGTTAGAAACAGTGCTAGTAAATAGATTCTGAAAAATGGATTTCGCTTCAGACCGCAAAGCCGAGCCAACACACTACGGATTCTTCTTGCTTCCGGCGCCGGCCTTAGCCGGAGCTCTAGCCGAAGTTCCCACGCCCATGCGAGCCAGTTCCTGAGGCACCATTTTGCGCGCACCCAGAGCGTCGCGATAGCGTTCCATAATCGAAGCGGCGGCGTGGAAGATCGGTTCGTACGCGGTCTGATCGGTCGCCGGATTTTCCTCGCCTCCCGAGCACCGCGCCAGCGCCACCGACGATTTCCCAAAGCGCTCCAGTTTGACGCGCGAAACCGGCGTGCTGGAAGACAACATCGCGGTCGCCGAAGCCACCGCGGAAGCGCTATCCTCGATCGAAACCTGCATCAGATCTTTCGGCTCGCGCACGCGCAGCACCAGCGTCTCCACCATATTCGTCGAATCCACGCTGAATGAGTATTGGACGTTGCTGAACAGGGTGGCATCGGGGAACTCGCGCCGAATCCGTACCCAGTCGGCCGCCGAGACCGCACCGGGCGGCAAGGCTTGCATGCCGGGGATCGGAGTGCTCTGGTCGAGCGTCGAGTGCCCGCGAGCCACTTCGTAGTCCGTGCTGAACACCGGCTTGCCCGGCACTTTGGCCAGCGCCGCCGACAATTCTTTCTGCTCGTCGGCCGAAGGTTGGCAGACGTTGAGGACGTTCACTTTCACCGCAGGCTGCTGGGCGGAAGCCGCCACACACATAGCCAGGGCCGTCATGATCAGAGTTTTGAGAGGGAACACGGCGGAATTGTATCAGGGGAAGGCAGAGGTCAGAGGTCAGATTTCAGAGGTCAAACCCTGTGGGTGGATCCAGCAGTACAACCGTCAAGGGTTTTACTTCTGCAATCTGACTTCTGACCTCTGACTTCTGACTTCTGCAATCCTACTCGGCTGCTCCGGGTTCGGCCTCGATGGCGCCATGCCTCCGCAGCAACTGCGGCAGATTCTGCGAAAACGCCGAGCGCGGCAACACCATGTCACAGCCCACTTCGTGCGCTTTCTGCTTCAGGTCGCCCTGCACGTGGGAGAGAAATCCAATGATCGATGTCCCCTTCTTCAGCTTGCTTTTCAGTTTCGGGATCAGCGTCAAAGGCTTGGCGTTGGCGTTGTTCAAGTCGAAGATGATCAGCGAAGGCTTTTCTTCGCCGTTGCTCTTCATCCGTTCCGTGAGTTCCTTCTCGTTCTTCACGAACTCCACCTTCACGTTCATCTTGCGGCCCGTGTCCTGAATCTTGCTCAGGAAGAACAGGTCTTCGACAAAGGCGAAGACGCGCGAAGCCGCATCTTCTCGTGGCGCGGGCAGAGGCTCAGGATCGGCCACGGGGTAGGACGCGGAAAAACCGGGCCGTCGCGGTCCCCGGTTGCCGTTGCCGTTGTCGCCGCCGCCCATATTGGCGCGGTAGCTGTGATCCATGGGAGCGGTAAAAATGCCCTGGTGCTCCGGGCGCACGCGGCCCATCGGGCCACCCGCGCCTCGTTTCGGCGGACGCCGTCCACGGCGCCGTTTGTGTTTCCCTCCTCCTGCGGAGGAATGTCCGGGTCCTGCATTCATATTTTTTCTCTGGTTAAATCTTTGAAGTTAATCCCCGGCCTGGATCGCAGGCCGGATTGTTTCGTCATCCCCTTGCGGTCGGCACGTTAAACGTGTTGCCCAACGCGTGGCCCACTTCGCGGCTCACTGCACACCGGCTGACCAAACCCCACATCGGCTGGATGCTATCCGAGAACGTTGCTTAATCGATCGATGTTCAAACTGTCGTTGTTCAAACTATCTTGGCGCCTGGAGTCCTGCTTGGCGCAAACGGCCAGCCTGGAAGCATGGCCATTGGGAACATCTGATGTTACTCATGAAACCGCCGACTGCGCAAGGGGGGAATGCCCTTAAGTTTTCCACACCCGGGACTTTACCAAAGTGGGCTATTGACTTCCCTCATTGTGCGAAGGAGTTGCATCCCTCCATCTCCCCCGGTTCGGAAGCTCCTTTTAAATCAGCCCAAGCGCTGCATCCGCATATTTCCATAAGATGACAGCCGCGCACCTTCGTCTGAAGTTCCGCCTCAGCTACGCCGATATAACAGGAGTGAAACCCGTTCCCGCCAGAGAGAAAGCCGCCGCATCGAACCCGCTTGCGTTGCCGGGGCAGCGCTTCGTTGCCCGCCAGCCAATTTTTGACCGCGCGCAGAATGTGTTCGGGTACGAAATTCTTTTCCGAAACGGCGTCGAAGACTACTTCAACGCCGATCCCGAGCTTGCCGCCCGCTCCACCCTGGACAGCTCCCTGCTTTTTGGCATCAACATGCTTTGTGATAACCGCCGCGCCTTCGTGAATTGCACCCGCGATGTCCTGTTCAAGGATCTGATTACGTTGCTGCCTCCCAACCAGACCGTGGCCGAGATTCTGGAAACGGTTGAGCCCGAAGACCGAGTCATCGCTGCCTGCAAGCGGCTGAAAGCGTTTGGCTATCTCATCGCCCTCGATGACTTCGCGCCCAACGATCCGCGCCTACCGCTTTGCGAGTTTGCCGACATCATAAAAGTCGACGTCCGGGCAACCCAGCCCAACGAACGGGCCGGCATGATGCGCCGGTTTGGGTCCCCGAAGTGCAAGATGCTGGCGGAAAAACTCGAAACGCCCCACGAGTTTCAACAGGCCCGCGAAATGGGATTTGTCTATTTCCAGGGATATTTTTTCTGCCGTCCCGAAATCGTTATCGGCCGCGAAGTCCCAGCCAGCCGCTTGCACTATATTCGGCTGCTCGAAATGGTCTCCCACTCGGAAATCGATATGCGTGAACTCGAGAAGATGCTCAAGCAGGAAGCTTCGATTTCCTACCGCTTGCTCCGCTATCTGAATTCTCCGCTCTTTGGATTTGCCCTCGAGATCAAGTCCATCCGCCATGCTATGGCCGTTCTGGGAGAACGGGAAATGCGGCGTTGGGTGCGGCTCGTCGTCACCGTGGGCGCGGCCGAGCAGAAGTGCAGCGAACTGGTACTGATGGGATTGGCCCGCGCCCGCTTTTGCGAATTGCTCCCCGACCGGCTGCACTCGAACTCGGATTTGTTTCTCATGGGGTTGCTCTCCATCATGGACGCCATCCTTGAGGTCAGCATGGACTTGCTGCTTGAACAACTGCCCGTGGACCGCGAAACCAAGGCGACACTGCTCGGCCAAGATAGCAGCATCCGGCCCCTCTACCAACTCATGCTGGCCCAGGAAGCGGGGGAGTGGGCGCAATCGAGCGCAATCGCCAAACAATTGAACCTGCCCGATGAAGAAGTCGCTTCCACCTGGTGGCGAGCCCTGCAGTGGGCACAAGAAGCAACCAGTGGCATCTGAGAAAACAAGGGCAGAGGTAAGAGGTCAGATTGCAGAGGTAAAAGACCCGGTGCGCATTTGGTTTCACCTCTGCAATCTGACCTCTAACCTCTGCAATTACTCTACGGCGCTTCGATCAACTCCATCTTGCCGTCCCGGGTCCGGTGCAGCACCATCAGTGTGCCCTGGGGATCGCGGAATACGAAAACATCTTTGTCGCGGAAGTGCGCCTCTTTGATCGCTTCTTCCAAAGTCATTGGACGAAGCGCAACCGAGTCCCTGGCATGCACCAGGTGCACTTCGGTGGTCCGCGCCACCGATGGAAATTTATGAACGAGGACGGAAAAAGTGGCGTCCTCCGCCAGTCCCAGCGCCGCCTCCATGTTGTCTTCGAGCGACTGGCCGTCAAACTTCTTGACCGCCTTGCGCTTTTTGCTCAGCCACTTCGTTTTGTGTTTGAGCGCCTGCTTCTGCAGGTGGTCGAGAGCTTCGTTGACCGCCGACAGCATGTCGCCGGTCTGGGCCAGTCCCACAATCGGACCGTTGGGCGGGTCGATCGTGATTTCGGCTTTGTGCTGGCGCTTTTCGACGGCCAGAATCACTTTGGTCTCGAATCGGTCGCCGAGAATTTTGCGGATCTTGTTGAGGCCGGTTTCAACTTCGTTGCGGACGGCGGGAGTAATTTTGTACTTTCTTGCGGTATATTCCACGTTCATCAAGCAGCCTCCAAGATAGGTCAGAGGTTAGAGGTAAGATTGCAGAGGTGAAAACCGAAAGCCGACCGATTAGATTCTCACCTCTGCAATCTGACCCCTGACCTCTGCAATTATTTTTTCACTCTTCTCTGATGCGTGCTCGGAATCTTCATATCTTCCCGATATTTCGCGACCGTTCGCCGAGTGACCTGGATGCCCTGCGATTGCAGAATGCGGGTGATCTGTTCGTCGGTCAACGGCCGGCTTGGATCTTCTTCTTCGATCAGCTTCTTGACCCGGCGTTTCAAAATCAGCAGCGAAGTGCCGCCACCCTCGGGCCCCTGCACGCTCTCCGAAAAGAAATAGCGCAATTCGAATACGCCCTGCGGCGTGTGAACGTACTTATTGGCGACGGCGCGGCTGACGGTGGAAGGATGCACTCCGATCTCCTCCGCCACTTCTTTGATCATCATCGGCTTCAGCTGATCGATTCCCCGCTCGAGAAATTCCTGCTGGCGCGCCACGATCGAGTAGCAGACCTTGGTGATCGTCTGCTTGCGTTGTTCGATGTTCTTGATGAGCTGGATGGCGGATTTGTAACGGTCTTTGACGTAGTTGCGCGTGTCGCGGTCATTGCCGTCGCGGGTCAGCAGCCGCTTGTACGCGGGATTCAAGCGCAACTGCGGCATGTCCTCGTCGTTCATGATGACCAGCCACTCGTCGCCGTGCTTCACGAAAGCGACATCGGGCTCAATCAAGCGGGCGGGAACTTTGTTGTAGCGTAAGCCCGGCCGGGGATCGAGCGTGCGAACATAGTCGAGCGCCGCCTGCACCGCCTCGACTGGACGCCCGATGGCGCGCGCAATTTCCTTGAACTGCTTCAGCGTCACCGCTTTCAAATGCTGATCGACGACGGCAATCGCGTCTATCACCACTGGTTCGGTCAGGGCATTGCCGTTGCTGTGCAAATGCAACTGCCCGAGGTGGTAGCGCAACTGATAGAGCAGGCATTCGCGCAGGTCGCGGCAGGCGATGCCCGGCGGATCGAACTGGCGCACAACTTCC
This sequence comes from uncultured Acidobacteriaceae bacterium, assembly GCA_963838425.1. Classification (GTDB taxonomy): domain Bacteria; phylum Acidobacteriota; class Terriglobia; order Terriglobales; family Acidobacteriaceae; genus Acidiflorens. Next base: position 636,240 of record CAWIRH010000002.1, read on the forward strand.
AGCGCTTCGTGCAGATCGGCGACCGTGAAGTTCACATCCGGAATCCGAACCGGCGCGGGCGCTGCTGCCGCAGCATTGGTTCCCTGACTCGCCGCGCTGGGCAGCGGAGCCTCCGTTGCATGAACCTCGGCTGCTGCCTTTGGTTGATGATCCGGGTGATGATCCGGGTAAGCATCTGGCTCGACGTCCGTCGCAACATCCGTCGCGACAGAGGACTCATCTGCAGCGCCTTCCGCCGTCAACTGCGAAAGGCCAACGTCGGCTGCCGCGAGATCCGCGGGCGCAAGAACAGAAGCTTCAAGGTCGGAGGTCTCAACGTCCGGACTTTCGGGCGCGGCCTCGGCGACCGCCAGCCCCAGCGCCTCCGCTTCACCAACGATCTTGGCCGCCACTTCCACATCGGCCTCGGGAGGCGCGACCGGAGCGATTCCCAGCAGTTCTTCGTCGCTGGCAATCAGATATCCTTCTTCGTTCAGGTTCCCAATGATCTGTTCCGCAGCCTGGTGCACAGGCGGGCGCACAGAAATCGCGCCCAATTGCCATAGCAGGTGGTCGCTCAGGTTCCCCGGCTTCGACAGGAAGTTTTCGAACGAAGGCTTCTCGATCTCTTCCATTTCCCCCGAGCTGCGATAACCGGGGTCCAGATAGTCCTGGAAGAACGAGCCGAAATCGATCTCCTCGAAGGGGTCTTTCTTCTCATCCGCAATGGTTGCAGGACCCTCTTCCGGGGTGGTCGCCTTGGCGGCCAGCCGGTCGCGTTCTTCCTCCTGCCGTCCGACATCATCGAGCAGCGGGACGGCATCTTCCAGCTCTTCGAGCACCGGGTTCTCGACCATCTCGGCATTGATCATGTCCCTGAGCTCGAGCTTGTTGAGCGCGAGCACGGACACCATCTGCACGAGACCCGGCGTCAGAATCTGACGCTGGGACAACTTGACGTTCAGTTTGTGCTGAAGAAGCACCATTTCTCCCTAAAAAAGTTCTCAGTTCTCCGTTCTCAGTTCTCAGTCAACCCGCTGCCCTTAACTGTCCAGTACACGGTGGAAAATTAAGCTTCTCACGCACCGAGGTAGATCGTGTGGACACGAAAGGTCAATGTGCCCACGCCTTGGTAACTAGAAGCAGTTGCCAGTTGCCGGTTCTCAGTTGACCCGACTCTACTGGCAACTGGGAACTGGCAGCTGGCCACTGCTTCCTCACACCAACGAAAAGCTCTCCCCCAGATAAACTCGCCGCACCTCCGGATCACTTCCCAACTCCTCCGGCGTCCCGGAGCGGAAGATCCGGCCCTCGTTAATGATGTAAGCCCGATCCGTCACCGACAACGTCTCGCGGACGTTGTGGTCCGTGATCAGGATCCCGATCCCACTGGCCCGCAGATCCGAAATGATCTTCTGCAAATCCAAAACGGCGATCGGGTCGATGCCCGAAAACGGCTCGTCGAGCAAAATGAAGGTCGGGTTGATGCAGAGCGACCGCGCGATTTCCACCCGCCGCCGCTCCCCGCCCGACAACGCATACCCGCGATTCTGCCGGATATGCTCCAGTCCGAGCTGGTCAATCAGCTTCTCCGCCTTTTCCCGGCGTTCATGCCAGGAAATCGGCTGGACTTCCAGCACGGCCAGGATGTTCTCCTCGACCGTCAGTTTCCGAAAAACCGAAGCTTCCTGAGGAAGATAGCTGATGCCCTACTGGCGCGCCCGTAAGTACATGGGAACGCTGGTGATATCTTCGTCGTCGTATAACACCCTGCCGGTGTCGGGAGGAATCAGACCTACGATTGCATAGAAGGTGGTGGTCTTTCCGGCGCCATTCGGTCCCAGAAGGCCCACTACTTCGCCCTGGAGAACCTGAAGGCTGACGCCGTTGACTACGCGTCGGCCACGGTAGGATTTCCCAATTTCGTCGGTGGCCAGCGTATGCATTTATCGTGCCACTTGCGTCCTCGTGACGGTCGGGGACGTTTCTTTACCTTCCACGAGCACCCTATCATCGTGTCTGTAGAAAGTCAACGAATCGCCCGTGGTTTTGCCTCGTTCGGCATCAAAAATGCTAGGAGGTCCGCCCGTCAGGACGAACTTGTCCTCCGCTGCCGTGTACACCAACCGGTCTCCGGTCGCATGCCGCGTCGGCTGCGTGATCACAACCCTGTCTTCGGCCACGATCCGCTCCACTTGCCCAGGCATTCCCGGTCCCGCCCCTGCTTTCGACTGGCTCCGCGGCAGCAGAAATACCGTCATCTGCTCTCCCGTCATGGTCGCGTCGGACCCCTTCGCGGTCACCCCGCCATCCAGGAAAATTCTCCGCTCCGCATCGGCATAGTTCAGGCGCGCGGATGTGATGTGGACCGGAGTCACCTTCCCGCTCTTGTCCACCTGCACCAGCACAGTCGACACCGGTTGAGTTAGAGCATGTGTGGAAGTGGGGCTCTGCCCCGCTCCGACGGGGCGAAGCCCCGTCCCCACACTGATCTCCCCCTGGGCAATAAGCGATCGATGGTCGCGATCAAATTGCAGCGTCGGAGCCTCCACCACATTCGCGTTTTGCCACAAGCGGGCGTCGCCGGTGTACACCGCAACCGCCGGTGAACGATGTGCCGTCATGCTGCGGCTGGTCACGTGGATCGGGTCGGAGGAGGCAAGCATGCCGCCGTCCGGTTGCGCCTTCAGATCGGAGTACGTGCTCTTGACGTTACCCTCGGCAATGGCGTCGCCGGTCGTCCGGTTCATGCGAATCGTCTGCGCCGTCGTGGTCATGCCGTTGTCCACCACCCGCGGCGATCCGCTCAGCACCAGCAGTTGATCGGCCGTTGTGTACCCTCCCCGCTGCGCCCAAGCCTTTTGTGCGCCATCGGTGTAGGCAACACCGCCTGTCTGCGTGATCGACGCGATGCCGCCCTCTGGCAGAAAGACGACATCAAGCATCTTGCTGGTCGATATTCGATCGGCCTGTCCCGCCGCGCCAGCCTTACTCGCGTCAATTAAGCGGCTGACAATCTTCGCGTCCGGTTCTCCATGCAGCGTGGCCAGGCGATTCTTCTCCGTGAATTTCGCCGTGAACTTGGCCGCCGTAACCACCGTCTTCTGATTCGCGCCCGGCTGCGTGATCACGATCTGCGGCGGTCCGCTGGTCTCGGCGCGCTCCAGCAGACGGCCGTTTTTCACAATGAAGTCCATGACCGGGGCGGTCATCTCGATATCTTGCCCGCCTCCCTTCGCTGACGTCGTCGTTAATGACGGCAACCGAGCCGGCGACGCCGCCACAGCTCCGTTCTGGCTGTTCTTCTGTGACAGCCGCACGCCGTCTTCGGCATGAACCGTCTCCAGCATCTGCTGCCCGGCAAAGTGCAGCGTCACTCGTCCCGCGTAAGCCTCGGCGGGCTGCGCTCCCTGGTCCTGCGCTCCTTGGGAAGCGAGTTGCACGTTGCCGCTGAGAATGGCCGTGGTCAGTAGATTCCGTGTGCCGGTCAGAAACAACTCGGCGCGATCGGAACGAGCGTGCGTTTCCGAGCGGCCGTGAAGCTCGCTCCGCACATCGCCCTCGGCGAGAATGCGGTCCACAGTGTTGTCTTCCCGCAGGAAGAACGTCGCCTGGCCGGACTCCATTTGCTGCTGCTCCCGGGTCACGTGCACCCCGGTGAGAAAGACCTGCCGGGGCTGCTTCGAAATCAGTCCACGATCTGCATTCAGACGAACCGGCTGCGGCCGGTTGACGGTCACCACGACCGCCGACAGCAAGTTCATCGTGCCCGTCTTCGCCACATATTGAACGCCCACCGCCGAGCCGGATGCCTGCGGCGTCCGAAACACCACCTTCCCGGCGGAGGAAGCGTTCCCCGTATTCTTGTTGAAGACCAGTCCGTTGGTTTCCAGATGAAGCGGTTCCCGCGTCTGCTCCGGAGGCGTCTGGTCCGAATGCCGCATCCCTTCGGGATTCGCTTCCAGATCGATCAGCACCGTGCCCTTGGCGCTCACATTGCCCGACCCGGGATCGTACTCGAAGTCGTCTCCGGCAATCCGGTCGAAGCGGCTGGCATCCTTGCCGTAGACGACGATCTTGACGTTGTGCAACTCCGCCCGTCCGCCCTCTTTGAACTGAACCGCCTTGGAGGCGCTCACCGTAAACAGAGTGCGGCCTTCTATGGACTTGGAGATCGAAAAGCCCTCGGCGGTCTGCTGAATGTCCAGGCCGATTTTTGCCGGAATGCTGTGCACGGCGTTGCGCAGACTCCATCGCGCATAGAAATACATCCCCGCAACCGTCGCCATCATAAGAATCGCGCCCAAGGCGAACCAGCGGCGCAGCCGTGAAACCGGAAGGACCATTAGAGGCTAGTGTAACTCGCGGACAAGCTCGTGGAGAGACGGGCGTCCTCGCCCGTCCGCGTAGGGACAGCCGCCCTCGGCTGTCCAAGCCGAGCGCAGCTCGGCAGCTGCCTGCAGCCACAGCAACTTTGGATTCGCTACACCCGCCGCACCAGCGTCCCAGCCAGCAGATCGTGCAGTCCCTGCTTGCGCTCCGTGAATCCGACCATGATGTAGCCGATGCCCAGGATCATCCCGGAAAGCCATTTCGCAAAATGTCTTCCCGTCGCGCGCCCGAATGAGATTCGGTTGCCGTTAAGATCGGTGACTTTCATCCCAAAGATCATCTTGCCCAGCGTCGCCTGGTACGACGAGCTTTCCATGAAGGCCTCGTACAACCAGGAACCGAAAAGCAACAAGATGAAGGTCAGCCCCCGCCAAAAAGAGCAAGCCCCCTATGCGGGAAACCACTCATCATTCCTGCCAGCCCGAGACCCCCGAAAATCATGCTCACGGGAGTCACCACCACCCGCAAAATGATGGCGTCAATAATGGCCGCCACTACCCGAATCCAGAACCCTCCGTAGCCCACTCCCACTGCGGGCGCAACCGCCGGGTACGGAGTCGCTGCGGTTGCGAAGGACGCTGCGCCGGGAGATACCGGCGGCGCTGTCGGGCCCACGCCCGGCGCGGACCGGTGGGCGTTCCACAGCGAGGACAAAACTGAGCGCCGGCAGTATTCTGCGCGCCGCACTTGTTGCAGAAGAAGGTTCCGTTCATGCCCGGCACTATAAAGATGGATTGGCTTCTTGTCAAAAGCAGCCCGATGAGTCATACAGTGCGAGCAAACGGTGCGTCTCGCACGTCCGGCGACTCACCGGGCGCGTACCACGTCGCGCAGCGTCAGCTCCAACCCGCCGAATTCAGGATGGTCGTTCATGCCGAGCGAGTAGGCGATATCCAGACGGTCCCCGGCCAGCAACTGCAACCGGTCGCAGGATTCCTTAAGCCCCCAGCCCATCGCTTTGAACGCAATATTGTCACGCCAGGATGGAGTCCCGGCTGGGCTCTGTCCCGTCCCCCCACCATCTCGTTTCGGAATCGCCGCCGCGTCCGGATGGCAGCGGGGAGTAAAGTCCTGCACTGCCGTCGCCGCTGCGCTATTGACGGCCGGCGTCAGCCGCAGCCGCACGTGCTTGTCTTTCACCGCCTGCGGAGGCGTCATCAGCCGTACCGCCCGGGCGGCGAAAACGGGTTCCCGATTCTCCATCCCAAAAGGTTCCAGCAAAACCAGCGCCTGGTGAAGTTCCGGCGTGACTTCTCGCAGCGGCAGCTCTCGATCGAACTCAAGCTGCGGTTCGAAATCCGCAAGAGTGAGCCGGGCGCGCGCGTAGTCATCCAGATGCTTGCGCAGTTTTTCCACGTTGGCGCTGGGCAGCGCAAAGCCAACCGCGTGCGCGTGTCCGCCGCAGCGGGAAAACAGCTCGTGGCACGATTCGATCGCATGCAGCAGATGGAACGCCGGGATCGATCGTCCCGAGCCGTGCGCTTCCTCACCCTCGCGCGAGATGACCAGCGTTGGCCGCCCGTGGCGTTCCACCACCCGTGACGCTGTGATGCCAATCACGCCGCGATGCCAGCCTTCGCCATCCACCACCACGCAATACGCCTCGCGCAGCGCAGGCTCCTCCTCAAGGCGGCGAAAAATGCTGCCCATGATGCGCCGCTCTTCTTCCTGACGCTCAGCGTTCAACTGGTCAAGCCGGCCGGCAATCTTCCGAGCGCGCTCTATATCCTTCTCGTTGAAAAGATCGACCACGTCGCGAGCCACGTCCATGCGCCCGGCAGCGTTCAGACGCGGCGCTACGCGGAAGGCGACTTCGGTCGCCGTCAGCGCCCGCCCGTCGCCGAGTTTCGCAACTTCAAGCAGCGCCTTCAGCCCAACGTTCACCGGACGACGCAGCCCCTGCAATCCCAGCTTCGCGAACACACGATTCTCGCCCAGCAATGGGACAGCATCCGCAATCGTCGCAATGGCCACGACTTTCATGAACGACATCAGCAGGCGCGACTGATCCTTCGCATCCAGCCGCCGCTGCATCAATCCCTGCGCCAGCTTGAACGCCACGCCCGCGCCGCACAAATGCTTGCAGGGATAATCGCATCCGTCTTGATTTGGATTAATAACGGCCAGCGCCTGCGGCACGCCCGTCCGGCCCCGGCAGGTGATGGTCGGTGACGATCAGGTCCACTCCCACGCGCCGCGCAGTTTCGGCGGCGGCGAAGGCGCGGATGCCGGTGTCCACGCTGATGATCAGCCGCACGCCATCCGCCGCGGCGCGCTCGATCACCTCGTCGCGCATGCCATAGCCTTCGCGGATGCGGTGCGGCACGTGAAAATCAGCCGCTCCGCCGCAAAGCTCGATGGCCGTCTTGAGAATGACGATCGCGGTTGTGCCGTCCACGTCGTAGTCGCCGTAAATCAGAACTTTCTCTTTGCGCTCCAACACCGCTTCCAGCCGGTCCAGCGCACATTTCATCCCGCTCATCCGCAGCGGGTCGTGGAGGTCGCCAAGCGCAGGAGAAAGAAAACGCGCAGCCGCCTCCGGCTCATCGATCCCGCGCCCAACCAGCAGATCGGCAAGCACCGGCAAAGCAGAAGCAGAGATTTTCAGTTTGGAATCATCGAGCGCCGCTTCGAGCGCCCTGGCTTTAGGAGAATTCAGCGGATTGGAGATCCATCGCATGCGCGGCTTTCTGGAAACAATCAGATTAGCAGCTTGCGCCACATTGCCAGAAACAGGCACATCGGGGTCATTCACGAAACCGGCGCAAATTGCCGATAGAAGTAGTTCAGGGAAAGCCTGGAGTCCATCCCTCAGAGTGCCGCCAACGTTTGCGGCACTGGAGCATGAGACCCCCAGCTTGCGGGAATGCGATGACTCTGGCAACAGGCACATCCAAAGCGGCGGAACCGATAAAACTACGGTGGGACCCGGACAGTATCCCACCCTTCCCGGCAATCGCGCTGAAGGCCTTGAAACTGATGTCGGGTACGGATACGTCCTTGCTTGAGCTCTGTAATCTGATCCGCTCCGATCTCGCCTTCTCGATTGCGATTCTCCGGATCGCCAATTCTCCGCTGGTTGCTTTTCCCAAGAATGTCACCAGCGTATTACAGGCATCGATGCTGCTCGGCTTCCAGCGCCTGAGGAGCGTGGTCATCACGGTTGGTCTGAAGGCCTATCTCGGAAGCTCGTTCACGCCACTGATGCGGTTATGCTGGCGTCACAGCGTCGCCTCCGCCATCCTCGCCGAGAGCAGCGCGGAGTGGAGCTCTTTGGACAAGCATTTCGCTTACACGGCCGGAATTCTGCATGACATCGGCCGGGTCGCTCTGGCCACGGTCATGCCAGGGGCATACACTCGCGTCATCGAGCGCGGTGCGGACCAACCCCAGGATCTCATCGAGAGCGAACGTGAGTTGTGTGGAGTCGATCACTGCCAGGCCGGACGTTCCCTGGGCACAGCCTGGAATCTTCCCGACGCTTTCCTGGCCATCGCGGCGCACCATCACGACCTGGGAGCGCCCACGCCGGGCGTAGCTTCATTGATCCCGCCCAGTTGTGAGTTGGCCGATGCACTCGGGTTCGCAGTGATCCAATGCCGGTCTCGTCGCAGCTATGCCGAGATTCTCGCCAGCTTTCCCGAGCCAGCCCGAAACCGCTTCCCCGCCAATGCCGCCGATGCTAAAGACCTCGCCTCCGAAATCGCCAGCGAGATCAAGGTGATTGAGTCGGCGTAAACCGAGGTCAGAGGTTAGAAGTTAGATTGCAGAGGTTAGAACCTCACCGCATCCGCGTCCTGGGTTGAACCTCTGCAATCTGACCTCTGCAATAGGTTTACCGCTCCTCGTCCTGGTCCGGCTCATCGATCATAAATCCGCCGGAATCATCCGCCAGTTCGCGCAGCTGTTGGTAACGTTCGTACCATTCCGTGCCGGCCTCGTAGACGAAGACGCACCCTTGATAAGCCCATCCCAGCTGCACGAACCCGGTCTTGCCGACGTACGCCTTCAGCCAGCGGCTTTCTTCCATATCTTCTTCGCTTCTGTAATCGCTGTCGGCCAGTTGCTGCGACAAGCGCTCCAGCTCTTCACGGTCGAGCGCCCACGAATGCATGGTCAGGAAGGGAGCGCTCGTGGACTTCGCCAGCTCCACGAAATCCTTCCAGCCATCCGGATTCTGTCCCGAGTCCCACAGCACGCTGGGCACTTCTTCGCATTCGACATAGCCAAAGAACCGGCGCATGCCCAGGCCTTCAATGAAGGCCGTCATATCGTCTTTCATGCCCGTCAGGTCGTCTGGATGTGGAGACATGGAGTTCCATCATTGTACGGCTTACGCCAGCCAACCGCCAATGTGTGGCCGAGGACGGTCGTTGGTCGCTAGTCGTTGGTCGTTGGCCAACCCTTTCTGCGAAATGTAGCTTCGGCCTGTCGATGCAGTCGAGGCGTCTTGGCGAACGACTAACGACCAGCGACCAACGACTGGCTCGCTTGTGTTAAAATTTCTACTTACAAAAAACAGCGCTTTAATCATGCTCTTTTCCAAAGAATATGTGGGCTATCTGGCCCGCGAAGTTTCCAAAAAACTGGTAGCCAGCGGTCTCATTGAGACCAAGGCGATGCCTGCTCTCACCGAGAAGGTGCACGCCGCCCTGCTTGATGAACTGGCGCTCGAGGACCGCATCAACGATGAGGTGCGCGTCATCCTCGAGGCGTATTCCGAAGAAATGCAGAAGAGTGGCGCCAATTACCAGGAAATGTTCCGTAAAGTGAAGACCGAGCTGGTGAAGAAATACAAGGCTGTTCTTTAAAGTTGAAAGTATGAGGACGCCCCGGAGGACGCCCCTGCCGTGCGATTGAGCCGCGACAAAGTCAACCAACTCGCCCACAGCGTCACCGATGCCGTCGCCGAACTGGATGAAGTCGAGTTCATCGAGGACCGCAACACCATCCGCCTCGAAGTCCGCAAGATTCTCGAAGAGCTTCTCATGCAGGAAGCCCGCATCGACCAGGCCGCGCGCCAGAAAATCGAAAGTCAGCGCCGCACCATCATCGAGGGCTCCGAGGAATGGTCGATCCTCTACCGCAAGTATTACAACGATGAAGTGAAGAAGCTCGGACTGTAGCCACCTAAGGAAGTTCTGATTAAGTCCATTGGGGCCGCCGTGCATCCCCGTGTACCCTGTGGTTTATGCTTTTTGCCAACACTTAATCTGAGGTTCCCTAAGTTCTTCCGCAGCTTTCGAACCTGTCTCCCGATATCCCCACGAGTCAATACTTCAGCCGAACGTTTATGTTTCTTCCACGACCATTTCGGTCCCAGCGATCGCTCGTTTCCCGGTTTGGGCATCGATCGCATTCCCCGCAGTTTCAGTTCTTAGCGAAGCGCTTCTAAGCAGGGGCTTTGGATTGTTGAGATTAACCGGCAAGATTTCTCGTGGAAGGAAGGGCAAACTCCCTGGCCACAAGAGTGCTATCGCTAGGGAGTTCGAGTTTGTTGCTGACGGTTGCGGGCGGTAGGAGCCATCGCCGGAATGAGGGTTGTGCAATGAAAAGCATGATAAGAGTCGCGGTCAGCATTTTCTTCCTGGTTGCGCCACTACTCGCGCAACGCTATACAGGCGGCCCGCCGCCAGCCGCGGCCACGGGGCCGGTTTTTGAGGCGAGCGCTGGTTACACCTATCTCCTTTTGGATACGCCATCACGACAACGAGTCGGCTTGAGCGGGGTGGATGCCAACGGCTTTGTTGACTTCAACTCGCGCTGGGGATTGGTGGCGGATGCGAACTACGCCCGAGCTGGCAACGTGCTCGGCACCGGACATGCCGGCAACGTTCTGAGCTGCCTGACCGGTCCAGTCTTCTATCCCGTGGAGTACGGCAATACCCGGATCTTCGTTCACACCTTGGCCGGGGTCGGTGTGGTGAACAGCGCGGTTCCGGTGCACGGAACCTATTATCTGGGTGGAACCATAGTCCGATTCTCTTATGCAGTGGGTGGCGGATTCGAACGCCCCCTCGCAGGGCCGTTTGCCATCCGCGTTGGAGGCGACTATGTGCGAACCACATTTGCCAACCCCAGCGCGGTGATGCAGTTCCAGAATAATATTCGCCTTGTAACCGGCATCGTCTTCCGTTTTGGGCGCCGCTAACACATTTATGAAACACGCTCTACCGGCTATTCGGTACCTGATTCATCCGCAGCACGTCGTCCTGACCCTTGTCGTCCTGACCAATGTCGTTCTCAACAATATTCTTGCTATTGATCCCAACCGCATCGAGCTGACGCGCCACCGGCTGCACCATCTGCAGAATCCGCGCGAGCGTTTGCCCAACGGCTTCCTTGTCGCTGTTATCCGGGCCCCGGCGCTCAATCACGCTCTGGTAAAAAGTTTTCGGTCGCGGAAAGACCACGATCTTGACGTCGTCGCTTTCCGGAACCCCCGCCGCTTTCTTCGCCAGTTTCAGCGCCGTATCGTAGCCGCCGAGCTCATCCACTAAGCCCAGGTTCTTCGCATCCTGGCCCGACCAGATCCTCCCCTTCGCAATCTCCAGCACCTTTTCCTTCGGCAGCTTCCGCCCCTCGGCAACCTTGCCGGTAAAGTCCATATAGACGCGGTCGAGCCACGCCTGGAATCGTCCCCACTCGGCGGGCGTGAAATCGTGCGTTCCCGTGAACATGGTGGCGTTTTCGCCCTGATGCACTTCATCCCATGAAAGTCCGGCTTTGTCCCACAATCCGCTGGTCAGCATCTTTCCGCCCAGCACTCCGATCGAGGCCGTGATCGTTCCCGGCTCGGCGACGATCTTGTCGGCCGCCATCGCCACAAAATATCCGCCCGATCCCGCCAGATTTCCCATCGAAACAATCACCGGTTTGCCCGCCTGGCGCGCCCGCACCACTTCCCGCCAGATGGTGTCGGAAGCAACATACGAACCGCCCGGGCTGTCCACGCGGAACAGAATCGCCTTTACATCCTTGTCCTCCGCCGCCGCTCGAATCGCGCCCGCCACCGTGTCCGATCCCATATTCTGGCTGCCTTGGACTGGATCGTAATCGCTCTTGCCCCGGGTAACGCCGCCGACTCCAAACACCAGCGCGACCGTCTTCCCGCGATCGTGCGGACGCCCGGCGCGGCGCAAATACTTATCCAGGTAGAGCAGTTCCGCTCCGTCGCCCGCCTTGCTCTTTACGTCGCCGTAGACCTCGTCGCGATACGCAACCGCATCGACCAGTTTTGCCGCGACCGCTTCCTTGCCCAGATAAGGGCCCGCGTCCACCAGCGACTGGAACTTGTCGGGCGCGATCTGCCGTGCCTGGCAGATGCCGTCCTTCATCTGGTTGAACCACGAAGTCATGATCGCGGTCATCGCCTCTTTGTGCGGCCCCGTGTACTTGGTCTCGGTATAGAAGTTGAGCGCGTTCTTGTACTCGTAGCGATGATCGCCGTGGAAGGTCACGCCCAGCTTGGACAGTGTCCCCTTGATAAATGGCGACTCCATAATGATGCCCGTCAGTCCAACGTCGCCCGAAGGCTGCAGATAGATATGGTCAAACGCCGTCGCCAGATAGTAGGCGCCGTTGCCCGGACCAAACTCGCCAAAAGTTTCCGCATACGCGACCGCAAATTTCTTATGCGCGCGGAATCTCTCGACCGCGTCGCGAATTTCTTGCGTCTGCGCCATTCCCATCGGAGCCGCGCCGATTTTGGCGATCATGCCGACGACGCGATCGTCACTCGCTCCCCGGTCAATCGCGTCCACCACATCGCGCAGCGTCTGCCGATCGGTCAGCATCAACTGCGCCGAAGGTGTGTCCGGCACGTCCTCCATGAACGCCTGCTCGAAATTGGCCTCGAGAATCGTCTTGGACGGAACTTTCCCCTTCCAGCCGATCACGGCCACCATCACGATGGCCATTCCAATCAGCCACAAAGCACCCAGGATGGCAAGGAACCGTACGATCAACTTGGACATGATTTGCTCCTTCTTTGATAAGAAAGAGCAGTCTAACCAAGAGGACTCTCTTGGCGCTAGTGTGGTGTCCTGCAAGTTCGCAGCATAGATCTACGCTGTCATCCCGAGCGAAGCGAAGAACCTATGTATTTGAATTCGCTATGTGCCCCAGGTTCGCGCCCGTTTTTTGGGCGCTAACCTGGGCGGCGGTGGTCGCTGTCGTCAAGCGAAGCCATTGTCATCCTGAGCGAAGCGAAGGACCTGTGTATTTGAATTCGCTTTGTGCCCCAGGTTCGCGCCCGTTTTTTGGGCGCTAACCTGGGCGGCGGTGGTCGCTGTCGTCAAGCGAAGCCATTGTCATCCCGAGCGAAGCGAAGGACCTATGTATTTGAATTCGCTATGTGCCCCAGGTTCGCGCCCGTTCTTTGGGCGCTAACCTGGGCGGCGGACGAGCCCACGTCCCGAACCGAGAGTAAACCACACCGCGAGACGTGGGCACCCGGCTAAACGACTCCGCCCTTCCCTCGCTATTACTGGCGAACCGTCGTCCCCTCTGTCGTCACCGTGCGAACTGCGGAGCCACTTCGTCCGCCAGCCTTGAGAGTGGCTTGGATGGTCTTCACCTGCCGAGTGAGCCGGACGATCTGCGCTTGCTGTTCTTTCGTGGCCTCAATCAGCAGCGCGGTAAGCCGGCCGTAATCGACACTCTGGGCATCCTTGCCGTCCTTCTCCCAGGTAACCACCTCGGGAACTACCGCGCCGACTTCCTCGGCGATCACGCCAATCTGTGCTCGCCAGAGTCCGTCAAGTCGTACGAAACACCGCGGAGTTGTTCGACTTTTTCGAGCGCGCCGTGCAGCGTCTGGATGTTGGTCTTCCAGCGCCGGGAGCTGTAGGTGTCCCAGCCGTCGGCGATGGCATGACCGAACCCGTTTCCTATGGTGAAGATGTTGCTCGGGGCGGTGGTTCCGATACCGACGTTGGTATTGGCGGTACCTTGGTTGACCCCGTTAATCATACCTAGCACGAGCGAGTTGCTTTGCGCCACGTACGCAAGTGTGCCTATGGCGGTAGCGTTCGTGAGGCTACCGGAGCCCACGTCGGCGAAATCGCCTAGAGCCATGTTAAAGTTGCCGGTAGTGTTGGAGAAGAGCGCCCCGAAACCGCTGGCAGTATTGCCGGTCCCCGTTGTGTTTTGGTAGAGTGCCTGCATACCACTGGCGGTGTTGTTCCAGCCTGTTGTGTCCGAGTAGAGCGACAAATATCCGCTGGCGGTGTTGTTGCCGCCCGTGGTGTTGTTGATGAGCGCGGCCGAACCAGTAGCAGTGCTTCCGGCGCCGATTGTGTTCGCATTGAGCGCTTGATACCCAACGGCGGTGTTGTTACTAGCGAACAGGCCGCCTCCGCTGCTGTAGTTGTTGGAATACAGCGCACCGCTTCCCACCGCAGTGTTGTACCATCCGTCTCCAATGGTGTCTCCGACGTTAGAGGTGAGGGCCTGGAATCCGACCGCAACGTTGTTATCCGCGACCATGTTGGATTTGAGGGCCTGGTATCCGTCCGCAGTGTTGTACTGACCCGTTGTATTGGCGAACAAGGCGCCATCACCGCTCGCGTTGTTATAGCTGCCCGTAGTATTGGAAAAGAGGGCCTGGCTGCCGTTGGCTACGTTGCCGCCCCCCGTGGTGTTGGAGTACAGCGCTCGGGCCCCGGAGGCAGTATTGGCGTTGCCCGTGGTGTTTGAACTAAGCGCCATGAATCCGATGCCGGTGTTGGCGCCGCCCGTCATGGTTGTGTTTCCCGCATATCCAACAGCCGCGTTGGCGTTTGTGTAGGAGCCCCAGCCGAACAAGTTGGTTCCGATCTGATAGCTGGCGGCCGTCACCACGCCAGTCGCGCTCAGGTTCCCGTTCACCGTCTGATTGCCGGTAAATGTGTTCGGAGTCGCCAATTGCGGAACCTTCGTTGTGTCCAGATAGAGCGTGACATTGCCGCTGGTGCCGCCACCAGTTAGGTCTGTGCCTGCGGTGACGCCAGTGATCGTTCCTGTGCCCGCGCTGCTGCACGCCCACGCGCTGCCGCTCCACGCCAGCACCTGACCACTGCCACAACTGGTCACCAGGCTCAGGTTGAGCGTACCCTTGGTGCCTCCACCGGTCAGCCCGCTGCCCGCGCCGTCGTCACTCCGGTGATCGTGCCCGCGCCGGGAAACGTCTGCCCCGATGCGAACGTAATCGGCTGCGCGAAGCGACCGCTGCCTATCACGTCCAGAGTGTAGGCCGGTGTCGTCGTGCCGATGCCAACGTTGACGCCAAAGGTGCCGGTACCCCGGAGCACCAAGGCGTTGTTCTCACTGACCTTTGCGTAGGCGCCGATGGCGGTGGCATTGGTCAGGTTGCCGGAGCCCACATCAGCGCTATACCCGAAGCTAGCGTTGTAGTTGCCCGTGGTGTTGGAGGCGAGCGCATCGGATCCGCTGGCGGTGTTGTTGCTGCCTGTGGTGGTGTTGTTGAGCGCGTTCGTGCCGCTGGCGGTGTTGTTCCCGCCCGTGGTTTCGTCGGAGAGCGCCATGGAGCCGACGGCGGTGTTGAATCCGCCTGTGGTGTTGCTTGTGAGCGCACCAAATCCGCTGGCGGTGTTGTCGGGTCCCGTGGTGTTGTTTATGAGCGCGGCCTCGCCGCTGGCGGTGTTGTTCCCGCCCGTGGTGTTGGAGTAGAGCGCCCCGGATCCGCTGGCGGTGTTGGAGCCTCCCGTGGTGTTGTAGTAGAGCGCGAGTAAACCGACGGCGGTGTTGCCCCCGCCCGTGGTGTTGGAGTAGAGCGCCCCGGATCCGGCGGCGGTGTTCGCGAAGCCCGTGGTGTCGGAGTAGAGCGCCTGGTAGCCACTGGCGGTGTTGTTGGCACCCGTCATCGTGGCGTTCCCCGCAAACCCGAGAAATGCGTTCTGGTTTGCATAAGTACCAAAGGCGAACGGGTTGCCACCCAGGTTGAAACTAGTGGCGGCGTTGATGGCTCCGGCGCTGAAGTTCCCGGAACTGTCGCGCTTCACGATGGCGCCCGGAGTGTTGTTGTAGTCCGGAGCGACGAGCCAGCCGAGCCCGAGTGTTCCGCTGGTCGTCACCGGCGATCCGGTCACGATGAAATCCGTCGAAGGCGCGGTTAGACCGACGCTGGTCACGGTGCCGCCTCCGCCGCCGCTGAGATTTGCGCACGCCCATGCACTGCCGCTCCATTGCAGAATCTGATTGGCCGCACAACGTGTTGATGAGGCTGATGTTGAGCGTACCGCTCGTGCCGCCGCCGATCAGCCCGCTGCCGCTGGCCGTGGTCACCCCAGTGATCGTGCCGCCGCTGGCAAATACAATATCCAACTCGGCCGGATGGCTGGTCGTCGTCGCTTCTTTACTGTCAAAGGTCGCCACCAGCGGACTGTTCGCCACCAGCGCGATCCCATCGTTCGCCGTGCCGTTCAGCCAATCGACCACTGCCGGTGTGATGTCCACTTCCACGTAATCCAATTTGTTCGTCGTAGTGAGCGGCACGCTGGCCGCAATCGTCGCTCCCAGCGCTGGCTCGTTGCTATAGTCAATCGTCTTTTCCGTCCACGTGCCGTTGACCAGATCTACGTTGAAGCTGCCCGCCTTGGTGACACTGTCCACGTAGAGTTTCAGCGTCGCCTTCGCGATGGACGAGCCGGTGTACCCGCTGGGCACGGCGGTCAGGTCAAAGCGAATGAAGATGGTGTCGGCAGCGCTGCTGAGGTCCAGCGTTTTCGCGCTGCCGTAGTTCGTCGTGGGAGCCGCCGAGTTGACGTACGAATCGTCGCTGGGTGTGAACTGCGCGTAAGTAACCGTCGCCACGAACAGCAGGAGCATCAGCACTGCCGCGCGGCGGGACAGACGGACGAAAGAAATGGAAGCGCGCATATAGGTCTCCTTGTGGATTCGCATCGGGGAAGCCAAGCCAACAGCCGGACGGTAGGCCTTGATCTTGCGGGCCGAGGGTTCGGCCAGACAGAACATCCGAGAGAGCAAGATCGCTCGGCGGGACTATAGACAACAATTCGCAAAAAAGTCAGTGACGAAGTTCACATCCCGATGTGACGGAAACCGGCGAGCCGGGTGCCCCATCCTAACGTCGTGCTTTTCGACGTTAGGGTGGGATTCTACAGTCCCGTCCCCGCAGGGGACGCCCGCCCCCCCTAAAAGATGAGTGCGTAATAATTACAGTGTAAGAAATACTCTACTGTGGCTGTTTAACCACACTCACCGCCTGAGCATTATCAACGACTTAAGACCCGTCGCGCGCGGCCGGAATTTATTACATTGTTCATCCAGCCGCCAATGTATGTATACAAGTGTACATACAATGAAGCGAACAAAGTACAAAAGTGTTTCACGCGAAACATTGTACGTACATCCGGCCCTCGGCTAGAGCCCGGGTTTAGAACCTGAAGTTAGGACCCCTGAAGTTACGACCTGAAGTCAGGACTTGGAGTGGCCAGGGTGGGGCGTAGTAATTGCGCCTTCCGCCGCCGACCTTACCAGCGCCGCGTACTTTGCGAACACGCCGGTTTTGTAGCGCGGCGTTGGGGGTTTCCATTCCTCCAGGCGCCGCGCAATCTCGGCGTCGGAAATTTCCAGTTCCAGCCTCCGGACCTTAGTGTCGATGGTGATGCGGTCGCCTTCGCGAATCGCCGCAATCGGGCCGCCCAGAGCCGCTTCTGGCGCGACGTGGCCGACCATCAGGCCACGGGTCGCTCCGCTGAAACGTCCGTCGGTGATCAGCGCGACGCTCTCGCCCAATCCTTCGCCTACAATCGCCGCGGTCACGCTCAGCATTTCGCGCATGCCGGGTCCGCCCTTGGGACCTTCATAGCGGATCACCACCACGTCTCCGGCTTTGATCTGCTTGCTGGTCACTGCCTGCATTGCGGCTTCTTCGGAATCGAACACGCGCGCCGGGCCGGTTTGCGACGCCCGTTCGTGCCCGCTCATCTTCACCACTCCGCCTCCCGGGAGCCAGGTTGCCTTTCAAAATCACCAGGCCGCCTGTCGCCTTCAGCGGCTTACTCAATGGAGCGATCACCGTCTGTCCAGCAGTTTCTTTCGCCGCGTTCGCTTCTTCGGCAAATGTCTTTCCGGTCACCGTCATCGCCGAACCATCCGCATACTTGCCGTCGAGCAGCCTCTTGGCAATCACCGGAATGCCGCCCGCCGCGTCCACATCGGCCGCCACGTATTTTCCCGCAGGCTTCAGATCGGCCAGCAGCGGCGTGCGTTCACTGACGCGCTGAAAATCGTCGATATCGAGCGGCAGCCCGATTTCGCGCGAAATCGCCAGCAGGTGGAGCACGGCGTTGGTCGAGCCTCCCGTCGTGGCCACGCCCGCGATCGCGTTCTCGAACGCCGCGTGGGTCAGAATATCGCTCGGACGAATCCCTTGCTTCAGAAGATTCATCACCACTTCGCCGCAGCGGAACGCGACTTCGTCCTTGCGCGGGTCCATCGCCGGAATACCGTTGAATCCCATCGGCGAAAGCCCGATCAGCTCCATCACCGTGCTCATGGTGTTCGCCGTGTACTGGCCTCCACATGCGCCCGCACCGGGACAGGCCACGTTTTCGAGCGCCAGCAGATCGGCGTTGCTCATCTTGCCCGCCGCATTCGCGCCTACGGCCTCGAACACATCCTGAACCGTTACGTCTTTGCCGCGATACTTCCCGGCGGCAATCGTTCCACCGTAAAACACCAGGCCGGGGAGATTCATCCGCGCCAGCGCCATGGCCGCGGCGGGGATCGTCTTGTCGCAACCAACAATGCACACCGCTGCATCAAACATCTGGCCGCGGCAGACCAATTCGATCGAATCGGCGATCACCTCGCGGCTCACGAGCGACGCCTTCATGCCTTCAGTGCCCATGGTCTCGCCGTCGGAAATGGCGATGGTGTTGAACTCCATCGGCGTGCCGCCCGCCGCGCGAATCCCTTCTTTCACCTTGGCCGAAAGCCGCCGCAGGTGGAAGTTGCACGGCATGGTCTCGATCCAGGTGTTGGCAACAGCAATCAGCGGCTTCGCCAGGTCGGCGTCGGTGAAGCCAATGGCTTTGTACATGGCGCGCGCCGGAGCCTGGTCGCGCCCGTCAGTGATATTGCGACTGCGATGTTTGAGGTCCATTGGGAAGCGCTCTTGGCTCTTGGCCTATTGGCTTTTAGCTAAGGGCTAAGAGCCAAAAGCTAACAGCGTTATGCATTGACCACTTTTGGTCCTGTGGGCTTGGCCGGTTCGGTGGCTTTCTTCTTGTCCGACGGCAGCCACGACATCATCGCCCGCAACTGCTCGCCCACTTTTTCAATCGGGTGCTGCTTGGCGCGTTCACGCAGCTTGGCAAACTTCTTGCCGCCCTTCTTGTTCTCTTTAATCCATTCCTTGGCAAATGTCCCGTTCTGGATTTGTTTCAGCACTTTTTTCATCGCCTTGCGCGTCTCATCTCCCACCACCATTTCGCCGCGGGTCAGGTCGCCGTATTCCGCCGTATTCGAAATCGAATAGCGCATTCGGCTCAATCCGCCTTCATAGATCAGGTCGACTATGAGCTTCATCTCGTGCACACACTCGAAGTAGGCAATCTCAGGAGCGTAACCGGCCTCGACTAGCGTCTCGAATCCCTTCTGCATCAGCGAAGTCAACCCGCCGCAAAGCACCGCTTGTTCGCCGAACAAGTCGCTCTCGGTTTCTTCTCTGAAGGTCGTCTGCAGCACGCCGGCGCGCGTCGAACCGATGCCGTGCGCATAGCTGAGCGCGTATTCATGCGCGTGTCCGCTGGCATCCTGGTGGATGGCCAGCAGCGAGGGTACGCCGCCGCCCTGCGCATACACACGCCGCAGCAAATGGCCCGGGCTCTTGGGCGCAATCATAACCACGTCCACATCTTTCGGAGGCTTGATGGTGTTGAAGTGAATAGCGAACCCGTGCGAGAAGCCGAGAATCTTCCCTTTGTGCAGATGCCGCTTGATGGCCGACTCGTAGAACTCGGCCTGGGTCTCGTCGGGCGTGAGAATCTGAATCCAGTCGGCGCGCTTGGCAGCCTCGGCCGGAGCGACCACGGTCATTCCATCCGCGCGCGCCTGCTGGGCCGACCCGCGCTCGGGATCGAGCCCGATAATCACGTCGTATCCGCTGTCACGCAGGTTCTGCGCCTGCGCGTGTCCCTGCGACCCATAGCCGAAAACGGCAATGGTCTTGCCCTTCAGCGCCGAAGGATTGGCATCGTTTTGATAAAAGACTGTCGCCACTGGGCTACTCCTTATCTTTAGCTTTGTTGGATGAAATACTAAGCCGTGTTTGAAGGCTAATCCTAAAGAACCGACCGATCGGTCGGTTTAGGAGATGCTACCCACCCCGCCCTCTTGATGTCAACCACAGATATCCGCGGTGTGTATTCTGGACCGCCAACGCTTCGTGTGAGGGTTCAAAACTCGAAGTACGATCGCGGACGTGTGGAATGCGCGCCGCCAGCGGAATTCGCTGCTAGAGCCCGGACCCCATTCCGCGATACCATCACAGGTGATGCTTCGCGAAGCTGCCGTCGAACGTCGTCAGGAACCCCGTCAGGAGCCCCGTCAGGAAATCCTGCGCGCCGCCGCCCGCCTCTTTCAACAGCAGGGATACGATGCCACTTCGATGAACGATGTCGCCGCCGCCCTCAAGCTTTCCAAGGGCGGCCTCTATCACCACTTCCAGTCGAAGGACGAAATCCTCTACAACATCATGGCGCACGCCATGGACATTACCGAGGAGCGGGTCATCAATGTGGTGCGCCGTATCGACGGAGTTGAAGAGCGGCTGCGCACGCTCATCCGGCTGCACATCCAGGTTGTGCTCAGTTCCGAGGACCGCGAGATTACAGTCATGCTGCACGAGAACCATCCGCTGCCGCCGGCGCTCCGCCGCAGGATCAACGGACGCAAGAAGGATTACCTGCACTTCGTCGAGCACCTCATCGCCGACGTCCAGCGCAAGCGCAGTTCCCAGTCATCGGTCACGCCGCGCGCCGCCGCCCTCGCGCTGGTCGGCATGATCAACTGGATCTATCAGTGGTACAAGCCCGACGGCCCGCTCACGGGAGACGCGCTAGTCGAGCAGTATACGGACATCTTTTTCCACGGCGCGGTGGGCTAGTTATCAGTTCTCAGAAAGTTTCGACGATGAATGTAGAACGAAAGATGCAGCCCTCTGCCAGTTGGCGCGCGGGTGGGTCTGGCGAGGCAATTCGCATCCGGTTTCACTGAGAACTGAGAACTGACAACTGAGAACTGCGGAAAAAGAACAGCCCGCAAGCCTTTCAGCCTGCGGGCTGCCCGGTGGACTGTTTGGGATTGACTGAGGTGGTCACTCTCGTGGCCCCTCGCTCGCTCCGGTGCCGCGCACAGCCTATGCGCGGCGGATCAGCCCATACTCACGGATGGTTTGCGAGAGATTGTTCCCGATTCCCCCGACCAAAGGTTCCTCGAGACCTCCGCTTAGAGCAACCGCCCTAAGACTCAGCCACCTCACCTGGTCTGGTACTACTGTGACTTTCAGAACTTGTCATCCGACCACCTCCTTTCCGGTGTAATCGCAGAGTACAAAAAAGCCGACTCGCCGTCAACAGCACGGAAGAGGTGTGCCGCGGAAGTTACCATTGTCAGTTCCCGGTTCTCAGATCTAGCCCCGCCGCTTCGAGCTGAGAACCTAGGAACTGATTTCGCAGGTACACTGGTCTCGGGTTCGCGCCGGCCATCGCGCATCCCAAAAGACGAATGAAAACCACCACCGTGGGGTTCCACTCAACATGCCAGCCGTGAGCGTGGTTTCCACCGTGCTCAATGAGAGCGCTGCCATCGACGCACTGGTCGAGAGTCTGATGCGGCAGACTCTCGCTCCTGGCCGAAGTCATCATCGTCGATGGCGGTTCCACCGACGGGACCTGGGAGCGCCTGCAGCGCGCCCAGTCAAACTACCCGGCGCTGGTTCCCATTCGCGACGAAAGCTGCAGCCTGCAACGTTCCCCGGGGCCGATCGCCCGCGGTCGCAACGTAGCCATCGCCGCAACCTCCTCCGATGTCATCGCCTGTGCCGACGCCGGCTGCACCTACCATCCCGACTGGCTCCGAAATCTCACAGCCCCGATCTTCGCCGGCGATTCGGAGTACTCCCTCGGCGGCGCGTACATTGATCCTGACCCGACAAATTCCACCGTCTGGGACGTTGCCTCCGCGCCCTTCTTCGGAGTCAAGTTAAACCCCGACGCAGCGACCAAGTCCTGCACCGCCCGCTCCATGGCCTTTCGCAAAGAGCTCTGGCGGCGCGTCGGCGGATTCCCCGAGACCTTCTTCCTCGGAGAAGACACTCTATTCGACGCCAAGGCGCGCCAGCTCGTGACTCCCGCCTTCGCGAAACGCGCCAAAGCGTCTTACCAGCCCCGCCACACCTTCGGCTCGGCTCTTCGCCAAATGGCCAACTATTCCGCAGCCTACGGCGTTCTGGGCGGACGCCCGGCCCGCCTATGGCGGAACCTGGCGCGCTGCCTTGCCGAGATTCTTGCCGCTCTTGCTCTCGTCTACTCGCCCATTCCGCTGTTGTCGGTGCTCGCGCTCGAAATCTATTTCGCTTTCAGGTTGGACTGGAGTGATCTACGAAAAGCTCCCCCGCGATCTTTCCTGCGAACGCTGGCCGCACGCCTGATATTTTCCCTGATCGTCCCCTGGGTGGCCGCGTGGTCTCAGGCCGCAGGCAGCATCACCAAGAAAAACCGTCCCAACCGGCAGAATTTCACTTAGCTGGCTGCGGCTGGCGCTTGGTTCGTCCGGCACTTGCGGTACATGCCCGCCAGATACCTACCTTCGTCACTGCCCGTTCCCTAGACTGAAAGCAGCCCTGCAAAGGCAGGAAAGGCTTCCCCCGAGTCATCGATCTTTCAGGAAGTTCTCAGTTCTCGGTTCTCAGTTCTCAGTAAAACCCGTGGAACGAGGGTCTTTCTGAGAACTGAGAACTGGGAACCGAGAACTGGCGTCAGCCCTTCCACTGGTATGCGTTTGGCTGGGGCAGGCCTATATGCGCCAGCACCCGGTTGGCGAATTCCTGTGCCATGGCATCGGCACTAGACGGATGGTTATAAAACGCCGGGATCAGCGGGAAGATAGTCGCCCCGGCGTCCGCCGCCAGCGCCATGTTGCGGATGTGGATTTTGTTCAGCGGCGTCTCGCGCACACACAGCACGAGCGGCCGCCGCTCCTTAAGACTTACATCGGCGGCGCGCTCGATCAGGCGCGAGGCCGTGCCGTTGGCAATGCGGCCCAGCGTACCGACGCTGCACGGGATCACGACCATCGCGTCCGAAGGATACGACCCGCTGGCCACGTTCGCGCCGATATCGGCGTTGGACTGCTGCTGAATTTTTGCCGCAGGCGCGCCGATGATTTGACGTAGGAGATCGGAACGGCCTTCGACGCCGAGTTCCTCGGCCAGGACGCGCAGGCCGCTGTCAGAAGCGATGAAGTTCACCGTCTTCACCCGCGGATCGCGTTCCACGGTGAGTAGAAAGTGCTTCAGAAATAACGACCCACTGGCGCCGGTCGTGGCCACCGTCAGGTTTTCGGGCGCAAGCAGGGGCAAAGTTGGCGCTCCACGAGGCCCATCGAGTTCACGGCCTCGAAAAACTGAGGATAGGGACGAGCGATGGGCAAGTCAAGGCGGGTAATTTGTGATTTGTAATTTGTGATTTGTAGTTTCGGCCTTCACTTTAAGCGAGGGCGAATAGCGAACGACGAACGACGAATTCATGGCAACCACCGGCATCTTACGATCGCGCCGCAGCGCCGCCCAACTCCACGCCATCGCCAGCATCGAGCGTGAGATTCGCGCCATTGATCCCGCCGGCGGACGCAAATATCTGCGCGACTTTCGCCAGGCCTACCACTCCTACCAGAAAGTTCTCACCCCGAACGATGTCCGCCAAGAAATCGCCGAGGCCGGAATCGTTCTGGTCGGCGACTACCACGCCCTGCCCAACTCGCAGCGCTATTTAGCGTCGCTACTTTGTGATCCCGAATTCCACCAGCGTCCCGTGGTGCTGGGAGTCGAAACCATTTTTTCCCGCGACCAGCACATTCTCGACGAATGGTTCCGCGGCGAGATTGACGAAGACGAACTGCGCCAGCGCATCCGTTTCGAACTCGACTGGGGATACGAGTGGGCTCCATTCTACGAATTGCTTTCCGCCGCCCGCGGCCGCGGCGCCTCCATCTACGGGCTCGATTGCATGCCTCGCGAAGATCTGCGCAAAATCGGAGCCCGCGACCGCCACGCCGCCGACAAGATTGCCGAACTCCGCCGCCGCCATCCCGGCGCGCTCATCCTGATCCTTTTCGGTGAGTCTCACCTCGCGCCCCAGCATCTGCCGGCCCTGCTGCAGCAGCGGCTTCCCGCGGAACCCGTGCTCACCATTCTGCAAAACGTCGACGCCCTCTACTGGCGCGCCGCCGGAGAAGCCCGCGACCACGTCGAAGCCGTCCAAGTCCGCAAAGACGTCCGCGAAAATGTTCTCTGCGTCTTTAACGCCACGCCGCTGGAAAAATACGAGAACTACCGCCTCTGCCTCGACCGCTGGGGACGCAGTGACACCGGCCACAGCGCGCCCGACCTCGGCCCCACGCTCTACAACCTGATCGAAGGCATGGTGCGTTTTCTCGGCATCAACCAGTACTCCTCGCACAATACTACGCAGCCCAGGCTTCTGGTGGATCTCATGCCCGAAGTCTATTCGCGCAGCTCTGACGCGCTCCTGCGCCGCCTGTTATCCCGCAAAGGATTCACTGCCGAGCAACGCCAATCCCTGCTCCGCCAGGTGCGCGAGCGCGGCAGCGTCTACCTCACGCCCATCAACGCCGTGTATGTGCGGCAGTTTCGCATGACCTCCTCCGCCGAGGATGCCACCCGCTTCCTTCATCAAGCCTGTCGCGGCCTGCCGAATCTTTGCCCCGGCAAGGCCATAGCGCAGCACACCGCGCCGCACGCCGCGCCAGTCATCCCGTTGCTGGACAAGGACGATGCCTTTTACATGGCCGTCTTCGAACACGCGCTCGCCTTTTTCGGATCGCGCATCTTACACCCCGCGCGTCCTGCTTTCCGCGATCCCGATCTGGCGGAATTGTTCGACGTGACTCGTGAAGACCTCGAATACCAGACTTCGCTTCCTTTCGCCGACGCAGTTGAAGCTCTCGACTTTCTGACCCAACACCGCGCCCACGATTTTTGCGCCGAGTCAGCTCCAGCCTTTACCGGCCGCAAGTACGAATACATCGCCGAGCAGCTCGGATACCTCACTGGCACCGATCTCTACGACGCCTACCTCGAAGGCCGCCTGACCACCGCTGCCCTGCGCAAGCTCTTCCTCATTCACATAGAGCAGCCCGGAGTGGCCCGCGAGGCCTACGCCCAACTAAGAACCCGCCTGCGGAACAGCGCGCATAAATCTCCCAGCGCATTGCGTTAGAGATTTTGCTTTCCTCTGTGTACCTCTGTGTCCCCTGTGGTTCAAGGTCTTGATCTCGTTGGTGCTCCTTAAAGCGGTTCAAGCGTTGCTGTACCCAGATCGCGTAGGGACGGCGGCCCTCGGCCGTCCAAGCCGAGCGCAGCTCGTCTGCTGCCGATGGGCACAGCAACTCTGGATTCGCTATGGCCGTTCCTCGGCGGTTAAAGATCTCGCTTTTTAGGCGCTCTCCGCGTCTCCCCGGTTCAAGTTTTTGACCCGCTGGAGTATCCTCTCCTGTCAATGCCCGACGACTACCCACTCCAGCCCCAGAAAGCCGGTCACCAGATAATTTTGAGTCCACTGTACAGTCTGAATTTCTCGTCAGGCGTCACCACGGCCGTCTTCTCGAACAATGCCTGTGCGATGATTTGGCGATCGAAGGGATCGCCATGATGAAGTGGCAGTTCGAATAATCGCAAGGCATGCTCGCCCGTGTATGGCAGTATGCGAATATCCAAGTCCTGAAGCGCCTGACGCGCCATTGCGGCTGTGACCCTCAGCTTGCCGAGGGACGCTTTGATTGCGATCTCGGTTATGGAAATCGCGCTCAACTCGAGGACGTTCTCTCCGTCCTCCAACGCGGCCGCCGCGCGCTTGCTCAGCCGCTCCGGCGCCTCGACAGCGTAAATCAGAATTGCGGTGTCAAGAAGCAGGCGCATAGCGTACCTTACCCGCGTCCCGCGAGGAAATCTTCCACCTCATCCGCTGTCATCGGCTTCCACCAGTTCGGATCGAACACCTGGATTTTGCCCTTCAGTGTGCCCAGCGCCCGCTTCTTGCGGGTAGGCTTCTTCGTGCGCACGATGTCCACCACGGGCACACCCCGGCGGCAGATGGTCACCGGCTTTCCATCCTCGACTGCTTTAATCAATTCCGGCAGTTTGTTCTTGGCATCGGCTACGCTGACCTGCATGTTCTGATTATAGCTATCTGAGATGGCTATGTAAATGGACGAGTGCTGCGCTGGCAGCCTCTGCGGACCGGCTACTCTCCCACCAGCCAGTCCATCGCCTCTTCCCGCGTCTTGAACGTCACAATCTCGCGTTGGGAAAAGGTGTGGAAGTTTTCCATGAAGGCGTGCGGGATGCTCTCAGCGCCGACCCACGCCGTCTTTTTCACAAACGGCCGGTCGAGCGTCAGCACTTCCTTAATCTTGGTAGCAACCGCGTGATCCACCGTAGAGCCGGTGTAGTCGGCAAGCGTCATTATCGACTCGTGCGCGTGCTGCGCCACCGTCATCCGCACATACTCTAGTAGAAGTTGCATCTCGTGGGCGTTGGCGTGCGAAAAGTCCAGCAGCAGAATCTGCTTGCCCTGGTGCTCGATGAATCGTATGCGGTCATCCATTGCGGACCCCAAATGGTTTTCCCTGTGCTCCTCTGTGCCCCCTGTGGTGAAAAAAAGCTTACCCAAGGAGGACACAACGATCACCGGGGAAATCTACCTCAACAGCGACTTCACGATGTTGTACACCGAGTCCAGCGCCGAGTCCAGCGCCGCCGCATCCTTGCCGCCCGCTTCAGCCAGATCCGGACGCCCGCCGCCTTTGCCGCCAACTTTCGCGGCCACCGCTCCTACCACTTTCCCCGCCTGAATGCGGCTGGTCAAATCCTTGGTGACGCCCGCAATCAGCGAGACGTTCCCGTCCGCAGCCGAACCGACCACCACCACGCCGGAGCCGAGTTTGTCGCGCAGTTGATCGACCAGCGTCCGCAACTGCGCGCGTTCGAGATTGTCCACGCGATGGGCCAGCACTTTGACGCCGCAAACTTCTTTGACTTTGTCGCTTTCACTCACCGAAGCAACCGCAGACGAAGCCGACTTCATCCGCGCCTGGTCAAGCTCGCGCGTCAGCCGTTTGATTTCCGAATCGCGCTTTTCCAGCTCCGCGCGCAGCGCTTCCGCCGGAGACTCGGCGGGTGCCCCATCCTTTCGCGTTCTTTGCGAAAGGGTAGGCCCGGCAAAACTTGCCACCACGCCTTCCAGTTCGTGATCTTTGCGGAAGTGGCGCAGTGAGCCTTCGCCGGTCACGGCCTCGATGCGGCGCACTCCCGACGACACGCTGCCCTCTTTCAAAATCTTGATCAGTCCGATCTCGCCCGTAGCGCCAGTGTGCGTGCCGCCGCAAAGTTCCGTAGAAAAATCGCCGACCCTGATCACGCGCACCTTGTCGCCATATTTTTCGCCGAACAGCGCCATGGCGTGATACTCGTTGACGGCCACGTCAATCGGAACGTTCTCGATGATCTCGACCCGCTCGTTGCGCAGAACTTCTTTGTTGATGATGTCTTCAATATCCTGAAGCTCTTCGTCTTCAACGCCAGTAAAGTGCGAGAAGTCGAAACGCAGATGATTGGGCGCGACCAGCGACCCCGCCTGCTTCACATGTTTGCCCAACACTTCGCGCAGTCCCGCATGGAGCAGATGCGTAGCCGTATGATTGCGCATAGTGGCCTCGCGAATCCCGGCGTCGACAACGGCATCGACTTTATCCCCAACGCGGAGGGTGCCCCACCCTTCCGCGTTTTTTGCGGAGGGTGGCGATTTCATGACCACCTGATGCGCCCGCACTCCCTGCACCGGGTAGTAGCATCCGGTAACTTCGGCGACGACGGTATTGTGATCGTCAGAGTAAAGCCATCCGCGATCGCCAACCTGCCCCCCAGATTCGGCATAGAAAGGAGTGTGATCGAGAATGATCTCGCCGGAGTCGCCCGGCTTGAGTTCCTGCGCGCCCTGATTGCCCTTGATGATGGCAAGCACCTCGCAGTTGTCAGAGCGAGTCTGCCGATACCCTTCGAAATCAGATTTCGGGAGTTGCTGGTAAGCAGGATTAGCCGTCTGCTTGGCCGCGCCTTTCCAGGAGGCACGGGCTCGGACCTGTTCTTCGCTGCGGGCCTGCTCGAATCCTTCGAGATCGAAATGAATGCCGACATCGCGTGCGGCGTCCGTCATGAAGTCAAGCGGCAGGCCGTAGGTTTCGTAGAGGTGGAAGGCATCTTTGCCGGGAAATATTACCTTCGTTCCATCCTTGTGGAACTCAAGTATCTTCTCTTGTGACGACGAGCTGAATCCGGAGGTCCGCTTCTCGGCCAAGGACTCAAGCGCCAGCTCCCGGACCCGCTTTTCCCAAGCTTCTAGCCCTATCTTGAGCACGCGATCAAACTGCCGTTCCTCCGCCTCAACGACTTTCGCCACTCTATCGGCTGACTCGATGAGCTCCGGGTATGCGTCCTTCATCAAATCGCGGACAGCATAGACCATCTGGTACAGAAACGGATCTTCCTGGCCCTGCAGACGCCCGTGGCGTATTCCGCGGCGGAGAATCTTTCGCAGGACATAGCCCCGACCTTCATTGGAAGGCAAGACACCATCGCTGATGAGGAACGTGGCGGCTCGCGCGTGGTCAGCGATAATGCGAAGGCTAGCGTTCTCTAGGAGTGGATGTGTGGAGCGCTCTCGATTTCGGCGGCCGGAGAGGATAAGCAATCTATTAGCTTCTTGAAGAACAGGGTCCTTCACCACTGAACCGATTGTGTCTTCCGGGGCGTTAGGAAATAACACCAGCTTTGCCGCCCTAGCAATCAGCGGCGTGAATAAATCCGTTTCATAGTTCGAGATCACGCCCTGCAGCACTGCCGCCGTCCGCTCCAGCCCCATGCCCGTATCAATCGACGGCTTCGGCAACGGATGCAGTTTGCCGCTCGAATCCCGGTCGAACTGCATGAACACCAAATTCCAGAGTTCGACGTACCGCCCGCAATCGCAGCCAAAAGCGCAGTCGGTGTGACCCTGATCGCTAGCTGCTAAGCCCATGTCGTAGTGAATCTCGCTGCAGGGGCCACAGGGGCCGGTGTCGCCCATCTGCCAGAAATTGTCTTTCGCGCCAAACTCGTAGATGCGATCTTTCGGCACGCCTTGCCCAAGCCACAGGTCGTAAGCTTCGACATCGCGCGAAACTCCGTTCTCGCCCTTGAAGATCGTGACGTAAAGCTTCGCCTTATCGATCCCAAACCACTCCGGCGAAGTGATCAGCTCCCACGCATACGCGATGGCGTCTTTCTTGAAGTAGTCGCCAAAGGAAAAATTTCCCAGCATCTCGAAAAACGTGTGGTGACGATTGGTGAAGCCGACGTTTTCCAGATCGTTGTGCTTGCCGCCGGCGCGCACGCATTTCTGTGAGGTCGTCGCCCGCGCGTAGTCGCGCTTTTCGAGGCCGAGGAAAACGTCCTTGAACTGGTTCATGCCGGCGTTGGTAAAGAGCAGCGTCGGATCGTTGGCCGGGACGAGCGCCGAGGAGTGCACCTCGCGGTGTCCCTTCTGAATAAAAAAGTCCAGGAACTTGCGGCGAATTTCGGAGCCTGTGAGCATACCTGTGAGCATGGAAGATTAAATTCTAAATGATAACTACAGAGGACACAGCGGAACACAGGGAAAGACTGCCAGGCCGGCCGGCGACAGGAGGCGGGAATCGAGGCCCTTGCGCACAACAATAATCTCGTTCGGCAACAAGATGGGCGGCGTCGAAGGCCTGCTCCGCAAATAGTTCGCAGCTGGCACTTCGACGCCACCCGTCGGAAAACAGATTTACTTTACTTCGGCCGCAGTCTTCTTGGTGCCCTTCTTCACGCCTTTTCCGACCGCCTTGGTACCTTTTACCACGCCCTTCCCGGTATCCTTGGCAGCGGTCTTAGTAGCATCGCCGGTCTTGTTGGCGGCCTTTTCCGTGGCCTTGCCCGTGTCCTTGGCAGCGGTCTTAGTGGCTTTGCCGGTGTCCTTGGCAGCGGTCTTAGTAGCGTCGCCGGTCTTGTCGGCCGCCTTTTCCGTGGCCTTGCCCGTGTCCTTGGCGGCGGTTCCAGTGGCGTCGCCGGTCTTCACGGCGGCTTTCTTGGTGGCGTGCCCCGTCTTCTTCGCGGCGGTGTCGGTGGCTTTGCCGGTATCGTCGGCTGCTTTCTTCACGTCAGTTCCGGCTTGTCCATACGAAAATGCAGTCAGCGCCAGTAGCGCCGCCGCGATCATTAAAGCGAACTTCGTCTTCATCGTTCCTCCAGAGGAATTGCAGAGATAGTTGATCGGCAAAGTTCTATCAGAGAATGAGGGATGGGCGCAATAGGGTAAGGAGCCGGACTTCGAAGTTTCAAGCTCTTAAAGTTCAATGAAACCAGCAAAAGCTGCGTGATCCGAACCGCGACGAGTCTTTGAAACTCTGGAACTCTGAAACCTTGCTTTCTCAGTGCGACGCCTCGGAGGCCTCATTCTCGAGTTCGGTGAGCGTTTCTTCGTCCACGTCCCATTGTTTCAGGATCGTGAAGATGGTTTTTGATCCGAATCCTGCGCGCATCAAATTGCGGAAGATGCGGGCTGCCTGTTTCTGATCGTTGTCTTTTGGCTTCTGCAGGCGCTTGCGGCGGAGATAGTCGCGAGCGAGATTTTCTTCCTTTACGTCGTCATAAACGGAAGCAACCGCCTTCTCGATGACGTCGCCGTGCACTCCCTTCGCCTTCAGGTCGTTGACCACGCGCATGCGCCCGAATTTCTCGTTGTCGCGCCGATACGACGAAAAGGCCGCCGCGTACTTGGCATCGTTCAGATAGCCCTGGTCCTTCAGGCGAACCACAATCAGTTCCACCAGCGTCTTGCCGATTTCCGTATCGGCTTCCACCCGGTTCCGCAGCAGGCGCTTCAACTCCGCGACCGAGCGCATGCGGCGCGCCAGAGCGCCTACCGCGTAGTCGTAAAGCTCCGCTTCGGTGAAAAGTTTTCGGGGACGGCCAAACGCCATGCCTACACGATAGCGCGAGACGGGGTTTGGCAGTTAGCGCTCACTGGCTTCGTTTGCTGGAGAACGAATTCTTGCGGTTCTTCAACCGGCTTATTTTGGCGGCGGCGCGGAATTCGGAAACGGCGGCGCGGGCGGTACGGGCGACACGAGCGGCACGGTTGTCGCCCCTGTACTCGCCGCAATTGGCGCGACCAGCACCGCTTTTGCCGAGGATGGGAGCTTGTCGGCATTGGCCAGCAGGAGCGCTATTTGCCACATCTGAGTTTCAGAAAGCGACTTGCTGAAACCCGGCATGCCGGTCAGGCGAATGCCGTTAAAAATCTTCCAGTAGCTTTCGCCTGGCTCATCGTCGGTCACGCCTTTCCCCTCGAACAGCAGCGGCGGCCGCGGATACATTCCCGCCGCTATCGCCGTCTTCGGCAACAGGGGCAAGCCGTGGCAAACGGCGCAATCCTGCTTGTAAAGCTCCGCGCCGGCCAGGTAGTTAGCTTCGGTCGCCTGGATCGGGACAGTCTTCGGCATTTCTTTCGCGATGCGCGCATTCAAAGCCTTGTGCGCGAAGAAATTTTCGAAGGGGATGTCCGAATCAGTGGTAGCAACGGGAGCGCTGCCGCCACTGAAATACAGATAAGCCCCGAAGGGCACGATTAGGAGACCAAGCAGCAGTCCGGCGATGAATTTCACTGGTTTGAACCTGCCTTTCTGAGTTTTCATACTTTAACACCGCGGCCCGTATCTAAGTTTTAATCGGCACACAATCTCGGGAGCCCAGCGGCGAGAGCACCATGCAGCTATTACAGTCGAGCCCCCGCTCTCTTGCTGAAATGTTGGCAATGCACGTGGGCGAAGGCTTCACGCGGGATCACATCTCCAACGGAATTGCTTTGGGGTGAGAACTACTGAAGGCTTGACGCATTACGGTTCCACCGGAATCCATCTCTAGAGCGTCTCTCCCAGCGTGGCCAAGCCAGTTTGTGGTAGCCTGCGGAGTTTGGTCCGGTTCGGACCGCTCGCATGGAGGCCATCCCTTGAAACCGATTCATTCCGCGTTCTTTTTCTTGCTCATCATGTTTGCCTTCGCCATCCCGGCACTGTGCCAGCCGGACAACGCCACCAACGTCCTCGTCGAGCGCGTCGGCGACACGGCATTCATTCAACTGCGCGCTCCCAGCTTCCACGCGCTTTCGCCCCGGCAGCAGGCCTTGGCATACTGGCTGACGCAGGCTTCGATCGCCATCGACCCGATTATTTACGATCAGTTGTCCGCCTACGGCCTGCAACAGAAACGTCTGCTCGAGGAAATCATGGCGCGCCCGAAGGGAATCGACCCGGCGGCGATGGCGAAGATTGCCGAATTCGCGAAACTTTTCTGGGCCAACCGCGGCAATCACAACGATCTGACGTCCCAGAAATTTCTGCCCTCGTTTACGTTTGAGGAACTGAAGGACGCTGCCCTGATCGCGCAGCGAAACGGAGCCTTCCAGACGGAGTACGCCGATCTTCCGCCGCTGAAGAAGCCAGCCGATCTGACGCGGGAACTGGAGTCGTTGCGAGCTTCGCTTTTCGATCCCGCGTTTGAGCCGATGACGACCGCCAAGAGTCCGGTGGGAGGAAAAGACACGATCCAGGCCAGTTCGAACACTTTTTATCCCGGCGTAAGTCTGAACGATCTGAAGGGATTTCAAGAAAAGTATCCGCTGAACTCGCGGGTGGTCAAAGCCGCGGACGGCAAACTCACGGAACTCGTCTACCGCGCCGGCACGCCCGACGGCAAGGTCGCTCCCGGACTGTATGCCACGTTCTTGAAGAAAGCTAACGACTGCTTCGAGAAGGCGCGCGGCTACGCCGAACCCGCGCAAGCCGAAGCGATTGACCATCTCATCCGCTTCTATGAGACCGGCGAATACGCGGAATGGGTGGCGTTCGGCACCGCGTGGGTGCAGAACGATGCCACGGTGGATTTTGACAACGGCTTCATTGAGGTCTATCGCGACGCACGCAGCGCGAAAGGAAGCTCGCAGAGCTTTGTCACCATCACCGACAAGCCCGTCACCACCGCCATGAAAAAACTGGCGGAGAATGCCGCCTATTTTGAAGAGAAGGCTCCCTGGGACGCGAAGTACAAGCGCGAGTCGTTCAAACTTCCGGTAGTCAAAGCGGTGGAAACCCTGATCGAAAGCGGCGATTTCAACGTGGGCACGATCGGCGACAATCTGCCGAACGAAGACGAAATCCATGACAAGTACGGCTCGAAGAATTTCCTGTTCACCGGCAGCAGCCGCGCCCTGGACGAGGCCACCGGCAAGACCGCCATCGCAGAGTTCGCCGCCGGCCCGGCTGAGATCGAGCGCAACGCGAAGTATGGCACGGAAGCTAGAGATCTGATGACGGCATTACATGAAGTCATCGGCCACGGCTCCGGCAAGCTGAGCGAACGCGTCAGCGGCGGAGCCCAACCCTTCCTGAAGGAATATTTCTCCACGCTCGAGGAAGGGCGCGCCGACTTGATGGCGCTGTGGAACGTGTGGGACCCCAAGCTGAAAGAACTGGGCCTGATCTCGAACCAGGAAGAAGTGGCCAAAGCCATGTACGATAACGCGGCCTTGGTCGCCCTGAACCAACTGCGCCGCATTCCGCATGGCGACACCATTGAAGAAGATCACGAACGCGACCGCCAGTTGATCGCGCACTACATCGCCGACAAGGTTCCGGGCTCGATCGAGCAGTTCACGCGCGACGGCAAGACTTACGTTCGCGTTGCTGACTATCAAAAGATGCGCCGGGGCGTTGGCATGCTGCTGGCTGAACTTATGCGCATCAAGGCGGAAGGGGACTACGGCGCGATCAAGGCGCTGGTCGACAAATACGGCGTGCACTTCGATCCGACGCTGCGTGACCAGGTGCTCGCGCGTTACCGGAAACTCAACCTGCCGACATATTTTGCCGGCGTGAACGCTCACCTGGCTGCCAGCTTTGGCAGGAATGGCGAAATCGAGAAAGTCGAAATCAATGATTCGCAGGATCCTGTGCGTCAATACCTGGACTACGGCGCGATGTATGACAAGGGCCTGGCAAAGTGAAAGAGGCGTGAAGGCCGATTTTTGAGGCCCAGCCCCTTAAGAAGGGTGGCTGATCTCCCGTAGAAACGCCGCTTGCCCCGTCTCTGCGGGAACGAATCTTGGAGAGTGCCCTTCCGCTACATCACTTCGCTGCGTTTCCGGAGAAACGCCGGAACGTCGAGATCTTCCGCCTGGTAGCTGGGAGCGGCGGACCGCATCGCATCGAGCGAAATCACCTCGGCATGCGGCGCGTTACCCGGAAGCGATTCCTGAAACGCCACTGGCGCGGGATCTGGCTCGAAGGCTGGTTCAGGCACGAAGACGGGCTCGGGTTCCGTCACCGTTTCAGGCTCGTCGAAATGATCGCGCGAGACCTGATACGAAACCTGGCGCGAAACTTCTCTCGAAACCTCCCGCGAAAGTATGACCGGATCGTAGTTTTCGTGGTGCCGCGGACGACGCATCTCAGCCTCTCGAAACCCAGTAGCGATCACCGTGATCTTGACCGAGTCCTTCATCTTCTCGTCCAGCACGGCGCCGAAAATGATGTTGGCATCTTCGTGCGCCGCGTTCTGGATAATCGTGCAAGCCTGCTGCACTTCGGCCAGCTTCAGCGAATTCGAGCCCGTGATGTTGATGAGAATGCCGCGGGCTCCGTCGATCGCGCCTGCCTCGAGCAGCGGCGAGGCGATGGCGCGCTGCGCGGCTTCCACCGTGCGATGCTCGCCAGAAGCGGTAGCCGTACCCATCACCGCATAGCCCATGCCCGCCATGATCGCCTTCACGTCGGCAAAATCGCGGTTGATGATGCCCGGAATGGTGATGATGTCGGAGATGCCCTGCACTCCTTGACGAAGAATATCGTCGGCGATGCGGAAGGACTCGAAGAAGCCCGCGTTCTCGGCGACGGCCAGCAATTTTTCGTTGGGGATCACGATGGTGGTATCGACCGACTCCATGAGTTCGGAAATGCCGCGCTCCGCCTGCTGCATGCGGCGTTTGCCTTCAAAGGCAAAGGGCTTGGTGACCACGGCGACCGTGAGCGCGCCCATTTCGCTGGCGAGCGAGGCGATAATCGGCGCCGCGCCGGTGCCGGTGCCGCCGCCGAGTCCGGCGGTGACGAAAATCATATCCGCGCCTTCGAGGACTTCGATGATCTTGTCCGAATCTTCCAGCGCCGCTTTGCGGCCAATCTCGGGATTCGCGCCCGCGCCTAGTCCGTTCGTCAGCTTTACTCCAAGTTGAATCTTGGTAGCGGCGCGCGACATCCGCAGAGCCTGCAAGTCGGTGTTGGCCACAATGAATTCGATGTGTTCCATCCCCGAGTCAATCATCCGATTGACCGCATTGTTGCCGCCGCCGCCGACCCCGATGACCTTGATGCGAGCGTCATTGCGCGCTTCTTCGTTGAAGCAGATGCGGAGTCCGTTGTCTTCACTCATACTTCACCTCGTAAGATCAGTTCTCAGCAAGGACCAAACCCGTTCCCAATAGTGGAGCGCCAGGGCGTCCCGCCCGGCCATCACAATTCCTACGCGCCCTTCCTCGCGAACATCGCTTTCATACGCGAGCCAAAGCTGGGCTCCTGCAAGCCGCGGGCAAGGCGTGCGCGGTGGCCGTAATACACCATGCCCAACACCGTCGCGAATTCCGGCTCGGCCATAAATGACGGCATCTTGGCCATCGGCGTTGGCCAGGCAAGACGCGCGGCTTTCCGCAGCACCGATTCTGCCACGTCGAGAATCCCGGGAAGCCGCGAAGCTCCGCCGCTGAGCACGAATCCGGCAATGCAGTGCTCCAGAACGCCGGCGTGGCGCAGGTTGTCGCGCAGCAACTCGAAAAGTTCGCGGGCGCGCGGCTCCAGAATCTCGCCCGCCATGCGCTGCGGCATCATGCGCGAGGGCCGGTCTCCGACCGACGGCACCTCGACTTCGTTGCCCTCGGGGATCAGCGTCGGCACCGCGTTGCCAAAATTTTTCTTGAGCGTCTCCGCGTCCGCCGAGCCCCGTACACATGCCGACCGAAAGATCGCTCGTAAAGTGGTCGCCGCCGATCGGGATGACGGCCGTGTGCGCGACTGCACCCTGCTGAAAGACGATCAGATCGCACGAGCCAGCGCCGAGATCGACGAGGCAGACGCCAAGTTCGCGCTCGTCGGATCGCAGCACGGAATCCGCGCAAGCCAGCGGCTCAAAAATGGTGTCGTCCACGTGGACGCCAGCCCGATTCACCGCGGTCACCAGATTCTGCGTAGCGCTCGAAGAAGCCGTCACAATGTGCACGCGCACTTCGAGCCGCGTAGCCATCATGCCAGTCGGATCCTGCACCCCCGGCTGATCGTCAAGAATGAATTCCTGCGGCAGCAAGTGCAGAATTTCGCGATCGCCGGGTAAGGGCACGGTGCGCGCCTTGTCCACGGCCTGGCGGATTTCCTCGCGGCCAATTTCGCGCGACCGCGCGCCGAAGCTGATGCCGCCGTGGCTGTTCATCCCACGGATGTGCGCGCCCGCAATGCCGATCAGCGCATGCTCGATCGGAATGCCAGCCACGTCTTCCGCATGTTCCACCGCTTTTTGAATGCTGCTGACGGCCTTGTCGAGTTCGGTAATCACGCCCTTGCGCAAGCCGCGCGATTCGCTGATGCCGTGGCCGCGATAACGCAGTCCGTTCTCGCTCAGCTCGGCCACCAGGACGGAGGTCTTGGCGCTGCCTACGTCAATGGCGGTAATGAAATTGGGCTCATGATTCGGCATAAATAACGCTCGGCATAATATTCGCTAGTTCTGCGGAGTCTCCTTGGGAATT
The DNA here is from genome assembly GCA_963838425.1 of uncultured Acidobacteriaceae bacterium. Classification (GTDB taxonomy): domain Bacteria; phylum Acidobacteriota; class Terriglobia; order Terriglobales; family Acidobacteriaceae; genus Acidiflorens. Next base: position 672,785 of record CAWIRH010000002.1, read on the forward strand.
CCAGCGCTCGGTTTCTTTTGGCTCGTGGGAACGGCGACGGGCGTGGTGGGCGCAGCCGGCGAGGGCGTAGCCGGATGCAACACCGCGGTATTTTTCGCGGCCGCGACCGGCGCCTCGTTTACCTTCGTCTTCAGCGCGGCTTGTTTAACTGGAACTTGCTTAACTGGAACTTGCTTAACCGCCGCTTGTTTAGCCGAAGCTTGTTTAGCCGAAGCATGATGAACTGCGGCCTTCGTCCCAGCTTTCGCCTTGAGCTTCGCGTCCTTCTTCGCCGGAGCCGCCGCCACCGGATGCGTTACATATTTCTCGTAATTCACAATCGCCGCGGTTTTCACTCCCGCGGCCATCGCCGCCTTGGCCGCCGCTGGCGTCAAAGCCGGCTGCCGAGCCATCCCGTCGAGATCGGGATTCACGATGATCTGGCCGTCGTAGCGCAAGTCCACCGATTCGAGCTTCTCGAACTGCTGCCGCCACTGCTGCACATGCGTCACATAGGTTTTGTAGCGTTGCAGATAATTTCCCGACCCAAGATGCACCAGCACTTCGCCATTTGCGTCGGCGGCCAGCACCTTCACGTCCTCGGGGTCGCTGAGATCCACTTCGCTCAACTCCTGCGAATAATGGGCGCCGCCTGAATCGAGTTCACGAACCAGTTCGTTGTAATTCTTCATCCGCGCCGCGCGCGTGGAGAGCGGCTCACCCGCATTCATGCCCGCAATCACCGCGAACGAATACTTATGTTTGCCGCCCGGAGCCAGTTCCATCAGCGTGCCCCCGGCGTCGATCAGCGAAATGTGCGAGCCGATGCGGGCAAAGGCAACCGGCGTGCGTTCATGAATCTCGATGCGCAGGCGATTCGGCACAAAGCGCATCACGCTCGCCGATTCCACCCATGGAATCTGCTCCAGTTGCTGTTTGCGCTGGGCCAGCGGGACGAAAAAGATGTTGCGGCCAATATCTCCGCCCATCACTTCCATGATCTGCGCGTGCGCCACGTGCTGGGCGCCGGTGACTTCAATTTGATCGCTGGAATCGATGCGAAAACGCCACGAGTGCTTCCCGTAGCGGTAGAGGCCCAAGCCGGCAGCTCCGAGAATCGCCAAAGCGACGAGCGCCACGCCGACCCACATCAACCGGTTGGCAGTCTTCTTGGGAAGTGATCCGCGCCGGACCGAGACGCGCTTCTGCCCGCGCAGAAATGGGGATTCCTGCTCCGCTTCAAGATCGACAAGCCGTGCGTCATCGAAGGGCTCACGCTCGGGAGCCTCGTGCTGAGAAACGCCGGGAAGCGGATACAATTCTTCCTGGACCGCGGCAAAACTTGGTTTCCGCGCCACTCGTTCGATTCAGTTGTCGCAAGAAAACCGCTGAGCAAAATTACTATAACTGTTTTTCGCAAATCGAGACAGTGCCAAGTTGGTTCGCACGCTCATGCAGGGATGGCTTACGTAGGAAATACGGCCCTCGGCAGTTGCATATGGGCTCGTTTGGGGACGGGCGCCCTCGCCCGTCCGAACCGAGCGCAGCTCGGCAGGTGCCCGCGGTCACGACAACTTTGGAGCCGCTGTACTCTCCAACGTCTCCAAGATCATCGCCCCCAGCTGCGAAACGCTCCCCGCGCCCAGCGTCAGTACCAGATCGCCGGGTTGTGCTAGCGAGGCCACGGTGGCAACCGCGTCCGAAAAAGAAGATGCGTACGCGACGCCAAGCTTCCCTGCCCCGGCAATGCGCCCAGCAAGCGCCTCCGCCGTAATGCCCGCGATCGGCTTCTCGCTCGCCGGATAAATATCGAGCAAGCAGAGCGTGTCCGCGTCGGCGAAGGCGGTCGCGAACTCATCCATCAGATCGCGAGTGCGGGTGAAGCGGTGCGGCTGGAAGATCACATGCACGCGGCGAAATCCGCACTGCCGAGCGGCGGCCAGCGTGGCCCGGATTTCCGTTGGATGGTGCCCGTAATCGTCAATCACACTCACGCCCCCGGCCTTGCCCTTCAACTGGAAGCGCCGGTCCACACCGCGAAAGCCGTCAAGCGCGGAACGAATCTGCTCCGCGGGAATGTCGAGCGCGGTGCCCACCGCAATAGCCGCCGTCGCGTTCAGCACGTTGTGCACGCCCGGCACGTGCAACGTAAACTCTCCGAGATCTTTCTCTTTGTAAGTGACCTGGAAACGGACGAGTGGGCCGTGCCCTCCGGCCACCAGCGGCGATCCAGCGAACGACGATCCAACCGGCGACGCCCCCATGCGAATCAGGAAATCCGACCCGGGGCTCGTTCCATACGTTGTCACGCGGCGATGCACGTGCGTCAACAAACGCCGCAGCACCGTGTCGTCATTGCATCCAACCACCACGCCGTAAAATGGAACGCGCTCCATGAATTCGAGAAACGTCCGGCGCACATCGCGCATGTCGCGGTAGCAGTCCATGTGCTCGCGGTCAATGTTCGTAACCACCGAGAGAATCGGCGACAGCTTCAGGAACGACCGGTCGCTTTCGTCCGCCTCGGCAACCAGATATTGCGACTTGCCCAGCCGCGCGTTCGAGCCCATCGCGTCCACACGCCCTCCGACCACAACCGTGGGATCGAGCCCGCCCGCAGCCAGCACGGCTGCGACCATCGAAGTCGTGGTGGTCTTCCCATGCATCCCGGCAATCGCGATGCCGTACTTCAGCCGCATGAGTTCGGCCAGCATCTCGGCGCGCTGAATCACCGGAACATGCAACCGCCGAGCTTCGGCAACCTCGGGATTATCGACCGAGATCGCGGAACTGGTGACCACAACATCCGCGCCGGCAATGTTGGCGGCGGCGTGCCCCTCAAAAGTGCTCGCGCCCAGAGCGGCCAGCCGCTCGCGTGACCGCCGAATTTCTCAGGTCGGAGCCGGAAATCTGGTAGCCGAGATTCAGCAACACCTCGGCAATCCCGCTCATGCCGATGCCCCCGATCCCCACGAAATGAATGCGTTGAATCTTGGCGAACATGAGAACCTAATTCCCAGTGAACGCTGATGATAGACCATTTAACCGCAGAGGTCGCTGAGAGCGCGGAGTAAATACTCAACCAGTGTTTCCTGGGATTTCTCAGCGCACTCGGCGTCCTCTGCGGTTCAAGTTTCTACTCACCGTCGGCCAACTGTTTCACCATCTCCGCGATATCTTCGACGGCCTTCGGGTGCGCCAGCGATTTCGCCGCCGCCGACATGCTCTCCAGTCGCACCACATCGCCGATCAGCGCCGCAATCGTGTCGACCAGATACGCCGCGCCCAGATTACTTTCTTCGACCACCACCGCGGCGCCCACTCGTTCCAGCGCCCGGGCGTTCACGTTTTGGTGGTCATCGGCAGCGGCCGGGAACGGCACAAAAATCGCCGGCTTGCCTGCCGCGGTGATCTCACCGACCGTGCTCGCGCCCGAACGGCAGACCAGCAAATCCGCGCGCCCGAACGTGCCCGGCATATCGTCAATAAACTTGTGGACTTCGCCGGAGATTCCCGACTGCTGGTAAGCGGCAAGCACATGATCATAGTCGCGCTGCCCCGTCTGGTGAATGATGTGGATCCCAGGAATCCTGGCGCGCAATCCCGGCAGCGACTCGATCATCGCTTGATTAATGGCCCGCGCACCCTGACTGCCTCCAAAAACAAGCAGGGTCGGCGTGGCCCCGATTTTCGAAGGAATCGATTTCGGAGGAATGGAAAAAAAGGCCGAGCGCACCGGTACGCCCGTCACCCGGCAGTTGGGAAAATACTTGCAAGTTTCTTCAAAGTGCACCGCCGCCGCGGAAACCCAGCGCGCGATCATCCGATTGGCAAATCCCGGAACGACGTTCGGTTCAAAAGCCAGCGTAGGAAGACGCCGCCGAATCGCGGCCACCATCGCCGGCCCGGAAGCGTAGCCCCCGACCCCAATCACCACTTCGGGATCGAACTCCGAGAGCATGCGCGAAGAAGCCGCGATCGCGCGCGGCAAATCAAACATCGTCTTCGCCCGCGTCATCAGGCTGACATTTTTCAGCGCCCCGACCTGAATCAGTTCCAGAGCAAACCCCGCCTGCGGCACCAGCCGCGTCTCAATGCCGCGAGCCGTCCCGATAAAAAGAACCTCGGCCCCAAATTGCTCCCTAAGCTGCTGAGCGATGGCCAGCGCCGGAATCACGTGCCCGCCCGTCCCCCCGCCCGCAATAACAATGCGCATGAATTCTGTTTCCTGAAAGCGCTACGCTAGAGAGTGTCGCACGGGAGCCCCGCGAAAAGCGACGCCCTGGTGCGAATTGGTGCTAACCCATTTATGTCGGCGACCATCCTTCCCGTTCAAAAAATATCGATTTCTTCCTGCAATCTTGCCGGGGTATAACCTTCTCGGGGGAAGAATCTAACCTGAGGGCTTATACTCTTTCCCGTCCGGGAAGTCCTTTAACGCATCACGAGCGATCAGGCTCCTTTGAGGAGATCTGACATCCGCTCTTGGCAAGCCGTACCACGGCAGCGCCTGATCCGGACCAGCGCACTGAAAGGGGATAGTCATGCTGATGTTCTTCATTCAGTTCTTTCTGGTGTTAGGGGCCATTCTTCTCGGTATCCGCCGCGGTGGCATCGCTCTGGGACTCATCGGCGGACTCGGAGTCGCCGTCCTCGTCTTTGTTTTTCGCGTTCCGCCATCCGAACCACCGATTCAGGTGATGTTGATCATCCTCGCCGTGGTCACCGCGTCGGCCGCGTTGCAGGTCGCCGGCGGCTTGGATTACCTGGTGCAACTCACCGAACGCTTATTGCGGGCGCATCCCAACCGCGTCACCATCCTTGCTCCCTTGTGCTCATTCTTCCTCACCGTTTGCGTCGGCACCGGACACGCCGTCTACGCGCTCTTTCCCGTCATCGCCGATGTCGCCTGGAAGACCCGCATCCGCCCCGAGCGTCCCATGGCCGTCGCCAGCGTCGCCGCCCAGATGGGCATCACCGCCAGCCCGGTGGCCGCCGCGGTGACCACCTTTCTCGGCTACTCCATCCGCATGGGCACCCCGGTCACCATCTTCGACATCGTCAAGATCACCCTGCCCGCCGGAGTGATCGGCGTTCTCGCCGCCGCTCTCTGGAGCCTGAATCGTGGCCTCGATCTCGATAAAGACCCTGAATTCCAGGAGCGCATGAAGGACCCCGTCTTCCGCTCGCAACTCGATGTCACTATCACCACCCTGGACAAGCAACTGCCGCGCACCGCCAAGCCTTCCGTGGCCATCTTCTTCTCCGGCGTGCTCTTTATCGTGATCCTCGCCATGCGCGACACCTTCGTCAACGCCGGATACCACCTGCCCAACATTCTGCCGCTGGTGAACGGCAAAGCCATTCCCATGACCACGGTCGTACAGATGGTCATGCTCGGCTTCGGAGCCCTCATCCTTTTTGCCACCAACATCAAGGCGTACGACATCGCCAAGGCCAGTGTCTTTGCCGCCGGCATGACCGCCGTCGTCTCCATCTTCGGCATCGCCTGGATGAGCGACACCTTCATCACCGCCAACCAGCCCTTCCTGATCGAAAAGATGAAAATCATGGTGCAGGCCGCACCCTGGACCTTCGGCATTGCCATGTTCTGCGTCTCGGCCTTCGTCAAGAGCCAGGCCGCCACTCTCACCGTGATGATGCCCTTCGGCATCGCACTCGGCCTGCCCGCCAAACTGATGCTCGGCCTCCTGCCGGCCAGCTACGCTTATTTTTTCTTCTGCTTCTACCCCAGTGACTTGGCCGCCATCAACATGGATCGCACCGGCACAACCCACATGGGCAAATATCTGCTCAACCACAGCTTCATGATCCCCGGCTTCATCGGCGTCGGAGTCTCCACCTGCGTCGCCTATGTGCTGGCAAAGTTGGCCTTCGGATTCTAACCACGCACAGCGGCCGGAGCGTGTCCCAAGAACCCGCCGCCAAGCTCGTGGCGCGGGCGCCCCCGCCCGCGTCCCTGAGCAATAAGCCCGTTCTATTCTGAAACTCGCTCCTTCCGCGCCCACAACCAATTCAACAAAGCCGCCCCGACCGTCGCCGCCAGTATCAGCGACTTACTCAAATCCACCTGCGTCGCCAAGCGCCGCGGCAATCCCGACTCCCAGCACCGCCAGCACCTGTCCCCCGGGCAGCCGAAAACCGGCGGCCAGCGGCTGTTTTCGCCGCAAAGCGATCACCGCCGCGCACACCACTCCGTAGTAGAACAGCCGGGCAACCACCGATAGCGTCACATTCCAGGCAAAACTCCCCACCATCGCCAGCCCCCACACTGCCGCCGCATAGAACAGAATCGAAAACCAGGGCGTGTGAAATCTGGGACCCACCGCGGCAAATACCTCTGGCAGATCGCCACCTTTGGCGAGCGCGAATGTGACACGTGGCATTCCCAGCAGCTTCGCGCTCAAATATCCGTACACCGAAACCAACGCCCCGAGCGCAACCAACCCTGCTCCGCGATTGCCCATCGTGACGCGCGCTACCTCGGCCAGCGGACGATCCGTTGTCGCCCCGGGCCCCAGCACTCCGACCACCACCCATTGCACCAGCGCATAAATCACGGTGCAGGCGATCAGCGCCACAAACAGCGCGAAAGCCGCGTCCCGCCCCGGATTCTTAGCTTCGCTCATGGGCGCCATCGCCGATTCAAATCCACCGTAGGCAAAGATCAGCAGCACCATCGCCTTCATCCACACACTCGCCGGCAACGGCCCCGCCGCTCCCCACGGCGCCGGATGGATGATCGTAACCGCCGCTCCCGCCAACACCACCATCAGCAACGGCAGAATTTTCGCCACCGTGAACACGTTGCTCACCGCCGCGCCCTGCCGCGCGCCCCGAGCGTTGATGAGCGCCAGCACTCCCACCAGTAACGTCAGAATGACAAAACGCGGCCACGGTTCTTTCGCCGCCGGCCAGAATTCCGCCAGATAAATGACAAACAAATTCGCATTCGCCGCCGGAGCCGCCGTCTGCGCCAGATACAGCATCCAGCCGACCAGAATCCCGGTCAGCCGCCCGAACGCCGCGCGCGCGTACAGGTAAGGTCCACCCGCCTCGGAAAATTGCGAGGCCACCTCGGCAAAGCAGGCCATAATCACGCCCATCGCAGCCCCCGCAATCAACACGGCCACTACACTGCGTTTGCCGAGAAGCCCAGCCACCGTGGCCGGCAACCCAAAAATGCCACTCCCGATAATCGAGTTCACCGCCAGTGCGGCCAGGCTCCAACGGCCAATGGCCCGCACCAGGCCAGTTTGCGGCGATGTCATCGCGAATCCGTTTGTACCACACCTTGTACCACACCCGGCCTCCGTTGGATTAAACTTCTTCAGGCGCTATAACTACGACCATCACGAATCTGAACCCGCCCCTGGAGCGTACAAACTCTGTGGCTGCATCCATCTCCGATATCCGGCTCTTGCTGAAAGTCAAATCCTTGCCCAAGTCGTCCGACTCCCGGCGCGTCTTCATCACGGGAGGAACCGGCTATATCGGCACCGCCCTCATTCCCCTCCTTCTCGAGCGTGGACATCGGCTTCGCGCGCTCGTCCGCCCCGGCTCGAAAGCGAAGCTGCCTGCCGAGTGCGAAGTCGTCTCCGGCAATGCGCTCGACGCCAACAGTTACCGCCAACTCATTCGCCCCGCCGACACCTTCATCCACTTAGTCGGTGCCCCTCACCCTTCCCCCGCCAAAGCCGCCGAGTTTCGCGCCATTGACCTCGTCTCCGCCCGCGAAGCCATCGACGCTTGCGCCGAACTCGGCGTGCATCATTTCGTCTATCTCAGCGTCGCCCACCCCGCCCCCATGATGAAGGACTACATCGCGGTGCGCGCCGAATGCGAACGGATGATTCAGGAACGCCACCTGAATTCCACCATCCTCCGCCCCTGGTACGTGCTGGGACCGGAACACTGCTGGCCCTACGCGCTGCTGCCCTTCTACAAGGTGTGCGAGTGGCTTCCGTTCACGCGCGCCGCTGCCCTGCGCCTCGGTCTGGTTACTCTTGACCAACTGATCCTCGCGCTGGTCGAAGCTGTGGAATCGCCTGTTCAGGGCGCCCGCATCGTCGGCGTTCCCGAAATCCGCTCCGCCCAAATCAACCTGTCTCCTCCAGTGACCCGCCAGAGCGCCTGAAACCGCCCGCCCCGTGCTGCTTTCGACCTAAAGTAACTTCAATTACCGAAGCTCATGCACACGGGGAACCTTTCCCCCCGTACTCCGGGATGCGATCTTGATTAAGACGCATTAATCGGGAACGCTTGGTCGGGACGGAAAGGACCATATGGATCGCGAGAACCGGGAAAGCATGGAAGACATTCATCTCCGCATTTTGCGTGTTACTGACGACTTGCGCGTCATCCAGCGCGAACTCAATTGCGCTGCCATGCAGGCCCCCACCGACCCCGAACTCATGGAAGCCCTCGCCGATCCCCCCGAGATGGAATCCATCCAGGTCCTCAAGTCCGCTCTCGATCAGATGCGCCATTTCCTCTGGTTCTACATGCAGGTCGTCACCAGCGATTCAGAAATGGGTGAGAAATTCCGCGAAACCCTGCGCCAGGACGCACCCGTGCGCCCCGCCGAAATCGAGCAGCAGTTCCAGAACGCCACTGACGCCATCATGCTCCGCTATCTAGCCGACAGTAAGTTCCGCAAGCCCAACTAAGTTAGTGGAGGGACGGCGCCCTCGCCCGTCCAAGCCGAGCGCAGCTCAGCCCGCGCCTTGAACACCATCACCGAAGCACGGCTCTGGCCGCGCATCGCGAGTTTTCCAGCAAGCTCTCTGCCGCCCAAAAAAGGGCGCGCCGAAGCGCGCCCAAGTTTCAGGAGGAACAAAGTTCACAAGCAACAACGTTCAGCAGGACAAACTCAAGAATCCCGGCTCAAATCTCAGCGTCCAAACCCCGCCGACTGCATCGACTGCCGCGACAGGTCCGCCGTGGACGCAATACCCTGCATCCGCAGTTTGAACTCATCCGCATTCGACGCGCTCTCCAGAGCGGTCTCGTAATTCACCAACCCCGCCTGGAATAGATCCCAGAGCGACTGGTCGAAGGTCTGCATCCCGTACTGCGACGTACCGGCGGAAATCGCTTCGCGGATGGCGCGCGTCTTCTCCGGCACCAGAATGCATTCCCGGATGTAAGCCGTCGTTACCATCACTTCAACCGCGGGCACTCGGCCCTCGGCGTCAGACCGGCGCACCAGGCGCTGGCTGACGATGGCGCGCAACACTGCCGCCAACTGCAGCCGGATCTGTTTCTGCTCCGGCGGCGGAAAAATAGCGATGATGCGGTTAATGCTTTCCACCGCATCCAGCGTGTGCAGCGTGGAGAAAACCATGTGCCCGGTTTCGGCCGCGTGCAGCGCCGTCCCGATCGTCTCCAAGTCGCGCATTTCACCCACCAGAATCACGTCCGGATCCTGACGCAGAGAAGCGCGCAGCGCCGCCGAGAACGACGGCGTATCCACTTCCACCTCGCGCTGGTTCACGTAGCCTTTTTTGTCGCGGTGCAGGAATTCGATCGGGTCCTCGATCGTGATGATGTGCTCGGCGCGAGTCGAGTTGATGCGGTCCACCATGGCGGCCAGCGTCGTCGACTTGCCCGACCCTGTCACTCCGGTCACCAGCACCAGCCCGCGGGGCATGTCGCAGATCTGCTCCACCACTTTCGGCAAAAACAGTTCGTCGAGCGCGCGAATCTTAGTCGGAATCACGCGCAGCACCAACCCCACGTTGCCGCGCTGCTGAAACACGTTTACACGGAAGCGTCCCAAACCGGCGACGCCGTACGCCATGTCGATTTCCGTGGTCTCTTTGAATTTTTGCTTCTGCCGCGCCGACATCATGCTGAACGCCATGTTCAGCATGTCTTCAGCAGACACGCGCGCCTGGTCGGTCAAAGGCACCAGATCGCCATCAATGCGAAGGTGAGGATAGTTCCCGACCTTCAGATGCAAGTCGGAAGCACGGCGCTCCATGGCGATGCGGAGCAGATCGTCGATATTCATGCAGGCAGGACTCCACTACCGTCCCTATCATGACCCGAACCGCTCCCGCGCACGAGATGACGGAGGTAACAGGACCATTAACCGCGAGCGGCGGCCTCTTCGCCCTTGGCCGCCCATCCTCCAGACGCTTCTAAATTGTCACCCTGAGAGCGTGTGACTTTCTGTGCCCCAGGTTCGCGCCCGTTTTTTGGGCGCTAACCTGGGCGGCGGTAGCCGTCGCCAAGCGAAGCCATTGTCACCCTGAGCGGAGCAGCCCGCCTCGCTTGCGAGGCGGGCTGCGGAGTCGAAGGGCCCCTACACCATAACGATATTCTCCCGATGAACAACGTTACACGCCCACCGGCTGCTTCGCTCCCACCGGAACCGGCGTCAGCCAATCATAGCGATCCGCCTTCTCGCCGCGAACGATGCCATAAAACTCGGCTTGCAGAGACTTGGTCATGGGGCCGATCTTGCCCGTGCCCACATTGATTTTGTCGACCGAACGAATGGGCGTGATTTCGGCGGCGGTGCCGGTGAAGAAAACTTCGTCGGCAATGTAGAGCAACTCGCGCGGAATCTGCTGCTCAACGATCTTGATGCCAAGGTCGCGCGCGATCTGCAACACCGAGTCTCGCGTAATGCCGGGCAGCACGGAGTTGCCCAGCGGAGCCGTGTGCAGCGCGCCATTGCGTACCACAAACAGATTCTCGCCCGAGCCTTCGCTGACGTAGCCGTTTACGTCCAGTGCGATGCCTTCAGAGTAACCGTTAACGATGGCCTCCATCTTGATGAGCTGCGAGTTCATATAGTTCGCGCCCGCCTTGGCCATGGCCGGTAGAGTGTTGGGCGCAATCCGCGTCCACGAAGAAACGCAAACCTCCACTCCCTCGCTAGCGTCCGTCCCCAAATATTTTCCCCACGGATAATTTGCAATATAGACTTCGGTAGGGGAGTTGAAAGGGTTGACGCCGGCTTCGCCGTAGCCGCGGAGAACGATGGGGCGGATGTAGCAGGGCCAGACGCCGTTGTGTTTCACCAGTTCGATCATGGCGCGCACGACCTCGTCGCGGGTGAAGGGGACGTCGATGCGGTAAATGCGAGCAGAGTCGAGGAGGCGCTGTATGTGTTCCGTGGCGCGAAAAATCGCGGGGCCGCTGGGCAACGCGTAGCAGCGAATGCCTTCAAACACCGAAGAGCCGTAGTGCACAACGTGAGACATCACGTGCAGGGTAGCGTCGTCCCAGTCGATGAACTTGCCGTTGTGCCAGATTTTGTCCGTTTTCTGAATCGCCATGCAGACTCCTTGCGGGATAAGAATTCTCAGAAGCGGCAGGGAATTTTCCGAATGATCAATGTCGATGCTCGAAAGAAGCGCCGTCTTCCAAGTTCAAATTATAACGTGCGGGCTTGGCGAACGAAATCACGGGCCCACAGCCCAGAGCGGCGTCTGGGTTGGCAGCGCAATTCGCTTTTTTCTTCTCAGCGAAGCGCAATGATGTTGTTGGCGACGAACCCGCCTTCACCGGCGACCATGAGCCCCATGGCAATGCGTTCCGCTTTGTAGTGGTGGGTGCGATGCAACAGGTATGCGACTCCAACTCCCGCGCCAAAACCTAGAGCGGATCCGGCGGCCTCTCCGGCTGCGCCACGCGTCACGAAGGGACGCATGAGCGGATTGACTTCGCGGAAACCTTGGTTCAAGCCGCGCTGAGTGGTGATGGCATCGGCGGCCACCAGTCCTGCCAGGATGCTGACGTTCACCTTATTCTCGACCGTCCAGAAACGTCGTTGGCTGGGAGCGTCGGGAAGGGGAGAGCTGGTGCTCACCGTGAAACTCTGTGCCTGCATGGCAACGCTCAGCAAAAGAAGCGAGAGGAGTAACTTCATCTTGTCTCCGGTAATTAGTTGGCGAGGCAAAATAATAGTAAGCCATAGATAAACGAAGGTACATGGCCTTTCAGTAAGGGTAACTGTACGGTCTTCGGCAGGTTACTACGTTGGCTTTCAACCTTCTAAATTGACTGAGCAGGCGGCTTCGGCACGGCTAAACCGAACCTGGATACAGACAGGTCATCGTTTTTCCGCAGCCACTGAATAGATTCTGCCTGATGATGGGTTTTTCTGTGGGTTGTTAGTAACTATTACCTTAGTTACTTAGAAGTTGGAGTCCAGCAACCGCCAAGATAGAATGTTGGCTCTTCGGGGTGGGCGTGAAATGGGAATTCACAATGGGGGAACAAACATGGCCAGCACACTCTTTTCTGCTTCAAGACTTCGGCAACTAGCTATCTTACTCCTCTTTCCGACAGGGGTGCTCCAAGTTGAGGGCGCGTGGCGGGGAAACCCCGAGCCTCACCAGCGCTAGAACTTGACCATGATATCGATGTCAAAGAACGACTCGTCTCTGCGCAGATCGGGAAACCACACGGTGCTGTTTTGTCCTCCGCAGCCCAAGGGCCCCTGCGCGGCGGCGAGGGTCTCCTGCATGGACGAATTCCCGTTGTTGCAAGCAAAGAATTGGGGATATCCGTTGTTGGTATAAGGTACTCCGCCCGAACCAGGCGGCGTAATTCCGCCGCGACCAGTCCAATACGGCACATTGGCGTGGCGATAGTCGTACTCCCAGCGGAAAGTTAGCCACTGCCGGGGCATGTAATCGTACGTGACCGACATATCCCAAGCCTTGAATGGATCGCCAGGATTTCCGGTAAAGTAGGGTGCGTTGATCGCCGCCGAGGGGGCAGTTTCACCATTGATGGGCGGAAGCAGGACCAGATAGCGTCCGGGATTATTGATCTTGCCGCCGCCGATGGTCAATCCGTGCGTATCCTTCTTGAACCAGGTGCGGTCATAAAGCATGAAGCCGACAAAGCTCTGCTTGGGACCACCCGCTTTATCGCCGTAGCAGCTCACGCCGCCGCCAAATTCGCAACCCATGTCGCCGGTGAAGGAGAACGCCATTTTGTCCAGGGTCTGTCCCGGTTTGTCGAAATACTTGATCTCGATGCTGTCGTCGGTGTGGATGCGGCCGCGGTGCGGTATATACAAATCGTCGTGGCCGAGGCCGTAATTATTGGAGATGATGTTCATCCACGGTCTCGGAGTCCACTTGATCTGTCCACCCAGACCCTTTCGCGAATTGGCCGAGGCGTACGATTGCCAGCCATTGATGAACCACGGCTCGATTTTCAAGTGGGGGGTGGGGAAAATCTGCACTCGCAGTCCCTCGAAGAACCATGGCGTGTTGGAAGAAACATACGAAGGTTGGTAGGCCCAGTTATCGAAATTGTAATAGCTGAAGAGACCGACGTACGACATGAAAATTCCCGCGTCAATGTTGATCCCGTTCAACGCATTAATGTGATATCCGCCATAGGCTTCCGACAAGTAGCGGTTCGCATCGTTAATATTCCATTGCCCCTTGGCGTAGCTGGGATCGTTGCGCACCGTCGTCGTGGAATACATGCCAAACTGGGTCATGAACCGGGCGCGAACATTATCGTAGTGGAAGTCGCCGCCGATGCCGAGCTGTTCCAACTGGATTTCGTTGGAGCGAAACAGTTCGCTCGACCCGCCCATCGAGTTGTCGATGGGTTTGTTGAAATCATAGTTGTAAGTGACATCCGCCCGGATTTCCGGGGTGAAGAACTTTGAATCAAAAGCGACATCTTTGTTGCGCGGGTTGCCGTTGAGCCAGGTCCAGTCCCAGTCCGAAAAAGGATCGATTTTAGGCTTTCTTGTAGGCTTGGCGGCCGAAGAGTCGCTGGCCGTTTGCGCCACCGCTATCTCAGCCGGCGCTACCGCCGGCAAGGCTTCAGCTATTCTTGCGGGAGTTCCCGCCGCCGGAGATGCCTCTGCCGCCGCCCGGACCTTAAGTTCCGCTTCGAGTTGCTCGATGCGCGCCTTCATCGCGGCCAGCTCCTTTGCGAGGTCGAGCGAACTTTGCGGATCGGGCGCGGTTGCCGCCCGGCCCGGAGCTACATCAGCCGCCGGTTCGTGCAGGGCTGCGACTTTCGTCGAAGCATCCGGCGGCGCCGGAGTCTGCGCGTAAGCGCGCGGAGCCTGAGCAACCGCGAGACTCAAAACAAGCATGGAAGGGAAAGTTGAAACCGCAGCCGCCTTGCGCAGTAGAGCTCTCAGGATTTTCAAGGTTGATTCCTTTCCGGTGTGAAGTCCGGTTCGCTTCACGGAATGACAGCCGTGCAATCTGGCCAAATGGCATTTGGCCGCCATTTTTCTTCGTGGTGAACTCATCATCACAACCGAAAACTCATAAAGATCGGATAAAAAGTTCATAAAGAGCACATAAAAGCTTCCCGGAAAAACAGCCCACCGAAACGAGCGACGCTACGAAGTTAATCTTTCGTGTGGAAGCCGCAGCCTCAAGGGAGCATGCGGCTCAGTCCAATCGATAATTCTTCTGCGGCCAATAGCACGAGGTGTCCCGTCTCTCCTTCTTGGTCCCCGACCTGTTATCCTTGTGGTTGGCTGAGTGGGCCGGCCGAGAGCAAGTTCGCCTGTTCGTCGAGCCGCGCTCAGATGGCTGTCAGGCACGCTCCGCGAACCCAGCGACCATAATGGAGCATCAAGGGTTGACGGGGTTGACGGGAATTCCGCGAACCTCCGAGTTAGCGACAGAAACTTTGGAGACCAACACTTCTTTGGAGACGAACACTTTTATGACAAAAATACTTAAGAAGTTAAGCTGGTGGAGCGCAGTGCTCGGGATTGCGCTCTCGACTGTGGTTTTACCAACAAGAGCAGCCGCTCAAGATCAGCAGGATCAGCAAGACGACCCGCCCAGCCGAGTCGCCCGCCTCGGCTACATGGAGGGTTCGGTTTCATTCCAGCCGGCCGGCGAAACGGATTGGGTGCAAGCGGTCCCGAATCGGCCCATGACAACGGGCGACAAGCTCTGGGCGGACAAGGACTCGCGCGCCGAACTGCAACTGGGATCGGCCGTGATTCGATTGAATGCCAATACCGGATTCTCTTTCTTGAACCTGGACGACAATACGGTTCAGATCCAACTTACGTCGGGTTCGATCAACCTTCGTGTGCGCCAACTGGTCCAGAACGACGACTACGAGATCGATACGCCTAATCTGGCGTTTACGGTTTCCCAGCCCGGAAGCTATCGGGTCGAGGCTAGTGAAGACGGCACGTACTCGGTCGTCGGGATACGCGAGGGCGGAGGCCAGGCGACGGGCAATGGCCAGACCTACACGCTGCACGCCGGACAAAGAGGCACGTTCAGCGGGACGGACTCGCTGAACGCCGAGGTAATTGACATTGGCGGACCCGACCAGTTTGATAACTGGGCTTACAATCGCGATCAGCGCTACGATCGTTCGCGCTCAGCGCAGTATCTATCGCACGATGTCGTTGGATACGAAGACCTGGATGACTATGGCGACTGGCGCAACGACTCGAACTATGGCCACGTCTGGTTTCCCAATCGCGTTGCCGTGGGCTGGGCGCCTTATCACGAGGGTCACTGGGACTGGATTGCTCCGTGGGGTTACACGTGGGTCGATGATTCTCCATGGGGCTACGCGCCATTCCACTACGGGCGCTGGGTGACGGTCGGCGGACGCTGGGGTTGGGTGGCGGGACCGGTAGCGGTGCGGGCGGTCTATGCGCCGGCGCTGGTAGTCTTCATTGGCGGTGGGGGTATGGGTTTCGGCGGCAATGTGGGATGGTTTCCGCTGGGTCCGCGCGAAGTGTATGTGCCCCCCTACCAGGTGAGCCGGGGCTACATGACCCAGGTCAACGTCAGCAACACAACCGTCAATACCACCACGATCACAAACGTCTACAACACCACCATCATCAATAAAAGCACGACCATCACGAACGTGACATACGCGAACAGAAACGTGCAGGGTGCGGTGATGGCGGTTCCACAGCGCGCCTTCGCGAGTGCGCAGCCCGTGGGCCGGGCAGCGGTTGTCGTGAATGAGCGGCAGATTGCCGCTGCATCTGTGAGCGCCAGGGTCGCGGTGGTTCCCACACGGGAGAGCGTACTGGGAGCGAAGTTTGCGACCGCGAATCATGTGAGTGCGCCGCCCGCAGCAGTGATGAACCGGCAGGTGATCGCGAAGCGGACGCCCCCTCCTGCCCCCGTGCCGTTTGCCAAACAGCAGCAGGCTCTGGCGGCGCATCCCGGACAACCGTTGGCGAGAAGCGAGGTGCGGAATTTGCGTCCAGCGGGCGCTGTGGCGTCGCAACCGATGGTCAAGCAGGCCCCCCCGGGCAAACCGGCAGCGCCGACTGCTGGCCGTCCGGGCAGCCAGCCGAATGCTGCCCGTCCGGGACAGCCCGCTTCCATGCCGCCTACCAATCAACCGGGGAACCGTCCGGCCAATCAGCAGGCTCCGAATCAGCGTCCGGGAGCGGCCGTTCCCGCGCAGCCGAATCGCCCACCCTCCGCACAGCCGAAACAGCCGGCGCCGTCTCAGCCCAATAATCAGCCGGAGGCAAACCGTCCAACGCAGCCGCCGGTTCGTCCGCCATCGGCGCAGCCGAACAATCGTCCTGACATGAATCGGCCGAACAACCTCCCGGCGACGAATCGTCCGCCTGCGGCAGAGCCGAAACAGCCGGCGCCGTCTCAGCCCAACAGTCGCCCGGAGACGAATCGTCCGCCGACAGCTCCAACGAATAACCAGCCCAATCCGCCCGAGGCGACTCGTCCCCAGACGAATCGTCCCACGGAGCCACCGGCGCGCCCACCGGCAGCGCAACCGAATAACCGTCCCGAAACCGCTCGTCCTGCACCCAGTCAGCCCGAGCCGAACCGGAACCAACCCGCACCGCGGCTGCAAACGCCTCCGCCGACCGAGCGCCAGCAGCAGCGCACTCCTCCTCCCGCAGCGACGAAGCCGGCGCCGCCACCCCCGCGCCAGCAACAAAAGCCGCAAACGCCCGCTGAGAAAAAGCAGGAAGAGGAACGACAGAAACGGGAACAGCAAAAGCCTCCAGGTGAGTAGAGGCTGAGCTGCAACGATTGGATGTGGAATCGTTTGGGCACCCTGAGTTTTCTCAGGGTGCTTTTTTTGGGATCCGACGTTGGGCACCGTATGGGCTAAACGGTGCTGTTGTCCCACCCGCAGGTTTTATGCGACCAGTTCTAATACCGCAGATACCCAATCCCCACCCGCATGTGGTGCAGCAGGCTGTCGGGCATGATGGCGGCAATGGTCAGCCCCAGCAGCGCGTGGACGATCCCTAGGGGATAGATGCTGCGGTAGCGGCGAAACATTTCGCAGAAGAAAAGGGCGCCGATAAGCGTAGCGGTAGTGAGGACGGGACTAGGGAGATGGGCGGCGGCAAAGAGCGTAGACGCCATCCAAACCGCAGCCGAGCTCCCATACAGGTCTTCAAAGCGGTTGAAGAAAAACGATTGCAGCATGAATTCCTGAAGCAGGGCCCAGATCGCATATCCCCATGCGGACTGCAAATTCGGAAACCAAGCCGGATTGGCGGGAATTTGGCCGCCCATCCACCACACCAGAATCACTAGGAAAGCAATCGTCGTGACGCCGATCCCCAGCACCACGCCTGCGCCGAACGGCTGCGGCCATCCGAGGCCGAGACGCCCGAGCGAGGACGGTCGATCAGCACGTCGATCAGGACGAGGACCAGAATCGTGATCAAGGCGATCGTGCCCCACCGGTTCCGGATCTGCGTCGTCGGCGCCCAAATCGCAAGCTCCAGAAACAGAAACGCGATGACGATCTGCACCCAAACGAAGTAGCGGCGGGATGCGGTCGGAACTGTGGAAAAAAATTTCGACTCAACAGCCATTTTGTCTATCTTTTCATATCCGCCGCAACGAGCTAAAGCCAGAACGACCAGATGGCGTCCACACTGGCGTGAGTGATCGCCGAGGCCGGCACTCGCCGTCGCTGGCGCCATGCCCGGCCGTAGAAGATCCCGGCAACGCTTGCCAGCAAAACATAGCGCCAGTTGAAGTGCGCCGAGCTATGACTGAGATGCTTGTTGAAATGTGAGAGCCCGAACAACACCGCCGTAATCCCGAGCGCCGCTCGCCGTCCCACCCGCCGTTCCAGCAGGTTCTGCACCCACGCGCGAAAGTAAAGTTCCTCGGGAACCGCAATGAAAATGAAGATATAGATCCACGTCCGAATCATCGAGAGCCGCAGTGCGTGCGCATGCGGATGGAGAAATCCCAGCGCCATCCCGAACCCGAGAACCAGGGGCGCAAAGAAAACCAGTTCCCGCAGCCCGGTTTTCCAATCGCTCCAGCGGAAGCGAAAGTCAAACCCGGTCCCGCGGAGCCGCCGGATCGCGACGAATCCATACAACGCCGCATCGACGACGAGCAGTTTCCCCAGGCCCGCGAGCCCGCTCGGCCACGCCCGTTCGAACCAGCGCAAATCGATCGCCAGCCCCAGCGTCAGCAGAATGATCGCGTCCCGCCAATTGCCGCGTTGTTCGGGATCGGCGATTGCGGCCTGCCCCAAAAGCCACGCGATCGCCACCGGCAGCGCTGCGTAGAGAGCGCACCATCTCCACGAAAACATCTGTTGCGACAAAGAGAGCAGAACGTAAGGCAGCGCGCAGACTACCGGCAACACGGTTCGTAACGTTGACGGCCAGCGGGCGCATGCCTGCCCCACCCGCTTCCCGGCAAATCCAAACACGGCTGCCGGTGTGAGTTCCAGCACAAGCACCGCAATGGCCGCCGGGGTTGCATTTTGCATGGCAATTATCTTAATTCTGAAGAGAGTGCTGATGAAAGACGCGCATCCCAACCGCAGGTAGGCAACGCTCGGGAGTTATATCGGAAAACTGTTCCCAGAATCAGGTAATGCGAACGTCAGCTCAGAGCCGCGACGCCTTCGCGCGCTTCCCTCCGGCCAGCCGAAGAGGGGCCGTGGAAGCCAGTTCCACGCGATTCCTTCCTTTGTGCTTGGCGCGATAGAGAGCCTGATCGGCCGCCTGAATCACCTGCTCGGGCTGGCGGTAGCGAGTGCTCGGCTCGGCCACTCCGATGCTGACCGTCACCGATAAACGGTCGGGCGGCTGGCTAGGACTCGCGGCCGCGTTTTTCTTCTTGGCCGACTCTTTTGTGGACTTTCTGCGATCCGACTCACCCGCCCGGCGATCGCTACTACTCTCGGCACTTTTCTCAGCCCTCCTGTCGGCGCCGCGCACCTGAAATGTGGATTGTTCAATGATCTGGCGCAGCGAGTCCAGATGTTCGAACGCTTCTTTAGCCGAAGTGTTGCGAAAAATTATGGAGAACTCTTCGCCTCCGCAACGAAAAGCCTGGCCGTCGCCACCGGCCTGCGATAGCCGCTTGGCCACCATGCACAGCACCTGGTCGCCAACGTCGTGTCCATAGGTGTCGTTAAATTTCTTGAAATGGTCGATATCGACGATGGCGATGGCATATTGCTGGTCGAGCGAAAGCAGGGCCTCGTTGAATGCGCGGCGTCCGCGAATGCCCGTGAGTTCGTCGTGGTAGGCGAGCACGTAGGAAGTCTCGATCAGCGAGGCGGCGAGGATCAGTGCGGCGGTGGCGACGTAGGCGTCCGACGCCTTGCCCACCGGGGCGAATTGGAGCCAGATAAAAACAGCGGCCACGGACCACACAAAGCCCGGCTCGATCGGCTGGCGCGTTTGAAAGAAACGCCGGACGAACACAGCGACAGCGGCTGCAAAGCTCAACAGAATCCAGAGCGGGATCGCGGTCGCGGCGGAATGATGGGGACCAGCGTGGCTATTTTCCGGCCGGCACAGCACGGCGAAGACAACCGATTCGAGGAACAGCAATCCAAAGCGGGGCGCGATGCCAGCAATGATCAGGCCACGCTCGCGCATCGAGGCGAACACAATGAAGTTCAGCGGGATCAGCAGGGCGGCGAGCGAGACGGCCATGCGGCCGGGCCCAGTGTGAATCCCGCCGGCGGAGAAGAAATCCACCGCGCGATGCGCCAGCAGCAGCGTCAGCAGAGAAAACAGAACGCGGCTGGAATTGAAACGCCAGGCGAGAAACAACCCGGCGGCGAACGCGGCAACGTAGTAGAAGGCAAGCGAGGGCGCGATCTGGACGAACAGAGAACTGCTGACGAGCGTCGCCGCCAGCGCCAATAACAAGCCGCCGGGCACCAGCCACGCTTTCCACGCCCTCCCGTTCACTTCCTCAGAATACGGCAACTCAGGAGTGGGAGGCGGTTATGTTTCGGGCACAGGCGAATACAGTGCAACCACAGTGATTCCCCCTTGAAAGAGATTTTGGGTGGATGCGCCGGAAAATCTGATAATCAAAATCAAGTGATCGCCACGGGTTGAGCGCGCTCGAACGCGGCTCACTCTTCGTCGGGCTCTTTCTTTTCCTCGATGGCCATGTCCTTCAATTCACTGGACTCGAAAACGTCCCCACATTCCTGGCATTCCACATATTCGGATTCTTCATCGCGGGAGACGATCTGCACCTGAGGATGCTTGCACTGCTCGCGGCTGACTTTCTTTTGTGATGACTGCGACGACTGGCTAGGCGTCATAAACTCTGTCGACGGTTCAACTCTTGAGCGGGAATGGGCGTTTTTCCTGAATTTTCGATATTTTGCGGCGGCTGGCTAAGGATGTCAAGTACCAATAGAGCCAAGGTCATACCACAATAGAAATGTCCCCGTCGTATCCACAATAGAAATGTCCCCTGGTTGTAGGTTCCACCATGCTCCGGAAAAGGCTGAGCGGCATCTCCGGCAAACCGGACGATGATGGAAGACTGCAGATCGAAGACTGGCTGCTCACTTCTTTTCCGCCTGAGGAGGTGTCACATCCTGCGGGAAGCTTTTCAGCGCAACCTCGCGCGACTGGGAAGAAGTCTTCTTCGCTTCATCGGTGGTGTTCTCGACGAGAGTTCCCTTCAGCATGTAATAGGCTTCATCGCTCCGCCTCTTGCCCTCTCCGCGCTCGACCGTCCCCCGAAATTCGAACCATACGCCCTGCACGGTCTCGGTGGTAAAGGCGAGTTGCTTGCCATCGAGCTTGCCCGACTTAAAGAAGTGATCGAGAAACCCGCTGGCGCCTTCCGAGTCGGCATAGCGCGAAATAAAGCCGATAACGTGTCCCTGGCCTTCGACGCTGACCTGCACAAATTCGCCATCGCGCAAGAAGCTGTACATGCCGGAGTAATCCGCGCCGGGCGTGACTGGGCTCGGGGCCCGGTTCCGCTCACCTTTGCCCAAACGATCCGGGTTCGCCTGCGCGCCAGCCAGCATCCAGGCAAGGAGAACGAAACACGCAAGTTGCAGGGCGTAGAAGCGGGTCGTGCGGATCGGCATGCTCACCTCGGAACCGTAAGTATAGCGGTCATGGTTAGGATGCGGGCAAAACACGGCCAGCAACCCTTCGAGGTCAGTTATAATCTTTCTACAAAGTAGCCGTCCGTGGCGCGCCAGCGAAAACGCCTCGGATCCCGCCGTCCGGGGGCACCGTCGTGGGAGTTGGCTAGATCGCAACTGGAGCCAGAAATGGAATCCCCGGGGAATAACCTGTTGAGACTTTTGGTGGAACGCGATCCCGCGAGCCCGGAATTTCGGAGCGGAGTTCGTGCCGCTCTGCGTTCGCCGGAACCGCCGGCGGAGTTGCCCGGCGGCCATGAAAGTGAATTCGACCTGTGGCGGGATGTCTTCGTCCAGCAAAAGCTGCCGTGGGGGCGCTTCCTGCAATCCGCGCTGTTGCACGCGACGGCAGTTGCCCTCATCTATGCGATTTCGCTCTCGTGGATTCGGCAGCAGAAAATTCTGGCTCCGGCCACATTTGACCGGTCGTCGCTGGTAACGTATTCGCCGGAAGAATATCTGCCACCGCTCGACACGGGTACCTCCGAGGCGCCCAAGGCGCAAACGGGAGATCCCGTCTACGCGAAGCAGCCGATCCTTTCCGTTCCGCCGGAAGCCGACAATCGGTCCCAAACCATCGTCGTACCGCCCGATCTCAAGCTCGACCGCGACGTCGCCTTGCCCAACATCGTCGCTACGGGAGCCATCGTTCCGGCGGTTCCGTTAGATGCGACGCAGGCCCCGCTGACCCGCATGGCCGCGCCCGAGACGCAAGTGGTGGCGCCCGCGCCAGACGTGGAGTTTGCGCAGGACCGCGTGGTTCGAACGGCAATGAAATCCGACGTGATTGCGCCGCCTCCGGAAGTGACTCCCCATCACACGCAAGGCGTGGCCGGGCCAGAAACGGCCGTGGTGGAACCACCTCCGGAGTTAACCCAATCGACGAAGGGAAAAGTCGGGCTCATGAACATTGGCCCCAGTCAAGTTGTGGCTCCGGCTCCCCAGCTCACGCTGGCGGAACAACATTCGCTGGCGGCGCGCGGCAGCGGACGTCTGCCGGGCGGTGGCGTCCAACCGGTGGGCCCTCCGCCGAGCGTGGCGGCGGGCAATGCCAGCGCGGGCGGACGGCTGATCGCGTTGGGCATTCATCCCGTCACGCCCACCGGACCGGTCCCTGTTCCCGGAGGCAATCGTCGGGGAACATTCGCCGCAACTCCACAGGGAAAACCAGGCGCTTCGGGAACACCCGATTTTGCGGGATCGAAATCGGAAGCGAAGGGCTCGGGCGGGAGAGCCCGCACCAACAGCTCTCTGCCGCCGGGCCTGCATGTGGGCGCGGCGGACTCCGGTGCGACCTCGCCTGTCGAGGGGAACGACGGCGCGTCGTCGAATGGAGATCCGAACGGCAATGGCGAAGCACGCGAGATGGCTAGCCGTTCGACACAGGGAGCCAAGCCCGGCGCGCGCGCTGCCTCTCCCGTTTCCGACGATAAGATCACCGACGTGGACCGCCAGGTTTTTGGCGGCAAGCGCCCCTATTCGATGACGCTGAACATGCCGAATCTGAATTCCTCAACCGGCAGTTGGGTGATGCGGTTTGCGGAGCTCGGCGGAGGACGGAAAGAAGGGGAATTGCTGGCGCCGCTTCCCACCGAAAAACCGGACCCCGGCTATCCGCTGGAATTGATGCGCGCCAACGTGCACGGCGTGGTCACCCTCTATGCGGTCATCCACGCTGACGGGAAGGTGAGCGACATCCGCGTCCTCAACAGCCCGGACGACCGGCTGGATTCCTACGCGGCGAAAGCCCTGGCCGGCTGGAAATTCGCGCCCGCCGAAAGAGCGGGAAAAGCAGTGGCGCTCGAAGCCGTGGTGGAGATTCCGTTTCGGGTTCGCCGGAGTTTCTGAGCGGGTGTTACTGCTTGCTGGTGGAGTGCCGGGCGTCCCCGCCCGGCGGGACGGGCGAGACGCACGTCGCTCCATTACTATAGAATATTTTCAGTATTCCTGTAATGCTCTCGCAGCTCGTAGCACGCTGCGCTACTATCCAAAAACGCTATTCAACCCTTGACACCAAGAGTTAAAATAGTACTTAGGTGACCGCTCAGCGCGGGCCTCAAATCACGTACTAAGTTATTTGAAATCAAGACTTTGCCAGTGTCTCCTGCCGCAACTCCGTGATTCTAAAGGAAGGCGAAATTCCGCCATACCACTAACTCCTTTGCTGTCAAGACTTTGCCACTAACCCTTTTGTTTTTAAGACTTTGAAAACAGTGCCTTTTAGATTCAAGACTTTAGAGAGACAAGGGGGGAGGGGGGGTACCCCAGGCAACCAATGGTCAGGGTTACACCAACTGTGAAAACGCTCTAACTTTGAGCAGCCGCGGATTGTTCATCCTGCAATGCCGCGTACACCGCAGGATTGGCACAGACTTCGTAGTACCAGCGGTCGGTCCAGTGCAATATGGATAGATCGCGGACATCGACCTGGGCGATGCGGTTCTTGCGGATGACAATCTTGCGAAATACTCCATTGGCGATGGGAACGGTGCCGGTGAAGAACTCGCACTCGCTCGTCGATCCAGGGGCCGTTGAAACCAGACTCGCTCGGATCTACTGCCCAGGGGGAAAGCGAAATTTCCTGTTGCAGTTTGCGGAAGGCCGCTTCACTCAGACAGATTCCACCTACGTTGTAGTTGAGTCGCATTTCTTCCGCCCCGGCTTCGACGCTCGCGCTCTCATGGTTGTGATTGCCTCCGCCTCCGATCTGAACCGAGTACACCTGGAAGACTCCGGCATCGGGCGCGAGTTTCTTGCGGACGCGCTTGTTGCAGGAAGAGAGACGGTCGCTCTCATTGATAGCGTCGGAAATCATGATGCGGTGCTCGCCATCCATCAGGTAGAGCGGAGGCGAATCCTGGTAGGCGATACCCAGGCCGACTTCCATCGGGGGCAGACCGGAGCGTTCCAGGAGTCCGTTGTATTCGTGCAGCAGGCTCACAATCTCCCACGCCAGGACGCAGGTGCGGCCGACGCTGAGCATGGTTTCGCCCTCGCGCTCAAGCAGCGCCACGATGATGGCATCGCCTTCGAGAAAGACTTTGGTGGCGCCGTACTTCGCCAGCAATTTGTTGACCGGATCGTAGAAATTGAGGCTGAAATACGAGGCGGCGTTCATGCCTTTTTCCATCAGCGAGCGGGTAAGGCGCGAAGAGTCGCGCACATCGGCCTTCAGGATCACGTGGTGAGCCACACGATCCTCGGCGGCCTTCTGGTCTTCGGGAGGCAGGAACTCGTAGAGCATGCCGTTGAGCGTGGAGAGTTCGCGGACTTTGTCGTCGCTGACCAGGTTGATGCTGTCAAAGCCGGCAGCTGACGGCTTCCAGGCCGCGCAGATCGCGGTGATAGCAGAAGAGGTCGTGCAGAAGGCGCGCGGCAAAACGGCTGCGCTCCGAACCGCGGCAGGAGGCAACGCGTCCGATAGCGGCAAACAGCCGGTCGGAATGGAGCCGGCTTTCGGCAATGATTTTTTCGACGCGCGCCGCTTCTTCGCGGGAGATCAGAGCGTTCTTGATCTGCTGCGGATTCACCCGCGGCGCATATTCGGCGAGCAGAGGAACGGCTTCATAAGAGGCTACGACGTGCGCCAGAACGCCTTCGCGCTGCAGCATCCGGGTCCAGATGTCGAGGCGGTCTTTTCGATTGCGATCCTCTGGCGTCGAGTCTTCGCCGTTGCCGGTGCCCACCAGCGTGGCGGCGTTTTCGGGAACATTGAGCGCCTGCTCCAGATGCTCGTCGTCAACCGCCTCCCCGTATCCGAGTTCGCGCAGAAAATTCAGCGCCAACTGGCGGAGACTGGGGAAACGGTCGGGATCCTTGTCGAAGTTGCCGAACATGTAATAGTGCTCGGCGCAGAGATAATCGTCGCGGCCATCTTCGGTAAGAATCAGCGGATTGAGGAACAGGCGATAGCAGTCGGCGGGCAATTCGCCCAGCAGCGAGCGGCGAGTGCGGGCCAGCGTTTCTTTTTCGATCTCGCGAAGCAGGCGAAACATCTCCTGCCCGGCGCGGCGGAGGATGATCTTCTTGCCCACCTGAAAAGAGGAGACCAGTTCCTGCGTCTGCATCATTTTCGCTTGCCGCACGCCCTCGAGCGACTTCGACTTCATGCGGCACTGCTCGAGAATCCTGGCAAACTGCGTTTGCAGTTCGGTGCGTATGAACTTGAGCACCGCCAGCCGGCCCAGCACATCGATCGATGGATTGCCTTCTGCCTTGGCACGATTCAGGATCGCGAGATGAATCGAAACCAGCAGAGTTTTCAGGTCCGCCGGTTCGGGCTTGCGCAGTTTGGTGGTGCCCTCGGCGGCGCGTATGAATTTGGTTTGGGTCGCGGACGGAACGTCCATTTCGAATAGCGATTCCACCTCGCCGAAGCGGCAGATGTAACGCGCCAGATGAAAACTTAAATCCGCGGTGATGCGCGGGCTGAGAAAAACGTCGTAGCGGAGATTGTCGACGCCCAGTTGCAAATCGCTGAACGCCAGTGCGGGCCCGCAGTATTGCAGATCGGGCCGGCTGGGCGGTTCAGAATTGCGCAACCGGAAAATCGGAAGCTTGGGCATCGTCTCGTGCGCTGCTGTGCAAATTGCTGAAACTGCAACACTAAGCAGCAGGCTAGCACGTCGCTCGGACGGGTCGAAAGTTACGCTAGTGCAAGCGCTGGATCACCGGTGTCGGCTGCTGACTGGCGCGGCGCGCGCTTTCGAACTCATCGCCTTTTCTCCAGCCCACGAGGCGCGCCTGGTTGGCCGCCTCCCAGCCGAGCGCGAAACCGAAGCGCGCCATGGCCGCATCCGAGGTCCAGTCCATGCCGGGATGATATTCGTCGCTCGGCTGGTGATAGTGGTGGGCTGTGTAGTCGGCATGCTGTGCGAGCCCCCACGCTTCATCGTGGCCCTTGAACTTCATTCCCTCATTGATGGAAAACGCAGGAATGCCGACGCGCGCCAGGCTGAAGTGATCGGAGCGGTAGTAGTGTCCGGCTTCGGGGCGGGCGTCGGGACGAATCTCGAAGCGAAAATCCCGAGCCATCGCCTGCACCGCGGGATAGAACGTGGTTCGCTCGGCCCCGGTAACCTCGACTTCTTCGGGTGCGCCGAGCGGCATCACGTCGTCATAGTTGAGATCGAGCGAAATTTTTCCCGCCGGAATCGGAGGATGCTTGCCCAAGTATTCGGAGCCCAGCAAACCTTGTTCTTCGGCAGTAACCGAGACGAAATAGATCGAGCGGCGTGGCTTCTGCGCGGCGCCCGCGTAGGCGCGGGCGATCTCCATCAGGATGCCGCAGCCGGTGGCGTTGTCCATGGCGCCGTTATAAATGTTGTCGTCGGGCATGTCGGGCCGGATGCCGAGATGATCATAGTGCGCGGTGTACATCACGCCTTCATTTTTCAGAACTGCGCCAGCTCCCGGAAGCACGGCGATCACATTGTTCGATTCGAAAGGACGCACCTTGCTGGTCATATGCGCCGAGAGGCGAACGGGGAGCGGCACCGGTTTGAAGTCGCGCGAGGTCGCGGCGGCCATCATTTTGTCGAGATCCATGCCGGCGGCAGAGGCAAGTTTGCGCGCGATATCGAGATGAATCCAGGCGGCCGCTTTCAGCTTGGGAGTGCCGTCGAGCCTGAGATAAGACTTCTCGCCCGAGTTGGAATTGCGCACGACTTCCCAGCCGTAGCTGGCCATATCGGTCTTGTGAATGAGAATCGCGCCAATAGCCCCTTTGCGCGCGGCTTCTTCGTATTTGTAAATCCAGCGGCCGTAGTAAGTGAGCGCCTTGCCGGCGAAAAACTTCGGATCGTCCGAGGGCGGCTCGTTGACCAGCATGAGCAGGACCTTGCCTTTGACATCCACGCCTTTGTAATCGTCCCAGTTGTATTCGGGCGCTTCGATGCCATAGCCGACATAGACAATCTCGGCATCAACCTTGGATTCGGGCTGCTGCGTCTGATCGTAGGCGACGTAATCGTCGAGTGGTTTGAGGTCGAGCGGATTAAAGGACGACGAACCTTTGGCGGGAACGAGCGTGAAGCGCGTGTCGGCGCCAGGCGTAATGCCGACCATCGGAACCTTTTGCAGATAGGAACCGTTGTCGCCGGCGGGCTTCAGTCCATAGAGCGCAAACTGCGCCGCGATGTATTCGGCGGCAATGTCGCCTCCACGCTGGCCGGTGCCGCGCCCTTCGAGAAGGTCGTGGGAGAGGAAGCGAACATGGGTCTCGATGTTATCCGGACGAATGCCCTGCATAGCGGCGATGGCCGCAGGGGGAAGGTGCGAGCCGAAGCGGGATTCAACGCGCGGTTTTACTGGCTTGTCTTGCGCCGACACTTTTTGTGTTGAAACTACGGCAATCGGGAACAGAACGGCGGCGAGCGCGGCAATTGTGCGAATGTTCACGCAGAGACCTCGAAGCTTTGTACTCCCGAATTGTAAACGCAAACAGGATGGCGGACGGCACCCATCCGAACATCATACTGGTGTAATCTTGGCCGCCTTCGGCTTCCACCTTGGGTTTTGTCCCGCGACCGCGGGATTAGTTCTTCGAGCTTCAACCCGCGCGGAAATCGCGGACGTCTTCGCCGGGCTGAAAGATCGGAGGGAGCGGAGTCTGCTGCGCGGCGGCGAGCTTGCGGTGGATGTCTTCCACCTCCTGCTTGACCCATCCGACGCTGGTGATTTCGATCTGGCCGTCTTGTCCAATCAAAAACAGAGTGGGGACATTTGTCAGGCCGTAGGCATTCGAGACCGCGTAGCCGTTCGGATCGTCGAGCAGCGTGCGAAACGTAACGCCGTACTCTTTCAGAAAAGCGGCGGTATCGCGCTGGTTGTCCTGCGAAATACCGACGATCGTGATTTTCTTGTCGCCGTGCGCTTTGTGCAGGCGATCGAGGTAGGGGAACGTGTATTGGCAGACCGGACAGGAAACCTTGAAGAAGGCAGCGAGTACCGGCCCTTGTTTGAGAGCGGCTTGCAATGAGAATTTACCGCCATCTTTGCCGCTAGAGAGGGCGGCCAAGGAAAAGTCAGGCGCTTTGGTTCCGGCCGGCAATGCAGCCATATCTTTCGGACCTCCGAACAAACGATCGAGCCACTTCATAGGAGAAATGCCTCACAACGTTAGATGATGCCGCCAGCCTTCAGGATTTTCCGCGTCAACCCGGTAATGGGGATCTGCGGGATGCGATCGATTGCGATCCACTTGCCTTTCGCGGCGGGCGAAGTACCTGGTAACGGCGCATTTCGTATCGGCATATTGCGTAGAACATGAACCGTGTAGTCGGTGACGGTAATGGAATGGCGAAACGTGCGCCAGTGCGCTGAAGCAGGCAGTGGGCGCGGAGGCTCGGGCCATTGCGGCAGTTCCCACATGCCGGGCATGAGCGAAGCTTCTTTCGGGCGCTGCACCAGCCGGACTTCACCATTGCAACGGCCATTGCCGTTGCCATCGCGCCGCTCAAGAACGCACCAGATTTGTTTCTTTTCCTGACGCGACAGCGACTCGGCGCGCAGGCCTTCTCCCCGCGTGACACACCATTTCCGGACAGGGCACACTGCGCAGCGGGGCGCGCGCGGAACGCACACGGTTGCGCCGAGTTCCATCATGGCCTGATTGAAATCCCCGGGCCGGGAGTTGGCGAGAAACGCTTGCGCATGTTGCCAGGTTTGCGCCGTACTGAGATCGATGCCGATCAATCTTTGCAACACACGCTCGACATTGCCGTCGACAACGGCTGCGGGCTCGGCAAACGCGATGCTGGCGATAGCAGCGGCGGTGTAGCGTCCGATGCCGGGCAGGGCCAGCAACGCTTCGGCAGTCTGCGGAAAGCGGCCGCCGTGTTGTTCAGCAATCTGCTGCGCGCACCGATGCAACATGCGCGCTCGCCGATAGTAGCCCAGACCGCTCCAGGCGGCCAGCACCGCCTCTTCAGAAGCCGCGGCGAGCGCTTGCACATTCGGAAAACGTTCAAGGAAAGTCCGGTAGTGTTCAAGCACCGCGGCCACGCGCGTCTGCTGCAGCATGATTTCGCTGAGCCAGATGCGGTAGGGATCGCGAGTCTCGCGCCAGGGAAGGTCGCGGCGATGCCGGTCGTACCAGCGCAGCAGCGCGCGCCGGAAAGCGCCCAGGTCCTTGCCGGTCAATAGAAGTGGAACTGGAGACGCGGCGAGCCGTGTCTCTACGGCGATGGAGTTCGATGCGCTCACTGTTGTTGGCTGACGCTGTGCGCGATCACGACCCATCCAGCTTTTTGCTGCTGCCACACGGTCATCATGTGCTGCGGCGCCGAAGGGAGCGGTTGCGAGCCGCCGGTTCCATTTGCGATGACACCGTTCAGAGTGATGGTATAGGTGACCACGAAGGTGTTTCCGTTCAACTCGGTCTTCAGATCGCCGAGCGCATAATCTTTTAACTGCCAGTGGCGATATTGCTCAAGCGTTGCGGAGCGATCAAGCGTTCCGCTGGGGGTTACGCCGGCGTAATTCGAAGCGAGAGCGCGCTCCACCTCGACCCAGTTCGCCGCTCGCACATCTTTCCAGAAGACGCGCTCCAGAGCCTCGCCTCCGGTCGCTTCGGACAAGGCACGCGCCGGATGATCGCCATAAAAGGTACAGGCCGGCGCAAAGATCAGCATGAACATCAGCACGAAAGTCAGCATCAAAATCAGAGAAAGCGGGAGCGATTCGACGGCTATCCTCGGACGCATGGCGTGATTGTATCGTGACCCGGCTTGTGTGGGGACGGGGCTGTGCCCCGTCCAAGCAGGGTGAAGCCCCGCTTCCACACAAAGCCAATTGACCGCCGAGGGAGGGCCCACGATAATGATGAAGCCTGGTAACCGCGACCACGCGTGAATATTAATCCGAACCGGCAGGATGGGTATGACCGAATTCGACCGCAAGGTGGAAGAGGCTTCCGCGCGCTTCAATCGCTCGGTAGCGAATATCGCCGAGACTCTGGAAAAAGAGACGGCGGAACTGGTAACGTATCTGAACGACGAGGTTGTGCCGGCAGTGCGAACCCATTCCTCGAAGGCGCTGCGAACGGCGGCGGGAAAGCTCTCCGAGTTCGCGGACTTTCTGGAAACGCACCGCAAGAGTTCTTGAACTGCGTCGGTTCCAAGCACCCGCCCCAGAACGCGCGCCAGCCGTTGCGATGGCCGGCGGCATGTCTGCTATTCCTTTTGTTTCTGGGCAGCGCGCTTCTCAGCGGCTGTGGGCATAAGCATACCCAGGCGCAGGTTCCACCCCCGCCGTCGCTTCCGCAGGAAAAACCAGCCGCGACTCCGCCCTCCGCGGAAACGACGGCCGCAGAAGAAAAGATCGAGGTTCCCGCCGGCGCGAAACCGATCTTTGAAGAGACCGGGATGGCAAGCTGGTATGGCGCTCCCTATCACAACCGGCGGGGATCGAACGGCGAGGTCTACGACATGAACGCGATGACGGCGGCACATCTTACTTTGCCGCTGGGCTCGATCGTGCGCATCACGAATTTGAAAACCGGACATTCGGCGTTGGTGCGCATCACCGATCGCGGGCCGTTCGTGGTAGGACGCATCGTCGATCTTTCGCTGGCCGCCGCCAAGGCGCTGGATGTGTACTTGCCCGGCACTGCGAAAGTTCGGCTGGAGGTACTGCAGGCGCCCGCGCCTCTCGATACGGGTGGACGCTGGGCGGTTCAGATCGGCTCTTTCACCGGGGAGAAAGGGGCCGCCGCATTGGCGGAGCACCTGCAGAAGCGTTACCAGACGGCCAAAGTCCTGAAATTTGTGAGTCCCGTGGGAGACTGGTGGGTGCGGGTGCGAGTGCTGGACGACGACCGCCAGCGCGCCAGCCGCTCTGGCCCGCGAAACGGAGACGGCCGAGGGGTCGGTGTTTCTGGTGCGGCTCGATTGAGACTTCTTACCGGACGCTGTTAGCTTGGGTGACATTGTTTCTCCACGAAGATAGAAGCAGAACTTGACTGCGTGATTGACTCGCCGGGTGATCGTAATCCCAGGCGAGAGGAGATTCACTTATGGCGGATTGTCTATTCTGCCGCATCATTCGCGGCGAAGTACCGTCCAAGAAAGTCTACGAAGACGAGCACACTTTTGCCTTTGAAGATCTGAACCCGCAAGGCCCGACCCACGTCCTGGTCATCCCGAAAAGACATATTGCCGGTTTGAAGGAAGCCGCGGCAGAAGACGCGGAGCTGTTGGGACGCTGTCACCTGGCAGCCGCGCACATTGCACGGGAGCGGTCGATTGAAGATGGCTACCGCACGGTGCTGAATGTGGGTCCGCGCTCCGGCCAATCGGTTTTTCATCTCCATGTGCACCTGATCGGCGGGCGGTTGCTGCACTGGCCGCCAGGCTAGCTGGTGCCCGCGTGACGGATCATTTCAGTGGAGCGACGGGCGTCCCCGCCCGTCCTTGTGGCAGCTAGGCGCCGGGCGAGGACGCCCGGCACTCCATTAGCAAGTCTCAGCCTCTTCCGACTTACAATCTCTGCCTTACAATCGTGGGATGGCAAACCTGACATTGGTGTACGGTCTGCGTCTGCTGCCCTCCGACGAGGTCGCGGAGGTTGGCGCCGCGACGATCAAACTGAGAAATGGGCGCGATGCGCACGTCGCCATGCACATTCTCGATGGCAGCAAAGAGCGAGATCGAGAAGCAGCTCAAAACGAGTCTCGCGGCCTTTTTCGACATCTATCCTGAGATATGAAGCCTGAGATATGACGGCGAGGCGCGACGTCCTATAATCAGGCGGCAAATCGGGCAACTGGATGAGACTGATCTCCCTCGAACTCGAGAGCAAGCTGCGCGCAAAAGGGCTCTGGCCGCAGAGCCGAATCGCGTGGGCGGCGCTCTACGTGCTCGCGCTCGAACTGCTTCTCTTTGCGGTGCAGTGGCTGGCGCGCCGGGTGAGTCCAGCCACGTCGGCAAGCCTCGGGGGCTGGATAATTTTTCTCAGCGCTGCTGGCGATCGTGTTGCTCGCGATTGCCGGGTACCGATGGATACGCTCGCAGCTACTGTGGCGGCTGCGGAACCGATTGATCGTTACCTATGTTTTCATCGGCGTGATTCCGGTTTTTCTGCTGGTGATGATTTCGCTGATCACCCTCTATCTTCTTGCCGGGCAGTTCGCCAGCTTTGTCGTAACTTCCGACATCACCACTCACCTGCGCAGCATGGAAGCGGCCAACCGAGCCATCGCCCATCATCTGGCGACGCAAATCTCGGACGGTGGAAAGCTGGATGCAGAAGTCCTCAGCCGAACCAGGCCGCGTCGTGCAGATTGGTCGCGGCGGCAGCTGTGCGCGTGGTACCGGAACCACCCGCAGCCTTACTGCTCGGGGCCAGAGGGCGCGGCTGGCTTTGACTCTCCGTCGTTTATCGCCGGCGATTTCCGCGACCTCGTAAGCGACCACGGCACACTCTATCTGCGCACGGCGACCGTGCTCGCGGCGGAGCCGGAATCTTTGCGCGTGATCTCGAGTGAGCCGCTTGATCGGGAGTTCGTCGAAAAGATCGCGGGCGATCTCGGCCGGATTGCAGTCTATGGAACCGAGAGCCCGACCGCGCAGCAGGACGCCTCGAAACCCTCAGTGACATTCGGCGACGGGAAACAACGCCAGCAGACCTTCTCTGCCGGAACGATTCCGCCCGCGACCAGCGCGCTCGATCGCGAGATCACTTTGAGGATCCCGCTGCAAGTGGTGGATTGGGCCACCGGAGAACGACGGCCCGTGGGAGCGATCGCCGAGGTCGATACGCGGTCCTCGATGCTCTATACGACACTCTTTGGCGCGCGCGGCGACTACGGCAAGGGTCTGGAAACTATTTTGGCGTTGATTGCGATTGTGTTTGCGATCGTCGTGGTGCTGGCGCTGATCGTTGGCAGGAAACTGACGCTCAGCATCACCTCGGCGGTGGGCCAACTCTACGAAGCCACCAAGCACATCAATCGGGCCGACTTCAGCCACCGCATCACAGTGCACTCCAGCGACCAACTGGCAACCCTGGCAAACTCCTTCAACTCGATGACCACATCGATCGAGAAACTGGTTCAGGAGCAGAAGGAAAAGCAGCGGCTGGAAGGCGAATTGGCCATTGCGCAGGAAGTGCAGGCGCAACTCTATCCCAAGTTGATCACGCAACTGGAGACGCTCGAAGTTCACGGCTTCTGCCGTCCGGCACGGACGGTGAGCGGGGACTACTACGATTTTCTCGCGCTGAATTCCGACAAGCTGATGCTGGCGGTCGGCGACATCAGCGGCAAAGGAATTTCGGCGGCGCTGCTGATGGCGACGATCCACTCCGCGGTGCACGCGTACAGCATCGAAGACGTTCCCGTGCTGCGCGAAGCAGCCGCGCGAGTCGGTGCGGCGGCGCGGCGGCTCGGCGCTGATGCTGGCTTCCGAGTCGAGGGGGACGGATGCGTCTCCTGCAATGCTGTTGACGCTCTTGAACCATCAGCTTTACGAAAGCACTCCGGCGGCAAAGTACGCGACTTTGTTTCTGGGAATCTATGACGGACCGACGCGCCGGCTCACGTACGCGAACGGCGGCCACCTGCCGCCGATCCTGATTTCCGAAGATGGGTCGTCTCAACTGCTGAGCTGCGGCGGAACCGTGGTCGGCCTGTTCGACAATTTGAGTTTTCCGGAAGCGACCGTGCAACTCCGTCCCGGCGATGTGCTCGTGGCCTACAGCGACGGCGTGACCGAGCCGGAAAACGATTATGGCGAGTTCGGCGAGGAGCGGCTGATCCAACTGGTGCGCGAGAATCGCCATTTGCCGCTGGAGCGCATCACCGACATTGTCATCGCCGCCGTGGCCGACTGGATCGGCGACAACGAACAGCCCGACGATGTAACGCTGGTTCTGGCGCGGGCGCGGCGAGGAGAGCAGTCAGCGGTCAGCACTTAGCATTTAGCACTTAGCGCTTGGCATTTTGCCTGCTCCTTCATTTTCGAGAAAATACGAGCTTGTGAGGCAACTCACGCCCCGGCGTGGCGCCAGTCACTGTGGACCTTCGGTTCCGAGAGTTTAATCGGAGTGGATTAGAACCTCATTCTGCAGTGGAAAATCTCGGGGAACTCCCATCATGGTGGAACAGACTGGAAAGCTGAAGTGCCCACTCTGCGAGGGGCGGGGGGAAGTGTTGCGGTCGGAGATCGTGGAGCGGTTTACGAATGCGGAGCTTCGCAAACGGCTTGATGCGCGGATCGTGGAGATTCTGGAAACGAGCGAAATGGCGGGAGTTGGGCCGAAGATTCGGAATTTTGAGAAAGAAGTGCACACCTGGAATCCGACGCTGCCGATGTGGCAGCGGAGTCCGAAGGAATAAGAGCGTCTTCGCAAAGAAGGCAAATTCTGGCGCCGTCGCTTCGGTGGTCCACCCGCAAATTCCACAGTTGGCAGAGATTGCCAAGGTATGGGATACCCCCCTCCCCCCGGCCTATTGGAATCATGGGGTTAGGAGGAAATTCCCGCCAGGTCTTTGGGTTTAAAGGACTTACAGGTAAAGTCTTTAACAATCAATGACTTACGAGATCCATTTCGCTTCCGCTCAGGATTTCGGCGGCGGACTCGCCCCTCCGACTACGCTCAGGGTCACGCCCGCCAAACGCCTCAAGTTGTCAAGGAGCACTCACAGTGGCTTCTGTGCGGCATCGAAGTCCGTCTCTGGAGACGGACACACTGCTGCCTTGGTCAATCGGTTTCCATTTTCGGGCATGGCTAGTGGGATGTCTGTGATGGTGCTCACTGGCTGGATGTGATGAATGAGTAGGATTTGGTTACGATGATCCCGTTAAAGTGGCTCACCGGCCGGGTTGTTAACTGTTTCTCAATATCGCAAAGAGGATGCCCAGCACCACCGGCAACAGCACGAAGATGATCCATAAATGCTTGACGATTCTTCCGGAGACGTACTCTGCATCTGCGGACACCTCGTTGCGTGGGTCAAAGGGTCTCCTCAACTCCTGTAGGGTCGCAACTCGCGTTTCAATCTCGGTGCGCCGCGCAGCATCGGCTTCATCCAGTTTTGCGCCGGGGCTTTCGTTTAACCATTGTTTGAGCGACATGAATCGACTATAGGGTGGGGTCATCAACGCCGCGAGACCACGAATGTGACCTGTACGTTCGGCTCCCATTAGTCTGGGCAGCCCTTTCGATACTCTGTTTCTGCTGCACCCCGGCCCCATCTGCCTTAGCGGCGCCCGGCCTCGATCTCATCGACAATATGATTCAGTTGGTACACCTTTCGCAGACCTTCCAGGAGCGCGCGGCTATCCACCGCAACCGCCCGGTTCTTGGCCGCGTCGTAGCCGTAATCGCCGCCCAGGGAGAAAATATTGCCGTCAAAGATCAGGCCGACAACATTGGCGTCCCGGTCGATGAGTGGGCTGCCTGAATTGCCACCGATGATGTCGTTCGTGGTCGACAGGTTCATGGGTAGCGATAGATTCAGCGAAGTTTTGGCCTTGAGCCAGCTTTCGGGCAGAGCGTACGGAGACGCGCCCGTGGCCCGGTGGAAGAGGCCTTCGATCGTCGTGTAGGGCTGGACGAACTTGCCTTCCGCGTCTTCGAAGCCTTTCACCGTCCCGTAACTCACTCGCGCCGTGAATGTAGCGTCGGGATCAATGCCGGCGCCGTAAACGGCAAAGCGAGCTTTGGCAATCTTCTCCGCCGCCGCGCGCGTCGGCGCATCCACACGCGCCTCGTAGTCTTTTCGCACCGCGAGGAGATCGTCGTTGATCGAAGCCGCAAAACGAATCATCGGATCGGCGGACGCCGCTACCGCCGTCTGGCCTCCTGTGTACAACTCCTCCCGAGCTTTCGGATCGTTCAGTTTGGTGCCGCTCACCAGCCGATGCGCCAACTGCTCTGGCGATTCATTGCCCAGCATCTTTCGTACAAAGGCATCGTCGGCCCCCAGGTCGCGCCGTATGTTCGTAAACACGAACGCCAAGTAGAGCTCCTCGAAGTCTTTGTAAACGGGAACCGGAGTAGACAACTCCCGCTGGATGTTGACGAGACCCTGGTCCGTGTATTCTGGGAGACGTTCTGGGTTTGGCTTCGCG
This sequence comes from uncultured Acidobacteriaceae bacterium, assembly GCA_963838425.1. GTDB lineage: Bacteria > Acidobacteriota > Terriglobia > Terriglobales > Acidobacteriaceae > Acidiflorens. Next base: position 709,237 of record CAWIRH010000002.1, read on the forward strand.
CGTTCCGCCGCAGCCTGTACCAGCGTCAGCGCGTAGCCAAGGAGCCCGGAACGAAAAGCATTGCCGCTCAACCTAGTCCGGCGAACATTGATCTGCGCGCGCACTTTTTGAATTTGCTCGATCTCGTCCCATGCCGACGCGTACGCCGCCAGCTTAGGATCGCCCGCCACAGCGGCGCGCAAGCGTTGTTCTTCCTGCCGCTTAACGGCCATAAACTGGGGATCGAGCAACGCTTGCTGTTCCCCATAAAAGGCCTTGAAAGTGTTTTCCACGAAAAACAGCTCTTCGTTCGCCTCGCGCGCCTGTTCCGGACCTCGAGTGACGAACTGTTCCAGTTGGCCGCGACGCTCCGCGATGGTCGGCATTATGAGCGGAAAGAAATTATCGCGCTCAAACTCCAACTGAGACATGGCCAGTTCGCGTCTGGTGCTACCGGGGTTTCCCGATACAAATACCAGATCTCCATCCTTCGACCCGTTTGCGCTCCAGTGCAGGTAGTCCGCGCTGGCTACGGGCTTGTCGTTAGCGTACGCCCGCAGCAGACCGATATCGAAATCGAAGCGGGGGAAGTTGAAATTGTCCGGATCGCCGCCGAATTGCGCGGCCGCAAACTCTGGCGCGAACACCAGACGCACGTCGTTATAGCGTTTGTAGCGGTACAAATCGTAGATCCCGCCGTGGTACAGCGAAATCAGATCGCAGCGCACGCTTGGATCCGATCCGCAGCTTTTCTGCAACTCCGCTTGTTTTGCATTGAGCGCTTTGTTCGCGGCATCGCCGGTTTTGCCGGCCGTCGCAGCCTGCACATCGCTGGTCACATCGCGAATCTCAACCAGCCGATCGAGTTCGAAATTCGGGCAAGTTTTCTCTTCGGCGGGGGTTTTCGCGGCGAATCCGGTATCGACAAAATTCTGCTGCGGCGTCGATAACTCCTCCACGCATTCGACGACACAATGGTGATTCGTCATCACCAGTCCCTCGGGAGAAATAAAAGACGCGGAGCAACCGCCGGCGATCCGTAACGACGACGACCGTACGTGATCAAGCCATGATTGCGAGGGCGTGAAACCGTATTTTGCAGACACCGCCTTCGACGGGAAATTGTCAAAAGTCCACATACCTTCTTCGGCTTGCATCGACTGCGTCAGGGCCAGGCATGCCACCAGACATCCCGCCACGAGGCTCGCACATTTCGATAGATTCTTGGTATTCATTCCATTCCTCTTGGAGCTCTGGATATCGACCTTCGTCGCCATGCCTGCATCGATAAGTATGCACCGGCCGGGTTCACTCCAGCGACATCATCATCCAGCCCCCGAACTCTCGTCAAGGCGAGCCCTGAAGAGGATCACGCCAAAACGGCCGAACGGCAAACGTGTGCGGCACAATTTTGCCATGCACAGCAAAATGCGGGAGGATCGCTCCCTCCCGCACCGTTGTACTGGAAATACAGTTTCTAACTACACCAGGCCCTGATCCAGCATCGAGTTCGCGACCTTCAGGAAGCCCGCGATATTGGCGCCGTTCACCAGATTGCCGGGCGTGCCGTACTTCTCGGCCGTTTCGTAGCAGTTCTTGTGGATGGCGATCATGATCTTGTGCAAACGATCATCGACTTCTTCGCGGGTCCAGGAGATGCGCATGCTGTTCTGCGACATTTCGAGTCCAGAGGTGGCAACGCCGCCGGCATTGGCGGCCTTGGCCGGTCCGTAGAGGACTTTGGCGTCGAGGAACAGCTTTGGTGGCTTCGAGGGTGCTCGGCATATTGGCTCCCTCGCTGACTACCTTAACGCCATTCTTGATCAGGTTCGCCGCGTCTTTGGCGTTGATCTCATTCTGAGTGGCGCTCGGGAAGGCGCAATCGGCCTTGATATTCCACAGCCAGTTGTGGTCGAGCTTCTTGTCGGTGGCGCTGTAGATGGCCTTCTTGAATTTGTCGGCGTATTCCTTGATGCGGCCGCGGCGGTTGTTCTTCAGGTCCATGACAAAGGCGAGCTTGTCGCGGTCGATGCCGTCGGCATCGTAGATGGCGCCGTCGGAGTCGGAAACGGTGACTGGCTTCGCGCCGAAATCAAGCAGCTTCTCGATGGTGTACTGCGAGACGTTGCCGCTGCCCGAAACCAGGCAGATCTTGCCTTCGAGCTTATCCTTTTTGCTCTTCAGCATTTCATCGGCGAAATACACGCAGCCATAGCCGGTGGCTTCGGGACGAATCAGCGAACCGCCCCAGGCCAGACCCTTGCCGGTGAGAACGCCGCTGAATTCATTCCTTATCCGCTTGTATTGGCCGAACAGGAAGCCGATTTCGCGTCCGCCCACGCCAATGTCGCCGGCGGGAACGTCGGTGTCGGGGCCGATGTGGCGGCAGAGTTCGGTCATGAAGCTCTGGCAGAAGCGCATCACTTCGTTGTCACTCTTGCCTTTGGGATCGAAATCCGAACCGCCCTTGCCGCCGCCCATGGGCAGCGTGGTGAGCGAGTTCTTGAAGACTTGTTCGAACGCCAGGAATTTCAGAATGCCGAGATTGACCGAAGGATGGAAGCGCAGTCCGCCCTTGTAGGGGCCGATGGCGCTGTTCATCTCGATGCGGAAGCCGCGATTCACTTGCACTTTGCCTCGGTCATCGAACCAGGGCACGCGGAACATAAGGACCCGTTCGGGCTCGGTAATGCGTTCCAGGATCTTGGCTTCGTGATACTCAGGGTGGCGCTCCAACACGGGCCTCAAGGACTCGAACACTTCCATCACGGCCTGGTGGAATTCCGGTTCGGCTGGGTTCTTGGCTTTGACGAGGTTGAGAATTTGATTGGTGTAGTCCGCCGTAGCATGCACCTTGGGCGGTTCCATGACAGCTCATAGGCTTTCCTCCGAATTTTATGTGACGAACGGATTGTCAAAAACAGGACGCCGCAGAATTTGCGGCTGTACTAAATTAGATGCCTGGAGGGGAAGCTCTGCCGTGATTGGCGTCACCGGTTTTCGTGATCATTGGGCACAAGACTATGTGCGTAGGACACCTGTGCGCAGGACGCAGTAAACCCCTTGGAATGTATCCATTAGCGAATGACCTATCCAGGCTACTTCTTGCGAGCCGGCTTTACAACCGTTACCTTGGCGGTTACCTGCTGGCCTTTTTCCATGCCTCCAACCATGATCAGGCCGCGGTGCGTAACCAGCAGGCCGCGATGATCCATGGTGGGCTCGGGAGTCGTCTTCGCTGACGGTTTCCCATTCCCCGGTGTAGATGTTAAAAGCGAAGGTCACCGGGGAAGGCTCGGCAGGCTGGCCGTTATAGCCGATTCCGTTGTAGTTGTAGGGAGTATCGGTTCCGCCGGAGAAATAGATTCTGCCTGCCTTTTTTCCACCGGCCCCGCGCCGGCCGCGATGCGATAGCGCGCGTTGCCGGGATGCGGGGGAAGTTTCGTCCATTCAATTTTTGTGATGTCACCCTTCTTCGAATTTGGAATCTCGCCGACCCAGCATTCGTTGGACGTCGAGGTATTTGGGACCTATGCCGCTCGCGTTCTTGTAGGCGCCGTCTACGTAAACGATAATGTCGCCGATAATGGCGCCTGCATGGCCGAACACGGGCGTGCCGGGGATCGGCGTGGCCTGCATCCAGGTATCTTTGTCGGTGTCGTAGATTTGGACGTTGCGCACTGCGTCGTTCTTTGACGTTGACCATCCGCCGATGAGGAAAATGTAGCGGTCGCGATAGAGGCCGACCACTGCGTCGGCAACGGGCACGGGAATGTCTTTGCCGCGATAATAGCGGTTTTCAACCGGGACAAAGACGTTCAGGTCCGACACCGTGGTCTCTCCGCCCTGCGCGTCGAGGACGTAGCCTCCGAAGATGAAGACCTGGTCGTGGAGCGCGACCGCCGACGCCGCCAGGCGCCCGGCCACGCCCGGCACGGGACGCTTTTCCGTCCACTTGCCGGTGTCCGGATCCATTTCGTAGGCGCTGGTGGTGACTGCGTCCCAGGTTTTTTTCGGGCCGATGCCCATGAAGGAAAAAATCCTGGGTCCGCCTTCGTCATGCGAAATGGCAACCGCATTGTTCGAGACGGGCGCCGGGAGAGGGCTGAGCTTGGGCTCCTCGGCGGAGTGAAGGCGGATGGTGAGAAGAAGAAGGAACACTGCCGGGAGCAATTTTGTCGAGACTGATTTCATTGGTGAAATGATAGCAGCCCCGCTCGTGGAGAGCCGGCGTTCCCGCCCGGCTGGGACGGGCGAGTTGCCAACGACTGCGTTTGATGCGAGCATTGCAGGAGCAGATCGCGGGGTCGTTCTGGATTTTGGCTTGATATGGGACCGACGGTGCGCCGGTAATGCCGGCTTTTGGCGTTGATCTGGTCCGTGGGGATTTGTTCGATGGCTGCCGGTTTGAGGTAAGTGAGGACGGAAGGGGCGGGCGAGTGGGGTCCATGTTGCAAAAATTTGTTTTTCTGCTGCGCGATTACGCGGAACTGACTAAGGCGCGCATTACCAGTTTGATCGTCTTGACCGCATGGTGCGGCTACTTCTTTGGCGCGCACCGGATGGGCGTGTCGTCGTGGTCGATTGGCCTCGTCCATGCCCTGCTGGGTGTGGCGCTGGTTTCGAGCGGAACGGCGGCGCTGAACGAAGTGCTCGAATCGAGCGTGGATGCGCGGATGCGCCGGACGGCGCTGCGCCCCTTGCCTTCGGGACGCATGAGCAGGGCACACGCAGCCATGGTAGGTCTGGCGCTGACTCTGGGTGGCTCCGCTTATCTGGCAATCTATGCCAACTTACTAACTGGGTTATTGGTGTTCTTGACCGCGCTGGTGTATCTGGCGGCGTACACTCCGCTGAAGAAAGTGTCTCCGGTGTGCACATTTGTCGGCGCGTTTCCGGGAGCGATGCCGGTGGTGCTGGGTTGGACCGCGGCGCGCGGAAAACTGGAAGCCGAGACTTTGATCCTTTTTGCCATCATGTTCGTCTGGCAATTTCCGCATTTTCTTTCGATCGCATGGCTTTATCGCGAAGACTATGCGCAAGGCGACATTCGCATGTTGCCGGTGGTGGATTCCGATGGAAAATCCACCGTGTGGCGGATTTTGGCCTATTCCGGAGCGCTGATTCCGGTGAGCGTTATGCCGGTTGCGTTGGGAATGGCGGGACGGGTGTATTTGGTTGGGGCCATCCTGATGGGCGCGGCGCTGTTCCGTGTATCGATGGGAATGGCGTATCCGCAACTGCCGGCAACGGCGCCGGCATCGAAACCGCCGGCTCGACGCTTACTGCGGGCGACAATCATCTATCTGCCGGCGCTGTTCGCGCTCATGATGGCTAACTCGGGGAGTTAGTTGCCGATTAACGGGGTTAGTTTCCTCCCGCCGGATCGAGCTTAGTTCAACGAAGGCGAGCTTGCGAGATTCGGCGCCGTGCAAGAGGGCTTACGAAATGTGAGGGCATAGAATCGCCCATCCCGCAGCATCTCAAGATGTATTTCCCGCATCTCCGGGGGTACGAGATCAATCGGAGCTGTGACAGGTTCGTGGCGGTTCTTAAAATATTTGCTTACACCGGGACTTCGTTCATAGATGTTTTTCACGTGCTCTTCGGTCTCATCGGCAATCAGCATGCGAGTCCCTGGCTTTGCGACACGAATCATTTCCCGGATCGCTTTTGCTCTGTCATTAAAGAAGTTGATGCCTCCCACGTGAAAGACAACATCAAAACTGTCACTGGCAAATGGCAGGTCCTCGGCATTCCCAAGAAAAAGATCGGCGTCCATCTCCCAGCGGCGCAGATTGGCTTGGCAAGCCGTCAGCATTTCCGCCGAGAGATCAAGGCCAAATAGTCTTGCGCCACGCGGAAGGTATTTGTAGTTGAGACCGGTGCCCACGGATGTTTCCAGCACGGAATCGCCGGGGTTGATTTCCAGGAAGCGCAGATAGGTCCCAAGGTACTTCTCTACGCCGATACCCCGTAAAGCGCACGCCACCCTCTGGATGTCGTCATAGAAGCCGCCGATGATTTCATACAGCCGGTTGTATTTGTGGTTTAAGCCAGTGAGCTTTTCCGGCTCTAAAAAGACGGGAATTCCGTTGCGGACCGGGAACCGTTCACCGGACTGGCTGGCCAAAGCCTCGTGACCGCCTTCGCTCACAACATGTAAAGGGTCTCCGGTGTACGGACTTCGCAAGAGAGCGACTGTCTCCGTTCTATCCGCCCATACTTCGCGCCTTATGCCAGGCTGAATGAGACTCCACGCGCCTAAAATCAAGCCTCCTCCAAAACATACCCACGCAAAAGCTGGACCGGTTAGCAGGACATGAGATGCGGCAGGATGTATCTGCAGGAACAGGCCATATCCCAAGACAAGGACAGATACCGCGCCGAAGATGCTTGCGCCCGTAGCAATCTTCTTAGCCCGGAATTCCTGGTTCCACATCCAATTGATTACCGCCGCGAACCAATAGATGAGAAACGTAATTACGCCTGTCCCCAGGATGGCGGCGATGCGCGGCAACGGGGAGATCGCCGACTGAGTCTGAGCGAGCGAGTGGAGTTTGAATATGCTGGCTGGCAGGAACAGTTGCCCCAGTGCCTGCAAAGCAGCGCCCCAGAGCGGCAAAGAGAGGGTTGACAGAAAGCCTGGCCGGCGCTGGCTGGTTAGCCGATAGAGAAAGAAAGGCAGCGCGCCGATGAGGACAGCCAGCATCGTCCAACCGGCATACTCCATTCCAGTCAGTGGAGATCCGCGCCAATTCGAAAGCAAACTCAAAACGAAATTGATGCCTGCAAGCAATAGAAATCCGCGCCATGCTCTCTGCGTGCCTATGAACCATGCGGCTAAGACTGCGCCCGTCCACGCCCCCAGAGGGGAAAACACAAAACCGAGAACAAAGATGCCGATGATCGCAACGGCCGCGAACTGCAACAACTGATCAGGAGATGTTTCCGTAGGCATTTCGCGAGTGTTCCTTGCAAGCCAGCTTTGACAGGTCCGGGCTTACTCCAGCTCCAATTCAATTTTCTTTGCCGCTGGATCGAGCTTGGCGATCCGAAACTTGCGGATCTGCCCTGTCCGCGCGGCTTCCGGCTTGGCCTCATCGGTAGGAGCGCCGCTTTTCCAGCGGGCCTGCAGCATCGAACCTAACGACGACAGATCGGGCTTGGATGAAGATGAAGAGGAAGACGGTTCCGCGCTCTTGTCTTCTTTTTCCGGCTTCGCTGAGCGTTCTTCCGGGATTCGGCACGTTGCCACGACGCCTTCGCCCAGTTCCACGTGCGTTTGGTCTCCGGAAACTTCTACCATGCGGCCAGTGACGATATCGCCTTCTTTGTGCTCGGCGAGGTATTCATCCAGGCCGGTTGGAACCAGCTGTTTCATACTCAGGCGGATGAGCCGCTTCGCCGTATCGAGCGCGAGCACCTGCGCCTTGACGACCTCCCCGGCTTTCAGCACTTCTTGCGGGTGATTGATGCGCTTTTCCGCGCTGATTTCGCTGACGTGAATCATGCCCTCAACGCCTTCGGCAAGCTGCACGAAGGCGCCGAACTTCGTCAGGCTCGTGACCGGCCCTTCAATCACCGTGCCCGGCGCAAATTTCTGTTCGGCCCCGGCCCAGGGATCGCCCAGCGCCTGCTTTAGCCCGAGCGAGATGCGGCGTTCTGCCGCGTTCACCCCTAGAATCACGGCCTCGACGGTTTCGCCCGGCTTCACCACGTCACCCGGAGTTTTCACGCGCTTGGCCCAAGACATTTCGGAAATGTGAATCAGACCTTCAATGCCCGGCTCGATTTCGACAAACGCTCCGAAATCGGCGATGCGGGTAACGGTGCCGCGCACGCGTTCGCCGGCCTTAAATTTTTCGGCGACGGCTTCCCACGGATGCGGCTGAAGCTGCTTCATGCTGATGGCAACGCGATGCTTGTCCGGGTCGATCTTGATGATCCTGGCCTCGATCTGCTGGCCCGTGGAGAGCACGTCAGACGGCTTGTTGACGCGACGCCATGAAATTTCGCCAACATGAAGCAGGGCGTCGGCGCCACCGATATCGACGAACGCGCCGTAATCGGTCAGGCTGCGGACCTCGCCCTGCACGGTGTCGCCTTCTTTGAGTTCCGAGTAGCGGCGCTCTTTGCCGGCGCGTTCTTCGTCCTCCGCAATGGCGCGGCGATCGACCACCACGTCTTCTTCTGCCACGTCGAGCTTGATGATGCGGCAGCGAATTTCCTGCTCAACCAGTTTCTCCATTTCGGACGCGTCGCGGGTTCCGCTGCGCGACGCGGGCATGAAGGCTCGCACGCCGATATCCACGCTCAATCCGCCCTTGACCACGCCGGTCACGGTGCCGACGATCGTTGAGCGCTCGGCGAAGGCCTTTTCCAGCGACGCCCAGTCGGTGGGACGCTCGACTTTGCCGCGGGTCAGTTCGTAGTAGCCTTCGGGATCGCGGCCTTTGATGGTGACCTGCACTTTGTCGCCGGGCTTCGGCGGCTTGTCGGCCGGAAACGCCGTGAGCGGCAGAACACCTTCTGTCTTGAATCCGATATCGAGAACGATGGAGTCGGCGGTCACGGCAATCACCGTGCCTTCACGGCCCTGAGCGCCGGGTTCGCTCTTGCGGGAATGACTCTGCTCGTACTCGGAAAAAATATCTTTGAATGACTCGGCAGGCTCGTTGGCCGACGTGGATTCCGGAGCGTTCGGGTTGGACTTGTTTGGGTCGGACGTGCTTGGATTGGAGGAATTCATTGGTTTGGACATGAGAAGTTACAGCGTCTGCGGCGTGATCCCGCATTTAGGATAACATCGCTGGGGTTGGTGCGGAGGGGATTTGGCGCATTTCGGCCTCCCCGACGGCGACTATGGAGGAGTCGGCATGGCGGAAATACTGCCCGCAATATTTTTCGGGCACGGCAATCCCATGAATGCCTTGTGGGACAACAGCTATACCGCGGGATGGCGGCTAATCGGAAAGCAACTGCCAAAACCAAAAGCGATTTTGTCGATTTCCGCGCATTGGTTTGTACCGGGAACTGGCGTCACCATCGGCACATCCCCGAGAACGATTCACGATTTCGGGGGCTTTCCCCGAGAGCTCTATCAGGTGCAGTACCCGGCTCCGGGCGATCCAGAACTTGCCCGCAGAGTGCAAGAGATGCTGAAGCCTCTGGCGGTAAGATTTGACAGCTCATGGGGGCTCGACCACGGAACCTGGTCTGTGCTCAAACACGTGTATCCTGACGCCGATGTCCCTGTGGTGCAACTTAGTATCGACGAAACCCAACCAGCATCATTCCACTTTGAGATCGGCCGGAGACTGGCGCCATTGCGAGGCGAACGCATCCTGATTGTTGGCAGCGGAAATCTGGTCCACAATCTTCATGCCTACGCGTGGGGCCGGCACATGCCCGACCCGTACGATTGGGCGATCCGCTTCGAAGAAGAAGCGAAGGAGATGATGATCGCCGGTGAATACCAGCCTCTCATCGATTACGAAAGCCTCGGGCCGGAGGCGATGCTCTCAATTCCAACGCCGGATCACTACCTCCCGATGCTTTACGTGATTGCCAGCCGGCAACCGGGCGAAGTCATCACTTTTCCGATCGAAGGCGTCGACGGAGGATCCATATCGATGCTGACGGTGCAGGTCGGATAAAAGGCCCGGCTCTGGACCGAGTTTTCAAAGAGCGCGAGGGGCTTGCCGTCCCGATGTCGAACTCGACCAACTTGCGCCGCGGTCTTACGCTGGTTTCAATGTCTTGAGCCAGCTCGGATCGATGTCCAGGCCGAGGCCGGGCTTATCCGGCAGGGTAAGAGTGCCGTCCTTCAATGCCATTCCGCCGATCACCGGATCTATCTTATGTTCGGTGAAGGCGTCCAAGTCGGCATAGAGCACGTTTTTTTGCGACATAACCACATGAGCGGCGGCGGTCAGGGCAACGCGAGTTTCGCTCATACAGCCGAGCATGCATTTCATGTCCGCGCCATCCGCAATGTGGGCGATGCGCACGGCCCCGAGGATGCCGCCCGATTTCATGAGCTTGATGTTGATCATGTCGACGGCATCGCGTCGCACGGCTTCGATGGCATCGGCCGGCGAGTGCACACTTTCATCGGCCATGATGGGAATTTCAACATGCTGGCGGACAAAACTCATGCCCTCCCAGTCGGAGTAGAGCACGGGCTGTTCGCAGAACTCGATCTTGAATTGATCGAGGCCGCGTAGCGCACGCACCGCTTCGTTCGGCGTCCAGCCCTGATTGGCGTCGGTGCGAATTCTGATGTCAGGACCGACGGCCTGGCGAATCGTTCGCATGCGTTCGATGTCGGCCTCCGGAGACTCGCCCAGCTTGACTTTGACCACCTTGAAGCCCTCGCCGGCAATTTCCTTCGCCTTCTGCGCCATGACGTCGGCCTTATCGAGATAGACAGTGCGATCGGTGTCGAAGGAATTGCGATACTGCCCCAACAGGTGGACGACAGGCTGGCCGGCGATCTTGCCGCATATGTCCCAGATTGCCATTTCGAAGGCCGCTTTGATGCTGGGGTGATAGGGCGTGAGGCCGTCCATTTCGGACACGATTCGTGCCAGGTCAAAGGGATCACGACCCTTGACGATCACGGCCAGACTTTTGGCCATGGCGACGTCAGTCCCCTGCGTCTCGCCTGTAACCGGCGAGAACGGGGAAGCCTCTCCCCAGCCGACCACACCGTCATTGGTGCGCAGCCGAACCAGTACCTCTTCGGCGGCCATCGTGCCCAGGGCAATGCGAATGACCTCCTTGCCCTCCATGAAGAAAGGAAAGATCTCGATTTCGGTGATTCTCCGCTGGCGCGGGTTAGCCCCGCTGGTCTCTTGCGCGTGCGCCAGCGGCGCGGTGAAGCTGTTGAACAGGCCAGTCGCGACGGTCGCTCCGGCCATTGACTTGAGAAAGCCCTTTCGAGTCAGCATCATTACCGTACCTCCCTTAATTGCCTGCGCGTGGGTGCGCACGCTGTTGAAATCCGAATCTCGAACGTGAGTTTATGGGTTGCGGCGGAAATCTGCCGCCGCAGAGGGGTGGTCACGTCGCCGGAAGACCACGCCTCCAACCTTTACTTCCGTTGCTCTTCCGCTGCCATCGCGGCGGAATATCAGGTCTTCTTTGTCATAGAGCCCGCGGGTGGGGTAGCGAAACGTGTCCCTGGAAATCTGCTCCAGCGGCTCGTACTCATACCACTCGATGAGCGAAGTGAGTTTGCCGTTTCTCTCGAGAATGTAGAGGACGTCGTGGTCCCATCCATACTCGCCGATGAGACCTTTCCAATCGTCCGGGACCGCGGGCGCTTTGGCAGACTCGGCGCGCTGGTAGTGCTCCCCATTGATCGTGAGTCCGCCGGTCTCGGGAGTTATCCTCATGCCATAGGCGATGCGGCCATCCGCGATGAGATCGCTGCCCAATTTGCGCAGGCGCATCTCGTAGCCGCCGTTCACCCAGTAGGCGAACAAGTTTCCATCTCGCTTGATCAGGTCGATGGCTTTGTCGCCCTCGCCGTATCGGCCGGCGAGACTCCCGATCTGCTCCGGCGGAATCGGCTCGGTTTCGGCGATCGGCGGAAGATCTTTGCCGGCTTTCAACGCAAGCATGAGCCGAAGCGCCTGGCTGGTGATCCGCGACACGGCGGCATTGGAACTGTCCATGGTCGTCACCGCGACGGCGCCGATCTTGTCGTCGGGAAGAATCTGAATCTCGGTGGCGAAGCCGTAGACCGCGCCGCCATGGCCGACAAGGCGGTGGCCGTCCAGTTGATTCAGGACGAAACCCAGCCCGAAATTACGCGGTCCGCCAGCACTCGGAAACTGCGGCGTCAGCATTTCTTTCAAGCTCTCCGACTTGATCACCTGGCCGTTCCGTCCGCGGCCCTGGGCGAAGAGGGCTGACATGAACAGGCTGAGGTCGGTTACGGTCGAGTACATGCTCCCCGCAGGCGCGGTTCCGAGCTGGAACTTCGGCGCTTCCCATACCCGGCCGTCGTAACTCCACAGGTAGGCTTTGGCCAGATTTTGCATGAGCTTTGGCTCAGGCTCGAATGCGCTGGACTCCATCCCCATCGGTCCCAGGACGGCCTTCTTCAGATAAGCGGGGAAACGCTCGCCGTTCATGCGCTCCAGGACATACCCGACGGTAGCAACGCCGATATTCGAATACTTGACGCGCGTCTCGGGCGGATAGACGAGGGGCAGTCCGTTCATGCTCAGGACGGTGTCTTTGAGGCTAGGCTCGGTGGGATCGAAGTAGTGGCCGACGGGCGATTCCCGCAACAGGCCGGAACGATGCGACATCAACTGCCGCAGGGTAATCGGCTTGCCGAATTGATTGTCCGGCTTGAATTCCGGGATGTAGGTCGAGACCGGCGCATCCAGGTCGATCTTGCCTTTTTCGACCATCTGCATAATGCCGATGTCGGTGAAAAGCTTGGACACGGAACCGATGCGATAGACGGTAGCGGCGGTGGCGGGGATTTTCTTGTCCGGATCGGCATAGCCGAAGCCGCGCGCCCAGACGATCTGCTGATCGTCGACGAGAGCAATGGACAAAGAAGGAAGTTGCTTGTCCTGCATTTGCCACTCGATGAAGGCTTCGAGCGCTTTGGCCACGCTCGCGTAGTCCTTACGTGGCGCAACGTCCTCCGGGTTGCGCGCGTATGCCGTCGCACTCAGCACGATGGCGGCTATCAAAACCCGAATACCGGACCTCGTTGGCAATCCGTGTGGCATTTTCTCTCCTCTACTTCCGCAACTGGTGTCAATGCTCCCTGCCTACTTCACACTGCGCGCTTCAACGACGCCTACCCGGAACTCTTAAATCCCCGGGTTGCATCGGTGCTTCCCGCCCGCGCGCGCTCACCGGTTCGATGCCAGCGACGTCTCCGTCCCGGATGATTAGCGCCTCGTCGAAATTGTTTACCGTAGGGCAAATATGGCGAGGCAGTAGATACAGAGTCTGCCCGATGGCAGGCAAGGGTCCGCCATTCGGAGCCAGGAGCGGCAGGTGTTCTTCACTGGGCGCGAGCGCTTCCAGTTCGGGGTGCCCGAGGACCACGCAGTTGGGCACTCCGGCATCGGCTGAAAGCGTCTTGTGCCCGGCATCACATGTAATCACGTTGGCTGCGGGATGACTGACCACCGTCGTTACCACTAGGGCGGCCGGGACATAACCGTATTCCGGCGGCAGTTGGGCCAGGCTCGTGGCATCTCCGTACACAACCGTGCCCGGGGACACCCGATGCACGAACCGCGGGCTTTGGAATCGCTCATATTGCAGGCTGCACGGCAAACCAGGCGTACCGGAGGTGATGATCTCTGGCACCGGGATGCCGGCCTGGGCGAGCGCTTCCTCGATTTCGAGCACGCGCGCGTAAACTGCGCGTGCGGCGGCAATACGGCCCGGCAGATCCGGGTTCGAGAGATGGCCTTCGTAGCAGTGAAGCCCGCGAAAACGAATTCCCTCCGCGACGATTGCGCGCGCCAGGACGACGATGTCGTCCGTGCGGTGGTACTCGATTCCGGTACGATCCATGCCGGGATTGAGGTCGATGAAAAGGCCGATATTCGCGGCACGCCAGCGCTGGACAGATTCGGTGTTCTCCACCAGCGCGGAAACGCTGACGTGGGGAAATTGCTTCGCGATCTCCACCACGCGTTGCGCGCTCGGACCGACGACCGGGGAAGCGACCAGCACATCGCGGCCACCGGCTTCGCACACAGTCAGCAGTTCGAGGGAGGTTGCGCACTTGAAATTCGTTACTCCGTGCGTCATCAGCCGCCGCATGGTCAGCCTCAACTTGGCGGTCTTAACGTGCGGGCGCCAGCGCGTTGCGTCGTTGTCAAGGAGGCGCAAGGTCGTGGCAATATTGGCGTCCACACAGTCAACGTAGAGGGCTAAGGCGGGTGTGAGCACATGGGCAGCACTGGCGATGACGTAGTGGCTCTCGGCTTCCGGCATTGACAGAACCATGTTACGCGACTCAAGCATCGGAGTGAGGGGCATTGGGAATGTCCTTCACTGCGACAGGCAAACTTCCAGACCCGGATCGCGCCCGAAAAGCGGAGTGCGATTCAGCGCTTGACAAGTCCAAGGCTGGTATGAGATACACAATACGCACCGAGTATTAGGTATACAATACACAATCGCATTTTGCAAGAGATGGTTGTGGATTACCGGAAATTCCGATCATGCGATGACCAACCGATCTGTGATCTTTGGGCTTGGCTAGGAGGCTAAAATGCTGGGGCGCCGAAGTTTCTTGAAGACAGCGACAACTGGCTTGGTCGCATTGGGCCTGGGGGCGAAGGAAGTGGTGGCTCAACTGATCGGGTCCAAGTATAAGTTCGTGATGGACAGCGGTCCCGCGCCTGAAACCGCGATCAATGGCAAACGGTACCTTTATTTTGGCGGAACCGGTTACTTTGCTTTCCAAACCCATCCGGAAGTGATCAAAGCGGCGCAAAAGGCGCTAGCCGATTTCGGCACTTGTTCCGCTACCTCTCGAAATGTCTTCGGAACGTTTCCGATTTATCTCGAAGTCGAGAAGAAGGCGGGCGAGTTCTTCGGCGCCGAAGATGCGATCTATCTGCCTTCGGGGTACCTCATCAACATCGCCGGATTCCAATCGCTGGCCCAACTCGGCAAGTTCCAGGCGATGTTCGTGGACGAGGGCGCCCACTGGAGCATTACCGACTTCATGTATGCGTTGCAGAAGCCGGTCTACACGTTTGCCCACGGCGATCCCGAGGATCTCGAGCGCAAGATCAAGGCGAATCTGAAGCCGGGCGAGAAGCCGCTGGTGGCGAGCGATGGCATCTTTCCGACCTTTGGCAAAGTGGCGCCGATACCGGACTATTTCAAGATTGCCGAGCGCTATGACGGCTGCGTTTGGCTGGACGACTGTCATGCGATCGGAGTGCTCGGCGAGAATGGGCGGGGCACCTACGAATACTATGGCCTGAAGTCTCCCCGATTGTACTTTGGCGGAACTCTCAGTAAAGCCGTGGGCGCACACGGTGGAATCATTCCCGGCAACCCGGAATTTGTTCTCCCCATCCGAGCTGGCCACATTGTCAACGGCGCCAATGCTTCGGTTTCGGCGGCCGCTGGTGCTGCGATCAAGGGCATGGAACTGATGATGGCCCATCCCGAACTTCGGCAGCAGTTGTGGCGGAACGCTCGCCAGTTGAAGAGTGGCCTGAAGAAGATGGGCTTTGACCAGGACGATTCTCCCGTCCCGGTCGCCGCCTGGACGCTGCAGAGCGGGGAGGAGATGGACCGCGTACACCAGAAGCTAATGGAGCGCGGCATTGCCATTCAGCGAACCCGATACGTCGGTGCGGGGCCAAACGGTGCGCTCCGGGCGGTCGTGTTCGCCACCCATACACCCGAGCAGATTAATCGTCTACTCGGCGAGCTCAAAGCTCTGGTCTGACGGGGGAGAAGCGGACCTTTTTTCTTTGGCGGGCTGTTTGGACAATGATAGGCTGTGCCTGTCATGAAATATACAGTACACAAACCCGAGCCGGACGATAAAGCCACGAGATCTTTGCCGCCCCACCGTTCCCTGGTTGAACTCGACCCCATTGTCACCCGGCAGGCTCTGCCGGACCGCATTTACGCAGCGTTAAAACACCGGATCCTCACCTGCCGGCTCCTGCCGGGCGTGCGCCTCATCGAAAAGGACCTTTGTTCCGAGATGAATGTGTCGCGGACGCCGCTTCGTGAGGCCCTGAACCGCCTCGGACTCGAGGGCCTGATCACCCTCGAGCCCTATAAAGGTTACGAAGTCGCTCCCCTGGGGATCGAGGATATCCGGAACCTTTCCGAATTGCGCGGAATCATCGAAGCGGAAGGTGCCGCGCTGGCGGCGCAGCGCGCAACGCCGGCCGAGATCGATGCGCTTTCGCGGATGGCGGCGCTGCGCTATCGGCCGGGCGACCGGGCAACCTACGAGACTTATCTGCGGGACAACAGCGCGTTTCACCTTGCGCTGGCGCGTTGTTCGCACAACGACCGGCTGGAGAGCATTGTGGCCTCGGTCATCGACCAGATACAACGGCCGTTGTATCTCGGCCTGGATGTCGGCCTGGATGCGAACGAGGCTACCCGGGAACACGAGCTGGTTGTGGACGCAGTTCGACGGCGCGATTCCAGGAGCGCAAGGAAGTTGATGCGCGATCAGGTCATTGAAGCCGGCCAGCGCAGCGAGCGGCGCTGGACTGATGTTGGAAGTGCTTTAGCAGCAAGAAAAAGAGACGACCGTTGATTCCGGACTTTAGATGGGCCAAAGCCGGAATTGTTTCACCTGGCAGTGATAAGACAATGACGGAATATGCACAATGGCGAACGGTTTGCTGTTGGCTAAGGAGAGAGATTGCAATGATCGAAAGTTACAGCAATAGACTGGATGTTAGCTGGGGAACCCGAAGGACGCGGATGTTCGCGATGGCCTCGGTTCTCTTGTTCGTACTCCTGGCCGCGACCTCGTCGCTGGCACAGATTACCTCCACGATTCACGGCCAAATCAAGGACCAGCAAGGCCTGGCCCTTCCCGATGCGGCCGTCATCATCACCAGCCAGGCGCTGGGCATCTCGCACACCATAAAAAGCGATGCGTCCGGCAGTTTTGTTGTCGCTGGACTGCCCGCTGCGAGTTACGAAATCGAGGTTTCCAAAGCTGGATTCGCGACCAAAAAGGTTCGCCTTGAACTCACGGTCAACCAGGACGTAACCACCTCCATCGACCTCCCCGTGGCCTCGATGAAAACCGAGGTCTCGGTCTCGGCCGACATGGTTGCGTTCCTGGAGACGACAACCTCCTCGACGGGATCGACGATCAATCCGGTGGACATCGAGAGCCAGCCGCTAAACGGGCGCAATTATCTCGACCTGATGCAGTTGGTTCCCGGGGTAATCGTCAATAGCCAGCAGGACACGGGGACCGATGACGCCGTTCCCGTCCTCGGGCAGCGGGGCAACAACGCTCAATTCCTGATTGACGGAATGCCGAACAACGACGGTATGAATGGTGGCGCGTCCTCCCAATTCAACCAGGATGCGATCCTTGAATTCCAGGTGCTGACCGCCGGGTACAAGGCTGAGTTCGGACACGGGTCTGGCGGCGTTATCAACGTGATCAGCAAGAGCGGGACCAACGACTGGCATGGTCTGGCCTCGGCCTTCTATCGCAACCATCACCTTGACAGTTCAAACTCGAACCTCGTCAACAATGGCGCCGTTCCCTTCCTGCAACGGTGGGATCCGACTTTCCAATTCGGCGGCC
Organism: uncultured Acidobacteriaceae bacterium; assembly: GCA_963838425.1. Taxonomy (GTDB): domain Bacteria; phylum Acidobacteriota; class Terriglobia; order Terriglobales; family Acidobacteriaceae; genus Acidiflorens. The sequence continues at coordinate 726,533 of CAWIRH010000002.1, forward strand.
CCATCAAGAAAGACAAAATCTTCATGTTCGCGGCAGCGGAGCGAATTATGGAGGACCGGCACCTGGATTGGCAGTTTCCTGTGGCTACACCGCCAATCATCGTGCAAGTCGAATCGCCATTCAATGGCAATACCCTGGACAACGAAACCCGAGCACGAGTTCGCCTCGATGAGCAAACCGGGAATCACCGCTTCAGCGAACAAATGAACCTCACCAATTCCCACCTCAACGATTACAACCCGTTGGGGGCGGGGTTCTCTCTTCCTTCCACGCGAACCAACTTCTCCTCCCGCAATCTGATGCTGGGGGTGTCGGATACCGCGACCCTGGGCAGCCAGACGAATCCCTTTCTGCTGAATTACTTCATTCAATTTCGCGATAACCCCACCTATCAGGCTCCAACCTGGCCGAAGGCCGGCATCCCTTTTACGTACGATAACCTATTCTCAAGCCTGCAAACGGGCGATGTTTTTGGGGATCTAGGGACGATCCAATATGGTCCCGGATTCAATGATATCCCGATTCGCCAAAAGTATTGGGCCGCGGGGGCGAATGTCGGGCGGAGGTTTGGCCAGCATACGCTGAAGCTCGGGTGGAATTTTGAGCGCACCATGGTCGATGGCACCGAGGCCATCACCTACTTCAACCAGTTGTTCAGCCTGGCATCCGACCTGCCCATCTACACTCCGCTCGAATCGGGTCTTTATTACCTGAACGTGGAGGGCTCGCCGGCTTCGAGCCATATTGGGCTGCGCAATAACTACGACGGTTTGTTCCTTCAGGATGACTGGCAGGTTGCTCACAACCTGACCCTCAACTTTGGTTTGCGTTGGGATTACGACTCGACCTTCGCAAACAACAACATCTCGCCGCGGGTGGGATTCGCTTATCAGCCTACTCCGAAGACCGTTATACGAGCCAGTTGGGGAAGGTTTTACGACCACTTCCGCATGGGGATGGCGCGTGATGTGGCACAGTTTGGCGGCGCCACCATCCACAGGCAGAGGTTCCTGTCGTTCCCGCGGCTCTTTTACGGGAACCCAAGCACCCTTAGCGAAGATCATGTCTCAATTGGCAGGAACGTCCCATGCGTCGCTCAGTACCAGACGGATGCGCAAATCGCCGCAAATCCCGGTAACCCCGCTTATGAATGTTCATTTGAAGGGACCCCCCTTGGGGTACCGTTTTACGGGATTGATCATTTGAATTCCGTGGTAGCCGCGGGCCACGCGCCGGTTCCTGCCGGAGCCGTCGTCGACCTTAGCAATGTGCAGCAGATGACCGGATACACCCCCGACCAGTTTCTGAATGCCGCTGCCGCCGCAGTCGGCCAGGCTCCCGGATACTGGCAATGGGATCCGTTCGGTAACATGGGAAATACTTCCGCGTACGCGGCCTACGATGTTCCGGTCACCGTCGATCCCAGCTTCACGACACCCTACACCGACACCTTCCACGTCGGCGTCCAGCAGCAACTCAGCAATACCTTTGGGCTGACCGTTGACTATTATCACTCGACGATCGCTAACATGCTGGGGGTCCGGGACACCAATTTGGAGTTTATCGCGCGGCTTCCCGGATACACGAACACGTTCGTGCCCGGAACGGGGAACCACGTCATCCTCGGTTATGGACCCTGGTATGACGGCTTCTTCGATGGCGTGACGATTTCGGTGAGCAAGCGCCTGAGCAAACGCTTCCAGTTTGACGCCAGCTATACCTACTCGAAAGAGTGGGACAACGCGTTGAATTCAGCCCTGATCTCGAATCTTCAAGTGGGGCAAGGGGCTGCCTATGCGGCGACCGACGGGCCAACCGACAGCTACAAAGGCATGGTTCCGGTTGTCACCGATACCACCACAGGCCAGACCAATGCCCATGGGTCCTTCATTGACGCCAGCAACGGCAACCCGGTGCCTCAGGCCGGAAGATATTACAACGGCTGCAATCTCGATTATGGCCGGTCGGATCTCTCCGTGCCGCAAAACTTCACGATCCACGGGGTTGTCCAACTGCCATGGAAATTTGAGATCAGCGACATTTTCCGCGCTCAAAGCGGCTTCGCCTATTCACGCGGCACTGTTAACCCTGTCGATGGGGATGGCGATGGGCTATACAACGGACAGGATATCAGTTACGTGCGCAACGCCTTCTCGGCTCCAAAGTTTATCAACATGGATGTCCGGGTGGCCAAGAACTTTGCGATCGGGGAGCGTACGAAGGTGGACGCTTACTTTGAGATGTTCAACCTCTTCAACCGGGCGAATCCAGCAGCCATGCAGAATGTGCCCGGGCAGGCAGCCCCATTAGACTCGGTCATACAGGTTTTGCCGGGACGTGAAGGCCAAGTCGGCCTGCGAATCACCTTCTGAGCGGTCGTCGCAGGCACACACCAACAAGAGAGTGCGCCCCCTTCGGGGGGCGCACTTCAGTCTGAGGCAAGCATCGCCCAGGTCTTGGGCCATCAACCTAAGCAACGGCAGGAATGCCCGCACGTAATTTTCGACTTCTGAAATTGCGCAATGCTGACGGGCCGGCGAAATCGCCTCTCCCCGGATTTCGCCGGCCGCCGGGGGAGACATGAAGATGAAATCGATCCGCACCATCGCAGCGCTGTTGTGCCTGGGTGCAGCATGGTGTGCTGCAAGCGCCCAGAGTCCCACGGTGGTTGCCGCACCCGCAGACGCGGAGATCCGGCAGATTCTTGTCAACCGCATCGACACCTACAAAAAGAGCACCGGCATGGTGGTCGGGGTTCTTACGCCGCAGGGCTCGCGAGTGGTCGCTTACGGGACTTTTGATGATGACCAAGACAAACGCGTTCCTTCGGCCGACAGCTTGTACGAGATCGGATCCATCAGCAAGGTATTTACGTCGTTGCTGCTCATGGACATGGTCCAGCGCGGCGAGGTGAAGCTCGACGATCCGGTATCGAAATACCTGCCCAAGACCGTCCACATGCCGGAGCGCAACGGCAAAGAGATCACGCTGCTGGATCTGGCGATGCATGTTTCGGGACTTCCGCGCATGCCGTCGAATTTCGCACCGAAGGATCCTGACAATCCTTATGCCGACTATACCGTGCAGCAGATGTATGACTTCCTTTCCAGCTACCAGTTGACGCGGGATATCGGCGAGAAATACGAGTACTCGAATCTTGCGGTAGGGTTGCTGGGAAACACGCTCGCACTGCGTGCCGGCACGGACTACGAAACCCTGCTGCGCACCCGCATTCTTCAGCCGCTCGGAATGAGCAGTACCGGCATCGTTCTTACCAGCGATATGCGGGCGCGTCTGGTCCCGGGACATACGGAAACGCAGAAGCGCACCTCCAACTGGGACCTCCCGTCTTTTGCCGGCGCCGGTGGCATTCGCTCCACCGTAAACGACATGTTTAAGTTCCTGGCCGCGAACATGGGCTTGCGCGAATCGCCCCTGCAGCCGGCTATGAAATCCATGCTCAACAAGCGCCGTCCGTCGGTGAAAGAGAACGTCGATGTCGCGATTGGGTGGCACATCCTGAATCGCTACGGCGACGATATTATCTGGCATAACGGGGGTACGGGAGGCTATCACTCGTTCATGGGCTTCGACCCGAAAAAACAGCTCGGCATCATCGTGCTTTCGAACTCGACGAACGATATTGACGACATCGGCAGGCACCTGGTCGATTCCCGCTATGAATTGGCAAAGCTCACCTTGGCCAAAGAGCACAAGGAGATCGCCGTCGATCCGAAGTTATTTGACGATTATGTAGGCGTCTACGAAATGACGCCGGCGTTCAAGCTCACGATTACCCGCGAAGGCAACAAACTGTACGGCCAAGCGACAGGCCAGGGCCGTATGGAACTATTTCCCGAGAGCCCAACCGACTACTTCCTTAAGGACGTGGATGCCCAGATCACGTTCGAGAAAGACGAGAAGGGTCAGGTAAAGCAACTCATCCTTCATCAAAACGGGGCGGACCAGCCTGCGCGTCGTATCGAGTGATCCGCTGCTCGTGCTTGGCCGTAAGTGTCAGAGCAACCCAGGATTGACGAGCGCGGATCTGTCGATTAGTGACGCCGTTTACCCCAGGTGTAGAAACAGAAACAGATTGGCCGGGCGCGCAGGAGGCAAATGCCAATTCGCCTTTCTCGAGTCGGAGCCCAGCCGCCCAGCCGCCGGGCCTCGGGTTTCACTTCACGCAGAAAGAACTTTTGCGGCGCATCATAGACTTCGGTAACAGACCGGTCTAAATTAGGACTTTGCCCCATCCGCGAAAAAATCAAGACTGAAACTTCCTGGAGGAGACGCTCTCATGAAACACAAAGTACGGTTCCTATTGGGGCTTGTGCTGCCGGCAATCTGTTTCTCTGCCATCTCGGCAGCGCAGGCTCTCAAGCCCGTCCAACTTCCGCCGCCGCAGAAGGAAGGGGGTCGCCCTCTGATGCAAGTGCTCACAGACCGTAAATCGACCCGCGAGTTCGGTCCGGGTAAGCTCTCGCCTCAGACGCTCTCCAACCTGCTTTGGGCGGCCTTCGGAATTAACCGGCCTGACGGGCATCGCACTGCGCCCTCCGCCATGAACTGGCAGGAAGTGAGCATCTATGTGGCAACTCCCGAAGGCGTGTACATTTACGATGCCAAGGCCAACGTGCTAGGCCCTGCGTTGGCGGGCGACTTCCGGGCGGCTACCGGCACACAGTCATTCGTGAAGGACGCGGCTGTGAACCTAGTCTATGTTGCGGACCTTTCCAAAGCCGATGGCGCGGTTTCCCCCGAGACGGAGATGTACACCGCCGCAGATGTGGGATTCATAGCGCAAAACGTCTATCTCTATTGCGCCTCCGAAGGGCTAGCTACGGTGGTGCGGGCAAGTATCGACAAGCCCGCGCTGGCTAAGACCCTGAACTTGCAGCCGCAGCAGAAAATTATCCTGGCGCAATCGGTGGGATATCCGAAGAAGTAGGAAGGGCCACAACATGCGACGATGCTGCACTACTTTGTTAGCGCATTCACTGTGCTGGCTGGTCCTGCTGTGCGCGGCCAGCGCGCAAACCACCGAAAAACCCGACTTGAACAAGCAGCCCACTCTTTACGTGGTCGGGTATGCCCACTTGGATACGGAGTGGCGATGGGAGTATCCCCAGGTCATCGACGAATACCTGCGCAAGACCATGGAGGACAACTTTACTCTCTTCGGCAAATACCCCCACTACGTTTTCAATTTCAGCGGCGCGAACCGCTACCGTTTGATGAAGGAATATTATCCCGCGGATTTCGCGAGGTTGAAGAAGTACGTGGATTCAGGAAGATGGTTCCCAGCAGGTTCTTCCGTGGAAGAGGGCGATGTGAACGCCCCCAGTGCTGAGACCATCATCCGGCAAGTTCTTTACGGGAATGACTGGTTTCGCCGCGAGTTCGGCAAAGCGAGTGCGGAGTACATGCTGCCTGACTGTTTCGGCTTTCCATCTTCGCTGCCGACGATTCTCGCGCACTCCGGCGTCAAAGGCTTCTCCACACAAAAGCTGATCTGGGGATCTTCCGCGGACGGCGGCGGTCTGGAATCGCGCGAGAGGACGCCGGAAGGCACGCCATTCAACGTGGGCGTCTGGGTGGGACCGGATGGAGAAAGCGTGCTGGCGGGTCTAAACCCGGGTGACTACAGCGGGGGGATTGACACCGATCTTAGCCAGCCGTTGCCTGCGGCTCCTCCGAACGTCGCGCTCGAAGAGATTCGGAAGAAATTTCTGCCGCTGCAACAGAAAATACGCCAGCTCGAGAATGCCAATCTGCCGCTCGATCCGAAGGACGTTCAGGATTACTATGCGCTGCGTGCCCAGGAGCGGGGCCTCGCCAAGGTCCAATCGGATCGGGACCAGGACCGTTACCAGAACGATTGGGCGGCTCGCGTAGAACAGAACGGCAAAGTCAGTGGCGTGTATGCGGACTATCATTATTACGGTACCGGCGACATCGGCGGATCTCCGGATGAGGACTCCGTAAAGCGGCTTGAAGCGATCGTCACCAAAGGGTCAGCAAGCTTCCCGCCGCAGGACGGAGACGGATCTTACATAGCGGGGCAACCGCATCCGGAGTGGCCATCGGTCAAGGCGGGCAATGGCCCTGTCCATGTAGTTTCGGCGAACGCCGAGCAGATGTTTCTCGACATCACACCCTCGGAGGCCGCCGGACTTCCACGCTATACCGGCGAAATGGAGCTGACTAATCATTCCGCCGGCTCGCTGACTTCCGAGGCCTACCAGAAGCGCTGGCTCCGGAAAGAAGAGTTACTGGCGGACGCCGCCGAAAAAACCTCGATTGCCGCGGAATGGCTAGGGGCACGAACGTATCCGTTGCAGCGTTTGAACGATGCCTGGACGCTGGTGATGGGCGGCCACTTCCACGACATCGCTGCCGGAACGGCGACTCCCAAGGCTTACGAGTTCGCCTGGAACGACAACGTCATCGCCTTGAACCAGTTCGCGGGCGTGTTGAACAACGCATCCGAAGCGGTTGCAGCGGCGCTCGACACTCAGGCCAAAGGTGTTCCCGTCGTCATCTTCAACCCCTTGAGCATCGCGCGGGAAGAGGTGGTTGAAGCCAGCATCGACTTCCCGGGCGGAATGCCCAACACAGTTGACGTGATTGGACCGGACGGCAAAAAAATTCCAGCGCAGATCTCAAACGGTAAGGTGCTTTTTGTTGCGAGAGTACCATCCGTGGGCTATGCGGTTTATGATGTGCAGCCCGAAGCTGCGGCCGGACTTCCATCGGCTCTGCAAGTGTCCGAAAACTCGCTGGAGAATCAGTACTACCGCGTGAAGCTGAATCAAGGCGGAGACGTTTTCAGTATTTTCGATAAGTCGATTGGCCGGGAATTGCTCGCTGGCCCGGCGCGCCTTGCCATCTCCTACGATGATCCCGAACAGTGGCCGGCATGGAATATGGATTGGGACCAGGAGCAGGCAGCGCCGAAAGCATACGTCAGCGGGCCGGCGAAGATTCGCGTGACGGAAAGCGGCCCGGCGCGTGTGGCCGTGGAGGTTTCACGCGAGACCGCGGGATCACGATTTGTGCAGACCATCCGCCTTTCGGCGGGAGATGCGGGCAAACGAGTCGAGTTCGAAAACGCTATCGACTGGAATACCCGGGAGTCGAACCTGAAGGCGACGTTCCCCCTGGCCGCTTCGAATCGCACGGCTACTTACAACTGGGACATCGGAACCATCGATCGCCCCACGGCAGAGCCGAAGAAATTCGAAGTTCCGTCGCACCAGTGGATCGACTTAACGGATATGAGCGGCGTTTTCGGCGCGACCATCCTGACCGACTGCAAGAACGGATCGGATAAGCCGAGTGACAACACGATCAGGCTGACCTTGATCCGAACACCCGGTACTCGTGGCGGCTATACCGACCAGGGCACGCAGGATATTGGACGTCACGAGTTCATCTACGGCGTCGCCGGGCACAGCGGCGACTGGCGCCAGGGCGGGAGTGACTGGCAGGGGCAGCGCTTGAATGATCCGCTCATTGCCTTCCAAACATCACCGCATGCGGGTGCGCTCGGGCGGGAGTTTTCTTTGCTGCAGCTCAGCAGCCCGAGGATTCGCCTCTTGGCCTTGAAGAAGGCTGAGCAGGGCGACGAAATTATCGTGCGTCTGGTGGAACTTGACGGCAAGCCGCAATCGAATATCAAAGTTGCATTTGCGGCGCCGATCGCTTCCGCCCGCGAGGTAAACGGACAAGAACAGCCGGTTGGAGCCGCCACGGTTTCTGGTGGAGTACTCGTCACTTCGTTCACCGCGTACCAGCCGCGAACGTTCGCGGTAAAGCTGGCTCCGCCGCGGGCCAAAGTTGCGAGCGTGCGTTCCGAACCTGTGTCGCTAAGATACGACCTGGCGGTCGCTAGTAGTGATGGCGCTCACTCGGCCAATGGGTTTGATGGCAAAGGCAACGCGCTGCCAGCGGAGATGCTGCCCGCGCACATCACTTTTAATAATGTGGAGTTCCAGCTTGGGCCGGCGGCAACCGCCGTGCCCAACGCAATCGTGGCCAGGGGCCAAACGCTCGAACTGCCAACTGGCCGCTACAACCGCGTCTATGTGCTGGCCGCATCGGCCGAAGGCGACCAGAAAGCAAGCTTCAAGACTGGAAGCAACAACGTCGACTTGACGATTCAGGATTGGGGCGGATTCATCGGCCAGTGGGACGATCGGCAGTGGATCGCGAAAGACATCCCCATCGAGGGGCAACCGGGAAAAACTGAGCACGACGACTATGCCGAAATGACTGGAATCAAGCCCGGCTATATCAAACGGGCGGACCTGGCCTGGTACTGTTCGCATCACCACAATGCCGCCGGGGAAAACGTACCGTACGGTTATTCGTATCTCTTCGCGTATCCCATCGAGCTGCAACCCGGCGCAAGAACCATGCAGTTGCCGGACAACGACAAGATCCGCATTCTGGCAATATCGGTAGCCGAGGAGAACCCGGAAGTGGAAGCGGTGCAGCCACTGTACGATGTGCTCCCTTCGCCTCGCTCTAATAGTGCCGCACAGTAGCCTGCTTCCGGCGCAGGACGGCGCGCGGCACAACACGTTGCGGCAGATGTAACGGCGCGCGCTCGAAGATGAACTGGTGCGCAAGATCGGGTTCCCGCAACGGATCATTAACGTCCGCCAACGATCCTGGGCGGATCACGGGCGACTCTTCCCTGATCTTCCGGCCGGAATCAACTACATCCGGCCTCCTCATATCTCAGCCGATGGATCCCGCGACCAAGCACGGCCACGCGGTCGCTTTTTTTCAGGGTGCGCTCCCGTTGGCGGCGGGCGTAACACTCTTTTCGTGTCTTGATTAGGTAGTCCAATCCCGCCGGCTCGAAGCCTGAGCCGTTCTTCCAGAAACGGATGCTCTCGTGTTCACCAAGTATGAAAATGTCGGAGTTCTGTAAGCGTTTCCGGCTCACAAGTTCGTTCCCAAAAACGATTTCGGGATAGAATGGCAGAGTCCAGCCCATCTCACATGAACTTTGGGGGAGCAATATGCTCGCGCAAGACTGTGATCGTAAGCAAGCGTCTGCAGCACTTCGACGCACTGACCGTCTGATGCTTGGATTGGTCGGGACTGGAGTGATATTTGCTTCATTAGGCCTTGGCGAAGCCGTCTATCGATTAGCATTCCTGGATTTTGAGGGAGCAACGGATCGCCTTCCAATCGAGATGTTGTTCGGACTGGCGTTCGCCTGGTTAACTACGAAACTGGCGAGAAGAATTTGCCGATACCGAATCGAAACCTCCGCAAGAATCAAGGTGATCCGGGATCGCAACTGCAAGATTCGTCACGCAGCAGAAGCAATCAAGCCCTTGTCATATCCTAGCAATCAGCAAGCGATCCGGGTGATTCGTGAAGAAGTGGATCGAATTGAGTGGGCGTTGACCGGCATACCTGAGTAAACGCATGCGGTCGCCGCTGGCTGAATCACGGCAATCATGTACGAAAGGCGCGTGCTCTGCTCGCGTTTGCCGTAGGGATGTGCTTTCGGTAAGAGGCAGGACAGGGCGCTGGGGGGAGGCAACTTCCCGCAGCTTTGCTTTTTTTTGGCGAGGTGGAGTAGATAAGGGAGCCTGCCACCAACTCAGGCGAGGATAGCGCGCGAATTATGGATCAGACAAGCTCAAGGCCGGCGCACTCCGTCAGATTCGTTCAGCGCGAATCGCTGGCATGGAGAATTGCAATAGCTCGTCAATGGTTGCAACTCGCATCCTTAGTGTTGACACTCTTGTTCGCTTCGCCGCTCTTTGCCAGCGGTCCCACGGGTACGATCACCGGCACAATCACGGACCCCTCCGGCGCGGTGGTGCCAAAGGCGCGGGTGGTTGTGCGCAACGAGGAGACCAACGCCACCCGCGATGCGGAGTCCAATGAAGACGGCGACTACACCGTCGCGCTTCTGCCCCCGGGCCGCTATCGCGTCACTGCCGAGAGCGCAGGCTTCCGCCGGAGCGTCTTCCACGGCGTCAGCGTGGATGTGGATCAGACGGTGCGCCTCGATTTCGCACTTCGGGTTGGCGCCGTGACCGAGGAAGTGCACGTCAGCGATACTCCTCCCATCGTGCAGACCGATACTTCCGCGCTCGGCCAGGTGGTGAACAACCGCCTGGTTCAGGACCTGCCGCTCAACCAGCGCAACTTCCTGTCCTTTGCTCTGCTGGTGCCGGGGAGTCAATTGCCGGCGGAAGGCTCGCAAAACTCGACCCAGGGCGGCGCCATCAGCGTCAACGGCGCCCGCGAGCAATCCAACAACTTTCTGCTCGACGGGCTAGATAACAACGATCCCTATCTTAACCAGTATGTCGCTCTCCCTTCCATCGACGCCATTGAAGAATTCAAGGTCCAGTCCAGCGATTACTCGGCCGAGTTCGGCCACGGCGGTGGCGCCCAGGTCAACGTCATTTTGAAAAGCGGCACCAACCAGTTCCATGGCACCCTCTTCGAGTTTTTCCGCAACCGGTGGATGGACGCCAGGAATTACTTCGACCTTCCCGACTGCACCGCCAACTCGGCGCCGGGCACATGCGGCGCCATCCCGCGCTTCGATCGCAACCAGTTCGGCGGAACTCTGGGTGGGCCCATGCGCAAGGACAAGACTTTTTTCTTTCTGTCCTATGAGGGACTGCGCCTGCGGCAGGCGACTACGCGGGAAGCTACCGTGCCCTCAGCGGGGCAATGGCAGGCGGCCACAGGCTTGGCGGAAACCCTGTTTGGGTGCCCCTTCAACCCGTCGTGCCAAGTCGGCCAGAATGTGTTCAATCTCTATCCGGCAGCCAACGTAGGCGCTGATTTGGCGAACTCGAATATCTTCCTTTCTGCTCCGGTCATCCGCAACTCGGAGAATTTGGTCTCGGTCAAAGTGGACGAGCACGCCAGTCCCGTCGATACCGTGTCGCTCCATTACTCGGTGTTGAAAGAAAACCTTTTCAGTCCCTTCGATCCGGTCAACGCTTTCACTTCACTGCCTGGTTACGGCAGCTTCACACTGAACCACGGCCAGAACGCCGGACTCGAATGGACGCGCGTGTTTCGCGCGAGCGTGGTCAACGAATTCCGCCTGGGCTTCATTCGCATGGGGGCCAACGTGCTGCAGCAGAATCATGGCGACGACATCGGCGCACAGTTGGGCTTTCCTGACGTCCTGACCAATCCTGTGGACCTGGGAGCTCCCAACATCAACCTGATCAGCTTCGACGGCATTGGCGAGCCCGTGAACTATCCGCAAGACCGCACCGACACCACGCTCCAGCTTTCCGATAATGTGGCATGGACGGTTGGCCGCAATCAGTTCAAGATCGGAGCTGACTTCCGGCACGTGCGCATCGACGACTACCTCGACTTCCTGGCGCGCGGCGACTGGTTCTTCCTGGGACAGACTGCAGCCGGCATTCTGGGCGCTTTCGGCGATCCCACGCCCTGCACTGGGGCTCCCCCCGATGACCCTTTGACATGTTCTCTGGCGCAGTTGCTGGGCGGCGTCCCGGACTACGCCCTCGCGGTGAGCGGCAACACCTACAACAGCTTGCGCAGCCACGGCATCAGTGCTTACGTTCAGGACGACATCCATGTAATCCCGCGCTTTTTGCTGAACGTTGGGTTGCGCTATGAATTCAACAGCCCGCCCGTCGAGGCGCTGAATCGCTTCAGCGTTCCCGACCTCGTTCCCTCCACTATCCCCGAGTTCACCGTGGCGGGGACGAATGGAATTCCTCGGGCTACCTACAGCCCCACCTACAGAAATATCGCCCCGCGGATTGGAATAGCGTGGCGGCCATTGAAGTCAGAGCGCTGGGTGGTCCGCTCCGCCTACGGCATCTTCTACGACGTCGCCATTTCCAACATCAACATTCTTCCCCGCATCAATCCGCCGTTCTACGACCTGGCCGCGTATTTCCAAACTCCCAGTTGCCCCGGTGGGCTGTGCACGGTTCAGGACATCCTCAGTCAGACCGGCCAGCAGTCGGGTGTGGTCCAGGGCAACATGATCTCTCCGCACTTCCGCGACGGATACATGCAGCAGTGGAACACCGACCTGCAGTATGAGGTGGGACCCAATTGGATGATCGACCTGGCGTACGTTGGTTCCAAGGGCACTCACTTGGCGAACGTGATTGATCAAAACCAGTCGAATCCATTAACCGGGCCGCCCTACCCCCAGTTTTCTTCCGTCCTGTTCGTAGAATCGAACGCCAGCAGTTCCTATCAGTCCCTGCAGTTCCGCTCCGAGAGACGTGTAAGCCACGGGTTGGCCTTCCTGGCTTCGTACACGTTCTCCAAGTCCATTGACGACATTTCATCGATCTTCGGGGGAAGCGTAGGCTCGGGCTTGCCGCAAAACTCACAGAATCTCAGCGGCGACCGCGGCCCTTCCGACTTCAATACGGCGCAGCGGTTGTCCCTCAGCTTCCTCTACGACGTGCCGTTCCGCCGTATGTGGGCCCAAGGTCCGGACTGGAGCCGGAAACTCCTGGGGGGCTGGCAGGCGGGAGGAATCCTCACGACGCAGACGGGACCACCCTTTACCGTGGTCTTGGCGGGCTCGCCCGCCGCCTCCGCTGCGGCTTTCGGCAACCCGGAGCGGCCCGACCTTGTCGGCGACCCCAACCAAGCCGGACCCGTGGCAGCGAACCCGACTTGCCAGGCCCCGGCTCAGGTAAGGACACAACAGAACTGGTATAACCAGTGTGCGTTCGCCGAACCGGCCCCCGCGCTTTTTGGTCCCGCATTTGGCACGGAGGGACGCAACATTCTCACAGGCCCGGGCTATACCAATCTGGATTTCTCCTTGTCCAAGAGTATCCCGCTTCGCGCCGAAAGCCATCGCTTGCAGCTTCGCGGCGAGTTCTTCAATCTACTGAACCATCCTAACTTCGACACCCCGAATCATACGTTTGACCTGACCGCCTGCGGGCAGAACAACAGCCTCCTCTGCCCAGCGGGAAATTATGGCGCCACGCTCTCCGAAAATGCCTATGGCAATAAACCGCCGCGGCAGATTCAGTTGAGTGCCAAATACATCTTCTGATGTTTGCCAATCGACAACGTGTTTCAGGCTGATGAAACCAAGAACTAGCCGCCGATAAATTCGCCAGTCGTATCCAACGCATTTGCAAACAAAACAACTGGCGTAACCGCCTTAAGGTTCGCAGTACGAAGGCTCAAGTGCTCGGGCTGAAACGGCTCTACAAACTTCCTGACCCCCGGCAAGGCTAAATCACTTCCCGTTACTCGTGGCGGCTGCTTCGAAGAGTTTCATGCCGTTTCTGCACGCCTCCGGGGTGATCGCCTTTTTATAGACTGCCAACGTAGTCAGCATGGACTTGTGCCGCAACAGGGCTTGTGCCACTGCGTAGTTTCCGCCTGTGTTCTCAATGACGGCGGTGCAGGCTCCTCGTCTGCCTGCATACAGCGTCTTCCACTCGACACCTGACTTCTTTGGAATTTTGCCGCAACTCTCGCATTCCCTTTTGCCTTCGACGTGCGGCCTGATGACACGGGCAATGAGATTGTGGAGGTCAACAGGCGTCCCGTTGCGGCTCTCGAAGACGTACCCTTCTCTCCGATTGCCACACTTCCGTTGCCAGAGCACCAGCGGCACTTTGACTTGATCTATGAGGGGCAGGGATGCGACTGATTCAAGTGTCTTCGGAGTGTCCACGATGCCCCGCACAACCGACCGACGAATATGCACGCTCTCAGAATCGAAGTCTTCCCAACGGAGTGCTGCGATCTCTCCCGGCCGCAATGCCAAAAAGCAGGACAGGGCCATGACCAGTTGAGCATCTACGTGATCCACCAGAGCAGAGATGATGTTCTCAGTCTCTGCCAACGTGTAGTGCTTCGTGCTCTCCGCCTCTTTGCAATCTTCTGGCAGCTTCACGTGCCACGGGTTTGCTTCCTTCCGGTATCCACGCTCAATCGCTTCACTGAACATCGCACCCGAAAGCCCACGGATGTGCTTCAACGTGTTCTTGCCCTGCGTCGTCTTAAGACTGGCGAGAAATCTCCGTGCATGATCCGGTTGGTATCCCTGAAGCGTGAGTTTTGCAAAATGGGCCTTCAGATGCTGATTCCAAATTTGCTTGAATCCACGAACGGTAGAGGGCTTCATGCCCTTGCCCCGGTACTCACGCTCGCAGTACGGTAGGTAGTGCTGCTCCCAGAAATTCAGCACGGCCATATCCTGCTGGGGCTTGCCGTTCGATTGGGCAGCGTTGACGACAGCCATGATCTTGTCCCGCACAGGGTGAAGAGATTTCGGAGCCTTACCTTTTTTATCGGGACGGTGCTCCGTCTTCATCTCACACTGCGGGTGATGCTGCTCACCATTTACAGAGCACAGTCGCTCCGTCTTGTGGACTCGGCAAGCTGTTCCATCTTTCAATTCTGTTGTGCGATACTTAAGGAACCATGACCCATTGTGCTTGTAGATCGAACCCGCTTGGTACGCCATTGTGCTCCCCGCTTTCAAGCACAGAGTACCAAATTGTTCTACAATGTTCTACGGCAGGAAGGTCAATCGTCAGTAACTCATTGCAAACACACCGTGGCGGTGTAGCTCAGGTGGTTAGAGCGACGGTCTCATAATCCGTAGGTCGTAGGTTCGAGTCCTACCGCCGCCACCATTACTTTCAAGCACTTGGAGAATGTCCGGCGGAATCTCCATTTCGTCCGGTTGCGCGGGGGTTGCGGATTGTTGCGGAGTTGTTTCCGCCTCGTCTGCCTGGACTACCTCTGCCTGGACTCCGTCAAGCCTGTCCACAAAGCAAACACTAGCACCGGGAATCAAGTGCCCGTAAATGTCCACGGTGACCTGAATGGAACTGTGCCCCATTTGCTCTTTCACGTAGACAATCGAGGCTCCGTTTTGGAGAAGCAAAGAGCCGAAGGTGTGACGGAGATCGTGCAGGCGAATCCTGCGAATCCCAGCTTTGGCCAGCACGGGAAGGAATACGCGATGGTAGAGATTGTCGGGGTCGAGGATCGTCCCTTCCGGTGACCGAAAGACGAGTTCGTCGGAGATGTCGTTCTTGCCTTTCAGGTAAGCCTCCAACAAACGCTTGTCTCGAAGTTCGACGAGCACCCGTCGCAGCTCGCGGGATAGATCCACCCGTCTCGATTTCTTGCTTTTCGTCGTCGTGTGCTCGCGGTGCACGTAGTTGTGCTGCACCAGAATGAAGCGCGCAGAGTCATTGTCATCGCCGCCAAGCTGGACGTTGCCCCACTGGAGCGCCACGAGTTCTCCGCGGCGCAGTCCGGCGCGCACTGCCATCATTAGAAGGGGATGGTAGTCCGGGAAAATCTCCTGAGCCGCCTTCAGAAACTGCTGAATCTCCATGGTGGTGAGTGCGATACCCTTGGTTTCGGGCGTCTTGGCTGAGCGCGTGAAACGGCCCAGGCGGGCCGCTGGGTTGAACTCGACAAACCCCTCCTCAATGGCATAGTTGAACAAGCTGCGGATGACGCACAGTGCGTTGCGGATGGTGTTGCGCGATAGATCTTTGCTGATTAGGTGATTGATCAGCGCCTTGATGTCATCCCGCCGGATCTCATTGAGTGCCTTCTTCCCAAATCGCGGGCGCAAATACTGTTCGAGAACCCCTTCGTAGCCCTTAGCGGTTGAAGTCTTGCACTCGATCCGTACATAGTCCTTCAGCCAGCCGTCCGCATATACGTCAAAGGTAGGCTTCTTGTCGTCCGTAGTATCGAGGATGCTGAGGTCCCCGAGCGCCAGCTTCGCCTCAACCTGTCGGCGAACCTGCTCCGCTGCCTCTCGGCTCCCGACGCATTTCGCCTTGCGACGCCCATGGTAGTCGACTACCACGTACCACTTGGCGCCCTTCTTGCGAACCTTCACACCCATCAGTCCGCCTCCTTTACGCCTGCGACCAATTCATCCACGATACAACCGATGTCAAGATGAGCTACCTGGTGAGCTTCCAGCCAGCGGTCGAACTCGCTGCGGCGAACCAATATCTTGCACCCCACGCGCGCACGGCCGGCAGAGGGTCAACGCAGCGATGGATCCACTCGCGCAAAGTTCGATTCGATAGACAGGCGTACTCTTGGAGTGCCTTTAGGTCCAACCATTCGGGTTGTCGCTGTTCAATCATCGAGCCTGCGATTCGTGTCTCCGCTTTGATCTCCTTGTGACGCTTGTGACACTTCCACCTATATAGGGCGTTCGCGCGCGCGCGTGTGGACGGGAATAACAGGTTGATCCGTCACAAGCGTCACAGAGTCTCTGTTGAGCGAGATTCCGAGAAAGCCGCGCCCCTTCCGATTTCGTTGCGGAACGAATCCGCGTGTTTCGAGATCTTGCGCAAACTTCCTCTGCGATCCTTCCTTTTCACCAGCTTGCGCGCACCAGGCTTTCCAATCGCTGAAAAGAGAACTGGAGGAAGTCCATGCGCGCGGGTCAGCGACACAATGTTCCTCAAACCAACGACCGACCGAGTCCTCATTCGCAAGGTACGCGGCGGTAGCGTCGCGCACTGCAACTGGCGGGTTGAGTCCTTCTCGCTGCCATTCGAGGCACCCGGAAACGGCCCATTGCAGAATCCCGCCCCACTCTGGCCGAGGCTTCTCACCGAGTTCCGCGTCCCGTTCCTGCGGAGGAATTGTCACGGAGAAAGGCAACAGGTTAAACCGGCGGCGCATCGCCTCGTCCACCGTTCGTAGGCCCGGCTTGTGATTTCCGGCGATGAGCAGCTTGAATTGAGGGGTAAACTCAAAAAAGTCTTGCCGCATGAAGCGCGCTGCGATTCTGTCGCCGCCAGTCAGCGCTTTTAATTTGCTCTCCGCCCAGCGGCGCCCATCTTCGGTTTCCACGGCGGTAACGAGCCGTGCGCCCCGCAGTCCAGCAAGATCCGTCGGATGATGCTCGCTGTTGGACGCGATGAACGCTTCAATTGGTGCGGTTCGTGCGTATTCGCCGAGTAATCCGGCCAGAGTGGAAAGAAACACTGACTTGCCATTCGCGCCGCTACCGTAAAGGAAAAACAGCGCATCCTCTCGTGTGCATCCCGTCAGAGCATAGCCAACAATGCGCTGCAGGAATGACCGCAGCTCCGAGTCGCCGCCGGTAACACGGTCAAGAAATTGAAGCCACAGCGGGCAGTCGCCGACCGGACCCTGCCGTAATCTTCGTGATGTAGTCCCCGTGACGATGCTTGAGGATTTGTCCAGTGTGGAGATCAACCGTACCCGTGGGTGTGTTTAGCCGCCATGGGTCAGCATCCCACTTTTCAATCGTTGCTGCGTGTCGACGGTCAGCTCGGGCGAGCCGCTCGATTGCGGCAACCGTTTGCGCCGCTGCAATCTTAATGGCGGCCCGTTCCTTGGCGTCCCCACATTCGGCACTCGCGCTCCGACAGATGGCGCGGCATCGGTCGAAAACGGCTAAGGTATCGTCTTCGCGCCACCGCATCCCGTCCCAGCACATCCATCGTCCCCAGCCCGCAACATAGGCAGCTCATCTTCATGTTTTCGCGAAAACCGCAACGCTAGTGCTTCCTCGGAGAACTGAGGAGGCAGAGGGGCAACGCCCACGGCGAGGTCCGTCAAATCGTTGCCGATTTCTGCCAGCGCTCCCGTGGATACGCTGGGATCCTCCGCCATCCTGTGTGCTTTCTCCGTGAGCTTCGCCGCACGCCTACGATCAGCACTGGCACGAACCATCTTGACGTAATGCTCGATGCTGGGTCGATCGGGGACACCGTCCAAGAGGCCCGCGATGTACCCATGGCCTCCGATCGCTTCCAATTCGTTGTGTCGTCCACCAGATTGGGCTGTGCCCAGATAGCGATCGTTCTTCCTGACCGCGCTGTCGTACCAGTACCCGGAGAGTGGCGTCGAACCCGCCGCAACAACTGCGCGACGATTAACAAAAATGACTTTCCTCTCCGCGGTAGCTTGCTCAGCGTCTCTCTTAGAAAGATGCTTATGGAGATGACAATTGAGCTTGAAGCCAGGGTCCTTCATTCTCTCGGCCTCGGCTGCGGACAAATAACAGATTTGCATTCGGGTACACCTCCATCGTGATGGCGATTTGTCCGGTTTTGGGAGGGTCGGGAGGCCCTATCGCCAGCGGCGCAAGTTGCGGCTCTTCCTACCTATATGATGCCCCGGTGCGAGATGTTCTTGGTGAGAAGTTATGGGTTGCGGCGGGATTGTGGGACGAGCGATAATGCCATTGTTTATGCGGGTTCGAACAGTATCCGAAGAAAGTTACCCGAAGTTACCCGTTGGAGACAATAGTTACTTTCGCAGGTTTCTTGCGTTTTTTTTGTGTCCTGCCCAGCGAAAGCCTTTTCTTCAGCGTACTGGGTTCCAGGCCAGTTGCCCTTGCCAGCAAGCGCACCGCGACCCTTTTCGGTGTGGGCATCTTCCAATCAGGCTGAGCGTGACGCTTGGCGCCAATTCTCTTTTGCGGGGCTGCCTTGAAGTCATCTACGAAATTTTCCCAGTCTTTGGATCCCGCGGCGAAGAATATGGGAGAATCCTGGAAACGCTTTCGCAGCTCAGCAGCTCTGATATCGCCGTTCCTCTGTTCGACGATGATCTTGACCGTAACAAGATCCTGCACTACTTGCTCGAAGGTGTTCAAGAGAACCACATTGGAAAAAGGTTGTAGCGCGACGCTTCAGCCGTCGCCCTCCTTGAAGTGCATCGTCTGTAGGGTCCTGCGCTTGGTTCAGTTTGCCGAGGAGGCGCCTGTCGGTCTGTCGCGCTCTTTGCTGGCGCCTTCAACTCGTTGCAGCATCTTCTGAGTCTCGGAGCGCCCACTCAAGTCGGCCAGCGAACTTAGCCTGGGCGCTGCGAAGCACGGCCTTGGTTTGATCGACGGTCAGATGGCTAGGCCGCCCCAGCCTGATCCACCACGGCTCGCAGAAATCGCTGAAGCACCAAACCGGCGCACGCCACGGTTTTGTATAACTTGGGCGCGAAAGAAAGTGATACTTCGTGCCCTCGGATGCCATCCTGAACCACTTCTCAACCGCTGGTCGGGAGTCATTCGAGGACGGACCGTTCTTGGATCTCAATAGAGAAGTTCCTTCTTGAAATGCCCGCACTAGGGATTGGGTTGAAACCTCTTGTCCGAGCCACTCACTCAGGAACTTCTGGACGTTAAGCCGAGCCCATTCAGCAGGATCAGCGTTACCTAGCCAAGTCGGGTGACAAGCGCCTATTTTGGAGAGCCGGCCGACTTCATCATAGACAAGCTTCACCACTGACTTCAGCCATTCGTCCAGGCCGGCTCGAACTATTTCGTGCTTCCTCTTGAGAGCGGCGGCTGGGGCTGTTCGAGTTACAACTACGTCCTGAATCTGCTCGTGTACTTCTTGCCAACTCTGAAGATATTTGTCGCCCGCTTGCTCCTTAAACCAACTTCTGGAACTTCTGAGCGTTCGCTCCGGTTCGCTCAGTCGGGAGGTTGCGCCTGGAAGCCGGAGCTCAACAGAAGCCTGGCAAGCTGCGGGCTTCGCGCTCTGGGGTTCGGCTTTAGCCGTGGTACTGGTTCCGGCGACGTTTCGTCGCTTCTCTTCAAATTCCGCTTGCGCAGCTTTGTCTTCAAGTACTTTGCAAAAAATTGCCGAGTCTTCGCAACATCTGTCGAGGTAGCTCATTTCTAACTTCTGCGCGTGGCCATCGGCGCCCACAACTTCGCTAGACTGAATGGAAGACGGGCACATGAGACCTTCTTCTTTCAATGCGGCGAACCATACAGCGAATAAATTAGGAGTGGTTTCGGCTGCACTTGTACTAGGGAGTTCGCGTGCACCCCGCCCCGCTAGGACGTTAAATTCCTTGTATATGAAGGCACTGGCCCCGCCAGCGCTAAGCCTATCTCGTAACGCCATGAACCGACTGGCGAGGTCTTGCCAGAAAGCGGAATCAGCCATCGTTCCCTTGATTCGGGCGCGAGGAAGGGTACGATGAGTTTGTCTAAGACTCACCGAAAATGCCCCCGGTCATCGCGCCTTAATGAATACCACATTCTCCTCCACCAGTTTCGCGTAAGGCATATTTCCCACACCTGCCATGAGGGTCGAGCGGTTGACCTCGTCATTCATTGCGAGTCTTTCGCTCTCTGGCCGCCCGTGTTCGTGCCTTCGCGGCGGCCTTCGAGGCTTTAGTCGCACTTTCCCTGCGTTGCTTGGCGGTCAGAGCCTTGGCACGAGCAAGGCCGCCGCGCCTACCCATTTCCGACATGACCTTCGAAATCTGATCATTCCCGCTCATGACGCAAATAGTACACCGTAGCGCCCGGGATGTGCGAAGCATCTTATTTCATGCTTGACATCGTAGCGCTACGGTGAAATCATGTTAACATTGAAGCGGGCCGAGTGGTGCTACCAACACTCACCCAGCCCTGACCACAGTCGCCTACTAAGGAGGCAACAATGGCTAGACAGCAACGTAGCACTACTCTCACTCAAGAATCCACCCCCTCCATCGCTCGGGTTGCGCTCTACGCCCGAGTCAGCACCCTCAACAATCAAGATCCTGAAATGCAACTCGCCGAACTGCGGGAATATGCGGGGCGCCGTGGGTGGCAGATCGTTGAGGAATTCACCGACCAGGGAGTGTCGGGCTGCAAGGAGTCACGACCGGCACTCAACCGGCTCATGTCAGACGCTTGCCGCCGACGTTTCGACGCCATTCTGGTCTGGAAAATTGATCGCTTTGGAAGGTCCCTAAAGCACCTTGTCAACGCTCTGGCCGAACTCGCGGCGCTCGGCGTGGCCTTCGTCAGCCTCCGGGACAACCTGGACCTGAGTACGCCTTCGGGTAGGCTGATGTTTCAGATCATCGGCGCGATGGCGGAGTTCGAGCGGGCACTGATCCAGGAGCGGGTCTGCGCCGGCATAAGGAACGCCCGCGCCAAGGGCAGACGACTGGGCAGACCGCGCGTGATTGTGGACGCCTCCCGGATTGCCTCTCTTCGCGCTCGTGGAGACTCGTGGTCGCAAATCCAGACTGAACTAGGGGTGAGCACAGGTACAGCGCAGAGGGCCTTTGCAGGCTTCCAAAGTTGTCTAGCCGAGGATTCCGGGCTGGTTGACAGGTTGAATCCACAGTCGGCGTTGGCTGCCACCCGTGGTCCGAAAAAATCACTGTACAGACAAATCCCGCCAGTAGGCGTTGCCTGCTTCGTGGTGTGGAACCAGAACGCGCTGGTAGAGTCGTAGAACCACTTTCTGGTTCTTGTAGTCAGATAGATCAATACTAATATCTTCCCAATGACGGGAATCGGATTGCCCCGACTCATAGAGTCCGTCAATAAGCTTGTCGAACATTTTCTTGTCATTGACATAGACCTGCAGCTGCCACGCACGTCCCACGTCAACACCTGCTTTGAACTGCAAAGACGAAGCTGACCCTAAGTTCACTGTCCGTTTGAGGACTGTTCCGCGTACCTCATCCCGAGGATAGGTGGCCAGCACCTGGCCGTCCAAGTAGGTGATACCCCGGATTCCCGGCATTCCGCCACCCGCGCCTCCGAACCCGGCTCGTTCCATCGTCCAGTCCCGGTTCCAGTACTGCATGAGGTCCGCCAATTTGAACAACTCTGCGGGCTGGGTAGCCGGATCCTGAACGGGAATTCGAATCGAGTTTCTTTCGTCGCTCGCGCCATGAGACACGAGGATTGCCTCGCCGATTCGCACCGTTCGTCGCGCCAGTTCCGAAATGCTCTCGTCTACCGGCGGCGTGAGTTGTAGGGGACCCATTTCCTTCCCCTGAATCCGATCATGGAGTTCAGAGACTGGTTCGGAAGGCAGCGCTTTCATGCCGTGCATGGCGGCCACCACGGATTCTGAGTTCGCGGAATTGCAGTCGGTATCCGCGAAGTCGGCAGCGTGAACTGCGAGTTGCAGGGTTTTGCCGAAGTCGCCGTCCCCAAACCAGACGCTGGTGGCCACAATGCCGCCATTGACTACTGCATTATTGGTAGCGGGGTATTCGATTCCCCAGCGCTCATCGACCGCCCGGAAGATCTGCTCAGCGGTGCGACCCGACTCCGCCATGGAGATGACCATGTCGAGACACTGACGGTACGGAGAATCCGGATGGATCAGACTAGCGGCCTTGCGAACGATCGAGTGGGTATCTTTTTCCACGAAAGCGACGCTGATCATTCCGGAAACGAAAACCGCGCCATCCGTCCCTTCAGCGTAGCCGTTGATGTGACCGAGATTCCGCGCCAGTGCAGCGGCCACGTTCGGCATACCCGGCGTCAGTGCTCCATAGACGTCACTGCTGAATTGAGGTCCGATAGTCCACCAGAGCTTGTTGTACCTAGGGTGACCAGTGTCCGGAGCCTTGACTCCTCCCTTCAACAACAGGAGAGCCTGTTCGCTCGATCCCCACGATCCAGCATTGTTCTCAAGCCATTGTTGTCCGAGTTGCTCAACCGTCAGGCCGATGCCGTATTTCTCGAATGCACGCACCGCCACCATTTCGTAGTAGTAGTCATCGTCCACAGGCGCATAGCCAGGCAAATGGGTCATGGGAGTCACCGGCAGAGTCGAAGCGGGCTGATGTTCGAATCGGACCCCGGTCATCTGCGCGATCATCTGTGCGGTCCAGATTGCCTGTACCCGGTCAAGATATTCCTCCCGCGACAAGCGAAGCATCCCACCCGAAGCCTCCGCGGACGCTGCCCGCGGCGCCGGCTGCCTGTACGCCACACCTGTGAAGAGAACTACCATGCACAGCAGGGACGTGGTCTGCGCTCTCATCTTCTAACCTCGCGTTATTGGACTTCAAACAACCGATACCCAAAAGCGGGCAGACTGAACTGAACTTTGTTGTCGAGCGATACTTTCTCACCACCGCGCAGATCTGTCAGAGCCCGGTTGGTGTGAAACCTCTGTGCAGTTGCGGATGGGGGAGTTCCAACATTGGCATCGTCTGACCAACAGTCTAGCGCAGAATCATTTGTTCGCAAGGGCACGTTCTCTGGGAACCGCGCGAGAGAGGGTTAGCCCGCAAAAACTCCTAGCAGGCCCAAAACTTCTAGAAGCCATCTTACTCCTCCATCCACCTTCGCTGTCGTGATTGCCAGCTCGAACGTATCAGCTAGCACGCACCGCTTGATCGGTGGATCGGTTTCCATTGGGCCAGGTCAGCACTGCCCAAAATCCCCTTTGCCATCGGCGTTGCAAGCACCTGAATCCACGAGGTTACAAAATCCGCGTTTCTGCTGCCCACAAACAGGTGATTTTGAGCGATGCCTGCGGGTTTTGCTAAGCGTTTTCGCGACCATCGTTGCGCCAGCTGATCCTTACTGCTTTGGGCCGTCAAGCTTAATGCCTTTGATCTTCCTTAATGCCTTTGATCTTCGCATCATCCTCGATGCCGATGAATATAGTGCCGTCACAGAAAACCCCACTCGGCCCACAACATGTTCCCGAACACGGAGGCGATTACATTCCCCAAGCAGAAGGGCCACAGAAATCACGTCCACTCTTCTGCCCCGAGTAACGCAGAGAGAGATTGCTGGGTCCTACGCGGCCCAATCTCGACATAGCAATTCTGCCTGCTCCAACACCGTCTGGGTGGCCTTTCCCTGCTTGTCGGGCGGGTAGTCGTACTTTCTGAGCAGGCGCTTCACCAGTGTGCGGAGTTTGGCCCGAGCACTTTCCCTGACCGTCCAGTCAATCGTGACGTTGCGACGAATGATCTCGACCAACTCGCGTGCTATCTGGCGCAGAATCTCGTCCCCCATAATCTTCACCGCCGCGTCGTTCTCCTCGATGCGCCGCACTGATGTGCTCTACTACTTCGCGGCTGGGCGCATCCAAAGCCGTCTCGAGAATGACTTCGTCGTTGGTCCCGTTTTTTCGAATGTGCGAATTGAAGAACTGGTATCCGGTCTTGTTGCGGGTGAGCAGGATCAGGCACCAGATGAAGTTGGTAAGAAATCCGCCGACCAGGACGACGATCAGGACGGGCAGTCCCTGCCATAATTTCGCCGTGCCACGTTGCAATGTCAGCGTCTTGATCGGATCGCCCGCGGCCAGACCGTAGGCGAAACAAGCACTCATGACGCCGGAAAGCAGGGCAACTCCGATGCCCTTACGCAGGTCAAATTCCCGAATCGCCGTTTTTTGCTGCTCGGGCGACATGACGCGATCTTTTGGAAATTCCTGCCAGACCCGCCGCCGTGATACCGACGAGGCAAACGAAAATTCCAAAAAGAATTACGCGGCCCGAGGAAGTTCCGACAACCTGGTTCATGAACTGACCACGGAAGATGGGGGCATCAGCGTGCCGAATGCAGCACAAAGTCCAAGCACGACCGCCATGCCGAGCGAGAGACCCAAATAGCGCATGGTCAAACCGAAGGTAAGCCCTCCGACGCCCCACAAAAGGCCGAAAAAATGCCCAGAAGAGCGCTGCTGGAGGTGCCTGGCCCAGAACCGCGAACAGATCTTTGGTGAGCAATGAAGCCAGAATCCAAGGCGCGATGATCCAACTGAAGAATCCGCCAGCAAGCCAGTAGGTTTCCCAGGCCCAGTGCTTCACGCCTTTATATGGAACGTAGAAGCTGCCAGAGGCAGACGGCCGAGCCAGTGAAAAAGAACACCCAGTGCCGGGTTAGGATTCATTCGCTCCCCAGATGTGCGTTATAGGTGGAAGACTTCTTCCCAAAGGCTGCATCGCGCGATCGGGTAACACGCCGTTGGACTGGGTGAAAAAGTCGCCCATCTCTCGCTGCCAGCGTTCATTGACTTCGCGCTTGGCCATTCCGGCGCGCGCGCGCTCGAAGTCTTCGGTTTTCGAGATAGCCTACCAGCAACCCGTCTTCGCGCAGAAACAGGGAATAGTTGCTTCAGCCGGTTTCGCGCAGAGCGGCCTGCATTTCGGGCCACAGACGGCGATGCCGCTCTTTGTATTCCTCGATCCGATCGGGCTTGACCTGCAGTATGAAGCAGACACGCTGCATAGAATTCCTTAACGCAAGAAAGCTTCAAACAAGCCGCCATCCACCGGAATTACGTGTCCGGTAGTTTTACCGCTCTGATCGCCGGCCAGCCAGACGATGGCGTTGGCGCAGTCCTGGGGCAGAATCGAGCGCCGGGTCAGCGTGCGCTGCGCATAGAAATCGGCCAATTTCCCGCGTAGTTCTTCCGTGGACTCGGTCTCCGAGTAATCGATCTTGTATTTCTGCAGCGACTTCATAACTCGATCGCGCGGAAACATTGTGGACCCGGCGACAACGGTTGCGGGCGCGATGCCATTCACGCGCACGTGCGGACTGAGTTTGATGGCAAGCTCTCGAATCAGGTGGTTGAGGGCGGTCTTACTGGTGTCATAAGCCTCGCTGCCTTTTTTCGGGACGACCGCATTCGCAGAACTGGTCAGCACCATCGTGACCGGCAGATTCTGATCTTTGAACACCCACTCCGTTTCGCGAGCCAGTAGATAGTTTCCGGTTACGTTGACGAGAAAAGTCCTGGCCCATTGCGCGTCGGAGAGTTCTCCGTCGGAGCCCGGCACGGGATAGATCGCGGCAGTGTTGACGACGACGTCGATGCCGCCGAACCTGGAAATGGTGAACTTCACGGCCTCGGCAAGCGATGCGGAGGAACTGAGGTCGACCGCGGTGTGCGCTACAAACTCTGGCGACGAAATCGCGCCGACCTCTTGCTCCACTTTGGCGGCGCCCTGCAGATCGAAGTCGGCGACAACAATGTGAGCCCCGCGCCGTCCCAACAGTAACGCTACTTCGCGACCGATGCCGCTCGCTCCTCCGATGACGACGGCAATCTTCCGGCTGAACTCCGCTTCGGCGGGCATGCGCTGGAGTTTGGCTTCCTCCAAAGCCCAGTACTCGATGCGGAACGCCTCCGATCTGGGAAGCGCAACATAGTTATGGAACTGTGAGAACTGCTTGGATTGCTCCGGTGTACGTGCCTGGGGAAGAATGTGTGGAACGTCGCCATCCTCCAAGGCATTGGCGCCAGCCAAGACGTGGATGGCATTGATAAAAAATTCAGTCGCGATCCTGGCTTCCTTCTTATTCTTGCCGAAGCCGAAGAGCCCGAGTCCCGGCACGACGACGACGGAAGGATTGGAATCACGCAGCTTTGGTGAGTCGGCGGTGGCCCACTCTTCGTAATACTTCTTGTAGGCCGCTCGATAGTTGCAGACGTCGCTCTGGATGCGGCTCTTAAGGACGGTGACGTCCTCCTTTGCCGGATCCCAAGGAAGGAACCAGGGACAAACTCTGGTGCGCAGGAAATGGTCCGGGCAACTGGTGCCGAGCGCACTCAACTCCTTCCCCCACTTCGATCCCGCGAAGGTCAAGGCGTCGTCATCGTCTGCATAATGGGCGATCACCCGCCGATTCGACGACACTGCTCCGCGCAGTGCGGGCAGGATCTCGGCGGCGATATGCTTGCGATCCTGAACGGGGGCAAATTCGACTCCGCCGAACGGGGAGCCTTTCCTCGCCCGATGGCTGGCGATAAATTCGCCCATCTGATCGATGGTATGAATGCTATTTAAGTAGCAATCCCGCTGTGTCATGCCCCAAGTAAACAGGCCATGGCCGCCGAGAACCATGCCTTCGGCTCCGGGATTTTCTTTGACGGCTTTTTCGATCAAGAGCGCCAGTTCGAAACCCGGACGCAGCCACGGTACCCACACGATTTTGCGATCAAATTCCTTGTTGAACTGATCGAGCTTGCGTCTGCCATTCGCACTGGCAGCCAAAGCGATCGCCCAGTCGGGATGCAAATGATCGACGTGCAGAAAAGGCAGGAACGCGTGCAGTGGAGTGTCGATGGACGCTGCCACACGGTTTTCGCCGAAGGCGGAAAGCGGATAGTAGCGCACCATGTCGTCTTCGTATTCTTCGCCCTGGTACAGCTCTTTGAGCTGCTCGAGCCGATCGAGATAGAGAAGAGCAAACCCAGACTCGGTGATCGAGCCGATATCTCCGCCACTGCCTTTTACGGCGAGCACCCGGGCGGGCCGGCCAGTGAATGGATCCGGGAGTTCGACCTTGGAGCTGGTATTGCCGCCGCCGAAATTGGTGATGCGCAGATCTGCGCCTAACAGATTAGAGCGATAGCGCAAAAGTGCCAGCTGATCGCCTCCCAGGGACTGGGCTTTCTCCTCGTTCCATAGATCCTTCAAGCGTATTGTTTCTTTGATTTCAGGCATAAATCGTCTCGCAGTAATGTTCGAAGCGCTCCGCTTGCCGGTCCCATTGATCGGGGTTGAGCGGTTCGAAGGCTTCGGTGGAAAATGAGCGATCCACGATGGCACGGACTTCGCATAGCGATGATGCTCCACCAGTGGCGAGAATTTGAATTGCGATGTTGCCGAGTGCGGTCGCCTCGGCTGGGCCAGCCAGCACAGTTCTGCCGGTCGCATCCGCAGTGAAACTGGTTCAGCAAGCGATTCTTCGAGCCGCCTCCGATGACGCGAATCATTTCGATTCGCTTCCCGATGATTTGCTCGAGGCTGCGCAATACCAGGCGATACTTTAATGCCAGGCTCTCCAGAATGCAGCGGACATAAGCGCCACAGGTCTTCGGCAGCGGCTGATGCGTTTTCCGGCAGAACTCGTCGATCACCGCCAGCATATCGGTCGCAGGCAGGAACGACGGATCATCGGGGTCAACCAAGCAGGCGAAAGCCGGTTCGCGGCTCGCCATTTCCATGAGATCACGATATTCGTAAGAGTGCCCTTGGACAGTCCAGGAGTGGCGGCAGCCCTGCAGGATCCACAGTCCCATCACGTTCTTTAGCAAGCGTGTCGTGCCGTTTACGCCGCCTTCATTGGTGAAGTTGAGCCTTAAAGCTTCGGGCGTGATGACCGGTGCATCGAGTTCCGTGCCGACGATGGACCAGGTTCCCGAGCTTAGAAACGCGGTGTGGTCGCGCGCGGAGATCGCGGCTACGGCCGAGCCGGTGTCGTGGCAGGCGGGTGCGATGACCGGAGTTCCAGACAAAGCGGAGTTTTGCGCAATCTCTGGCAGCAAGCTCCCAACCACCGAGCCAGGTTCGATGATGGGCGCAGGCAGCTCAGGGCGCAGGTCAAGGCGTTGCAGCAAGTCTGTCGCCCAGGTTCGATGAACCGGATCGACCATCTGTGTGGTGGTTGCATTGGTGAATTCACAAACTGCATTTCCCGTCAGCCAATAATGAAAAAGATCTGGGATTGTAACCAACTGCTTCGCTGCCGCAACCATCGTGGGCGTGTCTCTCTTAGCGGCGTAGAGTTGGTAAAGAGTATTGATAGGCATGAACTGAATTCCGGTCGCCCGGTAGATCTCTTCCTTCGGAACCCGGCGAAAAACTTCGTCCATTACTCCGTGGGTACGCCGGTCTCGGTAGTGGTAGGGATTCTGGAGCAACTCGCCTCGCTCTCCTAGCAGGGCATAGTCCACGCCCCAGGCATCCACTCCAAGGCTCGTCAGTTCCACGCCTTCCAAGCGGGAGAGAGCTTTCCGCATTTCCAACCAGAGCCTAGCCACGTCCCAGTGACGTGATCCGCCATACTCCACAGGCTCATTGGGAAAACGATGCAATTCTTCCGTCGTGAGGATTCCCGACTGCAAATGCCCGAGGACGGCGCGGCCGCTTTCGGCTCCAAGGTCGAAAGCCAGATAAGGCTTGCTGGCGGCATTAGGCATAGGAGGTAATGCTGTGGGAGTTTCGCGCCGCCCGGTCTTTCGTGATTCGCTCCAGATAGCCACTTTGGCGGAATGCTTCCATAGGGTCCTTGGGCAAGCCTTTGGAGTCTCTCCACTCTTGAATTGCAGGCCGAACGTCAGTTGCGAAGGCGTCCTGCAGCACGGACTCAGCCGCGACCAAGGCGCAACTTTCTTGCGCCGCCGCGAGATTCTTTTCATCGACCAGCGCCGCTTTAGCAAAGAGCTGCTGCGCCATGACCACCGTCTGGATCATGGCCTCAATTTTTCCCTTTAGATTGTGGCTCTGGTCGACCATGTACGCGATGTCGGCCGGCTTGCTCGTTTCCCACTCGAAGTAGCGAATCTCGTGGAAGATCCGGAAGACCTGGTACGGATCAATCGAGCCGATGGTCAAGTCGTCATCGGCGTAGCGGCGATCGTTGAAGTGAAAACCGCCCAGCATATCCTCGGATAGAAGCCAGGCAACGATCTGTTCGATGTTTTGTGCCGCATAATGGTGACCCGTATCCACCAGGACTTTGGCCTGCGGTCCCGCCGCCCGCGCCAGAAGCATGGCCATACCCCAATCCGCGATGTCCGTGTGATAGAACGCGGGCTCAAAGGGCTTGTACTCTACCAGCATGCGTTGGTCGGACGACAACTCGGCGTGCGACTTCTGCAATGCTTCCTGGAACCATTCCTTTCGCTGCCGGATGTTGGCTGTGCCAGGGTAGTTTGAACCATCCGCAAACCAGAGGGAGATATCCCGGCTGTGCAGTCGCCGCGCGATCTCGATGCTATCCCTCGTATGCCGTAATGCGCGTTCTCGAATCGATGGCTCAGGATTACCGAAGGAACCGTACTTGTATTCCTGGTCTTGAAAGAGGTTGGGATTGATCGAGCCCGGAGCAACTCCGTATTTGTCGGCAAACTTCTTGATATCGTCTGTGCTCTGCACGCCCTCCGGGCAGTCCCACAAGACGTGCAAAGCCACGGTTGGGCAGACTCCAGTGAGCAAATGTACCTGGCCAGCGTCACTGAACTTTTCCTCGGTGGTGGTGGCGGCCGCAGGCTGGATGAACTTCCCGAACCGAGTGCCGGTATTGGCGAAGCCCCACGACGGCAGCTCAATGCGGAACGTATCGAGCGCAGCAAAGATCTTGTCACTCGTACCAGCGTTCATGCGAACCTCTCTTCGCATCAAAGAATACATTCGTTTCCACGCGGAGGTCACGAATTTCTTTGACCAAATCCTGTGCGAACATCGCCATCCATTCGCCTTTTTTGGCGACGCCTCGCCCGGAGAATGTTTGTGAGTGAGACTGCCCACCAGGCAAGCAGCCACCCGCTCACCGAGTTGGCCACGATTCGGAGACAAGAAAGGGAACCAAATTTAGCCACAAAATAGCCCGGTCCATACGTGGTTCTTCCTGGTTCTTTGCGACCTGTTCGGATTTTTGGGGCGCACAAGAACCCGTAGTAAATTCCTTCAGTTTGCAGCTACAGAGTAAATAGTCACGGGTCCAAGCAGGCCCGAAGGAAGCAGCTGCGATCCTGCCTTATACGGTTTGAAATCCGTATAGGTGTACTTCGTCGTAACACCTGGTTGCAGATCGCCGATAAGACGATTCACCCATGCATTCGTCACTTTGATCTCTAATGCATTTGCGCCCGGCTTGAGGGCGGCGGTCGCGTCCACTCGATAGGGCGCATGCCACACAATACCAAGGGACTTGCCGTTGATCGTGACTTCAGCCAGGTTCTTAACATCGCCAAGGTCAATCCAGATGCTGGCGCCCTTTGTGAACCAACTGGAAGGAGCGTTCACGGTGTTGACGTAGGTTCCGGTTCCTGAGAAATACTTCACACCATCATTGATGTTGTCGCTCCACGACGACAGTTCATCCATTGTGATCGATGGCGGAGCTCCACGGCCGGGTTGGAAGTTAACTTTCCAAGGTTCGGTTATGGTAGCTCGCTGCGTTGCGGTCTTGGCAGGCAGGGTGCGCGAATCTTCCCGAGCCCGGCTGCGGAAGACCACAAAAACCGTACCCCAGGGTTCTAACGTCAAATGTACGGTGGTGCGGCCACCTGCAATTTTGAACGACGCGGGCTTCGTTTCCCCAGTCTCGGCATACCACAATTCTGGGACTTCGCCCGTCACGCGGAAGCTGGCCTCCACCTGCTCACCATGGTCGTTGCGGTTATCGACGAAATAGAGGTCGCCATCCACGAGCTTACGGTGAACGAAGAGAAGAAGCGTGTCGCTTTCGCGCTTGGTGTAGTCAAAGTCCGGCCCTATTTGAAGAGCGCTGAGTACATCGGTAAGACTATTCCCCGCATAGACCGTGCCCCTGCCAACTTGGTGTACACCTGTGCCATCGCCGAACAGCTCGCCAGTTAATTTGTGGAATTCCTGCTGATCGTCGGCCAGGCTGGGATCGTCAACTGGCTTGGAACCAGCAACGGTGGCGCCGTCTTCCACAAGTCTATGAATTGCTCGCAACACGGGCAGGGACATGTGACGGCTGAAAGGGTCAAGGGCAAGGACCCGATAGCTTGTGCCACCCGGCGTTGTAATATGCCCTTTTTCCACGCGCAGCGCATGGATGAGAGCGTCGGCATTGACATAATCAAAGCCGTAGCCTGCGGGCACATCGGGCGCCTTATTGGCAAAGATCGCGGTCAGGTTCGAGTCTTCGCCATAGAAGTAGACCACATCCGCCGCGAAGTGTCCCTGTTGCAGCAGATAACTACTGCGCGCCAGATACTCGATCCAAGGGCCGGCTTGCTCGGCCCAGGTATCGTTGCGATTGAACCACTGGCCGAAAATGCCGAGCGTCAGCCCGGGCACTTTATCGAGCACGGGCTGGTGGGCCGACTCGTGGATGACAATGCGGTTGATGCCGTTTAAGAACTCTTGATCCGCAGTCGGCTTGAGCGTGGCCGGCGACCATGCCCAAGCGCCGGTGTCGGCAGTCATCGATTCAGCCGCGACCAGATTCTGGCCGTAGATATGGGCCACGGACGCCGATTCGCGATCATCCGCGTTGTAGCCGTATTGCTCCCTATTTACTCCCGGCAACTGGGTCCACATTGCGCTCATGGGCACTTCATTGAACTTCTTCATTTCCATGCCATCGGCAACCAACGCGCGTCCGCTTTCGTGAGATTCCCCGTAATGGCCCATGTGCCATTCGTGCAGCGTCGCTTCCAGCTGACCATAGTGCTCATCGGCAATCAGATCGGAAATGGTTTTGCGAAAGTCCCACAAAAACCTGTCGCTGGCTTCCGCGCTTTCGACTACCCTGCCGGTGAGAACAGGCATCCAAGGAAGCGGATCGTAGCCGCGCCGCTCTTTGAACTGGGCAATCATATTGTCGGTCCAGTTTTGCGAACCGGCCTCCCAGCTATCGTTGATGACGTAACGAATGCCGCGCTCGCCCATAAACCCGGCGCCGACCGCTTGCTTGTAACGATCGAGATAGTTTTCCATGTACTGCTTGACGTAGCGGCGGTCGAGTTTGTCGACTTCCAGGCCAGTCGCCTCGGCAGTGGCAGGATGATTGGTAATTCCTAGCAGCGAATATCCGAAGCGAAGCACGATCCAATCCGCGGCAGGAGGGGTCCAATCCAGTGTCCCATCGGGCTGCATCTTTGAAGTCAAATCGACGACGTCGGCCTTCGCGATCACATCGCTTGCCGCAACCGGAGACGTAGCCAGCTGGTAGAGGTCGGACTCCGCGCCGAACGCCGCTTTCTCTTCAAAGCGGTTCACCCGCGCACCGGGGTCAAGAACCAGTTCGGCAATTTCATAGTTGGCAGGTGGCGAAGCGGCACTGATCCCCAGCTCAGCCGCATCAACACTGTTTGCCCACGTGGGAACGGGCGGAGGTTGCACGTGCCTGAAAACAACACGAAAGAACTTAGCTGTCGCCGCCGGGAATGAAATCGTATGTTCGGGTTCGCCGTCATCGAGCAATCTCGCGACTTGCCAGAAATTCTGGCCGTCGTCACTCGCCATAAGAAATTTTGCCGGCGGGTAGATCCGGCTCACGATGGAGGCGATCTCAGCCGGATCCTTCATGGCAAAGGAAACCGCGCGGATGGTCGTGGGTGCCGCAAATTCGTATTGGATCCACGCCTCTTGGCCGACGGGTGGAATAGGTAACTGTGTGGTCCTTTCCAAGTCTCCGTCGCTGAGCATGTCCACATTGGGCTCGCCGCCACTGGCGGTGATTTTGGGGTGCAACGACGCCACCGAGACGTCGCTGGTTGCTCTTCGGAAGGCAACAACGACGGAATCGGCGTAATAGTCGCGAATCGGAACGGCGGGCAGAGTGTCGCCGGGATCTCTGCGGATGATGATGTTCTGAAAAGGTCCGGTAGCCGATGGAGGCTGAACTAGTTTGCCTGAGAAAGGCTTTCCGCCCTCGACGAAGGTTTCGCTCCAGACATATTTCTTCATCGCCTGAGATGACGGGACCCAAGGGCCTCCTGACTCGCTCCAGCCAGGCGAACCGGCGATGGCTTCCTCCATGCCCATCTGATCCGCCAGCGTCGTTGCAAATTGGAAAGCATCCTTCCACTCCGGCGTCATGTATGCGAGCCGGTGCTCTACAACCTGGGGCGTCGTGAGGGCTGCGTCAAAGTTCTGGAAGCCACCCAAGCCGGTCCGATGCATCCACTCGAGATCCAGCTTGATGCCTTCTTTGGAGATATTGCCATTCATCCAGTGCCACCACACCCGAGGCCGGGCACTTTGGGGCGGGCTCTGAAATCCGCTCTTGAGAGGATCGGGGGTGTTCTGCGCGGCGGAGGTCACAACGACGATCGCCATTAGGCCAAACGCGATCAGCTTCGGTACCGTAGTTTTCATGTTGTGCCGAAATCTCCTTTTTGGCTTCAAAAACGGCTGTGCTCCGCAGAAACGACGTACAGCTTAAGCGGCGCGTTGTTCCAGCCACCGCGGCTCATTTTGTCACCCCGATTGTACACAGCCGCGACCTCATTCCAGCTTTGGGAGGCTCCAGGGCCGCTGAAGGCCGCTGCGATGGACCGGGTGGGGATGGACCGCTATCGCCAATACTGAATGGTGGCCCCTTCGGTCAAGTTTGGCCCTCTTCGGTTTACGCTATTCAATGCAAAAGTCCAAATTTGGACTTCATCCGCGGCGGACAGAACGCCCCCAAGGAAAATCCAACCACCGGCCTAATCTCAAGGACTCATCTACGGCAATCACCAGATTGCCTGTGGTAACTTACAGTCAACTCAATGGCTGATTTTTGGTGTCCCAAGCAGTGTCCCGAAACTGCCGTAATGAGGTCACATTAGGTGAGGTTTGGCTGACTCGGCGGTTGGTTCCACGGAACGCTTCACAAAGAGAGTAAGCTCTAATCCCGACCTAACCCATTCACCTTTTCTCGTAAAACCCCTGTAAACACGCGGCTTTCAGAGAGTTACGGGAAAACTACGCACCCCTCGTGCGAGTCGTTTTGTGTTGTTCTGTTTAGTCTTTTTTCAAGCTGACGGGCAGAGTTTGGGCAGAAATTCCAGCACCGCAGCGCCCGAATACAGCCTGCCCTGTGGGTTGCCCTACCTCGACGCTGGCGCATCAGCCGATCAGCTTGCCGCCTAGCCGTCCACGCCCACCACTACTCGGGTGTCCTCCGAATTGATGTCGGAAAAATGCACGAAGAACTCGTCTTTATTCGTGAGCATCCCCGATGGAATACTCGGTCACAAGCCATTCAGTGGACTGCGTACCTCCGCAGGAGATCTGGTCATTCCCGTACACGCTCCCAGAGATTAGCCCAGTCGTTTGATTGGCATAGAGCGTGAACTGCGCGGTGACGATCGCGACTGAGTTCCCGATTACCTGGGGGACGTTGTTGCCGCAGTTCCACAGTTGAAAATTGAGGTAAGCCGTTAGGAACTACAACGTCAGATGCACACAGCTTTGACGGCGCGGACGGATCTGGCGCGAACGGCGGCGGCATGCTGACACAGGCCACCAATGGGACTTTCTACGGGACAATGTGGAACTGCGACACGAGTTGACGAGAATTCTACGGAGTCACCTCGAACACAACGCCGGCGTCGTACGGTCCGCCTCGTGCGGTCGTGCTGTAGAAGTTGCCGGCGTTGTCCTGAATCAGGTTGCCACACGGCCATGCTCCGTCCGTGCCGGTGAAACGCCAGAGAACTTTCTCTTTGTACCCGCCCTTGCCAACTGGGGCCACTAGCTCATAAACAGTTCCATTGTTGGAGGTGCCACCGGAGGTCGTTGTGCCGTAGATGTTCCCTGCCGCGTCGAACATAATCGCACCAGGACTGGCGCCATTTTTGCCGTTCCTAAAAGAGTGGGTTTCCTGGGTGTGGTTCGTGCCAGCTTCGAAAATCGCGACATCCAGTTTCTTGCGCTTGCCGCAATCCGGCGGCCCGTTATCTGCAGACCGTTCCCGAAAGTGGGGAAAAAATCTGTAGTGAAGATCCGCGACTTCGCTCAGGCGGAGAAGAACCTTGATGAGCTCAAGGGAATAATGGCCGCTGCGGAGGGTTGTGAATGGGGACTCTGGACCTTGGCCAGCCCGAAATCCAAAATCTTTGCGTGGCTGCGTTCGGTGACAAAAATATTGGCGGGCTTGATGTCGCGGTGGACGATCCCCTTGGCGTGGGCAGCGTCCAGCGCGTCGGCGATCTCGATTTCGAGCGACAGAATGAGTTCGGTTTCCAGCGGACGCCCAGTGATGCGCTGCTTCAGCGTCATCCCGTCCAGAAACTCCATGGCGATGAAGGGCTGCCCAATCTCGTAGATGGTGCAGATATTGGGATGGTTCAGTGCGGACGCGGCTTGAGCCTCTCGCTGGAAGCGAGCCAACGCTTGCGGGTCTTTGGCTACTTCTTCGGGCAGGAACTTCAGGGCGACAAAACGGTGCAGCGTCAGGTCTTCAGCCTTGTAGACTACGCCCATCCCGCCGCCGCCGAACTTCTCGACGATGCCATAGTGCGAGATGGTCTGGTCGATCATGAGCGGAGGATGGAATTCTGGAAGCGCAATATTTAAGGATGCGAAGAAGTCGAGTCAACGAGGGCACGGAAAGGTGCGAACCGCCGACGTGGCGGGCAACGCTTCCGTAATCCGGTAAGGGAAGGGTTGGCCGACCATACATCCGGCCGGAAGCAGTCTCGGCGATTCCCACAAAGCGGTTTAGGGATCCCGGAGATGCCAAGCAGTGCGTCTGTTTCACATCACCGCGGGGAGACAGACGGTTTTAGCGAATGCTAGGATACGGCGAGATGACAAGCTCTTGGAAAATACCTGCCTCTTCGATTCTATTTGCGTTTCTCTTGCTCGCTCTGTTCGCGGTCGGCTCAAGCAGCGCACAGACCGAGCAGGTCGTGCGCCTCGATGGCGGCAACTGCACCTATGCCTTCGGTGTGAATGAGCGCGGCGAGTTGCAGACTCTGTACTGGGGCGGACGCCTCGGTTCGCATGACAGCATTCCTCCGGCTCATTCGCTTCCGGAGTGGGCCTCCTTCGATTCGTCGTACACTACCACGCCGCAGGAATACGCGGGTTGGGGTGCGGGATTGTTCACCGAACCCGCGCTCAAAGTCAGTTTTGTCGATGGCAGTCGCGATTTGGTGTTGCATTTTGTCCGGGCCACGCTGAGCGGTTCCCAGTCTTTGGACGTGCTGCTCAAGGATATTTCCCGCGAGATTTATGTGACATTGCGCTACTCCATGGACCCCGAGAGCGGAATTCTGGCGCGTTCCGTAAGCATTGAAAACCTTGAAAAACAACCGGTTCTGATCGAACAGGCCGCTGCCGCGCAATGGACCCTTCCTCCCGCCAGTTACGCACTGACTTATTTGACGGGCCGCTGGGCCGGAGAGTGGACCCTAAATCAGGAACTAATTCAGGGTGGAGCGCGCGTCATCGAAAGCCGCCGCGGCACCACCGGCCATCAGGCGAATCCGTGGTTTGCGATTTCCCGGCAGGGCGGCCGGGACACCGCTGCGCCCCTCGTCGCCGACGAAGAGCACGGCGAAGTCTGGTTTGGCGCGCTGGCGTGGTCCGGTTCCTGGCGAATTACTGTGGAACGCACTCAACTTGATGCAGTGCGCGTGACCGGCGGCTTCAATCCTTTTGATTTTGGCTACAAACTGAACCCCGGTGAACATCTGGAGACGCCCGTGTTCTATGGCGGTTATTCCGATCACGGTCTGGGTGGCGCCTCGCGCCTACTGCACCGTTTTGAAATCGCTCGGATTCTACCGCAAGCGCCCGACCCCAAGCCGCGGCCCGTCATTTACAACTCGTGGGAGGCGACGGAATTCAAGGTCGATGAAGCCGGCCAGGTAGCCTTAGCGGAAAAGGCGGCGTCGATCGGCGTAGATCGATTTGTGATGGACGATGGCTGGTTTGGCCATCGCAAAGACGACCACGCCGGACTGGGTGACTGGTATGTGAATCCCCAGAAATTTCCTCACGGTCTGAAGCCCCTGATCGACAAGGTTCAGGGGCTGGGTATGGACTTCGGTCTATGGGTCGAGCCAGAGATGGTCAACCCGGATTCCGATCTCTATCGCAGACATCCCGAATGGGTCTTGAATTTTCCGGGTCGGCCTCGCTCGGAGTCGCGCAACCAGCTTGTCCTCAACCTGGCTCGCACCGACGTACGCGACTACGTCGAGGGATCTCTCGATAAGCTGCTCACGGAAAACGATATTGCTTTTCTCAAGTGGGACTACAACCGCAACTGGTCGGAGCCGGGTTGGGATCAGGTCCCTGTCGACGAGCAGCGTCGCGTCTACGTGGAGTTCATCCGCAATCTCTATTCGATCCTCGCCGACCTGCGCAGAAAACATCCCAAGGTGGAGATTGAATCCTGTTCTGGCGGCGGCGGACGCGTCGATCTGGGCATCTTGCACTACGCTGATGAGGTTTGGCCCTCGGACAACACCGATCCTTTTGACCGGCTATCCATGCAGGATGGTTTTAGCTATGCCTACACGCCCCAGATCATGATGGATTGGGTTACCGATTCACCCCACTGGCTCAACGGCCGTTCTACCTCTCTCACCTACCGCATGCTGAGTTCGATGCAGGGATCGTTGGGAATTGGCGCCAATCTGAATCATTGGACCGCGGAGGACTTTGCCACGGCCAAGCGCCTGATTGCCGCCTATCACTCTGTGCAGCGAACCATTGTGCGTGGTGACCTCTACCGCCTTATTAGCCCGCGCGACGGAAGCGGGATGTCCGCAACCGAGACGGTTTCGAGCGACAAGAATCAGGCCGTCGTCTTTGCCTTTGCCAATGCCACAAAGGAAGGCCGCGGGTTCCCTCTGCTGCAACTAGAGGGCCTCGATCAAGATGCCGAATATAAGCTCAGTTCGATCGAAGGCGAGCTTCAGCCCGGAACGCCGGCCAGTGCTTCCGGCGCGTGGTGGATGCGCCACGGTCTGCAGCTAGACCTGCGCGGAGATTATCAGGCCGCCGCGGTCCAACTCGATCGCCAACGCTGATCCCGTAACGACGAGCCGAGATTTGTCAGGTTGTCACCAACACGGGCAACTCATTTGCCTTCCCGGCACTCCGAAGCAAAGATCCGGCTTGACAGTGAGGAGCGGTCTGTTGTTTCATTGAATCGTTTCAATAGGCGGAAGGCCTTTCGCGTCTCCGGAAGGGGAGCGAAGGCTACGTCTAGGAGCCCAGGCTGCGGTGGCCAGGGAAGAGCCCTTGAAGTGCAGTCAACCGCGGCATACGTTCCGCCTGCGTCATGGAGGCCGTTATGGGTGTCTTTACTTCAGAAGTGATATTCAATTGCCGGCGGGTATTTTTCCCTGTGCTGTTGACCGCAATCCTGCTTGTTGTCATCCCCGCGGTGCTTTTCGGCCAAGCTTACTTTGGGACTGTGAGCGGCGTGTTGACAGACCCCACCGGAGCCGTAATCCAGGGGGCAACGGTTACCCTTCTCGATCTTGACAAAGGATACAAGTTCAATGCGAAGTCGGACGGCACTGGACGCTACCTTTTTATTTCGATTCCGCCGGGGCTCTATTCCGTGACGGCGGAGATGCAGGGGTTTGAGAAAACCGTCCGCACCCACATCAAATTGAACGTCACCGAGAACGCCACCGCCGACCTGACGCTGAAGATTGCCAGCGCGACGCAAAACGTCGATGTCAAGGCCCAGACGCAAACCATCGCCACCGAAGACGCCGAGACCGGCCAAGTCATCAACCGCAGATTTATTGATAGTTTACCGCTCATCGGCCGCGATGCAACCGAACTGACTTATCTGGCGCCCGGCGTCACCGACATGGACGACCAGTGCCACAATTGCAACAACACCGGTTTTGTCTCCAATGGAAGCCGCGGCGGCTCGGCCGATATTCTGCTGGACGGCGCGTCGGTTACGAACGTTGAGGCCAACGGCGGAGTCACGCAGATGGCCTACAATCCGCCAGTCGAAGCGGTCGAAGAATTCAAGGTGCAGCAGACGAACTTCAGCGCGGAGTATGGCTTCACCGGAGCGTCGGTGATCAACATGGTTACCCGCTCGGGTTCGAACTCGTTCCATGGCAGCGCCTACGACTTCTTGCGGAACGCTATTACCGACGCCAATGACTGGTTCGCCAACCGCGCCGGGAACCCCCGGCCCAAACAGCAACGCAACGAATATGGCGGCACCATCGGCGGCCCGATCTTCAAGAACAAGACATTCTTCTTCTTCGACTTCGAGGGCACGCGTGCCATCGGGGCGAGCACGGCTTCGGCCGGAGTTCCTTCCGCCCTCGAGCGCGCCGGGGATTTCGGAGAACTGTGTACTACGCAGCAGGGCGGGGTGTTTGGTACCGCCACCGTCAACAGCGTCACGTATAACAACGTATGCACCGACGGTAGCGGGAACCTGCTGCCTGCCGGGCAGCTTTGGGATCCCTATAGTGGAGTGTATGACCCCACGCAGGGTATGGCGGTTCGCAGCACTCCCATTCCCAACAACAACATCGGCACCTACATCAGCCCTGGAAATTCCAAATTGAAGGGAACGGTCTATCAGTTGCCCGCCACGCCCGGCAATCTGATCGATCCGGTGGCGCAGACGATGATCAACATGTTTCCGTCGGCGAACTCCGCAGCGAACGGACCTATGGACAACTGGACAAGCTCGGGACCCAATCACTCCACCGACGCCAAAATGGAGATCAAGATCGATCAGCGCTTCAACGCGAAGAATATGTTGACCGCCAAGTATGCCCAGGAGTGGGACAATCATTACATAAACTGGAGTTGCTTCAACAATTTCGTCGATCCCTGCTCTACGGGGCCCAATACTGCCACCGGTCACACGTTCGCGATGAACGACACGCATACCTTCAATTCTTCGACTTTGCTGAACATAACCCTCGGCTTCACACGCAACGCTTTCACGCAAGACCAGTACGCCTACGGTGGCAGCACTCCCGATCCGCTCAGCGCGCTCGGTTTCCCATCTTATCTGGCATCGAACGGGTTTATCGGCGTGCCCGCCATTTTCATCAACGGCTATACTTCGGCGGGATATACCAGTCTCGGCAACGATCCGTATGGCAACTACAGACAAGGGGAGAACAACAGCCAGTTAGCGCTTACACTCAGCAAAGTGCGCGGCCCACACGAGATGAAGTTTGGCTTTGACGGCCGTTTGCGCCAGATTAACTACATCCAGACCAATGCCCCCCTGGGTAACTTCAGTTTCAGTAACACTGGCAGC
This sequence comes from uncultured Acidobacteriaceae bacterium, assembly GCA_963838425.1. Taxonomy (GTDB): domain Bacteria; phylum Acidobacteriota; class Terriglobia; order Terriglobales; family Acidobacteriaceae; genus Acidiflorens. Next base: position 767,001 of record CAWIRH010000002.1, read on the forward strand.
TCCCAGGCCACGAGTAGCGACACATCGACTTACGGTGGCGATGGAATGGCCAGCTTCCTGATGGGGCAGATGTCAAGCGGTGGTTACGAAATTCAGTTCCGTCCGGCCATGCAGAACTACCAGTACGCCTGGTTCGCCCAGGACAACTGGAAAGCGACACCGAACCTGACGGTGAATTTCGGTTTGCGCTACGAACTCTCTCTGCCCCGAACCGAACGCCACAACCGCCAGAACTGGTTCGATCCGAACGCGATCAATCCATTGAACGGCGGCAGTATTACGTACCAGGATCCTCTCACCCAACAGAGCGTGACTCGCACACTCTACGGCGGCGAACGCTTCACAAACGCGAACAACCGGACGAACTGGGATACCGACTACAAGAACCTCCAGCCTCGCTTTGGCTTTTCCTACAAGATCGCCGATAAGACGGTGATGCGGGGAGGCTATGGCATCTACTTTGGCATGACCCGCTCCACCGCCAACGGTGTCGGCAGCTACGGCACGCAGGGCTACAACGTCAGCACCGGCGTAATTACCACCTACAACAACGATGGGGCAACTCCCTATCTTCACCTCAGCAATCCTTTCCCCAACGGATTCGTCCAACCGGAAGGAAGTTCTCTGGGTCTGCTGAACGACGTCGGTTATGGGGCCATTGGGCCGATCCGCGGCGGCTACGACACGAAGACGCCCTATGAGCAAAGCTGGAGCCTCGGCTTCGAGCGCCAACTTTCATGGAACGTTCTGCTCGACGTTGAGTATATCGGGAAGAAAGGCACACACCTCTATTTCAGCGGCGCCAACTCGCTGGACGTTCTCGGCCCCCAAATCGAGAACTACAGTTCCGCGCAGATTACGGCCCTCAACACCCTCGTCACCAATCCCTTCGCCTCTGTCAACGGTGGACCAATAAGCGACCCCAACAGCTCTCTTTCCAGCCCAACCGTCGCAGGCTTCCAACTGGAGCTTCCCTACCCGGAGTTCACGGGCGTTACCTCCGATGTCCAACCCATCGCCACTTCCATCTATAATGGCCTGCAAATCAAGGCGGAAAAGAGCTATTCCAATGGGTTGCAGTTCCTGATCACTTATACCTGGTCGAAATCCATCGACGATTCGTCGATTTACGACGATAACATTACCTATATAGGCAGCTTCACCAGTCTTCAAGATCCCAACAAACCGTGGTTGGAGCGAAGCCTTTCGACCTTTGACATTCCGCACGTCGTGCAGTTTACCTATACCTATGACCTGCCGGTTGGGCGCGGGCGCGCGTTTCTCGGTAACCTGCCGCGTGCGCTTGACGCCATCGTTGGCGGATGGAAGACGAACGGCATTTGGCGCATTTCGGCAGGCCGCCCGCTTACCGTCACCGTCGCCAATGGTGGAACACCTCTGCCAACCTACGGCTCGCAACGGCCCAACATCGTCGGCACGCCGCAACGCGCCGGTGGTAAAGACAGCGATTGGGTGAACCAATACTTCGCCAATCCGGATGTGTTCCAATACCCAGACCCATTCACGCTCGGCAACGCTCCCCGCTCTCTGTCGGACATTCGGACCCCGATGGTATTTAGCAGCGATCTGTCACTGCAAAAAGAGTTTTCGATGGCAAAGTTGCACGAAGGCCTGAAGGCTGAGATTCGCTTAGAGGCGCAAAACGCATTCAATCATCCGACCTTCAGTATGGGTTCACCTGGACCTTACGGCAACGATACTCTTAATGTCGGCTACGGCGATTTCGGACAAATCACCGGCATGTCGGCGATCGGCCCGCGGCAAGTGCAATTGGCGTTGAAGGTGACCTTCTAGAAACATGGAGAAGCCATAGATCTTTTCCGGGGATTCCGATGGTCGGTCCTGTGCTTTATTGCGGGCGATCGCCTCGACTTTGCTACCTTTGCGGTATTTCTGCGGCAAGAAAAACGCGGAAGCACGGATGGAACTCTCCAATATGTCCGGCTCAACTTTCAGGTTGTGCCCAACCTCTTTCGCAGCGACGATGAGCGTTTGCGCTTGCTCCAAGATTTCCCGGTGATCGTAGTTCCCGTTGCGCAGGCTTTTTCTAACGCAAGCATATCGTCTAGCACTGTTCGCGAACGAGGTGAGCCATCAGGAATGAGCGCGTATACAACCGAGTCTCTCATCGGAGTGAGCGGGTCATAGTCTTTACCGCATTCATATCGATTCCCAGTGCGCTTCTTGGCCAGCCACAGCTCGATGCGCTGGAAATCCGCCTTTATAGTGCCCCCTGCTCTGGACGGGGTTCCTCAAAGTAGATGCCAAACTACTGAAGATGTCGTGAAGCAGGTGGTGGAGAAAGCCGGGGAGTGACCCGCTCTGGCACGTACAACATCACGGCGACTTGCATGGATGCGTTCGAGGGCAGCCCACGGACGGATAAGCGCATCGATGCGAGCATTCAGTGGGCCGTGGATTATAACGAGGATTGACTGTCAGTTCGGGCGGGTGGAATGAAGTGAGGCCCCACTTCCGAATCTGCGGAGTCTCAGCATGGCTTCAGCACACGCCCCCGTGATGCCCATCACTACGCCGCATTGCATTTGCGACAACAATCATCTGACAACAGTGAAATCTTTATGGCACAGCCTCGGACCGGGGTGGTGGATGTGGCAACGACACAGAAGGAGCGGAAGAGTAGAACCGGCTCTGCTCTCGCAGAAGCATCCATAAGACCACGTTCGAGGTTCGAGGCACTGTCGTTGTAAGAAGGTCTTACGTCTTGACCGTAGGGCCACCGGGAACTAAGCTCGTTCTTGTTCGCCGCCACTCCTCCCCCCTGAGTGATTCGGGCGTTTCGGGTCCTAGTAAGTCGCTCGCGGCGAATTCGCTTGGACACAATCCATGAAAACGCAGCATGCGAGGAGGATACGTCCATGATTTCAGAGAAAGCGATTGGTACATTGCGACAACAGGCAGAGATAACCAAGGCCGGACGCAAGCCAGCCCTGAGGATGATGGTGCGTATGGCATTTCAGTGTGTACTGGGCGTGGCTCTGCTTGGCGCGCTGCCGGTGACGGCTGCGCACACGGCACAGGCACAGACGCTTACGACGATCTACAGCTTCACATACGGCAGCAGGCCAGAAGCCGGGTTGGTTCTTGACGCGAATGGCAATCTCTTTGGAACAACCTCCGGTCCCGACGGCGGCGGTACGGTGTTTGAGCTGACTCCTGACGGCGTGGAGGAAGTTCTCTACAGCTTCTCATCGAAGAACAAGGGCGGATACGGCCCCTACGCCGGTCTGGTCCGGGATGCAAATGGCACTCTCTTTGGAACCACCGAATTTGGCGGCGTCCACAACCACGGCACGGTATTTCAGGTGACGCCGACCGCCACGGAAACGGTGTTACACGCGTTCAGCGGCTACCCCTACGACGGCGGTAGACCGGCCGCGGGCTTGGTGCAGGACGGGCAAGGCAATCTCTACGGCACAACCTTCCAGGGTGGCGCTGCGCGGAAAGGTACGGTGTTCAAGGTGACGCCGGCCGGGGCGGAAACTGCGATTTACAGCTTCGGGCCTAAATCGTCGGGAGACGGGGAAAACCCCTTCGGGGGATTGATCCTGGATGCGGAGGGCAATCTCTACGGCTCAACTTTCGAGGGCGGCAGATTCCATGGCTGCCATTACCCAGGCGTTGCCGGCTGCGGCATCGTTTTTGAGGTGAGTCCAACCGGACAAGAGACTCGTCTCTACGCATTTGCCGGGGAGAAGAACAACGACGGGGCAGAGCCAGTCGGAGGTCTCTTGCGGGATGCGCAGGGCAACCTTTACGGGACAACCCTTGAAGGTGGCACGGTCGATTTGGGGACGGTGTTCAAACTCGCGCTGGGTGGCACGGAGACGGTGCTCTACAGTTTCATGGGCGGCGGTTCCGGTTGCCAGGGGTACGGTTGTGGAACGGTGTTCAAGATGACTCCAGACGGCACGGAGACAGTACTCTATCGCTTCACCGGAGGGGTGGACGGAGGCTATCCTCTAGCTCCGTTGGTGTTCGATGGCCAGGGCAATCTTTACGGAACTACGATGAGCGGCGGCGTTTACGATGGCGGTACCGTATTCGAATTGACACCGTAGGACGCTCATCTGTTGTCGAAAGCAGTGAACCAAGAACACTTACTTGTCCTCGCAGTTCCGACGCTTAGCCGCGAGGCGCGGCAAGAAAAGAGCCATCATCGCGGTGGCTCAATTTCCAACTGTGGAACTGCGGAAACAACGTCTCCCAGGTAATCGGAAACTCAGTCGCGATCGTGAGCTCTCAGTTTACCCTCCGTGCAAATCAAACGACCGGATTAATCTCGGGAACGGTGTATGGGAATGACCAGATCTCCTGCGGGGGCACGAGTGGCTTGTGACTGGGTATAAAGCCAGCAACCAGACGGCCCGGCGCTGGCCCTCATGCCGCTCTTGTTGGCGCAGATCGACTCTTGTTCACGCGCCGTAGTAGCCATCGGATCTGATTGGCTGGCGTTTTACGTAAGCGCGCTGGCGGCAGCGAGGACTGCATTGCTTCTGCCAGGATCTCTTCGGGGGGAATTCTCGTCCGCAGGCGCTACATGCACGCAGACTGCTTTGACGGTCTCTAGACTGTCCCATGCGTCACCTCACGCTCTGAGAAGAGAAATGACGCATTTGCTGCGACTCTAGGCGCTTTGATGACACCACTCGTCCGCACGTGTAGTCCCATTTCATCCCAGGCCTAACGGAAAACTGGCTTCCCATGCCTTCCGATACTGAGCGCTGAGCCGCTGCCTGCGGGCCGGCTCCGTTTCCGCCCGCCAGGCCGACACATAGATGCGAAAGGCAGGCTGCCTGAACCGGTTCCCGTGCAGTGGGCATTTCACTCTGGCAGCGACTTGTTCCTCAAGGGCGGAACAGAAGAATGGTCGCTCCCTTTCCGGGAAGCAATCTCATAAATGGTCTTGGGTAGGGCACACCTTCTCTAGACCTGCTGGATAGAGCCGAAATCACGTCCGTCTGGCTGGCCACTCGGCGCCTCTGGGCGCAGATGCACCATGCACTGCTCCAGCACGCGTAAAGACTGGAAAGTCTCCTCAATGGCGCTCTGCTCCTGCAGATGATCTCCTGCAGTCTGGAAAAGTTCACGGGCACGCGCCACCAGTGCTTTCTTGGCTTCATCAATGCGCTGCACCATGCGTCCCTCGTCCGTCTCATAGAGTGCGGCCACATAAAGTGCTCGCCAGGATGATAATGCACGCAAATCCGGGTGGCAGCCGGTGTCCCCGAGAACTCTTATCTTCAGTAAGACGCGACTCCAACTCGGAAAAAAGTGGCAAAAGGATCGCACATTGGACCTCCGGTACTGCTTTTCTTGCCTACTGCAACCTCGCCATAGAAACCAATTTGATCCTCAATCGACGACGGAGTTCTACGCCGCCGGATCCTGATCCATGCGCGGCCGCGGTGACGGCAATTGAGGCAGCGCGACACCCAACCACTGCCCCAACCCACGAAAATGGCCGAGCCAAGCCTCATTCACGATTCCGGCTCCGTTGCCCGCGATCGCCTGCGAAAGCTCGTAATACGCGTTCTGTGACTTCCAGAGGTTCAGTTCGAAGGGGTGGACTCGCGCCAGCGCGATCACGTTTTCCACCTCTTCCAGAGTTTCCATATTGCCGGGGTTCCGCATCCAGCGCTCGATCAGCGCGTTCAATCGCTGGCGCACGGCAGATTCCAAGTTGGAGGCATCCAGGCTGAACCCGCTGCGCTGGACCCCATCCAGGAGCGATCGGACCGTGTCCAACTCCGTCCCTTGATCTGCCAAAGCGCGACGCACGGCCGTGGCCAGGACAAACTCAGTGGTGAGACGCAAGATTGGCGGGAGAGGAAACTGCAGCTCCGACAAGAAGCACATCAGCGGTGCGTGATCCTCGTACACGCGGCGGTACAGCGCCTCGGCATCGCTCAGCGTCGAATCAACGATCTGGTTGACAATCCTTCTGCGTTCGTCTTGAAACAGCGATTTCAGCGAATAGGTTGAGCCGTGGAAGTGCCGGTCGATCAGGCGCAGGCACGCGGGGAGATCGGCACCGGAAAACGCTTTACCGGCCTGATCTACGAATTCCTCGAACCATGAGCCATCACCCCCTGGGTCGTCGCCGAGTGGACGCACGCCCGCGCTTAGATTGTGATCGCCAAAGTGAAGCACTCCGAAGCCCACTCGCAACGAAGTGTCAGTCGTATCCGACGTGAGCAGAGCCACGCCCGCGGCAAACTTCGTTTTGCCGGACTGCAGGACCTCGGACCTCTCCAGCGCGACCCGATAGCAGAAGATGGAGTCGTTTCCGCGGTATCCGTCGAAGATCGAGCTGATGGCGTAATGCGCGCCCACACCGACCAGATCCAGCATGGTGGGTTTGACGAACCGCTCGTAGACGTGCCGCCCATTTCCGCAACCGGGTACGTTGCTCCAGGCTTCCTGCAAGCGTTGTAGGAAGGCCTCTTCCCGATCCTCGCTTGTGATCTGCCCGCTCAACTGCAAAGCACGGGCCGCGTACTGCAGGATCTGCAACGTGGCCGGGCCGGTCAGTTCATCGAAAAACCAGCCGCAGCTGGTGTACATCAACATGAGGTGGCGCTGCATTTCCAGCAGGCGCAATGCTTCCACCTGTTCCGCCGGGGAGAGCGGCCGTAGGGTGTGCTGCGCGAAGAAGGCGTCTTTGCTTGGGGAAGAACGATCGAGCACCACCTGGATGTAGTCATTGCGCGCGGCCCAGGGATCGATGAACAGGCTGGCGCCCCTGGTCTCGTAAACCGCGCTCAGGTCGTCGCGAAGCCAGTCCAGCGCACTCCGCAAAGGACGGCGCCATTGCTGATTCCATGAATTGCCGCCGCCCGATCTGCAGCCGCAATCGTTTACCCATCGTGCGATGCCGTGCAGACAACTCCAGGAAGTCTTCTCGATGATCTCCACTTCCTGCGCTGGCGGATGCATGGCCAGGTATTCGCCATAGTTGGTGATCCGGGCAAGCTGGTTGCGTTCCAGGTAATCGAGGGTATACGCCAGGGCCATCTCGCCATGGGGATGATGATGGCCGTAGGTTTCGCCATCGGTGGCAATGTGCACCATCTGCGGCCAGTTGCGTTCCGCGTTGAAACCGCTCAGCAGCCGGTGCGCAAATCGTTCTCCATCCATCAGCAGGTTCTCAAAAGCGACGGCATGCGAGATGGGTCCGTCGTAGAAGAACAAGCCGATCGCGCGCCCGGAAGGAAGGTAGCACTGGTAAGAACGCGTCGGATCGATCTTGCCTCCTTCCATACTCTGCCATTCTTCCCAGAGCCGGTTGCGCATTCGCCGAGCCTGGTGAGGACCGAGGACGGTGAACTTGATTCCGGCTTCGCTCAGAAGCTCGAGGCTCTCCACATCGACCGCGGTCTCCGGCAGCCACAGGCCCTCCGGATCGCGTCCGAAGCGGCGCTGGAAGTCGCGCATTCCCCACAGGATCTGAGTGCGCTTATCGCGAGGGTTAGCCAACGCCAGGATCGTGTGGTTATACGCTTGGGCCAGCGCTGATCCGTGGCCCGAAAAAAGTTCCTGGCTCTGCCGGTCCGCCGCCAGCACCCGCTCATAAGCCTGGGGCGCGTTCTGCTCCATCCAGGAAAGCAGCGTCGGACCGAAGTTGAAGCTGATGCGCGCGTAATTGTTGACGATTTTCGCGATTCTGGACTGTCCGTCTAGAATCCGCGCGGCCCCGTTCGGCAGGTAGCACTCCGCCGTGACCCGTTCGTTCCAATCATGGTAGGGAGAAGCGGAGTCTTGTAGTTCAACCGCTTCGAGCCACGGATTTTCCCGCGGCGGCTGATAGAAATGACAATGGATACAGACGTAGCGCTGCATCGTGCCGAAGCTCCCGCGATGGGCCCGCACAGCATGCAGAATAAGCTCTTGCCTGCGAGGCCGTCCTCGCGCAAAAAAAAAGGGGGACAGACGGATAGCCACCGCCGTTCCCCCCCACATAGGCAACAGTAGCGCTGCGTCGCGCACAAGGGTAGAGACATCTGTGGTACCCCCCACAGCTGAGCCCGGCGGAGCGCGAGCGCGAAGAGTGCAGCGCTTAACCTGGCGATAGAGCACAGGCCCTTCGCCAGAGCAAAAAGAGTAGCGGACTGAACGGTTATGCAGTTTCTTGACGTTGACCCAATTGCTGGCGGAGGTCGGACCGGCTCCCCCGGAGAAGCCTTATGATCCAGTCTATGAATGCCATCAGCCTCGCGGCAAGGCGGCCTTGAGGCGCTCCGGGGTCATGGGCAGTTGCAACAGGCGAGCACCGGTGGCGTCGAAGATGGCGTTGGCCACAACCGCTCCAGTGGTGGTAATCGGCGGCTCGCCGCAACCGGATGCTGGCGTCTCCGGATTCTCAATCAGGATGGTCTCGATCCTGGGCAGCCAGGAAAAGCGCGGAATCTGATAGGTGTCGAAGTTGCGGTCGAGCACAGCACCATCCTTGAAACGTACTTCCTCAGCCAGGGCGTAACCCAGGCCCATAGTGATACTTCCTTCCATCTGTTGGCGGGAGCCATCGGGATTCACTGTCATACCCTGGTCCTGGGCGCTGACGACCCGCTTCACTTCTACGGTCCCGGTGCTTTTATTTACCGTGACCTCGGCCGCGGTCGCTACGTAAGTGCCCGAATAAATGGCGCAGGCGAGGCCAACGCCCCGGCCACTCGGCCCAGGCGCCCGTTTCCAACCGAAGTGCTCGGAAGCAGCGAGCAACACACGCCGCATGCGAGGGTCGCTCAGGTGGGAGAGACGGAACTCAAGAGGATCCCGGCCCAGTTTACTGGCGAGCGTGTCGATGTGAGACTCGCGGGCGAAGGTGTTGGTATTGACCGAAGGCGCCCGCCACGGACCGACTGCGAAGGGATGGAGTCCGGGAGGGTTGCCATTCCAATCGCCGGCTGATTGTGTGCGCTGATGGGGAATGTCATAGAACGGCTGGGCTTCGCGCGGGCCGCCGCCATACACCTGATAATCCCAGAACACGAGTTTGCCGGCGTCGTTCAGTCCCGAGCGAATCTTCACGACAGCGGCCGGCCGGAAAGTATCGTAGAAGAATTCTTCGGCACGATCCCACACCACCTGCACCGCTCTGCCTGTGATCTTCGCCAAACGCGCTGCTTCCACCGCCTGCTGGGACGCGCTCTTGCCGCCGAATCCTCCCCCTATATAAGGAGCGATGACCCGCACGTTTTCGGGCGCGAATCCGACCGCCTGCGCCAATTGCGGGCGGATAGAGAAAGGAGTCTGTGTGCTCGCCCAAACCCTCAACTTGCCGCCTTCGATGACGGCGACGGCGGAGTGCGTCTCCATCGGAGCATGGGCCACGTAGCTGTTCCGGTACGTCTCTTCGACCACGCGCGTGGCGAGTTTCTCTCCTTCCGCCAGCGCGCCTTTCTCCTTCACCATCTGCAGCGGCGGTGCGGCTTTGAGCAGGTGATCGAAAATCGTCCGATCATCCGCACTCGGCCGGGGAGGTTCGAATCGGGCCCGGATCAGTGCCCGCGCTTGTTCGGCGATGTCGGGCTGTTCGTGGAGCACGGCAATCATCTCGCCGTCCCGGATAACACGAACGCCGGGAACTTTCTCGGCCGCGGTTGTGTCAACTTCTTTCCGAGTGGCGCCGTGCGCCGGCGGCCTGATGATGCGCGCGTGCAGCGTGCCCGGAGGAGTCATATCCGCGGTGTACCGGGCTTTGCCTGTCACCTTTTCCAGGGCATCTTTGCGTCGCGGCGACTTTCCGATAACGGTGAATGCCGACGCCGGCTTCAGCGGTACCTTTTGCAGATGGCGTTCGATCCGCTTGCCCTCAACCAGCTTGGCGTAGGAGACGCTCTTGTGCTCGTCCTGTACGTGCGTCACCAAGCCATCTTTCACGCGCAACTGTTCCACCGAGGGAAGCTGGAGATACTCGGCGGCCATTTGCAACAGCACAGCGCGAGCTTCGGCAGCCGCACCCCGCAATACGGGCCCGAATTGCCGAACGCTGAGCGAACCAAAAGTGCCCATATCCCAGGGGCACAGTTCGGTGTCGCCCATGACCATGTCGACGGAATCGAACGAGACATCGAGTTCGTCGGCCAGCAACTGTGCCAGAGCAGTCTTCGACCCCTGTCCCATTTCCACCTTGCCCACGAAACACGTGACCCGCCCATCGCCCCCGATGCGAAGATAGGCATTGAAGTCGGTAGGATAACTGGTCGGGGCCGGCAGGCGCGTCGGCTCCTGGAAGGCAGCCATCGGGTCCGTGATGAAGAAGATGAAAAGCCCGGCGCCCGCCATTTGGAGGAAGCCGCGCCGGCTGACTCCGGTCTTCAAGTCGGCAGCAATCGCAACGGCTTCATTCGCATCGTCTCGTAGCATCAGGCAACTCCTTTCGTTGAGCCGGCTGCCTCCAGGATGGCGTCCACGATTCGCGTGTGAGATCCGCAGCGGCAAAGATTGTTGTCGAGGTGCCGGATGATTTCTTCGCGGGTTGGGTGCGCTTTCTTGAGCAGGAGCGCATAGGCCTGCACGATCATTCCCGGCGTGCAGTAGCCGCACTGGAAGGCCTCATGATTGAGGAACGCTTCCTGGATTGGGTGCAGATGTCCCTCCCGGCTCAAACCCTCGATGGTCAGCACGTGCTTTCCGGCAATCTCCTTGACCGCGGTTACGCACGCCTGCACCGCCTCGTCGTTCACGATCACGGTGCAAGATCCGCACAGCGCGGCACCACAGCCAAACTTTGTGCCGGTGAGCCCGAGGTCATAACGCAACACCCAGAGCAGCATGCGCTCATCGTCTACGGTCAGTTGCACTGGCTTGCCATTCAGCGTAAAGGAAATGCTTCGCCGCATCGCTATCTCCCCTCTTGGCGCATGTTGTTCCGATTCGTTTACCTACACACGGCTTTTAGCCCGCCTGCTGTGACGACCTGGACCACACCTGGTCTGCCGTTCGGTGAAGTGAAGAACTCCGGTGGCCGCGAACTTCTTGGCGATTGTTCCGAAAGTCGCATTCTAGGTTGCCTTCGGCGAGCGACTCGTTCAGAACTGGTCCCTGGCAGAGAATCAGAGCCCGCTCAATCACATTCTCCAACTCGCGCGCGTTACCCGGCCAATGCAAGCGGGAGAGGGCGTGCATCGTCTCTGCCGGAACTCTCTCAACTCGCTTGCCCATTCGCTTCGCGTGCTTGTTCACAAAAAAGTTGACCAGCAAAGGAATATCTGTTGCCCGTCCGCGTAATGGAGGTACACGGATGGGGAACATGTTGGGCCGGTAAAAGAGGTCCTGGCGAAACTCACGTGCGATGGCGCCGGTGAAGGCGCCTCGTTCATGTCCAAAAAGTTCACTCTCGAGCAGGAAAGAAGAAAATGGTAGGCACGAGGAGACTCGAACTCCTGACCTCTACCGTGTCA
>CAWIRH010000003.1:0-1634578 GCA_963838425.1 uncultured Acidobacteriaceae bacterium
GTTGCGGGGGGTGGATTTGAACCACCGACCTTTGGGTTATGAGTTCAAAGGGAAACTGATACAGAAAAACTTACAAGCGCACGGATGACACCTAAGCACCTGTAAGTTCGCGCAAGAAACGCACTCCAGTCCCTCATTTAGTCCCTAGTCCCCCGTTTAGTCCCTCGTTTTTCGTCCGGCCCGTTGGGATCGGTAGCCAGCCAACCATTCATTCGCCGCCGGTTGTGGGCGAACGTGGCCCGCGCTGGCTCAGGGCTCTTACCGTTGTCAGCTATTACCACATGTGTGGTAGACTTCTACCACGTGCTTGACTTTCGCTCCAAGGCGCGCCAGCAACTGCTGGCCTATTATTTTACGAACCCGACGGCCTGCCACCATCTGCGGGACTTGGCGGAGCGGCTGGGCATCGATCCGTCTAACCTGTCGAAAGAGTTGGGACGCCTGGAGCGCGAGGGTCTATTTGGGTCGGAAGTGAGTGGCCGCCAAAAGTATTTTCAACTGAACCGGGAGTATCCGCTTTTTGATGAAGTGCGCAAGATCGTTGCGAAAACTATTGGTGCGGCTCCCGTGATTGCGCAATCCTTCAAGAGAATTGAGGGAATCGACGAGGCATACTTGTACGGTTCATTTGCAAGCAACCAGCAGGACGCTGCCAGCGATATAGACGTGCTCGTGATTGGCTCCCCGCGTGAGGAAGTCTTAGCACAAGCCGTGCGAAGGCTTGAGCGGCAACTCGGGCGCGAAATCAACTACACCGTTCTAACACGGAAGGAATTCGAGTCGCGCCGCGCTCGGAAGGATGCGTTCCTGGAAAACGTCTGGCACAATAAGCGTGTTTCACTCATAGGTCCAAATGAAGAAGCTAAAACCGCACGCGGTTGACTGGGCGCAAATCGACCGCTTCCTCGCGAGCGCGGATAAGAAACTGGCCTCGGCTCGCAAAATTCTCGCTTTTGACGAAGAAGCTTGTCTTCAACAAGCCTACGAAGCAATGCTCAAAGCTTCGCTGGGGTTCATGTTCAGCCACGGATTCCGTGCAAGAAGCCAGGCTGGCCACCACATCGCCATCATCGACTTTGTGCGGTCGCGTATCGACAAGAAACATGCCGGTCTGCTGGTCGTTTTTGATCGTCTCCGCCGAAAGCGCAATACGGCCCTTTATGATGACACCGGATTTGTTTCTCACCATGATGCCGAGCAAGCGCTCGAATCCGCCGGCGACTACTTGAATGTGATCCGGGCTGACATCGCAGCCCGACAGCCTTGAATCAGAAACCGCGCAAAACAACGCTGAAGAGCTTAGGCAGGTTAAACAGGCTGAAGCGAAAAGGAAGCGGAGCAACTCGCACCAGGTCAAAAGGTATTCTCTTATTGACCATCATATTAAAGATGGGTTCAGACAGAGACACCGTGCGTGGCATCCTCGTCAACGATGCATATCAAGTATTGCAGTGTGAAAAGAATGTTTTTCCGTGGACTGATTGCTGGACTCCGGGGATTGTTGATAGTTCGGTACTAACTAGCGGACTTCACCCCAGACAACTGGAGTGACGAGACTCAACTCCGAGCGAATAATCGAGTAGGACAAGGCTATAGGGGTTATAGAAGGGCGCTGGTACAGGCAAGCTTTGTCCTTCTAACATTTCGTCCCTTCGGTCTCCCCTCATTCCTGACCGCGTTCACAGAAGCAACAGACGCGCTGCAGGGCCGAGATTCCGGTCAAGGTGACCTCGGGCGCGAGATAATCCGGACGTACAGGCTCGACATGCGTCAAGTCGGTGCTCAAATACTTCTTGTTGTCGTCCGCGAATACCGTGGCCACAACTGCAGTCGGGCCAAGTTCTTCCTGCACCTTGAGTGCCGCCAACAAGTTGCACCCTGAGGAAATGCCCACGGCCAGGCCAATACTGGAAGCCAGCTTCTGTGCCATCAAGATCGAATCTCCGTCAGACACCGCGATGACTGGATCCAAAAGGGTGAGATCGACCAGCGCCGGAATAAATTCATCCGAGATGCCCTGGATGCGATGCTTGCCCACCTGGTGTCCGGTAGAAATTGTCGGTGACTCGGATGGCTCGAGGGGATGAACCCTGATGCCGGGATTCCGCGCTCGAAGGTAGCGTCCTACTCCCATCACCGTTCCGCCAGTTCCAACTCCAGCCACAAAGGCATCGGGGCGAAGTCCCGCCGATTCCAATTGCGCCCAGATCTCCGGTCCAGTTGTCGTCTCGTGCGCCTCGGTGTTGGCGCTGTTTGAAAACTGGCGCGGCAGAAAGACATCGGAGCGGCTTGCCGCAAATTCTTCCGCCAAGCGGATACTGCCCCGGAATCCGCCCTGCTCGGCACTGACGCGAACGATTTCAGCGCCGAAGCTGCGAATCAAGTCCTGACGCTCGTGGCTCATCCAATCGGGCATGAAGATCGTAACCGGATGCCCCAATGCGCTACCGATCGCGGCAAACGAAATGCCGGTGTTGCCGCTGGTGGCTTCTGCAATCGTGTCGCCCGGTCGAATTCGACCCGTCGCGTAAGCCTCCTTCAGGATGTGCAGCGCCATCCGATCCTTGATGCTGCCGGTCATGTTGACCTGCTCGGACTTCGCGTAGATTACTTGCCGCCGGCCTTGGTGCTCGAAGTGAATGCCCAGCAGAGGTGTGTTACCGATGATCTTGCTTAGAGCGCTGATCTTTTGCTCCACTTCCGCAAGCACTTCCCTCACCTCTTTCTTCTCCGAATAAAAAGCGGCCCTCGCACATGATCTATACGAGGGCTGATAAAAATGCTCCATTTTCGCTATTTCGCCACCGCTGCGGTCGTAAAGCTTCCCGCAGTCACGACCGTCAGTTTTGCCGGATCGATGTACTTCCGCAGAGCTGCTGCCGCCTGAACCGCAGTAACCGTCTTCAACCTTCTTCTCCAGTTCGGTATCCCAGTTGAATGTCCGGTTGTAGAACAGGTAATTGGCCAAAGTCCTTGCAATCTGGCCGTCGCGACCACGGCTCACCTTCCTTCCCTGTAACCAACCAGACTTGGCAGCCTTCAACTCGTCTTCGGTAAAGCCGTCGTTACTCGCCTTCTCTAGCTCTTCCTTGAAATCCGCTTCCAGTCGCCCGAGGTTTTGGGGAGCGAAAATGGCATAGCCTGTGAAGCTTCCAGATTTGTCGAGCACGCTCGCCTCGAACTGTGACCCAACACCGTAGCTCAGGCCGTCCTTCTGACGGATACGGTCCGCCAATCTGGACTTGAGGCTCCCTCCACCCAGCATATAGTTCGCCATAAGAAGCGCCGGATAATCGGGGTCGTCGTCACGGAGATTCAGGTTCATACCAAGCAAGTAGATGGCATTTGCTTTGTCGGGAATCTCCATTACCTTTCTATCCCCGGCAACCTCAAAGTACTGCTGCGGCACTCGGGCGAATGGCTTTCTGCTCTTCCAGGAGCCAAAAAGATCATTCGCTTGTTTCGTGATCGCTTGCTCGTCGAAATCACCGACCACCGACAACTCAGCTGACTGCGCACCATAAAAATCGGCATGGAATGTTCTGATCGCATCCAGCGTGCTGGCTTTGATTTCGGCGATCTGCTCGTCCAGCGTTGCTACGTAACGAGGATGTCCAACCGGATATGGATTCTCACGCCGTCCGAATTCCGTTTGCGCAAGTGCCTGCGGATCCTTCAGCGCCCCTTCCAATTCCGTCAAGTTTTCCTGCTTCAGGGTTTCAAATTCGTTGGCGGGGAAGTTTGGCTCCTTCAGCATTTCCGCAACCAGACTGATCACGGCTGGCAGGTTGTCGCGCACCGTCTCCAGCGAAACACTCACTTGCCCGACCCCTGGCCTGAATTCGACCTGCGCCTTCAGTCGGTCCAACTCGTCACTCAACTGTTGGCGCGTGTGCTTCGCTGTTCCACGGTTCAGCATTGAAGCCGTTAACTCGTTGACGGTTGAAAGATTCTTCAGAGTATCTTCGGCGCCGTAACGGAGCACGAGTGTCCCAACCACCAAATTGCCTCTGGTCTTCTTTGGCAGCAACGCAAGCTTGAGCCCGCTTGGCGCCGTTGAGCGCTTCGTACGTGCCTCGATGTTTCCGGGACTGGGATCAAACGCTTCACCAGTCGCGACGGCGGCTTCGCCTTTGTAGTTCTTCAGCATCGCAGCCGTGTCCATCTTGGCGGGAATTTCAGCACGAACGGGGCTAGCAGTCGGGAAGAACATGCCCAATGTCCGATTCGAGGCAAGGAGGTATTTTGCAGCCACACGTTGAACATCTTCCGGAGTCACACTGCGAAGACGATCACGATCCAGGAAGAAGAGGCGCCAGTCGCCTGTGGCGATCCACTCGCTGAGTTCAAAACCAAACCGGCCAGAATTGCTGAGCGTTAGCTCTTTATCCTTCAGCAATGCTGTGCGCGCCCGGCCAACTTCTTCCTGGGTTGGCGGAGTCTTAGTAAACTCCTCGATCGTTTGCACCAGGGCATCGCGGGCTTCCGTCAGGTTGCCGGTGCTTGGCACTTCGGCAAAAGCCATCAGCACGCCAGGATCGTAGGCCTGCATGGCACTGGCTTGGACATTGGCGGCCTTCTTGGTCTCTACCAGCGCCTTATAAAGCCGCCCGGACGGCGCATTACCGAGGATATTCGCAAGGATGTTGATGGCGGCAAAATCTGGATGCGCGCCGTCCGGCACGTGATACATCGCGCCGACTATCTGCGTATCTCCGACACGGCGCAAGGCTACCGACCGTTCACCATCCTGCACCGGTTCGAGCGTGTAGAGCTTGATCAGTGGCCGGTCCGGTCTCGGGGCCTTGCCGAACGTTTGAACTATCCAATCGAGTGCTTTGGATTCATCGAACTTTCCGGCAACGGTCAGCACCGCATTATCCGGCTGGTAGTAGTTCTTGTAAAAAGCTTGAAGGCGCTCGATGGGAACGCCCTCAATGTCCGATCGGAAACCAATCACGCTCCGGTGGTAGGCATGGGCCAGGTACGCCGTCGACATCATCCGCTCATACAAGATGCTACCCGGATCGTTTTCACCTTTTTCAAATTCGTTCCGCACGACCGTCATCTCGCTGTCGAGGTCCTTCTTCGCGATGAAGGAATTCAGCATGCGGTCAGCTTCGAATTCGAGCATCCATTTCAGGTTTTCATCGCTTGCGGGCAGCGTCTCGAAGTAATTCGTCCGGTCATAGCTGGTGGTGGCATTGAACTGCGCACCACGCTCATTCAGGAGCTTTGGGATATCCCTGTGCGACGGTGTTCCTTTGAATGACATGTGCTCCAGAAGGTGGGCCATTCCTGATTCGCCGTAACTTTCGTTCCGCGAGCCTACCAAGTAGGTAATGTTCACCGTTGTGGTCTGCTTCGATTGGTCGGGAAAGAGGAGAACGTGTAAACCATTCGGAAGGCTGTACTCGGTGATACCTTCGACTGAGGTTATCTGCTGCACACCAGCCGGCAGCTTGGGCTGAGCATTGGTCTGGGCCGGGAGAAACCCGACGGCGCCGATCGACAGGACGAGTGCGATCAGGAGGATAGAAAACTTATTGGCTCTCATTTGGTCTCCATCAGAAACTGTTCTTTTCAGTATTGTTAATCTTTCGAACGTTGCGGTCCGGCTCTGGAACAAGTTCCGGTCTCACTGCCGTGAATCGCTTTGCAGGAATGTGAGGAATTCGGCGGTATTCCGCGTCAGTCCGGGAAACGTGGCGACCGGCGACCCATCGGTTCGCAGGATCGCGTAGTAGGGCAGCGCCACCGTGCCAAACTTCTCTTGTTGCATTTTCTGGTGATGCTCAAACAGTGCGCCGGCTCCGTCGGTGTATAGCCGCACGCGGACGTACTTGTTCATCTCTTTCGCCACTTCTGGCCGCGGAAACATGTTTGCTTCCATCCAGCGACAGTTCGTGCACGTGTAGCCGGTGAAATCGACGAACACCAGCTTGTTCTCTTGCTTCGCTTGCTGGATCGCTCCGTCGTAGTCGTTCAAAATCCAGCCAGCTTCGTGTTGCAGGTTCGCGGACGAGGACGAACCGGCGCCGGATGGGCTCGCCGAAGCGCCCAGTTCAGGGGGAAGAAATGATTCCAATTCGCCGAGTTGCCTTCCAAACAAACCGGGAACCAACCAGACGGTACCCGCCAGAAACACAATGGCAACGGTGAGGCGAGCCGCGCCTATCGACTCAATCGCTGAATCGTGCTCCATTCGGAAGTATCCCAATACATACAGCACCGTGAGCACGCCGATCCCGACCCACACCGCCAGCACTACCTGGCGGGTAAAGATGCCCCAGTGCCAGACGAGATCGGCGTTTGACAAGAATTTCATCGCCGCCGCAATCTCCAGGAATCCCATCACGACTTTCACCGAATTCATCCAGCCGCCAGCTTTGGGCAGCTGCGACATCATTTGCGGGGCTATCGCCAGCAGAAAAAATGGAATTGCGAAGACCGTTGAGAACGCTAACATCCCGGCCAGTGGCCAGCGCCAGTTTCCTTGCGCTGTCATCACCAGCAAGGTGCCGACAAATGGGGCCGTGCACGTGAACGACGTCAGCGTGAACGTGAAGCCCATCAGCAGCGCGCCGATGACCTGGTTCCCCTCTTTACTGCGCGTGACGGAATTCAGTTTGTCCATCAAGCTGGGGGGAATCTGGATGAAGTACGCCCCGAACAACGAGAAGGCAAAACCGAGGAAAATCGCTGTAATCAGCAGATTGACCCACGGATTCGCCGCCAACTGGTTTACGCCGCCTGCACCAAAGATCACTGCCAGCAACATGCCCAACGCCGTGAACGTAAGAACGATTCCGACCGCGAAGATGATTGCCGTGAAGATGGCGCTTTTGCGGTTGCCGCTGGCGTGGTTGGTGAAATAAGAAACCGTGATCGGGATCATCGGAAACACACATGGCGTCAGCAGTGACAGAGCTCCCATTACGGCGGCCAGCCAGATGAACGATCCCAGTGACTGCGAGTGCAGTGCGGTGGACGGCTCCGCTCTCTTAGCAGGCACAACCGCCGCACTCGCCACGGGCGTTTCCGGCGCGACAGTCGATGCCAAGCTCGCTGTACTCTGTGGCGCAACTGAAGGTGCCGGAGGTGCAACGCTCGTCCCGGTCGGGACCGCAGCCTTCACTCCCGCCACAATCTTCACCGGCGCACTAAGATGCACCGTCTTCGGCGGCAGGCAGGTGGTTTCATTGCAGACTTGGAAGCGAACGTCGATGGCAATGTTCTTGGTGCCGGACGGTGCATTCGCTTCCACCACGAGTGGCAGGCTGAAATCAACGGTGCCCTCGTAGCTCTCTGTTTCCATCTCGAAGTTCGGGTCGTACGCTTTGTGCGGGAAGAGGGCCACCGATGGAACCAGATTTCTTGAACGGCTGCTTGGACGGCAACGTCGCCTCCGACGTGTTCGGTCCGCCGGGTGGCTGGGTGAACGAATACACGTGCCACCCTTCGCTGATCATCGCGGTCAGCGTAACCGCAAACTTCTCGCCGGGTTTCAGCGTCTTCTCTGGTCCCTTCGCCGACCATTCGACTCTATCTTGCGCGCTTGCACCCACCACTGCCAGCAGCAGCGCTACCACAATGAAACAGCTCTTCTTCATCCGGTACCGGCCTTTTACGGGATAGAGAGACATGGAACTATGGCGAGACACAACTCTCCTCATTGGGGTATGCACCGAATGTCGCGAAAAAGTCCCACTCGGGAAGGAAATATTTGCGGGGAGCCGCTGCTACAGCAACGTGCGGCTCCCCAATCCATACTACTGAGTCTTTGCCTCACCCGGCTTAGCCGCTGCCATCTCCGTCATGCCCTCCACCCGCCAAGTGAACTCTTCCAGCAGGTGCCGGCTACTGCCTGTCTTCTCGAAAATCCTCTTCCCATCCGGCCCGAGAAACCAAGTCGTCGGAAATCCTGATACGCCGCCCTTGACGGTGTAGTCGGTGTCAAACAGCACGGGCATCGTGTACTTCTTGTCCGCAATGAACTTGCTGACCACATCCGCCGTGTCGCCGCTGTCAATCGTAAGCACTACAACGTTGGGGTTATCCTTGTACTTCTCATAGAACTTCTGCAGTTCAGGCATTTCGCCCTTGCAGGGTCCGCACCAGGTGCCCCAGAAATTGATGACGGCAAATTTACCCTTCAGATCCTCCAGCGAGACTATTTTCTTGCTGCCGAGCATGGCAAGCTTGAAAGGTTCCACGGCCTTCGGCTCGGGCAGGCGCGTTTTCAGTATCTGGCTCTTCCGCCGCGTACGGTCGGTTTCATAGGTCTTGGCCATGTACTGCTCAAGTCCCTCGGAGTTGCCGTGCTCCCGCATGTAGAGTTCCTTGTATGCCGCAATCGCCGGATGCTCCTCCGGGCTGTCGTAGTTGGCGGAGATGGAGCGGCCCAGATATTCTTCGGCCTTGGTGTAGTCGCCCTTCTCGGTGTAGAGCGCGCCCAGAAATGTCAGAGTTTCAGGGCTCCAGCTGAGATATGTCTCCGGGCTCTTCGTCGAGGCAGGCCGATCGAGTAGCACTTCCGCGGTGACAAGGTTTTCTTCCGCCTGCTTCAACTTGCCCTGTTTGAGATCGGTGTAGCCGAGCACGGAGTACCACTGTCCCAGCGTAGACCAATAGTTCCGAACGTCGCTGTCCGCTATCTCGTAGTGCCAGGTGGTGCCGCGAGTACCGGAAAGTTGCACCATTTCGCTGATTCGCTGCTCGGCCACCTGACCCAGTTGGAACATCTGCTCATTCCGGAGAGCAAGATCCATTGCGAACCCAGTACCCCGCAGATATCCAAGCGCCTTGACCGCCGAGAGAAGCTGGTCCGCCGTGGGACGCTCATTCTCGAAAATCTGTGACAACGTACCCGCCGCCTGGTACTCAGCGCCGAAGTCTCTGGGACCAGGCCGGTTGAGGAATGCAAGGACGTTCTTCACCACCTCACTGCGAACCTCGGGCGAGGCCTTCTCGCCACCACTGTCCGCGCCGAACTTTTCCGTGGCCTTCTCCATCAAAGCAACCTCGGCCGCGGGGGTGTCCGGATACTTCTTCAGGACAAGGTCAACTATCTCCGCGGCCGCCTTGGGAACAGACCCTTTATAGAGGTCGTACACCAGGCCGCCGAGAACGCCTTGGTCCGGCTCGCCCCGCTCAATCAGTTCGCGACCATCGGCCTCGACCTGTTTCACGCGCTCCGGTTTCTTCAGCTCATCCAACTTCTCCAGAACGCGGTAAAACGTGCTGTGCCAGTCTTGCGATTCTTTCGCCCAGGGAGACGCCTCCAGCATCGCCAGGATTTCCTTATCCTGGTGCTTGATTCCCAGGCATCCGCTCTTCCCCATCAAAGCGCGGAAGTTGTGTGGGTCTATGGCCAAAGCCCGATCGAAGACAGCGGCGGAATCGTCCATGGCCTTGTTGTCGTAGCCCCACCACCCGCCGAGCTGAATGGCCTCCGCCTCGGCGGTAAGCGTTCTGGCGGATGCTTCATACTTGCTCTTGTTCTGCTCGAAGAAGGCCCGCAGGCGCTTGGCGCCCGCTTCGTCTCTCATCTGCCGAGCAATCCCGAAGGTACATAGCGCGACAAGGTCCTCGCGCGGGTCCTTTGCCCAAGCCTTCTCGCAGAACGCGATGGACTGGTCGAGGTCGCCGGTTGCATAACTGCGAATCACCAGCGTCCACGGATCGTCCGGGGCGTCCGCCCTCATCGTGTCCAATATCGCAAGGCCCTGCGGCACCAGTATGCCATTGAACCGTGTGATCGCGTACCACGCGCGTGTCTCGGGGCTGGCGCCCTTTGCTGACGCTAGCGCCCGGCCGTCGCGCGCCATCGTCTCCTCGTCAGACCGGTAGTACGCCGCTCTCAAGAACTCCTCGGGATGAGCGCTGGCCAC
This sequence comes from uncultured Acidobacteriaceae bacterium, assembly GCA_963838425.1. Taxonomy (GTDB): domain Bacteria; phylum Acidobacteriota; class Terriglobia; order Terriglobales; family Acidobacteriaceae; genus Acidiflorens. The sequence continues at coordinate 9,894 of CAWIRH010000003.1, forward strand.
GCCTGTCTGGGCGGGGCCAGTCTGACCAGAAAGGGCGAGGGGCGTCAGCATCAGAGTGATGATCGCGGACGGCAGGAAGAGCAGGTGCAGCAGACTTCTTAGGTGCATAATTTCTCCAGTTCTCATGGTGATAACCGCTGGGAACCTTGCGGTCCCAGCGGGCTGTTTCAAGTTCTCAGCGCGTCACTAAACCGGTCTCAGCAGCAAATGCCTTCTGCTCCGTGCGCGCGATAATCTCGTCCTGAAGCGCCTTGGTCAGGTCGCAGAAGTAGTCGCTGTATCCGGCCACGCGGACAATCAGGTCGCGGTACTGTTCCGGGTTGGCCTGTGCCGCGCGCAGCTTGTCCACGGAGACGATGTTGAACTGGATGTGATGTCCATCCATCTTGAAATAAGAGCGGACCAGATGCGCCAGGTTCCCGATTCCGTCCTCGCCTTCCACGAGTTGAGGGGTGAACTTCTGGTTCAGCAGCGTCCCGCCAGTACGCGCATGATCCATTCTGGAGGCTGAGCGGATAACCGCTGTCGGGCCGAGTTGGTCCGCTCCCTGCGACGGCGAAATTCCGTCAGAGACCGGCAGCCAAGCGTGTCTGCCGTCGGGCGTCGCTCCGGTGACGGAACCAAAGTACACGTGGCACGTCGTCGAGAGGTAGTTCACACGGTAGCATCCGCCCTTCGTGTTTGGGCGGCCGTTAATCTCGTCGAAGAACGCGTCGAAGACAGACCTGAGGATGGCGTCGGCGTACTCATCATCGTTCCCGTATTTTGGAGTCTTGTTCCACAGTCGCAGACGAAGCTTTTCTTGCCCCTCAAAGTCCACGGAAAGCGTCGCCAAGAGCTCATTCATGGTGACCGTCTTCTCGTCGAAGACGTGGAACCTGACAGCGGAAAGGCAATCGGTGCACGTGCCTGGTCCTACCCCCATGATGTAAGTCGTGTTGTAGCGAGGTCCACCGTCGTTGTAATCCTTGCCCTTCGTAATGCAATCATCGATCAGCAATGACAGAAACGGGGCTGGCATATAGTCGGCATAGATGCGCTCGATGACGTTGTTGCCTCGCGCCTTGATATCCACGAAATAGTGCAACTGCTTGCGGAAGGCGTCGAACAGATCCTCATAGTTCGCAAAACTTCGCGGATCTCCTGTCGCGACCCCGATCCTCTTTCTGGTACGCGGGTCCCATCCACTGTTCAGCGTAACCTCAAGCACCTTCGGGAGATTGAAATACCCGGTGAGGATATAGGCCTCCTTGCCGAAGGCCCCTGTCTCTACGCATCCTGAAGTTCCGCCGCAGCGCGCATCTTCGATGCTCTTGCCTTGCCGCAGCATCTCCTCAACCACAACGTCAGCATTGAAGATGGATGGTTGCCCCCAGCCTTTGCGCACAATCTCCAGCCCGCGATGGAGAAAGCGCTCGGGGCTTTTTTTGCTGAGTTGCAGGTTCGAAGAGGGCTGCAACAGCCTCATCTCGTCGATCACTTCGAGGATGAGGTAAGTAACCTCATTCACTCCATCCGAGCCATCCGTTTTCAGCCCGCCGGTGTTGATGTTGGCAAAATCCGTATAGGTCCCACTCTCGGCGGCCGTCACCCCCACTTTGGGCGGGGCTGGCTGGTTGTTGAATTTCACCCAGAAGCACTGTAAGAGCTCGCGTGCCTGGTCCCGCGTTAGCGAACCCTCCGCGAGTCCTGCCTCGTAGAACGGAAAAAGGTGCTGGTCCAGCCGGCCGGGATTAAACGAGTCCCAGGTGTTGAGTTCCGTCACAACTCCCAGGTGGACAAACCAATACATCTGGAGAGCTTCCCAGAAGTTTCTTGGCGCGTGAGCAGGAACCCACCGGCAGATCGCAGCGATCTTCTCCAACTCCATTTTGCGGACCGAATCGTGCTCGGTTGCGATTAAATGTTCGGCTTCTTCGGCGTGGCGCTCGGCAAAGCGGATGACGGCTTCGGCGGCAATTGCCATCGCCTTGAGCTCCTGTTCCTTCTCGTAGGCCTCAGGGTCGTTGAAGTAATCAAGGCGGCCGAGACTCTCCTGTGCCTCGGCCTTCAGATCGAGCAGCCCCTTGCGATAGACAACGTCGCCGAGAACGGTGTGTCCCGGAGCGCGTTGCTCCATGAATTCCGTAAAGATGCCCGCTTCGTATGCATCCTTCCACTCCTGTGACATCTCCTGAAAGATCAGATCGCGCATCGAGCGCCCCGGCCAGTAAGGCATTACCTGCTCCAGGTGAATACGGCGGGCTTCATCGGTCACGATGTATGAAATCTTCTCGCGCGAGTTCAGGATCTCCAGATCTTCCATCGTGTGGCAGCACAACTCCGGAAACGTCGGCGTTCCCTTTGGGCTCGGACCTCGTTCGCCCACGATGAGTTCGCCAGCGCCAATGTGAATGGTCTTGTGGTCCATGACGTACTGGAGAGCGAGAGCTCGGCGAACAGGCACGGAGGTTTCCGTCGTCTGCTTATAAAACTCGGTGAGGAGCGAAGCGCGCTCCATCGAAAGCCAGGGGTGCTCATTCAGGCTCTGTTGCCGCAAACGGGCGACTCGTTCATTCATAGTTCAACCTCCGATGCAAACCGAAAAACCTTCACACTTGAATCTATCGGCGATGTGTTGCACCTGTTCCGCACTCGGCGCTTGCAGGCCTTCCATCGGCCGCCTGACTCCCAGCCGCGGGTACTTGTCCATGCCGATCTCGTGATAGGGGAGGAGATCAACCCTGGTCAGGCCGAGCTTCGAAAGATACCGGATTGTGTCGTCGATATTTACAGCATTATCATTCAGCCCAGGCAGTACGGGAATTCGAACGACAACGTTGGCATGCCGCGCGGCCAGCGCCGTGAGGTTCTCAAGAATCTGTCGGTTGCTCACCCCGGTGATTTCCGCGTGCCGCGCGTCGTCGAGGGCCTTCAGATCGTAGAGAAACAGATCGACCTTGGAGCCGAGACGGAGCAGAACTTCCTGAGCGACAAATCCGCACGTGTTGACTGCGCGATGGATGCCGTGTGCCCCAAGGATGTCGAGCGCCTGTTCCAGGAACTCCGGCTGACAGAATGGCTCACCACCTGAAAACGTGACCCCGCCGGCGGATTCTTCGAAAAAAATGCGGTCTTTTTCGACCTCGTGGACCACTTCAGCGACGGTCATCACTCGCCCGGCCAAGTGCGGCGCGTTGGCGGGACACACCTCGACACATTCCCCGCAGTAAGCGCACCTGCCTGCATCGCGCAAGGGGCCATCCTCCCAGGAAAGCGCACCGTGCAGGCAGCGTGCAACACAATCGCCGCAGCGGATGCAACGAGCCGATGAGTACATGATCTCCGGCCGGGGCAGTTGGCTTTCGGGATTGTGACACCAGACGCAGCGGAGGGGGCACCCCTTCAGGAAAACGGCAGTACGGAGACCGGGGCCGTCATGCGTGGAGTAGCGCATGATGTTGAACACCAGCCCGCGTGCCTCGGAGCGCTCTATGGATGCCTGCGGATGCAAGGTCTCCGTTTCTCTGTACCCTCCTTTTGCAGGATAGAGGCGCGAACTTTGCCCAGACACAGTTTTCCTCTTTTCCTCAATGAGGTATGCACCGAATGTCGCGGAAAAGTCCCAATCAGGAAGAAATTATTTGCGATGAGCCGCTGCGCGAAACGTGTTTCCTCATTGCTTCTGGGTGCCTGTTGGATTCCGCGAGACAGTTCCGGCCGCGATGATCCTGACCGGTGCGCTCAGATGTACGGTTTTTGCGGGCAGGCAGTTTCGGTCATTGCAGGCCTGAAACCTCACGTCGATTGCAACTGCGTGGGCGCCGGATGGAGTTTTGGCTGCTACAACAATCGGCACCTTGAAGGCTGCGGTTCGCTCGTAGGTGTCCGTCTCTAGTTGGAAGTTCTCATCGTAGCTGCTATGCGGAAGCGGCCCGATAACGAAACCGACCAGGGTGAACGGTTGCTTGGCCGCCAGACTGATCTCCGTTGGAGTCGGTCCGCCCGGAGCCTGGGTGATGGAGTAGATGTGCCATCCCGAAGTGATGCGGGCTGAGACCTTCGCCGAGAACTTCTGTCCTGGGTGGACGACGCCGACCGGGCAAGATGCGGACCACGCGACTGGATTCTCCTGGCAATTGGCGACGATTGCCGCTGCCAGTAGCACAGGCAGTACACAGAGTCTCTTCTTCATTTTGCCCTCGAGAAATCAGGATCTAAACAAATCTTCTTGTGTACACACCCGCGCTACTGGCCCCGGCGGGGAGTCGGTGATTGCGCGGCTTCGTGTGCGAGCATCATCTTCAGCGCATGACTGAACCGCTGAGATGCCGCAATCGAGTTGGGATATTTGCCGTAGATCACGCGGCCGTCCCGATCGAGCAAGATCGTATCCAGCGATGCCACGTCGCACGACTTCTGAAAACTCATTTCGAACTTAACGTCCGCCTGGACGTTCACAAAGGTATACGGCATCCGTCCCATGAACTCGACCGCCTCCTTGCGCTCGTCCGGATCGTTGTTGAGAACCAGCGCAACCAGACCCGAAGCGCTAAAAGTGTTTAGCAGACTCTGTATATGGGGAAACTCCCCAAGGCAGTAATGTCATGTCGGATGCCAGGCATTCACTAAAACGTACCTGCCGCGCAGGCTCGATAGCTTAACCTTGGCGTCGCCTTTGAGGTTTTCCAATTCAAAATCGTCCGGCTGCTTGGCGCGGGCGAGGTCGGCAGAAACGATCTCCTCCTGCACCTGCGCCTCGGTCTTGCCAAGCTGTGCACCAAGCTTGACGGCTGCGGCTTCGAGGTCCGCGTCGGCAATCATCTGGCGGTCGCCGAGCAGATACTTGTAGCCGTCCTGCGGCTTGCCCTGCGCGGTCAACACTTCGGCTATGAGCCTGGTCTTCGGGAATTCGTCCGGATGGAACTCGGCATTGGGCGGAGTCGCCTTGTCGAGGGTTGCCTTGGCTTCGTCGAGTTGACCGGCCTTCAGCAGATCCCGGGCGTGCGCCAGAGCGATGTAATAATCCACCGACTTCTTCACTTCCTCAGCATCACGCTTCGCCTTGGGGTCTTTTCGGGCTTCAGCTAATTTCTTCTGCGCCAATTCTGCCGCTCTGCGAACATCCGTGCGCGCATAGAGCGCGAGCAGGTCATCCACGTAATAGGTTCCCGGACGGTCGGCGGCGCGCTCTAGCCAGACCTGCCGATCGGCGTCCGTCTCCGCGTTTTCCGCGGCGTCCTCGAGGACGTTGGCAGCAAATTCACCCTTGGGATGCCGGGTTAGGAATTCCTCGATCAGGCGAAGGTACTCTTTCTGGTCGCTGTTCTTGAAGGTCGAAAGATATTCGTAGGCATACAGCTCGTTGTCGGGCGCGAAATCTAAAGCCCTGCGGAGATATTCGCGCTGTTTCTCATTCTCTCCGGTCGCGCCGGCCATTCCGGCTAACGACGCCAGTGCCGGAGCATACTTCGGGTCGGCGGCGACAATCTTTTCCAGCTCAGACTTAAGCGTTCCGTCTTTGCCGTGCTCTGCGTAGGCAAGCTGTAGGCGGTACGCCATCACCTCCGGGTGGGACGCCACGAGAGGCCGATAGATTTCTGCACGTTTGGCGGATGAGGCCGCGTCTGCCTTCTTGTTCAACTCGAACTCGTCGGGAACCTTTCCGCCGTTCGCAGCCTGGGTTTCGGCCTTCAGACGGTTCCGCTCGATCAAATAGACTGAATAGGAGAGCCCCGAATGAGCGTCCTCATTCTCCGGCGCGATCACTATGGCCTTCTCGTAAAGCTTGAGGGCCGTGGGCACGTCGCCGGTCTTGCGAGCCTGCTCCGCTTTTTCCAGCAGCGACGGCAAAGCCGCTGCGGCTTTCGCGCTGCTCGCCGCCGATTTCGCGGGCTGCTGTGCCGGGCACAAAGCGCTCGTCGTCACCAGCAGCGCCAGGGCAATCCAATTAAGTTTCGTCTTCATCGCGCCTCACAAGACATCCACCGGCTCGAACACACTTCCCCTCCGGGCGCACTGGTGCCTTTGACTCTGTATACCAGCGAAAACGGCGGTTTGTGCCAATGCGGGCGAATTATTTTCGGCAGGTTCCTGGCCCTGCACGGATTGCTTGCCGCACTATTGCGCAGGATGCACATCCGGTGACTGCTTTCTAGCCTCATGCGCCAGCAGCGCCTTGAGCACGCGAGCAGTCCGCTGCACTGCTTCTGTAGAAGAGGGAAATACCGTATAAACCACGCGCCCCTGACGGTCGAGCAAGACCGTCTCCAACGCTTCGGCGCCGGCTGACTTCTCGAAATTTGCCTGGAACTCGGAATCCGCCTGCAGGTGGACGAACGTGTATGGCATCCGCCTGGCAAAATCCATAGCTTCTTTCCGCTCTTCGTCATAGTTGTTGATGAGCAGCGCAACCAGTTGCGAAGAACCGAAGTCGTTCAACAAGCTCTGCGTATGAGGAAACTCCTCAAGGCAACCGCTTCATGTCGGATGCCAGAACGTGACCACAACATACTTGCCCCGGTAATCCGAGAGCTTGACCTTGCCGTCTCCTGCAATCTTTTCCAGCTCGAAGTCGTCCGGCTGCCTGGCTCTCGCAATGTCAGCAGCGACAATCTCGTCCAGCACTTGCGCCTCGGCCTGGCCGAGCTGTGCGCCAATCTTGACGGCGAGGGCCGTCAGGTCGGAATCGGCAATGGTCTGCCGGTCATCGAGCAAATACTTATACGCTTTCGGCGCCTTGCCTTCCGCGAGCAGCACTTCCGTCAGGAGGTTCGTTTTGGGGAAGGTGTTCGGATTACGACTTTCTGGAGGAATTGCCTTCTCGATTACCTCCTGGGCTTCGACGAGCTGACCAGCTACCAAGAGGTTGTGGGCGCGTGCAATGCTCCCGTAGTAGTCTGCGATCTTGATCAATTCCGGCACCCACATCTTGCTCAGCTCGTCCTTGCTCGCTTGGGCGCCCTTCAACTTCTCCCGCGCGACCTCGGCGGCTTTGTGAACATCGGTTCGCGCGTAGAGCGCGAGCAGATTAGGCGAATAGAATGTTCCGGGGAGATTGCCTGCGCGCTCGAGGAAGGCAAGACGATCTTCAGGAGTCTCTGCGTTGGCCGCGGCATCCGACAGCGCGCTGGTGGCGAATATGCTTTGGGGATAGCGGGCCAGGTACTCCTCAACCCGGCGACGATACTCTTTCTGGTCGCCGAACTCGAAGGTGGCGAGATAGCGGTAGGCATACCCGTCACTGTCGGGCTGAGACTCAGCAGCCCTGCGGTAGAGTTCACGCTCTTTCTCCACGTCTCCGGCCGCCGCGGCGTACGGCGCGAGGTAGGACAGAGCTGGAGCGAACGTCGGATCGGCGGCGGCGATCTTCTCCAGCTCGGACTTCATCTCCCCTTCCTTGGCGTGCTCCAGCGTAAGGTAAAAGCGGTAAGCCGTCACCCTCGGGTGTGCCGCCATCTGTGTCCGGTAGAAGGCGGTGAGGCGTACGTTCGCCGCCTCGTTTGACTTCTTCATTAACCCTAGTTCATCGAGCGCCTTTTCGCTGCTCGCTGCCTGCGCCTCGGCCTTCACACGGTTTTTCTCGCTGAAGAAGACACTTTGGCGAAGTCCGTTATGAGCTTTCTCATTGTCCGGTGCGGCCACAATGGCCCGTTCGTACAGCCGGATGGCGGTGGGCAGGTCGCCCGTCTTGCGGGCCTGCTCCGCTTTTTCCAGCAGCGACGGCGAAGCCGGTGCGGCTTTCGCGCTGCTCGGCGCCGATTTCGCGGTCTGGTGTGCCAGGCACAACGCGCTCACCGTCACCAGCAGCGCCAGGGCAATCCAACCAAATTTCGTCTTCATAGTCTTAGAGAACAACTGGGGCGTGAGCTCGGGGCTCACGCCATCTTCGCCGTGATGCTGGTTCACTTTAGAGCGTTATGTGTGAAACGATCGAATACCACCTGCCACTGCAACTCGGAGGTTTCGCCCGGCTCTCTGTGGTACCGGATCTCCCATGTGCCGGGCAGGGTGATACCGTCTACCGTGCGGAAGTCGCTGAACCGTTCCTCGACCGTCTCTATCGTCTCGTCCGTGGCCTCCCAGCTGGCGCCGGGAACGATGCGTGTACGCATGCGATACACGGTCATCACGTGGCGGAAGGTGTCCGGCTCGAAATAGAGATGGATGGTTAAGTCGCTGCCGCTGCTCGATTTATTGGGCACGTACGTCAAGTCGTGCAGCTCGCGGCCGTCAATTTTCTTTACGCCTTCATACTTGGCTTTCGCCTGCCGGGCCTTCAGGTCGAGCAAGGGCCACGCCGTGGAGATGGTCCCACCGAACAGTCCCTCGCGAAGGATATCGGGTTGCCCGAAGAGGAGACCACCCAGCCCCGAGCGCGTGTTCGCGGTGATGAAGGCGACTTCGTATTTGTGGCCGTCGAAGACGATCTGCTCGCCTGGATAGTTTGGCGCCCCGAGATTGAATGCACATTTGAACTTCGTGCCTTGTGACATGAACAGCGCGCTCCCCGCCAACTGGTTCGAACTCCCCAAGCGGTCCCTGAATGTGATTTTGCCTTCAGCAACCCGCGACTTGGCCGCGGCGCGAGCTTCGGGCGTGCCGATGGATTGCAGGTGCTGAGCGACGAGTTCATCTGCCGTCAGCTTCTGGTCTTTGGCCAGCGCTGGAATGGCGAGAAAAACGCACAAGGCGAGACAGGCCAGATGAGGTTTGCAGTTGATCATGATGGCTTCTTCTTCGTACTCACGTCGTCTTACAACCACGGTTCTCTTTCATAACCGCTGGGAGCCTTACGGCTCCCAGCGGGCTTACCCGACAACCCGTCAGGTAGTTAGAAGGAGAGTTTCAAAGTGAACTGCGCTGAACGGTTGCTGCCGGGCGCGTAGAGTGGATTCTGTCCGCCCTTGGTTCCCAAGCCGCTCCAGTTGTAAGCGACCTGGTTTATGGTTTGCTTCCAGTAGAGCACACCGCCAAACTCTGTATCCCAGGCATTTGCCGCGGTCTGCGGGCCGGAGTATGGCCCGAACCAGAACGTGTCGTTCGTATCCATATAGAACATCGGGTGGTTGAAGATGTTGAAGAGCTCGGCGCGGAAGTCCAGTTTGAACCGTTCGGTGATGCTGAAACGACGGCGCAGTGCAAAGTCAACCTGGTCAATTCCGTAAGGGCTGTAAAGGCTGTTTCGATACTGGAACGTGGTTGAGGGGTCGGTCGGCGCCTCAAATCCCCATGGATTTAACTGCTTGCCGGCGGGCTGTATGGGGTTCGCGAACCAGGGGTTCGTGCCCGGAACCGGCTCTGCGATCGCATAGCCGTAGAACCACGGCGTGTCGTAGAAGGTCTCGACCGTAAGCGGCGGTCCGGACTGCACTTTCCACACGCCGTCCAGTGCCCAGCCGTTCAGCACGTGGTGTCCTGCAGCGCCGCCCCACGCGGCCTTGGGCGTCTCATAGGAGACCATGGCGGCAAAGTTGTGCCTCCGGTCGAAGTCGGAAGGCGTCATCGGCATATTGGGGAGGGCGGTGACCGATGTGGCACTCCAGCCGTAGGTGGAAGAGGAGGCCATATCCATGGCCTTGCTGAAGGTGTAGTTCACCATCGCCTGCAGGCCATGCGACATCCGCCGCATGTACTGCAACTGCAGCGAGTTGTACTGCGAGCGGGCACCGTTCCGCGTGGCCAGGACGTAACCGCCTTCGCCTCCATTCGATACGTCGAAAGTGGAGCCGATTGGCGTGACGCGGCCGCTCTGAAGGAGGTGATAGGCATGAGCCCCCGCGTAAGTTGCAGTGATCGTCTGCTTGGATCCCAGCTCGCGCTCTAACGCGACGTTCCATTGCAGCGTGTACGGCGTCTTCAGATGCGGGTCGAAGGCATCTGCGTACAGAATGCCTGTGGTTGAGGGTGGTGGTGAACGGCGGCATCTGCAGTTGGGGGTTGTTTGGGTCGAGGGAGATGGAGCCGAAGTTCCATCCTGTTGTCGAATACGGGAATTCGCCGCCCAGCGCGTCGCCCAGGCCGCCGCCATAGCCAAGGTCGTAGAACTGGCCAAAACCGGCGCGCAGAACCGTCTTGGGTGTGACCTGGAAGGCTGCGCCGACACGCGGCGCAATGTTGCTCCACCGCGTGGCCCAGAGATTACCCGGCGTTAGGGTGAGCGGAAGCGGGTTAGTGGGGTTGGTGAAGAGGGAGGGAATGTTGTAGAGCGGCTCGCCCTTCGAATCGGACACCGGCGTGTGGTTCAGGTCCCAGCGCAGGCCGTAAGTTAGGGTGAGGCGCCGCGTCGCCTTCCAGGTGTCCTGAGCGAACAATGACGTGCTGTCCATGTGGGCGGTGATGGGGAAGTTCTGATGGCTCAGCACCGTGTTGGCGGTATTGCCGACCCCATTGGCCCAGTCACCGAAATCGCCGTCGCCGGCAAGTCCGTAGTGGATCGACACGATGCGCCGCCAGTCCACCCCGAACTTAAGTTGGTGTTTTCCGGTAGCCTTGGCAAGCGTATCAATGAAGTTCCACTGCCGCTGGCTGGTTTCCAGGTCGTTGGTTCCGTAACGGAGTCCCCAACCCTCCGAGTAGTCGTCAGTGTCAATGTTGTAGTACGCCTGGTTCTTGGCGGTGAATCCAGTCGGATAGATCTGGGACACCGTCGGCAGGGTTGCGCCGAACGCACTGGTTACGCCATCGGTGTTCGTCCCGCCCTGGTGGCTCCAGTTTCCGCGGAGGTCGTTCACCATGGTTGGCGAGATCGCCCAGGTGAGTCCGGCCGTCGCGGTATCCGTGTTCGATACGGCGGTTTCGTACGAATTGAACGACAGCGTGGTGGCATTTGTGGGCGCATGATTCCACCGGCCGAAGAGCTGCAGCTTGTCGGAGATCTTGTGATCAATGCGCAGGCTGTACGCGTTGTTGGTGCTGGGATTCGACTGGCCCGCCGCGAGACTGGTTGCGCACGGCACATAGCCGTAGGAGCCCGGGGTTCCCGTTGCAGCCCCGCAAGTTGCGAACTCGAGCGTTCCGTTCGCCGGTCCAACGGGGTTGGCTTGTAACACTGCCAGCCAGGCGCCTGTCAGGTTGGCGGTTTCCGATGCGATCGGGAAGTAGCCTTGAGCGACCTCTGGCTGCCGCAGCCGCAATCCTTCGTAGCTGAAGAAGAAGAAGGTGTGGTCTTTCCAGATCGGTCCGCTGAAGGTGCCGCCGAAGTCATTCTGGCGGAGCTCAGGCTTGGGCAAGGGGGCGGACCAGACAGTGCCGTCCGGGGCGTAGTGAATCTGGGAGAAGTCAAAGAAATTGCGGGCATCGAAGAGGTCGTTGCGCAGGTAGTCATACGCGGTGCCGTGCCAGGCGTTGGCGCCGCTCTTGGTGGTGATGGAGATCTGTGCGCCCGGCTGGCGGCCGAACTCCGGTGCGTAGCCGCTGGTCTGGATGCGGAACTCTTGCATGGCATCGACCGAGACGAGGCCGTTGGTGCCGCCGCCGACGGTGAGAGCCGGGGTTGTGCCGGCAGCCGTGCTGCCCATGAAATCGGTGGCGGCGGCAAAATTGGCGCTGACGCCGTCAATGGTGACGTAGTTGGCGTCGGTGCGCTGGCCGTTGACGCTGAACTCACCCGGGCTCGCGGCCCCCCCCGTGTTCGTCGTGATGATGACGCCGGGAGTAGCGAAGATGAGCGACTGGAAGCTGCGCCCGTTCAGCGGCATGTTCTCCACGAACTGCGAGTCCACGACGGTGCTGACCGCGGCCGACTGGGTGTCTAACACGGGGGCGCCGCCTGTAACGGTTACCGTTTCGGACGTGGACCCGACCGCCAGCGTGAAATTCTCGTCGATCGCATCCTGTACGTGGAGTTCCAGACCGGGCTTAACGACGGTGTGAAAGCCGTCCTTCTGAATGGTCAGCCGGTAGGTGGCCGGACGCAGGTCGGAAAAAACGTAGATGCCGTCACGGTTGGTGGCGGTGGCGGCGGAGGCGTTGGTCCCGATGTTGGTGATGGTGCACTGGGCGCCGACGATCACGGCGCCGGTCGAGTCCGTCACCCGGCCGGAAACTCGGGCGCTTTCTGATTGTGCGAAGGCTGCCACAGCGGAGAGAAGAAGAATCAGGACAAACACCGGTCGCTTCATGGAATCCTCCCTATGTGCTGGTATGCCGCAACCAGTTTCGCTTTGTTCCAGGGAGTGAAAAGAAAATTTTCGTTCGCTAGGGGTGGTTGGCGTCGCCCAGGTAGGCGTAGAGCATCTTCTGTCCGCTGGGTTGCTTGCCGCCGGCCGCGGGTTCAAGGGTGACGAATACGGAATCGATCTCTTTCAGCAACTGGGCATCGCTGACCTTCAACGCCCAGCGCTTCTGCGTCTTGTCGTCGGAAATCAGGAACCCCAGGCTGCGCGCCGGCCCAGTGCTCCCTTCCTGCTGTCCCCAAACCTGGAAGGTGTGCTTCGCGTTCTGGATCCTCGCCTCGTTCAGGTCAAAAGCATAGAACACGAGTTGTTTGCCTTCGGAGTAGAATATCCGGCCGAAAGCCAGGCGGTCTTTACCTTTGCTGTCGCTGTCGTGCACGTCCACGATGTGCAGTTGCCGCGCACCCATGATTTCGCGCACGTCGCGACCGGCGGCCAGCAGTTGCCGCTCCATATCGAGAGTGGCTTTTTCGGTGCGGAGTTGCTCGGAAAGTTCGTTAACGCGGGTCTGCTGGTCTACCAGCGACACGACCGAATCATTCTGGCGCTGGCGCAGGTCTGCCGCTTCCGCCGTCGCATCCGCGAGTTGACGTTCCTTCGCCTGGATTTGGACTTCGAGTTCGGCCAGACGGGAACGAGAATCCTTCAGCGCCGCTTCGGTGGCTGGCAGCGACTCGGACGTGCGTCTTGACTGCTCCAAATCCCGCTGCATTTCGTCGATCTTCCGCGCTTGCACTGCGGCCTGTGAACGCCACTGGTTGACTTCCCCATCCTTGGATTCGATCGTCTTCTGCCGGTCCGACAAAAGCCCCTGAAGCTGGTCTCTGCTCCGCGTAAGCTCAGCGATCTGCTGGACTGCGGTGGACGCATCCTGGGTTCGGGCGGTGTCCGGCAATGACAATGACGTTGACCGGAAATGGTAGGCCGTGAGACTGACTGCGGCGGCAACCAGCACTGTGGCAGCAGCCAGAACAGTGGCGGGGCGGAAGTGCCACGAGCCCGATGGGGCGGGAGCCTCGACTTCGCGCGAGAACACGACACCTTCGCTCCGGGCGCGGCGAAGGAAGCGCTGCCGCGAATCACGCAATGGCTTCGTCATTACGGTCGCCAGTTTTTGTTTGAGCGCCCCGTTGGCCTGCGGCAAGTCCTGAGTGATCAGTGCAGCCATCTCGCGATAGGCCGTGCGGCACTCGCCACACTCCTTAACGTGAGCTTGAAACGCAACGTATTCCGTGCTGTCCAAGTGGCCGCCGGCCGCCAGCGCGCAAAGTTCTTCGTAATGATCGTGTCCAGGCATCAGCTTTCTCCCTCTGCGGTCGAGCGCCGGTCACTTCCGCCCGATATAAAAGAGCGCAGTTTCTGCAACCCTCGGTAATAATGATGGCGGACGTTCGCAAAGGAATCGCCCGTCTTGTCTGCAATCTCTTGCATGGAGAGACCTTCGTAGCAAGCCATCTGGATCACGGACTTTTGCTGCTTCGAAAGTGCCGACAGGCTCTGGCGAACCAGAGCTTTGGTTTCCGGCGAGCTCAGGCCCAAGGTCGCGCGAGTATCCACCGGCCGGGTCTTCATTTCTTCCAGTTCCGTGCTTTGGTAGAAGTCGCGGACTTGAAGATGTTGCCGGTGATTGATCGCACGGTGGTATGCGTACTGCATCAGCCACACCTTAGTACTGCCTTTGCGGGGATCGAATTGTCCCACGGCGCGATAAACGTCCAGGAAAACCGTTTGCGTGACGTCTTCGGCCTCGCCGGGATCGCGGACGATTTTCAGCGCGATGCTGAGGACCAGCTTTTCATAGCGGTCGAAGAGAACCGCGAGCGCGTCGCTCAGTCCCGCCTGGAGGCAGGCCATGAGCTGCTCATCGGACAGCCGCTGTAGCTGCGCGAACGACAACGGCTCGGCAGCCCCAACCATCGGGATGATGGAATCCATTCCCACAGTCGCTGTACCTCACAAACCGACGCGAGCTACGGCAAGTTTACAGCCGAGCAGTCAAGACTGCCCGGAAATATATTTTTTATCGGGGCTGGGACAAATTCCCGGTCAGAGCTGCATACGGTTAAACAGATGCGGACAGTTGGCGACGCCGGGCCCAATCTTCACCGGCACACTCAAATTCACGGTCCTGGGCGGCAGGCAGGTTCGGTCGTTGCACGTCTGGTATCTTACGTCGATCCGCACGGCGTTGGTTCCTGGTGGGACGCTGGCCGCCGCCTTGATCGTCATTTCGAAAGTGACGCTGTTCTCGAAATAGCGCGTTTCGAGATTGAAGTTTGCATCGAACTCGACGGTTGGCTGGGGCTCTTTTACTCTGCCCTTGAGCGTGAAGGGCTGGCTGTCCGGCACAATGATCCAAGTTGGAGTTGGCCCACCCTCCATCTGATCCATCGAGTACAGGTGCCAACCATCCGCGATCGTGGCGGTGACCAATACCGTGAAGATCGATCCTGGCTTCAGCGGCGAGGGACCTTTCTTGACGCGCGCCGACCATTCAACGGGATTGACCGGAGGCGCGGCGAAAGCCGTATGGTGCATGGCGCCGATCATTGCCAGCAGCGCAACGAGACGGATTACATGGTTGTGCCCGAAAGACATGGTCCTTAGTCAACGAACGGGGTGGTTGGAAGTCACCTTACATTTTGAGCAATTCGGCAATCGATCGCTCCAAAAGCTCTTGCTTATAGGAGGTATCTAGTTCCGGCTTGAGAACCAGACGCCCCTCTTTGTCCACGAGCATATTGATGGGCGCGGAGCCAACCTCGTAGGTGGTGTCCGACCATCCGGCCCTCGGAGATTGAAGAGGAATGAAATTCACCTTGAGGTTCTTGAACAACGGAAGGACGGCCTTGTCCTCCGTTGGTTCAATGTTCACCGCCAAGAGCACGAATTTGTCGGGCCCGTACTCTTCGTGAATCTTCTGCAAAAACGGAAATTCACCGCGACAGGAGTGGCAAGTCGGAAAAAAGAAATTTACCAGTACTACCTTTCCTCGATAGTCCGAAAGCTTTACCGGTTTTCCGGTGTCGTAATTCACTAATTCGAAATCCTTCATTGCCTGTGCATTGCTTTGGCGCACCTGCCAGATGTCTGCCTCGGTTTGCTCCGGGGTCTTGTTAAGCTGAGTGGCGTATTTAGTGAGAGCAGTCGCAAGCAACCTGTCGGGGTCCTTCGCGTTGGCGTCGAGCAACCCCTTGTACGCTTCTGCAAGATTCCCGGCGCCCGCGTGAGCTTCAGCCTTCAACAACTCGAGCGGAACCGAAGTTAAGCCGTCCGGAACCTTGGCTTTCGAAATCTGGTCAAGAGCCTTGGCAAACGCCTTTGCGTCGATGTTGGACCGGATTTCGACAAGCGCTTGGGCGTAGGCCGTCCAGGCAGGTAGCTTCTTGGAGAAATAGGAATCGGGCGAGTCTTTCGCCAACTTCTGCACGAGATCAAGCGCCTTGCCGGGTTCGGTCCTGGCGTAGGCGTCAAAAAGTTTGTCCATCCCGTAGCCGTGTAATTGTTTCAACGGGACGAGAGCACGCAGCTCCTCCAGAACCTGGATCTTATCGCTTTCGTTTTCCAGCCTATCCGCAAGGAACACAAGCCCCTGGTCTACCTCTTCGGATTTCGGAAAACGGTGCACGAATTCTTCTGTCAGCTTCCGATACTTTTCCAGGTCCGTGTTCTCGAAGGTCTGGACGTAGCGGTATTGATAACGAACGTTGGTTGGGTCCGATTCGATGGCCTGCGAGAAATACTTACCGCTCGCCGTTTCGTCGCCGCACATCTCGGCAATGTTTCCCAACTGGTCCGCCGCCGGCGCAAACTTGGGATCCAGCGCCAGGGCTTTCTTCTGGTATTGCTCGTCTTTCTCCACATCCTCGCGCCAAAGCACACCCAACGCCCATTGATAGACGGCTTTATCCGGGTGTTCCTTCGCCCACGCTTCATAGGTAATCCGAAGCTCGGCATCGGCCTTGGCAAACGCGCCGTCCATCAGCTTTCTTCGCTCCTCAAAATTGTTGGCCTTATCCATGCCAGATTTTGCGAGGTAGATCTCTTTCGTTGCCCAGATAAATTGCGTGTGCGCCTCGGCATAGTCGGGATCGCTGTCGATCGCCGCTCGAAATTCCGCAATGGCCTTCGATGCTTGGCGAGCTTTCAGAAATGACTTGCCTTGCTCGACGTGGCGCTTCGCGTCATCCACCCCGGCCAATGCAGGGATCGCGCAGCACAGCACCGCCGCAATGAAAAAGCTATAGAACCTAGTCAAGCTGGCCACGAATTCCCTCCAAAGCTATTTGACATTTACCGACTGAAAACAGATGCTCTTGTCTCAGAATTCGATCCGAAGGGCCAGTTGCAAATCGCGCGGGCCTCCAGTCGCGAACACGGGATTGAACCCTCCCTGATTGCTGCCACCCCCCAGACTGGTCCCAAACATGGAAGGCGATTGTCCGAAATTGGGAGCGCCAACATAATTGTTGTAGCCCGGATAGGATCCAGGGTTGGAAAAATTGGGGTGGTTGAAAATATTGAACGCTTCGGCGCGGAACTCAACGCTCGCTTTGTCCTTGATCTTGAATTGACGTCGCAAGGAGAAATCGAACTGCGTCAAACCGAAGCCCCGGAGGGAATTGCGCCCCAGATCACCCTGTGTTTCGCCCGGCGCCAGTGTCGTAAATGCAGCGGGATTTGCCGCTTTGCCGCCAGGGAAGGCCGAGCTGTAAAGGAACAATGGCTCGCCCGGCACAACGTCTGCGCGCGCAATCGCTTGAAAGCGAGGGTCGAGTCCGTAGCCACTCTCCAGAATATCGAATGGCAAAGCACTCCGGGCCGTGAAGATGCCCTGGATCGACCAGTTGTGGAGAAGCGCGTTTGCCAGTTTGTTCATTTTCGGGGCCGGAACCATGTAAACGAGAGCCCCATTGAAGGTGTGCCGCACGTCGAAAGTGGAATTGCCCTTGTCAATACTCGTTTTCACGAACTGCGCAGGGATCACGTAGGCTGAATCACTCGAGGCGTTGTCAATCGAATGCGAAAATGTGTACGACGCGTAGGATTCAAATCCGCGCGATAGTCGTCGTGTGAACTGAACCTGCAACGAGTCGTAACTGGAAAAGCCCTTGTTCGTAACGAGGTTCACATTTGAGAAATCGGGATTGGGATTTGCATAGGTCTCATTACGAAGGAGATCATGGGCCCGAGCACCGACGTATGCGATGGAGAGCACTTGGCTGGCTCCAAGTGACTGCTCAATAGTCGCATTCCACTCATAGGTACGCGGAAGCCGAAAGTCGGTGTCAGCCATGGCCACACTCGCGGGATTCGAAGTACTGGGCACCGGGTTGATCGGGGGGAAAGTTGCATAGCTGGCCGGAACCGGGAATGGTGTTCCGAAGTCGAAAAGAAAATTGGAGTAAGGCCAATTGTTGCTGCCAAAAGCACCTGACTGGCCCAAGTCATAGAAGATGCCGCCTCCTCCGCGCAGCACAATCTGGTGACCCGGGGTCTGCACAATCTGGTACGCGACACCAAGACGTGGGGCAAAATCGTGGTAGTTGGTCGGATAATATCGCGCACCCGCTGCCGAAAGCGTCAGGTTGTTGAGGTCGCTGGCGCAGCAGGCCGTGAACGGCTTCTGGCCTGCCACAGTCGTGGGTGAAGGGTCGATTTCCCACCGAGTTCCGTACGTCAATGTGAGTCGTGGACTGACTCGCCACGTGTCCTGTGCATACGCGGAAAATGCCTTGTAGTCGAGCGTTTGTCCCGCTTGGTTGAAAAAGAGCGCATACGTGTCGGTTCCGCTATTCAGCGTTACGATTCCGGAAGTATCCGGAGTTGGATTGCTAAAGGTCACATTACTGCCCAGTGTGATCGGACTGATAGACGACCGAATGAGGCGGTAATCCGCGCCGAACTTGAATTGATGCCTTCCGTGTACATGCGTCAGATTGTCCACCACCTCATATTGGTGCGGGATGTTGTCGTTTTCGTGGCCTGACGTGGGACCAATGTTGAAAGATCCCCCGACATTGTAGATCGAGAAAATCGAGTAGCCCTCCGAAGGAATGTTGCCAGCTGGCCACAGCACGGAATTCGATGGGGCAACGGCGCCACCAAATGTGGTAATTGTGGCGTTGGCAGCCCCAAGACTGCGGGTGTAATTTCCGCGAAGATCGTTGACCCAGCGAGAACTGAAGGCCTGTGTTGCTCCCACCGTATACGTCTGAATATTCGACGAAGTGACATCCTTTTCCGCAAGGTCATAGGAATCCAGCGAACTGCTCGACGAAGGTGAGTAATTGAAGCGCCCAAAGATTGAGTACTTGTTGTTGAACTGATGATCAACGCGAAAGCTGACAGCGTAGGAATGCGTCGGCGCGCCATAGCTTGTATTAAACGCCGCCCCGTCCAGGCCCAAATCGGCTCCGTTCGGCTTCGGGAAGGCATTCAGGACTTCGGCAGCATCGGGCGTGGCCGATTGTCGCGCGGCCAGTGTCGGCACCACGGACTGCAGAGCTTGCGAAGCTTGAGGTTTTGTTTCTCGTAAGAGAAGAAGAAGAACGTCTTATCGCGCCCATCATACCCGGGTAAGCGGATCGGCCCGCCGAGCGTCGCTCCATAATCATTAAGCCGGAGCGGCGCCCGGGGAAGTCCCAACTGGTTAGCGAACCAGTCGTTCGCATCGAACGCTTCGTTGCGTAAGTATTCGTACACCGCCCCGTGATACTGATTGGTCCCTGAACGCGTCACCATGATCACCTGCGCTCCCGGAGAGCGACCAAATTCGGGCGAGAAGGTGGATGTCAGAACCCGGAACTCCTGCAGGTCATCCACCGAGACCAGACCGTTAAAACCGCCCTGGATATTCGTTGCCGGAAGAGTGCCCGCGCTGGCCTGAGCATATTGTCCTGGAAAGTACCAGGAGCCAACATTTGCGGAGACGCCATCGACCGTGAAATAGTTCGCGTTGGCACGTTGTCCGTTCACCGCGAACTGGCCTTGGTCTCCCGAACTGGTCGAGTTCGTTTGTACGCCCGGGGCCAGGGTGATCAGTTCTTGAAAGCTGCGCCCGTTCAGCGGCATGTTCTCCACGAACTGCGAATCCACCACGGTACTGACCGCCGCCGACTGGGTATTCACGGTTTCAGTGGCTCCGCTGACCGTCACCGACTCGCCGACCACCCCCAGTTGCAATTTGAAGTTGCGGCTCAACGTATCCTGCACGTTGACGGTCAGGTCGGTCAGCACGACCTGACGAAAGCCTGGTTTCTCAACCGTCATCCGGTACTGGCTGGGGCGAACAGTGGGAAAGACATAGAGTCCAGTACCGTTCGACTTCGTGGTGGCCGTGATTCCGGTTAAGACGTTGACGAGCTTGACATCAGCGCCGGGAACGGCGGCGCCCGTCTGGTCGGTGATGGTGCCAGAGACGGTCGCAGTCTCGGTTTGGCTGAAGGCGGGAATGCAAAAGGACAGAACCAGCGTCACCAGCAGGAGTACATGGAATTTCGGGGAAGAGCTAGGCAGGGCCATGAGAGATTCTCCTGCTCCGGTATTCACCGGGGTTTGTTCATTCGTCCCACCTGGCCAAAAAAAGTTATGGAGAAAATAGTTGAGGCAGAAGGTTGCCCTCCTGCCTCGGTCCGCTGCCTCAGATTGTCCTGCCCCCTCGGGCTGACGTTTATGGGTGGTTCGCGGGAGTTCCCAGGAACGCATTCAACAGCTTCTTCCCCCTCGGCTTGTCGCCCGGCTTTTCGTTTGGCTCCAGTGTGACATAGACAGAATCGATCTGCGCCAGCACCTTGGTATCGCTGAATCTGAAGACCCACCGGCGCTGCGCCGGGTCATCGTTGTGCAACGCGCCGAGGGCGCGAGGCGTGTGCGGATCGCCCTCCCGGTGTCCCCAGGCGTAGAAGGTCTGCCGGCCCTTGGTATTCGACAGGTCGTAGGCGTAGAAGATCAGGGACTTGCCTTCGGTGTAAAACACCCGGCCAAAGGGCTTGCGCACGCCGCCGTTTTCCACGTCCGCCACGTCAATGATGTGCAGATTGCGGGAGCCGATCACGTCGCGCATCTCGCTCCCCGACGCCACCGCCATCAGCTCACGATCTCTCTGGGCCGCGGCCGTTTGGTCCGCCAGTTGGCTTTCCAGGTCGCGGAGATGATAATTCGCTGCCACCAAGTCGGCATCCTTCGAGGCCTGCGCATCTTTCAGCCTGCGCAACTGGGCGTCTAGTGCCGTGGCAGCGTTGCGGCTTTCATCGGCGGCCGCCTTTAGCTGCGCGAGTTCGCTGGCATCTCGATTCCTCGCGTCCTGAACATTGGCAATTTTCTGAGCCACTTCCTTTAGTTCATTCTGGAGCCGAGCCTTCTCCAATTCAGAGGCGGTTAACTTCTGCTCAAGGTCAGTCGTTGCGCGCTTTGCGGCCAACAATGCCGAGCTATCAGCCACGGGCTCCGACGATTTCTTCGCGACCACGACTGGAGGTGCAGCAGTAGGAGGTGCAGCAGTAATGGGAGTCGCAGTGGCAACAACTGGTTGGGAGATGGTTGAAGAGTGCCGGAAAGAACCGATTCCGAATCCTACAGCGCTGCCAACCACCAGCATGGCCACGGCCCAAACCGGTGCGTGGGAAATAAAAGGTCCGAGTCCCCAACTGCCGTTTATCGCTGGCCGTTCTGAGATTTCCTTCTGAACAGGTTTCGAGAATTCCGCTCCAGCATTCTTCAAGTTGCGGAGGATCCTGTGCCGCAGCGCCGATTGCGGGTCGTACACTTCGGGCTCAAGCTTCTCTACTTGTAATAGCCAAACAGAATTGATGTCCACAAAATCGGTCTGCAACTCCCTGCAGAAATCACATTCCCGCAGATGTGCATGAAGTTCAGTCAGTTCGGCTGGTGAAATCTGGCCAACCGCTGCCGAGGCGCATAGCTCCTCATATCGACTGTGCTCTTGCATCTTTTACCTCCCACTTGCTCGCAGGTCGCGCTTTCTCCGGTTCTGGTTGAGGCAGGGGCGCCGACAGGCAATCGCGAAGCTTCATCATTCCCCGATAATAATGATGCTTGGCGTTGGCAACGGTCTCGCCCGTACGAACCGCCAACTCATCAAAGGTCAAACCCTCAAACGCAATCAGCTCTATGGCCGTCCTCTGGGAGGCGTCCAAGGTTGCGAGGACTTCACGCACCAGGCGCAGTGTTTCCCCAGAATTCAGCCGCAGCATCGGTGCTGCCGAGGGCGAAAACTGTGTAATGTCCTGCTCATCCACCTCCGTCTGGTTATAGAAGTGCCGCCGTTGCAAGTGGTAGCGCCGGTTAATGCTCCGCGTGTAGGCAAGCTGCAACAGCCACACTTTAAGTGTTCCTCGGGCGGGGTTGAAAAGTTCCATTTTCTGAAAAAATTCCAGGAACACGATCTGCACAACGTCTTCCGCCTCGCTTTCGTCGTGTACGATCTTCTGGGCGACACTCCACACCAGCCGCTGATACCGGTCCACAATGACGGCAAGTGCGTCATGATAACCGCCACGCAGGTGCATCATCAGTTCTTCGTCTGACGACGACTGCATTTGCCGATATGTCAGCCCGCGCGGCTCGTTGAGCAAGACGGTCTCTCCGAGGCGGCCCACCTGTCCCCAGCCTCTTCTATATTGGTGAAAGTTACCACAAAACAGCCCTCCCGAAGCTATGACGTGGATCACAAGTATTTCTTTTTTCGGGTGGCACGAAAACAGGAGTGCCGGTGTATACAAGAAAATAGGACTGATTTCGGACTGGGGTTGCCCGGTGTCGATCTCGACGATCTGCATCGACGGACGCCGTTTTGCTTGGACAGCTCGTTACAGCCTGTGGTCTAGCCGACCGGTGCAAGGTGACAAGGGTGCCGTCCCGGGTGCTCAGTTCGAAATTCGCGCAACGACAATCATTCTTAGTTAGACACGCTGGGAGGCAAAGATGAAGAATGAGGATTGTGCTTTTGTTGTTCGTGGTGCTGTGTAAATATCCTCCGGCAGAGCCGGAGGCTTTATGGGTCGCGGGCCCCTCAAAGGGGCCTTACCGCGACCCAAAGTCAAAATCACAAGCTCGCGGCAGCAATACTGATTGCCGACGTTCTTGAAGCGAGAAGCATACTGCTGGGATTGTCAAACTTTTGCTGCCTCCCCGGCAGAGCCGGGGGGTCTCCCGTTCGTACTAGTCCTATGGCATGCGCGAAGGGCTCAGTGTGCGGGACCCTTTTGGTGCAAACAGGAAGGCAGCTAGCAGTTTCCTTTGGCGCTCCGTGCATATTTGCATTGCTGTATTTTGCTGTATCTCGAAAAGGCTTGGGAAAGGGCCGCTGGTCAACTCCTGGCTTGATAGGATCGAGCTGTTTCTGAGGAATCAGTCCCCGAGCCAATCGTCACCTACTACGCTGACATGCTCTGCAATTTGACGAACTGAATTGAGGATGGAAGTAAGAACTTATCTGACATTCCCCGGATGCATGAACGATAAGCCGAGGCCGCAGAGGCCTGTGTCAAGACCGGGCGAAGCCCGCCGCGTAACGCGGTCGGAGAGTCTGGACACAGACCGGGCCTCGGCATGCTCTGGCTATCCGGGGAATGTTATTCGGGGATGCAACCTCACAGACCAAGGCCGAAACCCTGAACAATCTCATGCGTGTGCGCCGGCTGCGGCTCTATCCTTTGCGCCACTGGCTCTTGCTGAATCGCGGGGGAATGGGACACGTCGCGGCCGAGTGCCAGCCCCAGCCGTCCGCGCGAGACGGCGACATAGGCCATGCGGCTGTTGAGCAGATCCTTAGTGCCCAACTCGGTGTCCACGTGAATAAGGACCCGGTCGGCGGTCTGTCCCTGGCTGGAGTGGCTGGTCATGGCATAGCCGTGGTCGAGATGCGGATGCTTGCGCGGATCGAGTTCCACCGCGCGGCCACCGTCCATTTCCAGGCGTAGCCGCCCATCTTCGTCGATGCTCTCGATGGTCCCCAACTCGCGGTTGGCAACTTTCAGTTCGTTGGCGGGCGCGGTGAATTGGATGCGGTCGCCCACTGACAAATTCCGCATCTCCTCACGGAAGACAGAGACGCCCTGCTGTCGGCGCGGATCGTAAGTTCGCACCGTGCCGTCCTGCAGCTCGACCGTCAGCTGATTCCTTGGGCCGTCGATGCTCTTCACCTGCGCGTACTCGCCTTTTCCGATGCCGGTCTCCTTCGACGTGCGCGAGTAGCGCAGCACATCGCCGACCTCATACCGCTCGGCCCAGGTGCGGTCAGCGCCAGTGAGGTCCTGACGCGGCACCAGCGTCCGGATGTGGTGCTCCTCACTGCTGACGAGGCCACGCCGCTGCAATTCTGCATGAATGCACCCGTTGATCTCCGTGCGGGAGCGGTTGTCGGGAGAAACTACCAGCGTGTTCGCCGGCGATTTTGCATACTCCTTCGCAATGGCCGCGATACGCTCGTCGTGGCCTCGAATCTCGTGGACTCGGCCCTGCCGGTCAAGATTCTGTATCGCCTCCCGCACTTCACCCCGCGCAAGTTGCTCGACTCCCTCTTTCAGTTCCGGATCTTTCTGGCGCATGATGTCTTCGAGCTTCACCGTTTTCATACCGGCATCCTGGAGCTGCGCGAAGGGCCGCCCGGCCTCGACCGCCTCATGTTGCCGCCGATCGCCGACGAGCAACACACGGTCATTCGGATGGAGCCGGTTTACAAACTCATGCACCTGTCTGGTCGATGCCAACGAGGATTCGTCGAGTACATAAAGGCGCTTCTCGCCGGTGTCAGGTTCCTGCCCACGCGCCAAATGCTTCTGTAGCGTTGATGTCTCCATACCTGCTTCGGCTAGTTTCTGCGCCGCGCGGGACGTTGGCGCGAAGCCTTCCACTCGGTAGCCCTCGGCCTCCGCGCCATCGCGGATGACGGACAAAGTTGTCGTCTTGCCCGCGCCTGCAATGCCATCCAAACCAATGATCTTTTCCCGCGAGAGAAAGATTTCGTCTGCCGCACGACGCTGCGAAGCATTCAGTTCCGCGTGGCGGTCCTCTGTGGCTATTCGCACCTGCGACGAGATCAGCATGGGATCGCTGTAGTCGCGCCGATTGCCTTCCTGCATCCGGCTAATAATTTCGCGCTCCATGCGGACCATCGCGGCGGTCGTGTATTGTTGGCCAGCGCCAACGCGCGAAACGTCCCGGAACTCCCCGGTTTCGATCCGGCGCTCGAACTCCTGCCGAATCTGGGCATACGTGGTTTCTCCCATGCCGCGTCCGAGCGCCGTTTCAAGAATCGCGCGGCGATCCTGCACAGCCGATCTTTCGAATACATGGTCTCGCGCCCAGGTCACGGCCCGTTGCGACTGCATCTCCGGGTCCTGCATTCGATGTTGCCCGTGTTCACGCGCTTGGGCGACTACGCGGTCCGCCTGATGCCCATACTGTGCGGCCAGCTCCCGGTGCCGCCCTAACACTTCTTCAGGCGAAAGCAGTTCCTTGCGGTCGCGCGTATGGTGGGCCGCGATCTGCGCCGCTGCCGCTCCGTCGATTCCTTGCTCCCGCAGATGATCTTTGATCTGTCCCCGGCGCGGGCTGGAAGCCTCCAAATACTCCTTCGTGTAGCCTCGGATTTCCGGCTGCCCATGTTTGCCGCGCTCTAATTCGTAGCCCAGCCTTTCCAGACGCAGCGCAAGTTCTGATCGGTAAACCGCCGTGGTGTAACGCTGTGAAACAAACATCTCGCGCGGCTGCAAAGCGCGCGTTTCGCCGTTCTCCCGCTCCGTTACATTGAAGATCACCGCATGAGTATGAAGCTGCGGGGCAGCGTAGCCATCGACGGGCCGCGCGGTGTCGTGCTCAAAGGTGGCGGCAATGAATTTTCCGGTTGTCTCCGGGGCGTGGACATTGCCGATGCGCGCCTGCGTGTACCGCTCCAACTCAGAGAGCGCAACGCGGACGCTCTCCCGGTGCGCCTCCCGCACTCGGTCATCGCCGCCCACAAGCGCAGTCAGAGAAACCGATTTCGGCGCGGAAAACGTGGCGTCCCATCCGGCGCGGTGCTCGGCGCTGGTCACCTCTCTGCCGAATTTTCCTTCATAGGTTCTCGAAACCTGATGCCGGACAAGTTGCTCTTCGGTGTGCGGATGCTGGCCTTCGCTCAACCGCGCGAAATGTTCGGAGCCGACTGCACCATGCAAGCCCCATTGCTCGGTGAGCCTGCCCTGCCATTCGCTGTGGCCTTGCTGGTCGCGGCTCCAATAGTTCTGCTCCTGCGCGGCAAACTCCAGCGCATGGTAAGTGCGCGCTTGACTGGCTGACAGCGGTTTCGAGATCGTAAGCATGAGCGCTCCTCAACTGTGCGGGGAACCGTCGTCGCGCCGATGGCGAATGCAGTGAGAACGTGTTCTCGGCAATTTGCCTGTCATTCGATTCTCTTCGCCTCCTTCGAGGCAAACCGTTCTTTGGGTCTGTCATCGTCGGCAGCGATGGTCGAACCAAAGAGTGGAAGCACCGGCTGGATCGGCTTCTTCAGCGAGTCGGCGTGAACGCTGGACTGGTGTTTGTGGCGTCGGTTTTCGCGTAATCTCCTGCGTATCTTCCGCCTCGCAAATCCCGGCAGGACGAATGGCGTTCTGCCGATCTTTTTTCTCCATCTCTGCGGCCAACTTGTCGGAGGTTCGCCCCATTCGATCCTCTCCAAATCCCACTGGTCATATGCGTTCAGGCTCCGCAATATACTTCCCATCGCCAGTAGAAAAAAGAACATCGCAGCTCCCCAAAGCAGCGGTGTCAACAGCAATCTCCAGAAGCTCTTTCCGGTATAGAACTGCGCTTCAAGAAACGGTTGGAGTCTGACTGTTTGGAGCCATTCATCCGGCTCCTGTAGCAGGCCAGTCCATCCGGCCTGCCGCGCCGCTGGCGAAAGCTGCATCGGGATTCCACGGTCGTCGCCCGCAGTTGCCGGAACCACGTCGGCATCCGTAGCCAATTCCTTTTGCCTGTGCGGTGCGGTCTTGTACAACCATCGGACTTCGGTACTCGAAGCTGGGTCAGTTCCGAACAAAGCACACCTCAAATAAGTTCCCCGGTAGTAGCGTTGAATAGGTGTCCAGACCAGCCAATTGCACAGAAACAACGCCCCGGAAAAGGCCAGTATTGCCATCGCAGGCAGCCACGGAAAACGTCTCGGAAAGGGCAGGTAATTCATGGTTTCCGTCCTCGTTTCATGCCCTGCGGTGCGATAAAATCGTCGAGCAATTTACGAGCCTGTTGCAGCTTGCGCGCATCGGCTTCGTCGCGGATTTTGAGGATGGAATCGGGCAACATTTGCCTGCCTTCCGATGCCGCTTGAGCGCCAGCATGGAAGAGATTCAGGAGGGCGTAACGTAGCGCCCAAACCTCGGCCAACACCAGTTCCGCAGGGTCGGCGGGACGCTTCCGCGCGGCGTGCAAAGCAGTCGCACGCAGCCATTCGGAGAGCGCCTGCCCCGCACTTTCGGCGGCAGTTTCGATATCAGAAAGTTCCTCGGGAGTCAGCCGCGTGGCGGCTGTTTTTGTGCGGAAACCGGGCTTCGTCTCTTCGCCAAATGGCAGACTGGACTGCGGGGCGGTTTGAAAGGGACGAATACTCCTTGGGGAAACCGCCTTGTTTCTCATACCGCCTCCTGCTCTGCCGCCGTCAAGCGGCGTAATGCTGGTTCACAGAAAGTTCTTACGCTTCAACGCGTTTACCTGATCGCCGCCAGAAGCAATTTGTCGCGAAATAACGTCATCGCTCCCTACCACGGTCGTTTTCACTAAGCGATCTAATCTGCTGACGCAACAAACGTTAACCTGCGTAAACATCAAAGCCGCCAATCTGTCGTTCCGCAGTTCCCGTTTGGGGGTGACGTGTCCACATTTCTTCCGGTGCGAAGCACCGCGCTCTTACATCTCGCCATATTCCTGCGCCAGAGCCTCCCACGTGCGAATCACCTCGGGCGACTGCCATGCGCGTCGAAACAGATTCCGAATTGACTTCCAGTGCTCCATCGGAAAGCTGAAGTTGATTCCGTTCTCCCGGGCCCGGAACGACACACCCCGCTCTTCGTTCTCCATGATCCCGGTGAGCGCGGCGAAATAGTACCCCTTCCATTGGGTCATCTCTCGCTCCAAATCCAGCTCTTCCAGCATCCTTCGGAACTCTGCCACCCTCGGGTATCCAACCACCGGATAGCGCGGTGCCAGGGGTCCGGGAAACTGCAAGCAAGGGGAGAACTCATTCCCCTCTTCCCGCACCAGATCGAGGCGGTATCCACCCTCTTCCACGGATGGCAATCCCCGCTGCACTGCAATTTCAAAATCATCCTCGTCGGGCTCCGCCGGTGGCTTCTCTCGCAGGGGCTTCCGGTGAGCCGAATAGTGGCCCCGTGCGCATACACGCCAGAGGGCCGTCCAGTGCGGCCAAAGTGCGTCGTTCAGCTTCTCAATATTCGAGAACTTTTCCTCATCGAGAAGTGTGTAGAGATTACGGACGGCGAGTATCGGTTTTCGCCGCCTTTGAGCCGGGTTCCGCAGCATTTGAATGGTGTGATTGACCACCCGGTGCACGTCATCGCCTCCAATGTCTTCAACCTCTTTAGCCTCGACTTGTTTGTCCCATGGAAGAGTTCGCAAGTATAGAAAGTCCAGTGGGGACTTCTTCGGTCTGCGTACGACGGCGTAAGCCGCAAGAAATGCCTCCAAGATTTCGGCAAGAGACTCGTAGGAAAGCTGGCCCTGTTCGGTGCTCATAAAGGACTCTGCACCCTGCGCACAGTAGTGGGCCACCATGGTCCATTCGGCCAGCGTAAGTGGTAGCTTGGCTTCTGCTTTCCCGCGAATTTTGAGCAGAGAATCGGTCGGCTCAGTGAGCAGGTTGACCAACTCAAGACGGTCGTCTCTGGCAGACTCAAGAAGCTGCTTTGCGGCCTCCGATGTAGACACGGGGCCGCCGCTCTTGAGGGCCATGATTTCCTTCAAGCGTTCGAGCCTGGAACGCAGAGCATCGGAAATGCGAATGGAGATCACGGGCTGCTGCGGTGTCGCTGCCTTTTCTGTCATGCGATCCCTCTCTTTGTGTTACAGTGAATAATAATGTACCGTTACATATTGACTATACGTGTACAGATACGATACTGTCAAGTGTGACGACTGGTACAGATGGAAGGCAATGTCGCTGTCTCACGTGGACGCTAGGATGAACAGATTTACAGCAAAGCAACGACAGGGTTGCATCGGCGGCCTGCGACACTGCGGCAGGAGCGCGCAGGAACCGCAGGTTCGCAGACTTTTGCTCACGATGTCACCGAAGGTGAAGCGGTCGGGACTTGAGAACTGGTTTGAGGATGGAGCAGTACTGTGAACGCGGCAGAAGACAGGGAGCAATTCGTGACGCCTGAGGAAGCAGCACGGTTTCTCAGCATCAGCCCTGTGACAGTAAAGAAGATGGCTCGGGAAGGGTACCTTCCGGCACATCCGATAGGTAATGGGCTTCGCAAGCGATGGCGCTTTCTAATTTCTGAGCTAGCTTCGCACATGCGCTGTCGTGTACATTCGGAATCGTCATCCGTGCGCGCTTTAAGGAGGAAAGCTTCTTGAAACGCACACAACAAGATGTCGGAACCATTGTCCGCAAGAAAAGAGCGCGGAGACCGGATATATGGGTTTGGCGCTTTTACGAAACAGATGAAATGGGCATTACGCGAAAGCGCAGCGTAGTGTTGACGGGAAACGTGGAGAACTGGCCAACGGAAGGTCACGCATGGCTGGGGTCGAGAGAATTTCGGTACCTGCGGATGGAACAATCTTCCGGTCAATCGTTCGGAGCATTGGCAAGGCGATACATGCGCGAAGCAATGCCGGAACGGTATTCAACCAAGAAGTCCTACGAGTCCATTTTGAAGAGACACATTTTGCCACAATGGAGCGACGCTCCGTTGGCCGAAGTGAAAAAGCCCCTCAAGGTGGAACAATGGTTGAAGGAATTGCACCATTCTCCCAAAACGAAGTCCAACATAAAAAGTCTCCTCCATCGCATTTTTGAGTACGCGATGAAATGGGAGATTTTGGATACTCAGAGAAACCCGATGGAGTTGGTCGAAATCAAGGGCGTGACGAAACGTGTTCGCAAGAAAGTTGTGCTCACGGTCGAGCAATATCACGCTCTTCTCGCGGAGCTTCCTTACCACATTCAAGTGATGGTCATGATTGCCATGTGCCTGGGCTTGCGCATCAGCGAGATCAGGGCCTTGCAGTGGCAGGACTTTGACTTCAGGCGGCGGATATTAACATTGACCCGATCCATTGTGGGCCGCTACGTCTGGAACGGCGGGAAAACCGGATCTTCAGAAGACGAAGTGACTCTGGATTCCAAGCTGGTGTCCGTTCTGGAGGATTGGCGGAAGCGATGTGTCGAAACGCCGGAGGCTTGGCTATTCGCGAATGCGGATACGAAACGCCCAGTCCACGGTGATGCCATTCAGAAGGACTACTTGCGACCAGCCGGTGAAAAGATCGGATTGCAAGGAGTGGGCTGGCACAGTTTTCGGCACACCTATCGAACGCTGATTGACGATATCGGCACGCCGCTCGGGGTGCAGCAGCGCCTCATGCGCCACGCTGACATCAAGACGACCATGAATACCTACGGCTCAGCATTTGAGAAGACCAAGCGCCGAGCCAATAGCCGGGTAGCAGATCTTGTCTTGCCACCCGCGATCAAAAGGCAACTGAAGGATAGGGCGAAGGAAGTTTCCCTGAAGAATTTGAGGCCCGAAACAGCCACGATCCAGTGATTTGGGAATTGGGGACTACGCCGGTAGTCCCTCAAATTCGTAAGTGGTTGCGGGGGGTGGATTTGAACCACCGACCTTTGGGTTATGAGCCCAACGAGCTACCAGACTGCTCCACCCCGCATCAAAATCATAACAGTGTGGTGAATCGGGGTCAAACGGATCCATCGCACTCATGGCTAGGCATCTCTTTTCGACTCCAGCGAGAACTCCCCGCTAGAGAGATCCGGTAGCTTCATAAATACTGGAGCGTGGAAGCTTTTCCAAATCGGCAGGTGAAGTGACGCTGGCATACGATGACATGCGAATTCCGACAATTTCTTGTGCCGTCTGCCGAATAGGAATTTTCTGTGGTCTGCCCGGTGTAGCCGCTGACGATCAGCATGTTCACCCCGGCATCCGTGCGTCCATTGAGGAACGGCCGCATCACCGCCCCGCGAAATTTCTCTGCCGGAACGCCGGTGCATTCTGCGAGCGGATTCGTGGGATCGCATCCGGCGCCCAACGGTTTGGCAACGAATGCACAAGATATAGGTTCGGTTCGCTTGCTCTCCTCCAGTGTATTAGGCAAACTGCAAATCCCTCCCCTCCGGCTTCGCGCAAAATTGGAGATGACAATTCAGGGTTTTGAGCGAATCATGAGTCTGTCGATGAATTCAGCTTGTCCCAGACTGGCGAGGCGCAGTCGGGCCTGCTACGATCCGGTGATCATAACCGGGGTGATGCCTCTGACTCTGTTGGCTACATTTTTCGCTGCACAGCGCATCGATAGGGGTTCTTTGCCAAAACTGATTGGGTTGACGATACTCGCTGGAGTCTGGCTTCTCGGAGGATTTTTGGTCTTTGGTCAAGCGAAAGGAGGGGCTATGTCTTTCCAGATTTCGAACACCGCTTTTTCGAATCGCGAAACGATTCCGAAGAAGTTCACCTGCGACGGACCTGACGTTTCCCCGCAGCTGCACTGGAAGGAGGCACCCGCGGCGACACAGAGCTTTGCGCTCATCATGGACGATCCGGATGCGCCGGCAGGCACGTGGGTGCATTGGGTGTTATACAACCTTCCTGCAAACACGAGAGAACTGGCAGAGGGAATGGAAAAACAGGAACAGCTTGCCACCGGAGCGCGGCAAGGACGCAACGACTTTCGCAAGATCGGGTATGGAGGTCCATGTCCCCCGCCGGGCACGGCACACCGCTATTATTTCAAGCTGTATGCGCTCGACACCAAGCTCAACCTGAAGGCCGGTGCCACCAAACCGGACCTCGAACGCGCCATGAAGGGCCATATTCTGGACGAAACGGAACTCATGGGGCGCTATGGCCGTTGAGCTGCGAGGTGGTGTCAGCCTCCCGGCTAATTGTTTCTAGGCCGCGGCTGTCTTTGCCTTCCGTTGAGTCACCTCCAATTCTGCTTGCAGCCAATCGTCGAGTCCATGCCCGTCGTGCCTCCCGCGCTCCTCGTACAGTTCGTAGGCACGACAACGGATTTGCTCTTGAAGCTCACGGGTAGATTCGGTGGTTTGGTTGACTGCTCTTAACAGAGCGGGCATACGTTTCATGGTGATGTCACTCCTTCGCAAGTAATAGCTGATGGCCAGTCGTGACGCATCCTCGGCAGGCTGCTGCGCACTCTCGCCTTCAATCAGGAAGGGGGCCGAGTATCTGGTACGATCCGGCGAATGCCAGTTTCGCAGGAAAGGCGCTCTGTTTCAGTGCGACTGCTCACACCGAAAATGTGATGAAAGCTGTTTGTGCGTCGGCTGGGAAGTCTTGCCGGAGTCTTGACGGCCAATGGTGAACTTTAGGGAACCGTGGTTCTTGGCCATTCGTCACACCCCTGCGTGAGCTCTGCACTATCGCGATGTCCATGAGTTGGGCATAGTTGATGCGAAGACCATGGCTCACAAGCTCACCACTTGCACGTTCTGTGGAGTTGGTTGCGGTCTTTATCTGGAAACCTCCGGCAACCAGATTGTTGGCGCCTATCCGAGTGTCTCCCATCCCAGCAATCAAGGACGTATTTGCGTCCGCGGCTGGCACGTCCACGAGGTCTCCAGTTCGCCCGATCGTCTGAAGCATCCTTTACTTCGCAAGAACGGCCAGTTGCAGGAAGTGAGCTGGGATGAGGCGCTGGGCTTCATCGCAGGGAAAATGAAGGCGATCCGGGACGAGCACGGCCCGAATGCGCTGGGCTTCTTGAACTCACCGCGCTGCTCCAACGAAGAATCGTATCTGCTGCAAAAGTTTGCCCGCGCGGTGATTGGCACGAACAATGTGCATCACGGGACGGGCGTTTACTCCAACAATGCCATTAACGTGTTGCTGGACATGATCGGAGTCCCGGCGAGCACGAACTCGATTGCGGAGCTGGCCCAGAGCCAAGTGATCGTGGTCGATGCAGTGGATCTTGGCAAACGCCTGCCGACGATCGGCGGGGCCGTCATCCGCGCCAAGCTGAACGGCGCCCGCCTGATTGTGGTCGGTACCAGGCGCCACCGGGTCGCCGAAAGTGCGGACCTCTTCCTGCAAATCAAGCCGGGAACGGAAACGCTGCTCTACGGCGCGATGGCCAAGATCATTGTCGATCGCGGGCTCATGGATCTGGGATTCATCAAAGCACGCTGCCGCGACTACGAAGCTTTTCTCGCCAGCATTTATGAATACGATCTGCTCCGCGTCGCCGAGAGCTGCGGGGTAGCACCGAGCCTGATCGAAGCGGCTGCGCTGGCTTACGGGGGCGCAAGTTCCGCGACGCTGATGTTTTCCGCCAGCATGGAAGAGCGCAGCCGCGACAGTATCCGCGCCGTCGTGAATCTGGCGCTATTGTCGGGCAATCTCGGCAAGCCCGGAGCCGGGCTGTTCGCGCTCACCGAGCAAAACAACCTGCAGGGAGTGTGCGACATGGGAATGCTGCCGGATCGTCTGCCCGGCTACAGGCCTGTGACCGACGACCACGCCCGCTTCGCACTCGATGCGATCTGGAAGACCAGAATCCCACCCGAGCCGGGGCTTGGATCTCGCGCTCTGCTGACCCACCGCGGACAAGGCAAGCTCAAGGCGCTGTGGCTGTCGCGTTACGATGCCACCAGTGCGGCGCTGCTGGGTGACGTCGCCGGCCAACTGCGGCAACTCGACTTGCTGGTCGTCCACCACCTCTTCATGACGGAGAGCAGCAACTATGCCCATGTGGTCCTGCCGACGACTGCATTTGGCGAAGAAGAAGTTACGTTCACGAGTACCGACCGCCGTATTCAGTTGGCGGAACGCGTGGTCGACCCGCCCTCGGGGTTGACCCCGGCGTGGGAACAGATCGTGCAACTCGCCCGGCTGATGGGTGCGGATTGGAAATACGCCGCAGCGCGCGACGTGATGGACGAGATCCGCCGGGTTGTACCCTTCTACAGCGGCGCAGACTACGAGAACCTGGCACGCGATTACGGACGCCAGTGGCCCTGTACCAAGGACCGGCCGCTGGGCACAAAATTCCTGTTCGCCGAGAACCGTTTCGCTGAGAATCCGGAAGACCGGCCATTTAAGTTCGTGGCGGTTCCCAAGCCGCCTGCCCCGATGGAAAATCCCAAAGAGTTTCCGCTCACGCTGGTGTTCGGAAACTCGCTCTACTACTGGAACCAGAATGTGCTGGTGCGGCACAGCGAGACGCTGAAACGCGAGTATCGCCAGTTGATGATCGACTATCCCGACGGCTTCGTCGAGATGAATCCGGAAGATGCCAAACAGTTCGGTATTCGCGACGGCAAGCGGATGCGGCTTTGCGCGGCTGCCGCGTCGGCGGCGGCGACGGCTCGAATCACTGCCGAGGTCAGGACCGGAACCATCTTCGTCCCGCACTTCATGCGCGAGGTGGAACAGCAGATCTTCGGGTCTTCTGGCGACAGTCTCCGGCTGGTTCCGGTTCGGGTGGAGAAGGGGACGGCATGAAGGCTCGCATCCTCTACCGCAATGACGTGCTGAAAATCGTGGACCTGCTGCGACAGCAGGGCTACGAGGTGATCGCTCCATTTCGCGAGCGCGGGCGGGACACCTTCTTCGATCCCGTTACCGACCAGAATCGAGATCGGATTCAGATTCATCTGCCCAATCCTTATTACCCGCCCAAGCGTTATGTATTTCCACCGATCGAGCGCTTGCTGAAAATCGAGCGTTCGAATGGCGATCTGCGGATTGAGCCCACGTATGACGTTCAGAAGCGTGCGATCTTCGGAATTCGTTCGTGCGACGTGGCGGGCATCTACCATCTTGACCGCTTCTACCTGGACCGCGAATTTCCCGACATCTACTACCAGAAACATCGCAACAACCTGTTTCTCGTGAACGTGGCCTGTACCGATCCCGAACTCGACATCGGCGAAGAGTGTTTCTGCATGTGCACGGATACCGGGCCCGCGGCGCGCGGCCATTTCGACTTGCAGCTCTTCGACTTGCAACGCACGGGTCCGGGGGATGAATTCATGGCGGTGGCGGGCACGCCCGTCGGCGAGGCGCTGTTTGCCAGTCCGATTTTCCGAAAAGTTTCTGCCGAGCATGTGGCGCGGCGGCGCGGCATCCTCGAAGAGGTTCGTAAGCGTTTCAAGCCGAACACCCCGAGCTGGTTTTCCGCTGCCATCCAGTACGTGTCGCGCGGAGAGATTCCGGAAGAAACCTGGGACAAGATCGGGAATCGCTGTCTGGAATGCGGCGGCTGCACCTACGTTTGTCCGGCCTGCACTTGCTTCACGGTGACGGATCGCCCCGTGGAGCCCAATGGGGCCGAACGCCTGCGCATCTGGGATTCTTGCGCGCTAAGCGGTTTCACGCGCATGGCCGGCGGTTTCAACCCGCGGCGCGCGGTGCACGATCGCCGCAACCGGCGTTTCTTTCGTAAGCTCGCGCACTACTTTATAGAGCGGGAACTCTCGATGGCGTGCGTCGGCTGCGGCCGCTGCGCGGCAGTTTGTCATGGCGACATCGGCATGCCGAGCGTGGTGGAGATCATCCGCCACTCGGCGGCACAGGATAAGGAAGCATGAATCCGTCCGCAATAGAACACACGGTACCAGCAAGCGGCATTCCAGAGATTGTCGACAACGTGTATCTGCCTAAGGTCGCTGTGCTCGATCGCGTGGTCAGCGAGATCAATGGAGTCAAGACGTTTTTCTGGCACTTTGAAGACAGCGCGGCGCAGAGCGCTTTCAAGCGCTTCCGGCCCGGCCAGTTCGCCCAGGTTTCGCTGTTCGGAGTGGGCGAGTTCCCGACTTCACTCCCGCCCAGCCCGACCGAAGACGATACGTTCTTCACGGTTCGGCAGGTGGGCAGTTGCACCTCGGCGCTGCACCAGCTCAAGCCCGGCGCCAAGTTCGCGGTGCGCGGGCCCTATGGCAACGGCTTTCCAATGGAAGAGTACCGCGGCAAGAACCTGGTGTTCGTTGCCGGGGGCATCGGGCTGATTCCCTTGCGCTCCGCCATCGTGTACGCGCTCGCCAACCGCGACCACTACGAACGAATCCAGATTTTCCACGGCGCGAAGACCCCGAATGAGTTGATGTACGCGCCGAAGCTTCTGGAGTTGGAGCGGATGCCCGGCGTCGAATGCCACATCACCGTCGATCGTGCCGCCGAGGGCTGGACAGGGAATGTGGGAGTCGTCGGCAGCCTCTTCAAGAAAGAGGGTGTGAAGGTTCCGGTCGAGAACAGCATCGCGTTCGTCTGTGGGCCGCCGATTATGTTCCGGTTCGTCATTCAGGATCTGCTGGGCATGGGGTTCCAGGAACGCAACATTGTCTCCACGCTCGAGCGCTACATGAAGTGCGGAGTTGGAAAATGTGGACACTGCTGCATCGGAGTCGCGTACGTTTGCGTGGACGGCCCGGTGTTCACGTATGAGCAGATCAAGAAGCTTGGTGAGGATATCTGATGGCAGGCGACGGAACGAGCGACCTTCGCGAGCAGCTCGAGCAGACGCTCGAAGGGCGGGTCTGCCTCATGGGCGTGGGAAACCCTGAGTATGGCGACGACGCCTTCGGCGTGCGTCTGGCAGAAGAACTGCTCAATGCCGGCGTGCCGGACGTGGTCGTTGCCGGAAACTCGCCCGACCGCTGGGTAGGATTCGCAGCCGACATGGAGTTCGATCACCTGGTTTTTCTGGATGCGGTGGAATTGGGTGCGGCGCCCGGGTCGGTCGTGTTCGTGGATTCCAAAGAGATAACAGCCCGCTATCCCCAGATCTCGACGCACAAGATTTCGCTGGGCGTGCTGGCGAACTTCGTCGAGTCGAGAGGAGTTACGAAAGCCTGGCTGCTGGGCGTGCAACCGGAGTCGATGAAGGAAGGGCAGGACCTTACCCCAACCGTTCGCAGAACGATGGGCGCGCTCCTGGAGTTGCTGTTTCACC
Source organism: uncultured Acidobacteriaceae bacterium (assembly GCA_963838425.1). Taxonomy (GTDB): domain Bacteria; phylum Acidobacteriota; class Terriglobia; order Terriglobales; family Acidobacteriaceae; genus Acidiflorens. Next base: position 46,232 of record CAWIRH010000003.1, read on the forward strand.
TGAGAACACAAGAAGTGAACCTATGCTGACGCCGGAACAAGCCGTCCTCGTTTCGCTTCTCACCTGCATTGCCGGTGCAGTGCTGACGCTGCTCGTGTCGCGCAGCAAGCTGGTTGCGGGTTGGCTGGCATTTGCGATCACTACTGGGACGGCGATCCTGATTCTCTCGGCGGTGTTTAAAGTCCTGTTGAGCGGGCCCTCGGCCCATCCCGCTACTTTCTGGGCGATGCCGCAATTCGCATTCGCCCTACGCATCTACGTGGATGGCCTGACCGCCGTCTTCCTGTTGCTGGCCGCACTGATTGCCGTTCCGGCCTCGTTCTACTCCATCCTTTATATGAGGATCTACCGGGACTATAGCGTAGCCCGGTACTACCCGTACTTCCTGCTCTTTCTCGCCGCCATGTACGGCTTGCTCTCGACCACCGACATGATGTGGTTCTTCTTCATATTCTGGCAGCTCATGACCTTGCCGGGCTACGCGCTGATTCGCTTCGAGCACCGGAAGCGGCAGAACGTGTGGGCGGCAAACAAGTTCCTCATCATGATGCAGATTGCCTGCGTGGCCACGATGATCGGCGCGGAACTGCTGGCGATTGGCGGCAAGGCGGTCAGCGGCAGCGCCAATTTGAAGTATGACTTTGACACGGTGAGCGCAAACCTGCCGCTGCTGCTTGCCACACGGCCCGGCATCACCGCCTTGGCCTTCGGGTTGTTCCTGATCGGATTCGGAATCAAGATGGGCATGTGGCCATTCGGCCAAGTGTGGCTGCCGGATGCGCACCCGGCCGCGCCGTCCCCGGTGAGCGCGATGCTGTCGGGCGTGATGATCAAGACCGGCGTCTATGGCTTGATGCGCTATTTCCTGTGGCTGGTTCCGGTGAGCGCGCAGGCGGATTACCCGCTGGCGCGCTGGGGCATGTTAGTCGCGGTACTGGGCACGATCACGCTATTCACCGGCACCATGCAGGCGCTGAAGCAGGAGCAATCCAAGCGTCTGCTCGCCTTCCACAGCATCGGGCAAATCGGCTACATCCTGCTGGGCACGGGCACGTGCATGGCGTTGCTGCCGGTGAATACTCCGGCAACGGCCGGCGCTCGCGGCCATCGGTTTCTTTGGCGCGCTGTTCCACGTGCTGAACCACGGGCTGTTCAAGGGACTGCTGTTTCTGAATGCCGGATCCATGCTGCACGCCACCGGCACGCAGGACCTCAACCAGATGGGCGGCATGATGAAGTTCATGCCGCTGACCGCCATCACTGCGCTGATCGCCTCGTTCTCCATCTCGGGCGTGCCGCTGTTCAACGGCTTCGTCAGCAAGTGGAGCATCTACGTGGCGGCGATTCAGGGCAGCGGGTCGGCGCACTATCTCGTCGTCTGCGCGGTGATCGCGATCTTGACCAGCGCGCTCACGCTGGCATCGTTCATCAAGTTTTTCGGCGTGAGCTTTCTGTCGCGCACGAGCGCGCTGGTGCGCGAGCGGGCGGCCAGAGTGGCCGGCTCGAAGTTGGCTGGATGATGCAGTTGCCGCAACTGGCGCTCGCCTTCCTCTGTGTTCTGCTGGGAGTTGTGCCGGCGATCGGCTTCCGGCTGATGCAACGCGCTCTGGAGGCGAGCCGCGGCGGACTCGGAACCGCGCTGGCGAACGCCTTCCCGATGCGGAGCGGACCGCTGGCGGGAGTAACCGAGGTCGATTCGGCCGCGGTGTTTGCGCCCGCTCGCTCTCGCGGTCGTGTTGGCGCTGATGTTCCTGCTGGTGTATGGCATTTCGAAACTCGGCGGGCGCGTCGCGCCGGGCCGCCGCTCCGTGGCTCTGCGGTTATGCGCGCGAAGCGGAGTGCAACCGCTACGTCGCGCACAATTTCTACGGCGAAATCAAACGCTACTTCCGCTGGCTGGGCGGCATGCCGCGCGCGCCCGAACCGCCCGCGCTGAAGGAGCAGCCCTAGCAACCATGATCGCTCGCGAAAGACTCGAGCAGTTCAAGGCGAAGTTCGGTCCAGCCATCCATCGCGCCGACCTGCCCGGCGACCGCCGCCTGTTCGTCTTCGTGGACCGCTCGGCCGTGAAGGCCGTCTGCCAGCACATTTTCCGCGACCTGGATGCCCGCTACGTCATCAGCATCGGCACGGATGACCGGCCGTTTTCCGGCAAGTTCCTGGTCGCGCACAATTTCGCCTTCGACCGCGACCACCTGCTCTGCAGCGTGCTCACCCAGTTGCCGGCCGATAACCCGAAGGTGGACAGCATCTCGCAGATGGTGCCGGCCGCCAATTGGGCCGAGCGCGAAATGCGCGACCTGGTGGGCATCGAGCCGGTGGGCCACCCCTACCTGAAGCGGCTGGTGCTGCCCGACGGCTGGCCCGAAGGCGAGCATCCGCTGCGCAAGGACGTGCCCTGGAACCAGGTGCCGGAGGGCTTCGACGAGGACCGCGAGTTCAAGTTCGACGACGCCGCCGGAAGGCTGCACCGTCGTGCCGTTCGGCCCGTTCCATCCCACGCTCGACGAGCCGGCCCATTTCCGGCTCTACGTCGAAGGCGAGATGGTGCGCGGCTGCGAGTATCGCGGCTTCATGGTGCATCGCGGCATCGAGAAGCTCGCCGAATCGGTGCTGAGCTACAACGACATCCCGATGATGGCCGAGCGCATCTGCGGCATCTGCGGCTGCGTGCACAACGTCGCCTACGCCCAGGCCGTCGAAGAGGCCGCCGCCCTGAAGCCGCCGCCGCGCGCCGAATACATCCGCACCATCATGCTGGAGATCGAGCGCCTGCACAGCCACCTGCTGTGGGTCGGGCTGGCCTGCCACATCGTCGGCTTCGACACGCTGTTCATGCAGAGCTTCCGCATCCGCGAGCCGATCATGTGGATCGCCGAGAAGATCAGCGGCAACCGCAAGACCTATGCGTCTGTGCGTCATCGGCGGCGTGCGCTGGGACATCACGCCCGAAGTCGAAAGCCGAACTGCGCCAGGTGCTCGACAAGCTCGAAGCGGAATGGCGCCCGGTCGTCGCCGCGGTGAGCAAAGACCGGAACATCCAGAAGCGCACCCGCGGCGTGGGCGTGGCCGACAAGATCCTGGTGAAGAACGCCGGCCTGATCGGCCCGGTGGCGCGCGCCGCGGGCGTGGACATCGATTGCCGGCGCGATCATCCCTATGCCGCCTACGACCGGGTGGAGTTCGACGTCATCACCGCGCAGAGCGCGCGATGTCTGGTCGCGCGTGGTCGTGCGCATGAACGAAGTGTTCGAGTCCATCAGGATCATCCGCCAGTGCCTGGAGAAGATGGAAGACGGCCCGCTGCAACTGGAGATCAAAGACGAATTGCCGGTCGGGCGGATGGGGCTGTCATCGGTCGAGGCGCCGCGCGGCGAGAGCCATCACTTCGTCATCACGGGCGAGAACAACCGTCCGCGCCGCTGGCGGGTGCGCGCGCCGACCTACCAGAACCTGCAAGGCGTGCCGATGATGATCAAAGACCAGCAGATCGCCGACATGACGATCTCCCTGGGCAGCATCGATCCGTGCTTCTCCTGCACCGACCGCCTGGAGACGATCGACCTGCGGTCGGGTGAGACGAAGGTGTGGTCGCCAAGAGAGTTGTTCGAAATGACAAGATCGGGGACGAAGACGAAATAGGACCGCTTATGGACGGCAGTCTGATTTGGAGGATCGTCGGTGGAGTGCTGAACGTGGGCATCGTGTTGCTTGTCGCTCCCCTCTGCCAGGGTGTGCTGCGCAAGGTCACGGCGCGTGTCCAGTCCCGCCAGGGGCCGCCGCTGCTGGCAGCCTTACTTCGACCTGCTGAAGCTGCTGGGCAAGGAAGACATCGAGTCCGGCGAGACGCCGCGCCATGCAGCGCTTCGCCGCCTATCTTTCGCTGGCCACGGTTCTCACGGTGGCCTGCCTGGTGCCGATGGGCTTCGCGGCGCCGATGAACGGCGTGGCCGACATCATTCTGCTGATCTACCTGCTGACGCTTTGCGGCATCTGCACGCTGCTGGCCGGACTGGCGGCAGGTTCCACTTACTCGCTGGTCGGCGTCAGCCGCGAGATGATGACCATGATCGCGCTGGAACCCCTGTTCGCGATTGCCCTGATCGTCGGCGCCGTCCACACGGGTTCGTTCCGGCTGGACACCGTGCTGAACGGCTCGGTTTATGACGGCCGGGTTTCCGTGGTCGGGGTTGATCATGCTGGGGGTGATGATGCTGTCGTTTCAGGCTTCGTGCAGCGCGTGCCGTTCGACATTTCCGAAGCGGAAACCGAACTCATGGAAGGCCCGCTGATGGAATACTCCGGGCCGAAGCTGGCCTTGTTCAAGTACGCGCAGATGGCGAAGCTGGTCATCTACAGCGCGCTGTTTGTCGGGCTGTTTGTGCCGTGGGGCTCGCAGTTCGCCTTCCCGCTGGCGGGCTGTTGTTCTGGGCGATGTTCTGGGTAAAGGTGTTCGTCATGGTGCTGCTGGTCACGCTGGTGGCGGCCACCCACGCCCGCTACCGGATTGACCAGGCGATCCGCTTTTTCGCCAGCTTGTTCGCAGTGGCGCTGGGAGCGTTGGTTTTGGCAAGTTATGGGTATTGAGGTTAACTTAACTGCATGTCAGTTCTGAGCAAACTCGAAGAAACGCTCATCTGCCTGAAGGCCGGGCGGGTGACGCTTGCCTTATCCCGCGCAGGCGCAGCCCGTGCCGGAAAACTTCCGCGGCCGGCCGATCTTCGACGCCACGAAGTGCATCGGCTGCGCCGGCTGCGCCAACAACTGTCCGGCGCGCGAAATTCTGGTGTTCGACGTCTGCCAGGAGATCCGCATCCTGCAATACCTCGGCCGCCGCTGCACCTACTGCGGGCGTTGCGCCGATGTCTGTCCCGAGAAGGCCATCACCATGAGCCAGGAGTTCGAGACCGCCACCAACAGGATCGCGGATCTCGGCCAGAAGCTCGATCTTTTCATGAGCACTTGCCAGCGTTGCGGCCGCTGCTTCAAAGGCGCAGCCGCACTGGAAGAGTTGAAGATGAAGGGATACCGCTTCGACGATATTCAGAACGAGCGCTGGATCTACCTGCTCACGCGTTCCTGGAAAACGAGCCGGTCGTGGACGACATCCAGATCGAACTGGACTAGATATGTTGAAGAATCTGTGCCAGAAAATGTTCGGCCGGTCGTTGTGGGTCTACCACGCCAACAGCGGCGGTTGCAACGGCTGCGACATTGAAGTGCTCAATGTTCTCACGCCTTATTACGATGTCGAACGCTTCGGCATCAAACTGGTCGGCTCACCCCGGCATGCGGACGTGATGCTGTGCCAGGGTCCCGCCATGCGCTCGACCGGCCAGGCTCTGAAGCGCGCCTACGATGCCATGCCGGCCCCCAAACTCGTCTTCGCCATCGGCTCCTGCGCCTGCGGAGGCGGCATGTGGTTCGACAGTTACTCCGTCCTCGGCCCGGTGGAAAAAGTCGTTCCGGTTAACTATTACATCCCCGGATGTCCGCCGCGGCCGGAAGCGATCATCTATGGCGTTGCCGTAGCACTTGGGCTGGTGGACAAGAAGGTCGCACCCGTCGAATTCAAGCAGATCGAATTTCCCATCCCTATCTACCACCCTGAAGATTTGCGGCGCGATCACGGCATGGTGGTTTACGAGAAGCTCAAGCAGGTGTAGGCGGACTTATCTGCAGGGTTTCAACACCGTGCACACAGAGGCGCATATGGGGCCGCCGATATTGAACGTGGCGGCAACATTGGCACCCTTCACCTGCAATGGTGGTGGAACCTTACCCAGCAATTGCCATGAGCACCATCCGAGCATCGCGACGCCGGTTGCGCCAATGGGATGGCCTTTCGCAATGAGTCCGCCGGAGGTGTTGATGCCACATTCACCATCAACCCTGGCTTTTCCGTCAACCCAGTACTGTGCGCCTTTGCCGTACTCGGCTTTTCCTAAGACCTCCGTGCCGAGCGCTCCCATAACCGTGAAACAATCGTGGATTTCGGCGACCTTTACGTCATCCGGCTTGACCCCCGCCATCTGGTAAGCAGTCTTCATTGCCTTGATCGCACCCGCGGGGCGAAGCACATCGCGTCCCGCTTTCCTCAGAGAATCGGTCGCCTGCGCGTACCCGGCAATCTCGACGCAGTCTCGCTTGTCGACAGCCGAGCTTCGCCAGTCCTTCCTCAGTAGCGAGGATGAGCGCGGCATACCCATCGGTGATCTGAGAACAATCGTAGGTCTTGAGCGGCAGCCCTTCGACAATGTAGCGATTGATGCCTTCGATCTTCATCGCCTGTTCGACTGTAAGCTCGACATTGCGCATCTGCGCGTAGGGATTGTGACGGGCGTTCGCATACTCGGCGACGGCGATCTGCGCCAGGTACTCTTCAGAAATGCCGTGCACTTTGAGATAGCACTCCATCACCTCCGCAAAAAGGTGCGGGAAGATGTATACCTTGCCTTCCCTTTCGGCGGGATGCGAGAAATAGCCGAGAGCTTGGCCGATGAGCTTTCCATCCATCTTGCCTTCGGCATCGCGCATTTTTTCGTAGCCGATGGCAATCCCAGTATCGCCCCATCCGATTTGCAGTTTCTGGATAACGGAGAGAATGGCCTGACCACCGGAGGCGCACGCATTTTCGACCGATTCGATCGGCTTACCGGCGAGTCCCGGAATATCGGCCACCAGGCCCGCGAGCAGCCCTTGTTGGTTGAGGGAGATATTGCAAGTGGCACCCACGGAACCCACATCGAGCACGTAGGGTTCCACTTTGATCTCCGCACAGGTCTCCGTAACGGCTCGTTGAATAATCTCGGGTACAGCCATGCCCATGAGTTTTCCGAATTTCGATTGGTGATAGGTGGCGATGTAAATGCGTTTCATAAAACACCTCTTAGGATGAGTTGCGCCCCGGCGTAACAGTATCGCTTCCACCGGCGACGTCAGACTTGAGAACCCTTAGTCGGTCCTGGAGTTCGAGTTTCAGAACCTTACCATATGCGTTGCGGGGCAATGCTTCTATAAAGCAAACTTGCCGGGGCAATTTAATCTTATTGATTCTAGAACGAAGGAACTCGATGAGCTCGAAGCCGCTGGTGCTCGCGCCCGATTTCAGCGCAACGAAGGCGACTGGGACCTCGCCCCACTTCTCGTCGGCCGTCCCGATGACGGAGACCTCGGCAATGGCCGGATGATCGAGTAATTCCTTTTCGATCTCTGCGGGATAGATGTTGACTCCGCCGCTGATGATCATGTCCTTGGAGCGGCCGGCGATGTAGAAGAACCCATCTTCGTCGCATCGCGCCAAGTCGCCGGTGTGGAACCATCCTTCTGCGTCGAGCACCTGGGCGGTGGCGACCGGATTGTTCCAATAGCCCCGGCAAACGTGCGGCCCGCGCAGGCAGAGTTCGCCAACCTCATTGGTTGCGACCCGCTCACCCTCGGAATCTACGAGCTTCGCCTCCGTGAACATCATTGGCTTGCCAATAGAACCAGGCTTACGCGGGGTGTCCTCGTCGTTTACGGCAAAGCAGTTTACGCCAACCTCGGTCAGTCCGTAGCCTTGGCGAAAGATCAGTCCGCGCTCCTGATAGGTACGGAGAAGTTGTAACGGAAGCGGAGCGCCTCCGCTGGCACACCAGCGCAGATGGCTGAAGTCGAGCGCTGCAAATTCTGGCGAATCGAGCAGCATTTTGAAGATCGTGGGTACGCCGAAAAGAAGGGTGCACTGGTAGTCCCGGAAAGCTTGCAAGATTTCAGCAACGTCGAAGCCGCCATGCAAAACGATGCTGCCCCCGATGGCGAACAGTGGGGTCAGGAATACGGTGAGGCCGCCGGCGTGATACATGGGCGTGTAAACCTGAACCCGGTCACTCTGCCGCAATTGCCAGGAGATCACCGTGTTGTAGGCGTTCCATGCGATCTGCCGGTGTGGAATCATTACGCCCTTTGGCCGTCCGGTGGTGCCGCTCGTATAGAGCAAACAGAAAATATCCTCGGGTTGGAGTCTGGTTGAGAGCGGATCTGGGCAAACCCGATCGATAGCTTTGGCATAACTCAGTGCCTTCGGGGTATTGTCCTCCGCATCGAGACTTATTAAGTGCTCGAAGGCCACGAGTTGTTGGAGCTCATTCGCGAGTTTCTCGAACCGTGCGGAGTACATGAGGCAGCGCGGTCCGCAGTCCGCGAGTATCTGGTGCAGCTCGTGAGCCGTGCTGCGTGTTCCGAGCGGAACGAGGATGATACCCGACTTACCCGATGCCCAAAAGGCATCGACATATTCAACCCGGTTCTCGGAAAGGATGCAGACGCGATCCCCTGGGCGCAAAGAGCAGAGATCCGTCCAGACCCGCGCACACTGCAAGGCCCGCCGATTGAGTTCTGAATAAGTGAACTGCCGGCGCGTGGGAACGTGGATCAATGCGACCGCGTCGGGGCTAAGACGGGCGCGTTCTCCAAGAATATCGCCGGTGATCACGAGTTTTCCCCGGACTGCCTGGAAACAGATCGTGCAGCGGCGGGCGCGCGGGACGAATCTGACGCGAGAATCTGCAACAGGACTCGCGTCAATTCCCGGGGACGCTCGAGCTGAGGTGCATGGCCGCAACGCTCAATGACCGTAAGTGTGCAATGCGGAAGCTGCGATTGCAGTTTCTTAGCATAGTCCAGCGGGACAAGACGATCGGAGGCACCCCAAATAAGATCGACCGGCAGCTGGAAGCTTGCCATTTTGTCTTCGAGCAGGTATTTCGACATATCTTCTACGCCGACGGCGAGCAGCCGCGAAATCGGACCTGTAGGCGAGATGCGGACCAGATCATCGAGGACAAAATTCGGCCAACGAGGCATGGAAGGGTCCAGCGCGGCATCGAGCACGCGCCGAGCCTCTTCGCGGTCCTTGGGCATGAGACCAATCTCCGATACGTTCTTGATGGGGCCGCCACCGATGAGAATAACCCGCGTCGCCCGATGCGGATATTTCTGCGCATAAAGCATCGCCATCCAGGCCCCAAGCGAGTTCCCTGCCAAAACCATCGGTGCTTCTCGCCATGGCGGTGCATCGAGCACCTGCGCCAGTGCGGTGAGCAGCTTTCCCAGACTGAGCGCGCCCGCAACCGGGTCACTCTCGCCATGGCCCGCAAGATCCGGAATCACCAGTTGAAAGTGGCGCTTCAGTTCGGTCGCCACTTTGTTCCATGTTCCCGCTTGATCACCTGCGCCATGAAGCAACACCAGCAAGGGCCCGTCGCCGCCATGCCACACGATCTGCTTTCCCACCGTGGTCGTGAGCTTCGTTTTCCGAAGACCGGCGCGGCGAAGCGCTCTCCTGCGCAACCGGACCGTGGTGGCGATGGGTCGCAAAAAGAAAAGAATGAAGAAGACAATCAGAGCAGCAACTGCGGCGAAAACCAGCAGCAGCACAATTTTGATTGCCAGGCCCATCCCGCTCCTCTCGGCGGCTTGGTGGAAAGTCAAGTCCGGAAGCCGCCTATGGCATACGAAACGCGCAGCCAGCCTGGTTGTAGCCGACCCCGGAACCGACCAGCACGACCACGCTGCCGGACTTCACCTTGCCCAGCTCGATCGCGTGGTCGAGCGCCATGCCGACGCAGGCGGAGCCAGTGTAGCCATACTGCTCCATGATGGTATGCGCGCGTTCGGCGGGCACACCGAGCCGCTCCATCACGCGGGCAATCGTGGGTTTCCGCACTTGAGTAAAGATGAAGCAATCGACGTCGCGCAGATCGAAACCTCCGTCCTTGGCAAGTCGTTGCACGATGATCGGCCACGTCTCCTCGTTCAACTCCGGAGGATAGCGGTTCTTGATGGTGCACGCGGTGCGACCCGCCTTAACAGAGTCTTCGCTCGCCGGTTCGAAGGTGCCTCCGGAATAAATTCCCCAATAGTCGTGATAGGAGCCGTCGGCGCGGAAAGTCGCAGTGATAAATCCCGGCGAAGCCGCAGGTTCGAGCACCGCCGCGCCCGCGCCATCACCATAGAAGAAGACCATGGGATCGGCAGCCGTGGTGAGTTTGTGCATGAGATAGACGCCGACGACGAGCACCGTCTTGATGCCCGGGATTGGCGGCGATGATTCCAGCGCCCGCGGCAAGGCCGGTTGGAAATGAAGCACAGGCACAACCGACATCAAATGTTCCGGCGTTTTTTGCGCCCAGCTTATGCTGCAGCACGACCGAGGTGGCAGGGGTTATGTAGTCCGGCGAATCGGTGCCGAGGATGATCAGATCGACATCTTCGGGTTTCCTGCCGGCGCGCTCAATCGCGAGTTTGGCTGCGGGCAAAGCGACATCGCTGGTAGCCCAGTTTTCGGGGACATGCCAGCGCGTCTTGATGCCGCTGCTGGCCTCCATTTTGTCCACGAAACTCCGGGATATGTTTGAACCGCTCGCGCAGCATGTCATTAGTCACTTCTATCTCAGGCACGTACCTGGCGGTGGCGACAATGGTTGCGTAACGCGTCATGAATAAGTCCTCTTGAATTGCTGTAAGTTACGTCCCCAGTACTAATCCGCCATCGACGGAGAGCACGGTACCGGTAATGAACGATGCCGCATCGGAGGCCAACCACACGTAGGCCTCGGCAACGTCCTCAGGCTTTCCCATGCGCCCCAGAGGCGTGTGCGAAACCATGGTCTGGATGACCTTCTCCGGCATCTTCTGCACCATTTCGGTGGCGATGAAACCGGGAGCGACGGCGTTCACGCGGATATTGTATTTTGCCAGTTCACGCGACCACGTCCGGGCAAACGCGATGACTCCTGCCTTGGTGGCGGCGTAATTTGTCTGGCCGAAATTTCCATACAGACCCACGATGGAAGAGGCGTTGAGGATCACGCCCGAGCCTTTGCGGATCATGTGTGGCACGACGGCCCGCGAGCAAAGGAAGACACCTTTGAGGTTGACCGAGATGACCGAATCGAACGCATCATCGGTCATCGTACCGGCAACGGCGCCATCCTTCCACTTAACGAACTGCGAGTCGCGGGTGATGCCCGCGTTATTGATGAGCACATCAACCCCGCCCCACCGTCCGACAACTTCTTCGACGGCAGACTGGACATCGGCGTCACTACAGACGCTGACTTTGCGGAAGAGCGCCTCTCCGCCGAGCGCGGACAGTTCGCGCAACAACTCTTCCTGCCCGGCATCGTTGACATCCCATGCCGCCACCCGGCAGCCTTCGCTCGAAAACCGCCGGGCCGTGGCGCGGCCGATGCCCGCCGCGGCTCCGGTAACGATGACGACCTTACTGCGCAGACCTGTGTCTTTCATGTGCCCCCTAAAAGTTGTACTTCAGCGCAAACTGGACCACCCTGGGCCCCGTGGTGGTTGACACGATGTGACCCAAAGTTGTACGAGGACTGTATGTTGACGGGGTTGGCCCAATTCACGTTGTTGAACAGATTGAAGAACTCGGCCCGGAACTCTAGCCGTTGGCTTTCCGTGACCGGAATGTTCTTCATGATGGAGAGGTCCGTGTCGATCTGTTTCGGTCCCACTATGATGTTCCTTCCTAACTGTCCGAAGTCACCGAACGCTGTGGGTGACACAAAGGCGCTCGTGTCGAAATAGGCGGTCAAGCGGTCGGCCACGTCGCCGCTTTTGATAGCGGATTGGGCCGTGCGGCCGGGCGCCAGGTTGGCTTGGGTTGCCTCGAACGCGGAATCCGAGCCGTAGATAGAGAACGGAATGCCGGATTGCAAGGTTACGATTCCCGACACGCTCCAAGTGTTCACCAGTTTCTTCGCGAAAGCCGAGCCACCATGATAAGCGTCCGGCAGGTTATATAAGTAACTCCCGACGAAGCGATGCCGCCGGTCGAAATCCGAGGGGCCATAGTTGTGCTTTTCATTGACCATGTCGCCGGGGAGCAGTGTGACGTCGCTGACGTCACTCCCGGAGTAGTCGTCCATCGAGTGTGACCAGGTGTAGCTGAGCAGCATTTGTAGCCCGTGGGAGAAGCGCTTGTGGAGAGTCGCCTGCAGGGAGTTGTAATTGGAGTTAGAGTTGCTCTCCATCAGGAAGCTCCCCAGTCCTGGAGCCGTCAGATTGCCAAACGCGGGGAAGAAAGGTCCGCCTAGACTGCCCGCCGTGGAGGGGAACCCTGGCACAAGTCCAAGTGTCGCCGCCGGCGTAGCCGCTTGGCTGAACGAGAACAAGCGCGGAAACTTGCGTCCCAGGGAACCGACGTAGCCCAAGTCCAGCATCCAGTTATTGGCGAAGCTGGTTTGCACCCCAAGGTTGAAGGATTGCACATAGGGAATGCTCCAGTCATGCAGGTCCGGATAGAGCCCCGTGGCCGGAATTGGAGCGACTGTGGGACCCACAAAATAAGATGTGTACGGCAGGAACGCCGGATATCCTCCAAAAGGAAAGATGCCGGGGTTGCCGCTGATAGTCAGCGGAAACTGGCTGGGTAGTGGAACTTGCACAAATGGGTTTTCGTTGGGGGTGAACAGCGCAGTCGCCAGCATTTCATAAGGCATGTTGAACAATTGGCTGTTATACAACCGCATGTTCGGCCGGTCGTAAAAAATTCCGTAACCGCCGCGCAGGACAATGTTGCCCTTGTCCGTCAGTAGGTAAGCGAAGCCCATCCTTGGCCCGAAGTTCTTGTAATTGGAATTCACCAGGCCGTCGCTGACCTTGGGAATTCCAGGCAAGTTTCCATTACCAGCCTGGACGAAGCCACCCGTGACGACCGAGCCGCAGGTGCTCGGATCAGCTGGGCAATTCGAACCTAGCCCTGGTATTAGCAGAGGAGTGGTCACGGCCTTCGACGGGTCGAATCCGACAAAATGACCCTGGGTTTCTGTGGTGGGACCGAAATAGTCATAGCGCAGCCCGAGGTTTAGCGTGAGGCGTGGCGTCGCCTTCCAATCGTCCTGGAAGAAGGCCGAAAAGTCGTTGGCGCGGTTGTGGAGGCTGTTAGTTCCAGAGCCGATTGCGGACAGGCCAGAGAGCCCGGCTAGAAAATCCTCGAAAGGATTGCCAGTGAGCGCGCCCAGGTAGAACAGTTCGCCATTGGGGAATACATCGAAATAGGGGGCATCCAATTCCTGCCGTTTGTATTCGCCACCGAATTTGATGGTGTGCCGGCCCTTCGTCCACGTCATCGTATCGCTGACGGGGTAAGTGTTGGTCGCAGCATACGTAATGCCAAGCGGAGACGGCCCCAGCGTGAACATGTTGGTGAAGGACAATGTCGGCATGCTAGGGAACAAGCTGCTCAACGGAGACGCAATTCCTAAATCGGCTGAGGTGACAGGTGTGGAAGGTTTGCCAGGGCCGTAAATCGTGCTCCAGCCGAACCTGAATTCGTTCAGCAAATGACTCGATATCACGGACTGTACGCCTGCCGAAAGCACGCGCTGGTAAACGTCTTCCTCGGTCGGCCAGCCGGGCGCCTGCAGCGGGTTGCCATCGCCAAACTGATTGTAGATCGCCTGATTTTCCCGGTTGAACGCTTGAAAGTACTTGGCGAAGAAACGGTTTGCTTCCGTCAGCTTGACATCCAAATTGGTGTTGAACTGGTCTTCTTTGTAGGTTGAGTTGGAGGGAACGGTCGCAAGGGCGGTACCAGGATTCGTCCAAGACGCGCCTGTTGGACAGCCCGCGCCGGTAGTGGCAACGCCAGGGACCGAAGGAATCATATACTGCCCATTCGGAAGCTTTGCGTTCAGAGCTGCAAAGGCCACAGGATCAACATATCCATAAAGCCCGGGGTTGTAACAAAGCGAAAGGTTGGCAAGGGATGTGGCATCGCGCTGCGGTCCTAGAAACGCCGGCAGAAACATCGTCGAGAGCGAGTTGGTCAGCGAGGTGCCATTGGTTTCGCGGGTTCCCTGATAGGAGATAAAAAACCAGGCACGGTCCTTCATGATCGGACCGCCCAGCGTGCCGCCAAACTGGTTGCGCCTGTACGCGGGCCTCGGCGTGCCCTCTTTGTTCAGAAAGAAATTGTTGGCATCCAGACTGGTATTTCGCAGGAATTCGTAGGCATTGCCATGGATGTTGTTGGTGCCCGACTTGGTGACGGCGGCCACATTGCCACCCGCGTTGCGGCCCGCGGAGGCGTCGTACATGCTGGTCTGCACGATGAATTCCTGGAGCGAATCGATGGACGGGACAGAAAGATTTGGGTTCTCGCCCGTGCCGATGGAATTCGCATCCACGCCGTTGATGATGACGTTGTTAGAGAGCGCGCGCTGTCCGTTGACGTACACAGCAACATCGCCGCGCCCCAACTCGGAGGAGTTCTGGAGAGGGCCCGAAGTTCCAGTCGTCAGAGTTAACAATTGCTGGAAGTTGCGGGTCGGCAGCGGCAGTTGGCGCATCTCATTCTCATCGATGACGGTGCCGCGGGCAGAGCTTTCCGTCTGCACCAGCGGCGACTCGCCCGTGACCGAAACCGTGGTCGGCGAACCGGCCACCTTGAGAGCAACGTCAACGACCGAGCTTTCGGTGATCTTGACAATGATGCCTTCCAGTTTGGCCGAGGCGAATCCGCTCTGAGTCACGTCGAGCCGATATGCGCCTGGGTTGAGCAGGGGAAACGTGTAACGACCGTTGCTGCCGGTTTGGGCTTCGCGCCGCACGCCAGCGTCGCTGGTCAGGACGACTTTGGCGCCTGCCACGACCGCCCCGCTGGGATCCGTCACCACGCCCACGATTTGCCCGGTGGTGGCCGTCTGCGCTTGAGTCGTCGGTGTCATGAAACAGAAAATGGCGGCGGCCGCCAGCAGCGTTACCAGTGTTCGCATTCGCATAATTCCTCCTTGTGTCGCAATTACAGCTTCGAAGCTCGGCCCTTCCGGCTGCGGGTGTACAGACGGACAAACTGATCGATAGCTTCTTCGTCACTCACGCCCAGATAGCGCTTGGCGCCGAAGAGTTCTTCCACCAGAAAATGCGTAACAAACTGCAGGTACAAACTGACGTAGGCAAACCCGGGGTTCACGTCGCCGGGAAAAGGGATCGGGGCCTTTTGAAACAAGGCCGTCGAATAGGTGCGCAGACCTCCGGCAACTTCACGATAGCTGTGAATAAAGTGCTTATGACGGAACTCGACGACGTCGACGTACATAAGCCGCCAATAGTCCAGATTCTCCGAGACGACGCGGCCCACGGCCATCCCCAACTTCTTCAGCGATTCCGGATCGGGGGATCGCATCAAGGGAAGAATCTCTCTCTGGCGCAGGGCTTCCATTTTCTGTTCCATGCGCTGGACCAGACCGATGAATATGTCTTCCTTGGTCGGGTAGTAGAGATAGAGCTTGCCCATGGATACGCCGGCCTTGTGGGCGATTTCCCGGACGGTGGTACCGTGGAATCCTTGCCGGGTGAAGAGCTTTTGCGCGGCACATTCGATCTTGAGCCGGTTCTTGGCGACGGTGTCGTCCAGAAGCTTGGGCATATATTGATCCGCTCGCCGCACCAAAACGAGCGCTCGCTCTTGGTCGAGGATTTTAAAACGCCACCCTTGGACTGTCAAGGGCGAAATCAAGCCGGTCACACTTTTCCGAAGCGTACCGTGAAAAACCCGGAGAGATCGTTCCCCATGACCCGCCCCTGCGAACGTTCCGAGAAGAAATTGCGGGTGTCGTCGCTCCGCCCGGCGGAACCGTCGCCTGAAGTTAGTTGGGTTCGCATAGGCAGTGGTCTTTAGCACTTTCCCGGCGCGCTTCGATTCGCTTTAGAACGGTTTGGATTCCCCGACAAGGAACAGCTGCAAGGGATTGAAAATATGGTGGAGCTAGTCGGGCTCGAACCGACGACCTCATCGTTGCGAACGATGCGCTCTCCCAGCTGAGCTATAGCCCCACACGGCGGTGGGTTTGCTTTTTTGATTTTAACAGCCATCGCTCGATTTCGCCTATACGCCGCGCACATTTAAGCCATTGCAGCGTTGAACACTCGCGGTGATTACCTGGAATCGAAGGTTATAATTCAGTTGTGAGTTCTTCCAAGGTAAAACAAGTGGCGTCCGCGGACTTCCCGACACGCTGGGGGCACTTCCTGATTC
Organism: uncultured Acidobacteriaceae bacterium; assembly: GCA_963838425.1. Taxonomy (GTDB): domain Bacteria; phylum Acidobacteriota; class Terriglobia; order Terriglobales; family Acidobacteriaceae; genus Acidiflorens. Next base: position 62,274 of record CAWIRH010000003.1, read on the forward strand.
ACGGGTTTACGACCAGGGCGGCTGCGTCGGGCGACGCTGCCAAGACCGAAGAGGCCGTGGCGCTGGTGATGGGCGAGGTGCACTCCGGCTCGCCGCTGGTGCGCATCCACTCGCAATGTCTGACCGGCGACGTATTTGGCTCACTGCGCTGCGATTGCCGCCAGCAACTTGAAATGTCGCTCTCGATGATCGCCAAACTCGGGGCGGGCGTCCTTATCTATGAACAGCAGGAGGGGCGCGGCATTGGGTTGATGGCGAAGCTGCAGGCTTACGCGCTCCAGGACAGCGGATTGGACACGGTGGAAGCGAACGAGCGTCTTGGATTCAAAGCCGACCAGCGCGAGTTTTTCATGCCGGTCGAGATCCTGAAAGCGCTGGACATTAAGCGGGTCCGCCTGCTCTCGAACAATCCCGACAAAGTCGCCGCGCTGGAACGCGCCGGGATCCAGGTAACCGAGCGCGTGCCGTGCGAAGTCGCGCCCACCGAACATACGGAAGAATATTTGAAGACGAAGCAGGAAAAGCTGGGGCATTTGTTCAGCAATCGCCGGGACCAGCATTAGAGATCAGCGGCGGCTGTCCCTACGTGGTTTGGGACAGGTCTGCGTCCCCTCAATCCCGCAGCAGCCGCTTGAGTGTATCCTTGTTCTTCGCCGGCAGTCGCGCAGGGCGGTCGTCTTTTGGGTCATCAGTTTTTCGGCCATCAGTTTTCGGCCATCAGTTTTCGGCTCACTTGCAGCATACCTTATATTGTTGTCATGGCGAAATCGGCAGGAACGAAATCACAGCAAGCCCGCGTCCTCTCTTCCCGGGTCAGTTACCGGGGCCCGGTATTCAGCGTCACCACGGATGAAGTGGAAGAGCCTGGGGGCGTGCGCGCCCGCCGCGATGTCATCCGGCATGCGGGCTCCATCGTTGTTCTGGCCGTCGATGATCCAGCCTTCGACGCCCCGGCGCAAACAAACAGAAGAGCCGCGCCGCGCATCCTGCTCGAACGCCAGTATCGCCACGCCGCGCAGTCGATGATGTGGGAGCTGCCCGCCGGACGCATCGACGATGGCGAAACGGCGCTCACCGCCGCCAAGCGCGAGTTACTGGAAGAAACCGGCTATAGCGCGCGCCAGTGGAAGAGAATCCTGCATTTCTACGCAAGCCCCGGTTTTCTCGATGAAACCATGACCATCTACCTGGCCCGGGGCCTCCAGGCCGGCAAAGCTCAGCCCGAAGTGGACGAGAGGATCGCAATCAAGTTTTTCGATCTATCGGAAGCGAAACAGATGGCGCTCAATGGCCGCATCCGCGACGCCAAGACGATCTGCGGGGTGCTGTGGCTGGCTCAGATGCCGCGACCAGCGCGGTAGAAGAGGCTGCGGGAAAAGTCGGCTTTCGATGCCCCGGCCCCTAAAGGGGTGTCTGATTTCGATGTTTCGGCATCGCTAAAGCGATGTCCTGATACGAAACGTGAGTTCTTCCGCCGATGCCTTGAAGCGAAACCTGAGTTTTTCCGCAACCCGAGAGAGCCGCCCCGTTTACCATCTCGCCATTCCCAGGATCTGCCTGCCAGCCACGGCTATGTGACGCCAAGCCTTGACAGTCCTCCCGGTGAGCAGCACAATTTCTACACATTTTTTGCGGGCCGCCGGAATCGCGCCTTTTGGGGGGACATCCGCAAGAAATGAGGGGGGACGCACGTGGAACGTTTGAAAGGCACCGTCAAGTGGTTCAACAACGCCAAGGGATACGGCTTCCTCGGCCGCGACGATGGACCGGACGTATTCATTCACTACAGTTCCATCACCACCGAGGGCTACAAGAGCCTGCAGGAGGGCGATAAGGTGGAGTTTGAGATTGTCCAGGGACAGAAAGGGCCGCAAGCGGCCAATGTAACCAAGCTTCCATAATCGGAGGTCGCTTTACTCGGGCCGTTTTTTCGCACTAAGCTGTGTACCCCTCAACGCCCGCGCCGAATGTGTCATCCGGTGCCTGCCGATTCCCGGCTGCGGGGCTTTCTTCAGCGTTACAATCTTCTCTCGGGCTGACAACGCCAGATCGATAACTCTGAATCTATAACTGGATGGACAACAAGGCCATCGCCGGAATTCTCTACCAGACTGCCGATCTATTGGAGATCGATGGGCAGGATTCGTTTCGCGTGCGCTCCTATCGCAACGCGGCCGAAGCCATTGAAGCGCTGCCGCAACAGGTGGCCGACCTGATCCAGGAGCCGAAGAAACTTCTCGAAGTGCCGGGCATAGGCAAAGGAATGCTGGCCAATCTACAGATGCTTTTCACAAATGGCCGGATCGAAGCGCACTCTGAGATGCTGAAAAAATACCGCCCCTCGATGCTTGAGTTGCTCAAGATTCAGGGTCTGGGGCCGAAGACGATTGCTTTGATCTGGAGCGCCTATCAGGTCAGCGACCTCGAAGGCGTGGAGAAACTGGCGCGCGAAGGCAAGATCCGCACCCTGCCGCGCATGGGCGAAAAGCACGAACTGAAGCTGCTCAAAGCGATCGAAGACTATCGCCGCATCGCCGGACGATTCCTGCTCGATACGGCCGAAGAGCTGGCGGAAAAACTGGTGGAGCATCTGCTGGCCGCTCCCGGCGTCGAAAAAGTTACGCCCGCCGGATCGCTGCGCCGCGGACGCGAAACCGTCGGCGATCTCGACATCCTGGTCACCGGCAAGGCCTGCATCGAGGCAGCACCGCGGCAGGAAACCATCGAACATCTGCTCCGCTTCCCTGGCCTGATGGACATCATCGCGCAGGGCGAGAACAAAGTCAGCTTCCGCCATCGCAATGGCATGCAGGTGGACGTGCGCCTGCTGCCTCCCGAATCCTTCGGAGCGGCCATGCAATATTTCACCGGCTCCAAGGCGCACAACGTGGCCTTGCGCCAACGCGCCCTCAAGATGGGCTTCACGCTGAACGAATACAGTCTGTCAACCGTCGAGGGCGTCGAAGACGGGAAGCCGGTTGCGCGCAAGACTGAAGAAGAAATCTACGCCAAGTTGAAGCTCGACTTCATTCCTCCCGAGCTGCGCGAGAATCTGGGAGAGATCGAAGCCGCGGCCGCCCACAACCTGCCGGTGCTGCTCGAACTATCCGACATCCGCGGCGACGTGCACATGCACACCGTCGAAACCGACGGCCGCAACACCATTGAAGAGATGGCCGAAGCCGCGCGGGACCGCGGCTACGAGTACATGGCCATTACCGATCACTCGAAAAATCTCGCCTTCGCCAAAGGCCTCACCGACGAACGCGCGCTGGCGCACATCGAAAGAATCCGGGCAGTCGAGAAGCGGATGAAAGGCATTCGCATTTTCGCGGGGGTTGAAGTGGACATTCTGGGTGATGGCTCGCTCGACCTCTCCGACTCGGTGCTCGAACAAATGGACATCGTTATCGCCAGTGTGCACTCGCAGTTTAATCAGGACCGCGCCACCATGACTGATCGGCTGCAGAAAGCCATCGCCAATCCCAATACATCGCTGATCGGGCATCCCACCGGACGCCTGCTGCTGCGCCGCGACGCCTATCAGTTCGATCTCGACGCGGTTTTCAAAGCGGCGGCCAAACACAAAGTGGCGATGGAGCTGAACTCCTATCCCGACCGGCTCGACCTCAGCGACGTTCATCTGCGTCTAGCCAAACAGCATGGCGTGAAAATCGTCATCAATACCGATTCTCACCACACTTCGCACCTGGAAAAACTGCGTTACGGCGTCACCCAGGCCCGCCGAGCCTGGCTTACCAAAGAGGATGTACTGAACACGCTGCCTCGGCAAAGATTTGCGAAAGCGATGAAGCGAAATCCCGATAAAGGAGCATGAACGAACACAGCCGCGACGTACAATTATGGCCAGGACTTACGGTATCGCTAAAGCGATACCCTGATACAAAACCGGAGTTTTTCCGCAGCCTTAGGCTCTCTCATAATGCAGCGCTTGCGGCATGCCTGAAGGCATGCCCTGATACGAATCTCACTTGCACCACGAGCTGCCAGGCGCGACCTGTCGGGCGAAGTAAAACGGTTATGTCATCCGAATCCACGAGGCGAGGAAATCTCGAGTGAGAGTGTTGTGGGTCAAGGCGGGCAAGCTCCTCCCGGTCGATACTGGCGGCAAGATTCGCTCCTTCAACATCCTACGGCGGCTTGCGAAAGACCACGAGCTGACGCTGATTTCATACTACGGCGGCCCGCGCGATCCCGGCTACGAAGCGGCTCTTCCCCAGCAATTTCCCCAATCGCATATCGTCCACACGGCCGTTCCCGATTCCGAGAGTTTTCGAGGGTTGCTGGACTACCTGTACCGGTTGCCGCGATGGGCGCCCTATTCGGTCGCCAAGTTCACGCACCCAGCAGTTCGCAAGCTGGTTATGAGCCAGCTTTCTGGCGGGCGGTTCGATGTAGCGATCTGCGATTTCCTGCACGCCTCTTTGAACTTTCCGGAAAAGTTGCCGATACCCTGCGCGCTTTTTCAGCACAATGTGGAGAGCTCATTGTGGCAGCGTATGGCAGCCACCGAATCGCATCCGCTCCGGAAGCTCTCTTACGTCCTCGAGTCCGCAAAAATATCGGGTTACGAACGGCGCGCGCTGGCCCGGTTTCATCACATCATCGCGGTTTCGGAAAACGACCGCCAACAGATGCTGGAGATGTGTCCGGCGTGCGAGATCACGGTGGTGCCAACCGGCGTAGATACACAGCAGTTCCCGGTTGCGCCCCCGTCGTCGGCCACGCCTCCTCGGGTTGTGTTCACGGGCTCCATGGATTGGGAACCGAACATCGATGCGGTGGAATATTTCTGTGGGCAGATATGGCCGCGCATTCTGGCGGAGTTTCCGAACGCAATTTTCCAGATTGTGGGACGGAATCCTTTCGCGAAAGTCCAGCGTCTTGCTTCGCCGTCGGTGCAGGTAACAGGGTCAGTGCCGTCGGTTACGGATTATCTTCGGGATGCGAGCGTGGTGGTGGTGCCGTTGCGCATCGGCGGTGGAACCAGGCTCAAGATTTATGAAGCCATGGCGATGGGCAAAGCGCTGGTCTCGACCTCCATCGGAGCCGAGGGACTCAGCTTCGAGAACGGCCGCGATCTCCTGCTCGCCGACGATGCTTCTTCGTTCACCGAGGCCATTCTTCTTCTTCTTCGCGACGCCCAAGTGCGACGGAGGTTCGAACTGGCTGCCGTGCAACTGGCCGCCCAGTTTGACTGGTCGGTGGTTGCCGGACAGTTTGCCGAAGTGCTGCAGAGGATCGCGTCGGGTAGCACTACGGGGCCGCGGGCCAACAACGCGGTGCCGGCCAACCGCTAGGCGGAATGTTTTCTGCTGGTAACCTGAGTGCCATCGGATAAGTTGACAACCTGCGTTTCCCGCGAGAGCATGACAATTACTGGCAATTCCCAAGTATTAACATTCGTTGAATTTCAGAGTCATTTTCACAACTGAATTTCGCGGTTCCGACAGCGACCGATGACAATCGAACTTCTCGGATATGGAATTGGTGTAGTAGTGGTGTGGTTGGTGGCCATGCGACTTCGTTCTGTCACCACCCGGCAATCGCTGTACCTGATTGCCAGCTACCTTTTCTACTTCAGTTGGGGATCGTGGTTGATCGTCGTGCTGCTGTTCAGCTCGCTGATGAACTACGCCTTAGGCGAGTGGCTGAAAAAGCGGATCACCGCCGGCCGGCTGTGGACTGGGATCGTTTTCAATCTGGCGCTGCTCAGCGTTTTCAAATACTTGCCCTTGCTCGGCACCGTGGCGCCGTCCGGTTGGCCGCTGCTCAAACGAATGATTTTCCCGTTGGGAATTTCCTTCTGGACGTTCCAGGCTCTGAGTTATTTGTTGGAACTGTACCGCGAAGAAGAGCTGAATCCGACGCTGCTGGAGTTTGGCCTGTACATGGCGTTTTGGCCGACGGTACTCCAGGGCCCGATCTGCCGGATGTCGAGCATGCTGCCGCAATTCCGCCAGGATTGGTCCGTAACCGATGACGATCTGAAGACCGGAGTGCGCCGCGTTTCGATTGGCGTTTTCATGGCGGTCATCGCCGGTGTCATGAGCGGCGGACTGTACGCGGGCGCGGGCGTGGACGCGGTTTTCGACCACGCGTTCTTGAGCAATGGCACGGGACGATTGAGCGGACTCGATGTCTGGTGCCTGATTCTCGGTTACGCATTTCAGCTCTACTTCAGCTTCTGCGGATACTCTCACGTCGTGATTGGAGCCGCGCGCCTGTTCGGGATCCAGTTGCACGAGAACTTCAACCGCCCCTACCTATCGAGTACGATATCCGTCTTCTGGACGCGGTGGCACATGTCGCTGTCATTCTGGATTCGCGACTTTCTTTTTCTGCCGCTGGCGACCTTCCGGCGGGAAGTGTGGTGGCGCAACTTGTCGCTGGTGATCGCCATGTTTGTTTTTGGAGTGTGGCACAAGGGGAGCTTCCTGCTCATGATGTGGGGCACCTATCACGGGATTTTGCTGGTGCTGCACCGGCAATGGCAGGAATTTCGCAAGCGGATGGGATTTGAATGGTCCGGGGCGCTGGCCACGGGAATCTCGTGGTGGCTGACGTTTTCCGCGGTATGCGTCGGCTACATTTTCTTTCGCTCAGAGAACATCCGGCAGGCATTCGCCATGCTAAAGGCGATGGCATCGCTCCACACTTACCGTCACCTGACTCTGGACCACAGCTTTTACCTGATGACGTTCGTGGCGGCGGCCGGGTACTTCGCGGTCATCGGCGGCGGCGAACTACTCGACCGTCTGGGAGAGTGGGCGGACAGAACATCCGGCGCGGCGCGAACCTTGCTTGGAACCCTGTTCGGGACTCTGGCGCGCGAACGTTGGGTGTGGATTACGCCGGTGGTTCTTGTCCTGGCACTCTACTTGAGCGTGATCTTTCAGCCGGGACAGGCTGAGACCGGCCCCGTCATGTACGCTCTTTTCTAGAGAAAATTCGTAGTTCGCCTGAGCACAGGCGGCTGCCGAGCTGAGGGCAGCTGTCCCTACGAAACCCTGGACGGCCGGGGCGGCCGTTCCTACGCGAAAGGTTTGAGAAGCAAAAGCGCTATGCTAGCATGCAGGCAGGTCGCGGGCAGACAAGTGAGGTTCAGCCGTTTGTGCCATTAACAACAAATGACCAGACCGTGGAGAGTCGCCAGACGCCCACGACGCAGTACAAACCCCTCCTCAAATACTTCGCCGTGCGCCTTTGCGTAGCCGTGACTCTGGGCGTGATGCTGCTGGGCGCGGTCGAATTTTACTCGTATCGGCGTTACCTTCCCGCTGCGCGAGACGTGATGGAACCCGCTGTCCAGTTGGACTCGGCCGGGGGCGAAAGCGCCGCGGAGCGCGAGTACCGGAAGGAATTCGACCAGGCCAACAAGGTCACCTACCATCCATACGTGCTCTGGCGCCGGGCCCCTTACCAGGGCGAAATGCTTTCCATCGATCAGGACGGCGTCCGCCGGACACTCCCCACGCAGTGCGATGATCGGGCCTTCACCATCTGGATGTTCGGTGATTCGGTAATGTGGGGGGCGGGTGCGCCGGACGGAGAAACTATCCCCTCATTCGTAGCGCGAGACTACGAAAAGGCCGGCAGGCCGGTCTGCATCGTGAACTATGCCGAAAAGGGTTGGGCCAACACGCAGGAAATGCTCGGGCTGATTGAGCAACTCAAACACGCCACTCGGAAGCCGGATATCGTGCTTTTTTATGACGGGGGCACCGAGGCATTTGCCGCTTATCAGAGCGGCCGAGCGGACGTGCACAGCAACTACAACTCATTCAAGAATTTTCTGGACAACTGGGGCGCCTCGCAGAAAGCAAGCTTTTCCTACTTCCGCCAGACCAACACCTATCGTTTTCTGGAGAGGATTGCCGTCCGAGCGCCGTTTCACCGCAAGCAGGACGAGGGACCTGCGGCGGGACCGGATACGGAGATGCTTTCTGCCGCGGTGGTCGAAAACTACATTCAGAACATGGACATCGTGAACCTGCTGGCGAAGCAGTACGGCTTCCGCGCAATCTTCGCCTGGTATCCGAATATGGCGATCGGGCACAAGGAACTGACACCCTACGAGCAACAGCTGTTGCGCAGTGAATATCAGAAGTTCCCGGACCTGGGGTTGATGTATCAGGCGGTCTACAAAAGGGGTCGCGAAATAAGACGCCCGGATTTCTATTACCTCGGGGACCTTCTGGACGAGCAGAAGAGTTCGCTCTATGTGGGCATCTCGCACCTGAAGCCAGAGGGTGACCAGATTGTCGCCGACCGGCTCTTCGATATTCTGGAACATCCGGTGGGCACGAATCCGGTAAACACTTCCGGTTCGGTTTTGAGCAGTCGTCGTAAGTAGCTGTTCGATTCAAACGGACCATTCAAACAAACCCAGGTGAATCATGGCTCCGCCGCGACAACCGAGAAGCTTGATCAGCGGTTTTTTCCGTTCCCTGCTGGCCCATCCCAGCAGCCCGTCCCTCGAACTCGGCGAACAATCGCTGAGTTACGAGCAACTCTGGAATTATGCCGGGCGAATCGCCGCTTGCCTCCAGGACACTCCGGATCCCTCGGAGAAGGTAGTTGCCGTACTGGCCGATCGAAGTGTGGGAGCGTACGGCGGGATTTTGGGGGTGCTGGGCAGCGGACGCGGCTATGTTCCGCTCAATCCCAAGTTCCCTCTGGAGAGGACGCTGGTCATGCTGCAAGCGTCCGGGTGCAAAACCCTGGTGGTGGGACAGGAGTGCGCGGCTACGCTGGAGTCGTTGCTTCCGCGTCTGGAGAAACCGCTGACCCTGATCATCCCCGATTCCGGCTGGGAACCAGCGAGCGAACTTCTGTCATCCCACCGTGTCATCCCGGCACGACAGTTGTCGAAGATAGCGGATCCGCGCGACCCCATGGTCGAAGGAAGCGATACGGCGTATCTGCTGTTCACTTCGGGCAGCACGGGCGTGCCAAAAGGAGTGGCCGTCAGCCAATCGAATGCGGTCGCGTACATGGAGTATGCCGCGAAGCGCTTTGGCATGCATGGCGGAGATCGTTGTTCGCAGAACTTCGATTTGACCTTCGATCTCAGCGTGCATGACCTGTTTACCTGCTGGGATGGCGGGGCGACGCTTTGTCCCTATGCCGAGCAGACACTCACTCCGGCGACCTTGGTGGACGAGAAGGGGCTGACGTGCTGGTTCTCGGTGCCTTCCGTGGCCATGTTCGCGTCCAAGCTGGGACTATTGGAGCCGGGAGCATTTCCCACTTTGCGCTGGAGCCTCTTTTGCGGGGAAGCGCTTTCTTCGAGCCTGGCCGAGGCGTGGCAGCAGGCGGCGAACAATTCCATCCTGGAGAACCTGTACGGGCCGACCGAGGCGACCATCGCCATCACGTATTACCGCTGGGATTCGGCAACTTCGCCGGCGGAATGCGTGCGCGGATTGGTGCCCATCGGCTGGCCGTTTGACGGGCAACAAGTATGCGCTGTGAACGAGGATCTTGCGCCCGTGCCGGTTGGCGAAAGCGGCGAGCTATGCCTGGGCGGATCGCAGGTAACCCGCGGGTACTTGAACGATCCGGAAAAGACGGCGAAAAGCTTCGTTCGTCTAAAGCACACTGGGGACCAAGTCTGGTACCGCACGGGGGACATGGTCCGGCAAGATGAACGAGGATGCCTGTTCTACCTCGGCCGACGCGATTTTCAGGTCAAGGTAAACGGCTATCGCGTCGAGTTGCAGGAGATTGACTTGGTATTGCGGGAAGCGGCCCGCACCGAATTGGCGGTTGCGATCCCGTGGCCGCTGTCGGAGGGTTCCGCTTCCGGCATAGTCGGGGTACTGTCTGGATCGGACCCAGCACACGACGAGCAAATCATCGCCACCTGTGAAACCAGACTACCGCGCTACATGGTTCCCAACCGCATTTACCACTTCCCTCAGATTCCGTTGAACGTGAACGGCAAAATCGATCGTGGGAAGATTACGGAGATGCTGGCCAACTGGGGGCAATGACGGGATTCCAGAAGGTAGAGATCACCGGGAGCTTCCTATCCTCTTTTCTTGTCGGCCAGCTTGCGAATGCTCTTTCCCACGGATGGTGGCAGCTTGCGGACAATTCGACTGCCAACTCCCAGGACCGTGTCGCAAAGGTCGTGGCGGCGCAGCCAGGTACGGTCCAGGCGATAATGGAGAATGGGAACCACCGTGCCTCCGAAGCGCAGCAGGAATTGGTGAGAGCCTCCTAAGGAGTGGCGACGAAGCCCGTGGTGGCAAGCCCATTCGATGCCCCTCCACTGCAGCAAGTCATTCGGCTTGAGGTGCATGAACTCGTCGAGTGAACTGTTCGCGGAGGACTCAAACAACCCACCCGGGAAAAATCTGAAGCTGTTAATGGCAACTGGTTTTCCCGCTACCCGCGCCAGAAGACGAAGCCGGTTTCCCCTGAGACGGGCAGCCTTCTCAAAGGTCTCGAAACTCACTTTGCGATTGTGAATCGTTTTTCGTTCCGTTTCGCGCCAGACAGAGTAAACCGCGTAAGAATCGGCAATGTCCTGGGCGGTTGTGACCTCGGAGATCTCAACCCCGTTCTTCTCGGCAAAACGGATATTCCTGCGGCGGTCCTTGGCAAATTGCTTAAACAGGGCGTCAGCGCCAAGGGTGAGATCAAGCACCACATTTCCCTGCAACTCCCTGCACTGAAAGCCGTGCTCTGAAAAAGCCGGGAGCTTAAGGTAAGACCAGGTGTAAACGCTGACCAGTTCCGCAGACGAGGCCTCGACCAACAGCCCCTGTGCCAGCGCCTCCCGGGTGGCCGCGGTGTCTGCCGCCGGATCAACGCTGATCTGCGGCCGGGCGGGCAGTCCACACATTACATGTTTGCCCGCGTGCAGCCCGGTGAGGACTCCAGTAACTCGGTCTCTCTCAAGAGCCAGGACTGCGAAGCGCGGTTTGCCTGGCCAAAGCGGTTCGAGGAAGTACTCCGGGGCTTCATAGTGAGAAGGGAATTCCGCGCGAGCCAGATAATCGCGCCACGCCTTCTCTAGTTCAGGCGAGGGAAACTCCCGGAGAATCTTGAAACTCACAGCTTGCATAATACAGGGTCGATCGGTCACACGTGTCGTTGGGAATATATGTAATGGAAGCCAGAGCCAATAGACTACACAACGGCAACAGACTTAGTGGTGTTGCTGAAAATCGCATACTTGTCGGTGACTGCTTTCAATTTTCGCAAATCCAACGGCCGGCCGCCTTCAAAAACATTGTAAGTAGGGGTGACGTAAATGACCCACAGCTCACGCGGATTCTCCATCAAGGACTGCGCAATATTGTTCGCCAGCGCTGCCGTAATGGTTTCAGAGGATGGGTTATACAGGAACGCGACGAGCGGTTCCTGTGGTATTTCAAACTGGATGAAATCCATGCAGACCGATTCTATTTCCCGACATTGTTGGCGGTCGCTCTTGTAGCGTCCTATATTGCTTACGGCAATATTGTGCAGCTCGGGGGAAAACTCCACACCGATAATTCTGCGGAACGGCAGATCGGAGGCCTGCAACAGAACCCTGCCCTTTCCGGACCCAAAATCGACAAATACAAAATCCTCATAACGAATCGGCAGCGCGGAAAGCGCTTCATGAATGATCGCAGTGGAAGTGGGCCAGTAGCCGCCCGCATAGATCCAGTTCGGACTGTCAATCTTGAGATCGGTGAGATGCACACGGGTGCTGGTCTCAACCCCGTAGCGGAGATCGAACTCGTCCTGCACTGGAGGCCGTTCAAAAATTCTCTTGGCCTTCTTATAGTCCGCGATGATGTACCACGGCCCGCGCAGACACGCCCACACCGTTCCGAGCACTCCTCTTTCTCGGAGCGCTTTCTTGACTCTGGGCAGAATCGTCTTATGGATTTTCGGCGTAAACTTACCTCTGCAATCTGACCTCTGCAATTTCAGTTCTTGACGGGCTTGCCAAACCTCTCGACGGTGGCAAACATGAGTCGCACGGTGTCCATATCCTTGGCTTGCACCTTACTGGCGGGAACCTTACGGCCGGCGATCCTTTGCAGTTCCAGAAAGATCTCGATGAGCGCGAAAGAGTCGACTAAACCGGAGGAGACTAGCGGCGTGTCTTCGGTGATTTCCTTCTTACCCTTGACCACTTTTTCGGCGATGTAGCCGGTCAGTTCCTTCATCATTTCGCTGCTGCATGCTACCTGCTCAACTCCCATGATTTACGTCCCCAACGTTCTTTTTGCTTTCGACAGCATCATTTATCGATTTCATGTTTGCAAACTTGAATTCGACTTTATCCCTACCGGGACGGCGTCGATTGCATCGGATGAGCGGCAAAAAAGAGCCAGCGTGCGGTGTTGTTCTGCTGCTGGAACGAGTGCCCGACATTCGGTTCCCAAATAAACTGGACTTCAGTGTTATTCGCGCAGCCCGTGGCAACATTACCCGACAGGCCCGGCAGGCCCGGAACGGGCGCATCGTTCGCGTTGTTGGGTGCACCATTCAAACACAGAGGCTGCGTGGTTTGCAGCGTCGTGCAGCTATTCTGTGCCACCCAGTAGTTGAAAGTGTCATCGACCGTGTCCAGCGAGAAAGTAACGTTAGAGTAGACAGTGGTGCCGTAGTTGCATGGAGGCAGCTCTTCATCGAGAGTGCCATGCCACTCCTGAACGGAAATGGGCGCGACCGCACTACCCGGCACGAGCACCGGCGGAGGAGGAGCCTGCTGACCCTCCATCTGGCCCGACACGGGAGCAATCGCCGCCACCAGATCGGAGATTTCGACGCCGACACGCTCCGTCATTTGCGCACCCGAGGACATGCCGGTAACGTAAATGGCATTGGGGTTCACGTTGTACTGAGCTGTCAGATTAACGATCAGGTTTCGCAGGAAACCGGAATCGTCAGGGCAAGCGGTGGCGGGTGGTTCGGTACACGTCCCGGACTCGGCCGGGGAAAAAGCTGCGTCCATGAAATACGAATTCCAGTTCCACTGAGTCGTGGTTGGATCCCAGGTGGAAGCGGGTTTCACCAGGATAAAGGCGTACTCATCGGCGACGGGTTGCCAGCCCCAATTCAGCGTGATGATGGCCTCGGGATCGGAGGTGGAAGTGTACTTTGTACCGTGCAGCATCAGGAGCATGGGCGGATTCGCGGGGAGATTCGCTGGCAGATAAACCTCGTAATAACGCGTGATGCCATCCCAGGTCATCGTGGAATCAATGAATGTTCCGGTCTCCACTGCTTGGCTCAGTGCGCCTGAGGTGCTGGTGGTGAATGAACTACTACCCTTATAGACCGCTGAAATCAGATCGGTGCCGAGGGGTAACGTTGTGGTCGTGTAGCTGGCTACACCGCCGGAAAGCGATACAGTCCTTAGCTTCGTGCTTCCGTTGTTAAACGCCACATTGCCGGTGACCGTACCGCTGAACTCCGGTGCCACGCTCGCCGTAAAGGTCACAGACTGCCCATCATTTGACGGATTCAGCGAGGACGCCAAAGTGGTCGTGGTCGGGGCTTTGCTCACCACCTGGCTCACCGCTTTCGACGTGCTGCCGGCGAAGTTCGAGTCACCGCCATACACCGCCTTGATCGGGATTGTACCCACGTTCAGCGTCGAGGTCGTGAAGCTGGCCGAGCCGCCGCTCAACGTCTCCGTTCCCAGTGCCGTTGTGCCTTTCATAAACGAAACGGTTTCCCCATCCGGCGGCGCGCCGAGCGTGGAAGTGACCACCGCGGTAAAGGTCACCGCCAGCCCATAAGCGGACGGATTCGGCGAAGACGAGAGGGCAGTCGTGGTCGGGGTCAACGCCCCGGCACCCGCGCTCAGGCTGGAAGCCGTTCCCAGCAATAAAACGACCAGGATTCTAGCGACTTTCATACAGATTCTGCCTCATTGTTGGCAATAGTGTCTGATCTTGCTTCTCGTGAATGCAGGGTGTCAGCCGGCCGGGGTGCCGACTGCTTCAGCGCAGAATACCATGCCCGCTGGGCTTGTCAATACCACGGAACTGCCATGGAGAATTGGCAGTAAACTATTGATACTAAGTGTCTAAGACCGGTTGAGCTACTCGGGATGGAAGCGATGGCCTCAGGGTTCGGAATTCTCAACCCCATTCGAGATGCCACGACATCCAGGACTTCTCGATGAAGTGCAACATAACGCATAGCTTAGGTGCATTTTGTTGCACATCGGATGTTTCCCCGACGAACCACACTGCGGTGGTTGCAGGGTCGGCTTGGGCTCGTGGATCTACTGACCCGATCTTAGGCTTATGTCGTGTTGCTGTTGATTGCGCTTGACTTGCGCCGGTCCACTTCTGCACACTGGGGCTGCTGGGTTCACCTGGCCACCGTCAACGGCGTGGCCTATCCATTTGGAAACGAAGGTGCTAGATTCTAAGGAGCAGCTGCCTCTGATGGCATGGGGAATCAGGACATCTATCGATTGTCTATTATCGATGCGATCAAGACGGAAGCTGAGCACGCCGGCCCCTCTCCTAAGCTCTCAAGAAGTTGGTGTAAGCGCGCGGGTACAGCCAGTTCGATATTCTAGTGAGGAGTCCATAAATGGTCACACGGCGTGGAATAGGCTTGATGTTTACACTCGTTCTGCTGATGGCTTTTTCGTCGTCTGCGCAACAACTGTATATCGCGAATGAACCGCAAAAGAGCCTTCAACTCCTTAATTTGAATACCCACCCCCCGCAGCTCAGTACCCTGTATACGGTCGGGGCCAAGCTGGACGACTTGATCCTGAACTCGGCGGGCCAACTCATTTACTCGATTCCTTCTCTCGGACAAGTCAACTTGTACGATCCGTCCACCGGACAAAATACCACCTTGGTGAGCGGCGTGAAGTATGCTCGCGATTTGGAAATCGAACCGGGCGGGCAGACGATGCTGATCGCTATCTACAGTCCGGGTGGGATCGTCCGCCTCAATTTTGCCACGGGGGCGAAGACCGTGCTGGTCAAGAACCTCGGGAGCTGCGATGGCATCGCCTACGATCCGTATGGAAACCTCTACGCAGTAGCCAATCACAACACCATCATCCAAATCGACCCGGTGGCTGGAACGATTCTGAATACCCTTGTCCTCGAGCCCCATCACGGAATCAACGGGGGAGATGGGATGACCTATGACAGCTACACAGGTAGCTTGTGGGCAACCCATGACGGGACTACCGGAGGCGGTTTGCTTCAGATACCCGTAACCTCAGCGGGCTTAGGATCGACCTTCTCATTTTATCCAACCCCAACGGTCAAGGCTCCGGATGGCATCAAATCGGATGGCAAGGGCAACCTCTACATCGGTGCGATCTGGACGGTGGAGATCTATAACATCCCGACCCTTACTGTCACCCAGAATATCGTGGTAAGAGGCGCGGATGGGGTTTCCCTGGTCCCAGGGACGTACTGAGTTGGAATCCGCTTTGTCTGCCGCGACGGAGTAATTTCTTTCAGCGGCGCCGCTTGGCATCAGCGGTGCGGTTTCTCGATACTCGTGCCCTGTTTTTTCGGCGTACTTCTCGCACTCAACTCTCTTTTGGAAAACCGCGGACTCTCGGTTTTGCTGCTTCCACCACACTATGAAGTGCCCGGTGAGAGCCGGTACAACATGCGCGTCTGGTGGTTCGCCTGAAATCAGCGCGTGGGGCGTTCCGACCGAGAATTTCACTTCGGCCGGGTCCAACCAGTGAACAACCGAATTGCATCAAACTACAGGCGTTCACTTACAATTTGTGAATGGCGGTCCGCAGGGGACGCGCGCCACCGCTCCCCCGAGATCGGGAGCCGCGCTGGGGCAGAGTTGAAGTTCAATCGTCCCCCGGCGAGCGGTTCGAAGGCTTCACATCAGAGTGAACTACATTCCTGAGAAAGGAAGAGCGTATGCGTCGGCTGAAACTTGGGCTGCTGTTTGTTGATTTCGTAAGCCTTGCGGTGATCATGGTTGGCTGCGGAGGAGGCTCGTCCGGCAACAGTCAAGCTGTGTCTTTCACGCTTTCGGCCTGGCCCATGACCATCGCGCAGGGTGGCCAAGGGACGAGCACCATCACCATCACCCCGCAGAACGGCTTCAGTGGCAGCGTCACGCTTTCTGCGTCGGGCTTGCCTAACGGCGTGACGGCATCGCCTTCGTCTTTCGTTCCGAACCCCGCCACCACTACAAGTGTGCTGACCTTGGCGGCCAGCGCCACAGCGGCCACGGGAAGGGTTACGGTGACGATCACGGGCGTGTCGGGCAGTTTGACGAATAACACGACGCTCAGCCTTACCGTGAACGGGCAGCAACAACCGGGGCAGATCAAGCACGTGGTAATTATTTTCCAGGAGAACCGTACTCCCGATAACCTGTTTCACGACCCGGTGCTGATGAACCGGACGCCCTGTCCGGGAGCGTGCGCCGACATCGCCATCCAGGGTCTGACTTCCAACGGACAGATGGTCCCGCTTACGCCGGTCCCGCTGGTAACGTCCTATGACCCGGGACACGGTCACAATGCGTTCCTGAATGCCTGCGACTACAATCCCTCGACCAACACTTGCGCCATGGATGGCGCCTACAAGAACTGTTCTGATCCGAACTGCCCAGCCAATGCCCCCTACCAATACGTGCAGCAGTCCGATGTGCAACCCTACTTCACCATGGCCGAGACCTACACCTTCGGCGACCGCATGTTCCAGACCAACGAGGGACCGAGTTTCCCGGCACATCAGTACATCCTTTCGGGTACGTCGGCGATCTCGGCAACAAGCACTACCTTTGTTGCCGACAATCCGGTTGACACCCCCTCGGCAGGATGCCTGGCGATTCCAGGCGCTGAAATCGATGCCATCGATACCAGCCCCGGGAATAGTCCGGAAACACCTATGACTGTGATCACCCAGCTTTGCTATGAACATCCAACGCTGACAGACCTGCTGGATGCCGCTGGCCTCAGTTGGAAGTACTACGTACCAGGCGCAGGTTCGATCTGGACGGCGCCGGACGCGATCCAGCACATGTGCGTACCTTATTCCGCCGACGGAAAGTACGACGACACGGTGTGCAGCGGAGCCGACTTTACCAACCCCAACCCTCATGTTGTGCTCGAAGGATCGGGCGCGCAGATCATTACCGACATCACTTCCGGACAACTTGCCGCCGTGAGCTGGGTAATTCCGAACGGCAAGTCCTCGGATCACGCTGGTGGAAATGACGGTACAGGACCGTCATGGGTGGCAGCCATCGTGAATGCCATTGGTCAGAGCCAATACTGGCAGAACACGGCGATCATCGTTACCTGGGATGACTGGGGCGGGTGGTACGACCATCAGCCGCCGCCAACGATTCGCGACTCTTATGAATACGGGCTGCGGGTGCCGCTGATCGTGATCTCGCCCTACGCCAAGCCGGCCTACGTCTCGCACCAGAACAATGACTTTGGCAGCATCCTTAGATTCATCGAGGAGGTCTTTTCGCTGCAGGACATTGACTACACGAACCCGTCGGCACCATACGCGGATTCGTATGCATTAGGCGATTTGTCGGATTGCTTTGACTTCAGCCAGAAGCCACTGGTATTCACGACGATCCCGGCGGCGAAGGGCGCGGACTATTTTCTGAATGACAAGTCTCCGCCGACGCCGCCGGATAACGACTGAGGCACGGCCGGGGGCCTGCTATACGTCCTGCGGGTAGATCTCTGCCGGAGGGGAACCCACGTTGTTCCTAGCTGGGAGGGAGCTGCCGTTCAGCGGAAGCTCTCTGATGCGAAGCGCATTGTTCGTCAAAACCGCCCAGAGCAAGCCCAATCCGTAGACGATGGCCGCGATGAGGAGCTGAAGCCCCAACTGGCGGTAATTATGCGGGACGAACCAGCGTTGCATCAGCAAAAGCACGGCCACCAGCGGCAAGCACAGCAGGAACGGCAGAGTGTAAGATTCGCGGAGAAACGTCCGCAGGCGAACATCGAGCTTCTTGCACAGGTGATGAGGCATGAAAAACAGCATGCTGCAGGTTAGCGGAATCGCGGTTCCCAAGGCGTCTCCGATGATCCCATAGGGGCGGACAAGAATGATGCTGAGGATCAGGTTGGCGACACCCTCGCTTATCGTAACGATCGCCCAGGTTCCGTGTTTCGACATGCCGAGCAGGATTCGGCCAGATGCACCTTGTGCCCACCACAAGGTGCAGCAAAGAATCATGATGACCAGCACGGGATAGCTGGCGGCGACATACTTTTTCCCCACCCATACCTCGATCACCGACTTCCCCAGGATAAGCAGGGTGACGCAGATGGGAAAAATCGTGAAGGCACAGACCCGGTTACCGACGAGGAATATCTTGCGCAAACGGCCTAGGTCACCGCGGGCCTCCGATTGGCTGGACATGGGAACGAAGATCTGCGAAAGGGTCCGAACCACCATGCCCGCATAATCCACGATGCGCGCACCAACATTGAAATAGGTAATCGCCGCCAATGACATAAACGTGCCAATCACGATTTCATCCGTTCTGAACTTAAGCTGGGCGGCGATCATGATCATGAACGTAATGCCACTGTAGTTTGCTATCTGGCGAAATGTGGCGCGGTTGACATACTTAAACCCGAAAGGGACGGGGCAAAGCCGGAGAGCGAAGAAGCCACGCGCGATGGACGCCAGCAGGGGCATAGTGACCGTGATCAAAGCGACAGTGATAATTCCTTTTCCGCGGTGGAGAGCGATTACGATCAGGGCCGCTCGGAGCAAGTTCGAAGCGATGTTGGTCCAATTGAGAATGTAAAAGCTCTGCAGTCCTTCGAGAAACCCGCCGAAGATGCCCAACGGAAACCCGATCGCTACGGCAGTGCCAACCAGCAGGAGCAGCCAACGAGCGGTCGAAAGGAACTCGGGTGAAACGTGGAACATCCGGCCGATTTGAGAAGCGATCACGAGAGTCACCAGCAGGCTCACCACGCCAATGCAGCTATAGGTGAAAAGGCTGGTGTTGATCAGCTTGGCTAACTCTTCATGTTCTCCGGTGGCCGTAAACTTCGAGACATAACGAATTATGGAAGACGCGATGCCGAGATCGAACAGACCGTAGTATCCGGTGATGGATAGGATGAGAACCCAGATGCCGAACGCCGTGTCTCCGAGACGATGCAATATGAAGGGGGAAAGAGCGAGGCCGAGGACTACGTTGATTCCAAGAGAGAACCAACTGGAACTGACGTTCTTGATGATCTGGCGTTTTTCGATTTTACGCATGCCCAGGGACAGTCGTTCTTGCAAGTTTGTTTTTGAAGCAACTCATGGCGACTAAAGTGGCTGACCCGTTCTGACCCACGCCGGTACAGTGCGGCTGTTCAATTCACGAGTCTGCAGTTGGTAGCCGAGAAAATTCAAGAGGGGGGCCCAGGCTACTTCGATCTCTTCCACCGAATGCCCGGGCAGCGTTTCCTTCCATCCGCCGGACTTGGCGGCGCGGACAAATGGAATCTCCTTGCGGGTATTCCTGGTTCCGGTCCACTGGTCGGCTTGCTGTTTTTCGAGCTGGCGCATGCGATCCGCCGAGCTCCGTTCCACGGCGGCCTGCAGACGTTCCGGCCCGGCCTGAATGCCAAGGAATTTGGCAATTTTGCCGGTTTCGCCGATCGAGTCCGAGAGCAGGTCCTCGTAGCGGACCAACAGAAAAGCAGGGTTACCGTGGCGCGCAGCGATCCAACTGGCCGCGTGTTCCCACCAGGAACCGTAGGACGAGGTCTCACCCGCGATGAAGCGCTTTACGAACTGTTCGAGAGTTACATCCGGATCGATGTACCGTTTCTTCAAGTCGAAATGGTACTCGGAAACCGCTACGTCACGCGGATCGCGGACCAGGTAGATGACTTTCCGAAAACGTACGTCAAAGGGCTCGTGGCTCTTCAATATGCGCGGACGAGGCAGCTTCCGCAGGAACCGCTTGGATAAAACACCGGGTGCCGGAAGCAGCCGGTTGATATTGGCAAAACCCACGGTTTCGTTCGGGTACATCAGATTCGCAAGCAGGAAACGGACCCAGGTGTTGCCGGATTTCGGGTACGACACCAGGAAGGTATCGTCGGGAAAGACGGTAAAATGCCTCCCGGCGTGATCGAGTCCGAGGGCATACTTCACAGCGTATTTGAACTGGCCGAGCATAATTAGGCGTTTACGAATTCTGTGTCGTAACCCGTCAGTCGTTGGTCATTTTTCTTTGGTCGTTCGCGGTTCGCATACGCTCGCGGCAGCTTGTTCGCAGCGTTCGCTAACGACTGACGACTAGCGACCAACGACCAGTTGCTCCGCAGTAATCATCGCGGCGTGCCGCTGAGCATTCCCAGACAATCCACGTCGCGCGCTTCCGACGGAGGCTGTGTGCTCAATTCGTACCCCAGATGCTGCATCAGCGGTCCCCAGGCGGCCTCAATCCTCGCGACCAGGGGGACGGGTAACTCGGAGCGCCATCCGCCCGAACCGGCAGCGCGGACAAACGAAAGATCCTTTCGCGATCCCCGGGTGAGTCCCTGTTGGTCAGTTTGCGCCTGTTCGAGTTTCCGCATGTTATCGGCCGAGCTTCGCTCCACGGCTTGCGCAATTTGCTCCGGACTGGCAGAGAGGTGCAGAAAGGCCACTACCTTGGCCAGTTCGCGGGCGGTATCCTTAACCAGATCCTCGTAGCGCAGCAAGAGAAAGCGGGGATTTCCCTCGCTCGTGAACAGCCACGTGCCGATGTTCTGTCCCCACGACCCATGCGGGCAGGTCTCGCCGGCCAGGAAGCGCGTAACGAATTTCTCAATCGGCGAATCGTCCTCGATTTTCCTGATCTTACGATGATAGTGGTATTGCGAAACGACGACGTCGCGCGGGTCGCGAACGATGTAGACGACGCGCGGATAACGCGGATCGAAGCACTCATGGCTCTTGATAATGCGCGGCCTCGGCATGCGGACGAAATCCCGTTTCGCGGTACCGGTTGGATCGGGAATCAATCGATCGATGTTCGCCCAGGTGGCGGGCTGGTCCGGGAATCTCAGGTTGGCCAGGAGAAACCGGGTCCAGGTGTTGCCGGATTTCGGAAATGAAACCAGAAAAATGTCGTCCGGGAGAATAAGCAGGCTGCGGCCCGGCCGATGCAGCCCGAGTCCGCGTTGGATTCCGGCAATCAAACGCTTGATCATTTCCCCGTACCTGACTGAACCATCCCGGCATGAACCCGGCTGGACACAGCCAATTCATAGCCAATTTCACGCATCAGTCCGCCCCACGCCGATTCAATTTCCGCTATGCTGGCCTCGGGCAATTCCACTTTCCAGCCGCCCGCCTTGGCGGAGCGAACAAAGGGCTTGTCTTGTCGAGTCTCTCGCGTTGAGGACCACAAGTGTCCCTGCTTCTTTTCAAGTTCGCGCATCCGATCTGCGGAACTCTGCTTGATCGCGAAGGCGAGCCGTTCCGGATCCGGGGAAATTCCCATGAAATGTGCGATCCTCCCCATCTCATCCATCGCCTGCACCTGCAGCGCTTCGTATTTCACCAGTAGAAATCGGGGATCGCCGCGGCGAGTATATAGCCAGGTTGCTACGTTTTCGCCCCACGTTCCGTAGGGATGGTTCAGTTCGCCACGTACAAAACGCGACACAAACTCTTGCAGGGGGAAACCGTCGGCGATGGCACGCCGTTTTATGTCGAAGTGATATTCCGAGAGCACTACGTCCCGCGGATCGCGAACCACGTAGAGGATCTTCGGATAACGAGGATCGAAGTATTGATGGCTCTTCAGAATTCGCGGTCGGGCTGCGCGCGCCAGATCGCGCTTCGACATTCCTTCCACGTCGGGCAGCAAATCGTTGATATTCGAGAAATCGGGATTCTTTTCCGGGTATACCAGGTTGGCGATCAGAAACCGTGTCCAAGTGTTCCCCGACTTCGGATAGGAAACCAGAAAAATATCGTCGGGAAAAACCTCCACCCGGCGGCCGGGGGGAACCAAGCCGAAAAATTGCTTCCCGCCAGCGATCAGACGCTTAATCATTGGAATGCCAAACCCCGAAATGCCCAACTCCGAACCCTGTGCACGATAAATTTCCGGCGTAATCCACTCAAGCCCATGCTGCGCTCCGAATCTTTCTCCAGAAAGACATGAGTTTCGCGGTCGCGCCCGGCCAGAATCGTCCAATAACCCTCAATCATTTTAGCCTTTGACTGGCTGAAGGAACCGGGGCGGCCGACAAGAAACCTGGCCCCCAGCTTGCGAGTATAGCCAATCTTAGCACCGCTGAAGGCGGAGCGGTCCCACTGTAATCGCCGCAACTGCAGCACCTTTTCCAGTTCGGGCGTATCGGGAGAATCGTCGTTGATGACGATCGCCTCAAAATCCGAATAAGCCTGCGCGAAAGCGGAGTCCAAACATGCCGCGATCAGCCCGGCGGTCTTGTAGCTGAGACTGATCACGCTCACCTTCGGCGCCGGATTGGTCCGGGATGCTTGCATAACTTCCTGTCACTCAGGAACTATGAAAGACCAGTTCCTTCTCCCCGGCGACAATGTGATTGACCGCTTCCACACCCATCAGCACGGAATGATCCATGTTTCCGACTTCATACCGCCAGGCGCCAAAACGCCCGCGGGAATAGATCCCCTTCTCCAGCAATGCCGGTTGCAGAATGCCGAGCGCCCGGTCGCGGCCGAGCGTCGGGATGGGGTAGGAGTACGCGACCACACGATGATATCGAGAAACGATGCGCTCCCGGTCCGACTCCTCCAGGATCTTGGCCCGGATAAGCCCGGCAATCACCTGGTCCAGCACTCGTTCCGGATCGGGCGTCTCTCCCACCCGGAACGACACTTCGCACATCAGCGAACTGTAGTTCTCGGTGTCTCCGTTCGGAACGTTGAAAGGCGAGTAGTGGGAAAAATAGGTGGCGCGATAGCAGGGCATTTCTGAATCCGTGAAATAGATCCAGCATCTTCCGGTTTCGATCTTCTTCCGCAGGCCGAGACCCAGCACGAGCAGGTTGTTGTGCTCAAGACCGGTGGCCGTTTCCCGCAATCTCTCGTCTGCCGGACGGATCATTTGCGCGAGCAGGTCAAGGGGCGCGGTCGAGATCAGAGCGTCGTAGCTATCCCCACTGCCATCGGCAAAAGAAACCCGGCGGCGGCCGATTTCAACCTCGGCCAGCTGTTTTCCGGCGTGAATTTTCGAGGGGAATTGCTCGGCCATCCGGCGGTAGATCTGGCCGGTTCCCCCATGAAGCGGAAATTTGAACTTGCTATTCGGACCCCAGCCGACGTCATCACGCTCGTAAAGAACGTTTTCCAGCAGCCTTTTGAAATCCACCACCGCCACCCGGTCGGCGATCCAAGACTTGGACATCTGCTCCAGAGGAGTGGTCCAGACCTTGGCGTTGTAGGGGAACATGAAGGCCTCCGCGATGCCCTCGCCAAAGGTGCCCAGAGTCCAATCGCGAAAGTTCGCGGCGTCGCGGCCCCTTCCATTGGCCGCGGCCTTGGCCGCTCCCAGCAGACAACTGACTTGAACCGGCTTCGGCAGGTATCGGAGATTGCTCTGGAAAGGATAGGGGATCCAGCAGTCCCCTTTCACAATCCAGCTCTCGCGAATGCGCTCGTGGATCTCTGTGCCGAGCATCTTCTCGATTAGATTATCGAAGTAGGGGTAGTGCGAGAAGATGACGTGCCCGCCTTCATCCCACACAAATCCGCAGGCATCGATGTGGGAGGTAGAATGCCCGCCCACTTCGTCTGACTTTTCGTAAAGAACCCAGTTGTCGTAGCCCAGTTCGTGGAGACGGTACGCCGCACCCAGGCCGGTCGGTCCCGCTCCGATAATGACAATTTTCTTGCTCGCCATAAACTTAGTCTTGGGATTGGCTATCTTCCGAACCGGCAGGATTCAACCAATTGAAAGATATAGCGATAGCGTAATAAATTTCCGAAAAATCGCCGACAGAACACTGCATTGTACCACCTCGCTTTTGCCCGCTTTGTGTCCCGGAAGCAACCAAGGCATCCACCAACCGAATTCCTGGCGAAGGTGGCGCAGTGCACTTTCATTCCCATGCTTGGGGGTAAGACTGCAATCTGTTTCATACCCTTCCAGCGGACTGGGATGTCTTGAGGTAAAATGGTTCTCGGCTATTGTTTTTAATGGTTTAGAAGTGGGCCGTGGGCTGGCTTTCGGAAGGTGAATTGCTCCTTCCCTATGTTTCATCGATTCTTAGGCTGGATTGCACGGCCAGCGTACCGGTCTTCATTCGTGGTTCCGCTCATGTTCCGGCGGTTACCTGCGGCCCCGGCAGGTAGCTTGACGAGCCATGGCAAACGGGGCGAGCTTAGATAGAGACCCCCCCAAGTGATTTTGATTTCAGCATAAATTCTGGTTAGAACATCCGGGAGGAATACTGCTTTGAACGCAACGATCAGTCACCTTATCGCTCCCCACGGGGGAGAACTTGTTCAGCTGCAAGTACCGGCCGCGCGCGCCGCAGAGTTAAAAGCGCATTCGAAGGATTGGCCTTCATGGGACCTGACCGCCCGCCAGCTTTGCGATCTTGAACTGCTGATGAGCGGCGGCTTCTCGCCGCTGCGCGGGTTCATGAACCGTGCCGATCACGAGGGCGTCTGCCACAATATGCGGCTGGCCAACGGCACCCTGTGGCCCATGCCGATCACGCTCGACGTGACCGAGGAATTCGCCAAAAAACTGACGCCGGGCTCGAGCAAGATCGCACTGCGCGATCCCGAAGGCGTGATGCTCGCCGTGCTCCACGTTGAAGATGTGTGGCAGCCGGACCGTAAAGCCGAAGCCCAGTCCGTTTTCAATTCCACCAGCGCCGCGCATCCGGGCGCCGATTACGCCATCAACAAATCGAACCCCTGGTACGTTGGCGGAAAAGTCGAAGAGTTCCAGCCCCCGTCCCACTATGATTTCCGCTCGCTGCGCCTGACCCCCGCCGATCTGCGGGCCGAATTTGGCCGTCTGGGCTGGACCAAGGTTGTCGCCTTTCAGACGCGCAATCCCATGCATCGCGCGCACGTCGAACTGACCATGCGCGCGGCCAAGCAAGTCGAGGCGAATCTGCTGATCCATCCTTCGGTCGGTATGACCAAGCCGGGCGACGTGGATTATTTCGTCCGCACCCGCTGCTACCAGTTGCTGCTCTCGAAGTACCCGAAGGGCACGGTGGAACTCGCGATGCTGCCGCTCGCGATGCGATTGGGCGGGCCCCGGGAGGCGGTGTGGCACGGCCTGATTCGCAAGAATCATGGCTGCACCCACTTCATCGTCGGCCGCGATCATGCCGGCCCCGGAAAGGATACCGATGGTAAGCCCTTCTACGGCCCTTACGACGCTCAGGAACTGTTCAAGAAGTATGAGCAGGAAATAGGCGTCACCATGGTTCCGTTCCAGATGATGGTGTATCTGCAAAACGAAGACCGTTACGTTCCCTCCGATGAAGTGCCAAAGGGCGCCAAGGTACTCGACATCTCGGGCACGGAGCTGCGCCAGCGCCTCAATGAAGGCCGCGAAATCCCGGCGTGGTTCACTTATCCCGAAGTCGTACACGAATTGCGCCGCAGCTATCCGCCACGGCACAAGCAGGGCGTCACCATTTTCTTTACCGGGCTTTCGGGATCGGGCAAATCGACCATTGCCAATGCGCTGATCACCAAGTTCCTCGAGATGGGCGGACGTCCGGTCACCCTGCTCGATGGCGATCTGGTGCGCAAGAACCTGTCGAGCGAACTCGGCTTCTCCAAGGAGCATCGCGACATCAACATCCGCCGTATTGGCTATGTCGCTTCCGAAATCACCAAGAACGGCGGCATCGCCATTTGCGCTCCGATTGCGCCCTATGAAGCGACACGCAAAGCGGTGCGGCAGATGATTGAACCCTTCGGCGGGTTTGTCCTGGTCCACGCATCCACTTCGATCGAAGTGTGCGAACAGCGCGATCGCAAAGGCCTGTACGCCAAGGCTCGCGCAGGCATCGTGAAGGAATTCACCGGCATCTCGGATCCGTACGAGGCGCCAACCGATGCCGAAGTCGTGATTGACACCGCCAAGCTGAGCCCCGAGGAAGCGGCGCAGACTATCCTTTTACACCTCGAGCGCGAGGGTTTCGTCGGCGCCAACGGCAACAGCTAGGAAGCGCAGTTCCCGGTTGTCAGTTCTCAATTCTCAGTTCCTTAACTTGGTTTTGCTTTACTGAGAACTGGGAACTGAGAACTAACTCGAAAGACAGCATGGAATTCTTGCTGCTAAAAGTGCTGATCGGCTTCATCGTTGGAACGCTGATCGGGTTGACGGGCCTGGGCGGCGGCGTATTGCTGCTGCCCATGCTCATCTTTGGCCTGCGCGTGCCCGCCATCATTGCCGTCGGCAGTGACGCGCTGTTCAACTTCTTCACCAAGATCCCCGCCAGCATCATGCACTTGAGCAAAGGCACGGTGCGGAGAAAAGTCGTGCTGGCGATGGCGGTCGGCAGCATTCCCGGCTCTTTCCTCGGTGTGTCTCTTCTACAGCACCTGCGCCACGTCTATGGCAACGGCGTCAACGACTTCATCAAGTCCGCCGTGGGACTGCTGCTGGTATTGATTCCCATGCTGCTCTTGTTTCAGGGACGGATTGAAGATCATCTCGCCAAGCGCCCGCCCACCATGAAATCGTTTGCCGGCATGAGTCTCATCGGCCTGACCGGCGGATTCCTGGTCGGCATCACCTCGGTCGGGTCGGGTAGCATCATTATGATGTTGCTTCTCTTGTTTTATTCGTTCGGGCCCAAAGTCATGGTCGGCACCGACATTACCCATGCCGTGATTCTGACCGGCGTCACCAGCCTGTTGCACTGGCGGGCGGGCAACGTCGATGCCCATTTGGTCGGTTCCCTGCTGATCGGCTCGGTCCCCGGCGGCATGCTCGGCTCGCACCTGAGCACCCGCGTTCCCGTACTCTGGCTGCGAAGAATCCTGTGCACGGTCTTACTGATGACGGGAGCAAGAATGCTGTGGGCGTGAACGGCATTGAAGCATTGAGTCATTGAAGCATTGAGACATTAGGTTTAATGATTCAATGACTCAATGCCCAGATACTTAATCACGGAGAATTAATGACTTCATACTCATCCGCAGAGACTCTCGAACGCATACACGCCGCCCTTGAAGCGGCGCGGACCGTGCTCAACCGCTTCACTCCCGGCGCCATTGCAACCGAGTACAAAGTTGGACACGATCCTGTCACCGAGGCTGATCGCGCCGTCGACGACATTCTGCGCAAGACTCTTCTCCGCGGCGGCGAAGGCTGGCTTTCGGAAGAAACCGTTGACGACTTCACTCGCCTCGACAAACAGCGGGTCTGGGTCGTCGATCCGCTCGACGGCACGCGCGAGTTCGTCGAGGGCATCCCTGAGTTCTGCGTTTCGATCGCCATGGTGGAGAATGGAATTCCGGTCGCTGGCGGAATTTGCAATCCGGCAACCGACGAACTGATCCTCGGCGCGCGCGACACCGGCGTGACTTACAACGGCAAGCCCGCGCAGCCGAGCCAGCGCCATGATCTTCACGGCGCGCTGGTGCTCGCCAGCCGCAGTGAAGTGAAGCGCGGTGAGTGGAAGCAGTTCGAGTCCGCCGAGTTCAATATTCGTCCCATGGGATCGGTCGCCTACAAACTCGGACTGGTCGCCGCCGGCCGCGCCGATCTTACCTTCACGCTGGTTCCGAAAAATGAGTGGGACGTTGCCGCCGGAGCGGCGCTGGTCGAAAGCGCCGGAGGCTGGGTGCTGAAGCTCGACAATTCTCCGCTGCGCTGCAACCAGAAAAATCCGCTGATCTCCGGCCTGCTGGCGGGCGGCCCGTTTCTGCGCGATCCACTGCTCCTTATGCTCGACCGGCACGCGCAGACGATCGGCGCCGACAAGCAACCCTAGCCTCAGTAACATCATGGCAGCCGCGCGCGTTGTGCGCGGTTTTGCTGGGGGGAACCCCGCCAGTAACCTGCCGTTGGTTATTTTGGTTTTCCCGCTCTCAGCCTTGTTCTTTCAAGCCACGCCGCGATCGCCACATCGGCCTCTCCGCCGAGACCGTCCGTCCCGCGCCTGTTTTCATCTACTTCGCACCAAACACACCGATGGACACTGGCGAAATGCGAATCTGTACATGCCGCGCACACATGTACTAACGCGTTCTCGATGCCCTTCTGGTATCTGGGAACCCCTGCCCCGTCTCGATAGATTCAGCATGAGGACATTCGACTAGTCCCCCATTTCTGTACGGTCGAGGCTCGCGATGTTTGAAGCAGTGGCAGTAAATAAAATAGAAAATGCTCTTATAAGTCATGTAAGTCATCCTAGATTTTCCCGTGCGCTCGCACCGCGCCTGAGCGTTTTGATACTCCTGCTGGCGGTCGCGCTGATGACCACTTCTTGCGGCACGGTGGCGCAAGCCGCGGGCGCGCAGAACGGGACGCAGAACAACCTGCAAGTGTCCGGAAACCTCCCCGCAGGCACGGTCAATCAGTCTTACAACGCGGTGCTCGCAGTGAGTGACGGAAGCTCTCCCTACCAGTTCTCGGTGAAAACGGGCGTCCTGCCCCCGGGCATCAGTTTGAATGCCGCCACAGGGGCGTTCTCCGGAACGCCGACAACAGCGGGTAACTTCTCGTTCGAAGTGATTGTGACCGACTCCCCGCTCCACGATCAGGGGAACCGGACGTTTGTCATTGACGTTGGCGATGTCGGCAGTGGCGGAAATGTCAAAGTCAGTGTGTCTCCGACCAATGCAACTTTGTTCTCGAGTCAGAGGCAGCAGTTCACCGCGACGGTCAGCGGAACTTCCAATACTGCGGTGACCTGGTCGGCAACGGCCGGTTCGGTCAATGGCAACGGTCTTTACACCGCCCCGACAGTAAACTCGCAAACCAGCGTTTTCGTCACCGCAACCAGCAATGCCGACACCACAAAGTCATCCACCGCCGCGGTCATTGTTGACCCGGCAAATGGCCAGGGACCGCAAATCACGACCGGGACTCTGCCCCAGGGCCAGCAGGGCAACACTTATAGCGACGTCTTCACCGCAACCGGCGGAACCACACCTTACAGTTGGAGCATTTCCGCAGGCACTCCTCCTCCTGGAATCACGATGAATGCGAACGGGGATTTCGCCGGCATGCCGACCACGGTTGGCACATTCAACTTCACGGTTATGGTCACGGATGCCACTAACAAAACTGCAAGCGGCAATTTCAGCGTCCGGGTCGTAGCCGGCAGCGGTTACGATGGTCCGGCGCAATTGCCGATCGCGACCGTTTCCAGTTCGATGGCGGACACGCCCGCGCCAGGGTCCGTGATCACGGTTAACGCTGGCGGCAATCTGCAATCGGCCTTGAATAGCGCGCAGTGTGGCGACAAGATTGAACTGCAGGCCGGAGCAACCTTCACAGGAGCCTTCCAATTCCCGGCCAAGAATTGCGATAACACCCACTGGATCATTGTTCGCACCAGTTCTTCCGACAGCGCTCTGCCCGCCGAGGGGCAGCGTCTTACGCCTTGCTATGCAGGAGTGGCTTCCCTGCTGGGACGCCCGCAGTACCCCTGCAACAATCCGCAGAATGTACTGGCCAAGCTCATTCTTTCCGGCGGCGGGGACGGTCCGGTGATCTTCCAGTCCGGAGCAAATCACTACCGGCTGATCGGATTGGAGCTGACGCGACCGGCCGGGGGCAAAACAGCACCCGCCCTGATATCCCACGCGCACGGAGGGACTGCGAACTACATCGTGCTCGATCGAAGCTGGCTGCACGGGACAACGCAGGATGACACCCGCGATGGTTTCGAACTCGGCGGCACGAATTACGTGGCCGTCGTGGACTCCTACTTCAGCGACTTTCACTGCGCCAATGCGTGTACGGACTCGCACGCGGTGAGTGGAGGTATCGGAAACTACCAGGATGGTCCGTACAAGATCGAGGACAACTTCCTGGAAGCCGCGGGCGAAGCCATTATGTTCGGCGGCGGAGCGGCGACCACGACTCCGACCGACATCACCATCAGTTCCAATCACTTCTTCAAGCCCTGGCAGTGGATGAAGGGCAACCAGCCCTTCGTCGGCGGAACGAACGGCAATCCTTTCGTCGTCAAGAATCACTTTGAACTCAAGAATGCGGTTCGAGTGCTGGTCGAAGCCAACCTTATGGAGAATGTCTGGGGCGGCTTCAGCCAAACCGGTTACGGCATTTTGCTCACCCCCAAGAATCAACACACACACACCCACGGCGACGTCTGTCCGATCTGCGAGGTCACGGACGTGACCATTCGTTACACGCACATCATCCATGCCGGAGGCGGTATCCAGATGGCCACCGGCCTCTCCGCCAGCGGTAGAGATGGAGGAGGCCCGGCACTGGCTGGCACTCGCTGGAGCATCCACGACGTGGTTATCGACGACCTCAGAACCAAATACTTGGGCCCCGCCACCGTGTTCCAGATATCGAACTCATGGCCCAAGAACGCGCTCAACACTGTCACCATCAATCACGTCACCGGTTTCCCGGATTCTACTACCCACATGATCATCACAGGAAACTCGGCCCAGACTGCGCCGATGTATGGATTGGTCTTCACCAACAACCTGACGATCACCGGCCAGTACCCCGTGTGGAACAAAGGAGGCGGCCCAGCCAGTTGCGCCTTTGAGGACGTGCCGATCACCACCCTCACCAACTGTTTCACTACCTACACATTCGCTAACAACGGCCTGATTACGCCTCCGCCAAGGTATGGGCCGTCGACCTGGCCAGTGAACAACATGTTCACGCAAACCGTCGATGATGTGGGGTTCACCAACTTCAACAACGGCAATGGCGGGAACTACGAGCTTCTGCCGAACAGCCCTTACAAAAACATGGGCACCGATGGCAAGGATCTCGGGGCCGACATTGTTGGGCTCAATGAAGCGCTGGCAAGCGTCGAATAACGTTTCCAGCTTCGACCGATTTTCACCTTCCCCAACCGAGGTCCGCGGTTCGCCGCGGACCTTTTCTTCTTCTGCGCCGCGCTCGCCACCTTGCCACAACAACATCGCCGACCGGCGGAAATAAGGTCCCTCTTGGCACATGTATCTTAAGCAGGATATGATCCAGGCGGCATTGAGCCCGATCCTGGACCCCATGAAAACACTGCTGATATGCCATGACGGCGCTCAATTGGATCAGGTGATATTGGCCCGGTGGCTGAGTTCATTCTCGGATCTTGTGGGGATCGTTGTCATCCAGGAGCCCCCGAGCCGAATGTGGCGCCGTGTACGGCGCGAGATCAAGCGGATTGGGGCCCTTCGTTTTCTCGATGCGCTGGCGTTCCGATTCTATTACCGCATTTTTCTCGCCGGCAAAGACCGGCGCTGGGAGCGCCAGGAACTGCGAGAGAAGTGCCTAATCTATGGAGACATTCCTCCGGGCACCGCGATTTTGAGAACGCCGAGCCCGAATACTCAGGAGACAGAAGCATTTATCCGGAGAACGGGCCCCGACCTTGTTCTGGCGCGGTGCAAGGTGTTGCTGAAAGAGAGCGTTTTTTCGATTCCGGCCAAGGGAACATTGGTCATGCATCCCGGGATTTGTCCCGAATATCGAAACGCGCATGGATGTTTTTGGGCGCTCGCCAATCGCGACCTGAATAAGGTTGGCATGACGCTCCTCAGAATCGACAAGGGTGTCGATACCGGACCGGCATTCGGCTACTACAGCTATCCGTTTGACGAAGCGCATGAATCGCACATCGTCATCCAACACCGAGTGGTGCTGGAGAACCTCGACGCTCTGCGCAGCAAGTTCCTTGAGATCTTTAGCGGCACTGCCGTCCCACTGAATACCTCAGGACGGCCGTCCGCCGCATGGGGACAACCATGGTTGACCAAATACCTAGAGTGGAAATCCCGCGCGACCAGGGTCCCTCAATGAGAGTTGCCTGTCTGCTCTATCATGATGTAGTCGAGAGTGCCGACTGGGAATCGAGCGGTTTCACCGGTCCCGGAACGGCGAAATACAAATTGAGCCGCGCCGAATTCGAAGCCCATCTTGCGGCCATCGCCAAGGTACGCGACACCGTTCCCGACAGTGCACACGACCTCGCAAATAAAGGCGATGCGACGCTTCCTTTCCTTCTGACCTTCGACGACGGCGGGGAAAGCGCCTCCACGTTCGTCGCGGGCCTTCTCGAGAAATATGGCTGGCGCGGGCATTTTTTTGTCACCGCCGGTCAAATTGGAAAGAAGGGCTTCCTGGACCCGGAGCAGATTCGCTTCTTGAGAAGAAAGGGTCACGTGATCGGCAGCCATTCGTTTTCTCATCCCACTAGGATGTCGCATTGCAGCAAAGAGGAACTGACCGGCGAATGGACGAGAAGCATCAAAACACTCTCCGACATCCTCGGCGAACAAGTTGATACCGCCTCCGTCCCCGGAGGCTATTATTCGGATCGGGTTGGAGAGACAGCCGCTGCGGCAGGGGTTCGAATCCTGTTTAACTCTGAACCCACGACTGCGCTTCAGGCTGTTATGGGGTGTCTGGTGGTCGGCCGATACAACATCTTCAGGGGAATGCCGCCGGGTGTTTCTGGAGACTTGGTTGCAGTTCATTCCAGTGCGCGCGCAAGGCAATGGCTCTACTGGAATCTTAAGAAAATCGCCAAGAGAAGCGCCGGTCGGCCTTATCTCGCCGCCCGACAATGGCTCCTGCGAAAGGGATGAATTCGTCAGCCCTGTGACACTCGGCGATCGATTGCCGGGCGGTAGTTTTCACCAGCATGCCAGAGCAAGGTCGTCGGCGCCGTCCGGAAACGGCGTTAGCCTACAATCAGGAAAGATACGGAGAGATTGGCACACTCATGATACACGCGTCGCCATCCGCCAGATTTAAGTCCAAGGGAGGTCCGGAACTCACCAGAGTGCGCGGATCGTAGCAGAATATCTGGTCAGTCCGGCGGTGGACGAACCCCGCCTGCAACCACGATTGCCCAGTCACTTCGGTGGAAGACGCAGCTACGATCTCGCAAATTTCCGGATCCTCGGCGGCAATGTGGGAGGCAAGAGCACACATTGCCTGCCAGGATTCTCGATCTTCACGGTTCATTCGGATGTCGACGATCCTCACTTGCCTGCCCACCTGGGTGAGCAAAAAGTAGCCCCGCAATTGTTGCGCCTGGGTAACCAAAAACCCGGAAAAACGGGCAGCCGGGCAGGCCAGCATATAATTCAATCCAGCAGCCGTTCTCCGCGACGATGTGGAACTTGCAGTGTGCCCGATGGCACCACTGTCAATTGATCCCGGGAAACTCGCGACCTGCGATGCCTGCCATCCCTTCGGGGCCGAAGGAATGCCCGTCAGGGCCCGGGCTGAATTTCTCAAGAATTTTATGGGCGTCTTCCAATTCTTCTGTGGCGTGGTCCGAAACTGTAACCAGGGCCGAACCACCCGGGCATACCGCCGCAGTTCGCCGCAACCTTTGTAGCCCAGTTTCGGAAGGAGGTTCCTAGTGTCCTGCGAACCTCCGATGGTCAGGAGAATGTCGGCAAGCCCCGTCATTTTTCTGAGCAGGTAAACACCGGCCCCAACCGCTGAACGGCTGGCCGTCCAGTCGATCAGGTGTACGGCTTTGACCTCGGTCTTGGGCATTACCAAGCTAACCGGCCACACTCCCCCATGAGCCACGATATGGCCGTCTTGTTTGACCGCGAAGCTGCGGGGACCCGTCCACTCAGGATGATCGGCAAAGTATTTCCAATATATGGCCTCCGGACGAAAAGAGTTGAGGGTCGGGTCCGCCCGGAACGACTTCACCAGGAATTGGGTGAGATCTTGCTGCTCTGATGCCTGTATCGGCACAAATTCGAATGCCATCGTTTTGCCGCGCTCCGAATAAAGAGTTTACATGGTCTGGATTACCTGTCCCTAGCGCTCACGGCAGATTCGGCATCATCACAGATGTTTCAGCTAGGAGCCTCGCTTGCAGCCGTCGAAAGGTCAAGGGTTTCAAACTGCCCTGGCGCCTTGCATGGTAAACTTTTTTCGCATGTTCACTCCACCGCAGGGCATCGCCCAATCCGGTGCCAAACCCGAGGCTAAGTAGTTGCGCGCCACCACAAACGAGTTCTGACGATGAATCCGGTTTCCCTAACCTGGCAGCCCGAAGGTGCGTTTCACCACGTCGGATTCGTCGTGGCTTCGATTCCGAATTCCGCGCAGGGTTTCGCCAGCATGCTGCATGCGGATTGGGACGAGCATGTTTTTCATGATCCCAACCAAGGCGTTCGCGTCACGTTCCTGAAGAGCCGCCACGCGGGCGATCCGCTCTGGGAACTGGTGGAACCGGCCGACGAGCAATCGCCGGTACACTCCTTCGCCGCCAGGGGAGGCGGCCTGCACCACGTTAGTTATGTCGTGGACAATCTGGAGCAGGCCCTCGCCGCCGCGCGCTCGCTGGGAGCGCTCATCACACGGAAACCAATGCCGGCAGTAGCGTTCGGCGGCCGGCGCATCGCCTGGATCTACACCCGGAACCGTCTGCTGATCGAGTATCTGGAACGCTGATGAATAATTCAACTCCCAATTCGACTCCCGCTGAGCACAATCCTTCAAGCCTGCGGGCCGAGGTCGATGAATTGTTCGCCCAAGGGGCTTTCGATCTTGCCGCCCGGCGGCTGGCCGAACTTTGGCGGTGCGATGCCGCTTCGGCCACAGCAAGCTTCGTGACTTCGCGGCTGGACGAATTGCGCAACAAACTCGCACTCACCAAATTCAGGCTGGCGATTCTGCGCTCGTTCACCGTCGAGCCCATCGCGCCGCTGCTGCGCTCAGAAGCATTCGCGTACGGTATCGATCTCGAAGTGCATGTCGGCGATTTCAACACCTACGTGCAGGATATGCTCGACAGCCAGAGTTCGCTCTATCGCTTCGCGCCCAATGCAGTCGTGTTGGCGGTGCGTGCCGACCAGGCTGCGCCCGAGCTATGGCGTGACTTCGCCGATCTGGCGCCGGAAGTGGCACGGCAAGCCGCCGAGCGCGTGGTTCGCGGCTATGAGCAGTGGATCAGCGCATTTCGCCAACACAGCCAGGCGGCGCTGATCGTTCATTCCCTGGAGCGCCCGCCATCTCCAAGTCTCGGCGTCCTCGACAGCCAATCTGAAGCGGGCCAGTCCGGACTGCTGCGCCAGATCAATCGTGAACTGCGGCGCATCGCGGGAGAAT
Organism: uncultured Acidobacteriaceae bacterium; assembly: GCA_963838425.1. GTDB lineage: Bacteria > Acidobacteriota > Terriglobia > Terriglobales > Acidobacteriaceae > Acidiflorens. The sequence continues at coordinate 97,530 of CAWIRH010000003.1, forward strand.
TCCACGGAGTGTACTGCCTCGACTACGACGCGCTGGTGGCGCGCCATGGCAGCGAGCATTGGCACGACGAGCGCAAGTGGCTGACAGCGCGGCTGCCCATCGCGGCCGGTTATCTTCTTCCGATGGCGCGCGAGTGGATACGTTTTATCGTGCCGCTCAGCGGACGCACCGCCAAAGTTCTGGTCGTCGACCTCGATAACACGCTGTGGGACGGTGTGATTGGCGAAGACGGAATGGGCGGCATTAAAGTTGGCTCCGAATATCCGGGCGCGGCGTATCAGACATTGCAGCGCGCCTTGCTCGATCTGTCGCGCAAAGGAATTCTGCTCGCCGTGTGCAGCAAGAACAATTTCGACGATGCCATGGAAGCGCTGGAGAAACATCCCGGAATGCTGGTGCGCGCGAAACACTTCGCGGCGCTGCGTATTAACTGGACGGACAAGGCACAGAATCTCCGCGAGATCGCGCAGGACCTGAACCTCGGCATCGATGCGCTCGCCTTCCTCGACGACAGTCCTTTCGAGCGCGAGCAGGTTCGTGCCGCGCTCCCCGAAGTTACCGTTATCGATTTGCCGAAGAGTCCGCTGGAGTATGCCTCCGCCGTCAGGGATTGTGCAGTATTCGAAAGGCTGACTCTTTCGTCCGAGGACCAGCAGCGGACCGAAATGTATGCGGCCCAGAGGCGGCTCACTGAAGCCGAGCAGAGCTTTCAATCGAAGGAGGATTTCTTCCATTTCCTCGAGCAGGAAGCCGAACTGGAACCAGTGTCGGACCTGACGCTGGCACGGGTTGCGCAACTGACGCAGAAAACCAACCAGTTTAACTTGACCACGCGGCGCTACAGCGAGTCCCAGATCGCGGAGATGGCGAAACAGCCGGAGTGGCACATATTTTCGATTCGTGTGCGCGATCGCTTCGGCGACCACGGCGTGGTCGGCGTCGCAATCGCTCACGACGAGGGCGAACAGTGCGAAATCGATACTTTCCTGCTGAGCTGTCGCGTCATCGGAAGAACGGTGGAGACCGCGCTTCTCGCACATCTCGCCGAAAGCGCTGCCCGGCGTGGCCGGAAACGACTGGTGGGCTGGTTTCTGCCCACCAAGAAAAACGCTCCGGCACGCGATTTCTACCAACAGCATGGCTTCGAGCGGCAGGAGATCAACGGCACGGGTTCGCTGTGGACGCTGGATCTGAAACGTTCAACGCTGCGCTGTCCCGATTGGATTAAGCTGAAGGTGACAACAGCAAGTGAACTGGGAGGAAAGAATTGAAAGCCAACGTGTTGGAGCTGGTGCGAAACGTCGCCAGCGACATTTTCGGAATTCCGGCGGACAAGATCACGGCGGAATCTTCGCCGGAAACGATCGAGAGGTGGGATTCCGTGCAGCATCTGAATCTGGTCCTTGCCCTCGAAGAAAAGGTCAATGTGCAATTTGAGCCCGAAGATATCGAGCAGATGAAGAACATTGGCGCGGTCGCAACGCTGGTCGAAAAGCGGCAGTCGGCGACGCACTAGTACATTTTGCTTGTCATCCAGCCCTATCGTCCCGAGCACGAATCCGCCGTCGCTGACTTCAATCAACGCCTCCCTTCGGCCGCCCAGCTATCGTCACGAACCATTTCATGGGAGAAATCCAGCGAATGGGAGTCTCGGATCCTCCCAGTAGCAGTGCTGCCATCCTAACAGTTCTCGGCGGTGGTTTTCCGCTGATAAACCGTCGGCGACGGTTCAAGCCATCGCCCGCCCCCACTCCCGGTTTAGACCGCCATTCGCATCGGGTTGCCTTCGGCGTGGAAGGCGCGCCCAATCGGGGGCATGGCCAGATAGAAAATGCAGGCCGCGTTAATCGCACCGAAGGTCAAAGAAAAAATATTAACGTGGACGACGCCGGGAAGAACCAGCACGAGTTCTATCGCGGATAACAGGAGCGTGACGAAACGTCCCCAGTTCCGCATCTGCAGGACACCATAGCCGGCGAGCATGTGCACGACCACAAACCCGATGATGACAATGCCGGCCGCGTGCCCGAAGCCGCTCAGAAGACGTTCGACGGCGTTGCCTTGGGCGGCCACGGAAGCGAGTGCGTGGGCTGGACCCTTGTAGAAGACGACGAAGAGTCCGAAAACTAGCCCTGTTACCCCCCGCACAATCTGATAGAAGCCGACTAACGTGACACCAAGTGGGCGCATGAATCCTCCGGGGCAAGTGTGGAAAGAATATAACACACGGGCAGCGTGGAGCTTACTAGGGACGATCGGAGACGCTGCCAGCCGAACCCTAAACCGGATATTACTTGCCAGGGAAGGCGGACATTTTGAATGAGAACATTGTAAGTTAACTTGCTACGAACACGGTGCGCAGCGTAAGATTACTGCATTCGCCGAGGAGCTGATATAGGTTGAATGCGGGCCACTCTGCAATCGAATCCGTGCAACGTCAACTCATTGAAAAAGTAAAAATATCTTGATGTCGATCCAAGAAGCATCCGCAGAAAAGTTTTTCCATCATTATCACCCAGCGCTTGGACCGGATTTTGCGGCGCGAGCAAGCGAATAATGTTCCGTTCATCTTCCGTTCTCTGGAGTTGACTGTGTGGCGAACGTGCTGGGATGGACCAGCGAGGATATGGAGGGATTCTTGAAGACTACGTTCCAACCCAAGAAAATTTGTGTGGCTCGGACGGCTACGATCCTTTTCTTCTGGACTCTCCTGGCGCTGTCCGCTTCAGTTGCACAGATCCACAGGTTCAAACATGTCGTCGTGATCCTCCAAGAAAACCGGACACCAGACAACATGTTTGGCAGCAATCCGAACTTTGAACCGGGAGTGGACATCGCCACGTCCGGACTCAATTCCAAGGGCGAGACGATTCCGCTGCTCCCAATGCCGCTGGAGACCTGCTTCGACCTCGATCACAGCCACCTTGCCTACGTCACGGCGTATGACAACGGCAAGATGGATGGGGCCGACAAGAACAAGACGATGCCATTCGGGGGATGCGTTGTCCCACCCAACCCGCAATACAGGTACGTGGACAACTCCACCGGGATCGTCCAGCCATATTTCGACATCGCGAAGCAGTATGGGTGGGCCAATCGGATGTACCAGACGAACCAGGGACCCAGTTATTCGGCACACCAGTTCTTTCTTGCCGGAACTTCAGCGCCGACTACGTATAGCAAATTGTTCGTGTCGGGAAATCCGATAAAAGAGCCTTTCGGTTGTACCGGCCCGCCCGATAATACCGTCACCGTGATTGACCCCGATGGTGACGAGAGCACAAATCCACCCATCTTCCCCTGCTTTGAGCACCCGACATTAACGGACGTGCTGAATGACGCCGGGATCACCTGGAAATACTACAGCGAGTTGTTTGATTCCCTGTTCAATGCGCCGAACTCGATCCGCCACATGTGTGAGGCGAAGGAAAACCAGAACGGCGGATTGGATTGCACAGGCCGGGACTTCGTGAACAATGATGTCATCGGCTCACACCTGGTACTGAAGGACATCAAAGAATGCAAGCTGGCACAGGTGAGCTGGGTTACGCCCACCAACCAAGAGTCGGACCACCCCCGGATGACGGATGGGAGGGGACCGGCCTGGGTGGCCTCGCTGGTGAATGCCCTCGGCACCAACCCTGCTTGCGCCGGAACGGGTGAAGAGTACTGGAAAGACACGGCGATTTTCATCACCTGGGACGACTGGGGCGGCTTTTACGATCACGTCAAGCCGTTCCGCCAAGGACAGCCCAATGGCTGGGGCAGGGGCTTCACCTACGGCTTCCGCGTGCCGCTGTTGGTGGTGTCCGCCTACACTCCGGCTGGCTTCGTCAACAATGCGGAACATGACTCCGGAAGCCTCCTGAAGTTCATCGAGACGAACTTTGCTCCTCCTGGCAAACAATTGGGCCCGATTGGGCCGGGCACATATGCGGACGCGTATGCCGACGATAGTCTTCAAGCGTACTTCGCGCTGAATTCCCCGCGGCCCTTCCAGCCGATCCACGTGAACTTCTACTTTCGGTTCTTCCTCCGAGAAGAAGAAGACAAGGGCCGCCGGGTGTTCGAGGAAATGGCACGATGCGGAATGGGTTGCTGGTTCTAGAGGAACTACATCGGTTACTGGCTCCGGCGCGGCGCCGCTTCGACCGCGGGGGACTCTCGCTTGGTATCGCTCCGTTAGCGGCCACCTGAGAAAACTTTGGCAGTGGTTCCCAGTGTGCGCACAGCAATAGTGCCTGAACAATTGAGGGTTTGATGTCTTCTCTTGAAGAACTGTGATCGAAGAGTTACCGGCTCAGTCGCTCAAGCCGACGCTCCATTCCGTATCCGGCTCCAGAAAGACATGAGCCTTGCGGTGGCCCCGGGTGCAATGCTCAAGCCGAGCACCGCCACGCTCAAGGACGCCCTTCGCAAATAGCCGTTTGCCTCTGCTATCAAGTGCCGCGCTTTATCAAACTGGCGCTCCTCCAGTTTGCATTTGCCTTCTTCGAGCAGATACCGGGCCCTGATTTCGGCGGCCCGTTTCTCAACCACCGCCCGATCGGAATCTTTGAGGGGTAGAGTCCGCTTGTACTTCTCCAGGATCGTCGAATAGCCTTCCGCCATTTTAGCCCTGGACTGGCCGAGGCAGCCGGGGCGGCCGACAAAAAACCTGGCCCCCAGCTTGCGGCTATACCTTATTTTGGCGCCGCTGAAAGCAGCCCGGACCCACATATCGTAATCGTCGCAGCGCGCGAGTTTTTCATCGAATAATCCTGCGTCCACCAAGGTCCGCTTGCGGGCTACCACCGTGGAAATCGGAATCTGGCAGCGTTCCACAATTAGGGCCTGGAATGTCGCCTCTCCGGTGGACGGGCACTGCTTCATGAATTCATATTCTTGCCCCGCGTCTCGCACCAGGATACCGTCGCAATAAACCAGATCGAGCGAAGAATCTTCCGCGAACAATTGCATTTGTGAAGCCAGGTGATTCGGAAACCACGTGTCGTCGCTGTCGAGAAAGGCGACGAACTCGCCCCGAGCCTGTCGAATGGCGTTATTCCGGGCCCCCGCAGCACGCTTGTTCTCCTGTTTGATGTAAACAATCCTGTCCATGTAAGGCTGCAACACTTTTTCGAGTTCAGGCGTGTCGGGGGAGCCGTCATTGACCACGATCGCCTCGAAATCCGAATAAGTCTGCGCGAAGACAGAGTCCAAGCAGGCCGCAATCAGATCGGCGGTCTTGTAGCTCGGAATGATCACGCTGACCTTCGGCGCCGGATTGGTCTGGGCTGCTGGCATCTTTCTGATCGCGTAAGTGCGCTGTCAGGAACTGTGAAAAACCAGTTCCTTCTTTCCGGCGACGATGTGATTGACCGCTTCCACACCCATCATCACGGAGTGAGGCAATTCTTTCATAACCAGATTCCTCGCTCGCAGGTTAAACCGTCAAGTTACCGTGGACTTCAAACTGCACCACTCCATGGAATAGTCCATGTTCCCGGAGCCTGCGGACCTGGTAATTTTCTGGTTCGTCGGTGAGGGCGCCAGTGCCAGTTCATGGATGTCAAGCCGCACTGTTGTCTGCGTAGGGGCCAACTATGGGCGCTTCACCTTCTCTGTCGCCGTCGCCATACGGGCGCCACAGCCGTCAACTGATTCCTCCCAAGAACGCATACTCCAGCCGCCAAATCCACAGGTCAAAGTCCTTGCCGGCGGGAATGCGCTTAAGGCTGAGTGGCTGGTCTCCCGGTAGAACTGAACCGGGCGTGGTCAACACCGCGGATCTGAATCCTGCTTCACGTGTGATTTCTAATGTCTGCGGGCTCCAGTGAGGATTGAGTGCCGGGTGCGGGTAAGAGAAATGATGGATGGGCTCGCTCAGCTTCTCTTCCAGTCGCTCCTTACAACCCCGAATTTCCGACCGTGCCTCCGCCTCGGTAACCTGGGCCAGATTGGGATGCGAAAGTGTATGACCTCCGATGATATGGCCGGCTTTTTTCAAGGCGCGAACCTGGTCCCAGTTCATCATCAATCCACTACGGGCATCGAGTGCTTCAATTTGGAGCGACTCTTCAACCTGGTGTATCAGTTGTTCTTGTGCGGTGCCTGATCGCGCGGCACCCAAGTCCCAGGCTGCATTCAAAGCCGCTTTCTTCCCATCAGCGCTGGCGATCTCGAAAGTTTGACCGTTCTCCGGGTGTTTCCATGCGGTCACGGTCGTGGTGCTGAAGGAAAAATTGAGCCGGACATACCACGGCGGGGTCCCCGTCTCCACCGCGTTCACCATAATGTAGAAAGTCGCAGGAATGCCATATCGACTCAGAATCGGCAGCGCCACATCGTAGTTATCGGCAAAGCCATCGTCAAACGTCACGGCCACCGACCAAGGGGGAAGATGCCGGCCGTTGGCGGCAAATTCCATAACCTGCTCGATGCTGACGGGATTGAAGCGCCGTGACAAGGCGCTCATTTGCGATTCGAAATTGGCCCGGGAGTGCGAGATGCGGATGGTGTTTGCGGTCTGCTCGGGCTCTTCGACCACCGAGTGGTACATGAGGACGACAGCGCACGGTCTGGCAAACAAAGCTGCAGCTCTTAGAACCCTGCCCTGCACCGCCGCATTTTTCACCCACACTTTGGGTCTGAACTGAAGCAAACCAGCTCCCGCGCTGGACCATCCGGTCCCAGCGTGCTTTTCCTGCGAGAATGATAGCGTATTACCGCTACTGCGAGAAGGATGAATTAGTCGGCCGTGGGACATTATTTTGTCTGTGCGTGGCTGGAATCTCCAAGCTCTGGCCCACAGGTTCGTTGGCTCCAGCATGCTACTATTGGGCTATCACGTCGTTGCCGATTTCAATCAGCCCGCGCGGCGTGGTTAGGAGAAACTGGCATCGTGTCATCACTTTCTCGTCGCCCTAGCTTGCCACAGACCCTTATTTTTCATTCGTTCCTTCGTTTGGTTGTTGTTTTTGCTTTTGTCTACCCCCTGTGGTCTGCGGCTGAAAGCGCGCCTCCTGCTATCGGAGAAAACGCCTATTGTGGAAAGGGCGACGTAGTAAAGTTCGAAGAGAAGGACGGTCCAGCACAACTTCCGAAGTCGTGCTACTACACTGCGACGGATGGCACTCCATCTCCCGGAAAACAGATCCGGGTAGGAGCCAATTCCAACTTGTCTGCGGCGGTGGAGTCGGCAAAGTGTGGAGACACGCTTCTGCTCGCGGCAGGCGCATGGTTCGAAATCAGAGAGTTACCGGCGAAGAAATGCGACGACCAGCACTACATCACCATTCGAACTGATACACCCGATTCGAAACTGCCTCCGGAAGGAACACGCATTTCGCCTGCTTGGGCCGGAGTCGCGAGCCTGCCGGGCAGGCCCACTTACGCCCAACCCCCCGGTGGACCGGCCAAGCTGATGGCGACCCTAGTCGTGAAAGGGCCCTTCTGGGCCAAGATCGGAGACCACTACCGCTTTATCGGCGTGGAGTGGGTCTCCGCACCGGGCATTCGTGATGGCCGAATGGTTTCAACCGAGGGTGCGGACCACGTAATTTTCGACCGCAACTGGCTCCATCCTGGCGAAGGCGCGGAGGTAGGCAAGGGGATTGGGATGGTTCAGGGTACCCGATTCATCGCGGTTATCAATTCCTATCTCAGCGGGTTCTATTGTGTGGGGGCCTGCACCGATGCCTCGGCTGTGGGCGGCGGAATCGGGGAAGTCCCCATTGGCACCCTGAAAATTTACAACAACTTTCTCGAGGCCTCCGGAGAGAACATTCTGTTTGGTGGCGCCAAGTCCGAGGTCAATCCAACCGACATCGAGATCCGCCATAATCATCTGTTCAAGCCCCTTCTCTGGAGAGAAGGCGAACCGGGATACACTCCAATCGCCTTCGGCCGCCCGGCGATCGTCAAGAACCATTTCGAGTTGAAAAGCGGGATCCGCGTGCTCTTCGAGGCGAATCTGCTGGAGAATAGCTGGGGCGGTTTCACGCAAACCGGGTTTTCGATCCTGCTCACGCCGAAGAATCAAAACAACAAGTGCCCGAAGTGCGCCGTTACGGATGTCACCATCCGTTACAACCGGATACGGAATGTAGCAGGCGTGATCCAGGTCGCGACTGCTCTCTCTTCAGCCGGCGGAGCCAGTTCCGGTGGAGGCCGGTACAGCATTCACGATCTGCTGGTCGATTCGATTCAAGACGACTCCTGGAAAGGACAAGGCACTTTTGCGATCGTGGGCACCAATAATCCTTTGCTGCACGACGTGGCTTTCGATCACGTGACGGCCTTTGTGACCGGCCCGCTTTTTTACGTGGGAAATCGCACAGAAGAAAAGATACCCAATTTCAGCGTTACCAACAGTCTGTTTATGAATGGAGGGAGGCGGTTCGAATTTTCCCCGACCGGGGGCGGTCGAACCAACTGCGCACACGACAAGCAACGGGCGGGAGCGGAGGCGGTGCTCAACGCGTGTTTCATCGACTACAAGTTCGAAAGGAACCTCATCATCGGCGAAAAAGGGGGATGGCCGAAGGGAACGATCGTCGTTTCCTCGGCCAAGGCGGCGGGGGTGCGGGATCTGCAAGATGGAGTAAGCAAGGACGCGCGGCTCTGCCACACCAATACACCCGGATGCAGCAAAGCTTCCCCCGGGGCCTTTGCAGCCACCGACGGCAAGGATATTGGGGCGGATGTGGACGCGATCGAGGCGGCGATCGCTGGGGTGGAGTAACATGGGGTCGAATCGCATGAAGTCGAGCAGCGGGAATGACGTTCGTAACCTGCCGAGTTTCATCGGCCTGTAACTTCCCCGCCTGGCGCGGTGGTAGACTTTTAGTTGTTGGCTATCGAGAATCCAAGCCTCGGGAATTCAGGCGACCGCAAGCGCAGCCCGGTCTTCGTGATGGGCTGCCACCGTTCAGGAACAAACCTTCTCTATGACATGCTGTTGTCCGCAGGCGGGTTTGCCATCTACCGCGGGTGCCTGCCTGTTTATGAGACGCTGATTCCCCGGTTTGGTTCCATGGAGCGCCGCGGCAATCGGGAAAAGCTCGTCCGAACCTGGCTGCGCAGCAGAGGTTTTCGGCGAACTGGCCTGGATGCAGATCCGTTGTCGTCGCGCATCCTGAACGAATGCCGCACCGGCGGAGATTTCATCCGGGTCGTAATGGACGAAGTCGCCCGCAGCCAGGGAGTGCCGCGCTGGGCCTTGTACGATCCCGACAATGTTCTTCACATGGAGCGGCTGAAGACCAGCATTCCCAACGCGCTTTTCCTGCATATCATCCGCGACGGGCGCGACATCGCTCTGTCGCTCAAGAAAATGGGGGGCTTCCGTCCCCTGCCCTGGGACCGCAGCGAAACCAGAAGCCTGGTGGCGACCGCCTTATATTGGGAGTGGATGATCCGCAACGGGCGCGAGCATGGAAGCCGGTTTCCTTCTGACTACATGGAGATCCACTACGAAGACTTGATTACAAATCCCCGTGAGATGTTGCAGAAGTTGGGCAGCTTCCTTGATCACGATCTCGATTACGATCGAATCCAAAGTGCCGGCCTTGGACGGCTTTCCGAATCGAACTCTTCCTTCCGCGAAGAAGCGCAGATCAACCCTTTGGGGCGATGGAAAGAGCGGCTTTCGCACAGCGATGTTGCCGCCATCGAAACCGCTGTGGGAGGATGTCTCGAACAGACCGGCTACGCTTTGTCGCTTCCTGAAGAGGAGCGAACACCGGGAGCACGCGAGTGGGCAAAGCGGGCGCTGTATCGCAGTTTTCTGAGCACGAAGATGTGGCTGAAGCTGAATACTCCCGCCGGGCGAATGGCCGATTTGTCTGTGCTCGAACTTGAGGATGGACCGTCGGCGCTGGCTCAATCGGCGCGGCTGTGAGCATCGTGAATCCGGCATTATGAATGCGGCACTAAATCCGACGCCAGCATTACTCGACAAGCAACCAGCAGGCTCCAACCCGGCTCGCGGAGCGCGCTCGAAAGCGCCGGTGTTCGTGCTCGGCTGCGGACGTTCGGGAACCAAACTGCTCTATCACACTCTTCTTTCGGCCGGAGGATTCGCGGTCTACCACGCCGAGAGTAATGCCTTCAACCTGATCGGACTTCGCTTCGGCAGCCTTGCCAAGCGGGAAAACCGGCGAACTCTTCTGGACCACTGGCTGCGCAGCAAACTGTTCTATCGTTCTGGTCTGACGCGCGAAGAGATCGAACCGAAGATCCTGGAACAATGCCACAACGCTGCCGATTTCCTGCGCATCCTCATGGAAACCATCGCGCGGAAGCAGGGGGTGGAACGCTGGGCGGAATCCACGCCGCTGCACCTTCTGTATCTTCCGTTGATCAAGAGGCTTATACCCGATGCACTGATTATTCACATCATCCGCGACGGCCGGGACGTGGCTGTTTCGCTCCATCGGATCGGCTGGATCAAACCGCTGCCATGGGACAAGAAGCGCCGCCTGCTGGCACCCGCTCTTTTTTGGCGTTGGATCGTCAGCAAGGGCCGGAAGTACGGCCGCAGCATGGCCGAAGACTACATGGAGGTCCACTTCGAAGATGTAGTTCAGAAGCCGCGCGAAACTCTGGCCCGCCTGGGCGCATTCATTGATCACGACCTCGACTATGACCGTATCCAGAAGAACGCCCAGGGAACGCTGCGCGATCCGAACTCTTCGTTCCGGGGCGATGGACAGGAAAAGGAAGCGCATCCGATCGGACGCTGGAAGACGCTGCTGTCGGCGGCTGAAATCGCCCAAGTGGAGAGTCTAACCGGTAATTTGTTACATGAAACAGGATACGAACTGGCAAGCACGGAAGACGAGCGCCGCCGCACTTTGCCGATATGCTTGATGAGTTTTCTGTATCCGATTTATTTCGATTTGAAAATTTTGCTGAAGACCTACACTCCGCTTGCCCGGAGAGGAGAGATCCAGCGAATGGGAATCTCAGAGCCCCCCAGCACCAACACGGCATCCTAGACTTCAGCCTGGATAAGTCCTGACTACTGGCTCTTCGCCAAATCTCGATACACTTTAAGCCACTGCTCGCGCACAACTTCCCACCTGTACTTTTGCGATTCCAGATAAGCGTTCTCCGCCAGGCGGCGGGCGAGCCCCGAATCGCGCAGCAACCGGACCACATTCGCCGCAAGCGCCTTCTCGTCGCCCACGGGCGAGAGCAATCCGGTGCGCTCGTGTTCCACCAGGCGAGGCATGCACTCGGGCGAGGTTGTCACTACGGGCGTGCCCGCTCTAAAGGCTTCAATGACGGAAACCGGCATGTTGTCGAGCCATGAGGCATTGATGAAAATATCGGCTTGTTCGTAGTACTTCCCGATCTCCTGGCGAGAAGCCACGCCGATGAAGTTTACGCCGTCGAGTCGAAGATATTCGACCAGTTTTCGGATCTCCGCTTCCAGCGGTCCGCTTCCGGCCAGATCGAGGCGCGCTTCCGGGTATTCTTTCCGCACTTCGGCAAATGCGCGCACCACTACGTCCACGCTGTAATAACGGGAGAATCCCCGCGTACACACCAAGTGCGGGCGAAGAGGTTCACGCTGCCGATAGTGGAACTGTGAAAGATCCACCAGATTAGGAACAGCGGTTGCCCTCAGACCAAACTCACGGAAACGTCCACCAGGTAGCTGGAGGGAACGACGATTTCATCAACGCGAGAGAGCACGAACAACCCTGACCGAAACCGGCGCAAGTGGTCGCGAGCTTCCCCACTGTGGTAATTCAGCAGCGCTTTCCTGGCCCGAATCTTGGCGAAAAACCAGGCGGGCACGGGAGCAAGCAGGAATGACCAATACGAAGCGGAGAAAATATGGGCAACGTCCACGTCGCGCAGCCCGCGCCATAGATCGAGGAAGTAGATCGGCTCCCGCAGGACGGTCCGCAATCCGCGAACGCGATCGGCCCATGCAAACCCCCGAAGCAGCGGAGGGTCCACGGCAATGAAGCTCATCTCCACGTCCGGATCGTCCCGCCAAAGTCGCAGCAGCAGGTCGGCCTGGACCGACTGTCCACCAACATAGTTCAGACTGGGCGCCACGATGGCGACCTTCAGCCGTTTTTTTGAGCTTCGATTGTCGGCCGCCATGTCGCCAGTGAGGTCCTCACACCTTTCTTATCGAGCAGGGTCCGGTAACAGTCTTCGTATCGAGCGCACACGCTGGCAAGGCCAAAATTGTCTTCCGCGAATTTGCGAGCGTTGTGGCCGAGTTGGGCACGCATGGAAGGCGCAGAGAGCAAACCCTCGACCGCTGCCGCGAATCCTTCTTCGTCTCCACCGGAGACCAGTTTTCCGCGTTCCTCATTCACCAGTTCCGTGTTGCCGCCGACGCGATAGGCCACCACCGGCAATCCTGCCGCCATGGCCTCCAGAATAACGTTGGAGAGGCTTTCGGAATCTGACGTAAGCACGGCGACATCCAGCGCGGCCATGACCGCAGGAATGTCCCGGCGATCTCCGAGGAAGACCATGCGGTCCGCGATGCCCAAAGTCTGTGCTTCGCTTTCGAATTCCCCGCGAAGCGGCCCATCTCCCGCCAGAAGGAATTCGACATCTGGCATCCGCTGGTGGATTCGCCTGGCAATGCGCAAGAAACCGGAGTGGTTTTTGTAGCGCGCATTCATCCGCGCCACCATGCCGACGCGCAAGCTCCCGGGTCCGCTTGGCAAAGCTGCGGGCGCGGGAGCAAAGGCCTCTGCCGGAAGCGCATTACCAATTACGAAAAGCTTGTCGGGTGAGATCCCCTCCTCTGCCAGACGATCCGCGGCCGCACGCGAATTGCACAGCACGGCGTCGCACCAGCGAAACGCAGCGGCCTGCGCACGAAACTGCCTCGGAGTCAACAGATCCCCAAGTTGGCGCTGGCTGCCGATCACGACTGGCACGCGGGCGAAGCGGGCTGCCGGAATCACGGTCAGGTTGGTATAAAAATCAAAAGCATGCGCAATCTGGATATGCTGCTGCCGCAGACTCTGGCTCAGGCGAAAGCGAGTTCGCAACAACGTCCATCCGTACAGACTGCCTCCCAGCCAGAACTCCGGAACTTCTCCGAAATCATTGGCGAACGGACCTATTCTCCGGATGCAACCGAGGTGAACCTGGAATTGTTCGGGGCGAAGGTTTTGCGCCAGGACGGCAAACTGGCGCTCCGAGCCTCCGGTTTCAAACGAATTGGTCATTAGGAACAGGTTGACTGGAGAACATTCACTAACGCTCCGTCCCTGGTTGGGCATCTCGTGGGATTCCACCGCGTTACTCTCCCGCCGGGGCGGCAGCCATCGTAGAAGTTGAAACCGGGGAGGAAACTACGGCATTCCTTCGCGAATCCACCATGAGCGGAAGCGAGAACAGTCCCGCAGGCTTGGTGAACTTTTCCAGGAAATTTCTGTGCCACAGCTCGAACATCAGCAATCGCCAGATACGTCCGGTCAATACCCGGCCCTCGTAGAGGTGATCGTTCATCAGCTTGCGAATACCCTCGGCCTCGAAATATCCGCGCTGCAAGGTGCGGGGCTCAAGCAGAATCATGAGCACGTCTTTCAACTCGTTGCGCATCCAGTGCACGAGCGGCAAGGCGAATCCCTGCTTCGGGCGACTCAGCGCCTCGCGGGGCACGCCGACCCGCTCCGCCAGTTTTCGCAATATATATTTCTGGATATTGCCGCGCAGCTTCCATTCCGGTGGCAGTCCCGTGACCCACTCGACAAGCTGGTGGTCGAGGATCGGCACCCGAACTTCCAGAGAGTTCAACATGCTCATCCGGTCCACCTTGGTGAGAATGTCGGCGGCCATGTAGGTCTTGGTGTCAACGTAGAGTAGTTCACTGACCGGGTCGTGAGCAGGAGCTTTGGCAAAATATCGCAGCAGAACATTCTGTGGATCGTCGCTGCTGCGCAGCACCTGCCGGAAATCGTCGGAAAGCAGCGGAGTGTCCCGCTCAAACGCGGGCACGAACGACAATCCATCCACATAACGTTCCCGCCACGGCAAAGTGACGTTGTAGCTGAACTTGCGGCCCCGCATCGAACGCGGCATAAGGCGGAACAACTGATCGCGATAGAAGCGCCGGGCCCAATCGGGAATGTGTTCGAAGAAACGGCGATTCGCGTGGATGCGATAGCGGTCATATCCGGCAAAAATTTCGTCGCCGCCGTCACCGGAGAGGGCCACGGTGACATGCTGCCGCGCCATCTGGGAAACATAGTAGGTAGGCAGCATGGAGGAGTCGCCGAAAGGCTCTTCCAGAGAGCTCGTGAGATGTTCCACGGTCTCGACCACGTCCGGCTCCAGGATCATCTCGTGATGATCGGTGCCGAACTTGCGCGCCACCATGCGGGCATATTCGGCCTCGTTGAAGTCAGCCTTGGTGAAACCGATCGAGAAGGTCTTCACCGGACCGGAACTGGCGCGCGCCATCAGCGCGACGATGGTGGAAGAATCGATGCCGCCGCTGAGAAACGCTCCCAGCGGCACATCGGAGATCAGACGGATGCGAGTCGCCTCCAACAGGCGCCCCTCCAGTTCCTCCAAACACTCTTCTTCACTCTTGGGTGCGTGCGTGCTATATTGCGGTAAATCCCAGTACTGGCGAAGGTGAATCTTGCCCTTCTCGAATTCCAGGAGGTGTCCCGGAGGCAGTTTCTGGATTCCGGTAAAAACCGTGATCGGATCGGGAATGTACCCGTAATACAGGTATTCGAGAAGCCCCTGCGCATTGACTTCCGCCAGTTCGGGGGCAACCGCCAGGATGGACTTGATCTCAGAACCGAAGTAGAGCTTGTCTTTCAGCAGTGCGTAGTGCAGCGGCTTCTTGCCCAACCGGTCGCGCGCGAGGACGAGTTTACGCTTCGTCTGGTCGTAAATCGCGAGACTGAACATGCCGCGCAGTTTTTGCACGCACTCGGCGCCCATTTCTTCGTAGAGATGAATGATGACTTCGGTATCGGTCTTGGTGTAGAAGCGATGGCCGCGTTTCTCCAGTTCCGGGCGGAGCTCGGGAAAATTGTAGATTTCGCCATTGAAGACGACCCACGCACTGCGGTCTTCGTTGAATACCGGCTGGTGTCCGCCGGAAAGATCGATGATGCTGAGGCGCCGCATTCCCAGTCCGGCGCCATCGGCAACGTAGAGTCCCTCGTCGTCCGGACCGCGGTAGACAATCTGGTCGCACATGTGGCGCACCAGGGCTTCGGTGATGTTGCTCTCCCGAGTTGCGCTCACGACTCCGGCAATTCCACACATGGCTTGCTTTCTACCCTTTCACAGCGACCGGAAGAGAATCAGAAATGTGAGCGGCAGCCGGCAGATCCCGGAAGCGTTTGAAGCAATAGTCGCGGTACTCGCCAGGATTACCATCTTTTCCACTGCAAGCCGCAAGGATGATGTTCGCCATTTCCCGGGCGGTCACAAAGTGCAATGTTTCTTTCCTCTCTTTTGCGCCGCTCACCAGTTGCTCGAGGAATGTCCGGAATTCATTGCCGATGACCACATGCTTCTGGGTCGGATCCATGCCGTGACAATGCAGCTTGATGAACAGCCAATCCGGACGGCCCGCAACGTGGATGCGCGCTTGTTTCCAGAGCGCGAGCCGGTCGAGGCTCATGGGATTCGGTTGCGTGATAGCGCCCGTTTCGAACACCGGCCGAAAGGAATGCCGGCGGTTGCCGAAATCCGCCAGCAGAGGACCCTGCACGATCAGGGGAAAAATGCGCGGCGCGCGCCCTGCGCTCAGATCGGTTCCCTTCTTGTGCGGCGCGGCCTGATCGAGCGGCAAAGCACACTCATAGAGCGAGTTGATCTTTGCCGTCTGCGCTGGATGCAAGACCCCTGTCGGCAGCGTGAAATCCGCATAGCACCCCGTTTCGGCCAGGACCTTCATCTCGGAGTCAACGCCGCAATCGCGCCCCCCGGCAGAGTTGGCGAGCGCGAAATTCCCGTGCACGAAACAGTAGCGGGGCTGTCCCGAACCTTCTTCGGCAGCCAGGCAGCGGTGGCGAAACGCCAGCCGATCGCGGAAATCCGTCAGCACGCGCCGTGTGTTCTCCGCCGTATCGGGCTGCGTGACTCCATGATGCAGATGGATCTCTGTCTCTCCCCAGCCCGAGTGGCAATGCTCCGCTATCATTTCGAGCAAGCCCTCGTCATATTGCTCCGCCGGATAGAAATACGTATGCACAAAAGGCCGGCCATCATGGTCGCGCCATCGGTCCACCGCTATCGGATACTCGCGGTTCCACCACTCCAGGCGCCGTTCCTGCTCGAACCGCGGAACGCGCTTCTGGCCATCTTCCGGAACGATGGCCGGCTCGAAATGATCGGCCACCGCAACCATCAAGTGCATCGGTCCGCGCGGGGGCGCGCTCAGTGCCCGCCAAGTCCCGCCGGGCAGTACCTTCATGCCGTATGCAATTTTCTTCCTGAGACTCATCTTGGTTGCCAGCTCGTCCAAAACTAGTCCGAACCTACTCCGAACCATGTGGTGCGCGAAGCGACGGGCTCAGCCCGCGAGCCGGTTTGCGGCCGCGGACGGCGATGGAGATCTCGCCCACGCGCATGTCTTCCATGCCCATGGCTACATACCATTTGAACACCTGCTCGTAGGTGTGCTTGGACTGATACTTCGGAGAATACCAGTCAAAGGTATCGAGCATGCGGGCTTCCGGATCTTTCTGCCGGTTCACCGGAAACACGTGATGAACCAAGCCCGCGGCGGGACGGCCTACCAGGGGCACGTGCTTCAATACCTGTTGCAACCTATAGAAGAACGGGACCGCAACCGTCAGAATCCGGTGCAGGGTCTCGGGCTTCATCCGGTGAGTATAGCGGCGCCAGAAATCGCTGAAGCGATACCAGTTGTTGTATCCGCTGTAGAGCCAGACGACGAGCAGACCACCGGGTTTCAGATATTTATCCAGCGCTTTGACGGCGGCTTCGCAATCCGGCGTGTGGTGGAGCACACCGATGCTGTAGATGACGTCGAAGCTTTCGGGAGCGAATGGCAGGGCAAAGACATCGGCCTGGAAAGCGGTAAAGTCGCGGTCGGCGAGATTCTTGGCGGCGACTTCGGCAGCGGCGCTCAAGTCAACGCCGACAACACGCGCACCCCAGCGGGTAGCAACTTCGGCGAAGCGTCCCATGCCACAACCTACGTCGAGGACCAGTTTGCCTTTGAGGTCTTCGGGACGAAGAGCGGTCTTGGCGAGAAAATTGCGTTCGGACTCGCGGAGTTCGTCGTGATCGAGCTGGGTCTTCTGATAACGGTGCCACTGAAAACCAAAACTAGCGGCGTAGTGTTGGGCGTCCACAAAACGCACGATGCCCTGCACGTTGGGATAGACGCGCTTGCAGGCCGGACAGAGGAAACCTGCGGCCTGGTCGCTTTCAAGTTTCGAGCCGCAACTGAGGCAACGCAAAATTGCCTGCAAGTCAGCGGACAGGGGAGACAGCACCGGTTGTTCCGCGATCGGCATAAACCTCCAGAAAATGTCGCCGCTTGCTCGGGCTCGGGAGCGCCGTGCCGGGTTCCATCTCTCTCTCTTTTAGGGTCTGCAGCAAGGTCGCAGTAAACGCCACTGCGAAGAACGGGAAGAACTGATAGGCCTCGGGAGCGAACAAGGCGCCCACCACGAAACCGATCAGCGAGCTGTGCAGTGCACCCACGAACAAGACTGTGTGCTCGTCAAGATCCTTGGCCTTTCGCATGACCTTGAGATTCTTAAAACCACAGCGAAAGAACATCAGGAAAACAATCATAGCCGGGATGCCGCCTTCCACGGCAATCTGCAAATACGTCATGTGCACTTCGTGCCAGATTGTCGAATAGGTGGCGAAATCGTGGTTGCCGAGGCCGAAGATCGGATAATTCTCGATGCCTTCCAGCGCTCGCTGCATGAGGAACATGCGATCCCTGTACGATCCGTAGGCCGACTCGTCCGTAGTGCTGTCGCCCCCCAGGGCTTCAAAGCGGTCATACAGTTTTCCGCCAGCCACTGCCCCCAGGAGAACGCCGGCAAGCAAGACCCCCGCGATCAGCTTAGGACGTTTGCCCTTGATGCCAAAATGCCACATGGTCACCGTGCCCGCGATGATGAGGTCAACAAAGCCAGCTCGCGAAGCGGTAAGAAACAGCGACGCCATCATGATGAGCATCCCCAGCACCCACAATGCCTTCTTGAATACGTTACTGCTCGTTAACAGAAAGGCAAGTGCGAATGGCAGCGTCAGTACAATCGCGAATGCGAGATCATTCGAGTTCCCATAGATGCCACCCAACACACCCTCCAGCCGCGGCTGGTCGTGACCCTTAATGATGGAGACCGCAGAAATCACCGCCACCGAAGCGGCTTGGATGAAGATAATCCGACGTAGACGCTCGAAGGTGGTGATCAACAGGAAGGTGAGCATCCAGGCCACCCACACCTTGGAAAAATCGATGGTGTGACTGATGGCACCAGCTTTCCAGATTGGCGACAGAAAGCCGCTCACGAAAAGAAGTACGACCAGCACGAAAAGCAGTTTTCCTTCCCTGGGCACGTCCTTGACTGTGCGTTTGGTTTTACCCCAGGCGTTGAACAGGCCCCACATGGCCAGGATGGCGGTGATCTTGGCGCACGGCAAATAGCTGAGACCGGGAATCCAATCTTCCGGGCGGGCGCAGTAAACCACGAAGAATGCGCTCAGCCAGAAAAAGGCAGACTTCGTCGGGTCCACGGCCGAGGCAAGCCGGCGCCAGCCTGGGGTTTCCGCTGTTTCAGTTATGTTATCGCCGATGGCCACCATGCCCTCTTTCTCTAACTGTAATCCGTACCGCGGCGCCGCAGAATGTCGCTGATCCGCTCGCCCATAGAGCCCTGCTCCACACGATTCTCATGACGGTTCACCGGAGCCAGATTGCTTTTCTCCCCGTCACGAAGTTGACAAAGGCCACGACAGCAGCGGAATTCAGCACGACAAAGGTGCGTGACGCATCGGCCAGGCGCGACAGCGGGCCGATCTTGAACCCCGCCATGGCCGCCAAGCTCAGGCCGTAAAATGCCATCTGCGCCGCCAGCGCGGCGCGGTAGAAAGGCTGCGAAAGGAACAGTGACGCCAGCAACACCGCCAGCAAGGCAAATGGCACCGCCAGCCGAAGGAGTTTGTGGCTGACAAATTCAAATCGGATCGAGTTCTTCAACGTCAGAAGCCAGGGCGCAAGCTGCAGAAGCTGATAGTTGCCGCTGAGGGTCCGCACTTTACGGGAAAACTCCCGGCCTTCGCCCAGGTCGGGCGCGTCCCAGGCACGGGCTTGAGAGTCAAAGACCACGCGCGATTTCTTCCGCACGACCTGCATGGGCAGCAACACGTCGTCGAGGATGGCGCCCTCGGGCAAAGGCTCCAGAAGAGCCTTCCGTACGCAATAGAGCGCTCCGGTCGCGCCCACGACCGATCCCGAGGCTGACTCCAGTTCGCGAATCTTCTTCTCAATGCGCCAGTACAAGCCCATTCCCTTCCCTGCTTCTCCGATGGCCGGGTCGCCGAGCATCAGTTCGCCGCTCACACAGCCGACCTCGGCATCCGCGAAATTCTCCATCAGGCGCCGCAGCGCGCACGATTCGATCTTCTGCCGCGCATCGGTGAACAACACGATTTCACCGTCGGCCAGTTTCATGGCATCGTTCAAGCCTGCCGCCTTGCCCCGCGACAAAGTCTTCAGCACACTCCGCAGGCGGGGGTTGCTTGCGAAGTCCTGCAAGATCGCCGCCGTGCCATCGGTCGAACCATCGGAGACGACCACGATCTCCAGTTTCTCCGCCGGGTAATCGAGCGCCAGCAGGTTGTCGATTTTCTCTGCGATTACTGCCTCTTCATTTCTTACGACCATGACCGCGGTTACATCGGGCTCCACGATTCCCCGCCGAACCGGCCGCGGCGACCACCGGCTGCGGAACCACAACCACAGCGGATATCCCAGATAGGCATAACCGATCACGGCAGCCGCAATCCAAAAAATCCATTTCATTGCGCGCCCCGGCGCAATAACACCGTCTTAATGGTTTGAAACATGATCAGCAAATCGAGGCCGATCGAAGCGTTCTTGATGTAGTACAGGTCGTACTGGAGCTTTTCGCGCGCATCTTCGACGGTGCTGCCGTACTTGTACTTGACCTGCGCCCATCCGGTGATGCCGGGCCGCACCATGTGGCGCACGCCGTAGTAGGGGACCGCTTGGGAGAGCTGCTCGATGAATTCCGGGCGCTCGGGACGCGGGCCGACGAAGGCCATATCGCCTTTGAGCACGCACCACAACTGGGGAATCTCATCGATGCGGGAGAAGCGGAGAAACTTGCCAATGCGGGTAACGCGGGGATCGTTATTATCCGCCCATTGCGGGCCGTTTGCCGCTTCGGCATCCTGGCGCATGGTGCGGAACTTCACCACCTTGAAGGTGCGTCCGGCCTTGCCCACTCGCGTCTGGCTATAGAACACGGGGCCCTTGGAATCGAGGCGGATGGCGAGCATGATCAACGGAAACAACGGCAGCGCGCAGAGGAGACCAATCAGCGAGATGACGACCGAGAGCACGCGGCGAACCATGATGAAGGCGGTGCTGCGGCGAAAGCCCTCGCCAAACACCAGCCAGCTGGGAGACAAATTCTCGACCTCGATCTTGCCGGAGATTTTTTCCAGCCAGGTGGTGGCTTCCTCGATCTTGACGCCCCGCATGCGCAGATCAAGCAGTTCCCGCATGGGGATGGTGCCGCGGCGATCGGGCATGGCGACGATGACGCGATGGACCTTCTGTTTGTGGACGACATCCATCAGGTGCGCGGCCACGGAGTCGCGGGTCACCGCCCCTTCCATCTTGCCCGTCCAACTGGCAATCTCGACGCCAAGTTCAGGATTCTGGCGCAGGCCCTGCACCACGCGCTGCGCGCGCTCGCCGGTACCCAGGACGTAAACGCGCTCGACCAGAATCGGCAACTGGACCAGCCAGGTAAAGGCGAGCCGCCATCCGATCAGAGCCACGGTGAGGATGATCAGACCAACCGCCGAAGACCCGCTCCGGACAACCGTCGAAGGACCGTACCCCAACAAGTAATCGGGCCGCACGTAGGCTACGCCCGCAAGAATGAAGGCGAGGACGCCAGGAAGCAGCAGCAGACGGAAATAAAGCTCAGCTTTGGTATTGAGGCGGGCGGTGTCGTAGAGGTCAAGCCCGTGCGAACACAGCAGGACCAGCACGGTAACTCCCAGGATTTTGTAGAAACCCCCGTCGTTACGGAGCGCATAGTAGCTGTCTTCGCGAAGCACCAACACGGCCCCGAGCAGGAACGAGGTCCAGACAATCAGGGCCTCTCCGAGCAGCAGGATCAGAGTCCGAACTGGGTAATAGACATTGAATAGCCGGATCAACTTGGCCTCGGTTCGTCTTCCTCTTCGCTCTTAGGCTGGGCTATTCACGGCCTCGCCATAATAGTACTTCGACCGTGCAAGCTTTCCGGACGGGGCTCCGTTCAGCACAACCCCGAGCAGCAGCTTGTCGGGAAATTCTTCGCGCGCGCGCCGAGCCAAATCGGAAGGCGTCACATTGGAGCGCACGACCATGAGGATGCCGTCGCAGGAACCGGCAACCAAGGTGGCATCCGAAACGGGGATGACGGGCGACGAGTCGAGAATGATCCAATCGAACAAGGGCTCGACGCGCTGCAGGAACAGCTTCAGACGGCCGTTGGAGAGCAGTTCAGGGGCGCTCGGAACGGCCCGGCCCGCGGGCATGAAAAACAGGTTTTCCATGGGCCCGCGTTGCAGGGCGGCGAACTCGTCGCATTCGCCCAACAGGTATTCGGCCAATCCGGGCGACTGGGCCGCGCCGAGGTGGCGGTGCATGCCCGGGTTGCGCAGGTCGCCGTCGATCAGGAGGGCGCGGCGCCCGTGCTGCCGCACCATCACCTGGGCTAGATTGGCAGCCACGAAAGACTTCCCTTCCTTGGGGAGCGCGCTCGTCACTAACAGGCGTTTCAGCGGCATCTTCTCGCGGATCTGGTAGAGGCGGGAGCGCAGGGTACGGAACTCTTCCGCCCCGACCCGACTGTCGTCCTCCTGGAAGAAGAGCATGGTGCGCGGATCCGGACTCCATTCGGTGTGCGGGCAGCGGGCGACCAGCGATTCGTAGTTCATCCCGGAGGCTAGGCTGGGCATCTGGCTGGCTCCCGCTGGTGCCATGGAAGGCATGTTTACACCGGGCCCGTCGTTTTGTAATTGGGTTTGTTCGAAAGCGGGCTCAACGTGCGTCCCCATGGAGGTTGCTCTTTCCTGCTCGGCGCGTTTCAAAGCGTCATGGATACGGCTCATAGTTTCCTTTCCTTGGGGAGATCCTGTTGTTCGGATTGGCGCAACCGGTCGGCCAGGGTTGCCAAGGTGCGTAAGGCTTCGACCAGATCAAACTTTTCGGAGGACGGGGCGGCCGGGGCAGTCATGGCTGCGGCGGCGTTGCCATCGGCCAGATCGAAATCGCGGGCGACCGAATCGACGACTTCGATCGAGACCGTCTTGCTCTGGTCGACGAAGGCGCTGACCAGGCAGTGCTCGCAGAGCAGGTTGATGATGCGCGGAATGCCCAGCGAATAACGGAAAATGGCGACGGTGGCGTCGGCATCGAAAATCGGCTCGCCGTTCGACCCCGCGATGCGCAGGCGCTGGACGATATAGGACTTGGTTTCCTCCAGATTGAACGGATGGGTTTTGGCGCGCAGCGTCAGGCGCTGGCGCAACTGCCGCAACTGCGGCTGCTTCAAACGCTGTTCGAGTTCCGGCTGCCCGACCAGAACGATCTGGAGCAGTTTCTCGGTGAAGGTCTCGAGATTGGTCATCATGCGGATCTCTTCGAGCACTTCGTCGGTCAGGTTCTGGGCCTCGTCGATGACCAGCACCGCCGTTTCCCCGGCGCGATAGCGATCGAGCAGCCAGTTGTAAAGGCGCTGCAGGATCTGACTCTTCGACTTGGTATCGCAGGGAATGCCGAAATCGGCCATCATGAAATCGAGCAACTGGGGCACGTCCATGCGCGAATTGAAGATGAAGGCGGTAGCCACCTGCTGCAGGCGCAGCCATTCCATCAATTTGTTGATCAGCGTCGTTTTGCCCGTACCGACCTCGCCGGTAAGCAACACGAAGCCTTTGCGGCTTTGGATGCCGTAGGTAAGGCAAGCCAACGCCTCTTCGGTGTGCCGCGTGAGAAACAGGTAACGCGGGTCCGGATTGACGTTGAACGGGTTGGCGCGAAGTCCAAAAAATTCCTTGTACATAGGCTTACGCTAGACCTCGACGTGCTCGTGTTCTTTGGGCGAAGGGGGACTGCCCCGGCCCCAGAAACGGCGCCGTCCATTGCCGTTGGCGGCATCGTCTTCGTCGTCGCCCAGCCATGGCACCGAAATCAGAAGGGGCAGATCCATGACCGCGGCAGCATCTTTTTCGGTACGGATGGACTTGTCGCTAAACTCCAGAAAGATAGCGATGACGACGCCCAGCGCCAGACCGCCGCCCATGCCGGCTGCGGCAAAAAGCGGGCGGAATGGGAAACTCGGAGCATCCGGCAGGTTGGCAGTGGCCAGAATGGTCATCTGTTCTCCTTCTTGCTGGATCTCCATGCTGCTGCCCACCTCGGCGGAGCTTTTCTTGGCCAGCAGATCTTTGTAGAAGGCCTGGGCGTTATCGTTGTCGCGGGTAAGCAGCTTGTATTGCTCCTCGACGCCCGGGCTCATGTTGGTGCGGCTCTGGTAGACGCTGATCGAGCTTTGCAGTCTCTTCTGGTCGAGCGTGGCCTGCTCGATCACGCTCTGGTACTGATGAATCTGCAGACGGAGTTGGCGAATTTCAGGCGGCTCGGTGGCGCTAGCCTTGTCGGTGCTGTCGGTGGCATTGGCGGCAGCGGCGTTAACCTCTTTCAGCTTCTTCTGGACCTCGGCGATATCGGCTTTGGTTTTCATCACGTCGGGGTGATCGTTGGTATAGCGCGCCTGCAGTTGCATCAATTGCGCCTGTAGTTGGGTCAACTGTTGTTCGAGGGTCTGCGGATTAGTACTGGACTGGGAACTCTTCCAGGCGGCAACTTGCTGCGCCAGCATGCTTTCGGTGTACGCCTTATCCTGCTGGGCGCGGCTCAGGGTCTGGGTGGTGGCGTCGAGTTGCGAGTTCAGCGACATCAGCATGCGCATGTTGTTGTCGACGTCACTGGGCAACTGACCCATGTATTGCTTCTTGAAGGCGGCGAGCTTGGCATCCTGCTCGTCAAGGGCGCGCTTGGCGTCTTCGACCTGGCGGCTGAGAAAATCGGTGGTGCTCCCGGCGATGGTGGCGCGCTCGCGCAGGTTTTCATCCACGATCAAAGAGGTCATGGCATTGCAAATTTTCTGGGCGCGGAGGGCGTTGCTGTCGGTGTACCTGACATTGAAGCCGGGCACTGGCTCGTTGCTGGCAGAGGGTTTTTTCTTGGCAGTCGGAGAGGTAGCCACAGCCGTGCTCATCGTGGTGATCACCGGCTCGACCTGCATATTCTGCTGGATGCCTGCGACGAGACTGTCCTCGTCCCCGGGCTTGACCAGCGCGAGGCTCTGAATCACGGGACGGAGGCGGCTGGGGCTCACGACCTCCTGGCTCAGAGTTTGCACGCGCTGGGTAAAATCGGACGTGATGACCGGCGTGACGTAGTTCTCGGGCACCTTCTGCCCTTCCACCAGAACCGTGGACTGCGAGGTATATTTCGGCGCGAAGCCATAGGACACCATGAAGCCCGCCAGCGGGGCAATCAGGGCCGGGATCAGAATGACTTTTAGGCGCCGCCGCAGCATTGCCAGATAATCGTCCATCGTCAGTTCGCGATTTTCACTCATACTGTTCACCAATCCGGCCGCCTGACGCGGCCAAGAAATTATTCGATACGAGTCGGCCTGGGGTGCCATTCCACCCCAATGGTGCCGCCTTGCCGCTGAGCAATCCTGCCGGTGCCGCTGATGCCGCTTATGCCAGGGGGAACATTGAAGGCCATCTCGCCGAAGCGATAGGCGGCAAAAAAGTCGTATGTCCGTCCCAGGTGTTTGCGAAAAATGGCGTTCGCCGAACCATTGTCGTAGCTGGATGCATTCACGGCTCCAAAATCCGCGGGCTGGAGTTTCTTGTTATGGGAGTAGCTCAGATCGCCAAAGAACTCCCAGGTGCGTCCCAGTGGGCGGGTATACCCGAGCCGCGCAACCTGAACATCGGCGCCGGCGAACAAGCCCGCTCCTGGCGAAGTGAATTTCTCGTAGGACGCAATTAGCGACGCGCGGCCCAGTTTGTAGCGCAACTGAACCCGGGCGCTCAGCGACCAATGCGTATAGTAGCCACCTGCCTCCAGGTCGGCATATTGCGGACCGGCTCCGGCAATGAGCGTCATCCTGCCGCTCATGGTATGGCTCCAACGCACATTGAGGATGTGGTTATAAATCTGGCCCCCGGTCTCCTGCGGAAATTGAAACAGCTGAAAAGCGTAAATTACGCCGATCTGATCGTGACGGTTCAGCAGATGGCTGTACCCACCCTCAATTGTGACCTCGTCGCTGTTGATCAGAATCTGCGAGGGGTCATTAAAATGAGCGTTGCTGAATCCGCCCGCCACGGTGATCGCGGAGACCGGACTGATGGCTTGAACCGCATCGAGGATCGCCGTGTTCGCAAGCCGGGGAATGTTTTCCACCGAACCTAACTGACTGGCGAAGCTGGTCATGCCGGGCAAACCACCACCCTGCATTCCGACACCGAAGCCGCCGTTGGCAAAACCGAACCCCGGGAGACCGCCAAAGCCCATGACGAAGGAACCGTCGGGCAGGTAACTGAAGGAGTCGCGCAGCGTCGCCTGGCCAGTTCGCCAGCGCGTGACGGCTTCCAGTCCAACGGCTTGCAATTGCTTCGCGTTATAAGGACTGCTGTAGAACGCTCCGCCGCCGAGGTACTCGAGAAAGAGATCGCTCTTGGGCCAGAATTGCTGGAGATCGAGAGCTCCGAGAACGCGGGAGACAGATTCCAAGTTGTTGTTGCCGAGCTGGTTGGCCCCGTTTGTGTCCGCCGATTCGCTCACCTGCAAAGCTGGCGAGATGAAGCTGCGGGTGGCCGTATGCAGATCAAGACTGGGCACGTCCAGTCCAGATACCGGCGGGTTCTCCGGGTTCAGGACGGGCGCGTTCTGGCCGAAGGCCGGGGCTGGCGCCGTATCTGGCTGGGATTGGGAACTAGTCTGGGCAGCCGCGACGATGCCCATGCCGAGAATCAGCAGCGCCAACCGGATTGTTCGCATTCTTAACATGCTTCTCACCCGTAGATCCCTTATCGGACCGGATATCCCTTACGGGACAACAATTGTATCCCCCGGCTGCAGAAGATAATTCTGTTCGATCTGCTCACCTTTGACCAGCTTGCGATAGTTCACCGGCAGTTTCTGCTGTTTGCCGTTCTCGGTGCGCAGGACGTAAATGCGTTTGGTGTTGGCAAACTGGTTTATTCCGGCACTGGACAATGCTTGTAGAACGGTCATGTTGGGTAACATCGGCGTGGCCCCGGAACGCGACACCTCGCCGACCAAATAAATCCGCTTGCTGTTGATGGTAGTTACCACCACGGTAACGCGCGGGTCGGCAATATATTTTTTCAGTTTCTCGGTCAGCGACTCGCTTAACTGCTGGGGCGTCAGGCCTGAAGCCTGCACATCGTTGAGCAAGGGAAGAGAAATTTTGCCATCCGGACGCACCGGCAAGGTGGCGGTAAGGTCGGCTTCTTTCCATACGGCTACGTGGAGCACGTCATCGGGGCCGATGACATACTCGGGTCCGGCCGGGCTGCTGGAAGCCGTATTCGCTATCTTGTCAGAGGCGGCCTTGTCAGGAGCGGGAGGGGCGGCGGACTGGGCAGGCGCACCCTGCGCCAACGCCATGCCGCTGCTCAAGACCAGTGCCAATACCGCCGCTTTCCAGGTTGATTTCATATCGATTCCTCTCAGTTTCAGCATCATGCTCCGTACTCTTCGTACCCGATCTGCTTCAGCTTGTAGAGAAGCGCTTTGTAACTAATCTGCAACTCCTGCGCCGCCCGGCGCCGGTTCCAGCGGGTGCGCGTCAGCACCTGAAGGATGATTTCCCTCTCGGCCTCGCGGGAGGCGGCGCGCGCCGCATCTTTGAGAGAAATTTTCTCGCCGTTAGCACCGTGATCGACGCGCCGCAAAAGAGAGCGCAATCCTCCCATGGCAAGCGTTTCGTCGCCGAGTGCGACAATGGCTCGAGCCGCGTCTTTCAGTTCGCGAATGTTTCCCGGCCAGTTGTATTCCAGGAAGAAGTTTTGCGTCTCGGAACTCAGCGCCGGTACGGCCCGGCAAAAATCACGGGCAGCGGCTGAAAGGAACCAATCGCGCAGAACAGGAATATCTTCCTTCCGCTGGCGTAAGGGAGGCAACCGCAGACAAACTCCGCTGATTCCATAATAGAGGTCCTCGCGGAACTTGCCGGCCTTGACCTCGGGCTCCAATTCACAAGAGGTTCCGCAGATGTAACGAGGCGCACGGCGCTGCGCGTCGCCATTGCCATTCAAACCGATCTGGCGAACCAACTCCTTCTGGGCCGCCGCCGTGAGGTCTCCCACTTCCTGAAGATAGACGGTTCCACCTTGACCGTCGCAGGCCGCTAGAACCTCTGCGCCGGCTTCACGACCCTGATAGACTTGAAAGGGCTCCGCAGCGCGGCTGGAAAGAACATGGATGCGCGCTGCCGCTGCCGCCTTCCCGGAACCGTGCTCCCCCACCACCAGCACGGGAACGTCATTCTGCGACAACTCGCGGATCACGGCTTCGACCGTGCGCATGCCGGCGCTGACGCTTTCGAGCCAGAAACGAGCGCCGCCGTTCTGTGGTGCTCCGGCAGTTGCCAGGATTTTGGTTCGATCGAGATCCATGTTATTCCGCTTCGCTGTTTCGGGGGCCAAGATAGCAGGGAGATGTCTTGGATAAACGCGCGTACAGTATAGAGCACACTCACTGCCAATCCAGTCCAAAACCGTTGCCTATCGCTATAACAATATATGCTTATCTGTCAATGACTTGCAACTTGGGCCCAGGAGGGCAACGGCGCTTGCACGTTACCACATTACGCACAAATGGGAAAGTTATTGCCCACATCTTCGGTAATCCGTGGGGATTACTTCCCACTTGTCTCCAGGATAAAGTCCTAACTCCCTGCAAGTACTGGCAAATTGGCTTTTGCCTTAAAGGGACGAAGGACGCTGACCACGTGCTGGAGTGGAGTGGGAAATAGTTTTCCCTTTTTTGGGACACACGGGGTTCGTCGGCCAGGCGCCCGAGTAAGTGCAACCGGCCCAAAGGTCACTTCTGCTCGTCGCCCAAAGTGTGGGCCCGGAGTGCTGCTTTTACTTTGCGCGAAGACCCACTTTCGCATATTCTCAGATGCAAGCGCGCGCGCTATGGGTAACTCAGCAGAGGCAGTTCCGCTCGTCTCGACGAGGGAGGGTCGCTTGTCGTCCAGTTTGCCCCGCTGGCAAGCAGTGGCGCTGCTGCTTCTGATCGCGTGGCTTTACGCTTCGATTCTCGCCCGCCTTTTCTTGCAGTGGGTCGGGCCTCATCACGATCCGAACTTCGAGCATGGGATCTTCGTCCCCCTCTTTGCGATGTTTGTTCTCTGGCAGGAGCGCAAGCGCTTGAAAGCAATTGCGGCGGCTCCATCATGGGCTGGTCTTCCGCTGGTCGTCCTGAGCATGCTTGTGCTGGTCCTGGGAGTCTTGGGCGCGGACATTTTCTTGCCCCGCGTGTCGCTGCTGATCCTGCTGGCTGGCCTGATCATTCTGTTTCAGGGGTGGACCTTTTTTCGCGCCGTCCTCTTTCCTTGGGCGTTTCTGGTTCTGATGATCCCGATTCCGAGCCTGATCATTAGCCGAGTGACATTTCCCCTTCAGTTGCTGGCTGCCAAGCTGGCTACTGCTCTGCTGGGACTGGTGGTCGTCGTGCACCGGGAAGGGAATGTCATCTGGCTTGTTTCCGGGCCGCTGGACGTCGTGGAAGCATGCAGCGGAATCCGATCGCTTCTAAGCCTGGTCACGCTGGCCATTATATACGGATATCTCCTGGAGTCTCGGAAGTGGGTGCGGGTAGTCCTCGCGTGCGCAGCCGTTCCAATCGCGGTGGCGGCTAACAGCTTTCGAGTTTTCGGCACAGGGCTGCTCGTGCAGTTCGGATATGGGGATGAAGCGGAGGGGGCTCCCCATGCCCTCGCGGGATTATTGATCTTCGCGGTGGCATTGATCATGCTGTTCGCTGTGCACCGCTTGATCTGCCTGATCTGGAAGAGCGGTCCGCCTGCACGGAGTAACGTCGCGCATCTGGAAGAACAGCCCGCTGGGGAAATCCGCATGAAGGCGGGGTCTTTTCGCTTTGGGATTGTGGCTGTGCCTATGTTGGCCACGGCGATCGGCCTGCAGGCCCATTCGAGCACCGAGATTATACCGCCGCACCAGCCTCTGAGTTCCCTGCCCTCGCAGATTGGTGCTTGGACGGGAAACGACGACCCGCTCGACCAGGAGACCCTTGACATCCTCGGGCCGGGCGAGTATCTGGTGCGCGATTACGAAAACGCGAACCAGCCGGAACCGTCGATTAATCTCTACATCCCGTTCTTTCCGTCGCAAAAGGCGGGCGACACGATCCATTCGCCGGATCACTGCCTGCCGGGTGCGGGATGGATTCCGACTTCGCGGGAAGTGATTCAGCTTGCGCGTCCGGATGGATCTTCAGTTCCCGTCAACCGCTACGTGGTTTCAAAGATGGGAGAGCGGCAGCTGGTGCTTTACTGGTTTCAGGCACATGGCCGCGTGGTAGCCAGCGAGTGGTCGGCCAAGTATTATCTGATCTCCGATTCAATTCGCATGAATCGCAGCGACGGCGGGATGGTGCGCTTGATGACCCCGATGCTTGACGGCGAGTCTCCCGATGCCGCCCAGGCGCGCATGATGAAGTTTGGGTCGCAGCTCCTTCCGCTGCTTGACAGTTACATCCCCCGCTAATTCTGTTTCGTACCAGCTTCCGCCCGTTCAGACTGGCCTCGCCCCGTCTCTCTTGACTGGATACGCGCCAAACTCCGTCTCTACAGGAAAGCAAACATCCATTCGGGCCGGCTACGCGTGCAGGCGAATCTCCTCCGGCTTCCGATTCCGCCTCTCTGCGAACGCTTGGGGTCCTCAGGCGTGATAAACCCGCTCGTGCCGCCGCGCTTCGTACCACAGCGCCAGCTCGACGCGGTTCCACAATCCCAGCTTGTCGTAAATCACTCGCAAATAATTCTTCACCACGTGCTCGGTGGTCCCGATCGAATCGGCGATCTCCCGGTTCTTGCAGCCCTCGGCTACACGTTGAATGATGAGTTGCTCGCGTTCGCTGGGCCCGCGGGGGTTTGCTGTCTCTCCAACCATAATTGCCTCCGATAAAGTAAAGTCGCGAGCTTAACCCGCTTGATGCCGCCCTTGATTCCGAAACGCACAAACAGGCGGTTGAAATGCGCTTTCACCGTGCGCTCGGCAATGTTCAGATCGTGAGCGATTTCCGAGTTGTCACATCCCTGGAGCAGCAGATTGATGATCTGCCGTTCCCGGGGTCCCATTTGGTTGAACTTCTCTTCCATAAATCACTTCACCTCACCGACGCGGCGCCGGTCACTGCCAGTGGCGCTGAAACCAGGCCCCCTCGGCACATCTGAATTCGGGTCTTTGCGTCTCATTTTGCATTCACGCGGCCAAATCGCGCTCCGGTTGTTAACTAAGTGTGAAAACCCTGCCTGGCGCCTTTCTTTGCCGGAAAATGGCGGTTACCACCGTGATTGCGGGCAGGTTGCGGCAGAGAAGTTGAGCAGTTTTGCTCAGTATCTAGGGTGAATCACTTAGTACAAACTTCCGATGTACCTGCCTGCCAACGAGCATGATTTACACGGAAGTACATCCTCAGCCACTCCTCGCCCCTCCCATATAATGAGCCGTGGACTTCAAGCTCGTAAGCAACTACAAGCCCCAGGGCGACCAGGCACAAGCCATCGAAGCCCTCACCCGCGGCGTCTTCGATCGCGAGCAGCATCAGGTCCTGCTCGGAGTCACCGGATCAGGCAAGACCTTCACCGCCGCCAAAGTGATCGAGGCCGCCAACCGCCCGGCTCTGGTCATGGCGCACAACAAAACCCTGGCCGCCCAGCTCTACCACGAGTTCAAGAGTTTCTTTCCGCACAACGCCGTGGAGTACTTCGTCTCCTACTACGACTACTACCAGCCGGAGGCTTATGTGCCTGCGGCGGATCTTTACATTGAGAAGGAAGCGACCATCAACGACGAGCTCGACAAGTTGCGGCTCTCGGCTACGCGGTCGCTTTTTGAGCGGCGCGATTGTTTGATCGTGGCTTCGGTCAGTTGCATTTATGGGTTGGGCTCGCCGGAAGCTTACTACGGGATGCTGCTGTTCCTCGAAAAGGGACAGAGGATCAAGCGATCGGACATTACTCGCAAGCTGGTCGAAATTCTCTACGAGCGCACGGAAGGAGATTTTCGGCGCGGGACGTTTCGCGTGCGCGGGGATGTTATCGAAATTTATCCCACCTATGACGACAACGCTTATCGCGTCGAGATGTTTGGCGATGAGATTGAATCACTCTCGCAGATCGATCCTCTGTTTGGAACGGTCAAGCAGCGTTACATGCGGCTGCCGATTTATCCCAAGACGCACTATGTAATGAAGGAAGAAACTCGCGCCTCCGCCGTGGCTTCTATAAGGACCGAGCTGGCCTGGTGGGAAGCGGAACTCGAGAAGCAAGGGCGGCTGGTCGAATCGCAGCGCATCCATCAGCGCGTGATGTACGACCTGGAAATGATCAGGGCCATGGGCTACTGCCACGGCATCGAAAATTACTCGCGCCATTTCACCGGACGCCTTCCGGGCGAGCCACCGCCCACGCTGCTCGACTATTTTCCGCGCGATTTTCTGATGTTCATCGACGAGTCGCACCAGACCGTGCCGCAACTCCACGGCATGTATCACGGCGACCGCTCGCGCAAGCAGACGCTGGTCGAATACGGATTCCGCATGCCCTCGGCGCTCGACAACCGTCCGCTTACTTTCGAGGAGTTCGAGCATCGCACCAACCAGATCGTCTACGTCTCCGCCACGCCCGGCCCTTACGAACTTACTAAGTCGGCCGGCGTGGTCGTCGAACAGATCATCCGCCCCACTGGTTTGATCGACCCGCCGGTCGAGATCCGCCCGGTCAAAGGACAGATCGACGACCTGCTGCATATGATCCGCGACCGCGTTGCCCGCAACGAGCGGGTGCTGGTGACCACGCTGACCAAGCGCATGTCCGAGGATCTGGCGGAGTATTACAGCGAGGTCGGCGTGAAGTGCCGCTACATGCACTCCGAGATCGAAACTCTGGAGCGGGTGAAGATCCTGCGCGACCTGCGCAAAGGCGAGTTCGATGTATTGATCGGCATCAATCTTCTGCGCGAAGGCCTCGACCTGCCCGAAGTATCGCTGGTGGCGATTCTCGATGCCGACAAAGAAGGCTTCCTGCGCTCCGCCGGTTCGCTGATCCAGACCATTGGACGCTGCGCCCGCAACCTGAACGGGCGGGCGATTCTCTATGCCGATCGCATGACCGACTCCATGAAAAAGGCGCTCGACGAAACCAACCGGCGCCGCGCCATCCAGCAGGCCTATAACGAAGAAAACGGAATCACCCCCGAATCTATCATTCGTCCGCTCGACATGACGCTCGTCGCCATCGTCGGCGCCGACTACACCGACCTGACCGGGCCCGAAGCCGACGGCATCCCGGATTTGAAATCGCAGGAAGAGTTGGACACTTACATCGGAAAGCTGGAGAGCGACATGCGGGAAGCGGCCAAGCGGTTTGAATTCGAGAAAGCGGCCAAGCTGCGGGACACGATCAAGGAACTCAGAACGAAGGAATTTCTGTTCGTGTAAGATCGTAGGGCGACGGGCTTCGCTCGGTTAATCGAACGACGTTACGACAGCATCGCGATGCACCGTCCGTGTGATCTTGACTAACTTCGCAGTGTGTGCAATTTTGACCAGACAGCCAATTGGCACGGTTGTAGGGTGCTCTAGTAAAAATACCGCAAAAAAAATTTCGTTGTATGCAGGGTAGGAAACGCGGTAGGATGGCAATTCCGAATCAAAACTCAACCTGGAGGCAGACGATGAAACGGCTATTCGCAGGGTTATGCGCATTAGCCCTCCTGTCCTTGATCTCACTGTTACCGCTGGCGCAAGCGCAGACAGCGGCAGAGACGAGGACGGCAGGGCCACTCAACTACGATGTTGCCAAGGAAGTCACACTCAGTGGAACGGTATCGAGTGTGCTAACGAAACCCGCTGCGGGAATGATTATGGGTTCGCACCTCTTGCTCGCAACTCCCTCCGGTCCGGTGGACGCGAGTTTGGCGAGGTTCGGTTTACGAGGCAAAGGCGCCGTCAAAGTCGCCCCCGGCCAGCAAATTGAGATAACCGGCGTCATGAAGACGATCAAGGACAAACAAGTTTTCCTGGCCCGCACCGTAAAAGCGGGCGGACAGGTCTATAGGATCCGGAACGAGCACGGGATACCGGTATCGCCGCAGGCACGTGAGCGTGCAAGCCGCAAGACGGCAGGGGAGGGACTATGAACCGCAAAGCTTACGTAAGCATCCTGGCCTTTGTTTTCCTGGCCTTTGTTTTCCTGACAGGCTGTAATAATTCGAGCTCCAAGCCTCCCGTCGAAACGATGACGTTGCAGAGCGGAAGCCCGCAGAGCACGGCGGGCGGCACGGCGTTTGCAGCGTCGCTGATAGTGCAGGTAACGACGGGCGGATCACCAACGAGCGGCGTGTCGGTGACGTTCACCGCTCCATCGTCGGGAGCGAGCGGCACATTCGCCAATGGAACGGCAACGGAGACGGATACGACAGACATCAACGGTCTGGCCACCTCGTCGCAGTTCACAGCGAATACAACGACCGGAGCTTATACGGTGGCGGCAACGGCTAGCGGGTTGCCGACGGTCAACTTCAGTCTGACGAACACAGCGGTGCCGGCATCGATCACGGCGACGAGCGGAACACCGCAAAGCGCATTCGTTCTCACCGCGTTTACAAATCCGCTGGTGGCGACGGTGTTGGACGCCAGTTCGAACCCGGTGAGCGGCGTGTCGGTGGTGTTCACGGCTCCGGCGTCGGGAGCGAGCGGCACGTTCGCATCGACCTCAACGAACACGGAAACGGATACAACAGACGCGAGCGGCAACGCTACCTCTTCGGCATTCACCGCGAATGGGGCAGTTGGAGCTTATAGCGTGACGGCTGCGGTTACAGGAGTGACGCCGTCGGCCACGTTCGCCCTGACCAATACAACGGGCGGGACGGCCGTAGGCATCACGGCGACGAGCGGAACACCGCAAAGCGCGGTGATCAGCGTGGCGTTTGCAGCGCCGCTGGTAGCGAACGTGACGACGGGCGGTGTGCCGACGCAGGGCTTGTCGGTGACGTTCACGGCCCCAACGACCGGAGCGAGCGGCACATTCGCGTCGAACTCAACGAACACGGAAACGGTTATAACAGACGCGAGCGGCAACGCTACCTCTTCGGTGTTCACAGCGAATGCAACCACCGGCGCCTATGTGGTGGCGGCTACGGTTGCAGATGCGGTGGCGCCAGCCAACTTCAGTCTGACGAACACGCCGGCTCCCACTTCGTTCACCTATACGTTCTATCTGAGTGGGCTGGATGTACAGGCCACGGATGGGAGCGGCCCGTATTTTTATGCTCTCGCAGGAGCGGTGACCGTCGACCCGAGTGGCAACGGCCTTCCCGACACGAATCTCAATGCGGGCGAACAAGACTATAACGACGGTGTTGTAGTCTCGGCAAACGACACAATCACGGCAGCAGGTACAGCGCTGACAGTAGATCCTGCAACCGGCCTGGGCACACTCACGCTGACTACCACCGATACGCTTGTGGGCGTGGCAGGAGTTGAAACCCTCGGCGTTCAGTTTGTGAACGCCAATCACGCGCTCATCGTTCAGTTTGACGGGTCGGCAACATCCAGCGGAAGCCTGGACTTGCAGACAGGAGCGACGACCGCACCCAGCGGGGGATATGCCTTCGCCCTTTCTGGCGTGGACACCGGCTATAATCCGGAGGTGTCCGGTGGCGTATTCACGATCACTGGCACCACCTTGAGCGGTGATTTCGACATCAATGACAATGGAACAGTGGGGGCGGGAAATGCTCTGAACGGAACGCTCTCGGCACCGGATTCCTACGGGCGCGGCACGATCACCGGCATCCCTGCCGTTATAGCAACCACACTCTCCTACTACATCGTTGGTCCGGAAGTTCTGCGGATCATTGATGTGGATCCCATTACTATTGGCGACGCGAACATTGGGTCGGCGTTCGGCCAGGGCACAAGCGCTGGCAGTTTCGGCAACGCATCGGTCGGACCCTCCGTGTTTGGCATCCAAAGCAACTCGTATGAGGCTGATTCCTATGCCGCGGCGGGTATGTTTACTACCACTCCTAGCGCCGGCTCGTTCGCGGGTTTCGGGGATGACAACGAGCCCTTCGGGCTCGCTGTCACTAGCGCCGCTATCTCAGGCACCTATGGTGCTTCGGCCAATGGATACGGCGCCCTGTCGATCACTGCAGGCTTGGGAGACGTCTTCTATCTGGGAATGTATATGACGGATCCAGCTCTGAATCTGCTTGATCCGAATAACTTGGTGGGCGGAGGAGGAGCTCTTATTGTCGAACTGGATACGCTCCCGGGCACAGGAGTCCTGATTCCGCAAACCGACACCGCACCTGCCGACTTCACAGGCAATTATGCCTTTGGAGCGCAGGATTTCAACAGCAGCGCCACTTTCTGGGAATTTGACTTGGTCGGCCAGGGATCGGTTACGGCCGGGGCTACCAATGTTTTGGCCGGAACCGCAAACGTCAGTGATCCGGGCGGATTCTTCAACAGCGCAACGCCGGAGGAAACCGCGGCTGTAGTGGCGGCCACTGCGACCCCTGACGGTACAAACGTTGGGCGCTTTACAATTCCGGCGCTTGCTGTCACTGTCACCGGCGGCACGGAGGTTGATCTCAGCGCGGTCATCTATCAGGCCAGTGGCGGACAGTTGTTCTGGCTGGGCGAAGATGCGACTGATGTATTCCTTGGACCCATCGAGGTGCAGGGGTCATTAACCGGTATCCCCGGAACCGGTGCATCCGCGGCGAAAAAAGCCAAAACCAACAAAAAGAGAACTAAATAACCAGTAACCGGGAAAAGGGGCACAGCCGAGACGATCCGGTTGTGCCCCTTCCCTTTTTTCGTAGTAGACCCGCCAGGCCATCGCCGAGTTCGCGGGGCCATGTGAGTTCCCTCTCCCAATCGCCAATTACTGCTAAGACCTGGGAAATCCGCGATCTATTTCCCTTTAGGAACGCACTCTTCGATGATGCGGGGCGCCCACTTTTGAAGGGTAGGATTTCGACGGTCGTCTCCCGCCTGGATTTCTCTCTGCCCGCGGAGCAGATCTTGTCCTCCTTCAAAAGACCCTCGCAACCTGGCAATGTGTTCCTTTCTGCACAGAAACACCTTCCCGCGGTGACTAATATTTGGGCTGGGATCATCCAGTATCGATCGCCAGTCGGGAGAAAAGAAATGGTCCCTGCTCAAGGCGAATCACGCGCCAGGCGTCGCTTCACCACGGTTTGAGATTTCATCTCGAATTAGTCACATCGATCAAAGGAGGAAAGGAAGGAATATGAAAAAGCTCAGATTGACAGTAGCCCTGCTTACGCTGCTTGCCGCCGGGATTCTGGCGGGATGCTCGGGACCGGTAAAATCCCCCGATGTTTCCGACAGTATTCGCAAGTCGCTCGACCAGGCAGGCTTGAAGAACGTCTCCGTCAGCCAGGATCGCGAAAAGGGCATCGTGACCCTCGGTGGACAAGTCGCCAATGACGCCGACAAGGCGCAGGCCGAATCGCTGGCCAAGGCGCTCGCGGGCGCACAGGTGGTCGCGAATCAGATAGCCGTGATTCCCGTGGGCGGAGAAAGAGATGCCAAGGCCGTGAACTCCGATCTGGACAAAGGCATCGAGCAGAATCTGGACGCGGCCCTGATCCAGAACAAGCTGCACGAGCACGTGAAATACGAAGTGAAGAGCGGCGTCGTCACGCTGACCGGAGAAGTGAACTCGCAGGCCAAACGGGCGCTCGCCGAGCAGGTGGCGACGGGAGTGCCCAACGTTCTGCAGGTGGTGAACGATCTGCAGGTCAAGAATCAGAAAGCCACTTCATCGCAGTAGTTTGCTGCGAAGTGGACAGGCTGCCAGCAGCCCCGAAACGGGCGGCTGATTT
Source organism: uncultured Acidobacteriaceae bacterium (assembly GCA_963838425.1). GTDB lineage: Bacteria > Acidobacteriota > Terriglobia > Terriglobales > Acidobacteriaceae > Acidiflorens. The sequence continues at coordinate 134,997 of CAWIRH010000003.1, forward strand.
CCCGTAGAGACGGGGCGAGCCCCGTCTCTACAGAGGGAGATACAAGGAGATACTATGTCGTTCGGAATTTACGCGGTTGGGTTCGCCATCGTGATCGGCGGACTGATTTACGGCGCGCATCTGATGCACGTGCCCGCGCACTGGATTGCAGTGGGCGCGATCGTACTCTTAGGCATTGGGATTCTCTCGGGTGTAAAGGCCACGCGTCAAAAAGATCCTTCGGAATAACGGCCCGTGGCGAAAGTGGGACCCCGCTCTTCAACCCTCAACTGGCAGGCTTTGTCGCCAAAGGTGTCGCTCGCGCACCGCTCCGACCCCGCCTTTCACGACGAGATCCTGGAAAACGATCAATTCTGACCAGTCTTCCGCCGCCTAAAGTCTGATACTGGCAATTAACCGGGTTCTAAACCCGGATGGAATTCCGTGAACAAATTGGTCTTGTGGACATTCTGTGATGTAGGGAGGTTTCAATGAATTTGAATCTGCTGGATCCGAAGCTGATTGCGCTCGCCGCCGTGGTGGTTCTACTCATCGCAGCGCTGGCTTGGCTGTATGTGCGAAAGCGCAGGAGTACGACTGCAAACCTGCGGCAAAAGTTTGGCCCCGAGTACGATCGGGCGGTCCTCAAGCATGGGTCGGAACGAAAAGCACAAGCGAAATTAGAGGATCGCGAGAAGCGGGTCGAGAAGCTCAATATTCGCGATCTTGACCCGATGGAACACGACCGTTATTTGAAACGGTGGGAGGCCGTACAGTCTCGTTTTGTCGATTCCCCAAAGGGGGCGGTCGCAGAAGCGGATGATCTGGTGTCCTCTTTAATGAAAACTCGCGGCTATCCCGTATCCGATTTCGATCAACGCGCCGCCGACATTTCTGTCGACCATCCCCGAGTGGTGGAGAACTACCGGTCTGCGCATGAGATTGCGCTAAGGGTTGGCAAGAACGAAGCGACTACGGAAGAACTGAGAACGGCGATGATTCATTACCGCTCTCTGTTTGAGGAACTGGTGCAGGTGCCAGCGAGCGTCGAAAAAAAGGAAGTAGCGTAAAGGCGCCGGCAACTACGGTCTGGCCATGGAGTGAAAACACAATCGGAGCTTATTGCAGGAAGAAAGGAAAAATGATGAAACCAAGCACAACCGACAAAGCCGAAGGCAAGTTCCACGAAGTGAAGGGAAAGATCAAGGAAGAGGTCGGAAAGGCGACGAACGATCCCAATCTGGAAGTCACTGGAGACGCGGAAAAGAAAGCTGGCAAAGTTCAAAAATGGATCGGCCGCGCTGAAAAGGCCGTCGGAGAATAGGGACCTATCAACCCTGGCTCGCAAAACCCACCGGAGGGGACCATGTCACAAACCGTAGTGGAAAGAACAGCGGAACAGATCGCCGAAACAGCGCAGCAGGCTTCTCGTGCAACCTGTGCGGTTGCCGATGCAATCGAGGATGGCGTGGGAGTCGTGAGGCGTGCGGTAAAGCAAAGCGGCGATGCTGCCGAAGAATTCTTGAATGACACAACTCAGCGCATCGAGCGATACCCATTGCTAACGGTGGCGACGACGTTTGCGGTGGCGTTCACCGCAGGAACATTGATCGGCTGGATACTGAAGCGAAGGTAGATCAGAACCCAAGAACAGTGTTGGAAAAGGAGAACAATAACTAATGATAACGACAAATGAGCAGTCTAAGTGTGCGCACCTGCCATGCCGGTGCCGGGTGGAACCTGGCGACAAATACTGCAGTCAAGCCTGTAAGGAAGCGGGATCCAAGGATGTCGAGATCGCGTGCCAGTGCGACCATGGAGCTTGCCCACTTACGGTATGAAGCTGGATCTTAGATTGACCAAGGAGAATCTCGATATGAAGATGCGCTGGTTTATTTTCTTGCTGCTGGCATTCGGCGGCCTCGCAGCGCTATCAATGCTGGCCAAGGCGCAATCACTGGGAGATTCGGGAGGCTCTTCCAGCGCTGCGGTCTCGTTAGTAAGTGCGGCGGCACCGCTGCCGGATCTGACGTATATGCGTCCGACAGAGAAAACGATGCTCCGTAACTACGCTTTCGACGCTTTCGGCCCTTATCCCATCGTCGGCGCGGGGCTCGCGGCTGGAGTTAACCAGGCGTATAACGCCCCACCAGAATGGAAACAAGGCGCGGAGGGTTACGGCAAGCGAATCGGATCCAACTTCGGCATCGCAGCGGTAACTACGACGACGCGCTACGCGCTTTCGGAAGCCTTCCGCGAAGACGCGCTGTATTACCGCTGTGAGTGCAAAGGTGTGTTTCCGCGGCTGAGACATGCCGTAATTTCTACCCTCACAGCGCGCCGCGGCGACGATGGCCATCGCGTCTTTTCCATCCCTGCCCTGGTCGCTCCGTATGCCGGAACCATGACTGCCGTCTATGGGTGGTATCCCGGACGCTACGATGCCATGGATGGTTTTCGGATGGGCAACTACAGCTTGCTGTGGTATGCAGGTGGAAACATCGCCTTGGAATTCCTCTATAGTGGGCCCCACTCATGGATTTCTCGCATGCACCTCAACAATGCGCACGGAGCGCCGACTCCGGGTTCAAATCCGTGATCGACCGGAAATCCAGGGCGGTCGCAGGCATGGACCCTCCACTTCCGGGGCCGCGGACCTCGCTTATGTCCGCCATGGTCAACTCCTCCATGGGCCTGATCAACAGGTTTCTCGAGTGGTTCGGCGATCTGGGCATATTTTTCTGGCGAGTGGTGCGCGCTGCAGTAACGCCGCCGTTTGAATTCCGCGAATTGTTTTTGCAACTCGACGAGATTGGATCCATGTCCCTGCCGCTGGTCGCTTTGGCCGGCGCCGCCATCGGGGTGGTACTTTCTTTGGAAGCACGTTACAGCCTGACGCGATTTGGCGCCAAATCGCTGCTTCCCGCCGCTATCGTGTTTTCCGTTATTCACGAGACCGGCCCGATCATCACCGGTCTGGTAGTAAGTGGTCGAGTAGGCGCTGGCATTGGTGCGGAGCTGGCGTCAATGAAAGTGACCGAGCAGATCGATGCCATCGAGGCATCGGCGGTAAATCCTTATAAGCTGCTGGCGGCGCCCCGCATCCTGGCTTGCATTCTCATGCTGCCTTTGCTGACTCTCGCTGCCGACTTTTGCGGCTTGGTAATGGGCTGGGTTGCGCAGGCACTGGTTGAGCCGCTCTCCTTTCACCAGTTCATTACGAGCGGTTTCAAGGGCGCCGATTTCAACGATCTCCTGCCACCTACGTTCAAGACCATGGTCTTTGGCCTGATCATTGGGCTGATCGCATGTTTTCAGGGAATGCGGACACGGGGAGGCGCCGCGGGCGTGGGCCGTGCGGCCACGAGCTCGGTAGTCTTGTCCTCGCTGTTCGTGATCCTGGCCGATGTCGTGCTGGTGAAACTCATTCTCATATTTTTCCCATGAACATCGACTAAGCAGTTCGTAAAACTGGTATGGACACAATCGATCAAGTTGCGGTGAAGCGAAAGGAAGCGGAGGAAGACGGCAGCGTGCCCGCTGTCGCCGTCGAGGACTTACATAAGTCCTTTGGAAGTCAAAAGGTTTTGAACGGGATCAGCCTGACCGTGAGCCGCGGCGAGACCCTGGCGGTGCTGGGACGCAGTGGTACCGGTAAGAGCGTCTTGCTGAGGCTCATCATCGGCCTGGAGAAACCAGACTTGGGATCAGTTCGCATCCACGGTCAAGACATCGACGGCCTGGCCCTCGACCAGCTCGGCGAAATTAGAACGAAAATGGGTTTTCTGTTTCAGCACGCCGCGCTCTACGATTCGCTGACCGTCGAGCAGAACGTGGCGTTTCCGCTGCAGCACCATAAGAAGGAGATGTCAAAATCTGAGCAGGGCGACCGGGTGCGGCAACTACTGGAGGAAGTGGGCATGGAAGGCGCCTTTGAGAAAATGCCTTCGGATATTTCGGGCGGTATGCAGAAACGAGTAGGGCTGGCGCGGGCGCTGGCTTTGGAGCCGGATATTCTGCTGCTCGACGAGCCCACCGCTGGTCTCGACCCCATCAGTTCGGCGGAGATTAATGATCTGGTTCTCAAGCTCCAGGCGGAACATCACATGGCATCCATCGTGGTGACGCACGACCTGCACAGCGCCAAGACGATTGCCGACCGTCTGGCATTGCTCAATGAGGGAAATGTGGTGATCGAAGGCAGCTTTGAAGAACTCCAGAAAAGTGACGACAAGTTTGTCAGGGAATTTTTAGGGTATTCGTAGGAGGACATATGTCGAGAGCGGCGCGGTTAGGAGCTTTCATCGTTGTGACACTGGCAATACTGGTGGCCGGTGTCTTCATCATCGGAAGCAAGCAGTATCTCTTCAGTTCGACGTACCAATTGAAGGCGCAGTTCGACAATGTGGTGGGCCTGGACGCGGGAGCCGATGTGCGGGTGGGCGGGGTTCACAGTGGAACGGTGAGCAGCATCGTGCTGCCCCACCAGCCGGGCGAAAAGGTCACGGTAGTCATGGAGGTCGGCAAGTCAACGCACGAGATCATCAAGCAAGACTCCGTGGCCACCATCGAAACCGAGGGGTTGTTGGGCAACCAGTATCTGGCGATCTCGTTTGGATCCGCCGGGAAAGCGAACGTGCGAGATGGCGATACCATCGCCAGCCAGCCGCCACTCGAAATGTCAGACCTGCTGAAAAAGACGGACGGCATTCTGGATAGCAGCCAGCAAGCCATTGCGAACACCACTCGGGCGACGGCGAATCTACAGTCGATCAGCGCCAAAATCGATTCCGGTCAGGGAACCGCTGGAGCGCTGGTGAACGACAAACAGCTCTATACCAACCTCGAACAGACGACCAGCACCATGCATGACACGATGCTCCAGGCGCAGGCAGGGGTGACCGACTTCCAGGAGAATATGGAAGCCCTGAAGCACAACTTCTTCTTGCGCGGCTATTTCAAGACTCGCGGCTACGAAGATTCCGCGGAGCTGGCAAAAAACGAGATCGAACGGCTGCCGCAAGGCACAGCGATAAAGGAGTTTACATATTCCGCGCAGCAGCTTTTCGATAAACAAGATTCGGCCAAGCTGAAGAATCAGAAATCTCTAAACGCGGGCGGCGAGTTCCTGGCGAATAATCAGTTTGGATTTGCAGTGATCGTGGCGTCCGCGGGCATGGAAGGCGATACCCAGAAGGACTTGGTGCTGACCGAAGCCCGCGCCATGGTCGTGCGCGAGTATCTGGTCGAGAACTTCGGATTCGACGATAGCCAGCTCAAAACTCTGGGGATGGGCAAGCAGACTACGGACACGAAGCCGGATGGCGGATGGGGCACGGTGCAGATTTTCATTTATCCAGCCGGGACCGAGATTCCGCCTGCCAAGCAATCTCCGGCGGGTATCGCATCCAAAACAACCGCAGACCAACCGGTTCAGGCTGCGGCGACGGCCACACCGAAACCACAGTAGTGGTTGCCGTGACCGGCGAAAGCGGGGATGCGCCGCCCACTGTTCATTTTTGAACAGCTTTTGCCCTGCTGTACTTCGATAATACGAAGAAGCTTCGGCTGTACTTTCGTCAAACGGCGTAACCAGAAAGTTCCCGTAGCGCGGGCACTTGGTGGCGAATTTGGCTCATGTTAAGGAACATATTGAGGACGGCCCGCGAGTGGTGGCCGGCCCAGAACAGGTGGATGCCATGGACGGCGACATTGAAGCCGCGGGGAAACTTCTGGCGGAACTGCGGGAGTCATATCGGCGCCTGCCACAACATATTCAGGCGCACATCGCATGCCTGTTGCGCGAGAGCACGCTGCTAACGCAACCCGGTGACAAGTGCGTGAGCTGACACTCCGCGCAGCAAGGCAGACGTGAATATTTTCAAAGCTCAGCTTCGAAACCCTTAACTTACTCGCGCCACCATGGGCTTTCGCTAGCATCAAAATGTCAGTTTGCCGAACCGAGCGCCGGTTTCTTTTCGCGGCTCTGGCGGCCACGGGACCAAGAAAGCCTCAAGAATGTTTGTACGCCACAGGGAACGACATCGCACCGGACGCACCGGCTGGCTGCGCGCGGCGGTATTGGGCGCAAACGACGGCATCCTTTCAACCGCAAGCCTGGTGCTTGGGGTCGCAGCGGCGCATGCGACTCACAGCAACGTATTGGTTGCGGGGATCGCCGGCCTAGTGGCGGGGTCCATGTCGATGGCTGCCGGAGAGTACGTTTCTGTCCACTCCCAGGCCGACACGGAAAAGGCCGACCTCGCGCTGGAGCGCGCGGAACTCAAAACCGACAACAAAGGCGAGCACAAGGAACTGATGGCCATCTACGTCGCTCGCGGGCTCAAACCTGCGCTCGCGAAACAGGTGGCCGAGCAGTTGATGGAACATGACGCGCTCGGCGCGCATGCCCGCGACGAACTCGGTATCTCCGAAACTTTCCGCGCGCGTCCGATTCAGGCTGCATTGGCATCGGCTGCCAGCTTCGCGGTTGGAGCCGCCATGCCTCTCCTGGTCACGGCTCTGGCCCCGGCGGCGATTTTGATCCCTCTTGTCTCTGGAACTTCACTGCTGTTCCTCGCGCTGCTGGGCGGGTTCGCTGCACACGCGGGTGGCGCAGGAGTACTGAAGGGCGCAATCCGCGTTACGTTCTGGGGCGCTCTCGCCATGGCGGTAACCGCGGGCATCGGGTCGCTGTTCAGAACCGTTGTGTGAAGGGGCCAACCGGCGTCCGGCGCGGTGTCAGCCGCAGGCGTGCGCGGCTTTCTTGCTGGACTCGCGAGCGGCGACGCTGAGTTCTTTTTCGATGGAAGAGAAACGCTGAAACACTTCGTGCAGCCGCAGCGCCATGTTGCGGATGCTATCGGCTTGCGCCAGCACGGTAGCGGGCAGTCCGGGCTCGAGGACCAGAAGTTCGGCGTTGCCGAGCACCGTGGTAAGAGCATTGTTGATGTTGGTCCGCATCTCGACCATGTAGCGTCCGAGAGTGGCCTCGGCTTGGGCGGCGGCGCAAACTTTCTCGGCTTCGCGGGCGCAGGACTCGGCTTGGCGGCGGCGCAGAATTTCGCGTCCGACCAGACCCGTGATCGCCGGCCAGATTCCGCGTTCGCGACGCAGCTCGAGAACAGCCCCGTGGAGGCTATAAAAATCGAGCGCGGGATCGGAGTGAGCTTCGGAGAGAACGACGATGGCAGGCTTGCCGGCGGCGGCGAGGGACTGCTTCAGGGCTTTGCTCTTGTCGCTCTTGTCGTTCTTATCGTTCTTGTCCTTCTTTCCGTCGCTGTTCTCTTCAACCGAAGAGGCGTCGGCAATGGCAAGGTCGTAGTGGCTGCCGTTGAGGTCGCAAGAAAGGCCTTCGTCGAGCACGATGAATTCCGGGGCAAATTCCGGACCCTGGCAATGGGAAGCGGGATCCCGGGGCCAATGCGCGGTGATCTCCCGCGAGAAGGCGGGGTCGCTGGCAAGGATCAGGACGCTCGGGCGATTCATGCTTATCGTCGCTTTCTGATTCCGAACTTATTCCTGTAGAGACGGGGCAAGCCGCGTCTCGACCGGAAATCACTCCTGTTGCCCGCCGCCGGATATCCCGGAAACGGCGGCGGTTGCGGCGAGCGGATTCTTGTGCGCTCCGTTCTGCAGTGCGTCGTCGACGGCCGCCCGGAGATCGACCAGCATGCGCAAGGGCTGGCCCGAGGAGTATTCGGCGTGGAACATGACTTTCCAGGACTGGCAGATCATGCGCAGACGCGCCGTCGGTTCCTCGGCGGAGAATTGAGCGCGGCGGCAATCGATGGCGGTGACGCCGCGGCGCTCGAGTTCGCGCAGGCCGTCATGAATGGCGTTGAGATCGTCGTGCATGAGACGGAAAAATATCCGCCGGATCATGAAGCTGAAACGGGTAAAGACCACCATGGCTGAGGGCTCGAAGTAACGGGCCGAGCTCTGCGTCTTGAGCTTGCGCCCCTGCTCGATCGCGCCGCTGTGCAGCAGTTCGCTGAGGCGGTGGCATCCCGCCGCCGACTGCATGATGGCCTCGATAGAACTCAACCATGCGGGAAGCTTCGGCTGTTGCGGCCCGAGCACAGGCTCGAGCACCTGGGCGACGTAATCGAGGTCCACATCCGCGTCTTCCAGGCCGGAGGGCGCGCACAGGGAAAAATACTGGACGAGCAGGAAATCCGTCTTGTCGCGGTCGCTGGTAGACTTCGCGGTCTTGTGCATGTGATGCGAAAGAAGATGGCGCAGCACGGCTTCGTTGGCCAGAGGCGTGGTCTGCAAAAACTGGCGCAACTGGTGGACCTGGATCTGCGCGTCGACCTGCTGGAACCAGGCCTCGGCCTGCTCGACCGGCTCGCGGGAGGCCGAGAATTCCTCGGCATGATCTTTATCGACCGGGCAGGTGGAAACTTCAATCACAAATTCGCGCACCAGCGCAGCGTACATGGGCTGCAGGGCGAGGAGCGCGGCTGCCTGATCTTTCAAGGAGAGCTGGAATGAAGGCTGGGTGGATGCAGTCATGATTTCACAATCCAATTGGGAACATGTTTTAGGAAACGGACGGCAACCACTGTCCGTTCGGGATGATATTGAACCGCGACCACGGAGGCTTCGGCGTGAAGCGAGCCGTCGGTGCTTTCGACGAGGACGCGATCGGCAAATTCCAGAGGACGGTCAACCACAAATAAAATTTCGCGGGGCGTGCCGAACTCGATGATGGTATTTTGCAAAAAAAGGTTCTCGTTTTCGTGGGCCGCCGGATCGCTATTTCCGTTGCCGTTCGTGTTGCCATTGCGATTGGAGCGGCTGAGCTTGATGGGAATCCGCACCGGCGTGGCTTCGGGAAAGAACCTCGCTAAGCGGCTTACGATGTCTGGCGCAAGAGCGCGAGCAGTTGCCTGGTTGGGCAAGGGAACCTCAATCCCGGGGGAATTGGAGCAGGCGAGCCTCCCCTCCTCCCGGTTTGGAAGAGTTGCGAGGAGACCCGTTCTGCCTTATCGGCATTCCATTGTGCACGGGCAACGCCAAAAACTTGAAGGCCATGTCCCTAAGAGCAAGTAAAAGAGGGAGAAGCAGTTAATGGCGCGACACGAGAGATCGAGGAGGCGAATCCTTCGCTTTCGGGAAAAATGAATCTCAGAATGGCACAGCCGTCTCAGTTCGCAACTGGCAGCGGAACATTCCAGGGCGAAAGCTGGAGGCTTGGCAGTTGTCGAGGCCACGAAAATGACTCGCGAGCTGGTTTCGTCGCCTTGGTGGTGGATTTAACCCGATTTCCGCTATGTTTACTAGTTGGTACTGGTGGTACCCCCCCTCCCCCCTGTCTATTAGAATCATTGACTTACAGGGATGTTTTCGCCAGGTCTTTGAGTTTAAAGGAGTTAACTTACAAAGTATTCATAACAAAGGAGTTACTGGCGACTTTTGAGGGCTTGGCCTTTAGAATCAATAAGTTGGGCTTACTAAGTCGCGCAAAGTCTAGATTTCAAATAACTTAGTGGAATTTCGGCGCGACCGCGCTGGGCTGCAACCTAAGTTCTATTATAGTTCTTGTGTCAAGCACAAAGAAGGCGGGTTACGGGCAAGTGCCGAGCTTCGCTCGGCTGGGTGGCCGGGGGCGGCTGCCCCTACGCAATTCTGGACGGGCGAGGACGCCCGTCTCTCCACTTTCCTATCGCAACGTGCCCCTGTCGTGTTGTTCGATTCAATTGGACATTGGGCGGGGCAGAGCGGCGGAGTGGTTGCGAGGCTGCAGTAGGTGTTTTCGGCCAACTACCGAAGCCGAGTTGCGGTGGCTGCCGGAGCAAGTGCCGAGCTTCGCTCGGCTGGGCAGCCGGGGGCGGCTGCCCCTACGCGATTCTGGACGGGCGGGGACGGCCATCTCTCCACTTTCCTATTGCAACGTGGTCGATGGCGGGGGATCTTCTCGGGCTCCTATGTTGTAGCGCTTCAGTTTGCGGTAGAGGGTGGCGCGGCTGATGCCTAGCATTTTGCCGGCTCTGGCTTTGTCTCCTTTGACTTGGGAGAAGACGCGCTCGATGGTGGCGCGCTCGATATCTTCCGAGGTCGGTGCCGGAGAAATCAGGCGCATCGAGCGCTTCGGCCTGGACTTCCGCGCGCGCGATGGACGGCGGCAGATCGTTGATTTCGATGATGCGCTGATCGCCGAGAGCTACGGCACGCTCCAGGCAATTTTCCAGTTCGCGAACGTTGCCGGGCCAGTCGTAGGCGAGCAGGGCCTTCATGGCGTTGCTGGAAACCTGGACGCCGCGTCCGGGAGCGAGGCGTTCGAGGAAGAACGCGGCCAGGATGGGAATGTCGGAACGGCGCTCACGCAGCGGAGGCAGAGAAATGGTGACCACGTTGAGGCGGAAATAGAGATCCTTGCGGAAGGTTCCTTTCTGATATTCGGCGTCGAGGTCGCGGTTGGTGGCGGCCATGATGCGCACGTCCACTTTGACCTTTTGATTGCTGCCCACGGGGCGGACTTCTTTTTCCTGAAGGAAGCGCAAGAGCTTGGCTTGCATCTCGAGGGGAAGTTCGCCGATCTCGTCGAAAAAAATGGTTCCGGTGTCGGCCGATTGCAGCAGGCCCGACTTGGAACGAAGAGCGCCGGTGAAGGCGCCTTTTTCGTAGCCGAACAATTCGCTTTCGATGAGGGTGGGGACGAGCGAACCGCAATCGACGGCGACAAAGGGGAGGTTGGCCATGGTTCCGCGAAAGTGAAGGGCGCGGGCCACCAGCTCTTTGCCGGTTCCGCTCTCGCCGGAAATCAGGACCGGGGTGCGCGTGTCTTTGAGGCGGGAAATGAGGCGGAGGACGTTCTGAATGCCGGTGGAATTGCCGATGATGCCGTGGACGGCGGTCTCGGTTTCGGAGCGTTCGCGGAGATAAAGATTTTCTTCGACGAGGCGAACCTTGTCGGCCATGCGGCGCAGGAAGAGGCGCAGATCGTCGAGCGGAGCAAAGGGCTTGGCAATGTAATCGTAGGCGCCGAGCTTCATGGCCTGGACGGCGGTTTCGACGGAGCCGTGGCCGGTCATGACGGCGACTTCTATGCGGGGGTGGGCGCGCTTGGCCTGCTCCAGGAATTCGAGTCCGGACATGCGCGGCATGACCATGTCGGTGAGCACCATGTGCACGGGCTGTTCCTCGAGCAGGGCGAGGGCCGCGTCGCCGCTCTCGGCTTCGAGGCAGAAGAAGCCGAGCGACTCGCCGACGGTCATGCAGAGGCGGCGGATGGTCTGCTCGTCATCGACGATCAACAATCGGATGCGGAAGTCGTCCTTGGTTAAATTCTGCGTCATGAGGCGCCCCTGCCCATGGTCCGCTCGACGACGGCAATGAAGTCATGAACGCGGAACGGCTTTTCCACGCAGGGCGCGCCGGTGCGGCGGAGCGTGGCCGCGGTTTCCTCGTTGGCGATATCGCCAGTGATGAAAACCAGCCGGGAGGCGAGTGCCGGACGATGGGTGGCGATCCAGGCATAGACCTGGGCGCCATCGACGCCGCCGGGGGTGCGCATGTCGGAGACGACGCCGTGAAAGTCGCCGTCGGCCAGCAGGCGGAGGGCTTCGGCGCCGGATTCGGTGGGCACGACGACGTAGCCGTGGCCCTCGAGAACGGCGCGCACTAAGGCCAAGACGGCCGGTTCATCTTCAATCAGAAGCACGGGCGCACAGGCGGATTCAGTTCCTGACTGGGTCATTGGGGATGCACTCCTGCAACTGCTCCAAAGGATGCCGATTCGGATGCCACCGGGAGGCGGACGATAAAGGTCGCGCCTTCGGAGTTCAGGTTGTTGTGACAGACAATTTCGCCGCCATGTTCACGGACGATGCCATAGCAAATACTGAGGCCCAAACCCGTACCCTTGCCGACGTCTTTGGTGGTAAAGAAAGGATCGAAGATACGTTCGGGGTCGGCGATGCCGACGCCGTTATCGCGAAAAGAAATCTCGACGAATGCGCCGGCGCGGGCGCTCATGACCTCAATGCGGGCAGAACGCGCGGTCTCGCGGACAGCGTCGTAGGCGTTGTTGAGGATGTTGAGAAACACCTGCTGGAGCTGGTGGGAATCTCCGATGACCGTGGGCAGGGACTCGTCGAGGCGTTCGACCACCTGAATGCCGTGACTGATGAAGTCGTAGGAGCGCAAGTGCACGGTGCGTTGCAGGATGGAGTTGAGCGGAACGGCCTGGCGCTGCGGCGGCGTCTGACGGGCAAAGCTGAGCAGGTTTTGCACGATCTGCTTGGTGCGCTGCGCTTCCTGCAGAATCACGCGCAGATCGCGGCGCGCGCTTTCCGGGAGCTCAGGGTTTTCCATTAGAAGGTCGGTGAATCCGAGGATGGCGGTGAGAGGATTGTTGACTTCGTGGGCGACGCCGGAGACCAATTGTCCGACGGCAGCCATCTTCTCGGCGTGCACGAGTTTGGAGCGCAGCATGGCGGAGTCGGTCACGTCGGTCATGACCACGACGATGTTGCTGACCTTGCCGTCTTCGCCGTTGATGGGGCTCAAATTGACGGAGAACTGGCTGCTGACGCCGTCGCCGCGAATGAGAGGCAGATCGAAGTTATCGACCTGTTGGCCGCGGGCCACGGCGGCCAGGGCTTCGCGAACCGCGGCGCGGCGCGGGGGGGTGCACAGATCGGGCAAGGAATGCGCCAGGATCTGGTTCTGCTGAAAGCCGAGACCGCCCCAGCGCCGGTTGGCATAACTGATGACGCCTTCGGTGTCGGTGACCAGAATCAGGCTCTGGGTATGATTGAGCACTTTGCTGGAGAAATCGCGTTCTTTCTGCAATTCGGTTTGCGACTGGTGGAGGCCGGTGATGTCGAGCATGAGACCGCGGTTCTGCAGGATGTTGCCCGCCGCATCGCGCACCGCGAAACAGTTCATGAACACGTGGACGGGCGATCCATCCTTGCGCCGCAAAACTTCTTCGTGATTGCGCATTCCGCCCTCGCGTTTGAGCACTTCCGCGAGTTCCTCGCGCCGCTCGGGAGAAAAATAAACCTGGGTGGGAATGTCGAGCTGAAGGACTTCATCGCGGGTGCTGTAGCCGAGGATGCGAACCAGCGCGTCGTTGACCTCGACGAAGCGGCCCTGGGGCGTAGAGACGTAAATTCCCTCCTGAATGTTGTTGAACAGTTCGCGATAACGGCGCTCGGCTTCGCGGCGGTCGGTGATGTCCTTGAGCACGTGCACGGTCTGCAACTGGGCGCTGCTCGTTCCTGTTTGGCCCCGGTCCATCGCGCCAACCCCGCGCGCTGGGGGCCCCTGGCTGGCGGCATGAATGCGCGAGGTCGAAATCAGGTAGGTGCGTTCGAGCACGGGATGCACGTATTCGTCGAGACCCTCGCCGGTGCGGCAGAAGGGACAGGAGTGGGGAGAAGCTCCGGTGGTAAGGGCATCGAGCGCCCGCATGTTGATGCCGATCAACTGGTCGGGGGCGATGCCGACGAAATCGGCAAGGGAGCGATTGACGCGGAGAATGTTGTGCTGCTCGTCGTGGACGACGATGAAGTCGCCGATGGCATCGAAAACTTCGACCCAATGGCGGTTGGCCTGCTGCATGCGGGTGAAGAGGCAGGCATTCTCGAGCGCGATGCTGGCATGGCCGGCGATGGCGCGCAGCAACTGGTGATCTTCGATGGCGGGCGGGACGCCGCGGTCGGCGAGACAAAGCACGCCGACCAGTTCACCCGAGGAACCGGCGAGGCGGACCAGAGTGCAATCGGTCCATCCCAGACTGGAAGCGAGAGCGGCTCCGAGGATATCGGCTGGCGGGGGCGAAAGCGACATCGGCGGGATATTTCGGCAGGGCGGCACTGAGTGCCTGACTGAAGCGGCGGAGCAGCGGCTGGTCGTTAACCTCAACCCCGACCTCGACCCCGTCCTCAACCCCGACTTCGGAGGCGCCGCGCATCAGGACGGTATCGATCTCCGCGGTCTGGAAAAGGCTGAGGGCAACGGAGCGGGCTCCGAGCAGGCCCGCGGCGCGTAGAGCGAAGTTGCGCATGAACTCAGGCAGGTGCAGGACGTTGTTGAGTTCGAGCGCTAGCGTGACCAGGGCCTCGGCGCGGCGGCGATGCTCCTCGGATTGGTGCAGGTTCCGGGTAAGTTCGAGAGCGATGGCAACTTGCGCGGCCAGAGCGCGGGCGCGGCGGACATCTTCGTCGTTGATCGGTCCGGGCTCGATGCGGTCGAGCACTCCGAACATCCCGAGCACCTCGCCGTTCGAACCGAGCAGGGGGACAGCAAGGAGTTGGCGGATCTTGAAAGCAGCCACGAAATCCAGATTCGCGCCCGGAGTTTTGCGCGGCGTCCTCGGTGACGAACACATTTTTTTTCTGCAGCGCGCGGGTGGCGACGCCATGGTGAAGCGGGATATCGATGGGACGGGCGACTCCGTTCTCCATTCCCCAGCGAATGTGGAAGGCGGCCGCTTCGAGGAGTCCGATGAAGCAGCGCTCGAAACCGAGGAAGCTGGCGGCGCGGACGACCGAGGTCTGCATGAACTCGTCGAGTTTTCCGGCGGAACCGAGTTCGAAGGAAATCTCGAGGATCTCGTGGAGTTCGCGGGCCTGGGCACGGGCCATGCCGTACAACTCGGCGTTGGCGATGGCGACCGCGCCAAAGCCGGCCAGGGCGGAAACCAGGGTTTTGTCTTCGTGGGTGAAGGGGCTGGCGAGACGAGGGTAGACGAGAATTGCACCGTGCGAGCGCGAGGTGCGAAAGGGCGCCGCGATGAGAACTCCGGGCGGCGAATCTTCTCCGAAATGAGAAGCGTCGTCGATGCTCACCGTAATGCGCTCGCCGGCGGCGACGGCGCGGGTCGCGATCTCGAGCGCAGAGCGCAGGTCGTTCTGCTGGAAACGCGAGCGGATGGAGCGGGCAAGCCGAGGAACTTCGGTCGATACCGCCTGCAACTGGAACAGTTTCTCCTGTTGGACAAAGACAAGCACGGCCGGGGAATGCAGCAGCATGCGCAGGCGGTCGGCGATGCTCTCCATCACGGCCGCAGTGTCGGGCAAGCCATGCAGCGCGGTGGCCACCTCGACCAGGATGCTGGCGCGGCGGTGCTCTTCGCGGGAAAGCTGGTTGAGGCGAAGAGCTTCGAGTGCGGTGCCAAGCTGGGCCGCCAGGATGGTGACTTTGGCCAGGTCATCATCGTCAAAACCGGCTTGAGGAGCACTGTGCAGGAATGCAATGGCTCCGGCTACTTCCCCGGAAACCAGCAGAGGCGCGGCCATGGCGGCGTGCGCCTGACGTGAGGCCAGCCAGGGATAGCGGGCCGCGTCGAGGCGATTGACGAAAAAGGGCCGACGCTTCTGCACCGCATCCATGGCGATGGATGCATCACCCGGCGTTCCTGCGGATGCCACGAAAAGTGTCGGCGTCATCGGCGTCCGCTTCGGCGCCGACGAGTTCACCGTCCGCGGAGCAACTCCAAAAGTAGGCGCCGCTGGCATGGAAGAAGGCGCGGGTAAGGGTGCAGAAAGACTGGATGAGCTGGCTGGGATCGGTGCTCTGAAAAGCGGCCCGGGAAAGCTCCAGGAGAAGCTTCTGGAAGGCCTCGTCAGACTGAGACGTGTCCCTGGGCTCCGAATTTCCGGCGTGGGTTGTCAGTGCGCACCCATTGTTTAGCTAAGCGGTTGAAAACAATTGAATTACATTAAAACGGTACGCTTGATTCTCAAATTGAGTCAAGGGAATATGAGGGGGCAGTGCCGAGTTGTGAAACGGCACCAAAGTGATATCGGCGTCTCAGTTTGCAATCGGGAGATCGGGCTATCGGGTGATCGGGTCATCGAAAGTCAAAGCGCTTTTGACCTTCGAGCACCCGATGGCCCAATCACCTGATGACCAATCACCCGATGATTCATCGCTTTGCAGAAATCACTAAAGTAATGCACGGAAGGAACTTTTGGTATCGGCTGGAGCGGTCCTTGCCCGAATATGGGGTAGAGACAAAGCGACAAGGAAGGTACCGTGTTTCTTAAATCCCTGAATCGTGGGTTCGCGGTGGGTCTGCTGCTGCTTGGCGGATGGATCGCGACCAGCACTCACTTTGCCTGGGGGCAGGCAGAGATCAGTCGAAAAGCAAAGTTCAAGGTGGCGCCGGTGTATCCGGAACTGGCGCGGCACATGAGCATCACGGGCGTGGTGAAGATCGAGATCACGGTCTCCACCAACGGGTCGGTCAAGAGACGCAAAGGTGGTTGGCGGGCATCCGGTGTTGGCGGCTGCGGCTTTGGATGCGGTCAAGAAGTGGCGCTTCGAGGCAGCTCCGCAAGAGTCAACCGGGATGGTGGAATTCCGTTTTGATCCAACCCAGTAAGGGCATCGCAAGGCTCGAAGCGCTGGCTGAGGAAGGTTGGAGTATGAACATTGGGAAAAAACTATATCTAAGTTTCGGCATCATTCTGACGACGGTGCTGGTGCTGCTGGCGATCAACCTGGCCGCGGTACAACGCGAGCATGACACCAAGGCTGCGGCGCAGCGTTCGATCGACATGACCGAGGCAACCTCGTCGGTCCGCTTCCAAATGATGCAGAACCGGCTTCACCTGCAGAACTACCTGCTGAGCGGAGACACCCGGGACGTGGAGAAGATGAATGACGGCGAGCGCCAGTTGAGTGACGCGCTGCACCGCGCCCAGGAACTGGCGAATTCCACGCAGCAACGAAGCAGTCTGGAAAAAGTGCAGGGACTGGAGCAGGCTTGGGCCAGCGATTTCGCCAACCCGCTGGTGGACAAACGCCGGGCCGTGGACAGCGGCAATGCGACGGTGGCCGAATTGCAGATTTTTTATCTGCAAAAGGATCCGAACTCGTGGGTCTCGCGTTCGAGCGACGTGCTGGAGGATGTCGACCGGGAAAACCGCAAACTACTGGACAGAGCGGCGCCACTCCGATGAATTGGCAGCGACGGGTACGATTCTGGCGGCGGTGTTCAGTTCCCTGTTCGCTGTGGCCCTGGGCATCGTCATTGCCTACCGGACCGCCGCCGGGATCACGGGACCGCTTGGCCGGCTGATTCACGTGGCGGACCAGATCGGCCAGTCCGGGGATCTGGAGCACACCATTGACGTTCACGGCAAGGATGAGATCGGGCAACTGGCCAGGACTTTCGACTCCATGGTGAAGTATCTGAAGGAAATGGCGGCGGTTTCCGAAGCCATCGCCGGGGGCAACCTGGCGGTGGAAGTCCATCCGCGCTCGGCCAACGACACGCTGGCGAACGCCTTCACGCGCATGGTCGAAGGCCTGCGCGGAATGGTGCGCCACGTGCGCGACGCGGCCTCGCAGGTGGCCAGCGCTTCGACCCAGGTGGCCAGCGCTTCCGACGAATCGGCGAGAAACAGCCTGCAGACTTCTTCGGCCATCGATGAAGTGACGAGCACGATGCACGAGATGAGCGTGAACGTGCAGAACATGGTGAAGAGCACGCAGACCCAGGCATCGAGCGTCAGCGAAACCTCGGCCTCCATCGACCAGATGGTGACCTCGATCCAGCGGGTCGCGGATACGGCCAAGGTTCTGCTCGACATTTCGAACCGTTCGCGGGAAGAGGTGCACAGCGGCATCGGCACCATGGAGAAGGCGACCGACGGCCTGAACCGGATCAACACCACCATCCGCTCTTCGGGCGAGATCATCGACTCGCTCGGCACGCGGGCGGACGACATCGGCAAGATCGTCGAAGTGATCGACGATCTGGCGGAGCAGACCAACCTGCTGGCGCTGAACGCCGCCATCGAAGCGGCGCGAGCGGGCGAGCACGGTCTGGGATTCGCGGTGGTGGCGGACGAAGTCCGCAAGCTGGCGGAGAAATCGGCGCAGTCCACCAAGGAGATTTCCGAGCTGATCGAGAGCATCCAGAAGGAAGCGCGCAAAGCGGTCGAAAACATGGAGAAGAGCACGACGATCGTGAACGAAGGGCTGAATCTGGGACAGGAACTGAATGCCGCGCTGCGCAAAATTTCGAACGTGGTGACCGAGGTGTACAAGTTCGCGCAGGAAATCGGAGCGGCCACCAACGAGCAGTCGCACGGCTCATCGCAGATCGCGCGCGCCACCACGCGCTTGAACGAAATCACGCACGAGATCAACTCGGCGGTGGAAGAACAGGCTTCCGGGGCGCAGGCGGTGGTGCAGGCCATGGAGCGCATGCGCGAACTGGTGCAGTCGTCCACGTCGGGTTCGACCGAACTGGCCGCTTCCTCCGACCAGATGTCAAAGATGTCGCGGGGTCTGCTGGATTCGATGGACCGTTTTGCGCTGCGCTCGGACTACAAGTCGGACAACAAGACGAACGACAGCGCGCCGGGGTACGGGAACGCAGGGCGGAGCGCGACGGCGGGATCGCGTTGAGGGAATTCCATTCATGAGCCGGGAAACACACATTGTGGGCTTCCGGGTGGGCCGCGAGACCTACGGCGTGCCCATCACAGCGCTGCATGAGATCGTCCGCGTGCCGGAGATCACGGCGGTGCCGGACGCGCCCGATTATCTGGAAGGGGTCATCAACCTGCGCGGGAAAATCGTCTCGGTGGTGGATCTGCGGAAGCGCTTCGGGAAGCCGTCGGCCGGACTCGACCGGCGCAGCCGCATTCTGGTGGTGGAACACCGGGGGCGGCTCGCGGGCATGATTGTGGACTCGGCGTCGGAGGTCCTGAAAATTCCCGAAAGCGAAATCGAAGCCGCGCCCGCCATGATGCGGGAAGGCGGATTGGACTGTGTGACGGGCCTGGGCAAGTACCAGGGACGGCTGATCATTCTGCTGGATATCGACAAGGTATTGGCGGCGCCCGAGGTTGGAAGCCGGGCCGTCGGCCGAAAACCGGCGGCGTCCGGCGGTGGCAAGGCGGGAACCAAGGCGGGGACCGGCAGCCAAGAGCGCCTCGGCCGGAAAGTAGCAAGAAGAACCGAACCCACATGAACACGAGCGAAATGCCCGCCCTCACCGACGCGGAATTGAAACTCCTGCAGACGCTGGTCTACCAGGAGTGCGGCATGCACTTCGACGATCGGCGCACGCCCTTTCTGCAGGACCGTTTGCAGCGCCGGTTGAAGGAGTGCCAGCTGGATTCGTTCTACAGCTACTATCGCCTGCTCATCAGCCAGCAGGGGAAACAGGAGCTGTCGCGCCTGCTGGAAAACCTCACGGTCAACGAGACCAGCTTCTTCCGGAACAAGGCGCAGCTCGACCTGTTTCAGCGGGACGTGATGGAAGATCTTCTGCGGCGCAAGCAGGAGCGCCGGGACTACAGCTTAAGAATCTGGAGCGCGGGCTGTTCCACGGGACAGGAGCCTTACACCCTGGCCATGCAGGTGGCCGATGCGCTGTCGTACTACTATCTTGCGCAATCCTCTGCCCTTCGAAGCGCCGGTTCCGAAGCCTCTGGTGCCCGCGCCCTGGCGGGTGGAGATCCTGGCCAGCGACATCAACTATTCGGTTTTGCGCGCGGCGCAGGAGGGCTCCTACAGCGAGCACCAGATGGCGGGGGTCGATTATGGCTACCGCCTGCGCTACTTCGACAAAGTGGGCGACCGCTACGCGATGAAGAAGAACGTCAAGGAACTGGTGCACTTCGACTTTCACAATCTGAAGACGGAATACCTGCCGCAGCGCAACGACATCATTTTCTGCCGCAACGTAATGATGTATTTCGACGAGGCCGAGCAGAAGCGGCTGGTGGAAAAGTTTTATCGTTGCCTGAATCCCCAGGGATACCTGTTCGTCGGCCATGCCGAGAGCCTGCTGGGGCTGACGGACAAATTTCAGATGGTGCATCGCAACAGCGGCACGGCCTACCAGCGAGTCGAGGTGAGCCGTGTGACCGTTCCCCCCGACGACCGGATGACCGAACTCCGCCAGTTGTTTTTCGAAAGCGCGGGGGAACTGGTCCAGAAGCTGAACGACGAAGCGATGCAGTTGGAGAAATCGCCCGGCGACGCGGAGACGGCCCGCAGCCTGCGGCGCACGGTGCATACGCTGAAGGGGGACGCAGCCGCCTGCGGTTTCCGGGAACTCAGCGAATTGTCCCATGAGTTCGAGGATGTGCTGACGCTCGGGAACACGGCAGCGGCGGCTTCGGTGCCCGAGATCGCGTTGCGCGCGGCGGACGTGTTTGCGGCCTTGCTGGAGGCGTATCGGAGGGGGACGAAACTTCCCAGCATCCGGTCTTTGCGGGCGGACATTTCCCGTCTGGCGCACCCGGCGCCAGACGGCGCACTCCCCGCCAAGCAGCAGAAAAAGAAAGCCGCCGCGAAGACCAGCCGCTGGTCGGAATACGAGCAACTGGCGATCAGCCGGGCGGCGGCGGAGGGCAAGCGGATTCATCACGTGGTCGGTCGAGGTGGACCCACAGTGCGGTATGCCCATCGCCGCGCGCCAGATGATCCAGTTGGCCCTGGCTGAACTGGGCGAAGTGCTGGCTCTCTACCCGGTCGAAGGCAGTCTTGAGTCCGGGGACCGCATCGAAGCGGCGCTCGTGTCGGAAAAACCGGCGGAGCAGATCCGCGCGAAATGCAGCATCCCAACCATTGCGCTGAATGTCCGAGTCAAGCCCCTGCGCGCCCCAGCGCCGTACCCGCTGCCGCCGGTTTCCGCTGCCGATTCTAAAGCCAGGAGCAGGCACGAGGACGCGTCGCCCGCTCCCACCGAGGCCGATGCCGCCGTTGCTGCCTGCGACGCGCCGTCGACCGGGGAACAAGCCGCGGCCCCCGTCGTGCCGAGCGGCCCCGACAACGTGCTGCGCGTGGATGCGGAAAGAATCGACAGCGTGCTCAATCTGGTCGGGGAAATGATCCTGGCGAAATCGATGTTGCAGCAGGCGCTGTTGGAATTTGGACAACGCTTCCCGAAAGATGTCTTGCGGGGAAAGTTCGCCGATGCCATGGCGTTCCAGGGGCGGGTTTTGAATGACTTGCAGCACTCGGTCATGAAGATTCGCATGGTGCCGGTCGATCAACTGTTTCGCCGCTTCCCGCGCATGGTGCGGGACGTGGCGCGGCAGTGCGGGAAAGAGGTCGAACTGGTTGTCCGGGGCGGGCAAACCGATCTCGACAAGAGCATTCTGGATGCGATCGCCGAGCCGCTGACGCACCTGGTGCGAAATGCGATCGGCCATGGCATCGAGACGCGCCGAGGAGCGGGTTCGCGCCGGCAAGCGGCCGCAGGGAACATTGCGGCTGGGCGCTTATCACCAGGGAAACCAGGTGGTCATCGAGGTCTCCGACGACGGGGCCGGCATTGATCCGGAAAAAGTCCGGCAGCGCGCCCTGTCCCAGGGATTGCTGAAAGCCGAGCAGGCAGCCCGCCTGACCGAGACGGAAACTCTGAATTTGATCCTGCAGCCGGGATTCTCCACCGCGGAAGAAATCACCGAACTCTCGGGCCGCGGCGTGGGATTGGACGTAGTGCAGAGCGTGCTGGGACGCCTGAAGGGAACGGTGCAGATCGAAACCGCGCAGGGACGGGGCACAACTTTCCGTCTGCGGCTTCCGCTGACCCTGGCCATTATCCGGGCATTGATGTTCCGGGTGGAGCAGCGGATCTACGCCCTGCCGCTGAACGCGGTGGCGGAAATCGCGCGCACGGTCGAAGAAGAGATCCATGAGGTGGAGCACTACGACGTGTTGCAACTGCGCAACGACGTGTTGCCGCTGCTGCGCCTGGGCTCGAAGCCTCGGAGCGGGCCGGAAACAGCGCGACGCAAGGTCTTCGTACTGGTGATCAATGGCGGCGACCGCAAGTTCGGCGTGGTCGTCGATGGGCTGGAGGGCGAAGAAGAACTGGTCATCAAGGCGCTCGACGACCAGTCGATCACGACCGACCTGGTGAGTGGGGCTTCGATTCTGGGCGATGGCCGGGTGGTTCTCATCCTGAACATGATCGCCCTGATGGATCGCTTCACGCGCGGGCGGGCGGATACAACCGGCACGCGGATGGCGGGTTTGCTGTCGAGCGCCGCACAGATAAAGGCGAGCGCTGGCGGAATCGCGGCGGCTGAGATGCGAGCACGCGGCACGGCAGGGGGCCAGGCATGATAAAGCCAGTGCGGGTTCTGGTGGTGGACGACTCGGCTCTGATGCGCAAGCTGATTCCCAAGATCCTGGAACAGGACAACTCGATCGAGGTCGTGGGCACGGCGATGGACGGCCATTTTGCGCTGAAGAAAATCGAGGACCTGTCGCCGGATGTAGTGACGCTCGACCTCGAAATGCCCGGACTGAACGGGATCGATACCCTGAAAGAAATCATGCGGAACGGGCGGCTGCCGGTCATCGTGGTCAGTTCGCACAGCACGGCTGGGGCGGCGATCACACTCAAGGCGCTGGCGTTGGGCGCGTTCGATTTCGTGGCCAAGCCGCGGGATGTTTCGGCACACATGCCCGAAATTGCCGCCGAGTTGATCAAGAAGATCCGGGCCGCGGCGCAGAGTGCCGGGGTGCAGACGCAGTTCCTGCCGGCGGAAACACACGGTGCGCATCCGCGCAAGCTGCGGCCCGTCGCGCCGACGCACATTATCGCCATCGGCGTTTCTACGGGCGGTCCGAACGCCTTGCAATATCTTTTTTCGAAGCTGCCGGTGGAATTTTCAGGCAGCATCCTGGTGGTGCAGCACATGCCCGAAGGGTTCACGGAACTGTTTGCCAAGCGGCTGGACGAAAGCTGCCCCATCCGGGTAAAGGAAGCGCAATCGGGAGACTTGCTGGTAGCCGGGCGAGCGCTGATTTGTCCGGGGAACCGGCACATGAAAGTGAAGAAACTGCCGCTGGGCAACGTGGCGGTGCTGGCGGACGATGTCCCGGTGAACGGGCACCGCCCTTCGGTGGACGTGCTGTTCCACAGCGTAGCCGAGGTCTTTGGTCGCGCAAGCCATGGCCGTGTTGATGACCGGCATGGGAGAAGACGGGGCAACCGGCATGGGAGAGATCCGGGCGGCTGGGGGATTTACCGTGGCGCAGAGCCAGGAGACATGCGTGGTTTTCGGCATGCCCAAGGCGGCCATCGAACGCGGCTACGTGATGCGCATCGCGGGCCTGCAGGATCTGCCCAGTATTTTGCAGGCACAATGCGCGCCCGACCGCAGCCGGGGCGACACCACCGACGTCAAGCGGGCGACCAGTGCCGGAAGTAACTAGAGTTATCTACCAAAAGGTACGTAGAACGTGATTAAGTGATCGTTGTGGAGGAGTGTCATGGAAAAGTTTGCGCCCGTAAAACGGAGCGAAGACGGACAACCGGTGCGCTATCTGATCGTGGATGACTCCGTGTTCGCCCGCAAGAACCTGGCCCGGATGATCGAAACCTTCGGCGGACAGGTAGTCGGCGAGGCTGGCGACGGAGTTTCGGCGATCAGCGAGTACGAACGGCTCACACCCGACATCGTTCTGATGGATATCACCATGCCGCAGATGGAAGGCATCGAAGCGGCGGAGAAAATCGTGCGCGACCATCCCGGCGCACGCATCGTCATGGTGTCGTCGGTCGGCTACCAGGAGAACATCGTGGCCGCCTTGCAGCGGGGCGCCCGCCACTTCGTGCAGAAACCGGTGAAGCCCGAGGTTCTCTATGAAGTCATCAAGTACGTGATGCGTGACGACGGAACGACCGTCCACGGCGCTGGCGCCGGGGCTGGGGCATAGTCATGCGGATGGACCTGATTCAGCCTTTCATCAACTCGGCCGACGCCGTGCTGGCGCAGGGACTGGAGTCGCCCATTTCCATCGAGAACCTGAGCATGGAAGAAGAGGCGTACCGGCGCAAAGGAATCGCTGCCGACGTGATCCTCATGGGCGAGATCGAAGGGCGGATCATTTTTGATGTGGATCTGGGAACGGCGCTACAACTCGCCAGCCGTCTGGCCGGCGTCGCAGTATCCGAGACCGACGAGGATCTGGTGCGCGAGGCGGTCCTGGAGTTGGCCAACCAGATCATTGGCAACGCCGTCACCACGCTCAACGACCAGGGATTTCACTTTCACGTTCGTCCCCCCATCCTGCTCACTTCCGAGCAGGGCAGCAAAAGCAGTGAAGATACCGAAGCCCTGGTGATGGGCTTCAATACTTCCAGCGGAAATGTCTTCATGAATATGGCGTTGCGGCACCACTGCCGGGCGTTGGAACACGCTGTCGCGGGATAGGAACTGGCCGTTCGCCGTTGGGCGTCCGCCGGTGCAACCTATCTCA
Organism: uncultured Acidobacteriaceae bacterium; assembly: GCA_963838425.1. Taxonomy (GTDB): domain Bacteria; phylum Acidobacteriota; class Terriglobia; order Terriglobales; family Acidobacteriaceae; genus Acidiflorens. Next base: position 159,180 of record CAWIRH010000003.1, read on the forward strand.
GCCCTATCCAAGCACAACTCAGGAAAAACAAGCTGAAGCGCGGCTTGCCGCATCTCTGGAGGCGGAAGAAGCCGGAGCTCCTCAACAACCTCTGAAGGCATGCCCCGATACAAATCTCACTTACGCCGCGGATTGGGAATGCAACGTAACTTCGGGAACTGGCTGGCGTGTAACCGATGTGACGTTTCGCTTTGCCCGGTTCGTGGTTATCATTCGCTTGATCGTTGGAACGAAATCCGGAGCGGAAATGGAGCGGCGAAAAGAGCGCAGGCTGGAGTTGGATTTGCCGGTACGGATCTGGGGAGTGGACCGGATGGCGCAGCCTTTCGCGGAGTTGGTTCGGGTGCGGAACGTCAGCAACCATGGGGCGGTCCTGATCGGCGTGCGCTCAAAGGTGCAGACCGGAGAAGTGCTGGAGGTGCAACACGGCGCGTCGCGAGTGCAGTTTCGCATTGTGTGGATGAGTTCTTCGGGAGAGGCCGGCATACAGGCTCTGGCATTTGAGCCTCCCATTTTGGGCATCGGCCTCCCCAAAGTTTTTGGGATGGTGGGGACCGGATAGGCCAACGCCGAACGGCACCGATCGGCCAACTAACGTGGATTCACGTGGCCGGTTCCCACTTTTGTTTCTTCGATAAGAAATCTGGCAAACACTTCATTGGATAAGAGACGGCCGCGGGCGGTGAGGCGCAGGATTGTGCCTTGCCGTTCGAGCAGGCCTTCGCGCAGGCAGTGCTGGATGGCGGAGTTCCAGAGGGCGACGGTCTCTGGGCTGAATTCCGGTTGCGGGACGCGGCTGGCCTCAGCGGCTAAAGCCGCAGTTGATATTGCGGCGTTTGTGGCACGACTAAAGTCGTGCCCTTCCCAAAACCTGCATTCGAGATCGATACCGCGATTTAGGCGCAGACCGAGGAAAAAACTTTCTTCGATTGCGGCCTGCGCGGAAACCGGGGTTACCGTGTGCGGCGCGCGATTCATGTAGGCGTCGAGCGAGTCGGGGGTTGCGAAGCGGACGGCCTGGTAACGAGCGGCCTCGATACCGTCAACGGCTATTGCGAATCGAGGGTCGTCGTGGCCGCCGACAGTTGCCGAACTGCGCTCGGATGGACAGCCGAGGGCGGCTATCCCTACGCCGCAGGCGGCTGTCCCTACGCGGACGGGCGCGGACGCCCGTCCCTCCACGAGCTGTAGCATCGAGTGCGCGTCGACGCCGAAGCCGAGGTAGGGCTGGCGCGTCCAATATTTCAAGTTATGGCGCGACTCGTTACTTTGTAACTCGCTGTCTTGTAACTCCGGGGTGACGCGGGCAAAGTTGGAAATTTCATACTGCGCTACGCCGGCGGCGGCCAGCATCTCACATGCCTGCTGGTAGAAATCCGCAGTCGCGTCATCGTCGGGGACAAAGTGGGCGTGGTAGCGGGCGCCTCCGGCAATCAGTTCCCTGCCCAGGCGAGAATCCTCGTCGACTTCGAGCATGTAAACGCTCACGTGCGGAACACCGGTCGCAATCGTCTCCGACACCGAGAAGGCCCAGCTTTCCGCCGTCTGGTGCGGCAAGCCGGCAATCAGATCGATGTTAATGTTGCCGAGACCGGCCTCCCGCAGGCGGTCAATCTCTTCAAGAACGGTGGTGCGTTTGTGCAGCCGTCCCACGGCCTGCGCTTCCCGGTCGACGAAGGACTGCACGCCCAGGCTCACCCGGTTCACTCCGCATTGCAGCAAGGTTTCGATGAGAGCGGGCGTAAGCGTGCCCGGAGCGCATTCGACGGTGATCTCGGCATCGGGCGCAAGCGCAAATTGAGCGCGCAGAGCGGCGAAGAGGCGCAGCAACTGCGAGGCATCGAGGATCGAGGGGGTTCCACCGCCGAGGTAGATAGAGTCGGCGGTGTCATCACACGAAGATCCGGGCGCAGATCCGAGCGCGCATCCCATCTGCGACGCAAGCTGGCGCGAGTTGGCGATATCTTCGAGCACGCGGGCAACGTAATTTTCGTAAGCCGACTTCGAGAACACGTCGGAGGCGAAGTTGCAGTAGCTGCACTTGGCCGGGCAGAAGGGGACGGAGATGTAGAGGCCGAGGGGCATGTGGTTGCTTTATTCTATGGGACGCGCGAACACCCCCGCCCAAGCGAAGCTTGGACGGGGTACCATCGAGAGCAAGGACGGAGCAGAAAGCGCGAGCCTCAGGGATTTCCACACAGGCAGTTCCTGTTATTATTGCGATACTTCTTGCTGAAATATGACTCCGTCCGGACCGGCAATCGGCATGCGCCTGCGTGGAGCTTATGTGCTCCTCGGGATAGTCGCTCTGCTGATGGTCTCCGACTTTGTGCTGCGCGGGGTAGTGCTGGCTTTTGAACCACGCCGGACGGATTTTTCGGAAATCTACATCGGTGGATGGCTGTGGCGGCACGGGGAAAATTTCTACAACTCCACGCTGGCCACGGCCACGCAGGAGCGACTGGTTGGCGCTTCCTCGATTCAATGCGCGACGCTCTACCCGCCCACTGCTTTCGTCTTGTTCTCGCCGATCTCGTTTCTGCCTTGGGGATGGGCAAACTTCGTTTGGTTGCTGATTGGTCTCGCCGGGGTGGCGGCGACGATCTTTCTCCTGTGGCGCCTCGGCGGCTCCAGAACCTGGAACTTGGGAACGATGGCTTTCATTACGTTTGTGCTGAGCTTCGACCCCTTGCACCAAGCTTTTCACGCTGGGAACATGGCGCTGCTAGTGGTTCCCCTGGTGTTCTGGGCGATTTTGCTCGCCGAGAGAAAACAGGACTGGGGGGCCGGATTGGCGATCGGTATTGCCGCCTGCCTGAAGCCCCAGATGGGCGTCTGGGTTCTCCTGTACTACGTCTTGCGAGGCCGCAAGCGGGTGTTCCTGGGCGCGCTCGCCACCGGCGCATGTGTCGCGGCGATTCTGTTCCTGCGACCGATCCCATTGTTCGACGCGATCACCGGCTACCGGGCAAACGTCCAGTACTGGTTTGCTCCCGGCCTGCCGGTTGGCTTCACGCCGGGGGCGGTCCCCTTTCATGTGAACGTCATTCAGGTCATTCTCTATCAGTTGTTGCACAGCGTATTCGCCTCAAACCTGGTTGCGCACAGCCTTTTTGTGAGCGGCCTCGCGGTTTGGATTGTGATGCTCTGGCGCGCCAGATTCCGCATTCCCGCTTCTTTGGCCATCGCTTCACTGCTCGGCCTCAGTTTTGTCTCGATCTACCACAGCGTGTCGGATGCGACGATCTTAACGCTGGCGCTGGGTTGGGCCATCCCGGCGGAAGGGCAATTGTGGACGCGCATCAAGATTGCGGCCTGCGTGGTCTTTCTCCTTATGATGCTGCCCGGGCACTCGGCGTTGATGCGCCTCTCCCCCTACATCGCGGCATCGATCACGACCGCGTGGTGGTGGAATCTTTTTGTAGCGAGGTACTTCGTCTGGCTGCTGCTGGCGCTGAACGTCGCGCTTCTTTTCGGGCTATGGGAATCCGCCCAGAGCATACGCGAGTCCGACTACGAGAAAACCGGTGACTCAGGCGTTTCGCCGGCCGAGTGTACGCTCGGAGAGACCGGCGTCATACGCTGACTGCAGCTTCATGGCTGCCGAACATCCCCTTGAGCAACGGTCTATAACAACCCGTGCTCCCTGACACGGGCTTAGAATAAAGGGTAAGCGGCCGCTGCCGAAGGGCAACAAATCAGACGCGGCGGTGTGACGAGAACAAATATGAGCGATGAGACAACCGATCTCTTATGCGCGCACTGTGGTCAGACGTTTTCCGCCTTCCTGCACGAAATGGCCGATCACAATGCCAAGGTCGTGTGCCCGAATTGCGGCAAAGCCCATGACGGCAAACCTCGGAAGGCTGCCAAGCCGGTTGTGGGGGTGCGACCGGTCAAAAGGACGCATTAGAGCGTTTAGCCTTTCTGTCCGCTCCGCGATTTGTACAGGCTGTCCATTTGATGATCCTGGCGCTCGGATCGTAGTTTTCATAGACGCCATGGCCAAAGCCGCCGGTGAATTGACCGCGCATTCGTGACAAAAATCACTGACAACCGAGGCCGGAAGGGGCTACTAATAAACAGGAGGACTAAAAACTGAATATCGCAAATTGGGCCCGGCCATACCAAGAGTGAGGGCACTCACTCAGCCGCCGCTCGACGGCGAACGGCCGGGCCTTCTGAATTTCCAGCAAGGTCTCCAAGAATTCCCAAGGCAAGGCCCAGAGTTTTTCCGCAGCTTTTAAGGTCCTGCCCTTCCTGAAAACTCACTTCAAGCGGAGCTTCCCTGCCGCTTGTTAGTCCCTTCCATTGGGAAGCGGGACTCTACTTTTGCAACTCGGCGAGTGCCGACAATACTTCGGCGCTGTGCTGATTTGGATTTACCTCGGTGAATACCTTCACGATCTTGCCCTCGGGATTGATGATGAAGGTGTGCCGAGCAGCGACCTTTACCACCCCGAAGTTGGTCAACGAATCATAAGCGCTCGACACTTTGTGGTCGGTGTCGGCGAGCAGCTTAAAGTTCAAGCCTTCCTTGGCGCAGAACTGTTTGTGAGAGTCGGCGCTATCCACGCTGACGCCAAGCACGACGGCATTCTTCTGCTGGTACTGGGACTGGTCGCGCTGGAAGTTGTGCGCCTCTATGGTGCAGCCGCTGGTGAAGTCCTTGGGGTAGAAGTACAAGACTACCCACTTGCCGCGATAGTCTTTCAGGCTGACCGGCGCGCCTTCCTGCGAGTTGAGCGTGAATTCGGGAGCCAGGCTGCCCACCGACGGAGTTGAACCCGCGAAAATCAGCGGCGTTAGCGCGAAGAGAGTCAGGCAGAGTGCAATCATCCTTGAACTTGTCACCATAGATTCCTCCTGATGGAATCTTGTGATTAGAACATGGCGCTGTCTCCAAGTTCAAATGGCCGGTCCAGAGTCGACCGCTTCCGCCGTACAAAACGCGCAGCCCATGGCGTCGGCGTACGCGTCCTCATAGCCTGTTAGACTGACGAACGACGCTGAATTGCGACGCTGACTTACGACGTTGACTAACGACGGGGAGGATCTCTTCTGTGCGCCGACGCAACGAGAACAAAAACAAAGATGACGCGGGACTTGGAACCCGGGGAGTGTGGGCTGGTGAGGAAGGCAAATATTGGGAGCGCGCCACGCAAATCCCCGTGGCCCTTAGCGTCGCCTTCGGCTACAACGATGTGAACGAGTGGCTCGCGGTGGCGCAAGGAAAGAGGCATGGCCATATCTATAGCCGGAACACAAATCCCACCGTAGCTGCCTTCGAAGAGAAGGTAAGAAATCTGGAGACGGCCGAAGCCGCCACCAGTTTTTCGAGCGGCATGAGCGCGATCAGCAACACGCTTTTTGCCCTCCTGTCTCCCGGCGATCGCGTCGTTTCGATTAAGGACACCTACGGCGGCACGAACAAGCTGTTTATCGAATTCCTGCCTCGATTCGGCATCAAGGTATCGCTTTGCGATACGAGCCATCACCAAGCAATCGAAGCGGCAATCGGACAGGGGTGCAAGGCGGTGTACCTGGAAAGTCCGACGAATCCGACGGTCAAAGTTGTCGATCTCGCTCGCCTGGCTGCTGTGGCCCGTCGCCACGGCGCGGTGGTGATTGTGGATAACACGCTGGCCACGCCCATCAATCAACAACCTGTAAAACTCGGCGCCGATCTCGTCATTCACAGCGCCACGAAGTTTCTCGGCGGGCACGCGGATGCGCTCGGCGGTGTGGTGTGCGGCAGCGCCGATCTCGTAGGACGTATTTATCACTTTCGTGAGATCACGGGCGCCTGCCTCGATCCCATGGCCGCTTACCTGCTGCTTCGAGGAATGAAGACGCTTCATCTTCGGATCGCACGGCAGAACGAGAGCGCCCTTAAGATTGCGCGCTTCCTGGAATCGCACCCTCGTGTAATCAGGGTCTTTTATCCCGGGTTGGAGTCGCATGAACAGCACGAAATTGCTCGCCGGCAGATGCGCGGTTTTGGAGGCGTGCTCAGCTTTGCCGTCCGAGGCGGGTTCGATGCGGTGAAATCTTTTCTGCCGCGTCTGCGTTATGCACACTTAGCGGCGAACCTCGGCGCCGTCGAGACGGTCGCTGGTCCACCTTCCACCACGAGCCATGTCGAGTCCACCAAGGAGGAACGCGCGGCCAGCGGCATTCCGGAGGCCCTCATCCGTTACTCGGTGGGAATTGAGGATACAGAGGACCTGATTGCCGATCTGCGTCATGCGCTGGACCGTCACGCGCTAAACAAGGCCCTCCCCGCAAAGGAGCAGGCAAGATCAGCTTCGTCAGAAAAGCGGCCGACGAGTTCGTGGTCAAAGCCGAGACGATAGAGCCAGCGCCAGAGAATTGAATCCTACGTTTCTTTTCGACTTGGGAAAGGCGAAGCTGGTTCTAAGCAGTCTTCTTCTGCTGCGCCTTTACCTTCGCCCAACGCGCCCGCTGAGCGGCTGCGATTCTCTTTCGGCCTGCTGCCGATATTGTGCGCTTGGGTTTCATCTTGCCCGCTTGGATATTGGCGGCTCTCTTTGCCCATCGCGCTTTCTGCGCGAGGCTGATCCGCTTGCGAGCCGAGGCTGACAGAGTGTGCCTCGGTTTCGTGTAGGAACTCCCGCCGCTCAACTTACCCAGAACGGAAAGAGCCGCATCAACATGTCTAAGCTGACTTACCAGATTCGTTCTCACTACCCTCAATTCCGACACAAAGGACGCCAGTCCCGTAAGATTTGCCATGAATCCCCCTCGGCAAAGAATTGTAACTGATTGGCTCCGTTTCTGAGCGGCAGCGGGTGCAAGACGGAATTCCGCCGAATTCGGTTTTCTGACGCGAGGTGGTCGATCCGTTCTGTTCCTTGCCCATTTGCTGGTACTCGGAAATAATTACTGGGATTGGGTAGCGGCCACAGTGCAGCATTACGCACCCGCGCTGAGGGAAGATTCGGTCCAGAACCAATTCGAGGGAGAAATCATGAGCGACCAAACCCGCGTCAGCCACCCGCTCTACAACCTTCTACCCGCAGGAATCGAAGGGTTCGATTCTCTGGCAGAGCTTGCCCTGGACATGCGCTGGTCGTGGAACCATGCCACTGACGAAGTGTGGCGCACGCTTGATCCCACACTGTGGGAACTCACGCAAAATCCCTGGGTTGTCCTGCAGACCGTCGCACGCGACCAGATCGAGCGCGTGCTGGCCGATCCTGCCTTCCGCAAGAACATTGACGACCTGCTGCGAACCAAGCGTAAGGCGGCGGAGACGCCCGCATGGTTTCAGCAAGAGCATCCGCAAGCTCCCTTGACCTGCGTCGCATATTTCAGCATGGAATTCATGTTGAGCGAAGCGCTCCCGATCTATTCGGGAGGACTGGGCAATGTGGCTGGCGATCAGCTTAAAGCGGCCAGCGATTTGGGCGTGCCGGTGGCCGGCGTGGGACTGCTCTACCAACAAGGCTATTTCCGCCAGGTGATCGATAAGGACGGAGCGCAACAGGCCCTTTACCCGTACAACGATCCCGGACAGTTGCCGATCACGCCGGTGCGCCAAGCGAACGGCGAGTGGTTGCGGTTGGAGATCGCGCTGCCTGGTTACTCGGTCTGGCTGCGTGCCTGGCAGGTCCAGGTCGGTCGAGTGAAGCTCTACCTGCTGGACACCAATGACGCGGCGAACTTCCCCGCCCATCGAGGGATCACGAGCGAGCTGTATGGCGGGGGCCCGGAGTTGCGCCTCGTACAAGAACTGCTGCTCGGGATTGGCGGCTGGCGGTTGCTCCACGCGCTGGGCCTCAAGCCGGAAGTCTGTCACTTGAATGAAGGGCACGCGGCCTTCGCTGTGTTGGAACGCGCCCGAAGTTTCATGCAAGAGACCGGACAGCCTTTCGAAGTCGCGCTGGCCGCCACGCGAGCGGGCAACCTCTTCACCACGCACACGGCAGTGGCCGCCGGCTTTGACCGTTTTGCTCCGGCCCTCATCGAACAATACCTCGGCCATTATGCCGGGCAGAGGCTCGGGATCACGCTTCACGATTTATTGGCCTTAGGGCGCCAGAATCCGAACGACTCGGCGGAGAGTTTCAACATGGCCTATCTGGCAATCCGGGGGAGCGGGGCGGTGAATGGCGTGAGCCGTTTGCATGGGAAAGTCAGCCGGCACCTCTTTGGACCTCTCTTTCCGCACTGGCCTGAGGACGGAGTCCCGATCGGATACGTGACCAACGGAGTCCATGTGCCAACCTGGGACTCGGCGGCGTCCGACGATTTGTGGATGGGAGCCTGCGGCAAGGGGCGTTGGCTGGGGACAACGGAAAACCTGGAGCAGGACATTCGCCGCGTCCCCGACACCACGCTCTGGAAATTGCGCACCGTCAACAGCAAGTCTCTGGTGGAATACGCTCGCGGACGACTATCCCGGCAACTGGCTGCCTCCGGCGCACCGCCCGAGGCGATTGACGAGGCGAAACATCTATTTGATCCCAACGCGTTGACGCTGGGCTTTGCGCGCCGCTTCGCGACCTACAAGAGGCCGAACCTGCTGCTGCACGACCCCGAGCGGCTGCTTCGTCTGTTGACCAATCCGCAGCGCCCGGTGCAACTCATCATCGCCGGCAAGGCGCACCCGGCCGACGAGGAGGGAAAGGCCCTGATTCAGCAATGGGTGCAGTTCATCCGGCGGCCCGAGACACGCCCCCATGCGATCTTCCTCAGTGATTACGACATGCTTCTGACCGAGCGTCTGGTGCAGGGCGTGGACGTCTCGGATTAACACCCCACGCCGGCCCTGGGAGGCTTGCGGAACGAGCGGGATGAAAGTGCTCGTCAATGGAGGCATCAATCTTTCGGAATTGGATGGCTGGTGGGCGGAAGCCTACACGCCAGAAGTCGGGTGGGCATTGGGGGACGGCCAGGAACATGGCGACGACCCGGGCTGGGATGCGGTCGAAGCCGTTGCGCTTTACGAGCGGCTGGAGCGGGAGGTGATCTCGGAGTTTTATACCCGAGATCAGAACGGCATCCCCACCGCATGGGTGGCGCGGATGCGGGAAAGCATGGCGCGGTTGACGCCGCGCTTCTCCGCCAGCCGCGCGGTGCGCGAATACACCGAGCAACACTACCTTCCGGCTGCGGTCGCCTACCGTGAGCGCGCGGCGAACCAAGGCGCAGTGGGCAAGCAAGTGGTCGATTGGCAGCATGCGGTCGATCAAAAGTGGGACTCGTTGCGCTTCGGAAACTTGCGGGCCGAAACCAACGCCGACCACCACGTGTTTGAAGTCGAAATCTTCTTGAACGATCTCGACCCGAATGCGGTGCGAGTTGAGCTCTATGCGGACGGAATCAACGGCGGCGATCCCGTACGGGAGGAAATGAAATTCGTGCCACCGCTTCCGAACGCATCGAGCGGCTGCGTCTATCAGGCAACCGTACCGACGGCGCGTCCAGCGAGAGACTACACGGCGCGAGTGCTGCCGCACTGCGACGGCGTTGCGGTCCCACTGGAAGACGCTCGAATCCTATGGCAACGATGAGCGTGCACAGCGGTAGACAAAGCCGCATCGAAGGGACGGCGCCCGTGGAACAAAACTCCAAGGAATTGGACCCAGGAGCGTGGCGTTCCTCCTTACTACTTCTTTTGCCGCTAGCAACGTTTGCCATGCTGGTGCAGGGATACCATCCGGGGCTGGAGGATGATGCGTATTACCTGGCGGCGATCAAGCAGAACCTGAATCCGGCCTTGTTTCCCCATGACGCAGATTTTTTCCGAGTGCAGTTTCAGGCGACTGTATTCGATAAGCTGATCGCATTTTCCCTGCGCTGGACCCACGTGCCCCTGGAATGGGGAATTCTGTTTTGGCAGTGGGGCGCGACTTTTCTGATTCTATGGGGGTGCTGGCGAATCAGCCGGCGGTGTTTCGCGGAGGGGTATGCGCAGTGGGCGGCGGTGACACTGGTGGCAGTGCTGCTGACCCTGCCGGTCTCGGGCACCGGACTGAGTTTGACCGACCAGTACCTCCACCCGCGCGCGTTGGCCACGGCGCTGATTTTGGCGGCGATCGTGGCTGTGCTGGACGGGCAACGGATGCTGGCGGGCGCGCTGCTGACGGCGGCATTTTTCGTGCACGCAATCATGGCGGCGTTCGGCGCGTCATATTGCTTGTTTCTGCTGTGGAAGCCGGTGGAGACGGGGCGGCGGCGCACGGCGGCATTGGCGGCGCTGCTGTTGCCACTGGGATGGATTTTCGAGCCGGCCTCGGATGCGTGGCGGCAGGCGGCGGCGACGCGCCCGTTTTATTTTGTGTTGCGCTGGCATTGGTACGAGTGGCTGGGGGTGGTGGCGCCGCTGGCGCTCGTGTGGTGGTTTCGGGCGCTGGCGCAGCGTCGGCAGTCAGCGACCACGGCGAGGCTGGCGGAGCGACTGGTGTACTTTGGCGTTTTCCAATTGGCAGTGGCGCTGGTTATGTTGCTGCCGGCCCGGTTGGAGCGTCTTCGGCCGCTGGAGCCGATGCGCTTTCTGCATCTTGTGTATCTATTGTTTGTGCTGCTGGCCGGAGGATTGCTGGGGCGGTACGTACTCAAACGGCATGCAGTGCGCTGGCTCGTGCTGTTTGTGCCGCTGAGCGCCGGAATGTTTTATGCGCAGCGGCAGATGTATCCGGCAACCGCGCATCTGGAGCTGCCGGGCGCAGCGTCGCGCAATAATTGGGTACAGGCATTCCGCTGGATCAGCCGAAACACGCCCGTGGATAGCCAGTTTGCGCTCGATCCTCGCTACATGGAATTGCCCGGCGAGGACTACCATGGTTTTCGTGCCCTGGCGGAGCGGAGCGTGCTGGCGGACGACGTGAAGGACGCGGGCATGGTAGCGCGCGTGCCGAGCCTCGCTCCGCGCTGGCTGCGAGAAGTGGAAGCGCAACGTGGATGGCGCGGTTTTACACGGCCAGACTTTCTGCGGTTGAAAGCGGAGTTCGGATTGGACTGGGTCGTTCTGCAGGTGCCCGGCGTGGAAGGGTTGTCGTGTCCCTACCGGAACGCGCAGGTGATGGTTTGCCGGGTGGAGTAAGAGGTGGGGCGGAACTCAGGGGACGGAATGAGCAAAACGCGGGAAGCGGAAAAAGGCGGAGGGCGCGCGCCCGGGTTGATGACAACGGGCCCGATGGTGGCCGCGGCGCTGGTGGTGCGGCTGGCGGTGATTCCGTTTCTCTATCGCGATTGGCTGGATCCATTCGTGCTGGAGCACTGGGCGTTCGGGCGCGTAGCACGTTCGCTGGTGGCGGGGCACGGGTTCGGAAATGTGTTTGCGGACACTGGGCCGACAGCGGTGGTGTCTCCGGTGTACGCGTATTTGCTGGCGGGAGTGTTTCGGCTGTTGGGGACGTACACACCGGCGTCGATTGTGGCGGCGCTGGCGCTGAACAGCGTGTTTTCGGCGCTCACCTGCATTCCTGTGTTTCTTCTGGCGCGCCGGTGCTTTAATCTGCGTGCGGCAAAGTGGGCAGGGTGGGGTTGGGCGTTTTCGCCGTATGGGATTTACTACGGTGCGGATTGGGCTTGGTCTACGTGCCTGGTGACGTTGCTGCTGGCCATACTCTTCCTGTGGGCGCTGCGGCTGGAGGAGTCGGGGAGAGTGTGGGACTGGCTGGGCTTTGGCGCGCTGGGCGGCGCGGCGGCGTTGACGGAGCCGGTGGTGCTTTCCGTTGTTCCTCTATTGGGTTTGTGGACATGCTGGCGGCGCTTGCGGAAAAGGCGGAGCTGGGTGCTGCCGATGACGGTGGCTGCTCTCGGCGCAGTGGCTGTAATGGCGCCGTGGTTCGTGCGCAACTACCAGACCTTCCACCAGTTCATTCCGATACGTAGCGGATTCGGGTTGGAGATGTACATTGGCAACAGCGCCGACTCGCTGCACTGGGTGGACCGCAGCCTGCATCCGAACCACAGCGACGCGGAGCTGGAGGAATACGAGCACCGGGGCGAACTCGCGTATATGGCGCACAAGGCGCAGCAGGCCAAGCAGTACATTCGCAGTCATCCGGTGCAGTACGTTTATCGGGTAGTGCGGCGGGTAGTTTACATCTGGACCGGCTTCTGGAGTTTCGATCGCGCCTACCTGGCGGAAGAGCCGCTGGATGTGCCCAATATTTTTCTGAGCACGACGATGACGGTGCTGGCGCTCGCGGGGCTGCGCCGGGTTTATCGGGCGAATGCGGGGCTCGCGGCGCGATTCGCCATCGTGTTTGTGTTCTTTCCGCTGGCTTATTATTTTTCGCACCCGGAGACGTACTACTTCAGGCCAGTGGATCCGCTGATTGTGGTACTGGCGGCGTATTTCGTGACGGATGGCATCGGGCACGGACTGATAGCATCGTAGTAGACAATTCTGGAGAGTGAACCTTCTGGACACCAAGCATGTGGATGTAACCAACTCGGCGCTGGACAATGATCGCCAGAACGACGATCGCCGCAACAACGGGCCGCGCAAGCCCGAGCTGGTGATTAGCGAGAGTCTGCGCTTCGCCTACGACACCTACCTCAGCAACAAGGTGCGGTTTCTGCTGACCGCGCTGGGCATGATGATTGGGACGGCCTCGCTGGTTCTGGTGGTCACGATTGGGATGACGGGGAAACAATACATCCTGGACCAGATCCAGGGCATTGGCGCCAACCTGATTTATGCCAGCTACGCCGGCGGAGGGCAGCGCATCACGGCGGTGGCGCTCGATGAATTGACCGTGGATGACCTGACGGCGGTGCGGGAGCAGGTGCCGTCGGTGGTGGCCGCGTCGCCGTTTACGTCGCTCAACGACCGCATCAGCGTGGGCAACGGCAAAGAGCAGGACATTTTGGTTCTTGGGGTGTTCCCGGAGTACCGCCAGGTGCGGAACCTGGTGCTGCTGGCAGGCCGGTTCTTTGACGCGGAGGACTCGCAGGGGCGCAACAAGGTCGGCGTGATCACCGAGAAGCTGGCGGTGAAGCTGTTCGGGACGCCAGACGGCGCGGTGGGCCAGGTGATCAAGCTGAACGGTTTGCCCTTTACGGTGATCGGAGTGTTTAAGGAGCGGGTAGAGACGTTTGGGCAATCCGAAGTGGAGGACAACACGATGGCGATCCCGTATTCGGTGAGCCGGTTTTTCCTGCCATCCAATGCGGTGCGGCAGATTTACTTCACCGTGGCGAGCCCGGATGAAGTGCCGGCAGCGACGGCACAAATCAAGCGGGTGCTGCAGGCGCGGCACCGGCCGGAGTCGGTCTACAACGTGGAGAACCTGACGCCGCTGGTGAACCTGGCCAGCAAGACGGCGAACATTCTGACGACGGTGCTGTCGCTGATTGCGGCAGTGGTGTTACTGGTCAGTGGCATCGGCATTATGAACATCATGCTGGCCACGGTCAGCGCCCGCATTCGCGAGATCGGCATCCGCAAAGCGGTCGGCGCCACCAAACGCGAGATTCGCCTGCAGTTCCTCTCCGAGGCCATCCTGATCTCCCTCAGCGGCGGCGTCCTCGGCATCGTCATCGGACTCGCCATCCCGTTTTCCGTCCGCTTCCTCACCGCCTATCGCATCCCCATTTCCGGTCTCTCGGCCATCATCGCCATCGTCGTCTGTTCGCTGGTCGGCATCATCTTTGGCACGCTCCCCGCCATCCGCGCCGCCCAACTCGATCCCGTCGAAAGCCTGCGCTACGAGTAGCGAACTGGGAACCGCGTTGGCGCGCGGCGATTTCATTTGGCCATCCCGGCTCGGACTTTTGGGGAAAAACGAAAACGCCCCAGACTCCGGTTAGAGTCTGGGGCGTTCTCAGAACAGCCCTCCCCCGAAAACTGCTCAATTCCAAGCTAGGCTCCGTCCCGAACTTCGTGAATAGCTCCTGCGTGCCACGTGCCGGGCACCTCCAGGCTATACGGACACTCCAGCTCAGGCCGGTTGAACCCAAACCGCCGCAGCGAATTTCGAGTGATGTCGTCAGCCCCGTACTTGTTGCGGAGCCTCTCAACGTCTTATTTGTCACCCATGCAACTGCTGGGCGAGGTAGTTGGCAATGCCCATTTCCTTGATGGAATGAAGCTGAGCCTCCAGGAAGTCCGCGTGCCGTTCTTCGTCCTTAAGCATGCGCTCGAATAGAGCCTTGGAGCCGTCGTCGCTGGCCGCGACGCAAATCTTAACGGCGGCGTTGTACTGGCGCACCGCATCGAGCTCGTCTTTAAGATTAATCTCCATTTGCTCCTTCACGTTGCTGCCGAGTTGAGGCTTCAATCCGACATCGACCGTGGGTAGGCTGTCCAGGAAGATGATGCGCTCAATGAGTCCTTCGGCGTGCCGCATCTCCTCGATGGCGCGGACCTTGGTGAGGTCGCCAAGCCGCTTATAGCCCCAGTTCTGGCACATCTCCGAATGCGTCATGTACTGCACACTCGCTGTCAATTCCGAGCTTAGAGCCAGGTTCAATTGCTCGATCACCTTTTCGTTACCGTGCATAGTATTGCCCTCCGTCCCCGCCATTTTGCAACCTGGGGCAGCCTCCCGGCTGTGATCCGGCGCACAGTGACATGGTTGGCGGGAACATGGGGTCGGGCGATGACCTCGTGTGGACGGAACAACCGCGATGGGCAGCAGTCCGCCAGATAGGACAGTTTGACTTTCGACACCAATTGCAATCAGAGTGCTCACGAGCCGCAACGTAGTTACTCTTCTTCAGGCGCTGTACAATACGCTTTCCTGAAACTCTGATAACCGAAATGCTGGTAGGAACGGAGTAGAGCAATGCCCGAGTCGATTGACTGGCCGCCGCCGCATCCACCGCGTAGCCGCCGCCGCAGTTTCCTTCTCATTCTCGCCGTCCTTGCCGGCATCTTCTTTGGTGGCCGGACCGCGTTGTCCTATTACGTGGACGCGCTCTGGTTCGGGTCGCTCGGCTACGGGGACGTATTCTGGAAAACCCTGAGCCTGCAATGGGGAATCTTCGCGGCTTTTACGGCGGCCACATTTCTCATTCTGTATGGATCGTTCCTGGCGCTGAAGCGGGCGCATCTCCCCGACTTGCCGGACGGTCACACGATTTTCATTGGCGGACAGCCGTTGAAGCTGCCGGTTGAGCCGGTCCTACGCCTGATCGCACTCGGCATTTCGCTCGTCATTGCCGCTGCCACCGGCGCCGGCATGATGGGGGAGTGGCCGACGTTCGCGCTCTTTTGGTATGCGCCCCGCACCACGAGTGGCGCGGCGTCTTTGATCCGATTTTTGGCAAGCCGCTGAACTTTTTTCTGTTCGCCCTGCCCGCCTGGCAGCTCATCGCCGGCTGGCTGCTTACGCTAGCCGTGATTACCTGTTTCCTCGCCGTTATCTTCGTCCTCATCACGGGCGGAAGCCGGGCGATCGCCGGGCGTCTCAGCCGCTCGGTCTTATTACCTTGGCGCGGGTTCTCCATCGCGTTTGCGTTCCTGTTGTTGGTCGTCGCGATGCGCGTGTATATCGGCCGGTTCTGAGTTATTGCTCGACGATCACACGATTTTCGGGGGCGTGACCTACACGGACGCGCACATCACGCTCACCGGGATGCTCATCGTCTGCGCAGCGCTCGTTCTCGGCGCAGCGATCGCAGCCGTCAACGCCGTGCGCGTGCCACGCGGGCGCTGGCTGGTCGCGGCGATCCTTCCCGCCGCAGTCTGTTATATCGCGGTTCAAGGAGTCGCCTGGTACGTCAGCAGCTTTATCGTCAAACCGAACGAACTGGTTCGCGAGAAGCCCTACATTGTCTACAACATCGAGTTGACGCGGCAGGCCTACGGATTGAACCGAATCTCGCAGCGCGAGTTTCCCGCTGAGACGACCGTCGACGCGGCCGAACCCGCGAACAATCAGGCTACGCTTCAGAACATCCGGCTGTGGGACTGGCGCGCCCTCCAGGACACGCTGCGCCAGATTCAGGAAATCCGCACCTACTACGACTTTCCCGACATCGATATCGATCGATATGACATTGACGGCACGACTCGCGAGGTGATGCTGGCCGCGCGCGAACTGAACGTCGACAAGCTCCCGGAGAGCAGCCGCAACTGGATCAACGACAAGCTGATCTACACGCACGGCTACGGCATCACCATGAACCCGGTCAATGGATTTACGCCGGAAGGGCTGCCCACGCTGATGCTGAGCAACATGCCGGTCCAGAGCACGGTGCGCGGTCTGAACGTGACGCGCCCGGAGATTTATTTCGGCGAGATGACCAATACCGACGTCTACGTGAAGACGCGGCAGAAGGAATTCAACTACCCGCAAGGCGAGAGCAACAGCCTCACGTCGTACGAAGGCAACGGCGGCATCGTGCTCGGCGGTTTCCTGCGCCGCATCGCTATCGCGCTCGACCGCGACGACCTCGCCAAGCTGCCGTTCAGCGATGACGTGACCAAGGAAAGCCGACTGCTGATGCGGCGCAACCTGCGCGATCGCGTATCGACATTGGCGCCATTCCTTACTTACGATCCAGATCCGTACATCGTGCTCGGCGACGATGGCCGGCTGTCGTGGATTATGGATGCGTTCACGCTTTCCGACAGCTATCCGTACTCGAGCCATTACCAGCTCGACAACAATTCCATTAACTACATGCGGAACAGCGTCAAGGTGGTGATCGACGCCTACGATGGCACAACCACGTTTTACGTGTTCGATACGGAGGATCCGATCATCGCAGCCTACCGCCGCATCTTTCCGGGACTGTTCAAGGATGCGGCCCTGATGCCGGCCGGACTGCGCAAACACGTGCGCTACCCCGAGTTGCTGCTCAAATTGCAGGCGGAGGTTTACGGCCTTTATCACATGACCGATCCGGAAGCGTTCTACAACCGTGAGGATTTGTGGACGGTCGCCACCGAAGTGGGCATGAGCGAGGGAGGTCAGCAAGTAACCCAGGCGATGCAGCCGAACTTCGTGCTGATGAAACTGCCGGGCGAAACGGGCGAGGAGTTCGTGGAGATTCTGCCCTTCACGCCGGCCAACCGGAATAATCTGATTGGCTGGATTGCCGGGCGCAGCGACGGCGCACATTACGGCACGTCGGTAGTCTACAACTTTCCTAAAACGAAGCTGGTCGACGGACCGCTGCAAATCGAGGCGCGAATCGATCAGAACGCGCAGCTCTCCGGACAATTGACGCTATGGAATCAGCAAGGCTCGCATGTGCGGCGCGGGGCGCTGCTGGTGATTCCGACCGGACGCGCGCTGTTGTACGCGGAGCCGATTTACCTGCAGGCGGAGCGCAGTCCGATGCCGGAGTTGCGCCTGGTTGTGCTCGCGCTGCAAGACAAGCTGGCGTACGGACCTACCTTCGAGTCGGCGATGGCGGCATTGTTTGGCGGAGGGGCCTCGTCGCTGAGCGCCACATCCACGAGCGCCCCATCGACGGCCGCCGCGGCAGCTCCCGCCGAGGCGGCGCGAGGCGCGTCGCCCCAGCCGGCCGCGGAACTCAACGCGCTCATCGCGGAAGCCGGCAGAGACCTTGCCGACTACCAGCGCCTGACGGCGGAAGGCAAGCTCGGCGAGGCTGGACAGAAACTTGAAGAGTTGAAGCGCGCACTCGACAAGCTGAACGCGCACCGCTGAACACGCGCCAACGCCGGTCTCGCTGCGGCTCGAACACCGGTCTTCGAATCGTTCATTGGGAGTTACGTTCATTGGGAGCTACGTTTGTTCGGAGCTACAATGAGTGGTGCGAAAAATCTTTGTTCTCGTTATTGCTGTCGCAGTCTTGTTGGCGATTGCGCTTCTATTGGCACGATCAGCGACACCCGTTGTGGACTTGCCATTGCCAGTCGCCACCCTCGGCCAAGCCACTCCCATTACCGTCCACGTACGCGATCCGCGTGGGGTTCGTAGCCTCGCGGCGTTTGTCGAACAGAACGGCGCCCGCTATCCCGTCTGGGAAGCCGCGCAACCTTCGCGCGTGACCGACGGCACCTGGAACTTTACGGCCGGCGTCAAGGCAACGCCGCAACTCAAGGATGGCAAGGCAAAATTGATCGTTGAAGCTACCTCGAACGATCTGCTGCGGAAGACAGCACACTGGGAGCGCGAGGTGACGGTGGTGACGCGGCCGCCAACCGTCAGCGTCGATTCCGACCAGCATTACCTGTACCTGGGCATGGCTGATCTGGCGACCTTCAATGTCTCCGGTAGTTGGACGGAAGCGGGAGTGCGCGTCGGCAATCAGACCTTTCGGGCATGGCCTATGCCCGGCGGTAAACCTGGCTTCTTTTCGCTCTTTGCTTTTGCCTGGAATATGCCGTCAAACACAGTTCCGCTGGTCTACGCCTCCAATGGTGCGGGGAACGACGTGACCAGCCCGATCGTGTTCCAGTTTCCTAAGAAGGAGCAGCCGAAATACACCGTACACGACTTGCAGGTGAGCGACCAGTTCATGCAGAAGGTAATTAACGAGCTTGACCCGAATGGCTCGGGCGATCCCGTGGCGCGTTTTGTGAAGATCAATAGCGAAATGCGGCGTGCCAACAACAAGGTGCTTTCGGATCTGCGCTTCAAGACCGCGGACCGGTTCTTATGGTCGCAGCCTTTCATACGGCAGTCTCATTCCCAGGCGGAATCGAGCTTCGCGGACACGCGGAACTATATATACAAAGGGAACAAGATCGATCAGCAGGTGCACCTTGGCTATGATCTCGCGGTTACGCAGCATGTGGGCGTGGAGGCATCCAATGATGGACGGGTCGTATATGCGGCGCCGCTGGGCATCTACGGCAATTGCATCGTGGTCGACCATGGTTATGGGCTGCAGACGATCTACGGCCACCTCAACCAGATTAATGTGCACGAAGGCGACATGGTAAAACGAGGCCAAGTCATGGGCACGAGCGGCCAGACCGGACTGGCCGGAGGCGACCATATTCACTTCGCCATGCAACTCGATGGCGTCCAGATTGACCCGAAGGAATGGTGGGACAGCCACTGGATTAAGGATCACATTGCGAAACGCGTAGATCTGCCCGGATTCAACAACTGAGGCAGGAGCCCGCTGTTGGTTCGCGCTATGGCTTGAACGTCACTTCCTGGCGATCACTTCTTGGCGGTGACGCGGTCTGCAATTTTGTTGTACTCGGCCTTCGGCATGATGTGCCGAGTCACCACATCGCCCGGTTCGTTATAGGGACGCCCCGCAATCACGCGGCCTGCTTCCGCCGCCGTCACGCCCGGCAGGCTCAGCAACTGCTCTTTTGTGGCAGTGTTCAAATCGAGTGGCTGGTCGCGGCTCCAGCCCTCGCGTATGCCCGCCGCCACAGCCTGGGCATCGTGCTTCACCTCCGCCGTTGCTTGCGCGGTTTTCTCCTTCAGTTCCCGCGTGTTTTGTTGCTGGGTGCAGCCCGCCAGCGCCGCCAGCAGCAAAATCGTGAAAACGTGCCGATATCTGAGGATGTCCATTTTGATTCGCTCCTTCCGCTGTGTTGGCTGATATTTTGCCCCGTCTCGACAACTCGCCGGTTCGGTGACTCCGCGGGTGCGTCGGTTCACCGGAGCACCGAAAAGCTGAGGCAGGCTTGAGGGTTGAACGTCGCCAAAGCCAGACGACACCAACCCACGCCTGCCCCAAATGGCTGTCCGCCTCAGGGTATGCTGTGGTAAGTAGACCTACACGTTAGTCTCCCGATGAGCGGGTGACTGTTCAAAATTGCTCATTTCCTTAGATTGCTTTAAGAAGCGCAGCGGCCAATGGAGTTGGATTCCAGAGTTGCAAGATTCAAGCTCTGAAACACCTTGAGACAGGCTTCGAACCTTGAAACTCTGAAGCTTTGAAACCTTGAAACTTTGCGTCATGGCTAAAATTGAACAGTTTGGACGGGGATAGTTCTGCCACACTTCGGCCATGACAACTAAGACGATTCCGGCATACCTTGAGGACGAGCGCAGAAAACTTGGAGACGATCAACTACGGATGAAAGAAGAAGCTGCGCGCATCCTGCCGCTGCACCATGGCCACCATCGCACTGCGAAACAGTCTCAGCTGGAATTGCCATCTCCGGTTAAAGCCGCAGGCAAAGCGGGAAAAACTGCCGCCGCGGCTCGAAAAAAGCCACGCGCCGCGCGCAAGACGGCAACCAAAGCCCGCAAGCAGGTATAGCGCGGCTGCACTCGCGCAGCGATCTGCGGATTATGAGAACAAAGGAGGGAGGTGCGTCGTTTTGAAAGCCCTCTATTTTATGCCAGTCCGCATACTCGCCGGCCTCTGAAGTTCCGAGGAAGCTTCGGCAAGGGCTCACGCGATTTCGCGAACGACGAACCGCGAACGACGGAAGGCCTTGCCCACGACGAACGGCCGGCAACTGGCATGTGCCTACTCCGGCTCGGCCACAAAGCGATACCCCACTCCCCGCACCGTCTGCAAATGTTTCGGGCTCGATGGATCCTCTTCAATGTACCGCCGCAGCCGCACTACAAAATTGTCGATGGCGCGCGTATCCGTGTCTTCGTGCAATCCCCACACGTCTTCCAAAATCGCCTTGCGCGAAACCACCCGGCCTTCGCTCAACACCAGATACCGCAGAAACTCCGCCTCCATCACGGTCAGATGGATTGTATTTCCCAGCGAGCGCAATTCCAGTTCGCCGAAATCAATCGACTTGTCGCCAAAACTGAACGTATCGCCGCTACGCTCCCGCTCGTCCAACCGCGCCCGACGGGTCCTGTCACCGCCGTCGTCACCAGCGCCCGCCGCGCCGCCGTCTTTCATCCACACACTGCGCCGCAGCAAGCTCTCCAGACGCGCGATCAGAATCGCCAGCTCAAACGGCTTCGCCAGGTAATCGTCCGCCCCCGCCGCGAATCCCTGCAGCACATCTTCCGGACGCCCGCGCGCGGTCAGCATGAGAATCGGCACATAATTCTTCTTCTCGCGCAGCAACGCCGCGACATCAAAGCCGCTCTTGCCCGGCAGCATCACGTCAAGTACCACCGCGTCGAAGCGTTCTCTTTTTTCGACCAGCCTCTCCAGCGCCGTCTCGCCGTCCCCCGCAACTTCCACGACGTGTCCTTCGGCTTGCAGATTAAAGCGCAAGCCCTGCGCCAGGTGCGCTTCATCCTCCACCACCAGCACCCGGCTCATGCCACTCTCACTTTTCGAGGCAATTCCAGAGTCACGGTCGTTCCCTTCCCTGCTCCTTCGCTCTGCGCGAATACCCGCCCGCCGTGTTTGCGAGCGATCGACCGCACAATGAACAATCCGAGGCCAGTGCCCTTCGCCTGCGAGAGCGAGCGCTGCGTCACCCGGTAAAACCGCCTGAAGATGCGTTTTAATTCATGCTCCGGAATCCCCACGCCCCGATCGCGCACCCGCAGCGCCAACCGCTTCTCATCCGTAGCATCCAACTCCACCGAAATATGCACACCATCCGGCGAATATTTCACCGCATTGTCCAGCAGATTCGAAACCGCCGTGCGCAACTCCTCCGCATCGCCCAGCACGCAGGCTCCGCCGCCGTTCTGCAGAGATGAAGATGAAGACAAAGACAAAGACTCGCGATATTCGAGATCGGCCGCCTGCAAATGATGCCGCACTCGCGCCAATTCCATGCACTCGCGCACCAGCGCGTTGAATTCCACCGGCAAGCGCGGCGGCGGGCTTTTCTTCTGCGCCGCCTCGCCCGCTTTCAGCACCTGTTCCACGGTGTGCAGCAGGCGCTCGGTATCGAGCAGCATCAACTCGTAGAACTGCCGCCGCTGCGCTTCTCCCACCTCGCGTCTCTGCAAAGTTTGAAGGTACAGCCGGATGGACGCGATCGGCGTCTTCAATTCATGGGTGACCGCGTTGATGAAGCTGTCGTGCTGCTCGTTGCGGCGAATTTCCCGGACCAGAAAAATCGTATTGAGGACCAGCCCCACAATGATGACGAGAAAAAGTATGGCGCCGAAAAAAAGCTTCAGACCTTCGCGCCAGTACAGGATGATCCAACTGACGTTCAGTACGACCGCCGCTGCAATCAGGCAAACGCCCAGCGTGCTGAAAAAATAAATCGCCTTCTGCCGGCTGATGATGCGCACAGGAAGATTGTAGCCGGGCGGGTGTCAGGTGTCAGGTAGTAGGTCTAAAGTTGTGAGCGGAATCGCGATATAACGTCAGAGAATCCCTCAGACGTGTGCAAGTTCGTTCACACGTCATTCGCGATTACACCTAAGACCTCCCCTCGCCTACTAAGGCTGTGTAGAGACGACAAGGCCGACCGCGCTTTTTATCCTCGCCGCCACCGTTGAAACGCAGTACAATTTCGACCGGAGAATTCTTTCACCTCTCCAAGGAGCAGTCCCCCCCCCGGATACGCCTCCTGAAGCGAGCGCGCCATAACTTCTCATGTGGGAACGTTTCCTCTCGCAGAGCGAATGGACGCGGTCACTTGAGGGCGAGAGTGAAGGTCGCTTTTTTTGATTGTTCAAATCGCAAGAATAGGAGCCAAGGATGAATTCGGGAAAATGGATTTTTTGCACTGTGTTGTTTCTGACGATGTCGATGGGGATGTCGTATGGGCAGATGGCGGCGGGATCGAATCGCCCAGCCAGCGTGCCGTCCGACTATGTGATTACGCCGTTCGGCTACTTTCATCCCTCGTGTGTCCGGGAAATCAAGGAAGGAGAAACCGTACTGGCTGATGGCCGCATCCGATTTGAGAATGGAACGGAGGAGGCAAACATTCCGTTTTGTAATTTTCCGCGCTATACGTCAAGGGGAGAGCCTGTAGTTAAAGGTTCGGCAGATCCCGGGCCTCTCTATATAAGTTGGGACTGGATTGAAGCCGGCCAGGTTTCCACGAGTAGTAGTTCCTACGGCAAAATTACGGCCACCTGGACCGTTCCGATGACGCCGGCGACGAATGATGGTCAGACCTTGTTCTTCTTCCCCGGCTTTATGGATATAAACGATGTTGAGCTCATTATCCAGCCCGTGTTGGGGTGGAATGATGGACAGTCCGGGGTGGGGCCGTGGAATATTGCCAGTTGGAACTGCTGCCCGAGCGGCACGGCAAACTACAGTACGCCTGTAACCGTTAATACCGGCGACGTAATCCAAGGCATAATCAAGGGCACATGCAAGGCCGGAACCCAGTCCTGTTCGACATGGAATATCACAACCAAGGACGTGACTACCGGGAAGCAAACAGTCTTGAAAAAAACTCCCAGCGAAGGACAGACGTTCAACTGGGCGCAATCCGGCGTGCTGGAGGTCTACAGCATTTCGCAGTGCAGCGACTTTCCGCCGGATGGCTCCATAAAATTCAGCAAGGTCGCTTTATTCGACTACAACTACAAAACAATCAAGAATCCGGGCTGGACTCCCATGTATTGGGTTCAGCAGGGCGTCACAGATCCATGGTGCAATTATGGGGTAACAACAACGGCCAAGAGCGCGACGCTTACGTATTAGCCACGCAACAGAACTCAGACGACGGCCCGCCGCCCCCCCCGCGTGTGAGAACGGGGGGGGCGGTAGGGGATTAGTCTTGCTATTCATCACTGACGCTATCAGGCGTTAGCAGAAGCTTGCGCCGTCTGTTCGCCATTTTCAGGGTCAGTGAGTGAAATCGCGGTTTTGCAACAACAACCCTATCCAGATTACCCGACTGTCCACTGAGTGCTATCGGGATATTACAGCTACCAGGCTGGCACGGCCCATCGTCAAGTCAACCAAACCTGCATCCGACCCGCGCGCGGGATTCCGGCAGCCAGGAATCCCTTGGGAACGGGGCGGTTTACTTTGAGCTTTCCTCCGGGAGCAGACCTCGGTACTTGAGCATGGGCTCTATGGTGGGCTCTCCGCCTAGCCACGCGGCGTACATTTTGCCGAGTTCTTCGGTGTTACCGCGGGAGAGGACCATCTGGCGGAAGCGGTCGCCATTGGCGCGCGTCATGCCGCCGTGATCTTCGAACCACTGGTAGGCAGCGTCGTCGAGCATCTCGCTCCACAGATAAGCGTAGTAGCCGGCCGCGTAGCCGCCCTGCCAAATGTGCGCAAAATAGCTGGAGCGATAGCGGGACGGCACAGCGCTCGATAGAAGATGCTTCTTCTGGAGCGCTTCGACTTCAAATTGGTCAGGGTTTTGAAGCGGCGCGCTGGCCGACAGCGTATGCCACTGCATATCGAGCTGGGCGGCCGCGACCACCTCGGTGAGCGCATAGCCGCCGTTGAATTTCTCCGACTTCTTGATCTTGGCGACCAGTTCGGCCGGCATGGGCGCGCCCGTCTGGTAGTGCTTGGCATAGTGATCGAAAACGGCCGGATAGAGCGCCCAATGTTCGTTGAACTGCGATGGGAACTCGACGAAGTCGCGCGCCACCTGCGCGCCGGAAAGAGAAGGATACACGGTGCTGGCGAACATGCCGTGCAAGGCGTGCCCGAACTCGTGGAACATGGTGGTTACATCGTTGAAGCTGATGAGCGCCGGCTGGCCGGGCGCGGGCTTGCTGAAATTGGCGACGTTGAACACCACCGGCATGAGGCCGAGTAATTTCGATTGGTTCACAAAAACGTCCATCCAGGCGCCGCCGTTCTTGTTGTCGCGCTTGAAGTAGTCGCAGTACCAAAGCGCGAGCGGTTTGCCGTCGGCATCGAAAACATCAAATACGCGTACGTCCGGATGGTAGACGGGAATATCGGTGCGCTCTTTAAAAGTGATCCCGTAGAGCCGATTAGCCGCATAAAACACACCGTTCTGCAGAACATTGTTCAGCTCAAAGTAGGGTTTGATTGCCTCTTCGTCGAGGTCGTACCGGGCTTTGCGAACCTGCTCGGCATAGAAGTTCCAATCCCAGGGTTGGAGCTGGAAGCCGCCTTTTTGGGCGTCGATGACGGCCTGAATATCTTTGGCCTCGGCCTCGGCCTTGGCGGTCGATCCGGGCACGAGCGCATCCATGAACTTCAGCGCCGCCTCCGGATTTTTCGCCATCTGGTCTTCCAGCCTCCAAGCCGCATAGTTGGAGAAGCCGAGCAGCTTTGCCTTCTGGGCGCGCAACTGCGCCAGCCGGGCAATCGTGTCGCGCGTATCGTTGGCGCCGCCGCGTTCGGCGCGATTCCAGGAGTTTTCAAAAATAGTCTGGCGCGTGGAACGTTGGCTCAGCGAAACCAGATCGGGCTGCTGCGTGGTGTTCTGCAAGGGGATGACGTATCCATCGACCTTGCGTTCTTTGGCCGCTTGCGCGGCGCCGTCCAGGCCCTTCTGGCTCAAACCCGCCAGCGCGTTCTTGTCCGTGGTGATGAAAGCCCCGTCTTTGGTTGCGGCCAGCAGCTTGGTATTGAACGCGTTCGAGAGCGTGGATTCTTCTTCGTTCAACTTCTTGAGTTCGACTTTGTCGGCGTCGGAGAGTTTGGCGCCGGCGTGCAGAAACTGATCGTAGTAGAACTTCACCAGACGCAAGGCTTCGGCGTCCAGGCCCAGGGAGTCGCGCTGTTTGTAAATGGCGTCAACCCGCTGGAACAGCTTGCTGTCGAGGAAAATCGCGTCCTGATGCGCGGCCAGCTTGGGCGCTTCAATTTCCTGAACTTTTTGCAACTCCGGACTGAGGTTGGCGCTGGTGACGCCGCCAAAGACCTGCATCACCCGGTTGAAGAGCTGGCCGGATTTCTCCATCGCCACCATCGTGTTCTCAAAGGTCGGAGGGGCTGGATTATCGGCAATCGCCAGCATTTCCGCGCGCTGCTGCGCCATGCCCGCTTCAATAGCGGGCTGGTAATCGCTATCCTTGATCTTGTCGAAGGGCGGGGCCTGAAACGGCAAGGGACTCGCCGCATAAAAGGGATTGGTTGGACCGAATTCGTTATTGGCGGCCAAGGCTGTAATTGTAGTGGACGCCATCACCAAGATAGTAGTAATGATAATCTGCAAAAGTACGGTTTTTCGCGCACACTTCGTGGTCTGGCTCATATACCCTCGTTTCCGTCTCGTTTCCTGAAGAGCTGAGCCGCCCAAGGGGCTCGCCAGGTTCATCGGTCTGGTTCGGACGAGCAATCGCAATCAGCCCTCGGCATACGATTTCGGCCCCGCTGGTTGCGACCCACGATTGTAAAGGACGTGCCACAAACTTTGAAGTGAGCAAGGGGCGTTTTCGGCGTGCAGTGGAGCCGCGACAAGATGGTTGATGCAACCACTACACCAAAAAGGCTCCCGGCGCCGACCATCCTGGCCGGTTCGAGAGCCTTTCCTGAGACCTGAGATCTGAGATCTGGGACCTGCGGCCTTTTCTAGTCGTTGCCCGCGGCCGCCGTCATCACCTCAGCCGCCTTCACATCGCGCAGCAGGGCCGGCTTGGGAGGCAAATTATCAAGCGTGACCTTATACACATGCCGCGCCAGTCCCAGCTTTTTCAGCGCCCAGATGCAATACCAGTTCGTGTCAACTTCATACCACGTCAGGCCATGACGCGCCGAAACCGGGTGCGCATGATGATTGTTGTGCCAGCCTTCGCCAAAGGTAAGGATCGCCACCAGAAAGTTGTTGGTGGAGAGGTCTTTGGTCGCAAAGCGCCGCGAGCCCCAGAGGTGTGTGACCGAGTTCACCATCCAGGTAGAATGCAGTCCAACCACGACGCGCGCGAACACTCCCCACAGCAGCCAGGGCAGTCCGCCGATGGCATAAAGAATGACGCCCAGAATAATGTTTCCGGTGTAGTGATACTTGGTCAGCCAGACGTGGACTTTATCTTTGGTCAGGTCGGGGACGTAGCGGCCCAGGGTGGTGGTGTCATGATGCATCGACTTGCCCATCAGGATCCATCCCATGTGCGACCACCACTTGCCGTCGATCGGCGAATGCGGATCGCCCACCTCGTCCGAAAACTGGTGATGAATGCGGTGCGTCGCCACCCAGAAAATCGGCCCGCCTTCGAGCGCCAGCGTCGCGCACCAGGTCAGGAAATACTCCACCCATTTCGGCGTCTTGTAGCCGCGATGCGTCAGCAGCCGGTGATAGCTCATCCCGATCCCCAGGCTGCCCGATACCCACCACAAAAAAATGGCCACGAAAAATGCCGGCCAGGTGAAGAAAAATAGCGCCGCAATTGCGCCCACATGAAACAGGCCCATGGCGATCGCCGTGCCCCAGTTGATGCCCACGCGGGTCGCCCGGTCTTTGCGAAAGCTGGCGCCTTCGCTGTTCTGGCTGCTTGCTTCCGTCGCTGTCTCAATCACTGTCTCGGTCATTGTCTCGCTCATCGCCTCGGTCATTGTCTCGGTCATCGGCCTTCTTCTCTGCCCCAGCCGTCTGGCTGAGGTCAGCCCAGACCATATCAAGAGCGCGCGAACGGCGTTGTAATATTTTGGTAATCGTCGCTGGTTAAAGGGGTTACGCGCGTAATCTGGGTTCGACCAAGCAACCTGATCTCGACGCAACCGGGAGTCACGGGTTTGTCATGCGTGATTCCCCGGCGCTGCCTGGCCCGCAACCTTTTCGTGCACGTTCGCCCTGTCGTGGAGTATCGTTATGTTTTCAGCCGTTCTTCCGCAGAGGAGGGTGTCTGTTGAAAAAGAAATTGTCGAACCAGGAAGTCTTCAAGAAAACTGCTCTGGTCCTTCTAGCGTTGCTCTTTTTTGTGTTCGCTTTGTGGGCACAGCAGAAGGATCAGCCTCCCGCAAATGCGTCCGCCCCCGAAGCTAAGGCTGCCCCTGAAGCTGCCGCCAAGGCAAATCCCGTCAAGCCGAGCCCGGAGTCGCTTGCCAAAGGCAAGAAGCGGTATGGCTTCGATTGCGAGATGTGCCATGGACAAAACGGCGATGGCAAGGGTGACATGGCGACGGACATGAAAAACGTCACCGACTTCACTAATCCGGACGCGCTGAAAAATCGCACCGACGGCGAGCTCTTCAATGTGATCCGGAAGGGCAAGGGCGAAATGCCCGCCGAAGGCGAACGCGGCAAGGATGACGACATCTGGAACATGGTGAACTACATCCGCTCATTCGCCAAGAAATAGGAATGGCGCTCGTGTGGGACGGGGCTTCGCCCCGTCCGCCGGCGTAGGGACAGCCGCCCTCGGCTGTCCAGGCCGAGCGCAGCTCGGCAGTTGCCCACGCTCACAGCAACTCTGAGTTCGCTGGAGAGCGCTTTTATCTACTTTGACGCGCCCTTCACTTCCACCCCCGCCCACTTCTCCAGCAGCGTGAGCGTCGCGGCGTAGTCCAGATCCTGCTGCCCTTCTTCGGCGGCGACGTCGTATACCTCTTCCACCGCTTCCAGTCCAGGCAGCCGAACCCGCGATTCCTTGGCGGCATCGAGCGCCAGCCGAATATCTTTCAGCATCAGCCGCAGCGGAAAATTGGGCGAAAAGTCGCGCTTCAGAATGAACGGAGCTTTGTAGTCCACCACTCCCGATCGCACCATCGAAGCCTGTATCAGCGGCACCAGTTTTTCCACGTCCACGCCCAGCTTGGCGGCCAGCGTGAGCGCTTCGGCGAAGCCTTCGAAGATGAGCGCAATCTGCAGATTCATGACCAGCTTCGTCGCCTGTCCTTTGCTGGTTTCGCCCATGTGGAAGACCTGCTTGCCCATCGCCTGAAAAAGCGGCTGCAGGCGAGCCAGCACCGCCTCGTCGCCTCCCACCATAAAGATCAGGCTCCCCGCTTCCGCCGCGATCTTCGAGCCGGTCATCGGCGCGTCCACATAGTCCGCGCCACGCGCCTTCACCCGCTCCGCAAAGAGTAGCGTGGAGGAGGGCGAAATCGTGCTCGAGTCCGCAATAATCATGCCTGCGGCCAGCACCGGCTCCACTCCGCCCGGGCCAAACAGCACACTCTCAACCGCCTTCGTGTCGGAGAGGCACATCCACACCACTTCCGCGCCCTGCGCCGCATCCGCCGGAGAACCCGCGCTGCGCGCGCCTTCCACGTCCTTGCCGCCACTCCGATTCCAGATTGCGACCTCGTGTCCGGCTTTGACCAGATTCGTGGCCATCGACCGTCCCATAATTCCCATGCCAAGAAAAGCGACGCGCATCGGCGTTGATTCCTCCACAGCTAATTCGTCCACACTTTGGATTATAAATAGGAGCAGCAAAGCGGTGGCCAAAGAAAACACAATTCTTTACCCAGGAAAAATCAACAGACTCTCTTCAAAGAAACGGTCCGCCCCTGCGCCGATCCTGTCCCCGCCAGCATCTAATAGGTGCTGGAGACTGGAGTCAACAAAGCTGATAATTGTGGCCAGAGTCCGCGTTTCCAGCGGACAGGTCAAATCATAGTGTTCGATTCATAGTGGTCGAATTCATGTTAAAGTCCTCATTGAAAAACCCCGCTCTGCGCAAGCGAGCCAGTCAGTTCACGCGCCTGGTGCGGCATTCCGCGATCACCCCTCGCACCGGCAAGACCCACGAAGCCAAACTGGTTTCGAACGGCGAACTCGGCGTCACCTTCATCGGACACTCCAGCTTCTTTCTGCAAATTGGCGGACAGAACGTCGTCATCGACCCCAACTTCGCGCGCTGGCTGTTCGTTCTGAAGCGCCTGCGCCAACCGGGATTGAACCTGCGCGACCTGCCTCCCATGGACCTCGTCCTCGTAACGCACGCGCACTTCGATCATCTGCATCGCCAGTCGCTGCGCACCATCGCGCGGCAAACCCGCCGCCAGACCGGGACCGCGCCCACGCTCGTCGTCCCCCATCACTTATTCGACCTGGTTTCCGATCTCGGCTTCGAAGAAATTGTCGAACTCGAGTGGTGGAACACCTATCGCCACGGCGCGCTCGACATCACCCACGTCCCCTCGCGGCACTGGGGAGCGCGCGTCCTCAAGGATTCGCACCGCGGCTACGGCGGCTACGTGCTGCGCAGCGGCAAACACTCCGTGTACCACGCCGGAGACACCGCCTATTTCGCGGGCTTCCGCGAAATCGGACGGCGCCTGTCGCCGGAACTCGCGCTCCTGCCCATCGGCGCCTACAATCCCGAGCAATTCCGCAACGTGCACACCAGCCCCGCCGATGCCACTCGCGCCTTCCTCGATCTGAAGTCCCGCTGGATGGTCCCCATGCATTACGGATCGTTTCGCCTGTCGCACGAGCCCATCGAAGAACCCCTTCAGTTGCTGGAGCGCGAAGCGCTGAAGGCCGGCGTGAAAGACAAAGTAGTCGTGCTGGAAGAAGGCGTTACCCGCTTCTTCTGAAGTATCCTTGCCTCGAAATTCCTCCACCGCTTGCCTGTCAGTGCCTGGGTCAATCCCCGACGTTCTTCGTCAGGCGCGACTCCGCCGTGCAAGCGCGGCCAATCAAGCAACGACCGCGCCCAAGCGAGCATGAACGGAACATCTTACAAAGTGCAAATAGTTGCGATAAGCCGCGCCACGCGCCCGGTTTCGGGCTTGCATTTCCGCGCTACAACCGGCATGATTATCGACGCATAAAGGAGTCAGCGAATGAAACGTTCCTTTGTAATGTCAGTGATCGTCGGGTTGGCTGTCGTCATCGGGGTCGCGATCTTGCTCGGTGTGGCCTCTGCTCCGGCTTCCGCTCAAACACGAGTCGAGTCCGTTTTCAACGGACACAGGATTATCTACCCGCAATCCAGCATTCCGCAGCCCAGGCCGCCATCACACAAATTACTTCTTTGTCGATTCGGACCAGCCTCAACCCCAGCCACCTCCTGGCAATGAGACGCCCGGATCCCTGGCCTGCGTCTACGAGTTGGTAACCGGACCAACCGGTTGCCCGATCGCTACCAGCACGAATGTGCCGACCGGCGGCGTCGGAGCCATTGCCATCATCGATGCCGGCGACTACCCGACCGCGGCCAGCGACCTTGCAGCCTTCTCCAGTTACTACGGCATACCGGCCGCTGACTTTACGGTCACTTGGCCCGGCAAGAAGAAGCCTCCTGTCTACTCGGATTGGGAAGTGGAGGAGGCACTGGACATCGAGTGGGCCCATTCCATGGCACCAAAGGCCAAGCTTTTCCTGGTCGAGTCAGTGTTGTGCCAGAACCAACAGTGCGCGACCGACCCGACCTGGGCAGCCATCCAGCTTGGGGCGAAACTCGTGGCCGAAAATGGCGGCGGCGTCATCAGCATGAGCTTTGGAGATTCCGAAGTGTCGGAAGAAACCACTTTCGACAAATACTTCAAACACAAGAACGTAGTTTACTTTGCCGCCTCGGGTGATTCGGGCATAGGCGTCAGCATCTATCCGGGCGCGTCTCCCAACGTGGTCTCAGTCGGCGGCACGTATTTCAACCGCAACCAAAACGGCGACTTTGTGAGCGAGGTCTACGGCGGAGGCGGCGGCAACATCAGTCCGTACGAGCCCCGCCCGAGCTATCAGAGCGGCATTGAGAGCATCGTCGGCACCCAGCGTGGGTATCCCGATGTTGCTTCCGATTACTGCTGCGGCGTCATTTATCTCGAGGGCGCGTGGTATTCGGTCGGAGGCACGAGCTGGGCCTCGCCGACTTTTGCCGGCATCGTGAATGCTGCCGGCAGCAAACAGAAGTCGACCGCGGCCGAGCTGACCATGATGTACAACGAGTTAGCCAATCCAACCGAGTACGCAGCGGATTTCTACGACATCACCCAAGGCGCTCCGCAGTGCAAAGTCGGCTGGGACCTATGCGCCGGCATCGGCTCCGCGCGTACCTACGTGGGCAAGTGACCCGCGGCGCAAAGGCCGAAGATAAGGGTTCCCTCAATTGTTCTTTGCGCGTTGCCCCGCCGCCAGGAGGCTACACCGTGGCCTCCTGGTGCTGGGACGCGTAATGCCTTTCTTCAAACCGCACTTCGTCGTCCACTCAGCAGGTTAATCACCAGAACCACCAACCCCACAACCAGCAGCAGGTGGATCAGGCTTCCGCCGATATGCAAACTGAAACCGTAGAGGTCGAGTGCGGAGGCCCTGCTATTTGTCGGCTTTGGCCTCGGCTTTTGCTCCGCGAACCTCCGCAACGAACGGCTTGGCTACGGCTGGAACTGGCACTTTCCCCAACAGCAAGGCCCGAGTTGTGGCCTTAGTTCCGTAAATCGCGTGCCGGGAGTCATTGTCTTGACGGAGCGATGCGCCGGTCAGCGTGAGTCCAGCGAACGCACCCTTGGCACGGGAGTAGGTAAGGATCTCGGTATCCAACTTCCAATCTGTACCAGCCGTGGCATGCCGTCCAACCGGACCCGCTGCCGCGGAAGCGTCCGCTCCTACTTGGAAATTACTGGAGAGCAGCCTTTGCATCGCTTTGTCATTCTGAAAGATCATGACCACGTCCACAGCTTCTACCCCGATCTGCAGCCCCCAGCTCCCACCCGAAATCGTGATGAATGCCGGCGCACTCCAGCCATTCGCCGTACGGCAGGTGGCTACGCCTTTGCCTCCTTCAGCTCCGAAGACAAAGCCGCCTTTGACCATGTGCGGTATAACCGCCACGCACTTTGCATGCTCTAGCACTTCTTCCGGGATCCCCTTGTCAGGCATCCCCATAATTTCGTGCATCACACTGGTGGCGTTGTTCAGCCGGTCGGTGGCATCTTCCAGCGCCGACCCGGCCCAACTCAACGTGCTGAGACTCAACATTGCAAGTACGAACATCACTTTTTTCATTAGACGACCTCGTTTCTGTGACCTCCGCGCCGCATCTCTGGCTTCGTGCTGGGTGTAGAGTCGCACACAATTCCGCGCAAACATGCTGGCGCACCAGGTCGATTCCGACGTTAGCAAATCGGAATTCAAAAGGTCTGTGCAATAGTGCACACTTCGTATTGCCCGGCAAGATGTGAAGAAATCTACCCTTCCCGTTTCGCGATGAAGCCGAGGCCAGTCCAAAGGTGTGGTCAAATTAAGAGCACTGAACTACTGGTCGGGTTCTTCGTTCTCCGCTTGTTGTTTGTCAGCGCCGCCTCTGCGGTTGTCTTCGATCGCAGTAGCCCGCGAGACTTCCTTCCGCGAAGTCCTGCTGGCTCTACCCTCAGCCCGCCGAATGCCGGCGGAAGGTTTATCTCTATTCATCTCGCCGACAACTATGTCGCTGCCGTGCCCAACCTCCCACCCGGCGCTCTCGGAATTGCCCCACTTCGATTCCGGTCTGACCGCGAGTCCGGCAGCAGTGCGGGGATCAACCTGCCCGGTGATGGGCAAATTCTCAGCCTTCTGATACGCGCGAATACTGGCACGGGTCCGTAGACCGAACACGCCATCGACCTTGCCTTCGTAGTATCCCTTAGTGCGCAGAGTTTCCTGCACCTTCCTGATCTCATCCTTGACGACGAAGACTGCAATTCCTTTTTTGCTGGGGTCAGATGCTGCCGGGCTTCGCGGGAAGCCTTGCGCCAGCATCGCTGTCGTCAGCAGGGTGCAGGCGATTCCAGCCCACCCGATCTTGCTCGCGAGAAACATGACTTCTCCACATTCCCTCACTTCCTCGAGTAATACTGTGCAAAATGGCTCATGCCGTGCGCTGTTAGAGACAATCTCCCCTTCCCCCGATTTGGCTCCATCCAGCGCGTGGCGGGCTGGTTTTTCGGATGTTTACACTGTCCAGAAAAGTGGTAAAATCGTTGTTATTCAGGCAGAAGGAGCTGCCTATGTCCCCCGCTCGCCAAACCAACGTTTCTCCAGGCGGAAGGAAAATCGCCCGCCAGCCCCCAATCCGCCCGACATTCCGAACCGAGCGTAATGGCACAATTCCAAGAGTAGCGGCCAGGAAGAGGCGCGACTTCGATCCCCATGCATTCCTCGCAACCATAGGCGAAGGCAGGAAATCTGTGCTTTTCCGCAGGAAACAAGGTATCTTTGCGCAAGGCGATGCCGCGGATTCGGTGTTTTATATCCAGACGGGCAAGGTAAAACTCACCGTGGTCTCGAAGGCCGGCAAGGAAGCGACCATCGGCATATTAGGCGACGGAAACTTTTTCGGCGAAGGTTCGCTTGCCGGCCAAACGCTCCGCATGAACTCTGCCAGCGCCATGACGGATTGCGCGGTTCTGCAAATCGACAAGCTGGCCATGATGGAAGTGCTGCATCGGGAACACGAATTATCCGACCTGTTCGTGGCCTATTTGTTGTCGCGCAACATCCGCTACGAAGAAGATCTGGTGGATCAGCTTTTCAATTCCAGCGAAAAGAGGCTGGCCCGGATTCTTTTGCTGCTCGCTCATTTTGGCAAGGAAGGCAAACCCGAGACGGTGGTTCCCAAGATCAGTCAGGAGATGCTGGCGGAAATGATCGGCACAACCCGGTCGCGAGTCAGCTTCTTCATGAACCGGTTCAGAGAATTGGGATTTATTCACTACAATGGCGGGCTGCAAGTCCACAGCTCGCTTCTGAACATTGTTCTCCACGACTAGTACCGCGACCGTGTGACTATTACCGCGGTCGATCTAACCCTGCTGGTGGAGAGCCGGGCGTCCCGCCCGGCTGGACGGGCGAGACGCCCGTCCCTCCACTGTATGACGAATCATAAAGGGGGACGTCTCGCCCGTCCAGTTTTACGGGGACGCCCGATTCTCCACCAGGAGGCTTCGGGAGTATGCTTCCTTCATGGACAAGAAAGAGATCAATTCCCCAAAGTTGACCGAGCACTTCCTCTTCTGGGTTTGTGGCATCGCCGGTTTGCTGCTGGTGATTCTCTTCGCTCATTTCGTCTACCACGTTCTGTGAAGCTGGTAGATGGGAGAGCAATCACGGCCGCTCGCTTGTGCTTCACCTTGCCAGATCGATACAGCTTGCAGCAGCCGGCGCCCTGAGCGCTCCGCGCTCGCACTCATGCGGTCGGACTGATCGACGAACCGATCAAAGAGCTGCACACTTCGGGCAAGCGCAACGTGCGTTCAAAGGAAAGCCACTCGTGCCTGGCCCTGCCTTCGACCACCGTATGGTTCTTGTCGATAGTGATCCTCTCGGCCTGACCAAGGCTGGAAATCTGTATGTTTTTCAGCTGGATGTCGCGGCCTTCGGCGATGGCCTTGCCCCCGGTGAGGCGGGCGATGTCCTGCAACATAGTCTTGCGCTGATCCCCGCAGCCGGGTGCCCTGACGGCAGCAACTTGCAGCGGGCCACGCAGCTTTTTCACGACCAGAGTAGCCAGCGCCTCGCTCTCAACATCCTCCGCTATGATGAGCAGCGGCTTCCCAGTTTTTGCGATCAGCTCCAGGAGCGGGAGCAGATCCTTCTTGTAACTGATTTTCGTTTCATGAATGAGAACGTAGGCGTTCTCAAAGACAACTTCCATGAGTTCGGGGTCGGTGATGAAGTAGGGTGAGAGGTATCCGCAGTCGAATTGCATGTGGCCAACCTGCGGTTTGTCGCTGGCGCTGCGGGCCATGACGCTCCCGGCGCGGATGGCGACAACTTCTTCTATACGAGCCAGAATGCGCTCGTCCGCTGTAGCTAGTTTCGCAGCCATGATTACAGAACCTCCGTCAGCCGTGCCGCACGGCATACTCTTCCGCGCACGAGATCGGCCATTCCATGCTCGATTGCTCGGATTTCTTGCCTTTTCGCTTGGGTTTGGCTTGGTTATGAGTATGTCTGGTTTCAGCGCTGCATAATGGTCAGTTTTGTACAGTCTGGGGAATAAACCACGGGCCACTTGTCGATGCGGACGGCAGGCTAGCGCCGGTCCGGCTCAAATACGGACGGCATTGCGCCGCCGGTTTCGGATTTCAACGGAGAAAAGCCGCCGCCCTTCAGCTCGATCGCGACGCGGCAGTTCTCTACGCGGGCGACGTTTCCCACACCCCAATACGGAAGCGGTTTGTCGGCATCGTGCAAGACCATGAATTCGCAGATCACCCGATCGCCTACCGCGAGTTGAACCGGTTCTTCGAAGTCCAGAAGCACACCGCCTCCACTCATATTCGCCGTAGTGGCGCGGAGAGTCTGGCCGGTCTTGCACACCTCGACGCCGGCGCCGGCTTCGATCAGAAAACGCAGTTCTCTTCTGTTCCCTGAATGATCCGGTTCCATGACTCATTTCCCCCATTCAAGGACGGCCATTCCCCGCCTGTGCTTCGGGTGGCGCCGCTCCCGGTGCCCGCAGCACCCTATCGGGTTTCCTGCGGCTCACTGTCTCTCATCGGCAGCGCGCCGATATCCTTGAGGTTCATCGCGGGATTAGTCATACGGTGGAGGGGCTGGCGTCTAGCGAGCTTGCCCTGAGCGAAGTCGAAGGGTCCAGCCGGGCGAGGACGCCCGGCTCTCCACCTGCAGGCTTGCACCGACAGCGGTACCCATCACGCGGTCGCGTTCTAGTTCTTATTTTCTCACCGCTCCCACTAGCCCGCCCTTACGAAAGCGCCCGTGGTCGCGTTAATCACGCCGATGCCCTTCCGGTCCTTTTCGCTCGCGCCATAAATGACGTACCAGACGGGCACGTTCTGCTTCGGGTCCTTGAGCAGAACATAGGTGATGGGCTGCTTTGCATCCTTCTTCACGAGGGCTTCGCCGCCGTGTTGCTGCGCCATCTCGAAGGCCTTATCCGTATCGGTTTTCAGCAGGTAGTGTGAAAAAACAAGACTGGCGGATGCAGCGTTGTAGGCGCCTTCGGCCCCCTCGGGCGAAACTCCGAAGGGCGGCGCATCCGGCTGACGGCTGCCCGAGCAAACGATGGTCTTGGTGGCCCGCCGGCTGGGCGACACAAAGTACCCTCGCCAGATGGTCGCTTTCCCGTCCTGACCGGTGGTTTCCGGGGTGAGCACCGATTCCACCCGAGCCGGCTCGGCATCTGGCGCCCACTTCAGGGCCAGATTCATCATGAGAGCGAATGCTTCCTGCCCGGTATAGAGCACAGGTTCCTTCTTCTGCGGCGGCGCGGCGGCTGCCGGCTGTGCAGGCGTGCTCGGCTTATTCTCGGTTGAGCTACAGCCTACGGTCAGGAGGGCTGCGCTGATCACAATAAGTGCAAATGCAATACGATACAATTTCATTACCCGTTCCTCCAGAAATATTCTGAACCCTATCCTCATTGATCGCGACAACTTTTTCTGCTCCATCACAGTGTCTTCAGACCAGGCAGATCGGATCCGTCCCGATCTCGTCCCGTCTAGACGGGAATCTTTTTGCCAACTCTGGATTCGCCCGAATTGTACTAATTGTGAGCCATTTTGCAAGGCCAAAGCTGCACCAGCCAACGAATGCATATAAAATCCACCCGATACAAAGTAGCGCCGCGAAGTGTAGCATTGAGCAGGCGAAAATCAATGCTTCTCAAATCAATGCTTCCCAAGTCAATGTTCCCACCATCTCCCTCCAGCCGGCACCATGGCAAGAGTCGGGTGTTTCATCTTGCGTTCTTCCCGGTCTCCGCAGCCCTCGCTCTCGCCCTCGTCGCGGGTGGCGTCACGCTCGCTTTTGCACAGAACCAGGACCCGCAGCGCCCGAGCAAAACAGCCAGCGCCGCCTCGAACGTCGTTCGCGGAAAATATCTGGTGGAAGGCGTGGCCATGTGCGGACAATGCCACACACCGCGCGACAGCAACGGCAATCCCGACCGCACGCGATGGTTGCAGGGCGCGCCCGTCCCCTGGCTCCCGGCGAAGCCCGAATCGGACTGGCCTCTCAACGCGCCAAGGATCGGCGGCACTCCGCCCGCCAGCGACGCTGACATGATCAAACTGCTGACCACCGGCATCTGGACCAACGGGAATCGTCTTCGCGCTCCGATGCCCCAGTTTCGCATGGACCCGAGCGACGCCGAATCCGTCGTTGCCTACTTAAAGTCTTTGACTCGGCAACCCTAGCCAGCGGAAACCATAAAGGGTGCCCCTCGTTTCGCGGTTTTCGAGACGTGCGGGCGGTCGCGGAGTGCACAGCCCAACTTCAGCCACGGGCGCTTAGCAGCCCGTGGCGCAAGTGCGATTTGTATCAGGGTATGCCTTTAGGCATACCGTAAGTTATCGCGTCATGAATGCGCCTTCAGGCGCTGCTTTGGAGGCGTTGGAGCTGCACCACCCTGCCCTTAGCGCATGGGGAGCGCGTACATGAGCCCGCC
Source organism: uncultured Acidobacteriaceae bacterium (assembly GCA_963838425.1). Lineage (GTDB taxonomy): Bacteria > Acidobacteriota > Terriglobia > Terriglobales > Acidobacteriaceae > Acidiflorens. The sequence goes on from CAWIRH010000003.1 coordinate 197,123, forward strand.
TTGCGTCCACAGGTTGTTGGCGCCGCGGGCCAGCTTCATCACCGACCCCGAGCCCAGGTCGCGCTCGAACATCTCGCCATAGTTGCCCACGGCTTCGATGACTCCGGCAGCCCAGGCGTCGTCGAGTCCGACCAACTGGCCGTAGCCGCGATGGACGCCGACGAGACGCCGGATCGCTTCATCGTCGCTCTTCTTCATCTCCGCAAGATTCGCCTGCGTTACTCCGCTTTCCTCGGCTTGGATCAAAGCTTCGACCGTCCAGTTGACAATGGTGGCCCATTGCGGGTCGTCGAGACGTGTAGGCCGGCGCCAACGGATCTTTGGCGATGACGTCCGGCAGGATTTCAAAATTCCCGGCCACGCCCTTAAAGCCGAGCCGCTCATAGCCCAGTTGCGAAACGTCGGCGGTGATGGCGGCGCAGTTGCGGGTGACGAGTGCCGCTTCCATCTCGCCTTCCTCCTGAAACGGAAAGGGCAGCCACTTGATCTTCTCGCGCTGCATGTAACTGGTGAGCTGGGTCTCGATCTCGGTGCCCCCGAGGAAACAGATTTTCTTGCCCGCAAGATCCTTCGGGGAAGCGATTCCCATGGTCTTATTCACGAAAAAGGCCTGGTAGTCATAGAAGATGGGCCGCGCAAATCCAAGGCCCGTGTTGGCCGTATTCAGTAGATCAGGAGATCCGGTGGCGAGCAGCGCGATCTCGCCGGACTTGAGGGCTTTCAGTGCGTCCTGCTCATCGCGGAACGACTTGACGGTAAATTTGGCATTGGGCCCGAGCACTGCGACGGCCACTGCCTTACAGATATCCACGTCGAGAACCATGTGATTCCCATGCGCGTCTTGAGTGGAATATTCCGGCTCTTCGATGTTGATTCCGCAGGGGAGCAAACCGGCCGCTTTGATTCGATCCAGTGTGGCCCCGGCGTGGGCCGTCGCGGTGGTTCCGATTATCAGCCATGCCATGGAAAATAGAAGCGCGCAAATTCTGCTCATAAGAGTCTCGTTCCTTCCAGACATCAGCAACTGCCCTGCGTGAAAATCCGGCGGCCGAAAAGAAAATCCGGCCGCCGGAGAAAGTTGGGAAGTGGAGAACCGGGCGTCCCCGCCCGGCTGGACGAGCGAGACGCTCGTCCCTCCACACCGCTATGACTTCTCACCCCATCGCTGCCCTAGTTCGTCGGCCAGCCGCCCAGGTATGGTTCGCCCGGATTGGTGCTGGGACGGGGATTGACGTCCTGTGGGGCCGGATCGATCACTCCGCCCTTGATAACGTCGGTCGGAACGATCCCCAGGACGCGGCAACCTTGCCCACCGAAGTGCGGCAGGCTGAATTCCGACTGCGGAATTGTCGCGTACTGTGCTGGCAACGGCGGCGCTTGACCGGTTAAGCGGCCATTGTCAAAGGCGGTGAAGAGGTCGCCAACGCCAGGAGTGCCAGCGTCGGAGGGCCCAAGGTATTTCTGGCCGTAAGTCTTCTTGCCTAGTTTGCGCATCGCCGCTTCGTCCGGAAGATTGGCAAGCGGAGTCAGCTTGAAGAGCTCGTCAATGAATTTGATGATCGAGCTATGTTCGGTGGCTTCGTGGGAGATTCCGTGCACCACGCCGTAGGGCGAGATTACGATCGTGGGAATGCGCGGACCCTGATCGAGAGCGGCGCCGTTGGGATCCCAGGAACGAATCGCCGGTTGGGTGTGATCGTAGAGGCCATCGGTTTCATCGTAGGTGATGATAATGGCGCTCTGCGGCCAGTACGGGCTGTTGGCGATCGCGTTGATCGTGTCGCCCAGAAGGGCTTCACTGATCTGCGCGTCGGAGTAGCCTGGGTGATCGTCGTTGCCGGCGAAAGCAGCCTCGACCGCCGGGCTGGGTGAGCGAGGAATCAGGCCATCGAGGTTGCCATATCCGCCGCGAACGTAATAGACTCCGCCGGTTCCGGTGCCGGGCAGGGCTGTCGCGTTAAGCGCGGTGAAGAAGTCGCCCAGGCCCTTCATGTGCGCCTGAGTTTCGACCGGGTTGTTGGCCTCGTAGCCGAAATATTGCGGGGCATCGTGATGGGCGATGTAGGTGAGATTCGTGGTTACGCCGACAGGATCGGTCGGCTCGTGATCGTAGCCTTCCTCGTACCAGCCCCAAGGCACCGGTCCGTACGCGCTGCCGGCGATCTTCTTGATGTCTTGTTGCACGTCAATGAGATCGAATGCGGGGTTCAGGTCATTGGCCGTGATGCTTTGAATCTGGTTTCCCATGAAAGAGAGCCCCAAACTGGCATACGTCTGGTTGGAAGCCGGGTTGGTGCTGGGAGCGCCTCCGCCTTCCGTAGGCTGCCGATTAGTCTGAGTGGGGTCTAGAGCGGATCCCCAGAAGGGTTGCGGATCGCCGACCACAGGGAGCGCGGCGCCAGTGTTGTTGACATTGAGGCCCAACTGCGGATACTTGATCCACTGCGTCACCCCCGACTGGCCAGAGAACATAGCCAGCGCGTTGGGCGTCGAAGGCCCGATCACGGTGTCAAAGAAGTTGTCGAAAATCGTGAAGCGATCCGCGTAGTTCCACAGAAATGGAACGGTATTGCAGTCCACATGGCTGACGACCAGTTCGCCCTTTTGCACCTGCTGCTCGGTCGGCGCCGGTCCGCTGTAAGTGCACGTCGATCCAATGCAGCTCAGGGTTCCAGACAGGCCTTCCTCGGTGAAGGCATAGCGATCGTTCTGGGCGACGTTATTGCCGTTCAGATCGAGCTTGGCGACGCTGGCGGTGTGGCCGTGATTCACCGAGTCCGTGTCCTCAGGATAGAGGTTCACCGTGTTGCCATTGACGTCCTTGATCGACTGCGGCATCAGGAACGGCGAGATTGTGCCGACCGAGCCGTCCGTCAACACGATCGGCTGCACAAAGCCAGGCGTACTGCCGGCGGACTGAGAGAACAGGCCCACAGCCCCGGGGTAGGTGCCGAAGTGGAAGTCAAAGGACCGGTTCTCCTGGAAGAGAACGAACACGTATTTGATGTTGTGTTGCAGCAGAGCGAGTTTCGCGGCATGGCTGAGAGCAGGCGATTTCTCCAAGCCACGCGTGTAGCGGGCGACTTCAGCGCTGGATATCGGTGCGATTTCGACAACCTTCTTCTGGTCCGCCAACCCGTCACTCTTCGGGTTTTCGGCCAGCGTCGGGACGGGCTGGATCATCAACGCAGCCACTAACAGGGAAGACCAACTGGCCTTCGCCCATTCTATGGTTTTCATATTTTTGTTCCTCTCTGTTTTTCAGGATCGAAAGCTTTCTGCTCATGCGGTTTCCGCCGGCGTTACCCAATCACCGCCAAAACGGGTGGCTTCCGGCGAGGAAATATTTCCCCGTCCATCGGAGCAGAGGCATGTGAATGGAACTTTGATCTGATGTGAACAGTCGATGAAAATTTTGGATAAGACTTAAAGTCGGTTGACGTTTGCGATGTTACTCACGAGATGTAGCGCAGGCTAAGAACTTCAGTGTCGGGAAAAGAGTAGCCCAGCGCCCCATAATCAACGTCTTTGGCAAGGCTGGAGTTCCACGGGTCGTGTCGAGCTGGCAGGCTACGTAAGAACTCAAGCCGGCAGGCTACATAAGAACTAAGGTTTCGTATCAAGGCATCGCTTTAGCGATTTCGTAAGTCTCCCGTAATCAGAAGCCCCTTTAGGGGCTGGGGTTAGACTTTTTCCGCAGCCGATCTAGGGATTTTCTTTGAAGTCTTGGAAGACGCTGGCCCCGCCACGCCCCAAAAGCCGTCGCTCCGCGGTAACCTCCAGCGGGTTCCTGCATCCAAGTAAATAGGCGCTTTTGCATGGTATACTGCGTCAGATGGGGTGGCTGGGTCCCTCCACGTCCCTGCCCGAGGATCTCGAAACATGGCCGGTAGTTCTCGACGTTCACTCTTCGTGATTGTTTTTGTCCTGGCTGCGTTCGGCTTGCTGGGAATGTTGTTCGCGCAAAGAATCAGCCCCGCAACCACCCCCAGCACCGACTCCGACGTCCGCGACAGCGTGAAGCAGTTCACCGAGGTCTATGAAACCATCGAAGAGAACTATGCCGACCCGGTGAATGCCGACAAGGCCATTTATAACGGCGCCATCCCCAGCATGTTGCACCAGCTCGACCCTCACTCCAACTTTTTCGATCCGAAATCGTATTCCGCGCTGCGCGAAGAGCAGCGCGGCAAGTATTACGGCGTGGGCATGACGGTCGGCCCGCGCAACAATAAGGTCATCGTCATCGCTCCCTTCGTCGGCACCCCGGCCTATCGCGCCGGCATCCGCCCCGGCGACATTATCGCCGCCATCGACGGCAAGCCCACCGACAACATGAGCACCTCCGATGTCGCCGATCTGCTCAAGGGACCGAAAGGTACCACCGTTCACATCACCATGTTGCGCGAAGGCTCCGACAAACCTCTCGAATTTGCCGTGGTCCGCGACGAGATTCCGCGCTACAGCGTCGACCTGCACTTCATGATCAAGCCCGGCATCGGTTACATGCACGTCTCCGGATTCCAGGAAACTACCGAGCACGAAGTAGCCGAAGCGCTCGATCAGATGGGCGATCTCAAGGGCCTGGTTCTCGATCTGCGGCAGAATCCCGGAGGCCTGTTAAGTGAAGGCGTAGGCGTAGCCGACAAGTTCCTCAAGAAGGGACAGTTGATCGTCTCGCACCACGGCCGGTCATCCCCAGAAAAGCGGTATGTGGCAGCCCACGGCAACGGTGGCAAAGACTATCCGCTGGTCGTGCTGGTCAATCGGGGCACCGCCTCCGCCGCCGAAATTGTAGCCGGAGCCATTCAGGATCACGATCGCGGCCTGATCGTAGGCGAAGTAACCTTCGGCAAGGGCCTGGTGCAAACCGTATACCCCCTCGCCGAAAATACCGGCCTGGCGCTGACCACCGCCAAGTACTACACCCCCAGCGGACGCCTGATCCAGCGCGATTACTCCAACCTCTCTCTCTACGATTACTATTACAACCGGGAGAGCGAAGAGAATAATGCCAACCACGAAGTTAAGCTCACCGATGGTGGGCGCACCGTGTATGGCGGGGGTGGAATCACTCCCGACGTAAAGCTGCCGCCGTATAAGTCCAACAAGTTTCAGGACTCGTTGTTGCAGCACTACGCTTTGTTTAATTTTGCCAAGCGCTACGCGATCACGCACAAAATCACGCAGAGCTTCGAAGTGGACGATGCGCTGCTCCAGGACTTCCGCAAGTTCCTCGACGAGGAAAAGATCCCCTATACCGAAGCCGAGATGATGGAGAGCAACGATTGGCTGCGCTCCAACATCAAGAGCGAACTCTTCGTGGATGCCTTCGGCCAGGAAGAAGGCATGAAGATACGGGCCGAAACCGATCCGGATGTGATCAAAGCTCTGGAGCTGATGCCGCAAGCGCGCGCTCTGGCCGACAATGCCAAAAAGGTGGTAGCGGAAAGAAACTCGGCCCCTGCGGTCACACGCTAGCAAATTTCAATTCGATTGCAACTCAAGGCCCGGCCAACCGGGCCTTTTGTTTTGCGCAAGAAAAGCAGTTCTCAGTTCCCAGTTCTCAGAAACCAGCCTGTCTATTGCGTGCCACTGAGAGCTGAGAACTTTCTCTTGAGTGTGGGCTGCGAAAGCCCTAAAGTACAGGGTAGCGAAACCCGCGGAGGCGACGGTCTGTCAGCGGCAATCATGATTCAATCGCGCCCCTGGATTTTCGGCCTTTGGAATTTCGCCCCCTGGATTCCCGCGACGCTGCTGGCAATGGTTGCGGGATTTCTCGACTGGCGCTACCGGCGGATTCCGAACTGGCTCACGCTGTCGGGCCTGGCGGCGGGTGTCGCGGTCAACACGATTCTCTACCGCTGGCCGGGACTGAGAGCCGCGTTGCTGGGGACGGCGCTGGGCCTCGGGCTGCTGCTGCCGTTCGTACTGGTCCGCAGCCTCGGCGCCGGAGACTGGAAACTGGCCGGAGCTTTGGGAGCTTGTCTCGGCCCGCGGCAACTGCTCTCCGTGCTCATGGGCACGATTCTGGTGGCGGGAGTCATGGCGCTGGCCGTAGTCATCTGGAAAGGGCGGCTGAAACGGACGCTCCTGAACATCGCGCATTTGCTGGCGGCGTTGTTCAGCCTGCGGATGCCCGGGTCTGAGGTATCGCTCGACGATCCACAGTCCACAAAAATTCCGTTCGGCGTGGCCATGGCGATTGCGGTTTTGTTCTGCGCGATGGGAAAGGCGATGGGGTATTTGTGATTTGTGGATTTGTGATTTGTAATTCGATCAATGAATTGTCATCCCACGAAGCGAGGAATTTGCAGCTTGCTGAACATCAAACCCATCGCACACAGATTCGGAAGCGCTGACGGGGCGGAGATCGCCGAGGCCGCGCTCGTGCTGCCTTTGGTGTTCATGCTTTTGTTGGGCATCGTTTGGTTCGGACGGGCCTTCAATATTTACTCCACCATCCAGCAGGCGGCGCAGCAGGGAGCGATCACCGCAGCACGCGCGTCGTGCGCCACGTGCGGAAATGCCCCAGGCGCCATTACCACCGTGGACGGCGTGATCACAGCGGTAATGCAGGCGTCCAATCTCGACCCCAGCCAGATCCAACTGCCGCAGACTCTTCCAAATTGTGCCACCGGACAACCTTGTAGCCCGTGCCCGTCGCCACCGTGGCCGCCCGCGCTGTCTACCGGCCCGTGTTCATCGACTGCCAACATCTATGTCTGCCAAAGTGTGCAACTGAATCCTGCCGCCACCCAGCCCACACAATGTGGAGCGGTGGTCAGCTTTCAATATCCATTTCAGTTCTATCTGCCTTTCACTTCCCTCAACCTGCAGAAGATTGTTTTGTCGGCGCAAGCGCAGAGCAGGATGGAGAACTAGATGGCTCGCTCCCGAATTCTGCATCTCCGCAAAAGGCCCGGCTTCTCGCAAAGCGAGAGAAGTGGAACACCCCGCACAGTAAGTCTGCTGAGGGAGGTGCAGGGTGCGGCACTGCTGGAGTTTGCCATCACCCTGCCGCTTCTGGTGGTCTTCGTCGTCGGCATCTACGATTTCAGCGGCGCTTTCAACCAGAAGCAGAAGATCGAGCAGGCGGCGCAGGAAGGCGCCATTATTGCCGGCGCTCAGCCGATGGGCGACATTGCGCCGAGCAGTTCCTCCGCCCCCACGAGCCCCGATTCTCTGCTACCGGTGGTGACCGCAGTTTTCAACTCCCTGGCCACGAGCGGAGTGTTGCCAAGTGGAACAACTTGCACCCCGCCCGGCGCGGTATCCGGACCGGGGACTGGCCTGGCCTGGACGTACACAATTTCCCCATGTTCCAGCACTGGAGACAGCTTAGTCATCACCATCAACCGCGGATGTGTCTGCGGATCGTGCGGGCCAGTCTGTGCATCCGGCCCCCCCTACTCCGTCGGCACCATGGTGACCATACAGTACCCCTATCATTGGCGATTCAATAGTGTGATTCAATTGTTAGTACCGGGCGCAAGCTATGCGGCTACAACACAGGTAACCGAGAGCGCTATGGTCCATAACCAAATGTGAGGATGCTTGCCACGGCGCCGAACTAACTCGCGAACCAGTTTACTACCCAACCATGAGCACGGGATCGTGATCGTGCTGGTTGCGGTCGTCATGCTGTTTGTCGTGGGAGCGATGGCTGCCCTGTCGATCGACGTGGTGACCATCTACACCGCGCGCAGCGAGGCGCAACTGGCGGCCGATGCCGGGGCCCTGGCGGGTGCACGCGTGTTCGCCAACTCGGGGGTAACTTCGGACGCAAGCCGCAGGTTGACCAGGAACGCGAGGAACCTCGCCACCATGATTGCGACGCAGGTGGCATCCCAAAACGTGGTTGGAGGAAGAACACTTAACCCGAGCACCGAGGTCACCGTCAGCTTTCCGAATGAAAGAGACCCCGCATTCGACACCAACCCGCATGTGACGGTACAGACTCAGAGGACCGATCTGCCAACATTCTTCGCGCGCATCTGGGGACGCACGGCCAACACGGTAACTGCGTCGGCCACGGCAGAAGCTTACAATCCTTCGGACGCAAACCATTTGAGTAATGGGACGACGATTCCGGTTGCGCCGATTTGTGTGAAGCCGTGGCTGCTGCCGAATATCGATCCCACAGGAACGACGGGGAACGCGATCTTCGATAGTACGACTGGCGCCATTCAGAGCCCTGCCTTGGTTGGTCTGGGTTGGCCCGGTCCTAATAACAACAATGGCCTCTTTTCCCTGTGCAACGGGGATTGCAGTGGTGGCATTCAGCAGATAGGTCCAACAACAGTAGGAGGATACTACCCCGGGGCTGTCGCCGATTTCTCTCCCATTCAGGCTCCGCCCGCCTGCGCGAGTGGCTTCAACTCGTACCAGCTTGCCGTCGCAGGCTGCGTTCAGACGCCCATTTCGTGTGGCACGAGTTCACCCATCAACAACTCATCCGTCAACATCGATACCATCACATACGTCCCCAACAACGGCACTCGCGATGCCGACACGGTTGCGGCGACCGAGTGCCTCATTCACTTCACCTCGCCCGGAGATAGCGACAGCATCGACCCGGCAACCAGACGACCTCCCCTTCAGTTCGTGGCAGGCAACCAGAACCCGATTGCGAGTGCGGTTGGAAAGGAGGTCATGGTCAGCGATTCCCTAGTGACGATTCCGGTAATTAACAACCCGCCTCCCAACCAACCGACAAACCCCGTCACTGTGATCGGATTCCTGCAAGTGTTCCTGAACCCCCACTCGTTGGCTATGCCGCTGCTACCGCCTGCGGGAGCCAACCAGATCCCCGCGACGATTATCAACATGGCCGGTTGCGGAACGAGCGCCACCGGGCAGCCGATTCTCGGCAATGGCGCGTCTCCCGTGGCGGTGCGGCTGATCTCGCCGCCGTAGTCGGAAGTCAGAAGCGAGATCAGAAAAGCGCTAGAAGATGCTGGCATCGCGGCGGGTTAGGATGACACGCTCCAGGGTCAGTTCATCGCCCACAAAAATAAAGTTATAGGCTGAGCCGTTGAGCAGCGCTGCGAGCACGTCGCGCGCCGGAGCCGGTCCCAGATCGGCGACCACTTCTTCCTGCTCGGCGCCGGCGGGAATGGCAATCTCGGCCTGCGTCTGGCGCTGCACTTCGAACAACACTTGTGACAAAGTGGCTTTCTCAGCGCGGATGCGCAGCATTCCGTTTTCAAAGGTCACGGTCACGAGCGGCTTCCGCGGTAGCGCCGCTGCACTGACGGCGGGAACGAGCGGCGCAGCCGCAGTGGCAAGCGCGGCGGAAACTCTCGCGGCCGCAACCTTCGTGCCCGCGGCAGGCGTGCCCGTGGCAAGCGCGGCATTCCGAAGTTTTGCGGCGCGCGCAGCCGGCACATCGGGAGCCTTGGCTCCAGCGGCCGAGACCGGACCCGGGTTCGCCGAACTCAGCTTAACCACAACCGCATTCTGAATGGTCGAGATCCGATAGGACTGCGGCTCCACCAGATCAAGCACGATGCGCGTAATCGGAGGGTTGTCAAAAAATAGTCCGGCGCGAATTCCTTTGAGCGCGCCCCGATTGACTTTGAGGGCGCGCAACTCGGCAGCCGGAAGCGCGCCGGGAAAATCCACGACGATGCGATCGGGTCCGGTAATGGCCTGAGCATCGGGCGCTACCGGCGCTCCGGAAGTCTGGATCTCGACCTCCATCGCGGAGCCACTTCCGCGCACGATGACGTGCTGGACGCGAGCGCCATTCGAGCTGCGGTTCGGGCCAAACGTTTGCGCGGAACTCGCCGCCCACAACAAGCACGCGACGGCCAGCAGGGCTCCGGCATAGGAAAGGCGTGGCATTCCGGCTCTGAGCAAAGTCTAGCAGTTATGGAAGGGGTAATCAGAACCAGAAGTCGTAGCACTAGCTGCGGAAGTCAATAGGGTCCGGGGCAGGGCAAGCTCCGAGAGCGGCGCCCCTACGTGGGCAATGCTACGGCGCGACGGGACGGGCGGTTCTTCGATAACGCCACAGGATTAACGCCAGTCCGGAAGCGGCCAGCAACATGGTCGAGGGCTCGGGAATGGTCGGCTTCCTGTGGTGCTTGGGACGGCAGTGTCCGTCAATGAGTCGATCGTTGGCGGGGCAAGGCCCGGGAAGCGGCAAATTGACCGGCACGTACGGGAAAATGAAGTCACGGCCAAGAAGCTGGGGTGGAGTGGGTTGGCCAACGGGCAAGTCGAGCGCGCCGAGCAGGGGCCGGACGGGAAAGGACGGCCCTGGTTCGAGCGCCGCTACGGGCTGGTCCAAAATATCTTCGTCCGGCTCTTCGCTGGAAACTTCGGGCTTGGCCGTATCGGAAATCTGGTTGCCGCAGCCCGCACGGGCCGTGATTTTGCCGTCGGTCAGCAGCAGTTCACCAACGCGCAGGCGAATTTTTCTGCGCGTCCAGAAAACAGTGTCACGAATGCGATAGGAAAGATAAACGTCGCGCGCTTCGGCGGCGCGCACCAGTTGGGCGTGGCTGTAATCGAAGTGGGCGTAATGCCGGCGAACTGCGTTGTCGTGATCCGCCACATAGCGGAGATCGTCGGGATTTTTCACGCCTCCAGGAATCACCGAGTAGGGATAGACTCCGGGGAGCCGAACCCGAAGCTTGGCGGGCTTGGAGGACTGCGCCGCCATCAACGCGAGATTCTTGCGGATGTTCCCCCGTGTCCAAAAAGAGTCGGGTAAAACCTGGGAAGCATGCCGTGCCGGCACGGAGAAATAGCGCGCCGCATTCTGCCAGCAGGCGCCGGCCAGCGCCGTCCCCACAACCACAACGGCTAGAGTTCGGCGCATGCGCAGACGACGGCGATACCAACTCCGCCTGCGTCGCACACGTTTTCCAGTCGGCGCGTCGTCCAAAACAGGGTCGTTCACAACAGCACTCCTACCCGGCACTGGGCCAATGGGCGGCAGAGGCAGAGCCAACTACTTAGAGCATTCCGGCATCCAAAACCGCGCTTCGGAACTGGCCCGGATACAGGAACTTAGCCTTCAGAACACTCCATCTTAGCAGAGTTGTGCAGAAAATTTTCTTCAAAGTGAACTTGGCGAGCAACCGGGACTTCCCAATTCGGCAAATATCTTGCACAGCGCTTAGCGCCAACCGAAGACGGAGCAAGCCCCGTCCCTACAGGCGACGAAACCTCAGTTTCGGCAGCCTGCCGATTCGGCGGACCTACTGCGGACATACTAATGACTGCGTACAATGGTGGCGGCATCTTGCTTGCGGGACCTTGATCGGATTGGATGAGCCTCCAAACTCTAAACGACATTTTTTTCACGGTATGCAGGAACCGCCGCGATTGCGTCATGCTGCAAAGACGGGCCCAGGGCTGGATGCCGGTCTCTTCCGCAGAGATTTACCGCGGCGTGGTGGGTGTGGCTCGCGCGCTTGAATCCTGGGGTGTTGGCAAAGGCGACCGCGTCGCCATCCTCAGCGAAAATCGTCCGGAGTGGATGATCACTGACTTCGCCGCGCTGGCCCTGGGCGCAGTCACGGTTCCGATTTATTCCACCCAGACAACGGAGCAGACTTCATTCGTGCTCAACGACTCCGGGGCGCGCGTCATCGCGGTGTCCACCAGGCACCAGTTGGAAAAGGTGCAGACCATCCAGCGGCACACGCCGGTCGAGCGAATCCTGGTGATGGACGAAGTCGAAACGGCGCACGCGGTCCACATGCAGGGACTGATGCTGCGAGGACCGACCGGCTTCGATGCGGAATTCGACGCCCGCGCGCAGTCGATTGGGCCCGACGATCTGGCGACAATTATTTACACCTCAGGCACGACGGGCACTCCAAAGGGAGCCATGCTGACCCACGGGAACCTGGCGTCGAATATCTCGCATTCGATGGAGGGATTCGACGTTCGGGACAAAAGCGGAGGTGAGCATATCGTTTCTGCCGCTTTCCCATGTGACGGCGCGGCACGCCGACTGCGCCCTGCTGTACCGCGGAGTGGTGCTGGCGTATTGTCCTGACCTGGCGCAACTGGCGCAGGCTTTGGCGGAAGTGCAACCCGCCGTCTTTGTTGGTGTGCCGCGCGTGTACGAGAAGATTCGTGAACAGGTGATCCTCAAGGCTGCGGGCTTCCCGAAAAGCGCGATCTACCGCTGGGCTTTGGCGGTCGGGCGCGCTCACCGCGCCGAGACTCTGGCCGGTACTAAACCTTCGGCGCTCTCCTGGAAGATTGCGAACCGGCTGGTCTTTTCCAAAGTGCGCGCGGGCATGGGTGGAAAGGCGGAGGAGTTCATTTCCGGAGGCGCCCCGCTGGGCCGGGAATTGACCGAGTGGTATGCCGATATCGGCATTCCCATCCACGAGGGATACGGTCTGACCGAGACTTCGCCCGTGATCGCGGTGAACAAGCCCGGAACCGCCAAACTGGGAACTGTCGGCAAGCCGCTGGCCAACGTCGAAGTGCGGATTGCCGACGACGGCGAGGTGCTGGTGCGCGGGCCCTCGATATTCAAGGGCTATTGGAATCGTCCGGAGGAAACCCGCGATGCGTTTGTCGATGGCTGGTTCAAGACGGGCGACGTTGGACACCTCGACAGCGAGGGATACCTTTCGATCACCGATCGCAAGAAGGATCTGATCAAGACTTCGGGCGGAAAGTTCATCGCGCCGCAACCACTCGAGATTTCCCTGAGGCTGAACCCGCTGATCGGGACCGCCGTGGTGCTCGGCGAACGGCGGAAGTTTCCCGCAGTGCTGATCGCGCCGCACTTCCCGGTGCTGGAAGATTGGGCCCGGGCAAACCACATTGACTTTGCTTCGCGACCAACACTGGTCGCGAACGCCAAGGTGCAGGCGCTGTATGAAGGCATCGTCGAAGAGCTGAACCAGAGCCTGGCGCGCTTCGAAAAACTGAAACGGGTGCTGGTCGTATCCGAAGAACTTTCGGAGACGAATGGCACGCTGACGCACACCTTCAAGGTGCGGCGCCGGGGGATTGAGACGCGGTACCGGGCGTTGATCGATGAGATGTACGAGAAGGCGGAGACAGATGGAAGGTGAACCGATGGAGTGCCGGGCGTCCTCGCCCTGGCCCTCGACTCCGCTCAGGGCAGGCGCGCGACGCCCGTCGCTCCAACGAAATATGGCTGCCCCCTTCTTAAATGCTTCCTGCCCGCCGATTCCAAAACCTTTACAATAAGGACATGACGGACTCACTCATTATCGCTGGCAGGCAGTTCCGTTCCCGCTTGATCGTTGGGACCGGCAAATACAAGTCTTTTCAGGAAACCGCCCGTGCCCTCGAAGCCAGCGGCGCCGACATGGTGACGGTGGCCGTGCGCCGGGTGAATCTCGACCGCAGCAAGGAATCTCTGCTCGATTACATCGATCCGAAGAAATATTTTCTTCTGCCGAACACCGCCGGCTGCTACACCGCCGACGACACCATCCGCACCGCGCGGCTGGCGCGCGAGGTTGGACTCTCGGACTGGATCAAGCTGGAAGTGATTGGCGACCAGGCAACGCTGTATCCCGATGTGCAAGCGACGCTCGAAGCCACAGGGGTGCTGGCGAAAGAGGGATTCACGGTGCTGGCCTATACGTCGGACGACATCGTGTTCGCGAAACGGCTGGTGGACGCGGGAGCTTCCGCGGTGATGCCTTTGGGCGCGCCGATCGGCAGCGGACTGGGAATTCAGAACACCGCCAATCTGCGAATCCTGCGCGAGTTGATCACGGGAGTTCCGCTGATTGTGGACGCGGGCGTGGGCACAGCTTCCGACGCGGCCATCGCCATGGAATTAGGCTACGACGCGGTGCTGATGAATACCGGCATCGCCGGCGCCCAGGAACCGGTGCTGATGGCGGAAGCAATGAAGCACGCCGTACTGGCGGGACGACAGGCGTACCTGGCGGGACGAATGCCGCGGAAGCTCTATGCGACCGCGAGTTCGCCGCTGGAAGGCGTGGTGCGATAGAGCCTGTTCGTGTGGGGACGGGCGCCCTCGCCCGTCCAAGCCGAGCGCAGCTCGGCCTCTGCCTGTGGTCGCAGCAATTCTGGATTCCCACAGAAAAACAATTGGGCGGCCGCAAAGGCCGCCCTTCTTTCGTCTGTAAGGCCCGTTGCCTCTAGAGCATCTTGAGGCTATCAACGTGGATCTTATCGCCGTCGATGTGCCCCGTTACAGCAACGTGATGTCCCTCGTGACCCTTGATGGCATCGGGATTATCCACCGTCAGGACTCTTTGGTCCTGGTCGGTAACGACGACCGCGCTGGCGCCGGCTGCGATGCACTTCTTCATGCATCCGGCATGGCCCGCATTGGCTCCCTTAACCCCACACTTGGAATCGCTAACCCAGCCGTTCACGGTCTGGGCATCGCTGGCAAATGACACCGAGGCGACCAGCGCAAGCAGCGCGCCGGCAAGTAACAACAAGAGAAATTTCCGCATGTCACCCTCCTTAGATTTCCCACCTTAGATTGGTTCCCACACGTGATGCGATCTCTGCACTCTATCACAGGAGGAGCCGAGGCTGGGCTGCTACGAGCTGCGGGCTACTGGCCAACTGGTTCGCTCGAAGCTCGTAGCTCATCTACTTCCCATTTTTGGCGCGGCCGGTGGCTGGCTTCTGCGGAGGATCGGGAGCGACGTAAACAATTTCTCCACGGCGGGTGTAATGCAGCTGCTCGCGGGCTTCTTTCTCGATGGCGGCGGGATCGGATTTGAGCGATTTGATCTGATCGGCGTACTGGCTGTTTTCCTTCTGCAGGCGTTCAACTTCAGTCTGGAGCGATTGCATCTCGGTGCGCTTCTGGCGATAGATGACCATGCCGTTGGCTCCGAACATGGCGTGCAACACCAATCCAACAATAAGAACGACGGCGGCCGCGGTTCCCAGACGACGCCACTCCCGGGCAAGCCACGACCAGGCCGGGCGCGTGCTTTCGACCCAGCGCGCCGCCACGGCCTCGGCCCGCGGAGCCTGATCTTTCGCCTGACCCATCGCCTGACCAATGACCGCGCGCAGCCCTTCCTCCGGACGTGGAAGGATGCGCACTCGCGACGGTGGTCCTAGTCGAAGATCCATGCTTTCGCTGCCGCACTCAACTTTGCGAGGTCCTCCCGGCTGCGCGCTTCGCTATACACGCACACCACTGGCTCCGTGCCCGAGAGCCGGTAGCATACCCACGATCCGTCGGCGAGGACGAGCTTGAGTCCGTCGATCCTCACCGCATTGGCAACTTTCATGCCATAGAACTCGCTCGGATCGCCCCGTAACTTCTCAGTAAACTTCTCTTCTACTTCCGGCGTCAAGCTGAAGTTCTCCCTTAAAGGATAGAAGGAACCAACTTTGGCAAATACTCCTTCTAATTGCTTTCCGAGCGACTTGCCGCGGCGCGCGACCATCTCACAGCTGAGCAGGCCGGCGAGCACGCCATCATTCTCCGGGACATGTTTGCGGATGGAGAGGCCGGCGCTTTCTTCGCCGCCGATGAGGATCTTGTCCTGCTTGATCAGTTCGCCAATGTACTTGAAGCCGACCGGAGTTTCGTAGAGCTCGATCTTGTGTTTTTCGGCAAGCGCGTTGATGAGATTGGTGGTGGCAACGGATTTCCCGACTCCGTTTCTCCAGCCGCGAGTTTCGACCAGGTAATCAAAGAGCAAGGCAATGATGTAGTTAGGCTGGAGGAATGTGCCGTCCTCGTCGACAATCCCAAAACGATCGGCATCGCCGTCGGTCGCGATGCCAATCGCCGCGCCGGTTTCGCGCATCTTCTGGCGCAGGTCTTCGAGCAGGCGATCGTCGGGCTCGGGGGCATGGCCTCCGAAAAGCACATCGCGAGTGTCGTGGACGGTGGCCACGGTCACGCCGGCCTCGCGCAGGAACGCGTCCGAGTAGCCGCGGGCAGCGCCCCACATGGGATCGAAGGCAATCTTGACGCCGGCTTTCTTGATCACATCGAGATCGACGATTTCGCGCAGCCGCGAGAGATACATGCGGCGCGGGTCGATAGATTGGGCTAGGGACTGCGACTCAGCTTTTGCTGTGTGCGGAGTCTGCGGCGCTTGCGGATTCCGGTCGAAGGCTGCGATTTCGCGCTCGATGGCTTGCGTAACTTCGGGAAGCGCGGGCGCGCCATCGGGCGTCGAGAACTTGATGCCGTTATATTCCGGCGGATTGTGCGAAGCGGTAAAGTTGATGGCGCCGTCGGCTTTCGATTGGATCACAGCGTAGGAAATGGCGGGCGTGGGCGCAGGCTCGGCGATGACCAGCGGCGTAATGCCATAGCTGGACAAAATGTCGGCGGCCATGGCGCAGAAAGTTTCGCCCAGGAAACGTGGATCACGGCCGACAATGACTTTTGGCCGCTTCGATTTCTGCGACGACACATAGCGCGCGATGCCGTGCATGGCGCGTTGGACATTGGCAAACGTGAACTCTTCGGCCATCACGGCCCGCCATCCCGATGTGCCAAACTTGATTTGCGTTGCCATCGTATGCCTCGTATGCTTCGAGTGAAACTTTGACCTGGTACTCGAAAGTTCGATTTTATATGACCGACAAAAGGCTGGTTCTCACCACTTGCGGTTCGCTCGAAGAAGCCCGCAGCATCGCCCAAGCGCTCGTGGAGCGGCAACTGGCAGCCTGCGTCAACATCGCTCCCCAGATTGAATCGGTATATCGCTGGCAAGGCGAGATCGAGACGGCAACGGAGTGGCTGCTCGTAATCAAGACGACGGCAGACGCTTGCGATCGTGTGCGCGAGGCCTTGAGTGAGCTGCATTCCTACGAACTTCCGGAGTGCATCGAGATCGCCATTGAGGATGGCAGCGCCGCGTACCTGGACTGGATTGGAGAGTCGGTGCGGTGAAGGTGGAGAGCCGGGCAGTCTCCGCCCGGCTGGACGGGCGAGACGCCTGTCCCTCCACGAGCGCGCTAGATCCCGGCCAGCGCCTGGTCGAGATCGGCGAGGATATCCTCCACGTCCTCGATACCGACGGAGATGCGGACCAGTCCGTCGGTGATCCCGATTTTGCGGCGGCCTTCTTCGCCGACGGCGGCGTGCGTCATGGTGGCGGGATGCGAAATCAGGGTTTCAACTCCGCCCAGCGACTCGGCCAGCGAACAGACGCGCACCTTGCGCAGCATCTTGTTGGCATTCGCGAGCGATCCGGTTTCGAAGGCGATCATCGACCCGAAGCCGGACATCTGCCGCTTGGCCAGTTCGTGCTGCGGATGATCGGGCAATCCGGGATAGAAAACCTTCTGCACCTTCTTGTGTTTCGAAAGATAGTCGGCGACTTTGCGCCCGTTGCGGTCGTGCTGCTGCCATGCGCACGGCCAGCGTCTTGACGCCGCGCAGAATCAGCCAGCACTCGAAGGGCGACAGAATGGCGCCGGCGCATTTCTGAAGAAACGCGAGTTTTTCCGCCTGCTCGGGTTTGGTGCAGACGACGACACCTCCCAGCCCGTCGCTGTGTCCGTTGAGAAATTTCGTGGTGGAGTGGACGACCATGTCGGCGCCGAGCTCGATCGGACGCTGGAAATATGGCGACATGAAAGTGTTGTCGACGACGACCTCAACGCCGTGCCGGTGGCTCAGTTCGCTGATGGCGCGAAGGTCGCAAAGCTCCATCAGAGGATTGGTCGGCGTCTCCAGGAAACACCAGCCGCGTGTTTTTCTGGAATGCGCGCTCAACGTTGCTGAGGTCGGATGTATCGACGTAGGTGAATGTAAGACCGAAGTTGGCGAGGACCTGATTGAACAGGCGCGGCGTCCCGCCGTAAAGATTGTGGCCGGCGACAACGTGGTCTCCGGCTTTGAGCATGGAAGCGACGGCGTTGATCGCCGCCATTCCGCTGGCGAACACGCGTGATGCCGTCCCGCCTTCGAGCGCCGCCAGGTTCGTCTCCAGCCGGTCGCGGGTGGGATTCGATACGCGCGAGTATTCGTAGCCTTTGTGCTTGCCGATTTCTTCCTGAACGTAAGTGGAAGTCGCGTAGATGGGAGCAGTGACGGCGCCGGTCGCGGGATCGGGTTCCTGTCCGGCGTGGATGGCGCGGGTTGCGAAGCCCGATGGTTTAGTGGTCAAAGATTTCTCCTGGAGGTCGCCAGTCGCGGTTCGCGTCCTTCGCTTCTCGCGCGAACAGCGAAAGGCGAGCAACGAACAGCGTCTTCTCTATATTCCGCCTTCGAAAATCTTCTTCGACAGATACCGTTCCGCAGAATCGGGAATCAGCGTCACCACGCGCTTCCCTGCCCCAAGCCGTTTGGCAATTTCAACCGCCGCATACACGTTGGCGCCGGCGCTTGAGCCTCCGAGCACGCCTTCGCGGGCGGCAAGCTCTTTCACCATGCCGAAGGCCTGGTCGTCGGTCACCATCATCACTTCGTCGCAAACCGAACGGTCAAAATTTCCAGGAATAAAATTGTTGCCGATGCCTTCCACCTTGTGTGGACCGGGCTTGCCTCCGCCCAGGATCGAGCCTTGGGTCTCCACCGCCACGGCGTGCACTTTCGCCAGCCGCTCTTTCAGAAAACGAGCAACTCCGGTGAAGGTTCCCGCGGTTCCGCAGCCGATCGCGATGGCGTCGATGCGCCCGTCCATCTGTTCAAAGATTTCACGGGCCGTAGTTTCG
This sequence comes from uncultured Acidobacteriaceae bacterium, assembly GCA_963838425.1. Classification (GTDB taxonomy): domain Bacteria; phylum Acidobacteriota; class Terriglobia; order Terriglobales; family Acidobacteriaceae; genus Acidiflorens. The sequence goes on from CAWIRH010000003.1 coordinate 215,765, forward strand.
TAGTGGTAGTCGGCGTTGGCGGGGTTGTCGAACTGCGCGGCCAGGAAGGCCTCGGGGTCGGAAGCCAGCAGATCCCTGGCGCGCTGGATGGCGCCTTGCATGCCCTCGGCTTCCGGAGTGCGGGTCACCTCGGCGCCGAAGGCCCGCATGATGATGGCCTTTTCCTCCGAAAATTTTTCGGGGATAAACAGCCGCACCTTGTAGCCGCGACTCACGCCGATCAGCGCCAGGCCGATGCCGGTGTTTCCGGCGGTGGCTTCGATGACGGTGCCTCCCCGCTTCAGCTTGCCTTCACGCTCGGCGCGCTCGATCAAGCCAATGGCGGCGCGATCTTTCACGCTGCCGCCGGGGTTCAGGTATTCGAGTTTGGCGAAAATGTCGGCCGATCCCGGAGGGGCCAGCTTCTTCATTTGCAGCATCGGCGTTTCGCCGACGAGCTTGGAGATATCGTCGCTAACGCGCAGGCGCGAGTTTGAGGTCATTGTCGGCACTCTACAGAGTAAGGAACGGGAAGGGGGAGCGTCAATGAAGGAATTTGTAATTGCTAATTTGTAATTTGTAATTTTAAGACCCGATTGCAAGATCACAAATTACAAATCACAAATTACAGATCCTTATCTACTGCGCCCCGGAAGCGGGCTCGGTTCCGGCGTAATAGCCGCTTTTTGTGCGGACGGTGAGTTTGCTGTGGCTGTGCGAACGGGCGTCCACTCTCACTTGACGATAGCCGCCCTGGGTTTTCGGCGTGGTCGGTTTGTATCCAATGGTGTACTGGGTGCGAATATCGTGGGCTACGGTGCGGCTGATAGCATCAACTTCGTCCAGCGTTTGGGGGAAGAAAGCGATGCCGCCGGTTCTCTCGGACATGATTTGCAGGGCGCGTTTGGCGTGCTTCGGATGCTCCTCTTTCTCCAGGATGCCAATGGCGTAAACCGTCGGTCCGCCGTCGGCCTGCAGACGCCGCACGGCCTGCTCCAGAGTTTCGGCGCTCTCGTTGTCGTCTCCGTCGGTAACTACAAAAATAACTTTCTTTTCCAGCTTCGCGTCCTTTTTCAAGTGGTCGGCGGAGGCGACGACCGCATCGTAGAGGGCCGTTCCGCCGCGAGTCTCGATCTTCTCCAGCCCTTCTTGCAGCTTCTTGATGTTGGAAGTGAAATCCTGGTCAAGGTAATACTCGTCGTTGAAGTTGACGATGAACACCTCGTCGTTTGCATTGGAAGCGCGCACCAGATTCAGGGCCGCGGCGTTCACCTTCTGCCGCTTCTCGCGCATGGACCCGGAGTTATCGACCACGATGCCCATGGCGACCGGGATGTCCTCGTGGCGAAATGAGGTGATGGTTTGGGGATGTCCATCTTCGTAGACGTTGAAATCGTCCTTAACGAGGGTGGTGACGATGCGTTGCTTGTCGTCGATGACCGTGGCATGAAGCACGACTTCATCGACCTGCTTGCGGAAAACAAAGACGCCGTTGTCGGAGGCATCCGGATACTGACCCGCATTCGGAGAAACACTCGGAGGAACGCTCGGAGTGACGGCCTGCCCCGCAGAGACTGGTGGAGGCGCGGCGCTGGCCGGTGCGATTGGGACTGCGCCGGTGCGGGCGATTGCGAACTCGCAGCCGGGGCCGCAGGCGATTGGTTCGCGGCTCCCGCTTGCGCTCGAGAGTTAGCCAAGAACAGCGTTGTCGAGAGAAAGAAAATGAGCAGGAAAAAAATCAGCAGAGAAACATTATTCCGTCGGCGCATAGTAACCCGTCTTGGCGTAGACCCGGAGCGGCGGCAATCCTTTTGGCGGCAAGAGTTTCACTTTTATTTTACGCCATTTGCCATCGCGCACTGGATTCTTTGGACGGTATCCGATGACATATTGGTTGCGCAACTCGATGCCGATTTTTGTGGAAACGTCCGCCAGGTCGTTCGGGTTATCAATGGTAAAAGCCCGCCCACCGGTCAGTTCGGTGACATCGCTGAGCAGGCTGGGTCCGAGCCGCTCTTCTTCGGTGGGGAAATAATGATCGTAGATGCCGATAGCATAGATAAGAATGTCGGCCTCTTTGACCATGGAACGGATCTCGCCTTCGGTATAGCGGCTATGGTTGTCGCCGCCGTCGGAGATGATCAGCAAAGCCTTCTTCGGATACTTGGCCTGCCGCATTTTGGTGACGCCGAGGTAAATGGCGTCCAGCAGCGCCGTGCGGCCCCTGGGCATCGCGTAGACGAGCCGGCCCTGAATGTCATCCACCGAACTGGTGAAGTCGGCAATCTCCTCCGGCCTATCGGCGAAGGTGATCATGAAGAACTCGTCCTGCGGATTGGCGGTCTTGAAGAACTCGACCACCGCCTCGCGGGCGCGCTCGATCTTGCTGCTCATGCTGCCGCTCATGTCAAAGATCACGCCGATCGAAACCGGAGCGTCTTCGCTGGAGAAAGTCTTGATCTCCTGCTGGTCTTTGCCTTCGAAAAGGTTGAAGTTCTCGCGGTCGAGGCCGGTCACGAGCCGGTTTAAGGGATCGGTGATGGTGACCGGCACCAGCACCATGTTCACGTCGACTTTGATGGGCTTGGTGTGCGTCTTGAGCGCCGGATCCACGTCGGGCGCTTTCGGAGCCGGCGGCTGGACGCGGGGCTGGATGTGAACGTCTTCAGTCGAAGTCTGGCCGAGAAGCGGGAGGACGCCGCACACAGCAAACACCAGAAGTACAGCGAGGGAGACGCGAGCCGAGAACTGTTTGCGCGTACCACATAGGCCCCACTAAATCCGCGCCGTGGAGGGAGGCGACCCGCATCCCAAAAAGGCGGGCCACAAAAGTCTCTACTGAGCCGGATACTAGCACAGGTTTGAAAAAGTGTTGTCACCTTTTCGCACGCGACCCTTAGATTCGGCGCAGAGTAGCAAGGCTTGGCTTCCGACTCTGCGCATCTTTTTTCTCCTTTCGCTTTCTGGGCCGGGGCCGGATCGTCCCTGCTACAATTCTGCCTTCCTCTTATGGCAATTATTTCCCCATTCCGAGCTTGGCGCTACGACCCCGAACGCGTGCCGATTCAGCAGGTTGTGACCCAGCCCTACGACAAAATCACCCCTGCAATGCAGGAACGCTACTACCAGGCCAGTCCTTATAACCTGGTGCGGATTATTCTCGGCAAACGCCTGCCCGGGGACTGCGGACGCCGAGAACGTCTACACCCGGGCGGCGGCGTCCTTCCAGAACTGGCGCCAGACCGGCGTTTTGCGCCGGGATCCCGAGCCTTCGCATCTATCGCTATTCCCAGACGTTCCGGATTCCTGGAAGCGTTCCTGAAAGCCAGTCGCTGGCCGAGCGGCGGGGCTTCATCGCCCTCGGCCGGATCGAGCAATATTCCGCCGGCGTCGTGTTCCGGCACGAGCAGACGCTGGCCAAGCCGAAGGCCGACCGACTGGACCTGCTGCGCGCCAGTCGAGCCCACTTCGGTCAGATCTTCATGCTGTACAGCGGGGCGGGCAAGGTGGATGCCTTGCTCGATTCGGCGGCAGCTCCCGACATCGCTCCAGATATCGAGGTCACCGACGAGTACGAGGTGGTGCACCGCGTCTGGAAGATTTCTGACGCTTCGGTCCTTGCCTCCGTGCAGGAACAGATGCGAGATAAGAAGCTGATCATCGCCGACGGCCATCACCGCTATGAGACTGCCTTGACCTATCGCAACGAGCGGCGAGCCGAGGCCGATACCGGGGCGGGCCTTCCCGCTCCTTACGACTCCGTGATGATGACCTTCGTCGACATGGATCGGCCGGGCCTGGTGATTCTGCCGACCCACCGGCTCGTCTTCGGCCTGCCATCGTTTTCGGCGGCGCAATTTCAGGCGGAGGCCCGGCAATTCTTCAACCTGGAAGAGGTCGATGCCGGAATCGATGCGGCGCGCGCGACTGCCATTCTGCGGCAGGCAGGACAGGCGGGAACGGCGCTGCTCGCGGTCACCGCCGAGCGTACATTTCTGCTGCACACACCGAAAGCCATTGGCACTCGCTTGTTCGGAAACCTTTCTCTGCGCCAGCAAGCGCTCGACGTCGTGCAGTTGCATAAGTGCCTGTTGGAAGGTGTTCTGAAGATTTCGGAAGAAGCTATTCGCAACCAGGAAAACGTTTCGTATTGCCGCGAGGCCGCCGAAGCGCTGGCGCTGGTGCACAGTGGAAAGGCGCAAGTGGCGTTCCTGATGAATCCGGTGCGCATGGAGCAGGTTCGCGATATCGCCTTTGCCGGCGAAGTGCTGCCCCAGAAGTCCACCGATTTCTACCCCAAGTTGCTGAGTGGGCTCACGATTTATGCGCTGGAGTAGCAAAACCAGTACTCAGTACCCAGTACCCAGTTCTCAGAGGAAAGCGGGGCGCTGGGTACTGAGTACTGGGTACTGGCTACTGTTGGCCACCGTGACCCTTCTCGCCGCGGCGCCCTCGACCGACGAAAAGCACATCTCCGTCTACTCTCCCGTCGCCATCTACACCCTCCCGGTTTTGGACCGTGGCGGCCATGAGTATGTCGGCCTGCTCGAACTTCTGGAACCGCTGGGCCGCGTGCGCAGCGAGACGCAGGGATCGCACTGGCGACTCCGCTATAACGCCGTCGATGCCGAGTTTGTGGCGGGAAAGACGCGGGCCAAAATTCGTGGGCGCGATTTTGATTTCATGGCTCCCTTCCTCATCGAAAACTCGCGCGGATTGGTTCCGCTAAGCTCGCTAAGCGGCTTTCTGCCGCGCTTCTTGGGAACGCCGCTTAATTTTCGCGAAAGCTCGCGCCGCTTATTCATCGGCGATGTTGGCATCCAAATCAGTTTCCAACTGGACGCAAGCAACCCGCCGCGGCTGGCGTTGAATTTCAGCGCTCCGGTGAATCCGACGATCTCCACCGAACCGGGCAAGCTGCGCATGGTCTTTAAGCGCGACCCGGTCGTGTCCCCGGGCAGCCAGATTATTTCTTTTGCCAACAAGGTCATCACCCTGGCGAGCTACTCCGAGAACAACGGCGACGCCGAATTAGACGTGGCTGCGACCGAGCCGCTGATGGCAACCTTCAGCAGCGACAGAAGGATGATTACGGTTTCGGCTGTCCCACCGGCGCCCGCGACACCGAGTGTCGTCGGACCGCAGAATCCGGCGCAGGCCTCACCGGCGGCCAACAGCGCCGCCGCCACTAGTAATGTCCATCGCATTCTGGCCGTAGTCGATCCCGCGCACGGCGGCGACGAGCGGGGCGCGGCCTTGACCGATAAGCTCGCCGAGAAAGACGTCACCCTGGGATTTGCGCGGCTGCTGCGCCATGAACTGGAGCTTCGTGGTTTCGCGGTTGCGTTGTCGCGCGACGGAGATAACACCTCTACTGTGGACCAGCGCGCCATCGCCGCCAACGTGGCCCGCGCCGGAATTTACATCAGTCTGCACGCGGTTTCGCAGGGCAACGGCGCGCGCGTCTACACCGCGCTGCTGCCCGTGGAAGGACCCAGCAAAGGAGTATTTCATGCGTGGAATGTGGCCCAGGCGCCGGCTTTGCCCGTCAGCCGCATGGTGTCGGCGGCCATCGTTGCCGAGATGCAGAAAAGAGAATTCCCAGTTAAAGCCTCTTCCGCTTCGCTGCGGCCGTTGAACAACGTGTTGATGCCCGCGGTCGCGGTGGAACTCGCGCCGGGAGCGGATGGTGTCGCCGACTTGACCTCCGCCAATTATCAACAACGGGCCGCGTCGGCGATTGCCGATGCGGTCGCGTCTGTCCGCGACCGCCTGGGAGCGCAACAATGATAAGAAAATCGGGTCATCGGATCATCGGGCCATCGGGCCATCTAAAGTCAAGGGCCTTTGAATTTCGATCGCCCAATGGCCCGATCGCCCGATCGCCCGATCCAGGGGTCCAGCCATGATCCCACGCTATCTTCTGATCGCTGTGGCCGCGCTGTTACTGCTGGTGGTGTCGATGGGAATCTACCTTCGCCACATGCGGCGACAGGCGGCGAAAGTTGAATCTCTGACAACCGACGCGTTGCCGGTCGCTCCCCCGCCCTCCGGCCCCACGGAGACGGTGACTTTATATGTGGCGGATGACGACGCCGGCATGCTCCGCGCGCGCTCGGCGCAGATTCCTCTTCCCGGAGGACGCCAGCAGCGAGCCGAGGAACTGTTGCGCGCGCTGCTCCGCATCTACCAGCAACCGGGAGCTTCCCATCCTCTGGCTCCGGCGGCGGACATCCGCAGCATCTACCTGGTCGCTCCCGGCGCGGCCGTCATCGATCTGAATGCCGCCTTCGCCGACCAGCACCGCTCCGGCATTCTCAGCGAGCAACTCACCGTAAATTCGCTGGTCGAGACGCTGGCCGTCAACGTTCCAGGGATCAATCGGGTCAACATCCTGGTCGAAGGCCAGACGCGGGATACGCTCGCGGGACACGCGGACCTGACCGAGTCGTTCGATGTGACGACGGTTGAGCAGGCAGGCAATCAGTAGGCGGATTCTTGTTTGTTATCTACAAAGGTATTAACCCGTGTTTACCACCACCCCCCTACCCCCCTCCTACTGGAATGATGGGGTTACGGGGGATCGGGCCGCCAAAATCTAGAGCGCTAAGGACTTATTTTCAAAATATTCCGGAATAAGGACTTAGCTCGATTTCTTTCTTAATTCTACTAAACTTCATAGTTTTGGCGGCTTTTTGACTCCCGCTCATCGCCTCAGATTGCAGCCAATATATTATCAAAGAGTAACTAACACACTGGGGCTGGTGCAGCTTCGAAGGCCGTCTTGTGACATAGGCACGCGTCTTCGCCGCCCCAGATCGGAGACTCTTCATTCTCGCGCAGCGCGCGTTGGGAGTCTGTGATGGCGCACACAGATGGATTGTGATGAAAAAAAGGTCAGCTTGCGAGGTTAAGAACTCTCGCAGCAGCCACTCATCGCACAGAACGCGAATGAGTGGGGCACCCGGCATTTTAGACGAACCCAGACTGTTCCAGTCGGCGGAGGAGTAGCGAGACGAAGCTGAGGTGGTCGAGGCAGTTGTCCGGATCATCAACGACGCTGTGCTCGTGGCCTCGCGGGTTTCGAATTGCGAGTACGCCTCCGCTGAAAATGAATTTGTATCCTTGTTGCTCATCCTTTTCGCTGGTGGTCTTGAGGGCGGTCAAGGCGATCTTCGGGCTAGTTTCACTGAAGGCTGTCATCATCAGCTTGTAGCCGGATTCTGTCAGTCCAGAGTGTCGCTCCACTGTCTTGTCGAGGAATTTGAACGCCTCAAAAGTTGCCTCCGCGTAGTAGCCATCATCGAACAGTTGCCTCACCTTCGCCGGAAGTTCTGGATGAATATTGCGCGTGTCGAATGGATGGAGCGACGGCTCCGCTTCGCGTACCGGGAGGGAGACGATCTTCCGTGCGATCGCTTCGAATCTCTCTAGGCTACTTGCCATTCAGCAAGTTCTCCCGAATGCTTCGAAAGATTCGGTCGTAGGTGTCCTGATCTCCCGCCGCCGGCAGGTTGACCTCGATTCGAACGGTCAGGCCAAAGTCCCGGCCCCCAGCCTGCTTACCAACCGCAACTGCTGGCGTCTCAGGAGCAGGCTTCGCCTCTTTTGTGTTAGTGGCTTTTGCCTTCGGAGTGGCAGCCTTTGGCCCGCTGGGCGCCTTCGCGCTTGGAATCTCGCCGTGACCGGCGAAACTTGCCAAAACTCTAAACGTCGTCGCCTGTCTGCGCCCAACCAGGTCGCTCGTCTTATCGGATCCGCGAAAGAACGAGATCAGGCCGTCATCGTCCAACGTCCAGGTGCCGTCGCCATGCAGTTTAAAGAGTTCCGCATACGCATTCCTGACGAGTTTCTCGAATCCCTTTTGGAACTCCTCGTTGCCGTGCTTACTGAAAGCTGCGCTGCCCTCGGTCGTGCTGTTGCCGTCTTTGTCGATGACGCCTATAAAGCGGAGGATATTGATCACATAGCTCTCGTTGTTCGGAGCTAGTCCAAGCTTCTTGAGTGTCTCGGCTGTTACCGAGGATGGGAACGTCTTACGAAAGTGGTTAAGCGCTCCCGTTATCGCACCGGTGCCTGAGATGTACGGGTGTTTGTCGGCCAAAGTTATACCTTCCTTGTCAGAATGACATTAGAGTACACCTTTTAGGGGGCTGGCCCACCCTTTCGCGCATCTTACTCCCGCGGGTGCCCCGCTCCTGTCGCGTTTTCCGCGACGGGGCGGGGACTTTGACTTTGACAGTCGCGGAAGAACCGCGAGGAAATCTTAACGGACAGGAAGTCAAAACCCCCGCCCTGTGTCTGCAAAGAACGCAGACACAAGGACGGGGCACCCGTTTGACCTTCCCCGCTTGACCTTCCCCGTTTGACCTTCCCAATTGCGGAAGAATGATGAAGAATTTTAGCGGCCGTGGTCTCCGCGCCCAGGCTCCGGGGTTACGATGCTCTCATGCCGTGGGGCCTCAAGCGCTTCCAGGAAGCACGCTGTCTGCACTTTCTGACATTTAGCTGCTATGGACGCGCCCCGCTTCTGGCCACAGCGCGCGCCCGCGATATCTTCGAGCACACCTTCGAGCAGACGCGGCAATGGTATGGATTTTATGTCTCTGGATACGTGGTCATGCCCGAACACGTTCATTTGCTGATGAGCGAACCGGAACGGGCGACGCTTTCCGTGGCGCTGCAAATGCTCAAGCAGAATGTGGCGCGGCGCTTGCGCTCGCCGGAGGGCGGTCTGCTGTGGCAGCCGCGATACTACGACTTCAATGTTTGAAGCGAGGCCAAGCGAGTCGAGAAGTTACGTTATATCCACCGTAATCCGGTGAAGCGCGGTCTGGCGCAGAGTCCGGAGGATTGGGCGTGGAGCGGTTTTCGTCACTATCTCTCAGGTGTGGAAGGAGTGGTGGAGATTGAGTCGCAATGGACGGCGCGGAAGAGAGAAGAGATGGGAGTCGTGCTGGGGATAAGAGGTCAAAAGCCCCGCCCTGTCGCAGAAAACGCGACAAGAGCGGGGCACCCTCGGGAATGAAATGCGAGAAAGGGTGGGTTAGCCCCCTGTTAGAATTCCGTCTGATGATCTTTCGCAGCGATAACCGCGCTCCTGAGCAGGTTCGGCCTGTCAACATCATTCCCGACTTCATCTCGACGGCGGAAGGCTCGGCGCTGATTGAGATGGGGAACACTCGCGTCATCTGCACGGCATCGGTTGAGGAATCGGTGCCGGCGTTCTTGCGCAATTCGGGCAAGGGATGGATTTCCGGCGAGTATGGAATGTTGCCGCGCTCGACGCTGACCCGCACCGCGCGCGAATCGTCCAGGGGCAAGCCAAGCGGGCGCACGCAGGAGATTCAGCGGCTCATCGGACGCTCGCTGCGCGCGGTTGCCGATTTGAAGCGCCTGGGCGAGCGCACCATCTGGATCGATTGCGACGTGATTCAGGCGGACGGCGGCACGCGGACAGCTTCGATCACCGGAGCATTCGTCGCGCTCGGCCTGGCTTTGCAGCGCCTGATCGAGGCGGGAACATTGACGGCGGCTCCGATCAAGGATTTTGTGGCGGCAATCAGCGTCGGCATCGTGGACGGCGAAGTTCTTCTCGATCTGAATTACGAAGAAGACTCGCGCGCCGATGTGGATATGAACTTCGTCATGACCGCAGGCAACAAAATTGTGGAATTGCAAGCCACCGCGGAGCACCAGGTGTTCGACGACGCGCAACTGGCAAAGATGATGGCGCTCGGGCGGCAGGGCATCCAGTCGCTGATTGCCCGGCAGCGGACGCTGCTCGGAAAGCTCGCTCTGCGGCAGTGAGCTCGCTGCCAAGAACACAACAAGGAGCGCGAAGGAACCCCCAGCAGATCGGACCTTTGCGCCCTTCGTGGTGGACGTCTACTAAAGTGCCCATGCTCATGGCGGGAGCGGTGGTTTAGAATTATGTGGAGAATTGCACTGATAATCTGATCGGAGGATTTATGAAACTTACCCCCGGCAAACTCGCCGGAATGAAGGCTGTATCGAATGAACGTGGCGTAATCGCGGCTGCTGCCATGGACCAGCGCGGCTCACTGCAGAAGTCTCTCGCCAAGGAAAAAGGCTCGGCGGTTTCTGACGCGATGATGGAGGAATTCAAGATTTTGGTGAGCGAGGTTCTGACGCCACATGCCAGCGCCATCCTGCTCGATCCCGAGTGGGGACTGCCGGCTTCGAAGCGGCGCGCCAAGAACGCCGGCCTGCTGCTGGCATATGAAAAGACCGGGTACGACAAGACCGGGCCCGGACGCTTGGGCGATCTGCTCGACCACTGGTCGGCGCGGCGGCTGAAGGAAGCGGGCGCGGACTGCGTCAAGATTCTGCTTTACTACACGCCGTTTGATCCGAAAGATACTAACGACAAGAAGCACGCCTGGGTCGAGCGTATCGGCGACGAGTGCCGCGCCAACGACATTCCCTTTTTCCTCGAGTTTGTCGGCTACGAAGAAGGCGCCGATGAAAAAGGACTGGAGTACGCCAAAAAGAAACCGCAGATCGTCACCGAGAGCATGCGGGAATTCAGCAAGGCGCGCTACGGGGTCGACGTGCTCAAAGTCGAAGTGCCCGTAAACATGAAGTTCGTCGAGGGCACGAAGTCGTTCGGAGGCACGAAGGCGTACACGAAGAAAGAAGCCATCGACCTCTTCCACCAGGCTGCCAACGTGGCGACCAAGCCGTTCATTTATCTTTCGGCTGGGGTCAGCAACGCGGAATTCAGCGAGACGCTCGAATTGGCCGGAGAATCGGGCGTGAAGTTCAACGGCGTGCTCTGCGGACGCGCCACATGGAAAGATGGGATCCCCATCTACGCGAAACACGGCGCCGAGGCTTTCCGCAAGTGGCTTGAAACGGAGGGCGTGAAGAACATCCACAACGTCAACGACAAACTGAAGGCCGCAACCTCGTGGCACTCGATTTACGAAGTGTAACCGGCGCTGGCACACGTGTAGGCGAAACCGTTTCTCAAGCGCAGAGGCGGGTCTTCGGACCCGCCTTTGTTCGTTGCCTAATTGCTAAATGCTAAGTGCTAAATGCTGGTTTCCCATGCCTGACCGCAAAACCGCTCTTATCACCGGCGCTTCATTCGGCATCGGGATGGAATTCGCCCGCATCTTCGCGCGCGAAGGCTACAACCTGGTGCTCGTCGCCCGCAGCGCGGACAGACTTCGGCAGCTCGCATCCGAACTCGAGAAGGCCCACCACGCCCGTTCGCTGATTCTGGCGGTCGATCTGACCGAGCCCGGAGCGCCCGCTTATGTGCTGGATCAGACCACGCGCGCCGACATTCAGGTGGATGTCTTGGTCAACAACGCCGGATTTGGACAGTATGGGATGTTCGCCGAGAGTGATCTCGAAGAATGTCTGCGCCAGATCCAACTCAATGTAACGACTCTTACCCACCTCACGCGCCTGTATCTTCCGGCAATGATGGAGAGGGCGAAGACTGAGCGGAAGAGCGGGCGCATCCTGAATGTGGCGTCCACCGCGGCGTTTCAGCCGGGACCGCTGATGGCCGTATATTTTGCGACCAAGGCTTACGTCCTGCATTTCTCGGAGGCGCTGGCCAATGAACTCAGCGGGACGGGCGTCACCGTCACCTGCCTGTGCCCGGGCCCGACGGCCACGGAGTTCCACAAGCGCGCGAATGCAACCGGCCAGCGCCTGCTGAAGTTCGGTTCAATGGATGCACGCACCGTCGCCGAAGACGGTTATCGCGCAATGATGGCGGGAAGACCCGTGGTGATTTCGGGGTTCAAGAATTGGCTGGTGGCACAATCGGTGCGCTTCTCCCCGCGCCGGCTGGTGACGGCGATGGTGAGGAAAACGCAAGAATAATAGAGCGACGGGCGTCGCCGCCCGTCCCGATGCGCCACAGCGCGACGAGGAGACGCGGCAAGCCGCGTCTCTACAGAAAAGTTACTTTAGCTTCCGTACCGCCAGTGCCGCTTGCACGCGACTGTGCTTGCGTCCGTAACCGAAGTAAATCGCCATGCCGATCACGAGCCAGATAACCAGCCGGAGCCACGTGCTCCCCGGCAGACTCACCATCATGAGCCCTGCCACCAGGATCCCCATAATGGGCACGAACGGCACCCATGGGGTTTTAAACGGACGAGCCAGTCCGGGGCGGCGCACGCGCAGAATCCACACGCCCGCGCACACAATGACAAACGCCAGCAGCGTGCCGATGCTAACCAGTTCGCCGAGAATGCCGATCGGAATCAGCGAAGCGAAAATGGCCACGAAAATTCCCACGGTGATGCTCGAGATCCAGGGAGTCCGGAAGCGCGGATGCACCGCGCCAGCCCAGTGGGGCAAAAGTCCGTCGCGCGACATGGAGTAGAACACGCGGGACTGCCCCAGCAGCATCACCAGCATCACGCTGCCCAAGCCGGCAATTGCGCCCAGCTTCACGAGGACGCTGCCCCAGCGCACGCCGGTGTGATCGATGCCGACCGCAACCGGATCGGGGACGTTCAAGGTGGTGTACGAAACAACTCCCGTGAGCAGTCCGGAAACAAGAATATAGAGGATGGTGCAAATTACCAGCGAACCGAGAATGCCGATCGGCATGTCCCGCTGCGGGTTTTTCGCTTCCTGGGCGGCGGTGGAGACGGCATCAAAGCCAATGTAGGCAAAGAAAATGACCCCGGCGCCGCGCGCGATTCCGGACCAACCGTAATGTCCGAATGCCCCGGTATTCGGCGGAATGAACGGATGCCAGTTCCGGGCGGCGATTTCGGGGTGCTTCAAAAGAAAACTACCCGCAATCGCAATAAACGTAAGCACGATTGCAACTTTAACGATGACGATTGCCGAGTTGAAGTTCGCCGACTCCTGAATGCCGATGACGAGAATCGTGGTCACGATAACGATGCCGATAAAGGCGACCAGGTTGAACGAACCATGAACATGCGTAAGCGTGGCCGGATCGATGCCGTGGGCTTGCAGAGTTGGCAGGATGGTGGCCAGCCGCTCCCAGCGGTTGTTGTACATCACCATGTCCGTGCCGGGAGTTGCGGTCAGCGAGGGCGGCAAATGAATGCCGTAATCCTGAAGGAAGCTGTTTACGTAGCCGCTCCAACCGGAGGCGACCGTGGCGGCGCCAAAGGCGTATTCGAGAATCAGGTCCCATCCGATGATCCAGGCGAAAATTTCACCGAGGGTCGCGTAACCGTAGGTGTAGGCGGAACCGGCGATGGGAATCAGCGCGGCAAATTCCGAGTAGCAGAGACCCGCGAACGCGCACGCAATGCCTGCAAGAATGAAGGAAAACACGATGGCGGGTCCGGCGTACTGCGCGGCGGCCGCTCCGGTGAGGACAAAAATGCCCGCGCCGATGATGGCGCCGATGCCAAGCGTGATCAGGTTCAAAACGCCCAATGCCCGCTTCAGCGAATGTTCCCCGCCTTCGGCGGACTCATCCAGAATCATTTCGAGTGGCTTGGTAGCCAGCAGATTGGCCATTTTCGTGGATCTCTCCTTAAAAACTAAGCTCGCGCATTTCGCGGGCGCCAGATGTAGTACACGGGAATGCCGAGCAGCACGATGAACAGTCCCGGCCAAGTGTATTGCGGTTTGTAGCGTAACAGCACCACGTCGATAAACAAAGCCATCACGATATAGATGGCAGGCAAAATGGGGTATCCGATGGCTTTGTACGGACGCTCGGCCTCGGGATGGGTGCGGCGCAAGACGAAGAGTCCGAAGATGGTGAGCACGTAGAAAACCAGCACCGCAAAAATAATGTAGTCCAGAAGTTGGCCGTAACTGCCGGAGATGCAGAGGACGCAGGTCCAGACCATCTGCACCATCAGCGAAATCGCGGGCGTCTTGTAGCTGGGATGCAGGCGGGCAACGCTGCGAAAGAACAAGCCATCCTTCGCCATGGCATAGTAGACGCGGGCTCCGGAGAGAATCAGGCCATTGCAGCAGCCGAAGGCGGAAATCATGATAGCGACGGCCATCAGCGCTCCGCCGGCGGAACCGAACATCTGGGTCACGACCGCGGTGGCGACGCGGTCTTCGCGGGCGTACTGGATGCCGCGCTCCACGAGCGTCGCGCCGGTCGGACTGCCCACCAGCGGCAGCGCGGTCAGATAAATAAAGTTGCACGCGATGAAGAGCGCGATCACCACGCCGGTACCGAGCGCCAGCGATAACGGCAGATTGCGGCTGGGATTTTTCACTTCGCCGGCGGTAAACGTAACGTTGTTCCAGGCATCGGCGGAAAACAGCGAACCAACCTGCGCAATCGCCAGCACCGTCACGGTTGAAACCAGAACGCCGCCGACGTCGTGCAAAGTGCCGAGGCCAGAATTGTGCCAGAAGTTTGCGCCGAAATTCGCGGCCAGCGCCTGCGCGTTCCGGCCAAGAAATATTCCGAAGAAGACCAGGCCGAGCAGTGCCGAAACTTTCGCGGTAGTGAAGATGTTCTGAATCAGGGCGCCCGTCTTCACGCCGAAAATATTGATGACGGAGAGTGCGATCACCACCAGGATGGCGACGAGATTCTGCGTGTTCAGTCCAACGTCCATGCCGCCGAGCATCATGGGACCGATCGTGAACTTCGGAACTTTCCACAGGTGGACGATCCAATGACTGGAGGAGATTGCCGGCCAGAAGACGCCGAGAAATTTTCCGAAGGCGACGCCCACGGCGGCGATGGTTCCCGTCTGAATCACGAGAAACAGAGTCCAACCATAGAGAAAACCCCAGAGCGGGCCGAGCGACTCGCGCAGATAAACGTACTGCCCTCCCGCCCGCGGCATCATGGCAGCCAATTCGCCATAGGTGAGCGCGGCGACAATGGTCAGAAAGCCGGTAATGAGCCAGGCGCCAATCAGCAGCGCGGGCGATGTGACCTCGCGGGAAATTTCGGCGGAGACAATGAAGATACCCGAGCCAATCATGGAGCCCATCACCAGCATGGTCGCGCTGGTCAGGCCGAGACCTTTGACTAGCTCTTTGTCCTGATGGAGGTGACGTTCCCAATCGCTGGTGCTCGGAGCGACTCTCGAAGCGGGAGCTGGGGGTGGAACGTTCGTGCTCACGAACCTCCTAATCACGTAGCGACAGCCGCCTTCGGCTAAGTCCAGTCAGGGCAGCTTGGCGGCGTTGTCGTGAACTGCGGCTCTCGCGCCGCTGGCAGCCGAGGGCGGCTGACCCGTCGCGACATTATTGGCAAGTATGCCGCGCTACGCGAATCACGACTTTACCGCAGAATCTCGAAAAATTCCTCTGCTGATTTGCGGGGATCCCGTAACAAGTCGGATATCACCGCGACGGAGTCGGCGCCGGCTTCGATGACGGAACGGGCGTTGGCGCGGGTAATGCCGCCGATCGCGACCAGCGGCTTGCGCGTCAGTTCCCTTGCCCGGCGAAGGCCTTCGAGTCCCACGACAGGATCAGGATTGGCCTTACTGCTGGTCGCGAAGATGGGGCCGATGGCAAGGTAGTCGGCAGTCGTTTTGTCGGCTTCGGCAAGCTGCTCGGGATTGTGCGTCGATACTCCCAGCCAGCGAGTGGGGCCAATGATGCTGCGCGCGGACTCGGGCGACAGATCATCCTGCCCCACATGCAGGCCGTCATATTGCGCGGCCAGGCAGAGGTCGGCGCGGTCGTTCATAATGAGCTTGACGGTGGCGCCCAGGCGCGCTCTGAGTTCGCGCGCATCTTCGAGCATGTGCCGGGCGCTTCCCTGCTTGTTGCGATATTGGAGCAGCGTGCAGCCGGCGGCGGCGAGTTCCTCGGCGGCGGCGAACATAGCATTGGCGTCGGGGAAACAGGCGGCGTCGAGAATGGGGTAGAGTCGCGGGAGTTGGATCATGGTTTCAACTGTAGAGGCGCGGCTTGCCGCGTCTCCGATTGTGAACAAACTCGTGGCACGCCGCAGCAGTCGCCCTCAGCGGCTGAAGCCGTTTCAATTCAGCAGCACCTACGGCACGACGGAAGTCGCGCCCTTCCCAAAACAAGCATGAATCAGAGTTTTTCAACGTCCTGAGACGCGGCAAGCCGCGTCTCTACGGATGCCTTTGCGCGAACTGAGACCGATTCAACCCGCAGTTTCCCTCTTCGCCAGGAATCTCTCGATGAATCCGGTATCGAAATTGCCAGCGCGGAAATCCGGGTCCGCCAGAATACGGCGGTGCAGCGGAATCGTCGTGTAAATCCCTTCTACGATAAACATTTCCAGCGCACGGCTCATGCGCGAAAGAGCTTCGTTGCGATCCTTGCCGCGCACCACCAGCTTGGCGATGAGCGAATCATAGTACGGAGGAATCGTGCCTTCGGCGTAGGCGGCGGTGTCGATGCGCACGCCCGTTCCTCCCGGCGGGTTGAAGGTCGTGATCTTGCCCGCCGAGGGGGTGAACTTCTCCGGGTGCTCGGCATTGATGCGGCACTCGATGGCGTGTCCGCGATGGACGATGGGGCCTTGCAACACGTCAGCCATCTTTTCGCCTGCGGCGATCATGATCTGACTTTTGACCAGGTCCACGTCCGTGACCATTTCGGTGACGGGATGCTCGACCTGGATCCGCGTGTTCATCTCGATGAAGTAAAGCTTCCGATCTTTATCCTTGTCCTGGTCCATGAGGAATTCGATAGTGCCGGCATTCTGGTAGCCGATCTGGCTGAGCGTTTTGCAGATGATGTCTCCGGTTTCTTTGCGCAGCTCGGGCGTCATCTTTACCGATGGCGACTCTTCGATCAATTTCTGGTGGCGCCGCTGAATCGAGCACTCGCGTTCTCCCAGACTGACGACGTTGCCGTGCTCGTCGCCCAGCACCTGGAATTCGATGTGGCGGGGGTGCTCGACATACTTCTCCAGGTAAAGATCGTCGTTGCCGAAGGCGGCCGAAGCCTCCGACTGCGCCTGACGGTAAAGCGCGGGCAACTCATCGTCATCGCGCACGATGCGCATACCCCGCCCGCCGCCGCCCGCCGTGGCTTTGAGGATGACCGGGAACCCGACCTGCCGCGCCCACTCGCGCGCTTCTTCGGCGGAGGCGACCACGCCGTCCGAACCGGGAAGGATCGGGACCCCGTGCTGCTTCATGGCAGCGCGAGCTTTTTCTTTTTCGCCCATCAGGCGGATGACATCGGGAGTGGGCCCGATGAACTTGATGTGGCAGGCTTCGCAGACTTCCGCGAAGTTGGCATTTTCCGAGAGCAGGCCGTAGCCGGGATGAATGGCGTCCACGTTCGCGATCTCGGCGGCGGAGATCACGGCGGGAATGTTGAGATAACTTAGCGCCAGTTGCGGCGGGCCAATGCAAATCGCCTCGTCGGCAAAGCGCACGTGCAGCGAATTGCGGTCCGCCTCACTGTAGATCGCGACTGAGCGGATGCCGAGCTCCTTGCATGCGCAAATAACGCGCAATGCAATCTCTCCGCGATTCGCTACCAGAATCTTCTTAAACATCAGGATTTTCTTTGAATGCCGGAGAATCGGATGATCGGGTCATCGGGCGATCGGGTCATCTAAAAGCAACGCCGCGTATTCGATCACCCGATGGCCCGATGACCCGATTCTCATTTTGCCGGCCGGACGGCGAATAGTTCCTGACCGTACTCGATGGGCTGGCCGTTGGCGACGAGCCTCTTGACCAACTCTCCCGCCACGTCGCATTCGATTTCGTTCATCAGTTTCATCGCTTCCACGATGCACAAAACCTGGCCCACTTCGAGAGGATCGCCGACTTTGACGAAGGGCGGAGAGCCGGGCGAGGGCGATTCGTAAAACGTGCCCACGATCGGTGACCGCACAATGTGCAGGACTTCCTCAGGCTCAGGCAGGCTGGCGTTCGCTGCCAGATCAACCCGGTCAGGCACGGGAGCCGAAGCCGGAGAAACCGCGACCGGCGCGGGCTGAAGCGCGACATAATGCGCGTCCGGCAAGGCCGCGGCGGCGCGCTTGATTTTCACCTTGACATCGCCGCGCTCCAATTCAAACTCGGCAATATCCTTTTCGATTAAGAACTCGATGAGTTCTTTCAGCTCTTTTTGATTCATGGATTCGGCGGGTTCCGCTTTGGTTCGTATCCGGACATCGCCTTAGCGATGCCATAGTTTCCTCCGGCTGTAGAGACGGGGCTTGCCCCGTCTCAGACGCGGCAAGCCGCGTCTCAACGAGAAACCAGCTAAATAATCACCAGTTCTTTATCTGAGGGCGTCAGCACTTCGCAGCCCGAAGCAGTTACCACCACCACATCTTCGATCCGCACGCCCCACTTCCCGGGAATGTAAGCGCCCGGCTCAATCGTAATGACCATTCCAGGTTCCAGCGTCTGGGTTTGCCCTGCTGCCAACCGGGGCGCCTCGTGTATTTCCAATCCTAAACCATGCCCGGTCGAATGAGTGAAGTACCGAGCCAGTTTTCGCTGGCGCAGTACGCGGCGCGCGGCGCCATCTACTTCGGCGGCAGTCACGCCCGGCCGAACCGCCGCTATGCCAGCCTGCTGCGCTTCCCGCACCGCCTCATACAGTTGTCGAGCTGCTCGCGACGGCCGTCCGACATGCACAGTGCGCGTGCGATCCGAACAATAACCAGCGAGTATAACACCAAAATCGCAGACCACGAATCCGCGCCGGGGAATGCGTGCGCCAGAAGCCCGGCCATGCACAATGGCAGAGCGCGTTCCGGAGGCGAGTATCGTCGGAAAGGACATGCCTTCGGCTCCGGAGCAACGGGCCTCGTATTCCATAGCGGCGGCGACTTCGACCTCACTCACACCCGGGCGAATTTTCTGGCGCGCAATCCGGAACAGACTGGCGCCGAGTTCAACCGCCTGCCGAATTCGCAGAATCTCGGCAGCATCCTTCACCATGCGGGCTCGCTCGACCAGCGGGGGCGCGGAACGCAGGCGCGCCCTCCCTTTCAGCACGGATGCTAACCGGTCGCGCATCCCGGCGGTGATCGACTCCGGTTCGATGCCCACTGATGTCGTCGAACTTCTTCGCTGCCCCGCCAGCCACTCCGCAGCAGCCACTAGTGGGGACTTCGGAGCGATGACAATCCTCGCACCCTCTACTTCCTCTTTTGCCTGGGTGCGGTAGCGCCCGTCCGTAAAAAGGATGGAACCACGATCCGAGACCATCAATGCAGCCGCGCTGCCGGTAAAACCACACAGATAGTGGACATTCGGAAGATGCGTCACCAGCAGCAAGTCCAGACCATCTTCTTCGAGCCGAGATCGAAGACGACTGAGGCGGCCAGCGTGATCCATAGTGAGGAGTGTAGCAAGAACCGGTTGTCAGTTGCCGGTTGCCAGTTGCCAGTAACCAGCGGTGGCAGCTCGCAGTTTCGCCACTGGCAACTGGCAACTGCGCTTCAAAAAGCAAAGCCGCCGGGCTCTCGGCAGGTTCTCCGAGAAAGCCGGCGGCTGTGGCTCGTTTCCACTTCGCGCTTAGGTCTGAATGATGCGCGGAGTGATGAAGAAAATCAGCTCCTGGTTTGAAGTTGTCACCGAACGGTGCTTGAACAGGTTGCCCAAGTACGGGATATCCCCCAGCAAAGGCACCTGCGACACGGCCAGCGTGTTCTGGGTCTGGATGACGCCGCCAATCACCACGGTGCCGCCATCGGTCACCAGCACTTGCGTGGTGGCCTGCTGCGTGATCAGTTCCGGGTTGCCCTGGGAGTCTTCCACGCCAAAGTTAGGCAAGGTGTTTTCGACATCCACATTCAGGAAGATGGTTCCTTCCGATGTGATCTGTGGAGTCACGGTCAGTCGCAGGAATGCATCCACGTAGGTACTGGTCGGCGGACCACCCAATTGGGCCTGGGTCACGATCGGTACGCGCACGCCCTGCTTCACTACCGCCTGAATGTTGTTCTGGGTGACGACACGCGGACGGGAAAGAACTTTCAGCAACCCGCGCGACTCGGCCATGGTGAGAATCATGTCGATCCGCATGTTGTTGGTGGCGTTCACAAGTTGCAGACCGCTGGTCGGTCCGGTTGCGCCCAAGTTCGAAAACAGCGGGATCTGACTCCCGGTCGTGCTGGCGAGGTTGCTGACGGTATACAACGGATTCGGCACGAATCCCGTACCGACGGTGGTGGGCGTGGTGCCAACGTTTTGCACGCCGCCAACGGCGGTTGGGCCGTTGCCCCAGCCAAAGCCGAGTTGCACGCCGATATCACGAGCGAAGCTGCGAGTGGCCGCCACCACGCGGGCTTCGATTTCGACTTCCTGCGTCTTGCGGTCCATCTGCTGGATGAGGCGGTCAATCTGCGGCAGGACCGCCGGAATGTCGTTTACGATCACCGAGTTGGTGCGTTCGTCCGCGACTATGTCGCCCCGCTGACTCAGGAATTTCTTGAGCGGCAGCAATAGGTCCTTGGCGTGGGCGTAGCTGAGGAAACGCGTGATGCTGACCTTGTCTACCGCCAGCGCCTCCGCGTCGATTTGGGCGCGCCGGCCCTCGGCTTCCCGCTTTAACGTTTCAACGGTGGCGATGCGCAGCACATTGCCATCCAGTTGGCGGGACAGGTCGTTGTTCTTGAGTACGATGTCCAGCGCCTGATCCCACGGCACGTCATCGAGCACAATCGTCAGATTGCCATGGATCATGGGGTCGAGCACGACATTCAGACCGCTGATCTCGTGAATCAGGCGGAAGAAATCTTTCAGATCCACATCCTTAAGATTGACCGAGATCGGCTCGCCGGTGTACTTGGCCCCGCTACTCACCGCCGGCTTCTGTGCCAACTGAACTTTCTGCTCGGCGGCCAGGTTCACAGCCGGCTGGATGGCCGGCGTGTTGCCGGCAGCTTGCCCCATGGCGGCATTGGCGTTGGTCGAGACCAGTTCCGCCGCCGTCTTGTCGGCGAAGCGACCCGCCGCTTCCTGGGCCTTCGTGGCGGGCTGGGCGGCTTTATCGTCAGCTTTAGCTTTGTCGTCTTTGACCGAGAACTTGGGCTCGACGAAGGCAAGGTCCGCCGGTTTCCCGGAGTTCTCTGCCGCGGCCGGGGTGGACTCCACCGCGGTTGCCGGAGCCGAAGTCACCGGAGCCGAAGCCAGTGCCAGTTGCGGCGCTGCGCTCGCGGCCGCCGATTTTGCGGCCGGCGCCGCTGGTTGGCGGCGGGCCACGACGGCGCCGTGGATATTGAGAATGAAGCTGCCGTCCGGGCCCGGCACCAGTTCATGCCGGCGGCTGGCGGCAAGATCATGGTTGGCCAGATCATGGTTGGCGAGATCGATGTTGGCGAGATCGATGACCACGCGGGTCGTGGGCGGGGCTTGCCCGTCCATCCCGACGCGGACGTCTTTCACGCCGTCCCGGCCAACGCTGATGCGGCTCTGCGCCGTGGCCATCACGGTGTTGGGAAAGTCGACGACGATGCGTGCCGGAGAATCGAGCGTCGTCACTTGGGGCGAAACAGCGCCCGTCGCTTTGAACTCGACCCGCAATCCGTCCTGGCTGTCGGTGACCTCGAGCCTCTGCAATCGAGCGCTCGCGGCCACCCCCTTGCCCGTCATGTCAGCCGCGGCTGCGATCGTTATCGCTATCACTACGAACGCCAGCAGCGGAACCAAGAGACCCAGCAGTTGCTTTCGCATTTCCCTATCTCCCCATGCGAGGCCGTTTCGCCTCCATGTGTTTCCTCGAAATCTTTAGTCTCCAGGCCTACACTGCCGGAGTCGTAATCTTCTTCACTACTTCCCGCGTAAAGGTCTTGCCCAACCGGTCCTGCAGTGTTTCCTGGAAAACGATGGAGTCGCCCGTGATTTTCACCACGTAACCGTTGAACACCGGATCGTTCTCCCGCAGAAAATAAGCTTTATTCAGTCCGTTACTGACCACGGCGATGAAACCGCCTTCAGAGCGCACCACGCCACGCAGGTTGATGGCCCCGATCTCCAGACACTTCTTGCCGGTGCTGCAACCCGAACCGCCCGCGTGGCTCACCACCGGACTGATGAAAGGATCTCGTCTCCCATTCGCGCTGTACTTGCTGTCCGGGACGACCGGCTGCTCGCTGGCCCCGTTCTCGCCTTCTCCGCTTCCCGAAACGCCGTTGCCGGCTAGGGCAGGGTCTGCTGGCGGATGGTTCGCGGGAACCTCGGCCGCGGGCTCTTGCTCGCTGCCCGTGACCGCGAATGCCCGAATCCGCCTCCCGCCGCCCCTGTGTTTCCCACCCGCCGGCTTCACCCCGGCCCTGGCAGCTGACGAATCTGAAGAGGACCTCACTGGCGTAACCACCCCTACTCCACTCGACTTAACCGAAGCATGCGCGGCGCTAGTTGCCGCTGGCGTCGATTGCTGAATGCCCAGCGCCTGGTTCGAGGCGGCCTTGGCATTGCTGCTTACCCCGTTCATGGTGTTGCGCGTGTTCTGGATAATGCTGGGACTCTGGGCCAAGGCTAAGCCCGCAGCCAGTACCGAAACCAGAATTGTCGTCGTTATCGCGATGGCTGGCTTCATCTTCATCCTGTCCCTCCTACTTCTTCACCGGTGGTCCGGGCTGGCTGGCCGGCCCCGCCGGATCCAGGTCATGACTGAAATACGTCGTGGTCAGGCAAGTGGCCACCACACTCTCACTGGACGCGTACTGGTAGGTATGCTTCGCCTTCGCATCGGACGGTTTGCGGGTCGAGGCCACCAGCAGGTTCGAAACGTTTACGATGCGCTCCACTTTTCCCAGCCGGTCGAAGAACCCCAGCATCGAGTAGTACGGTCCGTCGAACTCAATTTCGAACGGCACTTCGGTGTAGAACTCTTTCGCGACGTAGGGACGCGCCGTATAGCGGCGGATTTCCACTCCCGACTTGCGCGCTTCTCCGCTCACCATGCGCATGAAGTTATCCACTTCCTTTTCATCGGGCACGATGCGCCGCTCGATTTCGAGTTGCTGCTTCAAACTGGAGAGCTGGCGCTCGATGTCGGCCAGTTTTGGCCGGTAGGCTTCGAGTTCCGCGTTCTCGCGCAGTTTGGCCTGGAGCTTGATCTTCGCCGCGTCGTTTTGATCGCGCTGCGATTTATAGACCGTGTAGTAAAGGCCGCCCGTGGCCACCACCGCCACCAGGATCAGCACTCCCAGCAACTTCACCCCTGTTAATTCGCCAAGATTCATAGTCGGTTCCGCCTTTACGACTTCGCCTTTTCGCAGGTCAGCGTGAACTGAAACGCCTGCATATCCCTTACCGATTCGTCCTGATAACTTTCCTTGATTTCGATGTTGCGGAAGAAACCGGTTTTTTGCAGGTTGGAAATGAGATTGGCCACGGCATCGCTCGACAGCGCCGTGCCGTCAATGGCCACGTTCGCGCCCTGGTCCTGCATGCTGTTCAACCAGACCGCCTCGGTGCTGTTGACGGTATCGCCGATCATGGACAGGAGATTGACCGGGCCGGACTGGTTCGTGCGCAGCTGGTCAATCACATCGACCCGCCGCTTGTACGACTCGGCTTGCTTTTGCCGCGCCAGGTACTTGACCTTGATGTCGGCCAGTTCGCGATTCTTCTGTTCCGCCATGCGGGCCTGCACCTCGATCGATTTCTTTTCCCGGTCGAGCTGGTACCAGTACCCGGCGTTGAGAGCGCCGGCGATCAGCAGCACCGCAGCCACCTGGACAAATGGCCCGCCGAGGTTGCCCAGTTCGAAGCTCGGCATGCTGAGGGCAGAGTTTTTCTTGCCTTTCGGTTTCGGAGAACCCAGCAGGTTGATTCGGATCATAGCTTTTCAAAGCTCCTCAGGGCCAAACCCACGGCCACTGCCAACTGGCCAGCGTTCTGTTCGACCAGCTGCGCCCCGGCGCCTTCCACCGGAGCCACCACTCTCTGGAACGGGTTGAACAACTCGACCGGCATGGAGAACTCCTGGCGCAGCGCTTCCACCAGGCCCGGAACCTTGGCCGAACCGCCGGCCAGATAAATCTTCTCGATGTGCTCGCCGGCGGCGCTGGCGCGGAAGAAGTCGAAGGTCTTCTGAATTTCCAGCACGATAATTTCGGTGACCTGCTGCAGGATCGGCGTCTTGGCGTCGTCCTGCACCGTGCCCACCTTGCGCCCCAGCTTGAGCGATTCCGCGTCGTCGAAGCTGAGATCCAGTTCCTTCTGCAGCGAATCGGTGTACTGATGGCCGCCCACCGAAACGTCGCGCGGGAACAGCGGCGTCGTGCCCTTGACGATGTTGATGTTCATCACGCTCGCGCCCAGGTTGAGCAACGCCACCACCTGCGTCGGCGCCGGCTCATAGTTGTACTCGTAGCAATTCTGCAGGGCCAGCGCATCGATATCCACAATAGCCGGAGTCTTGCCCGCCATCGAGAGTACGTTGGTGTAGTTCAGAATCTTGTCTTTCTTCACCGCCACCAGCAGCACATCCATGGTCGGGCTGGTCGCGTCGTCGGTAAGAATCTGGTAGTCGAGGTTCACATCCGCCAGATCGAACGGGATGTGCTGCGCGGCTTCCTTCTGGATGGTCTCCGCCAGTTCCTGATCGCTCATCGAGGGCAAGGAAATTTTCTTCACGATCACCGAGTGTCCGCTGACCGCCGTGGCCACCGATTTCGACTTGATCAGAGTGTCGGTGAACAGCTTAGAGATGGCCGCCGAAACCGTACCCGAGTCCACGATCATGGAATCGACCACGATGTCGGGCGCGATAGGCTCCAGGCCAAGGTGCGCCACTTCGATTCCAGTGCGTGTCTTCCTGAGCTCGACCGCCTTGATGCTCGAAGAGCCCACATCCAGACCCACTATCGTTTTCGATCCCATGCCAAACATGTGCCCGCCCTTCTCTTCCCTCTTGCGAAGTTCGCTTACGGAGTTCCGGCAGCTTTCACCGCTGCCTTGACTTTCTTTCTACCCTGCGGTTCCATCGCCATCGACTTCTCTTCCATCCACTGATCCAGCTTCGATTTCTTGAAGCGCCAGCGATTGCCCAACTTGAACGCCGGAATTTTTTGCTCGTTCACGTACTTGTACAGCGTGTCCGGACTCACTCCGAGATACTGCGAAGCTTGGCGAATGTTCATCACTTCTCGCGAGTCGGCCATTAACGTTTCCCTACGGGTTCGAGTGTATTTTGGTGTGCTGAGCATAACTCAACCGGAAGCGAGGGCCTGTCTACGTGAATCTCCCGGTTTTATTGGGTTTTATGGGGTTTTTCTGGATTTCGTAAAAAGTGGACTTGTAGTCAGTCTCTACAGCTTGTATTTATCGAAATCTATACCACTATAGATAGTAGTCTCCACGCAGATGAAGCACCGGTCACCCGCGTTGGAGTAACTAAGGTACTAGAGACGGTACGGAAGTACTTGGACGGGCGCGCAATCCATTGAAAATGCGGCAACTCACTTCCCCGCCCCGCTGCGAAAATCGGCGCTCTTTCTACCCTTAGTCTGGCGCAAACAGCTTCCTGATGGCAGGGACGGGAAGATTGGATTTTTCAACCAATGCCATCAGTTCGATGCCAAGCTGGCGCATTTCATCCGGCGCCTGGAAACAGTGCCAGCCAGCGCCGACTTCCGCGAATTTAGTGGAAAGCAAGCGACGAAGAGCGGCGACCAAAACGAAACGCGGGATGATCCTGACCAGGTTTGCGCTCGACGGGATTATTTTGAATCCAGTTGCACGAAGTACATCGGGTATCTCGCGCAGGGCATCGACAAGCAGCTTGAGGTCGGCGTTCGATCGGGCCAGGGCATAGGTATCGCAGCCATGTTTAATCAGAAGATGCGCAACGGGAGCGACGAGCGCCGCATGGGTTGCAAGATAGTCTGAAATATCGGTTGATGTTTTCGACTTCAGACCTGCCTGACATAAAATGCCCACCAGTCGCGTCAGTCGGGGCGTGATCCTGCCGTCGATCTCGCCAAAGGGCGTGGCCATCCCTCGAAGCCCGCTGATGGCGCGGATCACGCTTCCATCGCGCTTTCCCCCGCCGAACACAAAGCCCAGCATGACCCGCTCCTTACCCAGCCCGCGGGTAAATTCGTCGGGGCCGGATGGATTGTTGACCATGAAGACGACATTGGGAGAGCGGTTGAGGGCCAAGACCGGCAAGAGGTCTGGTACTTGATTCTTGCGGATGACAACGAGGATGTAATCGTAGGAATCTTCCGGATCGAGGCGGTCGATGACCGGAACCTCCGTATGGGTGCGTGTGTTTTTGAAGGGATCCTCGATGACGATCTCTCCATCTCTTATTTCTTCATAACGCTTAGCGCGGGCAAGGACCGTCACATCGAATCCCGCAGTATAGAGGCCTACGGCACAAATCGAGCCGTTCACACCGGCCCCGATCACGAGTATTCTTGCGTTATCCGTAACCATCGCGCCCTCCTTGAATGACAATGTGCGGCCTCCTGCGCGCCCCGCCGCACTCCGGTCACGCGCGCTACGTGAGCCGCGTCACTTCTCTTTCGAAGAACTTCTGTTAGCCTTATTCGTTTTTCGATCGCAAGTTCAGGGAGCACTCATGAAACTACTCGTAATTGGTTCCGGCATGATGGGTTCAGCGGCCGCCTACGATATGGCCCGCCAGGACCACGTCGATTCTGTCACTCTCGCCGACAACGATCTCAAACGCGCCAAAGAAGTCGCGGTCCGCGTCAACCATATCACCGGCGGCAAGAAAGTCCATGCCGTCGGGCTCGATGCCTGCAAAGAAAAAGAAGCCGCTCGCCTGATGAAAGGCCATGATGGCGCGCTCTCCGCGGTTCCCTACTTCCTGAATCTCGGCCTGGCAAAAGCTGCCATCAGCGCGGGATGCAATTTCGCCGATCTCGGCGGCAACAACACGGTGGTGCGGCAGGAACTGGCGCTCGCCAAGCAAGCCGAGAAACGCGGCATTGCGATCGCTCCCGATTGCGGTCTCTCTCCCGGCATGGCCTCGATTCTCGGCGGCGAACTGGTTCGCCGCCTCGACGGACGCGCCGACGCGCTCAAGCTCTACGTCGGAGGTCTGCCCGAAAATCCCATGCCTCCGTTTAATTATCAGCTCGTGTTTTCCGTCGAAGGATTGATCAACGAATTCGTGGAACCGGCGCTCATTCTGCGCAAAGGCAGATTGATCACCATCGATCCGCTCACCGAGCCGGAACCATTCCACATGGAGGGCTTTGCGCCGCTGGTGGCCTTTCAAACCTCCGGCGGAACCTCTACTATGCCCGAAACTTTCGCGGGCAAAGTGGGCGAGTGCTTTGAGAAAACGCTGCGCTATCCCGGGCACTACGATCTGCTCTGCGAATTGAAGGAACTGGGCCTGTTTTCGAGTGAGAAAATACGTGCCGGCAATGTGGAAGTGGCGCCGCGCGCGGTCATGGCAAAACTGTTCGAGGAAAAGTTCGCCAGCAAGGGCCCGGATGTCTGCATCATGCGGCTCGAAGCCCACGAATCCATCAAAGCTCCCGGAGTCCGCGGCCTGCTCGGCGGAAAACTCAAAGGCCGGGTCGCGACCTTCACCATGGTCGACCACTACGATCCCAAGAGCGACATGAGCGCCATGATGCGCACCACCGCGTTTCCGGCGTCCATCGTCCTGCAGATGATGTGTACGGGCGCGGTCGGCAAGCGTGGCGCAGTGTTGCAGGAACGGGACGTCCCCGCCGAGACCTTCCTCGAAGAGATCGCGCGCCGGGGAATCAAGATCGAGTATCGGATGGAGTAGCAAGACAATGGAGTAGCAAGACAGTGGAGCGACGGGCGCCTCGCCCGTCCAGCCGGGCGGGGACGCCCGGCTCTCCACCAGAAACCGCTAAAGCCGCACTCCGCCCGACCCAAGGTCATTACCTCGGTTATCTGTTGCCGTTACCTCACACGACCGAGAATAAGCCCCTATGAAACTTTGGCGCCTGCTGCTGGCGTTGGTGTGGGTGATCGCGGCCTCCGGGACCGCGCATGCGAAGCAGCTTGCAATCGTGGCGGATACGGCAAACTCCACCACCAATCTCACGAGCGCCGAACTGGTGAAGATCTTCAACGCGCACACCCGCAACTGGCCGGACGGGAAGCCGATCACGATCGTGCTGCGCGATCCGGCGGCGGCGGACATGCAACTCATCTTAAGGAAAGTCTTCAATATGACGGCGGACGAGGCGCGCACCTTCATTCACGCGCACGCCGGGACCATGGTGGTGGCGGATTCCGACGATGCCGTCCAACGTTTTGTCGCCAACACTCGGGGAGCCATTGGGGTGGTGGATCTCTACTCGCTTATTAAGGATGTGCGGGTGGTGAAAATTGACGGCAAGTTACCGGTCGAGCAGGGCTACTTATTGAGGGGAAACTAGTCATGATCTTGGGAGCGACGATGTTGAGAGCGACGATTTCGAGAATGATCCACACGCTGTTCGGCGTCAGTTTGTTGCTTTCCGCCGGAACTGGGTTTGCTCAAATCAGTCAGCGAGCGGACGCACTGCCGCTCACGACCAAGTCGGCGGAGGTCCGGCGTCTGGTGGAGAAGGCTTGGGACCTCGACCTTGACCAGGTTCAGCAGGCACAGGCGATTGAGGTTTTGCGGAAAGCGGTCAAGATCGATCCCAATTTCGCCATGGGGCACGAGCTTTTGTCGCAGACCAGCCTGGACCCTGCCGAGGAGGTGCGCGAGCAGCAGAAAGCCTTTGCCTGCCGCAGTCACGCCAGTGCCGCCGAGAAACTGGTCATCGAATGGCTGCAGGACGCGAACGATCACAAGCTGATACCGGCCATCACTAAGATGAACGATGTGCTCAGCCGCTATCCTCACGACAAATGGGTTGTCTTTCTGGCGAACTGGTGGCTGACGCAGCAAACGCAGTATGACCGGGCGATTGCTGTCTTTGAGAATTCGGGGCTCGACTCTCCCGGCCTCATGAACAACGTCGCTTACACCTACGCCTACTCGCGGCAGTTCGAGAAGTCATTTGCGCTGATGGACAAGTACGTGGCGGCGTTGCCCAAGGACCCGAACCCGCAGGATTCCTACGCTGAAATTCTGCGTATGGCGGGACGGTTCGATCAGGCGATCGAGCACTACCGGGCGGCGCTGGCCCTCGATCCCACATTCTATTCGTCGCAATTCGGAATCGCGGACACGTACGCGCTGATGGGAGACCAGGCGCGGGCGCGCCGGGAGTACGAAACTGGCTTCAGGAAATTTCCGCTGCCGGAACTGCACCGCATTCAATGGAGGACCAGAGAGGCCATCACGTTTGTCCGCGGGGGCGATTATGCGGGAGCGAACCGCGCCTTCCGGGAAATTATCGTCTACGCCCAAGCCATGCACATGAGCCAACCGGAGGCAGAGGCGTGGCGGCAAATGGCGATCTACCAGCAGCGCCCCAGGCGGGCGATCGCGCTCCTCGCCAAAGCCCAGGCGGCCGTGGAACAAGGCAACAATGCGATGGCGGCAGCACTGCAACAGGAATTGGCCCAGATCCTGCGCGACCGTGTCGACGTCGCGGTCGAGATGGGTAACCAGGAAATGATAACTTCCACTCTGGCGCAGCTGAAACAGATGTCGGAGAATTCAAACGACAAGATTATCGACTCTGCTTACCACGGAGCCGCGGGCGCGGTACTGTTCTCCGGCCAGAAGTACACGGATGCCATCGCGCATCTGGAAGAGGACATTAACAATCCACTTTCGTTGCAACGGTTGGCCAAAGCTTACCAGAAGACCGGGGACAGCTCCGCGGCCCAGCGCACCAACGAGACGCTGGCGAACTTTAACGATCCGACGGTGGAGCAGGCGCTGGTGGTACCGGCGTTCCGCAAGTGCTATCAGGATCCCTCCTGCAACAGCAATCTGAAGGGCGTTTCGCTGAAGAGGTCATTCCCGAGGACGCAATAAATCGTACGCCAGGACCGATGGCCCTTTGAATCCGCTGAATCTTCCGGAGGCGCCATCTCTTAGCACCTTCGCCTGTGGAAGCAGGAGCTTTTCTTATCCTCGGTAGTGCATGGGGATGTTCTTTGGCGATCCGACTCCGAGGTAAACTCTCTCAAGATGTTCAGCAAATCGCTTTCGGCACTCGCAACTGCAACGACGCTGTGGAGTTTCTTCTTCGCAGTCTGCATTGGGCTCGGTTACCAAACCTTGAATCGTTATGACCCCGGCATTCGTAACCCCGACGCCTCGGAGTACTCGAAGATGGTGAGCAGTGAGGAGGGCGTCGCAACTCATTTCCGGCATCGCGTGTTGATTCCCTACCTCGCCCGGCCCATATTCCACGCTGCCACCGGTCGGGTGGGTTCATGGAACCCCGCCTATTTTGCGCTGTTGCTTGTAAATAGCTGGTTTGTTTCCGGGACTGCATTCCTGCTGTTCATTGTGGTGTCTCGGAATATAGGGAGCCCGAACATCGCCTTGCTCAGCTCAGCAATATACCTCCTTAATTTTGCCGTTCCGAATCTCCTGCTAGCGGGTCTTGTGGACTCAGGAGAAGCATTTTTCATGATGGCGTTGGTGTGGGCATTGTCCGCAGAATGGTTCTTTCTCCTCCCTCTCGCTGCCGTATTGGGTTCGCTCGCAAAGGAAACATTTCTACCCTTTTCGCTGGTATTTGCTGCAACTTGGATGGTCATGAACAGGCGGGAGCGACCGCTGGGGACACAGGTGATGTGGTTTGTGGCCGCTGGGTTGGCAGGTGTGGCCTCATTGACAGCTGCGTTGGCGGCCACAAATGGATATCTGCTCTTTCCTTGGGCCTATGCCGGCATGTTGAGATCGAGCCTCGCTAGCCCAGCGACTGTAGCGGCTGCTCTGAAAGACCGCAACCTCTGGTATGTCTTCGCGTGGTTACTGCCTCTTGGGCTGTGCCGGCTGAAACATCTGCCACGCGAGTGGGTTATGGCATCCTCCATAACAGCGCTGTTCGCAATGGGCTTCACAGCGTATCACAATGACGCCCGAAATGCGGGGCCCGCAGCAGCAAGGCCGATTTTCAGCATAGCAGGCCCCCTCTTGAGTGTCTCTGTTGCCTTGCTGATCGTCGATCTGGCTGAACGTTAACGCGCGCTGAACAATGAAAAAAAGAATGCTCCGCCGAAAGACAGCTGAACACCTGTTAATGGCTTATGCCTCGCACTATCTTTCTCACGGCACAGCGCCTTGTGGACTGCGAGTAGTTTTTCCGCATCCTGCCAGGGGATCGCTTTCGGGAAAGTCAGCACCTGAGTAACTTGAAGTAACCGCCGTTGGTAACGCATGATTCCTCCAGTGAAGAGACCGGGAGACAATTCTGAATTCCCGTGCGTCAAGGTGAAATTGTGAAACGTGTAACGGTTGCGGCGTTGCTGTCGGGATTGATCTCTCTTCTTACGCTGGGTCTGCCAGGATGCGGCAGCTCGAGTGCGCACAGTCAGGCTCCGGCCATAACCAGTGCGAGCAGCACTACGTTTACCGAGGGGGCGGCGGGTTCGTTCACCGTAACCGCGACCGGGTCTCCCACCCCGAGTATCGCGGAGTCAGGCACGCTGCCCGGCGGCGTGACGTTCCATGGGGGCACTCTGAGGGGAACGCCCACCGCGAACGGCACGTTCCCTGTAACGTTCACCGCGTCGAACGGCGTCTCGCCGAGCGCAGTCCAGAATTTCACACTGACCGTGAACCCGCCGGCGGCGTTGACCATCACGACTACGTCCTTGCCAGCGGGGGTAATTGGCACGGCATACAACCAGACGGTGACCGCGACCGGTGGACTTCAGCCCTACACGTGGACGCTGAACTCGGGCACGCTTCCGACTGGTCTGACGCTGTCCTCGACGGGCGCGATCACCGGGACGCCAACCGTCCTCGGCACCTCGAACTTTACGGTGACGGTGACCGACTCGGAGACCCCACCGGCGCAAACCACGTCCGCGAGCCTCAGCATCTCGATTACAACCGCACCGCTCGCGGTTTCTACGACGAGCCTGCCCGCGGGCGTGGTGAATACGGTTTACACGGGCGCGACGTTGCAGGCCAGCGGCGGCACTCCGCCCTACAGCTGGAGCATTAGCGCTGGCACACTGCCGGCTGGATTGAACTTGAACGCCGGCGCGATCACCGGTACGCCTACTGCAGTGGGGACCTCCAGCTTCACAGTCAAGGTCACCGATGCGGCCGCGGGTACGGCGACGGCCCCCCTGAGCATCACCATCAATACGACGCTCGCGATCACCACAACGTCGCTGCCGGCCGCCACCGTCAACATGGCCTACAGCGCCACGGTGAGTGCCACCGGCGGCCTGACGCCATACACCTGGGGCCTCAGCGGCAATCCGTCCTGGCTCTCCATCAATACCTCGACCGGGGTGCTCTCGGGCACGGCGCCGGCCACGCCCGGAACCACTCCGACCTTCTCGGTTACGGTCACCGATTCGGAAAGTCCGGCAGAAGAAAGCGTCGCCAACTTTAGCATCACGATTAATGCCGGTCAGGCCTGCTCGGGCACAAACGACGCCCTTCTCAGTGGCAACTATGCCCTGATCCTGAACGGGTGGAGCAGTGCAACGACGGCCTTCTCTAGTGCAGGCAGTTTCGCCGCCGACGGAGCGGGACACATTTCCGGGGGAATCCTGGACGTGAGCGATCAGCGAAGCCCATCAGGACCCGGGAGCGGCACGTTCACTGGGACGTACTGTGTGGGCTCGAACAATCTCGCCACGGTTACCTTGACCTATAGCGGCGGACTCGGCGGCGCCGGCACTTTTGAAGCGGCGCTGGATGCGAGCGACGGCAACGGCCACATCGTTTCGTACGACAGCGACAACGCGAAGGTTTCCGGGTTGCTGCGCAAGCAACAGACCACTCCATTCTCAACCAGCGAGATCAAAGACAACTACGCCTTTGGACTCGCCGGAGCCGATCAGAGTGCCAACCGCTTCGCCGTGGCTGGTAAATTCAACTCCAATGGCCACGGCTTTATTTCTGGCGAAGATGACAGTGACGACGCCGGAACGCTTCAGACGGAGCAGACTTTCAGTGCCAGCGATTTCAGCGTGGCGTCCACTGGCCGTGGCACTGCAACCATAACCTCCAGCAGTGGCAACATGAACTTCGTCTTCTATGTCGTCAGTTCCTCCGAGTTGCTGATGATGGCAGTGGACACGGAAATCCCGCCGATGATACAAGCCGGACAGGTGTTGCAGCAAAGCGGCACGTTCACCGACCAGTCACTCGACGGCATCAGCGTGCTGGAAATGGAGAAACTCAGCGGCGGAGCCACGCCCGAAGCAGAGGCCGGACTCCTCACCGCCGACGGCAACGGGAGTTTCTCCGTGAGTCTGGACGATAACGAGGGCGGCACGATGAGCACGTTTAGCGCGTCGGGGAACTACAACGTGTCGTCAAACGGACGCATGACGCTCAGCAACGTCGTCGTCACAGGTGGAGGCACCAGCAACAATCCAGTCTTCTACCTGGTTGCCGCGAACCAAGCTTTCGTGGTTGGGACCGGTGCTGGGGTGGACTTTGGTGTGATGACACCGCAGACGGGGAGCAACTTCGACAACGGCTCGTTGTCCGGGAATTACCTGGGTGGAAGTCAGCAGCCGGTTAGCGCGAACGTGGACGAGGAGGTCGACTACATAAACGCCGATGGCGGCACTCTCACCGGAACATCGGACAAAAACGGCAGCGGGGGGCCGTCCTCAAGTTCCATCAACCAGACCTATGTCGTTTCATCCAGCGGACGAGTGGTCGTGAGCAACGGCGGCGTCGAACAGGAGATCTTCTATATCATCTCCCCCTCGCAGGTCGTCGCCCTGCCGACCACAAGCAGCAACCCGTACCTGATCGACTTCCACCAGTAACGTTAACGTCAGTACCAATCATGGACCGGTGGCCTTGTGCCACCGGTCCGTTTTTGTGGAGGGCAGCCGGCAGTCAAATCCATAGGTCCTTCGCTTCGCTCAGGATGACAAGGGCGCTGACAGCTGATAGCTAAGAGCCGTCTTCCGAAAATACTCCAGGATGGCTTCGGCTTGGGATTTGGTCACTACCGCCGACAGCGCGGCTACGTCCGCTTGCTTCACGGCCTGCAGGCTGCCGAAATGTTCGAGCAGACGGCGGGTGGTCGATTCGCCTACGCCGGGAATTTCTCTTAACTCGGTGGCGCGGTCGCGGATCTGGCGGCGCTTGCGATGGAAGGTTACGGCGAAGCGATGGGCTTCGTCGCGGATCATCTGCACCAGATGCAGGACGGGAGAATGATGGTCGAGAACGACGGGGTCGTCTTCCTGTCCGTGGACGTAGATAATTTCTTCTCGCTTGGCAATGGCGGCTAGCGGCTGGTTGATGATTTCGAGGGCTTCGAGCGCCTGGGCGGCGGCGTGGAGCTGTCCCAGGCCGCCGTCGATCAGCACCAGGCTGGGCATGGGCTTTTTTTCTTCGTGCTTATTTTCTTCACACAGGCGCTGGTAGCGGCGCGTGACCACTTCGCGCATGGAGGCAAAATCGTCCACGCCGGCGACGGTCTTGATGATGAACTTGCGGTAGTCCGATTTTTTCATCTTGCCGTCTTCCCACACCACCATCGACGCCACGGTTTCCGCTCCCTGAATGTGCGAGATGTCGAAACACTCGATGCGCTTGGGGAGTTCGGGGAGGGCGAGCGCGTCCTGGAGGGCTTCTTGAATGGCGCGGGCGTTTGGCTTCAACACGCGGAAACGCTGATCGTAAGATTGCTTGGCATTGGTGCCGGCGAGATCGATTAGCTCGCGCTTGTCTCCGCGCTGCGGGACGGTGATGTGCACCCGTGTGGCGCGGGCGCCCTCGCCCGCGAGCTGTTCGCTGAGCGCTTCTTCCAGTTCTTCGCGGTCTTCGAAGTCGACGGGGATGTAGATGTTGCGGGGGACGTAGGGCTGCGCGAGATAGAGCTGCTTGACCAGGGCGGAAAAGAATTCGCCGGGATGGAAGGAATCGGCGGAGAGACGGACGTCCCCGCTCGTCAGAGCGCGGGCATCTGCGGCTGTCGCTGGCGGGCGATGCTCGCCGGGACGGGCGGGGACGCCCGTCGCTCCATCGTCCTGTTCGTTTGGTGGCGCGGCAAATTGTTGGGCGGCGAACTCGGGCAGGTCTTCCCAGAAAAATTCGCGGCGGTCCAGAACTTTCCCTCCGCGCATGTGGAACAGGTTCACGGCCAGCATCTGATTCTCGTAGTGATAGCCGAAGACGTCGGCGTCATCGCCTTCGGCGGCGGCGATGCGCTGCTTCTCCTGCAGTTGCTCGACGGTGGAGATCAGGTCGCGATAGCGGGCGGCGCGCTCGAACTCCTGCGCCTCGGCGGTTTCCGACATGCGCTCGCGCAGAGACTTGACCAGGTCGGTTTGGCGGCCTTCGAGGAAGAGCTTCACGTCGCGCACGGCTTCGGCGTAGATCTCGGGCGTAGTCAGCTCTTTCACGCACGGACCCAGGCACCGCTTGATATAGAACTGGAGGCAGGGGCGCGGATGGTTGCGGGTTAAATCCACTTTGCAGGATGGAATCAGGAAGTGGCGGTGAATGAGGTCGACGATGCGATAGGCGAGATTGGCGGGGAAGTATGGGCCGAAGTAGGCGCTGCCGTCCTTGCGCAGGCGGCGGGTTACGTACACGCGCGGAAAGCGCTCGGCTAGGGTTAGCTTGACGTAGGGATAGGTCTTGTCGTCGCGCAGCAGGATGTTGAAGCGCGGCTTCTTTTGCTTGATCAGGTGATTCTCGAGGGCGAGCGCTTCTTTGTTATTGGCGACGACGATGTAGTCGACGTCAACCGCCTCGCGGACCAGCGTGCCGGTTTTCGCGTCCTCCCAGCGGCCCTCGTGGAAATAGGAGGAGACGCGCGAGCGCAGGTTCTTGGCCTTGCCCACGTAAATGACTTCGCCTTCGGCGTTTTTGTAGAGGTAGACGCCGGGGGAAGCGGGCAGGGAGCGGATTTTCTCGGGAAGATCCATGGCGAAGCTTTACTTTAGTGTAATGTAAAACATACGGACAGAAGTGTGTTACAATAATGTTGTATGGGAGACACAATCACAATTCGTCTTACAGAGGAACTGGCGGATTGGCTGAGGGGCACTGCGCGCAAGACAGGAGTGCCGGTCGGCCGATTGGTTCGCGAGCAATTGGAACGCGCGAAGCGGGAGACGGGGAACAAGCCTTTCATGCGCCATTGCGGATCGATCGACGGACCAGCCGACCTTTCCTCGCGTAAGGGATTCTCGAGAAAATGAAGGCCATCGCGGATACCGGTTTTGTGGTGGCATTTCTGAACCGCTCCGACCGATATCACGAGTGGGCTAGCGAGATTGGGAGAGGGATTTCGGAACCGTTTCTGACCTGCGAAGCGGTATTGGCGGAGGCCGCGTTCCAGGTCGAATCGGCGAGTAGAGTTCTGGCGCTGATGCAGGACGGATTTTTGAGAATTGCGTTCGATCTGACAGCGAACGTTGAGGAAGTCGCGGCGCTGGCTGAGCGCTATCGAGATCGCACACCCGATCTTGCCGACTTATGCCTGATTCGCATGAGCGAACTGTATGACAATCTGCCCGTGCTCACAGTCGATGAAGGTGATTTCCGTGTCTATAGGCGGAACCGAAGAGAAGTAATTCCGATCGTCTGTCCACCGCGAGGCTGATTCGAATTTGAGGTACCCGCGTTCCGCGAGCCGGAGGGAGACGCGGCAAGCCGCGTCTCTACGGTAGGGGACGCACGCAGTACGACGTGCCCGCAATTGATTTCCAGCCCAGTGCTGCTGATGGACAGGGTGGACATGACGCCACCACCAGTTTTGCTTGGGCCTGCGCCAATAAGTTATAGACGTTCTGCCGCGCTTCTTCGGGAGCGTCCCAGAACTGTTTGGAGCCCTGGTTCCTATCCATGTTCGCATCCATGTTTGTATCCATGATCTCGGCGACGATGCGCAGCTTGCCCAAGCGGGCCCAATAGGCGGATGCGCCATCGCCGATGACCGCGACCTTGTCTCCGGGTTGAGCACCCATGCGGCGAAGCTCCTGGGCGGCGACGAGGTCCTGCCCGGTTGAGTTCGGACCGCTGCCGGCGATGGCAAGATGGCTGGTGAAGACGCGAAGCGTGTAGTCGGCCGTGCCCAGCGCCATTACTAGAAAAACAGCTGCAGCCACGCAGGCGCCGGCCTTAGGGGCATCTTGGTGAACATCCTTCTGAAGATCGGGGCGAAGTCGCACCGCCGCGATCAAGGTGAGGAATAAAACCAGAACAAAGCCTCCCAGATGACGATCATGTTCAAGAATAGGAAGGTAGATGCCCAGACCGGCCATCGACATCGCTATAAGTGGCCATAACTCGCGCAATCCGGCCGGCCACGTCTGCCCACTAAGTAGCGCCAGGATGATGACCCCGGCGGCCATCTCCGGACGGGCACGAAACAAGAGTCGCGCCTCGCGCGGGAGTGTGTCCGCAAGCATTTCCATGTGACGTTTTAACTTGAAATGCCCTTGCAGCCCCTCATTCCAATAGGAGGGGTCGGCCCACGGTGGATAAGTGGCGGCCACGGGACCGTCGAACTCAAAGAGCGGAGGATGCCGCAGCAGTTGGCGCGTGGGATGAACCGCGGTTCCACTGCCCGGGACTTGTCCTTCTCCTTGCCAGTTTCTCCAATACGTGCGGGGAGATACAAACCACGCATAGTTCAGCTTCCCCGAGTCGCCAAACGTGAAGCGGCCCTTCTGGTGAGAGAGCAAGAAGATCAACGGAGCGGAGGCGCACAGAAAGACCAGAGCGGCTAGTGCCATCCCGCGTCCCCAGCCTGGGCGCGAACGTTTCCATAAGTAGCCTGCGGCGAGAGTCACAAAGGCTAGTGGGAACAATATGGCTTTCGTCCAGTAGCCAAGGGCGAGGATGAGGCCAAACAACGCGAATTTCCAAAGCGTGCCGCACTGGCGGAGGCGCAACAGCATCCCCGCCGTCAGGCAAACGCAAGCCAGCACGGCTAGATCGGGCGTGACCTCAAACATCCTTTCCACTTCGAAAGCAGTCCAGAGAAAGATTGCATAGGCCAGAATTAGGAACGCCCACTTCGGCAAGGCCTCGCTGTCATTGATATTCGTCTTTGCGTCAACAGTTCGTTCGCCGGCGAACGCGAGCAACGCGCGCAAGAGGAAGCGGAAAGCGAACAACGCGACGACAAAGACGCCAAAGTTGACCAGGTGAACCAGAGGAAATTCCCACTTCGGCGAAGGCTGCGCTGCTCCCAGAACGAGCCCGATTGTCCAGGGGTACAAAGGACTCCAATAGGCGTTTACGGCGTTCGCCCAATCGTGACGATAGAACGAGTCGCCCACATCCAAGTACGACATGCCATCGCGATTCATGGCGTAGCGGCCAAGCCACGCGTGCAAGAGGCCGAGAGCGAGGCTGGCAAGTATGAGAGCGCGTTCGAGCAGGGCCTTGGAGGAAATGCGGGCTAGCATGAGGAGGCTCCGATCGATCATGCCTCTGACGCTCGTCGACGTCTGTGACCGCGACCACAATGGTTTTGTTCAATTAACTGGGAGGGGCTTGCAGATGGATGGCGGCACTTTGGACTTGGGGCTGCGGGGACTAATGCCGACGGTAAGGCGGACCGCAGGCGCTGAAGCGCGTACACATTTCAACGACTTAACGGCACGAGTAAACTCGTGCCCTTCCCAAAACCTGCGTGAATCGGAGTTTTACCGCAAGCTGTGAAGTCGTGCCCTCCCCAAACCCGGCTGAATCGGGGTTTCCCGCGGAGCGGCGGGAGACGCGGCGAGACGCGTCTCTACAGGGGCTCGCTCCATCCCTTTACGAACTCTACTAAGCTGCGCAGGGCTATTCCCGAGGGGCCTTTGGCGATCCATGGTTTCGCCTCTTCCACCCAGGCGGTGCCGGCGATGTCGAGGTGAATCCACGGAGTGTCTTCAGCAAATTCTTTCAGGAACATGGCGGCGAAGATGGCGCCGCCGTAACGGCTGCCGGCATTGACCATATCGGCGATGTTGGATTTGAGGTTTTCTTTGTATTCGTCGTCGAGCGGAAGGCGCCACATCTTCTCACCGGCTTGCTGGTTTGCGTTCGCGAAGCGCTCGTACATCTGGTCGTCGCTGGCGAAGATTCCGGCGTTCACGTAACCGAGGGCCACGACCACTGCGCCGGTCAGGGTAGCGGCGTCGACCAAATGAGTGCAGCCAAGCTGGCGAGCGTAGCAGAGGCCGTCGGCCAGGATCAGGCGCCCTTCGGCGTCGGTGTTGATAATTTCGATGGACTTGCCGGACATGGCGATCTGCACGTCTCCCGGCTTTTGCGCCTTGCCGGAGGGCATATTTTCTGTGGCGCAGATGATCGCCGTGACTTTCACCTTCGGTTTAAGCAAAGCTATGGCGCGCATGACGCCGATCATGGTGGCGGCGCCGGCCATGTCGTACTTCATTTTCTCCATGCCGTCGGCGGGCTTGATGGAGATGCCGCCGGTGTCGAAGGTGACGCCTTTGCCGACCAGGCCGAGATGAACGTCTTTTGCCGCGCCCTCGGACTCATAGCGCAACACGATCAGCGCGGGAGGTTCGTCGGACCCCTGGGCCACTCCCCAGAATGCGCCCATCTTTAGTTGCCTGATCTCGTCGGCGCCGTGGACTTCGCATCTCAGGCCAACATCAGCGGCCATCTTCTTGGCGCGCTCGGCCAGTATGGTTGGGGTCATGCGATTGGAGGGTTCGTTGACCAGGTCGCGGGTGAAGTTCTGCGACTCGGCTACGATGCGTCCGGCTTGCAGGGCACTTTCCAAGGCCTTTGGATCGCCGGCCACGACGATGGTGACCTCGTCGATCTTCTGTTCGTTGTTGTCCTTGCGATCGCTTTTGTAGTAGCCGGGATCGAAGTCGCCGACAAAGGCGCCTTCGACGATCGCGCGCACTCCTTCGTTGGCCGCGACGGCGCTCTCGGGCAGAACAAAGGCAAAGGTGCGGATGCTCTTGCCTTTCAGGGTGCGCACGGCGGCGCCGGCTAGCTTGCGCAATTCGGCGGCCGAAAAAGTTTGGGCCTTGCCGCCACCGACGAGGAGCAGGCGTCTTGCCTTCAGCCCCGCGGGGCGATGCAGCAGCGTGGTTTCGAACGCCTTGCCGGTGACTTCGCCGCTGGAAAGCACGTCCTTGGCGGCCTCGCGCACGGCGGCGTCGCTGGATTCGACAGATGGCGAAGGCTTGTTTTTTTCGCCTTGGTCTTTTTCGCTTCGATCTTTTTCGCTTCGGTCTTTTTCGCTTTGGTCAAGCACCACAACGACCAGGCAATCGGTTTCCAGTTGAGACGGGACGACGGAAGAAAGATTTGTATTCATGATGGACTGTCTTCAGTATCCATGGTGGAAGGGGGAACGCGCAACTCTGGGCAATAGGCTGGGCGGCCTTCGCCCGCCTGGACAGCCGAGGGTGGCTGTCCCTACGTTTTCCTTCCTCTGGAGATGGCCTCGCGGGCTTCCTTGTCGGCGGTGCGACGGCGCTCGGTCTCGCGCTTGTCCCACATCTGCTTGCCTTTGGCCAAGGCGAGTTCGACTTTGATTTTGCCATTCTTGAAATACATGCGGGTGGGGATCAGGGTGAGTCCCTTCTGCTGGGTCTTGCCGATGAGCTTGCGCAGTTCTTCTTTGTGAACGAGAAGTTTGCGGGTGCGGAGGGCGGCATGATTGGAGTAGTTGCCGTGCTCATAGGGGCTGATATGGCAGTTGAGGAGCCAGAGTTCGCCGTCCTTGAGCAGGCCGTAGGCATCCTTGAGATTGGTCTTACCGGTGCGGACGGACTTTACCTCGGTTCCGGTGAGCACGACTCCGGCCTCGAATTTTTCGAGCAAGAAATAGTTGTGACTCGCGTTCCTATTAACGGCGGCGTCTTTTTCGCCGGAGGCGGTAGGCTGGCGGCGCGGATTCTTCTCCCGATTGGGCTGGGTCTGGTGGGTAGTCTGCTTGGCCATTGCTGAAAAGAAGCTGAAAAGAAAGTAACACGAAAACCAGTTGCCAGTTGCCAGTAGCCAGTGCCGCAGGAGGCTGAAAACTGGCAACTGGCTACCGGCAACTGCTCCATCGGGTCATGTACTAATGAGTGTAAACACCGACGTACCAATCACTTCGAGTGCTAGTTGGTACGATGCTATAATCCGATTTTCCGGTACTTTTTGCGCGTGACGGCCCTTGGGATGCCGGTTGGCTGGCTTTTCCGGTGGTTGGATGAGGCTGGGCTGGTGAGTCTTGGCCGGCGAGAGAGATTTTCATGAGGACTGCTTGATGAGACGCCTGATCCGTCCGGCTCTGTTTGTTCTGCTGCTGCTTTGCTTGAGGCTGCCTGTTCTCGCCCGTCATGTTGATTCTGCCAAGGCGCTCTATGAGAAGGGTCAAGACGCCGAGGCGCGGCAGAACTACGAGCAGGCCTTCGACTATTTCAAGCAAGCCTACAATCTAAAACCGAAGGACCTGAGATACCGAACTGCGTTCGAGCGCACCCGCTTCTATGCGGCGTCGTCGCACGTGCATCGCGGGCAGATTCTGCGCGATGCCGGCAAACTCGACGAGGCGGCGGTGGAATTCCAGAAGGGACTGGAGATCGATCCTTCTTCGTTCATCGCGCAGCAGGAGTTGAAGCGCACCGAGCAGATGATTCAGGAGGCGCAGAATCCGCAACCGCAGGCGGCGGCGCCGGGTACGACCGCGCTGCGCAAACGGTTGGAATCGGCGCAGGGTCCGGTGGAACTGGCTCCGATCTCGAACGTGCCCATTACGCTCAAGGTCACGGAAAAATCCAACGTGATCTACGAGACGGTGGGCAAACTGGCCGGCATCAACGTGCTTTTCGACCCCGATTACACGCCGCGCCAGGTGCGCATCGAACTGAACGGCGTGACCCTCGAAGACGCGCTGGAAATTATTTCGTTTGAGACCAAGACTTTTTGGCGTCCGGTGACGCCCAATACGATTTTTGTGGCGCAAGACAATCCCGCAAAGCGGAAAGAGCTGGAACAAAACGTCATCAAAACTTTTTATCTTTCCAATCTTTCTCAGCCTACCGAGTTGCAGGATGTCGTGAACGCGATGCGCACCATCCTCGAGGTGAGCCGAATTCAGCAGTTGCCCTCGCAGGGAGCGATCGTGGTGCGCGGCACGCCCGACCAGATGGCACTGGCGCAGAAACTGGTGGACGATCTCGACAAGGCGAAACCGGAGGTGCTGGTCGAAGTGGCGGTGATGCAGGTGAGCCGCGACAAGGCGCACACGCTGGGCATCAACCCTCCGACCAGCGTCTCGGTGCAGTTGCAGAACAATATCAACACTTCCAGTT
The DNA here is from genome assembly GCA_963838425.1 of uncultured Acidobacteriaceae bacterium. GTDB lineage: Bacteria > Acidobacteriota > Terriglobia > Terriglobales > Acidobacteriaceae > Acidiflorens. Next base: position 257,983 of record CAWIRH010000003.1, read on the forward strand.
CGAGCACTTCCACCACCTCCACGAGTACTACGTCGTCATCGTCAACCGGCATCAACCTGAATACGATCGCCAACCTGAATGCCACCGATTTCCAGGTGACGATTCCGCAGGCTACGGCGACGGCATTGATGAGCGACAGCGACACCAAGATCATCCAAAATCCGCAGATCCGCGCCTTGGACGGGCAGAAGGCGACGCTGAAGATCGGCGACCGCGTGCCGGTGGCGACGGGATCGTTCCAGCCGGGAATTGGCGGAGTCGGGATCAACCCGCTGGTCAACACGCAATTTCAATACCTCGATGTGGGCGTGAACATCGACATCACACCGCGGGTGCATGCGGGACGGGAAATTTCGTTGAAGATGTCGATGGACATCTCGGCAGTGACTTCTTACCAGGACATAGGCGGTATCAGCCAGCCGGTGATCGGCCAGCGAAAAATCGAGAACGAGATCCGCTTGAAAGATGGCGAAGTAAGCCTGCTGGGCGGCATGATGGAGGACCAGCGGACGAAGTCTCTGACCGGTATTCCGGGTCTGGCCCAGATCCCGATCCTGAAATATCTCTTTTCGCGAGAGCAACAGCGACCACGCGGAGAACGAAATCGTATTTGTCCTGATCCCGCACATTATCCGCGGGCCTGAGGGGCCGCACGGCAATGTCGATATGCTCGACGTGGGTACAGCCAATGCGCTCGAACTGAGGCGATCGAACAGCAAGCCGGCAACGCCGGCGAGCACGGTTGCGCCCGCCGCGCCTGCACTCGGCGCTCCGCCGCAGATGCCAACTCCGCAGGGCCAGACGCCTCAGAACTTGATTCCGCAAGCCCAGGTTCCGCAAAATCAGGTTCCGCAAAATCAGGTTCCGCAGAACCAGTTCCCACAAAATCAGGCGGGCGCGGGCGCAGGAACGTTCCTGTTTGATCCGCCTACCTTGAACCAGGCCAAGGGGTCGACCTTCACGGTGAATGTCATGCTTTCCGGCGGGCAGAACGTGTATTCCGTGCCCGTGCAACTGAACTACGATCCGAATCAGTTGCAGGTGGTCAACGTTTCAAACGGCGGATTCCTGTCGCAGGATGGGCAAGCGGTAGCGTTAGTGCATCGCGACGATCCTGCGACTGGCACGCTGCAATTCACGGCCACGCGGCCTCCGGGCGCCGGCGGCGTTTCAGGACAAGGCGCGGTGGTGACGCTCACCTTTATGGCGAAGGGACCGGGCCAGTCCGCTCTGACCATCACTCGAGGCGGAGCACGGGACCCGGCGATGCAGCCGATTTCCATGAGCGGAGCGCAGGCCGCCATTACGATTCAGTAGGAGCAGTTCTCAGTTCCCAGTGGAGATGCGGGGCGCTTTTACTGACAACTGAGAACTGAGAACTGATTTATGCACCAGCCGATACAGATGAGGAAGTCCCGGCCGGCGTTCGCCGCCGGCAGCGCGGGTTTACGCTGATCGAGTTGATCGTCGCGACGGCCATCCTGGCCATCCTGGTGGGGGCGGCGTTTCCGCTGGTAAGAATGACGGTTTATCGGGAGCGGGAGCACGAGTTACGCTACGACCTCTGGATGATTCGCGATGCGATCGATCGCTACAAAGACGCCGCCGATCGGGGCGCGTTCCAAATCAAGGTGGGGAGCGAAGGCTATCCTCCGGATCTCGACACGCTGGTCAACGGCGTGGATGTTGCCGGCAAGAAACTGAAATTTCTCCGCAAGGTTCCCGTCGATCCCATGACCAAACAGGAATGGGGAATGCGCTCCATGCAGGACGACAAGGACTCGACTTCCTGGGGTGGGCAAAGCGTTTTCGATGTTTACACCAAGTCGGACCAAACCGCTTTGGACGGCACGAAGTACAAGGACTGGTAGATGAGAAGCAGGTCCAAAGCCCGCAATCGGGGTTTCACGCTGATTGAGATGGTGGTGGTCATCAGCCTGATTCTGGTGCTGCTGTCGATTGCGCTGCCGATGTACAACCAGAGCATCGTGCGCGCCAAGGAAGCCAAACTTCATCAGAATCTGACCACGCTCAATAAGGTCATCCAGGAGTATTCGCTCGATAAGAAGCACGCGCCCCAGTCGCTGGACGATCTGGTGCCCGGATATATCAAGTTCATCCCCGAGGACATCACCGGCAGCACTACCTGGCAGACGGACGCGGAGGATCCCGAAGATGCGTGGGATCCGAACCAAACCGGCATCAAGGGTGTGCACAGCGGTTCGAATGAGATGGCGAGCGACGGCACTCCCTATTCGAGTTGGACGCACTAGGTCGGGAGATGGACAGCCGAGGAGCAGGACGGAACCGCGGATTCACGCTGATCGAGATGATGGTGGTGATCAGCATCATTCTGATCCTGTTAGGGGTGGCCATACCCATCTATAGCCACAGCATTATGCAGGCGCGGGAAGAAAGTCTACGCCAGAACCTGGAAACGCTGAACCGGATGATCTTCCAGTACACCCAAGACAAGCAAAAAGCGCCGCAGTCGCTGGACGATCTGGTGACGGCGAAATACCTGAAGACCATTCCGGATGACATCACGGGCAGCAATACCTGGGAGATGGAGCAGGGGGACGATACGATCATGTCGCTGGACCAAACCGAGGCTGGCGGCATCATCGGCGTCCACAGTGGTTCAAACCAGATTTCGAGCGACGGCACCGCATACTCGACCTGGTAGAGCAGTTGCCAGTTGCCAGTTCTCAGTAAAATCTCTTCATTTTGAGTTCCTGATCCTTTCCGGGGGCACCTCGCACGCTATTGACCGTCGATTGGCATGAGGTCAGCCTTTTCTGAGAACTGAGAACTGGCAACTAGCTACCGACTTTGGAGGTTTACGTGGATTTTCTCAATCGGCTGCAACCCCTGGCGCTGCTCGTAATGCGGCTCGCTCTGGGAGCGATCATGATCGCGCACGGTTATCACAAGGTATTCGGCGGGTTTCATCATCATATGGAGTTTGTGGGCTCGCTTGGCATTCCTCGCTGGCTGGCATATTTTTCCGCAGGAACGGAGTTCTTCGGCGGAATCGCGATCGTGCTCGGATTGTTTACCCGCTTCTTCGCGCTCGCCTTCGTGATCGAAATGGGCGTGGCCATCTGGAAGGTGCATTTCAAGAACGGGCTGATGGGCAGCAGTGGTTATGAGTTTCCACTGGCGCTGGCTACGATCGCGTTTGCGCTGCTTTGTTTTGACGGCGGGCCGTGGGGATTGACGTTTGGCGGGAGGGCAGGCGGTGCGCGGAAAGCAAAAAAAGGTTGAGTCGCGAAGCGGCAAGGTCAGCGGCAGAACGGGTGCAGCGAACGGCTCGAGCCCTCACGCTGTTGAGCTTCCATCGAGGCGACGGCGTCGACGCGTCTCGCTGCCTCTGGTGCCCTCCAAGGAGCCGGGAACGGTTGCGCTCGACAATGCCAGGATCTTTGAGATTATTCCTTTTCCCTAACCCGGCGGACTCGACTCGCCCGCTCTCGGCCGTCCCTCCGGGACTTGGTTTCGTTTCCCGTTTTTCCCAGCACTGAAAGCGCTGGGCTAAGCTCGGAAGCCCCTCCGGGGCCGGGTTGCTCCCGCTATACAGAAGAAGCGTACAGAAACAATTGCCAGCCCAGGTTTGAGCTGGCAACTGAGAACTGACAACTGAGAACTGTTTTAGCTGCTCAGGACTTTCTCGCGCTCCTCGGCATCCTGGATTTCTTCGCGCGGCGAACTGGGCAGCGCGAACTCCAGCACTTCGTCGATGGTCTTTACGTAGTGGGGGATTAATCCCGTCAACTGCTCGGGCGTCAGGTCTTCCTCGACGTTGGTCTGGTTCTCCGCCGGCAGAATCACGTCATGCACACCGGCGCGTTTGGCGGCCAGCACTTTCTCCTTGATGCCGCCCACCGGCAGCACGTTCCCGCTCAGCGTGATCTCGCCCGTCATCGCCATCAGCGTGCGCACCGGCTTGCCCGTCAGCAACGACACCAGCGCGGTCACAATCGTCACGCCCGCCGAAGGACCGTCTTTCGGAATCGCTCCCGCCGGCACGTGAATGTGGATGTCGTGGGTGGCGAAGAATTCGTCGTCAATGCCCAACTCCTTGGCGTTCGAACGCACCCAGCTTAACCCGGCCTGCATGGACTCGCGCATCACGTCCTGAATCTGACCGGTGATGGTCAGCCCGCCTTTGCCTTTCATCTGGTTGGCTTCGACGAACAGCACGTCGCCGCCCGCCGGCGTCCACGCCAGACCGACGACCACCCCCGCGCGCTTGGTGCGCTCCGCGATTTCGCCCTCGCTGCGGACCTTGATGCCGCCGAGAAATTCCTGGATGATCTCCTTGGTCACGACTAGCTTATCGGTCTTGCCTTCCGCGATCCGGCGCGCCTGCTTGCGGCAGATGGTGCCGAGGGTGCGTTCCAGGTTCCGCACTCCCGCCTCCCGCGTGTAGTGGCGGATCACGTAGCTGACCGCCTCTTCCGGAAATTCGATCTGCTCTTTGGTGATTCCGTTTTCCTCGATCTGCCGCGGGATCAGGTACTGGAAGGCGATGTGAACTTTCTCTTCCTCGGTGTAGCCCTGGAGTTCGATAATCTCCATGCGGTCGCGCAGCGGCTCCGCGATCGGATCGAGCATGTTCGCGGTGGTAATGAACAAGACCTTCGAGAGATCGAAAGTCACGTCCAGATAGTTGTCGCGGAAATTCGCGTTCTGCTCCGGATCGAGCGCTTCGAGCAGCGCCGACGCCGGATCGCCGCGGAAGTCGCGCCCCACCTTGTCAATCTCGTCGAGCATGAAGACCGGGTCTTTCGTTTCCGCGCGCCGTATGCCCTGAATGATCTGCCCCGGCAAAGCTCCGATGTAGGTGCGCCGATGGCCGCGAATTTCCGCTTCGTCGTGCACTCCGCCCAGCGACAGACGCGTGAACTTGCGTCCCAGCGCGCGCGCAATGGATTTGCCCAGCGAAGTTTTGCCCACGCCCGGAGGTCCGACGAAACACAGAATCGGCCCCTTCATGTTGGGCTTCAAGCGCCGCACCGAGAGGTAGTCCAGGATGCGGTCCTTCACTTTCTGCAAGTCGTAGTGGTCGGTGTCGAGAATCTCTTTCGCCTTCGGGATTTCAATTTCTCCGCCCGAAGTCTTCGCCCAGGGCAGGATCGCCAGCCACTCGATGTAGTTCCGCGTAACCGAATAATCCGCCGCCATCGGCGACATGCGCGACCAGCCGCCCCAGTTCCTTCAGCGCCTCTTTTTTCACATCGTCGGGCATGCCCGCCGATTCGATCTTCTGCTTCAGTTCGTCGGTGTCGCGCTGGCCCTCGTCCTGCTCGCCCAGTTCTTTCTGGATCGCCTTCATCTGCTCGCGCAAGTAGTATTCGCGCTGCGTCTGCTGCACCCGGTCCTGCACTTCCGACTGGATCTTGTTGCGCAGTTGCTGCACTTCCAGCTCTTTGGCCAGATGCTGATTGATCTTTTCCAGGCGTATCGCGAACGTCGCTCGTCTCCAGCGTCTCCTGCTTGTCGGCGGTCGAGAGCGAGGGCAGCGACGAGGCGATAAAGTCCACCAGCCGTCCCGGCTCTTCAATGTTCATCGCCACCGTCGAAAGCTCGTCCGAGAGCGTCGGCGAACCGGCCACGATCTGCTGGAACAGGGTCAGCACGTTGCGCTGCAGCGCTTCAATCTCGGAATCCTTGGGCGGAATCGTCTCCGGAATCGTGGTCACGCGCGCGCGCATGAACGGCGAAAGCTGCGCGAAATCCGCCAGCCGCACCCGCTCCAGTCCTTCCGCAAAAACAAACAGGCTCTGGTTCGGCATCTTGACCACTTTGTGCACCACCGCCAGCGTTCCAATGGAGTACAGATCGGTGGGCTGCGGCGAGTCCACCCGCGCCTCGCGCTGCGCCACGACCACGATGGTCTTGTCGTCGCCCAGCGAGTTAATCAACTGCACCGAACTTTCCCGCCCCACCGTCAGAGGAAGCACAGCATGGGGAAACAGCACCGTGTCGCGCACCGGCAGAATCGGCAGCGACCGCTCGGTGGTTTCGTAAGAGAGCTCGGTAGAAATAGGTTCGCTCATGATTTGTCCTTGAGTGACTTTCACTCAACCTTGGATGAACTCAACATCCAAAAGGATGCAGCCTTTGTGCTAGGTTGTTGAATTTTAGACCTTTTTCAGCCTTTTGCAAGACACGGAAGGGACCCGGCCCCCCCGCTGGGGCTAGTCCTTCCGCCGGTGTACCTCCGCTCCTGCACGCCCCGTCAAATGGGCTACTTTCTTGTGTTCCCGCCTGCAACTAAAACACGTGCTTCGCGCGATCGCCTTTGAACACCAGCTCCTGCAGAACGCGTTCGTTCGCCGCATTCAAGATGTAAATGGTCTGATCCTTATCGGCCTTCGAGCTCAGGGGAACCAGTGTGCACTTCGCGCGCACCTCAACCGGCTTCTTCGTCCCCAACTGCCGGAACACCATGATATGGTCCGAACCCTCCATCACGTGGCGGATCTCGTAGTTGCCCTGCGGCAACAGCGTGTCCGCCACCCGGACCTTCTCTGCAAAGCTCACGCTATAGTTGTCTCTAATTCCCATTTGATTTTCGGCGGCCGAAACCGCGCCCAATATAAAGACACACAGCAAGATAAGAACTCCTGCAAACATCTGACGCATACCAGCCTCCTTGTGGCCTGGGCCATAGCGGCCCACCTTCAGGCTAGAACGAAGCTGCGGTTCCCGCTGTGCAGTACCTCACAGCAGGTTGTGACGAAAGGCCGCCGATTCGGATACGTCGGAGGCGGCTTCAAACGCTTTCCCCCGAAGCCTTCATCCGCACCGGGTACTGGGTACTGGCCACTCACCACTGACCACTGCCTTACGCTTCCGGATAAATTCCCAGCACCTTCACCAGTTCCGCGACCTCGCTCAAATGCCGCAGGGCGTGGCGCGAGTCTTCATCGTCGCCGCGCAGCAGATCCACGAAAAACACGTATTCCCACGGACGCCCGCGCATGGGCCGCGACTCGATCTTGCTCAAACTGATGTCGCGCAGCGCAAACACGCTGAGCGCCTTGAACAGCGCCCCCGGAATGTTCTTCAGGCTGAACGCCAGCGAAGTCTTATCCGCATTTCGCGCTGACCGCGGCTTGCCCCGCTTGATCTTTCCCTGTTCGATCCTTCCTCGTTCGATCAGGAAGAAGCGGGTAAAGTTCTTCTTGTCATCCTCAATCCCCGCCTTCAAAATCTTTCCCGCATACACTTCCGCGGCGCGCCGGCTGGCAATGGCCGCCGCATCGCGCAAGCCTTCCGCCACCACGTGCTTCACGCTTCCCGCCGTATCGTAGAACGGCACTGGCTCCAGCTTCGGATTCCTGGCAAACAGGTCGCGGCACTGATCGAGCGCTACCGGGTGCGAGAACACGCGCCGGACGTCTCCGAGCTTGGCGCCCGGCAGCGCGATCAGGTTGTGCACGATGCGCAGGCGAAACTCGCGCACGATGTGAACGTCGCGCCCCAGCAGCAGATCGAAATGTTCGGCGACCGAGCCCGCCAGCGAGTTCTCGATCGGAATCACCGCGCCGTCCACCGCTCCCCTCTTCACGCGGTCGAAGACCTCAAGCGAACGCGCGCACGGCACCACCTTCGCCCGCGGCAACATCGCCTCCGCCGCCTCGTGGCTGAAACAACCAAGTTCGCCCTGGATCGCAATCTTCATCAAATCATCCCACCACCGGCCGCGCCAGCTCTTTTGCCATAACCAGCGCATCCATCTGGTTTGAATAGTAGCCGGGAACCGTCTTCTCCACGAAGTACCCTTTCTGCTTGTAGAAGCGAATCGCGGCCTCATTATTCACCGGCGTCTCCAGCGCCACCGCGTGCGCGCCTGTGCGCAGCAGTTGCTCTTCCGCGGCGAGCAGCAATGCCGAGCCGACGCCCGTGCGCCTGGCCTCCGCGACCACATCGATGGTGATGATGTGCCCATGCCTGCGGCGAGTCTCCGCCACGATGAATCCGAGAATCGCGCTGCCGTCCTCTTCAGCCGCAGAGCCAGCCGCTTCGGCGACGAAGGTAAACGACCCCGGCCGGCGCATATAGAAAGCCATCTCTGGTCGCGAGTATGCCAACTGCGGATCGAAACAAGCCTGGTCAATCCGCCACAGCGTGTCAAAATCGCCCTTCTCAAATTGTCGGATGCGAAACCGCACGCCGCCATTGTAGCGGGTCAGCGTCGAGCTGCGGGCTACGAGCTGCGGACAAACAAGAAAGTGTTCGCTCGTGGTTCGAAGCCCGCAGCCAGCGCAGGCGCCGGCGGCCTTTTTCTGGACCCGCTTTTTTCCTCAGCCCGCCCCTTGCGCAGTTGCATCTATAAGAAGTACGATTTCTGGCAAGGGGCACTGTGGGGCGTTTGATTCTCATCGACGTGGCCGTGGCGGGCACAGTTTTCTTCCTCTGGTATGCCTGGTTCGTCCGTTACAACCGCCGGCGCGCAGGCAACGTGCTGCAATGGGTGCAAGCGGCATGCCTCGGAAGAGGCCGCGTCGCGGATCTGCGCTGGCAGGCCAGCAGTTCCCGGCTGAAAGCCACTCTTCATCTTTCCTCGCGCTGGTTCGAGGATGCCCGTCTCACCATTCGCCTGTTGCCGCGCCCGCTCCCGGTGCAGTGGGCGTTGAGCCGCTGGCGCCAGCAGCAGGAAACGCTCACCTTCGAAGCCGACATGGGATTCCCCCCGGGCTTCCATCTCGACGTCATCCGTCATCGCTGGTCGGGCCGCACTGGAGCGAAAAGTTCGGGGGCGAAAGGCTCGACCGGCACTCGCACCTGGACCGTCAGCCGCCCTGGCCCCGTCATTCTCACCACCAAGGAAGACTGGCCGGTCGAACTCAGCCCGGTGGTGAATGCGCTGGCCTCCTGGCGCGACAAGGATTTTGTCGGCGTGCGATTCAACTCCAGCTCGCCGCACTTCACGGCCACGGTAGCGTTAGAAAATCTCTCCGATCAGAAAGCCGCAGCCTCCCTGCTTGGCCTGTTTCGCGAACTCGCCGCCAGTTCCTCAGCCAAACAGCACTAATGCTGGTTTCATAAATCGGTTTTGCATAGAACTGGTTTCATAGATCGGTTTTGGGAAGGGCACGAGTTTACTCGTGCCGTTTATGTCTTGGAAAAATGCGGGCTTTAGCCCCTGAGGGATGCGCCGTCCGATCTGAAAGCCACTCTTGAAACACACTCTGGCGCTTACAGGACGCGCATCAGTCAAATTCCTTGCGCGGGGGCGCCTGATCTGCCCCGACTCGTCCGACGGTCACTTCGGCTACGAAGTAGTTTTCGCCCCTGCAAGGGACACCGGCCATCCGCCGCAGCATTGCGATCTGGCCAATGTGGGTGAGCGCGTCGGCGATGGGGCCTTGAAATAGTTTTTCGGCGGAAGCTTCGAGCGGCTTGTCCGACGCCAAATAGTCGTCAAATTGTTTCAAGGCGGCGAAGAAGCGCTCGCATTCTTTTTCCCACGCGAGCGGAGCGGAATCATGCCATTCGCGGCGGCCGTCGGACATGGCGAGGCCCCAGTCCATCAGGTCGCCGATGTGCGCGAGAATTTTCGCCGGCGTGCGCGAAGTTTCGGGAAAGCCATATTCGGCAAAGCTCGGCCCAGCATTGCGGATCGCTTTCCCTCCGCGATAGGCGATGGTAGCGAGGGTGTGGCGCAAAAACGCGCGGGAGTCGGTCATGGTCGAGTTCTCGGTTCTCAGGTCTCAGAGAGATCTTCTCGATTTTAACTGAGAACTGAGAACTGAGAACTGGTTTTACAGTTTTCTCCGCCACAGCGCTCCGGCCGCGCGGACGCCGGCTTTCAGTTTCTCGCGCAGCGGGTGGGCGTACAGCAGGTCGAGGAAGTTTTCCATCTCGCCCGCGAATCCGCTACCGTAGCCGAACCACCAGATTTTTTTCATGCGCGGCGCCAGGTCGCTGTCGACATACTTCACGCGCACCATTTCTTCCAGGCCCCAGCGGCCATGCGTACGCCCGAGCCCACTCGACTTCACGCCGCCGTGCGGAGCTTCACTGATACTAAAACACGACACCAAATCGTTCACCATCACCGTGCCGGCATTGATCTGGCGAGCCAGTCGCTCGCCGCGGGTGCGATCGCGAGTCCAAATGCTGGCGGCCAGTCCGTACTCGGAATCGTTGGCCAGACGCACCGCCTCGGCATCGTCGGCGAACGGCGCAATCGGCAGCACCGGGCCGAAGGTCTCTTCCCGCATCACGCGCATGGTGTGATTCACGTCGGCCAGCACGGTGGGCGCAAAAAACGTTGGGCCGAGCTCGCGCAACCGCGTGCCTCCGGCCAGCACGCGGGCGCCGCGCTGCCGGGCATCCTCCACCTGCGATTCCACCACCCGCACTTGCCGCTCGTGAATCATGGGGCCGATTTCGGTAGCCGGATCGATACCATTGCCGACGCGCAGCTTGCGCGCCTTCTCGCTGCAAGCCTCGATGAACGCCGGATACAAACTCCGATGCACGTAGCAGCGTTCGACCGACAAGCAGGTCTGCCCCGCATTCACAAACGCTCCCCAGACGGCGCCGCTCGACGCCACATCGACGTCGGCATCTTCGAGCACCAGCATGGGGTCCTTGCCGCCCAGTTCCAGTACCACCGGAAGCAGGCGCCCGGCGGCGATCTGTGCGATTCGCCGGCCCGTGCCGGCGCTTCCCGTAAAGACCAGCTTGTCGATTTCGCTTCCGGCCAGCGCCGCCCCGGTCGCGCCTTCGCCTGGCAGCACCTGAAAAATGTCGTCGGGAACTCCGGCCTCGCCGAGCAGCGCCTGCAGTTCGAGCACTATCAGCGGAGTCAACTCGGAGGGCTTGAGCACCACGGCATTTCCCGCCACCAGAGCCGCCATGACTTCAGTCGCCGGAATCGAGAACGGATAATTCCAGGGCGAAATGATCCCGACCACGCCGTAGGGCTCGTGTAGAATGCGCCCCGACTTCGTCTTCATGGCGAGATTTCCGTGCGGGAGCTTCTCCTCGCGCAGGATCGCGAATACGTTGTCGATCAGGAATCGCGCCGCATCGAGCACGACCAGAACTTCCGTGACGAGCGCTTCGACCGTGGGCTTGCCTGCCTCCTGCGTGATGCGCCGCGCGATGTCGGCCTTATGTGCGAGCAGAATCTGCTGGAAGCGGCGCAATACCCGGACGCGATTGCGAATGCCCCAGGCGTTCCAATCCGGCTGCGCGGCGCGCGCTCGGGCCACGGCAGCGCGCACTTCGGTCGGCCCGGCACTGTCCAGTTCGCCCAGCACTTCACCCGTCGCCGGGTTCACGGAAGCGATGCGGGAGACGGTGAATGGGACGTTGGTGGCCATCTCCGAAGAAGTGTACGCGGGACGGAGAGGCCGCGCCACCACCTTCAGTTTTCTTGCGAATTGTCATCTCTATTATGAATTGGTGATGGGCTGTTTCGGTCAGTATTCCACCGCGACCAGATACAGCCCCCTGGCGGGCGCCGTCGGCCCGGCGGCAGTGCGTTGCCGCGCATCGAGGATGCGGCCGAAATCTTCCAGGCTCACCGTTCCCTTCCCCACCAGCAGGAATGTGCCGACCAGGTTCCGCACCATGTGATGAAGAAATCCGCTGCCGCGAATTGTATAGATCAATTCCTCGCCTGCGCGCGTCCAAGTGGAAGAGAAAATCGTTCGAACGTTAGTCGTGCAAGCGCTGCTGGTTCGAACATCGCTAGTCCCAACATTTTCGGCGGCAGCCATCCGGTCCACCCGCTCCGGATCCACCGCCGCGAACGACGTGAAATCATGCTCGCCCACAACCACTGCGGCGGCTGCAACCATCGCCGATTCCTCCAGCGGATATGGGTAATGCCACACATACCGCGCCAGAAACGGCGGACAGACCGCTCCACGGTGAATGCGATAGCGATAAGTCTTGGCGCGCGCCGACTTGCGCGCGTGGAACTCGGGCGCGGCCTCCGTCACCTCCAGCACCCGGATCGAAGTGGGCAGAATATCGTTCAGCGCCCGCATCCAGTTTTCGGCTGGAATTGACGACGCGGTCGCAAAACTCGCCACCTGGGCCAGCGCATGCACGCCCGCGTCGGTACGGCCGGAACCCTGGGGCAGTACATTTTCCCCGCTCAACCGTCCAACGGCTGAGGCCAGCGCGCCTTGCACCGTCGTCCGGCCGGGCTGCACCTGCCAGCCGGCGAAGTCCGCGCCGTCATACGAAAGGATCAGTTTGAGATTGCGCACGTTCGTTTTCGAGTCCTGAGCTGCCCAAGCACCATCGGTGGTATCGGCAGAGTTTTACCGCTGCCGTCGCGGAAAGTGCGGCGGTGCGTCAGCTATACTATTTCACTTACGACCACTTTTACGTACGAGCAATGAAAAAGATTGCCTTTCCCCAGTATTGCAAGCAAAGAATTGCAAGGGGAGGATTGCAAGGAACTCTTGCCGGTCGTTCTACGTATTAGCAGAGTGTTAGCAAAGGTGCGAACCACTACGTCCGTTCCTCTCGAACCTGATCGCTTGAATCTGATCACTTGAGTGTGGTCACTTAAGTATGACCAATGGAGATGATGCGAATGCAACGTTTTAAAGTGTTGACTGCGTTTCAGCGGGCTGCCGCTCTTTTTCTTGCCGCCGTCTTCCTTGCCGTAATCATGATACCTGCCGGGTGGGCGCAGGATGCCGCGCAGGTGCCCAGTGCGCCGTCGGCGCAGATGCCGGTCCAAAGAGCGGTGCCGTCATCGTCGCAGCCGTTTGATGTGCAGGAGTACGCGCACCCGCAGTCGCACTTCCCCAACCCGCTCGCGCCCTACACTCCGCGCCACGTAGCGCCGCCGAACCTGGCCAACACGCCGCGCATCGACCAGTTCCTGCACGACGGCAAACTTTACATCTCGATGAACGACGCGGTCGCGCTGGCGCTCGAAAACAACCTCGATATCGCCATCGCCCGCTACAACCTGAACATCGCCGATACCGACGTCTGGCGCGCCAAGGCGGGCTCCGCAATTCTTGGCGTAAACAGTGGTGTCGTGCAGAACACGCCCGGCGGCGGAGTAGGCGGACTGGGCACGCAAGTTGGCTCGGGCCAAGGCGGAACTTCAGTCGCCTGCAGGTGGCGCCGGTGCTGGCGCGGGCGGCTTGGTTGTGTCAACCCTGGGCAGCGGTCCGCATCATCACCAGCTTCGATCCCATTCTTACGGGCACATTGCAACTCGATCGCAACCATATCCTCCCATCGAGTACTTTCAGCCCTGCCTCTCCGCTGAACACCTCCACCGGAAGCTTCGCGTACCAACAGGGGTTTGCTTGGGGCACCAATCTGTCGGTGGGCTTTAGCAACACCCGGCAGACGGTTGGGGACGCGCCTTTCACGACATTGAGTCCGCAGCTCAATTCCAGCTTCAATTTCAAGCTTACACAGCACCTGTTGCAGGGCTTCGGATTCGCTCCTAACACTCGCTACATTCAGATCGCCAAAAACGATCGTGAAATTTCCGACGTGGCTTTCCGCCTGCAAATCACCACCACCGTCGACCAGATCGAAAACATGTACTGGGACCTGGTGTACGCCTACGAGAACGTCAGGGTGCAGAAAGAGCAACTGGCTTTCGCGCAGAGGACTCTCTCCGACAACCAAAAGCAAGTGCAAATCGGGACGCTCGCGCCGATCGAAGTGGTCCGGGCGCAGAGCACGGTCGCTTCAAATCAGCAAACGCTGACCTTGGCGCTGACTAATCTTGAACTGCAGCAACTGCTAATGAAGAACGCGATCAGCCGCACGCTCGTCGACCCGGTGCTGGCCGATGCCGAAGTAATTCCTACCTCGACCATGGAATTGACGGCGCAGGAAGCGGTTGTCCCTACGCAGGACTTAGTGAATGATGCGCTCAGTCATCGCCCCGAATTGGCAGAAGCGCGTATCAACCTCACTAATACCGAGATCAGCAACAAGGCCATCCGCAGCGCGCTCTTACCCTCGGTGGACCTGTTTGCCTATTATGGTGGTGCGGGTCTCGGAGGGTCGCAGAATCCGGCGAACCTCTGTGCCAATGAGCCGGTGTCCGAGCAGGCAAATGGATTCTGTGCGGGACCAAACGCAGCAACCAACCCCCCTGGCCAGACCCTGATCCCAATTTCTCCTACTACAAGTTACGGTGGCACCTTAAACCAACTGATCAATTCCACGGCCCCCGACAAGGGTGCGGGCATCACGATCAACATCCCACTCCGCAACCGAGCCGCTCAGGCTACGCAGGTACGCTCGGAATTCGAATACCGGCAAGCGCAACTGCGCATTCAGCAAATCGAGAACCAGGTGCGCATCGAGGTGCGCAACGCGCAGTTTGGCGTGCAGCAGAATCGCGCCAGCGTCGCCTCCGCCCAAGCCGCCGTGGATTTGGCGAACCAGTCTCTCGACGCCGAACAAAAGAAGTACGAACTCGGCGCATCCACCTCAACTCTGGTGCTGCAGAACCAGGCGGCCATGACCCAGGCCGAAGTCACGCTCGTCTCCGCCAAGGCGCTGTACGAAAAAGCGGAAGTCGAACTGGATCGGGCAATCGGTCTTCTCCTCGATCACGCCGGCGTCCTGATCGCCGACGCTGAGCGGGGCCAGGTCACGCACACGCCGGATATTCCGCACGTGGCGGCGCGGCCAATCGAGCAGACGACGCCGGCGAACCCTCCGGCCCAACCGCAACCGTAGCGCCGCAACCGTTAGCGATGGAGCGCCGGGCGTCCCCGCGAGCCTGCCCTGAGCGAAGTCGAAGGGGCGTTTGCTTTTGCGCCCAACCGCCTCTCTTGTATTTTCTTGTTGCTCTTGTGTACCGGTATCCGTTGCGGACTTGAGTTGATCTCCACGCGATCTCCGAGACGTTTTTCCGTGTGCGATAATATGCGGTCCGGAAAAAGTTTCCTCCTCGCGCCAACACTGTCCATGGGTCTTTCTGTCGCCATCGTTGCCTTGAACGAAGAAGCGAACCTGGGCCGAACGCTGGCCAGTGTCCGCTGGGCGGACGAGATTGTTGTGGTCGACTCCGGCTCGACCGATCGCACCTGCGATATCGCGCGCGAGTATGGCGCGAGGGTGATCCACGAGCCATGGCGCGGCTATGTGGCGCAGAAGAATTATGCGCTGGAGTTCTGCACCGAAGACTGGATCCTCGCGCTTGACGCCGACGAGGAAGTCTCGCCCGGCTTGGCCGACGAGATCCGTGGCGTTGTCTCCGGCGCGGGCAAGTTCGAGGGCTACGACGGCTATTCCATACCGCGCCAGAATCTCTTCCTCGGAAAATGGATGCGGCACGGCGGCTTCTATCCCGATCCGAAACTGCGGTTGTTCCGGCGCGGCGCCGGCTATTCCACGGGCTTCGATCCGCACGATCGCTATGAACTCAGGAGCCGGGGGCCCGTGAAGCGCTTCCGCAACCCAATGGTGCACTACACCTATCCCACCCTCACTTTGTACCTCGAGCACATGAACCGCTACTCGTCGCTGGGCGCGAAGATGGCAGTAGAGAAGGGGCATCGCAGCTTCAGCGTGCTTGACATCGTGGTGCGGCCACTGGCTACGTTTGTCTACAACTACTTTATCCGCCTCGGATTCCTCGACGGGCGCGAGGGCCTGCTGCTGCACCTGTATCACGCCGGGTATGTCTCGTGGAAGTATGCGAAGGCGTGGGAACTGGCGCGCCCGAAACAATCAACGTAGAGACGCGGCGTGCCGCGTCTCAGGCAAGCGTCGGCTATCGCCGCAGCGTGATGCGCATGACGTTCGAACTCGACTTCCACCGACCTCTGGGGAAATTTCGACTCGATGTAGGACTTCACGTCGCTCACCGTGGGAATGCCGTCCTGTCCAGTCAGGCAGCGCGCGTCGTCGAGCAACACGATGTGTGGGTAGGGATGGCTGAGGATCATCTCCATCTCCGCCGAGAGCCGCTGCTTGTCGGTTTCCATCCCGACCCAGCCGTAGTAGCCGGCATCGAGCCAGAACAGTGCCGGCCCTTTGAGCAATGCGAGCACCTCGGGCATGACCACGCGGCTATCGCCGCAAAAAATTCGAACGTGCTCGTCGCGCGCGAATTTGCGCGTGGCCCGCCCGGCCAGCGCGGGCACAAATTCAATAGAGTAGACGCGGTCGAAATGGCTTTTCATCGCGGCGACCATCTCGCCGTAGTAAGTTCCAGTCTCGACCAGGGTCTTCAGCCCAAATTTCTCGCCGTATTCCTGCACGACTTTCTGCTTCAACAGATGCGGAGATCGCGCCGGCCGCCCGCGCAGTATCCAATACCAGTAGTCGGGATAGTGGCCCAGCGCCTTGTACGCGCCGTATGCCGGAGTCCGCTGCAATAATCGCCGGAACGCTTTCAGAATCTCCTCCGCTAAAGGAAGACCAAGCATAGGTGCCGGAGAAAACAAGCGTCAAGCGGAGTCAAGCACCTGGGGATTTCCCTCTGTGTCCCCTGTGCCCTCTGTGGTTAAGACCCTGACTTCCACCAACCACTCGGTCGGTCGCATCTTTTGCAGCATGGCGGCTGCTCCTCTATCATCAAAGTCACACTGGGGCCTGAGGTGGGGAACGGAATGCCTGAAAACAAACCGAAAGCCGATCCGCGCAAGACCGTGGCTGAAAGCCCGATTTTCGACGTCTTTGAAGGCCGCCATCCCGCCGCGCCGGAAAAAGATTGGGCCGAGAAGACGCTCGCGCCCACGCTCGACAAGGCTCCCGAAAAGCCACTCGGCGCTTTCACCGGCACCAACCGCGACGAGCATGGCCGCGCCCGTTTCAGCACCATCTCAAACGCGCCCATCCGCCGCCTCTACACGCAGGCCGATCTCCCCGCCGACTGGAATTACGATCAGTATCTCGGTTATCCCGGCCAACCGCCCTATACGCGCGGCATTCACTCGACCGGCTACCGCGGCAAGCTCTGGACGATGCGCATGTTCTCCGGCTTCGCCTCGCCCGAAGAAACCAACCAGCGCTACAAATATCTGCTCGAGCACGGCGGCGGCGGACTCTCGGTTGCCTTCGATCTGCCCACGCTCATGGGCTACGACTCCGATCACGCGGCGAGCGAGGGCGAAGTCGGCAAATGCGGCGTCGCCATCGACTCGCTCGAAGATATGGAGATCCTCTTCGACGGCATCAACCTCGAACAAATCACTACATCGATGACCATCAATTCACCAGCCAGCGTGCTCTGGGCCATGTACCTGGTCGTCGCCGAAAAGCAAGGCGCCGACTGGAAGAAAATTTCCGGCACCATCCAGAACGACATCCTCAAGGAGTACATCGCGCAGAAGGAGTACATCTATCCGCCCGCGCCCTCGATGCGCCTGGTGATTGACACCTTCGAGTTCGGATCGAAGTTTACCCCGCGCTTCAACACCATCTCCATCAGCGGCTACCACATTCGCGAAGCTGGATCGACCGCGCTGCAGGAGCTCGCGTTCACCATCTACGACGGCGTCGAATACGTCGAGTGGGCGCTTCGCCGCGGCCTTGACGTTGACGATTTCGGCCCCCGCCTCAGTTTTTTCTTCAATGCGCACAACGATTTCTTCGAAGAGATCGCCAAGTATCGCGCCGCGCGCAAGATCTGGTATCGGCTGATGAAAGATCGTTTCGGCGCGAAAAACGATCGCACTCGTCTGCTGCGCTTCCATACTCAGACCGCCGGGGTCTCGCTGCCCGCGCAGCAACCGAGGAACAACATAGCGCGCGTCGCCCTGCAGGCGCTAGCGGCGGTGCTCGGCGGCACGCAGTCGCTGCACACAGACTCTTACGACGAAGCACTCGCCTTGCCCACTGAAGAAGCCGCGCGCATCGCACTGCGCACCCAGCAGATCATTGCCTTCGAGTCGGGCGTTGCCCAAACTGTCGATCCGCTCGGCGGTAGTTACTTCGTCGAGAAGCAAACCCTCGATATGGAGAACGGGGCCTTCGATTACTTCGAGAAGCTCGATCAGATGGGCGGCATGGTCAACGCCATCGAGCGCGGATATCCCCAGAAAGAAATTGCCGAGGCCAGCTACCAGTACCAGCGCGCCGTTGAAGCCAACGAGAAGATTACGGTCGGCGTAAATGATTTCGTCATCGAAGAAGGGTCACCCCATATTCTCTACATCGGTGAATCGGTAGCCCGCGCGCAGGAGAACGAAACTCAAAGCCCTGCGTGCCCGGCGCTCGAACGAAGAAGTCCAGCGCCGACTCGATGCCCTGAAACGCGCCGCCGCCAAGACTCCCACCGCGGGCACCAACGGCAATATTTCCGACGCCAACACCATGCCCTACATAGTCGATGCCGTCCGCGCCTATGCCACGGTAGGCGAAATCTGCGAGGCATTGCGGCAGGTGTACGGAACGTACACGGAAGTGAGCATCACATAAATTAAGGTCTGGTTCGCTTCACAGCTAAGGTGCTTCCGATTTCAATCTTCCAGCTCACACCCCTGGCAGCTCGCCGCTTTGAGGTTGCAATTTGCAACCTCAAAGAAGAAACGCAGTGGCCGACGCCCATTTCCATCCGCCTTCCCTGAACACGGCGCGATCATGCAGCCACCGTGCTCAACGCGGAACCCATTTCTTACGGTCGGGTCCGCTTCCACAGCAAGGTGCCGTACGTCCGCGCTTCGGATTCATCACATTCGGAGCGCCCATTGATCACAGCCTTCGCTGGTTACAATCGCTATGATGACGAGATGCAAGTTCATTCGCCAAAACCCAGACAAATACGCCGCCCGTCAGCGACACGTCGAAGCGCAGCCGTGTTCACCATCGAATCCCGAATCACGATTCTGCGCCATCAGAAAGTCATTCTCGATAGCGCTTTGGCGGAGCTCTACGGAGCTTCGGTAAAGCGTCTCAACCAACAGGTGAACCGCAACCGGGAGCGGTTTCCTTCCGATTTCATGTTCCAGATCACACCCCGGGAGTTCGCCGCTTTGAGGTTGCAATTTGCAACCTCAAACAAGAAACGCGGCGGCCGGCGCTCTCTGCCTTACGCCTTCACCGAACATGGCGCAATCATGGCAGCGACGGTGCTCAACTCGGATCAGGCAGTAGAAATGAGCGTTTTTGTGGTGCGCGCCTTTGTGCGCTTGCGTGCAGATGCTGGCCACAAACAAAGAACTCGCGGGCAAGATCGAAGAATTGGAAACACACATGGAGACGCACGACGGCGCGATCCGGGAAATCTTCCATGTCATCAAGAGACTGATGAACCCCCACCGCAGTCGCCGAAGCAAGATCGGATTCGCGCTCCCGCCGGCACGGACGGGGTAGCCGGCATCTTAATTTCACCGCAACCGGGAATCGGACACCCCGCGAGCGCGCCGCTTTGAGATCGCAATTTGCGGCCTCAAACATCGGCCGTAGTGGCCGGCGCTCCGTCCCTGCGCCGCGCTACTTCATGCGATTGCGATACAAGGTCCCATCCACTTGCCGAACCATGGCCTCGATGTCGAGCGGTGCCTGTAAGAACGCGGCTATTTCTTCGGCGACTGCCTTCGGTTCGCGCAGCACGCGATGATAGTGCACGCGCGAGACCTGCACGTTCGCCTGGCCCGCGAGCCACTTGTTTACTTCGATCAGGTGGCGTTGAAAGGCTTCTTCGATGGCCGATGTGTCGGTGTTCGAGTCTGCATTGCCGCGGCGCCGCAGCATTTCGTCCTGTGACTTCAAGACCTCAGGTAGCGGACGCTGCATGAAGACGACGCGGTACTCGTGGCCCGCGGGCAGCGACAGAATCAGTTGCGAGATGACCTTTACCACCTTGCCTTCGGCCTCCGCAATCAGGTTGGGATCTTTCGGAAGCTGCTTGATGCGCTCCCACTCGAGGTAGCCCTTGGGGTTGTCGGTGTCGGGTTTGCGCTCGCCGTCGGAGAGAACCGGAAAGCCGCCTGCATCCAGCATCTGCATCATCAGCGATGTGCCCGAACGCGGCAGTCCCGAAACAATGGTGATCATCAGTGCCTTTCAAGAGACGGAAATCAGCGGCGGCGAATTCCCTGCTCCGCCGGATTTGGAATGCGCACACTCGAAATGATAGTGGGAACGTGGCCGTCGAGCAAAGGCGCTGCGCGCTGGTGAAAAGATAACAGATCACTGGTCCTCCAAAACGCCCGCCACTCCGCCATTGCGCCGCGGCGAGTGTTCTGATAACGTGCCTCTCGTCTCTCAAAGGAGGTTCCCGTGGCTTTTTGTCCAACCTGTGGAACGCAGATCGCGGATGGAGCGGCCTGTCCGAAGTGTGCTGGCGGCGCCGCACAAAGTGCGAGCCGTGGTCGTACCCGCGGCCGCCGGACTCACCGATAACGTGGCCGGCGCGCTGGCCTACGTCACCATCATTCCGGCGATCATATTTCTGGTGCTGGAGCCGTTCAACAAGAAGCGATTCATCCGCTTCCATTCCTTTCAATGCATCTTCTATTCTGTCGCCTGGATGGTGATCGACATCGTCCTCGCAATCATTGGCCGCATTCCGTTCTTAGGCTGGGCGACACTCTTCCTGTGGCCGCTGGTCACTCTGGCCTTGCTGGTAATCTTGCTGATTCTGGCACTCAAGGCCTATCAGGGACAGATGTTCAAGCTGCCCGTGATCGGCGACATCGCCGAGCAGCAGGCTGGCAAGTAAAGAAGATTGGGTCATCGAGCCATCGGGCCATCGGATCATCTGATGAATGCAAACCGCCTTTCGATGACCCGATCACCCGATGACCCGATCTTTTATATTCGCCGTTTGTTCGCCTGTGTGCTAAACTTCTTCTCCGTGAAGTGAGGAGCCGATCAACCATGCGCAAAGCCATCCACCACCTCAAGAAATCCGACCCCGTGATGGCAGCGATTATCGAGCGCGTGGGGCCGTGCCGCATGCAGTTTGGCGAGCCTACATTTCACGCCCTGGCCGAATCGATCCTCTATCAGCAGTTGAACGGCAAAGCGGCTGCGACCATCTTCGATCGCTTCACCGCGCTGGCCGGCGATCCGCTGACGCCCCAGGGCATCCTCAAACTCACCGATGCCGAAATGCGCGGCGTCGGCCTGTCGCGGCAGAAGACGGCGTATCTGCGCGATCTCGCCGGGAAAACCAAGGCGGGCCTGCTGGAGTTCGAGCGCCTGCCGGAATTGCCGGAAGAAGAAGTGATCGCGCATCTCACTCAAGTCAAGGGCGTCGGCGTCTGGACGGCGCACATGTTTCTGATGTTCACCTTGCGGCGTCCGGATATTCTGCCGACCGGGGATTACGGCGTGCAGGCGGCTATCAAGAAGCACTACAAGAAACGCAAGTGGCCGAAGCCTGCGGTGATGCTGAAGATCGCTAAGCCTTGGGCTCCCTATCGCTCGATTGCTTGTTGGTACCTTTGGAGGAGCCTGGATATTAAGACAGTCGAAAAATGATTCGGGCTGGCTCTCACGACTTCACGGGCTGCGGAAAACTCTGGCTTTCCTGTAACTGACTGATAAGTTCGTCTTATGTTCCCTTGTAAGTATTACATAGCGTTTGTAAGCCGATGAAAACAGGCGTGAAATAAACTGTCGAAAATGCCCCTAAAGGCGGGGTAGCGTGATATAATAGCCGTAGATCGTAAAGCGGGGCGCGGATCTGGTCCGCGCCTTTTCCGTTTTCTCATCTTTGCTCTGCCTCCCCGATCCTCTCAGTTCAGAATCTTTTCATTTCCGGAGGCTATCCAGTTCAACAAAGTAGATTGCTGGAAAGGCTGCGGCGTGTCGGGACAGATTGCGGGGAAAAAGGCTGGCGTGGTGACGGCACGCGCCGTGCGGCGGTTACTGGGAAACGTTCCGTCTGTCCCTAAATCCCCAACCCCATGATTCTAGGAGGCAGGGGGGAGGGGGGTACCGGTACTAACCAGTAAACAACCTTCGCGTATCCGTCGGAAATTCTGGCCCAAATAAAAAACCCTCTCGACCGATCCGAGAGGGTTTGCGAACTGGTTGGAGAAGTTTATGCCGCTCGCACTACGTTGCCCGCCTGAAAGCCCTTCGGGCCTTTGAGCAGATCGAACTCGACGGTCTCACCCTCGTTCAGCGAGCGGTAGCCGTTCTCCTGGATGGCCGAGAAATGCACGAACACATCCTCTCCCGTGGAGCGCTGGATGAATCCGTATCCCTTCGCCCCGTTGAACCACTTCACAGTACCCTTCTCTCTCACAAAGATTACTCCTTTCGACTGATCAAAGAATTATTCTTCCGTCCCTCGTCTGTTTGCCCTGGAAGACAGGACACCCCCTCAAAGGGACGGTAAGAATTATTGCTGGCGTCGCCGCGCGCACAGGCGATACCGCACCAACAGAAACGGCTCCCCTGCATTCCGTCGAACGGTTGCCCGCGACGAAATACGGCGAAGCCGCGAAAAACGAAAGCGCGATATCGGACTGCTGCACAGAAACGTCAATCCTGCTAGGCACTCGCCAACCGGGTCCGGCTGTCGAGCAACAGATAATAGCAGGAAGATTGCGGTTGGCAAGAGCTAAGTTGCTGAAAACGAACATGACCCCGGGCTCAATTCGAGGTACGACGCGGGCACCCGACCGAGCGCGCCTCGACGGAAAGCCGTAAGTATTTGATAATATTTGAGTAACCAGTGTCGTCGCTGACTCCCATCGAGCTTTCAGACAAGCAGGGCGCGGCCGAGTATCGCGCGGCTCCGGCCGAAGGTATTGTGCGCTCGACCGCGCGCTATCTGCTCCGGACCGAGGTGCACACCTTTGCCTTCTCGGTTGCCGCCAACGCCATTCTGTCGTTCTTCCCGTTCCTGCTGTTGCTGATGACGCTGATCCGCTACGTCTTTCATTCCCAGGTGATGTACGGCGTAGTCGAGAGCCTGTTGCGCGACTATATTCCAACCGGTCAGGAATTCGTGATCCGGAATCTGAATGTGCTGGTCGGCGCGCACCATCGCGCGCAAGTCTTCTCGCTCGTCATGCTGCTGATTACTTCCACCGGAATTTTTCTGCCGCTCGAAGTTGCGCTGAACCGCGTCTGGGGATTCCGCCGCAACCGCTCGTATCTGGGGAATCAGTTGATGTCGCTCGGGCTGGTATTTGCCTGCGGATCGCTCGCCCTGCTCTCAGTAGGATTGACCGCGGGCAATGTTGCCATCGTGAAGAGCGCACTGCACGGTTACGGCGCCTGGTATGTGCAGGTGGTGGAATTTGTGACCATGAAGATCTTTTCCATTTTGGCTAGCATCGCGATTTTCTTTCTCGTCTACTGGCTGCTGCCGAACGGCAAGGTTTCGGCCAAAGGGGTTCTGCCGGCGGCGGTGATCATGGGATTGCTCTCCGAGGCGCTGAAGTACGTTTATATGTTCGCCCTGCCCCGGCTGAATTTTGCGGAAGTGTATGGGCCGTTCGCCATTTCGGTCAGCCTGATGTTCTGGGCGTTCCTGTCGGGGATGCTGCTGCTGACGGGTGCGCATCTGTCGGCGCGAAAAATACTTCGGAATGTGTAATTGGTAATTTGCGATTGGCATTGGATGTGGCTTTTCAATTGCAAATTACGAGATTACAAATTTTTCAACTCCTGCACCGCACGGTACGCCTGATCGATGGCGCAGTCGGTGTAAGCGTATGCATCCGCGTCCGAGTTCGCGATCGCCAGCCGCCCAAACGGTTTGCGCGCCACCTGGCACGGCGTCTCGCTGCCTTCCAGCCAGAACTGGTCGGCCAACGAATTGTATTCGTACGCGTAGCCGTGCGGCCAGCGGTTGACCGTGATTTCCAGAATGTCGCGCGCCGGGTCGAAGCCGCCGAGGCCCAGCATCCGCGCCAGTTGCTCGCGAATGTTGCGCTCGTAAGTTTCGAACGTCGTGCTATAGAGCTGGATGCGCCCCAGCTTATGTTGCTCGCGCGCCGGGCGTCCCGGCTTGCAGGCCGCCTTCATCATGTGCACCACGATGGGCTGGTCCGGCTTTTTCGTGCATTCATAGCCGCCGATGCTGACCGGAATATCCAGGTTCACGCTGGTGTGGTACATGCCGGGCGCGTAAATCGCACTCGCGCCCAGCTTCTGAAACGCGCTCCAGTTGCGCACCAGAACGTTGTTGTAGAGCAGCGGAACTTTTTGCGCCGAAGCCAGAGCTTCTTTCTGCGCGTCCGGCAATTCCGGCGCGATGTACGGAATCACCACATGCCAGCACGCCAGAATGCAGTTCGCGGCGCGCACCGTCTTCAGCTTCTTTTCGGTAAAGTAGCTGACTTCCATTTCTTTCGCCGAAGCCGGATCGCCCCGGTGGTTCACCTTGACCACCGTGCTGTTCAGCCGGATGCGCGTCGAAGCAGACGGCTCGTCGAGCTTTCGGTAATCGGCCTTCGCCAGCACCACGTCAGTGGCCGAGCTTCCCGGAATCGCCGCCGGAATCAGCTTGCGCACCAGCAGCCGCGCAATCGTAGCGTTGCCGTCGGGAAAGTGAAAGAAATATTTTTCCGCTTCGTCGCTGCGAATGGCGTCGCGGTTCATCCCCTTGCCCGGCGTGGGATCGAGCTTGAGGCCGCTGAATCCAGGCATTTCCAGGCCCCAGGCGTCTTGCGCCGGGACCGCGTCAATGCCCACGCCAAACAGTGGATGCGGGAAGGCCTGGAACAATTCCACGATTTCGTCGCTCACGCCGATCGTGCCGGTCAGGTATTTCGCATAGCTCATGCGAGCCAGGCGCGCCTTTTTTTCGTCGGAGCTGAGGCCGGGAAAGTAGTCTTTCTCCTCGGTGAGCAGACGCTGAAAATCTTCTTTGGCTTTCGCCGAGAGCGGAGCTTCCTTCAGAAAATCTCGCAAGCCCGCTTCGCTGGCCTCGTCGCTGAGGCCGCTCTCATCTCCTCCGGCATGCACCGCGTTCGCAACCAGCTTGTCGGCGCCAAACGTTTCCTTGTCGAAGAAAATATGCGGCTTCATGCCGAGCGAGCGGTAGAGATCTTTGCTCACATACTTGGGATACGAAGGCACATCGATTCCAAGCTCTTCGATCAGAGCCTTGGAGACTGCGCTATAGGGCGACGGGCTTTCAATGGAATAGGTGCCGCCAAATCCGAGAATCATGCGGTTGCCCGCGCGGAATTCGTTGCGCTTGGCGTGTCCGCCGAAATCGTCGTGGTTCTCGAGAATCAGGATGCGTGCCTTGCCACCCGCGGTCTGGCGGAAAAAGTGCGCCGCAGCCAGCCCGCTGATGCCTCCGCCAACGATCACCAGATCGTAAGCCTCGCCTGTATCCACGGCCTTGGGAGCGTCGTCCCAGAAAGCGCCGTCGCGGAGTTTGTGCATGGTTTCGAACGACCCGGCGTGGCCGCCGCGCAGGCCGGTCTTGCCGGGAGGATAGTAACCAGGCGCGTCCTGGGCTGCGGATTGCAGATCGGCGGCGGCCGCAGCCCACATTTCAAGAGGAATGATCGGGGGAACGACGGCCGCTCCCGCCGTCAGGGCGATTCCATTCAGAAAATCCCGGCGCGTGATCCTTGCGCCCATCCCCAGTGCCCGGTCCCGATGCTTTGACACAAATTCGTCTGACACAAATGCCTCCGGCGAGGCAGTGTATCACTGTTATCATTCACTCCGCGCTAAGACCGTATCCCGCTGCCGTCTCCGTGGTCATTCCCACGAAGGCTGGCCGTCTCGAGCCCGGACTGCGCCGTCGCTTCCAGCACCTCACTCCAAAACGAAGTATTCGGATCGACCGCAGCCACCCCGATCTGACCTGCCGCTGGAGAGTCCTCTCCCGCTACCCACGCGACTCGAAACTGTTCCTTCTGATGCGAGCGGGCAAGAGAAATTACGTCGCCCGGCCTCAGCATTCCGTGGATGCCATCCAGCAGCGCGCCGCGCCGGCTGATATTGACCGTCATCACTCTCTGATCCAGAGGACGGCCACGGACGTCGGTCCCGGTAAGCAGCACCGGCAAAGCCAGCTCAATCCGCGGGTCGCGACGCTTGCCGAGCCGCTGCGCTCGCAAATCGTTCAGAAACTGCTCCGCGGTCAACGATGCGCCCGCGCAGACCAACTCCCGGAGCGGGTCGGGCGCTTCGTCATCGAACGCCGCGCCGGGCACGGGATTCGGCGCCGCGTGTTGATCTTCTTCCAAGCCTTCCTTCCGACCGACGAAAATTTTCGGAACCTCTCGATTGCTCAGCAGCCGGCCGATCAGTTCCTGCACGCGCGGCCGCCGATCATGCGCTGGCAATCCCGTGAACTCGACTCCCATTCCCGTTTGCGCATGCGACACGCGCACCACTCCGTCGAGCAGACACTCCGTATCCAACGCCCGAATACTCAGCAGCACCGGAGTATTGACGGAAAATGGCGCGGCTGTCTCCAGGTAGCAGGCGCCCGCGCTGATGTCGGTGAGGCGCCAGCGTCGCGAACGAGCCGGCTTCGCTGCCGCGCTCGGCTCTTGATCTGGCCGCTGCTCCGCGGCAGGCAACGCGCTCTCTTCGATCTTCCAATCCGAAGGCGCGTATTCGATTCCCCAGAAGTTGCCGGGCACATCGAGTTCCAGCCCAACCAGCCAGGTCTCGGGATCGCCGCCCAGCGGAACCACCTCCCCTACCCGTGCCGTGGTGTGCCGTTTTGCCGAAACGATTTCCAGCCGGACCTGAATGCCCTGCGCCAGCGCGCGTGGAGCGATCAGCCCGCATCCGTGCGCGTTCACCAGGGTGGTGTTGCACGGTTCGGAAAATGGCACGGCGGCATTGAGGCTGGTCAAGAGCACGGGAACTTCCAGCGGCAGCCGAGTGCTGCGCCGAATGGCGTGCTGGTTTTTTCCCGAAGGGCCCATAGAGTCAGCAGGCAAAAAGTTCTTCGGCCTGAAAACCTCGATTTGAGAAGCAGAAACGATTTGAAAGCCAGTGCCGGCAACTCCGGCAACAATTGCCCACCGCCTATGCTAGATCACGGGAAAGCCCCGGGCACGGAATTTCGCTGCCCCCGGTTTCCAGTTAGACACTAGGAGCCCGTGGCGATGCCGGGAGCATTGTCATCCCGAGCGAAGCCAGGGATGACAATCTAGGAAAGGTGTCCCTCAGCCAACCCCGTGAACTACCCGATCTTGATCGCCGTATCGGGCGCCTGAAAGGCGGCCTTGTGACTACCGTCGCAGAAAGGCTGGTTGGCGGAGGCGCCGCAGCGGCAGAGGGAAAACGCCGTCTTGCCCGTCAGGTCGTATTTGTTGCCATCGGCGTCCACCATCTCGACAACGCCGTTGGGATCGTCTACGCGCAAAGGACCGCTCTTGCGCACCGTAATCGTGACTTGCGACATGGAACCTCCGAGGAAGATGAATAGCTTTCAAACTATCGCACAAAAGAAGAAAGTTGCCAGTACCCAGTTGCCAGTACCCAGTACTCAGTGCCCAGATAAGGACGAGGGCGCAAGACGGCGAGTGCCGCCTCCGCATTGAGTACTGGTCAACTGGGTACTGGCAACTGGCAACTGACTTACCGCCAGCGGTCCACCGCTTCCCACCACAGCATCTTGGTCCACTCATCGAAGGTGTTTTTTGCCCATTCGCGGTTCGTCCACCAGGCTTCGCCGAACTGCGCCGGATTGCGAGCCGCGGCCGCATTGAACTGGTATTGCGGCAGGCGATGGCGAAAGATCATCAAGGCGCGGCGGGTGTGATATTCGGAGGTCACGATCAGCACCCGATGTGCGCCTATCGACTGCAGGCATTGGCTTACATCGCCGGCCTCAGCGTTGGTCGAGAGACCGACGACTGGGCATACCGAGACGCGGGTTGCTTCACCAAGCCCGTCCACGTATTTCTGCGCGATCTCGGTCAGTCGCTGACCGTAAATCAGATCGTGGTGAACGCTCAGAAACACGTGCGGCGCCACTCCCTGGCGCAGCAGTTCCAGAGCGCGCGCCGGACGGACGTCGGTCTCCCCAGCCAGCACTACGATGGCATCGGACCTTCCCGGTTCGTCCACCACCAGAAAGCGCCCCGCTTGGCTCGCGAGCGCTACCAGGATCAGGAACACAATGAGTAGTCGTAAGAATCGCATCTGAGGTGCAAGTTACCGCACACCGCATATTACTAGAACTTGTTTCATAAACCGGTATCAGGGGGACGGGCAGTTCCCGCAGGGGCTGAAGCCCGGTACTTATGCGGCTGGCAGCGGCCCGGCTGAAGCCGGACCCTTTCAAAGGATCGTTTATGGAACACGCTCTAAGGAAACCACCGCGCGGGCGAATTCGGTTACAGGAGTAATCAGGATCGCGATTCGCCCTGCACAAATCGCATGAAAATCGCTGGAGAATCGTATGGCAACTGCAGCTTCCGCGGTCCAAGAGCGACCTCCAATGCTAGAATTATTTCTACCCTTATGACTACTCAGCTCACCGCATCTTCCCTCTTTACTGATTTGAAAAGCCGCATCGGAGCGCGCCAGGCTCGGGTGGGAATCATCGGCCTCGGCTACGTCGGATTGCCGCTGGCCCTGCTCTACAGCGAGCAGAAATTTGCCGTCACTGGTTTCGATATCGATCAGCGAAAAATCGATACTCTCGACAGCGGCGGCACCTACATTTTCCGCATCACGGCCAAGGAAATCGCGGCGGCCAAATCGAACGGCTTCAAAGCCACGGCCGACTATTCGCAGATCACCGCCATGGATGCGATCATCATCTGCGTGCCCACGCCGCTCAACGAGTATCACGAGCCCGATCTCAGCTACATCACCAACACCGCCCACGCGGTGGCGCCCTATCTGCGCGCCGGTCAGATCGTCATCCTCGAGAGCACCACCTACCCCGGCACTACCGAAGAAGTGCTGATTCCGATTCTCGAGAAGGGAAACAAGGCCGGCCTGAAAGCTTCCCGCAAGGGCGCTGCCGGCGACCACGAGATCTGGGTCGCATTCTCGCCCGAGCGCGAGGATCCCGGCAACACCCAGGTGGCTCGCCACGATATTCCGAAGGTGATTGGCGGAGTCGATCCCCAGGCCAGCGAAATCGCAGCCGCGCTTTACGGCTCCATTTTTCGCCGCACTGTTCCCGTCTCCTCGCCCGCTGCCGCGGAGATGACGAAGTTGCTCGAGAACATCTACCGCTGCGTCAATATCGCGCTGGTCAACGAACTCAAGATGCTCTGCCTGCGCATGGACCTCAACATCTGGGAGATCATCGACGCCGCTGCCACCAAGCCTTTCGGCTTCCATCCGTTTTATCCCGGGCCGGGTCTCGGCGGACACTGCATTCCGGTCGACCCTTTCTATCTTTCCTGGAAGGCTAAGGAATTCGACTTCCGCACCCGCTTCATCGAACTGGCTGGCGAAATCAACGTGGCCATGCCCTACAACGTAATCGCTTCCACCATCTCCGCGCTCAACCGCCGGAAGAAGGCCATCAACGGATCCAAGGTCCTGGTGCTGGGCGTGGCCTACAAAAAAGATATTGACGACCTGCGGGAATCGCCCGCGCTCACCATCATCGAACTGCTGCAAAAAGAGGGCGCGGTGGTCAGCTATAACGACCCGTACTTCCCCTTCGTCGGCCGCGGCCGCAAGTACGACCTGCAGATGAAGTGTTCCTCGCTCGACAATCTTGGCCAGTACGACTGCGTGCTCATCGTTACCGACCACTCCGACTACGACTACAAGAAGATCGTCAACGAGGCCCAGTTGGTGGTGGATTCGCGTAACGCCACCCGCGGCATTAAGAGCGACAAGATTGTGCACTGCTAGCAAGCTGGCACTCAGTTTTCAGCTGTCAGTTAAATCTTTCTGGCGCGGCTCGGTCGAAACCAGGTTCCCATGGTGGAGTGCCAGCCAAGCCGCTTTATTGTGACAGGCGCAACCGGCCAGAACGCGGGGCCTGTGCTAGTATTTCGCGTTGAGCCAGAGCAGCGTTCGCTTTGCACGCTGTCTCCATACGATGTGCCGATGACGGTGTGGCAATGAAAGATACGCTCGGAATCTTGCTCGCTGGAGGCGCAGGCGAACGCCTCTATCCGCTCACCCGCGACCGCGCCAAACCCGCCGTGACCTTCGGCGGCATCTACCGCATCATCGACATCACGCTTTCCAACTGCGTCAACTCCGGCTTGCGCCGCGTTTTTATCCTCACGCAATACAAGGCGCTCTCGCTCAATCGCCAGATCCGCGAAGGCTGGAACATTTTCGGCCGGGAAATCGGCGAGTTCATCGAAATCCTGCCGCCCATGCAGCGAGTCAGCCAGAACTGGTACATGGGGACGGCCGACGCGGTCTATCAGAACATCTATTCCATCGGCTCCGAGCAGCCCAAGCACGTGCTCATCCTCTCCGGCGACCAAATCTACAAAATGAATTACGGGCGCATGCTCAAGCAGCACCAGGACGCCGCTGCCGACGTCACCGTCGCCACCCTGACGACCGACCCGGCCGAATGCCGCCAGTTCGGCGTGGTCGATATCGACCGCGACTACCGCATTAACGGCTTCCTGGAAAAACCGCAACAGACTGACCTGCGATCGCCCTACGATCCCACGAAAATTTCAGCATCGATGGGCATCTATATCTTCAACACCGACGTGCTCATACCCGTATTGCTCAAAGACGCCGAGGATCCCGATTCCAGTCACGATTTCGGCAAGAATATTTTGCCCAAGATGCTGGATGACTACCGCGTCTTCGCTTTCGATTTTGTCGACGAAAACAAGAAAGAAGCCCTCTACTGGCGCGACGTGGGGACGCTCGAAGCTTATTACGAAGCCAACATGGACCTGGTTTCGGTTTCTCCGATCTTCAATCTTTACGACGAGCAATGGCCCATCCGCACCCATCAGCGGCAGTATCCGCCGGCAAAATTTGTGTTTGCCGAAACCGGGCGCATGGGCCACGCCCTCGATTCGCTGGTCTCTTCCGGTTGCATCATCTCCGGCGGCTCCGTCCAGAATTGCGTGCTCTCTCCCGATGTGCGCGTCAACTCCTACACCGAAATCGAGAACAGCATTCTGTTTTCGCACGTAAACGCGGGACGCAGTTGCCGCATTCGCAAAGCCATCATCGATCGCGACGTGCACATTCCCGAAGGAACCACCATCGGCTACGATACCGAAGCCGACCGCGAACGCTACTTCGTCACTGATAGCGGCATCACCATCGTGACGCGGGATTACTCCCTGTTTGAGAACCCCGTGAGCGTCGACTACTTCACCAGTGAGTAAGGCAGCCTTTTCCCTGCGATACACTTCTTTACTTTATGTCTCCAGACCTTCACCGCCGGGTGGATTCGAATCGCCCACCGCAGTGGGAAATGATCTCCCGCTGGCTGGTCGTAGCTGTATTTGCAGTTTATGCCGTTTTACCCACCAAGAATTACTACTGGGATGGCGTTTCCTTCGCTCAGGATATTGAACAGGCGGGTCGATTTGGATCGCCGTCGTTCTGGCTTAGTCTTATCCGCCCGAATCACCTTCTCTACGACAGCATTGGGTATTTTGTCTGGACCGTGCTGCGCGGCCTGGGATTCGAGATCCGGGCCATTGCCGTGCTTCAGGCCATAAACATGGCTCTGGCTGCGGCATGCGTCGGCATACTGCAGCGCACGCTTCTCCGGATCACGCAGTCTGTGTACCTGAGCGCGACGTTGAGCTTGCTATTTGCCTTCTCCGCAATTTTCTGGAGGTTTGCCACCGACGCCGACGCCTATATTCCGAGTGTGCTCTTGCTGGTGGCCGCCTTCCACATCTTGTGCACCAGTTCGAAGCCTCGTCCTCTAGTGGCCGGGGTCCTGCACGTGGGCGCCATGCTCATTCATCAGCTTGCGATCTTCTTTTTTCCCGCGGCTGCGTTGGGCGTCTATTGGAAGGGCGGCCGCCGAAGCCTGTTGCAATATTGTGGGCTTGCCGCGGGAGTTACGCTGCCTGTGTATTACGCCGGGTTCTGGCTGCAGCAACGTTCTACGCGCCTGGACGCTTTCGTGCGCTGGCTGACCTTTCATTCCCCAGATTCGACGTTCACGTTCGGGTTGTCCAAGAATCTGGCCCTCTCGCTGATGAATTATGTGCAGTTGTTTTTCGGAGGCACCGGACACCTGCTTCAGTTCTTCGGGCCGTTCATGCTGGTTACGCTCATCCTCCTTGCGGTGGTGTTGGCCGCACTGCTAACTCGTACCCTCCGCTACCGGGAGGAACTGCACTTGCTGCACCTCAGGCTTGCGCCAACCTTACCGCTGCGAATTGCGCCCGTCTGGTTCGCCACTTATGCTGTCTTTCTCTTTTTCTGGTTGCCCTCGAATACTTTCTACAAGTTATTTTGTTTGCCCGCGATCATCGTCATCATGGCGTACGTTTTGAGGGAATATCGAGGCCCGCGCCGTTACCGGCTGGCGCTGTTGGTGGCGACCATGGCGCTGGCGAATCTCGCTTTCTATATCTTCCCCTACTCCCGTCCGGACTATAACCAGGCGCTGCGCTTTGCTCACCGGATGGGTCAGGTGTGGCCGGATCGTACCGTGGTTTACTACAGCGACTTCATTGTGGACGACTGGTTCATCCGCTATTTCAATCCGCGGACGACATGGAAACAGATCGATCCGGTGAACGGCGTGGCGAACTTCGCCCAAGACGCGGAACGCGATCTCGCCGCTGGGCACGAGGTTTGGGTCGATGGCACCACAGCAGCGGCGCTCGGCCGGAGTTGGCCCGGCGTCACGGCACACTTCGATGCCGCACAGGTGGACGAGTTTCCCAAACATCCGATTCGTTTCTACCGCTGGAGCAAGGAGGGCCCAGGCTTCTGACGGCGGTGAGTAAGGCAGGTCTCAGGTCTCACACAGCACCCGATGCCAGAGATTTTCCTGACACCTAAGACCTGACACCTGAAACCTTCTTCCAGTTCAGCTTGAGGCGAACGGTTTGGGCAAGCTTCCTCTGCTGTTGGTCGAAGCTGTAGAGGCAATCCACTCCCAGTTCGAGAGCGGCCGCTACGTGCAACAGGTCCGCTGTGCGCGTGCCCAGTTTGGCTGTCGTTTGTTGAGACAACAGACGCGCGCGCTCAAACACAGGTTCCGGTAACCCCCGAAGTTGTAGAATCCCGTCGCGCAAATCCTTCTCGAAATTAGCCAGTGCAGATTTGGCTGCTGCTGGCGAAGCCTCTCTACGGAAAACCCGCAACCCAAAAGCGTTGACCACCTCCAGTTCACCCAAAACCGTTATGAAAAGGTCTCCGCGGGAGGCCTCCATTGTGCGCAGAGCGGCGGCGGAATTCGCATCCGGAATGTAAAGCGATACAAGAAAGCTGGGCTCGGCGTAAATCTTCAATACCGATCCCGATCGGCGGATATCAGATCCGCTCCGCTAACTGCCAGCACTTTGTCGCCGAAGATGGAGCGCATGCGGGCGTGGAAGTCGGGCATCACTTTTGCGGATTCCGGGCCTTCCGGCACCAGGCGGGCGATCACACGCCGGCGCTTGGTAATTTGGATCTCTTCACCTTGGAGCAGAAGGCGTTCAATCTTCTTGAACTCGTAGCGGAGGTCTCGAACCGAGGCTTTGGTCATGTGATACATGATAGCATCACAAATCGCTCTTTGCAATCAGTCCGTTTTCCGCCGCCCTAATGCTTCACCAAGTCTTCCGACAGCAAATGGGCCTTTTGCGCCAGCGTGCTTGCTCTCCGCACATCGCCTTCCTGCAACGCCGAACGCGCACCATTCATATAGTTCCGGATCTGTCCGACCGTCTCCAGCTGTGGCGCGTCCAGGGTGCGTCCCGCCAGTTGTTTCAATTGGTCGCCGGTCGCGCCCAGCAGCCGCTCCGCGCTCTGACGCGCTCGGATGGCTTCTGCGGGAGGGATGTCGGGCGCAATCAGCGCTGCGGGTTCGCTCGCTCCGCCCTGGCGAACCACAATTTTCCGCGGAGCGCCATCCGGCGCTGATGCGGCCCGCTGGCGGCGTTTCGTGGTTCCGCTCGCCGAGCCAGCATCCGCCTTTTTCTTCGCCGCGTTCTCCGGCGGGATCTGCACCGCAACCGGCGCGGTCTCTGCCGTCGCCTTCTCTGCTGGCCCGGGCGCAACTGGGGCTTGTCCCGCAGCATTCGCGGAGCCTGCCGGATCCGGTTGCCGGGAAGCCATTCCGGCAGCCGGGAAACTCAACCAAAGCGCAATCGCGAGTCCGCAGGCAAGTCGCATAACAACGTCAACAGGATTGTTTCCCACCGTTGCAAAGAACGCAAGGGTAGGCGCTTCGACGATCCAGACTCGAACCCCACCAAGGACAAGCACAGCAGAAAAAACCGGGGAAGCGTTTCCGCCTCCCCGGTTGCTGTTTCGGCCTGAATGCAGTCTTACTCGGTGCCGCCCGACCCCGCGGCAGCGCTGATGGATTCGTTTTCCGGTTGCAGGATGACGCCATCAAATGGAGTCGCGGCGACGAAGCGCCCGCCAATTATGCTTACGCGGCGCAACGGGAATCCGCTGTCGGGACCGCGCTGCCAGGAACGTCCGCTGTCGCGACTCTCGAAGATCACGCCGGTCGCGTCGCTGGTGGCCAGCAGGCGCTTGTGGGTGGGATCGAAGCTGACGGAAGTGATGTCTTTGCCGGGGAGGCCGTTGCCGACATGTTCCCAGGTCGCGCCACCGTCTGCGCTGCGGAACGCACCTTCGCGTGAGGCGATGATGAACTGGCCATCGGGAGCAATCGCCGCGCCGCGGATGCTGACCACATACGATGGCAGACCGGTCCGTTTCCAGGTCGTGCCGCTGTCATTCGACACCAGCACGCTGGAACGCGTAGCTGCGACCACCGTGGAACCCTCGGCTCGGACCGCAACGAAATCGATCTGTGCCAGAATCTCTCCGCCCTTCCAGGTTTTGCCCTGGTCGGTACTGGAGTAGATGCCCGTCGTGGTTGCCGCCAGCCAGCGGTCGGAACCGAGTTCCAGATCGTTGACGCGCGATTCGAGTTGCGACTGCTGGAAGGCTGTTGTAGTGACCGCTTTGTGCAGACCTTGACGCGGAGTTTTCAACGTCGACTCGAGCAGCAAAACGTTCATGGGATGCCATTCGCTGGCATTCGGCTCCAGCGCATACATGCCGTGGTTGGTGCCGGCGACCAGCATTCCGCTGGGAGCCTGTTTGAGCGCGAAAACATCTTTTCCGCCGAGGCCGGCCGCTTTCTGCGACCAGTGTTGACCGGCATCATTGGAATGGAAAACGCCGCCGTATTCGCGGTCGTTGACGACGCCAACGTAGAGCGTGCTGGCATCCTTGTTATCGGCCAGGATCGCCGAGACATAGCGGTGCGCGTAGCCGTGGTTGGAAGTGGTCCAGGTGGAGGCGCCATCGGTCGAGGCCATGACGCCGCTGCGGTCGGTGGCGAGCAGCACGCGCCTGGAATCCCGCGGATCGATGAGCACGTCATTGACGACGACCTCGGGGTCGCTCACACGCTTCCACCCCTTGCCCAGATCGGTCGATTTCCAGAGGCCTTCGGTGGTTCCGGCGTAGATGATATTTTCGTTCGCCGGATCCTGCTTGAGCACGCGGGTGCGGCGGGCCGAAAACGGGATGCCCTGAATCTTGGTGAACAAGTTGCCCCCGTTCTCGCTCCTGTAGATTCCCGAGCAGGCGCTCGCGAAAACGACCGAGGGATTGTCATGGTCGACGATGACCGAAAAGACATCGGAGTCGTCGATCATGCCCTTGTTAATATGCTGCCAGTTGGCGCCGGCGTCGGAAGTCTTCCACGCCAGGTGCCAGGTTCCGGCATAAACGGTGTTGGGATCTTTCGGATCGACGGCGATCGATTCAATGTTCTTAATGTCGGCGGAGTGCGCGGGCGACAGGCGCTCCCAGGTATCGCCGCCATCTTTGCTGCGATAGACGCCATCGAGCGCGCCGACGACCACGACTTTGGAGTCGCCTTTGTGCATGGCCAGGGCGCGGATTGATTTGCCGTGCATCGCGGGCAGCGTTTCCCAGTTGCGGCCGCCGTCGCGGGTGCGGAAGATCTCGCCGATCTGCTGGCTCGATACGCTCCACGCCGACACATAAATGCGGTTGAAATCCTGCGGATCGATGGAGATGTGGTCGAGCACGTAGTCGTCGCCACCAAGCCGCGCCAGGCGCGACCAGGTGCGTCCGCCATCGTTCGAAGCAAACATCTGGCCGGTGCTGGTGCCGAGCAGGATGTGATCGGGATTGTGGGCGTCGTAAGCCAGGCTGCGCGCATCGCCGCCATCCGGACCCAATACCTGCCACGGCCCGGCGGCCAATAGTGCGGTGCTCAAAAGACTGACAGCGAGAACCAGCAAACTTGTGCGGAGAACGTTCCGTTTCCCTGTGAATTCCATGCGCGTAGATTGACCCCTGCGAAAAATATTCGCCTGCGCTCCACATTAGACAGGCTACCACGGCTAGGGCAAGGTTACTGAAGGGCAGAAAATAGAAAGGCCGGCAGGGTGAACCCCACCGGCCTTTGGTGCTCTTTCTACCTCAGTTATTCGGCCTTCTTCGCCGCTTTCTTCTTGGCTACCGGTTTGGGATGATCCGGAACCGCCTTTACCTTCTTCTCATCGACCGGCGTCGTGCTGTCGGCCCCGGGGAAGGTCGCGCCCGCCGGAATGATCCACTGTTCCGAAGTCGCCGTGCCGGCGTTCCCAGTGCGTGCCTCGATGCGGCTAGGGTCGATGTTCTGTTTCGCCTCGCCTCCCGAGATGTACGCCTTCACGTTGAGCGCGCGCTCCGCCGCCAGGTTCTTACGCTTTTCCTTCGGACCGGAGTTCCCGACGACGACCAGCTTGGCGTCCGGATCCTGCTGCAACTTGAGTGCAACATCGTCCAGTTCGGCCTTGCAGGTGTTGTCGACGCGCCAGGGTTTCTTGAGGTTGGGATATGCGCACTCGTTCACCTTGCTGGCTTGCGGTGGCGGCGGTGGCGGCGGATTTTCAATCGTCACCGAACTCGAAGTCGAAGCCGTCAAGCCGCGCGAGTCGGTACAAGTAGTGCGGATGGTGATGGGACCGGACGAGGCGCCGGTGGTATTCAGGGTGGCGGAGTTTCCGCTGCCCGAAATACTGCCACCGCTCGAAGTCCATCCACCCACCGTTACCGGAACGTTATCCGGACTGGTGCAACTGCAGGTTATGGTGGACGAAGTGCCGGCCTGGACCGTCGATGGGCTCGCCGAGCAGGAAATCTGCGGCGGGTTCTTGGGCGGTTCCTTCACAGTAAAGTTGGCGGTACAACTGGCCGTGTTGTTCTTCTTGGCCTTGGGATCGGTGACGGTAGCGGTGACAGTGGTGGTATAGCTGCCGGAGATGCCGCCGCCAATGCCGTTGGTGTCGATGGTGGCGCCAGTGTCTTTGCCTTCGATCTTGCCCCCGTTACTGGCCCAGGTGTAGGTGAGCGTGTGCTTGGGATTGAAATTGCTGGCGGCGACGGTCGCATGCACCGGTTCGCCGACCATCACGTTGGGGTTCTGCACCGAGCAGGCCGCCCCTACGGGAAGCTCGGGCGCTCCGCCAAAGTTCAACACCAGACCGGTGCGAAGGAGGGCGCCGTCGTAGGTCGGACTGCGCAACGAGCCCTGGTATCCAAACGGCACGTCGTTGGCAAAGTTCTGGTGCGCCCACTGGAAGTCGGCTTCGAAAACGCGGAGCGAGACCCGCTTCCAGAGCTTGAGATCCATACCGCCGCCAAGGAGCGCGACGGGGCCGTTGCTGGAATCAACCCCATACTGTGGCGAGAGGCGTTCGAATCCGAGCAGGGTGTGTATGTAGAAGTTAACACCATCGCCGCGCCAAGTGAGCCTCGGCCCACCGGTGAATGTGTTGATAAGGTAATTGCTGTTCCAGTTCACGCCCCAACTGACTTCGGCAGCCACAACCCGGTTAAAGTTGTAGGCCACACTGGAACCGAAGCCCTTGTCCAGCGAGGGCACCTTAATGGCCAAGGGCGGAACGCTTTGATCGGGCGTGTTGCCGCCCGGGTTTAACCACTGATAGCCAAGGAACAAGTCCACCTTAGGCACCGTGTCGCTCGACTGCACAGTCGGCGCGTTGGGTGCAGCAGTTTGTGCGTTCAGCATAGACGGCAACGCAATCAGAACGAGGGCCAAGACGAGCGCGACGGTCGCGCCTCTCCGGTAAGCTTCCTGACAGAGTGACATTGAGTTCCTCCGAATCAAATCCTAAAAGTTACCTAAGTAGAACTAGAACCAATGTGGCCTGATGGCACGCACAAACAGGCCGACATTTGAGAAACACTGAATTCTACAGCAAGCGAGCACATTTGCAAAAGAGGAAGAATTAGTTAACGGGTATTTTCTTAGCCGTCGCGGGTCGCCGCCACATTTTCGACATGTCTGCACCGAAGCTATCTCCAATCCTTCGTTTGTCGGACAGTCGGACATGAGAAGAGTCTGTGACACGAGAAACCTGCACATCGACGTTGAACGACCTCAGCGCCCGCCGTGCGGCACACCTGCGCGGGTACGCTACAGAATTACACCAGCGGCAAGCACCAATCTGTTCCTTTTTGCTCACTAGAGGCAGGTATTGTTTGGTTGAGCATCCACTTACAGCCGTCGCGGGTTGCGATTCCGTTTTTTGTATCTTCTGTATTTCTGTATTTTCTATAGATGATGCGCCGAACTTATCTCAAATTGATATTCCCGCAATCCCGGACGGGTTGCGAGGCGGCGCGCTTCCCTGAATAATGCTGGGTGGGGCCATGGCACAGAAATTATGACACAGGAACGCGTGCTGATTGTTGAAGACGAAGAGAACGAACGTAGCGGGCTGGCCGAACTGGTCTCGGGATGGGGCTATCGCACCGACACTGCGGCCGACGGCCTCGAAGCTCTGGAGAAAATTCCCGTCTTCGCTCCGTCCATCGTGATCACGGACGTGAAGATGCCCCGCATGGGCGGCATGGAACTGGTGGAGCGGCTGGCTGACCTGGCGCAGTCGATCGCGGTGGTAATGGTGACTGCCCAGAAGGCAACCGACACCGCATTTCACGCCGGACGCCTGGGGGTTCAGGACTACATCGAGAAACCCATCGACTTCCGGCGGCTGCGGTCCATCCTCACCAACATCGGCGAAATCCTGAACACGCGCACCGAAAACGAATCGCTGCGCCGCCGCTTGCGCGATAAAGGAGCGCTCGGCCTGCTGGTTGGCGCGTCCCCTCAGATGCAGGAGATTTTCCGGCTGATCGAGCTGGTAGCTCCGAGCACGGCCTCGGTTTTGATCACCGGGGCGAGCGGGACCGGCAAGGAATTGGTGGCGCGCACCATTCACGATCTGAGTCCGCGGCGCAACAAACCCTTCTTCCCCATTAATTGCGCGGCCATTCCCGAGACGCTGATCGAGAGCGAGATTTTTGGCCACGAAAAAGGCGCATTCACGGGTGCGCTCGAGCGCCGCACCGGCTGCTTCGAACTGGCCGAAGGCGGCACGCTGCTGCTCGACGAGATCGGCGAAATGCCGGTGGGCACGCAGGCCAAGCTGCTGCGCGTGCTCGAAGACCACAAACTGCGCCGGCTCGGCAGCAAGGTCGAAACTTCGGTGGACGTGCGCGTGCTGGCCTCGACCAACAAAGTTCCCGACGATGCCGTGGCGAATGGCGAACTGCGCGAGGATCTGTATTACCGCCTCAACGTTTTCAATATTCATATGCCGGCGCTGCGCGAGCATAAAGAAGATATCCGCGAGTTGGTAAAGAGCCTGCTCGCCGACATGAACCTGAAGCACGATCGCAAAGTGGCGGACGTAA
Source organism: uncultured Acidobacteriaceae bacterium (assembly GCA_963838425.1). Taxonomy (GTDB): domain Bacteria; phylum Acidobacteriota; class Terriglobia; order Terriglobales; family Acidobacteriaceae; genus Acidiflorens. The sequence goes on from CAWIRH010000003.1 coordinate 297,697, forward strand.
GCGAAGCCGTACTTAATATTTTCCAGACTTACTCGTGGCCGGGCAATGTGCGCGAGTTGCGCAACACGCTGGAACGCGCGGTCATCGTGTGCGAAGGCGGACTGGTGGAAACCAGGCACTTGCCACCGGGCTTTGGCCAGAGTGTGCGGCCGGTGGTGAACGACCCCGATGCGGTGCACCTGGGCGTGGGCACGACGGTCGGGGAAGCGGAGAAGCTGCTGATTCTGAAAACTCTGCAGGCGACCAATAACAATAAGACGCGAGCCGCGGAGATGCTCGGCATCAGCCTGAAGACGCTGCATAACAAACTGAAAGAATATGGCCGCCCGCAGGATACGCTGATGGATGCGGAAGAGTGAGAATAGAAGGTTTCAAGGTTTCAAGCAAGTTTCAAGGTTTCAAGGAAAGGCGAGGCGCAGGGTGGTTTGACCTTGAAACCCTGAAACCTGCATTTGCCTAGATGACTCGCAAATTCATCATCGTGCTCGTGATCACCACGCTGTTCACGGCGCTGGTCGTCGGCTTCTCCTGGATTTACCTCTCGCAATTGTTGCGCCAGCGCTTGCTGTGGGCCGATGAAACCGCTTCCCAGCTCACCAACCAACTCGAGTACGCCGCCTCCAAAGCGGTGCCCGATCTGACCAGCACGCGGATTGACACCGAAAATCCCAAGGCGATGCGCGCCGCCATCGCGAATTATCTCGCAGACCGATACCAACCTGAACGACATGCTGGAATCGGTGGTGGGAAATTCTCGCATCATCTACGACGCCGCCATCATCGATCCGCATGGCGTGGCGATTCTCGATACCAATCCGGCTCTGAATGGCAAGCCGGTTCCCGAGCGCGCCCGTTTGGCGGTGTTGCGCGACGCGGGCTTCCGGCGCCAACTGCGCCTGCTCTACAGCCCCGGCACGGTTTATGACGTGAGCATCGGGCTGGAGCTCGACGGCCAAGCCTTTGGCAGCGTTCGCGTGGGCGTCTCGACGGTTTTTCTGCGCAACGAACTTACTCCGAAACTGCAGCAGGCAGCTTTTTTTTCGGTGGTCGCGATTTTCTGTTCGCTGGTGCTGGCGGCGGTGATTTCGAATGTCGCGCTCGGACCTTTGAAGGCCATCAGCCGCAACCTCGACAGCGCCAGCGCCGGAGATCTGTTGCCCGCGGAGGAGTCCGGGTCGGAGGACGAGGTGGGCCTGGTGTCGCTGAAGATCGCTCACCTGGGCCGGCAGATTCGCGATACCAACCAGATTTTTTCCGCGCTGAAAGACAACGTCGAGCAGGTCATGACCAAGCTGCAGGACGGGCTCATGTTGTTCACGCGCGATTCGCGGGTGGTGCTGGTAAGCGCCTCGGCGGAGAAGTTTCTCAGCCGCCCGCGGCGCGAAATTCTGGGGCGCACCGCGGAAGAAATTTTTTCCGATGGCACGGTTCTGGGCGCGGTGCTTCTGCCGGCATTCCAGAAGCAGCGGCCGCTGGGGCAGTACGAATTCGAAACTGCCGATGGCCGGCGGGTTCAGGTGTCGCTCGATTTCATTCAGGAAAAGGGAACGCCGATCGGCGCGCTGCTCACCATGCGCGATGCCGAATCGGTGCACCGCATCGAGGACGAGATTGAAATTTCGCGGCGCCTCTCCGCCAGCGGCCGGCATGACCCGGGGCGTGGCCCACGAAGTGAAGAACCCCATCAACGCCATCGTGCTGCACTTGCAGTTGCTGCAAAACAAGTTGCAGCAGGACGATCCCGAAACCCGCCGCCACATGGACATCATCGGCAACGAAATCCACCGCCTGGACCGGGTGGTGCAAATTCTGGTGGACTTCACCCGTCCCCGCGATTTGCGGCTGGAAGATGTGGACTTGCGCAAGATGCTGGAGAGTGTTGCGACGTTGGCCGCGCCCGATGCCGCCCGTCACAGCGTGCGCGTGGTGCTGGAACTGCCCCACCCCGAGTTGCGGAACCATGATTTGCCTGACGCAGACCTGCCCAGCCCCGAGCTGCCTAAAGAAGATGACGCGCTGCTGGTGCGCGTCGATTCCGATCTGATGAAGCAGGCGATGATGAACCTGGTGTTGAACGGCGTGCAGTCCATGCCGGAGGGAGGAACGCTCACTCTGAAGGCGCGGCGCGATGGCGAAATGATTCTCGCCGAAGTGATGGACCAGGGCTGCGGTATTCCTCCCGAAGCGCAGGAGAAAATTTTCGAACTCTACTTCACCACCAAGGGCGACCAAGGCGGCAGCGGAATCGGACTGGCGCAAACCTACCAGATCATGCAGTGGCATTATGGCTCGGTGGAGTTCGATACCATCGTCGGAGCCGGCACCACGTTCCGCTTGCGCCTCCCCGCAGCGGTAGTGAAACCGGATCGCAAAGAAGAGGTGACGGCCTGAGCAAGCGCCAAGCGCGGTGGAGGGACGGGCCAGAATGAGAGCTTTGCTGCTAACCGCGACGACCCTGGCGTTCCTAACAGCCGGTTTTCAACTAACGCCGATTTCCAGCGCACGTGAGGCTGCGCATGCGGGGTACATCGGCTTCGATCGCAATGACTATCCCGGCGACTCAAACTTGAAGATTCTTCGTCAGACCTTCGCCTATTCCGGCTATTGGCTCAATAATCCGCCGGGAGCAAAAACAAATTCCTGGACGGGAAAGCGGAAGACTCTCCAAGCTGCAGGCTTCGGCTTCCTGGTTCTCTTCAACGGCCGCACCTACGCGGAGATCAAATCGGCCGGGGACGCGGTCCGGTTGGGCAGTTCCGATGCTGCCGCAGCGGTCTCGGCGGCGCGCGCGGAAGGATTTCCATTGCAGACAATTATTTTCCTCGACCAGGAACAAGGCGGACGTCTTCTTCCGGAACAACGAGCCTATCTTCATGCGTGGGTCGATGGAGTGAATTCCGCACACTTCGCAGCCGGTGTGTACTGCTCGGGTATAGCTTCCCAGGAATCTCCCGGAGCCTACATCGTGACTGCCGAGGACATCCGGAAAAATGCCGGCGGGAGACAAATTAAATATTGGGTCGTCAATGACTCCTGTCCACCCTCGCCCGGATGCACCGTTTCAGGAAAGGATCTCTTGCCGGAGTCTAGCGGAATCTCCTTTGCGGAGGTCTGGCAATTTTCTCAATCACCGAGGCGAACTGATTTCGCACGCGACTGCTCCGCTAACTACAATAAGGATGGAAACTGTTACCCACCCGGCATAGTTTCCCCAAAAGACCCCGCCCAACGACTGCACGTGGACCTCGATGTTGCGACTTCAAGCGATCCGTCTCACGGCAGACCCCGCGATTGATGGCAGCCGGCGCTTATGTGAGAGCGCCATAAATCTACAGAGACTGTCGCGGAAGTAAATGGTCTGCTGCCGGGTGGTTCCGCCCCCAATGCTAATGGGAGACTCGCAGAGTTGCGTAAATCGTGGCGGTCGAGGCATCGGTTGGTTGGCCGATGCCCCGCCCGGTTCTGCTTCTGTGCTCGTTCAGTGAACGATTAGGGCTTTCCGCCGGAGGACGATCTTACTTCCTGCCCGGCTCCCGGCTCGCTGGCTGCTGTCTCTGCTGCAATTGCTGCGTCTGTTGCTGGTGTCTTTGCTGCAATTGCTGCGTCTGCTGCTGATGCTTCTGCTCTACCTGCTGCCTTTGCGTGTCATTCGCCTTCTGTTTATCCAGCTTCACGTGCTCCTGGTCCTGCTGCTGCTGGAGTTTGTCTCGTTCCTGTTGTTGCTTGGCGAATACTTTTTCCTGCTGCTGCTGGTACTTCTTGTCCTGCTTCGGGTTGCCTGTGTTGGGAGCGCTCCGCGATATGGGCGGAAGATCGCGAGGATGGACGGCGGTGCTGGGTTGAGCAGCGTTTCCTCCCCGATTGGCTGGGGTATAAGACCCTCCTGCCTCTTTGGCCGGGACCGCGCCCCGGTCATTAAAGTCTCCCGGCCTGGGTGTCGCCGCGACGCTTGGCTTGCCCATGTTCACCGAAGCGCGTTCCTGCGGGTTGGCTCGGGCCGCCTGCGCATGTTGAGTTTGAGTCGCTACCGGCGGGATATGTCTCTCCCGCGCCGCAGTTTCGTCTTCCGGCCTTGGACGCGCGTTGATTCCACCGTTGCCGCCGTTGTAGCTGACGCGGTTCTCGTTACGGTTGATCACGGTCGTGTTGTAAACGTTGTGAATGTTGGTGATGTTCACGTTGTTCACCGAACGGTTGTAGAAAAAGTGTCCGCCGTCCCAACGCCCGCCTTCGTAACCCTCACCAAAATAGCCGAAGCCGTAATTGATCCCGCCGTAGAAGCCTACGTGCGGACCCCAGTAGCCGTCATAGAAAACAAATCCGTCGCCGCCCCAGCCCCAATAGGCTGGAGTCCACAGGAAACCAATTTCCGGCGCCATCACCCATGTGCCCGGCACCCAGTAATAGTCGCTGATGTCGTAGTCGTAGGCCCAGTAGCCGGGGGTCCAAAGATAACCGTCTCCCGGACAAAGCGGCTGCTCATAGACGGGTAGCGGGGGCGGGCCGAACCTGATGGCCACGCCGATTTGCGCGAACGATGCTGCCGACATCGACAGCACGACGAGCACGAACAATAGGGTACGAATGATACGAATCTGCATGGTGATTCCTCCGGCCCCTCATCCCTCGTTTGCCCGGTGTTGCGCTACTCCTGCGGGGTTCGTGGATTGAGGGCCGAGTTTTGAACGAAACATGACTCCAGACTGCCTCTCGCTCGCAAATGGTTCTGGCAGAACTTTCTCATTCCGGGAATGCCGAAATCTGTTCAAAAGAGATCAGTTCCGAGCATGCGTCCCAGGTTGGAGGTCAACTGGGAAACGCCGGTCCAGTTGAGAAGTCGATCTCATGTCCTGGGTTCGTTAGTTAATCATAACTGCTTTTGCAAGTCAGGATCATTGCAGGTCGACGGTCTGGGCGAGACGGAAGTTGAGACGGCGATCGAGGGCGAAGACGATATCTTCATCTTTATCTTTGTTCTTATCTTTCTGACTGTCGCCAGAAGCCGCGCCGGTTGCGGGGTTTCGTTCCTCTCGCGAACCGCCCTTGACGAAGATGCTGGAGGTCTCGATCGTGACCGGCTTGCCCCCTGCGTTCAAACTCACCAGCACGATGCGCAGATAGCCGGGCTCGGGCGATCTTGCGAGCGAACTCCCGCGAGAACTTGCGGAAGACATGGCTTCGAGCACGCGGCCGGTCGCGGCGGCGCCGCGGGCGACGAGCGTCTGGCCGTCGATCACGACCGACTCCTCGACGGTTGCGCTGAAGGTGTCTCCGGCATGTGACGACGCGCTCGAAAGCGCCGTCTGCAGGCGAACTAGGATGGGCGTTCCCTCGGGCAGTTTCGTGGCGGATGGAATCAGCGATTGGCTGGGCGAAATGCCAGTCGAACGCGGCTGGCGATCGAAAGGCAGCTTTTGTGAATCGGCGGAGTTCGAAGCGTTGTCAGCGGGCGGGCGGCCACAGGCGCAGAGGAGGCTGAGCGTCAGCAGAACGATGACGACGCGATTGGCAGGGGACGGCATGTTTGACCCAATCAGAATATCAACTACTCGGGTTTCGTATCAGCGTATCGCTTCAGCGATACCGTAAATATTCGAAATTAGAACGTCCCTTCAGGGGATGGGCATCGGAAAATGGGGATGGCGCTCTGGAGGCCAGGCCGAGCTGCACTCGGCTTGGACAGCCGGCGGCTGTCCCTGCTCAAACCCTTGGACGGGCGCGGGTTTTCGTCCCCAACACGAGTTCGGCTCGCTCGAAAAATTCATTTGACTGCACTACTAGTTTGGATAAGACTTGCACCAGGCGAACTTGCCCGCCAGGCGGTAGTGCGTGGCCCGTCCAGTTTCGTTGTTGCCCGGCGGAAACGCGCGCCCATCCCCCAGGATGCGCACCGCATGGGGTCTCACCAGGAGGATCGATATGAAGTTCACAGCCAATTCTCTGCTGCTGCTGGTTCTGTCCGGAACCCTAGTCGCACAATCCCAAATCGCGCAACCCAAACCGTCCGCTTTCCCTTCGCAAATTACGCATGTGATCGTGATTTTCCAGGAGAACCGCACGCCCGACAATCTTTTCCACTTTTTGAGCCCGCTGTGCACCATTCCAAAAGGGGCCAGCGGCTTAAGCGCGTGCATCCCCAGTCCGGTGACATCGAGTTGCTATAACGTCTCGCCGTGCGGCCTCTCCAATCAATCGGGGAGCGCAGTGCCGGTTACGTTGACGGGGGTTCCGCTGATGGGCAGTACCGATCCGAGCCACGCGCACAAAGCGTTTGAGCAGATGTGCGACCCGGACCCGGCGAATGGATATGCCTGCCGGAACGATGGCGCCTGGCAGATCAAGCAGAGTGTTGCCGGTGCCAACTCTTACGGGTACGTCGAGAACCCGGCGGTCACCAACTATAACGGCTCGAGCGGCCACCTTCTGGATCCATATCTGACATATGCGGAACAGTACGGTTGGGCAAACTTTATGTACCAGACGAACCAGGGGCCCAGCTACCCAGCGCATCAATTCATTTTCAGTGGGACGTCGGCGCGCTCCACGGCCGAGGATGCCAGCTCTACTTTCATATCGGAGAATTTCGGGCCGAAAGGAACCAAGGTGGGCTGCCTGGCTCCGGCCGACGCAACCACCACGTTGCTTTCTCCCCTGTTCGGCACTGTCGGCGCGGGCTGCACTGCGTTTGACAATAATTCCGTTCAGGAGTGCCCGTTGACAAATACCGCCCTCAACAACCCGGCGGGCAATCCTGTGGGTAGTTTCTGCGACACCAAGCCGAACATGGGCAGTGCGCTGGACGCACAAACGATTACCTGGAAGTACTATGCGCCGTCGGCAGGCTCCATCTGGACGGCTCCAAATTCCATTCAGGACATTTGTGTGCCTAAATTCACCAACAAGAAAGATACGGCGTTAAAGTGCACCGGTAAGGAATGGAACGCCAATGTCGATCTCAATCTCAAGGGTGCGGATGTTTTGAATGACATCACGAACTGCAAGCTAGCCAGCGTGAGCTGGGTGATTCCCAACGGGACGTGGTCCGACCATGCGGGCAGCACGGACAACTATGGTCCTTCGTGGGTCGCGGCGATTATCAACGCCATCGGCCAGAATCCCGTGTGCGCTACGGGAACGACGGATTCCGGCCAGACGTTTTGGAACAACACGGCCATCATCGTCACCTGGGACGACTGGGGAGGCTGGTCGGATAACCAGCCAGCACTCGTCCAATCGGGATTGCCGTGTACCTCGAGCAATTGCCAAGCCGACTATCAGATCGGATTTCGGGTGCCGTTGCTGGTGGTTTCCGCCTACACGCCGCAGGGTTACATTGACAACGACAACTACGATTTTGGCAGCATTCTCCGCACCATCGAAGGCATCTATGGGATAACAGAGGGCACGCTGGGGGCAGCCGACGCACGTTCCAGCACCGATCTGAGCAACTTCTTCACCGGTCCATTCCGCTCCTACACGCCGGTGCCGGCGGTGCAGTCTGCCAGCTTCTTCCTGGGACAAAACGCACAGAAAGGTGCGCCGACTCCTCCGGATAATGACGGCGACGACGATTAGGTGATTCAAGCGGTGTGGCGGGGGCTCGGGCTATTGCGGGCCCCCTATTTTTTGCCGCTTTCACTGGGCAGCGGCCGCGACCGATTTGACGGGCGAGGACGCCCGTCGCTCCACTGGGATTTGACGGGCGAGGACGCCCGTCGCTCCACTGGGTTCCAAAATTGGGGCGCTGGGCTTGCCCGTATTGGCATTCCGGCGCTGGGCCGACATTGTTGGTCTTATTTCTTCCGGATCATCATTCCTTACGAAGCATCGCCCGAATCATCACAAATTTGGTGTGATGGCTGGCACTTAGCGGCGATGAGTTTCGCACTACACTCTTCCCTAATCAGGCTAGCGCGGTTCATTCGCGGAAAAGTCGAGCTTGCTTTTCCCGACTTGGAATCGCAAGGGTCCGCAATGTGCCGCGCTACCCAGCATTTTCTTGCGGTTTCTCCGGACCGCAAACGGACGTAGCGATGGGGCGGGCGGCGGGCTGAATCTCTGAGGAATGGTGTCGGCATGAACGTCTTGACTCAATTTCCGGCAGCCCCCGATTACGGCCGCGAACGGCGCTTCCAGGCAATGTTTGAAGGGGCCGCGATTGGCATCGGGATTTGCGGGCTCGATGGGCGGATTCTGGAAGCGAATCCGGCGCTCAGCCGAATGCTTGGCTACAGCGTGGAGGAACTGGCTGGTGGTTACGCTGGCGATTTCTTTACGGAAGTTCACCCGGAAGTTCGTTCGCAAGCTCGTCGCGAAGTTGGCCGCGAAATCGATCACGGCAATTTTTCGCCCGGCGAACCACGGCTGGGCGAGCTGATGCGGGGCGAGCGCGGCTCGATCGAAAGCGAAAAACGCTACCGGCGCAAAGACGGTTCCGAGCTCTTGGGACATCTGACGGTGTCGCTGGGGCGCGACGCGCGGCGCGAACCCGCCTTCCTGATCGCGATGCTGGCGGACGCGACCGAGCGCAGGCGGGTGGACGAACATCTGCGCGAAGCCGAAAAGATGGAAGTCATCGGACGGCTGGCGGGAGGAATCGCACATGACTTCAATAACCTGCTGACCGGCATTCTGCTGTACTGCGACCTGTTGAGTTGTGGCTTGGAGAGCGGACGATTGGGGAACGGTGGATTGGAGAGTGGTGGATTGGCGCCGAGCGAACTGTGCCAGCACGTGGAAGAAGTCCGCATGGCGGGCGAGCAAGGGGCGGCGTTGACGCATCAACTGCTGGCGATCGCGCGCAAGCAAGCGGCGGAGCCACGTCCGATTTTGATCAACGAAATTGTGGCGTCCACCGAAAATCTGTTGCGGCGATTGATTGGCGAGCAGATTGAACTGGTCATCGTGCTGGACTCGGGGCTCGATTCGGGCGCCGAACGGGTATTGGCCGATCCGGCACAGTTGCGGCAGATCCTGATGAACCTGGTGCTGAACGCGCGCGATGCGATGCCGCATGGAGGAACGATTACCTTGAGCACGCGGGCGGCGGAATTTCCCGGTGAAGCTTGCAGTGAAGGTTCTCGTAGAGCCGAGCCCGGGAGTGCCCGGCGCGCGGTCGCGCTGACGGTCGAAGACAACGGCTGCGGGATGGATGAGGAAACTCGCGCGCGGCTGTTCGAGCCATTCTTCACCACCAAGAAGCCGGGCGAGGGCACGGGTCTGGGGCTGGCGACGGTCGAGCGCATCGTCAGTGAAGCGGGTGGGAGGATCGAGGTGGAAAGCGAACCGGGATGCGGCACTTCGATTGAAGTGTTTTTCCCGGCGGTCGAATATGCGGACGAGCGGTCTTCGCGTGCGGGGTTTCCGTCCGAGGCGAGCGCGGCAGGGGCGCGGGTGGGCGCGGGCGAGGTGGTGCTTGAAACCGGCCGCAAAACTATTTTGCTGGTGGACGACCATGCCGCGGCGCGCAAATCCATGCAGCGCGTCTTGCTCGATGCCGGCCACCTGATTCTTGCCGCGTGCAGCGGGAAAGAAGCGCTGCAGATTTTCGCGGAACATTACGACGCCGTCGATCTGCTGATCGCCGACTGCATGATGCCGGGAATGAGCGGGCAGGAACTGGCGGAAACATTGCTCCGGCAGAAGCCGGGCCTGAAGGTCCTGCTGATTTCCGGCTACCAGGACTTGCCCGTGGAAGCGGCAGTGGGCGCGGTGGAGCTGATTCGCAAACCGTTTTCCCGCAGGGCTCTAATCGAACGCGTGGTGGAAGTGATGCGGAGCCCGTGAAGGCGCGTTTGATTTCCCGTAGAGGCGCGGATGACCGCGCCTCCGGAGCCGGGGCAAGCCCCGTCTCTACACTCGGTACAACTTTCGCCAAGGAGATTCGCCATGTTCAATGCATCGACCGCCGCTGTCCTCAGTCATAGCCATACGCCGCAAATCGAGGGAGCGAATTTCTTAAACCTTCTGATCGTGGACGACGATCGCACCATCCGCGAGGCCTGCCGCGAGGTGGCGCAATCGCTCGGATTCAACACGCACGTGGCGGAGTCCGCCGATCAGGCCTATCGGCTGCTCGACAGTTCGAGCACCGACGCCGTGCTGCTGGACTTGCGGCTGCCGGGCGCGGACGGCCTGGAAGCGCTGCACACCATCAAAAAGCATCGCGCGGACGCGCTGGTGATCGTGGTGACCGGCCATGGCACGGTGCAGTCGGCGGTGCAGGCGATGAAGGATGGCGCCTACGACTACGTCACCAAACCCTTCAGCATGGAAGAACTGCGGCTGCTGCTGGAGCGCGTGGCGGGACATCTGCGGCTGCGGACGGAGAACCGGGTGCTGCGGGAAACCATCAAGTCGCGGCAGGGGTTCGGCAACATCGTCGGGCGCGCGCCGGAGATGGAGAAGCTCTACCGCATTATCGCGAAGGCGGGGCAGAGCTCGCATCCGGTGCTGATTCTGGGCGAAAGCGGCACGGGCAAAGAGTTGGTCGCGAAGTCGATTCACCTGGCCGGCATGTTCCGCAACAAGCCGTTCATTCCGGTCGACTGCGGGTCGCTGGTGCCGACCTTAATCGAGAGCGAACTGTTCGGGCACGTGCGCGGCGCCTTTACCGGAGCGACCAATCCGAAGGACGGACTGCTGGCGATCGCCGAAGGGGGCACGATATTCCTGGACGAGATAGGCGAGTTGCCGGTCGACTTGCAGGCCAAGCTCTTGCGGGCAATTCAGGAGAAGGAGATTCGTCCGGTGGGAAGCGTGAAGCGGGTGCCCATCAACGTGCGGATACTGGCCGCGACCAATCGCGACCTGGAACGGGCGGTGGCCGAGGGCACGTTCCGCCGCGATCTTTTTTTCCGGCTGAATGTGCTGACCCTGCGGATTCCGGCGTTGCGCGAGCGCCGGCAGGATATCCCGCTGCTGGTGGCGCATTGTCTGGAGCGCATCGGGCGCGACGCCGGCATCGAAAAGACGATTTCGGACGAGGCGCTCAAGGCGCTGCTGAATTACGACTGGCCGGGCAACGTGCGCGAACTGGAGAACGCGCTGGAGCGGGCGTGCGCGCTCAGCAGCGCGCACCAAATTCAGCTGCGCGATCTTCCCACCCAGATTTACAGCGCGCCCACCGAATTGATGGCGATGAGCCAGCCGGCGAATGGCATCGTGCCCATGGCGGAACTGGAGAAACAGACCATCCTGAACGCGCTGGCGCAGGTCAACGGAGACAAGATGCTGGCGGCGCGACTGCTGGGGATCGGCAAAACCACGTTGTATCGCAAGCTGAAAGAGTACGAGTCGCAAAACTGAATTTGTAATTTGTGATTGGTGATTGGTAATCGAAAATCGGGCGGCTCCTGGGATCGAGATTACAAAACTACAAATTACAAATTGCCAATTACAAATTGCTCCAGTCCCAAAACTGAGCTGCGGAGCGAGCGCTGGTGCCAGAACGGAACGTTGCAGCGCAAGCCCGAGCGCACAACTCATTTATTTTCAGGCAAGAACAATTGGCCCGGAAGTTGCGAGGGGATTCAACATGATCCTTCTTGTAACGCCGAGCGAACGGGCATCCGAGTGTGCCGCGGCGCTGCATGAGGCGACGGGCGAGGAGGTCGTGGTCGCGGAAAGTCTGGCGCGGGCCACGACACTTTTGCGGGCGGAAGGCTACCTGGCCGTGGTGCTCGATCAGTACCTGCTCGAAACCGGGCCGGATGAAGCCGGGACCACGTTCGAGCATCTGGGCACCGCTATTTTGGTGCAGGTCAATCTGGCGATCAGTGGAATGGAGCGTCTGGTGCGGGAGGTGCGGGCGGGAGTGCAGCGCCGCCAGCGCGAGGAAGTGAGGGCCCGGCAAGCGGCGGTCGGCAGGCTCCACAGCGAACTGAATGGCACGGTCACGGCCCTGCTGCTGTCGAGTGAACTGGCGCTTGAAACCTCTGGCCTGCCGGGGGCGGCGGCCGAAAAGCTCGAGTCGGTGCACGAACTGGTGAAGAAACTCCGCAGGCAACTGGAGAATGCGGGAGCAACGGGAGAGCCCGAACCGGCCACAGACGGCTAGGGCGTTTTCACAGTTGGTGTAACCGTGACCATTGGTTGGTTGGGGTACCCCCCTCCCCCCTTGTCTCTCTAAAGTCTTGGATCTAAAAGGCGTTATTTTCAAAGTCTTCACAACAAAGGGGTTGGAGGCAAAGTCTTGACAGCAAAGGAGTTAGCGGCAGGGCGAAATTCCGCCTTCCTTTAGAATCAAGGAGTTGCGATCGGATATACTGGCAAAGTCTTGATTTCAAATAACTTAGTATATAATTTGAGATCCGCGCTGAGCGGTCGCCTAAGTACTATTTTAACTCCGGTGTCAAGGGTTGAATAGCGTTTTTGGCTAGAGCGAATCCAGGATTGCTGTAGCCACGGAATTCGTCCGGCGGAGACGGGGCAAGCCCCGTCTCTACACAAGCGGGGTACGTGATCGCAGGCGGCGCCACCGCCCAGCCGACGCGCCATCCCGTGACGCAGCAACGCTGAAACGGCTCTAAGTAGGGCGAGCCACGAGCTGCGAGCGCATTACAGGAACACTGAAAATACTCTAACTGTTCCAGCGGTGGGGCCGATGGGGAAAATATCGGAATCCGCGCTCTGCTCGGAATCTCGCTCTGCGACATTCGCCCCGACCTTAAGTAACCTGCCTCTTTGCGGGCAACGGTAACCGTCTTGCCGATAGCTCTTGAGGAAGGCGAAACCGGAATCATGGGATTTTTCCAACAATTGTTTTCCTTAGATTTCATGCCGCACGGTTTCTGCTACTTGTGGGATCCGCGAATCGTTTGGCTGCATGTCATTGCAGACGGCCTGATCGCACTGTCGTATTACTGCATCTCCATCTTCCTCATCTATTTCATTCGCCAGAATCGCGATCGCCCCTTCAACCGCGTTTTCTGGATGTTCGGGGCGTTCATCCTGGCTTGTGGCACGACCCACCTGATGGAAATCTGGAATGTCTGGCACGGCAGCTACCTGCTGGCGGGCGTGGTGAAGGCGATCACGGCAGCGATTTCCGTGGCCACGGTGGTGATGCTTCTGCCGTTGATTCCGAAAGTGATTTCGCTGCCCGAGTTGCTGCATTTGCAGGAGGCAAATGGCGAACTGGAACGGGAGATTGCCGAGCGCAAGCGGGCTGAACAAGCCCTGAAGGAAAGCCTCGCCACGAGAGAGAGCGCGATTCAAGAACTGGCCGAGCAAAAGTTCGCCCTGGATCAGCACGCCATCGTGGCCGTGACCGACCTACAGGGGACGATCACTTATGTCAACGATAGGTTCAGCGCCACCACTCAATATTCAAGGGAGGAAGCAATTGGCCAGAATTACCGCATCGTCAATTCCGGCTACCATCCGAAAGAGTTTTTCCAGCAGATGTACGACACCCTCGGGAAGGGCCGGGTCTGGCACGGCGAAATTCGGAACCGGGCCAAGGACGGCTCCATCTTCTGGGTGGATGCGACCAGCGTTCCGCTCCTCGACTCCGAAGGTAAGCCGCGCCAGTACATCACCATCCGCACCGACATCACGGCACGCAAGCGGTCGGAGGAAATGCGCGAACGCCTGGGGGCCGTGGTCGAGTCCTCCGATGACGCCATTATCAGCAATACCCTGAATGGGATCGTAACCGCGTGGAATTCGGGCGCCGAGAGGTTGTTCGGCTACACCTCGGCAGACGCCGTGGGCAAACCGATGGACAGGCTCCTACCTTTGGAGCGCGCGAATGAGGAATCCGACATTCTGGCGCGAATTGCGCGCGGGGAACACTTCACCCATTTCGAAACGCTCCGGGTGCGAAAGGATGGCCAGCGGGTGGACATTTCCGCGACGATTTCGCCGGTTAAGGACAGCAGCGGCGGGATTGCCGGGGTGGCAACCATTGCGCGCGACATCACGCAGAGAAAGGCATCCGAACTGGAACGGCGGCAAGCGGAAGAAGATTTGGCGAGGAAAGTTGACGAGCTTGCCCGCTCCAACGCCGAGCTTGAGCAATTCGCTTATATCGCGTCGCACGATTTGCAGGAGCCGCTGCGCATGGTGGCGGCCTACACGCAATTGCTTGGCGAACGCTATCGGGGCCGGCTCGACGAGAACGCCGACAAATTCATCGGCTATGCCTGCGAGGGAGCGCTACGCATGCAGACCCTGGTTCGGGATCTGCTGGCGTTTTCGCGGATAGGGCGGAGCGACACCGCATGCGTACGCATCGATTGTGGCGCGGCCATGGCAGAGGTTCTGCAGAGTCTGGGTCCGGCGATCGAAGAGAGCGGCGCGGTGGTAACGCATGGGGCGCTGCCGGTGGTGTGGGCGGACCGCTCGCAGGTAACGCAGGTCCTGCAGAATCTGATCGGGAACGCGATCAAGTTCCGCGGGAAAGAAGCGCCGGCGATTTCCGTGCAGGCCGAGAAAGCGGGCGAGCAGTGGTTGTTCAGCGTGAGCGATAACGGGATCGGTATTGCGCCGGAGTACAGAGAAAATATTTTTGTTGTCTTCCAGCGCTTGCACACCCGCACCGAGTACCCGGGCAACGGAATTGGTCTGGCCATCTGCAGGAAGATCGTCGAGCGCAGCGGCGGGAAGATCTGGGTCGAAGCGCAGGCCGGCCATGGTTCTACGTTCAGGTTCACGCTGCCTTGCGCGGGTCCGGCGGAGAATGATTTGCGGGGCGAGAAAATGTCGATGTCCAGCCTTGATGTGGTGTCCGATTCCGCTATAAACACCGGACTTGCCGCGTCTCCGGAGACGGGGCAAGCCCCGTCTCTACAGACGGGAGAAGTTTCGGCAACCTGAGGTCTGAAGCAATCCCGATTCGTTTACAAATCTCTGCACAAACTATTCGCAAGGGCGGCGCGTGGGCTGCGTTCTTCGGGAAGGAACGGAGGTTTGCGATGAAGAACCGAACGACAGTGTTTTACGTGGACGACAATCCCAAATCCAGCCGGTTACTAACCAGCGTTCTCGAGGAATGCGGGTTCCGAGTGATCCCGAAGAATGATCCGATCGAGGCGCTGGCGCTTTGCCAGAGAACCCGTTTTGATCTGGCGCTGCTTGACTACGAAATGCCTTTGATGTCGGGTTCACGGCTCGCCCAGGAAATCAAGTTTCTGGTGCCGGACGTTCCCGTGGTTCTGATCTCCGGGCGCGCGACTCTGCCGTCGGCGGAACTGGCGTTTGTGGATGCTCACTTCGGATTTGGGACCGTCCTGGACGATCTTCTTTGGACGATGCGGATATTGGTGGAGCCGAAGCTGGCGAGAATGCCGGATCAGGGCTCGGTGCAACGCGCGATGATGCAGTGGGCGGACTCGACATAGGCAGTTGCCGGTACTCAGTACCCAGTACCCAGAAGAATCGAAAGGCGCAGTGCCTGGCCGCGCCTCTTTCTTTGTTGTGCGGCTGGTTTTGACCGGGTACTGGGTACTGGCAACCGGGTACTGCTGCGCAAGAAAACTCTTCCCTCGGCACTGCCCTCGACCCTAAACTGGAGGCAGGCAGGCCGAGGGTAGTTCCCAGCCCTCGAAACCCGGGAGTTCTGTGCGCGTACTGGTGACAGCTGACACGTTCAGCGGAGTGTGGACTTACTCGCGCGAACTCGTCTCCGGTCTGGTGACCCACGGGGCGCAAGTCACGCTCGTCAGCTTTGGAGAAATTCCACTTCCTCATCAGACCGCCTGGATGGACGGATTGCACGGGCTGGAATATTTTCCCACCGCGTTTCGTCTCGACTGGATGCAGGAAGGGGTGCAGGACTTCGAGGCCGCCCAGGACTATCTGTGCGCGGCCGTGCGCGACACGCGTCCCGATTTTCTGCATTTGAATCAGTTGAGTTTTGGGGCGCTGCCGGTGGCGACGCCGCGAGTAGTGGTGGCGCACGGCGATGTGATTACGTGGTGGCTGAGCATCCACGGACACGAACCCGCCGCCTCGGCGTGGCTAAAGTGGTATCGCGAGACGATGGTCGCGGGCTTGAGGCGAGCCGACGCCGTGGTCACGACTTCGCGCTGGATGGAAGAGATGCTGCGCCTGGCCTACGGCGATAATTTCGAAGGATACGTCATTCCGCCCGGACGGAATCCGATCTACTTCAATCCGTTTGTGACCAAGGAAGAGTCGGTGCTGGCAATCGGGCGACTGTGGGATACCGGAAAGCAGGTGGCGTTGCTGACCCAGCACACGCACGGCCTGCCGGTGTGCATTGTGGGAGCGGATAACCCGATTCCGGCGCCGCCGGTGCCGATCCGCGCCGATGTGCGCGTCTCCACCGGCGAGCACGAGATTTCGGTGAAGGGAGCGCAGACCGAATCGCAACTGCGCTCGCTCTACAGCAAGTCGACGATCTTTGCGGCGACTTCGCGCTACGAGCCTACGGGGCTGGCGTCGATCGAGGCGGCGTTCTCGCGCTGCGCGCTGGTGGCCAATGACATCGAAGTGTATCGCGAACTGTGGGGCGACGCGGCGTTGTACTTCGAGCGCAATAACGCCGAGAGCCTCAGCGAAGTGCTCGGCCAACTGGATGCGGACCGCGAGCTCACACGTTTCTACGGGACGCGAGCCTACAATCGGGCGCGCGAGCGCTTCACGGCGCGGCGAATGGTGGACGACTATCTGCGGCTGTATCGGCGGTTGCGAACTCCGAAGGCGGCGGTGGCGTAAAGCGGCAAACGGACTGTCCCGTAGAGACGCAGCTTGCCGCGTCTCCGAAGACGGGGCAAGCTCTGTCTCTACAACGTCGCTGGGCAGCCCCCATGCTATACTTTTTAAGCATCTTTCCTGCCAGATCGGTAGACGGAGGACAGTATCGACAAGCGTTTTATCCGCATGAACGAGCGCATCCGGGCGCGCGAAGTACGCGTGATCGGTGACGAAGGGGAACAGATTGGCGTGATGCCTCCCTTCGAAGCGCTCAAGATGGCCCGCGAGAGAAACCTGGACCTGGTGGAAATTTCCCCGACCGCGCAACCTCCGGTTTGCCGCATCATGGACTACGGGAAATTCCTGTACCAGAACGAAAAGCGCGAGCGCGAAGCCAAGAAGAAGCAGAAGACCATAACGGTCAAGGAAGTAAAGTTTCGTATCAACGTGGACGATCACGACTACGAAACCAAAAAGAATCATGTGCTGCGCTTCCTCGATGAAGGCGACAAGGTGAAAGCGACCATCTTCTTCCGGGGACGCGAAATGACGCGGCAAAGCCTGGGCCGCCAGATTCTGGAACGTCTGATCAAGGACGTCGACCAGAAAGGTCTGGTGGAGTTCCGTCCACGGCAGGAAGGCAATACATTGCACCTGATTCTGGCGCCGAATAAGAAAGAAGGCGGAGCGAAAGAGAAGCCGCCGGCCCGGCCGAAACCCGCACCTCCTCCCGCGTCGCAAGGCGGTGCGCAGCCAGCGTAAGAACAGCAATTAGCATTTAGCACTTAGCATTTAGCCTTGAAGGGGCGGTGCGTGAGGTTTTGGCTAAGTGCTAATTGCTAAGTGCTAATTGCTAAGTGCTAATATCTGAGGTTCTATGCCTAAACTAAAAACACACAAAGGCGCTGCCAAGCGCTTCAAGAAAACCGGGACGGGAAAAATCAAGCGTCACAAGGCCAATTTGCGCCACATCCTGACCTCCAAGGCGAAGAAGCGCAAGAAGAAGCTGGGCGATGCCGTCTTGGTCAGCGACGCTGATTACAAGAAAGTAATGCGGATGATCCCGTACTAATTTAACAATGGAGCGACGGGCGTCCGCGCCCGTCCACAGCAAAGTCTGCGGAGCGAAACGTCCCGCAGCGGCGTGTGAAGAGGTTGGGCTTCAGAAATCCCGATGGGTAGAAGCTTCCTTACCTCCAGCCGCTAGACGAAATGAAAAAGGAGAACAGCAATGCCTCGTGTAAAACGCGGAACCAAACGGCGCGCCAAGCGCAAGAAGATTCTTGAACGCGCCAGTGGATATTTCCTAACTAAGTCCAAACTTTACCGTTCGGCGAAAGAAGCCGTCGATCGCGCGCTGAAGTTTGCCTACTCCGGCCGCAAGCAGAAGAAGCGCCAGTACCGCTCGATCTGGATCGTGCGCATCGGCGCCGCCGCCCGCCTGCACGGACTGAACTACAACCAGTTCATCAGCGGACTGAAGAAAGCCGGCGTGGAGCTGGACCGCAAGATTCTGGCGGATTTGGCGGTGAACGATCCGGCGGGATTTGGAAGTCTGGCGGAACAGGCGAAGAAGGCGAACGCAGCGGCGACGGCGTAGAACAGCTGTCAGCTATCAGCCGTCAGCTTTCAGCTTTCAGTCTAATTTATTGGTAGTGTCATCTGAGCGAAGCGAAGGACCCATGCATTTCGCCTGCGCCACCAGAATGCATAGGTCCTTCGCTTCGCTCAGATGACAATTCACTCAAGAATTGCTCGGCGATCATGTCCTACACCGTTCCCAAACTGACCGATTTCTCGACTGCGGCGCTCGACGGCGCCGTGCGCGAGCTTTTCTCCGCGCTGGAGCAAGAGTCTGCGGCGGTCGGTTCCGAGAACGACTGGAAAACATTTCGCGATCGCTGGATGGCGCGCAAGAACGGCATCCTCACCCAACTCAACGATCTGTGGTTGAAGGCCGCTCCGGGACCGAACAAGCGCGGCGTCGGGCAGCGCGTCAACGAACTCAAGCCCCAAGTCGAGCAGATCGTCGATGGAACTCTGGATCGGATCCTGAGCGGAGTTTCTTCTGGCAAACTCGCCGCTGAGCGTCTTGACATCACCCTACCCGGCATTCGCCGTCCCATCGGCGCGGAACATCCCGTCATTAAGACGATGAACGAGATGATTGGCGTCTTTCGCAATCTGGGCTACTCGGTCGAGGAAGGTCCGGAGATTGAAACCGATTACTACAACTTCGAGGCGCTGAACTTTCCGCCGAACCATCCCGCGCGCGACACGCAGGACACGCTGTTCATCGCCGGGCAGGAATCGAAGCCGCTGCGCGACCGTCTGCTCTTGCGCACGCACACTTCTCCGGTGCAGATTCGGACGATGGAGAAGATGAAGCCGCCGGTGCGCGTGGTGTGTCCGGGAAAGGTTCATCGCAACGATGCGCTTGACGCAACGCACTCGCCCATCTTTCATCAGATCGAAGGTCTGGCGGTCGACAGCAACATTACGTTCTGCGATTTGAAGGGCACGCTCGACCACGCCATGAAAGCGATGTTTGGATCGAGCGTGAAGACGCGCTTCTATCCGTCGTTCTTTCCGTTCACCGAGCCGAGCGCCGACGTGCAGATCAGTTGCATTTTCTGCGGCGGCAAAGGCACGCGCGACGGCGCTCCGTGCCGCAACTGCAAGGCCAGCGGATGGATTGAATTGCTGGGCTGCGGCATGGTCGATCCGAATGTGTACGGCTTCGTGGACTACGATGCAACAAAAGTTTCGGGATTCGCGTTTGGCATGGGTGTGGAACGGATTGCGATTCTGAAGTACGGCGTGGATGATATTCAGCTGTTTTTTCAGGGCGATGTGCGGTTTTTGGAGCAGTTTGGGTAGAAGGAGCTGCTGGCTACTGGCTGCTAGCTCCTAGCCAGCCTGACTCCGACTGATTTGGGTTACTAGGAGCTAGTAGCTAGAAGCTGCCAGGATAGTCTGTTCGACAATGAAAATTAGCCCCCATTGGCTGCGCGATTTCGTTGACCTCCCGGTCGACTACCTTCGGCTTGCGGACGAACTTACTCTCGCTGGCGTCGCCGTTGAAGGCATTTCCGGCGAGGGCGATAACACCGTCTACGAGATGGAGATCACGACCAACCGTCCCGATGCCATGAATCACTATGGCGTGGCTCGCGAGGTCTCGGCGCTTTACGATCTGCCGCTCAAGCCGATCGAGCCGAAGCTTCCGGCGTCGCAAGGCAAGTCCGAAGTCACCATCGACATTCAGGAGCCCGAACTATGTCCGCGCTTCACGGCGCGCGAAATTCGCGGTGCCACTATCAAGCCCTCGCCCGCAGTCGTCGCCAATCGCCTGCTGCTGATCGATCAGCGTCCCATCAGTAACGCGGTCGACGCCACCAACTACGTTTTGTGGGAGAGTGGCAAGCCGACGCACGTGTTCGATCTCGACCTGCTCGAAGGCCGCAGGCTGGTCATACGGCGCGCCCAGGCGGGCGAAACGCTGAAGACTCTGGATGGCGTGGAGCGCACGCTCTCCACCGAAGATCTCGTCGTTGCCGACGCAAAAAAGCCGGTGGGCCTGGCCGGCGTGATGGGCGGCTTCGACACGATGATTACCGAGCGCACGAAGAACATTCTGATTGAATCCGCGTGGTGGGACCCGGTTACCGTGCGCCGTATGTCGAAGCGGCACGGCATTCACACTGACGCCTCGCACCGCTTTGAGCGCGGCGCGGATTTTGAATCGACCGTCGCTTCAACCAATCGCGTCGCCGAGTTGATTCTCAATTCCGGCGGCGGGACGCTCATTGGCGACGTGATCGACGTGATTGCTCGCCAGCTTGACTTGGCTCCGGTGGAGCTCGACTTGCGGGAAGTGCACCGCATTCTCGGCGAAAACCTCAGCACGCTCGAAATCAGCCGCATCCTTACTCGTCTCGGCTTCACGATGCTTCCGGGCAGCGAAGATACTTACCTGGTGCACATCCCGAGCTGGCGGCTTGATATCGAGCGCGAGATCGACATCATCGAAGAATTGGCGCGCCTGCACGGCTACGACAAGTTCCCCAACACGCTTCCCGCCTATAGCGGCGAGGTTCGCGATCTGCCCGACGCGCACAAAGACGCGCGGCTGCGCTCATCGCTCTTGGCGCTCGGTTACAACGAAGCCATTTCGCTGACTTTCATTTCGAAAGAGGATGCACGGCGCTTTTCGACCGCGGCCGAGATCGACCTGGCGAACCCGCTGAGCGACGAGGCTTCGGTGATGCGCACCTCGATGGTTCCGAGCATGCTCAACATGCTGGCTTACAACCTGAATCGTGGCAGCGACAACGTTCGCCTGTTCGAAGCTGGAAATGTATTTGAGGCGTCGGGCGCGAAATCTGTGGAGTTGAAGCGCATCTCGATCGGCGCGACGGGCAGCGTGGATGCGGAGGTGGTGCGCGGACTGGCTTCGGGAGCGGCATCGCGTCCCTTCTCGTTCTTCGATTTGAAGGGCGACATCGAAAGCCTGCTTGCGCCCTTCAGCCATTGGACGCTCTACTACGATGCCCAGACTGCGGATTACTATCATCCCGGACGCTCGGCTCGCGCGGTTATGGATGGCGCGACCGTCGCCCAGTTTGGCCAGATCCATCCCGATGTGGCCGCGGCCCGCAAGCTGCGCCAGGATGTTCTTGTCGCCGAGATCTATCTCGACCGGCTCTACCAGCACGACCTGCGCCAGGTGCGTTATGAAGCGCTGCCGCGCTTCCCTGCCGTCGAGCGCGACTTCTCCTTCGTGTTTGATGACGCCGTGGAGTTCGAGAAGATCCACCAGAGCGTCGCCGGATTGGGCATCGCCGAGCTGCGCAGTTTCGTCCCGGTAGAAATTTTCCGTGGCGAAAAAGTGGGCGCGGGCAAGTACTCGATCCTGCTGCGGGCGAAGCTTCAGTCGAGCGAGCGCACGTTGCGCGACGACGAGGTGGCGCAGTGGTCGGGGCAGATTGCGAAGGCGCTGGAAGGGCTCGGCGGCGTGCAGCGGGCGTAGGATTTATCGCCCCGAAAATTCCACTTCGGAATTAGTGGCGTATACACCTGATTGCGTCAACAACTGAAAGTCAATTAGACGTTAATGTGCGGCGAAGCTTACTAGCCTAACGATGGAAGTCGTATTCCAAGATTATTTCTCCGAGCACCGGACGAGATTTTCCCGAGATTACATACGGACGGAACCGCCACTGGCGTAGGGCTTCGATGGCCGATCCGTATGCGAGGGGATATCCTTTGAGGGCCCGCACACACTGTGGCAAGCCGGAAGCTCCCACTACTAGAAGCAATGTAATGCTGCCCTTCATGTGCCCGTCCATCAGACCGGGTATTTGCATGGGAACTGCCCTCTGGACGAGGTCCATGAATTGAGGAGAATCGAGCCAGATGAACTTACCTGAGCCATCGCGGACCGCATTGGCTTGTTCAAAGCAACTGGACAATGGACTCGATGCTTTGGTCGGAACACGTGTAGAAAAAGCAAATAATGGTTTGAACTCTCCTTGCGTTAGTGGATCAAGCAGAAAGACATAGCTTTCACCAGCTTCTACCGCCCAATCTGGCTTGTCGTTCTGCTCGTCAACACGCAGAAGAACTGTCTTTCGGACCGGCAGACTATTTCCGTGTTGGGTCAGGGTGTTTTCTACCAGTACTTTGATGACCCCTTTGTAGCTGCGCCCGGTTTCGCGACCCATACCAACATACTTCACGTCGCTAGAAATGACTGTTCCAATAATCGCAGGGACTTGCGGCTCAGGCGTCTGAGCTGATGCGGCGAAGTAGAACAGTAGTGGCACGCACAAGAAACGCATATATCCTCACAAGATAAAGACACCGGGGCGCCCTATGGAAGTTCCGATCATTCACTTAAATTTTGCAAAATAGCCAGTTCACTCGTAACGCTCCAACGGCCTGTCCACACGCCCTGCTCGGCAGCCGAGGGCGGCTGTCCTTGCATGAGCGATCAGCGGTTGCCCATAGTTCGGATCGTTCCCAATCCCAGCAATCGTTCGTCGGCTGTGACGAGAGTCAGGTCTAAGACCTCAGCAGTGGCGGCTAGAATGCGGTCGGCGGGGTCCTGATGCAGGGGCAACTGTCTTGCTACGAGAGCGATCTCGTGGGTGAGCGGAGCTTCGCGCGTGCCGGCAGTGGCTCGCGCCAGCCATGTTTTCAAGTCTTCCTTGATGTGAATTCGGCCTTTGTAGTTCAGCGTGAGCGCTTCCCAGGTGCTTATCGGCGAAAGCCAGAGTTCGTTTTCCCTGTCCTGGAGATAACGTAAGACGCGTCGGCCAAGCCGCCGCGGATCTTGAAAATTCCACAGCCAGATGTGGGTATCAAGCAGCAGTCTCAATCGCGCAGAACCTCCCACTCATCCTCGTCGTTCGCCGGAGACACGATGTCGCCAAGAATTTCGAACGTGCCCTTCATCGATCCGATCCAAGCCGCACGATCTTCGACCGCCGTCGGCGGAACGACTTCGGCCACTGGCTTGCCAAACCGGGTGATCCGAATCGGCTTTTTCGTGGCGCGAACCTGTTCCAGCACCGCGAGACACTTGGCCTTGAATTCCGAGATGGCGATTTCCCGCATAACGTTTCTCCGATAGTCATTATATCATACTATGGTCAATCTATCAGACCACTCGTGAAAGCGCACCGCCGTCGCCCCTCAGCGGTCGAAGCCGGCTCTCATTCAGCCGCACTTACGGCATGACTGAAGTCGTGCCCTACCCCAAGCATCCGAAAGACGGATCCCAACAGGCAGGTTTCGCCTTCTGCAAAAAGCCTGAGACACTGGATGAGGCGGCGCGACGGCTGGAAAAGCTGGCACGAAAGTAGCGTAAAATCCACAGCAAAGTGGGGTATACTTCGCCTCAACGCTGAAACATTTCCCGAAAGCGAGTGGTGCCCATGTCCGTGAAAATGGTGGAAGAGGTATCGGAGCAGGTTCCGGCTGAAGATTTTGAGGCGCTGGAAGAGAAAGTTTATCGCACCATTGAGTTGTACAAGGCCGCCAAAGAGGCTCGCGCTACCGCCGAGCGCGACGTAAAGCGGCTGCGGGAGCAACTCGAAGAGCGCGAGGAAGAAAACGAAAGCATGCGCCGCGAACTGGTGCAACTGCGCAAGGATCGCGAAGACATACGAGCGCGGGTGGAAAAAATGCTGGGCCAGATGGACAGCCTGACCGAGGAGCAGGCGGCAAGCTGAACGACGACGGCGAACTAAACGACGGCGGCGAACATCCGCCCGGTAGTTGTCTGGCAGGAAGTAATCCGCCGAGGAGTAACATGGCCACTGCGAGCAACCAACCTCCGACCGATGGGTTGAAGAAAGCTGTTCCGGCCAAAGAGGCGCCGGCCACAAATGCCGCCAACAGCGGTGGCAGCGTCCGTGTCGAAATCTTCGACCAGGTTTATAACCTGCGGGGCTCGGACGCGGACTACATTGTGAAGTTGGCCGAGTACGTGGACGGCAAGATGCGCGCGGTATCCGAACAGACGGCGACGGTCGATTCGGTGCGGCTGGCGGTGCTGGCGGCGCTGAATATCGCGGATGAATATCATCTGCTGAAGCGGCAACTGGAGACGCGTTCGCCAGAAGCGCGGCAGCGGGCCAGCAAACTGGCAAGCGCGTTGGATGAAGTTTTGCAAGATACCCGGCGCACGGGTTAAGTCGGTCGTAACCTGGGGTTCATCTTCGGAACACAGCCCCAGCACACCTGCTAGCAAACTTCCTGCCAACTATTTTGCATTTTCCCCTTGCGAATCTCTTCCCGGTTTCCTAGCATCCTAAGTGAAAGCCGACCTGCGAAGTTGGTGATGGTGGCAACCGATTTTTGAACCAACACCGAATGAACGGGGACTCGACTCGCAAAAAGATCCGGTGTGCTATGTTCCGTCATGCGGAAAAGCCTAAAGGGTCGCGGCGGGTTCCCACCGTCTGAGACGGGTTCATTCTCGGCCCGCCACACGGCCCAGTGGGTCGGCTTTTTCAGCTGTCCGTTGTCAGCTCGCAGTAAAGGCGGCGTGGCGGCTTTCTACGGCGTTATCTTGTAGATTTTCGCGGACGGGCCAAGACACCCGTCGCTCCACTGAGAACTACTCTCCTGCTAGACTCTCTATGAAACTCAGCCTTTTATTGGAGCATCCAAACTAACGTGTTCCCCAGACTTTTTCACATTGGCAGTTTCTACTTGCCCACTTATGGCGTCCTGGTCGCCTCGGGCGTGCTGATCGGGCTCTGGATCAGCGTGCGTAATTCGGAGAAGCAGGGCATCAACGGCGACGATGCCTGGAATCTTGGCATTCTGGTTGTGCTCGCCGGAATTATCGGGGCGAAGATTCTCTATGTCATCAACGGCTGGAGCGCCTACGCGAACAACTGGCGGGAGATTTTCAGCCTCAACACGCTGCAGGCGGGAGGGGTATTTTCCGGCGGACTGGTCGCCGCGCTCCTCACGGCGGCGTGGTACGTGCGGCGTCATCACATGCCGGCGCTGCGCACCATCGACGGCTTCGCTCCCGGACTTGCCTTTGGCCACGTTCTTGGACGCTTCGGTTGCTTCTCGGCAGGCTGCTGCTACGGCAAACCGACCAATCACTTCTGGGGCGTCATCTTCACCAATCCGCTGGCGAATGCCGTGAGTGGAACTCCGCTCGGCGTCAGGATCGAACCGACACAGTTAATCGAAGCCGCAGCCGAGTTCTGCAATTTTCTGCTGCTGACCTGGCTGCTCGGGCGCAAGAAGTTCGACGGACAGGTGTGGGGCAGTTTCATGATCCTGTATGGAATCGAGCGTTACTTCATCGAGTTCCTGCGCGACGATCCCGGACGCGGCGAAGTCTTCGGCGGGCTGATGACGGGAACGCAGTTGATTTCGATTCTGCTGGTGGTCGGCGGCGGCTTGATCTGGTGGCTGAAAAGCAGCACTCAGCATTCAGCACTCAGCACTCAGAAATCGGGCTCTGGGCTTTAGACTCTTTTCCCAGCGCTGAGGCGCTGGGCCAAGCTCGTTCGTCCCTCCGGGGCTGGGTTCTCGGGCACTTCATTCCGCCGGGTTACCCGACAAAGAATTCTCACACGCTTTGCGGCTATGAACTTCCTGCAGATTCTCCTTGCACTTGCTACCTGAATGCTGAATGCTGAGTGCTGAATGCTCGACTTTCCCCTCACTCTGACCGCATCTCCTGAAGCCGCGGGGCAGCGCCTGGACCAATATCTTGCGACGCATCTTTCAGAAGCCAATCAGGCGGAGGTCAGCCGCGCCCGTGTGCAGCAACTCATCGCGAAGGGTGAGGTGCTGGTGAACGGCGCTGCGGCGAAAGCCTCGCTACGGCTGAAGGGCAATGGCGAAGAACAGATCACGGTCATGGGGCCGCCGCACGCTCCACCGCTGCGCGCCATGGCGGAAGAGATTGCGCTCGACATTGTCTACGAAGACGACGACCTGGCGATCGTCAACAAGCCGGCCGGCATGATGGTGCATGCGGGCGCGGGAGCGACCGACGATGCGCGCAATCGCGGCACGCTGGTCAATGCGTTGCTGCATCACTTTGGAAAGCTTTCCGCAGTCGGCGGCGAACTTCGTCCGGGGATCGTGCATCGCCTGGATCGGGCGACCAGCGGGCTGATGGTGGTGGCGAAGAACGATGAATCGCACCGCCGGCTGGCGAAGCAGTTCAGCGGGCGCGAGGTGCACAAGACGTACATCGCGCTGGTACACGGCTGGCCGAAGCAGGATCGCGGCACGATTCAAAGCGCGATCAGCCGCCACTCGCAGCGGCGCACGCGGATGACGACGCGGGGCTTCGGTGGCCGCGAGGCGGTGACGCATTACTTGGTGAAGCGAAAGATTGATGCGCCTTACGGCAAGTTTGCTTTGGTCGAACTCAAGATCGAGACGGGACGCACGCACCAGATTCGCGTGCATATGTCGTCGCTTGGACATCCGGTGGTGGGCGATGCACTCTATGGCGCGCCGGGCGAATTGCGGTCGCAGTCGAACAAGCGCCGGCCGGCAGGCATGCCTGCGACGCTGACGCTGAATCGAAATTTTCTGCATTCGGCGGTGCTGGAGTTGATGCATCCCCGGACGAAGGAGTTACTCAAGTTCTCTCGACAGTTACCGGAGGAACTGGAGAACTTGCTGGACAGCCTGGAAAATGCTCGACAGGAAGGTCCACGGCTGGAACCTGGTCAGTAAGAACCTCGACAGTAAGAGCGAGGCGCCATCCGAGCTCTCGGCCGCGGGTTATAATGAAAGAATCAATTCCGAGCAAATCGTCCTGATGAAATCGCGCATTTTTCCGCTTCTGGTTGCTTTTCACATACTCGCCGGCTCACTTATCGGCCAGACGGCACAGCCCGCTGCCACGCCAGCGGCAGCGCAGGATTCGCCCTCGAAACCAGGCGCTACGCCTGACGGCAAGGCGCAGGCTCCGGCACAGCCGGGAAATTCAGCGAAGTCTGATTCCGATGACTCCGTCGCGACTCTCGTCCATGTCGTCAACGAAGTGCGCGTGGTGTTCACCGTCACCGACCGGCACGGCCGCTACATCAAGGATCTGAAGAGCAGCGACTTCAGAGTGATCGACGATCAGAAGCCCACGGAGCTGCGCAGCTTCCGCAGCGAGACCGATCTGCCTCTGCAGGTGGGTTTACTGGTGGACGCGAGTAACTCGGTGCGCGACCGTTTCAAGTTCGAGCAGGAAGCGGCCATCGAATTTCTGAACGCTATCATTCGCCCGAACTATGACAAGGCATTCGTGGTCGGTTTCGACTCCACGCCTGAAGTTACGCAGGATTTCACAGATAGCACGGAGAGTCTTTCGGCCGGCGTGCGCATGTTGCGGGCGGGCGGGGGCACCGCGATGTACGACGCGCTCTACTTTGCCTGCCGGGACAAGCTGTTGAAGCAGGAGCAGGCGGGACCGGTGCGCCGCGCCATCATTCTGCTGAGCGACGGCGAGGACAATTCAAGCCACGTGTCGCGCGAGGAAGCCATCGAAATGGCGGAGCGCGCGGACGCCATCGTCTACACCATCAGCACCAACATCAGCGGCATGAAGGGCAAGGGCGACAAGGTGCTGGAGCGCATCGCAGAGGCCACGGGTGGCCGCGCGTTTTTTCCGTTCCAGATGCGCGACGTGTCGGATGCATTTCTCTCGATTCAGGAGGAGTTGCGCAGCCAGTACGCGCTGGCCTATAAGCCGGCGAATTTTGTCGCGGATGGACGCTACCGCACCATCGAAATCCTGGCGCAGGACAGGAACCTGAAGGTGCGCACCCGCAAGGGATACTACGCTCCGAAGCAGTAACGCCACGCCCAACCATCATCTTCTCTATGGCAGGATATTCGGGAACTCCGCTGGCGAAAAAGTTGGGCATCAAGGATGATTTTCGCGCTGCCCTGTTGCACGTGCCGGACGAGGTGAAGGCCGAACTTCGCGAAGCGCTCGGGAAGTGCCGCATCCAACCCATTGCCGGCAAAGACCTCGATTTCATTTTCCTCTTTGCCGGATCGCGCGCGGGGCTCGAACTCGAACTGTTGCCGGCCGCAAAGGCACTGGCCCCTGCGGGCATGCTGTGGATCTCGTGGCCGAAGACAAGTTCAGGCGTCCCGACCGATCTCACGGAAAATGCGATTCGCCAGAGCGGGCTGGATGCTGGCCTGGTGGACGTGAAAGTCTGCGCGGTCACCGACGTCTGGTCGGGATTGAAGTTCGTGATCCCGGTCAGGAATCGACCGAAGAAATAAGCGTAGAGACAGCCGCCCTCGGCTGTCCCGGCGAGCGCAGCTCGCCAGCGGTTTCGGTTGTTATTCTTAGTTGTCTATCCTTCTACAGCATTAGCGTGGCGGGGCTTTGCCCCGCTGGACAGCCGAGGGCGGCTGTTCCTACGTTTCGTTACCCTGAGGAAGAGTTTTCGCAATACTCACCGCGCAACTTGGGGCCGGGAAGCGGGTTTACATGCAGTAGACGCGGCTTCCGGGCAGCGAGACGCCGGGGATCCAGAGGAGAACGGAAATGAAACGCATGATTGCTGGAGTTCTGTTGCTGATCGGACTGGGTGCGGGAACGATGTTTGCCGAAGATGGCTGGCGCGACCGGCGCGACATCCGGCGCGACGAAGCAAGGATTGCGCGCGACCGCCGGGAACTGCGGCGCGATCTCTACTACGGGAACTACGCGGGCGCACGGCATGAACGAAAGGAGTTACGGCGCGAGTATCGGGACTTGAACCGGGATCGCCGCGACTTGTATTGGGACCGCCGGTAAGAGGCGCCGGTAACTTCAATTCATCGGCAACACATCGGCGACTCTGCGACGTGAGTAACTTGCTGAGACGCGGCGAGCTGGGTTCTATTCATTCAGTCATGGTGGAGAGACAAACAATGCGAATCGGGACCCGGCTGGCAGCGGTGGCGATGGTGGGAATCATGCTTTGTTGGTCGGCGTATGGCTCGATACCAATGCTGCGGGTGGAGCGAGAATTGTTCGCTTCGGTAAACCAGGCGCGGCGGGCGCAGGGGTTAGCTCCGTTGCGGTGGGATGAATCGCTGGCGACAGCGGCGCGGCGTCACGCGGAGGTGATGGCCGAACACGGATCCGCACAGCATGGGTTTGAAGGTGAGCCGAGTCTGTCGGCGCGGGTCAAACAGGCGGGCGTGCATTTCAGTTGGCTGTCAGAGAACGTAATTCAGGGGCCGTCGCCGGAATTCATTCACGAGCAGTTCATGAAGTCGCCTCCCCATCGCGCGAATATTCTGGACCGCGACATGGATTCGATTGGAGTGGGGGTGGTGGAGCAGGGCGGGCAGTTGTTCGCGGTGGAGGATTTTTCGCAGGCGCGGTGAGGCGGATGCTGAAAACGCCGGAAATCTGGAATCCGATTCCCGGCGTTGTTTCCTATGCTTACGTTCTATCTTGCTGGGCTTATTCCGATGGTCTGGACTTGTGCGTCGTCTTAGCGTGTGCGACTGCTCCTGCAAACTCAGGGATGGTGCACGCGGTGGTGGAATAGGTGATTGGGAATGGCACCGTGTAGTAGGTTTCTGTGCCGTAACTGTTGCTGCCCGAGCCGCCGGTGTCATCGAGAATGCCGGCGCATGCGCTTTCCAGGATGGTATTGCCGGTTGCGATGTTGTGGGTGCCAGTGCCGACGCAGGCAGCATCCAGATGCACGGCCGATTCGGCGCTATTGAAGATGGTGTTGCCCGTGACTATATTGCTGTTGGTGCAGACATCGATGGCATCCCAAGTTCCCGTACCAAAGATTTTGTTGCCGGTAACGGTAACGCCGTCTCCGTACGTGCCAGGGGTATCAGTGTACAGTCCGATGGGAACCTGGCTGTTGCCGAGTATGTTGTTGGTGACCGTGATTCCGCTGCTTTCTGCCGCGTCGTAGAGCAAAATATCGGATGCGGTATTGAATGTTGGATCCCCATAGAAATTGTCGATCACGGTGTTGCCGGAGATTTTTCCCGCGGCTCCAAAGGCAAGTTCGATGCCGTTCTGAGCAGCAAGCCCATACGGAAGCAGGCCGGACCCTTGAACATAATTCCCGGTGACGGTCATCGTCGTGCCGGCATAACGTCCCGTGATTCCGTTCTTGTTGTAATTGTGAACTGAGCTATTCTCGATCGTCACGACGGAGGTACCTGTCGAACTCTCCACATAGATGGGGTCCCCGGTCTGACAACCGCCTAAGACGTCCCCGGGTATCTGGTTGCGCACAGCAACGTGATTCAACGTGCCCGAGGCATTCTGGAACAGGATGCCATCCAAATTGAGAGCGCATGAGTTAACGAGCCCGTTCCCCAGTCCGTCAACCGTGAGATTGCTGATTTTTACCGGGCAGGCTGTATTCTCTACCAAAAGTTGGGCTGCGATGGGAGCGGATGTGGACACATCAGTCGCGTTCATGACTACGCCCCCGGCGGGAGGCACGATCACAGCAGCGTCCTGAGTAGTCCCGATTGCGAATCCTATGAGAGTAAGCTTCTTGCTGATTACCACCTGTTCGGGGTAAGTGCCGGGACAAATTTCGATTGTGGTTCCGGCGGGAACAGAATTTACCGCTAATTGGATGGTTGCGAAGTTGATGAGCGTCGTGCAGGTGCCGACGGCGACTGTAGCGGAAAAGGCTTGTCCGCCGAGTGCGATGAGCACGACCAAAGCCAGACAAGAGAACGTGAAACTACGAGTGATGTGCATTGATGTTCCTCCGTGTGAGATATTCGCGCCTGATGGTCGAGCGTTATGCTTGAGGGGGAAGTAAGAACCAGCGGGTAACTATATCCCTAAAGCGGGTGTGACGCAACCCGCGGTTTTCCACAGACCGGTTCCAGGGCACGAATGCATGCAGAATCACTACCTGGTCTTAGGTCGCTCGCGAGCTGCGCTCGGCTTGGACAGCCGGGGGCGGCTGCCCCTGCGCAACCTTGAACGGGCGAGGACGCCCGCCACTCCACATCTCGCGCGCTTCTTAGTACGAAGCTCTAGTCTTCGTGGTGGGAGGTGGCGTAGTAGCCGCTGCGGGCCTGGATTTTGTAGTCCCCCTGCTTGGGCTTGATCTCGACTTTACGGAAGGAGCCGTCGCGGGTGGCGTTGGTGGGCACGTAACCAGTGTTGTACTGGCTGCGGAGTTCCTGGGAAATCTGGTCGAAGGCCTGCGCGGAGTTTTTCGATCTTGTTGCCGACCTCGATCACGCGGCCGCCGGTTTCCTGGGTGAGCTTTTTCATCTCGGAATCGCCGGAATAACCGCCGAAGCCGTAGAAACCGCGGTCGGCAATGAGCAGCACGTAGCAGATGGCATCGGCTTTCTGCGCGGCTTCGATGGCATCTTTGATCTTGAGGCGGCTGCCCTCGTCTTCTCCGTCGGTGAGCAGGATCATCGCCTTGCGCCCGACTTCGTGGCTGAGTTCGTCGTGCGAGGCGAGATAGACGGCATCATAGAGCGCGGTGCCGCGCTGGCCGCTGGAGGAGCATGGAATCGGGCCTTGCGGGCCAATGGGACCGCCGGAACAACCAACTCCGCCGGTATTGATCTTGGCCTCATTGAGCGCATGTCTGAGCCGGCTGACGGAGCTGGTGAAATCCTGCAGAAGCGTAATGTCGATGTCGAAGCTGATGACGAAGGCCTCGTCTTTGGGGCGCAGCGTGCTTTCGAGGAACGAACCTCCGACTTCCTTTTCCATATCGAGAACGCGCATCTGGCTGCCGCTGGAATCGATGAGGATGCCGAGGGTCAGCGGGAGATCGGATTCGGCCTTGAAATATTTGATGGTCTGGGGCTTGCCGTCCTCGAACATGTCGAAATTATCCTTGGTGAGGTTGGGGATCAGCGCGCCATGCTTGTCTTTGACGTTGAAGAACAACTGGACGACTTCGACGTTGACCTTCAGGGTCGTCGATGGACTGGTCTTGCGACTGGGCGTCAGCGTCGGGAGCGAGGTGGGCCGGAGCGGAGGATTCTGCGCGGCTGCGGGAAGCGACAGGGTCGTCACTAGAGCGAACAGGGCCAGAGTAGGCCAACCGAGACGCCCGTGGCCAGGCACGATTTGCAATGTACTTTAGGCATCAGAGTTTTTATCCCGAGACTTTGCTAGTCTATCCTGTAAGGGCCTGCGATGGTTAGATGCACCAAAGAGGCATGGTCGGGCATCTGAATGAGTAAAAAGCGGTGGAAAGCAAGGTCGAAGAAAGAAAGACAGAGGATTCCGGGGATGGCCACGAGAGCTAGCGCGGTACTGATTCTGGGGCTGACATGTTATTGCTGGCGGGCGCCTTGGCGGCGCAGCAGAAGCCGGAGGATATTCCGGACGCTCCGTCGGCGACGCGGCCGATACCGCCGCCGGCGCCGCCCAGCGCGCGGCAAGAAGCGGAAGAGGAGTCCAAGCCGGATGTGCCGCCGGCGGATGCATCCGGTGCGGGCGTGACCACCGGGTCGAAGGAGATGCCGCGGAGCGCTCCGGATACAGCGGATCAGAAGCCGGCCCCGCCGCCGATGCCTCCGGTAAAGACGGTGCCCGCGGGCAGCGTTCCGAGGGATGCGGAAACCGGGGAGGATCTCTACAAAATCAGGGTGACGACAAACCTGGTGCTGGTGCCGGTTACGGTCAAGGACAGCGAAGGGCGTCTGATTGGCGGCTTGCTGCCTAAGGATTTTGTGGTTCTGGAAAGTGGGCAGCCGCAGACGTTGAAATTTTTCACCAGCGATCCGTTTCCGCTGTCGGCGGCAGTGATCATCGACACCGGCATGGCGGACGTAGGTCTGAAGAAGGTGCAGGAAACGCTATCCGCGTTGCAGGGAGCGTTCAGCCAGTTCGATGAAGTTGCGATCTATACCTATAGCAGCACGGTAGGGCGGGTGTCAGATTTCACCGGCGTGGGCAAGGAGTTGACGGTGACTCTGAACGAGGTCAAGGGGTACAGCGGAGCAAATAATGGACCTCCGGTGACGAGCGGGCCGCTCGGTCCGCAGGGCCCGATCATCAATGGCCGTCCGGTGGACTCTCCCGTAACCCCGGTAAGCACCCCGCCCAAGGTCGCGCGGGTAATGAATGACGCGATCCTGTTGGCGGCGCGCGATCTTTCGAAGCGCGACCGGGCGCGGCGCAAGATCATCTTCATCATCAGCGACGGACGGGAGCAGGGCTCGACCGCCAGCTACAAAGATACCCTGAAGGTGCTGCAGACGCAGAACATCACCGTGTACGCGGTGGGAGTGGAAGGCGCGGCGATCCCGGTTTATGACAGGCTGCAGCGGATCCACCTGCCGAAGACGAGGGCGGCTGCTGGGGTACAGCGACATTCTGCCGAAATACGTCTCGGCGACCGGAGGCGGCACGGTGTACGGCGAGTGGTCGCAAGCCGACATCGAGCGGGCTTATGCCCAGGCGATCGGAGACGCGCGCAATCAGTACACGCTCGGCTATTCGCCCAAGTCGAACATCGGAGGCTACCGCCAGATCGAAGTGCGGGTGCGGCGTCCGGGCGTAAAGGTGTATGCCAAGGACGGATATTATCCTCTGCCGACGGCACGATAATCAGTGGCCGGTGGTCAGTGGTCAGTAGTCGGTGCAGCCAAAAGACAGTCGCACAGATGGTCCAAGTCCCGAAGCAGCTCAATCGTCGAAAACTGGGTACTGGGTACTGGCAACTGACCACTGGCCACTGTCCACTGATTTTAGTAACGTGGGTAACCTGCGCCAGGACCTTCCGGTGTGGTATAAAAACCAGCAGTAACCGATATTGTAGTCAGGATGGATTTGTGGCGGGAGGGCTCGCGCTTTGAGGGAGTGGTTCGCGAGAGTCTTTTTCGCCGGAGTTTCTGAGGAAACCTTTTGAGTTTCATCAACTTCGCAGCACGCGAGATCAACTGCAAGATCGTCTACTACGGCGCCGGGTTGGGCGGCAAGACGACGAATCTGCAGTTCATCTTCCAGAAAACAGCCGAACAGCAAAAGGGCAAGATGATCTCGCTCGCCACCGAGACCGATCGAACCCTGTTCTTCGATTTCCTGCCGCTCGATCTGGGCACGGTGCGGGGCTTCAGGACGCGCATCCACTTGTACACGGTTCCGGGACAGGTCTTTTACGACGCCAGCCGCAAGCTGATTCTGCGCGGCGTGGACGGCATCGTGTTCGTGGCCGATTCCCAGCAGGAGCGCCAGGACGCCAACGTCGAGGCGCTCGACAACCTGATGGCGAACCTGAAAGAACACGGCTACGACTTCAACAAGATTCCCTACGTGCTGCAACTGAACAAGCGCGACCTGCCGAATATACTGTCGGTGGAGGCTCTCTCCAAAGAACTGCGCAAGAAAAACGAGCCGGTGATCGAGGCGGTGGCCTTCCAGGGCGTGGGCGTGTTCGAGACGCTGAAGGAAATCGCGCGGCAGGTGCTGACCGAGTTGAAGCAGGGCGGGTAGAGCAGCTATCAACTTTCAGTTCTCAGCTCTCAGTAAAACCCCCAAACACAATCTTCCGGAGGGGACGCGGCTTGCCGCGTCTGCCGTTTTGCTGGTGGAGGGACGGGAGTCCCCGCCCGTCCAAGCCGAGCGCGGCTCGGCAGACTGCCTGCGCTCACAGCAACTCCGGATTCGCCGTAGTTTCTATTGCAGCGCTCCTGACAGCTCTTCCCACTCATTCATCAAGTTCTGCAGCGCGGTTTTGTGATTGGCGAGTTCCAGCGTCTGGCGCTGGGTTTCCTCCGCGCTCACGAAGCTCTGAAGCTCGGTTTCACACACTGCAATCGCCGTTTCGGCGCGGGCGATCTCTTCTTCGATTTCATGCAGGCGGTCCTCCATCTGCTGGCGCTTGATCGGGTTTAGGCGCTTCGATTTGGGTTCGACGAGCAGCGCACCCGTGGCAACCTCGTCGCCATTGTGACCGTGGGATTGTGACTGAGAACCGAGAACTGGGAACTGAGAACTGACTGGCAACTGGGTACTGGCAACTGGGTACTGCTTCCTCCAGAGATAGTCTTCGTAATTTCCAGGGTAGATTTCTACTTTGCCCTCGCCGATTTCGAAGACCCGGGTGGCCAGCTTGTCGATGAAATAGCGGTCGTGCGAAACGAAGACTACCGTGCCCGTGTATTTCATCAGGGCCTCAAGCAGGACGTCTTTGGCGCGCAAGTCGAGATGGTTGGTGGGCTCATCGAGCAGCAGGAAGTTGGCGGGGTGCAGCAGCATTTTGAGCAGCGCGTAACGATTGCGTTCGCCTCCGGAAAGAACGCCGATGCGCTTGAAGACATCGTCGCCCGAGAAGAGGAAACAGCCGAGCAGGCTGCGCAGTTGGGTTTGGGTGGAGGCGGGCGAGAGTTCGCCGAGGTCATCGAGAATGCGCGCTTCAGGATCGAGTTCTTTGTACTGGTCTTGGGCGAAATAATCGGGCCCGACGTTGTGGCCTAGTTTGTATTCACCGGCGGTGAACGGCTCTTGGCCGGCCAGCAGTTTAATGAGGGTGGACTTCCCTGCTCCGTTCACTCCGACTAGCGCGACGCGCTCGCCGCGCTCGATCATGAAGTTGACTTTCTCAAAGACTTTGTGTTTACCGTAACTCTTGGCGACGTTCGTAAACTCCGCGACGATGCGCCCGCTCGGCTTCGGCTGCGGGAAGGAGAAGTGGACCGTCTTTTCTTCTTCCGGAATTTCAATCCGCTCCATTTTTTCGAGCTCTTTAATGCGGCTCTGCACCTGCTTGGCCTTAGTCGCCGTGTAGCGGAAGCGGTTGATGAAGACTTCGAGTTGCTCAATGCGGTCGTGCTGCGTTTTGTAGGCGGATTCGAGCTGCTCCTTGCGCGCGGTCTTGCCGGCGAGGTATTGGTCATAGTTGCCGGCGTAGAAGTGCATCTGCTTGTTCCAGATTTCCACGATGCGTTTGACGGTGATGTCGAGGAAGTAGCGGTCGTGCGAGATGAGGACGAAAGCGTAGGGATAGGTGGTCAGGTACTCCTCAAGCCAGTTGCGGGCTTCGAGATCGAGATGGTTGGTGGGCTCGTCGAGCAGCAGCAGGTTGGGCTTCTGCAGCAGCAGTTTGGCCAGCGCGATGCGCATCTGCCAGCCGCCGGAGAATTCTTCAGTCCGGCGCGTCCAGTCGTCGCGGTGGAAGCCAAGACCGGTGAGGACCTGGCCGACCTGGGCTTCGAGCGTATAGCCGTCGCGGGCGACGAATTCATGTTCGAGTTTCTGGTAACGGTCGGCGACGTTCGAGTATTCCGGGCCCGCGTGGTCGAGTTCCGACATGCTGCGGGTGAGCGCCTCCATTTCTTCTTCGATGGCATGGAGTTCGGCAAACACGGACAGGCACTCGGCAAAAATAGTGCGGCCGGTCAGGGTGAGGCCGTCCTGCGGAAGGTATCCGATGGAAATGCCTTTGGCGCGCGAGATGGCGCCGTAGTCGAGCGACTCGCTCCCCGCAAGAATTTTCATGACGGTGGACTTGCCGGTGCCGTTCGCTCCAACTAGACCAATGCGGGATTCTGGCGTGATCAGCCAATCGGCATTCTCGAACAAGAGCTTGTGGCCGTAGCGCTTGCCGGCGCCGGAGAGTTGGATCATGGGTTTCTCTATTTAAATATACGGGACGGGGCGGTCGGCTGTCAGCTCTCAGTTGTCGGTTCGAAAACACTCTTTGACAATGTGCCACATATTGTGGCACACTATTAACCATGCCCAGCGTAAACATTCGCCAGCTTCGGGACACCAAGCGGCTGAAGGCTTGGCTGCGTGCGGGTAAGACAGTAGAACTCCGGGAGCGCGACGAGGTGATTGCCCGCATTGTTCCCGAGGGATCGCCGCCGCAGCCTGGCGACTGGCCTGATTTCGCGGCCGCGCGCAAGGAGATTTTTGGCGACCGCATTCTGCCCGGAGCCGATCTGGTGATTGAAGAACGCGGTCGCTATTGAGGCTCCTTGTTGACAACCGTCGCATCGGCCATCCCAGTGACCATCTACGCTGACACTTCTTTTTTTGTTTCCCTCTATCTCCCTGATCGGCACACATCGGAGGTCGAGCGCCGGCTGAAGTCGCGGCCATCCTTGTGGATGACGCCGCTTCACGTGGCCGAGTGCACACATGCCATCGAACAACACGTGTTCCGCAAGGCGATTACGCGCAGCGAAGCTGACCGTGCTGCTGCAGCGATTCCATGAGCATCGCGCCCAGAATCTGTGGCGGGAAGCGCCCCTGCCCGATCAAGCATTCGAGGTTGTGCGCGCAACTGGCTCACCAAGCACGCGGCGCGGCTAGGGGTTCGAACTGCTCGACACGCTGCACGTGGCTTCGGCGTTGGAACTGAAAGCCGAGCATTTTTGGACTTTCGACGCGCGGCAAGCGAAACTGGCGCTGGCCGTCGGCTTGAAGACCGGCTGAGCGCGGTTGGATTCGGCTTCGGTCAGGACAGGTCGCGAGGACGCCCGTCTCTCCACAAGCATTAGCGAGCCGCAGCCATGCGCGCTACGCCGAGGTACTCCACCGCCCGGTCGATCACGGTCTGGAGCTCGTGGGCGTACTTGACTTCGCGGCCCTTGGCCAGGATGACGCGCGCTCTTTCTGAATCGAACCAGGTGGGATTGCGCCAGTCTTCCTCGGGACGGCGAGTTTGGCGGACGTCCATCAAAAAGGCTTTGACCACGTATTCCTGCACGCCGTCGGCCTGCCAGAAAACACCCTTGGAATGAAGGTAGATGTGGAAATGGCGGGGCTCGATGATGCCGATGGCGCCCGCTTCTTCTTTGGCTTCGCGTTCGGCGGCCTGGCTGTGCGAGAGGCGGGGTTCGGGGGCTCCCTTGGGAAACGTCCACTTGCTGCCGCCGTTGGTATGGACCAACAGAAACTCGGCATGCGAATTCACCCGCCGGTAGCAGACGGCAGCGACCTGCAGGGGCAGCGCAAAGCGAGAGACCCGAGGGGAGCTCATCAATTGCAGTTTACTGCAGAGATATTTCAGGAATGTTAAATGCCGCGAAAAGGGTACATCTTTTGTTACGGGTCCTTTTGGTCCTCGGCGGGGTCGGCTCCCAGCTATCCGCTGCCAGCTGTCAGTTTTCAACGTGAGAT
Source organism: uncultured Acidobacteriaceae bacterium (assembly GCA_963838425.1). GTDB lineage: Bacteria > Acidobacteriota > Terriglobia > Terriglobales > Acidobacteriaceae > Acidiflorens. The sequence goes on from CAWIRH010000003.1 coordinate 335,957, forward strand.
TCCTGCGAGGATAACCAAAATTGTTTTATTGAGAGCTGATAGCTGAGAGCTGAGAACCGCTTCCGAAGCTTAGTCCGCTGAGGGCGGCCATTTTCTTCGGGTCGACCGCTCGGCTGGCAATCAGCACTTGAAAGTTTTCTCCCATGCCGGCGGGCGTGACCAGGTGTTTGAGTTGGAGGGTTACTTTCGCGCGTTCTTGCGGCATGCGGCAGTCTTCGAAGGCGTCGGCAAACTGATTTCTCCCGCCAATGCCTATCAAAAATTGCGCTTGCGTGAGGAGCTTCCCGCACTGCATACCGGCTTGCTCGCACGCGGCGGCAAGCGCTGTGAAATTTACGTGGGCGGTGAGGTCTTGCTCGCCGGGGGCCTGGTAGGGGTCGGGGCTGGCAGAGTGCTGGCGATACGCCATGAGCGTGCCGCGGTAGCGGCCTGCCAGTTGTTGGTCGCGCGTGTAACCGTAGTCGATAATCAGCAACAAGCCGCGTGCTATGGCACCGGACATTTGTTTGATCCATTCTTGCGCAATGAGTGGGACCTCGATGCGCTCGTTTGCTTCGGGATGGACGCCGTAGCGGTCGAGGAATACCAGTTCTTCGACGAGCGGCGGGAGCCAGGTTTCGCGCAGGCGATTGTTTTCGAGCGCGATGTGGAGTTTACCGGCAGGGCTGAGAATTTCCACGGGGAGGGCGTCGAAGAATTCATTGGCGAAGACAATGAGGGGAGTTTCAGGGGCGAGAGTGCGGCACAGGCCGGTGGACCGTCCCTCCGGGACTTGGCCGCTTTTCGCGCTTCCCCCAGCGCTGAAGCGCTGGGCTAAGTTAGATCGTCCCTCCGGAATTGTAGCTGGGATATTTGCTCTGCCGGCATCAAGATACTCGCGCAGAGTTTCGTAGAGTTTCGCGCGCAGCGCGGGTGACCATTCTTGCAACGTGTAGGTTACGGCGGCGAAGAAATCGCGGAATTTCTTGTTGGCCCAATCGAGCACGTCGCGGGCGAACAAGCCGCGACCGGGGCCGAGTTCGAGGATTTCGATCTGAGGAGGGCGGTCGAGCGCTCGCCATATCTCGTCGAACTGGCGCGCGAGCAAGCGTCCGAAAACGGCGTGCACGTCGCTCGAGGTATAGAAGTCTCCCGCTTTGCCGAACTGTTCGGCGTTCGCCGAATAGTAACCATGGGAAGGATCGTAGAGACAGATCTGCATATAGCGCGAAAACGGGATGGGGCCGCGCTGGCGGATTTCGCGCTCGATTTGTTCGCGAACGGACACGGCGCTAGCTTCCCTTGCTTCCCTCTCCAGCAGGCATCGGCGCGCGGCGATCCTGCGGGGTGCGGGTAAACATCTCGATGAAATAGTCGTGCAAGGCATCGTAAAGCTGGCGCTGAAGATGCCAGGTGAACTGAGGATGATCGAGGTCGCGCGGATGAATCGGGAACACGTAGGTGTGAACCGGGACGGACGAGTTCTTCAGATCGATCAGAACCTCGACCACCCCGTTATTGTCGCGCGCGGAAAAGGCGAGCAGCGGGTGCTCGTAGAGTTGCAAGTGATCGCGAACTTTCCGCAGGGAGTCTGACACGGGTTCATTGTACTCAGGGGAAGGGGCGAGACGCGGCAAGCCCCGCCTCTACGACGGAAGTATGAGCGGCGTTGGTTAGGCCGCCGCTCGCATCGGGTTGCCTTCGGCGCGGAAGGCGCGCTTGATCGGAGGCATGGCCAGATAAATGATGCAGGCCGCGTTAATCACTCCGAAGAGACAGGAGGAAACATTCGCGTGGACGAGACCGGGGAGAATCAGCACGAGTCCAATCGCGGAAAACACGAGCGTGAGGAAACGTCCCCAGTTCTGCATCTGCAGGACGCCATAACCGGCGAGCATGTGCACGATCGCAAACACAATAACGATGACGCCGGCCACGTGGCCGAAGTCACGTAGAAGACGTTCGATGGCGTTTGCCTTCGGCGGCCAGGGAAGCGAGTTTCGCGGCCAGTCCGGCGAACAGCAGAATGGAGAGTCCAAACAACAGTGCGATTACACCGCGCAGAATCTGATAGAAGCCAACCAAGGTGACACCAAGTGGGCGCATGGGACCTCCTCCTGGAATGGGGGAAATATAGCACAACGGGGAGGTGCAACGGTCGGAGATCAGAAAGACTCGATTCATTCGTAGCGGAGGGCTTCGATCGGATCCAGGCGCGAGGCTTTGATGGCGGGGAGCATGCCGCTGACGACGCCAACGAATCCGAGGATCATGGTGGACGCCAGCAGAGTCGCGGAATCGATGGTGAGATGGATGTCACCTTCGGTGCCATTCTCCACAAAGGCGCTCCACAGGGTAAGCGATCCGACCGACCACGAGACGATGTAAGCCAGAGCCACGCCGGCGAGTCCACCCAAGAGAGTGATGGCGAGCGCTTCCGCGAGGAACTGGACCAGGATGTGCCAACCGCGGGCGCCGAGAGCCTTTTCGACGCCGATCTCGCGGGTGCGCTGGGTAACCGAGACCAGCATAATGTTCATCAGGCCCACGCCACCGATGCCCAGCGTGAGCAGGCCGATGAAGCCGAGCAGGATCTTGATGCCGGTGGTGATCACGCGCAGGTCGAGCAGATCGGCAAAGACGTCGAAGACAAAAATGGCGCGCTTGTCTTTGGGATCGAATTCATGGTGAAAGGCCATGGATCGACGCACGCCCTCGGCGACTTTTTCGTGGTCGCCTTCGTATTCCATGGCGATGGCGTTGAGGTAATAAGTGTTGGTGAGGTCGTTCATGGCGCTGAACGGGATATACACTTTGCCGTTCATATTGTCGTCACCATTCTGGATGACGTGTTTGAGCACTCCGATGACCTCGTAGGAAATGCCGTCGACCCGAACTTTTTCGCCCAGCGCGTTCTCGCCGGAGAACAACTTTTTCTTGACGTCGGCGCCGAGGATGGCCACGCGGCTATGCGTGTTCTCGTCGAGATCGGTGAAGAAAGTGCCGTCCTCAACGTCGATGCGGCGCATGTGCTGATAGTAGGGATAGACTCCGCTGATCCCGTAACTGCCGCTCCGCGTGCCATAAGCGACGCTGCTTTGCTTGAAGGCTTCAGGCGAGATGCGCTTGAGCAACGGCACCTCGGCCTGAAGGTAATCGAGATCGTTGACGGTGAGTTTGATTTCGCTGCCGGCTTTGGTGCCGCCCGCTTGCAGCGAGGTGCGCCCCGGGAAGATGAAGACGAGATTCGTGCCCCAGGAGCGGAAAGCAACCCAGAGGGCGCGCTCGAAACCGGCCCCGTAGGCGAGCAGCAGCACGACGGTCGCGATACCCCAGGCCATGCCGAGCATGGTGAGGATGCTGCGACGGCGGTTGTGCTTGAGCGCGTTGTAGGCCTGGCCAGCGAGTTCGAGAATCATAGTTAATCCTTAACCGGCTGCGGGCGTCCGATTTCCCGTAGAGACGCGGCTTGCCGCGTCTCGGCATTATCGCGCTGCCTGAGACGGGGCAAGCCCCGTCTCTACAGAAGAACTTACTCCTGGCGCAGCGCCTCCACCGGTTGCAACAGCGCGGCCTGGCGCGCCGGATAAAGTCCCGCGGCGATGCCGGCAAATGCCAGCGCGAGAATGGCGATGGCCGCTGACGACGGAACAATGCGGGGCGTGTCGAATCCTTCAGGCGCGGGCAAGGCTCCAAGAACCGTAACCAACCCAGTGGTGATGGCCAGCCCGATGCCTCCGCTAAGAGCGGTCAGGAATGCGCCTTCCACAAAGAACTGGGTCAGGATGGCGCGATGAGTGGCGCCGAGCGCCTTGCGCAACCCTATCTCGCGAGTGCGTTCGCTGACGGAAACCAGCATGATATTGATGATGCCGATGGCTCCGAGAGCAAGCGTAATCACACCGACCACCCCGAGGAAATAGTCCATGCCGTCGAAGATCTTGGCGACGCGTTTGTTGTCTTCGATGGTGTCCCAGTCTTCGAACGATTCTTCGAGCTTGGGATCGAAGCCGTGGCGGCGCGCAATAATGTCGTGGACTTCCTGTTTCGCCACTAAATTCCCGCTGGGCGTAAGCGGGCGATAATTCAGGAATGAGATCGCATCTTCGCTGTTCTCCTCTTTCAGCCGGAACAGATTGCGCATGGTTTCGATGGGAATGAAGATGCGCGCGTTGGTGCCGTTATTGCCGTCCTGCCCGACTTTGCTGAGCACGCCGATAATTTCAAAGCGGATGCCGTTGAGCAGGATGGGCGAGCCCACGGCGGGGCGTCCCGGGAATATGTTCTTCAGTAAGCTCCCAGCCGACGACGGCCACGCGCCGCGTTTCGGTATTGTCCTCGTCGTTGAACCAGCGGCCGGGGCCAACGGGGATGGTGCGAATCTGATTGTACTCGGGCGCGATGCCGAAGACCTGGCCGTTGGTGGAACCATAATCGCTGACGGCGCGAATGTCCTCGCGGTTGAGCACGGGCGAAATATACTTAAGGGAGCGGGCCTCGCTGCGAACGGCGAGGTAATCCTCATAAGTGAAGTGGTAAGTGCGTCCGGACTGAGTGCTGCCTTCGACCGCGGGAATGCGGCCGGGGAAGGTGAACATGATGTCCTGGCCGAGATTCTTCAGTTGCTTCGCCTGCCCGCTGCGGAAGCCCTCGCCCAAGCCGACCAGCAGGAGCAGCGATCCGACGCCCCAGGCAATGCCGAACATGGTAAGAAACGAGCGCAGCTTGTGGGCCCAGAGGGTGGCCAGCGACTGGCGAACGATTTCGATGAGCATCCGCATGGTTTAGTTCACGGCAGGCCGCCCCACTTCGAAGGCGAAACCTGGATACTGTACTCTGCTATCTAGTACGGGATCGGGTGCGGTGCGGTTCCCGAAAAAAGCAAACTGCACCTCATTGGTTAGACGTTGGAAACGCCTCCTCGGTTAGCCGCAAAGATGGAAGCGCAGAGCGGTCGCGATTCAATCTCCATACCGTTGCTCACCACTAGAATCGGAGCACGTCTAAAATGCCGACTAGGGGTGGGGCCGCGATCCGCGGCCCGTTTGAACAAAATTTGCGATGCATGCCCATTGAAGGAGGATTTCCACCATGTTTCGAACAGCTTTGCGAGGATTCCTGTTCTGCCTGCTGATGGCAGCCATGCCGGGCTTGAGCCCGGCGCAGTCCTTCGTACTCGATCTGCCCCGGCAGAGCCAGCGGGCGCAGGTCTCACAGACGGGTCGGAATCACCGATATCACGATCAGCTATCACCGTCCACTGGTGAATGATCGCAAGGTTTGGGATGCCCTGGTTCCCTATGGCAAGGTGTGGCGCGCGGGAGCGAATGAAAACACGACGATCACGTTCAGCGATCCGGTCCAGATCGAAGGCAAGCCGCTCGATAAAGGAACTTACGGTTTGCATATGATCCCGAACGCCGATGAATGGACAATTATTTTTTCGAAGAACTCAACTTCCTGGGGAGCTTTCACCTACGACCAGGCGGAAGATGGGCTGCGCGTGACGGTGAAACCCAAGGCCGCGGATATGCACAATGCGCTGACCTACGACTTCGACCAACTGCAGCCGGATTCGGCAGTGGTTGAGCTGGAGTGGGAGAAGATCGCGGTCCCGTTCAAGGTCTCGGTCGATGTGCACGGCGTGGTGCAGGCAAGCCTTAAGAAACAGCTTCGTAATCTTTCGCAGTACACATGGATCAGTTGGGACGACGCAGCAAATTACCTGCTCGCCGAAAAGATCGCTCTGGACGATGCATTGACCTACGCAAACAAATCCATCGAAAACGAAGATCGCTTCGACAACGAACTGACGAAGTCGAAGGTACTGACGGCGCTCAATCGCAAGGACGAGGCCACTACGGCAGAGAAGAAAGCGCTGGAACTTGCCAGCCCGCTGCAGATCCATTTATTCGCTCGCCAGTTGCAGGCTGAGAAGCGCAATGAAGAAGCGTTCGCCATCTTCCGCGAAAACGCGAAGAAGCATCCCGACCAGTGGTTCATACATTCGGGACTGGCTCGGATGTACTGCGCGCAGGGCAAGTTTGACGACGCGGCAAAGGAGATGAAGCTGGCGCTTGCCGGAGCTCCGGACAACCAGAAGAGCTATGTGGACGGGTTGGTGAAGCGGTTGGAGGCGAAACAGGATATCAATCAGTAGTTAGTTGTCAGGGGCAGGGGAAAGGCGTGGTGCCGTCGCGCTACCCGCCTTCGCCGGCTCCGGATACTCAAACACTCCCCGTCCCGACTTGCGGCCGAGCCTTCCGGCTTTCACGTATTGCGCCAGCAGCGGGCAGGGGCGGAATTTCTCGCCCAGGGTTTTGTGCAGGTATTCGAGGATGTGGAGGCGAGTGTCGAGGCCGACCAGATCCACCAGTTCGAACGGTCCCATGGGATGATTGAGACCGAGTTTGACGGCATTGTCGATGTCTTCGGCGCTGGCGACGCCTTCCTGGAGCATGTAGAAAGCCTCGTTGCCGATCATGGCGTTGATGCGGCTGGTGATGAAGCCGGGCGCTTCTTTGATCACCACAACTTCCTTGCCCATGCGCTTGCCGACTTCGACGACGGCGGCAAGAGTGTCGTCATCGGTTTCCAGCGCGCGCACGATTTCGAGCAGCTTCATCTTGTGCACGGGATTGAAAAAATGCATGCCGACGCATTTCTTGGCGCGATAGGTCACGCTGGCGATCTCGGTGACGCTGAGCGAGGAAGTGTTCGAAGCAAGAATCGTGGTGGGACGGCAGATCTTGTCGAGCATGGTGAAGATTTCGATCTTCGATTCCAGTTCTTCGGGAACGGCCTCGATGACGAGATCGGCCTCGCGCGCGGCTTGATCGACGGAACCGGCATACTCCAGCCGGGAGAAAGCTGCGTCGGCGTCGGCGGCATCGACCTTGCCGAGTTCGACAGCTTGGTCGAGGTTAGCGCGGATTTCCGTCTCCGCCTTGCGCAGGGCGTTCGGAAGAAGGTCTTCGAGAATGGTGCGATAGCCGCCAAGGGCGGCAGCGTGCGCAATGCCCCGGCCCATGATGCCGGCGCCGATCACCGCAACCGTGCGGACTTCGGTCACTCTTTGCCCTCTTTGCCTGCCTGCTCGAGGTGCTGAACCACGCTCTCATAGCTGGGTTCGGACTTGCGGATATATTCGCCGAGGCGGGCGCACTCCTCCTTGGTCATCGCCGGGATGCTGGCGCTGATGCGGCGCAGGGTGGTGGCGATGTCGTCGATGTAATTCATGAGGCGGATAAGTTCTCCAGTTGCGGGCATGAAGGCTCCTTGCGTTTTCTCTGACGTGCCAGCGGAATCGCAAGCGTCCGCCGCGGCCAGGGTCAACTATTCATTGTTCAACAGGCGGGCGGATTTGGCAAAGGGGCATCAGCAACCAAGTGGGCGTACTCAATGGAGCGACGGGCGTCCTCGCCCGTCCAGTGGGCTCCGGGCCGGGCGAGGACGCCCGGCTCTCCACTGGCAACGCTAGCTGATCTCGTGGAAGCGGCGAAACCCGGCGAAGCCTTCTTTGCCCATATAGCGCTCCAGCACCGCGGGATCGGTCTGGCGCAGGTCGACGATCACCAGGCCATCGACCACATCGGAAAATTTGCGGTCGAGATTGAAGCCCACCAGCCTGCCTCCCACCTTGGCATACTGCTTGAGCAGGATGGGCAACCCTTTGCCGTCTTCTTCCACATCGGAGATCGGCTCGGCGAGTTCGTCGAGATCGCGCAAGGCGCCGCAGAGGGCGCCGCAATCCCAGCGCCGAAGCTTGGGCGCGCGGAAGGGAGTGCGCGCGTGGATGAGGTCGGCGAACTCGCGGCCGTCTTCATCTTTAACTCTGCGCTGCTCAAAATAGCGGACAATCATCTCGCGCGACAAGCTGCTGTACTCGTTGCTGATGCTGATCGGCTCCGAACAACACTGGCGTCTCGGGATGCGCGGCCACAAAACGCGCGATGCCCTTCCACAGCAGAAGCAGCGGCGCGTACTGACGCTGATACTCGGGACGCACAAACGAGCGGCCCAGTTCGAGAGCGGAGCCAATCTTCAGGAACAGTTGCTCGTCGTAGCGGAACACGGTGTTCGTGTAGAGGCCATTGATGCCGTGGCTGCGGATGATCTCGTCGGTGTTGCCGGCGCGGTAAGCACCCGCCAATTCCTGTTTTTCCTTGTTCCATAGCAGCAGGTGCCAGTAATAGGCATCGAACTGATCGAGGTCGGCGCTGCGTCCCGTGCCTTCTCCGGCGGCGCGGAAGGTGATTTCGCGGAGGCGTCCGAGCTCATCGAGCAGCGTGGGGCAACTCAGAAGCGCGCGCGGCGTACACAGCGAATTCCGCATTTTCGACCAGCAGACTTTCGGCAGGCAACGCTGCAATATCGTCGATGACGAATCGCGATGGAACCTCGGAAGCGATCGGCTCCTGCGCCTTGCGCGGAAGCGCGGCTCGCATCTTGGTGGGCAGCGAGATCGGCTTCTTGCCGCGATACGACAACAGGTAAGTTCGCAGACGAAGATACTCGGTGGCTTCCTCGTCATTGTCGAGGTTGGCGATCAACTCAGACGGGATCGCGTTGCCGATGCGAACCTGCACATCTTTCTCGCGCTGCTGCAAGAAACTCCTGCAAAAGGAAAAGCGTGCGGAGCCGCGGATTGATCAAACCGAGCAACTGGAAGGTCACGCTGTTGCGTCCGCAGAAATATACCGGGAGCGCGCTGGCTCCGGTCTTGCGCACCAGGCGAGCAGCCACGATGTTCCATGCGGGATCGGTGACCTGCGCCTCGCGGAGATTCCACTGCGAGACTTCGCCGGCGGGAAACACGGCCAGCGCCCCGCCCTGGCGCAGCCATTCCAGCGCCTGCTTCAGGGGTTTCACATTCTTATCCGCCGAAGACGGAGTGTGAAGTGGATTCACGAAGATGCAATGCTCGTGGAGTTCGGGGATGCCCTCCAGCAGCGAGTTAGTCAGTATTTTGACGTCGGCGCGCACGCGCAACAAGAGCACCGCCAGCGCCGCCCCGTCGAGCACTCCAAAAGGATGGTTGGCCACGGCTACCAGAGGGCCTTTGATCGGAATGCGCTCGAGGTCGGCAGCCGGAACGTCGAGCTTTACCTTCATTTCCGCCAGCAACGCTTCCAGTCGAAAGCCCCGCGGCGCCGAACGCACACGCTGATACAGTTCGCGCGCCTGCTCCATGGGAATGAATTTTCCGGCGAATCCTGGAAGCCCCGCCAGAAGCGGCGGCTCGGTCAGTACACCTTGCTCTTCGTCACCCGCGATTGGCAATTCAGGCATAGCTGATTCTTGCCTTGCCTTCTTTGCACCTTCATGAAGAGACGGTTAATGGTTCGTGAATGAGTATTCCCTAAGTAACCCCCGGAAGGGCAGTAACGAAAATTTGCTGGACGGTGGAGAGGAGTTCTCGGTTCTCAGTTCTCAGAAAAGCGGGTTGACTGAGAACTGACAACTGACAACTGAGGACTAAAAAGGACCTACGCTTCAAGCTTGAAGCGGGTTTCGGCGAGACGATAGAGACGCCGCCAAACCAGGCGGTTGGTGGTGACAACAACGGCGGCCAAGGCGATGGTGCTGGCGAGCAGGAGATTGAAATTCTTGGCATCCGTGGCCGCGGAAATCATGGCGCCGATGCCCACGGTCGAATAGGTCTGGCCCCTGAAGTGGAAATATTCGGCAACGATGCTGGCGTTCCAGGCGCCTCCGGAGGCCGTTATCATCCCGGTAACGAGAAAAGGAAAAATTCCGGGCAGGATCAGTTTGCGCCAACGCTCCCAGCCGCGAATGCCGAAAACGCTGGCCGCTTCTTTCAAGTCGGTGGGAATGGCGATGGCGCCGGCGATCACGTTGAACAGAATGTACCACTGCGTGCCGAGCAGCAGCAGAACGATCGAGCCGAATCCCAGACCTCCGCCCAAGCGAATCAGGACCAGCATCACAACCGGGAACAACGCCGTGGCCGGAACCGAAGCGGCAATCTGCGCCAGCGGCTGAGCGATGCGCGCCAGGCGCGGGTTGAATCCGATGGCGACGCCGGCCGGGATCGTCCAGAGAGCGCCGAGCGCAAGAGTGAGATTCACGCGCAGGAAGGTGGCAGCGAGCCCTATGCCGATTTGGTGGAATTCGGAGGCGCGCAGGCCGGTTAAAATCATGACCACGCGCACCACGGCGTAGCCGATCGCTCCAAGAACCGCAATTCCAACGCATCGCCAGAGCCACAAAGCGGCGACGTTCTCACCTGCTGATTCGGCGCGAACCTCATACCGGGGCGCAAAGTAGTGAATCATCTGTTCGCGGAGCGGACGAACTGCCCGCTTACGGAAGAGCGCTATGCCACGGGAACGCCGGAGAAAATCGAGCATCCAGGAAGTTGGGGCGGTCGCGCTCTCGACTTGTTCCATTTTGAATTTTTCCGCCCAGGCAATTACCGGACGCCACACCAACTGGTCGATCAGCACAATCACGGCCACCATGGTGAGAATTCCCAGGAGAATGGAGCGCGTATCGCCGTTGTCGGCGGCGGCTTGAAGGTAAGAGCCGAGGCCGGGCAGGCGGAAGTCGCCAAATTGCTCGCAGGCCATCAGGAAAAACCAGGCCCCGGCGACCGACATCATGGAATTCCACACCAGGCCGATGGTGGCGAAGGGCAGTTCGATCTGAAGCAGGCGCTGCCACCAGTTGAAACGGTAGATCGTGGCCGCTTCCCGCATCTCGCGGGGAATACTTTTCAGCGAAGCATAAAAGCTGAACGCCATGTTCCAGACTTGTCCGGTAAAAATGAGCAGGACTGCGCCCATCTCGACGCCCAGTTGGCGTCCCGGAAAAAGCGCGGCCATGGCCAGCATCACGCCAGGAAGAAAACTCAACACTGGGATAGACTGCAAAACGTCGAGCAGCGGAATCATGAAACGCTCAGCGCGCGGACGGTAGGCGGCGATGTATCCGTAGGTGATGGCGAAGAGAAGGCTCAGGACATAAGCCAGCGCGATGCGCAGCAGCGAGTATCCGGCATAGACCGGGAGGGCGCTGAGGCGGCGGCTGATCTCGACATGCGGAGTGAAAGCGCCAAGCCAGTTGCGTCCGACTTGCACGATGCCGTAGAAGAGCGCCAGCGCGCCGGAAAACATGATGAGGTCGGGCAGGTTCGCCGCGCTGGGAAGCGGTATCACCGACCAGATGCGAACCAGTGGCCGGAAAGCGATTCGTTGCGGACGCTTCACGACTGCACCGGAGTCGTGGTTGGCGGATGCGGCTCTCCGACGGGCTCGGCGAGGATCAGCCGGTGCGATTCGCGATCGAAGTCGAAAATCTCAGCGTAACGGCCCCAGTTCATGGCGGTATCGAACTGCCGCTCCACTTCATCCTGACTGAAGTGCTCGTCGAGGATGTCGTAGAAAAATTCCTCCGGAATGGAGTGATCCGTCTTGGCGTGCAGGATGCTGTCGATCTGCTGGAGGATGACAATGTGGCTAAGGGCAGCCTGGCGGAAAAGAATCTTGCGGGTAAGGATATCGGCTTCCGCGAAGTGTGTGCCGTTGGGCGTGATTTGGACATCGCCCTCTTCCAATGTGGCGAAGCCGAGCAGCACCGCAGCCTCGATGATCGGGAGCAGGTCTTCGGCATCCATGATCAGGTCTTCGGCGAGACGATGAAGATATTCTTTGCCGCCGCGGTCCTGCAGCAGTTCCAGCAGACCGGCGATGCCTCCGACGCGCGCGTGCGGAAGCATCTGATATTTCTGCCGAACGGGCTTTTGTACGGCCGCTCCGGCGTCGGGTGCAGCCAGCGCAAGTTCGGGCTGGGTCATGATCTTGTAGATGTAGTCCACGAGTTCGACAAAGCGCGGCGATTTGCGATCGCGCGGATGAGCTAGTTCGATGGGAAAATCGGCGCGCACCCACGCCGGATTTCTTGCCAGCACGATCACGCGATCCGCCAGCAGCACCGCCTCTTCGATGTTGTGCGTGACGATGAAAATGGCGCTGGTCGGCATCTTCTTGCTGAGCCAGAGCTCGAGCAATTCATTGCGCAGGTTCTCCGCCGTGAGCACGTCGAGCGCCGAGAACGGCTCATCCATGAACAGGACTTCGGGCTCCACCACCAGGGCGCGCGCGAAGCCGACGCGCTGTTTCATGCCTCCGGAAAGTTCTTTCGGGTAAGCGCTCTCGAAGCCATCCAAGCCGACGGTATCGAGAATACGCAGTGCGCGTTTGTGGCGCTCCATGGCGGGCACTCCGTGCGCTTCGAGTGGGGCTTCGACGTTGTCGAGCACGGTCAGCCAGGGAAACAGCGCAAAGCTCTGAAAGACGATGGCCACGCCGGCGCTCTGCGACGCTATGGGCTGCCCATGCCACAGGACCTCACCTGATGAAGGCTTGCTGAGTCCGGTCAGAATCCGCAGCAATGTGGACTTGCCGCATCCGGAAGGCCCAAGCAACGTAACAATTTTGCCCGGCTCTATATCCAGATCGACGGGCGCAATGACTTCAATGCGGTTCCCATCCGGCTGCTCGTAGAATTTTTCGACAGCCTGGGCGCGAATGATGGGCTCGGTCACGAAATCGTACTCCAGAAGGTCTTTTCAATTTGCTTCGACAGCGAGAATACACTACTCAGGCCGCCCACTCGTCATTGGCGTTCGAACTGGCGGCCGCCGGCAACGGCTGCGGAAGCCGGTCGGAGACTTCGGCGAGTTCGGCGAGTTTTTTTGCCACCTCCGGGCGCAACAACTCGGCGCCAAAGCGCCAGCGCCAGTTCCCGCGTTCGCGGCTGGGCACATTCATGCGCGCATCGCTTCCCAGCCCCAGCGCATCTTGCAGCGGCACCACGCAGAGGCTGGCGACGGAATCGGAGGCAGCGCGAATCATCGCCCAGTTGATGCCGTCTTCACATCGGCCGAGGTACGCCTCCACTTGCTGGCGTTCGTATTTCGCTGCGCCCGACTCCCACCAGCCGAGCAACGTGTCGTTGTCGTGCGTGCCGGTGTACACGACCTTGTCGGCGGTGAAAGTGTGCGGCAGATGGGTGTGGGCGCCGACATCGCCGAAACCAAATTGCAGCACGGCCATGCCGGGAATCTTCAGGCGCTCGCGGAGGGCATGCACGTCGGGCGTAATGTATCCCAGATCCTCGGCGAAAAATGGGAGCCCGCCCAGAGCCTCGCGCAGCTTCAGGAATAAATCATCCTTGGGACCATCGACCCAGCGGCCATGAATTGCAGTGGGTGCGCTCGCCGGAATCTCCCAGAACTGCGAAAAGCCGCGGAAATGATCGAGGCGCACGTAGTCAAAATTGTACGTAACCCAGCGCATCCGGTCGATCCACCACGAATATCCCTGCTCCTTCATCACGTCCCAGCGATACAGAGGATTGCCCCAGCGCTGGCCGTCCTTGCTGAAAAAATCCGGCGGCACGCCGGCGACGACTTCGGGACTGAGGTCGGAGTTCAGGCGAAACAGATCGGGGTGAGTCCAGACGTCGGCGCTGTCGAAGTTTACGAAGATCGCGATGTCGCCCACGACGCGAATCGAATGTTGCGCGCAATAGGCTCGCAGCGCCTGCCACTGTTCGTAGAAAAAGAACTGCACGGCGCGGCGGAGGCCTAGTTCGTCGAGCATTTCCGCGCGCGCCGTCTCGATCGCCGCCGGATCGCGATGCGCCAGTTTGCGGGGCCAGCGGTTCCATCTTTCCAGCTTAAAACGCGCGCGCAAACCATCGAAGAGCACGAAGTCATCAAGCCACCATTGGTTTTGCCGGCAGAAGCTCTCGTAACGCGAGCGGGCGTTCGGGGCAGCGGAGCGCAGGAAGTTGTGCGCCGCTTCAAACAACAGGGGCAGCTTCTGGTAGAAAACCGCCGCATAATCCACGGCCTCGACCCCGCCGGCTAGAGCGTCAACCTGAGTGCGGTCAATCCAGCCGCGATCGGCGAGCCGCTCCAGGCTGATGAGCAGCGGATTTCCGGCAAAGGCCGAAGTGGAGGAATAGGGCGAGTTCCCGTAACCGAGCGGGCCCAGAGGCAACACCTGCCACAGGCCCTGCCGCGCCGAGGCGAGAAAATCCGCGAAGGCGTACGCCGACGGACCAAAGTCGCCGATCCCGCCGCGCGAAGAGAGCGAGGTAGGATGAAGGAGAATTCCGCTGGCGCGCGGGAATGACATGGAAAATCAGCTCTCAGTTGTCAGCTATCAGTTCTCAGTGGGTGGTTACCAGTTCGCAGCATGGACTGAGAACTGAGAACTGCATTTCGCTACGAACCTTCTTGCCCACCTTGGCGTGTCAGATTCTTCATCTCTTCCTGATTAACTTTGAGCCGTTTGGACTTTTCCATGTCCTTGCGCAGGTTCGTAACGTACAGCTCAAACAAATCGTTCTGCTTGGCTGCAACCAGCGACTGGCGGATCTCGTCCTTCTTCCCGGCGAATTCCTGATCCGTCGGCGACTCCTTTTCGAGCAACTGAGCGACCACGCCATTGCCGCCGGCGGTGATCGGTCCGCTAATCTCGCCCGGCTTCAGGGAGAAGATCGCACTCGCGCTCGTCATAGAGCCGATGTCGGGCACCTGGCCATCGGGCGCAACCAGTTCGCTCGTCTTCACGGTCGCACCCAGATCTTTGGCAGCTTTTTTCAAATCGTGCGCAGCCTTGGCGCGGTCGGAGAGTTCCTGTGTCTTCTGTTGCAGCAAAAAGCCGGCGCGCTGGTTCTTGAACTCGCTCTCCACCCGCGATCGAATCTCTTCGAACGTGGGCGTAGCCGGAGGCTTGATGGCGAGCAACTGGAAAACCACGTAGCCCTGCGGGACCTGCACCACATCAGGCGGCGACTTCTCCGCTTCATTGAAGACGGCATCCATAAACTGCGGATTCGCACCCAGTCCGGGCAAGTTATCGGTTCGGCTGAAAAATTCGGTGGTGACCGCCGTCTGACCTTTGGCGGTGGCGGCCGCGTCGAATCCGTCGGTACGCGCATGGCTGAGCAAGGTGTTCGCTGCGGTTTCGGTAGCGCGCGTCGTTTTCTGCTGCTTCACTTTCTCTTCAATCTCGCTCTTCGCCTCGGCGAGCGTCTTCAGATGAGCCGCCTGCTTGTCTTCGACGTGGATGATGTGGAATCCGTAACTGCTCTTGACCAAGTCGCTGGTCTGTCCCTTGCCAAGTGAAAATGCGGCTTTCTCGAATTCAGGCACGGTGCGGCCGCGGCCGATCCAGCCCAGTTCGCCTCCGCTCTTGGCGCTGCCGGGATCCTCAGAATATTTTTCCGCGAGCTTGGCAAAATCTCCACCCGCCTTGACCTCCTTCAATACCCCTTCGGCTTTCGCGCGCGCATCGGCAACGGCCTTCTCATCTTCCCTGGCGCCGGCGCCGGCAGAGGAGTCTTGACCAGAATGTGGCTGACCTTCACCTGTTCGGGAACGCGGTATTCGTCGCGGTGCTGATCGTAGTAGGCCTGCAAGTCCTGATCGCTAACCGTCGTCGCCGCCGCGATTTTCGCGCTCTCCACGACAACGTACTTGATTTGCCGCTTCTCCGGGATGGAGTTGTTGTAGGTCGCCTTGCTCCGTTCGTAGAAAGCCTTAAGTTCCTCGTCGGTGGGGTGCAGACCCTTCAGGATGTCGGCCTGCGTGATCACCCCATATTCGAACTTCACCCTGGTATCGCGGCGTTCGAATTCGTCGCGCACTTCGGTGTCCCCCACGAAGGCACTGGTTGAAACCAGGGCGCGTAGTTTGCGGACAAGAATAAAATCCTTCTCCAGCGCTTCAAACTGAGGCACCGTCATGTCGTTGCGCTGAACGAAGTTTTCGTACTCCTCCTGCCCGGCGAACTTGCCGTCGGGAAAGAGTATGGCGCCAAGTTGGCCGTGCTGGAGTTCATCGCGCAGTTCGTCGTCGTTGACGCGCAGGCCCATGCGGTGCGCCTCGGCAACCAGGGCCTTCTCATTGATAAGTTGCTGGGCAGCCTGACTGGCAAAATAGGGCAGCAGCATGCTGGCCTGCGGTCCGCCGCGAGGAAACTGCTGCCGGATCATGGCCCGGGCTTCCCGCTGCACCTCGGTGACGGTCACTTGCTGGTCGCCAATGGTGGCCAGAACGCCCGCCGGAGGCGCGCCAATGCCAAAACTGGAGCCGATCCCGCCCGGAATCAGCGTGATCGCCATCGAGGCGCAGATGAGGACGAGTAGTGCGCCGAGAATGATCTTCACGGTCGGCCCTGCATTTTGAAGCTGTCGAATCATATTTGGATAACTCCGTTCGATTGGTTCACGCTGGGAAGCCAGAATTTATGATTATAAACTACTGCTGTCTCCCACAAATTAGCGGCATAGACAGAAGCGCATTGCAGGGGCACGGCTCCAGAGCCTGCCTTGAGCGGAGTCGAAGGGCGCCGCAACCCGGCCCAGTAGAGATGGGGATTCACTGCCTGGGGAAATGGCGCGACAATGCCCTATTGAATCGAATTAATAAAAGTGCTATGAAAGTAGGGCGACTCCCGCAGAATGGGCCGCAGCTTTCCATTTTTTCATTTCTATTTCATCAAGGACACTTTCATGAAGATACTCAGGCTCTTGATCCCGTTCTTTTCGCTTGCCGCCGCAGCCGCCCAGCCCAGTTTCCAGCCGACTCCTGCGCTGAGGCTCTCCTTGCGTGAAGGGTGGGCGTTGCAGTCTTCCGCGAAAGTAACGGCAATGGGCGAAGCCATCGCCAGCCCGTCATTTGAGGCCACATTAAAGGCCAACGACTGGATCCAGGCGGAGGTTCCGACCACGGTGGTGGCCGCGCAAGTAAAGAGCGGGCTGCTGCCCGATCCTTTTTACGCTATGAATCTGCGGCAGTACCCGGGGGTCAGCTATCCGATCGGCTCCAATTTTTCGAATATTCCGATGCCGCCTGACAGCCCCTACGCTCTCTCGTGGTGGTACCGCAAAGAGTTCACCCTGCCCAATGGATTCGCCGGGAAAACCGTGTGGCTGAACTTTCGCGGCATCAACTATCGCGCCAACATTTTTCTCAATGGAAAGCAGATTGCCAATTCGAATGAAGTCGCCGGCGCATGGCGCACCTACGAGTTCAACATTACTTCCGCCGTCAAGCCCGGAACGAATGTGCTCGCGGTGCAAGTGTGGGCGCCGCACGAGAACAGCCTGGCGATCACGTTCGTGGACTGGAATCCCTCGCCGCCCGACAAGAACATGGGGCTGTGGCGCGAGGTGTATTTAACGGCCAGCGGGCCGGTCGCGCTGCGGTATCCGGCAGTGCTCTCGAAAGTGGATTCGCCCGCCGGCGATGCCAGTGCCCGGGCAGCCCACTTGACGGTAACCGCGCAGCTGAAAAATGCCAGCGATCACCCGGTAAAAGGGACGCTGAAAGGCCGGATCGGAGACACCGAGAACATAGAATTCGCCCAACCCGTGGAACTGGCGGCGGGAGAGTCGAAAGACGTGGTGTTCTCGCCGGATCGGTATCCACAGCTCAACCTGAGCAATCCGCGGCTGTGGTGGCCGGCGCAGATGGGGACGCCGAACCTGTACGATCTGCGTCTTTCGTTCGAGGTGAACGGAGAGCTTTCCGATTTCTCCCGTACGAAATTCGGCATTCGCGAGATCACCTCCGAAGTCGCCCAGCAGGCGCCGGATCGCCTGAAACGCCGGTTCAAGATCAACGGCAAGAACATCCTGATTCGCGGCGGCGGCTGGACGCCCGACATGATGATGCGCGAGACCTCGGAGCGGCTCGCCGATGAGTTCCGCTATGTGCGCGACATGGGACTGAACACAGTCCGGCTGGAAGGCAAACTCGAGACCGAGGAATTTTACGAGATGGCCGACCAGCAGGGCATCCTGGTGATGGCAGGATGGTGCTGCTGCGATTTCTGGGAGCACTGGGGAAGCTGGAAGGATGAGGACTTCGAGATCGCAAAGGCCTCTCTGCGCGACCAAATGTATCGGCTGAGGAACCATCCGAGCATGGCGATGTGGCTGAATGGCAGCGACAATCCTCCTCCGCCGGACGTCGAAGAGATGTATCTGAAGATTGAAGCTGACCTGCTGTGGCCGAATCCGGTGGTGTCTTCCGCCACCTCGAAACCGACCACGGTGACCGGCAAAAGCGGCGTGAAAATGACCGGGCCCTATGAATACGTCGCGCCTTCGTACTGGACGGCGGATCCGTATCTTCACACCGGCGAGAATCCCTGCAACCCCGGCGGGTGTGGCGGCGCCTACGGCTTCAATACCGAAACCAGCATGGGGCCGGCGGTTCCGCCGATCGAGAGCGTCGAGCGCATGGTTCCCAAAGACCATCTCTGGACGGTGGATGGGCCGGTCGATGAGTACTGGAATTTCCACGCGGGTGGCGGGAGCTTCAAGACCACGCAGGTGTTTACCGATGCGCTCAATGCGCGCTACGGAAAAGCTGGCAGCGCGGAAGACTTCACCTACAAATCTCAGCTCATGACCTATGAAGGCGTGCGCGCCATGTACGAGGCCTACAGCCGTAACAAGTACACTTCGACGGGCGTCATCCAGTGGATGCTGAATAACGCCTGGCCTTCGATGATCTGGCATCTTTACGACTACTATTTGCGGCCGGGCGGCGGATATTTCGGCGCGAAGAAAGCGATGCAAACACTCGACCCGGTCTATGGATACGACGACCATTCAGTATGGCTGGTCAGCAGCCAATATGTGGATGCCAAGGGGCTGAAGTTGGCGGCGCGGGTGTTCAACCTGGATGGCACGCAGAAGCTTTCCAAAGACACGACGCTCGACGCGGCCGCCGATAGCACGGCGAAAGTGTTTGAGCTTCCGCCGATCGACGGACTGTCGCCGGCATACTTCCTCGATCTTCGTGTCACCGATAGCAGCGGCAAGCTGGTTGGGTCGAACTTCTACTGGCTCTCGACGAAACCGGAAACGCTCGACTGGGCAAAATCGAACTGGTATATGACTCCGACCGCGTCCTATGCGGACTACACTTCGCTCGCGCAGTTGCCAAAGGTAAAGCTGCACGTGTCGAGCCGCAGTGAGCGCAACGGCAATAGCGAAGATGCGGTGACCCGCGTGACGGTGGAAAATCCCAGCAAGACCCTGGCATTTTTCGTGCGCCTGAAACTCGACAAGGGTAAAGGCGGCGAGGAAATTCTTCCGGTGGTCTGGCAGGATAATTACATTTCTCTGTTGCCCGGTGAAAAGCGCGAGATCACGGCAACGTATCGCGCCGGCAGCCTGGGAGCCGCGAAGCCAGAGGTCGAAGTGAGCGGGTGGAACGTGGAGTAAAGGAAGGTCAGAGGCAAAAAGTCAGATTGAAGAAGTAAAGGCTCTCACTGCAGCGCCGATTGTTCAGAGAGTTTTTTACTTCTGCAATTGACTTCTTACTTCTGACTTTTCTTACTCATCCGGCGGCAGGTCAAAGTTGACCAAGTCCCCGCGGAAGCCACGCGTCTTCCAGGCCCCGAAGGCGATGCCCGCTGCCATCCAGATGGTGCCAGCGATCTTGGCGGGAGTGCTGAGGCTCAGCCAGAGCAACAAGCAGATCACGAAGCCGAGGACGGGCGGCACGATAAAGGACAGCGTCCATTTCTGGTCGCGTACCACATAGCGCACGAAGGCGGCAGCGTTCACGCCCATGAAGGCGATGAGCGCGCCAAAATTGAGCATCTCGGCGCCGAGACCGTAACTCATCACGAACGCGCCAATCAGCGCGATTGTACCCACAAATAACACGTTGTTTCGCGGCACCCGATGCTTCGCGTCCACCACTCCGAAAAATGATTTCGGCAGCGCGTTGCTTCGTCCCATCCCGTAGAGCAGGCGGGCGGCGCCGATCTGCGCGCCCATGCCCGATCCGAAGTTGGCGACCAGCAGGGTGAACCCGATAATGCCAAACATCGGCTTCCAGGCGCGGCCGGCCACGTGAACGAAGGCAGTATCCACGTCCGGAAATGGCTGCGACGCCGGCCAGATCAACTGCGCGGCATAGACCTCAACCGCAGACAGAATGCCGATCACGAGGCAAGTTAGCACCGTTGCCAGCAGAATATTGCGGCGCGGGTTTTCCGCTTCTTCCGAGAGCGTGGAGATGCCGTCAAAACCGATATAGGTGAGCACCGCGATCGATGTTCCTGAGAGCACGGCCTTCGTGTTCCACAGCGTCGGATCGTAGAAGGGACGGGTATAGAAGCCTGCGCTGTCGTGCGGATGCCCGAAGATGTAACGCGCCGCGACCACAAAGAAAATTGCGATCACCACGCCCATCCCCGCTGCCAGCGCCGAGTTCACCCGAGCCGAGGTTTTCACGCCCTGAATGTTCAGGAGCGTGAACACCAGCGCAAAAAAGACAGCCCACGCCCAGTACGGCACGCCGGGAGCAAATACATGCGCCTGCTGGCTGCACCAGATGGTGCAGATAATCGGATTGAGTATGTAGTCCATCACCATGCTCCAGCCGGTCACGTAACCAAGAGCGGGATTGATTTCCTGGCCGACGTAGGTGAAGGCCGAGCCGGCGCTGGGATAGGCGCGCGCCATGCGGCCATAGCTGATGGCGGTAAATAGCATGGCCACCATCGCGATCAGGATCGTCGTAACCACGTGCCCGTGTCCGCGATCGCTGAGCACCCCGAACACCGACATCGGCGCCACCGGCTGAATTACGATGATGCCGTAAAGAATCAGGTCCCAGAGCGTGAGCGAGCGCCGCAGGCGCGGAGGATCGGCGGGCGGGTTGGCAGTTGAACTCATTTGCGTTCTCAAAATAAAACCCCATTACCCTGCGGAGATAACGGGGCCGGGGAAAGGGTCATTCGTGGCTCGCTGGGCCGCAAATAGAGTCACCCTGCCGCAGTTCCACAAAATCCTCTCGCATTCTATACGGAAGGGATATTCTGTCAACGAAAAAACACCCGTATTAAAACGATTCTTGCCAAGCTTTAGTGAAAGGTACATGTACGCAACACCGATGCTGCTGAGGACGCTGCTTTTCTTGAGTGATTGTTTTTCAACCAGTCTTTTGGATTGTTTCTGCGCCCGCGTTTCTTCGCGTTGCTGACTTCCCCGCCACTCTGCTACTTTGAATGGTTTCCCTTTGTATGTCTGCTGACTTTGTGGGGTGAGACGTAATGCCGGCCATCAAATTCCGTGGTGTGGACTTCATCGACTTCGACACGTTGCTGAGCGACGACGAGCGCCTGGTGCGCGACACGGCACGAAGGTTCATCGAAGACAATCTTGTGCCCATCATCGAGGAATGCAACCGCGCCGGCCGCTTCCCGCGCGAACTGGTGAAGCCGATGGCCGATCTCGGATTCTTCGGTGCATCGCTCAACGGCTACGGCTGTGCCGGCATGTCGAACGTCGAATACGGCCTGGTCACTCAGGAATTGGAACGCGGAGATTCCGGTGTGCGCTCGTTCGTCAGCGTGCAGTCGGCGCTGGTGATGTATCCGATTCATACCTTCGGCAGCAACGAGCAGAAAGACACCTGGCTGCCCGCGCTGCAAAAAGGCGAGAAGCTCGGCTGCTTCGGGTTGACCGAGCCGGATTTCGGATCGAATCCGGGCGGCATGAGGACGCGCGCTCGCAAAGTTGGCAAAGAATATGTATTGAACGGCGAAAAGATGTGGATTACCTCGGGCACGATTGCCGACGTGGCCGTGATCTGGGCCAAAGTTGAAGATGAAGGCGATAAGATACGAGGATTTCTGGTGGAGACCGACCGTCCCGGATTCAAGGCGGACGACATTCACGGGAAGTGGTCGCTGCGCGCTTCGGTGACGTCAGGCTTGTCGCTGCAGGATGTGCGCATACCCGAGTCGAACCTGTTGCCGGGATCGGGCGGATTGAAGTCTCCGCTGATGTGCTTGAACCAGGCGCGCTATGGAATCGCGTGGGGCGCGGTCGGCGCAGCGATGGCGTGTTACGACTGCGCACTGCAGTATTCGTTGCTGCGCAAACAATTCCGCGATCAGCCCATCGCCTCGCATCAACTGGTACAGGAGAAACTCGCCTGGATGATCAGCGAGATCACCAAGGGGCAGTTACTCGTGCTGCAGGTTGGCCGCTTGAAAGATGCCGGGAAAGTGCAGCACCAGCACATCTCGATGGCAAAAAGAAACAACGTCTGGATGGCGCTCGAGTGCGCCCGGCTGTCTCGCGATATTCTGGGTGCGAACGGCGTGGCCGACGACTACCCCATCATGCGTCATCTTATGAACCTCGAAAGCGTAAAGACCTACGAGGGCACGCACGACATCCACACGCTGATCATCGGGGCGAGCGTGACGGGGATTGACGCGTTCTAGCGCCAATATTTTCCGACGCATCCGTGAGGGCTTCGCGGAGCAGGATCTTTATATAGGTTTGGTATCCCACACCCTTGCGGGCCGCCAATCGGCGCGCCGTTTCGAGGTCCTTCGTCGCGATGCGCAGCGTGACGGGCTGCGAGGGCTTCTCTCCCTGGAGCAAGCTACCCAGCGTCAGCGGCCTGCTTCTGTTTCATCCGCTGCCGAATTTCCGACTCGATTTCGGAACGATGAGCGTCCCACCACGCCGCTTCTTCGGCTTCACTGGAAAACTTCGGGATCACCGCTTGCTTCATTCTTGTCTTCGCCATGTTCATTCCAGTCCCCATTGCTTGAGGTAAAGATCCGCTGTTTCTTTGTCCGCAGTCCAGCCCGTGATTGGACGCACCGCCTCTTTCCGCACTGCAAACACGATGTTCAATATGTGGCCTCTGCGGGTCGCACCGACTGCAACCCATCGCTGTTCGTTCCCTTCCATTTGGTATTCCAAAAGGATGTGGTTTCCGGACAGCACGTCCTCCACGTCGGAACGTCCGATGCCATGGTTCGCGAGATGCCTTTCGTTCTGTTCGTCCCAATCGAACTCGGGTTCGTCTCGCACTAGGCACAGTGTACATTAATTGTACATATACCGCAAATGAACTCTGTTAAGTGGTTGTATTTAAGAGCATTCCCGCTCACCCGTAAAGTTCCCCCAGCAGTTCATACGCCCGCCGCATGTGCGGAATCACTATGCTGCCGCCCACCACCAGCGCTACGTTGATCGCTTCCTCCTGCTCGGCGCGAGTCACGCCCAGGCGATAGGACTGAATCACGTGATAGTAATGCAGTCGTCGCAACGCAAACAGGCGGAGGCGACCAGCCCCATCAATTCTTTGTATTTCGCGGGCAGAGCGCCTTCCAGGTAAGTGTTGTGATCGAGGTTGTAGAAGCGCTTGACGAGGAAGTTCTCGGCTTTGTCGACGGTTTGATGCGAACGGTTGCGGTTGTCCAGAAAACGCCGGGCGAGTTCACTTTTTTCAGCAACCTGCTTCTCGGAGAAGAGAAAAGAGGGTTCCTTGCGGGCTTTGGCCGTCAATTCGGTGGTCGCGAGTTCGGTGGTCATGATTGAAAGATTAGCAGATACTTCGCCGCCGAGGATGCTGGCAACTTGCACTTCCCTCTTCGCTCCGAAGGGGATATATTCCTAGGTCGCATTTGTATATATAGGAGGCACTGATGGCAACCCAACCTCGTCCCGAACCGCACGCGAAGAATTTCGGAGAAAATATTGAAAGCGATCTGGCGCTGGAATTCTTGCGCGTGGTGGAGAACGCGGCCATCGAGTCGGCGCGCACCATGGGCCAGGGGGATCGTCCGCTGAGCGACCAGGCGGCCACCGAAGCCATGCGCAAGACGATGGACACGGTCCCGATGCGCGGCACGATTGTGATCGGCGAGGGCGAGCGCGACGACGCGCCCATGCTTTATATCGGGGAGCAGGTGGGCGGTACGTACCCGGACGGCCGCGACGTGCCGCAGGTCGACATCGCCGTCGATCCGCTCGAAGGCACGAACCTCTGCGCCACCGGCGCGCCGGGCGCAATTACCGTGCTGGCGGCTTCGGAAAAAGGCGGGTTGCTGCATGCTCCCGACTGCTACATGGAAAAAATCGTGGTCGGGCCATCGTGCAAGAACGCGGTGGAACTGGACGCTCCGGTGGCTGTCAACCTGAAAAATATTGCGCGGCGAATGCATCGCGGCGTGGAGGATCTGGTGGTGGTCGTGCTCGACCGTCCGCGGCACGAAAAGCTGATCGCCGATATTCGCAAGGCGGGTGCGCGCATCAAGCTGATCGGCGACGGCGATCTTTCGGCGGGCATTGCCGCGGCGGTGATCGGAACCGGAGTGCACGCGGTGATGGGATCGGGCGGCGCGCCGGAAGGCGTGATTACGGCGGCTGCGATTCGCTGCCTGAACGGATACATGCAGGGACGGCTGGTGATCGACAAGCCGGAACTGGAAGAGCGCATTGCGAAGATGGGGATCAAAGACAAGAAGAAGATCTATGAGGCGGAAGACCTGGCTCCGGGGAAGCAGCTGATCTTCGCCGCGACGGGCGTGACTGAAGGCGCGCTGCTGAAAGGCGTCCGCTTCTTTGGCGAAGGGACGCGGACTTCTTCGGTGATTCTGACTTTGAGGACTGGACGGGTGCGATTTGTTGAGAGCATCCATTTGGATAAGGGTCCGGATGTGATGGTGAGATTCTCGTAGGGCAGATGTATGTACAAAGTGTTTCGCGTGAAACATTTTGTACGGGCGTATTTGTACGTATAGATGTGTATGTACACAGGCGAACAAAACGTGAAGAGGCGGCGGAAGATCGAAAAACGCGAGACTTGGGGCAACCGGCGGGGTTTGCAAGTCTTTGATAATGCTCAGGGGGCGGTGTGGTTAGAGAGCCACATGCGGGTACTTGTTACACTGTAGTTATTACACAACTCATGATTTGGTGGGCGGGGCATCTCGGTCGAGTGTCCCCTGCGATGGTTGAGTCCCAAACTCCACGTGGTGTGGCCCAAGCACAAGCTTGAGCGGCTCTCGTCTTTCGCCGCTTTCGCCGCGAAACACGCAGAGCGACGTGAGCTATACTTACCGCCGGAGCTGTCGGCTCTCATTCCCTCCCCCGATGGAGCGCAGTAAATGAAGCTGGCTTATACAGTTACCGCGGACGAGCGCCGTCACGGCCAGCGCATTTATGATTCGGCGCTGGCTCCGATGCGATGGTTGACGGGGATCGCGGAGCCACTTTCCTTGGTGGCGCTCGGCCTCTGCATTTACTGGTACGCCACCGGCAGCCGGGCATTAGCGATCAGTCTTTTCGCCAGTTTCGCGTACCTGTTCAGCAAGGGATTCCTGCTTCGATTCATCCGCGAACTACTGGTTGACCGGCGCAAGTCCGAACTGGAGCACTTGCAACTCGATACCGGCGATACCGGAATCACATTCTCTGTCATCGGCGACACCCCCAGCGGCAGCCTCGCATCGTCGCAAAAACGGTGGCCGGAATTTCGCGGGTACTGCGAGACTCCGGACATGTTTGTCCTTTCATCGGGACGGAGATTTGATGTCATTCCCAAGCGTTCGGCGACAGCAGCGGAGATTTCCGAATTCCAGTCGGTGTTGAGGAGCAAACTGCCGCAAGTGCCGGTCCGAAGCGGGTCTCGGGCCGTGCGCCATGCCGTCTCGCTGGCGCTTCTGGGCTGCATCGCATTCTTTTTTTTTGGAGGAACGATCCAGTGGGCGCTGTTGCAGGCTCTGCGTTCCTTTCAACAACCGAGAACCTATCGGCGCTCTGCCGCGGTTCGGCTTCCTCAACCTGCGTCGCGCGAGCAGTTGCGCGGCTTGGGCCAAATTCATCTGGTCCCAATCGGCGATACCACGCCGCTGATTTCCTCTTCTTTGCTTCAGTACTACCGCAACAAGTATGGCCTCTCGCTGGACGTGCTGCCCAGCATACCGGTGCCGGAATGGGCACGCGATGAGGCCCGGCATCAAGTTGTGGCTGAGGAACTCATTGACGCGATGCGGCGCGCCTACCCGCAGCAGGCCGCAGATCCCGACAGTATCCTGATCGGCGTGACCGATGAAGACATTTACATCGGCGAGCTGGATTGGGAGTTTGCCTACAACTTCAGGGAGACGCAGCACGCTGCGATCGTCTCAACCGCTCGCCTGAATCCCGTTTTCTATGGCAGGCTGGCATCGCCGGCATTGCTCGAAACCCGGCTGCGCAAGCTGCTGACCAAGAACATCGGGATTTCTTTCTACGATCTCAAGCTGTCGAGTGAACCCGGGAGCGTCCTCTATAACAGCATCTGGAACATACAAACACTGGATGCGATGGGAGAGGACTATTCGGTGAGCGATGCTAGAGCTCGCAGGGACGTAACCAATGAAGCGGGAGACCCGTGCTTCACGGTCCGTCACTATTATTCGCCGAAGAAGCAACGGACGGGTTCGGCCTACTTGACCGGCTGCAGCAGCACACACGGGGAAACCGATCTTGAAGTTCTGGATATTTACTTGCACGACGGCCTGTTGATCTCACGGCGGACCGACTTCTATTTGCCAGGTGCGTTGCCGCTGGAGTTGAGCCGTGTGGTCCGCACTCAGGATTCGCGTTCACGAGCTTTTGGTATTGGCGGCAACCATAGCCTGAATATCTGGCCAGTGGGGAACACTTGGCCTTTTACCTGGATGGACCTGGTGCTCGAGGATGGAGGAAGGTACCACTATCGGCGCAGCAATTGGGGTGCGAGTTATTGGGACGCCGTCTATGCCGTAAAGCCAACCATCAACGATTTTTACTCCTCATACGTGACCTGGAACTCGCCGGGATGGAAACTGGTTCGTCAAGACGGCAGGACTTATTTCTTTCGCATTGGTTGTGGCGTCCCACGGCCCGAGCAGGCAGCCCTGATTGGCGTGCGGGATGCATCGGGAAATACATTGCGGTTGCAGCGGGAATCCACGGGAAACCTGCTGAGTGCGAGTTCCGGAATGGGATGGGTCCACTTTCAGTATGACTCGCACTACCGGATAACCGAAGCGCGAGATAATACGGGGCGTGAGGTCTTGTACCGTTACAGTGCGGAAGGTGGTCTCGAAGAAGTCGAAGATGCCGAGCACCACGTAACGAAATATGGTCACGAGGGAACGCGCTGCCCAACCAGCATGGCAATTGACGGGCGACTGGTGTGGAGCGCTCAGTTTGACAAGGCGGACCGGGTCACGGAATTAGATCTCGCCGGCGCGGGGACATACCAATTTACGTACTCTCTAGATGGCTCGGGCGCGATTACCCAAGTGGACATCAAAGACCCAGGGAACAACGTGACACGCATCAGCTACAACCGCTCGGGAAACCGGTTGGAGCGTATCGAGAGCGGGAACGCATCGCTTGCCCTCCGCTGAGCGCCCTTTCCGCTCGTGAAACCGTCGAGCTTGGAGAGGGCCTTTCGGAGTCTGACCGGAACGCCAAGCTCAGGCCACTGCTCTTCTCCTGCTGCAATCGCTAGCTCCACGATTCAAGGGAACTTCCTGCCCGACGAAACGTGGTTTTCCTGGGCTGTTAGAGGCGGAGCAGGGCGGTCGGCGCACGGCCCCTAAAGGGGCGTCTGATTTCGAAGAGCTGACGGTATCGCTAAAGCGGTACCCTGATACAAAACCGGACCTTTCCCGCAGCCTGCTAACTGTCTCCGGCAGCCAATCCCGCAGATGCGCTGGTTTTGTTGGAGGCGCTCGGGCCAATCTTGTCGCGGCCGCGTGAAGCCCGCGTTTCCCTGCTAGAATCGCCATCGGGCCGGGCAAATCCATAGGTCCTTCGCTTCGCTCAGGATGACAAATTTAAGGGGTGAGTTTATGGGATGGCGAATCATGAAACAAAGTACTCGGATTAGATGGATCGCGCTGCCGCTGCTTTTTTTAGTGGTGGCGATCGTGGTTCCGGTTTCGGCGCAGGTTCAGCCCTTGCATGGACGGGACTCGACGCCGCAGGGACCGGTCGACGGGGTTTATCGAGCGGGCCGCGGGGTCAGCGCTCCCCGGCCTACCTACCAACCCGAACCTGAATTCTCGGAAAAGGCCCGCCAGGCGGGATATGAAGGTACTTGCGTTTTGGAGATGGTGGTTGATGCCGAGGGGATGCCTCGGGACATCAAGGTGACGCGACCCATCGGCATGGGACTCGATGACAAGGCCATAGAGGCGGTTCGGCAGTGGAGATTCAAACCGGGGATGAAAGATGGCGAGCCGGTGGCGGTTCGGATCAATGTTGAAACGAGCTTCCATCTCTACGGTCAGAGCGATAAGAAGCCAACGTTATTCCAGAAGGCCAATGCGGGAGATGCCAAAGCGCAGTTCGAGCTCGCTCAACTCTTGCTGTCCGATCCTGAGCTGGCTAATGACGACTCCAGGGGACTTGCTTTCCTCGAAAAAGCTGCCAAGCAGGGGCTTCCCAAGGCGGAGTTCGCGATGGGAGAATATTGGTCGTCCCATAAGAATGATCTGGTGACTGCTTATGTCTGGTACGCCCAGGCCGAGCGGCACCATTACAAAGACAGCGGTGCGAGGATGAAAGAGCTGGCGGAGAAGATGACTCCGGAACAGTTAGCCGAGGCGCGGCGACGAGCGGATAGCAACAATCCGTTCTAAGATGCTGCGGAAGAAAACGGACTTCTCGCCCCGGCCCCTAAAGGGGCTTCCGATTGCGAAGGACTTATGGCATCGCTAAAGCGATGCCCTGATACGAAACCTTAGTATTTCCGCTGCCTGCTAATCTAAGGGGGTGGAGATGACGGAATTGGTGGAATCGCTCCAACACCGAGGCGTGTGTCCCTTCTTGCCTCCTGCTACAATCGCTAGCTCCATGATTCAAGGGACGTTCCTGCCTTGCAGAAACGTGGTGTCTTGTGTCCTGTTAGAGGCGGCGTTGGGGACCGGTGATTCAGATCGTGCCGGTGCTGGCGGCGGAGCCGAGCTTTGCTCGGCTTGGACGGGCGAGGACGCCCGTCGCTCCACGAGCTAGAGGGTTTACGGAGTCTGGTTTTGGAAGAAGCCCAGGTTGTCGGATTGCTGGTCCGTCGCTGCGTTGGGGGCGATGCCGCGGCCTGGGAAGAGATT
Source organism: uncultured Acidobacteriaceae bacterium (assembly GCA_963838425.1). GTDB lineage: Bacteria > Acidobacteriota > Terriglobia > Terriglobales > Acidobacteriaceae > Acidiflorens. The sequence continues at coordinate 364,900 of CAWIRH010000003.1, forward strand.
GTGCAGCGTTATCACCGGCGGATCTACAACGTCTGCTACCGCTTTGCCGGGCGATTCCGACAACGCGCAGGACCTCACGCAGGAGGTCTTTATCAAGATGTACCGGACGTTAAATACATACGATTCGGGCAAGGGCGCGTTCATGACCTGGGTAACTACGATTACTCGCAACCTGCTGGTGGATCATTTCCGCAAGAGTAAAGGCGACCGGATCACGGATTCGCTCGATTCGGCGCCCTCTGAGCGTGAAGATGCACAGCCGCTTAGCGAGCGGATCGCGGACCGGGGCCTCGCTCCGGATGCCGCGGTCGCGAGCCGGGAAACGCGGGAAATGGTGCATTTGGCGCTGCAGAAGCTGTCTCCGGAGCTGCGGGAGGCGGTAATTTTGAGGGATCTGCAGGACATGGACTATCGGGAAATTGCCACGGCTTTGAGGGTTCCGGAGGGGACCGTGAAGTCGAGAATTAATCGGGGACGAGCGGAACTTGCGCGCCTCCTACAACGTACATATAGGCAGGTGATGTGATGCCAGAAGAAACTAAACACGGGATGGAATGCGCCGAGTTCGAAGCGCTCGTCAGCGACGCCCTGGACGGTGATTTGAAGGACAAGGACGGGCGGTTGAGCGCGGCTCGCCGGGAGAGCTTCGAAGCTCATCGGCGCGCCTGTGCGGTTTGCGGTCCGCTGTTCGCGGACGCGCAGGCGGGGCGGCAGTGGCTGCGGGCATTGGACGAGGTCGAGCCTCCGGCGCATCTGGTGCACAACATTCTGGCGGCCACCAGTGGGGTGGTGAGCACACGGCCGCAGACGGCGAGGGCCGACGGCAGGACGGCTCCGTTTGGCGAGCGGGTGAGGGAGCGGTGGGATTCCTACTTCACGCCTTTGGCGGCCTTTGTGCGACAGCCGCGGTTTGTGATGTCGTTCGGGATGATCTTCTTTGTGTTTTCGCTGATACTGAGCACGGCGGGCTTTAAGCCTTCGGACGTGGCGAAGGTCTCCCTCGGCCGTCGGCGGTGCGGCATGCATACAACGATGCGCAAATCAAGGTCGTGAAGTACTACGACAATATCCGCTTCGTGTACGAGATCGAATCGAAGGTGCGCGAACTGAGGCGGACTAACACTCCCGCCGCGCCCAGTCCGGCGGAACCGAAAGAAAATCGCAAGAACAATACCAGTGGACAACCGGAGCAGAGACAGGATCGTAACTACTCCCAGGAATACAACCAGCCGGTGTTAGCCGCGCTGGGGGATGCGCCAAATGCCGTGACGGTGACCACGAATCGGAGGTTTGTATGAACTGCGCCAATCATGCTGATGCGTCAGCAGTGGCCTATTGCCGCACTTGCGGAAAGGCACTGTGCGCGAACTGTACACGTCCCGTGCGGGGCGTGATCTACTGCGAGGATTGCCTGGGAGCGAAGATGGAAGGCGTTCCGGCGGGAGCGGCGGGATTTGTTTCCGGCAGCTTTACCCCGACAACGTTCTCCCCGGCGGCATCGGGGCAGGTTCCTCCACCGCCACCGCCGCCTGCGGGGAGCTGGCAGCGGACCCAACCCGACCGTGGCTGGAATTCTTGCCGGATTTTTTCCCTTCGGCGTGGGGGCGGTGTACACGGGGCAATATGCGAAGGGACTGGCGCATCTGGCGATCTTTGGACTGCTGATTGCCGGAATCAGCGCCAGCGACAATGGGCACAGCGAAGCTCTGGGAATTATCTGCGGCTTGGGCATTTCCTTCTTTTACGTCTACCAAATTATTGACTCGGTGCGCTCGGCCAAGGCAATCCAGATGGCGCAACCGATTCCAGATCCTTTTGGCTTGGCGGCAACCTTTGGCGGCGGGGCAAAGATCGAGACCAGGAAAGTCCCGACGGGCGCGATTGTGCTTATTTTGTTGGGCGTGCTTTTCCTGCTGCACACTCTGGGCCTGACCGAATTCGGTCTGGACCGCTTCTGGCCGGTGATCTTGATCGCACTCGGCGCCTGGCTGTTCGTTCGCAACTGGGGCGTGCTGGGTCTCGGTTGTTCGGGCTGCCAATGTGCGCGCTGCCGCACCCGACGGCTGATGGGCCCGGCGATGCTCCTGACCATCGGCGTCTTGTTCCTGTTGGAGAACCTGCATGTTGCGAACTTTGGCCGCACCTGGCCGGTGATTCTGCTGGTGGTCGGCGGCGTCAAGTTGCTGCAAGGAAGCGCATCGGCGGAAGGACACATTCCGCCAGTGGGGGCGGCCACGAACCCGCCGATAGCAGGAGGGCCGATTCCTCCGGCACCGCCAGTTCCTCCCGATCCACCTGTTCCACCAGTTCCGCCAACGAGTGAGGTGAACCGTGGCTAGCCCAATGATGACTCCGACTCCGCGTCCTCCGCAGCGTTCGATCGCCGGACCGGTCGTGCTGATCCTGATGGGAATCCTGTTCCTGCTGGGGACGATGGGGATCATGGATATCCACCATCTGGGATCGCTGTTTGCGCGCTTCTGGCCTGCCCTGCTGATCCTGTGGGGCGTGCTGAAGCTGATCGAATACGAACAGGCCAAGCGCTTGGGCCAGCCGGCGCGCGGCATTGGCGTCGGTGGCGTTTTCCTGATGCTGTTCCTGATCATGGCCGGACTGATTGCAACCCAGGCGGCGCGTTTGAACTGGAAGAGCATCGGGGAGCACATCCAGATTGGCGATGAGGAAGGGCTGGACGAGATCTTTGGCGGGTCCACATTCGACTACAGCGACGAACTAAGCCAGGAAATTCCGGCGGGCAGCACCCTGCACGTGAATGACGATCGCGGCACGATTACGGTCAATGTGGCGGACGGCAAGAACGATGAAGGTTTCGGTGCGCAAGAAAGTCCGCGCGGAGAAAGAAGCAGGACGCCGAGAACTACAACCGCAAGACCAAGCCGCAGATCACGGTTGCCGACAAGGTCGTCACGCTGAACGCCAACACCCAGGGCGCGGGCGACAAGGGCGTGACCACCGACATGGATATTTATGTGCCCGCCAATACCGCGCTGGCGATCACCTCGAGCCGAGGCGATGTAACCATCGCGGGCATGATCGGCCAATGTTGAGGTCAACCACCATCGCGGCGAAGTCAACATCAACGACCACACCGGAAACGTCAGTGCTGAACCTGGACGGCAGTTCCGTCCGGCTGGGACATATAAAGGGCGACGTGAGCATTCAGGGTAAGGGGAACGAAGTGGCGGTGGAGGATGTGGATGGCGCGGTTCATGTGAATGGAGAGTTCTATGAGACCACGCGACTGGTGCGGGTCAGCAAGACGGTCAGCTTCCATTCCTCGCGCACCGAGATGGAATTCTCGCGCCTCGATGGCAGACTGGATCTCGATTCCGACAACCTGCGCGCGGATTCGCTGTCGGGGCCGATGCGCCTGACGACCCGCTCGAAGGACATAACGCTCGAAGGCTTGTCGGGCGATCTGCGACTGGAAGATGAAAACGGGACGGTCGACGTCGGACTGTACAAGCCGGGCAATATCCAGATCGATAACCGCAAGGGCGACGTGCAGGTTTCGATTCCGCCGAATACGGCGATCAAGGTGGAAGCGCGCACCCGCGAGGGAGATATCGAGAGCGACTTCGAAGAGATCAAGGTCGACAAACACGACAACCAATCGAGCGCCAGCGGTTCGATCGGAACCAACGGCCCGCGTCTGGTCATGAACTGCGAAAAAGGAGCGATTGAAATTCGCAAAGGGACGGTTGCAGTCGTCCCCCCGGCTCCGCCGATTCCGCCAGCCACACCGGCGAAACCGGGCAAGCCCGCGAAAGCGCTGCCTGCTCCGAAGGCAAAGCCCGTGGAGAGCGAGAATTAGGGAGGGCAGTTGTCAGTTCTCGGCTGTTGGCTTTAGCTTTGGACCGGCTTCTGCATTGCTGTATCCCGCTCGTGTAGGGACGGACGCCCTCCTGCGACTTCGCTCAGAACCGGTCCACGCCGAGCGCAGCTCGGAACCTACGTCCACGTGCAGTATATGGGGGCGTAGATCGGCATCGACGGATGAACGACTCGGTGGAGGGACGGGCGTCTCGCCCGTCCAGCCGGGCGGGGACGCGCGGCTCTCCACCGCTCAGAATGCCTCCACTACTTCTTCTCTTCGGGCTTGTCGTTCTTGAGTTCCTTGCTCTTATCGTCCTTACTCTTGTCGTCTTTCGCCTTCTCCTGGATCGAGAGCAGTTCGACCTCAAAGATCAGAGTCGCATTGGGCCCAATCTCGGCGCCCGCGCCCCGATCGCCATAGGCGAGGCTCGAAGGAATGACGACCTGCCACTTCGATCCGACGGGCATAAGCTGTAGCGCTTCCGTCCACCCTTTGATGACTTGACCGACTCCAAACGTCGCCGGTTGGCCACGCTTATAGGAGCTGTCAAATTCCGTGCCGTTGATGAGAGTACCGCGGTAGTTACAAACAACCGAGTCGCTCGCGGTAGGCTTCGGTCCGGTGCCGGCAGTCAGAATCTTGTACTGGAGACCGCTGGGCAAGGTAACGACGCCGTCCTTTGCCTTGTTAGCCGCCAAGAATGCTTCGCCTTCGGTCTTGTTCTTCGCCGCGGCCTCTTGCATTTTTTCCTGCTGCTCTTTGCGAGCTTCGTTCTGCACCTCGGTGAGCACGGCCTTCGCTTCGTCTTCCGTCAGACGCGTCTTAGCGCCTGTGGTGGTGGCATCCTTCAATCCCTGGGATACGAGATTCCAGTCCACTTCCACCGACTGCTTTTTCAGCGTGTTCCCAAGGTTGGTCCCGATGTTCATTCCCAGGGCGTAGCTGAACTTTTCTTTTCGGGTTTTAAGCGGAACAACCGCCGCCGTTCCCGTTTTCTTCACTGGAGCTTTCGCGGTGGTGGCTGCTTTCGGAGTTGTGGCTGCTGGAGCCGCTGGAGTCGTTGCCGCCGGAGTGCTTGCTGCTGGAGTCTGCTGGGCATAGCCATCTCCGGCCAGTATCATCCCTGCGGCCAATAGAAGAGCTGTAGTGAGAGATCTTTGCATTTACCTATTGTCACATTGACCCGCATTCTGCGCCACCTGAGGTGATGCGGGAGCGCGGAGCGGCTTATTTTCTTGGCAACTGGAGCGGCTGCTTCCGGATTTCGCTATAATCCCTCCATGAAAACCCATCGTTTGCTGCTCCTCGCACTGCTTGTGGTCGCGCTCGCATCGGCCAGTTCGGCCAAGATTCTGGTTCAACTCCGGGATGCTCAAGGCAAGGTCGTGGGCACTGCGATTCTGTGGGAATCGGGTCCCGGAATCGGGATGGAACTCAATCTCGAGAATCTGCCTCCCGGCGTGCATGCCATCCACTTTCATCAGAACGCGAAGTGCGATGCCCCGGACTTCAAGTCTGCGGGAGGGCACTTCAATCCCGATGGCAAGAAGCATGGATTGGAAAATCCGGAAGGCCACCACGCCGGCGATAACCCCAACTTCACGGTGGGCGCGGACGGCAAAGCGCATTTCAAGGCGGAGAATAAAGACGTCACGCTCGGCAGCGACAGCCATTCACTCTACAGCAACGGAGGCACGGCGATCGTGGTACACGCCAAGGCGGACGACCAGAAGACCGACCCCGCGGGCAACGCCGGCGACCGCATCGCCTGCGGCATAATTACGAATACGAAATAGAGCCGTTCGGTAATCCAGGCAGAATCGTCCCGCCGCAACGGCCCAGTCCGATGCGACGGAACCCTTCGCGTTCCGAGAATCCCCGGAGGATAACTTCGTCTCCATCTTCCAGAAACTTCCTCTGCTCTCCCGTCGGCAGCGTAACCGGATCCTGGCCGCGCGTGGTTAGCTCCAACAGGCATCCGCGCGCGGTCTTGTCCGCGCCCGACACGGTTCCGCTTGCCAGCAAATCGCCGGGGCGCAGATTGCAGCCATTGCTCGCGTGATGAGTCAGCATCTGCGCCATGGTCCAGTACATGTCGCGAAAATTGCCCCGGCTCAAAACCACCGGAGCGATTCCGGCTTCGCGCATCCGCACCGACAACAGCGAAACTTCCAGGCACAAGTCGAGACCGCCCTGTTCCCGATCGCTCTGGCTGAAAAGATAAGGCAGCGGCGCCGGGTCGCCTGCTGCGCGCGCAAAAGCAGAGGTGCGAAACGGAGCCAGCGCTTCCATTGTCACCACCCAGGGCGAGAGTGAAGTCGCCAGACTCTTCGCCAGAAAAGGGCCGAGCGGCTGATACTCCCAAGCCTGAATGTCGCGCGCCGACCAGTCATTCACCAGGCAGATTCCGAAAATATGCTCTTCCGCTTCGCTGATGGGAATAGTCTCGCCCAACCGATTTCCAGTACTCACAAAGAAGCCCACTTCCACTTCATAGTCCAGCGCCTTAGTCGGCCCGAACTTGGGGGCTTCATTCAGACCACCATCGCCATTGCGCGTCTGGCCGGAGGGGCGCCGTACGGGCGTTCCCGACGAAATCAACGACGACGCCCGCCCGTTATAGCCAATCGGGACGTATTTGTAGTTTGGCAGCAGCGGATGATCGGGGCGAAACAGCTTGCCTACGTTGGTGGCGTGAAAAATCGATGCGTAGAAATCCGTGTAGTCGCCGACGACCGCGGGCAAAAGCATGTCAACATCAGCCTGCGCGACCAGATGGCGCGCCGCGGCCTGCCGATCGGAAGCGGGCGCATCCTGACGCAAAATTGCATGAAGACGCCGGCGCAAAGCGCGCCGAGGGCCGGCGCCGAGCGACATCAGGGGATTCAGCGAATCGGATGCGCAAGCATTCGCCGCGAGCCGCACACTCTCCTCCGCCAGCAAGCCCTCATTTTGCATTGCGTCGAGGTCGAGAATGCGGTCTCCGATGGCAACTCCCACTCTCGCCGCGACGCCTGCATTGCGTCGCCGAAAAACTCCGAAGGGCAAATTCTGAATGGGAAAATCGGAGCCGGCAAGGTTGGCGGATTCAACCCAACTTTGCACTTTGGAGTCGTGGGTTTCGTCGAGAACGGGTTTCATAGCAGATGTTTGATGCGTACGATAACTGCCATCAATTCTAGCCGCCCGCCCTCTTAAACTTCTTCCGCAATCCCTGCCAGCACTCGAAGTATTGATGATCAAGCTCGGAAGTCTCCAGCGCGAACTTTGTCGGCTGGCACACGAAGCGAGTTTCGAACATGAACGCCATGGTGTCGCCCAGATAGACCGGCTTCAGTTCGGCCTTGCTCGCCTTCTCAAACGTTTCAGCGTCGGGCCCGTGACCCGCCATGCAATTGTGCAGACTGGCGCCGCCGGGCACGAATCCTTCCGCCTTGGCGTCATATTCGCCTCGGATCAGCCCCATGAACTCGTTCATGAAGTTGCGATGAAACCACGGCGGACGAAACGTATGCTCGGAGACCATCCATCGCGGCGGAAAGATGACGAAGTCAACATTGGCGGTTCCCGGAACCTCCGAAGGCGAAGTCAGCACCGTGTAGATTGAGGGATCCGGATGGTCGAAGCTCACGGTGTTCATGCAATTGAAATTCGCCAGATCGTATTTGTAAGGCACATAGTTTCCGTGCCAGGCAACCACGTTCAGCGGCGAGTGATCGATCACCGCCGTCCACAGTCTTCCCTGGAACTTGGCCACAATCCGGTAATCGCCCTCTCGATCTTCAAACGCCGCCACCGGAGCCAGAAAGTCGCGCGGATTCGCCAGTCCGTTCGCGCCAATCGGTCCCAGATCCGGCAGACGAAGCAGCGCGCCGTAGTTCTCGCAGATATAACCGCGCGCCTCCCTCTCAAGGAGTTCGACGCGGAAACGAATGCCCCGTTGAATCACCGCAATCTCGCCGGGACCGGCTTCGAGCAGGCCCATCTCCGTACGCAGCAGCAGGCGTCCCGTTTGCGGCACGATCAACATCTCTCCGTCGGCGTTGTAGAAAAATCGATCCGTCATCGAGCGGTTGGCAACGTAGATGTGAATCGCAACGCCAGCGTGGGTGTGGGCGTTGCCATTGCCCGCCATGGTGATCAGGCCGTCGACAAAGTCGGTGGGCTCGGAAGGAATTGGAATTGGCTTCCAGCGCAACTGGTTCGGCGGTGTCGGCACCTCGTCGAACGGCGCGCTGCGCAGCCTTTTTGGGCTGATCGGCTCGAAGGGCTTGTGCGCCACCGACGGACGCATGCGGTAAAGCCATGTCCGGCGATTGACGGCGCGCGGCGCGGTGAATGCCGTGCCGCTGAGTTGTTCCGCGTATAACCCATGCGCCACTTTCTGCGGAGAGTTCTGCCCGCGCGGCAAAACGCCTTCCACCGCCTCGCTGGCGAACTCGTTGCCGAATCCCGACTGGTAACGCAACTCGGCCTTCCCTGGCGTCTTCGCGCTTGCTTTCATCGCTTGTGCTTTCGTCGCTTTTGTTTCCGTCATTCCCGCTTTAGGCATGCCTACAGATTCCCTCGCCGCGCCTGCTCCATTTCGATCGATTCAAACAGCGCTTTGAAATTCCCTTTGCCAAATCCGCGGCTGCCCTTGCGCTGGATGACTTCGAAGAACACGGTCGGCCGATCCTCCACCGGCTTCGAAAAAATCTGCAGCAGATAGCCTTCCTCGTCGCGGTCCACAAGTATACCGAGCGAGCGCAACTCTCCGAGCGATTCCTCCACGGGCCCCACCCGCGACGGCAGCGCGTCATAATACGCGTCGGGAACGCGCAGAAAATCGATCCCGTTGCGTTGCAGTTTGCCGACCGTGTACATGACGTCCTTGCACTGCAGCGCGATGTGCTGCGCTCCTGCTCCTCCGTAGGCTTCGATGTACTCCTGAATCTGGCTCTTGTTGCGCGCCGGGGCCGGTTCATTGATGGGAAACTTTACCGAATGCGAGTCGTCCGACATCACGATGCTCATCAACGCGCTGTACTCGGTCGAAATATCCTTGTCGTCGAAAGTAATGTATCGATGGAACCCGAAGACGCGCGAGTAGTAATCCGCCCAGTGCTGCATTTTGCCCAGTTCCACATTCCCCACGATGTGGTCAACGCGCAGAATGCCGCAGTCGTCGCCCGCCAACGGCGCGACCGCGAAACCAGGCAGAAACGGCCCTTTGTAATCCTTATATGAGATCAGCGAGTGGATCGTATCGCCATAAGTGTGGACCGCGGCGCGGCGAATGGCGCCGTGTTCATCCTTTATGTCGTGGGGTTCTTCGGCCGGCTGCGCTCCCCGGCGAACGGCTTCCTCAAACGCGTCGTCCGCGTCCTCCACTTCCAACGCGATATCGCGCACGCCATCGCCATGCTTTCGGATGTGTTCCGCGGCCGGATCGTCGGGCGTCATCGGCGTGGTCAGAATGAAGTTCGCCTTGCCCTGACTCAACGCATAAGAAGCGCGCTGCCGCTGGCCGGTTTCCAGTCCGCTGTAAGCAACCTGCGAAAAGCCGAATCCCTTGCGGTAGAAATAGGCCGCCTGCCGGGCGTTGCCGACCCAGAATTCGACGTGGTGAATGCGTTTCAGCTTGAGTGGGTTTTCCATCCGCTTGCTCTCCCGGATTCCATCTTCGCGCACCATCGCGCGCTTCAACCTACACTTTCCGTGAAGCTGCGCGCAACCCTGCCGGTTCGTCGCGCTTAATGCACTTCTACTGACACCAATTCTCCCTCGTGTTTCCCCACCGCACGGTAGTTCACCGACACGAGCCGATTCTTCCAATCGCAGGAAAACTGGTCTTCGCCGATCACCAGCAGCGATTTGTAATCCGAAGCATGCATCTTATAAGTCGTCATGCCGCTCAAGATAGTAACTATCGCCTCGGGAGGCTTGGAACAGTCGCTGCCCACAATCTTGCCTTTCAGAAATTGCACCGGCCCGGTCGTCCCCGGCTTAATGGGGGCTGGTTTTGGCGCCGCATCCTCATCTTCCGCTGCGCTCGCAGCCCCGGCAGGAGTGCTCGCCGCGCCCGCCGGCGCCGCGTTTTCCCCCGCGCGCTGCGGACGCACTCCATATTTCTGCAGCGTCTCCAGATCTTCTAATTCTTGCTTCGCCGCCGCTGCCGCCGTCCGATCCGGTCCCGCTTTCAGCCGCCTGAACACTTCTCGCGCCAGATCCCACTTCTTGCCTGCAACATAAATCTGTCCGAGATTGAACTGATACTCCACATTCCGCGGCGCCAGAGCGATCGCCTGCCGTTGCGCCTCCAGCGCCGAGTTGATTCCGCCCCCCTCCACTCGCGCCATTCCCAGCATGTTATAAGCGTCGGCTAACTCCGGATACCAATCCGTAACTGCCCGCAGATCCTGCATCATGTTCGCCAATCCCTGCATCTCTTGCCGCGTCGCCTGCGCCTTCTGATACTTCAGCGCCGAACGGTAATACCAGATCCACGGGTCCCGCGGGTTCAAATCCGTCGCCTTCTCCAGTTCGTCGGCGGCCGCGTCGAACTTCTTCTGGTGAATATCGTCGCGGGCCAGCCCGCGATGCGCCGCCTCATTATCCTTTGGATCCGCCGTCAGTTGCTGCAAGTCGCGCAGCGCCTGGTCGCGATGCTCCGGAATGCGCGCCATCGCGTCGTCAATCACCGCTCGCGCTTCCTCATCCTTGACCGAAGTGACCGCCATCCCAATATCGTCCGCGTTAAACGGCAGAGCGAAATGATCGGGCTGCGGCATGTCCACCGGATTTGCAATCGGCTTCTTCGACTGATCGAGCGCAATGCCCAATCCGCTCAGCGATTTGAAATAGGTCTTTGCCGCGTCTTCCATCTGCGCCGGCGTCATATCAAAGGCCTGCACCACTGCCTTCTCCACCGGCACTTTCTGATTCAGCACTAAGTCGAAGTAAGTCCCCGCCTCCGGCATCTTGTTCTTATTCAGCAGATAGTGGACGACCATCCACGACTGCGCGTAGTACAGAGTGTTATGCGTCCCCTCGCGCGCCCCCGATCCATCATGCTTCATCGTGAACAGGTCCACCATCGACAGCCAGACCGGCGAACTCACCAACTGCGTCAGCGACTGCGGGATACTCGGGTCCCGTCGCATTTCATCGAAGATGTCCTCGTGCCATTCCGGCGCCAGCTCCGGATCGCCTCCAATCTCCACTTGCTTGCCGATATAGATCGACCCAAAGTATTCCGCCATCCCTTCGTCGAACCAGCCCTGCGCCGGAGGATAGTTGTAATTCAAAAGGTAATGTGCCAGCGGATGCGCCACCGCTCGCCACGGATCGATTTCAAAAAGATTCAGGACGATATAGACCCGATCCGAGCCCGGCACATAAAACCCGTCCGCCATGCTCTGTTTCGCCGGAGCAACCATGCCATACTGCTTGTCGCTCTTGAGCGCGATGACGGTGATCGGCACCGACATTTTCAACTTGTCTTTCAGCAGCAGTTGTCCGAAAACCGCACGCATCTGTTCCATCCGCAAAGCAACTTCCCGCCCGCGCTTGTCGCCCGCATCCGTGAGCACGGAGAAATGCGCGGAATGCACTTCGATCCACTTGGGCTCATCCTTGGCGAAAGCCGGCCGCGAGAAACAACCCGCGATCAGCAGGCTCAAAGCAACGGTAGCGAGGCCAAACCAGCGCTTCACGGTGGAATCCTTCGCTAGAAATCCTAGCACGCCCACCAACCAGCATGTGAGAAGTGAACAGCCAATGGAGAGACGGACACCCCTTCGGCAAGCTCAGGGCAGGCTCTCGCGCGCCGCCTTTCGCCTTGGCCCCACCCCGCCCCGCACGTTACACTCTCGCATGTGACCTCGGCTCCTTCTTCCCGTCTTGCGTGGATCGACTGGATGCGCGGCCTGGCCTGCGTCCTGATGTTCCAGACCCACTGTTACGACGCCTGGCTGGGCGGCAATGCCCGCAACACCAACTTCCTCCAAGGATCGCAACTTTTCGGCACGCTGCCCGCGCCCCTCTTTCTTTTTCTCGCCGGAGTTTCCTTCGCCCTGGTTACCGACAAGCTCATCCGCAGGAACCTAAGCCCCGCGGAGATCACCCGCGCCATGGCTCGCCGGGGCGCCGAAATCTTTGCCTTCGGACTCCTCTTCCGCCTGCAAGAGTTTGTCATTGCCTGGGGATGGGCCCCGTGGTCCGACTTACTCCGCGTTGACGTATTGAACATCATCGGCCTCTCCATGATCATGATGGCGCTACTCTGCGGCATCACGCTAAGGATCGCCAACCGCCGCTCCCGTTCAGCGCAAGTAACAAAGCAAGTAACACCGCCGACAAACACATTAGTAATCGCCGCTATCGCCGCCGCGTCTCTAATCGCCCTTCTAACTCCGCCCCTCCACACCACCTGGCGACCCACCTGGCTGCCCTGGCCACTGGAGTCCTACATCGACGGATGCCACAACCTGGGCGCCCCCCAGTCATGGCTCTTCTCCATCTTCCCCTGGACCGCCTTCGCCTTTGCCGGTCTGGCCGCTGGATTCATCCTCTTCAGCGATCGAGCCCGCGCCCGCACCGCCGAAACTCTGGCCCTCTTTGCCGCCTCCGGAGCCGTCGCAATTCTCGCAGCGCGCCAGCTCGACCACTCTTCTTTCCACCTTTACTCTACTTACGATTACTGGCACACCAGCCCTAATTTTTTGATGATGCGCGTAGGCCTTCTGTTAGTGATCGCTTTCCTGAGTTATGCCTGGTGCCGCTGGGGCCTCGGAACTCGCGGTTTCAGCCCACTCATTCAACTAGGCCAAACGTCCCTCCTCGTCTATTGGGTTCATATAGAATTCGTCTACGGACGCTTCTCTTTACTCCCCAAACGAGCCCAAACCATCACCACCGCTTCGCGAGGATTGCTGGAAATTTTTGTATTCATGCTGATCCTCTCCCTGGTCCGCACCCGGATCGACTGGAAAAGAATTGACTGGACGAAGGTGAATTGGAAGAAGATAAGCCGGCGAGTTCAGCCCGCGTAGGTGGGAGTCACGGGACGGCAAGCTGAAAGCTGGGTGCGCCAAACTTCCGACTTATTGCAGGCTTAGGTTCATCTCGCCGCGTTTGTCGAAGGTGATCCGCAGCACGTTTTCCTGGCCGCTGGCAAACTCGCCCGCCACCGTGGCGGATTGGTCAGGGGTGACACCAGAGGTCACCTGCACTCGGAGACGATGTTTCCCGGGTGACAGCTGCATGGTATGGAATTCATGGCCCTGGACATGGTGGAACACGACCAGATGTTTCTTGTCTGTTCCTTCCAACCCGTGCGTATAGGCCAAACTATCATCCACCCAGATCGACAAATTGGCCGCCGCGAAGTTGTGCTCCACCTCGATCTCCAACGTTGCCGGAGAAATTGCGGGAGAAACTGTTAGTGGCAAAACTGTTGCTGGAAAAACTGTTGGTGAACTTACGCGGGCGACTTTCGTTAGGGACGGATGGGTTCGGCCTGCTGGAACCGGCTTCGAGAGCTTTTCCACAATTGGCGTTGGTGCTGTAACAACGGAAGCGACTGTCGCGTCTGGCACTGTTGGCGTCGGCGCTGCCGCAACCGCAGCGACCGTCGCGGCTGGCGCCTGTGGCGGCGGCGCCGTTTTGACCGAGGCGGCCTCCTTGGCGAGTGGCAATGCCTCGGCGGCTCTCGGTTGCACTCTGCGGGAGCCAAATGAAATCACCCAGATGCCAAAGATAAGAAGCCCGGCCAAAAGCAAGGCGCCGGCAAGAGACCGCTTCCGCATCTTGTCCAGCAGGTTCTCCGCTGCGCCGCGCCTCAGGGACAGAGCGCGCGCACTGGACCGGGGGTTAGCGGCAATCCCCAGTTGGCCGAGAGCTGCCAATCGGCCTTCTTCCTTCGTCTTTTGGCCTGCGCTTCTGCCCGCCGGCAAACCTGGCTGCTTTGCCTTGCTCCACGGCTCTCGTCCCTCCCGCAGTTCCTGGATGTCCAGCACCATTTCCATGCCGCGTTGATAGCGCTCGGCGGGATCTTTCGCCATGGCTCGCGCAATGATGTAATCGAGTCCCTGCGGCAACGTCAGTATCGAGGACAGTCGCCGGCAGCGGGTCGCGATTGACCACCTTGAACGAAACTGTGATGGCGCTGTTGCCTTGAAACGGCCTGTAACCGGTCAGGACCGTGTACAGGACCACGCCCAGCGAAAACAAGTCCGACCGCCCATCCACCGCTTCGCCATTCAATTGTTCGGGCGACATGTAAGCGGGTGTGCCCAACGCCCGTCCCGCCAGCGTGTGGTTGGCGAGGTTCAGTTTAGCCACTCCGAAGTCGGCGATCTTGGCATGGCCGTCTTCGGTCAACAGAATATTCGCGGGCTTCAGATCGCGGTGAACCACGCCTTGACCGTGGGCGCAATCCAGCGCTTCCGCCAGTTCGAGCGTTAGCTGCAGCGCTGTCTCCAACGGCAGCTTGTGGTCATTCCGCGACAGCAGTTTGTCGAGGGATTGCCCCCCAACAAATTCCATTACGATGTAAGGAGCGCGCGTCTCTGGTTCCTCGCCCACATCGAAGATGGTTACGATTCCAGGATGCGACAGGCGGCCCGCAGCTTCCGCTTCTCGAAAAAAACGCTCGCGATACTCGCGTTCCTCTTCCGGCGATTGGCCAGCCAACGATACCGTCTTCACGGCGACGACGCGGTTAATCTTGGGATCGCGCGCTTTGTAGACGACACCCATGGCGCCCCGTCCCAACTCGGCCAGGATCTCGTATCGCCCGAAACGTTCGCTCCTGCGATCATCCATAACAGCCTGTGGTGCAAAAGAGATTCGTATCAGGGCATGCCTTCAGGCCTGCTGCGACGGCATCAGCACCAATGCACCCTCGGGCGCTGGCGTTGCGACCTCGTCAGCCTGACGCCGCTTTCGACTTGTCGTCCGCCTTCTCGTCCGAAACGGTCGTGACCGACACGCCAATTACGTTCTCGTTCAGCACATCTACGATTTTCTTCGCTTGCTCGAGGGTGATTCCGTTGAGCAGCTCGAAGCCAACCTGAACGCCCCTAAGCGCAGATATGGTGTCGTGGTGCGGACGAACGTTCGACTACGATCGACCCACCCTGCCGGCCAATGCCAAAACCAACTCCTGCTCGTTCGATCTTAGTTGTCGCCACGAATTGACCCCCGATGTGAGAACATAAGCTTTATGCACCGCCCTCCCTTGGGGGTCGCGAGAGAACAGGGGATGCGGCGTCTCTCGATATTGTCTGCTAACCGGCCGAATCGTTCCAAGTTACCATCGTTTTCGCCGCTGGGGGGTCGGTCTAGTGACCAGGAGTCGCGGAAAACGCCGACAATTGCACGATCGCATTCCCCATCAGCTTCAGCGCCACTTCCCAATTCCGGCGCGCGCTGGCGCCGTCGTTTCCGTAGCCGCTCACATACAAGGTGCAGTAAAAACCTTCCCGGACGCCGCCCTCCGCCGCGAAGTAACACCGCCGCACGCACACCTCCGCCGCCGACGGAGTCTCCGGCGCCCGCCGCAGTAACCCAACCAGCTTCCTGGCAAACTGCTCGTGAGCGGGTAGGGATAGACGCGCATCAAGGTCAGAAAACACCACGTCCACATAACTCGTGAACTTATCCGACGCATCGTAGATTTCTTCCTCCGCGCCCAGTTCCGCCGCCGACCAGGCATCGCACTTCGCCGTCTCCACCATGCTCCGCGCCGAGTTCATTGTCTGAAGAAATTCTCCCAACTCGGGAAATGTTCCCGCCTCCTCGATCCACGCCATCAACTCCGGACGCCGCTTCAAGTCAACATAAGCAAGCTTGCCCGCCGGGTCCTTCCAGGGGAAATCCAGCACCGGATCTTCCCGCCCCAGTTCGATCGAGAAGTCAGCATTCATCAAAACCTCATCCTTCAGCATCTCCCCATCAGAATCTGCGCAGGAAGTTCACAATCTGATGCTCGGCCCAATAGCCGTCGTCATAGCGATCGTGGTGAGGCTGATCGTCGTGATGACGGCCATCGCTCGCATTCCCCACCCCAGCGGGCGATCTCACGGGCGACCCGACTGCAGGTCCCACAAACGCACAGTGTCCGCCATCGGCCGTCTCGACGAAGGTGATGTTCGGGTTCGAAGAAATCTTCCGCCGCGTCTCCGGCGTGATGCGCACGAACGGATCGTTCGCCGCGTACAACACCAGCGCCGGCGCCGCGATTCGATCGATCACATGCGCCGCCGAAGCGCGGTCATAGTAATCGGCGACGCCCGTGAAGCCGCAGTAGTAAGCCGTCACCTTGTCGTCAAACTCGCGCAGGCTCCGGATTCCACGCAGGCGGCTCACATCGAAGCTATCAGGAAAGAGCCGCGCCTTCTGCAGCATGCGGCGGCGAAGCGCCCACAAGAAATATTTTTCGTAAATCCGGTTCGACGGTTCGTGCAACGCATCCGCCGACGCCGCCAGATCAATCGCCGGACAACACGCAGCGACGGCGCGAAACTGCGGCGGCGCTTGCGCTCCCCACTCCCCCGCCAACTTCAGCACGATGTTGCCGCCCATCGAGAAGCCGGCCAGAGCCAGGCGCGAAACGCCGTCGCGCGCGATGACCTCGCGCGCCACCGCCGCCACATCATTCGACAGCCCCGAGTGATAGAGAACAGGAGCGAACGCGTCGGTGCCGCCACAGTTGCGCTGGTTGTAGCGGATGACATTCATCCCCAAAGCCAGCGCCTTGCCGGTGATGCCGAGCACGTACTGCGATTCGCTCGACCCTTCGAGCCCGTGCACAAGAATGATAGTCAGCGGGTGCGCTCGATCCGCTTGCCAGTGGCAGTGGCAAAGCACCTGGATGCCGGGCTCGACTTCGATCAACCGCTCCTCGGGCGCGGGCAAATGAAAACGCCGCGGGATTAAGAAGCTGGCAACGGTTTGCACGTGTCCGCCGCGCAGCCAGCGGCGCGGCGTGAAGGGACGCGTCTCCTCGTGTGTTTGCGAAGTGCCCACACTTTGATTTTAAATAGAAGACAGCAATTTTCTTCGCGGAGTTTTCTTCATGCCCATCTTCGAGTACGTCTGCAAGGAATGCCAGCACGAGTTCGAGGCTCTGGTCTTCGGCAAACAAAAAGCGGAGTGCCCGAAGTGCCAGAGCAAGAAACTGGAGCCGCAGCTCTCCGTGTTCGCCGTGGCGGCGAAGAGCGGAGCGGCGACGCAGCCGCCTTTCTCGGCCGGACCTTGTGGCTCGTGCAGCAACGCTGGCGGGCCGGGAGGCTGCTCGCTGAAAGACTTCGACTAATCCTTGGTTTGCGCGTTTCTGAACTGGTTCCCGGAAACTCGAATTTTTCAGCGGCCTGGCCGAGAATCGGCAATCGGAGATCGCGGATATTTAGGGGCCAGCGATCAGAAAAACCGGATTCTGCGGCGGGTTCTGCGGGCTCCCCTGAACCGTGCGCGAACTGATGGGGGCCGGTAGATTCAGGATATAGGTATCGCTGGAGGTATCAATGACGTTGACCATACCTCCATCGCAACTGGCCAGGTACGCACGGGAACTATCGCCGCCGGCCGCCATCATGAAGCGGAAGCGGGTAGTGGAGCAGAAGGCATCGTAGGCAGGAAATCCCGGCACTGCAAAGTAGCTCTTAATCGTGTTGCTCGCTACGTCAATCACCGTCACCTGCGGGCAGATGTTGCCGGCCGCGTCTTCGTAATACGCGCCAACATAAGCACGACTTCCATCGGGCAGGGCGGCGACGGCAACTGTATTAAGGGCTGCTGTCGAGGTGCTCGAGCAGGGGTCCCCGGCGCCGCGCGAAGTGGGTTGAACCGTGGGAATCGCGATCGGGGCTCCAGTAAGAACTGCGGGGACGGATTGCGAGACATCCAGCATCGTCAACTGGCTGCCGCCCGGTATGTACAACCGGTTCGTATTCCCGTCGTAAAGCATATAAGCGGCGCCGGGCGCATTGACGCTGGCATCGATCACGGTGTCCGGGCCCGTGGTGGTATGGGTATCCACTGTGCTCACGACGCCATTGCCGTTGAGCACATACAGGCGCTGGCTGTCGGAGCGGGCAAGCACCCAGAGCGGCGCATGGAACGAACCGCTGACGGTCCGCGAAGACCGGTCCCCGGTGTTGAAGCCGCTGATGGTGCTGTCGTCCTGGTTCGCCACGTAGAGCTTCTTGGTATCCGGGGTCTCGGCCATGGCGACCGGGTTGTTGCCCACCGGGATGGTGGCCACCAGGCTATTGCTGTTGGTGTTGACCACCTCCACCTCAGTGAGGTTGGGCAGCAGGACGTAGGCCTGGCTTCCCTCGGTGGTCGCCACAAAGTTTGGCGCCGAGTTCGCCGGCAGACTGATGGTGGTCGTGGCGCCGATAACCGTGCTGCTGAAGTCTAGCTTGGTGATGGAATCTTGTAGTGCGCCCGTTACCGAGTGGTTCACAACCAGGACTTGATTGGCGCTTTGCTGTACGGCATGAACTGGAGCGAGACCCACATTGGCAACGCTCACGTCCGAGTCACCGGAGACATCGATCACCATGGCGGTGCCGGGCACGATGGTTCCGTTATCGTTGATCGACAACACCGTGTGCGCCGCCGCCGGGTTGGGAAAGGTTGGAGGATTCGGGATGATAATCGGGCGGAAAGTGTCGCCGCACCCGGTACAGATCACATAGAGAAACAGCACGAACCCCAGCCCGAGAAACCGCTTCATTCAAACTCCGTAGTAAAGGTCAGTGTTGCGCGGAAACCGATATTGTATCGGGAACCGGGCCAAGAGGGGAAATCAGGTGGGGAAGGTTTCAAGGTTTCAAGGTGAAGACATGGCTTTGGAACTTTCAACCTTGAAACTCTGAAACCTTGAAACCTCGGTTCTTCCCAGATTCACGCCCGCCCGCGGCGTGTTTTCGGTTGGCGCTCGGCTGGCATCTCCGCGACCTTTTCCGAACCGGCTGGCTTCTTCGTCTGGGCCAGGCTCTCCTTCAGCGCGGCCATCAGATCGACCACCGGGGCCAGCTTCTTTGGTTGCTCGACGGCTTGCACTTCGCCGCCCTCCAGCTTCGCTTCAATCAGCTTCTTCAGATTTTCCTGAAAGGTGTCGTGATATTTCTCCGGGTCCCAGTCGCCCGCCAGCGCTTCGATGAGCTGATGCGCAACTTTAATTTCCGCTTCTTTGATCTCCACATCGGGAGCGCCGAACGACTCGACCTCGCGCACTTCCTCCGCGTAATACATGGTGTGCAGCATCATTCCGCCTTTATGCGGGACGCAGGAAAACCGTGTATTCGCGGTTGTGCATGGTGAGTTTGGCGATGGCGACGTACTCGCTCTCCTCGAGCGCCTTGGTGAGCAGCGCATAGGGGCGGCGGCCCGCTTCATCGGGAACCATGTAATACGACGACTCGAAGTACACCGGATCGACTTCGCTTGCCTTCACGAATTCCAGGATCTCCATCGTCTTCGCCGTCTTGGGCTCGATCTTCTTGATCTCTTCGGGATCGATGATGACGTATTCGTCTTTGCGATACTCGTAGCCCTTGACGATATCGCTGCGCTCGAGGACCTGGTTGTCCACCGAGCAAATGAGTTGCTGCTTCACCCGATGGTGGTCGGTGCGGTGAAGCTGGTTGAACGAGATGCCGCTGCTGCGCGCGCCCGAGAACAGACGCACCGGCATCGAGATTAATCCGAACGTAAGATATCCAGACCAGACGGAGGCCGCCATTGTTTTCACCCCAAGTAGAGACGAGGCTGGCCTCGTCTCGGCAGACGTGGCGCGCCGCGTACTACGAAATCGGAATCCCGCCAAGCGTACAGAAGTGTAGCCTAAATCGTGGAGGTTGCTGCCGCCAGATTACGGGGCGAATCCAAAGGCCAAGCACTACATGACGTATCCCATTGCAGCCGGGCACCGAATATAGTGTTATCGAACGCGGATCGTGCGTCCAGCCTTCAGCTGTCAGCTATCAGTTATGAGTTGTCAGTTGTCAGGACGTGAGATTCTACCGACGATTGACAACTGATAACTGAGAACTGCTTTCATGCTGACCCCTTATCTAGCACACGGCTGGGCGTCATCGCCGGAGCGACTGGCCATCGCCGCGGCCGTGACGCTGGGCTTCGCGGTGCTGGCTCGCGCCCTGCGCGGCGTCAATCGATCCGGGGCGCTGGCGGGCGGTCTTGCCTGTTTCCTGCTTTTTGCCGGCGCTGGCCCCACCGCTTTCGCCACGCTCGCAGCGCTGTTCCTGATGACCTGGGTATCCACGCGCCTGGGATACAGCCGCAAGCTGGCACTCGGGCTCGCCGAGCGCCGGGAAGGACGAAATGCGTGGCAAATCCTGGCCAATCTCGCAGTGGCTGCCGCCGGTTCGGTTGCTTTCAGCGCCACCGGAAATCGGGTTTGGTTGGTCGCAGCGTTGGCCGCTCTGGCCGAAGCCGCGACGGACACCGTAGCCAGCGAGATCGGGCAGTATCGCAGAGCAGACGCGCGATTGATCACGACCTGGGAACGCGTTCCAGCCGGAACCGACGGCGGCATCACGATTCCCGGTAGCATCGCAGGCCTGGCAGCCGGCCTGGCGATTGCGGCGGTCGCAGCGGTGGGCGGGATGATTCTTCGGGGACAGTTCTGGATTCCAGTGGGCGCCGGATTCGCCGGAATGCTCATCGACAGCATTCTTGGCGCTACGCTGCAACGCCGCGGCTGGATCAGCAATCAGGCGGTGAATTTCTTCGCCACGCTGGCCGCGGCAGCGCTGGCGGATGCGATCGCGAGATTCACGTAGGGACAGCCGCCCTCGGCTGTCCGGCGGGGCGAAGCCCCGCCACGCTCTTGAGCGCAAGGATGGAGACAAACAAAAACTAACGCGAGCTGGCGCACGCCTGGGCAGCCGAGGGCGGCTGTCCCTACGCTACGTCCTCTGCTTGACGCGGTCGAGCAGCATGAATATCAGAACGCCCAGCAGGGCATTCGCCACGCCCGACAGCAATTCGTGCGGCCAACTCCACTCCATGTGCAACCCCACCAGGCCGCGCGCAATCATGAAGTAGACAACCTCGTGCACCACGTAGAAGAAAATCGTAAGCAGGAAACGAGCGCCGGAATGTTCCACGTCCAGCTTGATCCCCAGCGAGGAGGCGCCGAATCCCACCACCGTCAGCGCAATTCCGTAGAGCCCGATGGGATGATGGGTCAGCGAATCTTGCAAAATGCCGATGAAGCTGCCCGTGAGCAGGCCCGCCAGCGGACTGCGCCGCGCTGTCGCGAAACCGATGGTGACCAGCAGCGGAAGATCGAAGATCGAGAAAAAACGAAAGCGCAGCGGCAGAAACGCCTGGAGAAAAACGGCAGCCAGCGGGATCAGAACCGTCGCCGGAATGCTGAACCGGTAAACCTCAACCTGCTCTCCCGATGTGTAAGTGATGGCCACGTTAGTGCGGACTATCCTCCACGGCGGGTTGCGGCTTGGGTTCGCCCGTTGCCTTCACAGGCTGGGGAGAAACTTTCATGGCAGGGGTTCCCGCTGCCTTAGTTCCGGAAGAAGTCCCGGATGAAGTTCCGGAGCCAGCTTCGGAAGTGGATAGTGAGCTTGCCGTTTTTCGCGCGGCGGGCGCTCCGCTTGCGGCGGAGGCTTCTGGGGACACGGCTTTGGGCTTGACATTCGAACCAGCACTCGTTGGCGCCGCAGTCCCCGGCATGGCGACCCCCGGTGCAACAGTCCCCGGCGCATCGGCTTTGACGGCATTTTCCGGCTTGGCAGGAACGGTCGGAAGCCGCTCGGCCAGGATATCGATGGCGCGCGCTGCGCCCGTCTGGTCGGGCTCGGCCTGCCGCTCATCAATCTTCGTTACCACCAGCACTTCTTCGAGCTTGCTGAGGTCGGCCGCCGGACGCACCCGAATGTTGAGAAAAAGCTCGCTGCCCGGCGAAACCTTCGTCACCCTGCCCACCAGCAGTCCCTTGGGGAAAATGCCGTCTCCGCCACTGGTAAGAACCATTTCTCCGGCGGGCACGGTTTCGTCGCTCATCACTTTTTCCAACACCACTTCGCCCGACGGCGTGCCGCGCAGTATGCCTTGCAGCCGCGTTTTGTCGAGAAGCGCTCCCACTCCGCTGGTCTGGTCGTCGATCAAGAGCACCAGCGAAGTGGAACCATACACGCGCAGCACTTTGCCTACGATGCCGTCCGCGGTGATGACCGCCATGTCGGGCTTGATGCCGTCGCGTTCACCCTTGTCGATGTAGACCGAGCGCGACAACTCGCTGCCGCTCGATCCAATGACCTGCGCCGCCATCGTCTGCGAAATAAACTGTTCCTTGAAGGCCAGCAACGCCTGCAGACGCCGTGCCTGATCGGCGTCCTGGCTCATCCGCACCTGCTCCAGACTCATGCGCTCGATCTGCGCCTTGAGGGTGCGGTTCTCGGCGCGCACTCCGCGCAGGTAGAAATAGCTGTGCCAGAGGTTGCTCGTGGAAGTTTGCGCCCACACCAGCGCCTTTTCCAGAGGAGTGACCGTATCCACCGCCCAGATGCGGATCAGGCGCGTCGGTTCGCTGTCGGTCGTCCGCTTGACCTGCACGGCCAAGCCGAGTACCTGGGCGAATAACACTCCCACCAGCACGATCAGGTTGCGGTAGCGTCCGAGAACGTCCATAACATCAGTTGCCAGTGGTCAGTTGCCAGTTTGTGGTGGTTGTCGGTGGCCGGTCATCAGTTACCCGCGCTCACTGGTTCACAACGGAGACAATTTCTTGGTTTGACTGGCAACTGGCAACCGGCCACTGACAACTGCTTCTCTCTACTCGATCGAAATCTTGCGCAGCAGCTTGAAGTCGCGAGAGCATCTTGCCGGTGCCCAGCACCACGCTGCACAGCGGATCGTCGGCGATCGAGACCGGCAATCCCGTTTCCTCGCGGATGCGCTTGTCGAGGTTCTTGATCAGCGCGCCTCCGCCGGTCAGCACGATGCCGCGGTCGCTGATGTCGGCGGAAAGTTCCGGCGGCGTGCGTTCGAGCGCGACGCGGATCGCATTCATGATGGTCGAAACGCATTCACTCAGCGATTCGCGGATTTCGCTGTCGTCCACCGTGATGGTTTTCGGCACGCCTTCGATCAGGTTGCGGCCTTTGATTTCCATGGTCAGCGGCTTGTCGAGCGGATAGGCCGAGCCGATTTCCATCTTGATCTGCTCGGCGGTGCGCTCGCCCACCAGCAGGTTATATTTCCGCTTCAGATAATTCATGATGGCCTCGTCCATCTGGTTGCCGGCCATGCGCACGGAACGCGAATAAACAATGCCGCTGAGCGAAATCACCGCGATGTCGGTGGTGCCGCCGCCGATATCGACGACCATGTTGCCGCTGGGCTCGGTGATCGGCAACCCCGCGCCAATGGCCGCCACCATCGCCTGCTCCACCAGATGCACTTCGCTGGCCTTGGCGCGATAGGCGGAATCCATGACCGCGCGCTTTTCCACCTGCGTGATTTCCGAAGGCACGCCAATCACGATCCGCGGATGCACCAGCATCTTGCGGTTGTGCGCCTTCTGGATGAAGTAGTTCAACATCTTCTCGGTGACCTTGAAGTCGGCGATGACGCCGTCTTTCATCGGCTTGATGGCCACGATGTTGCCGGGCGTGCGGCCCAGCATTTCCTTGGCTTCTTTGCCCACCGCCTCCACTTCGCCGGTGTTTTTGTTCAGCGCGACGATGGAGGGCTCGTTGACAACGATGCCCTTGCCGCGCGCGTAGACCAGCGTGTTGGCTGTCCCGAGATCGATGGCGAGGTCGCTCGAAAACATGCTGAAGAGCGAACGCAGATTGTGCGAACGCGATGAGCCGTTATGAAACCCGTTGTTTGACATGGCAATACTTCTCTCTCTCGGGAATTCGTCTCACCCCCGGAACCTGGGCCTTCCTTAGTTTCCGTGTGAGTCGCTCTACCCTAGCTTCTTCTATTGTTCTACGTTTCTTCTATTCTACTTCGATGTTCAGAGAACTGGTGGCCATCTGGGCACCAGTTGTTCCGAACCCCATTCCGAACCTCATTCCGAACCTCATTCCAAACCTTGAATCCTTTACTGAATCACCACTTTCTCCTGGTGGGTATTCACCCCGCCTTTGGAATTCTGCGCCGTGACCGTGACCAGGTTTTCCCCGTTCGGCAAGGGCGGCGTGAAATAGTGGAACGAGCCATCGTCGCCGACGATCGGCACTTCCTTGCCGTTCACCATGACGCGCGCTCCCGCCTCGGTCTTGCCCGTCACTTCGATCACGTGCCCGTGCTGGATCAGAGGATCGATTTCGAGCGCCAGGTCGATTTTTTCCTTCGCCTTGACAATGATGGTAAAGCGGTTCTTTTCGCTTTCCACCGATTCCTTGCCCGCCGCATCGTAAGACTGGATGGACCAATAATAAGCGCCCACCGGCAGACCGGTCACCACCACACTCGCCGCTTCGACTTTCTTGTCCAGCAACAACGACGAAAAATACGGATTGTGCGAAATCCGCAGCCGGTATCCGGTGGCGTTCGCCATCGGCGTCCAGGCAAACTCCACTTCCTTCGACTTCTCCCCGGCGTTGATGAAAACCGGCATCATGTTGCCCGGGGTAATGGGCACGGGCGGACCGATTTCCGTGGCCCGCTCCATGGTCTTCGATGCGCTCTGGAAACTCACCTTCTCCCAAGGCGCCAGGCGAGCCACTTCTCCGTTGCGCTCGACTTCGCCGCTGCCTTTCTTCACCAGGATTTCATGCTGATCGTCCTTGGGATTATTGTGCACCATGGCCGCCGAATCGGGAGCGAGCGAAGCCTTCGCGCCGGCCACAATCACCTGCGACTTCGAACCCTGAACATAGGTCGCAGTGGTCAGGTCCACCGTGCCGGTCGTGACCGCCACCGATACGTTGGTTTGTTGCTGATCGTTGGCCGAGTTCTCTTCGATCACGATCAGCGAATCCTGTTTCACGGTGTAGTTGGTGCCGTCGTTGAAAACAATCTTGGCCATGCCTTCGGCGCCGGTCTGCACCACATCGCCCTTTTCCAGCGGCACGTTGTAGTCGGCGTTGATCCAACTGTTGCCGTTGCCTTTCCTTACCCGGATCGTGCCATCGAGCACGGTGAAGTGCGCCTGCTGCGAAACCGCGGCCGACGGCCCCTTCAGCGGAGGCGCCAGTCCCGCAACTTTTTCCAGCAAGCCCGTGGAAAGCTGCCCCGCCGCCTTCACCGTCGAGTCGGTGAATTTCGGGAACGCCACGTGCATGACGGCGCCGAAGATCAGCGCCACACCCAGCAGCGCCATGAGCACGCTGCGGTACGTCACTGTCTTCCACGCAACGTAGAGTCCCGGCCTGTTTTTATTCGACACGAGCCCGTGCCAACCTCATCGCAAAATTCTGCGAATACTCGATATCTCTCGCACTATGACCATCATATCCCCGCTGGGATGGGTATTAAACTTGGGTCAGGGGTCGAAAGGGTTACGAAAGTGACTACGCAAAAGCAGCGCCCCAGACCACCGGACATCCCAACTCAGGTTGGGGTTCACTCCTTCACGATGAAGGCCGGTTCGCGTTCCAAGTTGCTTCCGAGTTGATCGTCACCGATGGGAATTAACGGGAGATCTCTTGCGAAAGAGGCGGCAGGCCAGCTTCGGCGAGTAACTGCCGGAAAGCGGGCTCGTTGTGGAGGTTGTCAAAAGCATGATCGATTTCGATTGCGAACAAAGCGTCGGAGTGCCGGTCATAGGCGGTCCGCAGGTAGCGCAGAGCTTCTTGCTTGTTCCCCTGCAGCGAGCACGTCTCCGCCAGGAAGTACGGCGACAAGAGGCCGCCCTCATAGAGCTTGGTTTGTTGCTGAAGAAGGGCCTCAAGCAGACCTTTTCCGCCCCTGGCGGCGAAACCTTTTTCGGTTGCTTCCACGACGGCGAGAGCTGAGCTGTCGTGCATCAGAACCGCTTCGCTTCTGGCTTCGACCAGGTAATGGGGATAGTCCGCCGTCAGCAGGTAGATTTCCCTCAGGTAGCGGTGGGGAGAAATAAAGTCGGGCTCGTTCTCTTCCATCTGCTTGAGCAGTGCAATGGCGTCCTGCTGCCGGCCAGCGTTGAAAAGAATATTACCCTTATCGGCCAGGACGGACTTGGAAGCGGGTTCCAGCGCTTGGGCGCGCTCGATCTCCGCCAACGATTCGGGGGAACGGCGGAGGCACTGCAGGTAAGTCGCGTACCAGTGATGGGCGATGGCGTTCGAGGGATTCAGTTCAATCGCTCGCCGGAATTCCCGATCGGCCGTGGCCGCGTCCCACATCCCGAAGTAGGAGACAAAGGCTAAAGAGGCGTGCGCCTCGGAGGACTGGGGGTCGAGTTCGACCGCTTTTTTCGCGGCGGCCAGCGCGCGTGGGTAGGCCTCCGAGGCGGGCATCACGGTATATTCGCGCAACAGGTTGTAGCAATCCGCGAGTCCGACATAGGCAGGCGCGTAGCCCGGATCGTGGACGATGGCTTGCATGAACGAATCCACCGCTTTGTTCAGGCTGCCGGGAGTTCGCTTCTCCCAGTAGTAACGGCCCTTGAGGTAGAACTCCTCGGCTTCGCGGTTGGCGGCGTGATGCGGCAAGCTTGCGCTGGACAACGAAGAAGAAGAGGTTGGTTGCGTTTTCGATTCCGCTTTCGCCGAGCGATAGCTGGGCCGGAAAATCCACGCCGCAAACAGCAGAGCCAAAACCGGCAGCGCGAAGATGAATTTCCAGCGCGGCGAGGCGCGGGGTGGAGACAGTGCAACCGCCTGTCCGCCGGACACTCCGTTGGACTGCGTCCCGGGTTCCGCCGAAAGCTCCGCGCTTTGCACGGGGCCGATCCAGCGGTAGCCGCGGCGTTCAATGGTCTCAATGAAGACGGGGTTGTCGGCGGCATCGCCTAACGCGTCGCGCAGGCGCTTGATGGCGGTGCTGATGCCGCGGTCGAAATCTACAAAGACGTCGCCCGGCCAAAGTGCCTGGCGTAATTCTTCGCGGGTAACCACATCGTTGGGGCGGCTCAGCAGAACCGCCAGGGCGCGAAACGGCAGGTCCTGGATGCGGACCCTGACACCGCCCCGGCGCAGTTCGCGGGCACGAAGGTCGGCCTCGAACACACCAAAGCGAACAACCGCCGGAGACACGTATAGAGAGCGCATAGTACGGCGCGCTTGCGGGGGAGACACATATTTTAGCACCCGGACGAATCTCTTCGAACTAGCACTTTCGGGCCATTCTCACCAGTTCCGCAGCCGGACAACGACCGTCCCTAACACTATGCAGGCACGGATGTTATCGCGTTGCATACGCGTCGCACACGCGTTACCTCCAAACCATTGACCGCCGCACGCCTTCAGGATCACACTCCGCACGGATACGTACGACAGTATCCCTCGAAGAAAGACCGTAGGCAGTGTCATTCCCAGGAGACATCATAATGAATTCAATCAATCGGCAAGTGAAGCATTCGGGCATGGCCGCAATCGCGCTCACCATGCTCGCCGCTGCAGTGATATTGGCCGGAATCTCGATTCCGGCGCAGGCGCAAACCGAAACTCTGCTCCACCAATTCACCGGCAGCCCGGACGGAGCCAACCCCTCTGCGGGCCCGGTCTTGAAGGGCACCACTCTCTATGGCACGACCTATGAAGGCGGCGGCGTTTCCGGCTCCGGCAGCACCGGCTACGGCATCGTGTACGCGGTCAACACGACGACCGGCAAAGAGACGATTCTGCACACATTCACTGCCAACACCCAACCACCCTATGACGGGACAGAACCACTGGGGGGACTGGCTGTTTACAAAGGCAATCTCTACGGCACAACCCACGGCGGTGGTTTATACGACGGCGAGGGGTACGGAACCATTTACGAGATCTCTAAGAGCGGCAAGCAGTATGTCGAAACCGTTCTTTATGCCTTCTCCGGGGGGCTCGACGGGGCCTACCCAGAGTATGTCACTCCGGTTTTCGACAAGGCGGGCAACCTCTACGGCACATCACTGGGCGGCTATTATGGCAACGGCAACGTGTTTAAGCTGGCGCCGGACGGCACGTTGACCACGCTCCACAGCTTCTACCAAGCCGGTGGCGATGGCTACGATCCCGACTCCGGCGTGGCCTTGGACACGAAGGGCAACATCTATGGCGCGGCCCCAGGGGGTGGCGCCTACGGCTACGGCGTCCTGTACGAAATCACGGCTGCCGGCCAGTACAGCATCCTTTACAACTTCACGGGTGGGGCCGACGGAGGCACACCCCGGAGCGCTCTCGTGTACAAGGCGGGCAAGCTCTATGGCACTGCGCAGTCAGGCGGCGCGGGCTGCACCTGGGGCTGCGGCGTGATCTTCGAGTACACCCTGGCGAAGGGCAAAAAGGCCGGCCAAGAAACCGTCCTTCACACCTTCAACGGCACCGATGGGTTGTACCCCATGTACGGGGCGTTGGTCTTCGACAAACTGGGCAACATCTACGGCACAACGTCGGATGGCGGCCCTACGAACCTGGGCAACGTGTACAAACTGGCTCCGGACGGCACCCTCACTACCCTCTACAACTTCGACGACGTACCAGACGGAAGTACGCCCTTTGGCGGCGTGGCCCTCGACACGAAGGGAAACGTCTACACCACCGGTGCTTATGGCGGTAATAACGGCGGCGAATACGGCGGCGGCACGGTGATCAAAATCACGCCGTAACTCGGCTTGCATCTGCGAAGGGCGAGCGAGCCATGGCGCGGACTCGCCCTTCCTCAGTTCTTCGGGAGCTTAAGCATCGGGAAACTTTCTGGCGGGCTTCCCGCAAGAAGAAACACGTCTACCGCAGTTTTGATTCCCAGGAGACCCTAATATGAACTCAATCAATCGGCAAGTGAAGCATGCGGGCATGGCCGCAATCGCGCTTACCATGTTCGCCGCTGTGGTGATATTCGCCGCTTTCGCGATTCCCGCGCAGGCACAAACCGAAACTCTTCTCTACCAGTTCACCAACACCCCGGACGGCTCTATGCCGACTGCGGGCCCGATCTTAAAGGGCACCACTCTCTACGGCACCGCCGCGAACGGCGGCGAGGCGAATGGATATGCCTACGGCATCGTGTACGCGATCAGCACCACGACCGGCAAAGAGACGATTCTGCACACCTTCGCATACGCCCCCGACCAGAACGGCGACGGGTCAAAGCCATTAGGGGGACTCGCTTCTGACGCGCACGGCAACCTGTACGGCACGACCCTGTATGGCGGTGCTATCTGCAATTGCGGAACGGTTTACAAGCTCACGAAGAGCAAGAAGAGCTACGTCGAAACCGTTCTCCATAGTTTCTCCCTGGGCGATGACGGGGGCTACCCCTACTATGTCACCCCGGTTCTCGACAAACTGGGCAACCTCTACGGCACCACCTATGGGGGCGGCGGCTATCAGAAGCAAGGCACGGTGTTTAAGCTGGCGCCGGACGGTACGTTGACCACGCTCCACAGCTTCGACTACTACTCGGGAGACGGTTACGCCCCTTACTCCGGCGTCACCTTGGACACGAAGGGCAACCTCTACGGCACCACCCCAACCGGCGGAACGTACGGAAATGGCGTCCTTTACGAAATCACGGCTGCCGGCGCGTACAGCATCCTCTACAACTTCACGGGCGGGGCAGACGGATGGACTCCCCAAAGTCCTCCCGTGTACAAGGGTGGCAGTCTTTATGGCACCACGCAGTCGGGCGGCGCTGGCTGCACTTGGGGCTGCGGCGTGATCTACAAGTACACCCTGGCGAAGGGCAAGAAGGCCGGCAAAGAAACAGTCCTTTACACCTTCTCGGGCGTGCCGGACGGGCAGTACCCCTTGTATGGGGCGCTGGTCTTCGACAAATCGGGCAACCTCTACGGCACAACGCAGAACGGAGGTGAGAACCCAGGGGGGGCTACGAACGTGGGCACGGTCTACAAGCTAGCGGCGAACGGCACCATGACGATCCTCTACTCGTTCGACGACGTACCAGACGGATCGGCGCCCTTTGGCGGCGTGGCACTCGACCCGAAGGGCAACGTCTACACCACGGCCGGCTATGGCGGCAACACCGCCGGCGAATACGGCGGCGGCACAGTAATCAAAATCACGCCGTAACTCGGGCTCGCGGGAAGGGCGAGCGAGCCATTGCACGGACTCGCCCTTCTTGCTTGCTTTGAACATGAAAGACGCAACCGATCATCTCAGCAACAGCAGGAGACTTTGTATGAATTCAATCTATCGGCAAGTGAAGCATTCGGGCGTGGCCGCAATCGCGCTTACCATGCTCGCCGTAGTAATTCTATTGGCCGGAATCGCGATCCCGGTCCAGGCGCAAACCGAAACTGTGCTTTATTCCTTCCAGGGCACTCCGAGCAGCGGCCCGGACGGCGCTTATCCACAATCCGGCCCGATTCTGAAGGGCACAACGCTCTACGGCACAGCTTCGCAGGGCGGTTCCGCCGGCTGTGGCATCGTGTGGGCAGTCAGCACAACGACAGGCAAAGAGACAATCCTGTACACGTTCCAAGGCGAGCCGTATGACGCGTGGCGTCCCATGGGAGGACTGACTTACTACAAGGGCAGCTTCTATGGCACTACTGTTAACGGCCCAACCGGACCCTTGGGCGGACCCGGAACGATTTTCAAGATCACCAAGAGTGGTAAGAAGTACGTCGAGAAAATCCTCTTCGTCTTTAACACCACCGACGGTGCCGCACCCGGCGCCGTCACTCCCGTCTTCGACTCGCAGGGCAATCTTTACGGAACGACCACAGGAGGCGGAAACCCTGGCAACGGTACGGTGTTCAAGCTGGCGCCGGACGGCACGGAAACCGTGCTCCACAACTTCAACTGCAGCAATGACGGTTGCGTACCCTGGGCCGGCGTGACGCTGGACAAAAAGGGCAATCTCTACGGCACAACCCAGGTCGGCGGCGCCTATACTTACGGCACTCTGTACGAAATCACAGCCGCCGGAAACTACAGCATACTTTACAACTTCATGGGAGGAAACGACGGACTCTATCCCTGGAATCCCCCTGTATTGGATAAGAAGGGCAATCTCTATGGCACCACCGAGAATGGTGGCTCTGGCGGATACGGCACCGTGTACGAGTTCAACCCGAAGACAGGCCAAAAAACCATTCTTCATAACTTTTACGGCGGGGTGTCGGATGGAGCCTCACCGTTGGACGGGGCGTTGGTCTTCGACAAAGAGGGCAATATCTACGGCACAACTATGGGCGGCGGCATTGTCGGCGGCGGCACCATCTACAAGCTAGCCCCGGACGGTACCTTCACGATTCTCCATAGCTTCACCAACCAACCCGATGGCGACGACCCGATGGGGGGCGTGGTGTTCGACAAGCAGGGCAACCTCTACACCACAACAGAAGAGGGCGGCGCTACCACCAATGGCACAGTGATCAAACTGACGCCGTAAAACGGCACACATCTCGGGAGGGCGAGCGAGCCTTGCGCGGACTCGCCCTTCTTGAGTTTTTCGGGAGCCTAAGCACCAGGAGACTTTGTGGCGGGCTCCCCGCAAGAAAGAACAAGTTCACCGTAGCTGGTCTCCTGGCTGACGGTGCCGGAGCGCGGGGGAGGGATGCCGCGCTCCGGATTTCTGTTGTTCGGTCAATTTCACCTCACTGAACTAAAACTCATTCCCGGCAGGTGAAGATTCACACCGGCTTACCGGGATTTTCTCTGCGCCCTCCGCGCCTTTGCGGTTAGAATTCCTTTATGCCCGTTACTCAACTCCGCGAAATTATCCCTGCCTCCCGTTTGGAAAACGTCCGCTACGCTATTCGTGACCTGGCCTGCATCGCCGACGAGGTCGCCCGGGAAGGACACAAAATTCTGCCGCTCAACATCGGCGACCCGCTCAACTTTGACTTCCAGACGCCCGCCCACATGATTGAAGCCGTCTATCAGGCCATGCGCGACGGCAAGAATGGATATTCTCCTTCATCCGGCATCCAGCCGGCGCTCGACGCGATTCGCGGCGAGGCGGCGCGCAAGGGCATCACCACCATTCAGGATGTCTTCGTCACCTCGGGCGTCAGCGAGACGGTGGACATCTGCCTGACCGCGCTGCTCAATCCGGGCGACAACCTGCTGACCCCCTGCCCCGACTATCCGCTCTATTCCGCGGTTCTGGCGAAGCTCGAAATTGAACTGAATACTTATTACCTGAACGAAGAAGACGGCTGGCAGCCTGATCTCGACGACATCACGAAAAAGATCACGCCGCGGACGCGCGGCATTGTGTTGATCAATCCCAACAATCCGACCGGCTCGGTCTATACGCGCAAGATGCTCGAGCAGATTGCCGAACTGGCGCGCCGCCACAACCTGATCGTTTTTGCCGATGAGATTTACGACAAGCTGATTATGGACGACGATCCGCACGATGCCATGGCCGCGGTCGCGCCCGATGTGCCGGTCATTACGTTCGGCGGACTGTCCAAGAATTATCTCGCCCCCGGATGGCGCATCGGATGGGGCATTGCCAGCGGCGAAGCTTCCGCCATCAAACCCTATCTCGAAGGCGTGAACAAGCTGTTGCGGGCGCGCCTCTGCGCCAACCATCCCGAGCAGTACGCCATCAAGGCTGCGCTCGAAGGCCCGCAGGATCATCTCGTCGAAGTCAAGCGCAAGCTGCGCAGCCGCCGCGATCTGACCATGAAGTGGTGCGCCGAAACTCCACGCGTAAGTTGTGTGGCGCCGCGCGGAGCTTTCTACGCCTATCCCAGCATCGACATCCCGGAAGACGACGACGTCTTCGTCACCGAACTGATTCGTCAGAAGTATGTGACGGTCGTGCACGGCTCCGGTTTCGGCCAGCGTCCAGGGACGAAACATTTCCGCATCGTTTTCCTGCCCGAAGAAAAAACGCTGACCGCCGCGTACTGCGGCGATCGGTGATTTCATGCGCGAGCGCTACGCCTAGGGAAACTGATCCGCGCGGTTTTGGGAAGGCGCACGACATCAGTCGTTCCGTAAGCGCCGCGCGGCCGCGTTTACCAGCCACGTTGAAGCGACAGCGATGGCCGCGGTCAGCGCGGCCACTTCCTCTGCCTCCGCCCTCAACACCACGCGGCGGTGCCGTCCCGTAAAACTTTCGTAACTCTACACTGACCCCACGTATTTCCTATACTTGTTTCAATACCTGGCACGGAAATTCGCCCATGCGTCGAACCATTCTGACTTCAATTCTCGCGCTGTGGTGCACGATCGCCTTGGCGCAGAGCAGTTCTCCAGACGCTCTTTACGAGCGTGGGATGGACGCCATTACGGGCATTGGACCGTCGCAAAATGACTCGCTGGGGATCGATTATTTTCGGCGCTCCGCCGACCTCGGCTACGGACCAGCCCAGATCGCTCTGGCTTACTATTATGAGACCGGAACCTTTGTAGCGGCGGACCCGGGTCGAGCCGTCAACCTGTATCGCAAGGCCGCTCAACAAGGCGACCCGCTGGCGGGTTGGCTCGCCGGACGGCACTACTTCCTCGGCAACGGCGTGCCGCGCGATCTCGACGCGGCCCAGAAATGGCTCAAGATCGCCGCCGCCCAGAACAACGCTTATGGCGCCTACTACCTGGGCCGTCTGATGGCGGATCGAGATTACACCAAGGCTCCGGCGCTCTATAAGATTGCCGCCGATCAGGGCCTTCCCCAGGCGCAATACTTTTACGCCAAAGCGCTAAAGGATGGGCGTGGCATTCCGCAGGACCGCTTCACTGCCTACGTCTGGTACACCATTGCAGCCGACGCCGGTTATGCCGCCGCCGGCGCCGACCTCGGTGAACTCAACAACGGTGGCGATCTCACGACGAATCAGATGGAGCAAGCGAAAGCGAAAGCTCGCGATCTGGAACAGGTCGTGATCCGCGCCGTCACGGCTCGCGGATGCTCCGGATGGACCGGAGAGTTTGACGAGTTCCCCACTCCGCCTCCGCCCAAACTACAGCGCTTCTGCCACTAACTTCTGCCACGAATACGTAGGGACACCCTTGACCTGACTCCAACTATGTAGCATAATATTGTCATGTTTGGAGACATTGCCCTCGGTACGTCCGCCGTGGTCCACCTTCACGGGGCAGCCTGGGATCAGCCCGCCGACCTCTCCAGCCGGGCCGTCCAGGAGAAGCTCAGCCCGGTCGCCATCCGCGCATTTTTCCGCCTGGCATCTCATTGGAAGCTGCGCGACGAGGACGCGCGGGGCTTGATCGGCGGCATCTCCAACGGCTCGTTCTATCAGCTCAAACGCAGCGCCGGCAAAACCGCGGACGCCAAGACTCTGGATCAAGACAAGCTCACGCGCATATCCCTGCTCGTGGGCATCTTTAAGGCCCTCAATATCCTCTATGGCACGAAGCTGGCCGATGCCTGGGTCCAGCTGCCGAACGCAAATCCCGTGTTCGGCGGTCAAACGCCGCTGGCCTGCATGTTGAAGGGCGGAATGCCCTCGATGCTGCGCGTTCGCCAATTGCTGGACGCACGCCGCGGCGGCCTCTAGTGTCGCCCAGGAACGTGCTTCCCAAAACCACGCCCATCTCCGAGGACGATACGCACCGCCTCATCCCCCATCGCTTCTATGAGGAGGGCGAGAGCGTGTTGTCGCGGCTCGGACTTCCACCGGCGCAAATGGAGCACCTGTTCCAGCTCGACGACGCCACCAACGCGCGGCTGGAGGGCGAGGCCAACCTGCTCCCTGGAATCACGGTGCACGAATTGGTTTTCGCCGTGCCCCACTATCACATCGTGAACGCCGCTTTCACGCACGCGCGGCCCGAGGGCAGCCGCTTCAACGGAGCCGACCGGGGCGCCTGGTATGCCGGCTTCTCCCTGCAGACCGCACAAGCCGAGGTCGCCTTCCATTATGGCGAGGGATTGCGCGAAGTGAACTGGCAGGAAGAAGAGACCGTCGCCTACCGCGAGTACCTCGCCGACTTTCGCGCCGAGTTCCACGATCTTCGTAACCAAGATCTTCGCGATAACCCCGCTTACAAGAAATACCTGCAGCCCGACAGCTATCGCGCATCCCAGCAACTCGCGCGCCGCTTGCTCGATCAAGGCTCGGCGGGAATTGTTTACCCCAGCGTTCGTCACGCCGCTGGCACCTGCATTGCCTGCTTCCGTCCCGCGCTGGTAAGCAACGTGCGAGAAGGAGCGCGGGTCACCTTCACCTTCCCCGATGCCTATCACGCGCCCAAGGTGAAGGTCTCGCGCTAGAACCAGCCGCCCGCAGAGACGGGCGGGTGCCCCACTCATCGCGCATTTTGCGATGTGTGGGAGTCCGACATCGCTACACCATCTCCGTGCCCCAAAGATCGTGCAGGTGCACGATCCCCAGCAACTGCCGCTCCCCATCCACCACGACGAGCGAAGTAATCTTCATCTCTTCCATACGCGCCAGCGCCGTGGCGGCGAACTCCTGCGGTCCGATGGTCTTCGGAGTCCGCGTCATCGCAATCCTCGGCCGTCAGGTCGAGCGCATCTTTGCCGCGCTGCTCCAGCAACCGCCGCAGATCGCCGTCGCTGATCACCCCCAGCAACCGATCGCCCTCGACCACCGCCGTCATTCCCAGCTTCTTGCGCGACATTTCGTAGATCACGTCCGGCATCTTCGTCTCGCGCCGTCACCCGCGGAACCGCGTCCCCCGAGTGCATCAGCGATTCGACCCGCGCCAGACGTTTGCCCAGCTTTCCACCGGGATGCAGGTTGGCAAAGTCTTCTTCCTTGAATCCGCGTTTTTCCGAAAGCGCCACCGCCAAAGCATCGCCCAGTGCAAGCATGGTGGTGGTGGAAGCGGTAGGAGCAAGCCCCAGCGAGCAAGCTTCCTGAGAAATCGAACAATCCAGCGCAACGTCGGCAGAAGATGCCAGAGTGGAAGCCAGTGTGGAGCGGGCGCCCCCGCCCGCTAGGTTTTCTGCCATGTCGTCGCAAGTCATGCTGATGAGCGGCACCTGCAGCCGCTTGATCGTCGCCACCAACTGCAGAATTTCTTCCGTCTCGCCGCTGGCCGAAAGCGCCAGCACGACATCGCCGCGCACGATCATCCCCAGATCGCCATGCAGCGCCTCCACCGGATGCAGGTAGAGCGCCGGCGATCCGGTCGAACTTAATGTAGCCGCGATCTTGCGAGCGATCAGCCCACTCTTTCCCATTCCGGTCACGACCACCCGGCCGCGGCAGCCAAACATCAGTTCGAGCGCCCGGTTGAAGTCCGCAGCCATCGGCCCCGCCAGCCGGTCCGCCAGCGCCCGCAACGCCTCCGCCTCAATGCGCACCACATTTTCGCCCACGTGTTTCATGAAGGAGAAATGGTAGCAGAAGGAGCGGAGCATCGGGTGATCGGACCATCGGGCCATCGGGTGATCGGGCCATCGGGCCATCTATCCTCGCCCGAACTTCCGATCACCCGATCGCCCGATCAGCACAACAACACACCGGTCTGCCACTCCCCTCACCGGCCATCGCACCGAAGCGGCGGGGTGTATGATCGAGTCGCATTCTACCCAAGCACTTCTTCGTCGGAGGCCACCGTGCAGCCACGAATGCCGATGCCAGTGCTCTTACTGGTTTCAGTGCTCATCTCCGCGTCCGCACAAACCAGGAAACAAGAGCCGCCAGTCCGTCCGGTGGAAGGGGCCAGCATCTTTCGAAATTCCTGCGCGGCTTGCCACGGACTCGATGGGCAAGGCAATGGCCCGGTGTCCAAGGCGCTGAAGCGGGAACTTCCCGACCTGACCAGACTTTCGCAGCGCAATGGCGGCGCTTTTCCTGCCATTCATGTGCGCACCACCATCATGTTTGGCGCCGACGATATCATCCCCGCACACGGTTCCAGGGAGATGCCAATCTGGGGACCGATTTTCCACGAGATCGAGTTTGATCGGGACTTGGGCAATGTGCGGCTGGAAAATATAGTCAAGTATTTAGAGTCCATCCAGCGGAAGTAGCGAGCGATGGCCCGATCGCCCGCTGGCCAGCTCGCCCGATCAGAAGTGATCGTCCGCTGCGTGGCCCGGGTGTTCCAGCGCTCGCGCCTGGATGGCGCGGTCCCACGGGCCGCCCTGCCAGTTATCTTTCATCCGATTCTTGTGCATCCACGGCGGCAGCGTCATCAGAAGCCGGCGGCTGAGCGCGTGCAGATAAGGTTCGTAGACAGCCCGAAGCTCCGCCAACCGCTCCGCCGCGCCCGCCTTGTCGTTCAGCGTTACGCCACGCCATGCCAGTTCCGTCCGCAGCCGGGTTCGATCCTCTGCCGTGAGCCGGTCGTCATCATGGGGACTGTACTCCGCATTCACCAGCCTGGGCGAGATCGACCACGGCGTGCCGCGCCATGGCGAACGTGAGCTTCGCCTGGTCCGGGTGAATGCCATCCACTCCGGTCATGACCAGCGACGTGACATCAAGCATAACCGTCACCGCGCCCAACCAGGACTGATTGCTATGCTGCGACCGGAAGTAAACCAGCACGGGATAGGAAATGTGACTCGACAGCAGGTCGGCGCACCAGCGTTCCCAGTCGCGAAAAATTTCGTCGAGCACGGTTTGATCGGGACAGCAGCCCAACCGGCCCAGAAACTCGGCGGCGCTGGGCGGCGATCCGGCGCGCGCATCGAGCAGCGAAATTTCAATCTCGCGCGCGGCAAAGGAATTGTAGACAACCGGCAGATATCCGATCACGACTCCGAGGAACGCGAAGCCCATGCCCGCTTCCATCACGGCGAGGGCGCGGGCGGCGGCGTTGTTGGGCGTGATATCCCCGTAGCCCAGCGTGAAGAAAGTTTCGCCGCTCAGGTAGAGCACTTTCCAAAACGTGATTTTTTCATTCGCCAGCGTCAGATGTTCGCCCAGTCCGTACTGCACGCAGGCAAATCCAAGAATCAGGCCGAGCGCCCAGAAGCCCATCAGCGGGATCAGCGACAGCGGCCCAAAATAAGCCAGGAATCCCTCGCGCCGGTTCGTGGACTTGATGTGCCGCCCAATTCTGGTCCAGAGGCCCCAGCTATTCCGGTAGAACCAACCGGTGATGCGAAAACTCCGTTTGATGCGCCGCGGCAAAACCACGGTCTCAAACGCATCCATGAGGATGACGAAGATAAGAACAATGCCGAAGATCGATGCCCACCAGTGCATAAGCGATGAGGTTTCAGATGAAGCGGGAATGGTAGCAGATTCAGAAATGACGTGGATGACGCTACGGCGTGCTGTGCGCCGTCTCCAGCGCCTTCTTCACCGCCTGCAATTCTTTCAGCACGCCGCGCAGGTTTCGTGAGTCGAGCGCGTTGGCGCCGTCGCTTTTCGCTTCCTTCGGATTGTCGTGGACCTCCATAAACACGCCGTCCACGCCCGCCGCCACCGCCGCGCGCGCCAAGCACCGGGATAAACTCCGGTTGGCCTCCGCTCACCGCGGGCTGATCGTCATCGCCCTGCGAAGCCGATGGCAACTGCACCGAGTGCGTCGCGTCAAACACCACCGGCGCGAACTTGCGCATGATGGCCAGCGAGCGCATGTCCACGACCAGATTGTTGTAGCCGAAACTCGATCCACGCTCGGTCACAAACACCTGGCTATTCCCCGCATCGCGGCACTTGGCGACCGCGTGCTTCATGTCCCAGGGCGAAACGAACTGCCCCTTTTTGATGTTCACTGGACGCCCGCTCAGCGCCGCCGCCACAATCAGATCGGTCTGCCGGCAAAGGAATGCCGGAATCTGCAGCACATCCACCACCTCGGCAACGGCAGCCACGTCGGCCGCCTGATGCACATCGGTCAGCACCGGAATGTGCACTTCATCTTTCACCTTCTTCAGAATGCGCAAGCCTTCCTTCACCCCCGGCCCGCGATAGCTGCGGATCGAAGTTCGGTTCGCCTTGTCGTACGACGCTTTGAAGATGAACGGAAAATTCAGCGAACGCGCCACGCCTTTGATGATCTCCGCCATGCGCAGGGCGTGCTCTTCACTCTCAATCACACACGGCCCGGCAATCAGGAACAGATCGCCAGAGCCGACGCGAACGTTATCGATTTGGAAAGACAAGGTCATCGGGTCATCGGGTGATCGGGTCATCGGGTCATCGAAACGCGCTGTTCGATCACCCGATGGCCCGATGGTCAGATCACCCGATCTACCTCCGTCCCACTTTTTCCGGCCGCAGGAACATCTCCACCTCGGCCGCTTCTTTCTGCTGCTTTCTTGTTCTGCCCGTGTTCGTACGAAGCGCCTACGAACGCCTTAAACAGCGGATGCGGCTCCAGCGGCTTCGATTTGAATTCCGGATGAAACTGGCATCCGATGAAAAACGGATGACCCGGAATCTCGACCATCTCCACGTAAGTGCCGTCCGGAGTCGAGCCCGAAATGCGCAGCCCGCCGGCCACCATGGTCTCTTCATACTCGCGATTGAACTCGTAACGATGCCGGTGCCGTTCGCTGATCTCGGTCTGGCCATACACTTTGTACGCCAGCGTTCCCGGCTCGATCTTGCACGGCCACGCGCCCAGCCGCATGGTGCCGCCCAGTTCTTCCACGCCCCGCAACTCGCGCAGCTTGTAGATCACGCGATGCGGAGTCGCCGGATCGAACTCACTCGAGTTGGCATCCGCCAATCCGCAGACGTTGCGCGCATATTCAATGCAAGCCGTCTGCATTCCCAGGCAGATTCCGAAGTAAGGCACATGCTTTTCGCGCGCGTACTGGATCGCCTTCAACATGCCTTCGATGCCCCGCTTGCCGAATCCGCCGGGCACCAGCAATCCGTCGTATTCCTCCAACTGCGCTTCATAACTCTTGTCGGCAGTCTCCAGGCCCTCGGCTTCGATCCAGTTCACTTCCAGCTTCAGGTTGTGCGCCAGCGCGCCGTGCACCAGCGCCTCTTTCAGCGACTTATAGCTGTCCTCATACTCCACGTACTTTCCGACAATGCCGATCCTGACCACATCTTTCGGGTTGTACACGCGGTGCACCAGGTCGTTCCACTTCGAAAGATCGCGATCTTTCGCCTCGAGTTTCAGACGGCGCAGCACCAGCGTGTCCACTTCTTCATGCGCGAAGCACACCGGCACTTCGTAGATGGACGCTACGTCCTTAGCCGTAATCACCGCTTCTTCTTCGACGTTGCAGAACAGCGCAATCTTCGCCTTGATCTCTTTCGAAAGGAAACGGTCGGTGCGGCACAGCAGGATGTCCGGCTGAATTCCGGCGCTGAGCAACTCTTTGACGGAGTGCTGGGTCGGCTTGGTCTTCAATTCCTGCGCCGCGGCGATAAACGGCACCAGCGTCACGTGCACGAACAGCGTGTTGTCGCGCCCCAGTTCTTGCCGCATCTGGCGGATCGCCTCGATGAACGGCAGCGACTCGATGTCGCCCACCGTGCCGCCGATTTCGATCAGCGCCACGTCCACGTCCTGCGCCACTTTTTTCGCCGCCGCCTTGATTTCATTGGTGACGTGCGGAATCACCTGCACCGTTTTGCCCAGGTAATCGCCGCGCCGCTCTTTGGCAATAATCTGCTCGTAGAGCCGCCCGGTGGTCCAGTTGTTATCGCGAGAAAGCTTGGCGTGGGTGAAGCGCTCGTAGTGGCCAAGGTCGAGATCGGTTTCGGCCCCGTCATCGGTCACGAAAACTTCGCCATGCTGAAACGGCGACATCGTCCCCGGATCGACGTTCAGGTAGGGATCGAACTTCATCAGGTTGACCTTGAGGCCACGGCTTTCGAGCAGGCATCCGATGGAAGCCGCCGCCAGACCTTTGCCTAATGATGAGACCACACCGCCGGTTACAAAGATGTACTTGGCCGACATCGCTTCCTCGCTTTTATTTTGTTTGGAAAATTGTGCGGGCTGGGGTGCACGATCAATTATGGCAGAGATTTTTCTGGAAGGGAATGTGGAAAAAGTAGTTTTCAGCTATCAGTTTTCGGTTGTCAGTTGTCAGTTAGAACATCCAGCCTTCCAGAACCACCAGAAAAGACCGATAATGTTCCGCGGCATGAAATCATTTTTCGGCAGGACGGGACTTCTCGCGGCAGTGACCGCTGCGTTCGTCTTCTTTTGCCTGTTGCCCGTCTCCGCTCCCGCCCAGACTCAGGCTCGCCGCCTCATCCTGAAAGACGGCTCCTACCAGTCCGTCACCAAGTATGAGATTCACGGCGAGCGCGTCCGCTATTTTAGCGCCGAGCGCGGCGAATGGGAGGAAGTCCCGAACTCAATGGTCGACTGGGACGCAACCGAGAAGTTCGAGCAAGGCCGCCAGCAGAGCAAGCTCGCTCCGGAAGCGGTCGAACTCGATAAGGAACTTGAGTCCGAACGCAAGGCCGAACAAGCCCGTTCTCCGCAGGTCGCGCCCGGTCTGCGCCTGCCCGACGAAGGCGGCATCTTCCTCCTCGATACCTACGAGAATCAGCCGCAGCTTGTCCGAATTGCAGCAATCGGGCGGCGACGTGGAGAAGAACACCAAAACGAATATTCTGCGGTCGGCGATCAATCCGCTGGCCGGCGTCAAGCAAACGATTGAACTCCCCGGAGCGCACGCCAAGATTCAGTCGCACACCACCGTGCCTTCACTCTACGTCAACATCGATCTTGAGCAGGGCGCGCCCGCAACCGTGCAATCCGCCCCCGGCGAGCCTGCGCCGCTCGCATCCACCGACCGCTTCAAGATCATTCGCGTCGAGGTCAAAGGCGGCAAACGCGTTGCCGGAGCGCTCAAGATCGCAGTAACCGGAAAGATGAAAACTGACGAACGTTTCGTAACCGCCACGGCCACCGCTATGACCGGAGGCTGGGTCAAGCTCACCCCCGCCGACCCTCTGGCAGCGGGAGAATATGCCGTGGCCGAGATGCTGGGAAAAGAAGGAATCAACCTCTATGTGTGGGACTTTGGCGTGAACCCATCCGCGCCCGCCAACCCGTTTACGTGGAAACCGGACCCGGCAGAAGCGCAGCCAAAGACCGGCCAGCCCGCAGAACTGCAGAAGCGAGAAAAACAGTAGGCGAGAAAAAAATAGCTAGGGCGACGGCTCCACCAGCCCGCGCGACGCGACGCCGATATTATCGCGGGTCGTGTTCTTCACCACATACATCATCTCGTCTGCTTGGCGGATGATGTCGTGCGGCGTCTGCGCATCATTCGGAAAAGTCGCCAGCCCCATGCTGGCGCGCACGCTCAGGTTCAAGCTCTGTTCGGCGCAAAAGATCCCCGCCCGCAGCGAATCCTGCAAACGTCTCGCCACCACCACCGCCTGATCTTTGGTGGTTTGCGGCAGCAGCACCACGAACTCGTCCCCCCCGTAGCGGAAGGCAAAATCGATCAGCCGCAACTGCGCTTTGATCAGGTATCCGACTTCCGCCAGCAGCCGGCTCCCCACCAGGTGTCCATGCGTGTCGTTGACCAACTTGAAGTGGTCGAGGTCGATGAAAATCACGCTGAACTGGTAGCCGAAGCGCGCCGAGCGGTAGACCTCGGTTTCGAGCGTTTTGTGCAGATGGCGCGCATTGAACAGGCCCGTGCAATCGTCGGTGATGGTCAGTTCCTGAATTTTCTCGACCGCCCGCGCATTCTCGATGGAAATCGCGGCGTAATCGCACAAGGCCTGCAGGAAGAACATCTCCTGTTCGGTCAAGCCCACGTTGGCGTTGACCAGTTGGATCACGCCCAGTACGCGGTGTTTCGAGCGCAACGGCACGCAGATCACCGAACGGGTCTGCACCCGCGTCATCTCGTCCAGCCGCGCCGAGAATCGCGGATCGCTGTGCACATCGGGCACGATCAGCACCTGCCCGTGCTGGGCCACCCAACCGGCAATTCCCTCCCCTACCTTCAAACGCGCCTTCGACAGAACCTCAGCCGCCGCCCCCACCGCGATGGCGAAATAGAGCTCATCTTTTTCCTCATCCACCATCAGCAGCGACCAGGTATCCGGGCGGAAGTATTCCGCCATTTTTTCCATGATGGTCTGCAGGATGGCATCCAGGTTGAGCGAGGATGTCAGCGCCTTGGCGACATCGTGAAAGATGGTCAGCTCTTGCGACAGGCGAATTGGGGATGTCCCCGCTGCCTCTGACATGCACTCCTCGGGTCGAGTGGGTGGTTACGAGATTATAGGTTTGGTCGCATCGCTCGGGCAATGAACGTAGGTAACCGGTATCCGTCCCGCCAACCCGCCGCCGTAGAATTTGGTGATTTGGTAATCGGGTAATTTGCCGATTTTAACCCAGGGCAGGACCCGGAATCGGCTGCAAATCACCAAGTTGGAAACTACCCTGATTACCAATCTCCTATGATCTTGCGTCTCGACAGAGTAGAATTTCGTTCGCCGTCCAGTAAAAACGGGAGACTGGTTTGCCGTCCTTTGGCGAAAAACTGAAACTGGAGCGCGAGAAGCGCAAAATCACGCTGGAGCAGATTTCCAACTCCACCAAGATCGGCACTCGCATGCTTCAAGCCCTGGAAGAGGATAGGTTCAACCAGCTGCCCGGAGGCATCTTCAACAAGGGCTTCGTCCGCGCCTATGCCCGCTTCGTGGGCCTCGACGAAGATCAAACTGTCGCCGATTACCTCGAAGCTTCCGGCGATGCCCCTCCCGTTTCGACCGAGATCGCACCGCAGGAAGACGGAGCCCGCGAAAATGCGGAGAACCTCCGCCGCCTGGAAGCCAGCGACGACTACCCTGCCCGCCACCTGCCCTGGGGCTTGTTCGCCGCGGTTCTACTCGTAATCGCGCTCGCACTCTCCCTCTGGAGCCATCGCCGTCGCGAGCAAGCCAGACAGTCGGTTCGGCCGGCTCCAACCGCAGCCGCCACGCAGCTATCCGGCGAAGCGTCACGCGGAGCGTCAGGCGATGAAAGTGGAGCCGGTTCGCCCAGCCCTGCTTCCCCCGCAACTGGTTCGCCGACAGCAGGCTCTACCCCATCCGTCCAGCCAGCCAGCGCATCCAGCGGAAAGGCCTCGTCCATCGCTCCCAAAATACCTCAGGATTTAGCGCCTCAGAACTTGTCGGCGCCTCCCCTGCCGCCTCCCCTGCCGCAACTCCTGGCGAATTTACGGTCCTCATCCAGACCCGCGAAGAATCCTGGATCTCGATCACCGCCGACGGCAAATCTGCCCCGTCCGAACTTCT
This sequence comes from uncultured Acidobacteriaceae bacterium, assembly GCA_963838425.1. GTDB lineage: Bacteria > Acidobacteriota > Terriglobia > Terriglobales > Acidobacteriaceae > Acidiflorens. The sequence goes on from CAWIRH010000003.1 coordinate 408,909, forward strand.
GGCCGCCGGCAGCCAGCGCACTATCCGAGGCCGGAAAGAAGTCATCGTCAAGGTGGGAAACGCCGGCGGCGTCGACTTTCATTTCAACGGAAAGAAGCTTGACACCGGAGGAGAATTCGGCGAGGTCAAAACCATTACTCTTGGTCCCGCGGGAATCATTCCGAATGCCCCGGCCCCGCCTTCGACGCCTTAACTTTGTCTCTTTCTTTTCTTCCATTTGCCGTCCGCCTTCCGCCGTTCAACGCCTGCGGGCTCCCACTCAATGTCTGCTCCATTCGTTACGGCCAATCCCGTTGCGTTGAGCAGGTCATCTCTGATACCGTTTTAAAGAAGATTAAGCCAAACCAAGATTGGCCAAACTTGGTCAAGAGCCCGCGGCTCCATAAGCCTCCCTTATTGAACATAAAGGCTCGAAGTTACCTTGAGGAGATACCAGCTTGCCAGCAACCAATCGTTTTCTGTTTACCTCGGAATCCGTAACCGAGGGACATCCGGACAAGATTGCCGACCAGATTTCCGATGCCATCCTCGACGCCTGCCTGCGGGAAGATCCGAACAGCCGCGTCGCTTGTGAAACCCTGACCTGCACCGGCCTGGTCGTGATCGCCGGCGAGATCACCACCAAAGCCTACGTCGACTTCCAGAACCTGGTGCGCGGCGTTGTGCAGTCGATCGGCTACGACAACGCCATCTACGGCTTCGACTCGAACACCTGCGCCGTAATTTCGAGCATCAACAAGCAGTCCGGCGATATCGCCATGGGCGTCGATACCGGCGGCGCCGGCGACCAGGGCATGATGTTCGGCTACGCCTGCAACGAGACCCCCGAACTGATGCCCCTTCCGATTTCGCTCGCCCACAAGCTCACCATGAAGCTTTCCGAAGTTCGCAAGAATGGCACCTGCCCTTACCTGCGGCCCGATGGAAAATCGCAGGTCACGGTCGAATACGACGCGCAGCACAAAGTGAAGCGCGTCGATGCCGTCGTCGTCTCCACTCAGCATTCCGAAAGCGGTGGGCAACGACGAACTGCGCGCCGACATTTTGAAGCACGTCATCCAGGCCGTAATTCCCGCCCACCTGCTCGATGCGGATACCAAGTACCACATCAATCCCACCGGACGCTTCGTCATCGGCGGCCCCATGGGCGATTCCGGTCTAACCGGACGCAAGATCATCGTGGACACCTACGGTGGCATGGGTCGTCACGGCGGCGGCGCCTTCAGCGGCAAGGATCCGACCAAGGTGGATCGTTCCGCCGCCTACATGGCGCGCTACATCGCGAAGAACATCGTGGCCGCCGGCCTGGCCGACCGCTGCGAAGTGCAACTCGCCTACGCCATCGGAGTTGCCGATCCCGTCAGCGTCCTTGTGGATACTTTCGGAACCGAGAAGATCAATGCCAATCTGATTCCGGATCTGGTGCGGGCGAACTTCAAGCTCAAGCCGCGCGAGATCATCGAGACGCTCAACTTGCGCCGTCCGATTTACCGTAAGACCGCGGCGTATGGACACTTCGGCCGCAGCGACCCGGATTTCACCTGGGAAGCGACCGACAAAGCCGCCAAACTGGCGTCTGACGCCGGCTTGAAGCGGGAGCCGGCAGGAGCAAGGAAATAAGGTCAGAGGTTCGAAGTCAGAGGTCAGAACTTGAGAACCCGAACCGTAGATAACGGCAATGAACCAAGGCAAACAAGCTAAGACATGAGTGAGAAGGTTCAGATTTTACCTCTGCAATCTGACCTCTCACCTCTGACCTTTCATCCGGGGATTAGGAGAAAAATGGCGACAACATCGATTAGCAGCGACATTAAGGGATTGGAACTGGCCGATCTGGGCAAGAAACGCATCGAGTGGGCGAACCAGTCGATGAAGGTTCTGCAGATCATCCGCAAGGAATTCATCAAGAACCAGCCGCTCAAGGGCATCCGCATTTCGGCTTGCCTGCACGTGACGGCCGAGACCGCAAATTTAATGATCGCGCTGCGCGACGGCGGCGCGGACGTGGCGTTGTGCGCCTCGAACCCGCTTTCCACACAGGACGACGTCGCCGCCAGTCTGGTGCGCGACTACAGCATTCCCGTCTTCGCCATCAAGGGCGAGGACAACGACTCCTACTACTCGCACATCATGGCGGCGGTCGATCACAAGCCGCAGATCACCATGGACGATGGCGCCGATCTGGTCACCGTGCTCCACACCAAGCGCAAGGCTGAATTGGCAAATGTGATTGGCGGAACCGAAGAGACGACCACCGGCGTGATTCGCCTGCGCGCCATGGCGAAGGAAGGCGTGCTCGGTATCCCATCGTCGCCGTCAACGACGCCGACACCAAGCATCTGTTCGACAATCGTTACGGCACCGGACAATCCACCATCGACGGCATCATCCGCGCCACGAATTTCCTGCTCGCCGGGTCGAAGTTCGTGGTTGCCGGTTACGGCTGGTGCGGACGCGGCCTCGCTTCGCGCGCCCGCGGCACCGGAGCGGAAGTCATCATCACCGAAATCGATCCGACCAAAGCGCTGGAAGCGGTCATGGACGGATTCCGCGTCATGAGCATGGAAGAGGCCGCCAAAATCGGCGACGTTTTCTGCACCGTCACCGGCAACAAGAACGTGCTCGCCAAGCAGCACTTCGAACTCATGAAGGACGGCGCCATCATTTCGAACTCCGGCCACTTCAACGTCGAAATCGACATCCCGTCGCTCGAAAAGCTGTCGTCCTCGAAGCGCACCACCCGCACCTTCGTCGACGAGTACACCATGAAAGACGGCCGCCGCATCAACCTGCTCGGCGAAGGCCGCCTCATCAACCTCGCCGCCGCCGAAGGCCATCCCGCCTCGGTGATGGATATGAGTTTTGCCGACCAGGCGTTTGCCTTGGAGTACATGGTGAAGAACCATGCCTCACTCGAAAACAAGGTCTATACGGTTCCGGCGGATCTCGACAAGCGCGTGGCCAAGCTCAAGCTGGAATCGCTCGGCATCAAGATCGACCGTTTGACCTCGGAGCAGGAAGAATATCTGGCCAGTTGGTCGGAAGGAACGTAGAACCAGTCGTCAGCTATCAGTTGTCAGTTCTCGGGAACTCGCCCTCGGGCAACTCGCTGGAACTAAGGTTTTCCGCCGCCCAGCCGATAACCCGGCAGGAGGTTCCCGTATGGCTGTGCACACCAAAGTGCTGCTGGTCGACGACAGCAAGTTTCTCCGGATGGCCAATGAGCACGCTTTGTCCAAAGCCGGTTACCAGGTCAGCACCGCCGCCGACGGCGAGGAAGCCTTGCGGGTCGCCAATGACCAACTGCCCGACATCATCCTGCTCGACATGATGCTGCCCAAGATCAGCGGCCCGGAAGTCCTGAAAGCCCTCAAAGCAAATCCCGCCACCAAGGACATTCCGGTCATCGTGCTGACCAGCCTGTCGCAGAAGAACGAAGAAAAACTTCTCCACGAAGGCGCGGCCGCCTACTTCGAGAAGTCCACTCTGGAGCTCGATAAGAACTCCAATCGCCTGGCGGCCGCGATCGAGACGGTGCTCCGGCAGGTCAATCATCAGAAAGGCCTCGATCTTCGTTTGCAGGCATTGGCCGCCAAGACTCGCCGCTGACGACGGAACAGCCGGCAAGCGCCGCCCGCGGAAATCCCACTCCGCAGCGATACAATGCAATGCATGTACCATTACAATCCCGCGACCGCGCTTGAAGAACTGACCGAAGACGCTACCCTGCCCAATCCCGTCCACGTGCGCGACATGATGCTGCGCCACCAGCTCACCGCCGACCAGTCGCTCGAACTGAACCGCATTTTCGTCGAATACCAGAAGTCTTTTGCCGAAGCGCAAAAACTAGGCAAGGAAATCTTGCAGCGTCTGGCAGCGTAGTTCTGCGCCTTCGCGTTCCCGCGCGTCTCGGCGTTCATCTCCCGGACGAGTACAGACGCTTGTAATTTACCCAACAACCGAGTATCGTTGCCCGCATTACAAAAGAACCCCGAGACTCCGGTTCCGTTCTTCTTACCTTTATTCGCTTATAGCTGGCGTGAGATTGTGGGCGGTCGCTTGTCCCGCGAGATCACCCTCGAACCCAAGAAGTAAGCCGTTCGTATGGATCGGGTCATCGGGTGATCGGGCCATCGGGTCATTCAAATTCAAAGGCCTTGAACTTCGATCACCCAATGGACAGATGACCCGATCAGCTCTTAGCTCGGTGCCCCAGGGTTCGCGCCCGTCCTTTGGGCGCTAACCTGGGCGCACGCTGATCGTTTGTGACGGAATCGGAATGGCATTCACCCGCGTCTGAGACTTCTTGCCCTCCGCTTAACAGCGGGTTGAATCCCTCGTACCCGATACTGCTGATCGAGCGCCTGGCGTATGAGGGTCTTGATCACGGCCTGCCGGCTGATGTTCAACTCTTTGGCAGCGCGGTCCAGTTCCTCCAGCATGCCCGATGCCAGGTCAACATTCACCCTCCGTATCGGTCCCGGCATCATCATGCGCCCGGCGTTGGTGAAGAACCCTGAAACGTCACTTCCCTGGTCGGCGAGGCGTGCAATGGCTTCGGCTTCCGCCGGCATTGGCTTTCGTGGCTTACGCGTGCTCTTCATAAAGTTCCTGCTCCTGCTTCGTGGCTTTCCAGAGAGTCACGAGGTGGTAATACTCTCCTTCCTCGTCCTCCCGCACCTCAAAAATAACCGCGTACAACTGCTCTCCCACCCAGCCGATCGCTCGATACTGCTCGGGGCAATCCGAGCGCTGGTCGAGGTAGTATGGATGCGAGAAAACCTCCTGCACCTCTTCGAACCCGACACCCCTTTTCGGGTTTGCTCTTAACCGCCCGCTCTTGCGCGCATCGAAGTGGAAACGCATGAGGTATAACAGTTATACCACATTGGGCGGGAAAAGTCCCCGCTGGGTGCCCTACCTCCCGCCGGGTGCCCCACTCATCGCGTTCTTTGCGATGAGTGGGATGCCGCGAGCGTTTTCACTTCCGCAATCCGACTCCTGACTTTTTCATCACAAATCATCTGTGTGCCGCATCACAGACTCCCAACCCGCGTTGCGCGATAATTAAGATCTGAATGGGGCAGCCAGAAGTGCGCCGTCCACCAAGACGGCCCTCCGAAGCTGCCCCAAACCCATTTTCAGCGCTCCTTGACAACCTAACTCCTTATTTATGAATATTGTGGAGTTAAGTCCTTATCCCTCAATATTTTAGCGCGAATGGGGGGGGGGTACTGCACACCCGCCTGCTAATCACCCTGCTGACCACACAGGAACGAATCGCCTGCTAGTCCGGCCAAGGCATAGCGCGGTCCATCGTTTACAATCGTAGATTCTCTCTTGATTGGAAAACATAATCATGCACCGCTGGTCGCAACTCTTTATTCCTACGCTTCGCGAGGCTCCGGCTGACGCCGAAGTCGCTAGTCACAAGCTGCTGGTCCGCGCTGGATACATCCGGCAACTGGGCGCTGGGATCTATTCGTTTCTGTTCCTGGGCAATCGCACTACGCAGAAGATCATGGGCATCGTCCGCGAGGAGATGGACAAGATCGGGCAGGAGTTCTACCTGCCGGCCTTGAATCCGCGCGAAATCTGGGAAGCGAGCGGGCGCTGGACGGCGATGGGCGAGAACATGTTTCGCCTCAAGGATCGCAAGGGCGCCGACCTTTGTCTGGGCATGACGCACGAAGAAGTCATGACCGACATCGCGCGCAAGGAACTGCGCAGCTACAAGCAGCTGCCGCAGATCTGGTATCAGATTCAGACCAAGTTTCGCGACGAGCCTCGTCCGAAGTCGGGGCTGCTGCGGGTGCGTCAGTTCATCATGAAGGACGCGTACTCGTTCGACATCGATGCGGCGGGGCTCGATGTTTCGTATCGGAAGCATCACGACACTTACTGCCGCATCTTCGACCGCTGCGGGTCTGAAGTACATGGTGATCGACGCGCACTCGGGAGCGATGGGTGGATCGCAGTCGCAGGAATTTATGGTGCGCACTCCGGCGGGCGAGGATCAGATCGTGAGCTGCGAGAAATGCGGGTACGCGGCGAATATGGAGAAGGCAACTTCGAAGCTGGCTCCGGTGGAAGACCTGAAGGCCGAGGGCGATGGGCAGCCGCTGCCGATCCACACGCCGGGCAAGGGTGCGATTGCCGATGTGGCCGAGTTCCTGCAGATTTCTGCGCAGCAGGACATTAAGACAGTGGCCTACATGGCGCAGAAGCCGGGCGACGATGGCAAGACGATCGAACAGCCGGTCATCGTTTTTCTGCGCGGGGATCACACCGTGAACGAAACCAAGCTGCTCACGCTGGTCAAGGCGAGCAATCTTCGTGCCGATGCAAACCGAAGAGCTGGAGAAATACTTTCAGGGACCGGCTGGCTTCATTGGACCGATGGGCTTGGTTGTCCGGCCAGCAGATCTGCTCGGGCTGTGGTTGGATTCAAGCACCGGGAAAATTAAGGAGCAGTACCCACAATTCATCGCCGTTATCGACAATCCGCGGAGCGTCAATGTGGTGCTCGACGAAGGGTTGGTGGGCCGCGTCAACATGATTTGCGGCGCCAACAAACTCGACTATCACCTCAAGAACGTGACGCCGGGGAAGGATTTCCAGTACACCGTTGCCGCAGACATCCGCAGCGTGACGGCGGGCGAAGATTGCCCGAACTGTGGCGCTGCCTTTGCGCATCGATACGGCGGTCGAGGTCGGACACATCTTCAAGCTGGGCTACAAGTATTCGGAATCGATGGGCGCGCGCGTGCTCGACCGGAATGGCAAGGAGATTGCGCCGATCATGGGCAGTTACGGGATTGGGATCGAGCGCATCTTGACCGCGGCGGTCGAGCAAAGTAACGACGAGAACGGATTCTGGCTGCCGCCTTCGATCGCGCCGTTCGAGGTGGTGGTGGTGTCGACGAACTCCAAAGACGAGGCGGTACGCAAGGCCTCCGAGGACATTGCGCGGCAGCTCGATGCCGCCGGATTCGACGTTTTACTGGATGATCGGGACGAACGGCCGGGGGTGAAGTTCAAGGACGCCGACCTGGTGGGTATCCCCTTTCGAATCAATGTGGGAAAGAAGGTTACCGAAGATACTATTGAAGTCGTTCGGCGCTCGACTCTGCACAAGGAGGACGTTAAGATTTCTGCCATAGGCGAGTATTTCCAAGGACTGCGCCAATAACTGGTGGCCGGCCATTGGCCAGGCGGCAGCTGTTCGCGCACGAGGGAAAGCTCGCGATTGGGAACTCGCAACCAGCGATCGGGCGATTTTCTCTTATGCCAACTCTGAAATTAGTTCTCGGCGTGGCCATCTTCGGGGTGTTGGTCCTGGTGGGCATCAAGCTCATCCCGCCGTTCTTCGCGAACTACGAGCTCGAGGATGCGATCAAGACCGAAGCCGTGCAATCTACCTACAGCACGCGCTCGGAAGAAGATATTCGCGAGGCCGTCATCAAGCAGGCCCGCAACTACGATATCCCGCTGACGCCCAAGCAAGTGCATGTTTCGCGGGTGGGGGCGTTCGGCAGCGGCAGTCTCATCATCGAAGCCGATTACAGCGTTCCCATCGATCTGCCCGGCTATTCGACCACGCTGGAGTTTCATCCTTCGACGAAGAACAAAGGCGTGTATTAGGAGCGGCTGTCAGTTCTTAGCTGTCAGTTCTCAGTCGCCGGTCTCTTGCGATTCCCGGAACTGACAATGCCTTCGTCGATGACTCGTTCTCGATCCTCAAGTCCAACCCGCTGAGTGCGTGAGCTGCATCACATTTTCTGATGGAATTCTGTGGGACCATGGGCAAATGCTAAGCTTCTCAGCCAGGGATTAAAGAGCGTGCCTACGCCAGCCACGGCTAGCCCGGCAACACGGAGAGACGAACGGGAGTTGCGCGCAGCGCACTTCGCCATGCGTCTCTCCCTGATTTTTGGTTTGGCAATGCTGGTGGGCAAGACCGCGGCCTATTTCATGACGCATTCGGCGGCCATTTTTTCCGATGCGGCCGAGTCGGTCATCCACGTGGTCGCGGTGGGGTTTGCGAGTTTCAGTCTGCGGCTCAGCACAAAACCAGCTTCCTCGCAATTCCTCTACGGTTATGAGCGGATCACTTTCTTCTCGGCTGGATTTGAAGGAGCCATGATCGTCGTGGCCGCGATTGCAATTTTCTTTGAGTCGATCAAGAGGTGGATTGGCGGGCTGCAACTGGAGCACGTGGGAGCGGGCGCATTGCTGGTGCTGGGGGCTGGAATCCTCAATGCGGGCCTCGGTTACTACCTCCTGCGCGTCGGCCGGCGCACACATTCCCTCATTCTCGAAGCCAATGGCAAGCACGTCTTGACCGATAGCTGGACCAGCTTTGGGGTGGTGGGAGGATTGGGGCTGGTGCTGCTGACGCACTGGAAACCGTTCGATCCGCTGGTGGCGATGGCGGTCGCGGCAAATATTCTGCGGTCGGGAGGACACCTGGTCTGGCGTTCGGCAGTGGGACTGCTGGATTATTCGGATCCCACAGCCGGCCGGAAGATTCGCGACAAGCTGGATGGAATTTGCTCGGAACTGGCCATTCAATACCACGGCGTGCGCTTCCGAACTACCGGATATCGCCTGATCATCGAAGTGCACTTATTGTTCCCGCACCTGACCTCGGTCAGCGAAGCCCACCGCCTCGCCACCATTCTGGAAGAACGCCTGCCGGCCGCACTTGGGATGCCCGCCGAGGTCACGACTCACCTGGAGTCGTTAGAAGACCATGCCGACGTCCACCGCGAACAACACTACACCGGGAAACCTGAGTAGGATTAGTGCAGGGCGCGGGAGTTTCGCTACTGGCGATTCTTCTCGAGCCTCCCTTCGTGGCCGAGTTCAAGGCCGCTGAAAAGGAGCCGCCGTCCCCAGAATCACCGGCTAGGTCTTGATTACCCTGCCCAGCAACTGCTCAAACGCCGGATACCCATGCAGCGGCAGCAGGTCCGGGTGCATCTTCAGCCAGATGTAATTGGTGTACCCGTTCCGGATCGCCAGTTCCAGTTGGTCAACCGCTTCTTTCTTTTCGTCCAGCAGGCTGAGCACAAAGGCGGCCTCCAGGTGAAGCTGGGGCGCTTTCGCCATGGCCTGGCGCAGCATTTGCCGGGCGCGATCGGTTTCCCCAAGACGCACGGAGACTGCGGCCAGGTCCAGTTGTGTGCCCGGCTCCGGCAGCGTCTTTTTCCACCGCGCTTCCACCTGGCTGCGATAGCGGGTGAAAAACTCGCGCGCCTTCTGGCGATCTCCCATCCGCTCATATACAACTCCCATGTCGTACAACACCGAGGTTTCGCTGGGATCGGCCTTCTGGAGCTGCTGCAGGGTTTCGATTGCCTGCTGGTACTGGCCTTGCAAGCGGTGGGTGTGCGCCAACCGGTAGCGGGATAACGTTGCCTGCGGATTGGCCACTACCGCTTTCTCGAATGCGGCTTGCGCCTGTGGAAGCTCGTTCCTGGCAAAGTACGACCAGCCCAGAGAGTCCTGTGCCCAGGCGTTTCCGGGATCAAGTTGCAGGATTTTCTGACACACCGGCAGAGCCGAGGCAACGTCGCCCATCTGATATAGGTAGGTGCCCCCCAAATTCCCGTATGCGAGAACGAATCTCGGATCGATCCGAATCGCTTCTTTGTACTCAACAATCGCTTCGGGCACGCGGCCCATCTGGAGGTATGTCCGGCCGAGGCCGACGTGAGTGACGGAGTCGTCGGGGTACAAGGCCAGTAGGGTCTTGAGGTATCCGATCGCCTTTCCCGGATTCTTTTCCACGGCGCGGGCATAAAACGCCAGGATGTTGTATTTCTCCCGGTCGGTAAGTCCGTCCACGTGCTTTACCGCCTCGCTCAGCAGGCGTTTGCCCTCTTCGCCATCAAAATGAGGCAGGCCGTTCGCGGCGCTTTCCACGTGCAACATGCCCAGAGAAGCGCGGGCCGAAGTAAAGTTGGGATCGATGCGCAGCGCGTTTTCGTAATATACCTTGGCTTCGTCCCATTGGAACGTCAAGGCCTTTTCCCTCGCGATCGAGTACTGCCGCAAAGCATCCAGCGACTGCGTGGTCACGGCGTTGAGGGGCTTGCTTTGCGAGACAATCCGCAAGGACTCGCCCAGGTCCTCGCGAATCGCTGCGGAGAGCGTGTCTACCGCATCGAGTACTTTGTTTTTGCCGTTGGCCTTCACCAATTCGGTCTTTACGTCCTTGCCCGAAGCCACGTCGCGGATGCTGGCCGCTACCCGGTAGTTTTCTCCGACGCCGCTGATGCTCGGCAGGACGATCACTTTCAGTCCTTCGCGCACGGCGATCTCTTGCGCCAGCGGTTCGTCGATGCGATCCACGGCAGGCTTCTGCATTCGCTTCAGCACCTCGTTTATGCGCAGGCGCGAGTAGATATTGGCGTAGCTCGACTGCCCGAGGCTGGTCGTGAACGCCGTCGTCAGCGACTTGTCGAACACCGGATCGCCCGTCTGGTTCTCAAAATCGCCAATCAGCACGAAATCTCGCGCCGCAAAAGCCAGGGCCGGGGTACGGCCAGACAACCAGACCATGCTCAGCACCGCCGCCAATAGGAACGCGCCCGTCACCAGCAACGCGCGGTACCGCCGTCGCATGCGCCACTTCAGCCATCCGAGCCATTGCCTTGCCGCTGCCGGGGATGCCGCGCTGCTGGGAACTGCCAGCGCTTCGAGATCGGTCAGCAACTCGCGCGCGCTCTGCTGCCGGCGCTCGGGATTCTTGTCTACCGCCTTGCCGATCAAAGCCTCCAGCGCGAGCGGCACGTTGGGGTTCACCTTCCCGGCAGGCGTTGGTTCGCGGTGAAAGATGGCGTCAACCAACTCCCCGCTCTGAGCGCCGGGGAACAAGCGCTGCCCGGTTGCCATCTCGTAGAGCACAGCACCGGCGCTGTAGATGTCAGCCCGCGCATCGCAGGCTTGTCCCCGCAACTGTTCGGGCGCCATGTACGGCAGGGTGCCCGCGACCGCCTGACTTTCCCCCAGGGACTGCGTCGATTCCGTCCCGCTGAACGGCCCCACTAGCTTCGCCAGCCCGAAATCCAGAATCTTCAGCCGTCCGTCGCTCGCAACCCGCAAGTTGCCGGGCTTGAGGTCACGATGAACGACCCCGCGGTCGTGGGCTGCGGCCAAGCCCTCCGCGAGTTGCACACCCAGACGGAGGACCTCCTGTTCCGGCAGCGGTCGACCAGCCACCTTCTCGCTGAGTGTGATCCCGGGGATGAACTCCATCACCAGGAAGTCCACGCCCTGTTGCGTGTCGAAGTCGTGAATGGTGGCGACATTGGGATGGTTGAGTTGCGAGAGAATCAGAGCTTCTTTGCGGAAATGTTTGCGGGCGGATTCGTCGATGAGCGTACCGGGCGGAAGGACTTTGATGGCAACATCACGGGCGAGATGCTCGTCCCGGGCGCAATAGACTTCTCCCATACCACCAGCGCCGACTTTCCCGGTGATGCGGTAGTGGCCCAGCGTCAGGCCAACAAGAGTATTCTGGCCGACCGTGTGGCTTGCCATGGGGGAAACACTCCTGCCCCTCGCTTTGGCAAATCGTAGGCTTAGTGTGCGCTTGCGTCAATGGGAGCCGCACTGTGGTGGAATTTCTGCAATCTCGAAGGCTGCTTGCTAGAGCGCGTTTCAAAAATGCCTTTCAGATCGGACGGCGCATCCCTTAGGGGCTAAAGCCCGCTTGTATAGCAGGTTCTGAAGGCATGGCTGAAGCCATGTCCTTTCAAAGCGCTCCGTGAAACTACTTAATCAGAGGTTCCCTAATGGTTGTGGGGGCGGGCTTGTGATTTAGAATCAATAGAAACGTGCCTTGGCTCGAGAATCGGTTCGGACTGAGAATTGCTCTCGTCCATTGATGCACAGCCTTCTCCATGGCTATTAAGGTGAAAATCCCGACGGCTCGAAGCGGCGGCCAGCGCGGGAGAAGCCGCGGGAAAAGCGGACTGCTTTCCCGCGATCCCATCGTGCGCGCTGCCCTGCTCGCTTTTCTTTCGGTCTCGCTCGTGGTGATTGGCTTTTTTACCTACTGGTATGTAAAGTACGACCGCATCATCGAGCAACGGTTTCGCGGACCGGCGTTTGCCACTTCGGCCAAGATTTTCGCGGCGGCGCCGGTAGTGAAGGTCGGATCGAAGTCGACCGTCTCTGCAATTGCGGCGGAACTGCGTCATGCCGGCTATTCCGAAAAGGAAGGTGAATCTCCGCTGGGCAGCTATCGTCTGCATGGCGGCTCGATTGAAGTTCTGCCTGGTCCCGAGTCTTATCACAGTCCGGAACCGGCGACGATCACCGTCGTGGACGGAGCGGTTTCGACCATCAACAGCCGCGCCGCCGGAGAACTGGCGGCTTATGAACTCGAGCCCCAGATGCTGGCTTCGCTGTTCGACGCCGAGCAGCGCTCCAAGCGGCAATTGGTGAAGTACGACGACATTCCCAAGGTCATGGTGGGCGCGGTGATAGCAATCGAGGACCGCCGCTTCTTCCAGCACGGCGGCGTCAATTTCATGCGGCTGGTGGAAGCCGCCTGGATCGACTTCACCCATCAGCGGCATCAGCAGGGCGGTTCGACCATCACCATGCAACTGTCGCGGGCATTTTTTCTCACGCCGGAGAAAACGTTCAAGCGCAAGCTGATCGAAATGCTGATCGCAGTGGAGTTGGAGCAGAAGTTTTCCAAGCAACAGATTTTCGAGTTTTACGCCAACCGCGTCGATCTGGGACAGCGCGGGTCGTTCACCATCTCCGGCTTCGCCGAAGGTTCGCGGTCGTATTTCAACAAGGATCTGAAAGACATCACCGTGCCGGAAGCCGCGCTGCTGGCGGGATTGATCCAGGCGCCCAGCTATCTTTCGCCCTATCGCCATCCCGAGCGCGCCCTCGATCGGCGCAATACCGTGGTCGAGGCCATGGTCGAGACCGGCGCCATCACGCGCGCGCAAGCCGATCAAGCCAAGGCGGCGCCGCTGAAACTCGCTCCGCCGAACGTTGAGGCCAGCGACGCGCCGTACTTCGTGGATATGGTGCGCGACACCATCGTCAGCAAGCTGAACGAGCACGAGGTTAACGATCAGGAGTATCGCATCTACACCACGCTCGACCCGGGACTGCAACGGGCAGCCGCGCAAGCGGTCGAAACCGGCATCAAGCTGGTGGACGATCAGGTCACGAAAATGCGGACGCGCAAAACTAAGGTCGGGAAGAACAAGTTTGAAACCACGGTTGCGCCCGGCCCGCAGGCGCAGGTGGCGCTCGTCGCCATGGACCCGCACACCGGCGAAATCAAAGCGCTGGTCGGCGGACGAAACTACGGAGCGAGCCAATTGAACCACGCGCTCGCCAAGCGTCCCACGGGTTCCATTTTCAAACCGTTTGTGTATGCGGCCGCCATAAATACAGCGCTCGACGGCTCGACGACCGTGATCACACCGGCCTCTCTGGTCGCCGATCAGCCTTCGACGTTCTCCTACGGCGACCAGATCTATGAGCCGCGTAACTACAAAGAGGAGTACCACGGCGACGTCACGCTCCGCTATGCGCTGGCGCTTTCGCTCAACAACGCGACGGTCAAAGTGGCGGAAGAAGTGGGCTATGACAAAGTGGCGGATCTGGCCAGATCCGCGGGAATCGCGTCGGTGAGAGCCACCCCGGCAATGGCGCTCGGCGCCTACGATGCCACGCCTGTAGACATGACGGCCGCCTACACCAGTTTTGCCAACGGCGGCGTGAGACTTTCGCCCGTGTTCGTAAATTCGGTGCGCGACGCCAAGGGCAACGTCATCATCAACTTCGAGACCGAAAAGAAGCAGGTTCTCGATCCGCGCATCGCCTTCGTCATGACCAGCATGCTGGAAGGAGTGATGAACTTCGGCACCGCCTACGGGGTGCGCACGCGCGGATTCACGGCCCCGGCGGCGGGCAAGACGGGCAGTTCGCATGACGGATGGTTCGCCGGTTACACCAGCAATCTGCTGTGCATCGTCTGGGTGGGATACGACGACTACAGCGACCTTCGCCTGAGCGGCGCGCAGACTGCGGCTCCCATCTGGGCCGAGTTCATGAAGAAGGCGGTTACGCTGCCGCAGTATTCGGACGTGAAGCCCTTCAGCCAGCCGGAAGGCGTGGTGGATGTGCAGCTCGACAAAATGACCAACCGATTGGCGACGCCCTCGTGCCCCGACGATTACACGATTGCCTTTGTGGCCGGCACCGAGCCTCACGATACCTGCGACCAGAGCGGCGGTGTGCAGGGGTTCTTCTCGCGCATGTTCGGCGGAAATTCCGAGAAAGCGCTGCCACCCACGAATGGGAACCCGCAGGCGGCGGCCGGTGTCCAATCATCAACAGAGGAAGAGGCCAAGAAAAAGAAGAGTTTCTTCGGCAAGATTGTGGGCGTGTTCAAGGGAGACAGCGGCTCTTCAAAGAATGACAAAAACGCGCCGGCGCCGTCTAAGAGCAGTGACAACGGCACGCCGCCGCAATAGGGGCAGGTTCCGCGGTCTCAAACTTGCAAGGGACGTGACACAGTACGCTGAAATGCAATGAAACTGTGAAGTTTTGTAGGTTCGTCCGGGGGTGGATATGCTTTCCTGGATCCGCATCAGCTCCGTTGTACTTCTCTTCGCCGCGCTTCTCGTTCTCCCATCGCGGGCTCAGAACACCGAACAGCTGGAAGTCGGCCCTCCGCCATTCCATCGCGCCGATCCGCCCGCCTCGGGAGCATCGCCCGAGGAACTCGAAAAACGCGGCGACGAACTGCGCCAAAGCAAGAACTACCTCGACGCCATAGACTTCTACCAAGCCGCCCTGAAAGGCGCGCCGGCGGACGCCTCGCTCCTGAATAAGATCGGAATCTGCCAGATTCAGCTGCACCGGCTAAGTGAAAGCAGGAAAACTCTGGAGCGCGCTGTCCGGATCGACCACAAGCAATCCGACGCATATAACAATCTTGGCGTGGTCTATTACTCACTTGGAGTCAATACTCACCAAAGCGGCAATTTCGCCAAGTCCATCAAAATGTATGACAAGGCGATCGTGCTTAGTGACCAGTACGCGTCCTACTTCAACAACCGCGCAGCCGTATATTTTGCCACGAAGCAATACGAACGGGCGTCGGCAGATTACGCAACAGCACTCCAGTTGGATCCGGACATCTTTGAGCGAACTTCGAGATCTGGTGTGCAGGCCATGCTGTCCTCTCCCGAGGAACGGGCCCGCTACGAGTATGTCGTCGCCAAGCTATACGCCAAAGCGGGGGATGACGAGCGCTCGTTGCACTACCTGAGAAAGGCAATGGAGGATGGGTACAAGGACATCAAGAACGTTTACAAGGACAACGAGTTCAGTACCCTGCGCAAAGACCCGCGCTTCACGGAACTGATGGCCTCGAAGACGCCGGCCATCCCCGAATAGATGCCGATAACTTGCTGGCAGAAAAGGAATTACAAAAAAGCGGGGAAATTGGAAAAACCCCGAGACTTTCCCGGCGAAACTGGGTTCTTAGGCTTATTACTCCTGAAAACAACAGGGTGAGTAGGGAGAACAGACACCCACCGGTTGCCGACCCGAGCACGCCCCAAGCAAGCAACCGGTGGGTGAAATTCCGCTTTGGCTGTTAGCTGTTAGCTGTTGCTCTTAGCTTCTTTCCGAGGTGTATTCTTCTACCGCCTGCTTCCATTTGCCCTGCGCTTTCAGAATGTACTCGACCGCGTCGCGAGCGGCGCCGTCTCCTCCGGCGTGGGATGTAACCCAGTGCGCCTCGGCTTTCACCTCGGGCCGCGCATTCTTCACCGCGATCGCCAGGCCGCATTTGCGCATCGCCGGTAGATCGATGACATCGTCGCCCACGAACGCGGCCTCGGCGGCGGTGATTCCGTCTTTGTCAAGAATTTGAGCAAACACCGACGCCTTGTCCTGAATCCCCTGATAGACGTGGTCCATCTTCAGATCGCGCGCGCGCAGGGCAACGGTTTCGGAGACACGCTTGGTGATGATTCCAGTCTTGATTCCCGCCAGGCGGGCCAACGAAAAGGCGGTACCGTCGTGGGCGTGGAAGCCTTTGGCTTCGATCATGCTGGCGGTTTGGAGCCCGAAGCCGCCCTTATCCGCAGGCTGAGCGGACCTTTCGAGCACACTTTGCTGAGCGCCGGATTGCGACCCGCCAGGCGCCGGGAAGATCCAAATTTTGCCGTCGGTGAGGACGCCGTCGACGTCGAAGAGAATAAGTCTAATTTTGCGGGCACGAGCGGTCGCAGATGATTTGGGCATCGCCGAAATTCTAGCAGGCTGAGGGACAACTCGGGATTCGCATCCAAGCATTTGTTCTGCGACTTCTTCACCACCCCTCCATCGTAGTCGGGGTGGGAATAGCAGCCATAGTTCGGACAGTTCAAGACTGCTCATTCTTTTCAATGCCTCCATTGGCGGTAGCAGCCATCGGAATGGATGCGCGCTAGCCAATTCACCGCTTCGCTGGTCTCAGACTGATCAGCGAGATTCTGATCGATGTCTTGTTCGCTTTCTTCAAAATGTGAGCGGTTTGGAACAGACGGTCGGATGGTCACCGAATAAGATTGTGGCGTTTCACCTGGATGCTCCAAGTTCTCCCGCCGGAGCCCGAAAGCCGCGAGGGTTCGACCTCAGAATCGGAAGCAGAATCAAATCCCAAGCGAAATTTCAGACCGCCGCAAGGCGAGAATCTTCGGAGGGTTCCATGAAGAGAGCATTGCTGTTGATGGTTGTACCGGCCCTGCTGGTCGCGCTGGGGTTTGCACAGACTCCCGCGGCGAGCGTCAATGCAGACCAGACCAACATTAAGGGTTGCCTGGGTGGCGCGGATGGTAATTACACAGTTGTGCAAGACAACACGGGCCACGTTTTCAAGATCACTAGCAGCAGCGTCGATCTTAAGTCCCATGTGGGCCATGACGTAACCCTCATCGGGCACAAAGCGAGTGCTGCGGATAACAGCTTCGCCGTCACCGAACTGAATATGATCTCCGAACACTGCGCTGCGGCCGCCGCTGCACCCGTCGCGGCTGTTACCACACCTTCGGGAACTGCCAGCACACCGACTGAGGCTGCTGCCGGGCCCGCTACCACTACCAGCACACTTGCGGAGACTGCCGTCACGCCCGCTGCCGCCACTGCGGTACCCGCTGCGACTGCCCCGATACCGGCGGAGACTGCCGTCGCACCCACTGCCGCCGCCACCCCGCCTGCGGTGTCTGTCATCACACCCGCTGCCGCCACTCCACCTGAGGAGACTGTCGTCACACCCGCTGCCGTCGCCGCTGCACCCACGCTGACTGTCAGCACGCCTGCGGAGACTGCCAGGGCCGCTGCGGCACGTCCTCGGAGAATGTCAGCAGAACCTGCAGCAGCCACCGCTGCACCCGCTGTGGCCGCCAGCACGTCGTCGGAGACTGTCATCCCACCTGTAGCAACCGCCCCGACACCACCCGCCGCGACTGCCAGCACCCCGGCTGCAGCCGCCACTCCACCCACTGCGACTGGCAAGAACTGGACCTCATGGCTCTTGATTCCGTTTGCCGTGGTGGTAGTCATCCTTGCCACAATGGTCCCTGTCTTCGGCAGGTGGAGAAAGCGGAAGCTTTTGGAGCGGACGGGCGCCCAGAATCTTTCTTTTAACCGTGAAGAGAGCTCCGCCCAAGGCAAAAGTGACCCGAAAGGACCACGCAAAGCTGCCTAGGCTGAGGGCACAGTGGTGATTCCGAGCCTTGTCGCCGGCAGCAACCGCTGCCGGCGATTTTCATGGGAACAGGGGGTGGTAATGTCGCAGTCTGAGGCGGTCGATTTTCTGATCTGCGCCGCCGCCCACCGCCGCGGCTGGAGCATTTTCACCACCGATCTGGATTTCCAGAACTACGCTTCCGTGCTGGCTTTGCGCCTGCACTTCGCCTTCACTAGCGGCTAGGTCTCTGACCGCGTGATTCTGTGCCTCACGATTGAGAGCGCCGTCCGATCCCAGGTCCCAAAAGCGGGACCTGGGGCACCCGAAGTTGATACATCAACAAGCGGTCAGAGACCTAGTCCAATAACCAGGCAGATTAGGGGTAGTGGTTCAGTTTCTGGCTAACCGGGTAGGCGGACGCGATCCTCGTGTTTGCGGTGGTCAGCGGAATGGCTTGATAATGGCCTGACCGTCAGGCACCCAGCCCATGAAGAAACATCCGCGAAAGGCTCGCAGCCGTGCGGCAAAGCCGGATCGGGTTTCGGCCCATCCTTCGGCCCAGGAAGACCGGCGCCGGCCTCGTTTCTCCCGGGAGCTTGCTGTGCTTTACGAAGACGATGCCGTGGTCGTTCTCGATAAACCGGCCGGACTTCTGGCGGTGCCGATCAAGGGCTCGAATACTCCATCCGCTTTGTCTCTGCTGGCGGCAAAACTCGAACGGAAGAGACAACGAGCCTTGGTGGTGCATCGCATCGATCGTTTTGCCTCCGGGGCTCTGCTATTTGCGAAGACCGGTCCGGATCGATCGGCGCTGGTGCAACAGTTTCTCGACCATACTCCGGCAAGGCAGTACCTCGCGGTAGTGCGCGGCCGTCTCGGCGTTGAGGCAGGGACGCTGGTGCACTATTTGCGGCGGGGAGGGATGTTTCAACAGCTACGCAGTGCGAAAGACCCGCAAGCCGCTCGTGCCGAACTGCGATATTCCGTGGAACGCCTGTTTGCGGATGCTTCGCTCGTCCGGGTGGAGCTGGTGACAGGTCTGCAGAATCAGATCCGAGCGCAATTTTCGGCGATGGGCCACCCGGTTATCGGCGATAGAAAATATCACCGGGCGGAATCGTCGGAGCCGCTCATTGCCCGCGTTGCTCTTCATGCCGCGCGTCTTCAGTTTGTCCATCCGCGCTCGGGAAAGAGCATCTCGATTGACTGCAAATTGCCCCCCGATTTTCAACATCTGGTTCGAGAATTGTCGCGATCGGGCCGTGCTCGACGGTGAGTCCGGGATTCGCCTGGTGAGCGAGACAGGGATTGCGCCCAAGTGTCGAGCCATCCGGAAGTAGCCTACTCCTTCAGGCGAACATTTTACGAAACTCCAGTTTCCCGCTACAATCACCTCCATGCCGTCCGCAGTCTCCCCTTCGCTTGCCTGGGCTCACCCGCTGGTTCAGGAGTGGTTCACGGCGCGCTTTTCGACGCCGACCGAACCGCAGGAGCAAGGCTGGCCCCACATCCTCGCCGGACACACCACGCTGATCTCGGCTCCCACCGGATCGGGTAAAACGCTGGCCGCTTTTCTCGCCTGCATTAACCGCCTCATCTCGAAGGCTCTCGCAGGCGAACTGCGCGACCGCACCGAAGTTCTCTACGTGTCCCCGCTCAAAGCGCTCGGCAACGATATCCAGAAAAACCTTGAAATCCCGCTGGGAGAAATTCTGCAGATGGCCGGCGATCGCGGCCTGCTGATGCCGGAGATCCGGACGATGGTACGCACGGGCGACACTTTGATGAAAGACCGGCGCCTCATGCTGAAGCGTCCGCCGCACATTCTCGTGACCACGCCCGAGTCGTTCTACATCCTGCTGACGGCGGAGAAGAGCCGCGCCATTTTGCGCAATGTCGAGACCGTGATTGTGGATGAAATTCACGCCGTGGCGGATGACAAGCGCGGCGTGCATCTGGCGCTTTCGCTGGAGCGACTGGAAGCGCTGACCGAGCGTCCGCCGGTGCGCATCGGGCTTTCCGCGACGCAGAAGCCGATTGAAGAAGTCGCGCATTTTCTTGCGGGCAATTCCGATCGTCAGAATCCGCGTCCCCATCCCGTGATCGTCAACGTTGGCCACAAGCGGACGCTCGATCTTGGAGTCGAGGTTCCATCTTCCGAACTGGGGCCGGTGGCGTCGAACGAGATGTGGGACGAGATTTACGAGCGCATCGTGCAACTGGTGAATGCGCACCGCTCGACGCTGGTGTTTGTAAACACGCGGCGGCTGGCCGAGCGCATTGCTCATCAACTGGGTGAGCGGTTGGGCGAGGAAAACGTGGCGGCGCATCACGGAAGCTTGTCGCGCAAGCTGCGCTTGGAAGCGGAGCGCAAGCTGAAAGAAGGTCAGATCAAAGTGCTGGTCGCGACCGCATCGCTCGAACTTGGCATCGACATCGGAACGGTGGACCTGGTGTGCCAGATCAGTTCGCCGCGTTCGATTGCGGTTGCTTTGCAGCGCGTGGGACGGTCGGGCCACTGGCGCGGCGCGGTTCCGAAAGGACGATTCTTTGTCACCACCCGCGACGATCTGGCGGAATGCGCCGTGCTGGTGCGGGCGATTCGCCGGGGCGAACTTGACCGCCTGATTTTTCCGGAAGGTTCGCTCGATGTGCTGGCGCAGCAGATTGTAGCGTGCTGTGCGGCTTCCGGAAGCGCCGCGACCGCGAACAAATTGGGTGACAAATCAAACGACGGATGGGATGAAGATGAGCTATTCGCGCTCGTAAAGCGCGCCTATCCCTATCGCAACCTGGCGCGCGAGACGTTTGACGAAGTGCTTACGATGCTTTCCGAAGGAATCGCGTCGCAACGAGGCCGCTATGGCGCTTACCTGCATCACGACCGCATCAACCACAAGCTGCGGGCGCGGCGCGGCGCGCGTCTGGCGGCGATCACGAGCGGCGGGACGATTCCGGACAACGCGCTGTTCACGGTGGTTGCGGAACCGGAAGGCGTTGTCGTGGGGACGGTGGATGAAGACTTCGCCACCGAAAGCATGGCCGGAGAGGTCATGCTGCTGGGGAACACGTCGTGGCGCATCCGCCGAATCGAATACAGGACGGGGCGTTTGCTGGTGGAAGATGCGCATGGCGCAGCGCCCGGCATTCCCTTCTGGCTGGGCGAGGGACTGGCGCGCACCGCTGAACTTTCGTTGCAGCTCGGCGAGTTGCGCAGAGAAATCAGCGACCGGGTGCCGGGCGTGGTTCCGGTGGAAGGCTGGCGGAACTTGCCGGTGGTTGCGGATGCCGTGAGTTGGCTGCGAGAAGAATGCGGGCTCGATCTCTCGGGCGCTGAACAACTGATTCAGTACATCCTTGAAGGGCGCGCCGTGCTGGGCGATGTGCCGACGCAGACGACGATCATCGCCGAAAGATTTTTTGACGAAGGCGGGGGGATGCAGTTGATCATCCACGCGCCCTTTGGCGGGCGCATCAACAAGGCCTGGGGACTGGCGTTGCGCAAGCGCTTCTGCCGCGGCTTCAATTTCGAACTGCAGGCGGCGGCCACCGACAACGGCTTGAACATTGCGCTGGCTGAGCAACATAGCTTTCCACTGGCGGATGTTTTTCAGTTTCTGGCGGCTGAGAGCATGCCGCCGATCCTGGAACAAGCGGCGCTCGCTTCGCCGATCTTTCAGACGCGATGGCGATGGGACGCGACGCGGGCCCTGGCGCTGCTGCGTTTTCAGGGCGGCAAGAAAGTGCCACCGCAGATTCAGCGCATGCGCTCCGACGATTTGCTGGCCTCGGTTTTTCCGGATGTAGCGGCGTGCTTCGAGAATATCGAAGGCGACATCAAAATTCCCGACCATCCGCTGGTCGCGGAGGTCATGAAGGATGTCCTCACCGAGGCGCTGGATATCGAAGGTCTCGCCGAAGTGTTGCGCGGAATCGAGCAGGGACGGATTCGTTGCCTGGCGGTGGACACGCCGGTGCCGTCGCAATTCTCGCACGAGATTCTCAATGCGAATCCGTACGCCTACCTTGATGATGCGCCGCTCGAAGAGCGCCGCGCGCGGGCGGTTGAGATGCGGCGCGTGTTGCCTGCGTCCGTGCTCGAGGAAGTTGGCGCGCTCGATCCCGCCGCCATCGCGCAAGTGCAGCAGGAGGCGTGGCCGGATGTACGCGACGCCGATGAATTGCACGATGTGCTGCATACGCTGGTGATGGTGCCGGAGGGCAGTTCTCAGCTCTCAGTTGTCAGTTCTCAGGAAACCGAACCGGAGATCACCGCTCACTGGAATGGATTCTTCGATCGCCTGCGGCAAGAGAATCGCGCAATTGTGGCGGAAAGTGCGGGCAAACGATATTGGGTGGCCGCCGAGCGGGTCGAATGGTTCCACGCAATGCATCCCGCAGCGAATCGCGGAGCTGCGAACCGGAGACGCGGCAAGCCCCGTCTCTACAGCAGATGATGCCGTGCTGACGGCGGTGCAAGGATGGATGACACATCTCGGGCCAACTACCGCTTCAGAAATTGGCGGGTTGCTGGGACTGCCGGCTACTGAGATTGAAAAAGCTCTACTCCGCATCGAAGCCAGCGGTGCAATTCTGCGCGGCAAGTTTCGTCCTGCCGATTCGCGCCCAGGAGAAAGGCGAGCTGCGCTCGCCCGGACAGCCGAGGGCGTCTGTCCCCAACGTAGAAACCGAGTGGTGCGAGCGCCGTCTGCTGGCCCGCATTCATCGCCTGACGGTTGCAACGTTGCGCAAACAGGTCGAACCGGTCAAAGCAGCGCAGTTCATGAACTGGCTTTTGCGCTGGCAGCACCTCGCTCCGGGTACGCAGGTGAGAGGCGAGCATGGAACGCTGGAAGTGATCCGGCAACTGCAGGGGTTTGAAATTCCAGCCAGCGCGTGGGAGCGGTTTGTGCTGGCACGCAGAATCTCGGATTACGATCCGGTGCACCTCGATCAGTTGTGCCTGACAGGCGCGGTGGGCTGGGGCCGCCTGTCGCCGCATCCGGCGACTCTGGAAGCGACGGGAAACGAGGAACACCGGCGGCGAGTAATTCCGACGCGGGTCGCGCCGATTGCGTTCTTTGTGCGCGAAGATGCGGATTGGATGCGAGCTCATCACCCAGGAGCGGAGGATTCTGCTACTTCGTTTTTGAGCCCGGTGGCGCAGGCGGTGCTTGAACTTTTGAAGCAACGGGGCGCGTTGTTTTTTCCCGACATGGTGCGAGCGACGGGCCGGCTCAAAGCGGAAATCGAAACCGGATTGTGGGAACTGGTCGCAGCCGGCCTGGTGACTGCCGACGGATTCGAGAACCTGCGCGCGCTGGTGACGCCGAAAAGTGCGACTGGGAGCGGGCTTGGGAAGATGCGCCGGCCGCGGCATGCGCCGGGGCGGTGGTCGCTCTTGCATACGGAAGGCGCGGATCGCGACCGCAGCGTCGAGTCCTGCTGCTGGATGTTGCTGCGGCGCTATGGCGTGGTCTTCCGCGACCTGCTGGCGCGGGAAACGAATCTGCCGCGCTGGCGTGAATTGCAGATCGGCTATCGGCGGCTCGAAGACCGCGGCGAAGTGCGCGGCGGGCGATTCGTGGATGGATTTCTGGGTGAGCAGTTCGCGCTCCCGGTCGCGGTCGAAAGTTTGCGCGCCCACCGCAAGCTGCCACAGAACGCAAACGCCGAGCGCGTCACCATTGCCGCCGCCGACCCGCTGAACCTGGTGGGAATCATCGTCCCCGGCGAGCGTATTCCTGCGATTTCGGGGAGAAGCGTTACGTTTCGCGACGGCGCGTGGGATGCGGAGGATGCGTTGCTGGCGTCTGGGTATTAGGCTTCTGGCTTCTGGCTTCTGGCTTCTGGCTTTTCGCTTTTCGCTTTTGGCTTCTAGTGACGCCACCTCACGGCAAATTCAATTTCAGCAGCACCTGTGGATTCAGATACACCCCTTGCCAGCGCACGGCCAGATGCAGATGAGGGCCGGTCGCGCGGCCCGTGCCTCCGCTGAGTCCTATCGGCTGGCCTTTGCTCACGTTGTCGCCTTCTTTAACGGAAAATTTCGACAGATGCAGATAGAGCGTCAGCAGGCCCTGTCCATGGTCAATCGCGACACAATTCCCTTCAAAGAACAGAGGCCGGGCCAGGACGACGCGCCCGCTATTCACGGCTGCAACCTTGGTTCCACTGGGCACACGGAAATCGAGTCCCTGATGCGTGCTCTGGACGGAGCCGTTGAAGACGCGCTCGACTCCGAACACGTCGGAGATCGCGGCATGGACCGGGGCGGCGAACGAGCCTTTCCATTCGCGGACGGCACTGACAGTTTTGAAAACCTCGGCTTTGGTTTCCTTGTCTTGTTCGATCTGGCGCTGTTCTTCGGGGCTGGGCGCGGTATAGCGGGCTGGAACCTTGAGCAGCACGCGGGGATAGCGCTGGCGTTCCACGCGAATTTTCTTTTCGAATAAGATCGCCTGTCCGGCAGTTTGTCCGGCGGATGGTCCGACGGATTGCCCGGAGGAAGTTTCGGCGCGAAGTTCGATGGGATAAGCTCCCGGCTTGGTTTCAAGGCTGACTCCGGCGAGCGCGAACCACACTTTGCCGCGAGCGTCGAAGCTGAACGCGATCTCGTGCCCAAGCCAGTTGCCCGAAAGCGCGCGCACCGGCGCCGGCGTGGTGACGCGGAAAAGCACCGGGCTTCCGTTGACGAGGCGAGTGGGTCGATTGATGACAGTCCAGTGGGCGGCAGTTGCGGCCGATAAGTTTTCGGGCAGCGAAAGCAGCAGGAGCGCAATGAGTGCAACGGAATGGACGTAACGCGCTAACCACTGCACACACCTATAGATTTGAGGCCGAACAAAAGAGTATTCTCGAGTATTGTTCCCCACATTACCGGCGTAATGTGCATCCACAGTATGAATAGAGCAATCTATGGACGCCATGACAGACCGCAAGCCGCCAGAGAGCGATAAGAACCGCCACGTGCGTTTCAATTTTGAAATCGAACGCGAGACTGACGGCCGATGGATTGCTGAAATTCCAGAGGTTCCAGGGGCCATGGCGTACGGATTGTCCGAGGAAGAAGCTAAAGCAAAGGCATACGCACTGGCACTGTATGCAATTGCCGACGACGTGGAAAAGTCCAAAGACATTCCAGAATCTATCAGCATCCTCACCGTGCCGGCTTGAGCGAGTGGCCGAGTGCCAAGGCAAAAGCAGTGAAACGCGCACTCCTCCGAAAAGGTTGGACCGTAGTCTCTCAAAGGGGATCGCACGTCAAATTGCACCATCCCGACCTTGGGAACTACATGTTCGGATTCCATGACAATGAAGAAATTGGTCCTCGCATGTTAGCCAAAATTGCGAAACACACGGGCTTGACACCTGGCGATCTCTGAAACTCCCGAATCCAAGCAATCCCGCCACGGTAGCGTGTTGTTTCGCTTCTGCAGCCTGATGCGAACGTTTTTCCCGGCTTGTGCAGGCTAGCACCTCAAAGCAAGAACATACACACTGCCGGCATGATGCTACTGTTGCTCAACGGGATGCTGGCGGCGGAGGGACGCCCGACGGAACTTTTCAAGTTGCCCGGCTTCGGCTCTGCCGGCGGATCGTTCACAGGTCGGTCCTCTGCTCAGCATGCCGGATGAGAAACCAGCAGGGAGGATCGCCGGCGTGGGAGAAAAGGCTGTGCACGCAGGTCTCCGGCACCGGGGGATCAAAAATAATCTCGGCCTTGCCGTCTTTGTGCGCCACCATATAGTAGTGTTCGACAGTTACGCTGCCAAAGGGCTGGCGGTTGGTTGCCAGACGATAGCGAAACACGACATAGTCCGCGGCATACGCAATTCCCAGCAGGGCCAGCGCAGCCAAGAACAATCGCAGAACGATACGACGGAACCTTCGCCGGAACCATGGACCGGCTCTGTTGCCGGGTTTGTTGCCTTCGACCGAGGTCACCGGCTGCATTATACCCGCGCGCGAACCGGTCCGTAGTGTTGACAATTCTTCACAAAAAACTCGGCTCGATTTGCTCTCCCTCGCACGTCTAAAGGGTAGAGTAATAGGTGATAAGATTCCAGCAGAAGCGC
Organism: uncultured Acidobacteriaceae bacterium; assembly: GCA_963838425.1. Lineage (GTDB taxonomy): Bacteria > Acidobacteriota > Terriglobia > Terriglobales > Acidobacteriaceae > Acidiflorens. Next base: position 434,718 of record CAWIRH010000003.1, read on the forward strand.
CCAATGAGAGCTGATGTCCCTCATCGATTTGAGGAGTGCAAGTGACGGAACAACGACCAGACGCAACTGATTCCAGGGAACCGGAGCAGCACCCAACCGAGAATTCAAGTACTCACAAGAGCCGCTGGTGGATATGGCTGATCGTCGCAGTCGTTATCGTTATCGTTGTGGTGTTGTGGCAGCGCGGCGGGGGCGCTCCCGCGAAAGGCCGGCGGTGACGCGGCCTCCCGGCCGGTTATGGTGACGACGGCGGTCGCGCACCAAGGCGATATCGGAATTTCCTTGAACGCATTGGGTATTGTGACGCCCGTTTATACGGTGACTGTGACCAGCCGCGTGCAAGGCGAGATTACGCATGTCTATTATCAGGAAGGGCAAATGGTGCGGAAGGGCGACCCGCTCATCGAAATCGATCCGCGCCCTTATCAGGCGGCATTGACGCAGGTCGAGGGACAACTGGCGCACGATCAGGCGGTCTTAAATGAAGCCAAGATCGATTTCGGAGCGCTATCAGCAAGCCTTCCATCGCAACGCCATCGCTAAGCAGCAATTGGACGATCAAGAGCAGGTCGTGCTGCAGGATGAAGGCACGGTCAAAAACGACCAGGGCCAACTGGCGAATGCCAAGGTCAATCTGGAATACACGCGTATCACCGCACCGATAGCGGGGCGCGTGGGACTGCGACTGGTCGATCCCGGGAATATCGTGCAGGCCAACAGCAGCACTGGCCTGGTTGTGATCACGCAGCTTCAGCCCATCACGGTGATCTTCAGCATCGCCGAAGATCAGCTCTCCCAGATTCAGCAGCAATTGCGCAAAGGGAAGAAATTGACGGTCGACGCTCTTAACCGCGAAGCCAGCACGAAGCTCGCATCGGGCACGCTCCTGACGCTCGATAATGTTATCGACCCAACCACGGGAACCTTGAAACTCAAAGCCATCTTTGACAACTCGGACAACGCTCTGTTTCCCAGCCAGTTCGTCAATGTCAAACTACTCGTCGACACGCTGCACAATGCGACTTTGATTCCTACTCCTGCGATTCAGCGCAACGCTCAAGGCGCTTATGTCTACGTGATTAAGAGCGATCAGACCGCTGCCATGCGGACGATTACACCCGGCACTACGGATGGAACCGTGACCGCCGTCCAAGGTCTTGAGCCCCAGGAAGTGGTGGCTGTGAATGGATTCGACAAGCTTCTGGATGGCGCGAAAGTTGCGATCCGCACGCCCACGAACGGCAGCGGCGGGACATCAGGCCAGGGCCAGCAGCATCAAACGGGCCAGAATGACGGCAACCAATCCGCTCCGTCGGGAAGCTCCAGGGGAGGCAGCGCAGGAGGCAATAACGGAGCTTCGCAGCGGTGAGTCCCTCTCGTCCATTTATTTTACGGCCGGTAGCAACGTCGCTATTGATGGCGGCCATCTTGCTCGCTGGCTTCGTCGCCTATCTGCAACTGCCGGTTTCTGCTCTGCCCGAGGTTGACTACCCCACCATTCAGGTGGTCACGTTTTATCCCGGCGCCAGTCCGGACGTGATGGCCTCGGCCGTAACTGCGCCCCTGGAGCGCCAGTTCGGCCAGGTCCCGGGCCTCAATCAGATGACTTCCACGAGTTCGGACGGGAGCTCGATCATTGTTTTGCAGTTTTCTCTCGAGCTGAATATCGACGTCGCCGAACAGGAAGTGCAAGCCGCCATCAACGCCGCCCAAACCTATCTGCCTTCCGATCTGCCGGTCCCGCCGATCTATAGCAAAACGAATCCGGCAGATACGCCGATTCTGACCCTGGCGCTTTCTTCCAAATCGATGCCGCTGTCGCAAGTCGAAGATCTGGCTGACACGCGCTTCGCGCAAAAGATCTCTCAACTCCCCGGCGTGGGACTGGTCAGCATCAGTGGCGGCCAAAAGCCGGCGGTGCGGGTGCGCGTAAATCCCACCGCGCTTTCTTCGTACGGCATCAACCTTGAAGATGTGCGCACAGCGCTGCAGCAGACCAGCCTCGACCAGGCGAAGGGCAACTTCGACGGCCCGCAACAGGACTACCAGATTCAATCGAACGACCAATTGCTCAGCGCCGCCGATTTCGCGCAGGTCATCATTGCCTACCACAATGGGTCGCCGGTAAAGCTCTCGGATGTGGCTACGGTCGACAATGACGTGGAAAACAATCGCCAGGCGGCGTGGATGAACCAGACGCCCGCGGTCATCGTCAACATCCAACGCCAGCCGGGCGCGAACATCATTCAGGTGGTTGACCGCATCAAGAAGCTGCTTCCGCTGCTGAAGAGCAATCTCCCCTCTGCCGTTCAAGTGGATGTACTGACGGACCGCACCACTACCATCAGGGCATCCGTCAAAGACGTTGAGTTTGAACTCATGCTCACCGTGGCGCTGGTGGTCATGGTCATTTTTCTGTTCTTGCGCAATGTTTCCGCCACCACCATTCCGAGCGTTGCCGTGCCGCTCTCCATCGTGGGCACGTTCGGCGTCATGTATCTCGCGGGCTTCAGCTTGAACAATCTCACGCTGATGGCGCTCACGATTTCGACGGGCTTCGTCGTCGACGACGCCATCGTGATGATCGAGAACATCATCCGGTTCATCGAAGAGGGCGATCCGCCGCTCGAAGCGGCCCTCAAAGGCTCGGAGCAGATTGGTTTCACGATCGTATCGCTGACCATCTCGTTGATTGCGGTATTGATTCCTCTGCTTTTCATGGGCGACATCGTCGGGCGGCTTTTCCGCGAGTTTGCCATCACCTTGAGCGTAACCATCCTCGTCTCGGCGGTAGTTTCGCTGACCCTCACGCCGATGATGTGTTCGCGCCTGTTGAAAAGTACGCACGGGCAAAAGCAGAGCCGTTTCTACGTGGCCTCAGAGCGCGCCTTCGAGAGCATCATTGCCTTCTATGGGAGAACTTTACAGTGGGTGTTGAAACGCCAGACCGCGACTCTTCTTGTGGCCGCGGGCACGCTGGTGCTGACCATCGTTCTCTACATCATTATCCCGAAAGGTTTCTTCCCGGTGCAAGACACTGGAATCATTCAGGGCATTTCGGAAGCCGGGCAGTCCATATCCTTTCCCGCCATGGCGGAAAAGCAGCAGGAACTCACTCATTTGATCTTGCAGGATCCTGCGGTCGAGAGTCTTTCTTCCTTCATCGGCGTCGACGGCACCAACACGACCTTGAACAGCGGGCGTATCCAAATCAATTTGAAGCCGCTGGAAGAGCGCAAAATCAACGCCTCGGATGTCATCCGGCGCCTGCAGCCAAGTCTGGAAAAGATCGATGGCATTACGCTTTACATGCAGCCGGTGCAGGACCTCACCGTCGAAGATCGCGTGAGCCGGACGCAATATCAGTACACCCTCGAAGATCCCGATCAGCGCGAACTGAATTTCTGGACGGCGAAGCTCATGGCCAAACTGCAAGCGATTCCTGAGCTTCGCGACCTGGCCACCGACCAGCAAACTTCCGGTCTCGCCGCCTCCCTCGTCATCGACCGGGTCACCGCCTCCCGCATGGGCATCACGCCGCAGGCGATCGACCAGATGCTCTACGATGCCTATGGGCAGCGGCAAGTTTCGACGATGTACACGCAGTTGAACCAGTACCACATCGTGCTTGAAACGCAACCTGAGTTTCAGAAGAACCCGTCGAAATTGCAGGACATTTACGTTCGTTCCGCTCTGGCTTCGACGGCACTCACTACCGGCGCTTCCGGCACCCAGACGATTACCGCGACCACGTCTTCCGGCAATTCCGCGTCCTCCGCTTCGCCCAGCCCTTCGGCTTCCCCGAACACCCTTGCCAGTTCGGGCTCCGCCAATCCCAGCGCCGTAACCACGGTGAATGGCGCCGCTATTCCCCTCAACGCCATCACCCGGTTCGAGATGAAGAGCAGTCCCCTGTCCGTCAATCACCAGGGACAATTTCCCGTGGTCACCATCTCTTTCAACCTGGCGCCGAAGGCGTCGCTGGGCGAAGCCACAGACGCCATCGACAAGGCGCAGCGGGAAATTGGGATGCCGCTCAGCGTGCAGGGGGCGTTTCAGGGCACGGCCGCTTCGTTTCAATCTTCCTTGTCGAACGAGCCGCTATTGATTCTCGCCGCACTGGTGACGGTTTATATCGTCCTCGGCGTTCTCTACGAAAGCTTCATCCACCCCATCACAATTCTCTCGACTCTGCCCTCGGCCGGGGTGGGTGCGATTCTGGCCTTGTTGATTTGCGGCGAAGAACTCAGCGTGGTCGCCCTGATCGGTATCATCCTGCTGATCGGCATTGTCAAAAAGAACGGGATTATGATGATCGACTTCGCGCTGGAGGCGGAGCGCAAAGAAGGCAAGCCGCCGGAAGTCGCTATATATGAAGCGTGCCTCCTGCGATTCCGCCCCATCATGATGACCACGATGGCCGCGCTGCTGGCCGGCTTGCCACTCGCCCTGGGCACGGGAATTGGCTCGGAGCTTCGCCGCCCCCTGGGCATCTCCATGGTTGGCGGCCTGCTCTTGAGCCAGGTGCTTACGCTTTACACGACTCCGGTCATTTACATTTTCTTCGACCGGCTGGCGCAGCGTTTCTCTTCGCACCGTGACCGTGCGCCGGAAGCCGGACCTGAGGTTGTCCCAGCGGATTAATGCGGATGAATTACGAATGAGTCTCTCCTCTCCATTTATTCGGCGGCCCGTCGCCACTACCCTCCTGACCGCGGCCATTGCGCTGGCGGGGGCGGTGGCCTTCCGGGAGTTGCCGGTCTCGCCGCTTCCGCAAGTCGATTTCCCTACAATTTCGGTGGGTGCCAGTTTGCCGGGAGCCAGTCCCGAGATCATGGCATCCTCGGTCGCTACTCCCTTGGAGCGCCAGTTCGGGAGAATTGCCGGCATTACGGAAATGACATCGTCCAGCAATCTCGGCACCACCAGCGTCACGATGCAGTTTGATTTGAATCGCAACATTGATGGAGCCGCGCGCGACGTGCAGGCTGCGATCAATGCGGCGCGCAGTTACTTGCCCACCAATCTCCCGGGCAATCCCACCTATCGGAAGGTGAACCCGGCGGATGCTCCGATCATGATTCTGGCGCTTACGTCAGGTGTGTACGACCGCGGCAAGCTGTACGACGCAGCCTCTACCATCATGCAGCAGCGTCTTTCTCAGCTTCAGGGCGTCGGGCAGGTAAGTGTGGGCGGGAGTTCGCTGCCGGCAGTGCGGGTGGACGTGAATCCGACCCAACTTAACGGCTATGGTCTGGGCTTGCAGGACGTTGCCGCCATGCTGAGCCGGCAGAATGCCAACAGTCCCAAGGGCCAACTCATCAGTGGCGCAACCAGCGCCGACATCGTAACCAACGACCAGCTTCTCAAGGCGGTGGACTACATGCCTCTGGTGGTCGGCTACCACAATGGCGCCGCCATCAAGTTGTCCGATGTCGCGAACGTCCAGGACTCCACAGAAAACATACGCGCTGCCGGCTTCGTCAACGGCAAGCCTTCCGTCCTCATCATCATTTTCCGCCAGCCCGGCGCCAACATCATCGAGACCGTGGACCGCATTCGCGCGGCGCTTCCGGCGCTCAAGGCTTCGATTCCTGCCGCCATTGACACGGCGATTGTGCTCGACCGTACCCTCACTATTCGCGCTTCCGTTCGCGACGTCGAGCGCAGCCTCATGATCTCGATTTCCCTGGTCATTCTGGTGGTTTTCGTCTTCCTGCGAAGCGTCCGCGCCACCTTGATTCCCGCCGTTGCTGTCCCCGCCTCCCTGATTGGCACGTTTGGAGTGATGTACCTCTGCCACTACAGCATCGACAATCTCTCGCTCATGGCGCTCACCATTTCGACGGGCTTTGTGGTGGACGATGCGATTGTGGTCATCGAAAATATCACCCGCTATCTTGAGCAGGGCATGGCGCCCATGCAAGCGGCGCTCAAAGGCGCCAGTGAAATTGGCTTTACGGTCCTGTCCATCAGCATCTCTCTGGTTGCCGTGTTCATTCCCATTCTGATGATGGGTGGCATTGTCGGACGCTTGTTCCGTGAGTTCGCCGTGGTCCTTTCGGTCGCCATCCTGGTGTCTTTGGGAATTTCTCTAACCACGACACCGATGATGTGCTCTCGCCTGCTGAAGAATCTTCGGGATGAGCAACACGGCAGAGCGTACCGCGCCAGCGAGAGCGCATTCAATTCGATCCTTGGCCTCTACGAGCGCAGCTTGGGCTGGGTTTTGGAACACTCCCGCCTGACGCTGGCCGTTCTCGGCCTCACCATCGCCTGCAACTTCTACCTTTTTTGGATTGTCCCCAAAGGATTCTTTCCGCAGCAGGATAATGGCGTCGTCTTCGGCGGCATTCAAGGCTCTCAGGACATTTCTTTCCAGGCCATGCAGAAGGCCACGGAGCGCATCGTCGATGTCGTCAAAACGGATCCGGCCGTGCAGAACGTCATGGCGTTCACGGGCGGCGGGGGCGCCACCAATGGCGGCTTCATCTTCCTGGGTCTGAAGCCTTTTGCAGAACGCAACGCAACCTCCAGCCAGATCATTGACCGTCTGCGTCCTAAACTGCTCTCAGTCTCTGGGGCAAACACCTTTATGCAAGCGGGACAGGATCTGCGCATCGGCGGACGGGGAAGCAGCGCCCAATACCAGTACACAATTCAGAGCGACAATCTACAGGATCTGGTGCAGTGGGGCCCGGTGCTGCTGCAACAGATGCGGAAAATACGGCTGCTCACCGACGTCAATACCGACCAGCAGAACAGCGGTCTTCAGGCCATGCTCACCTATGACCGTGCCACCGCTTCGCGTCTCGGCATCACCCCGCAGATGCTCGACAACTCTCTCTACGAAGCCTTCGGCCAGGCTCAGGTTTCCACCATGTATACCGGCATCAATCAGTACCATGTCGTGCTCGAAGTCGAGCCGAAGCACTGGCAATCGCCGGTGGATTTGAACGACGTGTATATCCGAGCCGCGCAAGGGAGGGTCGTTCCGCTCAGCGCCGTGGCGCATTACGCGCCATCCACTGCTCCCCTGGCGGTGAATCACCAGGGTCAATATCCCTCGGTGACGATTTCTTTCAACCTGGCTCCGGGTGTGGCGCTCAGCGACGCTTCCCGGGCGATCGTCACCATGGAACAGAAAATCGGCATGCCCAATACCATTACCGGCATGTTCTCGGGCACGCTTCAGGCCTTTCAGTCTTCCCTGGCGACGGAACCGTTTCTCATCATCACCGCTCTTATGGCCGTCTATATCGTCCTCGGCATTCTCTACGAGAGTTACATCCACCCCCTCACGATTATTTCCACGCTTCCCTCCGCGGGAGTCGGCGCCGTGCTGGCCCTCATGATCTTTCACAAGGACCTGAGCATTATCGCCATCATCGGCGTTATTCTGTTAATCGGTATCGTCAAGAAGAACGCCATTCTGATGATCGACTTTGCGCTGGCCGCCGAGCGCATCGACGGTAAGAGCCCTCGGGATGCTATTTTCCAGGCTTGCATCCTGCGCTTCCGGCCCATCATGATGACCACCATGGCTGCCCTCTTTGGCGCTTTGCCGTTGGCTTTCGGCAGAGGAACGGGTTCGGAACTCCGTAATCCTCTCGGCATCACCATTATTGGCGGCCTGCTCCTGAGTCAAATGCTCACGCTTTACACCACGCCGGTCGTTTATCTCTCACTCGACCGCTTGCGAGTGAAATGGCTTCGCACGCATGGCAAGCTCGAAGCGCAAAGACAAATCGAGTCCTTCGGATGACCAGATCCTATGCGCCACGGGAACTCGCGATCGGAAAGGGTGGAGCGCCGCTCCACTCTCGACATCGCCACGGCAAGGAGTCCGAGACACTGATGAAAGCAACGAACAAAATTCGCGTTGCGGCCGCGCTGCTCTCGGTCGCACTCCTCTTTCAAGGCTGCGTTGTCGGTCCGAGATACAATCGCCCAACCGTGCAGACACCGGGGACGTTCAAAGAGGTCACTCCCGACGATCTCAAGAAAATGGACGGCTGGAAAGTCGCGCAACCGCAGGACAGCGCTCTGCACGGCGAGTGGTGGGAGATTCTTGGCGATCCCCAACTGAACGCACTCGAAAAGCAAGTCAACGTTTCCAATCAAAACGTCGCCGCGGCGTTTGCCGCCTTCATGGCGGCCCGTGCCCTGGTGCGGGAGGCTCGCGCACAATACTTCCCGACTGTGACCGCGAGTGCCAGCATCGTTCGCCAGCACCAGCCCAGTGCTTCGACCGTGACGACTAGCGGGACAACCTACACCGATTACTCTCTACCCTTCGACGCTTCCTGGACGCCCGATTTGTGGGGCCGCGTGCGCAACACGGTTCGCGCCAACGTCGCCAACGCGCAAGCCAGCGCCGCCGACCTGGAGAATACCCGCCTGACCGCGCAAGCGGAACTGGCGGTCGATTACTTCCAAGTGCGCGGGCAGGACGCCCTCAAACAACTGCTGGATTCGACCGTGAAGGCTTATTCGGAGTCCCTGGATCTGACCAAGGCACTGTATGAAACCGGTATCGACTCCGACGAATCCGTCGCGCAAGCCGAAACTCAACTGGAAGCCACCCGCGCGCTAGACACCAATCTTGGCATTCTGCGGTCGCAATACGAACATGCCATTGCACTCCTGGCCGGTCAACCTGCTTCTTCGTTCTCGATCGCCGTCGAGCCCTTGAAAACTCCCCCGCCCGCCATCCCGTTTGGCGTTCCCTCACAACTTCTGGAGCGCCGTCCAGACATCGCCGCGTCCGAGCGCCTGATGGCCCAGGCCAATGCGCAAATCGGCGTCGCCAAGGCCGCCTATTATCCGACCGTGACGCTTAGCGCTTCTGCCGGGTTTCAAACCGCAAACGGCGCCTCCAACTGGTTTAAATGGTCCAGCCGGTTCTGGTCGGTGGGCCCGACCATTGCCGAAACGATTTACGATGGCGGTCTGCGTCGTGCTACGGTCGAACAATATCGCGCACAATATGATCAGACGGTCGCCAATTATCGCAACACGGTCCTCACCGCGTTTCAACAAGTCGAGAATAATCTTTCCGCCCTGCGCATTCTTTCCCAGGAAATTCAGGAACAAGACACCGCGATCCGGTCCGCGCAGCGCAGCCTTGACCTGGCCACAGAACGTTACCGCCTCGGCATCGACCCCTACCTCAACGTGATTACGGCCCAGACTACACTCTTTGGCAATCAGCAAACGGCTGTGAACCTGCGGATCGAGCAAATCGTGGACAGCGTGCAACTGATCGAGGCGCTCGGCGGAGGTTGGGATTCCTCCACGCTTCCCACTGCGCAACAGGTTGTTTCGCGACATGCGCAGTTACCGGCGATTACTCCGGCCCAGCCGCCCCAAAGCCAGCCACCAGCCTCATCGACTCCCTGATCGGCGGGGCTGTCGCTGCAGGCGCGCGCTCGGTCTGAGTTGCGGGGGGATTTGGTGGACCTGGTCGGGATCGAACCGACGACCTCTTCCATGCCATGGAAGCGCGCTCCCAGCTGCGCCACAGGCCCACTTGGTACTGCGGGCAATTGCTATCGTTCAATTCTCGCTTAGGTTTGCCGCCGCGTCAAACTCGACTCGGGCAGTCAACCTCAACTAGGATAGGGGTGTCAAAATAGAAGGACACAATCGGAGACCCATGTTGAACTTGCGGAACCTGGTGGTTCGGTCACTTTTCGGTTTCATGGCGGTGCTGGCGGCGATGGCGGGCGCGCAACAGGCACCGGACGCGGCCAGCGGGACGCAGCCGCCGGTGGCTTATGCGTCGGTTAGCGAACTGAACGGCATGCTGGCGCAATTGCAGCAGACGGCGCAGAGCATGCAGTCCGATCTTGGAAAAATGCGCATCGAGAAATGGAAGACCGGCGCTTCGACCAAGCAACAGACGCTCACGAACGTGGAGTCCCTCCAGCGCAACTTGCAATCGGCGCTGCCGGAAATCATCGCGCAACTGAACAATGCGCCGGAAGACCTGGGAGTGAGTTTCAAGCTCTACCGCAACCTCGATGCACTGTATGACGTCTTTGGTTCGGTGGTGGAATCGGCGGGAGCATTCGGATCGAAGGATGAGTTTCAGAGCCTGAGCAACGACATGAGTGGACTGGAGAGCGCGCGTCATGCGTTTGGCGAGCGCATGCAGAAACTGACCGCCAGCAAGGAGGATGAGTTGACGCATTTACGTGCGCAGATCAAGACGCTGTCCGCAGCGCCACCTCCGCCCCCAAAAAAGATTATTGTGGATGACACCGAGCCTCCGCCGAAGCCGGTGGTGAAAAAGAAAGTGACGAAACCGAAGCCGCCGGCGACCACGACGAACGCTCCGCCGGGCGCTGCGCCGACGAAGTGACGAGGTTGGCGAAAACCCTCGCCCAAGCGGAGCTTGGACGGGGCACCCTCATGAGAAAAATGACGGCGATAGGCGGGGCCGCTCGCCATCTGATTTCCCGTCCTTCCCATTAACCAGCGGCGTTATTTCTCCACGGCCTGCCTAAGCGCGGGGGATTTTCTGGCCAGATAGTTCTGGTCGCCAGAATACTCTGCGACAATGAGGAAATTTCCAGCTTTGGCAAAACTCGTCGTCAGGCTAGCCTGTCCGTTGACAAGAGGCACCGTCGCCAAAATTGTTGTTCCCTGCTTGAACGCCGCGGAACCGGTTGGAGTGGTTGCGGTACCGCTGACTATGACCGAGAACGTGACCGACTGGTTGACATAGACCGGGTTCGGATTCGAGGTCAGGTCCATCGCCACTCTGGAACTTTCGACCGTCTGCATCCATACCTCTGAGGTGCCGGGCGCGAAGGAGTTGTCGCCTGCGTAGGCAGCGGTCAGGGAGTGGTCCCCGGCTGCCAGCGTCGAGATTGTCAGCCTGGCGCGCCCGTTGTTGAGCATTACGGAGGCCAAGGAATTCGTGCCGTCTAAGAACGTCACCGTGCCAGTAGGTGTGCCCCGATACGAGGGTATGACCACGGCTCTCAAGGTGATCGGCTGACCGTAATTCGAGTGATTGGGCGAAGACGACAGCGCGGTTTCGGTGGCGGCGGTGTTGACAGCTTGTGAGAGGACGGAAGAATTGCTCGCCCCGAAGTTTGGGTTTCCGTCATATTGGGCGGTGATCGAGTGCGAACCTGCGGTCAATGACCGGGTGCTAAAAGCAGCAACACCGCCTTTCAGGGCGCGGGTGCGGAGAACGTTGGCGCCATCCATGAAAGTGACCATCCCGGTTGGGGTGCTCTTGTCCTGGGTGGTCACGGTCGCCGCAAAAGTCACTGGTTGCCCGTAACTGGAAGGATTCACCGAAGAAAGCAAAGAAGTCACCGTGGACCACGGACTGACATTGAGAAAAATTGTGACGCCGACATCGCTACAGCCGTTCCTGGCATAGTAATTGGCTACGCTGAGATCGGGTCTGCCGTCGCCGTTCAAATCTGCCAAGGCAAACTGTCCGCGAGCACAACCGCCCGAACTGTAGCCCACAGGCGACTGAAAGGTGCCGTCCCCGTTCCCCGGCAGGACGTCCCACGGCAGCACGACGTCAAGTTTACCGTCCCCATTGACATCCGCTACCGCGATCGAAACCGGACAATACCCCGCGTTTCCACACCCATAACTACCAGCGCTGTAGGTTTGAGCTGGTTGGAGGGTTCCGTCTCCGTTGCCCAGCAGCACGCCTACCACAGGCTCGTTACAGGGATAAGGGGAAAGGCAGTAGTTGTTGACCAGCAAGTCGAGTTTGCCATCTCCGTTCACGTCCCCAACCGCCAGCACAGTTGCCAGAACTCCACCGGAGCTGTAGGTCTGTGCCGCCTGAAACGTCCCATCACCGTTGCCCAGCAGCACGCCCACAGTTCCCCCGTAACAATTAGAGGTGCCACAATTGGCGACCGCCAAATCGGGCTTGCCATCTCCGTTCATGTCCGCCAAAATAACCTCTTCCGTAACATAGCCGCCTGAACTGTAGTCCACCGGCGCCTGAAAGGTTCCGTCGCCGTTGCCCAGGTACACGTCCACTGCACCGTACGAACAATCCTCGGCATTGGCATCACAGTAGTAGCTGACGATCAGGTCGAGCTTGCCGTCTCCGTTCACATCGCCCGCCGCTATCGAAGATGGGTAGAACCCCGAATCGAAGGTCTGTGCTGCCTGAAACGTGCCGTCCCCATTGCCTAGCAGTATGCTTATGGAGCCATCATCGGTAGAACCTTCGCAAGCGTAGTTCAAACAGGTGTTCAGCACGGCCAAGTCGAGCTTGCCGTCTCCGTTCATATCCCCTACGACCACTTGAATCGCGTCATACCCGCCCGAACCGTAGGTTTGCGCCGCTTGGAAGGCGCCGTTCCCCTTGCCCAGGAGCACGCTAACAACTCCCGGACCGGTGCAATTCCCGTTGTCGCCGGTGGCACACTGGTTGAGCACGATCACATCGGGCTTACCGTCCCCATTCACATCTGCCACGACAATCGAACTGGGCGCAGCGCCGCCCGATTTGTAGGCTGCCTTCTCCATGAAAACAAACGCGCTCGGCTCCCACTCGATATCGGCGAACGCCGAAAACGCATCGCTGACACCGGGATGGATCCGGGGCAAGACGCCTGGGGGATTCAACTCGGGTGGAAGCCTATGTCTGGCGTTGGGATATTGGGAGCGCGCGGCGGCGCTGGCCACTTGAGCTGAGCTGGACCCAGGGCTGGCTGCCTGACCAACCAGGGTCGTCGAGAGCAGGGCGAGGACGATAGCGAGTGCAGCGCGCGTGACGGACATTGGACCCTTCCTCCAAGCTGGACGGACGACAAGACGCGAAGCATTGCCGACGCAAATCATGCATGCACCGCCCCTGCGCGCTCTGGGACTGAGCCTCAGAGCATTCGCCGCGCGTCTGGGGAGGATTGTATTGGGGGAGGATAAAACCATACCCGGTTCTCATCCACAGTGCAAGCGATTCCTGTGGCGAAGGCGCACTGCTGCCGATCGAGGCTCGTTGATGGAGAGCCGGGCGTCCCCGCCCGGCTGGACGGGCGAGACGCCCGTCCCTCCACCGTATGACTCATCACGCGGTCACGGCACTAGGGCGGATTTCCTCACACGGTCCCGTCCCTCCTACCTGCCTTCTATTGCAAATATTGGACTTACTGCTGGAACTCCGGTGCAGGCTTCGGAGTCTAAGTAAATAAGCGGGAGAGGTCGTCGGGGAGTCGTTTCCACAGGAGAAGATTCCCGCCGCTGGGGCTCGAGAGACTCTATAATTGAGGACAACGCCGTCATGGCGGGAGCTACTACATTGGGCGATCTTGTCAGCGCTATCGGAGCCCGAGCCGAGGAATCCGCCGTCATTGCTGAATTGAAGGCGGGTTCGGAAGAAGCCTACTCGTGGCTGATCGGCGAGTTTCATCAGCCGATCTACGGACTCATCTACCGCATCGTGAACGACCCGTCGGACGCGGCGGACACGGTGCAAGACGTGTTTCTGAAAGTCTTTCGCGGGATGAAGCATTTCCACGGCGAGTCAAGCCTGAAGACGTGGATTTACCGCATCGCGCTGCACGAGGCGGCGAATCGGAGGCGCTGGTGGTTCCGGCACAAGGCACAGGAAACGCCGATCGATCCCCTCGCCGCGGGTGAGCACGAATATGCAGAAGAACGACTGGTGGATACGGGCGAGTCTCCGTTTGAAAAGTTCGCGCATGACGAAGTGCGCGGCGCAGTGGAGCAGGCTCTGCAACAGGTGCCGGAGCCGTATCGGACGGCGTTGATCCTGCGCGATCTGGAAGACATGTCGTACGAGGAGATCGCGGAAGTTCTGGCGATTTCGCTGGGAACGGTGAAGTCGCGCATCACGCGCGGACGCGATGCGTTGCGCAAGAAATTAGCGGGATATGTCAGGGAAGTAGGTCCGGAGTTAGGGCTGGTCGTTCCTGCCGACGTTCATAATAACGAGCGGCAAAGCGGCGCAAGCCAATGCTCGCGGGAAGGTTCGCGTGGTGGCAGAGAGGTTGAGGTGATGCCATGAACTGCGCTGAGATCAAGAAGTTGTTCTCGCCCTATCTCGACGGCCGGGTGAGCGGGTCGGAGATGCGCGCGCTCACGCGCCATGTGGAACGGTGCGCCGATTGCGCGCGGGAATATGCCGCGATGCAGCGTACGCAACAGTTGCTTTCGAGTCTGGGTCCGAAGAAGGCCCCGGCCGACCTGGCGTTGAAGTTGCGAGTCGCGATTTCGCGCGAGGCGGCCGAGACGCGGCGTCCGCGGTTTGAAGGTGTGCTGGTCAGGCTGGAAAATGCGCTCAACGCATTCATGGTTCCGGCCACGGCGGGACTGGTCAGTGCGATGTTGACTTTCGGACTGCTGCTCGGCTTCTTTGCCTTGCCGGCAGAACTGCGGGCGAGCAGCGGAGACGTTCCGCTCATGCTGTATATCGGGCCTCAACTGCAACAGTCGGCGTTCGGCACGTCGCTGGGCAATATGGGCGACGATGTATTGGTGATTGAAGCCTACGTGGATGCCAACGGCCGAGTGCAGGACTACCGCATCCTGTCGCAACCGGACGACGCCCAGGCGGTGCTGCCCCAGTTGAAGAACCTGCTGATTTTCACGACGTTTCATCCGGCGCTGTCCATGGGACGGCCGACGTCGGGGACGGCCGTGCTGTCTTTTTCGAAGATCAGCGTGAAGGGGTAGTTAACTCCGATTCGGAAGTCCCTCACGGACGCGCAATCCATAGGACTGGGAACTGGCGTCCGAGTTTTTCGAAATCGCGGTCCGAAGTAACCAGGGTGGCTTGTTGCAGCACGGCCAGAGCAGCCGCTACACAGTCCACGTAGGGGATTTTGTGCACCGCTTTAATCTCGCCCGCTTTGAGAGCTTGAGCAAGATCGACGGGAACAATCCGGAGCGGAAGACGCGAAAGATTGGCGATCGTGCGCAAGGCCGTTTCTTCACCGCGCCGCTGCCACAGCAGGTAGAAGATTTCACCCCAATTCAGGACGGAGATGAGTACAGCACTCTGCTGCTGGAGAGCCGACTGTAGCAGCCGCTCCACCTTCCGCGACCCCGGACCCGCCTCGATGAGATCCAACACCGCGTTGGCGTCGAGCACGTAGGTCCCTGTCACTTCTCCATCCGATGCTCGCGCTCGCGGGCTTCCACCAGCGAGTCCTCGCCCTTGCAGCATCCGACCAGGCTGCCGATGAACTCCCGGGTAATGGGCTGGAGGATCAACTGGTTCTCCTCGCTGCGGATGGCCAGACGGGTTCCGGTCTTGATGCCCAACTTCTGGCGCAGAGCGGCGGGAATCACGATCTGGCCTTTCGAGCTCACCACGGTAAAAATGGCATCCATGTGGCTTACATTATAGCATGTGTAAGCAATTTGTGACTTGGCTTAACATTTCGCTGATTTCTTGCCAGCCTTGATTCAGTCCCTCGCGTCCCTGTCGGTTTGACCGCGAATTGACCAGTTCGTACACTGTTTTGTAGCTCATCCGTCTATGTCTGATATCCGAAGGGATTTCCTGGGACAATACGTTCGACTGGGATTTGCGCTCAGCCTGGCGATGGTGCTGGTGGCGCCGTCCAGTTGGGCGCAGAACCGGCCGCAGGTGTCTCTGGAAACCAGCGAGACTCTATTCACGGTGCTGACCGCCATCAACACATGCGGGTATGACCAGGAGCTGAATACTTCCGATCCGCTGCGCACCGAGATCCGGTCTGAAGTCGCCCATGCGGTGGAGAATACCGCCGGAGCTCACGACGTGATTGCTCCGCTGTGCGCTTTCTACCGCCGGCACCACGTCAACGATGCCGCACGCGAACTGTCCCAATATGTGTCGCTGGCGCTCTATCTGGAGGAGCCCCCGGCTTTCAGCCTGAAGGTGAAGCCGGCGGAGCTTCCGCCCGATGCTGAAGGAGTGGCGGACATGGCGCCGCTGATGCAGGACTTCTACCAGAAGATCGGCTTGCACGCCATCTGGGAGCGGCACCGCGCGCGCTATGCGGAATTGATCGAGATCTATCACGAGCCGCTGGCGAAGATGACGTTCGACACCGAGATCTATTTGAAGATGCCATCGGCGGGCTACCTGGGACGCCAGTTCACCGTCTATCTGGATGCGATGGGCGCACCGGGCCAGACCAACGCGCGCAACTATGCGTCGGATTACTACGTCGTCATTTCACCGACCTCGAGCACGGCAATCAAGATGCAGCAGATTCGGCATACCTATCTGCATTATCTTCTGGATCCGCTGGCGTTTAAGAACGGCGGACTCGTTCAAGCGGCTGGAACCTCTGCTCGGCGACGTGAAGATGGCTCCCATGGACGAAGCTTTCAAGAGCAATATTTCGTTGCTGGTGACCGAATGCCTGGTGCGGGCGATTGAAGTGCGGACACTCCCCCGGAAGACTCCGGAGGCGGAGCGCGCCCAGAACATCGACGAGGCCGACAAAGAAGGGTACGTGCTGACGCGCTATTTCTACGACGCACTGGGCAAGTTCGAAAAAGATCCGGCGGGCATGCGCGACGCGTATGCGGACTTGGTCGGCTCGATTGAGGTCGGCAAGGAAATGAAGCGGGCGTCGCTCGATCCAATTCGCCGGGGAGGCGGCACCGGAACTTTTGCACCTGGCGCGTCCCCCGAGCGAAAACCTCCTGCTGAACGCGGAGCGGCGGCTGGCGGCGGGCGATCCGGAAACGGCACAGAAACTGGCGCAACAGGCACTCGATGAGCAGCAAGGAGATTCGGGACGCGCGCTCTTCATTTTGGCGGAAGTGGCCACTGCGAATCGAGACATGGAGGGGGCGCGCACCTACTTTCAGCGAGCGCTGCAGACGGCGCATGAACCGAAGGTGATCGCCTGGTCGCATATTTATTTGGGGCGCATTTATGATCTAAGAGAAGACCGGTTCGCCGCCCTGGATGAGTATCGAGCAGCGCTGAACGCCGCCGGTGGAGGGCTTCCGGAAGCGAAGCTGGCGGCACAACGGGGACTGGAACAGCCGTATGAGCCTCCGGTGGCGAAGCAGCCGGAGTAGGACGAAGGGCAAGGTTTCAGAGTTTCAAAGTTTCAGGGAGCTTGGGGCATAGTTTCGCGTTGCCCCGATAGCTCGCCGGAGTTGCGCGGACAGCCGAGGGCGGCTGTCGCTACGCGATTAGATTTGACGTCCAAAATTTGGCATTACGGGAGACAGCATGAAGCGAGCAGCAGTCATTCTAGCGATACTGAGTTTAGGGATATTGAGTTTCGCGGTTTGGGCCGAGGCCCGGACCAGCGGACAACCGGCGCAGCAAAATGCGCCCGCAGCGGGTCAGGCAGCGCCAGCGCAGGGTGCAGCCGGGCCCCAGGCAAAGCGTCCACCGCAAGCCAAAACCCAGCCGGAATTCGATGCCTACAAAGTGGCGGCGGCCAGCCCCGACGCTGCCGCGCTGGAGAAGGCGGCTGACGATTTTGCCACCAAGTTCCCCGACAGCGAACTTCGCGTGCTGCTGTATAAGAGCGCGATGCGCAACTACCAGAGTGCCAACAACGCCGAGAAAACCGAAGCCATGGGACGCAAAGTGCTCAGCTTTGACGGGGACGATCCCGAGGCTCTGGTAATCGTCTCCGAGGTAATCGCCGAGAGAACGCACGACTCGGATATCGACAAGGATCAGCGCTTCGGCGAAGCGACCGCGTTGGCGCAGAAGGCCACGCAGACCGTGGACACCGACGTCCAAGTGCCCGCGGGCACGCCGCAGGAAAAGATCGACGCCTACAAGTCGCTG
This sequence comes from uncultured Acidobacteriaceae bacterium, assembly GCA_963838425.1. GTDB lineage: Bacteria > Acidobacteriota > Terriglobia > Terriglobales > Acidobacteriaceae > Acidiflorens. The sequence goes on from CAWIRH010000003.1 coordinate 452,491, forward strand.
CTGCGTTCGAACGCGTATTCGATTCTGGGTACCATCGAGTTCAAGAAAGAAAATTATCCGAAAGCGCAGGAGGATCTGCAGAAGTCCATCGATGCGTTCCCCAGCCAGCCGGACCCAGTGGTGGTTCTGCGCCTGGCCCTGGCGCTGGATAAGCAGGGAAAGTATCCGGAGGCGCTCAAGGCGGCCAACCGCGCCGTGGAACTGACGCAGGAGAACACCGCGATTGGAACCCCGGCGCGCCGGGAACGGGACCGCTTGCAACAGCTCACTGGAGGCGCGGCCCCGGCCCAACCGCAGAGTCCCCCGAAGCAATAAACCGCCGCTTCTGTAGAGACGACGCTTGCCTCGTCTCTGCAGAAAAATTCGGCCGAAGGATCTTTAGCCCTGCTTTGTGATGAAGTCACACGAAATCACGGCGCTGGAAGAGAGCCTGTGTTACCGCTTCCAGCGCCCGGAACTGCTCGAGCAGGCGCTTACCCACAGCTCGCAAGCGCGCGAGGTGGAGGCGCTGGGCGCGGGCAGCGGTTCGTCTGGCGGCGGTTCGTCCAGCCGTGACAACGAAATGCTCGAGTTCCTGGGAGACGCCGTGCTCGGGCTTGCCAGCAGCGAAGCGCTTTTCCAGCGCTTCCCCGAATTCCAGGAAGGGCACCTTTCCAAGCTGCGCGCGCATCTGGTAGGGCAACGGCATTTGTTGCGGGTGGCCGAGCAGCTTCAGATCGGCGATTACATGCGTCTCGGCCGCGGCGAAGAAAAAAGCGGTGGCCGCAATAAGGCCAGCCTGCTGGTGGACGCGTTGGAAGCGATTTTGGCCGCGCTCTATCTCGACGGCGGCTGGGCGGTGGCGCGCGACTTTATCGTGCGCGTGATCGTGGAGCCGGAACTGGCCCACATGAAACTGGAGACCAGCGCCATTCCGGTGATGGATTTCAAGTCCGCGTTGCAGGAAGCAGTGCAGGCCAGCGGGGGGCCGCAGCCGGTCTACGCGCTGGTAAAGGAGGAAGGTCCGGAACACAAGAAAACATTTACGGTCGAGGTGAGACTGCCAGAGCCGGCGCTGGGGCAATTCGTGGGGCGCGCCCAGGGCGCGACCAAGAAACGCGCCGAACAGGAAGCGGCGCGGCAAGTTCTGGAACATCTGGCCACATTGCCAGGAGCAAAGCATCCGAATACTGGTAAGGACACCCGCACGGCGTCGTGAAGCATCCGATTTCATTTAGAGACGCGGCTTGCCGCGTCTCGGACCGAGCGCAACCTTCGGGGCGCGGCACGCAGGAGACGGGGCAAGCCCCGTCTCTACAGAAGAATTATGTCGTGGAGCGAAAAGATTTCCGTGGGAGATTGGCCCGCAACCATTCAGTCGATCGCGGGAACGGTGGTGATTGCCGTTTTTGTGGTTACCTTCCTGGTGCAGGCATTTACCATCCCTTCGGAATCCATGGAGCAAACGCTGCTGATCGGCGACTACCTGCTGGTAGATAAGTTTTGCTACGGCGGCAGCGCGGGATGGAACCGTATGATGCCCTATCGCAGCGTCCGGCGCGGGGACATCATCGTCTTCCACTATCCTGTAAATCCGGCGCAGGACTTCGTGAAGCGCGTGGTGGCCTTGCCCGGAGACCGCCTGCGCCTCATCAACAAACGCGTCTACATCAATGGCGCTCCGGTCGAGGAGCCCTACGTGCAGTACGTCACCACGCTGCGCAATTCCTATCGCGACGACTTTCCGCGCACCGATTCTCCCGACTACGGAGTGAATGCAAAATGGTGGAAAGAAATGCCGAAACTGGTGGAGGATCGCCAGTTGATCATCCCCGCGGGCTACTATTTTGTTCTGGGTGACAATCGCGATGACAGCCAGGACAGCCGGTACTGGGGATTCGTGCCGCGCGAAAATATCATCGGACGCCCACTTCTGATTTACTGGTCGGCGGGCAATCTGAACAATGATCTTCCCGGATCGCCAACCGTGGGTGATAGACTTTATCACCTTGCCTACGCGGTCACTCATTTATTCCAGATCACGCGCTGGGAACGCACTTTCAGGCTGGTGCGCTGACGATGGTGCGCTAATCTGGCGCTCTGATCTGGCGCTCTGATAAAGATGTGCTGAAAACAAGTCCTCTAGACGGATGGCAAACATGCCGAAAAAAGAAAAAGAAGAAGTCCTAGGTAACGAAAAACCGGTGGACGAAAAGCCGCGCGAGACCACGGTGGAATTCCTGGCCTCGCTGGCAGGAGTGCTGGTCGTCGGCCTGTTCATCATCACGTTTGTACTACAGGCATTTGAGATTCCCTCCAGCTCCATGGAGGACACGCTGCTCATCGGCGACCACGTATTCGTGAACCGGGAGCAGTTCGCGCCGCCCACGCATTGGATGGGGCCACTGCTGCCCTATCGCGATATCCGCCGCAACGACATTGTGGTGTTCCTGTCACCGGAGGAGCAAGGCCTGTTTGTCGTGAAGCGGATCATGGGCGTTCCCGGCGATCGCATCCACTTGCGGGATGGCACCGTCTACCGCAACGGCGAGAAACTGTTCGAGCCGTACGCCCAACATAAAGTGGCGGATTACAACCCCTACCGGGACAATTTTCCTGCCGTGCCACCTTCGGAAATGTACGGGGTAAGGAACGAAAAATGGCAGCAGGAACTGCCTTCGCATCTGGAGGGCGGGGACATCGTCGTGCCCCCGGACAGTTACTTTGCCATGGGCGACAACCGCGACGTAAGTTACGACAGCCGCTACTGGGGCTTTATTCCGCGGAAGAACGTGATCGGCCGTCCCATGTTCATCTACTGGTCGTTTATCACACCAGCCCGACCAGTATCAGATGCGCAGCGCGGGCGATCGACTGGGGTTCCTGGCGCACATCATCATTCACTTCTTTGATGAAACGCGCTGGTCGCGTACCCTCAGGCTGGTGCGCTAAGAAGAACTTTTCTGAAACGGGTAGCGAACGTGCCGAAGAAAGAAAAAGAAGTTATTGCCGATGAAAAGCCGCGCGAGACGCCGGTGGAATTTGTGGCCTCGCTGGCGAGAGTGCTGGTCGTCGGCCTGTTCATCATCACGTTTGTCCTGCAGGCGTTTGAGATTCCCTCCGGTTCCATGGAGGACACCTTGCTCGTCGGCGACCACTTATTCGTGAACCGGGAACAGTTCGCACCGCCAACGCACTGGATGGGGCCGCTGCTGCCCTATCGCGATATTCGCCGCAACGACATTGTGGTGTTCTTGTCGCCAGAGCAACAGGGTCTGTTCCTAGTGAAACGGATCATAGGCGTTCCCGGCGACCACATCCACTTGCGCGAAGGTGTCGTCTATCGCAACGGCGAGAAACTCGTTGAGCCGTATGCTCAGCACCAACTCGCGAATTTTGATCCCTACCGGGACAATTTTCCTGCCGTGCCGCCTTCGGAAATATACAACGTGCGAAACAAACAATGGACGCAGGAATTGCCTTCGCATCTGGAGGGTGAGGACCTCGTGGTGCCGCCGGACAGTTACTTTGGCATGGGGGACAACCGCGATAACAGCTACGACAGCCGTTACTTTGGATTCATTCCGCGGAAGAACGTGATCGGGCGTCCCATGTTCGTCTACTGGTCGTTCGTCACTCCGCCTGACCAGTACCAGATGCGCAGCGCCGGCGACCGACTGGGGTTCCTGGCGCACATCATCCTTCACTTCTTCGATGAAACGCGCTGGTCGCGTACCCTCAGGACTGTGCGGTGAAGTTTCTGCGATCTAGATTCCTACGATCGAGGTACGGGGTGGCTGCCGTCGCGGCTGTCCTCCTGATCCTGTTTCTGTTCCGGCCCGCCGTGTACCAGTTGCGAAGCCGGATTGCCGACTCCATCGGAAGAGCTCTGGGCCGCAGGGTCGCACTGGACAACGTGCGTTTGCATTTCTTGCCGCGTCCGAGCTTTGATCTCGAGGGGCTCGTCATCTACGACGATCCCGCGTTTAGCGAGGAGCCGATGATCCGCGCGCAGGAAGTTTCCGCCGCCATCCGGTTTCGTTCCCTGCTCCGCGGGCGGATCGAGATTGCCACCCTGAGCGCAACCGAGCCCAGCATCAACCTGGTGCGCAATAACGAAGGCCGCTGGAACCTCCGAAGCCTGATCGAGCGCAACGCGCAGATTCCCGCGGCTCCGACCGGAAAGGCCGCTTCCGGGCGCCGCCCCGCATTCCCCTACCTCGAGGCCAGCAGTGCTCGCATCAATTTCAAGCTGGGACAGACGAAGAAGTCTTACGCGCTCATGGACGCCGACGTGGCGCTTTGGCAGGATTCCGACAATTCCTGGGGCGCTCGCATCAAGGCCGAGCCCGTGCGCACGGATTTCAATCTCACCGATACCGGCCTCGTCCAGATCAACGCCACGTGGCAGCGGGCCCGGAGCTTGCAGTCGACCCCGGTGCAGATCGCCGCGCAATGGCAGAAGGGACAACTCGGACAGATCACGAAGTTGCTGAGCGGAAAAGACCGGGGATGGCGCGGCGAAGTAAGTGTCACGGCGATCTTATCGGGCACTCCAGAAGCGCTGCGGATCGAGAGCCAGACCGCCATCGGAGATTTCCATCGCTACGACATTGCTGGCAACGAGAACGTGCGCCTGGCAACCGTTTGCTCGGGACGGTACAACGCGGTCACCATCGCACTCGCCGACTTGCTGTGCGAATCGCCAGTAAGCGGCGGGACGTTTCGCCTGCGCGGAACCTTCGCCATGATCGAAAAGCAACCCACCTACGATCTGACGCTGGCGGTGGACAAGGTGCCGCTGACCTCCGTGGTTCGATTGCTGCGCCAGGCGAAGAAGCAGATCCCCGGCGATCTCACTGCGAGTGGATTGTTGAATGCGGAGTTCCGCGCCACGCGCGGCGTTCCCAACGTCCCCGAGGACGCTCGAGCGACGGGCGTCTCGCCCCTCCCGCCGCGCGGGGACGCCCGGCTCTCCGCCGCACGGCAAGGCTTATTGCAGCCCTTATCGCAGACATGGACCGGCAGCGGCTCGGCGACCAACGTACGCCTGTCGTCGAATGCGGGGAAGGATGAGTTTGCCTTCGGCACGATTCCACTAGTGCTGGTGGGCGCCGATTCGCGCGGAGCTTCGCAGGGGCGCAGGCCCAGTCACCCGCGGATAGAAGAACAAAACGACGAGGAGCCCGCTGAACCTCATCTGCGGATTGTGCCGGTCCCACTAGCGATGAACGGCTCCGCGCCGGTGAACGCCGGCGGGTGGATGTCGGCTGCCGGTTATCGTTTTTTTCTGCGCGGCGATGTGGAACTGAAAGACCTGTTTCGTCTGGAGAATGTTCTGGCCTTGCCGGTGGCGCGCCCGGCGGCGGCGGGTTCGGCCAAGTTGGATGTGAACGTCTCCGGGCCCTGGCAGGGATTTGCGGCTGCCGTCACCGCTGGCAGCGCTCAGTTGCGCAACGTGCGCGCCGAGATGCACGGCCTGAACACGCCGATTGAGATTGGCTCAGCGGCCATGACCCTCACTCCGGACGCGGTATCGATGCAGAAGATTGCTGCCCGTACCGGAAGCACGCATTGGAGCGGCGGGGTTACCGCGCCTCGTCATTGCGCGGCGCCGAGTGTTGTTCCGGACGCCGCTCCAAGCCTCGCCCAGAGTTGTGCGTTTCAGTTCGATCTCACAGCCGACGAACTTTCGATCGGAGATCTCGCCGAATGGTTCACGCCGCATCCCGCCAAGCGTCCCTGGTACAGCATTTTGAATTCCAGTTCCAGTTCCAATGAGGCGCAAGGTCCTTCGCCGCTTCTCTCGATTCAGGCCCGCGGCAACTTGCATATCGGCCGGTTGGGATTGAGGAAGGTGTTCGCCACCCAGGTTGCGACGCAGGTGGAAGTGGCTCGAGGCAGGATCACATTGACAGCTCTGCGCGGACAACTGCTGCAGGGCACACATCTGGGGAACTGGACGATTGATGTGTCGAGTCATGATGTGTCGGCTCGCGATGCATCCGCTCAGAACACATTCGCTCACACTCTTCGATATCACGGCAGTGGCACGTTGCACGACATTTCGCTGGCGCAGGTGGGCTCGTTGATGAACGATGCCTGGATTGCCGGAACGGCCGACGGCAAGTTCGATGTGGAAGGACCTGCAGACAGCTTCCATGAACTGCTGGCGCGCTCCGATGGCAAGTTGCAGTTCGTCATGCGGAATGGCAGCCTCACGCATATTGAAATTCCAGGTTCGCCCGTGCCTCTGCCGGTGCACCGCTTCGCCGGGGAGTTGCATCTGAAAAAAGGCTCGTGGGAACTCTCTGCCGGCAGGCTGGAATCGCGCGACGGGATCTATCAGGTAAGCGGAACCGCTTCCCCAGGCAGCGATCTCGACTTCGTGTTGACGCGTGGTGACGAGCAATGGTGGGCGCTCACAGGAACGCTGGCCAAGCCGAACGTTGCGCCGCTAAGTCGTACCGAAGCAAACGCGAAGAGTGTCAAGCCGTAAGGCAGCTGTCAGTTGTCAGTTCTCAGTTCTCAGTTCTCAGTTGTCAGTTGTCAGCTCTTGCGCTTTTGGCGCCGCTCCAACTGGATCGTTCCGAAATACTCCTGCGACCGTGCTCGCCCCACTTTCCGTCCTGTTCGCGCAACACCCCCCTAGAGCGGTTTCAGCGTTGCTGTACCCCGCTTGTGTAGAGACGGGGCTTGCCCCGTCTCCGCCGGACGAATTCCGTGGTTACAGCAATCCTAGATTCGCTCTAAGAAAACGTTTGACAATATTGCGAACAGGCAAGAGGCCGTACAATGGTGTGTTTTTCGAAGTCAAAAAGAAATCCCGGCTCCCGGGTCCGCTTTGCGGAAAGGCAGCGCCGAGCCGGAAGGAGTTCTCATGCTTCGTCTACATAGGTTGTTCCTGACTCTCGCGCTGACCGCCGTGTGGGCGTTTTCCGCCTTCGCACAATCCGCGGGGGACGGTGCGCAACCGAAGCAGCGCCTCTCCTGGGACCAAAGCAAGTCCGTGTACAACCGGCGGCTCAAGGCGCCGCAACTCCCCGAGAAGGTCGATTGGGAGGGCCGCGTCTCCGGGATGTTGAAGGAAGATCCGGGAGACATCGTCGTAACCGCCGTCGGTGACATGATCTTTAACGAGAAGATCAGCGACCTGCCCGAACCCGACCACCAGAATCTCTTCCGCCTGATGCGCGAAGCCGACATCGCTTTTGGCAACCTGGAGATGTCGCTGAACGAGCATCCCGAACTGCAGCGTCCCTTCTACAACTTCGGCGCGAATCGCGAATTTGCCTGGGAGATCGCCAACACCGGCATCAACCTGGTCAGCCTGGCCAACAACCATTCGCTGGACTACGGGCCCGAGGGCCTCTCCGACTGCCTCAAGATCCTCGACCACACCAGCATCAAACATGCGGGCGGCGGACTCACCCTCGCCGAGGCGCACGCCCCGGCCGTCAAGAAAGTCCAGAGTCAGACCACCGAGTTCGCGCTGCTCTCCTACCTGCGCTACTGGTATCCGAAGAGGACGGCCAATCCCGGCGGCCCATCGCTGGCCACGATTGACCCCGCCGTCATATTGGTACAGAGACCCGATGGCCAGGTCGAATCTGTCGAGGGACCGCTGGAGAGTGATGTGAAGACCATGGAGGACGACGTGGTACTGGCCAAGCGGCACAACAACGTCGTCATGGTCACCTATCACATTCACGACCTGAGCCACGACCGCTCGCACGGCTACCCGGACGTAACGCCGCCCAATGATTCGATCATCTATCGCCGGGCGGTGGAAGCCGGCGCCGACATCGTCATCGGCACCGGCCCGCACGTCCTGCGCGGCATTGAGATTTACCAGGGCAAGCCCATCTTCTACAGTCTGGGCAATTTCATTTACCAGTACCGCACGCCAGAGAAAATCCCCATCGATCTCATCCACCAGCGCGACCCCGAGGTGGAGCGGCCAACGAACGTCTCCGTCTTTGACCGCCGGGACTCACGGCAGGAGATGGAGAGTGTGATGGTGCGCATGATCTATAACAAGGAGAAGCTGAAGAAGATCCAGCTCATTCCGGTCACCATTGACGATGAGGGCCCGCTCTACGGCACGCCGCGCCTGGCCAGCACCAAACGCGCCGCGGAGATCATCGAGTTGCTGCAAAAGCTCTCGGAGCCCTACAAAACCCGGATCGTGAACAAGGGTTGGTACGCTGAGGTCGAACTCTAGAGCGGTTTCAGCCTTGCTGTACTCCGCTTTTGTGGAGACGGGGCTTGCCCCGTCTTAGCCGGACGAACTCCGGGTTACAGCAATCCTGGATTCGCTCTAGCGCTTGCTTCCTGCGGGCGAAGGCAAGAGCCGCGCGGCCCGCGCATACGTCCGGCAAGCGCCATGAGCCGGTTCGATCAGGCGACCGCGAAGCGAGGAGGACGATCCGGCGACCGTAAGATGCAGATCGCTTCTTTCAAAGAGGAAATTTCAAACACTGAGGTCAGACGGGTTGCCTCCAACAGTCTGCGGAAGAAAAGCGGAGGGTTCACCAGCTTCATCTTCGCCGAGTTCCGCATCGCCCAACGGCGCACCAGCAGCAGCGTTCCCAAGCCGCCCGCATCCAGTTGCCCGACTTCGGATACATCGAGCACCAGCACGCGGACCCGCTCGAGTTGCTCGATCCGGCGCCGGAACTCGTCGAGCGCTGCCCCACGCACCATGCGTCCAGAGCAGTTCACTACCGCCACGTCCTGCGAGCATTCGACTTGAAATCTGAGTTCCATGTGTCTATTCATACGAACCTGCCTTAACGTCTACTGATACGAATCAGCCCCGAAGAAAGTTCCGCAATCTCGTGTCGTTGCATTGGACGTGGAAAAGGGGGAAAAGTCATCAGCGGAAAACCAGTTCTTGGACAGCAAATCTCTAAATGTTACAGATATGTAAATTCACCTGAGACGGATGGGCAGCTCCTGAAGGGGCTTCTATGTCGAAGAACCTCCGGCATCGCTAAAGCGATGCCCTGATACAAAGCGCGGCGTAACAGCGCTTACAATCCCGCTTCAATCCGGGACCTTGGGTCGAGCAGGTCGCGCAAGGCGTCACCGATGAAATTGAAGGCGAGAACCGCGAACATGACCGTCACCGCCGGGAAGAGCACCAGATGCGGAGCGTCGAAGAGGTGGGAGCGAGCGTCGTTCAGCATCGATCCCCAACTCGCGGTTGGCGGCGGCACTCCTAATCCCAAGAAACTCATCGTCGCCTCGGCCAGAACCGCGCCTGCCATGCCGATGGCCGCCTGCACAATCACCGACTGAATAATGTTGGGCAGGATGTGCCGGGTAATAATGCGCAGATCTCCGGCGCCGAGCGCCCGCGCCGCTTCGACAAATTCGCGTTCGCGCACGGCCAGCACCTGCGCGCGCACCAGGCGAGCGTAGCCGACCCATCCTCCAAGCGACAGGGCAAGAACGAGGTTGAAAATTCCGGGGCCACGAAAGGCCACGAAGGCGATTGCGATGAGAATGCCCGGAAACGAAAGAAAGGCGTTCATCAACACAATGTTGACGAAGCGGTCGACGCCTCCGCCGTAATATCCGGCAAGACTGCCGATGATGAGGCCGAGCAGCAGCGAACACGCCACCACGCTGCTGCCGACGAACAGGGAAATTCGCGCTCCCCAGATCAGGCGGGAAAGGATGTCGCGTCCGAGTTCATCGGTTCCGCACCAATGCTGCGCGGAGGGCGATTGCAAGCGATTCGGCAGATCGATGTGGGCGGGATCTTGCGGAGCAATCCAGGGCGCGAAAATCGCGGAGAACGCGAACACGGCCACCAGCACAACTCCCACTGCCGCCAACGGATTGTGGCGGGCGATGCGCGGGAGCGAGATGGCTAGGGCGGACATGGGCGACGACTTGGTTTCACTTATATATAAAATGCACCTAAATGTCGTAATACAAGGCGAACTCGTAGGGATGCGGCCGCAGCTTGACTGCGGTGACTTCCTTGTCGCGCTTGTAGTCGATGTAAGTGCGCAGCAACTCCTCGGTGAAGACGTCTCCCTTCAGGAGGAACCGGCAGTCAGCTTCCAAGGCATCAAGCGCGTCTTCCAGCGAGCCCGGCATCGACGGAACTTTGGCTAACTCCTCCGGGCTCAGTTCGAAGATGTCCCTATCCAAAGGTTGGCCGGGATCGATCTTGTTCTCGATGCCGTCGAGTCCAGCCATCATCATGGCGGCAAACGCGAGGTAGGGGTTGCAGCTCGGATCCGGGGGACGGAACTCCACCCGCTTTGCCTTGGGAGAAGCCGAATACATCGGGATGCGGCAGGCGGCCGAGCGATTGCACCGCGAGTACGCCAGGTTGACGGGCGCTTCGAATCCGGGCACCAGGCGCTTGTAGCTGTTGGTGGTCGGCGCAATGATGGCCGACAACGCGGGGCCGTGGGCGATCAGGCCGCCAATGTACCACAATGCCAGTTGGGACAGGCCCGCATAGCCATCTCCGGCAAACAGCGGTTTACCGCCCTTCCAGAGCGACTGGTGGGTATGCATGCCGCTTCCGTTGTCCTGGAAAAGGGGCTTGGGCATGAAGGTCACGGTCTTACCGTACCGGTTAGCCACGTTGCGGACCACGTACTTGTACAACATCATGTGGTCGGCCGACTTCAAAAGCGAGTCAAACTGAAGATCGATCTCGGTCTGGCCACCGGTGGCGACTTCATGGTGATGGCACTCCACCGTCAGGCCGCAACGCTGCATGACCAGGACCATTTCGGTCCGCAGGTTCTGGTAATGATCGGTCGGCGGCACCGGAAAGTAACCCTCTTTGTACCGCGGACGGTAGCCCAAGTTATTCTCCTTGCGCCCGGAATTCCAGCGGCCTTCCTCGGAGTCAATGAAATAGAAACCCAGGTTCTCCTTCTGATTAAAGCGAACGTTGTCGAAAATGAAGAATTCGGCTTCGGCTCCCATAAACGCTGTGTCTGCCAGACCGGTCGAATGCAGGTACGTTTCTGCTTTGCACGCGATGTAGCGGGGATCCCTGTCGTAGCGCTGCCTGGTCACCGGATCAATGACATCGCAGATCATGACCAGGGTAGGCACCTCGGTAAACGGGTCCAGCATGAACCACGAGGGATCCGGAATCAGCAGCATGTCGCTCTCGTGGATGGCGGTCCAACCGCGAATCGACGATCCGTCCATGCCGAAGCCCTCTTCGAACGAAGCTTCGCTGAACTGGTCGATGGGATAGGAAACGTGGTGCCATAACCCAGGCAGATCGGTAAAGCGGAGGTCAAGCATTTTGACCTCGTTCTTCTTGACAAACTCTGTAACAGCTTTCGGATCAGTCATGTATTCTCCTCGGCGCCCACCTGGGCGCAAGATTAGTGCTGACGGCAGCAAAGACGATGGTTGATGTCGAGTTCGGGTGCGGTAGACACTGTCCGTTCCTGGAAGGTACTGACTAGCGCCGCGACCGCGCGATGATTACCGCTGTCGATCCAAGCCTGCTGGCGGAGAGCCGGGAGTCCCCACGCGGCGAGACGCCCGGCCCTTCAGTGTACGACGAATCAAGCGGTCACGGCACTTAGAGTCTTAGGGTGCTGATCGAGACCGCCAGGGGCAGCTCAGATGGGAGCCGGTTCAAGCAACGCACAGGAGAAAAAACGGATGTATACTGTTGCGCGTTTTCGAAGTCAAGAAGGAATCGTGCGGAGACTTTTCTCCGTCAACAATCCGAAATCGACAATTCCAATTATGCCGCGGACGGCAGTCAAGCCGAAAATCGCCATCGTAGGACCGGGGAGCCTGGGGAACGCGTTAGCGCTCTCGCTGCGGGAAGCGGGTTACCGCGTCACTGAGGTGGTTTCACGGCGGGGAGAGGCCTCCCGGCGGCGAGCTCAGGCTCTAGCGCGGAAAATCGGGGCGACAGCCACAACTTTCAATGGACCGAGGCTGACGGCTGACGTCGTGTGGCTGTGCGTGCCTGACGGGAAGATTGCTGCATGCGCCCGATCGTTGGCGTCGGCTGAGTGGGAAGGCAAAGTGGCGCTGCACTCCAGCGGGGCTCTGACGAGCGACGAGTTGAATGCGTTGCGGCGCAAGGGTGCGGCAGTGGCCTCCCTGCATCCATTGATGACATTCGTCCGCAAGGTCAGGCCGATGCTGGCTGGAGTTCCTTTTGCGATCGAGGGTGACATTGCTGCGATTCGTGCCGGCCGGCGGATTGTGCGTGATCTTGGGGGCGAAGTGTTTGTCATCGAAAAACGGTACAAGCCTGCCTATCACGCTTGGGGAGCATTCACCTCTCCCCTACTGGTTGCAATCCTGGTGGTGGCAGAAGAGGTCGCGGAATTGGCCGGTATCAACCGCACTCTGGCTCGTCGAAGAATGTTGCCGATCGTGCGCCAGACCATTGCTAACTATGCCAGGGAGGGCCCGGCAGGCGCTTTCAGCGGGCCCATTGTGCGCGGAGACGCGGCCACTTTGAAGAAGCATGTGCAAGCTCTACGCGGTAATCCTGAGGCAAAGGAGGTCTACCTGGCACTGGCCCGGTCTGCAATCAAGAATTTGCCAGCGCGGAACCAAAGGCTTCTGAAACAGGCTCTGGGCTAGGCAAGAAGAGAGTCGACCTCGGGCTATGTGCGCCTCCTGTTTCCGCGGTTGGGCCTTCACCGGATTCCGTAACCCTGAATGCAAGCCAATTACGGGCGACAACTGTCAACGAACGCAGGCCGACTGACTATTCCTCACGAGCGGAGGCATCACTCCTTAGGGGCGTTTTGTCTGGCATTCCGGCTCAAAGCTTCCTCCAGCCCCGGAATATATTGAGCGCCGAAGGGAACTTGCATGCTTGAACCAGTCAAGTCTCCGATTGGCTCGTAGCGCCCACCCAGACACTCGCCCAGAAACACCTCTGAGACGGAGAAGAACGAAAAGTTGTTTTCCGAGCGCAAAAACCCGTGTCCCTCGTCCGGATACAGGAGGTAGGTAACCTTTACGCCATTCTTTTTTAGAGCCTCGACCAGGCGGTCTGCCTCACCTTGCGGAACGCGCACATCATGAGCGCCTTGGCCAATCAGCAGTGGCTTCTTAAGCTGATCTATGCGGTTGATGGGAGAACGCGCCCGCAGCAACTCTCTCCCCTCCTTCGTTTGCGGGTCGCCAACGCGCCGGGCAAGATTTTCTCGAGAAAAATAAGGGGGAAGAGTATCCATGAAAGTCTCGAGATTGGCCGGACCGACGACATCGACACCACAGGAAAACACGTCGGGGGAAAATGTCATCGCAACCAAGGTGGCGTATCCGCCGTAGCTCCCGCCCAGGATCGCAAACTTGTCTTTCCGGGCTATCTTATTGGCGACTAGCCAACTTGCCTGGTCGATGAGGTCGTCGTTCATTTTTCCACCCCACTCCAGATTCTGAGCGTTCATGAACGCCTTCCCAAAACCTGGCGACCCGCGAAAATTAGCGATGAAGACGGCGTAGCCACGGTTTGCTAACCATTGGACGAGTGGGAAAAAACCATACTCCGGTCGCTCATCACTTGGACCTCCGTGCACGAGCATCACCGTCGGCAAAGGAGAGCGCGGGCGGCCGTTCCCATCCTGGTCCTCCCAACGCGGGATGCTGATGTACGAAACCATGTCGAATCCATCGCGAGATTTAATGACCAATGGATACAGCTTCGTCAGCGGCAATCCTTCGAGTTGGGGAGTGGTAACGAAGAGCTTCTTGGCGATTCGCGTTTTGCGGTCGTACAGGTAAAGGGTCTTTGGAGCATCGCTAAGCGTGAACTCAACAATCCAAAGCTCACCATCGGCAGACTGGCTTTCAACCTTCCAGTCGCCATCCGCAATTTTAGCGAGCGCGGCAATGTCGGGTTGGATGCTCTTGTCGAGCACATGCCAATCGGTACGCTTGAAGCTTGTCGCGTACGCCTGAATTCTATGCGTCTTCGGTGTCCTCATTACATTCGCTACGTCTATGTCGACCTTGTTGTCCTCGGCCAACACATCCGTCTTTCCCGTCTTAAGGTTGAATCCCACGAGTGCCGCTGTATTGCGGCCTCGACTGTCGCTGGAGTAAAGGATGGTGTTCGTGGCGTCAAAGCCTATGGCCGAGAGCATCGCCAAGTCTTCCATGGTGACGGAAGAACCGCGTTCCCACTGGCCGTCACCCTGCGACTTGTATAAGTTGGCGCCGCCATCTTTCACGGTCTCAACTGCGATGCGCAATTTCAGATCGTTGTCGGCAACGTAGGCAGCGAATCGGGTATTCTTTTCGACGAGTTGCCGCTCGCCCGTAATCAGGTTCAAGCGATAGGGATCATGAAACTTCGGATCGCGATCGTTAATTCCAATTAAGGCCTCGAGAGGCCGGTCCAGACTCATTGCCAATATCCGCACTTGAGTATGATCGATGGGGGTGAGATTCTTGGGCTCGCCACCCTGGAGGTCAACGGAATACACGTTCCAGTTCTCGTCGCCCTCGTGATCCCGCAAATAGATGATGCGAGAGTCATCGCCCGTCCAGTGATAGTTAACGTTGCCGCTGACGTCATACACTTGGACTCCACGGTCCTTGTAATGCGTGACCGCGCGCCTGGCAGAAGGATCGCCGACTGGCGAGACAAAAATATTTTGCACCCCGTCCAAAGGAGCGACGAAGGTGATCATCTTGCCGTTGGGGCTAAGTTCCACCGCAGCAACACTGGCGGGGCTGAACAGCAGCTTGAGGGAAATGAGCGGGTCGTGCGCAGCGGGTTGCGCCTGCGACAACAGTGGCAATGATAGAGCTAGTAGAAGTCCGAGATAGTGCATCGTTTGCCGCATTATTGTTCTCCATTGGATCGTGGGTTACTGTGAGCTTGAGACGAGTTCGGGAGTAGATTGACGACAAAGTAGCGCCGTATCGCGTCTATCCAATAATCGTTTGCGTATCCCGTGTACACGTGCGGCTGTTCAGGCAAAACCAGCAGATCGAAGGTTTTGTTGGCTTTTATCAGGGCATCGACCATCTGCATGGTGTGCGAGAACGGAGCGCTCACATCACTGGTGCCGTGGATCAAAAGCAATTTGCCGCGGAGTTGGTCAACCAGTCGCAAATTGGAACCGTAGTCGTAACCCTCTTTGTTATGCTGAGGCATACCCATATAAGTTTCGATCGTAAGCATTGCAAGCTGCCGAAAATCGCTCGGCGGGGACGAGGCAATTCCTACCTTGTATGTTTCCGGGGCCATCAACATAGCTCGAGTCGTCATGTAGCCTCCCCACGAGAGCCCATAGATCCCCACCCTTGAGAGGTCGATATATGGCCGCTTGGCGGCAAGTTGTTTGAGGGTGGCCACGTGATCGGGAATCTCATAGCGCCCAACGTTTCCGTACACCGTGTCCCGGAACTCTTTCCCTCGGTCCGGTGTTCCCCGGCCGTCTACCGCAAACACGACGAAACCCATCTGCGCCAGCGCTAGTACCTGGTCAAATTCATCCGAAGCAAACGTGTGAGGTACGACGTCCTCAGAGGGGCCCGCATAGATGTAATCGATTACCGGATACCGTTTAGCTGGATCGAAGTCGAAAGGTTTGTACAGTACTCCGTATAGATCTGTTTTTCCATCAGCGGCTTTAACTGCAAATTCTTCGGGAGGTCGCCATTGCAGATCTCTAAGGAAGCCGGTATCGGCCTTGGACACGATTGAGATCAACTTACCTTCAGGAGTTCGTAGCTCGGTAACCGGCGGCCGGTCGACGGTCGAATGGGTGTCAAGGAAGTAATTCCCTGAAGGGGCAAACTGGATCTCGTGTTGCCCGTCCGCATCCGTGAGCTGAGCCAGGCTTCCCCCGCTGAGCGGCACTCGATACAACTGAATATCGTAGGGCCTGCTTCTAGGATGAGCGGTGAGATAGACCCAGCCCTGAGCCTCGTTGACAAAAACCACACGAGCCACCGGAAATGAGCCTTCCGTTAGCCTGCGTAACAGGGTGCCATTCAGATCATAGAGATAAAGGTGATCCCATCCGTCCCGCTCCGAACGCCAGATAAACCGGGCCCCATCTTTGAGCAAAGTGAAGTTCGTCAACCAACGATCATCATACGGTCCACCCTCTACGAAAGTCTTGGCGGTTTCGGAAAGCACCACCCTGGTTTTTCCATTTGCAGGATCAGCGGCTAGCAGATCCAATCTCTTCATTTCGCGGTCCGCGCGGAAGAAGAGCAACTCTGAGCCATCCCCCCGCCAACCCAGAATCACGACGTAATGATCTTCGACTTCCCCCGTGTCGATCCGCACTGCCAGCCCAGAAGTGACATTGACCACATACAGCTCGGTGCGGAATAATCGTCCGCCGGCGCGCGGAAACATTGCCCAGTCCACGCTCTGCACCGCGCTCAACCAACCCACGAGCGGAACCTTCTCCACGCCGCGGCGATCTACTTTCGTGACCGCGAGCAGCGCACTATTTGGCGACCATGCCGCACGGTAGCCATCCCAGGAATAGTCGGGTTCGGCATCCGATGTGATGGCCTTCTCGCGGCCGTCGGGGCTGGAGCGTAGCCAGAGATTACCATCCCGGACAGACATTACCCGTTTTCGATCGGGGGAGAGAACTTCCGGCAATGCCTGACCGATAAAGTTATGGAATTCTCCCAACGCTTCATAACTAGGAGCCGCTGGCTGCGTTGTTACTTCATAGGTGGTGAGGTCCAGGGTGAATCGTCGGTCGCCAACAGTAAAGTCCACCGGATTGTTACCGACAAACGAAAAGTCTTGGAATGGCAATCCCCTGGCGGGAAGGTCCCTTTCAAGAAAGGGCAAGAGTGAATGCCGGAGACGCGCGACATCAAACAGTGAACTCCTGGAACCATCCGGTTTCACCTGGTAGATCACGACATCATCAGGTGGGCCGTCCGCGTACCAGAAGGCACTCCCTTCTGGCATCCAATGGGGACGAACCGCGCCTCCGCGCACGCTGGACGAAAAGTGCAAACATTGCGAATAAATCCTGTCCCGCGCGGCCGAATCTGGTTGCGCCAATGCGACTGGGGCGCTGGTTGCCAATTCCACAACAACAAAAATGGCGAATAGGAGGAATGCTGTACGAAGGTTAGGCATGTAAGAAGCGCGCTTGTTGGTACCGTTTCCTTTAGTCACTCCGGACACACCTCCCAGTACGTGAAATTGCATGCTTTCCATAAGCACTGAAAGAACTGCCTGCTCATCTTCGAGTTGACCGCGGCAGTTGACCGCGAGACGGTTAAGCCCACGTCCGTAATCCGATGAATCCCCAGTAGGCGAGGTACGCGGTCGCTATCAACAGGGCCGCAGTGACCATGGTCGAATATCGGCGGACCCCTCTGCGAACGCCGTCGGCCGGCGCCCGCCACAAGGCGATGGCGCTCGCGACGGCCGCGACTGCAAAGGCAATGGTCGCTAAAAAGAACGCAGCCGACCACGCTGTGAGATTCCCCATGCGCGGGATCAAGTCGCTGCTGCAAAGGACGACTATGCCCACAATCGCAACCAAGCTCAGCACCGCCAGGAGCGGCCAGATCCGCATCCCACGCTCTGCCGGGCGGCGGCGCTTCTTGCTGAGCCCGCCAAGAATCCAGAAGGGCGCGTAAATCAGAATCGACAGGATGGAAAGCGCAACAAACGCGGTGAGCACAATCTCAAGAAGTGCCAACCATGCCGGGATGCGTTTCATGGTGGTCATCATTCCCTGGATAAACTGGCCATCTTCGTTCGGAGCAAGCAGCGCGAGCGTGGCAACTGGTTCCGGGGGATCCTTTTGGGGGATGCGCCGGAACTGCATGCCGGCGACGGGAAGGAATGTTTCATTCCCACCCAGGTTCGACATGAGGAGCTTGCCGTCCTTGAAACGAACCAGGCTGATGCCAGCCAGCTTTTCGAGAAAGCGTAGCATTTCGATACGGGGTGAGTCCGGCTCATACCAACCGGCATAATCAGCGGCATTCGACGGAAGAGATGCGGGCGGAGGCAAAGGCGGCTTCTGCAATTTGGCCGTGATATAGGCTTGAATCGCCTTGCCGATTCTCTCAAAGGCAGTTCCACTCCCGGAGTTGATACTGAAGAAGTAGCCCACGCCGTATTCGGGCATGTAGGCCACCTCGGTGAGGCCGCCGTCGACACCCCCGTTGTGGCCGTGATAGACGAAGCCTCCATGAATACTCCAGTAATCGCTCAAGCCGTATCCAGCCTTCAGGCCTTCGCTTGCGGCCCAGGTACTGGTGGGGCTCTCCATGCGATCAATGTTGGCCGCCGGGACGACTTGGGCGCCGTTCACCGCGCCCCGATTGAGATAGAACTGGACATAAGCCGCCATGTCTTGAGCGGAAGCATTGATGGAGCCCGCCGGGCGATAAATGATATTCCAGTAGGGGTAAGGAGTTTTGCCATCGTCGTGATAAAGAGTGGTTGCGGTTCCCGCGGGCGATTGAAAATAAGTCGCAGTTTTCATTCCGATCGGGAGGAACAGGTTCTGCTCCACAAAATCTTCGAAGCGCTGGTTCGTCAGTTTCTCGACAATGTAGGCCGCGACCGCCGGGCCGGAATTGCAGTAGGCCATCCGCGTACCGGGGCGCCAGCGGGAAACACGCGAGTGGTGGTCGTAATCCAATGCCTCGCGGAGGCCCATGGTGGGGCCGTCCTTGGCATACTCGCGAAAGTGCATGTCGTCCCAGCCCGTGGTGTGCTCCAGAAGTTGAACCACTCGGATCGGATTACTGGCTTCCCAGCGATTTTCAAACCACACCTCAGGCGCCAGCTTGTGCACAGGATCCTCAAGGGAGAGCTTGCCCTGATCGGCCAGCAAGAGGATTGCCAGGGAAGCAAATGCCTTCGACGTTGACCCAATGCGGAACAGAGTCTCCGGTGTCACCGCGCGATCACTGGCCACATCGGCTTTGCCAAGACCCGCAACCCACTCGGGTCCGTCCCGATGAACAATTGCCACGGAGGTGCCCGGCGTATGCGTGTCCTTGAGAACCTTTTCCAATTGCTGGCGCAGCTCCGTCAGCGATTGGGCCGGCTTCTCCGGCGCAGTTTTGTCGGCTGCAAAGCATTGGGGAACGAGCATCGAAAGAAGAACGACAGGAATGAGCCATTTCATGGCTTGATGTTGCCTCCTGAGTCTGCGGGGCGCCGGGGCGATCGTCTAGATCGATATTTCAATGGTGAAACTGCCGTCTACAAACACCGGAGAAAGCTCGGCGCTGGGAGAACCGCCCTCCGTTTTTGCAATGTAGCACACGTTTCATATCGGAACAAGAATGTAGCAATCGTTTCATACGGCGCGATTCGGAGCATTCGCCGATCACTCGTCTTCTTCCACATTTTGTCTTGCAGTGTCTATAAATGGCCGTAGGACCGGTCAACTCCGGCATTCGTGCACTTCCGGACTGCCTGCCGGCATTTCATTCCGCGGACGCGCCGGGAGCGAGCCCGCGCGCCCTGTTCGCAGATCAAGCGTACTGGAGCTATTGGGCAACGATCTGAACCGGCGTCGCACTCCAGGTTTCCTTCCGGACTGTAAGGTGCTCGATCCGCGAACGGCGAATCGAATAGCCCAGCCCGGTTGTAGTCGGCACGCAGATAGTCCCGCTGCTGGTCACCTCGACTTCAGGCTCAACGATGTCTTCAAGCCAGTAACGGCGGCTTGCGGATACGTCTCCGGGCAACACGAAGCCTGGCAGTCCTGACATGGCAATGTTGTGAGCGCGTCCGATGCCGGATTCAAGCATGCCTCCGCACCACACCGGAATGGAGCTCTGAACGCACACGTCGTGTAAACGCCGCGCACCACTGTGGCCCCCAACACGCCCCAGTTTGATGTTAATAACGCCACAGGCGTGCAGCTTGATCGCGGCTTTCGCGTGTCCGGCATTGTGGATGCATTCGTCGAGGCAGATGGGCGTGCGCAGCTGGGCCTGCAGCATTGCGTGTTCGTAAATGTCATCCCACGCCAGTGGCTGTTCGATCATCATGAGGTTGAAAGAGTCAAGAGCGAGGATTCGGTAGCTGCCGGCCACGCTGTATGCTGAGTTGGCGTCCACCATGAGCCGGATTTCCGGGTACTGCCGGCGAATTGCCTGGACCAGGCTTAGATCGTTCCCGGGCTTGATTTTGATCTTGACGCGCTGGTATCCATCGCATAACTCGGTCTCGATCTTAGACAACAGCGCGGGGACCGACTGCTGCATGCCAATGGAAACCCCGCACGGGATCTCACTGCGGGTCGCGCCCAACAGGCAAGCCAGAGGAACAGCCTTTTGTTGCGCCTCAATATCCCAAAGCGCATTTTCCAGCGCGGCTTTGGCCATCTCGTTTCCGCGGACGGGAGCCATCGTTTCCCCCAGAGCGGAAGCCTCGGCAATGTCCTTACCGAGGACAAGCGGAATAAGGAAGTCGCGCAAAATGAGCCAGGCCGTGTCGGTCGCCTCGGAGTTATAAAACGGGGATTCCAAAACGGTGGCTTCACCCCATCCGCTCAGACCTTCAGAGCAAATTTCGATGAGGAGAATTCTCCGGTCCTGGAAGGCGCCAAAGCTGGCTTCAAAGCGCTCTCTCAAGCGCATATGTATTTCGCGCAAGGTGATCTCTTCAATCCGCATACACACTCCACTGGCAGACTACCTCGATCGTTACCACACCGAAATTCCGGGCCAATGCCAAACCCTGGCACAGTTGAGAATCCATAACCGCTATTCTGAACGATGATGAAACTATCGTTACATGTCCAATATATTAAGAAAACGTCGTCAGAATACTAGTCCTGGCGGGATTGTCAAGAGATTATCGAACAATACCAGTGCGAGTTGTTCTGAACTGAAACATATGATACGATCCGCGCCACGAGGCAATTTTCCAATACCGAGGCAAATATGCGCTCTCTTAGAGTTCTGATTCTTCTCCTTGTCTGCTGGAACCCAGCATTGGGACAGGGCACCTCACAGCGAGGCATCGAAGTCTCCGACCTGAATCGCAAAGTAGATCCGTGCTCAGATTTCTTCGAGTACTCCAATGGAACTTGGCGGGCTGACAACCCCATTCCGGCTTCGATGTCGCGCTGGAGCCGCCGCTGGGCCGCCAGCGAGATGAACAAAGAACATCTCAAGGGCATTTTGGACGAAGTATCGCACCAGCAGGACTGGGCGGCCGGCAGTGTGGAGCAGTTGATCGGCGACCACTACGCTGCATGCCTGGACGAGAAGCGGATCAACCAACTCGGCTTCACTCCAATTAGTCCGCTGCTGGCCGATATTGATGCCCTAGGGGATATGGCCGGCTTGCAACGCATCATTGTCCGGTTGCATCAGATCGCGATACCCGTTCCTTTTCAAATGGCGTCAACTCCAGATCCGCATAATCCTGCGGAGGTGATCGCTAACATCTCCGCCGCCGGACTAGGCCTGCCCGATAGGGATTACTACCTGAGCTCTGAAAGCCGGTTCGTGGAAACTCGCCGAAAATATCTCGCTCACGTCTCTAATATATTCATGCTGGCCGGTTACGGGGACGCTGATGCCCGAACTGCAGCTGAAACCGTTTTTGTCATGGAGAAGGAACTGGCCGCAGCTTCCCTGGACAATGTCAGTCTGCGCAATCCCCAAGTCTTGGATCACAAAACCAGTTTCGCCGAGCTCCGGAAATTGGCCCCGGCCTTCGACTGGGAGGCATACTTCCAGGCGGCGAAAGTGCCGCAGGCCGACCTCAATGTCGAACAGCCGATCTTCCTGCGGGAAGTCGATCGCCAGCTGCGGGAAACCTCGTTGTCCGGCTGGAAAACATACTTGAAATGGCATCTACTGCACTCTGCGGCCGGGTCGCTCTCTGAGCCCTTTGTCGAAGAGAATTTTAGTTTTTATGGGCGGCATCTCACTGGCGCTGAGGAAATGAAACCGCGCTGGAAGCGCTGCGTGGAGTCCACCGATGCTCTGCTGGGTGAGGCGCTGGGCAAGAAATACGTCGGGAAGTATTTTCCACCGGAAGCCAAAGCTCGCGTGCGCGACATGGTCAACAATCTCCTGCTGGCAATGCAGGACACGATCGAGGGTCTGGCGTGGATGGGGCCCGACACCAAGAAGCATGCGCTGGAGAAGCTCTCCACCTTCAACCCGAAGATCGGCTATCCCGACCGGTGGAAGGATTACAGCAGCCTCAAAATCCGCCGTGACTCCTACTGGGCGGATGTGATCGTCGCTCGCGAGTTTAATGTCAACGACGATCGGGCGCAGATCGGCAAACCGGTGGATCGCGGGCGCTTCCGCTCGACGCCCCCAACGTCGGATGCGTACTATGACCCCCTCCTGAACGAGATTGTTTTTCCGGCGGGTATTTTGCAGCCGCCCGCTTTTGATATGCAGGCGGCTGATGCCGTGAACTATGGGGCTATCGGCGTCGTCATCGGCCACGAGATCAGCCACGGCTTCGATGATGAGGGCGCGCAGTTTGATGCGCAGGGACGTTTGCACAACTGGTGGACTCCGGACGACTTGAGAAAATTCCAGGAACGGGGCCAGTGTGTGGTGAAACAGTTCGACAACTACTACATCGAGCCCAACATTCATCACGATGGAAAGCTCGTGCTGGGGGAGGCGATCGGCGATCTAGCCGGCGCGAAGATTGCACATCTGGCATTCAATAAGTCGCTGGCAGGCAAGCCGCCTGCGCCGGTCATTGATGGATTCACTCCAGAACAGCAGTTCTTCATCGCCTGGGGGCAGTTTCGTGGCGATGAGATTCGCCCTGCGATGCAGCGCCTCATGGTACAAAGCGACGAGCACCCGGTTTCGAAGTACCGCGTTATCGGTCCCTTTTCCAATATGCCGGCGTTCCAGAAGGCGTTCCACTGCGAGACGGGGTCAGAGATGGTGCGTCCGCCTGAAAAGCGGTGTGAGGTCTGGTAGACGGAAGCGGCGGATCAACGAGGGTTTCGCGGGCTGCTGGCCAGCCAAGCCGCCGCGGCGATTCACCCTTCCACATAGCCGGTCTTCCGCGGTAGCGGTGGACGATGACCCTAAGCCTCGTACCATCGGAATCCGCGACGCTGTTCTTCATCGACCTTCTTCATGAGTTCAAGAGTATGCGCGTGGCGGTCTTCTGCGCAGGCCACGAGGAGAAGGTTGAGCAAGGCCATGGGCGCCGAGTACGAAGCGTTAAACGAAAGCGAGTCTACGGAGGCCAAATAAAACTCATTGGCAAAACGTGTGATCGGAGAGATGTAAGTATCCGTTATACCGACGCAGTACGCACCCTGTTTGCGGGCCCGATCGAGTCCCTCGACCGTCATCCGCAGGCCACGGCGAAAACTGATAGCAATGACAACGTCATTCTTACCCAGGGATCGGACGGTATGGACAGCCATCCCGGGCATGATCGCACTGGATACGGGGAGGCCAAGGACTCTGAAGTGGTATTCGAGGTAAGCTACCAAACTGGCAGCGACATCCCCACCCAGGATCAGAATTCGCCGCGCTTTCCAGATTCGCTTGGCAACCGCCGCCACGCGTTTCAAATCCACAACGTTGTAAAGGGCGCGCAGGTTCTTGAGTTCATGATCCAAGGATGCCTGCAACAGTGAGGTCGTGGAGCCTTCGGCAGGAGCGGACCGCATCGTTTCCAGGGAGGTGGCGCGCGCAATCGACAGTTCGTGAAGATAAATCTGGAATTCTTTGTAGCTCTCGAATTCCATGGCGCGCGCAATGCGAACCGTCGTCGCGGGATCGGTTCCAAGCTTCTTTGCCAGGTCGCGGACGCTGAGCAGCACGAACTGCCGCGGGTCTTCCAGGGCGGGGCGGATGATCTCCCTGCGGCGGGGACTCAGTCGGGCCAAACGCTCGGTTTGGCTTATGTGGGAAACCACAATCGGACGTTTTTCATTCTTGTGGCGAGTTGCCATACAGCAGCATCGTACCAGAATCCCGAGCCCAGTCCCCGTTCGCTGCCGCCGGAATGAAAACGCGCCCTCCGATTTCCGGCCCTGTTGCTGGTGTGTATCGCCTGTTTCTAACGAGTGGGGCACAGATGTTTTTCTCTTTTTTAACTTGACAGCCAGTCGATCTGGGCCTAGATTTCACGGTGTTATAGTACGGTGCCTGCAAAATTGAAACATCCATTTCATTTATGCAAGTGGAAACTGCTGCGAGATTGCTGCAAGGGGCTGCCATGAACGATGTGGCAGTTGCTGGCCCTTCCCCATTTTGTCGAAACACCGGTCCAAATTGCCGCAAGAAAAAACACTGGCCGCAGTTTCCTCTCCTTCCTGGCTGGCGCGGCCTGGGA
Organism: uncultured Acidobacteriaceae bacterium; assembly: GCA_963838425.1. GTDB lineage: Bacteria > Acidobacteriota > Terriglobia > Terriglobales > Acidobacteriaceae > Acidiflorens. The sequence goes on from CAWIRH010000003.1 coordinate 476,762, forward strand.
TCAGAACCGTCAAAATCGCTCATGCGGAAATTGCGACGAATGCACACCGAGGAGGCTTTCCATGAAGTCGTTAACAGCGTTGCTTGGTTCGCTTTTACTTCTGTCGATGTTGAGTGCGGCGGCTTATGGCCAGAATGCCGGCACGGGCGCAATCGCCGGGGTGGTGACGGACCCGACGGGTGCGGTGATTGAAGGGGTGGCTATAAAGGTGACCAACAACCTGACCGGAGAAAAGCGCACGGCTGTGTCCGCCGGCCGTGGAAACTACACTGTGCCCCTGTTGCCGCCTGGCACCTACACGGTGGAAGCATCGAAGGCCGGTTTCAAGAACACGAGTTACCGCGCCATCACCGTGAGTGTCACCGAGATCTTGACCTTGAACATTCAGCTGCAGGTGGGCAGCGTGCAGGAAACCGTCGAAGTGACGGGCGCAAGGCGAACAGTTGCAGACGGAGACGAGCGCGTTGGGCCGCGTGACAGACAGCATCGTCGTGGAGAGCATGCCCTTGGTGACTCGTAATTACACCCAGATTATCGGGCTTTCCAGTGGTGTATCAGCGGACGTGACGAATGCAGGTGAACTGGGGCGGGGCAATGGAAGCAACGGAGGCGACGCTTTTGTCGCAGCGGGCGGTGCCAACAACGACAATAACTTCCAGATGAACGGAGTGGAGATCAACGACTTCCAGCAGAGCGGCAATTTCAGCGGTGGAGTAGCCGTGCCCAACCCGGATACCATTCAGGAATTCAAGGTCCAGACCGGTCAATATGATGCCTCGTACGGCCGCGATGCTGGTGCCAACGTAAATGTTGTGACCAAAACCGGCGGGAACCAGTTTCACGGCACGATGTTTGAGTTTTTCCGTAACGATGCGTTAAACGCAAATGAGTGGTTCCGAAATCTCGACAACGCACCCCGGCAAGTGCTGCGGCAAAACCAGTATGGGATGACGTTCGGCGGCCCCATTGTGAAGGATAAGCTCCTGTTCTTCACCTCCTATCAGGGGACACGGCAAACGAACGGAGTGGACCCGACCTGTTCCACCACCTTTAATACTCCCCCGTTGACGAACGACCGCTCGGCTGCGGCACTCGGGGCCTTGTTTTACAACAACCCCCTCAGCCCGGACGTTTATAAGATGACCTATCTCCAGCAGTTCTTCTATTTAAATTACGGGATTTATCCGGTTGGACCTACCGTGGCCCAGGACGGCTCCAATATCAGCGCGCCGGCGCTGGCTCTGCTGCAGATGAAGTTGCCCAACGGGCAGTATCTCTATCCGACTCCCCAAAGGGTTGACACTTCACAGCCGTTCCCCAACCAGGGCACCTTTTCGGTTAGCAACCCGTGCACGTTCTATGAAGAACAGTTCATGGCCAACGCCGACTGGAACCAATCGGCAAAGGACCAGTGGCAAGTGCGATTCTTCTTCGCCAACAGCAGCCAAATAAACACTCTCCCCGCGTCGAACCTTGGCGGTTCTACCGCTCCGGGGTTCCCGTATTCAACCAAGGAACACTTCCGGAACCTTTCGCTCACCTACAACCATACCTTCTCGAGCAACCTGCTGAACCAGGCCGAAATCGGCTACCACCGGATTTTCTCGGCCAACGTCCAGAACGAAGTGTTCACCTATCCGCAAATCGGGGTGACGATTGCGGGGCCGTTTGACGACAACCCTGCGATTTACGCCGGCGGCTTGCCATCACAAGGTGGGAACGGACAAAATATTATTCTGGCACAGAACACGTATGTCGCGCAGGACACGTTGGCGTGGCAGAAGGGGCACCATGCCATTCGCTTTGGCGGCGGAGTGACGCGTCCGCAAGACAATCAGGTGAGCTTCCAATATCTCGGCGGCATACTATTCCTTACCTCTCCGGACTTCCTGCTGGGTCAGGCTGGCACCCCCTATGGCTTGCCGTTCGGCAACGTCTATGGCTCGCTCGACGCGCCCTTGGACGCTGCTCGTGAGTGGCGAGTTTTGGATGCCAACGCGTACTTCCAGGATGATTACAAGGTCACTTCTCGACTCACGCTGAACCTGGGATTTCGCTACGAGCGCTTGGGAGATGTGAGCGACGCGCTGGGGCGCGTGTCTAACTTCAACCAGTACACAGCCGACCCGAATCCCCCGGCAGGCGGGTCCTATCAGGGTCTAATTGTCGCTTCGAACTACAGCGGCTCGACAGCACCTCCAACTGGAGTTACCAGAGGAAGCAACAGACTCGGCATTGAAGGGGAAGGACAAAATACGTTTGACCCGCGCGTAGGTTTTGCGTGGGTGTTGCCGGGTAACGACAGAGTTGTGCTCCGCGGCGGCTACGGCGCTTTCCACTCGCATATTGGTGGGCAGGCGTTTCTGCAAACGGTCGTCAATCAACCCTGGGGTCTGATTCGCGAACAATTGGGAACGGACCCGACGGTGACTTTCCAGAATCCGTTCGCGTTCCCCGGGCAGCCTTCCACGCTGCCTGCTTTCACACCCTACTCGCCCACCAGCGCGCTGAGTCCATTTTCCTTTAATTACTACTGGCGGCCACCTCTGATTCAACGCTTTAGCCTGAATCTTCAAACCGAAATCCGTAAAGACCTGATGCTGGAAATTGGCTACATTGGGACTAGAGGCTTGCATCTGACGCAGGAGGCACTGCCAGATCAGGCTTTGGATGCAACCAAGACGCCCATTCGGGGCCAGACCGATAATACGTATGCCAACATTCCTCTACGGGTCCCGTTACAGGGCTTCAGCATCTCAAGTTGGAGGCAAGTCAACTCGGAAGGCGCATCCTGGTATAACGCGCTGGAAGCGAGCCTGACGAAGCGGTTCAGCCATGGATTGCAGTTCCTGGCCTCGTATACATGGGCGAAGGAACTTTCCAGCGATTACGGAGCTTCCATTGGCGCCAATGGGGGCGTGTCGCTCGGGAACCAGTACGATCCTCGTGCGCGCTACGGAGCCGATCCGGAAGTTCGTCCGCAACGGCTGATCGTCAGCTACGTCTATGCGCCAACCTTCTTTCAGCATAGCAGCGCTCTGGTGCGCAACACACTCGGTGGCTGGAAGATTGCCGGGGTGACAACCATTCAAGACGGACACCCGCTGCCAGTTGAGAATACGAATGCTTTCAATGCCTTCGGCATTAACGGTCCTGACGATGACTTCGCACAACTGAGTCCCAACTGTACAACGTCGCAAGTGACCGTCTCCGGTTCGGTCCAGAGCAAAATCAACCGCTTCTTCAATCAAAGTTGCTTTTCAGGTGTGCCCTACCCCGTCATCGGATCTCCTGAGCCGCCGGGGACCTGCAACCTTCCCGATCCTACAGCGCCTTGTCCCGCAATTGCGACGGCCTTCGGAAATACCCGCCCGGGCATTTTCCGCGGTCCCGCACAGAACAATACCGACCTGTCTCTGATCAAGAATTTTTCATTGCGCTGGCCGAATGAGCAGGCAGGCGTGGAGTTTCGCGCGGAGATGTTCAACGCTTTCAACCACCCGCAATTCGCCGATCCAGGTTTCGCCGTCGATCAAGGGTCCTTCGGAGTGATTACGAATACCACTGTCGCTCCGAGAATCGTCCAATTCGCCTTGAAGCTGTCGTTTTGAGGCTTAGAGGGATCAATGGGGCCCTGTGCCTTGGGGCCCCGTATGTTGCAAGAAGAAGGGTCAAGCTGTGAACTGACCGCGTCTGGCGGGAACCGCACGAAGGTCGATGCCAGGCTGCGTAACTGTGTACGCACTTTGTGGAGGCACTGATGTTCAATCGCAGAACGTTCATGGGTGGAATGGCAGCCGGACTGGTAGGCATCAAGTGGGGCCTGCGCGGCTTTTTTGACCAGGTGCGTTACGTCATGCAAGGCGCACCCGGAGCGGAAACCATTATCAACGGCAAACGGTACCTTTATTTTGGAGGAACCGGCTACTACGGCTTGATTAACAATCCCGTTATGCGCAAGGCGGCGGACGAGGCGCTGGAGAAATACGGCATGCACTCGTCCACCAGTCGCGGAGCCACGGGATACGGGAACACGCCGCTTTACGCCGACGTGGAGAAGAAAACCGCGGAGTATTACGGCGTCGAAGACTCCTTTTACATCCCTTCCGGTTACCTGGCGAACGTTGCCGGATACCAGGCTTTGGACAGTGTCTACAAAATCGACGCGGTCTTTGTGGACGAGGACTCACACTACAGCGTGATTGACTTCACCCCGGTGATCGGCAAGCCGGTCTACACCTTTGCCCACCGCGATCCGGAAGATTTGAAAAAGAAACTCCAGCAACACCTGAAGCCTGGACAGAAGCCACTGGTTGCCAGCGATGGAGTGTTTCCCATGTTTGCCGCTCTCGCACCTTTGCCGGCCTATCTTGAGGTGACGGAGCCCTACGGAGGTTATATCTGGCTGGACGACGCCCACTCGGTGGGCGTGCTCGGTCCCAATGGCCGTGGCACCGTGGATCACTTCGGAGTGAAGTCGGAGCGAGTCTTTTTCGGCGGCACATTCAGCAAGGCCTTCGGTTCGCACGGGGCGTACATCCCGGGCAATGGCAAGTTCATTCAGACAGTTCGCGACGGCCACATTGCACACGGCGCAACTCCTTCACCCTCTCCCGCGGCCGCCTCGGCGATGGTTGCGATGGACCTGTTGAGGAATCATCCGGAAATGAAGGCCCAGCTCTGGAAGAACGGCCAGATGATGAAGAGCGGGCTCCGTCAACTTGGATTCAACCTTGAAGACACCCCCCACCCGGTCACCGCGTGGGTCTTGAAGAGCGGAGACGAGATGGATCGGATCCAGCAGGAACTGTTCAAACGCGGAATTGCGATCCAGCGGTTGCACTATGCGGGTGGCGGCGCGCTCGGCGCGTTGCGCGTGGTTGTGTTTTCCACGCACACACCCGAACAAATCAACCGCCTGCTCGATGAATTGAAGACGATCGTCTAAGTCTGGCATCGGCCTGCGGCTGGAATGAATAACTTAAGATCAAACATGATAGGGGGAAAATAACTATGAAACTTACACGTGGCGGTTTCCTGAAGAGCATGGCCGGCCTTACGTTCGCAAGCCTGCCGTGGTCAAAAACCGGTTCCTTTCTCTCCGCACAGGTGATGGCGGGACAACCCGCACGGAGCACGCAGATTGAAGATGTTGAGATTTATCCCTTCAACGTCCCATTGAGAGAGCCTTTTCACATTGCCCTGGGCACGATCTCAGCCGCGGAAAACATTCTGGTGCGGTTGAGAACCCGCGAGGGAGTAATGGGCTGGGGGGAATCGTGCCCCTATGTTCCCGTTACCAGCGAAACGCAGGCCACGGACTTGGCGATAGGAAAGGATCTCGCCACCTTTGTTCGCGGACGCGATCCTTTTACTCTCGGCGCGATCATGGCGGAGATGGATGGATTTAGTCCGGCCAACGCCAGCATGAAAGCGGCGATGGAGATGGCAGTCTGGGATATCTGCGGCAAGCTCGCGGGGCAGCCGGTGTACAAACTGCTCGGAGGCTATCGCGACTCTTTCGAAACCGATATCACGATCGGCATGGGCACACCGGCGGAGATGGCGAGCAAGGCGACCAAACACGTCGCGGAAGGTTTTAAGACGCTGAAAATCAAACTCGGCGAAGGTCCCGAGCCGGATACACAACGCATGAAAGCAATCCGTGACGCCATCGGCTACAGCACTAAACTCCGCACCGACGCCAACCAGGGATGGAACGCCGCGGAGACCGTCCGCGCGCTGCGGATGATGGAGAAATACCAGATGCAAATCTGCGAGCAGCCGGTTCCGTACTGGAATGTGGAGGGCCTGAAATTCGCCCGCGATAACTCGCCGACGCCGATTATGGCGGATGAGTCCGTGCACACGCCGCACGACGCATTTGCAGTTACTCGTGAAAACGCAGTGGACTGCATCAACATAAAACTGATGAAGGCGGGAGGCATCATGCGGGGCGCGCAAATCGCCACGGTGGCCGCCGCCGCCGGAGTCACCTGCATGGTGGGCTGCATGGAGGAAACTCGCGTGGGCCTGACGGCGGGCGCTCATCTCGTCGCCTCGCAGAAAAACATCGTTTATGCCGATCTGGATGCATTCTTCGAGCTTTCGGCCGATCCGGTAATCGGCGGAATGCAGGTCAAGGATGGAATCGTGACCCTGCCCCAGACGCCCGGACTGGGAGTGGACATCGATCCTGCATTCCTCAGCAAGCTTCACCGCATTTGAAAGGAGTAAAACACATCCCTTTTGCTGGCTCCGGCAGCGCGGAGCCAGCAATCTGGGTTTACCCCACTCGACAAGCAGTGTCGGAAATCAGCGCTGCTCATACTCGGAGCTTCGGAATGACGATGGTTGAAACGTCACGGAAGGGAGGCTGGGTCCGTTGGCTGAAGCGGATCGTGTTGGCAGGCGTTGTTTTGGCCGTTCTGCTGGTCCTGGCCGGGATGGTTTACGAGTGGTCGGCTACCCAGGCGGACGCGCGCCGGTTTCCGCAACAGGGCCGTTCGGTCGATATAGGCGGCTTTCGCCTGAACATCGATTGCACGGGTACAGCTCCGCCAGGAACGCCCACGGTGATTCTCGAATCCGGCGCCGGAGTACCAGCCATCGGGTGGAAATTTGTTCAGCCCGATGTCGCGAAGTTCACCAGGGTATGCTCGTACGACCGTGCCGGTTATGGCTGGAGCGATCCCCCACCAACAACGGCGCCGCGCACCAGCCTGCAAATCGCCAGGGAACTGCACGCGCTGCTCCAAAATGCTTCCGTGCTGCCGCCCTATGTTCTGGTCGGGCATTCGCTCGGCGGCTACAACATTCGCGTCTACAACGCGCAGTATCCAGGAGATGTTGCCGGGGCCGTGTTTGTCGATTCCTCGCACGAAGATCAAGTGCAGAATATGCCGCCGTCCATGAAGAAACTTATGGAGGACCAGATCAAGTCCTCTGGCTGGAAAATGAAGCTTATGCCGCTGGCACTGCATACCGGTGTGGTGCGATTGATGCTGAGGAGCGAATCGAGACAGTTAACATGGCCGCCTGATTTTGTGGAAGAGCTCGTGTATCTGCAGTGCCGGAAGGGTTTTATCGAAACGTCGGCTGCCGAGCTGAATTCCTTCGAGGAAAGCGCCAACCAGACGCGCAATTCCGGGAATTTTGGCGACAAACCGCTGATTGTGCTTACGGCCGGCAAGACCGTCGATGTGCCGGGTTTCCCGAAGAAAGATATGGAAGAGTTCCAGCAGGTCTGGATCCACAATCTTCAGCCGCAGTTGGCGCGATTGTCGACACGTGGCAAACAGGTAATCGTTTCGAACAGCGATCACATGATTCCGATCGAGCAGCCGCAAGCGGTGGTCGAGGCGACCCGAGAGGTCGTGCAAATGGCCACGCGTGTCCCCCAATGATGCAGTTCATACAGAGCGGAGTGGTTTTATTGTTATGCCCGGGAAAAAACCTGCTCCGCTCGTGAGGCCGCGAATCCAGATCGGATGCAGGTGGTACAGGTTGCAGACAACTAGTCGTATCAGCGCATCGCTTTCAGCAATGTCGGTTTCTGCGTAGCCGGTTGCGTCGCTAAGGTACTCGAAAAGTATGCACTTATTTCATTCGGAGACGGACTCCAATCCTCTTCGATTAGGAGGAATGATGATTTCTAACCAGATCCTTTCGGACCGCCATGCACGTGGATACCTGACGATACTCACAGGCCTGCTGCTTCTGGTGGCATTGTTCTGTATCGGGTGGGCGGAGCCATCGCGTCCTTCGTCTCCACCCGTGAAAACGGCAGTTCCCGCAGCGCTTGCGCCAGCCCAGCCGGGTGCCGCCCACGAGTTGACCGCGGTCGACCTCGAAGCTTTTCTTGATGGCCTGATGCCCGCTCAGATTCAACGCGAAGATGTCGCTGGCGCCGTGGTCGCGGTGGTCAAAGAGGGGCAGGTCATTTTCGCCAAAGGCTACGGATACTCCGACATGGCCAAGCGCACGCCCGTAACCCCGGACAGTACGCTGTTCCGTCCGGGCTCCATTTCGAAGCTCTTTACCTGGACCTCGGTGATGCAACTGGTCGAGCAGGGCAAGCTCGATCTGAGCCGGGACGTCAACGATTACCTGGATTTCAAGATTCCACCCGCGTTCGGAAAGCCCATCACCCTGCGCAACATCATGACGCACACCTCGGGCTTTGAAGAGGCTGGCAAGGACCTGTTCGTGAAAGACGCCCAACACATGGACAGCCTGGAGTATTACGTCAAGAATCACATTCCAGAGCGCATCTTCCCTCCCGGTACGGTCCCCGCCTATTCGAATTACGCGACCGCACTCGCGGGCTATATCGTGCAGCGCGTTTCCGGCAAGCCCTTCGAACAATACGTTGCCGAGAACATTTTCACTCCCCTGGAAATGAAGCGCAGCACCTTCGTGCAGCCTCTGCCCGAAGACCTGAAGCCCATGATGTCCAACGGCTATGATCGGGCCTCGTCAGACGCCAAACCCTACGAATTCGTCGAAGCGTTTCCCGCGGGCAGTGTCTCCACCACCGCCCGGGACATGTGCAACTTCATGATCGCCCATCTGCAGAATGGACAATTCGGGACTGGGCAGATTCTGCGCCCGGAAACCGCCATGCTGATGCACTCCCGGGTCTTTGGTTCCGACGACCGCCTGAACGGAATGGCGCATGGTTTTTATGAGGAGTCCGCGAACGGACACCGCATTATTGGCCACGGCGGCGATACCGAGCTTTTTCACAGCGACCTGCACCTGATTCTCGATTCCAATGTTGGATTATTTGTTTCTTACAACAGTGCGGGGAAAGGCGAGCTTAGCCCGCGGACGATCCTCTTTCAAAAGTTTCTGGACCGGTATTTTCCCTACACGCAGCCTCCTCCGGGCAAGATCGAAAACGCCAAAGCCGATGCGGCCAGCGTCGCTGGACTTTATCTAACCAGCCGCCGTTTTGAAAGCTCATTCCTGAAGCTGACTTCCCTGCTCGGCCAAGAGAAAATCTCTGCAAATTCCGACGGGACCATCACTACTCCTCTCAAAGGGCCCAATGGCGAACTTCTGAAATTCGAAGAGATCAGCCCTCTGCTCTACCGCGAGGTCCACGGACGCTCGCACATCGGCTTCAAGCAGGATGGGACTGGGCGGATGCAGTTCCAGTTGGACTGGCCGATCTTCATCTTCCAGAAGGTTGGCTTTTGGGAAAACAAGTACTTCAACTACACCCTGGCGATTTTCGGCTTGGTTGTGGTCGTGCTGACGGTCCTGTTGTGGCCTGTCGGAGCGCTGGTTCGCAAACACTATGGCCGCCCGCTGGACTTAACTCCGGTGCAGCGCAAGCTGCGGCTTGGGGCGCGGTTGGTCTGCATCCTCTTTATCGTCTTCTTCGGAGGCTGGCTGACGGTTCTGTCAACGGCCATGTCGTCTCCTGGCGCGATTAATGCCCTGGCTCCCTGGATCATCTGTTTTGGAATCCTCGGTGTGCTGTGCGTGTTTGGCGCCGTCCTCGCCTGCGTGAACGCATTTCGTAGCTGGACCACGCCCAACCGCTGGATCTGGACCCAACTGCACGATACGGCACTGGCGCTTGCCTGCCTGAGCCTGGTCTGGTTCGCGATCGCCTGGAATCTCATGAACTTCAACATCCACTACTGAGCCGAATTGGGAGCCCGTGCGTACTCTGCAATCCACGCCTCGTTCAAGGACAGATAGATTGTGGGCGCGCACGGGATTGTTCGACGACGCCAAAGGAAACTAAAGGGATACTCGCATGTCAATGTATCGAACTGCTCTGGTGGTCCTCCTGGCTCTCATTACCTTCGCGCACATCCTGGGGTACATTCCAATACTCGCTGTGGCCGTTCCCACCGCTGCGGAGAAGGTGCAGCCCAAACCTCCAGTTCCTCAACCCTCTGCTTCTGCCCAAGCACCTTCTGCTAGCGACACCGGAACTCACGAGCTCTCGCGTGCCGACCTCGAAGCCTTTCTCGACGGCTTCGTACCTTATGCGCTAGAGAAGGCCGACATCGCCGGCCTCACCTTGGCTAGTCGTGAAAGATGGCCAGATTCTGTTCGAAGAAAGGCTATGGATACGCCGATGTGACGACGAAGCGGGCCATGGATCCGGATCGCACGCTGGTTCGCCCAGGTTCGACTTCGAAGCTTTTCACCTGGACCGCGGTCATGCAACTGGTCGAACAGGGCAAACTCGATCTCGACCGCGATATCAACGACTACCTGGACTTCAAGGTAAACAGCAGTTTTTCGAAGCCGATCACCATGCGCAATCTGATGACGCACCGCGCTGGTTTTGAAGAGGGCATTAAGTCGATCCTGGCGTACGACCCGAAGCAGGCCATCACGACCGAAGCCTATCTCAAGCATCATCAGCGGCCGACGCTGTTTCCACCGGGAGAAATTCCCGCTTACTCCAACTATGGCGCTGCTCTGGCCGGCTACATTGTGCAGCGCGTGTCCGGTGAGCCCTTTGAAGGTTACGTCGAACGCCACATCTACGCGCCTCTGGGCATGACCCGCTCGACCTTCCGGCAGCCGGCGCCAGAGCCGCTCAGGGCAGACCTGGCCGAAGGCTACATGACCGCTTCCGAGCCGCCCCGGCCGTACGAGTTCATCATTACCGCGCCCGCCGGCAGCATGAGCACCACCGCCGATGACATGGCGAAGTTCATGATCGCCTACCTGCAAGAAGGCCGTTATCAGGAAAATCGCATCCTGAAACCGGAAACCGTGCGCCTGATGTTCGAGCCCGCTGTCCACCAGATCGATGACATCGATGTCATGGGCTTGGGATTTTTCGAGGAAAACCGCAATGGCCATCGCGTTCGCGGGCATGGCGGCGACACCATCGTCTTCCACACCGACTTGGATTTGTTCGTTGACGACGGCGTTGGCATCTTCTTTTCACTCAATAGCCGCGGCGAAAACGACGCCGTCTATGGAATCCGGCAAGCGCTGTTCGATGCTTTCGCGGATCGCTACTTCCCAAGCAGCACGCAACAATCCGCGGTTCCAGCCAGCTCTGTCGTGACCAACGCAAAAGAACATGCTCAGCTTATCGCCGGGAGATATCAAAGCTCGCGGAGAGTCGAGTCTGCGTTCATCAGCGTACTTTATCTGCTCAGCCAGACGGTAATCAGCGCCAATGACGATGGCACAATCAATGTGCCTACCTTCCCCACGAATAAGCCGAAACGCTACCGCGAAGTCTCTCCTTTCGTCTGGACCGAAGAGGGCGGTCAACGCAAAGTTGCCTTGGCCGGAGAAGGCAGCAGCAGAGCCGTTTACGCCAGCGACGACCCAAGCTCGATTTTGCAGCCGGTACCGGCCTGGAAATCGGCCGTCTGGAATCTCTCGTTACTCTGTGGATCAATCGCGATACTCGTGGTCGTGGTGGTTCTGTGGCCGGTCTCGGCGTTGCTGCGCCGGAAGTATCGCCAACCTTCAACCCTGGCAGGCAAAGAGTTGCTGGTCACCAGAGTTCTTCGCGTCGCAGCACTGATTGATGTGGTCTATCTCCTGGCTTGGATTTTTGCTATATCCCCGATTTTAAACAACCACATCGAGGCATACAATGACAGCCTCGACCTGTACATTCGGCTGTTGCAAGTCGGAGGTCTTCTGGTGATTGCGGCCGCCGTGGCGGGCATCTGGGCTGCATGTCAGAAGAGCCGAAAGTGGACTACCGCGGTTTGGCATGTTCTGAGCGCCGGTGCTTTGGCCGGCATAGTTTGGGTCGCGGTCATCACCAAGCTGATCGGCTTCAACCTGAACTATTAGCAAACGGAGAGCGAACGGGCGCTGTACACATGGGTCAGCGGCTTCGGCGGGAAGCTATGCGTTATCACAACGTGAAGTGATGCGTCCCAGATAGGTTGCGTCTGGGTCTGAACTACTGACGCGAATGCATTGCGTCACAACGATTGGCGCCTGGAACCGGAATCCGCGGACAGGCAGGAGGATCCTGATGAAACTCGACCGCACACTGGCTGCACTTGCCCTGTTCATTCTTTTCACCGCTACCGCGTTCGCACAGATCGCACCTCCGGCCGATCTCGATGCGTGGGTCGCTCGCTCCATGCAGACCTTCGAGGTGCCCGGTCTGTCATTGACGATCGTGAAAGACGGCAAGGTGGTGGTTGCGAAAGGCTACGGGGTGCGCAAACTGGGCGACCTTACTCCGGTGGACGAGAACACATTGTTCGGCATTGGTTCCAACACCAAAGCGTTTACCACTGCCTGTCTGGCCATGCTGGTGGACGAGGGGAAGATCGCGTGGGATGATCCCGTGTACCAGCGCCTGCCCGCCTTCCAGATGTACGACCCTTACGTCTCGCACGAAATGACCATCCGCGACCTGCTCACTCACCGCAGCGGAATGGGATTGGGCGAAGGCGACTTGCTGTTCTTTCCCCACTCCACATACACGCGCGAGGATATTATTCACCAACTGCGCTACATGAAGCCGGCGTCGAGTTTCCGCAGCCGGTATGCCTATGACAACCTGCTCTACATGACAGCCGGCCAGATCATCCCGGCAGTGACCGGCACCTCATGGGACGACTTCGTGCGCCAGCGCATCTTCACGCCGCTGGGCATGAGCCACAGCAACGTCAGCACTGCCGCCTTCCGGCCGGGCGACAATGTAGCCTATCCGCACTCGAAGTTGAACGGCAAGTTGCAGGTGGTCGCGTTCGAGAACCTCGACAACGGGGGACCGGCAGGTGCGATCAATTCTTCCGCCGCCGATATGGCGAAGTGGGTGCTATTGCAACTCAACCGGGGCAAACTGCTCGACCGCGAGGGGCGCCTGTTCAGTGAAGCGCGGTCGCAGGAAATGTGGTCGCCGCAGACCATCCTTCCGATTCCCGATCCTCCGCCACCACTGGCGGCCCTGAAGGCGGATTTCGCGGACTATGCGCTAGGCTGGATGGTGCGCGATTATCGCGGACGCAAGCTGGTCGCTCACAGCGGAGGACTTTCGGGATTCGTGTCGCGGGTCATGTTGGTGCCGCGGGAGAATCTCGGCGTCGTCATTCTGACCAACGCGGAACAGGGGGGCGCGTTCGAATCGATTCTCGACCACGTGCTCGACCATTACTTCCAATTGCCGCCCACGGACTGGATTGCCGCCTTCAAGACGGCGAAAGACCTGCAAGAGAAAAACGCGGCCGCGGTCGAGGAGCAGCAGAACACCACACGCAATGCCGGTTCGCACCCTTCGCTCCCACTGGAAAAGTATGCGGGGATCTACCAGGACGCATGGTACGGCACGGCCACGATTCGCCTGGAAAACGGAGGGCTCGTACTCAGCTTTGACCACACCCCGGAAATGGTGGGCGAGTTGGAGCCCTGGCAATACGACACCTTCCAGACCCACTGGCGCGTACGCACCATCGCCGACGCTTTTGTGACCTTTTCCCTGAAACCGGACGGCGCGATCGATCGCTTCACCATGGTCCCGGTTTCGCCGCTGGCCGACTTCAGCTTCGACTACCAGGATCTGGAGTTTCATCCGGTGAGCAAGGCGGAAGCGCCCATAACAAAGTAAAGCGCCCACAGCAGCTAGGGGCCAAGAAATGCGCAAACTTCCCGCAGCGGCGTCGTGCGGGCATTCGCAGTAAATGGTGCTAACAAGATTTTCAGTTAATTCAAGAAGCGCAGGAGAATCAAAAATGAAGAGAGCGGGCCACTTGCTAGTTGTGTCGCTGATTTTGTTTTGTCTTCCGTTATGGGCGCAGGAAGAACCGAAAAAGCCGGAGCCCCCGAAGGCGGTCGAACTTTACCTGGGGTGTAAAGATTCCCATGCGCGACGGAGTGAAGTTGAATGCCACAGTCTATCGTCCAAAGGACCAGAAAGAAGCGCTGCCCGTAATTTTCGAGTTGACCCCATACATCAGCGACAGTTATCACAATCGTGCCTACTACTTCGCACAGCACGGCTATGTATTTGCCATTGTTAACGTACGGGGCCGGGGAAATTCCGAAGGCAACTTCGACCCCATGATGCAGGAACCGCAGGACGGCCACGATGTGGTCGAGTGGTTGGCGCAGCAACCGTGGTCGAATGGCAAAATTACAATGTGGGGCGGCTCCTACGCTGGTTTTGACCAGTGGATGACGCTGCGGGAGTTTCCTCCTCACCTGGTTACGGTTGTGCCGGTTGCGGCGGCACATGCGGGCGTAGATTTTCCCATGTTCAAGAACATCTGGGGCACTTATGACATGCAATGGTTGACGTTCACCAGTGGAGTGACGCCACAGCAGAATCTGTTCGGGGAATCGTCGTTCTGGATTGAAAAATTCCGGGAACTGTACTTGAACCACCGGCCCTACAAAGACCTGGACAAGCTCGTGGGCAACGAAAGCACCGTATTCCAGAAATGGGTGGCTCATCCCGCGTTCGATGCGCACTGGCAGAAGCTGGATATCACGCCGGAGCAATACAAGAAGATCGGTATCCCGATCTTGACGATTACCGGACACTACGATGGCGACCAAGCGGGAGCCATGACCTATTATCGCGATCATATGAAGTATGGAACGGAAGAAGCCAAGGCGAAGCATTATCTGATCATCGGGCCCTGGGACCATGCAGGCACGCGAACCCCCAACAAGGAAGTGGGCGGCCTGACCTTTGCCGATGCCAGCATCATCGACATGAACAAACTCCATGTGGATTGGTATGACTGGACGATGAAGGGCGGCAAGGCGCCGGAGTTTCTGAAGAAGCGGGTGGCGTATTACGTAGTGGGCACCGAGCAATGGAAATACGCCGACAGCCTGGACACCATATCGAACACGAAGAGAATTCTGTACCTGAATTCCACCAACGGAGAGGCGAATGACGCCTTTCACTCCGGCAGCCTCACCGAAGAAAAGCCCGGCGCCGCGAAACCAGATCAATACGTTTATGACCCGCTGGATGTGCGGCAGGCGGAACTGGAAAAGGAAGAGATCAAGAACTACATCACCGACGAGCGGGGGGCGTTGAACTTATTCGGGGACGGGGTGGTGTATCACAGCCAGGCGTTTACGGAAGCCACTGAAATCAGCGGCTTCGTGAAACTGGTGGTATGGATGTCCCTGGATGTACCCGACACCGATTTCAGCGTGGCCCTGTACGAAATTATGCCCGATGGCAAGAGCATCCAGCTCACCGACGACACCATGCGTGCGCGCTACCGGGATTCTGCAACGACCGAGAAGTTGGCGAAGCCCGGAGAGATCAACCGTTACGAATTTAATGGATTTACATTTTTCTCACGGCAGGTTGCGAAAGGGAGCCGGTTGCGGCTGGTGCTCACTTCGCCGAACAGCATCTACCTCGAGAAGAACTACAACAGCGGTGGCGTGGTGGCGGAGGAATCCGGGAAAGATGCGCGCACAGCGCATATCAAGCTGTATCACGATAGCGATCATCCGAGTGCCCTGGAACTGCCGCTGGTAAAGTAGTTAGGCGAGCTCACTGCTTGCGGGTTTGGTGTGGATTGAGCTCTCCACATAACTATGAAACTTACACGCGGCGGCTTCCTGAAGAGCGGACTGGATGACCTGAGAAAAATCGATCTTGTGGTCCGGGATGTCTGTCACTCCCTGCGAAAAATCAAGCGCAAAAAAGTTGGCTGTGTTGACATGTCAACACAGCCAATGTGTTCGCTTCTTCAGTCGGCCACTGCAGACGGTTTTGTCGCCTCTGCCGGCCACTCCGAACGTTCCAGTTCCTGCGCATCGATAACCGCGATGGCAGCGATGTTGACGATCTCTTCCACCTCCGCGCCTCGCGGCAGCAAATGCACCGGCTTGCTCATCCCCATGAGAATGGGACCAAGCGTTTCGGCGCCGCCGATCTTGGCCAGCAGTTTGTAAGCGATGTTGGCGGAATTGAGGTCGGGGCAGATCAGCACGTTGGCGCCACCCTTGAGCGAGCTGAAAGGATACATTTCCTCCAGCATCTCCGGGGAGACGGCAACGTCGGCCATCACCTCGCCATCCACTATCAGCGTCGGGTCCGCCTTGTGCAGCAGCTCCACAGCTTTGCGAACCTTCTCGCACTGCGGGTGTTTGGTACTCCCGAAGCTGGAAAAGGAGAGCATCGCAACCCGCGGTACGACGTCGAAACGCCGCGCCGCCTCGGCCGCGCAAAGGGCAATTTCCGCCAGTTCCTCCGCCGTGGGATCGATTTTTACGCTGCAATCAGCCAGGAAGTAAATGTCTCCCTTGCGCGTGATCATGGCATAGCACCCCGCAACCGTGTGCAGCCCTTCGCGCATGCGCACGATTTGCAGCGCCGGACGGATCACATCGGGGTAGTGCTGCGTGACGCCGGAGACCAGCGCATCGGCATCCCCCATGTGCACCATCATCGAACCAAAAACATTGCGGTCATTGATCAGCGTGCGGGCTTCGCTCGGCGTCACACCCCGGCGCTGCCGCAGCCGGCAGAGTTCCTGAATGTAGCCTTCGCGCAGTGGAGATTCGGATGGATCGACGACGCGCACGCCCTTCAAATCCAAACCCAGATCGAGTGACTTTGCCCGGATCGCCGAACTGCTGCCCAACAGGATGGGCACAGCGATCTTCTCCTCGATCAGGCTGTGACAAGCGCGCAGGATCTTCTCATTCTCTCCTTCCGGAAAGACCACCGATTTAGGCTTGGCTTGCGCTTTGTGAATCATGATCCGCGAGATCTCGTGGGCCTTCCCGAGACGGCGCTCGAGTTGCTCGCGGTACTCGTCGATGTCGACCGGCTCCTGCGCTACCCCGGTGCGCATGGCAGCCTCGGCCACGGCGGAGGCTTCCCAGATCAGCACACGAGGGTCGAACGGCTTCGGGATCAGGTAATCGGGACCGAACCTCATCCGGTCCACTCCATAGGCGCGGCAGACCGAGTCGGGCACGTCTTCCTTGGCGAGTGCAGCCAGGGCTTGCGTCGCGGCCAGCTTCATCTCATCGTTGATTGCGGTAGCGTGCACATCGAGGGCCCCACGGAAAATGAAGGGGAAGCCCAGAACGTTATTCACCATGTTGGGATAATCCGAGCGCCCGGTGCACATGATGACGTTGGAGCGGCAGGCTTTGGCGTCTTCGTAAGTAATCTCCGGATCGGGGTTCGCCATGGCGATGACGATCGGACGGGCCGCCATCGAGCGCACCATATCCTGTGAGACGACTCCACCTACCGAGAGTCCGAGGAACATATCGGCGTCTACCATCGCCTCCGCCAGCGTACGCAGCTTGGTGTCGTGCGCGAAGCGTTCCTTGTAAGGATTCATGCCGGCCGTGCGGCCTTTGTAAACCACTCCCTTGGTGTCGCACAGCGTGATGTTCTCCCGCTTCATGCCCAGC
The DNA here is from genome assembly GCA_963838425.1 of uncultured Acidobacteriaceae bacterium. Lineage (GTDB taxonomy): Bacteria > Acidobacteriota > Terriglobia > Terriglobales > Acidobacteriaceae > Acidiflorens. Next base: position 494,129 of record CAWIRH010000003.1, read on the forward strand.
CGGACGTAATGCTCGGCCGTGGCCACGCTCGAGGCGCCGGCGCCGTTGATGACGAGGCGTATTTTGCCGATGTCCTTTTTCACCACTTCCAGAGCGTTCAATAACGCAGCCCCCGAAATAATGGCGGTACCGTGTTGGTCGTCGTGGAAGACCGGAATCTTCATCGTCTTTTTCAAGGTCTCTTCTATGTAGAAACATTCCGGGGCTTTGATGTCTTCGAGGTTGATGCCACCGAAGGTAGGCTCCAGAAGTTGGCATACTTTAATGACATCGTCAGGATTGTGGCTGTCGACCTCGATATCAAAGACATCCACATCAGCGAAACGTTTAAAGAGGACGGCCTTGCCCTCCATGACGGGCTTGCCGGCAAGAGGACCGATGTCGCCCAGTCCGAGAACGGCGGTTCCGTTGGTGACCACGGCGACCAGATTGCCGCGGCCCGTGTACTTAAAAGCGTCATGCGGATTCTTTTCAATTTCCAGGCAGGGTACAGCCACGCCCGGCGTGTATGCCAGGCTCAGATCCCGCTGCGTCCGGCACGGTTTGGTGGGAGTGACTTCAATTTTTCCCGGGCGCGGCAAAGAATGGTAGTCGAGTGCTTGCTGCTTGGTGAATGACATGGGTTTCTCCAGAGCGTTCCATTTGCGGTCGGAGGCGGCTCCACGGTGCAGCGCGTAAATGGCATTGCAGTGCGCCGGGCGACCAGAGCTAGTCTGCTCCAGCGCACAATTCGAGGCTGTGATCGCGGTCACAGTATCTGGCCCGGTTCCACCCGTGGTCAGGACGGCACTGGACCGGAGCCACACCGATAGTCTAAACCGCCGGATCAGAATCTCGGCCGGATCCTCTTGACTTCGGCTCGTCCTGGCGCAATCACAGGCCCTTGTGTGCATCGTCACAGTGCCCGGTATTCGATTGCGCGTATCGTTTGAGTAGGAAATTCCATGTTTTCGAATCGATACAAGATCGTCTGGGAGCAGGTTTCGGAGCTTTCCCGTACACGCCCGGGACCTCTAGACTCGCTCCGGCCCATGGTGGCATCCGACTACGCGCCGTTCCTTTGGAGCGAAGGCTTCGGGCTGGGGGGCGACCTGGATCAAGCCATCATCGCCCGTTCTGCCGAGGTTAAAGGGGCTCTTTACGGTGGACAAGTCTTTGTCATCGTCCCGATCTACGTGACCAGCATCTGCGAGGAGCAGTGCCTCTATTGCAATTATCGCGGAGGAAATAAAGGCATCGGGGTCGAGCGCAAGCGATTGACCGATGACGAGCTCGAACAAGAGGCGATCTATCTCGTCGAGCAGAAGGGGCAGAGAGTTCTCGAACTGGTCTACGCCTCCGATCCGCGGATGCGAGTGGATGCGATGTGTCGTCACGTGGAACTGTTGCGCCGTGTGCTGGAACGTCATGGCGGCGGTCTCGTCGGAATCAGCGCCGAGTCATTGGAGGAAAGCGATTACCGCCGCTTGATCGACGCCGGGCTGTGCTGGTCGGTGCTCTGGCAGGAAACCTACGACAAGGCTCGCTACGCCGTGCTGCATCCCGGCAAAACCAGGAAGGCGAACTTCGAATACCGCCTCGATGCCTATGAACGCATGCTCGCGGCCGGGGTTGAGCACGTCGGCATCGGAGTGCTTTCCGGCTTGTCGGAGTGGAGACGGGACTGGGCCATGCTCATGCTGCATGAGGAATATCTGCGGCAGCACTACGGACGTGGCGCCACCATTCTCGGCACTCCTCGTCTGAAGCTCGCTCCCGGAGCCCTTCTTCAAGAGTCGCCTTACACGCTCACTCGCCAGCAGTTTCTGGCGACCATTGCTCTGCATAACATGTTTGCGCCGGCGACCGCACCGTTTGTGAGCACGCGAGAAGACTGGGACACCTGCGTTGCGCTGGCGCGAGGCGGCGGCTGTCTCTTCACCCTCAACTGTTCCACCACGCCGGGTGGTTATTCGCTGCAGCACGATGGGTGCCAGTTCACGGCTCATTCGTACGACGCGCCGATCTACTCCGCCCAGCTGAAGTCCGAAGGGCTCGACCCGGTTTTCAATTGGAGAGCCGAAGATTTATCCCCCGACTACCGGCCGGATGCGGCGGTTTGCGGAGGCGCTTCCAAGCGGTAGGATCTGAATTCCTGGCGGAGGACGCGGGGCTTTCCATCACTGCTCGGTCCGCCCTAGTTGTGCGGCCCGCGTGGGACGAACCACATGCCGATCATCGCGAGTTGGGACAAACTGACGTCCAAGGCGAAGCAGGCGGTGCAATCCGCCGGCCATCTGGCCTCCAAGCGCGGCAACCCCGAGCTCATGCCCCTCCATCTGCTTGCCAGCCTCCTCTCCGACCGCGAAGGCACAGTGGTACCGGTGCTGAGCAAGATTGGCGTCGACAGCCAAGCAGTGCTGGCCGAGGCACGGCGCCTGATTGACCAACTGCCAGCGCTTTGGGCCGGCGGCGCCTTGAAGGCTGAGCCCTCTTCGACCGCTAGCGCCGTCCTCAAGCAGGCTTTTCAGGAGGCCGCCGACCTCGACGATGAGCACGTCTCCACCGAACACCTGCTCTTGGCCATCTTGGATCTCGAGAGCGATCCCGCCCAAACCCTGCTGGCGCGGCACGGCGCCGAGCGCAATGCCATCTTGATGGCCGTGATCACCGTTCGCAGCCCCCAGCAAGGCGCCGGCCCAACCTCAGCAACCCCAGAAACCAAAGACGGCGTGCTCGCGCTCTATGCCCGCGACCTTACCGACTTGGCGCGCCGCGGCAAGCTCGACCCGGTGATCGGCCGCGATGACGAAATCCGGCGCGTGATCCAAGTGCTATTGCGCCGCACCAAAAACAATCCCGTCCTGATTGGCGAGCCCGGCGTGGGCAAGACGGCCATCGTCGAAGGCCTGACGCAGCGCATCGTCTGCGCCGACGTTCCCGAGTCGCTCAAGACCAAGCGTCTCCTGGCCCTGGATTTGGGCGCGCTCGTGGCCGGCAGCAAGTACCGCGGCGAGTTTGAAGATCGCCTGAAGGCCTTGCTGCGGGAGATCGAGGACTCGCAGGGGCAGATCATCACGTTCATTGACGAACTGCACACGCTGGTTGGGGCCGGAGCGGCGGAAGGCGCAATCGATGCCTCCAACATGTTGAAGCCGGCGCTGGCGCGCGGCGAGTTGCGAACCATCGGCGCTACCACCCTGAGCGAGTATCGCAAGCACATCGAGAAGGACCCGGCGCTCGAACGTCGCTTCCAGACTATCTATGTGGCTGAGCCCAGCGTGGCCGACACCATCGCCATCGTACGCGGCCTGCAAGAGCGTTATGAGCTGCATCATGGCGTCCGCATCAAAGACTCTGCCCTGGTAGCCGCAGCCACGCTCTCGCACCGCTACATCGCCGATCGCTTCTTGCCCGACAAGGCCATCGACCTGGTGGACGAGGCCGCCGCCGCCCTGCGCATGCAGATCGACTCCGTGCCGGTGGAGATCGACCAACTCGAGCGGCGTGCCGCGCAATTGATGATCGAGAAGCGTGCACTCGTGCGGGAAAACGATGCCAACTCGCGGGAAAGCTTGCGAATCCTGGAAAGTGAGCTGGCCGGAGTCCAGAAGCAAGTCAACCTCCTGAAGGCCCGCTGGAAGAAGGAGAAGGAAGCGGTCAGCCAGATGCACGAACTGGAGCAGACGATCGAGCAACTGAAGTTGCAGGAGCCGGCGGAGTTCTGCGATGCAGGCGTGCCGAAGGCGGGCAGTGACGGCCATAGTGACGGCCATGGCACGCTTCGCCAGGCTGAGCAGGAGATGCGCAAGCTTCAATCCAGACTCGGCCGGCGGCGCAGCTCGCGCCTGCTCAAGGAAGAAGTGGATGAAGACGAGATCGCGCACATCGTCTCGAAGTGGACCGGCATTCCCGTGTCCAGGATGCTCGAAGGCGAGGTGAAGAAGCTGGTCGAAATGGAAGACCGGCTGCGCCGCCGCGTGATCGGCCAGGATCCGGCGTTGGAGCGGATTGCCGACGCCATCCGCCGTGCCCGCACCGGGCTCTCCGATCCCAGGCGTCCGATCGGCTCTTTCATCTTCCTGGGGCCGACCGGAGTAGGCAAAACCGAACTGGCCCGCGCTCTGGCCGAGTTCCTCTTTGACGATGAGCGTGCCCTGGTGCGCATCGACATGTCGGAATACATGGAGAAATATGCGGTGTCGCGCCTGATCGGCGCGCCCCCGGGATACGTCGGCTACGAGGAAGGCGGCCAGCTCACCGAAGCCGTGCGCCGTCGTCCTTACTCGGTCGTGCTTTTCGACGAGATCGAAAAGGCCCACCAGGATGTATTCAACATCCTGCTGCAGATCATGGATGACGGCCGCCTCACCGACGGCAAGGGCCGCACCGTGGACTTCCGCAATACGGTTCTCATCATGACCTCCAACATCGACTCGCCGCAACTCACTGCCGATTGGCTGCGCGCAACTGAGAATTTCGAGCGGGCGCGCAAGCAGGTAATGAATGCGCTGCGGGCACACTTCAAGCCTGAATTCCTCAACCGCGTAGACGATTTCATCATCTTCAACCCGCTGGGCACAGAGGCGCTGACCAAAATCATTGACCTGCGGTTGGAGGAAGTCCGGCGCCTGCTGGCCGAGCGCCAAATCACCCTGGAGCTGACCGCTGCTGCCAAGGAGTTGCTGCTGCGTGAGGGTTATGATCCCAACTTCGGCGCGCGGCCCCTCAAGCGCTTCATCCAACGACTGGTGCAGGACCCACTGGCGGTGAAAATCCTGCATGACGAAGTGCACAACGGCGACCGCGTGCTAGTAGACGCCGAGGATGGCAAGATGAAGTTTGTAACCGGCCGCAGATTTTCTGGGAAGGGCACGGCTTTAGTCGTGCCGTAAGTCGTTGAAAATGTGTCGCGCTTTAGCGCCCGAGGTGAGCTTGTCGCACTGAATAGAGAAGCAAACAGCAATAGCAATGAGTTGAATTTTTGCCATTAAAACTTGGCCATCGCGGAGCTCTTCGATGGACGAATCAGCTCTCAAAATACTACTTGACAACCTTGAAATGTCTCGCTCGTCGCTCCATGGATGGCTCCTTTTCTGGACATTCCTAGTGGTTCTTGGCGTTGCATTAGAACTGGTCTTTGTGGTCAAGGAATATATCGACCAATCACACGACTTTCGGCGTGGAATAATACACTCGCCCGAAAAACCCAGCACAATGCTCTTCGTATCGGGATTGCTAGGAGCGGGATTGGTTGCGATTGGAGTCGCTGGCGAACTGTATATAGATGTCCAAGCCGGCAAAGTGGAAACCGAGATCAGAAAGGCTAACGAACTCCGCGCGGCGCTGCTCTCTAAAGAGGCTAGCGATGCAAAGACTTCCGCTGAGGGCGCAGCTAAAGCGGCGTCTGAAGCCAAGGCCTCAGCAAAAGTGATTGGAGAACAGGCTGCAATACTCGAAGCGACGGTTCGGCGGCTTATATGGCAAGGCCCCAGAGACATCCTCCTTTCCGATGCAGGGAAATCGTTTAAACCATTGAGAAGATTTTCTGGACAGCAGTTCAGGTTCTCAGTGTGTCGTTCGGATATCAGCTCAGGGGAAGAATCACACCGTTTGGCTTAACCGAGGTTGGAAGAACGCAGCAGGCTGTTTTCTTGCAGTTATGGAAAGTAGGATGGAAAATTGCAGCGATGCAGGGCGTTCCAGCGGGCATTCCAATGCCATACATTTCCGACGATTGCGCGTCGATGTCAGTATCTGCCATCCCCCCAAAGGCCGCTACGCAAAAAACTCGCGACGCGGCCTCCGCGTTGCAATCGGTCTTAAACAGAGTGTTATCCGACAATATTCCGGTCGGGCTTGCCGGTACACTGTCGCCCGATCTTGGCCCCGACATCATTGACATACACGTCGGCCTTGAGCGTGGATCTTCCTCAGTGGCCGCCATGTTTTGTCCCAGGACTTTCATGGTCTGAATGCCCTCCGCGTCTTTCTCCACGTCGCCGGGCTCATGGCCGATGCCGATGTTCCAATAAGACGAGCCCGGCACGACCATTTCGCTGATCAGAAAGAAGTGATTCAGGGCGTCGAAAGCATGCATGGCGCCCGCCCGGCGCACCGCCACCACGCCCGCCCCGACCTTAATGCCGAAACATGCCGCCGTCCGCTTTGGACACCAGACAGGCCCAGTCCATCAGCGCCTTGATCTCCGAGGAGACATCGGCGACATAAGTCGGCGAGCCCAGCAGTATCCCATCCGCCGCGTCCATCTTCTCGATACACACGTTCCCCATGTCGTTTTCCTGCGAGCAGCGGCGGTTCTTCTTCGTCGAACACTTGCGGCAGGCGAGGCAGCCATGGATTTCGGCGCCGCTCAGTTCCACCAGTTCGGTTTCGATGCCTTCCTTTTCGAGTTCGCCCAGGGCATAGCGAAGTAGAATTGCTGTATTCCCGCCTCGGCGGGCACTACCGTTTATCGCGACGACCTTCATGTCAGCTCCGTTTCCTAAGATGGAATGAATGACGCCCCTATTCTCTCGCAGAAGAGCGACCCGATGCTGCGTGGTTCTGTATTTCAGTTCCGGTAGCGTCCATTGGAAAATAAATCGCCGATGAACGCCACAATCTCAGAGCGCACCCGCAACCGAGGAAATCTCCGGCCTGATCGAGCGCATCACCTTTCACAATGACGAAAGCGGTTTCTGTCCGCGTGAGAAGAACAGGGGACACGTTGGGCCACTGTGAACGCGCGTTGGGCGGCTTCGCAACATTGCGAAATCGTGCTACCCTGCTGCGTTTACCCGGAGTTTCTCGTCTCATGTTCTCTTTTTTGCGCTCACCCCTCATCGCCGCTCTTCTGCTCATCTCTTTGCAACTCATGTTTGGCGACGACACCAAGGCTCCAGTTCTTCCTCCGGGACTTGCGACTGCTGACCAGCTTTATCGAGCAGGCAAGTTTGTGGAAGCCGAGGCCAGTTATCGGGCACTACTCAACACCGACTCGAAGTTTGTGCCTGCCCAAGTTGGGCTCGTTCGGGCGATGTTACGGCAGCAGAAGATTGATGAAGCGTTGGACGCGGTGAACACCGCATGGACCGCGCAGCCCAATTCGGCGGCGTTGCTGGCAGCGAAGGGCGATGTCCAGTTTCGTCGCGCTGAGATGTCAGATGCCGAGTTGTCATACCTCGCGGCAAAGAAGCTCGACCCCAAGGAGGTGCACGCTTATCTCGGACTGGCGCGGTTGTACCGCTCCTACTCCATGTACCGCATGGCCTATGGCGAGTTGCAGATCGCGCACGAAATCGCCCCTGATGATATCGAGGTACAAAGGGCGTGGCTGGGCATGCTTCCGCGAAAAGAAAGACTGGCGGCACTTGAGTCCTATCTCGGCGAGCCCCATCCCGATGATGAAGAAGAAACAAAGCGGATGACCGAATATTTGGAGTTCCTGAAAGCGACAATAGACAAGCCCATTCATGCATGCAGGTTGGTCAGCAAGGTGGAGCAAACCGAGACGAAGCTAGAGACCATGTATGCGGAGGACGGACGGCACATGCGGGGCATAGGCCTGTCGGCAAAGCTCAATGATCGGAACGTCCACCTTTTGCTTGACACGGGAGCAGGCGGGATCATGGTGGGCCGTAAAATCGCAGAAAAGGCGGGATTGACCACTATCTCCGCCGCGCACTACGGAGGCATCGGCGAGAAAGGACTGCAAAGCGGTTACACGGCGGTAGCAGACCACGTCCGAATCGGCGAACTGGAGTTCAAAGACTGCGTGGTCGCCGTAAGTAACAAACCGTCGGTAGCCGATGAAGACGGGTTGATCGGTGCCGATGTGTTTGGAGGTTATCTTATCGACATCGATCTTCCGGGAATGCGGCTCAAACTGTCTCCGTTGCCGAGGCGCCCGGAAGATACGGTAGCCCCGAAATCGCTGAACAGCGAAGGGGAGGAGCAAGCGAATGCGGAGCAAAAGGAAGACAGCGCGACCGAACAGACTTCAAAGGAGCAGAAGTCCTCCGCGCCCAGTTCGCAGGCCCCACATCGCCTGCCCAGAGATCGTTACATTGCTCCTGAGATGGTCAACTGGACGAAAGTCTTCCGATTCGGCCACGCCATGTTGGTGCCAACCAGTGTGAACGATTCCAAATTCCTACTGTTCGGGCTCGACACGGGCGCGTTCAGCAATATGCTCTCGCTGCGCGCTGGGCGACAGGTCGGCAAAGTAAGTTCCGATTACCGCGAGCGGGTCCACGGATTGAATGGCGAAGTGAAAGAAGTCTATAGCGCCAAGGCCACTTTGCGTTTCGGGCACTTGCGACAGCCGAACCAAGACATCGTCACGCTAGACCTCTCCACTGTAAGCCGTCACACGGGGACAGAACTTTCCGGTTTTCTGGGCTTTGCAATGCTCAGGCTGCTTGAAATGAAGCTGGACTACCGGGACGGCCTAGTGGATTTCGAGTACGACCCTAAACGCGTGCCTTTCGCGAGATAGCCACCCCTGATGTGCTTCCTTCGAGTGACGAGTGAACAAATCACAGGCTTCTTACAGAGCATCACGCGGGGCAAGCGGCTGCTCGTCCTGATCGGGCAGAAGAAGGCGCTAGGCATTGTGGTCCGCAACGACCTTCCGCAAAGGCAATACTCTGGGCTGCTTGGCAGCCTGAGAGGCGGGCAGGCGGCAATCACGACTGCGTTCTATGGAACACGAAAAAGAACACCATCACGCTGAAGCAACCAAACGCATAGATGAACGACGAGAACAGTGTGACCGCAGGAACCAAGCCCCGCAGGAGATTGAGGAAGTTGAAGACGAACGTCCAGACTAAAAGAGCCGTCATCAGAATCGTCCCGATCAGTGCCAGCAAAGCCGCGTTTTTGAGTGTCATGTTCGGAGTATGAACGTCGCCAGTGTCAGCCGCAACTCCGGTTCCTGCCTTGGGGCTGCATCGCCAGTCTGCGATGCTATGAGCGACATTCTCCGACTGCTTCCTCACTCACGACGCCGGGTTCTGAGTGTAATCTGATTTCGCCAGTTACTCTCCCTCCTTTCGCGTAATGCAACAGAAAAGCCGCCCGACGCCGAGCGGCAATTCTGAGGAAGTCCTAGCGGTTACCGCTCCACCACCTGCTTCACTGTATTCGACGTGCTACCGCCGAAGATCAGGTCACCGCCGTACACCGCCCTGATCATTGGCGTGCCCACGTGCAAGGTCGAGGTCGTGAACGACGCCGAACCGCCATTCAATGATCCCGTTCCCAGTACCGTCGAGCGATGCTCAAAAGTCACCGTTTCTCCATCCGGTGGCGCAGGAGTGACTACTGCCGTAAAGATCACTGCTTCTCCGCGAGTGGATGGATTCGGCGAAGAAGTGAGCACAGTGGTTGTCGCCCGAGCCGATGGATTAACTTCGAACGCAACGCCGCAACCACCGGTGCCAGGACAGTTGCTGGATGTTCCACCGCCGTACGTCGTTCCGTAAAGATTGCCGCCGTCCAGAATCAAGGTGTCAGTCGGGTTACCGCCGTCCGTACCATGGAAAGGCCAGAGAGACGTCCATTCGTACCCGGGGCCGCTGACCGCTAGCTCGAAGACAGTGCCGCATCCGTCGTAGCACGGAGATTTGAAAACACCGAATGCTGTCGTGCTGTAAATGTTCCCGGATGAGTCGAGCACGACGCCCGCCTTAGGATTGGAGCCATCATTCCAAATTAAGGAATAGAGAATCTCCTCCGTATACTCTCCAGCTTTACCAGAAGTCAGCTTCCAAACCGTTCCAAGGCCTTTTGTGGCGCCGCCACTAACCGTCGTGCCATAGACATTTCCGGCGCTGTCGAGGACAGGAGTCCCTTCAGGACCCGACCCGTCGTTCGTGCCGCCCGTGAAGGTGTGAAGGATGATCGCATTCCAACCCCCACTTCCGTTTGGTGACAGCTTGAAAACATGGCCAGCTGTCACGTCATCGGCGCCGTAGAGGTTGCCGGCGCCGTCTATGGTTAACCCGGCATAGCCGCCCCTATCGTAGATAACCTGCTCATTCCAGCCGCCACTGCCGTTCGGGGACAACTCGTAAACCGTTCCCGTTCCGTTGCCTCCGCCATAAGTTGTGCCATAGAGGTTACCGTACGGGTCCCAGGTGAGCCCAGAGAACGGGAAAGCACCGTCGGGAGTTGACATGAAGCTGTAAAGGACGGTTTCGCACCAGCCATTACCGCTGTTGCTACCGCCTGGGCAACCGCCGCCCGGCTCGGGGCTCAGCTCGAACACGAGGCCATATCCAGAATAAGGGCCAGATGCGAAAAGGCCGCCGTAGTAAGTTGTGCCGTAGAGATTCCCGCCGCCGTCGAAGGTCACATAGGAGTCGGGATACGACCCATCTGTGCAGTTCGTCAGGGAACAAAAGCTGTACAAGACAGTCTCGTTGTAGCCGCCGACCCCGTTTGGAGAAAGCTCAAAGACAGTACCATACATATTAGCGCCGCCCAGTTGGGTGGTCCCGTAGAAGTTGCCTGCGCCGTCGGGCATGAGGCTAGACACCGGGTTCTCGCCGTCTACACAGTTCGGCTGAGAACAGAAGTTGTAGAGCACGATTTCGGGTTGAGCGTGCGCTAGTGGAAGAGCAACCAACAGCAGCGTGGAAAGTACAGCTAACGTCAGAACGCCTCGCATATCGCTCTCCTCATCTCTGATTTGAGATGCTTGGGTTTCCTCGTGATTTTTCGGCATGGCACATCGCCACCAGTTAGAAAAAACGTGGCGGCTTTTCAGTAACCTCGCGTACCTACGGAGTGAACTCGAACGCGACCCCGCAACCGTCAGGATACGGGCAAAAGTCGCCGAGGCCACCGTTGTAGGTCGTTCCGTAGAAATTGCCGCCGTCCAGAATCAGGCTGGTCACGGGATGAGCGCCATCCGCCCAATTGAAAATCCAAAGAAGCTCAGTTTTATAGTCGGTCCTTTTGGGGCGCCTGGCGAGTTCGAACAGCACGCCGCAGCCTTGTTGATTGGTCCCCCCCCCTTTTTCTATGCAGTACGAGGAGCTGCCGCCGTATGCTGTCATGCCGTAGATGTCTCCGGATGAATCGAGCACGACCCCGGCCCAGGGATTGTCGGGCAGTCGAATCGCGAAGCAGCATCCGATGATCACGGGTCCGGAATGGAAGGAATAAAGAATCTCCTCCGTATACTCTCCTGCAACAGGAGTCAGCTTCCAAACTGTGCCGCACCCCACATTAGAGTTGCAATTCCCTTTACCGCCATAAACGGTCGTGCCATAGACATTTCCGGCGCTATCAAGCACCGGGGTGCCAGAAGGGTAGTTGCCGTCCGCCGGGTGGCCTGCGAAGGCGTGAAGGATGGCCTCGCACCAACCGTTACCGGTATAGCTGCCACTTGGGCACCCGCCGGGCGGTTGGGGGCTTAGTCCGAACACAGTGCCAGCCGCGTAAGCGCCGCCATTTTCGGTCGTCGCGTAGAAGTTTCCGTTCGTGGCTTGCACCAGCCCGCCGGGGTAGGCGCCGTCAGCGCAGCTCGTCTGGGCACAAAAGCTGTAGAGTACAGACTCACTCCAGCCGCCACTGCCGTTCGGGGACAACTCGTAAGCCGTCCCCATTCCGCTGCCTCCGCCATAAGTTGTGCCATAGAGGTTACCGTACGGGTCCCAGGTGAGCCCAGAGAACGGGAAAGCACCGTCGGGAGTTGACATGAAGCTGTAAAGGACGGTTTCGCACCAGCCATTACCGCTGTTGCTGCCGCCTGGGCAACCACCGCCCGGCTCGGGGCTCAGCTCGAACACGACGCCATATCCGTTAGAACCATCGCCGCATGCTGAGGGGACGCCTTGTCCGTTAGCGCCACCGGAGCAGGCTATCCCGTAGAGATTTCCGGCGTCGTCGAAAATCACGTTAGAAGTTGGGCCATTACCATCTGCGCAGTACGGCAGGGAACAGAAGCTGTACAAGACAGTCTCGTTGTAGCCGCCGACCCCGTTTGGAGAAAGCTCAAAGACAGTACCATACATATTGGCGCCGCCCAGTTGGGTGGTCCCGTAGAAGTCGCCTGCGCCGTCGGGCGCGAGGCTAGACGCCGGGTCCTCACCGTCTGCACAGTTCGGCTGAGAACAGAAGTTGTAGAGCACGATCTCGGTTTGAGCGTGCGCTGGACGAGCGGCAATAAGCAGCAGCACAGAAATCACAGCTAGTGTCAGGGCGCCACGGATAGCATTCATAAGCACGAACCTCCTTTGGGAGTTTCGCCTCAAGGGGTGTTGCGTCTCAACGAGCGGGACCTGCTCTTAGGAGAGGCGAGAGAATATACGGGCGTCATTGTACCCCTGTTCGACTGGGGCGGCGAAGAAAAATGGCGTAGCCGAGCTTATCAATGTGCATGAACTTGCATATGGGCCAGCCACGGCGCAAGCTTATGACATCGCCTGGTTTCGTAAACTATCGAGACTCCACTCGCCGCCCGCCGTCTTCGGTGTGGATTACTTCCGGTTAGCCCTTCATCCAGTACCTATCGCATATCTGATCGTGCTCAACATAGCTCTGACACGCAGGAGCGCTCTCTCCCGGCGAAAACTCGGTCCGTATAAAACTATTGCGCCTATTGGTAAAGGCGGCATGGGGGGCGCACGATACGCCCCCCGGAGCCAGGAAAAACGACGACTTCGGTTTAGCCGATCCAAACAGCAACAACACGAAGCTGACAGTTTTCTTTTTCGTCGAGCTCAGGCAAGGTCGTAGCGATCAAGGTTCATCACCTTGTTCCACGCAGCCGCGAAGTCCTTTACAAACGCCTGCTTCGAGTCATCACACGCATAGACTTCTGCGAGTGCCCTGAGCTGGGAGTTCGAACCGAAGAGGAGATCGACGCGCGTGCCGGTCCACTTGATTTTGCCCGTCGCCCGATCGCGCCCCTCATACACGCCTTCGGATGTAGAGGAGGGCTCCCACTTCGTATTCATGTCGAGCAGGTTGACGAAGAAATCATTCGTCAGCGTCTCGGGCCGCTTGGTGAAGACGCCGTGTTTGGAATGCCCGAAGTTCGCATTCAGGGCGCGCAGGCCACCGATGAGTACTGTCATCTCGGGGGCAGTCAGCGTCAGCAACTGCGCCCGATCCACCAGCAACTCCTCAGCCGACAGGTGCTGTCCGCTGCGGAGATAGTTGCGGAACCCGTCCGCGATCGGCTCCATTACGGCGAATGAGTGCACGTCGGTCTGCTTCTGCGAAGCATCCGTGCGCCCCGGCGCGAAGGGAATCTTCACTTTGTGCCCGGCCTTTTTCGCAGCTTCCTCGACGGCTGCGCAGCCGCCCAGTACGATCAGGTCGGCAAGCGAGACCTTCTTCGCTTTGCTCCCGTTGGACTTCGAGCCGTTGAACTCCTTTTGGATCGCCTCCAGCTTCTTGAGAACCTTCGCCAGTGCGGCCGGCTGGTTCACTTCCCAATCCTTTTGCGGCGCGAGACGAATGCGCGCTCCGTTCGCCCCGCCGCGCTTGTCGGAGCCGCGGAACGACGCCGCCGATGCCCAGGCAGTCGTGACCAGTTGGGAGATCGACAGTCCGGATGCGAGGATCTTGGCCTTGAGAGCAGCAATGTCCTTCTCCCCGATCAATTTATGATCCACGGCGGGAACAGGGTCTTGCCACAGCTGAGGCTCCTTCGGAACGAGCGGGCCCAGGTAGCGCGCGATCGGCCCCATGTCGCGGTGCGTCAGCTTGAACCATGCCCGCGCAAACGCGTCTGCGAACTGATCCGGATGCTCGTAGAAGCGCCGTGAAATCTTTTCGTAAGCAGGGTCGAGCCGCAAGGAGAGGTCAGTGGTCAGCATGGATGGCGCGTGATGCTTTGACGGATCGTGCGCATCCGGCACCGTACCCGCGCCTGCGCCATTCTTCGGTGTCCACTGATGCGCACCGGCCGGACTCTTCGTCAGTTCCCATTCGTAGCTGAACAGGTTCGTGAAGAAGTTGTTGCTCCACTTCGTCGGCGTCGTGGTCCAAATGACTTCCAGGCCGCTGCCGATCGTGTCATCGCCGCTGCCCGTGCCAAATTTGTTCTTCCAGCCGAGGCCCTGCTCCTCGATGCCGGCGGCCTCGGGTTCGGGGCCGACATACTTGCTCGGATCGGCAGCGCCGTGGGTCTTGCCGAAGGTGTGACCGCCGGCAATGAGCGCAACCGTCTCCTCGTCATTCATCGCCATGCGGGCGAAAGTCTCTCGGATATCCCGTGCCGCAGCGATTGGATCCGGCTTTCCATTCGGCCCTTCCGGATTCACATAGATCAGGCCCATTTGCACGGCAGCCAGCGGATTCGCAAGATCACGGTCCCCGCTGTAGCGCTCGTCCGCCAGCCACTTGCCCTCAGGCCCCCAGAAAATGTCCTCTTCGGGCTCCCAGGTGTCCTCGCGCCCGCCGCCAAAACCGAACGTCTTAAAGCCCATCGACTCGAGGGCGACATTGCCTGCGAGAATCATGAGATCGGCCCAGGAGATTTTCCGCCCATACTTCTGCTTGATCGGCCACAGCAGTCGGCGCGCCTTGTCGAGGTTCACGTTGTCCGGCCAGCTGTTGAGCGGCGCAAAGCGCTGCTGACCGGCCCCTGCCCCGCCGCGGCCGTCGCCGATGCGGTACGTACCCGCGCTGTGCCACGCCATACGAATGAAAAGTGGCCCATAGTGGCCAAAGTCGGCCGGCCACCAATCCTGCGAGTCCGTCATCAAGGCATGCAGGTCCTTGATCACGGCATTCAGGTCGAGGCTCTTGAATTCTTCCGCGTAGTTGAACTCCTTGTCCATAGGATCGGACAGGGGGGAGTGCTGGTGCAGGATTTTCAGGTTCAGCTGATTCGGCCACCAGTCGGCATTCGCCGTGGCCCCAGCTGCGGTGTGCGTGAACGGGCACTTCGCTTCGGTTGACATGTATTGCTCTCCTCTGATGAGAAAACTGTGACGAACTACGAACCCATCCTGACTCTGCGGGATGTTTTGCTTAGATTTTTGCACCGCAGCGGCGACAGAGGCCAAAGACCTCGATCAACGGCTGCGACAGATCAAAGCCGTCCGGCAGTTGCCGGGATAGCCGATTCAAAACGACGAACTCTCCTTCGATGTCCTGCACCGATTTGCAGCGGGAACAGACCAGGTGGTGATGAGGTTTGAGATTGCCATCCACACGCAACGTGGACGCATGAGGACTGACCTCTCGCAGCATCCCACACTCGATGAAAAGCCGCAGATTGTTGTAGACCGTGGCCAGAGAAATGGATGGAATGCGGCGCCGGACCGCGGCGCAAATATCTTCTGGGGAATAGTGTCCGTGGGAAGCGATGACAGCCTCATAGACCACCTGGCGCTGGTGCGTAACCGCCAAACCGTGCTTCGCGGCCAGTTCACGGAACTGTTCATGGGTGAGGCGCATAATTATTGTATAAGAATCAGTATAAAACGATAGAGAGCCGTATCAACGGAAATCTTACCTGTGACTGGAAGAGGGCGGTCGGCCGCAAGACCAGGCATGGCTCAGCTACCACGACCGGCATCGCTACCCGCTTGTGGACGGTTTGTCGGCAGGGTCGAAAATCCCGCCGCCCGCCCCGGGCCTCATGCTGGGTTGAGTTCAACAGTCAACGGTTCGACGCGGTATCGCATCGCTCGTTGGCCCACAGTTATTGGCGGAGGCGGTCCTGAAAAATTGCGGAAACCGAACTTGGCGCGTGAGCATCTCCTTATTAAGAGGTTCAGATATGAACGCTGGAGCCCATACCGACGGAGGTTTGAGCACAGTTCCCCTGCTCAACGCTGTCTTCTGTGCTGATTGTGAAACCATCAGCAACAGCCCGCATGACGCATGCACTGTTTGCGGTAGCCCTTCTCTGATCAACCTTTTTCGGATGTTGGGAGGGACTCTGCGGAGCCAAAAGCCACAATCCGCCGAAGACCCCGCGAAAACGGAGAAGTACAATCTGGAACTCACAGTCAAAGTGCATGAAATCCCGGCGAGCGAGCTAAACCGTGCCATCGAGTCGATAAGCCGCTTGGCCGAGGTGTGCGGCGATCTGGAATCCCTCCACATCAACGTGGAATCTGTTTTCGACACCTTAGCTGTGCTCAGAGCGGCTTGAATCTCTCGAATCCGCCGGCGCAAAGGTCACGTGAACCGCGTCTCATTTCACTCTCAGACACCACAACGCGGCGCGAGTGAAAGTGCGCGTCAGAAGCCGGCGTCTGGAACCGGTGTTAAAGGCGGACGGCAGGAACATCCAACTAAGTACTCGGATCGCGATCGGCAGATCGTAGGGCATTTCCTGGTCCGGCTTGGACGGAAAGAAGCGGCTGAGTGCCTCTAACGGTTGCTCTCGGAACTGGTCGATCATGGACACCTGGTGTACGCAGGATACAGTGCAATAGGGGGCACAGGGCTTGACGGTGCGATATTCGCGCTCCATGTGCTCCGCCCCGTACTGCTCGAGCGGTATGCCGGGAAAACCGCGCCGCTGCGAACAGTAATGTACCAGTCCGTTCT
Source organism: uncultured Acidobacteriaceae bacterium (assembly GCA_963838425.1). GTDB lineage: Bacteria > Acidobacteriota > Terriglobia > Terriglobales > Acidobacteriaceae > Acidiflorens. The sequence continues at coordinate 510,638 of CAWIRH010000003.1, forward strand.
CGCAAATGTAGAGATAGCGACTGCCGGCACGACAGTGCCAATCGTTGGAAAGTCCGCGAACCAGGTTCTTCTGAAACTGGTTGTAATACGCGAATGTCGAAAAGGACTTAGTAACTGCGCTCACAATCTCCTGGTAAACCTGTTGCTGTTGTTCGCTCAACGGTCGAAGCTGGCCGCCACCATCGTGAATGATTCCAACCGTGGTCACGAGACCGAGCTCCCCTGCCCGCCGGGCAACACGGGCAGCATCCTCCGGATGCCCGACACACGTTTCGATCACCGAGTTGATGTTAACTTGAAATTCCGCATATTTGGCCAGCCACTGAAGCTTCTTGTCCAGTACTTTCAAGCTTTTCCTGGAAGCCTCGTCCGGCACGGCGTTGTCAATGCTGATCTGAAGATGATCGAGGCCGGCACGATTCAAGAGCTTGATGCGGTCTGGAGTGAGCAGGTACCCGTTGGTGATTAGAGTAGCCATGCTTCCCCGACTGCGAATGTGGAGAATGATCTGGTCCAGTTCCGGGTGCAGCAGCGGTTCGCCCCCGCTGATGGTGACGACGGTTGTGCCCAGTTCAATGAGCCGGTCCACTCGGCGCAGCATTACCGCGATTGGAACAGGCGGTGAAACATCGTCGAACTCGTTGCAGTAAGTGCAGGAAAGATTGCAGCGCCGGATTGGCACAATATGAGCGACAACCGGATGGCGCAGAGAATGTAATGCTTTTGCGACGACGCGGACTTGCCGCAGGATCCGGGAGACGGCGCGAATTGTACGCTTTATGCGAGTAGTGATTATTGCAAAGTCCGGAGGTGAAGATAGCGCTGTTACCACTGATTGCGATCTCGGGGACATTGACAAATCATTGGGGGAAAGGATGGCCATCAACTCTGCGCGCACACGCGACGGAAGCGACGACTCCATACGCTTGCAACCAATGGAGCGCCTAAAAGTATATTTGTTCCCGGTGACTGTATTGTTCGCATCGTTCGGGATGGGTGAAGCGGCGTATCGGCTCTTGTTTTTAGAGTTTGACGGCGCAACCGATCGTATTCCGGTTGAGGTGCTATTTGGTTTGCGGTAATCACGGTATCCCGACGATTCCGTGGTTGAAATTAGCGGAAGGGGCGCACTGGAAGCACGCTACTTACTCAGTAATTTCCTGCTGCGGGCGGTAGTTTACTTAAGGCCAAAACGTTGGTCCAACAGTTTGACTGCTGTCGAAATTCTGGACATCCATCCATAGTCCAGACAAGCTTCGCTCAACGTGATCGTCTTCCCATGAACTTACAACGGTGGTCTGCTTGCAACCTGTTCGTCGGTGGGGAATCGGTGGGCCCGGCTCCAACTCGAGGTGTTGGCCCCGCCCGAAGAACGGAATCACAATCCAGCGAACGTCGCTCCGAAACCGAAGCCAAAATGAGCCTTACTGATCTGATGTCCCGGCAGTCTCAAGTTCTCAGAGGTTTGCGGGCCGGACTCGTGGCGATGTGCGCGACGGCGGTCTACGAGACCACAAAGCAGATATGTTTCCCCCGAATTTCCGTTGTGCAATCCCACATCGTCACCATTTTCTTCGCCGGCTGTGTTGGGTTCTGCATCAGCTTCATCATTCGCCAGCGGGAGAGGGCCGCGCAACAGGAACTGCTGCGGTTCACGGCCCTCGTGGAACAGTCAGACAATGCCATCATCAGCACAGAACTGGATGGAACCGTAACTGGCTGGAATCGGGGAGCGGAGCGGATTTATGGCTATTCTGCGGCCGAAACGCTGGGTCGCCACATTTCGTTTTGTTATCTGCCAGAGAAGCGTACGGAGATTGGCACTTTCTTGCGCAGGATTGCCAACGGCGAAGCCATAGAACGGTTTGACACACAACGCCTAAAAAAAGATGGCACGATCATCGACGTGTCCATGAGTGTTTCCGCAATCAAAGACGGAACCGGAAAAGTTATCGGCGCTTCGGGGATTTCCCGAGATGTTACTGCTGAAAGGCGCACAGAAAAAGAGCTGCACCTGCGATCAGCCGCTCTGGAAGCGGCTGCAAACGGGATTGTGATCACAGACCGAAGCGGGGCAATCGTCTGGGCAAATCATGCCTTCACGACAATGACTGGCTACAGCAAGGAAGAGGTGTTGGGCAAGAACCATCGGATGTTGAAATCCGAGGAGCAGACCGAAAGCTATTATGCCGAGCTTTGGTCAACCATCTCATCAGGTAAGGTCTGGCAGGGCGAGATTGTCAACCGGCGGAAAGATGGAACAACGTACACCGAGGAGATGACGATTACGCCCATAGCCCAAAATGTCGGCCAAGCGAACTGGACACACTTCATCGCTATTAAGCAGGACATCACCGAGCGCAAGCGGGCAGAGGAGGAACTGTACCGGGCACACCAGATGCTTCAGACCATTTTGGACACCATTCCTCAACGCGTCTTTTGGAAGGACCGGAACTGCATCTACCTGGGCTGCAATCGGATTCTTGCGACCGATGCGGGTTTGAACCATCCGGCCGAAATCATCGGTAAGAGCGATTTTGACCTCGCCTGGAGGGAGACGGCTGAAGTTTATCGCTCCGATGACAAGCTGGTCATGAAACAAGGATCGTCAAAGCTCGGCTATGAAGAAATACAGGACCGGCCGGATGGACGCCGGGTGTGGCTCCGGACCAGCAAATTGCCCCTGTGGGACCGGGAAGGCAAGGTGATCGGCCTCCTCGGAACCTACGAAGACATCACCCAGCGCAAGGTCGCCGAAGAACGGGTCCAATACTTGGCCTACTATGACGCTGTTACGGGACTGCCCAATCGGACTCTGCTGCAGGATCGATTATCAAAGGCGCTCGCCGGTGCTCGTCGGCGAAAGGACAAAGTTGCGCTTCTGTTCCTCGACCTCGACAGGTTCAAAGACATCAACGACTCACTCGGGCACTCGGTCGGCGACCTTTTTTTGCAAGAAGTAGCAGAGCGGCTCAAGAAATGGGCACGGGAGCAGGACACGGTGGCGCGGGTCGGGGGAGACGAATTTGTCATCGTGTTGACGGCTGTAAAGGACGGAGCCGACGCAGCGCTTGCCGCGGAGCGGCTCATGCGCGCCATGAGTGCCGAATTCGTTGTTCAAGGTCGCTCTTTTAGCATTAGTTGCAGCCTCGGCATAAGCGTTTTCCCCGAACACGGCAGGGACTGCGAGGCGCTGATCAAGAATGCGGATGCCGCCATGTATTGCGCCAAAGGGAAAGGAGGTCACAACTTTCGGTTCTTCACCGAGGACATGAACGCTCAGACTGTTGAGCGATTGACCTTGGAGAGCAGCTTGCGCCTGGCACTCAACAAGAAAGAACTCTTTCTCGTCTACCAACCGCAGATGGATATTGCCACTGGAAAGATCGTCGGGTTGGAAGCTCTCATCCGCTGGCAACACCCGGAATTGGGCCTCGTGCCACCGGATAAGTTCATACGAATTGCCGAGAACATCGGCCTGATTGTGCCCATTGGCGAATGGGTGCTCAGGACAGCCTGCTCGCAGGCACGGAAATGGCAAGATGAAAGTCTTCCTGCGGTGACGGTAGCAGTAAATGTGTCGGCGGTACAGTTTCGCCAAGAGGACTTCTGCGAACTTGTCAGGAAAATCCTCCGCGAGACTGGCCTCGCCCCGCAATACCTCGAACTGGAACTCACGGAAAGTCTCCTGCTGACGAATGCGGACGTTACGCTTTCAGTGATTCAGGAACTAAAGGCCATCGGGGTGACGCTAGCGATCGACGACTTCGGAACTGGCTATTCCAGCTTCAGCTACTTGAGACAGTTTCAGGTCAGCAAGCTGAAGATCGACCGCTCGTTTATACGGGATGTCACTTTGAATCCCGATGATGCGGCAATCACTGCCGCAATCATCAGCATGGCAAAAAGCCTGAATCTTAGAGTGATTGCCGAAGGCGTCGAAGACGAAGCGCAAATGACATTCCTCCGGGTGAATCGGTGCGACGAAATTCAGGGCTATTACTTCAGCAAGCCTTTGCCCGTAGACAAAGTTGCCGAGAAGCTGCGAGCCGACAGTGCAGAGCCGCACGTCCGAGCACATTCAAGTGGGAGACAATTATGACAGAGGACAATATTAAGGAGTGTGCTTCATGACCACTGAAGTCTCAAGGATTCCGGTCTGAAACCATACATCATCTGCGTGTTAGTAGCGTTTGGCTTGGTCGGCGCTGTAGTCGCCTGGAGAATGCATCGGTCCACACCGCGCTTGCGTACAGTGGAGCTAGCTCTGCTACCACTTGCACACCCGGATGTGGATCCCGGACAGGAGTTCCCGGAATCTTTCCCGCTGCAGGTGGCGGTGCTTTGGACACCAACAGAAGAAGGTCCGAAGACTCCGCTCGCGATTGTGCATGTCCTCAGGGGAATGGGGATTCCGTTTTTTGTTACGCGCAACCTGAAACAAGCCCTTCAACACCGCATGGTGATTCTCTATCCGGAGGTGGGTCCGCAGACATTCACCGAAGCGCAGGCCCAGGAGTTAATCACGTTCGTGAAGCAAGGCGGAAACATCCTGGCGCAGAACGTGTACTGGGGTGGGCTCAAGCCTCTTTTTGGTTTTCGCGACTTCACGCCTTCGCGCAAGCGACATCGTCTGGTATTCACGTCTACGACGGATACCGTCACCAGATATCTGAACCGGCCGGAGGAGCGTGAGATCAGCCTGGGAAGCCAGGATGTTCCTGAGGTCATCTGGAGTAACGGTTACGCGGCTGAGGCTGGGACTGAGGTGCTGGCACGATTTGAGGATGGAAGTGCGGCTCTGTTGAGCAACTCGGTGGGCAAGGGGAAAGTTTACCTTCTCGGACTGAGTCTGGTTGACGCAGTATTGAGATGTCAAGACAACCGTGACTTCGAGGCCCAGCGTCATTATGTGAATGAGTTCGAGCCGGGCGCGGATGTGTGGCTGCTCGTAGTCAGGGCTTGGTATGAAGGCTATGCAAAGGACTGGGTTCGTCTGGCGACAATACCGGATGGCCAAAGGTCGGTGGTTTTGCTCTCTCACGATGTAGATTGGGAGAACTCATTCAAGCCCGGCCTGGATTTTGTGCGTATGGAGAAGGCGAACCAAGCCAGTAGTACTTTTTTTGTCCAGACCAAGTACGTCGATGACGCCAACAGTAAGGCGTTTTTTTTCGGGCCCGACCTGACGATCCTGCGCGAACTGAAAGAGCAGGGATCCAGTATCGGCAGCCATTCGATTATTCACTCGCGCGGCTTCAACAAGTTCGACTTAGGAACAGGTCATGAAGACTATTCCACTTATCGGCCACGCGGGCTGGGATTTGACACAGCCTCGGGGGCTACAGTGTTTGGGGAGGTTCGTGTCAGCAAGGAACTTTTGGACGGAGAAGTCCCAGGTCAGGCGACGATATTCTTTCGAGCCGGACATCTGCGAGTTCCACCTTCGCTAGCGGAGGCTCTGGTGCGTTCTGGCTATCAATTCGACTCCTCCTTTACCGCCGATGACGTGCTCAGCAACTTTCCCTATGCGCTGCCTCTCGACCTCGGGTTCGAGGAGGACAGCGGAATTTACGAGTTCCCGGTCACGATTGAAGATGAAGAGGCTCCGGGCTACGCGCAGCGCGTGCCGCAGGCTTTGGAGGTGATCCGTGCCAATGCCGAGAACGGCGCAATCAGCGTGGTTCTCGTCCACAGCAATGAGTCCAAGACAAAAGCGGCGGCGGAAGAGGAAATGCTTCGCCAACTCCCTAACGATATCGGCAAGATGGACATGCTGAGTTTTGCGAAGTTCTGGCGCGCCCGAGACCGTTTGCAGTGGCGTGTGGTCTCCGCTTCGAGTTCGACCGCAGTCCTGGAAATCACCTCCCAAGAGCCCGCAACGGGTCTCACCTTTGAATTTCAGCGTCCGGTGGCGACCGTCACCGAAGGCGCAGCCGTATCCGCGGACCGGCGGCGTATCGTACTGCCTGAATTGAAGCCGGGCCAATCCATTTCCCTAAGAGTGACCTATCACCCCTAAGGTGCCGCTTCTTCTCCTGACTCTGAGTTAAAAGTCCCCCAGCGGTCGTGGTTCCCAATCCTGATAAACAGTAAGCGACGAGAAGTGTTCTCGCTGTAGACAGTAGTCCAGAAATCATACAACACCCCAGTTCTGCACGAATTCAGTAACTTCCTCTAAGTGCCGCGCGGCCATAGGGTTAGGTCTACTGATCGAGTTTGGACTGCGACCTGCCACGCTGATTAGAGGCGCTTTGTGAAAAAGCACGTTCGACTCGACGTTGGTCGAGGCGAAGTACCCGCCGGAAGACAGACAGTCTGGGCGTTAAGTCAAACCAAGAGGTGACTGTTGGATGACGACTCTCCTGATCGAAGATACTCGTGCGCCCAGCCCAAGTTCTGCCAGACTTTGCTCAACAGATATAAGGTCATCGATGGAAGTCGTCAGAGTTCGGCATTAAGTGCAATCGAGAAGAAACAGAGTTACCTGCCGAGACAGTGGCTCCCCGCAGTATGCATCGCGATTCTGTTTTTCCTGGCGGCAGTTCCAGTCTCGGGGCAAACAATCGAGGACTGGCAGCGGCGCGTGCTCATCGAAGTCCAAGGCCAGCATTTGGACGCCGCCCTTACGATTGTCGAGCAGCGCCTGGCAGAAGCGCCCGATGATCTGGAGGCCCACGGTTGGCGAGGCCGATTGCTGGCTTGGAAAGGCCGTTGGCCGGAAGGCGAAGCTGAATACAGGCTTGTTCTGCGGAGCGTTCCGAACGACGTGGATGTTCTGACCTGCTTGTCTGATGTTCTGCTCTGGCAACAGAAGTGGCAGGATTCGTTGCAGGCTCTGGATCAGGCACGAAAGATCTCTCCTTCGGACCCCGAGGTTCTGGTGCGACGCGCCCGAGTGTTGAGCTTGTTGGGCCGCGTGCCCGAAGCGCGCTCGGAATATCAGGAAGCCCTCAAGTTCGATCCGGAGAACCACGATGCCAAGATGGCAATGGCAGACCTTGGACGAAACACCGTCCACGAACTCCGAGTCGGTGATGATGTCGATTTCTTCAACTACACCGGCACTGCTCAGACGCAGAGTATCAGCTTAAGTTCCCGTTGGAACCAGCAATGGTCGACGGTCCTCGGAACCAGCATCTACCAGCGATTCGGAGAGAATGCAGCGAAGTTCTTGGCCAGTACAGCATTTCACTTTACCCAGAAAGACTGGCTCAATGTGGGCGGCGCGTTGGCCAACCAGCAGCAGGTGGTGCCCACGCGCGAAGCATTTTTCGAGTACGGACACGCTTTCCGCTTTCGTAACCCTTGGGTACAGGGGCTGGAAGCTTCTTATCGGCAGCATTGGTTTTGGTATCGCGGCGCACATGTCCTGACGTTCACGACAAATCAGATTGTCTACCTTCCCAGGAACTGGACCTGGACCCTGGCGGTGATCGGAGCGCGTACCGGATTCGCCGGCACTGACGTGTCCTGGGAACCTTCCGGCTGGAGCAAACTTGGGTTCCCGCTTCCGCGTCACCTCACGGGCAACGTGTTCTACGCGGTAGGCACAGAAAACTTCTCTCAGATTGACCAGATCGGCCGGATTGCCGGGCACACTTACGGCGGCGGACTGCGTTACCCGTTGGCTGAGAGGCAGGATCTTACCGGATACGTGTCCCGCCAGGACCTGAACCGGAACCAGACAAGAACGAGCTTCGGATTGAGCTATGGGATTCATTTCTAGCGCGATCGAAGCACTCGGACCTGCAGGGCTGGTGCTGAAGGCGATCCTTGTGTCGCTGCTGGGAATCCTATTGCTGGTCGGATTCATCATCTTACGACGCTGGCACCGCGGACGTTATTTCCGCCGCAGAACTGAGCGCACAATCATATTGCGGGCGCAGTGGGATGACATTGTTTCCGGCAAAGTCTCGCCGCTCGACTGGCGCTTCAATGCGCTCGACTGTGACATTGTGGAATCCATTTTGCTCGACAGCATTGAGATGGCAACTCCAGAGACGCTGCCCGGTCTGCTGGATTGTCTGCGCAAGAGTGCGCTGCTCGATATGCGGGTATGCGAGACGCGGGGGGCACGAGGATGGCGCCGCCGGACTGCGCTAATTGCGTTGGGCCGTACCCGGGCCTTCGAGGCCATTCCCGCGCTGGCAGAGGCCTTGGACTCGCTCTCCAGAGAGACCCGCATTGCTGCCGTTCGCGGACTGGGGCGCATTGCCCGCATGGACGCCGCGATTCCAATCCTGGAACGCATGCTGATGCAACTCGACGTGCCTGAACATACTCTGAAAAGCGCGTTGGTGAAATGCTGCAACGGCCACCCCGAGATACTGGTCAACTACGTGGAGCGATCCCACGGTACCGTCCGGCAGTTGCTGGCCCGCGTGTTAGGAGAGTTGGCATCGCCCGACTTGGGTGAGGAACTGCTTGTGCTGGCGGCGGACCCACTCCCGGAAGTACGAGGTTCCGCGGCCCGAGCCCTAGGCCGTACCAACAGCTCGTTCACCCTACCGGCGCTCCATTCTTTGGCGAACGATCCGGAATGGTTTGTGCGTTTGCGGGCGGTAGTGGCCCTGGGAGAAGTCGAGAACGTCGGAAAGATCCGGACGCTGCTGCCAGCGCTTTGCGATCCCAATCGCTATGTTCGTCAACGTGCCGCATGGGCACTGGCACGCATGGAGCCGCAACTAGAGCAGATTCTCGAAGATGTGGTTGCGACCAAGGACGAGTATGCATTGCAGGCATTTATCTCCGAACTGGAGCGCTCGGGAGCCATCGAGAAAGTCGTCAGCGCAATGGAGTTGGGTCCTGGCCGCGCCTCCGCCCTGGCCTTGCGGAACGTGTTTGATGCCGCCAGGAATCGCGTGGGTATGAATAGCAAAGCCTCGGCCGTGGCGGCAGGTGGAGTCTAATGCGGCTTTTCCTGTCGATTTCCAATGACACATTCTTTGTTTACTACCTGCTGTCCAACCTCATCTACTTGTTTTTGCTGATTACGGCCATTTTCAAAAACACGATGCACCGTCACCGCCTAGGCAGTCTGAAACTTGAACTGCTCAAAGCCTCGCCCTTCACACCACCCATTACTCTGCTGGTCCCGGCCCACAACGAGGAGAGCAGCATCGTGGCGAGTGTAGAAGCTTTGTTGAGCCTTGACTACCCCGCCCTGGAAGTTATTGTGGTCAACGACGGGTCGTGCGACAGTACTCTTGAAAAGCTAGAGCAGGCGTTTCAGCTTCAAACTGTCCGGGTTCTCTACATCCCAGACCTAGCCACCGCGCCGCTGCGCGGAATCTACCGCAGTCTCACCGAGCCCCAACTGCTGGTCCTGGACAAGGAGGCGGCCGGCTGTAAGGCCGATGCTATCAACGCAGGAATCAACGCGGCCACCAGTCCTTATATCTGTGTAGTAGATGCCGACTCGATTCTGGAGAAGGAATCCCTGATGCGCATCATGGCCGGCGTATTTTCCGATCCCAGCCGGGTGGTCGCGGTGGGGGGGATTGTGCGCATCCTGAACAACTGCACTGTGACCGGCGGCGAACTGAAAGAAGTGCGTCTGCCGAAGAAACCGATTGAGGTGTTGCAGGTGATTGAGTACCTGCGCGCATTCCTGGTGGGACGCGAAGCCTGGGCCGGCTTCAACATGCTGCCGATCATTTCCGGAGCCTTTGGAATCTTCCAACGCGACTTGGTGAAGCAAGTCGGAGGTTTTCGCACTCATGCAGTCGGGGAAGACCTCGACCTGGTGATTCGGCTTCATCGTCACCTGCAGGAGGAAGGCCGTCCCTATCACATCAATTTCATTCCCGATCCGACCTGCTGGACGGAGGCGCCCTCAGACCTGGCTTCGCTGGCTCGGCAGCGGGCCCGTTGGCATAAAGGCTTGATCGATGCCCTCTGGCCAGCCCGGGATATGTTGTTCCGGTCCCGTTACGGACGCGTGGGCTGGATGGTTCTGCCTTACATGTGGATCTTCGAGTTGTTGGCCCCAATCGTCGAGTTGTTTGGCTATTCGACTATGGTTTGTGCTTTCCTAATGGGGGGGCTTAGCGAAAGGTTTTTTCTGCAATTTCTATTGTTTGGATATGCCTTTGCCACCCTGATCTCCATAGGATCCGTTCTCCTTGAAGAGATGACTTTTCGCCGATATAGTGACTGGCGCGAAGTTACTCGTTTGATCTTTTATTGCTTTTTCGAACATTTCCCGTACCGACAGTTGACGATGTTATGGCGGCTGCAAGGCATCTGGCAATATCTTCGTGGCGATATGGGATGGCACGAAGTGAAACGGGTGGGAATGTCCGCCAACCCCACGGTGTGAAGCACGCCGAATCGATAGAAGCTTTCTCGAATCTGCCCCAGAACTCACCAGGTTATAAACGAGAGCGCCAGAAAAACCGTGGCGCGAGTGCGTCAAGGACCCTCGGGTAGCACGCTCACAAGCTTGACACCTCCGATCAGCAGTACACGCCGCAGCGGGTACTGCCCTTGCTCCAATAGCGCGACCACTTTTCGTGCAGCTTGTGCAGGATGTCCGCAGCAGTCGCTTCATGGCGGTTGAGCTTGTGGGCGATGTCGGATTTACAGTGTACGGAGCAGCGTGAAGCTAACGGCACAACCTTGCCCGCAAACGAGAGTTCGATAGCTTCGTCGATCTCGAGTCCCATCCGGTGGTTTTGTTGCACGAAGAACCCGCCGCTCCCCGCCGCACATTTGTTGTGAGAGAGTTGCTCCCGGCATTCCCTCTTTCATGAGCCCGCAGGGCACCGGTGGTTGGCCGATCTGCTTAGATAGGCGGGTATCCCGGGTCCATGTTGAGGCCAAGCCAAAAGAGGAACTGTTCTGTATTGACCATTTTCGGCAATTATCTTGCCAGTCACATGCGGTCTACGTTTCAAAGTGCACCACTATCCGAAACCGAAAGGGGATTACTTCTCCTAGCCCTCTCGCAGGCTGCCAGTCCGCAGGGCTGTGGCTTTTAGCCGCCCGCCTGCACGGCTTCACTTGTCCACGGCAGTTGCATTTCGGTGGACGAAGTTTCCCGGAACGCGGAAGCCTTTCCTCTTTTTCCCAGGATCCGCCGTTCGCCACCCGGTAGGCAAGCTTCTCAATTGGTGGAAAATCCTGTGGCTGATGTCAACATTTACTGTCGATTTGGAAAGGCTGGCCGATTGGCTTCAGCAATGCCAGATTCGAACCGTGGCCATGGAATCCACCGGTGTGTATTGGATTCCGTTGTTTCAGATTCTTGAGAAACGGAAGATTGAAGAACGGCTGGTTAATGCGCATCACGTCAAAAATGTACCCGGTAGGAAGACGGATGTTGAAGATTGCCAGGGGATTCAGCACCTGCATTCCGTCGGGCTGTTGCGCGGATCGTTCCGCCCCGATGACGAGATCTGCGCCATCCGCTCGTTGTGGCGTCATCGCGATAAATCTCATTCAGTTGGCCACCCTCCATCTGCAGCACATGCAGAAAGCAGCTGGATCAGATGAACCTACAGATCCATCATGTGATCAGTGATCTGTCTGGAACTACGGGTCTGGCCATCGTGGACGCGATCCTGGCGGGAGAACGGAACCCGCAGAAACTGGCGCAGCTGCGAGATCCCCGCATTCGGGCCACCGAAGAAACCATCATGAAATCGCTGGTCGGCGACTATCGCCAGGAGCACTTGTTTGCCCTGCGTCAATCCCTACGATCCTACCGACATTACCAGGAGTTGATTCAGGAGGTGGACGCGCAAGTAAAACAGATGATGCTGCGGCTTCCCTCCAAGGTCGCCGATGGCAAGAGACCGCAGAACCCGGCCAAGTCTCGCAAGGCCCCCTGGAGGAACGAACCACCCCAATTACGCGACGATCTCTATCGGGCATTCGGCGTGGATCTGACCGAGGTGCCAGGCATCAACAGCTTGACCGCCCAAATGCTGCTCACTGAAATCGGCCCGGACCTGTTCCGGTTTCCCACGGCAGCCGCGTTCTGCTCCTGGTTGCGACTCTGCCCGGATCCAAAGATCAGCGGCGGTCAAGTCCTCTTCTCGCGGACGCGTCCGACCAAAAATCGGGCGGCACTCGCACTGCGAATGGCCACTCAAGGACTCCACCGAAGCAACACCTTCCTAGGCGATTACTTCCGGCGCATGAAAGCGAGAATGGGCGCTCCCAAAGCCATGACTGCCACGGCCCACAAGCTCGCCAGGATCGTCTACCGCATGGTCACCACACAACAGGAATACGATGCAACGATCTTTCAACAACAAGAGCAGCGCCGACGGCAGCAAAAATCAGCGAGGCTCTACACGCAGGCCAGAGAACTGGAGTTTCACCTGGTCCCCATCGATTCTGTTCCTTACGAGAGCCGGGGGAACTCCCCACGGATTAGCCGTAGGCTTCACTGCGATGATGGACAGGGCAATTATCAGTGGAATCGGGACCGGCGCAGACGAGGAAGAGCCATTGTCGGGTAGTTGCCCAGGCTGTATGGCGTCGTCCCTTCATGTCAAGTACGGCAGCCCCGGCCCGGTCCCAAGCCGAGTGGCCTCCAGTCTTAGGCACTGAACGGAACGGCTACATTACCCGTCCCACTGGTTGGCTGCATGGCATCAAGCTGCCACGGAAAACCGGGGGGGCGTAAGGTCGGACACAAGAGCGTCGAGCTTGCGCCCGACGTGTACGACCGTGCGAACCAGAACGAAATTCGTGCTGCGCTCGGTGTGGTAGGCAAGCAGTTGCTACCGAATGTGCTACCAAGTGGGTTGCCGAACTAGCTAAGTGATTGAAAAATGGTGAGCGCGGAAGGAATCGAACCTACAACCTACTGATTAAGAGTAGGAGAGCCTGATAGGGCCTTCCACGTCTGAGCGCCATTAAGAGTCAATGACTTACCGACAATCAAGCCCGCGCGGGAGCGATCTGGTCTGGTATTGAAAAGAAGCGAGTTAGCGCACATGGGATCGAAGCGTACGGCACACTTATGGCACACCTAACAGGGCCCACTCATTCCGCTCTGGACAACTGATTGAGGCTCATCCAGGATTACTGCGGCCAAAATTCGACTCTAAACCTGTGAATTGGGGCGATCCCAAGTTCTCCTCCGGCTGGTAGCTCGAACTCAACAGCGCGATGATTTGCGTACTTCTGGAGAGTCAAGACAAAACTAAGACGGAACCTGAAACGTCGCTCGTCTTTTCCGTGTGTTTAGCGCGCCGAAATGCCTATTGTATTAGGTATGTTATTTGATTTGCATACATATACCGACTATACTAGGCGTCATGCTGAAACTGCACTCCATTGGCCCTCTGATCGCGTCTAGGCGGAAGGCCCTCGGGTTTAGCCAATCCGCGCTGGCTGACAAGGCCGGTGTGAGTCGGGCAACGCTTGAAGCGCTGGAGAATGGCCGATCCGGTGAACTTGGTTTTTCCAAGGTCACGAACATTCTGTCGGCGCTCGGCCTAGAATTGAAACTACAAGAGGCAAACCTGCAACGGCCCACTTTGGAGGAACTCTTGGAAGAGGACCGTGATGATAAAGGTCTGGACAGACGCCGCTGAGGCAGGCCTGCTGGACAGGCAGCGGGATCGCGGAAGTGCTTTTGCATACTTGCCTGAGACCGTCTCACAACGTGCCGTCTCGGTTACCATGCCCGTGCGGCTTCCCTCCTGGGACGTGCCCTTTGGCCTCCCCCCCATCTTCGAGATGAACCTCCCGGAAGGCGCATTGCGGGAACGGCTGCGCCTGGCCTTTGCGAAAGCGACTGGAACATTCGATGATTTTGATCTGCTCGCCATTGTCGGCCGCTCACAAGTAGGCCGTATACGGTACACCGGCGACAAGGAACGGCTCAACGAGGATGTTCCTTTTCAATCGGTTGACGAAATTTTGGCGAGTCGTCGCGACGGAGACTTGTTTCGCTACCTCATGGAGAAGTTTGCAGCCTTTTCAGGTATCAGCGGCGTCCAGCCGAAGGTTCTTGTGCGCGACGAAAACGCGTCCCTGACACTGACAAACGCACAACCTCGGATCTCACCGAACTGTAGGGGTGCAACTCACATCGTGAAGTTTTGGGAGCCGAACGAATTTCCTCAGCTCGCTGCGAACGAGTACTTCTGCCTGAAGGCCGCTGAGCGTTGCGGCCTGGACGTACCGCGGTATCGGCTCGCCGAAGACGGAATGGCCCTTGTCGTTGATCGTTTCGACTTGCGCCCTGATGGTACCTACCGGGGCTTTGAAGATTTTTGCGTCCTGAACGCGAGAAGAACGGATGAGAAGTATCGCGGCAGCTATGAAACGTCAGTCATGAAGCGATTTCAGCAGTTCGCAAACTCACCCACTGTACTCGCGGATGCTGAAAAGCTATTCACGCTGATCGTGCTGAATTGCGCATTGCGCAACGGCGATGCTCACCTCAAGAATTTCGGCATCGTCTATGACGACGTGCTCGGTGAAGCTCGACTCGCGCCGGTCTACGATCTCGTAACCACTTCCATCTATCTGCCGAAGGATAGTCTGGCGCTTACGCTCAACGGAACAACCCAGTGGCCCGACAGCAAAGTTCTCCGTCGCCTCGGCGAAACTCGGATGACGGGCACACCCGCAAAAATTCGCGCGATCCTTGAGCGGGTCTCGGACGCTCTTTCGCAAACCGAAATCGAACTTCAGTCATACATCAAGGAACATCCCGACTTCAAGGAAGTGGGTGAACGCATACTGCAGGAATGGGTAAAGGGCCGACAACTCTCACTTCAAGCCGGTTGAGATTCGGACCTACAACCCTCCGGTTAACATTTGCAAGAGCCCTATTGCTGCCATTTGCTACGAATCACTAGGAACACAGCAATTATGCGCCTTTCCAGATCGATTTCGCTGCGCGGGACTGCCGCCAATTGCGACCATTTCTGATCCAGGGTCCCCCAAGAAACCCCCATAGTAAAACTTGATCGCAACTGCGCCGTGTTCTGTGCTGATTGTGAAACCATCAGCAATAGCCCGCATGGGCTAGCGGGTTGACGGCTCTTCCGTCTCAATCCGCCTCGTTGGCTGAGCAGCTTCAGGGAATCGACGGGGTAATAGCCAGATATTGATTCGTGGTGCCCGTGATGTCACTTCCCTCCACAAATGCGAGGCCGTAGACAACTACGTTGCTGGAATTACTAAGAGCTGCCGGCAAGGAAGTACCTTTCTTCCATTCGTTCTTGTAGGGATCGTATACCTGAATAGAAATGGCCCATTTTCCGGTAAATCGTTGGCATAGCTCGCAAAGGCCCGATCATGGGCTCGCGTTTGGTGTGAGCGGCAGTTGGACGAAGAATGTGGTACCGGCACCTACCGCGCTTTCGAACCAGATCTGTCCCTTATGCCGTTGTACGATCACCGTATGGGCCAAGGCGAGCCCCTGGCCAGTGCCCTGCCCAACCGGTTTCGTGGTGAAAAACGGTTCAAACACGCGGGACCGGATGTGCTCCGGGATCCCGCTCCCCGTATCGTGAATGGCAATCCTTACCGCGTCTTGCAGCTGGGTGGTAGAAATGGTGATGGTTCCTTTGGCGCCGTGCGTTGCAGCCGTGCTTGCGGCGATGGCTTGGGCGGCGTTGACGATAAGGTTCAGCATGACTTGGTTGAACTCCCCGGCCATGCAAGACACCGGAACCAAGCTTGGATCGAGCTGCGTGACCATATCCGCCACGTATTTCCATTCATTTCGAGCCACGGTAATGGTGGTGCTGATGGCATGGTTGATATCGACCGGGCACTTCTCCTTTCCCCCGGGGTGCGAGAATTCCTTCATGGCCCGAATGATCTTGGAGATGCGCCCCATTCCCTCCCACGCTTGATCAATGGCGCTGGGCACTTCCGCCAACAGGTGGTCGACATCGGCCCGTTGGCAGGCTATGTCCAGGGCGGCGGCGGTCTGGGCTTGAAGGGATCCGCTGCCGGCCTCCTCCCGCATCCGGCGGGAAAGCTGAAGTAGGTCGGCGATGTTGGCCCACGACTCTTTTAGAAATCCGATGTTGTCGCCGACAAACTGCGCGGGGGTGTTGATTTCGTGCGCAATGCCGGCCGCGAGTTGGCCCACCGCTTCTAGTTTTTGCGCTTGACGCAGTTGCTCCTCTAGGCCTTTGCGCCGCGTGATGTCGACGCCGGTGACGATGAGTCCGGAAGTGCCGCTCGATCCTCTGATCGGTTGCACCCCAATGGCAAGAAACCGCGTGTCGTCTCCGCGCTCAAACGCGAGGTCCTCAGGGGAGAGGAAGGTGGTGGCGGCCAGCCATCGGGTTACTTCGCTCCTCAAGTCCGAGTGCGACCACTGGATTCCACAGCCGTCCAGGGTTCGGCCCATTACGTCCGCAGCGTCAACTCCGAAGGTGGCTACCGCTGCGGCATTCCAGCGGGTGATACACCCGGCCGAATCCAATCCAATCAGGATCGAAGGAATACACGTCAGGAACAGCTCCGTCTCCGCGGCAGCCACATGCAGTGCCTCTTTCGCTTTCTTGCGCTCAGCATCTCTGGCCTCCAGTAACGATATCGTGTCGTCGAAGGATTGCGCCAATCGCCCCAGCTCATCCGAGGTGTGGGGCACGCCCGTGCGCACGTTTATCGCGCCCTTGCCGAATAGCCGTGTCGCCGTGACCAGCCGGTTCATCGGCTCGATGAGGATGTGTCCCAAGAAAATCCAGGCCGCCACCACCGCAAGGGCGGCCGAGGTCCCAAGTATCAAAAGGCCTTTCAGCAGGCGGAGATTTGCATTGTGCATGATCGGGCCTTTGGGAATACCCACCAGCATGTACATATACGGAGGCAAACCTTCCCTCAGACGCAACTGGCCGAAAGCGTAGATCCGGTCCACGCCATCCTGAGAGACCCGGTCGTAAGATCCGTACTGGGAGCCACCCGATAAGAGCGGCATTAAGTCGGGAGGCAAGGCCGTACCAGCAGCCGTAGTCGGAGTCTCCGGCATTCGGAACAGCCGCACACCTTTCCAGTCCGCGATCGCAACCGAAACCCCGTCGGCGGGATGCGCCTTCGATATGAAGCTGGCGTACTCGTCTAAGTCAAAGCCCACAATGACGATTGCGACCAGATTCCCTTTGGTATCGAAGGCAGGATAGGTGTAGTTGAGCGATCTTACGTTGCTAATCCTTCCTACAATATATTCTCCTACGGAAAAGTCACGCGTCCTGATTGCATCCTTAACGTGTTTACGGTACCCAAGGTTCATTGTGCCGGGTTTGACTGGCATGGACGCGGCAAATACGTTTCCATCCGGCGTCACAGCCAAGATGACCGAGTAGACGGGGAATCGACGGTGTATTTCACTGAACAGATCGTTGCATTCCTTCGCGTCCAGGCTCCGCACCGCCGGCAATTGCGCCAGGAGGGTGAGCATCGTTTGGGTCGATCTGGCAATCTGCTCCTGCTGGGCGGCCAGGCTCTTAACCATGAGCAGGGCATTGCTTCGCGCCGACTCGATCTCGCTCCGGCGCTGGTTCAAGCCGGTCACGACGATGACCCCAACCGCGGGCAAGAAGACAACCAGCAACAACGCTTGTAACTTCTTCCGGATCGACCAGTGGGCCATGATTGTATCTTTCTTTCGCTATATTGCGCCGGAAGCGCCCCAGTACGCTGGGCTGATGCCACGCGTGCTCGTCACTTCCGGTCCCTGATTCACTTTCAGGCGGAGATCAGCGGGCCGCGGCCTTCGCGACCCAGGTTTCGCCCGTTCCAACCGCTACCAGTACCGTGCCTTTGACGGTACCGTCTTCGACGAAGTTGCGAACGGCCTTCACCAAGGCATACGAGACTTCATGGCCTTTGGCGGCGAGAAGCACCCCGGTGGTAGAACGCAAGTTTTCGTTCAGGATCATGCCCGTGCGAAGGTCGCGGACGTCAATGGAACGCAGTTCAGTGGGCCCTCGACTGAGCCTGAAGTCTCCGAGGGCAGCGACCATTTTGGCATCGTATTGGGCGGGATTTCGGCTCAGTGCCAACAGAGCTTCCTGTCTTTCCGATCCAGCGCTGAGCAGGCGGTCGAAAGCCAGGCTGACTCTCAACATCTGCGCCCCTCGGCGGACAGATTCGGCATCAGGGAATAGGGATCGCGGAAGGTCCGTGGGCACTTCATTCTGCTGGAGGATCATGTCGGCGACTAGTTCGAGTCGTGGAATCCGGGCCAGCAGGTCGTGAGCGATCTGGGGATGCTGCGAGTAGCGCTTTTCATGTTCTGGAGTGAGCGGTTCGCCGGCGTGGATGGCTTCCAGCAGGTCGGGGGTGAGAGTCAAGCATCCGAGTTCGGAGAGCATCGCTGCGATTTCGTATTGCCACGTATCGGAGGGGCAAAGTTTTCCTGCAATGTGGCGCACGTACTGGCAAATGCGATTGCCCTTGTTGAAAGCGACGGGATTGGCCAGTTGGAGCACCTCGCTCAGAACTCGGATCGCGCCTGCGAGAGTTTTCTCAAGCAGCTCTTTCTCGCGCCGCAAGAGGTCATACTGGGCAACACAGGCTCGGAGTGTGAGTGTCAAGTCTTCTGCGGTGACCGGCTTGTTGAGGAAGCGGAAGATTCTGCCTTCGTTGACGGCGCGCATGGCGGCTTCCATGTCGGCATATCCGGTGAGCATGACGCGGATCGAGTCGGGAGCACGGGTGCGCACGCGAGCGAGGAATTCGGCGCCATCCATCACGGGCATTTTCATGTCCGAGACCACGACGACGTAGGGCCCGTCTTTCTTGACCTTCTCCAGCCCCGCTTCGGCGCCTTCGGCCAGATCAACGTTGAATTCGCGGTAGAGAGAGCGGCGGAGACCCTCGAGGACCAAGGGTTCATCGTCAACGAAAAGGATTCTGGGTTTGTTGTTCGGGGTGGGGATGGTAACGGTATCGGGCGTCATTGCGGGTCTCCTGTCGGAAACGAACTGGAATGGGATTCTGACGGAACATCTCGTTCCCTTATCCAGTTCGGTATCGAACCAAATTTTTCCGTGATGTTTTTGGACAACGATGTCGTGGCAAAGAGTGAGCCCCTGGCCGGTGCCCTCTCCAACCTGCTTGGTTGTAAAGAAGGGCTCGAAGACGCGCGCGCGGACGAGTAGCGGGATACCAGTTCCGTTGTCCTGGATTTCGATCTGAACGTCATTGTCGATCTGTTGAGTGCGGATGGTGACCTTTCCACGTTCGCGTGCTTGCTTGGTTGGGGCCTCGCGGATGGCGTGCGCAGCGTTGGCGCGGAAAGGTTTGGAAAGGTAATGTGTCTAAATCCCTCAACGCCTGCGGCGAGAAACGACGCGATGATAGCGCAGCGAAGTGCCCGAACGAGGCGGCATTGCATGGACATATTCAAAACCAAGCCCGACGGATTCCGGGTCTACGGCGTTTCTCTGACGTTCTCCGTGTCCAACATATGGATCGTGCGTCCAATAATTGGACAAAGATTACAGTCAACTCGTAACTAGCCTGAGTTCTATCGGAGCTCATGAAACTGCGGTTAAGGCTTTGCCTTCAATGATGTGTCAGAAACTCTCTAACCTACTGAGCCCCGATCACGGGCCACGCTAGTTCAGATGAGTGCAAGGTAAGGGCCATTAGTACAAAGCTTCGTTACATTAATGATGGCTACGCAGCGCACAAGTGCGGGGACACTGCTCTCGATTAAAGAAACTACCTACGATGTGCAGCGTATCCCAATTGAATACAGCGTCTCGCTGTTGTGGGCGGACCGCTACACTGCGTCCGTCATATCAGTCCGCAAAGCATAGTTTGCTGCGGCGGCGCACTTTGCGGCCAGTTGTTCCCCATATTTGCCAACCTCAGAGCCAGGAGAAAGCCAACCGGGGCAGGGAAGTCCAAGATGGACAGCTCACGCGGTGGCGAAGGTTTTTCTGGCAGATGCAGAGGGGTTCTATCACGCTACGAGTGTCGATCGGGCGGCTCGAACTGGGCGATCTGAGGAAGGGCTGGGCGCGACGGTTGACGCCAGCGGAAAAGAAGTCCATCGGTCGGGCGCTACAAACCCGGGCGTCCCTATGTTCGCTTCGCTCAAGAGAGGCCCTGCGTTTCCAGATACTCCTGTGCCTGGCGAAGCACCTTGCGCTCGTTGCTGTAGGCAAGCTGAGTGGCCGCGTCGGCGAGGGGCACCCAGAGAGCTCGCTTGACTTCGATGCGCATGTCGGCAGCGAGGTTGTCGATTTCTCCGGACACGTAGCGCATCAGGTAGAAGCTCACAATTTTAAAAACCCGTTTCCCGTCGCCCCAGGTGCGAACGTAGACATACTTGTTATCGGAGAGTTTGGTGACCGGTTCGGCCACGATGCCGGTCTCTTCTCGCACTTCCCGTACCGCAGCAGCCTGCGGTTTTTCGCCCGAATCCACAAGCCCCTTGGGGAGCGCTAACACGGCTCGGCTGCGCTTGCGCGGCGCTTTTGCTGGTCTGGGAACAGGGTTGAAACATTCCTTCTGCGGCTCAATCAGGGCGACTTGCCAGACTCCAGACGCCTGCCGAAGCACGACGCCGCCTGCTGAAATTTCCCGCGCCATAGCGCTCACCTTAGCCGACACGTTATCAGGAATTCGCGATCTTCCCAGTCTCTTGCTGGATTCGCTGCCAGGCGCGTTCCACATGGCGGGCCTGCGTATTGGTCTGGCCGACGCACAGTCGAAGCGTGAGTTTGCCATCAAGCTTGGTATGCGTGAGAAAGAGGTCGCCGCTCCGATTCAGGCGGTCCATCAGGAGTCGATTGGCGTGATCTTGATTAGTATGATCTCCCGCGCGCAGCCGGAAGCAGACGAGGTTAAGCTGGGCGGGCGCGGCGAGTTCGAAGCGCGAATCTTCGCGCATCCAGGCGGCGAATTGCTGCGCCAGACGCACATGCTCGCGAACGTGGTGCTGCAGGCCTTCGATGCCGTAATGCCGGATCACGAACCAAAGCTTGAGCGAGCGAAAACGGCGCCCGAGTTGGATGTGCCAGTCGCGATAATCAATGACCGCGCCCGATTCAGTCGCCTGGTTGCGCAGGTATTCCGGCAGAATCGAGAGCGTTTGGATCAATTGCTTACGGTCGGCGACATAGAAGCAGTCGCAATCGAAGTTGGTGAACATCCATTTGTGCGGGTTGAAGCAGTAACTGTCGGCGAACTCCACGCCATCGTTAATGAAGCGAAATTCCGGGCAGAGCGCGGCCGTGCCGCTCATGGCGGAATCCACGTGCAGCCAGAGATTGTGCTCACGGCAGATGCGCGCAATTTCGCGGACGGGATCGATCGCGTTCGAAGATGTCGTGCCCACCGTGGCGCAGACGAAGCACGGAATCAGGCCGGCCTTGATGTCTTGCTCGACGTGGCGTGCCAGCGCTTCGGGGCGCATGGCGAAGTTCTTGTCCACTTCGATCTGGCGCAGGTTGTCCGAACCCAGGCCGGCGATCTTCACCGCCTTTTCGACGGAGGAGTGGGTCTGCGTGGAGCAATAGGCGACCAGGCGTCCATCGCAGCCTTTGCGATTGCTGGCGAACTTGGTTGTTCGCTCGCGCGCGGCCAGCAGGGCGGAGAGCGAGGCGCTGGACGCCGTATCCTGAATCACTCCGCCGCCGCTGCTGGTGGAAAGAAATTTTTCCGGCAGGCCGAGCATAGGCACCAGCCAATCGAGCACGTGCGTTTCAAGTTCGGTACACGCCGGACTGGTGGACCAGAGCATGCCTTGCACGCCCAGTCCGGAGGAAACGAGATCGCCGAGAATCGCCGGACCGGAGGCGTTCGCCGGAAAATAGGCGTAGAAGTTGGGCGACTGCCAGTGCGTGATGCCGGGAAGGATGACGCGCTCGAGGTCGCCGAGAATCTGCTCGAAGGCTTCGCCGTGCTCGGGCGCGTTCGGCGGCAGCTTCGAGCGAATTTCTCCCGGCTGCGCGCGCGACAGAACCGGGAAGCTTTCGATGCGGGAATGGTAGTCGGCGATCCAGTCCACGACAGCGTGGCCCTGGCGGCGGAATTCCTCGGGAGACATATGGAACGACTTGGGCTCAGACATGGGAATTGTAATGGGTGATTTGTAATTGGTAATTTGAAACCTGCCGCCCTTAAATTACAAACTACAAATTACCAATTACAAATGTCCGTAATACACGCGCGTGTTGTATTCGAATTCGCCCTCATTATCTCTGGCATGGGCGCGAAATATCCGCTGGAGTTCCTGCATCATCGGCGCGTGGCTGGGATGACCCTCAAGCGGCGCGTATGAAGAAGACAGCAGACGTCCGGCCGTACCTTCGTAGTCAAACTGCTGGCGCAGGCTGAAGACGCGCTCCGCGCACGGCGCTGGCGCAAAGAACTCCTGGATCATGGCCGTCGTGCGTTCGTGGCGCACTTCCTTATAGTCGGTGCCGTAGGTCAGCAGCAGTTGCTCGTAGTCGCGCAGGAAAGGCGTGGTTGCGGTGCGGCGCTCATTCCATATCAACACGCACCATCCCTCGGGCCGGAGAATGCGGACGAATTCGGCGCGGGCGCGAGGCAGGTCGAACCAATGCGCAGCCTGGGCGGCGGTGACGAAGTCGACGGAAGCGGAGCGCAACGTCGTCTCCTCGGCCGTCCCCGCAACGGACACGAGCCGGTAATAGGTTTCGAGTTGATGGACGCCCATTTCGCGCATCTCCGCATTGGGTTCGACGGCAAAGACGGAATTCCCGTTCTCCAAAAGAAGGCGGCTAAACATGCCTGTGCCGGAAGCGATGTCGGCGACGATGTGACTCGGCTGCAGTCCGCATTCGGCGCGAAGTAGTTCGAGAACTTCAGGCGGATATCCCGGGCGATAACGGACGTAGTTCTCCACCCGATCGGAAAAACGAACCGTTGGCGACTTGGTCATCGCTCTCTAGTGTAACGCGGTCAACGGGCGGCTCCCTCGGCACGGTACAATGCTCAGTTTGGGGCGGGTTTTGTGCTTGGATCTTGCGCCGAAGTTTATGCCGGCTGAATGCAGTAATTTCGACTAGGAGCGTCATGAGATTTCTCTCGGGTGCTGTTCTGTTCTTCGTGCTGATTGGTTCGACCCTGCTAGCGTTTGATCATGCTGGCAAAGAGAAAGACAAAAACAAAGAGCAGCCGGACAACTGGTCGATCACCGGTTTTCGCGATGCGGCCGGCGAGCGGGAAGTCGAAGAGAGATTCATGGCCGTGCCCGATCCCAAGCTGGCGGAAGAGCATCTGCGCATTCTGACCGAAGCGCCGCACATCGCCGGATCTCCCGAGGACAAAGCGACCGCCGAGTACGTGGCGAAGAAATTTCGCGAGGCCGGACTGGACACCGAGACTGTCGAATACAAAGTGTGGCTGAACTACCCGACGGAGATCCGCGTTGACATGACCGCGCCGGCCGGAGTGGAGATGCATGGGCCGGTGCGCGAGCACGTCGATGGCGATCCGTTTCAGGACGATCCGCGCGTTGTGACTCCCTACAACGGCATGTCGCCCTCGGGAGACGCCGAAGCGGAAGTTATCTATGCGAACTACGGCACGCCGGCGGACTTTGACAAGTTGAAGCAGATGAACATCGATGTGCGCGGCAAGATCGTCATCGTCCGTTACGGCGAGAATTTTCGCGGCGTGAAAGCGTTTGTGGCGCAGGAGCGCGGTGCGGCGGGAGTCATCCTTTATTCCGACCCGAAAGACGATGGCTACTATCGCGGCGACGCTTACCCGAAAGGCCCGTGGCGCCCAGCGAGCGGCGTGCAGCGGGGATCGGTCGGATTCATGTTCCAGTTTGCCGGAGACCCGACTTCGCCGGGCGTGGCGTCCACTCCTGCGCTGCCCGATTCGAAGCGCGTGTCGCCCGCCGACTCCGAGCAGTTGCCGAAGATTCCCGTGACTCCGCTTTCTTACGCCGATGCCTCGCCGATTCTCGAGCACCTCGGCGGCCCGCTCTCGCCGCGCGAGTGGCAGGGAGCGCTGCCGTTTACTTACCACATCGGTCCCGGTCCCGCGAAAGTGAAGATGCACCTTAAGCAGGACTACCAGTTCCGCACCATCTGGGATGTCATTGGCAAAGTTCGCGGAACCTCTTCGCCCGACGAGTGGGTGGTCGCGGGCAATCATCGCGATGCCTGGGTGTATGGAGCGGTCGATCCAAACAGCGGCACGGCGGCGATGCTGGAGACGGTGCACGGGTTGGGTGAGCTTCTGAAATCGGGCTGGAAACCCAGGCGCACGATTGTGATTGGAAGCTGGGACGCGGAAGAAGAAGGACTGATCGGTTCCACCGAGTGGGGCGAAGATCATGCGCAGGAACTCGGGAACGCTGCCGCGTATTTCAACATGGACGTGGCCGTATCCGGCAAGAAGTTCGGAGCTTCAGGCGTGCCCACGCTGAAAGAGTTCATCCGCGAGATCGCGAAAGCGGTGCCTTCTCCGCAAGGCGGAACTGTGTACGACGCGTGGAAAAAAGCCAGCGAGCCGACTGCCGAGAACAACCATCCCCAGGACACCAGCACCCGCCCGCCGCCGGTGGCCATGCAGAACGATGTGCCGGTAGGCGATCTCGGCAGCGGTTCCGACTACACGGTGTTCTTGCAGCATCTGGGCGTGCCTTCCACCGATATCAGTTCGAGTGGCGATTATGGCGTGTATCACTCGGTGTTCGATAACTTCGCCTGGTTCAAGAGATTCGGCGATCCCGACTTTCGCTACGAGCAGCAGATGGCCCGCATTTACGGTTTGGAAGTGCTGCGCATGTCGAGCGCCGACGTGCTTCCCTACGATTACGAGACCTACGGGAAAGAAATTCTGGTCTATCTCGACGCTGCCCAGAACAAAAGTAAGGAGCGTTTCGGGCACAGCCGCGCAGCACCAGACTTCTCGGCAGCTCTCGAAGGCGCGCGACGCCTGCAGGAAGCGGGCGCAAAAATGCTCCAAAAGCAGCGGAAGATGCCTACTGCGCCAGATCGCATGAATGTTAAACTGCGGGAGGCGGAGCGGGCGTTGCTGATTCCAGAAGGGCTGCCCAACCGTCCGTGGTTTCACCACGCCATTTACGCCCCGGGACAGTACACCGGGTACGCAGCCGTGGTGATTCCTGGCGTGAACGAAGCGATCGATCGCGGGGACCTTCGCCGGACCGAACAACAAATCGCAGCGCTGGCGGCTGCTTTGAACCGTGCCGTTCTGGTTCTGGAGCAATATCGGTAAGAATCGGGTGATCGGGTCATCGGGCCATCGGTTGATCGAAAACCCCAAGGTTCCAGTGAGCTTTCAGATGACCCGATGACCCGATCGCCCGATGAGAATGATGAACCCGCACATAGCCATCGGGCACCTGCTGCACGACCTGCCCAGCGCAGCGGCGGCGACCTTCCTCGCGCTTTTTCCCATCGTCAACCCGCTGGGCGGCATTCCGATGTTTTTCAGTCTTACCGCCGATCTATCGCCGGAAGAGCGCCGTCACACCGCGTTGAAGACCGCCCTCTACGTAATCGCGATCCTGATCATTTTTATGCTCTTCGGCCGGTTCGTCCTCAACTTCTTTGGGATTTCGCTGCCAGTCTTGAAAATCGCGGGCGGCTTGATCGTGGCGAATACAGCCTGGGGCATGGTGACCGGCTCCAGCCGCATGACGATGGAAGAAAGCAGCGAGGCCCTAACCAAAAAAGATATTTCACTTACGCCCATGGCCATGCCGATGCTGTCTGGGCCGGGCTCGATCGGCGTCGTCATGGGCCTGGCCGCCCACGCCGACCACTTTCTTGCTTACCTGGGCATGGTGATCGGAATCGTTGCGCTCGGCCTGACCGTTTATCTCTTGCTGGGCCTCGGAGGTCCATTCGTCAAGCGCCTCGGACCCAGCGCCATGGGCGCGATCAACCGCGTTTTCGGATTCCTGATCCTCGCGATCGCCGTGCAGCTAGTCTGGAACGGCGCGGCCGACTTCCGAGGGTGAATGCCGTCTCCGGGAACAAATCACTCCAAAGTCAGATCTCTTTTTCCATACACCGGGCGACCAGGGCGGCGCAGGACTCGATGAACTTCTGCTCTGGCGGGGTGAAGGTGTCCGCAAAGTAGCTCTCGATGCACAGCTCTGCCACCACCCGCTTCTTCACGAACATCGGCACCACAATATTGGATTTCACGAGGTCCGACCCAAGGTAGCGAGGATCGGCGCCAACATTGTTGACTACCACGGTCTTCCCGGAAGTGGCCGCAGCTCCGCACAGTCCTTTGTCGAGCGGGATCCGCAGCGTGGGCATAAAGCTGCCGACATAGGGGCCCAGCGCCAGAGCTTCAGAAGGAGAAACTTCCATCCAATAAAAACCAACCCAGTTGTAGCGTGCCATTTCTTCATGGAGACGCTGGGAGATGTGCTGCATGAGAGATGGAACTCCATCGGCGGTGCGGCCGTATGCCTCAAATTCCTCCAGCAGTTCTTCATGCCGTGACATCGAAACCGGAATCTCCTTTTTGGCTTCGCAGACAACCCGCCATTCTAAGCTCATTTCGCGGCTCATTACTGTTTAGTACTGGTACCCCCTCCCCCCCTCGCTACTGGAATCATAGAGTTAGAGGGAACAATCCGGTGCGGTCTTTGATTTTAAAGGACTTAAATCAAAGTATTCCGAAATAAGGACTTAGCTCGAAAATAGTGCCCCAAAAGGCTTTGGGACAGTTTCGAGGGTCGTCTTGATTCACCGACGCACCTCGAAACTGCCCCAATCAGGTTCTATTGTCTCGTGCGATGGGTCTTAAGTCAATTTATTTCGATCACATTTATTTCGATCACAGGTAGTGGCTCAATTTTCAAATTGAGCTCATAGATCTCTTTTGCGTAATCGGTAGAAGAAGAGGACTCAAACGAATAGCGATCCACCACTGCTTGCTGGAAGATTGTTAAAAACAGCTCTCGGCCTTCAGAGTGACAAGGTTCAGAAAAGTATTGGCAGGCTTGCTCCGCAGCAGCGGATAACGGCCCTAGCCCAAAGACATCCATCGCAACTTTGTTGACAAAAACGCGCGAGATGCGGAACGCGGACTCGATCCCTACTTTAGAATAGCAACGGAAATCGATCACCCCTGGACGTTGCTGCGGCGAATCTTTTCCGAATAGTTTGTTCAAAAACCCCATTTTGTTGTTCTGCGTTCTTTGGCCTCGCCAGAAGACGGACCTCCTCCGGCGGCTCTCGTAACTCAGCCCTGATTCTAATTGAAAGACTGACTCGCCCGAAGCAGAAAATATGAGATTGCGTTGTTGAACCGGTCGGACGCATACTGCCGCTAGGCGCGGAATGCTGTTGAGAATTGCGGCGTTTATATCGGCGTTCGTGTTAGTGGCGTTCGTTGTCGTTCTAATGAACCAAACGCTACAGCTCGTGCAGGTTGCATCTGAGGCAAGCCCGATCCTCGGAAAGCTTGTCTTCTACGGCCTGCTGGCGCTTTACACGACGCTGCTACTGGTGCCACTCATTCTGTATCTCAGACTGCCGAAACAACTGACTCCGCCGACGAGCATCGAATCTTCGGGTTTTCCCCGCTACCTAGCAGCCCTTCGTAAGCGTCTCTCAAAGAACTCGCGCCTCCGAGAGCATCCTCTCACCACTCAGCAGCACATCGAGGCCGCAATCGCAGTCCTCGACAAGGAAGTAAATGTAGTTGTCCGGAGCGCCGCGTCTTCCATCTTCCTGACCACGGCTGTGTGCCAGAGTGGGCGGCTGGATATGTTGGTTGTCTTATCCGTCCAGACCAAGCTGATCTGGAAGATTGCGCATATCTACTTCATCTTCATCAAGTCCTCCATCCTGCGCACCGCGAAGTCAGCCGAGATACAGACCCCCAGTACCAACTAGTAACTATGGTCAAAACTAGAGAAACCTGCGGGCCGGGCTGCTGCGTGCACGCGCTTTTGTCTCCAGCAGAAATCGATCTGAGTTAGCCGGAGACTTTCTGACTTAGCACGCTAAATCAAGTCAGGCGCAGTGTCAGCGGCGGCAGCAACAGCCCTTCGACCTCAACTGTCCAGAGATCGCCTCTGCCGGTCAGATGTCCAGCCGTGAGCGTTCCGGAGCTGACGATTTCCCGAGCGCTCAATGGCTCCATTGGGAATCGCCGCGCGATGGCTGCGCTGAGTTCCGCCAAACACAAGGCCGGACTCCGCAGACAGTTCCGGCCAGATCCTTCTTCCACAAATTCTCCGTTCTTCGATTCGTTAGAGCATGACATGCGCACCTTAAATCGCGGCAGTTCCTCCACCAGCGCGGCAATGCCGTCGGGCCGCACGGGCACGCGTTCTCCAATCACGAGCGCGGCATGAAGTCCAAACGATGCCACGAAATCACTGGGCTGAAACTGCCATTCCGGAAAGGGGCAATCGATGATTTCAAAGCCCACCGCCAGCCACTCTGTGGATGCGAGCGCAGCACTGGCATCACGGGTTTCTCCCATGATCGGTTGTTTCAAACCGAAAACAATCTCAGGTTCGATCTTCAGCGAACGGGGACGTGCGAGCGTCAGCGTGGCGGAGTTACGGTCACTGTAATGGACCGTGTTGTCATACATGTGGGCCCAAACCAGGGTTTCAAGTTTGAGCACACGCCACATCGCCTTATTGGCATAACCAACCTTGCGGCCAACGGCTCTGTGTCCACTAGCTTCGCGAAGCCGCTTGAGGGCTGCTTCAACCGCATAAGCCGTGTTGAGATCGAATCCGGGACGCTGCGACGGAGGGATCGCGACCATCTCTCCCACCTCATAAGCGGAAAGCAATTCACGCGCTAAAGCTTCAACCTCATGGCGCGATGTGAGATTGTTCGACATAAATCGGTTCGACATAAGCGGCCGCGACATAAGTCGATTCGGCTTTCGCGGCACTATCCGGCGATCCCTGGGCTTACGAATGCACAGCGCGATTCGCGGCCACGGAGAGTCCAGACGTTCAGCATCTTAACACCAGCCGTTTGCCAGCATGCCACTCCCACAGCGCCACACTGCTGGTAGAAACTCAGCGCCAGACGGTTTGCTCGTCTCCCTTGTTGACTCCGCGTCATTGGGGCGAGAATTCGACTCCGGCCTCGGGGAGAGCGGGGTTGGGAGCGATGGCCGTTCCTAGTCTGACAACAGCTAACCGTTACGCGACACTGTGGGTTCATCGGAGCGGTGGTAACTTACAGAGTTAGCGACAATTCCGATGGCCAAAGCATGGACTTGCTTGACCTAGCGCGGCCCCGATGGAGGGAACGCGATGAAGGCAACCGCAAGATTCTCGAAGTCAGACATTGCCCGAGGATGCAGCAGCCTTTCGCTCTATGTCTGTCTGTTGTCCCTTCTTACTCTCGGGCTGCAGAGCACTCTCGCCCAGGCCCAGAGCGCGGTTGTCCTGGTGGGATCCGGATCGACCGTGCCGGCGCCTCTTTACACCCGGTGGGCACAGGAGTTCGACAAGCGCAACCCCAACATTCAGATGCGATACCTCCCGGTCGGCACCAGCGAAGGGATCAAGCAGATCTCACATGGCGTGGGCGATTTTGCCACCGGGGAAGCTCAGCTTACCAATAAGGAGCGGCAAGAGGGCAGTTTGATCGAACTGCCGGCCGTGCTCATCGCGATCGTTCCCATCTACAACCTTCCCGATGTCCACCAGGAACTGCGGCTTTCGGGGGAAGTGCTGGCCGAGATCTTCCTCGGCGATATAAAGACGTGGAATGCGCCACAAATCGTGAAGCTCAATCCCGAGATCTCTTTGCCGAATCTCCCGATCCAAGTGGTCAACCGCCCCGCAGGCAAGGGATCCAACTACGTCTTCACCGACTTTCTCTCCAAGGCGAGTTCCAAGTTTCGCGCCCAAGTTGGAGTTACTCCTTCCCCCAAATGGCCGGTCGGCGCGCCCGCGGAACGCAGTTCCGATATGGCCGACAAGGTGAAGAACAGCCCCGGATCCATTGGCTACGTCGAGTATCAATATGCGGTGAAGAACAGTGTTCCCCAAGCCGCGGTACTGAATCGCGCCGGTAAATTTGTTAAGGCCTCCACCAAGAGCATGATCGCGGCATGCCAAGCGGCAGAGGCGCCAGGCTGGAAGAACTTCTCCGCTTCGTTGGTTGACACACCCGGAGCTGCTTCTTTTCCCATTACCAGTTTTTCCTGGATTTACCTGCGAACTTCATCGTCGGATTCCGCTCGTGCCGCCGCGTTAAGCCGTCTCTTGGATTGGATATACACGGATGGCGAGCAGTTTGCAGTTCAAGAAGGCTATTCCGAGCTGCCTCCGCCACTGCTCGCAGCAGTGAGAAAGAAAGTTGGAGACTTGCAGTAGGGTTCAGTTGCGCCGGACCTGACGCGCACTTGATAAAATTTCGCTGCACTTCGCTTCGGAGGATTTATGCGGGATTGCTTCGTCTTCTTCTGCATTGCGTGTCTGACGTTCTCTTGCCCTGGCGCAAAAACCCGCCACGCCGCCTAAGACTGGCGAAAGCCCGCAATTCGGCAGCGTCTCCGCCGACAAGGCGCTGAACGATATGTTCGAATCGAAGATCAAAGCTGAATGGGACGCGCTGAAGAACAAGGACAGGAAAAGCTACGCCGAATTGTTAGCGGACGACTATCAGGGCGTCGAAGTCGACGGCAGGGGCGAGCGGAATAAGATTCAAGCTCTAAACGAACTGGTCGACGAGAATGTTTACAACTATACGCTGTGGGGGTTCAAGCTGATTCCGCTGGGGCCTGATGCCGCCCTGGCCATCTACGAAGTCACCATGCAGTTCCCGCCCAAGGCGCAAGTGCGCTACTCGCGGGTGTACATCAGTGAACTCTGGGTGAAGCGCGCCGGGCAATGGAAGGAACTGCACTACCAGGAAACCAACGTCAAATAGCCTCTTCGTGCCCCAGAAAGAAGAATTGCCCGGGACGGCTTAAACAAACTTCGAAAGCTGGCGGACCCGAACCTCCTGCGGCTTAGGTGGACTCCATCGCCACTGTGCTCGCCTAACAGGTTTTGAGGTTCGGGACCGCTCCGCTTTGCCTCATTGTCGCGCCATGACCGCGATGCAGCCGTTGGCACTCTGCGTTGTGCAGATCGTGCCCGCCTGCATGGGCACAAAAGCATGGTTATTGCTGGGGTCCACCGCGATACTGTGTGAGTTGGAATTGGTTACAACGTTTACCAGCCAGAGGTTCGTCTTAGCATCAATGACGCCCATGACCGGACCGTTCGGCATATCTCTGGCCGCAAGGTAGTATCGGTTGTCGCCGGGGTTGTACCAGGTTTCGTCCACGCCGCCAACGTTATTGATGGTAGCGAGGATTGCACCCGACGTTCCATCGATCACGTACTCGTTGGGCGGAAATGCTTCGCCATCATGGTCCGCGCAGCCTACGAGGAAGTTGTTGCCTGGGCCCTGAACAATGCTCGTGGGCATGCAATTCGGCATCACGAAGCTGTTGATCACCACTGGCCCACAGGAGACCCCGCCGCAACTAGTGTCCGTCAGCCTCGGATCGATCTCATCCACCGTGCCCACCGTGAGGTTGCCCGTAGCATTTCCGTTCGTGAGCAGAAAATGACCAGTGTTGGGGTTCCATGCCTGGCCACCTAAGCCCGCCAGGGAAACGGCTCCGTTGCAGCCGGCGCCGGGGTTGGTTTGGTTACAGAACGCTCCCGCCGAAGTCAGGATCGGCCCGTGATGGCAAGGGATGGACGCGGTGCCGACAATGTACGGCGGCGCGCCAGAGACGCCGGAGTTTACCTGAGGATTGGAAGGATCGGGGCAGACGAAGCCCGCTGTCGCGTTCAGGCCAACGTCGTCAACCTGCACATTGGCGTTGTTCTGTGGGGCGCCATCGTAGTAGATCTGACCGAGGATACAGGACGGGGGATTGATGGGGCCCAAAGCATTCGCGAACGGAGGGCCGTACGGCGTTGTCGGATCAACTGGTAGGCAATTGGAGGTGCGGGCATTGATTCCGGAAACGTCGATGAAAGTGATGTAGGGCAATCCCGGATCGCCATTGATCACCGCCAGAATCTGATCCGTGGCGTCGTAAGAGATTTCGTCCGCGCGCAGGTCCCCGCAACTCGGGTCAGAAAAGGCACGTCCGTTCGCGGATGCTATGCAGCCGGCGATCCCAGTAGTATTGCCAGCAGGATACCCGGGAGCGGGGTTGGAGTTGCCAGACTGCCCATCGAAGTCGGGCGACAAGCCCGTCGGGATCACCGCGATGACGGTAGGCGGAGTGGGCGGGTTCGACCGCAGGTTCATGGAGGTCAGGTCGAACACCACCACCGAACTGCTGGCGTTGGCGGTGAAAAGGGTCTTGCCGTCGGGAGTTACGAGTTCTCCATCCGGGCCGGACAGGGGGTTCACGCCGTTGGCGCGCGCCGCGCAGCATTGCGCTCCCGGGAACCCTCCGAACAGGCCATTGGCGCCGAACCCTGGGATATGGAAGTCTCCGTTTCTGCAACCGAATCTGGTCCAGTTGCCCAATACAGAGACAATGGGAGGAATGGTGGCAACACACGCACTCGCGTAGTCACCACCCCCGGCGACGCCGTTGGCGCCGGTAATGGTATTCAGGGCAATGTCGTTGATCGTGTCCACCACAACCACGTCCAAACCGATGCGGTCCGAGACATAGTCCAAGTGGTTGACAGGGTTGACCCAGCTAATGTCGAAGGAGTTGAACGGACCGCCGGGCTCGCCGGTAGGATTGTGTTCTGGCACGGGGATGACGTCGATGTTTGCGTAGCCATCGTTCTTGGTTGTACCGCAGACGGGGCAGTTCGACGTGGTTCCGCAGCCGTTCGCCAGCACAAACATCACGGGAAGAAGAACAGTCAATAGAATCCTGGACCTGATCGATATCATCGATATCCTCCTTGCGATCATCAGCGGCTTGGCGCGACTTCAACCAGCGAGCGTCAACGCCAAGAACGGGCCGCTGTAAAAAACGCTTCTAGAACCTGAACTGAAGCCGGTTTTCCATGACAAAGAAGTTCTGCGGCTCTTGACCGGTGACGCTTGGTTCCTTCAGCCGATCCACGAGAAAGTTAGCTTGGTACTTGAGCCAATTGTTGAGATACCAGTTCACGCCAAACGTGAATTCGTCAGTGTGGTTGCTAAACGTAGGGACAAATCCCGGAGTTACCGGGTTGTTCAGCAGAGATATGCCTGGTTCTTTCGCTTGTATGCGGTCATAGCGGACGGCCAGTTCCCAAGCCCCGTAGCCCCGCGTTATTCCCGCGGTCTCAGGACCAAGCACGGGGTGCTTCACCTTTGGCGCTCCGTTTTCTGGCCGGGTTTCGCCGGTCAACAGATAGGTGGCTTGCGCGTAACCGGCTTTTGCGACGACTCCGGGAAGAGTCACAAATCCCAGGCCGCCGACCTGCTCGGTGCCAACCGAGTTCCGGAACTGGATAAGCTGATCGTATTCGGTCCGCACGGCCCAAGGACCATGGGTCCAGGTCAATTCGCCGTTGTAGCGCTCGATCGGGCCGTTGATGGCGAACTGCGGAAAGAAATTGTAGGCAGCGTCAGGCAGCGTGGCCGCGAAACTCTGCTCCCCGGAAAGACCCCGAGACCGGCCGCGGCCGATCGATCCGCCGAAGGCAAAACCTTGCAAGAGGCTGTCCTTCTTCTTCTTCCAGGGATAAAAGCGCATCCGGCCAATGACTTCTGGTTGGTTGGTGTTGTTGTTGGTCAGCATTCCCTTGCCGTTAAATGCCCCCACCCAGTACTGGAAGACACCGCCGTCAAGATCCCCGTGTATAGAAAAGCCGGGGCTGCGGTAGGACGAAGAAGCATTCGGGTACAGAAGCGAGGCCAGAGACCGCTCCACAAAATCCAGGCTGGTGTCATTGGTCAGCGCCTCTTGGGCAAAAGGCTCCTTGTACTGGCCAGCCTGGAATTGCAAGGCGGGAGTGGGCTTGATGTTGATGTACAGGTCGCGCAGCACAACGCCATTGGTGGCCGCCGCATCGATCAATAAAGCAAAGTCGTAGTTTGTGCCGTAATTGCCCTGAAAGCCAAAGCGGGCACGCGAGATTAAGAACGTGTCCGACGGGGCGCCGTCGCCGTGGTAGGCGCGATAATCGGACATGAAATATCCGTAAGGCTGAAGTTGGAATTTGCCGTCGCCGCTCCGGATGAAGAAGTGCTCCCCGCTCCATCCCGCAGCAAGGGGAGTCTCTTTCTTGGGGGCGGGGGATTGCGCCTGCTCCGCGAGCGCCGCCTCTGCCGCAGGGTTGGGCTGCGTGAGAACCGCGTTCATCAGGACGGGCTGCAGATTGGTTTCCCCCGAAGCCGCGCCGGCCACGGGCCGAATCTGGGCCGAGCTATTGTCGCTTCCGAGGGCCTTCCCCGCAGCCAACTTCTCCACCAAAGCCTTTAGTTCCTCGATGGTCTGGCGCTGCGCGGCGACCTCGCTGCGCAACTGGTTGACCTCTTCCTTGGTGGCGCTTCCGGAGTTGGCCCCGTCAGTCTTACTCGCGGGTTCCGTGGCTTGAGCGTGGGCGAGCGAACCTGGCGCCATGAAACCGGCCAGAATCACGAAAAACGCTATTAGTGAGCGCATGTGTTTCCTCTCCCGGGATGATTTGCAAAACGGACCTGCCGTCGAGGCATGCGAACACTTGGGACGCGCGCTGCCTTCTTCGTTCAGGCCACGAACCGAAAGATCTACAGAGTCACGAAATGAGTTCTTGCCCGGTATGAAAAGCGGACCAGTTGGGAACGGGCTGGTTTATCACATCACAATGCAGTCTGTCAAGAAAAAGTTTTTGGCGCACATTAGAAATGTCCTCTGGTGGTGGTTTCACCATGTTCCGGAAAAGGCGGACGTTTGCATCTGGCGCCGCCGTTGTCTCCAGGGATGATTCGAAGCGGGAGGAACGGAGCGGCGCGGTCTTGGATTCCGACGGTTGGAAGAAATCGGCGGGAAGTTCCCTGACAAATTCCTGATAGAATTGGCGCCCGTGTTTGCGCTGCTGTCCTGGACGCGCTGCTTCTCTGGACCCCGTTTTCATGGTTTGTATGGGCTTACACTTCGGTCAGGCCATCTTCCTACTCGTAGCGGCCGGGATGGCTGGCGCGCTGAACGCGTTGGCTGGCGGCGGCAGTTTCGTCTCCTTCCCGGCGCTGTTGTTCCTGCGAATCCCACCCGTGGAAGCCAATGCGACCAATACGGTCGCGCTGTGGCCCGGGTTGGCAGCCAGCACCATCGCTTACGTAAAACGGCTGAACGCACCGCTCCGCGTATTGGTCCCTTTGCTGGTGACCAGCGTTGCCGGAGGCTGGGCTGGAGCGCTGCTGTTGCTTAAGACCCCGCAGCATACTTTTCTGCGCCTCGTCCCCTGGCTGCTGCTGGCAGGCACTTTGCTGTTCGCCTTCGGCAATTCGATCCGCGCCATGGTCGGCAAGAACGCGGTCATTGGCAAAAACGGTGGCGATCTGCGGGACATATCATGGCCGGCGATCGTGGTGGGTTCGATCGCGGAGTTGCTGGTTGCGGTCTATGGCGGATACTTTGGCGCTGGCATCGGGTTCATGACGCTGGGAATGCTCGCGATGATGGGGATGCGTGACATTCATGCCATGGGTGCGATCAGGACACTGCTGGCCGTCGCCATTAACGCGGCTGCGGTGGTCACCTTTATCGTGGCTCACGCGGTGTTGTGGCCGCAGTGTGCGGTGATGATCGCAGGTTCTCTCGCCGGAGGCTGGTTCGGTGCGCATTACGCGCAAAAGGCAGACCCCCGCAAGGTGCGGGGCGTTGTGATCGGCGTGGGCGTCGCCATGACGGCGTACTTCTTTGTCACGGTGCGCTAGCGACTGGTTCCGAATGAACGTCGCATTTCGGGGTGGGTTGTGGAGATTGTCCGCTCCGTGCCGTAAAATCTGACTATCTCTGGAGAAAAACGAGGACTTATGAGCGCCCTGGAACAGTCAAATTCCCTACTCCATTTCCCGGCCCTGCAACCACCTCGCCGCTTTCTGTTCGGGCCTGGACCCACTATGGTTCACCCGCGGGTCTACGAAGCGCTGTCGAAGCCCATTGTCGGGCACCTCGACCCCTATTTCATCAAGGTGATGGGAGAGGTCCAGCAATTGCTGAAAATGGCTTTCGGAACTAACGACAGCGCCACGCTGGTAATTTCCGGCACCGGCAGCGCGGGCATGGAAGCTGCCGTTACTAACTTCGTGGAGCCCGGAGCCAAGCTCGCGGTCTTTGCCAATGGATATTTCTCCGATCGGCTTACGGAGATGGCGAAACGCAACGGCGCCAACGTCGTCCGCTTTGAAAAGCCTTGGGGCGAGACCTTTACGGATGATGAAGCGAGAGAGTTCATCCGTCGCGAGAAGCCCCAGGTTGTGGCTTATATTCACGCCGAGACATCGACGGGAGCGTTGCAGTCGGGCCAGGCCATCTGTGCCGCCGCTCACGATGCGGGCGCTCTGGCGATCGCGGATTGCGTCACCTCGCTCGGCGGAGTGCCGGTGGATTTCGACCAGACCGGCATCAACGTCGCCTATAGTTGCACGCAAAAAGGGCTGAGCTGTCCGCCGGGTTTGTCTCCGATGGCGATCTCGCCGCGGGCCATGGACTGGCTGCGCGCCCGCACCTCTCCAGTACGCAGTTGGTATTTTGACCTGAAGCTGATTTACGACTACTCCACTGTGTCGCACCGCTATCATCACACAGCGCCGATTTCCATGTTCTACGCCTTGCGCGAGGCGCTGCTGGTCATCGCCGAGGAAGGAATTGAAAACCGTTGGGAGCGGCATCGCCGTTGCCATAAGCTTTTTGTGAAGGGCATAGAGGCGATGGGTCTGCGCATGTACGTTCCCGAAGAGCACCGCATTGCCACGCTGAACACGGTGTGCGTTCCAAAAGGGATTGACGAGGCGAAAGTGCGCAGACGCCTGTTGGACGAAGCAGGGATTGAAATCGCCGGCGGTTTCGGTCCGCTCGCGGGTAAAGTCTTCCGCATTGGCGTCATGGGACCGTTGGCCACCGAGGATAACGTGCAGTTTTTCCTGAAAGAGTTTAGCAAGGCGCTGCACGCCGAGGGCTATTCGATCTAGTCTCGTGTCCTGGAAACATGCGGCGCAAGGTTGGATTGTGAATTCATGGCTCGCGTCAAAGGCAACAACCCATGACCCTGAAGTCGGTTGACACACTTCTTGACGTTTTACATTTTGCGGACAGTCACACGGCAGTGGTCGTCCCCGAGCTTGGCATCCGTGTCACTTACGATTCGCTCCGGCAGCAGGTCCTGGCTATGGCAAACGCTTTGGCCTCCGCTGGCATTCGCCGT
This sequence comes from uncultured Acidobacteriaceae bacterium, assembly GCA_963838425.1. Classification (GTDB taxonomy): domain Bacteria; phylum Acidobacteriota; class Terriglobia; order Terriglobales; family Acidobacteriaceae; genus Acidiflorens. The sequence continues at coordinate 547,911 of CAWIRH010000003.1, forward strand.
GGCGATGCTGTGGCCATCGCATTGCCGAATGGATTGCCGGCGATTGTGAGCTTTCTCGCGGCCTCCATCGCCGGAACCGCGGCCCCGTTGAACCCGGCGTACCCCTATGAGGAGTTTCTTTTTTTTCTCGGGGACACCAATGCCCGCATTTTACTTTGCCCGCCGGTAGGCGCGGAATTTGCCCGCAGCGCAGCCGCGGATCGCAAGATCCCAGTCTTATCGGTCGAAATGAACGACCAGGGCAACGTTCACCTGGTGGATGCCCCCACGGGAGTTTCGGCTACCGAGCCCACGGCTGACGACATTGCCCTGGTCCTGCACACCAGCGGAAGCACGGGACGGCCGAAGCGCGTTCCTTTGCGGCATTTCAACGTCGCGGTCTCGTCGGCGAATATCGCGAACACCTACGCGCTTTCCGAGGAAGATGTTTCGCTGTGCGTCATGCCCCTCTTCCACGTGCACGGATTGATTGCCTCAACCATGGCAACTCTGCTTTCCGGGGGAACCGTAGTTGTTCCCACCAAATTCAACGCGCTTTCTTTCTGGCGGACGGTTCGGGAACATCGCGTGACCTGGTATTCGGGAGTGCCCACGATGCATCAGCTTCTGGTGGCTCGTACTCACCACAAACCCGCGGAGGCTGCCTCTCTGCGCTTCATCCGTTCCTGCAGCGCGCCTTTGTCGCCAGAACTCATTCACAAGATCGAGGGGCTGTTCGGCGTGCCCTTCGTCGAAGCTTACGGCATGACGGAAGCTGCCCACCAGATGACCTCGAACCCTTTACCCCCGCGCCATCGGAAGCCGGGGTCTGTGGGTGTGGGCACCGGACTGCGCATCAGCATCATGGACAAGGAGGGCAACCAGCTCGGCACCAACCAGCGCGGCGAAGTCGCCATTCAGGGAGCCAACGTGTTTCGCGGATATGCAAATAATCCCGAAGCTAACGCTCGCGCTTTTGTGAATGGATGGTTTCGTACCGGCGACGAAGGCTTGCTCGACGAAGACTGCTATTTGCATCTGACGGGCAGGATCAAAGACATCATCATCCGCGGCGGTGAGAACATCGCGCCTCACGAAGTCGACGAGGTTTTGCTGCGGCATCCCGCGGTCGCGGCGGCGGTCACGTTTGGCTGCGTACATCCCACGCTGGGTGAAGAAGTGGCTGCCGCCGTGGTTTTACACGAACCCCATGGCGCCACCGAAGCGGCACTCATCAAGCACTGCCGCGACTTGCTGGCAGAATACAAATGTCCGAAGAAGATTTATCTCGTGCAGAGTATCCCCACCACGGCGACTGGAAAAATTCGCCGGCGCGCCGTCGCCGCCGCCCTCACGGATGACCAAAAATGAGATTCCTGGTCGCTGGGGCGGGCGCAATCGGAGCCTACATCGGTGCGCGTATGGCGCAGGCCGGGTTCGAGGTCACACTCTTCGCGCGCGGGCCGCACCTTCGCGCCATGCAGGAGCACGGCGTGCAGGTGAAAAGTCCCGAGGGAGATTTCGTGGCACGGCCCACCATCGCCAGTTCCCTCGAAGCAGTGGGACCGGTGGACGTTATTTTTCTTGGGGTGAAGGCGCACGGCCTGCCGCAACTTGCTCCGCACTTGAAGCCGGTGCTGGGGCCCGAGACCACGGTGGTCAGCACGCAGAATGGAATTCCCTGGTGGTACTTCCAGGGTTTCGGCGGCGAATGGGAAGGATTGCGTCTGGAGCGCGTCGATCCCGGCGGCGTGATTTCCTCGGCCATCGAAGCGCGTCGGGTGGTCGGGTCCATCGTTTACTTTTCGACCGAGATTCCCTCACCCGGCGTGATTCAACACATCGAGGGCAACCGCATTTCTCTCGGCGAGCCGGACGGATCGCGCTCCGATCGCTGCCGCCGCGTTGCCGAGGCGCTCATCGCCTCCGGCTTGCGCTGTCCGGTGACCACTCGTATCCGTCACGAGATTTGGGTCAAGGTTCTGGGCAACGCGTCCCTGAATCCGGTCAGCGCCCTGACCCGCGCCACGCTGGTGCAGATGGTGCGCGATCCGGGAGTTTGTTCGGTAATCCGCCACATCATGCAGGAAGTGGAAGCGGTCTCTCAAAAGTTGGGTATGGACTTGCCGGTTTCCATCGAGCAGCGAATTGCCGGCGCGGAAAAAGTTGGGGAGCACAAAACCTCGATGCTGCAAGATCTCGAAGCGGGCCGGCCGATGGAACTGGAAGCGCTCGTGGGCGCGGTCGTGGAGTTGGGCGAGCGTGTGGGTCTTCCCATGTCTCACACGCGAACCGTGTACAGCTGTACGAAGCTATTGGCGGAGTGTGCGGCTGGGCAACCAACAATGAGCGAACAACAGAACGCTTTCATCCGCCCTTTTTCATCGCCCCATAAAAAATATTTGCAGGGGACTTGACAAGGGGCGTATACTTTCGCCGTCGCTGGTCTACTTATCGGACCACTTGTCTATGGCAACCCCGGTCAAATCCGACTTCGAAGTTGTGCGAAGAAACAAGGTCTACGAAGAAGTCGCCAAGCAGATCGAGCGTTTGATTCTGGAGAAACTGCAACCCGGTGACAAACTGCCCTCGGAGCGCGAACTGGCAGAGGTGCTTCAGGTAAGCCGCAGTTCCATTCGGGACGCAATTCGCAGCCTGGAACTGACGGGCTTGGTTGAGCCGCGTCAAGGAGCTGGGACCATCGTTCGCGAACTATCGGCCCAGTCATTGGTCAATCCTTTTGCCAATGCGCTAAAGCGCCGGCAGGAACTGGTCAGCGAACTTCTGGATTTTCGGAAGATGCTCGAGCCGCCGTTGGCTGCGCGCGCCGCCACGCACGCTTCTCCCGACGAAGTTGCAGAGATGGAAGAGATTTTGCAACGGCAAGAAGCAAAGCTGTCTCATGACGAAGCCAGCATCCCCGAGGATGCGGAATTCCACTACAGCATTGCCCTGGCTTCCGGCAACAGTGTTGTGCTGAAGGTGCTCGACATTCTCATGGACTTGCTGCGCGACACGCGCGAACGCTCGTTGCAAGTGAAAGGGCGCCCGCAAAAGTCGCTCGCCGGCCACCGCCGGATCTTGGCGGCGATCAAGCGCCACGATGCCGAGGCGGCAAAGGACGCCATGCGGCGGCACATTGAAGACATCGAAGAGATCGTGCTTGAGAAATCTTGACCAAGGGCTTTTCCCTTGGGTTCGGCTGTTTGGGTCGGTTATATCGCGATTCGCAATTCGTGGGGAAAGCGATCGCGTCGCATATCGCATTAACTAAATTGAGCATAGCGATTACTGCCTGGGGCCAAGGGTGAGCCCTCGAGCAGACTAGTCTGGGGACAATCAGATTGACTGAGCTGGGAAATGACGTGGCCCGTGGGGCCATCGCGTCTGACGCGCCGGAGTCTCTCGCGGCGACGCTATTAGCGATTGTAACTAAGTAACAACGAGGGTTGATTATGAGTTACACGGAACTTACTGTTTGGACGCGCGGCATCATCATGGACAAAGAGGGCCGCGACATCGTCAATTCCATCTCCGCTTCCGCCCGCCTCGAGGGCAAGTACGCGCAGGCGATGGAGAACTACGTGGACAATCCCGATCGCACCAACTGCCCGACCCGCAAGTACTGTCGTGTGAGCGACGGCGTGATCGAGAACGCGCTCACCTACGAAAACGAGGAACCCAACATCGTCGTGCTGGTCGAGGGGACGATGGTCAAGGGTTGGGATTACATGCGCGGCATGCCTCCGGGCGGAACGCTGGTGATCAACACGCATTACACGCCGGAGTACATGATTCGTTTCGTGCCGGGCGCCGAGCGGTTGGCCCAACTCGTCTGCGTTGACGCTGCCCATCTCGCCGACCACAAGTGGCTCTACTACCGCCTCGGCGAACTCGGCCTCGACCGCCTTTCGACCGAAGGCGCTGCCGAGCGCAACAAAGCGATCGCACCCGACATCGCCGCTCCGCTTATTGCCGCCGTGGTCAAGACTACGGGCATCGTCAAGATGGAGACGATTGAACCAATGATCGCGAACAAGCGGGCATTCGAAATGGCACTCGACCAGTTACACATCATGAAGCTGAACCCAGTGGCTGCATAGGAAGGATCAAAGGATCACATGTCAACCAAAGGCACACACATCCCCGACCGGCTCAAGATTCCGTTCGCCGGCATCACGCCTGCGCCATCGCAGGAAAAGGGCCAGGACCTGTTCCCCACCGGTAACTGGCGTTCGATCCGGCCGGTGTACCGGGACAAGTTGCCGCCCTGCAACAACGCTTGCGGAACCAACGAAAAGATCCAGGGCTATCTCGACCTGGTGAAGCGCGGCAAGTATCTGGACGCCTACGCGCTCATCAAGGAAGACATGCCCTTCCCGTCGGTCACCGGCCGGGTGTGCTACCACCCGTGCGAACAAGCCTGCAACCGTGGGAAGTACGATGAGGCCATCTCGATTCGCGCGGTCGAGCGGTTTCTCGGTGATCTCGGACAGGCGCTGACAAGCGACGTAGTCACGGCCGGGAAACCCAACGGCAAGAAAGTCGCCGTCGTCGGATCGGGCCCCGCCGGCCACAGTGCCGCCTACCAGCTGGCGCGCCTCGGCTACAAAGTCACGATCCTTGAGAAGTCACCGAAAGCAGGCGGACTCAATCGCGGCGGCATTCCGGACTGGGTGCTCCCGCAGCACGTGCTCGATCGCGAGATCGAGCGCCTCGTCGAACTCGGAATCACGATCAAGACCGGCGTCGAAGTCGGCAAGGATGTCACCTGGGACGACTTGAAAAAGAACTACGACGCCGTCGTGCTGGCCGTGGGCCTAACCCAGCCCAATAGCGTGCGCGCCGAGGGCGAGAATAAGGACGGCGTGCTTTACGGACTTCCGTTCCTTCGCGACATCGGCATGGGCACATCCGAAGTCAAGCTGGGTGCTCGGGTCGCCGTCATCGGCGGCGGAAACACCGCCATCGACTGCGCCCGCGAAGCGCTGCGGCAAGGCGCCGTGGAAGTAACCATGATCACGGTGGAAGCCAACACCGACGAGATGCCTGCCTCGTCGGAAGATCTGCACGACATGCTTGAAGAAGGGGTGGAACTGATGCACGGGCGGGCGATGACCGCCGTGCTCGGCAACGGCAGGGTCGAGGCCTTGCAACTGCATCCGGCGCGCTTCTCCGGCGCCATCAACGCCTCGCCGATCACCGTCAATCGCGAAGTCCCCGCCGAACGCTTTCACGCCGACAACGTGATCATCGCGGTGGGACAGCGGGCGTCGCTCGGCTGGTTGCCGGACGAGTTCAAGACCGAGCGCGGCATGATCAAGATCGACCGCTTCGGACGCCTCGGCGATACGAACTTCTTTGCGGCGGGCGATGTGGTGCAGCTGGGTTCCGGTCAGCCGCTGATGGTGGTGAATGCGGTTGGCGACGGGAAGCGCGTCGCCTTCAATCTGGATAAGGTGTTGCGCGGCGAGTCGTTGCAGCCGCGGACAATTCCCGTCGACGTCATCTTCGATTTGAACCGCATGAATATGACCTATTTCCCGCACTTCCCGCGCGTCCAGCAGGAACTGCTGCCGCCAACCAGCCGGCGCAAAACGCAGCAGGAAGTGATTCAGGCATTCTCGGAAGAACAGGCAGTCGAGGAGGCCAGCCGCTGTTTCAGCTGCGGCACCTGCAATGCCTGCGACAACTGTTATCTGGTCTGTCCCGAGCCGTGCATCGCGCGCCCGTCGCGCTCGAACGGACTCTATAAGATTCTGGTCAACTACTGCAAAGGATGCCGCGTGTGCATCGAGGAATGTCCGACGGGCTGCCTTGAGGGCGTGCCCGAACTCGACTTCGATACCGGCGTGGTGCGCATGGATACGGCCTTCGCCATCTCGCCGGGGCTGCACGGACGGCAGGCGGAAGAGTTGAGGAATCTCGGAGAACGAGCGGCAAAGAACATTTAGAAGCGGAACATTTAGAAATTTGGAGTGATTCATGACAACGGTTGCGGAAAGAAAGAAGAAGACGGTCCGGATCAACGGCTGCGTCGCGTCGGCGCAAGCCGCCAAGTACGCCGATGTCGATGTGATTGCGGCCTACCCGATCCGGCCTTACACGGCGACGATGATGGCGCTGGCGCAAATGGTGGCCAATGGAGAACTCGACGCCGAGTACATCGTCGCCGACAGCGAGCACTCGCAATTGAGCATCGCGCATGGCGCATCGTCGAGCGGCGCGCGCGTTTTCACCGGGAGCTCGGGTGTCGGCGTGCAGTTCGCCTACGAACTTTATTCGCCGATCTCGGGCAGTCGTATGCCGGTGCAGATGATGATCGCCGACCGCACGCTCGATCCGCCCGGCGATTTCGGTTCCGAGCATACCGACGCGCTCTCGACGCGCGACATGGGTTGGCTGATGGGCTGGGCGTGCGACGCCCAGGAAGCATTCGACAATCACCTGATGGGCTACCGCATCGGCGAGGATCCTCGCGTGCTTTTGCCCCAGATGGTTTGCCAGGATGGTTTCTTCGTCTCCCACATCACGAGCGATGTGGAATTGCCCGACCCCGGCCAGGTGAACGAATTCCTGCCGCCCTACAAGCATCCCTACCCACTCGATCCGCGGCATCCGGTGTCGCACGGTCCGCAGATCATGCCCGAACAGGGTCCGCCGCTGCAGTTGGAGCGGGCGCGCGCCATGGAAGAGTCCATGGCAGTCATTGAGGAAGTCCACGACGAGTTCGCGAAAATCTTCGGACGGCGCTACGACCCCTGGGTCGAAGAGTTCATGACCGATGGCGCCGACGTTGTCTTTTTCATGCAGGGCGGGCACGCGGTGACGGCACGTTTCGCGATTCAGCACATGCGCGATCGGGGCCTGAAAGTCGGTCTGGTAAGGCTGCGAACCATCCGGCCCTACCCGACCGATCGCGTGCAGGAGATCCTCAGTAAGTTCAAAGTGGTCGGCGTGATCGAGACCAACATGGGACTCGGCAGCGTGAGCAGCGGCGGCGTGCTCTATGCCGAGGTCTGCGCGGCTCTCTTCGAAAGCCCACACCGCCCTCTCGTCGTCTCGTTCATGGCGGGCATGGGCGGCGAGGCGATTGTGCTGAAGGAATTCTACTGGATGACGCAGAAGATGATAGAAGCGCAGAAACGCGGAAAAATCGAAAAGCGCACGCATTGGGTCGGATTCGAAGAGTAAAGAGTTGGTGGAGCGCCGGGCGTCCGCGCCCGGCCACGGAGGAATGATTATGGCGACAATTGAAGTTCAGCGGCAACTGCTGCCGATTCTAAATAGCCCGAATCAGGGAGCGCGTTTCTACAACCCTGAATTGCCGTCGAGCGAGCCCTTCGTCCCCGGCCACCGCACCTGTGCCGGTTGCGGGCCGTCCATCCAGTATCGGATGACGAGCAAGGCAGCGGGCGACAACACGATCCTGATCGGACCGACAGGCTGCATGTATGTCGCGAATAGCTCGTATTTGTGTACGCCCTACAATGTGCCCTGGGCGCACACGCAGATTGGCAGCGCGGGCAGCTTCACCGCGGGCGTCGCCGCCGCCTATGAAGCCATGATCCGCAAGGGCAAATGGAAGGGCGCCTATCCGAACATAATCTGCGAGGCGGGCGACGGCAGCGCGTCCGACATCGGCCTCGCCTCGATTTCAGGCGCGCTCTATCGCAATCACGATTGCCTGATTATCTGTTATGACAACGAACAGTACGCCAACACCGGCATCCAGGCATCGTCGCGCACGCCCTACGGCGGCATGACGACATTCTCCCCTCCCGGACCGCTGGTTCCCGAGGCGAAGAAATTGTTCCCCAAGGATCTCGCCCGCATGATGGCCGCGGGCCATCCCCACTGTTACGTGGCGACCGCGAGCGTGGGCTACCCCATCGACTTGATGAACAAAGTACGCAAGGGACTCAACCACAAGGGCGCGGCATATCTGATGGTCTACACTCCCTGCCAAAAGGGCTTCGTGTACGAGACACCGCGCTCCATTGATCTTGGCCGGCTGGTCGTCGAATGCGGTCTCTACCCGATCTGGGAGTGGCACCCCGAGAAGCGCGCCTACGATTACAGCTTCCGCCCGCAGAACATGCGGCCGGTATCGGAGTACCTGAAATTGCAAGGACGCTTCGGCCACCTCCACGCCGAGCACATCGCCACATTGCAGAAGTTTGCCAACGAGCAATGGCGGATGATGGGTGTTGAGCTGCCCGAGGCTTTGATCCAGGCCGCCGATGCGAAAAATCTGGTCAACATGGGGTCCGCCGTGGAGGCCGCGGCGGTGGCGGAGACTGTATGAATACCAAAGAAACCCACCCACCTGCGGCTCCCGAAACGCAGGAAAGCTATATCGTCAGCGAAGGCAAAAAGCGCGGGGCGACTCGCGACGTGCGGTCGGAAGCGGCGTTCGACCGCTACTACACTGTCGTGCGCGTGCACGCGGGCGACGCGATCCTCACGAACAACTGGCACACCAATGAAGTGCTGGATCACACGCGTAACAACTTCGAGGGATACACGTTTGCCATGCGCACGCTCGAGGCCTGGGGCGCGATGATCGAGAGCGACCACCGCGCCTACTACACCGCAGGCGGGCGAGTGTGGGTCATGGATCTGGAGCCCTCCGCAGGCAAGAAGCCGCGGCTGCCTCGCGCCGGCGCCGGCAAGAAGTAGGGTACGCTTGCGCCGCATCCTGCTCATCGACGATACGCCGGAGATTGCCGAGCTGCTGACGTTCGCGCTGCGTGACCGCGGCTACGAGGTCTTCGCAGCGGGATATACCGTCACCGTCAACGAACTGGTCCTGGAGCAACGCGCCGATGCGCTCGTGCTCGACTGTTCCGCCTTCGACATGAGCGAGTCACTCTTCGACGCCGTGCGTGACGACCCGAACCACGCCGAGCTTCCCGTCGTCATCATCAGCGACACACCGGAGGAGGCTGACGCGAGCCTGCGATCCCGGAAAGCCCAAAGAGTCTCGCTGGTCCCGAAACCGTTTACCGGGGCGCAGGTCGTAAACGCCCTCAATGATCTGCTTGAAGCATGATCGCTGGAACGATGATCTGCTGAAATAAAGAGCTGCTGGAATCAATATGCCGTTGTGGAGCATGGACGAGTGGCAATACCTCGAGCGCGAGGTCGTCTCTGACCCGAAAAGTAGGCAGTGGACGGTGGCGCTGATGGACGTGCTCGGTCAGGAAGGCGATCCTGACATGCCGAGCAAATTGCTCGAACTGCAGTATTCATCGGGCCGGTATTTCACGCTCATCTACTCGGCCACCGGAGCGCTGCAGCGGGAACGCGGCTACGCCTCGCTGGAAGAGGCGGAGAACGCATACCGAGATCTGCTCGTGGCGGTCATCGACGGCAGCCTCGATCCATCACAACCGGTCTTCCGGCAGGACCTGGAAGATTGACAAGCTCGCTGGTGGAGAGCCTCGCTTCGCTACCGGCCGGGATCCAGGTCTCTCATCACGACGTGAAGCACCTGTCCGGCCTGTCGCGCATCGCGCTCGGAAACCGTCGCCGCCGGGCCGCTCTCGCCGCCGGCATCGGTGTGATCTCGATACGTCCGCGCGACGGCTGGCAGCCGGGCGCACCCGCCGCGAATGAGTCCCGCTCTCTCGGCGACGGCGAGCCGCGTCTGGAACGGCCAATCGGCAATCTTTCCTCGGCGGGCGCGTCCGAGCCAGCCAGCGCACTCAGTCCCTTATGTTCCAGCGCATCGGTCACGATGGCCTCCAGGATTCCGCAAGCAGTGCGCAGCGCCAGGTCATAGTCCCCTTGATCGAGGGCGCGCCGGCTAGCGGTGTAGGCCTGCTCGACCACGGGCCGGAGCTCGGGGTTGTGAACGAACTCGAAGCGGCGCGGCGGCGCCTCCGGAGATGCAGACGATGATCCAGTAACGCCGGGGCCAGCCTCCATTCCGGAGAGTGAGGCCACAGCTTGCTCGAGCACGTGGAGCAGGCGCTGGACGATCTCGGCCGGCGCCGCGCCTTCGACCGCATGACCGGACGCGGAGCGCATCAGGAAGGCTTGGCTAAACGACCGGGCCAGCCAATGGGCCTTGCTGCCTCCGGACAATTGATTGACCGTTACTCCACAGTCTTCCTGCCAGGCGCGAGTGGCCGCAATCGCCGAACTGCTGGAGGGATCAGCCGTCAACGTCGCGCGAACCTGACGCCCACGGCGGATCAGGTTATCGAGGTGGGACAGGTAAGTCTCGATCTGCGCGCGCAGGCTCTCATCCATCGGCATCGGTCGCGTCTCCCATTACCAGCCCTTCTTTCTCAAGGCCGCCGTCTAGGCCGGCAGCGGCTGGTTACGTGTTTCCACGGCCCATGGAATCAGAAGCAGTCCCAAGGCGAAAGCAATCGAAGTCATCGCGACCGGAGTCCCGAGCGATCCGAAATGCCGGACGCCGGCTCCGACCAGGAAGGTGATTCCAGCGCCACCAAAGCGGGCGAATGACGTGGAAAAGGAGAAGGCGCTGGCGCGGCATTCCGTCGGATATTGCTCGGGCAACCAGAGGGTATAGACAGCGAAATTGGCGCCGCCCAAGCCCAGGAAGAAAAGACAAACGAAAAACCAGGGCAGGGCAGCCGCTCCGAGATAGAAGACTTTGCCGAACGTGAGCGCAATGAACACAAGCATGAGAGTAAAGAAAACAGCGAGCGCCCCACGACGGCCGACCCGTTCGGCAAGCCACGGCATGGCCAGGCAGCCTAGAATCGTAGCGAACGAGACCATCATGATGCCCCAGGAGGCGAGTTGCGCCGCTTGCGGAGCGCTGCGGCCACTCGCTTCGGCGACCGACGTGATCGCCGCGGGAACGTACACAGTTCCAGCCCACAGCCCACAGATGGAAGCCAGCATGAGTAACGAATTCAGAATGGTGCGGCGCCGCCAGGCGGGCGCAAACAGCGTCGCCAGAGGACGCCAAACGGCCCACGCGCGGACAACGCTTTCTTTCTTTTTCCAGGCGGCAGGCTCCGTAACCCCGTGCCGAATCCAGGCCAGAAGCAGCGCCGGCAGACCTCCGACAATAAACATGGCCCGCCAGCCAAACCGGCTGCCGATGCCGTAGTTGGCCAGCGCGGCGAGAAATATGCCGACGTAATATCCGGTATGCATCAAACCCGCACCCACACGGCGCCGATGCTCCGGCCACTCCTCCGCCACAAACGTCCCGCCCATGGCCCATTCTCCGCCAATGCCGACGCCGGCCAGCAGGCGGAGGACAGCCAGTTGCCACACGCCAGTGGCGAACGCGCTCAGAAAGGTGAATGTCGAATACCACACGATGGTGAGCATGAGCGTGCGCACACGGCCGAACTTGTCTCCAATCGGTCCCCAAAGAAACGCCAGTCCCCAGCCGATCAGGAATAGGGCGAACAGCAAACCCCCGTACAGTCCGACGTTGCCCTTGGTGGCCGGAATGCCGGAAAGCGGGAGCAGTTCGCGCAGCGAGGGTACGAGGACGAGCGCATAAACAAAGGAATCCATGCCGTCCAGCGTCCACCCGCCCCACGATGCCCAGAAGCCGCGAATCTGATTTCGAGTGAGAGATAGAGATGTGACAGGGGCAGCAGGATTCGCTTCGCTCACAGCGAGAGGGTGCATGACAGTGGGACACTATATCAAAAACGTCGCCCGGTAACGAAAAAAATATGTCGAACGCGGGCCTGGCGCCGTCCCCCCGAGCTCTTCCTGACGGCCTATTGCTTCGCCGCCTGAAGACGCTCTTCAAGAGCCTTCACTTCAAGGTTCAGCTCCTCTGGAAGATGGTTGCCGAAGTGGGCGAAGTGCTCTTTGATCGACGGCACCTCGGCCAGCCAGCCCTCGATATCGATGCTGAGCAGTTCGTCCACATGAGCGCCTTTGATGTCGAGCCCCGTCGTGTCGAGATCGGCCACCTCGGGAACGCGTCCGATCGGAGTGTCGTTCGCATGCACCTTGCCGTCGCAGCGCTCAAAGATCCATTTCAACACCCGGCCGTTTTCACCATAGCCCGGCCACAGGAACTTGTGGTTTTCGTCCTGGCGAAACCAGTTGACGTAGAAAATCTTCGGCAGCCTCGATGCGTTGGAGAGCGCTCCCATTTTGAGCCAGTGGGCAAAGTAGTCGCCCATGTGGTAGCCGCAAAACGGAAGCATCGCCATGGGATCGCGGCGCAGCCGGCCAACTTGGCCGGTGATCGCGACGGTTGTCTCGCTGCTGACAATCGCGCCCAGGAAAGTGCCATGCTGCCAGTTGAAGGCTTCGGTAACCAGCGGAACAATTCCCGCGCGCCGTCCCCCGAAGAGGATGGCGTCGATCGGCACGCCATGCGGATCCTCCCACTCGGGGGCAATGACTGGGCATTGACTCGCGGGACACGTAAACCGCGCATTCGGGTGTGCCGCATTCCGGCCCGAGTCTGGAGTCCACGGCCGCCGCAGCCAGTCCACCAACTGGGACGGCTTCTGCTCGGTCATTCCCTCCCACCACACGTCGCCGTCGAGCGTCATCGCACAATTCGTGAAGACGGAGTTCCGGGTAACGCTCAGCATGGCGTTGGCGTTCGACTTCATGCTTGTGCCCGGCGCCACACCGAAGAAGCCGTACTCCGGATTGATGGCGTAAAGCCGGCCATCCGCGCCGACTTTCATCCAGGCGATATCATCGCCGATGGCCTCCACCTTCCAACCGGGAATGGTCGGGATCATCATCGACAAGTTGGTCTTGCCGCAAGCGGAAGGAAAGGCGCCGGTCATGTACTTCACCTGGCCCGACGGGTTGATCAGCTTCAGAATCAGCATGTGCTCCGCCATCCAGCCTTCGTCGCGCGCCTGCACCGACGCGATGCGCAGCGCGTGGCATTTCTTCGCCAGCAATGCGTTGCCCCCGTATCCAGAACCATACGACCAGATCTCCCGCGTTTCCGGAAAATGGCAGATGTACTTTTGCTCCGGGTTGCAGCGCCAGGTCTTGTCCGGCTGATTGGGAGCGAGCGGGAAACCAACCGAGTGCAATCCACGCACAAACTCCCCATCTTCGGCGAGCGCCCCAAGCACGTCGCTGCCAACCCTGGACATAATATGCATGCTGACGACGACGTACGCCGAGTCGGTGATCTCCACCCCGATCCGCGCAATTGGCGAACCGATCGCACCCAGGCTGTAGGGGACAACATACATGGTGCGGCCCACCATCGAGCCCGCGAACATTCCCGCCAGCTTCTGCTTCATCTTCGCCGGATCTTCCCAGTTGTTGGTCGGGCCTGCTTCCTCCTGGGTTCGTGAGCAGATAAAGGTTTGATCCTCGACCCGCGCCACATCTGCAGGGTCTGACCGGACAAGCACGCAGTTCGGCCGCTTCGCCGAATCCAGCGGGATCGCGGTCCCAGTGAGGACCAGCAACCGCAGCATCGTCTGATATTCCTCCGGCGAGCCATCGCACCAGTGAACGCGATCGGGTTTGCACATCTGTGCTGCCTCTTCAACCCAGCGCTCCAGCTTGGGATGCCGATGGCTGTGGGCGGCTGTCTCGACTTTTATCGTGGTGCTGGCCATGGTAAATGTCTCCCCTGATAACGAACTGCGGATTGCAAGACCCCTTGCTGACCTAGTCGCGGAACTGGTTGACGGATGCAGAAAGCGTCGTCTGCGAGTTCACCCTCGGCTGCGGCCACGGCGCACACGTGTTAGACCGCCGCAGCAAAATCCGTGCTGCTCTGCCCCTCGCCGGTTTGAGTTGCCCAGGTAGCGTCCTCTCCGGCAAACACAGATCAAGCATTCTCTCTCACTTGTGAGGATTATTCCAGCGAATGATTCTGCCAGTAGTGTCCTAACTCCAACATTCAACTTGGGACACTACCATTCTGCCGGCGCCTTCCCCTTAAATGAGGATCTCCGCCGGAAACCAAATCCTCACGCTGGCCACGTCACACTGCAGTGTGATCCTAGTCATCCTGAAGCGTGATCAATGTACTTGCGCTCTTTTGGATTGGGGGCTGAAATCAGAAAGTAATGGTCAGTCATCAGACCAATCCCGATGTCGCTTCTGAATCACCAGCGAGAGTCGGGTTCGAGGCGATCTCCAGAAATAAAGTCTACCAGGAGGTCGCCAAGCAACTGGAGCGGCGCATTACGGAAGAGCTGCAACCCGGCGACCTGCTCCCTCCGGAACGCCAGCTTGTGCAAATGCTCGGGGTCAGCCGCAGTTCTGTGCGCGATGCCATCCGCAGCTTGGAACTGAAGGGCCTGCTCGAGCCACGCCAGGGTGTCGGCACGGTGGTTTGCAGTCCTAGCGTTACCCCAGCGAATAACCTGGCTACCGCGCTCTTGGAGAAGCGGAGGATGGTTGCGGACCTCCTCGACGTACGCCAGATGATCGAGCCGCCCTTGGCCGGGCGAGCCGCTTTGCACGCCACGCGCGATGAGATCGCTGAGATGGAGGACATTCTTGTACGCCAAGAGGCGAAGGTGGGCCGTGGCGAACTAGGAATCGAAGAGGATTCTGCGTTTCACTACACCATCGCTCTGGCATCCGACAACACCGCGGTCTTGAAAGTGGTGGATGTGTTGATGGACTTGTTGCGCGAAACCCGGGAACGCTCGTTGCAGGTGGAGGGCCGGCAAGAGAAATCGCTCGCCGGTCACCGCCGAATTCTTGCGGCCCTGAAGCGGGGGGACGCTGCAGCCGCCGAGGCTGCCATGCGCCGGCACCTGCAAGAAATGGAAAAAATCGTACTGCAGAAATTGTAAAAGAAATGGAGGTTGCAAATGGGCCAGCTATTGGCAGTTGAAGTCGTCTACCGAGGGGTCTTTCAAAAGACCCTGGCCAAGAACATAACGCGTGACATTGTTCTGGCCGCGCACAACGAAGGCAAACTGGGCATTTCCTTTGGCCGTTATGGAGATGCTCCCGAACGCAATGGAATTCCAGCCAAGAGTTTCGCTATCGTCGCCACCGACGAACTGACGCTCGAAGCCGGAATGGCGCAATACGAGCCGAAGCAAGTCGACGTGACCGTGGTTCTCGATGACACGCTCTGCAAGGGCGTGGAGTCCTGGGCATGGTATGGACAGCAGCCGGTGCATCGTGCTCTCAAACCGGGGCACACCCTGATCGTAATTTCTCAGGAGGACGCACCCACCCTGCTGAAGAGCATTCACCGCCGGGAACAGCCTTACAAGCTGGGTATCGTAAAAGGCATTACCAGCTTTTCCGGCATGTGGGTTTATAAGGATGACCACACCAACGTCCGCGTCCTCGGCGCCATCGCCAAGGCGCTGCCGGAACTGTTTAGCTTCAAATCGGTGGAGCAATTCATCAACGAAAAGCTGAAGAGCTCCGCGAAAGTGGCTTCCGCTCGCGCCGACTTCGACCGCTTTACCACCGTCGATGTAAAAGCGAGCCAGGGCAATCCCGAAGAATTATTCAAATTCGAACTGCCCGGCTGGAAGGACATGCGCGGTGGCGTTTCCGTCAAGGGTCAGCCCCAGGGCGGCCCGTATGCTGCGGACCCGGCAAGCAAGCAAGTCGGTGGCTTCCGGCCAGGTCGCAACGAGCTCTTCAAAAAGTACTCAACCCGCACCGAACGGCCGGTTGTGAACTTCGCAACTTGCACCAAGTGCACCCTGTGCTGGCTCAACTGCCCGGATGCGTCTTTCGACGTCACCCCGGACGGCACCTACGATGCCAACCTCGAGGCCTGCTGCGGTTGCGGCGTTTGCGAAGATGTTTGCCCGGTGAAGGACTGCGTCACCATGGTAAACGAGGCCGAGTTCCACGGTAACGACAGCCAGTATGCGGCGTTCAAGAAAGACAAAGACGCCTATTTGAAATGGCTGGAAACCACCATCAAGAAGGCCGAACCGATCGAGAAGCGGTCGAATGGATTCCGTTATCGCGGTCAGTATCAAGAACAGATCCCCGCAGCCCTGGAAATCGCTAAGAAAGGCTAGCGGCCCCGGCGGGCAAGCATAAAGACAAGGAGATTGACATGGCGACACTAACAGCACCTGTTGAGGAAAAAAAGAAAATCTACGAGCAGGAAGCCCTGATCACCGGCGCCGAGGCCATTGCGATTGCCTGCAAACTGGCCAACGTCAACGTGGTCACGGCTTACCCAATCCGGCCTTACGACACGGTGATGCAGTACATCAGCCAACTGGTAGCAGATGGCGAAATGGACTGCGAATTTATCGTGGCGGAAGGCGAGCATTCACAATTTGAAATCGTAAAGCACGCCTCGGTCTGCGGAGCACGCGTGTTCTGCGGTTCGAGCGGCGTGGGCTGGATGTACGCCATGGAAGCGCTGACCGTCAGTCCGGCTCTCCGCGTCCCCATGGTGTGCATGGTGGGCAACCGGGCGCTCGACGATCCCGGCGCCTTCGGCGTGGAACACAACGATGCCCTCGCCGTCCGCGACCTGGGCTGGATGTTGAACTGGGTTGATAGCGCCCAGGAAGCACTGGACATGGCGCTGATTGCCTATCGTGTGGCGGAAGACCGCCGCATCTTCGTACCCTTGGCCATCAGTTGCGACGGCGCATTTCTCACCCACTCGCAAGCCTTGGTAAAGATCCCGTCAGCGGAGCAGGTTAAGAAGTTCCTGCCTGCTTACAACCGCGGCGATCTGCTGCTCCACCCCGACAACGTCATTTCGGTGGCCCCACAGGCCAACGAGGACTGGGTGATGGAGATTCGACGGCAGAACTACGCCGTCACCGAGATCGCCTGCGATGTGATTCGCGAAGTCTATACCGACTTCGAGAAAACGTTCGGACGCAAGTACGGTAATCCGTTCTTCGAAGAATATATGACCGAAGATGCGGACGTCGTACTGCTGGGCATGGGGACGATGTCTACTCCGGTAAAAGTTGCGGTCCGGAAGCTGCGCGAAGAAGGCAAGAAAGTTGGCTTCGTTCGCCTGCGCTGGTTCCGCCCGTTCCCCGGTCCGGATCTCGCCAAGTGCCTGGGGCGTTTCAAAGCCGTAGGCGTAATCGATCGCGACTTCTCGTTCGGTTCGCCGGACCTGAGTGGCGTGGTGGCGACCGAAGTTCGCTCCGCCATGTACAGCAGCAGCCCGACCAGACCGCCGGTAATTGGCTTCATTGGCGGGCTCGGTGGCCGCGAAGTGACCGTGCCGGACGTGGAAACGATGACCGACATCGTCTTCCAAGCCGCCAAAGGTAAGGCGCAACCCCTGACACAATGGATTGGGCTGCGGGGATAACGCGTTTCGACGCGTTCCGAGAGCCGGAAAAGGATAACAATTATGAGCACATTTGTAGACTTTGTAGACGAAAAACCGACGCAAAACCTGGAAGCCTTCAAAGGAGTCAAGAAGGTTCCACACGAAGAATATTACACATCCGGCCACCGCACCTGCCAGGGCTGCGAGTCTGCGCAAATCATGAAACTGATGGCGAAGGCTGCAGGTCCCAGGACGATCGTTCTGGGTAGCACTGGCTGCATGTACGTGGCTAACACCTCTTACTACTCAACCCCCTGGGGCGTTCCCTGGATGCACACGCAACTGGGCAGTTCGGGCTCCAGCGCACTGGGAGCGGCGGCGGCATTCCGCGTCCAGATGCGCAAGGGCGTCATGAAAGATGAGCCCATCAACGTCATCGCCTTCTGCGGCGATGGCGGCGGTGCGGACATGGGCTTGGGCGCGATCTCGGCCACCATGTGCCATCCCGACTACAACCTGCTGATCCTGATGTATGACAACGAGTCGTACGCCAATACCGATATCCAGATTTCCGGGACATCGCCGTATGGCGTCAACACCTCGTTCAGCACGCCAGGAAAAGTGAAGCGCATCATGAATCACCGCTGGAAAAAGAACATGGCGCCGTTAATGATGGTTGGCCATCCCACCGTTAAGTATGTGTCAACCATCTCCACGTCCTACCCGCTGCAGGCCATGAACAGCGTTCGCAAGGCGCTGTCCATCGGCGGCCCTACCTTCATTCACTGCCTGAACCCCTGTCCGAAGGGCTGGGACTTCGATCCCATCCTTTCGTTCCAGATGGGCGAACTGGCCGTGAACACCGGCATTTTTCCTCTGTACGAGGTCGAAAACGGTAAACTGAAGCTCTATGGCAAGACCAAGGACATTGCGAGCGGCAGATTCAAACGTCTTCCGGTTCGCGATTACTTGCTCAAGCAGGGAAGGTTCGCGCACTTTATCGACGAAGATGTCGAATTCTTCCAGAGCAAGATCGACGAGATGTGGGACAAGTGGCTGGTGCCGGGAATCATTCCGCTCCAGAAAGAAATCGAAGATGCTACCCCGCCTGCCCTGTAAGGGGGCGGGGTTTCATTTTACCCGGACCATATCCGACTAGAAGGGCACGAGAGAAAAAAAGCGCAACCACTTGGGAGGCTGCCTATGGCCACGAACGAGACCTCCTTAGTCCGTACCGAAATGTGTGCCTGCAGATTCGCGAGGGTGGCCATCGCGAATCTGCAACGTGCCTGGACGTTATTCATAAAGCCTCTCACGGTAAGCCTGCACGCCAGCCTCGCCGCCATCCAAGTTGCATTCGCCGTTCTTATCCCCAGCCAAACCCTGCTGGTACCAGTCAAGAATTACATTCCGGATCGTCTTAGCCCGCGTGCGGCTGGCGACTGCGGGCCAACTTTACCTCGGTACGAAACAGAATCCACATTGGTTCTCTAGGAGGAGGAAAAGAGGCATGACTACCGAAATTGGAGTTGCGGGACCGCGCGACAGCGCGAAGGAAGTGCACGGCAGCATTGCTGGGAACCGTTGGGTCCAGTTGGTGTGCGGCATCGTCGCGATGATCGTCATATCCAACTATCAGTATGCCTTCACGCTCTTTACGCCAGGCATGAAACAGACATTCACAGGAGTGCCCTACGCAAAAATAGCAGCCGTGTTCTCGGCCTTTATTCTCTTTGAGACATGGCCGATGCCCGTAGCAGGGTACTTTGTCGATAGGTTCGGCATCCGCAAGCTTATGATGTTCGGCGCGCTGTGTATCGCGCTCGGATGGGTGCTGGGTGGGACCATCGCCAAGTCCCCTCTTGACTTGTACATCTATTACGGCGTCATTGCCGGAACCGGCGCCGGAATCATTTACATTTCGTGCGTTGCCAATGCGCTGAAATGGTTCCCGGACAAGCGGGGATTGGCGGCTGGGCTGACGGCCGCAGGCTTCGGCGGCGGAGCCGCCCTCACTGTCATCCCCATTGCCAACACCATCCACAGCATAGGGTGGGCGAGGGCGATGGCTGTCTGGGGGCTTGGCCAGGGCATTATTGCATTCGCTGCTGCATTGATACTCCGCCATCCGCCTGCCGGCTGGGTCCCTGTCGGGTGGGACCAGCGTGCAAAACAGATGCGCAAGGCCGTCGCGCAGTCCAAGGTGAACTTTACCTGGATTCAAACTCTTGGAAGACCCGAGTTCTATTTCCTCTACGCCATGTTTTTCTTTGCGTGCGCCGGTGGGCTGATCGCTACCGCGAATCTTTCCCAGATTGCCAAGGCCCTCCATGTGAGCGACGCGAAGGTGTGGGGTCTGGCGATTGTTCCGCTGACCGTAACCTTGACGTCAATCTGTAACGCTCTGTCCAGAATCTTGTGGGGCACGGTCTCGGACCGGTTGGGTCGAGAATATACGATGTTTCTGACCTTCGGCGTCGAAGCGATCCTCGTGTTCCTGGTGACCAAAGTAGCGGGAGCTCCGATAGCGTTTGTGGTGCTGTTCTCGTTTGTTTTCCTTTTCTGGGGTGAAATATTTTCCTTGTTCTCAGCGACGACGGGTGATGTTTTCGGCCCCCAGAACGCCTCTGCCAACTATGGCATGGTGTATACGTCCAAGGGTGCGGCTTCCGTGTTTGCCGGATTTGGGGCGGCAGCGCTGGCTGCGTACTTTGGCGGCTCTTTTGCCGTGCCATTCTACATTTCGGCCGTACTGTGTGGTATCGCGGCGGTCCTCTCCCTGTTTGTCCTGAGGCCATTGGTCAGGGGCAGAATTGCGAAGGAAGATCGAGTGGCTGCGGCAGCGGTATTGGCAGCACCATCGGCGCAAGCCCCCACGGCCAAATAGACGCCAGAGGGAAACAATCCGGCGTGGGTTGGCGGTAGTCCTTGGCTTGGAGCGCAGTAAACGACAAAAGGCACGACGCGGTTGGGCTGCGGCGCGGTTGCTGCGGCCTGGCCGCGATTGCCGTCTCGCACTTCGGCTGACGCCCGCGGATGGAGGGCGCAGCCAAAGCAGGTAGCTTTCGCCCGAAGTTCCCAGTCCTTCTTCCTTCGTAAGGCACAACCAGATCACTGAACCAGCGGCATCACCCAACCAGCACGGTACTCACGATTCTTGTATTTCAGGATTGCCGCGATAGGAGCCCTCGTGGATCGGATTAACCTCCTCTTCGCCGATGACCCTGATAGAGGAAAATCTCTTAAGAAGAGTACGATTGTTATGATCTTGTTTGCCCTTTGTCGGCCGACAAAACGGTATCGGCTAAATCGCAGCGAAAAACATACTGGAGGAGATTCGGTGCGCTCATTTGCGACCTGTTTGATTCTGGCTGGGCTGCTCGCGCTGCCTGCCTTCGCCCAAGTGGCTCCCCCGGCGAGGCCACTGTTCAGTTTTCAAGAGGTCATGATCCCGGTGCGGGATGGTGTGCACCTCCAGACCGTGATCCTCACCCCGGTGGACCAGCAGGGTCCGCTGCCGATCCTATTCCGCCGTACGCCTTACGGCGTGCCGGATAAAGCCCCGGAACAGATGCCGCCGCAGGCTAAGGAGCTCGCACAAGATGGCTACATCTTTGTCACTCAGAATCTGCGCGGACGATTCAAGTCCGAAGGCGTGTTCCAACTATCGTCCTGGGTCGATCCGAACGACCCGAAGGCCACCAACGAGACCACCGACGCCTACGATTCGATCGATTGGCTCGTAAGGAATGTCCCCAACAATAACGGAAAGGTCGGCATGTACGGGGTGTCCTATAGCGGCCTGACGGCTGCGCTCGCGCTGCTGCATCCGCATCCAGCGCTGAAAGCGATCAGCGAGCAGGCATCGCCGGTCGATGAGTGGATGAACGATGACGATCACCACTACGGCGCATTGCGCGAGAGCTACAGCTTTGAGTATGCCGTAATGGAACAGGCAGACAAGAACAAAAATACCAATTTCGAGTTTGAAACCTATGACGCCTATTCCTGGTATCTCGATCTCGGCCCGCTTTCAAATATCAACGCGAAGTATCTGCACGGCAGCATTCCTTCCTGGAATTCGACTGTTGAACACCCGGATTACGATGATTACTGGAAAAGAGAAGCGTGGGTAAGGCAGCTTCATGCGTCGACGGTCCCCAACCTGAATGTTGCCGGTTTTTGGGATCAGGAGGATCCCTGGGGTCCGTGGCAGATTTTCCGCCACGCCGAAGAGCAGGATTCCGGCCGCACGAATTTCATTGTGGCTGGGCCCTGGTTTCACGGCCAATGGCAGACCCCCAAGGGCGAGAGCATCGGCATTATTCCCTTTGGAGGGCACGAGACTGCCCGAGAGTTCCGCGAAGATATTGAAGCTCCTTTCTTTCGCTATTATCTGCACGGAAAGGGTGAGAAGCCGAATTGGCAGGCGAGTACTTTCCAGAGCGGTTCAAACACCTGGCATACCTACGCGGTTTGGCCGCCGAAAGAAGCGCATTTGACGAATCTGTATCTGGGCGCCGATGGTACGCTGTCGTTCGTCGCGCCCTCGGCGGCGGGAGGCTCCGCTCTGTACCGCGAATACATTTCAGATCCTGCCAATCCAGTGCCTTATCGTCAGCGGCCGATTTCGCCGACCTATCCGGGCGGCGACTGGCAGACGTGGGAAGTGGCCGACCAGCGTTTCGTCGAGCATCGGCCCGATGTTCTGACATTTGTCAGCGCTCCTCTCGACCATGACATCACTGTCACCGGCGCGCTGGAAGCTGATCTTTTCGCCTCCACTTCCGGAAGTGACAGCGATTTCGTGGTGAAGTTGATTGACGTTTATCCGGAGAACGCCACGAAAAATGGGTGGGATCCCGAAGCTGGTCCCAAGCCTGGTCAGTATGCTCAATCTCTGAACGGATATGAGCTGCCGATTGCCATGGAAATCCGGCGTGGCCGTTATCTCGTGAGCTATGAGCATCCGCAGCCGCTGACACCCAACCACCCGGCAGAATGGCATATTCCTCTACGCGACCACGACCACGTCTTTCTGAAGGGTCATCGCTTCATGGTTCAGATTCAGTCAACGTGGTTCCCGCTGATCGACCGAAATCCGCAGAAGTTTGTGCCGAGCATCTACCAGGCGGGCGCCTCTGACTACGTGCCCGCGAAACAGCGTATCTATTGTTCTCCGGCCATGCCTTCCAGTATCACGTTGCCGATTGTGCACTGAGTGGAGTGGGCGCGTGTTCGCTAGGCCGCAACCATGTGACTATTACCGCGGTCGATCCAACCCCGCTGGTGGAGAGCCGGGCGTCCCGCCCGGCTGGACGGGCGTCGCGAGCAGGCGGGATGGGCGTACAATGGGGTCGTTTTCGAAGTCAAGAAGGACATTCCGGTTCAGCAAGGGAATGACATATGTCGATTCAGGAAGTATCCGCGGAAGAACTCGCGAAGCTGTTTCACCATTACGAGGAAGCTCTCTTTGAAGATTTCCATGGCCTGCCCAAGGAAAACGCCTCGCCGTCCTGGGAGCAGGTGCCGCAGAATGAACGCGATCTGAAGGTCGCGGCGGCGCGCCTGACGCTGTTGGAACTGGGAACACCGGCCGAGAAGGAGCCGCCGATCGCCGGTATTTCGCCAAGCCCGGCGAGGCAAATTGGGGCTGCTAGGTTTTCCGGCTGGTTCCCACGCCGTCTCCCTTTATCATTCCAGGCGAGAAGTGCGCCCCGCTCTTCGCGGCCCGCTCAAACTCCTGGATCACACCGCGCGTCACAACACCCTTGATTTGATACGCTCAAAGAGATGAGTCACGATTACTCGACTCGGTCTACTCAATCATCGGGAAGTTTGGCGGGCTGATGCGCGAATTCCTCCAACTGCTCACCCGGAATCGCAATTATCGCTTTATGTGGACGGGCCAGATTGTCAGCGAAATTGGCGACAATTTCAATAATATCGCCGTCTTTGCGTTGGCCATGGCGCTTACCCATTCGGGCATGGTCGTTACCGGCGTGCTTTTGGCGCGTGCCATTCCAGCCATCACGATGGGTCCGCTCGCTGGTGTGCTGCTCGACCGGTTTGACCGCAAACGGATCATGATTGCCAGCGATCTCATGCGCGCGCTGGTGGCACTCGGCTTCATCTTCGCGGTGACTTCGCACCGCGTCTGGGTCCTTTATTTGTTCAGCGCGCTGCTCATGGTTGCCTCACCCTTCTTCACTGCGGGGCGTTCTGCAATCCTGCCCACAATTGCGAATCCGGAAGAAATCCACACCGCCAACTCGCTTACGCAGACCACCCAGTGGATGACGCTCACGGTTGGAACCTTTCTTGGAGCCACGGTGGTCGCCATAGGCTACAAATGGGCATTTGTTTTCAACGCCCTCTCGTTTGTTTTCTCCGCTTGGTGCATCTGGCACCTGCGAGCGCCCGGTGCGGCGGGCTTTCGCGCCAAGCGGAAGGTGCTGGCAGAAGATGAGGTGATCCGTCCCTGGCACGAGTATCGCGAAGGTCTGCGCTACATGCGCTCGGTGCCGCTGGTGCTTGCCATCGCGCTGCTCTCGGTTGGTTGGGCCACTGGTGGCGGCGCGGCGCAGATTCTCTTTACGCTTTTCGGCGAAGTGGTCTTCAATCGCGGAGCCTCGGGGATTGGGATTATCTGGGGCTGCGCCGGACTGGGTCTGTTGTTCGGTGGGGCTTTCGCAAACTGGCTCGGCAAACGACTTTCCTTCGATGCTTACAAGCTTACCGTCTTTATCGACTACATCGTGCACGGAACCGCCTATATTCTCTTTAGCCGGGCGCAGCGATTTGACATGGCTCTTCTTTTCATTTTTCTGTCGCGCGGCGGCACGGCCGTGAACTCGGTCCTGAACTACTCCTATCTTTTGCGCACGGTCGCCAATCGCTATCGAGGACGCGTCTTCGCCACGATAGAGACTTTCACTTGGGCCATGATGATGGTGTCGATGATGGTTGCCGGCATCGCTTCCACACACTACAGTCCGCGCTTGATCGGCACAGTTGCTGGGCTGTTCAGTTCAAGCACGGCGATCTTCTGGGGTTGGGCAAACTGGACTGGAAAGCTTCCTCTCCCTGATTTCGCGGGAAGCGGCCAACCGGCGGCGGAGGTTCATCCGGATCGCGCTGTTTAACTCTTCCCCTGGCTCGCCGCCGCTGGTTGCTTGGGGTACCCCCCTCCCCCCTTATCTCTCTAACGTCTTGAATCTAAAAGGCATTATTTTCAAAGTCTTCAAAACAAATGGGTTACTAGCAAAGTCTTGACAGCAAAGGAGTTAGTGGTATGGCGGAATTTCGCCTTCCTTTAGAATCAAGGAGTTGCGGTTGGAGATACTGGCAAAGTCTTGATTTCAAATAACTTAGTACGCAATTTGAGGCCCGCTCTGGGCGGTTACCTAAGTACTATTTTAACTCTAGTGTCAAGGGTTGAATAGCGTTTATTGGGTAGTTTCATCTCGATCCGATACCGAAGTTTGGGGTTTCACGAGGGGAGTCAAAGGCTTTAACCACGGGGGACACAGAGGATCACGGGGGAAGTCAGGGAATCATAAACGCCGACCTGTTTGACGCACTACACTAGCGATCCAGACGAGCGAAGGCGCACCGCTCGCTATCGCTGGCCTAGCCGATCGTGTCCTCGATCGGCCAGGCCTAGCTCGTTCCCGGCCTTCTTTGTATTGAGCCGGGATTCCTGTGATCCTGCCAGAGGCTTGGATTACGAGTGGAACTCCACTCCCTGCGCCAGGTGAATTTCACCGCCCCAATTAAGGGTATTGGTCTGGCGCCGCATGTAGGCTTTCCAGGAATCCGAACCGGACTCACGACCTCCGCCGGTCTCCTTTTCGCCGCCGAAGGCACCGCCGATTTCCGCGCCTGAGGTGCCCACATTCACGTTCGCGATGCCGCAGTCGGATCCCTTGAAGCTGAGAAACTTTTCCGCCTCGGCCACGCTGTCCGTGAAGATACCTGACGACAGGCCTTGGGGAACCGCATTGTGCAATGCAATCGCCTCGTCGATGGTCCGGTATTTCATAACGTAAAGGATCGGAGCAAAGGTCTCGGTTTGCACAATCTCGGCGTCATTGCGAATTTCGACAATGGTCGGCTGAACGAAAGTCCGCCGGCCAAACGGCGGTGGATCGATGGCCTTGCCTCCGTAAAGCACTTTCCCGCCCTGCTTGCCCACAGCAGCCAGGGCCTTCTCGTAATCCGCAACGGCCTGCTCATCGATCAGCGGCCCCATCAGGGTTTTGGAATCGAGTGGATCGCCAATTTTCACCTTTTCGTAATTCGCAATCATCTTGTGAACGAATTGGTCGTAAACACTCTCGTGAATGATCAGCCTGCGCGTGGAGGTGCAGCGTTGTCCGGCTGTGCCGACAGCGCCGAAAAATGCCGATGCCAGCGCTCCTGTCAAGTCGGCCTTGTCCGAAATGATCAGGGCATTGTTGCCCCCAAGCTCGAGAATTGTGCGACCCAGGCGGGCGCCGACAACCTGACCGATGCGCTTCCCCATCCGGGTCGATCCGGTGGCGCTGATCAGGGTGAGCCGGCTGTCGGCCAGAATGCGTTCTCCGACGGTCGCCCCGCGTCCGACAACCACGCAGGAGACTCCGTCCGGAACGCCGTTGGCTTTGAACACCTCGCGAATGATGTTCTGGCATGCGATGGCGCACAGCGGTGTCTTGCTCGAAGGCTTCCACACCACCGGATCGCCGCAGACAAAAGCCAGCGCGCTGTTCCACGCCCAGACCGCAACCGGGAAGTTGAAAGCCGTAATGACACCGATCGGCCCGAGCGGATGCCACTGCTCCATCATGCGGTGCATGGGCCTCTCGCTCTGGAGTGTCGGGCCGGAAAGCGTCCGGCTGAGACCGACGGCGTAATCGCAGACGTCGATCATTTCCTGCACTTCTCCCAGGCCTTCGGTCAGGATCTTGCCCATCTCCAGCGAGACGAGGCGTCCGAGCATATCCTTTTTCTCACGCAGCGCAACCCCGAACTGGCGGACGATTTCGCCTCGTTTGGGAGTAGGTATGGCGCGCCAGAATTCGAACGCTTTCATGGACTGACCGACAACCTTGTTGTAGTCGGCCTCGCTCGCTTGTTCGACTTTGGCCAGCAATTCCCCGGTGGTCGGGCTGTGGACTTCGATCCAGTCACCGCTGCTGGCAAACCACTGATCTCCGCAACTTGCGCCCGAAAGGGCCGCCTTTAATCCCAACGCGTTAAAAATCTTGTCTTTTTCTGCCATATCATTACCCTTTCCATCGAAATATGTGTGAACAGCGTATTAGTGCGGCACGGACGACCGGAAGGCCGCCCGTGCTCAAAGCAGCTTTTCAACCAATCTACTCCAGGCGCAGAGACATCTAGAACGCCTCGGTCCGTTCCTTGCATGAAATATTGAGCTGCGCGAGTCCGTCCAGCACCGGATTGTATATGTTCGGGGTCACCGGACGCAGGACGCCGGTCGCATGAATCCGGCCAGTGAGAATCATGTCTACCCCGATCGCAGCCGGCAGGGAGACGGTTCGCGACATGGAGGAATCGCCGTGCGGGATTCCGTAATCGATGAGTTCGGAGACGATCCGTTCCTTTTTGCCATCGGGGAATTCGGCCCGGAAGTCGTGGAACAACACGATCATGTCGCGCTCACCGGGGCGGAATGCCAGCTTCTGGTACATCAGATTGCCCATGGCATCGAGCGGGCTGATCTTCTCGGCGCCGAGCTTCTGGCTGGAGAGCATACCCAGCCACTCAAGATTCAGAATTGGGTAAGACTCCTTCGGGATCCCGAGCTTCTTGCCAATCGCGGCCGCCAAGTCTTCACCTTCGGAAGCACCCGCCAGCTGCCGCATCATATCGGCATAGGTCTTCCCACGGGCATCGATTTCATCCAGCGAGAGGAGGCCCAGCTTCCCGAAGTTATACAGGCAATCGCACCAGCCCATGTTGCGAAGAGTCCCGCGGAAAATCGTCTGGATGCCTTGCAGCCCGTAAACGTCGATGTAGCTGATCGAATCCCGATTGGGATAGGCTTCGTAGTCCCCCTGGCCCGGAACCGCCATGAGATGCATATCGCGAAAGAGGCGCTGGGAGGGGACTTCGACCTTACGGCCGTCCATCAGGTACATCGCGCTGTTTCGGCCGGCCAGCAGGACGCCTCTGGGAGCCCAGGAGAATTTATAGCCAAACGGATTGTCGTTGGCTTCCGGCGCCGGCAGGCCACCGCAATAGGACCTGAAAGCAACGATGCGTCCGCCCCGCGCGCGGACACTATCGATGATCCGCATCGCCGACATGTGGTCAATCCCGGGGTCGACACCGACTTCATTCAGAATTGTGACTCCTGCTGTCTGCGCGGCGCCGTCTTGTTCCTGCATCGCAGCCGAAACGTAGGAAGTTGTCACCATGTGCTTTTTGTTGGCGATGCAGTACTTCGCCACCACCGGATGGAACATATAGGGAAGAAGGCTGACCGCGAGGTCGCAGTCCTTTATCAACTGCGCCAGCACGGCCTCATCCTGAACGTTGAGAGCGAGTGCCTTCCCGTTGGGATGACCTGCAATCATGGCTTCCGCCTTGCTTGCGGTCCGGCTCGCCATAGTGAGCTGATAATCCTTATCCAACAGATACCGCACCAACGGCCTGGCTACCAGCCCGGCTCCTAACACTAGAACACGTTTCATATTCGCCTCCTATGATTGCGGGAAGACGCTCAGTTGAGCCCTTCCGCTTAGTTTCGAGGCGCGTCCGCAGCTTACGGATGCGCCTCCAAATGTTTTTGAATGTACCGATAATCGGGGGTCAGACGCCCATTATGCACGATCACGGCCCGCTTCAAATATGGCGGCAGGTCGAGCGTTTCAAATGGACCCTGCCAGTCGGCGTCCACCAGGGGGCCAACCATGTCCCGCAACACAGAACTGAAGTACTGGGACGATTCCCGGGGAATCTCGCACGGGAGATTGTTGACAGCCATGATGACCGGCCCATTCCCCTCCACACCGTCCCGGCCAGAATCCTGCTCAGGGAGGTAAACGTAGCAGGGATGGTCCGGATCGGTGGCTCTCACGGTGAGTTCGACGCTTCCTTCAATGTCGCAGCTTATGTCGCCGATTACCTTGAGGCGCGGGGCAGAACCCGGGAGGTAGTTTTGTCGGGCCCACTCGCGCGTGACCAGACGCGGATATCGAGGTTCCCAATAAATGCAATTGACCAGCACATCAAGGTGCGGCAGGTGCTTTTCAAAACAGCCCTCGTATCGTTCCGGATGAGCATAATACTCTTGCAGGTTGAACGGGATGTTCTGTTCCTTGCGTTCGACCATGTCCTCCTCGCGGAACACGACTTTCACGAGCCGTGGACCCGCGGTTGCGGACGCCGTGGCCCTCAGATCCGCAACGGCCACTTCCACGGGTTTAAGACAGTCAAATACTTCCTGCGCGCCCATCGATACATTACCGTACCCGGAAAAGCCAAAGATCAACGGGCGTGCTCCCACCTGACGTACAATTTCGTCGCCCAGCGCGGTGATGTGAGCTTTTGCCTCAGTCAGGTCCCGATACTCGAAGGCCGGGTGCACCTGGGAAAGGGGCGTTGACACTCCAGACACAGCCAGCCTTTGCCCGAGGCAGCGCAACGTCTCGATCATTCCGGCATAGCCGGCATGGCGACCGAAGAAAATCAGCCTTCTCTTCTGATCGTCCGTGATTTTTTCGTAGTCCACGAGGGAACAGCCCAGTTCCATCAAACGCCGAAGCATGGGCATGTTGTGCGATTGCCCCTTCGCCACGTGGGCGAAAAAGACATAGGTCTTTCCGGGCAATAGCAAGTGTGTCGGTATTTCCTTTACCGCAAGGATGACCGACGCAGGGCCAAGATCCTCGTTCACCTCGACTCCAGCGGACCGGTACTCATCATCCGTGCAGACCCGCACACTGGAGGGCTGGACAAGAACCCGTACCCCTCGCTTCGTCTGCAGGCCGGATATATCAGCCGGAACCAGGGGCACGCGGCGTTCCCACTTGTTCTTGTCTTCCCTTCGAATCCCAATGATCGCGCCCATAGCTAGACCTTATTCCTTTTGCCGAAGAAAAGTCTGGGAACGTTCCAGCAGCGAAGAGAACATTCCATCCCGAGGGCGGATTCCAAGAAAGGAGATTGCTTCCTGCGAGCTTCTCTCTCCGGGAATTCGCAGGCGCAACCGAAACAGCCCTCGCCAGATTAGGTTATTATCTGGGATTTCCTTTTTGACTTCAAAAACCCATTATTGTACACCCATCCCGCCTGTTCGCAACGTTGTGAAACGATTCTTCGTGTACGAACGCTATCGACTCTCGCGGAGAAAATAGGCCGTTGAAGAGCACTGTGCCAGCGTTTCGAGCGAAGAAGATTGAAACGGAGCCGATTTCTGCTACTCTGCACAGTTCTCATACCCGGAGGCAAATTCATGTCCTACGCTTACATTGTTCTTGGTTCCGGACGGCAAACGACCGCCTCCGCCTACGACCTCGGAAAATTTGGCGATGCGGGCAAGATCACACTAGCCGATGCTGACCTTGGCCGCGCCCAGTCCGCTGCCGATTGCGTCAACCATCTGCTCGGCCGCTCCGTGGCCGAAGCGATCGCCCTCGATGTTCGCGACGAGTCCGCCGTTCGCAGGGCACTCGCCAGCCATGATGTTGCGCTCAGCGGTGTCCCGTATTTCTTCAATCTTGCGCTGACCAAAATCGCTATCTCCGCCGGCGTGTCGTTTTGCGACCTCGGGGGCAACACCGACATCGTTCGCCAGCAGCACGCATTCGACGCAGACGCCAAACGCGCTGGTGTGCGCATTGTTCCCGACTGTGGCATGGGCCCGGGCATGGGCAATACGCTTGGCGTCTATGCCATGAGCCTGCTCGATCAGCCGGAGCACGTATATATATTCGACGGCGGCATCCCGCGCGATCCCCAGCCGCCTTTTAACTACCTGCTCTCGTTCAGCATCGAAGGACTCACGAACGAGTACTACGGCGGCATCACTTTGCTGCGTGACGGTCAGTTGGTCCACGTGCCCTGCTTCACGGAATTGGAAATGATTGATGTTCCGCCGATTGGGACGCTCGAAGCATTCATCGTCGCGGGTGGAGTCTCGACCGCCCCATGGACTTTTCAAGGCAAGCTCAAAACTTACCAGCTGAAGATCCTCCGCTATCCGGGAACCTTTGCTCAGCTCAAGGCTTTCAACGACCTCGGTCTCTATGAACTCGATCCGGTCGAGGTGGACGGCGCGCCGGTTATCCCCCGTCATGTCTTCCACGCACTTTACGAACCGAAGGTTTCCGCCCCTGTGATCAAGGATATTTGCATCATCCGTGTTCAGGCCGTCGGGCTCAAAGGTGGCCGTAAGACCAACGCGGTTGTCGAACTCGTTGATTACTACGATCCAGTCACCGGCTTCACTTCCATGCAACGCACTACGGGATGGCATCTTTCGATCGTGGCATCGTTAATGGCACACGGCCAGACCCCGGTGGGCTCCGTGCCACTGGAACTCGCCGTCCCGGGAGACGCTTTTGTCCGCGAGGCTCGCCGACGCGGATTCAACATCACCGCGCGCGTTTCGCCAGCCTGAAGAGGGCAACCTGGAGCCGTCGGAATGGTCCTCTCCGGCAGCCGTTTTCGGGCGACGGCGGCCGCGATCAATGCTGTGTTGTTGCCCCGGACAACGGGAGCGCAACTCCGCCAGGGCTAAGAGTTGCTCTTGACCCACCAGCCCGCTCTATGGCAGCATCGTTATCTCTAGCGAGATCACAAGCACTTGTGACGCGTGTACTTGCCGGCAGGGAGTGCGAGGTGGATAATACGCCGGTCACAAGGCTTCATTCTCTCCAATCCCGGGCGAAGACCCGTTCGCAATCCGCCTAATAAGGAGACTCGTATGCACTCTCTCCGGCTAGTGGCTGTGGCGCTAGTTGTCTCTGCCCTCGTAAGCACGTCAGTTTGGGCTCAATCCTCAACCACTTCCCTGCGCGGGATGGTATCTGACCCCGTCGGCGCAGTACTGCCCGGCGCTAAGGTCACAATCAGCAATCCCCAGACCGGCTTCTCGCGCACCGCTACGACTGACAACCAGGGCTCGTACCAGTTCCTGCAGTTGCCACCGGCGACCTACGCGCTAACCGTGAGCGCGGCGGGTTTTGCCACCCTCGAAGAACGGCACATCGAGCTGTTAGTCAACACGCCCGGCACCGTGAATGTGACCATGAAGGTAGCAGGGGCGGCCGTAAGGGTGGAGGTGACGGGCGCGACCACCCTGGTCAACACTCAGGACGCAACCTTAGGGCACGCTTTTGGCACGGAGCAGATTGCGAACCTGCCCTTCGAAGGCCGCGATCCCACCGGCATCCTGAGCCTGCAGGCCGGCGTGGTTTATACCGGCAACAGTTCTCACATCAGCTCGGCGTCCGACAGCCGCAGCGGTTCAGTCAGTGGTGCGCGCAGTGACCAGACGAACGTTACGCTGGATGGAGCGGACAACAACGACCAACTTCTGGGCACGGCCTTTCAGGGCGCACTGCGGGTTCCGCTGGATTCGCTGCAGGAATTCAAGGTCACAACCAGCAATTCCGATGCAGAAACGGGACGCTCCTCCGGCGGCCAAGTCTCCCTGGTAACCAAGAGCGGCACCAACGGTATTCACGGTGCGGTGTACGAATACAATCGCACCAACTTCGGCAACGCAAATGACTGGTTCAATGAGGCTGCACAAATCAGTGCAGGTTTGTCCAACCGGCCCGGCTTGCTGATCCGCAATACTTTCGGCGCATTTCTGGGCGGACCGATCAAAAAGGACCGGCTGTTTTACTTCCTGGCGTATGAAGGCCAGCGTAAACACGAAAACCAGCAGGTTACGCGCGTCGTGCCCAGCGTCAACTTGCGCAACGGAATCATGCAGTACCTCTGCCAGCAGGGGGATCCGACCTGCCCGGCGGGCGGGGTGGAGACCCTGACCGCCGCAGACTTGGCCAGCATGGACCCGTATTGCAGCGCTAATGGAACCTGCCCACTCGGACCGGGCCCCAATCCGGCGGTCATGCAAGTCTTCCAGCAATACCCTGTCCCCAACACCGGTACGGTCGGCGACGGCTTCGACTACCAAGGGTTCACGTTTTCATCTCCGTTGCCCCAAAAACTAGATGCCTATGTTGGGAAGATTGACTACAACCTCACGGCCAATGGAAACCACCGGGTGTTCCTGCGCGGGGTGTTGAACAACGACCGCGCAGCGCAGTCCGCGATTAACAGCATCACTGGGGATGGAGGCTCCGAGTTTCCTGGCCAGCCAACGGCTGAGACCACGCGCACCAACAGCAAGGGGATGACTGCAGGCTACACCGCGACTCTGAGCCCTACGCTCATCAACAATTTCCGCTTCGGTTACGTACGCCAAGGCCTCGATCAGGCTGGCCAGCAGACCAAGCATTACGTGCATTTCCGCGGCATGGATGACTTCAACGCGGAAACCGCCACGATCAACACCAACGTTCCGGTGTTTAATTGGGTGGACGACCTTACCAAGGAGAGAGGCAGCCATACTTTGCAGTTTGGCGCCAATCTGCGCCAGGTGGACAATGAGCGGGCTTCCAACGAACAGTCGTTCTTTTATGCCGACACCAATGTTTACTGGCTGGCGTTTTCATGCATCGCGAACTGCGGCGTCAGCCTTGACCCCGGGGCGTTCGGCTTCCCTGCGGTGGACCCGTCCTTTGGCGCCAGCTACGACTTTGCGGTCACCGCTCTGACGGGACTGATCTCCGAGGTCGCTTCAAACTACCAATTGACGAAGACGCTTTCGGTGATTCCTGAAGGCAGCATGGTTTCCCGTCATTTCCGCGCCCACGAGATCGAGTTCTATGGACAGGATCAATGGCGTGCGACGCGCAATCTCACGCTCACTTATGGACTGCGCTATACGCTGTTGCAGCCACCTTATGAAACCGACGGCGTCCAAGTGGCTCCTACCACCAGCTTGCATGACTGGTTTAATGACCGCAGCCGGGCTATGGCTCAGGGCCAGCCCTATGAACCGTTGATCAGTTTTGCCTTGTCCGGGCAGGCCAACGGCAAGCAGCCGTATTGGACGTGGGACCACAAGGACTTCGCGCCGCGTTTCGCCATCGCTTACGCACCCAAGGCTGACAGTGGCTTGAGCAGAAGGTTGTGGGGAGGGCCGGGAAAAACTTCGATTCGTGTCGGATACGGCCTCTACCACGACCACTTTGGCGAAGGTATCACCAATAGTTTTGACCGCAACGGATCGTTCGGTCTGACCACATCGATCACCAACCTGGCTGGTGTACAAACCGTAGACACCTCTGCGCGTTTCTCCGCCCTGAACACCATTCCAACCACCAGCGCAGCGACCTACGGCAGCTGTCCGTCCGCGCCCTGCCCAATCGTGGAGCCTCCGCCGCAACCTCCGTTCCCGGTGACTCCGCCTGCCGGGGCCACTACACCCGGGGGATTCGCGATCACCTGGGGCTTGGACGACAAGCTGAAGACCCCGTATTCACACATGGTGGACTTCACCGTCACCCGCGAACTACCGCGTAATTTTGTATTTGAAGCGTCGTACGTGGGACGTTTTGCCCACCGCTTGCTGCAAGAGGAAGACTTGGCCGAGCCGGTAGACTTGGTTGATCCGAAGACCGGAATGGACTACTTCCACGCCGTGCAAGCGCTCGCGAAACTCTACAACGCAGGAGTGCCCATCCAGAACATCACTCCCGCAAACGTTGGCCAAAAAGCGTATCAATATTGGCAGGATATTTTCCCGGCAGCCGCCGGACCGGCCGCGAGCCAGATTGGGGTGTACAACCCCGGAGTTCCTTGCCTGGGCACAGCCCCAGTCACAGTGACAGCTACGCAGGCGATGTACGACTTGTTCTGCTACAACGCCGGCAATGAGACCACCGCTCTCGAGTACGCCGACGTACCCGGCCTGATCAGCCCGGCTACTTGTTTCCCGGCGTGCGCCACGATCAATGGCAACAGCAATCCTTTTACATTCTACTCGCCGCAGTTTTCGTCGCTGTTCGCCTGGAGGAGCATGGGCAACAGCGCGTACAACGGCGGCCAGTTCAGCCTGCGGCACCATGCCGGGGGTCTGGAGTTCGACATAAACTACACCTATTCCAAGTCGATCGATATCGGTTCCAATGCCGAACGGATCAATGAATTCGAAGGAAGCGGATTCGCCAGCCAAGTCATTAACTCATGGTCCCCCAAACAGCTCCGAGCCGTCTCTGATTTCGATGCCACGCACCAGATCAACTCCAACTGGGTTTATGAACTGCCGGTCGGACACGGCAAGCATTTCGGAGGAAGCATGGGCCGCTTGGCAAACGCCATTCTGGGTGATTGGAGTATCTCGGGACTTTGGCGCTGGTCCAGCGGATACCCCTTCAGCCTTTTTAGTCCGTTGTGGGCCACAAACTTCCAGCTTGAGTCTCCGGCGGTGCTGATCGGCAAGGCCCCTAAGACCGGCAGTTTCATGGTGGCTCAGGCGGGCGGAGGCACCGGACCCAATGTGTTCAAAGACCCCGGGATCACGGATTCCACAAATCCGAATGCGGCCATCAACCAGTTTCGTGCCGCCTATCCCGGCGAAGCCGGAAACCGCAACGTGCTGCGCGGGCCGGGCACGTTTAACATCGATACCGGCCTGAGCAAGGGCTGGAACATCACGGAATCACAAACACTCAAGTTTACTTGGGAGATATTCAACGCCACCAATACTCCGCGCTTCGACGTGGGAACGATGCAACTCAATGCCAACAACAGTTTGTCGAACGTCACCAGCTTTGGCAACTTCAGTTCGACCCTTTCCAACCCGCGGGTGATGGAGTTCGCGCTCCGCTACAGCTTCTGATCGGGGACTCTTTTCTAGTTATGCCTTGCAGAGTCCCCTCAGGGACCATCGCCGCCGCAGGTCGTGCCCGCATCGCAGCCGCAACCGGCACGCGGTCGCGGCGCTAGTAGCGCGACCGCGTGATTGTTACTGCTGCCGATCGAAGCGTGTTGGTGGAGAGCCGGGCGTCCCCGCCCGGCTGGACGGGCGAGACGCCCGTCCCTCCACTGTATGACTCATCCCGCGGTCGCGGCGCTAGTTCGTATCCCCAACGCCGCCATACTTCGCCAGCCACTTCAACTCTTCGCGCACTTTGATCTTTCCGTGCCACGGATTCTTCGCGAGTTCGTGTCCCTCGCCGGGAAAAATCAGCAGGTCACTCGGAACATTCAACTCGTGCAGAGCGCGATCGAGGAGATAGTCCTCGAGCACGGCAACCCGTATATCGTCCGCTCCTGCAACCATGTGGGTGGGCGTGCGAACCTTATTGATCTGGAAAATCGCGCCTTCGCTGCGGTAGCGCTCGGGAGTTTCCCAGGGCAGGCCGCCGAGATAATAGGCGTCGTCGAGGGTGGAGTCGTCGTTGCCCCAGTTCGCGACGTGTTCCACCGCGCCAGCGCCGGTGACAGCCGCCTTAAAGCGAGTAGTCTGCGTGATCAGCCAGTTGGTCATGTAACCGCCGTAGCTGTAGCCGCCGACGGCCAGGTGGTTCGCGTCGGCAATCCCGTCTTTCACCAGGGCATCGACGCCGGTCAATATATCTTTGCCGGGCCGGGAAACCAGTTCAGGAACGATCTGCAGCGCGAACTTGTCCCCATAGCCGGTCGATCCGCGATAGTTCGGCTCGAACACCAGCCAGCCCGCAGTAGCGGCCAGACGATCCCACTGATACCAATCCGCCTCGAAGTGATTGCCATCGGCATCCTGCGGCCCACCGTGGATGAACACAAACACGGGCAGGTTCTTCGCCTCAAACTTTCCCGGCGGATACATCAGCATGCCTTCCACCGGCGTGCCGTCGTCGGACGTCCAGCGATAGGGCTTGGCCTGGGGCAGGTCGCGCTCGGTGAACAGCTTGTTGAAAGAAGTGATGGGCCGTGCCTGCGCCAGTTTGTCGGGGCCGTCGGCGATATAAACCTCCGTGGGCCGCTCGGTTGCCGAGTAGGCAAACGCAATGCGCGAGCTTTGCGATTGCGGAGCGGCATCGGGGATTTCGTAGGTTCCAGCCCATCCCCCACGCTTCACGATGGCGGCTTTCGGATTCGCTTGCGATACAAGCTGCCACTCAGTCCCGGTATGGCAGGCGCACAGCACCGAGCCGTCGGGCAGCGGCGTATAGCGGACGACCTCACCCGCGTAGCCGGCAAACCAGCGCTGGACTTCTCTCTTGTCCGACGCATCGCCGGCGTCGATCCAGTAAAGACGCGGCTGCGGATCTTCATACTTCCGCTCCACCGATCCCAGGTTGACCTGAAAGAATAGATGACGATTATCCAAAGCCCACTCGAGATTGAGTTCCACGGCTTCGTTGTGGGTCAGGCGGACGGGCGTGGCAGCGGTGGCGCCGCCGTTCAAGTTGACGAGGTACAGCTCGATGTCTTCCGGCTTCTCCTGGCGCTCGGATACCGACGAAGTCACGAAAGCGAGCTTGCTGCCGTCGCGCGAAATGCTGATTTGACCCACGTGCAGAAGCGTGCTGGCAATCGCGACTGCTCCCGGTGTGGCGCCGGAATCTTTCACCGCGTCCGGAATCTCTTTGGAACCGAGCGCGGCGTGGCGCGCCAGGGCATCGTCGAGCGTTAGGCGAAAAATTGCGTCGCCGCGCTCATCGCCGCGGTAGCGGATTACGTCCTTCCATTCTTTCTTATGATCGTCGTTCTGCTGCTTGGTCCAGGGTTGGCGGGTCGCGAAATATATTGCCTTCGAATCCCGAGACCAGGCAAAGGCGTGGACTTTGTCCTCGCCGTAGGTGATGGCAAAGGACTCGCCGCCGCTCGGCGAAATCAGAAACAGTTGGGCGACGTCTTTCTCCTTATTACTATCCTTGTCATTGCCGCCTCTTTCTTTGGCGTCGCCCGCGTCTGCATCGTCTGCATCTTTGACAGCACCGCCATTGCGCTCTGAGAGGAACGCAATCCACTGGCCGTCGGGCGACCATTGCGGCGAGCTGTCATGCCCGGATTGCGTCAACTGGGCCAGACTGCCTGCTACCGCCCGATAGAGCCAGAGCTCTTTGCGGAAGATCTGCCGATCCCAGTCGGCCCTTTCCGTTTCGATGACGACGGAATTTCCGTCGGGCGAAACCTTCACCGCGGTAAAGCCGACTGAGTTGAAGAATTCATCGAGCGTGAGTTTGGGTTTTGCGGCCTGGGCATTGGCAAAGACCGAAGCGGAAATCACGGAGACAAGTGAGAGAAACAGGATTGGTCGTCGCATAATAGGTCGTCGCATAGAGGATCGCATAAATTTCTCGATAACAGCTTTCAACAGCGCCAGGTATACACCGCGCGCGCTGCAGTTGGCAAACGGCCGCCTCTGATCAGTCCCATCGGATCGCAAGCTACTTATATTTGATGACTACGGCAATGAGCAGCATCAGCAACGCCGTCGGAAAATATACGAGCACCGCAAACTTGGCAGTGTGGCGAATATATTTGAAAAACTTGACGCCCGCCATGGAGCAGACGGTAAATGCGATGCCATCCCAGGGCATCCAGAAGTTGAACGCGCCGGTGGCGAATTGAAATCCCAATACAACGATCTGCTTGGAAAAATGCAACACATCCGCAAGTGGCGCAAGAATCGGCATGATCGTGGCCGCCGTTCCGGATGCGCTGCCTAACAACGCGGCGGTCAAAGCGCTGATTCCGAACATGACATAGGCAATTACGACTTCCGGCACTTTGCCCAGATAGCCAGCGAGGTAATTCAACATCGTGTCCAGTATCCGAGCGTCGCTAAGAATGAAATAAAGGATTTGCGCCGCACTCATCATGACCACAGCGATGACGACACTCTTCATCCCGTCGATGTTCTTTTCAATCATCGTTGTCACCGGCATTCCACCCACCACCGGGATGACGATCCCCATCCAGAGAAAGAGCGAGCCGATTTCGCGGAACCCCCAGCCGTGCGCCATCAGGCCGTACATGAGAATAGCGAAGGCGAGGACCAGCAGGATAAGTACCAGGGCGCGGCGAGTGTTCATCGCATAGTCTTCGGCGTTGGTGGAATCCGTGTGCAGCCGGGCGCGGTTCTCAACGTCCTCTTCGTGAGACAGCGACCGGGTGGGGTCTTTGCGGACGCGATAGGCATAGCGCATGATCGCGATGCTGGTGATGGACATGAACACCACAAAACTGATGACCCGGAACCACGCGCCACTATACAGCGGCACGTTGGCAATCGCTTGCCCGATGGCTACGTTGTAGGGATTGGTGATGCCGCAGGCGAAGCCGACGGCAATGCTCCAATAGAGGATAAAAACGCCCACCATCGAATCGAGACCCATGGCCAGCATCAGCGGCGCAAGGATGAGGATGAACGGGACCGCTTCTTCGTACATTCCGAAGGTTGCGCCACAAAGTCCGATGGCAAATACGATGACGGGGATGAAAGCGATTCCTTCCCGCCCCGCTTTGCCGATCAGCGCGCGGATCGCGGCATTGATGGCTCCGGTTGCAATGATGGCGGTCAGTGCACCCGCGGACAGCATGATGACAAAGGAACGTTCCGCGCCTTCCACGGCTCCCCGCATGAATACGGTCCACAACTGCAGGAAGCCCTGCGGACAGGATGGGATGCGATGGAAAGACCCCGGCACCACGATTTCCCGCGCGCGTCCCATGACCATGACGCTATGGCGTTCGAACTCGCCACCCGGAATAATGTAAGTCAGAATGGAGAATGCGGCACACATCAGGAACACGATGACCAAGGGGTTAATGTTGCTCATGAAATCAAAAAACCGCTGACGAAAAGTCTGCATGGGTCCCTCGCCGTTCGGCTCCTAAGATGAATAGCAATTCGACTGCGCCAGGTTCAGTCCTTCAGGATTCGTAAAATACCTTCGTTTTCACTTCGGGCAAAAGCTGCTGCACCTGGAGGATGGCAGCCGCCGCCCGCTGCTGGTCGTATTCGGTA
Organism: uncultured Acidobacteriaceae bacterium; assembly: GCA_963838425.1. Classification (GTDB taxonomy): domain Bacteria; phylum Acidobacteriota; class Terriglobia; order Terriglobales; family Acidobacteriaceae; genus Acidiflorens. The sequence goes on from CAWIRH010000003.1 coordinate 587,138, forward strand.
AGCAGTGCGCATGCGGCGGAGTACTCGAGAGCCGCGGCGCGCGCTTCGACCGCCGGCACGGTCGAAAATGTTTCGGCTTCAAACTTCTGCCAAGTGGCTGTAATCGTCTCGATGCACTTGCTGTAGCCGTAATCGGCGAGCTTCGCCAGTTCGGTGAATAGCCAGTAGGCCGAAGCCGGATCATAGGAAGCGGAGGCATATGCAAAATGCGGCTCCACTGCGCCGATTCCCAGGTGAAATGGGACGTAAACACCGGTCAGCGAAGTCGACATGCCGCACCACATCCGGTTGCCGACATGTGGCGGGAAAGTGCGGCGCGGTTCCACGATAACGCTGGCCTCGGTGTTCATGCGGGCGATGGTCCGCACCCCGGTACGAAAGGGGGAGCCGTTTTCTCCCACCTTGAATTGCGGCGCGCCTTCAAAAATGTCGCGCATAAACCGCATGAGGTCGCAGACACTCACTTTGCCGAGACTCGAGTAGCGGCTTTCGAGCACGGCATGACGGTCACAATTGTAGGCGTCGCTCTGGTTCGCGGGATCCCCGTAGATAGCGGCAAAATCGAAAGCGCCGTCCGTATGCCAGCCTTGTTTGCGGGCATACTCCATCAGGGTGGCCGAGTACATGAAGTTGTCCGGATCGTCGAAATCGACTGCGCCGATGCGATAAGAGTTGGCGCGCATCACGATTTCGTCGGGACCGACTCTTTTGGCAACCCATTGGCCGCCGCGCGCCAGTTCGACCCACCACGCGTCGTCGTAATCGGCGACGGCCAGCATGGTGCCGGAATCGCAGCTCAGGCCGTGGGCGCTGCACAGCTCGCCAATCAGGGCGGCGCCTTCGCGGGCTGAGGTTGCGCGCTCCAGCGCCAGTTGCACAAATTCCGTCCAGATAACGCCACCGGGAACGACGTCGTACGCTCGCGCTTCCGGGATTCCACGCATCAGGGCCATGTTGTTGGCGACCGTGACCCCGTATTCATTGACCCCTGCCGTATGCTCGCCCGGATAATGATGCTTAGCGAAGATTTTTGTGGCGACATAGCGTGGCAGTTCTTCCGGTTGCTGCAACCCGCCTCCGGAATACAGCGGGTACTGCTCTCCGGCAGCGGCCCGGCGGCGTGGGCTGACTTCAACCTTGTGCGCGGAATTCCGCCCCAGCTCTTCACTATGAGCCACCAGCACAGAACCGGTGGCGCTGCGGTTCTTGCCCACAACAATGGTCGTACACATGCATGGACTCCAGAACTTATTCTGATGCGTCAAAGAAGGCGTCTAAGACTTTTAAGTAAGTCGCGACGCGCTCCGGCAATGGCGGCGCATTCTCCGAATGCAAGATATTTTCCGCCGTGATCACCGGACAACACGCGCACAGCTTGTACAGCAGTTCGTCAATAGAGCCGTCTGCGGTGTTGACGATGATTCCGTCGGCGAGCTGTTCTCCAAACCGGGTGGTGCCGTCCGTGATGAGTGGTAGTGAACTGTTTTTCAAACAACTGACGACACGCTTCGCGATGGGGTGGCTCAAACAGTTTTCGCCGGAGATATAAAGATAGGAACCCCAACCTTCCAAGTGATAATCCGGCGCTTCATAGACCGGATCTTCATGAAGGTCGAGCACCGCGGCGCCGGGGTTGATGGTAATGGCGTTCAGGACAAATGAGGTGATCGCGGCAGCTTCCGGGGAGGCCGCGGCGGGAAGGCGGCCCAGCAAGTGGTCGCTGTCGGAAACGCTTTGGCCGTTCGGCCCATAGCGGATGTGGTGAAAATAGCCCCATGGATTCAGTAACGGCAGCAGCAGAATCTTCCGGTCCTGGCCAAGTCGGCGCAGCTTCCCAGCGTAGCGCGAGTTCGCGATCGCTCCCGCCGGTTCGCGGCCGTGGATTCCACCGATCAGAACATAGTCAACCCGGTCGGAGTTGAAGTAAGCATAAATCGGCAAATCTTCACCCTCGACTGTGGTTTGCGCAGTGACTTCCACTCTTTTCCAGCCGACAGCAAGCAGGTTGTCGCAGTTACGATAAATCTCAGCAATCGCAGGCCGCCCGTCACCGATCGAGGGGATAGAAGAATAGTCCATGTTTAACAGGGCTCTACCGCTTCACCGCATTATCCGTAATCTCAAGTCCTTTGTCGATGACCGCGAACGCTTTCCCCGCAGTTGCCGCTCGTTGATGCACCGTGGAGGATTGGTGTGGAATGGATTCCAGCGAACCATCACTTTCTTCAGAATGTATTCCTGCTTTTCGTTCTCGGCCTGTGCCTTTTCTCCAGCCTGTGCTTCTCTCGAATACGGAGCGCTCAAAAGCTCCAGCGCCAGTTGCACCCCAACTGGGCTGCGCGTCTGGCGGCTCATCGACGAGCATGTGGCAATCCCACCTCCTGAAGAAGGCGGGCATCCAGTGGAAAAGGCGGCACGGCTTCCGGCGCGGGCTGGTGTCGAAACGGAATCGATTGGGAGAGAGTGATTCAGTGATTCAATCAATCCTGCGACACTCTAACGTGGCGGTCACGCAGCGGTGCTACACCAAGATGACTTCATAAGATGCAGTTCTCGCGATGCAAAAGCTCTCAAGTCGCGTGGGTCAGAAGCGGGCTGCGACATTGAATTTGCTCGGTTCGGGCAACTGGCTCAAGAATCCCAGCTCCGATCATCATTGGACATTTGTCCCTAGTCGGCGCCGTTTGGTTTGTACACTGGCTGCTTGTCGTCGGCAGGATCGCCCCAGCATGGACGGCTCCGGGGTAGTCGGGTTCCGTTGCGTAGTAGACTAGCAATGATCTAGTCGGCTGCGGTCTATAGCGCGGAGCACTACAACTCGCCCGTGCTTCAACGCGGCAAGCCATGACAGCACAAGTGACAATGCGGCAAATCGCTGAGCGTGCCCAAGTCTCGATCGGCACAGTGTCGCATGTAATCAACGAAACCGCGATCGTTCGGCCGAAGCTGCGCGAGCGTGTGCTCGACGCGATTCGCAGCATGGGCTATCAGCCGAGTGCCTTAGCGCAGGGACTCCGGAAAAACCGAACCAACATGCTCGGAATGGTAATTCCGGATATTACAAACCCATTCTTCCCGGGCGTGGTTCGGGGCGTCGAGGACGTGGCCTATAAGCGCTCCTTCCGCGTGATCCTCTGCAATGCTGACAACGATCCTGCCAAGGAGGCGTCGTACGTTCGCGAGTTGCGCTCCTATCACATTGCTGGCCTTCTGATCATTCCGGCGGCGGGTGCGGACATCGTGGGCCACCTCCGAGCCTACGCGTCGGCCTCGGTACCGGTGGTTTGCATTGACCGGGTCCCGGATGGGTGGAAGGGTGACGCTGTCCTGGTGGCCAATGCCGAAGGCGCCTATCTGGCAACGCGCCATTTGATTCAGATGGGGCACAAACGTTTGGCTGTGATCACTGGGCCGCTCAAGTTGACTAACGCAACAGAGCGCTTAAAGGGTTTTACGCGCGCGTTAGACGAAGCCCATATAGAGATTGAGCCGGAGTTTGTACAGGAAGCGCGCTTCGATACAGAGAGTGGCTACCAGGCAGCTTTTCGGCTTCTTCGGATGCTCCCGCGCCCGACTGCTATTTTTGCCTGCAACGATCTCATGGCTTTTGGTGTACTGCAGGCGGCTCGGGAACTCAGACTGCGATGTCCGGAAGACTTGTCGATCGCCGGTTTTGATAGTCTTGAGTTCACCAAGTTAACAGATCCTTCGCTGACATCGGTTTACCAACCGGGATATCAGTTGGGCGCCACCGCCGCCCGTCTTCTGCTGCAAAGGGTCGACGGGTTGCGGTCCGCGCCCAAAAAGGTCCTTCTTCCGACCGAACTGAAGACGCGCAATTCTGTTGGACCGCCTCATGCCGCTGTTCCGGAAAGGATCGGGCCAACAATCAAAGTCCGCGGACGCAACCGCCTGGTGCGCAAGAAGCAACCGGTCTGAGGATTTTCCAAGCAAGCTGTTGTTTCCGATTTCCGTTTCAATTGAGGTATTGACAAGTGCAAACTGGTGGGAGTAATGTCTCAATTTTCGACAGTGTGAAACGTTTCAAAATATTCTAAGGGAGAAGCTCCGATCATGCGGATTAAGCGATTGAATCTGGAGTTTCGTGGCGATTTCTTCAAAACATTCAACCATACCCAGTGGAATGCGGTTATCCTGACATGTCCTTTCGATCCCAACACCAACATTCCATTTGGTCAGGTGGAAGACTCGCGCGACGGGAGAATCATTCAGTTGGCACTTACGTCGTCGTTCTAGATGCAGCGCGGTTCAGGGTGCTCTGCCCTTTACCCTGGCAGTTAGGAGCGATCACCAACTAGGAGGAACGCAAAACTCACCATGTACCAGCCCGAAGCTTATTCTGCAGCCCTCGTCTTCATGATCGCCAGTATGCTGTGCTGGGGATCGTGGGCGAACACCATGAAACTCACTCCGGGATATGCCTTCCAGCTTTTTTACTGGGACTACGTGGTCGGCATTGTTCTGGGCAGCCTCGTTTGGGGTTTCACCCTGGGGAACTGGGGTGGAGGCGATCTGTCTTTTCTCAGCAATATCAGCCAGGCGGACTCGCGGCATATGCTGTTCGCCATTGCCGGCGGCGCTGTCTTCAATGTGGCCAACCTCCTTTTAGTGGCAGCCATCGACATCGCTGGCCTGGCTGTCGCCTTCCCGATTGGAATCGGCTTGGCATTGGTCGTGGGCGTTCTTTTGAATTACGCAATCTCTCCCAAAGGCCATCCCGGACTGCTCTTCGGGGGCATGGCGCTCGTGGTGCTGGCGATTGTTTTTGATGCACTCGCGTATCGCCGCAGAGAAAGCGAGCGACGTTCGGTCAGTGTGCGTGGAATCTGGCTCAGCGTTGCTTGCGGCGTGCTCATGGGCATTTTTTATCCGCTCGTGACCAAGGCTGTCACCGGGGAGCGTTCCCTGGGCCCCTACTCCGTAGCCTTGTTCTTCGCTTTGGGAGTCGTCCTTTGCGCAATCCCGCTGAACTACCTGTTCATGAAAAAGCCTCTCACTGGCGCTGCCCCCGTCAACATGTCTCAATACTTCGAGGCGAAACCGGCGTGGCACTTCTGGGGTGTCATAGGTGGACTCATCTGGTGTACGGGAACGGTGTTCAACTTCGTTGCATCCCACGCACAAATAATCGGTCCGGCGGTCTCATACGCCATCGGCCAAGGTGCGACGATGGTATCGGCGGTCTGGGGCGTCTTCATCTGGAAAGAATTTGCCAGCGCTCCGCCGGCCTCCCGCAAACTGATTCCCGCCATGTTCATCTTTTTTCTGTTAGGGCTGGGATCGATCGCGATCGCGCCCATGGTGAAGTAGTCGAAATCGAATCGTTATGCAGAAGCCTATCGTTGTCGTCGGCAGCATCAATCTCGACTTAGTAGTGGGAGCTGATCGTATTCCCCAGGTTGGGGAGACGATCATTGGCAATACCTTTAACACCTTTTACGGCGGAAAGGGCGCAAACCAGGCCGTCGCAGCAGCGAAACTCGGGTACCCCGTTTCCATGGTAGGAAACGTCGGAAACGACGCCTTTGGAAAGCAGTTGCGCAATGGTCTGGAAGACGCCGGCGTGGATACAACTTATGTGAACACGGTAGAAGGGGCATCTGGCGTCGCGCTGATCACGACCGGACGGCGAGGTGAGAACAACATCGTGGTCGTGCCCGGCGCCAACGGCCAGCTCACGCCGAAATTGCTGGAAAAAGCGGCGACGATTCTGGAACGCGCCGGATTTCTTCTGGCGCAGCTTGAGATTCCCTTAGAAACAGTTGACTACCTGGCGCAATTCGCCGAGCAGCACGACATCCCGCTCATGCTCGACCCAGCGCCGGCGCGCGAGCTTTCCGGGGCCCTGCTTCGCAGGGTCACCTGGATTACGCCGAACGAAACTGAAACCCAAGAGCTGCTTAAAATCAACCTTGAGAATGGTGACCGAGGCCACAATGCCGCGGCAGATCGCCTGCTGGCTTGTGGTGTCAAGAACGTCTTGTTGAAGTTGGGATCGCGCGGTTGCCTCATTGCCCAAGGGACTCTTGCGAAAGAGCGGGTCCCCGCGTTTTCTGTGAACGCTGTGGACACGACCGCCGCCGGGGACGCATTCAATGCGGGATTTGCAGTGGGGTTGATGCGCGGTTCCACGGTTGCACGGAGTGCCGTTTTTGCTTCTGCGGTCGCTGCGATTTCGGTCACGCGGCCCGGAGCTCAACCTTCGATGCCTACCGGGGACGAAGTAGAGTGTTTCCTGGAGCAGCATTCCATCACAACTGCCCAACAGCCGCCCTATACAAAGCAAGTCTGATGACGTCCAAGACCAACTTACGTTTGAATCGAAGGTCGAACCGGCGGCCTCCAGGAATTGCATTCCCTGACAGCGCACGACGCGGCCACCGGTTGCCACCGGGATAAGTCTTTTGAGTCAGCGCCCGCAAAATCACTTCCTGCACCTTCAACGCCTGTCCATCGCGACCTTCGTGTAAGAGCATGCTCAGCCTGGCCCTCTCCTTAACCGCTAACCGCCTGCAAAGCGAACGTATCATGCGCTAACGACAGCGGCCAATATTTCACTTGACAAAATAGAATAAAACGTTTCAAATTCGGCCTTGCTCATGAGGGGGCATGCGATGAAATGGAAGGTTTCGCTTCTTATAATCGGTTTCGTCCTGGCGTTCGGCTTCGGCTCAGCGGCTCATGCGCAGGCGACGGGCACCATCTCCGGCTTCATCACCGACACCACTGGTTTGGCCATTTCGGGCGCAACGGTGACTCTCACTGAGGAGGGCACCGGCGCCACAAGAAAACTGCAAACCGACAATTCCGGCCACTTTGTGGCTGCCCTCCTCCCCGTCGGTCACTATACGATCGACGTGCTGTATCAGGGCTTCCAGGAACAAAAGCGCACGGGGATCCCGCTCGAAACCCAGGGCTCTTCCACGGTCAGTCTGACCCTCTCTCCGGCCTCCGAGGTGCAGACCGTTGACGTCATAGGCCAGACCGAAGCGCAGATCGAGACTACGGATGCGACTCTCAGCCAAGTCATCAACTCACAGGAGGTCGCCGAGTTGCCCCTCAATGGCCGCGACTTCGTCCAGCTTGCCTTGCTGACTCCGGGCACGACAGCCGGAGTCCAGCCCGGCGACTTCTTTACCAACGCCAACACCAGTTCGTCGGAAGTTGCCATTCGCGGTTCCTATTCGCTCTCGGTCGGCGGCTCGCGTGAAAACCGCACCGACTGGCTCTACGATGACGTGGACAATAACGAGCTGACCGCCGGCGGCATCGCCGTATTGCCTTCGATTGACGCCCTTAACGAATTCAATGTTCTTACTTACAATTACTCGGCCAGATACGGCTCCCGCGCAGGCCCGACGGTGTTGTTGACGAGCAAGTCCGGCAGTAACCAGTTCCACGGTACGCTCTTTGATTTTCTTCGCAACACGGCTCTGAACTCACGGAATTACTTTGCAACCACCAACCCGAAGTACATTCAGAACCAGTTCGGCGGTTCAATCGGCGGTCCCATCATTCACAACAAGACCTTCTTTTTCTTTGACTATCAAGGGACGCGCAACATTCAGGGCATGCCCACCGTCGCGCAGATTCCCACGCCGAAGGAAATCAATGGAGATTTCACCGACTCTTTCGAGCCGGTGATTTACAACCCCTTCTTGCCCGGCAGACCGCAGTTTGTCGGCGACGATGGCACACCGAACAAGATTCCCTCCAGGTACCTCAGCTCTATCGCGCAGACAATGCTGGGCTACTTTCCGCAGCTCTCCGGCGAGCCGGCCTCGCTCTATGGAGACTACCTCAGCGTTCCCAACCGTACCTTCCACGACAACGAGTTCGACTTCCGCATCGATCACACCTTCCGCGACCGCGACCGTATCTTCGCGCGCTTCAGCCGCGATCAGGCCTCGGTCTTTGACCCGTCGGGGCTTCCCGGTTTTGGAACCCAGCCCGGCGGTTGGGGAAGCAACCAGAACCTCAACGATCACGGCCGCAACCTGGCCCTCTCCGAGACTCACAGTTTCTCCACCTCCAAGATCAACCAGGTTACCGTCGGCTACAACCGAATCTTTAACCATATCCGCTCTTACGGCGACGGCACCGACTGGAGTACCAAGCTCGGGATTCCCAACGCCAATCTTGGCACTTATTTCTCCAGCGGACTAATGAGTACCGTCCTCTCTGACGGGTACTGGGCCCTGGGTGACCGCGGCTTTTCGCCCTTCCAGGGCGGATCGCAAATCTACCATTTTGCCGACGATTTCGAATGGATTCATGGTGCTCACGCCCTTTCCATGGGTGGCAGCATGCGCTTCATGCAGATGAACATCATGGGCGATGCCTGGCCCATGGGTCAGATGGTCTTCACCGATGCCTGGACCTCGGCCGTTTCCGATGGCGCGTTAGTGCCCGGCACCGGCGACTCCCTCGCCAGCTTCCTGATCGGCCTGCCTTACTCGGTCGAGCACGACGACGCCTTCGCAGGAACCATCACCGGCCGGCGCTGGAAAGAGTTTCGCCCCTACGTCCAGGACACCTGGACGCTGAGCAAGAACCTGAGCGTTCAGCTCGGCATGGCCTATAACTTCACCACGCCGCTGAAGGAAGCGCACAACCGGCAGTCGAACTTCGATATGGCTACGGGCATTTTGCACGTGCCCGGTATCAACACCGACGCAGCCACCGGTGTTCAGGCTTATAAATGGGCATTCGAACCGCGCCTCAGCTTCTCTTATTCGCCGTTCTCGTCGAAGAATGCCATTCGCGGTGGCTATGCGATCATGCACGATGCCGGCTGGAACCTGGGCGCGCGCGGTCCGGGGCTCAATCCGCCCGCCTTCAACTCCTACCAGGTCTATACCGACAACATGACCCTGGCCGGAACCCCGACCCTGGCCGGAGGTTTCCCGGTGCCCCAACAGCAGACTGCCACTACGGCGGCGAACCTGACCGGCATGCTATACAGCCAGCCGAAAAACTTTCAGCCGGGCCGCGTCCAGCAGTTCAACATCAACGTCCAGCGCGACCTGCCGAGCGCCATTGTGTTGACAGTCGGTTACGCGGGCATGCGGAGCAGTCACCAGCAGACCGATGACTGGAACCTCAATACTCCGCCGCCCAACACCCAGGCTAATCCCTCGGCCCTTTCCCCCTATCCGACCCTCAGCATGGTCAACGGCATTCTCGATCGTGGCATGGCGCGCTACGATTCGCTGCAGATCAAAGCGGAAAAGACCGTGCACTCGGGCCTCTATTTCTTGCTTTCCTACACCTACAGCAAGGGCACCGACAATGGGCTTTACGACGACGTGAGCAGTGTGGCCGGCATCGCCTATTTCCCGATCGCCGTCGCCGATTCGTCGGGCACGCCGCTTAGCCCGCACGTTAACAAAGGCCTCTCCACTACCGATCAGACCCACAACTTCTCCGCCAGCGCTCTCTACCAGCTGCCCTTTGGCCACGGAAAGCGTTGGGGAGGATCCGCCAAGGGATGGAGCGAGCAGATCATTGGCAGCTGGCAGCTCAACGTCATCTCCCACATGGCTTCGGGATTCCCCTTCGGGGTCATCGCAGGAACCAACTTCTCGGGAACGACGGGCTTCGGCAACCGGGCAGATCAGACGTGCAACGGCAAGCTCAGCCACCACACCGTAACCGAGTTCTTCGATACCTCGTGCTTCTCCGACCCGGCGGCCGGCGTGATGGGCAATGCGTCCCGCACGCCTCTCTACGGGCCAGACTTCATCAACTTCAACGTCTCGCTGTTCAAGACCTTCAGGACGACCGAGAAGGGACCGAGCCTGCAGTTCCGCACCGAGACGTTCAATGTTTTCAACCATCCGCAATTTGCGCTTCCCGGCAACTATACGGACTCGTCGGGCTTTGGCCAGATTGGCTCCACGGTCAACAATCCGCGCCTGATTCAGTTTGCACTCAAGCTGATCTTCTGACCTTGCCGTAACCAGTGTGTGCCGCGCTCTTCCGGCGCGGCACACTTCCTTTGAAAGGAGGAAGTGTGAGTATCATGCTGAACCGCCGGCAATTTGCTTTTGGTTGCGGCGCGGCAGTTACGGCCGCCGGACTGTGGAACCGCACTCCACTCTGGGCGGCGACCCCGGAATCGCCAACTAAACCCCGCCGCATCATTATCGACACCGACCCTGGCGTAGATGACGCATTCGCCCTCATGCTCGCTTTGGGGTCCCCGGAGCTGAAGGTTGAAGCCATCACCGCTGTGGCAGGCAACGTCCCCCTCGAACTGACACTTCCGAACGCCCTGCGATTGCGGGAAATCTGCGGGCGAAATGATGTGCCCGTGGCAGGCGGCGCGGCGAGCCCTCTGGTTCGCAAGCTCGTCACCGCCAGCTATGCCCACGGCGAAAACGGCTTGGGCGGCGTGGAATTTCCGGCCCCAGTCACCAAACCCGTTGAGGAGAATGCTGCCGATCTGATCGTGCGGCTCGTCCGTCAACATCCCGGCGAAATCACTCTTGTGCCGATCGGTCCGCTGACCAACATTGCGCTGGCACTGCGCGCCGCGCCCGAACTGGCGAAGATGGTTCCTCAAATTGTGCTCATGGGCGGATCTCTCTCCAGAGGGAATGAGACCCCGTCGGCTGAGTTCAATTTCTATGTCGATCCCGAGGCCGCGGCCATAGTCTTCGATTCCGGGATTCCCATCATGATGGTCGGTCTCGACGTGACCGAGAAGGTGGTTCTCACCGAGGAACGTCTGCGCCGGCTCGAAGCCAACACCAAACGCGTCAGCCGTGCGGCTGCGCGCATTGCCCGTTCGTTGGTTGAAACCTACCGCAAGAAAGGTTACCGCGACTGGCCCGTACTCAATGATCCACTCGCGGTCAGCGCCTTACTCGATCCCGCTATTCTTACCTTTGAAGACTACCATGTGGAAATCGAGACCGCCGGTACGTTTACCGCCGGTGAAAGCGTCGGCTTCAAGCCCGAACATAGCCGGCTTTCCGCTCCCATGCAGAATGCCGGTCCGGAACCGCCGGTGGAGAAATTCCGGCCCAACTGCAAAGTTGCGAAAGCCGTCGATGTGCCTCGTTTCTTCGATCTGCTCATCTCCCGGCTGGAGTACGGGGGATGATTCTGTTCGCGTGATGCCGGTTGCGCTCTTCTGGTTCCGTCCCCGGCAGAGCGCGGATTCGTTCGCCCGTGTCCAATGCGGCAGGACCTCACCTCAGTCGCATTGGTTTCTTACCGAACGCTGAGGTTGCGAAACACGAAGGGAGCACCAAAGTGGCAGGCTTGCATTTTCAATTCGACTTGCGCAGACGATTCTTCTATCCGCTGGTAGCCGCACTTTTGCTTGCGTCGGCGGCCCATGCCGCCGGGAACACGCGTTATGTGGTAATTGACCAGGACGGTCTGGGTCCGGGCGGCACCAACATGAATTCCATGTTGGTCTTTCTGCAGACTCCAGATGTCAAGGTTCTGGGAATCACAATCGTCACCGGCGACGGCTGGCGCGACGAAGAGGTTGCCCACACGCTTCGCATGCTTGAGCTCATCGGCCGTACCGATATTCCTGTCTATGTGGGCGCACGTCAACCTCTGTTGCGCACGCAGCAGTGGACCGCGAACTGGGAGAAGCTCTACGGCAAGATCGTTTACCATGGCGCCTGGGATGCTCCTCCTGCCGAGCATCCTGCCACCGGTGTTCCTCCCTCTCTCCCCGAGGGCAATCCCACGACCAAAGCCGCAGAAGGTTCCGCTGCGGATTTCCTCGTCCGCGCCGTGCACGAGCATCCGCACCAGGTCGCCATTTATGCCGCCGGGCCAATGACGAACATTGCCCAGGCCATTCTTCGCGATCCACTCTTTGCCGAAACCGCCAAGGAACTGGTCATTATGGGTGGCTCGATCAATCCCCAAACGACCGACCCGGAGTTCGCCGGCGACCCACATCACGAGTTCAATCTCTGGTTTGATCCCGAGGCTTCCAGCATTACTCTCCGCGCCCACTGGCCGAAGATAACCGTCACGACGGTGGACGTTTCCATACAGACGCACATGACCAGGGAGATTCACGATGCCGTCGCTAAGTCTTCGAGTCCGGCGGCCCGCTACTTTGCCTGCTACCAGCGCCTCGACGCCGGTTACCTCTGGGACGAACTGGCTGCCGCGGCCTGGCTCGATCCCACGCTGATCACGCGCGAGTTCTACGTCTACATGGACGTCAGCCTCGACAAGGGAATTAGCTACGGAGACACCGAGATCTGGACGGATCAGGTCAAGCCGGAACTGGATCTCCAGAAGGTGCATGCTCAGATGGATGTCGATTGGCCCCGCTTCCGTAGTCTCTTCGAGCAATTGCTCATGGCGCCCACGCCGGGATCGCACGACCCGCAGATTTCTATCCAGATCGACAAGAATGGCGCCGGGTGCGCTCAAACCCATTCGCCCAGTAACACTGGAAACTAGGTACAGTCCGGAACTGGTAGAACATTTTGGGCCGGTTTGCTGTGCACTCGAAGAGCTGATTCGAAAACATCGCCGAGCTCAAGGGTTAAACGATTTTATTCGGATCGAGCTCGCACTCGATCCGGAATCGCACTGCAAAGATAAGGCAGTGCTGAATCGGCAGGCAGGCGGCCGACTCAAGGGTTTGTCAAAATTGACAGGAGCTGAAAAGGTCAATTCGAGAACAGCGATTGCCCGAGTTGCGCAGGTTTCGGTCGGAAATGTCCACCAAGTGAAGTACACCCTGGAGCATGCATGTTCGCCGCTGAAGGAAGCGGCGAGGACACGAGAAATCTCGATAAACCTCGCGGATTATCTGCGGGTCCATTATGCTGCACATTCGCGAGTCAGACCTGAACGCTCAAGTTGGCGGAGAGAAGCATCGTCGAGAAGCTTGGTGGCGGCGGCATGGGTGTGGACTACAAGGCCGGAGACGCCGAACTCGGACGCTTCGTGGCTCTGAAGTTCCAACCTCCAGATGTAGCCGGAGATCCGCAGGCCACACCATAAAATCGAAGAACACGTCGAATGTGGTGGCCGATGACAGCCGCAGCATCATTCTCCAGTGCGCCCTGGCGAATCGCCTCGTACTCGATCGGGAGATATTGGCTCAGCAGGGTCAGCGGGCATGAAAAGCGGCCGAGATTGTGCAGCAGGCGCTCTACTTCCGCTTGTACGGAAGGTTGGGGCCAGTAATAACGACAGCGGTCGCTGAAACTGAAGGCACGCGAGAGGCGCAATTCGTCGTCGTCGCCGCGGTAGTACGAACGCCAGTACGCCGGGTTGCGCAGCATCTCGAACTCCAGCGCCTCCCGCACCTGCGACGATCTCACCTCGCGCTTATGGCCAAGCATCTCGCGTTCTATGCCGCTCAGCGCAAAAATCGCTTCCCGATAAGCGAACGTAAGCCAGGGACCGACCTTCAAAATTGCGAAATGGTCTTCCACCATCTCTGCTAGAGCGGCGGGGGACTGGTAATCGGTGGAATGGGCCTCATAGACAAGCGCAGGACTTGCCGGCAATCCCGCCGACAGCGAATGCGCTTTCTGGCGATCATAGTCGAAAACCTTGGTGTCCCCGAATTCCACGGCAGGTTGAACCACCAACCCGACCACGTTCTCCCACGCGGCGAACAAACCATGCGCTCGGAACGCGGAGCGAAAAATGTCCAAAGTGCGATGAACATCTTCCACGTTCGTCGGGGCTGGACCTTCTCCCTCGGCCAGTTCTCCGCCCGGAGGAGGGACCTCCGTTCCAATGACGTAAAGCGGCCTCGGCGAACCAATCGGCAGCTCCTCGTAAGCCTCTTCCGCCGCTCGGCACAAGTTAGCAGCCCGTTCCGCGACAGCCTTCTCATCGAGACTCTTGGCGTCGTCACCACATGGCATGCTTGCGTCCAAGTGAATCTTCTGGTATCCCGCATGAACGCAAAGACGCGCCAAGTCGCAGGCCTTCGCCATTGCTGCAACCGACGGTTCACTGCGCCAAGCAAAGGGACCGAGGTGGTCAGCTCCGAGCAGAACGCGGCCTGCTGGCAATCCCGCTGAGGCGGCAGCGACGCGAATTGAATCCGCGAATTGCTGCGGCCTCATGCCCGTGTATCCGCCGAACTGGTTAACCTGGCTGGACGTCGATTCAACATGAAGACAGTTGCCGTCTTCGATCGCCTGCTGAACGGCAGCATCGACCACTGCGGGGTGCGCGGAGCAGACGGCGTAACTGCCGACAGCCTCGCCGCTGCGATTTCGCCGGATAACGCTTCGCAGATATCCGTTTGGCCCCTGTGCAACCGCGGGGCAATCCGTCACGACGGTGTTGGGCTTCCCATTCATCGCCTTCGCATTAGGCAAGTCCGCGCTTGGCAGCACTTGACAGAGCAGTATAAACGAAAGTAAAAGTTATCAAACGCAAGTATACGAAATATTGCGTGCTTGGATCTTTGCCGGAGGCTGTCCATGCGAGTGCCAGGAGTTGAGTGTTTGCCGGTTCGCCTTCAGTTGCTCTCCACCATTTTGTTTTCCTTTGTCACTATCCTGGGTTCGGCTCTGTCCGTTTGGGGCCAGGGATCGTACCGGGCGCAGTTGCGCGGTACTGTTTCCGATGCGACGGGAGCGGTTGTCGCCCATGCGACGGTGACCATCCGGGACGTCGGCACGAATATTTCCAGTTCCGCGCATACCGACGACAAGGGCTCGTATTTCTTCACCGATTTGCGCCCTTCCACGTATGCCGTCACGGTCGAGGCCTCCGGCTTTCGTCCGGCGGAGCGGACCGGCGTGGTTCTGGCGGTCGATCAGGAGTCATCGCTGAACTTCAGGCTGGACATAGCAGGCACATCGACGACGATCAGCGTTACGGCTGCGCCGCCGCTGCTGGACACGGACAACGCGACGCTGGGCACGGACATCACCAGCGAGTACGTGAAAGAACTCCCTCTGATCAACCGCAGCTTCTTCGGCATGATGTTCTTATCGGCGGGCGTGACCGAGGTGGCAGGGTCGGGCACGACGGATAACTATCCTTCGGGGACCAACTTCGTTTCCAACGGGCAGCGCAACGCGACCGCCGAGGTGCGGATGGATGGGGCCTTGATTAGCGCGCCGGAACAGGGCGAGGGAGGAAACTCCAACGTTTACTACGAGCCCTTGGTCGAGAGCATGCAGGAAGTGAAAGTCCAGAACAACAGCTTCTCGGCGGAGTTCGGCAATAACGGTGGCACGGTCGTAAACATGGTCATGAAGAGCGGGACAAATTCTTTCCATGGCAGCGGCTGGTATTTCCTGCAGCGTCCGCAGATGGACGCCCGCGATTTTTTTAATCCCAAGTACTTTGTGGGCAATCCCGTGCCCAACCCCAAACCAGACTCCAAGCGTGACCAGGGTGGTTTTTCCATCGGCGGCCCGATCCGGAAGAACCGAACCTTTTTCTTCGCCGATTATGAGAAAGTCCGCAGCATCTCTTCGTCCAGCTATCTCGCGTCCGTGCCAACCTTGGCGGAGCGAACCGGCGACTTCTCGGCGGCGGCGAATCCCATTTACGACCCGACACTGCCGACGGTGGCCTGTACCCTGCCAGCGACCGGTCAATGCAGGCAGCAGGTTACGTACAACAATACGGCCAATGTCATACCTCAGACCGAAATTGACCCCATCGGCCAGGCCGTCGCCAATCTCTATCCGAAACCCAACCTCCCGGGAGAATTCGATAACTACAATTTCAGCACCACCGCGACTTCACCGGATTACCAGTTCGACATCAAGGTGGACCACCAGATCAATGACAAGCATCGCGTTAACGGCCGCTACAGCCGGGGCTGGAGCAATTACACCACGGCAGAGACTCTGGGAGACGGCTTTGATAATGACGGAATCGCGAGCGGTCCGACAACGGCGCAAAACGGTTCGTTCGAATATTCCTGGACCGTCAACCCGCGGATTGTCTGGACCAACCATGTGGCGGTTGACCGGGTACACGAAAAAGCGACATCCGGTATTCCCTCGATCTCCAGCTTCAATGCTTCCTTGCCGAGCGGCGTCCAGGGATTGCCGGCCGTGTTCCAGCAGGCCAACGGAATCGATCAGATGCCAACGTTCGACATGGCGGGGTCTTCGCCGTGGACCGATCTTTTCGACCAGTGCTGCATCAACACCACCTTTGCCCACACCTTGTACAGTTATTCGTCGCAGTTGGTGATTTCGAAGGGCTCACACCTGATCAAGTTCGGCGGGGAGCAGAGACTTTTCTACAACAACTTCTTTCAGCCGCCGAATCCGACTGGCCTTTTCACCTTTACGGATTTCGTCACGTCGCCGACTCCGAACAGCGACACTGATGCACTTGGGAATTCAACAGGCAATCCGTTCGCCAGCCTTCTTTTTGGCTACGCCGACAATATAAACGCCTCCACTTACCTTCAGGTCTATCCCTCGGTGGCCAACCGGTCGGCGGAGACGGGGTTCTATTTCCAGGATGACTGGAAAGTGAACTCGAAGTTCACACTCAATCTCGGCATACGCTACCAGTGGAGCACGCCCTACAACGAGCGCCACAACCGGGTCGAATTCAGCGATTTCACCGCCGATACTGGCGTCAATCTCGATCTGAGCAGTGCCCAGGCGGCGCTGCAGCCGTACAACGTGAGTTTCCCTGCTTCTGAGGAGTTGCTCGGCACTACCGTGTTCCCCACCTCCGGCACCAGGAGTGTTCCGACGTACCGCAAAGACATTGGACCCCGGCTGGGTTTCGCCTATCAACTCGATTCGAAGACGGTGGTGCGCGGCGGTGCGGGCGTGTATTTCGGAATGAGCCCGGCCACGAACTTCCAGTATCCCGGCACCGCCTTCCGCAAGACCGCTACCATGTTCTTCACAAACGACAATTTTGCAACTCAATCCGCGACTCTGGAAAATCCGTTTCCAGGCGGATTTACCGGCCCGCAGAATAAGGAGTACGGCAGTCTGGCGAATTGGGGGTACGTCAACAATAACGATCTGGGCACGACTGCGGCACGCGACGCCAACATTTACCAGTGGAATCTTGGAATCCAGCGGGAGCTGCCCAGCCAAATCGTGCTCGGTGTGGACTACTCCGCAAACCGGAGCACCCATCTGCCGTGGGCCGGCACGAACAACCGGGATTTCATCCCGTCGGCGCTGCTGGCAAAGATTTCAGCTGCGGTAACTCCCACTGATTCGACCTGCCAGGCAGACAGTTGCGTGAGCCAATTTCTAAATACGTATGT
Organism: uncultured Acidobacteriaceae bacterium; assembly: GCA_963838425.1. Taxonomy (GTDB): domain Bacteria; phylum Acidobacteriota; class Terriglobia; order Terriglobales; family Acidobacteriaceae; genus Acidiflorens. The sequence continues at coordinate 604,386 of CAWIRH010000003.1, forward strand.
GGCCAACCCGTTCTACACCATGTTCAGCACACCTTGTACTCCCTCTCCCTCTGCGCCATGCTTCAACGAGCCCGATTCGAACTACGGCCAGCCGACCCTCCCGTTGGGAAATCTGCTCAATTCCTACCCGCAATTCGCCGGAGACTTCGAAGGCCTGCTGTTGGAGGAAGCCAGTTCCTGGTACAACGCGATCCAGATTCGTTTCCAGAAGCGTACTACGCATCACATCAGTTTCGATGGCAGCTACACGGTGTCGAAGTCGACTGACGATTCCTCGGCGGGCAGGAACAATTGGGTGGGCGCGCTCGCTAATGGCACGGTGCAACAACTGGACCGCCTGTATTTGGAGCACAGCATCAGTGCCAACGACACGCCGCAGCGTCTGGCGGCTGCCCTCATCGTTGACATGCCGGTTGGCCGCAAGCAATGGATTGGCGGCGATATGAATCGTGCGCTCGACGCCGTCGTCGGAGGCTGGTCGATCGCGACCATGATCACGGAACAATCGGGCCAACCCATGGCGATCGGTATGGCCACAGCGCGGCTGGCGAATGGCGGCCAGCGTCCCAACGTCGTGTGCCCCCAACTCAGGACTGGGCTCAGCATGAATGACGTGGCCCTGAACTGGCAAAACAACAGCGCCGCGATCGGCGGTGGGCAACCACTGCCAGCGCCTTTCTTTAACTCTAACTGCTTTGCCGACCCTGGCGACCAGAATCCGGGCAATGCTCCGCGCTATTTTTCCGGTCTGCGCGTCGACGGCATCCACAACGTGGATCTGAATCTTTACAAGTCGTTTGTGCCCAAGGAGGGCATGAAGCTGGACGTGCGAGCGGAGATATTCAACTTCTTCAATCACCCTCGCTTTGGGCAGCCGGCTTCGGGTGTGCCGGCTGCGGGTGTGGTCGATTCCGCTTTCGGGGCAATTTCAGGTGACGCGGGAGGGGAAACGCCCCGGTACTTCCAGTTTGGGTTGAGGTTCGAGTTCTAAGGAAACTCTAAATTAAGTATCCGGCAAAAGGCACCGACCATAGGGTACACAGGGGTGCATGGAGTATCCCAGGGCTTTAATCAGAACTTGCCTAAGCGTTTCGATTCACACATTGACCGAGGTTTAGCCATGACAAGCGTGCAGCGCGGCGTAAGGCTCAACGGATGGCTCATCGTCGTATTCATGGCAGTGATGGCCGCAGGCCAAACGCGGCTCGGCGTGCCGTCCTACCAGGACCCGGGGTCGGCACAATGGATAGGGTGGGCGGCGCCGGGGGCCAAGGCCATCGGCATCATGATCGTCAACCTCGACAACGGCGACGATGAGGGTTACTACGCGAGCGTAGACCGGGCGATCCGCGCCACCCGCAAGCAGGGCATCTTCGTGATCGGATATACATACACAGGCTACGGCGCGCGAGATCCGCAGATTGTCCGGCGAAAGATCGATGCGGTGTACCGCAACTATCTGGTCGATGGCATCTTCTTCGATGAGGCGCCCACCGATTGCAACGCCAGCAATCCATTTCTTTCCACCCAGTTTTTGTACTACGAGGCACTAACAAACTACGTGCGCGAGAAGGCGGGCGCGCGGATCACCGTGCTCAATCCGGGAACTTACAGTCCAAGCGACTGCTGGATGGGGATCACCAACATACTGATGAACTGGGAAGACCAGGGTCTGGCGGCTTATCAAAAGCTACTATGTCGATTATGCGTGGGTGCATAAGTACCCACCCGACCGCTTCTGGCACATCGTCTATGGCATGGGCGCGGACCAACTCCAGACTGCGTTGGCACTGGCCAAGCAGCGCAACGCCGGTTGGGTTTACTTGACGCAGGAAACAGGTAATCCGTATGCGAGGCCGCCGCAATACTGGAAAGCGGAAGCTGCGGCAGTGGAACAGCAGGGCGTGCAGGCCCCGTTTGCCAGCGCATGGCCGGATTCATTCGATGACCAGGGCGCTCGGATGCGGGGGCGCACCTCGATTCGTTGGGGCGGCGCGAGCGCGGCGAATTGGCAGATATTTCTCGACACCGATCAAAATTCGAAGACCGGGTACAGCGGCGGCGGCATTGCAGTTGGCGCGGAATTCATGTTCGAAACCGACGACGGCACGGCCCATTTGTGGCGCTATGCGGGCACAGGCACAGATTGGAACTGGACGGAAGTTGCCGCGAATGCCGCGCTCGACGTCCTCGATCCCGGTGTTCAGGCCGCGAGCTTCGACACCGCGGCCTTGGGCGGCACGAAGGCTTTGAATTTTCAGTTTCGTGCTTTGGACGCTGCCGGCAATCCAATCTATGACAGCTACGTCTTGCCGCTTAGCCTGAGCAACACCGGGCTGGTGTTCGACATTACCAACCACCCACAGTAATCTTCGCAAGCACCGAAAGCATTTCGACTGATGAAGAGTGGTAGGCTGAGTATGCAACGAAGATCATTCCTCAAAGCTGGCGGTGCTATCGCAGTAGCGGCAGGACTTGGGAGCGAATCGCTTCTGGGACATGTTCCCACTCACAACTTCGATAAGTACGACTTCGGTTCCGGACCACCGGTGTCTGACCGGCTCTATCAGGGACCTTTTTCCGCCGACGATTATCCCAGTTGGAATGTGGTTATGGCCCTGACCCCCTCCAAGGAGATCGTACCCAACTATGGAATGGGTCTCATCACTTACGTCTGCGATGAGGTGGGGCCAGCGAAGAAGGAGGGGGAGACGCTGGCTCAGTCCATCGAAAACCTGGTCAAGTTGCCGCTGGGGACGAAGCTCTATATCCGCGTGAACTGGAAAGACATGCAGCAGCGGCCCGGAAAACTCGACCTGTGCGAGCACTGGAAGCTGACCTTCGATCTGGCCCGGATGTATCGGAAGCGGGTCGGGTTCCGCGTAATGATCAGTAATCCCGACATCCCCGGTCCCACCCTTCCTGATTTCCTGGTGCAGAAGATCCCGATGGTAAAGCTGGGCGAATGGAAGGGTCGTGCGCGATATGAGCCTCGCTATGACGATCCCGCATTCCAGTCTGCATTTCGGGAACTAGTGGATCTGCTGGCGGACGCCTACGATGGCCATCCCGACGTGGAGTACGTAGACACGTTCATGTACGGATTCTGGGGCGAGGGACATACCTGGCCGCTGGAGTCGAACCCCTTTCCCGACTCCGTCACTGCGGAGAAAACCTTCGTGAGTATGTTCCAGCATCAGGCAGAGCGCTGGAGGAAAACGCCGCTGGCCACGAACACGCAGCCGGACTTCAGCAAGGTGGGCAATTCTGAACTGCTCGAACGCACCGTCCGAAGTTTCAACTGGCTGCGGACGGATACGATCTTCATTGAAAACGAGCAGATCGAAGAACTGAGCAACCGCCCGCCTTGGACGGGAGTTACGGTGGAAGTCGGGATGTCGGATGGGTTGCCGCAAAACCTGAGAATGGATGAGGGCGTGACCTATACCGACAACGTCATCCACCACGTGCAGGATGTGGGCGCTTGCTATTTCTCGCTATGGAATTGGCACCACATCCAGGCCGATCGAATCCTCAACTACTACCACCAGTTTCCCGGCGCGATTGACGGACTGGCCCGCAAGATTGGCTACCGGGTTCGGCCCTCGTGGGTATGGAGCTATGAGGAAGCAGGCTATCCGGGCTTGATTATTGGCTTTGCGAACGACGGGATTGCTTGCGTTCCCGGCGTGTTGCGTGTCTCCGTGAGCAGCGAGGATGGAAAGGTGATCGCGGAAGGGAGCCTTGACGCCGGCTACCCTCTTCCTGGAAAAGTCCGTCAGGCGAAGTTCCCGTTGCCCAAGGGAACGAACTGGAAGGGACTGAGACTCAGAGCGGAAATCGAAGTCAAGGGACAACGATATCCGGTGCGTTGGGCTTGCCGGCAAGGTCTGAATACGGATGGCAGTTTGACGCTGCGCCCGACGGCCGGTCTCGGCGAGAACGACGAAACGGGTGGCGTGCCAACAACTGGTTCCTAGCACGCATGGTCAGCAGCACCAGGATGGCGGAATCGTGCGTAGCCGTGAACGGACGTTGCAATCACCTAACTCATAACGAGGACCGGGCATGAAACGAAAAAGCTGTCTAGCCATCTTCTTTCTGATGCTGTTCGCCGTAATGCTGGCAGCTGCTCCCGATTCACCGGAGCAGAATTGGACGCATTTTGTGCGCATTGCGGCGTACGGACTGCAGGCCAACAACGCCGGCCGGATCGTACGGAATGCGCAGGATAGCAACGCGTTCGGCATCGAGGTGGACAACGACATTCCCGGCCGCTACGAGAGCTTCTTGCATCCGGAGGAGAAACTCGCCGCGATTCGCGCCGTGGCCGAGCGCGCGCACAAAGCGGGAAACCACGCGTTTGTTTACATCGCGGGGTTGGAGTGTATCACGGCAAACGCCGGCCAGTCGCCGCATTCGGTGGTCAAGGACCATCCGGAGTGGTTGCAGCGCAAGATCACGGGAGAACCCGCGGTGTTTGGCGGCGGTGATGCCTTCTGGATCGCAAAAGGCGATGAGGATGTGTGGATCAGCCCTTACGCGCCGGAGTGGCGCAAGATTTATATGGAGCGAGTGCGGCAGATCGCCGCGACTGGGATTGACGGCATCTACGTCGACATCCCCTACTGGATGACGCACTTCGATGGCTGGGAGGACAGCTGGGCGAGCTTCGATGATGCGACCGTGGCGGCTTTCCGTAAGCAGACCGGACTGGACGCGCGGCGCGAATTGAAGTTGGGCGATTTTTCGGACCCGAATTTTCGCCGCTGGGTCGATTTTCGAATCCAATCGCTGACCGACTTCATGCGGGAGATCGACCAGACAGCAAAGGCCGTGAATCCGCAGATCAAAACGATTCCGGAGATTTACCCGGGCATCGAGGAAGAAGCGGTGCGCGTGGGCGCGGATGTATATAGCTTGTACGCCGTGAACGATGCGATTGCGCACGAGTATGAATTCGGCGGCGGCGATCATATGGCGGCATCGCGAACGCCGCTCGACTGGTTCCGTTACCAGATCGGCATGCAGACGTTCCGCGCGTTCGCCGAGGGCAAGGCAACCTGGATCTTGAATTACTCGTGGGATGGCGATCCCAAGGTCCGCGCCCCGGAGGCGATGCAGAATCTATTCATGTCGGAGGTCATGGCGGGAGCGAATGTGTGGGATGCCGCGACGCATGTGATGTCGGGCTCGAACGACCTGGCCACGCGGAAGCGGGTGTTCGCATGGATTGCAGCCCACGAGAAGACGTTCTATCGTCCACGGACGGCGATTGATCCAGTTGGCGTCTACTTCTCCCCAGCTACGCGCAACTATTTCACGAACGAGTTTCTTCATTCGTACCAGGGCACACTCTTGCTCCTGATGCAGAGTCATCGCGAGTATCAGATCGTGACGCCAAGGACGCTCGCTTCGTTCCGCGGGAAGAATTTGATTTTGCCGGATGTTCGCATCCTCTCCAGAGAGGAGACGGCTGCCTTGCGAAAGTATTCCGGGAGCATTGGCAAGCTTGTCGCCACCGGCGCCTTGAGCGAAGGATTACAGGGGGAGACCAACTTAATCCACGTCGCGGATTCACCGGGAGCCCGCTACATCGCGCTGGCGGAAAGTCACTTCGACGATTGCTCGCCGAATAGTGAAAAGCTTTTTCTGGACAGTTTGGGTGGGGGCGAAATTCGAGTAAAGGCATCGCCGATGGTTGCGGCGCAGATCGCGTCCGTGGACGGCGAAGCGCACGTGTTTTTTGCCAACTTCCTGGGCCTGCGTGCCAAGGAAAACGCTGTACAGACTCCCGAGAAGCACGCCGAGATCATTGTGCCCGGCAAGGCGCGGGGGCGCTTTTTGCCATTTCTCGGCGAGGAGACCACGATCACGGGTCGTCTCGAAAACGGGAGCACGCACTTCGATCTGCCGGAGATCGCCAAGGGTGCAGTGGCCTGGTTTGAGCCCATCGGACCGTAAGACCGCCGTTTGTCGAACCTGCCGCATATAATATAGCGAGGTCCACCCCCCGACGGCACGTTCGTCGCGACTGTTCACACGCACGAGACACCAGTGGGGACGGGCCGCTTCTTGGACTCCCAGATCGCAGGACAGTAAGGTTGGGAACCGTCGGTGAGACGGATGCGGATGTATACGGAGACTTTCTGTAGCTCTTGCTGTAGCTTTCTTGCCATTTCTGATTTCCTCGTCTGTCTAGCACTCCGAAAGTCGAGAAAATCAGTAATTATCGATGTAGCTTTTTCCCGTCTCTTGATAAGCCCTTTAGGCTTTAAGGCATAGAAGAAATGGCGGAGAGGGAGGGATTCGAACCCTCGATACAGGTGTTAGCCCGTATAACGGTTTAGCAAACCGCCGCCTTCAGCCTCTCGGCCACCTCTCCGGCGCTGCGGAATTATAGTTTACCACTGGCAGGGCTTCGGGTTGGCCGCCGGTTGTTGTTTTGGGCTGCACCAGCGTGCGATTTTCTTTTCCCGCTAGTTTTAAGCTGCGGTGATTGCGTTATGCTGAATGTTCCTGACACAAGGTTGGGACATCTTCTTTCGCATGGCTAGCCCTCAAGCCGAGCTTTCCCAGTCGTCATCGAACCGGAAACTGGTCCTGGCCGGCCAGATTGCTTTTTTGCCTACCGGCATTCTCACCACGCTGCTGGGTCCAATGCTGCCGATTCTGATCGCGCGCTGGGCTATGAATGACAGTCAGGCCGGCAACCTGTTCCTGGTGCAATTTCTGGCGTCGCTGGTGGGCGTACAACTCTCGGGTTTTCTGCTGGCGCGGTGGGGATTCCGTCCGGCATTTCTGCTGGGGCTGCTGTTGATGGCGTGCGGAGTAGCCACTCTCTACATGGGATCGTTCTGGCTGGGGCTGGCCTCGGTCGCGACTTATGGTTTGGGACTGGGGTTGATTGTCCCGTCTGACAATTTGCTGATTGCGGAAATCGGTACGGGATCGGGGCCGACTTCGCGCGCCGGCGCGGTGAGCCTGCTGAATTTTTTCTGGGGCGTGGGCGCGGTGTTTTGTTCGCTGATGGTGGCATGGACAGCGACGGTGGCACACAAACTGCTGCCCGTCTTTTTCGGCTCGGTGGCGTTGTTCCTTGTGTTGCTGGCGTTCGCCATGCGCAATCTGCCTTTTCCCGCGGCGGAGAAGTCCGCGGAATCGTCGGCTTCGTCTTCATGGCGCGAGATGGCGAAGAGTCCGGCGCTTTGGCTTTTCGCCGCCGTGTTCTTTCTGTATCCGGGCGCGGAAACGGCGGTGGGAGGATGGATCGGCTCTTATGTTTCGCGGCTCGGATCGCGTGGGGCGGCGATGGCATCCATGATGCCGGCGTTCTTCTGGTCGGCGCTGACGCTTGGCCGGGCTTTGGGAACTGCATTCCTGCGTCACGTTCCGGAGCGCCGCGTTTTGCGCGCGGGTTGTGCCGCGGGAGCGGCGGGCATTGCGCTGATGCTGTGGGCTCCGGCACTGCCGGGAGTGATTGGCGGGGCGCTGATTACGGGACTGAGTTTCGCAACGTTTTATCCGGTCACTGTAGCGCGACTTTCGCAGCGTTTTGGCCTTGCCGCTCGAAACATCGGCACAGTCATGTTTTCCCTGGCGACGGTAGGACCGGCGGTCATTCCGTGGATGGTGGGAGTGATCTCGCATGCCACGGGAAGTCTGCGTGCTGGGCTGCTGCTGCCCCTGGGGGCAACGGCAATCCTTTTTCTAATTCATCTTTTCGAATGGTGATGTCGAATGGCTATGCACTGTACGCCATGTTGAGAACAGTCGGTTGCGCGCGAAATTGATTCCATAAGCGATTCATCGCGGTTCATCCACGATGCGCGCAGGTTGCGCAGGTCAGGCCCCCTCAGGCAATGCTTCGGGGCTGGTTCGGCTTTTCTGAGCGAGCAGAGCGTTCAATTTCGCCACCACTTCAAACGCATCGGCTACGTAAAGCACGTCTGCTTTCCCTCGCGCCCATCCGCAGTTCGGGTCGAGATTCACGGCGCGGCGCTCGTTGATGAAGCGCCAGCCCACGACATGGGGCTCCTCGCCATGGCAACACATCGACAAACCCTTGGGATGACGCGGCGTCGATCCGGTCTGGCCGACCTGGTTCAGATGGGTCATGAAGCCCAGCACCGCCTGACTCTCTCCGGTTTGATCGACCAGCGATTTGCTGCCGCCGAGCGATGCGCCCGAGGCACGAAGGAAGCCGAGAATCAGCGTTTCCGCTTGATCGACATGGGTCTTTCCGTCGGCCTGCTTCTTGGTCCAGCCCGCGCCCGCGACAAACAGCAAGTCGGCGTCGGGCCGGATGGTTTGCGCGTCGCTCTTCGGAGCGCGGATGCCGCTGACGACCGTTCTGGTGGCGGCTTTCGGGAGTGTCACCGGAATCTGTTCGACCTTGGCCGCGGCGGGCGCCCCGGTCCATGCCGCTTCGCAGCCGGACTCGAGCAACACAATCCAGGGCCGCGCGTCGCGACGAATGACTGCTTCGATGCGCTGGCGATAGTGCCACCGCGTTGCGCACAGTTCGCCGCTGACGGTTTCGAGCGAGGTGACATGCGTGTCCACACATCCGTTCAGACGATGCGCCACTCCCGGCAGAACCCGCATGAAACGTGAAGTTGCGGGCGCGAGAATCAGGTCGGCTCTCGCTGACCGGCAGAGCGCTTCCGCCGCGGCCGCATCACTCGCGTAGCGCGCAGTCGCAAAGTCAGGGCCTGAGACCGCAAGAATTCGATCGGCTCCAGCAGAGGCAATGGTTTCCGCCGCCGCAGACACGTCCCCGCCGATTAGACCGATGGTCAGGCTTGCGCCGAGCTGCTTCGTCAACTTCAAAGCAGCGCCCAGAACTTCATACGATATTTTGGGGAGCGTGTTGCCAGCTTCCGAAACGTGCGCCAGAAATAAAATGCTTTGTGACATCAGAGTCTTGATCTCCTCATTAGCAATAACTCATACGGTGGAGCGACGGGCGTCTCGCCCGTCCAGCCGGGCGGGGACGCCCGGCTCTCCACCAGCAAGCAGCCGCGGCTCTACTTGCCAATCCATTCCGCAATCTCTTGTGCGACCTGCTCGGCCGACAGGTCTTTGACCACGCGCGTCTGGCGCTGTTGCTTCGGCGGGCTCGCACTCAGGAAGTGCAATCCACCAGCCGGCAGCGGCACGGACTTCGCCCGCTGCAGTGCGGGCATCACTGTGCGCATATTTGCCATTCCAATCTGAGGATTGTTGCGCGGCTCCGGCAGATTTCCGGTCGCCCACCCGAACAACGCCGGCGGACCCGGGCACACCGAAACTTGATGACGCCCACCCTCGATCCGTTCTAGAACTTCGAACGAGCCGTCGTCTTGAACACTGAGTTGGTCAACGCCTTGGAACTGGTCGAGAATCTCAAGCCGCTCTCCGACTAACTGCATGGTGGTGCCCGCGCCTCGCGAAGCCGATTCCCAACCGCCGAACAGGAGCAAACGCGAGCGATCGAGTCCGGCGATGCTCTGGATGGTTTCCGCCAGGAGCGCGGCCGTCGAGTGCGCATCGGCAAAACCGCTGGCGCTGGAATCGACCGGAACCAGTTCAAAACTCACTCTCTGGGCAATCGTCATCATTACCTGCTGGAGTTTTGCTTTTGGTCCCACGCTCACCAGCCAGACCTTGCTGCCCGCAACTTTGGATGCCAGGTTGGCGGCTTCATACAGAGCATGAGCCGCCCAGGGATCCAGCACGGCGGGAAGCATCATTTCGTTCTTCAGCGCGGGACCGGTTGGAGTCTGGACCGGCTCCAGAGTTTGCAGCGGGTCGGGCACGACGCTGCCGCACACCACAATATGAAATCCGTTTGTCATTCGAGTCCTGTCAATTCAGCAATCCACGTTCTTCGTGCAACGATCTTCGTGCAACGATCCGAGCTTGCCAATGGAGAGCCGGGCGTACCCGCCCGGCGGAACGGGCGAGACGCCCGTCGCTCCACCTGCGATCAGTTCAGCGCCGAGTGCAGTCCTCCCGCGCCGGCGTTAAATTCGATGTTTCCCTGCGTACCGTCACCGTCGGCCTGGCAATTCCACAGGCACGCGCCACAGTAAACACACTTCTCGCGATCAAAGGCGGGCACTGCGTCTTCCCCGCGGGTGATGGCCTGCCCCGAGCACATCTCCACGCACAACTTGGTCTCACAGGCGCGGCAGAGTTCGGGACGGCGAAAGATCACGTGATTGGCATAGCCCGGCGGCGCCTGCACGCTTCCGCCCATGAGCAGAGCATCCTGGTGCGAGATGAGCAGCTTGCCATCCATCGGAATCTGCGGCCAGCCACAGCGGTCCATGATCCGGTCGTGCAGCGAAGTGCCCTTGGCGGCGCATTCCTCCTGCATCTGCTTCAGCTCGGCCGGCGAAATCCGCGATCCGTAAGCTTCTTCAAGCGACGGCAACTGGCGGGATCGATGTACGCGCGGCTGGCGTAACACGCCCGCCAGTCAAGCCCGCGACGGCCATGCCGATCATTCCTGTGACGACGCCCTTCTGGAATCCATTGCGCGAGTCGGCCGCGATCTTCGACTCGTCATCGACCCAGCTCTCCCGGCGGCGGCGCACGTAGGTCGCTTCAAGATTTTCGCGAGTGAACGCGCGCTTGTGCTCCGCGAGTTCGATGACCGCTTCCGCCAGTTGCACGCCTGTGGTCCAGGCTTCATCCACTCCCGATCCCGCCAGCACGTTCGTGCTTCCCGACCCTTCGCCGATGCGGGCATAGCCGTTGCCCGCGAGAAATGGCTCGCCGTGGCGGCCCGATTCCTGCAGCGATTTCGCTCCCCACGACTTCAGCGTTCCGCCCTCGAGATAACGCCACAGATAAGGATGAAGCATGAAGTGCTGCAAATAGCGATAGGCCGTGCGCACCGGACTGCGGAACCACGACGGAACAAAAATGCCGACCGAAGCCAGCCTTTCAGGATGAACGTAGAGAAAGCCGAAAATTTCCGGCTCGGGAAATCCAATGGTGTGCAAGACCGTGCCCGGCTCCAGCCCGCTATCTTCGCGGAGTTCGACGACCATCTTCATGCCGAGCGCCCATTCGCGGGACTCGTGGCCCGGCGGCATTCCAATCTGCGCGTCAATCTTTCGTCCGACCGCCCCGACCGGGCCGTCGCCCACCACCGTCAGCGCGGCGCGCAGGTCCATGCCCGGCGTGAAACCCGCGTCGGGATGGCCTTGGAGATCGGTCCCCTGATCGGCGAGCCGCACGCCTCTAACGGCGTCTCCTTCAATCAGTGGTTCAGCGACAGGCATGCCCGGCCAGATTTGCACCACGCCGGACGCTGCAACCTGATCGCTGACCCACTGATTGAACTGGCCAAGCGACAACACGAGGCCATCGTGTTTCCGCATGAACGGCGGAGTGTAGGGTAGCTCGAAGGCATCATGCTTCAGCCCGAAGATGAAACCAAGCGAGCGCAACACGCGGTCGGCAACCTTGAACGCGAAAGAGCGGCGGCTCGCCCGCGCGGGATCGAGCAGGTAAACAAGCTTCTCCTTCTTCACCGCCGCCGCCATCGGAATCTCGGTAAGATCCACGCCGGGGAAACTGCCACGTATCCCGCGCGCCCGCGTGACCGCGCCCGAGACTCCGAACCCCAGCCCGTCGGCGCGTTCGTAGCAGATTACCTGCAGAGGCAGGCCGGGGGACGTTGCACTTTCCAGCCGCACCGACCCATCCGGATTCAGCAAGCTACGGCTAAGCGTAGTAAGGAAGCCGCCCATCGCGGGACCAAAGCCCACGCAGGCGATGTCGACCGACATCTGCTGCCGCTCGATCGTTTGTCGGTCGATCTCTTGTTGCTCGATCGCAGCAGCCGGTTCTGGGGAATCGGCGCTCATGCGGGGTAGTCCAGCGCCTCCGGAATCATGAGCTTCGAAATCGCTTCGGCGGCCCGGTCTTTCGAAAGCCGGCAGCCCGTAAGGCAGGTGGAGAGCTTCGTTTGCAACGAGAGAAACTGGTCGGCTCCATTGCACTTCGCACAGGGCCCAGCTTTTTTCGGATGCGAGCCATCGTTTCCGATGACATCGAGGCCGTAGGAACCTATGCCCGGAATGATGCCCTCAAGAGAATCCAACTCGTCCTGCTGGTAGCAGCCGCGGTATCCCGCTTCGTCCCACGCGGGGTGACGGTTGTATCCGAACACCAACTCCGCGCAGATGCGTGCCACTTCGCCACTGGCCCGCGCCGACTGCACGTGGCACAGGTCGGTCATAAAATTCACCAGGCCGGCCAGCCCTTCCGCAACGGCAGGGTCGCTCGGGCCGCGCTGCTCCAGTTCGATGGCATCGAGAATCTGGCAGCGCGCCGCGAGCAGCCAGCAGAGCGCGTCGGCCAGCGGGAACGTCACACCCTGACGCGCACTCTGGTAGAGACGGCCGCCGTCGGCATCGGTCGAGTGCTGCAAACGCTCGAGCGTCCACAGCCACATTCCCATGGCCGTTGCCAGTGCGCATGCACCGGTGCCGGGACGCTCGGACGCGATCCCGCGCATCTCCCTGATCCACGCCTGGAACTGCGCCCGGAAGAGCGGGTTGGTCATGGTGATGGAGAGTTGGCGCCGCTGCACCGCTTCGGGTCCTTCGTAGGTCGCTTCCAGTTGCGCATCCATCCACTTGTTGCCGAGGAAGCCGGGGCAGTCTTCGGTGATGCCGTAGCCGCCCATCAGGCTGACCGCTTCGCGCATCATCTGCGCGCCCCAGCCGGTGTTCCACAGCTTGGTGGCGGGGCAAAGAACGTCGGCCAGCGAGTCCAACAAAACGAAACGCAGAAGCGGATCGGATTCCAGTTGCGCTCGCTTGGCGTCGTTGTCAGGCGCGCCGGGCAAGCGGACGAGATCCGCCGCCCGTTCCGACGCTTCGCGTTGCAGTTTCGCGCGCGCTCTGGCGCTGGTGACTCCCTGCGCCGCCAGCAGTTTGTCCGCCTCGCGCTCCAGCGGATCGAGTTCATCAAAGGCCCGCGCCGCCGCAAATCCCAGCGATGCGCCGGCCTCGCCGGTCGCCCACACGTCCACCAACCGATGCAGCGCGTCTTCGCGAGCCTGCAGCCCGAGTTCGTAACGCACCGATCCGGGCGTCGCCGTCTCCGCGCCACGGAACCGTCCGCGCTGATAGCGAATGACCGGCTCGACCGCAGAAAGCAATTTCGCCGCGGTCATGATGCCCACGGTCACGCGCGTCCGGCGAAACACGGCTTCAATGACTTCGCTGTGGTTGTAGCGCGGCACGATGACGCCATCTTTCACATCGTAGCCGCCGACAATGCGGCTGGCCGGAATGCGCAGGCTGAAAATCGGATCGCCGGTCGAAGAAAGCTGATGCACCAGCTTTCGCGTGGGCGTGCCGCGATCGAAGGTGCCGGGATCGCCTTCTTCCAGGATCACCATGCAGCTTCCCTTGATGCGCTCGTCGCCCGAATCCACCGCCGCGGTCACAAAATTGGCAAACCCGATATTGGTGATGAAGCGGCCGCGCTTTTCCACCTGCAGAATCGGCTCTTCTCCCTCTTTCCACTCGGCGATGCGGATTTTTCCGTTGAGCATGCCGGTATCCACGCCGACGTAAGGAATGGGCTCGGTCAGGCAGAATGCTCCGCGCCAGGGTTTGCGATCCTCTCCCGGCTGAGGCGGCGCGGCCAACTGCATGTACTTGGTTTGCTGCTCGGGCGTGCCGCGCTCGTGAATCGGCGCCAACGCCAGACAACCCGCCAGGCTGGCGGTTGCGGCCCCGCCATCCACCCAGGCCAGTTCAAACGCTACCAGCGCCAGCGCCAGGTTCTTCGGGCCCGCGATAAATCCACCCTGCTCGGGATCCATGAAGACGGCCGTGATGCCGGACGAATCGAAACGCCTCCAGCAACTCGGCCTTGGCTGGCGTCCACTCATGCGAATTGCGGCCGCCGCTCGCCACCAGGCGCGCCACCGGACCGCGGGCCACGGATCGTGCCGACTGCACCAGCATCTGCAGGTCGTAGCGGTCGGCGAATCGCCATTGAATCTGGCGCGCGGCATCGGAAGGAAGCGTCCGCAGCAGTTCCGGCTTGACGGGGGTGGCAGTGGAGGCCATGGCCTTGCTCCTTTGCGAAGTGGTCTTGCGAAGTGACTCCTTCGATTTTGTCGTGGCATGACCGTCCAGTCTGTGATGTACGTCATGAGGGACTGTGACCACGGCACATCCACCGCTCCGCGAACGGCGCAGCCGTTCAGGCGGCAAAACAGTGAACCGCCATCGCGAAACGATTTGTCGGCCACGCCGACACGAGGATGCGAAAGTCTGGAGTCTTACCGCAGGCTGCTAACCGTCGGCAATGTCCCGGCTCGCCCGGGCAACGCTATTGGCAAGATAGTTGGCCTCGAGGTTGCGCTCCCGGGGAATGCGGGTAATCGCGAACTCCAGGCTCCGAGCCAGTTTGCGACAGATCCAGTGCAGAGAATACAGTCTCGGACTGCGGCAAGCATATTCGCCGCACATTTGCCGCACCATCACGTCGGAATCCGAGTAAACATGAAGCGAACGCGCTCTCCGAGCCAAGGCGCATTGCAGAGCTTCCAGCAGCGCTACGTACTCGGCCACGTTGTTGTCCTGCCAGCCGATCCACTTGGCAATTCGGATACAGCCTCCAGCAGAATCTTCGACGATGACCCCGATACCAGACGGACCAGGACTCCCGTGGGAACTGCCGTCCACGTAGGCTACCAGGTGGCACATGTCATTTCTCAACACCCTGAGAACACCATGCGGGAAAGCGGTTCACCGCGTCAAGAGCCTTCCATGGTTCTTTTGTGTTCATCTCGTGAAAAGATTTCCACAGGACGCCGAAATCGACGTTGCGGCGAATCCCTTCCCTTCCCCCCAAGAGCCTTGACTGACGGGCTATTTGGAGCGATAACGGATCCGTCGCTACGCCGCTGGTTGCACAGAAAAGGGGCGTTGACAACTTCGCCAGATGCGCTAAGCTTGCACGGTCGATGGCTGAAAGGTTTGGCTTCATTATCGTTGCCAACCCGAAGTAGGCTGGGTGATGCGTAGGGCGGGGCGACCTGCTCGACGGCCAGACCCGAAAAAACCGGCAGCTCTGCGAGGAGACGCCGGGGTTTGGAACTGCGAAAGCAGAGATCACATCAGGGACCGCGACGGTGCACGTATCCACGCCACTCACTCCCTCGCAGGAGTTAGCGGCTAGAGCGTAACCAATGTCGCGGTTCTTTTTATTTCCCCACGTTTCTTCCCCACTAATCCTCAAACCGTCTCACGTGTTCCATGGGCGCATCCGCGGTACCCATCGGCGGACGTTCCTGCAATATTCTTCATAATCCGCGCCGAACGTTTTTCGGAGCGTCGGCTCCTCGTACAACCGCACAAACAAAACCACACCCAGCACAATCACGCACGCCACCGCGATCGCGGCCAGGTTCGCAGTTCCAAAGACCACCCATAGCCCGACCCATCCCGCGATGAACCCCAGGTACATGGGGTTCCTCACGTACCGGTAGAACCCCACCACCACCAGCCTCTTCGGCGGAGCAATTGGCGCCGGCGTCCCGTGTCCTGTCCATCCAAAGTCCCAAACGCAGCGCAGTGCCACGGCGAAACCAAGCACCGAGGGCACGGCCGCAATCCAGCGCCATCGCGCCGCATCCGACGTGTCAACGTGAAAGCCCAGCCATGACGGCAGCAACCAAAACCACAGCGCAAAGAACGCAGCGCCCACGGCCAGGGAAGCGACGGTTGCCGGCCAATGCGCGCCACCATCTCGACTTCCCCCAGTTCCAATCGATCCGTTCGTCATGAATGCCTCCAGCAACCTCGAAAGTATGAGCCCATCGCTCCACCCCCAGCAACCAGAAAGCCCCTTCGCAAGAGCAACTGGATATCGCGGTTCTCGGGATGTGATCACGCTGGTGAGTGACAACAGTCACAGACTCAAGTATCAATCCGGGGGATAGTACCGTTCCATCCCGGGTTGCTACCGGCCGGAAGAGACGTTGGAGCCGCAGTGAGACAGATGGAGAGAAGAGAAACCGGGTGTCGCGCATTCATGTACTGATTCTTAAATCTTAGCAGTTGGCAGCGCGCAACCGTCGGCGTTCGTTCTCTGTTTTTTCTGTTCCCCTGCAACTCCACGGATAAAACACAACTCAGATTCGCGAGCGTATCTCCGGCCCGCCGGTACTGGGAAATGCCGTACGCAGGAAGGCGCTAATGTCCAAGCATCCAACCATTGCCGAACACCTGGAGGCTAGCGGAGTCTCCCGGAGAAGCTTCCTCCAGTTATGCAGCATGCTGATGGCCACCGCGCCGGTGGGCTTGGCGCTTACCAGCAAGAGCTCGGTCTTGCAGGTGGCGGAGGCGATCGGCAAGACCAAGCGGCCGTCGGTGATCTGGCTGCATTTCCAGGACTGCACGGGATGCACCGAAACTTTGCTGCGCACCTCGGCTCCCGATGTTGCTCACCTGATCCTCGACGTGATTTCCCTCGATTACCACGAGACCCTGATGGCGGCCTCGGGCGCACAGGCCGAAGCGGCGTTGCGCTCTGCCATCGCCGACAACGCCGGCAAATATGTGCTGGTGGTGGAAGGCGCGATTCCGACTCGGGACGACGGCGTCTACATGGAACTGGGCGGCAAGCCGGCGGTTCAGGTCGTGAGAGAAGTTGCCGCCCAGGCAGCCGCGGTGATCGCCATCGGCTCCTGCGCCTCGTGGGGCGGCGTGCCCTCGGCCGATCCGAATCCCACCGGCGCGGTGGGGGTGGATTCCGTCATCTCCGGCAAACCGATCATCAACCTTCCCGGATGCCCGCCCAATCCTTACAACCTGGTGGCCGTGGTTCTGGAATATGTCACCATGGGCAAGCTGCCGGAGCTGGACGAGATCCGGCCGTCCGAAGTTCGCCTACGAGCGTGTCATCCACGAAAATTGTCCGCGGCGCGCGCACTTTGACGCCGGCCGGTTTGCGGCTGCGTTCGGCGACGAAGGGCACCGCAAGGGCTGGTGTCTCTACAAGCTCGGCTGCAAGGGGCCGATTACGCATGCCGCTTGTTCCACGCGCCATTTCAATGAGATTCCCGATGTGTGGCCGATCGGCATCGGAGTTCCCTGCGCGGGCTGCACGGAAAAGGGCGTGGTTTGGCGAATGGGCACGTTCGAAACCGTTCCGATTCATCTGGCGACTCCGCCCGATACCTATCCGCCGATTTACAGTGCGGCCGGGAGGAATCAAGGTTGGCGCGGCAGCGTTGGTGGGAGCGGTGGCAGGGGCCGTCGGTGGCGCAACCTGGGTTGCCTCGCAACGTTTCCAGAGCAGCCACGAGGCCGGCGTGGAACGAGTCAACATCGATCGCGCTCACGCGGAAAAACTCAAAGCGTCCAGCGAAAAGCCAATCGATAAGCCAATCGATAAGAAAGAGGACTGATGTGGCCATCACTCGGCGAGAACTGATCTCGAACATCGCCAAGGCCGGAGTGCCGGCGGCCGTGGCCATCACCGTCGGCGCCGAAACCCTGCACGCAGAGACGGAGAAATTCCCGTTCCCAGCGCCGCGGTCGGATTGCTCTATGACGCCAGCATCTGCATCGGTTGCAAAGCCTGCGTGGCAGCTTGTGCCGAAGCCAACGACACGCCGCCCGATACCCGCGGCGATGGACTGCACCAGTCGCCCTCCGACCTGAACGATGTCACCCGCAACATCATCAAGCTGTACAAGCCGGAGGACGGCTCTCCTTCCTCGTTCGTGAAGCGCCAGTGCATGCAATGTCTCGATCCCGCGTGCGCTGCCGGCTGTCCCTTCCAGGCTCTGCACAAGGATCCGGAGATCCGGCATCGTCAGTTGGACGGCCGAGGAATGTATCGGCTGCCGCTACTGCACCATCACCTGTCCCTATCACATCCCGCGTTTTCAGTGGCAGGGATACAACCCGCGCGTGACCAAGTGCGAGTTGTGCAGCCACCGGCTGGAGAAAGGGCTGAAGCCGGGATGCACCAGCGTTTGTCCCACCGGCGCCGTGATCTTTGGTCCGCGCACCGTCTTGCTGTCGGAGGCCAAACGGCGCATTCAGAATAATCCCGGCCGCTACTACCAGGAGCGCGTGTACGGGGAAACCGACAACGGCGGCACACAATGTCTGTATCTCTCTCGCGTCCCCTTCGATAAACTCGGCCTGCCTGACCTGGGACCGGAGTCGGTGCCCGCCAGAACTCTGCGCTGGCAGAGACGCCTTTATCAGTACTTCGCGCTGCCCGCGCTGTTGTATGTCGGCTTGGTGCAGGTGATTCGCAAGAGCTTGAAAGGCCATGAGCAGGAAGCTCATGAGCGTGAAAAAGAAACCGGTTTGAGGGCCCAACTATGAGGGCGCAACTATGAGCACGGCAACCACAAGCAACGCGCCGGTCATCATCGCTGACAATAATAATGAGACTCGCTGGGAGCGGGCCGTGCCCGTCTACGGGTTCCCCGTGGTGAACCGGGTTTTTCTCGTGCTCGTGGCCATGACTCTGCTGGCGTTTCTGTTAACCGCTTACCGCGAACTGGCCGGTCTCGGTCCCGTCAGCGGCATGAACGACGCGTTTGGCTGGGGGATCTGGAAGACGTTCAACGTGATGGTGCTGACGGCACTCGGTTCGGGCGCATTCGCGGTGGGAATCGCCGCCTGGGTGTTCCGCCGCAAGCGCCTGCATACGCTGATGCGGATGGCCCTGCTGACCAGTTTCCTGGCTTACGCCTGCGGTCTTCTTTTGCTGGGCATCGATGCCGGCCGTCCCTGGAACTTCTATTGGATCGTTTTCCCCTGGAAATGGAACATGCACTCGCCGCTGGCCGAGGTTGCGATCTGCATGTCGATCTACGCCATGATCCCCCTGGCGGTCGAAAATATTCCGCCGGTGCTGGAGCGGCTCTGGTACTTCGATTCCCGCCTGCGGCCTGGAGTGGAGCGGCTGGAACGCGGGCTGCACAAATTTTTTCCCTGGATCATTGCCGCCGCCTACCTGTTGCCCGGCATGCACCAATCGTCGCTGGGCGCATTGATGCTGCTGGCCGGAGAACGAGTCCATCCCTTGTGGCAGACACCGTTTCTGCCCTTGCTGTATCTGGGCGCGGCCTGCTTCATGTCGTTCGGCTGCGTCGCCGGAACCACCATGTTATGTTGCCTGATATGGAAGCGGGCCATGGACATGGAGGTTCTCGACGAAGCCGCCCGCATCACCGCGTGGCTGATTTTCGGCTGGCTCGCGCTGCGCCTGCTTGACATCCTCTTCCGCGGAGCCCTGGGTACCGCCTTCCACTTCGATCGCTTCGCCGGCGTGTTCTGGCTGGAGACGCTTGTTGACTGCCGGTGGCGGCTGGATGCTTTGCCGTTCACTACGCGACCACGAAACGCAGACTGATGTTCCTGGGCTACGTCCTCAGTTCGCTGGGGGGCATGATCTATCGCTT
Organism: uncultured Acidobacteriaceae bacterium; assembly: GCA_963838425.1. Taxonomy (GTDB): domain Bacteria; phylum Acidobacteriota; class Terriglobia; order Terriglobales; family Acidobacteriaceae; genus Acidiflorens. The sequence continues at coordinate 623,842 of CAWIRH010000003.1, forward strand.
TAGCCCGACCACGCTGGCCTTTCGGCCCAACCCCGAGTCGCTGTATTTTCCCTCCACCATCGAAATCCTGGTATCGCTTGGTTTCATTTGCATGGGCATCGCGGGATTTCTTTTTGTGGTGAAGCGCTTTGGCATTCTTCCCGCTCCTCTCCAGGAATGGCGCGACATGGCAAGCTACTTCCGGTTCCGCCGGCCGTACATTCGCTGGACTGGATATTTCAAGTATGGATATTTCGGCGAAAACGAATCTGAAACAACAGACTCCAACTGACAGCAGGCCCTATGGCGAAACGAATCACGATTGACCCCATCACCAGAATTGAAGGCCACCTTCGCATCGATGTCGAAGTCGACAACAATGCGGTCAGCAATGCATGGGCTTCCTGCACCATGTGGCGCGGCATCGAGAAGATTCTCCGCGGCCGCGATCCACGCGACGCATGGCTCTTCACCCAGCGCTTCTGCGGTGTGTGCACCACCGTGCACGCCATGGCCAGCGTGCGCGCCGTGGAAGATGCCTTGAAGCTCGAAGTCCCGCTCAACGCCCAGTACATCCGCAATCTCATTCTGATTGCGCATGCCTTGCACGACCACATCGTTCACTTCTATCAACTGTCCGCGCTCGATTGGGTCGACATTCTTCAGATTCCCAAGGCCGATCCGGCAGCCACCTCAAAATTGGCGGAGAGTCTCTCGCCCTGGACGCGCAATTCCCGCAATGAATTCAAGGCCGCGCAGGACCGCGTGAAAGCCGTCGCGGCCAGCGGCCAGCTCGGGATTTTCATGAACGGGTACTGGGGCCATCCCGCGATGCGGCTCTCTCCCGAAGTGAACCTGCTGGCCTTCACCCATTACGTGCAGGCGCTGGAGTATCAGCGCAAAGCTCTTCAGGTGGTTGGAATCCTCGGATCGAAGACCCCGCACATCCAGAACCTGACCGTCGGAGGCGTAGCCAACGCCATCGACTGGACAGCTCCAGCGCCCTCAACATGGACCGCCTGGAGATGATCCGCGTGCTGCTCGACGAGGTCGTGCAGTTCGTCAACCAGGTCTACTTCGTCGATGTCTGCGCCGTCGCCGCTATGTACCCCGAGTGGTTCAAGATTGGCAGGGGCGTGAACAACTACCTTGCCGTCCCCGATCTGCCGCTGGACAGCGCGGGCACCGCCTACGATCTTCCCGGCGGCTACATCATGAACGGCAACATCGCCGGCGTGCATCCCTTCAAGACCGCATCCGACAAGGAGTTTCGCGATGGCGTCAGCGAAGATGTAGCCCACGCCTACTATCAGGGCGGCAAGCCGCTTCACCCCTGGGCCGGAGAAACCGAGCCCGACTTCACCGGCTGGAATGGCGAGCAGAAGTATTCCTGGGTCAAGGCGCCGCGCTTCAATGGCGCACCCATGCAGGTCGGCCCGCTGGCGCAGGTGCTGGTCGGTTACGCCGCAAGGCCATCCGCTGACGCGCAAGTATGCGGATCTTGCCATCGGCAAGATCGAGCGCCGTCGGCGGGATTCACGTCACTCCGGACATGTTGCAGTCCACGCTGGGCCGCCACGCCGCGCGCGCGATTCGCGCTTGCATGCTGGCGGAACTGGCGCAGAAGCACTTGCAATTGCTGACCGACAACATCGCCAAGGGCGACTACACGGTCCACAACCAGCCGGTGTTCAATGGCCACGAAGTCGAAGGCGTCGGAACCCATGAGGCGCCGCGCGGCACGCTGTCCCACTGGGTCGTGATCAAGGACGCGAAGATCAAGAACTACCAGGCGGTTGTGCCCTCAACCTGGAACGCCAGTCCGCGCGACGCCTCGGGCGCTCACGGACCCTACGAAGCCTCGCTGCTGCACACGCCGCTCGCCCGCCCGGAGGAACCATTGGAGGTCTTGCGCACCGTGCACTCCTTCGATCCCTGTATGGCCTGCGCTTGCCACACCTTCGATCCGTCGGGCCGCCAGATTGCCAAAGTGAAAGTGCTGTGAAGAGAGTGCTGTGAAAAGAGTGCCATGAAGAAGATACTGATCGGCGGGATCGGAAACGTCTTGCTGGGGGATGACGGCGTCGGGCCGTACGTAGCGCGCCTTCTGGCTGCCCGCTACCAATTCGACGACGGCGTCGAAGTCGCCGACCTGGGGACCCCAGCCCTTGACTTGATCGATCAGCTCACCGAAAGGAATGCCGTCATCCTGATCGATTCCATCAATACCGGTGCAGCCGCGGGAACGGTGCTGCTCTACCGTAAGGCCGATATCATGCGCCACCGTCCCGCCGTGCGCATGGATCCGCACTCGCCCATGCTGGTCGACGCGTTGCTCAGCGCCGAGTTGTTCGGAGTCGCGCCCGCCGATGTCCTACTCGTGGGAATTGCCGGCGGCTCTTACGAGGCAGGCTGCAGTTTGAGCAAGCCCGTGAAAGCGTCGTTAGATCAGGCGATCGCAGAAGTCTTGCGTGAACTGGAGCGCTTGGGTGTGGAGTATCAACGCCGGGAACATCCCGCCGAACTCGGTATCTGGTGGGCAACCGAAGAGAAGATGGAATCCCCGCTGGCCACGTAGGTCAGGACACTACTGTCGATCCACGCTTGCTAGTGGAGCGCCGGGCGTCCGCCGGCTGGACGGGCGAGACGCCCGTCCCTCCACCGTGTGGCTTATCACGCGGGCACAATACGGAGTCGCATCATGGCCGCTGCCACTACCGCCTGTCCCAGGCTCAAACCGCCATCTCCGGACGGCACTTCTTTCTGCGCGAACACCTCAAATCCAGCTTCGGACAGCCGCGCTTCGAGCCGTTCGGACAAGTAGGCATTGTGAAACGTCCCGCCACTCAGGCACACGCGGTTGAGATCGGTTTTCTTTCGCAGCAACGTTGCCAGCTCAACGAACCCCGCAACCAGCCCATTGTGAAAACGCCGGCTGATCGCGGCCACCGGAACATTTCGGCCAAGATCGTCCAGCAGCGCTTCAAACAACGGACGAGTGCTGATGACCCAGTGGTCGTTTCCGGCAGATTGCGGCACGAGCTTTATCGGATAGCCAGTGTCTTCGTCTGACGAAGTCATCGCCATCTCCAGTTCGATCGCCGCCTGGGCCTCGTAATTGACCTCTTGACGGATTCCGGCAAGCGCGGCCACGGCATCGAACAGGCGCCCGCAACTGGATGTGAGCGGTGAATTCACGCCTTGTTCCATCATGCGCAGCAAAAGGTCAGCCTTTACCTGATTGAGTTGGCGCACGAACGGAATGTCCAGCTTCAGAAACTCGCGCCCGAAATGATGCGCCAGGCAACTTACCGCCATCCGCCATGGCTCACGGATCGCGGCCGCTCCACCGGGCAAAGGCACATACTCGAAATGAGCGGCGCGCTCGAAGTCTTCATACCCTGCGACGAGCGCTTCCCCGCCCCAAATATTTCCGTCAGTGCCGTAGCCAGTTCCATCCAGGGCGAAGCCGATCACTCGGCCTTCAAGGTGATTCTCCGCCATGCAACTTGCAATGTGTGCGTGGTGGTGCTGCACGCCAACCAATTCCACCCCGCTCTGTTGCAACGCCCATCTGGTGGAGAAGTAATCGGGGTGAAGATCGTAGGCTATGATCTCCGGCCGGATTTCGAGAATCCGCTCCAGATGCTCGATGGCTTCGTGGAAAAAACTGTAACTCTCCACATTCTCCAAATCGCCGACGTGCTGGCTCAAGAAAGCGTGCTTTCCTTTGGTGAGGCAGATGGTGTTCTTCAGTTCGCCGCCGACGGCCAGCACCGAAGGCTGATCGTCTTTCAAGAAAACCGGCACCGGCACAAAACCACGAGAACGCCGCAACTGTCGCGTGATGCCGCCTGCAACTCGCACCACGGAATCGTCGCAGCGCAGCAGAATGTCGCGGTTATGCACCAGGAAGAAGTCGGCGAGACCGTGCAATCGACTGACTGCTTCTCGATTATCGATCGCGATCGGCTCCTCGCTGAGGTTGCCGCTGGTCATCACCAAAGCCTTAAACCCGCCCTCGGCGAGCAGCAGGTAATGCAGCGGCGTGTAGGGCAGAAAAATTCCCAGGTAACGATTAAAGGGCGCAACCTCGTCGGAAAGCACGGGCGGCGATTTTTTCGGGAGCAGGGCTTTGGGCAGCAGAACAATGGGCCGTTGCATCGATTGCAAAACCGTCTGCGCCGCATCATCCAATTCGCAGATTTCCGCGGCAGCCCGCAAATCCGGAACCATCACGGCGAATGGCTTTTCCACCCGGCGCTTTCGCGCGCGCAGTAGAGCCACTGCCGCGGAGTTCGTTGCATCAACAGCCAGATGAAATCCGCCCAGTCCCTTTACCGCGACGACCAGCCCGGCATGTAACCCGGAGACCGCTTCGACAATGGGATCGCGGCATTCAATTCTCCGTCCAGACTTATCCCAAAGTTCCACCCGAGGCCCACACTCCCAACAGGCATTGGGCTGAGCGTGAAAGCGGCGGTCCAGTGGATTTTCGTACTCCGCAAGACATGCCGGGCACATAGGAAACATCGCCATGGACGTGCTCGGGCGGTCGTAAGGAATATCCCGAATGATGGTAAAGCGCGGCCCGCAGTTGGTGCAGTTAATGAATGGATAGCGATAACGCCGGTCATTCGGGTCGAACATTTCACGCAGGCAATCCTGACAAATCGCAACGTCCGGCGAAATGAGCGTGCGAACTTCTTCTCCTTCGTGGCTGTGCACAATGCGGAAGTCCAGATCGCCATTACAAGGCACGTCGTCGCACGGTAACTCATGGATGGCCAGGCTCGTAATCCGCGCCAGGGGCGGCGCTTCGGCGGCCAGGCGCTCGACGAAATCCTGAACGGTTTCCGCCGGCCCCTGGATTTCGATGGTGACGCCGGCGGATGTATTGCGAATCGTGCCTCTAAGGCGCCTGCCGGTAGCAAGACGATAGACGTACGGCCGGAATCCAACTCCCTGCACAATGCCGGAAACTTCGATCTGGCGGCGAACTTCCATACATCGTCAGCTCGCAGTCTGCTGCACCAGTTGTTTATGCGCCCGGCGCCGCTCCGCCAGCCACATCATCCACTCGTGCAGACCGTTGCCCATCAGGCAAGAGACCTTTACAATCTCCATTCCCGGATGCACCTTGCGTGCATTCTCCGCCGCGATGTCAATGTCAAATGGGACGTAGGGAAGCAGATCGATTTTGCTCAGCACCAGCAAGTCGGACTTGAAGAATATGGACGGATATTTCAGCGGCTTGTCTTCGCCTTCGGTCACGCTCAACACCACGACCTTGGCCGCTTCACCCAGGTCATAGCTGGCGGGACAAACCAGGTTGCCGACGTTTTCGATCAGCAGAAGATCCAGATCTTCGAGTTTCCAATCCGCTAAATGCCGCTCGATCATGCGGGCGTCCAGGTGGCAAGTGCCTCCGGTCGTGATTTGTTTTACCGGGAAGTGAAATCGCTTCAGCCGGTTCGCATCGTTTTCCGTCTGAATATCGCCCGTCAATACGGCCACGCGATCGCGCCGCGGCAGCGAGTCCAGAGTGCGCTCCAGAAGACTGGTTTTGCCGGAACCGGGAGAACTGATAAGGTTCAGGCAATAAACGCCATGCTCCTGAAAGCGGGCGCGCAACTCAGCCGCGACGCGGTCGTTTTCACTGAGTACTTTTCGCTCCAACGGGACTCGGTCCATATTCTTCCACCTCCAGATAAGCCAACTCTAACTCATCTCCGCTGATGTATGTGGTTTCCAGGCTCGCGCATTGCGGACAGTGAGAATCGTAGTCGCGCACCACGAACTCGCGTCCGCAAACCTGACAACGATAGCGGAGGGGACAGACCTCGATCGCCAGTTCAAGCGACGCCAGATCGGTTCCTTGAATCATCGCTTCAAAACAGAAGCGCAACGATTCCGGATCGATGGCCGACATTTCGCCAATCCGGACGCCGACTTTGCACGGATACGTCCCCGGATGGCGGCCCATCTCGGTTCTGACCGCATCCAGCACCGAATTCGCGATTCCCATCTCGTGCATATTTCCTCATCTTGCTGGTGGAGCGCCGGGCGTCCCCGCCCGGAGGGACGGGCGAGGACCCCGTTCCTCCACCGTATGATTCATCATGCGATCACAGCGCTAGCAAATGCGCGGCAATTGATCGCCCGCCAGCATGTCCACAATGCGGGTCGTGCCGAACGGCGTTCGCATCGTTACCAGCCCCGCGTTTTCTTTCTTTACCGTGCCGATGATCTGCGCCTCCGCTCCCAGCGGATGACGTCTCATCGCCTGCAGCACCGCGTCGGCGGCCTCGGGCGCCACGATTGCGATCAGCTTGCCTTCGTTGGCGACATATAAAGGATCGAGCCCGAGCAACTCGCACGCCCCTCGAACCTGCTCGTGGATGGGAAGCGAGCTTTCCTCCAGTTCGATCCCCACCTGCGAACGCTCCGCGATTTCGTTCAGCGTGCTGGAGACGCCGCCTCGCGTCGGGTCGCGCATGCAGCGAATGTCGCGAGTTGCCGCCAAGTATCGCGGCCACCAGCGTGTGCAAGGCGGCGCTGTCGCTCTGGATCTGAGTCTCGAATTCCAGCCCTTCGCGCTGCGCCAGAATCGCGATGCCGTGATCCCCGATCGAACCGCTCAGCAGCACCTTGTCCCCCGGACGGGCGCGGTCGGCGGAAAGCTCGACTCCTTCTGGCACCAGTCCAATTCCTGTGGTGTTGATGAACAACCCGTCGCCCTTACCTTTCTCGACGACCTTGGTATCGCCAGTCACCACCTGCACGCCCGCTTCCGCTGCCGCCCGCTGCAGCGAAGTGACAACGCGCCGGAGTTGGTCCATCGGGAAGCCCTCTTCGATGATGAAGGCTGCGCTCAAAAACAACGGCGTTGCGCCGCCCATCGCCAAATCGTTCACCGTGCCGTGCACCGCGAGCGAACCGATGTCGCCGCCGGGAAAGAACAGCGGCTTTACCACGAAGGAGTCGGTCGAGATGGCGAAACGCTGGCCGTTCACATTCACGATGGCCTGATCGTCCAGACGCGCCAACACCGGATTCTGGAACGCAGGCAGGAAAATGTCGCGAATCAACTCGGCGCTCAACTTGCCACCGCTGCCGTGCCCCAGCAGAATCGTGTCTTTGGCCGCGAGCGGCGCCGGGCAACTGAGTTCGAAATTTATTTCGGCGTCGGTTTTCGTTGACACGCGCCCTCCTAACTCGCAACCTTGTGCCGCCGATAGTGATAGTACGCCGCGCATGCCCCTTCACTCGATACCATGGGCGCTCCCAATGGATTTTCCGGCGTACATCGCATGCCAAACGCGGGACAATCCGTCGGCTTCTTCAATCCCTGCAAAACCTGGGCGCTGATGCACTCGGCGGGCTCGTCCACTGTAATTTCACCCAAATCAAAGACTCGGTCCGCGTCAAAGGCGGCATATTCTTCGCGCAAACGCAAACCACTCCGCGGGATCGGCCCGATGCCGCGCCACTTTTGGTCGGCGACTTCAAACACCTCCGCCATGATCCTCTGTGCCGGAAGGTTTCCCTGGTAGCTCACCGATCGTACATACTGGTTTTCGAGGCGCGCCTCTCCCGCCTCAAGTTGCCGGATCAGCATGAGAACCGCTTCCAAAATATCTACCGGTTCGAATCCCCCGACCACAATCGGTATGCGAAAATCGCGCACCAGGTCTTCATATTCCTTGCACCCCACAACCGTGCAAACATGCCCCGGCGCAATGAAACCCTGTACCCGGTTGGTCTGAGAAACCATCAAGGCGCGGATCGCCGGCGGGACCAGCACGTGCGAAACCAGCATGGAAAAATTGGCGAGGCCTTCGCGCCGGGCTTGCCATGCGGCCATCGCATTCGCGGGAGCGGTGGTCTCGAAACCAATCGCCAGAAACACCACTTTGCGATCGGGATTCGCGCGCGCGATCTTCACCGCCTCCGTCGGGGAGTACGCGATCCGAACGTCCGCGCCCTGGGCCTTGGCCCGAAACAAATCCGAACCGGACCCCGGCACGCGCAGCATGTCTCCATAGGAAACCAGGATGACGTCCGGCCGCAGCGCTAGCGCGATCGCTTTGTCCACGGTTTCGAGCGGAGTGACGCAGACTGGACATCCCGGGCCATGCACGATTTCGATCCCGCGCGGCAGCAGTTCGTCAATGCCGTAGCGCATGATGGTATGGGTTTGGCCGCCGCAGATCTCCATCAGCACCCAGGGCTGGGTTGTGCGCTGGGCGATCTCAGCCGCCAAGGCCCGTGCAATGCGATGGTCACGGTATTCGTCAAGATACTTCATAAGCTGAAACCCAGCGCCAACCCACAGCCTGCGCAGGGACGGTCGCCCCCGGCCGTCCAGCCGAGCGCAGTTCGGCAACCGTCTGTGGCCATAGCAACGCTGGATTCGCGATAGTCCGGGGCTAACCTGGCGAGGCTTTGCCGCCATTGCGGGCGAAAATCACGGTTCCGCTGGCGGCAATTCCGCTTCCAGAGCCCCCATCTCTTCCAGAAGCTTGTAGGTGCGCTCGGCTTCCTCCGCGTCCACGCGGCTTATGGCGAAACCAACATGGACCATCACATAGTCGCCCAGACCCGCCTCAGGAACAAAGTTCAGGGATACCTGGCGCACGATACCGCCGAACTGCACGCGGGCCGAACGCAATGGACCCGCCTCTTGGATCTCGAGGATCTTCCCTGGTATGGCAAGGCACACGGTAGCAGTCCCCATCGTCAGTACAACACTGGTCGTTACCGCCATCCGTGACCAGCGACACACCTCAGAGTGATGATCGCACACTAACACTAACGCGAACTAAGTTAGCCGCCCATGCGCTTTTGGCCTTGCTGGGCGGGGTCGCCCGTCGCTTCACGAGACAAAAAAGCAGTGGGACGCGTGGTTGCGCGTCTCACTGCTGGGGTAGAGTGTTGCTATGTTGCGTCGCTACGCTGGGAAAGAACTCAGCGCAGTGTTACCGCCCATGTCTGCCGCCACCGCCGCCGCCATGCGAAGATCCGCCGCCGCCGTGCGAGGATCCACCGCCGCCGCCGTGTGACGATCCACCGCCGTGTGGCGATCCGCCGCCGTGGCTGCTCGGTGCCGGCCGTCCACCGCCGTAGCTGGGGGCCGGGCGTCCGCCGCCGTAACTCGGGGCTGGCCGGCCGCCGCCATAAGCACCTCCGCCGTAAGAGCGCGGCGTGACGATAGGCTGTCTCATGTTGAGTGGCGGACGCGAGGATCCACTGTAGCCACGGCCCTGTGAACTGTAGCCCCGGCCTTCTGAACCCGAGCCGCGGGAAGAGCCGTACGAACCGCGGTCTTCTGCGCGGCCCATCGATGTGCGGCCGGCTGGCTCGCCGGGCCTGCCTGACTCACGAATTGACTCAGAAGATGAGCGCGGGGCCATCGGCGAAAATTTCTGCCAACCGCCACCGTTGCTGCTTCCACTTTCGCGAGCGGGCGTTGAGCCAGCCGGGTTGCCCGGTCTGTACGCCGATCCCGAATTCGAATTGCCTCGCGTTTCCGCGCTTTGGCTGAAGCGCTGGGACCCATGGTTGGAACTGGCGTTCGGGCTGCCATTTCCGGGTCTGGAAACTTCGCGGCCGTTTCCAGCCGGCCTGCCACCCTGCCGGTTGGCGTTCGACATCTGCGACTGTCCTCGCTCCACCGAGCGCGTCCCAGTTGCAGTAGTGCCTCGCGCCGAGAAGAAGTGCTGGTTCTGCGCCACGTTCCGAGTCGTGGAGCCAGCCGCCGGGCGTCCGCTAGCCGAGAGGCTCTCGCGGCTCGGAGTCACCGGCAGTCTGCCGGTCGAGAGGCGCGCATTCTGGAACTGCGCGTGGCTCATCGGCTGAGCGCTCATACGGCCTCTGCCGAACTGGTTGGCTGCGACCGTCGTCCCGCCGCGGAAATGCTGGTCATGCAGCGCCAGGTTCACGTTTGAGAATCGCGTGCCGCCGTGCAGCGGAGCAAACCCGCCCCGATTCCATCCATGAATGTCCCTATCCCCAAAACGCCCGCCCCAGCGGCCCCACCACGGGTGAAAATGGTCACACGGTCCCAGCGGCAACCAGCCGATCGAACCCCAGCCGCCGCCCCAACCGAAGCCAAATCCGAAGCCGCCGCCCCACCCGTAGAACGAAACATAAGCCGGCGCCCAGATCGGACGGTAGTACGGATATCCGTACGCCGGACCAGGCCACCACCCCCAACCTCCGTCAACATACATCCAGCGCCCGTAGTGATACGGCGCCCAGCCCCAGGAATCGTACGAAACCCAGGTCCATCCCCAATAAGGCTCATACACCCAGCGGCCATCGCGATACGGAGCCCAGTCGGGGTCCGATACCGTTGGCCGCCACACCGGACCGTAATCCGGAACTTCCGACCAGGTACCATGCGCATCGAGATCTTCCGTTCCGACGTAGTAGTCATTGGTGCGCTGCCGCGATACCGAATTGCGGATCATGTTGTCGCGATCGGTGTTCCACTGATCAAAGTCGTCGCGGGCCGGAGCCTCGCCAATCTTGTATTGCTCGTCCGCGCCCGTGCCCTGAATGGTAATGAACTGATTCTGTCCCACCCGCGTGCCGCCTTGCGGAGTCGTAACTTCCACTTCGCCTCTGCGGACCAGCACTTCCGTGTGATCGTCGGCAGTAACCAGAATCCGAAAACTCGATTCGCGGCGATTGGTGCGAATGGCAACGTTAGGCGTATCGATCTCCGCGTCCGCATCGCTGTTCTTGTATACGGAATAGTTCGCCATGCCGTGCCCAAGCTGAATCTGAATTTGCGAGTGGGTGAGTTGCGTGATGTTGGCCTGCGTATGCTCAGCCAGGCGCAGCATGTTGGCGTAATCGAGCTGAAGTTCAGTGCGCGCCTTGTCGCCGGTAGAAACGCGATCGCCCGCAAGCACCGGAGCATTGAGCGCCGCCGCAGACCAGTCCTTGGAGTCGCCGCGTTGCGTGGAGACGTCGCCATGAATCAAACTGATGCGCGCCACGCCGTTCTTTTCCTCCGGAGCCGGAGTGTTATAACTCGGGTCGCCAGCGGCCGTGTCGTTGGGGCCAGGTTCCGCCGAGCCCTGATTCATCGAGCCTTGATTCATCGAATCTTGGTCCATCGAATCCTGATCGACGGAACCCTGGCCGTTGGGACCGGGCATGGGCGCCTGGATGTTCGGCGACGGTTTCGAATCTTGATCCGGCGCCTGGTCGTCCGCATTCTGAGCGAGGACCACGCCTGGAATCGCGATCATCAATCCTAGAAGGGCCGCTATTAATTTGAACTTCATAGATACCTCCACCTCGTTCGGGACAAGTCTCTGCCTGAAACAATGCAGGCCGAGTGCCAATGTCGAGCGGCCAAAGGCAACGCCATTAACTCATTATTTCTTAGCAAGTTAAGAGAGACATAACAGCGAGGACAGCCGGCGATTAACGGCACTCCGGTGGCCCGGTTCCACCAAGGGTGGTGGTTTTCGGCCAGGCTGGTGCAGGCGCTAATCAGGGTGCGCTCGACGATAATTTGTATGTACAAAATGTTCCACGTGGAACATGGGCTGGGCACGGCCCAGGGCATACAAAAAGCGAAGAGACGAGGTTCGGACGGTGTCTTTTAGTGACCAGCAGTCATTAGTTTTACCAATTTTCCATTCTAAGTCATTGATAATGCGAGTGCGATTTGTGGCAAAGTAGACACATGCGTGTACTTATTACACGGTAATATTTGCAAACAGCCTAAATTTGGCGCCTCACGACTGGGTATCGCCGTCCAAGTCAGAATCCAGCGATAGCGTCTCGCACTCATCACCGGATAGTCGTCGATCGCGAGATGACCCGATTCACTCGGTTTCGTTGTCGTCAATGCCGATCTTCGACAGGCGATAACGCAGCGCGTTGCGCGAGAGGCCGAGCAGGCGCGCCGCCTGCGACTTGTTTCCGCCGGCACGCTTCAGAGCTTCGCGGATCATTTCGTCTTCCCACTGATCGAGCGTCATGCCGTCGGGAAGGAAGCGGTCGGACGAAGCGTTGTTGCGATGGCGCGGCGAGTCGAGTTGTATATCGGCGACTTCCAATTGGCCGCTCGAGGCGAGCGCGCAGGCGCGTTCGATAACGTTCTGCAGTTCGCGCACATTGCCCGGCCAATAATGACCGGCTAGAAGCTGCATGGCGGCGGGCGAAATGCCGCCGATCGCTTCCGATCTTCCGGAATCTTTCGCGAAGCGCGCGAGGAACAGGTTCGCTAATCCAGGGATATCTTCTTTATGTTCGCGCAAGGGCGGAATATCGATTGGGACCACGTTGAGCCGGTAGTAGAGATCTTCGCGAAACGTTCCATCTTCGAGCGCGGCGCGCAGGTCGCGATTGGTGGCAGCGATTAGACGAACATCGACCTTGATGGTGCGCGTGCCGCCCAGTCGTTCGAACTCGCGCTCCTGCAGCACGCGGAGAAGTTTGACCTGGGTGGAGGCCGGCACGTCTCCGATTTCATCGAGGAAGAGCGTGCCCTTGTCGGCGAGTTCGAATTTGCCCGGCTTGCTGTTGGCAGCTCCGGTGAAGGCTCCTTTTTCGTAGCCGAAAAGTTCGCTCTCCAGGAGATTCTCGGGGATGGCGGTGCTGTTGATCTTGATAAAGGGACCGGAAGCGCGGCGCGATTTTTCGTGGATGGCGCGGGCAATGAGGTCTTTGCCAACGCCGCTTTCGCCACCCAAAAGAACGGTGGAGTTGGTGGGCGCAACCCGTTCGACGGTGGCCAGCACTTCCTGCATTTTGGGGCTGATGGCGACGATGTTGGGATGACTGTACTTCTGTCCGAGGGCTTCGCGCAGCGAGCGATTCTCTTCGCGCAGGCGGGAGTTATCGAGCTCCTTGTGCACCACCATCCGCATTTCAGCGAGTGAAAACGGCTTGAGGACGTAGTCGCTGGCGCCAGCTTTCATCGCCTCAACCGCGGTTTCGACGGAGCCGAACGCGGTCATGACCACGATGGGCAACGCCGGATTTTGCTGCTTGGCGATTTGCAGAAATTCGAGCCCGCTGATGCCGGGAAGTTTTAGATCGGTGAGGACGAGGTGAACGGGTTCGGAGGCGAGCAGCTTCAACCCAGTTTCGGCGTCGCCGGCGGGGAGCGTTTTGAAGCCGTCGTCGCCAAGGTTCAGTTCAAGGAGGCGGCGCATCTTGGCTTCGTCTTCGATGATGAGGATGGTTGGCATGTGGTCGTTAGTCGTTAGTCGTTCGTCGTTCGTCGTTCGCTATTGTCCCGTCGGTTTCTTCGAGCGGAAAGAAAATCGTGAATACGGCGCCGCCTCCTGGAGCGTTCTCGACATGGATTGACCCGTGATGTCCGTCCACGATTTTCGAAACGATGGAGAGGCCGAGTCCCACGCCGGTTTTCTTGGTGGTCACAAACGGGTTGAAAATTTCTTCACGCAGTTCCTCGGGAACGCCGGGACCAGTATCGGCCAGGCGGAGTTCCACTCCTTCACGACCATTCTGTGTGATGGGTTGAACCTCGACCCGCAAAGTGCCGCCGCCGTCTTCAACATCATTCTGCATGGCTTCGTAGGCGTTCTGCACGAGATTGAGGAAGGCTTGCTCGCACAGGCTCTCGTCGAGCGGAACCAGCGGCAGTCCGCTCGCGTAGTGGCGCTCGACGCGCACTGGTTTACCCGTAACCGGGTTACTCGCGAAACGCCCGGCGACAATTTGCAGCACGCGATCGAGAAGCGCGGTCAGGTCGGCGGGACGCGGTTCGGCGTGAAGAGGACGAGCGAAGTCGAGAAACTCGGTGACCAGGTCGCTGAGCCGGTTGACCTCGGTCGAAATGTAACCGGCTAACTCACGGGAAAGCTCGTCGGAGGCTTGCAACTTCTGGGTCAACATTTCGGCCGAGCCCTTGATGACTCCGAGGGGGTTGCGAATTTCGTGAGCCAGTCCGGCAGAGAGCTGGCCGAGAGCGGCCAAGCGTTCGGAGCGGCGCGCTTCGGCCTGAGCGTGCTCGAGGCGGCGATTGGTTTCGGCGAGGCGTTCGGCGAGTTCACGGTACAACTGGGTTTGATGCCGGCTCTGCTGCGAAAAGCGGTTGACGACCATGGCGGCGAGAAAGAAAAACATGATGCGCAGCGCCAGGTAGCCGATAGCCTCAGGCGTCAATTCGTATTCCTGCATCGCGGGATAGAGATACGAACAGTAGGCGGCGGACGCAACCAGGGTCCAGACGAGTGTCAGCCACGGGCCGCAGTAGAGCGCTGCGGTAACGACCGGCAGATAGTAAATAGGATAGTAACTGCTATTGATTCCCACTTCGCCGGTGTGGTCGATGAGCAAAGTTGCCAGCAGAATTTTAAGCAGGATGACGTAGGTGACTCCGCGTTTGGGGAAGCGGGAGATCAACTTTGTCTCCAGTAGTTGCACGATGCCGATGGCGAGGAGAATTAACTGCTTGTGCCATTCGAGCAGCGGAGGGAGCACGGCCAGTATGGCAAGGAAGAGGAGCCAGATCGTGAGCCAGGCAGCGTCGAGGCGGCTAAGCCGCCGGGACTCCGGATCGAAAATGGGAGGCGCAGTTGCCACGCAGCTTCCATCCAACCGCAGAAAGCCCCCCGGAGTCAATTGGACGGCGGCTTGCTCCGATGGAGTGCCGGGCGTCCTCGCCCGGCTGGACGGGCGAGACGCCCGTCGCTCCATCGTCTGGCGTTAGCGATCGGCGTAATATCCGTCTCTGGTTTGCACCGTCAGATCTTTGTTCTTCACCGCCAACTGAATGTGATGATAACCGGTGGCTGCGCTGTCTTTATCGGGTGTATAGCCCATGCTGTATTGGGTTCGCAGTTCCTCGGCAATGCTGGTGTAGATATCGCCGACGGTTTCCTTCTTAGTGACTTCAAAGAAACGTCCACCCGTCTCTTTGGAAATTCGCTCAAGAATCTTCTTGCCATCGGTGCGCGGCTCCTCGGGATGACGTTGGCCGCCGCCGGGACCGCCGCGCCCGCCACCGCCCGGATATCCACCTCCGCCACCCGGCCAGCCGCCACCTCCTCCTCCGGGCCAACCGCCGCCACGGCCCATTCCGCCGCCCTGCCTTTGGCCTTCGTTACGGTCGTGGTGAGACTCCGCGAAATAGATGGAGTAGATAACAGTGTCGGCACGCTGGGCCGACTCGATCGCGCTCTCCAGGTAAGTCTTGCTGCCGCGGTCGACGCCGTCCGAGAGAATGATGAGAGCCTTTCGGCCCGGCTGCTTTTTCATCAATTCGTTCGACGCCAGAAAAACGGCGTCGTAAAGCTGGGTACCGCCGGCATGATGCGAGTCTGAGCCGGAGCGGGAATCATCGGAGTCGTTGGGATCGTTCGACCTCTCGCGATCCGATGGCGTCTTGAGCAAATCGAGCGCCGATTGCAGTTTTTCACGGGATGAAGTCAAGTCCTGCAGCAGTTCCACTTCCCGATCGAAGTGAATGAGGAATGCTTTGTCCTTGGGCTGCACGAGCATCTGCTCGAGAAAACTGCGGCTGGCGTTGCGCTCCGCGTCGAGAACGCTGGTTTGACTGCGACTGGTGTCGACCAGCAGACCGAGCGTGAGCGGGAGGTTCGTTTCCTGAGAAAAATAGCGTATGGTCTGCGGGCGGCCGTCTTCCTGAAGCGTGAAATCGTCTTTCGTGAGGTCGCGGACGATCTTGCCATGTTTGTCGCGAACGGTCACGGGCAGGGTCACTACTTTGACATCGACCGCGATGGTGGCAGCAACGTCCTGAGCATTCATCAGCGGTCCGACTCCGGAAAGAGCGGCCAGCGCGGTAATCGTCGTATAGGCGGTCAGCGCATAGGCAACCCGCCTCCACCAGAATGAAGGGCCCGCCATCGCCTCTTCACTCGGCCGGGAATTATCTTGCCGGGACTCATTCACCTTACATCCTCCGTTTATCGTGCTGCCTTATCGCGGACGAATCTTAAGAGCGCTGAATCTGCACAAGACAATAGAATACAGAGCCAGGATCGCACCCGCCCAACTCGGGAAGGCAATCGTCAGATGGTACAGGAGACCTGCCGCGACCGGCTGGGCCTGCTTTTCGGGGCCGGATTTGTCAGCGGACATGGGCATCCATGCAAGCATCGTTTTCTCGGCGACCGGCCCTCGGGGGCTGAAGCCCCCGTCTCTATTGGGCTCCGGGCGGCACGGCTGAAGCCGTGCCCCTTCAAAACAAAGTCAAAAGCTGAGTTCTTCCACAACCTGTGAAGCCGTGCCCTTCCCAAGACCATTTATAAGAACGGTTGTAAGACTGGATGCGCGGCGACGGAGTTGAAGTTGCCAGCGTTCTGTAAATGCAACGTCAATGCCGGGTAAAACTTCGTAAATGCTAAACATGGTACGTTTGGCAATGCTAAAGTACAGTTCAGGTATGCCGATCAATGGGGCTATGCGATGTCTTTCGCCGGGGGCGCCGCGTCTTGCGACGTGCCTGCTCAGTGCGTTCGTCACTCTGATGCTGGCGGGGCCGGGCTACGTTTGCGCGCAGGGCAAACCAGCCGGCAGTGCGGAAGACGCACAAATCGGCAAGGCAGTTGGGACCGTCAAGAGCGTTCAGGTGGATTCGATCACGATCGCCGCTGCGTCTGGTGGCGAGGTTACAGCGAAGCTGATGGGCTCGACAAAGATCCTGCGCGTGCTGCCGGGAGAAAAGAATCTGAAGAACGCGACCGCTCTGCAGGCGCAAGACTTGCAGCCCGGGGATGGCGTGCGGGTTCGCGGACAGGCGTCAGCGGACGGACGCACCATCGCCGCGCTGGAAGTGATCGTGGTGAAGCAGGCCGATGTGGCGGCCAAGCAGCAGCAAGACCGCGACGACTGGCAGAAGCGAGGGGTGGGCGGGCTGGTCACGAAGGTGGACGCTGCGACGGGCATCATCGACATTTCATCCGGTGGAATGGGCGCGAACCGGAGTATTGCCATCCACCTTGCCAAGGATACGATTCTGCGCCGCTACGCGCCGGACTCGGTGAAATTCGACGATGCGAAACCGGCGCCCATCGATCAAATCAAAGTGGGCGATCAGTTGCGCGCGCGCGGGACTCGCAACTCCGATGGCAGCGAGGTGAGCGCGGAGGAGGTTGTCACCGGCTCATTTCGGAATATTGCAGGAATCGTAAAGTCGATAGACGTATCCAGCAATACGATGACGGTGCAGGATGCGATCCGCAAGAGCGCGGTGGTGGTGAAGGTGTCACCCGACTCGCAAATGAAGAAGCTGCCGGCGGAGATGGCGCAACGCATCGCGATGCGCTTGAAAGCGACGGCGGGCGGCAGTAGCGGAGATCGACCGGGCGCCAACGGCCCAGGCCAAGGCGGGAGCACGGCCGGGCAGGGTGTTGCGCCGGGAGCTGGTGGGGCGCGTCCAGGAACGGAATCGCAAGCGGCGCGCGGGCCGGGCGGGAATGGGAATGGAAACGGCCCTCCGGATTTGCAGCGCATGTTGAGCCGCTTGCCCAACAGCACGCTGGCCGACCTGCAGAAGGGCGATGCCGTGATGATCGTCTCGACCGAGGGCGGAGATTCGGACGCGGTGACGGCGATCACGCTGCTGGCGGGAGTGGAGGCGATCCTGACGGCGGGGCAGAGCAAGAGCGCATCCTCGCTGCTTTCGCCGTGGTCGCTGGGAGCGCCCGGCGCGGAAGGTGAAGCCGCGCAGCAGTGAACAGGTCTCAATCCATGTTCTCAATCAACGTGATCCGCGCGGAAAGAATAAGGTGCGTGTTGAAGTATTTATCAGTCGTCATTCTGACAAATTTGGCTTTGGCAATTCTGATTCCGGCGACGCTGGTCGGGCTGGCAGCGCCCGCATCCGCGCAGTCGCAGGCGCAGTCACCAGCGCAGTCTCAAGCAACGACGGGAATCTTGCGCGGGCAGGTGACGGACCCTTCGGGGGCAGTGGTTACGAACGCCACGGTGGCCGTCCTGGTATCCGGAGGACCGACGCATTCGGCTACAACCAACCGCAGCGGCGCTTACGAAATCGGAAATCTGGCGCCGGGCAAGTACACGGTCACGGCGAATGCCCAGGGATTCGCCGTTTTTGTGCAGAACGACGTGGACGTGGCGGCGGGCCAAGTCGCGCAATTCAACATTGCGCTCGATATCAGCGTGCAGAAGGAAAAGGTCAACGTCCAGGAAGAAACCCCGCAAGTCGACGTCAATCCCGCGAGTAATGCGAGCGCGATCGTGCTAAGCGGCAAGGATCTGGAAGCGCTTCCCGACGATCCCGATGAATTGCAGGCTGACCTTGAAGCGCTGGCCGGGCCTTCGGCCGGTCCCAATGGCGGCCAGATTTACATCGATGGATTTACAGGAGGACAGCTTCCGCCGAAGTCATCGATCCGCGAGATTCGCATCAATCAGAATCCGTTTTCGGCCGAATACGACAAGCTGGGCTATGGACGAATCGAAATCTTCACCAAGCCGGGCACGGACAAATACCATGGGCAGTTTTCAGTCGAGGGGAACAACTCGGGATTAAACTCACGCAATCCTTTTCTCAACGCCGATGCGACCCAGCCGTACTACTCGGTGATCTACATGGGAAACATCGGCGGGCCGATCAACAAGAAGGCTTCGTTCTTCTTCAACGTGCAGCGGCGCAACATCGACGAAATCGCAGTCGTAGATACTCCGGCCCTGGGTCTGAGCGAGAGCGTTCCCAACCCGCGCACCCGCACTAACATAAGTCCGCGTATCGACTACCAAGTCACCCCCAACAATACGCTCACCGCCCGCTACCAGTATTACCGTGACACACAGGAGAACGCAGGCGTCGGCGGGTCGGTGCTGCCGGAGGCCGGGTACGACACCACGTCCACCGAACACACGGTGCAGATCACCGATACGCAGGTCCTGGGAACGAAGGCGGTGAATGAGACCCGCTTTCAATACCTGCGCGACATCAGCGGGCAGACTGCGCTGAGCACGGCTGTAGGCATCAACGTGCTTGGGGAGTTCACACGTGGAGGCGCCAGTTCGGGAACCGAGACCGATCACGAGGATCATTACGAACTGCAGAATTACACTTCGATATCGCAAGGCAAGCACTTCTTAAAATTCGGAGGGCGTCTGCGGGCGGTTCACGAGGTCAATACGTCCAGCGCTGGATTCAATGGCACGTATATCTTTCCCAGCCTCACGGCTTACAACAGTCTTACTCCGAGCCAGCTTACGATCGATGCAACAACCAGCGGCGCGGCGCCCACCGTGCCAGTCACTGTGGTGGATGCCGGACTGTACATACAGGATGACTGGAAGGTGCGTCCCACCTTCACGGTGAGCGGCGGGCTGCGTTTTGAAACGCAGAACGCGATTCACGATCATGGGGACTGGGCGCCACGGCTCGGTTTTGCCTGGGGCATCGGCGGTGGGGGAAAGAGCGCGCCAAAAACCGTACTGCGCGGCGGTTTTGGCCTGTTCTACGACCGTTTCGCCCAGGACCTGGTCCTCAATACGGATCGGCTGAACGGCGTGACACAGCAACACTACATCGTGACCGATCCGACTTATACCATCCCTCCGGTGATACCCACGTCGTCCCCAACGACACAGACGATTTACCAGATCAGTCCGAACTTGCACGCGCCCTACATCATGCAGAGCGCGTTCAGCCTGGAGCGACAGGTCACAAAGATCGCCAACGTTACGCTTACGTATCTGAATTCCCGCGGCGTGCACCAGTTCCTATCCCTGAACGTCAACGCCCCGCTGCCGGGGACACCTGGCTCGACCGGGCCGTATCCATTCCCAAGCGAGGGTCCGATCTATCAGTACTCGTCGGATGGAGTCTTCCGCCAAAATCAACTGATCGCGAATTTCAACATCCGAGCTGGCGCCAAGCTGTCTCTGTTCGGTTACTACTCTCTGAACTACGCCAACAGCGATGCTTCCGGCGCCTCGAACTTTCCATCGAATCAGTACGATTTGAGCGTGGATTACGGGCGAGCTTCGTTTGCGACCCGGGATCGGCTGTTCGTGGGCGGCACAATCGGGCTGCCGCGTGGGTTTCGCCTGAGTCCATTTATGATTTTCAATTCCGGCGCGCCCTACAACGTTACCGCCGGCCAGGACTTGAGCCACGATTCCCTTTTCAATGACCGTCCCGCATTCGCCACCAATGTTTCGGGCAGCTGCCTTTCGCCGACTGTCGCCTGCCACTACGTCGTTCCGGCCAGTTCTTACGTTCCGATTCCCATCAACTATCTCACGGGCCCGAACCTGTTCACACTGAACCTGCGGCTGGCGAAAACGTTCGGCTTCGGGCCGGAAGCGGGCGGGAAGAACGGAGCGCAGCCGGGGGGTGGTCCGGGCGGCGGTCCTCCCCCGGGCGGCGGTGGTCCACGCGGGGGCGGTGGTGGAGGCGGCGGTGTTGGTTTTGGACGTGGGCCCGGCGGCTTCGGGGGCGGGCCGGCAACCACTCGACGCTACAGCCTGACGTTCAGCGTCAATGCACGGAACGTTCTGAACAAGGTGAATGCGGCGACGCCCATCGGGGTTGTGAGCTCACAGGATTTCGGAAAGTCGATTGCGCTGGCGGGAGGGCCGTTCTCGAGCGCCGCAGCCAATCGGAAAATTGAATTGCAGGCTATGTTCAGCTTCTAGGAGCAGGTCTCAGCTGTCAGGTCTCAGGAACGGACCTGAACCGCCAGTTTTTTTTACACTCTCAGCCGGATGTCGCTCGAGGTGCCGCCGGCGGCTGGAACGTAGCACTTGGTCGTGTAATCCATCACCATGCGATCGGCGTTGAAGCGCCAGCCCAAGGTGCGAATGGTGCGCTTCATGCGTTGGATCCAGCCGCGCGGCAGGCCGTCGCGATCGCGGTGATAGTAGAGAGGGATCACTTCATCGCGAAGAACCCGCATCAGGTCGTCGCCATCGCGGGCGTCGTGAACGTTCATGTCGGAGTGAGTTCTGCCGGTTCCGATGGCGAAGCCATTCAGGCCGTCGTAAGCTTCCGCCCACCAGCCGTCCAGCACCGAGAGGTTCAAGCCGCCGTTCAAAACGACCTTCTGGCCGCTGGTTCCGGAGGCTTCCAGCGGACGCCGCGGATTGTTAAGCCAGACATCGACACCCTGCACGAAATGGCGGCCGACGTTGATGTCGTAGTCTTCGACGAAGACAAATTTGTCGGAAAACTTCGGGTCGCGCATCAACTGGGCAATCTGCTGCAGGACGCGCTTGCCGGGTTCGTCGAGAGGATGGGCCTTGCCGGCAAACACGAACTGCACCGGGCATTTCGGGTCATTGACCATGCTGGCTATTTTTTCGATGTCGGCCAAAATCAGATTGGCGCGCTTGTAGGTGGCAAAGCGGCGGGCAAAACCGATGGTCAGGGCATCGGGACTGAGTACGCGTTCCAGTTGCAGCAGCACATCGCGCGGTTCGTCGCGGCGCGCGGCCTGTTTGACGGCGCGACGGCGCACAAATTCGATCATGCGTGACTTCAGATTGAAATGAGTCTCCCAGAGCTCGCCGTCGTCGACGTTGTCAATGCCCTCCCAGATTTTGGCCTCGCTGCTGAGCAGGTGCCATCCCGTACCCAGATGGCGATCGTAGAGGCGAAACATCTGCGGAGCCAGCCAGGTGGGAACATGGACGCCGTTGGTAATGTGTCCGATGGGAACCGCGTCTTCGAGTTTGCCGGGGAAGAGTCCGGTCCACATGGCGCGGGAGACTTCACCGTGCAGAGAGGAAACGGCATTGGCGTGCCGCGAGAGCTTCAGGCCGAGCACGGTCATGCAGAAACGTTCGTCGCTTTCGGGATTCTCGCGCCCCAGGGCCATGAAGTTTTCTTTGGAAAGACCGAGCGCCTCGCGCAGAGGTCCAAGGTGCTCTTCGATCAGATCGGCATCGAAGCGGTCGTGGCCGGCGGGCACGGGAGTGTGGGTGGTGAAGACGACTTCACGGGCAACCCGCGGCACGGCCTTCTCGAAGCCGATGCCCTCTTCTTCCATGCGTTGGCGAATCGCTTCGAGAACCGCAAATCCGCTATGCCCTTCGTTGAGGTGAAGAACCCCCGGCGTGATGCCGAGCGCCTTCAGGGCGCGCAGGCCGCCCACACCGAGCAGCAGTTCCTGATGCACGCGGACCCGGCCGTCGCCGCCATACAAACGCGAGGTCATCACGCGGTCCTCGGGGGTATTGCCTTCCACGTCGGAGTCGAGGAGAAACAGATCGCAGCGGCCCACTTTCACGCGCCATACTTTGGCGTAGATCGGACCATGGCGGGTATCGACCTGCACCACCACCGGCCTGCCGTTTTTCCCGATGGCCGTTTCCATCGCCAGTTGGTTGACGTCGGTCTCCAGGTACTCCTCGCGCTGCCAGCCATCGCGATCGAGGCGCTGGCGGAAATATCCCTGGCCATAAAACAGGCCCACGCCGACGAGCGGGATGCCGAGATCGGAGGCGCTCTTGATGTGATCGCCGGCCAGAACTCCGAGACCACCGGAATAGACCGGGAGCGATTCGTGCACGCCAAATTCGGCGGAGAAATAAGCCACGGGACGGGGCCGCAGCACACCGGCGTGGCGCGCACCCCAGGTGCGCTCCGCATCCTGATACTCGCACAGACGGCGATAGGCGTAGTTGATGCGGCTGTGCAGGACGAGTTCAGCAGCGCGCGCTTCGAGTTTGGCGAGAGGATACTCGTTCAAGCAGCGAGACCGGACTGTGATTGAGCTGGCTCCAGCGCAGCGGATCGAGATCGCGGAACAGACCGGAAGAATCGTGATCCCAACTCCACCACATATTGCGGGCCAGCGCCCAGAGCCGCTCCTGGGCAGGCGCGATGAAACGGTCGAGGGTGCGGGCTTCGCTCACTATGTGCGCAACCTGGTTCGCGGCTTCCGTAAACAGCCGAATCTCATTTTCCGGGAAGACTCGCGCCGCCACAGTTTGAATCACCAGGACACCTTGCAGCACACCGCGATCGATGAGGGGAACTCCCAGGAACGATTGGTAAGCATCCTCGCCGGCCTCGCTGAAGTACTTGAAGCGCGGATGATTCTTGACCTGGTCTACGGCCACCGGGCGGACCTGTTCCGCGACCAGGCCGACGAGCCCTTCATTGACTGCCATGCGAAGTTTGCCGACGCATTCGCGGCGCAGCCCGAGCGTCGCGGCCAGCACGAGATTGGCGCGGTCGGGCTCCAGCAGGTAGGCGGAGCAAACATCGGCGCCAAACCTTCTGGCAATCAAGGCGACAACGTTCATCAGGGTCTCGGCTGGCTTGCCGGGCTCCGCCGCCAGGTTCGCGATTTCCTCCCATGTCAGCACATAGCTGGCATCGAGAGAGCAGGCGGCGTGCTCTTGATCCTGAACTAGCTCATTCGGTCGGTCCAAATCCTGTCTCCATTTGCTTAATTCCTTAGGCCTTGCAATCGCCGTTCGCTACACGCTGTTCGCCGTTCGCTACTCGCCTTCGCAAAGCCGTGATCATCAGTGGCGAACAGCGAAGGACGAACAGCGAGCGACGCAGACGGCTAGAAAAAACCACTCCCTTAAGCCATTCTATGGGCAAAAACCGGACTTCCACAGATCACCTGCGGAATTGTTGATTACCACGGTGCGCGTCGGGTGGCCAGATTCTGTCTTGCGCTTGCACTATTCACGATATGCCGCCGAATTAATAAACTCTAATATCCCGTTCGCGCTGAGTCCAATTCGAATTGTCTATGAAGTGCATTCGCGGGCGAAATGCGCGGCATGCAGCAGAAAAATGCGCGCTGCATCCCACCCAGCTCCAGGACCGGGCGGAACACAGCGCGCAACCAGCAACACCCGCGCTAGCCCTGCGAAGGATGCAACACGCGGAAAGTGCTGCCCCCGTTCGACCACACCAGCACAAGCGCATCCTGACCGTTCGGCACGCTCGATAACACCTGTGCCACTTCGGCCGCGGATTTCACCGAGTGCCGGTTCACTTCCATGATCACGTCCCCACGCTGCAAGCCCGCATTATCGGCCGGGCTGCCGGGCTGCACGTCCTCGACAACGGCGCCGTGAACTGGACTTTGGTCCTGCGCCTGCAATTCGTTCCGGTCGTCCGGGGTCAAGTCCGCGAGCTTCAGCCCCCAACGCCCTTTCCCTTGCTCGCCGCCGGCGGTCTCGGCGCCTCTGCCGCCGCCCAGCGCTTCGAGCGTCACCGCAATGGCCGCCGGTTTGCTGTCGCGCACCACTTGCAAATGGATCGTGTCACCCGGCCGTTTTTGTCCGACCGTCATTTGCAATTGTCCGGCGTCGGTCACGGGCTTTCCGTCGAGTTCGGTAATCACGTCTCCGGTACGCAGGCCCGCCTTCGCTCCAGGTGTGTCCGGCCCAACCTCTGAAACCAGCGCTCCCTCAGCTTTGTTCATCTGGAAAAACTTCGCGTTGTCGGGAGTAACGTCGGAGATTTGAATTCCGATAAACGCGTGAGTTACTTTGCCGTCGCGAATCAATGTCTCCACCGTAGGCTGGACAATCTGGGCGGGGATGGCAAAACCCATTCCTGAGAACGATCCCGAGGATGAAATCAGGAAGGTGTTGATGCCGATGAGTTCACCGCGCGCGTCCACCAGCGCTCCGCCGGAATTTCCCGGATTGATGGCGGCATCGGTCTGGATGAACTCGCCCGGCTTGCGCCGATCGGTTGCGTCAGGATTGGGGCGGTTCAGCGCGCTGATGATGCCGCGCGTCACCGTGAAACGGTACCCGTATGGATTCCCGAAGGCGAGCACCGTCTGTCCCGGCCGTAAGCTGGCCGAGTTACCCCACGGCACGCTCGGTAAGTTGGTTGCACTTACCTTGATGACCGCGAGGTCCGTCAGCGGGTCGGCGCCCACCAACTTAGCTGACAAAACCTCCCGGTTACTCATGGTGACGCGAATATCGACAGCTCCATCGATGACGTGATTGTTAGTGACGATATATCCATCGGGCGAGATGATCACACCGCTGCCCAGGCCGTGTTCCATCCTGTTCTGAGGCTGCGACGGCATGTTGAACTGACGGCCAAAAGGATTGCCCGGGCCAAAAAATTGCTGCATGTCGGGCATTCCCTCCCCACCGTTCTGTTGCGGGTTGGACTTCGACACTACCGTGACATTCACCACTGCCGGTGTAACTCGTGCCGCCAGGGTTTCCATGGCGCGGTCGAGCGTGAGCAACGCTGCCACACTGTTGTCATCAAGCGGCGCCGCGGCTGGAGCCGGAGCCGCCGCCTTTGCAGACTTCGTAAAGTTGAAGGTCGCCACCGACCCGACTGCCACCACGGCAATCAGGGCCACTACCAGACGCCTGGTCACCACTGCCTTACAGCTTGCTATCCACGTTTTCATTTTCTTTTCTCCTGGTTGAATCGAATCGGTACAACTAATGATTTAGTTGTTACCTGCAAAAAAATTTTGCCTAAATCGAATGCGCCACCGGCGCCCTCGCCAACCGCTCGCGGACTGGGCTCACCCACATCACTCGCCACACCTGTACGCTCCACACCGACGAATCGGAAGTCACGTACTCGGTGGCTTCGATAAAGACCAGGGTTCGGAATTGAGGCACGATTTCCTGGTCCGCGCTTGCGCCTGCCTCAACTACTCGCTCACCCGGCGGTGCTGCATCGAATCGCGCGGCAATAGCCGGAGACTGAGCAACCTGCCGCCCGGCAAAAGCATGTGAACGTGTAGTGGAGCGACGGGCGTCTCGTGAGCCTGACGTGAGTGCGGTCGAAGGGTCCCGCCGGGCGAGGACGCCCGGCTCTCCACTGATGGAGGGCAAAGACTCGAACGAAGACTGGCTGACCACAGCCGAGTACCCGTGATCGGAGTTGCGGGCCATCATACTGCGATCAACGCCGCGATCAAACGCGACGAACTGGGGCGCGAGCGGCAGCGCCATCAGGCAGACCATGGAAAAGGCGGCGACCACGGCCAGCGCCGGTTTCCAGACTCGCGTGGCCACAGGCCGGTTGGTGTCGAGAATCCGCGCCAGCCGCAGCGAAGCCTCATGGGCCCGATTGACAGCCGCCTGGACCATTGACCATGGTTTGTCAACTGGGCGGTGCGCGAGACGATGCGCCAGACTTTTTTCCAGCAGCGAGACCAGACATGTGGCGTATCCGTGCGGGTTGGCAGTTTCGGCCAGCACGGCATCGTCACAAGCCATCTCGCGTTCCACCGAGAGACGGCTCTCAATCCACCACACCGCGGGATGAAAGAAGAATAAAGCGCGGACGATCTTCTGAATGAGATTGGTCCAGTCATCCCAGCGCCGCAGGTGTGCGAATTCGTGCAGCAGGATGGCGGTTAGATCTTCTGGTTGCAGTTCACGCAACGCCCAGGCGGGCAGAACAATCGTCCGTTTGAAAAAACCGATGGCGGCAGGCACGCGCACGCACTCTGACGTGGCGATGGTCACGGACGCGCCAATTGCATCCACCGTTTTTCGCACCGCCGGATCGAGATCTGCTGCGACGATCGGAGTGCAACTCCGGCGCAACTGGCGCAGGCGCCAAAACCCGACCGCCAAACGCACCATCGCCGCCCCCGCCCCCAGAGCCCAGGCAAGGAAGACAAAAAGCGCCCAGCGACCGGGTATGGTGATCGCCGGCCGCGCGCTTCCCGCAACGTACCCCATGACATCGCCGACGACATAAACGACGACATCCCTGTCGCCATCAGCATTCGCCCTTCGCCGAGGCCGCCCAGCACGGGAAGCGCAGCGACGGTCAGCAAAGCCACGAACCAGACGGCAAATCGGGTTCCCGAATTTTGCCTTCGTAATACACGCAGCAACGCCCAGGCAAAGAGTGCGACCAGAAATCCTTCCGGAAGCGCGTTGAGAATGCGCTCGATCGAGATTTGCGCCACGGTCTGCACAGGAAGCCAGCTCATTTCGCGTCGCTCCGAATCGTGCCCTTTTGAATCGTGCCCTTCTGCGCCGGGTCCTTTTGCACCAGCATCTCCCGCAGGCGACCGATTTCTTCCGGCCCGATGCCCTGGTCCTCGAGGAGGTTCAAGACGAGTTGCTCCTGAGAATTCTTGAAGAATCGGCCCACTAGGTGCCGGATTTCCGAGCGCGTTGCCTCTTTCTGCCCAACCAGCGGCGTATACACGTGCGCCCGTCCATCCTTCAGGTGTTTCAAATAGCCCTTTCGCTCCAGGACACGGATGGTGGTCAAAACAGAGTTGTAAGCAAGGGCAGGCTTTTGAGTAATAGAATCAAGCACTTGCTGGACGGTGCCCGAGCCCTTCCTCCACAGCACGTTCATGATCCGCAGCTCGGCTTCGGTCAAGGTTCCCGACTGTCTCGGTGGCACCGGACGCCCTCCTCAGACCTTAGACGCGGCACGCAGCGAAAGGTAACTAATTCTTTAGTTGCAAGGAAAAGGAAGGGGGTTGCTTCCCTGAGCAAAAACGGGACGTGGCAGCGTCCGGCTCAGTGCCCACGAAATGAGATGCTAACTTCCGCGACCGTCCGCGACCTACCCGCGGCGTAGACCCATTTCTTCACTGCGGCTGCGGCTGATTCGCCGAGAATTGGATTGCCTCCCAGCAACTCGACATTCTCCACGTTCCCCTTCGCCGAAATCGATACCTGCAAGCGTACCGTTCCGCCGATGTTAAGCCGCTTCAGCGCCTCCGGATAATCGGGCTCGACCCGCGTAATCAGCTTTCTTTCGGCGCTGTTGCTGGGAGTCCAGATGGCGAGTGCCTTTACGCCCTCCGTGTTGGCTGCGCTGCTCACATATCCAACCGCACCTCGCGTCCGGGCCACATAAGCCACGACCTCGGCATCCGATCCGAGCGCCTTCGGCATGGAGCCTCTGCCTGTGAACACCAGGGTACGGTAGTACGCCTGTAGATCGTCTTCGCTCATGCCGAGATACTCTTGCAGAAAGGCTGCGTGGACCTGCCGATCCTTGTCGAGTACTGGTTCTACGTGGGAACCGTCCGCCAGTGAGTTCTTCTCCTCCAGAAAAACGCGTTTCAGATCAGCCGCGGAGATCGTGTCTGCTTTCACGCTCGCATTGGCAATCACCTTGACGTCGCTCGCGACGGCATTCAGCGGGACAAAGATCATCAATCCGGCGGCAACCAGGTGCACTTTCGGACATTTCATTACATTCTCCTGCGCCTCTCCGGGCCTAGAAATTAACTCCGGTCTTAATCACCAAAGCGTTCGTGTTGGGCTTGAAGCCCTGGGGGTTGACTTGGGGGTAGAACCCATCCGGGTAGGTGCTGTACGCATACCCATTCATAAAGTGACCCTCTACTTTTACGTCCCAGAATTTTTTCAAGTCAACCCGCGCGGTGATGACTTTGTCGTAGATGTGATTGGCGGGCAAACTGGTGTCAGTTTGGGGGGGAACAGCAGAGCGAAAGGGCCTCTTGTTACGCTGGTTACCGAGTAGCGAGAGTAGTAGGAGCCAAGTGCAAGCCGTTTCATAACTCGGTAAGCTCCCGAGACGTACCAACCGCGTACATCGGTTACGTTCTCAAACAGGAGTGTACCGCCGCTGTCATCCCACTCGTCGTGCAGAAAGCGGCGATACTCCGAATCGATCCGCAGTTTCCCCACGGTGTGCTCGCCATAGAATTGGTTGGTCCAATCCGCCTTCGAATGCCCGGATTCAGGAAGTAACCCGGCGTCCGGGTTGAAGGGATTTATGAATGTCCCCTTGCCAGTAAGGTCTTCATTCATTCGGGATGCTCCGATCAGCAGACCCTTCAGCGGAGTGTTCCATCGGAGATCGCCGCCATACTGTAGCCCCCCCATTCTCGAGTAGTAGAGTTTATACGAGGAGGCAAGGTACTCGTAGCCGCTATAGATGCTGTCACTGCGATGCCCGGCATAGGCGGTATAGGCTAGATTGCCGAGCCCGTGCTTGAGTGGCAAGCGGCCGTGGACATCGCCGCCGAGGTGAGCAATCGTGGCGTCGCGGAGATCCGTGGGATAAATACTCTGCGGAAGCAGGGCAAAGGTACGGAGAAAATCCAAGTCTTGTGTGTCGTTATACAGGCCCAGGGTGGTTTTAACTTTGCCACCACGAACGCCGAACCAGCTCTTGAAGCGGTAATCCACGACAGCCCAGTCCAAAGAGGGATGATACTGTCCCAGATGGCCAAGGTTGCGGTCATAGAACTGCGCTCCCACCCGAAGCTTATCGGTGACGCTGGTGGACACATTGAACCCGAAGTCCGTGAAGGCGGCGCTGCCTTGACTGGTGTTCATGGTCAGCCAATTATTGGTGTTCGTGTAGATAAATCCCTGCGATGCGAACCCGTGTATTTCCACGTTGCGGTCAAGGAGTTTGAAATCTTCGGCCTGTAACGTGAGTTGGCCCGCGCAGAAGCAGGCAAAGACCAGTCCGGCGATTCGTCGATGCACACGGCCTCCTTGGCGATTTGCCAAGAATTTCATCGGCCAAATCGGACGCAACCATGAGAGCGGTACTCTGGAGAAGGGCAGCGCGGAAGAGCACAAAAGGACGTAGGCGGTGCGACCTCAGCCCAGACCCACTCGTCCGAGCCGTTCGCCCCGGCGGGGCACCGGGGAAAGGGCAGTTTTCACGCCCAAGGCCGGGACGATCTCGCACTATGTTTTCAACATCGCCCGGAGCCGCCGACGGCGACTGGCTCATCTGAGGAGGTCTCAGGTTTCAGGTCTCAGGAAACCAAAATCTGAGACCTGACACCTATTATGATAACGATCAGTTTATGATAACGATCAGTTCGAGGGCTTGATGATGGATGGCCCTCGATAAGAGCGAAGGCGGTGTCAAGGACAAAGTTATCCTGTGCCGTGCCGAAGCACCGCTTGCTGTGCCAGAGAGGTTGAGGACCAAGACTCTGGAAATCTCACGTGAATCATTTTCCGGTGGAAGATCATTCCACCAACCATCGATACGGCCCGAACCTCGACCATGATTCTTCTATGCGAACATCCCGCCGCAGTCGCCGGGCCGGTGCGAAAGTGGAAAACATCTTTTTCGTTTTCCAAGGCGCGTCGTTTGCGCCGTCTTTTGCACGGGCCCTTCGCGGGATGCGAGAGCGCCCAATCAACTCAGCGGTCTAGCTCGCGCCGACCAGGGCCACCCGCGGGCTGCTCTCGATGCGAACGATCTCTGGATACGCTTTCTCGGTGCGCAGCATCCAGTAGAGTCGTACGGCTAATCTCCGCGCCGCTGCCACCTTGGCCACTCCTTTCGGCTTCTGGTGACAGCGATGCAAATACTGTTTCTTCATCCCAGGATCCAACCGCACTGCGATCTGCGCCGCTTCCACCAGCAACGACCGCACCAGCCGGTTGCCTTGCTTCGTGATCGCGCCCAGTTTCTGCCGTCCGCCCGAACTTTCCTCGCGCGGAATCAGCCCCAGATAACTTGCCACCTGCTTGCCCCGTGGAAACCGGCTGACATCGCCCATGGTCAGCACGAACGCCAGCGCCGTGTTCGGACCGACCCCCGGCTGCGTCATCAGCAACCGCGCCTGCGGATGTTCGTCGGCCGCTTGCTGCACCGCCTCATCCAACTTCCCGATCTGCTCGTTCAACATGCCGAGCAACCCGAGTAAGTCTTCCCGCCGGCATGTCGCCCACGGTTGCAACGGCAACTCGCGCAACAGCTTCTGTCCTGCCTGACTCCACAGCTTGGCCTTGCGCTGCATCCCCTTGTTCAGAGAAAGATGCTGCAGTTCGTTCTTCACCCGGCTGCGAATCTCCACCAGTTTGTGCCGATGCAAAACCAACTGCCGCAGATCGCGTTGCTCCTGGTCCGGAGTCCACAACTTCGGAAACCGCCCCTCCACCACCAGCTTCAGAATGTGGGCCGCATCCCGCCTGTCCGTCTTCTGCTTGCGCACGTAACTGGCCCGGATCTGCGCCGCATCCCCGATCCAGATCTGGTGTCCCAGTTCCTGCGCCAGCTCCACAAACCACTGACTGTTCCCCGTGGCCTCCATGCCAATTAGCGCCGGTCCAGGCACCTGCGCGTAATACCTCTTGGCGTCTCCGGAGGCGTGAACTAACTTCTGCTCCCCGGTTTCCCCCGTCTCCGTATCCAACCATGCAATTTGCTGCCAGCTGGGATGAAAATCACATCCTATAATCATCATCTGCGAAGGCTCCTTTCTTCCCAGCGTCTTTGATCCTCAAATCAAGACTACCGGGTACATCGAGCCTTCGCTCTTATCCAATCAGCTCATGCGATCGCTTCGCCGTAAATCTGTGCCAGGCGCTGCGCCTGATGAGATAAAGTCAGCCGGTTGAGGATCGTCTCGCGCGCCGACGCACCCAGACGCGAGCAGAGATCGGGCGACCGAAGCAAAGTCGAGAGCCCCTGCGCGAGTTCGTCGAGTCCATCGACTGGAGTGCGCCAATTCGGAATGAGCCAGCCATTTTTCCCGTGCTCGACGATTTCCTCGATTCCCTGCCCGCGGCAGGCCACCACCGGCTTGCCGCAAGCCATGGCTTCCAGATACACACATCCCAGTCCTTCGTAACGGCTAGGGAGCACGAATACCGAGCAGGCGCGCATGGCGTCTGCCACTTCGGCCCGGTTTTTTCTCCCTTCAAACCGCACTCGCTGCGCAATTCCCAATTCGCGGGCCAGCGCTTCCAATCGAGCGCGGTCAGGGCCTTCGCCAATAACCCGGCAGCGCAACTGGGGAAAAGAGGTCTCGACTTGGCGGATCGCCCTTAAGACCAGTTCATGCCCTTTGCTCACGAGCAGGTTGCCGACGATCAGGATTTCCTTTTCCAGCCGCAGCGCGGCTCCGGCGGGCGCGGGCGAAAAGAAATTGGTGTCGGTGCCGTTGTACACCACTGTGCTTCGAACATGCTCCTGCATTCCGTCTCGCAGAAGGCGTTGCACTCTCTCGCTGATGCAGACGACCATGCGCGCGGCAGCATAGACCTCGATGGAAGCTCGACGCCGCCACGCGGCCGGCGCTCCGCCACGGAAGCAGGTGTTGAACACATCCAAGCCGTGCAGGGTAACGACAAATGGAATGTTCAAATATCGCGACAGCAAGGCCGCCGCCTGACCGCAGGGCAGAGCGGCGTGCGCGTGGATGACGTCAATCGGCCTCTCTCTCTGGAACCGCGGCACCTCTGCCCGCAAACGAGCGTAGAGCCACCATCCCGCGCTCGACAAGCCTAGCGTTCCGGGAATTTGCGGGTATCTCAACCAATGCGAGGGAGCCGATGGGTGCGGCTCCTTTCGGCGATGGTAAATCGGGGTTACGGCAATGATGCTGGAGGTGACACCGAACTGCTCAAGCTGCCGGGCTGGTTCTGCGATGAAGCAACCGCTCACTTCATCGCCAGCGGACGGAAAGAACGGCGTCAGCGTTAGAACGTGAAGCGCGGACTTCCCTGCCCCTGGTGCAGGGGAGACATCGTTCCGAAGGTGCGCTATGTCTGGGGTCAACACTCGCTTCCATTCGACTCACGTCGCTCGACTCCCAATGGAGACTTCTCCTCCCCCAAAAAGGTAATGCAATAAGAAAGGTGCTGGAAACACAGTATAGTGCAGGGAAAGCATCAATCGCACTGGAACCGCGCTCATCGCCCTTCTCACCCAGACTCAATCTCGTTTCGGATTTGCGCTCACAAGTTCCTGGGCCAAGGTGAGCAGACGCTCCACGTGGGTATCCCATCGGAAGTCTTGCGCCCGGTTGAGGCCGTTTCGTGAGAGCGTTTCTGCCCACCCGGGCGATTGATGAACTTGCACCACCCGTTCCGCCAATGCATCCGGCGAAAAGCAGGGGAAGTAGGTTGCCGCATCCCGGCAGATTTCGCGATGCACGGGCAAATCGGAGGCCACTACCGGCAAACCGCTCGACATCGACTCGACCAACGGATGCGCGAACGATTCCGCGTAGGCTGGGGTCACATAAACGTGGCAGGCGCGATAGAGATGATGAAGCGATCGATAAGGGACCGTCCCGAGTTCCACGACGCTCTCGCTGCTCCGCAGAGTGTTCACCAAAGATGAAGCGGCTTTAACTCGATACGACCCGGGGTTTTCGCCAGAGCTCAACCGGCAGGTGAGAAACAGCTTCACTTTTTTCCCGTTCAGACGGCCGCTCAGAATCGGGAGCGCCCGAAATAGAGTTTCGAAATTCCGGTAATAATTGTAGTGGCTCACAAAAAGCAGGCGGAGAGCGTCTTTCCCTTGCTCAAGCTGGGCCCTCGCTGCCGATGGCAAGGGCGCTCGGTCGCTGGTAAAAGCATCGGGGTCAAATCCATGGTGCACCGAAAGTACCTTCCTGCCACTCCACTGGCTGAGCTCATGGGCAAACGCTGCACTCGGGGCGACGGTTATCTCGGCGCGGCTTATGGATCGTCGTGCCAGCCAGCCTTTGACCAAAGTGTCCGCCCAGATCGCGTAGTCTCCGCGAGCACGAACATCGCGGCGAAAATGGCTGGAAGTATAGAGCGAATTACGGGACAGGAGGATCTGCGGGACGGGAGAGTTCCAAAGCGCAAAGTTGCCCGCGGAAATCAAAACCTGCGCGCCGCTCTGCCGGATCAGTTTCGGCAGCGCCGTCTGCTCCCGAATGAAACGACGGAATACGCCCAGACTTTCTGAGATTTCGACAAAACAAATGTTCGGAAGCTCTCCAAATTCCCGGCGCATCGCCGGATTCAGCAGAACCGTAGTTTCCGCATCCCCTCTGCGCGCGAGATGGGGAATCACATTACGCAGATAAGTAAGGCCTCCGCCCGCACTCGCGGCAAAGCCATTGATAAACAATCTGATCATCGGTTGGGCACGACGGCTCCAAAACCGGCTGGCGACGGGCGGGAAACCGGGGAAGCAACGCCGGCTACCGGTACCACAACGGAGCCAGGAACAAGGTCCGCGAGTAGAAATGCGAACACCCAAAAATATACGCAAGGATATGAACCCACGGCAAAGAGCCAATCCTCGAAGCTGGCGTGGACCAGGCCGGATAACACCACCATGGCCACCGGAATCGAGTAATGGCATGGGTTGCTAGTGCGCCTCATCCAGGCGCAGACTTTCCACACGTTCGACACCGTCATCGCCAGCAGCGCAGCGAAGGGTAACACACCCAACAGGCCCACCCACTCTGCGATGGTCATATAGCTGCTGCCGTGCTCGCGAGCCGTCTGGGCGTTTGAAGAAAACTTACTAAAATCCAATCCGGGGTCCCCGCCCAGCGGACTCGTGCCATACCCCGTTCCAAACAACGGGTGCTGTTCGATCGTGGCGATCGACCTTTCCCAAGGTGTCCGCCGCGAACTGAGCACGCCTTCATCCTTGTGCCCCTTGTAGAGCACGGCATCTTTCAGGCCCCCGAGGTGCTCGTTTAAGGTTTCTGGAGCCAACGTCCCGGTGACCGCAACCAGCAGCAGAACCACTGCCACCACCTTCACCAGCAATTTGTACTGGTGCAGGCAAAAAACGAAGACCAGTGTGACGAACAGTACCGATGCCATTCCAGCGCGTGCCATGCTGAAAAGAACAAGGTACGCGCAAAGAAGCAGGGCAGCCAGCCTGCGGAACCTCGCCCTCGGCCCATCGCTGGTAAACCATCCCCACAACAGGACGGGGAACAATCCGATGCTCATCGCCGCACCCAGGGAGTTGGGATTACCCCAAATATTTTCCCCCAGAACGAAATAGCAGATCGCCGTGACATAAACCGCGATCTCACTTCCCCAGAGCAGTCCACGGAAAAAACGGTCCTCGCGGCCAAGAACGGCCAGGCGAGCCCCCGAAGCGCAATATAGAAAAAGGAGAAACAGGCTGAGAGCCTTGAAGGACGCCATCTGTATCCACGGAGAAACGGTGGCGGAGACAAACGCGGCGCAGATGCAAAAGGAAGCGATCAGATGGAAGGATCCGAAAGGCCTGCGGGGAGAACTCGCCCAAACAACGCAACCAACGACTGCACCCGCGGAGAGCACCACCCAGCGTCCAATGGTCCAGGCGCTTTGCAGGGGAACATGCATGCCAGCCCAAACAAAGGTGATCATCAGCAGAACAAAAAAACGCTGGTCATACTTCCAAAGGCTGGCGATGATTACCTCCAGCAGCAGGATCTCGCCTAAAAAGGTAACGTCACCGAAGTATTGCAAATGGAAGTAAATAAAATACAGTACCAGGCTTCCGCCCAGCACGATGCCGGCCCACTGTAGCGGTCTCAACGAATTCATCGAGCCCCCGTACCGGCGGAGAGCGCGGCCGCGGCCAGACCATCGGCGCATGCTTCCGGGGAGTAGTTTCGAATTCGTTCCGAGCTCCGTGCGCTCATGAGCCGACTGAGTTCAGGTTGCCGCTCCAGAGAATTGATCGCCACACTGAGCCTCTCCGAATCTCGGGGAGGCACAACGTAACCATTCCACCCATCTTCGACCAGGTCGGCCGAACATCCTGCAACGCTCGTCACGATAATCGGAAGTCCGCAAGCCATCGCTTCGTTCACCACCAAACCCCAGGGTTCGCTGTGCGTCGGCAGAACCAGGGTTTCCGCGAGCGCATATAGAGCCACCAGATCTTCCCGCTGCGCGAATCCCGGAAAACAAACCGTCCCCGGGCTGATCCGTTTTGCCTGTTGCGCCAGTTTCTCTTTGGAGACACCATCGCCTGCAAACACCAAGCCCACCTCGGATCGCACGCCGCTCTCCAGTTTGGCATAGGCTTCGAGGAGATCAAAAATACCTTTTTCCGGCACCAAACGGCCCACAAAAAGAATAAACCTCGAGGGCAGCCCCAGTTTCTCTCGAAATTCAGCCGCATGGGCCCTGGTGTTCTCCGCCTGGGTCGCAAACCAGCTGTTATCGACGGCGTTGGGCGCGGTCAAGATGCTCGCTTCCGGAGACCCCAGCGATCTGAGATACTCGAAGGACGCCTTCCCCGGCACTACAAATCGGTCACAGTGTCTCAAAAAATAAGTCTTCAGGAACTCCACCCATGCCCGTCCTTGACGGGCGTCCTGGCCGTTACTCTCCGACCACAACACAAAAGCAACTCCATGGCGCCGCGCCCACAGGAGAGCTTCCCATGAGGCGGCATAGTTGTATCCGCCACAGATGATTACCTGCGGACTCGCCTTGTTTAAGGCGGACCACAATCCTCGATTGATCAGGACAATGTTCTTCCCCGCGCGCCACCGCCAGGACGGCAGAATCTGATGCGAAAAACAGATTTCGTTCTTATACACACGCCACTGCCGAAGTGCCTCATCTGTTTCTGCTAAGAACATTACGTGCAGATCCAGTCCCGCTCGGCGCGCCAAAACGTTGAAAACCGGGATGCGGTAGGGAGCAATGATCTCCGTGAGGATCACAAGCCGCCGGCTCATTTTCGACATTCCACCCGAAAAACGAATTCTAGCGCACAGCCACCACGAAGTAGTTGCTGGCGAACTGATTCCCTCGATAAATCTTTCCCGCCAGTAGCCCAATCAAATTGTTCACCGGACAAATGGTCCACTGCACCAATTCTTCCAGCCACGGCCACGAACTAGTGAGCACTTGCAAATACACGTTGACCACCAGAAAAATGCTGGGAACCGTTCCCGCCTCTCCCTTGACCGTCACGCTCTGAAAATCGCGCAAGATCCATTCCAGACCCTGGGGCATGTACCTCCAGTAATCGCCGGGCGACCCGTGCTGGGGGAAGATGGACGGGACACTCAGCAGAAGAGTCCCGCCTGGTTTCAGCACTCGTCGAATTTCGCCAATTACCGCAATCGGATCGGGAATATGCTCAAGCACCTGAGTAGCCAGGACAACATCCATCGACGCCTCGGAGAATGGCATGATGCGAGCGTCGCCGACGACATCTACGGATAGCGCGGGTTCAACGTCGAAAACATAATGATTAACGACACGGCCGGCGAAGAAACAGGCGTATGGTTTTCCTCTTCCGCCCACATCTAAGATGCGGCCTGCTTGTGGAGGCAGTTTCGCAGCCTCCTCTGCGATTAATTCGGTCCGGCGTCGATTGTCGAGATAAGCGGGGTCTCGCAGGGAGGGCTGGACCAAATCCGCGCCGCGGAGTCTCGGCTCGGTCTTCGAGCGGCGGACTTCATTGGACTTCGGATTAAGCGTCATGCAATGCCTTCGATCTCCCTTTTCAGTAAATTGCGGCCGATGGCGGCCCAACTGATTGCGTATACCGCGCACCCCAGACCGATCAAGAGCAATGGGGGCAAGTGCCTTGGCAGCGCGACCCACAGCGCAGCACCCATCAACAGACTGGCGATCACGGCAACGGTCAGCAGCGGCGTCTTCGCGGCAGCGCGCACCTGCGGCGGACAGAGCAGGAAGGCGCACAGCGCGACCCCGAGTTCGCCCAGCACGAAGGCCACACAGGCGCCATTGATTCCGAACCATGGCGGCAGGATCAGATTAAGAACTACAGCAGTGACTGCTCCAACCAACGTGGAAACGAAAAAAGCCCGATGACGGCCCATCGCGTAAAGAATTGTTCCCGCGAACAGCGCCGCTGCCGGCGCCGTAATCACATACAGGGCGACCCATTGAAAAGCACGCACCGCGTCCTGAAACTGAGCGCCGAGCAGCCATGGCACAACCACTGGGGCCGTTACCACGCCGCCCACCAGCAACGGAACGCCGAACCAAACCAGGACGGATGCCGCAAACCTTGTCAGCCGGGGAAGCCTCTCTGCAGAATTCTCGCGCAACGCCATTCGCGGCATCAACACGGTCTGGGGAATCGCAAGGAAGTTACGCAGCACATCGGCCAACCGCGCCGCGGCCGCATATAAACCCAAGGCGTGCTCCCCGAGATACCACCGGACCGCGACATGCCCGCTGCGATGATACAGATTTGACATTAATGAAGTTCCCGCATAATGCAAGCTCGGAACCAGGATTACGGCCCAGCGCTGCGGGGCAATCGAACACCGGAATCGATATCCTTCCCGCCACAGAAACGTCCAACCAATCAGGCTCGTCAAAAGCGCCGAACCCAGGATACTGATTGGCACCCAGATCACATCCTTGGGAGATCGAACCATGGTGAAAATACCGGCGGCATAAAGACATTGCTGCGCAATGGAGATGAATGATTGCGCATGGAACAGTTCCAGCGAAGACAATAGATAGTCCAACGACAGACTGCCGGTTAACACCGAAGCTACTCCGTACAGCTTAAGAAGGAAGCGGACGTCTTGCCGGACTTCAAAACTCGCAACTACCAGGACCGCAACCGCCGCAACTCCACCCGCCAGAACGCGCAGTACCAGCACATCGGATACGGTCTCAAAAGCCTCCTCGCGCCGGGCCGCGACCTGCTGAGCGGCGTACGTGGTAAGCCCTGGATTCGCCACCAGTCCCGTGAAGCCACACACGGCAACCACGTAACTCCACAGCCCATAAATATCGACACCGAGGCGCCGTACCAGGAAGGGAAAGGTGGCGGCCGTAAGTATGGTGCCCACAACACGGGCACTTGTCACAGAGAGTACAAACCCTCCGTAACGCAACAGAGACTTAGAATCGCTCAATAATCCATCCTATGTCCCAAGGTTCACGACCAACTCGGTTGATTCCCATCTATGTTCGACTTATAAGTTCTCTTGCTGTAGAGACGGGGCTTATCCCGCCTCACGGGAAATCAGCCCCACACTAATGTTTCTTGCGACGTTTGACGGCCGCCTCGACAAACACCCTCTCCCAATCTCGCGTGACCGTGTCCCAGTCGAATTGCAAGGCGTGCCGAGCGGCAGCGGCCGACATCTTGAGCCGCAGGTCCTCGTCAACCAGCAGCGTGCCCAGCCTTTGTGAGAGTTCAATATCCGATTCTACCAAGTACCCCGTCTCACCATTGACAACGTAGTCTGGCCGATACTTCGCCATAGCCACCGCCGGCAGTCCGCAGGATGCCGCCTGTCCCAGAACTTGCGGATGACCTTCGAGCACACTGGGGAAAAGGAATACGTCTGCCTTACGCATCTCCTGGGCTAGCTCTGCCTGCGAAAGATGGCCAACAAAGGTCACGTTGCGGCATCCTGAGTCGTTCACCAGAGACCGGCACGCCGCTTCTTCTTCGCCCTTCCCGGCCAGCCGAAATTCAACCGCAGGCCAGTTTGCCGCCTCGCGAATGACGACATTCACTCGCTTGCGAGCCTGGAATGAGCCGGCATAAAGCACAGTGAGCCTTGATCCAGGCCGGCGAGCCTCCACCGGTGGATAGAACAACTCCCGTTTCATCCCGTCGTAAATTGTCCCCGCAACAACCCCGAAGCGCTCTTTGACCGTCTGTGTTACGTATCGCGAGTTCCCGACAACGCAATCGGCCTCGCGAATCGATCGCGTCATCGTTGGCCCAATATCGATTTCATCGAGAGCCATCACGATATAGGTCACTAGAGCAATCGGAAGCCCCAGCGAGCGCCTGAAGAACAGAAACAGCGTATCCAGAGGCCCCTGGCGCGGGAAAAAGTAGATGTCGACTTTCGAAAGCAACACGCGAGTAAGCCATCGTGCCGTATTTCCGTGCCGGGACCACCGCAGGATTTCCGTATTCTGGCGAGCCAGAATCCGCGGATCGGGAGACCCATCGCCGAGCAGCACGACCCTGAAGCGATCCGCCGGAAGACGGCTTACGATCTCTTTTGCGGTCAGGTTCTGCGCGTTCGTGTTCGCTTCATCCGCGAACGATGGAGTGAATACCGTAATCATTAGGATTCTTGTGGGCTACGCCCTCGTTTCGCCGCTCTTGAGCATCGCACGCTTGCGTACTGATCTCAAAACGCCGATCTCAAAGCGCTCGCCTGTGGCTGGCAAAGAACTTCCGACAGCGCCTCCGGAGAAATCGCCTGTACCAGCCGGCGCGCGGTGTCTGAGCCGGGCATAACCGCGCGCAACATATCGGGAATGCGCAGCAGATCATCCGGAAATTCGAGCATCCGTCCCACGCCGAAGCGCACATATTGCGGAGCATATCCGGCGTAAGCGTGCCGCAACCATCCGCATAGAAAAGCGGGGATTCCGACCGACGCACATTCGAAAGCCACCGTCGATTCGACCGTCACCGCACACCATGTCTGCCGAAAAATCTCGCAAGACAGTGGAGCATCCGTCACGCTCACCAACTTCCGATCGCCCTCGCTCAAAATGCTTTTCACCAACCTCCGCCGCTGCCGGGCGCTCTCGAACGGATGCAGCTTCAAAACCACAGCCTTGCCCGACCGGCGGGCGGCCGCACAGAGGCGTGGCAAAACCTCGCGATAGATCGCCTCCACCCGCCACAAATCCGTTTCATACGGCTCGGTGAAAAACGCGATCCAGGGAGCGCGTTCATTCCACACGGGAGTATTCTCTCGCGGTGGAAACGAGGCCGCGCCGATCCGAATCCGGCCCGCATCGACCCCACAGATGCGTTCCAGATAATCACGCTCCATTTCGCCCTTGGCCAAATAATTCGAAAACCGCAGATTCTTGTATGCCATGCCGCAATCGAGCGCTCCGTGATGACACGCGACTGCCGGAATTCCCCGCTGCTCGGCCAGCAGCAGAGGAATTCGCGTGTAGGGATTCGAATCGTCGGCGCTCAGGCAGCCCACCACCGGGCGCGTCTCCAGGACCCGGGTCCAGGCATCGCGAACCGTGAGCCCCCAGCGCAACCAGCGCGGCCCTTTTCTTAATATCCCGAGCTGAACCGGCAATCTGAACGCCGGATGTTCTGCGAGCGACTGCTCCATCTGCTCCCAGCCGGCTTCAAGTTTCTGCAATTCATTCCGGTCGCAACTCTTCGTTGCGAAACCGGCCAGACTCGCCGTCTCAACATTCGACGGCAGCGGCGAGACCGCTCCAGACTCGCGGGCGAGAACCAGGAGAAATTTTTTCTTGGGCAAGATTTCGGCATAACTGAGCGCGGTTTTCGTGACATTGGAATAGGCCGACGGAAGCAGCACGACCGGCTCCGATTCCGATTTCGATTTCGATTTCGATTTCGATGCCGACAACTGCGTCGGCGCCCCCGCCAGTTTCCTTCGCCAGCGGTAGTGCGGATCGTACTTGTCGTACACCACCTGCCGCAATTGTTCGAAGCTAAGGTTCGCTACCGCAGCGCCGCGCCGCAGAACGCTGCGCACCAGACGCTTCCGTAGTCCCCGG
This sequence comes from uncultured Acidobacteriaceae bacterium, assembly GCA_963838425.1. Classification (GTDB taxonomy): domain Bacteria; phylum Acidobacteriota; class Terriglobia; order Terriglobales; family Acidobacteriaceae; genus Acidiflorens. The sequence continues at coordinate 664,960 of CAWIRH010000003.1, forward strand.
TGCATCACTTGCAGCGGTATTCCCAACTGAAGTCGCAAAGCTTCCGCCGTCACCGACGGCCGGCTTGCAACCAACGTGCGACATACTTTGAGCTTCTCGGCCAACCGAAGCGCGAGCTGCACGTCCTGCAATTCCGGCTGCAGCATCAGACTGATCACGTCCCACCAGTCGATGCCAAAGCGGTCCACTACGCGTCCCATGCCAAGTTGAAGCAAGGGACGCCAGATCTGCAGATCCTCGACTTCGATGGCAAGATCGAAAACGCTGAAGACCGGACAGCCCAGCGCTCGACTCCATTCGTCATAAAAAGACTTTGGCGCTCGTCCCAGGTCGATCACCAAATCCCAATGCTGACGTGTCCACGAACTGAGGAAGTCATCGCCGGGATGTAAGAGGAGAACTCGCATAAAAACAGGTGTCAGGTCTCAGGTGCTAGGTCTCAGGTGCCAGGTCTCAGGCATTTGCAGATTTCCTGAGACCTGCGACCTGACATCTGAGACCTGAAACATTTATAGCGGTTTTCCTGATGGTGTATAGTGCGTGCCCTCAGCGGCTAAAGCCGGAACCCGTTGTAACTCCTGACGGCACGGCTGAAGCCGTGCCCTACCCGTTCTCGGCTCCCTCTACAACAACTGGAGAACTGCCCTAGCCCGCCACCAGCGCCCAACTCAGCGGAGTTCCCCGCTCCACGTCGCAGGCCGCGCGCTTTCCCAGAATTTGGGTGAGGTGCCGCGGGTGCAATCCATCCGCCGGACGAATCGAACGCACGTTCTGTTTCGTAAACAACTCGCCCTTCTTTATATCTTCGACCACAAACAGCGAGCGCCGAAACTTGAGGCTGTTGGCCTCGCGCGGTCCCGGGGCAAACTGAACCACGCCAAGAGCTTTCTCGGCCGTGCGTACCGCCTCCACCATCGCCTTGAATTCCTCGGGTTCGAGTGAGAACGCGCCGTCCGGCCCCCCATCCGCCCGTCGCAGGCAAAGATGTTTCTCAATGATGCATGCCCCAAGCGCCACCGCAACGATTGGCACCGCGATTCCCATGGTGTGATCGGAAAGTCCCACCGGACAATCAAAACGGCGCGCCAGTTCCGGGATCGTGAGCAGATTCGCTTCCTCCGGCGGCGCCGGGTAGGAGCTCGTACACTTCAACAGCGCAATCTGAGTCGCACCCGCCCCGCGCGCCGCCTCGACCGCTTCCGAGATTTCGTCTTCGCTGGCCATGCCCGTCCACATAATCAGCGGCTTCCCGGTACGAGCCATCTTCTGAATCAGACCGATGTCCACCAGTTCAAACGACGCCACCTTGTGCGCGGGAACATTCATCTGTTCGAGAAAATCGACGGCGCTATCGTCAAACGCGCTCGAAAACAACTGCATCCCCAGATCGTCCGCGATCTCTTTCAGTTTCGGCTGCCACTCCCAGGGCGTAAATGCCTCCTGGTAGAGGTCGTGAAGAATGCGGCCATCCCACAGCGTGCCGCCCGCAATCCTGAAACATTCTTTGTCACTGCGCAGCGTGATCGTGTCCGCCGTGTAGGTCTGGAGCTTGACCGCATCCGCGCCAGCGTCCTTGGCGGCATGAATAATGCGGACCGCCTGGTCGAGATTCTGCTTGTGATTGGCGGAAAGCTCAGCCACGACATAACAGGGCGCATCCGATCCGATCATCCGGTTACCGACGCAAAAGCGGCGTTCCATCAGGAACCCACCTCCTCGTTCAGATGCAGCGCAACTTCCGCAGGCGCGAACGGCGGGCGGCGTCCGCTGCGAATGATCGCCAGCGCATTCCCGCCCTCGTTGAACAGGAGGTCGAGTGCGCTGGCATGCGTCTGGAATGGAGGAAAAAGCTGGCGATACGAAGGGTGCTCGTAGTGCTGGAAGACTACATTGACACCACGGTCAGTGAGGATGGACAACTCCTTGAGCAAATAGTCGGCAGATCCGAGCGGGGAGACGTAGGTTGTCGCCCCTGACAAAATACAAATCTCCGCCAGCAGATGAGTGCGCATGCCCTCAACCGCAAGCTCTGAAGACCTGACGATTGGGGTCTCAATCCCCAGCGCCTCCGTCAACCAGCGGAGCAGGCCGAGGTTCAGCTCGGCAAGACGAAGGCCCGACGATGCGGATCGCAGTAATTCACTCAATGCCGGATAATACTCGTCGAAGAACGGAGCACGACGATAATTCAACTCCACAGCGCGTACGTGATCGCGCCAAAAGTCCGCTTCCCGAATCTCCACGTCCACGATGCGCTGGCCGAGCCGCCCCCGGAACACGACGGGCACAGTGAGCCACAGCAGGCCCGTCGGAGTCTTGATCCGGTTGCGCTGCTGCCACGACTGCTTCTCAAACTGCACCGTGTCCAGCAGCACGAACTTGTCCACCTGGTCGAGCAGATCGAAATAGCCGAGCCATGGCAGATAGGTCGGCTGTGCAATTGCAATCTTCACGGCCTGCTCCCGGACAGCACATAGCGGCCCGTGACTTTCCGAAATCCGAGAGACTCCCACAACGCCGACGCTGCCTCCCGCCCTTCGATCACTTCGAGTTGTATTTTGGATGGGGCATGTGCGCGGAGTTCACGGATCGCTTCGAGGGCACACACTGTGGCGACACCGCGGCGGCGAAACTCCGGCAGAACATAGACTTCATAGATAACTCCCGTCATCCGCGGAAGAAACCGGTGCTTCTCCAGCCCGAACAGAATGAATCCAGCCCGTTTTTCATCGCAAATAATCCAGCGCAGAACGTACTGCGGGTTTGCCATGATGGCCGGGAAATAGTGCTCTTTCCAGTCGTCCTGCGGCACAAAAGCAGGGTTCATTTCGGAAAAATGCTTCACCGCCATGCGCAGAAACTCGTCCTGCTCCGAAGATGCGACGGGAATCATGCCAACCGCACCTTGCCCTCCCGATCGCTGCGCCGCTTCGACCACCCGTGCTGCTCCCAAGCCGTCAACGAGCGTGCGGCCCAAGCGTATCATGCGCTCGCGCGCCCGATACGAATCGACCATATCCTTCACCGAAGCGACAAGCTTGGCCGGGTCAAAGTGGCGAGTCTCACCCAGGTCTACCACCACTCCGCGATGCGACAAAACCTGCATCATGCGCGCTTGCACATCATTTCTAGAATAGCTCAGTACCGCACAACCCATGGAAAGAAGCTCCCACAGCGTTCCGCCCATGGCAATGATCGCCTGATCGGAGTCCTTCATGAACTGCGCCATGTTTGGCGGGTTGAATACAACTCGGAGATTGCTCGCCCTCAGCTTGCGCAGCTCATTTGCCTTGTCGTAGCCGGCTCCCGCGATCAACGTAACTTCAAGATCGGAACAGTGCGCCAGAGCGTTCGCGATTCTCGGCGTCAGGTTCTCCGGATCGCTTCCGCCGAGGGTTACAAGAATCCTGTTGCCGGTTTGGCGAATCTCCTTTCTTTCGGTTTCCTGCCTGAACTCGCGGCGCAGCAAAACGTAAGGCGGGCCCATCAACAGTCGCGCGGTCGCGCCTCGTTTTCGATACGGCTCCCCATCGTCAAGATCCGGATTCACGATTAGATCGGCAGGAAAAGACTTCCGGCCGGCAAAATCATCGATCAGCAACACTCGAAAGCCTGCGGCGCGAACCGTCTCCAGAAAATCACTGCCGAAGCGATCGCCGTCGATCACGACCCAATCGGCGCTCAGCCGGTGAGCCTGCGCAATCGTCTCGGCAGCGTCTTCGGAACCGCCGGGGGTCGCATCAATCCGGCTTAGTGTGACCCCTTCCGCGGGCACCCGCGGCGAAAGCGCATCCGGCAACTCGGCCACCGCCAGACTTACCGTGCCGCCAGCGTCCTGCCAGGCCTGGGCCAGGGCCAGGCAGCGCATCACATGTCCAGTTCCTATCGCGAGACTGGCATCAGCCCGTATCAGAAGTGCGCCTGGTTTCATGGACTCCAATCAAGTTGCATCCAACTGAAGTTACATCCAACGGCGGCTCTACATTCGCAATTCAGCCGATCAGCGAACCTTGAACACCGGCTGAATCATCTCCCCTTCCAGATGCTCTTCCGGATGTGGTTCGTTCAGCCATTTCGACATGGTCTTGCATACTTCCGCATACACCCGCTGCGTCTGTTCAATCGCCAGCGGATCGTGCGCCGCGGTCATGTTATGGGTGGCCAGCAGCAGCACTCCGCGTTTCACGCATTCTTGCGTGAACAGACTTCGCACCAGAAAACTGTCTTTGCCGCCGGCATCGAGAAACTTGATCAACGACCAGAACGGATAGCCGATGCACTGGATGCGATCCTGCAATCCCGCCTCTTTTGCCAGCGCGTTCAATCCTTCCTGCACCGTGAGCCCGTTCGCATAAATACGAGCTAGAGCGTCCGTGGTTTCCAGTACATCCAGCACCTTCATGGCCGCTGCCATCGACGCCACTTCACCTCCGAAGGTGAAGCTGAAAAAGATATCTTCGAACACCTTCATGACGTCCGCTCTTCCCACCACGCACGAAATCGGAAATCCGTTGCCCATCGCTTTGCCAAAACAGGCGAGGTCGGGAGTCACTCCGAACCTTTTCTGCGCGCCCCCCAGCCCGAAGTGAAAGCCGCTGCAGATCTCGTCGAAGATGAGCAGCGCCCCGTGTTCATGCGCCAGTTTTTTCACGCCTTCCAGAAAACCCGCAGCGGGAGGCCAGAAGTTCACCGGTTCCATGATTACGGCGGCGAACTCGCCCTGGTGTTCGCTCAAAAGTTTTTGCAGCGATCCCAGATCGTTGTACACGAATGGATGCGTCAAAGCCCGCACCGCTAGCGGAACGCCCGCATTTCGCGTCGTGCTCCCGATGAACCAATCCTGCCATCCGTGGTAACCACAGCAGGCGATGCGCTCGCGTGCGGTGAGGGCTCGCGCAGCGCGGACCGCTCCTGAAGTCGCGTCCGATCCGTTCTTGCCGAAGCGCACCATCTCCGCGCAGGGAATGAGCCTGGTCAACCGCTCCGCCAGTTCCACTTCGAGCGGGTGCGGCAAAGAAAAGCTGTGCCCTTGCGCCAACTGCGCCGCCACCGCCGCATTTACTTCTTCGTGCGCGTAACCGAGAATATTCGGCAGCAGTCCCTGGATGTAGTCGATATATTCATTCCCGTCCACATCCCAAACCCGGCAACCTTTGCCTTTCGCCAGAAACACCGGCGCTACGCCGCGAACGTGCTGGTTCGCGCCCTTGCTGAACGTCTGCGCAGCACCGGGGATCACCTTGTCCGCCCGCTGCAGCCAGGCTTTCGATCTTTCAATCGGCCGGCTTGGCGCTGCCGCGGCACGCGCCTCTGCGAAAAGGCTCTTGTAGTACCCGTGGTTCGAAATAATTTCCGAGTTCATCTTTTCCAGCTCCGGATTCTTCTCGATCAGTTCCAAAATATCTTTCATTGCGAAATCCTCCTTACCGCGAAAGGATTTGTACACCGCCCGGATGAATTCCAGGTCCGCCGCCTCGTCCACCGTCCAGCGATAATGCAGGAACAAGGACGTCGAATCGTTCTCGACGTTGGCAATTCGAAACTTCTCCGAACGCAGGTACGGCGTCACGTGCTCGCGCTCGGAAGTCTTACCCGCCTCGTGCCATGCCCGTTCCAGGGCGGAAAACGAAAATACCTCCACATCCTGCCCATCCGGATAGGTCCGCACCATGCCGTTCGAGGCGTAATCGAGATCGCCGCATTGAAAGCGGCGCACCACGCGATCGATCACTTCCGGATCAATCAGTGGGCAATCGGCCGTGATGCGCACCACCTGCGCGGCCTTCTCCGCGCGCGCCGCATGGTAGTAACGATCCAGCACATCGTTCTCGCTGCCCCGATAACATGGGACATCGTTCTCTCGACACATCTTTTCGATGACGTCGTCCGCCGGAGATGTCGAAGTGGCCACCACTACCCGATCCACCAGTGTGGCTCGCTTCACGCGGTCAACCACGTGCCACAACATCGGCCGTTTTTCGATCTCCGCCAGGCTCTTGCCGGGCAAACGGCTCGACCCCATCCGCGCCTGAATGATCGCAACCACCGGCCCCTCGTTCGTTTCGCTCGTCCAATTCAGCGCCTGCGGCTTTCTCTCTTCCGACGACTTCTTGGCCGCTTCCACCACCCGAATCACATCTCTGCTTTGCTCCAGATCGACCATAGGCCCCGTTCCGCTCCCGAGAGATCCCAGAAAGTGACGCATTTCCGCCACATACATGTCGTTCGTTTCAAATACGTACGGAATACTTTTCCAACCCGGTTGCTCGGCAGAAAACCAGCGCACTTCCTGAACATTGAAATCCCAAAACACAGTCCCCGTCTCGCCCACAACCTTGCACGTCCGGGTGTACGCTCGCTGCACAAAATCCAGATGCAGTTCCGCGCGCCGCCGCTCCGGAAAACTCAGGTAGATCCACGCCGAATCTTCCACGTCCACATCCAGACTGCTGAGGTGTTCCGCCCGGCAAGTCACTTCCGTGGGCCGCCCCAACAGCCAGCAAATGTAATCCAGTTCGTGAGAGCCGTCGAGAATGATGCCCCCGCCCAATTCGTGACGCGCGCTGTAGCTTTCGCGATAGTGCTGCCAGGGACGCCAGTCGGGAAGGTACTGCCCCGCCTCCGCGTTGAGCCAGAGCACGCGCCCGATCTTTCCCGAATCGATCAACTCCTTCACAATTTGCAAGCCGGGATGAAACCGCATGTTGTAGCCGACCTGCACGTTCCGGCCGCAGCGGCGCGCCTCGGCAATCAGCGCCTGGATTCCACTCGATTCGTGAGAGAGAGGTTTCTCGATAAAAACGTGCGCTTGAGCACGCAGCGCGGCCAGCGCCTCCTCCACGTGGTACACCGGCGGGGTGCAGATCAATACGATATCCGGCTTGAACTTCGGCAGCGCCTCGTCATAGTCGCCGAAGACCTCCCCGTTCAACTCTTCACGGCATTGCTGCAGCGCTTTCGGGCTGGTGTCGCAAAAGCCAAGCTGCCGCACCCCAAGCGACTTGAGATTTCTTGCGTGCCGGCGGCCAATCGAACCGCAACCGACTATCAGAACCCGATAACCTGCCCAGCCGGAAATTGTGGACATGAAGTTATTTTGATTGCCTGGTCTCGAGCCCATGCGAGCGCTCGCCTTTCCCTTGCATTAGAAAACCAGCCGTTGGTCGTTAGTCGTTAGTCGTTAGTTAAATCCACCGCCTCTTCGCGATCGACTAGCGACTGACGACCAGCGACTAACCACTATAATGCCCGAGAACTTTACGCACCGCGTGGATCGCGTCTTCCACATCCCGCGCCGTCATGGAGTGAAACATAGGCAGGCTGATCAGCCGCTCATAAGCGTCTTCGGCCACCGGATAGCCTTCTTTGGACTGGGACTTGAAGCGCTCGCGATAGTACGGATGCTGAGGCACTGGAATGTAGTGAACATTCACGCCGATATTCTCCGCCCGCAGCGCGCGAAATATTTCTCCTCGCCCCGCCGCCAGCATTTCCAGTTTCAGCCGCACCGGATACAGGTGCCACGCCGGAACCACGCTCTCGCGCACCGCGGGAACCATGATCGCGGAAAGATCTTGGAATGCCTCAGCGTACTGCGCCGCGATTTCCCGCCGCCGCGCCAGGTTCGCGTCCAGCCTTTCCAGTTGGGACAGTCCCAGCGCGCAAGCAATGTCTGTCAACCTGTAATTGAAGCCCAGCAGCACCATCTCGTAAAACCACTGCCCCGATTCCTGCCGCTGCCGAGCCTCGCTGCTGATACCGTGATTGCGAAAGCGCCGCAGCGTCTCCGCCAGCCGCGCATCGTTGGTCGCAACCATACCGCCTTCCCCGGTCGTCAAATGTTTAACCGGATGAAAGCTGAACACCGTCATGTCGGCAATGCCGCCGACGCGTTTCCCCCGGAACTCCGCGCCCAGCGCATGGCAGGCGTCTTCAATCAGGATTGCCCCGTGCGCTTTCGCTAGTTCCCCCAGTTCATCAAGCGCAGCGGGATGCCCCGCATAGTCGACCGCGATGATGGCCTTCGTTCGTGAAGATTCGCGCGAAGTAATTTTCTTGGCAACTTCCCGAGGATCGAGGTTCAGCGTGTCCGGTGAGACGTCGGCGAACACCGGCGTCGCGCCCTGATACAAAATGCAGTTCGCGGTCGCGCAAAAAGTCATGGGGGTGGTGATCGCCTCATCTCCAGGCCCCAGTCCGGCGGCAAACGCCGCACCATGCAACGCGGCCGTGCCCGAACTGAAGCTGACCGCATGCCGCGCCCCGACCCACTCTGCAAACCGTTCTTCAAACTCGCCGACCTTCGGTCCCGTCGTCAGCCAATCCGACTTCAAAACTTCAACCACTGCCTGAACATCGGCGTCGTCCAAGCTCTGCCGCCCATACGGCAGCAGTTTCTCCCGCACGGGCGTACCCCCATGGATGGCCAGCGTTTCCAGTTTTGTAGGCAAGGCACTCATGCTACGCCGAGGTCGGAACTGCTTCCGCACCGCTGGTTTCCGGCGTTACCAGTTCCTCGAGCTCGCGCCGCGTCAGCCAGCGTTCGTTGGTGTCGCTCGAATAGCGAAAGCCTTCCGCCAGCGGCTTGGCGCCGACCCAGTTTTCGGATTTCCACCACGGATGCGCCGGCTGAATTACGTACATGTCTTCGGTCTCGAGCGTTTGCCGCGACTCGTCTTCCGACACCAGCACCTCATGCAACTTTTCTCCCGGACGAATCCCGATGTACTCCACCTGGCATCCCGGAGCGACCGTCTCCGCCAGGTCCAGCAGCCGCATGCTGGGAATCTTGGGAACAAAAATCTCGCCGCCGTGCATCTGCTCCAGGCAGCGGATCACAAACTTCACGCCCTGCTCCAGCGTCAGCCAGAATCGCGTCATGCGCGGATCGGTGATCGTGATCTTCCCGCGCCGCCGCTGTTCCAGAAAAACCGGAATCACGCTTCCCCGGCTCCCCACCACGTTCCCATAGCGCGCGCAACTGAAGCGGGTATTGCGAGCGCCCGCATAAGCATTGGCCTGCACAAAAACCTTTTCGGCGCAGAGCTTGGTCGCGCCATAAAGATTGATCGGATTCACCGCCTTGTCGGTCGAGAGCGCCAGAATGCGGCGCACGCCCTGATCGATCGCCGCATCAATCACGTTGCGCCCGCCCATGATATTGGTCTGGATCGCTTCGAAGGGATTGTACTCGCAAGCTGGCACCTGCTTGAGCGCCGCCGCGTGCACCACCACGGTCACGCCCGCCAGCGCGCGCTTCAACCGCTCCACGTCGCGAACGTCGCCAATGAAATACCGCAGGCTCGGATGATCGAACCCCGACGTTCTCATCTCATGCTGCTTCAACTCGTCGCGGCTGAAAACCACGAGTCGTTGCGGCTGGTAGTCGCGCAGCATGATCTCGACAAACTTCTTCCCAAACGATCCCGTTCCACCCGTTACCAGTATCGATTCCTGCGCCCAATTCACCATTCGTGTTCCTTAGAAACCTCTTCCGCCCAAGTTACGCATTCTGCCGATTTACGCGCCGAAGAAAAACGCGGGCTTCGTAAAGTCCCTCGAGCAGACACCCCCTTTAGGGGGCGGGCGCCGAGTATCGACGTTTCCCCAGCCTGCCAGAAGAATATTCGCTTTTCGGGTAAGTTCTTGTGTTCGATAGTATAGCCGACGAGTCATCGCGGCGTCCGCGTCTGCCCGCACCAACCCGCACCCAAGACAATATCGCCAACCTGCAAATTTTAGCCGGTTCTCGCCCCGGAGATGCTAAAATCAGGCAAATTCTTCATAACAGCCTGCTTCTGTCTGCCCGGCTTGCTGTGAAAAGGCCAGGCTGGAGCGGAGCCTGTGTGTCGGGTGCGGCGCGCGGTTGCACCGCACTGGTGGCGGCTAAGGAGTAACGATGTCATTGGGACCGCTGGTTCCACGAAACAACGATCCACGAAGCGACGTTCCGCAAAGTAACGACGGATCGCGCGAGCTGCTGCCCGGCGAACCGGCTGAATTTCTCAGACCGGCCGGCTCCCCACTTTATAACGTGTTGCCGTTGCAGGAATCGACACTGCGCGAGTACATGCGCGTTCTGATCAAGCGCAAGTGGATGGTCATCGCAGTCGTGGCGGGCATCTTCATCGCGGCCTCCGTTGCCAGCCTGCGCCAGACTCCCGTCTACGAAGCAGTCGGCCGCATCGCCCTCAACAAAGCCGATCCCAACCTTATCACTTTCAAAGACTCGGGGCCGATGGTCGACTACTACGACCCGACCGATCTTGATACCGAGGTCCGCATCCTGCAGAGCGATCTCATGGCGCTGCAGGTAATCCGGCAACTGAATCTGGATAAGCGGCCCGAGTTCGGCGGCCATGCCGATCAGAAGCAGCCCAATCTGGTCGCCGATCCCCTGCAGACCGATTCCAATCGCACCTCCGCCCTGCTGGGGAGCTTTCGCGGAAACCTCCACGTCACTCTGATTCCCAACACCCGCATCATCGAGATTCACTACACCAGCACCGATCCTCAACTCGCCGCCAGCGCCGTGAATACTCTCGCGGCCACTTATGTCGAGCAGAACTTCAAGACCAAATTCGAATCCACCATGCAGGCCTCCGACTGGCTTTCGAAACAGCTCGTCGACTTGCAGATGAAGGTGGAAACCTCGCAGGAGAAGCTCGTACGCTACCAGCGGGAACACGAGATTCTCGGGACTGACGAAAAGCAGAACATCATCACCGAAAAGCTCGATGAACTTAATAAAGAAATGACCATGGCCGAATCGGACCGCATGCAGAAAGAAGCGGTCTATCGCCAGACCCAGACCAACGATCCGGAGGCCATCGCGGCAGCCATCGTTTCCGATAACGCCGGCGGCGCCAGCGGCGCACCTTCCGGGCTTCTGGACAGGTTGCGCGAACAGCAGGCCACCCTCAAAATTCAGGTTGCGGAACTCAGCACCCAGTTCGGTCCCTCGTATCCGAAAGTTGCGCAGCTCAACAGCCAACTGAAGGAGATTGAACGCCAGCTTCAGTCGGAAACCAACAAAGCTGTCGACCACCTCAAGGGGCAGTACCTGGCCTCTTTGCAGCGCGAAAATATGTTGCGCGGCTCCTTTGAAAAGCAAAAACAGGAAGCCAACAAACTGAACGAGAGCGCCATCGAGTACAGTCATGCTGAAGCGCGATCTGGACAGCAACCGCACCCTCTACGAGGGCTTGCTGGAAAAACTAAAAGAAGCGGGCGTCACCGCGGGATTGCGCTCCAATAACTTTCGCATCATTGATGCCGCCCGTGTTCCTACTTCTCCCAGTGAGCCCAACATTCCGCGCAACCTATTGTTCGCGCTGGTGCTGGGCCTCATCTCCGGCGTCGGCTTGGCCTTCCTGATCGAGAACATGGACAACACCGTCCGCACCCCCGAGCAGGCACAAGCGCTCTCCGGCCTTCCCTCCCTTGGCATGATTCCGCTCGGCTCCAAGTCGGGCAACTATGGAGCGATTGGCAAACGGCTGGCGTTGACGGCCTCCAAGGAAGTGGTGGAGACGGTAACTCAGGTTCGCCCGCAGTCGCAGATGGCGGAATCGTATCGCGCGCTGCGGACTTCGCTTCTGCTCTCCAATCTCGGAGCGCCGCCGAAAGTTATCATGGTGACCAGCGCGCGTCCCCAGGAAGGCAAAACCACGACCAGCATCAATACCGCCATCGTGCTGGCGCAAAAAGGAGTCCGCGTTCTCCTCGTCGATGCCGACTTGCGCCGCCCCAGTATTCACAAGACTCTGGGCATGGGCCCGCGCAGCGGTCTCAGCAACGTGCTGACCGGAAGCGCGACCCTGCAGCAGACCATTACCACCTCTCCCATCCTGCCCAATCTTTTCATTATGCCCGCGGGTACGCCGCCTCCGAATCCCGCCGAGTTGCTCGCCTCCTCCAACATGAGGGACCTGCTCGCGGAATTGCGCCAGCAGTTCGACCACATCGTGATCGACACTCCCCCAACCCTTTCCGTCACCGACGCGGTCGTGCTCTCACCCCGCGCCGACGCCACCATCCTGGTAATTCGCTCCGGCCACACCACCAAACAAGCGCTGTGCCGTTCCCGCGATATATTGATGCAGGTCAATGCTCACGTAGCCGGCGTGCTCCTGAACGCCGTAGACCTAACCTCTCCCGATTATTATTACTACTACGAGTATCAGGGGAAATATAGCCACTATTATCAGGAGGAAGCTCTCGACACGGGGAAAACAGAGGAACCGAAGGCGGTTTGAGGCGCGGTTTCAGACTCATGGCCATTCCACTCTTAGACCGGCGACGTTGGCAGTTCGCTGGCGGTGTGGCATTGCTTGCCTGCGTTTATCTTTTTCTGACGGGCGCAGAGTTCGCTGCCAGTGTGTTGGCTTCGCGCGCGGAGTTGCCGAAGCTGGAGCGCGCGGTGCGGCTCTCGCCGGGAAACGCGGACTATCGCCACCGGCTCGGACGCTACTTCGCATTTGTTGCCGGCGATCCGCAGTCTGCCATCGACAGCTTTCGAGCCGCGGTTGCGCTCAATCCCCACGATGCCCACTATTGGTTCGATCTGGCGGCCGCATATCAGGTAAACGGGGATCTCGCCGGGCCAGCGAGCGGCACTGGATCGTGCGTTGCAGGCCGAGCCCACCGCTCCCGATGTGGCGTGGGAAGCGGCCAACTTTTTTCTCATCGACGGCGACATCGATCGCGCCCTGCGCGAATTCCACGTCGTCATCGAGAACGACACTGCACTGGTAAACGCCGCACTGAATGCGTGCTGGCGAGCGCGTCCCGACCCGGACGCGCTGCTCCGCGACGTGGTGCCGGCTCGCGCCGATTCGCTGATTTCCTTTCTCACGATATTGACGAGCCAGCGCGAAACCGAAGGCGCGATCAAGACCTGGGAGCGGCTGGCGCAGTTGCACGAGAAATTCCAGAACCGCTATCTGTACGCATACGTGCGTTATCTGATTGAAGTCCACCGTCCCGACGCCGCCATGTCGGCGTGGGAGCAAACGCGCTGACGTTCTTGGCCTCTCTGCCTACCTGCCCACGGACGACAACCTGGTGGTGAACGGCAATTTCAGCCTCGACATCCTGAACGGAGGCTTCGACTGGACCTACGTCGATCGACCCGAAGTCTCAAAGGTGCTCGATCCGAGCGACTTTCACCAAGGCCATCGCTCTCTTTTCCTCAACCTTCGAAGGCCCGCCGATCAACGATGCTGGGATTCAGCAACTGATTCCGGTGCGCGGCGCCACCACTTACGACTTCTCCGCCTACTACAAGTCGGCAGACTTCGAGGGAGCGGGCGGGCCCCAGATCGTTCTGCGCGATGCCTACACGGGCGCGCCGCTGTTTGCCAGCGACCCACTCAACGACGCCGGCTTTTGGAAAGAAGTTCACTCGAAATTTACGACCCCGAACTCTACCACGCTGCTGCTGCTGGCCATCGAGCGCTTCCCGGCCGGCTCGCCGATTCGCGGCAAGCTGTGGCTGGACGATTTCGAACTTTCTCCCGAAACTTCTCCCGATCATTCGCGCGACAATTCTCCAAGTAAGTCGAAGGACAATTCGTGAGTTCCGCCCTGGCAACGCCGCCTGAACCCGCGCCCGTCGCTAAAGCGTCGCGGCCGCGACTTACCAACACCGCGCTGCTGATGGGCGCCAGTGCCGTGCTGTTATTGGGGCCGCTGGCCTTTGGAGCGGTCGAGCCCTGGTCGATTTTTGCTTTAGAGGCGTGCGCCATGCTGCTGCTCGCGCTTTGGGCGTACCGGCAGTGGATTCAGCGTGTACTCAACGTCTCCGACAACGCGCTCTACCGCCCCATGGCGGCTTTTTTTGCGTTGGTGCTGGTGCAGTGGCTGTTGGGAACAACGGCCTACCGTCACGTAACCTACACTCACTTATTGCTCTACGCTGCCTACGGCATGCTGGCATTTGTCGTGACTCAGACTTTGCGTCGATCTTCGCAGTTTGAGCTGCTGGCCAAATTGTTCACAGGTTACGGGGCGGTAGTGGCTTCGTTTGCGGTGCTGCAAGGTATCGCGCCGAATGGAAAGCTTTATTGGATTTGGCCGCTGGAGCAGGGCGGCTCGATTTATGGACCCTACGTCAATCACAATCATTACGCCGGCCTGATGGAGATGCTCCTGCCTTTCCCGCTGGTGCTGGCCGCAACTCACTTCACGAACGGGAAGCGCAAGTTTGCCGTGGCAGCAATCGCCGCGCTGATGGCCGGAAGTATTTTTCTTTCCGGTTCGCGCGGAGGTATGTTGGCGTTTGTGGCGCAGATGGTGGTGCTGGGTGTGCTTCTGGTTCAGAAGCGCGAAGGCAGTTGGAAGCAGCCGCTGATGCTGGGCGCATTTCTGGCGCTGGTGATTGTTTTTCTCGTCTGGCTGGGTAACAACGAACTCACCCGGCGCCTGATCAGCATTCACTCCGAAGCCCGCGAAGAGATCAACGGTGGGGTGCGCCTCAGCATCGATCGCGACTGCTTGCGTATGCTGATCAAGAAGCCGTTTCTCGGTTGGGGCCTCGGTACTTTTCCAATCGTCTATCCGGAATTTCGCAGTTTCTACACCACCTTCTTCGTGAACCAGGCGCACAACGATTATCTGCAACTGCTGGTCGAAACCGGCCTGGCGGGATTCTCCATCGCCATCTGGTTTCTGGTGCTGGTCTTCCGCCGGGCCGTGGGCAAACTTGAGAATTGGACTGAGACGGCCAGCGGTGCGATGACCATGGCCGCGCTGCTCGGTTGTGTGGGAATTCTGGTCCACAGCTTTCTCGATTTCAATCTGCAGATCCCGGCAAACGCCGCGCTGTTTTACGTTCTCTGCGCGATTGCCGCCTCCGCACCACTCCAGGAATCGCAACGGCGGCGGGTGCTTCGGCGGCACCGTTTGATTGTGCAAGCCGGTCCGGAAACGGCGGCGTCGTGATGGGCGGTGATCGGTCCTCCACATAGATTCCACCCGTGCCCACGAAGGGTTCGATGGCGCTCACACCCGCCCTTTGCAACAAAAACGCAAAGAGCGGGGCACGCCCGGTCTATTTTGGAGCCGCCACGGTTCATCGCGGAAAGGCTACGCTTTTGCCGCATTTCTGCAAAGATTTTCTCCCACTTTTCACGCGTCAAATTCGTTGCGTCCAGGGGCAGGAGAAGCGTACTATACGCAGGCTAGAGGTTCCTCCCTCGTTAACGCTCGATCCAAAACTGAAACGGAAAATTCGGCTAAAGGAGAAGTCATGATTCGAAGGTTAAGTGTATTCCTGCTCACGCTCGCCGCGATGGTGGCGGTCGTGAATGTGGTTTGCCAGGCAGAAGCGCAGCCTCTGTTGACGCGTCATGTGCGCGAAGCGGTGGTCAATGGGCAGGCGCAGTCCGTCGGGCGGCTCCCCGCAACACAGACCTTGCGCTTCAGCGTTGTCCTAGCGCTGCGCCATCAGCCAGAGTTGGAAAATTTCCTGCAAGAACTCTACGATCCTTCCAGTTCCTCCTACAAGCATTACGTCACCCCGAAACAGTTTACCGAGAGGTTTGGACCCAGCCAGGAAGACTATGACGCCCTGGTCGCTTTTGCGAAGGCGAACGGCTTTAAGTTAATTGGCGGCTCTCGCGACTCGAGGGACCTACAGTTCACGGCCCCGGTCGCGAACATCAACAAAGCTTTCCACATCACCATGGGGGTTTACCAGCACCCCACGGAAAACCGCACCTTCTTCGCTCCAGACCGCGAGCCCACCGCCGACCTGCCGTTCCAACTCTGGCACATTTCGGGTCTGGACAACTATTCGATACCGCGTCCCGCGCTGTCACATAGAGATCCCAACGCGGAGGGCGAGGTCTCCCAAGCGCAAACCGGCTCCTGTCCTCAGGCATCCTTTTGCGGCAGCGACATGAGGGCAGCCTACTACGAGGGAACGTCTCTGACCGGCTCCGGCCAGAACATCGCCCTGCTCGAGCTTGCAGGCACCGATTTGGCCGACCTGTCCACGTACTATACGGGCGCTAAGCAGACACAACCTTACACTCCCACTCTGATTTCCACGGGCGGGTACAGCACGACCTGCCTCGCTTCAAAAAGCTGCGACGATACCGAACAGACCCTTGACATGACTCAAGCGATGGGCATGGCCCCCGGCTCGAAGATGCTCTATATGTACGTGTGCGGCGACGCTTACGGTTCAGGAACCTTCGACGAAACTGCCTGTTACAGTGCGATGGTTACGGACAAAGCCGCTCCTTTGAGTCTGCAAATTAGCCTTTCGTGGGGTTGGCAACCGGCGGATCCCTCGACCGACGACCCGTACTACGAGCAAATGGCAGCACAAGGCCAGAGCGTCTTTGTAGCGGCCGGCGACAACAGGGCGTGGAATTCGGGCAACTACCCTTACCCGTCGGAGGATGCGAATGTCATTGCGGTCGGCGGCACGGACTTGACGACCAAAAGCGCGGGCGGCCCCTGGGCTTCGGAAGTCGGTTGGCAAGATACCGGCGGCGGGATTTCCCCGGACGACATTCCGATCCCCGCTTGGCAGCAACTGTCGGGGGTTATCACCAAGACCAATAGAGGTTCCACGGTCTATCGCAACGGCCCAGACGTCACGGCAAACGCGAATTGGAGCTTTTACGTCTGCGCCGATCAAACTGGCGTAAGTGGATGCACTGCCAACGACTACGGCGGGACCAGTTTTGCCGCGCCCATGTGGGCCGGCTACCTGGCTCTGGCCAATCAACAGGCGGCTGCCCTCGGCAAGCCTGCGCCCGGCTTCATCAATCCAACCATTTATCCGTTGGGTCTGGGGTCAGGCTATGCCGCCGCTTTCCACGACATCACCAGCGGCAATAACGGCTTTCCGGCAGAAGCCGGCTACGATTTGGACAGCGGCTGGGGTAGTCCGAACGGCAGCGGCCTGATCAACGCTCTTGTCGGCTCGGGTGGCGGCGGACCAGCAGTTACGCTAACGCCAACCTCGCTGAAGTGGGGCAAGATCGCCGTAGGCGTTACCAGCGCGACGAAGAAGGTCATCCTCACGAACAGCGGAAACGCCACGCTGAACATCACCACTATCGCCGCTAGCGGCGACTTCGCGCTAGCGACAGTCAAAGCGACTAAGAAGATAACTCCTTGCGTTAACGGTGGCACGGTGGCTGCTGGCGCCACTTGCGAGATCAAGGTCACCTTCACGCCAACCCAAACCGGAACGCGAACCGGGGACGTGACGTTTACCGACAACGCGGCGAACAGTCCGCAGCAGGTAGCGCTGACGGGAACCGGCAAGTAACCTTAACCAGAAAGACTGAACCAGCGGGCGGGGCTTCGGTCCCGCCCTTTTTTCGTGCCCGGAGCGGGATATGCTGGGCTCATTTTGGGGATTTCTCCTCTCTTTGGTGCTGCCTTTTGGCGCTGCCTCGGCCTGCGTCCGCCAGTTGGGCTTGGGGAGGTATCTAGTTCCTACTGGGATTACTTCGGTAATCTGGGCTTCTTTTGGGGTATTTTCCGTGATATAACGCCGGTAGCTGCTTGTCAGGCTCTGGGCTGGGAGTTCCGTGGTTTCCCGGCTTGGTCTTCTGCCTTTGGGTTGGAGCGCAGAGCGAGAGTAGAGGAGGAGTCGTGGCCGAAGCACGTACCGGGAAAAGGTTTCCGCTGCAGTTGCCGATCAAGATTCACAAGGAAGATACCGCGGTTGACACCAGCGGCATAACCGGCAATCTGAGCGCTGCCGGCGTGTACATCCGCGCCGACGCTGCGCTTGAGGTCGGGTCGCCTGTAGAATTTGAGATCACCTTGCCGCCGGAAGTGACGGGGGGCAAGGACGATGTTGTGATTCAGTGCCGCGGCCGCGTGGTGCGGACCGATGAGCCCAATGCCAGCGCCGAGTCCGGAGACAGCCGGGGCGTCGCTTGCGTAATCGATTCTTACGAATTCGTTCGCAACAGTTAACCGGGAGCGCGATCCATGCTAAAGCTTATTCTGGCCGATAATCAGGCGATTTTCCGAGCGGGCATCGCCAAAGTGCTGGCCGTAGAAGATGAGATGCGCATTGTGGCCCAGGCGCAAACTGCCGAGCAGATGTTCATGGCGCTCGACAAGTTCCGCGCCGCAGTGCTGATCATTGCCGGAGGATTCCACTCCGATTTCAACTCCGTCCTCGCGGCTGCCAACAAGAACAAGACGCGCGTCGTCGTGCTCGCTGACACGGGCGAGAGCGCGCAGCGCTACATGGCGGCGGGCGCCCATGGCGTGGTTTATCGCAACGTCACCAGTCCGGCGCTGGTCGACTGTGTCCGCAAGATCGCGCGCGGCGAAAGCTGGGTGCAGGACATGGCGGTGCCGAGCGAGTTGACCGAGAACGACATGGTCGGGCTGCGCGTCCGCGACCGCTTGACGGCCAAGGAACTGCGCATCGTGGCGCTGATTGTGCAGGGCTACAAGAACAAGGAAATCGCCACCCAGTTGGGCACGACCGAGCAGGTGATCAAGAATTATCTGCGCAACGTTTACGACAAGATCGGCGTGTCGGACCGGCTGGAGTTGGCGCTTTTCACCATCCACCACCGCATCCTGAACGAAGCCGCAGCGGCCACCGCAGCCGCAGCTGTGCCGCTACCGCCGCAGAGTGCGGGGATTAGCAACTAGCGTTTTCGCGGGAATGATAAGAGGCCGCCTGCGGGCGGCCTTTTGAATTTGTCCACACAAATCACTCGGAATCTTTTTTCTCCACACCGGACTCGAGACCGGCGCGGGCCAGCGACCTGCGAAGGCGTCTCTCCACCCGCTCCGCGTTGCGTATCGACGATCTTGCCCTCGCGATCGACAACGACGTAAATGGGATAACGGTTGGCGGCATACATGGCGGCGAGATTGGTATCGCCGGTCATCACGATGTGACACTTGCGAGGGTGCTCCTTCAAGTATTGCTGCACTACCTTCTTGGACTCGCCCACGTCAACCGCGAGCACGACCAGGCCCTTGCCGGCAAATTCCGTGGTGATGTCATTCACTAGACCTTCTTCGCTCTTACAGTAGGGACACCATGTCGTCCAGAACTGAAATAGAACGACTTTCCCTTTGGTCGAATCGTTGGTGAACTGTTCGCCTTCCAGTGTCTTGGCGTGAAAACGCGGCGCGGGCTCGCGATCGTCTTCCATGACAATCTCCCGATGAACGGATTGGGAAAAAGCCACGGAAACCGACAGGATCACGGCGCAAAGAACGCAATTAAGTACCACGCGTTTCGCCAGCATGGCTCGAAACTATAACACGATTCGCAGGTTGCGAAAAAAGCTTGCCGCGTCTCCGGCCGCAGAGTGAGACGGGGCAAGCCCCGTCTCTACGCGATCTTCTCTCCGACGCTTTTTGCTTGCGTGAACAGATAGAGATAATCCGGACCGCCGGATTTCGAATCGGTGCCGGACATGTTGAAGCCGCCGAAGGGGTGCGCGCCTACCATCGCTCCGGTGCACTTGCGGTTCAGGTAGAGATTGCCGACGTGGAACTCGCGCACGGCGCGATCGAGTTTCTCGCGCGAACTGGAGTAGACGGCGCCGGTCAGGCCGAACTCGGTGTCGTTGGCGATCTCGAGAGCGTGGTCGAAGTTGCGCGACTTGATCACCACCAGCACCGGGCCGAAGATCTCTTCCTGCTCGAGCGTCGATTTCGCCGGGATGTCGGCAATCACCGTGGGCTGAATGAAGTATCCGCCTTCGAAACTAGCCTTGGTGTCGCGCGCGCCGCCGGTAATGAGGCGTCCATCTTTTTTGCCGATCTCGATATAGCGGAGGATGTCGTTCATCGAACCCTCGTTGATGACGGCAGCCATGTTCGGGTTCGCCGTGGGATCGCCGACGGTGATGCGCTCGACGCGGGATTTCAGTTTCTCGAGGAACTTGTCGTAGACGCGCTCGTCGACGATGGCGCGCGAGCAGGCCGAGCACTTCTGGCCCTGGAAGCCAAAAGCCGCCGCGGCTACGCCTTCGACGGCGGAGTCGATATCGGCGTCGGCATCGACGACGATGGCGTCTTTGCCGCCCATTTCGAGGATGGTGCGCTTGATCCAGATCTGGCCTGGCTGCTGCTGCGCGGCGCTGTGGTTGATGTGCAATCCGACTTCGCGGGAGCCGGTGAAAGAAATGTAGCGAATCTTCGGATGCGCCACCAGCGCGTTGCCAAAACTCGCGCCGCCGCCGGGGCAGAAGTTCACGACGCCTTCGGGCATGCCGCATTCTTCTAGCAGTTCCACGAACTTCGCGGCAATCGTCGGCGAATCGCTGGACGGTTTCAGGACGACGGTGTTGCCGCTGACGATGGAAGCGAGGGTCATGCCGGCCATAATGGCGCAGGCGAAGTTCCAGGGCGGAATCACGGCGCCGACACCGAGCGGAATGTAGGCCAGGGTGTCGCGCTCGCCGGGCAGTTGCACGGGCGGTTCGACCTTCGCGAAGCGCAGGGCCTCGCGGGCGTAGAACTCGCAGAAATCGATGGCCTCGGAGATATCGGCGTCGGCTTCGAACCAGTTCTTGGAGACTTCGAACACCAGCCAGGCCATGTATTCGAGCTTGCGTTCGCGCATCACATCGCCGACGCGGAACAGGAGCGAGGCACGCTCTTCGGCCGAAGTGCGGCTCCAGTGGGTGAACGCCTGCAACGCGGCGTTCACGGCGGGCTCGACGTGCTCAAGGTCAGCTTTCTGGTGAACGCCGACCACTTCCGAAGGCTTGGCGGGATTGATGGAACGAATCTTGCCCGAGGTCTTGATGCGCTTGCCGCCGACAATCAGGTCGTACTCGCGGCCGAGTTGGCCACGGACTTTCTCGAGAGCGGCGCGCATCTTGCGCACGTTCTCTTCTTTGGTGAAATCGACAAACGTTTCATTCTTGAACGCACCTTCATGAAGACGGATTTGCAGACGGGGTGGGGCTTCCATGGTTGCCATTATGAGTTCCTTTCCAGGACGGGATGTTGTGCGCGGATACTCGCGACCTTTGATTTTACACCGGGTTGAGGAGTTGGGCAGGCGCGCATACAAATCCGCGCCCTCGGTTCCGGTATTTTGGAAACTCCCGCGTCTCTTGCCGCTCACGGTGTTTTGCTTGTACATACAATTTCGCAAGACAAGAGATGTTGTCCTAGTCTGTACTGGGTTTGTACCCCCCCCCCCCCAATTTCCGCTAAAATACAGAATATAAAGGACTTAGCTATAAAATATTCAGGAATAAGGACTTAGCTCCAGAAACGACCCTCAAAATGGGTTTGGGGCAGCTTCGAGGGCCCAGTCTTGGAAGACCAGTACACCTCTTTCACTGCCCCATTCAGATGGCTATTGTCGCATTGGGCGGGTTGGAGATATGTGATGGCGGACACTGGCTGATTGTGATGAAAAAAGGTCAGAGGCATGGCCTGAGCGAAAGCTTGGAAATGCTACCCCCTCCGAGTTTCCGCTTCCATGCTCAATCAATACGTGCCAGCAAAAGAGCGGAACCTGATCTCGCAATGCTGCAGGGTTCTGAGCGCAATGGCCTGATAACAGGAGTTACCGCGCAACCACTAAGGATGATGCAAAGAAAAGCCGCCCAGACAGCGGGCGGCATATTGTTGGCTGCTTGCTACCATCAATGCTGGCCGGGCAGAGCGTAACGCTGCCCCAGCCGATTATGCAACCACTTCCCTTGTTTGCCAAACGCCCGGCTCGTCAAGCCTGTCTTTGCACGCACGGACGGAGCGTTCTGGCTCGCAAGGATTCGACGTTCGCAATCCGCCTTGCAGTCGCCGCTGGGGACCAGCAGGGCCGCATGGATGTCGCCGGTGGGGAGCAGGCCTTGGGCGAGAATCTCTCCCGAATCGTTGATATAAGCTCCCCAGTACAGATGCAGGTTTGAAGGGTTTTTTTCTACGAGCGCGTTCAGGTCAACCATGGGTCTGCCCTTTTGCCAAAGAAAAGCACGCATGGTGGCCCACCCACTGGGGTCCCACGGACCCGAACATTCGTTTGAAATGCCCACGATTTGCCCGAAATCATTCATGCCCGTGGCCTCGGAGCAGACGTTCCTGTCCAATGGTTCCCAAATCTATGGGCTTTCCGAGCCTCCAGAGGATGGCGTCATTCAGTTCGTCCCCGGACAGGGTAGCCCCCCCCACCACGTCACCAAGCTCGTTGATCCAATAGACCCAGGAATAGTTTCCGCCATTTTTTTGGGGAGGCCGCAGGTCCCGAAGTACTCCACGGTCCCAAAGGAATCCATGAGAATATTCGTCGCCAGCCAGGTTGGAATCGCCTACCACCTGTCCCCAATCATTGAGCCAAACTGAATAACCAGTTGTGCCTCCCAAAGTGCCCAAGTCGATCATCTTGCCGTTAGTCCAAAGAAAGGGGTCCTCCGTGGGGATTCCAGTGTCCGGATTAATGGTAGACGTATACGACTCGCCGGCGATCTGACCGAACTGATTGATCGCTATTGCGAAGGCGTCGGGGCCGCCCAAGGTGTCCAGATCCCGCATGACGCCGTTTTGCCACACGAAAGCCCGCAATTGGGTTGTGCCAGTCCAAATAAAGCCATCGCCCAACACGAATCC
Source organism: uncultured Acidobacteriaceae bacterium (assembly GCA_963838425.1). Lineage (GTDB taxonomy): Bacteria > Acidobacteriota > Terriglobia > Terriglobales > Acidobacteriaceae > Acidiflorens. The sequence goes on from CAWIRH010000003.1 coordinate 687,538, forward strand.
GGCCGAGAGTGGGTCTTCGGTGGCGTTGAGGGCCCCCCCAACTACCTGGCCGAGGTCGTTCACGTCCATTGCGGAGCTCTGAGTTCCGCCCAAGGTGCGCAAGTCCCTAATCTTGCCCTGATCCCAGACCACAGCGTGTGCTTCTGGGTATCCTGTGTCTGGATCAACATGTCCATTTTCTGCCATCCCTGCGATCACGCCCTCATTATTAATCGCGTTAGCCAAGCTGCTATTGTTGCCGTGGTGGCCTGGGAGGGCGCCCAGATCAGTCAGGGTGCCGTGGTTCCACAGGAAGGCGTGCGTCACGTAGCAGCCGGTTTGGATCATGTCGTAAGCGGCAGGACCGAGGCAATTGGGGTTGAACGGATCGGAAGCGGCGGTTTGGGCGCTGCCAATCACTCCCTTGTTTGTGAGACTAATTACAAAAAACGAATTGACGCTGTCGGGGCCCCCGAGGGTGCCAAGATCATGAAGCTTGTATTGTTGGTACTTGGTTTGTGTTTGCGCCTGCGGCCACGCCGCCAAGGCGAAGCAGGTGAGGAAAATCAACGTCAGAATGCTGATGCGTTTCATGGTTCCCTCCATAAAATAAAGCTCGGTTTGAACTGCGTGATTCGACTGTGCAGGTGTTTTCGCCTAGGGGGTGCAACGTCTCAACGGGCGGGAACTGCTCTTCGGAGAGGCCAGAAGCATCCCCTTGCCGTCCCCTGAGCCGCGCAGAGCGCTCTATGACAAAACTTGTGTCTCACGTCCTGGAATGTCCTTGCAATGAAGGGCCTCTGAATATTGCATGAAATTGGGATGAATAGCTCAGTGGCTGAGAAACGCAACAATTCCACAGCGTGAGAGTGATGGCGCACCCACCCCTGCGCCCCGCGCACATTGCCGATGTGCATACACTTGCACACGGACCAGGCTTGGTTGACGCTATATCGCGATTGCGCTCACTGACTCGGTCGGGGTCGGCCAATTCTCAATGAACGCAATCGCTGATGGCGACAGTTCCAGGGATCTTAAGGTGGGGAGTCACGAATGCGCTGTCCCGTTAATTCGCAACATAATTTTGGACAGTCGTCCTGCGCGAAGGGAAGCACCTGCTGCATCGCGAATTCAAATACATAGGTCCTTCGCTTCGCTCAGAATGACAGCGTAGATTTATGCTGCGGACTTGCGGGACACGACACTAGAGCATGTTTCAAAAATGCCTTTCAGGTCGGACGGCGAATCCCTCAGGGGCTGAAGCCCGCATTTTTGCTGGCCCATGGCGGCAGGGGTGAAGAGGCTGCGGAAAAGCGTAGTGGGATGTGGTCCTCCCAGGTTAGCGACCAAAGGACGGTCGCGAACCTGGGGCACCAGGAAAAAGTAAATTTCCGCTGCCCGGCCCCTAAAGGGGCGTCTGATTTTGAAGGACTTACGGTATCGCTAAAGCGATACCGTGATACGAAACCGGAGTTTTTCCGCAGCCTGTGAAGCCGTGGCCTACCCAAAACCGATTTTTGAAACACGCTCTGGCGAATGGACGCCGTTGTGCCCGTTTCTTGGCGTTCGCGTTTTTGGAGGACCGGAGGTCTTCCCGGAATCCCACGAGCGGGATTCCGGGAATCGCCGACGACTCTCGAAACGGGTTCCGGTTGTCGTGGACCTACTTCTGCGGGATGTAGCTCAGATCGGCGCGGAACTCGATGATTTCGCTGTAGGTGCTTTCGATGGAGCCGTTGAGCCGTTCGATCACCGACATGGCTTCCTGCTCGCCGAAGGCTTCCCGCAGAATATCGCGGAGCGGCTTGATGGCGGGATCGTCCTCGAACGAAGCCCAGTTGGCATGATCTACAAGGAGAACGAAAGTTCCGCCCGGGCCGCCGTTGGCAAGCCGCTCCCAACGGTAGTGAAATGGCCACTTGGTTTTTTGCGCGGCGTCGTACATGCGGGCCATGGCGCTGCGAAAATCGTCGCCCTTGCCGTATCGTATGTGGAAACTGGTGACGCTCATGTATTTGGCGCCGCCCTCGGGGCCGGGATTGCTCACTTTGGGCAGCGTCTCGTAGTAGGCTGCGGTGCGCTTATCGACGTAGGCGCCGATCACCTTGTTGTACTCATCCTCATCGGCGGCATCGGAGACGGCGGGCTTGTCGAAATCGGACCAGTGCTGTCCGCCTCGTCCCACGATGTAGGAGCCGGTGTGCTCGCCGGTGAGTACTTGCAGGACAAATAGCATCTGCGGATCTTTTTGCTGTTTGTGCCAGGCGGCTTTCGCCTTGCGGCCGGCTTCATATTGTTGGGTCATGCCATTCTTCGGCGTTTGAAACTCCAGTGCGGTGACGGTGCTGGTGTCTCCCTGCGCGAGCGCTGAAAGCGCAGCCAGAAACACGGTGGCACACACGGACAGATACTTCGTGAATTTCATCTTTCCTCCAGGATTTTTTGACTTGAATTCGGAACTTCCCACTTAAGCCCGAACCTACCCCACGACTTGATGGTTCCGCTATTCTACACGCATTTCGCCGGCGCGCAACATGGTGCAGCCGCGCAGGCGGGTGACTCAGCCTAAGATGGCGGCTCAAGCGGGCCGGCCCGAAACATTGGACGGGGCACGCTCAGATTCTTAGAGCGTGTTTCAAAAATGCGGGGCTGAAGCCCGCATTCTTCCGGGCTCTGAACGGCAGGGGTGAAGAGGGTGCGGAAAAGCGTAGTGGGATGTGGTTCTCCCAGGTTAGCGACCAAAGAACGGTCGCGAACCTGGGGCACCGGGCAGTGATCCCGCTCTAATGATTTACTCAACGTCGAACGGCGGCTGCTACTTCTGCTGGCTCCGGCTCCAGCTTGGCGGTGAAGTGGCGCAGGAATGGGGCTTCGTAGCTTAGCTTCATGCCGTGAATCTGCTGGCGCTTCTTCCAGACTTCGAGGATGATTTCCACCACGTAGTCGATGTGGCTCTGGGTGTAGACGCGGCGGGGAATGGCTAGGCGCACCAGATCCATTTTGGCCGAGGCTCCGAACATCAGTGTGCCGATCTCTACGGAGCGGATGCCGCCTTCGAGATAGAGTTCGTTGGCGAGCGCGACGGCGGGAAAATGATCGGGCGAAACGTGCGGCAGAAAGGCGCGCGCGTCAATGTAGACGGCGTGGCCACCGGGCGGCTGCACGATGGGCACACCCTCGGCGGCGATGTGGTTGCCCAGGTAGGCGGTCGAGGCTATGCGGTATTCGAGGTAGTCCTCTTGCAGCGCTTCCTGCAATCCTACGGCGATGGCTTCGAGATCGCGGCCGGCCAGGCCTCCGTAGGTGGGATAGCCCTCGGTTAGGATGAGCAGGTTCTTCTCCTGCTGCGCCAGCAGATCGTCGTTGGTGCAGAGAAATCCGCCAATGTTGGCCATGCCGTCTTTTTTTGCCGACATGGTGCAGCCGTCGCCGTAGCTGAACATTTCCTGCGCGATTTCTTTCGGCGTCTTCTTCTCGTAGGCTTGCTCGCGGATTTTGATGAAGTAGGAGTTCTCGGCAAAACGGCAGGCATCGAAGTAGAGCGGGATGCGATGCTTGCGGCAAACCGCGCTCACGGCTTTGACGTTCTCCATGGAGACGGGCTGGCCGCCGCCGGAGTTGTTGGTGACGGTCAGCATGACCAGCGGCACGCGGGCTTCTTTCGAGCCGACTCGCTGAATAAGAGTTTCGAGCGCGGCGACGTCCATGTTGCCTTTGAAGGGATGCTTCAGGCTGGGCTGGCGGCCCTCGGGGATGACGAGATCGACCGCCTCGGCGCCGACAAACTCCAGGTTGGCGCGGGTGGTGTCGAAGTGGGTGTTGTTGGGGACGACGTCGCCTTTTTTGCACATCACGCTGAACAGGATGCGCTCGGCGGCGCGGCCCTGGTGGGTCGGGATGACGTGCTTGTAGCCGAAAATATCCTGCACCGAGGAGCGGAACTGATCGAAGCTGCGGCTGCCGGCGTAACTCTCATCGCCTTCCATCATCGCCGCCCACTGGTGGGTGGACATGGCGCCGGTGCCGGAATCGGTGAGCAGGTCGATGAGGACATCGTCGGCGGGCAGGAGAAAAAGGTTGTAGCAGGCGGCGCGGAGCGATTGCTCGCGCTGCGCGCGTGTGGTCCAGTGAATGGGTTCGACGCTTTTGATGCGGAAGGGTTCGATGATCGTACGGGGCATGTTGGGTTCTCTCATTCTTACCACACACCTTTTGGCTGCCGAATGTCAATGACTGAGATCACGGGCGGGGGATGGCTGGATCCAACGCTGAAAACAAGCCACTTACCTCAGCGCCGAGCGAGTTTATGAACATTCTACGAAATGTTTATTCAATCCTTATGAAGGCCATTATCCAATGAAAGCGGGGCCGGATCTCAGATCCAAAAAGGGGAAAGCTTTACGAAGCATTGCGTTGAAATTCGAGGGGGAAGCGCGCAGCCACGCTGGGCGCATGGGGTGGTATCCAGGGGCATGCAGATGTTCGTCGTTACGGTCATGCTGGTTGCGATCGGCACGGCAACGGCGTTGGCGCAGAGTGGAACCGAAGTTCGTCAGGCGGCGCAGAAAAAGGCGAACGTGCAGACCCTGACCGGAGTGGTCAACTGCGACTGGCAGGTTGCCGGCCGTTATGAGTGCCGCAGGCGCACCCTTCAGGATTGCACTCGGGAATGCGTCAGCGTGGGGGCGGCATACGTCCTGGTGGTGGATAAGAAGATGTATAGGTTTTCCGGCAACACAACTGAGCTTGACGAGCTTGCCGGTGGCACGGCGGTGGTAACCGGAGTAGTCGATGGAGAGAAGGTGCGCGTGCTCGCAATCGCTGGCGGGGAAAAGCATCGCAGCCTTCGTTTTTGGAAGTGAAATTTAGGCGTCTGTGGGAGACGGCAAAGAATCTAGAGAGACGGTGTGAGAACTGGGCCGTCCCTCCAGGACTTGGATCGTCTTTCTCACTTTACCCACCGCTAAAGCGGTGGGCTAAGCTGGGTCGCCCCTCCGGGGCTGGTACTACGGATGCTTCGGTCCACCGAGTTAACCAAAAACAAGTTCTCACACACGCCCTAGAGCGTTTTCACAGTTAACGTGCAGCTCGCCGCCGATAGTTCCCCAGCGGCTAAAGCCGCGTCATCCTTGGCCATTGACGGCACGGCTGAAGCCGTGCCCCTTCAAATCCACCATACACCAACTGTGAAAACGCTCTAGAGGGGCGTCTGATTGGAAACGACTTGCGGTATCGCTAAAGCGATGCCCTGATACGCAGCATGCAGCGAGCTTCGCTCGCCTGGACAGCCGGGGGCGGCTGTCCCTACGCGATTCTCAGCTAGACTTTGACGGAGTCCCTGCGCTCGGCGGGGACGTAGTTTACGGCGGCGGTGCGGTCGAGTTTGTCCCAGGCGAAGGGGCGGCCTTGAATGGCGCGCTTCAGGGTGCGGAACAGAACCAGAGAAAATACCTGGCGGTAAGCGAAGCGCTGCAGCCACACCTGGCTGAGCAGCCAGGCGTCTTCGCGGGCTTCGGGCCGGCGACGCTCCAGGGCGAAGGCGAGCGCCGAAGCGATGAAATCAATGACCAGGAACGCTCCAAAAAAGATCAGCAGGCGCTGGAAGCTGGCGGGATCGGTGGACTCTGGATGAAAGTGCTTCTGCAAGAAATACCAGATCACGCCGACGGCAAACATCAGGTCGATGAAGGGCGAGAACAAGGGGAGCAGAATCTGGAAGATGAGGATGTTGGGAAGCGCCACGAATCCCAAAGCGCCCTTGCGCGCGAAAACGCCCTTGTGCTTGAAGACGGCCTGCAGAATTCCGAACGACCAGCGGAAGCGCTGGCGCATGAGGGCGTTGGCGCTGGTCGGCGCCTCGGTGAAAGCGAGCGCCATGTCTTCGTATTCCACGCGATAGCCGTTACGCAGCAGGGCCATGGTTAGATCGGCGTCTTCGGCGACGGTGTCCACATGATAGCCACCGGCTTCGCGAACCGCCGCGATCCGCCAGGCTCCGATGGCGCCCGGCACTACGCTGACCGCTCCCATGGTGTTGAGCGCGCGCCGCTCGAAATTCTGGCTGGTGATGTATTCGAGCGCCTGCCAGCGCGTCCAGAGGTTGACACGGTTGCCGACTTTGGCATTGCCGGCCACGGCTGCAACCTTCGGATTGAGGAAGTGCGGCACCATGCGGACGATGGCATCGGGGGCGATGATGGTATCGGCGTCGATGCCGACGAAAATTTCGGCGTCGCCGACGTGCTCCAGGCCATAGTTAAGCGCTTCGGCCTTGCCGCCGTTGGGCTTGGTGAGAATCCAGACTCTGCCGGCCGCTTCTTCGGCGGCAAACGAGCGGCGGACGATTTCCAGAGTACGGTCCTTGGAACCGTCGTCGATGACGATCACGCGCAGATTGGGATAGTCGGAGTCGAGCGCGCCCTGAACGGTGCGTTCGATGACCTTCTCTTCGTTATAAGCGGGGATGAGAACCGCGACCCGGGGCCGGTAAGCCGCAATCTGCTCGGGCGTTCCATAGACGTGCGAGCGGAGACGGTCAAAGATGGCGAGGACGCCGACGGAAATCAGGCGCCCGGTCATCAGGATGTCACCGAGGAAAAAAATGAGGGTGATGGCGGTCATGGTCGCGCTGAAGAGCCAGAAGCCGATCCAATTCAGCCGGGCGGACACATATTCGTTGGCCGGGAGCGGCGGCATGACGTCGGCTTTGGTTTTGCCCATCAACTGGTAGACGGGGACGAAGGTAAATCCGCGGGCGCGGGCGCCGTCGATAATCAGCGGGAGCGCGAGCACGGTTCTTTCGCGGTTGCCGCCGCCATCGTGCATGAGAATGATGTTGCCGCACCGCTGTTGATCGTTCGGTTGGCAGGGCGGCAAGTGGTCGAGCACTTCAGCGGCGATTTGTTGCGGGGTGAGCGCGGGCTCGTCGTTCCAGTCCTTGGTGTCGATCTTGTTGCCGATGGTGATGTAGCCCATGCTTTGGGTGAGTTCGAGGGGGCGCACCTCGTCTTCGGTGTCGGGCTCGGCATCGACGGAGTACGGGGGACGGAAGAGCATGGTGCGAATGCCCAGGCGGCTGGCGAACAAGCGCTCGGTCAGGTTCAGCTCGACCTTCATGTAGGCGGTGCCAATCGAGCTGATATCGGGATGAGTAAAGGTGTGGTTCCCGATTTCATGGCCTTCCCGGTAAATGCGCTGGGCCAAATCTCCGAACTTCTCAACTTGGATTCCGATCAGGAAGAATGTTCCGGGCACATGCTCGCGTTTGAGGACGTCGAGAATTTTCGGGGTCCACTCCGGGTCGGGACCGTCGTCGAAGGTGATGGCGAGTTGGTTCTTGCTGGCGCCATAGCGCGCCACACGATAGGGCTCGGGCAGACTTTTGAAGGTTTCGCCGTCGATGAGTCCGGTCTGCTTGTCGATGGACAGATCGCGCTCGCCGTCGGTAGGCCGGGCCTCGATATGCAGGATTTCGCCATTACCCTCCATGTCGACGTCCTGGCCGGGAGGAACGTCTTTCAATCGGTCCGAGGCATTGGCTTCGCCGGGCATATCCCAGATCCGCCACAGCGAGCGGTCTTCGGCGCCCAGTCTCCACAAGGCGAAGGTCTGGATGCCGAGGGTCTGGGCGGCACGCATCTCATTCAGAGCGGTCACCGCATCCAGGAACCAGACATCGTGGCGGAAGTTATCGTCGTCGAGGTAGCTGAAGTGCGGGTTCAGGGCGTCGCCGTCAAAATCAACTTCTTCTTCGGCATCGCGCGAGCCGATCCAGGCTTCCTGCACGGAAACGCTCTTGTCGGCCTCGCCGGGCGGAAGCTTGCCTGTCTTTGACTTTGGCTTCTCGACCCAGTCGTATCCGTAATTACCGATGGCGCAAATGAGCTTGTCTTTCGGAATCTCCTCGACGGCGGACTGAAGGTTGTCCAGGAACCAATCCTCGGAAGCCACCGGGCCAGGGGTTCCGCCGGGAAAGTGCTCGTCGTAGTTCATGATGACGACGCCATCCACGGGCGACGAAATGGCCTTGTAATCGAAATCCTCGTTGCGCACCTGGACACTGACGTAGAGCTTCAACCCCTTGGCGTGCAGGTCGGACGAGAGTTCGTTCAGCAACGCCACGTATCCGGGCTGCGCTTTTTTCGGGAAGGATTCGAAATCGATCATCAACCCGCGATAATGATCGGAAGCAAGAAAAATTCCGATCTCGCGGCGAAAGTTGGCGCGAGCCTCCGCATTGTTGAGGAAATCGCCGACGCCCGGAACAAAGTCGGTGCCGTCAAAGTTCTGCACCACCGGAAAGACTTCCATTCCCGTGCCTTCCGCCTTCAGAAAGGGCATTACTTTGTTATCCACGGTATGGACCGTCTGCCCGTGAACCACGTCGAACATGGTGTTCGTTTCCGGGTCCGAGGCTTGCAGATGGCCGTCTGCAGTGAGCACCTGGAGCCACGTCGGGAAGAGCAAATCGATCTGGCGGGCATACTCGCGCAAGGACGAGAAACTGGCCGAGTCCCAGGAGACGTAGAAGGCGGCCCGAACGCCCTGCTCGGAGTTGAGCGTGAGTTGGGAAGGAGCTTTGTGGGATGGACGGCGGTGTCCGGCGCGGGCCACCGTGGCCAGGCGTCGCTTCTCGCGGGCTTTCGTCTTTTCGTCTTCTTTCAGAGCATGGTAAGGCTTCTTTTCCGTAAGCCAGGAAAGGTCGGGCAGAGGCTCGCTGCGCAGGGCGCTGTAGATGAAAAAAATGACCAGCAGGGAAAGGGCCAGGGCGGACACGTCGACAAAGCGCCGAATTCGCCTCCAGCGCGCCTGTAAGGGATCGTAAAAAACCTGTTTGGCCATCGGGTAGTGGAGCCTTCATCCTAAGGTGAGAGGGGCGGTGGGTCAAACCCAGTTCTCGGTTGTCAGTTCTCAGTTCTCAGTTCTAAGGCCTCGGGTCTCAGGTCTCAGTTCAGTGGAGCTCCCACTGGGTAGGGACGGAAGGTTGCCTTCTCCGGTACGCCGCGGAGGAAAAATTCGCGATATATTCCCTACGTGCTCAGTTCGATCCGCGAACATCGCAGGTTTTTTCTGGGAACAACGCTGGCCGCCCTGGCATTGCGGCTATTTTTCTTCTTCCATTTCCCGACGGTCACGGATGATTCGCGCATCTACGCCGACCTCGCCACCAACTGGCTGCAGCACGGCATCTACGGCCAGACGCAACTGACGCAGCCGGTACAACAGATCGTGCCGACCGACGCGCGACTGCCGGGATATCCAGCGTTTCTGGCTGCGATCTTCTGGCTGTTTGGAGCGGGCAACTTCAAAGCGGTCCTGCTGATGCAAATTCTGCTGGACCTGGCCACCTGCCTGATCGTTGCCGACCTTGCCCGCCGGACGGTCTCCGAACGGGCGGGGAGAATCGCTTTTGTCCTGGCGGCGCTGTGTCCGTTCCTCGCGAATTATGCCTCCGCCGTACTTACCGAAACTTTGGAGATCTTCTTTACCGCGCTCGCTCTCGATGGCGCGGCCGCCGCTCTGAATCGGATGCGGGACGCTCGCGCAGGGATAGGCGCGCTCAAGCTCTGGGCCGCGACTGGGGTGGCGATTGCGGCCTGCATTCTGCTGCGCCCCGATGGCGGCATCCTGCTGGCGGCGACCGCTTTTTATCTCGCGCTTTTGGCATGGAAGAAGAATGCCGATAATAAAAACATCGCCGATGTTGTGGCCGCCGGAATCATCGTCGCGGTATTTGCGCTGGCCCCGCTCGCTCCCTGGACGATTCGTAATTTTCGGACACTCCATCATTTCCAGCCGCTGGCTCCGCGTTATGCCAACGAAACGGATGAACTCGTCCCCCGAGGTTTTATTCGCTGGGTCAAAACCTGGATTGTCGACTACGCGTCGGTGGAAGAAATCTACTGGAACGTCCCCGGCGACAAGATTGACCCGCAGAAACTGCCGTCGCGTGCCATGGATAACGCGGATGAGAGGGAGCGGACGCTGGCCGTCATCGCCGACTACAACCAGGCGCAGGAGATGACGCCGGAACTGGATGCGCGCTTCGGCAAGGTGGCGGCGGACCGTATTCGCGCCCATCGTGGGCGCTACTACGTTGTACTGCCCCTGCTGCGCGTCGCGGATATGTGGCTGCGCCCGCGAACCGAGATCCTTCCGCCCGACGTGCGCTGGTGGGAATTCAATGACGACGCGAAGCAGTCGGCCATGGCCGTGGGATTCGGATTGCTGAACCTGGCTTACGTTGTGGGAGCGCTGTTGGCGCTGGTTCGCAGGCCGTCAGGAATTCGCTGGGCGGGATTGCTGATCGGCTTTCTGCTGTTGCGCTCGGCATTTCTGGGAACGCTGGAAAATCCGGAACCGCGCTACACGCTGGAATGCTATCCCGCCATCGTGGTGCTGGCGTCTTCGTTGCTGGCGGGGAGAACTCGCCAAGGGGAGAAGCGGGCCTGATGTTTCTTGTTCAACTTCTCTGCCTAGCTGAGCGGCGAGTCGCTCATGCGGAAACGGGTGCGGACGTGTTCGGAGAGCAGTTCGATGGCCCCGCGATTGGCTATGGGATCGGCTTTCGCCAGATATTTCATCGCTTCCACCAGCATCTTCTGGCCGTCAACGTAGCGGGGGTCGGCGGTGCGCTCACGCTTTTTGCGCGACAAATCCGGAGGGACGGGAATGGTAAACACTCTAGCCATGCAAACTCGACTTTGGGAGGTTCTTGTTCAGTATATCGCCGCAGCCGGTCTTTTTCAGCTTGTTTCTGTTGATTCGGGTTCTGCCTGATCTGGCGCGGGAAAGCTTAGCCTTGCGGGACAAACTTGGTTCTCTTCGTTGTCTTCAGCTTAAAGACGTCCTCGGGGATTTTCGCATCGGTCTGGATCTCGGAATACTTGGCCAGACGGTAGTCGCCGCTGGGCTCAAAAAATTGCTGCTGCACCGAAATTCCGCGGGCCGGGTCGATCCAGAGCCAGATGCGCGCGAAAATGTTTCGAAAACGGTCAGACTTCGGAATCAATTCCAGTTTCTCGGCGGTGACGCCGTTGGCGGTTTCCGACCCCAGGAACTTCACCTCGTAAGACTTAAGCAGGTCATGCCCGCGGCCGCCGAAACCGAGCACTAAATAGCTCTCGACATCGCCGCGATTCTTGCCCGGATCGTATACGTTGACCTCGTCAATCTTGTATCGGTACACCTGAATCTTGCCGCCGCTGTAAAGGACATACCTCTTTTCGGGCTCGACGAAGTCGGCAGCCATCTCGGTTTCGCCGCGTTCACGCCGGAAATAAATCTTGCCCTTCTGTCTCGCGCTTTCGTCGATGTCCTTGATCACCTTATAGTATTGGTCCGTAACGAAACTCGCCTCGGTGGCTTTGAAGTTGCGGGCGGCGGCATCCATCTGGGCGAGAACGCGCTCAAGCTCAGCGGATTCGCCAACGATCTGCGCTCGGACCGGCCGCCGTCAGCAGCCAGCCGATAACCGCAGTCCCGAGAAAAAGCGCGTGGAGCGTAACTTTCATTGATGAACTTTGAAACCTTGAAACTCTGAAACCTTGAAACCTTGCTCTACTATTCTTTTTCCACCCACACTTTATAACTCTGCGTGTGTCCCGAAACGTCTTTGACGGTTTCCACATTGGTAATGCTGACCGCGCCGGAGATGGGTTCGATGATCTGCTCCAACTGCCGGCGAACGTCTCCGCCCGGAGCGGCATTCACTGCCGAGGCCTGGATCTGATAGATAAGCTCGCCCTTGGCGCCGGGAATCACAACCACGCCGGTAAGATGCGGGATGCGCTCGACCGGTTTGTCCTTGAAGTTGATGTAGTGCGGCGAGACGAAAACAAAGAGGAGAATCAGCGTGACCATGATGTCGTAGTGCAGGCTGCCGCGCTCATACGACCAGAAAATGTATCCGCGGATTGTGCGCCAGATCGCGCCCATGGGAGAAACGGCGCTTTCTAGCGCCGTCGAGGCTGTTTCGTTTTGCTGCCAGTGTATTGGGGAATTCATCGAATGGCAAATCGGGCCAGCCGCGCGCGGGTTGACGCCGCGGCGGGCGCAGGTTCAGGCGCTCCTTTTTGGCGCCGGGATAAGGTCAGTGCCCATGTACGGTTGCAGCGCTTCCGGAATGCGCACGCTGCCGTCGGCTTGCTGATAGTTTTCAACGATGGCAACCCAGGTGCGTCCTACGGCTAAGCCGCTGCCGTTCAAGGTGTGCAGAAATTCCGTCTTGCTCTTGCCTTCGGGACGGTAGCGGATATTCGCGCGGCGTGCCTGAAAACTTTCGAAGTTCGAGCACGAAGAAATCTCGCGGAACAGATTCTGACCGGGCAGCCAGACTTCAATGTCATAAGTTTTGGCCGAAGAGAATCCGATATCGGCAGTGCACAGCGTGACCACGCGATAGTGCAGGCCGAGCTTCTGCAAGACGGTCTCGGCGTCGTGGGTCAGCTTCTCCAGTTCATCGTACGAAGTTTCGGGACGGGAGAACTTCACCAGTTCCACTTTTTGAAACTGATGCTGGCGGATAATGCCGCGCACATCCTTGCCGTACGATCCGGCTTCGCTGCGAAAACAGGGAGTGTAGGCGGTCAGGCAGATCGGCAAGCGCGCTCCGTCAAGGACTTCGTCGCGATAGAGATTCGTAACCGGCACTTCGGCCGTCGGAATCAGCCAGAGATCTTTTTCGCCGTGCGGCACGCGAAACAGGTCCTGCGCGAACTTCGGAAGCTGGCCCGTGCCATACATCGACTCGGAGTTCACCAGATACGGCGGAAGCACCTCGGTGTATCCGTGCTCGCGCGTGTGCAGATCGAGCATGAAATTGGCGAGGGCCCGCTCCAATCGCGCGCCCAACGCCCAGTACACGGCGAAGCGTGCGCCCGACAGTTTGGCGGCGCGCTCCAGGTCGAGCACTCCGAGCTCTTCGCCCAGTTCCCAGTGCGGCTTGGGCTTGAAATCGAACTGCGGCGGCGCGCCCCAGCGGCGGGCTTCCACGTTATCTTCGGCGCTCGTTCCCACCGGCACGCTGGCGTGGGGAAGGTTCGGAAGGGAGGTCAGAATTTCGCGCAGGCGCGCTTCCTGTTCGGCCGCCTTTTTCTCGGACTCCTGAATCTGCTCGCGCAGTGTCTTTTGTCTCGTTGATCTGGGCGCCGAAGCGTCCTGCCCGCTCTTCTTGAGTTTGGCAATTTCTTCGGAAGCGCGGTTGCGGCGCGCCTGCAGAGTTCTCTGCCGCGGTGATGGCCTGCCGGCGCTCGCCGTCGATGGCGCGAAAGTCTTTCAGAACTTCCGCCGGATTCATCCCGCGCTGGCGCAGCTTTTCTTCCACCAGCGCGAGGTTGTCACGAACAAAATTCAGATCGAGCATTGTGCTTTAACTTTAGCTGAAAAAGGCGATTCCGTGCACGCCGGCGGCATGACCAACGCTCGCAAGAACCTTTAACGCGGAGGACGCGGAGTACTACGCAGAGGTTTTTGGCCCTCTTTTCGCAGCGGCCTCTGCGTTGCTCTTCGCGTTTTCCGCGCTAAAGGTTCTTCTGCTGTAAACTAGCTCGCGATGAGACTTCCCCGGTCTTGGCGCACTCTGCTGGCCGTGCTGGCCTGTTGTGTCTGCGCCTGTGCCAGCGCTTACAACGCCCGCCCCAAACTCGTTGTGGTCATCGTGATCGACCAGTTCCGCGGCGACTACCTGGAACGCTATCGCGACCAGTTCGGCGACGGAGGCTTCCGCGTGTTTCTCGATCGCGGCGCTTATTTCACCGACTGCAACTACGACTACGCCAACACCCGCACCGCTCCCGGACACGCTACGCTTTTCACCGGGAGCTACACCAGCGGACACGGCATCATGGCGAATGAATGGTGGGACCCGCAGAAGAAGAAGCGGGTAACGTCGGTGGAGGACGACGCGACAAAACTTGTCGGCATCGGCGGCGACGTAAGGCCCGCCCAAGCGGAGCTTGGACGGGGCACCCCGGCGCATCGCCACACAACCTTTTGAGCGATACGCTTGGGGACGAGCTGAAACTGGCCACGGGCGGCAAAGCGCGAGTCTTTGCTATCTCGCTGAAAGATCGCGCGGCCGTCCTGCCGGCGGGATTTTCCGGAGACGCCGCCTACTGGATCGATCCCAAAAGCGGCGACTGGATTACGTCCACGTACTACCGACCGGATCTTCCGGAGTGGGTGCGCAATTTCAACGGCAGACGTCCTGGGGAAGGACGCGCGGAAAAATACTGGAATCGCGAGTGGAAAGATGCCGGCGGAAACATCCTGGGCTCGACCGGGCCGCGAAACGGTAAAGACGGCGCGCCTGCCGGGTTTTACGAGGTCGTCGGCTCCACTCCCTTCGCCAATGATTACCAGTTCGAGTTCGCCAAGGAACTTGTTGTGTACGAGAAGCTGGGCGCGGGCCCGGCAACCGATCTGCTGGTGATCAGCCTCTCGGCCAACGATATTCTCGGCCACCGGGTTGGCCCCGACTCCCCGCAAATGCGCAGCATGGCGCTCGAACTCGACCGGAGTTTGGCGGAGTTCTTCGGCTTCCTCGGCCATCAGATCGGGATGGCCAACGTGTGGATGGCGCTTTCGGCGGATCATGGCGTTGCGCCTCTGCCTGCATTCGCGAAAACTCTTCGTCTGCCCGCGGCCAATCTCGACGCAAAAGCTTTGCGCGAACAGATCAATTCCCTGCTCTCGAAAAAATACGGGAAGAAAGCCGACTACGTGCTCGAACTCGATTACCCGCTCGCCTGGCTGAACGAAGACGCGTTCGCCGAACATAAAGAATCCGAGGCCGAAGCCGATGCGGGCGAAGCTCATGAAGCAGGCGGGATTGGCGGGATACTTCACGAAGTCGCAACTGGCGCGCGGAGAAACTCCGCCTACTGAAATCGGACGGCGCTATGCCCACAGCTATTCGCCCGAGGGCGGATGGTATGTGATCGGAATTCCCAACCCATTCAACGTCGGAACCGCGAAGGGTACCGATCACGCGACGCCTTTCTCGTACGATACCCATGTGCCGCTCGCTTTCTATGGACTCGCCTTCCAGCCGGGAACCTACCGGACGCACGCCGAACCGGTCGATCTCGCGGTCACGCTCGCTTCCTTGCTTGGCATCAACGCACCGGCGCAGGCCACGGGAAGAGTGCTGACCGAGGCGCTAGCGCCGCCGCATTCCACCGCTCCGCCCACTGCTGTACCCACCGCTGCGCCCGCCGGGGGAACGCAATGACTTGTAGCAAGCTGAGGGAAAACTCGTCGAGGGCGCAAAGGCACACCTCGGGCGCTAAAGCGCGGACACATTTTCAACGGCGTGACGGCACGAGTAAACTCGTGCCCTTCCCAAAATCAGATTCGCGCAGAGTTTTTCCGCAGTCTACCGGAGCAACCCCATGACGCCTATCGGCAATCCGGACTTGACGGTCAGCTTCGCCGGCATCGAGCTGAAAAATCCGATCATCGCCGCTTCCGGCACATTCGGCTATGGCATCGAATTCGAAGACATCGTGCATCTCGACCGGCTCGGCGGATTGGTCGTCAAAGGCCTCTCCAAAGAGCCGATGACCGGAAATCCGCCGCCGCGCCTCTACGAGACCGCTGCCGGAATGCTGAATGCTATCGGACTGCAGAATATCGGAGCGCCAGCGTTCCTCACGGAAAAACTCCCGGCGCTGCGCGAGAAGAAGAATGTGGTCGTGTTCGCCAACGTTTTCGGCTATACCCGCTCCGATTACGAGCAGACGATTCAGATCCTCAATCAGGGCGAGGGTATTGCGGCGTACGAAATTAACGTGTCCTGCCCGAACACGGCGCACGGCGGCATTCAGTTCGGCAGCGATCCGCTCCTGCTCGACGAAGTGGTGCGGACGGCGAAGCGCGCGGCAACCCGGCCGATCATCGTCAAACTTTCGCCCAACGTCACCTCAATCGCGCAGATGGCGCGTGTTGCCGAGGAAGCGGGCGCCGACGCCATCTCCCTGGTGAATACGTTTCTGGCCATGGCGATTGATCCGGAAACGCGGCGTCCGAGAATTGCCAATGTAACCGCCGGCCTCTCCGGCCCGGCGATCAAGCCCATCGCGCTGCGCATGGTTTATGACGCCGCGCACGCCGTGAAAATTCCGGTAATCGGCATGGGCGGAATCACCACCCCTACGGACGTGGTGGAGTTCATGCTGGCGGGAGCCAGCGCGGTGCAGGTGGGAACCGCGAGTTACTTCGATCCGGTGGCAACCGAAACGCTGGTGGAGGAACTGACCGAGTACTGCCGCGAACACCGCATCGAGCGGCTTAGCGATCTTACCGGCGGTCTGCTGACGGACTGACGCCCTGCCCGGGCGTGTCCCTAAGGAAGGTCTGATTAAGTCTCTTCTTGCGCCAGGCGTCGCTCTAAACGCTGGAGTTTTCGCGGGCGAGGGCGCCCGCGCCACACTTGATCAGAGGTTCCCTAACCGGCAGTCAGCAGAATGGGCGCGCCGGAAGTAATCACCAGAGTGTGCTCAAAATGGGCGGAGAGGGCGTGATCGCCGGTCCGCACCGTCCAGCCATCCTTGTCCGTAAACACGCGCCCGGAACCACTGGAAATGATCGGTTCCACGGTGATGACCAGACCCTCGTGCATGATCTGGCGAGCCTCGGGGTCGGGATAATTTGGGACATGCGGCGCCTCGTGGATGGTGCGCCCGATGCCGTGTCCTCCTAATTCGCGGACGACGGAGAACCCGGATTTGCGCACCTCGCGTTCCACTATCTTTCCGATTTCGAACACGCGGAATCCGGCTCGGGCGACCAGCATCGCTTTATGAAAGGCGATGGCAAGGGTTGCCACGATCACCGACCTGCCCGAGCGTTCGGGAGTATACTGCGTGGTTTCTCCGGGGATGTCCTATGCGCGCCGGGGAGAGGGCGGCTGCGGAAGAATGGCGTCGGGTTGAAGCCAGCCGGTACAGATCCTCGAAATCCTGCTGGAGAAATTCGGCCAAGTCACGCTGCGGGTGGAAAATGAGAAAAGAAGGGGAGGTTGTTGCGATGCGAATCCAAAGGCGTTTTTGGAAACTTGCAGGATTGCTGTTGAGCTTATTGACGGTCAATGCGTGCTCAGCAACGGCACAGACAACGCTGAAATCGGTCAACTCACCCGAGGGCGGCAGAATCATGTACGGCGTAGTGGACGGGGCCACCAGCCCGGCGGGTGGCATGGCTTCGGTATTGCGTGCCGTGCATGCCAACTGCGGCGAACGGCCGCAAATCGGCCGGGTGTTCAAATTCCGCGGTACGGAAATGGTCGGGGTTTTTTTCACCGTCGTGAACCACTCGGCGGGAAACGTCAGGGTGGCGGGGCTGGTCGTGGCGGCAATGAACGGGTCGCAGCACATGGAAGCGGCCCTGGTGTCGGATGATGCGTCGCGATTCGGTACGACGGTGAATCCCATGTTGAAGGAACTTTTGGACGCGTGGCATCCGGGGGCGGCGACGGCCACCGCGAGCGCCTCGAGCGGGAAAAACGCAGCTCCGGCCGCTTCCGGGGCTGCGGGTGGAAATTCAGGCCCGGCGCCCAAGCTGCACACGGTGACAGCCTCGGATAACTCAGTTAGCATCGGCATCCCCGAGGGATGGACCCTGAACCCCGGCAGCGGCCACGGACAAATCATAGTCGAAGGTCCGCAAGGAGAAGTGGTCGCCCTCGGCCTAGGCAAAACCGGAGTCGACCCCACCCACCCCTGGCAGCGTAATTTTGCCCGTAACGGCGGCCGGCCACTGCCCGGACAGCTCGTCTATCCCTACCATGGAAACCTGAAGGAGGCATTCCCGGAATTGTTTCAGGCCTGGCGCCGCGCCAATGGCATGGGTCCGGCGAAGCTTCAAGTCGATAAGATCGACTCCTTCCCGGTTCCCCCGGGCTCGCCCCTGGGGCGCGGAGAGGAATGCGTGGTGGCGAGCGGCCACCTCGATCCCGACGGCAAAGGCATGCGCACATTCAACGACCTGATGTGCGCGGCTTTGGCTCTCGACTGGGGCGGCTACCCCCTCACCCTCAACCACCACCTAACCCCAGATTCGCTCGTCGAGCAGGAAAAACCTACCTTCGTTGCCATGCTCGGGAGCTGGAAACTGAACTCCGAGGTGCTCAATCAGCAAGCCGCGGCAGCCGCCCGCGAGAAGGCGGCCAGCGATGCGCAGATCCGGGCGCAGACCCAACGAGCCATCGATAACATTCACGCGATCGGAGCCAATGCCACTGCCCGCATGAATGCCACCGAGGCCGCCAACGACGCCCAGCACGCCGGCTATTGGGCGCAACAGGACAGCAATGCCAGGAATGCCCAGGGCTTCAGCAACTATCTGCTCGATCAGACCGTCGTCCAGGACAATAACATGTACAACAATGGCACCATCGGCCACGGCACGGCCTGGAACTCCACCGCCGACGCGCTGGTCAAGGCCGATCCCAATCGCTTCGAGATTGTGGACACACCGAACTACTGGCGGGGCATCGATTACTAAGGAAACTCTGATTAAGTCCTAACGGGCGAGACGGGCTACGCGGAGAGTGCGACGCGCAGCGCATTTCAACGGCATGGCTGAACAGGCTGCGGAAAAATTCGTTGAGAGAGCGAGAAGCTCACCTCAGGCGCTGAAGCGCGGACACATTTTCAACGACGTACGGCACGAGTAAACTCGTGCCCTTCCCAAACCCGCCGGAATCTGGAGTTTTTCCGCAGCCTGTAAAGCCGTGCCCTACCCAAAACCAATTTATGAAACACGCTCTAATAGGTAAGCGTCGCGCTCGTGGCCGTTGTGGTTACCTCATAATTGCACCACGGTTGTGTGACGCCCTGCTGCACCCAATACATGGGAGCCCAACCCGGATTCTTGATTTTTTTGAAGTTATAGTCGAATAAAGCGACTTTGCTGAATTCTATGGAGCCATTCGGCGGAAAGTCGCTGCACTGGTAGATGTTGTAAACCTCCAGCACGCCGGCTTGCGCCCAGGGGAACGCCATCCCCTGGCTGAAATCGGAATTCAAGGTAGTGGCTTTCTTCGTCGTCACATCCCTGGTTGTGATCGTCCACTGCGCACAAGACTGGGTTCCGGCCTTGCATTTGCTCTTGACCGTGCCTTGGATCTCGTCGCCGGGATTCACCGTCACCGGATTACTCGACCATGTCATGCCGGACGGACAGCAATTCCAACTGGCAATATTCCACGGCCCCGCCCCGGACTGCCCATCATTCCACCCCAACACCGGCTGGATGATGGGCTCCTCGTTGGGCGGATTCTGGTGCTGATGTGCGAACCCGGGAAAGAAAAACAAGGTCTGACCATCATTCGTCGCCGGCGCCGGCGGGACGGTGTAAGTGGCCGTAACTTTGCCATAAGTAGTACTCGTGGCAATCTGGCCGGATTCAATCCAGCTCCAACTTATCTCCACGGGCTCGGCGTTTGCCGAACCTTGGGCTACAAGCTCTCCGGTGGGCGAATAGCGCGGAAAATTACAAAACGGAGCGTTTGCCTCCTCCCTGCCATCCTTAAATCGGATGCGCCCATCCCCTAGCAGGGTCTCTCCCTCGTTGACCTGCCGGACACACGAGGGATGAAAGTAGCCGAACGGCGTGATCACATAGCCGGACGGCACGCTGGCTGGACGATTCCATCCTGCCGCCATCTGCGCATTCAACATTCCCACCGACATCATGACTAACAACATAGTGCAGAAAATCCATCTTCCCGAACTCATTCTTGGCTCCTAAGTTTATGCGATTCGAACCATCGGACCCTCACGACCCGGTGATCTTCACTCGGATTTCTTCCGGGAGGCGCTCGCGGATCTCCGGCGGGAGGCGGTCGTAAACGTGTCCCGCCCCGAGTTTCGCCACATCGACAACCACCATGGGCGCGGGAGTGGCCACGGCCACGATCAACCAGATGAGCGCCGACAGCGCGAAGCCCGCGAGCGCGCCGACCTCCAGCCAGACGGCATGGCGCGGGCCAAAATGCCGGATCACGGCAAATGCCAGCAGAAACACGGCGGCCGACGCCGAGGCCAGCACAATCAGCGAAATATCGATGATGCGGTTTAGTTTCTGGCGGCTGCGGCAGCGTTCGCAACTGGCGAAATGTAACTCGTAGTCGCCGCGCATCTCCGGCGCCAGGCCGGAAATATCGTAGCGCCATCCCGCAAGGATTTTCCCTACCATCGGTTCAACGCACTCACTCATAAGAGGCTACAAGCGGATGGATTCGAGAACTTCCGTCTGGGTTGCCAGCAGCACACGGTTGTGCCACAGCCCCTGACGGCCGCCGAGCGCCTGTTCTGCCGCGGCTCGCGCGATTTCGGGATGGTTATTCTGCTCAGATAAATGGGCCAGAATTAAGTACTCAGCTCCTCCATCATAATCGCCGGAGAAGAATTCCGCGAGCGCGTCATTCGAGAGATGCCCGACGCGGCTCATGACGCGCTGCTTCACCGACCACGGATACGGCCCGGAGCGCAACATTTCGACATCGTGATTCGATTCCATCACCAGCACGCTGCAGCCGCGCAGATGGTCGCGCACGCTTGCCGGCATGTAGCCGAGGTCGGTGGCGAAGCCGATCTTGACGCCTTCCGCGCGAAACGTGAAACCCACGGGATCGATGGCGTCGTGCGGAATGGTGAAGGGCATGACCTCAAGATCGCCCACGCGAAAGCCGCGTCCGGCGGAGAAATGTTCCGGCTTCGGCAGTTCCGGGAGGGCGCTCTTTTCGTCGTTATCGCGCACGGCGCGGCTCCAGGCATGATGGGTGGGCGCGGTCAGGAAGACAGGAACGTTTAGCTTTGTGGCCAGCCGTTGCAAGCCCGCAACATGATCGGAGTGTTCGTGCGTAATCAGGATGGCGGAGATTTCCTCGGCGCGCTCGCCAAGCGCCTGCAGCCGCTTGAAAGTTTCGCGGCCGGACAGACCGGCATCGACCAGAATGCGCGTTGAACTCGTCGCCACCAGCGCGCAGTTCCCACGACTGCCGCTGGCGAGCACCGACACCGACACTGCCATAGCGGTAGCTTACCCCCAGCGGCTGTGGAAACGGGAACAGTTTTTCAGCGGGCGGTACCTTTGGGGGGACCGGCCCGACTTCGGAGACGCGGCAAGCCGCGTCTCTACGCGAATTCAAACGTTACTTGTCCGCGAACAGGTTGTTCACCACGCCGCGTCCGATCGATCCGCCGAAGGCGCCTGCGATTCCCGGAATGAACGCTAGAAAAGATTCGTAGACCTGCGCCCGCTCGGGCTTCTCCGAGAGAAAGAAATATGCCAGCCATTCCACCACCGGCACGAACACTCCGACCAGGACGACCCAGCGCCAGGGCCGGCGGGGCTGAGAAATCCCAGCAGCATGTTCGCCGCCAGCACCACCATCGCCGTCAGCAGCAAATCGCCCACTTTGATGTCCAACCACCCCGCCAGCGCTCCCGACATCGCCGCCAGCAAATAATAAAAAACGTCGCCGCCAGATTTTCCTTTAGGAAGAATTCCGCCCCAGGCTGTCGTCATATCTAATATCTCACGAGAGTGTGTTTCACAAATGCCTTGCACCTTATAAAGCGTGCCCCTCAGGGGCTAAAGCCCGCATTTCTAAAGGTCCTAATCGGCACGGCTAAAGCCGTGCCCTTCCCAAAACCGATTTATGAAACACGCTCTACTCACTACCTCGCCTTACGGATAAGTGTAAAATCCGCGCCCGCTCTTGCGTCCCAGCCAGCCGGCATCCACCATCTTGATCAGCAGCGGACACGGCCGGTACTTCGGATCGCCCAACCCATCCTGTAACACTCGCATGATGTCGAGACACACGTCGAGCCCGATAAAATCGGCCAGCGTCAGCGGGCCCATGGGATGCGCCATCCCCAGCTTGAACACTTCATCCACGGCCGGCGCCGTTGCCACGCCTTCCATGACCGCGTACATCGCCTCATTCAGCAGCGGCATCAGCACGCGGTTCGACACAAAGCCGGGAGCATCGTTCACCTCTACGGGCGTTTTCTCCAGTTTGACCGCCAGGTCACGCACCGTCTCAAACGTGGCCTGTGACGTGGCGAGGCCGCGAATCACTTCGACCAGTTTCATCACCGGCACGGGATTAAAGAAGTGCATCCCGATGACTTTATCGGCACGCCCGGTCAGGGCTCCAATCTTCGTAATCGAAATCGACGACGTATTCGTGGCCAGGATCGCCTCCGGCTGCATGAGGCGATCCAGGTCGCGGAAGATCTCCGCCTTGATCTCAAATTTCTCCGTCGCCGCCTCGATCGCCAGATCGCAATCGGCCAGCTGCGCGCGATCCACCACCGCCGTGATGCGCGCCAACGTGGAGAGCTTGTCGTCCGCCGTAATCTTGTTCTTGGCCACTTCGCGATCCAGGTTCTTCGCAATGGTCGCGAGGCCGCGATCCAGAAAGCGCTGCTCCACATCGCAGAGCACGACGTTGAACCCGCAGCGCGCAAACACGTGGGCAATCCCGTTGCCCATCGTGCCCGCCCCAATCACTCCCACCCGCTGAATCGCCATAATTACCTCGCTCGAGACTGCCTAAGCAAAGAAAGAAACAGGAAAGTTTAGCAGAGTGGGCTCCAGTCGCCATTCCCTCGGTTTGGTTGGGGGCTTGATCTTACAGGGTGTGCCGAAAACGATATTCTGCTAGACTTTCCGCGAGAGTTCGGGCAGGTTCTGGACTCGGACAAGTTAAAAGAGGCGCTTCTTACAAAAGGAGCGCACTTAGGATCTTTCGAAGAGCTTCTGGGAACAAAATTGGGGCCCTCTGGAATCGATCTGGCCGATCACAGTTATACGATTCCAGGCGGCTCGCTTATTAGGGGTGAGCCATGGCATTGCACCCTGGGGAACGGAAGCGCTACTTTCCGGAAGAAGAGCCAGTCGCATGGGACCCGATCCGGCGGGACCTGGAAGAAAACGAAGACTGGTACCGCGATCTGGTCGAGCACAGCCAAGATCTGCTGTGTGTCCACGACCTGGAAGGCCGATGCCTGTCGGTCAATTCCGTTCCCGCGCGTCTGCTGGGTTACAGCGTAGAAGAAGCGCTGCAGATGCGGCTGCAGGATGTTATCGATCCGCAATTCCACGCTGAATTCGATGCCTATCTGCGGGAGATTGAGCGCACGGGGGAGTCTCGCGGCTTGTTGGCGGTGGTGACGCGAGCGGGAGAGCAGCGGATATTGGAGTATCAGAGCACGCTGCGCACCGAAGGAGTGGCGACTCCGATTGTGTGGGCGATCGCGCACGACATTACGGAACGGGTGCGGGCGGAGAAGGCGCTGCGCGCGAGCAAAGAAGAGCAAGTGAAGGCGGCGCGGGAGCGGGAGCGGATGCTGCGCGAGTTGACTCTGTTCCGGACGCTGCTCGACCAATCGAACGATGCCATTCAGGTCATGGATCCGGAAACCATGCGTTTTCTCGATGTGAATGAGAGGGCGTGCGTGGAGCTGGGGTACAGCCGGGAAGAGTTTTTGTCGATGACGGTTTTTGACATCGACCCGGACGACGACGAAAATCTGCGCGCAAGGGTACGGCAGCAGTTGCGGGAGTCGGGCTGCGCAATCATTGAGAGAACGCACCGGCGGAAAGATGGAACGACGCTCCCGGTGGAAGTGAATTTGCGCCGGGTGCGACTGGACCGGGACTATGACGTGGCCGTGTCGCGCGACATCACGCAGCGGAAACGGGCGGAGGAGAGGCTGCGCGAGTTCGAAAGAGTAGTGGAAAGTCTGGAAGAGATGATCGTGGTGGTAAACCGGGAATACCGGTACGTGCTCGCGAACGGGGCGTTCCTGCGCTATCGGGGAATGACCAAGGAACAGGTTGTGGGACGCTTTCTTGGGGAGGTAATGAATCCAGAGTTGTTTGCAGCCGTGGTCAGGGAAAAACTGGATGAGGGTTTCCAGGGGAAGGTCGTCAACTACGAGCTCAGGCAAGAATATCCGGAGTTGGGGGAGAGAGACCTGTCGATCACGTATTTACCGGTGGAAGGACCAGCGGGAATCGATCGCGTGGCTTGCATTTTCCGCGACATCACGGAGCGGAAGCGGGCGGAGGCGGCGCTGCGGGAAAGCGAGGAACGGTTCCGGGTAGCGCTCAAGAATTCTCCGATTTCCGTGTACAGCCTGGACCGTGATTTGCGCTACACCTGGATGTACAATCCGCAGCTTCCGCGGCCGGTGAGCGAACAACTGGGAAAGACGGCATACGATCTCTTCGACCCGGAGGAGGCTGCGCGCATTACGGAAGTCCGGCGGCGGGTGCTGGAAACCGGGGTGGGAGCGCGGGATGAAATACAGGCCACTTTCGGTGGCAGGAAGTACTACCTTGACTCGACGATAGAACCGATTTTGGACACGGCGGGCGCGGTAATTGGGCTCACCGGCGCCAGTATGGACGTCACCGAACTCCGGGAAGCAACCGAAGCGCTGCGCGAAGCCAAGAAGAAGCTTACGGAAGAAAAGCTTTATCTGGAGCAGGAAGTCGATACGGACCTGGGGTTCGGAGACATCATCGGGCAGAGCAAGGCGCTGGAAGCCGTGATGGAGAATGTGGGGAAAGTGGCGGCCAGCGATGCCACCGTGCTGCTGCTGGGCGAAACGGGAACGGGGAAGGAACTGGTGGCGCGGGCGGTCCACTGGCTGAGCCCACGCTCCAACCGCAGTTTCATCAAATTGAATTGCGCCGCGATTCCTACGGGGCTTCTGGAAAGCGAGTTATTCGGTCACGAGAAGGGCGCGTTCACCGGAGCGGTGAGCAAGAAAATTGGACGAATTGAACTGGCGGACAAGGGCACACTGTTTCTCGACGAGATTGGGGAGATTGAGCTGGCGCTGCAGCCGAAGCTGCTGCGGGTTTTGCAGGATCAGGAGTTCGAACGGCTCGGGGGAACGCAGACGTTGAAGGTGGACTTTCGTTTGATCGCGGCGACGAACCGCGATTTGGCGGAAGCCGTGCGAGAGGGAGAGTTTCGAAGCGATTTATTTTACCGGCTGAACGTGTTTCCGGTTCGCGTGCCACCGTTACGGGAACGGCGGGAGGACATCCCGCCGCTGGTGGAGCATTTTGTGCAGAAGTGTGCGCGGCGGATGGGCAAGTCGATCACGAGCATTCCGAAAAAAACCATGGATGCACTGATGGCGTGGGAGTGGCCGGGGAATGTGCGGGAGTTGGAGAATTTTGTCGAGCGCTCGGTGATTCTGACGCAAGGATCGGTGCTGGCGGCGCCGTTAAGCGAGCTGCAGCCGATTACCCCGGAGAGGACAATCGTGGATGAAACTCTGGAAGCGACGGAGCGCGAGTACATTCTGCGGGCTTTGCGCGAGAGCCACGGGCAGATTGGCGGGCCGAGAGGCGCTGCGGCGCGGTTGGGATTGAAGCGGACAACGCTGCAATCGAAGCTGAAGCATTTGGGAATCAATCCGCGGCCGGGACAGCCGGGGCATTAGTACATGGCGAATCGACGGCGGGCGTGCGTCTTTGAGTTTTCTTTTGATCTTCTTTCCGACCATTCTTCGGTTACAATCCTCGCGCACAGTGACGATTGTGCGCATGGGGCGCGGGTTGATGATGGGTGTGGAGCAGAACAAGGGTATGGCCTGGGTAGGATCGCCGGCGGCGCTGGTTCGTGATTAGGGAAGGTCTGAATAAGTGTCCGTTGACAAGTTCGGATGTTTCGAGAGAACTTCCCTCAGCGGCTAAAGCCGCTTGTATAGAGGGTTTTAGCGGCACGGCTGAAGCCGTGCCCTTCCCAAAACCTTTGTAAACGAACTTAATCAGAGGTTCCTTAGCATCGTGGAATGGTTGGCAGTCAGCAGGGTGCCTCTTCACTTCCGCCTGCGAAAGGGGAACCGATATTGTGAAGCGCCCGCGGATTACGTTGCTATTCGCAGCTGACCTGGCCGGAACGCTGCTCTTCGGCATCGAGGGCGCAGAGGCCGCGGCCCAGGGCAATCTCGACTTGCTTGGCCTGATGGTGCTGGCCCTGGCCACGGCATTGGCGGGAGGGATCATTCGCGACGTCCTCATCGGAGACGTTCCCGCCGAGTTCGCTGCGGGATTGGCGGTATTCGGCCATAGCGATCACGGGAGCGGCGCTGGTTTTTTTCGCAGATCACTTTATTCGGGGAATTCCCAGTGCGGTGATCATGCTTCTGGACGCGGCTGGCCTGGCATCGTTTTCTGTGGCCGGAACCGAAAAAGCGCTGCTCTACGAAATGCACCCCTTCGTCGCCGTTTTGCTAGGCACGATCACCGGCGTAGGCGGAGGTACGGTGCGCGACATCCTGCTAGCGCGTGTTCCCACAGTCCTTCGCTCCGACATCTACGCCACGGCAGCAATGGCTGGGGCGGTGGTAATGGTTGCGGGCCGCAGGCTGAAACTGTCCCACACCAAGGCAGCCGTATTGGGCGGTGCGGTCTGTTTTGCCCTGCGCGTACTCAGCGTTTGGCGGCACTGGAATCTGCCTAGAGCAATGATGCCCTGACGAAACCTCTGGTGTATTTCAAGCCGCCGAAACTTGGTTGACCCGCCCGACGTGACCGCCTACCATTACGCCTTCACGTACAGGCAGCTCGGCCTGCACGTAGAATCAAGAGCAAAGGCGGCGGACAGGAGTGTCCGCCCTACACGAACTATGGAGCGTGCTGTCGCAACTGGGCGGCGGCGGAATGCCAGCAAAAATTCGCGGCGGTGAGAGGTTAGAGCTGGGCGGGAATATATTTGCTGCCTTGTTTCAGGAAAATCCATCAGATGGGGATGTTTGCGATCTTGAAAAAACTTGGGCTTGGATTGGTACGAGACATTGCTGCCGCGATGCTGCTGATTCTGCTGGCGGCTTCGGCCGCAACGTTCGCCGCGGCGCAGACGACGGAAAAGAATGCGGCCGCTCATAAAGCCGATCGGAAGGCTGATCGTTATTATGAGCCGCTCCCACAGGAAACGGGCGCGGCGGGGCTGAAGCTGATGCTGCGACGCCTGAACACCACGGCGCGGCTGATGCAGGTGGATGCGCATCCCGATGACGAAGACGGGGGCATGTTGACGCTGGAGGCGCGCGGGAAAGGCGTCTCGACGGTGCTGATGACGCTTACGCGCGGCGAAGGTGGACAGAACAAGCTGGGCAGCAATCTGTTCGATGTGCTGGGTGTGGTGAGGACGCTGGAGGTGTTGGCAGCCGACCGCTACTACGGCGTGGAGCAGCGGTTCTCGCGAGTCGCGGATTTCGGGTATTCGAAAACTCCAGAAGAAACTTTTCAGAAATGGCAAGGGCATGACGTGGCGCTCGCCGACATCGTGCGCGTGGTTCGCACGTTTCGCCCGGATGTGCTGATTGCGCGCTTCTCGGGAACGGAGCGCGATGGGCACGGGCACCACCAGGCGTCGGCCATATTGACGAAAGAGGCGTTCCGCGCGGCGGGCGATGCGAAGCGGTTTCCGGAGCAGATTGCGGAGGGACTCGAACCCTGGCAGCCGAAGAAGTTGTACATCGGCAATGTGTGCGGCTTTGGGGCGATGACGTGCGACGCGGCGAACTACACGCTGCGGCTGAATACGGGAGTGGTCGATCCGGTGCTGGGCGTCTCGTACATACAGTTTGCGATGCAGGGACTGCGGCACCAGCAGTCGCAGGGAGCGGCGAACTGGACGGTCGAACCGGGAGACCGGTTCACTTATTACAAGCTGGTGGATTCGGTGGTGGACTCGCCTAAGGATAAGGATGGGCACGAACAGAGTTTTTTTGACGGGATCGATACGACTTTGCCGGGGCTGGCTTCGCGGCTGGGGGACGAGGAAAAGAGGGTGCCTTGGCTGAGAGCGGAGTTAGTCAAGATCAAGACAGAGATCGACGAGGCCACGGCGGCCTCTGGCACAGGCGTGCTTTCGGCGGCGGCTCCCCTGAGTGCCGGAGGCTTTGAAGTTTTGAAGTGCATCCAGCAGATCAGGGATTCGGGGCTCTCATCGCAGGCCAAGAATGCTCTTTTGTCGCCGTTGCAACTGAAGGGAAGTGAAATCGGCAAGGCAATCTCGCTGGCACAGGGCGCGGAACTGCACGTCACGGTCGATGCTCCGGTGGGGTCGAACCCTGAAGATGCATTTATGGCGGTGCCGGGACGAACGTTTGAGGTTACTGCGCGGTTCTCGACGGCGGATCCAGCAACGAAGGGTGTTGCCATCACTATTCAGGCGCCGCCGGAATGGAACTCGAAACTTCTGAGCAGAGACCATTCCGGAAACGAGGAGATTGAGCGCTTCAAGATTTATGTTCCGCCGACGGCTCGGATGTCGCGGCCGTATTGGCACCGGAACGATCCTGAAACCGAAGCGCTCAACACGATTGACGACGCGCAATATCAAGGGCTTCCCTTCCCGCCGCCTCCACTCAAGGCGATGGCGGCGGTCCCGAGGGCGGGAGCGATGTCGGCGGTTTGCATGGTGAAATATAAGGATGCTTCGGGTGCGATTGCCGAGCGTCCGCTGGCCGTGGCGCCTGCTTTCTCCGTCATGCTTGATCCTGGCGAGCAAGTGATTCCTACGGAGGACGGTCCGCAGTCGACAGTGAAGGTTGATGTGTCGAGCAATCTGGATTCGACGACACTGCCGGAGACGCACTGGGCCGGCGATCCGGAGAAGGATGAAGGAGCGCTGCGAGTCGAGGTCCCGGAGACTTGGCGCGTTGAACCGGCTGAGAAACAACTTGAGTTTCATAAGCGCGGTGAGCGGCAGAGTGTCGACTTCAAGGTGCTTCCGGGAAATCGGAGCGAGGAACGAAAGGAAATTCGGGCAACCCTGAAGAGCGGACATCGGAGTTATGAGGAAGGCTATTCGGTCGTCACGCGCGAAGATCTGGGCACGTTTTACTACTACCAGCCCGCAGTGCAGCACGTCAGCGTCGTGGATGTGAAGGTGCCGAAGGATCTGAAAGTCGGCTACATCATGGGCGCGGGGGATGAGATTCCTACCGTGCTGCAGCAGATCGGGATGGAGGTAACGCTGATTCCGGCGGAGAAGCTGGGCTCGGAAGATTTGAGCCGGTATCAGACGATTGTGTTGGGGATTCGCGCCTATGATACGCAGAAAGATGTGATCGCTAACAACCAACGGCTGCTCGATTTTGTGCAGGCGGGGGGACGGCTGGTGGTGCAGTACAACACGCTCGGATACACGGCCGCTGCCGGTGATTTTAATGCTGGAAAGTACACGCCGTATCCGGCAACGCTTAGCCGGGCGCGGGTTTCGGTGGAAGAGGCTCCAGTTGCGATTCTCGATCCCGCGAACCCGATCTTTCATACGCCGAACGAAATCACGCAGAAGGATTTTGCGGGATGGGTGCAGGAGCGCGGACTTTACTTTATGTCGCAGTGGGATGCGAACTTCACTCCGCTGCTGGAATCGCATGATCCGGGCGAAGGCGAGCAGAAGGGCGGGCTGCTGGTGGCGCGCTACGGCAAGGGAACGTATATCTACACGGGATATGCTTTCTTCCGGCAATTGCCGGCGGGCGTGCCGGGGGCGGTGCGGTTGTTTGTGAATCTGGTCGGTAGTCGTTAGTCGTTAGTCGTTGGTCGTTCGGGGTGTATTTACGAACGACGAATAGCGAGCGACTAATGACGGTCGGTTCGCCAACGACTAACGACCATCGACTAACGACTTATCTCATGACAATTCCACTCGAAGGCGGGAAAGACACCAAGCCGCAACTTGTCCGCGGCATTGGCTTGGGCTCGGCTACTGCGCTGAACATGATTGACATGATCGGCGTGGGACCGTTTATTACGATCCCGCTCATCGTGACAGTGATGGGCGGGCCGCAGGCGATGCTGGGGTGGGTGCTGGGCGCGGTGCTCGCCATCTGCGATGGGCTGGTTTGGGCGGAGTTAGGCGCGGCGATGCCAGGCTCGGGCGGGTCTTATCGCTATTTGAAAGAGATTTACGGGCCGCAGAAATTGGGGCGCGCGGTTTCGTTTCTTTTTATCTGGCAGCTCTCATTCAGCGCCCCGCTTTCGATTGCTTCGGGAGCGGTGGGGCTCTCGCAATATGCGGCTTTCTTTTGGCCGGGCCTGGAGCGGATCTGGTCAACCCGAACCTGGGGCGCGAATGTTCCGGTGCTTGGCACGGTGCAACTGACCTGGGTGGTGATGCCGGCGACTCTCGTGGCAATCGGGGTTTGCCTGCTTACGGCTTTTTTGCTTTACCGGCGGATCACGGCGATCTCACGGCTCTCGGCGCTGCTTTGGGTGGGCGTGATGGGAACGATCGGATGGATCATCTTCGCGGGCCTGTCCCATTTCAACGCACATCGGGCATTCGATTTACCTCCGGGCGCGTTTTCGTTTTCGCGCAACTTTTTTCTTGGACTGGGCGGGGCGATGCTGATCGCCGCCTACGACATTGGGGGGTATTACAACGTTTGCTTTCTCGGCGATGAGGTCAAGGAACCGGCAAAAAACATTCCGCGGGCGCTGTTCCTGTCCATTCTGGCGGTGGTGTGCCTCTATATCGCGATGAATGTCAGCATTCTCGGCGTCATCCCGTGGCGGGAACTGGCACAGTCGGGCGCGGCGAACAGCAAGCTGTACGTGGTCTCGACGCTGATGGAGAGAGTTTACGGACACGGAGCGGCGTCGGTCATTTCGGTTCTGGTGATGTGGACAGCGTTCGCTTCGGTGTTTTCGCTGACGCTCGGCTATTCGCGTGTGCCGTACGCGGCGGCGCTCGACGGAAATTATTTTCGGGCGTTTGCGCGGGTGCATCCGGTGTATCAAGTTTCCTTATGTTTCTTTGCTGGCGCTGGCGGGGGTGGCGGCGCTGTTCTGCTTTCTGCGGCTGGCGGATTTGATTGCGGCGCTGGTGGTGATCCGCATAGTTCTGCAATATCTGGTGCAGGCGGTAGGAGTGATTGTGCTGCGGATACGGCGTCCGGAGATGGCGCGGCCGTTTCGCATGTGGCTTTATCCGGTGCCGGCGCTGGTGGCGGCGGCGAGCTTTGTTTTCATCTTGATTTCACGCACGGGATTTTTGCGGGAGATACGGTACGCGGCGGTGATTCTCATGGTGGGGATTGCGGTTTATTGTGTGCGGGCTTGGCGGCGGCAGGAGTGGCCGTTTGGGAGTGCGGCGTTGGTCGGTGGGCCGGTAGCCGTTCGGCGGAGGGATGGGCGTCTGGCGTGGCGGCACGTAACGCTAGCATGGCCGCTGGTGCGGCCGGTTGTTGAACTGGACATTCGGAGGAGCTAGTGCGGCGATCCGGTGGGCAGCTTTCGCAGGCGTATTCGGTCTTCTTCGATTACGACTATGCATCCTGCATCAAGGGCCGAGGCGAAAGTTGGCAGGTTGAGGTTCAGGAGCTTCAGTTGCTCCGCCGGCTGATTTGGAGCCCGTCGAAAAAGGATGACGGAGGGCTTCGTTTCCCCGCGCAACGCCAGAATGCGGGCAAAGTCGGTATCGGCGGAAACAACTGTACGGTCTTCAGATCCGGCGCGGTCGAAGATCGCGTCGTCCGTCGCCGATTGCAGGCCGTACTCGCGAACGTGAACGGCGTCGTGACCGGCCTCGCGCAGTCCCCTTGCGACCAGCGGGGATAACGCATTGTCGACGAGGAATTTCAAGACGGGCGGCTAAGCATGGGCAGTTCGCGCTCGCGAACCGCTTCGGCAGCGTAGCGGAGAGCCTCGCGGATATCTTCCCGTTCCAAGTCGGGATATGCTTTGAGAATCTGATCTTCCGTCATCCCTTCACTCACCATCCCAATAACGGTCGCAACGGGAATCCGCAAACTTCGTATGCACGGAAGCCCGTCCATCTGGACGGGGTCCACGGTAATTCGTGCGAAGGTTCTCATGGACCCGATTTTACCGGATCGCGAGGAAAGCTCCAAAGAGCCATTCGCGTGAAAGAGTTCGGCATCGATGTCCAGCGAGCATCGAAGGGGGCCACGACACTGGGCGGTCGCCGGCATTCAGCAGAGCCTGCCGCTAAAGGGCTGCAGCATGCAATTCGGGTTCGGGTTTGGAAGCGATCCGGAGTCGCTGGCGCGGACCCTATTTTTTTGCGGGGCCGTGATGCTTGCGCCAATCGGCTCCATCGCGGCCACCGTGGAGCGCGATCTCGGTGAGAATGAGTTCGGCGGTGAGGCGGCGCTTGGTGAGGTGGGCGGCGATTCTCTGCTTCGCCGTTTTCGGTGAAACCTTCGGATCAAGGAATACCAGCACGGACGGGCCCGCTCCGCTCAGGGCGGCGCCGAGAATGCCGGAATCTCCGGTGAGTTCCTTGAGCGCGGGAAGCAGCGGACAGAGCGGCGCGCGATAAGGCTGGTGGATGCGGTCTTCGAGAGCCGAGGAGAGCAGGTCGGGACGGTCCTGGGTGAAGGCGGCGAGCAGCAGCATCGAGTTCTGAATGTTGGTGACGGCATCGGCGCGCGAATACTGGAAGGGCAGCACGCGGCGGGCTTGCTCGGTCAGGAGCGGGGCATCGGGGACGGCCAGGAGCAGCGGCCACTTCCCTTTCGGCTTCACTTCGACCACCTGCGCCTGCACCTGATTGGCCATGCGAGCCACGGTGAGCGCGCCCATCCAGCAGGCGGAGGCGTTGTCGGGATGGTGCTCGCGCATGGAAGCTTCGCCGACGATGCGGTCATTTTTCCAGCGCAGATGTCCGAAATGCACCGCCAGCGCGATGCCGGCCAGGCGAGCGGCGGCGGACGATCCGCAACCTCGGCCGATGGGAATCTCGTTTTCGAGGTGGATACGCAAGGGCGCGATCTTGCGGTTCTCCGATTCGAGGACCTCGCAATAGGTGGTGACGATGAGGTGGTTCTCCATGCGGGCGCAGATCGGCGCGTCGCGGCCTTCGGCGGTGACGAAGAAGTCGGGCGCGCGCTCGGCGCGCAAGCGGAGATGGAAATCCAGGGCCAGGGCAGCGGCGTCAAACGCAGGGCCCAGATTGGCGGAGGTCGCCGGCAACGCCAGGCGCAGCGAGCGGTCTAAAGATGCGGGACGTGAAGGCATAGGGCAGTTGTCAGTTGTCAGTTGTCAGTTCTCAGTAAGGCCGATCTGCAGCGAGAACTGAGAACTCTCCTCCGAGGCTACAACCGGGTCGAAACGGAAGAAATAAAACATCTTAGCCCGGTGCGGCCCAAGCAGAATCCATAACAATCATCAAGACATTGAACTGTGTTTTATACACGAGTTTGGGGCGAACTGCTACGAATTTCTCTCGGCCGCGTCGAGGGCGGCAATGACGGCCCCTAGATTGGCGTCGAGCACAACCGGGGCGCGCTGCAGATATTTTGCCTGGGCAGCTTCGGCCGCGTCGGGCGTTCCGGCGACGGGCGTATCGGCAAACAAATCTCCGCGATGGAACTTGATGGTGAAATCGGGATCTTTTAGAGCATGGCCGGTGAGGATGAGGACGACGGACTCGGCGGGCTTGACGAATCCGCTTCGGCGCAGCTTCTTCAGTCCAGCCAGCGTGACGGCGGAGGCAGGTTCGCAACCGATGCCATCGGCGCCGATTTCTGCTTTGGCGGCGGCGATCTCGATTTCTGTGACCTCTTCGACCTCACCGCCGGTCGCCTGCAATACTCGCAGCGCTTTCTTCCACGATGCCGGATTGCCGATTTGTATGGCGGTCGCTAGCGTGTCGGCCGTCATTGGTTCGAGCTTTTTGCCTCCGAACGCGCGCACGCAGCGGTAGAACGGATTCGCGCCTTGCGCCTGGATGATGGAAAGTTTGGGCAGGCGCGAAATCAGTTTGA
Source organism: uncultured Acidobacteriaceae bacterium (assembly GCA_963838425.1). Lineage (GTDB taxonomy): Bacteria > Acidobacteriota > Terriglobia > Terriglobales > Acidobacteriaceae > Acidiflorens. The sequence goes on from CAWIRH010000003.1 coordinate 721,305, forward strand.
GTTCACGCATTTCGACGAGCGCCTTGCCGATCGCGGAACTGTTTCCGAGATTGCCTCCGGGGACGATGATGTGGTCGGGCGGCTCCCACGCTAATTGTTCCATGAGTTCTATCGCGGCGGTTTTCTGGCCCTCGATGCGATACGGATTCACCGAATTCAGCAGGTAGACCGGCTTCTGGCGGACGAGGTCGTTGAGGATCTGGACGCACCCGTCAAAATCGGTGCGGAGTTGGCAGGTGAGAGCTCCGTAGTCGAGCGACTGCGAGAGCTTGCCCCAGGAAATTTTGCCGTCCGGGATGAGCACCAGACTGTGCATGTTGCCGCGCGCGGCGTAGGCGGCCATGGAGGCGGAAGTGTTGCCGGTGGAAGCGCAGGCGACCCAGCGGAATCCTCCCAAGTGCGCCGCCGAGGCGGCAAACGTCATGCCCGTGTCCTTGAACGACGCGGTCGGATTCATGCCCTGATGCTTGGCGAGAAGATTCTCGACACCGGCGGCGCGCGCGCAGCGCGGTAAGCGATACAGCGGCGTGTTGCCTTCGCGCAGGGTGATGGCGTGCTCCGCAGGAATGTGGGGAAGAAGTTCGCGGAAGCGCCAGACTCCGCTTTGGTCGAGCGCATCGCGCGAGGTACGGCGGTTGAGCCAGAGAGACTTCAGCGCCGCCGGATCTGTGGAGGAACGGGCGTCTCGCGAGCCTGCCCTGAGCGCAGTCGAAGGGTTCAGCCGGGCGGGGACGCCCGGCCCTCCATCGGCAAGTAAGGAATGTAGGTCGGAGGCACGTGGGGCGAATGTCCATCCGGGAAAAAAGAATTCCAGCAGGTCGCCGCAGGCGGTGCAACGGAAGTCCTGGCCGACGGAGCCGGGAGTGGCCCCGCAGGCGATGCAACGCAGGCGGGAGACGGTTTCGATGGTTTGAGTGGTCGGCAAGGGCTAATGATCCAGTGGAAGGCGGCGGATGAAAGCGCTCGCCCATAGATATGATACGGCAGGCCTGTGCCGGCGAGGCCGGACAGGCACCTTAATTCTCAAACGCTGCTTCGCGGACAAGAGTGTCCGCGCCACACGTGCTAAAACTGCGTGCTGTAGATGACGCTGTTGAAATTCCCGTTGTAGTTGAAGCCGGCGCACCAGAGCTGGTGGTGGCCTCCGGAGATGGCGTGTTGCGCGCAGGAACCCATCTCGGAATTGGTGGTGACATCGACCGACCAGGTGTTGCCGCCGTCGGTGGAGAAGTACATGCCGCCCACGTCCGTGTAAACATTGCCGCCGCCGGCCCAGCCCGTCTGGCTGTTCAGGAACAAGATAGAACGGATCGGCCAGGGGCCGTCGAGCGTCCGGCCGCTCCAGGTCTTGCCGCCGTTGGTGGTCACGTGCACCCAGCCTTCCACGTTGGGAGAAATCTCGCCGCCGCCGACCCACCCCCGTTTGTCGTTCAGGAAAAAGACGGGACCATCGAAGACGGAATCGACCGAATTGCCGCAGGTCCATTGTGAGCCGCCCGTGAGGCTGGTGCAGAAGTTGATGCCGGAGGCGCGAGCATGCAGGTTGTTAAGCAGTGAGAACTGGGGATCGAACCAGCCGCCATCGGGATTGGCGACCGCGCTCGCCCAATCGGAAAGGGTCGCGCCGCCATCGGTCGTGTACTCGGCGAGCGTCTCAGGATCGCTGCCGGACGGGCCCAGTGGCATCATGATGCCATCTTGTCTCTTCACGAAGCGGACTTGTTGCAACCACTCGGGACCGGGATTCATATCGCTGGTCCAGGTGGCGCCGCCATCTTCCGTCCAGCGGAAAACGCCGTAGGCGCCGCCCGAGCCATCGTAGAAGCCGGTGATGATGACCTTTTTGGCGGATAGAGCGTCGACGCCGTAGAAGTAATCGCTCTCCCCATTGCTAAGTACCTGTTGCACCCAGTTATTTCCACCGTCAGTCGTTTTCCAAACCTGACCCAGTTCGCCGACGGCGTAACCGATCTTTGCGGTGGGGAACGCGATATCGTGAATAACTACTCCGGGCAAAGTCGAGAGCAACTGCCAGGTATGACTCGGGGCGGCGAGACCGGTGGCGTTTGGCTGGGCAATCGCCCGATGCTGAGCCTGCGTACGCTCGGCGGAAAGCTGGCGTTGAGCCGAAGCAACAGGAATAGCCCGCGAAACGTGGTGAACCGGGGCGGCGAGTTCTTGAGAGAACGAGAACGAGGCGACTAACAAAAGTTGGACGAAGCAAGCCAGCAAGCAGCGCATGATGGTTCTCCTGAACTTAGCCGACCGAAGATGTTAGCACAGGCGCCGGGTTTTGCAGGACACGTCAATCAGGCAGGCTTGCGCCTTGCCGCGACTGGGCAGCGCAGGTAATCTTGAGAGACTCCAGCCTTATTAAGGGAGCTTCGGAAATGAAGAAGCATGTGTTTCGGCAGGAAACCGAGGCGGTACGGGGCGGCACCAGCCTGGCCAAGAAGAACGGGCCGCTCGCCACGCCCATCTATCAGACCTCGACCTTCGAGGTCACCGACATGCAGGAGCAGGTGCGGGTCACGCCTACCGACAGCTTCTACACGCGCTACGGCAATCCCACGCATACGGTCGCCGAGAATGCCATCGCCGAACTGGAGGGCACGGATGCTGCGCTGCTGTTCTCGTCGGGGATGGCCGCGATCACGACTTCGATTCTTTCGCTGGTGAAGGCGGGCGACCATATCGTGGCGCAGCGCGATATTTATGGCGGCGTGATCAAGTTTCTTTCGCAGTGGCTGCCGAAGTTGGGGATCGAAACGACGTTCGTTGACACCAACGACCTGGAGCAGCACGAGCGCGCGATTCGGCCCAACACGAAGATCCTGCACACCGAGTCGCCGACGAATCCGACGGTGCGAGTCGTCGATTTGGAGAAAATTGCGGCGCTGGCGCGCAAGCGCGGCGTGATCACGACCGTGGATTCGACCTTTGCCACGCCGATTAATTGCCGTCCGGCGGAGTGGGGCATCGATCTGGTGCTGCATTCGGGGACGAAATATTTTGGCGGACATTCCGACCTGATCTGCGGCATCGCGACCGGGCGGCGCGATTTGATCGAGCAAATTCATCACACGCGCACCACGCTCGGCGGCTGCATGGATCCGCACGCGGCGTTTCTGCTGCTGCGCGGAATCAAGACGCTGGCCGTCCGGGTTGAGCGCCAGAACGAAAGCGCGCTGCGAATTGCCGAGTTTCTGAGCCGGCATCCCAAGGTGACAAGGGTGCACTATCCGCTGCTGCAGGGGCATCCGGACTATGCGATCACCAAGAAGCAAATGGCGGGAGGGAGCGGCGTGCTGAGCTTCGAGGTGGAAGGCAGCGGCGCTGACGCGTGCCGCGTGGCCGAGGCGCTGAATCTGTTTACCCTGGCGCCGAGTCTCGGCGGCGTGGATTCGCTGGTGACCATCCCGGTGCTGACTTCGCATTACAAGATCGATCCGGAGTTACTAAGAAAGATGGGCGTGACCGAGCAGATGATTCGCCTTTCAGTGGGCCTTGAGCATGTTGAGGACCTGATCGCCGATCTGGAGAAGGGGCTGGCGGTGCTGAGCCGGGAACACGTGCGCGCCGGCGTCGCGGACTGACGAGACACTTGGTGGAATACTCACAGCAAACCCCACTCATCGCAAAGAACGCGATGAGTGGGGCGCCCGCCAATCGGTCAGAATGTAAACCGCGCGCCAAACTGGAACTGGCGCGGAGTATTGACGTTGTTGCTGATCACCCCGAACGATTCGCCTTCGCTAGCCACGCCGGCTACGCTGTTCACACTCGGGTATCCGTACTGCGCGTAGTTGCTGATGTTATAGGCGGAAACATCGAAGCGGAGTGCCATCGTTTCCGTAAATTCGATCGTCTTGTAAATGGAGAGGTCAAGATTGCGCGCTCCCCGTGTGCGCACATTGTCGAGATAGGACGGAGCAGTTCCCGGAATGTAAGGATTCGGATTGCCCCCGTTTTCGGTGCCAGGCTGCACGAAGCAATTTATGTTGAACCAGTCATTCACCGTGTGCGGAGCCCCTTTCGAGGGATCACAGATCATATCGGACCGCTGATTGAAGGGGGTCAGCGGATTTCCCGAGCCGGGAGAGTGGATTGGAACCCCTGTACTGAGATAGAGAATGGCGTTCACAGTCCAGCCGCCCGCAACGGCGTTGGCTACGCCATGCAGATTGACTGCCTGACCCTTGCCAATGGGTAGGTCGTAAGATGCCTGCCCGGTGAACGAGTACTTGACGTCCTGCGGGCTGATGGCGTGTTCATAGCGCAGATTTCTCCAGTCTTGTACCGATCCATTGTGGCTGCCCACGAAACCCAGGGGAGGATTGCCGTCGTCAGTAATCAGCTTAGCCCAGGTAAAAGTAGCCAGCGTGGTGAAATGGCCGGTCAGGCGCTTCTGCACTTTCGTCTGCAGCGAGTGGTATTCAGAGTCTCCCGCAGGATACCCGGAGGTGACGACGCCGGTTCCGAAGCCGCCGCTGCCGAACTGAGGATATTTTTCGAGCGCCATCCACTGCGGCACAGTCGATTGACCGTACCAGGCATTCGTCGAGGGCAGAATTGCCTCCCATGCATTGGGTACCGCGCAGCTCGGGTTGAATATGAAGCACAACGAATCGCCATAGTGTGCAATTGTGCCGAGATCGAGCATGTTTTGATCCACGGAGCTGAAAGGCAAAAAAAGTCCGCGGCTGCCCACATATCCAGCGCTCACCACGATCTGATGCGGGAGTTCATATTCCAGACCAAAGTTGTAGTTGTAGGTGGTGGGCGTGCGCTGAGAATGCTGCACGGTGTTGAGGGTGATTCCCAGGTTATTGGCCAAGCCGGGGGGTGCGGTTGTGAAAATGGGGATAAGCCCATTGGGATAGGGATTGCTTAGCGAATACGGCACGGTGAAATTATCGGCGGGGAGTGCAGGGCCTCCGGAGATGGTACACGCCGATGAACCGTAAAAGACCCAATTGCTATCGAGGTTCGGGCAGTTGGAGTTCTGCCCGGTGCTGGAAGAGAATCCATCGGTATTGATGGCGGCGCTGGCCGCCATCTCAGTGCTGGGCCCATAGTAGAAGCCTACGCCGCCGCGGATTACAAAATGGGCGATGGGCTGGAAAGCAAAACCCAACCGGGGCCCGAAGTCGTGCATGTTGGTTTTGAAAGGAGAGCGGTTGCTGCTGTTATTGAAGATTTCCGCGCCGGTATAGGAGACGCCGTTGAGGGTGTTGGCCGGGTTGGGATCAAAGTATTCCTGGCGGTTAAAACGCTCGTTGCGCCCACCGAAAATGTCCCAGCGCAGACCGGCTGTAATCGTCAACTTCGTCGTGGCGTGGTAGGTGTCTTCGATAAACGCCGCGTAGTACGGATTGGATTCGGCGCCGAAGATGGGTCGGTCGAACTCACCGCTGTCTCCCATGCCGATGAGCATAGAAGCGTAATCGCTGCCGCCGACTAGATTGCCCGAGGCGGGCGAGGTTTGCTGGTCGGTACCGCCGTAACCAAAACTGTAGGTGCCGGCCGGGGCGTAGGGCTGGCCCACGTTGAAATAGCGTTTCATCCATTCGAAGCCGGTTGAGATTTGGTGTTTGCCGTGAATCTTCGTCAAGGTGACGTTGGCGTCACTATTCTCGCTGGCATCGACGAAGTTGTTGTAATCGGCGGTGCCGCCAACTCCGCCACCGTAGTCATCGAAAAGCATGAAGGGAAGCTGTTTGGCGACCTGCTGCGCAGCCAGCGCGGCGGGGAAACCCAGCTTCGTGATATCGACGCTCGAGTACGACGCCGGGCCTCCTTGGTGTTCGTAGCGGCGGGTAAACGAGTAGCGCAAGTTCAGGACGGTAGAAGCATTAAGGGTCAGGTCATCCGCCACCAAGGCGCTGCGGGCGTTCGTGGTGTTCAGGGCATAATCGGGGTCCCAGCCTGGGCTGGGAAAGACGTTGGCGGTGGAAAACTTCAACTTGTCGTAGGAAAAGCGGGTGAAAAGGCGCTGCTTTTCGCTCTGGGCCCAATCCACCCGGACGTCGAACCGGTGCGCATGGAACGGATCCAATCCCGGAGCGGCGTAATTATAACCAGCGGAGTTGTTGTCCGTCGTCGCCTGATCGCAGGTGGACGGGTTGGGGTAGTTGCACTTGGGCATATTCGCCAAGAAGAGCAAGGCGATGGGATTGGGATTCGGGATGATGTTGCCGGGAAAGGCCTGCCGCGTACCATCGGGATTATCGGGCTGAGTAGGATCGTAGACGGTAAACCCCATGTGCGAGAAATCGCCCGTTCGTTCGAGACTCGTGGGAACGTTGTAAGTCTTGAGCCCTTCGAATTGTTGCTGCTGCGTTTCCTCGTAATCGCCGAAGAAAAACAGCTTGTCTTTCTTGATTGCTCCACCAATCGCGCCACCTTCCTGATAACGATGGAAAGAGGGTGGGGTATTGGCTTGGCCGTTCGCAATTTCACTGTCCTTGTTGAAATAGTCGTTGGCGGCCAGTACGTCGGGACGGAAGACGCCAAAAATATCGCCGCGGATTTTATTGGTGCCAGACTTGGTGACCAGGCTGATGACGCCTGCACCGCCGCTCTGATACGAGGCAGGCGTATTTTGGGTTTCGACGCGAACTTCCTGCACGCCATCTTCGGGGATTTCCATGGCGGGAATAATGGCGGCTGAGTTGTTTTCCGCGATGCCAATCGGTGCGCCGTTGACCATGTAGTAGACCGAACCGACGAGCGATCCGTTGATGGTGTCGGCGGAGACATCAACTCCGGGACGTCCAACTGAAATATTCTGAATGGACTGCATCGAGTCGCTGGAGTTGGGCGAACCGTTGGCAGCATTCACGCCCGCACTCAACTGGATAAGATCGAACACGTTGCGGGACACCAAAGGCACGCGGTCAATCGCCTCGGCCGGGATCAGCGAGCCGACGGTAGAGTTGCTGGGCTCGACCAGTTCGATTCCTTCGGTGACGGTGATGGTCTCGGTGGCGGCGCCGACTTGCAGAGTGATATTGACCTCGGTGACCTGATCGACGTTGACCGTGATTTTTTCCAGGGCGACGCTCTTGAATCCCGTCTCGCTGGCGGTGACTTTGTAGACGCCGGGATTGAGGGAGATGAAGGTGTAGAGTCCCGCACCGCTGGTGACGGTGTGCTGCGTCACTCCGGTTGCGGGGTTCAGCAGGACCACCTTGGCTCCGGAAATGACAGCCCCGGCTGGGTCGGTAACCAGGCCGCTGATGCTGCCCCTGCCGGCCTGGGCAAGCGCGATCGAACCCGCGCATAGGAGAAGAACACACACAGCAAGAAAATTCCGCACTGTCGTGGCCATTGCATTTCTGCGATTCATGAACAGCCTCCTAACCCAAAGTCGCAACGCGATATTCAATAGCTCCGGGGTGGTCCTGCTCCGTGCCGGCGATCGTGCCGGCGTTCCATCCTCAAACGCAGCCAAATACCTCTATTAAAACGTATCAATACTGCTTCAGGTGGTTCGCTCTGTCAAGGGAAAATGCAGGGCCTGTGCCCCGGGCGGCTACTTTACGCTGCGGGTGGACTCGCGCACGATCAGCTCGGGAGCGATCCTGCGGTGAATGATCCGGGTTGGTTTCTTTTCGAGAGTGGCGTTGATGGCCTCGAGCACGATGGTCGCCGTGACCGTTCCCATCATTTCCATGGGCTGGCGCACGGTGGTCAGCGCGGGCGAATAGATGGCAGCCGTCGCGACATCGTCAAAGCCGATCACCGAGCACTGCTCGGGAACGTGAATGCCGGCCTTGCCGAGAGCGCGAATGGCGGCGAAGGCCGTCATGTCGTCAAAAGCCATCAGCGCCGTGAAGGGGTGGCGGCGGCGCAGTAATTCCTCGGTCAGCTTGTAACCGTCTTCGAAACTGGAAAACGGGTCGCCGGACTCGGGCAGGTCAACGATCAGGCGGGGATCCAGCGCAAGGTTGTGCTCGCGGGCCAGCGCGCAGACTCCCTGCCAGCGAGGTTCGGTATCCGACAGTTGGTGCGGGCCGCGGATAAAGGCGATCTTGCGGTGGCCGAGCGAAAACAGATGTTCGAGAGCGAGGCGCGCGCCAGCGGCATTGTCAACGATGACCGAGCTGATCTTGTCGTTCTTGAGCTCGCGGCCGACGGTCGCAGTCGGAATGTTGTTCTTCTCGAGATCGGCGAGCAGGTTGATATCGACGAACAACCAGTTGGCCAGGACGACGAGTCCTTCGATACGGCGGTCGAGCAGCATTTCGAGATAGCGCTCGAAGCGGCTGCGCTCGTTATGCACATCGGTGAGGATGGGGAGATACGACGACTGGTAGAGCGTGTTCTCGATGCCGCGCAGCACCAGCGTGCAGAAAGGGTCGGTCATGTCGAAAACCATGACGCCGACGGTATGGCTGCGCCGGCCACGCAGCGAGCGCGCAAACAGGTTGGGACGGTAGCCGAGATGCGCGGCGGCGCGCTGGATCTTTCCCTTGGTCGTGTCGGGAATGTAGCGCGCCAGCGGGGCGTTGTTCAGGACGATGGAAACCGTGGCCGAAGAGAATCCGCTGCGCTCGGCGACGTCGCGGATGGTGACCGCGGCGGACGGCGAGTGTTTGCGGGAGGGCTCGGATGTACGGCGGGATTTTGCCGGTAAGGCGTTTCGCGTGGGCTTCGAATCAGCGGACTCCATAATCTTCTTGATTTGGCCTCTTGCTGGCGGACACTACAGGACGATGAATCGAGTGTCAAGCATCCTAAACGTCGTTGGTTGTTCTCTTGCTGCCGTTTCTTCGAATGGACTAACGAGCGGTGTATTGCTGCGCCTCCACACCGGGCGGCCCCTTCTCCAGAAACGAAAATCAACCCGCCGTGTGCACGCACTCCAGGATTTCGGCTTCGCTCAGGGTGTGGTCGCTGGACTTGGCGCACTTGAAGATGCGCTCGACGACCTCGTCGCAGACCGGAAGGCCGCGCTGCTCCAGCCAGAAAAGAACGTTCGATTTCCCGCTCATCGGGCCGATGTCGATGATTTGTTCGAGGCCGAAGTAGTGCGAGGGCACTCCGGAATACACCGTGTTTGCGAGTTCAACGTCTTTTTTCTTGTACGCTTTGATGACGGCAGCGGCGTGCACGCCGGTGGCAGTGCGAAATGCGTCCTCACCCACCACCGGATAGTTCGCCGGAATCGGAATGCCGGTGGCAGTGGAGACGGCCTGGCAATAGCGCTTGAGTTTGGTCAGGTCCTGCCGATCCCACGGTGCGATGCCCATGAGTTTCAGGTTGACCAGCATCTGGTCCATCTGCGTGTTGCCGACGCGCTCTCCCAGGCCGAGCGCGGTGGCATGAATGCAATCCGCGCCCGCCACCAAAGCCGCCATGGCGTTGGCGGTTGCGAGTCCCCGGTCGCAGTGACCGTGCCAGTCGACGCGAATCTTCTCACCGGAAGGCTTGACCACTTGTTCAAGCACGAACTTGACGAGGGCGACCGTGCCCATGGGCGTGGCATGTCCGGCGGTGTCGCAGAGGACCAGAGCATGCGCGCCGCACTCGATGGCCGCCGAGTTGAGCTGCTTCACGGTTTCCGGATCGCAGCGGGTCGTGTCTTCGGTGACGTACATGACCTCGAGGCCAAGCGAAACGGCGTACTTGACAGCCCTTTCGGTAGTTTGAAGCAGGAAGTCGCTGCTCCAGCCCTCGGCGTAACGGCGGATGGGGCTGGTTCCAAGAAACGCAGCCACCTCGATGGGCAGGCCGGTTTTCTGGACAATTTCGGCGATGGGACGAATGTCGTTCTCGTGCGTACGGGCGGCGCAGTACGCCGTGATCTTCATTTTGTGGGCGACGATTTCGCGCGCCAGCGCGGTGACGTGCTCGACCGCGCGCGGACCGGCTCCGGGAAGCCCGAGGTCGAGCGTGTTAATGCCGAGCGCCTCCATCAGGTGCAGAATTTCGATCTTCTGCTCGATCGAAGGATCGCGCACGGAAGGCGATTGCAGGCCGTCGCGCAACGTTTCATCGGTCAGGAGCACCGGCCCCGGCGGATGCAGCGACTGCGGATACAGAAGATTCCAGTCGTAGATGAGTTCAGAAATGTTCACAGGCAGTGCCGGCACCCCTCCGGCCTGATACTCCGATCACGCCCCCACCGAGCTCCAAACGTGACGCTACGCCTTTTTCTCTTCCTTAGGAGGAACGGTTAGCCCGAACACCGAAAGCTGGCCTGTCCCGGCAACATTCACCCCACGCGGATCTTCGGGACTGGGCAGATAGAGCGTCTGGCAAAATTCGCAGCGATAGACTTCGGCGTCCGGTCCCCAGGCTTTCTCCACGCAGCCGCACTCCTTTTCGAGCACGTCGGCAGTGTAGAACCAGCGCTTCAGGTGTCCGCCGCAGAACTTGCCCTTATCGTTTTTCTCATTGCAGGACCGCTGGCCTGGCTTCTTGATCTTGACTTTGTGGTTAGGAAGTTGCGGAAGCGTGCTCGTAACAGCGGTTGCCGTTTCACCGGAAGCCATTCAGTCTCCTGTGCGCCTTTGCCAAGGCGGCTTTCCCGCTATTTTACTCAGCCCCGGCCTTCCGACCAAGGACACGGTCCCCGGCTGTGGCAAAAACTGGCGATGTCGCCCGAAGGCGAAATAAGGAAAGCAGACGGACCACACCCTGCCAGCTCCGGAGTTTCTCTCGCTCCGGAGCTGGCTTTGTTTTCCGCCAACGGCTTGCGGACCTGGTCTACCCGCCGATATTGCCGCGGCCGGCGGCGCAGTCGCGCAGGTTAGCGCAAGAAAAACGCTTTGCACTTCTTGCGGCCAGAGGCAAAGGTCCGCTCTATACTTCCTCCACCAGAGCTTTCATGGCGAGGCTTTCCGGAGTGTTGAGTTTCGATAGTCCCTCGATCACGCCCTTTCGTTCTCTCTCGGTTCGGTTCTGGCTCACCTTCCACTTGCCCTCAATCCGCTGGATCGGCAACTCCAGACCAACAACCTCATTCAACTGCGATCGGATGAAGTCTTCGGGCGCATCGCTGACCTTCCATGGAACTGGCGATGCCGCCTCATGGATGCCGGTTAGACGATTCACCAGCATCAAAAGCCAGTGCTCATCCTCGATCACCTTCAGGGGGCCATAGGCGTGCACAACCGCGTAATTCCAAGTCGGCACTTCTTTGCCGTGCTCTTCTTTTCCCGGATACCAATTGGGTGAGATGTAGTGTTGATGGCCGGAAAAAATCGCGAGCGCATCGACTGTCGGCACAAAATCGCGCCATTGCCGGTTGGCACGCGACATGTGACCCTGCAGTACGCCGAATTGTGAGCCATCGTCTTCCAGAACCATAGGAATATGCGACGCAAAGAGGCCGGAAGCTCCCAGGGTCACCAGGGTTGCAAGCGGTTGTGAAACCATCAGCGCCCGCATCACGGACACGCGGTTCTCTTCGTTAGCCTTGGGAATATACATTTGGGACCTCGGGTACATCCTAACCCAGCTCCAAGAGCTGGTTGCCTCTCTTTGGTGCTGCTTCCATCCGGGACGTGATTGCCATCACTGGACAGGGGGTCGCGGGCGAGCGTACCGTCTCGATAGAAGTTCTTCGCGCCGGGTCAAGCGCCAGCCAGGGCCTGTGCCCGACATCACTGGATTCGACGTTTAACCATTTTCGGTGGCCCTTCTCGGGGAGTCGTCTAAGGAGTGGCCGCCCACCCAAAGGAGATACCTGTCATGCCCGTAGCGGATCTCGCAAAAGGAACATCCATCGATCAAGCACTGGACACGCTGCACAAGAAGGGTGTCCGCACCAAGTATGAAAACTTCATCGGCGGGAAGTTCGTGCCACCCGTCAAAGGGAAGTATTTCACCGACAAGAGTCCGATCAACGGGGAGCCGCTGGCCGAAATTGCGCGCTCCAGCGCCGAGGACATCGAGAAAGCGCTGGACGCGGCGCACGCCGTCCAGTATTCCTGGGGCCATACCTCACCCGCCGGCCGGGCCGACGTCCTGCTGAAAATCGCCGACAAGATGGAGGAGAATCTCGAGGTCCTGGCGCTGGCCGAGACTCTGGACAATGGCAAGCCCATCCGCGAGACGCGCGCCGCGGACGTTCCTCTAGCGATTGACCACTTCCGTTATTTCGCCGCCTGCATCCGCGCCGAGGAAGGCGCATTGGGTGAACTGGACAACGACACGATCGCGTATCACTTCAAGGAGCCGCTGGGAGTGGTGGGGCAGATCATTCCGTGGAACTTTCCGCTGCTGATGGCGGCGTGGAAGCTGGGTCCGGCGGTGGCGGCAGGAAACTGCGTGGTGCTCAAGCCGGCGTCCAACACCCCGCTCAGCGTGCTGGTGCTGATGCAACTGATCGGGGATCTGGTGCCCGCCGGCGTGATCAACGTGGTCACCGGACCCGGCGGCGAGATCGGCAAAGCGCTGGCCACGAACCCGCGCATTGCGAAGATCGGCTTCACCGGCGAAACCACAACCGGCCGGCTCATTATGCAGTACGCTTCAGAGCCAATCATTCCGCAGACCCTGGAGTTGGGCGGAAAGTCTCCCAACATCTTCTTCGCGGACGTGATGGACCATGACGACAACTTCCTCGACAAAGCACTGGAAGGCTTCGCCCTGTTTGCTTTCAACAAGGGCGAGGTCTGCACTTGCCCTTCTCGCGCTCTGGTCCAGGAATCGATCTTCGACAAGTTCATGGAGCGGGCAGTGGCGCGGGTGGGCAAGATCAAGGTAGGCAACCCTCTCGATCCCACGACGATGATGGGTGCGCAAGCCTCGCACGACCAAATGGAGAAAATCCTGGAATACATCAAGGTCGGGAAACAAGAAGGGGCGAAGTGTGCCATCGGCGGAGAACAGGCTCATCTGGGCGGCGATCTGGAGAACGGCTACTACGTTAAGCCGACCGTATTCGTCGGCCACAACAAGATGCGCATCTTCCAGGAAGAGATCTTCGGTCCGGTGCTCTCGGTGACGAAGTTCAAGACGGTGGAGGAGGCCATCGAGATCGGCAACGACACGGTGTACGGACTGGGCGCAGGGGTGTGGTCGCGCAACGGGACGATCGCCTATCGCGTGGGCCGCGAGATCAAGGCGGGCCGGGTGTGGACCAACTGCTATCACCTGTATCCAGCGGGGGCGGCGTTCGGCGGCTATAAACAGTCGGGGTTTGGCCGTGAAACTCACAAACTCGCATTGGGGCACTACCAGCAGACGAAGAATCTGCTGGTGAGCTACAGCCCGAAGGCGTTGGGGTTCTTCTAAACGTCATCGAAACGCAGATGCAGGGTGGAGAAAAGAGCGTCCACCCTGCATTCCATCACCTGGGCCGCCGAATCGCCCACTTCGTTCTGCGCGAGGGATGGTTATGTCAGCAGGCATTGTTGCCACACCGGAAGCGGTTTCTCTCATTCGGCGATTGCAGGAACGCCATGGGCCCTTGCTGTTCCATCAGTCAGGGGGCTGTTGCGACGGCAGCGCGCCATTGTGTTTCCGGCGGAATGAGTTTCGCGTCGGCTCTCGCGATGTGCTTTTCGGGGTGATCGAAGACACTCCCTTTTATGTGGGGGCGGCGCAATTTGAATATCTGGCGAATGTGCAGCTGATTCTGGATGTTATCCCAGGAGACCTGGACAGCTTTTCTCTGGAAGCCGGAGAGGGTGTCCGTTTCATAAGTCGTACATCGGGTACCTGCGCCCAGGCAATCCCCGGGACAACGTAAGAGGTGAGTGTCCTTTCCACACCTGCCCTAATTCGATAATGATAATATTGTTGGGCGACCTCCTGGCCCAACCGGCCTGACGTCAATCTCTCGGGATCGCAGCCTCCAGCCAATTTGGCTAGATCGGGAACTTTCGATGAAATTAGGAAGTTCGGCATTCGTTGTCTTGATTTCGCTCGTGTGCGGCGTACCTTTTGCCGCGTGTGCAGACAGGCCCCACTCCATGAAGCAGGAAACTTTCGGCGCCGTACAAGGTAGTTCCGTGGAACTCTACACTCTGACCAATGCGCACGGTCTCGAAGTACGCGCCACAAACTATGGCGGCATCATCGTCTCCTTGCGGGTGCCGGATAAGCGCGGCCGCATGGACGATGTGGTTCTGGGCTTTGACGAGCTTGCGGGATACCTCGACAACAAACCCTACTTTGGCGCCATCATTGGCCGGTATGCAAACCGCATCGCCAGGGCGCGCTTTACGCTGGATGGAGTGCAGTATTCTCTCGCCGCCAACGATGGCCTGAATTCCCTGCACGGCGGGAACAAGGGATTCAACAAAGTCGTCTGGAAAGCTGAACCCTTCGAGAATTCCAAAGGCGTGGGAGTGATCCTCACCTATACCAGCAAGGATGGAGAGGAGGGCTACCCGGGAAATTTGAAGGTCAACGTGACATACACGCTCACCGATCAGGACGAGCTCATTTTCGACTACGAAGCCACGACCGACAAAGCCACGCCTCTTAACCTCGCGCAACATACGTACTTCAATCTGGCGGGAGAAGGCCGGGGCGATATTCTTGGGCACGAACTCACACTCAATGCCGACCGCTTCACTCCGGTGGACAAGACTCTCATCCCCACCGGTGAACTTCGCGCCGTGAAGAACACTCCGCTGGACTTCACCAAGTCCACAACCATCGGTGCGCGCATCAACGAGAATGATGAGCAACTGATCTTAGGACATGGATACGATCACAATTTCGTGATCCGTCGAACCGGCCCCGGTCCGGAGTTGGCGGCGCGGGTGCATGAGCCGGAAACCGGGCGAGTGCTGGAGGTCTACACGACCGAGCCGGGAGTGCAGTTCTATTCCGGCAACTTCCTGGATGGAACTCTCACGGGTAAGCAAGGGCACGTCTACAAGCAGCGCTTTGGATTCGCCCTGGAGACCCAACACTTTCCCGATTCGCCCAACCATCCGGACTTCCCTTCCACGATTCTCAGGCCGGGAGAGGTTTACCGGTCGCGAACCATCTGCAAGTTCTCGGTGGAAAAATAGGCCGGCGAAACGTCTTTGGGGAATTCCGGTCCACAATGATGCAACGATAACAACCCCTGGCGCGTCAAGCTGCCGGAGAATTCGGTAGTGGCTGAATTCAAATTCAGCCACTACCGGGAATTTCTGCGGCGATCAGAAGTTGATCTTGATCCCCGCCTGTCCAATTCGTGCAGGTTGCGCCGCCGTCACAAAGCCGAAGGGGCCATTGATATCGCCACTCGGGGTCTCGAATTGCGCGTGGTTGAATAGGTTGAAGAATTCCATGCGGAAATCAAACCCAACGCGTTCGGTGATGCGGGTTGTTTTTATCAGTGAAACGTCGGTATTGTTCAGACCCGGACCGTGCAGGAACCGCCGTCTTACATTCCCCGCAGTGCCGATCGCCGGCTCAGAGAAGGGTGTGGTATCGAAGTATTGCCCCCCGTGGTCCCTCGGATTGAAGGTTTTGACGGGAGCGCCATTGTAGTTGGGCAGATCGACCCCATTGAAACCAAGAATACCGAACAGGTCGCAGCCACACAACGAAGTGTCGGAGGCATGGCTGGAATCGGTGAAAGTGATGGGTACGCCAGTGGTGAAACGCGTGGTCCCAGCAATCTGCCAGCCACCCAGCGCTTTTGCGGCGACGCCGCCCTGGTGCGAGAGCCAGCGAGCGAAGGGCAGGTCGTAAGAATAACTGGCGACAAAATTGTGGGTAATGTCAAACTGCGACAGGCCCTTGCTCAACTTAATGTTATATGGATTGGTCAGGTCGTAGAATCCAGAGCCGTAATCCAGCGCCTTGCTAAAGGTGTATGCGGCCAGGAAATGAAATGCTCCCATGCTTCTATTTAAGCTGACTTGCAAAGAGTTGTAGCTGGATGTGCCGATGGTTGATTCGTAGGAGTTGTCACCGAAGTCCAGTTCCCCCAGGCCCAAGTACTTGCCCGAGGTGACGGAATACTGCCGGGTTCCGTAATAGGTCTGTGCCCCGACGGTGTAAATGGAGTCCTCGCCACCCGGTCCACAGCCGCCACCCGCAGCCGCGATTTGCAGGCACAGTTGCGGATTGCCGAGGTTGTTCGCGATTTGCTGGTATAGATGCCTGCCCATGCTTCCGACGTATCCTGCGCTAAAGATCGTCGAACGCCACAATTCTCTTTGCCAGGTAAGGTGGTAATTGATGGAGTAGGGGAGTTTGTTGTGCGTGTTAAAAGCTGGCGAGAAAGCGATCGGCTGGAAGGGCGCGAAATTCGTGTCCGCTCCAGTTGGCGGTACCCAGGGGAAGGGCTGAAGGTTATTCGCCCCGGTGCCGTAATTCGTATAAGGCTGTTCGAGGTAGGGATGGGAAGCGCCATTCACGAACAGACCAAAAGGCGCGTCTCCCATCGCGAAGGCTTGCCCGGTGGTATCGAAGTTAGTGTAGAACATACCAGCGCCCGCGCGAATGCTGGTCTGGCCGGTGCCTCCGAGAATCGCCTTCAACAATCCGCTCGAAGCGGAAGGAGCATAGGCCAAGCCGAAGCGTGGAGCGAAGTTATTCCAGCGCGTAGGGGCAAGCGTCTTCGGAATGCCTTTGTCGCCGGGGAAAAGCCATCCCGTCGGTGAATTCGCGTAGACCGTCGATTGTTGACCGGGAACAAAAGCCTGGATCCTGCCCTTGGTATCGTACCAGGGCTCGCTGACTTCCCAGCGGAGCCCGTAATTGACGGTTAAGTTTGAACTCAGGCGAAAACTGTCCTGGGCGAACAGGTCGCCCATCTTGCTGCGCGCGTCCAGCGACTGTGCGCTGCTCTGGGTAAAACCAGAGGGAATGCCCAGCAGGTAATCGACATACTGATTTCCGCTCTGGCCGCCATCAATGGTATACACTCCGTTCGGATCCGGTCCGCCTCGACGGGCCCATTCGGCATAACCGAGCGCGCCGCCAAACTTGAACGTGTGACGACCCCAAGTCTTCGAAAAGGCATCGGAGACTTGGAAGGCGGTCTGGTAATTGCCGTCCTGAATAGCCGCTCCCATACTCAAACCCGAGCTGAAGCTCATCAGCGGAACGCCCTCCATCGCGGGCCGCGAGGGGAGGATGCCCTGACCTCCTTCGACGAATCCGAAGGAACTCACTTTCCCCAAGCCTCCCGACGCGTAGTTGCCGGGATTCTTGGAACGAGTGGCGTTAATGCGGAATTCATTCACCATGGACGGGCCGATCAGCAGCGTGTTGCTGAAGTTGCCTTGCTGCGCTCGGAAGGGCCGGGTATACGGGAAGTTGGGGTTGCCGTTGAGACCCGGATTATTCTGCGATGAATTCGTGAAGTTGTAGTACCAAGTCCAGTTCCCTGTGCTCTTCGTATTCAAATCGATGCGGGCGCCAAACTTGTTTTCGTCGATGGTAGTCAGAAACCCATTCTCGGTGAAAAAATCGTCCGAGCCGCCATTTGGGTTGGGAACGAACTTCAGGGTTCCCAGCGCCGCCGGAGACCACGCACTCTGCGGAATCAGCGCACCGGGGAATGCGCATTCCGCAGTTGTAGTACAGGTAGGTGTATAGAAAGGTTCGCCGGCGGTTACCGTGTATCCCAAACGCGTGCTGAGGACGGACGCAAAATCCCCTTCGGTTCCACTCCCCGGCACCAAGCCGGTCAAGCTGCTGGCTTGGTCCGAAAAATCGCCGTTGCTGCGCTCCTGCGTGCTCATGACTTGCACCCTCGTTCCGGGAATCGCATGTGCGGCACGGGTGCCCTGGTAGTCCCCGAAGAAGAACAGCCGGTTCTTGATGATGGGACCGCCGATCACGCCTCCGAACTGATTTTGGCGGAAAACATTGACGGGGAGGCCCGCATTGAAATAGTCATTCGCGTCCAAGGCAGTATTGCGCAGGAACTCGAATCCCGTGCCATGCAAGGAATTACTCCCAGACTTGGTGATCACGTTGACCAGTGCGCCGGAAAAGTGGCCATACTCCGCGTCGAAAGAATTCGTCAACAGCCGAAACTCCTGAATGGAGTCCAGCACCGGAATAATGTTGGCGCCATTGCCCGATGTGTCCTCGACGCTTCCGCCGTTGACCATGAATCCGTTGGCATTTTCGCGCTGGCCGTTTACGGAGACATTGCCGGCATCGTTTGAGTTGGAGCCGCTGCCGTTGGCGTAACCGGCAGGTTCGTTAGCGGTGGCACTGATCGGCGAGACTCCCGCCTGCAGCCCCAGCAGATCGATATAGCTTCGGCCATTCAGTGGCATGGATAGAATCTTCTTATCTTCGATCACTTCTCCGAGCTGAGTAACCGAAGTCTCCACTTGCACGGTATTGGCTTCGACCGTCAACTGTTCTGACGCCTTGCCGACTTGAAGTGTGAAATCAACCCGCAGTCTCTGGTTCACGAGCAACCGAATTCCCGTTTGTTCGGATTTGCGAAAGCCAGCCATCTCTGCAGTGACGGCGTATCCCTCTCCAATCGGGACCTCAAGGAACTCATAGGTTCCGTCTTTCGAGGTAGTGGTTTGGCGTGCGAACCCGTTCCCGGAATTGTTCAGTGAAACGCTCACACCCGCCACGACCGCACCGGTGGAGTCAATCACGGTGCCGACAACGGCGCCGTTGACATCCGCCAGAGCAGAAATCGAGCAGAGAAGAATCAAACCAAAAATACAGAGCCTGCAAGATGAACAGACGGTGGATCGTGTCACGGTTCCCTCCAGATGAGCATATGAACACAACGTACTGTATCCATGATTATTATGATCTGTCAAGCTCTATTTTGCCCCCAAAAAATAGATGATTGCAACATATTCTGTGTTAGTTTTGAACACTGGAAGACGGTTATGATACGGCGAATAGCGATTCTTGGCGGGGGTTGGATCTCGGAATTTCTACGGTTAAAGCAGCACTTTGGAGGGATGGGCGTCTCGGGGGTCCAGCCGGGCGGGGACGTCCGGCTCTCCACCAGCAGGCTTGCATCGACAGCGGCAACAATCACGCGGTCGCGGCACTAACCTGTGATCTTCCTGAACTTCTCACCACTTCAATCCACCGCATTTGGATTTGCCGCCTGGTTACCAGCAATGGAGTGTCGCTCAGAGCCGGGATCAGACAACTGGACTTCCTTGATCGATGTCATTGTCCTGTAGGTTGACAGCAGCTTCGGATCCATCCCCGCGGTTGTGATCCACATGTCGAAATCGCTGAGGTTTCCGTAAGTGACGTGACTATGTGACCCAGCCTTGCTGTGATCGGCGAGCAGGAACCGGCGAGTGGCACGCTTGAGCATCACCTGGGTCAGTCGCGCGACGTCGGGCTCCCGCACCAGGCATCGTCCCGCGTCATCGATGGCGTCTGCGCCCACAAATACGGCATCGAAATACAGCATTTCAAGAAGCCGCTCCGAAAGGCTCCCCCCCAGGAAATTCGTGTCCCGGTTGTAAAGGCCGCCCAGGATCTCGAGCTTGATTTCAGGAAACCGGACGAGCTCCGGAATCACCGCAATCGAATTGGTCACTACCGTAAGAGGTGCGCGCGTTTCAAGGTTGGAAGCCAGGTGAAACGTCGTGGAACCGTCGTCGATCAAGATCACTTCGCCCGGCTTCACCAGATCAGCGGCGGCACGCCCGATGGCTTGCTTGAGATTAAAGTTCCGCCCTACCTGCTTTTGATATGCGGTGTCAAACCGGCTTCGCACAATGCACCCGCCGTAGGTCCGCACAATGAATCCCGCCTTCACCAGAGAATCCAAGTCGCGGCGAACGGTGAGTGTGGACGTGCCAAAGTGCGTTGCAATTTCCTCGACCGTCAGTTCACGTTGCAACGCCCGTAGGAGAGAAACCACTTCCTGTTGTCTTTTTTCAGGCTTCACACCGGTCTCGATGGGATGGCAGTCTTACAAATAGAATTGAGGAGCGTCGCCCTATACACGAATATCACGGATTCATCCCCTCGCCAGCTGTTTTATGTGGTCGCATTCGGCATACAAATCCTTCACCGATTCATACAGCTTCTGATAGAGGGCGTAAGCGGAGTCATATACGGCCTGTTGAGAAGGATCGGGCGCGATCGTCTCCCGTATGGCTGTCATAGCCTGGACTGCGGAGGGAATGTCGGGATAGAAACCGCTTCCCACGGCAGCCAGAATTGCCGCTCCCAAAGCCGCGGACTCCTCTTGTGCCGGAATAATAACGGGAATCTGACAAGCGTTCGCCTTGATCTGTGACCAGACGCGACTGCGCGCGCCACCCCCGAGAATCCGTATTTCCTTTGCTCCAGCGCCCATCAGACTCAGACCCTCCAAGTCGCGGCGAATCAAGAACGCGATCGCCTCCATGATCGAGCGTGCAAAATGCCCGCGCGTGTGAGTGAGGGTAATACCGTAAAATACTCCGCGAGCGGTTTGATTGTATTCCGGGAACAGAGCTCCTGCCAAATGAGGAAGCATCACCAGACCGTCACATCCAGGCGGCACTAACTCAGCTTCGCTACTGAGCTGTTCGTACCCCACGTCGCTGCGCGCCGTATCGGAGTTCGTGCCGGCCAGCATGTCTCTGAACCATTTCAATACCATGCCCCCGGTGGGATTCCAGGGCAACAAGCAATAGGTGTCTGGGAGCGCGTGAATATGGCAGGGAATGCGGCTATTTTCGTGGAGAATGGGTTCCGATGTGGTCGCCAACAATGCCAGCACCGATCCCGTACTCTCGCTGACCACTCCCGGAACAATGTTGGCGGCGGCGACGGCGGCACACACCTGATCAATCGCGCCTGCGACTACCCGCGTATCCTGGCTCAGTCCCGTCTCGCGCGCGGCTGCTTCGGTAACGTTTCCGATGAAGGTGCCTGGAGCGCACAACTCAGGCAGTTGTGCGGAAGACACGCCACCGAAACTCAGCATTTCCGGCACCCAAGTCTTGCGCCGAATATCGAGCAGGAGGGACGAACTCCAAACCGTCTGCTCCGCCACCATCTTGCCGGAGAGACGGAACAGAATGTAGTCCTCTGGGAGAAGAAACTTGGCCGTCTTCTGTAAGAGATCCGGCTCGTTCTGGGCCATCCAGCGAATTTTTGTTAGCGGCCAAATCGGGTTGATTTCAGGCTGCCCACTAACTTGAAACACATGGGCCGCGCCCATCTCCCGTTCCAGTTCGGCAGCCTGCGGTCGAGAACGGTTGTCCATCCACACCATGGCGGGGCGAACAGGCGCCCCACCCGCATCCAGCGGGATTACGGTTTCCGTATGGCTCGAGACAGAGAGCGCGCGGATCTGACCAGGATTGCCACCCCATTTCGCGAGCGCTTTTCGGATGACTCTTGCCAGGGGCGCCCAATAGATCTCCGGGTCCACCTCGACAATATCGCCATCAGGCATGATCAGATATTCGTCGCTGGCCGCAGCCGCCAGTATGCCTCGGCTGTCGAAAAGTGCTGCTTTGACCGTCGAGATTCCGAGATCCAGCCCCAGCCAAAAATCACTATCTCGTCGCATCATACTGTCTTCCATTGTTCAAAACTAACACAGAATCTGGTGCAATTGTCTATTTTTTGGGGGCAAATTAGCGCTTGACAGATCATAATATTCATAGATACTAGTACGTTGTGTTCATCGTGGTCTTTTGTGACGCTCATTCTATTAAACGCCGTTTTGCAGTTCACACCCGGCCGTGAGGCCGTTCATCGTTTCAATTAAGCGGAGTAGCTCATGACCTTGCTTTCCCCGACCAAAACCGGAATGCCCAGCATCGAATGGGCTGCGGTCGACCTATCCCGGTATCCACGCATAGTGACTGACGTGCCCGGTCCCAAGTCGCAGCAGATGCATCGCCGAGCTGCGCAATTCATGAAAGGGTACTCCAGCCAGGTAACCCTTTGCCCGGTAGTTTTCGACAGTGGGTATGGTTGCACGCTGACGGATGTGGACGGGAATACCTACCTCGATTTTTCCTCTGGCATTTATGTCACTACCTTGGGACACTGCCACCCCAAGGTCACTGCTGCCGTGCAGCATGCTGCCGGCCAGCTCATGAACTGCCATGATTTCACCACACCTGTCAAATTGCGCCTGCTGGAACGGCTCAGTGAAATATTGCCGGGCGATCTCTCGGGGATCCAGCTTTATGACAGTGGTACCACGGCGGTGGAAGCGGCGCTGCGCGTTGGACGAGCTGCGACAAACAAGCATGAATTCTTGTCCTGCTACGGAGATTTCCACGGCAAGAGCGGCCATGCCGTGAGTTTGGCCCGCATGACACGAGTGAGTGGCCCTACTCGCTCTCCTGGTTTTTACATGGTGCCTCGCCCCAATCCGTATCGACCATTATTCAAGAAACAAGATGGCAGTATCGACACCGATGCTTACATAAAGTTCTACGATGAATTCATAAAAGAAGGGACGACTGGGCAAGTTGCGGCCATCGTCCTTGAACCAATTCAAGGCTGGTCTGGCTCCATTTTTCCGCCGGACGATTTTTTCCCCAAGCTGCGCAAGTGGTGTGACAAGCTTGGAATCCTGCTCATCGCAGACGAGGTCCTCACTTGCATGGGAAGAACCGGCAAGTTTCTGGCTATGGAACACTGGGACACGCTGCCTGACGTAGTCACCCTGGGAAAGGGTTTTGGCAACGGTTTTCCAGTCACCGCCATGGTGGTACGCAAGCCTTACGCCGATTCCGTCAACAAGATCAGTGCCTCCACCAGCTATGGCGGAAATCCGATGGCCTGCGCCGCGGCCTTGGCTTCCATCGAAGCCATCATTGATGAAAATTTATTGGAAAACGCGAAACTCCTGGAGGAGTTCTTCCTGAAACGCCTGGACAAGATGAAGGAGGAACATCCGATTGTAGGCGATGTGCGGTGTAAAGGCTGCTTGATGGGGGTGGAACTGGTGAAAGACCGCGCCACCAAGGAGCCATTTGATGAAGCGGGAAAGTTGATTTACGTTAAAGCGTTTCAAAAAGGGCTGGCTTGGATTCCGGCTGGCCACATTTTGCGCATGAGCCCACCGATCGTGATGAGCCTGGAAGTGGCCGCCAAGTGTATGGATATTATCGATGAGGCGATTGGCGAGGTCGAAAAAAGCCTGGGCTATTAGCGTCGTAACAGGTAGCTGCAACAAGTAGCTGAAGATGGGCGAGATCCGGCGCTCTTTGGCTTCATAAGTGTTTTCTTAGCGGAGGGTTTCATGGTAAATCCTAAGGTCGCTTTTGTCGGCTTCGGTGAAGTCAACACACCGAAAGAGATCATCCAGGAGAAGTGCGATCAAGCGATTCAATGGTTGACTTCTTCCGGCTTGGATATCTCCAGTACTGCTCCCGTATGCGACGATCCCGCGGGCGAGACCGCTCAGCGGGCCATTTCTGAACTTACTGGCCGCAACTTCGACCTTCTGATTGCCTGCGTGGCAGGTTGGATCCCCAGTTACACCATTGTCCGGTTGCTTTCCGAATTCCGCCATTTTCCAATCATTCTGTGGGGCCTGTCGGGACGCACCGAAGGGGGGCGCCTGGTTACCACTGCAGACCAGGCTGGAACCACTGCGCTACGGCAGACCTTGGAAGATCTGGGCTTCACCTTCCGCTACATTCCAAATTTCCAGGATGCGGCTCCCAGGGTGGATGAAATCGCCAGGTTTGCGCGGGCAGCCTCGGCGGCAAGGGCGCTGCGCACTTCGAAGATCGGAATGATGGGGTACAGGGACATGAATCTGTACAACACTCTCCACGACGGCGTTTCCCTGCGCAAGCAACTGGGAGTCGAAATCGAGTTTTTTGAGATGCTCGAAATGGTACAGCGCAGTGAGAAGGTCGATCCCGCGGATGTTGCTTCTGTCCTGGCCCGCATTCGCGATAAGTGGACGTTCGAAAAGCCGCCGAACGATAAAGGTCTCGAAAAGGGTATCAAGTATTATCTGGCAATCCGCGAAATAGTGAAGGAGCGAAAGTTCCAGGGAATTTCTCTTACCAACGTCGACGGAATGAAAAAACTGCTGCAGTTCCCGCCCGCCATGATTTTCATGTTGCTCGCGGACGAACTTAATGTTTGTACGATTCCGGAAAACGATTCGCTGGGCGCCGTCACCCAATTGATAACGCGCGCGTTGACGGGGCAAATCGCTGCGTATCTGGAGTTTTACGAATTCTTTTCTAATGGCGCCCTGCTGGGTGTTCCCGATTACGTGCCTTCCGAGATTGTCGATGGCCCCATACGTGTCTCTCCCAGCAGTTTTGGACTTATTCCGGGTGGCTTGCTCAATGTATCTCGGCTGAAGACGGGATTAGTTACTTTGTGCCGCCTGGCGCAGCGTCGAGGTCAGTACGTTCTTCATATTGCTTTGGGCGATGCTAAAACACCGAGAGCGTGGGAAGAGGCGGGTTGGACTCCTCCGGCGCCGCAATTGCCCGGAATAGAGTTCGTTCTCCAGGGAGACATGGAAGAGTTTTCCCAAAACGTGATGGGACAGCACTACATCGTCTCTTACGGAGATAACACAGCCGTGCTGAAAGAGTTTGCCAGGTTAAGCGGAATCGAAGTAATCGGATAGGACCTGAGCTGGAACATAGTGCAGCAACTTACGTGTCCCTGAAAGGTGAAAAGGGCTCCCTTTGGACATGTAACTCTTTAAATTAAAGTCCATGGGAGAGCTATCTGGCAGGCCAATCTGAGCCCGCATCGAGCGTTGCGGCCAAACCGAGTCCCGGATTACGCCGGGTTCTGACGCTATGGGATTTGGTCTTTTACGGCATTGTCCTTATCCAGCCGATCGCGGCCGTGCCCCTGTTTGGACTCGCCGACAAACTTTCCCGGGGACACGTTGTCACCACGATTTTGATTGCCATGTTTGCCATGATGCTGACTGCTCTCAGCTACGGCCGCATGGCCACTGTGTATCCTGCTGCTGGGTCAGCCTATACCTATGTCGGCCGTGGTCTGAATGCCCATCTCGGATTCTTGACGGGATGGGCGATGATGCTCGACTATCTCGTTATTCCTATAGTCAATGTCATCTACGGAGCGCTCACGATTAACCGGCTGGTCCCCGCAGTGCCTTATTGGATGGGGGCTGCGATCCTATCGATTGTGATCACTTACTTAAATCTTCGCGGCATAAAATCGACAGCGCGCACGAACATAGCCTTGCTCTTTGTGATGTGTGGCGTCATCGGAGCTTTCATGTTACTGGCTGTGCGCTATCTGCTTCATTTGGGCGGGGCGAGCGCGCTCTTCTCGACCCAGCCGTTTTACACGCGTGGCACGACTGACTTCTCTTCCATCGCCACGGCCACTTCATTGGCTGCGCTGACCTATATAGGATTTGACGGTGTAACCACACTCTCCGAGGAAGTGAAGGACCCGGAACGGAATGTCTTGCGGGCCACGGTGCTTGTGTGTTTTCTGACGGGAATCTTCAGTGGCGTTCAAGTTTATCTCGCGCAACGAGTTTGGCCTGACTACACCAGCTTCCCCAATGTCGAGACCGCATTTATCGATATCTCCCGGCGAGTCGGTGGTATGGGCCTCTTCAACGCGATGGCTTTCATCCTGATCGTTGCCAGTCTGGGAAGCGGCCTGGGCGGTCAGGCTGGCGCCGCCAGAGTATTGTTTGGAATGGGCCGGGACAATGCCTTGCCTCGCCGGCCGTTCGCTTACGTTGACCCGGTCCACCGCGTTCCAACCTGGAATCTGTGGATGGTCGGAATTGTCGCCTTCTTAGGGGCCATGTTTCTCGACTTTGAACGGGCCGCGGAACTGATTAATTTCGGTGCCTTCCTCGCGTTTATGGGAGTGAATCTGGCGGCCATCAAACAGTTCTACTTCAAGCAACAAGTGGGCAAGCGAAGACATTGGTTCAACGACTTATTCCTCCCCGCCCTCGGCTTTATATTCTGCTTCTGGATCTGGTGGAACCTTCAACGTCCCGCGAAAGTGGTGGGTGGAATCTGGTTTGTTCTCGGCATCTTGTACCAGGGAATTATGACCAATGGATTTCGAAAAGAGCCTGTCCCGATTGAGTTTAGTGAGTCCTGATTGCGGTTGAGCGTCGTTTTGATTTGTTTCAGGATGACTCTCGAAGGTCGGGCGGCCACGGTCTGGAAGGGTGTGAGAAAGTATGAGAAAGATACGGTTTGGATTGATTGGCTGCGGTTTGATGGGGCGTGAGTTTGCCAGTGCCCTGGCGCGGTGGTGTCACTTGCCGGATATGCCCGCCCGCCCCGAACTGGTCGCTGTTTGCGATCGTTTCGACTCCCAGCCGGCGGATCTATGCCGCTGGTATACGGGGAATTTCCCCTCCATCCAACAGGCCGCGAGTGACTACCACGAACTTCTGGCCAATCCCGACGTGGAAGCGGTTTACTGCGCCGTCCCGCACCA
Organism: uncultured Acidobacteriaceae bacterium; assembly: GCA_963838425.1. Taxonomy (GTDB): domain Bacteria; phylum Acidobacteriota; class Terriglobia; order Terriglobales; family Acidobacteriaceae; genus Acidiflorens. The sequence goes on from CAWIRH010000003.1 coordinate 747,618, forward strand.
CTTGCATCAGGAGTTCTATTGCGCGGCCCTGAAAGCGGGCAAGCACCTGATGGGCGAGAAACCCTTCGGCATAGACCAGCCCGCGAACCGAGCCATCTTGGCGGCGGCCCAAAAGCACCCGGAGCTGCTGGTGCGCTGTTCGTCGGAATTCCCCTTTTTCCCAGCCGTGCAAAGAATCGGGGACATGATTGAGCGCGAGGCTTTCGGGCGGATCCTGGAAGTCAATTGTGGCTTTCTTCACTCCAGCGATCTCGACCCTCATAAGCCGATCAACTGGAAGCGGCAAATGGAGTTCAATGGCGAGTACGGGTGCATGGGGGACTTGGGAATGCATGTCTGCCACGTCCCCTTTCGCGCGGGATGGCGGCCGCGAAATGTGCGGGCGATTCTTTCCAAGATCGTCACCGAGCGTCCCGATGGCAAAGGAGGCATGGCGCCTTGCCGGACCTGGGATAATGCCACGCTGTTCTGCGAGGCCGAGGGCGGCCCAGGCGGGACAGTGTTTCCCCTGACGATGAAGACCCAGCGGATCGCTCCGGGTGAGAAAAACACCTGGTATTTGGAAATCCGTGGGATGAAGGCCTCGGCGCGGTTTAGCACCAGGAATCCGCGCCGTCTGGAACTGCTGGAGTATGGCGGGGGCGAGCAGTCCTGGCAGCAATTGGATATGGGGCAGGAGACCGCCTTTAAGACGATCACGGGCTCAATCTTTGAGTTCGGGTTCTCGGACGCGATCCTCCAGATGTGGGCCGCTTTCGTGTATGAGTTGGCAACAGGCCAGCGGCGAAAACCGTTTGCGGGCTGCGTGACTCCTGAGGAAACGGCTCTGAGCCATGAACTCTTTACCGCTGCCTTAGAGTCCCACCGGCGGACCCAGGTCGTCAGGATCGAGTCGGCAGGTTGAACTTGCTCAAGCCCGGCCAAACCCAGTGCATGGTCGGGCGAACCTTTCCGTGGGAAATTCCGCCGCAGCCTTGAAAAGCCGGAGCCATTTACGCCGGGTGAGGTCTCGACATCGTGGGCGAATTTGATGAGAATGTGCTGTCGAGGTCATCCCTGAAGTTCATGGGCGGTTTTATTAAGGCCCAGAACTTCGGTCTCGTGTGCCCGCCCAACCAAAGCCATCCTTTAGATAGACTGGCACGCAAACACGACACGGCGATGCTCGATTACTTTGTCCGGTGGCTGTTGGGTGCGCCACCGCCGCAGTAGGGTTCATCAGCTCGCTTCGACTTGGAGAAGACTCGCTATGGAAGAACAAAGCCCAGCTTCACGGATTCACTCGCAGGCTATCGTCACCGACGCCCATTCCGACTACGCGCTGGCAGCGCTCGTGCAATATCGCAAGGGAAACAAAGAAGCATTTCGCAATGAGCACCTTCCCCGGCTCAGGTTGGGAGGAGTCCGGATGGAGGTCAACACGGTGGGCGGAGACTTCGACATGGGGGGAGTGGACTTTCGCAATCCGCTCAACGTATTCAGTGTTCTTGACCGCGTCCACCATGAGTTGGAGCGCGCTCCCGATGAGCTGGTGCTGGTGCGCACCGGCGCCGACCTGGACGCATTGGAGAAGGACAGGAACAAGATTGGCCTGCTGCTGGCGCTGGAAGGAGCCTCGTCCATCGACAACGAGTTCGCCCTGCTGCACAACTACTATCGACTGGGCTTGCGGGCCGTAGCCCTGACTCACAACGAGAGGAATATTTTTGCCGAGGGCTGCCGGGAAGACGCCAATGGCGGGCTGAGCCGGCTGGGCAAGCAACTGCTGCAAGAACTCAATCGGCTCAACATCATGCTCGACCTGGTGCATGTCGGCGAGCGCACCTTCTTTGACGCGTTGGAGCTTTTCGCCAAGGTGCCGTACGTGTCGCACTCGAACGTCAAAGCACTGTGCAACCATTTCCGGAATCTCACCGATGCCCAGATCAAGGCGGTGGCCGGCCGCGGCGGCGTGGTGGGGATGAACTTCATCGCCGACTTCGTGGATAGCGACCGCTCCAAAGCGACGGTGGAGAGGATGGTTGACCATATCGCCTATATTGCGGACCTGGTAGGCATTGACCATGTCGGTCTAGGACCGGATTTCATTGATTATGACAGTACGATCAAGGAATGGCTGGTTCAGCACAACTTGCCGCCGGAGGGTGCCGATTTCGCGCACGGAATTGAAGATGTAACTTGCCTGCCTCACATCACGGAAACCATGGTCGCCCGTGGATTTTCCGATCAGGACATCCAGAAAGTCTTGGGCGAGAATTTTATCCATGTCTACCGGCGTAACCTTGAGGCACGGTGAAATCCCGGCGGACCGAGGTTGCAAGCCGACAGGCATTGGATTCTTTGTTCGCACGTAATCATTGTTGACAAGAGTCATCTGAAGAGCGGAATCTGGTAACAACCGTTAAAAGTCCCGATTGTTTCCGGGCTGCCGGCCATCCAACCGCAATTGCACTACGAGTGAGGATGGGCTGGCGGCCAGCGTGCTAATATTTGGCGCATGTTCCGATCCTTACGCTCCGCCGCCACTGCGTTCGTCTTCCTCCTGGCTCTCGCCACTGTATGTGCACTCCAGGCTCAATCTCCCGCGGCCATTCCCGCCAGCGATACCATCGTGCTCCATGCCGCCCACATCCTTGATGTGGAGCATGGCACCCTCGTCAGCCCCGGCGAGGTGCTGGTACGCGGCAATCGCATTGTTGAAGCTGGTTCCTCGGTCGCCCATCCCGGTGGCGCCACAGCGATCGATCTGGGTGCGGCAACTCTGATGCCTGGGCTCATCGACGTCCACGTCCATCTTTTTCTCCATCCTGGAGCTGAGGACCTGCAGACCGTCGTCGAATCCGTGCCCGAGCGCACGATCCTCGCCGAAATTGCGGCCCGCGAGGATCTGATGGCGGGCTTCACTGCCGAGCGCGACATGGGAACCGAGGGCGCGGGATCGGCAGACTCCGCCGTGCGCAACGCCATCGACTCCGGACTGATTCCCGGTCCGCGCATGAGCGTCAGCGGCAACGCCATTAGCACTCTCGGGGGCCATGAAGACGCCATCCACTTCAATCCCGCCGAGCACATCTCATCCAATGCCACCTACGCCAACAATGCCGGCGAGCTGGTCTCCGTGATCCGGCAGCAGCTCAAGGAGGGCGCGGACTTCATCAAGATTTATCAAACCGGCGCCGACCGCTTCGCCGATGGCAAATTCACCACGCCCTACCAGTACACCGAGGCCGAACTCGCGGCCGCCGTCGAGGAAACGGCGCGCGTGGGCAGGCGCGTCGGAGTGCATTGCACCGGCGAGCCCGGAGCTCTCTACGCGGTCCACGCCGGAGTCGCCTCCATCGATCACGCCGACCAACTCAGCCCCGAAACCATGCGCATCATGCGCGAGAAGCAGATCTACGCTGTACCCACCTTTGCCATCTCCGAGTACTTCGCTGCCCATGCCGACTCGCCCGCCGTTGCCGAGAGTGAGCGCGCCCTGCTGGCCTTCCATGCCGCCGAGTTCCGCAAGCAACTGGCGGCAGGCGTCCCCATGGCGGTAGGCTCCGATGTCGGGCCATTCCCGCACGGTACGCAGGCGCGCGAGTTTGAGTTGATGGTGAAGTACGGAATGCCCGCCGCCGACGTGCTCCGCGCCAGCCTGTTGAACGGTGCGCGTCTCCTCGGACGGCAGGACGTAATCGGCCAGCTCAAGCCCGGCTTCTACGCCGATGTGATCGCAGTCCCCGGCGATCCGCTGCAGGACATCTCCGTGCTAACGCGGGTCAGCTTTGTCATGAAGAATGGCATCGTGTACAAGAATGCGAACCGGAAATAGTGCGGCGGAGGCTGGATGCCCCGAAGCCGCCCTTTTCGCCTGAGTCAATCATCAGGCCTCACGTCCTACCGCTCCAAGGAGTTTCATGAACTGGCTCACGCGCAAACTCTCACTTGCCTCCCTTGCTCTTGCCTGCACTTTTTCTTGCTCTGGCGCAGCCCTAGCCCAGAGTGCTCCCGCGCCCGCCTCCGCACCGCACAAGTGGGCTCTCGCGCTTCACGGCGGCGCCGGAGTCATCGAGCGCTCCTCCATGACGCCCGACGCCGAGGCCAACTACCGCGCTGGCATCAAGGAGGCGCTCGACGCCGCTGCCAACGTGCTCGAAAAGGGGGGCTCTTCGCTCGACGCGGTCGAGGCCGCCATCAAGCTGCTCGAAGATAATCCGTCGTTCAACGCCGGCCGTGGCGCTGTGTTCGCGGCGGATGGCACCAACCAACTCGATGCCGCGATCATGGATGGCGAGACGATGCGGGCCGGTTCGGTTGCCGATGTGCAGCGCACGCGACATCCCATCTCGCTCGCTCGCGCGGTCATGGAGCAGTCGCCCCACGTCATGCTGATCGGCTCCGGCGCCGATGAGTTTGCCGCGCACGTGCATCTCGAGCAGGTGCCTCCAAGTTTCTTCTTCACCGAGCGCCGCTGGCAGCAGCTTGTCGAGCAGTTGGAAAAGGACGGCTCGCCGATTCCTCCTCGACCCGAGGGCGCGCCTGCGCCTCCGGCCAAGCCCAGCGCCGCATTGGAGAGGACTGACACGCACAAGTACGGCACGGTCGGCGTCGTTGCTCTCGACCGCCGTGGCAACATTGCGGCCGGTACCTCGACCGGCGGCACTACCGCCAAGCGCTGGAACCGAGTCGGCGATTCCCCCATCATCGGCGCGGGGACCTACGCCTCGAATCAGTCGTGTGCCGTCTCGGCAACGGGCACAGGCGAGTATTTCATCCGGCTCACCGTGGCGCGCACCATCTGTGCCCTGGTGCAGTACAAGGGTGTGAGCTTGCAAGAGGCTGCCGATCAAGTCGTGCAAAAGGACCTCTCCGCAATCCACGGCGACGGAGGCGTCGTCGCGCTCACGCCCGACGGTCAGCTAGCCTGGAGCTTCAACACCTCCGGGATGTTCCGCGCAAAGCTAAAGGAAGGCGGTACGCCGCAAATCAGCGTCTATCGCGACGAACCGTAAAATTCCCGCATTTCATCTCCACGGAGGCGTACAGTTTCCGCAAAACCAGGGAATTCCATGCCGATTTGCGGGCATCCGGAACGATTTGTGACTAAATAGCTAGCAGTGTGACTGCTTGCCTGCCGGGCAGTCTGGATCGAAAAGTTCTCTGGGAAAGCATCTGTCGGAAGGCAATCGGTGGCGCCGTGAGGAATGGCCATAGTGATTTCCACTCCTGGCGCTACGAGTCGTAGTCCTCGAACCTTCAGAGATGATGGGATTCAATAGCGTAGGTCTGCACTGCACGCCGGCATTTCTTCGGTTTTGGGCGAGGCCGGTCCACCTCGCTGCCACGGCGGTGAACTTATGGCCGAGGGACTCTTTCGCCAGCGGCTACAGTTGGTCCCGGTACCGATAATCTTGATCCGGCTGCTGCGTCAGGTTACTCATGCCTGTGATCTCAACACGGCTTTCGTGTGACCCAGCGCACAGCTATATGGCCACGAACACTGTATCTAAGGAAGACCATTTTATGAATGCCTTCAAAAATGCTGGGCATCTATTTCGGGTGGCCGCTGTTTTCGTCGTTGGCGGCTTGGCGTTTGTAGGAGTGCGTGCGCTCCTTGTGCCGAAGAGTTTCGGACAGTACGGACACTACCGCGGAAATGCCATAGCCGAAATCGCCGCTCGTCCCGTGGACTACGCCGGCCACCAGGCCTGCGAAGACTGCCACACGGACGTTCTGGAAAAGAAGAAGAGCGGCAAGCATGTGCACGTCAACTGCGAGGCGTGCCACGGACCACAGACGAAGCATGTCGATGACCCGGGCTCGGTGCAGCCCGTCAAACTCGATACGGCCGTGCTGTGCGTCCGCTGTCATGAAGCGAACATCGCCAAGCCGAAAGGGTTCCCGCAAGTCGCTTCCGCCGATCACTCCAACGGGCTCGCCTGCGATACCTGCCACCAGCCGCACAGCCCGGCCATCGCCGCCGGAGAGACAACCGGAGAGACGAAATGAACCTTACCCGGCGCCACATGCTGCTTCTGTTGCCGGCGGCGGCCATCGCGTGGAAACACGTCCTTGCCGGAACCCCGGAAGCCTCCCCCAACTACACCATGAGCCAGCATTGGTGGGGCATGCTGATCGACCTGCCAAGATGCATCGGCTGCGGGAACTGTGTGCGCGCCTGCCAGGCCGAGAACGACGTGCCCGACGGATACTTCCGTACCTGGGTGGAGCGTTACCACGTGACGGACTACGACATTGAAAATCCCCACGTGGACTCGCCCGACGGCGGCAAAAAGGGATTTCCTCCTTCCAAGGAAGAGGGAGGAAAGAACTTCTTCGTGCCCAAGCTGTGCAACCATTGTGCGGATTCACCCTGCACCCAGGTTTGCCCGGTGGGCGCGACGTTCATAAGTCCCGATGGCGTGGTTCTGGTGGACAAAACATATTGCCTCGGCTGCCGGTATTGTGTGCAGGCCTGCCCTTACGGTTGCCGCTTCATCCATCCGAAGACCATGACTGCGGAGAAGTGCACTCTCTGCTATCACCGGATCACGAAAGGCCTGACCACCGCTTGCTGCGAGGCGTGTCCGACAGGCGCGCGGCAACTGGCGGACTTGAAGAATCCCAACGACCCGATTCATGAATTCCTGAAGACCCACAGCGTACAAGTCTTGAAACCTTACATGGCGACCCACGCCAAGGTCTTTTACAACGGACTGGATGGTTCGGTTCGATAAGGCTCGGTGCGATGAAGTTCGGTGCAATGGTTCTGTGAGATGACGTGCGGTGCGATAAGGAGACTGTGATCGTTATGCCTGGCGTTGAAGGCTTCATGTATCCGAACGAAGTAGAGCTCCAGTGGAGCGTCCTGATCGTGTTGTACCCGTTTCTCACGGGACTGGTTGCTGGCGCATTTATTCTGGCTTCGCTGGAGCGCGTTTTCCATGTAGAGGCGGTAAAGCCCACCTACCGGCTGGCGTTGCTAACAGCCTTGGCCTTCCTGCTGGTGGCGCCGCTGCCGCTGCAACTGCACCTGGGACATCCGGAGCGGTCGTACGAAATGTACCTGACGCCGCACCGCACATCGGCCATGGCCATGTTCGGGTTTGTCTACCTCTGGTACTTGATGGCAGTTCTGCTGTTGGAAATCTGGCTCGACTACCGGCGCGACATCGTGCTGCTGTCCCAATCCGCCACCGGCTGGAAGCGCTTGCTCTACCGGCTGATGACCCTGGGCTCCAGCGACATCGGCGAACGCGCGCTCGCGATTGACGAGCGCATCGGCTGGCTGATTACCCTGATCGGTATCCCCTCGGCGTTTCTGCTGCACGGCTACGTCGGCTTCATCTTCGGCTCCGTCAAAGCGAACCCGTGGTGGTCGTCCCCGCTCATGCCTGTGGTCTTTATCTTCTCCGCCATGGTGTCGGGCATTGCCGCCGTGATGCTGCTCTATATGCTCTTGACGTGGTTGCGCAAAGAGACGATCGATATGCGCTGCGTGGACACGGTGGCGAGCTACCTGTTCTATACCTTCATCATCGACTTCAGCCTGGAAATGCTCGACCTGATTCACCGCATCTACGAGTCCGATGAAAGCTTCCGCAGCCTCGATTTCATGGTCCATACCAAGCTGTACATGTCGCATATCGTGGTCCAGATATTGCTGGGCACGGTTACTCCCATTTTGCTTCTTGCCTTAACCCAGGTGTTAAGGCTCAGCGAAATGGCCCGCAAACGCACTTACGCGGTGGCCGGATGCCTGACCCTGGTCGGTATTTTTGCCATGCGCTGGAACGTTGTGATCGGGGGCCAGTTGTTTTCCAAGAGTTTCCTGGGATACACGACCTACAAGATGGGTCTGATCACGCGCGAAGGATTGCTCGTAGCCATTGTGCTGACCGTTCTGCCACTCGTCATTTTGTGGATGCTGGTGAAGCTTCTGCCGCCATGGCCGGAGAAGAGTTCGGGATCGCTCCCTGGCGCCGCATTCGTACACTAGCTTCGCGCACGACGTTCCGCGCACCAGAGTTTTGCGCATGACGCTTCGCGCATGACGTTCGACCCGTGTTCGCTGCCAGCCTCAAAGCCGGTGGAGATTATGGACGATCTCGACGCTTTAGCTCGGCTCACCGCACGCCTTGAGAACCTGGAACGCCGAGTCTCCGCCCTGGAACATCCAACCGAAACGTCGGCGTCTGTTCCCGCCGCGCCAGTCAAGCCGGCCGAGCCAGTGCAACACCAACCGCGTCCTATTGTTGCCAGCCGCCACCGAGGCTTCTGAAAATGCGAACCAGGCCAACAAGCTCATTCAACTGAGCCTGAGCGAGTCCCTGCTCGGCGGCAAAGTAATTGGTTTCGTTGGTCAGCACCTCCAGGTAACTGGCGGCTCCCCCTCGATAGCGCACATCGGAAAGTCGCGCCGCGTCTTGAGCTGAGAGCGCCAGTTGCTGCTGCTGCTGCCGGAACTCCCGGTCCTTGCGATACTCAACCAGCGCGTCCGAAACCCCGCGAAAAGCCTGCTGGATGGTCTGCCGATAGGTCAGCAATGCTTCCTGTTGCCGTGCCTCACTGTACTTGACGCCGGAACGAATCTTTCCGCCGGCGAACAGCGGTTGTACCAGTGATCCTCCGAAATTCCACATCCCCGCTGGACCGGTGAACAGGTTGGTAAGTGCTGAACTCTGAAATCCCGCGGTTGCGGTCAAGCTGATGTCCGGGAAGTACGCTGCTTTCGCCACTCCAATTTGAGCGTTGGCCGCGATCAATTGTGCTTCCGCCTCGCGGATGTCGGGTCGCCGCTCCAACAGGCTGGAGGGAAGTCCCGCCGGAACGTCCGGCGCATGCGGTTGCTCGGTCAACTTCGTCCCCCGCGCGATGGGGCCAGGGTTACTTCCCAGAAGCGTGCTGAGGAAGTTCTCCTGCTGCTCGATACGCCGCTCAAGATCGGGAATGGTTTCAGCCGCAGTAAACACCAACTGCTCCGCCTGCCGGACATCGAGCATGGAGGTAGCCCCGCCGTTTGCCAACTTCTGTGTGAGTTGCAACGAGTCCTGGCGCGAAGCCAGCGTTCGCCGCGAGATTTCGAGCTGCAGGTCGAGCGCGCGGAGCTGGAAGTAGGCGGTGGCAACATCACTTACCAGTGTGCTGATCACCGCTTGGCGCGCCCATTCTGTTGCCAACAGATTGGCTCGCGCCGCCTCGGTGGCGCGGCGGTACTTCCCCCAGAAATCGAGATCCCACCTCAGCGCGAGACCCACTTGGTTTGCGCTCGTATCGTATTGAGGGTAAGTTTTTGTCTCCGCATAACGTTCATTCGCAGCCTGAACTCCGCCGCCGACTGCCGGGAACTGGTCGGAACGTGTGATGACCACCTGTGCCTGGGCTTCGAGGATTCGCGTTGCCGCAATGCGAACGTCGTAGTTCTGCTGCAGGGCAGTGCGAATCAAGCCTTGAAGTTGCTGGTCTTGAAACACCTCCCACCATTTTTGGTCTCCCAGCGGCTCCGCCGCAGGCTGCTTTGCCTCTTGCGCCGTAGCTCCACGGTACGTGCCAGGAACGTCTACGCTCGGTCGCTTATAGTTCGGCCCCACAGCGCAGCCCGCCGTCAGGAGCACGACCAACAAAAGAGCGGCTAGCTTTGTCACCTTAATCTCCCTCCGATGGGCTCGGCTGCGGTACGGCATCAGGGCGGGGCACTTCGCCGCTCCAGCGCGCCGCCAAGCGTTCGACCAGGACGTACAGAGCCGGAATGATGAATATGGCAATCGCAGTAGCGGCCGCCATGCCGCCGATTACGGTAGTGCCCATGATCTGGCGGGCCACGGAGCCGGCGCCGGTTGCCATCCAGAGCGGCACGCAGCCCAGAATAAACGCCATCGAGGTCATGAGGATGGGGCGTAGTCGAAGCCTGGCGCCTTCCAAAGCGGCGTCAACCATGGGCTTTCCTTGTTCGAATTCATGCTTGGCGAATTCCACGATCAAGATTGCGTTCTTGGCCGCCAAGCCGATCAGCATGACCAAACCGATCTGCGAATAAACGTCGTTCTCGATCTGCACCATGTACGCCGGATAGAAAGCGCCGAGCACGGTCCGGCGCAGCCACAACACTCCAAAGGCGCCGAATACCGCGACCGGCGTGCTCAGCAACACGCTGAAAGGCAATGACCAGCTTTCATAGAGGGCCGCCAGGATTAGAAACACGAACAACAGCGAGAAGCCGAAGATGGCCGAAGCCGGGAGCCCTTGCCGCGCTTTCTGCTCCTGATAAGACATGCCCATATAATCGAAGCCCATTCCGCTGGGCATCGTCTGCTTGAAGACGTCTTCCAGGGCCGCCGTCGCTTGGTCCGAACTGTAGCCTGGCGCGGCGCTGCCGTTGATCTGCGCCGACCTGTACTCGTTGTAGCGCATAGTAAATTCGGGGCCGTCACGCGATTCGAACTTCGTCAGCGCGGTCAGCGGCACCATTTCCCCCCGGTTATTGCGCACGTAGAACTGCCCCACGTTCGCCACATCCGACCGGTAAGGAGCTTCGGCTTCCACGTACACTTGCCAGGTGCGGCCGAACTCGTTGAAGTAGTTGACGAACAGCCCGCCCATGAAAGCCTGAATGGCCTGGTAAACATCGGCGATGGCCACGCCTTGCTTCAGCACCTTTTCCCGATCCACCCGCACGAATTTTTGCGGCACGCTCGGTAGAAGCGTGGTGCTGATCATGCCAATTTCGGGACGCTTGCGAGCCGCCGCCAGGAATTTGGCCACGTTGCTTGCCAGGAACTGAACGTCCCGTCCCCCACGGTCTTCAAGCACGAACTGAAATCCACCGGAAGTGCCGACTCCAGGGATGGCTGGCGGCGAGAAGCTAAAAGCGGTTCCTTGCGGAAGTTTGCTGAGCTGCTGGTTCAAGCGCGCCTTGATTTCCTGATACTGTTCCGCTCTGCTTTCGCGGCTGCTCCAGGGCGAGAAGCTCACGAAATAAAAGGCGTTGTAACCGATCCGGACGTAGCTTAGCAAGCTGAAGCCAATGACGCTGGTGTAGTACCGCACCCCCGGCGTGGCCCTCAGGATTTTCTCCACGTCTCTCGATGCCTCTGCCGTCCTCTCCAGCGAAGCCGCATTCGGAAGTTGCATGTTGATGTACGCATAACCCTGGTCTTCGTCGGGCAGGAAGCTCGAGGGCAGGAGCCGGGCAAAGACAATCCCGGCCAAGGCAAAAGCCGCGAGCGCCACCAGCGCCAGCACGGTTCTGCGGATCAGCGCGCCTGAGATCCGCAGATACAGTTCTCTGCCGCTCCCGAAAAAACGGTTGAACCAAGCGAAGAATCTTGCCAGGAGCCCGCGGCTCTCCTTCTTTGGCCGGAGCAGCAGCGCGGCCAGGGCCGGGCTCAGGGTGAGCGCGTTAAAAGCCGAGATGACCACCGAGATGGCGATGGTCAAGGCAAATTGCTGGTAAAGCCGCCCCGTGATCCCTGGGATAAAGACGGTCGGCACGAAGACCGACGACAGAACCAGGGCGATACCGATGACCGGCCCGGAGAGCTCTTCCATAGCTTTTCGAGCCGCATCCCTGGGAGCCAATCCCTCCTCGATGTGGCGCTGCACGCCTTCGACCACGATGATGGCATCGTCGACGACCAAGCCGATGGCCAGTACCAGTCCGAACATGGAAAGGGTATTGATGGAGAAGCCAAACAGCGGGAACAGAATAAACGTGCCCACCAGCGAGACGGGCACGGCCAGCATCGGAATCAGGGTGGCGCGCCAGTCTTGCAGGAAGAGGTAGACCACCAGGATCACCAGCACGATGGCGATCAAAAGGGTTACGACAATCTCTTTCATGCCTTCCGTCACGGCGCGGGTCTGAGTCAAGCGATACGGCGTAATCCATGTCTTCGGGGAAGCGCTGCTTCATTTCCGCCATCAGCTTGCGGACGCCGGCAGCCGCTTCGACCGCATTGGAACCGGGCAACTGGTAAACGGCAATGGCGGCGGCGGGCTCGCCATTCAAGCGGCTGTAAGTGCTGTAATCCTGCGCGCCCAGTTCGACCCGGGCAACGTCTTTCACGCGGACGATTCCGCCATCCGGAGCTTCGCGGAGGACGACATCTTCAAATTGCTCCGGCGTAGTCAGACGGCCTTGAGCGAGAACGGAATACGTGAATTGCTGGTCCGCCGCGGCGGGCTCCCCGCCGAGCTGGCCCGCCGGATTCACCTTGTTCTGCGACTGGATCGCGGTGACGAGGTCAGTGACCGTGATGCCCAGTTTCGCCAATTGGTCGGGCTTTACCCACAACCTCATGGCATACTGCCCCGCGCCGAAAACATTCGTCTGGCCAACACCGTACAAGCGTGCTATGGGCTCGTTGAGGTTGATGTAGGCGTAGTTGGCCAGGAACTTCGCATCGTGAGTGCCATGCGGCGAGAATAAGGCGACCAGCATCAGCGGCGCGGACGTTGACTTCCTGATGGTGACCCCATAGTTGTTCACTTCGGGCGGAAGCTGAGTGGCGGCCAGGTTCTCGCGCGACTGGGTGAGAATCAGGTCCATGTTGGGGTCCGTCTTGAGATCGAAGTCAATCAACATGGTCGTCTGCGAGTTCGCCGTGGCGTTTAACGAATACATGTAACTCATGTTGTCCACGCCGTTGATCTGCTGTTCGATCGGCGTGGCCACGGCTTGCTCGAGAGTCTGCGCGTCCGCCCCGACGTACGAGGTCTGCAATCGAATCTCAGGCGGGACAATGTAAGGAAACTGCGCCACCGGCAGGGTAGCGATCGTGACCGCGCCCACAATCACCGTAAGGATCGCGATCACCATCGCTACGATCGGACGGTCGATGAAGAACTTCGACATAACTCAGTGCCCTTCCGTGGAAAGCCGTGCGGGAGAAAGTTGTGCGGGCTTGGGAGTAACCAGAGTTCCGTCCCTTAGCCGTTGCAGCCCTTCGACGGCAACTTGCTCACCCGGTTTGAGGCCCTCGTCGATAACCCACATCGTCCCCACCGTCTCGCCGGGCTTCACGGTGCGGATACTAACCTTGTTGTCGCTGCCGACGACCGCCACCTGATAGCTTCCCTGCGACTGCGTAACGGCGCTCTGAGGCAGCAGCAGTGCGCCTTTCTTCATGTTGGTTTCGACCCGCACACGTCCATACTGGCCGGGACGCAGAATGTTGCCGGGATTGGGAAAGGCAGCCACAATGCGAATTGTGCCGGTGTTTGGATCCACTTGCCGGTCGGCCAGCAGGATTTTGCCTTTATGAGCGTAGATACTGCCATCGGCCAGAATCAGTTCGAGCGAGTTCCCGAAAAAACTGATGGCATGGCCGCTGGAGATGGCGCCGCTCCTCAGTTTCTGTTGTGCGTGGAGATACTCCTGTTCGCTAATCGGGAAATAGGCCTTGATGGGCTCGACTTGTGAAACTGAAGTCAAGATAGAACTGGGTCCCACCAGGTTGCCCATTTGGACTTGTGCAATCCCCGCAATTCCATCCACCAGCGAGGTAACTTTCGTGAATTCAAGGTTGAGTTCCGCCTGCTCCACTGCCGCTCTGCTCGATTCGACGGCGGCCTGGGCGCCGAGTTTGGCCTGATTCTCATTATCCAATTGACTCTTGGCGATGGCCTTGGCCTCGGCGAGCGGTGTGTCGCGGGCCACGTCAAGAGTGCTTTTGCCAAGCTGCGCTTGCGCCTGCGCCAGGTCGCCCTTAGCGCGGTCGAGGGCGGCCTGGAAGGGCCTGGGATCGATTTCGAACAGTACCTGGCCTTTCCCGACGAGCGAGCCTTCTTTGTAGTCTTGCTTGATTATGTAGCCGGAGACCTGGGGCCGGATCTGGGCGTTGACGTAGCCGTCCAACGTCGCCACCCATTCGCTGTACACCGGAACATCTTGCTGCAGAACGGAGACAACTTTCACCTCGGGAGCTGGCGGCGTCGCCGGCGTGTGGACGTTGCCTCGGCCGCAAGCCGTCGCCGTGAGCAGTAACAACAGCGCGGCAGGAAGGCCAAAGCGTCCGTATCGAAGACTCAGATTCGTACTGACTGCCGTGTTCATTTCCATCCTCGTCCTGAAAGACTATAGGGTTTACGCCAAAGTTGCTAAACGTGGAGCAGGTTGCCATTCGAGTATAGAACGGCAGTTGTCATGCAATCCCGGCTTCTCTAAGCCAATCTTGACTCCACGCAAGGGGGTATCGCCAGTGCCCCTGGCCGAAGCGGACGTTTTGCCATCGTCGGGCGATATCCTGTTGCCAGGCAAGGACGCTGCTGCCTGTTTTCCCGAGACTCTGGACGCGTGCAGTGTAAGCTGCCGCAGGAAGATAATGCTCTTCTGTGTATTGCCGGACCGCGCGATTGGCGGAAAATGCCGGCGTCAGCATCGCCATACTCTCTCGTACACGCGCTATCCAGGCTGCCGGTATTCCATTTTCGCCCCGGTCATAAAACTGCGGCGCAATCTGGTCTTCCAGAAGGCCGTATAGCGCTTCTGCATCGGCGCGATCCGCGGCAGCGTCACCGAAGAATTCCTCACTCTTGCCGATCGCCCAGCCTACACTCGGCGAGTATGCTTCCGCCCACCAGCCGTCGAGCACGGAAACATTCAGGCCTCCGTTGGCCAGCACCTTCATTCCGCTGGTGCCGCAAGCCTCCCAGGGACGCTTGGGTGTGTTGACCCAGACGTTGACACCTGCCAGCAAGTGTTGGGCGAGCAGCATGTCATAGTCACTAAGAAAGACGACATGCGAACGAACATCTGGCCGACGGGCAAACTCGATCCATTCCCGCACTAGGCCGTGTCCCGGCTTGTCTTGGGGATGGGCTTTCCCAGCTAGCACCAACTGGACAGGTCGCTCGGGATTCGTGAGGATCCGTGCGAACCGCTCCCGATCGTGAAGCAACCAACTCCCATCGGCGCCGCAGATCGGTCGAATGGGCAGGTCTGACGCGATGCCCACCCGAAATGTCAATCTGACCGACGAACTCGACTGCTTCGTGGCCTACCAGGTTAAGAGTGGACGTTACGAAAACGCCAGCGAGGTCGTGCGAGCCGCGCTGCGGATGTTGGAGCGCGCGGAGCGGCATCACGAAGCGAAACTAACCGCGCTTCAGTCGGCAATTAGCGAAAGCGAAGCCAGAGGTTTCGCCGAGGGATTGCAGAAGTGACGATCGAGAAAAAATCAAATCAAAGCCAAAGGCAAAGGCAGCGGACAGGAGTGTCCGCTCCACACGTACACACGCAAAAATGCCCGGGATTCTTGCGAATCTCGGGCACTGGTTGTCGCTAAGCGTCTTGCCCTTAGACAGCGGTAACGTTCTCCGCTTGCCAGCCTTTGGGGCCTTTGGTCACGTCGAACTGCACGGTTTGGCCTTCTTGCAGGCTCTTGAAGCCGCCCGCTTGAATAGCTGAGAAATGCACGAAAACGTCTTCGCCATTTTGACGGCTGATAAAGCCGTAGCCCTTGGCGTCGTTAAACCACTTCACTGTTCCTTGTTCTGCCATTGATGTTCCTTTTTCTTGTTTCTTGAAATATGCTGAGGTGATTCGCTGCTGTAGAGGGGGTTGACGCTGGTTGGCGGTACCGACCTTCAACTGCCTGTGAGTCAAACTTAGCAAATACAGTGTAGCACAATAAGCGGGCAAATGCTTGAAACTTTGGTCAGGGGTGGTTTTCCCGGGTTCCGGCTGAGACGTGGCTGACCGCGTCTGAGACGAAGAAAGCCCCGTCTCTACCGGAGTGGGATCGCTGGTTTGCCATGGGTTGCGCTATACATGAAGCATGATCGCTTTTCTCACCCTCGAACTCCGCATTGAAGGCGCGCACTCGCTCAAAGACAAGCGTCAGGTTACGCGCAGCCTTAAAGACCGGCTGCGCTCCTCTTTCAACGTTGCCGTGGCCGAGCTTGACCCTAGTCTGCTGTGGAATCAGGCCACTATTGGCGTGGTCAGCGTTTCCCACTCGCGCGATTATCTCGACGGCCTGATGAAAAACGTAGAACGCGCGGCGACCCGCATCGCCAACAATGCAGGCGCCGAAGTCACCGACTCGTTCGTGGAATTTCTGTGATGGGAGAAAGCTCAACCCAGTAACACTGAAGATGACCCATTAGTCGGCTCGGCAGTCCGATGTTCTTCCACCCTGACTTTTCTGATATTCTTACAGGTTTTATCCATTCGAGGTGTGCCTTGGAGCGTCGTGGCCAGAAATATCATCGCGGACGGCTGAGCGAGGCCATCCGCGAGGAGATTGAAACCATCCTCGAAGGCGAACTTGGCGATCCTCGCATCGGGCTGGCGAGCGTCAGCTCCGTGGTCCTGGCCGAGGACGCTCGCTCGGCTCGCGTCATGGTCAGCGTTGCCGGCGATGAGGCCGAGGCCGAGCGCACCCTCGAAGGGCTGGCCGCCGCCCGGAACTATGTCCGGCACGAACTGGCGGAACGGCTGCGCCTGCGGCGGCCTCCGGAGCTTTATTTCCAGATCGATCGCGCCGATGAATTGGAGAGTCGAGTGGACGAGCTTCTCGGCCGCGCCAAGAAACGCCGCCGGAAGGATGCTGAGCCCAGCCCCTAAAGGGGCGTCCGATTTCGGAGTGCGTGCGGCATCGCTAAAGCGATGCCCTGATACGAACCTAATAGCTACGAGCTGATAGCTGACAGCTAAGAGCCAGGAACACTTCATGCTGGACCGAGTGCTACAAGAAATTCGGGCGCGCCGCCGTTTCGTCGTGACCTCGCACGCCCGGCCCGACGGCGACGGCATCGGCTCTGCCCTTGCCTGTGGCCAGATCCTGCGCGTCATGGGCAAGGATGCCGAAGTCGTCATGCATGACGGCGTCCCACGCATTTATCAGAACCTGCCTTTCGCCGATCGCGTCATTCAGGCCGATGCCGTCCCCGCGAACGATGCGGTCATCCTGCTCGAATGCGACAGCATCGGCCGCACGCTGCTTGAGGGTCTTGAAGAATGCTTCCTCATCAACATTGACCATCACGCCAGCGGCCGCAATTTCGCCCATATCAACTGGATCGATTCCATCGGTGATGGCCACCGCCGAACTGGTTTTCCGTCTGGCCCGCCTGGCCTGCGTCCCCGTCGATCGCGACATTGCCACCTGCCTCTACACCGCGCTCATGACCGACACCGGATCGTTCATGTTCGAAGGCACCAACGAGCACACCTTCACCGTCGCGCGCGAACTGGTGCTGGCCGGAGCCGATCCCGCGCATTGCGCGCGCCCTATCTATTTCGGACATTCCACGGCCAAGATGCGTCTGCTCGGCGCCGCGCTCTCCAATCTGCATCGCGAAGGTCCACTCGCCTGGATCTGGGTCACGCAGGAACAGATGCAGCGCTTCGGCGCCCGCGAAGAAGATTGCGAGGGCCTGGTCAACTACGCGCTCTCCATGGGCGACGTGCAGGTTGCCATCTTTTTTCGCGAACTTCCCGATCGCCGCTATCGCATCAGCCTGCGCAGCAAAGGAGAGGTGAATGTCTCCCGCGTGGCCGAGCATTTCGGTGGCGGCGGTCACAAGTGCGCCAGCGGCTGTTCGATCGATGGACCCCTGGCGGTCGCCGTGTCCCGAATTATTGAGCGCCTGCACGCAGAACCTGTAGTCTTGAACGCGAACTCATCAACCAGCTAACGGACGGGACAACGAACGGCAGCGAACCAGTGGGCCCGGGCCAGCCGCGCCCTGCCTGAATTTATGAATGTGCAAAGAACGAGTCCGCAAACCCGCACCGACGTGCTGCTGCTGGTAGCGTTTTGCGGATTTCTTTTCTTTTATGGCCTCGGTGCTCTCGGCCTGCTTGGCGCCGACGAACCCCGCTACGCGCAAGTGGCGCGCGAAATGCTCGAGCGTTCCGATTGGGTCACCCCCACGCTGCAGGGCAAGCCGTGGCTCGAAAAACCAGTGCTGTATTACTGGCAGGCGATGCTGTCGTTTCCGTTTGGGCGGCGTCACCGACCAGGCTGCCCGCCTGCCCGCCGCCTTCGACGCCGCGTTGCTCATCGCAGCCATCTACTTTTTTCTCCGCCGCTTTCGACCGGGCAGTGAACTCGACGGCGCGCTCATCACGGCCAGTTGCGCCGGCGTTGTCGGATTTGCTCACGCCGCCGCGACCGACATGCCGCTCGCCGCCGCCTTCGCCATCGCATTGCTTGCCTGGTACGCCTGGTACGAAAGCCGGCGGCAGATCTATCTCGCCGCCTTTTACATTTTTCTGGCGCTCGGAACCTTAGCCAAAGGCCCAGTCGCGCCTGCGCTCTCCGCCGTCATCATCCTTCTCTTCGTCGCCGTAAAGCGCGACTGGCGCGCCATCCCGCGCACCCTCTGGATCCCCGGCATCGCTCTCTATCTCGCCGTGATGCTGCCGTGGTACATCGCCGTCCAACTGCGCAACCCAGAATTCTTCCGTGTCTTCATCCTCGAACACAATCTCGCCCGCTTCTCCCAGGACGTCTATCACCACCGCCAGCCCTTCTGGTTCTACCTGCCCGTGTTCTTGCTGGCGATGATGCCGTGGACGCTCGTGCTCATCCTGGCTCGTCGTCGAACGCGCTCGCCTGATCTGGTCGGAGGGCAAAGAAGCTTTTTCCAGCCCGGAAGATTCCTGGCCGCTGTTTCTTCTCATCTGGATGCTCGTGCCCATCCTGTTTTTCAGCGCATCGCAATCGAAGCTGCCGGGCTACATCCTGCCCGCCGTCCCCGCTGCGGCGCTGCTGGTGGGCGAGTATCTGGCCGCAGCGCCGCGGCGAAGAGAAGAAGATTTTCACCGCTGTTCGCCGTCGCTCACGGAGTTCTCTGCGGACTGCTGATCTTCGCTGCTCTCTCCGCCGCCTCGATTGCGATGAATCACCATCTGCTGTGGGGAACGTGGAACATACGTCGCCGCGGCCATTGCCGCCGTGTTTGCGCTGGGCATCGGCGCCGCGCTTGCTCTCACGCGCCGGACTTCGGCTGTTGCGCCCCGTCACCATGTTCGCCGTCGTCGTCAGCGTGGCTGCCGTCATTCGTTTTGCCGCGCCCGTCATCGACGCCACGCAATCCGCGCGTCCCATTGCCGAGACCATTCAGGCCTTTTCGCACGAGCCGGTCCCCGTCGCGCTCTATCGCATCAATCGCGTGCAGGAATACGGCCTGGAGTTTTATCTCAATCGTCCGGCGCAGACATACGAAAGCGGAAAATCCCGGCCGCAGCTCATGTCCTGGTTGCCGCACAAGGTACCGAATCCCAAGTCGCCCAACTTGTTCCCGGACGCCGAGTGTCATACTTAACCAGTATCCCCGCACAGAAGTTGGATTTGTATTGGGTTGGAAAGTAGGTTTCAAGGTTTCAGAGTTTCAAGGTTTCAAGGACTTGACGCTTTACTCTGAAACCTCGAAACTCTGAAACTTTGAAACCTGGCTTTTATATGGAAATCCTCGATCTCCGACACTTCTCTTCCGCCGACCTTCGCCCGCTGCTGGAAGATGAGATCGCCATGTGGGGACGCTTGCTCTGCCTGGGACTACACCACCTCGGCCGAGATGATCCTGCGCTACATGGATGCGAAAATTCTCCCCGGCTACGCCGCCATCGAGCGCGGCAGCATCTTCGGCTACTCCTTCTTTGTCTACGAGCAGAGCAAGGGCGTCATCGGCGACCTCTTTTCGTGTCGCGACTCTGTCCGCGAGGGAGGCCGCGGTTCGGACCGCCACGAGGTCGAAGAACGACTGCTCACCCACGTCATCGAAACCCTGCAGCAGTCGCCCGGCATTCATCGCGTGGAGGCGCAGTTGCTGGCGCACGACACCGGAGAAGTCGCGCGCCCCTTCCTGCAACAGGGTTTCAGCCGCCATCCGCGCGTCTTCATGAATTTCGAGATCGGACGGCATCCGCCAGCTTCGCTGCCGCCGCCTCTGCCGCCGCAGTTCGAAATCCGTCCCTGGTCCGAACCGGAATACCAGTCCGCCGCCGCGCTCATCACTGCCGCCTACCGCGGCCACGTCGATTCCGAGATCAACGATCAGTACCGCACCCTGACCGGCTCGCTGCGCTTTCTCAACAACATCGTGCGCTTCCCCGGCTGCGGCGCCTTCGATCCCCAGGCATCCTTTCTCGTTTTCCAGCGCCGTACTCGCACGCTGGTCGGCCTCATCCTCTGCTCGCTGGTGCGCCCCGATGTCGGCCACATCACCCAGGTCTGCGTGCTCCCCGAATACCGCTCCGCCGGCCTCGGCGAAGCCATGCTGGCCGCCTCAACCCGGAATCTGCGCGGGCGGGGATTCCGTTTCATTTCGCTGACCGTGACCGAGGCCAACGACCGCGCGATTGCGCTCTACAAACGCATTGGGTTTGAATCTACCGGGTGTTTGACGCGTATGTGTGGGAGGGGTAAGAGAAGCGTGGGCGCTCAGCGGTTGAAATAGGCCAGTTATCGCAGCGCAGAAACGCTGCGCCATCAAAAATCACGGGGCAATGCCGAGGTTTTCCGCAGCCGGCAAAACCGTGCCTGCGCAAGGATCTAACCGAGTTTACTGTCGAAAGATGTTCCTGGCGATGAACAGCACATTCGCCGGGCGCTCGGCCAGCCGCCTCATATAGTAGGGATACCACTCGGTGCCGAACGGGATGTAGACACGCATGCCCCAGCCATCTTTTACCAGGCTTTGCTGCAGGTCGCGGCGGATGCCGTGCAGCATCTGGAATTCAAACGCGTTGCGCGGAATATTCTCCCGCGTGGCAAACGCCTTGGCTTCCTTAATGATGGCTTCGTCATGGGTGGCTAAACCATGAAAGACGCCGCTCTTCATCAGGGTCTTCATCAGCTTCACGTAGCTGGCGTCAACCTCGGACTTCTTCTGGAAGGCGATGTCCGCGGGCTCTTTATATGCGCCTTTGCAGAGCCGTATCCGGATGCGCTCGGAGAGCAACTTCTCAACGTCGGCCTCGGCGCGCCGCATATACGACTGGATCACGGTTCCCACATTATTCGCGTTTCCCGGAACCCGGTGGAGTTCGTGAACAAAGTCGAGCGTGCGCTGGGTGTATGGCGATCCCTCCATATCGACGCGAACAAAATTCTTCGGCGTCATGCTGGCCGCCTTGGCGACCAGCCCGCGGACGATTTCGTAGGCCATTTTCTCGTCCACGTCCAGGCCCATGTGGGTGAGCTTCAGGCTGATATTCGCGTTCAGCTTGTGGACGGCGATTTCGTCGAGCAGGTGGTGGTAAAGCTGGGCGCTGGCGCGGGCTTCGTCAGCGTTGGTGACGTTCTCGCCCAGATTGTCGATGGAGACGCCGGCGCCAATTTGATTCATCGCGGCGGCGGCGCGAATCGCGTCCGCAACCTCGGTGCCGGCGACGAAGCGGGCGGAAGTGCGTTGGCCAAAGCGGGAGCGTTCGGCGAAACCGCGCAGCGAGCGGCTCTCCGATAGTGCAATGAAGATTGCCCTCAGCATGATGCACCTGATTTTCGCGGGTTTAATTGTGGCGGGTTAAGATTGCCCGAGGCGTTCATTGGCTTTACAGGGTATTACAGTAATTTTTACCACAAACGAGGGTGGGTTGCAGTGCGGCGCGATCGTTCCTTCCCATACATTGCGCTATGCTTCCACGAAATAATTGACTAGACATATGACTAGTCACTATAATAAAGCCGTGTGGAGGAGGTGGAGCTTGGCTTCGTGGCAAGTGCAAGACGCGAAGGCGCGTTTTAGCGAGTTCCTGGATGCGACCATCAAGAAGGGTCCACAGGTGGTTACCCGCCGCGGAATTAAGACCGCCGTTCTGGTACCGATCGAAGAATGGGAGAGGCTGCAAAAGGCTGCCCGGCCTGGTCTCAAGGAATGGTTGCTGGCACCCGAGCCTCGCTTTGACGACCTGATCCCGGAAAGACGCAAGTTGCGCAGCCGTCGCGTGGTGGAGTTTGAGTGAATCAATATTTGCTCGACACGAACGTAGTCTCCGAAACTGCGGAAAGTGCGTCCGCACGGAGCGGTTATGCCTGGATCGGCGCCATGGAAGAGGGGAAATTGTTCCTCTCCGCCGTAACGTTCGGAGAACTGCAGGCAGGGATCGAGGGGATAAGGCATCAAGATCCGGAGAAGGCGGACGAGATCGAGCGTTGGATTGATCGCTTGCCGGCGTCTTTTCAGGTGCTCCCTATGGATACGGCGTGCTTTCGGGAATGGGGCCGCATTATGGATAAGAAGCCCCCTGAGTTGCTGCAAGACGCCATGATTGCCGCTACGGCACGAGTTCACCGCCTGATTGTTGCGACCAGGAATGAACGAGACTTCAAGCAACTCGACGTCCGAACATTCAACCCATTCAAGAATTAGCGTTGCGACTGCGACTATACTTGGCTGTCTGCTGCGATGCTAAAGTGGATTCTACGTCCGATTGTGAAGGCAGTGGCTGGGCTCGCCGGGGTTGTGTTCCTGTTCGATAGCCGCCTTAGTGGTACTGCTGGGCTTATCCTTCTCGCGTCGATCGCGGTGCTGGCGTTTTGCGGGATCGTGTGGATGATTTTCCTGCGCGAGGATGATGAGGGCGACTCAGGGTATTGGCCGTCCAACCCGCGCCGATGA
This sequence comes from uncultured Acidobacteriaceae bacterium, assembly GCA_963838425.1. Taxonomy (GTDB): domain Bacteria; phylum Acidobacteriota; class Terriglobia; order Terriglobales; family Acidobacteriaceae; genus Acidiflorens. Next base: position 770,175 of record CAWIRH010000003.1, read on the forward strand.
TCACGGGGTTACGAGTCTCCCGAAATCCTCCGACGCCAGCGGTCGTGTAGAATAACGGTTTGTATATGGACCTCTCCGCCATCCAGCAAGCCTTGCGCGATCGCAACATCGACGCCTGGCTTTTCTACGATCATCACCATCGCGACCCGATCTCTTACCGCGTTCTTGGGCTGCCGGAAGGGCTCATGGTCACGCGGCGCTGGTACTACCTGATCCCCGCCAAAGGCGAGCCCGTCAAGCTGGTTCACAAGATCGAGTCGGGACACCTGGATACCTTGCCCGGCGCGAAGAAACAGTACGCCGGATGGCAGGAACTGTTCGACGGCTTGAAGCAGATGCTGGGCCCGTATCGCGATGTGGCGATGCAGTATTCGCCCAACAACTTTGTCTTCACCATTTCCATGGTGGACGCGGGAACGGTGGATATGATCCGCGGGCTGGGCAAGAACATTGTCAGCGCGGCGGACCTGATCGCGCAGTTTGAAGCGACCCTGACGGAGGAGCAGATCAAGTCGCACTTCGCGGCGCGCGATGTGATTGACGCGGTCACCGCCGAGGCTTTCAAGGAAATTGGACGGCGCGTCCGCGCGGCGGCGCGCACGAGCATGAGATTCAGCAGTTTTTCATGGAAGCGTTCCAGCGCGAGAACATGGTGACCGACGATCCGCCGATCGTGGCCGTGAACGCCAACAGCGGCAACCCGCACTACGAGCCGAGCGCCAGCCGGCCGGTGGCGATTCGTGAAGGGGACTTTGTTCTGCTGGACGTGTGGGCGAAGAAGAATACGCCGGGCGCGGTTTACTACGACATTACATGGGTGGGATTTGTGGGCCAGGCTCCGTCCGGAGCGGCAGCGCGAGATTTTCAAGATTGTGAGCGAGGCGCGCGATATCGGCGTGAAGACGGTGCAGGACGCGGTTTCTGCCGCACCGGCCGATTGCGGGATGGGAAGTGGATCACGCGGTGCGCGGCCACATCCAGCAGGCGAAATACGGAGAGTACTTCATCCACCGCACCGGCCACTCGATTGCGACCGAGGTGCATGCGAATGGCGCGAATATGGATGATTTGGAAATTCACGACGAGCGGCGCATTCTGCCCAATTCCTTGTTTCTCGATCGAGCCCGGCATCTACCTGCCCGAGTTCGGCGTGCGCTCGGAAGTGGATGTGCTGGTGCGGCCGGGAAGCGCCGAGGTGACTGGTAAAATTCAACGAGAGATCGTGACCATCTGAATGGCCAAGCCGACGACAGATAAAATCAAAAGAATGAAGCAGCGGCGGCGACGGAGCCGGAGTACCCGCTCACGACCATGGCGGTGGTGGCGCCGCTTGTGGGCTGGCTGATTCCGGGCGGCGGGCACATTTTGCTGAAGCGCTATGGGCGCGGCGTTCTGCTGCTGGTGTCGGTGGTCGCGATGTTCCTGGTCGGGCTCGGCATGCAGGGGCGGATTTACAAGCCGAACGGCGGCGACATCCTCGACATCCTTGGCTTTGTTGGCGACGTGGGCGCGGGAGCGCTCTATTTTCTGGCGCGCATCATGGACTGGGGCAACGTGATGGCCGCCAATGCCGCGGCGGATTATGGCAAGACGTTTCTGATCGTCGCCGGCCTTTTGAACTTCATCGCGGCAGCGGATGCGCATCACATTGCGCTGGGGAAGAAGCCGTGACCGTCAACTTGTCGCACTTCTCGGCGGCGGTGGTGTTCGCGCTGTTCGCATCGGTAGTGTTCGGCATCACGCAACGCAGTTCGACCAGGGAGCAGGTGCGGTATGGCCTTTACTGCTTCGCGCTGTTTGTCGGTGGAGTTTTCCTGGCGGGTTGGGTGATGGCGCTGATTCGGCGGTAGGGGGCTGTCAGTTCTCAGTTTCTTAGTTCTTAGCTTACGGTACGACCGGAGTCGTGGCCTTCCCAAGAACCTGCCTCAATCAGAGTTTTTCCGCAGCCTGTTTAGCCCCTGCGCGGGCCATTCTCAATCTTTCTTATTCTCCGCGCGGTTCGGGCGTCAGATCGCGCATGCCGCGAATCGCCCGGTTGCCGGGCCCCCTTGACAAACAGTGGTATGATGCTCGAACGGATCCGAGCGACTTCAGTGCGAAGTCGAATTATGGTTCGAGCCGCTTGCCCGGCGCTAACCGCACGATCAGCGTGGCATCCTCCCCCGCCACCGAAACCCGGGCTGCGACTCCGTCCATCAAGGACGCCGTGGGCACGCAAGCCGTCCAACTGGACGGAACGGGGAAATAGGAGCAAGCCAATCTTGTAATTCCGGCGCGCGGCGGACAGCCGCACCCCGGGGTTCTCGGGCACAGATCGATGCCGTGGGGGCATTGTGATCTGCTCCAGAAGACCTATCCGCAGTAGTTTTCGAAAAAACAGCTCGATGCAAAGCGAATGCCTGTACCAGAACTTAGTTCCACAAATCGATAAGGGAGATACCCATGAAAAATGTTTGCAAGTTCCGAACGCTGATCCTCATGATGTTCGCGGTCACTGTGTGTGGCTTTGCGCAGCAGGCAACTTCGCAGAAGCCAGCTACCACGACCCAGAACCTCGTGCGCGGCGTAATTGGACCGGTCTCCAGCAACAACAACTGGTCCAATTACTCTATCTTTAACATCATTCCCGGCTCGTCGCTGTTCCCGCTTAGCAGCTCCAGCACAGTCTTTTATTACGGATTTACGGCTGGAAGCGAGGCGGACATCAGCAACATGGTCCTGTACACGACTCCGCGGGCCAGCTTAACCATCAGCGCGGTTACACCGGTCACGCTCGGGGGCATCTCCAATCCGAGCATTGACCTGGCCAGCACATCGGTCTGTCCGGTGCAGCCGCTTTCCGCCACCAGCCCCTGCATTGTGCGGTTCGATCCGACGACGATTACGCTTTCGCCCGCTTCGGATTACTACCTGACCGTGTATTACACCAATGACAGCAACAACCAGAACATCGGTGCAGCCAATGCGAATTATTCGCAGACCAGCCTGGGAGCGTGCTACACCGGCGGAGATGAAACCCATCTCACCGTGGGTCAGTCCCTTCCCCGTGGAGCCTGTTACAACCCGATATTCCTCATGTACGTCATGAACAACTAAAAACAGTGGTTGAACGAGCGGCCACGCACTTGAACGCTGAAAAAATTTCGATTAACGGAGATTCCCAATGAAGACTGTTTGCAAGTTCGCAACTCTGATGCTCATGATGCTCGCTTTCGCGTTGCATGGTTTTGCGGCCACACCCCTGAACCTGGTGCGGGGCGTGGGCGGCCCGGTCGCAGCCAACACCAGCTGGAGCGGTTATTCCAACCTGGCCCTCATTCCCGGCGCCGGGCTGATTCCCCCCGCCAGTTCCACCACTGTGTTCTATTACGGATTCACCGCCGGCAGCCAAGCCGACATCACCAATATGGTTCTCTACACGACGGCGCGAGGCAGTTCCACGATCACTGCCGTCACTCCTGTCAAGTACGGCGGCGTTTCCAATCCGAGCATCGTCCTGTCCAACACCTCGGTCTGTCCGGTGCAGCCGCTTTCCACCGGCTCTCCCTGCTTTGTGCGGTTCGATCCTTTGACGCTGACGCTCTCGGCGCTGAACGATTACTACCTGGTGGTGTATTTCACACCGAGCGACTCGAACAATAGCTCGATTGGCGCCACCGTGCCCCAATATCTTCGGAGCAGCTTGCAGGGCTGGTACATCGGCAATGTGGACGAGACCCAGCTCACTGTCGGCCAGTCCATTCCGAGCGGGAACAATGGCAACCAACCCTATTTCCTGATGTTCGTCATGACCGACTAGGTGCCTTGGACGATCAAGGTTGGACGATTAAGGCTCGATTCGCTTTTGGCAATCGGCCCAAGCAGGTACTTGCACGCTGAATGCAGACTTCGAATATACAAGGAGATTTCATGAACACGATTAGCAAACTCGCAACCTTCGCATTGCTGGTAATGGTTATGGCGGCATGCGCTCTGGCGCAGGCTCCGGCGGAGGGTCCTCAAGTAACCGTACTGTCCAATCTGACGGAAGGCCAGGCAACGGCCACTGGCAACGCCACCGATTGGGAGGGTTGGTCCGAACTGGATCTGATTCCGGGGGCCGCGCTCTTCGGAGTGACCACCAAAGCGACAGTGCTGACCCTGGGGTTTTCAGCCGGCAGCACGGCAACCGTTTCCAATATGGTGCTCTACACAACTGGCCGCAGCAGCAACCTTATCACCGCCACCAAGAAGGTAACACTGGGCGGTAAAGCCAATCCGATCATCAATCTAGCCAGCACGTCGGTTTGTCCGGTGCAGCCGGTTTCGGTTGCCAATCCTTGTTTTGTAAAACTCGATGCAATCAAGGAAGCGCTCTCGCCTACCAGCGACTATTACTTTGTCATTTACTTCACAAGCGATAGCGGCAACAACGCTGTGAGAGGCGCGGGGTCAGCGAGCGAGCCGGGCTCTCTGAGCGGATGGCTGATCGACGGGGACGACACGCGAATTCCGGTGGCCGGGACCATCCCGGTCGGGTACAACGGAGCAGCGCCTGTTTTCCTGATGTACGCCACGAACGAGTGATGGGTCTGGGGCGGGGCTTGGAGGCCGCGCTCCAGACTTTTTCTTAGTGCTGGCGGATGCAGTGCTGGTGCAATGCGGCCGAATGGGCACGTTTGCAGTCGCCGTGTCCATGCCGTGTTTGCGTTGCGCAGCCGGACGAGACTATTCGGGCGGTTCGGCCTGCAGGCCGTCGCCGGGAGCGAGCGGGTAGGCGGGAGGCTCCGCCGAGCAGGTTGCGTTCCTGCGGCGAAAACTCTCTCCGGAACTGATCGGAATTGATGAGTCGATCGCGCTGCTCGGGGGTCAGGCCGCGCATGCCGCGGATTGCCCGGTTGACGGCCTGGCGGCGGTCGGGCGGCAACTGCTTGAACTGCTGAAAGAGCTGGCGCGCCTGCTGCTTCTGATTAGGAGTCAGGTGCTCCCAGGTTTCCATGCGGTTGAGCACGCGTTCCTGCTGCTGCGGAGGCAGGCTGGAAAAATGCTGCAACTGGTTTTGCAACCGCGCTTGCTGTTGCGGGGGAAGCTTGCGGAACTGCGGGTCGTTTTCGAGCGCGCGGCGCTGCTGCGCCGGCGGCAGATCCTTATAGCGGCGGAGCCAGTTTCCGGCGTGCCCGGGCTGATTCTGCGGCGGACGAACTTGATTGGGGCGGCTGGGGCCAGGACGAGCCTCTTTTTGAAAGTGGTGCCACTGTCCGTCCGCAGGTTGCGATTGCGGATGCTGTCGCGGTGGAGGTTGCGGCGGCGAATACCGGTTTTGGGCGAACGAGGTTTGGGCAAACAAGGGCGCCAGCAGCAGAAGCGCTGCCAGACAGCTCGCAATTTTTGCCCGGCCCAACATGCCTCGGTCCCCTTCACCCAGGTTCGCGCCCAAAAGACGGGCGCGAACCTGGGGCACCTTCGTTACCGGTCTTACATTGCCCCCGAATCTCACGGATTCGCGGTTACGTCGTCCTGCACCTGCAGATCGTCGAGCACATCGAAATCGGCGTACAACTCGTCGTTCCTCTCCAGCGCCTGCAGATCGCCGACGGCGGTTCCCGGCTGCACCGGCAGACCGAGCGATGGAGGTTTGGTCGCGATGGCTTCGGTCTGAGAAATGTACGACTTGTTGCCAACCACCAATGCCCCGGCAAATATTACGGCAGCGAGCGACATGGCCCAAGCCGGGTGCCGCAGCCAACGGAACCATCCTGCCGCCGGGCGCGCCCTTTCTTCCCGCAGGCGCGCCTCAAGGCGGGTGTCGAAATACGCTGACGGCTCGGGCGCCTGCCATTCATCGAGCAGCGCCATGGTTTTCTGCAAGTCGCGCGAGATGGGCGGCACAAGCGTCACAAGATGCGATGTGTTCCTGAACCTCCGGCGTCGCAGCCTCCATGCCGGCGGCCAGTTCCGGCAACCGTTCGCGAATTTGATTGCAATCCATACTGCTTCCCTCTACTTCCCCGAAACGAACTCCTTCAACTGCTCGCGCAACGTTTCGTAGGCGCGAAACAGCAACGACTTGGTGGCGGACTCGCTGAGCTTCAGCACGCCCGCAATCTCACGGTAATCCATCTGCTGATACTTGTGCATGATGACCGCCACGCGCTGGCGCTCGGGCAACGCGTTCACTTTGGCGCGGATGGCCGCCAGCCGCTCCCGCCTCAAAATCTGCTCTTCCGCGCTCAGTGAATCGTCGGCCAGGTCGGGTGTCGTGCCCGTTTCCTGGTCCGGTTCATCGAGGCGCAGGGTGTTTCCCGGACGCTCGTGGCGCGTATCGCGCGCGTGGTTCGCGGCCAGATTGGTCGCGATGCGATAGAGCCACGTGGTGAACTTGGCGCTCGGCTCGTAACTGGTGCGCGAGCGGTACACGCGCAGAAATACTTCCTGCGCCAGTTCCTCGGCGGTCGAAGGGTTGTGACACAAGCGGTACATGAACCCGACCATCGGCCGGCGATATTTCTGCACCAGGTAAGCGAAGGCGGACTCGTCGCCCGTCTTCACCCGCAGCATCACGTCAACGTCGGAAACGGCGGCATCTGTGGTGACAACGGAATTTGCCATGGGAGCGGGCGCAGACGAGGATGGCGCGCCCGCAAAGTTCAGCAGCCCGCGATCCAGCCGTCCGCGATCAATGGCCACACTGCTCACATTGGCAGGAACCCCATTCGGGTCAGAAAGTTGCGCGTTTTCGGGGCCAGGAGGCCGCGCGGAAGTGTTTTCCCGTGAATCAGTTACGGACCGAGCGTCGGGAATGTCGGAAGCGGCCATGAAAGGGCGATAGAAAGAGGCTACCGGGAGCGCCGGAGGCGGTCAAGAGGCTCGGTAGGTGCCGAAAGGACGGGCGCTAAAGGCGAGTATTGCGGACGGCGGTCTCTATTGACCAGTTATCGGCGAGCAAGGGCCTGATACTGGAAATATAACTTTCGAATCGAAAGCGGGAGTTCCGGGAGGATACCCAAATGTGGCAAGTCAAGAACGTCGTTCACAAATTCGCAATGCGCAGTCTGCTTCTGGCCGGCGCAACAACCCTGCTCGTGTCCTTAGCCTTGGCGCCAACCGCCAACGCGGGAGTGGTCATCAGCATAAATCCGCCGATGTGCTCATACGGCTACTATGACTATGCGCCGTACGCTTGCGCACCCATGGGTTTTTATGGGCCAGGCTATTTCTATAACGGGATCTTCTTTGGCGTGGGCCCATGGGCGAACTGGGGCTATGGCCACGGCTGGGGTGGTCATCGCTTCAGCGGTGGCGGTGGAGGACGCTACGTCGAGGCCCGTGGAAACGGCGGTGGACGTGTTTATGCAGCCAATCGTGGAGGTGGTTCAGCGGCAGCACGCGGTAACCGCAGTAGCAGGTCGCACAGTGCCTCGCACGCCACAGCCTCGCGGGGGGGAGCGTCGCATGCTAGCGGCGGCGGATCGCACGGCGGCGGCGGTGGATCGCACGGCGGCGGTGAACACCATTAGCCAGTAGCTGCTGAAATTTGGCAGCGCGTGGAACAAGAAGCGGCGGAGCATAACAGCTCCGCCGCTTTGCCTTTCCGCGCAGTGGCGCACCTCAAACGAGCGCTGTACCCCCCAAGCTGCCGTGTAACGCGGCAGCGGCCCGGAGAAAGCGGAGAAGCAAACCCTGCGGGGCAAAATAGTTACGTCTTGAATCGCGTCCGCTCTGGGCTATTCTGGCTAAGCCTCACCGTTGCGGTGGGCTTCTCTGTCAAGATTTTCTTCCGCAGACCATCTATCAATCGCTCGTCTTCTGCGATCAGTGCTGCGCTTCTTTGTCTTCCGCCACTTTGGATTTCAAGCAGCCTTTGCATCAACTCAGCGAGGGTTTCCATGACTTCCTCCAAGGCTGGCGCACTGATCCGGCACTCCAGTGGCCGGAGGAGGGGGGCTCCTCGCCAATTGGAGTGCCGTTCAGAATTTTGCAAGGAATTCCTCCCCTGCACTTCCCCACAATCGCAGAAAGCACGATTCGGGCCACATGGGTAAGCCGCCTTCATCTTGATGAATCTACGATCCTTCAGCCAAAACTAACCTATGCATCCGGTTTCATGCGTGCCCAATTCCTGACCAGAGTGCCGAGCTTCTGGCACCCGTCATAGTCTGATCAGGCGTGGCTGATGAAAAAGTCACCGCGATTAGCAGGCTGAAAAGCGGCCAAAGCGTGGTAGAAGATTTCCACCCCACACGTACTCATGGGCCAAGAATCTTTTCATTAGCATTCGCAGTAGCGCGCGAAGAGAAGCAGGCAAGCGGCCGGAAACAGATTGGAACCTCGGGTAGAGGATCACAGGCATGGCGCGATTGTGAATGCGGTGAACTACAATACATCCATTGATCCATCGGTTGCACTCTTAGAGAGAGGAGGAGAATACGGACGACGGAGCTCGGCGTTGAGCTCGGCAGGTGCGAGCACGCTGTGTGGGGCCTGTCGGCTACCGTTTGTGCATTTTTGATCTCAACCCTCATGCGCTCCAGGTACTCTCAGGTCTCCGGTCGGGTGTTCTGCCGAATGTTCGCCGCGGCAGCGATGCTTTTCCTGTTGGGGGGAGCAGGCAGTGGTCAGAATACGACGCGGATCACTCTTGATCAGGCCATTGATCTGGCTCTGGTGCACAACCATTCGCTCCAGGCTACGCGAACCCAGATTCTTCAGAATCAGGCCCAGGAAATCACCGCGAACCTGCGCCCCAATCCGACTTTGGGGTTGGATACGCAGTTCGTTCCATTTTTCAGTCCGCAAGACTTCTCCGGGGAGAATCTGAACGAAACTCAGCAGTTCGATGTCGGGATCTCTTACCTGTTCGAACGCGGTCACAAGCGGCAGCGGCGCCTACAGGCTGCCCGTGATCAGACGGCCGTCACGCGCGCCCAGGTTGCCGACGCCGAGCGCACGCTGGCGTTCAATGTCGGCCAGCAGTTCGTCAGCGTTTTGCTGGCGGAATCGACACTCCAGTTTGCGCTCGAGGATCTGAAAGGTTTTCAGCAGACGGTCGATATCAGCGAGGCGCAACTCAAAGCCGGATACATTGGGGAAGGCGATTATCTGAAGATCAAGCTCCAGCTTCTGCAGTTTCAGACCGACGTCTCTTCCGCCCGCCTCGCGAAAAAGCAGGCCCTCGTCGGCCTGCGAGAGTTCCTGGGCTACAACGCGGTACCAGCCGACTACGACGTGGTGGGCGATCTGGCATATCAGCCACTCAAGGGAAATCTGGAAGACTTGCAGGCGCGGGCGCTGCGCGAGCGGCCCGACTTCCGTGCCGCTGAATTGGGGATCACAGCTGCGCAGAGCCAGATCCTGCTGGCCAAAGCGAACGCCAAGGTCGATGTAAACGGTACCTACGATTTCGACCACGTTTCCGGCGAGAACACCGCTTCCATCTTCGCTAATTTTGAGTTGCCGATCTTCAACCGCAATCAAGGAGAGATTGCGCGCACCGGCCACGCGCTCACCCAGGCACAGGAGCAGCAGCAAGTCGGCCAGCGATACGGTTCTTTCCGACGTTGCCAATGCCTATGAGGCGGTCCGGAGCAACGAAGAAGTGGTGCAGCTTTACACCTCCGGCTACCTCAAGCAGGCGCAGGACTCGCGCGATATCAGTGAGTATGCTTACAAGCGCGGCGCCGCCAGTCTCCTGGATTTTCTGGATGCCGAGCGCAGCTACCGGGCTGTGGAACTGGCCTATCGCCAGGCGTTGGCCTCTTATATGACGGCACTGGAGCAATTGAAGGAAGCGGAAGGAACGAGGAACTTGCCATGAGGAAACTGACCATGAACGTTCGCTCCGGTCGCTGTCGATGGCTGGCTGCATTCGCTGCCGCGTCGGCGATCATGCTGTCTTGCCGGCTGCGGAGGGTCCGGGTCGAAAGTCTCGGCGGATTCGAATAGCGCCAAGAGTTCGGACAATGCAGAATTGTTCACCATCCCCCAAGAGCAGATGGCGCATGTGCAGGTGCTGACGGTTCAACCCGCGACGCTGCCTCGAACCCTTCGGCTGACTGGGGCCGTGGCTTACAACAGTTTTCGCACCACGCCCGTCATCACGCAGGTGAGCGGCCCGGTAAGCCGGGTGGTGGTCGTGCCCGGTCAGCAAGTAACACAAGGGCGAGCCGATGTTGTACGTGGCGAGCCCGGATTATTCGCAACTCCGCACGAATTATCTGAAGGCCAAGGACGCCTATGCTCTGGCGCAAAAAGCCTACGCTCGCGCCCGCGACTTGTATGAGCACAAAGCGATTGCCGAGCAGAACCTGGAGCAGGCGGAGTCGGCCGAGGTGCAGGCGGGTGGCGACCTGGCATCGGCGCAGGCCGCATTGAAGGTGATGGGGATTACGGATCCCGACGCACTCGTGAAGGCTCCGCCTTCTTTTGAAGTTCCCGTGCAAGCGCCGATCAGCGGCGAAGTCGTCGAGCAGGATGTGTCCGCGCGGGCAGCTCATTCAGCCAGGCACCACGCAATGTTTCATGATTTCGGATACCGGCAGCGTCTGGGTGCTGGTCAATATTTATCAGAAGGATTTGCCCTACGTGCGCGTTGGAGACACGGTCGCAATTCAGACGGACACTTATCCGGAAGTCTTCCACGGCCGCATTTCCTACGTCGCCGCATCGCTCGATCCGAACACGCGCACGCTGCAAGCGCGCATCGAGACCAACAATCCCGGCGAGAAGCTGAAGAAAGATATGTACGTGGTTGCGACCGTAAACGCGGGCACGATTCCGAATGCCATTGCGCTGCCGGATGCCGCCGTCCTGCGCGATAGCGAGAACCAGCCTTTTGTTTATGCCGCAGCAGCTTCGAACCAGTTTGGCAGGCGCGCGGTCACGCTCGGAGAAAGCCTGAACGGACAGACGCAGATAACCAGCGGCCTGAAAGCTGGGGATCAGGTCATCGGAAATGGCAGCTTGTTCCTGCAGTTTGCGAACTCGCTGCAGCGCTAGCGCGACGATGGAGAGACGGGCGTCTCGCCCGTCCGCCGGGATTTTGGCAATGCTGGATTTAGCTTGAGCGCGGCTGGCAGGGACGCCGGTCTCCACCAGCAGATAGGAATTCAAGGATAGTGTTCACCACAACCGAATGATCCACCGAATAGTCCAAGCGGCGCTGCGTCAAAGGTTTCTGGTGCTGATGCTGACCGCTTTCATCACGGTCGCGGGGATCATCTCTTTTCAGCGGATGCCCGTGGATGCCTATCCCGACCTCTCGCCTCCGCAGGTCGAAATCATCACCCAGTGGCCAGACCATGCCGCGGAAGAGGTGGAACGGTTGGTCACGCTTCCTCTTGAACTCGAGATGAACGGCGTTCCGCACATGGTGGTGATGCGTTCCATCTCGCTCTATGGTTTGTCCGATGTGATCCTGACCTTCGAGGAGCGCACAGACGACTACTTCGCGCGGCAAATCGTGTTTGAAAGGCTCGCGCAAGCCACGCTGCCGACGGGAGTAACCCCGAGCCTCTCGCCCCTGTTCAGCCCCAGCGGCCTGGTCTATCGCTATGTCCTCGAAAGCCCCGACCGCACGCCGCAAGAGTTAAAGACAATCGAGGATTGGGTGGTGGAGCGGGCCTACAGATCCGTGCACGGCGTAGCCGACGACTCGGGCTTTGGTGGAACGGTGATGCAATACCAGGTGCTGCTCGACCCGGCGCGCATCTACGGATATCACCTGACCATTCCGCAAGTGGTGACGGCGCTCTCCGCCAACAACGCCAATGCCGGCGGCGGATTCTATTCTCAGGGTGGACAGTTCTACTACGTGCGCGGCATCGGACTGGTACGCAACACGGATGACATTGGAAATATCGTGGTTGGCGCCAACAAGGGTGTGCCGATCCGAGTGCGTGATGTAGGAGATGTGACGATCGGGCACGCGCCACGCCTGGGTGAATTCGGCTTTCAGAAGAATGACGATGCGGTAGAGGGCGTCATTCTGATGTTGCGTGGGGAGCAAACGCAGAACGTCCTGAAAGGAGTGGAAGCAAAAACGGAGGAACTGAACCGCCAGATCCTGCCGCCCGACGTCAAGGTTCATCCTTACTACGACCGCAGTGAACTCGTCGACCTGACTACGGACACGGTGGAAGCGAACCTGCTTCGCGGCATGGTGCTGGTCTTGGTCGTGCTGATTTTCTTCCTGGTCAGCTTCCGGGCCGCAATCATTGTCGCCCTCACTATCCCGCTCTCGCTTCTGTTTGCCTTCATCGTGCTCCATGCCCACGACGTTGCCGCGAATTTGCTCTCCATCGGCGCCATCGACTTCGGAATTGTCATCGATGGCACCGTGGTCATGATGGAAAACATCTACCGCGAGCTGGCGCTGCGGGAGGGACAGCAGTACAACCTCAACGAAGTTATTCTTGCGGCGGCCAAGGATGTGGATCGCCCGATCTTTTATTCGGTGGCCGTCATCCTCGCCGGGTATCTGCCCATTTATGCGCTGAGCGGGCCTTCGGGCAAACTGTTCCACCCCATGGCTGAGACCATGTCGTTCGCCCTCGTCGGCGCGCTCATCCTGACGCTTACGCTGGTACCCGTGCTCGCCTCCTACTGGTTCAAGAAGGGCGTGCACGAGAAACCGAATCGCGCCTACGAATGGATGAAGCGGAAATACGCAGTGCAACTGGATTGGTCGCTCAACCACCCCAAAACGACCATGTCGATCGCAACCCTGATCTTCGGAGCGACCTTGCTGCTGGTGCCCTTCATCGGCGGCGAGTTCATGCCTCACCTCGACGAAGGCGCGCTCTGGGTCCGGGCGACGATGCCGTACACCATTTCTTTTGAGGAGGCCAGTAACATCGCTCCTCAGATACGCGACATTCTGATGTCTTATCCGCAGGTTACTGTCGTGGGCTCAGAGTTAGGACGGCCCGACGACGGTACCGATCCCACCGGCTTTTTTAACTGCGAGTTCTATGTTGGCCTGAAGCCGTATAAGGACAAATCGTGGACCGGCGAGACCCGTGATAAGAAACAACTGATCGAATCGATCAACAAGAAACTTACTGCCTTTCCCGGAATCATCTTCAACTATACCCAGCCTGCGGAAGATGCTGTGGACGAAGCACTCACCGGCCTCAAGAGTTCTTTGGCAGTCAAGGTATATGGCGAAGACCTGAACGTACTCCAGGACAAAGCGATCCAGATCAAGAATGCGCTATCCACTGTACCCGGATTCACCGATCTGACGGTGGTGCGCGAACTAGGCCAGCCCAGCTTGCTGGTCGATGTCGATCGAGATAAGATCGCGCGCTACGGGATCAACGTTGCGGATGTAGAAGCCGTGATCTCGGCCGCCGTCGGTGGGCAGGCGGTCACCCAAGTTATTCAAGGGGAGAAGCTATTCGATCTGGTGGTCCGAATGCAGCCCCAGTTCCGGAGCAATGCGCATGAGATAGGAAACTTATTGGTGGGCACCCCCGATGGGCAGCAGATCCCTCTCAGTCAACTCGCCAACATTACTCAAGGGAACGGTGCGTCCTTCATTTACCGCGAGAATAACTCGCGCTACATCGGCGTGCAGTACAGCGTCGAAGGGCGCGATTTAGAGCGTGCGGTACGAGACGGCCAAGCGGCGGTGAAGAAGGTCGTGACCCTGCCGCCCGGTTATACCATGGCGTGGGGCGGCGAATACAGCCAGTTTCTTGAGGCCAAGTCGCAGATGTATTTTATTGGTCCGCTCGCGATCGTGCTGATTTTCATGATCTTGTTTGCGCTCTACGGGAATTTCAAATTCCCGGTCACCATTGCCCTGGGAGTAATTATGACGGAGCCGGTGGGAGCGCTGATTGCGCTGAAACTCACTCACACTCCCTTCAGCGTTTCTTCGGCCCTGGGTCTTATGGCGTTGCTTGGGGTTTCCGTGGAGACGGCCGTCATTCTCGTCTCCTACATCAACAAGTTGCGCCAGGAGGGACTGGGCATTCGCGCGGCCACACGGGAAGCTTCGCTGCTTCGGCTCCGTCCCATCATGATGACGGCCCTGGTTGCTTGCCTCGGATTGCTGCCGGCCGCCCTTTCCACCGGCATTGGATCGGATACGCAAAGGCCGTTCGCCATAGTCATCGTGGCCGGCCTGATCTCCAGGCTCTTCATCGGCTTCTTCGTGAATCCCGTGCTATACGAAATGGTGGCCCGTGATGGCGATGTGCTCCAGGTCTAGACGAGAACTGCGGTAAACCCAGAACACGCAGCGCATGCGTCGAACGAGCTAGCCTGACCAAAGTTTGAAGAGTCGTGGGTGGACGCTGGACAGCATCTATGCGACAGCTTCCCCGTCTGGCTATTACGTCCCGGATTCTGCGTTACCTCCGGATGCTCCCAAAGAGGGCAATGCGCCAGTGCAGCTTTCCGATCTCTTATCATCCACCGGCACGAATCGGCTCGGCAACGGGCACGGGAGTTGGCGAACACGGCATCCGGGGATCTAATGATATGGCCAGCGTAGCGGTCTTGGTCGTATCGTAGGATGAGAACCATGCATCGGGTACGAATCGTAAAAAGCATTGGACTGATTGGTTTGGCCGCCGCGTCCCTGCTGCTCTGCTCTGCCCAGGCTTTTCAGCCGGCGCCGAAACTGTATCGCGCCAAGCCGGAGGACGTTCCGCCGTGGGCGGAGCAGGGGAATTTTCGTTTCATCCGGCTGGACGGCGGACAAATCGAGAGCTGGAAGGCCGAGCGGACGTGGTGGGGCGAAAAGTTCAGCAGCCGAAGAGAAGGAGGTGCTGACCCACATCTATGACCGCGATTTCGAGCCAATGCTCGGCTTGCTCAAGCAGGCGGAGTTCAACTGGATCTGGGTCACCTGGAGCAGCGGCTGGTCGCTTAAGGATGAGGAAGAGAACCGCGAAAACCTGAAAAAGGTAATCGTCCGTTGCCATGAGAACGGCATCCACGTGTCGGCTTATCTGTCGGCTTCCAACATGTTCCGTATTAGCGCCTACCGCGACGACCCGGAAACGAAGAATTACGGGCTGTGGATGCACGGTATTCCCATGTTCTACGCCGGGCCGACCAAAACCGATCCGCACATCTCCTGGAAGCGCCGGCTGGCCGACGCGCGCGAGCCCGGCTGGCGGGCCTATCTCTTGAAAAAGGCGGAGCTGGCGGTGGACGCGGGCGTGGACGCGATCGTCTGGGACAACATGCTCGGTCATAACAGCGGCCTCGCCCAGTTGCTCGATGATACCCAGCGGATGGCGGAGCGGAAGGCGCGGGAGACCGGCCGGCCCAAGGTCATGGTTTATGCGAATATCCATATTCCGCCGGACCGCTTTGGAATGAACGACATTAACGAGGCAATCTGGGAGGAGGACGGCAAGGACACTCCGGGGGTGTGGAACGGTCATTGGCAGGTGGGGAACGCGCGCAAGATCAAGTTCCTGAGCGGAGAGAAGCAGCTCTGGCAGCCCCTGAAGTATGAGAACGACGTTTACCACTGCGGCCCCCGCGAGCGCTGCATCCCCAGCCCGGCCGAGCAGAAGCTTTCCATCGCCGAGGCCTATGCGTTCGGCGCGGCCACCTCGCGCAACATCGAAGGCCGATTTCTCTATGCGCTGATTCAGGGCGAGCCGGAGGCCCGGGAGGCCTGGGCGGCCATCGCTCAGTACAACCATTTCATGGTCGAACATCAGGAACTGTATCACCAGGCGGAGCCAGCGGCGCGGATCGCCTTGATCTCCGCCGAGCCGCACAACCCGCTGGCCAACGAATTCCTCAAGCAGAGCGTCTTCTTCGAGACCAAAGTGCTCGCGCACCTGGACAAGGGAGTCCCCCTGGACCGGTTCAAGGTGCTGGTGATGCCGGCTGATCTGCCCAAGCTCAGCGCCGAGCACAAGGCCCGGTTGGATACGTTCACCGCTGGCGGGGGCGTCATCATCAGGGCCGGAAAGGCGGAGCGGGGAATTGCGGCGCGCGCCGAAGCCGCCGCCGGAGGGCCTCGCCTCAGCCTGGAGCCGCGCGGTTACGTGCTGGGCCAGTTGACTCGGAAACCCGACGGTCGGACTTGGATTCTCCACTTGCTCAACTACGATCACCAGGTCCCGGCAGAGAACGTGAAAGTCCGGCTCGACCTGAGCGGGCTGGTCCCTCTGCGAGAAACCAAGGACCTGAGCCGCTGGGAGGTGAAAGTCCTTTCGCCGGACGCGGCCCAGCCTCAGTTCTCTGGCCTCTCTCTGCACGGGAGCGTCTGCGAGTTCACCCTGGACCGGATCGAGCACTATACCGTGGTAACTCTCTCGGCAAGGCCGGGGCCGTAGTTTTATCGAATAGCCTGGGCTTCCCGTGTGACTGCCTGCGCCACGCTATCCGGGCACAGCCCAATCTGGCGCTGTTCGCACAGTACAGCTGCTGAATTACATGCCGCGCTGGATGAAGCACTGATGCGGGGGAAATCGTGGCTTGTGTGGATCAGAACTTTTCGGTTGAGTCTTTGCTCGAAGCCTTCCGGCGGGAACTTGCCCTGCAGCCGATCCCGGCACCGACTCTTCTGTCGTTCTCGGGGCGTGGCCTAGCAGACGCAGGATGCGATTTACGCGGAGCTGACGGCGAGGCCGAAACTGATGACAGTATGCTGAAATCGAGTAATTTGGTACGCTTTGGTACCGTGGGCATTTTATGGATGGCCCGCAAAATGATAGAGTGAAAAGAGTTGGGCGCTTAACTCAGCGGTAGAGTGCCATCCTCACACGGTGGAAGTCGTAGGTTCAAATCCTACAGCGCCCACCATTTCTTTTCTTGGGCTTGCGGGGGAATCAACCCCGAGAGCCCAACTCACAACTCAACCCACAACCCGTTTTTCCCAGCACCGTAGAAATCGTGGTCTCCCCGCTTGGGGCAACCTTTGAATCGCGACTCTGAGCAAAACAAAACTGACAACAAAGAACGAGAGTTATCCAGAGCATCTTCATAGGGTTCATTGCACCACCGTCAGATCCGGTTTGCTACGCATGAGCAAAAGGTTTCTCTCATGGAAGTTTCCCCAAAAATGCGTAGCATTTTCATAGGCAATCTTTGCCATCGGATCGTCAGCAGGTGCCTCTAGATTTTTGAATTTCTCCCGAAACTCGCCTTCAGAGATCGTCTGGTTTGCAGCCGCACGGAGCAAATTAGCGAAAACCTCCGCAACCGTTCCAGCCGCGACGGCGGGCACAGTAGCCAAACATCCTACGCCAGTGCCGCAGGCTGCCACTCCACCGCCCTGCGCCGCTCCCCCGGCAACGACTTCAACTGCTCCAAGCACCACAGACACAAAATCCCCGACGGCGGCGCCGATCGTCCCCGAGCTGTTCGCTGGATCCTGCCTTCCGATACCCGCCAGATTGTTGCTGACGAGTGCATTGGCGAAGCAAGAAACAAAGCCTGAGCACGAACCATCGTCGACGTACCAGGTTGTGCCCGCAACTGGCTCAAGTTGCCCCGTAAGACCGCGTTCCTCTTTCGGCTGCTCATGCCCATCCAAATCCGCAAACGAAGGCTTCCCGTACCTATGAAACGCCCCAGCCGACCCAAACCCCATCCGGGCAGCCGAATCCCCGCAGAGGGGCTTCCCGCCTGCCTCGCCAGGTGAGTCCAAACGGCCCTTTCCGCAGCTCACGTCTGAGTTTGGCCCCGAGTAGCCAGTCGAAGTAGGCGCGTGACACTGCGTTTAGGCTGTCGAATCTGGGTCTCCGATAGGCAGCGAGTAACAGGCAGCAACTGGAAAACGTCTGTCGCTGAATCTTAGCGAAACTCTGTATCGCTGCTTCCGACATATCGTCATGTGATGGCACCTTGCCGACCTGCCGGGCCAAGCGGCCAGCGTGGACCGCCGCGTTGAGCTTCTTCACCGCCTGCTTTACGGGAGTACAATCGGGGCGCGGCTTCTCTCGCCTCCCCGAGAACACGCTCCAGCTCCCAGGAGGCGAGTCGACTCGTATGAGCCTTCCCGCAAGAAAATCGTGAGACCTACGAGATTTCACGTCATCGAAGGCAACCACAATACGCAGGATGAAGTGTGATGTTTTGGGGAGTTGTAGTGCAACCATCAATCGTGAAGATTGTGCGTGAAAGGATCCATAAGACAGGGAGTCCTTAAAACAATCCTGGACTCTTTGAGTTACTCACCTTCACAACCGACGCGAGACCGGAAAGGGCAGCAACATGGAGAAATACGGCCTACTAACTAAGGTATGCATTGTTTTTGTAATTTTTGCAGCAACGGCAATCCCCTCAGCCGCGCAGACCTTCACCAATATATTCACCTTCAATTACACCGAGGGTGCCAACCCGAACGGGGCGCTGGTGCAAGCTACTGACGGGAATCTCTACGGGACAACCTGGACCGGCGGTCACGGTTATGGCATTTTTTTTGTAATCGACTCGGGAACAGTTACCCCACTGCACAGTTTCGAATCCAGTGACGGCGCCTTCCCGAATGGAAGCCTGGTGCAGGCTTCCAACGGAAACTTTTATGGAACAACATACGGCGGCGGGGCCAACGGCTATGGCACGGTTTTCGAAATCACCTCGGCGGGCGCGGTGACTACGTTGTACAGCTTCAGTTCCTCCGACGGAGCCCACCCGTGGGCAGGGCTGGTGCAGGGCACGGACGGGAACTTCTACGGAACAACTTACGAAGGCGGGGCCAATGACTATGGGAGTGTTTTCAAGATCACGCCCACGGGCACGCTGACCACGCTGCACAGCTTCAGTTCCACCGATGGCAGCTTCCCGAATGGGAGCTTGGCGCAAGCCACGAATGGAAATTTCTATGGGACGACCGACAACGGCGGGGCCTACAACTATGGCACGGTCTTCGAGATCACGCCCACCGGCACGCTGTCCACGCTGCACAGCTTCGACTACACCGGCGGCGCCACCCCGAACGTGGCCTTGGTAGCCAGCAATGGAAACTTCTACGGAACAACTTGGGAAGGCGGAGCCGATGGCGACGGTACGATTTTCCAAATCACTCCCGCAGGCACGCTGACCACACTGCAGAGCTTCAACTGGACTGACGGCGCCATGCCATACTCAGAGGGACTGGCACAAGGCACCGATGGGAACTTTTACGGGACCACTCAGGTAGCCAGTAACTACGACTGTGGCACCATCTATGAAATCACCCCCGGGGGCGCGCTGACCACTATCCATAACTTCGACTACACCGACGGCTGCGGCGCGGACTCAGGGCTGACGCAAGCCACCAACGGCACTTTCTACGGGACGAGTTGGGCGGGTGGGACCGCCGGCTATGGCACAGCGTTCAGTCTGTCGATGGGCTTGGCTCCGTTCGTGCAAACCCGTCCAGGCATGGGTTTGGTGGGCGCCGCTGTGACGATCCTGGGAAACAACTTGACGGGCACCAGCAAGGTTAGCTTTAACGGCACAGCTGCGGCCTACAAAGTCGTCTCGGCGACTGAGATTACGACCAAGGTTCCCTCTGGTGCGACTACAGGCGCCCTGGCCGTCACCACGCTCAGCGGCACGCTCAGCAGCGGCAAATTTTTTGTGACGCCGCAGCTTAAGAGTTTCAGACCGGGCAAAGGCCGAGTGGGAACGCAAGTGCAGATCGCCGGGGTCAGCCTCACGCAGACTACTGCGGTCAGCTTTAACGGCGTGCCCGCGACTGAGTTCACCGTGGATTCCGACAAGAAGGTGACCGTGACCGTTCCCACCGGCGCAACCACGGGAGCAATCTCGATCACCACTGCGGGGGGTACAGCCACAAGTGTAAAGAGCTTTAACGTGACAGACTGACGCTGCGCGTACCAGGGACGACGCGTTTCTTCAGCGACTCGAAATATTTTAATGAAGTTTGACTGCGGGAACAGATGAAAGGACTTATATGAGAATTCGTTTTGAGTATTCGAAGACTTACATCCGGCTGGCGATGGTGCTGCTGGTCGGTTTCAGCACCCTATGGGCGAGCGGGCAGGACCAGGAGTTGTCAAAAGCGGCGATCCCCAAACCGGCAAAGCGGCTCATTGGCGATTACAGCTATTCGAGTCGGACTCAGACACCGCCCTACACCTCGAAGCAGATTCCTTACGCCAAATTGACGCACATTATTCACTTCTGCCTCGGCTTTTATTCCGACGGCTCGCTCTATGTTGCCGGTGGCCCCAATGGCCTTCTCGAACCCAATCTTATCCGCCAGGCACATAAGAACGGCGTCAAAGTACAGATAGGCGTCTGCGGCCCCTTTAATGACTTTGATGACAATCCCAATGGGATGGCCACGCTCATTGGCAACGTGGAGACGTTTGTCAACGAGTACGGATACGATGGTGTGGACATCGATTGGGAATATCCCACAATGGCGGAGACCAATAACTTCTACAGTCTGATGGCGGGTTTACGGGCGGCGCTTCCTTCCCCGTCCTACTTGATTTCTGCGGATGTTCCCCCTTGGGGAGACGGCGGCAACGGGTATGCCATCCCCCAGGTGGACCAGCTCGTCGATTTCTTCAACATTATGATGTACGAGTGCGCTACGTCCGGGGAGCCGGATGGGCAGCTGAATTCAGAAATCTTTTGGGACTGGAACAATCCCGACCCATGGGAGTGCCAGCCGGGAGGCGCCGCCAACGAGGCAGTCAACATATTCCTCCAGGAAGGGGTCGCGCCCGCACAGCTCAACATGGGCACCCCTTTCTACGGTTATCTCTATTCATATGTGTCGGAATTGTTTGGAGAATGCCCGCCCGCAGACCAGACGAAGGACGGAGCCTGCAAGGGCATTTCGGCTCACAACTACGGAACCTTTTTCAAACAGCGAATCAATAAAAAGGGCTGGCATACCTATTACGACCCGATTGCGCTGGTGCCGTATATGCTGCGCGTAGATGGCAAGCCGGGGTTCATCACGTACGACGACGAGGTTTCGACTTACACCCGCGTGTGGTACTCCGACTGGCAGTGGAATCTGGGCGGAGTGTTCATGTGGTCGATTGATGCCGACTACGACGGCCAAACGCAGGATCTGCTCGATCAGGCGTACGCCGCCAGTCTGCCCCCAGGCAACTGATACGCGGCCCGGGAAGCGAAGCGTGGCATCAGTCCGCTTTTGCCTCTCGAAAACCCGTTGGGCGGCAGAAGATTGGACGCGGGTTTCGAGCGGGGACGTGCGGTCGTGAACGGGTGAATCCCAAGCGGAGCAAGGATGCGTTGACCTTGGTTTTCCAACCCACAGCCCAACCCACAATTTTCGGTTCTACGAGTTCCTTCCAGCGACTTTGGCGGCTCCCTATAGTTGTAAGTCGCTGAAAAGTCTAGTACACCCAGACTCACACGGTGGAAGTCGTAGGTTCAAATCCTAGAGCGCCCACCACTCACCAACCGGCGTTGCGGCGGTTGCCTGATGAGGTGACCGCATCCCCCCCACCGCGCAATATCCAGTTGGTTCATTCCTGTCCGGTTCCACTTCCTCCGAAGTGCTAAGATTTCGGGCATGCCACTGCGCAGCAAACTCAAGAAGGTCAGGCACGCGGCGGGAAAAGCTCGCGGACGTAAGGGCGAGCCCCACGCGGCAGCGGAATTGGTCATCATCACCGGCATGAGCGGGTCGGGGAAGGCTTCGGCGCTGAAGGCCTTCGAAGATCTGGGCTACTACTGCGTGGACAATCTGCCGGTGGAGTTGATTCCGCGCTTTGCCGAACTGGCGTTGCAGTCGGGAGAGATTCCGCGCACGGCGCTGGTGGTGGATGTGCGCGAGGGTTCGCAACTGGAGAAGCTGCCGGCGATCCTGAAGTCGGTGAAGCGGGTAATACCGACGCGGGTGATTTATCTGGAAGCGAGCGATGCCGCGTTGCTGCGGCGCTACAGCGAGACGCGGCGGCCGCATCCGCTGGGAACGGGCACGACGGTGCGGGCATCGCTCGGGACCGAACGGCGGCATCTGCGGGCGATTCGCAAGATTGCCGACCTGGTCATCGACACTACCAAATTCAATGTTCATGAACTGCGGGCGCACTTGACCGACCGCTTCAAGCAGCAGTCGGGGAGCCAGCAGACGATTCTGGTTTCGTGCGTGAGTTTCGGATACAAACACGGCTTGCCGGACGATGCCGACCTGGTGTTCGATGTGCGCTTTCTGCCCAATCCTCATTTCGTGCCGGAGTTTCGCGGGCTGACGGGACGCGATCCGCGGGTCGCCAAATACATCCGGTCATTTCCGCAGACGCAGGAGTTCATCAACCGCATCTCGGAACTGCTGATCTACCTGCTGCCGCACTACATTCGCGAGGGCAAAAGCTACCTGACCATCAGCTTCGGGTGCACCGGCGGACAGCATCGCTCGGTGATGATCGCCGAAGATGTCGGCAAGCGGCTGCGGAAAGCGGGATACAGAGTGAAGGTTGCGCATCGCGACAGTCCCAAGTGAAGACGATTGAATCATTGACCCATTTCGTCATTGAGTCATTGGGCGGCCTGATATGTGGCAAGCCGCTTCTCGAAATCCCATGTAGAATTGGCATTACCACGCATGGCAACCTCCACAGTGGCGGGCGCGAAGAGGGAAGGAACACTGGCCCAGCCTCGTCCGCCGCGTCCCATCGCCCGCCTGTTGCGCTACGTCTTGCCTTACTGGTGGCAGTTCCTGGCTTCGGTGGCGCTGATGGCGATGGTGGGGTTGCTCGATGCCGGACGGGTTCTGCTCATCGGCCCGATTTTCGATCGCGTATTGAATCCCGGCTCTCAGGGAAAAACCATCCAGCTCTTCAAGCTGCCGGGCAGCGAGCGCTTTCTTAATCTCCAGCAACTGGTTCCCTCGCACTTTCAAAATCCCTGGACGGTGGTGGCCTTTGCGCTGGTGGCGGCCACGGTATTGAAGGGGATCTTCGACTACGCCGGAACCTACCTGGTGAACTACGCGGGCTTCGGGATGATCACGGACCTGCGGGACGATCTGTATAACGCCATCCTGCGGAGTTCGGCGGCGTTCTTCACCAAACACACCACGGGCACGTTGCTCTCGACGATCGTCAACGATATCGAGAAGGTGCAGTTCGCGATGTCGAGCGTGCTGGCGGAATTTCTGCAGCAGTTTTTTACATTTCTGTTTACTGCAGCGGTGGTGGTTCTGGTGGGAGGGAAGCTGGCGTGGGTGTTGCTGCTGTTCGTGCCCGCGATTTTGTACTCTTCGCGAAAAATCGGCCGGCAAGTGCGCAGCACGACGCGGGGCGGACAGGACAAGCTGGCCGAGATCCAGAACATTCTGCACGAAACCATCACCGGGAACCGAATCGTCAAGGCGTTTGGCATGGAGAACTGGGAGGTGGAACGCTTCCGCGCCGCCGCGCGCCGGCTGTTCCGCGCGAATCTTCGGCTGGTGGCGGCGTTCGCCATCAGCTCTCCGCTGATGGACATCCTGGGCGCGATTGCCATTGCGCTGCTGCTGTTGATGGGCCGGGACCAGATCAACAAGCACGTTTTTACGGCGGGAACATTTTTCACGTTCATCGTGGCGGTGTTCAAGCTCTACGATCCGGTGCGCAAGTTCGCGCTGTTCAACAACAATTTCCAGCAGGCGGTGGGCGCCTCGTCGGAAATTTTCCGCTTCATGGATATGGAAGATGAAGTGCGCGAGAAGCCGGGCGCGAAGCGAATGGGGAAGTTCGCGCGGGCGATCCGGTTTGCGGACGTGTCTTTCTCCTATGAGCACCGCCGAGGATTCGCCGGTGGTGCTGCATGACATTAATCTGGAAGTGAAGGCGGGCGAGGTGCTGGCGGTGGTGGGATCGAGCGGCGCGGGCAAGAGCACGCTGGTGCACCTGATCCCGCGCTTCTTTGACGTCAGCGGCGGCCGGATTCTGATTGACGACAGTGATGTGCGGGATGTGACGCTGGAGTCGCTGCGATCGCAGATCGGGATTGTCACGCAGGAGACGGTGTTGTTCAACGATACAGCGCGGAACAATATCGCCTACGGCCAGCCCCATGTGTCGCAGAAGCAGGTGGAAGAGGCGGCGCGAGCGGCGCGAGCGCATGAATTCATTTGCGGGCTTCCGGAAGGCTACAACACGATGATCGGGGAGCGCGGGGTGCGGCTTTCGGGCGGGGAGCGGCAGCGCATCGCAATTGCGCGGGCGATTTTGAAAAATGCGCCGATCCTGATTTTGGACGAAGCGACGTCGGCGCTGGACAGCGAGTCCGAGTCGCTGGTGCAGGCGGCGCTGCAAAATCTTATGAGTGGGCGTACTGTGTTTGTGATCGCGCACCGGCTCTCGACGGTGCGGCGTGCGGACCGCATCGTGGTGCTCGAAAACGGCACGATCGGCGACATTGGCGCGCATGAAGAGCTGATGCAAAAGTTGGGCACGTACCGGCGGCTTTACGAATTGCAGTTTGCCGAAGCGGAAACGCCGAAGGCGTAAAGAAAGGTTTCAAAGTTTCATGGTTTCAAAGTTTCAAGGTGAAGAGTCCGAGATGGCAGCGGCTCAGATCGACCGCGGAATTTTCTACCTTGAAACTTTGAAACTCTGAAACCTTGAAACCTGGAACTTTATGACACTTCGCTCCATGACGGGATTCGCGCAGATCAGAGGGCAGGTCAATGCCCAGTTGGCGTTTGCGCTATCGCTGAAATCGGTGAACCATCGTTTTCTGGATCTTCACTTCCGGCTGCCGTCCGATACCGACGCGCTGGAGATGAAGCTGCGCCGGATGCTGAAAGAGAAACTGGCTCGCGGCCACGTGGAAGTGATCCTCAGCCTGGATCGCTCGGGCCCGAACGGGGTCGCGCTCAACCGGCAACTGATTGCCGGCTACGTGCAGGCGTTCCGCGCGGCGGCCGATGAATTTGGGGTTAAGGGCGAGCCCGATCTGAACGTGGTTCTGAGGATGCCGGGCGCGATGGATTCGGGAGCCGAGAAATCGGGAGACGAACTGGAGGCCGCGGTGATGGCGCGAGTGGAAGAAGCGCTTTCCCGGCTGAATGAGATGCGCGAAGAAGAAGGCCGCAGCATCGGCACCGAGCTGCGCGCTCGCATGGCCAGTCTGGAAAAAGCGGCGGCGGGTGTGGAAGCCCATCGCGGCACCATTCTGCGCAGCTACTCGGAACGGCTGCAGTCGCGCATGCTGGAATTGCTCGGCGCGCAGGTGGACAAAGAACGGATCCTGCAGGAAGTGGCGGTGCTGGTCGATCGCAGCGACATTCAGGAAGAACTGGTCCGGCTGAATGCGCATGTGAAGCATTTTCTCGGCTTGCTCGATCAGGGCGGCGAAGTGGGCAAGAAGATGGACTTCCTGCTGCAGGAAATGAATCGCGAGGCCAATACGCTGCTTTCGAAAACCTCGGGCCTGGCGGGCGAGGCCTTGAAGATTACCGAGATGGGCCTGCTGATGAAGTCGGAGATCGAGAAATCGCGGGAGCAGGTGCAGAATCTGGAATGAGTATCGTTTACATTGTTTCCGCGCCCTCGGGTTCGGGTAAATCCACGCTGGTGAACGAACTGTTCAAGATGGTTCGTCATCTGGACTTCTCGATCTCCTACACCACCCGCCCGCCGCGCGGCAGCGAACAGAACGGCAAGGAATATTTCTTCGTCTCCCGGGAGGAATTTGAGGCCATGATCGCGGCCGACGAGTTTCTGGAGCACGCCGAAGTTTTCGGAAACTATTACGGTACGGCGCGGCGGTTTCTGCGCGAGGCCGAAGCGCGCGGCAACGACCTGCTGCTGGACATCGATGTGCAGGGGGCGAGTCAGATCAAGGAGAAGATTCCGGACGCGGTGAGCATCTTTATTCTTCCGCCCGACCGGGAGAAACTGGAATGGCGGCTGCGCAATCGGGGACTGGATTCGGAGACAGTAATCCGTCGCCGGTTGGACACGGCCCGGCGAGAGATTGAGAATTACTCGAAATACGACTACATTTTAGTTAACAACCTGCTGGAGCAATCCGCGGACGAACTGAAGGACATAGTGCTGGCGGAGCGGTTGCGGCGAAGCGGGGCGGAACTTTCGGCAGAAGAAGCGCGGCGAGTGGCGACCGCACAAGCTTGCCGGCTGGAACAGGCGCGCGAGCGGGTGCAGCCGATTCTGGCTTCGTTTATCCGCAGGCGGTAAAGGGCACTTGAAGTTTCAGGGGAGAGAGTATGAAGCTGATTGAAGGGTTCGACAGCAACTACCGCTACATTCTGGTAGCGGCGCGGCGGGCACGGCAACTGCAAGGTGGCGCGCCGCCGGTGATCGATACCGGATCGCGCAAACCCTGCCGCATCGCGCAGGATGAAATCAAGGCTGGCAAAGTGAAATGGCTGATTCCGGAGGTTCCGAAATTGCCGGTCGTGGCCGCGAGCGAGACTCTGAGCAAAGTGTTCCCGGAAGACGCGTAGACATGAATCGCCGGCAATCACAATCACAATGACGATCATTGCCGGCGTTGTTTTTTGCGCCGCCGACGCGTGCTGTGAATCTCGCGCCAGGTTACGGCATCAATTCTAGAGGCGGGGCTGGATATCGAAGCCGCCGCCCCCATTCCCTGTTATGAAAATTGCGCTGGGCGTGTCCGGTGGAATTGCAGCTTATAAGGCGGCGGAAATTGTGCGCCTGCTGCAAGACCGCGGCATTCATGTGCAAGTCGTGATGACGGCTGCGGCGCAGGAATTTGTTCGTCCTCTTACCTTCGCAGCGCTCTCCGGAGAAAAAGTTATTACCGGCATGTTCGGCTCGGAGTCCAATTCCGGAGACGCGCAGGCGAATGTCGAGTCGGCGATCGAGCACATTGCGATTGCGCAGACGATCGATGCGCTGGTGGTGGCTCCGGCAACGGCCGATGTGCTGGCGCGCTTCGCGCAGGGAATCGCGAACGACTTTCTGAGCACTCTGTATCTCGCGACCACCGCTCCGGTGGTGGTGGCTCCGGCGATGAACGTCAACATGTGGAATCACCCGGCCACGCAGGCGAATCTGGAAATCCTGCGTAAGCGCGGCGTTCGCATTGTCGATCCCGGCAGCGGATATCTGGCCTGCGGAATGACCGGCGCGGGGCGGCTGGCGGAGAACGAGGCGATTGTCGCGGCGGTGATGGAAGCGCTCGGCGCCGCGCAGGATCTGGCGGGCGAAACGGTGCTGGTGACGGCGGGGCCGACGCGGGAGAAGATCGATCCGGTGCGATATTTGACCAACCGTTCGAGCGGACGCATGGGCTATGCCATTGCCGAAGCCGCGCTGCGCCGCGGGGCGCGCGTGCTGCTGGTGAGCGGGCCGACTGCGATTGCCGCTCCGGGTGCGGCCGAACTGACGCAGGTGGAGACAGCGGAAGAAATGCTGGCGGCGGTTTTGAAATTCCTACCCGAAGCCACGGTGGTGATCAAGACGGCGGCCGTGGCGGACTTCCGGCCGAAAGCGGCGGCGGGGCAGAAGATCAAGCGCAAGGGCGAGATGACGCTGGAACTGGAACCGACGGCAGATATTCTGGCGGAAGTGGCGCGCCGGAAAACTTCCCAGGTCGTCGTCGGATTTGCCGCCGAGACGGAGAACGTGCTCGGAAACGCGCGCAAGAAGCTGGCGTCGAAATCGCTGGACGCAATCGTGGTCAACGACGTTTCGCGCGAGGGCATTGGTTTTGATTCCGACCGTAACGCGGTCACGATCATTTCTCCGGACGAAGTGGTCGAGGTTCCCGAGACCTCGAAATGGGAAGTCGCGCAGCGCGTGCTGGATCAGGTAGTAAAGCTGCGGAAACGCAGCGGCGTCCGATCTGCGTAGGGACAGCCGCCCTCGGCTGTCCAGTCGAGCGCAGCTCGACTGCATCCGGCGCGTGCTTTTGCATTCCGTACATCCCACCATTTGTTATTCTTATCCGCAATGCCCCGCACCCTTGATCCTGAACTTCGACGCGCGCTGGCGGCGCGCATCCGCTACTACAACGAGATGGGGATCTACGACTTTTACCGGCAGCCGGTGTCGGACCGCGCAGCGGATGTTGCCGCGCCTATTGCAGGCGCCGAAGAAGAAATAGCGGTTTCGACAAATCAGACAGAATCAGGAGAAGAGATGAGTCCACGGAAGGCCGCAGCGATCGCGATGCCGGTTGCGATGGTTGGTGACGAGAATATTTTTGACGCGATCGCGCCGAAGCCCGAGCAGAGTGTGAGCGATCCGGTGAAGGCGCTGAAGATCATCCGCGAAGACCTGGGCGACTGCACGCGCTGTGTGCTCCACAAGCAGGGACGGAAGCAGATTGTGTTTGGCGTGGGCAATCCGAAGGCGGAGTTGATGTTCGTGGGCGAAGGGCCGGGCGCCGATGAAGACGAGAAGGGCGAGCCCTTCGTGGGACGCGCCGGGCAACTGCTCAACAACATGATCAAGGCGATGGGGATCTCGCGCGAGCAGGTCTACATCGCGAACATCGTGAAGTGCCGTCCACCGGGCAATCGCACGCCAGAGCGCGACGAGTGCGCGACCTGCTCGCCGTTTCTGATGCGCCAGATCGCGGCGATCAAGCCGAAGGTGATCGTGGCGCTCGGCGCAGTCGCGGCGAAAACGCTGCTGGCGATGAGTGCATCGATGATGCAACTGCGCGGCCGCTTTTACGACTTCAGGCCGGCGGGATTTCGTAATAACGACCGCAGCAGCGATCCCCGCTGGGATGGATGCAAGCTGGCCGTCACCTACCATCCAGCGTTTCTGCTGCGCGATCCGCGGCAGAAGGGCGAGGCGTGGAAGGACTTGCAGATGGTGATGAAGGAGTTGGGGATGAAGGCGCCAGCGAAGACGAGTAGGAATTTCGTGAACGAGGATGCTCTAGCGCGTGCCAGCAAGTTCGGCATCATGAGCAATCTTGCGCGGCCGAATCCCTCTGCCGATTCCGCTGCCTTCGGCGATTCTCAGATCGTAGTCGTTCTGAAGATTGAGCCAAAACTGCGCGGGCAGGCCGAAGTACTTTCCCAGGCGAATGGCCGTGTCGGCGCTGATGGCCCGGTCTCCCCGGACGACTTCATAGATGCCCGGGAAAACTGAGCGCCTTCGCCAGTGCATAGGCGCTCACGCCCATTGGCTCCATGAACTCGGTCTTGAGAATTTCTCCCGGGTGAACCGCAAATACCTTCTTCGATTTGGCCATGGATCTGACTCCGTTCTTAGTTTATTCGGAAATACGATAGGATTTCATTCAGTTCCCATCACATGCCCCTCTTCTGCGACGTCGCTCTCGCCGTGCCGCTCGACATGGTGTTCACCTACGCCATCCCTCCGGGCATGGAGCCGGTGGTGGGCGGGCGGGTGCTGGTGCCGTTCCGGCAGCAACGAATGTCGGGCATCGTGGTTGAGCTGCACGACCGTCCGCCGCAGGTCAAAACGAAGAAGGTGATTGAAGCGCTCGACCTCGCGCCGGTTCTCGATGAACATCTGCTGAAACTTGGGAAGTGGATTGCCGATTACTATCTCGCTCCGGTCGGCGAAGTGTTTCGCACCATGCTGCCGCTCTCGGCCGAGTTTAAACGCTCGATCGCGTACCGCATCACCGATGAGGGGCGGATGGCGCTGCATCTGGCGGGGATGTCGGGGTCTCCGGCGCGGTCGAAGCGGACGCCGGACGAGCAACTGGTCGAATTCCGCGTGCTCGATTATCTGGCGGAGCGGGAGAGCGTGCGCGAAGAGAGTTTGCGCGGGGCGACGCGGGTGGCAAAGGCGCTGCTGCGCGGGATGGTGCGGAAGAAGTGGATTGCGCGCGAGGATGTGTCGGCGGCTCGGGATGCGGCACGGCTGGTCAAGGTGGCGGTGCTGCGGAGTGTCGAAACGCCCGTCCCGCTCGCAGCAGAATCTGACGATGGAGCGCCGGGCGTCGCCGCCCGGCTGGACGGGCGAGACGCCCGTCCCTCCACAAACGCAGCAAAGAAGCTCAACGAGAACCAGCGGACTTTGATCGAGACGCTGGCTGCCTCTGGCGGGCGCGTGCCGGTCGAGGCTTTGCGCGGGTTGGATGTGCCGCGCACTACGCTGGGCACGCTGGTGCGGCGCGGGTTGATTGAACTGGTTGATGAGCCGCAGGACTTCACGGCTTCCGGCGTCAAACTTTCAAGGCTCAAGCCGCGGCAGTCTCCGTTTGAGTTCGAGTTCAGCGCGGCGCAGAAAGAAGCACTCGCGAAGATTAGCGAGGCTGTGGCGTCGCGCAAATTCGGCGGCCTGCTGCTGCACGGCATCACGGGGTCGGGAAAGACAGCGGTGTATCTCGCCTGCATGCGCGAGGTGCTGGAGCAGGGGCGGTCGTCGATCTTGCTGGTTCCTGAAATTGGCCTGACTCCGGCGGTGGCGGCCGATCTGCACCAGGTGTTCGGCGATGAAGTTGCCATTCTGCATTCGGGGCTGTCGGATGCGGAGCGGGCGGAGCAGTGGCATCGCATACGGCGCGGCGAGGCGCGGGTGGTGGCGGGAACGCGGTCGGCAGTGTTCGCGCCGGTCAGCGATCTGGCGCTCATCATCGTGGACGAAGAGCAGGATTCGTCTTACAAGCAGGAAGAGACGCCGCGCTACCACGCCCGCGATGTTGCGGTCATGCGGGCGAAGATGGCGGGCGCGGCTGTCGTGCTGGGCTCGGCCACGCCATCGCTCGAGTCGTATTACAACGCGAAGAAGAATAAATATGCGCTGATGGAGTTGCCGGATCGCGTGGAGATGCGTCCGCTGCCCGAGGTCGAGATTGTCGACATGCGGCAGGAGTTTCAGGAGACGGGCCAGGAGCAGGTGATCTCGCGCAAGCTGGCGGAGGAGATCCGCGAGCGGCTGGAAAAGAAAGAGCAGGTCATGGTGCTGCTCAACCGGCGCGGGTATTCTCCGGTGGTGTTGTGCCGCGCTTGCGGCAAGACGTTGCAATGCAAGAACTGCGCCGTCTCGATGACGCACCACAAACGCGAGCGCAAGATGGAATGCCATTATTGCGGACACGTCGAGCACATCCCCGACAAATGCGCGCATTGCGGCAGCGAGTACGTGTACTTCGTCGGGACGGGATCGGAAAAGCTGGAAGAGCTGCTGCACGGCATGTTCCCGCAGGCGCGCATCGGGCGACTGGATCGCGATACGGTGCGCGGGCGGGAGGATTTCGAGCACGCGCTGAACGCGCTGAATGAAGGCGCGCTCGACATGCTGGTGGGCACGCAGATGATCGCGAAAGGCCACGATATTCACGGCGTGACGCTGGTTGGCGTGGTGGGAGCGGACATGGCGCTGGGGCTGCCGGATTTTCGCGCGGCGGAGAGAACTTTTCAGCTGTTGACACAAGTGGCGGGGCGCGCGGGGCGTGGACAGTCTCCGGGGAAAGTTGTGCTGCAGACTTATTTTCAGGAGCACTACGCGGTGCAGTTTGCGGCGCGGCATGACTTTGCCGGGTTCTACGAAAAGGAGCTGCAATTCCGCGCCTGGATGCACTATCCGCCATACAGCGCGATTGCGAATGTGCTCGTCCGCAGCGAGAAGCTGGATGAGGCGCTGACCTGGTCGGGCGAACTGGGGCGCTGGTTTGAGAAGACGCGGCATGAAGGCATTCGCGTGCTGGGACCGGCGGCGGCTCCGATCACGCGGCTGAAGCGCGATTATCGCTATCACTTCATTCTGAAGTCTCCCAGCCGCGAAAAGATGAATGCGCTTTTGCGGGCGATGCTGGCGGAAGCGGCGGCGCGAAAAATTCCGCGAACGCAGGTGATTGTGGATGTGGATGCGGTGTGGCTGATGTAGAAGCGGCCGTTGGTCGTTCGTCGTTGGTCGTTCGCGGGGTGTGGAAGATGCGGAGGTTCTTCTTTCCGCGTCATGCAATAACAGAGACTACTTTCGATGCAGCTTGTGGCGAACATAGTTGCTTAGACCGTGCGCCGTGTCTCGGCTTCCGTCGCGCATGGCCGGCCATCTCTCCCGTCCGGACGCGCCGGTGATCGGAGTGGGCGCGAAGGCCAGCGCCAGCATCGCAATCGCAAAGACTGCCAACCACTTTCGCCCCTTGGACATTCCCGGACGACTCGGAATCGGCGGATGGTGGCTGGTTAGCCACAACACCACTGCCCAAATCAGCCAGCCGAACCAGCGGTACCAGGCAAACGGGACGAGCGCGATCACAACCGCCAAAGAAACCCAGCGGTGCAATTTTGGAAACACAGAAAACAAAATGTGCCCGCCATCGAGTTGGCCGCCGGGCAACAGGTTCAGCGCCGTCGCGAACATTCCCACCCACCCCGCGACCGCGATCGGATGCAAGGATAGCGAGGTTACCGGCACGTCAAGGTGCAGCAGGCGGGCGGCAAGATAAAAGGCAGCGGGAAATCCCGGCTCATTGTCGAGCGGGCCGGCGAACATGAGCGGGTGAGACAACGAGAGCCCCACCAGCACGGCCGCACATGAAGGGATAAAGCCGGCAATCGGACCCGCAATCCCGATATCGAACAATGCCGTGCGTGTGGGGATCGGGCTCTTAATGCGGATGAAAGCTCCGAGTGTACCGATCAAACTTGGAAATGGGATAAAGAATGGCAGCGTCGCATACACGCGATAATGCCGCGCGCAAAGGTAATGTCCCATCTCGTGCGCGAGGAGTATGAACATCAGAGCGAGTGAAAAGGAAAGCCCATGCATCAGCCTTGCCGGAGCCTGCCACATCCACTCGATGGGGAACAGAGGAAGGTTCTCATCATTGAACGAGAATGCCGGTTGTTGAAGCGCGAAATTGGCGTAGATGCGCGCGCCGACCATTAGCGTGCTCAGGAAAGTCGGGGCCAGAAGCCCGATATGCAGCCCCCAGCGCTGGCGCGGCTGTGGGATGACCCAGACACTGGGCTGGGGCTGCGGTTCCCATTCGATGGCGGCCGGAAAAGAGGATGTGGGTTCGGACATAAAGAGAGGTCAGAGGTTAGAGGTCAGATTGCAGAGGTGTGGGTTCACTTCTGCAATCTGACCTCTCACCTCTGCAATTCTAGTCAATCGATTGCAGTTCCTTGCCGGGCTTGAAGCGGACGGCTTTGCCCGGCGGAATGGAAACTTCGGCGCCGGTGCGCGGATTGCGTCCGATGCCGGTCTTGCGCGGACGCACGTTGAACACGCCGAAACCGCGCAGTTCAATGCGGTCGCCGGTGGAGAGCGCCTTCTTCATGCTCTCGAAGACGGTTTCGACGGCGAGCTCCGCCTTGGTCTTGGTGATCCCGGTGCGGTTAACCACTTCGTTGATGATGTCGAGCTTAATCACGGGTATCCCCCGTCTCCCGAGGATTGGTATGTCTCAAGTTATTGATGCTAAGGGAGATAGGACGGATTGTCAACCGGGCCTGTTGTCTCGTAAGATGACAGACACCAGCCGCGAGAAATTTTGTAATTTTGTAATCGGGTAATTTTGTAATTTGAAAACCGTCGCGGCCGGAATTCCCATCCGAACGCGCCGCCGCTCTTAAATTACCAAATTACAAAATTACCCCAATTACCAAATCCCAAAGGAGTTTCATGATCAAGAGCGATCGCTGGATCCGGCGCATGGCGCAAGAGCACGACATGATTAATCCGTACTCGGAAAAGCAGGTGAGCGCGGGAGTGATTTCCTACGGCGTGTCGAGTTACGGATACGACTTACGCGTGGCCGACGAGTTCAAGGTTTTTACCAACGTCAACAGCACGATTGTCGACCCGAAGCATTTCGACGAGCGCTCGTTCGTGACCGTGAACGCCGATGTCGCCATCGTGCCGCCGAATTCGTTTGCCCTGGCGCGGTCGGTCGAGTACTTCAAGATTCCGCGCGACGTGCTGACCATCTGCGTGGGCAAATCGACGTACGCGCGCTGCGGCATCATCGTGAACGTGACCCCGTTCGAGCCGGAGTGGGAAGGCTTCGTCACCCTCGAGATCTCGAACACCACGCCGCTGCCGGCGAAAATCTACGCCAATGAAGGACTGTGCCAGATTCTCTTCTTCCAGTCGGACGAAGTTTGCGAGGTCAGCTACAAAGATCGCAAGGGAAAATACCAGGCGCAGAAGGGGATCGTGCTGCCGAAGTTGTAGGTCCAGCCGTCTATCACTGCAGAGCTTGAGGTGAAGCATGAGGCAGCCGAGTATGCTGGGCGCCCTTGGTGTTTGTGGTCGCGGCGAGCGTGAGCGTTGCGGCGCAAGGCGCCATCTACATCCGTCCTCCGCCTTATCCGCCGATCTGCCGCGCTACTACTTCAAAACTCCTGCGGAAGAAGTTGCGGCGCGCGCCGACTTGAATGCGGCGATCGCTGAGATGGGCCGGTTCAAAGGGCAAGTCGAATTCCGCGCATCAATTGCTTGGCGCTTTGCGGCAGCATGACACCGTTCAGAAGCTTTTCGCCAAACACGAAGGCTACCTGCACCTGCGCTGCTCGCTCAATCGGAAAGACGCCGCGTGCGATGACGACCAGGCGCTGGAATCCGAAGTGGACGCCAAAACTGCATTTCTCGATCCAGAGATTCTCGCCATCCCCGAGGATCGTCTGCAAGCGTTCTTGCACGAAGAACCGGCGCTGGCGGAATATCGCTTCGCGCTCTCCGGCATTCGCCGCGGCAGTCCGCATCTGCTGCCCGAATCCGAGCAGTCGTTGCTCGACCAGTTTCAACCGCAAATTGGCGACTGGCAATACGATCTGTACGAACAGGTCGTGGCGGGCATTTCGTTCGGGACGGTGAAAACAGCC
Organism: uncultured Acidobacteriaceae bacterium; assembly: GCA_963838425.1. GTDB lineage: Bacteria > Acidobacteriota > Terriglobia > Terriglobales > Acidobacteriaceae > Acidiflorens. The sequence goes on from CAWIRH010000003.1 coordinate 804,814, forward strand.
TCGGGCCCGCTCGACGTGGTCCGCCAGCGAAACCTCATAGCCGCGGACCCGGACGGGCGGGTGCGCGAAGAAGGATTCAAGCGCCGGTATGCGGGATTCGCCAGTCAACGGGATCTGCTCGCGTTCGCGCTGATTCACACCGTCCAGGCGCAGAACCTGCTCGCGAAAACGCATCATTATGCGGATGCGCCTGCGCGCAAATACGACAGCCTCTATTTCAAACCGGAGGAAACACGCAGTCTGCTCGCTGCCATGGCGCAACACGGCGACATCGCCAAGCGCTACGAGAAGATTCGCTCGCAGGACATCGAACGGGGCTATCATCAGCCGGCGCATGCAGTGGGACATGTCGGCTCCGGTGCCGGGTTTTACCCTGCCTATAACTTCGCTGGCAGAAGCACGCAGTATCTTCCATGAAGCGTTTGTCAAGGCTTGGCGGGGAATATCAAACCGCATTTGATGCCTTGCTCGATCCCGCCAACGGACGCGCCGACATTTTGCCGGGAGGTGCGCCCAACCGCTACGGTGGAGGGTTTTCCATCGGACTCCCGGGGAGCGCGAGCATTTTGTTTTTCGGCCGCTATGACGGAACCTTCAAGGACCTCTCGGTCATTGCGCACGAAGGCGGACATGCAGTCCATCGCCAGCTTATGAGTGAAAATGGCGTGCCGCCGTCTTACGAGAACGGCCCGAATTTTTTCTTTGAGTCATTCGCGGCAGTTCAACGAGTTGCTCCTGGCTGACTATATGGCGGAGCATGCCAGCACTGCCGGAACTGAAGCGTTACTATCGCGAGCGCTGGATGAGTATCAAGGGTCTGGACGCGTTCTACGGCGCGCAGGATGCGTTGCTGGAGCAGGCGATCTACGACGGTGTGGCCGGCGGCACGGTCCGGAACGCCGACGATCTGGACAAGTCTAACGCTGGGGATCGATGGCCAGTTTTCGCAGTTCCCTGCCTCAACGCCCGAGTTGCGCACTCGTTGGGCGACGGTCTCCCTGATGTATGAGGATCCGCTCTACGATGTGAACTATGTCTACGGCGGCTTGCTGGCGCTGAAGTACTACGATCTCTACACGACCCGGCGCGAGTGGTTTGTGCCGCGCTACATCGCCCTGCTCAAGAATGGGTTCAACCAACCGCCCGCGGAATTGCTCAAGCGGTTCCTGGGCATCGATCTTTCCGGGCCGGCGCTGTTGAACGACGACCTCGTGTTGCTAAGTCGTCAACTGGATCAATTGGAGGCAAACCCCACCGGAAAGTGATCGCCCGGTAGGGAGCGTGAGCTTTCAGCCATCAGCGATCAGTTTGAATTTGGATCGCTCGCGAAAACTGACGGCTGATAGCTGATAGCTGACAGCTATTTCTTCCCGATCTCGCCTTCCTTGAACATGTACTTGATAGCGGGCTTGTAGATCATCAGGTTGGCGGAGCCGCTGCGGTTCAGCTTGATGCAATGCTTGTCGTACCACTCGATATAGCCGTGGACTTCCTCGCCGTCGCGCAACACGATGACCATGGGCGTCTTGGACTGCATCTGCTTCTGATAATAGAAATTTTCGGCGTTGGTCTGCTCGCTGGGCGCGGCCCTCTTGGCCGGAGCGCTGGAACGGTCTCTATCTCGGTCGCGATCTCTGTCCCGGTCCCGGTCTCTGCGTTCGGTGGGTACGTGGTTGGGGCCGTGATTATTGTGCGCGTGCTCGGCGCGATTGAGGGTTGGGCGGATCAGTTTGCGATTCGCAAAGCTTTCCTGATCCGCGGATTGTTCGGTTGGTATGGAGTCGAGTGCGTCTTTCAAATTGCACCACCTGCGCGCCGAGCGGGCAGAATATGCCACAACACTCAAGCCTGTGATTGAGGGTCCAGAGGTGTGAACTGAGGGTTACGGTATCACAGCGGGCAGGGGATGACAATGCTTTGTGCGGTGTCTTCTCCTACCACAACAGAAATGTCCCCCTTCTTGTCCACAATAGAAATGTCCCCTTCTCCGGCTTGGTTTTCCGCCAGCACTTCTTTACCATCCGGTCCTCGGTCGAGTTAAATCCTACGGGTCTCGATGGCCTTCCCTCCGGATTGCATTTAGCATGCCCGATACGGCCCATTGCGAAAACCGCTAAGCTCCGGCATAATAATGGTTTGTCTTTACTTCGCCGGACTCTTCCGGGCAAAGGATACTGAAGTCTGTGTTAATGATCCGACTGGCGCGCTTTGGTGCGCGCAAACAACCGTATTACCGAGTAGTGGTGATTGAGAAGGAGCGGGCTCGCAATGGCCGCCCGGTGGAAGTGGTGGGCACGTACAATCCGCGCACCAATCCGGCCACTTTTGACCTGAAACGCGAGCGCATTGAGCACTGGGTTTCGAAAGGCGCCCAACTCTCGGACCGGGTCAGGAAGCTGCTTGCTCTCCCCGCGCCGGCTGCAGCCGCCGCTCCGGCCGTCTAGTCGTCCTTTACACTCGCCAATTCAGGAGCCGAGTTCAGGAGCAAAGTCAATGATCGAGCCCAGCGTCAGCCCGTGCGCCATGATTGAATACATCGCCAAGGCGATCGTCGATGCCAAGGGCGAGGTTTTTATCGAAGAGTACGAAGACGGAGACGAAACCGTCATCGAACTCGAAGTGGCCGAGGCCGACCTGGGCAAAATCATTGGACGCTCGGGCCGCGTCGCCCGCGCCTTGCGCAACCTGCTGAGCGCAGCCGGGTCGAAGCTGAACAAGCGCTACGCGCTCGAGATCATTGAGTAGCAGAGCTGAGTAGGAGAACATCGAATCGCGGCATCGGGCGCAAGCGGCGAATGGATTACCCTGGCGGTCGTCATCAAGACGCAGGGACGCCGCGGAGAAGTAGCGGTCGAATTGCACACCGGTGTTCCGGACCGCTTCCGGCAAGACATGCGGCTGTGGGCGCTGGCGAAAGACGGCCAGCGCCGCGAAGTAACGGTCGAGGATCTGTGGCCGCATAAGAGTTTTCTGGTGCTGAAGTTTCAGGGCATCGAGACGATTTCCGATGCCGAGCCGCTGCTGGGAGCCGAACTTCAGCTTCCGCGCAGTGAACGCGCCGAATTGGAGCCGGGCTGGACCTATCTGAGCGACTTGATCGGTTGCACAGTATTCGATGGCCAGCGCGAGATCGGCGAGATCGAAGACGTGCAGTTCGGCGCCGGAGAAGCGCCGTTGCTGGTGGTCCGCGATAAAAAGCAGCGGGGTAAAGAGCGGAAGCGTGCGAAGCTGCCCTACGAGATTCCCTTCGCCGAGGCGTACCTGGAGAAGCTGGATCTGGAGCGGAAGCAGGTCCGGATGAAGTTGCCGGAAGGTTTGCTGGAAGTGAACGCGCCAAGAACAGTAGCCAGTGAGCCAGTTGCCAGTTGTCAGAAGTATCGACGAACTCGTGTTCATTGAACAAAGGGTTCCACTGGCAACTGGCAACTGGCAACCGGCAACTGGTCTAAATGAAGATCGACATTCTCACGATCTTTCCCGACTTCTTTCGCGGACCACTGGATTATGGAATTGTCCGCCGGGCGCGGGAAACGGGCCTGGTGGAAATCGACATTCACGATTTGCGGGCGTTCACGAAAGACAAGCACCGCACCGTGGATGACCGCCCGTTCGGCGGCGGCGAGGGCATGGTCCTGAAGCCGGAACCGATCTTTGAATGTTTGGAGTCGTTCGGCGACGTGGAGCCGCGCGAAGTCCGCTTAGGCCCAGGCGCGAAGCAGTCGGTGATTCTGCTTTCCGCGCAGGGTCGCAGGCTCGACCAGTCGCTGGCGGCGGAACTTTCCGCGCTCGACCGGATCGTCCTCATCTGCGGACGCTACGAAGGCGTGGACGAACGCATCAGCGAGCACCTGGCGGATCGCGAAGTTTCGATCGGCGACTATGTGCTGAGCGGTGGCGAACTGGGAGCGGCGGTGATTGTGGACACGGTCACGCGGCTGATCCCGGGCGCGGTAGGCAACCAGAATTCGACGCGCCAGGAGTCGTTCACCGAAACGCGCACCGAGCCGCTTACCGAAGCGGCGGAGTTGGCCGGCGACGGCCCGAGTTCCACCTGCGTTTCCGGCGGATTGCTCGACTATCCGCATTACACGCGGCCCGCGGATTTTCGCGGCATGGCGGTGCCGGAAGTGCTGATGAACGGCAACCACGACCAGATTCGCAGCTGGCGCCGCAAAACGGCTTTGGAAAAAACGCTGCGCAACCGTCCCGATTTACTGGAGCGGGTGGCGTTGACGGCGGAAGACAAGGAATTGCTGGCCCAGATCAAGCTGGCCCAGAGGAACGGAAAGAGTTAGGAAGGAAACATTATGCGCAATCCGATTATCGAAAAGCTATTGGCGAAATCGCGCCGCACTGACCTCCCGAAGTTTGGTCCCGGCGATACCATCAAGGTGCTGGTCAAGATCAGAGAAGGCGAAAAAGAGCGCTTGCAGGCGTTCGAAGGCGTTGTCATTGCCCGGAAGCGCGGCGCCCAACCCAGCTTTACGGTCCGCAAGATCAGTTTCGGCCAGGGCGTGGAGCGTATCTTTCCCCTCGACTCCAAGGTCATCGACAAGATTGACGTCATCCGTTCCGCCAAAGTCCGCCGCGCCAAGCTCTACTACCTGCGCGGACTCAAGGGCAAGGCCGCTAGACTGAAAGAAGTCGAACAACAGTAAGCCGCGGGCAGGTGGAGGGCCGGGCGTCCCCGCCCGGCTGAACCCTTCGACTTCGCTCAGGGCAGGCTCGCGAGACGCCCGTTCCTCCACCGTCTGCGTTAACGCACGATCACGGCGCTAGTCCGCTCTTGCTTCGGGCGGGTTCTTCGGCGAAGATGCTGATTAAGCTTCCGTGTCCAACTCCCGCTCCAAGTCGTCCAAATCAAAAACTCCGAACGCAGGTGAGATTTCTGCCTCTGCCGCCAAGTTGCGCTTCCTGAAGAAACTGCGCTGCACGCTTAATTTTGAAAAGCGGGCGTGGGCCGCAGGCGCCGAACACGTTGCCGGAGTCGATGAAGTCGGCCGCGGATCGCTGTTCGGCCCGGTCGTAGCCGCCGCCGTCATTCTCGACCCTCGACACCGCATTCGCGGCCTGCGCGATTCCAAACTGCTTCCCGCCGAACGCCGCGAAGAACTCGCGCTCCTGATTCGCCGGCATTCCATCGCCTGGGCCATCGCCGCCGTGGATTCCGCCCGCATCGATCAAATCAACATTTACCAGGCCTCGCGCCTCGCCATGCTGCATGCGGTCGAGCAACTGGCGCCGGCGGCGAGCCATCTTCTGGTCGATGCCGTCAGACTCGATTGCGAGCTTCCCCAACAACCCATCATTCATGGCGACGCGCTCTCTGTCTCCATCGCCGCCGCCTCCATCCTCGCGAAGGTCGAGCGCGACCGCATGATCTCCGCCTGGGACCCGGTCTTTCCCATGTACGGCCTGGCCTCGAACAAGGGATACTGCACGCCGCGCCACCTCGCGGCCTTGCGCGAGCACGGCCCCTCGCCGCTGCATCGCCAGTCGTTTTCGCCGGTGTGGAGCGCGCCGATTCCGCAGGAAGTTTTGGGCTTTATGCTGGACCCCGCTCCCGAAGAAATTTCTGGCGACGAAGAACCGATGGCAGCGATCGTCGGAAGGCTAGCAGAGCGTAGAGAAAATCTTCTCGACCGTAGCGACGCGGCTTGCCGCGTCTCGCTCACCGCGCACAAAGTGTAGACGGGGCAAGCCCCGTCTCTGACAGCGAAGACAATTGCCCCTGCCTTATTTCGCCCGATAAATCTCCGTCAGCAGATCCGGCTTCGACTCGTCCCGCACCAGGTGTGGATACTTCTCGCCACCGTGATAATCCAGTTTCACGACCCGGAAATAATCTGTGTTCTCGACGATCAGCTCGATCGGCGACGGGCTGGTCTTGGCGGCTTGCATGGCGTCGCGCCAGACATCGGGCGAAAACCTGCGGCCGTTCACCGCGACAATCTTCATCCCCGGCCCGATCCCGGCCTTGGCGGCAACCATGCCCTCGACCGTATCTTGAATCACGCCATCGCTCCCGGCCACGAGTCCCACCGAGTAATGCGCATTGACGCTCCTCCCTTGCGGTCTCCGTCGCGATCCTGGGCGCGATCCAGTTCCGAAGGGTTCTCGTCGTACACCAGTTTCCATCCGCTTCCTTCGATTCCGGCGAGCGGCGCGCCCGGACCATGGTTGGACAGCCGCTCCGTCCAGAATCCGCGCCAGTCGTAGGCTACGACCTGGTTCAGCGCGTTCACCACGTCGTCGAAGGTGTAGGTCTTCACCATGGGCGGACCGCTGGGCGCGCCATGAAACAGTTTGCAGAAATCGTCCAGGGATTTCGCGCCCTTCGTTTGCTGCCGGATGATCACGTCCGCCCACAGCCAGTTGAGCACGTCCTCGTCGTAATAATCGACCGGCCGGCGATAATCTTCCCAGGCCTTGGGAGCGCTTCTGCATGGTGGGAACGCCATCCGCCGTATCCTGCAAATCGCGCCAGATCGCGTCCCGAACGATGATCCAGATCCGCTGCCATCTGCGCCAGCGCCATCGCGAGCCAGCGCGGGCGTGAGCTCGCCGCTGCGCGCCGTGAGCACGTCTCCCAGGTATGAGGTCAGGCCTTCATACACCCACAGCAAGTCGGTCTGCATCGGCTGTTCATAATCGGGCGTCGCCAGATCCGCCGGTCGCCGGTACTTCCCGTTCCACGAATGCACGTACTCGTGCGGCAGAAGACCAGCTATCAGTTTTCGCCCGTCTTCTTCCACCAACCATCGCTCCTCGGCCCGGCTGTCATTCGATTCGTGATGCTCCAATCCGAAATGCGCGACGTGATCGCTCAGGGTCAGCAGAAAGTGGTAATCGGTGTAGTGCCGCGCGCCAAACAGAATTCCCGCTTGCTTCACCAGGTTCCGGTAATGTTCCCAGACTTCTTCCGGAGCCTCGAGCGCGGCGGCGCTGTCGGCCGCAAGATCAAGTTCCGCGGGAGGATCTTCGCCGGGCGGCGTCAGCGGCACCACCTTCAAATACTCGCCCGCGATTACCGGACCATCCACCAGCATGGTCAGCGAAACGGGCGCAAAATGAATGTCGCTGCCCACCTGACTGGAAACATGCAGCGAGGTCCCAAACTTCCATCCCGCGGGCAGCCGCAAGCTCGCGCTATACGTAAGTTGATCGGAACCATAGCCGGCAGGATAGAGCAACAGCGTGTTCCAGTTGACGATGTACAACTTTTCCGTCGCCGCCATTCCGGAGCTGTATCCAGGCTCAACCGCCGCGGGCGAAGCGTAGTCGAGATTCGCGATGACTTCGTTCTCGCCCGCCGGAACCTCCACGTGAAACGTGAAACCGTCGAGCAGATCGCGCCGCCATTTCAGCGTCTTTCCGCTCGCCGTAAATTTCAGGCCGGTCAAATCCGTGATCGGCCCCGTCGGCCCGTGCTCGCCGGGAATCCACTTTGGATAGTAGAGCGTGAGCGTCCCCGGCTTGGCCGGAATGCGCAATTGCGCGTGGAAGATCTTGCGCGGCGCGTCCGACGCATCCACAGAAAGTGCGACTGCCGGACCATTCGCTCCAAAAACTGAAAACGACGACAACAGAAAAATTGCGAGACAAACAAGTTTCCTGAACCCCCAACGCGAGCCCATTTCCCCTCCAGATCTGCGATTCGCCACAGCTATGCAAATAGAACCGTACGTAATATATCAGCCGGCGCTGATTCGACAACCACGGCTCGCCGCTGGCAAGAACACATTACTCCTCCTCATTGCCTCTTCCGCGCCTGCTATCATTTCCGACGTGGCCGCACGCGGAAAATTTATCACGTTCGAAGGTCTCGATGGCAGCGGCAAGAGCACGCAACTCGAGAAGCTGGCGCGCTCCCTGCGCGCCCACGGCCTCTCCGTCACCGTCACCCGCGAACCCGGCGGCACCACCGCGGGTGAAAAGATTCGCGAAGTGCTGCTGCACTCCGCCACCGCGGGCCTTTCTCCGCTCACGGAAATGGCGCTCATGTTCGCTTCCCGCGCCCAGCATATTCACGAGGTCATTCTGCCCGCGCTCGCCGAAGGACGCATCGTGCTCTGCGATCGCTTCACCGATTCGACCGAGGCTTACCAGGGCGGAGGCCGCAAGCTGGGCGCGAAGGCCGTGCTGCAAATGCACGAAATTCTCTGCGGCAACCTGCAACCCGACCTGACCATCCTGCTCGATCACGAGGTGGCGTTCAGCGTCGAGCGCGCCCGGCGCCGCAATCGACAACACAAAGGTGGTGCGTCACAAAAAGGCTCGGAAAGAGACGAGAACCGTTTTGAGCAGGAAAGCCGGGCCTTTTTCGGACGCGTCCGCCAAGCCTATCTGGCGATCGCGGCCCGCGATCCGCAGCGCGTGCACGTCATAAACGCCCGCGGCACGCCCGGCGAAACGCATGCGGTTATCATGGAGTTGGTGCGGAAGAAACTGAAGATCTAGGGGAATTTGGTAATTGTGTAAATTTGTAATTTGGTAATTTGAACCCGGCTCTCGAGGCTGGTTTCAAATTACAAAATTACCCGATTACCAAATTACAAAATCACCGCTATGCCCTTTTCCGATTTCGCCGGCAATCCGGAAACCATCCATCGCCTGCGCGAGATGCTGGCGCGCAAGCGCTTTCCGCACGCCGTCATTCTTTCCGGCGCGCACGGATCGGGCAAGTACACGCTCGCTCTGATGCTCGCCCGCGCCATGAACTGCCTCGAGCAGCCCTCAACTGACGGCGGCTTCCCCGATTTCTGCGGACGCTGCTCGAACTGCACTCGCATCGCGCAATCCGAAGACCTCGACGCCCGCTTCGCCGAAGCCGTCGAAGCTCGCGAAAATCTGCGCGACACTGACAAGAAAGAAACCCGGCTCTTCGTCCAGACCCACCCCGACGTGCTCATCATCCCGCCCGATCCTCCGCAAATGATGATCAAGGTCGATCAGGTTCGCCACGTCATCGAGACCATCTACTATCGCCCCGCGGAAGCCCGCGAACGCGTTTACATCTTCACCAGTTCGGCCTTCATGAAAGAGGCTGCCAACTCACTCCTCAAAGTTCTGGAAGAGCCGCCCGAGTTCGCCACCATTTTTCTGCTCACCGAAAACGCGGGCGAATTGCTGCCCACCATTCGCTCCCGCTCCATGACCTTCAACCTCGGAGCGCTCGCTGTCACCGAGATCGAGAGCCGGCTCGCCCAGCTTCGTCCCCAGTGGAATGCCCGGCAGCGCGCGCTGGTCGCCCGCCTCAGCGAAGGCGCCATCGGTCGCGCCTTGTCCTTCGATATCGAAAGCTACGTCGCCGCGCGCAACCACGCCCTCATCATGCTCAAGTCCGCGCTCGGCGGCAACGAGGGCGGCCACACCGAGTTATTCAAGGTTACCGAGAGCTACCGCTCCGGCGCCGAAGGCCGCGAGAAAATCGGCAACCTTCTCCGCACCCTCTACGCGTTGCTCGAAGACCTGATGTTCCTGCAATCGGGCGCGGAGCAACTGGTCCGCAATACGGATATTCTGGGCGAACTCAAGAAGATGTCCGAAGCCGCCGACTTCGCCTGGCTGCAGCGCGCCGCCGACGGTCTCGGAGAAGTCGAGCGCGGCCTGCGCCGCAACCTGCTGCGTTCGCTGTCGCTCGATGCTTTCGCCACTGCGCTCGAACGCGTTTCCTGATCTTGCCGGCGCAGCAGGCCGGCGAAGTGGAAACGTCCGGCAGGGAGCGCGCTGCTCCACGGCCGGTACTTCACGCCGCTTGCTTACCCTGCGAGAACGCCGTCGATCTTGCGCAACTCCTCGGCTGAGAATTTCAGGTTCTTCAGTGCGGCCACGTTGTCGTCCACCTGCGACACTTTGCTCGTGCCAACCAGCGCGCTGGTCACGCGCGGATCGCGCAGCACCCACGCCACCGCCATCTCCGCCAGCGTCTGCCCTCGTTGCCTGGCGATTTCATTGAGTGCGCGGACTTTGGCGAGCTTGTCTTCTCCAACGTCCTTTTTCTTCAGAAAGAAATCGCGCGCGGCCCGCGAGTCGCTGGGAATTCCATGCAGATAGCGATCCGACAGCACTCCCTGCGCCAGCGGGCTGAAGACGATCGATCCCACGCCTTCTTTCTCCAGCACGTCGAGCAATCCCCGCTCGGGATCGCGCACGAACATCGAATACTTCGGCTGATGAATCAGGCAGGGCGTTCCGAGATCGCGCAAAATCTTTACCGCCCTGGCTGTTTGCTCGGCGTTGTAGGCCGAAATGCCCGCGTAGAGCGCGCGGCCCGAGCGCACCGCCGTGTCGAGCGCTCCGAGCGATTCTTCCATCGGCGTATCGGGATCGGGCCGATGATGGTAGAAGATGTCGACATACTCAAGCCCCATACGCTTCAGGCTCTGGTCGAGGCTGGCCAGCATATATTTGCGCGAGCCCAGATCGCCGTAGGGCCCGGGCCACATATCCCAGCCAGCTTTGGTCGAGATGATCAGCTCGTCGCGGTAGGGAAGAAAATCTTTCTTCATGATCTGGCCGAAAGTTTCTTCCGCCGATCCATACGGAGGGCCGTAATTATTGGCGAGATCGAAATGCGTGATGCCGAGATCGAAGGCGCGGCGCAGCATGGCGCGAGAATTCTCGAAGTTGTCCACGCCGCCGAAGTTGTGCCACAGTCCGAGCGAGACGGCGGGAAGTTGAATGCCGCTGCGTCCCGAGCGGCGATACTGCATAGCGTCGTAACGCTTGTTGTCTGCAACGTACATCGTGGCCTCCTTGATGGAAATCAGAGAAACATCATTCTACGAGGTCAGGCGGCGTTCTGCCTGCGCGCCGGAGCTGTTCGCCGTACGCGTCGATTCGCGCGAACTTGCACTTCTTGTTAAGCTGACTTTCGAGGAGGAAAACATGGGACACCGCATTTGCCCGTGGTGGCTTGGCTATGTACTGGCCAGTCCGTTGCGCCGCCTGTTACAGGACCCGGTTGCGATCGTCAAACCTTATGTCCGGGAGGGAATGACAGTCCTCGAACCCGGCCCGGGCATGGGATTCTTCACGCTGGAAATGGCTCGCCAGGCAGGCGCAAGCGGCCGAGTGGTCGCGGTCGATGTTCAGCCCCGCATGATTGCGGGATTGAAACGCCGGCTGGCGAAAGCCGGACTGCTCGAACGGACCGATGTGCGCCTGGCGTCGTCCGAGTCGCTGGGTTTGCAGGATCTGCATGGCAAAGTCGATTTCGCGCTCGCGATGGCGGTGGTGCATGAAATGCCCAGCACGAGCCGCTTCTTCGCCGAAGTCGCGGAAGCCATGAAACCCGGCGCAACGCTCCTGCTGGCAGAACCCTCCGGGCACGTGAAAGAGGCCGCGTTCGAAGCCGAACTGCAGGACGCCGCCGCGGCCGGTCTGGAAGTGACCGGTCGTCCCGTAATTCGCCGCAGCCATGCGGCGCTGCTGAAAAAATCTGGGACCGCTTGAAACGGCATTCCGCCGCGCCCTTTCTGTATGCGGACAGGGCCGTCCCTCCGGGACTTGAAATATTTTTCCCATATTTCCCAGCGCTGAAGCGCTGGGCTAAGCTGGTTCGCCCCTGGCGGGGCTGGGCCTTTCTGACAGCTGATAGCTGACAGCCTCTTACTCCACCGTCACCGACTTCGCCAGGTTTCGCGGCTGATCTACGTCGCAGCCTCGGCGCACGGCGATGTGATAGGCCAGCAGTTGCAGCGGGACGATCTCCAGAGATCGGCCGACAGCTCTTCCGGCGCCGGCGGAACGAAGAGGACGTGATCGGCTTCCTCGGCGATTTCTTTGTCGCCTTCGGTGGCGAGCGCGATCACGATGCCGGAACGCGCTTTTACTTCTTTCAGGTTCGACATGGTTTTTTCGTAACGAACCATCGACTGCGCGCTCGTCACGTCGCGCGTGGCGATGATTACCACGGGCAGATTCTCGTCAATCAGCGCATTGGGGCCGTGCTTCATCTCGCCCGCCGGATAACCTTCGGCGTGAATGTAGGAAATTTCCTTGAGCTTGAGCGCGCCTTCGAGCGCGATGGGATAGTGAATGCCGCGTCCGAGGAAAAGGAAGTCCTGGGCGCGGATATAAGTTTTCGCCAGCTCGTCGCAAGCCTCATCGTGCGTGAGAATCTGTTCCAGCTTGCCGGGGATGCGCATCAGTTCTTGCACGGCGGCCTTGGCCTGTTCGCGGGTCATGGCGCCCCGCACCTGCGCCAGATACAAGGCGAATAAGTAAAGAGCAGTAAGTTGTCCGGTAAACGCCTTGGTCGAAGCCACGCCAATTTCCGGGCCGGCATGGGTGTAAATGGTTCCTGCGGCTTCGCGCGTGATCATGGAGCCGACCACGTTGCAGATGGCCAGCGTCTTCGACCCCTTGGCCTTGGCTTCACGCTGGGCCGCGATGGTATCGGCGGTTTCGCCAGACTGCGAAATCAAGAGTGTCATGGTGTCGGGCCCGATGATTGGGTCGCGATAGCGCCATTCGCTGGCGTAATCGACTTCGACCGGCACGCGGGCAAAGTTTTCGATCATGAACTTGCCCGCCAGTCCGGCATGCCAACTGGTGCCGCAGGCGGCGATATTGATTTTCTTCAGCGCTTTGAACTCGGCTTCGCTGACGTGCATCTCGTTGAGGAAGATGGCGCCGGTGTCCTGCGAGACGCGGCCGAGCGTGGTGTCGCGGACGGTGCGCGGCTGCTCATAAATTTCCTTGAGCATGAAGTGCTTGAAGCCGCCCTTCTCCGCCATAATCGGATCCCAGGTGATGCGCTGCGCTTTGCGCTCCAGCGGATGGCCGTCGAAATCGGTTACCCGCACGCCGTCCGCGGTGATCACGGCCAGGTCGCCATCGGCCAGAAAGAAAAGATCGCGGGTGTGATCGAGGAGCGCGGGCACGTCGCTAGCGACAAAGTATTCGTCCTTGCCGAGGCCGATGACGACCGGCGGTCCATTGCGCGCCGCGACGATCTTGTTCGGTTCGTCAGCCGCGATCACCACCAGCGCGAACACGCCGGTGAGTTCCTTGACCGCTTGGCGCACGGCTTCTTCCAAGGATGGGCGCTGACCGTTTCCAGCTTGCAGGTAGTGCTTCTCAATCAGGTGCGCGATGATTTCCGTGTCGGTTTCGGTGGTGAACTTGTGGCCTTCGGCGATCAGCTTCTTCTTGAGCGAGAGATAGTTCTCGACAATGCCGTTGTGCACGACCACGATTGTGCCGGTGCAGTCGCGATGGGGATGGGCGTTTTCTTCGGTGGGGCGGCCATGGGTGGCCCAGCGGGTGTGTCCGATGCCGTAGGTGCCGTCGAGCGGCTTGAGGCGGATCGCTTCTTCCAGATTGCGCAGCTTGCCTTCGGCGCGGCGGATCTGCAAGCCTTCGGCGCCTCCGGCTACCGCGATTCCTGCCGAGTCGTAGCCGCGATACTCCAGTTTTCGCAGGCCCTCAATGATGACGGGGACGACCTGCTTCTTACCCACGTATCCCACAATTCCGCACATTGGCTAATTGGCTCCTTGATGAGTGTATCGGTGGGGGACCCGGTAATGGTTCGCGTAGAGACGCGGCTTGCCGCGTCTCCCGCTGCGTCCAACAGGAGACGGGGCCAGCCCCGTCTCTACAACCTGCTAGTCTTCGAGGGAGAAACGAAACTCTTCAATGACCGGGTTCGTTAGAACTTCGCGCGCCATCCGCTCCACTTCGGCTTGCGCCTCATCCTTGAGATGCTGCCGTTGAGAGTAATTTCGAAGTACTTTCCTTGCCGTACATCTTGCAAACTCTTGTAGCCGATTTTCGCAAGAGCGCCGTGGATGGTCTTACCCTGCGGATCCAGAACGCTCTTCTTCAATGAAACGTAGACGTAGGCTTTCATCAATTCATCGATTATACGTCAGGTGGCAGCGAACAGGACCGTGGTTTTCCTTATAGGAGGTATGCGATCGGGCCGCTCACTTTCGCGCCGTCGAGTCCGCATCCTCTTCAAAAGAAGATAGTTGACGATCCAATTCCGCGACCGACTGCTCCAGCATCTGGCGGTGACGAGGGTTGGTGGCGGCCTGCAGTTGTTGCGTGAGGCGCTCCCGGGAAAGAAGCAGGCCCGTCGCGTTTCCGGTTGCGTTGCTGCGCGGCGGGCGAGAGCGGCGCACGGACGGTTTTCTCTCGGGTGGTTTTCCGCTGCGCTGACATTTCCTCTTGTTGCTGTTCTACCGACTTACTCTCCCAGCCGCGTGCCATCTGAGAAATCTCACCCTAGGAGACGGGGCAAGCCGCGTCTCTACGGGAAAAGGCTACAACCCATCCTACTGCTTCGTGTCCTCTTCCTTGGCCAGCTTCATCTTCGCGGAATCGAGCTTCTTCTGCACTCGCGCCGCGTCCGCCGGATCGACCTCCGCGGCAATGGTGCGGTTCCACTCGGTGAGCGCGCGCTCCCAGTTGGTCGCGGCCAGCTTCAGGCGTCCGGTTTTCTGGTACAGATCGCCCAGGTGGTCGTGGACGGTGGGATCGGTATTGATTTTCTGCGAAGCCTTCAGCAGGTTGTCTTCCGCCAATTCATATTTTCCCAGGCGGAAGTAAGCCCAGCCCAGGGAATCGAGATAGGCGCCGTTGGCGGGATCGAGATCCACGGCGCGCTTGATGTAGGCGAGCGCTTCATCGAGCTTCAGGTTCTGGTCGGCCAGCATGTAGCCCAGATAATTCAGCGCCGAAGCATGATCCGGATCGCTCGCCAGCACCTTCTTGAACTGCTCTTCCGCTTCCGTGTAGCGCTTCTCCCGCTCAAACGTGGAGCCCCGGAGAAACCAGACATACTCCTTGTCGTCCGTCTTGGTGGACAGCTGTTCGGCCTTGTCGAGCGCCTGCTCGGCATCGCTGAAACGGCGCAGCCGCGTGTTCATCTGCGCGAGGGTGATATAAACCTGGCGGTCGTCAGAGTTGGAGTTGGCGTCGCCCTTCAACATCGCGCGGACGTCTTTGAGCGCCTTGTCGGGCTCGCCCATATCGGCCTGCTGCGCCGCCAGCACCATTTTCAGATCGCGGCTCGTGGGCAGCTTCTGCACCGCCTCTTTGGCCACGTCGGTGGCCTTCTGCCATTCCTTGGCTTCGCGCCAGGTATCGATGATCTGCTGATAGCCGCGCTCAATGTTCTCATCGCCGCCCAGAGCGACGATCTGGCGGAAGGTCTCGTTGGCGGCCGCATTGTTCCCCTGGTCGCGGTAGATCGTGCCCAGCCGCTCCAGAAACACCGCCCGATTGCTTCTCTCCCCGTTCGAGTACTTGCCGTCGGGCTTCTCCGATTTCTTCAGCAGGTCGCGCATGATCGGAATCGCTTCGTCGTAACGCCCCTGCGCCTGGTAGATGGCGGCGATGTTGTAGGGAACTTCGACCGAGTCCTGCACCATGGACTCGGCTTTTTTCAGGTTGTCGAGCGCCAGATCGAACTTGCCCTGCTTGCGGTAGATTTCCGCGATGCGAACGTAGGTTTGCGCATCTTCCGGATTCGCGTCCGCGATCACTTTGTATTGTTCCAGAGCGGCATCGGCCTGGCCATCGTTCAGCAGGTTCTGCGCCAGGCCGCGAATGGCGTCCAGATTGTCGCGGTCCAGTTCAATCGCGTGCCGATACGCCTCGACGGCGTCCTTATACTGCTTTTGCTGTTCATAGGTGTAACCGAGCGCCGAATAGAGCTTAGCCGAGCGCTCCACGTTCGGCACCGAACTGAGCACCTGAGCGGCGCGAGCCGTGTCGCCCAGTTCGTTGTAGAGATAGGCCAGGGTCGTGATCGCCTCTTCGGAATCCGGCTGGAGCTTGACTGCGGTTTTGAATTCGTTCTCCGCTTTTTGCAGATCGTTGTTCAAGCGATAGAGCCGCCCAAGAAGCAGGTGGTCGTCCATGCTGTCGGGCTGCAGGCGGACGATCTGCTCATACTGCTCGATCGCCAGTTTCAGCACGCTCTCCGAACCGCTGCCCGGCTGCATGTCGCCGAGCGAGCGCAGATAGATTCTTCCGAGCAGGCGGCGCGCTTCCAGATTGTTGGGATTGCGCTTGATGATGTCCTGCGCCTCGACCACGGCGTCGCGAATGCGGCCGGTCTTGGCATAAAGCTCGGCCAGGCCGGAGGTCAGGTACGCGGAGGTCGGGTCGGCATCAATAGCGGCGCGGTATTCCTCGATGGCCTTGTTCGCCAGCTCGCTGCGCCCGTACGTCGCCACTTGTTCCTCGTACATGTGCGCCAGGGCGAAGTGGTAGTAGGCGGCGGCGCGGTCCGGCGTCTTGCCCTTGGTGGCGGACTGCGAGCCCGCAGCAACCGGCGAATCCGTGGCGCGAGCGGGCTGATCTTTAGCCGGTAAGCCAGCCGGTAAGCCCTGGGCAAGCAAAAAACTGCCGGTAACAGCGAAACTGACAATCCACAACTGTTTTTTCATGAAAAATCCTGCATCCTGCAAATTCCGGCCCACACGTTCATTGGATGCTGATCCGTGGCCATCCGGATTTCCTTATTCTACCCTGGGCAGGCCTTCCGGCGGCGAGAAAGCGCAGGATAGGGCTGAAGCCGGAGGTACAGGGGCTTTGGGCGGTTCATGTGGAGGGACGGGCGTCCCGCCCGTCCAGTCGGGCGGGGACGCCCGACTCTCCACCGGCAGACCTGGGGCGCTTAATGTCTGAAATGCCGCACCCCGGTAAAAATCATGGCCAGCCCAAGCCGGTCAGCCGCTTCGATGACCTCCTGGTCGCGCACCGAGCCTCCAGGCTGAATGATCGCGGTAGCCCCCGCTTTGGCGATTTCCTCGACGCCGTCCGGGAAGGGAAAGAAAGCATCGGAGGCGGCCACCGTACCCTTCAGCGGCAACTGCGCCTTCATGGCGCCCAGCTTGCACGAATCGACGCGGCTCATCTGTCCCGCGCCCACGCCCACCGTTTGCCCATCGCGGGCATAGAGAATGGCGTTCGACTTCACGTGCTTGCAAACTTTCCAGGCGAAAAGCAGCGCCCGTTTTTCTTCCGGCGTCGGCGGCCGCTTGGTCACAATTTTCAGATCGGCTTCGGCCAGCTTGTGCAGGTCGGAATCCTGAACCAGCATGCCTCCAGAAATATTTTTCAGAACCCAGTCTTGCTGTCCGGCAGGAACTTCGACCAGCCGCAGATTCTTCTTCGAGGCAAAAGCTGCTTTCGCGCCTTCATCGAATGCGGGAGCGGCGATCACTTCCAGAAAGAGCTTGGCCATCTCGATGAGCGGCCGCCGCATCCACCGTGCGGTTCACTCCAATCACGCCGCCAAACGCCGAGACCGGATCGCATTCCAGCGCCCGCACGTAAGCCTCGGCGAGCGTCTTGCCGGTCGCGGTGCCGCAGGGATTTGTGTGTTTGATAATGGCGCACACCGGCTCGTCAAACTCCTGCGCCAGATCCCAGGCGGCTTGCAGATCGACAATGTTGTTATAGGAAAGCTCTTTGCCCTGCACCTGGCGCGCGTTCGCCACGCCCGCGCCCGAGCCGTCCGCATACATCGCCGCTTTCTGATGCGGATTCTCTCCATAGCGCAGGTCCATCACTTTTTGAAACGACAGCCGCAGATTTTGCGGAAAGCCCTTCCGCCGGCATGCAGCTCGAAGTCGCCGCCCACCCGCTCCAGCGTCGAGGCGATGGCGGAATCGTAGGCTGCGGTCGTCGCAAACGCCTTCTGCGCCAGCCGCCACTTCGTTTCCCTGGACAACGACGCGTCCGCCCGAGCGCGCCATCTCCTCGGCGATCGCGCCGTAATCGGCGGGCGAGGTGACGACTGCGACATCCTGAAAATTTTTCGCCGCCGAACGAATCATCGAAGGCCCGCCGATATCGATGTTCTCAATCAGCTCCTCGAAGCGCACGCCCGGCTTGGCGGCGGTTTTCTCGAAGGCGTAAAGGTTGACCACCACCATGTCGATGGCCGGAATGCCATGCTCGGCGACCGCCGCGCGATGGCCGGCGTCGTTCGCGCCGATGCAAAATGCCCCCGTGAACTTTCGGATGCAGCGTCTTGACGCGCCCATCCAGCATTTCAGGGAACCCGGTCAGCTCGGAAATATCTTTCACCGCGATGCCGGAGTCGCGCAGCAGTTTGGCCGTGCCTCCGGTCGAAACCAGTTCCACGCCCAACGCGGCGAGTTTGCGGGCAAAATCGACCAGTCCGGATTTGTCGGTGACGCTGAGAATGGCGCGCTGGATTTTAGACATGAGCCCCTCGGTTGCGGATGAGAAATTGGAGAAGAGAGATTTTAGCAGTTAGGGGCAGTACCCAGTTGCCAGTACCCAGTACCCAGTCTTCGACGCCCGAGATCTGCGAGCCCATTCCGGCCTGCAGAAAATACGCGCAGAAGCGGGCAACCAAATAGATTGGCGTAGATCATAGGAAGTGAGAACTGAGAACGAGTGAGCTGAGAACTGAGAACTGAGAACTGAGAACTGAACTGGAACGAGAACTGGACGAGACTGAGACTAGCTGGCAACTGGAACTGGCACCGGGTACTAGCTCTTCGCCTTAGCCTTAAGCTTGACGTGTCCGTCCTGCATCTCGACCGAGTACACCACCGTATCGCAATGGTGCTGCTTGCGAATCTCGCTGGTCTTCTTCTGGACGAACGCCGCGAAAGAATCGAGGTTGCCGGAAACCTTTTCTCCCGACTTTTGCTTGGCTTCGGTCAGCGCATTGTAGAGCGATTCGACTTGCTCCCGCTCGGCCGCCGCGCCCGAGCACTGTACCGAGAAAGGCTGGTCCACTCCCTGATCGACCCCCGGCGGCGTTTCGGCGCCCGCGGTTTGGGCCTTGCGGCCGATGCCATACACTGGACGATGCTTCACTTCGCGCTCTTCGTTAACGCGCACGCCCTGCACCGAGAGCAGCGCATCCTGCGGCCGGCGGTAGCCCTCTTCGCGAATCCGCATTTTCTTGCGCCACAGGTCGCTTTGAATCGCGTAGCGCTGCGCCATCTCGTTGTACTTGAAGCGCTGCGAAAAACTCAACCGCGCCGCTATCGCTGAACTTGCGAATTAACGAGAGCACCTTCCATTCAACGTCGGTGGGAGGCCGTTTGGCCGGATTGTTGAAGAATATCTCGTACTCGATCTTCAGCCGGCGCAGTTGCTGATCGAGCAGAGTCAGTTCTTCATCAGTGGTCACAAATATCCCCCAGCCAACAGCTTAGCGTTCAAAGCACAAGGTTGGCGAGGTTCCCGCCGGACACGGAAGAGATAGTACGAAAGTACCGTAAGACCAGCTATCGGCTCTCAGCCGTCAGCACTCAGTCAATTCTTGCTTTACGCTGGCATTGACCCGTCGGAGGTATGGGAGGCTGAACTGGCGGGCGCTGAAAACTGACAGCTGAGAGCTGATAGCTGAGAGCTACTTCGACGAACTCGCCATTTTCTTCACCATCGCCAGCACCAGCTTCCGGTCGCTGTCGTTCAGATTCGCCGAATATCGCCGCATCTGGCTCAGGAAGCGAACTTCATCGTCGGAGAGCTGCGGCAATCCCTTATGACCGTTGCTGCTGCCCTCGGCAAAAAATTGCGACAACGCCAAATCCATCGCCCCAGCGATTTTGGCCAGCGTGTCCAGCGAAGGAATGGTGTGGCCGTTCTCAACTCGCGACAGGTAGCAGCGCAACAGGCCAGTGCGCTTTTCGATGTCGCCCTGTGACATGCTTCGTTGGAGCCGGAAATTGCGGATGGTCTCGCCGATATTCATAAACAAGCGACTAACTCAATCTCAACACTGAACGCCAAAATTTAGAGATGCGTGCATAGTAACCAGAGTAGTACCTTCTGGCAAGTGGAAATTCCTTGCGTCCCCCCTGCAAATGGTTTCACGGACAAGACGCTCGCCAGAAATCCGAGTCGTCCGCTTCACTTTTTCAGTGTCGCGGCCAGAAAATCGACCGTGCGCTGCCACGCGTCGGCCGCGTCCTCAGCCCGGTATCCCTGCTTATTGTTGGGATTTTCAAACGCGTGTCCCGCGTCCGGATAGATCTTCACCTCGATCTTCTTGCCCAGCTTTTCCATGGATTGCTGAAACTTCTTCACATCGTCCGGAGTGATGCCGCGATCCTGCCCGCCAAAAAGTCCCAGAATCGGAGCGTTGATTTTTTTCAGTTCCGCCGGTTCGGTCGCGAGATGCCCATAGTTGATGACCGTTGCCGCCAATTGCGGCTCGGCGAGCGCCGTATCGAGCGAGTAGCCCCCGCCCATGCACCAGCCGATCGATCCGATCCGATCTTTTTTCACGTTCGCCTGCGACGCCAAAAAGTCGTAGGCGGCGCGCACATCACGCGTAGCCCGGTCTTCGGGCAAGCCCCGCATCAGTTCGTGGGCCAGGTCCGGATTGTCGGCGACTTTGCCGCGATACAGATCGACCGCCAGCGCGACGTAACCCTGGCCGGCAAGCTTCTCGGCCTGCTGCTTCACCCAGTCGTTCAATCCCCACCACTCGTGAATCACGATGAGCGCCGGAAACGGCCCTTTGCCGGCGGGCGTATAGAGAATTCCATTGACGGTCTCGTCACCCGACTTGTAGGAAACAGCCTTGCCATCCGCGGCGACAGACGCGCCAATATTGCCTCCGGCCCCCGCCAGCATGTAAACATTGCCCGCGACTTTCGTGACCTTGATTTGAACTTTGCTGAAGTCCTGATTTTGAGCAAAGCACCAGCCCGCCGAGAGACAAGCGAGTATCGCAATGCGAGAGGTAGTGCGCATGATCTCACTCCTGAGAGGGGAACATTGTAAATGGAAAGTGACGGATTGAATCATTGAGGCATTGAATCGATGAATCAATACCTCAATGATTCAATGTCTCAATGAATTACGGCGTTCCCTCAAACAGCGGCCAAAGCCGGTCGGCGGTGACGCGGTAGATGGCGTAGGCGCTGCCGCTGTCGAAGGTGCGCCGGAACAGCAATTCGCCGCGGCCATCGCCATCGGCATCGACCGCGTCGATCAGTTCCATGCGCGGAAAAACGTCGAGATGCCGCGAATCCGTCTGCGAGAAAAATAGTTTACGCAGCTCGCCTTCGAGGTTGGTGCGGGCGATCAGCGTGATCTCCTTTGGCTCTTCGGGGCTTTCGGCCGCGCCGGCAGCGGGCGGGTGAGTTTTCGCGGAGAGCACCAGCACCGGCTCGTTCGAACTCGAGAGATCAAAAATGCGCAAGCTCACATCGTCGAAGACAGGCTGGGGCAACTTGCCGGTGGATTTGCTGGCGGACTTGCGCGCGGATGTCTTCTTGGGCGTGGGCGCAGCCTCTTTGGTCGCGGCGCTTGCCTGAGCGCGGAGCTCGGTCGCGGCCAGATCAACCATCTTGCTACGATAGCTGGCTTCTTCCGCCGGCTTCATATCATAGGTGTAGGGACGCGGATCAGGCCCGCCGGTATCGGAAATCGCTGGGATGGAAATGATCTGCGGCGGAGCCGCGGCGGAATCCTTTCCCGCCTTCGCGTCGGGCTTCCCTGTGGCCGAAGACGTTCCGGAAGCTGTGCCCGCCGGTGCTGCCTCCGTCAAAGGGTCGAACGTCGCAAATGGTTCGTGGCGCGCACTCGAGTCCGGCTTCCCGCGCCGCAGCCGGGGCCGATTCGGATCCTCGATCGGCTCGTCTGAGGCAGACGCCTTCGGGGCCTCTGGTGGCGCAGGCGTTTTCGCGGCCTCCGGCGTGGGCGGAGCCTTGGCGTCTGGCGAAGTCGGCGCGCTGGCGGGCGGCGCCGCCGGCGGCGGCGCTGGGGCGGCCGCGGGCTTCGGCTGGTCTTTGTCCTTATCCTTATCCTTGTCCTTGCTGTCAGAACTGCTGTCGGAGTCGGGCTTCTGGCGGCGGTGAAGCACCGGTGGCCCCTCCTTGTCGTCGTCTGCGATCACAGGCGCCGCGTACTTCTTGTGTTGATGCGGGTCAATCGCTCCTGCCGGAAGCCATGTGCCTTCGGCGATCCAGACGTGATTGAGTTGTCCCGGTTGCGTAATCGTGAACACGCCCTGCGACACGCCGCTGCGAAAACCTTCGTAGACGATTCCGAAATCGAGAGCCATGGGAACGGGCGCGGCTTTATACGAGCCCGCGTCGTAAAATTTTCCGTCCATCATGATGGCGATGGGAATGATGCGAGCTTTACCCTTGGGTGAGATCTGAACCAGCCCCAGCGCGCGCGGTCCCTTGACGGACGCCGGCTTGCGGCCGTACTGCGGCATCGGCCCCTGAGCCACAACCCATGAACTCGCCAGCCAGGTCAAGGCGGCCAAGGTGACGGCGAACCGCCGGTTGCGATATAACTTGCGATGGAACCACGACCGCAACAACGGCTGGCGAGGAGAAAATTCCATATGGAAGTTAATGATAAATCCCCAGACTTCAGTACGACGGACGAGAACGGCAAAGAGGTTGCCTCAAAAGATTTTCGCGGCAAAACCGTGGTGCTTTATTTCTATCCCAAGGCCGATACCCCGGGCTGCACCAAGGAAGCCTGCGGCTTTCGCGATACCTACGCGGAAATCAAGAAGACAGGCGTGGTGCTGCTCGGAATTTCGGGGGACACAGCCGCCGCGCAAAAGAAATTTCAGACCAAGTTCAGTTTGCCTTTTCCGCTGCTGGCCGATGCGGAGAAGAAGATCGCGAATCTGTTCGGCGTGGTAAAAGAGCGGCAAATGTACGGCAAGAAGATAAAGGGGATCACGCGGACGACTTTCGTGATTGCCCCCGACGGCAAGATCAAGCACATCTTCAAGAATGTGACGGCCGAAGGCCACGCGGAAGAAGTGCTGGCCTACCTGAAGGGCGCGGAGTGAGACGATTGCGTGGACTTTCGCCGTGCTCACGATGAAACCGCCTGGTCAACTATCTCTGCTCAAGGCCGAGTTCTTCAATCGCGATCCGCGCCGGGTGGCGCGGGCGTTGCTGGGAAAATTGCTGGTCCGGAAGATGCCCAGCGGAATTTGCGCCGGGCGAATTGTCGAGACCGAAGCGTATCTCGGCAAAGGCGACGCGGCAGCCCACGCAGCCGCGGGCCGGACGGCGCGGAATTCCGTTCTCTTCGGTCCTCCCGGCCACGCCTATGTCTACTTCATCTATGGCAATCACTACTGCCTGAATGTTTCCTGCCTCCCCGACGGAGTGCCCGGATGCGTCCTATTTCGCGCCCTGGAGCCGGTGGCCGGCATCGGGCAGATGGCGGAGGCGCGAGGGATCAAGATCATGGAGGGACGGGCGTCCTCGCCCGTCCACGTAGGGACAGCCGCCCCCGGCTGTCCAGCCGAGCGCAGCTCGGCAGTTGCCGGCGGACACAGCGACTCTGGATTTGCGATAACGAAAGAATCCGCCCTCAACAGCATTTCTTTCCTCAAGAAGATTTCTTCCGGCCCGGGACGCCTGACCCAAGCCCTGGGAATCACCCGCCAGCGTGACAATGGAAAGAACCTGGCGAGCGCCCGCTCGGACCTGCGGCTTGCCGACGACGGCTATCGCGTGCAACGCGTAACGCTCACGCCACGCATCGGGATCGTGAAATCAGCCGAGCGCCCGTTGCGTTACTTCATCGCCGGAAACCCCTTTGTGTCCGGGCGAAGATTCTAACTCGAGTAACTCGCAATCGCCCGTGGTAGTGGAATACGTCCATTCGTCACTAACACTGTGTAATTCAAAATCATATATTGATTGCAGGACAAGGGCCGAAGCTGAGGCCGTCAGGTTATGCCTCCCTTAACAGGCTGAAGAGATACTCGATGTTTTGCCATGCTCGGACCGCAGCATTAGTGGCAATTTGTGTTCTGCTCGGCGCATCGCTTTACGGCGACGACAGGCCAATCACCGTCGGCTTGGTCCTCGATGGACTGACCCAGGCAGAGAGGGAGCCTCTGCGCGCCTATCTCACGAAGGCCATGGGACGGCCGGTGAATCTCGTAGCTCCCGACGTCTACAGTGAGACGGTTGCCCGCCTGGCGGATGGATCTTACGATTTCGCTTGCCTGGGCGCGCTGATGTATGTCCGGGTTCATGCCAAGTACGGTGTCATCCCGCTCGTCCGGCGTAGTTCTGATTTGCAATTTCATTTGGTCTTCATCACCGGCGCCGGCTCGTCCATCGTTTCGCTCCGCGACCTGCTGGGAAAGCAGTTCGCATTTGGCGATATCAACTCGGCCAGTGCTCGTCTGATCGCTTATCGCGAACTCATGCAGGCCGGACTCAATCCCGAAACCGATCTCAAGCTGCGCTACAGCGGCAGCAATCCTGCGACCGCAGCATTGGTGGAAAGCGGAGTGGTCAACGCCGGAGTCTTGGACGAAACGATTCTCAACTTCCTGATCGCCAGCGGAAAACTGGACAGCAAAAAAGTCCGCGTTTTCCATACCTCCGAACCATTCGTCAGTTACGTGTACGTGGCTCGCAAGGATGTGCCCGAGGCCGAGCGAGAGAGATTTGCCCGCGCCCTTCTGGCCCTGAAGGAAGGCAAAGATGATCCCGTCTTAAAGATCCTCCGCGCCACACAATTTGTCGTCGCCACCGACCAGGAATACGCATCCATCCGGCAGATCGCCAAAGAAATGAAAATGTTCTGAGCCGCCAACCTCTTTTGCCCAGCGATTTCGGTTCACGGATTCAGCACAACATTGTCGATCAGGCGCGTGGATCCGACGTAGGCAGCGACAGCGGCCAGCGTCTTCTGCGAGATCCGTTCGACGGGATCGAGCGTGTCGGGATCGACGATCTCGAAATAATCGAGCGTTACTTGCGGCTCGCGGGCAAAAACCTCTTTGGCGGCGGCGATCAGCTTCGCGGCGATTCTTTCCCCGGCGTTGAATTGCTGCCGAGCTTCCTGTAATGACCGTTGCAGCACCAGCGCGCGGCAGCGTTCTTCCCGATTCAGGTACGCGTTGCGCGAGCTCATGGCCAGGCCATCGGCTTCGCGCACGATGGGGCAACCGATAATCTCCACCGCAAAATTCAGATCGCACACCATGCGCCGGATCACGGCCAACTGCGCGGCGTCTTTCTGTCCGAAGAACGCGGCCTCGGGCTCGAAGATGTGAAACAGCTTGGCGACAATCGTGGTCACGCCGCGAAAATGGCCGGGGCGCGAGCGTCCGTCAAGCTTTTCGCTCAAGCCTTCGACCAGCACCCACGTGACTGCGCCGCAGGGATAGATCTCTTCGACCGGCGGCGCAAAAAGAATCTCGACGCCCTCTTGTTCGAGCAGACCGCAGTCGCGGGCGAATTGGCGCGGGTATTTCGACAAATCTTCGGCCGGGCCGAATTGCGTGGGGTTCACGAAGATGGAAACGGCAACCGCATCGCACTGCGCTTTTGCCGCGCGAACCAGCGACAGGTGGCCTTCATGCAGAGCGCCCATGGTTGGAACCAGGCCCAGCCGTTTGCGGCTGGCGCGTGCGTCGCCGCAGGCAGCGCGAGCTTCCGGGATGGTCGAACATATCTTCATGACTCGGGGCGTCAACGCACAACAAGGCGCGGAATGACCAAGGTTCGTATCAGGGCATCGCTTTAGCGATGCCGGCATTGATTCAGTTTTGACCGCCCCTTTAGGGGCTGCGCACTGACCGCCGGCTTGCCGTTGACTGCTCAGGGCGCCTCGCGGAATTGAACGTCCAATTCTTGGAGCGTTCCGAGGAGCAGGGCCCGGTTCTTCCGCAGGTCCGCTTTCGTTTGCGCGGTTGGATCTTTGGGAACGGCCTGCGCGACCAGCACTACGCGGCCGTAAGGCCATGCGCTCGAGGGCAGCGACGACCAACTCGGCCGGGACTTCTTCCACCTTCAGAATGTGGACCTCGCGATTGGAAAGATCGAGGAATCCGATCCCATCCTCGCGAACGATCAAGTAAGGATTCTTCCAACCGGCCATATCGCTGAATTTCGGATACTTGGAGGGATCCGGCGCGGGAATCGACTCCAGGCCGGTCGGCTGCGGCGTTTCCGTGGGCTGGGTTTCTCTGGTCTGCGGCTGCGGCGGTTTGGAGCACGCCACCAGAGCCCCCAGCAGAATCAATGTGACAAGCTTGCTTGCAGAATTTCGCACGGAATTTCGCGCAGAGTTTCGTACTATGTTTCGCACTATGTCTCGCACCGCGTTTTCTCCACCCGCCATTATCGCTGCAGCGCGTGCTTGCGGTGGAGTACCGTTTCGAGTGCGGCCTGCGTTTCCTTCGGCAAATGGTAGCTCTCGGCGTCGTTCGGGAACTGGTGCGAAACCACATCGGCCTTGAAAGCCAGCACGGATTGCGTGATCAAGGTGGCGGCGTCTCCGTAGCGGCGAACGAATTTCGCCGGATGTCCGAACGTCAGATTGACCAGGTCGTGGAAGACCAGCACCTGGCCATCGCAATCGGGGCCGGCGCCGATGCCGATGGTGGGCGTTTCGACCTCGGCGGTAATCATGGCCGCGACTTCGCGCGGAATGCCTTCAAGATAAATGCAGGCCACACCGGCGCGGTCGAGCGCAACCGCATCGCGCATGAGTTGCTCGATGGCGCTCAGAGTTTTGCCCTGAACTTTGTAGCCGCCCATGATGTTGACCGATTGCGGCGTGAGCCCGATATGCCCGGCGACGGGAATCTCGGCGTCCAGCACGCGGCGGATCACGTCCACGCGCTTCTCCCCGCCTTCCATCTTGACCGCCTCGGCGCCGCCTTCCTTCACGAAGCGCGTGGCATTGTGAATCGCTTCGTTGGGGTCAGCCTGATAAGACCCGTAGGGCATGTCGGCAATGAGCAGCGCGTCTTTCACGCCGCGGCGCACCGCCTTGACGTGGTGCAGCATCTCGTCGACCGTGACCGAGAGCGTGTTCTCGTAGCCCAGCATGGTCATGGCCAGCGAGTCGCCGACCAGGGCAATGTCGATGCCAGCCTCGTCCACCAGTCGCGCGGTGGCGTAGTCGTAAGCGGTAAGGCAGGTGATGGGTTCGTGGTGAAGCTTCTTTTCGCGGATCGTAGCAGTGGTGATCTTGTGGCGAGATTCGACCAAACGAGGTTCGCCGATAGGCGTGAGACTCACAGTGTCCTCCAGTGCCCCTCCGCCAACCGCGCGGATAGAGCCTGTACGCGTCTTGGATGACGCTGGGCGGATTATAGCCGCCAAAAGGTCGTTCGTCGATAGTCGTTAGTCATCAGTTCGTAACTGGCATTCTTCGCAACTGCAGGCGGGACACTCGGTACTGGCAACTGCGCATTGACTTTTTTCATCACAAACGCCCGGGCCAGCCATCACAGACATCCACCCCGCCCTGCGCGATAATGGAGGCCTGATGGGGCAGTGAAGAGGTGTGCCAGTCTCAGAAGACGGCCCTCAAAGCTGCCCCAAAGCCATTTTCAGCGCTCTTTGACAATCTAAGTCATTGATTTATAAATATTTTACCTATAAGTCCTTTAAACCCAAAGATTTTGCGGGAATTTCCTCCTAACCCCATGATTCCAATAGCGACGGGGGAGGGGGGGTACCCCCTCCTATACCAATTGGTTATTGCCTTCAGAGTGAATAGACGGAAATAGCAAAAAAGACACCGCGCCGCCATCGCAGGGGCAATGACAGATCGTGTGAACTGTTAGGGAGATTATCGACCAGAGTATCGACCAACGACCGCCGGCTCCAGGGAAAACCAAGCTGTTGAATTTCCTGAGACCTGACACCTAAGACCTGAGACCTTCTCCTACGCGCTGGCCGCATCCTGACCGCCCAGCGGCAGGAAATATTGCGTGCCCTTGATCGGCGCCGAAACTTTTTTCAACAGCTCCTGCAGGTCTTCGTTGCGGTCCACGAAGTCGATCTCGGAGGTGTTCACGATCAGCAGGTCGGATTGCGTGTAGTGAAAGAAAAAGTGCTCGTAGGCCTTCACCACTTCCATCAGGTAATCCTCGCTGATGGCTTTTTCGCCAGCCGCGTTCTTTTTCTTCAGCCGCTTCTTCAGCACTTCCGGCGTAGCCTGCAAGTAGATGACGAGATCAGGCGTGGGGAGTTGTTCGCGGAAATAATTGAAGTAGCGATTATAGGTCTCGAGTTCCTGATCGTTGAGGTTGAGGCAGGCGAAGAGCTTGTCTTTTTCAAAGATGTAATCGGAAACCACTGTCTTATTGGACCGCGGGCCCAGATCGAGCGAGCGCAGCTGCTCGAAGCGGCGGATCAGGAATGCGAACTGTGCCTGGAAAGCCGCGCCGCGCTCGCCATCGTAGAACGCCTTCAGAAATGGATTGTCTTCCGGTTCGATGACGCGCTGCGCGGCCAGGCGCTCTCCGAGAACCCGTGCCAGCGTGCTTTTTCCGACGCGTATGGGACCTTCGACCGCAATGTAACGGGGAAGTTCGAAAAGCTTGGCCATGGAATGTCGTGAGCAGAATATATTGCTTCGGGCGTCTATGCAATTGTGGATTGTGGAAAGGTCAGAGGGCAGAGGGCAGATTGCAGAGGTGAAGAGCGGGAGGTCAGAGGTTAGAGGTTGGATTGCAGAGGTGAAAATCTTCCGCGACAGGCGGCAACGTCGAATTGCTGAGGTTTTACCTCTGCAATCTGACCTCTGACCTCTAACCTCGGCATGACCTCCGCCCTCTGCAATCGCATACAATCTCCTCATGCTCCCCGCTCTGCTTGGACTGACGGCCGCAGCCGCTGCTTCCGCGGCGGGATATCAGTCCATGGCGCCGACGGGACAGTGGTTCGGCCGGACGTTTGCCGGAGGAATCCGTGGAAGCAAGCAAATCGCCCTGACCTACGATGACGGCCCGAACGATCCGCACACGCTGAAGTTGCTTGATGTGCTGGCGAAGCACAATGTGCGAGCGACGTTCTTCATGATCGGTCGCTACGTACGGCAGCGTCCCGACATTGCGCGCGCGGTGGCGCAGGCGGGACATGTCATCGGCAATCACACGCTTACCCATCCGCTGCTGATCTTCAAATCGGAAGCGCAGACGCGCGCGCAACTGGTCGATTGCCATCAGGCTTTGCAGGACGCAATCGGCCAGCATTCGAATCTGTTTCGTCCACCGTGGGGAGGAAGACGACCCGCAACGCTCAGGATTGCGCGCGAACTGGGACTGCAGACGGTGATGTGGAACGTGACCGGTTATGACTGGAATGCGCCGCCCGCCGCGGTGATCGAGAGCAAAGTGGCGCGCCAGATGCGAGGTGGAGACGTAATCCTGCTGCACGATGGCGAACATCGCGCCATGGGTGCGGACCGCGCGCAAACGGTGATGGCAACTGACAGTCTGATTCGGCGGTACAAGGATGAAGGATATGAGTTCGTGCCCGTGCCGGAGATGATGAAGGCTGTCAGCCATCAGCCCGCAGCCATCAGTTAGAGCGATCAGGCTCCGGATGTCAGACGCTGCCAGCGAGAACCTTGCGGAGCTTCGCTCCGCTGGACAGCCGAGGGCGGCTGTCCCTACGTGGGTTTTACTGAGAGCCGACAGCGTGCCTTACGCGTGCCCCGTCGCGAACGCCTGCTTCGCCGCTGCTATGGTCAGCTGCAGGTCTTGTTCGGTGTGCGCCGCTCCCAGAAATGCCGCTTCGAATTGTGACGGCGGCAGGTAGATTCCGTTCTCCAGCATCGCGCGGAAGAAGCGCCCGAATGCTTCCGTGTCCGATTTGGCGGCGGAAGTCCAATCTGTGACTGGGCCCGCTGCAAAGAACCAAGTAAACATCGAGCCGACCCGATTGTGGCACATGGTGACGCCGGCGTCTTTGGCTGCGGCGGCAACTCCCTCGACCACTTCGCCAGCAAGCTTGTCGAGCTTCGCGTAAACATCCTTGTGCTCGCGCAGGTAACTTAGCGTGGCATAACCCGCGGCCATCGCCAGAGGATTTCCAGACAGCGTTCCGGCCTGGTACACCGGGCCGAGCGGAGCAACCATATCCATGATTTCGCTCGGACCGCCGTAAGCGCCCACCGGCAAACCGCCGCCGATGATTTTGCCCATGGTGGTCAGATCGGGCTGGATCGCATAGAGTTCCTGCGCACCGCCGAAGGCCAGGCGGAATCCGGTCATGACCTCGTCGAAAATCAGCAGCGCCTGATCGCGCGAGGTGATGGCGCGCAGAGCTCCGAGGTATCCGCGCGCCGGAGGCACGCATCCCATGTTGCCCACGACCGGCTCCACGATCACGCAGGCAATCTGCTGCTTGAATTTTTCGAAAGCCTGCTCGATCGCGCCAACGTCGTTGTAAGGCAGCGCGAGCGTGAACTGCGTGAACTCCTCGGGAACGCCCGCCGATCCCGGAATGCCCAGCGTGGCCACGCCCGATCCGGCCTTTACCAGCAGCGCGTCGGCGTGTCCGTGATAGCAGCCCTCAAACTTCACAATATATTTGCGCTTCGTACAGGCGCGCGCCAGGCGGATGGCCGACATGGTGGCTTCCGTGCCCGAACTGACGAAGCGAACTTTCTGCATGTGCGGAAACGCGGAAATTACCAGCTCAGCGAGATCCGCTTCGGCGGGAGTGGAAGCTCCAAAGCTCGTTCCATTACGCGCCGCCGCGATCACGGCCTCGATGACCGCGGGCGCGGCGTGCCCGAGGATGAGCGGACCCCAGGAGCCGATGTAGTCCACGTACTCGTTGCCATCCGCATCCCAAATGTGCGAGCCCTGGCCGCGTACGATGTACAGCGGGTCGCATCCCACGCTGCGGAAAGCGCGCACGGGGGAGTTCACGCCTCCGGGAATCAACTGTTCGGCGCGTTTCTGCAGCTTGCGCGATTGCTCTGTTTTGCGGGCCATCATTCCTCCAGCGTAACGATCGTCACTCCGATCAATATAGCAGCGGCACGAAGGGAAGGTCAGAGGTTAGAGGTCGGATTGCAGAGGTGAAAACCTACTGTGAGCCATACCGGCACTGCAAGGTTCTTACCTCCCCAATCTGACCTCCACCTCTGACCTCTCACCAAATGTGGTAATAACCTTCGCGGCGACTGAGTTCGACTTTAAGCCCGAAAAGCTTGCCCAAGCTGTTGGCCTGCAGAACATCTTCCTTGCGTCCGTCGGCCACGATACGGCCGTTCGACATGAGCACTACTCGCTCGATCTCGGGAACGACGTCGGGGAGTTCATGCGTGACCAGGATGATTCCAATTCCCGAGTTGGCCAGGGAGCGCATCGTTTCTCGCAAGCCGTGCTGCGCCAAAATATCCAAAGAATTACAGGGCTCGTCGAACAACAGCGCGCGTGGCTTGTGCACCAGAGCCCGGGCGATCAAAACGCGCTTGGCCTCGCCCGACGACATTTCCTCAACGGCACGCTCCGCCAGATGCGAAACCCCCAACTGGGCCAACGCGGCCTCGGCCAGTTTCTTGTGTTTGGGATCGACGGTGTGATTAGGGAAGATGCGCGTGCTGCTGAAGAAGCCGGACAGCACCACGTCCAGGCCGCTGGCGTCACCGGTACAAGAAGACATCAGGTCGTTGGACACGATGCCCAGCAGGGATCGCAGTTCAAAGACGTTCCAGCTCTTCCGGCCGAGAATGGTCATGCTCGACCCTTCGCGGACCATCGGATAACAGTCGCGCGCGATGGTTTTGATCAGGGTGGATTTGCCGCACCCGTTCGGCCCCAGCACTGCCACATGTTCATGCACATGGACACGAAGGCTGAAGTCGTCGAGGACGATCTTTTCTCCGCGCATCACGCGCACGTTCCGCAGATCGAGCAATGGGGCCTGGAGTTCCATGCGGGTAGGTGATTTCACGTTACAGTATCGCAAGGATTCGCGCTGCGGAGCGGATCATTGCGTGTGCGGTGACGCCCTGGCGCCGCATCAAATTCATCGGACTTTCACGAAATCGCAATATTCCCGCAATTTCTCGCGGCTACCTTAATGCCAGTTGCCCTTCTAACCGGGAGGGTTTATCAGGACGGCCTTGGGGGGCTCCGGGCTGTCCTTTTTTAGTTGTTCGGAACGTAGACGTGAGACGATAGCCGCTTTACCCCCTATCGGTTCACCTCTGCTTCTTCTATCCCCGAAAAACTGATACGAGAATGCGCGGGCCACTTACGAGCATGCGTGGCCATTCTCTATTAACCATAGTTAACTGTCTGTGATATGCTTGCGTTAATTGTTCGGCGTGGGCACGCACTGCGCGGGTCGAGAGACGAAGAACCGGGTGTGGATGTGGCCTCACCATGGGAAAACTGACGTTTCAACTCGGGCCGCAATTGTAACGTTCTATTAACCCACCGAGCGGATACTGGTGAACTTTATGTGCCAGCGTGATTGCAATCGCACTGAGGGGTGACTGGACGCGTTGCCGAACGCAGCCGCCAGTCGCTAGTTTGTTCTCATGATATTGAAATTGAAAGTCATTTTCATGTACATCTTCTTAATGAGCCGCGCAGCCCGCAGGCGTCGCCCCACTGCGCCGGCGTTGGCCCTGACGCTCGCCTTCGTGCTGGGCGCTCCCGCTGCGCAGGCGCAAGTCGCCTCCGCTTCCAGCCAAACCACCGCCGCCCCAGATGCGGACGATCCTCCCAACCCGCCCAGCGATGCCGTTGCCGATCCCGAATCGATGCTCCCGCATTTCAAGAACTCGCGCTTCTGGCTCTCCGGGCAGATGAACTTCATCTTCCAAACTCATCCCGACTTTCATGCCGACTACAGCGGGCCCCACAGCCTCAGTCCAGACTACGACAAAGCCACTTCGCGAGTTATGACGCTCTATACCGGCGTGCGGCTCAACCATTCCACCGAACTCCTGGTGGACATCGAAGAAGCTGGCGGCCAGGCACTCAGCGCGGGCTTTGGCCTGGCCGGAAATACGGATCTGGACATCGTGCGCAATCCGCTGTTGAGCAAAATGCCGTACCTGGGGCGCGGCATGATCCACAAAGTGTTCGCGTTGAGCAAGGACAAGGTAGAGAACCAGCGCAGTTTTCTATCGCTGTTCGATGAGCTGCCGCGGCGGCGGCTGGAAATTCGCTTCGGCAAGTTCAGCATGCCGGATTTCTTTGATGCAGAATTCGGTAGGCTCCGACACGCATCTTCAATTCAACAACTGGTCCGTGGACAACAACGGAGCCTTTGACTATGCCGCCGATACGCGCGGCTATACCGTGGGCGTGGTGGCGGATTACGAAGACCGCAACTGGGGTTTCCGCTTCGCCGAAGCGCTCATGCCGAAGGTCGCGAATGGAATCGATCTGGTGTGGCGGCCCTGGCAAGTTCACGCGGAAAATTGGGAGTACGAGCTGCGCCATGGCGTCCTACCGAAAAAAGCGGGTGTCGTGCGCCTGCTTGCGTACTCGAACCACGCCAATATGGGCATCTATCGCGATGCGGTTGCGCAGTATCAGCAGCACTTGGTCACGGTCCCGGACATCACCAACCACCCCTGGCACATCACCCATAAATATGGCTTTGGCATCAACCTCGAGCAGAATCTCATGCGGAATGTCACGGCATATGCGCGCTGGGGATGGGACAACGGAAAAACCGAGTCCTTTGTCTACACCGAGATTGATTCGACGTTCAACCAGGGTCTGGGGTTCAATGGCGCACTGTGGCATCGCAAACAAGATCGCGCCGGCATTGCCTTCGTGTCGAACGGGATCAAGAAAGATCACCAGGTGTATCTGGCAGATGGCGGCCTCGGTTTCCTGCTGGGCGATGGCGGGCTGCGCTACGGTCGGGAGAACATTTTCGAATCGTATTACACGGTACATTTTTGGCGCGGAATCTATATCGCTCCCGGAGTGCAGCACATCAATAACCCCGGCTACAACCGCGACCGGGGGCCGGTGGTGGTGCCGACCCTGCGGGCTCATGTGGAGTTCTAGAGCCAGTTCTCAGTACTCAGTACTCGGGTTTTGCAAAACGTCAAAAGTGTTTCACGTGAAACATCTCTACAATGGTAATCGTTGACTACAGGGCAGTTCGTTTCTTCGGGACCCCGGGAAACGGATAATCTGGTATATATCATCGATCTATATCATGGAGGATCTTTGGCCAGGATCAGTACCGCGGAGACGGGGCAAGCCCCGTCTCTGCAGGAGATCAGAACGTCAGGAATCAGAACGTCCACTTGAGCGCGAACTGCATCACTCGCGGCCCGTTTAGCGCGTTGATGACCTGGAGCTGTCCAAAGCCTGGGGCGGGGGTGAGATAACAGGTCTGGTTTGGGGTCACTCCGTCGCCGCAATTGGATCCAGAGGGTTCGTATTGGATGTAATTCACACCGTTGCCATTCTGGACGTAGTAGTTCGCGTGATTCATCACGTTGAACACCTGCGCCTGAAAGGTGACCGCCTGACGTTCCGTCACTTTGAACCGGCGCGCTAATCCGAGATCGATCTGTTCGGTCCAGGGGCCATAGAAAGAATCCAGACCTGAGAACGGACTCGGGCTGCCGGAGTTGATTCCTAAAGCAGAGTTGGCGGTGGCCTGCAGAGCGGCGGTGTTGTTGATCGAATTCGGCACCGCACCGGCGTCGATCAGCGCCGCATAGGGACGGCCGGAGGCGAACTGCATTACCGTGCTGAGGGTCCAATCCGACAAGGCTGCGCGCATAAATCCAGCTTGAAAATTCGTTCCCAAGGCTGGCGCGTATACCCCAGCGATGGAGAGGCGGTGGCGCTGATCGAGCAAGTAAGGCGCATGGGTGTCGCTGAAGTCAAACTGGTTATTGAAATCCACGCCCCGCGACATCATGTTCTTGGAAAAGGTGTAGGCGGTCTGGAAAGCCAGTCCGTGGCGAAATCGCCTTTGCGCCTGTAGGAACAATGAATTGTAGTTATTGATCCCCGGGGAGATCAGCGCGTTGATTTGCTGGAAGGCGGAAGTGATGCGCCCCTCGGTCAGAAGGCCTGAATCCAGGTTTGGAAGCACCACCGTACGTCCCGTGTCGGTAGCGATATATGTGGTCGTACCTACAGGCGGGTTGAGATTCAAATCGTAGGCGCTGGAAGCTTCCAAATGAACTCCGTGAGTCCAGGTGGTTCCGATGGTCAGGACGGTATCGGGCAGGATCTCGCGCTCGATCTGCAAACTCCCCTGCAGGATGTAGGCGAACTTGAAATGCGGGTCTACCAGCGAGATGTCGGCAGCGGAGAATAACGAAGGGTCCGAAACCTGATTGGGGAAGACGGCTATCTGCTGGTTAGGAGCCAGCGTAGGATCATAGTCAAGCGACACCGAAGCCTGCTGCGACAGCAGTCCATTGGAAACCACCGAATTGCGGTAATTCAGGCCGTTCAAGTTCTCGTAGAATTTTCCGAAGCCGCCGCGGACCACAGTCTTGTCGAACGGCTGCCAGGCAAATCCGAAACGGGGCGCGAGGCGCCGATATTGGTTGGGAAACTGGCCAGTCAAGGGGAATCCCGGATTCGCGTTGGGCTGCGGATAGACCTGGAAATCTTCGCGCAGGCCTAAATCGAGCGTGAGACGCGGGCGAATCTGATAGGTGTCGTGAACATAGAAGCCATAGTAAGGCACGTTGAAAGAAAACTTGGGTTGGCCCGCGCTCTGAAAGAAGTTGTCGTAGATTCCCAAAGCAAAACTGGGCAGGTCGTCAAAGCTATAGGTACCGCGGAAGGTGCCATTTTGCTGTTGCGCATCGGGATCGAAGCCCCCGAAGGCCAGGTCGGTGAGATGGGTGCGCGTGTACTCGACTCCGAACTTAAAGGTGTGCTTGCCTCGCACATAGCTCACATGGTCGGAGATCTGCCATATCGCTTCGTCGGTATGTCCGCCGGCAAAACCGGCGTTGCCAAGTTGAAAGTCCGAAACGTCCCCTTCCAGGTCCGCCGTCGGATAGACCGGATTGACCAGCCCGGTGGGAGTGGAGAACTGGTCGTCGCGGGAAAAGCTGGCGTGTAATTCGTTGAGTAGATTGCTGCCCCAGGCGTGGCTCCAGCCGGTGCTGGCGTGGTAATCGCGCACGAAGGCATTGGCCAGCGTGCTCTTGCCGAAAAGAGCAGTCTGTTCGCCGGCAATAAAGCCGTGGGGAGAATCAAAGCGGTTCCAATTCAGGCTGAGGTAAAAGCGGTCGTCTTTGGAATCGCGGTAATCGATCTTGGAAAACAGCGACCAGTCATTGCGAAAGCGGGGAAAAACTCCAAGGTTCGACTGAATGGCGTTCAGGGCATTCGCCACGTCCAGCAGATAAGCCGGGCTGTTGGCGGGATCGGCCGGCACCTGCGACAGGGCGCTGGGGACGGGAAAGGTCGAACTGGGAGCCGGAAGCGGCGTGCCGGCGGGAACACCGAAATCTGTCTCGTCCAATCCCGTGAAGCCGGGGTTGATGGCGGTGATGGGATTCTTCTCGCGCTGCTGCTCGTAATCGACAAAGTACCAGGCGCGGTGCGAAACGATGGGGCCGCCGAGGCTTCCGCCAAACTGCTGCAGAATATCGACGGGGCGGGCCAAGCCGTTCTCCTTGTCGATGGCGTCGTTGGCGCCGGTTCCAGAATTGCGGTTGTAGTAGAACATGCCGCCGTGGACAGTATCGCTGCCTGAGCGCGTGACCACGTTCACAAAGCCAGTGGCCGCCCCGCCATAGTCCGCCCGATACGGGGTCACCGCTACCTGGAATTCCTCGATGGCATTCTCGCCAAAGATGTAAGGCACCTTCTCGCCGCCGCGCGCGTTGCCGAAGTAATTGCTGGTGGCGCTGGCCCCATCCACTGTAAAGGAGTTGGCGCCATTGCCGTTGGCGTAGCCTGTATCTTCGCCGCCCTGTTCGCCGGCAAAGCTCACCAGCCCGGAATCCCCGTCGGGCGTGGCATTCGGAACCAGCAGCGCCAAGTCGAGGAAGCGCCTTCCGTTGAGCGGCAGGCTCTCCAGCAGGTCGCGATCGACCACGGAACTCTGGTCGGAGTCTTCGGCTCGCAGAAGCGGAGATTCACCCGTGACAGTAATCGACTCGGTAGCGACTCCAGGCTGGAGGCGGAGGTTTACGGTAATAGGCTGGCCAACCTGTACGGTAATGCCCTCGACCACCTCCTTGCGGAATCCGGCAGCCGTCACTTCCAGGCGGTAGCTGCCGACCGGCTGGGAGGGGAATACGAAGAGACCCGCATCGTTGGTTCTCCGCAACGACGACTCGCCAGTGTTGCGCGCCAAAAGAACCACCATAGCGTCCGCAATCAGAGCGCCGGAACTGTCCCTCGTTACACCGCGAACCACTCCGGTCGTTACCACACTCTGAGAACGCGATTCAACGGAAAGCGCGCCGAAGAGAAGAAGCAGGATAAAGCCGAATTTTTTCATTGTTCGAATCTCCTTGCCCTGCTCCTCTTCGATGCGCCAAAACCCAGGACAATAATCGCGCGTTGTTAATGGTACGTCACACCAGCGTTAATGCCTTGAGAAAAGCCTACTATGCGCGCTAATACGTTCCTGG
The DNA here is from genome assembly GCA_963838425.1 of uncultured Acidobacteriaceae bacterium. Lineage (GTDB taxonomy): Bacteria > Acidobacteriota > Terriglobia > Terriglobales > Acidobacteriaceae > Acidiflorens. The sequence goes on from CAWIRH010000003.1 coordinate 842,137, forward strand.
GAGTACTACTTGCGGTAATTGTTGAAGCGCGATGAATTCTGTGTTTCCTCATTGACGCACCGAACCTCCGACTTTAGAGTTCTCTTTTGGGAGCAGCCCGATCCGCTGCACCGGTCGAAAATGGATCCGCTTCATTCTTTCTCCGAAACTACGCCCACGGCCCGGCTCGGACCGCTGGAGCGGCAAATCCACCACGCGGTGTGGATGCGAGGAACTGCCACCGTTCGCGAAGTGCTGGAAGATGGCACGATCTGGCAAACCTACACCACGATCATGACGACGATGGACCGTCTGTTTCGCAAAGGACTCCTCGCCCGCGTTCAAGAAGGAAAGGCGTTTCGCTATTCCGCTCGGTACAGCCCGGAAGAACTTGAGCGCCTGGCTGCCATGAACGGGATCCGGCGCCTTCTGGGGTCGGAGCATGCTTCGCTTCACCTTTCGTATTTCGTGGAGGCGGTCAGCGCGCAGGACGAGAAACTGCTCGAGGAGTTGCAGACCCTGGTGGAACGTCAGCGCGCAGAACTGCAGCTCAAGAAGGGGGAGAAGAAGTGATATTTGCGGCGCGGGGGTTCGTCGTTTCTCTGGCGTTTTTCGCCATGGTGTACTGCGCGCTGTCGGCGCTGGTTGTGCTGGCATGGTGGAGCATGAATCGCATCGGCCGAAAGTCTCGCTTTAGCTCTGCCCTCATGAGCTCTGCCAATTTCCTGTTCGGGCTGCGGATTTTTGCTTTTACGGTTTCCGCTGTGGTCGCCGTTTTTTTCACTCTCCCGTCATTCTGGTTGATGGAGAGGGCGTCGCTTGACGAGGACGCCGGAACGTTCATTCTCGCCGCCGGTTCGCTGCTCATCCTGAGCGCTGGCTTGTTCCGTGTGCTTGAGGCTCGGGCGAGAACGACCAGCGCAGTGACGCAGTGGTCGTTGGGGCTGAGCATGGGAGCGAGGAGCGTCGGCAGCGGGGCGGCTGCGCCGGCGCTGAGCGCTTCGAACGGCGCTCCCGCGCTGATTCTGGTTGGTATTCGGAGACCGAAAGTGATGGTCTCCGACATGGCAGCAATTGTGCTCAGCGACCGCGAACTTCAAGTTGCGGTCCGGCACGAGCTCGGGCACATGCACTCCTGGGATAACCTGAAGAAAGTTCTAATCAGTGCGACCCCGTTTCCCGGGATGAGCAGCCTTGAGAGTGCGTGGAGGAAGGCGGCCGAACTCGCCGCAGACGACGCAGCCGTGACGAATCGTCAGGATGCGCTGGATCTGGCGGCGGCATTGATCAAACTTTCGAGATACTCGAAGCAGTGGTCGGAGCCTGCGCTGGCCAGTGGGCTGGTCAGTGGCTCATCTTCGATTAGCCTGCGCGTCAAGCGCCTGCTCGAGTGGCACATGGGTGGCCGGCGCCTGCAACGCGCTTGGCCTTGGACTCTTCTTGTTCTGTTCACAACAATCATCGGTATTGCCAGCAACTACGGCGCAACCCTTGTGCTGACGCATCGCTTGACTGAATTCCTTGTGCCTTAGTCGAAGCTCTCCAAAGAAATCAGAGTCCCTAGCTTCCACGCTCAAGCTGGGAATGTCGGAAAAAACCGGCTGTCCCATCCGCTGCTAGGCGGGGCGTTGGACTCCCGCTTCACGCTTTTGCGCACTCTGGAATGCCCAAGCCATGCGCGGAGTGTTGTGGGCGATTCCGAAGCGGCCTTTGGTGTCGAGCAGAATGATGCCACCGTGTCCGTTGAGGCGCTGCTTCAGATGGTTCATCGCTTCCTTCGCGACCCACTCCGGCAAACTGCCGGATTCGACCCGATCCGCCGCCCACTTCGCCAGCACCAGTTTCATGATGGGCTCGCCCCAGCCGGTGGTGGAAACGGCCGCGCTGAGATTGTCGGCGTAACAGCCGCAGCCAATGAGTGAAGAGTCGCCGAGGCGTCCGGGGTCTTTATTGAGCGTGCCGCCAGTGGAGGTTGAAGCCGCGATATTGCCATCGCGGTCGAGGGCGACGGCTCCGACGGTGTCATGCGAAATCGCGGGAGCAAACAAATCGTTGGCGTGATTTTCGCCCTGCGCCTGGTATTCGCGCAAGCGCTCGACTTCCCTGGGGATGATGAGATCTTCATTGCGGCAAAGAGCGATGCCGTGCTCGGCGGCAAAACGCTCGGCGCCTTCGGCGACGAAATAGACGTGCGTGCTGTCGCTCAGAATCTTGCGCGCGGCGCGAACCGGGTTGCGCAGGCGCTCGACGCAACCGACGCCGCCGCCGCGCAGCGTCGCGCCGTCCATGATGAAAGCGTCGAGCTGCACCTTGCCGTCGCGGTTCAGGAAACTGCCGCGGCCCGCGTCGAAGGTTTCATCGTCTTCCATCACGACCACGGCCTCTTCGACCGCGTCGAGAGCCGAGCCGCCGCGTTCCAGAACGCGCCATCCGGCGACGGCGGCGTTGCGCACGCCGTTGAGGTGCGCCTCGACCATATCGTCGGGAATGGCCCAGGCGCCGCCGTGAACGACCAGAACAGGATTGGTTGGCACTTTTCAGTCCTTGCGGGAAGTTGCGGGGAATAGTTTAGCAGGCGGTGATGATTTCTTGGACGGGCGAGGACGCCCGTCGCTCCATCATTCGGCTTCGTTCAGGCGGCCCTGGCGGGAGTATCCATTTCGGTGGTCCGCTGCCAGGTGTAGATGACGCGGTGGATCACCGTGATGGTCGAAAGCACAGCGATCACCCACAGGACCGGAGCCATGACGTTGAACAGAGCGCCGATGATCAGCAGCACCAGACGCTCGGGGCGTTCCATGAAACCGACACGGCAGGTGCCGATGAGCGACTCGGCGCGGGCGCGGGCATAGCTCACCATGATCGCGCTGATCATGGCCAGCGCTGCCAGCACGACGTAGAAGAACCGGTTGCCACGAGCGTAAAAAACCAGCAATCCCAAGAAGAGCGACGCATCGCTGTAGCGGTCGACGATGGAATCGAAAAAACCTCCGAAGCGCGTGACCTGATTCGACAAGCGGGCGACGCGGCCATCCACCAGGTCGAAGAATCCCGATCCGATGATGACCAGACCGGCATAGAAAAACATGCGGCGCTGATTGTCGCCGTTGGCATATCCAAACAAAAACGCGGCATAGGTGTTGACCACGAGGCCCATCAGGGTCAGGACGTTGGGGTTGATGCGCGCGAGCGCGAGCAGGCGCACGATGGCATCAAGCAGAACGCCGCAGGCGCGTCCGAATCCGCTGGTCCAACTCATGTAGCGCCGGTTCATGTAATACCCCTCATATCGCGTCGCTCGCAAATCTGCCGCTTATTCCGATTCCCGTTCCGGTTCCGGCAGCGCCGCCAGTTCCGCTTCCAGCTTGGCTTCGGCGATGTCGTGCATGGTGGAGAGCTTCAGGATTTCCATTTCGCGGCTTCCGCCGGGTGTGACGACCATGGCGACGTCGCCAACTTTCTTATTCAGCAGGGCGCGCCCGATCGGCGAGGTAGTGGAGATCTTGCCGGCGGTCACATCGGACTCTTCGCTAGTCACCAACTGGTATTCCATTTCTTCATTCTTGGTGCCGTCGAAAATCGTCACGGTCGAGCCGAGACCAACTTTATCCTTGGGGATATTGTTCATGTTGATCAGCGACAGGTCGGCCAGGCGCTTGCCCAGTTGGCGGACGCGCGCCTTCAGATACTCCTGGCGCTGCTTGGCCATGTGATACTCGGCGTTCTCGCTGAGGTCGCCCATGGCGACGGCCTTCTTGAGCTCTTTGGGGATATCGTGGGCGAGTTCCCGCTCCAGCCTGTTCAGTTCGTCCCGAAGCTTCTTCTTGATATCGTCCGTCATCGCTCAGGGCATTATAACCTCGGTCATGGGAACTGGCACTCCGCTAGCAATTTCCGCCCCCATGTCCCGGCCCCACCTACTCGGGTCCAAACCACTCAACCGAAATGACTTAGGTTGGGCTGATTGAAACCGCCAGGGTCAATGGCCGGATGGGCCGCCGAGCTTCGCTTGTTCTTCATTGCCTAAGGAGGTTACTCTCGTCTAAACTAGCAATAGTTCTCTTCCCTCGGGTGAGGGCCCCTCCATGAGTGCTAGCGGCGTTTTCCACATCGGCGATAAGGTCGTTTACCCCAACCACGGCGTCGGAATTATTGAACAAATCAGCAGCCGGACCATGGGGAACACGGTCGAAAAATTCTACCTGCTGAAAATCCCAGCCAGCAGTTTGAAGGTGATGGTGCCTTTCGCCAACGTCGACAGCGTCGGGATGCGTCCGGTGGTGCGCAATGGCGAGGTGGAGAAGATTGTGGATTATCTTTCCTCGGGCGAATGCATTAACGCGGCCGACTGGAAAGACCGGTTCAAGGAGAATTCCGATCGCATGCGCACCGGGTCGCTCACGGACGTGGCCGCGGTGCTGAAGAGCCTGCTGATCCTCGGACAGGGCAAGTCGCTTTCCTTCCGCGAAAAAAAGATGCTGGAGCGCGCCCGGTATTTACTGGTCAGCGAAATCGCCATCTCGCGCAACTGCGAGGAGAGTCTGATTGAACAGGCGCTCACCAAGGCGCTGACCAAGTGCAATCTGCGCTTCCCGGAAATTTCTGAACTTGCCTCTTGATCGCGCTCAGCGGGCCTGGTGGGCTTCCATCCAGGACTGAAGAATCAGGATGGCGGCCATGCGGTCAACCGCCTGCCCCCGCTTTTTGATCGAAAGATCGGTTTCGCGCAGCAGGCGGTTGGCTTCGGTTGACGTCCAGCGCTCGTCCCATAGATGCACGGTCAAGCCGAAGTGAGCATGCAGGTCGTCGGCGAAACGGCGCATCTTTCCCGATTGAGTTCCTTCCGCGCCGCTTAAGCGCAGGGGCAGCCCGACCACAATTTCCCGGACCGCGTATTGCGCCAGCACTCGTCCCAGGGCCTCCAAATCGCGGCGTTTGTTCTGACGCTGGATCGTATCCAACCCCTGAGCGGTGATGCCCAGCGGGTCCGAGACAGCAACTCCGATTCTTTTCGAGCCGACATCGAGGGCCATGATGCGGCCATAGCCGGGCGTCCCAGGTGCGTGCATCGCTCAATTGTAGATTGCGGAGGTAGAAAAACATTGCGGAGGTCAAATTGTGGGGTTAATTTTAAGGGACCTTGCCATGGGCGTCGCGATGTCTTTCCAAAAGCTGCAGTGGCTTTTTCCACTGGCCGTCACATTGCACAACTCCGAAGAAGCGATCTGGTTCCCAGCATGGTGGATCCGGCATGCCCAGGAAGTTCCCGTGCAGCCCAATCCCGTCGCATTTCGATTCGCCCTTGCCGGATTAACCGTCGCCGCCTTCGTCGTCACGCACCTTAGCGCGCGAAAAGGCAAAGAAAGTGTCTGGGCCTACCTGACGTTCGGGTATATAGTCGCCATGCTCGCAAATGTATTCATCCCCCACATTCCGGCATCCCTGGTATTGCGTTCATATACGCCGGGTGTGGTGACGGCAGTCTTGATAAACCTTCCGGTCATGAGCTTTCTTGCGATCCAAGCCGTTCGCGAACGCTGGGTGTCGGGGCGGAAGGCGGTAACGTTCGGCATTGCCGTACCTCTAGCGATCGCTGCCATAATTCCGATGCTGTTGCTGATCGACTAGAATGCCGTTGGAGGCTCGCATGACGACAACTCCAGCCAGTGCCGTCAAAGATAAAGTCTACGTGCCTATTGAGGTTCAAATCGAGCGCGGGTGAGCAACCACGACGTATGGAAACCACGGAAACACAAAACGGGCATCACTGGTCGCTGACGCTGCTGGGCATGGCCCTGATCGTCATGTTCGCGTATTACGGTGAGTCGGTGCTGGCGGTGCTGTTCTTTGCCATTCTGCTGAGCTTTATGCTCTCTCCAGTGGTGCAGGCGCTGGAGTATTTGCGCCTTCCGCGAGCCCTGGCGGCGCTGATCAGCGTGGTCGCGCTGTTGGCGGTGCTCTACGGCATCACCGTTGCGTCGTACAACCAAGCCCTCATTTTTGCGGACAACGTTCCGAAGTATTCGCAGAAGATCCGCTCCGTTCTGCGGCCCTTTCAGCAGGACGCGGAACGGATCGAGAAGACGGGCGAGGCGGTCGGCGAACCCGAGCCCTCGAATGTTGTCCCGGTACGGCAGGTGAAGAGCTGGTCCGAGGTGCTCACTCACGGCGCCGGTACAGTGACCGACATTGTGCTGGCGGCGTCGTTCATCCCGTTTTTGGCCTACTTTCTGCTGACCTGGCAGAGCCATGCGCGTTCGGCCACGGTGATGCTGTTTCCTTTGCATCACCGCAACACGGCATTCGTGACCCTGGGGCTGATCGGAAAAATGTTGCAGAGTTTTATTGTCGGGAACCTGCTCATCGGACTGCTGATTTCGGGCGCGAGCGTGGCGATTTTCGGGTTGCTGCACGTTCCGTTCTTCTACTTCGTCGGCTTTCTCAGCGGCTTTCTGAGCCTGGTTCCCTACCTCGGAATTGTGCTGGCGATGGTGCCGCCGATCCTGGTCGGCTTGGGACAACTGGAGCCCGGAGACCTGGTGATCGTGGTGCTTTGCGTGGTCGGACTGCATCTTTTCGCGCTGAATGTTCTCTATCCGAAGCTGCTGGGGAGCCGCCTGAGAATCAATCCCCTGGCGGTGACGCATCGCGCTGCTGTTCTGGGGAGCGGTCTGGGGCGCCGTCGGACTGGTGCTCGCCATCCCAATCACGGGCGCGATCAAGATTGTCTTCGACCACGTCGAGTCGATGAAACCATATGCGGATTGGCTGGGCGAGTAGAAACGGTTTCACCGCCGAGACGCAGAAGGCGCCGAGAGAATCCTTCGGAACAGCGTTCGGCGGGCTGGAATCATCGTGCTCGTGATCTGGCGTGGTATTGTCGCAGGCACCAGTGAGGGCACTGTATGACACCTCAAAGACCGGATAGAATTATCTCGTTGCCGTTCGTCTTTTATTCGCCTATTATTAGTAGCCTATGTCCTCGGAGCTGGAAATTCGCGATCCGATTCACGGGTTCATTTTCCGCGAACCAACCGAACAGGGGATTGTCGACACCAATATTTTCCAGAGGCTCCGGAGGTTAAGGCAGTTGGCGCTCGCGTATCTAGTCTACCCCGGCGCTGTGCATACGCGCTTCGAACATTCCCTTGGCGCTTTTCACGTTGCCTGTCGGGTTGCTAGTCAGTTGCAGCTCTCGTCTGAGGAAGCTCGGCTCGTCAGACTAGCGGCACTCCTCCATGACGTGGGGCATGGCCCTTTCTCCCACGTTTCGGAACCGATACTCGAGAGGCACGCAAACAAAGAGAAAGTTAAACTCAGCCCGAAACAACAGGTGCATGAATTGATCACTGCCCAGATTCTTCGGGAAAACGCCGAACTTGCCCAGTGGATTTTACAGAAAGACATCGAAAAGGTGATCGGGATTCTCGACGGTGAATCTGGGTATAGCGTCCTCCACGATATCGTTTCGGGGCCAATCGATGCCGACAAGCAGGACTACCTGCTCAGGGACAGTTATTTTTGTGGAGTGAAGTACGGGGTTTACGACATCGATTTCCTGATAGGGCAACTTCGACTGCACGCGGATGCGGACGACAAGTATTTGGGAATTTCCCAAAATGGAATCTACGCCTTGGAACAGTTTGTATTAGCCAAGTACTACATGAAGACGCAGGTTTATCATCACCGCATCAGGCTTATCACCGACCAGATGATAGAGAGAGCGATATCTTTGGGAATCGAAAAGGACCGGATCGGGTGGCTGCGCGACCTTTACGCTTACGACGGCTCGAAAGAGTACCTTGAGAACTATGTGAGTTGGACCGACGACAGATTGACGACCAAGATTTTAGAGGAATCCGCCCAAACGCGTGCCAACTCAATCTTCCGACGTCTTATGGACCGCAGGTTGTTGAAATGCATTCTGAAGGTAAACCAGAATGACTTCGCGGATCCTGTCGCCCGTCTGATGGTTTTTACAGAGTCGGGCAAATTCCACAGGGCACTTGAGGCTATGATTGCGGATCACTTCAAAATCGATGAGGCCGATCTGGTGATTTGCAAACTCGTGACTTTTCCGTCTGCGGTGAAGACGGAAAGTCAAATTCTGGTCGTCGAACCCGGCAAGAATCCTGCTTACTTCCATCAAGAGTCGGCCTTGTTTGGCGCGGTTAACCTAGCGATTCTTGAACAGACATTTCAAGTTTACGCCCCCGTCACGTATAAGGACGGGAAGGACAAGAACAAGCGGAGCCGAGAGTTTCGCGAGGAAATTTTGGGAATGATCGGAAAACTTGCGGCCCAGCAGGCCGCGTCTTCGAGCAAACCAAGCTCGGACAGGAACTGAGGATTCTATGAACGCAATACGGTTTGTGCTAGCACTGCTCGATGCATCTGGAGGGGGACTCCAAGGCCGGACGCTGCTCCAGAAAAAGGCATATTTTGCTGCGCTACTTTCGGGCCTAAATCCCGGGTTGGACTTCAATGCCCATTATTACGGCCCTTATTCGGCCGTGCTTGACAGCACAATCGGTCAGTTGAAGAATCTGGGTTTTATCGGGGAAGACAGCACCGGCTATGGTGTATCCAGCGAAGGTTTTGAACTCCGCCGCTACGACTATACCCTTAGCTCCGACGGCAAGAAGTTGCTCGCGACGTTTCGTAACAGTGAGGAATACAGGAAAGTCGCATCAGCCGTCACCAAGATCAAGGAGGCTGGCGATCCTGGTTACCTTGAACTCTCGATTGCTGCTAAGGCATATTTCATTCTCGACAAGAGAAACAAGCCGATGTCAAATTCCGAGATCAAGCGAGAGGCAGAAAAGTCCTTCAATTGGAGTATTCAGCCGCAGTCCCTCGAACGGGCAGTCAGATTTCTACAGCAGGTTGATCTGACCGAAGGCATAAAGCGCGAACGAGCCAGCTAAAGTCCTCTGGCCACTTTGTCCCAATCTGAAAAGCCCTCTACACTGGAACCTTGCGCACCCTGATCACACTGTTCTTGGTTGTGGCTCTCGCCGTTGGCGGATGGGTGGCGTGGCAGGTCTATGTCCCGATGACGCCTCCCGCCAATACTTCCTTGTTGCTGCATTCCGGGTATTCCACGCGGAGGATTGCGGCGGAGTTGAAAGCGGCGGGGGTGATCCGCAGCGAGCTCGTTTTCCGGGTCTGGCACGAGTTGCACCCCAAGCCATCCTTGAAGGCGGGCGAGTATCGTTTCGAGCGCGCGGCGACGCTTCCCCAGGTTTACGACCGGATCGCGCGCGGCGATATCTACTTCCACGTGGTCACGATTCCCGAAGGCTACACGATGTTCGACATCGCGAAGACGATGGAAGACGCGGGGCTGGGGTCGGCGGCCGATTTTCTGCATATTGCCGAAACCCAGACCCAGCTCATCTCCGATCTGGCGCCGGAGGCCAAGTCGCTCGAGGGCTATCTCTTCCCCAACACCTACCAGTTCACGCGCACCGAGAGCCTGGAGGAAATGGCGGCGGCGATGGTCCATCAGTTCCGGCAGGTGGCGCAACAGATCGGGCTGACCTCCGACATAAACCGCGTCGTGACCATGGCGTCGATCGTGGAAAAAGAGACTGCGGCTCCCGAGGAACGGCCGCGCGTGGCCAGCGTGTACTACAATCGGCTGGCCCAGAGGATGGCGCTCGATGCCGATCCGAGCGTGATCTACGCAGAGTTGCTGACCGGCACCTACCAGGGAAGCCTCCATCACGACGATCTGGCCGTGAATTCTCCCTATAACACTTATCGTTTCCCAGGGTTGCCGCCGGGGCCAATCGGCAATCCGGGGAGAAGCGCTCTGGAAGCGGCTCTGCATCCCGACAGCACCGGCTTCCTTTATTTTGTTGGCGATGGCAACGGACATCACCGCTTCGCCCGCAGCCTCGAAGAGCATAATCGGAACGTCGCGGCCTATCGCCGCGCCATCGGTCTGCGGGGCGGCCCGCGGTAAGCGCTGAACCCTCCGCTGCCTTATACTAATCAGATAGCCATGCAGCAAGAGTCTTTCTGGGTAATCACATAGGAATGCATCGTCCTCATCTGCGCCTTTTTTTGCTTTTATTTCTGTCGGCGGCTAGCTTTCCGCTGAGCGGCTGTCTGTTTCGGACACGGACTCTCGACCGTCAGTTCTCCGACCGGCCGCTGAAAACCGCGACCCAGGAGCAGTTGATCGAATACGTCAACACACAGGCCGCCAAGATTCAGTCCATGCAGGCAACGGTGGATATTGACGCCTCGGCTGGAGACGTGAAAAGCGGCACGATCACCGATTACAAAGAGATTCGCGGCTACGTGCTGGCTCGCAAACCGTCCATGCTGCGCATGAAGGGCCTGATGCCGCTGGTGCGGAACACGGCCTTCGATATGGTGAGCGACGGACAGGAATTCAAGGTATGGTTCCCGACCCAGAATAAGTTCGTCGTGGGCTTGAACAGTGCCGACAACTACCAGCCCAACAAGCGGCTGGAGAACATGCGGCCGCAGTACATTTACGACGCGCTGTTGCTGCCAGAAGTCGCCCAGGACGAGATTGCGGTGCTGGAAAACGGTTATGAAATCGTCCTGGACTCGAGGCGGCATCGGGTCGAACAGCCCGATTACGAACTGGCGGTCATCCGCAAGGGTCCTCAGGGTTGGTATCTATCGCGCAAGATCGAGTTCAGCCGAACCGACCTGCTGCCGCACCGGCAAAGGATCTACGACCAGCAGGGAAACGTCGCGACCGACGCCCGCTACCAGGATTACAAAGACTACGCGGGAACGACATTCCCAAGTACGATTGAGATCGAACGGCCGCGGGAGAATTACGACATCACCCTGAGCATGGTCAAACTTGAAATTAATAAAGCGCTGACCAACGACCAGTTTGCCCTGGAGCAGCCGCCTGGGGCTGAGGTGGTGCACCTCGAGCAGTCCAATTCCAGCGCGGCGAAAGCGTTGGGCAGCCAAAGTAAGTAGTTCCTCCGGAAAAGACATGATGAATCGCATGGTCGTCGGGAATCTTGTGTATCGCCCGCTGCGCTCGCTGATCAGCGTTGTAGCCGTAGCGCTCGAAGTCACGCTGATCCTGCTGATCGTGGGCCTGTCGCTCGGGATGCTGCAGGACAGCCGCACCCGAACCGCCGGCATCGGGGCCGACGTGCTGGTGCTGCCGCCGGGGTCTTCGTTCATCGCCGGGCTGACGGGCGCGCCCATGCCGATCAAGATCGGTGGCGTGCTGGCCAAACTGCCCCATGTGAAGAGCGTAGCCCCGGTGATCACGACGATCTCTTCGGCGGGTTCGCTCGAGATCATTGCGGGAATTGACTTGCCCAGCTATGAAAGCATGTCGGCGGGCTTCCACTATCTGGCAGGCGGCCCATTTCAGGGGCCGAACGACGCGCTGGTCGACGATCTTTTTGCCAAATCCAAGCACGCCCGAGTGGGCGACACGATTGAGATTCTGAACAACAAGTTTCGCATCTCCGGGATCGTGGAACGAGGCAAGGGCGGGCGCAAATTTATTCCGCTGAACACGATGCAGGACCTGATCGGCGCCAAGGATAAGGCCACCATCTTCTATCTCAAACTGGACGACCCGGCGAACGCGGACGCGGTGGTCGATGAAATCAAGAATGTGCCCGGCATGGAGCGCTACATGGCGAATTCCATGGCATCCTACCTGGCCATGATGACCACCAGCAACTATCCGGGGCTTTCCACTTTCATCGATGTTGTGGTCGGCATTTCGGTGGTCATCGGATTCATCGTGATTTTCCAGGCCATGTACACGGCGGTGATGGAGCGGACGCGCGAAATCGGCATTCTGAAGGCGATGGGGGCGTCGAAGCTGTATATCGTAAATGTGGTGCTGCGGGAGACGGTGCTGCTGGCGCTGGGCGGCATCGTACTGGGCATCGTGGTAAGTCTCGGGGCCCGGGCGGCCTTGGCCCACAAATTCCCGCTGCTGCAGGTGGTGGTGGCTGGCAGTTGGATCGTGCGCGCGACCCTGATTGCGATTGCCGGGGCGATTGCCGGCGCGCTCTATCCGGCGTTTAAGGCGGCGCAGAAGGATCCCATCGACGCGCTGGCGTACGAATAAGGCGGCCGGCATTCTTCGATTTCGCTTTTAATTCGCCCTGTATTTGCCGGTTTCCCCGCTCCTAATAATATTTCCCTCATATTTTCCTCGCAAATCGGAAGAGAATGCACGATACTGCCGGTGAAACTGCGCCGTGCTATAATCACGCGCCGTTGCGCACCCGCAGTGCAGTTTCGCAGCGGTTGTCCTAATTCCGAGGCCCCGCGCGCGTAGGCGTGCGGGTGACCTCAAATACGCAGGAGGAGATATGCACTTCGATGATCCGACTCTGTACGGTCGGGACGATGAGACAGATGAGTACAGTGACAGCGGCGCCTACGGCGAATCGCTGGAAGAGGACTTGGAGGAAGAGGAGGAAGAGGAAGAAGAACCCGTAATCGTGGTGGAAGAAGACGAGATTGCCGTGTCGCCGGCACCTGTGGCGCCAGCGCCCGTAACTCCATCGGGTGGCGGCGGCGGCAGGAGCGCGCCTCCGAAGAAGAAGGCTGCTAAGAAAGCTGCAGTCAAGAAGGCGCCGGCCAAAAAGGCGGCGGCCAAAAAACCGATGAAGAAAGCCGCAAGAAAACCGCTCCCGAAAAAAGCGGCGAAGAAGAAGAAAGCCCTGAAGAAGCCAGCCAAGAAAGCGGCGCCGAAAAAAGTTGCCCGCAAGAAAGGCCGCCGTTAGCGGTTTGCAATATCAGCCCCAGTGATGGCGGAAGTCCGGCTCTGTTCCCGGTCTCCGCCATCCTTACTTTGCGTCGGGCACGATTGCGTCCGCTTCGATTTCCAGCAGCATCTCTGGAGAAACCAGGGCCGTGATTGCCATCATGGTGCTCGCGGGATGAATGTCGCGGAAAAACTCTCCGTGGACTTTTCCTACCTTTTCCCAATCCGCAATGTTGGTAAGGAACACGCGGGTGCGGACGACGTCTTTCAGTGAAGCTCCGGCTCGCTCCAGCGCGCGTTGAATGTTCTTGAGGGTCTGAACCGCCTGCGCGTAGGCATCGCCCGCGCCAACGATTTTGCCGTCGGCTCCCGTTGCAGTTGTACCCGCAACGTGGATGTACGGGCCTACGCGAACCGCACGAGAGTAACCGACAACCGGCTCCCACGGGGTTCCGCTTGAAATATTGATTCGCTCCACTCCGCCTCCGTTTTCCTGTTCTTCTTGCGTAAATAGATTCAGCGAACCAATACTTCGATCCACGCGATGTGAAAATTAGCAGCCGCCTGCTTTGGCTGCCAGCAGATGCCACGAAACGCCGTGCCCCGCGCTGGTTTCTAACCCCAAGTGGCTCGCATGGGTACTTGCGTTCGCTCAAGATTCAGAGTATCTAATCCGCACAAGGTTCTGTTCCGATGGGAACCATAGGGTCCGGTTTCTAGGGGGAAAGTGGGGTCATGGAAATTCCGGAGACGCATCCGCTGCAGCAACTGTTTCGTGAATTGGTCGGCCGTCATTATGCCGAGGAGATTGGCATTCGCGATCCGCAGGTGGTGAGCTACGTCGCGCATCTGTTGTCGGAATTTTGCGATGCCGAGCAGTTGTTGAAAATCCGCAATGCCGCGGGGAAGCCGTTGAACGATGTGGGCGAGATGCTGATCGAGTCCGACCCGATCTACGGCCCGGCGCCCTCGTTCGACCGCGAGCGCCAGGTTCGCAAGCACATTGGCGACTACACGCTGTTTTACGCCGGCATGTTTCCAGAGAGCATCAATCATTATCGCCTGCGCCGTCAGCGGGTCGAGGGCTTCGTCGATTGGGTGAAAGCTGGGAAGGAGAGTTATTACATCGTCTCCAAGTTCGAGCACTTCGAATACGCCAAAGTGGCGCCGCTGTTTGCGCAGCTCTCGCAGAGGTTTGAGCAGTGCGTGTATGGATTGAACCTGGTGAAAAACGAGCTCGAGGTGATGCAACACCCGATCGCGAGGAGAACAACGAGTTGATTATGTAGGATTGCAGAGGTGAGAGGTCAGATTGCAGAGGTGAAAACCCAAGCGTGCAGGATTTGGGTTTACCTCTGCAATCTGACCTCTCACCTCTGACCTTTCACCATCCGCCTGCCGGCGATCTCAAACTTCCCTTCCAGCACAATCCTGATCGCTTCGCTGTATGCGATGTGCTCCTGCTCAAGAATGCGCGCCGCCAGCGTGTGCTCATCGTCGGAGTCCAGCACGGGCACGGTTTTCTGCACGACAATGGCGCCGTGATCGAGTTCCTCATCCACGAAGTGCACCGTGCACCCGGTCACTTTCACGCCATAAGCAAACGCCTGTTGCTGCGCTTCGAGTCCCGGAAAGGACGGGAGCAGCGACGGATGGATATTGAGAATCTTCGCCGGAAACTGCTGCACGAACCACGGCGAGAGCAGGCGCATGTAACCGGCGAGGCAGACGAGATCGACCTTGTTGTCGAGGAGCGCACCCACAACTTCGCGGTCGTGCTCCTCGCGCGGCTTACCTTTCGATGCAAAGACGAGCGCGTTGAGGCCTCGCTGGCGGGCGATTTCAAGACCGGGAGCATCGGCGCGGTTCGAAATAACAACCGCAATGCGGGCATCGGGAATACTGCCCGCCGCAATGTTGTCGGCAATGGCCACAAAATTGGAGCCCCGCCCGGAAAGCAGAATGCCAAGGTTCTTCATAGAACAACATTATTCACCACGGAGGCACGGAGACACGGAGAAAATCGAAGAGCGGCAAGAACCTTGACCCGTAGAGACGGCGCTTGCCCCGTCTCCGGGGTCGCCAGAAGCTAGGAGCTAGAAGCCAGCAGCCCGTTCCTAGCTGAACACCACCTTGCGATCGCCCTTGACGATGCGGCCTACGCTGTAAAATTTTTCTCCGGCGCGTTCCAGCAGCGTCTGCGCTTTCTTGAATTTCTTGGCGGGAACCACGATCAGCATACCGAGGCCCATATTGAAGGTGCGGAGCATTTCTTCCTCAGCGACGTTGCCGAGTTTCTGCAGATGTTCAAAGATGGGCAGAACCGGCCAGGTGCCAAGTTCGATCACGGCCGACGTGCCTTTGGGCAGCACTCGGGGCAGGTTCTCGGTAATTCCGCCGCCGGTGATATGCGCCAGCGCCGCGACACACTCGCCCGCAATCATCTTCCGAATGACCGACCAGTAGCTGCGATGGGTTCGCATCAGTTCGTTGCCGACCTTGTTCTTGATCTCGCTGACAAAAGTTTCGGGGGAATAGCCCGCGACTTCAAAGAGTAGTTTGCGAGCCAGCGAGTATCCGTTGGTGTGCAGGCCGTTGGAGGGCAAGCCCAGGACGCAATCGCCCACCTGCACGTCTTTGCCGCTGATGATGCGTTCCCGTTCGACCACTCCGACAATGAATCCGGCGAGATCGTACTCGCCTTCAGGATAGAACCCCGGCATCTCGGCCGTCTCGCCGCCAATCAGGGCGCAGCCGTTATGCTTGCAGGCTTCGGCGAGGCCGCCCACAACTTTTTCTGCGACTTCCGGCTCCAGTTTGCCGGTGGCCAGGTAATCCATAAAGAACAGCGGCGCCGCACCCTGCACCGCGATGTCGTTCACGCAATGATTCACCAGGTCGGCGCCGACGGTGTGGTGCATTTTCATTTCGAAGGCCACTTTTAACTTGGTGCCCACGCCATCCACACTCGAAACCAGTACTGGATCCAAGTACTTCTTATCGACCGAGAACAGCCCGCCGAATCCGCCAATCTCGCTCAGCACTCCCTTGGTAAAAGTTTTGTGGGCCAGATACTTGATGCGCTGCTTGGTGCGGTTGCCACGATCAATACTGACCCCGGCATCGGCGTAGGTGATGGGGTCGCTTTGAGGGTTGGGATTCTGGGCCACTTTTTTCAGTCCGTTGTTGCCAGGGTGGAGAAGTCTGCTGCGCCACCAATTCGGAGGAAGCGTCTCAGGCGCAACAAATTCTAGCACGTCTGGAGTTGCCACCGGTGTGACTCGGTGGTCCACCGGTCAGCGCGTGTGTTCTAATGCTGGAGATTTGACGCTTAACGTTTAATGTTTGACGTTTAACGCTTAGCCCATGCGCGCCGCTGTCATCTTCGGGTTGGGAACTTCACCGGCTGACTTGAAGCCGTTTCAAGGCAGCTCTCCAACCGATTGGTTTCAGGGACTGCCCGCCGCCTCCAGCGACGCCGACGCCATCTTAATTTTTGGTGGGGACGGGACCATTCATCGTCATCTGCCAGCGCTGGTGCGTCTCCAACTTCCGGTGCTGATCGTCCCTGCCGGCAGTGGAAATGATTTTGCCCGCGCGCTGAACTTGCGCTCGATGCGCGACTCTTTGCGCGTGTGGCGCGATTTCGAATCGGGGAAAATTCAGGCGCAGGCAATCGATCTCGGGGTCATCGTTCCATCCGCTGCGCCCGAGCGCACCCACTATTTCTGCTGCGTCGCGGGGTGCGGTCTGGACTCTGCCGTCGCCCGGAGCGCCAATCAAATGCCGCGCTGGCTGCGCGGACACGGCGGCTATGCCTTGGCGCTATTGCCCCTGCTGCTCAAGCTTCCGGCTTATTCCATGCGGCTCACGAAATTCAATGGCAAGGATAACGATCATGCCGAAGCCGAAAAGCCCACCTTGCTCGCCGCCTTCGCCAACACGCAGTTCTATGGCGACGGCATGCGCATCGCGCCGGAAGCAGATCTCACCGATGGCAAGCTCGACATCTGCCGCATCAGCACGGTGAATCCCTTCAAGCTGTTTTGCATGTTTCCGACGGTGTACTTCGGGCGCCATCTTCTCTTGCCCGAAGTCGAGTACTCGCGGGCCGAGCGGATTCAAGTGCACACCGCGACTCCGCTCGACATCTATGCTGACGGAGAGTTTGTGTGCGAGACGCCCGCCGAGATTTCAGTCGCTGCGGGCGCGCTGCGAGTGATTCATTCGCCGCGCTAGTCGGGTAAGGGTGGAGGGACGGGCGTCTCGCCCGTCCAGCCGGGCGAGGACGCCCGGCTCTCCTCTAGTGAACGCGCCCGTACCGCGCATCGAGCGCGATGTTCAGTTCGAGTACGTGAACGCGCGGCTCGCCCAGGAATCCCCATTGCCGGTTCTCGGAGTTCTCAGCGACGAGGCGTCCGACTTCAGCTTCCGGAATCTTGCGTTCCGCCGCCACGCGCCGAATCTGGAATTCCGCTGCCGCGGGCGTAATATCCGGATCGAGTCCTGAAGCCGACGTCGTCACCAGATCGACCGGGATGGGAACGCCGGGATTCTCGGCTTGCAGCTTGGCAACGTCTCCATTGACGCGAGTAATCAACTGCGCGTTGGTCGGGCCCAGGTTCGAGCCGCCGGAGGCGCTGGCATCGTAGCCTGCGCCCGCGTTGGACGGCCGCGAATGAAAGTAGCCCGGCCCCGAAAATGGCTGCCCGATCAGCCTCGAACCAATTACCACTCCGTCCTTCCCGTGGATGAGTTCGCCATTGGCCTGCTTAGGGAAGATAAGCTGCGCGAGCCCGGTCACCAGCAGGGGATACAGAATTCCCAGGAGCACCGTCGTCGCGATCGTCATCAATATTGCCGTAATCAGATTTTTCTTCATCGTATTCTCGATTCACTGGCCACCGACCACTGGCCACTGGCCACTGTTCCTATACCAGCTTGATGCCGGTGATGAACATGTCAATCAGTTTGATACCGATAAACGGAACTACCAGTCCGCCAAATCCATACACCAGCAGGTTCTGCCGCAGCAGAGATTCGGCGCTCATCGGCTTGTATTTCACCCCTCGCAGCGCCAGTGGAATCAGGGCAACGATGATGAGCGCGTTAAAAATAACCGCAGAAAGTATTGCTGATTGCGGCGTTTGCAGCCGCATGACGTTCAGCGCGTTCAGCACCGGAAATGTTCCGGCAAACATCGCTGGGATGATCGCAAAATACTTGGCCACGTCGTTCGCAATCGAGAACGTGGTGAGCGCTCCGCGCGTCATCAGCAACTGTTTTCCAATCGCCACCACCTCGATGAGCTTGGTGGGATTCGAATCCAGGTCCACCATGTTTCCGGCCTCTTTCGCCGCTTGCGTGCCGGTATTCATAGCCACGCCCACATCGGCCTGAGCCAGCGCGGGCGCGTCGTTGGTGCCGTCGCCAGTCATGGCCACCAGTTTGCCGTCGGCCTGTTCGCGCCGAATCAGATCCATCTTGTCTTTCGGAGTCGCCTCCGCCAGAAAATCGTCCACCCCCGCCTCGCGCGCGATCGCCGCCGCCGTCAGGGGATTGTCGCCGGTGATCATGACCGTCTTGATCCCCATGGCGCGCAGTTGATTGAAGCGCTCGCGCATCCCGCCTTTGACGATGTCCTTCAGATAGATCACGCCCAGCGCCCGCTGATTCTCCGCCACCACCAGCGGAGTTCCTCCCGAGCGCGAGATCTGTTCCACGCTCGCTTGAACCTCGCGCGGCAGCGATGTGCCGAACTGATGCAGGTATTTGGTGATGGCGTCGACCGCTCCTTTGCGAATTTCGCGGCCGTCCAGGTTCACGCCCGACATGCGGGTTTGCGCGGTGAAGGGAACGAACACCGCTTCATGGGACGCCAGTTCACGTCCGCGCAGGCTGTACTTCTCTTTTGCCAGCACAACAATCGAGCGGCCTTCGGGCGTTTCGTCGGCGAGCGAAGCGAGTTGAGAGGCGTCGGCCATCTCGGCCGTGGTAATCCCCGGTGCGGGGATGAACTCCGCCGCCTGACGGTTCCCGAGCGTGATCGTTCCCGTCTTATCGAGCAGCAACGTGTTCACGTCGCCGGCCGCTTCCACGGCGCGCCCCGACATCGCCAGCACGTTGTGCTGCACCAGGCGGTCCATGCCGGCAATACCGATCGCGGAAAGCAGGCCGCCAATCGTGGTCGGAATCAGGCAGACCAGCAGGGAGACAAGTACGAATACCGTCTGCGGCGATCCCGAGTAAATCGCGAAAGGCTGCAGAGTAACCACGGCCAGCAGAAAAATGATGGTCAGGCCCGCCAACAGAATGTTGAGCGCGATCTCGTTCGGAGTCTTCTGCCGCTCCGCGCCTTCGACCAAAGCGATCATTCTGTCGAGGAAGGTCTCTCCCGGATTCGAAGTAATGCGGACTTTGATGACATCGGAAAGCACGCGCGTACCGCCGGTGACCGCTGACCGGTCTCCTCCAGCTTCGCGAATCACCGGCGCGGATTCACCCGTAATCGCAGACTCGTCCACCGAAGCAACGCCTTCGATGACTTCGCCATCACCTGGGACGAGTTCGCCTGCGGTCACCATCACGACATCGCCCGAACGCAGCTTTGCACTCGCCACCGTTTCTGTCGTCCCGTTCGGCAGCAAGCGCTTGGCCTCGGTTTCAGACCGGGCTTTGCGCAGCGTGTCCGCTTGCGCTTTGCCGCGCCCTTCGGCCATGGCTTCCGCGAAATTCGCAAACAGCACCGTGAACCAAAGCCACAGCGTGATTTGCAGATTGAAGGCGAAGCTCTGCTTCCCGCCGAATAACAGGATGGTCGTCACCACGCTGCCCACCTCGACCACGAACATGACCGGATTCTTCATCATGGTGCGGGGATCGAGTTTGACCAGGGCATCGACCAGCGCTCGCCGGATGATTTTTGCGTCCCACAAACTCTTGCTTTTCTTTTCTGCCATGTGTTACCTCAAAACGTCTTGCCTCGGAAAGCCCTGCCTCAGAAAGTCTTCCCTGCCATCATCAGCAGGTGTTCCAGTACGGGCCCCAAACTAAGGGCCGGGAAAAATGTCAGCGCTCCCACGATCACAATCACCGACACCAGCAGAACGCTAAACAGCGGCGTAGTCACCGGGAAGGTGCCAGCCGAAGCGGGCACCGTTTTCTTCTTCGCCAGGTTGCCGGCAATCGCCAGCATGGGAATGATCATGAAGAATCGTCCCACCAGCATCGTCATCGCGCCCCCGGTGTTATACCAAAGCGTGTTACCGTTCAAGCCGCCGAATGCCGAACCGTTGTTCCCGGCCTGAGACGTGAACGAGTAAAGGATTTGGGTGAAGCCGTGTGGACCCGGGTTGCTGATGCTCGAGGTGCCAAATCCCTCGACCGATGAAATGCCCGTGAGCACAAGAATGATCAGCGGGAAAACCAGCGTGACCAGCATCGCCATCTTCACGTCGTAGGCTTCAATCTTCTTGCCCAGATACTCGGGCGTGCGCCCGACCATAAGCCCGGCAATGAACACCGACAGCACCACATAGATCAGGATGCCGTACAGGCCCGCGCCCACTCCTCCAAAAACGGTCTCGCTGAGCATGATGTTGACCAGCGGCACCATTCCGCCCAGCGGAGTAAAAGAATCGTGTTGGCCGTTGATGGCGCCACAACTCGCGTCGGTAGTGACGGTGGCGAACAACGCAGAGTTAGCGATGCCAAAACGCACTTCCTTGCCTTCCATGTTGCCGCCCGGCTGCATCGCGGTGGCCTGTTGGTCAGCTCCGTGTAGCAGAGGATTGCCTCTGGCTTCGGCCCAGTAAGCCGTCGTAACGCCACACAGGAACAGCACCGCCATCGCCGCCCACACCGCCCAGCCGTGGCGCGGCGACCCGGTCATTCGGCCCAGCGTGTAAGTGAGACCTGCCGGGATCGCGAAGATGGAAAGTATCTGCAACAAGTTACTAAGTGGGGTGGGATTCTCAAAGGGATGGGCGCTGTTGGCGCCGAAAAATCCGCCGCCGTTCGTGCCCAGCATCTTGATCGCCTCTTGAGAAGCAACCGGCCCTTGCGCGATGGTCTGGTCGGTAACCGTGTCCATCACCGCTTTGCCATCCGGCCCAACCATGGGCTTGCCGTCCGTTCCAGTCTTCTGGACCTGTTGCGGCTCGACCAGCTTCGCGGTGTCATACGGCTTCAGGTTTTGCACGGCTCCCTGGGAAACCAGGAGCAGGGCATAGACGATGCAGCCCGGGCAGCAGCACCCACAGGATGGAGCGGGTCATGTCGACCCAAAAATTGCCAAGGGTCTCCTTCTCTTTGCGCGCGATGCCGCGAACGAATGCGATCGCCAGCGCAATCCCCACTGCCGCCGACACGAAGTTATGGTAGGCCAAGCCCGCCATTTGCGTCAGATAGCTCATGGTGGACTCGCCCGAATAGTTCTGCCAATTCGTGTTCGTGGTGAAAGACGCTGCGGTGTTAAAGGCGAGTGCCTGAGCGACTGCCCCGAACTTCTGCGGATTCCACGGCAGGAATTGCTGCACCCGCTCAATCAGGTAAAGCAGCAGCATAGATGCGCCGCTGAATAGCAGCATGGCGAAAGCGTATTCGGTCCAGCGCATCTCGCGCGCTTCATCGACGCCGGTTACGCGATAGAGCAAGCGCTCGATCGGCCGAACCACGGGGTCGAGAAAAGTGCGCTCCCGGCTGAACACTTTTGCCATGTACACGCCGAGCGGCTTGGTGATCGCCAGAATCAGAGCCAGAAATACGAAGATCTGTATCCAGCCATTGGTTGTCATTTCAGAATTTCTCCGGTCTCAGCAACGCATACAGCAGGTAGACCATCAAACCTGCGCTTACGATCAGCATGATGATCGATTCAGCATTCATATTGGTTTGCCTCGGTTGATTGCCTCAGGCGATTTGTCCTCAGCGAATTCGATCGCAGAATTGCACATAACCCAGCGATAGCAGGAAGAACGCTATCGTGACCACGACAAAGATCAGGTCTTGCATACCATCTCCTTCAAAAGACGAACAACCACCGGCTCACTACTGGTCACGATCAAACCTCGACCAGCACGGCCAGGTTCAGCCTATTCTCATCCTGGCAAGGATCAAGCGTCCACCCGGAAACAAGCATCGCACTTGTGCCATCGTCGAAATTAGACAGGTTTCCCCATAAAAGTGAGGTAAGCAGTTCGTAAAGAAGTCGTAAAGGAGGTGCCGTACTGACCGATCAATCTCCCGGCTCGAAGCGATAACCAATCCAGGGATCGGTCACAATGTAGCGAGGGGAATTTGGCGACGGCTCAAGCTTCTTGCGGAGTTGCGCCACGAATACGCGCAGGTATTCGACCTGTTCTGTGTTTTCCCCACCCCAGACCGCGCCCAGCAGGGCGCGATGCGTTACCACTTTGCCGGGGTGGTGGGCCAGATATGCGAGTAAGTCAAATTCTTTCGGAGTGAGGTGGACCGCGCGGTCCTTTACAAAAACGGTGCGGGCTCCGGGATCGATTTTGAAATCGCCCGCCTCGATCGGCTCCAGTTCCGAAGCTTCCGTCCGCGTGCGGCGAAGATTGGCGCGGACGCGCGCCAGCAGTTCCTCGATGCCGAACGGCTTGGTCACATAGTCGTCCGCTCCCGCATCCAGAGCCTTTACTTTGGTCCGCTCCTCACCCCGCACCGAGAGCACGATGATCGGAATCTGCGTCTTCGTCCGCAGCCGCCGGCACAACTCCAGTCCATCCATGTTGGGCATCGCCAGGTCGGTGATGACCAGATCGGGTGACCAGTCTTTCATGATCTCCAGTGCAGTCTCGCCGTCGTTGGCCACGCGAATGTCGTACCCGTGGCTGGAAAGGGAAGTCCGCAGCACCCGCGTGATCTGGGATTCGTCGTCCACCACCAGAATGTGTTTATGCTCTGACATTTATGCGTCCCCGTCGCCCCATCATCCGGGTTCCTGCGTGACGATGTGTACGTCTGCCGCCGGAGCGTCGCGCAAGAAACGATGGATCGCCAAAAGATAGAAATATCGTTTCCAGCCCCGCGTCGCGGAGCGCCCGAAAACAACTTGCGTGATGTGTTTCTCGTTGACAAATTTCGCCACTGCCTCGGCCACGCTGTTCCCCTTCAGCCGCACAATCGATGCCCCAACATTTTCCGCAAACTTCATGTTCGCTGCTAGGGTCCGCTGATTCGCTGCGCTCGTATCCTGCCCCAGATCGGTATAGACAACGAAGAGCTCGGCGTTCATGGCCTGCGCCATGCGCGCTCCGCGCGCCACCAGATACTGCGCCGCCGGGTTCGAGCTGATGCATACCGCAATGCTTTCGCGGATGGGCACCGGCACCCGGTCTTCCTTTTGCTCGCCGCGGTGCTGTTCCAGGCTCAGGTCCACCTGCTGCGCCACCTGGCGCAATGCCAGCTCGCGCAAAGCGATCAGGTTCGTCTCGCGGAAAAAGTTCTCCAGCGCCCGTCCCACACGTTCCTGCGGATAAACGTCGCCGCGCCGCATCCGGTTCTGTAATGCCTCCGGAGTCAGATCGATCATCACCACTTCGTTGACTCTTTGCAGCACCCAGTCGGGAACCGTTTCCCGCACCGTTATCCCGGTGACTCCCTGCACCGTCGGGGTCACGCTCTCCAGGTGCTGGATGTTCATGGTGGAGAGAACGTCGATCCCGGCATCCAGCAGTTGCAGCACGTCCTCATAGCGCTTGCGATGCTTGCTGCCCTCGATATTGGTGTGCGCGAGTTCGTCCACCAGCACGACGCGAGGGTGGCGCGCGAGAATGGCGTCCACGTCCATCTCTTCGAAGAGCGCGCCTTTGTACTCGATCTGCTTGCGCGGCACGGCTTCCAGATTCGTGACCAGATCCGCCACCGCTTTCCGTCCGTGGGTCTCCACCACTCCGATCACCACATCTTCGCCGCGGGTGTGCCGCCGGATCGCCTCCGTCAGCATGGTATGGGTCTTGCCCACACCGGGAGCATAGCCAAGAAAAAGCTTGAACCTGCCTCCCTTCTTCGCCGGCGAAATTGTCTCCAACCACTGCTCGGGGGTCTTCGGCATCGCGATTATTGTCGTTGAGACGTCGAACTTTGTCGATGTGTGAAAAGAAAACCTTGAAACCTCGTCTTTGTCATACAATCGGCTCGTGAAAGCTGCGGCCAGGTCCGGAACCGGATACGCGATCGCGGCGCTGTGTGTCGCGGGGATTACTCTCGTCGGCTACCGTTGGCTCCATCTCAACCCGACCACTCTTGCGCTGGCTTACTTGCTGGGTGTCCTCGGGATCTCCGCTTCCTGGGGCCTGCGGCAAGCCGTTTTCATGTCGGCGATCGCCACCCTCGCATTCAACTATTTTTTCCTGCCTCCGATCGGCACCTTTACCATCGCCGACCCGCAGAACTGGATCGCACTGTTCGCCTTTCTGGTCACCGCGGTAACTGCCAGCGAACTGTCGGAGCGCGCCCGGCGTGGCGCCCGCTCTGCCGTCGAGCGCCGGCAGGAACTGGAGCGCCTCTACGCCTTCAGCCAGTTGCTGCTTTCGAGCGACAGCCCGGCGGAGTTGTTGAACCTGATTCCCCGCTACATCGTAGATTCCTTCGCCATCCGGTCGGCGGCAATTTTCTTGTCCAGCCGGAACGACGTTTATCGCTCCGGCCCCACCATCGACGGATTGGAATCGAGCGATCTCCAATTAATCTGCGTGCGCGGTGAACCGCGCTTCGACGCTGCCCATCAACTGGCCTTCATGCCGCTGCGCATGGGCATGCGCGTGGTGGGCTGCATGGGCGTCTCCGGTTCGCTGCTTTCGCGGCAAACCCTGGAGGCCATCGGCAGCCTGGTGGCCATCTCCATCGAGCGCGCGGGCGCCGTCGAAAAACTCAGCCGCGCCGAGGCCGCCCGCGAAAGCGAGCAGTTGCGCTCCGTCCTGCTCGATTCCGTCACCCATGAGTTTCGCACTCCGCTCACCGCCATCAAAGCGTCGGTCACCTCGCTGCTCGGCAGCTCGAGTCATTCGCCGGACAGTCATTCGCCGGAAGAGAGGCAGGAACTGCTGACCATCATCAACGAGGAAAGCGATCGCCTGAACCGGCTGATCGGGGAAGCCGCCGAGATGGCCCAGTTGGATGCCAACAAAGTGGAATTCCGCTTCGAATCCGCGCCCATCGGCATCCCGGTCGCGGAAGCGCTCGACGAACTGAAGCAACTTCTGGTCCAGCATCCCGTGGAAGTCAGAATCCCCGCCGGCCTGCCCAACGCGCGCATGGACCCCGCGCACATCAAGGAAGTCCTGGTGCACCTGCTCGAGAACGCCGCCAAATACTCACCCGCCGGCGCTCCCATCCGTATCACCGCGGAAGCCAGGAATAGCGACCAGACAATCACCGTCAATATTGCCGATCGCGGCCCCGGCATCGACGATTTCGAGCAATCCCTCGTCTTCGAAAAATTCTATCGCGGAAGAAACCAGCGCGTGCAAGTCCACGGCACCGGCATGGGCCTGGCGATCTGCAAAGCCATAGTAGAAGCCCACGGCGGCCACCTCGGCGTCACCAGCCAGCTAGGCCACGGCTCGGTTTTCTACTTCAGCTTGCCGCTGGGGTGAGAGCGAAGATGGTTTGAAATTGCCACTTCCAAAGTGGAGTCAATGCGTGAAATCGCGATGTTACGCCAATCATTGCCTAGCGCCCGCTTCGTCTTCCATCTCCAAGGGGCACCGTCGTTTCACTTTCCGGTATTGAGCTTCTGACAGTCCGAGGCGTGAACGGACTTCCTTTTGGAGCTTACGAAGTGCCGGAGTGCTCAACTCCTGACACGCCATCACTGCGTCCCACACGTCTGCGGTCGATGTATCCACGGCGTAATGTCCGATTACCATGCTCCCGTTGGGAGCACCTGCCCAGTAGGCCATGAATACATAGAAGCGTGGGTCGTGAGGATCTAGGCCGCCTTCAAGACCAAACTTCGGCAAGTGTTTTGCGCTTGAGGGCATCGCCGCCATCACTAGCTTTCTCGCCTCGTCGTCCGTTACAAGTCGGGAATCCCGCTGTTGGGCGACAGCGGCGATGCAGAGAGTCATCACGAGCAAACAAACTGCAACGAGTTTCACGCGAACACTTTACCTTTAACTGGTGACACCTGCCACGACGATTTCCGAAAACAGCGTTTACGCTCAAAACCCCTCGATGCATTATGAAAGAGCGCCCCGCTTCAGAAGGTCGAAGCCGGATGTGGCGCCGCCTACGCTGCGCTGTGCAGGGCTTCGCTCCGCTACGGCGGCGCTGAGGAGTAATGGTTTTGGTGGGCCCGCCTGGATTCGAACCAGGAACCAACAGATTATGAGTCTGCTGCTCTAACCGTTGAGCTACGGGCCCCCACTCCATATCTTACACATTCACCCAAACGTGTGGCGCGAGCGCGTGCTACCGCGGTTTTGATCCATGAAAGCGCGAGGCGTGGTCGCCGACGAATTCATAAGGACCGGAGTGGGTTAGTTTGCTCGCCGCGTCAATCCAGATCTCGCCGCCGATCTTCCGCCAGCGCAGACAAAAAGAATAATCCTCACTGAGATAGGCGCCAGTCTCGGGGTCGATGATGCAATCGAAGAGCGCAAAAAGATTTGAACTCTGCGCCCCATCTTGCCGCGAGCCGGACATGGGCAGGCTATGCACACGGCTGAAATGAGTTTCGGGATAAGCGGCAATCATCTTCTCCAACGCGCTGCGGCGGATCAGCTGAAAACCGCCACCGGCATAAATTCCCGTGACAAAATCTCCCTCCTGCTTCCGCTCCGCTCCGGCACAGAAGGTTCCAACATAGGAGAGCGCAGCCTGTCGCACGCTTTCGCCGCGCTCCACACAGCGTTGCGGGATCAAATCCCAATCGATCGACTTGAGCGGGTACAGCGCCCCGGTGAAGTCCTTATCGAACCGCAGCAGCCGCTCGGCCTGCTGCGGCTCGAAGCTGATATCGGCATCGACAAACAGCAGATGGGTGGCCGCCGGATTGTCCAGGAAGGCCGCGACTAGGGTGCTGCGCGCTCGTGAGATCAGGGCATCATAGCCCAGCATCGATAGCGACACGTCGAACCCGGCCGATTTCGCGTAGCTCATCAGCCGTATCACCGAGAGCATGTAATTCTGCGAAACCATGCCACCGAAGCATGGCGTCGCGATGAGAATCAACGGCTGGGACATTGGTTTCTCCGGCAAACATGTGTGGCGCGGTGCTCTTTGCACTTCGCTCCGGGCAGCGTCTTTAACGCCAAAGCTGGCGGATGTGCGCCCCGTTACCATCGTCACGCGCACTCGCGGCAGCGTCAAGGTATGATTGCGCGAGAAAGCACTCGAAATGAAGAAGCTCCGGTTCCTGCTCTCGCTGACCAACGACGACAACGATTACCAGATTGAGCAGACCTCCGCCGCCCAGCAGGCAGCCAACAAACTAGGCGTTGACCTAGAGATTGTTTATGCCAGCAATGATGGCATCGTACAGAGCCAGCAACTGCTGTCCGGCATCCAGTCGACGACCGCTCCGCGACCCGACGCCATCATCTTCGAACCGGCCGGATCGACCGCGCATCCCCAGATTGTCCGCGCCGCCGCCGCCGCTGGCATTGGAGTCGTGCTGCTGAATCGCGACGCCGACTACATCGCCGAACTCCGCCGCGTTTTCCATGTACCCATCTTTGCCATCACCTCGGACCACGAAGAGATTGGCCGCATCCAGGGACGGCAACTGAGCGCGGTGCTGCCTGCTGGCGGAAACGTGCTCTACATTCAAGGTCCCTCTGAGAGTTTAGCCGCCAAACAGCGCTACACCGGATTGCTCGAAACTAAGTCCAACAACGCGCAACTCCGCGTCATGAAGGCGCAGTGGACCGAAGCCAGCGCTTGCAAAACGGTCAGCTCGTTTCTCCGCCTTTCCACTTCGCGACAGGCGCGAATTGAAGCCGTCTGCGCGCAGGACGATTCCATGGCCATGGGAGCGCGCAAAGCTTTCGAAGAATGCCCCGAACTGAGCGAGCAGTTGCGGAAGATGCCGTTCCTCGGTTGCGATGGACTTCCCAAGACCGGGCAAGATTGGGTGCGCCGCAAGTTGCTGGACGCCACTATTTTCATTCCGCCGAATGCGGATCTCGCGATTGAGATGATGGTGAAGTCGATTGCCAGCGGAGCGCTCCCGGCGGAACGCACCTTCACCACCGCCAGGTCGATCCCCGCCCTCGAAGTCCTCAAACAACAATCGTCGGCACGTGCCGGTGCCGCATCCCGCTAACCGGAATTGCTGGACTCAATAGAAAGAGCCATCCTGCTCGAACCCAAACGCAGGTGCATTTGAACTCGCAGCACCGGGCATAAGATCCTTCGCGCGCTCACGACGGCCGCGTGGATTTATTGACGTGAACTTGCGGCGTGCGACACTACTGCGTGCTGGGTGGCGCGGGTGCTACGGGCGGCACTGCAGGCGCGACTTCCGCCGTCGGGCTGTTGTTCACCAGGTCTTTCAATTCCTTGCTGGGCTTGAAGAACGGAATCTTCTTTGCCGGAACTTCCACCCGGTCGCCCGTTTTCGGGTTCCGGCCCACGCGCGGCTTGCGCTGGCGCGTGCGGAAGCTGCCAAAACCGCGGATTTCGATCTTGTCGCCCACGCGCAGCGAGCGCACCACGCTGTCAAAGATCGTATCCACAATCACTTCGCTGTCTTTGCGGGTGAGTTCCGCCAGCCGGGAAACTTCTTCGATCAGGTCAGCCTTCGTCATAATCTCCATGCTCCCTGCCTATAACCTTCTCAAATTTAAGGGGTTCTGTGCAAGTACAGTTCCCGGTTCCCAGTTCCCAGTTCTCAGTGCCTCATCCGGGCTGACCACGCTGTCGTTGATGTTCACCGCTTCTGTCCTGCGGGTCTGGGTGTTACGCTCGGCGGAGAAACCCGGCTTGATTTCGTGCCCTTGAAACAGAGCCGCAGAAGGAAGTATGCGATGAACGCGAGGAACAGGACCCAAAAAAGAACCGTCGCCGAGCCAACTGCTCAGGTTCCTATACGCTACTCATGTTCAGGCCAGCCAAAGAGATCGCATCATCGGGAAGCGGTGCTGCTGGCGTTACTGAGAACCGAGAACTGAGAACTGAGAACTGGGCTCTGCGCCGCTACTTCCATAGATAGTAAAAGCCGACCTGCTGCTCCAAGAGCTTCTCCCGCGTAGGCAAATAATCGGAAACATCTCCAAACAGCAGATCCAGTCCCGACCGCTTCTCTTTCGGCGGCCACACCAGCGTCGGTTCGCCGGAGATATTCACCGCCCGGGCCGTATCCTTCACCGCCCCTTCGAAATCCGCAATCTGATCCACCAGTTTCAACTCAGCCGCCTGCTCGCCCGTCCAGACTTTTCCATCCGCAACGGAGCGGATGTCTTCTTCTTTCACATGCCTCCCGTCGGCCACCGCCCGGATGAACTGCGTATGCATGTTGTCGATCAAGCCCTGCATGTACTCGCGTTCCACCGGCGTCATTTCGCGCGTCGGGCTGCCCGTATCCTTGAATTCCCCCGCCTTCATTGTGATCGCGTTCAGTTTCGCCCAGCGCAGAAGCTCGCCGTAGTTCACCCACTCGGCAATCACTCCAATCGATCCCACCACGCTGCCCTTGTCGGCATAAATCTTGTTCGTAGCCGACGCCACGTAATACGCTCCGCTCGCGCCCACCGTCTCAATCGACGCCACGATCCGTTTCTTCTTTTCATCCCGAATCCGCTTCACTTCCCGGTAGATCTCCTCCGACGCGGCCACGCCGCCTCCGGGCGAATTCACATGAATGACGATGGCCTTGACGGAATCGTCATCGGCAAACTTCTTCAGCTGCGGGACGATCTGCTTGGGAGAAAAAATTACGCCATCCAGCTCAACCACCGCAATCTTGGGCCCGAAGCCGGAAAACGATTCTTCATCCCCTCCGCCAAAACTCAGGTACACCAGCGTGAACACGCCCACCACGAACAGCGCAAACAGCCCGCCGCCCACCAGCAACCACACCCAAATCCGCGAACGCCCTTCAGCCATAATTAAACGAGTGTAGCACCCGGCGCCTCAGGCCACGAACGGCATTTCACCACCGAGACGCCGCGGCCGCCGAGTCTTTCGGGGATTGGTTTCCCCCTGTGTACCCCTGTGCCCCCGGTGGTTAAGAATTCCCTCGGCGTACTCCGCGTCCTCTGCGGTAAATCCCATTTTTTCGCTAGAATTGAATTGCAGGCTTTCTAAGGATTAACCACGATGAGATTCTTGCGTCTTCTTGTTTTCGCCATTGTTCTGGCCGCCGCCTTCTTCTACTTCACCACCTACCGCAACGGACGCCTCCATCCCGCCAGCTGGATTAGCCGTCCGCAGCACGTTGAAATCACCGAAGCCGCCGGTAGCGAAGCGTTCGACGCCGAAGAGCAGAACAACATCAGCGTCTACCGCAAGAACATCGCATCCGTCGTCAATATCACCTCGCGGGTCATGACCTTCGACTTTTTCTACGGTCTGGTGCCCCAGGAAGGCCAGGGTTCCGGTTTCGTCATCGACAAAGAAGGACACATCCTCACCAACTATCACGTCATTGCCGAAGCGCGCCAGGTTGAAGTGACGCTCCACAACCGCAAGAAATACAAGGCCACCATCGTAGGCACCGATAAGTCTCACGACTTGGCCATCGTCCAGATCAAAGCCCCCGACCTACAGCCGATGACCCTGGGCGACTCGGCCAATCTGCAAGTCGGCCAAAAAGTTTACGCCATCGGCAATCCCTTCGGTCTCGCCGGAACTCTCACCCTCGGCATCGTCAGTTCCATCCGCCAGGTGCAGGAGCCCGACGGCCTGGTCATCGAAGAGGCCATCCAGACCGACGCCGCCATCAACCCCGGCAACTCCGGCGGCCCGCTCCTCAACTGGCACGGCGAAGTCATCGGCATTAATACGATGATCGCCTCCAGCGTCGGACAAAGCGCCGGCATCGGCTTCGCCATCCCCATCAACACCGCCAAAGCCGTGGTCAACGATCTGGTCACCCTCGGACGCGTGCGCCGTCCCGCGCTCGGCGTTCGCACCATCCCCATCGATTCCGAAATTGCCAGCGAACTGGGCCTCGCCGCCGACTACGGACTCCTCATCGTGCAAGCCGTTCCCGGAGGCTCCGCCGACCGCGCCGGATTGCGCGGCGGCTCCGAACGCGCCTATTTAGGCAACATTCCCATCATGATCGGTGGAGACTTGATCGTAGCCATCGACGGAGAAAAAATCGAAAGCCAGCAAGTTCTAGCCCAGATCATGAACAAACACCGAGCCGGAGACACCGTGAAAGTAACCATCTTTAGAGGCAAGAAACAGCTGGAGGTGTCAGTGGTGCTGGGCGAAGCCAGAGACCAGGTGTAGCGCACCGAAGTAACAACAACCAACTATGGCAAGTTCTCATCCAAGATGTATAAGGTGTTCTCGTGAAACAGTTTCTTGGGATCGGGCTTGCCGCTACCTCCCAACGTGCCGTCAGGACGTAGGTATCGATGGACGACAGCTACTTGCTTTCCGTCGGGGCTGAGGTATGCTATCACTTGGCTCTTAGTTCCCGGGGGCTGGTTTGCGCTAGCGCTCGGTGTACCTTCGCGAATCGGCTTCTCCGACAGAGCGCCGTAGGCGACAAGATCTAAATAGCGACCATCGTTGAAAATCTTCCTCAACTCTGCGGCCGATACATACTTTATGAGAGGCACGTTATGACAGCCCAGCTTGAACTAGAGGCATACCAACACTTGGTCCGCTACCTAACGGGGCGGGAGGAACTTCAGACCTTCCGAGCCTGGTTTGACCAGAACACATGGGACCATGGTTCTTGGAACAGTCCCCTGCTCGGGCACATCGAACTCGCACTCGCCGAACTGTCCTCCAAGGATCGCACTGAAGATGAGTTTAGGGAGGTGTTGCAGTCTTCGCTGCCGCAGGTGACGCTGCAACTGGCCCCCATGCTCTCGTCGCTTCCCAACGTTACGAGTGGCTCCAGCAACAGTCTTATTGATTCGACGAGGTGGGTGACCACGGTAAAGCTCCCTGGCTTAGTCGTTGGTAAATTACGCGAAGTGGAATACGCGTGAGCAGTTCTTTCAAACAGGTCACGTCGATCCAGTAGAGGCCGTCTTCTGAAACCTGAAACTGTACTGGTGACACTAAGTTCACGCCGCGATCGTCCCCCTCAAAGAAAGCATCCACCGTGGAAAAACCGATTCTTTGGCCCGACGGGGAATTGATTTCCAACTTGATCTCGGCCGTGCCCTTGTACATACCAGACTTCAGAACAATCAATATGTAAAAAGCAAGAGTGCTAGGGGGGATCATTTCGGGAGCGGGAGTTTCGGCCGATACGGCTGTTAGCGTGACTCGGTCGACCACGCGAACCACGCTTAGCACTCCGTCTCTTTCTTGAAGCACGCGTTCGCAAAGAAGTGCTGCGTTTAGATAAGGGCCGCTGTCCATTCAGTATCTCCTGCACAGATTTAACTACACGGAAAGCCACTTAACAACTACACTTCAATCCAGCTTATGACCGCCGTCCGCTAATTCGCCCGCCGCTCTCCTGGCGACACCGCGCCCAATGTGTGCGCGTTCGCCACGTGTCTCTCCCAACGTTTGCCGCAAAGCGCGAAAGGATCACCACCATGCAATTTGTAGATCGGGCTCTCGCCCGCCGTTTTGAATCCGCCGAAGAGATGCCGCAAGTACATCACGCCCACGCCGACCAGAAAATGCGTCCTCACATCGGCTCCGCCGTCGAGCCCATCGCCGGAGGCCACATGGTCTTCGCCGGACTTGGCTCGCCCATCGGCCGCGCCGTTGGCATGGGCTTCGACGCTCCCGTCACCGAAGCCGACTTCGACCGGCTCGAAAACTTCTACTACTCCCGCAAAGCCCCCGCCCAACTCGACTACTGTCCGCTCACCGACATCAGCCTGCTCGAAATCGCCAGGAAGCGAGGCTACGGAATCGCCGAACTCAATAATGTTCTAGTCCGCAAGCTCGATCCCGCCGAAACTTTTCCACCCGGACCCGGGGGCTTTGCAATCCGACGCGGCAAATCCGAAGAAGCCCTCGCGTTCAGCGCCATCGTCCGCCAGAGCTTCTTCCCCGACGGAGGCGAACCTGCGGCCTTCGACGAAATGCTGGCTCCCCTGTTCGCCTTCCCTGGAGCGCTCACCTTCGTCGCCGAGGCCGACGCCAAACTCATAGCCACCGGAGCCGGCCTCATCATCCCCGACCGCAAAATCGTCGCGCTCTTTGGGGCTGGCACACTCCAGCCGTATCGAGGCCGCGGCCTGCAAACCGCCATCCTGCAAAGCAGGCTGGAAGTCGCAGCCCAAGCCGGATGCGAGTATGCCGTCATCGTCACCCAAGGCGGCACAACATCCATGCGCAATGCCGAGCGATTAGGTTTCACCGTTGCATACAGCAAAGCCACACTCATCAAGGAGCCCCCGGCTGTTTGATGATCTGGCTGTCTTGTGCCTTGCCACCTTTGTGCTGTCTGAGCGAAGCGAGGGACCCATGCATCCCTTGCGGGCAGCAGAAATGCATAGGTCCTTCACCGGCTTAGGTCGGTTTCAGGATGACGTTTCTGCTGCACAGGGCAGAGTCGCGTGCTGCGCTATGATCTCCCACGTGGCCGACGCCGACTGGCTTCGCAAGCGCTGCCTCTCTTTCCCCGACTCGGCCGAGAAGCTGGCGCCGGGGCAAAAAAGCCCTTGCAACCGGCTCTGCTATATAGCATGATATATAGCAGAGGTGAGCAGCCATGGCGCCGATTTCTAAGGCAAAAGTCTTCTATAGCGGTAGGAGTCAAGCCGTTCGAATTCCGGCTGAGTTCCGCTTCACGACGGATGAGGTCTACGTCCGCCGCGACCCGCAGAGTGGAGATCTGATCCTTTCCGAATCTCCCGTCAAAACTTGGGCTGAAGTTTTTAAGGCTCTCGATGACGCCAAGTTTCCCGACGACTTTCTGGAAGATCGAGATCAAAGGCCGCCTCAGAAACGGGACGATTTATGACCCGGCTCTGGATGCTCGATACCAACACCGTGAGCTACATTGTCCGGGGGAAATCGCCCGCGGCAAGGGCCGAACTGTACAAACTTCAGGGCGATGAAATCGGATGCATTTCGGTGATTACCGAAGCCGAACTCCGGTACGGTACGTCCAAGCAGGCTCCGGGATCGGCGCGGCTCGCCGCTCTGAATACCTTGTTCGACAAGCTGCGCATTCTGCCCTGGGGCAGCGCGGAGGCTCTTGTTTATGGAGACCTGCGGGCCAAACTGGAACGGGCCGGAAAAGTCCTGGGCAATCTAGATATGCTAATCGCGGCCCATGCCATCAGCGCCAACGCAACCCTGGTTACCCGGGATAAGGCGTTTGCTCAGATCGAGGACCTGCGTTCCCCCGTGAACTGGGTGACCGATCTATAAACATCGCCAGCGAAAGAGACAATCCCCCATGCCCACTGCCGACCATCTCCGCAAACTCTGCCTCTCTCTACCCGACACCACCGAGAAGCTGCAGTGGGGCGAAAATCTCTGCTTCAAAGTGCGCGGCAAGATATTCGCTATCGTCGACCTCTCCCAAGGCAACCTCGCTCCCATCACCTTGAAATCCGCTCCCGAACAATTCCACGAACTCCTCGAAATCGAAGGCATCTCCCAAGCCCCCTACGTCGGCCGCTACAAATGGATCCTTCTGGAAAACTCCAACGTCCTATCGCCGTCCGAACTCGAAGACCTCATTTGCCAGTCGTACGACTTGGTCGTAGCCAAAGCGCCAAAGAAGAAAGCCGCTCGCAAGAAGACGCCAACCAAGCGCCGCAAAAGGTGAGCAAAACCCTTGAACGGCAGAGGACGCAGAGACCGCCGAGAAAAGATACTTAAAGAATCTCTTCGATCTCGACTGTTCACGGAACACAGCGGAAAACAAGTTTCAAAAAACTCTGCGCGCTCCGCGTTCTCTGCGGTTAAAGCTTTTCTCCGCGTCTCGGCGGTAAACCGGTTTGACTCCCCGCAACTCCCTGGACTAGCCTCGTATTTTCGCCCAATCCATGCGCATTCAACATAGTTACCTGAGACGTTCCCTAATACGTTCACTGACCCGTCCTCTGGCCCTCTGCAGCCTGTGCGCTCTGCTCACCGCGACCCTCGCGGCCGCGCCTCTGCGCCCCACCCACGCGCCGCACGCCATCGTCACCAGCATCCACGAGCTTGCGTCGCGCGCCGGCGTCGAAATGCTGCGCTCGGGCGGCAATGCCGTCGATGCCGCCGTCGCCACCGGCTTCGCCCTCGCCGTCGTCTATCCTAGAGCTGGAAATCTCGGCGGAGGCGGCTTCCTTCTTCTCCGCAACGCCGGCGGGAAAACTCACTTCATCGACTTCCGCGAAAAAGCGCCCGCCGCTGCCACCGAAAACATGTATCTCGACGCCCACGGCAACGTCATCCCAGAATCCAGCAAAGACTCCAGCGTCGTCGGATACAAGTCCATCGGCGTCCCCGGCAGCGTCGCCGGCCTCGTCTACGCGGAAAAACAATATGGCAAGCTGTCGCTCGGAAAAGTAATCGCTCCCGCCATCAAGCTTGCTCGCGATGGCTTCCCGCTCGCCTACGAAGACGCGCAAGACTCTGCAGGAAGATGAGTACCTCGCCCAGTTTCCGGAATCCAAACGCATTTTCCAGCGCGATGGAAACTACTACCAGCCCGGCGAACGATTTAAGCAGCCCGAACTCGCCCGCACCCTGGAACGCATCGCGAAAAATCCCGACGAGTTCTATCACGGCGCCATGGCCCGCGAGCTGGCCGCCGCCATCCACAAAGGCGGAGGCCTGGTCACCGCCGCCGATCTCGCCGCTTACGAAGTCAAAGAGCGCGAGCCCATTCGCGGCACCTATCGCGGTTACGACATCATCAGCGCTCCGCCGCCATCCTCCGGCGGAGTGGCGCTCGTCGAAATCCTCAATATCCTTGAAGGCTTCGATCTCGCAAAATTCGGCAACCGCTCTGCCGACGCCATCCACCTCGAAGCCGAAGCCTTCCGTCGCGCCTTCTACGATCGCACCGAATTCATGGGCGATCCCGACTTCGCCAAAATTCCCGTCGCGCAACTCATCGACAAGAAATACGCCGCCGCATGGCGCGACTCCATCGACCCCAACCATGCCAGCGTGAGCAAGGACCTGAAGCGCCCCTCGATTTTAATGAACTCGAGCGCGTAGCCCAGTCACGCACGCACCGCGATTCGCGAACCGGAAAACACCACCCACTATTCCGTGGTCGATGCCGAAGGCAACGCGGTTTCCGTAACCACCACGCTCAACGATTCCTTCGGCTCCCGCGTCACCGCCGAAGGTCTGGGCTTCCTGCTCAACGATGAAATGGACGACTTCGCCGCCAAACAAGGCGTCCCCAACGCCTACGGACTGATCCAGGGCCCGGCCAATGCCATCGGCCCCGGCAAGCGTCCGCTCTCCGCCATGACGCCCACCATCGTGCTGAAAGACGGCAAGCTGTTCCTGGTTCTCGGCTCGCCCGGCGGCCCCACCATCATTACTACCGTCGCCAACATCCTCATCGGGGTCGTCGATTTCTCGCTTGATATTCAGGAAGCCGTCAACGCGCCCAGGTTTCACCATCAGTGGCTCCCCGATGAGATTCTCGTCGAAGACCGCCTTTCTCCCGATACAATGAATGTTCTGCGTTCCAAGGGACACAAGCTGAACGTCAGGCATTTCTGGGGAGACGGCGAGTGCATCATGGTTGATCCCAAGACCGGCGAGCGCCTCGGCGCCAGCGACGGACGCAACAACGGGAAGGCGGTGGGTTACTGATGCAGAGGGCGGTATCGACATACGTCTATGTGAAGGAACGGCTCCATCCGGGCTTGCTCGACGAGCTCGTCAAGGCGGGAGCCCAGTCGATCGAAATCTTCGCCGCCCGCCAGCACTTCGACTACGCCAATCGCAAGCAGCACGTCCGCGAAATTGCCGACTGGTTCCAGCTCCACCGGCATTCCACTCAATTCCGTCCACGCGCCTCTGTATTCCGACTACGAGTGGGGACGCACCGGTGCGCCGCCCGTCAACATCGCCTCCACCGACCGCGCCGGCCGCATCGATGCCATGGACGAGATCAAGCGCGCCCTCGAAATCGCCGAGCACATCCCGTTCCGCTTTCTCATGCAGCACATCGGCAATCCCAACGAGGCCTTCGACGAAAAGAAATTCGAAGCCGCCATGACCTCCGTCGAGCATCTGCGCGCCTTCGCCAAACCGCTCGGCGTCCGCGTGCTCGTGGAAAATATTCCCAACGAACTTTCCACGCCCGAGCGCCTCGTCGAGTTCATCAAGACCATGCATTTCGACGACATCGGCGTCTGCTTCGATTGCGGCCACGCCCACATGATGGAACGGCATTCCCGAGGCCTTCGCCACTCTGAAGAACCACATCTGTTCCACCCACATCCACGACAACAACAAAGATAAAGACTCGCACCTCTGGCCCGGCAAAGGATCGATCGACTGGAAAGAGACCATGGAATTGCTGCGTACCGCACCGCAAAAGCCGCCCCTGTTGCTCGAAATCGACGGCGAAGAAAAGAAAGAACCCCAGCGAGGAAGTGGCCGCGACCTTCCAGAAGCTGGAAGATTCGTAAAGCGAGGTCAGAGGTCAGAGGTCAGATTGCAGAAGTGAACCCTAGGTTTTTACCTCTGCAATCTGACCTCTCACCTCTGACCTTTCGGAGCCAGCAAACGAAACGCAAATCTTAGTTTTATGTCCTCACCCATCAGCACCATCGCACAAATCGGCGACCACGAAGGCCAGTCCGTCACCATTCGCGGATGGCTTTACAACCTCCGCGAAAGCGGCAAGCTGCTCTTCCCGCAATTTCGCGACGGCAGCGGCGTCATCCAGGGAGTAGTCCCGAAGAATGCCGTCCCGCCCGAAGTTTTCGACGCCATCAAAGGCCTCACCCAGGAATCGAGCGTCATCGTCGAAGGCAAGGTCCGCGCCGATAAGCGCGCTCCCGGCGGCTATGAACTCGACGTCTCGAACGTCCAGGTCGTGCAGCGCGTGCCCGAAGCCGATCCTTATCCCATCACTCCCAAAGAACACGGCGTCGAATTCCTGATGGAGCACCGCCATCTTTGGCTGCGCTCCCAGCGCCAGGCTTCCATTCTGCGTGTGCGCGCCGAAATCATTCGCGCCACCCGCGATTTTTTCGATACCAACGGATTCACTCTCACCGACCCTCCCATCCTCACGCCCGCCGCCTGCGAAGGCACCTCCACGCTCTTTCCCGTGGATTACTTCGAAGAACAGGCCTATCTCACGCAGTCCGGCCAACTCTACATCGAAGCCACCGCCATGGCGCTCGGCAAGGTCTATTCGTTCGGTCCCACCTTTCGCGCGGAAAAATCCAAGACCCGCCGCCACCTGACCGAATTCTGGATGGTCGAGCCCGAAGTCGCCTACGGCACGCTCGACGACGTGATGGATCTCGCTGAAGGCTTGCTGACTTTCGTCGTAAAGCGCTGCCTCGATCGCCGCCGCCCCGACCTCGAAACCATCGGCCGCGACCTCGCCAAGCTGGAGAAAATCCACGCGCCCTTTCCGCGCATCAGCTACGACGAAGCCGTCGAGAAGTTGCAGGAAGGCCACTCGCAGGGCGTACTCGAAAACAGATTCGAGTGGGGCGGAGACCTCGGCTCGCCCGATGAAACCTATCTCTCCTCGCTCTACGACCGGCCCGTCATGGTCCATCGCTATCCGGCCAGCGTGAAAGCGTTCTACATGGAACCCGATCCTCAGCATCCCGAATTCGCCCTCTGCGTGGACGTGTTGGCCCCCGAAGGCTACGGCGAAATCATCGGAGGATCGCAGCGCACCGCCTCTCACGACTTGCTCCTCCAGCGCATTCACGAGCACAATCTGCCCGAAGAAGCCTTCAAGTGGTATCTCGACCTCCGCAAATACGGCAGCGTTCCCCACTCCGGTTTCGGCATGGGCATCGAGCGAGCCGTAGCCTGGATCTGCGGCTTGGAGCACGTGCGCGAGACCATCCCCTTCCCGCGCATGTTGCATCGACTGTACCCGTAGGGCTTTTCACCGCCGAGACGCCGAGAACGCCGAGAAATGCAGGAAAACGACAGGCTCGATCAGATTTCACGCCGCATCATCGGCGCCGCCATCGAGGTGCATCGCCATCTCGGCCCAGGCTTGCTGGAGTCTGCCTATCAATCATGTCTTGCTTTTGAACTGAAGCAGCTTGGCCTGAAAGTGGAAGAGCAAAAACCATTGCCAGTCGTATACAAGCAAGTGAAACTCGATTGCGGCTATCGCCTTGATTTGGTCGTGGAAGATGAAATCATCGTCGAAATCAAAGCAATCGAAAAACTACTTCCAGTTCACGACGCGCAGCTCTTATCGTATCTAAGGCTAGCGAGGAGAAGAGTAGGTCTCCTGATGAACTTCCACGTCCCAGTTCTAAAGAACGGCCTGAAACGAATAGTGAACGAATTTCCAGACCCCGAGCGGGCGAAAATACAAGCGCCGCAACCCGAATAAATCAAGAATTGGCTTTTCTCGGCGCACTCGGCGTCTCGGCGGTGAATAGGAAGCCTATGGCTCAACGAAGCACGACCTACACCAACATCATCCCGCGCCAGATTCGCGTGATTGGCGTTCCTCTTGACCTCGGCCAATCCCGCCGCGGCGTTGACATGGGGCCTTCCGCCGTCCGCGTCGCCGGACTCGAAGCCCGCCTCGAAGCCATCGGGCACATTGTCGAAGATGCCGGCAACATCGCCGTCGCCATCCCCGAGCAGAAAGAAGAAGGCGCCGCCAATGCCAAGTACCTAAAGGAAATCACCGCCACCTGCACCAAGAGCGCCGACCTGGTGTTGAAGACGCTCGAAGCCGGCAAAGTCCCCCTCGTCCTCGGCGGCGATCACTCTGTCGCGGCGGGCACGGTCTCAGGAGTCGCCGAGTTCTACCGCCGCAAGAACCAGAAAATCGGCCTCCTCTGGATCGACGCGCACACCGACATGAACACGCCCGACTCATCTCCCAGCGGCAATGTCCACGGCATGCCGCTCGCCGCGATCATGGGCCTTCCTCCCGCCGAACTGGGCAACATCTACGACTTCTCGCCCAAAGTGCAGCCGGAAAATTGCGTCCTGGTCGGCATCCGCGACGTCGACAACTTCGAAAAGGAACACATCCGCAAGTCTGGAGTCGAAGTCTTCACCATGCGCGACATCGACGAACGCGGCATGCGCGCCGTCATGGAAGAAGCGCTCCTCATGGCCGGACGCGGCACCGCCGGCTATCACGTCTCGCTCGACATGGATTGGATCGATCCCGAAGACGCCCCCGGCGTCGGCACTCCGGTCTGGGGCGGCGCAACCTATCGCGAAGCGCACCTCGCCATGGAAATCATCTCCGACCACGGACGCATGACGAGCTTCGAAATCGTGGAAGTAAATCCGGTTATCGATGAGCGCAACCAGACCGCCGAATTAGCCGTCGAGCTGGCGCTCTCGGCGTTCGGGAAGAAGATTCTCTAACCGGTTGCGGAAAAACTCCGGTTTCGTATCAGGGTATCGCTTCAGCGATACCGTACGTACTTGAAATCGGACGCCCCTTTAGGGAACCTCTGACTAAATCCTTTTACGGAGAGCTTTGAAAGGGCATGGCTTTAGCCATGCCGTCAGAACCCCGCTAAGCAAGCGGCTTTAGCCGCTGAGGGTCGCAGTTTTAGCGTAGCCCGTCTCGCCAGTTAGCACTCAATCAGAGCTTCCCTAACCAAAGAGGGCACAGGAAGGAAGTCGGTTCCTCTGTCTTCCCCTGTGCCCTCTGTGGCAAAGACCTCGCGCCGCCAGTGCTCTCCGCAAATCAAACGAAGGAGCCTAATCGGCCCCGCCGTCAATCTTCGAAACGCATGCGATCTACTGCGTCTGCGTCTTCACCGTGTCTCCGGTCTTGAATCCCGATCCCGAAACGACCGTACACACAGAAGACACATCATCCACGTCGGTCACCTTGACCACGCCGATCGGACTGCTCAAGCGCCGCAGCACTTGTCCCGTCGCCGGATCCTTGATTTCCTTGCTCACCCGTTCGACGCTCAGTTCGTCGCCCACTTTCACTCCCGCCTTTGCGCCGACGTTCAGAACCACCTGACCGCCATCCACCGCCGCCACCAGCCCCTGCACCACGATGGTCCGCGTCTGAAGCTTGTCTTTGCCGGCAACTACCTCGGTGGACAATTGATCGGTCGCCAACTTGGTGGCTTCGCCGATAATGGTGCTCTGGAAGTCGCTGCTGCCGAAATTCACGTCGCCGCCGCCCCCGCCGTGCCAATTGCCGCCGCCGCCCAGCATGGAAGTACTGCTGCGCGACGACTCTCCCTTGCCCTCCGCGACCGCCAGAATTTCACCGGTGTCGATGTCCACCAAGCCGGGCACTCAGGCCAACAATCGCCTTTGAATTCTTGTGTCCGAACCCGCCCAAACCGTGGCCGCCCCAGTTCCCGCCGCCGCCGCCCACTCCCAGGTTCTTGGTCTCATTTCCAAACTGGGTAATGCTGCCGACGAGGATTGCATCCACCCCGAGCAGCTTTCCGATTTTCGCGGCCGACGCGGGATTGGCCCGGTCGCTGTTGGAGAAATTCTGCTCCGCCATGACTTTGTCCAGCGTCTTGCGCTCGATGATGGAATACGAGCCGTCCTTCACCAGGTCCGTTACCAGCAAGTCGGCTATGCCTTTGCCGATGTCGATGTCCTGGCCAAAAATCTGCGAAACGCCGGCGTGAACCGTGGCATAGTCGAAGTCCATAATCGCGATGCGTTTCTTACGCGGCGTCGCAGCGCCCTGCCCCCAAGCGGCAACCGCGAACGCAAGCATCAGAACCGATACCCAAACCACCCGCCATGTTTTTTTCATACTATTCCGCCTTTGCCTGATTGCGGAGACACCGCTGACGTGTCTTCCGTTTTGATTGAAAACCGAAATTGACCGCCACATTCTGGTGTTGCTGTCGCCCGTTCCGCCCGAACAACCCCCGCCATTGTAATCAAAATACGGGCGGAAAAGTCGGGAAAAGTGCCGTTCCAACCTCGCTAGGGCAGCAGCGGCAAAATGAAGTTCGCCGATCCCCGATTTACCCCACTTTCTGGTCACCTCCCAGTGTAACCACGGTAATTGAGGAGTGCGCCGTCGTTCGCCGATAGAGCTAATGGACTGCAATGTTAGCGTATTGGCAAGTTCGGTTGGCATTCTTGGCGCTATCGGCCTTGACTTATGTCTTTACTTGCACTGCGTCGGCCGAAGATAAGAACGATGCCAACAACGATGCTTCCGCCCTGCCTACCTATCGCAGTACCGTCTCTGAAGTCCGGGTCGCATTTTACGCCACCGACGAGAACAATCATGCGCTCGCAACCCTCACGAAGTCGGATTTTGCCGTCGTCGACAACGGACTTGTGGTCCGCAATTTCCGGAGCTTCGCACATTCGGATGAAACCTCGCTCGATGTGGTTGCGCTCATCGACCTGAGCGAATCGGTAGCGTCGCGCTCTCGAGTTGTCATGAGCGCCGTGCTGCAACTAGTGGCGCAGGAGCAGTCGATCCCCGACGACAACATCGCCGTTCTGTCTTTCGGAGGAACATTCGGAGGGACGTTCGGTGGGACGTCTGCTGCCTTGCGTCCTGCCATCCTCTGCTCAAGCGGTTGCCATGCTGCGGACTCCGCGAGCAAACTCCTGGCAGTCAAGAGCGGTGGCACCACGCCGCTGTTCGATGCTTTGGTATTCGCAGCCGATTTCATCGCGCAGCATCGCCGCGCCGGG
This sequence comes from uncultured Acidobacteriaceae bacterium, assembly GCA_963838425.1. Lineage (GTDB taxonomy): Bacteria > Acidobacteriota > Terriglobia > Terriglobales > Acidobacteriaceae > Acidiflorens. The sequence continues at coordinate 884,774 of CAWIRH010000003.1, forward strand.
GCCCGGCCCGTCCTGATTCTGTTTTCCGACGGCAACGACACCATCAGCCTGCATTCTGCGCCCGAGGCGCTGCAGGCGGTGCTCGATGAAGGCGCCCTGATCTACTCCGTCGATATGGGGACTTCCGCGAACCAGGCTTCGTACCGAATCTCGGGCAGCACGTTCCTGCGGCAACTTTCCGAGGCGACGGGTGGGCGCTATTTCTCTTTCTCTCTGCGCTCCTCCCAGCAGGATGGCGCCCCCGCCACGGTACTGACCACTGTGCTCGAGGATCTGCGCGCTTCCTATGTGGTGGCCTACGATCTGCCCCAACATCAGGATGGATTTCATTCTCTTCGCCTTTTGCCGACCCACAACCTCAACCTCACATTCCATAGCCGAAATGGCTATTTCTACGAACGCAGCATTCGCTGACTGGAGACTTATGAAGTTCACATTGCTCTTGGCCTTAGTATTGAGCGGCGTTTCGATTGCCTGGGCGACGCCGATCGGTATCTATCAACATGGAACCGTGGTCCGTATGCGCATGGGCGACTGCCTGCTCGCGCACAAAGGTTTCATGACCCAGTTCGGGCCGCCGCAACCTGTAGTGGACGAGGGAGCGTGTCCGGAATACACCCTGGTGACCGATAAGGTCGTGTTTATCATTGTGGGCAAGTCGTCGAACCAATTGGTGCCGCTCGCGGAGATTGTCGATTTCCGTTTCCAGAACAAAGAATTGGCAGTCCGCGTGGATGATGCTCGCAAAGAATCCAAGTTCGCCATCAAGGAAATGACGCTGCGCTCGCAATGGGACCTTATCCAGAAACACCTCGAGGATGAACTCAGTGACTCGCCGCGTCACCCCGTGGACACGTCGCTGACCCTGAGAAGTCGGTAATAGTCCACCCAGGGGATGGGCACGGACATGGGATCAAAGCCTTTCACCGCAGAGAGCGCAGAGGACGCTGAGAAAAAGATAGCGAGAATCTGTTCGAGTTCGCGGTTTAGAAACATGTGAGATTGAACGCTTTCCGGCACTGGGGCACAGGGAGAAACCGATTAGAAAAACTCTGCGCGCTCTGCGTTCTCCGCGGTTGAATTCTGACGACCGGAACCAAAGCTGCGATTGACGGGAAACACGCGCGGAGCCAGACTGAAATCGCATGGCAAAGCTTCGGGTTGGCATCCTCTTTGGCGGACGCAGCGGCGAGCATGAAGTGTCGTTGCTCTCGGCGGCGTCGGTTCTGAACGCAATCGATAAAACGAAATACGAAGTGGTCCCCATAGGCATCACGAAGGACGGCCGCTGGCTCACGACAGAACACTCCGAACGTTTACTGAAGGGCGACGCGGGCGAGGGCGCCCGCGCCACACAAGCCACGCAGCTTCGGGCGGGCGATCCGGAGGCGACTCCGGGGGCGGCGGTGCTGGCTACGGGCGAGTCGGTGGTCGTTCCTCCGGAGCCCGCGCGGCACGACGCTGGACTGGCGCCGTTCCAAACCGATGCGAATCTGCGTCGCGCTTCCGACCGCGCCATTAACGTTGATGTCATCTTCCCCGTGCTGCACGGAACCTTCGGCGAAGACGGCACAATTCAGGGACTGCTCGAACTGGCCGACATCGCTTACGTTGGCGCAGGCGTGCTCGGCTCGTCCGCGGGCATGGATAAAGACATCACGAAGTCTTTGTTCCGCGCGGCGGGATTGCCCATCGTGCGGCACGTGACCGTGTTACGCGGCCAATTCGAGCGCGAGTCGAAGAAGGTGCAAAAGCTGGTGGAGAGCAAGTTGAAGTATCCGGTCTTCGTAAAGCCGGCAAATCTTGGATCTTCGGTAGGAATCTCAAAGGCGCACGAACCGAACGAGCTTGGACCAGCCATCGTGGAAGCGGCCAAGTTCGATCGCAAAATCGTGATTGAGGAAAGCGTCGGCGGCAAGAAGAACAGGGCGCGCGAGATCGAGTGCGCCGTGCTCGGCAACGACGATCCCAAAGCATCGATTGCGGGAGAAATCGTTCCCTGCAGGGAATTCTACGACTACGACGCGAAGTATCTGGTGGAAGGCTCCGAAGCGGTGATCCCCGCGAAGATCACTAAAAAGGAAATGAAAACCGTGCAGAAGCTAGCGATCGCGGCATTTCAAGCCGTCGATTGCACTGGCCTGGCGCGCGTCGATTTTCTGATGGATCCCAAATCGCGCAAGATTTTCGTCAACGAGATCAACACCATGCCCGGCTTCACCGCCATCAGCATGTATCCGAAGATGTGGGTAGCATCGGGAGTGACCTATCCCGAGCTAATCGACCGCCTGATTCAGCTAGGCATCGAGCGCCACGAAGACAAGAAGCGGAATCAATACAGCCGCTGAAGCGGCAATCAAATCAGTCTCATGATGGCCTGCGGGGTAGTTGGTGTAAACCTGGTAACAACAGTTGGCTTTACTGAATAGAAGATAGCGACGGAACGACGACTTCTCGCAATAATTTTCCGTCACCGTAAAGCCCCGTTATCTTCTGCGTGGCGCCAAGATGGTCTCCCCTGAACTCAACAATCGTGTTGTGAGCGTCGTCGAACGCGGCGAACACGTAAAGAGTCCCGTATCTCCTATTGCGCGGTACTCGCACCGGGCAAGGCGAATTCATGCTGCATTCGTGCGCATTGTCATTGACGCTCCATCCGTAATAAACAACTATGCCCTCTGAAATCTTGAAAGAGCGTTGCAGAGAGGTTCCGTCAATTTCGATCTGAGGCACTCCCGTCTTTGGGTCGGTTTGGTACAGCCCCACCTTGGGCAGCAGGAACACTTGAATGGAAGTGTTTTCTGGAGGATTTGCATTGAAATAAAAAGCGGGAACCGCCGCTATTTTGGGATCGATTCGCCCCAGCGTGAAATCGTCGGGTACTTGGATTTTGTACCGGCCATCCAGTTCGACCCACTTCAGTTTAGGTGTAGGTTGTGCTGCGCTCCGTTGTGCCTGAGATGTGGGGCATTGACTGGCCGCAATCTGGCAAATAAACGCAAGCGTTAGGGCTAGAGAAGTCTTGTGTTGCATGTCAGCGAAATAGCACTCTGAATGCCACGCTGCACTCTGTTGAAAATACAGCAGATCGTCGAGCACTGATGGGAGGGGCGATATGGCTAACTAAACACAGGTGGGTCCAACCATGCCACAATTCCCGATCATCAGAGCGGCCTTTGTTTGGCATAACATCTCGATTGCACTCGTTACATTAACGGATCGTGAGAATAAGTCGGCGGCAGCTTCGCCTGGGCTTTTGACTTTTTTCATCACATCCAACCAGTGAGCGCCATCACAGACTCCCAACCCGCCCGATGCGACAATGTCTTCTTGATAGAGCAGTGGAGAACTGTGTCCCGTCTCCAAAACGACTCTTCCCCACTAGTAGCTCTTTGATAACTTTAATTGAAGGAATGAAGGGCGTCAGCCCGCCGCCGAAACTACGAATTTTAGTAGAATTGAGCGAAAAGTCGAGCTAAGTCCTTATTCCGGAATATTTTGAAAATAAGTTCTTTCCGCTCTAGATTTTGGCGGCTCGACACCCCCTAACCCCATCATTCCAATAGCAGGGGGGTAGGGGGGTGGTGGTAAACACGGATTAATATCTTAAGAGTAAACAAACGAACAACAACGCATTGGAAAATTGTGAATGGAAGCCGCCCTCGGCAGCCTGCCGAGAATTCATTGTTTCACTTCGATCGACAATACTTCAGCATGAGGCATGACCACAGCCCTGAGAGAATTTCTCGGCGCGCTCCGCGTCTCGGCGGTGAAAATCCCGCTTGACAGACCGATTGGTCGCTTGTAGTATTTGATCCCAAGTTTGCTCTTTAAATTGGGCAAGCCGGAATTTCATGCAGAGTGGCTGAGGGACGAGCCCTGGGACGCCACGGCAACCGGATCGGGATCATAAATCCCGACCGTCAGGTGCCAACTCTCGCCCGGTAACGGGGACCATGAGATTCGGGTAAGCGAAATTTGATTCGCATCTCCCGAGCCTCTTTTCCCATTCGGAAAAGGGGTTTTGTCGTAACTGGGGTAATTTTTTACCCGGCTCGTCCCACAGTCACAGAAAGAAGTTGCAAAATGGAGACGAGCACCTACCACCTCCGCTGCCGCGAATGCGGCAAAACCTGGGGCAACCAGCCGTGTAGTATTTGCCAGGACTGTTTCTCGCCGCTAGAAATTACTTACGATTACGACTCGCTGCGCTCGCGCCTTTCCCGCGAGCTGTTCGCCTCGCGCGCCCCCAACATATGGCGCTATCGCGAACTGCTGCCGTTGCCGGCGGGATTTCAGCCGTCGCTGCCGGTCGGCTACACGCCGCTGGTAAGCGCTCCGCGGCTCGGCGAGCGGATCGGATCGCGGCGGCTTTTCGTCAAGAATGACGCGGTGTGCCTGCCCACATTGAGCTTCAAAGACCGCGTCGTCGCGGTTGCGCTGGCCAATGCCCGGAGCTTCGGATTCGATACCGTCGCTTGCTCTTCCACTGGCAACCTCGCGAATTCTGTCGCGGCCCAGGCGGCTCGCGAAGGTTTGAAGGCATGGATTTTCATTCCTTCGGATCTGGAGCCGGCGAAAATTCTGGGCACGCAAGTGTTTGGCGCGGAACTGGTGCGCATCAATGGCAGCTACGACCACGTCAATCGGCTGTGCTCGCAGATCGCCGACGAACATCGTTGGGGATTCGTGAACGTCAATCTTCGTCCGTATTACGCCGAAGGCTCGAAGACGGTGGGCTATGAGATCGCCGAGCAACTGGGCTGGCGATTACCCGATAACGTCGTGGTGCCGATGGCGGGCGGATCGCTGATCACGAAAATCAAGAAGGCGTTTGATGAACTGATTCTCCTGGGCCTGGTCGATCCGAAACCGGTGAAATTTTTTGGCGCGCAAGCGACTGGGTGCTCGCCGATTTCGACGGCGATCAAGCAGTACAGCAGCGAGATCGAACCGCAGCGTCCGAAGACGATTGCGCGCTCGCTGGCGATCGGCAATCCGGCCGACGGACATTACGCGTTGAAGGCCATCACCAAGAGCGGTGGATGGTCGGAAGATATTTCCGATCCGGAAGTTGTCAGCTCCATTCAACTGCTGGCGAAAACCGAGGGCATCTTCACCGAGACCGCGGGCGGCGTGACGGTTGGAACCGCGCGCAAGCTGATTCATCAGGATCGAATCCTCCCGGATGAAACTACCGTGATCTGCATTACAGGCAACGGGCTGAAAACGACCGACGTGCTGGCGAACGCGTACCAGGCCGAAACGCCGATCGCTCCGAAGCTCAGCGAGTTCGAAGAGTATATGGCGATGAAGGCGGCGAATTTGCCGGCGGCGTTCGCGCCGCCGGCGTTCGTTGGTCGTCAGTCGTTAGTCGATCAGGGGGCGCAAACGGCCGCGGCGGCTTCGTCGTTAATCGGGCTTGCGAACGACTAACGACCATCGACCATCGACTCGACCATCGATCGACTAACACATTTTTCATGCGGGCATTTTGCCCAGGAGGTTCTTTATGAGCATTACGGTTCAAATTCCTACGGCTTTGCGGCGCCTTACGGCTGGGACGCCGCGCGTTGTCTGCTCGGTGGCGAATCTCAGCGAGCTGTTCTCGGAACTCGACTCGCAATTCCCCGACTTGAAGCCCCATTTGCGGGATGAAGCGGGGGAGACGCGGCGCTTCCTGAATATTTATGTGAATGAGGAAGATATTCGCTTCTTGGGAGGCGCTTCGTATTCGTTCCAGGACGGCGACGAGGTGCTGCTGGTGCCTTCGATCGCGGGCGGATTGGGGTAGACACAGTTGCCCAAGCGCTCGCAGGGCCTGAAATCCCAGTTAGTGCAATCGCCGAGTTCAGCAATCACGCACTTACGGTTTGGCCGACCAGGACGGGTCGAAGTCGGGCGAGGACGATAGCTTCGATGACTATGCTGGCGATAAAGGTGACGATTCCAAAGATCACGTTAGGGGTTGCACCGGCAGACGTATGAGGAATAGATGTTGACCGGGACACCAGGATGAACACGGCGTACGTGGCCGCGTAAGCGGCTGTAGGGACGAGGACACAGAGTACGAGTCTTCGGGTCGCGCCGGATAGCAGAAGAGCAGCGAGGGCGCCAGTGAGTAGAAGTGCTGCGACTTTGGGCGCGTGCGGCATCCAGGCGCAACAAGAGCAGACGATGAAAGCCGCCCAAATAGCAGCGCTCATCCAGGTGAGACGGTCGCGGAAGCCGTAACGGGAGATGGAGAGCCCTGTGTTCGTACCGAAGCATAACGCCGCAGCTGCGAGGCATATCGCCCAAAGTACCCATGGCTCGTAGTGCGGGTGGGCGAGGTTCCATCTGGGTTTGACCAATAGAGAGTATGGGGCCAAGACGACCAACCCGGAGAAACCGGCGAGGAAGGCTCCGAGTATCCAGCGCCACGTGAGAGCGACCAAGATGCGGGCGATAGTAAACCAGAACTGAGTGGGGGAACTTTTCTGCTCGAGGAGGTCGCCAATGACCTCGGAGGCGCGTTGCGGAGTGGAAACATGTGTGAGGAGCCATTGTCTGTCGATTGCCGCCTTATGCATAATGTTTACCGGGTCGCTTCTGTTAAGCAGGTCGAGACCTTCCATGAGGTTACTGAACGAGCGGTGCGCCTCGACGAGCAGAGCCCCGGCCTTCGAGTGTAGCTTGAAAAAGCGCTTGGCTCGTCCACCGCGCTCATGGAATGGGATCACCTTCTCGGCCCTCCACGATGGCCTTCTGTTCGAGACGGTCGAGCGTCGTGTAGAGGGCTCCGGGAGCGACATCGCGCCGGGTGCAGAGCGCGATCTCGCGGCGAATACTCACGCCGTACGCTTCGTCACCGAGGCGAAGAACAGCCAGAAGGATCGTCTGTTCTAGTTCGCCGAGCGCGTGTTTCATATATAAACTATATTGTAGTTGTTATCCAAGAGATGTCAAGCAAAAAAGTGGGCAATTCGCGGAAAATCGCCGTTGCACATTTTCCTGGGGCTCCGTGCTATAATCTAACTAACTGGTTAATTATATGAAGACGCCTGGCGCTGCTCGCCGTCCGGTTCGGCCACTCGTCCCAACCGGGACTCGTCGTTTGGGAACCGGGGGCAGCCGGAGGAGAGCCGGGCGGCGATCCTCAAGCGCGGCGGTGGCGGAATTTGCCGAGCTGGGAATTGCCGGGGCTCGTACCGATGCGATCGCGCGGGCGGCGCACGTCAACAAGGCGCTGCTTTATTACTACTTCAAGGACAAGGATGCATTGTACGAAGCGGTGCTCGACCATGTGTTCAGCGGGCTGCGCGCGCGAGTGATGCCGGTGCTCGAAAGCAAACTGCCTCCCCGGCAGAAGATGCTGGAATATCTGGGGGCGTACTTCGATTACATCGCGGCCAACCCGCGGATCCCAAGGTTGGTGCAGGCGGAGTGGATGCGGGCGGGCGCGAAGGCACGTCTCACATGCAGCGGGTGGCAAGGAATATTTTCGCCCGATCTTCGGGAAGCTGGCCGAGGTGTTGCGGGAGGGGACTGGGGCGGGGGAATTTCGGGCGGTGAATCCGATGGATTTTCTGCCTTCGGTGGCGGCGGTGGTTGTGTTTTATTTCAGCGCGGCGCCGCTGATGAAAACACTGATGAAGGTGGATCCGTTGTCGGCGGAGCGGATTCGGGAGCGGCGGGCCTTTGTACTGGATTTTATTTCGACGGCGCTGTTCAAGTGATCACCGCCGAGACGCGGAGTGCGCCGAGAAAGGCTCTTGGCTACTAGCTCTTGGCTTTTGGGGTCATGGCTATCACTCAGCCAAGAGCTAAAAGCCAAGAGCTTTCCGACGAGATGTTAGGAGATTTTCAATGAGTGCTCGGAATAAGTTTTTGATTGTGCTGGGGGTCATTCTGGCGGTTGCTTCGGGGTATTACGTTTTCTCTACGCCGGGGGGAAAAGACCTGGTTTTAGTGGGGACGGTGGATGCGAATCAGGTCGTGGTGAGTCCGCAGATTCAGGGGCGGATTCTTAAGCTGCTGGTGGAGGAAGGAACGCAGGTCAAGCAGGGGGATCTGATTGCATTGCTGGATCCTTCGGAGTTGGAGGCGGAGGAGCGCGGGGCGGCGGCTACGATTGCGAGTTTGCGGTCGAAGGTCAGTGAGAGCGAATACACGCGGCAATCGACCAAAGGGTCGACGTCCGGGGATGTAGCGAATTCGCAGGCGAAGCTGGCGGCGGCGCGGGCGCAACTGGCGCAGGCGGAAGCGACTTTGACGCGGGTGGAGAGCGACAGCCGGCGGACGATTGGACTGGCGCTGGCGGGCGTGGCATCGGACCAGGACCGGGTACAGGCGGAGATGAACCTGAAGGCGCAGCAGGCGAGCGTACAGGCGCTGAAGGATGAGGTGACGGCGGGGCAGGCGGATTTGGATTCGGCGGTCGCGCGCACGAAGCAGGCAACGGCGGCGCAGAGTACGGTGGAATCGACGCGGGCGCAGGTGGATAACGCGGTGGCGCAATTGAAGGAATCGGAAGTGCGTCTGGGATACACGAAGATTTATGCGCCGGTGACGGGAACGGTGCTGGTGCGGGCGGCGCGCGAAGGCGAAGTGGTGAATGCGGGGCAGGCGATCGTGACGGTTGTGGATTTCAGCGATACGTGGGTGCTGGCGGCGATTCCGGAGACGGATTCCGATCACATTGGACTTGGGGACACGCTGCGGGTGCGGCTGCCGGGAGGGACCGTGGTTCCGGGAAAAGTTTTTTACAAAGCGGCGGAAGCGGATTTTGCTACGCAGCGGGACGTGGGGCGGCGGAAGAGAGATATTCGGACGATTGCTTTGAAGGTTAGGCTGGAGAATCCCAAGGGGGCTTATGTGCCGGGGATGACGGCGGAGGTACTGGTGAGTCCGGAGCAGTTGAAGGGGAGCTAGAGGCGAGGTTTCAGAGATACGAGCCATGAGTGACGAAGTGAATAAGCCGAACGGGAACACCGCTAACTCCACGAACGGCATGAGTGTTGCGGGGTCGGAACTTAGCCTGCGGGGCGACGTTGCGGCGGACGCTCCCAATGCGATTGAGGTGGAACATATCGTGAAGCGATATGGCGAGTTCACCGCGGTGGACGACGTTTCGTTTGCCGTGAAGGAGGGAGAAATCTTTGGGCTACTGGGGCCGAATGGAGCGGGGAAATCGACATTGATCCGGATGATGACCACGCTGATTCCGATCACGGCAGGGTGGGCGCGAGTGGCGGGGCATGATGTGGCTCGCGATCCGAATGCGGTGCGGCACACCATTGGAGTGATTCCGCAGGCGCTGACCAGCGACCTGGATTTGACGGTGGAAGAGAACCTGAACATTTACGCAAAGCTGTATGACGTTCCGAAGCAGCGGCGCAAAGAGGCGATCGCAGAGTTACTGGAGACGGTGGATCTTACTAAGTGGCGGGACGCGCAGACTAAGACGCTATCGGGCGGGATGCGGCGGCGGCTGGAGATTGCGCGGGGGCTGGTGCATAGTCCTAAGATTTTCTTTCTGGACGAGCCGACTACCGGCCTCGATCCGGTGTCGCGCGTCGCAGTGTGGGAGATGCTGACTGACATCAAAGCGAAGCGCAAGCTGACCATCCTGATCACTACGCATTACATGGACGAAGCGGACCGGTTGTGCAACCGGATTGCGATTGTGGATCACGGAAAACTGGTGGCGCTGGATACTCCGGAGGCGTTGAAGGCAAGCGTGCCGGGAACGAATGTGATTGAGGCGCAATTCGAGCACCCGCCGGACGGTTGGGAAGAGCGCCTGCGGGCATTGCCGGGGGTGACGTCGGTGCAGAACGAGAGTGGGGGGATGTTCCGGGTGCTGACTTCGAACGGGTCGGGGACGACAACGGATCTGGTGGAGATGGCGGTGGCGGCGGCGGTGCCATTGAAGACGCTTACGGTGCAGAACACGACTTTGGACGATGTGTTTGTCTACTACACAGGGCGGCAATTGCGCGATGAGCTGGTGAAAGCGCATGCGTTCGTGATGCCGCCGAGACCGGGGTTGCAGCCATGAATCGAATGATGGCGATTATCGAGCGCGAGATGCGCAAGTTTTTCCGTTCGCCGGCGCTGATGTTTTCGTCGATGGTGTTTCCGCTGGTGCAGTTGATTGTGCTGGGGAACGCGTTTGGCGGGAAGATCCGGGACGCGAAAATGGGAGTCGTGGATGAGGATCACGGGACGCAGGCGATCCGGATCAAGGAAGCGTTTGACGCGGTGCGCGCGAATATGCGGACGTTTATTGCGATCCCTTATGACAACGAAGTACAGGCGCGGGAGGATGTGCGCAACGGGAAGATTCAGGGAGCGGTGATTATTCCGGCGCAGTATTCGAAGATGGTGTACGAGAAGAATCATCCGCGGATCGCGTTGATCGTGGACAACAGCGACAACTTCATGAGTTCGACGCTGGAAGACAAGTTGACCAACGTGACCAACGCCTTGAACCAGCCGGACGTACAGCCGCGGCTGTTGCAGCAGACGGCGCTGGAGGTGGTGGAGCTGTATCCGTATATCGAGTACATGAAATACCTGCTGCCGGGATCGATCACGCTGGCGATGTTCGTGTCGGTAATGATCGGCGGGGGGATGCTGTATATCGACGACAAGGCGCGCGGGGTGCATGAGGGATATTTGGTGACTCCGATCACGAAGACGGAGCTGGTGTTGGGGCTGAATGGAGCGGGGGCGATCAAGGCGGTGATGACCGGGGTGGTAATTACGCTGATCGGGTCGCTGCTGGCGGGAGTGGGGACGATATTCAATCCGGGAACGATGCTGGGACTGTTGGCGATGATCGCGCTGACCTCGGTGGCGTTCAATTCCATGATGTTCCTGTTGGTGGTGCGGATCGAGGATCCGCTGGTACCGCGGGCGATGTTTGGGATTTTGAATACACTCCTGTTTTTTCCCAGCGGATCGATCTATCCGGTACAAGCGTTTCCGAAGTGGCTGCGGGCGATTGCGAAGGTGGATCCGTTCACCTACGCGGTGCATGGATTCAAGTCGCTGCTGCTGAAGGAAACGGGGCTGGCGGCGGTTGTTCCGGACATGATCTATCTTTCGATTTTTGCGGTGGTAACGCTGGCGTTGGCGGTGCCGTTGTTTAAGCGGACGCTGTAGACTTCTTCCCCGCCGAGACGCGCGCGGGCGCGGAGAAAAACCAAGAGCTTTCACCACAGGGGGCACAGCAAAGCACAGGGGAAATCCTGGGTTGCCCATGCGCTTGGGGCTGCCGAGCTTCGCTCGGCTGGACAGCCGAGGGCGGCTGTCCCTACGTGGGTTGTGATGGGTGGGTTGGGAATTCGTGGTAGCGGAGGATGGATGGGAGGGAGCGGGTAGAGTCGGTTGCCAGGCGGAAGATGAGGTTGGTGGTGACGGAGCGCGTCCTGGGACGGAGTTCGGCACGGACATTGAGGCGGAGCCAGATGAAACGTCCGATGCGGCTGAGGCGGAGTTCATCGGGACTCAGTCTGGCGGTGTAGCTGGCGGCAATGCGGGCCATTTCGGCGAGGTCGTGCATGGGGCCGAATTCCACGTCGGTGGTGCGTGGCAGTTGGCGCATGAACTCGAGTTGGCGGGCGATACTTTTGCGTCCGGCAACGCAGGGCTGAGTGCGGCAAGTGAGAATTTTTTCGATGGCATAGAGGGCGGCGTGGTCGACCCGTTCTCCGAAGGCGAGGTAGAGGGTGTTGGTGGCGCACAGCGTAGTTGAGGGGCAGCATCTGAAAGGCTTCGAGGATGGGAAGCGGAATGTTGGCCAGAGACTGGACGGTGGTGGGATCGAAGGAAGTTGCGACCGGGCATCCCCATTGCAAAGCGAGGGCGTTGGTGACTTCCTGTTCGGTGGCAAAGCCAAGTTTTTCGATCCACTCGCCGATTTTTCCGTAGCGGGCGCGGCGCTGAGCCTCGAGGGCGGCTTGGACTTCGACGTGGGTAAGCTTGCCGCGGGCGACCATGAGGAGCCCGAGCGGAATGCGGTTGGGCGGCGGCGGCGAGGGAGCGATTACGCGCAGGCGCGAGAGTTGGTTGATGAGGGCAGTCTCCAGGCATTGCGGCTGGCAATAGAAGGCGCCCTGCAGGAAGGTGCCGTTGGGACGGTGGCGTTGGCGGAAGCGCTGCCAGAGCGATTGCGGGCCGGAGCAGGAAGCAAGCGCGCAAGGGGGCTGGGAGGGTTCGAGATGGTGGCGCTTGATCCAGTTGGCGCACCAGGTTAGCGGCTTCAAGAAGTTTGACATTGGGCATTCATCCTTAGGCATTCATCCTCAAAACAGAAATCGGCAACCGGAAATCAACCGGGAGATCCGGCGGCAGGAGCGGAATCGACGACGTTGGTGACACGCAATCCGTATTTGCCGTCGACGACGACGACTTCGCCCTGGGCGATGAGGCGTCCGTCGAGCAGCAGATCTACGGGCGAATGGAGAGCGTTATCGAGTTCGACGACGACTCCGGCGCTGAGGGCGAGCACATCGCGCAGCAACATGCGGCGGGTTCCAAAGCGGAGTTTGACGTCCGAGGCCGACATCCATGAGGCGGCCGTAGCTGGGCGCGGGCTGGGTCGAAGACGGCAGTGGTGGCGCTGCCGATGTTTGCGCGGGGGCCTCGGGCTGCGTTTTCGGCTGAAGCTCGGCGGCGAGGGCGGGGCTGATCTGAATTTCGATGGAGGTAAAGGCGCCATCTTGGTCGGGGGTTTGGAGACAGACGATAGCGTCGGAGGACCAAGAGGGAGCGGCGGAGGCAGAGAGATTGAGCTGTACCTGGCCGCCGGCGGTGGCGGCGAGCGCGGTGGCGGCGAGGCCGGCGACCTGGCGCAGGAGTTCTTCCAGGGCTTCTTTGTGCTCAGCGGTGATGCCGGGAGCGGCGGGCTCGGTTTCGCTGAGGAGCTTCTGGGCGAGACGAGTACCGGAAGCGGCGGAAAGACGCAAGCTCATCTCGCCATGGGCGGCGCCGCCGGCAACGACCGTGTACCAGACGTCGGAATCGGTGGCGGGCAGTGGTTGGGGAGAAACTTCGAAGACGGCGGGTTGTCCGGAAACCTGGGTGAGCACGTTTTGGAAACAGGCTTTCCATGCGTCGCACCAATTGCGAAGTTCGGGGCGAAGTTCGTGGCGAAGCGCGGGGGCCGGGCTTTTGGCGGGTATGTCGGTCATAGTTCACCTGCGGCTGGAAATGGGGTTTCGAGAGAGAGGACGCGGGCGGCGCGGCGGGCGCCGACGCGCACTGGGGCAGCCGAACATAGACGAACATCGCCGACCAGCATGACGGCCGGGGCAGAAACGCTTTTGGTAAAAGCAAGCAGGTTGCCGGGAACGAGTTCGGTGAGGTTCTGCAAAGGCACCTGGAGGTTTGACATGGAGAGTTCGACGGGGAAGAAGCAGTCGAGCAGCTTTTTCTGAATCTGCTGGCGGGCTCCGGCGGGACTGCGGCGGCGCTGGTAACTGAAGTCGGCGGAAATTTTTCTGAGCAAGGCGTTGGAGACCACCGCGGGGATGGCGAGGTTGAGGGTGCCGCGGGTCTCCGACATCTTGATTTCGAAGCTGAGGCAAAGATTTTTTTCTTCGGGAGGCATGAGGCGCTGGGTTTGCAGAAGCTGCTGGCGCGCTCCGAAATTGAATTCCAGCGCAATCGCCTGCCAGCGCGGTTTGCAGCTCGCGGCACATGATGCGGACCACGCCTTCGAGAACCTGTTCTTCGATCTCGGTGATGTCACGGGTAATTTCGCCGCTCTTGCCTTCCCCGCCAAGCATGACGTCGATGATAGGAAAGGCGATGGCGAAATCGAGCTGGAGCACACCCGTGGCGCCGACCGGGGCGAGATCGCAGGATGCGAGATAGGCTTTTTCCGGGAGGCGGTCCAGGAACTCGCGAAAAGTAAGATGCTCGGCCGAAGCCAGGCTGCAGTCGAAAACGATGCGCAGGTAACCGCCGATGGCGGTGGTGAGACTGCGGGCAAAGTTCTCGTGGAGTTGGTTGATGGCGCGCAACTGCTCGCTTCCGATTTGTCCAGCCTGGCGGATGTCCCAGGGCTGGACAACCGGGCCGGTGGCGCCGGCAGCGCCGGCGGCAGCATTGCCGGAGCGCGCTTTCCGCACCATCTCGTCAATTTCCTGCTGGTTGAGTACTTTTTCCATTGGGCCCCTTGTTGGTGAAAACTCAAGTTTTGAAAATCTTGGTAGAGACGAGGCAAGCCTCGTCTCTACGGGAAAGCTCCTAAGTGGTTCCCGCAGCTTTGGCGCGAGCGTTGGGCGCGGTGGACGCGGTGGTCACGTTCAGGAAACTGAGCCGGGCGCGCAGGCGAACCATGGCCAGAGAATGAATCTGGGAAACGCGCGATTCGCCAATGCCGAGCGCGGCTCCGACTTCCTTCATGGTGAGCTCTTCATAGTAGTAAAGCGCGAGAACGCGTTGTTCCTTCTCCGGCAATTCGGAAATAGCCTGCGCCAGCAGATGTTTGATCTCCGAGCGGAGGCATTGGAAGAACGGAGTTTCTTCCGGCTTGGAGGGGACGTAGTCGGTGAGATCTTCCGGTTTGCCGTCGCGGGGAGACTCGACGCGCAGGCTGCCCAGTTCGAGGCCATCGAGTTCGGCGAGCAGGGATTGGAACTCGCCGAGTTTGATGCCCATCTCCTGCGCGATTTCACTTTCATTGGGCGCCCGTCCGAGCTTGCCGGAAAGCTGGGAGTAGGTGGAATCGACAAGGCGGCCTTTGCGGCGCAATTCGCGCGGGCTCCAGTCGAGTTCGCGGAGGCTGTCGAGGATCGCGCCGCGGATGCGAAATTTGGCGTACGAACTGAACTGCACATGCTTGGAGAGATCGAACTTGTTGAGCGCGTCGATGAGTCCGAGGACGCCGGCATGGACCAGGTCTTCGAAGGGCACGTGGCGGGGCAGCCGGTCATGAATGCGGCGGGCGATGTAGCGGACCTGGGGAAGCTGTTCCATAAGGACGCGCTCGCGTTCGGCGTCGCTCTGGACGCTTTGATAGGCGTCGGCGGGATGTTTGGTCATTGACGTGGCCTGCTTTCGTGGATCTGGTCGTTAGTCGCTGGTCGTTCGTCGTTCGTTCGTCGCCGGACGACTTTCGTCGTCCTTTTTGTCGTTCCTTTCGGGTCTGTTATCTGGTCAAGTTGCGGGTCGAATGGTGATTGGTTGAACGCCGATTCGAGTCCCCGCTCGTCGCGCCGCATCCAGCGCACCGAACGACCAACGACTAACGACCAACGACTGACACGAATGGCCAGCGCCGCTTTCATCGCACCTTTCATCGCACTACTTCATCGCACCACCCCGAGCGACTGCACTGGAACCATGGGAGGAATTTCCAGGGGAGAAAGCACCACCACTTTGGGGAGAAAGGGTTCGAGCAAGCGCCGCAGATGAAAACGCGCCGGGGTGGAGCAGAGCAGGATAGGCGCGGTCTGCGCCACCTGATCTCCGGCCAGCTGACGCAAGCCATCGAGAATGCGGCGGACGAAGGAGGGCTGCAATCCGGTGCTGGTGGCGGGCGGCGACTGCGGGCTGAAGGCGCGGCTGAGTTCCTCTTCGATGCCGTGATCGAGCGTGAGCACGCGCAGGCCGCCGTCGTCGGAGAGCAGGGGGCGGACGAGGGCGCGGCCCAGCGCCTGGCGGGCAGCCTCCACCAGCAGGATGGGATTCTTGCTGAGGGCGGACGCATCGAGCAGGGTCTCGAGGATGGTCGAAAGGTCGCGAATGGAAACCTGCTCGCGCAGAAGTTGCTGCAAGACCTTTTGCACTTCGCCGAGGCTGAGGATTTTGGGAACCAGTTCTTCGACCAGCTTGGGATGGCTCTCACTCAGGCGATCGAGCAGGCGCTTGGTTTCCTGGCGGGTCAGCAATTCGTACGCGTGCTGACGAATGACCTCGGCGAGGTGGGTGGAGAGGACGGAAGTCTGGTCGACGACGGCATAGCCGGAAGTCAGGGCCTGGGACTCGAGGGCGCGCGAAATCCAGAGGGCGGCGACGCCGAAAGCGGGCTCGCGAGTGGGGGTTCCGGCAAACGGGGGCGGGGTGAGTTCCGAGCTGATGGCGAGGACCTTATCTTCGAGCATTTCCCAGCGGGCGATTTCCACGCCGCGCAGGGAGATGACGTATTCGCGCGGCTTGAGGCGGACGTTGTCGGTGATATGAATGGGTGGAACGATAAAGCCGAGCTGCACGGCGAGGCTGCTGCGCAGCGACTTGACGCGGGCAAGAAGCTGTCCGCCTTGCTGGGCGTCGACTAAGGGGACGAGCAAATAGCCGAGTTCGAGAGAGAGTTCGTCGAGCTTGAGCAGGTCTTCGATGGATTCGGACTTGGCGGCTTTCTTGTCTTTTCCGGCGGCGGCGAGCGCGGTCGGGTCGGCAGCGGCAACTTCTATGACTTTGCCGTCTTTGTCTTTGACGGGTTTGGGCAGGCGCGCCGCGAGCAAGGCGACAACGCCGGCGATGGCGAGAAAGGAGAATTTCGGCAGTCCGGGGATGCAAGCGAGCGCAACCATGACCCCGGCGGCGATCTGCAGCGAGCGGCGGCGCGAGAGCAGTTGCGTGCCGAGATCGGCGGAGAGGGTCGCGTTCGAGGAGGCGCGGGTGACCACCATGCCGCCAGCCATCGAGACCAGCAGCGAGGGGATCATGGTGACCAGGCCGTCGCCGACGGTGAGCACGGTGTAGGTTTTGAGCGCCTCGCGAAAAGGAATGTCGAGCTGGAAGACTCCGATGAGGAAGCCGGCAAGAATGTTGATGCCGGTGATCAGGATGGTGGCGATGGAATCGCGCTGGTTGAAGCGGGCGGCGCCATCCATGGCGCCGTAGAATTCCGCTTCGCGGGCCGTTTGTTCGCGGCGGGCGCGCGCCTGGTGCTCGTCGATGAGTCCGGCATTGAGGTCGGCGTCGATCGCCATCTGCTTGCCGGGAAGAGCGTCGAGGGTGAAGCGGGCGGTGACTTCGGCGGTGCGCACGGCGCCGTGGCTGACGACGATGTACTGGATGGCGATGAGGGCGATGAAGAGAACGAATCCGACAATGTAGTTGCCGCCCACGACAAATTGTCCAAATGCCTCGATCACGCGTCCGGCGGCCCCGACGCCTTCGTTGCCGTGGAGAAGAATGCGGCGGCTGGAGGCCAGATTGAGCGACAGGCGAAACAGGGTGAGCAGAAGCAGCAGGCTGGGAAAGACGGAAAACTGCGCCGGGCGCAGGATCTGAAGGGCGGAGAGCAGGACCAGCACGGAAGCGGCAAAGCTGGTGGCGAGCAGGAGATCGAGCGCGAATGCCGGCAACGGCACCAGCATGACGAAGACCAGGCTGACCGCCGCAATCGGGACGATCCATTCGATGAATGCGTTGCGGGGGGGAGCGGCGGCGGTGGTCGTCGTTACAGTTGGGGCGGCGGGCATTAGCGGCGTCCTCCTGCGGCAGCGGCGAGGGCGCGGGCTTCGGCGCGATAAACGGCGGCCAGAATTTCGGCAACCACAGCGTAGAGTTTCGCGGGAATGCTTTGTCCCACCTCGACCGTGCGGTAGAGGGCGTGAGCGAGCGGCGGATTCTCGACCATGGGAATGTCCTCCCAGCGGGCGATTTCCCTGATCTGGGCGGCGAACAGGTTGCGTCCCTTGGCGACAACCACGGGCGCGAGCATCTCGGGGCGGTATTCGAGCGCGATGGCGTATGCGGTGGGATTGGTGATGACGACGTTGGCGCGCTTGGTGTCCTCCAGCATGCGGCGGCGGCGCACCTGGCGCTGCAGGCGGCGGATGCGGCCTTTGATGATGGGATTGCCTTCCGTTTCCTTGTATTCGTCTTTCAGTTCCTGGCGGCTCATTTTCAGTTCGCTCGAAAGGTGCTGGCGCTCGAACAGGTAGTCGAGAACGGCCCAGATGAGGAGAACGAGCGCCGATTTCCAGGCGATTTCGAAGATGCGTCCGGCGCCAAAGCCGAGCGCGCCGCGGGAGGAACGGGTGGAGAGCGCCATGAGCAAAGGCCAGTCGCGACGCAGACAGCCGATGCCGACATAGGCGACGGCGGCGGCGGGAAGCAGGGACTTGATAAGTCCACGGAGTGCGGTGATGGAGAAAAGTTGGCCCAGCTTGGCGGCGGGGCTCATGCGGGAACCCTTGGGCAAGAGCGATGTGGGGGCGAAGACCAGTCCTCCCTGCGCCAGGGCAGAGGAGAGCGCGACAATCCATCCCAGCGCGAGAGCGGCGCCCGTGGCCACGAACAGCCCGGTGTGGGTAAGGAACGGAGACAGCGCGTCCATGCGCAGGTTGCCGGAAACCGCGCCCTCGAGGCAGTCATGAAAGAAGCCGCGCCAGGCAAGGGGAAAGGTCGACATCAGGGAGAAGAGAACGAAGATGGCGGCCATCCCGGAGGCGGCGCCGATCAGGTCGCGGCTGCGCGCGACCTGGCCTTTTTCGCGGGCCTTCTGGCGGCGTCGCGGGGTTGCCTGTTCGGTTTGGTTGGATTGCGGCATAAGTCAGTTGCCAGTTCTCAGTTGCCAGTTGCCAGTACCCAATGATCGGCAAATTGTCGGATCGTGCTTCATAAATGGTTCTTTGAAAGGGCCCGGCTTTAGCCGGGCCGCTACAGACCCCATAAACACTGGGCTTTAGCCCCTGAGGGACCTACGCTCTCAAACCGGTTTCTAAAATAAGTTCTCAGTGGGCTAGTTTCAGAATCCTTTCCGAAGCATCGAGGGCGCGGCTGAAGCGGGCGTCAAAAAAACGCGGCCAGAACGCGGCCGCGCCGCACATCAGCGCCAGACCCAGCAGGTTCTTGATCGAGATCCCGACAAACAGCACCGGCAATTGCGGCGAAGCTTTGCCGATAAAACCGAGCGCGACATCGGCAAACAAGCTGGCGACCACGACGGGCGCGGCAATCTGCAGGCCGGCCACAAACATGCCGGCGGCGAATTCGAAAAGCCCGTGAACCGCCGGCCAGGTGCAGGAGAAATGGCCGGGCGGCAGATAGTCGAAACTGCGCGCCAGTCCGCGCAGCAGCCAGTGCGGGACGCCGAGCTGAATGAAGAGCAGCAGCACAATCAGTTCGTAGAAAGTGGAGAGCACGGCCGAGTCGGCCTGGCTGTTGTCGGGATTGACGATGCTGGCGAGCGAATATCCCATCTGGACACCGCACACCTGGCCGGCAATCTGTCCGGCTTCGAAGATGAGTTGCAGGGTGAGTCCGAGCACGAATCCGATGGCAAATTCGCCGAGCAAAAGCGCGATGAGCGCGGGAACGGAAGGGGACGCCGGAGCGGCGGGAACGAGCGGCGCCAGGAATATGGTGAGCAGCAAAGCGAGGCCGACCTTGATGCGAGCGGGGACGGCGGCGCTTCCGAGGAAGGGCGCGACGACGAGCACGCCGGTGACGCGCGAACCGGCAATCATCCAGGCCGCCAGGGTGCGCTCGAGCGGTATGGCAAACGGCATCGCGATGGGCATCTGGAACACAATCACCTCAGCCGCCAGTAAATGAACTCTCCACGAACTTTCCGCGAACTCGTCACAAAACTTTCATCGGACCGATCTCATCGGACCAAGCGGGTGGAAGTCGGACCACAGGCCGATGGTGAAGAACATCAGCTTGCGCAACATCCAGGGGAAAAACAGCAGAATGGCCGCCCCCACCGCCGCCAGGCGCGGGACGGTGGAGAGGGTCTGATCCTGCAAGGAAGTCAGCACCTGCACGACATTGACGAGCAGGCTGACCGCGACCGCAATCAGGAGCAACGGCGCGCCCATGAGCAGCGCCATCTGCAGCGTGTGGCGGAAGAGGGCGACGACTTGTTCGGTTCCCATAAGCGCCTTTCAGGAAAAACTCCGCATCAGGGAACCGACCAGCAGGTTCCATCCGTCGACCACGACAAACAAAAGAATCTTGAGCGGGGTGGAGATGATGACCGGGGGCAGTTGCATCATGCCGATCGAAGTGGTGATGGCGGCGGTCACCAGATCGATGACCAGAAAAGGGAGAAAAAGGGCGGCGCCAATGCGAAACCCGGCCTGCAGTTCGCTGAGCAGATAGGCGGGCGCAACGATCCGCATTCCGAGATCGTCCGGGCGGGTGGGACGCGGCTCATGCGCCAGTTCGACGAAGAGCGCGAGATCTTTTTCGCGGGCGTACTTGAGCATGAAGTGGCGCATGGGAACGATGGCGCGATCGAGAGCGGCCATCATCGTGATGTGTCCGGCGTCGAGGGGAACGATGGCGTCGGAATAGATGGCGGCGCCGACCGGCTGCATGAGGAAGAAAGTGAGGATGAGCGAGAGTCCGATGAGCGTTTGATTGCTGGGCGCGGTCTGGGTGCCAAGCGCCTGGCGGAGGAAATGAAAGACGATGAGCAGGCGCACGAAGGGCGTCATCGAGAGGACGATGGCGGGAATCATGGTCAGCAGCGTGAGCAGTACGACGATGTTCCAGGAAGCGGAACTGCCCGGCGCGGAAGCCCCGGGCAAAAGACCCGGCAAAGTTAAGCCGGGCGCCGCCGGTGAACGCGCCCAGAGCGGCGCAGCGGAAACAACGACGACGAGCAACAGGACGAGGCCGCACGAGCGTGGCAAGGATGAGCTTCGAAAAGACGCGATGGGAAAGACTCGCATTAATTTCTTCTTCCTTCTTTTCTGCTCTGTTCGCCTGTTTCTTCGTCGCTCGGGGATACGTCCGGCAACTGCGCGAGCAAGGTGACGGCGGAGGGGCTGGAGCCGATCAGGAAGCGCTGGCTCTCGAACTGGATCACGAAGACGAAGCGGCGGTCGCCGAGGGCGGCGGTTTCGCGAACGGAGAGCGTCTTGCGCTTGCTGCCCGCGCGGCAGATCAATGATCTCCAGATCAATGATCTCCAAGTAGATGATTTCGAAATCGCGGAACGCCAGAGAATTTTGAGGGGCCGGCGGCGAGCGTCGGCGTGCGGGTGAAGATGCGCGCCCGAGCGCCGGCTGGTGGCGGCTTGGGCAGCGTGTGGGGTCGGATTTGCGTCGGCGCGATTTCCATTCGGGTCAGCTCCATCGTCGGTTCCATCTAGGCCAGCTCCGTCAAGCGCACGGCCAGGCGGTTCTGTACGATTTCAAACTCGCTCCAGGCGATCAATTCGCCGTTGATGCGCAGGGGAACGTCCTGCCCTACGGTCCAGCGGGTGGCGATGATGCGGCCGGCCCCAAGATGGACGAGATCGGCGACGGTAAACCCGGGCATGGAGATTTCGATGGTGAGCAGGCAAGGCAGAGGTTCGACGCGCAGCCATCGTTCGGCAAGAGGATCGGCAAGAGGGTCGGCATGGGGATCGGCGATCGGAGCTTCGGGTTTCGGTTGGGCGGCGGCGGCCATTCCATTTGCACCATTTACATTTGGCTGTTTACATTTGCACCAGAAATTCGGTGAAGTACACGTTCTCGATCGCCATCTGCGGCACTCGCTCCTGCAGGGCTTTCAGAAGTTCCTCTTTGAGCCGGCGCTTGCCTTCGATCTGCAACAACGCTTCGGGCTGGGCAGTGGCCAGCACGGAGAGGATAGTGTCGCGTACCAGCGCCGTGGGCACGCCTTCTGCCCGGTTGCCGGAGAGCGGGTGCGCCATGCCGAGTGTGATTCCGACCCGCAGGTAGGCACGCTGGCCGGAGCCGTTGAGATTGACGACAAAGGTTTCGAGCGCGACTGTGGATTCCCCAGCGGCGCCTTCGGCAGCGCTGGTCGAGCGCTCGCAGCCCCACCAGACGAAGACGCTGGCCGCGCCCAGCCCCAGAGCGAGCGCGGCGGCCCGCCAGTTCTTCTTTTTTGGGGGCGCTTTGTTGGGCGCGGAACTCACTTGCACATTTGGCATATTGCCGATGTTTGCAAGCTGGGTGCCGGGACGCACATTCGGACTACCCAAAGGGCGATGGAGGAAAGCGGGTTGGAATCAGGGGATTGCAGGGACGAGCCCGGTTCGCGAGTGCTCCGGAAGGGAACGGCGGCGCGACGCGACAGTTTTTCTGAGAGCGCCCTCATGAAGAAACTCAGAGAAGAGCTGCGGATTTTCGCCGCAGCCCTGGCCGAGCTTTGCTTGCCTGGGATGGGCGTTACGCCCATCCTTCCGCGAACGTTGGATTCTACTGTTTCAGGGCAATGGTGTCCTGGGCGATGGTGTCGAAGGTGGTGACGACGCGAGCGTTGGCTTCATAAGTACGCTGCGCGACGATGAGGTTGGCAAACTCGGTGGCGATATCGACGTTGGATGCTTCGAGGGCGCCGCCGGAAATGCTACCCAGTCCGCCGCTGGTCGGTGCGCCGACGGTGGGCTGACCGGAAGCGAGGGTTGGGGAATAGTCGTTGTTGCCGTTGCGCGAGAGGCCCTGCTCGTCGGCGAAGCTGGCGAGCGCGATTTGTCCGAGGATAGCGGTTGTACCGTTGCTGAACGATCCGGTAATGGTGCCGTCGGAACCGATGCTGAACTTCTGCAGGGTGCCGCTGCTGGTGCCATCCTGTTGGATGTCGGCGGTGCTGTTGGCGGCGGCCAATTGAGTGATGACCGGAGTCTTGCCGTTGAGCAAATTCCAGTTAAACGTCATGTTGCTGGCTCCATCGGTGAAACCGGTGATGGGAATGGCCGTGATATTTACCGCCGGCGTGTTTGGAGTCCCCAACGGGCCGATGGTGTCCGAGATCAGATTTCCATTGCCGTCGAAGGTCAAAGTTCCGGTCTGCAATATTCCGGTCTGAGGAACGCCGGCAACTGCATTGAGGTCGGTGGAGGGGATGGAAACAGAATAGCCCCAGGTGTTGATAACGGCGGCGGTAGCGGCAGCGCCGTTCGTTCCGGCCCCAGCACCCCAAGTGAGGTTCGTATCACCCACGCCCGAACTTCCTGTGGTGAAGCCCGTGGTGCCAGCGACATCTGCCGTGACCGTGATTGAACCATTGTCATTGTCCACTGCGGTGACATTCGGGTTGAGGGCAGTTGCGGTTCCATAACCGCCCGGAGTGGCAGTTCCGGCGGCATCCGCATAGTTGTCGTTGATGGCATTCACCAGATTCGCCATGGTTATAGCAGCAGTTGCGCCGATATAAACGTCGTTGGATCCGGCGCCAGGGGGGGCCGTGGCCGTGAAGGTATACGTCTGGCCGCCGATGAGCACGCTTTGGGTGGCAACTGGGTTGACGGTGGCGGTTAGCACGCCTGTCGCAGCTTTGGCGGGAACGGCGGGGGCGTCGAGGTTGGTGTAGGTGACGGTGAGTTGGTGGACGGCGCCGAGAGAATCGTAGATGGTGGCTTGGGTGGAATAGGTGCCGTCAACATCGGTGGCGTTGAGGTTCGTGGTCATGGAAATGTTTTTGGTGGCGGCAGCGGGACTGCTGGTTCCGGCCCCGAGTGCGAGGGTGCTGAGTCCCGCGCTGGTGCTGATGACGCCATTGGTGGCGGCGTATCCCATGACCTGTTGCCCGCCGCCGGTTTCGAGCAGGTTGTCGGTGCCGACTTCGAAATTGCCCGCGCGAGTGTACGTCTGCACGCCGTTTTGCTGCACCACGAAGAAGCCATTGCCGTTGATGGCGACATCGGTATCGGTGCCGGTGGCGGTAACGTCACCCTGCGTATAGTTGGATGGCTGGGAGCTGACTTGGACGCCCGCGCCCTGCTGGATCGGATCGCCGGCGCCGTTAGTGCCGAGATTTTGGTAGAACAGATCGGAAAACTGGATCTGCTGGTCTTTGTAGCCGGTGGTGTTGAGGTTGGCCAGGTTGTTGGCGGCGGTTGAGAGCGCGGCGGAACTGGCGTCCAACCCGGAAAGAGGTATTGAGAAATTCGGCATACGGGCTCCTTAGTGAGAAACGGAATTGAAGCTTGGGCTGGAAATCGAATTGGCGCTGGCATTGGCACCCGCACTGGCGCCGGAGGTTGGGGTCACGTCGTTCACGAGAGTCTGCATGAGCTGTTGGATCTGAGTCAGTTCGCCAAGAGAGTCGAACTGCGCCAACTCGACCGTGAACTGGTTGGGATCGACCGGATCGAGCGGACTCTGGTTTTCGAGTTGCACCGACAGCAACTGCAGGAACGTGTTGGTCAAGTCCACGCCGGGATCGGTGGACGAAGACGTGGAAGTGGAAGTTGCGGCCGACGATGAAGCTGTAGACGACCTGGAGGTCGTTTGACTGGCCGGGTGGAGCATTTGCAGCAGCGAGGCGTGCATCGGGTTGCCCTCCTAAACGTGAATACTGACGTGAGTTGGCGCAGGCCCGGCGGACAGGTCTGACGGGAGAATGTCAACCGCCGCAAACTCTGGCGCCGTGTCTTTTTCCGGCAAGGCGAGGGGCGGGGCAGCGGATGGGGAGCCCGGCGTTTGAGAGAAACTTTGCCGCGGCTGGCCATGCTGAAAGCTGGTCGCGGTCTGGACGCCGGAGCGTCCGTGATCGAAATCGACGGCGGTTAGGTTCAAGTGACTTTTGTTGAGCCCGGATTCGAGGCCCGGAACTTCGGAACTGAACCAGTGGGCGATATCACGGTCGGAGTGAACGGTGATGCCGATCTGACTCTGCTGGACGACGGTGTGAATCTCAACCGCGCCGAAGGCGTCGGTGCGGATGCCGACATGCATCTGGGCGGCGGCGGTGGGATCGGTGGCGATGGGCGCGGCCGGCCGAGTGGCGGGAGCGGGCGGCGCGGAGTCGAGCATCTGGTGAGCTTGGGGAAGCGCGGGCGCGGCATCGGATGCGGCTTGGGGCGGGGCGGCGGCGGCGGGCGGAGCGGGCGCGGTCAGCGTAGCCGAGGAATCTTTTCCGGCGGCGAGTGTGGCCGCAACGTCGGGCGCTGAAGCAGCGCCCGCTGAAGTAGCGCCCGATGGGGCGGCGGCGAGTTTCTTGTCGGCGGCGGTTGTCTGGAGCGCTGCCGCAGAAGCGGATTGCGCAGCCACGCCGAGCTTGGCGTTGCCCGTGGCATCGCTGGCGTTTGCGGCAATCGGCGCGGGTGTCGGCGCGAGGGCGTTGGAATTCGGATTGAGGGTCGGAGTAAGAGCCGGGACGTTGTTGTTGGGAGCGTTTTTGGTGGGGTTATCTGCGACCGCAAATCCGGTTTCTGGAGTGCTGGCAGTTTGTGCCGCCGTAGTGATGGCAGCATCGGACGAGATGGCTGGGGCGGTGTCTAGCGTGGAGGAAGCGGGCGTTGGCGCGGCCTTTGCGGCGGTGGAGCTGCCTGATATGGAGTTGCCTGGTGTCGAGTTGCCTGCCGGGGAGTCGCTGATTCTGGGGTCGCTGACTTTGGAGTCGCTGACCTTGGAGTCGGTCGATTTGGAAACTGCGGCCTGCTGTGCGCTTACAGGCGCGATGGCGGGCGCAAAATTGCCGTCGCTAACGCGAGATGGCAGCGGCGGAACTGGCGTTGGAATTGGCGTTGGGCCGGAAGACGTCAGCGGAATGATATTGGGTGCCGAGTTCGCCGGGGGAACTGGGGTCGAGTTGTGAGTTGACGAGGGCGCGGACTGCTCAGAGGAATTATTAGGGAGCGGTGATGGCGCGACTTGCGTAAGTGGCGTTGCGGGCGTGGGCGGCGATGAGGTGAGCGTTGCCGCCGGGACGGTTGGAGATTGGACAATTGGAGATTGGTCAAGCGCGATGATGGTTGCGCCGGTTGGAATCGCCGCGTTGAGCTGGCTGTCGGCGGGCGTGAGCGTTGATGAAGCCGAGGGCGCTGGTGCTGGTGAAACGGGTGCCATCGAACCCAGCACTGTTGGCGCTGGTGAACCGGTGGCCGAGGGAGTCGAAAGTTGTGCCGATACGGTGGAGGCTTGCGCCGGGATGTTCGGAAGCGAGGGTGCAGCATCGCCAGCGGCCGGAGCGAGGGCAGATGAAAGTTCAGGAGATTCCAAGCCGGCTTCGGTTGGAACTGGAGAATTCGCGGGCGCGTTGGCACTGCCGGAAGTGGCCGGGGCAACGTCGGGGGCGGTGCTGAAATTCGGAGTGGGCAGCGCTCCGGCTGGGCCGTTCGCGGCGAGTGGAGCGGAGGAAGTTGTGATGGAAGTTGCGATGGAACCAGCCTGGTCCTGAGGGCTCAGCAGCGGCAGAGTCGAGATTACGCCGGCGAGGCTCGCGGTGAGTGGCTGCGCCAGCGGTTGCCGATTCGAAGCCTGATTCGAGGCCTGATTCGAGGGCTGATCCGAGGGAGGATCGACAAGGTTCGGTGCCGGAGCCGAAGCTCCCCACTTCTCGAAAATTGCGAGCCGTGGGTCACCCGCTGGACTGGTCGCGGCGAGTGGGACGGCGGAGGCTGCGGTGGGACCAGACTGGATCTGAGGTGCCGGAGCGTTCGGCGTGCTCGGAAAGACGGGCGCACCGGGTGTAACAATCTCGGACGGAACCGCAACTGCCTGCAGGATCGGCAGTGGCGAAGTTGCGGCCGCGCTGGCGAGGTTCGCGGCGAGTGGCTGCGCGAGTGGTTGTTGATCCGAGGAAGGATCCGCCAGGTTCGGTGCTGGAGTGGAAGAGCGCCACTCCTTGAAAATCGCGAGAAGTGGAGCGCCCACGTTATTTGACGCGACTAGCGATGTAGTTGGCGACGTGGTTAGTGATGCAGTCGGTAATGTGGTTAGTGAAGGCGTGGCTGAATCTGGCAAAGGTGTGGAAAGTGAAGGCGTGGTTTCTGGAACAGTCGCGGCATTGGCCGCCGCCTTGGCGTCGGGCTTGGCGTCGGACGTGCCAGCAGACCTCGAATTCGAATGCGGTAAATTGAGACTTGCACTGGAGTTGGCGGCGTGGGTTGGCGCGGTAGCGGAGCTGGATTTGGAATGAATACTCGTATCGGCATTTGAAACTAAGTTGGCGCCGAACTTTACTCCTGAATTTCCCCCAGTTTTATCGTCGGTTCCTGCCGCGAGGGTCGCTTCTGCGGGCTTTTCATCGACCTTTGCGCCGGAGTAGACGCCGGAGTTTGCCGTCGTTTCATCCGCGGCAGACTGATCTTCGGAATGTCCGGGCAGAGAACTGGACATGGATGAGGCGAGCGCAGCGCTGAAACTCGAAGGCGCGGACGACGGAGATCCGGTCGCGGTGAAAGCCGCTGGTGCCGCAGCCGGGATGGGAATTGCTTCTACCTGCATCGGAGTACCGCAGGTTCGATTGCACTCGATGCGCCAATGCGGAAAGTCGGATTTGTGCTGGGAAGGTAAGCGGCGATGATTGCAATTTCAGAGACTTACATAAAAAGGGACAACCGGTGCAGGGAGTGTCGATCGGCAAGCAGCGTGGCTGCGGCAAACGTTGCCCGGTGCAGCCCGGCAAAATCGGCAGGTCAAAGTCAGGCGCTTCAATCTCGCGCTTCAATCTCGATGATGCCAGCGTTGCAGCAGATGGGCGGCGTCGAGTTCCCGTTGCTGGCGGCGCAATTGTTCCTGCTGGTAGGCGCGGCGCTGGCGGGCGCGCAGGGTTTCGAGGACCTCGCGTTCGCGATAGGCCCGATGATATTCGCTGGCCGCTTGCTGGCGTACCAGTTCGAGCTTGCGAATGTCGGACTGAAGTTCCTGGCGGAAGCGATGCAGGTTCTCGCGGCAGAACGGAAGCGAACTGGAGTTCGGCGCCCGTGCGTCCGGCGATGAGCGCGGTGGCATCGGACTGAGCGGAACCGTGAGAGGTAGCGTTCCAGTTGCGCCAATGCTTCCTGGGCACGGGAGACCCGGAGATTGGCCTCTTGCAGTTGGAGGGTGCGCTGGCGTTCGATGCTCTGGCGCAGGCGGAGCAGCGGGGCGAGAGCAAAACGGAAGGACATGTTTCAGGCCGGGAGCGCCATCAGGCGATCGATGGAATTTTTCATCCCGGCAACTTCCTGCGAAGGCTGCATGAGAAATTCGCGAAGCGCGGGCATGAGCGCGATGGCGCGATCGAGATCGGGATCGCTGCCTTTCTGGTAAGCCCCGATGCGGATCAGTTCCTCGGAAGCCTTGTAGGTAGCGAAGAGGCGGCGGATCGCGTTGGTTTTTGCGAGTTGCTCGGCGGGGATGACGGCGGGCATGATACGGCTGATGCTGTCGAGAATGGAAATGGGAGGATAGTGGCTCTGGGCGGCAAGACGGCGATCGAGCATGACGTGGCCGTCGAGGAGGGCGCGGGCGGCGTCGACCAGGGGATCGTTTTCGTCGTCGCCCTCCATGAGAATGGTGTAGAAGCCGGTGATGGTGCCGGAGCCGAAGGAACCCGCCCGCTCGATGAGCCGGGCGAGCAAAGTAAAGACCGAGGGCGTGTAGCCTTTGGCGGTGGGTGGCTCGCCGGCGGCGAGTCCGATTTCACGTTGCGCCATGGCCAGACGGGTGAGCGAGTCGACGACCAGCAGCACGTGCTGGCCGCGGGCACAGAAATATTCGGCGATGGTAGTGGCGGCGAGACAGGCACGGATGCGGAGCAGCGGGTCCTGGTCGGAAGTGGAGACGACGACGACGGAACGCCGGCGGCCTGCTTCGCCGAGCGAGTTGAGCAGTTCTCCCACTTCTCGTCCGCGCTCACCAATCAGGCCAAGAACGGTGAGGTCGGCGGTGGTGTTGCGGGCCATCATGCCTATGAGCGTGCTTTTGCCGACGCCGCTGCCGCCAAAAATGCCGACGCGCTGGCCGCGTCCGCAGGTAAGGAAGGCGTCAATGGCTCGAATGCCGCATCCGAGCGCATCGCGGATCGGCGTGCGCTCGAGGGCAAGCGGGGCTTCGCGATCGAGCGCATAGCGCTCGCGGCAAGCGGGTGCGGGACGGCCGTCGATGGGCTTCCCAGCGCCATCGAGCACGCGGCCGAGCAGTTCTTCGCTGAGCCGCAGGGAGGGACGGCGCCCCCACACCACGACCTGGTCGCCGTAACGGATGCCGGTAGGGCGGTGCAGAGACATGGAAAGAACGATGTGGCCGCGGAAGCCGACAATCTCTCCCGGCCAGTGCCGCCCGCGGGAGTCGATGATCTCGCGAAGCCTCGCCGACGGTGCAGAAGGGGCCTTCGGATTCGACGAGTTGGCCGACCACCTGGATCACTCGGCCGCGCCAGCGCAGCGCGGATGTGTTCTCCAGATGGGAGAAGTAGGCGGAGAGAATCTGCGAAGTCATTCAGCGTATCTCCGGTGTCAGGCTTGGGGCTGAAGCGGCCGGCGAAGCGGCTGGCGTGCGCCCGGCCTTTCGGCGAGCAGGTCGAGCAATCCGGTTTCAATTTCCTTGAGCTGCGATTCCAGGCCGACTTCGGTCGAGCCCAGTGAAGTTTCAATGCGGCATTCCCCGGGAGCCATGGCGGGATCTTCGTGAACCTCGGGCGCGGGCACATCTTCCGTCTGGCAGGCGAAGTAGTGCCGCCAGTCGGGAGCTTCTTTGGGGTGGACGCGCAGGTTGACTTTGGTGCCGCTATCGAGTTTCTCGAGTGTGACCCGGACGATGCCGGCAAGAGCGTTGGGATCGATTTGCACTTCGCGATGCAGGATCTTGCGGGCGATGGCCAGCGCCAGTTCGACGACTTCGCCTTCGATGCGGCGATAGTAATTTTGCCGCTCCAGGGCGAACTCGTGGAGAGCATGGCCGATCTGCTCGCGATTCTTGGCGAGCGCAGCGTCGAGTTCCGAGCGGAGCTCGCTGTTGCGCGCTCTGGCGTCCCTGCTCGAAAACTTCGGCCTGCTGATGGTGGCTGCGTTCCTCGGCGGGCTGGCCGGCATCGAACCCGCTGCCGGGGCGCCGCTCGGAAGTCCGGCTTCGGCATAGGCGAAGGGCGAGGCTTCGGGAATGGGCTGCCGCTTGGGGGCGCTAGACGACATACTCCTCCTGCGACTCCGCGTTCAACACCAGTTTGCCTTCGGCTTCGAGTTTGCGCGCCATTTCCACGATTTCGTGCTGCGCCAGATGCACGTCCTTGGCACGCAGCGCCCCTAATACCTCCATGTCTTCTTTCATCATGTCGACCGCGCGCGACGACATGGACTTGAAAACCAGGTTCTTGAGTTCTTCGCTGGCGCCGCGCAGCGCCATCGCCAGAGTCTTCTTGTCGAGTTGTCCGAGCAGTTCGCGGATGCCGGTTTCGGGCACTCCCAGCAAATCTTCGAAGGTAAACATCAGGTTGCGAATGCCAAGCGCCATCTTGGGATCTTCCTTCTCGATAGTCTCCAGGATGGCTTTGCTGGACAGCGGTTCGAGCTGGTTCAGCAGGTCGGCGGCGCCTTTGAATCCAGCATAAGCGCGCCGGCTTTGTTCGCCGACCGACTCCAGGTGCTTATTCAGGGCGAGCGCGACTTTCTGCGCGACCTCGGGGGAGAACTGGCGCAACTGCGCCAGGCGCTTGATGGTTTCGGCACGAGCCTCTTCGGGCAGGCGCAACAACAGCGTCGGAGGCCTGGCGGGAATTCAAGTGGGCCAGGATGAGGGCGATGGTTTGCGGATGCTCGACTTCGAGGAACTTGGCCAACTGCTGCGGATCGGCTTCCTGCAGGCTTTCCAGGTGAACCGCATTCTGTTCCATCGTAGTTGAGACCTGGTCGAGCAGCCGCCGGGCGCCCGCATCGCCGAAGGCTTTTACCAGCAGTTTCTGGGCATACTCCGGGCCGCCTGCCGCCAGGTAACCCTGGGTAACCGTGAGCTGGTAATACTCTTCCAGCACGGCAATCGCGGTCTCGGGTTTGAAGTTTTCCAGCTCCGCGATGCGCCGCGTCAGGCGCTGCACATCGTTCTCCGGGAGATTCCGGTAGATGTGGCTGGCCGCCTCCTCGCCCAGCAACACCATGAGG
Source organism: uncultured Acidobacteriaceae bacterium (assembly GCA_963838425.1). GTDB lineage: Bacteria > Acidobacteriota > Terriglobia > Terriglobales > Acidobacteriaceae > Acidiflorens. The sequence continues at coordinate 915,492 of CAWIRH010000003.1, forward strand.
ATGGCCGCTTTCTGCAAGCCCACGTTAGAGACGGATGCGGCCATTGTTTATCTTTCTTTGTTACTGCTCTCTTGGTTACAGCTTGCCCGGTTACTTCTATCCTTAGCAGGCTGCGGAAAAACCCCGGCTTCGTATCAGGGTATCGCTTTAGCGATACCGTAAGTCGTTTGAAAACCAGACGCCCCTTTAGGGGCTGAGGCAGCAAAATCCACTTTCCCTGCAGCCTGTTACTTTGGTCCAGCGCCGTTATCTCTAACTGCTTAGCGAGTGCAAATTCTTCTTACTCTTTCTTATCGATGCCCAGCCGATTTTCCTCAAAGACGGAGGAAACTTACGGCATCATCAAAGCGATGCCCTGATGCGAACCCATCTTTCCCGCAGTCTGCCAGCTCCCATACCACGTGAGAGTTACTTGGTCTTCGGGTCCCGGATCCAGCTCTGAACCAGCCGGCTGGCGGCGGCCGGTTCGGCCTTGATCTTCTCGGCAATTTCTTTCTTTAACGCCCCGGCACGTTTGGCTTCGTCGCTGCCCTGGGGAAGTTCGATGTTGGCGAGCAAATTGGCGGCGCCCGCGGCGGCGGGGAGCGGCTTCGCCAGATGCGCGGGAATCTGTTTGAAGGCCGCGATCGCGTGTTTCTTCACCGGACGCAGCACCAGCGCATAGACCGCCAGAAACAGCAGCGTAATTCCAACGTAGCGCAATCCGCCCGCCCAGGGCTGGACAAGGAGGCGCAGTTTATCCAGTTTGCCGGGAACGGCTGGCAGTTCGACGGGCGCGCTCTGAAAGGAGAGGTTCTCGACCGCGAGCAGGTCTCCCCTCTGGTCGTCCACTCCGATGGCGGCGCGGGCCAGTTTTTCGATGGCCGCCATTTCTTCAGGAGTGCGCTTCCGCCGGACGCTCGACGGCTTGCCGTTTTCCTGCTTGGTATCGACCGCGTCATCGACCAGCACCGACGCGGTGATGCGGTGCACGCGGCCCGCCGGATTCAGCACGTGGCGGGTATTCTTGCTGACCGCAAAGGTCGAGCTGTCGGATTTCGAGCTCTGGTTGTCGATCGACGAAAGCACGCTCGGAATGCCGGTGGCGCCGCCCGGAACATTCCCGGCCACTCCCGGAACAACCACTGGAGCGGCGGTACTGCCCGCTACAAGCGGCGGTACGACTCGGCGGCACAACCGGTGGCACAGCCGGCGCAATGGCGGCGGTGCTGCCCGGAACATTGCTGGTGACGCCCGGCACGCCCGCCGGATTCGCGCCTCCCGCGAGCTCTTCCGAATGCTGCTGCACCAGGGTGGCGCTCGCCTTCGGGTCGTAAATTTCGGAGGTATCTTCGCTGCTGCTCAGGTCGTAATCCACGTGCACGCTGGCCCGAACGTGTTCGGCGCCAACCACGGGCTCGATGGCGTGCACCGCGGCGGCGGCCAGTTCCTCGTCGGAATCGAACGATGCCTGGCCGGATGGACCGCGCCGCGCCAGAAAGGACGCTGCCGTGTCGGCGTCGACGACCGTGACATTCTCGGGCTTCAGTCCATCGACGGCGCTCGCCACCAGTTGCGGAATGGCTTGCTGCGCTTCGCGGGATAGCGTGCCGCCGCGCGTTTTCACAATGACCGCGGCTTTCGATACGTGCTCCTGCTCGCGTGAACAGCGAGTCGCGCGGCAACACCAGGTGGACGCGCACCGCCTCGACTTCGTTCAGGGTTTGCAGCGTGCGTTCGAGTTCCCCTTCGAGGGCGCGCTGGTAATTCACTTTTTCGCTGAAGTCCGATCCCGCCCAGTTCGGCGTGTCGAACAATTCAAATCCCAGGCGGGCGTTGCGCGGCAGCCCCTGGGAGGCCGTCTCCAGGCGCGCCGCGTCGAGTTTTTCCGAGGGCACGAGGACGCTCGCGCCATCCGGCGAAATTTCGTAAGGAATATTTTTTGCCGCCAGCCGGCCGCCCATCGACTGCGCATCCTGCGGCTTGAGCCCGGAGTAGAGGACGACGTTCTTGTGGTCGAGCAAGGAAACGAACAGCCACAGCATCAGCCCGACGGCCGCCGCGCCGCCCGCGATAAGCGCTTTCTGCTGCAGGCTCAAGCCGCGCAGAAAGTCCTGGATCTGATCGAGGCCCTGGCTCAAGTTTTCAAACTCCTATCCAAATTCCACCGCCGGGACGCGAAGATCGCCGAGGTTTTTCACGCTTGTCCGCGCCCCGTTCAGAACTGCATGTTCGAGATCTGCTGGTACGCCTGCACGATTTTGTTCCGCACCTGCATCATCAGTTGAAAGGAGAGATCGGCTTTTTCGACCGCAATCATGGCGCTGTGCAGATCCGCGCCTTTGCCGTTGAGCAACTGCGCCACCTGGGTTGCGGCATCGCCCTGCGCGCCCTCGACCTGATCCATGGACTGTTGCAGGGTCTCGAGAAATTTTCCGCCCTCGGCCGGCGCCCGTGGGAGCCGTGCCCATGTCGGCGGGCAGAATGCGAATGGACGAAATCGAATTAGTCATGGCTGAGCCTCCTCATTCCGTTTCTACAACGTCTGCCAGATCAAATCGCAATCCACCACGGAGGCACTGCGTCACGGAGAAAATCTAAATTAAGAAAAGCGTTCTGAACTTCTCCGTGTCTCCGTGCCTCCGTGGTCAACGCCCGGCTAACGCAGCAGGTCGAGCGACTGGTTAATCATGTTCTTCGTGGCCTGCACCGCCGACGCATTCAGTTCGTAGGCCCGGACCGCTCCCAGGAGATCGGTCATTTCTTCGACCGGATCGACCTGCGGATAGGCCACGTACCCTTCTGCATTCGCGTCGGGATGTCCGGGCTCGAAGCGCATCACCGGCGGGCGCTGATCGGAGACCACGGCAGCCACCCGCACGGCCGACGCGGTTTCCGCGGTGCAGGCCGGCGAGCGCCAGCGAGAATCGCGGAACGCGCTGCGCTTGAAAGACCACCATCTGGCGGCGATAGGGGCCGCCCGCCGCGGTGCGCGTGGTTTGGACGTTGGCCATGTTGCTCGCCACCACCTCCGCCCGCTGCCGCTCCGCGCCCAGCGCCGAGCCGCTGACTTCCAGCATGCCGAACAGGTTCATGACGAACTCCCTCCTCCACTGATAGCGCTCGATATCTGGTGAAACTCGGCTTTCAGGAACGCCACCGCCACCGTAAAGCGCAATTGGTTCTGCGCCAGCAACAGCGATTCGCGGTCGACCGAGACGTTGTTTCCGTCGGGACGCTCCATCAGTCCGCGGATTTCATGCGCCACCGGCGTGAACGACGGCTGCTCGCCAGCCATGGCCTGCTCCATTTCGCCGGCGAACGGACGCAGATCGCGGGCGCGATATCCCGGGGTATCGACGTTGGCGAGGTTCCCGGCAATCACCTGATGGCGGAACGCGCTCAGGTCGAGCACGCGCTCCAGGCCACGCATCAGCGGGGTTTCGATCATGGACATGGTTGCTCCTTGGGATGGTTATTGTTATTCCGAAGATTGTTATTTGGAAGACCGTTGTTCGGAAGACTGCTGGAAAGGCTGTTGTTAGAAAGACCGTTAGAAAGGCCGTTGCGGTAGTTGTCCCGCGGCGGCAGTCCAAACTCGCGGACCTTGTTGCGCACCGTGCGCAGGCTCACGCCGAGCAACTCGGCCGCCCGCGCCCGGTTGCCGCCGGTGGATTCGAGGGTCATGGCAAAAAGCTGGCGTTCCATTTCGCCCAGCGAGAGCCCCGGCTTCCACTCCGGGGACGAAGGCGGGCGCGGGGGAGGAATTCCCCCGTAAAGACTTTTTCCGTGATCCAGGGCTTCGACGCCAATCTCGCCGCCGCGCGACAAAGCTACCGCCCGCCGCACGAAGTTCCCGAGCTCGCGCACATTGCCCGGCCAGGTCTGCTCTTCGAGACGCGCCACCAATTCCCGGGATAGACGGACGTTTGTCGCGAGGCTTCCGCCCGTTCCCGAGCTTCCGGACGCGGCATAGAGCCCGGCAAAATACTCGGCCAGTTCCGCAATGTCGCCGGCGCGCTCGCGCAGCGGCGGCAGAGAAATCGGAATCACGTTCAGGCGATAGTAAAGATCGGCGCGGAAGCGGCCTTCGGCGACCGCGGTTTCGAGCGGACGGTTGGTAGTCGCGATGACGCGGATATCGACGTGTACCGTCTGGTTCGATCCCAGGCGGTCGAACTCCCGCTCCTGCAGGGCGCGCAGCAGTTTTGGCTGCAGCGCCAGCGGCATCTCGCCCACCTCATCGAGCAGCAAGGTGCCCCCATTCGCCGTCTCAAACTTGCCCGGCCGGGCGCCGACGGCCCCAGTAAAAGCTCCGCGGGCGTGGCCAAACAATTCGCTTTCCAGCAGGGTTTCGGGAAACGCGGTGCAATTCAGCGCGATAAACGGCCCCGGCTTGCGGCGGCTCAGGCGGTGAATGAGGCGCGCGATCAGCTCTTTGCCGGTGCCGCTTTCCGCCTCGATCAGAATGTCGGCATCGGTCGCGGCCGCTTGGCGCGCGCGCTCGAGCGCCTGCTCCCATGCCGGGGAGTGGCCGATGAGCGTTTCGGTGTCTTTGCCAAACTCCTCGGCGCGGCGCAGCACCTGCTCGACGGCGAGCTCGAGTTTCTCGAAGCAAACCGGCTTGACCAGGTAATCGCAGGCTCCGTTGCGCATGGCTTCGACCGCGTCCGGTACGCAGCCATAGGCGGTCAGCAGAATCACCGCCGTGCGCGCCGACGAAGCTTGCACCTCGCGCATCAGCTCGAAGCCGTCGCGGCCCGGCATGCGCACGTCCGTGATCACCAGCGAATGCAAGCCGGCGCGAAACTTGGCCAGCGCTTCCGTGCCATTCACGGCGACATCGACCAGCCATCCGCGGCGCTGGAAGCGCGCTTCGAGAGCGGCGCGCATGCCGGCATCGTCATCGGCGATGAGCAGGCGCTTCATAGCAGGGCTCCCGATGCGGCGGCAAGTGCGACCGCAGACTCGGCAACACGTTCGGACGAGTGTCGGTGCGAGGTTCGGAGGAGTGTTCGGACGAAGGTTCGGGTGCATGTCCGGACGAATCCGTGGGCGAATGTCCAGCTCCCATCGCTTGCGCCGCGCCCGCCGCTCCATTGCGGGGAAGGCGGAGCCGGAAGGTGGCGCCGTAACCGGGGCGGCTCTCGACCGCGATCGAGCCCCCATGCTGTTCGAGAATGCGATGGCAGACGGCGAGCCCGAGTCCGGAGCTGCCGGGCCGGGTGCTGAATCCCGCTTCAAAAATGCGCGGCAGATCGTCCGGCGCAATGCCCGGCCCGGTGTCGCGAACCGCGATTTCGACGCCGCCGATTTCGCCGCCGCCGCCCCGCGCCCGGCGAACTCGCTGACAATGTGCAGTCGATGCCGCGAAGGCAGAGCCATCCGCCGCCTGGCATGAAGCGAAACGCGTTGAGCGCGAGATTGAGCAGCACCTGCTCGAGACGGTGCCGGTCGGCATGAATGGTGACGCCACTGAGGCCGTTGATGACCTGCATTTCGACGCGCGCCTGCTTGGCCAGCGGCAACAGGAAGTCATAGGCCCAGTCGAGAAGCTGGCCCGCGTCGGTCGGGGCGAGCTCGGGCTGGGGCGTGTCGTGCAGGTGAAGCACGTTGTTGACGGTGGCGGAAAGCGTGCGCAGACCGGCCTGGACGTGTTCGATCCAGCGGTGGCTTTCGGCTTCGAGATTCGCTTCGGCTAAGAGTCCGGCGAAGAGTTCGAGGCTGCCCAGGGGATTGCGGATTTCATGCGCCAGCAGCGCCGACATCTCGACCAGCGCCTGCTGCCGCCGCAGATGCTCGCGATCGTGTTCGAGTTCCTTCGCCTCGCTGACGTCGCGCAGGATAAAAACCGAAGTCGCCCGAGCCGGACTTTGCTCCAGCCAGGCGTGGCGGATGGCAACCCAGACGGGCTTGGAAGAAGTGGAGAGCATCGAAGAGAATCACTGGAGAGAGAATCATTCGAAAAGGACTGCTCGAAATCGGAAAGCGGCAATTCGAGCTCTTCGCCGGTGTCGCGCGCCCGGTCGAGCGCCGCGGAGAGCGCGGCGGGCAACGCGTCGGCCGATTCGAAGCTCCCGCCAACCAGGCGCGCCGCCTCGGGATTGAGCGTCGAAATCCGCGCTCCGCCTTCGATCACCAGCACGCCGCAGGGCAAGCCTTCCACAATGCGGCGCAGGCGTTCCCGCATGCGATGGTTTTCTTCGAGACTGGTGGCCAGGTCGCGGTTCGTGACTTCGAGTTCCTGGCGGAGATGAGCGACCTGCCCCTGCAGTTGCCCATAGGTGCGCTCGAGCGAACCCGCCGCCTCGGTGAACGACGCAAAAGCACGGGCCAGCGGATGCTCGGGATCGCGCGCCGGATCTCGTGGTGCTGGAAAAGAGGTAGACATGATGATTGCGTTGCAACGGCGATGCCAGCCCGGCATAAATTGCCTTAGATCGCTCTTATGCCGAGTACGGATGAAGACGACCTATTGCTCGGCTTGGTGAAAATGAGCTACGCCCTTCAACTCTCCATTCACCAGACTTTGTCATCCCGACACTAAGCGAAGGCTGTAACCGCAGAGAGCCCAGAGAACGCGGAGCAAACAGAAATAAAAGCTCAAAACAAGCGGTCCGAAGTGCCTTCCACGCGAACACTCCGGGCCCCGCGTCCGAATACAGAAACAAGAACTTCTCCGCGAACTTTGCGCTCTCTGCGGTTACCGCCTCCGCTCGCGGGCCCTTAATCGTTCGCCCTAGTGCGAGTTGCGAAAGCTCGAGTCCTCAAGCAACAGATGCTCGGGGTGAATCACCGCCTGGCCTTCGGAGAGGATCAGCGCCCGTTCGATCACGTTCTGCAGTTCGCGAATGTTTCCCGCCCAAGGCTGCGTCTTCAGCAGCTGTACTGCTGCGGCGGACAATTGCGGCGCGGGCAGGCGCGCGGCATATTTTTCCAGAAAGTGCGCGGCCAGTTGCGCAATATCCTCGGCCCGGTCGCGCAACGGCGGAATTTCAATGGGGAAGGCGCAAAGACGATAGTACAGATCTTCGCGGAACTTTCCCTCGCGGACCAGGGACAGCAGGTGCGCGTTGGTGGCGGAGATGACGCGGGCATCCACCCGCACCACGTCGGCGCTGCCCAGGCGCTGCAATTCTTTCTGCTCCAGAAAACGCAGCAGCTTGGGCTGCAGGCTCAACGGCATCTCGCCGATCTCGTCCAGGAAGAGCGTGCCTCCCTGTGCCACCTGGATCCTTCCCGCATACGATTGCATGGCTCCGGTGAAAGCGCCGCGCGCGTATCCGAAGAGTTCGGCTTCGAGCAGGGTCTCGGGAATGGCGGCGCAATTGACCACCGCGAAGGGGCGCCCGGCGCGCGGACTCAACTGATGAATGGCGCGGGCCACGACTTCCTTGCCGCAGCCGGTCGGGCCCGTGATCAGCACGGTTGTATTCCGCTGCGCCAGCAGGCGCGCCAGACGATATACGGGTTGCATGATGCGTGAGTTGCCGATCATTCCGGGTAAGGGAGCCTCGAGAATGGAGCGGGCGGTGCGCGCGGCGGGCAAGAGCTTGTCTTCGTCCTTGTCCTTATTTTTGTTTTCGTCCTCGGATAGTACGGGCCACATTCCGAGAAGCAGGTCTTCTTTCTCTTCGGCCGCGGTGGGTTCGGCATCGCTCTTTGACCCGAGATCGGGATCGGCCTCTGGATCGAGCAGCACGACCTCGATTCCGGGGAAGCGCTGCCGCACGGTGTGGCTCAGTTCCTCGGCGTCGAGGTCGGGCAGGCGGCGATCGAGAAATAGCACCTGCCAGAAGCCACTCTCCAAATGGACGAGGGCTTCGGCTCCTCCCGTGGCCTGTTCGAAGCGGCGGGCGGGAGACCGCAGACTTTCGAGCACGCGCTGGCGCACCGCTGGACTGGGGCTAGCCACGAGGACGCGGTTAGCATAGTTGGACGGGATCGGGAAACTCGTCATACCGTCGATTGGAAACGGATGCGGTTAGAAAGAGATTAGATGAAGATTAGAAGACTCTGTCGGAAGCAACCCTTGGTGTAGTGCGACGGGCAAATTTTGCTTTACAAGCGGATGGTTAAGTAGTTGTCGGGCATTTTTTGCAGGGCGGTCATTTCAGCTAAACCCTGCGGTCCGACTGTAGTGCGTCAAACAGATCGACGTTTATGATTCGCTGACTTCCCCCGTGATCCTCTGTGTCCCCCGTGGTTAAAGCCTTTGACTTCCTCGTCAGACACCAAACTTCGCATCGGACGGAGACGAAAACATAACCATCGCAATCTTCAACGCACTACACTAGCTCCAAGCTTCGGGCTTCGAGCCAGCCCAAAGTCTGTTTGCTCGCAGCTCGCAGCCGCCGCGGATTCGCATCGGTCATTTCTCCACCAGCACGAGCTCGCCGTTTTCGACTTTGAGATCTTTGACGTTGTTCGGCAGCTTGAGCTGATCGCGCTGCTCGGCGAGTTTCTTCTGCAACACCTCGTTGACCAGCGATGCCGGCACAGAGAGATCGCCGACCTTGACCTCGGTGGCATCGAACGTGGCATATCCGTCTTTGGAGCCGAGATGTCCGGCCAAAGTGAGATAGACGTCCTTGCCCGCGATCTGCGTAAGAAATTGACCGCGCACGATGTCTCCATCCATGGAGACCTGGTAATCCTTGATATTCGGAACCGCGCCGGGGAACTCCATTGCGCCGCTTGCAGGGGAAGAGCTGGCGGGAGAGTTGCTGGAAGCATTCGCGGACGCAGGCGTGGTTGTGGGCAGCAGGCCGGCAGCTTGCGCCAGCGCAGCCGACAATTCGCCTGAGTTCATGCGGACTTCGCTCTCCCCTTCTCCCGCCACCTTGGGTTGCGCGAGCTGGTTCACTTTCTCCTGGAAAGACTGCGCATTGGCGGCAGCCGCGGCGGGCGCGGCCACCGGCGCAAGCGGCGCCGGCCGCTTCAAAACAAGGACGAGCGTAAGAATCGAGATTCCGAGGGTTACGAAACCGATGATCCGCTGCAGCTTCACGAAGACACCTCCGCCGTCGCTGGCTTCTATCTGCCGCTTCCTTCCATCGTACCCGCGAAAAGAAACAAGGTTGAGATGACGTAGGTGCTATAGCTGAGGGATGGTTTCGGGCCGCGGGTTGTGGGCCTGGTACCACGACCGCGTGATTGTTACTGCTGCCGATCGAAGCCTGTTGGTGGAGAGCCGGGCGTCCCCGCCCGGCTGGACGGGCGAGACGCCCGTCCCTCCACCGTATGACTCATCACGCGGTCACGGCACTGGGGACTGTGCGATTGCGGCGCCCGGGGCGAGGCCGAGCGTTTTCATTCCACGATGGCCAACACATCGCCGGGATTCACGGCCGCGCCGGGAGTCGCCAATATTTTCTTCACGACTCCCTTTTTTGGCGACTTGATTTCGTTCTGCATTTTCATCGCTTCGACGACGACGATGCCCTGGCCCGCTTCGACCTCGGAATTTTCCGCGACCAGCAGGCGCACGACGCGGCCGGGCATGGGAGCCAAAATTTTCCTCGGGCCCTTTTCGTCTCCAGCAGCTTTCTGGCGCGAGCGCAGGGAACGCGGATCCCGCAACTCCACCGCAAAGCGGCTGCGGCCCACCCACATATGGAGATCGGTGGCAGTCTGCTCGCGCTTGATCTCGTATGCGTGCCCATCGACTAGGAGAGACAAAACGTCGCGTCGCGTGATGACCGCGTCGATAGGAACCGGCTGCCCGTCCAGGTGGCACTCCCATCCGCCAGCGGCTTTTTCAAGTTCGAGCCGGTGCGGCTTGCCTCCGACGATGACTTCATAAGTCATAAGATCAACCATCAACGATCAGCCTATCAACGTTCAGCGCAGCGCGTCCGCGCGTCCCTTCTGTTTCCAACTGGATGGCGGCGAAGCCGGCCTGAACCGGTCGCGGAGGTCTCGCCATTCTTGCTGACGGGCGCAGCCGGGTCGAGCACGGCAAACATCCCGGCCGCAATCGCGGCGATCGTTTCCATCTCTTCGATCTCACGCTCCGGTGCGGTCGATATGACGGCTGGATTGCCTTTCGCGATCAACCGGTCGAGGTAGCCGGTATCGACCTTTGCCGCCCGAAAATCGGCGTCGCCGAGGATGCGCTGGAAAAGAGAAATGTTGGTCTTGATGCCGGCCACGAAATATTCGTAGAGCGCCCGTTCCAGCCGCATGATGGCCTGCCGCCGGTCGGTGCCGTAGCCGATCAGTTTGGCGAGCAGCGGATCGTAATCCATGGGAACCGTCCAGCCTTCGTACATGCCGCTGTCGCGCCGGATTCCCGGCCCCGAGGGCGCGAGCAGCAACGTAATCTTCCCGGGGCTGGGAAAATAATTGTTGTCGGGATCTTCAGCGTAGATGCGGCACTCGATGGCGTGTCCGCGAATCTCGATGTCGGACTGCGCAAAGGGCAGCTTCTCTCCGCTCGCGATCCGGATCTGCAGGTGCACGAGATCGAGTCCGGTGGTCAACTCGGTCACCGGATGTTCCACCTGCAGGCGCGTGTTCATTTCCAGGAAGTAGAAGTTCTTTTGCGGATCGACCAGAAACTCAACCGTGCCGGCATTGGTGTAGTTGGCCGTCTGCGCGACTTTGACGGCAACCTCGCCCATGCGCCGGCGCATGTCGGGATCGACCAGCGGCGAAGGCGCCTCTTCGAGAACTTTCTGGTGACGGCGCTGGATGGAACACTCGCGCTCGCCGAGCCAGACCGTATTGCCGTGCTCGTCGGCCAGCACCTGCATCTCGACGTGGCGGGGATTGACGATCGCCTTTTCGATATAGACTTCGCTGTCGCCGAAAGAACTCTGCGCCTCGCTCTGGGCCGACGCGAAGGAAGCATGAAGTTCCTGCGCGGCTATGCACCAGGCGCATGCCTTTGCCTCCGCCGCCCGCCGCGGCTTTCAGCATCACCGGGTAGCCGAGGCGCTCGGCGGCTTCTTCGCCTTCTTCCGAAGAGGCGAGGCCGCGCGAGGTTCCGGGAACAAACGGGACGCCCACTTTTTCCATCTGCTGGCGGGCGCTGGTCTTCGAGCCCATCAATTTCATGGAGCGCGGAGTCGGTCCGATAAATTTCACGCCCGCATCGGCGCACGCCTGGGCGAACTTCGCGTTTTCCGAGAGGAAGCCGTATCCGGGATGGATGGCCTCGGCACCCGAACGTTTGGCGACCTCGATGATCTTGTCCATCCGAAGATACGACTCGGCCGCCGCCGCCGGGCCGATGGAGTACGCTTCGTCGGACTTACGGACGTGGAGCGACGCGCGGTCGACATCGGAATAGACGGCGACGCTGGCGATTCCCATTTCGCGGCAGGCGCGTATGACCCGCACCGCAATCTCTCCTCGATTGGCGATCAGAATCTTCTTGAACATTTCAGTTGGCCCCGCGCCGCGCCGCTTCGATTCTACCTGTGGGAGCGGGGATGCGCATGCCGCTACAGCATTTTCACAGTTGGTGTATGGTGGATTTGAAGGGGCACGGCTTCAGCCGTGCCGTCAATGGCCAAGGATGACGCGGCTTTTGCCGCTGCGGGACTATCGGCGGCGCGCTACACGTTAACTGTGAAAACGCTCTGATCGCCTGCCGCCGTGATTTCGTGGATTGTCTGATTCAGACTTGTCGAGACGCGGCAAGCCGCGCTTCTACAGGCAGAAAAAGTTTCCTGCGGTGAAATCACTCCGTCGGGAATGGTGCTGGCGCTGGAGGCGGGGCCGTGCTGCGCTCGGCGGGGACGGGCGAGGACGCCCGTCCCTCCACGAGCATTTACTTGTTCTGATCCATGACGATGTTGCCGCCGCTGCCGGGCTGCTTTTCTGCCTTGGCTTTCTTGGTGGCCATGGTTTTGTCAACCCAATCGTCGGCGCTCTTCAGATCGGCCGCGCGGGCTGCCGGGTCATCGCACTGGATATCGGCGCGTTCCCGGTACATCAGGTTCAAGTAGGCCATGGCGTCGTCGTAGTCGGGACGAAGCTGCAGCGCCTTGTTCAGATTATCGATGCCTTCCTGCACGTTGGCGGTATTTTGTTCTTTGAGCTGAGCACAGACCTTCTTGTCCTTGGCCGGCAGCGAGTCTTCAGGCTTCATGCCGAGTTTGGCACGCTCTTCCTGACGCGGCACGTAGGTCTGCGTCCAATCAATGACGGCCACCGAGTAATAAGGCTCGGGGTCATTGGGATCGATCTCGGAGGCTTTCTTGTAGTACTCCTTGGCCAGCGGAAATTTCTTCATCTGCAGATAGAGATAGGCGATGCCCTTAACGCTGTTGATGTTTTTGGGATCGGCCTGCAGCACTTGCTTGTACTGGTCAATCGCCTGCTCGGCATAGCGGTTGTTGTCGGGAGTATCGGCGCCCGGAATGTACTGTTGGGCCAACGCCGTGGCCAGATACAGACGGGCATTGAGAAGGGTGGGGTCGAGGGCGACAGCTTGCTGAAAGTGATCGATTGCTTGTTCGAACTTCGAATTCTTGTAAGCCTGCACACCCTTGTTGAGGTGGTCGCGCGCCTGCAGCTTGCTACAGCCGGTGCTGCAGAGCATCACCAGCGCGGCGGCGAATACCACCAGGAGCCTTTGAGTCGTTTTCATTGCTTTATGAATCTCCCTTGCAGCGGAGTGTAGAAATCTGAAGTGGAGAGCCGGGCGTCCCCGCCCGGCGGGACGGGCGAGACGCCCGTCCCTCCACATTATTACTTAACTTATGACGATACTAGCCGCCCGCTTCGATCTTGGCTGTGATCAACCCGACTTTGTCGACGCCCGCCGAATGTGCGATATCAATGACGGTGGCCACGTCGGCGAAGGGCACATTATCGTCGCCCTTCACGAACATGACCTTCTCGGCCCGGGTCTTGAAAATATCTTCCAACCGGCTTTGCAGAGTTTCCCAAGTCGCCTCGTCCTGATTGATCTTGAGTCCGGGAGGATTGCCGGCGCCATGGTCAATCAACTGCACCACAATGGTGCGATCGGGCGTGTTCGGCGTCTTCTGATCCTTCGGCGGCGGTTGGGGCACCAACGCATCCAAGCCCTTCGGCGTCAGCGGCGTAATCACCATGAAAATGATGAGCAGCACCAGCAAGACGTCAATCAGCGGTGTGACGTTCATGTTCGCGTTCTGGCCCCCTTTGGGGCCGACTGCCATACTCATAATCGATCTCCTGCGTTGCTATCGATTGTATTGCTATTGCCCACCCTTAGGCGCCGACGTAGTGGCGCCTGGCGGCGGGGCAACCATGCTCCCTGCCTTCTTTATATCTGTCAAAAGTCCGAGTTGGTCCACGCCCGCGGCGCGAACATTATCGACGACCTCAACCACCCAGCCGAAATGCGCTCGGGCATCCGCCTTCAGAAAAACCCGTTTGTCGGTCCGGTTCGCCAGGCGATCCTTGATCTTCTCCGTCAGTTCATCCACAGCGACCTTATCGGTCCCGAAGAAAACCTTGTCATCGCGGGTGATCGCAACCAGCAGCGCGTCTTCCTTGTCGGCGTCGTGCATATCCGTGGGGTTATTGACCTTCGCCATGTCCACGGGAATGCCATGTTGCAACATCGGGGTGACCACCATAAAGATGATCAGCAGTACCAGCATCACGTCCACCATCGGGGTGACGTTGATGTCAGAGGTGACGTTGGCCGCTTCGTTTCGTTTCGCTAATGCCATGGAATTCTATCTCCTGCGTACGCTTGTCCGGCTGCCGCAATCCTGCGATTGCTACGGTTGGCGCCCAAACTCGCCCGATGGAGCGCCGGGCGTCCCCGCCCGGCCCTCCATCGCTTCAGCAACTCATGGGCGCAACCTTTGGCCTTAGGACGACCGGCGCATGCTCCGGCGCTTCAGGAAGTAATCGATCAGTTCGCTCGCGGAGTTATCCATCTCCACGTCGAACGCTTCCACCCGGCCCGTCAAATAGTTGAACATCATGACCGCCGGAATCGCCACGAACAGGCCCACGGCGGTGGTTACGAGCGCTTCCGAAATGCCGCCCGCGACCGCTGCCAACCCGGTCGCCTTTTCCTTGGCGATGCCGTTGAAGGCGTTCAGAATGCCGACCACCGTTCCGAACAGTCCCACGAAGGGAGCCGTCGAGCCGATTGTCGCCAACCCGCCCAAGCCGCGTTTCAGTTCGGCATGTACGATGGCTTCCGTGCGCTCCAGCGCCCGCTTCGATGCTTCAACCGTCTCGCCCGGAATCTCACCCGGGCTGTCCTGGTGAGCCTTGAATTCCATCAGGCCCGCCGTGACCACCTTGGCCAGGTGACTTTTCTTGTTGCGCTCGGCGACTTTAATCGCTTCGTCAATCTTCCCTTCGCGCAGCGCTCCGGCAACTGCGGGAGCGAACGCGCGGGACTGATTGCGGGCGGCGTTGAAAGCCATCCAGCGGTCAATCATCACGCCGATCGACCACCCCGACATGATGAACAGAACGATAACCACGACCTTCGCCAGAATACCCATCTGCTTCCACAGCGAAATCGGGTCCCAACCGACCGTGCCCTCGTCAAAGAGCCAAGCGGCGAAAAGATGGAAATTACAGAGTGCGACTGCTGCTAGGTTCACTACCATGAGTTGCTTCTCCTCCTCAGAACTGTTTCGTACATGTTATTGAATCGCTTCTTGAACTCTTTAGGTGCTGCGTGCCGCTTACAGAATCGGGCAGTCGCGTGATCGGCCGTCGAAAATCCTCTGAAATCTTGGGTTTTCGATCGTCCGATGACCCGATGGCCCGATCACCCGATCCTGGGAGTCTAGCCTCCAGACAAGCTAAAGTTCACAACCACCTGGGTCTCCACGGCCACCGGCTCGCCATTGAGCAGGTATGGCTTATAACGCCATTGTTTCACGGCTTCGATCGCCGCTGGCGCCAGCATGGGGTGCCCGCTGATCAACTGCAGGTTCTGAATCGTGCCCTCTTTGCTGATTTCCGCCTGCAGCACGACCGTCCCCTGAATGCGGGCCTGTTTCGCCAGTTGCGGATAATTGGGCGTGACCTTCTTGATCAAAAGACCGGTCGACACGCCCTGCGAAACGCGGACGCGCACCGGAACCGCAATTTTCGGCGCCGTGGCCGTCGAGTTGAGAATCCCGCCGATCACGCCGCCCACCGAACCTCCCGGAATGCCGCCCGGGACACCACCCGGGACACCGCCAGCACCTAGATCCGGTGGCGCTTCGTCTTCTCTGATCATCTGAACTTTGTTTGGAATCTTGCTGGGTTGGCGCAACTCGCCGTTGACCACTTCGCTCACCGCTCGCACCACCCTAACCGGAGCGGCTGCCGGCGGGGGCGGGGGCGGTGGTGGTGGCGGTGGCGCTACCAGGAAGGTCATCAACTGCGTCTTGGGCAACGCGTCAGTATAAATCAGGGGAATCAGAATCAGGACGCCGATAAGCAGAACCTGCAGCGTAAAAGAAAGGATTGTGGTGCTCAACCGCTTGGTCTTGAACCTGTTGCCTGACTCAATGAGGCTGTCTTCAAACATAGGCTTCTCCTACATCAGAACCGTACTAGAACTTAGACACCGGCTACATACTCTTTGCTCCCACTCTTTCGAGCTTTTTTTCCGCGAATCCCTGTCTCTGCGGACAGGTAAAGATTCTACGCCACATAGACCGGATTCAACCTTAACTTTTTCCTTCGGCTGCGCCGGGCCGGTTGCCCGACCGCAACGGCATGGCCATCGGCTTCTTGCCCCGCTCGCCACGCCATTCCTGATACGCCACCAGAATCGGGGCGGCAATCGCAATCGAGGAATAAGTTCCGATCAGGATTCCGATGACCAGGGCGAGGCTGAAATCATGCAACACCTCGCCGCCAAAAAGGAACAGCGCAAGCACGGTAAGGAAAGTCAGGCCCGCTGTCAAGATGGTTCGGCTTAAGGTTTGATTAATACTCTTATTGACAATGTCGGCCAGCCTTTCCCGCCGCAGCAGCTTGACGTTCTCCCGGATGCGGTCAAACACGACGATGGTGTCGTTATTGGAATACCCGATCAGAGTCAAAATGGCCGCGATTACGGTCAGCGATATTTCCCGGTTCAGCAGCGAGAAGGCGCCTACCGTAATCAGCGTGTCGTGGAAGACCGTCAGCACGGCAGCGACACCGTAGATCCATTCGAAGCGGAACCCCAGGTAGATCAGCATTCCGCCGAGCGAGTAAAGGGTGGCCAGGATGGCTTGCTTGCGCAGTTGCTGTCCAACCTGCGGACCGACAATCTCGACGTTGCGGATACCAAAATCCGAAACGTAGAAGTTCTCCTCGAGCGAGGCAACGGCCGCCGGATCGGCCACACTCTTCAGCTCATCAATCGAGCCCAGCACGCCGCTTTTCGTCTTGTCGCGGTAGTCGACAATGGCTTGCGCCATGGCGGTGTAGCGCGGGTTGGCGTCGGTCCCGAGATGGAGCGGATCCTTCTCCAACAGATAATTCGTGACCGTCAAAGAGCTGGAGTTGTTGAGATCCTGCTTGCCCGCGGCAGCGTGGCTTTCGAGCGCCTGAAGGATCTGGAGTTTACCCTTGTCGAGCGCCTGCTCGCTGGTCTCCTGAATATCGAGGGCGATCAGCACTTCGTTATTGGCGGCTGGCCCGTATCTTTGCACCCGGGCATTCTTCAAGCCGGCGCGCTCGATCTCGTTGTGAATGGCGGACGGATCGGGCGTATGGGCGTACTTCACGTACACCAGCGTGCCGCCGCGGAAGTCGACGCCCAGCGGGATGCCATGCCAGAACGCCATGGACAGCACTCCGGCCACGCTGAAGATCAGTGAGAAGGTCAGGAAGTACCACTTTTTCCCGAGGAAGTCGATGCTTGTATCTCTGAAAAATTCCATAAGAACCCAAGTTTCAAGGTTTCAAAGTTTCAAGGTTTCAAAGTCAAGACAATCGCGACCCTGTGATCCTTGAAACCCTGAAACCTTGAAACTTTGAAACCTCTTCTTTCTAAATACTCAACGCTTCGCCACGCTGCTTCCGGCTCAGCACCCAATCGAAAATCACTCGCGATACAAACACCGCGGTAAACAGGTTTGCAAGTAGACCGAAAACCAGCGTCGTCGCAAAACCTTTTACCGGCCCGGTTCCAAAGATAAACAGAATCGCGGCCGAGACGATGGTGGTCACGTGCGTATCGACGATGGTGATCCAGGCGTGGCTGAATCCCTGCTCCACCGCCGACGGCGGCGTCTTGCCGTTCCTCAGTTCTTCCCGGATGCGCTCAAAAATCAGCACGTTCGAATCCACGCCCATGCCAACCGTCAGGATGACGCCGGCAATGCCCGGCAGCGTCAGCACCGCTCCGAAAGTAGCCCATGAACCCGAGCAGAATAACCAGGTTCAGGATCAGCGCGACATCGGCATTCACGCCCGCCCAGCGGTAGTAAATCAACATAAAGATGAGCACGGCGAACATGCCGATTATGGCCGCCCGAACCCCCGAACGAATCGAATCCGCGCCCAGCGACGGCCCCACCGTGCGTTCTTCCAGGTACTTGATCCCGGCCGGCAGTGCGCCAGATCGCAGCGTCATCGAAAGGTCTTGCGTCTGTTGCTGGGTGAACCGCCCGTTGATGATGCCGTTGTCGCGAATGGCGTCTTTGATCACCGCCACTTCCTGCACCTTGTTGTCGAGAACCACCGCCAGGTAGTCGCCGACATGCGCGGAAGTGAAGGAGTAGAACTTGCGCCCGCCCTCGCTGGTAAGGATAAATCGCACTGCCGGCTGGCCATTCTCGTCGGTGCTCGGTTCCGCGGTACGAAGATCGCGGCCCGTCACCGCCGAGGCCCGCGAGATGATGTACCAGGCTTCGCCGCCTTCCGTGTCGCGTGAGCCGATGCTTTTGCCCGGCATCAAAACCGCGTCCGGAGGCAGCACTCCGCCCTTGTCCTGCAACGCCGCTTGCTCGCTCGAATAGGGCCCGCCCAGCGATTGCTTGATTTCCAGCATCGCCGTGGACTGCATGATTTCCTTCACCCGCGCCGGATCGTCCACGCCCGGCAGTTGCACCAGAATCTGATACTGTCCGAGACCGTGCTCCTGGATCACCGGCTCGCTCACGCCCAGCTGATCGATTCGATTGCGGATGGTCTCAATGGCCTGCGCCACCGCGCGATTCTTCAAATCGGCGAGGTTTTGCCGCCTTCATCGAAACCGTCCAGGAATTTTCCGCGCCCGAACTGGCGCCGTACTCCGGCAGCCGGTCGGAAATAATGCTCTTGAAATCGCTCGTCTGATCCGGCGGCACGCCCTTGACCACGATCGTTTCCGGATGGTTCACCGCATCGGGCTTGGTGATGTCGGCGTAATTGATCTTGTGCGTCCGCAAGTCTTCCTTGAGCCGCGCCAGCGCGTTATCGGAATCGACGTTGACCGCATCGTTGACCTGCACCTGCAGAATCAGGTGCGTCCCGCCGCGCAGGTCGAGGCCCAGATGAATGCGGTCGGTGATCGACGCCAGCACGCCCTTGCCCGACCAGTCCTTCGGAATGCCGAGGATGCCGATCAGAAAGACCAGCAGGATCCCGACGATAACTGCCAACTTCCAACTGAGGTTCTTATTCATGAACAAACCGTCGATGGTCGTTCGTCCTTAGTCGTTAGCAGAACCGTTCAAGCCTACCGCGCTTCCCGAACAGCCAACGACTAGCGACCAAACGACTATGATTTCGTTCCTTCTTCCGCCGTCGTCACCGACACCACCGATGCGCGGCTGATTTCGAGCTTCACATTGTCGGGCGGCACGCGCAAGGTCAGCGCATCGTCCTTGAGGCTGATGATCGTCCCGCGCAAGCCCGCCGCTGGTTGTGATCTTGTCCCCGTTTTTCAACTCGCTCAGCATCGCCTGCCACTTTTTCTGTTTCCGCTGCTGCGGCAGAATCAGCAGAAAGTAAAAAATGGCAAAGATGAACAGCAGGGGCGCCAGCCCGAGCAGACTCGTGCCCCCGGGTAGCTGCAACCAAAACGCCAATCCGCTAGGTACGACACGACAAAATGATTTCCACCACCAAGTTGATCCTCTATAACGAAATACCCGGCTAAAACCGCCGCGGCCACAAGCGCCCTCTGCCGGCCGTCCGAGCGAAACTCGGCACAAGTTTGCTTCTTTCGCCGCCCGACTTTCTCTCGAACTTTACTGCTTAACCGCGGGAATTGTTTTCTTCTATGGCCGGAGATCCTACAACTTGCAGGCTAGAACCGGCGATGCCGCGCCCCGGTTGCGACCGGAACGGCACAGAAAGAAACGGACCTTGTTCCCAAGTTCAATAGAATGCCGGACCGCCAGCAAGGTGTCAAGGACACCACGCCGAATTTACGTCCAGGAAGCCCCGGTGGAGAGCCGGGCGTCCCCGCCCGGCTGGCAGGGGCGAGGCGTTCCTTTCCACCGCATGAATCCTCAAGTAGCCTCGGCGCCAGTCCCATCGCCCGCCCGAATCCATGCCCGGACCGTCCGCATGGTAGTCAGGTAAAAGTGCAAATTGTGCACCGTATTCAAAACCTGCGCCAGCAATTCGTTAGCGGCGTAAAGATGGCGCAGGTAGGCCCGCGAATAACGCTGGCACACGCGGCAGTCGCAGGCGGGATCGAGCGCGCCGTCGTCCTGCGCGTACCGGGCCTGCTTGATCGACACTTTGCCTTCGGACGTAAACAGCAACCCATGGCGGGCGGCGCGCGTGGGCAGCACGCAATCCATCATATCGACGCCCGACTGCGCGTACTGCGCAATCTCTTCCGGAGTGCCCACCCCCATCAGATATCGTGGCTTGTCGGCGGGAAGATGCTCCAGCGTGGATAAAACAATGTCGCGAGTAAGCTCGCGCGGTTCGCCAACGCTAAGCCCGCCAATGGCATAACCAGGGAAGCCGATGTCGATAGTTCGCGCCGCCGATTCCCGCCGCAGCTCAGCATCCATCCCGCCCTGCACAATGCCAAACAGAGACTGGGTACTAGGTACTGGGTCCTGACCACTGACCACTGGCCACTGACCACTGCCCTCCCAAGGCACCTCGTACTTGTACGCTTCGAAATAATTCTTGCAGCGCTCAGCCCAGCGCGCGGTCAGCTCCATCGAAGCCCGCACCCGCGCCCGGTCGGCTGGATACTCGGTGCACTCGTCAAAGGCCATAATAATGTCGGCCCCCAGCCCAATCTGCGCCTCCGTAGCTTTTTCCGGACTCAAAAAATGAGCAGACCCGTCTAGGTGCGAGCGGAACGCCACGCCTTCCTCGCTGACCTTGCGCAGATCGTTCAGACTGAAAACCTGAAACCCGCCCGAGTCCGTAAGAATGGCCCGATCCCACGCCATGAACCGGTGCAGCCCGCCCATCCGCCGAACCGTTTCCACCCCAGGCCGCAGATAAAGATGGTAGGTATTCGCCAGCAGAATCTCGACCCCAAGTTCTTCCAGCACATCCTGCGACACGCCCTTAACCGAAGCCAAAGTCCCGACCGGCATAAACACCGGCGTCTCAACTTCTCCATGAGGAGTGACCAGCTTACCGGCGCGGGCCGAGCCGCGAGTAGCTTCAATCTGCAAGCGAACAGGCACCGGAGGATTCTAACGGAAGTCGGAAGTTAGCAGTTAGATTGCGAAATGCAGTCCCGGAGGGACGACCCAGTCTCACGCACGCTCTAAAGCCCCGGTTTTTGAGCGGTCGCGGCTAAGCCGCGTGCCTTCAAAGCACCGCGAGTTCATCGGTGGGCTTCTGACTCACTACCGAAAAATGCGCGACCGATCCGCCGGAAACTCGACCAAAGTCATGCCCGCATTCCCGCGGTCCAGATCTTCATCCTTGCCGAGAAAAGCATACCGCTGCCGCAGATCCTGCGAGCCCGCGTCGAAAATGCTCCAGTTTTCGCCCGGCACCACCTTGAGCACTTTGCCCTCGCGCTGCCACGCGGCCATCTGTTCGCGAATCGCCGTCCGGATCGCGCCGCCCTTCCCCGAAGATCCATACCCATGAATGATCTTCACCACCGGCCCACTCGCTCCCCGAGGCGCATACAACGCCTCCAGCAATCGCCGCTTAGCCTGTTCCACCGTAGGCATCCCCGCCTTAAGGTTCAGCACAATCAGTTTCATTTGTGCAGGCGCAGCCACGGCTTGTATTCTACGATCCGCTGCACCTTTCATGAATTGTCATCCCAATTATGATTTTCATCTCTACCAATAAATTGTCATCCTGAGAGCGTGTGACTTTTTGTGCCCCAGGTTCGCGCCCGTTTTTTGGGCGCTAACCTGGGCGGCGATGGCTAAATCTGTTTGGATAAAGAGACCGAGACTATGACCGATAACCCCGCCAACCCGGTCCCAAACGGAGTCCGAGCTATCGCCGCGCTCTTCGCTCTCTGCGGAATCTATCTGGGTATCGCAGGCGGGTTGATGCTGCTTCGTCCGGGCACGATATCAATGTCGGCAGGCGCGCCGCTCTTATTCGGCCTGGAATTGGCGGGCCCATACATGTTTCTGCTAATGGCGGCAGCAGGCGCCGGAGTAGCGTGGGGTCTAGTGGAACTTAACAATATAGTCCGCCACGCCGCGACGCTGATCGCCATCGCGGGAATCGTAATGCTGGTCCCGTCCGTCTCAGCCGCAACCGCAATGACTCAACCCAAAGCGCTGGCATTCGGCGGCCTGGGGATCGTAGTGCGGGTAATAGTGGCATGGTATCTATCGCGAGGAGAAATCGCCGATCGGTTCAAAGCTCCCCCAAGAGCCACGTAGGGACGGCCGGCCCTCGGCCGTCCAGACGAGCAAAGCTCGGCCCGCGTCGCCCGACCCTACGCGAACGCAAGCATTACTTCTTAGCCCGCGCCGGCTCTTTCTCCCCCACCCGCTCACCGACCTTGAACGTCATCTTCCCCGTCTTCTTATCGGCGTCCACGATCAAGTGGTCGCCGTGCAGCACCTCGCCGTCCAGAATTTTCAGAGCCAGCGGATCCTGCACCAGCTTCTGAATGGCGCGCTTCAGCGGACGCGCTCCAAAGTTCGGATCGTAGCCTTCGGTGAAGAGCAGCTCTTTCGCGCCGTCGGTCAGCTCCAGAGAAATCTTGCGGTCGGCAAGCAGCCGGCGCAGGTCTTCGAGACGCAGCTCGACGATCTTCACCAGCTCTTCCTTGCCCAACGGATGGAAGATGATAATGTCGTCCACGCGATTCAGAAACTCGGGCTTGAAATGCCCGTGCAGCGCCTCCATCACCTGCTTCGAGGCCTCTTCGAACTCTTCCGGACTCATTTCCGCGGTCCCCTCCGCGCCCTCTTTTGGCGCGGTGGGGTGGAGGTACGCCGAGCCCAGGTTCGAGGTCATGATGATGACCGTGTTCTTGAAGTCCACATGACGCCCCTTGCCGTCGGTGAGCCGTCCGTCATCCATGATCTGCAACAGGATGTTGAACACATCCGGATGCGCCTTTTCGATTTCGTCGAAGAGCACGACCGCGTAAGGATGCCGCCGCACCTGCTCCGTGAGCTGTCCGCCTTCTTCGTAGCCGACGTATCCCGGAGGCGCGCCGATCATTCGCGACACGGCGTGCTTCTCCATGTATTCGGACATGTCGATGCGCACCATCGCCCGTTCGTCGTCGAAAAGAAATTCGGCGAGCGCCCGCGCCAGTTCGGTTTTGCCCACGCCGGTTGGCCCCAGAAAAATAAACGACCCGATCGGCCGCTTCGGATCGCTCAGCCCGGCCCGCGAACGGCGGATGGCGTTGGCCACGCGTTCGAGCGCCGCGTCCTGCCCAATGACGCGCAGCCGCAACCGGTCTTCCATGTGGATGAGCTTCTTGACTTCGCCTTCGAGCATCTTCGAAACCGGAATGCCCGTCCACTTGGAGACGATGCGGGCAATATCCTCCTCATCGACTTCTTCTTTCAACATGCGTGTGGAGCGGGCGCCCTCGCCCGCTAACTTATCAGTGATCTTCTTAAGCTCACCTTCCGTCTGCCGAATGAGACCGTAACGGATCTGCGCCACCCGCTCCAGATTTCCTTTGCGCTCCTCGGCGGCTTCTTCAATCTTGAGCTGCTCCAGTTTTTCTTTCAGCCCGCGGGCGCGCGCAATGACGTCTTTCTCCTGCTTCCATTTCGCCTTGAGCGCATTCGACTGCTCACGAATTCCCGCCAATTCTTTCTCGACGTGGGCCAGACGCTCTTTGGAATTCGGGTCGTCTTCTTTCTTCAGCGCCTGCTTTTCGATTTCGAGTTGCGTGCCCCGCCGTTCCAGCTGATCGATTTCGGTGGGCATGGAATCGATCTGGATGCGCAGCGAGGCGGCGGCCTCGTCGATCAGGTCGATAGCTTTGTCGGGCAAAAAACGGTCGGAAATGTAGCGATGCGAAAGGGTCGCTGCGGCGACAATGGCCGAATCCTTGATGCGCACGCCGTGGTGCACTTCGTACTTTTCCTTCAGCCCACGCAGAATCGCAATCGTGTCTTCGACATTCGGCTCGCCCACGAACACGATCTGGAAGCGCCGTTCGAGCGCGGCGTCTTTCTCGATGTACTTGCGATATTCGTTGAGCGTGGTCGCGCCGATGGCGCGCAACTCTCCGCGGGCCAGCGCCGGCTTCAGCATGTTCGAGGCGTCGATCGCGCCCTCGGCGGCGCCGGCTCCAACCAGCGTGTGCAACTCGTCGATGAAGAGGATGATCTTGCCCTGCGAGTCTTCGATTTCCTTGAGGACGGCCTTCAGCCGGTCTTCAAATTCGCCGCGATATTTCGCGCCCGCCAGCATGGATCCCAAATCGAGCGATACGACGCGCTTGTTCTTCAGCGCTTCGGGCACGTCGCCGGAGACGATGCGCTGCGCCAGGCCCTCGACGATGGCCGTCTTGCCCACTCCCGGCTCGCCGATCAGCACCGGATTATTTTTCGTGCGCCGCGAAAGCACCTGCACCACGCGGCGGATTTCTTCATCGCGCCCGATCACGGGATCGAGCTTGCCGCGCCGCGCCTGCTCGTTCAGATCGCGCGCATAACGCTCCAGCGCCTGGTACTTCGCTTCCGGATTCTGGTCGGTGATGCGCTGCGATCCCCGAACCGCGGTGAGCGCCTTCAGAATGGCGTCGTGCGTCGCGCCGTGCCGCGCCAGCAACTCCTGGGCGGGATCGCGCTTCAGATCGGTCAACGCCAGCAGCATGTGCTCGGTCGAAACGTATTCGTCTTTGAAGGCGTCGGCTTCTTTGAAAGATTTTTCGAGGACCTGGTTGATCTGCGACGACATGGCCGGCTGCTGCGCGCCCGCTGCCCGAGACTTTCGGCAGCTTCTCAATTTCTTTGTAGAGGTCGCTGAGCACGGCCTGCGGCCCGATGCCGATTTTTTCCAGCACCGGCGCGACGATGCCTTCTTTATCTTCTACTAACGCGGCCAGCAGGTGCAGCGGCGCCATCTCCGGATTGCCGTGCTCAGAGGCAAGCTCGTTCGCGCGCTGGACCGCTTCCTGCGCCTTGACGGTGAATTTATCCCAACGAATCGGCATGACTTTTGTTCCTCTACTGCGATGTCATTCTGAGCGAAGCGAAGAACCTATGCAGTTTGGTGGCAGCGCAAGAAATGCAGAGGTCCTTCGCTTCGCTCAGATGACAGATCTTTTGGATTTTCAAATTACAAATTGCCAATTAAAAATGAAACGGGAGGCGCCGTTCCTCGCCTCCCGCTGAGTTTACATCTGCCGGGCCTCGCCTGGCTGGCTGGCAACTGGCCACTGGCAACTGGCAACTGCCTTACGCGGCTTTGCTGGCGCTCTTTGGCTCTTTTCCTTCCAGCGTCTTTTCGCTGCCGACGTTTACCTTGATCTGCTTCGGCTTGGCTTCGGCTTTCTTCGCCAGCTTGATCTTCAACACGCCCTTGTCATAGTCGGCCTGAACGCTCTCCTGGTCGACGGTGTTCGGGAGAGTGAAGGTGCGGGTGAAGCTGCCATACTGGCGCTCCACTCGGCGGAAGTTCTCTTCTTTCTCTTCCTTCTCGAACTTGCGCTCGCCGTGCACGGTCAGCGTGTTGTTCTCGATGCGGACGTCGATGTCCTTCTCGTCGATTCCCGGCACTTCGATTTTCAGCGTGACGTTGTGCTCGTCCTCGTAAACGTCCACGGGCGGCGCAAATGCGGTCGTGGTCAGAGCTTCATCCTGCCCTTCCGGCCCACGCGGGTCGCGGAACAACCGGTTCATGCGGTCTTGCAGGGTGACGAACTCACGAAATGGATCCCAACGGGTAATCATGGTCATGACTTAAATCCTCCTACCTGAAATTCAAAACTGGGCGCTATCGGAAGCTCCCGGATTTGTTAATTAGTATGATGTAAGCATAAAATCTTAGTGTGTTATTGTCAAGTATTTTATCTTTTTATATTTCAAATAGTTACGCTCAATATCAAGCACTGGAGGTAGCTGGTTTCCGGCACATTCAGCAGCATTGGGTGATCCTTGGCAGCCCCGCGGTGCTCGACGACGCGCAGCGATTTATGGGCGTCCTGAGCGGCGGCGGCCACGATTTTGAGGAAGTCCGAGGGGCTGACGTGGAAGGAACAGGAGCAGGTGACAAGAATCCCTCCGGGACGCAGCATCTTCATGGCACGCAGGTTGAGCTCTTTGTAGCCGCCGAGGGCTTTTTCGAGGTCGCGCTTGGTCTTGGCGAACGCCGGCGGATCGAGAATAATGGTGTCGTAGCGCCGGTTCGCGGCCGAGTACTCCCTCAAAAGGTCGAAGGCGTTGGCCTCGATCCACTCCAGTTCGCGCCCGTTCAGCAGCGCGTTCTTCTCCGCCATTTCGAGCGCGGGACGCGAGCTGTCCACTCCGGTGACGCTTGAACACTTCGCTGCGGGGTGCAGAGAAAGGTGCAACGCAAATCCTCCCTGGTAGCAGAAGGCGTCGAGCGCTTCGCCGTGCGCGTACTCGGCCGCGGCGGCGTAGTTTTCGCGCTGATCGAGAAACGCGCCGGTTTTCTGGCCTTCCAGCCCGTCGTAGTGGAAGCGGACGCCGTTCATGCTGAATTCGGTCGCACTCTTCTCTCCCCAAAGCAGTCCGGACGGTCGCGGCGGCAATTGCTCAAGTTCTCGAATGCGCGCCTCGACGCGCTCCACGATTCCCGCCGGTTGCAGTTCGCCACACACCGTTCGCAGAACGGCTTCGCGCACGCAGGCGGCGTCCATGGCCTGGGTCAGGATTTGCAGCGTGACCACGTCGTTATAGCGATCGACGATGAGCCCGGGCAGAAAATCAGCTTCGCTGAAGACGATGCGATAGGCGTCCGTGTTGGAGACGAGGTCGTTTTCTTTACGGTAGGCGATGGCGGCGCGAATGCGCTCGGCGACCAGAGCAGGCAGATCGGCGCACCGAACCGTGAGAGATCACGCGGATCGCGATCTGTGACGAAGAACTGTAGAGCGCGGTTCCCAGAAATTTCCCCCGCTGGTCGAGGACGCGCACGACCGACCCGGCCGGGATGTCTTTTTCTTCGGTAATGTCGGAACGGTAAACCCACGGGTGACGGGCTTCAAGACGGGCGACTCCTCGGGTGGAGAGTTTTACAAAAGGCTCCGCGGGTTTGGCGGAGACGGCGCGCTTTTTCGGCATGAATAGATGTTATAGCGGATCGAAAGTTGCTGGTTGCGTAGGGACGGCCGCCCCCGGCTGTCCAAGCCGAGCGCAACTCGGCCGCCGCCCGTGCGCGAGTGCACTCCACACCAGCGTGATGCAGACAGGGCAAGCCCCGTCTCTACAGGTGAAGGAGCAGTCAGACGCGAATCCCAAAGCCGTCCAGATTCCGCCTGCGTTTGCCCAATTCTCCCGCGCTTGGCATCGCGCCGACGCTGGCCGTCACCGCGCCTGACATCACCTTCTGCCACGCGGCCTGGAACTGCTCCATCTCGGGCGCGGTTCCAACCGTGATGCGCGCGTAGGTCGGCCACACCGGCCAGATGCGTCCGATAAATACATTTTGCTTGGCCAGAGCATCGATTGCCGCCTGGGCCGGGCGTTTCGTGTCCAGCATGAAGCAGTTCGATTCCGAAGGAACGTAGGAGTATCCGTTGCGGCCGAGCCAGGCAAAGACCTGGCCGCGAATGCCGGCGTTGATGCGCTTGCGCTCGGGCACCAGTTGCGCGTCTTTCAGGCTGGCCGAGGCGGCGGCGAGCGCGGTGATCGGCATAAAATTCCAGCCGCCATACTTTTCGATTTTCTCCAGCAAGTCGGGCCGGCCGAATACGGCGCCGCAGCGCAGGCCCGCCATGCCGTAAATCTTCGAGAAGGTGCGCAGCAGGATCACGTCCTTATCGGCCTTCACCAGGTCCATGACCGAAACCGCGTCGGAAAAATGAATGTAGGCTTCGTCAACCAGCACGACCGAACCCTTGGGCTTTTTCTCGACCAGGTATTCGATATCGGAATGGCTGGTCAGCGTGCCGGTCGGATTGTTAGGGGTACAGACGTAGAACACGCCCGCGTCGGGAGCCCCGGCCAGCATCGCCTTCACATCGTGCGCGTAGGTCTTGGTCAGCGGGACTTTCACCACCTTCGCGCCGGTGGCCTGGGCAGCGTGCATTCCGGCTTCGTATCCCGGATCGGCGGTGACGTAGCTGCGCTGCGGTGAGGTAAAGGCGGCGACCGTGTGATGCAGAGGCTCGCTCGATCCGGCATAGATGCGAACCTGTTCCAGCTTCAGCCCTTCCATTTCCGCCAGCGTCTTCACCAGATCGTCGGTCAGGTAGTCGGAATAACGGCCGCCCTGCGGGACGATGGCGATTGCCGCCTCGCGCGCCGAGGCACTGGGCCCGAGCGGGTTTTCGTTGGCATCAAGCCGGATAGCATCGTTCGGAAAATTGTGCACGCGCGCGTGAGCCAGCATTGGCTCGGTGACAATGCGCAATGCCAGCGCCGCCGATGCGGCGGCCGACAGGCCGAGAAACGAACGGCGGGATGTGGAAGCAAGGCTGCAATCGTGGCCGCGGATATCGCTGTCGTGGGGTGCCATCACTAAACCTCGTGCGGCACATCTTACCCTAAAATCGGCGTTGAGTTCGTCTGCAGAGTCGGGCTGCAGATGATGACCGACCCCTGTTGGCCGAGTTTCGCGGATGAGCGGGTTCCTCTGTGAAACCCTGTGTCCCCTGTGCTTCAGAGTTTATTAAGCAACCACCGGGCACACCAAGGGTCACACCGGAGAAACGCAGGTCAACGGCTTCCGCGAAAGACTCCGCAGCCTCTGATCAAGTGTGGCGCGGGCGCCCTCGCCCGCGAAAACTCCAGCGTTTAGAGCGGCGTCTGGTGCAAGAAGAGACTGAATCAGAGTTGCCCTAGCTGACCGCCGGCTGTTCCGCCGGAGAGGCGGAATGCTTGTGGCTGGCTTTGTGCTCGCGCCGGATGGCGAGCAGATCCTTGTGCAGAAGATCGAGCGCATTCGAGGGAATTTCAGAACCCCACTCCTCGATTTCTTTCTCTTCCCAATGCCCGTTGAGCCGGAGGGCGGCGTCGGTCAAGTCCTCGGGAAACGCCTGGCGGTAATTTCCTTCGCGCAGCAGTACGCCGCCGAACTGGCGTCCCGTGTGCAGTTCGTAGATGCGCCGCGTCGAATTGCCCCCGTCATTGGTAAACACCAGCAGCACTTCGCCTTCCTCGCCGTAATCCGGACGGTAGAACCACGCCTGCGGCGCGTCCGCCTTGGGGCGCGCGCGTTTTCTCCCGGTCACCGTCACCACTTCCTGCTCCGGCTTCACTTCGTTCGCGGGGTTGAAGTAATAAACTCTCGAGCACGATTCGCAGACCATTACCTTCTCGCCATTCCGCACTTCGTTATAAGTCTGCGGACGCAGCATCACCTGGCAGCCCATGCATTTGTGGTCGCGGACTTCCGCCAGTCCGCTGCCCCGGAACTTCGCCACGCGCTCATAGTGGCGGAGAATATCTTCGGAAATCTCGTGCCGCAGCGCGTCGCGCTTGGCGTTCCACTCCGAGAGCTTCTTCTGATCCTCGGCAGTGACTTTTCGCGCTTCTTCTTTCTCTTTTTCGATCTCGGCCGTCTCCGCCTTGAGCTCGGCTTCGGCCGCTTTGACGTCCTTTTCGCGCGCCTCGACGTTGACCATCACCTCCAGGATGCGGTCCTCGTTGAGCCGGATCTCCTGCTCGGCAAACTGGATCTCATGCAGAATCGCTTTGTACTGTTCGTTAGTTTTTACGTCCAGGGATTGGTCGCGATACTTCGAAATCTTGCCTTGCAGGTCCTTGATATTGGCTTCGAACTTCTTGCGGTTGGCTTCGTCGCCCTTGGCCGCCGTCCGCGCCTTTTCCAAGTGCGCCTTGGTCCCAGCCAGCTTTTGCTCGATCACCGCCACGCGTTTTGGCAACGCGGCTACTTCGTCCCGCAGTCTGCGGATCTCTTTATCCGCCGCCTGCAGCTCCAGCAATTTGTCGATGTCAGGAAGCATCGGTTCGGGGGGTCACTATTACGATTCTAGCATGTGTGGGGACGGGGTTCCTCCCTGTCGTCGCCAATCACTCCCGAGGGTCAGACCCAAAGTTCAGTCTCTTGACGCAATCTGGCGATGTCCTTGGTCGGCGCGCTCCCGAAGAAGCGACGGCGTTCTCTGCTGAACTGCGAAGCGCTTAGATAGCCCACGCGCTGACTCGCAGTACCCGCGTCCATCATTGTCGACAACATGAGACGCCTCGTCTCCTGGAGTCGCAGCACCTTTTGATAGTGCAGTGGGCTCATCGAAGTGACAGACTTAAAGTGCTCGTGGAAAGAGGAGACACTCATATGCACCGGCCCGGCCAGGTCTTCGACCTTCATCGGTTGAGAGAAGTTGGCGCGTACCCAGGAGATGGCCTTCGCAACACGGTTGACGTTAGATTCTGCCAAGCCCATTTGCGCGACGCGAACCGCAATGGGGCTGCGCAGTAGCCCGGTCAGAATCTCATCGATCGCAAGCGGGGCGTGTAGCTCAGCATCCCCGGGGTAAGCACGGGTAACACCCTCGGAGTACATAGGCGCTTGCTAGTATCTACATTGCCATGGTTACTTCTTTCCGATTACCCTGAGTTACTAACAATCATTATCGGCAACGATTGATTCCACCCAGTTCCGAGACGTCTGCAATTCTTTTCACTTTTCCCATTTCCGCAATCGGCAAGTGCTTGCAACGGCGGGCATAAACGACTGCGCCCATGGCATCGCGGTTGCACTCTCAATAGCGCGTCCTCCCCGCACATGAGTTTGCCGAGAACGAGAGCAATCGAAGTCGAGTTAGTTTTTGGAGGATACATCATGTTGGGTCGCCGCTTTCTCTTGTCGCTGGTTGTAGCCCTGTCCATCTCCACGCTGGCCGCCGCCAATTCCACTACTGTCAATATGACGTTCCTTTACCCCGGTACCAACGTCTACGGTGGTTACTACACTTATCCCTACTATTTTTCGATCAACGGTGGGAAGGCGGCGCCCATGATGTGCGACTCGTTCAACAATTACATTTCGCCAAGTGAAAGCTGGAGTGCCAACGTCAGCGGCCTGCTTTCTGGGAAAGGCTTGTTTGGCAAGAACATCGTCGACTACAAAGCGGCGGGCATCATCTTTCTGGGCGTGGTCAATGGGACAACCAGCGCTCAAATCGGCAGCTGGGCTGTGTGGAACCTGTTCACCAAGGGAATCACGACGGATCCTGCGGTGCTGGCCCTTGATAGCAGCGCTCTGCTCTTGGCGCAGCACGCTCCGTCGAAAGAGTTTAATGGCCTGATGCTTTACACGCCCGTCGGCGGAAGGCCGGGTTACGGACCGCAGGAATTCATTGGCTACCGAACTCGGGCAATGTCCACACCGGAACCGGGTAGCCTGCTGCTGCTCTCAACGGGCCTGATTGGGATCGCAGGAGTATTGCGTCGTAAGCTGCTGCGCGGCTAACTCGCGCTTGGTGATTCACGTTTTCGTAAGTCAAGTTTGCCTCGTGCTCCTTTGATCGCCGCCATCAGCGCAAGTCTGATGGCGGCTTTTTTCGTCGCTGGTCGCTGGTTGTTAGCCGTTCGGCATTCGCGGACTTAGGCCGGCACGCATTCGCAATCATTCGATCTCGACGCAAGCCTCGTGTCACCCCAGACACATCCGCGTTTCTGAAGACACGCAATCCATCCGGGACGCGACATTAACCTCAATCGTTTCAATCAGCTAGCTCTGGCTCCCCGCTTGCCTTTTCTTCTGGCGAGACCACGGAGGCAAGTCATGGAAACGATGCTGCAAGGTCTGGTCGTCATCGGCGGTCTGACGTTCTCGCTGGCCGCGTCTCTACTGATCGAAGAACTCATCTTCGGACAAATCGTCCGCCTGGCATTTGCCCGCCGCCAGGATATTTCCAAACGCTTTTCTGAACACGAGCAAAAGAATTGAAAGGAGTACTACCATGCTGTTACTGAAGTATTTGCTGTTGAGCGCGGGAATCGCGATGTTCGTGATCGCCGCTGGAATTCTCACCTACGACGCTTATCTGCTGCTTGTCTGGCAGCGCAGACGTTTGAATTTCGATCCGGAGGCAGGCGCTCCCGGACTTGCTCCAAATGTCCGCTGGCGCATCCCGGTTGCGCTCGTGATGCTGGCCTGGGCGCCGCTCTTGATCTCGGCCGGCATCGTCATCGTCCCCAGCGGAATGGCCGGCGTGCGCGTCAGCCAGACCAAAGGCACGCTGGCCGGAACGCTCTATCCGGGTGTGCACTTCGTCGTGCCGCTGGTCGAGCGGGTCGAACTGTTCAACACGCGCGACCAGTTGTTCACCACCGGCATCAGCGAAGATGCGCTGGCCAAAGGCGCGGCGAAAGGTGAAGCCCTGCACGTCCAAGCTAAAGAAGGACTCACTCTGGGCCTCGCCATCACCGTGCGTTACCAGATTGATCCCAAGCGTCTCGACTACATTGAAGCCAATCTGCCGCAGCCTCTGGAAAAGGAAATTGTGCCGCCCGTGGTGGCTACCGCGTGGCGAGAACTGGTGCCGGGCTATACCGTTCGTGAGGTTTTCTCCACCAAGCGCGAAGAGGTTCGCCAGCGCTCCGCCGAAATGATTCGCAAACGTCTGGCCGCCGATGGCATCGTGGTGAAAGAAGTCATGCTGCGTGACATCGAACTTCCGCAGGAGTACGCCAAGGGCCTGGAGTCGCTGCTGCTGAAGGAACAAGAGAACGACCGCATGGGCGTCGAAACCGAGATCCATCAGAAGCAAGTGAAGATCGCCGAAGCTGATGCCGAAGCAACCAAGGTGCAACAGGTGAAGGAAGCGGAAGGACAAGCCTCCGTCCGCGTGCTGCAGGCCAAGGGCGAGTCCGATGCCATGCAGTACACGCTCCCCCTGAAACAGAAACAGATTGAGCAATCGAAGCTCGAGGCCGAAGCGCGCAAGGAAGCCACGGTGAAGAACGCCGAGGCTGCCGGCGAGGCCAAGCTCATCGACAGCAAAGCCGAGGGGGAACGCCGCAAACTGCTGGCGCAAGCCGAGGCCGAACGCATCCGCTTGACCGCCTCCGCCGACGCCGAGCGCATGGCGAGCGAGGCCGCCATCCTGAAGCAGAACCCGCTGCTGATCAATAAAATCGTCGCCGAGCGTCTCTCTGACAAATTGCAGATCATGATGGTCCCAGCCGATGGCAAGTTCTTCTTCACCAACGACGTGCTGCGCGGCATGGGCGCTCCGAACCATGTGAGCCAGGCAGAAGACGTAGAACCGTCCGATGGAAAACCTCAACAATAGTCCGGGGCAACTGGAGGCCAGTTCCCAGTTCTCGGTTCTCAGAAAAATCTTCCGACCGCGCGGTTCACTGAGAACTGGGAACTGGGAACTGAGAACTTTCTTATGAACGAGCCACGATCAACCACGCGCTATAATCAGCCCATTCCACACATGCGAGCGCGAACCTCCAGCGGTCTGCGGCTAGGTTGGCTGACTTCGTTCTTGCTCGCAACGATTTTTCTTCCCTCTTCGTTATGCGCTTCCTCCCTGGGAGACGCCGCCCGCCAACTGGCGCACAAAATCGCCGCCGCCGCCGGGCCCGGCGCTTTCGCACTCGAAGTCGCCAACCGTTCGTCGCTCGACGACAAATCCGTGCGCGAAGTGCGCAGCGCGCTCGAAGCCGGGTTGCACGTCGAAGGCGTGCACACCGCCAAAGCCGAGCAAGCGATGGGCACAGTCGAAGTCGTTCTCTCCGAGAGCCTGCGCGAATACGTTTGGACGGCCGAGATAGTGATCGGGTCCGACGAGAAGAAGGTCGCCCTGGTTTCGTTGCCGCGCTCAGCCACGGGAACGCCATTCGCCGCCGCCATGCCGATCGTTCTGAAAACCACTCTTCTGTTCGCGCAAGAACAACCGATGCTCGACGTCGCCCTCGTCGAAATGCCCGGAGGATCTCGCTTGCTCGTGCTCGATGACGGCATGGTCGCGATCTATCGTCAACAGCGGGCAAATACCCTCGGACGCTGGGAACTCGAAGCTTCGTTGCCCATCGCGCACTCGCGCACCTTTCCCCGCGACTTGCGCGGACGCCTGCTGCTGCGCCGCGATCACCTGTTCGACGTTAACCTGCCCGGAACGTTCTGCCGAACGAACTCCATAGCAGCCGCGCCGCTTACACTTGCCTGCAACGACAGTGACGATCCCTGGCCTCTGACGGCTGACGACGGCGGTGTCCGCGCCTTCTTTGCGCCCGCGCGCAATTTCTTCACCGGAGCACTCTCTCCTGGGATCGGAAAAGTCTCCAACGTTCCTTCGTTCTATTCCGCGGCCGCGCTTCCGCGATCGAGTTACACGCTATGGGTGTTCGCCGCGGTGGATGGATCG
Organism: uncultured Acidobacteriaceae bacterium; assembly: GCA_963838425.1. Classification (GTDB taxonomy): domain Bacteria; phylum Acidobacteriota; class Terriglobia; order Terriglobales; family Acidobacteriaceae; genus Acidiflorens. The sequence goes on from CAWIRH010000003.1 coordinate 949,273, forward strand.
CTCCATCTTGTGGATGGCATGACGGACCAGCTAATCCGCGGCGTGAAGTGGGGCAGCGACCTGGCCGCGGTTCACTCCAGTTGCGGCACGGGCACACAATTGCTGGTCTCCGAAAGCCAAAACTGGGACACGGAGATGCGGAGCGCGACGGCCTGCGCGCGTTCGAGATTCCCGACCGCGATCCAGTGGCCGTCAGTGCAGCGGTAGAGTTCGACGGACGAATCGTCGCGCTGTGGCCGGAAACCAGCGGCAATGGCGCAGCGGCAATCGTAAAACGAAAAGACACAGGATGGTATGAGGCGTATCGCGTATCGATTTCTTGCGGCAATTAGCGCGGGCTCAGCCAGTGGAGCGACGGGCGTCCCCGCCCGTCCGCGTGGCGACAACCGTCCGCGTAGCGACAGCCGCCCTCGGCTGTCCAGCCGAGCGAAGCTCGGCAGTTGCCTGCGGTCGCAGCAATTTGGGTTCCGCCAAAGACTGCTGTGCATGGCCCTGATCGCGGCAATGACCGGGCCAGCGGCGGCCACCGCGGCCACCCGTCCGCACTACGGCGGAACCTTGCGCGTCATGCTGCAATCGGCCCCGGACGCGCTCGATCTTCCCGCGAACGCCACCCCCACCGACTATTGGGACATTGCGCGCACGCTCTCGCTGGTCGGCGACACGCTGGTAAAACTGGATGCGCAAGCCCGCCCGCAACCCGCGCTGGCCGTGGCCTGGCAGAGTGACCCAGGCGCGCGCCATTGGCAATTCACGCTGCGCCGCGGAGTGAAGTTCCACGACGGCAGCGCGGCGTCGCCCGCAGCCATCGCGCAGATTCTGGGCGCACTCCATTCCAACTGGAATGTGCGCGCATCCGCAGATTCAGTGTCGATCGAGAGCGAGACGCCCATGCCTTCGCTGCTCGCCGAACTCGCGCTGCCGCGCAATCTCCTGCTCAAGCGAAATAACAATACAGAATGACAATCGCCTTCCCATCGGCACCGGCCCGTTCCTCGTCGCCGAATGGCAGCCGGGAAAACTGCTCAAACTCGCCGCAAATGAAGAGAGCTGGGCGGGGCGTCCTTTTGTGGACGCGGTCGAAATCGAATTCGGCAAATCGCTGCGCGACCAGGCCATCGCACTCGAACTGGACAAGACCGACGTGATCGAAGCAGCGCCGCAGGCGGCCAACGCATCGCAGCGGCGCAGCGCATCATCGTCGTCGTTGCCCGTGGAGTTGCTGGCGCTGGTTTTCTCCGCGAACTCAAAGGCGCAGGACCCTCGCCTTCGCGAAGCGCTGGCCCTCGCCATCGATCGCAAGCCCATCCAGTCCGTGCTGTTGAAAGGCGCGGGAGAACCCGCCGCCAGCATTCTTCCCAACTGGATGACTGGCTACAGCGCCGTCTTTTCCACGCAGGCTAACCCGCAACGCGCCCGCACTGTGCTCGCCGACTCGCGGCAACCCGCGCTCAATCTGAGACTTACGATCCGAGAGACCCGCAAGCCCAACTGATCGCCGAGCGCATTGCGCTCAACGCGCGCGAAGTCGGCATCACCGTGCAAGTATCGTTGTCGGGAGCGGAGGACATTCGCCTGATGCGCGCCGTGCTGCCCAGTCCCGATCCAGCCACATCGCTCGATGAAGCCGCGCGGCAACTGGGATTGCCGCAGCCCGCATTCCCGGCGGCGCCCCGCGGCAACTCGCTGGACGATCTGTATCAAGCCGAGCGCGGTTTGCTTGATGGATACGCGGTCATCCCGCTTTTCCATTTGCCGCGTGGCGAGTGCGGCGAGTGCACGCGTGCGCGGCTGGGAGCCGGGTCGACTGGGGGAATGGAGCGAGGCCGGATCTTCGCTCGCTGAAGTGTGGCTGGCCGATTCGCGGGATGACTCGCGGGCTAATTTATCTCCCCAGGCGGCCTCGCGATGAGCTTCCGCAAAAAACTTCTACTATTGTTTGCGGCGACGGTCTTGCTCTGCGTCGCGGTCATTTCGGTGTCGGTGTACAGCACCATCCGGCGCTCGTTCGAGCAGGCGAACCAGGACCGCGCCAACGCGGTCGCCGCTCAGTTTCGGTCGGAGTTCCAGCGGCGAGGGCTCGGAGGTTGCGCGCAAAGTCGAGTCGGTGGCCGCCAGCGAAACCGTGCAGCGCATCGCGCTTGACATGAACCGCGGCGCCACGGACTCTGGCGAGTACGTAAACGAAGCCCGCGCATTGGCGGGTCAGCAGCAACTCGACTTTCTCGAACTCGTCGACAATCGCGGCACCATTCTCTCCTCCGCGCAGTGGCAGGCGAAATTCGGATATCCCGAAGCCGCGATTCCCCAAGCCCCAACTCCCGGAGCAACGACTCCCGCAACCACCGGCCCCGCCGGAGCGTTTCTGAAACGCGAAGAGCTGCCGGATGGCCCAACCCTCGGCCTGTTTGCCGTGCGCGCGGCCCGCGTCGGCGAACAACCTTTGTACGTGATTGGCGGCGAACGGCTCGACCAGGGCTTCCTCTCGACGCTCGACATCCCCGCCGGAACGCGCGTCCTGCTTTATCAAAACCTGGACGCAAAATGGAATCCGAAATCGCTGCTCGATTTGAACGGGCCGGCCGCGGGCGTCGACAAGATCGCGCCGCTGGTCGCAAAGGTGCGCGACACGTTGCAGGAATCGCAGAGCGTCATCCATTGGACTTCCGATTCCGCCGACGCCGAAGTTTTCCACGCCATCCCGCTGACCGGCCCCGTCTTCAATGCGTCGAATCAGAATACGGTCAATCAGAATGCGCGGCTCAGAGCGCGTCGAATCAGCAACTGATGGGCGTTCTGCTCGTCGGCAGTTCGCGGCGTCCGCTCATCGAATTGCAAAGGCAGGTCATTTCCACCGCGATGCTGGTCGGCGGCATAGGAATTTTGGTGGCAGTGCTGGCCAGCCTCTGGTTCGCAGCTCGCGTCACCCGCCCCGTCGTGTCGCTGGCGGAGGCGGCGCGCCGGGTCGCCGCGGGCGATCTCGGCGCCAAGGTTGAGGTTGAATCGAGCGATGAACTCGGCGAGCTGGCGGCGTCGTTCAACCGCATGACGGAAGATCTCGCGCAGCAAAAAGACCGCACTCTGCAGGCCGAGCGCGTCGCCGCATGGCGCGAACTGGCGCGGCGGTTGGCCCACGAATTGAAGAATCCGCTTTTCCCCTTGCAGGTGACGGTTGAGAATCTGATGCGCGCGAAACAGAAAGCGCCCGAAATGTTTGAAGAAGTTTTTCACGAAGGAACCGCGACCCTGCTGGCGGAAATCGACAATCTGAAAACGATCATCGGCCGCTTCAGCGAATTCTCCAAGATGCCCCAGCCCCAGCGCCAGCCGACGCAGGTGAACGATGTGGTGCGCTCGGTGCTGCGCGTCTTTAATGCGCAACTGCAGCATGGGCAATTGCAGGAGAAGAATCCGATTGCGGTGCACACCGAACTCGGCGACGCGTTGCCCGAAATTTCCGCCGATCCCGATCTGCTGCATCGCGCATTGCAAAACCTGGTGCTCAACGCGATCGACGCCATGCCGCAAGGCGGAGAGCTGACGATTCGCACCGCAAGCTCTCGGCGATCGTGTTGAAATCTCGGTCTCCGACACCGGCTCCGGCTTGACCCAGGAAGAATGCGGCCGCTTGTTCACTCCTTATTACACGACCAAGCAGCATGGCACCGGGCTCGGCCTGGCGATTGTGCAGTCGGTGGTGAGCGATCACGGCGGCAAGATTTCCGTCGAGAGCACAAAAGAAAAAGGAACCACGTTTCGCATCGAATTACCTTGCGATTTCTCGGCGCACTCGGCGTCTCTGCGGTAGATTTGGGTTTGCATTTCAGTTGAGGTCAATAACCGTGGCGCAAAAAGCGCACTTACTCATCGTCGATGACGAGGCCAACACGCTGGCGTCGCTGTCGCGGGCGTTTCGTCTGGAAGGCCATGAAGCCGCCGTCTGCGACAACGCCAACAAGGCTCTGGAACTGGCCAAGTCGCAATCCTTCGACTTGATACTCTCCGACGTGGTCATGCCCGGCAAAGACGGCCTGACGCTTCTCGAAGAACTCAAAGCGCAAGGCGTGCCGACTCCCGTCGTCATGATGTCGGGCCAGGCGCACATCGAAATGGCCGTGCGTGCCACGCGCCTCGGCGCGCTCGACTTCCTGGAAAAACCGATCTCCACCGAAAAACTTCTGCTCACCGTGGAGAACGCGCTGAAGCTCGGCCGCCTCGAGCGCGACAATCGCGACCTGGAGCGCCGCCTCGGCAAACACGAGATCGTCTGGAAAGGCGAGACCATGCGCCGCGTGATGGCGCAAGTGGAACGCGTTGCCGCCAGCGAAACCCGCGTCTGCATTCTCGGCGAAACCGGCACCGGAAAAGAACTGGTGGCGCGCACGCTGCATGAGCGCAGTCCGCGGGCGGGCGGGCCGTTCGTCACGCTGAACTGCGCCGCGGTTCCGGCCGAGCTGATCGAATCCGAATTGTTCGGCCACGAAAAAGGATCGTTCACCGGCGCCGCCGGCCGCCATCTCGGCAAGTTCGAGCAAGCCCAGCACGGCACTATTTTTCTCGACGAAATCGGCGACATGCCGCTCACCATGCAAGCCAAACTGCTGCGCGTCCTCGAAGAAGGCGAAGTGGAGCGCATCGGCGGCGAGCGCGCCATCACCGTGGATGTGCGAGTCGTCGTCGCCACCCACCGCGATCTCGAAGCGCAAGTGCGCGACGGCAAATTCCGGCAGGATTTATTTCACCGCGTGTTCGTCTTCCCCCTGCGCCTGCCGCCGTTGCGCGAACGCCGCGAAGACATCCCCGCGCTGATCGAGCACTTTGCCCAGCAGGTGAGCGCCATCAACGGATGGAAGCCCATGCGCTTCACCGCCGACGCCATGGCCGCGCTGCAAGAGCATCCGTGGCCGGGCAATGTCCGCGAACTCAGAAACGCAGTCGAGCGCCTGATGCTGCTGGCAACTTCCGACGAAGTCACCGCTGAAACCGTGGCGCTGGCGCTGCCCCCCTCAGTAGCCGCGCCCGATTCCGCATCGGCCGGCGCCGGCCCGCTAGCCGACCGCGTGCGCGCCTTCGAGAAACAAACCATCCTCGCAGAGTTGAAACGCAATCACCATCAGATCTCGAACACGGCGCGTGCGCTGGGCCTCGAGCGATCGCATCTTTATAAGAAGGCCGAGCAGGTGGGGATCGATCTGAAAGCCACGCGAAACGAGGGCGACCGCTAAGGAGACTCCGATTAAGTTGGTTCCCGAACAGCTTTGAAGGGGCATGGCTTCAGCCATGCCGTTAGAGCCTGCTACAAACCGGCTTTAGCCGCCGAGGGTCGCCCCTTTCATCGCCCACCGCCGTTCCGTTTGCAATTTCCATCCCCCACAGACGACAATCGGATCGTGCCCAGCACTAGCTTTTATCAGGAACCGCAGGCTGTCAGCCCCTTTCGCCCCGGCGTGCTCGTGATCGCGACGTTAACCAACCCGCGCGAAAAATTCTGGGGCGCGATTCTCTATCTGTCCAGCGAGGGCATCAGCCTGCGCGGCGTCGATCTCGCGTCCTTCGACGACCTCGCCTCGCAGATCAAGAGCGGCGAGCCCTTCACCTCCGGCGTCGTCTTCTTTCCCATGCACCGCGTCGAGCGCATGGAACTCGATCTCCCCGAGGGCAACCTCCTCTCGCTCGCCCAGCGCTTCGCCGAGAAGACCGGACAGGATCCCGCCCCGCTGCTGGTAAGCGAGTTTCTCGGTAGCGCCGCACGAGGAGCCGGAGGAGAAAAAGAGCGGTGAACCTCCGGCAGATCCTGACCGCGCCCAACCAGCTCACGCTGCTGCGGATGATCTTCCTGCCGTTCATCGTCATCAATCTGGTCAAGCACGATTTCAAGTGGGCGCTGGCGCTTTTCATTCTCGCCGGATTGAGCGACGGACTCGACGGCCTCCTCGCCCGCACCCTGCATCAGCAAACGCTGCTCGGCCAGTATCTCGACCCGATCGCCGACAAACTGCTGATGAGCACCATGTTTCTTGTGCTCTCCATCGAACGCATGATTCCCTGGAAATACACGGTCGTGGTTTTCAGCCGCGACATCTCCATCCTGCTGATCAGCGGCGTGCTGTTTATGATTGCCGGCCTGCGCGATTTTCGCCCCAGCATCTTCGGCAAAGCCAACACCTTCGCGCAAGTGGCCGCAATTTTCTTCGTGTTGCTGCTGCCGATCGAGCCCGTGCGCTGGATCTGGATCGCGCAGATCACCTTCCTGCGCGCCACCTTTATCTTCACCATCGTCTCCGCCGTGCACTATGCACTTCTGGTGCAGCACCGGCTGCATGCCTCCGCTTCGACCCCAGCAGCAATCCAGTCTTAGAGCGTGTCTCATGAATTGGTTTTGGGTAGGGCACAGCTTTACAGGCTGCGGAAGAACTCCGATTCGGGAGGTTTTGGGAAGGACACGAGTTTACTCGTGCCGTTAAGTCATTGATGGCGTTCCGCCCCACCCCCACCCCGCCTGCAGGCTGGCGCGAATCACTCCCAGCAACTCCTCGTTATCGGCCGGCTTCTGAAAGAAAGCGACGGCCCCCGCTTCCAAAGTACGCTTTTCATTGGACTCCGGATCGCGAGCTGTGAAAACAATCACCGGAATATTCGAAAGCCCCGGATGCTCTTGCAGACTTTTCAGCACCGCAAATCCGTCGCCCGCCGGCAGCCCGAGATCGAGAATGATCAGGTGGGGTTGCTCCTTCTGAGCCATGGCGATGGCGGAGTAACCGTCGCAGGCATTCACGGTATCGAAGTTATTGGCCCGCAGACGCAGACCCAGGGCCTGTCTGAGATCGGAATCGTCATCCACGACCATAATCTTCGTTCGATTCATGGGCTGCCCCTCGCCGTGACTCTCACTCCGCATTTTGGTTCTCCTTTTCGGTGATGTTCTGTTTTCTCCAAAGACCCTGCTGAATGATCTCAGTGACATAATCGGCAGCGCCCCAGACTTGTTGTTCCAGCGTCCTCGGATCGGCGGCGCTCGGCCCAGGAATCGTCTCGGCCGTCACGCGCAGGGTGCCGCTGGCTTTCAACTGGGGCAGCGCGCCCACTTGCTCGTGGATGCGGTCCATCATGATGCTGATCCTGTCCATGCCGGTGGAGGCGACCACGAAAAACGTTTCGACCGCGCCGCTGGTTCCCATGGGCGGAAGAACCAGATCCTTATCCACGAAGATGCACAGGCGCAGGCGTTCCAGACACCGCTGGCAGGTTTCTTTCCAGCTCCCGCGCAACGCCTTGGACCGCGGCGTCAGCTCCACGCGCACCAGCACCATGGCATCCCGCAACCGTCCCTGATGAGTGATCACCGGAAACAGAAGCTTCGACAAGGAATAGAACGGCAAGGTGAAGGAGAAGGTGCTGCCGCTTCCGGGCTGGCTCGCGACCCACATCCTCCCGCCGTGAAGAGTAATGATTTCTTTGGCGATGTAGAGCCCCAGACCAAGGCCGCTCCGGTTACCGTCCACCGCATCGGGGTCCTGATAGAGACGTTCAAAAACCTGCGGCAGCGACTCTGGAGGAATACCACGCCCACTGTCGCTGACCGCAAGATAGACGGCGCTCGGGTCGGTCTCCACCCTCGACGCCTTCACGATCACCGATCCATCGCGTGGGGTGAACTTGATTCCGTTGTCGATCAGGTTGATGAGGACTTCGAGGGTGCGATCGGGATCCGCATAGACGAGGGGGATGGTCGGGTCCAACCCAACTTCGAGACCGACGTGTTTTTCGGCGGCGGTGGGCCGCATCATCGCCACCGCCTGCTGAATCAGTTCGCCGATATCGATGCAGCGCGGTTCGATGCGCAGCTTGCCGCTTTCGGCGCGGGTGGCTTCGAGCAGGTCGCGAATCATGGTGTGCAACTGATTCACACTCTTGAGGGCGGTCTTCAGGTGGCTTGTTTGGTCGGGGGCCATGGGGCCAGCCAACCCGTCCAGGAGGAGCGTGACGTACTGGTGAATGCAGGTCAGCGGCGTACGCAATTCGTGGGAGACGTGGGACAGAAACTGGTTCTTGAATTCAATTTGCTGCTTGCGGGTCATCTCCAGAGAGCGCAGCAGCGCCTGCCTTTCCACCGCATAGCGGATGGCACGCTCCAGTTGTTTGCTGGTGATATCTCCTTTGACCAGGCAGTCCTGAACGCCCTGACGGACGGCTTTGAGAGCCAGCGCCTCATCGTCCCGACCCGAAAGGATCACCACTGGCACATTCGGAGCCTTCTGCATGATGCGGCGAAAGGTTTCCGCGCCGTGGCTGTCGGGAAGGTTCGGGTCAAGCAGTACCAGCGAGGGTGTTTCCACGTCCAGGCAGGCAAGCGCGTCGGAGAGCCGCGGGACGCAGTTCACCTGAAACTTACACTTACTTTCCACCAGGCGCAGGCGTATCAAGTCCGCGTCTCCGGGTTTGCCATCAATCAGTAAAACGTGCGCAGATTCTTGTTCCATTATTTTTATCTTTCCTTTCGTGGCAGGCTCGCGGAGCCCAACCAGAATTCTTCAATTCGGCCGTCTTTCTTGGAAGATTCAGATCGAGGATTACCAGGTCGGAGCGAAACGCACTCGCATACTGGCCTGCGCGATGCAGAAAAGCCAGGGCGCGCGTCGGCCAGCGGGGCCGCGAGCGCCATCTGCGAGTTCGAGTTGCCAATCAGAGTCAAGGCCTCGCCATCGCCCCTTAAGGGGAGGCTTATTCCAGAGCTTTATGCGCTGGTTGTTGATTCTCGCGTCCCTTAATTGCACGCCGGGCGCCAAAATCTCTCAGCCTCAGCCGAACCGGCCTCGCATAGGCAAATTGGTTTGGAAGCAAGCGCCTGCGCGCCGGCGATAGGTCCAACCACGCCGTCGCCCCATGGCGTTGTCTTCCCTACCTGTCCAAATTCTGGAATCTGCATTCGATTCCTGGACGAAACGTAGATGCGATCCCGCAGAGGTAGAGCGCCCTGAATTGGGTTGACCCCTTTTCTGGCGCGCCCCTAAAATGAAAGATTCGCTCGGCACTCGCGAACTCGTCATCATCTATGGCACTGCGCCTCTATAACACTCTTTCCGGGAAGATCGAAGATTTCCATCCGCTGGACGGCAACCGCGTCCGCATGTATGCCTGCGGACCGACCGTCTATGACTACGGCCATATCGGCAATTTCCGCACATTTATCGCCGTCGATCTTCTCTATCGCTTCCTGCGCCAGAGCGGATACGACGTCCGCTACGTCATGAACATCACCGACGTGGACGACAAGATCATTCGCAACTCCGCCCGCGACGGCGTGACCGTGCAGCAATACACCGCGAAGTTTACCCAGGCCTTTCTCGAAGATTCAGCGACGTTGAACATTGAGCGGCCCATTCTGGTGCGCGCCACCGAGCACATCAATGCCATGGCCGGCTTCATTGCCGAACTGGTAAAGAAGGGTTTCGCTTACCGCACCGACGACGGTTCCTACTATTTCCGCATCGCGAAATTCCCCGGCTACGGCAAGCTTTCGAAAAGAGATTTTGCCGGCATGACCGACGGCGCGCGCGTCGACGTGGACGAATACGACAAGGACAATGCCCGCGACTTCGCCCTCTGGAAAGCTCCGAAGCCGGGTGAAGCTTCGTGGGACACAGTGATCGGGCCGGGGCGTCCGGGCTGGCACATCGAGTGCTCGGTGATGTCGATGGAGGAACTCGGGCCGAGTTTTGACTTGCACGCCGGCGGCGAAGACCTGATTTTTCCGCATCACGAAAATGAAATCGCGCAGTCGGAGGCTCTCAGCGGGAAACAGTTCGCGCGCTATTGGTTTCATGCGCGTTTTCTGCTGGTCGAGGGCCAGAAGATGTCAAAGAGTCTCGGGAATTTTTTCACCATCCGGGATCTTGTGCTGCGCGGCCACAAGCCCTCATCGATCCGCTGGCTCTTGACGCAGGTGCCCTATCGCAATCAACTGAATTTCACTTTCGATGGCTTGAAGTCCGCGGCAAGTTCGGTGGAGAAATTGCGCAACTTCCGCTTCCGCCTGACAAGCACGCAGTTCCCCGCCGGCGCGACCCCGGCGATGGCGCAACTGGCGGACGAAACCATCGCAAAAATGAAGAGCGCGCTCGACGACGATTTGAATACCGCTGAGGCGCAAGCCGCCATGTTCGACATGTTGCGCAAAGCCAACACCGCGCTCGATGCCGCGGAAGTTCACCAGGAAGACGTAAAGCCGCTGCTCCGAGCGCTCGAAAAGTTCGACGAGATATTCGCCGTGCTGAAAGATGACGATCAGCTCAAGATGAAAGCCATCCTCGACTGGGCCCGAGCCGAAGGCCGCGAAAAAGAGATCAGCCCCGAATTGCAGGAAATCGCCGGCTCTGCACAACTAGCCGACGAGCAAGTCAACCAGAAGCTCGCCGAAATGGAAGCCGCAAGAAAGGCGCGCAACTTCAAAGCTTCTGACGCATTGCGCGCCGAACTGACCGCGGCCGGCATCACAGTGGAGAACACAAAAGACGGGGTGCGGTGGCGAAGAAAGTAAAGGAGATTTGGTAATTTTGCAATTTGGTGATTTTGTAATTTCAAAAGCCTAACCTATGCTCCGATCTTTAAATTCGGACTTGTAGGTTTTCAAATTACCAAATTACAACATTACTAGATTACAAAATCCCATGCTTTCCCTCGACGACTACCTCCGCGAAGCCGAAGCCGCCCACGGCCATCTCTGCGCCGGCCAGGTGCTCGGCGTCCGCCTGGCCATTTTGGGACTCGAGAAACTGGGCATCGAAGATCCGCGCGGAAAAGATCGCAAACGCCTCGTCGTCTTCGTCGAAATCGACCGCTGCGCCACCGACGCCATATCCCTGGTCACCGGATGCCGTCTCGGAAAGCGCGCCCTGAAATTTCGCGACTGGGGAAAGATGGCCGCCACCTTCGTTGATCTAGCTTCGCCGCTCCCGTCGGGTGCGCTCTCGTCGGGTGCCCCACTCAAGCCTGCCTTTGGCTTGAGTGGGTCCGCTTCCAACCACTGGCACAAAGCCATCCGCATCGCCGCCAAAGAATCGTCAAAAGCGCTGGCGCGCGCCATGCATCCCGAAATCGAAAGCAAGAACCAGCAGCAAATGCTGGCCTATCGCGAAATGGCGGAAGACGACCTATTCACAAAGCAGTGGGTAAAAGTCGAACTTCCCGCCGAAGAGTTCCCAGGATACAAGGGCGAGCGCATCGTGTGCGAAGAGTGCGGCGAAGGCATCAACTTCCGTCGTGAAGTTCTGCGCGACGGGCGCGTGTTATGCAAGGCATGCTCGGGCGAACGGTATTACGGATTGCTGTGAGTTGTGAGAACCGCCGCACGATATCGCGATTACCCCTAAAGAAAACGCTCTTTGAGAATTCGTTCTACGTTCCGGCGGCCGTGAAGGATGGAGACCACTTGCAGGGGCTTTGTCTCTGGCCGATAGACGATGAGGTACGAATACACCGGGAAGAACTTCACCGCCTCGTCGGTCAAGTTCTTGCTCCAGTGTCCCGCGCCTGGCGTTCCAGCCAAGAAAACGATTCTGTCGCGAATAACGGATTCCACTCGATCCGCGACTACAACGCTGCTCCGCTTTTTGATGTAGCGCCAGATTTGGACAAGATCGAAGCGCGGCTTCCGGCGCAAGGACGTAGCGCGCGCTCATTCAGGCTTGGACTTCAATTCCGCCAGGTAAGCGTCGAGCCGGTCTTCGGGAATTCCCTCGCCCCGGTCGAGTTGCTCGATTCCGCGCCGGATCTTTACGTTGTTCGCCTCGCGGTTTTCTAGGAGCCAGCGATCCTGTTCTTCCTGCGTCTCTAGCAACCGAAGCAAGACTTCCTCGACATTGCCTGAACCGGTCGCCTGTATCTGTCTCTGGATCCTGGCCTCAAGGGCCCGGTCGCGTATTTCGATATTCATCCCGGCTCCTGTGTTCACCAGTGTATCCTAGCGAACCAGTTGGCAATGTCAAGAATTCGCAGATAAAAGCCGAGCGCATCGTTTGCGCCGAATGCGGAGAAGGCCTCAACTTCCGGCGTGAGATTGTGCGCGCCGGGATCGTCTTGTTGCGCCTGTGGGTGCGAGCGATATTACCAAACTGCTATAAGCTGTGGGGATCGCTGCCCGGGGCCTATCAAGGCGCATCAACCCGCCGTCGAAAACCTGCTCCTGACCAATGCAAATAGGGGTAGACTTCGAGAGTAGAGGATACACACATGCGTACTCTACTGCTCATCGGGCTGTTACTGTCTTCTGTCTGCGCTGGAGCTGGGAATAGGCACCGAAATGATATACCCACTGCACCACTGCCCAGCGTTGTCGCCGACGCGAAGAAGATCTTTCTTGCGAATGGCGGTGGGAACGATCTTGCTTATGACGCATTTTATAACGAGATGAAGAATTGGGGGCGCTACACAATTGTGGGCGCGCCGGAAGATGCTGACGTTATCGTCGAGTTGGCGTACCGAGTGGAGCACGGTGGAACGCGTACATGGGCAACCTCGAACGGCTCGGCCACAAGCTATGGAAACACTACTACCTACAACGGCGGAACACAGATTCACACTAGAGAGATCCCTGATCCCCAGCTCGTACTTACGATCTACGATGCCAAATCTAAACAGTCGGTATGGTCTGCAACCGACCATCGTCGGCTAGCGCGGAGGGAGAAGAACCGAGAGAAGGAAACGATCAATTCAGCCGAGCGGTTGGTCAACGATCTGAAAGCTCGTGTTGGCGCGCCCCATTAGTTAAATATTCAGCCTCTCGCCTTTTCATACGCATGCGCCACTCGCAGCAGCGTAGCCTCGTCAAAGTGCCGCGCAAACAACTGCAACCCGATCGGCAGCTTCTCGTGATTCTCGCCGCACGGAACTGAGATTCCAGGAATGCCCGCGAGGTTTGCAGTTACGGTGTAGATATCGGCCAGATACATGGCCAGCGGATCATTCACCTTCTCGCCCAGCCGGAACGCCGGAGTCGGGCAGGTAGGCGCGGCGATCACATCCACTTTTTTGAAAGCCTCGTCAAAATCGCGCGTCAAGAGCGTCCGCACTTTCTGCGCCTTCAGATAGTACGCATCATAATATCCAGCGCTCAGCGCGTAAGTACCAAGCATGATGCGGCGCTTGACTTCCATGCCGAATCCGCCGTCGCGGCTCAGCCGGTACATTTCAGAAAGCGTTGAGGCCTTGGCACGGAAGCCGTAGCGCACGCCGTCATAGCGCGCCAGATTCGACGACGCCTCCGCCGTAGCCACAATGTAATACGCGGGAATCGCATACTCGGTGTGCGGCAGGCTCACCGGCACAACCTCGCATCCCAGTTCAGCCAGCTTCTGAATCGCAGCCTCGACCGCCGCGCGAACTTCCGGATCGAGCCCCGCGCCGAAATATTCTTCGGCCACGCCGACTCTCAAGCCTCGCACCGGCTTCTCGAGTTCCGCCACATAGTCGGGCACGGGCACCTCGGCAGAAGTCGAATCCATGGGATCGCGGCCCGCAATCGTGCCGAGCATCAGCGCGACTTCCTTCACCGTTTTCGCAAACGGACCGATGTGGTCGAGCGACGAGGCAAACGCAATCAGCCCGTAGCGCGACACGCGTCCATAAGTGGGCTTCAAACCGACCACGCCACAAAACGACGCGGGCTGGCGAATCGATCCGCCCGTATCGGAGCCAAGCGTCGCCACCGCCATCTCCGCCGCAACCGCTGCCGCCGATCCCCCCGACGATCCGCCCGGCACGCGGCTCTTGTCGCGCGGATTGTGCACCGCATGAAACGCCGAGTTCTCCGTGGACGAGCCCATGGCAAACTCATCGCAGTTGAGTTTGCCCAGAATCACCGCGCCCGCCGCTTCCAGTCGAGCCACTGCCGTGCAATCATACGGAGGAACAAAATTCTCCAGAATTTTCGAACCGGCGGTCGTGCGCACGCCATTTGTCACCATGACATCTTTGATGGCAACCGGAACTCCGGCGAGCGGCGGCAAAGGTTTGCCCTCCACGGCCAGTGCGTCGATACGCGCGGCCTGCGCCAGCGCGCGCTCCTCGCAAAGCGTCAGAAACGCGCCAATCTCTGGATCTTCCTGCCGGATGCGCGTGTAGAAATCTTGAGCCAGAGCGGTCGCCGTCGTCTGCCGCTCTGTAATCGCGCTCCGAACATCGTCAATCGTCAACCCAGCCGCCATCTATCTCTCAATCACCTTCGGCACCTCGAAAAACGTCCCGTCCGTGTCCGGAGCATTTTTCAAGGCGGCTTCGTGCGGCAGCGATTCCCGCAAACCATCCTTCACGTCTTCGCGGATGGCGTAAGCGAAACGGTCGCTTCCCTGCCGCGACTCGTCCACACCGTAGCGGTCCGACACCTGGGCCATGGGCGCAACTTTCTCGGTCTCCAGTTCGCTGAGTCGCTCGATATATTCAAGAATGGAGTTCAAATCGCGCAGCATCCGAGCACGCTCTTCCCCGGTCAACTCGAGGTTGGCCAGATCGGCCACGTAAGCGACGTCTTTGTCGGTAACTTTCACGCCTTCACCACGAATTCAATTCGCTTCACAGCAGTCGCGGAATACTTGTTGATCAAGGCCACATAACGCGGCGCCAGGCTGGCCAACTCCCGCTGCCATGCCCCGTCGGCAACTTCCACTCGCAGAATCCCGTCGGAAAAACTCAGCGCCCGAGTCCGATCGGCCACCGCACTGCCACACGCGACCGGCCAGGCCAGCAATGCGCTCTCATTCGCCGGAGCGTGATGAAGAGCTTTGGCGATAATGGTTTCGAAACCCGAAGAAGCGCGGTTCAAGGCATGACTCCAAAGTTCGGAACGCGATCAAGACGGCGATCGGAAACGGAGATCAGAACGAGACGATTGTAGCATCGGAAAATGTTGCGTCTCTTTACCAGTCACTAAGCCGCAGCCGCCGCAGACTTGGCGCGCTTCCTGGCCAGCTTGCGCAGATGCGCCGCCGAATACAGACTTCCCCGGCAGCGCTCCGACCCGCATAAACAGGGCGCATCATCCTCTCCGTCGTAGAGGTTGTAGTCGTAGGTCAATTCTTCTCCGGCCGCAATATCGCGCAGCGCGATGATCCACATCTTGCCCCGGATCTGATCGGTCTCGCAATTCGGTTTGCAGGAATGATTGACGAAGGCGGCCACACCGAAGCCGTCAATAATGCGTTTGCCGCCGTCCAGGCCGAATAAGTAAGTGTTCGGAAAGTCGTCGTAAAGATCGTCGGCCTGCTCGTAGGTGAGGTACTCGCCCACATATTCCACGATCAACGTCCCTTTGCGAATCGGCCGCGTGGTGTAGCAGCCATAGGAGTGAATGCGAGACTGGCGAATGATGAGCGTCATGGGGCGAAATTGAGGAGCGTTGCTCGATTTTATCTGGAATCGCCGATCTTTGGTGCTGCCGGATAAGCTGCGAGTTGCGGGCACCCGGTTGGCTCGAAGCTCGCGGCTCGACGCTCGCAGCCTGCTATCATCCTCAAGGGCTAGGTCTCTGACCGCTTGTTTTTGTACCAAGAGTGGGTGCCCCAGGTCTCGATTTTGAGACCTGGGAGACTACAACGCTTCAAGTGCAAATTCACGCGGTCAGAGACCTAGCATCCGAAAACCGACCTGTGGGGGAATCAGCGACCATGGCACATCAGCATCCACCGCGCTTTCTGAAGATTGTCGACGACGCCAAGCAGCGCGTTCGCGAAACCAGCGTTGACGCAGTCAAAGCCCGGCTCGATCGCGGCGAGAAATTCGTTCTCGTCGACGTTCGCGAAGACCGCGAATTCGACGCCGACCACCTCCCCGGAGCCGTTCACCTGGGCAAGGGCATCATCGAGCGCGACATCGAGGGCAAGTATCCCGATCTGCAAACTGAACTCGTACTCTATTGCGGCGGCGGCTTCCGTTCCGCGCTGGCCGCCGACAACCTGCAGAAGATGGGATACACCAATGTCATTTCCATGGACGGCGGAATCCGCGAGTGGCGCGAAAAGGGCTACCCGCTGGAGAAGTAGCGGTAGATCGTGGTCCGTCGGCAAACCAACGTGCTCCTAAGGTCCGCTGCGTAGAGCGAACCCAGAGTTGATAGGAACGTGGGCAACTGCCGAGCTGCGGTTTGCATACCATCCGCTTCTTTGAAAAAATACTGTAAAGGTACTGTGGGGTTCCTGCGATGTCTCAAATCGGAAGCTTTGCGCTGCTGCTGGCGCTTGGGCTGAGTGCGTACTCTTTCCTGGCAGGCTTTCTGGCATTGTTCGGTAAGGACGCCGCGTCGGCTCGTCTCGGTGAAACTGCCCGCCGCGCTGGAATCGCCACGTTCGCCGCCGTGCTGCTGGCGGGCATCGTTCTTGTCGTGGCCGCGTTCAACGACGATTTCTCCATCGCCTACATCTTCCATCACAGCAACCGTGCCTTGCCCGCCGCCTATAAGTTCGCCGTGCTTTGGTCCGGTCAAGAAGGCTCGCTTCTGTTCTGGTCGCTGCTCCTGGCCGGCTACGGATTCGTTCTCCGCTTGCGCTACAAGACCGATCAGCGGCTGTTCGCCTACGCTTCGGTGATCATCGCCGCGGTGCAGGTTTTCTTCCTGCTGATTCTGAATTTTGCGGCGCACCCGTTCGCCATCATGCAAGGCGCGCTTCCCGCCGATGGCACCGGCTTGAATCCTCTTCTGCAGTATCCCGAAATGGTCATCCATCCGCCCATGCTGTACCTCGGCTACGTCGGCTTCACCGTTCCCTTCGCCTTCGCGCTGGGCGCGCTGATCATGAAGTACCCCGGCGAGAAATGGATTCAGATCACGCGCCGCTGGACCATGGTGACCTGGTGCTTCCTCACCATCGGCGTCTTCCTCGGCGCGCACTGGGCTTACGCGGTCCTAGGATGGGGCGGCTACTGGGGATGGGACCCAGTGGAAAATGCCTCGCTCATGCCCTGGCTCACGGGCACCGCGTTTCTACATTCCGTCATGATGCAGGAAAAACGCGGCATGTTGAAAGTCTGGAACATGGCGCTCATCTTCGCGACCTTCCTGCTGTGCATGCTCGGAACATTTCTCACGCGTTCGGGTGTGATCAGTTCCGTGCACGCCTTCGCGCAGTCCTCGATTGGCACCTGGTTTCTGGTCTTCATTGTGTTGACCATGGCGGTCTGTACCTTTTTCCTAATTGCCAACCGCTCGCACCTCAAGAGCGAACACAAGCTGGAATCGCTGGTTTCGCGCGAATCCAGTTTCCTGTTTAACAATCTCCTCTTGCTGGTCGTCTGCTTCACCATACTGTGGGGCACGTTTTTCCCGATCCTTTCGGAATTCGTTCAAGGGCACAAAGTCACGGTCGGCCCGCCTTTTTTCAATCGCGTGGCGGTCCCGGTCGCGTTGCTGCTGCTGCTGCTCACCGCCGTCGGACCGCTGCTCGCCTGGCGTAAGACTTCCGTCGAAAGCCTGAAGCGGAATTTCCTGTTCCCCGCCATCGGCTCGCTCGCTGTCGGCGGCATGATGATCTTGTTCGGCGTGCGTCCCTGGGAAGATCCTTCCTATTTCTATGCCACCATGGCCGCCGTGCTCTCGGCGCTGGTGATCTTTACCGTTATTTCCGAGTTCCTCCGCGGAGGCCGCGTCATCGCCGGCAAGACGCAGCAAAACCTCGTCTCCGCGATGATTCAGCTATGCCATAGAAATACGCGCCGCTACGGCGGTTACATCGTCCACTTCGGCGTGGCGCTGGTGGTGATTGGGATTCTCGGCACTCCTTTCAATAAAGAAGTGGAAAAAGAAATGGGTTTTGGCGACAAAATTAACATCGGCCCTTACACTCTGGTCTGCCAGTCCTATACGCAGGACGACAATCCCAACTACGCCAACGAGTGGGCCATCATCAACGTGTTCCGCGGCGGCAAACAGATTACGACCATGTATCCCGAGCGCCGCTTCTATAAAGCCAGCGGACAGCCGCAGACGCTCCCACGCATTTACCCCAGTTTCCGCGAAGATTTATTTCTGGTGACCGACGTCTATCTGGTCTACGAAGGCAAGAATGAGACGACAGGCCGTCCCATCATTAAAGCGCACCTGAATCCGCTGGTGCCCTGGATTTGGATTGGCCTGATCATCATGGTCTTCGGCACCATCGTCGCGCTCGTGCCGAATGCCGCCGCCGTCCAGGTGGCCGCAACCACGCCGGCTCGCGCCCCGGCGCATGTCGGAGCAGGGGGACTGCGATGAAATTGTCAAATCGTGTTCTTGACTTTGCTTTGAAGGGCTGCGGCTTTGATTTTGCTTTGAAGGGCTGCGGCTTTGATTCTGCTTTGAAGGGCTGCGGCTTTGATTTTGCTTTGAAGGGCTGCGGCTTTGATTTTGCTTTGAAGGGGCGCGGCTTCAGCCGCGCCGAGAGCGCGCCAAAATCTATGGCGGCTTTAGCCGCTGCGGGCCAACGCGCGACGCCACCGCTTTGGCCCATGCCTGAAAAACCCGCCCGCCGCGCGTTCCACGCCCTCATCCTAACTTTCGCCGTCTTCCTCTTCATGGGCGCCGGGGACGACTCCGCGCGCTTCAAAGACCTCGGCCACCGCCTTATGTGCACCTGCGGATGCGGCCAGGTCTTGCTCGAGTGCAATCACGTCGGCTGCCAGTCCTCCGAGAAGATGCGCAATGAACTGCTGGCTGCGCTCGATAAGGGCAACAACGACGACCTCATCCTGCAAGGCTTCGTGCAGGAATACGGACCAACCGTAATCGCCGCCCCCACCGCCACCGGCTTCAATCGCGTGGCCTGGATCATGCCTTTCGTCGTCTTGGCGCTAGGCATCGCCTTCGCCGTCCATATCGTGCGCTCGTGGAAGAACCGTCCCGAACCGGCCCTAGCCGATGGCATCCCCATCCCGCAAGGCAGCGAGTTAGACGAGTTCCGCCAGAAGGTCCGCAAGGAGACCGACGTATGACGATCAGCTATGGCAACTGTGAAAAGTGTGGCGCGGGCGCCCCCGCCCGCGAAAAGCCGCGACCTGCAGTAGGTTTCAGGAACGCGAGTTTTGAAAGGGCCCGGCTTCAGCCGGGCCGTAATCGTGCGCAAAAATCAAGGGCTTTAGCCCCTGAGGGAGGCCGCTCCCGATGACCATTTTCGTCTGCGCCGTTTTCACGCTGGCCGCGCTCTATTACGTTTTCTTTTTTCCCGGCGAAGTCTACGCCGGAGAAGAAAAGACGCGGCTCGGCTATCTCCGCGAGCGCAAGGAAGCGGTCTACGAGAACCTGCGCGATTTGAATTTCGAATACAAGGCCGGCAAGGTGCCAGACGCGGACTATCAATCCATGCGCGCCTCGCTCGAAGAGGAAGCCGCTGCGATCATGGCGGAGATCGCCCGGCTTGAACAGGCTGCGGGGCAGGTGGCGTAACTGCCTGTTCTCGACACCTTGAGCTTATACTGAGCTCGGGCACTAAGGACCAGCTATGTCATTTGCCGTTTGGTGGGCGTTATTCGGTATTCCGCTGACGGTTGTGGTCGTCTCGTGGGTAGCTCTTTTCGCGCACTGGAGTTCCGAGGGCCAGCGCATCTTGAAGGCCTTGGCCATCCTGTTCCCGACAGCCGCGACGCTAGTAGCGTGCGGCGCCCTAGCGTACGTCCAAATGGGCGGAAAAGTCGGGTTCGGCGGTGGTATTGAAGTGTACTTTTTTGGTTTGTTGCTTGCGCTGGCGGGAACCGCTTTGGGTTTTATTGTCACAGTTCGATTTCGACGCTGGTTTTCGGCCTTAGCTCTGGGCGCGTCAACATGGATGTCTTTCCTGTTCTTTCTAATGGCCTCAACAGACTAACCGTTGCGAAATCGCCTTTACACCAACAACGGCTCCACGCTGTATTTGTAATCTGAGTTCTATTGTCTCGACGAAACGGAGTTGATTTGACTAAACTCGCACAGTCCGCCTTGCTGGCCGCCATCTTCTCCCTGACCCTCGCCTCGCCGCCGCCCAAACCCTCACCGGCACCGTAACCAACGGCACCACCAACAAGCCCGCCGCAGGCGATGAAGTCATTCTCATCAACCTCGCCAACGGCATGGACGTTGCCGGCAGCACCAAGGCCGACAGCAACGGCAAATTCAGCTTCAAGGTCACCGTGCCCGGTCCGCACCTCATCCGCGCCGTCCATCAGGGAGTTACCTATCATCAAATGGCGCCTCCCGGTGTCAACTCAGCCGACGTCAAGGTCTACGACGTCGCGCCAAAAGTCACCGGCCTCAGCGTGACCGCCGACGTCATGCGCTTCCAGGCCGACAGCGGAACCATGCAGGGCATGCGCCTGTTCGTCGTCAATAACACGTCTTCTCCAGCGAAGACGCAGATGAACGATCACAACTTCGAGTTCTATCTGCCCCCCGGCGCAAAGATTGAACAACTGCAAGCCCGCGCTCCGAACGGCCAGCCGATCCCCGCCGAAGCCGTGCCCCAAGCCGAGAAGAACCGCTACGCCATCCAATTCCCGCTCCGTCCCGGAGAAACGCAGTTCCAGGTCGAGTTCACTCTGCCCTACTCCGGCGAAATCAAGATCGATCCCAAGCCGCTCTATCCCGCCGAGCACCTCGTCATCGTTCTTCCTAAGACCATGCAGTTCAAGGCCGCGAATCCGCCGAGCTTCCAGTCCATGCAGGATCCCAACCAGGGCGACAGCAACGTAGAAGTCGCGCAACAAACGAAGCCCGGCCAGCCGCTCAGCTTCACGCTAAAGGGCAACGGCGTCGATCACCGAGTCGCCCGGAGAAACCGCCTCCGGCGCGGCCCAACAGCAGGATCAGCAGCAAGCGCAAGGACGCGACAATCGTTCAAGTGACAATCGTCCCGGCGGCGGACTCGGCGCTCCCATCGACGCGCCCGATGCTCTGCAGCAATATCGCTGGCCTATTCTCGGCGGATTCGCCGTGCTGCTCGCCCTCGGCGGATGGGTGGTCACGAAACGGCAGCCCGTAACATCGGTCGCCGCCACATCGGCTGCGAAGCCTGGCACGACAGCGAGCGAATACAGCGTAGCGGTCCGTCCGACCACGCCAGCCGCGACGGCGTCTGCATATCGGCGGCCAGCACTCCGGTCGCAAAACCATCGATGCTGCTCGAAGCGCTGAAAGAAGAACTGTTCCAACTCGAGGTAGAAAAAAAACAAGGCAAGATCACGCCCGCGGATTACGAAAAAGCCAAAGCCGCCCTCGACCAAACACTGGACCGCGCGTTGAAGCGGCAAGGTGCTAAGCGTGGCGCCCTGGAGGCGACCGGGCGTCCTCGCCCGTCCAAGCCGAGCGACGAGGGCGGACTCGGCAGCTGCCGGCGACAGGCCGTCCGCGCCCCAGAGCCAAAGCCGCGCCCGTGCATCTAATCGATTGAGCCAATAAACTGAGGCAATCAATCATGAGCAACATATTCAAAACCACTCTTCTGCTTACCGTCATGACGCTGCTGCTCATGCTGGCCGGCCGCGCTTTCGGCGGCCAGAACGGCATGTTGATGGCGCTCGCCTTCGCCGCCGTCCTGAATTTCGTTTCCTACTTTTTCTCCGACAAGATCGCGCTCGCCACCTATCGCGCCCAGCCCGTCGGCCGCGACGATCTGCCGCGCGTCTACAACATCGTCGAGCGCCTGGCGCAAAAAGAAAGCCTGCCAATGCCCAAGGTCTACCTCATCCCGTCCGATTCGCCCAACGCCTTCGCCACCGGACGCAATCCGAACCACGCCTCGGTCGCCGTAACTCAGGGCATCCTCGGACTGCTCACCGACGACGAACTGGAAGGCGTGCTCGCCCATGAACTCGGCCACGTGCGCAATCGCGACATCCTCATCAGTTCGATCGCCGCCACTTTAGCCGGCGCCATCACTTACCTCGCCTCGATTGCCCGCTGGGGCATGATTTTTGGCGGCATGAGAGGCAGCCGCGATCGCGACGGAGGCGGCGGCATCGCAGCCATTGCCATGATGTTCCTCGCCCCATTCGCAGCCATGCTGATCCAGTTCGCCGTCTCGCGCTCCCGCGAATACGGCGCCGACGACACCGGAGCCCACTGGACCGGCAATCCCTACGCCCTGGCCAGCGCCCTGGCAAAAATCGACGCCTATTCCCGCCAGCGCCCGCTGTTAGCAACCCCATCCACCGCGCATCTTTTCATCATTCAGCCGTTCTTAGGTGGGATGAGTTTCGGCAACCTGTTCTCAACCCACCCCCCAACGGCGAAAAGGATCGAGCGCTTGACGGGAAGACCGGCGGAATTCACGCAGTAAGTTCTCAGTTCCCGGTTCTCAGTTCTCAGTGAGAACCAGTACCGTTCATGCCGCACGGTTCTTGATTGAGGCGATGAGTCCGTTCAGGATTCTCCCGAGTTCATCGGCCGCAGCGAGGAGGGTGTCTGCCTTGGCTGGTTGGAGGTATTTCAGGTCTCTTGCGATCAGAAGCTGAGTCTCAATTTCGACCAGAGAGCCGCGTGCCTGACTCAGAAAGTGATGGAATTCTTTCTGCGAAAAACGAGCCTGCCCTTCTGCAATATTACTTGGCACCGAAACGGAAGCTCGCCGCAATTGATTGGTGATTCCGTAACGCTCCTCGGTCGGAAACCGCTGAGTCACTTGGTAGATTTCGGTGACGAACTTCATCGCTTTCTGCCATGCGATCAGATCACGATAAGAACGGCCCATAGCGCCTCCAAGGAGCATTGCCGAACTCGTGACGGCGAATCTCTGTGACCAGCGACCACACAGAATGTTTGGTTTTACTGAGAACTGAGAACCGGGAACTGAGAACTTCTCGATGACCGCCGTAACTCCCAACCCCACCGCCCACATAGTAAAATCAACCCCTAATGGCTCCCGAAACTCTGGTGGCAACCTCGCGCCGCGCCGCGGCCCTCGAGAATAGTCTGCGCCGCGTCATCCGCGGCAAGGACGACGTCCTCCGCCTCGCCCTGGTTTCCATTTTCGCCAAAGGCCATCTGCTGATCGAAGGCGTTCCCGGAGTCGGCAAGACCACGCTAGGCCAGGCCCTCGCCCGCGCCATCGACTGCACCTTTCAGCGCATCCAGTTCACCAGCGACATGTTGCCCTCCGACGTGCTGGGCATCTCGATCTATTCCGCCATCGAGCAGAAATTTGAATTCAAGCGCGGACCGGTTTTCGCCAACGTCCTGTTAGCCGACGAAATCAACCGCACCACTCCGAAGACGCAGTCCGCCCTGCTCGAAGCCATGAACGAGGGCCAGGTCACCATCGACGCGCATTCCTATCCGCTGCCGCAGCCGTTTCTGGTTATCGCCACGCAGAATCCCATTGAGCACCACGGCACTTATCCCCTGCCTGAGTCGCAACTTGATCGTTTCCTCATGCGAGTTCGTATGGGATATCCGGAAGGCAACGCCGAGCGCGAGATCCTGCGCGACGAAGCCGGCGCCGCCCAACTCGAAAACCTGCGCCCCGCGCTCAACGCCGCCGATGTAGTCGAAATCCAACAAGCCGTGGCCCAGGTCCACGTGGACGAATCGCTCATCACTTACTTGCTGAACATAGTCGCCAAAACGCGCGAGTCCGAGTATCTATCTCTCGGAGTATCTCCCCGAGGCTCGCAGATGCTCTACCGCGCTGCCCAGGCCATGGCCTTTCTCGAAGGCCGCGATTACTGCACTCCCGAGGATTTCAAGCCGTTAGTCGTTTCCGTCTTCGCCCACCGCGTAGTGGTAAGTTCTCTCTACACTTCCACTCTGAAAAAATCCGAGCAAGCCGAACAGGTCCTCCGCGAGATCGTAGAGAGCGTGCCGGTACCGGTGTAGGTTTTGAACGTGTAGGGACGGCCGCCCTCGGCCGTCCAAGCCGAGCAAAGCTCGGCCCTCACTTCGCGGTCGAGTCTTACTCGCCCGAAGCCGCCGGCGGCCCCGGCTGCAAACTGGAGAGCCGCGAGATCGTTGCCACCATCATCCCAGAGAGGAACTGCATGGTAGCGACATCGTTGTTGTCGAACGCGTGAGGCGTCGACGACAGCACTTCGAAAACTCCCAGCGTCCGCCGGAAGTGGCGCAGCGGCGCGACCAGGATCGAGCGCACGCCCATCCGCCGGCAAGTTGCCCAATCCACGCGCGGGTTCGACTCGGCGTCATGGCACAGCAGCACTTCGCCCGTGCGCACGCATTCGGCGGAGAGGCCGCTATCGGTTTGCAGGCGCACCCCGATATCCGGCGCGGTGCGCCCGGTGCGCGCCCGGCAGACAATTTCGTTGCCACGGCGCAGCGCGATGGCTGCCCCGGTGGCGCCGGTTAAAGTTTGCGCTTTTTCCGCGATGATGCTGATGCCCGGCTCGAGATCAATTTCTCCTGCGTTGATCGGCGCATGAGGTACGGCGACCGGTCCATGATGGCGAGGCCGCATGCGATGGCGAGGAGAAAAAGTTGACGCTGCGGGAAGTTCGACCGTATATTCGTCGATCTGATCTTCGTCGGCTGCAACTTGCGGAACCGTGTAAAGCAGCGACCGCACCAGCCGGTCCAGTTCCGCATCTGCGATGAGATGCGCCGTCTGCTGCCCGCGAAGCGATCCGCCGAGCACGCGAGAGAGACTCAGCACCGCGCCACTGCCGCAAGCCAGGCACCGCGGCGTGTTGTTTTCGCTGAGCAACTCACACTGCACGCAAAATACTGCCGACTGCAAGGAAACAAAATTCACGTCGGTGGCCGTCAGCGAACGCTGCATTTAGATGATTCCCTCCGGACAATGAGGAAGGATGAGCGTAACCAGTTGCGCGCACACGAGAAAGTGACAGCGCTGGTTCGGGCTGTGGATAACTGGTCCGGCAGAATGTGAAGGGTTCGTATCAGGATATCGCTTTAGCGATACCGCTGCCTCTCGCGAAAGAATAGCGCCTTTAGGCGCTGGGGTTGGCGCTCCGGCAGTTCTATAATTCCGCTCATGTCATTTCTCCGGTTCCTCATGCTGTTGTCGCTCGTGGTCTGGCTGGGCGGAGTGATCTTTCTCGCGTTCGTCGAAGCCCCCACTGCCTTTTTGCCCGGACTGCTCCCCACTCGCCACATGGCGGGATCAATCGTAGGCCGCTCGCTCGATTTGCTGCACTACATGGCCATCGTTTCCGGAGTTGTTTTTCTGCTCGCGTCCATGCTCTACAGCCGGATGGCCACAGGAAATGCCCGGCCGCTGGCGGCGCGGCACCTTCTGATCGTGCTGATGCTGCTGCTGACCGTGATCTCGCAGTTCGCCATTTCCCCGAAGATGCACGCCATTCGCGCCGAGGTCGGCGTCATCGATAACGTGCCCCTGGACAACCCGCTGCGCAGGGAATTCGACCGCTTGCACGTGTGGTCGGAAAAGTTCGAGGAGGCGGTGCTTTTGCTGGGCTTGGTGGCGTTGTACACGACCGCGCAAGCCTTCCGCTGACCCGCCAGTGGAGCGCCCAGGGTCCCCGCCCGACCCGGCCCGCAATGATTTATCCTTCTGATTGCACTGAAAGCTGACAGCTGAGAGCTGAGAGCTCCCCATGAAAACTGGCATCATCGGTCTGCCGCAGGTCGGCAAGACATCTCTATTTCGCATTCTGACAAAAGTCAATCTTTCCGAGCAGGCGCTTTCGAACCCGCGCGAGGCGCACATCGGCGTCGCCAAGGTGCCCGACGAGCGCCTCGATAAGCTGGCCGCGCTCTACAAACCGAAGAAACTGACGCACGCCTCGGTCGAGTACGTGGACGTCGGCGCCATCGGCCAGGACGCGCTGAAAGAGACCGCCTACATTGGCCATCTGCGCCAGGTGGACGCGCTCATTCACGTTCTCCGCGCGTTTGAAAACGATGCCATTCCACACGTCGGCGCCATCGATCCCCTGCGCGACATCAAGAACGTTGAGTTCGACCTCATGGTCAGCGATCTGGGCCAGATCGAAAAGCGGCTCGAGCGCCTGGAAAAAGATCTGAAGAAGATGAAGACGCCAGAACTGGAAAAAGAGAACGAGCTGCTGATTAAAGCCAAAGCCCAGATCGAAGCCGAAAAACCGCTGCGCGAAATGGCCATGTCGCCCGAGGACAAGAAGCGCATCCGTGGCTTCATGTTCCTGAGCGAGAAGCCGATGCTCTACGTGCTCAACATCGGCGAGAGCACGGAGCTCGGCAAGGATCTCGAAGCGGCGGTGGCAAAATACAACCTGACCGAGGTGGCCGCGCGTCCGAATGCCGGAGCCAGCGCGATCTGCGGCAAGGTGGAAGCGGAACTCACTGAGATGAGCGACGAAGACGCGGCAGAATTTCTGGGCAGCTACGGACTGACAGAAAGCGGCCTCTCGCGCCTGATCCGCAAGAGCTATCACCTGTTGGGACTGATTTCATTCTTCACCGCCGGAGAAGACGAATGCCGCGCCTGGACCATCCCGGTGAATACGCGCGCCCAGAACGGTGCCGGAGCGATTCACACCGATCTGGAAAAGCACTTCATCCGCGCCGAAACGATTCGCTGGGATCAGCTACTGGAAGCGGGCTCGGAAGCCAACGCCCGAGCTAAAGGAACGCTGCGCTTAGAAGGCAAAGATTACATTGTGCAAGACGGGGATGTGATGCACATTAGGCACAGCGGGTAAGACAGTCCTCACTTCTACCGCCGAGACGCAGAGGATACAGAGAAAACCAATGGTATCTTCCTCGGCGCTCTCGGCGTCTCGGCGGTAATACCCGGTGGGCACTCTTAATGCACATGGAAAAATCGATCCAGTAAAAACATGCACGCCGCTCCGACGAAGACCAGTAGCGCCATCTTCACGCCGGGCTCCTTATTTACTTCCGGGATCAGATCCGAAGCAGCGACGTAGATCGTAACGCCCGCCGACAAAGGCAAGCCGAAACTTACCTCGTGTCGGAAAACAGCCATCGTCATCACTCCGGCCACGGTTGCTACGCCCAGCGCCGCGGACGCTCCCCAGGCGAAAGCCCGACTGCGACCGCTGGCGAGCATCACCGATGAGATAGTGAATCCTTCCGGAATCTTGTGCAGAAAAACTGCTACGAAGATGATCCAGCCGAGCGCCGGGGAAACCAGGAATCCCGAGGCGATCGCGATGCCATCGAAAAATGTGTGAATCAGCAACCCGATCAGAACCGAATATCCCTTGTGAGAATGCACGAACTGATCGGAGTGAGTTTCTTCTCCAAAGTGGAAATGCGGGGTAACGGTGTGCTCGAAGAAATGGACGAGCAGGTATCCGGCGAGGATGAGAAATCCGGCATACGGCCCACGCAGCTGAATGCTGGCCGGCACCATTTCGACGAACGCGGTCGCCAGCATGAAACCTGCGCCGAGCGCAACGAAGTAGCGCAGGTAGGACCGCTCCCAATTCCTCTGGACGATGATGGCGCCGCCGAACACGTTGGCACCCGCCGCGGTCAGCCCCAGCAGCACACTGGTCAGAATGGGAGACATGCGGAAGAAGAATAGCAGGTTGCGGTGGCCGGGGTTGCTCTCCCGTAGAGACGCGGCTTGCCGCGTCTCCCGCCGCGGAGAGAAGAAGCAAGCCCCGTCCCTACGAGGATGAGGCGCGCCAGCTATAATCCGCAGTAACTGAAAGCTGACAGCTGATAGCTGATAGCCGCTCCCATGCGCTTCGAACTTTTCGTAGCAACTCGCTACCTTCGCGCCAAACGCCGCCAGGCGTTTATCGGCGTCATCACGGCGATCTCCATCCTGGGAGTGGCGGCGGGCGTCGCTTCGTTGATCGTCGCGCTAGCCATCAATAACGGCTTTCGGCAGGACTTGCAGGCGCGGCTGCTGGGATCGACCGCGCACATCAGTCTGCTGCGAGTCGAAAGTGATGGCATTCGCGATTGGCGTCCGCTGCTGGAGAAGTTGTCGAAGCAGCCGCACGTGGTGGCAGCGGCTCCGGCAATTTACGAGCAGGTGCTGATCTCGCGTGGGCCGCGGGCACGTGGCGCAGTGCTGAAGGGAATGCTGCCGCAGTATGAGCGCAAGGTCAGCGATCTGCTGCAATCGGTGACCTTGGGATCGGCAGCGGCGCTGGAAGTGAACAATGCCAACAGCAACGCAGACGCAAATACTCCACCAGCAGAGTCTCCCGACGACCTGACCGGCGTGCAACAGCGCGTAGCGGCGATGCCTCCGATTATTCTCGGCAAAGACATGGCCGACGAAATCGGCGCGACCGTGGGGTCGGTGGTGCTGGTGACTTCTCCGCAGGGCGAGCTCACTCCCTTCGGCATGGTGCCGAAGTACATTCGCTTTCACGTCGCGGGAATCTTCAACTCCGGCTTTTTCGACTACGACTCTTCCTGGGCATTCATCCGGCTCTCCGACGCGCAGCAGTTGTTTGGCTTGGGCGACGTAATCTCGGTCATCCAATTCAAGCTCGACGATATCTACCTCGCCGGCGAAGTGGCTCGCTCGCTCGAACAGGCTGCGGAAGCCACGGCTTCATGGCCACCAGTTGGATGGAGCAGAACAAGCCCCTATTCCGCGCTCTGCGCCTGGAGCGCGTCGTGACCTTCATCACCATCGGGCTGATCGTGTTCGTGGCCGCGCTCAACATTCTGATCTCGCTGATCATGATGGTCATGGAGAAGACGAGAGATATTGCCGTCCTCATGTCGCTAGGAACAAAGAAAGCGCAGATCCGCCGCGTGTTCATCGCGCAGGGCGTGCTCATTGGCGTGATCGGAACCGCGATTGGGCTAGTACTAGGCTACGCGATCTCCTGGGCCGGCGGACACTACCACTTTATTTCGCTCTCGCCCGAGGTCTATTCGATTGACTATGTACCGTTCGCGCCGCGGCTGATCGATGGGGTGATCGTGGCGCTCGTTTCCATCGGGATTTCGTTTGTGGCCACGATTTATCCCTCGTGGTCGGCGGCGCGGATTCTGCCGGCGGAGGCACTTAGGTACGAATAGGGATTGCACGCCTCTTCGCTCACAACCGGTCCCCATATTCCTTGACTGCAACGGCGAGTGCTTGATCAAGCCACCGGTCGAAGGCGTCTTCGATTTCACTCGCCTTGGTGTTGTGGGTAAACACGAACGGTTCGACCGAACACAACGAGAATCTTTCGGACACGGAGTCCCAGTCGTCCGGGTCTTCATAAGACACTAGCTTCGAAAAGGCGGTCGCTTCCATAATGCCCGTTAACTCTCGGCCAACGTGGTGAAACGAAACCACGAAGATCAATCTATCGGTGTTCACCCTAATAGAACCTTTGATGAAGTAGTGGCCCTCAGCAAATTTCGCGAATTTGGCAGCCTCCTTGGCGGACTGCACAACCTCAAACTTGTACCAATGAGCGTTTCCCAAATCCGGCCCGCCATTGTCAAACTTGACCGTTGGTTCTCCCACTTCACTCACTGCGGAATTAATCTCCTGAAAGGATTTTTCCAGCAGAGTTTCGGCCTCTCGCCCTAAGTTCAAGGGCCACTGAATTTACTTTGCGAAGTTCCGCCAACTTCTGAACTTGCCGCTTCCCAAATTTGTCGATGAGACTTCCAATAACAGCGGAGGTCAGACTCTTTTGATGCGAAATCTCGGCATCAGCATCAACGCTGAGGGCTTGAAGAATAGCGTTACGCTCCAAACGGGCGAACATTGCCGCCAGTGCCGAGAGTTGCATCTGGTCGGCAAGTTCAAGAGCATTGATGTACTCGACCCTGAGATCGCGATCCACGACGAGCGGCAATAGATCGGAGCGGAGAAGGATCAATGTGGTTAAGGCACGCGCCACTCTGCCGTTGCCATCCTGGTAAGGATGGATCTGGGTAAACCGATGGTGAAACCAAGCAGCGACGATGATGGGGTCGTCGTTACCGTATTGGGCGAGCCATGCGAGCAGGTTTTCCATCTCAGAGTCAACATGAACCGGTGGGCAATACTGATGCATAGTTCCATCTGGTCGTTTTGGGTTGTTGGGTTGCCCCTTAAACTTTCCCTTCAGAAGAGGGATTTCGTGTCGGTTGCCAAACTGATCAACGGCAGCAGTTGTTTCCTGATGGCGAGTCAAGATTGTGTGAAGCTCATGGAGCAAACCCTTTGTCAGCACACGATTTCCGGCGACGCAGGCCATGACGAGTTGAATCGCGGCTTCCTGGTCTCTGAGGAGGTCAATCAGCCGTGAAGGTTCAATATTCGTACTGGAGTGCGAAACCAAGTCCTCGGCGAACCCATGTGCAACAAGTGCTTCCGTCGTTCCGCGATCCAAATCATATAGACGTTCCAGAATGCCGGTCTCCACGCTTAATCGGCGGATCAATCGTCGATTGAATTCCGCTAGCTGCGTTTGGCTTGATTCTTGGAGGCGGCTCTTAGATGCTCGCCAGTTGTCGTAGAGAGGATGCATCGCCGCGAGATCAATTTTTCGTTCGTCATCCGAGAGGGGTTCGATGGGCTTCCAGTTGTAGTCAGCCATATATTTTGAAACCAGTGTAGTTCTATCCGGTAGCCTTGTCATTGGCTTCAATGCCGAGAGCAGGATACTGAAATTTGACATGTGGTCGGACTTGGAGCGATATCAAACAGCCGCGGACAGGATCCTCGGGGCTTCGCAGCCAATATCGACTGAATTAAACCGTGTCTTGTGGGACGAGTTGTTTTCCCTGTGACCACGGTCACATTGCAATCGTTTTCGAGGGGTATACAGTCTTTGGCATAGCTCGTTCCCGCAAGCGAAGTCGCGGGAACGGGGTTCCTCCTCATGGTCTGAGGATCATGCTCTAATGGGGCAGGGGCCGTTTCCGCCGCGTTGCAACCGGAGGCGGCCATCTACCTTGGTACTTAGGAGGGCGCGTTTGCATCCAATGACTCAAGATCCTCTGTTGAGGGTCGAAGGTTTAAGTAAGGTGTTTCGCTCAGGCGAAGCGGAGTTCGTGCTCTTTGAGAATCTGTCTTTCCAGGTCAGTAAGGGAACGATGCTGGCCATCGTGGGACAATCGGGTGCGGGAAAGAGTACCTTGTTGCACATCCTCGCGGCCCTTGATCGTCCCTCCGCTGGTGCCGTATACTGCGCCAACTCCCACGTGAATGCGCTTTCCGAGGATGACGCCGCCGAGTTTCGTAACCGCGAGATCGGCTACGTCTGGCAATTCCATTACCTGCTGCCGGAATTCACCGCATTGGAGAATGTCGCCATGCCCCTGCTGACGCGCGGGCAACCGCTATCTGCAGCAGAACAGGAGGCTTCGCGGTGGTTGCGCGAGGTGGGACTGGAAGAGCGCGGGCATCATCGTTCGGGCGAGCTTTCCGGAGGCGAGCAGCAAAGGCTGGCGCTGGCTCGGGCGCTCATCACCCAGCCGCAAATATTGCTGGCCGATGAGCCTACCGGCGATCTCGATGGGCGCACCGGAGCGTTGGTTTTTGAACTGGTAGCGCGATTGCACCGGGAACACCAGTTGACCTCCGTAATCGCCACCCACAACCTGGCGTTTGCACGCCGGTGCCATAGGGTTTTACGGTTAGATCAGGGCAAGATGGAAGAAGTCGAGCCCGAGTCGCTTCCAGCATAACGAAAGGCAGAACAAGAACACGATTAAGGAGCGGAAGTCGAAAAATCGAAGCATCCGAAGGTATCACTCTAAGGGTTGCTGCAAGGCGAATATCGCTGGGAGATTAGGCGATATGAATGCATAATTAAAGGTGGGTCAGGGTTTGCCGGAGTGCGGGGCGCTCCGCGGGAAGTCGGGGGAAATCGGTATATGTTTGAACGCTACACAGAAAAAGCCAGGCGCGTCATTTTCTTTGCGCGATACGAGGCCAGCCAGTTCGGATCTCCTTATATTGAGACCGAACACTTGCTGCTCGGACTGCTGCGCGAAGACAAGGCCCTGACCAATCGTTTCCTGCGCTCGCATGCGTCGGTGGAGTCGATCCGGAAACAGATCGAGGGTCACACCACCATCCGGGAAAAGGTTTCCACCTCGGTCGATCTTCCCCTGAGCAACGAATGCAAGCGCGTGCTGGCCTATGCCGCCGAGGAGGCGGAGCGGCTCTCGCACAAACATATTGGAACCGAACACCTGCTACTGGGATTGCTGCGCGAAGAGAAGTGTTTTGCGGCTGAGATTCTGCACGAGCGGGGATTGCGGCTTTCGACCATCCGCGAAGAGCTGGCGCGCACCAGCCAGGAAAAAGCGGCGCCGCAACGCGGACAGCGCGAGTCTTCCTTATTGAGCGAGTTTTCCCGCGACCTGACGCAGTCCGCCATGGACAACCAGCTCGATCCGCTGGTCGGCCGCGACAACGAAGTCGAGCGGGTGGTGCAGATTCTGTGCCGCCGCACCAAGAATAATCCGGTGCTGATCGGCGAGCCCGGCGTAGGCAAGACCGCCATCGTGGAAGGCCTGGCGCAGCGCATCGCCGACGGCGAAGTTCCTTCCTTCCTCGCCGACAAGCGCATTCTGGCGCTCGACCTTTCTCTGATCGTCGCCGGCACCAAGTATCGCGGACAGTTCGAAGAGCGCCTCAAGACCATCATGAAAGAGCTGATGGAGTCGCAGAATTCGATCATCTTCATCGACGAACTGCACACCCTGGTGGGCGCGGGCTCGGCGGAAGGCTCGCTCGACGCCGCCAACATCCTGAAGCCCGCCCTGTCGCGCGGCGAGATTCAGTGCATCGGCGCAACCACGCCCGCTGAATACCGCAAGTCGATCGAAAAAGACCGCTCGCTCGAGCGCCGCTTCCAGGCCGTGAAAGTTCCGCCGCCCAACGAAGTCGACGCCGTCAAAATTCTCTTCGGAATCAAAGAGCGCTACGAAAAATTCCACGCCGTCACCTACACCGACGACGCCATCAATTTTTCGGTCTCGCATTCGAACCGCTACATCCCGGACCGTTTCTTGCCGGATAAGGCCATCGACCTGATCGACGAAGCGGGCGCCCGCGTGAAACTGCGCCAGACCTCGCTGCCGGAAGAATTGACGGAAGTCCAGAAGCGCATCAAATTCATCGTCCATCGCATGGAGAACGCCATCGCGAACCACGAGTTCGAGAAGGCGCGCTTCTACTCGGATGAAGAACGCAAGGAGCGCGAGAACCTGCGCGCCCTTCGCGAAAAATACCACCTCGATGAATCCTCCACCGGCGTAGTCGGTCGGGAGGACATCGAGGACGTGGTATCGCCGCTGGACCGGCGTTCCCATCACCTCGATCAAGGAAGAAGAAACGCAAAAGCTGCTGCGCATTGAAGAAGAGCTGCACAAGCGCATCATCTCGCAAGACAAAGCCATCAGCGCTCTGGCTCGCGCCATCCGCCGTTCGCGTGCAGGACTGAAGAGCCCGAACCGCCCCATCGGTTCGTTCCTGTTCCTGGGACCGACCGGCGTAGGTAAAACCGAAGTCGCGCGCACCCTCGCCAGTTTCATGTTTGGCAGCGACAAAGCGCTGGTGCGTTTCGATATGTCGGAGTTCATGGAGAAGCACTCCGTCTCGAAACTGATCGGCTCGCCTCCAGGATACGTAGGTTACGAAGAGGGCGGCCAGCTGACAGAACGAGTCAAGCGCGCGCCATATTCGGTCGTCCTGCTGGACGAAATCGAGAAGGCGCACCCCGATGTCTTCAACATTCTGCTGCAGGTTTTTGAAGACGGCCAATTGACCGACGGCTTGGGCAACACCGTCGATTTCAAGAACACGATCATCATCATGACCTCGAACATCGGCGCCCGCCACCTCATGAAGCGCGAGGGCCTGGGCTTCCAGTCGTCGAAAGACGAGATGGTTTCCGAGAAGGTCGAAGACCTGGTGAAGAGCGAGGTCAAGCGCACCTTCAATCCGGAATTCCTGAACCGCGTGGATGAAATCATCCTGTTCCTGGCGCTCAGCGAAACCGACCTGATCCAGATTCTCGAACTCATGGTCAGCCAACTGAACCAAAATCTCGCCCAGCGTTCGATCACGGTGACCGTGGCCGACGAAGCGAAGAAGTGGATTCTGAATCAAACCCTGACCGACCGCAGCTACGGAGCGCGTCCGCTGCGCCGTGCCTTGCAGAAGTACATCGAAGATCCGCTGTCCGAAGCCCTGATCCAGGGCACGATCACCACCCGCCCGGCGTTCATCGAGGTCTTCTTAGAATCCAACAAGCTGTATTACCGTCCGGTAGACGCAGAAAAAGCCGAAGGCGTGCTGTTGTACGAAAGCTAAGCAAGTGTAGGGCGGGCGCCCTCGCCCGCCCAAGGTTTGCGTGGGGACTAAGCAAGTGTAGGGCGGGCGCCCTCGCCCGCCCAAGGTTTGCGTGGGGACTAAGCAAGTGTAGGGCGGGCGCCCTCGCCCGCCCAAGGTTTGCGTGGGGACGCGCCCCTCCAAGCCGAGCAAAAGCTCGGCAGGTTTTGAAGCCGTCAGCGAAAGCTGGCGGCTTTTGTTTTTTGCGCCGTGAGTTTTCGGCAAGACTGAGTAATAAGGTGTAATAGCCACGACTTGACCTTGCACGCCACGCTGTCGGACGGGTTCGCTACCTCAGGCCGTAGCGGGGGTTTTGAGCGTAATTGGGCTAAAGGGCGAACAAACGGCGCAAACTTGCGAGAACGCCTGGTTACATTAGTTGAGAAATCTCCGTTTGGATGCGTGCTCGATTTGGCTACGTCCGATGCAGGGCGGCCATGGCCAGCCGTTCTTCTTTGCCGGGATCATTCACCACCTTGCAGTCATTGTTGAATGTCATAGTGGCTCGCGTGTTAACGTCGTACGCTGGCCAGTGAGGCAGACCAGCATGATTGGGATTGCCACTGCGGGCAAACGCGACCCATGAGCTGCTCACTCTATCGGCGAGCGGCTGCAGGTCGGGCCCGGTTCCGACCCACTCTGGGGCTTTGTCCACGTTGTCAAAAACAAAAGCTACGTCAACAACGTGCGCGGCTTTCAGCCTGCCGCCGAGTACTGGACTCGGCCACGCGAAGATGTACATGAATACAGAGGCGGCGTGCTGGGCGACCTTGCGTTCGGCCTCGGTGATTGAGTCCAGGCGCATCATGGAGTCGGTAGTCACCGCAAAATAGATGTCGCTCGGTGTAGCGTTCGGGCGGTTCCTTTTGTAGGTGCCGATCAACGCATCGAGCTTTGGGTCGTCGCTGAGTTCTAGGAACTTCTTCAATCGTTCCCGCATGTCAGCCTCGTTCAGGGAAAAAGACCGGGGATCGGCGGCGCCGACCAGGACCGTGGTTTCGCTAGCTGTCGTGCCGATCAGCAGTGGCACGTCCGCCGTAATCGCTGGTGCATCGGGATCAAAGGGATTTCTGGGCAGCGAGCGGCCATCAACGACCGGACCCCAACTGAAAACATCTGGCCCCATTGAGTGCAGAGCAGCGATGTATTGTTCCATGGGAATCCTTAAGAGATCATCGAGCCGGTCCGGCGTCACATGCAGTAGGTCCAGAAACTTCTTCGAAAGTGCCTCGGCTTCCTGCGCGGAGCTCACGCGCAACTCGGGGCCACTCTCTACAATGGCTTTGTGAAAGAGTCCCTGGGCAGCAGGCATCGCCATCATCACACTGACTTTCCATCCTCCACCGGATTCGCCAAAGATGGTCACATTCCCGGGATCGCCGCCGAACTGGGCGATGTTGTCGCGCACCCACTGCAACGCCAGAATGATGTCGAGCATCCCCACGTTGCCCGAGTCGGCGTATCTCTCCCCGCCCTTTTTGCCCAGGTATAGATGGCCGAACGCATTAAGCCGGTGATTTACACCAACCACAACCACGTCATGCTTGGCTGAGAGATTGGTCCCGTCATACATAGGAACGCCATCAGAGCCAACCACGAACGATCCTCCGTGCAGCCAGACCATCACAGGCCTTTTGCCTCCTAAGCGCAGAGTTGGCGTCCAGATGTTGAGCACGAGGCAGTCTTCGCTCATGGTTCCAGGACCGACAAACTGGAACAGCGGTGCGTACTCATCTGCGAGGCCCATGTCTAAAAGACCGTCGTACTGTGGCGCAGGTGGTCCGAGTTCGAGCGCGTCGCGAACGCCAGTCCATGGTTTTGGCGGCAATGGCGGCTGGAATCGCCTCGCACCTTCTGTCGAAGCCCCATAATGAACGCCCTTGAAGGAATACACGCCATTGGCAAAAGCTCCTCGGAGCTTACCTAGACTTGTTTCCAGCACTGGCGATGCAGACGCGTTATCATCCGCCGGAAGTGGGCTGGGAGATCCCGAGCCTTGCGCCGAACTGGTTAGGGCCGCTCCGCAAGTCAGCAACGATAATTTCAGGAGTTCGCGACGATTCATAGAGGACATCCTTCACCAAGGCCAAGGACCTCTGGAGGGGATTTTCGGCTCGGCACTAAGCCATTTCAGTGATGTCGGTCACACCTCCGATTGCTCGGCGTCAGTTGGCGATAAATCCCGTTTACACTCAAAATCCCCCAATTTGGATACCAGTCTGTGTCCAATACGTGGAGTCTTGCCAGCCCTGTCCGCAAGGTCGAGCTCAAACTAATACAAGTACAAGTAAAGGAGTGGGGGAGCTATTTCTGTGCGGACGGAGCTGCCAGGATACGGCGCACCGAGGTGCGGCCGATGTGCAGGCGGCGGGCGATGGCCGATTTGCTGAATCCGGAGCGGCGTAGTTGGCGGACCTGACCGGCATGCAACGCGGCGGTGATGGGCCGGCCCAGGCTTTTGCCATTCTGCCGGGCATGAGCCAAACCAGCGCGCACCCGCTCACGCAAGATCTCGCGCTCAAACTCCGCAAACACGGCTAGCAGCCCGGCCATGGCCCGACCGGCAGGCGTGGTCAGGTCCAGCGCTTCGGTCAGCGAGACGAAACCGACGCCCAGATGCTCCAGTTCCTGCAACGTGCTGAGCAGGTCGGTGACCGAGC
Organism: uncultured Acidobacteriaceae bacterium; assembly: GCA_963838425.1. Lineage (GTDB taxonomy): Bacteria > Acidobacteriota > Terriglobia > Terriglobales > Acidobacteriaceae > Acidiflorens. The sequence goes on from CAWIRH010000003.1 coordinate 986,099, forward strand.
GGCCCCATCGATCCAGCCGCCACACCAGCACGGCGTCGATCTCCCGGCGGCGCGCGGCTTCCAGCAGTTTCTCGCGAGCTTCGCATTGTGCCCCGCCGGAGCCAACCTCTTTTACCTGCATCCCGACTCTCCAACTCCGCCGTGCAGCGTACTCGCGCAGGGCACGATTTTGCATCGGCAGCGTCTGCTGGTCGTGGGTGGACACGCGCGCGTACAGGCCGACGCGAAACGGAGTTTTCCTCCGGCCAGCCCCCTGGCCAAAAACCCGGCGCGATTCGGTGAGCAGAGAGGCCCGTTTGGCGGGCATTTTCCAAGGACCTTCCCGCCTGGCCAGAATCGAGAGATTCCGGCCAGGGCCGGATCATTCTACTCTAACCGGAATCGAGACGGATGCCACCAAGTAGTGGATGACAGTGGTAAGATTGGCCCCGAGTTTGACGATTTGCGATGAAAATTGGGGGTAGAGTTCCAGATCGCGAACTCCGTTGGAAAACTCAAGAATAAGGAGGCTTGAAAGCTATGACGCGCGCCGAGGGTTTTGAGGCGAAAACGTATCGCAAGGTTGACATGCGCATCGTGCCTTTCCTTTTCTTTTGCTACATCTTGGCGTATCTCGATCGGGTCAACGTGGGATTTGCGAAGCTGCAGATGCTGAAAGATCTCTCGCTGAGCGATGCCGCATTCGCTACCGGCGCCGGTATTTTCTTTATCGGCTATTTCTTTTTCGAAGTTCCCAGCAATGTGCTGCTGAAGAAATTCGGCGCGCGCATGTGGATTGCCAGGATCATGATTTCCTGGGGCATCATATCTGCGTGCATGATCTTCGTAAAAGGAGAGTGGTCTTTTTATGCCATGCGCTTTCTGCTGGGCTTGGCCGAAGCTGGTTTCTTCCCGGGGGTGATTTATTATCTGACCTTGTGGTACCCCTCAAGGCTCCGGTCCACACGAACCGCCTGGTTTGTGGCAGCGATCGCCGTATCGGGGGTAGTCGGCAATCCCATATCCGGCTGGATTATGGATGCGCTTTCCGGCGCCATGAAGTTGGCGGGCTGGCAGTGGCTTTTTCTGTCAGAAGGCATCCCTTCGATTCTCGTTGGTTTTTGGGTGATTTTTTATCTCGACAGCAGCATTGCAGAAGCGAAATGGCTTACGCCTGAGGAAAAGGCATCGCTTGCGCATAATCTCGAAGCTGAAGACAAGCATAAAACCGAGCACAAACTGGTGGATGCCTTCACCAGCGGCAAAGTCTGGGTGCTGTGCGGCATCTATTTCACTTTGATGATCGGCTTGTACGGCATTGCATTCTGGCTGCCGACGATTGTGAAGGCCTTTGGCTTGAAAGGTTATCTTCGAGTTGGCCTGATTACCGCGATACCGTATGGAGTGGCTGTTATCGGGATGATTCTCCTGAGCAATCACTCGGACAAAACCGGAGAGCGGCGGCTGCACTATGTGGCAAATGTTGTGGCGGGAGCCGTCGGTCTAATTCTCAGCGGAGTTTTTGCGTCGAACCCAGTGTTGGCAATCATTTTCCTGTCCTTGGGCACGCTTGGCGTGATTGGGTCTATGCCATTGTTCTGGCCGTTGCCGTCCGCATTTTTGGCCGGGACCGCTGCTGCAGCCGGGATTGGCATCGTGAACTCGGTGGGTAATTTAGGTGGATATGTTGGACCCAACATCCCAATTTGGGCGAGACATTTTTCGTCGGACTCGTCTGCCGCCTTGTATATCATTGCGGGGATTTTAATGGTCGGGGCCCTTTTGACGTATTTCTTTATACCGCGAACTCTACGTGTGCGCGTGGGTTCTGTGGATTAGCTGTTACCATCCTGAATGCAATTCCAATCGGCCGGTTGCCCCACACATTCGCGCTTTTTGCGAATGTGTGGGTTCATCGAGTCCATCTCGCTAATCGCCCGCCGCGACTTCCTTCCGCCGCGGCCTTCCGCCCTTCAACCCATTCACCCGAGCCGCCCTCTTCTTGGTAGCGCTCCTAACCGACCCTCCGCTGCGCCCGATCTCCGCCATCCACTTTTTGTTGCCATAGACGCCCCGAAGCAAGCCGGGAACGTAAAGGTCAACGTCGAGAGCCGGCCAATGGAGCCCGGTTCCACCACCGAGAATTTCCACCCGCGCAATCTGCTCTTTCGTCGCCGATTGCAGCCCTTGCAACTCTTCCCGTGGAATCACGTGCCGGTGGCCATCGCTTAGCTTGAGGATGAGCAGGTCCAATTCCGGTCCGGCCTTGTATTCCACCTCGGTCACAAGCGGCCCGCGACGCACTTTCTTGGCGCGCTCGATTGCGCGATCGATCTCGGCATTGGTAGCCACGATCCTATATTGGGCGATCTTATTTCTGGCCATGTATTTCCTCCCACAGCTGTACGAGTTCCTCAAAATGCAGGGCCGCAGCGCTCAAAATCTTATTCACATCGGACCGCTTAGCATTGGCGGCCCGGATCGCGTTCCGTCCCGCTAATGCAACGGCCCCGTCCAACCGAAGATCAATGATCGCTTCTGTCTCACCAGCGAAGCCGTGAACATGACGCGGCGGATGATCGTTCGAATAGGCGACAAATAGAACGCCATCAAACCTAAGGGAACCCACGCAGTCATAATAACCCAAGCTATGCTTGGGTTATAGCAGTATTTTTCCCTATTTTTCATCACAATCGCCCAGTGAGCACCATCACAGACTCCCACCCGGCTCCATGCGACAATCGTCTCTTGATGGGGCAGTGCCGAGGCGCAACCGTCTCCCAAGACGGCCTCGAAGCTGCCCCAAAACCATTTTCAGCGCTCTTTGACAAGCTAAGTTATTGATTCTTAAATATTTTACCCGCAAGTCCTTTAAACTCAAAGATTTTGCGGGAATTTCCGCCTAACCATATGATTCCAATAGCGAGGGGGGAGGGGGGGTACCCCCCCCCGTACTAGTTGGTTAGTACCTTAGAAGTAAATGGTCCACAAACTGCCGAACGACGCAAGCCAGCGCGGACAACTAAGCAGTGAAGTCCCCAGTTGCAAAAAAGACACACTTTGATTCAAAAAGGTCAATTGACCACAGGTTAGACTTGTGTTCAACTCCTCTGCATCGGGGCTGGCTCAACGCGGTAGCTTGGCAATACGTACCAAGAATCCTGGGGCGTGAGACCGAGGTGACGTTATGAAGTCCAGCTCGTATGCAGTACTAGTAGTGTCCCTTCTGGCTTTAACCGTTCTAAGCCTGACCGTTCTTAGCCTAACAACGAGTGCCAGTGCGCGGGAAATGGTCCTGCCCGCCGGTACTCTTCTGAAGTGCACCATGAATGAACCGAACTTTTCTTCTGCGACCGTCGCCGTCGGCGATCCCGTGCTCTGTCATCTGCACTCGGTGACGGAATTCGGCCAGCAGACATTTCCGCGCGGCAGCTATCTCGTCGGACATCTCGAGTCGGCCCAGGATCCCGGGCATTTCTGGGGCAAGGGCTACATGAAGCTGATGTTCGATCGCATCGGGTTGCCGAACGGCGATATGCCTTTGGATGCGAAGGTGATCGCGACCCGCGGCTACAAGGTCGATAAAGAAGGCGACATCCGCGGCAAAGGGCACGCCAAGCGCGACGTCGTCGAATGGATGCTGCCGCCGCTCTGGCCGTGGAAGGTAATCATGTTGCCCGCGCGTGGGCCGCGTCCCACGCTGAAGGGCGAGAGCATGCTCACGCTGCGCCTGATGGATGATGTGCAAATTCCGCAGGTTCAGGCGACCAACGGCCCCGACTGGCATTTCTTCGGCGGTCCGCGCCCGCAGAACGACTCGTATTATCAAGGTTCGGCCTATGTGCCAAGGGATAACAATGCCGTTCCTCAGCTAGCCGTGCGCCATGTCACAGCCAGCGAACAACCGATGGCCGAGGAAATTCCGCAGCTCACCTACGCCAGCTACATTTCGAAGGATGCGGTGGGCGGCGGCGGCGGCGCGGCTCCCGGAGTGCCCGTGTTTGTTCTGAAGTCGGGCATGGTTCTGGAGGTGGGCAATTACACCTATCAGGAAGGCCGCATCAGCTACGAACTGGCCAGTGGCGGGAACGGCGTGATCAGCACCGACGAAGTGGATTGGACGACGACCACTCGCGTCAATACCAAACGCGGCGTGCGGGTGATGCTGCGCGGTGGACACCCGAACGCCGGGACGGCGGGATTCTAGCGAGCCGTAGTCAGCATTCAGCCGTCAGCGCAAGCGGGCGGCTTTTTTGCTAGTGGAGGGACGGGCGTCCCGCCCGTCCAAGCCGAGCGCAGCTCGGCAGCTTTTTCCGTCGTCAGAGGCCTGATTCCCTGCGACTTTGTCGTTCAGACGCAATCAAAACTCGCACGAACTCGCGGCATAGAAGCCGCACCGAGGTGCCCATGTCCAAAGTCAACATCGCCGAAAAATTTGCCAAAATCACCGAATACTGGAAGCCCTACGTCGCCGCCGAACTCAATGGCCAATATGTGAAGCTTGACAAGCTCAAAGGCGAGTTCGTGTTTCACCATCACGAGCACGAAGACGAGATGTTCCTGGTGGTGAAGGGCCGCTTCCGCATGGATTTCCGCGACCGCCATGGCCAGACCAATGAAGAGTGGATCGAAGAGGGCGAGTTCATCGTAGTGCCGCGCGGAGTGGAGCACCGTCCGGTGGCGGACGATGAATGCTGGCTTCTGCTTTTTGAACCGGCCACGACGCTGAACACCGGCAATATCGAGAACGAACGCACGGTGCGCGAACTGGAACGCGTTTGACACCAAGCTCTTAACCCATCGAAACTAAGAACCCGGCCTCATGCAAATCACCGTTTACTCCGTCCCCTGGTGTCCGGATTGCCGCGAGGCCAAGCGCTTCCTCGATCAGCACAAGCTGCCGTACACCGACATCAACATCGAGACCACTCCGGGAGCTGCCGACGAGGTCGTGAAGCACACCGGCAAGCGCGCCGTCCCGCAGTTTGTGATTGATGGAGAATGGGTCCAGCCCTATCGTCCCGGCGAAGGCTTCCTCTACGAAGAAATGTCAAAGCGCCTGGGAGTCGAGCAGTAGCTAAGAGCCAACGCGCGAAGAACTAAATACCCTGCAACCGTTAACGACTGAGCACTGGGTACTGGCTGTTACCTTTGGTCGCGTTCCGCCGGACTTCTGTACCCTACACGCCTGGGCCCGAATGCGTCACGATAGTGCCTGCTACCCGGGAATCTCCCTCCTCGCCGGGCCTGACGGCTCATGTTCAATTCCGATCGTGCGGGAAAGCGAGTTGGTTGAGACCTGGCAACGGTTTGTGCAGGGCGCTGCTGGGCGTGCTGGCGCTGCTGGGCGCCGCAGTGATGGCGCACTACTACGCCCCACCGGAAACTGCCGGCCTCGAGCAGCAGGTGCACCAGTTCTCGCGCCAAGTGGCGGATCTGGAACGGCAGCAATCGTTTTCGCCAGCGGCGGTGGACGACGCCCGGGAATCGGTCGCTTACATTTACGGGATCTATCACGTGTCCGGCCATGGGCAGAGTTTTCGCGCTCGCGTGGCGGGAACGGGGTTTGTAGTTGCGCCGGGCCTCCTGGCCACCAATCGCCACGTCGCCGAGCCCTGGTACGGCGACCGGGAAGTCGCAGTGGCATTGCGGCGGGGCGGAACGCCAGTGCTGGAAAAGCTGGAGGCATATTTCCCGGGCTCGCCGCTTCCGGTGAAACTGGAGACGGCGGTCGTGGCCGAGCATGGAGATCTCGCCGTGCTGCGCCTCGAAGCCACCGCCTTCACCAACAATCTTCGCCCCTTGACTCTGTCCCAGACGCCGCCGCATGTGGGCGAGTCGGTAAGCGTGCTGGCCTATCCCATGGGAGTGACGGGCATGGTGGCAAAGTCTCCCGCCGTCGTGTATGACCGGCTTTCGTCGCATCCGGATGACGCCGACACCGCGGGCGAGTTGGCGGCGCTATCGCTGATCCGGCCTTCGGCGACGTTCGGGCACATCGGCGATGTAACCGGCGACAAGCTGATCTATGACGCGCCCACGGCGCGTGGCGGCAGTGGCGGCCCGGTGCTGAACCTGCGCGGCGAAGTCGTGGGCATCAACTCCGCCTACATTGACGGCTTCTCCGGAGGCACGCTCGGGCATCACCGCCGCTGAGCTGCGTCCGCTGATGGAAGCTGCCAAGCGCACCGCTGTGGAATCAGTTCCCGATCCTCAGGTCTCAGTTCTCAGAAAAGAGCTGGCTCATTCCCCCGGAAAACTGGGAACTGAGAACTTCTTCGGATGTTGCAATTCCTTGCGCAGGCGACACAGTTGCCTTCCGCTTCGAACCCTCTTCCGGCGCGACAAAGTGCCTTGGATTCAGGTAGATTTGTAACCTGCTGATTTAAATAACCAATTGGCCTTATGGCTGCTCTAAACTGGGGATGAGTCTCAGAGGTAGTTGTGCGTTCGGGCAACGAATTTCCTACTGCTGGGTTCAAAGAGAGCTGATCATGAAAAACAATTGTCTGTTTGCGGTGGCTTTGCTGAGTCTGGCGCTGGCCAGCGGTTGCGCGAAGGGTGGCAACGGTGTGGTTCCCCCGACACCATCCGTTAGCATTACTACCGGCGACGTTAGCCCCCTCGCGATTTACCCGACTCAGTCTCTGACGTTTACGGCTACAGTATCGAACTCGACGAATACGGCCGTTACCTGGAGCCTGAGCGGCACTGGCTGCACCGGCACGCCAAATCCATGCGGTACGCTCACGCCAGTCACACCGGCGCCGACCCCGGCGACCGCAACCTACAAGGCCCCGGCAACGCCAATTTCGGGGGTTACAGCCACAGCGACGTTGGTGTCTGACACCTCCATAGCGGGCTCGCTCGCCTTGAACGTGGTTGACATCACCACCGACGTAGCGCCAGCGACGCTGAGCGTGGGCAGCGGTCTGACCCAGCAATTTACCGCCGTAGCCGCCCCTGACGATGCGCCTCAAACCTTTACCTGGACCTGCACCGCGAACGGAGTGCAGTGCGCGAACTTTCATCAGGATTCGAATGTGTCCGGCTTGGCCTACTACACGTACACGCCAGCGGACAGCTGCAGCGGCAATTGCGTTCAGATATTGGCGCTTTCCCCGCTCGATACGAATGGCTGCACGCCTAACCCCAAGTACTGCATAATCGCCAAAGCCTCGCTGGTTACATCCCGCCTGAGCGTGAACAGCACCTATGCATTCCAGTTTTCCGGTTATGACAGCAGCCAACACCCCGTGATGGTGGCGGGAAATTTCACGACCGACAAGACTGGAGCGATCGTCTCGGGAGCGGAAGATGTACTGACCGTAACTTCCGTGCAACAAGGGATCTCGATCACGGGCGCCTATACGCCCACCTCGGCCGACCCTAACAACTCGAATAATGCAGGCACGCTAAAGCTCTATCCGGGAGGAGTCACTCAGTGTGGATCCCAGTGGGAAGCTTATCCGTGTCAGTACCAAGTCGTTCTCGACGGCGCAGGCGACATCCAGATGATCGAATCCGACAACAATGGCACCGGCTCCGGTATCGCACAGGAATCATCCAAGCCCAGCCTTTTCACTGGCGACCAGACTTACGCGTTCGGCTTCACCGGCGTGGACTCCGGCGGCAACCGCGTTGGGTTTGTCGGAGTCTTGCCGATGAATGGCAGTGCGGTGGTCGGCGGCCAGATGGATGTGAACGACAACGGTGCGCACGAGCACTGTGTGCGGATCTCCTTGCACTGTTGCGGGGCTGTACTCCGCTGACGAGAATATCTGCAGTGGCCTCTGGCATATGACGCTAACCGCCGGGCACAACGACGCTTGCATTTCGATTTCTTTATTTCTTCCGGAGCCGCCAGTAAGACGAATCCGCTGACTTTCTATGCCATTTCCACCGATGCCGTGGACGCGACGCACCCGGCAGTTTCCGGGACGATGGTGCTCCAGGATTCTTCGCTGACCTACAACAACGCCGCCTTCAAAGGCACTTCCGTCTCCGCTCTGACGGGGACCGGGACGACGGCGAATGGGACGGTTATCCCTGGGACGACGAATGTCTCGCTGACGCTGGGCTCGACGGATGGCAACGGGAACTTTGGCTACGAGGCCTCCTCGGCTTCGGGCTTGGGTCAATTTGACCAGAATAACGCCGGTACGATTGTTACGGTTCCGTCGTCGTTGTCGGCTCCGTCCTTTTCGTACACGTACGCGGCCAGTGGCACCAATGGACGCTACACCTTCAACATGCTGGGCAATCCGGATTCGAGCCCGGTCCAGCCAGCGCTTCCGTTTATTCTCTATGCCAGTGGAGCAAACCGCGGATTCCTGCTCGATCAATCCAGTTCGTCCGTCATGACCGGAACAATGAATCCGCAAGGAAAAGGGGGCGGGTCTTTCAGTAATTCGGAGTTGCCGGGTACGTATGCCGGGGCGACCACCGGCAGCGGCAGTTCCGCAGTCACTCCGATTGCGGCCAACTTGCTCCTGACGATCCAGACAACCCCCACAACAGGCGCATTAACCTACAACGTCTCCGGAACGCAGTACCCAGGGCCCCCAACCGTGACCGGTACGTACGCCTTGAGCGCCAGTTCCGGCGACCTCGGTGTGGGGACAATCGCGCTGACTGCTCCGTCGGCCCAGAATTACGTGATCTACGTTCTTGACAGCTTAGGATGTTCCTCCTCCCTCCAAAATCCAAATCCTGCCTGCGAAGTACAAGACTTCCTGATGATGGATGAGACTACAACCCCCAATCCGAACAAGAATGCGTCCATCATCTTCGCGCAGCAGTAGACTTACCGGTGGAGAGCCGGGCGTCCCCGCCCGGCTGGACGGGCGAGACGCCCGTCCCTCCACCGTAGGCCTCATCGCGCGGTCACGGTACTGGAGTTCATTTTTCGCGGAGCACGGTTTTTGCGGTGGCGAGATTGTCGAATCGGTCGTAGGCGCGGACCACGACGACGTGGTCATTTGCGGTGTTCCCGGCCATCGGAGCCGGCGCAGCTTCGGGTTGCGGCACGGCCAGGCGAAAATCGTAGTCTTCCGTTTTTGAATCCGACAACTGGCCGACCGGCTCGACGAACTGCCAGTCGCCGCCATCCAGCGAGTACTCGGCCCGCTTGATCGGCGAAAACGAATCGCGGGCGCGGAAGCGGACATGGATCTGCGTCCGATTCCATCAAAAGTGGCCGTCAGGTTGTCGATGACCGGAGCCGTGGTATCGACCTCGAAGCGGGCGCTGACACGCTCGGCGTAGAGGGCTTCTCCGGGCGAATGCGAGGGCGCATCGGAGGCGATGACCTTCACCGTGTAGCCGCCATCCGGCAGAAGACTGGCGTCGAATGAATAGTAGCGATCCGTGAGGTCGTTCTTCAGCAGCAGCCAGCGCGATTCGCCGTCACCGCGGTAATAGACGGTGTAGACGAGCTGATCGTCGTTGTCGTCATGCGCCGACCAGCGGATGCCGATCGAATCGCGGTCGCGCACCGCGGGCGGCGGAGGATCGAAGCGCGGCTGCCCGGGAGCCGGCGGCTCGCTGCCCGTCACATGCGGAATCGGCTGATAGCGGTATCCGGGCTGCACCGTGATGTCGTCAATTTCGGGAGCAACGTTCTTGGGCAGGTAGTTCAGCAAGACGTCGTCAACGCGAGGCGCGGGATTGCCGGCGCGGAGCACGGCCTTCCACTGCACGAAGCGCGCCGGCGGAACGTTGAGTTCGGCGCTGCCGGCCAGGGCGAAATCCATACGCGTCCACGGGCTCCAGTTGCGGTCGGGATTGTCGACGTTGCCGCTGCGCGCATAAAGCTCGATGTTTCCGGTGCTGCGCACGCTGGCGCGCCCCCAAAGAGAAAAGATGTGCGCGTCGAAGACATCGCTTTCGTACGTGCCTTCCGGCTCGGGGCCGGGGCCGAGGACGAAAATCTTCCCCAGGTTGCTGCTGGAGGCGTAGAGTCCTCCGCCGGGCGCGGCGGCGAAGGCGGTGATTTGGGTGGCGCTCGCTTTGATCAGATCGGTGAAATCGTCAACGCCGTTGATGGCGAAAATGTGGCCGCGATTGCCGGTGCCCGCGAGCAGGCGTCCGTGTTGATCGAAGCCGAGCGCGTAGACGAGATCTTCGTGGGAAATCCACAAGCGTGACGGGGCGCCATCGGGCGCGATGCGATAAATTTCGGAGCCACCGGTGGCGCCAACGCCGGGAGCGGGAAAGGGCTGCGTCATCGTAGGCGCGGTGGGAGCGGCGGCGATGGTGATATTGGCGCCAGGTGCGGGCGGATTCTGCGCGGGAGCCGCGAGCATGATGCCCATTTGCGGCATCGCCGATCCGGGATGCTTTTCTCCCGCAGCCGCGGCGTAGATATTGCCGGCGCTGTCGATGGCGAGCGCGGTAATTTCTTTCTTGGGCGCGCTGTAGAGAACGAACGCTTCGCCATTCGGCGCGATGCGATAGACCAGTCCGCTGCCATCGGAGCCGGCAATCAGGTTGCCTTTGGGATCCAGCGCGAGCACGCGAATGTGAACTTCATCGCTCTTGAAGAAGAGCGAGTGCTGTCCGTTGGGGCTGACTTTGTAAATTTCGCCGTGATCGCCGGTGGCGACATACAGCGTGCCGGCATGGTCGAGAACGATGTCCCAGATGTACTTGGATCCAGGATCGAAATAAGTGGACGCGCTCCAAGCTTTCGCGTCAGCCTTGGCGCCTTTCGCGGGCTCAGGATGCGGAGGTTCGAGCCGATACACCTTGCCGTCGGGCGCGGTGGCAGCGTAGACGATGCCGCTCTTGCCGACCACCAGAGCCTGCACCTGCAATTCCTGCGGCTCGAAGATGGTCGTGCTCTGTCCATCGGGCGCGATGCGATAGACGCGCGCCGGAGATCCGGCGGCGGCGTAGATGTTGCCTCCGGAATCGGATGCGATTGACCAGATGTAGGTCGAGGGCGTGGTCGCGAGCGCTTTGAACGCCGGAGCAAGTTCGAGGCCGCCCTCACTGCGCAGGGCGATACCTTTGGCCGTGCCCTTGGTCAGTTCGTCGAACTTGGATTGTTCCCAGGTGCGGGTGCCCTCGGCGAGGGCGACGGCGGAAAGCGCGACGGTGGAAAGAATAAGTGCTGATAGTGCGGCAAGCGTCTTACGAGCCAAAGTCATACCTCGGTTCTTAGTAACCATTACCCTGATCGCGTCATTGTCTTGTTGGTGGAGAGCCGGGCGCCCCGCCCGGCGGACGGGCGCGACGCCCGTCGCTCCACCTGAAGCGCCAGCTACTTGATGTTAATCGTCAGCATCTGCGCGCCGGAGACGACATAGTCGAGCGGATCGGTGGAAGCTTCGCTGACCGACGATTCACCGAGCACGATCATGTCCTGCGTGCCGCGCATGTTGTCCATGACGTTCATGACGGAGAGCGGCAGCGTCGGCATCACTTTGTCGGCGACCATGGCTTCGGGATCGGACCCGAGTAGCGAAACATACACGCGATCGTTGGCGCGCTCTTTGTTCAGCAATGCGATCGTCGGAGCCAGGCCCAGACCACGATTCATCATGGGCGTGCCGCGGTGCATGCGGTCGAGAGTGTCTCCGTCGCTGACCAGGATGCGCAGCGTTCCCTTCCCAGTGGAGGTCGGAATCCGTATGGCAACCTGGCGCACCAGCCGTTCGCCGCGATAGGGACGAATCACGGTCTCAACCATAATCGGGTCGCCGGGACGAGCTTCCGTCATATCCGTGCGCGCAGCTTCCAGTCGAGCCGAGCGGCGTTCGCGCACCAGATCGAAATCGAGCTTCACGCCCTGAACGTCGGGAGCGTCGAAGGCATTGCTATAGATGCGTCCAAAGCGCTCGCCGATGGTGGCAGCCGCCAAAGCCGCCGCGGGTTGTCCGTTATCTTGCGGGGCAAACATGTTTCGCAGCGTGACGTCGGGGTATCCCTTTACGCTGAGCACGCCCTTCATACGGTAAGTAATGTCCTCGCCGTATTCGTTGGTGCCGTGCAGCGCGTTGAAGACGGTGGCCATCATGGCCAGCGGGCTGAGCCGCGCGTTGTTGAGAACTTCGTAATGGAATTCTTTTGTGGCCGCTCCGCTATGCAGGGCCACGGTCACCGGAATCATCTTCGACTCGCGCCCCAGCACGCCCATAATGCCGTTCTGGCGGTCCTGCACGAACGCGCCGACCGTCTCGGTCGTGTTGACGATCTTGAACCCATTCAGCGGCGAAGGCAGCGTAGCCAGCACCCTGGCCTTCGTCATCGGCAGGTCCACTTCGCCAAACTGCAAGAGCGGATGTCCGCAGGCAAGCAAGCGCTGCGGATCGACGTAAGTCACGGTGCAGGTGGCGGCAATATCCATATCGCCACGAACCAGCACAGCGCTGACGGCGGATCCCGCTTCGATCGGTTCCGGCTGCTTGCGATCGCTCGCGGAACCAATGCCCATCACCGGGACGATGCCCGCCGCGGCGAATTGCGATCCGTAGCGCTGCAAGGTCTCGTCGGAAAAACCGTTGAACACGAGAGGCGTTTCGATGGGCTTCAGATAGTTGCCGTAATTCTGGGACGGGAGCGTCGCGCCTTCGCCGGGGCTCGCGGTTTGCGTGGTTGCGTTCTGCTCCGAGGCATTGTCGTCCGAAAGACTGGCGCGCAGCGCCGCCGGCGCCGGGCCTCTTGCCGGACCTCTTGCCGGACTATGATCGAGCGCATTGATCTCCAGCATCTCCTCGATCGGCGTCACGCCCGCGATCGGTTCCTTCGAGAACTCGCCGATGCGGAAGGCGAGCGCGCCCGCCAGTTTGCCGTCGAAATAAACCGGGCTCCCGCTCATGCCGGCAGCCACGCCGGTATATTCGGGCTTGATACCATGCAGACGGACCAGGATAACGTCGCCCTTGGGGCCGTTCACGTTGCGCATCACGCCCAGAACTTCCACGTCCATGGATTCGGGTTTCACGCCCTGAAACACGGTCAGGGCGGTCCCTTTCATGCCTTCGTGGATCTGATCGAGCGGCATGATCGCAGGCGCAATGGCGGCAGGAGGAACGACGGCAGGCGCTGGCCTGTCTTGTCCTGCAACCCAGACCGAGAACGAGATACACAAAAGGGCGGCGAGTGAGCGTGCGGCTTTTCTCATGAATAGCCCCGGAGGTCACAAAAATGACCTGGCTACTTGCTTAGACTCCGCGTGCTATCCGAAAGTTTTGCCAGGAGAGGCGGCACTCTTAGGCCCGCAAAATATCCCACCCGCAGAGTTCTTGCATCTATACTAGCACAGGAGTTTTCGAGGACTTCCCTATGTTTTTTAGCGTATTTGGCGGGCAGAACCAGGTGCCGCCGGCTTCCCGTAAGCCTGTGATCCTACTGATGTTTGTTCTTTTCTGGATGCTTGCTGCGACCTTCCCGGCGCAGGCGCAAGATACCTCGCAGCAGCCTTCGGCGAATCCGAACCAGCAGGAAGCTCCGCCCGAAGCCGGCGGACCGCAAAACGACGTCGGACCGTATGTGATCCCCAAGAAGAAGGAAGAACCGCCGCCTCCGGCCCTTGAAAAGCCGAAGAAGATTGAGAACATGCCCGACTATTCGATCCGGGTCAATGTGCCGGTTGTGAACCTGGATGTGCTGGTGACCACCAAGGACGGCCAGACCATCCCAGGGCTGAAAAAGGAGAATTTCAAGATTTTTGAAGATGGCGCACCCCAGCAGATTGCGACCTTCAATCAGACCGAGGCTCCGATCACCGCAGTTCTGCTGGTCGAGTATGCCGCCACCAACCTGAGTTACATGTATGACGCGCTGAATGCTTCCTACACCTTCGCCAGCGGGCTGAAGAAGGACGATTGGATTGCCGTGGTTTCCTATGACATGAAGCCACAGATCCTGGTGGACTTCACGCAGGATAAGCGCGCCATCATGGGCGCACTGAATATGCTGCGCATCCCCGGATTTTCGGAGCGCAACCTCTTCGACGCGCTCTTCGATACGCTCGACCGGACCGATCGCATCGAGGGCAAGAAGTACGTGATTCTGGTTTCTTCGGGACGCGACACCTTCAGCAGGCTGACTCTGGATCAGATCGTAAAGAAGATCAAGTCCACCAAAGACGTGACCATCTATGCGATCAGCATCGGATGGCAGTGGCGGGAATATATGGAGTCGCACGGGCGCGCGGGGGGGATTCAGCAAATCGATTGGCTGCAAGCCGACAATCAGCTTAACACCTTCGCTCACCTGACCGGCGGACGCGCGTACTTCCCGCGCTTCCAAGGCGAACTGCCCGAGCTTTTCCACGACATCGCGGCCGACATCCGCAACCAGTACAACATCAGTTACCACCCCACCAACACCAAGTTGGACGGCACCTATCGCAAGCTGAAAGTCGAACTCCAGGCGCCGGACGGTGGTCCGCTGAAAATTCGCGACCAAAAGGGCAAAGAACTGAAGGTCATCGTTTACACGCGAGAAGGCTACACCGCGAAGCACACGGTGGAGTAAAACGGAGGTCGGAGGTTCGAGGTCAGATTGCAGAGGTAAACCCACTAGTCTTCCACTTCTGCAGTCTGGCACATGCAATTCTGATTCCACCTCTGCAATCTGACCTCTGACCTCTGACCTCTTACCTCTGACCTCCGGTGCACGCACCCGCCCGCCTGATTTACAATCCCCAGTTCCCCCACAGGAGACAGCGCCGTGATCCCACGCTATACCCGGCCCGAGATGGCTCGCATTTGGAGCGACGAAAACCGCTTCCGCACCTGGCTCGCCGTCGAAGTCGCCGCGACCGAAACCCTCGCCGCCGCCGGCATCGTGCCGAAAGATGCCGCCCGGGCGATCCGCGCACGCGCCAACTTCAACGTTGACCGCATCTTCCAGATTGAAGCCGAGGTCAAACACGACGTCATCGCCTTCACCACCGCGGTGGCCGAAATCGTTGGTCCGCACGCCCGCTGGTTTCACTACGGCCTCACCTCGAACGATGTGGTCGATACGGCGCAGGCGTTGCTCATCCAGCAAGCCTCGTCGCTGATCGCCGGCGGCCTGGAGCGTCTCGCCGAAGTGCTCGAACGGCGCGCTTTCGAGTTCAAGGACACTCCGATGATCGGGCGGACCCACGGCGTCCACGCCGAGCCCATCACTTTCGGCTTCAAAATCGCCAACTGGTATTCGGAGACCGAGCGCAACCTCGCCCGCTTCAAGGCCGCCGCCGAGGATCTGCGTGTGGGCAAGTTCTCGGGCGCGGTAGGAACGTTTGCCCACCTCACGCCCGAACTCGAAGAGAAAATGTGCGCGCGCCTGGGATTGAAGGCGGCCGCAGTGTCGTCGCAGGTGATTCAGCGCGACCGCCATGCCCATTATCTGGCAACGCTGGCCACGATCGCTTCGACGCTCGACAAGATCGCAACCGAAATCCGCCACCTGCAGCGCACCGAAGTCCGCGAGGCCGAAGAATACTTCAGCGAAAAGCAGAAGGGCTCGTCGGCCATGCCGCACAAGCGCAACCCTGTCACCTGCGAACAGATCAGCGGGCTGTCGCGCGTGGTGCGGTCGAACGCGCAGGCCGGATTCGAGAATGTCGCGTTGTGGCACGAGCGCGATATCTCGCACTCCTCGGCCGAGCGCATCATCATCCCCGACTCGACCACGCTCGCCGACTACCTGCTGAACAAGACAGCCAACCTGATCGAAACCATGTTCGTCTATCCCGAGCGCATGATGGCGAATCTTGAGAGCACGCGCGGCCTCGTCTTCAGCGGACAGTTATTGCTCGACCTGGTTGAAAGCGGCGTTTCTCGCGAGGACGCATATCGACTGGTGCAAAGTCACGCCATGCGCGCGTGGAAAGAGAATCTCGACTTCCACGAACTGATTTTGAACGATCCCGAGATTTGCGGACGAGTGCCGCGAGCGAAGATCGAGCACGCTTTCGATCTGAGGCGGCAACTCAAGAACATCGATAAGATCTTTGCGCGCGTGTTTTCCAACCAGGCTGCCGCCAGGAAGAAAGCCGCATCGTCAAAGAAGAAAGTTGCAAAGCGGAAGAGATAGCTGCGGAGAGCTTTTACTCGGCGCTCTCGGCGTCTCGGCGGTGAAAAGCCTTTCCGCTCCGCACCAACTCCAGCAACTCAATCAACTGCTTCAATCTGTCTTGTCCGACATGCCGCAGCATGTCACGGCTGTACTTCTCGATCGGCGAATCCATTTCGCGCAGAAGGTTCCGCCCCGCAGCGGTGATCCTTCCATAGATGACGCGGCGATCGTGCCTGGCGCGGGTGCGCTCGACGAAGCCGCGATCTTCCAGGCGATTGAGCAGGCGCGTAATGTCGGGATCGCGCGTGATCATGCGCTCGCCGATCTCGCGGCAGGGCAAGCCCTCCGGCCCAGCGCCGCGCAAGATGCGCAGCGCGTTGTACTGCGTGCCGGTCAGTCCGAATTTCTTGAGTTGGCACTCGACCTGCGTCTGGAGCGCGTCAGCCGTACGCAACACGGAGAGATAGGCTTCCTGTTCCCGGCTGGTGAATCGGACCTTTTGTTTGAGTTCCTCTTGCAAACCATGGCGCATGGCCCGAGATTAGTCGTTATGACGAACAACTGTCAACGGGCCGCGAGCATGCCACTGTTCAGCCTGGGTGGCCTTCCAGTCGCTGCATGCGCTGTTCGTGTCCTGCGGCAATCCTCACTAGGTCGCCAATAAGACTGGCGTGCCCGCGGAGGATTTTGTCGTGCTCTTTCACCGACTGCGCCAAACTCTGCACGTCTGCCGTGAGCAGTTGTAAACTCTCAGCCAAAGCGCCCTGTCTTGTTGCCATGCTTTGCACGTCCGCCGTGAGCAGTTGCAGACTTTCCGCCAAAGCCCCGTGTCTCTCGGTTAGCCGATCCAACCGTTCGTCAGTGGTCATATATTGGGCATTTTACCTCTTTCTTGTTTCGAGAAGAACGGTCATAACTCACCTCAGTCAGCTTGTAATAGTTTGTAAAAGCGCTCTCTAGGAACATCCCCTCTGGCCCACCGCGCATCTATTTAACTAACCGGTTAATAATGTGGGGAAACCGGAATTCCAGTAAGGATGGCAACCATGAAGAAACAAGGATTTGCGGTTACGGTGGCGTTGCTCGTCCTGCTGAGCATGACTGCAATGGCCTCAACCGGCCGGTACGATCAGCAGATTCAGCAGACGGTCAGCCAGAAGATTCATAACGCGAAGCAACTGCAGAGCGTGAGCTCGAGCGTTGAAGATGGCATCGTGACTCTGACCGGCACCGTCGGCCTTTACCAGGACAAGCTCGACGCCGCGAAGAAAATCGGGAAGCTTGCAAATGTCAGCGGAGTTCGCAATGACATTGCGGTCGCGGGAGAAGCCGTGCCCGATGGCCAGCTCCAGCGGAAACTGGCCAGGAAGCTGGCCTATGACCGCGTCGGACATTACGACAACGCGTTCAATTATCTCGCGCTCTCCGTGAAAGACGGCGCCGTCACCCTTAACGGCGATACCGTGAACGATGTGGCTAAGGACTCGGCGCTCGCCATCGTGGCGCGTACGCCCGGCGTCAAGGACGTGGTGAACGGAGTGAACGTGCTGCCGGTGTCTCTGTTTGACGATTCACTGCGGGCGCGCATGGCTCGCGCTATTTATCGCGACTCGGTGCTTGGCCGCTACGCGAGCGACCCGGTGGATCCGATCCGCATCGTGGTGGACAACGGGCACGTGACGCTCTACGGAACCGTTCAGAGCACGATGGACAAGACCATCGCCGGGATGCGGGCGGGTTCCGTACCGGGCGCGTTCAGCGTTGAGAACAAGCTGGTGGTGAACTAACTGGCGGTGGGTTGACTGGTAAACGACTAAGCAGAGCTGTTCTCTCTCCTGGGGCGCGGCGCAAGCCGCGCCTTTTTTTGTCGGATGACCCGCTTCACTGGCTCTGCGCTCCGGGTTTCCACTTGTTCAGGAATGCCAGAAAATCTTCCGGGGCAAGCGCTCGCGCATTCTCGAATTCGCCGTTCTTCTGGCTGTAAACCAGTTTCCCATCGGCGTCGAGCACGGCCAGCCCGGGAATGCCACGCTTCATCGGTACCTCGTACTTCGTCATCAGGTCCTGATTTTTCTCTCCCCGTCCGATATCCACGTGCACAACTTCATAGTTGGCAGCGAGTATCGGCGCCAGATCGGAACGATGAAATGCGGTATCCAGCGCGTGGCAGTCGAAGCACCAGTTTGCTCCAAACACCAGAATGACGCGCTTGTGTTCCGCTCTGGCCTTCTTCAAAGCCTCTTTGATTTCGGCGCGCGCATCGGCCTTTTCGTTATAAATTTCTTTCGTCGTTGCAGCCGCCTGGCCAAAGCAGACCGCGCTGGCTGCGGCCACCGCGCTCACAAGAGTCAGCGTCCAAATCCACCGGTAGAGCTTCATCTTTGTCTCCTGCACCTGAGAGGTGAAGTCTGAGTATAACGCCGGAAACAACTCTTCCCCGAGCCGCAACGGCGTTATCGATCCGCGGCCGTTTGAATTCGTAGCCGTACCGAGGTCGGCTTCACCCATACGCAACCTGCCGTCGCCTCCCCAGACACGACGCTAGCAGCAGACTCGCAGCCAGAATCAAATACAAGCCGGGCGACCTCGAGGCGCGGGATCCACCGGCGAAGTCGAGCGACGGAAGTTGGTGCAGCGGCCCCACATACCACCAGACCGTGTAAAAAGCCTCGAAGAGCTTGCTGGAACCGCTCCACACTCCAAGCGCGAGCGCCAAACTCGGGATGAACAACGCGCCCGCGAACCAGGCCGCCATCGCCTGCCAGTCCGAACTGGCCAGCAGCCGTAGCCCCGTACCCGCGCCAGTCACCAGTGCGACCAGAACCCCCGCGGTCCATAACGCGGCCAATTGCCGATAGAGCACACGCTCCGCCGAAAAAATCAAGGACTGCGTAGCGTAACGCGACTCGCGGCAACCCATCTGCGACCACAGCAGGATTGGCCAGATCCAGGCCGCGAGCAGCACGCCTTCGCGGGCCTGCGGTGTGGGCGACACGAACTCCGCCACCAGAAGACCCGCAGCCACCGCGTACCACCACCAGCGCAGCCCCTTGACCATCAGCGAAAGTTCAGAGAGCACCAGCCTGGCGTACCGGCTGTGCCCACGCTGAACGGGAGGAGTCAACGTCGCGTACCCGGGCTTCGGCTGCCCCGGCTCGACCGCTAGCAAAGGATCGCCCACGGCCGCGTTTCGGTTTTCTTTTGATTTTTTCTCTCGCATGCTTTCGCGCGCCGGATCGAAGCGATGGAAGAAGACCGACGCCAGCAGCGCCACTCCGAAGCCCACTGCCACCCACAGGAGGCGCCATGCCACGATGTGCAGCGTCCATTCAATGCCGTTCCACAAAAACGTTCGAGACGCGTGTTCGCCGCCAATCGTCAAGCTGAAGCCGGAATTTTTTCCGCTGCCCGGATTCATTTTCTCCAACGCCTGGCGCGTACTGATCTCAAGAATGCGAATTCCCGCTGGGTCGTCCAAACTGCTCTGCGCTCCGGCGGCAATTCCGGCGGTCCAGACAAAGAAATAAATCACGTTGCCGACGCCGCCGCGCAAAACCGGCAGGGTCTCGAACAGCAAAGCGAGGCTGCCCGTAACAAACATGGCGGGCAGGGAAATCAGCAGGAACGGCGACCACAGTTTCCAAAGCGAAATCGGCCGCGCTTCTGGACGCAGCCACTGCATGGCCACCGCCGCGGCCATCAGCACCAGCACCATGGACGCCAGCACCGCGAAGTTGCTCACGGTTTTTGCGACGGTGTAAAACTCCTTGCGCATGGGCGTGGCTGCCAGAATTCGCCCCACCCGCGTCGTAGAGTCGCGCTCCACGGAATTCTTGACAATATAGAACCCGCACAGCGACAGGAACGTCGAGCAGCAGATCGCCATCAGCATGCCAATCCACGCCGAGTTGTATACGCCGCGATAGCCGTCCCCGACAACGATCGTGACCTTCTCCGCGATTACGCCATAGGCCAGGTAGAGGGCGCCTGCCAGGATCACCAGGAAACTGTATCTCCGGACCCGCTCCAGAAAATCCGCTTTCACCATTTGATAGAGGACGCGCAGAGGATGGTTCATGCCACGACTCCGGCCCGGTACTCGGAAAGGCAGAACAGGTAAGCGTCTTCCAGTGTCGGCGCAACCGGACTGGTTCCCGGCGGCGGCTGCGAGGAGAGCAAACGGACATGCACGCCGTCACTGCGCCGGGTCGTGTTGCTGATCAGGTATTGGTGCTTAGCCGCGCTCAGTTCCGAACTGGGCACGACCCACTCCCACACTTTCCCCTCGACCGCCGCCAACAAATCTTCGGGTGCCGCATGCGTCACCAGCCTGCCCTGCGAAATCAGCGCGATGTCGGTTGCGGTAGCCTCGACGTCGGAAACAATATGGGTGGAGAGAATGACGATACGATCTCCGGAAAGATCCGCAAGCAGATTGCGAAAGCGAACCCGCTCTTCCGGATCCAACCCCGCAGTGGGCTCGTCCACAATCAACAGCCTGGGATCGTTCAACAGTGCCTGTGCGATGCCGATCCGTTGCCGCATTCCTCCCGAATAGCCGCCCAACGGCCGCTTGCGCACTTCCGTCAGGTTCACCAGGTTCAGCAGTTCATCAATGCGCCGCCGCGCCGTAGCAGAGTCCAGGCCCTTCACCGCCGCGAGGTATTCCAGAAACTCGACCGCATCCAGATTGGGATAAACGCCAAAATCCTGCGGCAAGTATCCGAGCACGCTGCGAATCGCATTCGGATCGGCCGCCAGATCCGTTCCGTTCCAGCGGATAGCGCCGCTGGTGGGCCTGGTGATCGTAGCCAGGATACTCATCAGCGTGGTCTTGCCCGCGCCGTTCGGGCCCAGCAGGCCGAGAACGCCGGAACCGAGTTCCAGGCTGAAGTTTTCGAGGGCCAGCGTGTGCGCCCCATAACGCTTGCTGACACGATCGATCGTGAGCTTCAAGAGACCTCCGGTTCAAACCTGCTAGAGCATACGGGCAGAGAGCAGCCGGAGTTCCGTGAAGTTCAGTCGGCGGCCAACCAGCGCCGGCCCAATCGGCGGCTGGGCCTAGTTCGCCTTGCGGGAGTGTACCAGCTTCAGGCTGTCGCCCTGCAGGATGCGCTGGATTTGATGTTTGGCGTGGACGGTCCAGGGGCCGGTGGTGTCGAGCTTCACGTAGGCGCGCCAATGTTGCAGCGCCTTGCGCGGTTCGCGCATCTTCTCGTAGGCCAGCGCGATGTTGTAGTGCGCGTCGGCGTAGGTGGGCGCGAGTTGAATCGCGGTCGTATAGGTACTGATGGCTTCCTCGACCCGTCCGGTTTCGTCGAGCACGTTGCCCAAATCGAAATAAGCGAGGGCGTAGCGCGGATCGATCTCAATCGCCGACCGGTAGTGTCTTTCGGCGAGCGCGTATTCCTGCCGGTTGTAATAGAGCGTGCCCAGATTGATGTGCGCGGCGGCGTGCATGGGATCCATATCGAGCACCTTTAAATAAGTAGTGATCGCCTCGCTCTGCGTCGAGGGATTTTCTTCCAGCACGATGCCGCGCGCAAACAAGTCGACAACGTCGGTAATCACCAGTTCCGGCCCGTTCCGCGGCGGGCTGGTCACGACTTTTATTCCTTCGGACGAGAAATCGAACATGAACTGTCCGGCGATGGGCTCCAGCAGCCGCCCCTGGTGCCGGAAAGCGACGCGCCGTCCGCTCTGATAGGCCCCAGCTTCGAGCAGCGGATTCTGCATGCCGGCAACCTGTTTCTGCATGGCTTCGAGCGATTGCCGGATTACAGCCGGACGAACGCGCTGGGCGCAGAGGTCGCGCACCTTCTTGATTTGCACCAGATCAAAAAAGGAATAATCTTCGCTCGCCGTCACCAGTCCCGCCTTCTCCCAGGTTTGAAGCTGGCGAGGAACGACCCGGAGAATGCGCAACAAATCGGCGCGGCTATAGCGATACACAGCGGTAAAGATCTCAGCCCTGATTATCCGGAACTTCTGTGCGGGAATGCAAGTGGCAACGCGGTGGAAGGCTGTGGAGAATCGGGGCGAAATGGCAAAGGAGTGGTAGCGATTCTTGCCGCGCCCGGCTCCTGAGGAGCAAGGCCGAAAATTACTTTGCGCTTGGGAATCGCATCAAACGGGAGCTCGCCTCCGGGTTCTTCCGCGGTTAGAGCATTTTCAGGGTTACTGTAAGCCACCGTCGGGCTGGGGAAGGGCACGACTTCAGTCGTGCCGCCAACGGTCGCCAGAAATGCGGGCTTCAGCCCCTGAGGGATTGTCCGCAGCGAGGCCAACAGCAACTCCAAAGTGTCTCGCATTACACTATCGGTGAAGATGCTCTAGAGACGGGGCTTGCCCCGTCTCTACGGTGAAGCCTTTTAGCTTTTCTCTGCGTCCTCCGCGTCTCGGCGGTGAGCAATCGACCTATCCCGTTTCGCTGGTCAGGATGAAAAGTGGCTTCTTCTCGAAGCTCTTGTAGTGGGGCCGCAGGCGCTCGGTGTTGTAATGCTCCTTTACGTTGACAACTTTTTTCGAGGCAGTAACGGTGTCGATGGGAATGTTGTCGTAACAACCATTCCTGAGGACGACCAGTCGTCCGTAGGTCTTGCCCAGAAGCAAGTCGAGGGCGAGGTTGCCATAGGCCATGGGGACGATGGAATCAATGGCATCGGGATCGCCGCAGCGGACCAGGTAGCCGAGTTTCTGGTTGATGATGTCGATCGTTTTGCCGTTGTTGTACTTGGGGGAAAGCTCCTTCAGCTTCTCGGACACCATGTCCCCGATCCCGCCAAGTTTCTTGTGGCCAAAGGCGTCAGTGGTCTCAGCCTCGAAAACCATTTCTCCGCCTTGGAACGTCGCTCCCTCCGAAACCAGGACAATGGAGTAGCGGTTCGGGTTCTTCTGGCGGTCGGAGACCAGTAACTCGGTGAGCCGTTCGATGTCGAATTTATGCTCCGGGATCACGCAGCGGTTCGCGGCTCCGGCCATGGTGGGCAGCATGGCGCTGAACCCGGCATAACGGCCGAAGACTTCGAGGACCATGAAGCGTTCGTGGGAGCCAGCGCTGGTGCGCAGGCTGTTCGTCATGGAAATGGTCCGCGTCACACAGGTGCTGAAGCCGATACAGTAGTCGGTGCCCGGAACATCATTGTCCATAGTCTTCGGAATAGCGACGACCTTCACGCCTTCCTGATAGAGCCGCACCCCATAGCTCAGCGTGTCGTCCCCGCCAATGGGGATGAGGTAGTCGATGCCGAGCCAATCCAGGTTCTTCAGAACTTCCGCGGTCAGATCGTTCTTCTCGGCGTTATAAGCAGGTTGCAGGTGAGCCGGAACGCTGGACTTCTTCACCCTGCTGGGATTAGTGCGCGAGGTGTGGAGGAACGTACCGCCGGTGCGTCCGGCGCGGTTGACCAGATCCTCCGACAGCGTCTGGAAGTTCTCGCTGTTGTCGTAGTCTTTTTCGCGAACCATGTCGACCAGCCCCGCCCACCCCCGGCGGATGCCAATCACCTGGCAGCCCTCGCGCAGCGCGCGGATGGTTACGGCGCGGATGGCGGGGTTTAACCCGGGTACGTCGCCGCCACCGGTGAGGATTCCGATTACACCTTTTTTTGTTTTCATGCTTGCCACCTTGGGTTCGAAGATTTCGTATTTTTCGAGCTTACACCTGATCGGCTTCCTGCGGCTGTGAGCAATGCTATTGCATCGGTGCTCTTAACTTCCTATATTTCATTTCGGGAATTCATCTTCCTGAGTTTGTTTCCCTTGGCATGGACCCGCGTTGTCACGCCGCTTTCGACAGAATTGTGACAAAATGCGAACTGGTCAAATCGGAGACACAATCGAGTGGAACTCTATCGGTGGTTGCCGCCCGAAGCGGTGAAAATTCTTCTGGTTCTCTTCCTGTCCTTTCTCATCGGACTGGAGCGCGAAGAACACAAGGCCGCAGCCGAGCATTACGCATTCGGTGGGGTGCGCGCATTTCCGCTGATTGGATTGATTGGCTACTCGATGGCGCTTCTGTCCGGCACGCAGCTGCTTCCGCTGGCGTTCGGATTCCTCGTGGTTGGCGGCTTTCTCTCGCTGTCCTATTGGCACAAACTCTCTTCTGTCGAGGCTGCGGGCGTCACATCGGAGATGTCCGGTCTGGCGACTTACCTGGTGGGCGCGCTCGTGTACTACGAGCATTTTTGGATTGCCACTACCTTGAGCGTGGCCAGTCTGTTGTTATTGGAACTCAAGACCGTTCTGGAGAAGCTTGCCAGCCGTGCCGCGCCAGGAGAAATTCTCACTCTCACCAAGTTCCTGCTGCTCTCGGCTGTCATCCTGCCCATACTGCCCAACCGGGAGTTTGGGCCGTTTCATATCAATCCTTTTAAGACTTGGCTGGTCGTCGTCGCCGTGAGCACGATTTCCTATGGCAGTTACATTCTGCAGAAGCTCACCAAAGGACGCGGTGGAATCGTGCTCGCAGCCTTCCTGGGTGGCGCATACTCATCGACTTTGACCACGGTGGTCATGTCACGAAGAGCGGCTCGCGAGGACCACCCCCACCTTTTCGCGGGAGGGATCTTGATCGCATCGGGTGTCATGTACCTCCGTTTAGTTGCCCTCCTGGGTCTTTTCAATCGTCATCTGATGTCCCTGTTGGCGCTCCCCTTTCTCGTACTTGCGGGTCTGGCGATGGCCGTCGGCTGGATTTGGTCGCGCCGGCCGGATGCCAGGGTGGATGAGGTAAAGCGCGAGTTTGAGCCGAACAATCCACTCGACCTGATGACAGCCTTTCTTTTCGCTCTTCTGTTCCTGGCAATGATGGTGGCCACCCAGTTGGCCGTTACTTACCTCGGAAGGGCGGGAGTCAACATTCTGGCTGCAATCATGGGCGTTACCGACGTAGATCCCTTCATCATGGGCATGACCCAAGCGGCGGGCTCGCTCACTCCTTTGAAGGTCGCGGGGGCGGCCGTTCTGATTGCCGCGGCCAGCAACAACCTCATGAAGGGGATTTACGCCTACAGCTTGGCCGATCGAAAGACGGGCATTCAGAGTTTCGCTCTCCTGACCGCTCTGGCGGCACTCGGTCTTGTTCCCCTGCTTTGGATCTGACTTCACCGCCGAGACGCCGAGAACGCCGAGAAAAAAACTGGAAGGAGCGATTCACTGCGGGCTCAGGAGATCTTGCCAAAGTATTTCTCGGCGCACTCTGCGTCTCGGCGGTGAATCCCGAGAATTGGTAAGCAGAAAGGGCGATCTCCCATTTACAATAGCTGTCTCTGCTCGGTAACCCCGAGGTCGAAGACAATTCCCATGAGCAACCGAGAAGCGACCGCCGCCAGGAGTACTGGGAAGGCGGCTAATCGGCGTAATCGCGGTCGCCGCTCCGCTGGCCCGCCCCCGCCCGACGCCCTCCCTCTCGATGATCCTCAGCTCTACGTGAATCGCGAACTCAGTCTCTTGGATTTCCAAAGACGAGTGCTGGAAGAGGCTCAGGACGAGACCGTCCCTTTGCTGGAACGAGTCAAGTTCCTGTCCATCGTGGGCTCCAACCTGGATGAGTTCTTCATGGTGCGAGTCGCCGGTCTCAAGCGCCAGGTCGCGGAAAGTGTTCTCGATTGTGGTCCGGATGGAATGCACCCCGCAGCTCAACTCGGGTGCATACGCGAGAAGGTCGCCGCTCTGTTGCAGAGCGCGCACGAGTGCTTGCAGCGTCAGATCCTGCCCGCGCTCAAAAAAGCCGGCATCCACGTGGTTGACTACGCGAACCTGACCAGTCGGCAGCGATCGGCCGTTAATAAATATTTCTCGGAGACAGTTTTCCCGACGCTGACCCCCTTGGCCTTTGATCCTGGCCGGCCTTTTCCCCACATCTCGAACCTGAGTTTGAACCTGGCCGTGCTGCTTCGCGACAAGGAAGGCACCGAACATTTTGCCCGGGTCAAGATCCCGAATTCGATTCCCCAGTTGGTCGCGATGGGTCCCGTTCCACCCCACAAAGGAGAAGACGGAAAGCGTCCCGAACGGCAGTACTTCGTCTGGTTGGAGCAGTTGGTCGCCGCCAACCTGGACCTGCTCTTCCCGGGGATGAAAATCCTCGAAGCTCATCCCTTCCATATAACCAGGGATGCGGAAACCGCCATCCAGGAACTGGAAGCGGGGGACTTGCTGGAATCCGTCGAAGAGGGCGTGTGGCAAAGACGTTTTGCCGATGTTGTGCGACTCGAAGTCAACGATGCCATGCCTCCTGCGATGCTCAATATTTTGGTCGAGAATCTCGAGGTCAGCCGTGACGATATCTACCAGTTGAGCGGACCGGTTGCCCTCAGCAGGCTGCGGCATCTATGGGCCGTGGATCGACCCGAACTGAAGGATCCGCCGTTTCTGCCGGCAACTCCTGCTGCGCTTGTGCCGGAAGAGGGGCGCGAGGACATATTTGCCGCCATTCGCCGCGGAGACATTCTGTTGCACCATCCTTTCGATTCGTTCCAGCCGGTGGTTTCTTTTCTGCAACAAGCGGCCCACGACCCCGCTGTGCTGGCCATCAAACTCACTCTGTATCGCGTGGGCCGGAATGCGCCAGTCGTCGAAACCTTGCTGGAAGCCATCGAAAACGAGAAGCAGGTGGCCGCGCTGGTTGAGCTCAAGGCCCGTTTTGACGAGGAGAGCAACATTGAATGGGCGCGGGCGTTGGAACGCGACGGCGTGCACGTGGTGTACGGATTGCAGGGCCTCAAAGTCCACTGCAAAGCCGCGCTCGTCGTGCGTCAGGAAGGAAATCTGATCCGGCGCTACGTCCACCTCTCTACCGGCAACTACAACAGTGTTACGTCACAGCTTTACACCGATATTGGCATGTTCACGTGCGACGAAGAAATCGGGGCTGACTGTACCGACCTGTTCAACTATTTAACCGGCTACTCGGCCAAGGCCGAGTATCGAAAACTGCTGGTTGCCCCAACGAACCTGCGCGAGCGGCTGGAGCGGCTCATCAAGCGGGAGATCGAGCATCAACGCCAAGGCGAGCGCGGACACTTGATTTTCAAGATGAATGCCCTAGTCGACAAGCGCATGATCCGGCTCTTGTACGAGGCATCGCAGGCCGGCGTGCAGGTTGATCTCCTGGTGCGAGGCATATGCTGCCTTCGTCCCGGCATCCGGGGTGTGAGCGAAAACATCCGGGTAACCAGTATTGTGGGCCGTTTCCTGGAGCACAGCCGGATCTACTATTTCAGGAACGCCGGCAATGGCAATGGCAGTGAGGAGATTTATCTCGGCAGCGCCGACCTGATGCCGCGAAACCTGAACCGCCGGGTCGAGGTGATGTTTCCCGTGCGGGATGCCAAACTGATTCGTCACCTGCACGACGATGTTCTGGCCACTTACCTGGCCGACGTGGTGAAGGCACGCTATATGCAACCCGACGGAAGCTATCTGCGCGACCCCAATCGCGGGGGCGAAGGGGCGATGAACAGCCAGCAATGGCTTATTGACCGCGCCGTGACTGCCTCGTCGCAATAATCTGCTTGCGGCCATCGCTCCAAACTGCCGCATGAATTACTTAGCACCGCACCAACCTCCGGGAACAGGCACCGCATCGCTGATTAGCACGGTGTTTTGATCCAGAATCCTCAAGCCCCCGTACTCAAATTTTGCGCCTTTGGCATCGAAACATTCGATTGTGGGGGTCATGGTTTTCAGATCGTGAACAAAAGTTATTTTCGTCAGCGATCCCAACAAAATTCGCGGTGAGCAAGGCGGACACGGTGGTTTAGGCGCATTTCGTAATTGATGATTCTCGGTCGCTAACCACTGATGATCGTCATAGATGGTAGCAACCAAGGAAATATCGAAAGCAATAAACACTAATCCCGCCACCCCTAGCGCAAGAAATATTCCGGGCCATCGAGACGAAAGAAGTGCGTCCTTAAGCGCGTGCTGGTCATGTCCGCGCTTTAATTCAAACCAGCGTCCTGCCACTGTTGCAGCCCAGCCTACCGCTGTAAGAGCCAGCGTCCAAACAATGAATCCGAGAGTGGTCGTTCCGGTAGATTTCACCAGCGCACCCCACGAGCGAACAAGTAAATGGAGCAGATGACTCCACCACATGATGCACACCTCCGCATCAGGCTCCCAAACAAACTGGAAGCATCCGAAGCGGAAAGGCTACGCTTTTGACGTGTTTTTGGGAAGATTTTCAAAACAGCCCACCACCCGCCTTCTTTAGTACTTGACACAAAAGCTATAATAGAACTGAGGTTGCAGCCCAGCTCGACCGCGCCGAAGTTTACCTAAGTTATTTGAAATCTAGACTTTGCGCGACTTAGTAACCGTAACTCATTGATTATAAAGGCTAAGCCCAAAAGAGGTTGCCAGTAACTCCTTTCTTATGAATACTTTGTAAGTTAACGCCTTTAAAATCATAGCCTTGGCGGGAGTATCCCCGTAAGTCAATGATTCTAATAGGCCGACTGGGTAGGGGGGTACCCCCAGTACGAACTGGCAAACATAGTTGAAATCAGGGTCAAACCGTCACCAGAGACAAGGCATGGCAACAAAATGTTTGTAGGATAGGCGGGGGCCGGTTTGCCCGTATTGTCTGGATGTGATCCGGGATCACAGACGCATCATCAGAGATCACAGACAGGGGACCGCCCCAAGTCGGAAAATATAAAGAGGCTTGAAAAGCCTTTGCATCATGAGAGGCACTTATGAAAAGAACCATTTCTCTGTTGGCTGCGGCGACCGCAGCTTTCGTCATCCTGGCTACTGCACAAGCGTTGGCGCAGGAGAAAACGCCGGTCAAGGTGAAGAACTCGGAGGTTGTAACCGGAGTTGTCATTGTTCACGTCCAGAAGGGCGCGAAATCTCTTGACCTGCAGTGCAATCAGGGAACAACCACCTGTAAATCTCTGCAGAGCGGCAACTACCTGATGCTTGAACTTCCCGAGAACCACGGGATGTACGATTGCAAAAACGTTGAGATGTATCGAGGAGATCAAGCCAAACCAGATGAAGCCGAGAAGGTTGGCGACTACTGCCTGATTGACAAGTAAGGGTGGTGGAGAGTTGGAGCGTCCAGTTCTGGAGTGCTCTGGTCACAGCATTTTGGAGCTTGGCGCGCTGGATTGCAGAGTGGTCCACCAGGCCGGACCCAATGGGCAGCCGTGGATGGCTCAGTGCATTGCCACGTGACGCGGAGGTAGCGCATGAATGTTGTTCTGGGCGAAGGGCAGTCGAACCAGGCAGGAATCAGTCTCGTGCTGGACGGGCATTCGTTGAAGATTGAGGATGTCGCTGCTGTCGCCCGCCATCGTCAGCCCATCCAGTTACACCCGGACGCGGTGGCACGGATCGACAAGTGCCGCGGTCTTCTCGAGCGCAAGATCCGTACCCGCGAAATCATGTACGGGGTCAACACGGGTATTGGCGAACTTTCGGAAGTCGTGCTGACTCCGGAGCAGGTCGAACAGTTCCAGAAGTACTTGCTCTATTCCCATGCCGCGGGTTGTGGAGAACCCTGCCGCGAAGAAGATGTGCGCGCCGGCATGCTTTCACGCCTGAACACTCATTGCTGGGGTCATTCCGGAATTCGCCGCGAGGTCGTGGAAATTCAGATCGAGATGCTCAACCGGGGCGTCACCCCGGTGGTCTGCCAGAAGGGTTCGGTGGGCGCATGCGGAGATCTCTCCCCAATGGCGCAGATGGCGATCACGCTCATGGGCGAGGGCGAGGTGTTCTACAAAGGCAGCCGGTTGCCGGCGAAAGAGGGTCTGGCGGCCGCTGGCATTCGGCCGATTGCGTTCCGCGAACGGGATGGCTTGGCCACCATCAATGGCTCCGATCTCACCACCGGCATGGGCTGCCTCGAACTCTACGATGCGGAAAGATGGCTCAAGACGCAGGAAGTCTGCCTGGCGATGACTCTCGAAGCCCTCAACGCCAACATGATCGCTTACGATCCGCGAATTCACAACGTGCGCGGTTATCCCGGAGCGCAGGCCTGCGCCGAGAACATCCGAAGGCTGACCGCCGGATCCGAACTCCTCAAACGGCCCGGCAAGAAAGTGCAGGACGCCTACTCGCTCCGTTCCAGCCCGCAAGTCATCGGCGCCGCCAAAGACGCATTCCAGTGGAGCCGGCACATGCTGGAGATCGAACTCAACCACGCCGCCGACAACCCGGTTTTCTTCCCCGACGAAGATCTGGTACTCACCGGCGCCAACTTCCAGGGTACTCCATTGGCATTCGCGCTCGAACTCGTCGGCATGTCAGTGACCACCGTGTCCGCTCTCTCCGAGCGCCGGCTGAATCGGCTCCTGAATCCGCATTTGTCGGTGGGGCTGCCTGCTTTCCTTACCAAAGGCGCCGGAATGTTCTCCGGCCTCATGCTCTCCCAGTACACCGCTGGAGCCTTGGTGTGTGAGAACCGTGTGCTCTGTCATCCGGCAGCGACCGGCTCGATTCCAGCCGCCGCCGACCAGGAAGACTTCGTCTCCATGAGCATGACTACGGCCATCAAGACCCGGCAGATTCTGGAGAACGCATGGCACGTGGTCGCCATCGAACTGATGGCGGCCGCTCAGGCCTTCGATCTGCGGGCGCCGGTCAAACCTTCGCCTGCCTCGGAGGCGGCGTACCAGGTTGTCCGCAGCCATGTGAAGAGACTCGATGAAGACCGGCCCCTCTTCGACGACATCAACACCCTCACCAGGATGGCCAAGGACGGCAAGATCCTGGAGGCTGCGGAAAAAGCTGTCTCAAGGCTCAATTGAACACGGAAAAGGCGCGCCGGCCTGTGCGATGAGTCACAGGCAAGCCTGCTCTCTTACTGCTGCTTTTTATCCCAATCCTCTCGCGACGTCGCTTTGAGCGGCTCAAGCTGCTTGCCCTGCAGGGCTGTATTCAGTGCTGGAACCTCGGACGTAGCGATCGACTGAAACTGGGCTCCCGCCTCGTCCAATTTCTTCTGGAGCATGATCGTGTTCTCGATCTGCGCTTGCGTCGGACGCCCGGAGTATTGATTCACCGCGCCATAAAGCTCGCCAAGGTTTTCCCGGACCTTCTTCTCTCCGGTGATCATGCCGCCCTCTTTCACCGCCACGAGCGTAGAGCGGAAGTCCTCCAGCTTCTGGGCTAATGCGTTGAGCTGCTCCTTCAACGTGTCGTTCATACTACCGTTCGAGGCTGCGCCGGCCCGCTGTTTCGCCTGCTCGCGCAGTTCGCTGGTCGCATCGACAATGTAAGTCAACTGCGCCAGCATATTGTAGAGCTGGGTGACCGTCTTGTGCTGGAGCTCACGATCCGCCGCCGTGCTCTTCGTTCGCGGATCCGGCACCAGCTTGACCTCCGAAGAATAGGTCTCTTTCCCCTTGGTCAGCTTGACCGCGTACGTTCCTTCCTGCGCCTGCGGCCCATAGAAAACATAGTCGTTCTCCACCAATCCGGCAGCCGGCGGCATCTTGGGAGGCTTCGCGCGTTCGGGCCATTGCACACGATTCAATCCCCGGCGCTTGTCGCCTTGCACCGACGTAAGCAGTTGGCCTTTCGCATCGTAGATGTCCAATTTCAGGTCGCCGAAAATGTGCCGCTTCTTCTGGTAGTAGACGATGCCTGCCGCCTCCGGCAGCGTTGGCCCTCGAAATTCAGAGTCTCCATCAAATCGCTGTTCGCCGGCCGGCAGCACCAGCACCGAGGGCCGCGACGGCAGCATCACCAGGTCCTTCGCCAGAAGTTCCGGCGTAAGGGCACGGATGGGCGTCAGGTCGTCAAGAATGTAGATCCCGCGGCCATGCGTCGCCAGAATCAAGTCCGATTCGCGCGGATGGATGGCAATGTCGAACACTGCTACGTTCGGAAGACTGCCCTTGAACTGCGCCCAGTGCGCACCTCCATCAATCGAAATGAAAAGCCCGAACTCGGTCCCCACGAACAGAAGATTGGCATTCACCAGATCTTCCCGCACCACGTGCGCGTAGCCGCTCAACTCCGAGGTTGAGAGTGAGGTCCACGTCTTCCCATAGTCCTTCGTCCGGTAGACATACGTCTTCATGTCGCCCGTCGCGTGCCCATCAAAAGTCGCATAGGCAGTGGCCGGATCGAAGTGGCTGGCCTCGATGGTCGATACCCATGTCCCCGAAGGCAGCCCGGGAACATTCTTCACGACATTCGTCCAATGCTTACCCCCATCGCGAGTGACCTGGACATTTCCGTCGTCCGTCCCCACCCATATCGCCTCGCCGTTCTTGGGAGACTCCGCGATGGTGTAGATCGTCTCGAACTTCTCGGCATCGGAATTGTCGATCGTCAGCCCGCCGGACAGCTCCTGGTGTTGCCGAGCCGGATCGTTGGTCGTCAAGTCCGGCGAAATCCGGTCCCAGGACTCTCCGTGATCGCGCGAGCGGAACAGGAATTGTCCGCCCAGATAAATCGTCCCCGGATGATTCGCGCTCATATGAATCGGAGCATTCCAGTTGAAACGGAACTCCGCCTCACCCGCCCGCGGCAGCGGCTTGATGTCCCTCGATTCGCCGGTAGACTTCCGGAAGCGCGCGATCCTTCCGCCCTGGTATTCCGCATACGCATAGTCCGCATCGGCCGGATCGGAAAATGCCCAGAAGCCATCCCCCATATCGATGTTTCGCCAGTGGCGATTTGCGATTCCACCCGTCGCCCGCGAAGGCCCCATCCACGTGCCGTTGTCCTGCAGCCCGCCGTAAACGTTGTAAGGATCGGCCATATCGGCGCTCACGTGGTAGAACTGCGACACTGGAAGGTTCGAGAGAAACCGCCAGTGCGAGGCGCGATCCAGTGACTGATACACGCCGCCGTCGGTGCCCTCCAGCATCTGGTCGGGATTGTCCGGGTTGATCCACAGCGCGTGGTGATCACTGTGGATTCCCCCGCCTGATCCCTCGCTCGATAAAAATGCGTCGCTGAAACTCTTCCCGCCATCTTCGCTGACCGTCAGGGAAAACCCCGGCTTGTACACGCGATCCGCATTCTTGGGATCGACCGCCAGGCGCGCAAAGTAGAATGGCCGTCCGCTGACGTTAAACGAGCTGTTGACCTCGGTCCAACTCTCACCCGCATCGTCCGACCGGAACAGCGCCGTATGGTTCTTCGCCTCCACTACCGCATAAACACGTGCGTGGTTCGAGGGAGCGACGGCGATGCCGATCCGCCCCAAATCGCCCTGCGGCAGTCCTTTTCTCAGTTCATGCCACGTGGCCCCCGCGTCCGTGCTCTTGAACAACCCGCTGCCCGGGCCGCCCGACCGGAAGTTGTGCGGCTCACGGCGCACGTCCCACATCGCGGCATAGAGCACTCCGGAGTCTTGCGGGTCCATTGCCATCTCCGCGCAACCTGTGCTGTCGTTGCGGTAGAGCAGCTTGCTCCAGGTCTTGCCGCCATCGGTGGTTTTGAAAACACCACGCTCCGTGTTCGAATTCCACAAATGGCCGAGCGCACATGCATACACCGTGTTGCTGTCCTTCGGATGCACGACAATACGGCTGATGTGCTCCGAGTCGGGAAGTCCCGCGGCTTCCCAGTTCTCGCCGCCATCGCGCGTGCGGTAGATACCCGTTCCCACCGATACACTGTTGCGCACCCAGGACTCGCCCGTCCCCACCCAGACCGTCTGCGGATTCGAAGGATCAATGGCCACCGCGCCAATCGATTGCGTGGGCTGCTTGTCGAAGATCGGCTTGAAGGTCGTGCCGCCGTCCACCGACTTCCATACGCCGCCGCTGGCCGAGCCGACGTAGATTGTCAGCCGCTGGCCCTCGTGAACCGCCGCCATGTCGGCGATACGGCCTCCCATCGCTGCCGGGCCAATTGCCCGAATCGGAAGCCCGCTCAGCGTGTCGGAGTCCAGCATCATATCCTGCGCCGAAGCGCCCAGTGCCAGAGCTATAACGGAGAAAGCAATCCAGAAAATTCGCAGACGATTGAACATGATTCCTCCAGGTGCCGCAAACGTGTTTCGTATCACGGCATCGTTTCAGCCATGCCGCAACTCGCTCAGTTTCACACTGCCCCCTTTAGGGGCCGCGATTCGAGGTTCCACGCTCTTCCGAAACCCACTAGTGCCGCGACCGTGTGACTATTACCGCGGTCGATCTAACCCTGCTGGTGGAGAGCCGGGCGTCCCCGCCCGGCTGGACGGGCGAGACGCCCGTCCCTCCACTGTATGACGAGTCACGCGGTCACGGTACTAGTTCTTCGGAGCGTCGGGTTTTGCCGGTGCGGGCGCTGGCGCCGCAGGCATTTTGAAAATCGAGTCATCCGCCGGCACATTGAGTTCGATCTTGGTGATCGTCAGCTTCTCTCTTTCCTGGCTTCCTTTCACTCCGCTCTCCATCGCGAACGGAATAATAAGCCCATTCACGTCCTTGTAGTCGCCGATCGACTGTTCCACCACCTGCTCGGTTCCACGCACCGTGCGCTTGGTTTCCTCTTTGATCGTAAGGAAGGAATCCGCATCGATGTAGACCGTCAGCACGTCGCCATTCTTCAGGCTGACTTTCAGCTTGTAAGCGTCGGTGCCTTCTACTTTCTCTTTGCCGAGCAGTTCCACTTGATGCCCTTTGCTCTTGTAGTCCACCAGCGGCCCGTCAACGTCCGCCGTTTCCTCGATTTCTTTCGCCTCGTCGGCCGGCATCAATTCCGGATCTTTCTTGCCCGTGAACGGCATGATCTGCCACGCATTCTTGCCGTCATACGCCTGCACCGCCGTCAGCCCCTGCACGGTGAACTCCAGCCGCGCCAGATTTCCGCGCTTCTGGATCAGCATCCCCGGCGCTTCCATCCCCGGCCCCATCGCCATCGTCGCCGTGGACTTGATCGTTTGCACGCTTTTCAGCTTGTCCAATCCGCCACGCGCTTGAATGTTCTTCGCAATAATCTCGTCTGCGGTCTGCGCCCCCACAGCCGGAGCCAGCACAGCGGCCGCAATGATCCCAAAACACAGCTTTCTGAACATGAGTGATCTCCTGAGAATTTTCTTTGATAAGCCTACGGCGTGATAAGAATGACGATAGGAGGCTTAGTCCGGAATTGTCAACTCAATCGTTCGGGACTGTTCAGGGAAGACACTCAGAAGCTGTATTGTTCGACGAAGTCACCACACCCTGCAAGCCTTCACCGACATCATCGGCTGCCCCGCCTTGCAACCAAACGCCTTCCCGAACTCCGGCGTGTTCACCAGAACTCCATTCGCCCGGAAACGGTCCGGCGAATGCGGATCCGTTGTCGCGATAAGCCGTTCCAGCTCCGGTCGCCATTCGGAACACCAATCCTGCGCGAATCCCAGGAAAAGCTGCTGTAGCGGCGTGTAGCCATCGGCAGATTTCTTGCTCAGATCGATGCCATCTTGCGCTGCCCGCGCCAGGAACGCCATGTACGCCAGCCGCATTCCGCCATTGTCTGCCGTATTTTCGCCGAGCGTGAGCTTGCCGTTCAGCTTGGTGTCTCCCACGCTGAATTGCGCGTATTCGTTGACAATGCACTGCGCTTTCTGATTGAACTTGTCGCTATCTTCTTTCGCCCACCAGTCTTCCAGATTGCCATGTCCGTCGAACTGCCGCCCTTGAATCGTCGAAACCGTGCGTGATCTCGTGCCCCATGAATAGCCCGATGTGTCCGTAGTTCAGCGCATCCGGCTGCGTCGCATCGAAGAATGCAGGCTGGAGCACGCCCGCCGGAAAGTTGATGTCATTCATGCTGGGGTTATAGAAAGCGTTCACCGTCGGCGTGGAAGTGATCCACTCGTCGCGGTCTACCGGCTTCCCGATTTTCGCCAACTGCCGCCGCGACTCAAATTCCACCGCCCGCAGATTGTTCCCGAAGGCGTCGCCGCGTACGATTTCCAGCTTTGAGTAGTCGCGCCATTTGTCGGGATATCCCACCTTGTTCGCGACCAGGTGCAGTTTTTCCTTCGCGCGCGTCTTGGTCGCCGCACTCATCCAGTCCAGCGAGTCGATGTCGCGATCCATCGCTCCTTCGATGTCGTGAATCATCCGCACCGCCTTCTCTTTGCTGGCTGCCGGGAACTGCTGGTCGACGTATGCCTTCCCCAGCGCCTCGGGCAGCGCTCGATCCGTGCTGCGGACGCACCGTTTCCAGCGTACCTCCTGCTCCGGAGTGCCCACCAACTTGCGATCATAGAAATCGAACTCTTCCTCATCCAGCGCCTTGGGCAGAATCGATCCGGCAATCGACTGGACCAACTGCCAGCGCAGGTATGCCTTGATCGTCGGCAGATCCGTCTCGGCGATCTCCTGGTTCATGCCTTTGAAGAACTCCGGCTCGGCGACATTGATCTCGGTGAACGCTGGCGACCCCGAGGTGGAATAGAAGCGCTCCCAGTTGAACGTGGGAGTAAGCGCCTGCAGGCCCTTGATCGGCATCATGTGATAGATCTTGTTCGGATCTCGCTGCGAGGTGACATCAAGCGAAACTTTCGCCAGCGCTGTTTCCAGTTTCATGATCGCCGCCGCGTCGCTTGCCGCCTGCGTTTCGCTTGCCCCGAGCAGCTTCAGAATGTTGGCCACGTGCTGCACATATTGCTTCCGAATCTCTTCATCTTTCGCGCCCGTGCGGAAGTAATAATCTTTCTCTGGAAGACCCAGTCCGCTCTGAGCCGCAACCGCGATCGTTCGGGTCGCGTCCTTGAAGTCCTGTTGCGATCCAAATCCCAGGAACGCATTCACGTTGATCAGTTGATAGTGCGCCAGCAACTCCGGCAACTGCTCCTTGCTGGTGAGCCCCTTGATGCGGTCCAGTTCCGGCTGCAACGGCGCCAGCCCTTTCTGTTGCACCGCGCCTTCATCCAGACAGCTGGCGTAGTAATCCCCGATCTTTCGCGTATTCGCATCGCGCGACGGATCGTTGGCTGCCGCCTTCTCCAGAATCCCGTGCAGCACCTGCCGGTTGTACTGGTCCAGATTGTAGAACTGGTCGGAGTACGGTGCGTCGCTCGGAATCGGATGCCGCTTGCTCCAGTTGCCGCACGCGTACTGGTAAAAATCGACGCAAGGGTCGGCGGTAAAATCCATCAGGCTCTTATCCAGCCCGGGAATCGGCGAGAAAGTCTGCGCACTGACGCTGGGAACAGGTGCGTTGCTGCTTGTTTGCGTGAACGCCATGCCAGAACAGGCTAAGAACAAGAAAACGGCGAGAGATTTCATCGTCGAGCGCATTCGTTCCTCCTGCGAAAGAGCATGATACCGGAACCATCGGAGAAATGTCCCCCAATGCCTGTACCTCCCATCGAATTTGCTTTCCGAAAAATCATCATGCAAAATTGCGCACGAGCCATCGTCGGCGCTTTCTTCGCCTCTGTCTTACCTGACTCACAGGAGCAATAATTTGACTGCGTTGAGAACTAACACGTCCGCACCTGGCCCTTACTCGCCCGACCGCGAGACGAACTCGACCGGCCCATTGCCTCGCCTTGCCATCGGCGTCATGATCGCACTCTGCGCCGCCAAGCTGCTGCTGCACATCTTCACCAGCGTCCGCCACTACGGCTACTTTCGCGACGAACTTTATTACCTCGACATGGCCCGCCATCTCGACTGGGGCTACGTCGATGCCGCTCCGCTGATCGCCGTCTATGCGAAAGTCGCGATGCTGATGGGCGGATCGCTCGCCGCGCTGCGCATCCTTCCCGCGCTCGCTGGCGCAGCCCTCATCGCGCTCACCATGCTCATCGCGCGTGAACTCGGCGGTGGGCGTTATGCCCAGCTTCTTGCCGGAGTCGCCATTCTGCTCTGCCCCGCCATTCTGAGCATCGACAGCCTTCTCACCATGAATGCCTTCGAGCCGCTTTTCTGGATGGGCTGCATTTGGGTCGTCGCTCGCATCTTGCGCACCGGAGACTCGCGGCTCTGGCTATGGTTCGGCGTCCTCGCCGGCCTCGGCCTGGAGAACAAGCACTCCACGCTGTCTTTCGGATTCGCCGTCACCGTCGCCCTGCTTCTGACGCATCATCGCCGCGAGTTCGCCCGGCCGTGGATCTGGATCGCCGGCGCTATCGCCCTCGCGCTTTTTCTCCCCAACATCGTCTGGCAAATCCGCCATCACTTCCCGACCATCGAAGATCTGGCCAACGTCCGCCGCGAAGGCAAGAACGTCGTGCTCGGCCCGCTCGCGTTCGTTAAAGAACAAATCATCGACATGCACCCGATCCTGTTGCCGGTCTGGCTCTCCGGCCTGGTCTGGTTTCTCCGCGACCGCCGCTGGCGCGTCCTCGGCCTGACCTTCGCCGCTTTTTTCGTATCGATGGAAGTCGCGCACGCCAAGAACTACTACGTGTTCCCGATCTATCCCATGCTCTTCGCGGGCGGCGCGGTCGTGATTGATCGTATGATCGACCAATGGCTCCGAACCCGCGCCGCCTTGGTACGCACGACGACCCGAGCGGCCCTCGTCGCCATCATCTTGCTCGCGGCGCTTCCCGCCATCCCGCTGGTAACGTGGATGCTGCCGCCCGAGCGTCTCCTCGCCTATCAAAACGCCATCGGCTTCAAACCCGCCAAGGCTGAGGTGCACCACGAGGCGCTGTTGCCGCAACCGGTTGCCGACCAGTTCGGATGGCCCGAGATGGTGCGCGAGGTCGCCGCCATCTACAACTCCTTGCCACCCGAAGACCGCGCCCAGACCGGCATCTGGGCCGGCAACTATGGCGAAGCCGGCGCCATTAACCAGTTCGGCCCGCAGTACGGACTGCCCCGCGCCTATTCTCGCCACCAGAACCATTGGTATTGGGGCCCGCCTCCACAGGTCTACAAGAACCTCATCGTGATCCAGTGGAGCTACGAAGACGTGCGCGACAACTGCACTTCATTTCAGGCCTTCGAGCACTACGAGCGTTTTGGCATGGGCGAGGAAAACGCGCCGATGTACCTCTGCCGCGGCGTCACCTTCGACATCCAGAAAATCTGGTGGCACTCCCACCACTGGAACTAGAAAAGCCGCGACAAGGAAAAATACGTGGGACGCGCGTCGTTACCGCCTGTAAGTGATGCAGGTGACTTCGAGCGCTAATGTTGAACCAGCGCTTTGCCGATCTAATCACCAGCCGGAGTAGTCGCGCATGTCTGAACTGGCGAGCGTGGTGGAGTCGTGAAAGAAAATTTCGCCTGTGGACGCATTTGCGACGACCATGCAAGGGAGGCGAAACTCATCCAGTCCTCGCTGCTGCCCCCAAACGAGCTCTGCTGCGAGTCCGTCGAGATCACGTCCCGATTCATACCCTTCGCCGATGTCGGGGGCGACTTTGCCGACTTCTTCCTCTTACCAAACGGTTTCATCGGCATTTACCTCGGGGACGTGGTCGGGAAGGGGTTGTCGGCGGCCATGTACGGCGCTCTTGTGATGGGAACTCTGCGCGGGATTCACAAGTGCGGGACGGACACCGCGCAAATTCTTGCCTTGTTAAACACGCGCCTGTTGCAACGTCCCCTCAGCGGCCGCTTCTGTTCGACCTTATACGCTCTTTTCAACCCCGCCACGCAAGAACTCATCTTCTCCAATGCCGCGATGCCACTGCCCCTGCTTGTCTCCGGAAGCGTTTGCCGGAAGCTCGGCGAGGGTGGATTACCTTCGGGAATGTTCGCAGACGCCACTTACGGACAGCACGTCGTGCAGCTCGGCCCGGGGGACTGCGTTCTGTTCGCAACCGACGGTCTTCATGAATTGCGCAACGGGGAGGGAGTCGAGTTCTGCTCCTCCGAATTGGAGGAAGTTTGGGCACAATGCGGACACACGTCGGCAACCGGATCGTTGGATTTCGTCT
Source organism: uncultured Acidobacteriaceae bacterium (assembly GCA_963838425.1). Taxonomy (GTDB): domain Bacteria; phylum Acidobacteriota; class Terriglobia; order Terriglobales; family Acidobacteriaceae; genus Acidiflorens. Next base: position 1,025,892 of record CAWIRH010000003.1, read on the forward strand.
TCGCCCGCCAGTTGGCGTTTTCCGATGGCAGCCCGCCGCATGACGATATTACTGCGGTCGCGCTGAAAGTGCTGCCCTAGCCCCATCGATGAGCGCCTCGCCTCCGTTCTCGCGGAGCATCACCATGATCGAGGGGGGCGTCAGCCCGCACGCTTCTTGTCTTGATGCGCTTGGCCCATTCGTCATCGCCCACCAGCCGAAGGAAGTTTTGCAGCACGACCGCCCTGGTTTCTTCGGCAGACCATCCTCGTAATTCAGAAAGCTTGTGCACGACCGGGGTGATGATCGAGGGCATTCCCAGAGCCCCAGTCAGCCAGCCATACCCGCCGGGATTATCGGTTTCCGTCAACAGCAAAGACGATGGCACTGACCTGGCGATCTCCTGGATAGTAGCGCTGAAGAGAACCTCCACGCCCACAGTGAAATACACGCCCTTTTCGGCTAAGGAGTGAAGTTGCTGGACCGGCCCCGCGTACCAGTGAAGAATTGCCCGGCGAGCCCCCAACTCTCCCAGGATGCGGTCCACGTCCGCCTCTGCTCCCTTCGAGTGGATGTTCAATATCTTTTTCTGAGCAATGCCTTGCTTGACGAAGTGCACAAACACGTCTCGCTGCAGAGCATGATTCTCCGGTTCAGGAATGAAGTGATAGTCGAGTCCAATCTCCCCCAGCATTGGGGAAGTGTCGATCAGAGGTTGGAGAGCTTCCAGTTGCGAGTGAAAGGTGGGAGCGTTCCACGGATGCACTCCGAACGTACTTAGGACCCACTCGGTCTGCTCGTCGATCGCTTTGCTCTTCGCATACCCCTCCGGGTCCATCGAGACGCTGATGGTGAAGATCTCATGTTGCTCGATCTCCTCGATTACTCGTGGCAGCTCGGAATCGTATTTGTCCAGGTGAGCATGCGCATCGATATACATACTCCTTTTTATGGCACATAATCAGTCGCGAGGCTACATCAATTAAGCCATCTTGGCCCATCCTGTCGAGTGGCGCCCACCCTGAGATTATCCAAGGATTGGGTGGAATGGGTTTCGATCCCAGCGAGAATCCCGTACCTATAGAAAGATAGGTCAATGGCCAGCGTAAGAATGGACAAGTGGCTCTGGGCCGCCAGATTCTTCAAGACGCGCGCATTGGCGGCGCGAGCCTGTGAGCTCGGCAGAATCCGATCCAACCGGCAGCCCGCCAAGGCTGCGCGCGAGGTCCGGATTGGCGACATGTTGGGAGTGACCAACGACGGCGGCGACTTTCAGGTGGAAGTCCTGCTGCTGAGCGAAGTGCGCGGCCCGGCTTCGGTTGCGCAAACGCTCTACCGCGAAACGGAGGCGAGCCGGGAACTGCGCCTGAAAGCGGCAGCGGAGCGTAAGGCAATGAAGCAGTTCGAAGAGTTACCCGCAGGCCGGCCATCAAAACGCGATCGCCGTAAAATCATCCACTTCCGAGGAAGAGTCTAACCGCAGGCGAATAACGGGCCACACTGGGGTAAATCGGCCCAACCGCGAGGAATGGAGGTAAATGCTTGAAAGAATGGAGCCGACGATCGGACTTGAACCGATGACCTGCCGATTACGAATCGGCTGCTCTACCAACTGAGCTACGTCGGCTTGCTTTCGATTCTAAGACCCGTCTGCGATTCCTGCAATCACACCGGCGCCCGAACATAACAGGCCAGATCGTAGGCCAGACCAACAGCAACAGCGGAAGCCCGCGCGCAGAAAATGCCAACTATGTTACACGGCCTGCGCCAGCGCTTTGTATTCGTCATCGGATTCCCTGGGCAGCAGCACCCAGAGCGTGTAGATGCCGAGTGCGGTGCCGATCGGAACGTTGAGCAACGCCACAAAGCCCACCACCAGGGCAACAATTCGCGCCCACCCCTCCCGCTGCAGCAAGCCCCAACCGGCGAAGAAGCCGACCGCGGCCTTGGCCAGGATCAACCAGCCGATGCAGCTGATAAGAGGCCGCAACCAGACCGTGACCTCGGGCGGTGGGCCGTTGGGAATATGGATCACGTGCCCGAAGATGGTCTGCGCAACAATGATCACCACCACTCCTGCGACCACGTGCAACGCCGAGTACGCCAACCACAGAATGCCCACCAGTCGGATATGATCGCGAACCCGGCTGCGCCGAAGCTCGATGAATCCAAGCACGGTTTTGCCGCAGCGCCCACAGCGTGGCTCTCCCGGTTGCAACTGCGTCCCACATTGATCGCAAAACATCGCTTCTCCTCCAGTGCCCGCAGAAATTCTGCACTGCGGGTGATACGGATGCAAGCACACAACAGTTCCGAAACAGTTCCCAGATCCCAGTTCTCAGTCGGCGAACGACGAATCAGGTATTCACCGGCAACTGACAACTGGCAACCGGCAACTGCTCTCAAAACGAAAAGGCCACCCGGCAACTTGGGCGGCCTTTTCTTTCAAGGGAGAATAGTTCCAACGGAGGTTTAATCCATCAGAACTTTCTGCCGGAATCTTATGAGTCTTAAAAGCCCAGTGTCAAGCAAAATTTACGACTTAAATAGTCTTATTTTCAATAACTTACGAGATACGTCCACAAGTCGGCAAACGGGCTCAAAAATGGCCAAAAATCGTCTCTTTTCGCCGCTAACGACCTTCGATTGAGTCACTTACCGCTCCCGAGGCACCGGCCGGGCGTCGTCTTCCAGGTGCAGAGAGATGAATTCCATCGCCTCCCGGCGGTCGAACACGGAGTCGGGGAAAAACCGCTTTACGATCACCCGCAAGCCCCCAAACGCGATCCCCGCAACCAGCGCCAGGCCCACCACAATTCCGCAAAGAACAATCGCATTGAACAGAAAGTTCGCCAGATTGTCTTTCTTGCTCACGTAGGTATTTTCATTCCAGGTGACATCCGCGTCGTAGCTGATGGACGACATCAGCGATCGCGCTTCGCTTTTTGAAAGCGGACCCGCCGCGATCACGATGATGGGGCCGGTGCGTGTGTCGAAGAACGGTCCCACATCAACCATGGACTCAACCCCCGGCTGCTGCTGCGTGACCCGATGCGAGACATCGACGGAGGCGTCAATCTGCCGCAGTCGTTCCGTGGCAATCTGCGGCGTCGGATATTCGATCAGCATGAGCGTGGCGTCGCCCGCAGTCGCCGCATACTTGCCCATCACCACTTCCGCGCCCGCCTTGAAATCCACCATCGAACCCGGCAGCGGCGATCCGACTCGATCGAGCGTGACCGGACCCAGAATGTACTTCGTCGTGTTCTTCTCGAAACTTTTCTGGAAGGCCCGTTTCGGAAGATACGTTGGCAGCGAGGGCGGTTTGCCCCTGTTGCCCTCCGCTCGCGGCAGCAGCCCGGCCAGTTCGCGCAGTTGCGCCGCCGACATCACGCTCATTTTGTCAAACACGGCATCCACCAGCACGTTCCCCTGATAGAACAGCACGCGGTTATTCAGAAAAGCCGCCTGCCCGCCAATGGTTTCCTCCCCCATCTCGTCGGAATAGTAATAAGTGAAAGCGCCGTAAGCGCCGCTGGCGTCTTCAAACACGGCGGCCCTGACCGTCAGATTGCGGCCGTCGTCGCGAGTGTAGGCCGCCTTCTCCAAACGCGCGAAGCCATACTCCTTCAGGACGGGCGCATTCGCTTCATCAGCGGCGGCGGGATCGGAACTGCGCGCGACATCGCCTTTCATCTGCCATCCGGCAAACTCAGGAGGAAGAACGGGAGCCGGAGAAACAGAGGCCGGAGATGCAGGTGCCGGAGATGCTGCGGCCGAAGGAGCCGACTCAGCCGCGACCGTACTGGCACAAGACTGCCCGCAAACGAGAAAAGAGACGAAGACAACAGAAAAGTGTCTCAAGAATTTCATTGGGGGGGAAGCGCACCCTCGCTACAGAATTAGACTACCGGCAGCCCGCGAAAGTTTCCACCCCCTGGCGCAGGTCTTGTTAGGCGGGCTGCCCCACCCTTTCCCTCCACACTACTACCCATTTGAGGCTGCCCCACCCTTGCGCTCTTGGCAAGGGTGGGAATTCAAGCCGCGCCGTCCCATCACGCCACCGGCACACCTCTCCATTTCAATCGGACGGGCTGTTGTTCGTTGACTATCACTGGTCCATGCTCTCCATAAACGTACGCGCGGTAACTGCTCCAACACCATTCTGCTGGCGAGCGTACCAATCCGCGCCGCACCGGATTCTCGTGCATGTAGCTCAGCTTCTCGGCGCGCTTGTGCCGGGTCCACACAACAAAATCATAGAAGCGCCGTTGCCAGACATGGCCTTGATCGAGCACCGTGTTCCACAGACTTCCGTCAGGACGCGCCTGCCTCGTTCGGAGCCTCTCCAGCAGTTCGCGGGCGAAGCGCTGCTTGAGCACCTGCAGGACGACAGAATGGTTGGATTCTTCCGGCTCGGACAAGAGCAGATGCACATGCTCGGGCATGACCACATATCCGACGACGGCAATTCCGTAGCGGATTCGTGTTTCTTCGAGGATGCGTAGGAAGAGGTCGCGACACTGCGGCGCACCTAGCAACGGACGCCGCTGGAAACAACTGAAGGTGATGAAGTGAAGATATCCGGTGCCGTAGGCGCGGCGAAGACGGGCGGGCATGTAGAGACTCTAGGCTAACAGAGGACTAAAAGCTGTGATGAAGCTTCTACCACTTTTGTGACGAATTCCCACCCTTGCCAAGAACGCAAGGGTGGGGCAGCCTCGGTCTCCAAGGGTGGGCCAGCCTCCCTCATCGCTGTCGCTTCACTGCCCTTCGCCCTTGTCGATCTTGCTCGCCACCTTCACGCCGCTCAACCCGCTGACGTACTTGGAAACGCCCCGATAGAGCGACTCGGCAATGCGCTGCCGGTGCTCTGAGGTTTCCAGTTTGCGCTCGTCGGTGGGATTCGACACGAACGAAATCTCCGCCAGGATCGAAGGCATATTCGCGCCGATCAGCACGATGAACGGCGCCTTCTTGATCCCGCGATTGCGGATGCCCGCATTCTTCAGGGCCAGCCCGCCGTACAGCGATTCCTGCACATCGCCGGCAAACTCGCGCGATTCATCGATTTTGTCTCTCAGCGCAATCTTCTTCACCAGGTCCTGCAGTTCGTGGATCGACTTCTCCGACACCGCGTTTTCGCGAGCCGCAACTTCCAGCGCTTCCGGCGATGAGGTGAAATTCAAGTAGTAGGTCTCCACGCCGCGCGCATCCGAATCGCGGCTCGAGTTGGCGTGGATCGAAATGAACAAATCCGCCCGCTCCCGGTTCGCAATCGCCGTGCGGGTTTCGAGCGGGATGAAAGTGTCGTCCTGGCGCGTGTAAATCACTTCGGCGCCGAGCCGCGATTCGAGCAAACGGCCAAGGCGCTTGGAAACGTCGAGCACCACGTCCTTTTCCAGCAGGCCGTTCGGGCCAATCGTGCCGGTGTCATGCCCCCCGTGGCCGGCGTCAATCACGATCTTGCCAATCTTCAACCCGAGGGCGCGAGTCAAAGAGCGGTCGCCAGCGGCCGTGGGGCGCGCTTCGCGGGATTCAAGACGGGTGTCCGAACGGGTGTCCGAAAGAAGATCCGCGGTGTCGGGAGCCGCCGCCGCTGCCGGTGAGCGAGACTTTTTCCGGCGCAAAGTCGACGATGATGATGCTGATCGCGAAGGCGATGGCGATGGCGTATCCGATTTCGCCAGCTTCGCTTCGTCGCCGTCCGAGGCGTTAGCGGCGTCATTAAGCTTCACTTCGGGGCGGAGTTTTTCGTGCTCCGGCGCGGCGACCGTCGACGGCGCTCTGTCGTCGGCCCCGACGATCGTCTTCGGGATCCTGCGGTTCGTCCCTTTAACCGCAACCGTGGTCTTGATCACTCCCTTGCCGTTCGCGGCGGAGTCGGACGCTTTGGAATCCGCGCTGCCATCCTCGGCCGGCAAGTCTGTTTCGACGGGCCCCGGTTTCGAAGAGCCCACCGCATCTTTGCCGGAGTCAGATTTCTGTTGTGCTTTCCGCTCCGCAGATTTCGAGTCTCCCCCAGACGTCGGCTCCGTCTCGCCGGAGTCGTCGTCCGATTCCGCGGAAGCCGTCGGGGCCGTATCCACTTGGGCCTTCGCGACAAGAGTTGCCCGGTTCTGCTTCCCGTGCGCATCCTTCCCGTGAATATCAATGATGAGCCGGTAGGGGTCCGGCAGCAGGAAAGCGTCGTAGCTCGCCAGGTCGTCCACTTCCAGCACAATCCGCGTGCGTCCCGGCTGAAATTCGGCAACCCGAATTTTCTTCAGGAAGCCATCGTCAACGTCGAAGGTCTTGCCCACCAGGGTCGAAGCCAGTTTGGTGTCGCGCAGGTCGAAGAAAATGCGGTCGGGATTCGAGATGCGCTGCGAACCAAACTTCACTTCCTGCTCCACGTCAATAGCGACGCGGGTGTAGTCGGGCGTGGACCAGTGGCGAACGCCGGTAACGCGCGGCAACGCGCTGCGGCGGGCGCTGGCGTCATTTGCGGATGCGGCGGAGTCGTCAGTATTGGCACTGGCGCCGGCACTGGCATTAGAAGACCGCTGCTTGCGCGCCGTCTTCTTCGCCGCGCGTTCCATTTCGTCGGCCTCGGCATCGATTTCCTTCGCCGCCGCGCGGGCATCGTCGGCCAGGCGGTTGCGCGGATAGCGATGCAGAAAGTCTGCGAAGGCCGTGCGCGCCTCTTCCGGATCGTTGAGATCGTCCTTATAGATCTCGCCGATCGTGAACAGCGCGTCAAAGCGGTATTTGCTGCCCGGATACTCCTTGCGCAGAAAGCGATATTGCTCGACGGCGCCGCGCAGGATCTTGTTGTCGTCAAAGCGCCGCCCCATCTCGACCATGAGTTCGGCGGTCGCCACCACGCTCGGGTCCGCCTTCGATGACGTGGGAGAGCCAAAATAGACTCGGCGGTAGGAGTCGATCACACGCTGGTATTCGTGGCGAGTGCGCTCTCCGGCGGGACGGCCATTGAGGGCCTCGCGCATGCGATCCGCCTTAGCAAATTGCTGGCGCGCCCAGGCATCGTTGTGGTGAACGCGGGCCGATGCGGAAACCAGCGGCAGCAGTACGAGCACCAGCGTTGCGCCGAGGCGTAAAGCGCGGGCGCCTCGAGTTAGGGTCGTGAAAAGCATTGAATCATTAAGTCATTGAGGCATTGAATCATTCAGTCATTGGGTCATATGATTCAATGACTAAATGACCACGCCCCCGCTACCACCACGGGATCTCAGCCTATTCCGTATTGCTCATGTGCAGCACGCCTCGAGCATCGCGCTCCACGACGACCGGCTCATGCACCGGGTTGCCGAAAATATTAGAGCCCGGTTCGCCGCCGCCATACATGTTCGTAATCCGGCGAACATAGTTCTGCGTTTCCCGGAAATGCGGAACGCCCGCACTTCGAGCCACCGCCCCCGAACCGGCGTTATAGGCCGCCAGACTCAGGCGAACGTCGCCGTTGTAGCTATCCAACAGCTTCCTTAGATGTCTAACCCCGGCATCCACGTTTTGTTGCGGGTCAAAAGGATTGGAAACATTGAGCGAACGCGCGGTCGAGGGCATCAACTGCATCAGCCCCATGGCGCCCTTGCGCGACACCGCATTGGGATTGAAATTCGATTCCACCTTGACCACCGACCGCACCAGGCTGGGATCCACGTGATGCCGAGCCGCCGCCTCGTCAATCGCCGTGTCGATATCCTGTTGCGTAAAGGCGCGGTTAAGAGTCTGGTGAGTCTGCGCTCTGCCGCCGAGGTAGGTGTTGACTTCCGAAGCCGCCGAGCGCGCCGCACGCATCACCGCTCCGCTCGTCGGAACCGGCTTGAAACGATGTTCGGTCACACTCCAATAAACCAGCGGAGACCGGGCAGGCGCAGAAGCCTCCGCCCGAGAAGCGGCGGAAGGCCCATCCCCGTTAACATAGATCTTGCGCCCAGATTCGTCGGTAGTGGCAGTAATGCCGCCCGACTGCGCGCGCGCCGGCATGGTAGAAAACAGAGTGGAAAGAAAGGAGATCGCGGTCAAGCTAGCCATCAGCGCGATTTGCAGGCGTTTTCCCATACGGGTTCAGATCGGCCAAAATCAAAATACAAGATCGGTCCAAATAAAGACCGGCCAAAAGGCACACTTACTACGCGGCCTACCTACCCGAAAACCTGCCGGAGAATCCAGAACCAGAGTAGGTCGATTATAGGGTGCGCCACGGACAGGGGCAATCTATCCGAAGGCCGTTGAACCACTGAAGTAATCTACGTAAGTAACTGAAAGCGCTTGATTTTATGGCCCAAAGGCAGTTCTCAGCCCTTGGCTCTCAGTTCTAAGTTTCTTGACGCAGGGCGGTTTACTGAGAACTGAGAACTGAGAACTGGCAACTGGAAGTCTACAATGGCGTCTGGCATCTATGAACTCCCACGCCCTGCGCAAGCTCTTCGATCAAGTCAGGAAAAAGCGCCTCTCTCCCGACGACGCCGTCGAGCGCCTGCGTCACCTGCCCTTTGAAGACTTGGGCTTTGCCAAACTCGACCACCATCGCGCCCTGCGCCAAGGCATGCCCGAGGTGATTTTTGCCCCGGGCAAAACGCCAACCCAGGTAGCCGACATCTTCATCCGTCTCGCCGCCCACGGCGGCAACGTGCTGGCCACGCGAGCCACCGAAGAACAATACGCCGCCGTAGCCGCCAAATTCGCCGGCAACGTGCTCCGCCCAGAGTATCGTCCACTGGCGCGAGCCATCGTGCTCAAGCGCGATCGCAAGCAACACGGCAAGGGCATAATCGTGGTCGTGTCCGCCGGAACCAGCGATATCCCGGTAGCTGAAGAAGCCGTAGTCACCGCCGAATTGATGGGCAACAACGTTCAACACATCTATGACGTAGGAGTCGCCGGCATTCACCGCCTGCTGGCCCATCGCGGAGCGCTAGCCAAAGCGCGTGTGATCATAGTCTGCGCCGGCATGGAAGGCGCGTTGCCCAGCGTAGTTGGCGGACTAGTCGGAGTCCCGGTGATTGCCGTTCCCACCAGCGTAGGTTACGGCGCAGCCTTCGAAGGCCTGGCCGCGCTGCTGGGAATGATGAACTCCTGCGCCTCGAACGTCAGCGTAGTAAACATCGACAACGGTTTCGGAGCCGGCTACGTAGCCTCCCTAATCAACCGCCGCTGACGACACCTGACAAATGGGTGGTGGAGAGACGGGCGTCCTCGCGCCGTCCGCCGATCTATCCAATTCCGTGTGGCGCGGGCGCCTCCGCCCGCGAACGCCCTAAAACGGCTCGTCAATCTCGGACCCGCCCAGGGCCATCTGCTCTTCCGCCGCCCTCCGCGCCTTCGGAGCCTTCTTAAACGTCACTTCCAGCAGCCGCGGATAAGCCACGCCCTTGCCCGCCAGCAACTCTTCGATAGTAAGAATCTGAATCCGGCGGATACCGGTCCTCCAATCCAGGAAGTGCTTGTAGAATCCGGCCTCGGCAGCCTCTTTCAGCATGGGCTTTGTAGGAGCTTCCATGCAGATGAGCACCCCGATCTGTGCATCCTCCCGAACGATGACTCCGCGCAGGTCGCGCACATACGAGGACTGCACATGTCCGGCTTTGACGGAAAAAATGATCTGCTTGGTTTTGCGGCCAAATTTGTTTTCGTCATGGAAGTAGAGGCGACCGTCAATGCCGCTCGAGTCCGAACTCGACCCTTGCGGGGTTCTCTTCTGTGGGCCGCGCCCCGACGAGGCTGAGCGCCCACCACTGAGGAATTGATAGGGATCATCCCGCGCGAAGCCGTTAGAGCGACCCGGGCAGATCGACCGGCTACGCAGAGCAATGAACTTCGTATACGCTTTTCGCACGGAGTCGCCGAAGGCATCATCGAGCCGTTTCTTGATGAGCCCTATAGCGAGGTGAGTAGATATGTCAATACCAATCCAGCGGCGGTTAAGACGCTGGGCGACGGCGAGAGGCAGTGAGCCGCAGCTACCCACCGCAAAAGGGATCGAGAACAACGTCGCCCTCGTTCGAACTCGCCTTCACGATTCGTTCGAGAAGGGCCTCAGGCTTCTGCGTCGGAGTAAGCCGAGGCGGATTCCTGTGCCGCAGAATGATCAGCGGGGCTCGATATAGTCAGCTGTCAGCATATGTCTCGCACAGCCACGCCGGTCCAAACTCCTTGACGATAAGTCTTTAGGCGTGGCTTTCCACCCGACGAGAAAGCAATCTTCCCCGCAGCCCATAGCCGGTGCGATGCCAGTTTGGTCGTACAATCACCAGTGACCGCCGCCCTCGCGGCGGAGGGAACTGCATTGTCTAATCTCCCCGGACACTCCTTGGGCGGACATTGGCGCGCTCTGTCAGAATTGAAAGATGGAGAAAGCTCTCGAGTTGAGCGAGCAATTGCACGGCTGGTTCCAAAGCGTAATGTCGAGACTTGGATTCTTAAAGCGTGTGAACGAAAGACCGATCATCCCCGTTTTCGACTAGGTCGTGGCCCTTCACTGTTTCTGCCGTCTGAGGGACTGCAGGAGCATTCCACGTCGATTCTTCCGACCTACTGAAAAACAGTAGCGTATCGTGCACTCGCCCGTACTGTCGTCCCGCCTTCCGGCCGGTTGTCCTTTCCCAAACTACCTCGTTCCTGAAGTGCTGCGGCCCAAACACCGCATCCATCAGCATCTTCAAATAATGGCTCGCCGTCGGATCGCAATGCAGATAGATCGATCCCGTCTCCTTCAGCACGCGCCGCAGTTCGATCAGCCGCGGGGCCATCATAGCGAGATAGGCCATCATGTCGCTGTGGCCAAGAAAAGTGCGGAAAGCACGCATAGCCTCGGCAACCCGCCCACCGCCCTCGACGATTTCCTCGTAGGCCCGCTCGGCGTCCACGTTCCACTCCCACGTGTCCTCGAAAGCCATGATCTGCGAACTGGAGCGCGTGCCGTCTTTTTCGGCGAAAAGGACGTTGTAGTCCTGCCGGCTGTTGAAAGGCGGATCGAGGTAGATGAGGTCCACCGACTCATCCTTGACGTGCTGGCGCAGGACCTCGAGATTGTCGCCGTAATAGAGTTTGTTCTTTTCCACTGCGGCACGATTCTAACCCGGATAAGGCGATTGCGTAATTCGCAAGTTTGGTGTGCTGAGGTCGCGAACCAATCACAAACCATCCCTGATCGAAATTCATGATCGAAATTCATTGACTTAAGCCCCGTCGTGCGCGACCATTGAAAGGTGATTGGGGCAGTTTCGAGGCCCGTCCGTCCACCAAGACGGCCCTCGAAGCTGCCCCAAACCCATTTTCAGCGCGCTTTTGGAGCTAAGTCCTTATTCCAGAATATTTTGCATATAAGTCATTATTATTGAATATTTTGCCGCTAACCCCATGATTCTAATGGACAAAAAAAGTAGGGGGGTGGGGTACCTCCAAGACATTTTGGTCATCGGCCCGAGAGCTGGCGCAGCTAGGCCCTTGGGAGCGCCAAGTGAAAAATCACCGAGGAACCAACCAAGCGGTCGGAATCCCGCCGCCTTCTGCTGCTACAATTTCCGGTACTCCATCCACCCGGACGCGGAGCCGCGTCTCATAACGTCTTTACCATGAGGTGTCTTCATGCCGGAAACTTTGCAGCTCGCGAATCCCGCGCCGCTCACCACTCTTACCGAAGATGAGATTCTCTTCCGCGACAGCGTCCGCCAGTTTGCCGACGACAAGATTCGTCCCCTGGCCAAAGAGATGGACGAGAAAGCGGTCTTCGATCACGCACTGCTCGAGCAGTTCTTTCAGTTGGGCCTGATGGGCATCGAGATTCCCGAGCAGTACGGCGGAGCGGGCGGCAAGTTTTTCGACGCGATCTTAGCCGTGGAAGAATTTTCGCGGGCCGACGCTTCCTCCGGCGTAATCGTGGACGTGCAGAACACGCTGGTAGCGAATGCGATTCTGCGCTGGGCCAGCGATGATCAGAAGAAGCGTTACCTGCCGAAAATGGCGGCCGACACGCTTGGCGCCTATGCGCTGAGCGAGGCGGGATCGGGATCGGACGCGTTTGCGCTGCAAACCAAGGCTGAGCTCAAAGGCAATGGCAATGATTTCATTCTCAACGGACGCAAGCTCTGGATCACGAATGGCAAAGAGGCTGGACTGTTCATTCTGTTTGCCACCGTCGATCCGTCGAAAGGATACAAGGGGATCACGGCGTTTCTGATCGAGAAAAACTTCCCCGGATTCACCGTCGGCAGGAAAGAAGACAAGCTGGGGATTCGGGCGTCGTCAACCTGCGAACTGATTCTCGAAGATTGCCGCGTGCCCAAAGAAAACGTGCTCGGCGAGGTGGGCAAGGGCTACAAAATCGCGATCGAGACGCTGAACGAAGGCCGCATCGGAATCGGCGCGCAGATGCTGGGCGTAGCCCGCGGCGCGTTGGAATGCGCCGCCAAGTATGCCCAGGAGCGCACGCAATTCGGCAAGTCGATTTCAGAATTTCAGGGCATCCAATTCCAGATCGCGCAAATGGCAACCGAGGTCGAGGCAGCGCGCCTGATGGTTTATAACGCAGCCCGCATGAAAGACGCCGGCGTAAACTTTGTGAAAGAAGCCGCCATGACCAAGTTGTTCGCGTCGCAGGTGGCCGAGCGCGTGACGTCGCTGGCCATCGAAGTCTACGGTGGATACGGTTTTACAAAAGATTATCCGGTAGAAAAATATTGGCGTGACGCGAAGATCGGAAAAATTTACGAAGGCACGTCGAACATGCAACTGGCAACGATTGCAAAGCTGGTGATGGGAAAATGAAATAAGGGCAGAGGTCAGAGGTCAGATTGCAGAGGTGAAAAAACGCGGTCATTAGGTTTTTACTTCTGCAATCTGACCTCTGACTTCTGCAATTCTCGTACCTCTGCAATCTGACCTCTGACCTCTGCAATCCGTATGCCCACCTTTTCCCCAGATGCGCTCGCCACGACGGCTGCTGAGTTGGCGAACGCCGGCGTGAAACCGATCTCTCGGGAAGCCGCTTGTCAACTGCTGCGATCGGACGACGAAATGCTGCCTTCCCTGCTCGCGGCGGCGCAACTTGCCCGCGCGAGATTTAGGCCCGGAGTCATCACCTATTCCCGCAAGGTGTTTCTTCCGCTGACGAATCTTTGTCGCGACTACTGCGGCTATTGCACATTCCGGCGCGATCCCGGCGAGCCCGGTGCGCACACTATGACGCCGGACGAGGTAATGGAAGTCGTGCGCGCGGGAGAGCGCATGGGATGCACCGAAGCGTTGTTCAGCCTGGGAGACAAGCCGGAATTGCTTTTTCCCCAGATGCGCGATACGCTGCGGCGCTACGGATATAAATCCACGCTCCATTATCTGGAGGCGATGTGCGAGAAGGTGCTTCGCGAATCGAGCCTGCTGCCGCATCCGAATCCTGGATTGATGAGCGCGGAATGGCTGGAGCGCCTGTCCCGCGTGGCTCCGAGCGTCGGCCTCATGCTGGAAACGACCAGCGTGCGGCTGCTCGCAAAAAACGCGGCGCACGACAACGCTCTCGACAAAGATCCGGCGAAGCGACTGCGTGTAATTGAGGATGCGGGGCAGCGGAAGATTCCTTTTACCACCGGAATTCTGATTGGAATTGGCGAGACGCTGGAAGAGCGCGTGGATGCGCTGATCGCGATCCGCGGCTTGCATGCGAGGTATGGACACATTCAGGAAGTCATCGTGCAAAATTTTCGCGCCAAGAGCGGAACGCCGATGGCACACTGGCCCGAACCGGACCGCGGGGAAATGCTGCGCACGCTGGCCGTGGCGCGCCTCCTGATGCCGAAAATGAATATTCAAGCGCCGCCGAATCTCTCCGATCCGAGCGATGGTTCGCACTATGCCGATCTGCTCGATGGCGGCATCAACGACTGGGGCGGAGTTTCGCCGTTGACGCCGGATTTCATCAATCCGGAAAAGCCGTGGCCGCATCTAGAAGAATTGCGGCAGCGGACCGAAGCGAAAGGATTCGAGTTGCGCCAGCGGTTGCCGGTTTATCCTGAGTTCGTAGAAAAGTTCACCAAGAAATTTGCGGAACACGCAGCGGCCCACAGCAGTTTGCTGGCGCAACGCCTAAACGCCGCTGCAGACGATGAGGGCTACGCTCGGAGGGCGGCATGATCACGGTACTGACCGGCGGCACTGGCGGCGCCAAGTTCGTGGATGGACTGCGGCAGATCGTTCGTCCGGAAGAATTGACGATTATCGTCAATACCGGCGACGACATGGTGTGGTGGGGATTGTACGTTTCGCCCGATCTCGATTCCATCACTTACATGCTCTCTGGGAAACTGAGCCAGGAGCGCGGCTGGGGCGTGAAGGGCGACACTTTCTTCTGCCTGAATGCCATGGGCCAGCTCGGACAACCGACCTGGTTTCACGCCGGCGATCGCGATCTGGCCACGCACATTTTTCGCTCCAAGCTGTTGGCCGATGGCAAGACTCTCAGTGAAACCACTTCCGAGATCGCGGCCAAACTTGGAGTCAAGGCGCGCATCCTGCCGATGAGCAACTCGCGCGTGGAGACGCGGGTTCTAACTCCGGCGGGAGACCTGAGCTTTGAAGAATATTTCGTCCAGCGCTGGTACCAGGATCCAGTGGAATCGGTTCGATTCGCCGGCGCCTCCGATGCGGAGCCGGCGCCGGGAGTGACCGAGGCGATTCGCTCGGCAGATCTTGTGCTGCTCGCGCCGAGTAATCCGGTAACCAGCATCGGGCCGATTCTCGCCGTGCCGGGAATTCGCGAAGCGCTGCGCGAAAGTCGCGCCCGCATTGCGGCCGTGAGCCCGATTGTGGGAGGAGCCGCGGTAACCGGGCCCGCGGCAACGCTTATGGCGGCACAAGGCTTCGCAGTCTCGATCGCCGGCGTTGCCGGCTTCTATCACGACTTTCTTGATCTGCTGGTGGTCGATTCCGAGGATGCGGGGGCTGCCGAAGAGTTGCGCAAGACGGGCATGCGCGTGCATTGCACCCCAAGCATCATGCGCAAAAATGAAGATAGAATCGCGCTGGCAAAGAGCGCGCTGGACGCGGCGATGCAATCTCCGCTGGCTCAGGCCGAGGTGGAGCGGCCATGATTCTGGTTCCGGTGAAAAACCTCGTCGACGCCAAGCAGCGGCTGTCTTCTATTTTGACGCCGGAAGAACGCTTCGCGCTGGCGCAGGCGATGTGCGAGGACGTGCTGCAAGCGCTGGCGAGCTGGCAAAGCCGGCCCGCGGTTGCGGTGGTGACGAGCGATTCGTTTGCGCGCGACTTGGCAGCGCGTTTCAATTTCGAGGTCGTTGCCGACGACAACTCCGGAGAGACCAGCGCCATCGAAATGGCAACGGCGGTTTGCAGAGAGCGTGGAGCGAAGAGCACTTTGGTGGTTCCGGCGGATATTCCATTGATCGACAGTTCGGAACTGCAGAAGATCGTGGATTGCGCTCCTGCAGGCGGCGCGGTGCTGGTGCCGGACGCGGCGGGACGCGGCACGAATGCAGCCTGGCGATCTCCGGGTGATTTGTTCCCGCTGCGCTTCGGGAACGACAGCTTCCTGCCGCACCTGGCCGCGGCGAAGGCCACGGGCCTGCCTTGCGTGGTGCTCGAGCTGCCGGGAATTGCGCGGGATGTCGATCGTCCCGAAGATCTGCGCGAGCTGGCGGTTGCCAGTGGAGAACGGCGATCGCAGAAACTGGTGCGCAGTTGGAACCTCAGCAGCCGGAGTCAGGCCTGACATGGGCAGATCTAACATGGGGCCGAGCATCGGTAAGCGCGCGGCTGGGGAAATTCGCATCCTTCCCATCTCCGTGAGTGGAGAAATTCGCGCCGGAGAATCGCTGTGTGCGCGGTTGCTGGAGGCGACGCGAAACCTGGGATTGCACTTTCAGGATGGCGACATCCTGGTGGTCAAGCACAAGATTGTTTCGAAGGCGGAAGGAGCGCTGGTCGCGCTGGATGAGATCCGGCCCTCGGCGGCTTCGCAGGCTTGGGCTCGACGCTATGGGCTCGACGCGCGCGTCAGTGAATTGGCGATGCGAGAGAGTCGTCGAATCGTGCGGCGAAAGCGCGGTGTGCTGATCACCGAAACCAAGCACGGTTTCATTTGCGCGAATAGCGGCGTGGATGTGTCGAACGTGGATGGTGGGCGGCACGCGGTCTTGCTGCCGGTGAATCCGGATCGTTCCGCGGCGAAGTTGCGGCGGGAGTTGAAGAAGCAGCTTGGGATCGAGATCGCGGTCATCGTCAGCGATAGCTTCGGGCGTCCATGGCGCGAAGGCTTGACGGAAGTGGCGATTGGCGTCGCCGGGATGCGGCCTCTGGTCGACTACCGGGGACGCCGCGATCCGCACGGCTACTCGCTGCACGCGACGGTGGACGCGGTGGCGGACGAACTGGCTTGTGCGGCGGGACTGGTCTGCGGCAAGCTGGCAGGTACTCCCGCGTGCATCATTCGCGGCTATGTTTACCACCGGGGAAGCGGTGGGGCGCGGGCACTGATTCGGCCCGCGAAGAACGATCTTTTTCGATAGGAGTTTTTCGATAGGAGAATGTTATGGTCTGGCAGGCCTCAGAACTCGAACAATTCCCCGCGCTAACCTGGGACGAGATCGCGCCGCGAGCTTCCACGCAGATTCGCAGCGCCTTGGAGCGAGTGCTGGAGAAGCAAGACGGAGCATGTCTGACGGACGAAGAGCGCTACGCTTTGGCGAACTGCGATGGGGCGAGCTGCAATCCCGCGAACTTACTCGCACTGCTGGTAGCCGCAGATACGCTTCGGCGCGACCTGGTCGGCAACATCGTCAGCTACGTGGTGAATCGCAATATCAATTTCACGAACATCTGTTTCGTGGGATGCAAGTTTTGCGCGTTCAGCCGCGGGCCGCGCGAGGCCGACTCCTATTTTCATTCGCTCGAAGACATGGGGCGCAAAGCGAAAGAAGCGTGGGACGTGGGAGCGACCGAAGTCTGCATCCAAGGCGGCCTGCCGCGCGATCTGCCACCGTTTTATTACCGCGACATTCTGCGCGCCGTGAAGAATGCGGTGCCAGGCATGCACATCCACGCGTTTTCTCCGATGGAAATTGTGTACGGCGTGGAACTGACCGGCATGGCGCTGCGCGATTATCTTACGATGCTGCGCGATAACGGACTGGACACACTGCCGGGCACCGCGGCCGAGATTCTGGATGACGAAGTGCGCCATGTTCTCTCGCGCAACAAACTTTCGTCGGCGCAATGGCAAGAGGTGATCCGCACCGCGCACGCGTGTGGAATCCCAAGCACCTCGACGCTGATGTACGGACACAGGGAAACCCCTGGCCACTGGGTGCGGCAGTTGTCTTTGTTCCGGCAAATTCAGACGGAGACCGGTGGCTTCACCGAATTCGTGCCGCTGGGCTTCGTGCACCAGAACACGCTTTTGTTCCAGCAGGGCCTGGCGCGCACCGGACCGACGCTCGCCGAACATCTCAAGATTCATGCGCTGGCCAGAATCCTGCTCGCTGGCTCGATTCATAACATCCAGGTCTCGTGGGTGAAGCTGAACCGTAAACTTTCGCAACTTTGCCTGCACGCCGGAGCCAACGATTACGGCGGAACGCTGATGGAAGAAAACATCTCGCGCGAGGCCGGAGCAACCGCGGGCGAGTACACCAGTCCAGAAGATTTCCAGGCGATGATTCTGGAGATCGGGCGCATTCCAGCAGAGCGCAACACAAAATATTCGCGCATGAAGATCAAGCTGCCGGTCATGGAGGGACGGGCGTCCTCGCCCGTCCAGGCCGAGCGCAGTTCGGCCAACGCCGGCGACCACAACAGCTCTGGAGCCGCTATAGAACACGCGCAGATGGCGGAGTTCGCATGAGCCGCGCCATCGCGGTCATTGGCGGCACCGGCCCGGCCGGTACGGGCCTCGCGCTGCGCTGGGCGCGCGCGGGGGAGACCGTCATCATCGGCTCGCGCGATGCCGCTCGCGCACAGCAGACAGCAGAGGCAATCCGAAAGCGGGCGGGCGCAAATGCTCAAGTTTCCGGGATGGAAAATTCGGCAGCCTGTGCTGCCAGCGATCTGCTCGTGCTCACCGTGCCGTTCGAAGGGCAGGCCGCGCTGCTGAAGCAGTTGAAGCCTGCGATCCGTCCGGGCAGCATCCTGATTGATGCCACCGTTCCGCTGGCCGCGAGCGTGGGCGGACGCGCCAGCCGCACCCTTGGCGTGTGGCAAGGCTCGGCGGCGCAACAGACGGCGGAGCTGGTTCCGAAGGGCGTTTCCGTCGTGGCGGCATTCCAGAATGTCTCGGCGGAAGTGCTCAATAGCGACGCAGACGACGATGTGGATTGCGATGTCATCGTGTGCAGTGACGATCCGAATGCCACGCAGGTTGCGATGGAACTCGCCGCGAAGATCGCGCGTGTGCGGGCCATTGATGGCGGCAAGCTAGAGAACGCCCGCATTGTCGAGCAGATCACCGCGCTGCTGATCGGCCTCAACATCCGGCACAAAGGGCACGGTGGAATACGGATCACGGGGCTGCCCGACGCCGCGTACAAGCTGGGGCCCGTTACCCGATAGCGCAACACGGTCGGGTTGTGTTTAACTTTTCAGTCGTTCAGAGTTATTTCCATTTCACTGCAAGACGAGGGACTTCATGCACAGGAAACTGTTCTCGTTCTTATTCTGCTTTTTGCTGGTGGCCATTTCGAGCGCTGCCGCCAAGCGCGCCTTCACCATCGAAGACCTTTACCGCATTCGCGGAATCGACGACTTGCACATATCTCCCGACGGCAAGACCGTCCTGTTCACTCTGCGCACGGACGACCTAGCGAAGGCAAAGCGCATCCAGCACGTCTGGCTGATGGATGCCGACGGCAAGAACGCGCGCCAGTTTACTTTTGGCGAAAAGGGAGAATCGTCGCCCACATTCTCACCCGACGGCAAGTGGATCGCCTTCATCAGCGCGCGCGATGGCAAGGACAACGACAACGAAAATCTTTACCTCATCTCCGCCAGCGGTGGCGAAGCCCGGCAACTCACCAACATTTCCACGGGAGTTTCCGGCCCACTCTGGTCGCCGGACGGAAAAACGATTGCGTTTTCGAGCGACGTTTATCCGGAATGCAGCGCCGACGATGCTTGCAACAAGAAGATCGAACAGCGCTGGAGCAAGGGCCCGCTCCACGCCCACATGGCCGATGCGCTGCTCTACCGCCATTGGACCGAATGGAAAGACGGCAAGCGTACACACATCCTGCTGGCCGACGTTTCCACCGGCGCCGTCCGCGACCTGACGCCGGGTAACTTCGATTCGCCTCCCTTCCAGCTCGGTGGATCTTTGCAATACGATTTCTCGCCCGACAGCTCGGAACTCGCCTTCGACTCCAATCACGACCGCGACCTCGCGTCGTCCACCAACAGCGACGTGTGGATCGTGTCGCTCTCCGGCAATCAGCCGCCGCGCAACATCACCGCTTCGAATCCAGCCTTCGACGGCCATCCGAAATACTCGCCGGACGGAAAGTACATCGCCTATCAAATGCAAAAGCAGCCCGGCTATGAATCCGACCTGTTTCGCCTGGCCATCTACGATCGCTCCACCGGAGCATCGCGCGTGCTCACCGAGTCTTTCCGCAACTGGGTCGACGCGTTTCAATGGGCCTCAGATTCGAAATCTCTCTACTTCGGCGCTCCGGTCGAAGGCGACAATCCCATCTTCCGCGTGACCATCGACTCCGGTTCCATTCAACAAGTGCTGGTGGACCGGGCTATTGACTCCTTCGAGCTCTCCCATGACGGGCGCCGCATCATCTACGCCCGGCGTTCCGTCTCCGATCCCGTTGAGATTTTTGCGGTGGACTTGGCTGACGGAAAGTCCTCGACGCCGCATCGCCTCTCTCAATTCAACGATGAAGTTGCCAATGAAGTGGACCTGCGTCCGGCGGAGCGCATCTGGGTGAAGGGAGCGGACGGCGCGAAGATCGAAGTCTTCATCGTCAAGCCCCATAACTTCGATCCGTCGAAAAAATATCCGCTCATCCTCAACGTGCACGGTGGGCCGCAGTTTCAGTGGCAAGATTCGTTTCGCGGTGACTGGCAGGTTTATCCCGGCGCTGGCTACGTCGTCGCTTTTGCCAATCCCCATGGATCGACCGGCTATGGCCAGGATTTCACGGCTGAAATTTCCGGAGACCATGGGGGCAAGGTTTTTGAAGATCTGATGAAGGTCACCGACGAACTGATCAAACTTCCTTACATCGATCCCGACCGCACGGGCGCTATGGGCTGGTCTTACGGCGGCTACATGATGGACTGGTTCGAGGGCCACACCACGCGCTTCAAGGCTATCGCCTCGATGATGGGTCCTTTCGACCTCCGCTCCATGTACGGCGCCACCGAAGAGCTATGGTTCCCCACGTGGGACTACAAAGGTCAGCCGTGGAATTCCGATCAGTACGAGAAGTTTTCGCCCTCCTATTTTGTGAAAAATTTTAAGACGCCTTGCCTCGTGATCTCCGGCGAGCGCGACTATCGCGTCCCTTACACGCAGTCACTGCAGATGTTCACGTCGCTGCAGGAAATGAATGTCCCTTCCAAACTGATCATCTATTCCAACGCGGGCCACTGGCCCAGTTGGTATGAAATGGCTCTGTACTACACGGCGCACCTGGAGTGGTTCCATCAGTATCTCGGAGGAGACGCGCCACCCTGGACCTCAGAACAATTCCTGCGCAACGCCGTGTTTGACAAGGAGACGGGGCAACGGATCAAGTGATTTTGGCGGGCTGCCGAGTTCTCAGTTCCCGGTTCTCAGTAAGGGCGACTTTTTCCGAAGTGCCTTGTTTGTTCTATTGCTCGTTACTATTAAGGTATTAACCCGTGTTTACCACCACCCCCCTACCCCCTCCCTAGTGGAATGAAGGGGTTAGGGGGAATCTCCACGCCAAAATCTAGAGCGCCAAGGACTTATTTTCAAAATCTTCCGGAATAAGGGCTTAGCTGGATTTTGGGTTCAAATTCCTGTTTTGGGGCACCGTTTTGGGAAAATGGCGCCGGTCCCGTCGCAGGGAATTTAGTTATCAAAGAGCCACTAACGAAACGGGCCACGGCTTCCTGGGCCGCCTCTGGAGGCGGGCACGGCTCGAACTTGCCCTAATCGACAAGATTTTCGCACTGGGGCGGTGGGCATGTCTGTGATGGCGGTACAGATTGTTTGTGATGAAAAAAAGTCACAGGACCCCGCCCAAGGGGAGCTTGGACGGGGCACCGATTCGTTATCACGATCTATCGATGAATGTAACGGGGATATTACGAGATACCGGGTGAGTACGGCTCATCGTCAAGTCTACGCTGCCTGCATTCGAACCCAAGCACTGGGATCCCCACAGTCTTAAGATAAAGAACCGATAGGAACGCTTGACACGCTTTCCCAAGAGCGGCTAGAATCTCGCCCAAGACTTACCGGCTCCTTCTGTATCTGGCCACTTCCTGGCAGACAGAATGCGTCGGCGCGATGGCGCGTGAGATAGCCTGTGGGGCGTGCGTCGCGCGAAAGTTATACCCAGAACCAGCAACGCAAGACCAACCGGACGAAAGAATCACCAGCAAATGCAAGTCAGGCAAGACCAAAATCACTGAGGAGATGACTATGCAGTGGACAGTAACGAACCGTGGGGTGAAGTGTTGTGTTGTGTTGTGTGAATACCCTGAGTGTCGAGCCGAAATTTCCCTCGACGAAACTGGCGTCCGTGATGCGCGGCGCCCTGGCATTGGCAATGCTTTCCGGGGTGCTGTTGTTGGCTGCCGTTCAGTCAGCGCACGCCCAAACCGAAACCGTGCTCTACAGCTTTGGGAACCAGTCCGGAGATGGATCTTACCCTTACGCGGGATTGATCATGGACAAGAAGGGCAACCTCTACGGCACCACCCTCGCAGGTGGCACGAACAACATCGGCACGGTGTTTAAGGTAGTTCCTCCCGGCAAGAAAGGCGGCGCCTGGGCTGAAACCGTGCTGTACAGCTTTGGGAGCCAGTCCGGAGATGGATCTTACCCTTACGCGGGCCTGATCATGGACAAGGAGGGCAACCTCTACGGCACAACGTACTACGGCGGCACGAACGGTCAGGGCACGGTGTTTAAGGTCACCTCAAGCGGGGAAGAAAGCGTGCTCTACAGCTTCGGGAGTCAATCCGGAGACGGCTATTACCCCTACGCGGGATTGATCATGGACAAGAAGGGCAACCTCTACGGCACCACGTATTACGGCGGCGCGAACGGTGTGGGCACGGTGTTTAAGGTCACCTCAAGCGGGGAAGAAAGCGTGCTCTATAGCTTTGGGAGCCAGTCCGGAGATGGGGTTTACCCTTACGCAGGCCTGATCATGGACAAGAAGGACAACCTTTACGGCACCACGTATGGCGGCGGCGCGATCGGTTGGGGCACGGTGTTTAAGGTCACTCCAAAGGGAACCGAATCCGTGCTCTACAGCTTTGGGAGCCAGTCCGGAGATGGATCTTACCCTTGGGCAGGATTGATCATGGACAAGAATGACAATCTCTACGGCACCACGTTTGAAGGCGGCGCGAACGGTGAGGGCACGGTGTTCGAACTTACCGCTGCCGGAGCGGAGACCGTCCTCTACAGCTTCACTGGTAGCTACACCGACGGGAACGGCTCCTACGCGGGCCTCGTCATGGACAAGGAGGGCAACCTCTACGGCGCCTCGCAGAATGGCCCAGGCTATAACTACGGAGTGTTGTTTGAGCTTTCGCCGGGCCAAGGGGGAGCTTGGACCTTCACTACCCTCCATGCCTTCAATGAGGGTAGCGGAGACGGGCTCGATCCCTATGGGACCCCGATCCTAGACAAGAAGGACAATGTCTACGGCACCACGTATGACGGCGGCGCGAACGGTTGGGGCACGGTGTATAAGGTGACTCCGTAGAAAGTAAGAAGGCAGAAGTCAGATTGCAGAGGTAATAACCGAATCTTAGTTCCCCGTAGACGCTGAAATTCCATGAAATTGCTGACTTTGGTTCCTTTTTCAACCGTCACGGGCAATTCCACCAACTGTCCCGCACGCCGTTGTGAGACGGGACTGGTGGGCTCTCGCCTTCCGCGCTGCTGTCTGACCGCAGCGGCTGAAGAGGCTGCGGAAAAAGTGGATTTCCAACTGCCCGGCCCGGCTTATAGAGGGGCGTCTGATTTTGAAGGACTTCCGGTATCGCTAAAGCGATACCCTGATACGAAGCCGGACTTTTTCCGCAGCCTCTGATGCCGACTTTGGAAACAAGCCGGTTATCGCAGCGGTGAACCGCTGCGCTGGCCAAAATCAAAGGCAACGTCGAACTGGCTCACATTTTGGTTCGGAAGAACCTAGGTCAAAGGCAGCGGACAGGAGTGTCCGCTCCACACGAGCACGTCACTCTTCTACCGGCTGGGCGTTCAGTTCTTGAGCGGGTTCGCCTGCGGCCATGCCTTGGGCGACGATCAGGCGGCGGGCTTCGATGCGGAGGCCGGGGAGGGCGCGTCCGAACCAGATCGCGCCGAGGACGCAGGCCACTCCTCCCATGGCAACCGTAATGGGGGCGCCGATGCGGTGCGCCAAGGCTCCTCCGAAGAAGGCTCCGAAGGGCGCCATGCCCATGAACATCATGGAATAAACGGACATGACGCGGCCGCGCAGTTGGTCGGGCACCATGGTCTGGATCAGCGTGTTGGAGCAGGCCATCTGCAACATCATCGAGTAGCCGGCGGGCAACAGAAACGCAACTGACAGCCAGAAATGAGTCGAGAACGAAAAACAGAACAGGCTGATGCCAAAGCTTCCGCAGGCGAACGCCACCCACCGCCCAAGGCCTTTTATGCCGGTCTTCGCGGCCAGGGTCAAGGCGCCGAACAGCGCGCCTACGCCGGTGGCGCCCATGAGGATGCCGAGGCCGCGCGCGCCGCCATGCAGAATTTTGTCGGCGAAGACCGGCATCAGCACAGTATAGGGCATGCCGACCAGGCTGACCAGGCCAAGCAGCAAGAGCAGCGCGCGAATGACCTTGGTGTGGTTGGCCCAGCGAAAACCTTCGATGATGTCTTCCATCGGCGAATGCTTGCTGGCACGCGGAGCGCAGTGCACGCGCATCAGCGACAAGCCGGCGATCACGGCAATGTAGCTGATCGAATTGGCGGCAAAGCACCAGCCTTCGCCGATTTTCGCCACCAGAATTCCGGCTATGGCCGGGCCGATGATGCGCGCGCCATTGAACATCGAGGAATTCAGCGCGATGGCGTTCATCAAGTCTTCTTTGCCGACCATGTCGACGAGGAAGGACTGGCGGCCGGGAATATCGAACGCGTTGACCACGCCGAGCAGGGACGCCAGCACGAAGATGTGCCACACCTGGACGCGCCCGCTCAGCGTGAGCCCAGCCAGAATCCCCGCGAGAATCATGGCAGCGGTCTGGGTGGCGATCACCAGGCGCTGGCGATTGACGCGGTCGGCGGTAATGCCTCCGAAGGGAGCGATGAGGAAGACGGGAATCTGGCTGGCGAAGCCGACGCTGCCCAGCAGCAGGGCGGATTTCGTCATGCGATAGACGAGCCACGCCTGGGCCACGGTCTGCATCCAGGTGCCGATGAGAGAGATCAGTTGTCCGCTGAAGAAGAGCTGAAAATTGCGGTGGCGCAAGGCGCGCAGGGTCGTGGCCCATTTCGGCAGGCGCGCTGCCTTCGCAGCGGCTTCTTCAGCGGCGGCAGAATTTGGCGCTTCAGACACTCTTTTAGAACTTTTTCACATCTTGGGCATGAGGGCAACTTTAGACATTGAGACATTTAGTCATTGAATCATTGATTCATTGTCTAAATGACTCAATGATTCAATGTCTCAATGCTTCAATGGTCCTCTGGATTTCCACAGCTCTGGGACGTGACCCACTTGGAACTTCCCCGCCGGTTCGATCCGCGATAGAGTTAAGGTCCGCCGATCCGAGAGAGCTGGATCCGGGAGGGATGACCGATGAGCACAGATCCTAATCGCCTTGAACGTTGTGTAGAACGACGAGGCGCGCAGCGTTTCGAAGTGCACCTGCCGTTGGCGGTTCACTTCGAGGGACGGACTGTGCCCGGATTTACCCAAGCGTTGAGTGGCCGCGGAGTTTTCTTTTACGTCGAGGCGGCGCTCCCGGAAGGGGCGGTCGTGGAATTGACTTTTACCATGCCATCGGAAATCACGCTGGCGGAAAACATGCCGGTTCGATGTCGCGGGCGGGTGTTGCGCGCCTCCGCTTCCCAGGCCGGTCAGCGAAGCGGGATCGCCGTGCAGTTCGATTCCTACGAGTACTTGCCCCCCGATAAGCCCCTCGTTCCATTCGTGCGAGTTTCGCCCGCCGGTGACGCCGGAACGGCCTCCAGCCCGGTTTTGCCCTGAGAGCTGGTGTGTCTTTTCAAGCGCTGGACTTTGCCTTACAATCGAGTAAACCAGCAGTCTGGCGGGATTTTTACCCTGATTGAAGACCCGCTGGCGACCTGCCGCTTCGTCTGAGGTTGCTTTCGATTACGAAGGTCACTTGGCCCCGGCGCTGGAAGTTCGTAGCATGGCATTAAACACTGAGAATCGAGTCATGCCTGGGATCGCCGTCGCCCTCCTTACCGAGGACCGCGAAAAATCCGTCGTACTGCATAGCCGGGTGGAGAGCACCAATCTGGCCCGAACCGTATTAAGCCATGTCGGTTTCCCTCCTGGACCGGGCGATGCCGTTTTGCGTCAATTGCAGGATCAGCACGCTGAAGTTGTGCTGGTGGATATCGATCCCCAGAATCCGCAGCGCGCCATCCGCGCCATCGAACTGATCCACGCCAGCATTCCCGAAGTCACGATTTTTGCCGTGGGCGAAATGAACCAGCCCACGAACATTGTTTCCGCCATGCGCGCCGGCGCGCGTGAGTTTCTGGATCATGCCTCCAGCCGCGAAGCCTTGATCGAAGCCTTCACCCGCTTCTCGGCCACGTTGAGCCGCGCGCAGCGCAGTTCCAGCAAGGCGCGAGTCTTCACTTTTCTGAACGCCAAGGGCGGAGCCGGCGCCACCACCACCGCGGTGAATACCGCCGTCGCGTTGCAGGAGGCCCACGGGCGCGTAGTGCTGGTGGATTTCGCTCCTATCGGCCACGCTGCCCTGCAACTGAATCTGCGGCCGCAATTTACGCTGATCGACGCCTGCAGAACCTGCATCGCATGGACGGTTCGCTGCTCGATGGCCTGATGACGCCCTATCGCAATGGCCTTCATCTTCTGGCCGGCGCTCAGCAACCGCACAACGGCATCCCGACCGCTTCGGAACTGGCTCGCCTCTTCGACCTGCTGGTAAACCAGTATCACTTCGTCGTGGTCGATGGCTCGGGGCGGATGGATGGCACGATGCAAATGATCTGCGACCTTTCGAACGCCGTGCTGCTGGTCGCGCAGACCGATGTTGTTTCCCTGTGGAGCGCTGGCCGGATTCACGCCTTCCTGCAGGAAGGAGCGGGCCGCGATCGCCTGCGCATCGTGCTCAACCGTTACAAGAAAATTCCCGGCTTCACCGACGAAGATGTGGAGAAAGCTACCAACTGTAAGGTGCTCTGGAAGGTGCCCAACAACTTCCAGGTCATCGGGCCCGCGATTGACAAGGGCAGCCCGGTGGCGGCGCAGAGCAATCACGAAATCGGCCGCTCCTATCAGGGGTTGGCCGCGGAACTCGCCGGCGCGACCACGTCCGCCGAAGGCGCCCTCTCGCTGCTCTACCAGCACGACAAGGGCGACAGCAAGAAACGAGCCGGCGCCCACCTGCTGGTCTCGCCGATGCGCGCCGGACAGTAGACCAGCTGCGAGCTTCGAGCGTATGAGCTCCGAGCAAGCCCCTCCGCAACCTTTCCCCCCTCGTTTCGACGCTCTCCTCTGCATTCATAACCTGTAACTCTTGGCTCGCAGCTCGTACCTCCAAGCTACTTTGTTAGAATCAGGGATTCACTGATGACGCCGAGAATCGTCGAGATCCTTTATCAGATGATCGCGTTCCTGTTTGCCATCAGCGTGCACGAGTCCGCCCATGCCTGGACCGCGTCACGCTGCGGCGATCCGACGGCTCGCATGCTGGGACGGGTATCGCTGAATCCGATTCGCCACATCGATCTGTTTGGCACGATCATAATGCCGCTGGTCGCGGCCATCAGCGGCATTCCATTGCTCGGCTGGGCGAAGCCCACACCAGTCGATCCGCGAAATTTTCGCCATCCCATGATGGACGACATTCTGACTTCAGTGGCGGGCCCAGTCAGCAACTTCATCGTTGCCACTGGGGCGCTTCTGCTGCTGGGCGGCATCTCGCTCTCATCGGCCTCCGGACACACTCTGGTCATGGGATTGGCAGGCGGGTTCGGCGGCGCCGCTTCCGATTCGGTGTTGGCGCCAGTCGCTGTGCTGCTGTATGTACTTATGATCATTAACATCTGGCTGGCGGTTTTTAACCTGATCCCCGTCCCGCCGCTCGATGGCAGCCACGTGCTGCGCCATTTTTTGCCGGATCCAGTGCGGATGGTCTACGACCGCATCGGCATCTTCGCGCTCCTGGCGCTGGTGTATCTGGGCGGAGGATCTGCTCAGCGGCTTGATCCGCCCGTTTGTTCACTTCTACCTTTCGATTTTGGTGAAATTCTGAATGGAAACTCCTTCGACCAAGAAACGCGTGCTGAGCGGAATGCGCTCGACCGGCAAGCTGCACCTGGGAAACTACGTGGGCGCGCTCGAAAACTGGGTCCGCATGCAGGACGAGTACGACTGCTTTTTCTTTATCGCCGACTGGCACGCGCTGACCACCGACTATGCGGACACGTCGCGCCTGAAAGAAAACTCGGTCGATGTGCTGCTGGATTGGCTGGCGGCGGGTCTTGATCCCGCCAAGTGCGTGATGTTCATCCAGTCCCATGTGCCGGCGCACGCGGAATTGCACCTGCTGCTTTCGATGATCACTCCGCTTGGCTGGCTGGAGCGCGTCCCGACGTACAAAGAGCAGAAGGAAAACATCAAGGGAAAAGACCTGGACACGTATGGGTTTCTTGGTTATCCCGTCCTGCAATCGGCGGATATTTTGATCTACAAGGCGGACTTCGTCCCCGTGGGCGAAGACCAGGTGGCGCACGTGGAGCTCACACGTGAGATTGCGCGGCGGTTTAACGGCTTCTACGCCGGCAAACGCGAATATATTTTCCCCGAGCCAGCGGCTCTGCTGACGCCCGCCCCCCGCCTGCCCGGCACCGACGGCCGCAAGATGTCGAAGTCCTACGGCAATGCGCTGCTGCTCACCGATCCCGAGTCCGTGGTGCGGCAAAAACTGAAGACGATGGTCACCGATCCTGCCCGCGATTCGGCGCACCGATCGCGGCAATCCCGACGTGTGTCCGGTGGGCGACCTGCACAAAATATTCAGCAGCCAGGAAACGATGGCGAAGGTGAACGAAGGCTGCCGGTCGGCGGGAATCGGCTGCATCGAGTGCAAGAGCTGGGTCGCCGATGCCCTGGTAAACATCCTCAACCCGATGCAGGAGCGCCGGAAAAAATACGAGGACAATCCGCGCCTGGCCTGGGATATTCTGGAAGCAGGCTCGGCCCGCGCTCGTGATATCGCGGGCGCCACGATGGACGAAGTCCGCAGCGCCATGGGTCTGGACTATAGTGCGAACTGTAGTCCTAACTATAGTTCGAAAGATGAGCCGGCGAAGGATTCCACGAAGTGACGGATTTGTCTCAACCCATATCAGAACCGGCTCCAGTCGCGGCTTCTGGGCTCGGCGCGGCTCCGCCCGCGCCGGCTGAGACGCGGCAAGCCGCGTCTCTACGGGAGAGCAAGTCC
The DNA here is from genome assembly GCA_963838425.1 of uncultured Acidobacteriaceae bacterium. Lineage (GTDB taxonomy): Bacteria > Acidobacteriota > Terriglobia > Terriglobales > Acidobacteriaceae > Acidiflorens. Next base: position 1,054,728 of record CAWIRH010000003.1, read on the forward strand.
CCCGCAACCAGGTCCGGCAAAGACGAGGGCAGCGATTTTCCATTCGCCATTGCGCTCGGCGCGATCTACGAAGGCCCGCTCGACCTGCTGCTTGACCTGATCCGCAAGCAGGACATCAACATCTACGACATCCCCATCGCGAAAATCACGGCGCAGTACCTCACTTACGTCGAGCGCATACGCGAACTCGACGTGAACGTCGCTTCCGAATTTATCTACATGGCGGCGGTGCTGATTCACATCAAGTCGAAGATGTTGTTGCCCCGCGATCCGCTCGCTCCCGTTGACGCGCAGGAAGACCCTCGCAACGAACTCGTCAACCGGCTGCTCGAGCACGAAAAATTCAAATCCGCGGCACAAATGCTCTTGCAGAAACAGCAGATTGAAGATGCGGTGCTGAGCAATCCAGCGATCCGGGAGTTCATGGACGCCGAGGGCACTGAGCCCGAACTGGCCGCCGATGTCATTGACCTGGTCAAGACCTTCCAGCAGATTCTGGAGCGCGCGCGCACCCGGCCAATCCTCGAAGTGGACGAAGAGACGGTAACCGTCGGCCAGATGATCCAGTATTTGCACCGCCGGCTCGCCCTCGAAGATCGCCCCATTCGCCTGAAGCAAATGCTCGGCAATGTGCCGTCGCGACCGGCGCTGGTCTGCATGTTTCTGGCGTTGCTCGAACTGGTCCGGTTGCAGGCGATCCAGGTGCGGCAGGACCACGTCTTCGGCGAAGTGCTGGTGCGCAAGCATTCCCACTTCGAAGAAGTCATGACCGAGCAGGCTGCGGTGCGTGATGATTGGAGATGAGAAAGGCAGTTGCCGGTTGCCAGTTGCCAGTAAAACCAGTGGAGCGAAAAACTCCCCTGACACTGACCGCACTGGCAACTGGTAGCTGGCAACTGGCAACTGACTTATGCTTAGACCCCAACTCGAAGCCATCGTTTACGCGGCGGAAACGCCGATTTCGCTCGACCAGATTCTTTCGCTGGTGAAGGAGTCTGTGCTCGCGGAGAGTCCGGGAATCGATGTCGCGGAGATCAAGTCGCGCATCCGCGCCACGCTCGAAGAACTCATCATGGATTACTCCGGCGCAAACCACGGAATCGAAATCCGCCAAGTTGCCGGCGGATACCGCATGTCCACCAAGCCCGAGCAACACGACGTGGTGCGTGCCTTTGCCAAAAGCCTGAAGCCGCCTTTCCGGTTGTCACTTCCGGCGCTCGAAACTCTTGCCGTCATCGCCTACAAACAGCCGGTCACGGTGCCCGAGATCAGCGAAATTCGCGGCGTCGATTCCGGCGGAGTCATCGCCACCCTGCTCGATCGCAAGCTGATCACGACCGCGGGCAGAAAAGCCGTGATCGGCCGCCCCATTCTCTACAAGACCAGCAAAGAGTTTCTGCTACGCTTCGGGCTCAAGGACGTTAACGAATTGCCCAGCATGGAGGAATTCGAGAAACTGCTGGCGGAGTCGTTCCAGAGCGACGCGATTCCCGGTGAGGGCGCGCCTGCGGAAGAGTCTCTAAGTTTGCCGTCAACTCCAGGCGACGATTCTTCGGTGGAAGATGATTCTTCCGGAACAGAAAACGCTCCTGAAGTCGCCGTTGGCACCGAGCCCGAACTCACCACCCCAGAACTCGCGACTGAAGAAGAGGACACCGAAACGCCAGCCGCCACCAAACCGGAGTAGCCATCCATGCCTGCTGAACGTCTGCAAAAAATTATCGCCGCTGCCGGAGTTGCTTCCCGCCGCAAAGCCGAAGAGCTGATCGCCTCCGGCCGCGTGGTGGTCAACGGTCAGGTGGTCACCGAGCTCGGCACTAAAGCCGACCCCGAGCAAGATCACATCCGCGTGGATGGCAAACTGCTGCAGGGGCCGGAACGTTTCACCTACATCGTGCTGAACAAGCCCAAGGGATATGTGACCACGGTCAGCGATGAGAAAAAGCGTCCCACCGTGATGGATCTGGTGCAGAAGGTGAAGGGGCGCGTTTATCCCGTGGGGCGGCTGGACTGGGCAAGCGAAGGCCTTCTGCTGATGACCAATGACGGCGCGCTCGCCAACGCCTTGATGAAAGCGGCCTCCAACGTGGCGAAGGTCTACGTTGTTAAAGTCGCCGGTCAGCCCGATGAGACAAAGCTCGACAAGCTGCGCCGCGGCGTTTCCATCGCCGAAAAAGGCGGGCGCCGCGTGCGCACGGCTCCGGCAAAAATTCGCCTGATCCGCGAAGGCGATAACCCGTGGCTCGAAGTGACCATCATTGAAGGCCGCAACCGCCAGGTCCGAAAAATGTTCGAAGAAGTGGGGCACCACGTGGAGAAAATCCGGCGCGTGCAGTACGGTCCCCTCGCGCTCGACGTGCCGCCGGGAGATTGGCGCAACCTTACTCTGCTGGAAGTAGCCAAGCTGAAAACCGCAGCGTCGGGACGGCAAGTTGCCGCGCCGCCGAGCCCACAGATACCACTGCGCGCACCGAAAGCTACAACCATCAAGCCGCCGCGCATACTGAAGCCGGCAAGTTCATCGCGCCTATCGAAATTCGCGCAAGCACCTCGAGCACTCAAACCGCCGCACCCGTCGCGCTCATCAAGACCTGGAACTTCCAAGCCGTCGCGCACGCCGAAGCGGAAGCGCGACTAGCGCTTGGCTTCCGCAATCATCGGCAGGCGGGCCGCGCCGTACAAGCCGGCATCGCTCCCGAGCAGCGCGCGGGTGATGATGGTCTTGTGGCCGGGGCCAGCCTTCACGTGCGCGGAAGCGCCCTGGTTGGTGGCCGAAGCATCGTGCGGCGCAGTGGCGGCGTACACCAGGGAGCGCGTCCGCAGCTCTTCGAAGATCGCGGGCGAAAAAACTTCCCACGCGCTCGAAACGCCCCCGCCGATCACGTAAATCGGCAAGTTCAAGGAATTCACCATCGTTGAAAGTACAATACCCAAACAACGGCCCACGTATCGGAAAATGCGGCGCGCATCTTCATCGCCCTGAATCGCGAGATTGTAAATCGATTTCGCGCTGAACTCCGGATCGGAGCGCGCAGCACGTGCCAGTGCCGACGCGCCGTTGTTCGCGATCGCTTCCCGCGCCATCCGCACCACCGCCGTCGCCGAAGCATACTGCTCCAGGCATCCTCGATTCCCGCACCCGCAAGGGTGCCCGTCGGGTTCAACGGTGGTGTGCCCGAATTCGCCGGCCATGCCGTTCGCGCCGCGCCAGATCGCGCCGCCGAGCACCAGTCCACCGCCAACACCGGTGCCGAGGGTCAGTATCGCCACGTCGGAATAATCCCTGGCCGCGCCCAGCCACTTTTCTCCGAGGGCTGCGACATTGGCGTCGTTTTCGAGGATCACCACGGTCTTCAGCCGCTGCTCAATGAGGGCTCCTGCCGGATAGTCGACAAAGCCCGGCAGGTTGGGCGATTCGCGCACCAGGCCAGTTTGCGCGTCGATGATGCCGGGCACACCGATGCCGATCCCCAGCAGTGGGGCGGAGTTCCTGTATTTCTGTGAGATGCGCTCAATGGCGTCGCACATGTCGCCGATCACCTGATCGGGCCCCAGTGAAATCCTGGTGTCAAGCGTGACTTTCTCGACTAGCGCGCCTTGCTCGTCCACGGCGGCGATGCGCAAGTTCGTGCCGCCGAGATCTACTCCGATTGAGAATTTATTCATGATGAATGACTCGATAGTCCATTCGAGGGAACATGCAGCAGTACCCTTTTTTTTACAGCGCGGATGTCAATCCGTCAACATATTAAATCGTTCTATTAAAGCTATTTTTGGCACTTTGAACAGTAGTGACTGCTGCGTCCGGCCAGTACAACGCGCTGGATCGCGGTCCCGCACACCAGGCAGGGCTCTCCCTCACGGCCGTAAACTCGATGCTGGAGCTGGAAGAACCCTTCTTCTCCATCCGCGTCCACGTAATCGGAAATCGACGATCCACCCAGCGCGATCGCCTCGCGCAGAACTTCCCGCACCGCCCGGTGCAGCTTGCCCAACTGCTCCCGCGTGATGGCCGCCGCCCGCCGCCGGGGGCGGATGCCGGCCCGAAACAAAGATTCGTCGGCATAAATGTTGCCCACGCCGCGCAGTAACTTCTGATTCAGAAGGGCGCTCTTGATCGGCGTCTTGCGCCCGCGAAAAAGCGCGACGAACCGCTCCTCGCTCACCTCCAGCGGTTCCACTCCGCCGGGATCGAAGCCGCCAGGTTGAAGATGAACGCTGAGCTTGCCAAACATCCGGGGATCGATAAACCGGAGTTCGCGCCCGGAGGCCAGCTTCGCGATCAGGTGAGTGTGCTTGGCGATCTCCGCCGCAGGTTCGCAAACGACCATGCGCCCGGTCATGCCGAGATGGACAATCCATTGCGCACGTTGCTGTAGGGACGCGTCTTGCTGCGTCTGGCCGCGAACTGCGCGATTGCCTTTCTTCTTCTGCGATGCTCGTGATTCTCTCTCCAGGTCGAACACGATGTGCTTGCCCGCACGGTGCACTCGCGCGATCCGCTTGCCCTCAAGCGTCCGAGCGATGACGCCCGCGGGCGACTTGAGCGGCTGCGGCCTGGAACCGATCCAGACAGATTCGATCATGTCTTCGGCGACGCGCTTGTCGAGGCCGCGCGCAATGGTTTCGACTTCAGGGAGTTCGGGCACGCTGTCAGGATACAAGATCGGCGCTGGAGAAAAGAGGCTCTTGGCTCTTAGCTCTTGGCTCTTCGCTAAAAGCCAACGGCCAAGGGCTAAGAGCGACTTTCAGGTTTGCTCCTCCACCGCCCGATTCGGTATGCTAGAGCGTACACACCAGGTTCCGCCGATCTTCCAGGGTTTCCAGTCAATTCAGCAGCGGCGCAACCGGTGTGTGCGACCCTGGGGCGGCTTGAGCGGCCGCGCAATATTTCAATTGGAGTTCGCATTGAGTAGAGGCAGCACGAGCAGAGGCAGAACTGCGGTCATTGTCGGAGCCCAGTGGGGTGACGAAGGCAAGGGCAAGATTGTCGACGTACTTACCCAGACTTTTTCGGTCGTGGCTCGCTACGCCGGCGGCCACAACGCCGGACACACCGTCATCATCAACGGAAAAAAATTCATCCTGCAGCTCGTGCCCGGCGGCATTCTGCGGCCCGAGTGCACCAGCGTCATCGGTAATGGCGTAGTGCTTGATCCGTTGGCCTTCCTGAAGGAAGTTGCTTCCCTGCGCGCTGGCGGCGTGAAAGTAGACGGCAATCTTTTCATCTCGAACCGCGCGCAGGTCATTCTTCCCTACCATCGCATGATGGAACTGGGGTCGGAGAACGCTCCCGGCCGGGTGAAAATCGGGACCACTTCGCGCGGCATCGGCCCGTCTTACGAAGACAAAATGGGACGCCGCGGATTGCGCGTCGCCGATCTGCTCGACACCCCATTGCTGCGCGCTCACATCGAGAACACATGTCGCGAAAAAAACATGATCGCGCACGCGCTATTTAATTCCGAGCCGCTCGATGCCGACAAGATGTTCCGCGAATACGCCGACGCGGCCGAGAAGATCCGTCCCTTTGTTCGCGACACGGCGCTCCTGCTGAATCGCGCTCTGGCCGAAGGCAAGTCGATCGTCTTCGAAGGCGCGCAAGGCACCATGCTCGACATCGATCACGGCACCTATCCGTTCGTGACGTCTTCGAGCTCCACTTCCGGTGGCGCCGCGACCGGAACCGGCGTGCCGCCGACGGCGATTGACACGGTCATCGGTATCACCAAAGCCTATTGCACCCGCGTCGGCAGCGGCCCGTTCCCGAGCGAACTTGTCGGTGTGGTGGGCGGGGCGCAAGGCGAAGACCTGCGCAAGCGCGGCAACGAATTCGGCGCCGTCACCGGACGTCCCCGGCGCACCGGTTGGCTCGACTTGCCTCTGCTCCGCTACGCTGGCATGATTAATGGCATCTCCTGGCTGGTGGTGACCAAGTTGGATGTGCTCGACCACCTCGCCGAGATTCCAGTTTGCGTGGGGTATAAGGTGGACGGCAAGGAAACGGACGAAGTTCCGGCTCAGGCCTGCGGTTATGAAAAAATAGAGTGCATCTACCGCAACCTGCCGGGCTGGGCCAGCCCAACGCATGCCATTCGGACGATCGAAGCATTGCCCAAAGCCGCCCGCGAATACCTGGCCTTCATCGAAAAGGAAACGGGGGCGCGGGTGGCAATGATTTCCACGGGCCCGGATCGGGAGCAAACGATTCTGGTGCCCGAATTCATAAGCGCGCTAGGGCTAAAAAACTGCTAAGAACTCGGGTTCGTATCAAGCTATCGCTTTGGCAACGTTGAGAGATTCGTATCAGGGCATTGCTTTAACGATGCCGAAGGTCTTCGGAATCAGATGCCCTTTGGGGGGCTGGACTTCACAGCAATAGAACGGAGCGACGGATGGTGGTGTTGGCCGTAACTTGGATGGCAAAAGTCGGGCGCGAGTCCGAAGTGACCGCGTTCTTTGAGAAACTCTCAGCCGAATCGCGTAAGGAACCGGGTTGCCTCATGTATCAGGTGCATAGGCACAAGACCGATCCGCGCCGGTTCTTTATCTACGAACAATACAAGGACGCCGCCGCCCTCGAGGCGCATCGCGCCGCCCCGCATTTCCTCCAGTGGGCAAAAAAGGATCTGCCCAAGCTCGCCGACCGGGTCGAGGGACACTTATACGAACCGCTAGGATAGGAATGCAGTTGCCGGTAATCAGTTGCCAGTTGTCAGAAAAACCAATCGTCCGGCGGTGACTGGCTTAATGTGCGGAGAGAACCTTCTCGCAGATCGACCTCACTGGCAACTGGGAACCGGCAACTGCTCCTACTTTTTGTCCACCAGCAGCGTCCCGCCCGAAGCGTAGCTTTCCCTGGAGACTTCGTGGAACGTAACCACGACGGCTTCGCGCCGCGCGCCGGCTTCCTCGACCATGGTGTCGGTTATACGCTGTACGATCTTCCGCTTCTGATCGGCCGTGCGGCCTTGGAGCATGGTGACTTGAACTAACGGCATGAAGTTCTCAGTTCTCAGCTCTCGGGAGTAGACAGCCCTCAGATCGATCTGGCTGAGAACTGGGAACCGAGAACTGCTCCTACTGCGCCAACTCGTAACCGGCGAAGAAGAAGCTTAACTCAAAGCGCGCCGTTTCGTCCGCGTCGGAGCCGTGAATGGCGTTGTGCTCAATGTTGGTGGCCCATTTCTTGCGGATGGTACCCTCTTCGGCGCTGGCTGGGTTCGTGGGGCCCATCAGCTGGCGCAGATCGGCAATGGCGTTTTCCTTTTCCAGTGCCAGCGCCACGATCGGCCCACTGGACATGAAGTTGGTCAGTGAGTGGTAAAACGGCCTGCTGGCATGGACGGCATAGAACTGCTCCGCCTGGCGCTGGGAAATTTCCAGCATCTTCATGGCCAGAATACGGAAGCCATTCTTTTCAAATTGTTCGATGATGTCTCCGACCGCGTTCTTCTTCACCGCGTCGGGCTTGATGATGGCAAGTGTGCGTTGCAGTGTTTTCATAAATCGGCTCTTAGCATTTAGCACTTAGCATTTAGCCAAAACACTTCGCCCGAAAGCTAAGTGCTAAGTGCTAATTGCTAATTGCTGGGTCTTACACTTTCACTCCCATCGCGGCCACAAGCGTTTCGCCGATCTCGGCTGGAGATTTCGCGACCTTGAGGCCGGCCTTTTCCATAGCGGCAATCTTCTCGGCCGCAGTGCCCTTGCCGCCGGAAATGATCGCGCCGGCGTGGCCCATGCGTCGCCCGGGAGGCGCTGTCTGTCCGGCGATGAAGCCTACCACCGGCTTCTTCATATGCGTTTTGATGAAATCCGCGGCGATCTCCTCCGCGTTGCCGCCGATTTCCCCGATCATGACCACGGCTTCGGTCTGCGGATCGCGGTTAAACAAATCGAGCGCGTCGACAAAATTCGTGCCGATAATCGGATCCCCGCCAATGCCGAGCGCGGTGGACTGTCCGATCCCGCGTTGGGTAAGCTGATATACCGCCTCGTAAGTCAGCGTCCCGGAGCGTGAGACGATGCCGACGTTGCCCTCTTTGTGGATCTGCGCCGGCATGATGCCGATTTTGCATTTGCCCGGCGAGATGATGCCCGGGCAGTTCGGCCCGATCAGGCGCGAGCGCCGGTTTTGCAGAAACTCCCAGGCGCGCACCATATCCAGCGTCGGGATGCCCTCGGTGATGCAGACAATGAGTTCGATCTCAGCATCGGCCGCTTCCATAATCGCATCCGCCGCGTACGGCGGCGGCACAAAAATCACCGTGGCATTCGCGCCCGTCTTGTCCGCCGCTTCCTGAACGGTGTTGAAGATCGGCCAGCCCTCGTGGGTCGTCCCGCCTTTGCCGGGCGTCACGCCACCCACAATCTGCGTGCCGTAAGCGGCGCAAGCCTTCGCATGGAAGGTGCCTTCGCGGCCCGTTAGACCTTGCACAATCAATCGCGTTCTCTTATCAGCCAGGATTGCCATAATTGCTCACTTTCAAAAAAATGCTATTCGCTGTTCGTCGTTCGCTATCGCGCTTACGCTGCTTGCTTCGCCGCTGCCACTACCTTGTCGGCCGCATCCTTCATGGTCTCAGCAATCGTAAAGTTCAGCCCTGATTCCCTCAGGATTTTCCTACCTTCTTCAACATTGGTGCCTTCGAGGCGCAGGACCACCGGCAGTTGGATATTCGTTTTCCTCGCCGCCTCGACCACTCCGGTAGCCAGCATATCGACGCGCAGAATGCCCCCAAAAATGTTGATCAGCACGGCGCGCACACTCTTGTCGCTGAGCAGAATTTCAAACGCGTGCGCGACCTGATCCGCGCTGGCGCTGCCGCCCACGTCGAGAAAGTTAGCAGGCATACCGCCCGCGTATTTGATGATATCCATGGTGGCCATGGCCAGGCCGGCGCCATTCACCATGCAGCCCACGTTGCCGTCGAGCTTGATGTAATTGAGGTTGTATTTCGACGCTTCCACTTCCAGCGGATCTTCCTCGGTGATGTCCCGCAGTTCGCGGATGTCCGCATGACGGAAGAGCGCGTTATCGTCAAAGGTCAACTTGGCGTCAAGCGCGAACAACCGGCCGTCCGTACAACTGATAAAAGGATTGATCTCCACCAGCGAAGCATCCGATTCCAGGAACGCGCGGTAAAGACTGGTCAAAAACTGAACCGCAGGATTGATCTGCTGTGGCTTCAGCCCCAAACTGAACGCGATCTTGCGCGCCTGGAACGGCTCCAGCCCCATGCCCGGATCGACGTACTGCTTCAGGATCGCTTCCGGCCTCTCGGCGGCCACTTGCTCAATATCCATGCCGCCCGCAGCCGATGCCATGAAGACCGGCTTGCCCTCGCCGCGATCGACCAGAATGCCGAGATAAAGTTCCTTCTCGATCGGCAGCGTCTCTTCGACCAGCAAGCGATGCACGATGCGCCCTTCCGGCCCCGTCTGATGCGTGACCAGTTTCATGCCCAGCATCTTGCCGGCAATCTCGCCCGCCTCTTCCACCGACTTGGCGATCTTCACGCCGCCGCCCTTGCCGCGTCCGCCGGCATGGATCTGGGCCTTCACCACAACTCCAGTAGCGCCGGAGCCCAGCAGGTCCTGCGCCGCCACCTCAGCTTCTTCGCGTGTCGTCGCCATCGTGCCGCGCGGCACGGCGACGCCATACTTCTTCAGAATTCCTTTTGCCTGATACTCATGAATTTTCATAATGATTCCAAATCTGTCGTTGGTCGTTCGCGATTACCGTTAATGGACTCCCGAGAGGGCTCTGCTTGCGGCTTGAGACAATGTGCTAGCAAACCTTAGATTCTATAGAAGCCGGAAGCATTGGTGCAACGGGCGAGATCACAACGAACGGTGATCAACGAACAACGATCAGCGAACAATGATCAGTGCTACTCTTGGCTGGACATCATGATCCTCGACGTCCTCCATCGCATTGCCAATCACCGCCAGTCGCTCTCTCGCGAAGAGGCGCATGCGGTGATGACCGAGGTCCTCACCGGCCAATGCTCGGACGCGCAAATTGCGGCGCTGCTGGTGGCGTTGCACATGAAGGGCGAGACGGTCGAAGAAATCGTCGGATTTGCCGAAGCCATCCACGCCGCCGCCATTCCACTTGAACTCCACGCCGACTCCGTGCTCGACGCCAGCGGCACCGGACGCGACGCACTGGTCGATACCTGCGGCACCGGCGGCGATGCCAGCGGCACCTTCAACATTTCGACGGCGACGGCCTTCGTGGTCGCCGGAGCCGGGGTGCGCGTCGCCAAGCATGGCAATCGCAGCGTGACTTCGAAGTGCGGCTCCGCCGACGTGATGGAAGCGTTGGGCGTGAACATTCATGTGCCGTCCGCGCAGCTCGCGGCCTGCCTGGAGCAAGTGGGAATCGCGTTTCTTTTCGCGCCCGCCATGCATTCGGCGATGAAGTACGTGCAGACCGCCCGCCGAGAATTGCATCTGCGCACGGTTTTCAACTTGCTCGGTCCGTTGACGAATCCCGCGCGCGCCACCTGCCAGGTGGTTGGCGTCTATTCCGCGGATCTTGTCGAAAAACTTGCAGAGGCGCTCAGCATGTTAGGTTTGCGTCGCGCGCTTGTCGTCCACGGAAGCGACGGCTTGGACGAAATCACCATCACCGCGCCAACGCGCATCGCCGAAGTGCGCGAGGGACAAGTTCATAGCTACGAAGTCACGCCCGAGGAGTTCGGTCTACAACGCGCCACGCTCGACAAAATCTCCGGAGGAGATGCCAGTCTCAACGCCGAACTGATCCGCGAAATCCTGGGCGGAAAGAAGTCCGCGCGCCGCGACGTGGTGCTGCTAAACGCCGCCGCCGCCCTCGTCGCCGCCGGACGCGCCGATCATCTGCGCGATGGGGTGCCACTGGCGGCGAAGGCCATCGACTCGGGAGCGGCTCTCGCAAAGCTGGGATCGCTTATCGCGTTCACCGCCGCTCACGCGCAGCACCCTGATTGATACCTCAAGTGGAATTTACCGTTACGCGCAACCGTTTTCAATCCACCTACCCCTCGCGAGCGTTTTTCCATGCAAGATACTTGACTGATACAAGTCAAGGTTATCTTAGAATTCAGTTGGCCGCGCTTCGGAGCCCGGAGACCTCTTACTATGGAAACGGCACATCGAACTGAATCAGAAAGTTTTGACAATTCGCCCTTTCGCTCATTTCGACAATCCCTCGCTGGTGCGATCCGATTTTGGGAGCCGCGGCGGGTTGTTTACAACCTTGTTCTGACGACAGTGGTTGTTGCATGGCTCATCGCTACTTGGCCCCATTTCCGCGTGGCGTTCACCTTGTCTTCGCTCTTACTGCTCTCCACCCTGGCGCTACTAGCCAATGCCTGCTACTGCGCCGCATATTTCGTGGACATCCCAATGCAGCGCTCATCTCTTAGTAACGTGTGGAAACACCGGCGTTGGGGATTGTGGTTAGCGGGAACACTCTTTGCAATTGTTCTGGCAAATTACTGGATCGCTGACGAGATCTATCCATTTGTACGCTGACAAGCGGCAAGGCCCAATGCTCGATTTTTCAGTCAATGGTTCAAATTACCAAATTACCCGATTTCAAAATCACAAAATTACTTCACCCCCACCTTCTCCATATATTCCGCCACCTGTACATTCCATCCCAATTCTTTCTTCATAAAGTCGCGCAGTTGTAAAGAAGCGGCGGGCTCGCCGTGGACAAGATAGGTCGCGCCCGGTTTGTTCTTGAACGTGCGCAACCACTCCAACATTTCCGGTGGATCGGCGTGATCGCTGAACTGTTCGAGGGCCGCGACCTGCGCGCGAATCGGCACGAACTGGCCGAAGATCTTCACCTCGGGCGCTCCGTTCTTGATGATGGCGCCGCGCGTGCCCGGCGCCTGGAAGCCGATAAAAATCACCAGGTTTCTCGGATCGGGCAGCCGCTGCGCCATGTGGTGCAGAATCCGGCCGCCAGTAACCATCCCGCTCGACGAAACGATGATCGACGGATAGTGGCTCTCGTTAATCTTCTTCGACTGTTCGGCGGTTAGCGCGAACGTGAAGCCCGGCCACTCGACCGGCGAGCCGTAGGTCTTGATCAAATCGGCAGCCCGCGCCGTGTACTCCTCGGAGTGCTTCAGGAAAATCTCGACCGCCTTGATCGCCATCGGGCTGTCGCAAAAAACCGGCAGGCGCGGAATCTGTCCCGTCTCCATTAATCTTTTCAGGATGAAAAGAAATTTCTGCGTCCGCTCCACGGCGAACGCCGGAACGATCACGCTGCCGCCGCGCTGGGCGGTATCGCGAATCAGGCTGGCGAGGATCGGCCGAGGATCGGTGTCGGGATGCTGCCGGTTGCCGTAAGTCGATTCCATGACCAGCACGTCGGCGGTCTCGTTCTCCTGCGGGCCGGAGTGCACCACCTTGCCGGGCGCAATCACGCTGTCACGCACGCGGCCAAGGTCGCCGGTGAAGAGCAGGCGGCGGCTCTGTCCGTTCGTTTGCAGCGTGACTTCGGCCATGCAGGAACCGAGAATGTGCGCGGCAGGCACGAAACGGAACGCAAGCTCGGGGCTCAGTTCGGTGGTTTCGCCGACCGCGACCGGCTTGAAGCGCTGCAGGCAATCCTGCGCTTCTTTGAGCGTGTACAACGGCAACGCCGGATCGTGTTTCGACACTTTCCTTTTGTTGTAGAACGCCGCGTCTTCTTCCTGCAGGTGCCCGGAGTCGGGCAACACGACGGAGCACAGATCGATGGTCGGCTGCGTGGCGTAGATCGGCCCGCGGAAACCTTCTTTCACCAGGCGCGGAATCCAGCCACAGTGATCGAGATGCGCGTGGGTAAGAACAACCGCATCGATTTCACGCGCCGGAACCGGAGTGTCCTGCCAGTTGCGCTCGCGCCATTCTTTCGGTCCCTGAAAAAGTCCGCAGTCGATCAGAATCTGGAATCCCCGCTTGCTATTCGAGTCGTCAGTGCTGATCAGGTGCTTCGAGCCAGTCACGGTCCCGGCAGCGCCGAGAAATTGGATGTAGGGCAAACGAACTCCTCCAAAATTGCAGAAGTCAGAGGTCAGATTGCAGAAGTGAACCGGCGGAGATCGATTTTACCTCTGTAATCTGACCTCTGACCTCTGCAATTCCCAGCTCACTTTTGCGGCGCACTAATCTGAAACACATTGTTTGTCAGGTCGCTTTCCGGAACACTGCCATCGTTGATCACAACCTCGCTCGCCGTACCCGGCACTTCAACTCGCGTGGTGGCTGTGGCTTTGGCGCGCACCTCAATTCGCTTCGTGATCTCGCCGCCTTCAAACAATATCTTGAACGGCACTTCCGCCCCGGCATTGCCGAGGTTTTCCAGAGTCACGGTGACAATCTGCGCGCCTTTTTCCGTCTTCCACGGATGCACAGACTGCACGTGAAAATCCGGCAGGCCGCGATCCTGATACACCCAGTCGTCGAAAAACCAGCTTAGATCGCGCTTGGCGGCGGACTCGATCAATCGCTCCACATACTTTGGATCTTTGACGGTGTCGTCCTCGGCGCGATACTTGCGAATGGACTGCTTCAGCACATCGTCGCCGACCATGTCGCGCAGCATCCACCACACATATGCGGCTTTGCTGCGATAGTAAGTTTCATCGAACGTACTGGCCAGCGGTTGGCCCACGCTTTTTTGCGGCGCGGCCGATACTTCTTTTTCCGAATCAAGAAACGCCGCCCGGTGCAGGCCAAGAAAGTCGAGCGCTGCCTGGCGTCCACCTTGCTGTTGCCGATACATCGCCTCCGCAAAGTGCGCCAAGCCCTCGTAAACCCAAGGCCTCGACGAGGGCAAAGCGGAATGGACCAGTTCGTGAACCAGGTTGATCCCTGCGAGCTTCGAGTCTTCCGCGGCCATCGACGCCATCAACAACGTGCCGCTCTCAAACGGAGCAGAATTCGGGTCGGCAAAATCGGCGATCGTAACTGGCACGCTCGGCTGGCCAAACCATCCACTTACAAACTTCGTTGCAGGCTCGAGCGCGTTGGAATATGTTGCCGCTCCTGCCTCGTGGCCCGGCAGGCTCAGCAAAGTCAAAGGCGCTTTGAATGTGGACACATAGTTGGCAAGGGCAAATGTTGGTGTGACAGTACCGAGGGGTTCGAAGCGATAGAGTCTGCAAATGTGATCATCATATCCGCCGCCATTGCCTTCTTTTCGCGGAGGCTCGTTCATTATCATGAAAGGCATCGTCGAATCGACGAGCCCGGTGCATAGATCGACCTTCATCTCCTCTTTCGCTTCCCGCGCCTTCCACCGATCGGACACTTCAAACAAACTGTTTCCCTCGGAGAAATCCGCCGACTCGGTCGCAATCGGATACCACGCCACATATCCCGCGCCTCGCACCGCCGTGAACGATCGACCGATCTGGTCCCAGCTTGAGTGTTTAGCGACTTCTTCCGGCACACCGACCCGAGTCAACCGCGTCGCATCCAGGGGAACCACTCCCTCATAGCCGATTTCGAGCTCCACGGAATCTTTCGGCTTGATCTCAGCGGGTAGCGTAACAATTGCTTCTGACAGCGCCCCGGTGTGGTCGATATCCGAAATGTAGGGTTGCGAAACAAATTGCACGGCCTTGCCGTCCACCCGAATCGAGCGCCAATTTAGAGATGAAGAAATTTGCAGGGCAACGATCTTCTGCGGGTGAGCCGAGTCGTTGCGCAATGTGATCTTGCCCCGAGCCCCGAGCCTCTGCTGCTCCGGCTCCAGCCGAATTTCCAAATCATATTTTGCGATGGTGAAGGCCTCGCGCTCCAGGGCGCGTGCCGCTGAAACGAAACTACAGAGAACACAAAGAACACAGAGGAATTTCATGATTACTTCGATGCGCCCAGCCGTCTCTGCCGTACCACTTCGTACAGCACCACGCCCGCCGCTACCGATACATTCAACGACGGCACATTTCCCAGCATCGGAATCGACACCAGGAAATCGCAGTGTTTGCGCACCAGATCGTGCACTCCCTTGCCTTCGGCGCCGAGCACGATGGCGCAATGCATCTTGTAGTCAACCGCGTCATAAGTCTGCGCGGCGCGTTCGTCTAATCCGACGATCCACAAATCCTTCTCCTTCAATTCCTCGAGGGCGCGCGATATGTTCGTGACTTTGGCGATTGGAAGGTGTTCGCTCGCTCCGGCCGAAACCTTCGCTACGGCAGCGGTGACCGCGGCGGACCGGCGTTCGGGGATCACCACGCCATCGGCACCCGCGGCGTCCGCGGTGCGCAGGATCGCTCCGAGATTGTGCGGATCTTCGACCCCATCCAGCACCACGATCAGAGACTGCTCGCCGCGCCGAGACGCCACAATGTCATCGAGGTCGCTGTATTGTTTTGCCGAAGTCGCGGCCACCAGTCCCTGATGCGCGGCGTTGCCGGCAATCTCGTCCAGTTCCTCGCGCGACAAAACGCGAACCGGAACGCCGATCTTGCGGCATTCGTCAATCACCCGCCTCAGGCGAATATCTTTCCGCTCCTTGGCAACGCCAATCCACTCGAAGTTGCGCCCGCGCGCCTTGAGCGCTTCGGTGACCGTGTTGATTCCGTAGAGAATGTTCACGCCGAGTAGTTTACCGTGCCGCGAGCAGCCTTGTTACTGCGGAACACAGAATTATCAACTACCTTGAATCGGCCGCCCTTTCTGCACCGATTTTTGAATGCTAGACTGAAATGTTTGGGAGGCTTTGGTGAATAACGTGTACATCCTCTCCGCAGTGCGCACGCCCATCGGCAAGTTTGGCGGCTCGCTCGCCTCGCTCTCCGCCGCGGATATGGGCGTGGTCGCCGCGAAGGCAGCGCTCGAATGCGCGGAAGTGCAGCCGCAGCAAGTGGAAGAGACAATCTTCGGCAACGCGCGGCAGGCGGGAGGCGGTCCCAATCCCGCGCGGCAGATTTCCATCCGCAGCGGCATTCCTCAGGAGGTTCCGGCCTACACGGTGAACAAGGCGTGCGCGTCCGGCATCAAGTCCATCGCGCTGGCCTTCAATGAGATTGCAAACGACAATCTCGATTGCGTGCTGGCGGGCGGAACCGAATCGATGTCGCGGCTTCCTTATTATCTCGAGGGCGCTCGCTGGGGATATCGTCTCGGCCATCAGGAGCTTGTCGATGGGATGTATCGCGACGGATTCTTCTGCCCGATGGCGAAGATGTTGATGGGCGAAACGGCTGAGATTCTGGCCGCGCAGTACAAGATCTCGCGCGAAGAGCAGGATCAGTTCGCGCTCGGGTCGCAACAGCGCGCGGCGGCGGCGCAGTCCAGTGGACGCTTCGACGCCGAAATTGCTCCGGTCACCATCGAAGGCAAGAAGGGCCCAACCGTTTTCTCACGCGATGAACACTTGTTTCTCGAAGCGACTATGGAGAAGATGGCTAAGCTCGCACCAGTTTTTTCCAAGACCGGCACCATCACTGCCGGAAATTCTTCCGGCATCACCGATGGCGCGGCGGCGGTGGTCGTGGCGAGCGAAAAATTCGTCCAGCAAAACAATCTGAAACCGCTGGCGCGAATTCTCGCCGCAACTTCTGCCGGCGTGGACCCGCGCCTCATGGGCATTGGTCCGGTGCCGGCCATCCGCAAAATGGAACAGAAACACGGTCTCGCCCTCAGCGACTTCGATCTGGTCGAACTCAATGAAGCCTTCGCCGCCCAGGTGCTGGCCTGCGATCGCGAGCTGCATTTCGATCGTGAGAAACTCAATGTCAACGGGGGCGCCATCGCGCTCGGCCATCCCATCGGCTGCACTGGGACGCGCATCACGGTGACGCTGCTCCACGAAATGATGAAGCGAAAAGCGCGCCGCGGCTTGGCCACACTCTGCGTCAGCGGCGGGATGGGCATGGCGCTGGCCATCGAGAATTCTTTGTAAGGGAATTGTGACTGGCGGCTTGCCCGCTGCGGTGGCTATACTCACGATTAAGGACACGGCGATCTTCGTCGTAAGAGCGAGTTTGATGAGCAGCCCGGCTCTGAACCCTATGCCCCTTTCCGCGATCATCGTCGACGACGAACAACTGGCGCGCGACGAACTGGCCTACCTGCTCAAGAACCTGGACGACGTGAACGTGGTCGCGCAGGGCAAGAACGGCCTGGAAGCGATCAGCCTGATCCGCGAACACAATCCGGACCTGGTCTTTCTTGACGTGCAGATGCCGGGCTTGGATGGTTTCGGCGTCATCAAGAAGCTGCTTGACCGCAAGGTTCCCCTGCCCAAGATTGTCTTCGCGACCGCCTTCGATCAGTACGCGGTGAAGGCGTTCGAGGTGAACGCGGTGGACTACATTCTGAAGCCATTCGATAAAAAGCGAGTCGCCCAGTCCATCGAGAAAGCGCGGGCGAAGATTGAAGCGGGCGCCGGGCCGGAAGAAAAATTCGAAACCCTGGTGCGGATGTTGGAATCGCAGAAGCCGCAGACGGCGAAAATTCTGATCAAGGCGGCGGGAAGGTTATTCCTGACCGATCCGAAAGATATCTGCTACGCGACTATCGATGACGGCGTGATCACGGTGGCTACCAGCGGCCATGCGGGCATGGAAGGCCACTCGAACTGCCGGACGCTGGAAGAACTTTTCGAAAATCTCGATCCTAACTTGTTCTGGCGGGCGCACCGGTCGTTTCTGGTCAACATCAATCACATTCGCGAAGTCGTGCCCTGGTTCAAGAGTTCCTACCAGTTGCGCATGGACGACAAGAAGCAGACGGAGATTCCAGTGAGCCGGGCGCAGACCCGCCGCCTGCGGGAACTGTTCAATCTGTAAAGACAATTGGCCGTTCGCTGTTCGCCTTTCGCCAAGCAAATGATTCTCGCGAACAGCGAACGACGAACAGCGCCCTCAAATCGGCATAGGGGGAAGGGTCGCCCCTTCGCCCCTGCCACACCACCGGACATGCGGGTCCGCATCCGGCGGTTCAGTTCGGTTGAGCTAGAGCGCCGCGAACAAGCGTGGAACGCCGAGCGAGTCAAAGTACGTAATGGGAAGCGCGAAAGACAGCGCCGGGCTGTTCGCTAGTCGCCAGGGACCATGGGGACTGCCGGCTCGTCCAGCACCGTAGGCCTCTTATCCGGTTCTTGTTCATCGGCTCGCGCTTTTGATCCACGCTTCTTTCAGACCCCGCCTTGCGACGACGCCCTTGCGCTTCTCTAGCTCTTCACCTCCACCAGGTTGAGCAGGGGACTTCCACCCCCAAGCTGTCGAACATGTTCGGCACACAAAAAAGGGGCGGACGCGGAGACAGCTTCGTCCGCCCGGGGAGGGATCTCTCAGGCGGCAATGGCTTGCAGGGCGATCCGGTTGGGAATCACTAGCGTTGTACCCTCCAGCCGGATCAAGTCTTTCCGTTTCATCACACTCAAGAGGCGGGTTACCGTTTCTCGCGAAGAGCCGATCATTTGGGCGATTTCTTCGTGCGTGAATTCCGTGGATACGCGGAGTTCCCGGTTGCGGGGTTCGTCCGAAACCCAGGAAAGCAGCAGGCGGGCAAGTTTCTCCGTCGAACTGCGGGCGAGCAGCAGGTCGTACACATCGTCGAACGAGGTCGCGACCTCGCGTGCGAGCAGGGTGGCGCACGCGAGCGCGGCGTGGCTGTTGCTGTTCGAGCAGGCGCAGAAAGCTGTCACGTTCGACGAACTTGATCTGGCAAAGCTCGATGGTGGTGACCGTAATCAGTGAGGGCCCGCCGGAGACGACCGCGCTCAGCCCCAGCACCTGGCGGTCTCCGGCAATTTTCAGGATGATGGTCTTGCCATCGCGAGCTCCAACCGAGAGCTTGGAGCGTCCGGAGCAGGCGATGTAGACGCCGCGCGGGATTTGACCTTCCGCCAGCAAAGTGGCATTGGCGGGATACAGCGTCAGGTGCCCCATCGCGTTGAACTCAGTCATCAGAGGCTGAGGCAAATTGCAGAAGTCGCAGGTCCGCCTTAGGGCGCAGCTTAGACAGTCGTGCGGAATCGCTAAACGCCGGGGCACACCCATGGAAAGCTCCTGCTGGTCGACGAAACCTGGCTGGCGGAATCATTCGCCGGGAGGGAACGGCGACACGCCACCCAAGCAAACTAATGCACACCGACTGCCACATACTTGACATACACTAAGTGGCTGTAACTTCGCGGCTTAGCATGGCTTCAACGAGCAGCACGCGAGAGGAAATGCCGGAACACTGGCCCCAACTGCCGACAATTCGGCAGCGTAGTCTCGAATCCAGATACTCCTGGACCAGTTATTCTTAGTCCAGTGATTCCTAGTCTAGACTAGTATCGTGACCGCTTGATTCGCCATACAGTGGAGGGACGGGCGGCTCGTCCAGCCGGGCGGGGACGGGCGGCTCTCCACCAGCAGGCTTGCATCGGCAGCGGTAGCAATCACGCGGTCGCGGCAATGAAACGGCTTGATGTTTTCTTGCGCAAGAAAATAGACTCGCGCACTCAACAAAAAAACCTCCGCGTCGCACTTCCCTGTGACGACGCGGAGGATCGATTTGGAAGCCGAATTCTGGACGCAAGTGACGCGAGTTACGGACTCTTGTACCCAGTTGGACGCAAGCACATCGCCGAGGGGGCAGGCTGTGAATCCAAGTTGGCTTCCAATTCAAAAACGGGAACGCCTCCACTCTCCTTACTTGCCGCAAGAAAGACACTCGCGACTTCCGCAGTCGCGGGTGATGGCTGAATTTGGCTAGAGTGTGTTTCATAAATGCCTTTCAGCTTAGAAAGCGCGCCCCTCAGGGGCTAAAGCCCGCATTTCTAAAGGTCCTAATTGGCACGGCTAAAGAGGCTGCGGAAAAAGTGAATTGCCGCTGTCCGGCCCCTAAAGGGGCATCTGATTTTGAACGACTTACGGTATCGCTAAAGCGATACCCTGATACGAAACCGGACTTTCCCCGCAGCCTGTAAAGCGGTGCCCTACCCAAAACCAATTTATGAAACACGCTCTGCCCTTCGACAAACTCCTAATGCAGATAATCCGTGCGCGAGATCCCCAGCCGGTGCATCTTGTACTGCAGAGTGGTCCGCTTGAGTCCAAGCCGGGCCGCCGCGCCTGCCGGACCCGACAGGGCGCCTCGGGTTTGACGCAAAATTTCGATAATGTGTTCGCGTTCCCGGTCGCGCAGCGTACCGTCGGACTCAGACGGCGGCCGTGAAATTTCCTCGCACAACTCGCCGAGCGGCGGGTCCAACCGGTTGCCTTCCGAAAGGATCACCGAACGTTCGACAAAATTCTCCAGTTCGCGGATGTTGCCCGGCCAACTCCAGTGCATCATGGCTTGGACGGCCTCCTCGGGGATGACGTCGATCCGCTTATGCAGCCGGACCGCGCATTTTTCGACGAAATGGCGGATCAGCATGGGGATGTCCTCGCGCCGGTCGCGCAACGCCGGCAAATGCAGCGGGAACACGTGCAAACGGTAGAACAAATCGCCGCGGAATTCCTTTTCTTCGACCGCGCGCGCCAGATCGCGATTAGTGGCGGCGATCAACCGCACGTCCACATGGATCGTTTTCGTGCCTCCCAGGCGTTCGAACTCCTGGTCCTGTAGAACCCGCAGCAACTTGGGCTGCAGCTCCAAAGGAATTTCCCCCACCTCATCCAGCAACAAGGTGCCCAGATCCGCCAATTCCAGCCGTCCGACCTTCTGGCTTATCGCGCCGGTAAACGCTCCCTTTTCGTGGCCGAACAGTTCGCTTTCCAGCAGTCCCGTGGGAATGGCGGCGCAGTTCACCTTGATGAAGTTGCGGTCCTTGCGCCGGCTCATGCTGTGAATCACGCGAGCTATGCGTTCTTTGCCGGTTCCGGTTTCGCCGGTGATGAGCACGGTGGAATCGGTATCGGCGACGATGGCAGAGTAGTCGAGCACACGTTTCAGGGCCGGGCTGTTGCCGATGATGTCGTCAGACCGGTTCGCGCTCCGGATTTCGTACTCCAGATAGCGCTTTTCCTGGGTCAGGCGTTCCTTGAGTTCTGCGATCTCGCGATAGGCATGCGCATTCTGGAGCGCTGCCGCAATCGAGTTGGCCACTTGCTGAAGGTATTCAACCTCCGACGGGCCGAAAGCATTCTCGGTCATGCTGTTCGGATTCAGTGATCCCCAGATCCGATTGCCCGCAACCAGCGGCACACTGCAGACCGACCGCACCCCGCCTTCATACATCGCTCTTGCCAGGGGTTCGTTCATGTCGCGCAAATCGCCGGCGGTGAGGAATGCAACCTCTCGCGTCTCGATCGCGCGCGCCGAGAGCGATTGTTCAAGCGAAATCACACTTCCGTGGTTGACAAAAGGCTCCCATTCCAGAGCGTCTCCATACAGGCGTACGCTCTTGCCGTCCTCATCTAGTATGCACAGGATGGTCCGCTCGTAGCGCGCGATGCTCCGAAGGCTCGAAAGAATGGCCGGCAACAGCTTTTCCAACTCCAGAGCTGGAACTCAGTTCACGGCTGATCGCGACCAGGCTCTGCTGTTCCTCAAAGGCGCGGTCGGCTTTTTCTTTTTCCAAGGCAAGCGCTCCCATCAACGCGACGCGAGAGAGAAATTCGATGTCCTCGTTGTCCGGAACCTCGGCGACTTTCTTGCCCAGGCCCAATGCTCCAAAACGGTTCGAAGGCGTGCTTAAGGGAAGAGCGGTATAGGATCGGACGCCGTGATTGCGTAACGCGGGCACGAAGCCAGGAAAGCGCTGTTCGCGCTCAATATCGGGAATCGCGATCGGCTCCTGATGTTTCCACGCCCATCCGCTCGCCGCTTCGTCCACCGGCAAAGCTTCGAACTCCCCACTCTCCCGGTTCTTCTTCCAGTAGTGAGTCAGCATGCAATCCCGGCGCGGATCGTAGAGCGAAAGATTCAGCAATTCGCCTCCCGTCAGCGCCAGCACCGGGGGGGCGAGTTCTTTTAATGCTTCGGGCAAGCTCTGGGTTCGCGCTACCCGGTCGGCCACCTCGAGCAACAGCCGATACCGGTCGCGTTCAGGCGAGGGTTCTCTTTCCAGCACGACTCCGCTTTCTGACATAGAATCACCTCCTGCACCTGCCGAGTGCAATCTATCGGGCAGCTTATTTTGAGCAGGAACTGGGGGTCACCGCAGCTTGCCAAGCGGCGGGACTCTATTCAACATTGCGGTGTCCGCAGGCGTCGGTTCCTTTACTTGGGAACCAATCTCATTCTCCCCGGCCGGGGAGCCCCCCAGGTTCTGCGGCACCGTTTTCCCGAATTTGTACCTTCCGGATGAACATTCTTATCCCGTCTGTGGGTCACGGGCAAGTTGTTTCTTGATTAAGCTGTGGAAAACTCTAAAATGACGTTCCCCAAATGGCACGCGACTAGAATCTTGCAGATGCTCATTCCTTTCATCGAGACCCCCGCTGTTTGAGGACCAGTCGAAATTCTTCAATCTGTTCACGGACTGCCGGATCATGGCTAGAGAGATTGGATTCGAGCAACCTATTCACATCTGCCAGGGCGAGTTTCTTGAAAGCAGGAGGCCGATAGCGTCTCTTGGCGTTGGCAACCCGGTTTGCGGGAGCTGCCATTTGGGGGGAGGGCTGAGATTCATTTCCGCCTCATTAGCACAACGAATCGTATATGCCGCTTCTTCATACTGTATTGGCAACGAGTTTTCTGTTACGAAAACCGAACAGGCGCTTACGAGCCCCTTCCCGCTTGCTGCGACCGGCGTTGTCCGTCTGGATCGAGGCGGAAGGAATCGCACTGTATCCACGCGCCCTTTTCTGTTTCAAAATCCGGAAACCCGACTGCAAGCTCGGGTTCATTACTCCATTGAACCGATGATAGAATGACCCCGTCGGAGGTCGGCGGTGGTGCAACTCAACGGTGGGCAGAGGCTGCGGGCGCTGAGAGAATCCCTCGGATATCGTATGCGGGACGTGGAGCTGGCCAGTAATCGGATCGCGCAGAGATTTGAGAATGAGGAATTCGCGATTCCGCCCAGCCGCTTGTCCGACATCGAAACCAAAGGCATAATCCCGGGTATTTTTCGGCTCTATTCGTTTGCCGCCATTTATCGGCGAGAATATCGGGAGTTGCTATCCTTCTATGGCCT
The DNA here is from genome assembly GCA_963838425.1 of uncultured Acidobacteriaceae bacterium. Lineage (GTDB taxonomy): Bacteria > Acidobacteriota > Terriglobia > Terriglobales > Acidobacteriaceae > Acidiflorens. The sequence continues at coordinate 1,077,817 of CAWIRH010000003.1, forward strand.
CGAACTCGATAGCATCTCGGCCGACATTGGCTTTGGGCATCCGCAGAAGTCTCACCTGTCCGGAGCTTTGAGCAACGTCAGACAAGTGCGGATGCCGACGAAGCTCGATCCCGGGTTCTCGCTCCAGAAAACGACGGACTTGGGGCGTGCCATCGAGCAATGGGGGATTGTGCCGTTGTCTTACCTGGCGCAGTTTGCCGACGACCGCTACACCTATGGGTATATTGGATCGGAAGATTTCACCATGTTTCCCATTCTTCCGCCGGGCAGTTTCGTGCAAGTGGACGAAGCCAAGAACAAGATAGGGGAAGGACCATGGCGTTCGGAGTACGAGCGTCCTGTTTACTTTGTGGAAATGCGCGATGGATATACGTGCTGCTGGTGCTCGGTCAAGCGCGACTCCATCGTCTTACAACCTCATCCCCTGTCTCCCGTTCCGGTGCGAGTTCTTAGATTCCCGCAGGAGGCCGAGGTTCTTGGCCAGGTTGTTGGGGTTGCGATGCGCCTCGGAGATTGGGATTATTACGACTCTCCACCAACGCCGAAAGTGCGCTCAGCACTGACCTGAGATGGGCCAGGGCAGCTGGCGAGAGAGGCTTGGGTGGACAGTGCGTCAGCGAAGCCAGGAACTCGCTTTCCGTCAAGTGCTCGCTCGAGCATGACGCCCGCACATCATTGAGCAGCACAGCCAAAGGTTTCTTCAAGACCTCGGAGAGCAGTCCCCGATGCGACGCACGGATGGCGCATTGTGCAGCATCCCCGCCATACACCTTCGCCAAACCCCAGTGCTCGTAAGTTCCATTCCCGTCATGCAATCTGCCCACGTAGGAAAATCTGCCCAGCAACCCACGGATAGCGCCTAGGGTATTCGCTTCAAAGTCCTCGAGAGCGGATTTCAGTCTCATCGAATTTACGATTTCCGAACAGGCCTTCGGAACTCAACTAAATGCAGAAAAACCCTCTGCTGCACGCAAGATATCACGGTACGAACACTTTCGCAAAGGAGAACTACCGTGACCGAATTCATCCTGGTATTGGTTCTACTGTCCCAGCTTCTGACGCCCGTGGCAGGCGCACGTCCGGCCGATGGCAACCCGACGTGTCCGTCCCAAGGCTGCATTCTTCAAAGTAGCCAAGCCAGGAGAAGATCGCGGCGGGATCCTCAGTTGAAAAGGGAGCAAGGTCAGGGCTATAGTGCTCTGGAATGCTCCCCATGAATTGGCATAAGCTGCTGTTGTTTTTCCTCTGGATCGCGCCGCATGTTCTTACTTGGGGTGCTCGCGGTCGTTCTCTGCAAGCGCCGCTTGTATCGGGAACTTCCGTGTTTTTTTGCCTATGTGCTTTACGAGATTGCCGAGTTTATTGTGTTGTTCACTTTGTACGTCGTCCCAAACGCGACTGGAAAGCAGTATACGTATGCTTATTGCGCCACCCTGTTGTTTAGCATTGTTTTGCGTTTCGGGGTGATCGACGAGGTTTCTAAAGATTTGTTTCGTGAATCACCGTTTCTGAAGGTATCCGCGAGGCGACTGCTGCAATTCGTAACGGGTTTGCTGATCGCAATAGGTGTTCTGCTCGCCGCCTATGCGCCCGGAGACAGTAGTGCCAAGTGGTATGCCGGCGTATTCGTCGTCAACCGGGGCGCGGCTATCGTTCAATCCGGCCTGCTCCTTTCCTTGTTGCTCTTTTCCAGCTTCCTGGGTCTGTCCTGGCGCCGCCCTGCATTCGGCATCGCGCTGGGTCTTGGGGTATTGACCAGCGCCGATCTCGCTATGTTCGCTCTTCGCGCGGCATTCACCAGTGAGGCAGCCTTGAGATTCTTGGATTTGCTGATGACCGCCACTTACCTCGTTTGCGTCTCGATCTGGATCGGGTATTTGCTGGCGCCCGAACTAGAGCTGGCGTCTTTTACGGTTGTTCCCCCTGATGAGGTGGAGACATGGAACAGGGAGTTTCAACACTTTCTCCAGCAATGATTTCTCCGACATTGATCGCCGCTTGGATTCTTGTCGGCGTTGCGCTCTTTGCGCTGGGAATACTGGTGTATGTTGCCATCCGCAGCCGCACCCGCCGGGTCGATTTAGAAGAAGCTGTCCAGACGTTCCGGTCTCTCGACATTGAGGCCTTCCGAAACCTGGTCGACGCAGCCGAAGAAGCATTTCTTCGCAATAATTTACCGCCCAAGAAATTCCGCGAGATCAAGCGGCAGCGTGCCTGGGCAGCACTCATCTACGCCTGGGAAGCGGGAAAGGCCGCGACGGTACTGGCAAGAATTGGGCAAGCCGCGCAACGAAGTTCCGACCTAAAGGTCGCAGCGTCCGGCGTTCATGTTGCCGAGAGTGCTTTTCGGCTTCGATTGCAAACCATCGGGGCTTGCCTTCGCCTGCTGACCGAAGTCCTACTGCCTCACCTCGAAAGCCGTCCGGTTCCGCCCCTGGTAGATCAGTATGAGCGAGCGGCCGAAACACTCTTTCGCCTTGGCAGATTTTCATCGGGTGCGCACGGGTTCGTGCCCTCCAAGAGCGCTTGACGCCGCCGACGTGTCCGGACGTTGCTTCAGAATGCCGTAAGCCCTGTCCCAAGTGGAGGCGGCGTAAGCCCCAGGCAAGGCTCGGCTCTACACAAGCTGCTAAACTCTATCCATGCTCGCCGACTATGCGGTGCGCGTGGACGAGTCCCGCGGACGGCGCCATCCCGAGCCGCCGCATCCCTACCGCAACGACTTTCAACGCGACCGCGATCGTGTCGTCCATGCTCGCGCCTTTCGCCGGCTGGAAGCGAAGACGCAGGTTTTCACCCGCCGTTACTCCGACCACTTCCGCAACCGGCTGACGCACACCATCGAGGTCGCGCAGATCTCTCGCACCATCGCCGCGCAACTGGGACTGAACACCGATCTGGTGGAGGCGCTCGCCCTGGTGCACGACCTCGGCCACCCTCCGTTCGGCCACTCCGGAGAAAAGGCGCTCGACCTCGCCATGCGCCAACACGGGCTTTCGTTCGATCACAATTTGCACGCGCTGCGCATTGTCGAAGACTTCGAACTCCGCTACGCGTCATTTCGCGGGCTGAATCTGACTTTCGAAGTTCGTGAGGGCATCATCAAGCACTCGCACGATTATGACGCGAAAGAACATCCCGAACTCGCCGAATATCTACTCGATCAGCGGCCCCCGCTCGAAGCGCAGCTCATCGACCTTACCGACGAGATTGCCTACAACACCGCCGATTTAGACGATGGTTACGAAGCGCGGTTGCTCACGGTCGAGCAGATTGCGGACGGCGTGGATTTGTTCGCACGCCATTATCGCGAGGCAAAACGCCGGTACCCGAACACTGCCGAGAAGCTGGTCTTTAACGAAGCGTTGAAAAGCATTTTTGATGGATTTGTCGGGGACCTGATTGCGAACACGGCGCAACGTGTGCAAGCGGCAGGTGTGCATTCTCTGGAAGATGTTCGCCGCCACCGCGAGCGGCTGGCCGCATTCAGCCCGCCCGTCGAGGCAGAGCGCCGCCGGCTGAAAGACTTCCTCTACGAAAATCTTTACTACAGCCCGGCCCTGGCGGCAGAAAAGGAAGACGCCGAGCGCATCACCGGAGAGCTCTTCGCCCACTGGATGGAGGAGCCCGACGACCTGCCGCGCAACTACCGCGAAAAAGCCGCCCAGGAACCGTTGCCCCGCGTGATCTGCGATTACATCGCCGGCATGACTGATCCGTTCATTTACCAGCAGTACGAGAAGTATTGCGGTGCGTAGGGACAGCTCCCCCGGCTGACCAGGCGAGCGCAGCTCGCCTGAATCTCTTCATCCATCTTCGCCACCTATCAGCGTGGCGGGGCTTCGCCCCGCTGGACAGCCGAGGGCGGCTGTCCCTACGTGGGATTCACTGCGAAAAGCAAATTACTTTGCGTACGTGATCCAACACGCAGTTTTTATATCAGTTGCCGCCAAATTTACCGCAGGACGGGGAGCGCGGCGGGGAGCGATAAGGTACAATATCTATGAAAAGAAAGCACTTGCATTCCGCGTCCGTCATCCGGGCATTTGGCACGCAAACTGTTTATACAAATGCAGGCCAGTGATACGGCCAGGCTTTTTGAGGCAGCCGTGGCGTCGGCGCTTGCCTTCCGAAGTTTATGGATCTGTTATCGAAACGACGCAATCAAATCGCGCCGTAAGGCGCCCGGAGTGGACTTTCCACTCCCCACTTGGAGGAAGTTTAAAATGAAAAACCGCACCATCTTCGCTTTGCTGCTGGCCGTAATCCTGGCTGTGCCAGTTTTCGCGCAGCAGAGTTCCACTTCCCAGACTCAGCCTGCGACCACGCAGCCCACGGCCCAGACGGCCACCAGGGCCGACAGCGCCACCGGCAAAGATCCCTTGCAACCGGAGACTCGCGAAGGCTTCTGGGGTCACCTGAATCCGTTCGCGCGCAAGAAATATGTCGCGCGGCAGACGCAGCCAATCCGCGACCGCATCAACGAACTCGATGAGCTGACTGCCTCCAACACCAGGGCGATCAAGGATACCGATGCGCGCGCGCAGCAGGGAATCCAGCTCGCTTCGGCTAAGGCCAGCGAGGCCGATCAACATGCCATCGAGGCCGGCAACAAGGCGCAGGCCGCGCAGCAGACCGCGCAACAGGCTCACACCCGTCTGAACACGGTCGAGCAGGTGGTCACCAACATCGATCAGTACCAGCCCACGACCCAAACCGAAATTCTTTTCAAGCCCGGACAGACGGTGCTGAGCCAGAACGCCAAGAACGCTCTCGATGAAATGGCCACTCCGCTGAAGAACCAGCGTGGCTACGTCGTCGAAGTTCAGGGCTTCGCGTCGGGTCATGGACAGGTGGCGATCTCGACTTCGCAAAAGATGGCGGAGTCGGTCGTCCGCTATCTGGCGCTGAACCACGATATTCCGATCTACCGGATTTACCTCGTGGGCATGGGCAATGCGCCGACCCCGGCTTCGTCCAGCGATGCGAAGCCGAAGCGCATCACTGGCGGCCGCGTTGAAGTCAGCCTCCTGAAGAACAATCTGGAGCAGCTCGCTTCGACCACCACGACTCAGGATCAACCGCAGCAGAAGTAGCCGTCCCCTCCCCTGGAATGCCTCCCATGAAAACGGGAGGCTTTTTTGCTGGTCGAGATCCATTAACCTGTCTGATGGTTCGGAACTAGATTAAGATTAGTCAATGGCGGAATTGGGAAGAAAGACATTCGCCGGATTCCTGGGACTCTTCTTCGTCATAGCAGCGTTGCTTTTCATTCCGGCGTGGACCCTTGATTACTGGCAGGCATGGACACTTCTAGTTGTATTTTTCGCGCCGTCGTTGGCGATCACCGTGTACCTAATGAAAAAAGACCCGAAACTCCTGGAGCGGCGGCTCCGCGGCGGGCCGACTGCCGAGAAGGAAACGAGTCAAAGGATCATACAATCCATCACGTCTGCAGGATTCATCGCGACGCTTGTTGTGCCCGCGCTTGATCACCGCTTCGCATGGTCCAGGGTGCCACTCTACGTAGTGGTGGCGGGAGACGTTCTGATTGCCATTGGGTTTCTCATCGTTTTCTTTGTGTACAGAGAAAATACCTTTGCCTCGGCAACTATCGAACTCGCACCCGAACAGAAAGTCATATCGACGGGACTCTACGCCCTCGTGCGTCATCCGATGTACATGGGAGGCCTTTTCTGTTTTATCGGCATGTCTCTCTCGCTGGGCTCGTGGTGGGGATTGCCCGTCCTCCTCCTTATCATGCCCGCGCTCATTTGGAGACTGTTCGATGAGGAACAATTCCTGGCAAAGAATCTCCCCGGCTACGCGGAATATCGGAATATGGTAAGGCACCGCTTGATACCTTTCATTTGGTAAGCACCAACGCCCACTCAGCTTTCAGACGCCAGTCTTATGATCGTGCTATCCTCCACACCGTGATGGAAACTTTGTTCTACCTCCGCACGGCTTCGCCGGTCGGCCCGCTTTTCCTTGCCGCTTCCACAAAAGGCCTGGTGCGACTCGAATTCGAAGCTCGCATGCAGAAGGTGAATCCCGGTACGACTCAGCTGCATGAGTCCAAACCAGCGCTGGCGCCCTATCTTCGCGAGCTCAAAGAATATTTTGCGGGTGAGCGCCGCGAGTTCTCCCTCCCGCTCGATCTTCGCGGGACGGAGTTCCAACTCGCGTGCTGGCATGCCCTGCTCGAAATTCCCTACGGCGAGACCCGCAGCTACCGCGACATCGCGGAAGCCATTGGCCACCGGCGAGCCTGCCGCGCCGTCGGCATGTCGAACAACAGGAATCCCGTCGCCATCGTGGTCCCCTGCCACCGGGTGATCGCGTCGAGCGGCTCACTTTGCGGTTACGGCGGCGGTCTCGACATCAAGCGCAAGTTGCTCGACATGGAACAGGCGAATCAGGCGAATATTCGTCCTTGTCTTCCGCCAGGAATCGGTGCATAATCGCCCACACTTGTGGGGGGTCGTTCCATGCTGCCGCGCGCTTACGAGCAAGCGACAGACTGGCGCAAGAAGATACCGTCGCTGATCAACATCAAGAAAATAGTGCTCCTGATTTCAGCGTGCAAGCGTCCGCGGCCAGGACTGAGGAACCCTCACAGAGGCCATTCCAGCAGCCGTGGCGGCTTGTATGCCCAGATCCGTATCTTCAAACACCAAACAATCTTCAGGCGCGATGCCTAGCCTCTGCGCGGCAATTAGAAAGGGCTCTGGATCAGGTTTGCTTTTCTGGTAGTCGCCGGCGCAAATCAATGTGTCGAATCGATCGAGGATTTTCAGCATCTTCAGCGACGCAGTCACCGAATCCCGCGCACTCCCGGAGACAACCGCCAAAGGAATCCGGCCATGGCTGGCTTCAATATGTTCCAGCACTTCAGGGACGGCTTTAAGTTGAGGAAGGCTCTCAAAATACAATTCCTCCTTCCGTCTGGATACGTCCTTCACCGGCATATTCAGGCCGCGTTCTTCGTTGAGCGTGGCGATGATCTCGGCCACTGGTAAACCTCCCCAGCGATAGAAGAGATCCTCACTGAACTCGCAGTTCCATTCCGCGAGAGCTCTCTTCCAGGCAACATAATGAAGTGGCATCGAGTCGGCAATCGTGCCATCGCAATCGAATAAATAAGCCTTAAACGGCCCAGCCGGTAGCTTTAGTCTCATAATTGTTTTTCTCTCACAGGATGACATCCGGGGAAATATCGTTCAGGAAGAAGCCAGCTCGACCTTCTTGATCCTCCGTCCAAGCCGCAAAGTCAGCGTGACGCCGGCGCGAGCCTTTACAACCGGAGTAGTCATCTTCACACCATCCACGCTGACTGCGCCTTCTTTGATCTTTCGATCCGCTTCGCTCGTCGAGGCTGCAAAGCCAATCTTGACGAGGATTTTCGCCAGTCGCACGCCGTCGCCTTCGCGATTCGCAACCTCGGCGAAAGGAACACGTGTTGTTTCGATTTCCTCCGGCACCTGATCTTTCTGAAACTGCTTGGCCCAATCCTCCGCCGCCTTTGTCGCCGCTTCCGCCGAATGGAAATCGGCCACAATCCCCCGCGCCAGATCTTTTTTCAGCGCCATTGGATGCGCCTTCCCGCTCGCGGCGTCCGCCTTCATCTGAGCGATAGCATCCACCTGCACATCCGTCAGCAGTTCGTAATAGCGCCACATCATCTCGTCGGAGATCGACATCACTTTGCCGTACATCTCCAGCGGCGGCTCGTGAATGCCAATTGCGTTGCCCAGCGACTTCGACATCTTGTTTACGCCGTCAAGCCCTTCGAGGATCGGCGTGGTCAACACTACCTGCGACTCCTGTCCGTAGGCTCGCTGCAGCTCGCGCCCCACCAATAGATTGAATTTCTGGTCGGTGCCGCCCAGTTCCACGTCGGCTTCGAGCGCGACCGAGTCATACCCCTGCGCCAACGGATACAGCAGCTCGTGCATGGCAATCGGCTTCTCGTCATGGAAGCGCTTGTGGAAGTCCTCGCGCTCGAGCATCTGCGAGACCGTGTACTTCGCCGTCAGCCGGATGAAATCCTCGGCCGAGAACTTCGAGAACCAGCGGCTGTTGAAGTCGACCACGGTTTTTTCCGGGCTGAGAATTTTGAAAACCTGCGCCTTGTAGGTTTCGGCGTTCGCCGCAATCTGCTCCCGCGACAGCGGGGGCCGCGTCGCCGAGCGCCCCGTAGGATCGCCGATCATGCCGGTGAAATCTCCAATGAGGAAGATGACCGTGTGTCCGAGATCCTGAAAATGTTTCAGCTTGCGCAGCAGGACCGTGTGCCCTAGGTGCAGATCGGGCGCGGTTGGATCGAAGCCCGCCTTCACGCGCAGCGGCTTGCCCGAAGCGAGCGAGCGTTCGAGCTTGGCGCGCAGTTCGGATTCCTTGACGATCTCCGCCGCGCCCTTCTTGAGGTATGCCAGTTGTTCGTCAACCGGTGGAAAGTTAGACATATCGTAGTGATTATAGCGATCCGCGCCAGTGGAGGGCCGGGCGTCCCCACCCGGCAGACGGGCGAGACGCCCGTCGCTCCACCAATCGCAGCCCGCGGCTGGTGGCTCGAAGCTAGCCCCGCCGATAGAAGCTCAGCGCGGCTTCTCCCTGCACCAGCTTCCGATAGCGCCGCAATTCCCCAGACGCTTCTCCCGGATCAAACCTCTTCTCATGTTCGGCGATCACCAAGCTCCGCTCGCGCAATAGTTTCGATTCCGCCAGAGCTGCCAGCGTTTTGGCGTACTCTTCCTGCATCGAGTATGGCGGATCCAGAAACACGAAATCGGCAACGGCCCCCACCGCCTCCAATTGCAGCAAGGCTTTCCCGGCCTCGACCTTTACGATCTGGAACCCGCTCGCAATCCCCCCCTCAATCCCCAGCGACTTCAGGTTGCGGGCAATCAGCTCCGCGGCTGCTTTGGACGACTCGACGAAATACACCATGCGCGCGCCGCGGCTCAGCGCCTCGATGCCCACCGCGCCCGTTCCCGCATACAGATCGAGCCACATCGAGTCCGCCAGCGCGGCCGGATTGCCCGCCGACAGCACGTTGAACAGCGTCTCGCGCAGCCGGTCCGCCGTCGGGCGGATTTCGAGCCCGGGCAACGACCGCAACGTCCGGCGCCGGTACTGTCCCGCAATCACTCTCATAAATTCTCTTCTGTAGAGACGGGGCTTGCGCCGTCTCTGCCGCGGGAGACGCGGCAAGCCGCGTCTCTACAGGATAGGCTTCGTGTTTCTTCCGGCCCAGCCCTTCCGAGTCGCCTTTTCGCACCTCGGCAGCATCAATCGGTGTCTAAGTAGATAGAATACTGGTAGGCATATTAATGCGCAGTTGGTCCATCCCGATCGGACGTCTCTTCGGAATCGAAATTCGCATTCATTGGACCTTTGCGTTTCTGCTGGCCTTCTTATTGTTCACCGAAGTGGCCACTCAGGATGCGACCGCCGCTCTTCGGGTCCTCGGTTTATTCGCCATTGTTTTCGGCAGCGTGGTCCTGCACGAACTAGGTCACGCCCTGGTGGCCCGCGGCTTGGGCATTCCGGCGAAAGGCATCATCCTCCTCCCCATCGGCGGCATCACTATCTTGGACGAGGCGCACGCCATTCCCGATCCGGTCAACGACTGGAACCGTGACATCCGCATCGCGGCTGCCGGACCTCTGGTGAATCTCTTCATCGCCGGTTTATCCGCAGTCGTTTTGCTCGCGGCCATGCCTGGCTTGTCGCTTACCGCGAGGCCGCTCCTCCATTCCAGCGCCCTCTTGCGCAGCATCGTCTGGGCAAACCTCTATCTCGGTTTGTTCAATCTGCTGCCGGCTTACCCCATGGATGGCGGGCGCGTTTTGCGCGCTTTTTTTTCGCGCCGCGTCGATCTGGTGCGAGCCACCCATCGCGCCGTCCGCATCGGCCACGTCTTTTCCATCCTGATGATCATGGTCGGGATGCTGCTCAGCAGCCGCACTGAGACGCGCTGGGACGGCTATTGGCTGATGATGATCGGCTTCTTTCTTTTTGCCGGCGCGCAACTCGAGGAACGTTCGGCAGTATTTCAATCCGTTCTGCAAAGCGTCCGCCTGGAAGAAGTCATGCTCACCGACTTTGCCACCCTCTCGCCCGCCGACACGCTGGAAGACGCCCTCGAGAAGGCGGTGCACACGCTGCAGGACGATTTCCCAGTGGTGCGCGGCAGCGACATGGTGGGCGTTGTCTCCCGGCAAAAGCTTCTCGATGCGCTGCGCGCCGAAGGCAATGGCTACGTGCAGGCTGTCATGAACCGCATTTTCGAGGTTGCCGCCAAACAGGAGTCGCTCGCCTCCGCCTTCCGCAAGCTTTCCGCCCGCAATCTCAGCATTATTCCCATCGTCGACAATCAGCATCTGGTCGGAATTGTCACCCTGCAGAACCTGATGCACTCCATGTCGCTCCTGGCCGAAAGCCGCAAATTGCGCCGGGAAGCGCTCGACTCTTAGCCGCACAACTCTTAATGCTCTCGCAACCGGCTGCTAGACGCCCCTGGCGGCTGGATCCCAGATCAGTTTGTGGATTTGCAGGCTGAGACGCGCAGGAACGTTGTCGGCGAGGATCCATTCGGCGAGTTCCTGCGGGTCGAGTTGACAATGCGAAGTGTCTCGCGCACCCGAGGCGGCCTTTTCGAACGCGGGCGAAAATAAAATGGCGTGAACGCGCTCGGCCAGTCCGTGATGCAGGACGAAGTCGCGAGCGAATTCGTAGTCCGTGCGATCGGTCAAGACGAACTTGAGTTCATCGTGAGGCTGGAGCGCTTTCAAATTCTCGGGTGCGAAAGTGTTTGGCTCGCCGGAGTGCGGACACTTCACGTCAACGATCTTGATGACTTGCTTGGGGACGTGCGCCAGGGGACGTTCACCGCTGGTTTCGAGCAACACCTGATAGTCGGCGTCCAGAAGTTGCTCCATCAGCGGGATGACCTCGCGCTCCTGCAACATAGGTTCGCCGCCGGTGATCTCGATCAGTCCGCCGGTCGGACTAAGCCGTGCGATTTCGCTGAGGACTTCCTGCAGAGTCATCTTCTGCCCGCCCGAGAAACTGAATTCGCTGTCACACCAGGAGCAGCGCAGGTTGCATCCAGTCAGACGGACGAAGACGCAGGGCAGGCCGGAATATGTCGATTCGCCCTGGAGCGACTTGTAGATTTCGGTGATCTGCATAAGACAGTTGCCAGTTGCCGGTTGCCAGCCGCCAGTCACTCCGGCTTGCAGATGGAGGCCATCAGTCCGTTTAGGATTCGACCTACCTCCGCACAGAACTCTAACAGTTCCTTCGTTTGCGTTGCTTCGAGATATCCCAGGTTTTGGGCAATCTGGAGTTGGGTTTCCACCTCCATCAAGGAACCTCGGGCTTGGCCCAAGAAGTAGCGAAACTCCTTCTCCGAGAGCCGGCCTTGCCCTTCCGCGATGTTGCTTGGGATGGAAACCGCGGCACGTCTCAGTTGCGACGTGAGACCAAATCGCTCTTCTGTCGGGAAGTTGGTGGTCGACCGATATGTTGCCGTCACAAGATCCATCGCTTTTTGCCAAGCGACAAGATCCTTATAGGATCGCCCCATGATTGCTCCATCAGGCTCTAGAAACTGGCAACTGGAAGCTGGCAACTGACAACTGCTACTCCGAGTAGCGCGCCGTCGTCGTATCGGTCTCAAACACGGTCACGTCTTTCACTCTCACCCTGCCGCTGGTTACTGCGCTCAAGCGCGAGTTGGTCTCGTCGTAGAAATATTTCGCGAGATTTTCCGCGGAGGGGTTGAGGACGGTGAAGGGCTCGATGTCGTTGATCATCTGGTGGTCGAGACGGTCAATGGCGTGCTTCATCACGTCTTTCAGATCTTTGAAGTCGAGCAACAGCCCGGCCTTGTCGAGTTCGGCGCCGGCGAGGGTCACACGAATCTTATAATTGTGGCCGTGTGGTTTCTCGCACTTGCCCTTGTAGTTGCGCAGGTAGTGTCCTGCCGCGAATGTGTCTTCGACTGTGACTTCGTACATGAATTCCAGCTTGCCTCGGCTGTGGCCTGAATCAGTTTTTATTGTACCTTGCTCTGCATTCCGGCTAAGGCCGCGGGCCCGCTGACAGGCTTTGTCCTGACCGCTGTTTTCAACTGTCCAGCAAACCAAGGGCCACCTCCTGATAATCTGCTAACGTTCGGGCCGCTGCCCCGTCTATCTTTGTGCAAGGCAAGAAGCAAGAAGAAGGATTGGATCACTTGTAGGGGACAGAGACAGACCATGCCGGCCGATTCTTACGCAGTTGCAATTCCGGTTGGCGAGATTTCCCGTCCGAGGCGGGCGGAACAGGGCAGCGGCAACCAGAACCCCACGTTGTATCGGAATATGAGGGGCTCCTTGGCAGCGCAGGGCAACCGCATTGACGACACCAGCCTGATCCGGGAGGCGCAGCAGGGCAACCGCTCGGCCTTCGAGGTACTGGTGCGTCATTACGATCAGTCGGTTCTGCGGCTGGCGCTGCACCTGACCGGATCGGAGTCCGACGCCCAGGACGTTTATCAGGAGGCCTTTCTCAAGGCCTACAGGAACCTGGGCAGCTTCCGTTTCGAGTGCTCCTTCTACACCTGGATCTACCGCATCGTCACCAATCTCTGCCTCGATCATCTGCGAAAACGAAATGTGCGCAAGGAAGACGCTCCGGTGGCGGTGGATGCGTCCGGCGAAGAGTACAGCCGGTTGGAGCAGTTTGCCGACGCGCGCTCGGGCGCCAATCCGGAACGCGATCTGATGCGGCGGGAACTGGGGCGGAAGATCGGAGTGGCATTGTCGGGGCTGACGCCGCGCGAGCGCATGGTGTTCGAGCTGAAGCACTATCACGGGCTCAAGTTGCGCACGGTGGGCGAGATGCTGAATACGACGGAAGAGACGGCGAAGAATACGTTGTTTCGCGCGACGCAAAAACTGCGGGCCGCGCTGGCGGAGATGCGATGAGCTTGGAATTAGTTCCCGCGAAGGGATACGAACATGAAATGTGATTGGGTGCGGCAGAACATTCTGTTCTACGTATACAACGAACTGGAGGACGATGCCCGGTACGAGGTAGAGCAGCATTTGGCGCGTTGTCCGGAATGCGCTACCGAGTTGAAAGCGGCGCGCAAGTTCCACGCCACGCTTTCCGAGATACCGGTGGTGGAACCGACTCCGAACCTGCTGACGGCATCGCGTATGCGGTTGCAGGAAGCGCTCGAAACGGCGCAGCCCGGAGGCTTCTGGCAGCGGCTGATTCTTGAGCCGGGAGTGTGGCTGCGGCAGATTCGGATGGCGCCGGCGCTGGCAGCGGCGATTTTTGTCGTAGGATTTGGCGGAGGCATTGGCGCGACTTACAACTTTCTTTCCGCGCGTGGCGGCCCTGTTGCAGTGACGGACCAGCCACTCGCTCAACCGCTGGAGTCGGCTGCGATTGCCGGCATCCGGTCGGTGACGCAGGAGCCGGGATCGAATCAGGTGAACATCAAGTACGACACGGTTTCGACCCAGGAAGCGCAAGGCTCGCTGAACGACCAGCGCATCCAGCAGTTGCTGTTGTTTGCGGCGCGCAACAATTACAACTCGGGAGTGCGCATGGACTCGGTGGATGTGCTGACGCAGGCGCCCGACGATTCGCGCGTACGCGAGGCGCTGATGTATGCCTTGCAGAACGATACCAATCCGGGTGTGCGTTTGAAGGCGCTGGATGGGCTGAGCGGCTTCGTGCGGCAGGATGCGCGAGTCAAGGATGAAGTTTTGCGGGCGCTGATCGGCGACACGAACTCCGGCGTTCGGCTGCAAGCCTTGCGACTGGTGGAGCCGATGAAAGCGGACAGCAATGTGCGATCGGTGTTGACCAGGTTGGCGCAGACGGATCAGAACGTCTCGATTCGCTCGCAGGCCCGTACCATGCTGGCACAGATGCCGGAGATGGATTAGGAACGGTCGTTAGTCGCTAGTCGTTGGTCGTTAGCGAAGCAGTCGTTGGTCGATAGTCGTTGGTCGTTGGCAAACACCTACGACCCACGATGAATCCCGAACGACTAACGACCAGCGACTAACGACTTACTAAGTGAGGAGGTCGTTCATTGAAACACGCAATAAAACTCGTCCGCGTTGCAGCGTTGGTGGTTGCGCTGGCATCTCTGGCTCTGGGCCAGGAAACTCGGGTGTATCGCGAAGGCAGTAACTGGGTCCAGGAAATGACCGGGAACCTGGGTGCGGCGAAGAATCTGCGGGTGAAACTGGCCGCGGGTTCGGTACGGGTTCAGGGCGGATCGCAAGCGGGGATCACATACGTCATTCATCGCAAGGCATATACATCTTCGGAAGAGAAGGCGCGCCGCGAATTTGAGTCGTACAGGATCAACGCTTTTGTAAAGGGAGACACCGCGTGGATCGTGGCCGAATCAAGCCGGCGGGATTCTAAGTGCTCCGATGATTTTGTCGTCAATGTGCCGCGGAACCTGGACGCCGCCAAGATCGAGACCGGGGGCGGCAACGTAAACGCGACCGGGATAGCCGGACGTGCCGAGCTCGAGAGTGGTGGTGGAAATATTCACGTGGATGATATCGGCGGCGATGTGACAGGGGAAACCGGCGGGGGCACGATTGAGGTCGGCAGCGTGCAAGGCAACGTGAATCTGCAGACGGGCGGAGGAAACATCAAGATTGCGTCCGCCAAGGGCCAGATCAAGGCGGAAAGTGGAGGCGGAAACGTAGTCGTTCTTTCCGGGCTGCAAGGCGCGGTGCTGGAGACGGGCGGAGGCAGTATTCGCGTGGACAAGTGCAGCGGGCCGGTGAAAGCCACCACCGGTGGCGGCAGCGTGGACCTGGGTGACATTGGTGGGCCGGCGGAAATCGAAACCGGAGCGGGCAGTATTCGGTTGGCTTCCGCCAAAGGGCGGGTGCAGGCGCAGACCGGTGGGGGCAGTATTCAACTGGACGGAGCGACGTCGGTGCAAGCGGAAACTTCGGCTGGGGGAATCGTTGTGAAACTGCTCGCTGGCGCTGACCGTCGCAGCAATTCCTCGCTGGAAACCTCGGCCGGTGACATCACTGTCTATCTTGCGAATGATCTGGCGATCTCCATTCGCGCGGAGATCGAAAGCGCCAATGGTCACACCATCCGCAGCGACTTTTCCGATATTCATGTTTCCAGTGAAGGCGGGCCGTGGGGGCCGAAAACGGTGACCGCAGAAGGTCAACTCAACGGTGGCGGACCGGTGCTGAAGGTTCAGACGAATTCTGGGAATGTCAACTTTCGCCGCGTCAGCCGGTAGGTCATACGGTCGGAGCGACGGGCGTCCCGCCCGTCCAGCCGGGCGTGGACGCCCTGGCGTTCCACCAAGAAGTTTTGTATTCGGGAGGGCTTATGATCCATCGCTTTCTGGTTTCCGTGTTTCTTCTTTCGCTGGCGGTTGCAGCGGTCGCTAGCGCACAAGCAAAGGAAGCGAACGTTGACTCGAACGTCGTTTCGAACTATGATCACACCGGCGAAAGCTGGGACTGGAGTTACGGCTCCGATGAGGGCGGTGGATCTTCGTATCTTGGAGTGGACATCGCTGACGTTTCTCCGGAGCGGCTGGGAGAATTAAAGCTGAAGGAAGAGCACGGAGCGGAGGTCACGATGGTCGACCAGGACGCTCCCGCCGGAAAGGCCGGGTTGCACGAGCACGACGTGATTGTAAGCCTGAACGGCGCGGCGATCGAGAGTGCTGCCCAATTGCGCCGGATGATTAGGGAAACGCCCCCGGGCCGCGTGGTGAGTCTCGGCATCAGCCGCGACGGTCAACCGCTGACCATCAAGGTGCAACTTGCCGACCGGCACAAATCGATGACCTGGAATCCGCAGGTCCACGTGGACATTCCTCGGATCGATATCCCCCCCATGCCGGACTTCGACATACCCGTCTCGGTGGTCGTCGTCCACTCGTCAGCACGCAGCGGGTTGATGGTGGAAAACATTACTCCGCAACTGGGGGATTTCTTTGGCGTCAAGGACGGCAAGGGCGTGCTGGTGCGCTCGGTGGAAAAAGGCAGTCGCGGAGAAAAGGCCGGATTCCGTGCCGGGGATGTAGTCGTCAAGGTCAACAACCAGCCGGTGCACGATACCTCCGACTTCACACATGCTCTGCGGTCGTCGTCGGGCGGCGCGGCGGCTGTGACGGTGATGCGCGAAAAGAGAGAGCAGAATCTGACTCTGACTCTTCCCGAGAAGAAGGATTCCGGCAGCCTGCTGGAGAACAGCTTTGAGATTCCCGATTTCACCGCCGAGACCGAGCAGGCAATCAGCCGCGCCGGAGATGAAATCGCCCGCTTGAGTCCGGCGCTCATGGAGAAAGTGCAGCAGCAAGCATGGTGCTGGAAAGATATGGAGAAGAAGCTCCAGAATTCGCAGCGCAAGATGCAGGACTCGCAGCGGAGAATGCAGGAGAAGATGCAGGAGCGGCAGCAGAAGCTGCGCCATGAGTTATCTGGAGAGTGGGCTGAGATCTGACAATATCCGGGAGGGGACGGGCGGCAGGTTACGAAGGTCACCGGCGCGCTGGAATCGGAATCCGCGGTTTGCCTTAGAAATGGCCGGATTCCACGGGTGCACTACCCACTGGTTACCTGTTGCGGTGACGAAAATACCGATAAGCTATTCGCGCGATGGCCTTCCGCGCCCTGTTGTTTTCAAAAAGCTCCGAAACCAATGCCGCCATGGCGGCGGCCTGCGAGAGCGCAGCCATCCGCGCTGAAGTCTGTCCGGACATCTTTACCGCCATCGAAAAAGGGAAGACCCAAGTTTTTTCGTGCGTGATCGCGGACTGGGCCGACCAGCCCGAGGCGAGCTTCCTGTTGAAGCGTGCTCGCGAGTCCGCGCCGAACCGAGGGACGGTAGCCATCGCCATCGTCGATCACGAACCCACGGCGGCGGAAATGCGCGACAACCGGCTCGGTTTTCTGATCTATCGCCCAATTTCCGGCGAGGAAGCCGACGCGGTGCTGGCGAAAGCGTCTGAGCAGATGCAGCCGTCGAGCGCAGAGGATGCTGTGGAGTCGTCGGCAGGAGACGACGATGCGAGCAGCGCAGGCTCGAGCGCAGTTTCTGCCGGCGCCGATGCGCCGGAGTACAGTCAGCAGGATCCACCAGCCGGTTCTCCGGAAGCGAATGCGGCGCATGACGGCGACAGCGGCCAGGGCGGCGACGGCGAAATTGCGACTGCCGAAGATGAACGAAGAGAACCTCGGCAGCGTCGCCATGCGATAGGGTTCCGCGGAGTAAGTGCTGCGGTGCTGGTGCTTACAGCGGTGTTTTGCCTCTGGAGATCGCGCGAGGCCATCGAGTATCTGTCGCGCACGCCGGAGGGAAGATTCCGGGTTTTGCGGGAATCGGTGGCGGCGCTTTTTTATATGAACCAGACGGGGGCGTTGCCCGTCGGTTCCGCCGGAAGCGACGCGCAACAGGACGCGTACTTTAGCCGAGCTCCCAGTTCCAATGCGCAGACACCGGCATTGGGAGTGGTGGCAACGGAGTCCACGCTGATCGAAACTCGCATCCCATTGCCAAAGGCTTCGGACTTTCCGCTGCCCGTGCCGGTGTTTGAGCATCAAGAAGTGGCGCCCATCCGGGTGCAACGCGCGGCGATTCCCGAGAGCATGAGAAACTCGCCGCCGATTGCCGGGCCGGTTGTGGTTACGGTGAATCCGGCGCAGATGATGCCGGTCTCCGCGCCGCAGCCGCAGCCTGCAGTGCAGCAATTCAGCGAGCCCGTCGCAGTGAGCGAGGAAGCAGCGCGCGCCCTGCTGGTTCACACCGTGGATCCGGTGTATCCACCGGAAGGGTTAGCGCAGAAACTTCACGGAGCGGTGATATTGCAGGCGCTGATTGGGCGCGATGGCAACGTCGAAGATCTGAAAATCGTTCGCGGATATTTTATTCTGGGCCGGGCGGCGATTGCCGCCGTCAAGCAGTGGCGGTTTCAACCCTACATTCTCAACGGCCACGCGGCGTCGACTCAAACCACGATCACCATCAATTTCAGCTATCCGCCAGGGTAGCGTCAGTGTGGTGGCGGGGCATAGCCCCGCCACCACATAACCTTCTACTTGTGGTCGTCATGTCCTTCCGGCTCGCCGATTGGTGGGCTCGCTCCGCTGAATTTCTTCCAGTAGTCCTGCACCGCAGGCGGCAGCTTTTCCACGCGGGTGAGGAACGCCGTGAGCTTCCAAATGTCAGGCTCGGAGAGCGTCTTATCCCAGGCGGGCATGCCGCTATAGCGGACGCCGTTCTGAATCACGTAGAAGACGTGCCATTCCGCATCATCCGGCGGGTGCAGAATGAGGTTGGGAGGCGGGGGATAGAACGATTGCTCCAGGGTCGAGGGCTGGCGGTCGATCCCGCCATGGCAAAGCGCGCAATTCATGGTGTAGATCTTCAGGCCCTCGATCAGATTTTCGTCCGTGGGGGGCACGGGGTTGTGCACGCGGGGAGCATGGCGCTCGACCGAATTGTCGAGCGCACTCATGGCGATGTGGCGTTCCATTTCCGGGGGAGCGCTGTTGGCCCGGGTCGGCAAGAAGCCGAGCAGGGCAAGGCCCAGACCGCCAATCAGCAGAACCAGAATGGTGATGAAAATCCCTAGAATGAAGCCGCGCATTTCAGTTCCTCGGAGAGCTTCGCGGGCGAACTGCAGCCCCGTGGCAACTCTTTTTATTCTACCTTCAAGGGCGCGGCTGCGGGAGTCAGTAAGCGTGCAGGCGCCGCGCCTCGCGCACCAGATCGGAAACTTTGGGCAGGAAAAATTCCTCCTGCGGCGGCGAAAACGGAACCGGCGTGTCGAGCGACGTCAGGCGGACAATGGGACCATCGAGATCGTCGAAGGCTTCTTCGTTGACGATCGCGGAAATTTCTCCGGCCAGGCCGCCGGTGCGCGCGTGTTCGTGCAGAATGATCACTTTGCTGGTCTTCTTCACGGTGGCGGCAATCGCTGCGCGATCAAGAGGCGCGACCGTTCGCAGGTCGAGGATTTCGATCTCGATTCCTTCTTTGCTCAGGATTTCAGCGGCTTCGCGCGCGACATACAGCATAGCGGCGTAGGTGATCACGCTGAGATGACGGCCTTCGCGCGCCACCCGCGCCTTCCCTAGAGGAACTATGTAATCAGCTTCGGAGCCTGGAATTTCCTCTTTGATTCTTCGGTACAGATACTTGTGCTCGAAAAAAATCACAGGATTGTTGTCGCGGATCGCCGCTTTGATAAGCCCCTTGGCATCGTAGGCCGTTGCCGGGCAGACGACCTTCAGACCGGGCGCGTGCACGAACCACATTTCCGGATTCTGCGAGTGGAATGGGCCGCCATGCACATTCCCTCCGCTTGGACCGCGCAGCACCATTGGGGCCGGCGCTCCCCAACGGTAGTGCGACTTCGCGGCCATGTTGACGATCTGATTGAAGGCGCAGCCGATGAAGTCCATGAACTGGAACTCGGCGACGGGACGCAGGCCGGTAAGCGCGGCGCCGAAGGCAGCGCCAATGATGGCCGACTCCGCAATCGGTGTATCGATGACGCGCTCGGGGCCGAAGCGGTCGATGAAGTTCTCGGTGACTTTGAAAGCGCCACCGTAGATGCCGATGTCCTCGCCCAGGCAAAAGACGGTTGGGTCGCGCTCCATCTCCTCCCAGATTCCCTGGCGGATGGCTTCGAGGTAGGTGGTTACGGGCATGAACAGGAAGTGTACCGCAAGCAGTTCTCGGTTCTCAGTTCTCAGTTCTCAGTAAATGCGTTTGGTGCCCGTTGGGGGGGGTACCCCCCTCCCCCCTACTTTTTATGTCTATTAACATCAGTGGGTTAGAGGCAAAATCTTCACGTTAAAGGACTTATATGGAAAATCTTCATAAATAATGACTTAGCCGACGGGTCCCACCCGTTACTCGCTTCAAGATTGTCAGAGAGCGTTGAAAATCGTGTTAGGCAGCCTGTGGAACCGTCTCTGGAGACGGGCACACTCCTTGATAACTGCACTCTCGGAGAATTCTCGCAGGGTTGCGGCTGGGTGTCTGTGATGGCGGTACAGGAAAAATGTGATGAAAAAAAATCGTTTGTGCCGTGGTGCGGGCATTTTCACGCCCACCCTTCGCGAAGGGGTTTTGATTTCAACCATTAGAATCCCTGCGCCCGCCCTTGAGACTCTTCAACATTCGTAGGATCGCAATTATTGTGTTCCAATTCCGAGTCGTAGCTGGCACGCCGTACAGTTTGTCGATCTGGCCAAGATAGCCGATTGTCTTCATGTGACGACGGTACACTCCGAACACGAACTGCCCTTCGGAGGCAATCACCCGCACCAACCACTCCCCGTCCGAGGGAAACGTGACTGGAAGCGGCGCCCGGACACCACCGGCTTTCGACAGGATACTCACGAACCGGACAACATCCGGGGGTAATGGCTGAGTTCCAAACGGATTCTCCATCTCCAGCCGCATAAGATCGCGGCTGTCGCACAGCATAATTTCCGCTTCGAACGGCAGCTTGCGAAGCAATGCAGTACGGAATTTTGCTCGGGATCCAGGTTTACGAACCACAAAGGTGCCCGCAGCACCCACGTTCAGGACATCATAGCGGCTCAGTTCTCGGGCGAGGATGCTTGGGCGAAACCTTCTGTGTCCGCCAACATTGACACCCCGGAGGAAGACAACAAGGGCCATACCCCGGATTATGAAGAAAAAAGCTTAGGTGCGCTATAGCAGGTTACGTTTGCAACTGCCGGCGGGTGGGCCACATCAACGTGAGAAGTATAAGGCGGGTTTGTCCTTGAGCGTTCAACGAAAAACTGTGGGTGCGCCACTTCTCACGCTTTTCGAGAAGTGGCCCCGATTCCCGGACAGAATCTTTCATCACCATTGGGAGGTGTGCGCCGTCACCGCGCCCATCTCTTTGCGCCACTACTCTGTGGCCGTGTGGCGGAATCTAAAACGCTACTACGGCGCCGGAGACTTACATTTCATCACGTGCAGTTGTTATGGCCGACAGCCCTTGCTCGGCACTCCGCGCCGCCGTGACCTGTTGCTGACTGTGCTTGAGCAGGTGCGCAGGCGGTATCCGTTCGTCGTTGTCGGCTACGAGGTTATGCCCGAGCACATTCACCTCCTGATCGGCGAACCGCAGGAAAAAACCCCTCGACGGTCATGCAGGCTCTCAAAATCGGCTTCGCACGCCGCGTAATCGCGGAGGAACACCGACCCGGGGGTGCGCCACTTCTCGTGCCTTTCGAGCAGTGGCGCGCAGCATATCTGGCAGAAGCGTTTCTACGACTTCAACGTGTGGACCGAAGACAAACGCATCGAGAAACTCCGCTACATGCATCGCAATCCGGTGAAGCGCGGTTTGGTGGCCTCTCCGGAACTCTGGCGCTGGAGCAGTTTCCGTGCCTACTTCCTGGGCGAGGCAGGTCTGGTAAGAGTGAATGAGTGGGAAGTGCTGAAGATGAAGATCCGACCTCCGGGCGCGTAAGGCGGAGCGGAACGGTGTCGGCTGTTCGGCGGGCCACTTCTCGAAAGGCGCGAGAAGTGGCGCACCCCCAGTTGTTTCGGTCCATGTTCAAAGACAAACCCGCGTTATGCTTTCCCGTTAAAGTGGCCACCCGCCAAGAGCGTCAGGCATTGCCCTTTCTCACCCGCAAATCGCTTACAATTCCCTTTCCATGACAGTTGCGGTTCGTTCTTTTGCGAAGATCAATCTCGGGCTCTACATCGGCGCCGCGCGGGCGGACGGATATCACGATCTGCGCACGGTGTACCAGACGATCGCGCTGCATGACGTGATCCGGGTGAGCGTTGGGCGGGGCAGCGGAATTGAGATCCTTTGCAGGAATAAAGACCCGCGAGTTCCGCTGGATTCGTCTAACACCTGCTATCGCATCGCCGAGCTGGTGCTGGACGAACTTGGCGCTAAGGGCAGAGTCTGCATCGAAATCGAGAAGCGGCTGCCGGTGCGGGGAGGGTTGGGCGCGGCGTCTTCGAATGCGGTGGCGACGATGGTCGCGCTGGAGCTGGCGCTGAAAAAGACGCGGGCAGTCAGGAAGAGGTTATCCGGGCCTGCGCGCCTGCGCATTGCGGCTGAGATTGGGTCGGACCTGCCGCTGTTTCTGGTGGGCGGAACGACGCTGGGAGTGGGGCGCGGCGAGGAGGTTTATCCGCTGGCGGACCTGCCTGCGGTGCCGATGGTGGTGGTGACGCCGGAGGTTGGGGTGTCGACGGCTCAGGCGTTTGCCGATTGGGATGCGCTCGTCCAGCGGGAAAGGGCGGCCGAGCTGCGCTCGGCTTGGACGGGCGAGGACGCCCGTCCCTCCACGAGCAGTGGGCAATTGACGCGGGCGGGGGCGTCCGATAGACTGTTTGAGGTTGGCTGCGCGCTTTCGGCGTGGCTGAGTGGTTACCCCAACACCGGTGCTCCTGCAAAAGGCGGGAGCCGGGCCGGGAACATGCTTTCCGACCTTGTCCGTACCGGGATTGAAAACGACTTCGAAAAGGTCGTCTTTCCTCAATATCCCGAACTGCGAGACATAAAAGGTGCGCTGGAGTGCGCGGGGTCGCGGTACGCTTCGCTCTCCGGGTCGGGGTCAACCCTGTATGGGCTGTTCCGGTCGCCGGCCGACGCAGCAAAAGCGGCAAGCCGCCTGCGAAAGCAGGGGGTGAAGGCAGTGGCGACCAGTACGTTGACGCGCCGGAAGTATTGGAAAAGAATTGTGTGAGGCAGGTTTCAAGGTTGCAAGGTTTCAGAGTTTCAATGTGAACAGCTTGAAACCTTGAAACTTGGTGCCTTGAAAACCTATGATGGGTTTACTGGGCCGTCGACTAATGGTAGGTCAAGTGCCTTTGGAGCACTTTGTCTAGGTTCGAATCCTAGCGGCCCAGCCAAAAAGCAGGCAGTTGCCAGTCGCCAGTTGTCAGTTACCAGTGAAAACACTGGGTCCCCAAACTGAGAACTGGCAACTGGTAGCTGGCAACTGAACACTGAGAACTGAACTATGGCCACAGTTGCGACCACGACTGCCGAAAAGACGACCGCGGAAAAAAAGCCGATCACGGACGAGAAGGCGGAACGCAAGCCGCAGCGCGCCCGGGTCGACGACCGATTCAAAGTCTTCTGTGGAACCGCCAACGAGGCGCTCTGCGATGAGGTCTGCCATTTTCTTGGCCTGACGCGCGGCCAGGCTCTGGTGACGCGCTTCAAGGACGGCGAAGCGTATGTGCAGATCCAGGAGAACGTGCGCGGAGCCGACGTGTTCGTGATGCAGCCCACCTGCCAGCCGGTGGACATGCACCTGATGGAACTGCTGTTGATGATGGACGCGCTGAAGCGGGCTTCGGCGCGGCGCATTACGGCGGTGATTCCGTATTACGGCTACGCGCGCCAGGATCGCAAAGACAAGCCGCGGGTGCCGATTTCATCGAAGCTGGTGGCCGACCTGCTGACCACCGCGGGCGCGGATCGCGCGCTGGTGGTGGATTTACACGCGCCGCAGTTGCAGGGATTTTTTAATATTCCGGTGGACCACCTGTTCGCTTCGCCGGTGCTGGTGGATTATTTCAAGAAGCTGAACTTGCCGAACCTGACGGTGGTTTCGCCGGACGCCGGCGGCGTGGAGCGCGCGCGCTTTTTCGCAAAGAAGATGGATGCGGCGCTGGCCATCGTGGATAAACGGCGCGTCGAGATGAACGTGGCGGAAGTGATGAACGTGATCGGCGAAGTCAATGGCCGCAACTGTCTCATCATTGACGACCTCATCGACACGGCGGGAACGCTGGTGAAGGTGGCGCAGGCGCTGATTGAAAATGGCGCGAGTACCGTGTATGCCTGTTGTTCGCACCCGGTACTTTCAGGGGCGGCGGTGGAAAATCTTGTGAACTCTCCGATCACCGAGGTGGTCGTGACCAACACGATTCCGCTGTCCGAAGCGGCAAGGCAAGTCTCAAAGATCAAGGTGCTTTCGATCGCGGGGCTGATTGGACGGGCGATACAGTCGATTCACGAAGAAACATCGGTCAGCCGACTTTTTATTTAGAAGCGTCGTTGGTCGTTGGTCGTTAGTCGTTAGTCGTTCGCGATTCGCCAGCACTGAAAGGTTTTGCCAACGACCAACGACCAACGACCAACGACGATTTTAGCGAAGGACGGAAACGGAATTATGGCGACAGCAACGGATATCAGCATTCTGGAAGCGCAGAAGCGCGAACCAGGCACCAAGAACGCCGCCCGGCGCGTGCGCGCCGGCGGAAAGATTCCAGCCGTGGTCTACGGCGCGGGCAAAGAAGCGGCTTCGGTCGCGGTCGATCCGCGGCAGGTTCTGCGCATCCTGAGGTCGGAGAGCGGGCACAACACGATTTTTGACCTGGCGCTCGACAGCGATCGGGAGAAGGCCATGATCGTGGACTGGCAGTTCGAACCCATCAAGGGAACGCTGCTCCACGTGGACCTGCAGCGCATCGCGATGGACAAGAAGCTGACGGTGACGGTGCCGGTCGTGCTCAAAGGCGAGGCCGAGGGCGTGAAGACGCAGGGCGGCATTCTCGAGCAATTGCTGCGTGAGATCGAGGTTGAGTGCCTTCCGGCAGATATTCCGAAGTCGATCGAAGTGGACATCAGCCACCTTGTATTTGGCGTCGAGGTGCGTGTGAAGGACCTCCCGCGCAGCGAAAAGCTGGTGTTTCTGACCGACGAGAACCAGATGATCGCGCACATGACCTCGGTGAAGGAAGAAGTGGTTGCGGCTCCCGAGGCGGTGGCGGAGGCGGAGGCAGCTCCGGCTGAACCCGAAGTCATTAAGAAGGGCAAGCAGGAGGTCGAGGGTGAAGGCGAGGCCGAAGGCGATGCCAAGGCCAAGGCTAAGCCCGAGAAGGCCGAGAAGCCCGAGAAGAAAGAGAAAAAATAGCTGCTGGCTGCCGGCTTTTAGCTAAGAGCCGACACCCAGGTTAGCGCCCAAGAGACGGGCGCGAACCTGGGGCACCGAGTGAACAGCGAAAAGTGAATCCGCGTGAAACTGATCGTCGGTTTGGGCAACCCAGGAATCGAGTACCAGTTCACGCCGCACAATCTCGGGTTCCTGACGATCGATCGGATCGCCAACGGCCTGGGGATCGAAGTCAGGAATCGGCAATGCCGCGCGCTGACTGCGCGGGCAACGATCGCCGGTGAGCCGGCGGTCCTGGCTAAGCCGGAAACCTACATGAACCTGAGTGGGCTTTCGGTGTGGGAACTGGTGGCGGAACATCAGGTCGATGTGACGCGGGACCTGATTGTGATTTACGACGAGCTTGACTTGCCGCTGGGCACGATTCGCATACGGCAGCGGGGCAGTTCGGCGGGGCACAACGGGATGGAGTCCATTCTCGGCGCCCTGGGTACCGACGAGTTTTTGCGGATTCGGCTGGGAATCGCGCCCGACCGCAAAGTCGCGGACAGCGTGAAATTTGTGCTGACGCCGTTCCGCCGGGCGCAGGAAAAAGTTGTGGACGAAGTCCTCGACACGGCAGTGCTGGCGGTTGAAGTGATTTTGAAAGAAGGACCGGCGGCGGCGATGAACCGGTTCAATCGCAAGAGCGACGCTGCGGAGTGAATGTTGGTGGATCGTCGTCGGTCGATAGTCGTTGGTCGTTAGCAAACGCATACGGTTTGGGGTGAATTCCCGAACGACTAGCGACTAGCGACCGTACTAAAAGAGTTTGGAGATAACGAATGAATCGCAACTATGAATTGATGTTCATCGTCCGGCCCGACATGGTGGACGAGGATCTGAACAAGCTGATTTCGACGCTCGAGTCATCGGTGACCTCGGCGGGCGGAACGGCCAAGAGCGAGGTTTGGGGCAAGCGCCGTCTCGCGTACCGGGTGGGCAAGTTCAACGATGGCATTTTTGTGCTGATGCTGATTGAAGCCACTGGCGCCGTCGTGCACGAAGTCGAACGCCGCCTGCGCGTGACCGAGCCGGTGATCAAGTTCCTCACCGTGCGGACGGACGAAGAACTGAAGCGGCTCGACAAGATCAAGAAGACTCCGCGACGCGAAAAAGAAAGTCAGCGCGCAACCAGCCGCCGCCGCCGCTCCGGTAACCCCGGCAACGCCGGAAGCCGCAACGGAAACACCGGCCTCGGCGCCGGTTTAGCCGGAACTGAGGGCTCAAGGGGCGGGGCGCTCGACCTCAGGGGCTAAAGGCTGTATTTTTTCGGGCGCTTTACGGTACGGCTGAAGCCGCGCCCTTCCCCAAGACGAATTCTTAGAAAGCAGGAGCACTATGGCAGAAGAAACAAAAGCACCAACCGCGCATACGGGAGCAAGCGGCGGCGAAAGCCGTCCGGAGCGTAGCGGCGGCGATCGCCCCGAGCGCAGCGGTCCGCCACGCGGTGCGCGCCCCGGCGGAGGCCCCGGCGGTCCCCGCGAAGGGGGGCGCAAGTTTTTCCGGCGCAAGAAAGTTTGCAAGTTCTGCGTCGAGAAGATCGAAGCGGTCAATTACAAGGATGTGCGTCTGCTGGCGCAGTTCGTGGCGGAAAGCGGCAAGATCACTCCGCGGCGCCTGACCGGCGTATGCACGCCGCACCAGCGCCGTCTTTCGCGGGCCATCAAGCAGGCGCGCAACATCGCGCTGCTGCCGTTCGCTGGACGCGCGCAGTAAATTCAAGACCGTCGTTGGTCGGTCTAGTCGTTAGTCGTTCGCAGTCAGCGGCATCAGGAGAGTTTGTTGACGGTTCGAGAATTTGCAAACGACCAACGACCAATGACGCAATGACAAGCGACTAACGACCAGGTTACTTACGAAACGGAGTCATGCATGGAAGTCATCCTGAAAGAAGACGTGCCCAAACTGGGCAACCGCGGCGAAGTGGTGAAAGTCGCCGAGGGATACGGGCGGAATTTTCTGCTGCCGAAGAAACTGGCGATTGAGGCCACCGTGGCCAACAAGACTGTCATCGAGCAGATGAAGGCCGCCGCGGTGCGCCGCTCCGCCAAGGAAAAGACGGAAGCCGAAGCGCTGGCCAAGCAGTTTGACGGGCTGGAGGTGAAGTTCCTGCGCAAGTCGGGCGAAGCCGATCAGTTGTTCGGATCGGTCACGGCTGGCGACATTGCCGAAGCGCTGGAGAAGAAGAGCTTCCACATCGATCGCCGGAAGATCCAGTTGCACGAACCGCTCAAGATCGTCGGCGAGTTCACTGTTCCGATCAAGCTGCACAAGGACGTGACCACGCACTTGAAGGTCATTGTCGACAAGGAAGCGGCGGCAGCAGAGTAGTTTCGTTTCGCGATGGAGGGACGGGCGTGTCGCCCGTCCTGCCGGGCGGGGACGCCCGGCGCTCCATCGAACATCATTCATACATCCGCCCCGAAAAATTCCTCTACTTTTCTCAGGTCTGTTGTTCTGCTGTAGGGCGGCAGGCTCTCCACAAACACCCGCCCGTACTGCTTCTTCAGAATCCGGTTGTCGAGCAGAGCCAGCAAACCACGATCGTGCAACGACCGAATCAATCTCCCAAAACCCTGCTTCAGCGTAATGACCGCGCTCGGCACCTGATATTCGAAGAAAGCATTGCCGCCGCCAGCGTCGATGGCCTTTACCCGCGCGGCCACCACCGGATCGCTCGGGACGGCAAAGGGCAAGCGGTCGATAATGACGCAGCTCAACTGTTCGCCTTGCACATCCACGCCTTGCCAGAACGAAGATGTCCCAAACAACACGGCGTGGGGCGTGAGCCGGAACTCCTCGAGCAACGCCGATTTCGGAGCGTCGCCCTGCTTGAGCAACGGAAATTGCAACTGGCCAAGCAGCCGCTCGTAGATTTCGTTCATCTGCGCGTAGCTGGTGAAGAGCACGAAGGCGCGTCCGCGGGTAATCTCGAGCAACCGGCGGACAAGGCTGGCAGCCTCGGCGGGAAATTGCGGCGTGCGCGGATCGGGCAGATCGGGCGGAACGTAAAAAATCGCCTGGCTTTCATAATCGAAATGCGAGGCGACGATCAATTCGCGCGCGTGGTCGAGCCCAAGCCGCTGCCGTATGTAATTGAAACCGCCGCCGACGGCCAGGGTTGCCGAGGTCAGCACCGAGGTTTCCAGCTTTGACCACAGGCACTCGCGCAGAATCTGGCCAACTTCGATCGGAGTGGCCTGGAGAAAAACATTGACACGGCCCGAGCGCTTTCCCTCAGGGGCTGAAGCCCCTTTCTCAAACGCGGACGTTCCGGCGTGGCTGAAGCCACGCCCTTTCAAAGCTGCACCCGTCGAGGCGCCCGGCGCTCCGCGGAAGCCTCGGCGCTCGATCCAGAAGACCGTGTTCGAATCCTCGCTCTCCATCACGAAGCGAAGTTGCACCTGCAATTGCTGCGCTCGACGCGTAAGCGTGAAGACTTCCTCCGGCTTCTGCGGAAGTTGCTCCAGTTCCGCGCCCAGCCGGTACAGCGATTGATTGAGCGCCAGAAATTCCTCGCCGTTTTCCTCGAGGAACTCGCGGCGGGAGTCAAAGGCAAACCGGCCTTCGTGCGGGGGCAGGAGCGAGAAAAATAGTTGCGAGCGCTCCCGCAACGACTGAATCGCTCCCGACAACTGCGGCGTGTACAGGTGCTCGCGTTGCAGCAGGTGTTCGACGTCGCGCGTCAGCTCATCCATCCGCAAATTGCCGACCGAGATACCGAAGTAGTTGCCGGCGATTTCTTCCAGTTCGTGCGCTTCGTCGAAAATCACCGCCCCGCACTCGGGAAGCACGCCAGCGTCGGGCGCGCCATCGGCTTCGAGTTTGATGGAAAGGTCGGCGAAAAACAGGTGGTGATTGACGATGATGATGTCGCTCTGGGCCGCGCGCCGCCGCATCTCAGTGATGAAGCAGCGCTCCCATTCCTTGCATTTCTGGCCGAGGCAGGTATCGGCGCGCGCATCGAGTTTGTGCCAGAGAGCGCTAGCCTCGGGCAGTTCCGCGAGTTCGGCGCGATCGCCGCTGTGCGTCGTTTTCTCCCACGCGGCGATGGCGCGGTAGTGCTCGATTTCTTCCAGACCGCTGAGCACCGGCTGGCCGGTGAGATCAAAAAGCTTCTTGCGGCAAAGATAGTTGTTGCGCCCCTTCATATAGCAGACGCTGAGCTTTCCGCGGCCGTCGGCGGCGCTTTCATTGGCGAATAGCGCCCGCTCCAGAGCCGGGACATCTTTAAAGAAGAGTTGCTCCTGCAGGTTTTTCGTGCCGGTGGAGATGATGACGCGTTTGCCCGAGCGGATCACCGGCAAGAGATATGCGAGCGTTTTGCCGGTGCCCGTGCCGGCCTCGACAATCAAGTGGCGCTTCTCTTCTAGCGCCTCTTCCACGGCCTGGGCCATCTGCAACTGCCCGCGGCGAAACTCGTAGGCGGGGTGCGTTTTCGAAAGCACGCCTCCCGGCGCGAAGAATTGGTAGAGCGAGAATCCCGTAGCTGGGGACACGGGATGGGATGAGGAAGGCACGGAGTCTCTATAATAAACAGTTCCCAGTTGCCAGTAGCCAGTTGCCAGTGAGATCCTCCGAGGCGGAACGAATTCTGGGAAGGGTAAGGCGCGGTTTATGACGAAACGAGCATCTTCCCGCAAGTCGTCCAACCCGCTCGTCGCCATCGTCGGACGCCCGAACGTTGGTAAATCGACGCTGTTCAACCATCTGACCGGATCGCGGCGCGCCATCGTCGGGGACGAGTCCGGCATCACGCGCGACCGCCTCTATGGCGAGGTGGAATGGCTCGGGCACGAGTTTCGCGTGGTGGATACGGGCGGCATCGTTCCCGACGATAAAGACTTCATACCGGCGGAAATCTTTCGCCAGGCCAAGGTTGCGTTCGAAGAAGCGGCGGCTATTGTCATGGTCGTCGATGCGCGCACCGAGATCGCTGGACCCGATCGCGAGTTGGCGCGACTTCTGGCGCGCACCGGCAAGCCGCTCTTTCTCGCCGTCAACAAGATGGACTCGGACAAGCAGGATGGATTGCTTGACGAGTTTCATGTGCTCGGGATGCGGAATATGTTTCCGGTTTCGGCTGAGCATGGGCGCGGGGTCGACGATCTGCTGGACGCCATCGTTAAGGTGCTGCCGGCAAAACCAAAGGCAACCGCAGAGGACGCAGAGTTCGCGGAGAAAAACGGGGATGAAGATACACCAACTCCCGAGGAGCCGCATGAAATCAGGGTGGCCATCATCGGGCACCCGAATGTGGGCAAGTCCACACTGCTGAATCAACTTACAGGAACCGAGCGCGCCATTGTCTCGCCGGTTGCGGGTACGACGCGGGATTCCATCGACGAAGTCATCCAGTACAAAGGCCGCAAGATTCGGTTCATCGATACCGCCGGCATCCGCCGCAAAGGCAAGACTCAGCTGATGGCCGAGAAACTTTCGGTGGTTATGGCGCGCAAAAACATCGAAGACGCCGACATCGTGCTCTTCATGGTGGACGCCACCGAAGGCGCCAGCGGTCTCGACGCGAACATCGCCGGCTATGCCCACGAGAGCGGACGCTCGGTGATTATCCTGGTCAATAAATGGGATCTGGTGGCGAGCGGCGAGAAGCGGGCCGTCAGCCAGTCGAAAACGGCTCGCATACAGGATGCCAACCGGCCTCAAGATCGCGCTCTCTACGAAGAGCGGCTGCGCTATGGGCTGAAGTTTCTGGCCTACGCTCCGGTGCTCTTTCTCTCGGCGCACACTGGCAAGGGAACGGAAAAGATTCTTCCGCTAATCGAGAAGGTGGCTGCCGAGCGCCGCAAACGCATCACGACCGGAGAGATGAACCGTTTCCTGGGGACGGTTGATTTTGACCGCGCCTCCGTTCCCGTGAGCAAGCGCGTGAAAATTAAATACATGACGCAGGCGGGAGTGGCGCCGCCGACCTTCGTGCTCTTCACCGACCGCGCCGTGAAGCTGCACTTTTCCTATCAGCGGTTTCTGGAAAATCAGATTCGGGCGGCGTTCGGGTTTATGGGCTCGCCTATTTGGATTAAGAACCGGGCGCGAGATTAGAACGAGGGGACTAGCCCCTCACAGGAACATGCTTGCCATCTTCGGTGAGCAGGCCCACGCGGTCTACGCCAGCGATCCGGGCAATTGCGATTACGTCCGCTACGTCCTGGAAATCAATGTCGTCATCGGCTTGGACGTAGGCGATGCGCTCGACGCGAATGGCGAAAATATCTTGCAACCGTTCGCGCAAGCGATCCCATTCCACCGATTCTTCATTCAGCATCACCTCCGGATGTTCTGCCTGCGAACGTTCTGCTCCCGGCTTCGGGTGACGAATCTGAATCACGATCGTCCGATTGGGCGGCGGGATCGTGCTGCCTGGTGGATTGTGTTGTGGAATCTCTGCCTGCAAACCGGTTGGCCGCTGCTCGATCACAACCACCATGAAAACAATGATGAGCACCAGCAGAACGTCAATCAGGGGAGTGACGTTCATCTGTGGACGAGACGGACCACCGCCTGCCGTGGAGAATGCCATTTGAAATTTTCCTCTCCGGCACGCGCGTGTCTGAAACATTGGACACCCGGATGGTGCGGAGAGTTCCACAGCAGACAGGAAATAGTGGAGCGACGGGTGTCCCTTCGGCAAGCTCAGGGCAAGCTCTCGCCCGTCCAGAAGTTCGGCGGCGGGCGAGGACGCCCGGCTCTCCACCGGCAAGATCAGCCGATGGGCTCGGCCGACGGCGGTAGCGGAGGCGGTTCGAAGGGCGGCGGAGACTCTGGGACTGGAGGCAATTCGGGCGCTGGAGGCGTGGGGGCGGGATGCAACAGCGCGTCCAGATGCGGATATCGAGAAGCAAAAAAATGCATCGCGTATGCCGGGAAGAAGACCGTGGCCGGCACGCACACCCATGCGATCAGGTAGATCAGCAGGAGCAGGAGCAAGCTTCCGAAGATTATTGCCAGGCTTATCGTCGTCACGCTCCATCCCATTCCCGCGGCTTTGCCCGCCAGCACGGCCACTACACCGGGAACCACGACGAACAGCGCTGCGATGATTGCAATAATGCCAAACAGGATGGCCGCCGCAATCGATAGCACCAGCTTGAGCAGCAGATAAACGGCATACCGTCCCTTCTCTCGTCCGATCATTGCCAATAAACGGTGCCAGCCGTCGGCAAAATCGAGGTCCTCGAGAGCCATAATCGGCACCAGGAAATCCCTAGCCAGCACTTGAACCACAGCGGCTGTTAGCGCGAACACTACAAACAGGCCCACGAGCAGGATCACTCCTACAATCAACCGCCCGATGTGCTCGCGTACATCTGTCATCCACCCCGCAACCGCAGCCAGGGCCAGGGGCACGCCAACGAGAACTGCCAGCAACAGCCACGTCGAAATCAGAAAGACAATTTGCCACAGAAAAAATCTTCCGCCGGCGCGACGCCATTTTTGCCAGCCCTCGCCAATCGAACATTGCCGCCGCAGAACGGAGTCGAACAGAATGAACCGGAACACACTGTTGATGTACAGGAAGATGAACGCCAACACGATGGCAACGAGAATTCCCACCACGATCAACCCGAGGAACTGCCCGAGGTGCTCGGAAATGGGCGCGGAATTGAAAGGAGGCCAACCAGATGGCAGCCTCGAAGACGGCAGAAACTCGCTCCCGCTCTTGTGTGGGACGCGGGGCCAACTGCGCCCGAAATTTCCGAAGTTACATCCGCCGACATGCAGTTCCGCCGCCAGAATTCCGACCAGCGCCAAGCGCGACCATTGCCCGAAGCGGAAGCGAGTGAAGAGTTGTTCCCGAGTGTGCTGCAGCGCGGGCTGTACGCAATCAACGGCAGAGACGGGCATTGGATCACCTCGTACCAACGCCGCCAAGGTATCGCGGGGAGAGTTGCGGCGTCAATGGAGAAGAGCCGATGCTCGCGTACGTCCGATGGAGTGCCGGGCGTCCCCGCCCGGCCGCCATCCCGCTGGACGGGCGAGGACGCCCGTCACTCCACTGTTCCTTTGCTCTATCGTCCTAATTGCTCCGTTGTTCCATTGTTCGCTTATGGCGCGGCCGAGGCGGGTTGCGGCGCGTTCGGCCGGAGCCAGTCCTCGAACTCTTGCAGGGCCAGATCACATTGCAGCCGATGGCGTTCTTTGCGGTCGCGGACCTTGCGGTCGAGGGCGGGCAGCAGGTCGAAAGTGATGTTGGCGGGCTGAAAATTTTTGCTCTCCGCCTGCGTGATGTAGTGAACCAGCGATCCAAATGCCGTCGCCCGCGGCGGAGGCGCTGGTTCGCCGCCGGTTGCGAGCGCGGCTGCATTCATTCCCGCCATCAGGCCAGTCGCGATCGATTCGACGTAACCTTCGACGCCGCAGATCTGCCCCGCGAACAGCACGCGGGGATGCGCCTTCATTTGCAACGTCGGGTTCAGCAGAGCTGGCGAGTTGATATATGTGTTGCGGTGAATCTGTCCGTAGCGCAGAAACCGCGCGTTTCCGAGCCCGGGGATCAAACTCAGCACGCGCGCCTGCTCGCCAAATTTCAGGTGATTCTGAAATCCGACAAGATTGTAAGAATCGGCGCGCAGATTTTCCTGCCGCAATTGCACTGCTGCGTACGGCATCCTGCCGGTGCGAGGGTCCTTGAGTCCGACCGGCTTCATCGGGCCGAAACGCAGCGTGTCGCGCCCGCGCCGGGCGATTTCTTCGATGGGCAGGCAACTTTCGAAGTAGTTCAGCTTTTCCCAGTCCTTCTGTTCCACCGATTGCGCCGCGAGCAGCGCATCGTAGAACCGGTCGTATTCGTCTTTCGACATTGGACAATTGATGTAGTCGGCGGACCCTTTGTCGTAGCGTGCCGCCAGATACACCTTGCTCATGTCGATGGAATCGGCCTCGACAATGGGGCTGATCGAATCGTAAAAATAAAGACTGTGTGGCGCGGGCACTCCTGCCCGCGAAAGGTCGGCGCTGGATGGACCCAACGAGGCGGAAGCAAAACTCAACCGCACAATTTCCTGGGAAAGCGCATCCGAAGTCAGCGGCCCGGTTGCAATAATTGTGAGCTCGCCGGCTTCGACTTGCGTGACCTCTTCGCGGCGGATCGCGATGAGCGGTTCGCGGGAAATCGCCTCCGTCACCTTGCGTGAAAACTCGGCTCGGTCCACAGCCAGAGCGTGCCCTGCGGGCACCGCGGCTTCCCGCGCGATCTCGAGCAGCAGAGAACCCGCTCGCCGCAGTTCTTCCTTCAGCAGCCAGGGCGCAGTGTTTTCGCTCTCGGACTTCAGAGAATTGGAGCAGACGAGTTCCGCGAAGTTGTCGGTCTGATGGGCAGGAGTCGTGCGCGCCGGCCGCATTTCGAATAGCTCGACGGCGACGCCGCGACGGGCACACTGCCACGCCGCTTCCGATCCCGCGAGGCCAGCGCCGATGATGCGAACTTTCTTATGCAACTCCAACTTAGGCAACTCCAATTTCATTCGACTCGATTTTTTATGCGACTCAGCGCACTTCGATGAATCTGTTTATTATAGGTCGCGACACTAAGGAGAAAATTCCATGGCTCGAATCAGTCTGATTGAACCTACACAAGCCAACGCGGAAGTTAAGGAAATCTACGATGACAAGCTGAAAGGCAAACCCGGCAGCATCCAGAAAGCGCTGGCGCACCGTCCCGCCATGCTCGGCAAGTTTCTGGAATTCTATGCCAGCGTGGGACGCTCGCTCGATCGCAAACTCTACGAGGCGGTATATCTGCGCGTCTCGCTGATCAACGGATGCCATTACTGCACGCAGCACCACATCCAGGGCGCCAAACGCGCCGGACTCACGCCGGAGCAGATGAAGACTCTGAGGGAAGGACATTACTCGGGATTTGGCGCGTCCGAGCAAGCCGCGCTTCGCTATGCGGAAAAACTCACGCGCACGCCCGACGGCGCCAGCGACGCCGACTTCGCCGAACTGAAGACACATTTTTCCGACGAACAGATCGTGGATCTGCATATGCTCATTGGATTGGCGAACCTGACCAACCGGGTCACCGGGCCACTGGCGCTGGAAGTGGAATTTCCGGAAGAAAAAATCTAGCTCAAGGAGGATGGAGCGGCGGGCGTCCTCGCCCGTCCGCCGAACCGGGCTCGCCTTGGACGGGCGAGGACGCCCGTCGCTCCATCAGCAAATCACAGAATCACCCGCTCGTCTGCTACGCGCCGTGTTACCCGCTCGCGATCCAGGTATTCGAGCAGTGGAATCGCATACTTACGGCTTACTCCCGTCATTTCTTTGAAGCGGGCGACATCGATTTTCGGCTCAGTATTCTTGAGCGTGGCGATTTTGTGGCGGAGATCCGTCAGCGCGCTCTGATGAAAAACGAGTTCGTCTGAGATCTTGATCAGAATTTTATCGCGCAAAAGCAGAGTGACGATTTTCTGGGCGCGGATTTTGTCTACCTTCAGACCCGCCAACACTTCTTTCAGCGATGGAACTTTCAGCCCGGCGGAAGCAAATGCCTGCTCGATGATTTTCTTGGACTCGGCTTCTTCGTCCTTCATGACCACTCCGCGGCCGGGCAGGTGGACGAGTTCGCCCGCGACTTCGATTTTTTCTTCTTCCACCAATCTTTCGAGCACGCTGTAAAAAACCTCGGGGCCCAGGTTGACGCGATCGCGCAGCTCTTCTTTGCTCATCCCTGCCACAAGCGGATTCGCATCGTGGAATTTCTTGAGCGCTTGAAGTACATCTGCCTTTGCTTCCGCGAATGCCGCCGGCGCAACCAGCACCCGATTGCAGTCGACCAATCCGGCTTGGGCAGCCAGTTTCGCCGCATCTTCCCTTCGAATATTCATTTCGCCGGGGGCGTCATTTAGACGCAGACCAATCGCCCCGCGCCGTGCTACGCGCGCTGCCAGTATCTGTGCAGGAGAACCATCGCGCATGATCCTGAGAAAGGCGACCGGATCTTCTGCGCGCTGTTTGCGAGCTGCAGGCGATGCATCCAGCACGACGCCTCCGCCAATGGTTACTACCGGCGAAAACTGGCGCACGATGAAGCGATCTCCGGGTAAGAGCAGCATGGGCTCGGCGAATCGCAATTGCGCATACGCTTCTGCGCCCGGCTTCAGCTGTTTCGTTCCATACAGTCGCGCTTCCCCGATCGTTTCCGTCGTGTAGGCGTGAAAGTGCACCCGCGCGCCGTCCTTCAATGGCTTGGCCGAGGGGAGTAGCGAAAGGAGCGCATCGACTCGCGACGTGGAACGAAAAGTGTCCGCGGTCGCAAGCGTCATTCCGCGCGCCAGGTCTTCGGTAGAGACGCCGGCGAGGTTGAGGGCGGTGCGCTGCCCGGCGACGGCGGCTTCCGCGGGCGAGCCATGAACCTGCACGCCCCGAACTCGTACCCGCTTGCCGGCGGGAAACAGTTCGAGCTCTTCTTCGTCGGATTTGCGGATCGTTCCTGCAACAAGCGTGCCGGTCACGACCGTGCCGAAGCCTTTCATGGTGAACACGCGGTCGATGGGCAAACGAGCCAGCGCCGCCGAGTCTTTCGCCGCCACTTCGGATGCAACCTGGGCGAGCGCGGATTTCAACTCGTCCAGACCTCGGCCCGTCAACGAACTCACCGCGATCACCGGCGATTTTGCCGGATCGAGAAATGATCCGCGCACGTAATCTTCCACTTCCAGTCGTACGACTTCTAGCGTTTCCGCATCCACCGCATCGGATTTTGTGAGCACGGCGATGCCGCGTTGGATCGCCAGCAGGCGGCAGATATCGAAGTGTTCGCGAGTCTGCGGCTTGATGCCTTCATCGGCGGCGATTACGAGCAGCACCAGGTCGATGCCGCCCACGCCCGCCAGCATGTTGCGCACAAAGCGCTCGTGGCCGGGGACATCGACGAAGCCCAGGCGCAGCTTGCTGCCATCGGGGGCGGGAAGTTCGAGGTGGGCAAACCCTATGTCAATCGTAATGCCGCGC
Source organism: uncultured Acidobacteriaceae bacterium (assembly GCA_963838425.1). Taxonomy (GTDB): domain Bacteria; phylum Acidobacteriota; class Terriglobia; order Terriglobales; family Acidobacteriaceae; genus Acidiflorens. Next base: position 1,114,749 of record CAWIRH010000003.1, read on the forward strand.
CGCTTTTCTTCTTCGAGGCGGTCGGCATCGATGCCGGTCAGAGCTTTCACCAGCGCCGTCTTGCCGTGATCGATATGTCCGGCGGTGCCGACAATGACGGACTTCATCAGCGACAGTATAGCCCGGTGTGTGGGGCGGACACTCTTGTCCGCCGGCTTTGACGGTGATCTGGAAACTGAAGGTTCGGGACCGATACAAATATCAAGATCAACACCAAGATCAAATGCAGCGGACAAGAGTGTCCGCTTCACACAATCCTGGTACGAATCTGCATGCGAAAAGTCCGTCGAGATGCGACAATGAAGATTCCCCGATGACCACCTCTGCGATCGTTCCTATTGCCATTACGCCGGAGATGATCCGGGAGCACGGCCTCACTCCGGAAGAATTCGAAAAGATCAAGCAACTGCTGGGCGGACGCGAGCCGACGCGGACCGAACTCGGCATTTTCAGCGTGATGTGGAGCGAGCATTGCTCCTATAAGTCGTCGCGCGTTCATCTGAAGCGCCTGCCCACGCGCAGCAAGCTGGTAGTGCAGGGGCCGGGCGAAAATGCCGGCATCGTCGACATTGGCGACGGCTGGGCCTGCGCGTTCAAAATCGAGTCGCACAATCATCCGTCGTTTATCGAACCATTTCAGGGAGCGGCGACTGGCGTCGGCGGAATTCTGCGCGACATTTTCACCATGGGGGCGCGGCCGGTCGCGGTGATGGACTCGCTTCGCTTTGGGCCCATTTCGGCTGCCGAGAACGCGGGCGAGGGCGCCCGCGCCACACAGGCGGAAATTCACAAGAATCACTCCGTCATGGAGGGCGTGGTCTCCGGCATCGCTTCTTACGGCAACTGTTTCGGCGTCCCCAATCTTGGCGGCGAGGTGAAGTTCGAGCCTTGCTACTCCGGCAATCCGCTGGTGAACGCGTTCGCTCTTGGCCTGGTTCGCCGCGACCAGATTTTTTACGGCCGCGCATCGGGCGAGGGGAATCCCGTAATTTATGTGGGCTCGAAGACCGGGCGCGACGGCATTCACGGCGCTACCATGGCGAGCGAGGAGTTCAGCGAAGGATCGGAAGCGAAGCGTCCCAACGTTCAAGTCGGAGATCCATTCCTCGAGAAGTTGCTGCTGGAAGCCTGTTTGGAAGCGATGCAAACTGGCGCCATCGTTGGAATACAGGACATGGGCGCCGCCGGGCTGACCTGCTCTACCTGCGAGATGGGCGGGCGCGGGGGCACCGGAGTCGAAATCGAACTGGACCGCGTGCCGCAGCGGGAAACCGGCATGACGCCTTACGAGATCATGCTCAGCGAGTCGCAGGAGCGCATGTTGCTGGTCGCGCAGAAAGGCCGCGAAGAAGAGGTGTTCCGCGTCTTCCAGAAGTGGGGACTGGATGCGGTGGAAATCGGCCGGGTCACCTCCGATGCGAAGATGCGCGTGCGCGAACATGGCAAAGTTGTCGCTGAAATTCCGAATGCCGCCCTCACCGATGACGCGCCGGTGTACAAACGTCCGCTGACGCGCTGGGAGCCGCCGGTGGAGCGCGAAATGCCGGAGCATATCAAGCTCTCATTCCTTCGCGGTCCTCAGGGGCTAAAGCCCACGGCTTCTGGAGCGGTCAGCGGCACGGCTGAAGCCGTGCCCTTCCCAAAACCTTCTCCGCAAGACGGCGCTTCTGATTTCACTTCAAATCTGAAGCTGCTTCTGGCGAGCCCGAACATTTGCTCGAAGCGTTGGGTCTGGCAGCAGTATGACCACATGGTGCAGACCAACACGGTCGAAGCGCCCGGAGCGGGCGATGCTGGCGTCATTCGCATCAAAGGCTCCAAGCGCGGACTGGCCATGGCGCTCGACGGCAACGGCCGCTGGTGCTATCTCGATCCTCGTCTTGGCGCCATGCATGCGGTCGCCGAAGCTTGCCGCAAAGTGGCTTGCGCGGGGGCGACTCCGATTGGCGCGACCAACTGCCTCAACTTCGGCAACCCCGAAAAGCCAAATATCATGTGGCAGTTTTCGCAGGTGATTGACGGCATCACCAAAGCCTGCGAGGAATTGGATACGCCGATTACCGGCGGCAACGTCAGCTTCTACAACGAAACGCTGGGCGAGGGAATTTACCCGACTCCTGTGATTGGAGTGGTGGGGATTCTCGAAGACGTTCACAAAACGACGAAGATGCATTTCGCGCCGAGCGGTGGCGAGTTTCCGAGAAAGATTGTCCTGCTGCGCGCGAATGAACCCGGCGACGCGCTCGATGCCGAGTTGGAGTTTGGCTCGTCGGAGTACGCGAAAGAGATTCTCGGAGCGGTGTGGGGCTATCCGCCCGAGCTTGATCTGGAGAAGGAAGCCACATTGCAACGCGCTCTGGTGGCCATAATCCGGGCGGGGCTGGTCGAATCGGCGCACGACTGTGCCGATGGCGGGTTAGCGGTGGCGCTAGTGGAGTCGGCACTACCAGCCGGAATTGGGCTGAGCGTCAGCTTGCCCAGGCAGGAAGGAGCGTTTGAGTTCCTGCTGTTTGCAGAAGACGCCAGCCGGGTCGTACTAAGCTGTGACCCCATCCACCTGCCGCGAATCCAACAGATAGCGGAGGAGCACGGCGTCTCCGCGGATGTGTTGGGCGAAACGGGGTCGGACAGAGTTGAGATCACGGTAGATGGCCAGCTAGCGATTTCTGCGAGCGTGCGGGAATTGCGGGAAGCGTATGAGGGCGCGCTGGAGAGGGCGTTGCGAGCGGAGCCAGGCGTTGCCGCTGCGGATTGACAAGGTTGAATTGGCTAAGTGCTAAAGGCTAACTGCTAAATGCCGACTTCCGACAAATTTCGCGATGAATGCGGCGTGGTCGCCATTCACGCCCATCCCGAGGCGGAGAAGCTTGCCTATCTCGGACTGTATGCCCTCCAGCATCGCGGACAGGAATCGGCGGGCATCGTCACCTCGGACGGCGAGCGCCTGCGCCAGCACAAGGCCATGGGGCTGGTCGCGGATATTTTCAGCCACGAGGTGCTGGCTTCCCTGCGCGGTGTTCTCGCCATCGGCCACACCCGATATTCGACGGCGGGCGATTCGGCCCTGCTGAACGCGCAGCCCATCATGGTGCAGTCCAACAAGGGCACGATCGCGATTGCTCACAATGGCAACCTGGTCAACGCGCACGCGATTCGCGCGAAGCTGGAGGGCCAGGGTTCGATCTTCCAAACCAACAGCGACACGGAAGTGCTGGTGCACCTGATCGCGCTCTCCCGCGAGCAGACGCTGCCCGATGCCATCGCCGACGCGCTGCGCCGCGTGGAAGGCGCGTTTTCGCTGGTCATGATCAGCCGCGACCGTATCTTCGCCGCCCGCGATCCACGGGGCTTCCGGCCACTGGCCATGGGCCGCATCCCGGCTCTGACCAGCGAGAAAAAGGAGACGGTCGTCTTCGCCTCGGAAACCTGCGCTTTTGATTTGCTCGGCGCCACCTACGAACGCGATGTCAAGCCCGGCGAACTGGTCATCGTCGGGCCCGAAGGCATCAGTTCGCGTTTTTATTCGCCATCTCCGGCGCTGTCGAGCTGCATTTTTGAGCACGTTTATTTTTCGCGTCCCGACAGCCTGGTGTTTGGCCGCTCGGTCGATCAAAGCCGAGACGCCATGGGACGCCAGCTCGCGCGCGAAGCTCCGGTGGACGCCGATATCGTCGTTCCCGTGCCTGACTCCGGCAATACCGCGGCCATCGGATACGCCGCTGAAAGTGGCATCCCTTTTCGCCTTGCCCTTATCCGCAACCATTACGTCGGACGCACTTTCATCGAGCCGCAACAATCTGTGCGCGACTTCGGCGTAAAGCTGAAACTGAACGCCGTGCGCAGCCTGATCGAGGGCAAACGAGTGATTCTGGTCGACGACTCCATTGTGCGCGGCACCACCAGCAAGAAAATCGTCCGCATGATTCGCAACGCTGGCGCGAAGGAAGTCCACATGCGGATTTCCTGCCCGCCGACTATTTCGCCCTGCTTCTACGGAGTGGATACGCCTTCGAAGAAAGAGCTCATTGGAGCGAATAAGTCGATCGAGGAGATTCGCGAATACATCGTCGCCGACTCACTTGCCTATCTCTCGCTCGAAGGCCTTAAGAGAGCTTGCGCGGACGGAGAGAAGACCACTTACTGCTCCGCCTGCTATACGGGAAATTACCCTACCAAGATAGACGTGGAAGAGATTCTGCCGGCGGCCGTGTCGCGATAGCCCAGGCCACAACTTTACCGCGGAGGACGCGGAGATCGCAGAGAAAATTGAAGCAGAAAAAGCCGAGGCGCGGACAGGAATGTCCGCGCCACACGCTTACTTCTTCACACTTACTTCTTCAGCGACGACTGGTAGCGCTTGTTGATTTCTTCCCAGTTGACCACGTTCCACCAAGCCTGCAGGTATTCCGGGCGGCGGTTGTTGTACTTGAGATAGTAGGCGTGCTCCCAGACGTCGTTGCCGAAGATGGGATGGAGACCCTGCGAAATTGGGCTGTCCTGGTTGGGAGTGGAGAGGATTTTCACCTCGCCTTTTGAGTCTCCTGCCAGCCAGACCCATCCGCTGCCGAACTGGGCTACACCGGCGGCGTTGAATTTTTCCTGGAAGGTTTTGAAGTCGCCAAAAGTTTTCTTGATCACGTCGGCGATGGGGCCGGTGGGATCGCCTCCGCCGTGGGGCTTCATGATGTTCCAGAACATGGTGTGGTTGACGTGGCCGCCGCCGTTGTTGCGGACGGCGCCGCGGATATCTTCGGGGACGGCGCTCAGGTCGCGGATGAGATCTTCCGCAGTTTTCTTGTGCAGCTCAGGATGCTTGTCGAGTGCCGCGTTGAGGTTCTTGACGTAAGCGGCGTGATGCATATCGTGATGCAGATGCATCGTCTTTTCGTCGATGGTGGGTTCGAGCGCCGTGTAATCGTACGGCAGGGGGGGCAGTTCATGCGGCATTGTTTGTTTCCTCCAAAGTGTTATGGATGACGGGGCCGAGCAGAAAGATTCTACGCCATGTTGGGTCTAGACCAGGAACACGTGGAATTCTGGTGGAATCTGCGAAACGCGGGCGAGGGCGCCCGCGCCACACACGGATTGTCTCTATAATTCAAGCTAACTTCTGGTCGCGTTTGGGAGGGTCTTTGAAGGTTTTATTGCTGGAGAACATCAGCGGCGTAGCGGCTTCTCAGTTTGAAGAAGAGGGGTTCGTGGTGGAGTCGCTGAAGGGGGCGCTGGACGAGGGCGAACTGGTCGAGAAGGTGCGCGGGACTTCGATTCTGGGCGTGCGTTCGAAGACGCACATCACGGCGGCGGTGCTGGATGCGGCGCCGGAACTGGTGTCGGTGGGGGCGTTCTGCATTGGCGTGGACAAGATCGATCGCGCGGCTTCGAGCGAGCGCGGGATTGGGGTGTTTAACGATCCGCACTCCAACAGCCGGTCGGTGGCCGAGTTGGCGATGGGAGAGATTATCCTGCTGCTGCGGCGGACGTTTGAGGCGAGCACGTTACTGCATGGCGGGGTGTGGAATAAATCTTCGGCGGGAGCGCACGAAGTGCGCGGGCTGACGCTGGGGATTGTGGGCTACGGAAAGATCGGGTCGCAGGTGTCGGATCTGGCCGAGGCGATGGGCATGCGGGTGGTATTCCATGACGTGGCGCATGTGCTGGCGCGGGGGAATGCTCGTCCGGTTAGCTTTCGCGAATTGCTGGAAACTTCCGACGTGATCACTTTGCATGTGGATGGGAAGGCGCAGAACCAGAATTTATTTGCCGAAGACGAGCTCCGCGGAATGAAAGATGGAGCGTGCCTGATTAATTTGAGCCGCGGGTTTGTGGTGGATCATGAGGCGCTGGCGAGGCATTTGAAGTGCGGAAAGCTGGCGGGAGCGGCAGTGGATGTGTTTCCCCAGGAACCGGAGACGGGCGGCGCGTTTTCCAGCCCGCTGCGGGGGCTGCCGAATGTGATTTTGACGCCTCACATCGGCGGCAGCACGGAGGAGGCGCAGCAGAATATCGGCCAGTTTGTTTCGGCGCGGATGATCGATTATTTCAAGAGCGGCAATTCGCTGCTCAGCGTGAACCTGCCGCATTGTCATCTCGACTTTGATCCGAACTCTGAACCGGGATCGCACCGGCTGATGCACATCCACCACAACGTGCCGGGAATCTTGCGGGCGATTAACGATATCCTGGCGAACCGGGGGATCAATATCGACCGGCAAGTGCTGGATACGCGCGGGCCGCTGGGCTATGCGATTTACGACATCAATCGCGCTTGCGATGAGCAGTTGCTCGGAGACCTGCGCGCCGTTCCGCAGACGATTCGAGTGCGCGTGCCGGGCGAAGCGCGGAGTTAGACCGGAGAAGTTACAGTGGGCATTAATCGAAGTCAATTTTCTCGAATCCCAAACCCTGCAACAGACTGCCGATCGTCGTAGCCGCATTCTGCTGGGCGGTTCGCAAAATGCCATCGGCCAAGGCGGCCTCTTGCATCTGACGTTCCGCCTCCTGGCGCACTTGCGTTTCCAGATTTGGATCGGTCGGCACCAGCAACCCCGTTTGCCTGGAATACACCCGCGTCTTAGCGCTGTCGAGCCGGGTGCTGAACACCTGCGCCGCGGGAAGATGCAAGTGAATCTGCTTGCCATCCACGCGGACGTCGTCCAGCTTCAGATTCGAGAAATCAATGCCCGCGACAACTTCGCCGTGCACCATCATCAAGAGGCGATCTCCCGTCAGAAAATCAGGTAAGAGGGGATTTTCTTTGGCGCCGGTCACCAGCTTGTCCATGGTGTAAACCACGGTCTCCAGCCGCTGCAGCCGCTGAATGCGATCGACCACCGTGGGCTGGCTTACATCGATGCTGACGATTCTGCCGGTCACCGCCGACAACAGATGGCTTAACAGAGCCCGCCCGGAATGTCGGGACAACATTAACCATCCAAGCGAACCGAGACACAGAACTCCGAGGAGCAGCCCAATAAGAAGCGCAGACACAACCATCGCAGAGGATCGAGCAGATTTAGGAGAGTGGAGGCCCGCATCAGGATCGGGAGGCATGCACCAAGGGTATCACCAGACGGTTTGTCGAAGCGGGACGCCCCCAACCGCGGCCCCGAGAGAGTAAAATCTCCGCACCGGTGGAAACCGACCCGCGCCATTGTTCATCCATCACAGACGCTAACTCTGGCCGGCGATTCAAATCAGTTATGGCCGCACATCCGCTCCTCGACCCCAACTATGCCGTCCAGCCCAAGTTAGCGCAATTCATTTCGAAAACAAGGGCTTTGTCTCTACTCCGCACCGCCGTCGGATCGGCGACGGCAAACTTCCACCCAGATCAATGGGAGGCGATCCAGTTCCTCTTGCATCGTGAGCGCCTGCTGGTCGTAGAGCGCACGGGCTGGGGAAAGAGCAGCGTTTACTTTTTGGCGACACGCCTGCTCCGCGACACCGGATCGGGATGTACCCTGCTCATTTCGCCTCTTTTGTCACTCATGCGCAACCAGATCGACGGCGCGCGCCGGATCGGCGTCCGCGCCGAAACCATCAATTCGTCCAACATGGACGACTGGCCGCGCGTTCTTAACGCACTTCGTCAGGACAGAGTTAACGTATTGCTCATTTCCCCAGAACGATTAGGGGATGAAGAGTTTGTTACGGATTGCCTCTTGCCGATCGCCGCACGCATCGGACTCTTCGTGGTCGATGAAGCGCATTGCATTTCCGATTGGGGCCATGACTTCCGCCCCGACTATCGAAGAATCGTACGAATCCTGCGCGCTCTTCCTCCCAACGTTCCCGTCCTCGCAACCACAGCCACCGCGAACGATCGCGTCGTCGCCGACCTGCTGGAACAGCTCGGCCCAAATCTGACCGCCATTCGCGGCCCGCTCACGCGCGAAAGCCTGAAACTCCAGAACATCGTGCTTCCCGCCAAAGCCGCGCGCATGGCATGGATTGCCCATCACATATCGAGTCTGCCGGAAAGCGGCATCATCTACACGCTCACCGTGAAGGACGCGGAGATCGTAGCCGCCTGGCTGCAATCGCAAGGCATTCGCGCGCTGCCTTATCACAGCGACCTGGCGTCGGAAGACCGCGAGTGTTTGGAGCAACAACTACTGGACAGCGAAGTCAAAGCGCTGGTCGCAACCGTTGCCTTGGGAATGGGTTTCGATAAGCCGGACGTTGGTTTCGTCATTCACTTTCAGCGCCCGCCGTCCGTCATTCACTATTACCAGCAGGTGGGCCGGGCCGGACGGGCCATTCCCGAAGCCTATGGCGTCTTGCTCGCCGGTGATGAAGACGACGAAATCGCGGACTACTTCATGCGCGTTGCATTCCCCACCGAAATAGAGGTTGACCAGGTGCTGGCGGCACTGCGCGAAACAAAAGGCGGCCTCAGGCGCGCCGACCTTCAGGAGCAACTCAACCTCACAGCCGGCAAGCTGGAGAAAATTCTCAAGTTTCTGCTGATGGAATCCCCCTCGCCCATACAAATGCTCGATCAGCGGCTTGTGCGAAATCCGGTGCCCTGGGAGATGCCCATCGAACGAATCGAAAGAATTCGCGATCTTCGCTGGAATGAACGGGAGCGCATTCGCGAGTACGTCTCCACTGACGAATGCCTTATGCAATTTCTATCGGGCGAACTCAACGATCCTGCCGCAACCCCCTGTGGCGAGTGCTCAAATTGCCGCCAAACCGGTTTGAGTGCTGAATTTCCCGAAGAATTGTTCGAAGCGGCGACGAGTTTTCTCAACGACTCCGGCCTCCGTATCGAACCCCGCAAACAGTGGAGCAGCGGTCACGCCTTCGAGGGAAATCGCGGGCGCATTGCGCTTGAATTGCGGACCGAGCCCGGATACGCGCTTTGCCGCTGGGGCGATCCCGGGTTCGGAGAACTAGTGAGAGACGCCAAGCACGGAAGCGGCAGATTCCCGGACGAACTGGTTGCCGCCGCCGTTCGCCTCATCCGGAAACGTTGGATCCCGCAACCAACGCCCACCTGGGTCACTTGTGCGCCGTCGCATCGCCACGGCACTCTGGTTCCGGATTTTGCCCGGCGCCTGGCCGGTGAGCTAGGCCTGCCGTTTGTCGATTGCATTCACAAGGTTAAGGAGACGGAACCGCAGAAAACTCGTCAAAGCAGGCTGCAGCAGATGTGCAATCTCGACGGCGCTTTTGCTCCCGATCGAAATACAGTTCGTCCCGGCCCGGTATTATTGATAGACGACATGGTCGATTCTCGCTGGACCTTAACCGTGCTAGGATTCAAGCTTCGCCAGGCCGGGAGTGGCCCGGTGTTCCCGTTTGCGCTCGCCGACACCTCTCCCCGAGAGTGGAGAGGCTGGTAAAGAAACGATGTCATCCCCAACCCAAGACACGCAGGCGGTTCTCCTGCTCTGCGCTAATCTGGGCCAGCGTCATGATGCCGCCAAACCGCTAACTCTCAAGCAATACTCGACGCTGGCAAAGTGGCTGCATGAACACGCTCTTCGCCCACGGGACCTGCTGCAGGATGCCGGACGAGCCGCTCTCTCCGATCTCGATCTTTCCGAAGTTGCGAGGGATCAAGTGGAGCGATTGTTGGAGCGCGGGGCGGCTCTTGGGATGATGGTGGAACGCTGGACGAATGGCGGAATCTGGATCGTCAGTCGCGGCGACGAAGAATATCCGGCCCGGTACAAAACCTACCTGCAGCATCGGGCCCCGCCGCTTGTTTATGGCGTAGGAACCCAGGAGTCTCTGCAATCGGGAGGCTTGGCGGTGGTCGGATCGCGCGAGGCTACAAAAGAGGATGTCGCATTCGCGCAACGGGTCGGCGCCGCCTGTGCCGATCAGCACATTCCGCTAATTTCGGGAAACGCGAAAGGGATCGATACCGAAGCCATGATGGCGGCCCTCAATCGGAAGGGCACCGCGATCGGCGTGCTGGCCGATGGTCTTGGCCGAGCTGCCGTTGCCCCCGCTTACCACGAAGCGATCCTGGATGGGTACCTGACCCTGATTTCTCCCTATGAACCGGAATCGCCGTGGTTCGCTTTCACCGCGATGGAGAGAAATAAACTCATTTATGCTTTGGCCGACGCCGCGCTCGTCGTTGCCTGGTCGGACCAAGAAGGTGGCACATGGACGGGAGCAGTGGAAGCCCTCAAGCATAAACAAATACCAGTCTACGTAAGAGGCTTGTGCGAATTACCCGCGGGCAATCGAAAACTAATCCTGTTCGGCGCTCAAGAATCTCCCCGCGAACCTTGGGCCAATTTGCGCCAATTATTGGTGAAATCGTCTTCTCCCAACGCACCGTCGGCTGACGACCGCACCTTGTCGCCAGTCAACGAAAGTAGCGGTGTTTCTCTTTCAGAACACTCCGCTCTCGACTGCACAACATCCTCGTCCAGCCCTGCCCCATTAGGTCTGTCAGCAGATCAAGATCGCAGCCCGAGCGACGCTTACCATCACATTATCGAGGTCATGCTCGATCTTCTCGCGGACCCCATGGACGCGAAGTCACTCGCCGAGAAGTTAAACGTATCGACGTTGCAAGCCAAGGCCTGGCTGAAGCGCGCAGTCCAAGAGGGCAGAATTAAAATGGCAAAGCCCAGGAACCCGGTTCGGTACGTTAGAGCATCGACCTCTTTGCCGTTATTTACCAGCGACTCTGATGCCCTGAACAAGGGATCCTAAGCGGAAAAGGCCACGCTCATTTCTGAACGTGGCCTTTATTTATGCCGGCAACGACCTACTCTCCCACGTTCGTGTGGCGCGGGCGCCCCCGCCCGCGAAAAGGGCTGACGGCTGGGGATTCGTCGCCGTCTTTCGGGGTTTGAAATCCGTCACATTTTGATTGTGTCCTGGTCACAGACTGATTCGCTCGTCTTGCCGGATCCTAACAAAGTCAAAAGGCAGCGGGCGGGCCGCCTAGGGTTCGTCGAGGACCTGTTTGAAATCGTCACATTTTGGTTGTGTCCAGATCACAGATCGACTTCGTCTTTTGGCGGAAACTGAGGAAGTCAAAGGCAGCGGGCGGGGGCGCCCGCTCCACACTTGTACTTATACTTACACTCGCACCCACGATTTGCAGGTCATGGCTCACGCACCGCTTCAGGGGAAGTACGAGTATCGGCGGCGGCTCCCGCATTATCAGAAGGACGAGGGGGCGGTGTTTGTCACGTTTTGCTGTGGCTGTCTCGATCCTTTGCTGGAATCGGTCCGGGATATCGTTCTGCGGCACTGTCTGCATGATCAGGGAACGAAAGCGATGATTCATGCGGTTGTGGTCATGCCCGACCATGTACATCTCTTGCTGACGCCGCTTCGCGATTTGGATGGGAATCTTTACAGCCTGATTGAGATTCTGCAGGGGATTAAGTCGGCGTCCGCGCACAGCTTGAACCGGGCGCTGGGGCGCTCGGGGCCGGTGTGGCAAGAGGAGTCGTTTGACCATGTGCTGCGCTCGGAAGAGAGTCTTCAGGAGAAGGTGGAATACTTGCGGCAGAACCCGGTGCGGCGCGGACTAGTGGCTCGGCCGGAAGACTATCGTTGGCTGTGGGTTGAAAAGAGCTGAAAAGCAACTTCAACGGCAGCGGGCGAGGGCGCCCGCTCCACACAAGCACTTGCGGAAAAGGCCACGCTGATTTCTGAACGTGGCCTTTATTTAATGCCGGCAACTACCTACTCTCCCACACACTTTCGCGTGCAGTACCATCGGCCCAGCGGGGCTTAACTTCCGTGTTCGGGATGGGAACGGGTGGAACCCCCGCGGTAAGATCACCGACAACTCGGAGCAGCGGTCGTCAGTCGTTGGTCGATTGTCGTTGGCCAAAGACCTCGCTGCAAACTTTCAAAGAGCTTGAGGACGAAGCCTCACAACTGAATAGATTGGGGCGTTCCCCCAGCGGCTCAAGCCGCAGTTGGGAGCGCATCGTGCGGCACGGCTAAAGCCGTGCCCTTTCAAAACATACAAGACGTTTTCGTCGGCGCCAGTCGTCAGTACTGGTATGTCAGTTGCGTACAGTTTCTTACGCTTCTGAGAACGCCATCGGCTTTCGAACAAGTTCGAACTGAAAGCTGATAGCTGAGTGCTGACGGCTGTTTCTGCACCGAGTAAATTTTATGGTCAAGCCGAACGGGCGATTAGTACAGGTAAGCTACACGCATTACTGCGCTTCAACATCCTGCCTATCAACCAGGTAGTCTACCTGGGCCCTTCATTACCCTTAAGGGTTGGGAGATCTCATCTTGAGGAGTGCTTCCCGCTTATATGCATTCAGCGGTTATCACAACCGAACTTCGCTACCCAGCGATGCCATTGGCATGACAGCTGGATCACAAGAGGTTCGTCCATCCCGGTCCTCTCGTACTAAGGACAGGCCCTCTCAAATCTCCTGCGCCCACAACAGATAGGGACCGAACTGTCTCGCGACGTTCTGAACCCAGCTCACGTACCGCTTTAATAGGCGAACAGCCTAACCCTTGGAACCTTCTACAGCTCCAGGATGCGATGAGCCGACATCGAGGTGCCAAACCGGAGCGTCGATATGAACTCTTGGCTCCGATCAGCCTGTTATCCCCGGCGTACCTTTTATCCGTTGAGCGATGGCCATTCCATACAGAACCACCGGATCACTAAAGCCTACTTTCGTACCTGCTCGACTTGTAGGTCTCGCAGTCAACCACGCTTATACTTTTGCATTCGACGGCTGATTTCCAAACAGCCTGAGCGTAGCTTCGCGCGCCTCCGTTACAATTTAGGAGGCGACCGCCCCAGTCAAACTACCCGCCTTACTATGTCCTTCTCCCGGATCACGGGAGTAAGTTAGAACCACAGAACTCGCAGGGTGGTATCTCACCGTTGGCTCCTCCAAGCCCGAGAGCCTGAAATCAAAGCCTCCCACCTATCCTGCGCAGCAAGTGCCATAGTTCATAGTAAAGGTATAGTAAAGGTGCACGGGGTCTTTCCGTCTAGTTGCGGGCAACCGGCATCTTCACCGGCACTACAAGTTCGCCGTGCCAGTTGGCAAGACAGTCGCACTTTCGTTACGCCATTCGTGCAGGTCGGAACTTACCCGACAAGGAATTTCGCTACCTTAGGACCGTTATAGTTACGGCCGCCGTTCACTGGGGCTTCAGTTCAAAGCTTCGCCTTGCGGCTAACCTCTCCCTTTAACCTTCCAGCACCGGGCAGGCGTCAGCCTCTATACGTCGTTTTCGACTTAGCAGGGACCTGTGTTTTTGTTAAACAGTCGCAATGCGCATTTCTCTGCGGCCTCTTCGGGCTTGCACCCTAGTGAGGCACCCCTTTTCCCGAAGTTACGGGGTTAATTTGCCGAGTTCCTTACCAACTGTTCTCACGAGCGCCTTAGAATATTCTTCTCGTCTACCTGTGTCGGTTTGAGGTACGGATCCCATATGTTCTCCTTAGAGGATTTTCTCGGCAGTGTGGAATCAGCAGCTTTCCCCCATACGGGGTACTGCTTTGCGTCTCAGTGATAACTTCCTCGCGGATTTGCCTACGAGAAACACCTTACACGCATCGACCGCCATAGCCATAGGACGGCCTGCTTATCCTTCTGCGTCTCCCCATCGTGATAACGACCACACGGGAGGTCCGGAATATTAACCGGATGTCCATCAGTTACGCCTTTCGGCCTCACCTTAGGAACCGCCTGACCCTGAGCGGATTAACCTTTCTCAGGAAACCTTAGACTTTCGGCGCGGAGGGTTCTCACCTCCGTTATCGCTACTTATGCCGGCAGGGTCTCTTCTCAACGATCCACCAGTCTTTTCAGTCTGGCTTCAAATCGTTGGGAATGCTCTCCTACCACGCACCACAATGAAGTGGTGCATTCGCTGCTTCGGTAATCAGCTTAAGCCCCGTTAAATTGTCGGCACCGGACCGCTTGACCAGTGAGCTATTACGCTTTCTTTAAAGGATGGCTGCTTCTAAGCCAACCTCCTGGCTGTCTGGGCGTTCCGACTTCCTTTCCCACTTAGCTGATATTTTGGGACCTTAGCAGGCGATCTGGACTGTTTTCCTCTCGACAACGAAGCTTAGCCCCCGCTGTCTGACTCCCGTACTGGTTGTTCAATGGCATTCGAAGTTTGATTGGATTCTGTAAGCTGGAAAGCCCCATAGTCCATTCAGATCTCTACCACCACGACAAATCATACGAGGCTAGCCCTAAAGCTATTTCGGAGAGAACGAGCAATCACGGAATTTGATTAGCCTTTCACCCCTACCCTCAGCTCATCGGAGCTTTTTTCAACAAACAGCCGTTCGGCCCTCCAGTAGGTTTTACCTTACTTTCAGCCTGGCCAAGGGTAGATCATCCCGCTTCGCGTCTATTCCTGCCAACTTGTGTTCGCCCTATTCGGACTCGCTTTCGCTACGGCTCGCTTTCGCTTAACCTTGCTGACAAGAATAACTAGCCGGCTCATTATGCAATAGGCACGCGGTCAGACTTTCGGCTTGCGCCGCATAGTCCTCCCACCGTTTGTAGGCACACGGTTTCAGGTACTATTTCACTCCCCTCGAAGGGGTTCTTTTCACCTTTCCCTCACGGTACTGGTTCACTATCGGTCAGAAGAACGTATTTAGCCTTACGGGATGGTCCCCGTAGCTTCTCGCAGGGTTTCTCGTGCCCCGCGATACTCAGGTACCAGCTTCGAGTCCGGATGATTTTCGCCTACGTGGCTATCACACTCTATGGCCCCTCTTTCCAGAGGGCTTCGACTAACCACCGGATTGGTAACTCTACTGTTGCTGGCCCTACAACCCCTGTGTCACCCGAAGGTGAAGCAGGTTTAGGCTGATGCGATTTCGCTCGCCACTACTATCGCAATCGAGGTTTCTTTCTTTTCCTCCAGGTACTGAGATGGTTCACTTCCCTGGGTTCGCTCGCACCCGACTATGGATTCATCGGGCCGTACGGGGGTTTTACCCCCGTGGGTTTCCCCATTCAGAAATCCCCGGATCAAAGCCTGCTTGCGGCTCCCCGAGGCTTATCGCAGCTTGCCACGTCTTTCATCGCCGTCTTCTGCCAAGGCATCCACCATGCGCCCTTAGTAGCTTGACCACAAAATTTACTCGTTGCACTTGGGCTGCTGGCTACTAGCTTCTGGCTACTAGCGAACAACACAAACGCGCCGGGTAAACTCATGGCGCCAGCCTGCTCATCGCACGACAGCAGTTCTCAGTTGTCAGTTCTCAGTTCTCAGAAAAACCTCTGAAAACCGATGGCTGATCGCCGATGGCTACTTCGTACACCAGCAGGCAATAATGGCACTCATAAAATTTACTTCGCCTTGTAATTTGCCCAATCTATTCAGTTGTCAAAGTTCGTCCTCGCCAGCTTGCGCTGGCTGACCCGCTTGGGCGGGTTTGGGATGTTTCCAACCCAATGTTCGGCGTCAAAACGACTTTCATTGAGACCGTGAACTGATTCACGGTTGTCGAGTTTGACGCCCAACATCAGGTTGATTGGTGGAGCTGACCGGGATCGAACCGGTGGCCTCCTGGTTGCAAACCAGGCGCTCTCCCAGCTGAGCTACAGCCCCTTGAACCCAGTTGCCAGTTGCCAGCTACCAGTTGCCAGTAAAACCTACTGGGAACTGGCGGCTGGCAACTGGCGACTGATCTTGGTGGGCCTGGGAAGAATTGAACTTCCGACCTCACCCTTATCAGGGGTGCGCTCTAGCCAACTGAGCTACAGGCCCGATACTGCCATAAGTCCCGGAGCCCAAAACGCCGGCACTTAGCATTTAGCGGTTAGCAATTAGCCAAAACCGACTAAGTGCTAAGTGCTCAATGCCAAGTGCTGATCTATTTTCGAGGAAAAGGTTGAACGCGCGACCGGGCTAAGCCCAGTCTGACGGTTGTGAACAAATGCTCGAGCAAGAGAGGTCTGACCGTAAGCTCCCTCGCATCTTCTCAGGTTCGTGAAGATTTGAGGGGTACATAGCAACATTTCTTGCCGAAGCAAGAATGCTATGACGTTCTCTCTTAGAAAGGAGGTGATCCAGCCGCAGGTTCTCCTACGGCTACCTTGTTACGACTTCACCCCAATCATGAGCCATACCTTGGACGGCTGCTTCCCTTGCGGGTTGGCACACCGGCTTCTAGTGCAGCCCACTTTCGTGATGTGACGGGCGGTGTGTACAAGGCCCGGGAACGTATTCACCGCAGCGTTCTGATCTGCGATTACTAGCGATTCCAGCTTCATGGAGTCGAGTTGCAGACTCCAATCCGAACTGAGGCCGGCTTTTTCCGATTAGCTCCCCTTTGCAGGTTTGCGACGGTTTGTACCGACCATTGTAGCACGTGTGTAGCCCTGGACATAAAGGCCATGAGGACTTGACGTCATCCCCACCTTCCTCCCCGTTATCCGGGGCGGTTTCACTAGAGTGCCCGGCTTGACCCGATGGCAACTAGGGATGAGGGTTGCGCTCGTTGCGGGACTTAACCCAACATCTCACGACACGAGCTGACGACAGCCATGCAGCACCTATACAGCAGTCTCTTGCGAGAAAAGGATATTTCTACCCCGGTCTCCTGCATTTCGAGCCCAGGTAAGGTTCTTCGCGTTGCGTCGAATTGAACCACATGCTCCACCGCTTGTGCGGGCCCCCGTCAATTCCTTTGAGTTTCAGCCTTGCGACCGTACTCCCCAGGCGGATTGCTTATCGCGTTAGCTGCGGCACGATCGGATTGGGTACCGATCACACCAAGCAATCATCGTTTAGGGCCGGGACTACCAGGGTATCTAATCCTGTTTGCTCCCCCGGCTTTCGCGCCTCAGCGTCAGTAGTGGTCCAGTGCGCCGCTTTCGCCACAGGTGTTCCTCCCGATATCTACGCATTTCACCGCTACACCGGGAATTCCACGCACCTCTCCCACCCTCCAGCACGGCAGTTTCGCCTGCAGGCTCTGAGTTAAGCCCAGAGGTTTCACAGGTGACTTACCGCACCGCCTACGCGCCCTTTACGCCCAATAATTCCGAACAACGCTCGCACCCTCTGTATTACCGCGGCTGCTGGCACAGAGTTAGCCGGTGCTTCTTCCACTGGTACCGTCATAATCTTCCCAGTCGAAAGGAGTTTACGCCCCAAGGGGCTTCATCCTCCACGCGGCGTTGCTGCGTCAGGGTTTCCCCCATTGCGCAAAATTCCCCACTGCTGCCTCCCGTAGGAGTCTGGACCGTGTTTCAGTTCCAGTGTGTCCGTGCGCCCTCTCAGGCCGGATACCGATCTTCGCCTTGGTAAGCCATTACCTTACCAACTAGCTAATCAGCCGCGACCCCCTCCAAAAGCGGATTGCTCCTTTGATCTTGCGATATTATGCGGTATTAGCCTCGGTTTCCCGAGGTTATCCCCCACTCAAGGGCAGGTAGTCACGTGTTACTCACCCGGTCGCCACTATACTCATCCCCTTGCGGGGACTTTCCCGTTCGACTTGCATGTGTTAGGCACGCCGCCAGCGTTGATTCTGAGCCAGGATCAAACTCTCATTTGAAACCTGAGCCGGTCTGGGTAGACCGGCAGCCTCCGTCTGCTGTGACGAAGGTCCTATCTTGTGAGTACGTTCAGACTTGAGCCCGAACATTTGCTTTCTCACGACTGGCACGTTCAACCTTTTGTCAAAGACCGATCCGCATTTCCGCCTGAGCGGTGCGCCTTCAGTCCGCCGCGATCCCTTTGCGGGATTTAGGCGTCCTCGAAACCTGTCAAAACTACGCGTTTCACGCGACCACTGTCAACCCTCTGAGATCACAGGATTTCCACCTGTTTTCAACAGCGGGGAGTGTCAATCCAAGATTGTCGATCCAAGATTGGATTCGGCCAAGACTGGAGAACTCTTTTTACAGCGCGCCCGAAAACGCGCTTCCACTCCAGCTCGCCACAAAATCCGGCGCATGCCGAAGCGGAAGACGTTCAAAAATTAAAGATCGCTTGGAGGCTCTGCTATTCGCGGAAACCCTTCAGGGAACATTGTCCCCGAATGCGAACCCCGGAAAGGGGTCAGTTGGAGGCTTACTGAATTTGATGCCAAAAGCCACCGCGAGGATTCAGCGGGCAGCTCAGACACTGGTTCACTTGTCCTCGACTCGATCTGTTATACCAAAGTGCACGGCGTTGCGCAAGGGGGGAATAAAAAAAATAATTGCCCGTGCACGGCGCGATTTTCGCCCCAGTGGAGCACGGGCGCCCTCGCCCCGCTTGAGCGGCATCGCGGCTTGGCGGGGACGCCCGATGTCAGGGGATTGAAACGACTCGCACTTTTTGACCGTTCTATAAGAATTCACGCGCCGACGCCAAGATGGAGTCCCCGAGAACGTTCTTAAGAGATGGCCCATTTTAACGGATTGGGATCTCTACCTCGGTGGAGCTGCCGGGTGTCGCCGCGTCCACAGCGGCGGCAATGGCTCCGAGTCGTTGGCGGACGAGGCGCCATCGGCCCTGACTTAAAACGACCATTGCGAGCTTTCGCTTAGTCAGATTCTGCTGGTATCGGATGCTCTTGTCGCTGGTAATGAACACGTCAAAAGCCGCATCCTCGGCAGCTTTGAGTAAATCGCCGTTCTTCAGCAGGTGCCAGCCTCGCTCGCGCGATTCAACGACCGTGTGAGCGGCGAGCGCCCGGGCCAGCCCTCGCGGAACGTTGTTATCGAAGAGTATAAGCATGGCGACCGGCGCTAGGAGCTAACCGTATCGAGGCTGCGCGCGGCGAAGTCGATCACAGCCTTTACCTGCTCGCGCGTTACGTCGTATTGTTCGGTGATTTCATCGATGGTCATGCCATCTTCCAGGTTTTCGAAAACCAGCTTGACGGGCATGCGGCTGTTCCGGAAAACCCACGCGCCGCTGACTTTGCCGGGAATGCTTTCGACGCCGGGACATTGCGACCAATCGAGAGATGGCATGGGCGCCTCCTGCCTTCAGATTAGTAGCATAGTTCGCGGATGGATGCACTTCTCGAAAAGCCCAACTTTGCGAATGAGTGGGTTCGTCGCCATCGGAACGTATGCAGTCGCCGTAGAGCTTGACAACCATTGTCCAGTCTTTATACTACCTAGTATTACTAGGTAATGCTGAACAACTCCATGCGAACCACCCAGATCCTGAGCATCTCGCTCCCTCCCGCGATGCTGCGGCAGTTCGAGGAAGTACGGAAGAAAGAGTCTCGCACCCGGTCCGAATTGGTGCGCGAAGCGCTCCGCGTCTATTTCGAAGAGCGCTATCCCGCCGTAACGCCCACCCCAGCCGAGCTCGCCGCCCTGCGCCGTGGACGAGCCGCTTTCCGGCGCGGAGATTCGGTATCATTGACCCAATTCCTCACCGGTTTGGAACCCAACGGCCTGGAACCTCCACATCACCGGCCCCGCGCAAAAAGAGTTTCTAAAACTGCCGGCAAAAGACCAGGCGCGCGTTAAGGACGCCCTGCTTTTGCGGTGTTGTCCGGCGGTAGTACAATGGTAGTATGAAAGAGAAGACCTCTATCACACTCTCGAAAGAGGTGCTCGCCGGGATCGATCGCATTGCGGGGTCGAAGCAATCGCGCTCCGCTTTCATTGAGGCGGTGCTCACTCAATACCTGCGCAAACGGGCGCGGGCTCAGGTCGAAGCTCGCGATCTCGAACTGATCAATAAGGCTGCGCATGAGCTGAATCGAGAGGTGGAGGACATTCTCCGGTATCAGGACCCGGAGGCATCAGCCGGCGGCAGAAATAGAGATGCGAAGATGAGACGAGGCGAAATCTATCGCGTTCAACGTCCTGGTGACGATCGTCCGGGCAACGATCCGAAACTCTACCGCAGCTTCGTCGTGGTGAGCCGCCAGGTCCTGATCGATTCCAGATTCCCCACCGTCGTCTGCGCCCCGATACTCACTCTCGGACACGGATTCTCGACCCAGGTCTCGGTCGGCGTCGACGAAGGCCTGAAACATGAAAGCTGGATTCTGTGCGACAACCTCGTAAGTCTCCGGAAGGTGCAACTGACCCGCTTCGTTGGGGCGCTGGCTCGCTCCAAGGTCGAGGAATTGGACCGCGCGCTCAAAATGGCTCTCGCGCTGGAATAGTCCACCAGCATCCACCGCGGCCCTATAATTTCAAGAGCAACGTGATTTCCGTCGTCCAACTCGGGCAGGTCGATTACGGCGAGGGGCTGCGCCTGCAGCGGAAGTTGGTCGATCTGCGCAAGGCGGGTGAGATCGGCGACGTGCTGCTGCTGCTCGAACACACGCCTGTCATTACCCTGGGACGCAACGCCAAGGCGGCCAACGTGCTGGCCTCGACCGAAGTGCTGGCGGCTCGCGGGGTCGAGGTTGTCGAGTGCGATCGCGGCGGCGATGTTACGTTTCACGGGCCGGGGCAGTTGGTGGGGTATCCGATTTTTGATTTGCGCGGGTACGACTTCGCGGGCGAGGGCGCCCGCGCCACACCGACGCGTAAGACGCTCGGTGTCGTCGACTACGTTCGGCGGCTGGAGGAAGTGCTGATTCGCACTTGCGGCGATTTCGGCATTCCAGCGCGGCGGGTGGCGGGGCTGACCGGGGTGTGGACAGAGGCGGAGCCAGCCGCCAAGCTCGCTGCCATCGGCGTGCATATTTCGCGCTCGGTTACTTCGCATGGGTTCGCTTTGAATGTGAACACCGATCTCAGCTACTTCAATCTGATCGTGCCCTGCGGAATTACGGCGAAGCCGGTGACCTCCATGCAGAAAGAACTGGGGCGGGAACTCGACCTGGGCGAGGTGGCGCAGTCGGTGTCGCGAAACTTCGGCAGCGTCTTTGGGAGCCAGATGCTGTGGGTCGAGACGATTGATGCGCTGCTTGGGAACAGCGTGGGGGTGCCGCTGAAAGCGCCAGACGAGTTGCGGCGTCTGCGCGGCGAAGTGAGTGGAGAAGACGATTTGTTTCTCGGCTGACGCCGCGGCGTTGTTTTCGCGGCTAGCTTTCGCGGACAAGAGTGTCCGCGCCACACGGTGCTAGCATGTTCGCGGACTGATCATGGCGAAGAAGAAGGCGAAGAAGAAAAGCGTCACCACCGCGAAGTCGGGTCGGACAAGAACCAGCTCGCGTCTCCAAGCCAAGAGCCAACCGCCAACCGCTCAGAGCGCAGAGCAGAACGGCGATGTTCGCAGCTACACCATCCGCGACTACCGGCTCGAAAAGCCCCACTTCACCCTGCGCCAGGTTCGCGTTGGCGACGAGCTTCGCTACGAGGTGGAGAGCGGAGATCTCTCCGCGCCGGCGCCGCCCATCCGCGAGTCGAAGTATCTGCGCCGCGAGCAATGCATCGAAATCTATCGCTGGATGCTGCTCAACCGGCGCATGGAAACGGCGCTCGAAAATCTCTACAAGCAGGGCAAGGTGGTCGGCGGCGTTTACTTTGGGCTGGGGCAGGAGGCTTGCTCGTGCGCCTCGGCGTACGCTCTGCGTAAAGACGAATGGCTGGGGCCGATGATTCGCAATCAGGGAGCGCTGCTGGTGCGCGGCTTTTCTCCGGCCGACATCATGATGCAGTACATGGCGAAGGCCGGATCGCCGACCAAAGGACGCGACGCTTCTTCGCACTTTGGCGATATCGAAACCCGCAACGTGGTCGCGCCGATTTCTACTTTGGGCGATTTGATTCCGGTGCTGGCGGGCGTGGCGCTCGGGGCGCGGCTGCAGGGCAAACAGATCGCGGTCATGACTTACATCGGCGACGGCGGGCAGTCCACAGGCGTAACTTACGAAGGGCTGAATTTTGCCGCGGTGCAGAATCTTGGCCTGGTGCTGATTGTCGAGAACAATCTTTGGGGATACTCCACTCCCGCCGACATGCAGTTCCGCGTCAAGGATCTTGCCGAACGCGCCATCGCCTACGGCATCCCGGGCGTGATCGTCGACGGCACCGACGCTTGCCAGGTGTACGACGCCTGCCACGAAGCCTGCGAGCGGGCGCGCCGCGGCGAAGGGCCGACTTTGATCGAAGCGAAAATGATGCGCATGAAAGGGCACGCCATTCACGATGCGGCGGAGTATGTTCCGAAGCCGTTGTTCGAGTATTGGAAGCGGCGCGACCCGATTGCGCGGCTCGAAGATTATCTGGTGACGAAGAAAAAGTGGCTAACGCCGGCGGAAAACGAAGAGCTGATCGCCGGCGTGGAGCGGCAACTCGAAGCCGACCGCGAAATCGCCGTGAATTCTCCGATGCCGGCGCCCGACTCAGCCGCCGGCGGCGTGTATTGCGAAGCCGGATGCCACGAGATCAAGCCCAAGTACGCGATGCCCGAGTCTCGGACGATGGAAGAGCGCGGCGGACAATCTTCCCGCCCGAAGCGCTCAGAGGCGGCGGTGCATCTGAAGTGACCCGGCAATCGCGGGCGATGGCGAACTGATAAAATCAAGGTTGGTCATGTCCGCATCTTCGCAGCTCGTCCAGATTGACCTTGGCCCCGTGGCCCGCAGCCCGAAGCCCGTCGTGGCTTAAGGCGAAGGCTCCGGTGGGCGACAACTTTCATAACTTGAAGAAGCTGGCGCGCGGGCTTGGGCTGCATACGGTGTGCGAGTCGGCGCAGTGTCCGAATATTGGAGAATGCTGGCACCATCGCACCGCGACCTTCATGCTGCTGGGCGATATCTGCACGCGGCGGTGCGGCTTTTGCGCGGTGCCTAAGGGGCGTCCGAAAGCGATTGACTGGGACGAACCGCGGCGCGTGGCTGAAGCCGTCGCCACGCTTGGCCTGCGTCATGCGGTCGTGACCAGCGTGAACCGCGACGATGACAACGTTGGCGGCGCCAGGATTTTTGCCGAAACCATCCGGCAGATTCGCGATCTCGCGCCGGAGTGCCGGGTCGAGGTGCTGATTCCCGACTTCCAGGGACTGGAAGAACCGCTGCGCATCGTGCTCGAAGCGAAGCCCAACGTGCTCAACCACAATACCGAAACCGTGCCGCGGCTTTACCGCGCGGTGCGCTCGGGGGCGCGCTACCAGCGAACGCTCGATCTGCTGGCGAACGCCAAGAAGTGGGACCCCGCGACGGTCACCAAGAGCGGCGTGATGGTGGGGATTGGCGAGGAGACCGAGGAACTGATCGCAGTCTTCCGCGACCTGGGCGAGCGCGGCGTGGATATTCTGACGATTGGGCAGTATCTGCGTCCGTCAAAAGATCATCTGCCGATGACGCGCTATTACACGCCGGCCGAGTTTCTTTCGCTGAAGGAAGAAGCGCTTAAGTTTGGATTCAAGCACGTCGAGTCGGGACCGCTGGTGCGGTCGAGTTATCACGCGCACGAACAGGCGGATGTGGCGGGTGGCCGTCGGTAAGGCGGTCGTTGGTCGTTAGTCGTTAGTCGTCAGTCGTTCGTCGTTCGTCGTTAGCAAAACCCGGCCTGCCGACATCCTTTCTTGCCATTGTCATTCGTCATTCCGAGCGAAGTGAGGGATCCGCATTTGCCAACGACTAACGACTAACGACCAACGACTGTCTCTGCCAACAGCCGCTTGCATCAGAACACTTTCACGTGGAACGTCAGATATTTCTTGGGGTTTTCCCGGATCGCCTTCACCAGTTCCCGCGTCTCCACCAGCATCTGGTTGCTGTTGTTGAAAAGAGCGGGATCCTTGAACAGCATTCCCGCCGTGCCTTCGCCTTTTTCCAGGCGCTCGGAGAGTGCCGCCAGGTTGTTCATCGTGGTCTGAAGCTTGGCGGCGAATTCCTGATCGCGCGTCAACTTGCCGATCGCACCCTTGCCTGCATTGATGTCGTCGGTGAGTTGGCGAACGTTGGCCATCGTCTTGTTCGCGTTGTTGTAGAGCTCGGGATCTTTGAGCAGCTTGCCGGCCGTGCCTTTTCCCTGCTGCAATTCGTCCACCATCACGTTCACCTTGTCGATGGCGGCCATCGCTTTCTTGTAGGCCTCGTCACTGGTGAGCAGCGGGCCGAGCGAACCCTTTCCGCTCTGGATGTCATCCATCAATCCCTTGAATTCAAGCACGGTGGCGTTGAGCTGGTCGTACAACGCCGGACTGTAAATGACCTTGCCGATCGAGCCCTGGCCGCTTTCGATAAACGCCACGATGCGATCCACGCGCTTGAGCAGCGCGTCCATGTTCTGCAGCGTGCCCTGGCTGGCGCGCACCACGTCCTGGATATCGGGCTGGTCGCGGATCGCCAGCGTGTCTCCGTCGGTGGCTTCCGGACCCTTCGCCGCCGAACTGTCCACGTCCACGTAGGTTTCGCCCAGAACCCCGGCCGTGCTGAGCAAAGTTATGGAGTCTTTGCGCAGATTGAACCGGTAGGTGGTGTTGACCTTCATCGTGACTTCGACCGGCGTCGTCGGCTTGCCGCGAACGATCCTGATGCCGGTCACGTTGCCGATGTCCACCCCCGCCAAACGCACCGGCGCGCCGTTGCGCAAGCCGCCGGCATTATCGAAGTACGACCGCAGCGTGATCTTGTGGGTGAACCATCCGCCGGTGCCGCTCATTACGAAAATCAGGACGCCGAGGGTGACGCTCGCGAACACGACGGTGAGTCCGACGCGGAGTTGCGACCATTTCAGCTGCTTCTGGCTAGGCAAGGTAGTCCGTAAACGACAGAAGCATCATAGCAAACGCCGCAAGATTTCAGCATTCGAGATTTTGTTGAGACCGGAAAAAGGAGGAGCGCGCGCCAAAACGAAGGCTCCCACTCCCTCGCGTCCGGTGCGAAGGGTGGGAGCCTTTTTCGAACATTGCCGGCTAAACTGCCGGCTTAACGATGCTTTTCGGGGGCATCGCGCTTCGGTTCAGCTTTCGCCGGCGCCCGATTTGCTTGCTCGGGTTTCTTCTGAGCCTGCTTCTCCTGCTTGCTCGGCATGGCATTGCGCTTCGGGTTATCGCGGGATGACATCTGTCCGCGGTTTCCCTGGGCATTGTTTCCAGCTGGATTGTTTCTCGCTTCGCGGTTCTCGGGCCGTGCCGTCGCGCGATTATTGAAGTTGCCGCCATTTCTGGCCGGCTCACTTCTAGCCGGCGTTCCGGACCCGCGATTTTCCCCACGATTGCCCGCCGCTGGCCCGCGCGCCTCTTTTGGCGACATCTTCGGCTCGCGATACGGTTCTCCGGCCGCGCTGGCTCTCTGCACGTGCGGTCCGTTGAACTCACCCGGCCTGCCCGTGGCCGCAATGGCCGGACGTCCGTGATTCTCGGATGCGAACAGTTGCCGGTTCTGGCTGGCGGCCTGCTCGTGTTGCGTTTGCGCTGCCAGCGCCGCCGTATGCGGCTCGCGCCCATACGCTTCCTCTTGCGGAGTCGGCCGCGCGGCGATACCGCCGGGGCCGTTGAAGCTGGTGTGCGTGTTATTCACGATGACGGTCCGGTTGTAGACGTTGGTCACATTGGTCACGTTCACATTGGTCACCGAGCGGTTGTAGAAGAAAGTGCCGCCTCTCCACTCGCCGCCGCCGAATCCTACGCCGCCGTAGCCGAAGCCGTAGTTAATCCCGCCATAGAAGCCAACATGCGGCCCCCAATAGCCGGCGTGCCAGCCATAGAAGCCGCCCACGAAGCCCCAGTAGCCCGGGGTCCACAACATGCCCACCGGCGCCACCACCCATGTGCCGGGGACCCAGTAGTAGCCGCCATCGTCATTCCACGCCCAATAACCCGGGATCCAGTGATAGCCCGCACCCGGACACATGGGCTGCGCGTACACCGGCAGCGCCGGTGGACCGATCCGCACCGAAATCCCAATCCCGATTTGCGCAGGCGATGGCGTGGAAAGCGACAACACCGAAACCGACAACATCAAAACTCCCAAGACCGACCCGACTACCAAACTACGAACGGAGCGTTTCATTTTCATTAGCCTTTCCTTTGACCCAATCATTTTGACCGAAAACCGGCAACCCGGCCCGATTACGTTCCGCCCATATTAACCCTGAACTTTCGCGCATGTTGCGGAGCGCAGAAGGTTATTTTGAATCGGAAGCGGGCCTGACCTGGCACGTTTGGTCGATGCACCTATGATCCGGCAAAAGCAAGGTTTCACTCCCAAAAAGAGGCTGGGTGGGGTAAAGTCTATAGAAGTACAACAGAAGGCTTTCTCGGCATCCCAACAAGGGTGGAGAACGCACGCTCAAGCCTTAAAAGGGCACCGATAATGATGAAGGGACCAAGTGCAAGTCCGTCGCTATAGACAGAAGGGCCGGACGGAAGTGTGCTTGGCGGTCCAAGAAATGACGGCCAGAGAGTACAGCGTATTGGATATGCCGAATTACGGACCGGTCGAGGCTGCCCGGTATTTCCACCTGCCTCTCTCCACCATGGAGTACTGGGTGGGCGGTGGACGGCACGCGCTTGTCAAGCTTGCATCGTCTCGACCGTCCCTCCTGTCCTTTAACAATCTGGTGGAATTTTTCGTATTGGAAGGACTGCGCAAGGTCCATCACGTAAACATGGCCAATATCCGGAGTGCGGTTGGGTACATGTTGAATAACACGCGCTCTATTCATCCGCTGGCAGAGTACGAAATCAGGACTGAAGGAAAATGCGTGTGGTTCTTCCGAGAGGGACGCCTCATCAACGCTTCCAAAGGCGGACAGCTTGCTTTTGATAGTATCGTCACGCCATACCTCAAGAGAGTGTCGCGGGGACCCAAGGGCATCGCTGAGGCAATCATCCCTTTCACGAAGAAGGAGTATCGGAACGCGCAAACGGAATCCACGAAGGTTGTAGAGATTGACCCTGGCCGCTGTTTCGGTATGCCAGTGCTATTGGGCTCCCGTATTACCACGTCTTTTCTAGCAGGTCTGTATCGTGGTGGGGATTCCGTACCCGCAATCGCTCGCAGCTATGGCAGACCCATGGCCGACATCAAAGAGGCGATCGAGTGGGAAATCGGGAAAGAAATCAAGGCCGCCTAATCGCACCTTCTATCTCGACGAATGCTTCGACTGCCAAGAGGTAAGAACCGTCCTCGATGCCAAGGGCGCGAGATACCGCGTCTACAGCGAAGACGTGGCAGCGAATTCCGGTATTCAGGATGAGAGCATAATCCCGCACATAGGTACCAGAATCTTCATCACAATTGATGCAGACCAACGCAGAAAGAAGCGCGTGCAGTATGAGCTGCGGCGATACCGCATCCGCGCCTTTGTCCTCCCTGCCAATTTGTCGGGTCATGGAAAAGCACAATTGCTTGGAGGATGCAAGAATCGCATCTTTGAGTTCTGTCGAAATAACGATGCCCCATTCATCGCTTACATTGACAAACGCGGGGCAATCCATCTGAGAGTGGACAAGGATGGCAGGACCCACGGCAGGCAAGGAAACTAG
The DNA here is from genome assembly GCA_963838425.1 of uncultured Acidobacteriaceae bacterium. Taxonomy (GTDB): domain Bacteria; phylum Acidobacteriota; class Terriglobia; order Terriglobales; family Acidobacteriaceae; genus Acidiflorens. The sequence goes on from CAWIRH010000003.1 coordinate 1,142,052, forward strand.
ACTGAAGATCCCTCTCGACTTCAAAGGGGGTTCGCAAGCTGGCCGCTAATTTTCCAGAATGACGTGGGCCAAGGCTTGCTCGGAGGTGTGGGTGAGCGAGAGCGCGATGTTCTTGGTGCCGAGCCTGGCCGCGATGGCCGCCGCCGCGCCGTGAAATTGAATGGTGGGACGCTGCCCTTTCGGCCGCACCACTTCGATATCGCGCCAGCGGACGCCGTGGCTCCATCCCGTGCCCAGCGCCTTCATCCCCGCTTCCTTGGCGGCGAAGCGCGCGGCATAGCTTTCAAAGCGGGTGGCTTTTTGTTCGCAGTAACGGATTTCGCCGCCGGTGAAGATGCGACGAAGAAAGCGGTCGCCGAAGCGCTCGATGCTTTCGCGAATGCGAGGAACTTCGGCGATGTCTACCCCGGTGCCGAGAATCATAGAAGCATTGTGAATTGGCAATTTGTAATTGGCAATTTGGATTATTGCTCACGCTACGGAATTCAGCACCTCTACTAGAACTTCATCCTGCTCCGGAAACACGGTGCGCAGGTCCAGTAACACGCGGCCTTCCTCTACTCGGGCGATTACGGGCGGAGTGTTGGCACGCAGACGGGCGCTTAGATCGTCAGCGCTGAAATCGGCATGGGTAAGCGCGATCAGACGGGTGGGTAAGACCGCCGACGGCGCCGCGCCGCCGCCGATTACGGACTCGCCATCGAGAAGTTCCAGCTTGAGGGCCGCAGATTTTGCCTGGGCGGACCCAACTCGGGAAACGATTTTTTCGGCGCGGCGTGCGATCTCGTCTTTCGACAGGCGCATCATGCGCAGCACGGGGACGGAGTCGTGATCGCGTTTGACGTAGGCGAGCAGTGTGGCTTCGAGCGCAGCATAGGTGAGCTTATCCACGCGCAGGGCGCGGAACAGCGAGTTCGAGCGCAGGCGCGCGACCAGATCGGCGCGGCCGCTGATCAACCCAGCTTGCGGGCCGCCGAGGAGTTTGTCGCCACTGTAGGTGACGATGTCGACGCCGGCGCGCAGAATGTCGAGCACTCCCGGTTCGCCGTTGATTCCGAGCGAACGCAGATCGACCAGCGCTCCGCTGCCCAGATCTTCCATCAGCGGAAGATTGCGGCGACGAGCCAGAGCGACCAGTTCGTCGAGCCCCGGCTGCTCGGTGAAGCCGGTGATTTCAAAGTTGGAACGATGCACGCGCAGCAAGAGTCGCGTGCGGTCGTTGATGGCATTTTCGTAATCGGCGATACGCGTACGGTTGGTGGTGCCGACTTCGCGCAGCGATGCACTCGACTTCGACATCACGTCGGGAATGCGGAACGAGCCGCCGATTTCGACCAGCTCTCCGCGCGAGACGATGACTTCGCCGCCCTCGGCCAGCGAGTTCAGCGCGAGCAGAACCGCGGCGGCGTTGTTGTTGACCACGATGGTCGAGATCGCGGTCGAGACCGCTGCCGAGCTTTGCTCGGCTGGACAGCCGGGGGCGGCTGTCCCTGCGTGATTGTCGAGGAGCTTGCGAAACAACCGGTCGACATGAACGTCGCGCTTGCCGCGCTCGCCCGTTGCCAGATCGAATTCGAGATTGGAATAGGCACTCGCCGTGGCGCGGACGTGATCGAGCGCAGCGGCAGCCAGCGGGGCGCGTCCGAGGTTGGTGTGGAGGATTACACCGGTGGCGTTGACGAGCGGCAGCAGCGAATAGCTCAGCGACTGGCGGAGTTGACGTTCGACCGCTGCGGACAGGCCCCCGAGCGCAAGATCCAGCGACTTCTCGTCCATTTGGCCGTCGCCGATTTCCTGGCGAAGGCGCGCGAGCACGACGCGGATGCTTTCGGCGACGGCGGAATGACCCTCGCGTTCAATCAGCGCCTGCATGTCGGGCTGGCGGAGCAGTTCGTCGATCGAAGGCAGTTTCTGAAAGAGCGCGGATTTGTTAGCGGTGGACACCGAGGCCGATTATGCCACAAGAGCAGTTGCCAGTTCCCAGTTCCCAGTTGCCAGTTGTCAGTAAGAACCCACAATGCCCCAGAGGCACAACATCGAACGACAACAAGGGAGTGCGGGTTTTTCTGGCAACTGGCAACTGGTCGCTGGCAGCTGGCTACAGCGTGTGCAGGTAGGCCAGCAGATCTTTGATTTGCTGGTCGGTCATGACCTGGCTGAAGCCTTCCATTTTGGCTCGACCATACTTGACGATGTCGGTCATGCGGTCGTCGTTGGCGGGCAGTCCGCTCAGGGACAGGTACTGCCGCTTGAAGACGCCTTTCAGGCTCGGGCCTTTCTTGCCACGCGACGAGTAGGGCTCATGGCAGCGGTCGCAATAGTTGTCGTAGAGTTTTCTGCCTTCGGCCTGTTGCGGGTTGAGGCCGAGTTCGGCGTCGGACTTGCGGCGCTCGACATCGCAGCCGGCGAGCGCGAGAATCGCCAGGATCACCATGGAGACACGGAGGGACGGAGAAATCCAGTTCAGGAAGTTCATGATGATGGCGGCGTCGCCTGCAAGGACTCAGAAGTAGGATAATACGGAAGGCATGAACGTTGTCGTCAAACGCGTTTACGAGGCGGCTTCTCCGTCGGACGGAGTGCGCGTGCTGGTCGATCGTTTGTGGCCGCGTGGGCTGACGAAAGAAACTGCGGCGGTCAAGTTCTGGCTGCGCGAACTGGCGCCTTCGAACGAGTTGCGGCAGTGGTTCCATGCGAATCCCAATCCCGAAGCCTGGCGCATGTTCCGCAAGCGCTATCTCAAGGAGTTGGCAAGCGCAGAGGGTTCCGCGGCGGTGGAGAAGCTGCATCATCTTGCGGAAGGCAAGCGGCGAGTCACGCTGCTGTATGCGTCGCGAAACGTTGAGCACAATAACGCGATTGTGCTGAAGGAATTGCTGGAAGGGATGAAGAAGCCTCCGTCGAGCGTGGGCCGCGCCGCGCTTGGCCGCGGGCGAATTCGGAAGGCGAAAAGGCTGTAGCCAGTTGCAACGGGAGAAACGGCACGTCTTTGTTGAAGGAGAAGCCGCATGCTTCATTCACTGTTACAAATCGTTGTGGGCTGTATTTTTCTATTCTGGGGTGCATCCCTTTACGTCCAACATGGTGGCGTTGGCGCGCTGCTGATGCTCGTGATTGGCGCGATTCTCATCACGGTTGGTGTGGTGGTGATGAATGTCAGACAAGTGCTCCGCGATGAGTCAAAAAAACGGGAGCAGGAAACGAAGCCCGTTCTGAACATCTGAGACCGCTGCTGTCACGCTGCTCCGCACTATAATTCCCCAGTCATGTCCAGTCCCGACCCCGACAAGAAGATCGAGAAGAAAATCGAAGCCCTGCGCGAGAAGATCCGGCACCACGAATACCGCTATTACGTACTGGACGATCCGGAGATTTCGGACGCCGACTTCGACGCGCTGATGAACGAACTCAAGCGGCTTGAGGCGGAGCATCCGCAACTCATCACGCCAGACTCGCCTACGCAGCGCGTGGGCGGCAAGCCGCGCGAGGGATTCGTGAAGGCCAAGCATTCCTCGCCCATGCTCTCGCTCGACAACGCGTACAGCGAAGAGGAGCTCGGCGACTGGGAGCGGCGGGTGCATGAGCTGAGCGGGCAGACCGATCTCGAATACATGTGCGAATTGAAGCTCGATGGCATGTCGCTGGCGCTCGTCTACAGCGACGGCCGTCTGGAACGCGGCATCACGCGCGGAGACGGCAGCATTGGCGAAGACGTGACCTTGAATGTGCGGACGGTGCGCTCCATTCCATTGGCAATCTCGAAAGACAAGCTGAAGAAGGCCGGAATCCCCGCAGATTTTGAAGTGCGCGGCGAAATGCTGATGCCGCTTGCAGCTTTCCGCCGTATGAATGAAGAGCGCGAACGGCAGGGATTATCGGTGTTTGCGAATCCGCGCAACGCTACGGCGGGAACGGTGCGGCAACTCGAACCGTCGATCACCGCGCAGCGCCGCATGGACTTCTTCGCATACTTTCTGTTGAAGGATGGACAAACTTTTTTCGACCGCCAATCGAAAGCGATGGATGCGCATGGAACTGGCGGGGTTCAAGGTGAATCCGAATCGCAAGCTGGCGAAAAATCTGGACGAGGTCTGGAAATTTATTCAGAGCTGGGAAGCCAAGCGCGAATCGCTGCCTTACGAAATTGACGGGATCGTCATCAAGGTGGACCGGACGGCGTGGCAACGGGAACTGGGCTTCACCGGCAAGGCTCCGCGATGGGCGATTGCTTATAAGTACGCCGCGCGCGGAGGCGTGACGAAAATCGAAAACATTGTTCCCCAGGTTGGCCGCACCGGCAAGCTGACGCCGGTGGCGTGGCTCAAGCCGATTCCGATTGGCGGAACGACGGTTTCGCGCGCCACGCTGCACAACATGGATGTGATCGAGCAGCTGGGCGTGAAGATCGGCGACTGGGTCGAGGTGGAACGCGGCGGCGACGTGATTCCGAAAGTGGTGAAGGTGGTCGAGGATAAAGATCACCCTCGCGGTCACAAGAAGTTCGAGATGCCCGAGCATTGTCCGGTGTGCGGCGGCAATGTGGTGCGAACGCCGGGCGAGGCGGACCATCGCTGCGTGAATGCGAATTGTCCGGCGAAGCTGCAGGGGACGATTCTGCATTTTGCCTCGCGTCACGTAATGGATATCGACGGACTGGGCGAGGTACTGGTCAATCAGCTTACCGAACGCGGCCTGGTAAAAAATGTTGCCGATCTGTACAAGCTGACGAAAGACGATCTGCTGCAGCTCGAGCGCATGGGCGAGAAGTCGGCGGAGAACGTGCTGGCGGAGATCGAGGCCTCAAAGAAGCTGCCGCTGGAGCGCGTGATTTACGGGCTGGGAATACGGTTTGTGGGCGAGCGCACGGCGCAGTTTCTGGCCGAGCACTTCGGCTCGCTGGACGCGATCATGAACGCGAGCGCGGAGGAACTGGAGGAAGTGAACGAAGTCGGGCCGCGGATCGCGGAGAGCATCGTGGAATTTTTCGCCGATGAACACAATCGCAAACTGGTGAGCGATCTGCGCAAGGCGGGGCTGACGTTCACCGGACAGAAGAAAGAAAAGGGCACGAAGCTGGCGGGAAAGACTTTTGTGCTGACGGGCACGCTGGCGCGCCACACGCGCGACGAAGCGAAGAAGATGATTGAAGATGCGGGCGGACGCGTTTCGGGCTCGGTGAGCAAGAAGACGGACTATGTGGTGGCCGGGAGCGATGCGGGATCGAAGCTGGACAAGGCTCGGGAGTTGGGGGTTAGCGTGATTGGGGAAGAAGAGTTGGAGAGGCTGGTCGGTTAGATCCGCATATGGAGGGACGGGCGGCTCGCCCGTCCCCACACAACCTAATCCACACGCTATTTCTTGGCGGTCGGCGGCAGCAGGCCGTTCAGGCGCAGATACATTGCAGCCTCGGCGTAGTGGTCGGCCCAACTGCTGGCGAGGCGAATGCCGACCGAGGCGCGCGATGCTTGGTTTCCGAAGATCTCGGTTGTTTCTCCCAGCCTCGAATCGTCCATTTTCGAGAGCGCGTCGGCGCAGAAATCGAACGAGGCCTTGAGCGCGGCGACGAGCTTGTCTTTCGAGTCCGTGTCTTTCACTTCTTCGACTTTGGGAGCGGGGACGGCGGCCGCTTTGCTGCACATCGTGTTATTCGCTTCGACCATGTGAGCGACGAGGTGGCCGAACGTCATCTGGTCGGCGGTGGGTTTGTAGTTGAATTTGCCGGCGGGCATGGCTTCGACGGCGGCGATGGTGTTTTTCTGGCGGCCGGGCAGGATGTCTCGGAGGGCGCTGCTGACCGGGTTCTTGGTTTGTGCGGTCGCTGTTTGTGCAATCGCTGCCGCGGCGAGTAACAGCAAGGCCGGGAGGAAGAGGGTCTTCTTCATTTTGTCCTCATATTTCGGTGAACCGAGGTGGTGAGAAGGATAGCGCGAGCGCACGGGTCCGCGCCAGCTTGGCGCGGACAGAATTTCTTCACGCACTCAGCCAAAGTCAAAAGCACGCGGACAAGAGTGTCCGCGCCACACACAGCCTTGCGCTATCCTAGATACCATGCACGCGCATGGCGGACATTCGCATTCTCATGGCACGGGGCGGGTGCTGCGCATCTCGCTGGCCGTCACCATGCTTTACGTCGTGCTGCTGGTGGTGGCCGGCATCCGCGCGCACTCGCTGGCCTTGCTTTCCGAGGCGGGACACAACTTCTCCGACTTTCTGGCGCTGCTGTTGTCGCTGGTGGCGGTTTTTCTGGAAGGCCGGCCGCCGAGCGCGACCAAGACTTATGGATACCGGCGCGCCGGAGTGCTGGCGGCACTGGTGAATGCGCTGTCGCTGGTGGCGGTGTCGTTTCTTATTTTCTACGAGGCGTTTCAGCGGATACAGCATCCCGAGCAGGTGCGCGCCGGGGTGATGATTTGGGTCGCGGCAGCGGGCGTGGTGATGAACGGCGCGATCGCACTGCTGCTGTGGCGTTCGGGACGGGACGTTAATGTGCGCAGCGCGTTGCTGCACGAGGTGGGCGACACGCTCTCGACTGCGGCGGTGATTGTGGGAGGCTTTGCCATCCTGTGGACGGGACAGTACTGGATCGACGCGGCGCTGTCGTTGGGGATCGGCGCGCTGATTCTGTGGTCGAGCTTGGGCATCGTGCGCGAGACGCTGAATATTCTGCTGGAGGGCACTCCGCGCGGCATAAGCCTGGAAGCGGTGGAATCGGCGATGCGCACGATCGCGGGCGTGAGCGAAGTGCACGATCTGCATGTCTGGAGCATTGGATCGGAAAACCCCGCGCTCTCGGCGCACGTGAAAATCGCGGATATGGCGACTTCGGAGAGCGATACGATTCTGCGCGAGATCAACGAGAAACTCGGGCAGGGGTTCGGTATCCACCATACGACCATCCAGTTGGAACACGTGGTGTGCGAGACGGCTCATGCCTGCGTGATCGCGGTGCCGGACATCGCGGTGCGGGAAATTACGGTGCGGGATGAGGATCGCGGCGAACACGATCATTCTGAGCATGATCACGCCCACTGAGTGAGGGCGGAAGTCTTCATCAGTATCTGCATGACAAACAGCGGGTTACACGACCGCTCAGAATTCTGGGGTTCTGAGCGGGGCGGTTCCGGTTGCACGTGATTTGCCCTTGTGATAACTTAAATAATTGTCCCGGACTTCAGGAAGGGATCAGGGAAGTATTGTGCCCGGTTGGACTTGCTTCCACCTGCTGGCGTAGCTCAGTCGGTAGAGCATCTGATTTGTAATCAGAGGGTCGGGGGTTCGATTCCCTTCGCCAGCTCCAGAAAAACAAGATTCCGGAAACAGAAGAGGTTTGCGCAGCGACGCGCGCTGGCGGCGCAGCTTGAAGGCACTCCATCAGAGTTTTTCCGGCGAGTGTAGTGGTCAGGCGGGAGTTCTCGCATTTCGTTTCCCGAGCTGAGAAATGCTGAGCAGTGTTGGTGCTGTGTTTGCGCGGCCGGGCAGTGTTTTCGGATTTGCACAGGTGGGTGAGTGGTTAAAGCCAACAGACTGTAAATCTGTCCCTCTCAGGAGGTACGGAGGTTCGAATCCTCCCCTGTGCACCAGAGACAAGAAGGTTTCAAGGTTTCAGAGTTTCAAGGTTGCAAAGTTGGTCGGGCGCATTTGAGCTTCCTTGAAACCCTGAAACCCTGAAACCTTGAAACCTTGAACTTGTGGCGATCAAGAAGAAGTTCGTGCTGGCTCTTATCGGGTATGCGGTATTTGGCGTTTTAGCTTGGACCACGCTGTCGGATGAACCGGTTCGAATCTTCAATGGCAGCGTGAGACTGCGCAGCGCGACGCTGGTGATCCTGGGACTGTTGGTTTTAAGAACGGCGCTGCATTATTGGCGGACGCGGATCGAGGAAGAGCGGGAGAACGCGAAGCCGGATTGAAGAGTTAGAAGTCTGGGGCGGTGCGGGGAGAAAAGCAGGTCCTTCGCTTCGCTCAGGATGACAAACAGGTTTTAGGTGAGCCGATGTAGCTCAGTTGGTAGAGCACTCCCTTGGTAAGGGAGAGGTCATCAGTTCAATCCTGATCATCGGCTCCAGAAGCTTGGTTTGAGGTTGTTGTAAGGACGCAGCTTCACAGCCTGCGGAAAAGCTTGGGTTTCGTATTAGGGCATCGCTTTAGCGATGCCGCAAGGAGTCGAAAGCAGAGCGGCTTTAGCCGCTGAGGTTTTACTGAGAGCTGACGGCTGAGAGCTGACAGCTGATTTTCGCGGGAGTAACTCAGTGGTAGAGTCACAGCCTTCCAAGCTGTTGGTCGCGGGTTCGATCCCCGTCTCCCGCTCCAGAGTTTGAGGCGTTTGGAATTCGTTGTTCTGAAGGTGGAACGGTGATCTTCGAGCAAGGCACGATCAAGGTCGAGAAAGAGCGTGAGTTCGGCGACCTTAAAGCCGCGATGGAGAAGGCTTTCGCGGCGGACCGGGTCACGAAGTACTTGAAGGCGCTCGACAGCCGCAAGATTCGAGTTCGCGATCTGGATGCGATTTTCGCCGCGGACGCGATCGATCGGGCATTGGGAGAAAAGGCTGGAACGGCGCGATCTTTGTACAGCTCACTGCCAGTCTCGGATCAGGCCCAGGTGCGGGAGTTTTATCTCTCGAAAATCGAAGAGGTCGATCCGGCGCTGCGGGCGAAGTTTCACAAGCTGTATCAGTATTACTGAGTTACTACTGACCAATTAGCGAGGCAAAGCAATTATGGCGAAGGAAAAATTTGAACGGACGAAGCCGCACTGCAATGTGGGGACGATTGGGCACATTGACCATGGCAAGACGACGTTGACGGCGGCGATCACCAAGGTCTTGCAGAAGCACAACCCGAAGATCGTGTTCCGGTCGTTCGATTCGATCGACAACGCTCCGGAAGAAAAGGCGCGCGGCATCACGATTGCCACGGCGCACGTGGAGTATGAGACGGCGAACCGGCACTACGCGCACGTTGACTGCCCCGGTCACGCGGATTACATCAAGAACATGATCACGGGCGCGGCGCAGATGGACGGCGCGATACTGGTGGTGGCGGCGACGGATGGTCCGATGCCGCAGACGCGCGAGCACGTGCTGCTGGCGCGGCAGGTGGGGGTTCCCTACATTGTGGTGGCGCTGAACAAGTGCGATGCGGTGGACGATCCGGAGACTGCTGGATCTGGTGGAACTGGAAGTGCGCGAGCTGTTGAAGAGCTATCAGTTCCCCGGAGACGACGTGCCGGTGGTGCGTCTGTCGGCGTTGCTGGCGTTGAACGGGGACGAGAAGTGGGAGAAGGGGATTGACGAGCTGATGGAGGCGGTGGACAAGAGCGTGCCGCAGCCGGCGCGGGAGTTGGACAAGCCGTTTCTGATGCCGATCGAAGATATTTTTTCGATTCAGGGGCGGGGCACGGTGGTGACGGGGCGGATCGAGCGCGGGAAGGTAAAGGTGGGCGAGGAAGTGGAGATCGTGGGCTTCCGCGAGACGCGCAAGACGGTGGTGACGGGCGTGGAGATGTTCAAGAAGCAGCTGGACGAAGGCATGGCGGGGGACAATGCCGGGCTGCTGTTGCGCGGTATTGGGAAAGAAGAAGTGGAGCGCGGGATGGTGTTGGCGAAGCCGGGATCGATCACGCCGCACACGAAGTTCAAGGCGGAAGTTTACATCTTGACGAAAGAAGAAGGCGGGCGGCACACGCCGTTCTTCAAGGGGTATCGGCCGCAGTTTTATTTGCGGACGACGGACGTGACGGGGATTGCGGAGCTGCCGGCGGGGACGGAGATGGTGATGCCGGGAGACAACGTGAGCCTGGTGATCGAGCTGATCACGCCGGTGGCGATGGAAAAGGGCTTGCGGTTCGCGATCCGCGAAGGCGGGCACACGGTGGGAGCGGGCACGATCGCGGAAATTATTCAGTAAGGCAAGTCAGAAGTAAGAAGTCAGATTGCAGAAGTAAAAGCATCGAGAGCCGTTTGGTTTTGAGCTAGAAGCTAAGAGCTAGCAGCCAGGAGCTGTTGAAATGCCCCGAGAGATCATTACGTTGCAGTGCGGCGATTGCAAAGAGCGGAACTATTCGAAGACCAAGAACCGCAAGACGACACCGGACCGACTGGAACTGAAGAAGTTCTGCAGCCGGTGCCGCAAGCACACGCTGCATAAGGAAGTGAAGTAGATTTTGTAATTTGGTAATCGGGTAATTTGGTAATTGAAAATCGCTTGCGCCGACAGCGTGGTGTTGGTTTTCAAATTACCAAATTACAAATTGCCCAATTGCCAATTTTTCTAGGGGCGTAAGCTCAACGGTTAAACTGTCGGTCTCCAAAACCGAACTTGGGGGTTCGAATCCCTCCGCCCCTGCCAGAATTCAGGCCCGAGAGGGAGCAGTCGAGGAAAGCGGGAAGGTATGGCGACAGCCGTAGAACAGAACGCGATTGTAACCACGCTGAGGTCCTGGCCGGAGCGGATCAAGGCCTTTTACAGCGACGTGCGCACGGAGATGAAGAAAGTCACGTCGCCCTCGCGCAAGGAAGTCCAGGGAACGACGACGGTGGTGATCATTACCGTGTTTCTGTTCGGGTTGTTTTTCTTCCTGACAGATCTGGCGATCAGCAACACTTTGGAGCGGATGCTGCATTATTTCTCGCGCCATTAGGCGGCGAGCGAAAGAAGCGATGGAATGCCGGATACGGATTCGAATAAAGAGAAGAACGAAAGCGCTGCTGCGGACCCTGGTCAAGACGGCCAGCAGTCGCCGCCTCCCGCGCCTGCGGAGGTAGTTTCGGGCGGCGAACCCGCGCGCAATCCCAGAATGAAGTGGTACATCATCCACGCCTATTCGGGGTTCGAGCGCAAGGTGCGGGAGTCGCTCGAATCGCGGGTGCAGGCTTTCGGGTTGCAGGACAAGATCGGCAAGGTGCTGATTCCGACCGAGTCGGTCACCGAGGTTCGCGGCGGCAAGAAGTACACCTCGGAGCGCATGTTCTATCCCGGCTACGTGCTGGTGGAGATGGACATGGACGATCACGTGTGGCACGTGGTGAAGTCGACGCCGCGGGTGACCGGATTTGTGGGCACGGGACAGCAACCGACTCCGCTGTCGGAAGAAGAAGTCAACCACATCGTTTATAAAGTGGCCGACAGCCGGGAGAAGCCGAAGCTCAAGGTCAAGTTCGAAAAAGGCGAGACGGTGCGCATCGGCGAGGGCCCGTTCGCCACCTTTACGGGCATCGTCGACGATGTGAACGAAGATCGCGAGACTTTGAAAGTGATGGTGACGATTTTTGGCCGATCGACGCCGGTGGAATTGGAATTTGGGCAGGTCGAGAAGGTCGCGTAAGCGGCGGCAAGTTTCACAAGATTTGAGTTGCAAAGCGCCGGGCCGAAAATCCTAGACTCGGGGCTGGAGTTCAGACAGGAAAGACATCATGGCGAAGAGAGTTACAGGTTCGGTAAAGTTGCAGATTGCGGCGGGCAAGGCCACGCCGGCGCCTCCGGTGGGACCGGCACTCGGCCAGGCGCAAGTCAACATCATGGAGTTCTGCAAGCAGTTCAATGCCCGCACCGGGCAGAAAGAACTCGAAGGGTTGATTGTTCCGGTCGTGATCACGGTCTACAGCGACCGCACGTTCACGTTTATTACCAAGACGCCGCCGGCATCGATATTGCTGAAGCGCGCGGCCGGCATCGCCAAGGGGTCGGGCGCGCCCAACAAAGATAAGGTCGGCAAGGTGACGCTGAAGCAGGTCGAGGACATTGCGAAGCAGAAGATGCCGGACCTGAACGCCGCCTCGGTCGATGCCGCCATCAAGAGCGTGCGCGGCACGGCGCGGTCGATGGGGATTGAAGTGGTGGGATAGATTTTGATCGTGGAGGGACGGGCGTCTCGCCCGTCCAGCCGGGCGAGGACGCCCGGCGCTCCATCAAAGAGTGTCACAAACACCACGGCTCTTCTTAACAGCGAAGCGGCGGTGGGAGACTGAGGTGAAAATGAAGAAGTCGGGAAAGAACATCGAGAAGGCGCGGAAGGCGGTTGAGCCGCGGCCTTATACGCTGCAGGACGCGGTTCCACTTCTGCAGAAAGTGAAATACGCAAAGTTCGACGAGACGGTCGAAGTGACGTTGCGGCTGGGCGTCGATCCGAAGCATGCCGACCAGATGGTGCGGGGCACGGTCGTGCTTCCGCACGGACTGGGCAAGTCGAAAAAAGTTCTGGTGATCGCGAGCGGCGAAAAGGTTCGCGAGGCCGAGGCGGCGGGCGCGGATTTCGTCGGCGGCGAAGACATGGTCGAGAAGATCACGAAAGAAAACTGGACCGACTTCGACGCGCTGATTGCCACGCCCGACATGATGAAATCGGTGGGCCGTCTGGGCAAGATTCTCGGACCGAAGGGTCTGATGCCGAATCCGAAGACGGGTACGGTCACCATGGATGTGGCGCGCGCGGTGCAGGAAGTCAAGGCCGGCAAGGTCGAGTTCCGTACCGACAAGACGGCGCTGGTGCACGTGCCGGTAGGGAAGATCTCCTTCACGCCCGACAAGCTGATCGATAACGCGACCACTCTGATCTCGAGTGTGATCAAGGCCAAGCCTTCGGTCGCCAAGGGCAAGTACATTAAGGCCTGCTATCTGAGTTCGAGCATGGGGCCGGGCATCGCGGTGGACACGACGCCGATCGAGGTCGCGGCGAAGGCATAGATCGTCGTTCGTCGATGGTCGTTCGTCGTTCGGTGAGCCTGGAAGGCACCCGACGATCCGAACGACCGACGACAAGCGACCAACGACTTATGTGAAAGGGTTTGAACATGGCGGTTACTCAGAGCAAAGAAAATAGCGCAGGTTGAAAAACTCGGTGGCGAACTGAAGCACGCTTCGAGCATGATCGTGGCCACCTATTCCAAGCTGACGGTGGCGCAGGACTTCGAATTGCGCAAGGCATTGCGTCCGACCGGAGCGAAGTATCGCGTGGTGAAGAACACTTTGGCCGAGCGCGCCGGCAAGGGCACCAAGGTCGAGGGAGCGCTGAAGAACCTTCAGGGTGTGACCTCGATCGCCTACACCGAAGGCGATCCGGTGGCGCTGGCGAAGGCGCTGGCGAAGTATGCCAAGGAGCATCCGGAATTCAGCTTCAAGGCCGGAGTGGTCGAAGGCCGCGCGATTACGGTCAAAGAGATCGAGTCGCTGGCGACCATGCCGTCGAAGGAAGAGCTTTATTCGAAGCTGCTGTTCCTGTTGAACGCTCCGTCGCAGCGTCTGGTGACGGCGATGAATGCGGTCGGACGGAACCTGGCGGTGGTGGTGAGCCAGGGCGTGCAGGAGAAAAAGTTCAAAGAAGCGTAGAGCTCGATTTGGTAATTGGGTAATTTTGAAATTTTGTAATTTGAAAACCGGCGGCGCGGGTTTCAAATTACCAAATTACCCGATTACAAAATTGCAAAATTTTCTGAGCAGCATTGCTGCTCGAAAAAAGATTTAGCTGTCGCAAAGCTCGGGGTGGCGCGGTCTGAAATTCGGGCGTTGTCTGGCGCTGGAATTGACGGACCTGGTCGCACTGGAAACCTGGCCGAACGATAGCGAAATCGCAAATCTTACATAAAAGTGGAGAGATTCACATGGCGGATCTACAGCAGTTGGAAGAGTCAATCGTTGGCCTGTCGTTGCTGGAAGCGGCAGAGCTGGTGAAGAAACTGGAATCGCGTCTGGGCGTTTCGGCGGCGGCAGCGGCTCCGGTGATGGTTGCCGGCGGCGCAGCGGCGGGCGCGGCTGCCCCGGTTGAAGAAAAGACCGAGTTCACGGTCGTTCTGAAAGAAGTCGGAGCCAATAAGATCAACGTAATCAAGGCAGTACGCGAGGTCACCAGCCTCGGTCTGAAAGAGGCAAAAGACCTGGTGGACGGCGCTCCGAAGAGCATAAAAGAAGGCGTTTCGAAGGACGAAGCCGAGACCATCAGGAAGAAGTTCACCGAAGCGGGCGCAACTGTCGAAGTCAAATAAGTCTTGGCAGCGCGGGGCGGTGTGTGGAGGCGGGGCTCAGCGCCCGCTAGACGGGGCTAAGCGCGTCAGCACACGGCCCGCCTGCAATTATTTGACCGAACACTAGCTGAATCCTGGGGAGTGGTGTTAATATCTAATAAATAACCCGCTTATCCTGGCTTCACTGCGAGGCGACGGCGACCCGCATCCTCCAAATAGACCCAGGAAGCGGAACGGAACCGGGTCGCTGGAATAAAAGTATGGCAGCCGGTCCCGCGGGCGGCGGGACGGAACAGGCCTTTGAACTGGCGCGGAATTTTACAAGTTATTCAAGAGTAAGCGTCGCAAGCGGCGCCCGCGGACAGGCATGTCCTCGCGGGGGCCTGCGTCTTTTTTCTGCGTACACCGCTCGTTAGTAGTATCTTGGCGCCACTTTTTGCGCCCTCATTCCGCTTGTACTGCAGCCCCAGGCTGCCTGAAAGCAGGAGTTCCTGAGCATGACAAAGCACAATATACACCGCAGACGTTTCGATTTCTCCAAAATTCCAGCGACCATCCAGATCCCGAACCTGATCGAGGTTCAGAAGCGATCCTATGACCGCTTCCTGCAGATGGACAAACTGCCCAGCGAGCGCGAAGACGGCGGGCTGCAGGCAGTGTTTCAGTCGGTGTTTCCGATTACCGACTTCCGCAATGTTTCCCAGCTTGAGTTTGTGGACTTCGCGATTGGCAACTGGGAATGCAAGTGCGGCCATTTGAAGGGCCTCCATCACTTGCGCACGACTTGTAAGAATTGCGGATCGACGGTGATCACGGACCCGTTTCATCCCGGAGAAGTTCTCTGCCACAAGTGCGGCACCTACAATGCGAACACTCCCGACTTCTGCAACAAGTGCGGCGATCCGGTCGGGTTGCAGCTGAAATACGACGTGGCCGAATGCGAAGAGCGCGGCATGACCTACTCGGCGCCGCTCAAAGTGACGATGCGGCTCACCATCTGGGATAAGGATGAGGCGGGCAACCGTTCCATCCGCGACATCAAGGAGCAGGAAGTTTTCTTCGGCGACGTCCCGCTGATGACGCAGAACGGCACCTTCATCATCAATGGAACCGAGCGCGTCATCGTCAGCCAGTTGCACCGCTCTCCCGGAGTGTTCTTCGAGACGGCGGCCAACCGCACTTACTTTTTGGGAAAGATCATTCCCTACCGCGGTTCGTGGGTGGAGTTCGAATACGACCAGAAGAACGTTCTCTACGTGCGCATCGACCGCAAGCGCAAGTTTCTGGGCACGATTTTCCTGCGCGCGCTGGGCCTGCGTTCCGGCGAAGACATTCTGAAGACTTTCTACACCACGGACCGCCTGGTTGTCCGCGACAAGAAGCTGTTCTGGACGCTGGATGCGGCGAGCGAAAAGCCCACGAATCTGCTGGGCATGAAGCTGGCGCACAGCATCAAGTCGAAGTCGGGCGACGAAGTTGCGCACTCCGGCCGCAAGATCACCGCCGCGATTCTGAAGGAAATTCAGAAGGCGAAGGTCAGCGAAATCGAAGTGGACACCACCGACCTCGAAGGCGCGTGGGCGGCCAGCGACATTGTCGACACCACGACCGGTGAAGTGCTGCTCGAAGCCAACTCCGAAATCACGGCCGACAAGGTGGCCAAGATTCTGGAATCGGGCGTGATCGAACTGAGCGTATTCTTCCCGGAGCGCGACGATGTGGGCACGGTGATCAGCCAGACGCTGCGCCGCGATTCGATCACGAGTCCCTCGGAAGCTCTGATCGAGATTTATCGCAAGCTGCGGCCGGGCGATCCGCCAACGCTGGATACGGCGACGGCATTGTTCCAGGGCATGTTCTTCGATCCGCGCAAGTATGACTTCTCGCGTGTGGGCCGGCTGAAGTTCAACATCAAGTTGTTCGAAAACCAGGAAGCGACCAGCCTGGAACAGCGCACGCTTGATCCCAACGATTTTTACGCGACCATCAAGTATCTGCTCAAGCTGCGCAAGAACATCGGCGCGGTGGACGACATCGATCACCTGGGCAATCGCCGCGTGCGAGCGGTGGGCGAGTTGCTGGAAAACCAGTTCCGCATCGGCCTGGTCCGCATGGAACGCGCCATCAAGGAAAAAATGAGCGTGTACCAGGAAATGTCGACGGCCATGCCGCACGACCTGGTCAACGCTAAGCCAGTGATGGCCGCGATCCGCGAATTTTTCGGATCCTCGCAGCTGTCGCAGTTCATGGATCAGACAAACCCGCTGTCGGAAATCACGCACAAGCGGCGTCTGTCGGCCCTGGGGCCGGGCGGGTTGTCGCGCGAACGCGCGGGATTTGAAGTTCGCGACGTCCACCCGACGCACTACGGGCGTATTTGCCCGATTGAAACGCCGGAAGGTCCGAACATCGGATTGATCTCGTCGTTGAGCTGCTTTGCGCGCATTAATGACTACGGCTTCATCGAGTCGCCGTATCGCAAGGTGAAGAACTCGCGTGTGGTGGACTATGTCATCGTGGTCAATGCCGGTGACAGCAACTTCAAAGTCGGCGACTATGCCGAGAAAAGCGAGATGGAAAAGGTCAACGCCGATCTGAAGGAACGGCGCAAGAAGCCGGTCGAGGTCGAGCCGTTTTCGTTCTATCTCTCGGCGTGGGAAGAAGACCGACACACCATTGCACAGGCCAACATCGAACTGGACGAAAAGGGGCGCATCGCCGGCGAACTGGTCAACGCGCGCAAGGCGGGCAACTTCGTGCTGGTGAACCGCGACGAAGTGGACTACGTGGACGTCAGTCCGAAGCAACTGGTTTCGGTGGCCGCCTCGCTGGTGCCGTTCCTCGAACACGACGACGCCAACCGCGCGCTGATGGGCGCGAACATGCAACGTCAGTCGGTGCCGCTGCTGCGGGCGCAGGCTCCAATTGTGGGGACGGGGATGGAAGGCGTTACCGCGCGCGATTCGGGCGCGGTGGTGCTGGCGCGCCGCAACGGAATCATCGATTCGGTCGATTCCGAACGCATCATCGTTCGCGTCGAAGGCGAGCATCATCCGATGCAGCTTTCGCGCGAAGTGGGCAGCGACATTTATCAGCTCACCAAGTTCAAGCGCTCGAACCAGAACACCTGCATCAACCAGAAGCCGATCGTGAAGAAAGGCCAGCGGGTGGTGAAGGGGCAAGTGATTGCCGACGGTCCGTGCACCGACTTTGGCGAGTTGGCGCTGGGACGCAACGTGCTGGTCGCGTTCATGCCGTGGCGCGGCTACAACTTCGAAGACGCGATTCTGGTTTCGGAAAAGATGGTGAAAGAGGATTACTACACCTCGGTTCACATCGAAGAGTTCGAACTCGAAGCCCGCGACACGAAGCTGGGTCCCGAGGAAGTGACGCGCGACATTCCGAACGTGAGCGAATCGACGCTGCGAAATCTGGACGAAGCGGGTGTGATCCGCATCGGCGCCGGCATCAAGCAGGGTGACATCATCGTCGGCAAAGTTACGCCGAAGGGTGAGACGCAGCTCACGCCGGAAGAGAAACTGCTGCGCGCGATCTTCGGCGAAAAGGCCGGCGACGTGCGCGACGCTTCGCTCTACTGCCCGCCGGGAATCGAAGGCATCGTGGTGGACGTGAAGATCTTCTCGCGCAAAGGCCAGGAGAAGGACGAGCGCGCCAAGGCGATCGAAGGCAACCAGATCGCGAAACTCGAAAAGAACCTTTCGGACGAGATTCGAATTCTGACCGATGAGCGCCTGAAGCGCCTGGAAGGCCTGCTGGGCGGCAAGGAAGTGCAAGCCGATCTGCACGACGAGCGCACCAACAAGCGGTTGCTGACCAAGGACGCGATTCTGGACCGCGATGCGATCGAGCGCATCTCGACCCGCAACCTGAAGCGGATCAAGTACGCCGACAAGGATCCGCGGGTGAACGAGCAGATCGACGAGATCGAGGAAATGACCTCGCGCCAGATCGACGTGCTCAAGAAGATCGTCAACGAAAAGAAAGAGAAGCTGACCAAGGGCGATGAACTGCCGCCGGGCGTGATCAAGCTGGTCAAGGTGTACATCGCCATGAAGCGCAAGTTGAGCGTCGGCGACAAGATGGCCGGACGCCACGGGAACAAGGGCGTGATCGCGCGCATTCTGCCGGAAGAGGACATGCCATACCTCGAAGATGGAACGCCAGTCGAGATCGTTCTGAACCCGCTCGGCGTCCCCAGCCGTATGAACGTGGGACAGATTCTTGAAACCCACCTCGGATGGGCGGGTCATGAGCTGGGCCTGAAGATCGCGGAGTTGCTGAAGCAGAACACTCGCGCCGAAGCCATCCGCCGCGATCTCAAAGCTTTGTTCAAGGACACCGTGCTGGCCGACACCATCGGCGACATGAGTGAAGACGAACTCGAAGCGGTGGCTCCGACCCTTAAGAATGGTGTGTTTATGGGATCGGCCGTATTCGACGGCGCCCGCGAGACGGAAATCAAGGCGTTGCTGACGAGCGCTGGACTGCCCACGTCGGGCAAGACCACGCTGCGCGACGGCATGACGGGCGAGAAGTTCGAACTGCCGGTCACGGTGGGCTATATCTACATGTTGAAGCTGTCGCACCTGGTGGACGACAAGATTCACGCGCGTTCCATCGGGCCGTACTCGCTGATCACGCAGCAACCGCTGGGTGGCAAGGCGCAGTTCGGAGGCCAGCGCTTCGGAGAAATGGAAGTGTGGGCGCTCGAAGCATATGGCGCGGCGTTCATCCTGCAGGAATTGCTGACCGCGAAGTCGGACGACGTGTACGGACGCACCAAAATCTACGAGGCCATCGTCAAAGGCGAGGCCGCGATGGAGCCGGGCGTGCCCGAGTCGTTCAACGTGCTGATTCGCGAATTGCAGGCACTTTGCCTGGATGTGGAATTGATCAAGGCCACGGAGAAGAAGCCGGTGGCCGTAGCAGCGGATTAGTGGCAGTCGTCGTTGGTCGTTAGTGCGATGGTCGTTCGCGACTGACAGGCCGGATTTTGAGATTTTAAGCAAAAGACCGCGCGGTCCTCTGCTCTCGCGCCTGCGGGTCAATAGAATTCGCTAGCGACTAACGACCAACGACTAGCGACTGTTCTTGAGAGCCGCGAGCGGCGGCGTACAGCCACAGGAAAGCGGAGGAACATGTTTCGTTCGAGCCCGTTCGATATGGCAAATCCCGTGGCTGACTTCGACGCCATTCGCATCAGCCTGGCGTCCCCGGAAAAAATCCGGAGCTGGTCGCATGGGGAAGTGACCAAGCCGGAAACCATCAACTACCGCACCTTCAAGCCGGAGCGCGATGGCTTGTTCTGCGCGCGCATTTTCGGCCCGGTCACCGACTGGGAATGCCTCTGCGGCAAGTACAAGCGCATGAAGCATCGCGGAGTGATCTGCGACAAGTGCGGCGTGGAAGTCACGCTGTCAAAAGTCCGCCGCGAGCGCCTGGGGCACATCGAACTGGCTTCGCCCTGTTCGCACGTATGGTTCTTCAAGGGACTGCCCAGCCGCATCGGGCATCTGCTCGACATTTCCCTGCGCGATCTGGAAGCGATTCTGTACTTCGAGGCCTATGTGGTCGTCGATCCCGGCGACTCCCCGGTGAAAGAGCGCGAAGTCATCAAGGACGAAGCGAAGTATCGCGAACTCGACCAGCAATATCGCCCCGCCGGCTTCAAGGCCATGATGGGCGCGGAAGCGATCAAGGAACTTCTGAAGCGCATTGAAGTCGATTCGCTGGCGGCCGAACTGCGCGAGAAGATGAAGAACGAAACCTCGCTGCAGAAGCGCCTGAAGTATGCCAAGCGGCTGAAAGTGGTCGAGGCCTTCCGCAAGAGCGGCAACAAGCCGCAATGGATGATCCTGGACGTGCTGCCGGTGATTCCACCCGAGCTGCGCCCGCTGGTTCCTCTGGATGGCGGACGCTTCGCCACTTCCGATCTGAACGACCTTTACCGGCGCGTCATCAACCGCAACAACCGGTTGAAGAAGCTGATGGACCTGCACGCTCCCGAAGTCATCGTGCGCAACGAGAAGCGCATGCTGCAGGAAGCGGTCGACGCTCTGTTCGACAACGGACGCCGTGGGCGCGTTCTGCGTGGCGCCAACAACCGGCCGCTGAAGTCGCTCTCCGACACGCTGAAGGGCAAGCAGGGACGCTTCCGCCAGAACCTGCTCGGCAAGCGCGTGGACTACTCCGGACGTTCGGTCATCGTGGTCGGTCCCGAACTCAAGCTGCACCAGTGCGGATTGCCGAAGAAGATGGCGCTCGAGTTGTTCAAGCCGTTCATCTATCACCGGCTGGAACAGACGGGAAACTGCACCACCATCAAGCAGGCGAAAGAAATGGTGGAGCAGCAGGACCCGATCGTCTGGGACATTCTGGAAGAGGTCATCAAGGACCATCCAGTCATGCTGAACCGCGCGCCCACGCTCCATCGCCTGGGCATTCAGGCTTTCGAGCCGGTGCTGGTGGAAGGCAAGGCGATCAAGATCCACCCGCTGGTCTGCACCGCGTTCAACGCCGACTTCGACGGCGACCAGATGGCGGTGCACATTCCGCTTTCGCCCGAGGCGCAGGTGGAAGCCAGCGTTCTGATGCTGTCTTCGCACAACATCCTGTCGCCGGCATCCGGCCAGCCCATCACCGTGCCCACACAGGACATGGTGCTCGGTCTCTACTATCTGACGAAAGCGAAACCGGGTGCGAAGGGTGAAGGCCGTTCTTTCGCCAACATTGACGAAGTCGTGATCGCGCTCGAAATGGGCGAAGTGGAAACGCTCACCCCGATTCGCCTGCGCTACACCGGCGAGGTCATCGACCTGACGCAGGCGTACGACGATCAGGATGTGAACCATACGGAGCCCGTGCACATTAAGCGCGAGTTCCTGAACACGACCGTCGGCCGCGCCATTCTGAACGACCATTTGCCCAAGGCAGTGCCCGGCGTCAACTTGAGCATGCCTTACATCAACGGCCTGCTCAAGAAGAAGGGCATCGGCCAGTTGGTCAATTACTGCTATCTGCGGTTCGGCCTCGAAGTCACCGTCAAGATGCTCGACGAGATCAAGTCGCTCGGCTTCAAGTATGCCACGCGCGCCGGCCTGTCGATCGGCATCGATGACATGGTCATCCCGGACAACAAGAAGACCCTGGTGAAAGACGCCGACAAACTGGTGATCGCGGTCCAGCAACAATACCTGGACGGCGCCATCACCAACGGCGAACGCTACAACAAGGTCATCGAAATCTGGTCGGCCATCACGGAAAAAGTTGCCGATGAAATGTTTGGCCAGATGCAGCGGCGGGATAAAGAAGGCCAGCTCAACCCGATTTACGTCATGGCCGATTCCGGCGCTCGCGGATCGAAACAGCAGATCCGTCAGCTCTCCGGAATGCGCGGACTGATGGCGAAACCGACGGGTGAAATTATCGAGACGCCAATCACGGCGAACTTCCGTGAAGGGTTGACGGTGCTCGAATACTTCATCTCGACGCACGGCGCCCGCAAGGGTTTGGCCGATACGGCGTTGAAGACCGCCGACTCCGGATACCTGACGCGCCGTCTGGTCGACGTGGCGCAGGACGTGATCATCAGCGAATACGACTGCGGCACCGTGGACGGAATTTTCGTCTCCGGTATCGTCGAGGCCGGCGAGATTATCGAGCCGCTGCGCGACCGCATCGTGGGCCGCGTGTCGCTCGAGAAGATCAAAGACTACGAAGGCCAGGTCGTGGTCGACATCAACCAGGAGATCACCGAAGATCTGGCGGGCGCGATTCAGGCTGCCGGTATCGAGCGGGTAAAGATTCGCTCGGTGCTCACCTGCGAGTCGAGGCGCGGCGTTTGCGTCATGTGCTACGGACGCAATCTGGCTTCCGGGCGCCTGGTCGAACTGGGCGAGGCCACCGGCGTGATCGCGGCGCAGTCCATTGGCGAACCTGGAACGCAGCTCACCATGCGCACCTTCCACATCGGAGGCACGGCGTCGCGAGTTTCGGAACAGTCGCGCCTCGATGCCAAGAGTAACGGCATCGTGCGCTTCATCAATTTGCAGACGGTGAAGTCCAAGACGGGCGATCTGGTGGTGATGAATCGCCAGGGCTCGATTGCGATCGTGGATGAAAAGGGCCGCGAACGCGAGCGCTATGCGGTGGTGTATGGCGCCAAGGTCAAGGTCACCGAAGGCGGCCCGGTGCTGCTTGGCCAGGCTCTGGTCGAGTGGGACCCGTACACGTTTGCGATCCTCACCGAAATTGGCGGCACGGCGCAGTTCAAGGACTTGCAGGAAGGCATCACGCTGCATGAAGAAGTCGATGAAGTCACCGGACTGTCGCGTCACGTGGTGGCGGATTCGCCCGACGAGAAGCGCCAGCCGGCCATCGTCATCAAGGGCAAGGCGAGCAAGCGCTACCTGATGCCTTCGCGCGCTCACCTCATGGTGCAGGATGGAGACACGGTGTTTCCGGGCGACGTGCTGGCCAAGATCCCGCGCGAAACCACCAAGACCAAGGACATCACGGGCGGTCTGCCGCGCGTGGTGGAATTGTTCGAGGCCCGCAAGCCGCGCGAGACCGCCGTCATCAGCGAAATCGATGGCGTGGTGCGCTTCGGCGAAGTGGCCAAGGGACAGCGCAAACTCTACGTGGCAGCCGATAACGGCACGGAGAAGGAGTATTCCGTTCCGCGCGGCGTCCACATCAACGTGCAGGAAGGCGAGCGCGTCAAGGCGGGTGAACCGCTGATGGACGGGCCGCTCAACCCGCACGACATTCTGGCCGTGCTCGGTGAGAAGGAACTGCAGGCTTACCTGGTGAATGAAATCCAGGAAGTCTACCGGTTGCAGGGCGTGAACATTTCGGACAAGCACATCGAAGTGATCGTCCGCCAGATGATGCGCTGGGTGAAGGTCGAAGATGTGGGCGATACCCAGTTCCTCCTCGAACAGCAAGTGGACAAGTTCCGCTTCCACGAGGAGAACGAGCGGGCCATCGCGCAGGGCGGCAAACCGGCCACCGGGCGTCCGTTGCTGCTCGGAATCACCAAGGCGTCGCTCTCCACCGATTCGTTTATTTCCGCGGCCTCCTTCCAGGAGACCACGCGCGTGCTGACCGAAGCTTCGATTCAGGGAGCGGTCGATCATCTGCGCGGCTTGAAGGAGAACGTGATCGTGGGCCGCTTGATTCCCGCCGGCACCGGCATGGAATATTACCGCAACGTGCGTCTCTCTCCGGAAATGGAAGAGGCCGCGAGCAAGGTGCAGGAGGAAGTCTCGCAAGCCTACGAAGATGCCGAGCGCGCGCTCGAACTCATGCGCCACGAAGGCGAGACCGAAGAACTCGCCGCGGAGTAAGACGGCACGAATCCAGGCAAGGGGCGACGCGAGTCGCCCCTCATTTTCTTGGTGGCGTTTTCTGGAAGGGCGTTTTTTAAGCGGCGTTTTTTGAGTGATCTTGAACGACGTTTTCGGAATGACGTTTTTCTGAAACCAATGTCTTTAGCACTGGAACCACAGCGCCACACCGGGCAGCCTCAGGATCGCAACCCCACGCCGGAACCGATTCCTGGTGGACTGGTGTTGGCCCCGGCTCTGGGGCGCTTCTGGCGCCTGTTCCGCTTATCGATCTGGCGCGCCTTCGAGCACGATGCGTTCGCGACCGCTAAGGGCGCGGCCTATTCCTCCATCTTCACTTTTTTCCCGGCCTTACTGGTGCTCGGCTCGGTTCTCGCCACGCTTAACCGCGGCCAAGTCTACGCTCGCGAGATCTCCTACGCCCTGGGCACCATCTTGCCCGCTGGCACCTCCACTGTACTCGCCTACCTGAGAAGCAATACGGACCGGCCGGTTGGCCTGCTCATCACCACTTCCTTGTTGACGGTTTGGAGCGCGACCGGCGTCATCATTTCCTGGATGGATGGTTTCCGCCGCGCCTACCAGCTTCCCAAGACCTGGGGGTTAGTCAAGGAGCGCGCGATTGCGATTTCCCTGGTTTTGATGGCGGGTGTGCCGATGACTTTCTCCACCATCCTGGTTGCCTTCGGCAGCCGCATTGAAACGCGGATTTTGTTCCACCTGGGGCGTGAGTTCGGACCTCTGATTCTGTTGGCGTGGGGCGCGATCCGCTGGGCCATTGCGATCCTGACCAGCATCGCCGTGATCCAGCTTATCTATCACAACGCGGTGCCCCGCACGCAACCCTGGCACAGCGTCTTGCCGGGAGCGGTTCTTGCCACCGCCATGTGGCTGATCGCCACCGCGTTATTTGGATGGTATTTGCAACACTACGTCGATTACAGCGTGATCTACGGTTCGCTCGGTCTGGGTATCGCATTGCTATCGTGGATGTACCTGATCTCGCTGGTGGTGCTGATAGGCGCCGAATTCAATGCCATGCTTTTTCCGCGCTGTCTTACGAAGGTTCCGCCTCCGCCGGTAGGCACCGAAGCTCAGTGAATGAGTGACGCGATGCCGCCGGCGATCACATTTTCCGATCATTCGCTCGATCCCGCAGTACGAGGTTGGCTGCACACTCCAGATGTGCCAAACGGCGACGCGCTGATCCTGACTCACGGCGCGGGCTCGGATTGCACTGCTCCTCTGCTGGTGGCGCTCGGCGAAACTTTTGCCGGACATGGCTACGTGGTTCTGCGCTGTGACCTGCCCTTCCGCCAGGAGCGGCGAACCGGCCCGCCGTTTCCGGGCAATGCGGAACGCGATCGCGCGGGTCTCGGCAACGCGGTTGCTGTTTTGCGTAAGAATGTCGCGGGCCGAATTTTTCTCGGCGGCCACTCCTACGGTGGACGCCAGTCAACGATGCTTTGCGCTGCCGAACCAGATCTGGTCTCGGGCCTGCTGTTGCTCTCCTACCCTTTGCACCCGCCCCGCAAACCGGAGCAACTCCGCATCCAGCACCTGCCTGGTCTGCGGACTCCCAGCCTGTTCGTGCAGGGAACGCGCGACCCCTTCGGAAGCGTCGAAGAGATGACCAAAGCCTTGCAGCTAGTCCCGGCCAAAACCGAGTTAATGAAAGTGGAAGGCGCGGGTCACGACTTGGGTTTCAAGGGGAAGGCGCAGGCGGAGGAACTTCCTGCAAGCGTCTTGGCCAGATTTGAAGAGATGTTTAGTTAGACCGTGTGGCGCGGACACTCTTGTCCGCGTGCATACAGCTGTAGCGAATCCAAAGTTGCTGTGGCCGCAGGCAACTGCCGAAACTGCGCTCGGCTTGGACAGACGAAGGCGTCTGTCCCTACGCGGGCAGGATACAGCAACGATAAATCCGCACTAAATCGCTAGCCGCACGCGGACAGGAGTGTCCGCGCTACACGAGCAATGTCCTAATTCACCCAGCCCGATTTCGATCCGCCATTCGTTTTATCGTTATCGTCGGGGGGTACGTAGTTTCCGTGCTCGTCGAAGGTGACTTTGCGGTCGTGATCCTTCATGTAGACTTCGAACTTTCTCGCCGCGCGCCGCCGCTTCCAGCGGTAGTAGGAATTCCGCACGCCGAAATAACGCTCGGACGTCGCATAGCCCAGTCCGCGAGAAGGCAGGAACTTCACCCACAGGAAGCCGAAGAGCAATCCGCCGAGATGAGCAAAAACCGCGATTCCGCCCGATGGCTCAAACACCGCAATGATCGCGACGATGACCCAAATGCCGACCAGGTATTTGGCCTTGATCGAGAACGGCAGCGGGAACAGGAACATTTCCTGATCGGCATAAAGAATCCCAAAGGCCATCAGCAGTCCGAAAATTCCGCCCGACGCGCCCACCGTCCCGGTTCGCGGATCCATCCCAAGGAAATGGGTATAGGAGACAGCAATGGTGACCAAGGCGGCGCCCACCACGCAGAACGTGTAGCACTCGATGAATCGTCGCGGCCCCCAGTCGCGTTCCAGATACGCGCCGATAAACCAGAGCGTGAGCATATTGAAAAACAAGTGCCCGAAGCTGGCGTGCAGCAATGAGTACGTGAACAACTGCCACACTTTGCCGTGCATCACGGCCACCGGGATCAGCGCCAGCCACTCCCGCATCAGAAGGAAAGCGTCCGGGGCAAAATTCTCCATCACCTTCTGAAAGAGGTAGATCCCGGTGCAAGTCAGGATGATGCGCCTCACCCATCCTGCAAATGGGGGGAAGCTGAACGAGATGGTTTGTCCGCGACTCATTTAAGTGCCAAGTTTCAAAGTTTCAGGGTTTCAAGGTTTCAAGGACAAAACCGAACGCCGATCAGCTCTTGACTCTGAAACCTTGAAACTCTGAAACCTTGAAACTCTGAAACCTTGAAACCTTGTCCTCATTTTTCCGGCTCAGGCACAACCGGCAGACTGCGATGTCCCGCCGCATCTACGCCCTCACACCGAATATCACATTATCCTTCGAAACCTTCAGGGTTGCACGTGTACCGTTGCCGACGGCTTGGGCGTACTCCCAATCGGCCGCGTTCGTCGAGCGCCAGACCACCTCGTAGGCAGCTGCGCCCGCCGAAGGTTCCCACGTTAAAGTCGTGTCGTTTTCCAGGTTGTTGATCAGCATTTTCACGCCTGCCGGCGGCGCTGGAGCCGAGGCCAGCGAGGCCAGCGTCGCCGCGTTCAGCCGCGCCACGTGCGCCACATAGTCGAAGTCCACAAATTTCGGCAGGTCTCCATATTCGATACCGTTGGCGTCATCCTGGCGAACGTTCTGATGTTGATGGTTGAAATCTTCGCGGAATTCGGTGAACCGCACGGCGGCGAAGCCTTGCTGATTGAAAGCGTTGTGGTCGCCTCCGCGCAGGAAGCGGTCCAGCCGGAAGATCAGAAGCGGCTTGACTCCGGCATGGTACGAGCGCCCGACGTCGGCGATGTAGCGGGCAAGCTCGCGCGAACTTGAATCGCTCTCTCCGCCGAGCATTCGAATGCGCTTGATTTCAGCCTCGCTCGCCGCCGCCGGCAGCCCTTCGGAAAACACGCGCACCACGCTCGCATCCTGTTCCGGACCGAGGTTGCCCCCCACAATGTCATTGTTCAAGACGGCTTCGAGTTTCCATCCCTGCTGTTTGGCCATCTGGGCGAAGTGTTTGCTGCCGTTCAGGCCCTGCTCTTCTCCCGCAACCGTCAGAAAAATGATCGTCGCGGGGAATCCCGCCTTGCCAGGGGAGGTCTTGCCCAGGGAAGCTTTGCTCAAAACGCGGGCGCACTCCAGGCTCACCGCCGTGCCGCTGCCATCGTCATTCGCTCCCGGCGCCGGGTCGGTTCCGTTAAAAGTATCGCTGTTTCGCGAATCGTAATGGCCGGTCACCAGCACGACGCGATTCGCCTGCTGGGGATCGGTTCCGCGCAGCACCGCATAAACATTGGTGATTTCCGTCGGCTTCGGGATGCGGTCGCCGGGCTGCTCGATGAAAGTGTCGGTTTTCACCTCCAGGCAGCCGCCGCATTCTTTCGAATAGCGCTCAAACTCCGCTTTGATCCACTCCCGCGCCGCTCCGATTCCCTTGCCCGCTTTGATGGATTCCTCGTCCTGCGCGGAAATCGTGGAGCGGTTCTGGAAGCTGACCAGCTTCTCGATCGTCTGCCGGATGTGGTCTGCCGAAACTTGTTGGAGCACTTCGGCAATGTGCGAGTCGGCGTGCGGGTCGGATGCCAAGCGCGGCGCCGGGCCACGTTCCTGCGACATTTCCTGTGCCAGGCACAGAGGAGCGCAAAACGCCAGCGCCAGAGCAACCAGCACGGCTGCCGCAAGACCTGTGGAGGGGTAACCGGAACTGGGAAACTCGGCGATTTCAGATTTTTTTTGATTAGCCACTTGACCTTTTCCTCTCGAAGAAACTAAATATTAACAGGGTACCCCGAACGTGGAGGAAAACATGGTGTACTGTCCTGAATGCGAGACGGATCTCGACATCGATGAAGATGAGGTCGATGAGGGCGCGGTCGTCTCCTGCCCGGAGTGCGGCACGGACTTCGAGGTGGTTACAGTGAATCCCATTGAACTGAAGGTCGTGGGCGAGGACGAGATCGAAGAAGATGAGGATGAGGAAGCCACCGAAGAAGAGGACGAGGACGAGGATTCCTGAAGAATTCTGAGCATATCCGCGTGTTCCGGCGCTCGGCAGCGATGGCTGCGTCAGTCTTGTTCCTGGCGTGTCTGCTGGCCCCGGTGAGCGCGCGGGGTAGCGGCAGCGAGAGGCCGAAGCCTTACGCTCTAATCTTCGGAACGGTCTGGGACCCCGACGGGCACCCGCTCTACGGGGTCAGGGTGAAAATCAGGCGGGCCGACGAGAAAAAAGCTCGCTGGGAGCTCTATTCCAATCACATCGGCGAGTTCGCCCAGCGGTTGCCCGCCGGCAAGGCCGACTACATCGTTTGGGCGGACGTGAAGGACTACAAGCTGCCTTCGGGCAAGAAGTTGAAGCCTGGTCCCGAGGTAACCGTGCATATCGACGCTGACGAGCGTTCCGACATCGGTCTTCATTTAGACTGGTAGTGGCCGCCGCGTGGTTGGACAATCGGCGGCAATGGAATGCTCATGAAGAAAGCGATTTTTGGAATTGGGATTGGGATTGCGGCGGCGGCTTCGCTGCTGGTCATGTTGTCGGTATCGGTCTTCTCGACCTGGGTGCTGGCCGCTCCGGCGCCGCAGTTTGGCCGCTCTTCGAAGGAAGATAAGACCCGCCTGCTCACCGGCAAGGTGCTGGACAGCGGCGAGAACCCTTTGCCGAACGCGGTCGTCTATCTGACCAACACTCACACCCGCACGGTGAAAACCTATATCGTTGGCGCGGACGGCACCTTCCGTTTTCCGGCGCTTCAGCCCAGCATCGATTACGAAGTCTATGCGCAGTACAATAACCGCAAGAGCGGCACCAAAACGGTCAGCCAATTCGACGATCGCTCGCAGGTTTACATCAGTTTGAAAATCAACACCAAATAGGTCCTTCCGCCTCCGTCTGGCTACGCACGTGTGGGTCAGATCACCGCATTACTATCGGTTGGCAGAGGGCTGCCCGCTGCTCTCGGGGGTAACTTGCCTGCGACCGCCCCTTCCGCTACATTCGAGCTGTTTCACGCGAAAACGTCATGCCGGTTTTTACCGCCGCCGCGATCGTTCTGCTGGTTACGGGCGCCGCAATCTATGCGGTCATCGTGTACAACGCACTGGTGCGCCTGCAAAACGAAATCGGCCGTGCCTGGGCCAACATCGACGTTTTGCTTAAGCAGCGCCACGACGAGATTCCCAACCTGGTGGCCTGCGTCAAGGGCTACATGGACCATGAGCGGCAGACGCTGGAGGCGGTGACGCAGGCGCGCGCGGCTTCAATCAACGCATCCAGCATTCTGCAGAAAGCTCAGGCAGACTGGCTGCTGACGAGCGCTCTACGATCTTTTTTTATGGTGGCGGAGCGCTATCCCCAGCTCAAGGCCGACCAGAATTTCCTGGCGCTGCAGAATCGCATCTCCGAACTGGAGGAGCGAATCGCCGACCGCCGCGAGTTTTTCAACGATGACGTCAACACCTACAACACGCGTATCGCGCAGCTTCCCGAAGTCTTCCTGGCGTGGCTGATGAAACTGCAGCCGCGGCAGATGTTCCGGGTGAACGAGCAGGAGCGGCAGGCAGTGGAAGTGAGCCGCTTACTGGCTCGGGGACAAGGCACTTCATAGTTATGGCGAATCCAGAGTCGCTGTGGCCGCGGGCAACTGCCGAGCTGCGCTCGGCTTGACGGCCGAGGGCCGCCGTCCCTACGCGAGCAGGGCACAAAGCCGGATTCGCTCTAGGCCAAGAAAAAGGCCACCGCTGGCGATGGCCTTAAATTCACCGATGTTCGTGCGCAGAAGCTAGTTGCTATCCCCACCGGCCCGTTTCCACGAGATCAAATCGCCGATGGTGGTGCTGGTTGAGGAAGGAGGCCGGGTGCTTGTAGGACTCGACTTCCTGCCGCGACGCTTCTTCGCCGACCGCCTTGATGCTCAGGCCGACTTTTTTCTCTTCCTGATTCATCTTGATGATCTTGAACTCGAACTCGCTGCCGGGTTCGAGATGCATCGGCTGTCCGTTCCCATCGACGGCTTCCGAGTTGTGGCACAGGCCTTCGATGCCTTCGGCAATCTCGACAAATGCTCCGAAGTTCGCCACGCGCAGGATCTTGCCATGCAAGATGTCGCCGACGCGATGCTGCGCGAAGAACGAATCCCAAATGTCGGGCTGCATCTGCTTCACGCCCAGCGAAAGGCGGCGCTTGTCCGGTTCAATGGCCAGGATGACGGCCTTGACCTTGTCGCCCTTCTTCAACACCTCGGAAGGATGCTTCACACGGGTGGTCCAACTCAGGTTGCTGACGTGCACCAGGCCGTCGATTCCGTCCTCGATTTCAATGAAGGCGCCAAACTCGGTCAGATTGCGCACCCGTCCCTCGACCGTCGCTCCCACCGGATATTTGTCGTGCAGCGTATCCCATGGGTTGGACGCGAGTTGCCGCATGCCCAGCGAAATGCGGCGCTCGGTCGGGTTCACGCTCAGGACCACGCAATCCACTTCGTCGTTCACGTTGACCAGCTTCGACGGATGCTTCATCCGTTTCGACCACGTCATTTCGCTCACGTGGACCAGTCCTTCAATGCCCTGCTCGAGTTCGACAAAGGCTCCGTAATCGGTGACGCTGATCACGCGTCCGTGGACGTGCGCGCCCACGGGATAGCGGTGCTCCGCATCCAGCCACGGATCGGGCGTGAGCTGTTTGAAGCCGAGCGAGACGCGCTGCTTGTCTTTGTCGTACTTCAGCACCTTCACTTGAATCTGATCGCCGACGTTGACCAGGTCGCGCGGGTGCGTCAGCCGTCCCCACGACATGTCGGTGATGTGCAGCAGGCCGTCAATTCCGCCCATATCGACAAACGCCCCATACTCGGTCAGGTTCTTGACGATGCCGGTGAGGACGCTGCCTTCTTCCAGATGCTCCAGCGTCTTGCCGCGCTTCTCGTTCTGCTCTTCTTCCAGAAGCTGTTTGCGCGAGACCACGATGTTGCCGCGCTTCTTGTTGAGCTTGATGATGGCGACTTCCATCGTCTGGCCCTTCATGCCATCCAGATTGCGGATCGGACGCAGGTCCACTTGCGAGCCGGGCAGGAAGGCGCGCGCGCCATGAATGTCGAGGGTCAGGCCGCCCTTGATGCGTTCCACGACGACGCCCTTGATCGGCTTCTTTTCGTTGTAGGCGCGCTCGATCTCGTCCCACGAGCGCAGCCGCTGCGCCTTCAGGTGCGAGAGGTTGACGTAGCCTTCTTCGGTCTCGCCCTTCTCGCGCATCACGTCGATCTCGTCGCCGGGCTGGAACTTGGGCTTGCCCTCGTGATCGAGAATTTCCGCAATCGGCGCCATGCCTTCGGATTTCGCCCCGATATCGACCACGACGTGGGTCGCGGTCAGTTTCACCACCGTGCCTTTGATTACGTGGTCGTCGCCGACCGCCTCTTCGGTTTCGGTCTCGAAGCTGTGGAGCGCGGCAGCGAAATCGTCGCTCGCAGCCGCGGCAAATTCGGGGGCGGAAATTTCCGGGGTGTCATTCCGGGGAGCGTTATTTCCCGGAACGTCGCTCGGAGCCGCGGCAAATTCCGGGGCGGAAATTTCCTGAGTGTCACTCTGAGGAGCTTGATTTTCCGGAACGTCGTGCTGAGGAGAACCAGGGGCGGACGTTAGTTCCGCGGGCGAAGGTTGTGCGTGCTCGGGAGCGTCTAGTACGGCCGAGCCGCCGGTGTGGGTGTCGTGTGCAGGTGTCATGGTTTCAAGATTGGATTCAGGATTGCGGGCGGTGCTGTCGTCGAACAAGTTCATAGCCTCGGTGTCGCGCACGTTTGTGCGCAACTCGTGCGGGACGTGGCGTAGCGGACTGCTGGCGTGGTCATTAGGTTGCGTTGAGGCCGACCTGGCGGACGACCCTGGGACAATTCCAGCTGGTTCGAAACCGCGTCCAATAGGGACTCTCCGACTATAGCAACCGCTTTGGAACAGTGTCAAACGCGATTCCGGCCAATGGCCTAAGAATTTACAGGGTTGTCACACTGGCGGGGAGCTACGAGCTTCGAGCCCCGAGCCTCGAGCGCACCGTTTCCCGCGGTTTTTGGCTCGTAGCTCGCAGCTCGCAGCCTATTTCTGCTACCCTCCCCCCATGGATTATCTCTGGACTCCGTGGCGTTACGCCTATGTCACCGCCGCCGACCAAGCGCCGGGCTGTATCTTCTGCAATGCTCCCAAAGAAAGCGACCAGCAGGCCCGCATCGTCCACCGAGGCGCGCATTGCTACGTCATTCTCAATACCTATCCATACACCAATGGGCATGTCATGGTCGTGCCCTACGCGCACCTGGACGAGTTGCGCAATCTCCCCGCCGATGCCGCCCACGAGATGATGGTTCTGACCCAGCGGATGGAGGCGGTTTTACGTGCGCTCTATCGGCCCGACGGCATCAATCTCGGCATGAATATCGGAAAAGCCGCGGGCGCTGGCGTGGCCGGGCACATCCACATGCACATTCTGCCGCGCTGGGTCGCGGACGCCAATTTCATCAGCGTAATCGGCGAGACCAGAGTGATGCCCGAGGCGCTGGACATGACCTGGGAACGGATAAGGAAAGCCATGGGTCAGGATTTGTAATTGGCAATTTGTAATTTGTAATTTCAAAACGGCCATCTCTCCTAATGGATAGCCTTTCAAATTACCCATTACAAATTACCCATTACAAATTTCTGCCTCCAACTCCAAGCACTCGCGACAATGTCCGCGAGATTGCGCTGAGCCGTCCATCCCAGCACCCTTTGAGCTTTCGCCGGGTCGGCCACCAGCACCGGAGGATCGCCCGGACGCCGCGGTCCGATCTTTCGCCGGACCGGCCGTCCACTGGCGTTTTCCGCTGCCTGGATAACTTCGAGAACGGAATGTCCCCGGCCTGTTCCCAGATTGATAGCCAGCGAGTCGCCGTCTTCTTCCAGGTGTTGCAACGCCCGGACGTGCGCATCGGCGAGATCGTTCACGTGAATGTAGTCGCGAACGCAGGTGCCATCCGGAGTCGGGTAGTCGGACCCGTAGACGAGCAACTCGGGTCCGTTCGCGGTGGAGGCGGCAAGCGCCAGTGGAATCAGGTGAGTTTCCGGGTCGTGCATCTCGCCAATCTCGCCGGCGTCGTTTTCACTGTATTCGGCTCCCGCAGCGTTGAAATAACGCAGGCTCACCGAGCGTAGTCCATAAGCGCGGCTGTAGGCCTGGAGCGCGTTCTCAAAAAAAAGTTTCGATGCGCCATAGGGATTCACCGGCTCCCGCGGCGTCCGCTCGGCGATCGGAATCTGCTCGGGGATGCCATACACGGCGCAACTGGAGGAAAACACGAAACGGCGAATACCGGCGTCCAGCGCGGAGTTCAGCAGGCTGAGCGCTCCGAGCACGTTGTTCCGGAAATACTTGCGCGGGTTCTCGACCGACTCTCCCACGTAGGCGTGGGCGGCAAAGTGCATCACCGCGTCGACCCGCGCGAGCACGGGCCGGAGCCTGGCTTCGTCGGCGATGTCGCCCTCCACCAGTTCGAAGCCGCGCGCCAGGCGGCGGAACCCGGTGGAGAGATTGTCATAGAGCACAACCTCATAGCCGGAACGCCGCAGCGCGCGCGCCGCATGACTGCCAATGTAGCCTGCTCCGCCCGATACTAAGATCGCCAAGAAAAACCTCGCATGATTCCACGGCCTGAGTTTTTCTAAGCAATCATGACGCGGGAAGGAGTCGCCCCGAGGTGATACCCATCACTCCCCATTTGTGACAGAGGAGCGCGGCTGGCAGACAGAGGCGCAACTGAGAGCCCGCTCTGTAACTCTCAATTCGCCAGATTCTGTTATCTCTTGCGGCGCGGGATGAGAATTCCTAAAGTCTAGGCCCTGACTTCCGCCTGTGCCCTGGCCCGGCGCTCGGCGTACAAGGGAAACTCCTCCGCCATCCCCAGCACCTGCTTGCGGATTTTTGCGAGCACCGCGGCGTCGGCCCGGTGATCGAGCGCCTCTGCGATCCAGTGCGAGATCTGCCGCATCTCCGCTTCCTTCATGCCGCGCGTAGTCACCGCCGGAGTGCCAATGCGAATGCCGCTCGGCTTCATCGGAGGATTCACATCAAACGGAATCGCGTTCTTGTTGACCGTAATGCCGGCCTCGCCGAGAGCTTTCTCCGCCTCGCTCCCCAGCATGCCCTTAGCGAACACGTCCACCAGCATGAGGTGCGTGTCCGTTCCACCGGAGACAATGCGATAGCCATCGGCCGCCAGCGTCTCGGCCAGCACCTTCGCATTGGCCACGATCTGCCGCGCATAGTCGCGGAAACTCGGTTGCGACGCCTCGAGGAAGCACACCGCCTTGGCCGCGATAATGTGTACCAGCGGCCCTCCCTGGATTCCGGGGAAAACCGTCTTATCGATTTCCTTGGCGAATTCCTGCTTGCTCAGGATCATGCCCGCGCGCGGCCCGCGCAGCGTCTTATGCGTGGTCGAAGTCACGATGTGCGCGTGCGGTACCGGCGAAGGATGCGCTCCTCCCGCCACCAGTCCCGCGAAGTGCGCCATATCCACCAGGTAGAGCGCGCCAACTTTATCCGCAATCTGACGCATGCGAGCGAAGTCGATGATCCGCGGATAAGCGCTGCCGCCGCCAATAATCAGCTTCGGGCGCGCCTCAGTAGCGATCCTCTCCAGGTCGTCGTAATCAATCGTCTCCGTTTCCCTGGTCACACCGTACGGAACTATCTTGTATGTCTTGCCGGAGAAATTCAGAGGATGCCCATGCGTGAGGTGCCCGCCGTGGGCCAGATTCAAACCCAGAATCGTGTCGCCGGGCTGGAGCACCGCCGCGTAAGCCGCTTGATTGGCCTGCGATCCCGAGTGCGGCTGCACGTTGGCATGTTCGGCGCCAAAAAGTTTCTTGACCCGCTCGCGCGCCAGATTTTCGACCACGTCGGTAAACTCGCACCCGCCGTAATACCGCTTGCCGGGATAGCCTTCCGCGTACTTGTTGGTGAACACGGAGCCGGCGGCTTCAAGCACAGCCTCGCTGACGAAGTTTTCCGAAGCGATCAGCTCCAGCCCTTCATGCTGGCGGCGGACTTCGTTATCGATAGCGTTCGAAATCTCAGGATCAACTTCATAGAGCGGGCGGGACATGGCGTAATTTTTCATAGTTGGGTACCGCAAGCTATTTTACTGTGGCGCGGACCCTCTTGTCCGCGTGAGGCTGCGAGCGAGTCGACTACGAGTTGATCAAACGACGGGCTTGATGTGCTGACGAATCCAGTCGAGGATTTGGGCAAAGCGAAATTCGTGCCGGTCCATTGAGCCGTATATGAATGAATATCCATCCAGGCCTTCGACCTCGATGTAGAAGCCATTGCGCCGCAAGAGGACATCGGCGGCGGTGAAAGCGATGCGCTTATTGCCATCCAGGAATCCGTGGTTGTTGCCGAGCGACTCCATCAGTGCTGCCGCTTCTTCTTCGATGGAGTTGTAATAACCGGTTTGCGGACGAAAAACGGCGGCCTCGACCGCGCCCTTATCGCGAACGCCATGCATACCGCCGAATAGCTCGATCAATCGGTGCTGCATCCGGTAGACTTCCGCCACCGTGAGGTAGTCCGCCATTTGGTCGCTTACTTTGCGAGACGCTGCAATAGGTCACGGTTGCGAGCCACCGACTGCTCGAAGGCGTCCATCACTTCCGGCCGGACCAGATGCTGGGACGGAACCACATTGTGCAGGTAGAACCTGAGCGCCTCTTCGAGAACATGCCGCTTCGTTTGCCCATTACGTTCGGCAACGGCAACAAATTCATCGTAGAGCTGGGCGTCGATTTCAGGGGTGAACTTCTTGGTCGTCGTGGCTGGCATGATCCCTGCGTTCCTGTTCGACTCCCATCTTATCTTCTTAATCCTGATAAATCAAGATTAATCTTTATTTAACCATGTCATTGTAAATAAAAGCATTACCCGATGTCAGACCTCCGGTGTCCGCATTTCTCCCTAAGGGCTGCGGAAGAAGTCATTCGCAGTGCGAAAGGCTCACCTCAGGCGCTAAAGCGCAACACACTTCCAATGACTTACGGCACGACTGAAGTCGTGCCCTTCCCGCTGCGAACTTGCGGGACACAACACTAGGCGACAGCGGATCGTTTAAATCCGTTCTGCTACCATGACTTGCGCCTCCACGGGGCGGTTGCGAACTACATGGTTCATCTCTCGCCGACTACAGTTTTTGACGTTCAAACTCTGGCCGCTTACGCCATCTTTCTGGCGAGCTATCTCGTCTTTGCGCTGGG
Source organism: uncultured Acidobacteriaceae bacterium (assembly GCA_963838425.1). Lineage (GTDB taxonomy): Bacteria > Acidobacteriota > Terriglobia > Terriglobales > Acidobacteriaceae > Acidiflorens. Next base: position 1,178,343 of record CAWIRH010000003.1, read on the forward strand.
AAAATTTCCCGGGCTAAAAATTGACCGTGCGGGCGCGGCGATTATCGGCGCTGTGGGCATGGTGGCGTTCCGGATTGTGCAGCAGGCCGACGCGCTGCGGTTCATCGATTTCCCCACGCTGGTGCTGTTGTTCTCGATGATGCTGATCGTCGGCAATCTTCATCTGGTGGGATTCTTCGAGTGGAATGCGGAGATGGTGCTGCGGCGGCTGAAGCCGTCGCGACTGTTGCCTGCGGTAGTTTTTACGTCGGGAGTGCTTTCCGCATTTTTCGTGAACGATATTGTATGCCTGGTGATGGTGCCGTTTGTGCTGAGCATCACGCGCCGGCTGCGGCTGGAACCCTTGCCGTATCTGTTGGCGGTGGCGACGGCATCGAATATTGGCAGCGTGGCGAGTATCACGGGGAATCCGCAGAACATGCTGATCGGGTCTTTTTCCCACATCTCTTATCGTGACTTCCTCCTGCATCTTGGGCCGGTGGCGGCGGTGGGTTTGTTCCTGGATTGGATGGTGCTGCACTGGATGCTTGTGCGTAAGGTGAAGCACGCGGAATTGGTGGACGACGGGATTCCACTGCCACCGCTCGATCTTTCGCGGTTGACGAAACCGGCGATTGTGGTAACCGCAGTTCTGATCGGGTTTTTTGCAGGTGTGCCGCCAGCGATGGCAGCGGCTCTGGGCGCGGCAGTGTTGCTGATTACCCGCACGCTGGAGCCGCGAAAGATGTACGAGGAAGTGGACTGGGGTCTTCTGGTGTTTTTTGTCGGGCTCTTCTTGATTGTGGGCGGAGCGCAAAATGCCGGAATTGTCGGGGAGTTTCTGCGGATCGCAGAGCGTTGGAATCTCCACAATCTGGGTGTCTTCACGGTTGCGGTGTCGTTGCTGAGCAATCTGGTGAGCAATGTACCAGCGGTAATGCTCTTGAAGTCGCTGGTACCGAACTTTACGAATCCGCATACGGCGTGGCTGGTGCTGGCGATGGCTTCGACGCTGGCGGGGAATCTGACGATCACGGGAAGCGTGGCGAACATTATTGTGGTCGAGAGCGCCAAGCCGGACGTGAAGATCAGGTTCTGGGATTATTTCCGCGTGGGGCTGCCGATTACCGTGATGACGTTGATTGTGGGATGGGCGTGGCTGGGGTGGGTTAGCCCCAACTAATCAAACGCCGTCCGCAGAAAAACCCACCAGCTGCCAGCCGTCCATTGTATTTGTATGGCGCTTCGCCCATGGTGAAATGCCCCGCAGGGGAGCACGAAGACCTTGTGATCGGGCGTATCTACGCGGCGGCCTCGACCTTCCATCGTTCTGCCTGAGGTGAGCGGTGTTGAACAGACACGCCAGATAGCGGCCTGATAACTTTGGGTTGCTTGGTTCTCAAGGTTATGACCCGTAGCGAGTCACGTTGTCGCTCCCGGAGGCCCTATGACATTCACATTCAAGACCCTGTCGTGTTTCGTTGCAAGCGCGGCGATTCTTCTTGGCCCGTCTGCCTCGATCGCAGGCAAACGCCCGGCTCCATCAGCCCGGTCCGTGGGGCCTACAGAGCTTGCAATGCAGGTGCTCCTCGATCGAGCCGACTTCTCGCCGGGTGAGATCGACGGGAAGGGGGGGAGGAACAGCCGCGAGGCCCTGGCGGCGTTCAAGGCGGCGCGCGGGCTTGGTCTTGGTCCCGGCGCGCGGAGCCGCAAGGCGCTGCTCCAGGCGCTCGGCGCGGGTGCGGTTCAACCGATCATGCCCTATACGATCACCGCGGAAGACGCAGCGGGGCCGTTTGTTGAGACGATTCCGGAAGACGCGACGGAGCAGTCGAAACTACCGGGCCTTTACTACACATCCGTGTTGGAAGAGCTCGGCGAGAAATTCCACTCGGCACCGGCGCTGCTCAAGCGCCTGAATCCGCGCGCCCGTTTCACTGCGGGAGAGGAGATCCGTGTCCCCAATGTGCTGGGCGCCGAAGAAGCGGCGCCGGCCACGGGCGTAGGCGCCAAACGCGTGCCGGCCCAGGCTGGGAACAAGGTCGTTGTCTCGAAGAAGGCATCGGTCCTGATGGTGTATGACGGGGAAGGTCAGGTCATCTTTTACGCCCCGGTGACGAGCGGCAGCGAGCACGACGCGCTCCCCTTCGGGAATTGGGTGGTCACTTCGGTGGTGCGAAATCCAACCTACAACTACAACCCCGACTTGTTCTGGGACGCCGATCAAGCAGATGCCAAGGTGAAGATTGCAGCGGGTCCGAACAATCCGGTGGGTGTTGTCTGGATTGGGATCAACGTGCCGCACTACGGGATACACGGCACGCCTGAACCGGGGGAGATCGGTCATTCCCAGTCTCACGGGTGCGTGCGGATGACAAACTGGGACGCCACCAGGGTCGCCGACCTGGTCAAGGATGGGACCCCAGTCGTATTCGAGGAGTAATGGGGAAGCGAAGCTCCGACCGCTCTGGGATCGTCGATCGTGGCGGCCGGATCGGGTAGGTTTCCCGCCGGCGCGATTGCTATTTCCCGCGCTTCACCGCGTCTACCAGGACAGGATATGGATTTACGGCCTTCCCCTGCCACCACAACTTTTCCGGCCCCAACTCGTGGATTTCAAAATGCAAGTGCGGCGTGCGCTCATCCGCATTTCCTGTCGAACCCACAAAACCGATGACCTCCCCACGCTCGACCCGCATTCCCTCCCGCAACCCTTTCGCGTAGCTGTCCAAGTGCGCGTAGTAATAGCAGTACACTCCGGTTTCATCGAACTCGTATATCGTGTAGCCGCCCGGTTTGCTGAGGAACAGTTTGCGGATGGTTCCAGATACGACGGCATGCACGGGTGTCCCTCTCGGCTCCATAATGTCGATTGCCTCATGCCGATGCCCGTTGTGAATTTCTTCGAACGTATCCCGCAGATCCGCGAGTGCGAGTCCGCTGATGGGCGGTGTCATCTCGAGAATGGAAGAGGTCGCGCCGGCAGCCAGAAACACTGCGAAAAACACGGCGATGCAAACGCGAAGCTTCAAACCTAATTCCTCCTCGAAACCCGGCGGACTAAACTCGGCCCATCCAATATCCGGGTCTTCGGCTGGCATGGGCGATCGCCACGATCTGAATGTGTGCAGACGGGAGTTGGCGGTAAATCACGATAAAAGGGAATTGCTTGAGCAAAAACCTGCGCGTGGAAAATGGGCCGGCTGTCCATCGTTGAGGAGCTTGCAGGATGTGTGCCAGTGCCCGATCCACTTCAGCGTCAAACTTGAGCGCGGCATCCGGGCTCTGTTCCAGGTACCAATCAAACGCCGCGTCATATTCGGCAGTGGCTTCCTCGTGAAACTCCACCGAATCAGCGGGCATCGGGTAACTTCGCCAAATTGCGCCTGCGGACTTCCGACCAGGAAACGGTCTTCACTTTGCCCGAGTCCAGTTCCGCGATGCGCTTTCCGATCTCCGCCTCCCAAGCCTGTTGAACGCCCTCGTCGACCTTGCCCCCGAGGTTGGAAATCAGGGACTCCGCCAATGCTTCCTGTTCCTCCACTGAGAGCGACAAGGCCTGCTCCAACAACTTGCAAACTTCCGTTGTCATCTGCGCCATGCTCACCCCGCTAGGCCTATAGTAACGCAGTGGACGGCCTTGAAGGGGCAACGGGCCGATCTGAAATCAGCCGACTATGTTGACAGCAGGAGTTCACGCGCTCTTCAGTCGAACGCCGTCCTTAGAAAACTAACCAACTGCCACCCATCCATGTATTTGTACGGCGTCTCCCCCATGGTGTAATGCCCGCAGGGCAGTACGACTACTTTGTGATCCAGTTTGTGCTTCGCGAATTCCTCGACCACCTGCTCGGAAAATTCCGGCAGAAAGGTCATGTCGTACTTGCCATAGATAATGAGCGAGCGGCGCGGCCAGCGTGAAAACTTATCGAAGTAGACGATTGGACTGGCGGCGCGCCACACCTGCCGCAGATCCTCCAGATCGATGGCCGTTTCGAGGCCCTCGCGGATGTGGCGCGTGGACTGGCCGTGCCACACCACGTCGGCAAAATAAGTCGAGGCGTGATTGAACGCAGCCACCTGAATCCGCGGATCGTGCGCGGTAGCGAGAAACGCGTAGCACGATCCGAGGCTGGTGCCGACGATGCCAAGCCGGTTGTAACCCTGTGACTCCAGCCAGTCGAGACAGCAGCGCACATCGATCACGCCCTGGCGCACCGAATCGAGGGTGCGACCAATGTTGGCGGAAACGGCATAGTCGGCGCGATCGATCTCCGCTGGACGGCGAATGTCGTGATACGGCATGGACAGCCGCAGCACCGCGATCCCCATCCAGTTCAGCACCCGGCACAGGCTGGTGTAGGAAATCGCATCGGAATTCCAGTGCGGAAGCAAAACAACCGCTCGGCGTCCGCGTGCCGGGAACCAGCGCGCGTTCGCCAGATTGTTTTCGGGGAAAGGCGTTCCGACCGGCGAGGTGAAACGCAAAAACTCCGCATGAGTGCCGCGAACTTTTTCTTCGAGGCGCGGGTCGGGCACTTCGCGCGTGCTGAACACCTGAACTTCGCGGCGTTCCAAGCGGAAATCCGTGGGCTTCCGGTAAGAATAAAAATCGTCGCTCGCTTGAATGATGCGGTCGTTGAAACGCGAGAAATACTCCAGCAGATCGCGCGCGCCCGGGCTGGCGGGACCGCCGTTGCGACCGGGCCAGCTCTCGGTCCAATCCAGCCCCCAGTCCAGCGGACGCACCACTCGGTTATTGTCGACCGAGGTGAGCCGGGTCTCCCAGTCGTACATCCATTGCGCGTAGCGCGAGGGCATGAGTATAAAACATTTATAGCAAACTCGCTGGCGAAAGACGTGTGATCCAACAGCCAACGGCATCGCAGGCTGCCTGGAACGCGAATGCAGCCGCGCGAAAGGAAGGGCCAGGCTTCGGCACTCCAACAAGATTAGGAATGTACTGTAGCTACATTTGGAGTTATAATGAAAGTCGAGTGGGATGGCCGCAAAAACGAGATCAATCTGCGTAAGCACGGCTTCGACCTGGCCGATGCCGTCCCGATGTTCGACGGCCCCATGCTGGTCCAGCCTGATACGCGCGAAGACTATGGCGAAAACCGGTGGATCGGCATCGGCGTAACGAATGGCAGGACAGCGGTGGTTGTTTTTGCCGAGCGCAGAGACGATTGCATTCGGATCATTTCACTGAGAAAGGCGAACCGTCATGAACGCAAACTCTTCGAAGAAACGATCGCAAACGAACTGGAAGAGGATTGATTCGCTGCCCGATTCGAAGATCGATTACTCCGACGTGCCCGCGCTCGATGACGAGTTTTTCCGTCACGCCATTCGCTGGCCCGGGAACAAGCGGCAGATCACTCTGCGCCTCGATCCCGACATTCTCGCTTTTTTTCGGCGGCACGGGAAGGGTTACCAGACAACCATCAACGCCGTCCTTCGTCGCTATATGGAAGCTCAGCAGGACCGAAGCGCAAACCGCTCCGGCTAAGAAGTGAGAGCGAATCGCTAATCGCTGCACTCGCGGCACTCTCTGCGACAAGCCGCAGAGAATTTCGTTGGGCACGCTTTCGCACAAACGCGCCAACTCTGCCGCGTCCACGCTCTTGCCCCTGTCTCGTCCGATCAAGACGACTTCATCTCCCACTGCGACGCCGCGAATGTGGCTGATGTCAACGATGGTCAAGTCCATCGAGACGCGTCCCACCACCGGAGCGTACTCGCCGCCGTCGTTCGCTATTCACTTGTCCTTTGCCCATCGCGGGCCTCGAAAAGCGGACAGCGAACGACGCAGCTCCGCTAACTGCCCGACAACGCGAAGTTCACCGTGATCTCCGTCTCCACTTCGATGGGCTCGTTGTTCAGCAGGTAAGGGCGGTAGCGCCATTGCCGGACCGCATCGATCGCGGCTGCGGCCAGCATCGGGTGTCCACGGACCACGACCAGATTCTCGATCGTCCCGGCCTTGCTGATGATCGCCCGCAACTCGACCGTGCCCTGAACGTGCGCCTGGCGCGCCAGTGCCGGATAACTCGGCTGCACCTTGTGAAGGAGGTTGGCCTCCGCCAAATGCGATACAACCAGGGGCTTGACCACGGCAGGGTGCGCCGGAATCACGACGGGGATGCCGTCCCCGATGCTATGCGGAACGCCAACGCCGGGTCCGCGACCCGGTCCCGTGCCGATGGATACGAAATCTGGCGCTGCCGGAACAGAGTCGCTGTCGTCGCTGGCTGCGATCTGGCGGGGGATCGATCGCGGCGCGACGATCTCTCCCGGGCGCGGGTTGCTGACCGCAGCGGCGGGATGATGCCCGCCCGCCGGCTGTTCTGCTGCGGGCGGTGTGAACGCTGCGGGCGCGGTGAGCTGCAGCCAACGCACCTGCGGTGGCCGCTCCATCCAGATCAACGAGATGGCGAATAGCAAACTCAGGGCAAAGGCTTGCATGGTGAAGGATGCGAGCGTGGTCCATCCGCGACGGGCGGACTCGTCCCAGGTGCTTTCGAGTGTACTGAACATAGTTCCAGATGTCGTTCCAGACATGTTTGCAGACATTGTGTGTCCTCCGGAACGGGATCCCGTTATGCCTACAGACACCTGCGGCCGGCGATTTGATCCGGCGCGATGGGTCATACAGTGGAGCAACGGGCGTCTCGCGAGCCTGTCCTGAGCGAAGCCGAAGGATCCAGCCGGGCGGGGACCCCGGTTCTCCACCGGAGCGCTTGCGAAAAAAAGACCGCGTCTGCACGCGGTCTTAAGAAATAAATTTGGAACCGAAACCGCCCGAGCGGTGTCGCTACTTTTTCGGCGGAGTGCTCGCGGGCGCAGCCGGTTTGCTGGCGGGGGACGACGCCGGTCGTACGGGCTTGGCAGGCGTGCTACCCGCAGCGGGCGCCGGCACGCCGGATTGAACGTTGTAGGCTTCCACGATCGGTTGCGTGATGTCCACGGCCGGTCCGTACCAGATCACCGGGCCGCGCGGCCACTGCTGAGATGTATCCAGGATTATGCCGTAGCCGTTTTCGCTGGCGTACTTCACGATGAGCGGAGCCATCTTGGTGAGAATTTTGTTCCCGATCTCGCCCTGCTGGTTCTGGAAATCTTCCTGTGCGTCCTGGGTGGCGCGATCGAAACTCTTCTGCTTGGTCTCGACCTGCTTCACCAGCTTGTCGCGCGATTCGTCATTCAACTTATCCTGCTGGGCATTGAGCTGCTTCTTGAGGCTGTCGATTTCGTCGGCCAAGCCCTTCAGTTCGTTCTGCTTCGGTTCAAACTTCTTGGCGAGCGCGTCGAACTCTTTGCGTCCTTCGTTGGAGGCGAAGATCGCCTGTTCGATGTTGATGGTGCCGGCTTTGGTGCCCGTAGCCTTGGCCGCCAACGCCGCAGCCGCGGAGGGAGAATCAGGCGTGCCGGCAGCCGCAGCCGCGGGAGCGCCAGCAGCCGGGTTGGTTTGGGCCAGAGCGAAAAAAGACAGGCTGAACACCACGGCCAGGGTGACGCCCACAAACTTCTTAATCCCAAACTTGCTAGTCGTTAACATGCCAATCATTTGGATCCTTTGAACTCCTTCGGATTTTTAGGAATGCTGGAAGCTTCCAGCTTGCTGGGCTCAACCAAACTGATCGCAACCCAAGCCTATCAGTCATAGATCTGAAACTTGACCTGAAACCGGCGCAGCGAGCGCGCGAGACGCGTACAATGCCCGGCTCTCTTCACGCAGAATGCAAGCGTGGTGATCAGGGTGTGGACCTTTCAAATTATACGGAGGGTACGGGAACAGCGTCAAACCGTCGTCGCCGCTCGGACGCCGCTCCTGCACCCAGTTGCCGGTGGCAACGGTTTGCCGGCAACTGGCAACTGACAACTGGTAACTGCTGTACCATTTCTCCGTGCACGAACTGGCGGAGCGGCTGTTGAAGACAATTCGGAAGCAGGGGACGATTCGGGCGGGAGACCGCGTGGCGGTGGCAGTTTCGGGTGGGGCGGATTCCGTGGCTCTGCTTTGCCTGCTGCTGGAGTTGCGGGCCGAGTTGGGGACTGTGCTGTCGGTTGCGCACGTCAATCACAAGTTGCGCGGAGAAGAGTCGGACGAGGACGAGCGGTTTGTAGCCAAGTTGGCGGGGCAGCATGGGCTCGAACTGCATGTTTGCGTGGCGCCGGTGGACGGGAGCCATCGGCCGGAAAAAGGTTCCGAAATCGGTTCCGGCATCAGTTCGGGCATCGAGGCGGCGGCGCGTGAACTGCGCTACGGTTTTTTCCGCCAGTTGGCACGGGAGGGCCGGGTTACAAAAATTGCGACCGCGCACACGCTCGACGATCAGGCGGAGACAGTGCTGCTGCGCATCTTTCGCGGGACCGGCATTCGCGGACTTTCGGGCATTCATCCGCGGATTGTGTTCGAAGATCAGGGGCACGCGTTTGGCGAGTTGGTGCGGCCGCTGCTGGGCTTCCGGCGCGTGACGTTGCAGGAATTTCTGCGCCAGCAGGGCCAGAGCTGGCGCGAGGATTCATCGAACCGGGATATTGCCTTCCTGCGTAATCGCGTGCGCCATCGGCTGCTGCCGGTCATCGCAGAAGAATTTGGCGAGGCCGCAATCGAACACATGGGTGAGCTGGCGGAAATCGCGCGCGCCGAAGAGGAGCAGTGGTCAGGGGGCGGTGGTCAATGGCCAGCCAGTTTCGAGTACCCAGCACCCAGTACCCGGCAAGCCGCCTCTCTGCCGCTGGGGCCGCTGCTGGCGCTTCCTTTGGCGGCACAGCGGCGGCTGGTGCGGGCATGGCTGGAAGTGAATGCGCCCGATTTGTGTATCTCGTTTCGGCGGATCGAGGAGGCGCTGGAGCTGGCAGGCGAAGCAGCAGGCGGAAAAGCCGAGATGCCGTCCGGGTGGAACCTTCGGCGCGGACGGCAGGAGCTTTGGTTGGAATCCGAAGCCTTCAATGGGCGCAACGAGGCCACGGATTATGAGTACGCTTTGCCGGTGCCGGGCACGGTGGAGGTTCCTGAACTGGGCGCTCGTATCGAAGCTCGGTTGGTAGATACGGGCGATATCCCACAGGATGAGCGCGGGCAGTTGCTGGATCTGGAGCGCATGCCGAAGGAAGTTCTGATCCGCAACTGGCGCGCGGGTGATCGCTTCTGGCCAGCGTACACATCGGCGGAAAGAAAGGTGAAGGAGCTGTTGAGCGACCGCCATGCCACCGGAGCGCAGAAAAAACTGTGGCCGGTTGCGGAGGCGGAAGGCTGCGGCCTAGTCTGGATGCGGGGGTTCCCGGTTCCGGCGGCTTGGCGGGCGCCGGCGGCGGCTTTAAGGGCGATTTGGATTCGTGAGATCGCGGGCATGATGTAACATGCCATTAGTCGCAGTTGGGTCAGAGTTACCGCTGCAGAGTTACAACTTTAGAGTCACAGTGCCGGAGGCGCCACTTCCGCTATGAATGTTTCGCCGAATGCCGGGTTGCGCCAGGTGATCTCGGCCGACCAGATTCAGAAACGAGTCCGCGAACTGGGACGCCAGATTTCCGACGACTATCGCGGCCAGACCGTGATCGCGCTGGGAATTCTGGAAAACAGCTTCCTGTTCATGGCCGACCTGGTGCGGGCGGTCGATGTGCCCGTCGTCTGCGCCTTCATCAAGCCCAGGTACAAGCAGACGAAGCAGGGCGAATCCCCGCTGTTGGAGATTCTTTTCAGCCACGAGCTGGCGATTGCCGGCAAGCATGTGCTGCTGGTCGAAGGATTGGTGCACTCGGGAGTGACCAGCGAATTCCTGATGAGCGATCTGCGGGGGCGGGGCGCGGCTTCGGTGAAGCTGGCTACGCTGCTCGATCGCCAGTCGGCGCGCCGCGTGCCGCTGCAGCCGGATTATTTCGGATTTCTGGTGGATGACGCGTTTCTTTGCGGCTATGGACTGGGAAATCCGGAGCAAACGGGACGGAATCTGCCGTATCTGGCCGCGACTATGTAGAGCACCGCTCGGTGTCGTGCGGGGACGGGGTTATGCCCCGTCCAAGCGGGGCACAGCCCCGCTTCCACGCGTGACTTCTGTTACCTCCTTCTGGTTCCCCGTTTTCTTTGGAAAGGGTCTAAAATAAAGTGGCGGGCTTTCCGCAATCGAACTTCCGCCTCCGGCATCTAATATCAGGTGAAGGGGCGGCGTCTTTCTTTTGCTAGGGATGGGGCTGCACTTAGAGGAGTTTTGAGTGAATTCGACGATCAAGACGGTACTTTTCTGGGCGGTCATTGTGGTCTCGGCCTTCCTGCTCTGGCAGGTGGTGAAAACCGGCAGCAATGCCCAGAAGGAAAAGGAAATCGGCTTTTCTGAATTTCTGTCGGACGTGGATCAGGGCAATGTCCACGACGTGATGTTCATCGGACAGGAAGTGCGCGGGAAGTTCAAGAACGACTCGCCATTTCACACCATTGTGCCGGCGAACTATCCCGACATGTACAAGAAGCTGACGGACAAGGGTGTTCCGTACGGCTTCAAGGACATCAGCAACGGCACCTGGCCCAGTTGGATTCTGAATCTGGCGCCGCTGGTTCTGCTGGGCGCGCTCTGGTTCTTCATGATCCGGCAGATGCAGACCGGCGGAAACAAGGCGCTGTCGTTCGGCAAGAGCCGGGCGCGGCTGCTCTCCATGCAGCAGAAAAAGATCACGTTCAAAGACGTGGCGGGCGTGGATGAAGCGAAGGAAGAACTTCGCGAAATCATCGAGTTCCTGCGCGAGGCGCAGAAGTTCCAGAAACTGGGCGGACGCATTCCGAAGGGCGTGCTGCTGGTCGGACCTCCGGGAACGGGCAAGACCTTGCTGGCCCGCGCGGTGGCGGGCGAAGCGAATGTTCCCTTCTTCTCCATCTCCGGCTCGGACTTTGTAGAAATGTTCGTGGGCGTGGGCGCAAGCCGCGTGCGCGACCTGTTCGAACAGGGCAAGAAAAACGCTCCCTGCATCATCTTCATCGACGAAATCGACGCGGTCGGACGTCATCGCGGCGCCGGGCTTGGCGGTGGACACGACGAGCGCGAGCAGACTTTGAATCAACTGCTGGTGGAGATGGACGGCTTCGAATCGAACGAAGGCGTGATCCTGATGGCGGCGACGAACCGTCCCGATGTGCTCGATCCGGCGCTGCTGCGGCCGGGGCGTTTCGACCGGCGGGTGGTGGTGAATCGTCCCGACGTTCGCGGACGGGAAGAAATTCTGCGCGTACACACCCGCAAAATTCCTCTGGCGGACGATGTCGATTTGTCGGTTCTAGCCCGCGGCACACCGGGCTTCTCCGGCGCCGACCTGGCCAACATGGTGAACGAAGCGGCCTTGGCGGCGGCCCGGCAAAACCGCAAGGCCGTGCTGATGTACGACTTCGAAGTGGCGAAAGACAAAGTGCTGATGGGCGTGGAACGCAAGTCGCTTCTGCTCTCCGATGAAGAGAAGAAGAACACCGCCTACCACGAGGCCGGACACGCGCTGGTGGCCGCCCTGCTGCCGCATTCCGATCCGGTGCACAAGGTCACCATCATTCCGCGCGGCATGGCGCTCGGCTTGACCATGCAGCTGCCGACCGACGACCGCCACAACTACTACAAGAACTATCTCGACACGCAGATTGCCATCCTCATGGGCGGGCGTATCGCGGAAGAGCTTTTCCTCAACCAGATGTCGACCGGCGCGGGCAACGACATTGAGCGGGCCACGGAACTGGCGCGCAAAATGGTGTGCGAGTGGGGCATGAGCGACCTGGGGCCGGTGACCTTCGGCAAGAAGGAAGAGCAGATTTTTCTGGGGCGCGAGATCTCGCAACACCGCGACTACAGCGAAGCTACCGCCATCCAGATTGACGAAGAAGTCAGGAAAATGGTGAGCGTGGGCTACTCTACGGCGAAGGGAATCCTCTCGGAGAATCGCGAGATGCTGGTCCGGATCGCGAAGGCCCTGATTGAACGCGAAGTGCTGGACGCCTCCGAGATCAAGATGCTGGTCGAGGGGCAGGAACTGCCGCCGATCAAGCCGCTCCCGGCGAAGACGGACGACGGCGTGCAGCAGGTGATCAAGCCGGAACGGGCTCCGGCCAAAAGCGGCGAGCGGCCGGCGACAGCGTAAAGCAAGTGGAGTGACGGGCATCTCCACCAGCGGATTACGGAATAGTTTTCAAGCAGGCGGCCGATTATGGCCGCCTTTCTTTTTGGCGTGCGTTTGGCAGGTCTACCGACCACTGGCCACCGACCACTGCCCACTGCCGTGCGATACTTGTCTGCGTTATGAATCTGACCCTCAGTTCCAAAGTTGCTCTCATCACCGGCGGATCGCGCGGCATCGGCGCGGCGACGGTGCGGATGTTTGTGGCGGCGGGCGCGAAAGTTGTCTTCAATTATCAGGCGGCGAAGGCGCAGGCCGATGACTTGGTGCGTGAATGTGGCGCGGAAAATTGTCGCGCCGTGCAAAGCGATCTTTCGACCACGGAGGCGGCGCAGCAACTGGTGTCGTCCGCGATCTCGGCCTTCGGACGCCTCGACATTCTGGTCGCGAATCACGGCATCTGGCCGCCCGAGGATGCGCCCATCGATCGCATGTCCGATGAACAATGGCATCGCACTATCGCCGTGAATCTCGACAGCGTGTTTTCGCTGGTCAAGCATTCTGTAGGACAGATGAAAAAGCAGGGCGGCGGCCACATCGTGCTGATCAGTTCGACGGCCGGCCAGCGCGGCGAGGCTTTCCACTGCGACTACGCGGCCTCGAAAGGCGCGCTGATCAGCATGGTCAAAGGGCTCTCGACGGAACTGGCGCCCGACCATATTTATGTCAATTGCGTCGCGCCGGGCTGGGTGGCGACGGATATGTCGGCGGCGGCGCTGAACGATCCGCCAACCCGCGAAAAGGTTTTTCGCACCATCCCGCTCGGGCGCGTGGGAACGCCGGACGAGATCGCCGCGCCGATTCTGTTCCTGTGCACGCCCTACGCGGGATTTATCACGGGCGAGGTTTTCAACGTGAACGGCGGCGCAGTGCTGGTGGGGTAGGGAGGTTCACGTGGGGACAGCCGCCCTCGGCTGTCCGGGCGAGCGCAGCGCGCCGGGCTAGGTACAGCTAAAATCGGCTTGACCGCTTCTAACCAAATATCCATGTATCGCATTCTTGCCATTTCGCTGCTGTGCACGCTGGGCGCTGCCCAAACCCCTCCCACGCCCGCTCACCCTGCGCCCGCTTCCTCCGCCGTCAACCTCAACGACTCCGACAACGCCCGCAAGGCGCGGGCGATTCTCGATCAGACGATCGAGACCCTGGGCGGGGATTGGTATCTCACGTATCAGAACAAGGAGGAGACCGGCCGCTACTACCCGCTCTATCACGGGCGCACCAACAGCACCGGCATTCCCTACAACTACTACATCGAATATCCGGACAAGGACCGTTTCGAAGTCCTCCGCTTGAAAGACATTCATGTCATACCAGGGCAAATTGACATCGGCGGCGTCAAGTCCAAAAAGGTCGATCTTGTCCTGATTCACAACGGCGATAAGGGATACGAGACCACCTACAAGGGAACGTCGGCGCAGGAGCCGGAGGATTTGCAGAACTACCTTCGCCGCCGCGAGCACTCGCTCGAATGGATCTTCCGCAAGTGGATCCGCGATCCGAACGTGGCCTGGTTTTACGATGGGCAGTCGGTGGTGGACGGGAAGGAATGCGAAGGGGTCACCCTGCTCAACAGCCAGAACGACTCGGTGAGCGTGTACCTCGACATGAATACCCACTATCCGGTCAAGATCAGTTATTCGTGGCGCGATCCGAAGGACAAGCAGAAAAACGTGGAAGATGAGGTCTACGACAATTACAAGCTGGTGCAGGGAATCTGGACCGCCCACTCCATTACCCGTTATTACAACGGAGAGACTTCGCAACAGCGCTTCATCAACACCGCCAGCTACGGCCAGAAGCTGCCGGATTCGCTCTTCGAAGCGGCGGTGACCTACGACCCCAAAGTGCCGCTGAAGAAAAGGTGAGACTGCGCTTCACGCCACGCGATGCTCCGCCACTGCGATGATCCCGGTCCGCATAAAACCTCCGAGATGCACGGGCAGCTTGACAATCCGGTGAGTGTGTGTACATAATGTACATACGCTGGAACTTCAATCCAACGAAAGGCGCAGAATGCTTTTCGAGTGGGATGAAAGCAAGAGGCAGGCGAACCTCGCAAAACACCACATCGATTTTCGGGACGCCCAACGAATATTTGACGGGCCGGTGCTCGAGAGAATGGACAGCCGCCATGGGGAAGACCGCATGTTTGCCATCGGCCTCATGGAAGACATTGAAATCGTAGTGGTCTACGTAATGCGCGGCCAACGGAGGCGGCTTATTTCAGCAAGGAGGGCACATCGCAATGAAAGGCAAGAGTACGCGAGCCGGCTCAAGGGCGCGGACAAAGGGCAACACTGACTTTGGACGCTTGCGCGAGATGCGCGATGAGGACATCGACGACTCCGATATCCCCAAGCTGGGTAAATCGTTTTGGAAGAATGCCAAACTCACCATGCCGGGGCCAAAGGACCGCCTGACGATCCGGGTTGACCATGATGTTGTGGAATGGCTCAAGAAGAGGGGCAGCGGCTACCAGACCCGCATTAACGCCATTTTGCGCTCCTACATGAACGCCCAATCCGATGAAGACGCGCACAGCAGGGCACAACATCTGTAACTGCCTGAACAAGTTAGCCCATACCACGTCGTTCCAGCCACGGAGTGTGGCTGTTTTGCCACATACAGAAATCGGCCCCTCCCTGTAAGCTGATGCACAGCAAGAGACTTACACCATCCCCCATTGACACACGAGCAAACAATTCGTGCTGCTGTAACTTGCACGGGAGTGGGTCTCCATAGCGGCGCTCCAGTCAGTTTGCGAATTCTGCCCGCGCCCGCCGGAACCGGAATCGTCTTCCACCGGACCGACCTGGACGGCTTCGCCATCGAAGCCAGCGGACGCAACGTGGCCCGCGTCAGTTATGCCACCAGCTTGATGAAAAAGGGCGTGCTCATCTCCACCACCGAGCACCTGCTCTCGGCGTTTATCGGCGCCGGCATCGACAACGCCATCGTCGAACTGGACAATCTTGAGTTGCCCATGCTGGACGGCAGCGCCCGTCCGTTTGTCGAGATGATTCAAAGGGCCGGGATTCGGCAACAGCGCAAAGCGCGCACTTATCTCCGCATCGTGCGCGAGATCGAACTGCGCGAGGGCGATAAATTCATTGCGGTGTATCCATCGGACTGCTATTCGGTTTCCTATTCCATCAATTTTCCTCACCTCCTCATTGGCAAGCAGAGCTTCTGCGTGCGGCTGACGAATGGCAGTTATCTGAAAGAGATTGCCCCGGCGCGCACTTTCGGGTTTCTGCATGAAGCCGATGCCATGCGCCAGCAGGGACTGATCCGCGGGGCATCCACCGAGAATGCCATCGTGCTGAATCGCGACGAAGTGCTGAACCCGCCCTTGCGTTTTCCCGACGAGTTCGTGCGCCACAAAGTTCTCGATCTGATCGGCGACCTGGCGCTGATCGGGAAACAGATACTGGGTTCGGTGGTGGCCGACCGCGCCGGCCATGCCATGCACACGGCGCTCGTGTCGCGCATTTTGCGCGACCGTTCGTATTGGGAAGAAACCACGCTGCAAGAGGAAACTGCCGTACCGGAGCTCACGTCGGCAGTTAGTCTTATCGTCTAGCGGCCGGTTGAATTTCCGGTAGAGACGCGGCTCGCCGCGTCTCCGGTGGCGGGAAGACGGGGCAAACCCCGTCTCTACAGTCAGTCGGCGGGCTGAGGCGCGTTCCACTCGCCGGGCAGTCCGCGTTCTGCCAGCAGGCGCTGCAATTCGGCTTCGGCTTCGGCGCGCACGCGGTCGGCGAAAGCATTCACGCTCTGCCGGTGCTCGGCGCCGAGCGCGGACAAGCGCACATGTAAATAGGGCTGGTCCTCTTCCAGTCGGCGCAGCAAGCGCTGGGTTTTGGCGATTCTTTCTTCCAGTGTGATCATCGTCGAGACGCGGCAAGCCGCGTCTCTACAGTGCCACAGCAGGGGCTGGGCGCAAGTCACAAGCTGGATGCCGGGGCGTGGGAGATTTGAGGAAAAGACGATCGGTTAGGGCAGCGCCGCGTAGCCTTGCAGTCGCGCAGGAATTTCTTCCTGCAAGCGGTCGGTCAACCATTTTTCAAGCTGATACTGTGAGCTCTGCGGAACCTCGACGAAGCGGACGCCGGCGTGGCCGGTTCCGTCGGCCCAGGCAACCTCGCCTTTTAGTTCGAGCGAAATGTTAGTGGCGGGAAGCGTGAAGCGAAGCTGCGCCCGCGCATCCTTGGGCAACTCGCCCAGAACCCGGATGGCCATGCCTCCCTCGCTCACGTTGGTCGAAGTGGCCGTCAGTTCCTGGTCGTGCGGAAGGCTGATTCGCAGCGGAATCTCCACCGGATGGCGGAAGTACCGGCGCCGTTCCCGCACCATGAAATTGAGAGCCGCATTAAAACAGCGCGCGGCGTGCAGCGGGGTCAGCGGCTTCTGCAGCACGAAGTTGGCTCCGGACTGGAAGGCCTCCTGCGTGGTTGTTTTCCCATTCACCACCGCGAAAGCCACGGACTTGGCATTGCTTTGCGTCTGGCGGAGCGACCGCAGGAGATCAAAACCGTTCTGTAGATCGTCACAGTCGACGATGACCGCATCGAACTTACGCTTCGTCAGAATATCGTTGCCCGCCGGAGACCCTGTGCAGACCTCGATATCGACCGAGATCTTCTCCAACGCCGGACGCAGCACGCCAAGCAAATCGGCGTCCCGGCTGACGAGAAGAGAGTCCAGATTCATATCATCATCGATATTAGCGGTACCCGAGAGGTTAAGAAAGTAACCTAGGTACCACGCCAAGGTACTAGGGCGAAGAACGCGCCTCCGTCGCCGCGGAAAATCCGCAGCTTTGATCGGTTTTTTCTGGATTCTTCCGCCGTTCACCGCGAAACTAGCTGGGTGCGCGAAACCGCTTATCTGTCGCTGGGATCGAACCTGGGAGATCGTGCCGCCAACCTGCGCGCGGCGGTCGCCCAATTGGATGTGGCGGGCCGCTTGCTCGCGGTCTCCTCGTTGTATGAGACCCAACCGGTGGACATCCCCGACCAGCCCTGGTTTCTGAACTGCGTGGCGGCGATTGAAACCGATAAGACGCCAAGAGAATTGCTCAGGCTCGCGTTGCAGGTCGAAGCGGCGATGGGACGTCTCCGCATGACGGAGAAAGGTCCGCGCAAGATTGATATCGACGTGGTGCTGTTTGGGGATTACGTACTGGATGAGCCGGGCTTGAAGATTCCGCATCCGGCAATGCACCGGAGGCGGTTTGTTCTGGAACCGCTGGTCGAGATCGCTCCCGAGGCGCGCCAACCCGAACTGGGGAAAACAGCGCGAGAACTTCTGGCGGCGCTGCCTCGGGGACAGACCGTCCGCCGGCTCTGAAGCCTCCACAGCTCGCGTAGCGACGGCCGCCCTCGACCGTCCGGAACCTTTGATTAAGTAGTTTCACGGAGAGCTTTGAAAGGGCATGGCTTCAGCCATGCCGTCAGAACCCGCTATACAAGCGGCTTTAGCCGCTGAGGGTCGCACCTTTAGCGTAGCCCGTCTCGCCAGCCAGGACTTAATCGGAGTTTCCCTACGGAATCACGATCCGGCTGCCTGCCTCTTCCGGCCCGGCGATAGCCGAGTGCTTTTCGGGAAACTGCGCAAAGAGGAAATCGACGAACGCCCGCGACTTGGGCCTCCCGGAGGTGCGTCCCAAGCCCATCCGCAGGATGAATACCAGCGCCTTCAGCACGTCGGAATCCCGCAGCCGGTTGTAACCAAGGTGTTTCTCCTCAGCTGCGCGAAATTCCCGGACCATAGTCTCAACTTCGCGAGCGATACTCTGGTGCCCCACGTTCGCAGTAGGCGGTGCGTAGATGAGGCTGGAGTTGACCAGCGTCTGGTAGCTCTTCCCGAGCGAACTGAGGGCCGCGAGCAGATCGCGATCGGTGAGCGAGCTATCGGCGCGGGCGCTCTTTACAAGGGCGAAGCTGAGTCCCAGGATCAGTTCCTCGCGCTCGTAGAGAAACTGCTCGGGGATCTCAACCTCGGGGATCTCAATATCCGGAAACCAAGTCTCGCCATCCCGTTCGCCCCGCCGCTGGTGGTTTGCTGTCGCGTGCTCGCGCGCCTGCTGTCGTGCTTGCAAAAGATAAGGACAGTCGCTGGGGCAGTCGAGCGTCACCTCGCGCTGCTCGCCGCAACACTGCGGGCAGATTCTCCCGTGCACCGCCGGGCAAAACCGCTTTTCTTTTCGTTCTTCACAAATCGCGCAGCTCAAGTAGAGTTCCTCGTATTTGATTATTTCATGGAAAAAATGAAGCTTCACCGCCGAGACGCCGAGAGCGCAGAGAAAGACTTGTTTTATGTTTTCTCGGCGGCCTCGGCGTCTCGGCGGTAGACACTGGGAATCAGGTCGAACTGCACCGTTCCTAATGCAAATCGGGGAAATACATTACGATAAACGCCGCTAATCGCTGCTATAACCGATTTCTATTTGTCTCGTTGCGCCGGACGCGTTAGCCTATCTCTGTTCCCCGGTCATTCAATCTGATTCCTGAGCAGCAACTAAGGAGAGGCATGTCAACTGAACTGCGGAATTTTCTGGCGATCCCTTACGATGAACTGGAAGAAATGAACCTGAAGGCGAAGAAGCAGCGCCTGGACCGCGTGGCTCCTAACAAGATTCAGGAAGAGCGGTTGAAGTACCTGACGGACGAGCCCCGCATCAAGGCCGTGACCGTGCTGTTCAGCGACTTGGAAGGCCGTCTGCACATGCTCGACTATGACAAGAAATTCCTGCTGAAGAGCTTCGACAACCTGACCTTTGACGGTTCGTCGATCCGCGGCTTCACCGCGCAGCGGGAGAGCGATCTGCGTCTAGGCATTGACTGGGCTGCCTTCTACTGGGGACCGGCGGATGTGTTCGGACCCGGCAAGGTGCTCGTCTTTGGCGAGGTCATTGATAAAGACGGCCAGCCCTACACTGCGGACATCCGCAGCATGCTGAAAGTATTTGGCAACGGCCTGCACAAGAAGCACGGCTACACTCTCAATGCCGCCAATGAGATCGAGGGCTTCCTGTTTAAGGGGCCCGAGGCCGAGCGCATTTACCACGAGACGGGCAAGTTCGAGTACGTCAATACGGGCGGCTATTATCACTCGTTGCCGGGCGATCCGCTGCGCACCTTTATCGATACCACCGCCGAAGTGCAGCGCGCCATGGGCTTCCAGAACGAGAAGGACCACCCGGAGGTTGCGCCCTCGCAGTTCGAGATCAACTATAGCTACGCCGAAGCGGTAGCCGCCGCCGACCATATCCAGCTCTACAAGCTGATCTGCCGCCAGGTCGCGCGCAACATGGGCCTGACCGCGTCGTTCCTGCCCAAGCCGGTGGTGGGCGTCAACGGCAGCGGCATGCACACCAATGTGTCCATCAGCCAGGAGGGCAAGAACCTGTTCTGGGATCCCAAGGGCGAGGAGAAGCTCAGCAAGTTCGGATATGAGTTCCTCGACCGCATTCTCACTCACGGGAACGACCTCTGCCTGGTGTTCAATTCCAGCGTCAACGCCTACCGCCGCCTCGATCCCCACTTCGAGGCGCCCAACCAACTCCGAGCGTCGGCCGTGGACCGCGGCGCCATGGTCCGCATCCCGATCGGCAACCAGCGCAGCATGCGCCTCGAGGTGCGCGCCGTCGCTCCCGACGCCAATCCCTACCTGGTGATGTACTCCATTTTCAAGACTGGCTTGGAAGGCGAGACGGCCAAGATCAAGAACCTCCGCGAGGCCGAACGCTACCTGCCCGACAACGTCTACACCGCCATCGACAACTTCCGCAAAGCCGAGTGGACAACCAAACTCCTCGGGGAAGATGTGAAAGGCCGCTTCGCCGATCTGAAGCAGGCATCTGCCGACCGCTGTCCGCGCCTGCTGGGCACGATTGTCAAGGCCGCCGAAGTGCAGTTCCACCACGAGGTCTACAACCAGTTCCTGTGGAATCTGTTTTAGAGAAAGAAGCTCATGCTCGTGTAGGGCGGGCGCCCTCGCCCGCCCCAGCCGAGCGCAAAAAGAAATCCGCATAGGGACAGCCGCCCCCGGCTGTGCAGCGGAGCAAAGCTCCGCAGTTGGGGGATCTGCAGTTGAGAACTTGTCATCCCGAAGAAAGCCAGGGATCTGCACTCCCTGGACTTCGACCGAATCAGACTTGGTTCCGAACAAAGAGCCTTCCCCTGTGTTCCTCTGTGCTCCCTGTGGTTAAGATTTATGCGATGAACGTGCCGGAGACGACGCTAGCGCATCGCCACCGCAGTCACCAGGTTGGCATTCAAATAGCGGCTCATCGCCAAGTCGATAATGGCGCCGATCATTTCCGTGTAGGAAAGTCCGGAGGCTTTCGCGGCCATGGCAAACTCCTGCCGGCTAGCCAGCCAGGGATTCGGATTCGCTTCGATGACGTAGACATCGCCGTTCGGAGCCAGCCGCATGTCGATGCGTCCATAGTCGCGCAGCTTCAGCGCCCGGTACGCGGCCAGCGCCGTGTCGGACAGCCGCTTCGTCGTCGCTTCATCCAGATTTTCCGCGATTTGCGATTTGGTCAGCTTGTAGGCGTCGCTATTCTTCTCGAACTTCACGTCGTAGCTGGCGATTTTTGGCGTGCCTTCGGGCAAGCGCGACAGATCGAGCTCGATCATCGGCAAAACCTGCGCCCGTTCGTAGTTGCCCAGAATTCCGGCGTAGATTTCGCGCCCCTCGATGTATTCCTCAATCAGCGCCGGCGAGTCGAATTCATCCTGGATGTACTCGACCCGCTCCATCATCTCCTTGATATTTTTTACAACTGAGCCAGCATCGATTCCGATCGATCCATCTTCCCAAGCCGGTTTGACGATGAGCGGAAAAGAAATGTCGTGGGCATGTTCAATGCGTCCGCGGTACGCAGTTGCAAAGAACGGAGTCTTGATGCCGTGAAACGCAAAGATCTTTTTGGCGATCGCTTTGTCCTGGGCAAGAATAATGGCGTGCGGCCCGGCGCCCGTGTAGCGCAATCCCAGCAGGTCGACATAAGCGACCACGTTCATTTCCTTGGTGTCATCGCCGTCGAAAGACTCGGTCAGGTTGAAAATCAGGTCGGCATCCGAACGCGAGAGCGAGTGCAGCGATTGCGGACGCCCATCCAGCTCGAAGTACGAAGGCTCGTGCCCCAGCTTCTGCAGCGCTTCGAAAATCTCCTCGCGATCGGTCTTCTCCTTCTTGATCTTCTTCACTTTCTTGCGAGGCTTGCGCACGGACGTCGCCGCCGAATCTTCCTTCTCCACCGCCGCAACCGGATCTTCGTTCCAAACGTCATAAAGCAGCGCGATCTTAAGTTTTGCCCCGATCATCGTCTCTCCTCGGAAACAGGTCGCCAGCAGCCAGTAGCCAGTAGCTTCCTTACGGCTGAATAAATTTTCCTTTCGTCACATAAGTCATCACCAGCGCCGTGACATAGGCGGTGATTTCCGCCAGATGTTCCGCGCCGCGCGTTTTGTCGGTGCGCAAGTCGAGTTCACCGGCGCGCTTTTCAATCGTGTCCATCAAAGTCTTGATCAGCGGACGCTGCGCCCCGGTCCACTGCGCAACTTTGTCAATCACCGCTTTGCGATGCTGGTGCAGAAATTCGTGCGCCGGCAGCGCCGTTTTCCGCCGCTTGGATACGGGGAAGATATCGCGCAGATCCGTATCCGGCGTGAGTTCGGTGACCGCAACTTCTTCGCGCGCGGCCTGGTGATAGAACTCGGCCACCGTAGTTTCCATGTCGTCGACAGTGATGTCGGTCTGTCCGCGCCGCCGCGCCAGGGTCGTTCTTCCCCAGCTTGCGCGCCAGCCGGTTCAGGTAACCGCAGCTTTTCCATCGCGCCCCAGCCGCGATACCGCTTACGCCAGTTCGAGCGCGGCGTCAGCCACACCGCAAACGTCTCGGCAAAATCTTCATCCGGATGCTTCTGCGCATACCATCCCGGCAAGTGCCGCACATAGTCGCGCGAAAACGGCGCCGGCCGGTAATTGTCGTGATAAGGCCGCCGGAACGGCCCAAACGTCTTTTTCCACTCCTGAGAATTGTGCAGCTTGTAAGCATAAGTGAAAGCGTGTCCCGCCTCATGCCGCAGATACATCATGATTTCGCGAGCGTCTTCGAGGTCATGCGTCTCTTTCTCCAGTTGCGCCAAAGCCGGATGAGCCAGATAAAACGGAATCCCAATAATCGGCTCGCCCGAAGGGCATCCCCACTCATCGGTCAAATAACAAGCCGGACGAAACTTAGTCAGCCCCTTAGCGTCCAGCTCGCGATAGAGCTGTTCCACAAACCGCTCCACCGGAGACCCAGCCAGCGCAAGCCCCAACTCGCGAATCGGCCGGCTAAGGAGTTCCAGGTACGCAGCGGGTTCAGCTTTTGCGATGTCGATGTTATGCACAAATGCTATGCTACAAAATAGTCTGCAACCGCGCCAGCACACACGGGGAGGAGGCAGTGTCACTAAGGTTAACAGTAATGGAAAGCGAGGTCTATTTAGAAGTGACTGCGGTAATGCGGGTGGTGACAGACCACATTCCACAGTCTCTATTCGGCCTGTCCACTGCAAAATCTCCGAGCGGTTGAGGGCACAAGCCAACACTTTTTCCGGGGCATCCTGTGTATGATGGAGAACCAAAGGGTTTTCAATGCTTGTCACAAAGCTTGTCCTGCAAAATTGGCGCAACTTCCGCACGGTCAATATCGAACTGGCCCAGCGCGTGTTCGTTGCCGGACCCAACGCCTCGGGTAAATCGAACCTGCTTGACGTTTTTGCGTTTCTGCGGGACATCGCTAAGAAGGGCGGCGGTCTTCAAAATGCTGTGAATGAGCGCGGGGGGATCTCGAAGCTACGATGCTTGGCGGCGCGGAGGTACCCAGGCGTTGAAATTGAGGTCCAGGCCTCCGATAACGGAACTCTCTGGTCATACGCTATCGGTATAAGGCAAGAGGCACGAGGATACCGCCAGCCGCTGCTGTCTTATGAAAAAGTGATGAAAGGAGACCGGACGATTCTGTCACGTCCGAACAAAGAGGACAAGGATGATCCCCTCCGGTTGACGCAAACGCATCTCGAACAAATCAATGCCAATGCCGAGTTTAGGGACATTGTGCGCTTCTTTGAATCGACGAGTTATCTGCACCTGGTGCCGCAATTGCTGCGCCACCCCGAAGCGTTCTCTGGGCCGGGCGTTTCCCGGCGACCCTTTTGGCAAAAGCTTTCTCGAAAAGGTGGCCAGGACTCCGTCCGGTACGAGAAAAGCGCGGCTTACGAGGATCGAAGCGGCCCTGCGCATTGCAGTGCCGCAATTGAAGGAACTGAAGGATGTCAAGGATGAGGCTGGGATTCCTCATCTGGAAGCCATCTACGAACACTGGCGACCCCAAGGAGCGAAACAGCGCGAAGACCAGTTCTCCGACGGGACACTTCGGCTGCTCGGTCTGCTGTGGTCTCTCCTGGAAGGGGATTCGCTCCTGTTGTTGGAGGAGCCGGAACTTTCCCTGAATGCTGGCATCGTCCGAAAGTTGCCGGGTCTCATGTATCGGCTTCAGCGGCAAAAGAGACGGCAAACCATTATTAGCACGCACAGCCCGGATCTTTTGGCGGACCGCGGAATCGGCGGCGAGGAGGTCCTTATTCTTACGCCCAGCGCGGATGGTACGAAGGTGGAACTCGCGTCGTCAATCCAAGAGGTGAAAGACCTCCTGGAAGGAGGGCTCACGATTGCCGATGCAGCTCTTCCGAGGACCGTTCCATCCTCCGTGGCGCAACTGGACCTCTTTGAATGACAGCTCCGATCCCATTGAATCTTGCGGTAGAAGATGCCCTGACGGAGTCATTGTTCGTAAAAATCCTGAGGTCGATTCCGGTCGCCTACGCGATCCGCACGATCTACAATCGCGGCGGCTACGGATACCTCCGGCAGAACATAAACGGGTTCAACAACGCCGCAAAGGGAATACCTTTTCTGATCGGGACCGACCTCGATACGTACGAGTGTCCGCCGGCGCTCATTGTGGACTGGCTGCTGCGACCCAGACACCACAACTTGCTCGTTCGGGTTGCCGTGCGCGAAGCCGAAGCTTGGGTCCTTGCCGACAAAGGGAACTTCGCTGATTTCTTGGGAATCCGCTCCGCCCTAATCCCTGATGACGCTGAGGCGATTCCCGATCCTAAGCGGGAGTTGATCCAGCTAGCTCGGCGAGCAAGGCGAAAAGAGCTAAGGGAGGATATTTGTCCACCTGCTCACAGCACTCGAAAGGTTGGGCCCAACTACAATTCGCGTCTGTCCGCATTTGTTCAGCAGCACTGGGATCCAAACGCCGCTAGAGAACGAGCCGAGAGTCTGGCCCGTACTATCGATCGCCTGATCGCGTTTCGCCCCCAGTGGGCGAAAACAAAGAGCTGCTAATTACTGAAGCAGACGGGTGGGCCACATCGGTCAGGAGCATAACACTGGTTCGTTTCTGACCGTCACTCTTTGCCTAACTGACGGCAGCTCGCTAGGGACCTCTAATTAAGTCGAAATACTTCCCCCTGTCATCCCGACCCTGAGCGCAGCGAAGGGGAAGGACCCATGCATTCTCCCCGAGTCGCGAACAGCGTTGCAGGGGATTTCGACCACGAACGTTGCGCGCGTTTTTGTGGCCGCGACCGATTCTCAGAGCCTCCCTAGCCAAAAATAGTCTGCAACCGCGCCAGCACACACGGGGAGGAGGAGTGTCACTAAGGTTAACAGTAACGGAAAGCGGGCCTATTTAGAAGTGACTGCGGTAATGCGGCCGGCGGGATTGGCTGTTCCCTTTATCAACTTGCCTAACTGACGGCGGCCTTGCCAGGCTTTCGGCGAGTCCCGCCTGCCGCGAACGTCGCCAGTGCTGCAAACATTGAGATTTAGACCCGAAATGTAACCCACGGTTGTGGCAGTCGGCGTGCGCTCTGTTGGCGTCATCTTCCGCAAGGAGCGGTCTGGCCAGCCACGAGTCTCAAACATCGATGCAGGTCCACCGCTGCTCACAGGCGTCTTTCTGCGGGAGATGGAAGAGCAACCCTGAGCATGTCCGCTTAAACCAACAACGCTGCATCGGAGACTGGAAGGAGGTCCCCATGAAGTTGAACGATAGCATCACGACCTATGACGTTGCCGAGGCTCTGCAGGGCGAGACCGGCAAGTTTGAAGTCACCAGCCCGAACGGAGAACGTTACCTCATTACCTGCCAACCAGGACACTCAATCAGCAACATAGAGTTGGCTGGCAGTGAAACGAATCTTCAGCCCTTCCTGGTGCGCAAGGTGGCGCAGCCTGCGACCGGAACCGAGGGACGCACCAGGAGAGCCGTGGTCGCCTAACTTGGGCCACATCGGACGGTCAGGAACCTAACGCCGATTCCTACCTGAACGTAGCCCGAATGTGAAAGTGCAATCTGGCGGTGCGCCACTTCTCGCGCTTTTCGAGAAGTGGCCTCCACCGCCCACCAAATAATGCGTCGTGTGACGATTACAGCGTAAACACTACTCTACTGTGTCTCTCTGACCACAACCGTCACTGAGCGTTATCAAAGACTTGCAACCCCGCCCAGCCCGGCGGGAAGCGTACATACATTTTTGCCAATACAAAGTGTTCCACGTGGAACATTGTACGCACATCTGAGGCCCACCCCGAGACTCCGGCGCTTGCGGCGCTCGTTGCTGTCGAAGTTGTTCTACCTCTGCAATCTGGCCTCTAACCTCTGACCTCTCAGCACTTTACTGCAGCAGCAACCCATTCCCATTCGGCTCATCCGGCGGAATCACTACCGCCGCCGCCACCCGGTCTCCCGGCTCCACGTTCAGCAGCCGCACACCCTGCGCCGACCGCCCCGACTCGCGGATGAACTTCGAGTCGATGCGGATGATCTTCCCGTACTGCGAGATCAGCATAACTTCCGATTTCTCAGTCACTTGCGAGATGCCGACAACTTTGCCGTTACGTGCCGTGGTCTTGACGTTGATCACGCCCTTGCCGCCGCGATTGGTGAGGCGATACTCGTCGGCGGGAGTGCGCTTGCCGTATCCGTTCTCGGTGACGGAAAGAATGAGCGAGCCTTTCTCCGGAATCAAGTCCGCGATCTCAGGCGCGATATCTCCTTCTTTCACAACAGCTTGCACCTCCGGCTTGAGCGTGGTAGCCATGCCGACGATGTAGTCTTTCTCGCCCAGGTTCATGCCGCGCACGCCAGTGGCGTTGCGTCCCATGGAGCGCACGTCGTTCTCGTCGAAACGAATCGCTTGTCCGTCATGCGAGGCGAGGAAGACGATCTGGTTGCCGTCAGTCAGCGAGGCCGCGACCAGCTCGTCGCCCGCTTCGATATTGATGGCGATGATGCCGCGCTGCATCACGTGCGAGAAATCTTTAACCTCGGTCTTTTTCACCGTGCCATTGTGCGTAACAAAGAAAACGTATCGGCCTTCTTCTTCCAGGTCACGCACGGCTAGCATGGTGCGCACGGTTTCGCCCGGTTGCAGGCCAACGAGGTTGCCGACGTGCTTACCCTTGCCCGCAGCGGCGATGTCGGGAATCTCGTAAACCTTCAGCCAGTACACGCGTCCCGTGTTGGTGAAGATCAGGATGTAGGCGTGAGTCGAGGCGATGAACAGATGCTCGACGAAATCCTCGTCGCGCGTCTTCATGCCGGTGCGCCCGGTGCCCCCGCGGCGCTGCATGCGGTAGGTCGAGATCGGCGTGCGCTTCATGTAGCCGGAGTGGCTGACGGTGACCGCGACCTGCTCGTCGGCGATCAGGTCTTCCAGCATGATTTCCGCCGCTTCGTCTTCGATCACCGTGCGCCGCGCGTCGCCGTAAAGCTTTTTGACCTCTTCCAGTTCCTTGATGATGACTTTGCGCAGCTTCGCCTCGGACGCAAGAATCGATTCGTACTCGGCGATGGCCTCGCGCACCTGCTTCAACTCGTTCGAAATTTCGTCGATTGAGAGCTTGGTCAAGCGATGCAGTTGCAGTTCGAGAATGGCGTCGGCCTGCTTTGCGGTAAACGGTTTGTCGGCAGCGAGCTGCGGAGGGCGTCCGGTGGTGTTGATGTCGATCTTCTTGCCGCCGAAGTACGCGACCAGATTCTCCCGAGCGTCGGCGCGGTTGGCGCTGCCGCGAATGATGGCGATCACGTTATCGAGGTGATCGAGCGCGGTCAGGTAGCCTTCCAGGATGTGCTCGCGATCGCGCGCTTTGTTGAGCAAATACGAAGTGCGGCGGCGCACTACGTCCACGCGATGGTCGATGAAGTGTTTGATCGCCTGGATCAGCCCCATTTCTTTCGGCTGGCCGTTGACCACGGCCAGCAGAATCATGCTGAAGCCCTCCTGCATCGAGGTGTGCTTGAAGAGCTGGTTCAGCACGATCTGCGGCTCGGCTCCGCGCTTCAGTTCGATCACGATGCGCATGCCGTCGCGATCGCTTTCGTCGCGAACGTCGGAAATGTCGTCGATGGTCTTTTCGTTGACGAGGTCGGCGATGCGCTCGATCAGCCGCGACTTGTTCACCTGGTACGGAATTTCGGTGACGATGATCGCCTGCTTTTCCTTGGTGACGTTCTCGATGGCGGCGCGCGCGCGCATCATGAAACGCCCGCGGCCGGTCCGATAAGCCTCAAAGATTCCTGCGCGCCCGTGAATGATCGCCGCTGTCGGAAAATCCGGTCCCTGCACGAATTTCAGAATCTCCGGCAACTGTGCGGCGGGATTATTCACCAGCGTGATGGTTGCATCGACGATCTCGGTCAGGTTGTGAGGCGGAATCTTCGTAGCCATGCCGACGGCGATGCCGTCCGAGCCATTGACCAGCAAATTCGGAAAACGCGCCGGCAGAACCGCGGGCTGCGTTTCCGTGCCATCGTAGTTAGGGTAAAAGTCGACCGCTTCTTTATCGAGGTCTTCGAGCAGCGCGGTGGAGACGCGCGTCAAACGAGCTTCGGTGTATCGATCCGCCGCCGGCGGGTCGCCATCGACCGAGCCAAAGTTGCCTTGACCATCGACCAGCGGCGCGCGCATGGCAAAGGGCTGCGCCAGACGGACCAAGGCGTCGTAGACGGCGAGGTTTCCGTGCGGATGGTACTTGCCCATGACTTCGCCGACGATGCGGGCGCACTTGCGCGTGGCGCGTCCCGGAGCCAGCCCCATCTGCTGCATGGTGTACAGAATGCGGCGATGCACGGGCTTCAGTCCGTCGCGTACGTCGGGCAGCGCGCGGCCGATAATCACCGACAACGAATAGTCGAGATACGACCGCTTCATCTCATCTTCAATATTGACGGGTTGCATGTTGAGGGCGCCCGGACCCCCGAAGAAGGTCCGTCGCCTCCAGGAGGAGGAGTTAAGGGAAGCTCAGGATTCTGATCGTCAGCCATGAAGTTAGTTCTCAGCTCTCAGTTGTCAGCTCTCAGTAAAAGCAAGCGTAGGGACAGCCGCCCTCGGCCGTCCAGCGGAGCGCAGCTCCGCCCGCCCTAGTCTCGCCACAATTGTCGCTAAGTTCTTGCATCTACAGGCATTATCTGGTCGGATTTACTTGAGAATTATACCACGTTCGGGGCCGCTGGGGGCGTGCGAAGCGTTGGCTTTTCAGGCTCTTTTTTCAGGCTCTGCGCAGCGTCAGCAGCGTAATCTCCGGTGGGACGCCGATCCGCACCGGGAAGCCGATGGTTCCCAACCCTCGGTTCACATAAAGCGCGGCCTTCTCGAAGCCGTTTCCGGAAACGGCATCAGCGTGACTCTTCATCGGCAGGTGATAAAGTCCCGCGACGAACGGCGTGAACAAGCGAGCCGGGCTGACACTGTGATCCACAATCTCAACTTTCACCTGGCCGCCGTGCGTGTGCCCGGCAAGGCTGAGCTCGATGCCCAGTTCGGCGGCGCGGTGGAACGAGTTCGGGTTGTGGGAGAGCAGGAAGTTCGGCATGTCGTGGCGAATCAAAGGCTCGATCTCGCGCAACATGGGCCCAATGGGTTCGTCGCTCGCCGGGTGGTCGCGTTGGTAATCGACGCCCAGCAGATTGAAGCGGGCTCCGTTGTGCTCGACGACCGCATTCGCGGCGCGCAGCAGCCGCATTCCCTTTTCGCGGAAGAGCCGTTCCGCATCCTCTTCCACTCCCGCATAAACTTCGTGGTTGCCATTGCATCCCCAGACGCCAAGCGGCGCGCGCAACCGGCTCAACTCGGTAATGCAGGCGTCGAGCGGATCGCCTTCGCTCGAGACAAAGTCTCCCGTAACAAAAGAAATGTCGGGATGCAGATCGTTCGCCATGTCAACCGCGCGCGCGATCTCGTGTGGCGGCATGTAGTCGCCAATGTGGATGTCGCTAAGCTGGGCGATGCGCAGCCCATCCAACTCCGGAGGAAGATTGGCCACCGGCACATCGACCCGCTGGATGGTGTAACGCAAGCGCTCGGCGGCAAATCCATAAGTCGCCGCAAGAAAAGGAGCGCTCCCCGCGAAACAGGCCGCATATTGGAAAAACGTCCGGCGCGAAGCATTGAACCCGCCGGCCACCGCTCCAGAATGAAGCAGAAGCCGCGCCGCAACATTCGTGACCCACTCAATCGCTCCCACCGATTTGATGGCCACGAAAGCGAAGAACGAAGCGATCAGCCACAAGCGGGAAAATGTGGTGAGCGTATTGCCCGGATTCAGACTGCTCAGACTCAAACCGGCAAATCTCATGTCGCCCAAGCCGAGGCGCGAGAGAACGCGGGCAAGCAGCGGATCGAGCAGCGTAGCAGCAAGTGTGGCGGCGACTGCGATCAGTCCGGCACGCAACCCGAAACGCCACTGCGCATTCGAGAACACGCCAATCCAAGACCACGCCCGCAAAAACCAGAATCGCTGGACGGCGTAGACCGCCAAGAGAAACAGCGCAAAGAAAAGAACTCGGCTAAGAATCAGGGCAATACTCCGTTAAGGAACTCTTGTAGTTAGATGCATCGCAGGGCAAGGAAGGCGCGATCGGGTGCCCCGCTCATCGCGCACTCTGCGATGAGTGGGTTCCTACACACTCAGCCCCGTAACGGGTTCACCACCTCAACCGCGCCATAACGCTGGCCGTGTGACAAGTCCTCGGAGTAGAGAACCGCGGCTCCGCAGCTCTCGGCCGCGCGCAGGATCAGGGCGTCCCAGTACGAGACCTTGTACCGCGCTTCGATCCCAAGGGCTGCGACGATCGCTTGCGGCGTGTTGACGACGATCTCCCAACTCAAGTAGTCCTCAATCAGCTTCGCGATCTCATCGCTCGCCAGCGGATGCGCAACTCGGCGGCGGAGATTTACGCAAAGCTCCTGCAGAACTTGCGTACTCAAAGCTCCTTGCCCTGTGGTCCACAAATGTTCAACTAGTTGGCGGGCGCGTTCGTGCTTCAGGCCAGCCTTGCGGTCGTGGGCGTAAATCAGGATGTTGGTGTCGACGAAATACCTGGGATTTGCCGCGCTCATCGCTTTTTGCTTCATCGCTCGTAAAGCTCGTCGCGCGACCGAGGCGGAGTCCAACCCAGCTTCATCCCGTCGCGTAGTCGTGCCAGGGCGCGCCGGCGTGAACGATCATAGCTCTTGCGCTCGCGCAAGATTTGCTCCAGACGAGCCGCGAGCATCGCGCTGATGGAGGTGCCTTCTTCCGCGGCCAGGATGC
Source organism: uncultured Acidobacteriaceae bacterium (assembly GCA_963838425.1). Lineage (GTDB taxonomy): Bacteria > Acidobacteriota > Terriglobia > Terriglobales > Acidobacteriaceae > Acidiflorens. Next base: position 1,209,153 of record CAWIRH010000003.1, read on the forward strand.
GAATCTCGCGGAGGAGAGAAGCATCAATTTTCAAAGTGATATTGGTCTTCATTTGCAGCACAAATTTGCGTGCAGCACAAGTATATGTGCGACAAATCCTCGCGTCAAGCTCAGTCTTTCGGCGCGGCTCCATGCATCGCGACCTCAGTGGGCCCGCAAAGCAGCAGCCCGTTCCCGAGTATTCTGCAGCGCGCGCTTGACATGGCGGGGCGCGGTGCCTCCGGGGACGTCGTGCAGCGCGAGCACCGAACGTCCGAGGCAGGAGTGGAAAGCCGCGTCAAAGTTCGGGTGGATCGCCTCCTATTTTGTGATTTACCACTCAGTTATTGCATAAGCTACTCTTTCCCCATCTTTTAAAATCATCAACTTAGAAAGCGCTGCCAGGCGTTCCGCGGGCAGCCACCACTTCCTGCTCATTGCCCCGCCTCGAGGTTTGTGTTAATTTCGCCCCTCATGAAAGCGCTCCTTTCAAAACTTGGGTTCGGCTCGACGGTGGAGGAAGTTCCCAAGATTGTGCAGGGGGAAAGCCCCGCGCTCCAGGGTGCTGACCTGGCGGTCGCCTATTTTTCCTCGCGCGCAGGAGGCGATTTTCACGATTTTTTGCGGGTTAGCCCGCACCGTTTCCTTTTCGGATTGCTCGACGTGGCCGGCAAACGCGAAAGCAGCGGCCCCGTGCTGCAAGCCGCACAGGCTTGTTTCCGCGCGTCGGGCGAGCAGCTCTTCGCCGCCTCCGAACTGAACGAATCGGAAGCGATGATCGAACTGTCGCGCCGTCTGAATCTCGAAATCATGCGCGCTGCCGGAGGCGTGCGCAGTTGTCCGGCCTTTGCCGGCTGCTACAACGAAGAGTTGGGCACGGTCTGCTACGTGAATGCAGGCCACACCCCCGGCCTGCTGCGCGATGACGCAAGCGTTGTCGAGTTGCCCGCGACTGGCCTGCCCCTCGGGCTGTTCTCGCTGGCCCCCACCGACGCCCGCATCGTTGGCCTGGGACCAAACGGTTCGCTGGCAGTGGTCTCCCGCGGAGTGGTCGAAGCCGAATCGAAGAACGCGGAATTTGGTCTGGACGGAGTCAAGAGCGTCATGCAGGCGGGCCCCACTTCCGCCAAGGATCTTTCCCAGAGCATCCTGCAACGCGTGCAGGACTTCATGCACATGGCTCCCAAGCACAACGACGTGACCGCACTGACGCTCACCGAGGAAATTAGCCGGAAGTCAGCCCGACATCCCGTCTGCCTAAATTGGCCTCCATGCCGCTTGCGGCGTAAAATAGAAAAACAATTTTTCCTCGGGTTTTGCCCAGGTTTCGAAAGAATGTTTCAAGAGAGCCCTAAATGAAGAAAACTAGACTTCCCCTGCTGTTGGCTGTTGCATACGCGCTGTTGCTTCCCTCTCTTTCGCCGGCCGATACCGTGGTCGAAGAGATCATCGCCCGGGTGAACAACGAAATCATCACGCGCTCGGAATACGTCCGCAGCCGCGATCAGCTCAAGCAGGAAGTTCAGCAGCAGGACCCGGCCAACGCCGACCGCGCTTTTGCCGAAAAGCAACGCGACGTCCTGCGCGATCTGATTGACCAGCAACTTCTGCTGCAAAAAGGCAAAGACCTCGGCATCACCGGCGACACCGAGCTCATCAAGCGCCTCGATGAAATGCGCAAGCAGATGAACCTCGAAACCATGGAGGATCTGGAAAAGGCGGCGGAGGCGCAGGGAGCTTCGTATGAAGATTTCAAGCAGAACCTGCGCAACCAGATCGTCACGCAGCGGGTGATTGGGCAGGAAGTGGGTTCGCACCTGGCCATGAACAAGGACGAGGAGAAGAAGTTCTATGAGCAGCACCGCGCGGAGATGGAGCAGCCCGAGCAGGTTCGCCTGAGTGAAATTCTGATCGCGCCCAAAACGCCCGCGAAACCGGCCCCGAGCGCCGACGCGAAGCCCGAGCCGCCATCGGAGGCGGAGACGGAAGCAGCGCTGGCCGCCGCCCAGGCGAAAGCGCAGGATGTCCTCGACCAGATTCACAAGGGCGCACAGTTCGCCGACTTGGCGAAAAAGTACTCCGATGGACCGTCGGCGAAAGACGGCGGCGACCTCAGCTATTTCAAGCGCGGTACGCTCTCGAAAGAACTGGAAGACAAAGTTTTCGCGCTGAAGGCCGGTGAAGTCACGGATGTGATTCGCACCAAGCAGGGTTACGTGATCCTGCAAGCGGTCGAGCATCAGATGGCGGGCATTCCCACGCTGAAAGAAGTTGAGCCGCGCATCCAGGATGCGTTGTACATGCAGAAACTGCAGCCGGCGCTGCGGGTTTATTTGACCACGTTGCGCGAAGAAGCCTTCATTGACATCAAGACCGGTTACATCGACTCGGGCGCAAGCGCAAAGCAAACCAAGCCCGTCGAGACCACGGCCAAGGAAGCCAACGCGAAGAAACTGAAAAAGAAGAAGAAGCTAGGCGTGTTTTAGGCTAACCTTCCGTGGCGCAGGTGAGATTCGTATCAGGGCATGCCTTCAGGCATGCCGCAAGTGCAGTGGCGGCCATGCGCCTTCAGGCGCTGGATGCGGCAAGCCGATTTTGCGGAGGCTCATGAAAGAGTTTTTTATCTCCGAATGTTCCCAGCAGGAAAACAAGATCGTCACCTCCAGCTTCGTGGTGGCGTCGAAGCAGGTGAAGGCCAAGAAAAATGGCGACCCTTACCTGGCCTTGATCCTGGCCGATCGCACCGGCCAGATCGAAGCCAAGATGTGGGACAACGTCGATGAATTCATCCTCGCCTTCGAGCAGGACGACTTTCTCAAGATCAAGGGGCTCATCAACAAGTACAAGAATCGTTTTCAGCTCACCATTCACAAGCTGCGGCGCATGGAAGAAGCTGAGATCGATTTCACCGACTACCTGCCCAAGACCACGAAAGACATCGGCGAACTCTGGCAAACGCTGGCCGAGTTTGTGGCCACGTTCCAGAATCCGCACCTGAAAGCGCTGGTGGAACTGTTCATGGCGGACCCCGAGATTGCCGAGCGCTACCGCAATGCTCCCGCGGCCAAGACCCTTCATCATGCCTACATCGGCGGACTGCTCGATCACGTCGTGTCGCTGTTCCGCTCCTGCGATCTGATCTGCCGGAACTATCCCCAGATCAACCGCGACCTGCTGTTGACGGGAGCGTTCCTGCACGACATCGGCAAGATTCAGGAACTGACCTACAACCGCGCGTTCTCCTACACCACGCGCGGCCAACTGCTCGGGCACATGATCATCGAACTGGAGATGCTGCAGGCCAAGCTCGCAAAGCTGCCTGACTTTCCCGCCGAACTGAAAACTCTGCTCGAACATATGATCATCAGCCATCACGGGCAGTACGACTTCGGATCGCCCAAGCTGCCGATGTTTCCCGAGGCGCTCATGCTGCACTATCTCGACGATCTGGATTCCAAGATGGAGGCGATGCGCGCCCACTTCGAGCGCGAGGCTGAACTCGAAGGGCCGTGGACCAGCTATAACGCGTCGCTGGGGCGTCCGCTGCTCGATTCCAGGAAATTCATGCAAGGCGAGAAAACACCGGCTGCGAAAACCGGCGCTGAAGAGTCCAGCGCGCAACCGGCTACATCGCCAGAACCGGAGCGCCCTGCTGCCGCAGCGCCAGCGCTTGACCTGTTCAGCGGACAGAAAGCATAGAGCACAGAATCCGCGCCCGGAGCGTCGAATCGTCGGTTGCATTGCCTATGGATTTCTCACTTTTCACCACCATCAGCTTTGACTGCTACGGCACCCTGATTGATTGGGAGTCGGGGATTCTGCCTGTCTTGAGAACGGTGCTGGCGAACCATGGCCAGAGTCTGCCCGATGCTGCCATTCTTGAGCTCTACGGGGAATTTGAGGCGGAGGCGGAAAGCGGCCCGTACCAAAGCTACCGGGATGTACTGCAATCGGTGGTACGGGCGTTTGCGGATCGCTTCCATTTCCAGGCCAGTTCCGCCGAAATCCGTTCGCTGCACGAATCCGTCCACGCGTGGCCGCCGTTTCCGGATACGGTGCCTGCGCTGCGCGAGCTTCAGAAGCGCTACAAACTCGTGGTGATTTCAAACATTGACGACGATCTATTTGCGGAGACGCGGAAGCATCTGGACGTGGAATTCGATGGCGTGATCACGGCGGAACAGGCGCGAAGCTACAAACCTTCCCTCAATAATTTTCAGATGGCCTTACGCACGCTCGCGCTTTCTCCGGATCGACTGCTGCACGCCGCGCAGAGCATCTATCACGACGTGGTACCGGCGCGGTCGCTGGGGATCTCGACGGTGTGGGTAAACCGGAAGTCGGCTCGTCCCGGGATTGGCGCGGTTCGAGCTTCCGCCGCACTCGCCTCAGAGAAGCGGCCGGACCTGGAGGTTCCCGATCTTGCCAGCCTCGCCGCCGCAGCCATGGTACGTGCGCAAGGCTGATACTCTGGCAGGCAGTTCCGTCCCTACATCGGGACCGGCATCGGAAGAATCTTCTTTTGTATGGCGACCGTGACCAGTTGGGCCTTGTTGTGAATGTCGAGTTTGCGCATCAAGTTGAACTTGTGCGCTTCCACCGTCTTGACGCTGACTCCCAGAACGGCCGCCGCTTTCTTTACGGTATTGCCCTCGGCGAGCAACTTCATCACTTCGCGTTCGCGCAGAGTCAGGGCACTTCTCCGCAGCGGCACCCGCGCCGCCTGGTTCCGCGGGCTCGCGTCGTCTTTCAATCTGGTCTGAATTTGCGGACTCAATGACCGTTCGCCGCGATGCACCTCGCGCAGCGCGCGCAACAAAAGCGGCGCGGGAGTGTCTTTCAGCAGGTAACCGCTGGCGCCCGAGCGCAGGGCTTGCTGCACATACTCCCGATCCTCATGCATGGTCAGATACACGATGCGCGTGCCGCGTGCAGTGCTCTTCGATGAGGCGTCCGGCTTCGAACGACGACATGCCGGGCATGCTGATATCGAGCAGCACCAGGTCGGGGCGGTGCTCCAGAACCAACTTGAGCGCCTCGGCAGCATCGCCCGCTTCGCCCACCACGGCAAAGTCGGGAGCGTCTTCCAGCAGGCGGCGCACGCCATAGCGCAGCATCTCGTGATCGTCGGCGATCACGCAGCGAATGGGCGCAGCCCCTTCCGGATCAAATGGTCCAGCCTTGCTGGTCAACATGAAGGAATCCTCGCGTACTCTGACGAAGCGGCGCGACGAGTCTGGAACCCCGGGTCGTCCGGCGACTACCGGTGCGAGCTAGCCCTTATTGTACCTGCACAGGCCACGCCTTCGGCGCAAAAATCAGGAGAGCGGGACTTATTCTTCATTTACAATGCCTCTTCCACATGCTGCGCTACTTTACTTCCGGAGAATCCCACGGCGAGGCCCTGGTTGCGTTTCTTTCCGGGCTGCCTGCCGGACTGGCGGTGGATCAGGCATTCGTGGATCGCGAACTGTGGCGCCGCCAGCAGGGCTTTGGGCGCGGCGGGCGCATGAAGATCGAAACCGACCGGGCGCACTTTCTCTCGGGCGTGCATCACGGCAAGACGATCGGCTCGCCGATCGCGGTGGTGCTCGAAAATCGCGACTGGCAGAATTGGAAAGAGTCGCTGCCGGTCGAGACGGGCGATCCGGAGAAACACAAGCGCGTGGCGTCGCCGCGCCCGGGCCATGCCGATCTGGCGGGAGCTTTGAAGTACGATTTTACGGAAGCGCGCTATGTTCTGGAGCGCTGCCTCGGCCCGTGAATCGGCGGCGCGGGTCGCGATTGGCGCGCTCGCCAAGCTGCTGTTGCGCGAGTTGGGCGTGGAAGTTCTGAGCCATGTGATTGCGGTGGGCGCGGTTTCGATTGCGGATCGGGAAATCGCGTGGGAGCAAATCGAGCCCCTGTCGCGCAAGAACGAGGTGCTGCTGTCTTGCGCCGACGCCGATGCCGAGCAGCGCATGAAGGAAGAAGTCGATAAAGTTCTGCGCACGGGCGATTCGGTGGGCGGAGTTTTCGAAGTGGTGGCGCACAACGTTCCGCCCGGTCTCGGCAGCTACGTGCAATGGGACGAGCGGCTGGATGCGCTGCTGGCCGCGGCGGTCATGTCGTTGCAGGCGGTGAAGGCGGTAGAAATTGGCAGCGGAATTCAGGCGGCGCATTCGCCGGGATCGGCTGTGCATGATGAAATCGGTTATCAAAGCGACGCGGGATTTGCGGGCTTCACGCGCACGCGCAACAATGCCGGAGGTTTGGAGGGCGGCGTTTCCAACGGGCAGGAGATTCGGGTTCGCGGTTATCTGAAGCCGATCTCCACGCTGCGGCGTCCGTTGCAGTCGGTGGATTTTGCGACGCGCGAGCCCGTGAAGGCGGCGTATGAGCGTTCGGATGTATGCGTGGTGCCCGCCGCCGGCGTTGCCGCCGAGGCCATGGTCGCGCTCACCCTGGCGCGCTGTGCGCTCGAGAAATTCGGCGGCGACTCGATGAAAGAAACGAAACGAAATTTTCAAGGCTATCTGGAACAACTGAAGAACTATTAATTCGAAATTAGTAATCCGAAAATGATTTATCCAATTGTGAAATTTGGCGATCCGGTCCTGGAAACACCTGCAGCCGTCGTGACCAGCTTCGACGACGAACTCAAGAAGCTCGTCGAAGACATGTTCGAGTCGATGTATGCGGCTCGCGGCGTCGGCCTGGCGGCTCCGCAGATCGGCATTTCGAAACGAATCGCCGTCGTGGATGTGACCTTCAAGGAGGACCCCGGCGCCAAGCTGGTCCTGATCAATCCCGTGATCGTCAACAAAGAAGGCCGCCAGCGCGGCAGCGAAGGCTGCCTGAGCATCCCCGAATTTCGCGAGGATGTCACGCGCGCCAAAACCGTGACGGTGCGCGCGCAGGACCTGACCGGCAAGTTTTTCGAGCACACCGGAGAAGAACTGCTGGCGCGGGCCTTCCTGCATGAGACCGATCACTTGAACGGCAAGCTGTACATCTCGCACATCAGCGCGCTGAAGCGCGACCTCATCAAGCGCAAGATCAAGAAACTGGTGAAGGCGGGAGAGTGGTAGGGGATTTGGCAATTTTGCAATAGGGTAATTTGGTAATTTGAACTGCTCCCAGATGCCCACGCCTCTGAATCTCGTTTTCTGCGGCACGCCTCGATTCGCGGTTCCGACGCTTGATAAGCTTGGTCGCGGCCGGACATTCCGTGCCGCTGGTGGTGACGCAACCCGATCGGCCTCGCGGGCGCGGAATGGAAGTAGCTGTTTCTCCCGTGAAAGATGCGGCAATCCGCTTAGGCATTGCCCTGCTGCAACCCGCCACCATCAAGAACAACGCCGAATTCCGCGACCAGCTTGCGGCGATTGCGCCGGACGCGATCATTGTCGTCGGCTATGGCCGCATCATTCCGCAATGGATGATCGATCTTCCGCGGCTCGGAAATTTGAATCTGCATGCGTCTCTCTTGCCAAAGTATCGCGGCGCGGCGCCGATCCAGTGGGCGATCGCCAATGGCGAATCCACCACCGGGGTCACAACCATGCGCATCGACGCAGGGCTCGACACCGGCGACATACTCATGCAGCGCGAAATTCCGATTGCTCCGGAAGATACCGCCGAAACTTTGGGTCCGAAGCTCGCGTCGATCGGGGCAGATCTGATGGTCGAAACCCTCCGCGGACTCGATACTGGGCAAGTTCGCCCGACTCCGCAGGATCATTCGCAGGCCACGCTCGCGCCGATTCTGAAGAAGGAAGATGGCCGCATGGACTTCACTCGCTCAGCGGACGATCTGTTCAATCGCTTGCGCGGATTTCAGCCGTGGCCCGGAGCGTTCACGACCTTCAAGGGTAAGACGCTGCAAGTGCACCGCGCTCAACCCTTGCAACATGCGGTTAAGTTGACGCCCGGCGAAATCGCAGTCGAGGGAACGCGGCTGTTCGTCGGCTGCGGCAAAAACAAAGCTCAAGACGCTGACACGGCGCTCGAACTGATCGAAATTCAACTCGAAGGCAAGCGCCGCATGACCGCGCAAGAATTCATCAACGGCTACCGGCCCAAATCCGGCGACCATCTGGGACAATAGGCTGCGATGGCCGTTTCTCCCGCTCGCGCCGTGGCGTTCGAAATTCTTCTGCGGGTCGCGCGCGAAGACTCGTACGCCGCCGAACTGCTCCATTCCGCTCCGCTCGCGAAGCTTTCCACGCGCGATCACGGGCTCGCTACCGAACTGGTGATGGGAGTTCTCCGCTGGCAGTCTCTGCTCGATCGGCGGCTGGCCGTCGCATCGTCGCAGAAGCTCGGACGGCTGGATGGCGAGGTTCTGGCCGCGTTGCGCCTCGGCGTGTATCAGTTGCAGTTTCTCTCCAGGGTTCCGGCGCGCGCGGCGATCTTCGAAAGTGTGGAACTGGTCAAAGCAGCGCGCAAGCGCTCGGCGGCTTCGTTCGTGAATGCGGTTCTCCGGACAATTGCCGGGCGCGGCGCGGAGGACATCTTTGCGGAAATCGGCAAATCGCCCGACTCGATCACGCTCGCTCAAAATGCTGCTCATCCTCCGTGGCTGGTGGCACGCTGGACCGAGCGCTATGGACTTGAGGCGGCGCGGCAGATTTGCACCCATGATCAGACAGTGCCCGCCACGGCCATTCACATTCACGATACTCGATCTAGTGAGGATCGAACCGATGCCGAGCTTGCCGAGGCAGGCGTGCAGCTCGCGCCGGGTCAACTGCTATCGGCGGCGCGGCGCGTTCTTGCGGGCGACGTAACCGGCACGCGCGCCTACCGGGAAGGCCGCGTCTCCATTCAGGATGAAGGTTCGCAATTGGTCGCCTTGCTGGCCGGTCGTGATGAAACGACCGGTGATCGTCCGATCGTCGATTGCAGGATTCTTGATTGTTGCGCAGCTCCCGGCAGCAAGACCGCCTTGCTCGCCCGGCGCAACCCGCGCGCCAAGGTGTCTTGCGACGGAGTTGCATCCTCACCGCGCGCGCTTGCTGCAGAACCTCAGCCGCTTGCCGAACGTCCACGTTGTCGCTGCCGACGCGCGTCATCTGCCGTTCTCGTGTGCGTTTCACCGCATCCTCGCCGACGTTCCTTGTTCCGGCACCGGCACTCTGGCCCGCAACCCGGAGATCAAGTGGCGGCTCAAAGCCGAAGACCTGCGCGATCTCCAGTCGCGGCAGGTTGCCATCCTGAAGTCGGCGCTCGCCCAGCTTGCCATTGGCGGGCGGCTCGTCTATTCCACGTGTTCGCTGGAGCGCGAGGAAAACGAGGCGGTGGTGGAAGCTGCGCTCGAGGGCACGTCGGAATTCAAGGTCGCGGATTGCAAGGGAGAGTTGGAGCAACTGCGGCAGTCCGGCGAAATGTGCTGGAAGGATACCGCGGCGCTTCTCGCGGGACCCTATCTGCGAACCATTCCCGGCGTGCATCCTTGCGACGGCTTCTTCGCCGCAATGATCGAACGGAAACGATCCAGAACCACGTAGGCACTGCCGCCCTCGGCTGTGCGGGCGAGCGGAGCTCGCCCGCTTCTAGCGGACTTCAAAATTCACCGCGCTGCCCACCACGACTTTCTGCCCTGGCGCCGGAGTCTGGGTCACGATCATGCTCGCCGCACTGGGCTCGGAAACCGCAGACGGCGCAACCGGCCCGGCTTGCGGCTCGAAGGGCGACAGCGTCGGCGGAAGCACGCTGACTTTGCCGGCCTTGATGCCGGCATCCTGTAGCGCCAGCATCGCGCTGCCGAGCGGCTGTCCGGTGAGGTTTGGCATTACGTAGACTGGCGGCTCGGGACCGTCGCTCACCAGCAGATTGATTTTTGGCGCAGACACGCCGCTGGCATTCGCCGGCGGGCTTTGCGATATTACCTGGTCCAGCGGCGCGTCCAGCAAATTGACGTGTGCGACTGAACCCAAACTGAGCCCGCGGCGCCGAATGTTCAGCTCCGCGACCCGCTCGCTGCCTCCCGTCACGTCGGGAATCGCCACTCGCTGAGGCCCCAGACTTTGCGCCACGCGGATTGACCAGCCTCGCCGCACCTTGGTTCCCGGCGGCGGTATCTGGGTCATGATTCTTCCTTCGGGAATGTCAGCGCTGTAGAACTGCCGCTCGACCGCCACGAGCAGGCCCGAAGCCGCACCCGCGCGCTCCGCTTCCAACGGGCTCATGCCCACCAATTTCGGTATCGCCACCTCGCGCCCGTGGATAGCGAACCGCATGGCCGTGAGCGCCGAAACCAGCGCCACCGTCATCAAGACGAGAGCCAAAAGCAGCATGCGGAAAAATTGTCGCATTGCTGCCGATTATATCGTCCCGGTAGAGACGCGGCTTGCCGCGTCTCCCTCTGCGGCCAGAGCCGACTGGGCAAGCCCGGTCTCTACAAGCGGAAGAACTTATGGCGCCGCAGCGCCCTGCTCCTCCCACTCATTGCCGCACGCATGGCAGGTCCATCCCTTTTTGTACACCGGGATGGGAACACCAGCGTACGCCGTCAAATACGAGAATTCTTTGTTCAGTTCTTCGTAAGTGACATCGAGCGACTGGCAGCGGGGACACTTCGGCTGTTCGAAATTGCCGACGCCTTCAACGTCGAGCATCTCGGGGATGGGTTGGTTCAGGATTTCGCCAGCCGCTTCCGCATCCTCGGGACGAACCTTCAGTTTGATTCCGCCAAGAAGATTGGAGATGAACCAATCCATGCGAATCATGTTGTCGTCCACCAGGTAAGCCTCAATCCCCGCTGACTCCAGACTGCCCTTTGCCAGCAGCGCTTCGGGAAGATCGCGGAACTGGCGCAGCGTGACGGTTTCGTTGAACTCGACGACGTCTTCGCCGCGGGGCGGGGCAATCTCCATCTTGAGGCCACGCCTCGCCACCTCCGCCCGAAACGCTTCCTGGGCAGCGACGCTCAATTCGTCGCCGCTTTCAGCGATCTGACCAAGTTCTTCGTCGCTCATCGCGGAGTACACGCCGGCTACGCGTACGCGTTCTTCTTCAGGCGTCGGCATCGTCATAGCCGGACATGATACTCCCCTGCAATCGCATTGGAACTTCAGAAGATGATTTTGTTGGCTTTGAGGAAGCCTTCCCCCACACAAGTCTGTACTGTTGGACGAATGCGCAAGCGGATGGTGATCAGTTCCCGAAAAGTCATTTGCCCGCGTTCGCCCGGGCACGCTGCAGTCCGGCGGCAACGCCTTGCCGCACTGCGCGCCCGTATCCGGCAGCGTCCATCTTGGTCGCCGTCGCCGCTGCAATGCCGCCAGGAGTGGCCGCCTCCTCCAGCAACGACTCCAATGAATGCCTCCCCTCGCGCCAGGCGATGATCCCATCCGCCAACGCATGCGCGCTCGCCAGCAGCGCCGTTTTTCGATCCAGACCTGCCTCTTGCGCAGCGCTCGCCAGCGTCGCCAGCGCGTGATAGCCGTGGCTGCATGAGTAGGTCACGGTGAACGCATCGAACTTGCTTTCCGGAATTTCGACAACCTGGCCGAAGCTGGCGAAAAGATCGTGGACGCGTTTGCGATCCGCCCGAGGCAACATCCGCGGAAAGGTCAGCGCCGTTAAGCCGCGCCCGCTGCGGCAAACCGGGCTCGGCATGGCACGGGCCCATTGCACGGGCGGGCCGATAGACTTGCTCAGTGCGCGCAGCGGCACACCTGCGGCCAGACTAACCACGAGCAATCTCCGGTTCATCTTTCCCGATCGCTTTCCCGACCATCTGAAGGAGTTCGGGAACCGAACTCGGGCGAACTGCGACGATCAGCACATCCGCCTGCTTGACGGCGCGGGTCAGGTCGGGCTCGACAACAACCGCGTAACGCTTTCTCAGATCACGCAGCTTGCCCGGATCGCAATCATGCACGACCAGGCGGTGTCTGGTCTTGCGTAGGCGCAGACCCGCCAGCATGGCCGATGCGATCCGCCCTCCGCCGAGGAAGACGATTGTGCTCATGCCATCTCCGCACAGACTTCGTCGGCAGCCAGCAAGAGCGTTTCCACGCCCTGTAGGGTGTGTGCGGTCGAGATAATCCAGTGCAATCCGTTCGAAGGCGTCATGTAGATGCCGCGATCGAGCAGCCCGTGGATGAATCGCGAGTACTTTGCCGTATCGGCGTACTGGCAGTAGTCGCGATAATCATGGATCGCCTCGCGGCCGGTAAAGTAAATCTGAAACATCGGGCCGAAACCTTGAACGACGGCGGCAATCTTTCTTCGACGAAAAATATCCCGCAGGCCGGCGATCGCGGCATCTCCGACTCCATAGATCTGCCGGTAAACCGCGCCCTCATTCGCGGCGAGCAGGTCCAGATTCGCCGCGATCACGCTCATGGTGAGCCGGTGGCCGTTGAAGGTGCCGTAGTGCAGCACCATGTTGCTGCCCCAGCGCATGCGGTCGAGAATCGCGCGCGGCCCCGCCACGGCGCCAATGGGGAACCCCGCTCCCAAAGCCTTGCCGAACGTGCTCAAGTCCGGCTTCAGGCCGTAACGCTGCTGGCATCCGCCGGGTGCGTAGCGGAACCCGGTCACAACTTCATCCAGAATAAACAGCGCGCCGAACTGATGCGCCAGATCGCAGACCTTCTGCAGATATCCATCGCGCGGCAGGATGCAACCCATGTTCGCCATGATCGGCTCGGTGATCACGGCGGCCAGCTCTGGCCCGTGTTGTCGCAGAATACTCTCAAGCGCTTCCAGATCGTTCCACGGCGCCAGCACCACATCGTCGAACACCGACGCCGGAATTCCCTCCGAATCGGGGAGTCGAGTGGGATTTTCTCGCGGCCCCAGTTGGTCCGCCGGATGGCTATTTCCGTTCAAACAGTAAGCGTCATACCATCCGTGGTAGTGGCCTTCGAACTTGAGGAATTTTGTTCGTCCAGTGTGTGCGCGCGCCAGGCGCAAGGCGAGCATCGTGGCTTCAGTGCCGCTGTTGGTGAAGCGCACCGCCTCCGCGGTCGGCACCATGCGCTGGAAGCGCTCGGCGGCTTCCGCCTCCGCCGGAGTGGCGGCTGCGAAATGCGAACCGCCGGCCATCGTCTGCGAAACCACATCAACAATTCTCGGATGCGCGTGCCCCTGAATCAGCGCGCCGAACGACATCATGAAATCGATGTACTCGTTCCCGTCGAGATCCCAGACGTGCGATCCGCAGCCACGCTCCAGCACAACCGGCCCCGGCGAATACACGGCTGCGCCGCGCGACGGCGAGTTCACGCCTTCGATCAATGATTGCTGCGCCCGCTCGTACCACTCGCGCGACCGCTCGCGCTTGTTCGTCTTCGTTATCATTTTCGTGGCCATAATAAGCGCATCCGTCAACCCGATCCCGCCAGCCCTCCGCCATCGACCACCAATGCCGTGCCAGTGACGAACGAAGATCCATCGCCGGCGAGATACAGCGCGGTCTGCGCAATTTCTTCTGGCGTTCCCACGCGGCCCAGCGGACGCTTTGCAGATTCAGCCAGAAAGCGGCTCTTCTCTTCTCCGAGCTGCCGCGCTTCGTCGCGCAACATGCCAGTATCGGTGTCGCCGGGGCAGATACAATTCACCCGAATCTTTTGCGGTCCGTGGTCAATCGCCATCGCCTTCGTTAGCAGCACCACAGCGCCCTTCGAAGCACAATAAACCGCAGCCTTCGCGCCGCCCGCCAGTCCCCATCCTGAAGCCGTGTTAATGATCGTTCCGCCGCCCGCTTTCTGCATGTGCGGAATCACTTCACGCGACAGCAGGTAAATCGACTTCACGTTCACCGCCATCACCCGGTCCCAGTCTTCTTCGCTGAGATCGAGAACCGTCGCCCGCCGAATAATGCCCGCGTTGTTGAACAGGATGTCGATTCTGCCCAACTCGCGAATCGCACGCTCGACCAGTCGCCGGCAATCCGCGGCTCGTGTCACGTCCGCGGGCTCAAAGAAGGCACGCCCGCCAGCTTTCATAATCTCTTCAGCGACACGCTGGCCAGCGTCCGCATTCACATCCGCCAAAACAATCGCCGCTCCTTCGCGAGCGAACAGCAGTGACGTCGCGCGTCCAATGCCCGATGCCCCGCCCGTGATCAGCGCGCTTTTTCCTGCAAGCTGCATGGCTTAGCGGCTGGCCAGCCCTCCTGCGGTTTCTCCGCCGTCGCACGTATACACATGGCCGGTCATGTATTGCGCATCGTCCGAGGCGAGAAATGCGAACAGCGCCGCAATCTCTTCCGGCTGCGCGTGCCGGCGCAAAGGAATCTTCCGGTTGACCTCTGCCAGCATTTCATCCGTGTACTCCGCGCGCTGCATCGGCGTCAGCACATATCCCGGAGCCACCGCGCACACTCTGACTTTCGGCGCAAGTTCCAGCGCCATCGACTTCGTCAGTTCGATCACTGCCGCCTTGGTGGCGTTGTAATCCGCATAAAACGGATATCCCATGACGCCGTTGGTCGACGCGGTTTGCAGAATCACGCCGCCGCCGTGCTCCATCATGTGCCGTGCAGCCGTCTGCGCGACGTAGAACACTCCCGTCAGATTCACGGCGATCACGTTGTCCCACTCTTCCGGCGTGATGTCGAGAAAGTTATGCCGTATGCTGATGCCGGCATTATTCACCAGCACATCCACGCCACCCATCAGGCGAATCGCTTCGGCAAAAGCGGCCTGCACTTGTTTCAAATTCGAGACATCGGCATCGAGCGCTGCCGTCAGATTGGGCAACTCGTGCACGATCTTCCGCCGCGCCTCCGCGTCGCGGTCGAGCACGCACACCACGGAACCCTCTTCAAGAAACCGCGCTGCCGTAGCCGCTCCGATGCCACTCGCGCCGCCGGTGATCAGGACTCGCTTCGCTTGCAGCCCGCGCACGCGCACCTCCACAAAAGAAAATCATTCAAAAAAGAGCAGGGCTCGAAGATTGGAGGATATTATAAGTTCGGGCTGAATCTGCTTCTCAGCGTACTCTGCGATCTCTGCGGTTAACGCGGTTGCCGCGCCGGAAACTACGTCAGCTCACCTGCCACACCGTATCCAGCACCGTTCCATCCACCCACTTCACCACCGCGCACGGACGATCGCCCAACTTCGGCCGCGCCGGCTTGCCGCAAATTTTCTCGACTTCCGCCTTGATATCCTGAATCGGACGAATGGGCAGCTTCGATCCCCGCGCTGTCACTGCATCAAGCAGGTCCGCGCGTCGCGGATTGATCGCAATTCCGCGCTCGGTCACGACCACGTCAATCATCTCGCCCGGTCCCGTCATCGTCGTGACCTCGTCCACGATCACCGGAATGCGATCGCGAAACGAAGGCAGCGCTAGAATTGTGCAGCCGGAAAACAGGCAGTTCTGCCATCCGCCAATGCCGTGCAGCAAGCGCCCATCGGAGTGCGTCACCACGTTGGCGTTGAAGTTCACGTCAACTTCCGTCGCGCCCAACACCACGGCATCGACCAGCGAGGCGAAGTTTCCTTTGCCGTGGTAGTTGTACGAAGTAAACGGCGAAGTGGCCACGTGCCGCGGATCGTTCGCGATCGACCTCACGCCATCAAGATCAAACGTCTGCCCATCCAGGATGTAGTCGGTCAGCCCTTCTTGCAGCAGCTCGACCAGGAATTTCGTTGATCCGCCGCGAACGAAGCGCGCTTTGATTCCATCCTCTTTCATCATTCGTTTCAGATACTCGACGAATGCCAGCGCGATCCCGCCCGCTCCCGCCTGAAACGAAAATCCGTTCTTCATGATTCCCGCGGCCCGCAGAAACTGCGCCACCAACTCCGCGATCCGCAGCCGGTCGGGCGAACGCGTAATCTGCGTCGTGCCGGAAACAATCTTCGCCGGATCGCCAATCGATTCCACTTCCACCACAAAGTCCACGTTGTTGCCCTGAATCTGCCAGGGCACGCAAGGAAACGGCACCAGGTTATCGGTGACCACGATTACGCGATCCGCGTAGATCGAATCCGCCAGCGCGAAACCGAGCGAGCCACAGGCCGACTTGCCATGCGAGCCATCCGCGTTGCCAAAAAAATCGGCGGTCGGCGCCGCGATCACCGCGATGTCAACGTGAACCTCTCCATCCTGGATCGCCTGGTAGCGGCCGCCATGCGAACGCAGCACACCCATGCCGCGCATCTTCCCTTGCGTGCAGTAGTCGCCCAGCGGCCCGTTCATCGAGCCTTCGATGTGATGAATCACGCCTTTCTCCATCAACTCGATTGCGTTCTTCTGGGAAGGAAACGACGCGCTCGGAAACCACATCAGATCTTTGACGCCGATTCTGGCTGCACTCTCCAGTGCCATCAGCGCGACTTTATCGCCGTCGCGCAGATGATGATGGTTCGAGATCACCATCCCATCGCGCAGCCCGCACTTGCGAAGTGCCGTCTCCAGATCGGCCACGCGCTTATCGCCATTATCTGGATAATCTTTATTGGAGCAGATTGCCGGTGCCGCCTTCCGCCCGCGTGGCTGATATTTCGCCACGCCCAGAAATGGAATCTGCGGTTTGCCGTTCACCATCGTCGGCACCGCGCGCCCGACCGCGTTATGCGCCAGTTCTACTCGCTCGCTCACGAAATCGCTCCCATCGCCTTTGCCCGCTCCACAAGTTTCAGTGCCCGCTGCACCACCGGCGGATCGATCATTTTCGAACCGAGACTCACCACCGCCAATCCTTTGTTCTGCGCTTCCTCAAAAGCGGCA
The DNA here is from genome assembly GCA_963838425.1 of uncultured Acidobacteriaceae bacterium. GTDB lineage: Bacteria > Acidobacteriota > Terriglobia > Terriglobales > Acidobacteriaceae > Acidiflorens. The sequence goes on from CAWIRH010000003.1 coordinate 1,225,812, forward strand.
ACCACCTTCCGCGCCTTTTCGATCTCGACTGCGCTCGGTCGAAACGCCTCGTGGATCACGCGAATCTGCCCGGGATGGATGCATCCCATGCCTTCGAATCCCGCAGCCCGCGAGGCTTCTCCCCAGCGCCGCAGACCGTCCATGTCGGCGACATCGCTGAACACCGAGTCGATCGCCTGCACTCCCGCCGCGTGCGCCGCATTCACCACGCGCGACCGCGCATATTGCGACTCGCGCCCTTCCGCAGTCTTCACTACGCCCAGATCGGCCGTGTAATCCTCCAGCCCAATCGTCAGCGCCGCCACGTTTTCGCTCGCCGTCGCGACGGCAAATGCGTTCTCGATCCCCAGCGCCGACTCCAGAATCGGCATGATCCAGATCGGCCGGATAATTCCATTGCGCGACTTAATCTCGGCGATCATGCGATCCGCTTCCCGCACCTGTTCAGGCTCTTCGACTTTCGGAATCAGAATCAGATCCGGACTCTCGCCCACCACTTCCGCCAGATCTTCGAGTCCCAGCGGCAACTGGTTAATGCGCACCATGCGCTCGCACGATCCGAAATCGACTGTCCGCAAAGTGTTGCGCACCAGGATGCGAGCGGCATCTTTTTCGCCGCGATGCACCGAGTCTTCCAAGTCGAGAATCACGGCATCCGGCGCATGCAACGAGGCGTTGATGTAGTACTTCGGTTCAGAACCCGGCAGATACAGACGCGATCGGCGCAGCCGATCCCTTTGCGATGGCGCCGGTAGTGGATGCGGCTCCGGCAGCGAGCGTTTGCCGAGCGCGATTCCTGCGCGCCTGGCCGCAGCCTCGATACGAGCCGCGATGACAAAAGGCAGCGCGCCTTCATCATGAATCGCAACCCGCGCGTGTTTCACTCCAAGTTCGCCCAAAACTTCCCGCGTCTGTTCCAGGATCGCCGTGCCGTAATAGGGCGCAACCCGCGACTCCAGTGAGATCTCGACTCCTCCACTGTCACGCGCCTCAAAGACGACGTGCAGCGTCCGACCGAACTTCCTTGCCCCAATGGCCCGCCTCGGCAGAACGCGGGGACGTAGTTTCGACAGCGCCGCTCATAATTTCCTCGACCGTATTTCCTCAACCAGGACACAACAGATCCGGGCCCGACTGCCCCTGTGATCCCCCGTGCTCCCTGTGGTTATCGCACTTTCTCCAAAATCGCGTCCGTCATCTGCACCGTCGAAGCCGCGCCCTGACTGATCGCTTTCGGGCCACCCGTAAAGCGCATCATATCGTAAGTCCGCACTTTCCCCTCGCGCACCACATCCGCAATCGCCTTGCGGATGCGATTCGCCTTCTCGTCTTCGCCGACATGATCGAGCATCATCGCCGCCGAAAGAATCATCGCAATCGGATTCACGATGGGCGGATTCAGCTCGGCATACTTCGGCGCGGATCCGTGTGTCGGCTCGAATACCGCTATGTCATCTCCGATGTTGCCGGACGCCGCGAATCCCAGCCCACCCACCAGCCCCGCAAACGCGTCGGAAAGAATGTCGCCAAACAGATTCGAGGCCACGATAACGTTGTACTCCTCCGGATTCTTGTTCAGCCACATCAGTTGCGCGTCAATATTCGTCGACCAAAGCGCAATCCCCGGATAATTCTTCGCAACTTCTTTTGCCACTTCTTCCATCATGCCCGAAGTCTCGCGCACCACATTCGGCTTCTCACAGATCGTCACGCCCTTGAACCCGCGCTTCTTCGCATATTCGAAAGCCGCGGTCACAATGCGCTGGGCCGCCTTGCGAGTAATGATGCGGCAGCTCACCGCGAGCTCCGGCCCCGGGACGCTGGCAAAAGCTTTGAATCGGGGATGGCTGTTCAAGGCGGCACGCACGTTCTCTGGAGGGTTCGTCCACTCCACGCCAGCGTACATGCCCTCCGTGCCCTGCCGGAACACGGTGGTGTCGATCTGCGGCTCGTCGTAACCGCCGCCCGCCTTCTTCCGAATGTAATTCAAGCGGATTGCCCGTGAACCCGACGCACGGCCGCATGCAGATATCGAGATTGAACTTCTGCCGCATGGTCACGATCGGCGAGTAGTAGACGTAACCCTTCCCCTGCAGCTCGGGCTTAAGCTCCGCCTGCGCCGCCTTGTTCGGCTTCGAAGTAATCGCGCCAAACAAACCCAACTTATGCTTGGTTAGTAACTCGATCGTCCGGTCCGGCAACGCATTGCCCTGCGCGCGCCAGCAATCCCATCCGATGTCGGCATGAATGTACTCGGCATCAAACCCGACCGCCTTCAGAACGCGCAACGATTCCGGCAGAACCTGATTTCCAATGCCGTCTCCCGGCATGGTAATAACTGTGTATTTCGCCATAATTGCTCCTCTAAGTATCTACCGCCGAGACGCCGAGAAATCCGAATGTCTCTTACAAACTTTGTCATCCTGAGCGAAGCGAAGGACCTGATCTATCTCGGCGCTCTCCGCGTCTTGGCGGTGAAAACACTAACCCACGCCCAGCCGCTTCGCCACCAGATTCTCCACGCCCCCCGCAATCACCAGCGACTGTGGCACGCTGCCCAGCGCCGGGAAACGTAAACTTCTCTCCGCGCCACGAGATCGTGCTCGAAGTGAAATCAATATCGATCTCGTCGCCCGGAATGATCGTCTTCTCCTTCGCCGCAATCTCCTTCGCAAACTGCTCGCGCACCCGCGCCACAAATTCCGGCACTTCAATGCACAAAAAGCCGTTGTTGAACGCGTTCCGCAGATAGGTTTGCGAGAAGCTGGCCGCGATCACCAGCGGAATTCCTTTCGCCTTCAGACATGTGACCGCCTGCTCGCGGCTCGACCCCGTGCCAAAGTTGAACTGGCTGACGATCACGTCGCCCGCCTTCGCGCGCGCGGCAAACTGCGGATCGTAATTCTCCATCACTACCTTCGCCATCATTTCCGGAGTCATGTCGTCGCGATAAGTGTAGTCCTTGCCGTAAATCGCATCGGTGTTGACGTTATCCTGCGGCATGAATACCAGCCGCCCCTGCACGCGCTGCGGAAAGCCCGCCAGAATTTCAACTTTCTCCGCTCCGCCCGCCGTCGATGCCAATTCCGTGTAAGCCCGCTGCGGCGCGCGATTCGCGAACTCATGCGGCCCGCGAATATAACCGGCAACCGCCGACGCCGCCACCACTTCCGGACTCGCCAGATAGCACTTCGCATCCCGCGATCCCATGCGGCCCTTGAAGTTTCGATTCGTCGCCGAAATTCCAACCTCGCCCGCCTCCAGCAATCCCACGCCCAGCCCAATGCACGGCCCGCAGCCCGGCGGCAGCGGCTGCGCGCCCGCATCCATCAGCGTCTGCCAGATGCCGCGCTTCTCCGCCTCTTCCTGCACCCACTTACTGGCCGCGCTCAAATAGAACTTCACGCCTGGCGCAATCTTCTGGCCTTTGAGCACCTTGGCCGCCGCCGCCAGATCTTCCAGCCGCGAATTCACGCACGAAATCAGATACGCCTTCTGGATCGCAACTTTGTTCTTCTCGATTTCAGCCAGCGACTGCATCGCCTGCACCGTATCCGGCCCCGATACGTGGGGCGTCACTTGCGTGAGATCGAGCGTTATCCGCGCCGCATAAACCGCATCCGCATCCGGCGCCGGAGGATTCTTCTCCCAACTCGCAATGTCGCTTTCCGTGAACCGCTCCGACTCCCATCGCTTTGAGCCGCTGGTGAACGCCGCGCAAATATTGGATCGTGACCTCGTCCACCGGAAACCAGCCCACCAGCGGTCCCCACTCCGTTGTCATATTCGAAATCGAAAGCCGCGCGTCCATCGAGAGCGACGCCACTCCCGGCCCCGTGAACTCGACCGCCGCATTCAGGCATTCATCGTGGTTATAGAGCCCGCATAAAGTGATGATGACGTCCTTGCCCGTGACGCCGTCCGGCAACCGGCCTTCGAGCACGACCTGAATCGACCGCGGAATCTGCCACCAGAATTCGCCCGTAGCCCACACCGCCGCCGCATCGGTGCGAACAATCGGCGTTCCAATCGCCCCCAGCGCGCCATACATATTGGAATGCGAATCCGATGCCACAACGAACGAACCGGGAACCACGTATCCGCGCTCCACCATGATCTGGTGCCCGATGCCCGATCCCGCAGGATAGAAGTCCACGCCCTGCTCTTTCGCAAACCCTTCAATCGCGCGGTACTTCTTCAGGTTCGCTTCGTCCTTATTCTGGATGTCATGATCGAGCGCGAACGTAAGCTGCTGCGAATCCTTCACCTTCTTCGCGCCTATGCCCTTGAACTTGCTCATCACCGCCGACGTATTGTCATGCGTCATGCAGCGGTGCGGGCGAATCGACAGGAAATCTCCCGTCCGAAGCGGCCGCGCCGGCCCTTCGGTCATGTGTTTCTGCGCGATTTTTTCAACGATGGTCTGACCAACGACAGTTTGGCCCATGATGAACTCCTGTAACTCACCCTTTCCGCTTCAACTCAAATCCCAGATACATCATCTGCCCAACATGGTGATGCAAGTGCGTCGCGCACTGCAGCACCATGTCGAACCGGTCGCGGGCGTCCGCGCCCACTGCCGTATATTCTTTCGACCAATCGTCCGCCGACTGGCTGCTCGATCGCGCCGAGCACCATCTCAATCGCCTCATCAAACTTTCTTCAGCACTTCTGCCTTGGATGGCCGCGTCGCCTCCGAAAACTCCAGCGGACGATCCCGCACATAGCCCGTCCCCGCAATCTGCGCTCCGATGTAGTAGTTCAAGTTGCCCGTGAGATGCAGCACGAGATTGCCAAAACTGTTTCCAAACGCGAAACGGCTTGGTCCAAAACTGCTCGTCACTAAGCGGCGCCGCCAGCTCGCGAACCACGCCCGCCAGTTTCCTGTAACGCGCCGTCAAGCCTGATGCAATCGTCGATTTCAAATCCGCCATAAGCTATTCCTAAACACGTAGGCACAGCCGCCCTCGGCTGTGCAGGCGAGCGCAGCTCGCCAGGTTGTTTCGCATCCGCCGCCAGAAGCCGGGTTTCGCCCGGCTGGACAGCCGAGGGCGGCTGTCCCTACGCGGTTCCCTGCTAGCGGCGCTTCTTGCCTACCTTCTTGACTGCTTTCGCTTTCGGCTTCTTCCTCACGTCCGCCTTCATCAGCGCCATCAGTTTCGCAACCGACCCGCACTTCTCCAGATTCCAAATCGCGTCAATCAGCTTGTCCTGCGCCTTCTCCGAAAGCACGCCCTCGGCCAGCGCACGGAATTTTTCTTCGATCTCCGCATCGCTCAACGGATTTCGCGGATCGCCTTTCGGATAGTCGAGCTGCTCTCGAGAATTTCCGTCCGTCCGTGGTCGTGATGTTCACAATCACCCGCTGCAGCGCCGGGAAAACCTTCTCGATCTCGGGATCCGCCACGACCTCCACTTTTTTCAGTTGCGCGCGAATCGTCGGGTCCATGATCTTCTTCATCTCGAATTGCGTCGGCGTCACTTGCCGGTCCACCAGCGCCGCTGCAATCACGTAGGGCAAAGAATGGTCCGCCGTCTCCTTCGTGTGCGGATCGTATTTACTCGGGTCCGAAAGAATGTCGGCCGCGCGCGCCAGCGACCGAATCTGAATCTTCTCCACTTGATCCGGATGCAGGTCGTTGCTCTTGACCAGATCAAGCACCGCCGAAATCGGAGCGTGCGTCAGCGCCTCTGTCGGGAAAAATTTCATCCCGCATTGCGTGATGCGCCACGACTCGCCGAGCCCGTCCGTCAGCAGGTTCTGTTTCCACTCCGGCCCGAAGCAGTGCATCAATCCTTCCTTGCCGTCGATCACGTGCTCGGGCCCGCTGTAGCCCTTTTCGGCCAGCAGCGCCGCCAGAACGCCGCTCTGCGTCGCCAGCGGATCGACGGTGTTCTTCATCATCGTCAGCTTCCCCGCCGTCACCGCGCCCATCGTGCAATGCCGCGAAGCCGAAATCCCGATCGCATGCTGAATCTGTTCCCAACTCAAATGCAACGCGCGTCCCGCCACGATCGGCGAGACAAACGCCGTCAGTGTCGCATGGTGCCAGCCGCGCTCGCGAATCCCCGGAAACGCCGCCTCGCACAAGCGCATTTCGAACTCGTGGCCCAACACAAATCCAACGATCAATTCCTTGCCATCGCTTTTGGCGCGTTCACAACACGCCATCGCCGCCGGAAAAATATCGGAAGGATGCGACGGGTCCTGCTTCCAATAAATGTCGTTGTAATCCATGCAGCGGATCATCAGCGCATTCGCCAGCGACGCCGAAACCGCGTCCATCTTCTCGCCCGTGCCAATCACGGTCGCCGGCCCGCGCCCGGCAATCTCTTTCAGTACTTCGAGCGCAATAATCACGTCATGCTGTTGATATCCGCCCAGCGCGCACCCAGCCGAATCCAGCAGAAAGCGCTTGGCCTGGTACACCGCGTCCTCGGAGAGCTGCGCGTATTCGAGCCCCGCCGCCCAGCGGGACATGGTCGCGGTGATGGTTTCTTTGCTTGCGGTCACTTCTTTCGCTGCCACTGGCTTCTCCTCAAATCAGTTCATGTCAGAACCGCTAAAAAATTTCCGATTGTCATCCCGAACGAAGCGAGGGATGACAGGTCTGTACAAAGATGGTCGGCACACCATCATTTCACCTTCACGTTCTTCGGATTCTTGAACGGCAGAAACGCCATGAAATCGGCGTGGTGCACGATGAACGCTTCGGTCGTGCGCTTCACCAGATCGCCTTCGGCGGCGTGCGCCGCGATGATGTGGCACACTGCGTCCGGCACTCCGCACTCCATTGCCAGCGCGACTCCAGTAAACGGATGCCGCAACGCTTCTCCGCGCTCACTCTGCCGGCTCTTCCCGTCCGGACCAATCTCATACTCCAGCAACTTGCCCACGTCCGCCAGGATCGCGCCCGCAATCACCACGTCCGCGTCGATCGGCAGCGCTCGGCCCATGAACTCCGCCATCGCTTTCGCGCTGTCCCGCGCAATGTGCACCACGCAGCGCTTGTGCTCCATGAAAGTGATCGGACAATTCGGAACCAGCAGCGTAAAAGGAATCTGATTCAGGTCATCCGGCTTCAGTGGGCTGCGCTCGAGCGCCTTGATCCAGACTTCGTCACCTGCTCCCGAAGCTTGGCATCACTGATCCACTGAATCTCCGGCCACAGCCGTTCGACGGCCTCCCTCATGGGCGGGACCTCCCTTACAGGACTCACTAGATTATCGGAGTCGATGCGGATACGTCGAGGAGATGGCGCACTCGACCGTGTGACTTGCAAGTCAAGGGATGGCGACGCAGACACGGCAAGCCGCGTCTCTACGAAGGACTTACTTCTTCGAACCCGCTGCGGTTCCAGAAGAAGGCTCCTTCTCGATCGGTAGCAGCTCAATGCTGCACCCCGAGCCGCCGCAGCTCAACAGTCCGCGCCGAACAATCTTCACCGACGACACATCCGGAAATCTCACGGGGAAATCCTTCTCCCGCAGTTGCTCCGCCGCCGGACGAAGACTTTCGTCGCCCTCCACAAACTCGGCGCGCTCGGGACGCGGCGAGCTGTCGAACACAAGGTTGAACTGCGCCGACACTGGCTTGCTGCTAATTACGATCGGCCCGAGCTTCACCGTGCGGGCCTGCAATAACTCCGCCGGAGCCTGTGCGGCATCCTTCTCCGCCGCCGGATCGCCAGCCAGCTTCGTCAATCGCGCTCGCGAATCCGCCACGTCGCTTCCGCCCGCCGCCACGGCCAGCGCATAGATATGACGCGCCTTCTCCGCCTGTCCTTGTTTTTCGAACACCTGCCCCAGCCGGTTCGCGACCGTCCCCGACTGGCTCAAGAGCCACGCCGACTGAAGAAACTGCATCGCTGCCAGATTTTCGCCGCGCTGAAATTTCGCCCATCCCATTCGTGCCCACGCCAGAGCCACCAATCGCATTGACGAAAACGCCGACGGCCCCAGCCGATCCAACTCGCCCGAGTCGAACTGTCCTCCAATGTCGTAGAGAACCTGCTGCGCATCGTTCTCGGTCTGCGGTCGGATCAATATCGTTCTTCATCTTTAGTGCCGACGCGTAAATATCCTGGCCCGAATCCGCGCCCGCACTGCCCGTCAGTCCCTTCATCAACTCCTGCGCTCGCGCGTTCTCTCCCAGTCGTGCGTACACCTGCGCCAGCGCCATCTTCGTTTCCGGATCATCCGGAGGAATCGCCGCCGCTGCTTCCAACTCCCTGCGCGCGTCCGCATCCTGCCCCATCTGCGCCAGCAGCAGGCCGAGATTCTTAAGCATTGCTTTTTCGTACGGAGCTATCTCCAGATGCTTGCGATAAGCCGCGATCGCCTCGTCGGTCTTTCCCGTTTGCTGCAACTCCATCGCCAGGTCGCCATTCGCGTGCTTGTGATTCGGATCCAGCTCGAGCTGCTTGCGGAACGCCGCGATCGCCTCCGTATGATGGTTGGCGCCGGCGTACGCCAGCCCCAGGTCGTACCACCCGTCTTTTAGGCTGGAGTCCGCGTCCACCGCGCGTTTCAGCAAGCCAATCGCAGTCCGGTAATCCTTGCTCTGCAGCGCTTTCACTCCCGCTTTGTGCAGCTCCGCGGGAGTTCCTTCCATCTCCGCAGCCGCCGTCTTCGCCCCTTGTCCCGACGGCGTCAGGATCGTGCACGACAACAACTGGTCTTGATCGCTTTGCGTTGCATTGCGAAACGATTCGTAGTCCGCCCGCCGCGCCGCCGCCAGCTCATTCATCTTCACCACAAGTTTCCGCTCGCCTTCCAGAATTCCCTTGTTCTCAGCGAGTATGCCGATGAATAGTCGCCATAATCTCGCGACATTTTCACCGCCGTCGGCGTGTGCACCGTGTAGTTGGAGGGAAACTGCAACCGGACCCGGTAGTCCATTTCACCCGCCGGACCGATGTTCAAAGGCTCCGTGCTCTTGTCCGACGCTCGAATCGCCGGCATCCCCAGCGGCGGGATCGGACGGAAATTCACGCTCGCCGATGGCACTACAAAATACTGGTCCTGGTGCAGGTGATACTTCAGATGAAACGGCTTGCTCGTGTCCTCGATGGGATCGAGCTGAACGTTATCGACGTCGCCCGGCAAGCCCCAACTCGCGGAAAGAACTTTCGCAAAGTCCTTCCACTGCGCCTGCGAATATCGTCGAAAGCTCGCGCGCATCGGCCAATCGCGATCTCCCTGGGCCGTGACCTCAAGCGTCGCGTCGAGCGCGCCGAACTCGCTGAACTTGCCGTCGAGCGTGAAGTGCATGAAGGTCTTAATCGGCGAATCCGCCGGTGTCCGCTGCAAGCCTCCCTCGCTGTCCTCCGACGCCACCACCGCTTGCTTTGTTTCGCAACTGGTAAAGAATCAGCCCAAAGGGCGTCACTTCAGGAGTCGTGTCCAGCCAGGTCAGCCCCGTTCCCGTCCCCAGTCGAGCCGCCGTGATCACGTGATCGAACTGCGCCGGCGAGGGAACGTCCACATCCAGTTTGCGCGCGCTCCCGATCAGCACCGGATAACTCTGAATCCCCTCCGCCCGCAGCATCGCGGAAAGCAGCGTGTGTTTGTCCTTGCAGTCGCCGTACCCATTCTGCAAAACCTCCGAGGCTGCATGCGGCTGATAGCGCCCCACCCCAAGCGAAATGCTCACGTAACGCACATTCCGCGCCACGAAATCGTAGAGCCGCCGCGCCTTCTCGGTGGGAGTGTCCGCTCGCTTGGTGAGTTCCAAAGCTTTCTTTCGCACGCTATCGTCCACCGTCATGCGCTCGCCCTGCAGCTTGGCATACCATTGCGCGACCTGCTTCCAGTCGGTGAAAGTCGTCAGTTGCACATCCGGGCCGCTGTCCTCCTCCGCCTCATCTTTGTCTTTGTCGCGTTCAGGCTGGATGTCCTTCACCACCCAGGTGTAGAGGCGCCGATCTCCAGTCTCCTCGATCTCCGGTTTTCGAGTCGGCGTCTTGAGCTTCACTTCGCGCGCCTTTGGGATGTCAATCTCCAACCGGTCTTCGTTGACCACCACGCCTTTCGGAAATGTGTATTCGTACCAAAAGTTTCCCGTGGCGAGCGGCGTGAGAACCCGCGTCACCGTGCGATATTCCAGCGTGTCCCCGGGCTGCAGCGCTGCCACGGAAATATGCCGCTGCCGATAGTCGCTGTACATCGGAGCTTCCTTCAGCACATCGGGAGCGAAATCCTGCGCCGTCGATTCCGGCGTCACCACCACCTGCCCATCCGGCTTGCGCACGCGGACGTACTCAACCTCCAACTTCTCGGTCGCCGATGAATATCCGAAAACCAGTTGGCCGAATTCCCCCACGCCCGCCTGGCTCTGAATCCGAACCACGGCCTCGGTCTCGGTCACTTCGGTTCCGTCGTTTTCAAAGCGGACTCGATTCAAGATTCGTTCGAAGACCGCAGCCTCGTCGGCGTTATTCGTTTTCTGCTCGGATGAAGATGAAGACGAAGCTGCGGCCTGCGCCAGAGCATCCGCAGTCGTCAAGCAGACGAGCGAGCAGACGGTAAGGCAGACGAGTAAGAAGCCCACCACAACCTGCGACACACGATAGGACATATTGCAGTTCTTTTACGCCGCACCCAGCGTAAAATCAAACGCACCAACATGAATTTCACTAGAATCATTCGGCTCTTTGCGATCCTGATTTGTTTCGCCAGTCTGCTGGCCGCGCAGGCTCCCCCACTCGCCGTTGTGGAAGAAGCTCTGCCCCCGCTCGACGCAGGCGTGGAATTCCACATGCTTCTCCACGCCAGCGGCGGCGTTCCGCCCTATGTCTGGAGCGTGGCCAGCGGCGATCTTCCCGAAGGAGTCACGCTCACCCCGGAAGGCCTGCTGGCGGGACGCCCCACCAAGCCCGGGGCGGTCACGTTCATCTTAAAAGTCGAAGACTCCGGCCATCCCGCGCACAGCATTAACAAAGAGTTCAAGGCTGTGGTCACCGCTTCTCTGTTGATCGAATGGCTGCAACCTCCAAAAGTCCGCGACAACCGGATTGACGGCATCGTCCAACTCTCCAACGGTTCCAGGGACGACTTCGATCTGACCGTCATCATCGTGGCCGTCGCCGAGAGCGGGCGAGCGACGGCCATCGGCTACGAGCATTTTCCGCTGAAAGCCGGCGCTGCCAGCGTTCAGATTCCCTTTGGCAACACGCTGCCCCACGGCGCCTACGCAATCCACGCCGATGCCATTGCTGAAATCCCCACCCGGAAAGCCATCCTTCGCCAGAGGCTCCAAACCCCTCAACTGCAGGTAACGCAGGGTCCGTAGCGGCTTTGCCCGCTCCCGGCAGGTACGCAAGTCACTTGCCGGCTTTGTGCTATCCTGATTATTCTCATTATCTTGAGACAGTCCTGCCAGGTCGTGGTATTTCCTCCACAGGACCTGGGCATTTCGTATGGAGCTTTTTCTAAATCTCTGCTGGCTTTCTCTGCTGTTGCCCGCGTGGCTGCTGTGGCGGCAACGAACTTCTTCGACCGGTTCGGGGAGTCCTGCAGGAAGTCCGGCGGTGCGCCCGCTGGTCTTCCTCTGCGCTCTCGGCTGCGCACTCGTTCTGCTGTTCCCCGTGATCTCGGCCACTGACGACCTGCACCCCATGCGAGCCGAGATGGAGGAGTCGAAACGCGCCTTCCGCCATCCCGGCCATTGCGCTTGCACGGTTCATGCGTTGACTCATTCTTCGCACCCCGTTCTGCCCAGTTCCGCCTCTCTGACACCCGCGTTCGATCAGATCGGCGCGGTTCTTGCGTTCACGCCGCCAACGCTCGGAGTTTTTTCGGCCCCTGCGCCCGCCGGCCGCGCTCCTCCTTTCGATCCTCCAACGTTACTGTAAATCTGAAGTCGGTCTTAATTTTTTGGTTCGGGAAATCTCGAGGATTTCCCAGTCACGCGCATTGGGCGGCCGGGTTTCCCGATGCGCTCGGAGCACGCGATGTTCAAGTTTCACCATTTCAGTCTGGTCGCATGGTTATGGCTATTGACCGCGGCGGCCTCCAGCGCCTCGGCGCAGCAGACGCTCACCTGGGAACAGGTCCGCCTGCGTTTTGAGCAGAACAACCCCACCCTGCTGGCGGACAAGCTGAGTATCGACGAATCCAGAGCCCAGGAGATCACCGCTTTCCTGCGCCCGAATCCAACGTTCGGTTTGTTGGCCGACGGGACCCAAATCGCTCCTAATAAAGGCGAATGGAAACCGTTCGCGGGAACTTTTGAGTCGCCCAGCCTGAGCTATCTGCAGGAACGGCGACGCAAGCGGCAGTTGCGCCTGGAGAGTGCGAAGAAGGGAACCCTGATTGCCGAGTCAAGTCATGCCGACTTGGAGAGAACTCTGCTCTTCAACTTGCGCGGCGCATTTGTGTCAACCTTGCAGGCCAAAGCGGTGCTGCAGTTGGCAAAAGACAACCTTGCCTACTACGACCACGTGCTCCAGATCAGTAGCGATCGCTTCCATGCCGGCGACATCGCGCAAATCGATCTCGACCGGTTGGAACTGCAGCGCGTGCAGTATGAATCCGACCTGCAAACCGCCGAAGTCAATCTGCGCACGGCAAAAATTCAGTTGCTCACGCTGCTCAACGAGCGAACCCCGATTGAACAATTCGATGTAGCCGGTCCGTTCGACTTCAACGGCCAACTCCTGGCCCGCGACGAGTTCCGCAAGATCGCTCTGGACACGCGGCCAGACTTGAAGGCAGCCGTCGAAGCCGTGGACAAAGCCCAAACCGACCACAAGCTCGCGGTGGCCAACGGCTCAACCGATCCGACCTGGAGCGCATGGTATACGCACAACTCATCCAACAATAACCCGTTTGCCACCAATACGCTCGGCGTCAGTGTCAGCATCCCCCTCCGCATTTTCGATCGCAACCAGGGAGAGAAGCTGCGCACGCAGCTCGATATCAGGCGCAATGAAAGATTGCGCGATGCCGCCGAAGCGACGGTGCTCAGTGACGTCGACTCCGGCTACGCCACACTCGAAAGCAATGTAATTCTGCTGCAGCCCTACAAAGCGAAATATCTGCAACAGGCAACGCGAGTACGAGACACGATTTTCTTTTCCTATCAGCACGGCGGCGCATCGCTGCTCGATTTCCTGAATGCCCAAAGTGAGTACCGCACCGTGCAACTCAGCTACGTGAACTTGCTGGGTTCTTACTTGACGGCTGCCGCTCAGTTGAATATGGCGGTCGGCCGGGAGGTTATCCAATGAAAACCAGATTCGCTGGCCCGATGCTGGCGGCAACCCTTTGCTTTCCGTTGTGCTTGCTCCTCCTTGGTTGCAATGAAAGCAAAGCCGACCCCAAGGCCGAGGCGCCGCCTCCAGGCAACCGTCGAGCCGGACCTCGATGCCAACAATTTCAAAGTGGACCACCCCGAACAATTTCCCTTGGTGACGGCGATTGAGCGTAAGGCTGCACCGGCGCTAAATGTGACTGGCGTGGTGCAGCCCGACATCGCGCGCGCCGTGCCCGTGATCTCGTTAGCTGCGGGACGGGTCGTGGAAATCAAGGCCAGGCTCGGCGACACCGTAAAGAAGGGCCAGTTGTTGCTGAGAATTCAGAGCAACGATGTTTCCGGAGCTTACCAGACGTATCGTAAGGCCGAGAACGATGAGCGCTTGGCGCGCATACAGCTCGAACGGGCGCAGATTCTTTATGACAAAGGGGCCATCGCCAAGAGCGCCCTCGAACAAGCCGAAGACACGGCACAGGACGCCAAGGCTGATCTGGATGCCGCCACCGAGCAGTTGCGCCTTCTCGGCATCGACAAGGATCATCCCTCGGGTATCGTCGACATCACCGCTCCAATCTCGGGCGTGATCACCGACCAGCAAGTGACCAACGCGTCGGGCGTCCAGGGTTTGGGCTCCCCGAATCCATTCACGATCTCCGATCTCTCTTATGTCTGGATCATCTGCGACGTTTACGAAAACGATCTCGACGCGGTGCACGCCGGCGAGTACGCGGATATCCACCTGACTGCCTATCCCAACCAGGTCTTGAAAGGCCGCATCGACAACATCCTGCCGGTTCTCGATCCTAATCTTCGCACCGCGAAGGTTCGGCTCGAAGTCGCCAATCCTGGAATGATGCGGATTGGTATGTTCGTCACTGCCACCTTCTACGGCAAGCAGGCAGAAACCCGGGCCGCAGTTCCCCCCGCCGCCATTCTGCACTTGCATGATCGCGAGTGGGTTTACACCCCAGTAAGCGCGGGGCATTTCAAACGTCTGGAAGTGGTCACAGGAAAAATGCTTCCCGGCAATCTGCAGGAAGTTGTTTCCGGGATCAAGCCCGGAGATCAAGTGGTGTCCAATGCTCTGGTGCTGCAAAACACGTTGGAGCAATAGAAATGGGAGCAACAAATGGGAGCAATAAATGATTCGTCGAGTCGTTGATTTTGCTCTTGACAACCGCCTGCTGGTGCTGGGTTTCGCCCTGCTGCTTTTCGCCGCGGGCATCGTCGCTTTCCACGACCTTCCCATTGAGGCCTATCCCGACGTAGCCGACAACTATGTTGAGATCATTACCCAATGGCCGGGAATTTCGGCCGAACAAATCGAACAGCAGGTCACGATTCCACTCGAAATCGTGATGAACGGCATCCCGCATGTCGTGCACCTGCGTTCGTTCTCGCTCTTCGGACTCTCCGACATCAAACTGATCTTCGACGACGAATCGGATAACGACTGGAACCGCGAGCGGGTTCTGGAGCGGCTGAGCCAAGTCACCCTGCCGCCGAACGTGGTCCCGCAAATGGGTACGGACTGGAGCCCCGTCGGCCAGATTTATTTCTTCACCCTGCACAGCACCAATCCGGCCTATGACCCGATGGAGCTGAAATCCATTGAAGACTGGGTCGTCGAAAAGAGCTTCAAGGCTGTTCCCAACATAGTCGACGTTTCCAGCTTCGGCGGCCCCACCCGCGAATACCAGGTTCGCGTTGACCCAAACAAACTGGTCGCCTACGGCCTGAGCCTGGCCCAGGTCGAGCAGCAACTCACCAACAACAACGTCAACGCCGGCGGAAGCTTCATACAAGAAGGCCTGCAGCAGATCAACGTGCGCTCCGTCGGATTGGTCGACCGTGCCCAGGACATCGAACGCACGGTCATCGTAACCAAGAATGGCACGCCGATCCGGGTGAAAGATATTGCCGTTGTTTCGCAAGGTCCAAAGATTCGCCTCGGCCAGTTTGCCAGGGCCATTCACCGCGAGGACGGGAAGATCATCGATAACGACGATGTAGTGTCGGGCATCGTCCTGTTGCGCAAAGGGGCAACGGGCGAGACCGCGCTCGAGGGCGTCCATAAAGAAGTAGAAGAACTTAACCATCACATCTTGCCTCCGGGAGTTAAGATCGTCCCTTTCCTCGATCGCAGTGATCTGGTCCACTACACCTCCCACACGGTGCTTCACAACCTCACCGAAGGAATGATCCTGGTATCGGTCGTTCTGCTTCTATTTCTGGGTAATGTTCGAGGCGCCCTTATCGTTGCGGCAACGATTCCGTTTTCGCTGCTGTTTGCGTCCATTTGCCTGGACTTGAGCCACATCCCCGCCAACCTCCTGTCCATTGGCGCATTGGACTTCGGTGTAATCGTGGAAGGCGCGATCGTGTTGATAGAAAACATTGTGCGCCATTTAAGCCATGCCAATGACATCGCGACCTCCAGGGAACGAATCAGTTTTGCCTCGCATGAAGTACAGCGCCCGGTGTTCTATGCCATCATCATCACCATTACGGCTTTCTTGCCGATCTTTACGCTGCAACGTGTCGAAGGCAGGCTCTTCCACCCCATGGCTTGGACCGTAGCCTTCGCGCTGCTAGGGGCCTTGCTCTTCTCGATCCTGGTCGCGCCCGTGTTGGCAAGTTTCGCGTTCCAGAAGGGGGCACACGAATGGCGTAACCCCGTCATGACCTTCGTGACGGAACGATATCGCGATGCCCTCCGCTGGGCGATTCGCCGGCGTGCGATCACGGTCGGTGTGTGCCTGCTTCTGGTGGCCTTTGGGAATTATCTTGCTTTCAGCGGCACTATCGGTTCCGAATTTCTGCCCCACCTGGATGAAGGCGCGCTGTGGGTGCGGGGCACGCTTGCGCCCAGCACCGGCCCGGACGAGGGTACCCGGGTCGCAAACCAGGCCCGAATCGTGCTTTGCTCATTCCCCGAGGTTCCACAATGCACCAGCCAAGTAGGGCGTCCAGATGACGGAACGGACAACACCGGCTTCTTTAACACCGAGTACTTCGTGGACCTGAAACCGAAAGAAAAGTGGCGGCCTGTCTTTCACCAAAACAAAGACGAACTGATCGCGGCCATGCAGCGTGAACTCGACAAAATTCCCGGTGTCGTCTGGGGCTTTTCTCAGCCCATTGAAGACAATATGGAAGAGGCGGTGAGCGGGGTGAAAGGTGCGCTGGCCACGAAGATCTACGGCGACGATTTGAAAGTTCTCGAAGAGAAGAGCGACGAAATCGTCGCCATTATGCGAAAAATCAATGGCATTGAGGATCTCGGGGTTTTCCGTGTCCTCGGCCAGCCCAATCTCAACGTGACCGTGGATCGCGAGGCGGCCGCCCGTTACCAGATCAACGTAGCGGACGTGCAGGATGCGGTTCAGACCGCGGTTGGCGGCAACGCGCTCACCCAGGTTCTCAAGGGCGAAGCGCGCTACGACCTCACGCTGCGCTATCTGCCAGAATATCGCGATACCCAGGAAGCGATCGAAAGCATTCGCCTGCTCTCGCCGTCTGGGGAACGGGTATCGCTCGCACAGCTCTGCAAAATACGCGAAACCGATGGCGCGTCGGAAATCTATCGCGAGGGCAATCGGCGTTACGTTGCCATCAAGTACAGTGTCCGCGGCCGTGACCTCGGCAGCACCGTGGAAGAAGCGATCAAGAAGGTGAACGAACAGGTCAAGCTGCCCACCGGATACAGCATCGATTGGGAAGGCGAATACGAGAGCCAGAAGCGAGCGGACGAACGCTTGCTCATCGTGCTCCCGATCACCATCCTCCTCATCTTCATCATCCTTTACACCATGTTCAAATCCTTCAAATGGGCGCTGTTGATTATGGCGACTGTTGCGGTTGCGCCCATTGGCGGTCTGCTCGCTCTCTGGTTCACCGGCACCAATTTCAGTGTTTCCTCCGGCGTAGGTTTCCTGGCCCTGTTCGGAGTGTCCGTGCAAACCGGTGTCATCATGCTCGAATACATCAATCAGCTTCGAGCGCGGCGCTATTCCATCGAAGACGCCGCGGTTGAAGGCGCCGTATTGAGGCTCCGGCCCATCATGATGACCATGCTGGTGGCAACCTTAGGACTGCTGCCCGCTGCGCTTTCGCACGCCATTGGTTCCGATTCTCAGCGCCCGTTCGCAATCGTTATCGTCGGAGGCCTGATCGCCGCCCTCATCATGAGCGTCTTCCTCCTGCCCACGCTTTATGTGTGGGTGGCGGGCGAAACTGACGTTCTTCCCGCCGCCGAAGAAGGCTTCGAGGTGGGTGAGCACGTCGATTAGCGCCTGTGGGAACACTCAGGTTCGTATCAGGGCATCGCTTTAGCGATGCCGACAATTCAAAACCTGATGCCCCTTTAGGGGCTGGGTCGGGTCTGGTGTTTACGCGACTAGGCAAAATGCCCTGTGGGCTGTATGATTCCGTTTTGGGTTACGCCCGTTCCGCATTTCTCCAGGTGGGAGCCTCCGATGACTTGTCGCGCCGTTATTGGCTGCGTGCTAGCAATCGCCCTTGGAACATTTCTTGTAAGTTGTTCTCCATCGCACAAATTAATCTCGATCCAGGTGACTCCTGCGACGGCCACTGCGTCATCAGGCACAACTGCGCAGTTCAAGGCAATCGGGAGCTACATCCACCCCCCTAGCACAAACGACATTACCGATTCCGTCACCTGGGCGTCGAGCAACACGGCTGTCGCCACCATCAATCCCTCAACGGGAATAGCCATGGCACTTAGCTCCGGGACCACCTCCATAACCGCGACTATGTCCTCATCGTCTGGTCCTATAGTTGGAACCGCGAGCCTGACCGTAACTGGAGGGAGTGGAGGAGGCCTGCAATCGATCAATCTTTACCCCAGCAATCCGACCATCCCCCAGCTTGGGCAGACTAACCAGTTCATTGCGCTGGGTGTGTATTCCCCGGCGTCGGGCAGTAACGACCTCACGAAACAGGCCACATGGGCGTCGAGCAATGTAGGGATTGCTACGATCAGCAGCCCCGGCTTCCCCGGCCTCGCAACCGCAGTCGGCTGCGGAACAACCACCATTACGGCTGAAGACCAGGGAGTCGTCGGCCAAACGCTGTTGACCGTTTCATGTACGCCACCACCGACTCCGGTGCTGCAGTCGATCACCCTCTACCCCAGCGATCCGACCATCCCCCAGCTTGGGCAGACCACAAGTTCATTGCGCTGGGTGTGTATTCCCCGGCGTCGGGCAGTAACGACCTCACGAAACGGCCACATGGGCGTCGAGCAATGTAGGGATTGCTACGATCAGCAGCCCCGGCTTCCCCGGCCTCGCAGCCGCAGTCGGCTGCGGAACAACCACCATTACGGCTGAAGACAAGGAAGTCGTCGGCCAAACGCTGCTGACAGTCGAATGTAACGGGGGCCAAACCTTACAATCCATCACGGTTCTCCCTGGTAATCCCGTGATCCCACAGATTGGACAGACCACGCAATTCATAGCCTTGGGAACGCTCTTAGCGGGCGGGCAGGTTGACCTCACCAACAATGCCACATGGGCGTCGAGCAATGTAGGGATTGCTACGTTCAGCAGCCCCAGCCCCCCCGGCCTCGCAGCCGCAGTCGGCTGCGGAACAACCACCGTCTCAGCGGAGTCCCAGAGCATCGTCGGAACGGCCCTTCTGACTGTTTCGTGCGGTCCGATCACATCAATCGAGCTGCTGGTTACGAAAACCGGCTCTGTCCCGGGCACTGTTGTAAGCTCGCCCGCAGGGATCGACTGCGGTACAGTTTGCGGTGCGCTTTTCAACGAAGGCACCGGCATCACCCTAACCGCGGTCCCCACCCCGACTTCATGGACGGGATGCGATCAGGTAATCGGAGGTGTGTGCAGCTTCACAGTTGAGCCCGATTTGCCAGGAGGGACGCAGAAACAGGTGACTGCAAACTTTTAGTGTGGCGCCAGTACTTTCTAGGGCGACCGCCTCTGCGCACCTGCGACAGGGCCGAGGACGCTGCCTCCCGATGGCATTCCCGTGACGGCGACTTTTAACTAACCGTGCGGGTATATCCGACGCTGCTAGCCGCTATTCATCCGCCAGCAGCTTGCCCAGCGTGAGCTTGTGCCTCTCGGGCTTCGTCTTCTTCGCGACAACGAGTTGAGAGGGTTTGGGACTTCCCACACGTTCGCGAGCCATTTCACGGACGACCTTGGCGGCGGAGAAGATCTTCTTCTTGCGTTTGCGCGGCATGGTCGTAATCCTCGCATCTTCGCACATCCGATGGACAGAAGTGCAATAATCTACGGTTGGCGTGTGTGGTGTCTGTAGCGCCGCCGTCCCGGCGGCTGTCGTTGGGGGCGTCCCGCCCCCACAAGCGAGGGCAAGATGCTCTCTCGACAGCCGGCAAGATGCCGTTGCTGCAAGATTGCCATCCGACCCATGACCGATCAAATCGATGGTCGAAATTCCGTCGGCACACGATAAGGTATCAGGGGGCCTTTTATTTTATGGATGAGCGTGAGTTTTTTGACGAAAAGTCCGACAAAAAAACGGCAAATTTGAGCTGTCCGCATTGCCATCAGTCGGCGGAGTATGAGATCCAGTGGCTGGTGCGCACGAAAAAGAAAAGTCTGCCGCCGCGCGCCGACGATCGCGACCGGGCGAAGTTCGCCAAGGCGCAGTCTTACATGCTGCGGCGCGACGACGTAATGATGTGCAAGAACCTGCGCTGCCGCAAGCGCTTTGAGATTACAAGCGTGCAGAGCGTCGCGTTTCTGGAGTAGGGAGAAAGCGGTCGTTAGTCCTTGGTCGTTAGTCGTTCGCGGATTCATATCCGACGCCAAGCGGGTGCCAAACGACTAACGACTAGCGACCAACGACTGACAATGGGAGCCGATCCGTGAAGATTCTGGTTTGCATGAAGCAGGTGCCGCAGAAAGACGCTCCGCTGAAGCTGAACGAGGCGGGGACGTGGATCCGCGAAGATGTCTCCTACGAAGTGAATGAGCCCGACGCCTTTGCGCTCGAAGAGGCATTGCGGCAAAAGGAAAAGCACACCGGCGAGGTGGTGGTCGTAACCGCCGGTCCGGCGCGGGCGTTGCAAGTGCTGCGCGAGGCGCTGGCGAAAGGCGCGGACCGGGCCATCCATCTCGAGGGCGACGCTTTTGTCGGCCTCGATGCCTACAACACGGCGCGAGCCATCGCGGCGGCTATCAAGGATGAAAAGTTCGACCTTATCTTTACCGGCTTGCAATCGGACGATTACGGCTACGCGCAGACGGGCGTGATTCTGGCGCAGCTCCTTGGATTGCCGCACGCGACCATCATCATGCAGATTGAGAAAAAAGACGGCGGCATCCGCGTGAAGCGGGAACTGGAAGCCGGGTTCTTTCAGTTCGTCGACATGCCTTTGCCGGCGGTACTGACCATCCAGTCGGGGATTAACAAGCTGCGCTATGCAACGCTGATCGGCATCAAGCAGGCAAAGATGAAACCGCTGCGCAAGGTGACGATGGCCGAAGTGCAGTCGGCCATGGGCGGGAATCTGCAGAAGATCGAGAAGCTGTACGTGCCGCAGAAATCGAAGAATACAGAGTTTCTGGAAGGCCCTCCGGCGGAAGTGGCAAAGAAGCTGGTGGAAAAACTGAAGAATGAAATGCGGGTGATTTAAGCTATCAGCCATCAGCTCTCAGCTATCAGTGAAAGATGAAGGCTGTTACTGACAGCTGATAGCTGAAAGCTGACAGCTAACGCCGGAGACCTGACTCTATGTCCACCATCCTTGTAATCGTCGAACAGCGCGATGGAAAACTGAACCGCGTCTCGTGGGAAACAATTACGGCTGGGCAGGCGATTGCCGCTCAGACGGGATGGACGCTGGAAGCTGCGGTTGTCGGCTCGGGCGTAGCTGCGATTGCGGCCGAAGTAGCGGGAAAGAAGCTGGCCAAAGTCTATGACGTCGAGTCGCCCAGACTCGAACCCTACACTCCAGACGCGTTTGCGCATGCGTTGCAGGAGTTCCTGCGAAAGCATCCGGCCAAGCTCGTGCTGATGCCGCATACCTACCAGGTGCGCGATTTTGTGCCGAAGCTGGCGACGGCCCTCGAAACCACGGCCATCAGCGACGTGATCGCGGCCAGGTATGAAGGCGGCAAGCTGCTGTTCACGCGCCAGATGTTCCAGGGAAAGTTTGTGGCCGACGTGAGTTTTGCGGGCTCGGGGCCTTGCTTTATCACGTTTCAAAATGGCTCGTTCCGCGCCGATAAAGTTGAAGCGGGCGCAGCCGCGGCGCCGGTCGAGACGGTCAATGTCGCGGTTCCGGATGGCGTGGTGCGCAACAAGCCGCAGGAAGTTTTCAAGGAAGCCAAGCAGGCCGTCGATCTGACGCAGGCTGAGATTATTGTGTCGGTGGGGCGCGGCATCAAGGAGCAGAAGAACATCGACCTGGCGAAGCAGTTGGCGGATGCGCTCGGCGGTGAACTTGCCGCGTCGCGTCCGATCTGCGACAACGGATGGCTGCCCATGGACCGGCAGATCGGCTCGTCGGGACAGACGGTCGCTCCGAAGCTGTATCTGGCGCTCGGAATCTCAGGCGCGATCCAACATATCGTCGGCATGAAAGGCTCCCGAAGCATCGTGGCCATCAACAAAGATTCCGAAGCGCCGATTTTTGAGATTGCGGACTATGCGGTCGTCGGAAACTTGTTCGACATCGTGCCTCCGCTGATCGAGGAAATTAAGCGCGCAAAGGGGTAGGGGTTAGGTTTCAGGGTTTCAAGGAAGCGGCAGCAAGCAGTCTCCTTGGGGCACCCACTCAGGTAAGCAACAATTCACGCGGACAAGAGTGTCCGCGCCACATTTTTCCTGAAGCTTTTTCTTAAGCAATTTCGAGCTTACGATCCCGCCGCAAATCCGCCGAGGTGTGCCACGGTGAGCCGCAGGTATTTGTAGGGGTTCACCGGGACGTCGTTGATGCGGACTTCGTAGTGCAGATGCGGCCCGGTGGAGCGTCCGCTCAGGCCGACATAGCCGATGGTGTCGCCGCGGTGAATGTATTGTCCGGCGGTGACGGCAAAGCTGGAAAGATGGCCGTAGCGGGTGGAGATGCCGTGTCCGTGGTCGACCATGATGGCGCGTCCGTAGCCGCCCTGAAAGTCGGCGAAAGTAACCAGGCCGTCGGCCGGAGCGATCACCGGCGAGCCCACACTGGCGGAAATATCGACACCGGAGTGGAACGCGCCTTCTCCGTTAAACGGATCGATGCGCTCGCCAAAAGAGCCGGTGACCTGGCCTTCGACCGGCCAGAGGTTCGGAGCCGAGTTGGCGCGGATCCAGTCGGCCGTGGTGGAGTTCCTGGTCAGGCCGAGCGAGATGCCGACGCTGGCCGCGCCGCTCAGCGCGGTGTGCTTGAGCGCGTAAAGCTGGTCGAGCGACGAGTGCACCTGCGCTTCTTGAATCTGCTCGGTCGAAGCGGCCACCATCGCCGGATTGGACTTGAGCCCGTAAAGCGCGGAAACCTCGCTGGCCAGCGAGCCGAGCGAAGCCACCTGAATGTCACGTTCCTTGGCCACCTGTTCCAGACGCGAATAGCGGTCCTTGAGCTGGGCGTGTTCGGTGCGGAGCTGGTTGTAGTGCGCGACTTTTAGCAGCATCCGGGTATAAGAGCTGGCGATGCCCGTCAGGCAGAGGGCGCCGATCGCCAGCCCGGCCAGCGAGAATGTACAGATATTGGACGGGAATGGAGATCTTGCGAAGCTGTCCCGCTTCGTCGCGAGCTACGAAAAATATGTAGAAACGTTTACGCAATATCCTACTTCCGGGGAACAGATTTTGCTTCGGAAACCTGCCGGAGCGGAACTGTCATGCTCAGGCTCGGAATCCTGATTCCACCAGCCGCATCAGGAGCAGGCTGGCTCTTGCCAAAACCACGGAACCAGGCAAGCCGAAAACCAACTTGGCTGCAACTGATTCACGTTGCAGTACTTGGTTCGGCAAAATATCTGTGAACGGCAAGTTAAACGTTAGCAAACCTGATTCCCCCTGTCAACCTCACTACGCACCTTTGGATGGTTACCAAGGCAGGGTAATTGGCGGTGCCCATCCGGACAGGTTACGCCGCAAAGAGGGGTCAGGCGGCTGCCGCAACCCGGTGCCAGAGCGGGCACACCGGAGCGTGGAAGCCGAGGTATAGTGATCGTCATGCCACTCAGCGAAAAGAAACTGATCCAGCAGATTCGCCGCTCTGCCCGCGGAGGCGAGTCGGTGGTGACCGGCATCGGCGATGACTGCGCGGTGCTGCGCGTTCCTCCCGGGCACGAGTTGCTGGTGACCACCGACTTCACCATCGAAAACGTGCATTTCCGGCGCGATTGGCACCGTCCAGAGCTGGTGGGGCGGCGCTGCCTGACGCGCGGGCTGAGCGACATCGCGGCCATGGGCGGCGAGCCGCGAGCGGCATTCTCTGTCGCTGGCCGTCGCCAGCGGCGTTCCCCAGAAGTGGGTGGACCGCTTCCTGAAGGGACTGCTGGATCTGGCGGAGGAATTCAAGGTTCCGCTGGCGGGTGGGGACACGGCGCAGTCGGCAGGCGGAATTCAGGCGGACATCGTGGTGGTGGGCTCGGTGCCGAAGGGCAAGGCGGTGCTGCGGTCGGGGGCGAAGGCGGGCGAGCAGATTTATGTGACCGGAGAGTTGGGCGGGTCAGCGGCGGCGCTGGCGCGCCTCGGGGAATCGAAGCCCCTGGGAGCGGAGTATGTCCGGCACTTTCGTCCGCTGGCACGGGTTGCGGTGGGCCAGTGGCTGCGCCAGCGGGGAGTGGCTTCGGCGATGATTGATGTGAGCGACGGGCTTTCCACCGATCTCGAACACATCTGCCAGGAAAGCCATGTGGGCGCGGACATCGAGGCGGAGGCGATTCCGCGGGCGCAGGTTGGGTTGGGGAAAAAGCGGGTTGCGCTCGAGTTGGCGTTGCACGGCGGCGACGATTACGAATTGCTGTTTACGTCCGCGGCGGCGGTTCCATCGGAAGTGGAGGGAGTTCGAGTGACGCGGATCGGACGGACGACGCAATCCGCGGGAATGCGGTTGACCGGGGCGGACGGAAAAGCGCGGCGGCTCGAGGCCGCGGGATGGGAACACTTCAAGGGAAATTTGTAATTGGCGATTTGTGCTTTGAAACTTTGAAACCTTGAAACCTTCCCTTATGGTGACTTTCGTTACCTGCCGGTGGTGACGGCGAGGGACTAGAGTGAAGCCATGAGAAAAGTATCTCTACTCCTGGCGTTCAGTGCGTTCAGTGTCGCGATGCTGATTCCAGCTTTCGCGCAGGGGCCGCCGGCCTCTCGCAAGATCGATAACGAATTCGTGCAACAGCAATTTGGGGATCAGTTCACGCTGCTGCCCGAGATTGGCGCCGTGTTCGGCGATCTGGACGGCGACGGCGTGGAAGACGTGGCGATTGCGGCGCGCTGCAAGAACCCAATGCTGGATCAAGCCGAGCACAAGTACACGGTGATGGATCCGTATTACGAATTTTTTGGCTATGGCGATCCCAAGCTGACGACCACGTTCAGCGAAGGCGATCCGGCGCGGCGCGGCCTGGTGGTGCTGATCATCCATGGCGCGGGCAAGGACGGCTGGCGCTCGGCAACTCCGAAAGCGAAATACGTGATTGTGAATTTGCCGTATCGGACGATCTCCATTCGAAAAATGGGCCTGAGAAAGAAAACGATCGAAGCGATATACATTGAGGAATCGGGCGACATGGGAGACAGCTCCGCCTTGTTCTTCGATGGCAGGAAGTTCCGCTACGTGCCCATGGGCGGAGATATGCAGTAAAGAACCAGCTCTCAGGTCAAAATCTAATTCGCGCCCGGACCGGCGCTCTCCGCTAGCCTCGTGCCGCAATCAGGTTATCGAATCCGCCTTACACTCAGAACCCCGCAGCCCATCCAATCGGATTCCGCTTACTCGCCGACAGATACTGCCTTTACGCGCGTCGCCGATAGTAGATATTGAATTCGAATCCGGGGTTCGGTGGAAAGATCTCGGCGATCTTGCGCAGCCGTTCGGCCATCGGAGTTGGGGCCAGCAGCGGATAGTCGCGCTCGCGCAGATCGTAGTAATCGACGTCGAGATAGAGCGCGAGCAGGTAGATCGAAATCGCATCCGCGAAGCTGGCCGCAAGATAGTCGTTCTTGAATCTCTCCGCGTCCGGACCGTGGGCGGTGGCGAACTTGCGCGCCTCCCAGGCGTCGAGTGAAGTTTCGCCGCGCACCCCGGACTCCACTTGCTGCCAGGCGAGGTCGGCAAAATTCTGCGACACGCCCGCGCGTTCGACCAGCGCGTGCCCGACGTTGATGTAGAACTCGAACGCCACGGAAAATTTGTCCTCCATCAAGCGGGTCGAGATGAAGACGCACTGCGCGTCGCCGAGATTCAGGTTGCGATGGCAAACCGCGTTGTCGCTGAGCGCAACGTCGTAGCGGTCGGCAATCACGGTCTCATCGCCCTGGGTCACGGTGAGCGGCACGAAGTAGTACGCCTTGCGGCTGAGCGCGGCGGCCACCGGCACTGGCACCACTGCAATCATGCGGTCGAGATCGTTGTCGGCAATGGTAATTTCGCCCGAGCGGGCGTAGCAGATGCCATTCGGCGCCTGTGAAACCGGGCTGCTTTGCACGATCTCCGCCGGACTGCGGGTGATCGCGGAGGCGGTTTGCGACATGACGGTATTGTAGCGTATGAACGCACGGTGACGACGGACATGGCCATTCGCGATCAGTCGCGAGGGTCGGGACCGATGGTGTAGCTTATTGGCATGGCGAAAACGAGTTCGGACGGGCCGCGCTGGATCGGAATTCCGGTGCGCGTATTCGCGATGACGTTCTTGTTGACCCTGCTATCGTTCGCGGTCGCGCTTCTGCTGAGCATTATGGGGACGGTGGTCTACTCGCAGATGAAGCACGTCGCGCCCAACCTGGCCTTCGCCTACCGGCACATCGCGTTTCCGTTCGCGGTTACCGTGGGAGCGATTGTGCTGGTGCTGTCGCTCGGGATGGAGATTCGGAACTACCGGCAGCGCAAAGCACTGGAAGAGATCGAACGGGCGAGTTGAAGATGGACGAGTTGAAGACTATCGCGCCGCGTATTGCCATTCCCGTGCCGCACACTGATCGCGAGTACGCCGAGCGCGCGCTGCCGCAGTATGAAGAAGCCGTGCGCGGAGCCGGCGGCGATCCGGTGCGCATCGAACTGGACCAGACACCGGCGCAGGTCATGCAGCAGATCGAGCGCTGCGACGCCGTTCTGCTGCCCGGCAGCCGCGCGGATGTCGATCCGCGAGAAATACAGCGCGGATCGCCACGAGAAGACGGCGCCCGCCGACGCCGAACGGCACATGGTGGACGGGCTGCTGCTGCAGGATGCCTACAACCTGCACAAGCCCGTGCTCGGCATCTGCTACGGACTGCAATCGTTGAATGTGTACCGGTCGGGGTCGCTGGTGCAGGATATCGAGTCGGCGATCGTCGGTTCGAAGATCAACCACAGCGCGGGACGAGCGGTAGCGAAGGCGCACACGGTAAAGATTGAGCCGGAATCGCGGCTGGCGGAGATTGTGGGCACGACTAAGGCGTTGGCGGTGAATTCTTCGCATCATCAGTCGGCGGATGTAGTGGGTGAGGGATTGCGAGTGGTGGCGCGTTGCGCGGAAGACGGAATCATCGAAGCGCTCGAAGGAACCGTCCCCGGACATTTCGTGCTGGCGGTGCAGTGGCATCCGGAGCGAAGTGTGAACGAGGGGCCGGAGCTGGCCGAGTCCGCACACGCGATTTTCCGGGCGTTCATTGAAGCGGCGAGAGCCAAGCACGCGGAGTTGGCGAAGGAGTTGGAGTCTGACAGCTAATGGAGAGCCGGGCGTCCTCGCCCGGCCCCCGCAGGCATGCCTCTGGACGGGCGGGACGCCCGTCGCTCCACCGTCGCGATTAGCTCTCTAAGCGTTGCAGCAAAACCACCGCATTCGCAATCGCAGCGTTTTCGGTGCCCATGCCTTCCGGGGTTTTCGCTTTGATGCCGACACAGTCCGCAGGAATTCCGCACAATTCGGCGACGCGTTGGCGAATCGCGTCCGCATGCGGGCCGATTTTTGGAGTGGACAGAATCAGCGTGGAATCCAGGTTCACGAGTTCGTAGCCCGCGGTCTTGACGCGCTGCAACGCCTCGCGCAGAAACACGGCGGAGTCGGCGTTTTTCCATTGCGGATCGGAAGGCGGAAACAGCGCTCCAATGTCGGGTCCGGCAATGGCGCCGAGCAGCGCATCGGTGATCGCGTGCAGCAGGACGTCGCCGTCGGAATGGCCGCCGAGACCTTCATCGTGCGGCAGAGTCACACCACCGATTTTGAGCGGAATGCCGGACTTGAATTCGTGCGAGTCCCAACCGTAGCCGATGCGAAATTGTGGGGTCATAGTCAGTGGTCAGTGGTCGGTGGTCGGTGGCCAGTTGCTGATCACTGACCACTGACCACCGGCCACTATCCACTGCTCTTCAGATAGAACTCTGCCAATTCCATATCGGCTGGTGTGGTGATTTTTATATTGCGCGGCGAGCCCATTACGACTTCGACCGGCAGCCCGGCGCGCTCGATCAGGGAAGCTTCGTCGGTACCGAGAAAGCCGTCGGCGATGGCGTCGTCA
Organism: uncultured Acidobacteriaceae bacterium; assembly: GCA_963838425.1. Lineage (GTDB taxonomy): Bacteria > Acidobacteriota > Terriglobia > Terriglobales > Acidobacteriaceae > Acidiflorens. Next base: position 1,253,743 of record CAWIRH010000003.1, read on the forward strand.
AAGGCTCTCTTCAAAATGTCGTAGCGAAAGCCCTGCGGGGTTTGCGCCATCACGATGCTGGCGCGCGGAATGGTGGTCTTGATGAGTGCGCCGTCCGCGGTTCGTTCCACCTGTTTCACCGTGTCCACGGCGGGCCAGCCCGCGATGGCGGCTCCATGTTTGTGCGCGGCCTCGATCACATGGGCAATGATTTCGGGCGTGACAAACGGGCGAACCGCATCGTGCACCAGGACGATGTCTTCCGCATCGGCGGCGGTGCAGGCCAGAGCGCTGGCCACCGAGTCCTGGCGATGCTCGCCGCCTACGACCATCTGCAGGCGCTTGCTCCAGGATTTCCGGGTATTGTTTTTCGACCTGGGTGCGAAAGCCGGCAATTTCGTCCTGCCGCAGAGCGACGATGATTTCGTAGACGGCTGGGGCAGCGGCAAACTTGCGCAGCGTGTGGACAAGAATGGGCACGCCGCCCAGTTCCTTGAACTGTTTGCTCGGCGCTTTCTTCTTCGACTTCGCGGTCGAGGGCGGGGCCATGCGCGTGCCCAGTCCGGCCGCCGGAACAATGACGAAAACCTTCATAGGGGCGATCAGTATAGTACAGGACGTGGGATTTGCGCCTAACGGCTCACTGGTCCAGAACCTAGTCGACTGCCCGGTCGATCAGCCCTGACGTGGACTTTTTCGCTGGGTCGGCGGGCGGTCCGCCGGTTCCTGTCACCGGAGGCACAACCACCGGAGGCGCCGATTTGGCGTCGTGGCGGACCGGTCCGCGCTCATCCCACTTGCCAAAGATCATCTTGCCCGCGGTGGTTTGCAGGACCGAGGTCACCGAGATGTCGATGGTCTTCCCGATCATCTTGCGCGCATTATCGATGACCACCATGGTGCCGTCATCGAGATAGGCGACCCCCTGGTTGTACTCTTTTCCTTCCTTCAGGATGAATACCCGCATGACTTCGCCGGGCAGGACGATGGGCTTGAGCGAGTTGGCCAGTTCGTTGATGTTGAGCACGGCCACGCCCTGCAACTGGGCGACTTTGTTGAGATTGAAGTCGTTGGTGAGGATCTTGCCTTCATACAGCTTGGCCAGTTCGATGAGCTTCATATCGACTTCGCGGACGCTGGGGAAGTCGTCTTCCACGATCTGGATCTGGACCGAAGCGGTCTTCTGCAGACGCTGCAGGATGTCGAGACCGCGGCGGCCGCGATTGCGTTTGAGCGAGTCGGCGGAATCGGCCACCAGTTGCAATTCCCGGAGCACGAACTGCGGAATCACAATCAGGCCGTCGAGGAAACCGGTCTCGGCGATGTCGGCGATGCGGCCGTCGATAATAACGCTGGTGTCGAGGATCTTGTAACTCTTCTTGCCCGACTTTTCGCCGCCGAAGATTCCGCCAAGCGCCGCCAGATTGAGCAGGTCGCCTTTGTTGGCGCCGACCGCCAATCCCACGTAGGCCATGATCAGCATGACCATGATCTGCAGGAAACTCTGGGTAGGGCTGGCAGGGATGCTGTTGCGAATGACGAGCGCGAAAAGATAAGCGCCAATGATGCCGAGCACGCTGCCGATGGCGGCTCCAATCAGGCGCTTCAGGCTCATCGCGCGCAGCCTCCACTCGAACACGATGATGCCCGCGCCGATCAACAGACCGACGGCGGCAGCATAGTTTGGGGGCAGGCCAAACGGATGAATGAGAGAGCAGATAACACCGACAATGACGACAAACAGAATGCGTATGAGTATGACGTCCACGAGTAAAACCTCTCTCGGAGAAGGCTGCGCGTGCGCGAGACCCTCCCTCGCCGGTCCTCCAGGGCGGGATGACATTAAGAGCCCTGTGCCAGCGTTCTATTCACGGAGCTGTATGAAAATAAGAGTGCGCCCCGTGCCCGGTCATAACCGGCTTACTGCAAAAGTACGGAAGAAGTATATACCCGGGTGAGAAGGGGAACCAGCCTTAGCTTTTGGCCTTTAGCTCGTATCATTTAGGGGCGCGGACTCGGCCAGTCAAGCGGACTCCCGACGAACTAAATCCGGCATTAGCTAAATGCTAACGGCTAAGTGCTAAGTGCTCTCTCTTTACATCCCGTCGTAATTCGGTCCGCCGCCGCCCTCGGGTGGAACCCAGGTGATGATCTGGTAGGGGTCCTGAATGTCGCAGGTCTTGCAGTGCACGCAGTTCGCGGGATTCAGGCTGATGCGCTTGCCATTGGGCGCGGCCGAGTCGTCCACCATCTCGTAGACGTTCGCCGGGCAGAAATTCTGGCAGGGGCTCGCGAACTCTTTCACGCAACGGTCATTACAGATGTTCGTGTCTTGAATCAGCAAATGCGCCGGCTGATCCTCTTCATGCTTGGTGCCGGAATGATAGAGGTCGGTGAGTTTGTCGAAGGTGAGCTTGCCATCGCCCTTGGCGGGGCCAAGCATGTGCGCTTCCGGGCCTCCGTCCGCGGGCAACTTGGCGACCGGCTCCAGGTTCTCGTACCCGGCATGCGAGCGCACGCGGTTGCGGAGGCCGCCAGGGAAAATGTCCTGCAGCACCGTGTTGAACATGCCGGCGACCATCCCATTCTTGAATCCCTGGTGGAAGTTGCGTACCGGCCAGAGTTCATCGTGAATCCAGCTGGTTTCGACGCGCCGCTGAAACTTGCTGAGAATTTCTGACGATGTTGCAGCCGACGAGTCCGATTTCACCAACGCTTCGAATGCGGTCTCAGCCGCCAACATGCCGCTCTTGATCGCGAGATGAATCCCTTTCAGGCGCGCGGAATTCAGGAAGCCGGCGGAATCGCCGACGATCATCCATCCATCTCCGCCGAGCGGCGGCAACGACCACCATCCGCCGTAGGGAAGCGACTTGGCGCCGTAGCGGATCATCTTGCCGCCAGCGAGCAACTTGGCAATAAAAGGATGCTGCTTGAACGCTTGCAGCACATGCTGCGGATCGAGGCGAGGGTCGCGATAATCGAGTCCGGTAACGAAGCCGAGCGAGACAGTATTATCTCTTGAGCCGTATATCCACGCGCCGCCGTATTCCTTCGTGGTCAGCGGATAACCCATGGTGTAAATGACCTCGCCCGCCTGAATGCGGCCCGACGGAACTTCCCACAGCTCTTTCACGCCCACGCCATAAGTCTGCGGGTTGCGGTCTTTCATCAGGTCGAACTTCTGCATGAGCTGCTTGGTGAGCGATCCGCGCGTGCCTTCGGCAAGTACGACGACCTTCGCCTTTACGTCGTAGCCCGGCTCGAAATTCGATTTCTGCTGGTTCTGCTTGTCGACGCCCTTGTCGTCGGTGCGCACGCCGATGACTCGATTGCCGTCGAAAAGCAGTTCCGATCCGGCGAAGCCGGTGAAAATCGTGATTCCCGCCGCTTCCACTTTGCCCGCCAGCCACTTCACGAACCGGTTGATCGAGATGACGTAGTTGCCGTGATCCCGCAACGGCGGAGGCGTGATGGGAAGCTGGTAATGTTCCTTGCGCGTCAGGAAGTAAACGCCTTCCTTGTGGACTTCGGCGTCAAGCGGGGCTTCGTTTTCGAATCCCGGCAGCAGTTCTTTCATGGAGCGCGGATCGAGAAGCGCGCCGGAAAGACAGTGCTGTCCGGCTTCGCGCGCCTTTTCGAGCACGTAGATATTTTCCTTGCTGAGCAAGGCTTCGGGATGGCGCGCGTTGTGGTCGTCGATCAACTGCGAAAGCCGCAGCGCGCAAGCCATGCCCGCGGGCCCGCCGCCGACGATGACGACATCGGCCGGCATCTCGGGATGCTCGACGTTCGGAAGAGGCTTGCGGAAGATCAGGGTCATGGTTTGATGGCAGAGGAAACCACGCAGATCAAAGCTGGCGATCTCGATCCTCGCGAATCAGAACGGCGCTATCGGAAAGAATGCCCGCCCTTTGCCGGATTTCCTCTCGGCGCTCGCGAATGCGCGCGACCTGGGCACGCGTCCGTCTTGAGGGCTTCACCAGACTCCCACTACCCTTGGCAGAGTTACTGGCGGCGCGCTTGGATCCTCTTCGCATGAAAACCATTGTACGACGATCGGAGCCGCAGGCCACTGGGAACCTCCTGCAGCATCACGCCCGGGAATCGCGGAGCAGCAACCCCCTGTGCCTGCTCATTCTACGTACTTCACCGCCTCGCGCATTTCACCGCCACAAAGATCACCGTGCAGATCGCGAAATCCACCAGCAGGCCCCAGTCTTCCTTGGACATCGCGTGCCGCGCCACCGCCGGCAGATGGGGCATGAGCAGGAAATAAATCGCGTTACCAGCGAGGACGGCCACGAGCGCGTCGAGAAAATTCTTCATCGTCGTTACCCACGTCCTTCCTCACGGCAGCCCGTGGCGGAACCTGAATCCCGATCCAACTCCTGAAGGCGGATTCATTCTAAGCTCTTTCGGCATGTCTGAAGGCATGCCCGGATACGAACCGCACTCGCACCACGGGCTGCCAGGAGCTCTTGCCCAACCCAGCCTCCGCTCCTGCTGGCTCTCCTGCTAACATCGCTTACGATGCTGGAACCGTCCACTCCAGTGCAGTATGTGAAAGGCATCGGTCCGCGCCTGGCCGAGGTGCTTCGCGCCAAGGATATTCGAACCGTCGACGACCTGTTGCACTACCTGCCCTTCCGCTACGAAGACCGTCTGAACCCGCGTTCGGTCGCCGAACTGCGCGCCGGAGAAATGGCGACGGTAATCGCCGAGGTCCGCAATTCGGGACTGTTTCGCACGCGCCGTATGCCCATCTTCCAACTTACCGTCGGCCAGGGCCGCGCAAAGTTGAAGTGCCTGTGGTTTAACGCCGCGTATCTCGAGGGCCGCTTCCAGCCCGGACAGATGCTGGCGCTCTACGGCAAGGTCGAAGAGGACCGCGACGGCCAACTGCAGATTATGCAGCCGCAGTTCGAGATTCTCGGCGACATTAACGAAGAGGGCGGCGCCGACGAAGCGGAAAAGAAGGCCGCCGCCTCGCTCGAGATCGGACGCATTGTTCCCATCTACGAATCGACCGGCCAGGGCAAGCTTACGCCACGCTGGTTCCGGCGCATTATCCGAGGGACGCTGGAAAATCTGAATCCCGAGCTTCCCGATCCAATCCCCGCGGCGGTGCGCGCCCATTTGAGCCTGGTGTCTCCACGCGAAGCGTTGTGGAAAGCGCACTGGCCCGATGCCGGCGAGAGCTTTAGCGATCTGCAATCGTCGCGCACGCCGGCACACATAAGGATGATTTTCGATGAGCTTTTTTTCATCGAGCTTGGCCTCGAACTCAAACGCCGGGAGCAAAAGGCGCAGACCGGAATCGCCTTTCATCTTAGTGGCGGCGTGCGCGAGGCGATTAAGAAGATACTGCCGTTTCATCCCACCGCCGCGCAGAAGCGAGTGCTGAAAGAAATCGCCACCGACATGCAAACGCCCTGCCCCATGCGGCGTCTGCTGCAAGGCGACGTGGGATCGGGCAAAACCATCGTCGCCTTTCAGGCCGCGATCGTCGCCATTGAAAACGGCTACCAGGTCGCGCTGATGGCGCCGACTGAAATTCTGGCGCAGCAACACTATTTTTCCGCCCGCCAGATTCTCGAACGAGCGGGATACCGCATCGTGCTCCTGACCGGCTCGCTCGACGAGGGCCGCAAACGCGACGCGCGACGCCACATCGCGCAAGGCAACGCGCAACTAGTAATCGGCACGCACGCGCTGATTCAAGACCAAGTCGAATTTGAAAAGTTAGGCTTGGTGGTAGTGGACGAGCAACACCGCTTCGGAGTAATGCAGCGCCTGAAGCTGATGAAGAAGTCCGACGATCCGCGTGTGGGGCGGGCGCCCTCGCCCGCCTCCGGGCGAAGCCCGGCCCCAGCCGAACCCGAGCCCGATGTCCTGGTGATGACGGCGACGCCCATCCCGCGCACGCTCGCCCTCACGCTCTACGGCGACCTCGACGTCTCGGTGCTCGACGAACTTCCGCCGGGACGCACGCCGGTTGTCACTCGCTCCCTGCCCGACGAGCGCGCGCCCGAGGTGTGGGACTTCGTCCGCAAGCAGATCGCCGCCGGACATCAGGCCTACGTCGTTTATCCGGTAATCGAAGAAAACGAAGAGCGCGAAGTGAAGGCCGCCGAGCAAATGCACCGCCAATTGCGGGAAAAGATTTTTCCCAACCTGCATGTCGGCCTGCTGCATGGCCGTCTCGATGCCGATGAAAAAGAGCGTGTGATGCGGGAATTTCAACAGGGCAAGATCGAAATTCTGGTCGCGACCACCGTGATCGAAGTCGGCGTCGACGTCCCCAACGCAACCGTGATGGTGATCGAACACGCCGACCGCTTTGGTCTGGCGCAGCTCCACCAATTGCGCGGACGCATCGGCCGCGGCGCGGCGAAATCCTACTGCGTACTGATGCGCGGCGGAAAAGTTTCCGAAGAAGGCGAGCGCCGTCTCGACGCCATGGTGCGCTCAAACGACGGCTTCCAGATCGCCGAACTCGATCTCGAACTGCGCGGCCCCGGCGAATTTTTCGGGACCAAGCAGGCGGGCATCCCGAGCTTCCGCGTGGCCAATATCATTCGCGATCGCCAACTGCTGGAAGCGGCTAAGCGCGAGGCTGCCTTCGCGATCTCCGGCCCGAATTCCGAAATATCAAAGGGAGAGATCGATCGCGCGCTTAAGGAAATGCGGTCGCGCTGGGCGCTCAGCTATGGGTTGGTTGAAGTGGGGTAAGACTCATCTAAGGACATATTTGAGCGTTAATGATGCAATCCCGATTCTTCCCCAACAAAAATGGGATCGAGATTTGCCGCAAGTAGTCATCTCCAAATTGGACATACGTGAGGATTCAGCGTAGTCTTATAAGTGAGCGAGCAGTTCCTCTCCTCTTTCAGGTTCCCTGAACTAAGTCAGTTCATCTGAAGTACCTTCCTCTTAGTGTCCTCAGTCCCCGGAGGTTCCGAATGATCGATTCCAAGGCTAACAAACGGCCGAAGCCACAGACTGTCGCCGCCCCGAAAGGCTCTACCGGCAACGCGGCGACGATAACCGGCACTCCCTCATCCTCGTCACCAGATAGGACAAGAGAGCGTGCCTATGAGTTGTATGAGAGCCGCGGTCGTGAGCACGGCCAGGACGAACAGGACTGGCTCCGCGCCGAGCAGGAGATCCTCAAACGGAAGCGGTAAAAGGGGCCACACCCACCGCCGCCCGCAGGTCGGCAGGAAGGCTGGAGGGATCGCCGTGGATTGCTTAATCTGCAAAGGTCTGGAACGAGCTTTTGAATCCAGGCGCAGCCAGTACCTTGAGGCCCGTTCGGCTGCGTATTATCAGGTCAGTACCGAGCTTGCGGCCTACAAGAACGTCGATATGGAGCGCGCCAAGAGCGACTTGGAAGAGCACCAGTTGGTATGCGTCTCCGCCGCTGCAGTGAAACGGTCTGGACCAAGGGCCTTACGGCTCGACTCCAACGCTCGGGCGGCATGCTGGAAACGTTCAATTGCCGAATCCGGGCTGCCTGTGTAAAAGACCGCGTGGACAGTGGATGCCGGCGGAACGCGTCACTCGCCCGGCTCCATTCGCAAGGGTTCTGCTATGATCGCGGCAGGGCCGGTAAAACCGGCGGATTACACCCTTTACGAGGAGTTTTTATTATGGAATTGCCCGCTCTTCCTCTGGGCTCCCGCCGCGACGAAGACATCGCGCTTGATCTCATGAAATTCATCGCTATGACTACCGGCTACGGCAAGACCTCGGGCGCCGGAGTCGGCTTCCAGGGCGGAGGTTCGGCCGACAAGCCCGAGGATTACGCCGCCCATCTGCTGGAACTTTACGGGCGGTGTCTGCAGTCGGTTGGCGGGAAGTGAGTCTATTGAGGTATTGAGTCATTGAGGTATTGAGTCGTTAAGCCCCTCGGTCCAAATGATTCAATGGCTCAATGATTTAATGATTCAATGGTTTAGCCCCTATCTCTTCGTTGACAAGGGCCTCGCGGCTGGGCTATTCTAGAAGCCTTTGGAAGTCCTGCGGCTGCCCGCCTGGAACACCTAGCGCGCGTTCTGCGTGGATAGATATTTGATCAGGGCACTCAGCGGTCTTCGTTGCTATAGCGTTCTTTAATTTTCTGGGAGAGTTCCGATGTCAACCTATTTCCCGAAAGAGGGAGATATTGCGCGTAAGTGGTTTGTGGTGGATGCGACTGGTCTTCCGCTGGGCCGGCTCGCCTCACGCGTAGCCCGCATTCTAATCGGCAAAGAAAATCCGAAGTACACGCCGTTTATCGACACCGGCGACCACGTGGTCATCATCAACGCCGAGAAGATCAAGATTACCGGCATGAAGGCCGATCAGAAGGTCTATCACCGCTACACCGGGTATCCCGGCGGGCTGCGCTCGGAAGAAATGAAGAAGCGCATGGTCCGCAAGCCCGAGCTGGTGATTGAAGACGCCGTGTCGCGCATGCTTCCCAAAAACAAACTGGGCAAGCAGATGTTTACCAAGCTGAAGGTTTACCGGGGCGACAAGCACCCGCACGAGGCGCAGAAGCCGGAAGTGAAGGTGTTTGCGTAAGGCGGCTGCTAGCTACGAGCCACGGGCTACGAGCAAGAAGAACGGATTTTGAAAGATTTTTTGGAAAGGTTAATAAGCCAAGCGCTTTTGAACTTCGCGCACATGGGTGCTCGAAGCTCGAAGCTCGCGGCTCAGAAGCTAAACATGGCAGAATTAGTGCAATACTACGGAACCGGACGCCGCAAGGCGGCGATCGCGCGCGTTTTTCTTCGTCCTGGCAGCGGCGAGTTCAAGGTGAACGGCAAAGCGTTCGATGAATACTTTGTGACGCCCTCGCAGCGTATCAGCGCGAAGTCGCCGCTGGTCTCGACCGAAACCACGGCCAACTTCAACGTGCTGGCGAACGTGTGCGGCGGCGGGGTGTCTGGACAAGCCGACGCCGTGCGTCTGGGGATCACGCGCGCGCTCATGGAGTTCAATGCTGAACTGCGCAAGAAGCTCAAGGCCGAAGGCATGGTGACTCGTGACCCGCGCGCCAAAGAGCGCAAGAAGTACGGCCAGAAGGGCGCACGCAAGCGCTTCCAGTTCTCGAAGCGGTAGTGAGCAGGTTTCAAGGTTTCAGGGTTTCAAAGTTTCAAGGTAGGCGATGGCCTTGAGTCTTTGAAACCTTGAAACTCTGAAACCTTGAAACTTTGTTTTTTGTGTTCAATTCATCCCCCCACCTCCCCGAGATGGGGTGGACGGGAATGGCAATCCGGAAATGCAGTTGCCGGTTGCCAGCAGCCAGTGACCAGTGATTTTCACTGGCAACTGGCAACTGGCCGCTGGCAACTGACTCACCCCGGATGCAGACCAACTGAGGAGGTTAATTGGCAAACATCACGATGAAGGAGCTGCTCGAAGCAGGCGTTCACTTCGGGCACCAGACCAAGCGTTGGAACCCCAAGATGAAGGAGTACATCTTTGGTGAGCGCAATGGTATCTACATTATCGATCTGCAGAAGACGCTGAAGATGTTCAAGGAAGCGTCGAAATTCGTGCAGGACCTGGCCGCTGACGGCAGAATCATTCTCTTCGTTGGCACTAAGCGCCAGGCCCAGGACGCAATTGCCGAAGAGGCGCAGCGCTGCTCGATGTTTTACGTGAACCAGCGCTGGCTGGGTGGCCTGCTGACCAACTGGGTCACCGTGCAGAAATCTGTGAAGCGGCTGAAAGAACTCGACGAAATGGCCACCGATGGCCGTTACGATCTGCTTCCGAAGAAAGAAGTGATCAAGCTCGAGCGCGAGCGCAAGCACCTGCAGGCGAATCTCGCCGGCATCAAGAACATGACGCGGCTTGCCGGATGCGATCTTCGTCATCGACTCGAATAAAGAGCAGATCGCGGTGCGCGAAGCGCGCAAGCTGGGCATCCCGGTGGTTGCCGTGGTCGACACGAACTGCGATCCGAGCGAAGTGGATTACGTGATCCCGGGCAACGACGACGCGCTGCGGGCGATCCGGCTGTTCACCTCGAAAATTTCGGAGTCGATTGCCGAGGGCGTCCATGCCCGGGACGACAAGCAGATGGCCGACATTCAGGCGGTGGCAGCGCCCGAACCGGCGGTCGCAACCCCGATCACTGAAAGCGAATTTGCCGAGGTCGCAGCCGAAGACACAAATGCCGCTCCCGCTGCGGGAACTGAAGGCACGGGCGTCGAGGGTGAAGAGATTCGCATGGAAGACGTGCTGGGCAAGGGCACGCGCAAGCGCCCCTCAGCCGCCACCGAAGACGTTGACGAACTCCAGGCCGAGACGCGCCGCTTCTAGCAAATTGCAGGTTTCAAGGTTTCAAGGTTGCAAAGTTTCAAGGTTGCAACCTTGATTTGACCTCAGTGTGGCCCCCCGACTGACCTCCTTGAAACTCTGAAACCTTGAAACTTTGAAACCCGAGGTCCTATAAGCACGACTATGGCAAACATCTCTGCTGCACAAGTAAAAGAGCTCCGGGAAAAAACCGGAGCGCCAATGATGGACTGCAAGCAAGCCCTGACCGAAGCCAAAGGCGATCTGGAACAGGCGATCGTCGTGTTGCGCAAAAAAGGAGTGTCCGTGGCTGCGAAGAAAGCGGCGCGCGTCACCAGTGAAGGCTCGATCGCCAGCTATATTCACGCCGGCGGCAAGATTGGCGTATTGGTTGAGGTCAACTGCGAAAGCGATTTCGTCGCGCGCACCGAAGACTTCAAGGAACTGGTCCACGACATCGCCATGCACATTGCGGCCAGCGATCCGAAGTTCGTCCGGAAAGAAGACGTCACGCCGGACGCTTTCGAGCGCGAGAAGGACATTTATCGCGCCCAGGCAATCGCCAGCGGCAAGCCCGCGAACATTGCCGAGAAGATGGTGGCCGGCAAGATGGAGAAGTTCTACGAAGAGGTCTGCCTGCTCGAACAGCCCTTCATCAAAGACCAGACCATCAGCATCTCGCAGCTCATCGCCGCCAAGGTGGGCAAACTCGGCGAGAACATCGCCGTTCGCCGCTTCGCCCGTTTCAAAGTCGGCGACGTGACCGCTACTGTCGCCTTCGTCAGCACCAAGCCGGATGCGGATTTGAAGGCGGAGTAAACAGTCCGGTGCCGGACTACAAGTTACTTGGCGGCCTTGATCCCACAGTGGCATCTTCATGTCATTATCCCAGCGGTTATGACCTCGTCATGCCGCTGGCCCCAGCATCCCTGTGGAGCTGGGTTTTTTTCGGCGGGCAAGACTTGCCATATCAGACCGGGATCACGTCGTTCTGACAGATGGCTCGCTCGACTGCCCGACATCCTGGAAGTCGGCCCGGCGGGGTATTTGGTGCCGCCGATAGCGGTGCTACACTGAATTTTCATGCCGACTCCCATCTTCAAGCGCATCCTGCTAAAACTCTCCGGCGAAGCCCTGGCGGCCGATCAAGGCTTCGGCGTCGATACTGCCCGCATTCATGAAATCGCGGCTGAACTTGCCGATGTCCACACTCTTGACATCCAGATGGCAATCGTCGTAGGCGGTGGCAATTTTTTCCGTGGGGTGGCCGACCAGGCCAAGGACATGGATCGCGTCTCCGCCGATCACATGGGCATGCTGGCCACGGTTATCAACGCGCTGGCGCTGCAGGACGCGCTCGAAAAGCAGAACGTCTTCACCCGCGTGCAGACGGCGATCGAGATGAACCAGGTGGCCGAGCCCTTCATCCGCCGCCGCGCCATCCGGCATCTTGAAAAAGGACGCGTCGTAATCTTCGCCGGCGGCACCGGCAACCCGTACTTCTCGACCGACACAGCCGCCTCGCTCCGCGCCATGGAAATCAAGGCCGATGCCATCCTCAAAGCCACCAAAGTGGACGGCATCTACGACGCCGACCCAATGAAAGTGAAGGATGCCAAAAAGTTTGAGACCCTCACCTACATGGACGTGCTGAAGCTGGGCCTCAAAGTGATGGACTCGACCGCGATTTCTTTGTGCAAGGACAACAATCTGCCCATCATCGTTTTCAACCTGAACCAGCGCGGCAATATCCGGCGCGTCGTGCTCGGCGAAAAAATCGGCTCGCTGGTCAGCGCGTAGAGAAAGGTCAGAGGTTAGAGGTCAGATTGCAGAGGTGAGAACCCAAGGTTTTACTTCTGCAATCTGACTTCTGACCTCTGACTTCAGTCTAGGGTTTATAATCTACCGTTTTGATTTCAGTACATACTAGGAGCCCCAAGCTATGGCTCATCCTGCCCTGAAAGAAGTTTACGCAACCCTGAAGACGCGCATGGACAAGGCGGTGGAGGACTTCCGCCGCGAAATGGCCGCCACGCGTACCGGGCGAGCCAACGTCCACATGCTCGACACCGTTTCCGTCGACTACTACGGAGAGCAGATGCCGCTCAACCAGATTGCCCAGATTCACGCGCCCGAGCCGCAGATGATCACGGTGCAGCCCTTCGATCCCTCACAGCTTACGGCGATCGAGAAAGCCATCCGCAGCGCCGACCTCGGCCTCAATCCGATGAACGACGGCAAACTGATCCGTGTGCCCAGTGCCCGCGCTCACCGAAGAGCGCCGCAAGGAGATGGTCAAGCATCTGCACCGGATTCTCGAAGAGCACCGCACCGCGATACGCAACATCCGTCGCGACGGCAACGACGCCATCAAGAAGACGCTGAAAGACAAGAAAATTACCGAGGACGACGAGAAGCGCGCGCTCGACGAAATCCAGAAGCTCACCGACGACGAAATCAAGAAGATGGAAGAGATGAGCAAAGGCAAAGAAAAGGAAGTCTTGGAGTTCAAGTAGAGCCAGTACGCCAGTTGCCGGCTACCAGTACCCAGAAAAACCGGGGTTGGTCTACTGGCAACTGGGCACTGGCAACTGGCAACTGTATTGACCTTATAATCTGAGGATGAAGCGCGTCGTTCACGCCGCCTGCCCGCACGACTGCCCTGACGCTTGCGGCGTTCTGATCACCATCGAAGACGGCCGCGCCACCAGAATTCAGGGCGATCCCAAGCATCCCGTTACCCGCGGATTCCTCTGCGCCAAAGTCGCCAAGTATTTAGACCGCGTGTACTCGCCCGACCGCGTGCTCTATCCGATGCGACGGGTGAAGCCGAAGGGTGCAGCTTCCGTGGAGCGCCGGGCGTCCTCGCCCGGCCAGGCCGTCGCTCCATCGGCTGAAGGGGCTTTTGAACGCATCTCCTGGGACGAGGCTCTCGACGAGATCACGCATCGCTTGCGCCGGATCATTGCCGAATACGGCTCTGAATCCATCCTGCCTTACTCTTACGGCGGAACCCTCGGCGCGCTCAACGGCGCTGCCATGGACCGCCGTTTCTTCCACCGCCTGGGCGCTTCGCAACTGGAGCGCAGCATCTGCTCCAGCGCCGGCGAAGAAGGCTTGAAATCGGTGATTGGCATCAAGCTCGGCACCGAGCCGGAACAGTTTGCGCATTCGCGCACCATCATTGCCTGGGGCTCGAATATTCACGGCAACAACGTTCATCTCTGGCCCTTCATCGAAGAAGCTCGCCGCCAGGGCGCGAAGCTGGTGGTCATCGATCCGTATCGCACCCGCACCGCGAAGTGCGCGGATTGGTACCTGCCGATCCATCCCGGCACCGACGCCGCTCTCGCGCTCGGCCTGATCCACGTCATCATTAACGAAAATCTTTTCGACGCCGATTACGTCTCGCGCTACACCATCGGTTTCGAAGACCTGAAGGCTCGCGCGCAGCAGTATCCGCCGGAAAAAGTTGCCGCACTGGACCGGCATTTCCGCCGGCGACATCCGCAAGCTCGCCCGCGAATACGCCACCGTGCGCCCGTCCGTGATCCGCGTCAACTACGGCATCCAGCGCTCCGACCGCGGCGGCATGTCCATGCGCGCGGTCACCATGCTGCCCTGTTTGATCGGGTCGTGGAAGGAGATTGGTGGCGGACTCCAGCTCTCGCTCAGCGGCGCTTTCGGCTTGAATCGCGAAGCGCTCGAAATGCCCGAGCTGATGCGGAAAGCCCTGGGACGCCCCGCTCGTATCGTCAACATGGTGCAACTCGGCAGCGCACTGAATTCGCTGATAGTGCCAAAGATGGTGCCGCCCATTCAGGCGCTGTTCGTGTACAACTCGAATCCCGCGGCGGTCTGCCCCAACCACAACGAAGTCGTTCGCGGATTAATGCGCCCCGGCCTTTTCACCGTGGTCCACGAGCAGTTCTTCACCGACACTACCGACTACGCCGACATCGTGCTGCCCGCCACCACTTTTTTCGAGCACAAAGATCTGCAGACCGCTTACGGCCACTACTACCTCCAGGTGTCCAATCAGGCGATGGATCCGGTGGGCGAGTGCCGGTCCAATGTCGAGATGTTCCGCGCGCTCGCCGAGCGCATGGGTTTTGAAGACGACTGTTTCCGCGAAACGGTGGATTCCATGATCGACCGCGCCCTTGAATCGCCCAATCCGTGGCTCAAAGGGATTACCCGCGATCGGCTGGAACGCGAGCATCGCATCCGCCTGAATTTCGAAGGCGCCAAGAATCACGTAGGGACAGCCGCCCCCGGCTGTCCAGCCGCTCCCTTCCTCCCCTTTGCCCAGGGCAGCTTTCCTACGCCCAGCGGTAAAGCGGAGTTCTACAGCGAAACTCTGAAGCGTCAGGGGCTCGATCCGGTCGTCGCTTTCACTCCGCCTGACGAATCGCGACATGGAACTGGATCGCAGGCCGCCGGATTCCCGCTCGAGCTTCTCGCCCGCAAGCCGGACAACCATCTCAACTCGTCATTCGCCAACCTTCCACCTGTCCGCAAACTGGAGCCATGGATCGGGGATCTCGAGATGCATCCGAGCGATGCCGAGGCGCGCGGCGTCCGCGATGGCGACCGCGTTCGCGTCTTCAACCCGCGCGGTGAGATCGTCCTCCGGGCTCGAATCGTCGATTCGCAGGGCAATGGTTCGGTCGCTCCGGGAGTCGTCGCCGCCCGGCTCGATTGGGCGCGATTCAGTCCCGGCGGCGGCAATATCAACGTGCTAACCTCAGAAAAACTTACTGACATGGGCAACGCGGCCACGTTTTATTCCGTCTGTGTTGAGGTGGAACTTTTTCGGGCGTGACTTTTCGGGAGGAATTCTCAAGGAAGAAGCCGTTTTTGGCTCTTGGCCTTTGTCTTTTCGCTAAAAGCCAAAAGCGAGAAGCCAAAAGCGATTTCCTCCGCCTTGGACGGTTCTCACTCTCTACCGTATAATTACCGTTTTCCTAACTCTAGTTTTTCGAGGTAGTTGCGATTCATCGCCATCATCAGGCTATTCTTATGTGGGCCCCGCGACTCGGCCACGACATGGGCCCGCAGAGAGACCCGGCGTGGTCTCCATCTTTTTCCACCGCTAGAGTTTGGAACCACAGTTCTGTCTGGAATCGCCTCCTCGGTTTGGTGGCGCTTCTGCTGCTGGCCGTCCCCGTGGTTGGCCAGCAGGACCTCATCGTCGGAATCACCGTTCATGGCAACCGCCGCATCCCTGCCGACACGGTCAGGGCGCGCATCTTCAGCAAGGTCGGCGACGTTTACGACACCGCCGCCATCGAACGCGACTTCAACGCCCTCTGGAACACGGGCTACTTTGAGGACATCCGCTTTGAGCGCGAACAGAGCGCAAAAGGGCTGGATCCTTCACATCTACCTCAAGGAGCGGCCCACCATCCGCGAGATCAACTACACCGGTCTGAATGCGGTTTCCACCAGCGATGTGCTCGACCGCTTCAAGGAGCGCAAGGTCGGACTCTCGGTGGAGAACCAGTACGATCCCACCAAGATCAAGAAGGCCGAAGTGACCCTGAAACAACTGCTCGCCGAGCACGGGCGTCAGTTCGCCACCATCCGCACCGAAAAGCGCGACATCCCGCCCGCTGCCGTCGCCATCACTTTCGTCATCAAGGAAGGGCCCAAGGTTAAGGTTGGGCACATCCGCTTCCGGGGCAACAAACACATCAATGACCGCACCCTGCGCGCGGCCATGAAGAACCTCAAGCCCATCGGCATTCCGCACTCCATCTTCCTGGAGAACCTCTTCGCCAAAACCTACGACGCTACCAAACTCGAAGAGGATACCGAACGCGTCCGCGCCGAGTTCCAGAACCGCGGGTACTTCAAGGTGCTGGTTGAAGACCCCAAAACTGAGATCCACGACACCGGACACACGGGCTTCCACGTCCCGTGGTTCCAGCCCGGGCTCGGGAAATCCGTCGATATCAGCATGCCCATCGAGGAGGGCGAGCGCTACCGTCTGGGCACCATCACCTTCAAGAACAACAAAGCCATCCCGAACAGCGCCGCCTTGCGCGGTCTTTTCCCCATGAAGGACGGCGACGTTTTCAGCCGCGAAAAAATCGCCAAGGGTCTCGAGAACCTGCGCAAAGCCTACGGCGAAGCCGGCTACATTAACTTCACTTCCGTCCCCGACACCAAGTTCGACGACGAGAAGAAGACCGTGAATCTGGAAATCGACGTGGACGAAGGCAAGCAGTTCTACGTGCGCCGCATCGAGTTCCAGGGCAACACCACCACCCGCGACAAAGTCATCCGCCGCGAAATTGCCCTCGAAGAAGGCCAGATCTACAACTCCCGTTACTGGGAGGTGAGCCTGCTGCGCCTGAACCAGCTCGGCTATTTCGACCAGCTCAAGCCCGACGATCCCAATACCACCGAACGCCACCTCGACGAAAAGGCCGGCACCGTCGATCTCACCCTGAAGGTCCATGAAAAGGGGAAGAACAGCATCGGGCTGCAAGGCGGCGTCAGCGGTCTGGCCGGCGCCTTTGTTGGCCTCAATTACAGCACCAATAACTTCCTTGGATTGGGCGAGACGCTCTCCGTCCAGGCCAGCCTCGGCAGCCGCCAGCGCGACATCGTCTTCGGATTCACCGAGCCTTATTTGTTTGACCGCCCCATCCAGGCCGGCTTCAACGTCTACATGCGGAAGATCAACTATGACCAGGCGCGGCAGTATGCCATTGCCACCGGGCAGAATCTGAACCTGCCCTCGGCCTACCTCCAGAACCTGCAGAACTACTCGCAATCCAGTACCGGCGTAATGCTCAGCTTGAGCTATCCGCTGCGCCATTCCTTCAAGCGCTTCGGCATCAGCTACTCCTTCGACCGCTCTTCGCTGGTCGCCGTCAGCAGCGCTTCCAAGCTCTTGTTCGAGAATCTCAACTTCCGCGGCATCACCGGGCCCAACGCGCTCAACGGCATCATCACCAGCAAGATCACCCCCAGCTTCACCATGAACACCCTCGATGCCGCCTACGCGCCCCACCATGGCAAGAGCCTGTTCATCGGCGGGGAGTTTGCCGGCCTCGGCGGCACGGTTCACACCATCCGGCCTATCGTCCAATACAAACAGTTTTTCCCCATGCAAAAGCGCCGCAATGCGCTCGGGTACAACCTTCAGGCTTCGTTTATCACGGGCTTCAACGGAGTCGTTGCGCCCCCATTTGAACGCTCCTACCTCGGCGGCGAAAATGATTTGCGCGGTTTCGACATCCGCACCGTCTCTCCCATCGCCTACCTGCCCAGCGCCCAGACCGTGGCTCTCATGAACCCCGATCGAAGTTACGTTCCCGCTAATCCGCTATTTAAGGTGCAGACCAACTCCTCGGGAGCATGCGTCAGCAACTGCTGGCTCATCCCGGTTCCCTATCAACAACTCGTGACTCCCGGCGGCGACCTCAGTCTGCACGGCAACCTTGAATACCGCATCACCATCGCCGGCCCGGTCGCCATCGCTCCCTTTGTCGACATCGGCACCGATCCGATCATTCGCACCTCGCAGTTGCAGACCAACCTAACCCAGTACAACACCCTGATCAACACTCAGTTCGGCTGTCCACAACTGAATTCGGCTTACGCCTGTGAAGGTGGACAGACAATTAGCGCCAGCAACTTCCCGCGAAACCTCCGGCCCGTTCCCGGCACCAACTGGGTTCCGCGAATGTCCACCGGCCTCGAATTGCAAACCATGCTTCCAGTCGTGAATGCGCCCTTCCGCATTTACTATGCGTACAACGCCCTGCGCCTCGACGGCAGCGCAACGCCGCCCGTGCCCATCACCCGCGACATGTTCCCCTGTCCTGCGTGTCCAGCCGGGGCCGCCGGCACTTATACCTACCAGACCACGCTTGGGTCCCTTGGCTCCAAGTACACTCTCCGGGAACCAAGAAAGACGTTCCGCTTCAGCGTGGCCACAACGTTCTAAGAGCAGCACTTAGCATTTAGCACTTAGCATTTAGCACTTAGCATTTAGCCAGGGCGGAATTCCAACGGGGTATAGTTTCTCTCGGTTTGCTCTTACCCAGCGGCAGGTTCTTGGGGGCGTGAGACTAAATACTAAGTGCTAAGTGCTAAGTGCTAAATGCTAAATGCTACTCAATATGCACCAGTCCGCTCGCCGGCTCCGACGCCGGTGCCGGCCGCTGCGGTCCGCGCCATGCATCCAGCACCGATATCTGGTGCACGCACGATACCGTGCAATGCGGCGCGCACGGCTTCTCCGTTTTGAACTCGCGGCGCACATCGGCAAGCGTGTATTTCTCCAGCGGAATCGCCGGATACCCGCGCTGCTGCGAGCAGTAATGCACCAGCCCGTCCTCGCAAATATAGAGGTAGCGCGCCCCGGCCCGGCAGCGCCACTGATTCGGGCGCCCCAGCGCGATGTTGTCCTGAAACGCATTCACGCGTGTGAAGCTGCGTTTCTCCAGTCCCTTCATCTCGTGGTACACGCGCCGCTCTTCGTCGTTCAAGGGCTGCACCTGCCCCGAGCCATCGTGAATGATTCCCACCGTCGAGCTGAACCCCAGCTCCAGCGCCCGCTTGCCGATGGTGAGCGCGTCCTCGGGATGGCTCACCCCGCCGCCCACCACCGAATTGATATTCACGTGAAATTCCGCGTGCTCGGCCAGCAGTTGCAGCTTCCGGTCGAGCACCTTCAGGCTTTTCTTGGAAACTTCGTCGGGCTTCACGTTATCGATCGAAATCTGCAGCCACTCCAGGCCCGCCCGGTTCAGCCGCTGGATGCGGTCCGCAGTCAGCAGATAACCGTTGGTGATCAGCCCCGACACAATCCTGCGTTTCCGCATTCGATGAATAATGTCGTCCAGTTGCGGATGCAGCATCGGCTCGCCGCCGCTGATCGTGATCACCGAAGTGCCGAGAGCGCCCAGCAGATCCACGCGCCGCAACATCTCTTCGGCCGGCACCGGCTTCGAAAAATCGTCGAACTCGTTGCAGTAGGTGCAGGCCAGATTGCAGCGCCGGATCGGGATCAGATGCGCCAGCAGAGGATGGTCCGTCGACACCACGCCCTTCAGGATCTGCCACAATCCATGCGCGTCCCGTTCCACCGCCTTAAGTTTGCGGCGCCATGCCGCCGACCTGCTTGTCATCGTTCGATAATCACCTGTGTCCAGTAGAAAATCCGTCATCCTGAGCGCAGCGAGGGACCTATGCATTAGACCGTTAATTTGGCCGTCGCCGCAGCAGTCATCGTCAAGACTTATTTCCATTTGACCACAGCAACCGGCTCAGTGCCCAATTCACCGCAGTATTTGGAGGAAAAGCCGGGTCGAATGGCAATTCGGCCGCGCTCGCACATCAACCGGTTTCTTCGCCGGCACATCACTTCCGCCATGCCGATTTATCGTTATTAATTCGCGCTGCATCTTGCGCAGCCAACATGTTTCACCCTTCTCGGGTCGCGAGTTCCAAGGAAGAACATTAAGAAGAAGAATGGCGCATTCCGTCCGACTTTTCGGCATGAGGAAGGCATGACAAGCTGTCGTCACCAATGGTAGAACTTGATAGGCTATCGACATCCAAAGGAGATCGAGATGAAGATTCCTTCGGCGCTTGTCCTGCTCGGCGTACTTACAACTGTTTCCCTCGCCCAGATTCCTCCGACCCCTGGCATGCCGCCGGTTGCACAGGCCCAGCAGGCTTTCGCGTTCGCGCAGGCTCAGAGCATGATGATGACGAATCAGGCACAACTTCAGGGAATGATCGCTGCGCAGGCCTCAATGTTGACTTCCGTGGAGGCGCGCTCGATGTTCCTTGCACAGGCAGCGTCGCTTCAGACTCGCGTGACCGCGAACCAGGGCGCCTTGTTCTCCGCGCAAGCTGCCGCGATCGGTAGCATGCAACATTCCCTAGCCCGGCAGAAGCAGCTTCAGGTGCAGTCGGCGATCCTCAGCATGCGCAGCTTGGGAGTCGAGAACGCGTCCGCGATGCAGGGAGCTGTGCAACTCGCCGTGTTTGATCCCGTCAAGCTCTCTCGGCGCGCTGCGATGCTCCATGCCGAGGCCGCTCAGACGTCGGGGCAGACTTCGTCCGGGCAAACTGCGGCCCAACCTCCGTCCCCCGATACCGCCCCGCTACCCGCCGAACCGCCGCCCATGATGATCCGCCCCACCTTCGGTAACGCGCTGGTAGTCGAAAAGCCCATATTCTCCTCCCCTCCCGGCACCGTCCAGCCCGGTACCAAAATAAGCATCCGGAGCGAAACTCACTATGCGACGCTCTACTACACCACTAACGGCTGGACACCGACAACCCAGTCCGCGAAGTACACCGGTCCCATCACCATCAACACCAGCACTCATCTCGAAGGGATCGCCGTCGGGCCCAACTTCGTCCGCAGCGTTGTTGAGCGCGCTGACTACCAGGTTCCCAACTCTCCAGCGCCTGTTCTTGAGTCCACTGTTGTCGTTCCCGAGGACGGAATATTGCGAGCCGGCACGCCTGTGCGCGTCGCTTTCGCCGGTAAAGAAATCGACTCCGAATCAGCCGCCGTAGGCGACGAGATTACGGTGGTTCTTGATGAACAGGTCAAACTCGGCAAGACTGTACTCGCTCCGAAAGGTGCGCCCGTCAACGCAGCCCTCACATTCGCCGATCCCGCCCACGGTTCCGCTCCCGGCGATCTCGTCTTTGAGGTTCACTCAGTCGAGGTAGCAGGCAAACGTGTGCCTTTGTTCGGCGGCGAAACGCTCGAGGGTGCCAAGGGAGTGTTGGGAAGCAAGAACGCCAAGATCAAGCCTGGTATGACCGCGATAGCCTTTGTCGCAGCCGACAGCCCCGTTAAGTAAGCGGCAGCAAAACGTTAGGCGATCAGAAGGGGCCAGATTGGCCCTGAGAAACGCGCTTGCATTCACCGATCCGGCTGGCTCCCGAATTGTCGGCAAGCCGGGAAAAGTGCGGGTGTTGACGTAACACCCGCAATTGAGCGCTCTTACGAGGCGCTCTTCTGCGTGCCGGCCTTCTCCAGCACTTCCAGAAACGCTGCCAGCCAGGCGGGATGCGCGGGCCATGCCGGAGCACTTACCAAATTTCCATCCACACACGCTTTGTCGATGGCCACCTCCGCATAGGTTCCACCCGCGGCCACGACGTCGGGACTAACGGCGGGATAGCAACTGCAGCGGCGGCCTTTGAGCACTCCGGCGGCAGCCAGCAGTTGGGCGGCGTGGCAGATGGCCGCGATCGGTTTGTTCTTCTCCGCAAAGTGACGGACGATTTCGAGCACGCGCGGGTTCAGGCGCAGATATTCGGGCGCGCGGCCTCCGGGCACGACCAGCGCGTCGTAGCTCTCCGGATGCACCTCATCAAAGTTCGCATTGAGGGTGAAGTTGTGCCCGCGCTTCTCGCTGTAGGTCTGGTCGCCCTCGAAATCGTGGATCGCGGTGCGCACCGACTCGCCCTTCTTTTTGCCCGGACACACGGCCTCGACCTGATGCCCGACCATCTGCAGGGCCTGGAACGGCACCATGACTTCGTAATCTTCGACGTAATCGCCAACCAGTATGAGGATTTTCTTCTGCGGCATAAGGAGCCTCCAGGAACATTGTGACAGAAGCGAAGGTGAATGTGCAGCGTGGAATCCGCGTGCTTCGCCGACTTCCGGCCAACTGCGGGTTCCTGGCCTGCGGCTTGGCTTAGGATCGGGACGGCGACTCAGGATTTTGCTGGAGACGACAAAATCTGAAGTACCGGTAGATGCTGGCGCACCTTAGTGCCCTTGGCGGTCCGCGCGGTTACGGCTTATGCTGAAAGTAGATTGAAAGGCTCAGGTTCCGTTTGCCCATGATTTCGCTTCGTCTTTATACCCTTGCGCTGGGCACGATTGGCATCGCCCTCGCCAGCTATGCCCTGCTGCGCCGCAAACCCAGGAACGCGAACGACGTCGAACTCGAACGCCGCACCTGGCTGAATACGGTCGGGCGCATCACCGATGGCACCGTGATTGATGTCCAGGAAATCACGACTGCCGCGAACCGCCCCGCCACCATGCTGATTTATCAGTATGACGTAGCCGGCGTTTCCTATGAGGCCTCGCAGGACGTCACCTATCTTCGACAGTGGATCAATCTGCATTCCTGCCGGCTGGGCGTGCCCACCTCGGTGAAGTACGATTCCCGCAACCCGGGAAATTCCCTGGTAATTGCGGAAGGCTGGATGGGGTTGAGGCAGTAACCGATTGCTGGTGGAGAGCCGGCGTCCCCGCCGGCTGGACGGGCGAGACGCCCGTCGCTCCAATCAGAGCTTTCCTAGCGCCATCGCGACCATATACAGAATTTGCGCGGCCGCCAGCCCGATCCAGATGCGCTGCCGAATGCGCGAGCGGCGTATGTCGCGCAGCAGATCGGCGGCAGTGAGTTCGGCGACCGGGTCTTCCCGCCTTGCCGCCGGCAACGCCGCCGGTTGCAGATTCACCGGCCTCTCGGCCGGCTTCGGTTTGTCGGGATAAAACACCTTGGGCGTGTCTATCACTTCCGACCACAACGGCAGCAGGATCCATGACTTCGGAATGATGTCCGGAATCGGCTTGGAAGTCAGATTGAGAGCCGGCAGTGTTTCCGGTGCAACGCGATCGGCCAGATTCCGCAGCAGCGAGCCCCACCAGAAATGGCTGAGTTGATCGGTGATGAGTTCGCCGACATCGACCGGCCGCGATTCCAGTTCCAGCGGCGGCAAGGTTTCCGGCGAGATCATGTCGCCGATGTTGGTGAACACGGTGCGAAACCAGGGCAGGCGCAGACGCTCCCCAAGCGGCAGGCCGACATTCACCGGCCGTGAAGTGAGCTCCAGCGGCGGTAGTTTCTCCGGCGCGAGGGTATCGCGAAGATTGCCGGCCAACGACCTCCAGAGCGGCTGCGTCAGGCTCGGCGGCGGGAGCAAATCCAGAGGAATCTCCGGCTGTGCCTCCGTGGACTGCGGGTCGGGATGCCAGGCTTCGGCGGCATTTGAGCGGTAAGACATAGAGATTCGGATTACCCCAGTGCGGCTCCCTCAGCGCGATCCCCAGAAGCCCGCTTATTTATGGTAGACGCCGCACCGGGCATCTGTCACGTGTCTTTACGCAGCTTTACGCGTGAATCCCCGCCAAATGCCGTTTCCAATGCCGTCTGCGAAGGCAGGCAGCTGAAAAAAGATGCGCAATCGCAGCAATGCGGTGGCCGCTTTGCTCGCCCGAATGCTAATTCGTTGGTACATGGACTTTGATGCCGTTGAGGTCCGCCCTTGGGTTCGAGCACAATCGCAAGTTGAGGTTTGAAAGGAAGATCGGAAATGGAGAAACTGGATTGAGCGACGACGTGCAGACGGCAGCTACAGGGGCAGCTAAAGCTCAACAGCGGCTGCGGCGTTTCTCCCGTCATCGTTTTGACGTGCGCATTCAAGTGTCGGTGTTTCGCGAAGGCGTGACGACCACATGCTGGGGCCGAACCAACGAACTTGGCGAGGACGGCATCGGGGCGACTCTCAGCGGTGAGTTGCAGGCGGGCGAAGTTGTTTCTGTGCAGTTTCCCATTCCACTTCCGCCTCACCTCATCAAGGTGCGAGCCGTGGTGCGCTACAGCGACGGCCTGCGCTGTGGATTCGAGTTTCTGGTCGTAACCGACGAGCAGAAACTGATACTGCGCCAGGTCTGCGTAGTATTGGCGAACGCTTCCTGAGTCTTTCTGTTTTTCTCCAGTTGAAATCTCCATTACCGCGGTAACTATCGGCAAATAACCTGGCCCGCTTACCATCGGAGCATCGCTAGTGCACGCTGGGAAGGGACCGTATGGGTGAGAAAATCGCCCCGGCAGCAACTCCGACCGAACTGCCGCGGGTGGAGGCGCTGCGCAATGCTCCTGAGCACGGTGCGCCCCCGATCCTTACCCCCATCGCCGATCCAGCCCCGCCCACTTCGCCCACGAACGGCAACGGCGCCGAAGTCCCGCTGGCAGTGGAGAGGGCCTACTTCGAACAGCTCATCGAGAACGCCCCGGAAGCGATCAGCATTGTCGACCTGGAGGTACGCATTCTCCGAATCAACGGGGAGTTCACCCGCCTGTTCGGCTTTACCGCGGCTGAGGCTGCAGGAAAACAGATCGACCAGCTCATTGTGCCGCCCGATCGCTACGCGGAAACCGCGTGGATCGCAGAAACCATCAAAACGCAAAGCAAACTTTCGCTGGAGACCCGGCGCCAGCGAAAAGACGGCACACTGGTCGAGGTGCTGCTCTCCACTTCGCCGGTGACACTGAACGGCAAAAGAGTTGGAACGTACGCCTCCTATCGCGACATCACCGAGCAGAAGCGCGCCGAGGAGTTGAATGCCGCCCTCTATGCCATCGCGGCGCACAGCCAGTTGGCCGGAGATCTGCAACAGTTTTTCGCCGGCATTCACAATATCGTCGGTCAGTTGATGAGTGCGCGCAACTTCTACATCGCGCTCTACGATCCGCAGTGTCAGTTGTTGAGCTTCCCCTACTTCGTCGATGAAGAGGATCCAACCCCTGCCCCCAAGCCGCTGGGGCGCGGTTTGACGGAATACGTCCTGCGATCCTGCGAGCCCCTGCTGGCGACACCGGCAGTCTTTGAGGAACTGGAGCGGCGGGGCGAAGTGGAATCGATCGGCACTCCGTCGCTGGATTGGCTGGGCGTTCCCCTGAAAAGCGGCACAGCTTGCATTGGCGTCCTGGTGGTCCAGACCTACGACGAAAAGACCCGCTTCGGAGAGCGCGACCGCGAGATTCTGAAATTTGTTTCGCAGCAGTTGGCCGCGGCCATCGAGCACAAGCGCTATGAAGAAGCGCTCCGCCGCTCCGAAGCCCGCTCCCGCTCCCTGATTTTGAGCGCGGCCTTCGGCATTTGCCGCTGCACACTTGGCGGAAGGTTCCTGGACGTGAATCCGGCGCTCATCACCATGCTCGGGCAGGGATCGGTCGAAGATCTTCTCCGGCTGAATGTGCGGAGCGAGGTCTTCGTTCATCCCCAGGAGTTGGACCGGCTGGCCGAGGACTATCGCCGCACCGGAAGTCTGAAGGGCGTGGAAGTGCAGTGGAAACGCAAAGACGGCCGCGTCATCATCGTGCGGCTCAGTGGCAGCGCCGCCAGCAGCAGCGATGAACCCGAGGAAGTATTGGAACTGATCGCCGAAGATATCACCGACCGGCGTCAGCTCGAAGAGCAGCTTCGCCAGGCGCAAAAAATGGATGCCGTCGGCCGCCTCGCCGGCGGCGTCGCCCATGACTTCAACAACCTGCTGATGGTGATTAACGGATACACCGAGGTGCTGCTGGAGCAGTTGGAAGCGGGCAGCGCCATGCACCACAAGGTGCAGTCCATCCAGCAGGCTGCCGACCGCGCCGCCACCCTCACCCGCCAGTTGCTGGCTTTCAGCCGCAAGCAGCTTCTCGAACTCAAGGTGGTCGACGTCAACACCGTGATCGGCGACATGGAGCGCCTGCTGCGGCCGCTGATCGGCGAAAATATCGAATTGATCACGCGGCTCTCCACCGAAACCGGACACACCCGCGCCGACACCGGCCAGCTCGAGCAGGTCATCATGAACCTGGTCGTCAATGCGAAGGATGCCATGCCCGAAGGCGGCAAGCTCACCGTGCAGAGCTCCGACGTCACCGTGCGCCAGGACTCAGCGAACACCGTTTTATCCAGCCCGGACGCTATGCCGTGATCTCGGTTTCCGATACCGGCCATGGCATGGACAAGGAAACCCAGTCCCGCATCTTCGAGCCGTTCTTTACCACCAAGGAAAAAGGAAAAGGCACCGGCCTCGGCCTGTCGACCGTCTATGGCATCGTCAAGCAGAGCAATGGATACGTGTTCGCCCAAAGCGAGCCCGGAGCGGGCACAACTTTCTACGTTTATTTGCCGCGCGTCGAGGATTCCGCCGAAGAGCTCAGCCCGGCCAAGTCCCAGCCGAACGAAGCGGGCGGCTGCGAAACCGTTTTGCTGGTGGAAGACGAGGAATCGGTGCGCGAACTGGTGCGCGTAACCCTCGTTTCTCGCGGCTACAAGGTCATCGAAGCCGAAAATGGCGAGTGCGGTCTGCGCGTCGCCGAAGCTTTCAAGGAAAAAATCGATATCCTAATTACCGACGTCGTCATGCCCGGCATAGGCGGCCGCGAACTGGCCAAGAAGCTCGTCTCGCTGCGTCCTGGCATCAGCGTTCTCTATCTTTCGGGCTACACGGAAGATGCCGTCGTCGCCCCGGGAGCGCTTGGCCCGGGTACTGCGTTCCTGCAAAAGCCCTTCACCCTGCAGAATCTCGCCAAGAAAGTCCGCGAAGTCCTGCGCGCCCGATCCGCCCCAACGCCCGCCCCCAAGTCAATAGCGAAATCAGCCTCGAACTGACCTCGCCCTGCCGTTTGCAACTTTTTCCCTTTCCGCGCGTCCTATACTCAGCGCAAGTAACGAAGTGTGGGCTTTCGGCATCGGACTTATCCGTGTCCGCCGCCGCGCGTACTTCAATCGGGGTGAACATAATCGGGGTGAACAATAACCATGCTGATCAAGAAACCGGCAGCGATTCCGTCTTCTGAAATTACTCCCAAAGCGACCTATCTGAACCGGCGCAACTTCCTCGCCGGCGCAGCCATTGCCGGAGCGGCCGCCGCCACCGGCGTCGCCTTCCGCGATCTGGCTGATCTGGTCGATCCCTCGCTCACCGTCCGCGCCAACGCCAAAATCGATGGCCTGCAGAAAAGTTCCTTCAGTACGACAGAAAAGGAAACGCCCTACAAGGACGTCACCAACTACAACAACTTCTACGAATTCTCCACCGACAAATACGAACCTGCCGGCCTCGCCAAGAATTTCAAGACCCGTCCCTGGACGGTGACCATCGATGGCGAGGTCAAGAAAAAGCAGGTGCTCGATGTCGACGCGATCATCAAAATGGCCGCTCCCGAAGAGCGCATCTACCGTCATCGCTGCGTCGAGGGCTGGTCGATCGTCGTGCCCTGGGTCGGATTTTCGCTGAGCGAACTGATCAAGCGCGCCGATCCGCTGCCCAAAGCGAAGTTTGTCGAATTCACCACCTTGTACGATCCCAAACAAATGCCCGGCCAGCGTACCAGCGTATTGAACTGGCCTTACGTCGAGGGTCTACGCATGGACGAAGCCATGCATCCGCTCGCCCTGCTCTGTTTCGGCTTGTACGGCGAGGTGCTCCCCAATCAAAACGGCGCGCCGCTGCGCATCGTACTGCCATGGAAGTACGGATTCAAAAGCGCAAAGTCGATCGTTCGCATCCGCTTCACGGGCGACCAGCCCATGAACACCTGGCAAGAGAGCGCGCCCCGCGAATACGGTTTCTATTCGAACGTGAATCCGAACGTCGACCATCCGCGCTGGAGCCAGGCAAAAGAACGACGCCTGGGTGAATTCCTCAAGCGGCCGACGCTGATGTTCAACGGTTACGATCAGGTGGCAAGCCTGTATTCCGGCATGGACCTGAAGAAGAACTTTTGAAAGGTATTGCAGAAGTCAGAAGTAAAAAGTCAGAAGTAAGAAGTAAGAATGCAGAAGTAAAATCTGACGGCCGAAAGGGTTTTACTTCTGCATTCTGACTTCTGACTTCTGCATTCCCATGAACCGCCTACGGCTCACGAAAACGATCGTCTTCCTCGCCGCGCTAATCCCGCTGGGGCGCCTCGTCTGGAAGGCCTTTCATGACGGCTTGGGCGCCAATCCCATCGAAGTCATCACGCATTCGACCGGCGACTGGACCCTGATCCTTGTTCTCACCACCCTAGCAATCACGCCGCTCCGCCGGATCACGCGCCAATACTGGCTGATCGGCGTCCGCCGCATGATCGGACTCTTCGCCTTCTTCTACGGAACGCTGCACTTTCTCACCTACATCTGGCTCGACAAGTTCTTCGACATCCACGAAATGTGGAAAGACATCGCCAAGCGCCCATTCATCACCGTTGGATTCTCCGCCTTCGTGCTCATGATCCCCCTCGCCCTGACCTCGACTGCCTGGTCGATTCGCCGCTTGGGCGGCAAGAACTGGCAGCGCCTGCACCGGCTGATTTATTTGACGGGAATCCTGGGGGTGGTGCATTACACCTGGCTGGTAAAGGCCGATCGTCGCAAGCCCATCGAGTATGGCATCGTGCTCGGCATTCTGCTCGTTTACCGCGTGGGGGTTTGGGTGTCCGAAAAAGCGTCCGAAAAGCGCAAGCAGCTTGCCGCTTCAGCCCCGGCCCGGAGCCGGCCGGAAGTCACCAAGGCCTGAGGGAGCGCGGCTTGAGGAAACTCGCCCGCCAATTTTTTCCACCAAAACTTTCTTCTACAATCCGGGTTAGCGCATCTTAAGAACAAAGACAGGAGTGTCTTATGAATCCCCTTGCTCCAGCCAAGTGTGCCCGACGCCTGCTCATGGCGCTGGCGGCCATGGCCAGCGTCCTTTTGACAGCCGGCTGCGGTGGTTCCGGCAGTGGCATCGTTCATCCTCTCGGCGGTGGCTTCAGCAACTCCAGCCTGACCGGCACCTATGTGATGAAGCAGACCGGATTCTTTGCTAACTCTGCAGGAAACGCCCAAGCATTTTCCGAGGTCACCGTTTTCTCGGCCAACGGAAGTGGCACCCTGACCATCATCGAGGATGACGGCGGGCCCCAAGGCCCCGGCGCAGAAAGTCTTGCGGGCTCCTACAGCATGGAGAGCGACGGAGAGGGCTATCTGATTTTCAACAACCCAACTCAAAGCATTTATCAGATCACCATGATCGACAACAATCACTTCTATGTGATTGAGGGGGACACATACGCCACTTCGGCGGGTTACGGCGTGCTGCAGACCTCGACCGCCGCTCCCTCGGGCGCCTTCGTCTTCAAGGCGCACAACTTTGACAGCAGCTCGAGGGTTGGAGGAATCGCCATCAGCAACGGCGCATTCACTGGAACTCAGGACCTTCTCACTTTGGGCGGTACAAACTTGAGTCAGACGATCACCGGCACCGTGACCGCACCTGACTCGAACGGCGTCGGCACGTTCATCCTGACCGCCCCGGCCGGCAGCACTTCGGGCAATTACTACGTGATAAGTCCGTCCGAGTTCTATTTCCTGGCGAACCCCGGCTCCGGCTCGCTCGAAATCGGCCAGGCGGAGGCGCAAATTTCCGGTGGGTTTACCCTCGCCAACACTCTCACAGCCGGGTCGTATGTTTTCGGCAGCCGCGGCGACACAATCCTTAACCAGCCCGGCATTCACTCGGCCGGTGTCTTTACGACCGACGGCAATGGCAATATCACCACCGGCTCGGTGGACTATGTGCGGGATTTTACTGTGCCCTCAGGCCTCCCATTCACGGTTTCCGGCGGCACCTATACCCTGGACCCGAGCGGGGACGGCAACGGAACCATCAATCTGCCTTTGAGCAACGGCGTGACCATCACACAGGTTTTCTGGATGGTGAGCCCAACCAGCGCCTACTTCCTCGACAACAGCTCATCCGCAGTCGAGGATGGCACTTTCTCGTTGCAGTCAGGCGGTCCGTTCACCGCGCTCACCGGCCAGGCCGCCTTCGTTATGGATGGCGTTGACAGCAATTACAAGGACCGGGTAGGGACCTTCGAGCCCACTACCAGCGGCAACTTTAGCTGGAACGAGCAGTCAAACTCCGCCGGGACTGGTGCGGTGGCTATCGGAACCAATGGCAGCTATACGGTCGGTTCGAACGGCCGCGTTGCTTCGGTCGTCAATAACGTGACTCCCACCCTGGTCTTCTACCTGAGTTCTCCGAACACTGGGTTCATGGTGCAGGAAGATGGCGCCGACATTGGAGGAGTCTTCATTCAGCAGGCCAGCCAGTAAGAGTATCAAGAAGCAATGGAGCGCCGGGCGTCTCGCCCGGCCCCGCGGCATCCCTCTGGCCGGGCGGGACGCCCGGCGCTCCATTAAAGTCAGGACGCCGCACTGACACCTGTGGTCCTGTTCTTCGCCATATCCACGGATAGTCGAGCGGATTGCCGACCAGGCCGGCCCGGCACAGGATTTTCAAGCATGTAACAGAGCTTCTCGTTAAATTGTTCCTCTGTCCTCAAAGCACGGTCGAAAGATTCCTCTTGCCAGACCTTCCCGCGCCGATTCAGAAGTTTGTTGATGCCGTGTGCCGAAGCGCCTTTGATAGCCTGCATGATCTCGGCAATGGGGATAGGCCCATGAGGACGACAGATCGGCACCAGGGCAAGGTGAACATGATCCGGCATGACGACTAGACCGTACAACTCAAACTTCGAACCATTTCCAGCTACGCAGGTATCGACGACAATAGTCCTCGCCGCCGGAGGTAGAGTCCAGCGAAGATAGGTGCAGAAAGTTGTGAAGATGATCTTGAAGTCCGGCTGAAAATGGGGCAGACGGCGGCGGTATTCGTAAGAGTACACACTTAGAGATCTAGCATCCTCTCTAGGCGCTAGCTAGGAGCTAAATCACATTCATCCGGTGATGAATCAGACAATGGAGCGCCGGGCGTCCTCGCCCGGCCCCGCGGCGTCTCTCTGGCCGGGCGGGGACGCCCGGCGCTCCATTAAGCTATTTGAACGCTTCCGCCGCGATCCTCTCCGTCATGAACGCCTCGATCACGTCGCCGGCCTTGATGTCGCCGTAGTTCGAGATCGAGATGCCGCACTCCATGCCGCTGGTTACTTGCGACGCATCGTCCTTGAAGCGCCGCAGCGACGCCACTTTTCCTTTGAACACCACCACGTTGTCGCGCAGCAGCCGCACTTCGGAATCGCGCTTGATCAATCCATCGCTCACGCGGCAGCCGGCAATCGTCCCCACCTTCGGAATGCGGAAGGTCTCCAGCACATCGGCGCGTCCCTGATAAGTTTCTTTGATGGTCGGCTCGAGCAGCCCGGTCATGGCGCGCTTGATCTCGTCCTGCAGTTCGTAAATGATCGAGTGCAGCCGTATGTCGACTTTTTCCTGTTCGGCGAGTTCCTGCGCCTTGCGCTCCGGGCGCACGTTGAAGCCAATGATGATGGCATTCGACGCCGACGCCAGCAGCACATCGGTTTCGGTGATCGCGCCAATACCCGACCGCAGCAACTTCAGCCGCACTTTGTCGTTCGACAGCCGGCCCAGCAAATCGCCCAGCACTTCGACCGAGCCCTGCACGTCGGCTTTCAGAATGATGTTCAGTTCCTTCATGCCCGCCGTCTTCAACTGCTCGGCCAGGCCTTCGAGCGAGACTCGCGAACTCTTGGCAAGCTGCGCTTCGCGCGCTTTCTGCTCGCGGTATTCCGAGATGTCGCGCGCCTTCTCGCGGTCGGTGACCACCACGAACTGATCGCCCGCCTGCGGCAGCCCTTCCAACCCGATGATTTCCACCGGCGTCGAGGGCGGCGCTTCCTTCAGCGGCTTGCTGCGATCGTCGAACATCGCCCGCACTTTTCCGTACACGTTCCCCACTACGAAATTGTCGCCCGCGTGGAGCGTGCCGTTCTGCACCAGGATCGTCCCCACCGGACCGCGTCCCCGATCCAGTTTCGCTTCGAGCACCACGCCGCTCGCCGCGCGTCCCGGAGTCGCTTTCAATTCCTGCAGGTCGGCGGTCAGGCAAATCATCTCCATCAGCAGATTGAGATTCGTTTTCTGCTTGGCGGAAACGTCGACGAATACCGTCTTGCCGCCCCATTCTTCCGGCACCAGCCCGCGATCCGCCAGTTGTTTCTTGACCCGCTCCGGCAGCGCTCCGGGTTTATCGATTTTATTGACCGCCACAATGATGGGAACTTCGGCAGCGTGCGCGTGATCGATCGCTTCAACCGTCTGCGGCATAACGCCGTCATCGGCTGCGGTGACCAGCACTACAATGTCTGTCGCTTTCGCTCCGCGCGGCCGCATGCGCGTGAACGCTTCGTGACCCGGCGTATCCAGGAACACGATCTCGCGGCCGTAGGCGGGAGAAGCCTCATCGGTGATGCGAACCTTGTAGGCGCCGATATGCTGCGTGATGCCGCCCGCCTCGCCTCCGGCCACATTGGTGGAGCGGATCGAATCGAGCAGCGTCGTCTTGCCGTGGTCGACGTGGCCCATGATCGTGACCACGGGTGGACGCGAGACGGCTTCCACGCCTTCCTCGCTGCTCTCGGTGGCTGCGTCGGTATCCTTCGCCGCTTGCTCTTCGAAGGTGATCACTTCCGTATCCGCCCCGAAGAAGCGCGCCATTTCGCTGGCCAGTTCCGCGTCGAGCGTTTGATTGATGGTGGCGAATACGCCCCGCACCACCAGGCGCGCGATCACATCCTTGGCGCGAATGCCCAGCTTCTCGGCCAGGTCTTTCACCGAGATTCCTTCTGTAATCGTGATGTTGCGCGTGATCGGCGCGGGTTCGTTGCTGATGATCATCCGCGGCGGCGGAGTGTAGCCCTTCATCGGGCCTTCCTTCACTCCTCGCGGCACATATCTCTGCCCCGGCCGCCGCGACGGACCACCCGGACGCGCTCCCGGACGCGTTGGTCCCGGCGGCGGCAGCCCCGCTCCCGGACCTACACCCAGCGGACGCGCTCCTGCCGGCGCCACTCGCGTCGGATGCATCGGCCGGCGTTCACCCGGACGGAGCGGCGGACGCGATTGCCCCGGCGCTAGCGGCCTTGCCGTGCGCTGAAAAATTGGCTGTCCCGGCACCGGTCGTCCCGGCACCGATCGCGAAGTTGTCCCCGGCGCGGCTCCCGGCGGAGGCAGAGGCGCTTTGTATACCGGGCGCGGGCCGGTCTGCGGCATGATCATTCGCGGCGGTGGCGCAATCGGGGCCGCGGGCTTCGCGGGCGCCGACGCTTGCATCTGCATAACATTATTCTGTGCGGCTGGCGGCGCCGCTGGCGGAGCGCTACCGACTGGCGCGGCAGGAGCCGGAATCGTGACTCGCGGCGGAACGGCGATCGCCGGCGGTGCTGCACTCGTACTGGGAGCGGATGGGACCGCAACTGGTGGAGTCGCGGCGAGTGGTGGCACTGGAACTTTGGGTGGAATCACCACCACGGTCGGCGGCCGATACCCGGCAGCTACCGAAGCTGGCGTCACCAGTCTTGGCGTCGGCGCAGGCGCCGACGCTTCAATCGCGGGCTTGGGCGGCGCGGCCTTCGGCGGCGTGGTAACGGACGGCGCTTCTGCTTTCGCTTCTACTACTGGCGGCGCCGTAACCGGCGGCTTTACTGCCGGACGCGCCGGAGGATGCTCGGCTGCTTCCTTGAGCTGCGTGATGGCGCGCAGCACGTCTCCGGGCCGCGAAATATGCGAGAGGTCGATCTTGGTCTTGATCTCTTCTTCGCCGTGAGCGGCACGCGAAGAAGGTCTCGTCGAACTCGGCGCCGCATCGGAGCGGCCGCGGAGATGCCTCCGCACCAGGTCCGCTTCGTGATCTTCCAGAGAGCTGGAGTGCGTTTTCTTCTCCGTGACGCCCACCGTGGTCAGCACGTCAAGAATCTCCTTGCTCTTGACTTCCAACTCACGGGCCAGATCGTTGATTCGAATCTTACTCATCCGCTGTCGTTCCTCTTCTTGTCCCGCTGTTCCCGTTAGTATCTAGGCTCGCATATCTGACCTCACGAAATCCCTGTGCCATCTTCCTTCCGGCTGACGAGCCCCGCGCATTCGGTTCGGATGCAACTCCGAACTCGCCACCGTCCCTGTTTCAGCTCTGCTTTTCTTCCGGGGCTTCTTCAGTCGCAGGTTTTTCGGTAGCGGCTTCTTCAGTCGAAGCTTCTTCGCTGGAAGGTCCGGCGACTTCTTCTGCCGCCGCCGTTTCGGCGGGCTCCGCTTCCGCAGCCAACCTCGCCGCTTCCAACTCGCCGTCTATCGGCGATTCGGCTTCTCCGGTGCTCTCTGGTTCCGCGGCCAACGCATCCGCTTCTACCGAGCCCTCGGCCAGCGATTCCTCGCTGGATGCCGCTTCCGTGGCGGCTTCTCCGGTGTTTTCCGGTTCGGCGGCGTCTACCGCTTCGCCGCCATCCAGACTGGCAAAGTAATTATTGACCGCAATACTGATTTTTTCCACCGTTTTCGGGCCAATGCCTTCAATCGCTTCCAGTTGCTCCGGCGTCATATCGGCCAGCGACTCCACCGTGTTCACGCCCGCCGCCTTCAGTTTCTCGACCAGCCCCTCGCCCAGTCCCGTAACATTCTCCAGCGGAGTTGCGGCCTGCGTGACCAGCGCCGACATCTGCTGCTCCACTTCCTGCCGCTTTTCCTCTTCGCTCTTGATGTCGATTTTCCAGCCCAGCAGCTTCGCCGCCAGCCGCACGTTCTGGCCCTTTTTCCCGATTGCCAGCGAGAGCTGCGTGTCGTCCACCACCACTTCCAGATGCTTGTCCGCCGCATCCACAATCGTTACCCGGCTCACTTTCGCCGGCTGCAGCGCCTTCTCCGCGAACGTCACCGGATCCTCGTGATACTCGATGATGTCGATCTTTTCTCCGCGCAACTCGCGAATAATCGACTGCACCCGCATCCCCTTCATGCCCACGCAGGCGCCCACCGCGTCCACGTCCTTGTCCTTCGACAACACCGCGATCTTCGTGCGCTCGCCCGCTTCCCGCGCAATCGCCCGGATCACCACCGTGCCGTCATAAATTTCCGGTACTTCCGTCTGGAACAGATGCTGGACCAACTCCGGAGCGGAACGCGATGCGATCACGCCCGGGCCTTTCGTCGCTTTTTCCACCCGCACGATCACCACTCGAATCCGTTCGCCCACCGCGAACGATTCCAGCCGCGACTGCTCCTTGCGTCCCATGCGCGCTTCGGCCTTGCCGATATCGAGAATCACGTCCGGACCCTCGATCCGCTTCACGGTCGCATTCACGATCTCGTTCACATGCCCGATGTATTCGTTGTAAACCGTGTCGCGTTCCGCCTCGCGCACTTTCTGAAAGATGACCTGCTTCGCCAGTTGCGCCGCAATCCGCCCCAGAATTCCTTCCGTCACTTTCGGGATCAGCAGTTCTCCACCCACTTCCGCCGCCGGGTCCAGTTTCCGCGCCTCCTCGACGGTCACCTGCAGATTCGGATCTTCCACCTGTTCCGGAGTCTCGACGATCGACTTCACCGCATACGCGCTGATCTTGCCGCTGTCTTTGTCGAGCACCGCGCGCAAGTTTTCCTGCGTCTTGTAGTATTTGCGCGTCGCCACCACAATGGCGTCCTCAACCGCGCTCACCACAATCTGCGGATCAATGCCTTTTTCCCGGCTGACCCCTTCGATGATGTTGTAGAGCTCACTAGCCATAAAAGTCAGTTCTCAGTTGCCAGTATCCAGTTGCCAGTTCTCCGGACCGCCTACCAGCTTCGCACTGGCGCGGCACCGTTTAGCCAGTCGCAATCGCCAAACCCTGGCAACTGGATACTGGCAACTGGCAACTATATTTCCGGTACCAGATTCGCCTTCTCGATGTTCCCTAACTCAATCTCAACCTTCCGCGACTCGCCTTCTTTCGGACGCATCTTCTTCTTGCGCGCCGCGCTCAGATCCAGCAGCAACTTTCCGTTCTCGAAGCTTTCCAGCTTCCCTTCAAAATGCCGGTTATTCTTCACCGGCTCCCGGGTCGTCAACTTCACGCGCTGTCCGCGGAAGCGCTCAAAATCCGCCGCCTTCGTCAGCTTCCGATCCAGTCCCGGAGAGGAAACTTCCAGCACATACGATCCGCCCGGCACCGCATCCTCAACGTCGACGATCGTCCCAAACTCGCGGCTGAACTTCGAGCAATCCTCGTGCGTCACGCCGTCCGGACGATCCGCCGCTGGCAGCGCTCCGGGCCGGTCATTCCGGGCCGGTCATTTCCGGGCCGGTCGATAAACACGCGCAGCATGCGGTGCTTACCCGCCCCGCACACTTCCACTTCGACCACTTCCAGCCCGCTCGAGCCTGCCACCCGCTCGGCAATCTGCCGGATCTTATCCAGATCTAAAGCCATGTTTTCAGCAATTTGCGCTCAAATCGCCGCGCATATCATTCCAGCAAATCGGCCCAAACTAAAAAGTGGGCTTTCGCCCACTGGTGTGCTTCGACAATCCTGTCACTACTACACAACAGTATTCATCAGCAACTATACGCCGCCAATATGGAAAACACAAACCCGACTACCCGGATCTGAAACCCGCGTCGATTCTGACTGAAATCACACGCGGGTGTTGCGGGGCCGCAGAAACAGCGAGGCCAGCGCACCGCCGACGGAGGCCAGCGCCACCGTGACAATCATCCCGAAAAATAAGGTGAGCGCCAGTCCCGACGGAGTGAACAGGTTGTGGATGCTGGCCTGAATGTCAGGGTCCGCCGCGTTGGCTCCGAACCTCTGCGCGACTTTCAGAATGGCATCGACGTATTCCTGCTGGGCATGAAAAACAAAAATCCGGATGGTGATCAGCAGAGCGTTAATGGCGAAGGCAACGACCCCCGCTGCTCCTCCGACCCGCGCCCCGAGAGCGGCGGGAAGGGCGAATCCATTTTCGCGGCGGTAGAAAAAGACGCCCAGTGCCCCAGTCAGCATGATGCCGAGAAATGGGATCATGCCGATGAAAACGCCGAGCACAC
Source organism: uncultured Acidobacteriaceae bacterium (assembly GCA_963838425.1). Taxonomy (GTDB): domain Bacteria; phylum Acidobacteriota; class Terriglobia; order Terriglobales; family Acidobacteriaceae; genus Acidiflorens. Next base: position 1,290,611 of record CAWIRH010000003.1, read on the forward strand.
CGGCCTTGAGCGCGGCCCGCACGGCAATTCCCCTGTCGATCGTGCCGGCCATCGTGCTTCCGGCTGGCCGCGCTGGCGGCGAGGCCAGCCCCGTCTCCGCGGGAATCTCCGGAGAAAGCTCGCCCGGCGCGGTATTCAGGCCCGCATCATTTTCAGCATCCGGAACTGCAACCTGCACGTGGATTTGAGGAGCGCGGCACTGCGGACAAAACGGCCGGCCGTCCTCGACTGTCGTCCCACATTGTTGGCAAGCGTGCTCCACATCCTTGAAGCTAGCGCACAACGAACCCGGAGAGCAAGGCAAGGCATCGGGTGATCGGGTGATTGGGCCATCGGGTCATCTTTACCCTGCCGGCACTTCCGATCACCCGATGACCCGATGGCCCGATCACCCGATGCCTTCAGATCGTGTCGTCCGAGCCCGTGTGCATGCGTATATAGACCAAGGCAAAGCGGCTTCCCTTAATGCTGGGCTTGACTGCGACAACGTGCTGGTTTCCTTCCGTTCCAACCTTCAACTCCACCGAGTCTCCGCTGCCTTTGCTGTCGCACGAAACGGGCTTAGACATCGAATCCTTGCCGCTTTCCGTTTCTACATGACCGCCGCTCCAGGCGCTGCGGCATTGGATGGGTTTGCCATATTTCTGCAGCTCTTTGTCGTAGTAGGCGATGACCTTGTCGGGAGCGTCGTCGGAGACAAACTCCGCGGCCACCACTTTCAACGAAAATCCCATCACCGAAAGGTTCACATTGGCGCTCTTCTTGTCGTCGCCGGTGTCTTTCGGTGCGGGCTTCGCACCGGGATAGAGTGTCAGCCCGGCGTCGCGGATGTCGGCTTGCTCGCTGACGTGCAAATCACCGATGGGAGACTTGATGTCAACGTGCTTCTCGCCGTCCTTGCTCTTGTCGTTCGCAGTGATGCTGCAGGCGGGAAGAATGCAGAGCGCGGCCAACAGCGCGCCCAGAGAAAGTCTTACGATCACGCTACGGCTGAACGTCTTACGGCTGAACATTCTAACGCTGAACATGGGAGGAACCTCCTGAGCCGGGTTGAACTAAGTTGGGTTGAACTGAGTTGGGCCGGGTGGGGCGTTCGATCCCGTCGCCCCGGGATGCGATGCCCGGAATTGTAACCGGCAGATGGCCGCGGATCGGGATTTCGCCGAAGATCGCTTTCACGGCAGCAGTTTCCGACACGGTTGCATTGGAGAACGCGCACACATAATTCTGGATCGCGGGGAAATCCTGCACCACATATGGATTGCCCATAGCAACTACTACAGTACGCTCGGCGGCGCGGTCGAGAATCGCGCTGAGCAAAGATCCTGTAGCCTCGTCCATGGCAACCGTATTCTTCAAACCTCCTCCGGCGTCGCGCATGGCCTTGCCCGCGGTCGGAACCACATACACGGCAGCGATCACGTGCTCCGCCGCTTCCACCGCTTCGACCACGGGCGCCTTCATGCCGGCGGCCGAGCGCGGATCGACGTAGATCATGTTGGCATCTGGCACCCGGGCTAGAATCTGGCGTTCGAGCATACGTCCGGAGTCGGTGCGCAGATCGTCGGAAAAAATCACCACTACGAGACGGTTGCTCACCTCTGTCAATGATTGATACGGAAGACTGGCCTTCGGAGTTCCAAGAGAAGCTCCAAAAGACTGCAGCGGGATCACGTTGCCGTTGTCGCGGATGAGGGCAATGGCTTCGTCGGCAATGCGCTGGCCCGTCGCCAGATTCTCCGGTTTTGCAATCTCGCTCGAGAGCCGGCCAGGGTCCACCAGCCGCGCCTTGTTCAATCCGAGAGACGCCTTCAGTTGCAGAATCTTGCGCACGGATTCATCAAGCCGCGGACGGCTGATTTCGCCGCTCTCGACCGCTTGCAGCACCGAGCGATAGCTGGCATCGAGATCGGCCGGAATGATCAGCATGTCATTGCCGGCTGCGAAGGATTCGACCGCGGCCCGGCCGATATCCTTAGCGTAGATGCGCGTCAACCCTGCCATGTCGAGGGCGTCGGTCACGACCATCCCTTTGAATCCCATTTCCTCTTTGAGCAGTCCCTCCACAATCGCCCTGGAGGTCGTGGCCACCCGGTTGGGCTCGGCATCAAGAGCGGGAACGGTGACGTGCGCCACCATCACGGCATCCACTCCCGCCTCAATCGCGCGCCGGAATGGCGGCAGCTCAACCGCATCCAGGCGCGCCCGGTCGCCCGTGACTTCAGCCAGGCCAAGATGAGAATCGGTAGCGGTGTCGCCGTGTCCGGGAAAGTGTTTGGCCGTGGCCAGCATCCGGCCTTGGTGGGCGCCCCGAATGTACGCCGCTACGAAATCGCCCACCTGCTTCGGGTCTTCTCCGAACGAGCGCGTGTTAATAATGGGATTCGCCGGGTTGGAATTCACGTCGGCAACGGGAAAGAAATTCCAATGCACTCCGACGGCCCTCGCCTCCAGCCCGGTGATGCGTCCAAAGGCTTCGGCATTTTCCGTTTTGCCGGTAGCTCCAAAAGCCATCGCATGGGGAAAAACAGTAGCGCCATTCAACCGCACCGACACGCCGCGCTCAAAATCTGCCGCGACAATAAGGGGCAGCTTGGAGGATCGTTGCAGCCGGTTGAGCAACTCGGCGGCAACATCGGGCTGGCTTTTGAGCAGAACCGGACCCTCCACCGGGACGCTCATGACCAGCGCTCCGATGTGATACTTGCCGATGTTGTCGCGCATTTGAATATAGATGGGGTCGGCGTCGTTCAGAAATTGCGCTCTCACCCAGATCGCGAAAAGCTGGCCGACTTTTTCTTCGGGAGACATCTTGCGCAATGTCTTGTCGACCCACTTCTGTCCCGCTTTGTCGACATGGATAGGCCCGGGCCGCAGAAAGCGGTCTTTGCTCTTGTCCTTATCTCTAGCGAAGCAGAGCGTCGCGGCCAGCAGGAGCGCGACCGGCAGCAAATGTCGGAGCATGCAATTCACAATAGCAAAAACGGACAGGGACGTCTGCCAATGGAGCGACGGGCGTCTCGCGAGCCTGCCCTGAGCGGAGCCGAAGGGTCCAGTTGGGCGGAAACGCCCGGCTCTCCACCAGCAAACCAAGAACTCTCTCAAATTTTCCCTCCGACGGTTGCAATGCCTTCCGCTTGGATCGCTGGATCGTCGCCAAACCCGGCCAGCCAATGCACATCTGGCTCGCGCCGGAACCATGTCATCTGGCGCTTGGCATAGTTACGATGCGCCTGCTGGGCCGCCGCGATTGCCGGCTCGCGACCCAGCTCGCCGCGCAAAAATTGCATCGCCTGCTTGTATCCGAGCGACGCGAGGGGGCGCGCTTCGTCGCCATACTCTGCGAGAAGCCGTTCCGTCTCGGCGACCAGTCCTTGGTCAAACATCTTCGCGGCCCGCTGGTTGATGCGGGCGTAAAGAACTTCGCGCTCGGGATTGAGCCCGAGGCGCAGAATGCGAAAGCCTTGCAGCGGTTCGCGCCCCTGTCGCCAAAGTTCTGTCATAGGGCGGCGCGAGACCAGGCGCACCTCGATAGCCCGGATCATCTTGGGAACGTCGTTGGGGTGAATGCGGTTCGCTGCCGCAGGGTCGAGCCGCCGCAAGATGCGATGCAGGTGCCCGGTGCCGTGCTTCTCCGCGCGCTCGAGCAGTTTGTTGCGCAGATATTCGGAGCGCCGCGGACCGGGGAAAAGCCCTCCCACAAGGGCGCGAAGATAGAGTCCGGAGCCTCCGCTGATAATGGGCAAGCGCCCGCGCCGCTCGATCTCGTGCAAGGCCAGCCGCGCCTGGCGCGCATATTCTCCCGCGCTGACGTTGGCAAGCGGATCCACGCAATCGAGCAGGTGATGCGGAACTTCCGCGCGCTCCGCCGCGCTGGGCTTAGCCGTTCCGATTTCAAATTCGCGGTACATTGCGACCGAATCGCAATTCACGATTTCACCGCCGAAGCGCCGCGCGATCCCGAGCGCCAGAGCTGTCTTCCCGCTCGCCGTGGGACCGAGCACGACGACGGCCAGCGGCCCGCGATCTAATCGCAACTCCGGCAACTTCAGCGCGCGCTCCAAGGAATGTACCGCCAATAGCGAATGATGGTGAGAACGAGCAGCAGAACCGCCATGAGAAGCAATCCGGTGGCTTCGGCGGCGTAGATGGAATGGCGGTGCTGATGTTTGTCGTCTGCCGCTGGCTTCGAGGGAACGGGGGCGTTCACCGCGCTATTGTAGACCTTTCTTGGGTTGATAGTCGTGGGTCGCCGGTCGTTGGTCGTTGGCGAACAACTCATCGCGAACGACGAACGACTAACGACCAACGACTGCCCCGCGGCGGCGCAGGACAAGGGCACGCGGGCGGGGGCGCCCGCGCCACACGGACTCCAGGATCCGGCGACTCCGCCTGTGGCCGAGATCGCTCTGCACCCCGAACTGCACGTACCCATTCCCCGGCGCGGATTGGTGCGCGCGCTTTTCGCGCTGATTCAGGCGATGTATCTCATCTTCTACCTGAGCGGCCTCGCTCACCTGCACGATGTGGACCGGGTCGCCAGCAGCTTTCTCCCGGGCTGGCGAGCGCTGTTCATCGTGGGCGCAGTCCTGCTAACGGGAGCGGTGGGAATCCCGCTGCGGTTCTATTTGCTGTCCGCGGTCGCCTTCGATTTCCGCAAACTGGCCGGAACATTCGGACGCCTATTCCCGTTTGTTCTCGCGCTGGATGAACTCTGGGCCATCGCGCCGTTCCTGCTGCTGCCGCAGATCGGTGTGGGCCTGGCGTTCGCCGCGACTGCCGCTTTGCTCTACGTTCCCTTTTCGGAGAGAACTCTGGTCCGCCTGGCTTATCAACAGGAAAGCTGAGATCTCCTCGGATTCCTCTGCGACTTCACAGGTTGCGGAAAAACTCCGGTTTCGTATCAGGGTATCGCTCTAGAGCATTTTCAAAGTTGGTGTATGGTGGATTTGAAGGGGCACGGCTTCAGCCGTGCCGTCAATGGCCAAGGATGACGCGGCTTTAGCCGCTGCGGGACTATCGGCGGCGAGCTGCACGTTAACTGTGAAAACGCCCTTCCACCCCGGGCTGCTGGAGTCCGTGAACCGCACAACGACTGATCTGGACGGGTCAGGCCAGCAGTTTCGCCGCTTCCTTGGCGTAGTAAGTCAGAATGATGCTCGCCCCCGCGCGGCGAATGCTGAGCAGCGATTCCATCATCACGCGCTCCCGGTCGATCCACTGGTTCCGGGCCGCGGCCTCGATCATCGCGTACTCGCCCGATACCTGATACGCCGCCAGCGGCAGGTCGAAACGGTCCCGGGCCGCGGCAATCACATCCAGGTACGGCATGGCCGGCTTCACCATGATCATGTCCGCGCCCTCTTCAATGTCCAACTCGATCTCCCGCATCGCCTCCCGAATGTTCGCCGGGTCCATCTGGTAGGAGCGGCGGTCGCCGAACTGCGGCGCGGAATCCGCCGCCTCGCGGAACGGTCCATAGAAACCGGAAGAGAACTTCGCCGCATAAGCGAGAATCGGCGTATTTTCGAAGCCAGCTAGGTCAAGCGCCGCGCGAATCGCTCCGACCCGCCCATCCATCATGTCCGAGGGCGCGATGACGTCCACGCCCGCCCGCGCCAGCGAAACCGACGTGCGCGCCAGCAACTCCAGGCTCGCGTCATTCACGATCTCGAACTCCGCCGCAGCCGGTGGCGCCGCCACCGCCGCGCCCAGCGATTGCGGTCCCGCCTTGTCCTTCACCTTGTCGTTCACCTTAACGATGCCGCAATGCCCATGCGACATGTATTCGCACAGGCAAACATCGCCCATCACTACCACGTCGCCCACCTCACTCTTAATGGCGCGCGCCGCCCTCTGCACGATCCCATCCTCCGCCCAGGCGCTCGTGGCCACCTCATCCTTTGTCTCCGGCAGCCCGAACAAAATGATCGACAACACTCCCAGCGCGCGCGTCGCCCGCACTTCCTTCACCGCCTCGTCCACCGAAAGATTGAAGACTCCGGGCATCGAGCGCACTTCTTTCCGGATCCCCGTTCCGGGGCAAATGAACAGTGGATACACGAAAGATTCGGGCGTAAGCCGGGTCTCGCGGACCAGGGCACGCAGCGTTTCAGTGCGCCGTAAACGGCGCATGCGGTTAGCAGGGAATGCCATAATGACGAATTCTAGCAGCAGGCGCCCCGACGCGCTCGCAGGTTACCTCAGTAACCTCCGGTAACTATCCCGTGATCTAAACATCGACTGGCGAACGTCATATGATGAAAAGCAGTGTCTCGACTGCAAATCTCGGCGCTCCTCGGCGGAGTTGGTCTGCTGCTCGCCTTTGCTCTGGCTCCGGCAGTGTTCCCCAGCCCCTTTTTTCGCGTGGCCATGGGAGACCTGGTCCCACTCCTGGTGCTCGCGGCTGCCTTCATCGTCTCCGCCAGAAACGCCTTCGACAGCCGTGGGCATACACGCCTGTTCTGGGGTCTTATGACCACGGGCATGGCCATGTGGTGTTTCAATCAGGCCTGCTGGACGTGGTTTGAAGTGTTGGTTCAGAAGCCGCTGCCCCAGCCCTTCCAAGGTCATATCGTGTTGTTCCTGCACGTTATCCCGATCATGGCGGCCGTGGCCATCCGCCCCCATCAGGCCGATGAGCGCGAGGGCATGCTGCCCAGCGCCTTGAACGTCCTTATCCTGCTGGTGTGGTGGGTCGTCGTCTATGCGTTCTTCGTTTTTCCCGAGGAATACATCGTCCCTAATATCCCGGTGTACAACCTGCGCTGGGATCTCGTGTATAACGTCGAAGGAGCGATGCTGATTGCCGTGTCGGCATCGGCATTTTTCACCAGTTCCGGATCGTGGCGCGAACTCTATCGCAACATTTTTCTAGCCAGCGTCCTCTACACATTCTCTTGGGAAGCCCTGAGTGGCGCTATCATACGCGGCGCCTACAAGACTGGCGGAATCTACGATCTCCCGCTCCTCGCCGCTCTGCTGGGGTTCCTCTGGGTCGCCGTCGCCGGGCGGCATTGCCTTCGCGATACCCAGATGATGCCTTCGATCGCGCGCGTCAGTCGCCCGGTCGCTCCTCAACTTGCCCAGCTCGCGCTGCTCTCTTTGCCCCTCCTGGGATATTGGGCGCTCTTCCTGAGCCACGACCAGCCTTATCTGCGTCAGGTTCGCTTTACGGTGGCCATCGGTGGCGTCGGCGTGCTGGCCTTAGTCGTCGTCCTCAAACAACACCTGTTGGACCGGAGGCTTCTGCAGCTGCTCAAGCATTCCCGCCACAGCTTCGAAAACCTTCAGCGGCTGCAGGGAAGAGTGATCCAACAGGCCAAGCTGGCTTCGCTCGGGGAACTGGTCGCGCTTGCCGCCGGCGAATTGGAGTTCCCGCTCTTGGCTATCCTGAGCAGCTCCGAACGCATGGCCGCCAGCAGCAACCTCAGCCGCGAGCAACTCTCCAACGCGCAGAAAATCGGCCAGCAGGCCCGGCGCACTCGCCAACTCGTCGGCGACCTGCTCAGCTTCGCCCAGCAGACTCCGGGAGAAAAAAGTCCTCTCGAATTGAAGCCGCTCTTGCAGCGCGCGGTTCAAATGGAAGGATTCAAGCTGGAAAATAAGAAGATCAGCCTGACCGTGGAAAGCCGCGATCCTCTGCCCCGCGTCCTCGGCAACCCCAACCAGCTCTTGCAGGCCTTTCTTCAGATCGTCGAGAACGCCGTCGACGCATTGCAGGAAATCGGCGGCGGGCGTCTTCAGGTCTCCCTTTGGCGCGAAGCCAACGAAGTGGTCGTCCAGTTCGCCGACTCCGGCCCCGGCCTGCGCGATCCCGAGCGCGTCTTCGATCCTTTCTACACCACCAAGCCGGTCGGCAAAGGCACCGGCCTCGGACTCAGCGCCACCTACGGCGTAGTCCAGGACCACAAGGGACAAATCACCTGCTACAACCGTCCCGAAGGCGGAGCCGCATTTGAAATCCGCCTCCCCGTTCTCAAAGTCACCGCCCCCCTCGCCGAAGCCGCCCGCGTCTGAGCCTGGGAAAAAACGCTTTATCCTCCGCTCGCCACCATCGCATCCGCCACTAGCGCCGCCTCCACTGCAAATCGCACATCGTGGGTCCGAATGATGTGCGCCCCTTTCAGGATCAAACCTGTTTCCGCCGCCAGCGTCCCGTAAAGCCGCTCGGCAACCTCCGCATCCTTGCCGTCGCGCGCCAGGATTCGCCCGATAAATGACTTCCGCGACACTCCTGCCAGCAGCGGGAATCCCATCTTCTGCAGCTCGCCGAAGTGCGCCAGCAGCGGATAATTCTCTTCGAAACGTTTCCCGAATCCAAACCCCGGATCGAGCACCAGGCAATGGCGCTTGATCCCCGCCAGGGTCGCCGTCTCGGCCCACTGTTGCAAATCCCGCTTCACCATCAGCGCCGGGTCGCCAATTGGCGGCAGCGACCGCCACTCCTCCGGCCGCCCGCGCGTGTGCATCAGCACCGCTCCAACTTTGAGCTCCGCCAGCGTTTTCGCCATCTTCGGATCCCACCGAAACCCGCTGACGTCGTTCACCACCTCCGCCCCGAGCTCCACCGCCGCCCGCGCCACGCTCGCCTTGTAGGTGTCAACACTTATCACCGCATTTGGCCGTCGCCGTTTCAAGTCGCGGATCACCGGCAGCACCCGCCGCCGTTCTTCTTCTTCCGACACTGGTCCGAGCGCTTCGGGCCGCGTCGATTCCCCGCCCACGTCAATGATCGCCGCCCCTTCGTCGAGTAACTCCTCGGCGCGGACCACAGCCTTTTCCGCGTCAATGTAAAGTCCTCCATCGGAAAACGAGTCGGGAGTGACGTTCACGACGCCCATGATCAGAGTCCGCCGCCCCAACTCAAGAACTCGAGAGCCCACGTTCCACTGAAATATTGCTCGCATGTTGAGGCTATTCTAATGGAGCGACGGGCGTCTCGCGAGCCTGCCCTGAGCGAAGTCGGAGGGTCCAGCCCGCTGCGGATGCCCGGCGCTCCACTAGACCAAGCCCGTTCTTTCTGGGTTACAATCCACAGAATGCTCCGCCGGCGATCAGTTGCGCGTTTGCTTCCCATCGTCCTGCTACTGATCGCGCCCCTGCTCGCCGCACCCGTCAAATCTGCGCCAGTCAAGACTATAGAAGCTCGGCCATTACAGGATCGCATCGCCGCCATACTCAGCGCCCCCGATCTCGCCCGCGGCTTCTGGGGAATCGAAGTGGTTTCTCTATCCTCCGGCAAGGCGACGGGCGAAACGTTGTACTCCCAGAACGCCGACAAGCTCTTCACGCCCGCTTCGAACACCAAGCTTTTCACCACCGCCGCTGCGCTCGCCCTGATCGGCCCCGACTACAAGTTCCGCACCACCGTAGAAACCACCGGCACTCTCGACCGCTACGGCCGCCTGAACGGAGATCTCGTCCTCGTCGGCCACGGCGATCCCAATCTCTCCGGACGCGAACTCCCCTACGATCTCCGCACCCAGCGCAACGACGATCCCATTCAAGCCCTGGAAGCGCTGGCCGACGCGCTCGTGCAAAAAGGCGTGAAATTCATCGATGGCGATATCGTGGCCGACGATTCCTACTTCGCCTTCGAACGCTACGGCGAAGGTTGGAGCCAGGACGACCTCGTCTGGGCCGACGGCGCTCCCGTCTCCGCCCTCACCATCAACGACAACGTAGTCTTCGTCAACATCCTGCCCGCCGACCGCCCCGGCGAAAAAGCCTTCGTCAGCGTCAAGCCCTTTGCCGATTACTATCACCTCGACAATCGCATCATCACCACTCCAGCCGGCACCGGACGCAAGTTTTTCGTCAACCGCGAGCCCGGCTCAACCGTGCTCACGCTATGGGGCAACATGCCGCTCGATGACGCCGGCGCCAACGAAGCCCTGGCCATCGAAGATCCCGCCGAGTTCGCCGCCGGTCTCTTCCGCCAGTTACTCGAGAAACGCGGCATCGTAGTCTACGGACACCAGCGCACTCGCCACACCGAACTCGCCACCCTTTCCACTTTCAGCGTGACCGCCATCGCGCCCTCGCATGGAGGCAGCGACGGTCAGCCGCGTCCGCTGAAAGCCGATCAGCCGATCACGCTCGCCAGTTACGAATCCAAGCCGCTGTTGCAGGATGTCCGCGTAATCAACAAAGTCAGCCAGAACCTGCACGCCGAAATTCTGCTGCGCCTCCTGGGACGCGAGCGCGGCAACGCCGGAACCGTTGAAGGCGGCCTCGAAGTTCTCCGCGGATTTCTGACGCAGGCTGGAATCTCCAACGACCAATACGTTTTCTACGACGGCTCCGGACTCTCGCGCCAGAACTTAGTAACTCCCCACGCCATTGTCCAGTTACTGCGTTATTGCTCGACGCAACCCTGGGGCGCCGCCTATAAGTCAACGTTTCCAGTCGGTGGCGTGGATGGCTCGCTCTCCGAGCGCCTCAACTCGCCCCGCCTGCAAAACCGCATTATGGCCAAGACCGGCTCTCTGGGCGGCGTGAAGGCGCTCTCCGGATATGCGACTACCGACACCGGACAAGTCGTCGTCTTCTCCATCCTCTCGAATAACTTCAATCTCCCTGCCAAGCGAGTTACAGACGCGATCGATGAGTTAGTCCAAGCCATCGTCGACGACGCGCCAGCAGGCCATTAATGCTGTTTCCCGCAAGTCCGTGGACTAAATCTACACTGTCATCCTGAGCGAAGCGAAGGACCTATGCATCTGATTTCGCTTGCGCCAGGTACTTACTTAGCCGAGAATGACTACACGGAGAACTGCAAATGCTCGCTTCCAGCAAGATCATCGGCTTCGTTCCAACCAAAGATTCCGCGCAGGCAAGGAGCTTCTACGAAGGCAAACTGGGATTTCAATTTGTCGGCGATGACATGTTTGCGCTGGTAATGCGAGCTGGTGAAAACATGATCCGTATTGCCAAGGGCAAGGATTTCACTCCGGCGCCCTACACCGTGCTCGGCTGGGAAGTTTCCAATGTCGAGGAAGTCGTCGCCTGGCTTCAGCAGCGAGGAGTCGCTTTTGAGAAGTACCCCTTCGTCCAGGATAAAGAACTGGGAATCTGGACCGCGCCCACCGGCGACAAAGTCGCCTGGTTCAAAGATCCCGACGGAAATGTGCTTTCCGTCAGCCAGCATAAGTAGCGCCAGCGACTGGAACGATGCGGCTCTCTAAGGAACCTCTGATTAGGTCCTTTCACGGAGAGCTTTGAAAGGGCATGGCTTCAGCCATGCCGTCAGAACCCGCCAAACAAGCGGCTTTACACCTTGCGGAAAAACTCAGGGTTTTGACTTTGCTTTGAAGGGGCGCGGCTTCAGCCGCGCCGTAAGTACCGCAAAATCAATGCGGCTTTAGCCGCTGAGGGTCGCACTTTTAGCATAGCTCGTCTTGCCCGTTAGGACTTAATCGGAGTTTCTCTAATTCATCCGAGAATCCCCATCTTCTTCCCCACGCGCCCCAGCACTTCGAGCGCCTGCTGTAATTCTTCTTTCGTGTGCGTGGCGGTCATAATGGTCCGCACCCGCGCCTTGCCTTCGGGAACGGTGGGAAATGCGATGCCGGTTCCAAGCACTCCTTGGTTGAAAAGCTCGCGGGAAAAATCCATGGTCAACCGCCCGTCGCCAATGATGATCGGCGTGATCGGCGTTTCGCTCGCGGGAGTGTTCTGGCCTCCAATGTTGAAGCCGAGCAGCCCGAGTTCTTTTTTCCAAAACCGCGTGTTCGCCCAAAGTTGTTCCATCCACTGCGGCTCGGTTTCGAGAACATCGAAAGCCGCAATGCAGGTGGCCGCGACCGACGGCGGATGGGAAGTCGAAAACAGAAACGGCCGCGCGCGATGATAAAGAAAATCAATCAAATCGCGCGTGCCGCAAACGTACCCACCCAAAGCGCCGATCGCCTTCGACAAGGTTCCGACCTGAATATCAACGCGCCCGTGCATCTTAAAATGATCGATCGTTCCGCGTCCCTGGCGGCCAAGCACGCCGGACGAGTGCGCGTCGTCCACCATCATGATCGCGCCGTATTTCTCGGCCGCCTCGCACAGCCCGGGCAGCGGGCTGATATCGCCGTCCATCGAGAACACGCCGTCGGAGATCAGCAGCTTCCTCCCCGGCTGGCTTTTCACGCTGGCCAGTTGCTCTTCGGCGTGGGCGACATCTTTGTGGCGGAAGACGAGGATCTTCGCCCGCGAAAGACGGCAGCCATCGATGATCGAAGCGTGATTCAGTTCGTCGGAGATAATGAAGTCGTCTTTGCCCAGAAAGGACGAAACCGTTCCCGCATTCGCCGTAAATCCCGACTGGAAAACCACGCAAGCCTCGACGTTCTTGAAGCGCGCGATCTTCTCTTCCAGCTCCATGTGGATTTTCATGGTGCCCGCAATGGTGCGCACGGCGCCCGATCCAACGCCATACTTGCGCGTGGCCTCCAGCGCCGCTTCGCGCAGTTTGGGATGCGTCGTAAACCCAAGGTAATTGTTCGAGGCAAGGTTGATGACCTGCTTGCCGTCGAAAGTGCAGACCGGCGCCTGTTCGTCATCCAGCACACGCAGCTTGAAGTGCGTGCCCTTGGCCTTGAGTTCGTCGAGTTGATCGGTCAGGAATGAAAGCGGATTAGTGCGCGTGGCTGTAGGCATGTCTATCCTCGGATCGTCTTAGTTAAGATCGGTATTTGAAGCCTCAACCAGTCTAATACCAGCACCGCAACCCGTGCCGGTGGAGAACCGGGTGTCCCCGCCGCCGAACCGCTGGATGCCAGAGATGTCCGTCGCTCCAACGTATAGGTTTGCTCGCTCTCCTGAAGGCGGGACTCAATGCAGGAGCGCCACGTCCGGAGTCACGGTCTTGCCGTCCAGGTAGAAACTCACCGCGCCCTCCTCGTCGGTGCGGTAGGTTTTCACCCCGGCCAGTTGTAGCCGCTCCAGCACTTCGCGCCGGGGATGGCCGTACACATTCCGCGCGCCGACGGAAATGACCGCGAAGCGCGGATGAACGGTCGCGAGCAGATCGGCGGAGGTTCCGCTCGCGCTGCCGTGATGCGCGACCTTCAGCAGCATCGCCTCCGGATGCTCTTCGACGACGCGCCGTTCCGCCGGACGCTCCGCGTCTCCCTCGAGCAAAGCGGTCGTCCCGCCAAAGGTGGCCGTAAACACCAGGCAATCGTCGTTCGGACGCATCGAGCCCGTGATCTGGTCGCGTCCGGGAGCGAGCATGTGGAAATGCGCTCCACCGTAATCGAATTGATCGCCTTCTTTTTTTACTGAGACTTTCATTCCCGCTCGCTGCGCTTGCGCCACGATCGGCGCCAGTTCGCCCACCGGCTTGTCGATGCTCAGCCAGAGTTCTTGCGGGTGAAAATTCGCCATCACCGCGGGCATTCCGCCGAGGTGGTCGGCATGAGGATGCGTGATTGCGACCACGTCAAGATGATCGATGCCTCGATTCCAAAGATAAGAAGAGACCACCTGTTCGCCGAGATCGAAGTCCGAATGCATCCACTGCGGCAGGCCTCCGGCATCGATGAGGATGGCGCGGCCCTCGGGCGTGACCAGCAGAATGGAATCGCCTTGTCCGACGTCGATGGTGGTCATCTCCATCGCGCCGGCGCGGAGGTGAGGGCGCGAGGGGACAAACGCGATCCAGGCGGCAACGCCAAACAGCAACACCACCGAAGCGAAAGCGGCCCAGGCGCGTGCGGCGGATCTGCGCCGCCAGCATGGCAAGCATCAGCGCGGCGATCGAGGCCAAGATCATTGCGAGCGAGGGCATGGCCACGCGCAGGTCGGCGATCGATCGTGCGAAACTCGGTGTGCCAGCGACCGGGGAGCCACCCAGCCAGTGCACCGTTCCCGCGATTCCTTCGAGCGCGAGGCCGGAAATCCAAACCGCGGGCTTGGCCAGCGTGCTCGAAATGTATCCCAAGCCGACGGCGGCGGCAGCGGCCGGCATCAGCACCTGGGTCAGCGGAATCACCGCCAGGTTGGCCGGCATTCCCATGGTGGTCGCGCGATGAAAGTGATACGCCATGAGCAGCGCCAGTCCCGCCTGCATCAGCGCCGAGATGAAAATCAATTCGCCCGCACCAATTGCCACCCGCATGAAGATCGCGGGCAGCGCCAGGCCAAGGCGCTCGCCGATGAATCTCTTCAGCCGCCCTCCGATCAGCCGCAGATCGAGCCGAAACTGCGCCACCTCGGGAGCGACGTGCAAATCGTAGCTGGCAGCTCGCAACAGGCGCAGGCCCCGGGCGTAGGGCAACGTTGTCCGCTCCAGAATCGGCGAGCCGATGCCCGCGATGATGAAGACGGCAAGAAACGTCAGCTGAAAACTGGCGCCAAACAGGGCGCGCGGATCGACGATCAGAATTCCCAGCGCCGCCGCTCCAATCGCGTTCATCATGTTGCGTTCGCGATACAGCAGGCGCGCGCCTAGATATGTCGCCAGCATCAGCGCGGCGCGCCACACCGGCGGACCGACTCCCACCACGAACGCGTATGCGAACGAGACCACGACCGTGGCGATGGCCGCCACCGCGGGATCGACGCGAAACTGGCGCAGCGTCCAAAAAATGGCGAACGCCAGGATGCTCAGGTTCATTCCAGAAACAACCAGCACGTGATACGTGCCCGAGCGCTGATACTCGGTGCGCGTGGCGTTGCGCAGGAACGATTCTTCGCCGAGCACCATGGCGTCCATCAGCGAGGCCTGCGACGCGGGCCACAGTTGGTGAATTTTGGCCACGATGCTCGCATGAACGCGCGTCCGCCAGAGTTGAATCCGGCTGCCGGAAAATCCGGGAAGCCGCGTAATATCTTGTGCCTCCGCCGACCCCAGCACGCTGATGCCGTTGTCGCGCAGATAGCCTTCATAATCGAAGGCCCCAGGATTGCGGTAATTGCGCGCCGCATGCAGCTTCGCGAGAATGCGCAGCCGCGTGCCGTAAGTCAAGCGAGGATCGGGTGATCGGGTGATCGGGTCATCCCGGCTCATCTGAAGGTCGATGCCCGATCACCCGATGGCCCGATGGCCCGATTTTCCACCTTCTCGTAAATCGTCAGCCGTACCCCAGCCCGCGCCGGCCAGCTTTCGCCCTGGCTCGCGATCTCTTCCGTCTCCACATCAATGGATTCGCTAATCGACCGCGGTCCCGCGGCACGCGCATACCCCTCGCGCATCACATGTGCCGTCAGTGTGACTTCACGGCCATCCGCCAGGGCAAAAATCCGAGCGCCATCCTGCTGAAGTTCGGCCGGCGGCTGGCCGCGAATCTGAATCAGAAAAGCGCCCAGAAGAAACCACGCGCCTAAAGAAAGCGCCTTGGCCAGCCAGGCTCGCTTCGGAAGAAACCACGACGCCGCGAAAACGAAGGCTGCCACCGCGATCACCCACCACGACGGCGGACGCCAGGCTCGCACACCCGTCCACAAGCCGAGCGAAAATGCGACCGCCGCCCAGAACAACGGCTGCCGCGGTGGCTCGCGTTCGTGCGTCATGGCGTTGCTCTCCGGAGGAAATGGGGTCTTGTCCGTCCATTGCCTGCGCTACGAGCGGGCAGCCAGCGGCCTCGCCGAGCGGCGGGCGCATCTCGGCCAGACTCGTAATGAATGGTCGGAAGTAAACGGAAGGACGAGCGGGGCCCTGGCGCACGGTTTCTTGCGCCAGGACCCTCGGCCAACCCACCCGTCTTCCAGGAGGAACTGGGCGACGTGAAAGCGGTCAGCGCGCCAGCAGCATCACCGATTCGATGTGAAACGTCTCGCGGAAAGAGATCGAATAAGTGTGCTTCCTCGATGTGGTAGCCGGCCGCCAGGAGGGGGGCCGATATCCCTGGCCAGCGTCGCCGGATCGCACGAAACATATCGGATCCGGAGCGCTCCGAGTTCCACCAGAGAGCGGATCACCGCCTTGCCGGCCCCGGTGCGAGGAGGGTCCAGGACGACCAAGTCAGGCCTTTTTCGCACCGGCCGGTTTCTCAGGTAATCGCTCCTCAGGTAATCTCGGTTCGCGCCCCGGCCGCTTTCACGTTCGCAGGCACATTCTGCACCAAGTCGCCATGCGATGTCTGTGACGCCTCTACACTAAAAATGTGATGAAAACTTTGCGCCAATGCCGCCGAGAATAACCCCACTCCGGCATAGAGGTCGAGTGCGAACGTCCCCGCGCGCGTTGCCGGTCACGACTGAAACCAGTTCGTCCACCAGATAGCGGTTCACTTGGAAAAAGGCGCCCGCGCTGACCTGATACTCGTGGCCCTTCGTACGATATCGAATTGCCTTCGCGCCCGATTGCGCAAGCGGTTTCGCAGGTCCAAGGGCGCCTCGTCTTCGAATCGCCGCCGCGAAGAGAAAAACGTCACGCCGCCGATTTCCGGCAACTCGCGCTCCAGCGCCTCCGCCCAGCGCAACAGATCTCTCTCTTCAGCCTCGCGCCCACAAAATGCCCAGGCCAGCAAACGCTCATCCGCAGCGTCCGCGAACAGCTCGACCTCTTCAACCGCCGCCGGGCAGTTCAATCCGCCGAGCTCAACCAGACGCGCCATCGCCCGATTGAGCAGCGGCGAGCTGATCGGACATTCGCCGACCGGAAGAAATTCGTGCGAGCCAAACCGGAAATACCCCAGCGCAAATCCGGGGTCCCCAGACCGCACCTGCAGCCGCGTCCGGTTGCGGTAGTTCCATGGAGGAGAAGCGTGCAGGCGAACTTCGGATTGCAGCTCGATTTTCGCAATCCGCTGCAGCGTCTCGCGCAGAATTTGAGCTTTGAACTCCAATTGCCGCTGGTAGGGGATGTGCTGGTAATGGCATCCGCCGCATTGCCGGAAGTACGGACAGCGAGCCTCGGCGCGATCGGGCGAAGCTTCGATCAACCGCGTCACCGAGCCGCGCGCAAACCCCGGCTTCCCTCGCCGGATCTCGGCCTCAACCCGCTCCCCCGGCAGCACAAACGGCACAAACACCGCCATGCTGCGCCCGTCCGCGCCAGCCGGAGTCCGCGCCAGCCCGTCGCCGCCGTAGATTAGTTTTTCGATGGAAAGTAGCATGGGGTTCGACTTGCAATGAGTCGGCTCTCCACTGAGAACTGAGAACCGGGAACTGAGAACTGATCCTAGTGCATGTAGAACAAACTCAGCCGCGGCACGCCGCAGCGCTCCAGCAGCCGCTTATGTACATACTGCTTGTGGAGCTGCTCCACCTGCGACGCCGTCATATTGCGCCGGTAGGGAGCAAGATCCCGATCCGCCTCCGCCCGAACCTTCACCAGATCGTCATCCGGAGTCGCCGCCATCAACACCGCGAACAGCTTCTCCTCCAGCACCGTCAGCCGCCGCTCCAAATCTTCCAGCCGCGGAAGTTTTCCCGTGCTCTCAATCGCCTCCGCGATCTCACGTAACGACGCCGCTTCTTCCCGTGCCAGCGCTCCAGTCGCGAATCCCGCGCGCTCGGGCAGCTTCGCTTTTTCCAGCTTCTCGGCATTCCCCCGCAGGAAAGCCGCAATCTGTGCCGCTTCGAATCCGGGCTCGCGCTGAGCTTTTTCCGAGCTAGCCGCGCCCACCGCCGCTTCTTTCATATCTTCCGCCGCCGCCAGCACGGCCTGCGAGCAGTACGCCAGGCTATTCACCTTTTTCGATTTCGAGGGACGCCGATCGTACTTGTCAAACGCATCGTCCACACCACGGAGCACCGCCTCCAGCGGCACGCCCGCGCTTTTCCAAGTCTCAATCAGAGCCCAATCGAGCGTCGAAAGCAGCAGATGAGTCCCTCGCCGCCGCAGATAGTGCTCTTCGATTTCCGTGAAGTAATTGAAATAATTTTCCACGACAGGTTTCTAGAGAGGTCAAAGGTCAGAGGTCGGATTGCAGGGTTAGAGCCAAAGGTTTCACCTCTGCAATCCGACCTCTGACCTCTCACCTCGTTTTAGGAGACTTCTGATTCCGGCCCCATATGATGCGCAGCCCTTCCAGGGTCAGAAGCTCGTCCACATTCTTAATGAAGTGGGAAGCGGGGCCAATCAGCGCGGCCAGTCCGCCCGTCGCAATCACGCGCGTCTCCGCGCCCAGCTCAACTTCATTCAGCAGCCGCTCCAGGATGCCGTCAACCAGCCCGAGATAGCCGTAGTAAAGTCCCGACTGCAAACTGCCCACCGTGTTCGATCCGATCACCCGCGCCGGCTTGCGAATCTCCACCCGCGGCAGCCGCGCCGTGCGCTGAAACAGCGCGTCCGCCGAAATCCCAATCCCCGGGCAAATCACGCCGCCCATGTACTCGCCCTTCTTCGAAATGCAGTCGAACGTGGTCGCCGTTCCGAAGTCCACAATCACGCACGGCCCGCCATACTTCTCAAACGCCGCCACCGCATTCACGATCCGGTCCGCGCCCACTTCCGCGGGATTGTCGTACAGCACCGGCATGCCCGTCTTTACGCCCGGCTCGATGAACAGCGGCTTGGTGTTGAAATAGCGCTCGCACACCTGCCGCAGCACCGAATCGAGCGGCGGCACCACCGATGAAATCACGATCCCATGCACGGCCGAAACTTCCAGGTTGTCCATCGAGAAAAGGTTGCGGAAGATCACTCCATACTCGTCGACCGTACGGGTCAGATGCGAGCCGACGCGCCAGTTCGCCACCAGCCGCTCGTAACGCGCCGCTTCCGTGGTCACATCCTCGCCCGGACGGTGCGCCACCGCCGCAAAAACGCCCAGCACCGTGTTCGTATTTCCGACATCAATCACGAGAAGCATATTTGTAATTGGCGATTTGTAATTTGTAATTGGAAAGGCCGCCGCTCTCTAAATTACCAATTACAAATTGCCAATTACAAATTTTCAATGGTTCTTACCGTTCCACTCACCACCGTCCGCAACCCCTCCGCCGTTCTTATCCGCAAAAATCCGCGCTCATCCAATCCCTCGGTAACGCCCGTCAGGCCGGCGTCCTCCTCGACGCTCACTTTCTTGCCGCGCACCGACGAAGAGCTCGCCTCGAAACGGCGCAGGATCCCATCTCGCGCTCCCGCATCCTCAATCAAGCTCCGATACTCCCGGTCGAGCGATTTTAGCAAAGCGGCGCAGAGCTCCACCCGCGACCACTCCGTGCCCGTCTCGATCCGCAACGAAGTCGCAATTTCCCGCAGTTCAGCCGGAAACTTCACCTGGTTGACGTTGATCCCGACTCCCACCACCAGATGGCGCACCCGCGTGGCCTCGGCATTCATCTCCGTGAGAATGCCGCAGAATTTCTTGCCGCCCAGCAGCAGGTCGTTCGGCCATTTCAGATCCGCCAGAAGCTGCGGCGCAATCTCCGCCACCGCCGCGCGAACCGCCAGCCCCGCAGCCAGCGAAAAAATCAATGCGTCCGAAGGCGGCATCGCCGGACGCAGAATCACCGAGCAGTAGATCCCCGTCGACCGCGCCGAATGCCAGGTGTGCGCGCCCCGTCCGCGCCCGGCCAGTTGCTCTTCGGCAAGAAATACACTGCCCTCGGGGGCGTCCTCCGCGGCGGATCGCATTGCCTCCAAATTGGTTGAGCCGATTTTGTAATAGTGATGAATGTGCTTGACGCTGGTTTCACGAGTTGCTTTTGGGTAGGGCACGGCTTCAGCTGTGCCGTCTGCAATCTCAAAAGACCCGGGCTTTAGCCCCTGAGGGACATGCCTTCCAACCGCTCCAAAGATCGTTCCCTTCAACGCCGGCGCCAACATCTCCGGCAGCAGCAAGTCTGGAACCGTGCGCAGTTGATAGCCGGTCGCCGGATGTCCAGCAACATCCACGCCCAACCCGCGCAGTTGCTGAACCAGCCGCCAGACTTCCGACCGGCTCGTCCCAATCTCTTCGGCAATCTTCGTGCCGCTGACGACAACGGTAGCGTGGCTCATGAGCAGTCGCACAATGCGGCCCAGGCGAACATCTGTCGCCTTATGTACGGACGGCAAGCTGCGAGTTTTGGTGGAAGTGGAGATGGAGGAATTATAAACAGTCGCTGGTCGTTGGGGCAGTCGTTAGTCCTCGGTCGTTGGTCGTTAGCAATCGAAACCGTGGGTGATCCAAACCCCCGAACGACCAACGACCGACGACTAACGACTGGTTTCACGCCGGGCTGACTCGCAGACTCATATCCACCGCCGTCGATGAATGCGTCAGCGCGCCGACCGAGATGAAATCCACGCCCGCCTCCGCGTAGGAGCGCACGTTCTCCAGATTGATTCCGCCCGCGCACTCCAGCGGAATCCGCCGCTGCTGGTTGTACAACGCGCGAACAAATCTCGACCGCCTTGCGCACATTCTCAACGCTCACATGGTCGAGCAGGATCGCCTCCGCCCCGTGTTCCAGCGCCTGCTGCAGTTCTTCGAGCGACCGCACTTCAATCTCGATCGGCTGCCGGCCGCGCCGGTTGTGGATCGCGCGTTCCAGCGCCGGAATCGCGCCCCCGGCCAGCGCAATGTGATTGTTCTTGATCAGCACGCCGTCGGAGAGATCCAGCCGGTGATTCTGCCCGCCGCCGCAGCGCACCGCGTACTTGTCAATCACGCGCAGCCCCGGCGCCGTCTTGCGCGTATCCAGAATCCGCACGCTCGTACCCTCCACCGCATCCACAAACTTGCGGGTGGTGGTCGCGATTCCGGCCATGCGCTGCAGAAAATTCAGGATCACCCGCTCGCACGACAGAATCACCCGCGCGTTATGCTGGATCACCGCGATCTGCTGCCCCGGGTGCACCCGGATGCCATCGAAAATCGAAGGATGGCTGGTCACTTCGTAATGCGAAGTGACTGTACCGTCGAGTTCCGCGTAGACGTCGAGAATCCGGGGAACGCATCCCAGGCCGGCGAGAATGCACTCCTGCTTGGCGATAATCGTCGCCGAAGCGCGCTGGTTGGGATCGATGCAGGCGTAGCTGGTCGCATCGCGCGTCGCCCGATCTTCGTTCAGCGCGTTCTCGATAATGGCGGTAATGCGTCGTGAATTCCAGTCCATAGAAGCAGTTGCCAGTAGCCAGTGGTCGGTGGCCAGTTGGTGCTCTTACTGGCCACCGGCCACTGACCACTATCCACTGATTTCCTTCAACTTCGCCAACGTCTTCCCTTGCAGCACCCTCAATTCTTCCGCTCGCGTCTTCAGCCCCTCCACTACCTTTGCCGGGGCCTTCGCTAGAAACTGCTCGTTCGAAAGCTGCCGCTGCCCGTTGGCCTGTTCTTTTTCAATCTTCTCCAACTCTTTAGTTAGACGCTCGCGCTCAGCCGCAACATCGATCTTTTTTTCATACACCGCATGCACATCGAACCGCGACGTGCTGCGCGCCCCGGGTAATTTCCCGAGCGAGCTCTCCACAAACGCGATCTTCTCCACATTCGCCGGACGATCCAGCAGAATCGTGCGCAGATTCTCTTCGATCATCGCGCGAATCTCCGGTTCATGGGCAAACACCTCAATCGGCACCTTGACCTTAGGCTCGACTTTCAATTCCGCCCGCAGATTGCGCACGCTGACGATCAAATCCTGCAGCACCGCCATGTTCGTCTCCGCGTCCAGATCAATCTGCTTTTCATCCGCCGCCGGATACGCCGCCAGCGCAATCGACTTCAGCGGAGGCGTGCCGTCGTAGATCGCCTGCCAGATTTCTTCCGTGATGAACGGCATCACAGGATGCAGCAGCCGCAACGATGCTTCGAAAAGACTGACCAGATTCGCGCACGCAACTCGCGCCGGTCCCGTGTCCGCGCCGTCCTCGAAGTTAAGTCGCGGCTTGATCAGCTCGATGTACCAGTCGCAGAATTCGCCCCAGAAGAAATCGTAGATACGATTCGCCGCCTCATCGAAACGATACGTCTCCAGAGACTCGTTTACGTCCCTAGCCGCGCGATTGAAGCGCGAAAGAATCCACCGGTCTTCGAGCGTCTGCGCGTCGAATCCCGCAACGCCCGTGCGGGGAGGGCTTGTGGAGAGACGGGCGTCCCGCCCGTCCCCGGGCCGCAGGCCCGGCTCGATCTTGTCCACGTTCATGAACATGAACCGCGCCGCATTCCATATCTTGTTGGCAAAATTCCGATACCCCGCCGTGCGGCTCTCGCTGAACGCGATATCGGTCCCCGGCGCCGCCATCGACGCCAGCGTAAAGCGCGTCGCGTCCGTCCCGTACTGCCCGATCACCTCCAGCGGATCGAGCACATTCCCCTTCGTCTTCGACATCTTCTGCCGCTCCGCGTCGCGCACCAGCGCATGAATATAAACTTCGCGAAAGGGAACACTGGTACGCAACCCATCTTCGCCGCATTCTGAATCCGGGTGCCCCATCCTGAACGCCTCGCTTTTTGAGGCGTTTAGGGTGGGCCTATGCGGAGGCGCCATGAACCAGCACCCCAGCATGATCATCCTCGCCACCCAGAAAAACAGGATGTCAAAGCCGGTAATCATCAGTGAATTGGGATAGAACACTTCTTCGTCGCGCGTCGCCGCGGGCCAGCCCAGCGTCGTGAACGGCAGCAGGCCCGAAGAAAACCACGTGTCGAGCACGTCCGTGTCCTGTTCCAGTTTTGTCGAGCCGCATTTGCATGCCGATGGGGCCTCGCGCGCCACCACCACTTCCTTGCAGCCGTTGTTCGTGCAATACCACGCCGGAATCCGGTGCCCCCACCATAGCTGCCGCGAGATGCACCAGTCGTGGATGTTGCGCATCCAGTTCAAATAAATCTGCCCGTAATTCTCCGGCGTGAAACGGATGTATCCCTTCTCCACCACCTCAATGGCGCGCTTCGCCAGCGGCGCAATCCTGATGAACCACTGCGTTGAAAGCCGCGGCTCGACAATCGTGCCGGAGCGGTCGCACTTGCCAAGCGCAATCGTGTAATCCTTCGTGCCCACCAGAAAGCCTTGCTCGGAAAGGTCCCGCACCACATGCTCGCGCGCGGCAAAGCGATCCAGGCCCGCGTAGCGACCGGCATTCGCATTCATCTTGGCGTGCTCGTCGATCACTTCGATCTGCGGCAGGTTGTGCCGCAGGCCGGCCTCGAAGTCGTTGGGATCGTGCGCCGGCGTCACCTTTACCGCGCCCGTGCCGAACTCCGGCTGCGCCAGTTCGTCTGTAATGATCGGGATCTCACGATTCATCAGCGGCAGCAGCACATGCTTGCCGTGCAAATGCGTGTAGCGCTCGTCCTTGGGATTCACCGCGACCGCCGTGTCGCCCAGCATCGTCTCCGGACGCGTGGTCGCCACCGTGATGAATTGCGTAGGGACAGCCGCCCCCGGCTGTCCAGCGGCGCGAAGCGCCGCAGCCTCTGTGTCCACCACCGGGTACCGTATCTCGTACAGCTTGCCCGCAACCTCCTCGTGCTTCACTTCCAGATCCGAGATCGCCGTGCCGCAGTCGGAGCACCAGTTCACAATGTATTTCCCGCGATAAATCAGCCCATCTTCATACAGCCGCACGAACGCTTCCTTCACCGCGTGCGACAGGCGGTCGTCCATGGTGAAGTATTCGCGGCCCCAATCCACCGACGCGCCCAGCCGCTTCATCTGGTCGAGAATCGCGCCCCCATACTCGCGCCGCCATTCCCAGACGCGCTCGATGAACTTCTCGCGTCCCAAGTCGCGCCGCTTCTTCCCCTCTTTCACCAGTTGGCGCTCCACCATCATCTGCGTCGCAATGCCCGCATGGTCCGTGCCCGGCAGCCAGAGCGTCACATCGCCACGCATGCGGTGCCAGCGCACCACGATGTCCATCTGCGTCTGGTTCAGCATGTGTCCCATGTGCAGCCGCCCCGTCACATTCGGAGGCGGCAGCAGCAGCGTGAACACCGGCCGCGTCAATGGAGCGACGGGCGTCCCCGCCCGTCCCAAGCCCGCCTCCGCCGTCTCATTCCGCGCCGGCGTCTCCACGTGAAACAGTTTTTCCCGGACCCAATACTCGGCCCAGCGCGTTTCAATCGCGCCCGGTTCGTAAGCTTTCGGCAATTCGTGAGGCATGGTTTGAGAGCACTCAGCAATCAGCACTCAGCATTCAGCGAATGACAACCATGCATTTCGACAAAACTGGGCAACAAATACTCAGGGTCGATCGCTGACGGCTGAATGCTGATTGCTGATTGCTAGAACTTTCGATCTTACAGGCGCAAGAAAAGAAGGGTCAAACGATACACGTTGACGTGGTAGGTGGCACCCGCCCCGATGTACAATTCGAGCCGTCTCATCAATCCAGAATAGATATAGAGTTCTTGGGGGGGAATGAACGTGATCCAGAGGATTGTTGCCGCTTTCGTGCTTTGTTCGAGCGTTGTTTCCTTAGGTCAAAGCTCGGTGAAGCCGCTTGTGCTCATCAAGGCTGGAAGTCTCTTCGATGCGCGCAGCGGACGCTTCAACAAAAACCAAGCCATTCTGGTTGAAGGCGATCGGATAAAGGAAGTAGGCGATGCTGCAACGGTCGGTTCCCATGCGGCGGGCGCGACAACGATTGATCTCTCGAACTACACAGTCTTGCCCGGCCTGATCGATTGTCACGCTCACGTCCTTTCGAACCCGAAAGATTATTCTGCGACCCGCGATCTCAGAATGTCGTCTCCACAAGCCGTGCTCTGGGGATATCACAACGCGCAGATCTGGTTGGCAAAAGGGTTCACCACGCTGCGCGAGGCCGGGGAGTCCGACCCTGCCTACGGACAACTGGCTCTCCGCGACAGCATCGACACGGGGCTCGTGCGCGGCCCGCGAATTCTCTCTGCCGGAAACTTCGTCTCGGTCACCGGCGGGCATGGCGATTCTGACCCGCTCGCTCCCGACCAGGCTCTGCCGCGCCGCCCGAACCTCGCCGACAACGTGGATGAAGTCGGCGTGGCTGTACGCCATGATCTGAAATACGGCGCAGACTGGATCAAATTGATGGCGACCGGCGGCGTCAGCGATGTGCTCAGTGACTTCAACGTGCAGGAACTCAGTGAAGAGCAAATGGCGAAGGCGGTCGAAATTGCTCATCGCGCGCACAAGAAAGTCATGGCACACGCGGAAGGCACCGATGGTATCAAGGCTGCCGTGCGCGCCGGCGTTGAACTCGATTGAGCACGGCACCATGATGGACGAAGAGGGTGCCACCCTGATGGAGCAGAGGGGAACTTGGCTGGTTCCAACGCTGGAAACATTTCAGCGCGGAGCCACTGACGTTTACCCAGGCCAGTCCCCAATAGAGGCTGAGAAAAGCAACGCGATACGCAAGTTCCAGGCCGCGGCGTTCCAGCGGGCGCTGAAGCATCGTCTGAAGATCGCGTTTGGAGTGGACGACGATCCCGACTATCTTGATCGCGAGTTCGTGGCCCTGGTCAAGGGAGGCATGACGCCTGTCGAAGCCTTGCAGGCCGCGACCGTGCGTGGTGCAGAACTGCTGGGATTATCGGACCAGATCGGCAGCCTCGAAGCCGGAAAGCTCGCCGATATCGTTGCCCTCGATGGCGACCCCCTCACCGACATCAAAAACATGGAGAAGGTGGCCTTCGTTATGAAAGGTGGCGAGGTGATCAAGTAGACGGAACCCGGAGAATCGGAAACTGATCTCGCCACTCTCCGGCAACGCACACACACTGGCCGGCCACTGGGATCACCGGAATTCATTGCAGCTCTTGCAACGTCCACCCATCGCCCTCTTGCTCCGCAAAAGGGAGGCCGCTCTCAAACACCCATCGCTGATCCCAGGCAACAGAAGATCACCTTCGACCGGTAGTGCTGAAAGATCGGGAAACGTCCCGTCTGTCCCCAGGTTCCCCCAGGTTCCCGAACCTCGCCGACAACGTGGATGAAGTCGGCGTGGCTGTACGCCATGATCTGAAATACGGCGCAGACTGGATCAAATTGATGGCGACCGGCGGCGTCAGCGATGTGCTCAGTGACTTCAACGTGCAGGAACTCAGTGAAGAGCAAATGGCGAAGGCGGTCGAAATTGCTCATCGCGCGCACAAGAAAGTCATGGCACACGCGGAAGGCACCGATGGTATCAAGGCTGCCGTGCACGCCGGCGTCAACTCGATTGAGCACGGCACCATGATGGACGAAGAGGGGACTCGGAACCTGGTGAGCGGGGCTTCGGCGTCGGGATCGGCCGGGCCGGTTCGCGGATTGATTCGTCCCGCCGCCCTTTGCGCGCCACCATTCCGTGGCGGACTTTGTGTACATCGGCAGTTCGAAGCTTCGCTTTACCAACGAATCCGCCATCGCTCGGGTAAGTCCCTAATCAAATCCATGCGCAATAAAAAAGGGCCGCGAGCTCAGTTCGCGGCCCAATCATTCATCCAATCCACAGTTACTCCATCACGCTCGCTGTGCGGGAACCGATCCCAGAAGAGAGTCCCCAACCCGCTCCTGGCGATTCCCGCTCTCAGCGAACCTTGCGCCGTCTCGCTACTTTCCCGTGCCAGTCAGCGAAACGGTCTGAGTTCCATCGCCATCGGTCAGGGACAGAGCCGCCGTCCGTTTTCCTGTGGCCGTCGGTTTGAAGGTGACGGTCAAAGTACAATTCGCGCCGTCCGCCAAACTGCTGCCGCATCCATTCTTCAGGATGAAGTCGCCCGCGTCCGCGCCCCCCAGCACCGCCTTGTCAATGGCAAGAGACGTCTTTTGATCGTTCGTCACCACCACGGTTTCGACTTTGCTCGACCCTACTTTTTCTGCCGGGTAAGTAAGGTTCAGCGGCGAGACGCTGATTGCCTGGGTGTTGTTCTGGAGGACGCTCACCCACTGTTCAGTCGAGTTTCCAAAGGCCGCCACCGCAATATCCGTCATGCCATCGCCGTTAAAGTCGCCGAGTGCGATCCCACTCGTTCCGTTGCCCGACCCGACCGCACCATTACCAGCGCCAATCCACGGCCCTTCATCCAGATCGAAGGTGCCGTCTCCGTTGCCCATAAGGACCACCGCGTCGCCGAAAAATTCCGTACCGTTGTACTCGGTCGCGCAGTTGTTCTCGTTCAAAGCGACGGCTATGTCCAACTTGCCGTCTTGATTGAGATCGCCGACGCTCATCCAATAAGGATTGCTATCGCCGAACTGGCAGTTGATCGCCGGTATCACGTAGGTGTTACCCACGTTGAACGTGCCATCGCCATTTCCCGTCAAGATCACGACACTGCCGCCGCCTTCATAACTGCTGACCGCCAAATCCATCTTCCCGTCGCCGTTGAAGTCGCCACCGGTCATCGCGTCTCCATGAAGCGGAGAGGGTGTGATAATCGGAGAACCAAAAGTTCCGTCCCCCTTGCCCAGCAGCACAAAGACTTCTTGCTGAGCGTAGTCGGTCACCGCCACGTCCAGCTTTCCATCGTGGTTGAAGTCGCCGACCACCAGCGTGCCGACATATCCGCTGGCCCCGGCAGTGACAATGGCGGTCCCAAAGATGCCTTTGCCCTTATTGAGCAGCACACTGACGCTGCCGTCATAGTTCTCGACGATGATGTCGGGTTTGCCATCCCCGTTGAAGTCTCCCAACGTGATGTTGTAAGACTGCTGCGTGGTTCCAGTGGAGTAATACACTGGCTTTTTGAATTTGCCCGTGCCCAGCCCAGCTAGAACGCCAATTACGTTTTCGTAGCAGTTATAAGGATCGTCGTAGCTCGTCGCGACGATGTCGATTTTGCCGTCGCCTGTCACGTCTCCTAGGGCAATCGAGTTGACCCCGCTGCGATTCGCTTCCCCGCACCCGACCGCTATAGAAAACGGCGCTCCCAGCGCGCCATGCGCACTGCCCAGCAAGATCGTGACTCCTACGCCGGTGCCGCCGCCAGCTTCCACAATGTCTGGATAGCCATCGCCATTTAAATCCGCTGTGGCGATCGCCTGGATGGTGGAATTACTCTCTCCGTATTGCGAACTGCTGCGGAAAGTGCCGTCTCCGTTCCCAAGAACCACGGTCAGAAGCTGAGCGTTGGCAGCGGTGGCCAAGTCGAGTTTCTTATCGCCATTGAAATCCGCCACCACAACCGCTTGCGCAACTCCGCCAACATTAACCGCTGCGTCCGCCGTAAACGTGCCATTGCCCTTGCCGAGCAGTACCCAGACCGCGCCCGAGGACGACGACGATACGACCAGGTCGTTTTTGTTGTCGCCGTTCACGTCCGCAATCACCACCGAACTTGCGTTCGCCGAACTGCCATACTGCACCGGCTTCGCAAACACGCCCTTGCCATCATTGAGATACACGTACGCGCCATTTCCCGTCGAAATCACCACGTCGGCGTTCTTCTTCGTGGTCAACGATCCAATTGCAATCCCGGTCACCCCCGAATTGTCGCCCTCCTGGTAAAACACCGGAGTTTGGAAGGTACCGTCGCCATTGCCCAGAACCACATAGATGCCATCAAGCTGATCGTCCGACCCGACCACCATGTCAATCTTTCCGTCATGATTTACATCCGCCATCGCGACCCCGCCTAAGGGATTGCCAATGCTGGCTGCAACTGTCACCGGAGCCTGAAACGTTCCATCCCCGTTCCCCAGCAAAACCTCGATCGAACCTTCAACGTTGTGACCGTCAACCGCAATCAGATCGAGATCCCCGTTGCCCCGAAGATCGGCAGTCGCCAGCCCGTTGGGCATGGCATAGTAATTCGGAATCGGCAGAGTATAGGTTGTGCCTTGCGTAAACCCGCCCGCGCCGTTGCCCAGGAAAACCTGAACGACGCTAGCGCTCCCACTCCAGCTCACGGCGAAATCCAGATTCCCGTCCCGATTGAAGTCACCCGTCACAATGCTGTCCACGTTGCCGTAAGACCCGGTCACCGCGATGGACTGCTCTACTTGGAAAGTCCCATCGCCGACGCCCAGCAGGATCCCGAAGCCGTTGACGTTGGCATTACTGTCGATGACCACGACGTTCTCGAAATCCATCGTTATTGAAATCGCCAACCGCCAATTCCTGTACACCGATCGGACTGTAATTCGCAAGAATGTTCCCTGCCTGATAGAAGGACGGGTTCACAAAAGTTGCCGGGTTCGCTTGCGCTTGCGCCGGAATCGTCGCTCCGATAAGGGCCAGAAAAATCACGGCTGGTACCACCGGCCCCATCAAGCGGCGTAGGAAAGTTTGAACGGACTGCATCGATAGTCTCCTGGAAGTAAGGTCTCTGATTCCTTGTTCGGTAATGAAACGTGGTTATGAACCGTTCCATGCGCCATTTCGCGGGGATCTCGGTCTCCGCATTACAGCCGGCGCATGGATTTGGCCGGGGTCAAAAGGGGGTTTTGACCGCCGGATACTGTGCGTATAATGGGTGGAGCACGCCCTCCCCGGCAACGGACAACAACGGACATTAGTGGGTATTAACGGACATTAGTGGGTATTACAGGATGGGCGACACTTCCGCGCACCAATTGACCCCCCAGAAACTTGATTCCTGGAAGGAAATTGCTGCCTTCTTTGACCGCGACGAACGCACCGTTCGCCGTTGGGAGAAGGAGCGCGCCTTGCCTGTCCACCGCGTTCCGGGCGGAGGCCGCGGCGGCGTCTACGCCTATCCCAGTGAATTAAAGGACTGGCTCAAGGGTCGGGCCAGCGATTTGGACAGGGCTGTATCCGAATCGGCTCCGGCGCCGATTGAGACCCCCTCTTCCGATGCCACCCCCAGCACCGTTCGATCCAACGAAAACTGGACCGTCCCCGGGACCGCCTCGTCCTCTCCCACCGCCAACTCGCCCGAACCCGCTCGCGTCTTGGAAATCCGGTAAACCCGGGGTAAACCCGGGGGTAAACCCGGGGACAGACGGGACGTTTTCTGCACGGTGCCCCAGGACAAACCCGGGGACAGACGGGACGTTTTCTGCCACTTTGACTGATGTGGCTCGCTTGGCTCGCGTCGTCATTGTCGACATAGCCCATCACGTTACCCAGCGTGGAAATGCCCGACAGTTCATTCTCGCCGACACGCCGGCCGGGTAGTGTATCTCGATTTGCTGCGGCGGGGACTGGCCCACCCTTTCACTCATCTCAACTCCCCGAGGGTTCCCGTCCTTGTCGCGTTTTCCACGACCGAGCCTGCCCTGAGCGAAGCCGAAGGCGCGGGGATTTGACTTCCTAATCCTCACCACCACTCCCATCAGTGGGACCCTCTCTTTCACGCCCCGCGTCTCGCGGTTTTCGAGACCTGGGATTCCACGGTCGCATCAGCTTGGGATCTTCCTGGAAGTTGAGGAGAGTACCGGGCGCCACGAGCCATCCTCGGAGGGGACACTCGACGGGGATGCCCCACCCGCCGAATCATGACGTTTGTAAAAATTACAGTGTAAATAGTACCTTACTGTGCCTGTCTTACCACAAAGAACCCATGTATTATCAATGACTTGGGAATCTGGCTCATGAAATATTATGACTGCCGGTCACCACAAATACTGAACGAGACCCGGCGTTTCGCTTTTTGTGCGCCGGAGCCGCGCTCCAACTGCCCTTGACATGTACATTGTTGCACGCACAATTAAGCCCGTACAAAATGTTCCACGTGAAACATTTTGTACGTACACTTATTGGCGCACGCGGCGGCATGAGCTGATGGTTGATGGCTGAATGCTGACGGCTGAATGCCGCCTTACTTTCCCGCCAGCTTCCTCGCGATTTCTTCCACGATCTTCGGGCGAAGATCGGCCAGCACGCTGTCCACGATGCTGGCAATCGTGCGGGCGTCCGTTACCGGCGTCAACGCTGTACCCCCCTCCGCGGCCGCCGCCGCTGCCATGGCCTTCGGAGCCTCCTCCGCCACGGGTTCGGCCTGTTTCGCGGTTTCCACGTCACGGCTCGCGGCAGCGCTCGCCGACGCCGTGTGGATCTGATGCCAGTTCGATTTCCCCGACTTCGATTTCATGTCGCTGCCCATGGATTCCTGACTCCCAGAATCTGAACTCGAACCCTGATCCTCTTCTGCCGCCGCAGCCTCGACCTCGTCCTTGCCCACCGCATCCGCGAAGGTCGCTGCCGCAACCTCTTCCGCAGGTGTTTCCTCCGCGACTTGCGCCCCGGCATCTTTCTGCTCCGCTTCGCGTTTCTCCGATTCCAGCTCTTCTGCTTCGGGCTCTTCTTGTGCGAGCTTCTCCGGTTCCACCTTCTGAGGCGCGATGGCGTCCTCCCACCGGCTCGCTTCGTTCGTAACCGCCGCCGTCACTTCCGCAGGCGCTTCCACGGCCGGTGTTTCCGCGGCTGTGGTCTCTGAACCAAACTCAGTTGAACCACGCTCAACTGAACCATGCTCACTTGAACGAACCTCGCCTGAACCAGGCTCGTCCCCTTGCCCTGCCAGAGCTTTCGCACTGCCCGCCATCTCTGCTGCTGCCAGTGTGTTCTCGACTGCAACCGCAATCGCGGAAACTCCGGCGATCGCTGTGGGTTCAACTTCGCCGCCAGACGTTTCCGCGGAGATCGCCGCGGGCATTGCTGCGGGCATCGCTGCAAACGTGCGGAACATTTCCGCTTCCAGTGAAATCGCGGCTTCCTCCGGACTCAACGCCACCGGCTCCGCTATCCACCGCGGACTGCCTGCCGCATTGCGCGCCGCTTCCTCCGCCAGCAACTGCCCGGCTGCCACCAGGGTTCCGTGCGACGGAACGGTCGAGACAGCCGCGTGCCCGGTTGCGGGTGTCAGCAGGCGCAACGCCTCGGCCAACTCCTCATCGCTCGGCGCCGGCTCTTCCGCCTCCGCCGTCTCTGGCGCGCTCGCCGCAATCGGAACCGGTGGCGCAGAATTCTCCGCCTTCAACTCTTCGACGTTCAACTCTGGGGCGTTCGATTCTTCGGGCTTGGATTCCGGGCTCTTCGCAACAACTGCTTCCTCGAGCGCGCTCGCCTCGGCCGTCTCGCTCTTCTCGATCTCTGCGATGGCTTCGGCTGGCTTCCCGTCAGTCTTTTCTTCGGCCTTGTCTTCCGCCGCCTGCTCAACCGCACTCGCAGCCAAAGCGAACACCGGCTCATCGTTCCTGTCCACGGGCGCGGGTTCCTGCGCCAGGAGGGCAGTATTCACCGCGACCGCGACCTCCGCCGCCGGCGTTTCGGGTTGCTGGGGTTCGTGATGGATTTCGACCGCCGCCGGATCGGCAACCCCCGTAGCGCCCTCGGCCGCCAGTTCGATCTGCTCGACCGGAATCTCGACTTCGTTCTTGCCTTCGACCGTCAACGCCGGGGCCTCGGCGGCTAATGCCGCGGCTTCAACGGCGGCCGCAACGGGCTCAACGGCCGGCGCCGGAGTTTCAACTTCCTTCTTCCCATCCGCCGCCGCAGGAATTTCCACTTCGGTCTCTGCCGCTTCGGCCTTTGCTGCTTCAGTCTTCGCTGCCTCTGCCGCCGGAGCCTCAATCGGGCCTATCTTCTCCGCCAGCGGCGCAATATTCTCCGCCGCCGGAATCGGGCCATCGAGTTTCTCGGCCAATGCGCTGAGTGCGTCCAACTCTTCCGGCGTGATGTCGCGCGGAATATCGGGAACCAATCCTGGCTCCTGTCCCGGGCGGCGCTGGCGCCTTTACCGCGAACACTCCGCTCGCGCCCGTCTTGCCCTTCGCCTTCCGGAAATCCCGAAAGGTCGCTCCTGCCGCGGCATCTTCTGCTTCCGGTTCCGGTTCTTCTTTCTTTTTCTTCGACGGAAAACGCAGCCGGCTCTTCCATCCGGTATCGGCGTCCGCGTCACTTTCCCTTCTCCTGCCGCTTCCGTCGCCGCTGAATCGCTCTACGCCCGAAACCGATGTGCTGAAGCGCCCGTCCTCGGAGGGCTGCGGCACCATGCGGTCTTCGAGCCGCGTGATCGCAGTCAGCAACTCACTGGCTTCAAATGGCTTCACGATGTGACCGTCGGCCCTGACCCGGCGCGCCTCTTCCGCCTTGAAAGGTTCGAGCTTGCCCACCGTCAGCAGCACCGGAATGTGCGCCGTCTCGTCCGCGTCCTTCAGCCGCTGGCAGACTTCCAGCCCGCTGTAGCCGGGCATGTACACATCCAGCACGATCAGATCCGGTTTGAATTCGACAATGCGCTTCAGGGCGGCCGATCCATTATTGACCGTGACCACGTCATACCCGGCATCGGCCAGGATCTTTCGCCCCATGTTCTGGGCCGTCACGCTATCGTCGGCGAGCAGTATTTTCCGTGCCAAGCGTCATCCTTCGACAAAAAAGGAGAGATAACGCGAAACTACCTCGTCCCTCAACCTAAGTCAACGATTCAGACAGGGGTAACAGGTTACGAGCGTACCTAGCCTGTTGGGGAGGCCAACAAAGTCAGAGGTTAGAGGTCAGATTGTAGAGGTAAAAGGCAGAAGAGGAAGAATGTCCGATTGCGCAGGCAAGAGGCGTGTAAACCAACAACTTGAGGTCCACCTCTGCAATCTGACCTCTAACCTCTGCCCTTCCTAGAACGGGTTCAGCTTCCCCAAGCCCTTTTTCTTCTTCTTCTTGCTCGAAGAAATGTCCGCCATCTCCTCGGTTTTTGCGGGCCCACTCGAAGAGACGGCGCTCGATGACCCGCCACTGCTGTCCAGTTGATTGCTCTGCTGCAGCGGAGGAAGCGCGTTCGGATCGGCCTCGACATTCGGCTTCAGTTCATTGGGATCGGCCGCCGCCGCCTGTTCCGGAGCCGCCGCTGCTGGAGCATCCGAACGCGGCGCCTCCTGGTTCGGCGCTACTGTCCCAGGGGTCGTTTCCACACTGAGCTTATTGTCGCCGCCCATCGCCGCATTGGTCATCTTGTGCACGATCTCAGTCGGATTCACCGGCGCCGGGTCCACCATCGTCGGCTCGCCCACATGCGAGGCCTTCGCCACGTCGGGATGTTTCTCGAACGTCCCCAGCATGCTCGACGTCATGCTCGCTTCATGCCGGCTCGCCACTTCCTTCTTGTTCAGTTCGAGTGCCGCCCGCGTCGGCCGCGGTACCGGCTGATGCAGCGCCTCCAGCCGCGCCTTCGCATCCAGCGCCCGGTCCATCGCCGGATACCGCTTGATGATCCTCCCGTACGCCTCCGACGCCTCCCCTGTCAGTTGCTCGATCATCTTGCCCTTGGCCACTTCATTCAGGCGCCCGTTCTTCCGGATCACATCGATTTCGCCTTCGTACGATTGCCCCAGCAGATACAGCGCCTGGTCCGCCCCGCTGTACAACGGATACCGGTCCACCAGCGTCTTCAAGCGCGCAATCGCAGCCGGGTACGCGAACCGCAGATAATAAAACCGCCCGATGCCGAACTCCCGTTCCGCCAGCACTTCCTGCACTTCCCGCAACCGCTGTTTCGCCTCCGGCACCAGTTTGCTGTCCGGATACTCCTGCAGCAGCGACCGGTATTCCTCCTCCGCCCGCATCGCATGGGTGTAGTCGCGGTCCGCCTTTTCCATCTCCTGATAGTGGATGTTCGCCACCTTCAACTGCGCCTCGGCCGCCTCCGGCATATTGGGAAAGAACGTCCGGAAATCCTTGTATTCGATCTCGGCCTGCTGCATCGCCGTGCTGCCGCCCTCGGCGTACCACGAATCCGCCACCGCCAGCTTCGCCCGCGCGATAAACTCCGAATCCGGATAGGTGTTGATCAGCGTCTGCAGCGTCATCCGCGCCACGTCGAAACGGTTGTGCTTCATGGCATCCATGGCCCGGTCAAACAGCACCTTGTCGGGCTGTTTCGACCCGACGTTGGCCAGCGGATTCACCGATTTCTTGTTCGTGCACGCCACCGTCAACGTCAGCAGCAACGTGAGAAATACAAAACTAAAATTCCGACGCATAGAAGCCCTCAAAACCGCTGAACAATTTTGCAATTTTGTAATCGGGTAATTTGGTAATTTGAAACCCGGCAACGAGTGGACTTCAAATTACAAAATTACCAACTTACAAAATTACACAATCCGCTCCAAACTCGCGCTCCGCGCCGCTCCGAGCAGCGCCTGCGCATTCACCTTCGGATCGCCCTTGCCGAACACCGCATTCCCCGCTACCAGAATCTCCGCCCCGGCGCGCACCACTTCCCCGACCGTCTCCATGTCCACGCCGCCATCTACTTCGATGCGGTACTCGTATCCCCGCGCCGCGCGAATCTCTGCCAATTTCGCTATTTTGTGCAGCGTGCCGGGGATAAACTTCTGCCCCCCGAATCCCGGATTCACGCTCATCACCAGCACATAATCGACAATCTCGAGCACTTCCGTGAGCGTCTCCACCGGCGTCGCCGGATTGATCACCACTCCCGCCCGGCGTTCATGCTGCTTAATAAGATTCAGCGTCCGGTTCAAATGCCGGCACGCCTCCTGATGCACTGAAATCCAGTCCGCTCCCGCCTCAGCAAATTCCGCAATGTACTGGTCGGGGTTCTCGATCATCAGATGGCAATCCAGCGGGAGCCGAGTTGCCCGCCGCAAACATTTCACCACCGGAGGCCCGACCGTCAGATTGGGCACAAAATGCCCGTCCATGATGTCCACATGGATGACGCTGCCGCCGCCCGCCGTAGCCCGTTCCACCTGCTCCGCCAGGTGAGCGAAATCCGCCGCGAGTATCGAGGGTGCAAGTTCGATCAAGATAGGGTCCAGGGTAAGCTGAAGCTGTGGAAATTCTAGCACGGTGGGGCAGGGGAGGGCGGCGGCACCTTACACTTGCTTCTACCACGTCTCGCGGTAAGCCCCCAAAACAATCAGGCCAATTCCGGCAACGAGGACCACGATTTCCGCCCAAGACAAGCGCAGGTCTCTGATCCGGCGGACACGGACAAAATGCTCGCTCCAGCGCCACCACGTCTGCCTTTGATACATGGATATCCGGGAAGTGGCCGCGATCAGGCACATGTAGCCGAGTATCTCTGCCCCTCCGATGGTAAGGCCCATAGCCGTACCTGCGAGGAAAGGCTTGTCACTCAGGTCCATGGCCGCGAACGAGTTCGTTCCTAGGGCTAGACCGGTCGAAACGCCCAAGAAGAGCGGCATCGTGTACCCGAGGGGGATCGTACGCACCCGCTGCAGGTTGAGCAGAACACAGATCGACCCCATAACCACCAGGTTCGTGAGGAGCGTTCTGCCGAATACTCCCCAGAATCCACCGGCTGATCCCACCCACGATGCGATCGCCATGACATGGGTTCCTTTTAGGGCGCCGGGCGGAAGCAAGTGGTATGCCAACAGGAACACGAAGTTGTGGATCAGGTTGTAAGCTCCGTACAAGAGCAATAGCCGTGCGAGAACACCGTGGTCGACGCAATCGTTCGAAGTCACATTACACCTTCCGCACCTTCTCCACGCCCTCCGCCATCGCAAACTTCAGCTTCTCGACGCCCTCGCCGGTAACCGCGGAAATCAAATAAAGCTTCAGCTTCTTGCGCGTCGCCCACTGCTTCAGTTTCTTGAGCTTCTCCGGATTCGCCACGTCGATCTTCGACGCGACCATCAAAGTCGGCTTCTTCTCCAGCCCCGCTCCAAAATTCGCCAGCTCGCCCCGGATCACCTCCACGTCCTTCACCACGTCGTCCCGGCCGCTGCTGTCGGAAACATCCACCATGTGCACCAGCAAACGCGTGCGCTCGATGTGCCGCAGGAATTGCGTGCCCGAGGCCCGATCCGGCGTGCGCTCCTTCGATCAACCCCGGAATGTCGGCGACCACGAAACTCTCTTCTTTTCCCTTGTCACCCGCCAGGACAACGCCAAGGTTCGGCTCGAGCGTGGTAAAAGGATAATCCGCCACCTTCGGCCGCGCCGCCGAGATGCGCGAG
This sequence comes from uncultured Acidobacteriaceae bacterium, assembly GCA_963838425.1. GTDB lineage: Bacteria > Acidobacteriota > Terriglobia > Terriglobales > Acidobacteriaceae > Acidiflorens. Next base: position 1,327,304 of record CAWIRH010000003.1, read on the forward strand.
ATCAGCGTCGATTTGCCCACATTCGGATATCCCACGAGGCCGACATCGGCCAGCAGTTTCAACTCCAGGCGGAAGTTGCGCTCTTCGCCCGGGCGTCCTTCTTCGTGCTCGCGCGGGGCTTGGTGGGTGGAAGTGGCAAACTGCGCGTTGCCGCGTCCGCCGCGTCCGCCGCGCGCAATCACGACGCGCTCGTCGGCACGCGAAAAATCGTGAACTTTCTCGCCTGTGTCCTCGTCGAAAACGATTGTGCCCACGGGCACCTTCAGGACAATCCCTTCGCCGTCGCGGCCCGTTTTCTTGTCGCCCTCGCCGTGCCGTCCGCGCTCCGCCTTGTATTCAGGATTGAAACGGAAATGCACCAGCGTATTGTGGCGCTCGCTCGATTCCATCCAGATGTCGCCGCCCTTGCCGCCATCGCCGCCCGAAGGCCCGCCCCGCGGAACAAACTTCTCCCGCCGGAACGCCATGCAGCCGTTGCCACCATCCCCAGCCTTAACTCGAATTTTGGCTTCATCGATAAACATCGTGTGCAGCCCACCTATGATTGTGTGGCGCGGGCGCCCTCGCCCGCGAAAACTCGGCTTGCGGCAAGACTCACGTAGGCGCGGCCGCCCTCGCCCGGGTCCCCAGACCGCGCGCTTTTCGCGGGCTGGGGTGGTCGCCCGTCCAGCGGAGCGGAGCTCCGCAGTTTCACGCGCAATGAAAAAGCCTCGACGCGAAGCCGAGGCTGATGCTGTGGCCTGTGTGGTGCCGGGGCTCTGCCCCGGGCCGCCCTTGTCCTCAAACCCCTATTTCGCTTCGATAGCCTCGGGCTCGACCATTACAAACTTCCCCATCGATCCCTTGTCGAGGAACTTGATGCGTCCCGTGATCTTGGCGAAGAGCGTGTCGTCCTTGCCGCGTCCAACGTTCAGTCCGGGCTTCACCCGCGTGCCCCGCTGCCGCACAATAATCGTGCCGCCCGGCACCAGTTGTCCGCCGAAAGCCTTGAAGCCCAGCCGCTGCGCGTTCGAGTCGCGCCCGTTTCGTGAAGTGCCTTGTCCTTTTTTATGCGCCATAAATCAGTTCCCGGTGGCCAGTTGCCAGTTGCCAGTAATTTCCCAACCCAACAAAAATTGTCATCCTGACCCTGAGCGCAGCCGAAGGGGAAGGATCTGTTATTTCTTTTTCTTCTTCCTCGCTGCTCTCTTCGGCGCCGCTTTCTTCCCGTGCGCGTGCGCTACGTGCTTCTTCGCCTTTTTCCCCGGCCGCTTCGAAGTCTTCACTTCTTCGCCGCCCTCGGGCGCCGGCTTTACCTTCTTCTCTTTCTTCGGGAGCTCAGGCGCTTTGAACGACTGCCCATCAAAAGCGATCTCGGTGATGCGGACCGCGGTATAGTCCTGCCGGTGTCCGCGCAGCTTCTTGTATTGCTTCTTGCGCTTGTAGTGGAAAACCAGGATCTTGTCGCCGCGTCCCTGCTCGACCACCTCGCCGGTCACAAGAGCCCCGGATCCCGGAGGCACCACGCTGCCCGCCTCGGCCGAGACCGCCAGCACGTCGCCGAACTCGACCTTGCCGTCCTTATCGTCCTGTGTTTCCACCCGGATCACGTCGCCCGGGGCGACACGATACTGCTTTCCACCAGCGCGGATCACCGCGTACATAGACTCTCCTTAATGCTCGTGTAGGGACAGCCGCCCTCGGCTGTCCAAGCCGAGCCCAGCTCGGCAGATCACTTAAGTGTGCTTGCTGTTTTCCCGCTGCGGCTTCTGACCGGAAACGCGGCGCGGCCCCAGAACGGGTCCGCAAGTACAGGCAAACTCATCTAGTCTATCGTGCGCCGGGGAAATCGGTCAAACGGAAGATGCGCACTTTCTTGCCGCAGCGGAAGTTGAAATGCACTATTATTGGCCACGGGGGTGAACGGAGCGAACTAACATCACAACGCCTGAACAGATCGACCTCTGGAGGAGCCTACCCTCAGAGAATCAGAACGTTGAGTTCAAAGAGGCAAAGGCGCAGTTTGACAATGAAAAGTTATTTCAATACTGCGTTGCGCTTGCCAACGAAGGTGGCGGCCATCTGTTGCTCGGCATCTGCAACGGCAATCCGCCTCCCCCTCGAAAGGTAGTCGGCACCCAAGCTTTCCGTGATCCGCTCAAGATGCAAGAGAAGATTTTTCAATCTCTTGGATTTCGAGTTGATATCGACGAAGTAAATCACCCCGACGGCCGAGTATTGGTATTCATCATACCGTCTCGGCCTCGCGGAACTGCCTACCATTACAAAGGCGCTTACTACATGCGCTCTGGTGAACAGCTCGTTCCGATGAGTGAGTCTCAGCTTCGTACGATTTTTTCTGAAGGGAAACCGGATTGGCTCGAGGAATACTCGCGTTCGGGGCTAAACGCTCAAGCAGTTGTAAGACTGATCCACGTCAGGAGCTTCTTTGAACTGCTCAAGCTGCCCTATCCTTCAGATGATTATGCCGCAATTGAGCGACTCAAGACTGACGGCCTGATTGACTCCGTTGATGGCAAGTACGCAATCCGCCGTTTGGCTGCTCTCTTACTGGCGAAGAGCCTAGACGATTTCCCCGAACTGGCAAGAAAGGCGATTCGTGTCATTGTGTACAACGGCAATTCCAAATTGCAAACCAAACTTGAGCGACATGGAACACAGGGCTATGCGGTAGGGTTTCGCAATGCAGTCCGTTTCATCGGCGAGCAGTTGCCTCAGAATGAAGTCATCGAAGATGCAATCCGCAAAGCGGTAAAGCTAGTGCCAGACGATGTAATTCGAGAACTGGTCGCCAACGCTTTAATTCATCAGGACCTGAGGATAGAGGGCACTTCTGTAATGGTGGAGATCTATGACAATCGAGTCGAAATATCAAATCCGGGAGAACCGCTTGTTCCCGTAGAAAGGTTCATTGACGGCTGTCAGTCGCGCAACGAACATATGGCGATGTTGATGAGGCGTTTCGGCATCTGCGAGGAAAAGAGCAGCGGAATTGATCGGGTGGTACGGGCAGCAGAGGTGCTCCAACTACCTGCGCCGGATTTCAGGACTGGGTACCAGAGTACCGTTGTAACAATTTTCGGCCCAAGGGATTTTGAAGAGATGGGCAGGGATGACCGAACCAGGGCCTGTTACCAGCACTGCGCATTGAAGTACGTAATGTCGGAGCAGATGACGAACCAGTCTTTGCGCCAGCGATTCAACTTGCCCGAAAGCAAGAGTGCCATTGTGTCGCAGATAATTTCAGCAACAATAGACCTCGGATTGGTGAAGCCTGATGAAAAGGTAGGGGGATCTAGAAAATATGCTCGCTACTTGCCATTTTGGGCCTGAATCTCATTTAATCGCGGCTTCCGATCAGCCATCCATCTATGCGCAAGTTGTTATTTATCAAATACTTCCTTATTTAATCGTTTCCTCGCAATCCAAGAACCTGGGGGACTTCCTTCAGAACCCTTTCGCCGAGTCCAGCAGAATCGTGACCGGCCCTTCATTCACCAGTTCCACCTGCATAGTTTCCTGAAACCGTCCGGTTTCCGAGCGCAGGCCGGCGGCGCGGATTTTCTCCACAAAATATTCGTAGAGTTCGCGCGCCTCGTCGGGCGGAGCGGCCGCGTCGAACGAGGGACGCTTGCCGCGCCGCGCGTCTCCGTAGAGGGTGAATTGCGAGACCACCAGCAGCGCGCCGCCAACCTCCGCGACCGACAAATTCATCTTGCCGCCGGCATCTTCAAAAATGCGCAGCCCAATCGTCTTCTCGGCAAGGTAATCCGCCGCAGCGCGAGTATCTCCCGCGCCCACGCCGAGCAACACCAGCAGGCCGAGGCCGATCTCGCCCGTGGTCTCGCCGTTGACTGTAACTTTCGCGCGGCTCACGCGTTGCACGACGGCACGCATTTAACGGCTGACCTCACTAAGAAGCGTTTCGTGTCCGGTGAGCGCCTGCCAGCGCCCGTCGCGGTAGGTGAAGACGTTGGTGAAGCGGACGCGCGCCAAAACCTTGCCGGAAGCGTCCACCAGCGTGGCGAGTCCGCGCGTAAATCCGGAATTGCCTTCGACGTGAGCGTGCATTTCCGAGAGGCGATTCGTGCCCGGCTTCCGCTGCGGGATGTGTTCCAGCATCTGACTGCCGGTATGCAGCGAGCCATCAACGTCGACCTCTTCAAACTCGTCGGCCACCATGCAGGCGACGGTGTCAGCGTCCTTGCGGCTGAGGGCCGCGGCCCAGTTCTGTTCGAGTTCGATTAGCGCGGCCTCGGTCTTCGGTTGATGTTGGGGCCGATTCTTGGGGCAGCCGGCGCCAAGTGCGGACAACGCGAGGGCCAGCAGAACCGCAAGCAAGGTCAGGATTTTCACGTCCAAATCGTGACACGAGTTCAGCGCAATGAGCAAGTGCGGAAGACAAAACAGCGCCGCCCAGGTTTGACCGCTCTCCCCGCCGCCAGTTAGGATTCGGTAGTGATCTCCACCCAATCGGTTTTCTTTTGCAGGCGGCTGGAAAACTCCGGATTCGTATCGGGGTATCGCTTTAGCGATACCGCAAGTTCCTCTAAATCGAACGCCCCTTCAGGGGCTGGGCATTTTGCATTACTTCCTTTGCATAGTTTCTCAATCCCTTTTAGACTACTGGTTTCGACTTGATTCGATTCATCGAGCACTATGCAGTCGTAATTCAGCAAACGCCGGCCCGGAACCCGGACCCGCGATTCCACAGACTTGGAAACGAGGAGAAACATGGCAGCCGTTGATGAAAAAGTGAAACAGATTATCGTCGAGCAGTTGGGTGTGGACGAGGGCGAAGTCACGCCCAGCGCTTCGTTCGTGGACGACCTGGGCGCCGATTCGCTCGATACCGTCGAGCTCGTGATGGCTTTCGAAGAGGCCTTCGATATCGAAATCCCCGACGAGGATGCGGAGAAGATTCGCACCGTGTCGGATGCCGTCGACTACATCGGCAAGCACGCGAAAGCGGGCAAGTAATTTGGCCCGCAATTCCGAAAGACGGGTCGTCATCACCGGCATCGGCCTGATCTGCTCACTGGGCAATACCACCGCCGCGGTGTGGCAGGCTCTGCTCGCCGGCAAGAGCGGCGTCGACCGCATTACCGGGTTCGACGCTTCCGCTTTTGCCTGCCAGATCGCCGCCGAGGTCCGCAACTTCGATCCCCTTAATTTCATCGAGAAAAAAGAAGTGAAGAAGATGGGCCGCTTCATCCACTTCGCCATCGCCGCCTCCGATGAAGCGATGAAGATGTCCGAGCTTCAGGTCACGCCCGAAATCGCCGAGAACGTCGGCGTGCACATCGGCTCGGGCATCGGCGGATTCGACGTGATCGAGCGCGAACATATCGCGCTCATCGAGGGCGGACCGCGCAAGATCTCGCCTTTCTTCATTCCTGCCGCCATCGTCAACCTCGCCGCCGGACACGTTTCCATGCGCTTCGGCGCCAAGGGCCCGAATGAAGCGACGGCCACGGCCTGCACCACCAGCGCTCATTCCATCGGCGATTCCTTCCGCATCATCCAGCACGGCGATGCCGATGTGATGATTGCCGGAGGCGCCGAAGCCGCCATCACTCCCATGGGCGTCGGCGGATTCGCCGCCATGCGCGCGCTTTCCACCCGCAATGACGACCCCGCTCGCGCCAGCCGTCCCTGGGACAAGGACCGCGACGGCTTCGTCATGGGCGAAGGCGCCGGCATCATGATTCTCGAAGAACTCGAACATGCCCGCCGCCGCGGCGCTCCTATCCTGGCCGAAATCGTCGGCTACGGCATGTCTGCGGACGCGTATCACATGACCCAACCCGCTCCCGAGCACGAAGGCGGTTTTCGCGTCATGCGCAACGCGCTGCGCGACGCCCAGCTCGATCCCGGCGTCGTCGGCTACGTCAACGCCCACGGCACCTCGACGCCGCTCGGCGATACCCTCGAAGCGCACGCCATTCGAAATTTATTTGGCAAGAAAGTCCCGGTGAGTTCGACCAAGTCGATGACCGGCCATCTGCTCGGCGGAGCGGGCGGATTGGAGGCGGGAGTGACGGTACTGGCGTTGCGCGATCAAATTCTGCCGCCCACCATCAACCTGGAGAATCAGGACCCCGGCACCGACGGCATGGATTTCGTTCCCAACCACGCCCGCAAAACGGAATTCGAATACGCCATGTCGAATTCGTTCGGCTTCGGAGGCACGAACGGCGCCCTGCTGTTCCGCAGGTGGACGGAATAACAACCATTGCAGAGGTCAGAGGTCAGATTGCAGAAGTTAGAATCCGAGAGGTTTTTACCTCTGCAATCTGACCTCTAACCTCTGACCTCGATTAAAACCGCACATTCTCGGTGTGAGCATCATCACCGTCAGGATTGAAAATCAGAGAATAGAATCGCCTCAAGAGGCATCGCATGAAGCGGGACTCCGAGGCGCTGAAGCTCCGTACTAAGGACTTCGCATTGCGAGTCCTCAGACTTTATCGCTCCCTCCCTCGAACAGAAGAAGCGCGAATCTTGGGCACTCAACTTCTTCGCTGCGGCACATCGATCGGCGCAAACTACCGGGCCGCGTGCCGCGGAAGATCCCGTGCTGAATTCGTAGCCAAACTGGGAATAGTTTTGGAAGAGGCCGACGAGACCGTCTTCTGGCTGGAACTCTGTCAGGAAGGAAACATTTTCCCGTCGGAAGAATTGCGCGATCTCGTGCGCGAAGCCAACGAACTAGTCGCAATCTTCGTCAGTTCCGTGCGCACCGCGAGAGGTTTACCTCTGCAATCTGACCTCTAACCTCTGAAATCGGGCTTCCAACCTCTGCAATCTGACCTCTAACCTCTGACCTCTCTCTACTCCTTCTTCATGGCGTCGATCAACACATACAGCTCCTTGGTGTCCGTCACCTCCACGTAGGGCTTGCCCGTGCGTTTGTTGCTGACCACGTAGATCGTCGGCGTGTGCTCGAGGTGCAGGTTCATTCCCAACTCTTTGTCCGCCTTCACCAGCCCCGCCAGTTTGCCCTCCGGATCCACCACGAAGGGCAAACCAATCTTGTGCTCAGCGGCAAACTTGTCCGCAAATCCCCGCAAGTTCTGCGGGTTGATCTCCAACTGGTGCGCGAAAACAGTGTCGCGGAACTCGTTCCCAATCTCTTTGGAATGCGTGTCGAAGTAGCGCGCCAGCACCGCAGCGTCGAACGACCAGTTGTGCATGGGCAACGGAAAATCGTGCTGCACCAGCGGAATCTTATAGGTCCGCGAAGCCTGCACCAGCAGCGGCGCGACCCGGCCGCATTGCGGGCATTGCAGGTCTTCGAAAACGACGATCGCAAGCTGCGCACCCTTCGGCGGACGGAGAACCTCCGGCACATCCTGCGCAAGAACCGGCAGACAGAGGAGACCCAGGCAAACGAGAACCAGTGGCAACTGCATCAGGCGCGGCAACAGTCGTTGAATCTTCATAGTTTTATTTGGATGCACATCGAACCGGCAATGACCCTATGTTAGCGAATTCCGCCCATTCGCGCACCTGAAAGGCGAAGCGCCCAGATATGTGAAGTAGAGACGGGGCTTGCCCCGTCTCCTTCGGACGCGGCAAGAGACGCGGCAAGCCACGTCTCTACAGGAATTCAAATCCGCGAGTTACTTCAACTCGCTGGCGTTGGGATCGAGGTTGTAAAAATAATAGAAGCGCAGGCCGAGAATCTGGCCGGGAAATTCTTTCGGCAGCGGTGGGAACGGAGTCGATGCCGTAATACTCGCCCACGCGGCCCGGTCGAGCGGCACGTCGCCGGACGAGGCGCGAATCGCCATGTTGCTCACTTTGCCATCCTTCAGGATGACGAATTCAATCGCCAGCTTGCCTTGCTTAAAGATTGGCGCATACACCGATGGCGGCATCAGGCTGTACCAGTTCTGTTTCACAATGGCCACGATCCGCGTCAGATAAGGCCCAAAATCCACGCCCATCGTGTCGGTCAGGATTTCCGCCTGATCCAGCGCCCTCGCCCCGCTCCTGCCCGGGCTCCCGTATTCGCCCGCTTGTCCGGAACCGCCGTTGTGCCCGCGGCTCTCGGCTACGCCTCGGGCCGCTTGGTCGATCATCGAGCCCGGCGTCATGCGGGCATTAAAATCCGGCTGCAGTCTGGTCTGCGGAGGCATCCGCAACTGCGCCGTCTGATCGCTTGGCTGCGGCTGTGCCAGTCCCGAATTCTCCTGCGGCGCTGGCGGTTGCTGATTCTGCGCCCCCTGCCCCGCCGGTGGCGCGCTCTCCCCCGGCCGTCCCGGACGCGCGCTGTCCAGTATCTTCTTCAATTCTTCTCGATTGATCTGCGGCGCCTTGCTGGTCGCAATGCGGTCCTTATCTGAAATCACCTTCGCATCGGGACGCCGCATCAGTTTCTGCGCATCCGGCGGCAGCGCCAGAAACATCGCGTCCTTCGACTGGTCGCCAGCCTGGATCGCCAGATCCACTTTCCGGTGCGGCATCAGCATCATCAATTTGTCGCTGTTCCACAAAAGAATGATCACGAACAAATGCAGGATGACGGATAGGCACACCGCCTCGCGCTTGCGCGCCCGCGAGAGGTCGTCCTGCAACTGGATGAGAAGATGCGGAACCTCGTCAGGATTGAAGCCGCGGTACGCCGTTTCCCAGTGCTGCGCTTCAAACAACTCGCGCTGCTCCGGCCCCTCGGCAGGAGTCACTGCATCCCGAGACAAGGGATCGCGAGACGGGATTTGGGTGACTGGCATCAGGCAGAGACTATATAGCTTAGAGCCGCGGGCAGTCTCCAGGGTTGCGTAACATTGCGTAAGATTACGCGCAAAATTCCTTCGTAAAGTTACGTAAACTATGGGGTCGCGACCGCCAATCCCATTGTCGCATTTTTTTCGCCCGCCGCGTGAGTACCTGAGTAACAGCGATTGCAGAGGTCAGAGGTCAGATTGCAGAGGTGAACCCAACCGCCCGTGAACTCCGTGTCCTCCGTGGTAAAGGACTTTGACTCTGGCGCGAACTTCCGACCTCTGCAATCCGACCTCTAACCTCAGACCTTCTAACTTCTCCCCACTCCGATCCGCGCCGCGTGCCGCTCAATCTCCCCGAGAATCGCCAGTCCAAGCTCCAGCGCTCTCCGTCCATCCTCCAATGACACCGCCGGACGCGACCGCTCCCGCACCGCTTGCAAAAATGCCTTGATCTCCGCCAGCAGCGGCTCTTCCGCGGTGACCGCCGGCTTCGCCATCTGGATCTGCGCATTCACGCCCGGCCGGGCGTGGGTGCCCCATCCTAACGTCGCGTCTTTTGCGGCGTTAGGGTGGGAACTTCCCGCCGCACTTCCCACCGAGAACACCAGCACGTCCTGCCGTCCATAATCGATCGAAATATATTGCCCCGCCTGGAAGAAACGCAGCTTGCGAACGCGCTCCGTCGAAACCCGGCTGGCCGTAAAATTGGCCACGCAGCCCGATTCAAACTCGATGCGCACATTCGCAATATCCACCTTGCCCGAAAGAATCGGCAGCCCCACCGCGCGAATTTCCTTCACCTCCGACTTCACGAACGTCAGCACCACGTCGAGATCGTGGATCATCAGGTCCAGCACCACGTCCACATCCAGCGCCCGCGGAGAGAACACACTCAGCCGGTGCACTTCAAAAAACATCGGCCGCTTGAGCAGCGGCAGCGTAGCCCGCACCGCCGGATTGAAGCGCTCCAGATGGCCCACCTGCGCCACCCGCTGGTGCGCGGAAGCAAGCCGAATCAACTCGTCGGCCTCGCCGAGCGTCGCCGCCACCGGCTTTTCGATCAGCACGTCAACCCCAGCTTCCATCAGAGCGCGCGCCACCTCCAGATGCAGAACCGTAGGCACCGCAACCGATGCCGCCTGCACCTCGCTGTGCGTAGTCAGCATCTGCGCGACCGAGCCGAACGACTTGCAGCCGAACTCGCGCGCAATCGCATCGGCCCGCGCGGTATCCGGATCGACCACCCCCACCAGCCGCACGCTGCCCGCCTGCTGCAGTTGCTGATACACGCGCGCGTGATTGCGCCCGAAGGCGCCCACCCCAATCACCGCAACATTAATAGGAAATTCGCTACTCAGATGATGGCTCCGGAACGTGCGGATTGACTGAAATATTGTCGCAGTTCCGGAGCCGTAAGGGAAAGCATCAAATTATAGTCCGGTGGATCGCAGCCGGCGATTGTGGATGGCGAATCGGTAACGTCAAGCTGCTTGTGTAAATAGCTTGAGGGTGCGGTTTTTCCATTCCAGGTTAAAGCGCTGGAAGATGGAATAGATGATTCGGTCAACGCTGGCTACGTTCACAAAGCACACCATGGGCCGGGTCCGGCGGCGCACTTCGACGAAGCAACGCTCGATGATGTTGGTGGTGCGCAGCTTCTTCCACAGATGTCGGGGAAAGCTGAAGAACGAAAGCAACTCCGGCAGATCGCGCTCCAGTCGCCGCACCATGGGACCGTAGTCGCGTTGCCAGCGACGACGGAAGTCGCGAAAGGCCGCTTCCGCCTGGCGTCGGCTGTCGGCCCCATAGATCGCCTGGGCATCCCGCTTCACCTCGTCATAGTCGCGTTTGCGCACGTGCTCCAGAATGTTCCGCATCTTGTGCACCCAGCAGCGCTGATGCAGCACCCGCGGGTAGACCGTCGGAATCGCCGCCGCCAATCCGGCACAACCGTCGGTGACGATGAGCAGCAAGTTCTCGCCCCGCAGCCCGCGCCGATACAGATCCCCGAGCAACCCCTCCCACGCGCTTTGGCTTTCGCCCGTACTGCGCAGAAAGGCCAACAGTTGCCGCGTGCCGTCGCGCCGCACCCCGTAGGCCACCAGCATCTGCACCCGCTGCCAGGCCACTCGGCAGACGCACCCGCAAACTCACGCCATCCAGAAACAAGTACGCCCACTCGTCTGCCAGCGGCGCCTGATGGAACTGGCGCACCGCTTCGTCCAAGTCGCGCGTCAGTTGCGAGACGGTTTGCGCACTCACCACTTCTCCGGTCAGCAGGCCGACCACTCGTCCGACTTGCCGCGTCGAGATCCCGCGCAGAAACGCTTCCCGGATGAGCAGGCAGACCTCGTCGGCCCGCCGCTGAAACTTCCCGATGACCTGGGGCAGAAACCCGCGTTTGCGGCTGCGCGCAATGCGCAAGCGCAGCGTCCCGAAGCGGGTGACAAAATCCCGCAGGTAGTATCCGTTGCGATGATCCTGGCGGGCCGACGATCGGCCATAGCGCCGATCCACCATATACCGGTCGCGTTGCCGCTCGCTCAATAACTCGAAGAACTTCTTGGCCGCCCGCTGTGCCTCGCCTTGCAGGTCGCCCCAAAAACTCTCCTTCAGCTCCTTCACAAAATGTTGGAAATGCTCGGTGATCGGGATTATCTTCGCCATGGGGTGTAGGTCTCCTTTCGGATCGGCTTCTGCTCGTCAGGCAAAAAGCCAACTTACACCCTCTCGCTTTTACACAATCGACTTTACGTCACCTGGCGAATCCCACCCAGAACCCGGCCGCCGACGCCTGCGCCACCGTGACGCCCTCCAGGATTTCAAACAAAGAACCGCCATGCCAAGCCTCACCGTAAAACGCGCGGCGAAGCTGGTCGGCAATACGAGCCGCTTCAGCCCGATCTGCTTTGGACATGAAGCTCCTCCCTTTCGAAGCCATACATGCATAACGGGTATTCAGGTATACTGTTCCTGTGATCTCCAGTTTCGGGGATGTAACGACCGCCGACATCTATCACGGGAGCGACACCAAAGCGGCCCGCAGGATTGGACGCGAGTTCTGGAGCCGGGTGCAGCAAAAACTCGATTTGCTGAATGCCTGCACATCCGTCGAGGACTTGCGGATGCCTCCCGCCAACCGGCTGGAGAAGCTGCGGGGAGATCTCGTTGGTTTTTACAGTATCCGCGTGAACCGGCAATATCGAATCGTCTTCAAGTTCGCGGACGGCAATTGTGAAGAGGTTCGCTGCACAGACTATCACTGAGGAGTCACAGCCATGCTGCCAGAATTTCGCATCGCAACCCATCCCGGCCAAATCCTGCTCGCGGAGTTCCTCGAACCGCTGCGCCTGAGTCAGGCCGAACTCGCCCGCGCGTTGCACATCCCTCTCAACCGCGTCAACGAACTGGTTCGCGGCAAGCGCGGCGTCACACCCGAGTCCGCTCTTTTGTTCTCGGAGTACTTCAGGAATTCTCCCGAGTTCTGGATGAACCTTCAAACCGCGCACGATCTCTCGCGCGTGCGCCAAGAAATGCACAAAGACATGCGAAAAGACCTGCGCAAACGCCCCGGTCGAATCGCCCGAATCAAGACGCCCGCGAAAGCCCGCCGCGGCGCCCAAGGCGCAGACTGACGCATAATAGCGAAGTCAAGTGAGAAGGTCGGATTCTAGAGCGAACCCTGCTTTTTCACCTCTGCAATCTGACCTCTCACCTCTGACTTCTCCCTATTCCGCGCACACCGCGATCCCCGCCTCATCCGCCGCCCGCGTCATTGCCTCGCCCTCCAGCAACAGACAGCGCCCCGCGTCCACCGCCAGACAACTCGCCCCGGCCCGCGCCATCGTCTCGATCGTCTTCACCCCAACCACCGGAACGTCAAAGCGCATATCCTGCTTCGGCTTCGCGATCTTCACCACCGTCAGCGCGCGGCTCAGACGTCGAAGCCTCGCCCTTCGCGTTCTCTGCGAAGTTCCAAGTCCGATTCCGACTCTACTGATAACGACCGCATCAGCTCGCCCGCCCGCTCGATCGTCGCATCCGTGCCTTCCATCGCCTCCACCGCCACGCACGCCGCTTCCGCGATCACCACCGTTTGTCCAATATCGTACTCCGCCAGCCGCCGCCCCACCGCGCGTCCATATTCGATGTTCCTGCGTTCCTGCGCGCTCGGAGCCCGCTTCGTGAGCACGCCCGTTTTCGCCAGCAGCGGCTCCAGCAGCGCGGTCGAGTTCTCCAGCATGATGCCCTCATCCGCCAGCACCTTGGCCACCGCGCCCAGCAGCGAATCGGTATTGCGCGTACCCAGCGAGAGCAGCAGCTTCGCCAGCCGCCAGTCCGGCTTGATGGCGGAAAAAATCTGCTTGTGCTTGACCTGCCCCGCCATCACGGCGCGCGTCACGCCCGCAGCTTTAAAAGTGTCGATCAGCTTTGACAGCTCTCCCAGCGAAACCCAGTGAACGGAAGCGGCTCCCTTCGATTCGATCTCGGGAAAGGTCTCTTCTTTGATCGCGGCAACAACCACGTCATACCCCTGCGCCCGCGCCGCGTCGAGCACGAGGAAAGGGAAACTTGCCGTTGCCCGCGATGAGACCAAGACATGTCATGAGCAGCAACCACGTAGGGACAGCCGCCCTCGGCTGTCCAGCCGCGCGGAGCGCGGCAAGGGTGACACGGTATGATCGAGAACCTCGGCGGAGCTTCGCTCCGCCGGACGGCCGAGGGCTGCCGTCCCTACGCAAGCACTCGAGCTTTCCACTACTTGATCACTCCGCGTTCTGAGGATTCAATAAATCGGATCAGCATCTCGACATCTTCCCCAAGATCGCCCTCAAACTTCAGCTTCTCCAGCGCCTGCGACGTATTCAGCTTCGACGCCAGCAGCACACGATACGCATGATGAATTTTCTCGAATCCGTTCTTTGGTGAATCCCCGCCGCTCCAACCCCACCGCATTCAATCCATAAGCGTGCGTTCCGCGCTCGGCGGACGTCTTCGAAAACGGCAGCACATCCCGCGTAATCGTCGTGCCCCCGCCAATAAAAGCATGCGTCCCAATCCGCACAAAGTGATGCACCGGACACAGCGCCCCGACCGTCGCCCAGTCTCCCACAGTCACATGCCCGCCCAGCGTAGCCGCGTTCGCCATGATGATGTGGCTCCCAATCTGGCAATCGTGCGCAATGTGCGTATACGCCATGATCAGGTTGTGGTCGCCGACGCGCGTGCATCCTCCGCCCTTCACCGTCCCGCGGTTGATGGTGGCAAACTCGCGAATCACGTTCTGGTCGCCAATCTCCAGCCGCGTCGGTTCGCCCGCATAGGTAATGTCCTGCGGCGCCAGGCCAATCGAAGTGAAAGGGAAGAATCGGTTTTCCGCGCCGATTCTTCGTCGGCCCTTCGATCGCGACGTGCGAAACCAGATGGCAGTCCTCGCCCAGCTCCACTTCCGGCCCGATCACGCAATAAGGCCCAATCTTGCACGATCGGATGTATCTTGCTTTTCGGATCGACGATCGCCGTAGGATGGATCATTTGTGATTGGGTAATTTGCAATTTGTAATTTGGGTTGGCGGATTTTCAATCACAAATTACAAATCGGAAATTACAAATTCTCTTCCTCGGCCGCTCCTGCGCCCACATTCCGCGGCACCAGCCGGCAAGTGACGGTCGCCTCGCAAGCCACTTTCCCGTCCACATACGCCTTGCCTTCCAGACGGGCCGCCGTCATTCGCCACGCCCGCACCACCACTTCAATTCGCAACTGATCTCCCGGCACCACCGGACGCCGGAAGCGCGCCTTCTCGATCCCCGTAAACACCATCAGCATCTCGTCCCGGTTCGGAACTTCCGTCAGCAGCAGCAGCCCGCCCGCCTGTGCGATCGCTTCCACAATCAGCACTCCAGGCATGATCGGCCTGTCCGGAAAGTGTCCCTGGAAAAAAGGCTCGGTGATGGTCACGTTTTTCAACGCGACAATGCTTTTCATCCGCACCAGCTCGACCACCCGGTCGATCAAAAGAAATGGATAGCGATGGGGCAGGATCTTGAGAATATCGACAATTTCCATCCCGGTTTTCTCCGGCGCCAGTGCTTCCGTCGCCGCCGCTTCAGTAGTCTGGCTAGTGTCAGTCATGCCGTCTCGTTCAAGCGCGAAGATTATACTGTAGCGCGTGTTCCCGTAAGCTTGGTTGCGGCTTGCCCAGTCTCCGGAGACGCGGCCCGTGTCTTTACCGGGAACCCCGGCGCAACTCTTCGGTTGTCAGCAGTTGATTCATCGACCCGGAACGGAATCCTTCCAGGTCGAGAGTCACGAATTTGAATCCCAATCCTTTGAACACGGCGGTGAACTCGCGGGCCATCTCGGCGGTCAAAGCGCGGGGAAGTTCATCGCACGCAATCTCAATGCGCACGATTTCCCCGTGATGGCGCACGCGGAATTGCCGGAACCCCAGGGTCCGCAACGCATCTTCGCCCTGCTCGATCACCCGCAGCGCTTCGGGCGTAACCGCGCGTCCATATTCCAGGCGCGAGGAAAGACAGGCGGAGGCCGGTTTGTCCCACACCCGCAAATCCGCCTGCCGCGCCAGTTCTCGGATTTCAGCTTTGTTCAGACCGGCTTCGAGCAGCGGCGCCAGAACATGATGCTGTCGCGCGGCCTGCTGTCCGGGGCGAAACTCGCTCTCGTCGTCGGCATTGACTCCGTAAGCGATGGCGTCGAATCCGTGAGCCTCGCGGTAGCGTTCGAGGACGGTGAACAGCTCGTCTTTACAGTGAAAACAGCGCATGGCATCGTTCCGGGTGTACGCGGAATTTTCCAGTTCCTGCGTTTCCACAACTTCGACCGGAATGTCGTGCTCGCGGGCAAAGGCGAGCGCGTCTTCGAGCTGAGTCCGCGCCAGGCTGGCGGAATCGGCAATCACGGCCCGCATCCGATCGCCGAGCACTTGATGCGCCGCCCAGGCAAGAAAAGCGGAGTCCACGCCACCGGAATAGGCCACGATCAAGCGAGCGCGGCCTGCAAGGATCTGGCGCAAGAGCTCAGCTTTCTGGTCGAGCATGGCCGCAGTGTTCACCGTCTCCATTATCCACTTTGTTGGTGGAGAGCCGGGCGTTCCCGCCCGGCTGGACGAGCGAGGCGCCCGTCCCTCCACTCTATGACTAATCATGCGGTCAGCGGCGCTAGTACAGCCGTTCCTGCCGTCTCAGGTTGCCGAACGCTCCTACATTCGCCAGCGTAAACGAGAAGCGATATTGATTCTCGTTGCGCACCGATCCCAGCGCAAAGCGCCGGTATTCCAGGCTCAGGCCGCAGCAGTCCCAGTTGTAACTCGTCTGCGCCGTCGCATACTGCAGAGATCCATTGTCTGCGTCAAAGCCGAAGCTGCTGGCGGCGCTCAAGCCACGCTTGTTGAGTTGACCGTAACCCAACAACACCCGAAACTGGTGAAACTCGCTCGTCGGCGTCGTTCCCGCTCCCGTGTCGATCACGCGCAGGAAGGCATCCCCTCCCCCCACGGTAAATGCGCCGTAGTGGTAGTTCACCAGCGCCATGCTGGAATTGATGCGGCCGGCCTTGAAGTCATAGTCCAGATCCCACTCCGTGTTGGTGCGCGGGCTGGTTTCGATGCGCAACCGGGAAATGAGCGGAGCGAAGCGCCGCGCTGCTTCCAGAAACGCGATACCCGTGAAGTCCGCAGTCGTCGTAAATACATTGCGCTGCCCTGCCATCAGCGCATTCCCAAACGTGGGATCGAAAAAATACTTCTGCCCGATCTCCCAACTCAAGATCTCCCGCGGGCCTGAGGCGCAAGCTTGAGCGTCCGGGGTCGGAGGCGCTTCCCACGGCACCGCCCCGGCCTGCGGGACACCGCCGATGGCCAGCGTGCTCATGCCCGGCACGTCGCAGTCCTTGGCGTTCGGACCGAGGCGCTTGGCGTAAAGACGATTCACCAGCGAGTACTCGACTTCATTGGTGTTGGTCAGCACATCGCTGGCATCGAAGCGCAGGATGTCGGCGAAGTTATTCACCCCGGTGACGTAGTCGTACCGCATGCGCGGCTCGATCACGTGTTTCCATTTGCGTCCCAGCCAGGGACGATCGAAAACCCGCGACAACGCCGGCGGGCGCAACTCGAACGAAGCTTCCAGCGATTTGCGGTTAAGAATGTCGTCGGCAGCGGTTGCGGAATTTGCCGGGTTGCCCTGTTCCGTGTAGAACGTGTCCCGCAACCTAAGTTCCGGACGAACCGACCATCCCTGCCATTGCCAGGGCATCGCAAGCGAGGGCGCGAGATCGAATCTGCCCACCATCGGACCGGTGCGGAACCCGATCTCGCGCCGCTGCAAACCTTCCGCCGCACTCTCGAACGACCAGTACAGCGGCGTTCTTCCCAACTGCCGCTCTTCCCCAGAGAGAAAGAAACTCGGCGTGTGCAGAATCCGGACCAACTCCCTCTGCGTAAGCGTAGTGCAGCTCGTTTCCGTCCCCGGATTGCAAACTTCGAAGTTCTGGTAGCGCTCCGCCAGGGCATTGAAGTGAAATCCGTTGGTCGTATTGGACAGAAAAATTTGCGACCTCACTTCCGAGTCGATCGCCTGCGTGTACACATCGGTGAAGGCGATGCGGAAGACGAACGAACTCAAATAATCCACATTCGCGACGCCGCGGAAGTTCCCGAAGGGACGCTCGGCCAGAAAGCGCGCGTCCTCGCCGCCTTGATTCTGCCGGGGTCTGCCGATGCCACGATCCACCATCCCCATGTAGCTAAAAAACAGATAGGAGCTGTCATTCGGACGAGCGCGGAAATTTCCGCGTTCGAACCAGCCGCGTTTCGAGTAGTATTCGGCGCCCGTAGTGGCATCCATGCTGCGATTGAAGACCCAGTAGACGGATTCGCCGGCAATCATTCCTTTGGTGGAGGAGTTGCCGAAACTCGGGATCAACACCCCGGTGTGGCGCTGCTCTTTCTGCACCGGAACTTCCACAAACGGAAAATAGAACACCGGCATGCCCATCAGCCGGAAATCGCTGTTGTAGATTTTGGCGGTGCCGTCCACTTCAATCCACATGTGCCGCGCGTTGAATTGCCACTTCGGACGCGGCAGCTCGCAGGTGGTGACCGTCCCCTGGCGCACCAGGTAGTGATCGGGCCCGTGTTTCTCTACAATTTTCCCGGTAAAGGCGAACGGATTGGAGGTGGTCAGCACGTAGCGCGAATTCCGCATCCGAAATCCCACTGTCCCAATCACGCTATAGAACGTTCCGGTTTGCGTGCGGATATTGTAAGTGCCGTGACTGGCCTCGACGTGCTCATCGTAAGGGCCGCCGTCCAGCACGACGTGCCCCTCCGGTTCGCTGTCTCCCGTGTCCGCGTTGTAGGTGACTTGATCCGCGTGCAGGATGTAAGTGCGGTAGCGAATTTCGACCTCGCCCCGCAGGTGGTAGATGGACCCATCCTTTTCCTGCTGCACCGCCCGGATTGTAACCTCTTCTTCCGTCTGCCCGGACGGCGCTGCCGGTACGACCGCAGCCGTCGCCGGGGCGCTCGCCGGCGTAGAAACCGTCGCGGCGGCAGGAGGCAGCGTCTGGCTGGTTACTATCCCCGAAGCGAGAAACAGATGACAGACGAATGCGGTCGTGATAATGATTCGAGAGCGGGTGATCATTGCAAGCGCGCGTGCGCTCCGCCAGCCGGTCTGCCAACGGGAACCAACTGACCTTAGCACGCGGGCGGCAGGCGAAGCAAAGCTGCGCATTGTGATCTCCGGCATTCGTGCCTGGCCGGGCTCTGGCTGCTGGCATTCTTCGTGACTTGCCAACCGTGACTTGCCAACGACGACCTGACTTACGACCACCGGATGGATGAAGGCCGCACTTGATGACAACAGGACTGTCGAACTGTCCGACCGGCGGCGATCCCGCCGTTCAAAACAATTTCTGCGCCAGTGCTGCCGCTGAAACTGCGCCCTCGCTACCGGACGCTTGTGCGAACGCCGGCCCGACCGTCAATCTGAACCCAGATTCCTGGCGCCTCGAGGTGGCCGCTCGCCTCGAACGCTATCGCACGCGCCGCAAGCCCCGGACTCCGCGCTATCCCTCATTGCTCCTGCCTTTTGATGCGCCCGAGAGCTGGTCCCGCCCTGCGCCGTCCAGCGGATCGGCAACAGTTGCGGCTGCGCCAGCGCGCGCCGAGCGCCCCTTTGCGTTCCAGACAAACGAAGAGCCGGCTACAGTCGGGGCGCCAAGCCTCGCCGCCGCCCGCCAAACATCGCACCAGACTTCGGAGGAAACCCCGGAGCAATCCGCCAAGGTAATCGAGTTCCCGCGTTCCGCCGCAATTCCAGTCTTTCGCCCGAGCGGCCTGGCCGATCCCGTCTTTGATCGTGATCGTCCCCGCATCGTGGAAGCCCCGGAGATTCTGCCGCCGCCTCCCGCATTGGGTGGAATGCTGATCGAACCCGCCCAGCAAGAGCTGGCCGACCAGCGAGCCGGCTCCGACTTCCCCCTTCCATCCGCATCAATTTCCCGGCGCGCGCTGGCTGCCCTCGTCGATGGCCTCATCCTGGCAACGGCTCTGGCGGCCGTTGTGGCAATTTTTCTTCGTCTGAACCCCGGCCTGTTTCGTTTGAACCTGGATCTGGTTCGCGGACCGCTCCCCATGCTCGCCGCTGCGCTCGGCGTGGTCGCAGTCCTGCTCTGGGCGGTTTACGAATTCTTGTTTGTGGTGTACACCGGTTCAACTCCCGGACTGCGCGCCGCCCGGTTGCGGCTGGCAGCGTTTGACGGCGCACCGCTCAATCGCCGCTGGCGCCGCTGGCGCGTGCTGGCGTCGTTTCTCTCCGCGTTTTCTGCTGGGCTCGGCTTTCTCTGGTGCGTTCTTGACCAGGACGGATTGTGCTGGCACGACCGCATCACCCGCACCCACGTCCAAGCGGCAGCGCCAGCGGAATAAGAAAAGCCCCGGCCGTCGAGCGACCGGGGCGCAGGGTCAACAGGTTGAACTAACTCGCCGCTGGGGTGTGCGGATGGCATTCGCACTTACTGCCGCAGCAGCCCATGGCGGTTTTGTCGCCCTTGGCCGCGCCGCAGCTTTTGCCGTCGCCGCAGCACTTGCCGTCGGCACAGCAGCCGTTTTTCTGGCATTCCTTCATCGCCGCTTTCATGTCTTTGCCATCGCAGCAGGACTTGCCATCTTTCATTTCACACTTGTCCTTGCTGCAACAGGCGGTGGCGTCCTTGGCATCGGCCGCGGCGTGATGGCAGCAACCCTTGCCGTCTTTCCCGTCCGCGTTGTGATGACAACACCCCTGGGCTTGCGGGGCCGGTGTCGAGTTCGGCGCCGCCGGTGGCTCTTGCGCCCAGCCAACCAGCGACAGAGCAAGGATGAGGATCAAAGCAAACAATCTGAATTTCATAAAATCTCCTTATTAAAGTTATGAGAACAATTGGGACGTGCGGCCAGCTTGACGGCCGCGGAAAGAGATATCAAGTGAAGGAATCTAAACCCGGAGAACCATTCCAAGCAGGCCCGGTGGAGGACCAGGCGCAACTGCAGTGGCCGGGGAAACGTGCCACTCTGCATGAACCGGGCTGAATTCGGCAATCTCTGCCGGGGCCATCTCTCGCGAAATTCCGCGCCCGGCACTCACCGGTGCGGGTACGCTCTGTGGCCCTTGCAGGAAGCAGCAACGATGCCCATCCTGGCACGGCAGACTGCCGGCAGCGAACTCGAGCGGAGCCGCATTCTCCTTCTTGCCGAGCCCCGGACAGCACGGATGGCCTGCAGGCATGGCGTGGTGGTGAGCGGTCATGTGCTCAGCCATTTCACGCGCTGGATGCACGGGCCAAACATGCATGACGAACATCGGCGCCACGGCCATCTCTACCCATGCCAC
Source organism: uncultured Acidobacteriaceae bacterium (assembly GCA_963838425.1). Taxonomy (GTDB): domain Bacteria; phylum Acidobacteriota; class Terriglobia; order Terriglobales; family Acidobacteriaceae; genus Acidiflorens. Next base: position 1,347,934 of record CAWIRH010000003.1, read on the forward strand.
CATGATCACAAGCAGCGCCGCCGCAATGGACTTCTTCAGCATCCGGCTTCATTATCGCAGATCAAGAACCGTCATGGTGTGACAACCATCCCATCCCGGTTTATTTCGAGCGAACGCCAGGGGCTACCCCACCAGATTCTCCAGCGCCGCCCGCAACTCGCGATAACGGAACGCATACCCGCTAGCCAAGAGCTTTCCAGGCTCAACCCGCTGGCTGGTGAGCAACAATTCTTCCGCCGCCATCTTCCCGAAAGCCAGTCGCAGCGCAAACTCCGGCACCGGAAAGAATGCAGGCCGTCGCAGCACCGACGCCAACACCTTTGTAAACTCCGCATTGCGCACCGGATTCGGCGCCACCAGATTCACCGGCCCATTTACCGGACTAACGAGCGATGCCGTGCGCATCGCGTGTTGAATTCCTCCCACGATGTCGTCCACATGAATCCAGCTCCACCACTGCCGCCCCGATCCCATCCGCCCGCCCAGCCCCAGCTTGAACAGCTTCAGCATATTCCCGAGCGCCCCGCCCGTCGCCGTCAGCACCAGCCCAATCCGCATGTTCACCGTGCGGATGCCGGCCTCGGCGGCATTCCGGCTGGCGTCTTCCCACTCGCGGCAAACCTCGGGCAGAAATCCCTGCCCCGCCGCACTCTCTTCGCGCAAAACTTCCTCGCCGCGATCCCCATAGAACCCGACCGCCGACGCACACACCAGCACACGCGGCTTCGCCTCACTCTGCGCCAGCGCCGCCGCCAGGTGTCGCGTTCCCAGCACCCGACTCTCACGGATCGCCTTCCTCTTCGCGTCGGTCCAGCGCCCCACCACGCTCTCCCCGGCCAGGTGAACCACCGCATCGAACCCCGACACCGCAGCCGGCGGCACCGGAGCCAAAGGATCCCACGAGACCTGCCCCGCATTCTGAGCAATTCCCCGCACCAGCCGCACAACCCGCGTTCCCTGAGTTGCAAACGAAGCCAAAAGCGCCGTGCCAATCGGCCCCGAACCCCCGCTCACCAATACCGGTCCCAAGTCATGCCCTCCCGAAGCTAGTGTGGCGCGGGCGCCCCCGCCCGCGTGCCGTAGCCGGACAGTTCGATAATAGCCAAAGAAGCTCCGTCCCCCGTACTCTACCAGCCCGCTGCGCCTTTCTTGGGACCCGCCGCCAAAATGAGCCCTGCGTGCAAGGACCCGGGAAAATGGCATTGATTGATGGGTCCACCCATATTACAATACCAATATGAACGCTCGCCTCATCATTGACAAAGCAGGCCGCGTGGTTATCCCAAAGCCTGTGCGGGAAGCACTGCAATTGGAACCAGGAGACGCACTGGAACTGGAAAGCGGCGGTGAGCAAGTTACCCTCCGCCCGGCCCGTGGCGTGGGGCCGCTCCGGAATGAGCATGGCATCTGGGTGTTGCACACCGGAGAACCGTTGCCTGCCTCCGCCACTGACGATCTGCTGCGCCAAATCCGCGAGAAACGCGACTTGGCGAACTTGGGCGATGGTTTCGTTGAAGATCCGCGTCCGGATTCGAATAAGTCTGCCCATCAAACCAGACGCAGAGCTGAAAAATGAAGGGCTTTTTCGACACTTCCGTGTTAGTTCCGCTGTTCTACCGAGACCACGTCCATCACGGCCCAAGTCAGGATCTCTTTATTCAATTTGACCAGTTAACCGGCTGCTGCGGAGCGCACAGTTTGGCCGAGGTTTACGCCACCTTGACCAGGATGCCGGGCAAGCGCCGCATCAGCGGCGACCAGGCAATGCTCTTTATCGGCAACATCCGCGAGCGCCTGTCCATGGTCGCGCTGAGCGGCGAGGAATACGCCGGCGCCCTGCAAGCCTCAGCTGCTCGGGGCATCGTAGGGGGCGCCATCTACGATGCCCTGCTGGCGCATTGCGCGCTCAAAGCCAAGGCGGAGGCAATCTACACCTGGAACGCCCGTCACTATAGCCCTATGCGGCCGGGAAGTTGTCGGGCGGCTGCGTACTCCTTAGGCGCAGTAATTTGAACTCGACCTTGCGGACAGGGTTGACAAGGCTCAACGTATCGGACACGGACCGGTATCTGATCGGGGCGCACGTGTAATGGCGATGTTTCGCCAACCATGCCTGGCCGTGTGCAAGTTCATGCACATTGGCAAAGCCTGTCTGCGGTCATTTTTCTTCGCCGCCCCAGTCGAACAGTGGTAAAATTTCCCCCGCAACTTCTCTCGCCTCCCCGAAGAGCAGTTCCCGCCAGTTGAGACGCAGCACCCCCAGAGGCGAGTATCGAATTCCTGTTCGAATCGGGCCAGCAAGTTCAAAACTAACTAGTGGAGGGTAATTATGAAACGCATCAGCATTCTGTTGTTGATTCTTCTCGCTTGGTTTGTTTCGGCCGCGTGGCCGCAAGCAGAGCCGCAATGTAAACACAAAATCATTACTTTCGACGCCCCCGGCGCGGGCACGGGCGCCGGCCAAGGTACGTTCCCCCAGGGCATTGTTGCGGGAGATGCAGTTGCGGGATATTACGTGGACGCGAACAATCTAAATCACGGTTTCCTGCGTACCGCTGACGGCACAATCACCACGTTCGATGCTCCTGGGGCGGGGACAAGCGCCGGACAGGGCACGACGGTCTATGGTATGAACTCTTCGAACGCGATCGTGGGAATCTATTGGGACACGAACAATGTAGGACATGGATTCTTGCGCCATCCGCGCGGCACTTTCACCACCGTTGACGCCCCTGGTGCGGGCACGGGCCCCGGCCAGTTAACTACTGCGGGGGACATCAACCAGGCAGGGACGATAGCGGGGGATTACGTAGACGCGAACAATAATGGTCACGGCTATTTGCGCGCCCCTGACGGCACGTTCACAGAGTTTGATGTTCCGGATACGGCCATCGGGTGGCCCGTCTTTATCGGCACATTCTATGCCCTGAACCCGAAGGGGACGTTCGTGGGGCTCTACATAGATTCTAGTTACCTATTTCACGGCTGGCTGCGTACTCGTGACGGTGCCATCACTGAGTTCGATTCGCCGGGCGCGGGCACTGGCGCCTTCCAGGGCACGTTCGCTGACAGCATCAACCCGGAGGGGGCGATCGCGGGATGGTATGTAGACGCGAGCAATGTGAATCACGGCTTCCTGCGTACCGCTGAGGGCACAATCACCACGTTCGATGCTCCTGGGGCGGGGACAAGCGCCGGACAGGGCACCCTCGCTGCCTGCGTCAACCCAGCGGGAGTGATCGGAGGAGGTTATACTGACACGAACAATGTAGGACATGGATTCTTGCGCCATCCGCGCGGCACTTTCACTACTATCAACGCTCCCGGCGCGGGCACCGGCGCCGGCCAAGGTACCGGGGCATCATGCAGTAACGCTGCAGGCTCAATCGCGGGGAATTACATAGACGCGAACAATGTGAGTCACGGTTTCCTGCGTCGCGCGGACGAGGAACACGAACGCTAAACGACACCATGCCGCCCGATGTCTGGGCGGCTTTTCCCTTGCATCGTGCGGAAGATGGGAACGGTAACTATTGCAATCAGGCATTTACACCAGCTTGCGCCGTTTGTTCGCCCCTTCGTTGCGCCCAAGACTTTTGCTACGGCCTGACGGTAGCGGCCCTATCGGACAGCGAAGGGGGCGGAGCCCCGTCACCACACGAGCGGTTTTTCAGCAGACTGTAAAGCCGCTTGTGGGGCGGGTTCTGACGGCATGGCTTCAGCCGTACGCCAGAGCTCTCCGTGGACCAACTTAATCGGAGATTCCTTAGGAGAGTAAGAGGCTGGAACAGCCTGTTGATTATCGCCCCAGCGCCGCAATCGCCTATCCGCTGCGTTAGAATCGATCATGGCGACGTTGCGGGAACAGATCGCGACCAACGTGCTCACGGTGACCCGCTTCCGCGAGCTGATGAAGAAGCTGCGCGAGAACCGTCCCAACGACGATCTCGACCTCGTCAAGAAAGCCTACGAATTTTCCCAGAAGCACCACGCCGGACAAACCCGCGCCTCCGGCGAGCCCTACCTCGTGCATCCGCTCGAAGTCGGCAACGTTCTCGCCGACATGAAAATGGATTCGGTCTCCATCGCCGCCGGCCTGCTCCACGACTCCGTCGAAGACACCTCGGTCACCACCGTCGAAATCCGCCAGGAATTCGGCGAACAGGTTGCCCACATCGTCGAGGGCGTCACCAAGATCAGCAAAATCGATTTCTCCACCCGGGAAGAAGCGCAAGCCGAGAACCTGCGCAAGATGATGCTGGCCATGGTCGACGACATCCGCGTCGTCCTCATCAAGCTCGCCGACCGCCTGCACAACATGCGCACCCTCGAACATCTCGATCCCGAGCGCCAGCAGAAAATCGCCCGCGAGACGCTCGAAATCTACGCCCCCATCGCCCACCGCCTCGGCATGGGCAAGATTCGCGGCGAACTCGAAGACCTCGGCTTCAAATACGTCGATCCCATCGGATTCGAGCAGGTCCGCGCTCGCCGTCGAGTCGCGCCGCAAAGCCGGCGAAGCCTTCATGACCCGCGTCGAAGGCGTGTTGCGCGACGGCCTCAAAGAAGCCGGCATCACCGGCCGCGTCGAGAGCCGCGTCAAGCGCCTCTACAGCATCCACAAGAAACTACTGCGCCAGCGCATCAGCGTCGAACAGGTTTACGACCTCTACGCCATGCGCGTCATCACCAATTCCGTGCAGGATTGCTACGCCGTTCTCGGCATCATCCACAACCTCTGGCGCCCCGTGCCCGGCCGTATCAAAGATTTCATCGCCATGCCGCGGCCCAACCTTTACCAGTCGCTGCACACCTCCGTCATCACCGAGACCGGCGAGACCTTCGAAATCCAGATCCGCACCGAAGAAATGCACAAGATGTGCGAGGAAGGCATCGCCGCCCACTGGAAATACAAAGACGGCCCCGTCTCCGCCGAGGACGAGCAGCGCCTGGCCTGGCTCCGCCAAGTCGTCGAGTGGCAGCGCGACGTCTCCGATCCCAACGAATTCCTCTCCACTCTGAAAGTCGATCTCTATCCCGAAGAGGTTTACACCTTCACGCCCAAGGGCAAGGTCCTGGTCCTGCCGCGCGAGTCCACGCCCATCGACTTCGCCTACTCCATTCACACCGAAGTCGGCCACAATTGCACCGGCGCCAAGGTCAACGGACGCATGGTCCCCCTGCGCCACAAGCTCCATTCCGGCGACATCGTCGAAGTCATCACCCAGCCCGGACACAAGCCCAGCCGCGACTGGCTCGCCATCGTCAAGTCCTCGCGCGCCCGCAACAAAATCAAGCACTGGCTCAACGTTCACCAGCGCGAGCGCGCCATTGAAATCGGCAGAAAGCTGATCGAAAAAGAAGCGCGCAAATACCGCATCTCGCTCAAGGAAATCAAGGAAGCCGACCTGCAACGAGCGGCCAGCGAATACGGCCTCGGCCGTCCCGACGACCTCATGGCCGGCATCGGCTACGGCAAGTACTCGGCCCGCCAGGTGCTCGCGAAATTCGCTCCCGCCGGCGCCCAGCCCATGTCCGACACCGAAGCGCAGGCCGCCTCCCACGGCTTCTCGAGCGTTGTCCGTCGCGTCTTTGGCGGAGACGCCAACGCCATCGTCGTCCGCGGACAAGGCGACCTGCTCGTCTATCGCGCCAAGTGTTGCAACCCCATTCGCGGCGAGTCCATCGTCGGCTACGTCACCCGCGGCAAAGGCGTAGCCGTCCACTCCATCAACTGTCCCAACGTCACCAATCTCCTCTACGAACCCGAGCGCCGCATCGACGTACTCTGGGCCGGCGACAAGGACGGCCAACCGGTTTCCTATCCCGTGAAACTCACCCTTCTCTGCGACGACCGCTTCGGCATGTTGAAACAAATTACCGCCGTGATCAGCGACACCAACACCAATATCCGCAACATGGAATCCCGCAGCCAGAACGGCCAAGCCAGCATCGACGTAGTCCTCGAAATCGCCGACCTGAAACACCTCCAGAAAATCATGGACGGAGTCCGCCAGATCCCCGGCGTGCACGACGTGCAGCGATTGCAGAAGATCTAGAGCTTCGTATCAGAGCATCGCTTCAGAGCATCGCTTCAGCGATGCCAGAACCTTCGAAATTAAATGCCCCTTCAGGGGCTGGGCATCCGGCAATCACATCTTCGGGTGACAAATCGCACCGACAAAACCCACCAAAAGGTATCTATTTATCCTGTCTGAAACTCCCCCAAAAGCGAAAACAAGACGCCATTAAAGAGCGATCCTCCGGGACGTTCGGGAAATTCACTTTACGGAGGGCCCACAACAAGGAACAAGCTAGCAAAGCTATAAGGAGGAGGCGCTATGCATTCAGCAGGAACAGACAGTAGGACGAAAAGCCCTTTGCAAATTTCCGCTCTCGGGCCAAGATTCGGTTCGAAGAAACTGGCAGCGGGTGCCCCACACATTCGCGCTTTTTGCGAATGTGTGGGTGTGTGCGCCATCCGCGCCGCTCTAATACTAGCTGTACTTTCTGCGCTGCTGCTGATCGCCGCTCGTCCAGCGCAGGCCCAAAGCGGCCCCTATGGCGTAGTGTCTCCGGCGACCTTGAATTTCCGAGGAGCGGTGGGTCAAACAAGCCCCCCGCAACTGGTAAGTCTCAAGAACACTGGGGATTCGGAACTCACAGTATCCAACATTTCAATCAGCGAGGATTTCGCCATCGGCAAAAATCAATGCGCAAACGGGGTTAAACCTGGAACACATTGCAATGTCTATATCACATTCACTCCTGCTGGTCCTGGAACGGAAACCGGCACCCTGACCTTCGTGGACAATGCATCGAACAGCCCGCAGACGGTTTCGCTTACGGGCACGATCGGCGAGATTGTGATCTACACCTTCTGCCCGCTCGGGTACAACTGCACTGATGGCCTCTATCCGGCGTCCAGCCTCACCTTTGACCGTGCTGGCAACCTTTATGGGACGACCTACTACGGGGGGGCTTTTGGGGCTGGAACCGTATACGAGCTTTCGCCGAACGGCAGCGGAGACTGGAACGAGACCGTGCTCTACAGCTTCACTGGAGGGGCGGACGGTGCGTATGCAGATGGTAACGTGATATTCGACAGCATGGGAAACCTTTACGGGACAGCGGCCGACGGCGGCGCGAACGGAGACGGCGTCGTGTTCGAACTTAGTCCCGCAGGTACAAGCTGGACGGAAACCGTCCTGTACAACTTTGCTGGCGGGGCGGACGGTGCCAATCCGGGAACCGGCGTGATCATGGACCCGAAGGGCAATCTCTACGGCACAAATTCCGCAGGCGTCTTCGAGCTGAGGCTGTCCGGAGGCGGCTGGACGAACCGAGTGGTCTACGGCGTCAGTCCTGAGGGCGGGTTGACAATGGATACCGCCGGAAACATCTTCGGCGCCGGATGGGTGCCCGGGTGGTCGGTATTCGAGCTGTCACCGAACGGCAACGGTGGTTGGAATCCGACCGTACTCCACTCCTTCGATGGCGTTGATCACGATGGCCTCGAGGCATTTGGCACCCCCGCGTTCGACCAGGCCGGAAATGTCTACGGTACGACCTGCTTTGGCGGCGCTTACGGCGATGGAACGGTCTACAAGCTGCGTCCTATAACCAAGGGAAAAAACAAGGGAGAATGGACGGAGAGTATTCTCCACTCCTTTAAGGGCGGCCAAGACGGCGCCTGTCCCATGGCGGGGCTTGTGCTCGATGCGGCCGGTAACATTTATGGCGATACGACGGGCTACTACGGCTATGGAACTGTTTTCGAGCTACTGGCCCCAGTGGGCAAGAGCAGCTACAAAGAGAAGATTCTCTGGAATTTCAACGGCACGGACGGAGCATATCCGGCTGACAGCCTGATCCTGGACAGAGCGGGCAACCTCTATGGTACGACCTTCTGGCGGATCGGGCGGAGTTGGCGAGGTGTTCGAAGTGATTCCGTAGGATGCTCGTCAACTTGCGCACCTTAACGCCGCAAGCTGCGAGATAAGGTGCGCGATATTGGCTCGTGGAGAGACGGGCGTCTCGCCCGTCAAAGCCTGAGCGCAGTTCGGCAGCCGTCTGTGGTCACAGCAACTCTGGATGCGCTATAGAATGGCGCATGTTGGTTTCAACCCTACCCCGCCCAACTCAGCTTGGGCGGGGTTTTGATTTTTTCATCACAAACCATCTGTGAGCCACATCACAGACATCGACCCGCCATGCGCGATAATGGAAATCTGATTGGGGCAGTCAAGAGTGTGCCCGTCAACCCAGACGGCCCTCGAAGCTGCCCCAAACCCATCTTCAGCGCTCTTTGACAACTTAAGTCCTTATTCCGGAATATTTTCCATATAAGTCCTTATTCGCGAATATTTTACCCGTAACCATCTGATTCTAATGGATCGAAAAAGTAGGGGGGGAGGGGGTACCCCACCTTGGCAATCTTCGCCAACTGTGCCCAAGCGAAAAGATTCATGCTCGCAAGGCGCAGGCTCCCCATGAAAATGCCGGCAGTTTCAGGGTTTGCCAACGACCATCGACGAACGACTAACGACGAACGACCGACGACACCAAATCCGGTAGAATAGAAACAATTCTCCCGGAGGGGCAATGGCAGTTCCTGTATCCCAGATGTGGACAGTGGCTTCCTACGTTCTGCGCCAGAAGCTGGCCGGACGCAAGCGCTATCCGCTCGTGCTCATGCTCGAGCCGCTGTTCCGCTGCAACCTGGCCTGTGCCGGATGCGGCAAGATCCAGTACCCGACCCACATCCTGAAAAAAGATCTCTCCGTAGAAGATTGCCTCAAAGCGGTCGATGAGTGCGGAGCCCCGATGGTTTCGATCCCCGGCGGCGAGCCGCTGATGCATCCGCAGATCGCCGAAATTGTTGAAGGCCTGCTCGCGCGCAAAAAATATATCTATCTCTGCACCAACGCGCTGCTGCTGAAAGAAAAGTTGCACCTGTTCAAGCCCAGCAAGTACTTGAGCTTCTCCGTTCACGTGGATGGACAGAAAGAGCACCACGATTTTTCCGTGTGCCGCGAAGGTGGATACGAACTAGCTCTCGACGGAATTCGCGCCGCCGTCGAAGCGGGCTTTCGCGTGACCACCAACACCACTCTATTCGATGGCGCCGATCCCAACAGCGTGCGCAACTTCTTCGACGAGATGATGGAAGTCGGCGTCGAAAGCATGATGGTCTCGCCCGGATATTCCTACGACAAGGCGCCCGATCAGAAACACTTCATGGGACGCGCCCGCATTCGCCGCATGTTCCGCGCCATGCTTTCGAATCGCAAGAAGACGTGGCGCTTCAACCAATCTCCGCTCTTCCTCGAGTACCTGATGGGCAAGCGCAACTACAAGTGCACGCCCTGGGGCATGCCGACCTATAACATCTTCGGATGGCAGAAACCCTGCTATCTGCTCCAGGACGGCTACGCCGAATCCTACAAAGAACTAATGGAAACAACGGAGTGGGCGAGTTATGGTACCGAGTCGGGCAATCCGCAGTGCGCCAACTGCATGGTGCATTGCGGCTACGAACCTTCCTCGGTTGACGATACCTTCGGATCGCTACGCGGATTCGCGGACACGGTAAAGGCCACCTTCTCGCTCTATCCCGACCAGGACGCGCTCGCCGATCTCGATCGCGAGACGCGCCCGGTGCACTCCTACAATCCGCTAGTTCAAATTAACGACCAAATCAGCGCCCAGATAGACGCGCAGATTGAAGCGCCTTCTCGGCAAGCCGAAGAAAGCCGCGCATGAGCGGTCGCGAGCATGGGCACGATCCTGTGCTGCCCCACGGCACGCAGGCTCCAGCTCAGCCCCACGCCACGGATGCGCTCGAAGTTGTCCCCGGTTTCGAGCGCGAAAATCTTCAGGGATGGATTCCGCAACTCGCCACCGAAGCCGACATCCGGGCGGTCATCGAAAAAGCATTCGACTATCGCGGCGATGTAACCATCACCCGCAAAAATAAACATAAAGCCGGTTCCGAGATCACCGGATATCTCTTCGACCGCCGCATTGGCCCGACGCTAGACAGCTCGGTCGTTCGTCTGATGCTCCCCAACAGCAACGAGCACCCCGCGATTCCGTACAGCGAAATCGCCGCCATCGCCTTCACCGGACGCGACACCGCCGCTGGCAAGAGCTACGAAGCCTGGGTAAAAAAATACTGGGAAAAGCGCGAAAAAGGCGAGAAGAACATTTCCCTCGAGCCCGAAGCGCTGGAGTAGAGTTTGTGGAGCGACGGGCGTCCTCGCCCGTCCAGCCGAGCGCAGTTCGGTAGCTTTCCGTGGTCACAGCAATTCTGGATTCACTCTAGAATGGTTCCCATGTTAGTTCTCGCTTCCGCCTCTCCGCGACGCCAAGAATTACTGCGTAACGCAGGCATCGCTTTCGAAGTGCAGCCCGCGCATATCGCGGAAGATCAGTTGCCCGGAGAAGCCGCAAAGGATTGTGCCAAACGTTTGGCGCGTGACAAGGCGCTAGCTGTAGCGCGCCAGCATCCGCATGATTGCGTGCTCGGAGCCGACACCGTGGTTGTCGTCGATGGCGAATTCTCGGCAAGCCCACCGATGCCGCCGACGCCGCGCGCATGTTGCGCCTGCTTTCCGGACGCGAGCATCAGGTGATTACGGGAGTATGTTTAGTGGTCAGTGGCCAGTGCGTCAGTGGCCAGTGAAACGACGCTTGTTACCGTGAGCGAAATCACGGACCAGGAGATCGCCGACTACGTCGCCAGCGGCGAGCCTATGGACAAAGCGGGAGCCTACGCGATTCAAGGCATCGCTTCCCGCTGGATTCCGCGCATCGAAGGGGATTACAGCAACGTGGTGGGACTGCCGGTAGCTCTGGTCTTTCGAATGTTGCGCGAGCACGCTGGCTGTTCAGTTCAGATCTCAGACTGAGACCCGCAGCCTTAAGCTGGCTGAGGCGGACTGAGTCGCCTGCTATGCGGTTTCCTCTGTTCGTCTTTTCGCGGGCTCTTTTACCGCGGACTTGAAATTGCGGATGCCTTCCCCCAGCCCTTTGCCCAAGTCGGCAAACTTACTCGGCCCGAAAAGCAGCAGCGCGATGCCAATAATCAACAGAATATGAAACGGCTGGAACAGCCCCTCACCCATAAATCCTCCAGTTTCGCACTCCTATACAGGAGAGCAAACCCCGACCCCAACTCAATTCTAGGTTAGTGTGGACCCTCCGGTCAAAAGCGCCTGTGTTGCCCGTCACAGGAGAGTGTGATTCGGTCACACCGCTTCGATCAGGCCGGCAAGGAGCGCCGCGCGGCGCGGCAACTCCGAGATCAGGATGTGCTCGTGCGGGGCGTGCGCTCCGTCGCCCACGGCGCCGAGGCCGTCGAGGGTTGGAATCCCCAGACTCGCGGTGAAATTGCCATCGGAGCCGCCGCCGACCGCAGCCTCGCCCAGCTTCCATCCCAAGTCGCACGCGATGGCCGCGGCTTGCGCGTACAAGGCTGCCACGCCGGCAGTACGTTCCATCGGCGGGCGATTGATGCCTCCGGTGATCTCGATTTTGCATTTGCGATTGAAGGGACGCAGGCTGCGTATCTTCTTATCGATCCCAGCCGCGTCTTTTATGCGCGCGATGCGAACATCGACCTGCGCCGCCGCTTCGGCCGGAACCACATTGGTTCGCGATCCGCCGCTTACGATTCCGACATTTACCGTCAAGCCCTTCTTCAGTTCAGTGAAGCTGGAGATTTTCTCGATCTGACGCGCCAACTCAAGAATCGCGTTTACGCCTTTCTGGAAATCGAGGCCGGCATGAGAAGCCTTGCCAGTAACTCTGACGAGGTATTCGCCTACTCCTTTGCGCGCGGTTTTCACGGCGCCCTTGAGTCCATAGGAAGGCTCGAGCACGAGCACGGCCGCAGCTTTCTTTCGCCAGCGACTCGGTGATCGCACGCGACGAGTCGCTGCCTACTTCCTCGTCAGAAACCAGGAGCACGGTCACGGGGCGCGGCAATCCGCCGTGGCAGTCTTCTGTTATGCCAATCTTGCAGCGCGGCGAGCGCGTGCAGCATCAGGGCGATGCCGGATTTCATATCGAGGACGCCGGGCCCAGTTAGTTTGTTGTCCACGACGCGGCAGGGCATGGTGGCAAGCGTGCCCAGCGGATAGACGGTGTCGTAATGGCCGAGCAGCAGCACCGGCTTGGCGTCGGAATCGCCAGCGAAATCGACCTGCAGGTGATTGCCAAAGTCTTTCGCTGGATGGATGCGTACCTTACCGCCGAGCTGGGAGAATTTGTGCGCGACGGCCTCGGCAACGCGGTCCGCGGCGGCTTTGTTGTCGCTGGGAGATTCGATTTCGACCAGCTCGCGAATGGTCGAGACAATCTCGTCGCGGCGCTGGTTGAAATAAGCAAGACGTTGTTGCGCTTCGGCGTTCGAATGCGCGGATGCTCTTCTGGAAATCGGATTCACGGTGACTGTTCTCAGTTCTCAGATGGGGTTGATCTCGTGGCTCACGGCTCTTCGCTTCGAGTTTGCCTCCCTTGGTTCGTGGACGTCGCTGGTTTTTGCGACTATTTACTATTTGGTACTGGGTACCCCCCCTCCCCCCTCCCCCGGTCTATTGGAATCATGGAGTTAGGTGCTGTCCTTGGTCCAAAGTCTTGATTCCAGTGGACTTATAGGTAAAGTCTTGACAACATTGCAGTTACAGGCCATTCTTCGAGGTGAAATTGCGCTGGTTCCTGAAAACAAAGGAGTTACAACTTACTAAGTCGCACAAAGTATATATTTCAAAGAACTTAGGGCTAATTATGGCTGTTGCCCCGTTGGGCTCTTGCTAATACTTATTATAGCTGATGGTGTCAACTAGGGCCGCGCCTCTAGCTTATCCAGCTGATCCATCGTGCGCGCCAGGATTTCTTCGGGAGAGCCCTTGGCTACGATTGGCATGAGCAGGCCGAGATTTTTGTAGAACTGGATTAGTGGCGATGTGCTTCGTTCGTAGGCTTCCAGGCGCACGGTGACGGACTCGGGGCGGTCGTCTTCGCGCTGAAAGAGGCGTCCGCCGCAGCGATCGCAGACGGCCTCGACTTTCGGCGGGCGTTCTGTAACGTGGAAAACCGACTTGCATTTTTCGCAGGTGCGGCGGCCGCTCAGGCGTTGGACAATCTCGTCCAGCGGCAGTTCGTAGTTGATGACGGCGCTGAGCGCAAGCTTGGCACTTTCCATGAGCTCTCTTAGGGACTCGGCTTGGCCGATGGTGCGCGGAAATCCGTCGAGGATGAAGCCGCCGCAATCGACGATGCAATGGCTGCGCTCGCGCACCATCTCCCATACGGTGGAGTCGGGGACGAGTTCGCCACGGCGCATATACTCCATTGCCGCCTTCATCGCGGGCGATTGATCGCAGTCTTTGCGCTTGCCGGCGGCTCGGAAAACGTCTCCGGTTGAGAGATGGCACGCGCCCAGACGCTCGGTTAGGAGCTCGGCTTGCGTGCCTTTGCCCACGCCCGGCGCTCCCAGGAGGATCAGCCGCCAGGGGTTCTTGCGTTCTGCTGGAACGGCTGGGCACTTCACGGCGCCATCTGCCGAAGGCCCTTGCAACCACTCTATGCGATCGTTCTTGATGGATGCGTTCATGCCTATGAATTTACGCAGGGGCACGCCGCTTGCAGTGACGGTGGTCACACAGGGAGCGCATCGCGGAGTTTGACAACTCCAAGAGCGCCCGTTACGGGATAAAGTGCGGCGCTACGATGCCGATGAATTCGCGGGACGTGACTACCTTGGTCTGTTTCCAGAACTTCGGAAAATGCCGCTGGTTGCCGGTTACGAGGTAGTCGGCGCGGGCGGCGTCCGCGCATGCAAGGAATTTGTTGTCGTCGGGATCTTTCGCGACCTGGACCGGACGCGCGGGGGTAACGAGTTGCGCATGGTTCTTTATGAGCTGGAGAAGTTGCTGCCGAAGGCCCCTGCGGATTTTGAATTCCCGGCGCGCGAGGACCTCACGGTATTCCGTGAGAACGTCCTGGGTGACGTACAGCCGGGCGGGTTTGGCGATCGCAAGCAGGAGCACGGTGCGCTGGAGTCCGTCCGGTTTCAGGGCAGCCGAGACCACGATATTGGTGTCAATTACGAGCCTAAGCGGGATCATCGCAGTGCAGGTCAACGACGCTTCAGTTTTTGCGCGCGGGCAGCCTTGATGACCTGGTCGATCCGGCGCGAGCTGAACCGGTCCGTGCGCTTGCGCTGAGACTCTTCTCCGATCAACCTGAGCACTTCCGGCTCGGGGGCGGCGAGCCGCACATAGTTGCGGATACTCAGCAGCACCGCCTTGGGTGTGCCGCGCTTTTCGATGACAAGCGACCGGCGCTCGTCCGCCACACGGCGCAACATCTCGCCAAAATTGGCGCGGGCGTACAGCGCGGAAACGACGATGCCGTCATTCTTGCCGGTTCTGAGCATGCCGAGACTCTCCAGTTCAATGATTCGAACTGTACAGTTCGACCTGTTCTGTGTCAAGGGCAGCCTCTCAACAGGGCACCCTCTCAGCAGCCTTTGTCATGAAAGGTCTAACTCGTGCCCCAGATTTCGCCGATTACTCGCTGGAAGTTTGCTCCCAGGACTTTCTCGACCACCGACGGCGGGCTGGCCGCGTTTGGCTAGTTCGGTGGCGATGATTTCCATGTGATCGGGGCCGTTGAGGTCGGGCACGTAGGGATAACGATCTTCGCCGGGGGCGCCGATGCCGAGTTTCTTGCGGCGCGCAATGTCCTGATCGAAAGCGGCGATCTGTTCGGTGGTCAGGACGGTTTTCTGGATTGAGCCGTCGGATCCGATGCCTACATGATCGGCTCCGCATACGTTGATGGCGTGTACGACGTGATCGAGCACATGTTCGCGAGTGGGCACGGTGGGCGAAGCGACGACGTAGGGCATGAGGTAGACGCCGAAATAGCCGCCGCGATCGGCGAGCGACTTGAGAATTTCGTCGGGCTTGCTGCGAGGATGAGGATAGACGGCGGCGCATCCGGAATGCGAGATCAGGACCGGCTTGGCGGATTCGGCGATGCCGTCGGAGGTGGTGCGGTATCCGCTGTGACTGAGGTCGAGGGCGACTCCGAGGTCGTTCATTTTCTTGACGGCGGCGATGCCGGCTTTGCTGAGGCCGGCGTTGCCGGGTTCGAGGCAACCGTCGCCGAAGATGCTGCGATTGTTGTAGGTGAGCTGCATGATACGCACGCTGAAGCGGCGAAAGAGTTCGATGCGGTCGGGATTTTCCTCGAGAAACGCGGTGTATTGGAAACCAGGCATGATTCCGATCTTGTTTTCGCGCTTGGCACGGGCGATGTCGGAATGCCGGCGCACGATTAGGAACGCTTCGGGATGCTGCTCGACGGAGGCTTCGAGGGTTGCGATATTGCCGACCGTGCCCTCGAAGGTCGGGTCCGAGATGGTGAAGTTGATGGCGGTGATGCCGGATTGCCGCACGGCTCGGAGCGTGTCGGCGGTGGGTGGCGCGTCCATATCGACCAGCGGGGCGCAGAGGGAATCGATGACGATGGCGTTCTGGTAGAGAGTGGCGATGGCAGGGGGAGTGCCGGGCGAGTCCAGCGGTTGAGCGAACAGGCGCGGGGCCACGAGCGCCGCAGCGGATAATTTGAGAATACCGAGATTGAAGTCGCGACGACGCACGGGGGTAGCTCTTGGGGGATTTTAACGCATAGGAGGGATTCGACGCCTATGCCCCAGGGGCGTCTAATTTCCCGCAGAGACGGGGCAAGCTTATTTCCCAGCTTGACCCAGCGTCTTCCCGTTGCGGCTAGCCACTCCGCTTGGTCATGCGTTTTGCCAGGGCGGCGAACAGCGGCGCGCCCCATCCCCCAATGGCGAGGAGCGAGCCGAACAGGACGACGGCGTCGAGGCTGGACCGTCCCTCGCGCGCGAAGTAAACGTCCTTCAGGTTGAGCCAGAGGGCGAACTCATCGAGCGTCAGCGCCGCGCCCACTCCGTAAAGCAGCGACATCAAATGGCTGGCAAAAAGGGACGACGAATCGCTGCCCGTGCCGAATTCACACAGCCAGCCAAAACCTACGGCCAGCAGAATCAGAATTCCGGGCACCAGGTGGTGGATGTGGCGACCGTTCATGATGATGTAGTGAAAAGGCGGAATCTGGCGCCGGATGCAAAAAACCATGCCCCGCACAATGGCAAATGTCAGGAAGAAGCTGACCGATGCGAGGAACAGCCGGCGGCGCGGACGGTCGGCGATATGCTCGTGCAGAAGTGAACCGAGGCGCGTGCGATGAAGCAGCACGAGCAACAGCGCTATCATTGCCAGCAGAGTCAGAGAGAGAATCCCAGCTTCGATCCAGTGCATGGGACATTAAACATCGATCGTGACGCAGGCAGCAAATGGTGCGATCTTGGATCGGTGACCCCGGTGGTTTTACATTCGGGGGCTCGGGACTATCATGTTGTGCGAACAGGTTGCCTAAACATGGTGTTCAAATCTGGAGGGCTTATGCGTCTGCTTAAACGTGCTTTTGCCGTTCTGGCATTGGCAGGATTCTTTTTTGCTTCTGTGGCCGCCCAGGAGAAGTTCACCACGCTACTGATTCCCCGCGAGGTGCTATTTGGAAATCCGGAACGCGCTGACCCGCAGATTTCGCCGGATGGCACGCAGCTCGGATATCTCGCGCCCGTGGATGGCGTGCTGAATGTGTGGATTCGCACTCTCGGGAAAGCCGATGACCGTGCCGTGACTGCCGACAAGCATCGCGGCATCCGCAATTTTCTCTGGCAATACGACAATCGGCACATTCTCTACACCCAAGACCTTGGCGGGGACGAGAACTGGCGGCTCTACCAGACCGATATTGCTTCCAAGCAAACAAAAGATCTGACGCCGTTCGACAAGGTTCGCGTCGATATCGTGGCCTACGAGTGGAAGTTTCCGGATACGATCCTGGTGCAAATGAACCAGCGCGACCCGAAGCTGTTTGACGTCCATAGCATCGATCTGAACAGCGGGAAGGTTGAGCTCGATACCGAGAATCCGGGAGACGTTCAGAGCTGGCAAGCGGACACTGCGCTGCAGATCCGGGGCGCACAAGCCCAAACGCCCGATGGGGGCACCATTGTCCGCGTGCGCGATGACAGCAAGTCACCCTGGCGCGAACTGATCCGATGGGGCGCGGATGAGACCTTCGGAGGGGTTAACGGATTCACGCCGGACAACAAGTCGCTGTGGGTTACGACCAGTCTCGACGTGAACGCGGCTCGCCTGCTCGAGATTGACATCGCTACCGGCAAACGCAAGGTCATAACGGAAGATCCGCAGTTCAACGTCAGCAGCACGATCAACAATCCCAAAACGAATGCTCTGGAAGCTGTCAGCTATTCCAAACAGCGCACGGAATATGTGTTTATCGATCCGAAGGTGAAGGCGGATTTCGAGGCGCTAAAGAAGGTGCGCAGTGGCGACATAGCGACCATCTCACCAGACCTGGATGACAACAAGTGGATTGCCGGTTTTGTCAGCGATGATGCGCCAGAGTACTGGTATGTCTATGATCGGGCGACGAAGCGGGCCACGCTGCTATTCAGTAATCGGCCGCAACTTGAAAAATACAAACTTTCGGCGATGAAACCCATCGAGTTCACGGCCCGCGATGGCATGAAGCTGTACGGTTATCTGACTACACCAGCGGGGGTGGAACCGAAGAGCCTGCCGATGGTGGAGTTTGTGCATGGCGGGCCGTGGGGCCGAGACGAGTGGGGCTACAACCGTTACGCGCAATGGCTGTCGAATCGGGGCTATGCGGTATTGCAAATTAATTTCCGGGGATCGACTGGCTACGGCAAGCAGTATGTGAACGCCGGCGATCGCCAATGGGCGGGTACGATGCATACCGACCTGCTCGATGGCAAAGACTGGGCAGTGAAACAGGGCATCGCAGATCCGGCAAAGGTCTGCATCATGGGCGGCAGCTATGGAGGTTATGCGACGCTGGCGGGAGTGGCGTTCTCACCGGAGGCGTTCGCCTGCGGCGTGGACATTGTCGGTCCTTCCAACCTGAATACCCTGCTGAAGTCCATTCCACCGTACTGGTCAACGTTCCTGGCCACTTTCCACAAGCGCATGGGCGATTCGGAAGAAGTACTAAAGCAACAATCGCCGTTGTTCAAGGCGGACCAGATCAAGGCTCCGCTGCTGATTGGCCAGGGCGCCAACGATCCTCGCGTAAACAAAGCGGAGAGCGATCAGATTGTCGCTGCCATGCGCAAGAACAATAAGCCGGTGCAGTATTACGTGTTCCCCGACGAAGGGCACGGCTTTGCGCGGCCGGCCAACAACATGGCCTTCAATGCCGCCACGGAGGAATTCCTGGCGAAATACCTCGGGGGAAGATTCGAGCCTGCGACGCCAGACGAAAGCAAGCTGCTGACCAGCATTAAACAGTAACGCCTGGGAACAGCCGGTGGCAGGGGAACGGCAAAGAGCAGGTTTACCAGGGGGCTCTCTGCAGTTTTGACAGGGTACCGAAGGGTCACTAGCTGGCGGCAAAGCCTCTTGCGTATAATGGGCGCAAAGCAGACATTCTCTTCGAGGGATGGAACCCATGGGCCGTGTCTTACGCTTTGTGCAGAGAGTCGTTATCTGCGCCGGTGCGCTGTTGATGGTGACAGGCATGTGTGTGCGGAATATGCACGCGCAAGCTGCGCTCCCCATTCCTGCTCCGTCCATGCCGCATTCTGGCATCCCGGAGGATTGGAGCACCCAGCACGTCATCTACACCCGCAACGGCTCGTTTGAAGACATGGTGAAGGTCCGCGACGACCCGCGCTTCCTGAATAGCGTTCTTCTGCATAACATGAGGGAGCACTCGAACCAGGCCGGACAACCGGCTAGTAACGGGTTGAGCCAAGCTGGGTTGAACGAAGACAGCCCCGAGAAGCGGAAGAACAAACACTCCAAGCGTGACTGGGCCGTCTCCCTCGGTCACTTCGCTGGCATGGCGGTTGGCGAAAGCCCGGCAAAATACACCTTTGACACGGGCGCAACGCCCAGTTGCAGCGACTTTGTCGTGTATACGATTGAGGCGACTCCGAAAGTGGGCAGCCAGGCCAATCTGATCGGTTTGACGAATCTCTACTCGGGCACCAACCCCACCGGAATCTGCGGAAAGGCTCCCACGTTTCTATTTTCTTACGCGATCGGGTCGGGCCCCTCGGAACTGTCGCCCGTACTGTCGCTCGACGGGACAAAGGTCGCGTGGCTCGAGAATACCTCAAGTGATATCGCAATTCTCCACGTCAGCACATTTGTAGCTGGACAAGGAACCAATGCTACCGGCGGCTCCGTCGCGATCGGAAGCGGCGGTTCCAGCGACGTTGCCATCGACTACACCAGCCTTACAACGTTGTCCGGATGTTTGGCGAGTACTAATACCAACACCAGTTCCGACCTATACGTTGACTATCCAAGCGATAGCGGCTACGTCAGCGCCGACAATGGAATTCTTTACCATATCAGCGGCATCTTCAATGGCACTCCCACCTTCGACTTCTGTATCCCCGTCAATACGGATGCACCGTCCATGAGTGGCGCAGTGTACGATTCCCTGCTCGGCGAGGTTTTCGTCTCCGACTCCCAGACCCTCTACGCCTATACCGTGGGGCCGACAAGCTACACCCTCGCGGCGTCCTATCCGTACGCGGTCGGACCCCTCTCCGGTCCGGGGCCGCTGCTGGACGCTTTCAACGGCTACGTCTACATGTTCTCCGCCGATGACAATAACGGCAACACTTCCATGACGCAGTTGCCCACCAGCCTGGCTTCTGCTTCTGCTGTCGTCGTTCCTCTCGGTCCAGCCAGTAGCTTCGGCTATCCGATCCTGTACTACGGAACCTTCGATAATAACTATCTCACCAATGGGCCGGCCAACGCTGCGTCCACCGTGTACAGTTGCGGCACGGACTTGACGAATCCGGTCGCGCAGGATCTCTTCGCGATTAGTTTTGACCCCAGCACCGGTTTGGCGAATACGACCCCCGCCATGTCCTATAACACA
This sequence comes from uncultured Acidobacteriaceae bacterium, assembly GCA_963838425.1. Lineage (GTDB taxonomy): Bacteria > Acidobacteriota > Terriglobia > Terriglobales > Acidobacteriaceae > Acidiflorens. The sequence continues at coordinate 1,367,992 of CAWIRH010000003.1, forward strand.
AATGTAAACCCGGGCGGCGGCGAGGGAATCTGTTCGCCGATCACCGAGTTTTTTGATGGAAGCACGGACCGCATCTTCGTCGGCATGGGAGACCCTAACGAGGCCGACGGAGCCAACGTGGTCACGATGTGGGACGTCACCACCCAACTCACTAACACCAGCGGCAGCGGCGGCACCATGCCCGTGCCCACGGCTTTTACCACCCCGTCCTACTTTGGCGGCACGACTGGCTTCGCCATAGACAACAATGCCAGTGGGACGGTCCAGGCGGAGAGCATCTACTTCTCGACCCTCTTTGCGAACTCCACTATCGCCACCTGTGGTGCCAACCACTTTTGCGCCGTAAAGCTGACGCAGGGCGGCCTCAAGTAGCGAGCGGGGCGGTGCGCCTCGGGACTGCCGATTAGCGTTCGGCCGGTCCTCCGTTAGGCTGGCACAGCATTCGGCCCGTCCAGCGCTGGCTCGGTCAGATCGAGGGACTAGCGGGTGGGATTAGGAGGTCTTGCGGTTCAGGTGACACTGCGTTTGGGTATCGAGTTTTCCGCAACTCAGCGCCTGCGTCTCAAACACACGCTCGAACCGGAACGCAGGCTTCGTGTAGGGTTTCCTGGCCGGCATTTTCTCAGGCCGCCGCTTGTCTTCTTCAAGTTCTAGTGGATTCCTATTCGCCATTTCAACTTCACCTCGAAAAAGCAGACACTTCACCAGCGATGCGGCGCCGTTTCGCCAGAATTATACAGTAACTGCAGTCGCTGCCGAAAGCTCGCGATGGGCCCACCATCTCAGGCGCCAGCGGTTCGCAGCAGAAATCCGTCGGCTTCCCCTTCTTCCGCCTTCCGCGACCAGTCCTTCCGGCAGCCTGCCCGGTTGCGTTCTGCCATACGGTTTCCCCGCTTTCCGTGCTTGCAATGGCTTGGAGCGCACGGACTACACCGTAAGTCATTGATAATCAATCTATAACGTTCGCCTACGCTCTCCTTCACACGCACGGTAGTGACCCCCATCACTGCATCCTGAGAGGATCCGTTTCATGGTATATGAGGATGCATCCGCTCTGGACAGAGGCGCGAGCTTTTTGGGACGTGTTCGGCAGCCTTTTGCCGGTCTTCGAAACATCAAGAAACAATATCGAATTGGCCATGTCGCGCTATCTTCTTCCGCTCGATTTCGTCGCCCTGGTGGTGATGTTCATGGTGTGGCGGCTGCAGCGCCGGGAATGGGAACGAGCTTGCGAAGCCCTGAAGCAAGCAGCCGAACTGAAGCAACAGCTGGAGCGTGAGCGTAATCAGGCGCAGGCAGAGGTCTTTCGCCGCCTGCACGAAGATAGTGAGTTGAACAAGGAGAAGTTCCAGTTCCAGGCGCAGCTCGCGGAGTACGAAAAATACTCCACGCTGGCACAACTGGCCCTGGGCGCGGCACACGGGATCAATAATCCACTGCTCGGCATCCTGTCGCACCTGGAACTGGAATTGAAGAGCGCCCACGATCCCGACCAGCGCTGGGAAATCGAACAGTGCATTGCCGGAACCAAGCGTATTGCCGCCACCTTACGCGGACTCGTCAATTACGCCCGCCCTGGCCCTCTGGTGTTGAGCAACCTCAGCCTGCATCGCCTGGTTACCGATACGCTCAGCTTTCTCGAAGGGCAGCCGGCGCTCCGCGGCAAACGGGCGGAGAACCAGGTTCCCGAAGATTTGCCCCACATTTTGGTTGACTCCAACCAGCTTTCGCAGGTACTGATGAACTTGCTGATCAATGCGGCCGAAGCGACGCCGGACGGCGGGCGAATTACGATTTCCGCCAGCAAGCTCGCCGCCAACCAGCTCACCGCCGCGGAAAGCATCGAGATTCGCGTCGGCGACACCGGTTGCGGCATCCCGCCCGATATTCTGCCGCACGTCTTTGAACCTTTTTTCACGACCAAGCCTGGCAGAGGCACGGGCCTTGGCCTCAGCATCAGTGCCACATACGTGCGAAGAAACAAGGGTGAGATTCGAATCGACAGCGCACTGAACCAAGGGACTACCGTAACTATCACGCTGCCCATCCGGCAGGAGGAGTCACACAAAGTCAAAGAACAAACCGAAATCGTGGTTTGAGATAAGCTACGAGCTAGGAGTTGCGATCTGCAGTGCATCCGGGTTGCTCGAAGCTCGCGGCCCGAAGCTCGCAGCTCAGCAACACGGATAAGACCACCAGAGTAACCACAGATCGGGCTGCTGCTTAGTGAAATAAAATGCCTTACTCCGCCCTTCTCATCGATGACGAAGAGCTCACGCTCCGTACCATCTCGCGCGGCTTGCGCCAGGATGGATTTGAGGTATTCACGGCTCTCTCCGGCGAGGATGGCCTGAAACTCTTTCACGAGGAGAAACCGGACCTCATTTTGCTGGACATCGTCCTTCCCGGCATCGATGGGGTGGAAGTGCTGCGCCAGATCAAACAGGCGAACCCGACTGCGATCGTGATCATGATGAGCGCCTATCATCTGGTGGAGCGCGCCGTCGAAGCCATGAAGCTGGGCGCCTTTGACTATCTGGTGAAGCCCTTTCCCCTGGACGACATGATGACCACCCTGCATCGCGCCGCCGAGGTGCTCGCTTTACGAGTGCGGGTGCGCGATTCGGTGGAATCGGAAAGGGGGCGCTACGACTTCGGGCGCATTGTCACTCACAATCCGGCCACGATCAGGATGTTGGAGATGGCCCGCAAGGCCGCCGAATCCGACCATACCACGATTCTGGTGCAGGGGGAGAGCGGCACCGGCAAAGGCCTGCTCGCGAAAGCAATCCACTACGCCAGTCCTCGCACCGCCATGCCATTGGTGGAAATCAACTGCGCCGCCCTTCCCGATGCGCTGTTGGAGAGCGAGCTCTTCGGCTACGAACCTGGGGCTTTCACCGACGCTCGCCGCCGCAAGGAGGGTCTGCTGGAGCGGGCCAGCGGCGGCACGGTTTTTCTGGATGAAATCGGCAACATGTCCGCCAGCGTGCAAGCCAAGATCCTGCGGGTGCTTGAGGAAGGGACCTTCATGCGGCTCGGGGGGACGCACACCATTAAAGTTGATATCCGCTTGATCGCGGCTACGAACGACCAGCTAAAAAATGCCGTCAGCCAGGGGCGATTCCGGGAGGACCTTTACTACCGCGTGAACGTGGTGCAGCTGTATATTCCTTCGCTGCGCGATCGCAAGGAGGATATCGTGCCTCTGGCGCTCGAAATTCTGCAGCAGTTCAACCGCGAGTTGAAAAAGAGCTTTACCGGATTCACTCCGGCCGCCGCCGACCTGCTGGGGCAGTATTCCTGGCCAGGCAACATACGCGAATTGAGGAATGTGATCGAGCGCACCATGATTCTCAGCCCGCAAGGAGAGATTGAAGCTGGCCATCTTCCGGAAGAAATTCGCGACCAGCATTCTGAGAAAAGAGCCGGCGAGGCATTCTCCGAGGAAAACATCTCTCCGACTGGAGACCAGTTCCTTACTCTGCGCGCGCTGGAAGATAACTACATCGAACAGGTGCTGGCGGCCACCGGCAACAATAAAACGCAGGCGGCTCGGATTCTCGGCATTCATCCCACTTCATTACTGCGCCGTCTCAAGGGAAAGGCGCTGGACTAGAACTCATCTCGCATAACCAACCGGTGAGCGTTGCGGCTGCAAATAGACACTGCCGGCATTGCCAGAGAGGCGATGTTACGAAACTATCCGCAAGTCCATCCAGCCTGAGTTTGCGCAATGCCTGTGCCCCTGACCATCAGTCTTCCCACGAAGCGAGCGACGGATTCCAGTTTCCGCAGATCGTCGGGAGCGAAGTCCGGTCCAGCTGCGGCGGGGCGCGGGGCCTTGCGGGAGACTTGAATCACACCAATCACTTCTCCATTTCTGGCCAGGACGGGCGCAGACATGAGCTTCTGAATTACCTGCTCGTCCAGTCCGCTACGGCCCAGTTTGACCAGTTCAAAAACGCTGAAGTGCTTGACTTGCGTGAAGCCATTGAAGAGCTCCGCCCGCTTGGTCTGCGCCGTGCGGGCTGCTACCGCCGAACTGGAAAGAGGGATCGCTCCCACCGTTTTCAGCTCCGCAGGGTAGAGGAAGTTCAGCAGGCTTCCGCTGAGCTCCATCAGCGCAACCTCTGTTTTTCTTACTTGGAATATGTTGGCCACGCAGGCGCAAATCGCCTCCGGCGTTCTGTCGGTCGAGTCCAAGCCCGCAAGCTGTTTGATTTCCCACATTTTTCCGAGCATGCCTGAAAGAAAGGGCGGGCGGCAAGGTAACTAATGTGCCCCTTCTTGCTTTCTTGCTTTTTTCGTTTCAGCGACTTGGGCGGACAAAAGAAGCTCGGAATACCTGGATCTGGCAGTAACAGTAGCCGCCGGGCACTACCGCCCCCAGGCTCGGCGAAGCCCCGAGATATTACTTTGGTTATGTACCGAGTTTTCGGATTATCCGGTGTAATTTCAGAATAGTCTGCACATTTGGAGGAGGGTGCATGAAAGCAAAGGATCTGGCGAGAAAATTGTGGCGAAACGAGCAGGGTCAAGACATCGCCGAGTATGCGGTGATGCTGGCGGTGATCCTGGTGATCGTCATTGGAACCGTGCGGCTGATCGGCGGGAATGCGAATAATGTGTTCTCTACGGTTTCCAGCAGTATGTCGCAATAAGCGGCGGCGCCGCTTAGTCTGTCAAGCAGTAAACTGAGTATTCTTCCCGGCTAAGTGAAAAACCCCGGACTCTTCGCCCGGGGCTTCAGGTAAAGCTCTGGAGTTTACGCTTGGGCGGGAGCACCTGGAACCATCCATCGCTCCCGCGGCGGGTTCTTGGGCAAAATGTCCAAATAGATTACGGCGTAGCGGAACGCCACTACGGCCGCTGCGATGGTTGCAAACGTAGCCGCGAACTCTGTCCATTTCGGCACATAGTACGCAGCGGAACTGGTCTGGAGTGCGGTAACGGAGACGTTCAACCGATTCGCCATAAATCCCATCACGATCACAGCGCAGGTCCAGTACAGATACTGGGGATTTTCGCGCACGCCTTTCATATTCAGCAGTACCAAAGGCACAATCACCAGCAAGGCGATCTCCAGCCAGAACAAGAGGGTTGCCTCGCGCCACATCCATAGATATCGAAGCGCATCGCGGTTGATCAGATCGACTGCCCGAAACACGCCGTAGATTAACAGCAGCGGCCCAATCACCCGGCTCACATCGCTCAGGATGTTCATATCGACCCGAGCATTGAGCGAGCGTACACAGAGGTAAATTGCCATAATGGTTACGGCTAATCCGGCTGGGATTGCGGAAAGATAAAACATCGTGGTCAGGTAAGGTGTGTACCAGAGCGGATCCAGCCGGCCTTTGGTGATTAAGTAAAGTCCGCCGAGAAACGATTGGTGCATCGACGAGAGCAGTGTGCCAGCGAGCACCAGGGCGATCAGGATACTGTGGTGCCAGCGCAGATAGAGCTCGCGCAGCCGGACAAAGGGGATCTTTTCCACCAGCGCCGGTGAGAACTCCAGCGCCAGCACTGTGGTGTAGAGCATCACGCACCAAGACACCTCGAACAACACCGAGTGCCGGTTCCACATCACAATCGGGTGCCAGATTCTCCAGGGAATTCCGAGTTCGTACAACATGCCCACGCACACCGTGCAATATCCCAGGAACGAGATGAGCACGGCGGTACGCAGGATGGGCCGGTAGCGCTCGAGACCCAAGAGATATACAGCCGCCGCGATGGCAAACCCGCCAGCCGACAACCCGACGCCACACAGTGTCCCCAACCCGACCCATAGCCCCCAAGGCTGGGGATCAGTAAGGTTGGTGGCGGCTTTGAAGCCGAGCGCGAACCGGGCATACATCGAATAGATGCCAGCGGCGAAAATCAACGCCACGATGGTGCGCCAGAAACTGATTTTTGGAAATCGTATGGCAGTCATGGCTCAATTCCTTCCCTTTGCAGATTTCTCGTTGGCTTCGGCCAGAGCGACCAGGGCCCGGCGTTGCGTGATCCAATAGAGGCCGGCAAGCAGAGTGCCACCGACCAGGATCACCGTGGGCCCGTCGCCCAATGCACTCGCGGTCAGTACCGGCATCGACTGTTTGGGCGCAGCGACAAAACCCAGCTTCTCGAAAGGCACGTCGGAGATGAAGAAGACGGAGGTCCCGCCGGCTTCCTCGCTGCCGTAAATGTGCTTCACATATTTCGAATCGCTACTGAGGATGCGGCGCAGCGCCTCTTCCAGGATTTCGTCGCGATCGCCGGCGATCGAAGCCTGCACGGGACAAGCCTCCACGCACGCAGGCAGTTGGCCCTTCGCCTGGCGTCCGGCGCACATATCGCACTTCTTCACGTAAGGGATGAGCTTCGTCCACTCGTAACGCGGCACGCTGAACGGACACGCCACCAGACAGTAGCGGCAACCGATGCATTTTGACCCGTCATAAGTGACCGGGCCGGCATCCGTCTTCTTGAGCGCGCCTACCAGGCACGCTGAGGCGCAGGCCGGCTCCTGGCAGTGCATGCACATGCGCCGCACGTAGCGATCGCCGTGGTTCTCCACTACCGTGAGCGCGGTGGGTGAAAGCTTGGCCTCAGAATCCATGGGAAATCCGTGAATTTGTTTGCAAGCTTGCTCGCAACTCCGGCATCCGATGCACTTGGTGATATCGACCAGGATTGCTTTAGTGGTTGCCATGACTTTTCTCCTTTCCGTGGCAGAGCCCAGTTACGACAAGAAGAACTCTTTCACCACTTTCTGCCGCAACTCCGGAGCAAGCTGCGGAAGCAAACCACTGATCGGGGCGCCGCCATCCTGGGCCAGTGCCGGCGAGGGCGATAACATCGCACTGAGCCGAGCTACGTTGTTTTGCATCCAGGGCGCCACCATCGAACCCTGGATCAGATTTCTCTGATTGACTTTGAGGTCCGGAGACTTCACCAGCGCGATCCAACCGTTCTCGTAAGGGTCGTTCGTGACCAGGGTCGGATCTCGCAACACGTCGTCGTTGATTGCCGTAACTACGCCTTCAACGGGGGAAAGCAGATCCACGCTGGTGCCGCCGCCGCTTAGCGTTACGATCTTCTGTCCCTGACGAACCCAGCGGTTGGCTCCGCATATGTCAATGTGATCGATCTTTCCCATCAGATTGGTGACGAACTTATCCACCCCAACCCGCGCATCGTCGGCGCCTTCCTTCATTACCCAGGTGTGTCCCAGATGAAAGCAATAATCCTGTGGGATCTCAAACCCATACTCACGTTTGACGCGCGGGGCTTGCGGTTTGGCTACGATTTCGGGCTCCAGCCCAGGTCGCGCTTTCGGTTCGATGAAATATCTGACGCTTATGATCAGCAGGAACATCAGCAGTACAAACAAAATCGACATAGAACCTCCTCTTGGGTTCGAGCCCGCCGCTCGGGCCGTTCGGCGCTTCTTCAGCGCCTGCTTGCGTCCTTACGCAGTGCACTTTATGGGCAAATTCGATTTGGGACGTGACTTATTGCAGGGCAAGGACTTACACGAAAAGATCAGGCAGGAAAAGCTATTAAGCCCACTGCATTTTGCAGCTCGCCCAAGCATTTTGCATTAGTGCAAGCCGGACTTGGACTTGCAGGGCTCGCTGTCATCGATTTGCAAGGCGAATAAATTACAAAAATAATGGCGGAGAAGGAGGGATCCTATTACCGCCATTACCTTCAAGTGCCGATGAACTTCAGAAGCCCGCGTCCGCCACCACAAAGCTGAGGATCTCCCGCAGTTCCCGTCGCAACGCACACTTCATCCCCTGGCCAAGGGCTCGCTAAAAGTAAAGCTTCAGTGCCATTTGCACCTCACGCGGGCTGTTGCAGGTGTAGAAGGTCTGGCCGAAGATCGGGCCGCCAAACGTGGCGTCCGGCGGGCAGAACTGCGGATGATTGAAAGTATTGAAAGTCTCGAAACGATACTCGAGGCGCATCCCTTCGCGAATCGCACCCAGCCCGAACTCTTTAAACATGGACAGGTCGGCATTGTTCGCGCCCGGATCGCGCACCTTGCCCAGGGTGCGAGGTGCCGTGCCCAGCGTGAACGGCGCTGGCTGAGCCAGAAAATCGCTGCCGTCTGTGCTAGTGAAATACTGGTTGATCCAGACCGAGTCCTTCCCGCCATTTCGATGTGGCGTGCCGATGAGGTTGGGACGCTGCGCTCCGTAAGTCGGGAGGCTGTTGGACTGATACAGCATCGGCTCGATGGGCCGGCCGCTGTTGAAGCGCCAGATGCCGTTGGTGTTCCATCCGCCCACGATTCCGTTGAGGATCGGGTTCAGGTTGCCACCGATGAACTTGCCCCTGCCGATGGGAAGTTCGTAGGTGTAACTGAACTGCAGAACGTGCGGGATGTCGAAACTGGAAAGGCTGCGCTCGGCGCCGGGATTATTGGGATCTTGCAGGCTGGCGAAGCTCCCCAGCCATACGTTGTTGGTGCTGGTCAGGGAAGCGTCGTCGATGGATTTGGAAAAAGTATAAGTTACCAGGAATTCCAAGCCATGGGAGAAACGTTTCTCCGCCCGGAGCTGAAGTGCATGGTAGATCGAATTTGCGATGGGAGGTTCATCACCCGCGAATCCATAGAACTGCGGGTGGGCCATCAGCAGTTGCAGCTTCTGGACCTGCGAATAGAGCAGAGGGTTGTCGGCAGGGAGAAGCTGCGACGCGTTCGACTGAGTGGGATCGGCGAACGGGTTGTCCACGAAAGTATTCAGATCCGCGATCTGAGCTGGGGTATAGTGCTCGATCTCCGGTCCCAGATGGCTGTAGTTGCCGGCGTTGGCAAAGTAGAGGTGGGTTCCCTTCTTGCCGATGTAGTTGGCGTCGAGAACCAGATTCCACTTGGTCTCGTGTTGAAGACCGAAGCTCCAGCTCAGCTCGTTCGGTATTTTGTTGCTGATGTTGCGGATCGGCCCGTAGGCGCCGTAGCCCACGTCGTTGAGCAAGCCCAAACTGCTGCCCGGAGGCTTGATCGGCCCGTTCGGATAGGGATTGCTCATCCTCGCGGCTGGTGTCGCTCCGTCACCCCAGAATGAAGCGACCAGGTAGCTCAACTGATCGAAGCCTTGCTGTCCGACACCCGAAGTTCCGGCCACCGCCCCTCTCCAGGCGGAGAAATAGATGCCGGAACCGCCGCGGATGACCGTGTTGTGAGGCGCACGGTAGGCGAAGCCGAAGCGAGGCTGAATATTCTTGAAGGAGGTGACGTAGGAATGGCGATCGCTGGAACTGGCGAAGATCTCGCCGCCCATAAGGTTCTGGCCATCCAACGTAATCGGAGATTGCACATTGGGATCAACGTAGTTCAACTCGTTGTGCCGTTCGGTCCGGGGCAGCACAACCTCGTAGCGCAGGCCGAGGTTGAGAGTCAGCTTGTCGTTCTTCTTCCAGTTGTCCTGCACGAATCCGCCGAACTCGAAACTCTGGCTGGCCACCGAGTTGGGAATTTCGTACTGTCCGCAGCAGTCGTTCGGTTGCGCGCCGATCAAAAAACTCGCCATGCCGTCCCCGCCGATGGGGTAACAGTCCACACCGGGCGTACAGTTGAGATCGTAGTTTGCCGTTCCGGTCCAATCGAAATTGAAGACGCCGCCAGGGGCGTAATTGGGCTGGGTGTAGTTGAGCCGGTGCATCCGTCCTTCGCCACCGAACTTGAACTCGTGAGTGCCCTTCACCCAACTCAGAGTTCCAATCAGATGGTACGTTTCCTGTCCTAGCCTGGCGTAGCTCCAGGGGTTCCCGCCAATGTTGTACGATTGGCCATCCGCGGCGGTATAACCACCAATGCCTACCGCTGGGAACCAGTTGTAGCCGGACTCCTTCATGTACTGCGGTTCGCCAATCGCGTCAACCGGCGACACGTTCGGGTAGGCAGCGGCAACGCCAGGGGAGAAACCAGTACCCCGCGAGACGCCAAAGGAAACCGTCAGCAACGTAGTGGGGTTAAAAGTGTGCGTATCGTTGATGGCAAACATATGCGCGCTGCTGTTACTGGGGCCGCTGCTGCAGGGATCGGCGGCGTTGTTGAAGCAGTTGAACGGAGTGGCCGTGCTGTAATCGTGCGAATACTTGGCGCTCAGCAGATTCTTCTGGTTGAAGCGGTAGTCGATCTTCAAATCCCACTTATTGTCGTTACTCTTCACAGATTGCGAATCGACCCGGTTGATAGTCGGACCGGAGCCGGGACCGCTGAAGTTGGGTTCCGGAAAGTACTGCATGAGTGCTTTGGCTACAGGGTCGATCAAGTTTCCCTGCCCGCCCGGCAATCGGTAAGGGGCTCCGTCGGGATTGTTGGCAAGGACCTCATTGGCCGGATGCTGCGGGTCGACGGTGCTGGTGTAAGCCGTCAGGTCATTCTTTGGGATGGGTACGAGGCGCCTAGCGCCGCCAACCGCCGGGTCATAGTAGCCAGAATAGGGATCCCAGAGCTGACCGCTCGGGTTGGAGCATATTCCCCGGTTATCGAAGGTTCCACCGGCGTACCCGCAGAGCTCGCCGAAGTCGCCCTTGCGCTCATTATCGCTGGGCACACCATAGAAGGTCGGCCCGGCCAACTGGGTGATGCGAGTGCCCTGGTAGTCAAAGAAGAAGAACATCTTATTCTTCCAGATCGGTCCGCCGATGGTGCCACCGAAGTCGTTGCGCCGCAGGGGTACCTTGGGAATTCCCTGGTTGTCACTAAACCAGTTATTTGCGTCCATCTTGTAGTGACGCAGAAACTCGAACAAGCTGCCGTGAAAGCTGTTGGTGCCCGAGCGTGTGACCATATTGATGATGGTGGCGCCGCTGAACCCGTATTCGGCGCTGAAGTTCGTTTCCTGCACCTTGAACTCTTCAACGGCATCGACTGAGGGGGTGTAGGTGTCCACGCGAATGCCGCTGTTCTGCTCGTAGTTCGTGGTGGTCACTCCATCCATGAGTATGTCAGCGGTGGCGTTCCGGGTGCCGTTCGAGATGAAGTTGTTTGCCGTGCACCCCATGCATCCGCCATCGACCTCCGTGACTCCAGGGGTGAGAAATACCAGATCCCAAACATTTCTCCCGTTAAGCGGGAGGTCGTTGATGAACTTCCGGTCCACCACCTGCCCGGTGGTCGCATCCTGCGTGGCCAGCACTGGGGCGGCCGTGGAAACGTTCACCGTTTCCAGGGTGCCCAGAACTGGCATGGCGAAATCTGCGCCGATGTTCTGAGTGACATCGACTTTAATTCCGTTCCGAGCCTGGTCCTTGAAGCCGGGTGCCTTGACTGACAAGTTGTAGACGCCGGGGGACACCGAACGAAAAAGATAACGTCCCTTGTCGTCGGTCTTGGCGGTGAAAGTGAAGCCCTTCTCCGCATCCACTAGCGTCACGTCAGCCTGCGCGATCAGGGCTCCGGTCTGGTCGCTGACCACGCCGGTGACGGAGCCTGCATAAAGCTGGGCTCTTACTGGAGCAGTTAGCCCGAAGAAAACCAGAAAGGCAAACAGAGATACGCTGGCGAGAACGCGCAGGATCGATGCTCTACGGGTCCTGCCCTGGGATACGACGTTGGATGTTGTGAATTCAGTCATCGCAGTCTCCTTGAATCTCTACATCTGCTTTTGTCGGCGCACCGATCGTGCGAGCGTTCCTGCGCACCGGTTATGAATGCGTTCCCGCACGCCGGTCATACATGCGAAGCGGGGCGTTTTGCTTCAGGGCAAAGGGGCCTCGACTTCCTCAAGCACCCAGCGATCGGGTGTCTCCAAATGGCAGTCATAGCCATAAAATCGATCGTTAAAAATGTGCTGGAACAGACAGGCGCGCTGGCCGCGCAGAATGGGATTTCCTTCCACCGGCTGGAAATCGCCATCTGGCGAATCCGCAGCGAAGACCTTGACCTGCCACTCGCCTTCCGGATCGTCGCTGTAACGGTGCGGATAAACCTCGGTGGCGAGATAGTAGACTCCAGTCTTCTTGCCGGTGGCGTTCACTGCATCCTTGAGATAAAGCAGGGTGGGCGCCGCCACCGTGGTTGTGGACTTGAGCAGGATTTTTTCCGGAGCCTTGTCCAGGTCGACGACGGAATCGGCGCTCTTGCTGACGATCTCGAAGTGATCCTTGTCATTGCCGCGGTAGAAAGTCGAGATAGAACCGTCCTGTGCGAGGATCGCGGAAGAGGTTCGGATTCTGGTTGCGCTGGTCGGGAACGCCCGCCACCAGGACCTTTTCCTCAGTCAGATGGATTCCGTCGAGCGAAGTGGCCAGCACGATGTGGCTGCTCGGAGTGTCGTATCCACGCGTGATCGCGAAGTAGAGCAGGTCCTTGTGCTTCGGGTCGGCGCCAGCGAGAACCGTGGGCCAGCGAGCGTTCGTCCACAGCGGATTCTGATCGTACTTGGTCCAGGTCACAAGATCGTTGCTGCGCGCCAGGCCGATGCCGCTGCCTTCGTTCAGCCCGTACCATCCCCAATAGCGGAATCCTTCACGCTTCAGTTCCAACACCGACATAGTGTGAGGAAACTCGTTCTTCTCCCATTTCTGGGCGTCGGGAAGAACGTGGCGCGGCGTCGTTAGTTTGAGGTAAGGCAAGGCCTTGGGCTGTTCCTGCGAAAGAACAGCGGCTCCAGTAGCACATATGAAAAGCGTTACTCCAATCAGAACGCCGAGCTTACGAGCGGGGCTGAACATGTATGCTCCTCATCGAAAATTCGACACATACTTCTTACTTCACTTCTGGTTTGCCAGCGCCATATTGATCGTGTTCCACAACGAATCTGCGGCTGGATCGTAGGGGACCATGTCGATGGCAAACTCCCAATAAAAACCTCCGCCAACCCAGTTCGAAACACTGGGATGAATGGCGTAATGCCGCTGCACTAAATCTTTAATAATCGGGTTTGAAGTTCTCTTGTCCGACCAGCCAAACTCAGAAATGCCCAGCTTGGAGTTGGGAAACATGGTCGCGAGCTGACTGAATACCTGCTCCCAGTCGGGCTTGTACCCGCGGCAGTCCACTTCGTAGTAACTCACCAGCAGGTAATCGAGGCCGCCCTTCATGCGGGCGGGAATGTTGGCGTTCGCCCAGGTGAACATCTCGTTGGCGACAGGCCTTCGACACGGCGTGTTGTAATAAAGAGTAAGAGCTGTGACTTTGCCCTGAGATTTCAGATAGTCATAAGTCTCGACCATCTTGGTCACGACGTCAGCCTGGGAGGTGGAATTCACGGACGCTTTCGGCGAACAGCGTTTCGTATTGCCGAAAAGCCACTCGCCGTTGATCTCATTTCCCACTTCCCAGATGTCGACGAACGTATCCATGCGTGGTCACATAATCTTTGAACCGCTTGAGGTGCTCGGCCGGGGTGAAGCACCGCATGTAGAAAGAATCCACCGGTTGGCCAAAGACGTATGCCACGCTCTTGATCTGCTTCGTGGCATCCAGGTAAGAATTGGCTGGGAAGTAGCCGTTTTTCTTGCCCGGTGCGTAGACAATCCTCGCGGTTGGTTTCACCGCCAGATGTCGCAGCGAGTCCAGCAACTTCGCAAGGAATGCGCCGTCGCGAATATCGTTCTTGTCGTCGACGGTCACACCATGAATTGGCTCGGGAACAAGGGTCTGCGCACTGGAACGTATGCCGAGCGCGAACAGGAAAAGGGCGGCGCCGATGACAGCCATGACAGTCCGTGGCTGCATCTGGCGCCACACACTTCCTTCTGCGTTGCGTTCTCCCGACATCATTTCGGCCTCGCGCCGTCTGGATCGGCCACCGCTTCGACCGCATTGTCGCGATGCAAAATCGTGGCATTCGTGATGATCGGCCGGGCCCAGAAGCCGACGCTCAGAACGCATCCAAACGTTAGGTACAGAAAAGCAACACCGGCGCGGAGACCGGCGAGATCTCCAATGCGACCGATGATCACCGGCACCACCGCTCCGCCCATGATCCCGGTGCTCAAAATTCCAGCGAAAGGCCCATGGTGTTCTGAAACCGAGTTCAATGCCAGCGAAACCAGCACTGGCCACATGATCGAAGCGAAAAGGCCAATGGCCGGAAACGCGATCAGTGACACGCGCGCTGGGCCAAACAACGCTGCCGTCAAACAGAGCAACGCGCCGATGCAGAAACCGATCAACACTCGCCGGCTGTCAAACAGCTTGAGCAGTCCCATGCCCACGAAACATCCGGCGGTGAGCATTCCCCAGAACCAGGAAACGGCGGTGGCACCGGTCGTATGCGGATCGTAGCCGTGATACTGGGCGAGAAACTTCGACATCCAATCGGCTGTCCCCTGCTCGCATCCGACGTAAGCGAAGACACACAGGAAAAACGCCCACACCATCGGTTTGCGAAGAAGGCTGCCATACATTTCGAGCGAACCGGCGGCTTCATCGCCCGTGCGTTCGACGCGAGGAAAGCGTGTGACCCCGAGCACGACTATCATCGGCACGGTGAAGACCGCAAAGATCCAGTACATCGAGGCCCAGGGGAGCGCGGGCGGAGTTAGCTTGGCTAGAGTCTCAAGCAGCAGATTGCCCTGGGCAGAAGGCTTGCCCAGATTCTCGACAAGATAGGAATAGATTCGCGGGCTGGCAAAGGAGGCGGTACCAAAGATGAGCTGAGCGAATGCGGAGTTGAAGGCGAAGTGCTCTTCGCCGCCCGCCACCCGCAACAACGGATTGATGGCAACTTGAAGCGTCGCCATGCCCGCCCCCATGATGAACAGCGATCCGACCGCAACGTGATAGGTAGGAAAGAGAGCGAAGCTCAAGGAGCCGACTGGTGCCGGCAAGGAAAGCCGCAATCATCACGGGCTTCTCCGTAAAGCGTTCTACCCAGAAGCCCGCCGGAATTGACATCACGCCATAGGCAATAAAGAAGGAGAAAGGCAGAAGTGCGGCAGCCGTAAGACTCACGCCGAAGCTGCTGATGATGTCGGGCACGATCGGCCCCAGGATGTTGGTCAGCAGCGACATCACGAAGAATGTCAGGAAGACCAAGCCGACCATGTAGCGATTTCGTGCCACAGTCACAAGTCCTTTCTTGCCGCTTACTCTGTCGTTGTAACTTTGCTCGCCAGTTCGAAGCGGCCCGCCTCGCGTCCGGCTTGTAGTGCGAGCGCCAGTGTGATCATCTCCACCGGCAGAATTTCCAGAATTTGGCGAATGCTCGGACCGTGCTCTGCGATACGGCAGCAAGGCAAGGAAGCATCTTTATCGACGAATTCAGCGCGCCCTTCCTGCTGCTGAATGTCGTGGAGCAGGCGCTGGTTCAAGTCCCGTGTCTTGGCGTCGCCAGCGAAGACCAGCACGAAGGTTTCGCTTCCCAGCATTTCAAACGGACCGTGCCGGAAAGCGGCGCTGCTCATGCCCTCGGCGTGAAAGTGGTCGGACTCCTTTACGATCAGTGCGCCGGTGCCGACGGTAGCCAACGACGCTCCGCGACCGACCAGAAACAGGTGGCGAGTGTTCTCCAGCAGCTGCGCCAGGGTGTGAACATAGTCCTTCCAATCGGCCAGGTAGGCGGCGACGGCGGGAGCGGCATGCTTCAACTCGCGGCGCGCTCGCCGCAGGTCGCGTTCGCAGAGGACGTCTCCCAGCCATTTCAGCGCCATGAGTGCGGTCACATAGGTCTTGCACGAGACGGAGAACTCGTTGCCCGCCTGGGTGAGCACGGCGGCATTTGCGTGTTTGGCCAGTGGGCTGTCGGGCGTGTTCGTCACCGCGACCACGGTGCAGCATTTATGGTTCGTTTGCACCAGCCGCACCATCTCCGCGCTTTGCCCGGACTGCGACGCGGCAATAATCAAGGTTTTGGGATCGAAGAATCGATTCTTGTAGTGCACCAGTTCGGAGGTCTCAACCATGAGGGCAGTGAATCCGTGGCCAACGAGTTCCAGGTTCAGCGGATGAAGGGCGTGGAACGACGAGCCCATGCCGGTCAGCACCACTCTCTGGAATTTGCCCTTGTTCAGTCGCGCTGCCACGTCCTGCAGCGGCTTCGACGGCGCCAGGCTGGCGAGAGTGTTCTCCAAGGCCTGTGGTTGATGAAGAATGTCCAGAAGATATTCCCCTTCGATGATTGCGGGGGCTTCAAGCATGCTGTCCTCCCTCTTGAGCGAACCGGTGATGCCACACCCGCGCAGCGCCGATCAGGTTTGCATCTTCGCCTAAAGAAGCCAGATTCAACTCCGTTTTCTCGTACGGAACAAAACGGCAGCACCGGCAAATGGTTCTGCGAATCTCTTCCAGAAAAAGAACTGCGCTCTTCATCACGCTGCCCCCGAGCACGATGGCATCGGGCGCAAACAGCGTGACCAGATTGGCCAAGCCAAGGCCCAGGTAGCGAGCTTCCCGGTCGACCGCCTGGCGCGCTAACTCATCTCCCTCTTGCGCAAGTTCACAAATCCGCTTAGCCGTTAAGTTGTCGCGGTGCGGGTAGTTTTCTGGCATCCTGCTCTCCAGCCACGAGACCATCGCCGGACCCGCAGCCAGGGATTCCCAACACCCGTGAAAGCCGCACAGACATAGCGGCCCGGAGGCGTCGATGACATGATGGCCGACCTCCGGGTGAGCCCCATCCACGCCGCGATAAAGACGTCCATCCAGAAGAATTCCCCCGCCGATACCGGTCCCGACGGTCACGTAGATCAGGCACTTCTTGTCCTTTCCCGCGCCCCACGCGGCCTCCGCGAGGGCCGAAGCATCGCCATCGTTCTCTATCGCGACGCCCACCCGGAAGATGCGGGCAAGGTCGGCCACCGGGTTGCAGCCGCGCCAAGCCGGAAAGAAATTGACGTCCCCGAACTCCCCGGTGAAGGGATCGACAGGACCGGTGCTTCCGATCCCAATACCAGTCAGCTCGGCGCCGGCCGCTGTCACCATGGCACGCAACATATGTTCGATGCGCGCCAGCGCCTCTCCATAGCCGCGTTCCGCATCCGTCGGACATTCCACGCGGGACAGCACACGGCCGTTGTCATCTACCACTCCAACCGCGATCTTTGTACCGCCGATGTCAACCGCGCCAATCATGTGTAATCTCTCCCGTTCGAGTTCTACTTCCACTCGACGATGGCCGCCTCGTAGGGTTCCAATTCCATCGTCCAGTTGGAGCCTTCGACAGACAGCGCTTTGGAACTTTCAGATCCAATCTGGCGAACCGACTTCACCGGCAATGACGTCGAGATCGCCGCCTTGTAAGCCTGCGCACTGTGATTTACTACGACGGCATATCCGCGATGGTCTCCGCGCAACGAAGTCACTTCGACCGAGGGCTGGTCGCTTTGAAAGGCAGGCTTCACACCGGTCCAGTTGCGAAAGGCCTCGTAGATGCGATGGGTGCTCTCCGCCTTCTCAAATGCCGACGGAATATTCGCCAGATAGGTTTCGATGGGATAGGCCGATAGCAGCGTCTTTCCTGAGCCGATGGTGTTCGCGACCAGTGCGGGCCGGCCTTCCTGATCCACTGCGATTACTTTTCCACCCTTGACCTCCAGCAACGAACCCCAGACGCGCGGGTTCGCGGCGGGAACCGAATAGTGGAACGTGTCGCCCGGCTGCAGGCCACCAAAGGGCTCGACGATTTTCAGCGTCACTTCTGAGACGACCGCAGTATCCACCAGCCGCGCGCCGAAAATTGTCTCCATGTCGGGGATGGCGGCGTCAGCGGCAACCGACGCGTAGAGGAAGCCGCCCCCTTCCACATACTTTTTCGCCTTCTCATAGAAGTCAGAATGAACGTGAACGATATTGCTGGCCGTGCTCGTAAGCGGAGACGGCAGGAACAGCATGGGGCGTTTCGCCCAGTCGTCATACTCGCGCGGAAAGTCTGGCTTCAGGCCTGCTCGATGCGCAAGAACAAAAGTACTCAACGCGGAACTTATCAGCCATTCGTTGTCCGCGCTTGTATTCGGCGGAGGCTGATTGGGCATGGCATCGCCGTCGAACGTCGAAACGTAGGGTGTGACCTCGGGGCCGGTCAAACCGAAACGCGAAAAGTCCCCATGTGTTCGCGCCCATTCACCGGGGATCAAAATGGCGACCTCGGCGGGAGCAGGCGTTACGCCGGTCAGATCGAGCTGACCGGCAATCTTCGAAAACTTCTTGAACTCGGTAGCCAGTGGCTTGTCCTGGCGATCCCAAGTCGTCATTCCCCAGCGCGTCTCCTGCGGGGTTCGCAGGTAGGGCGCCTTGTGAAATTGTTCCGGTGAAGCGTCGGTGTAGCACCAGAGATCGACGCCAATCGATCCCGCAGCCAAGCCGGAGTAGATCTGCAGGCGATCGTAAAGGGCAACTCGCTCGGGTGAATACTGCGCGGTTGAGCCGCCCATCTCGTGGATCATGGCGGGACGCCCGGCCCCGCTCGACAACGCAATCTCGAAAGCAGCGCCATAGGTTCCGCGCTCGGAGAGCATGGGGTCGGGGAAAAGATCGGAGCTATAAATGGTGAAGGGATGCACGCTGAAGAAATCGACTTCTTTCGCAATGTTGTCGGGACGGAATGGCCCATGGCCGATTTCCTCTCCACTGGTTCCGACGACGATGGAGTGGAGCTTGTCATACTGCCGAATTCCGCCGGCAATCAGGCGAGTCCAGTTGATGGCCATGGCATCGGTGGTCTGTGCGGGCACAATCCAGAACGGAGGCTCATCGGTCAGGTCCCAGGCGATGATCGCGCTCTCGTTGGCGTAGCGCCGGCCAAACTCAGCGGCAAGATTCGTCTCCAGCCGCAGCATTTCCGGGTCAGCGTGAGGATGGCGTCCGTGCCGCCAGGGTACGTCCCAATAGGCCTCGCCCACTTCGCCGCCGATAAATAGGGACGGGTTCAGGTAGATCTGATATTTGTGCGCGAGAGAAACGAAGTAGTCGAGCTGCTGAAATGCCACCGGGTTATAGTCTCCGGGACGGGGCTCAAACCACGCCCACATCATGTCGAAGCGGACGATGCTGTAGCCCAGCTCATGCATCTTCGCGAAATCGGCTTCGATGTCTTTCGGGTTCCACTCGACCGGCCACTGCATGGCCGCCTTGGCTGGAACCCAGTGCGCTCCCACGGGCAAGAAACGCTTGCCGTCGCGCGTGAAGTACTGGCCATCGAGATGAACCGGCGGCAACTTCTTCACGCTCGCAGTTGTGGTGGTTGCTGCCGTTGGACTCGCCTGCTGGCCGAAGCCAGACTCTACCTGCAATAACATAAGAAGAGCCCAACAGGCGATCGTTCCAATTCCCGCTAACCGGAGAACTCTCATCTTCTTCACCGTGATTGCCTCCTACTTTCTGCGCTTGCCGTCCTACTGGCGCACTTCGATCTCGTCGATAAAGGTCCAGCCCGCATTCGATCCAGGTTTCACTTGAAGCTGTACATAGCGCCCGTTTACGCCGGTCAAGTCCGTCAAGGTGTACCACCACGACAAGGTGCCGTCACCCAGTGACGGTTTCTTCACCGTCCCCACCGCCGTGAAGCTCACGTTGTCGTAAGAGACCAAACAGCTGACCTGCTTTGGCAGCAAGATGGCCGGCGGCTCGTCCTGGAGCCAATTGCTGCGGATTTCCCTGATCACCTGTTCGGCGCCGAGATCGATGGTGAACGAGTAGACCTTTGTCGTGGCCCTGCCCTGCCACGCGGGATCAGTGAAATCGGTTGAGCCCAGAATTCCGTCGGTCAACTCAACGCCCCCGGTATCGGGATAGCTGGGATTAGCGGGCATGGTCGCCGTGTACGGTTTGCCCAGTGAAATGTTGGTCGGGTACAGACGCGGCTCCGGCGTCGTCGCCGCTGTGGGATCGCTCAGCGCCGACTCATTTCCCGCGGCATCGAACGCCCTGACCTGGTAGGTGTAGGTTGTGCCGGGTTCAAGCTGTTCATCCTGAAAAGTGGTCGTTCCATCGCGCTGGCTGGCCACATTTCGTCCATCGCGGCGGATGTTGTAGCCGACCACACCGACGTTATCGGTCGAGGCACCCCACGTCAGGCGGATGGTGTGGGAGTCGAGGGCCACGCTGGTTAAGTCCGTCGGCGTCGTTGGAGGCACGGAGTCAACTTTCCCGGTCGCAAGGTAATCCAGATACGTCTGGTAGTAAAGTGGATTCACTTGCTGCGGGCTTATATAGTGATTGAAGCTGAAGCTGAGATAACTGCTGACGTAGGGCTCGACCGCGCACATATCGCTGACGATGGAACGGATCCCCATGGGTTCGCTAGTCCAATGTGAAGGTTTCCGTGTCGGCCCAGAACTGCGTGCGCCGACGGGAATTCCGAATCGCATTTCGGACGGCACTGAACCACTCGGGTAGTTGCGCTTTCGTCGCGTGCGCCACACCGACTCCATCCTGCAGCGCCAGGACGTCGATGGGGCTGCGTTTCAGAACGTATTCCCACATGGTCTGCCATTGGGAAGGTGAAAGTTCCGCCTTCGTGGTGAAGAAAGGCGAAATCACGATCGGCTTGCCTGGCGTGAGCTTGTGGAGATGATTGCCCACGGTCCGGTAGAACGTAACCAGGTTGTTCCACTCTGCTGAAGTGCTTTCGACATTATCCACTTCGAATGCCAGATACCAGCCGGTCAGAGATTCGTGGCGTCCATAGCGCTTCCAGAGGTCGTCGGCCAAAACGTTGGCCACCTTGGCTTCGTTCTTGAGCCAGGACTTGTCCGAGAGGTATTTCGTCCACCAGTCGTCGTTGATCTGCAGGCCCAGATATACTTGCGCACCGCTGGCATCCGCGGCATCAAGAGCCCGCTTGACCACGTCATGCTTTGTGTTCTGTGTATAACCGGCGAGTCCAGAGGGATAGATCGTGGTCTTTTCTTTGCTGTCGGCTGTCCACTGTATGACCATCTGATCGAGCCGAGCGGTTCTCATGTAACCGAACTCGTTGCTCCACTGTTTCAAAGTCCAAGCGTCACCGAGAGCTGGTTGCAGAAACGAACCACGCAGCGTGGGGCCAGAGCAATCCTGCGCGATAGCCGGCAAACAAAACAGGACGATGATCGCCAGTCCAGACAAGCGCCGAATCGCGCGATGACACATCGATTGCCTCCTAACGCTAGAACGAAATATTTACCGACACCTGGATCTGCCGGGACTCATGCAACGTACTCGTGATCTGCCCGGCGTTTGAAGTGTCAACCAGGTTATTGGGCAGCGCAAACTGCGGCTTGTTGAAGAGATTGAAAATCTCGGCCCGCAGTTCCAGTTGGCCTTTCTCTTTCAATTTGAAGTCTTTGAAGACGGAGAAGTCGGTATCGTAGAAGGCTGGTCCACGGAGGCTGCCGCGGCCAGCGTTGCCAAACATGGTGGCGTAAAACCCCGCCGGATTCGTCGGCTGCCCCGGGGCAATCGCCGGCAGGGCAAAGGCGGCCGGGTTGTACCAGCAGTTGACGTTCTGGTGAGTGCCGCAGGGCGAACTGGAGAAATCATAAGGATTGCCAACTCGATCGGGCCGCGGACCTCCAGAACCGGTGTTGGTTGGATCGTACGACAAGTAGGGGGTGACCGCCTGGCCGGAGTACAGCGAAATGATGCCGTTCAACTGCCAGCCTCCGGCAAGCAGGCCTAAGGGACCTGAGCCTTTGAGGTAGCGCCTGCCGGGACCGAACGGGAGTTCATAAGACCACGCCGACGTGAACTGGTGACGAAAGTCGGGGGCGACGTTTCCGCGCTCGGCGCGCATGTTGTAGGTA
The DNA here is from genome assembly GCA_963838425.1 of uncultured Acidobacteriaceae bacterium. Lineage (GTDB taxonomy): Bacteria > Acidobacteriota > Terriglobia > Terriglobales > Acidobacteriaceae > Acidiflorens. Next base: position 1,389,667 of record CAWIRH010000003.1, read on the forward strand.
TTCTGCGGTTCACCGTCAGAGTTGGGTGTCTCGCTTTCAGTGGCCTGACCGATGGTGTGCTGGTAGGTGTAACTATTGAGCATGCTCCATCCATTGGAAGACCGCTTTTCAAAACGCACTTGCAAGCCGTGGTTGATCAAGCTGATGTCGTGGCCTTCGGTGCGGATGGCGGCGATGTTGGGAACGGTGGACTCGTAGGGCCGTCCTTCATTTCCGTAGGAGTCGGAGAAGTTTGTCCAGGTCGGCGTCGTGGCCTGGTTCAAGTTCCTTAAGTAAGTCAGATGCACGCCTCGCGTCCCGACATATCCAACCTGGAGCACCATGTCCTTCACGAGTTGGCGCTCAATGTTCAGGTTCCATTCCTCGATATAGGTAGTGGGATTGTGGAAGTAGGCGGCGCTGGCGCGGCCAGTCGGATTCGTGATGTCCGAGAAAACAATGGGAGGCGGTCCCTGGGAGAGATACATGACCGGAGTTGGCCCCAGAGACGCAGTGAATGACTGGCTGCCATAGACGCCCGGTAAGTCATTGTAGGCCAGTTCGGTATCGTTCTGGTCCGCTTGCATATCGTAAAAAATGCCGTAGCCGCCGCGCACAGAGGTTTTATTGTCGCTGCCCGGTGTGTACGCAAAACCAATGCGCGGAGAAAAATTCTTCCAATTAGTGGATACATTGCCCGAGCGGCTGGTGCCGGGCGTAACTCCGGGAGCGACAAACAGGCCGGTTTGAAAGTCGAAGTTGGCCAGGCGATTGTGCTCTTCGACCATGGGTGTGTACACGTCATACCGCAGCCCGAGGTTGAGCGTAAGCTTGGAAGAAACGCGGTAGTCGTCCATCAGATAGGCGCCGAACTCCCACCAGCGCATGCCATAGGTTCCGGTTTGTGCGTCGCGGAAAAGACTCTGGGTGTAACCGATGAGAAAGTCGGCCAAGGGGACGGTATAAGTGTTTGGATCGGAACTGGTGAATTGTCCGGTGTAGAAAAGATCTCCGCGAGCATTTTGAACTTGAAGGAAACCGTGCTGGCGGCGGCGCAGATCGCCTCCTACCTTGAAGGAATGACGACCGTGGATGTAGGTGAAGGAATCCAGCAACTGATAGTTATTCTCGTGCAGGACCTCCGGGAACCAGTCGCCGTTGCCCAAACTGTTCAAGCCGCTGATCTGGATATTGGGCAGGCCGCCCGTGACGGGGTTATTCGGATCGTTGATTCCGGGAATCCCCAGTTGAGTCGCCAGCGCTTGTCCTGCGAAAAAGGGGCGGGCATCGACCTGGTAGCGCGTGTAGCCGATTTTCAGTTCGTTGATCTTACTGGCGGAAAACGCATGCACATCGCTGAGCCCGGCCATCAGCGCTTTGTTGTTGATGTTGCCGGTGAATGAGCCTCCGCCGGCAATTCCGGGAAACGGGTCGGGCTTGCGATCGTCGACGTTGCCATAGCTAAAGACGCCGAAAAAACTGTTTTGTGAAGTGATCTGGTGATCGATGCGAACGTCGAATGAGTCCTGATTGTTCCGGTCGACCGGATTGTAACGAAACAGATTGCCGAGGCCGGGTGACGGTGCCGGGAAAAGCGCTACAACATTGAGCGCCGCGGGGTCGAGACACGTCCCGCCGTTGGAATGTTGACAGGCCGGAATGACGTTCGGATGCGCGCCGTCATTCCCCATAAACTGGTTGCCCGTCACCGGGTCCACGACGATCGTGGGGGAAGAACCAGTTAAGAGATCGGAGAAGTCTCCGCCAACCTCTGCGGGGTTAGGCACGGGAGAAAGAAATGTGTCGGAGGTGCGGATGCGCCTTCCCTGGTAATCGACAAAAAAGAACGTACGATCTCGAATGATCGGCCCTCCGAACGAGCCTCCGAATTCGTTACGCTTGAAGGGCGGGATGGGCTGGGTAGGATCGTCAAAATAGTTCTTTGCATCCATGGAGGAGTTGCGCAGAAACTCGAATGCGCTGCCGTGGAACCGGTTGGTGCCTGCCCTGGTCACAACGTTGACGACCGCGCCTCCCTTCCCAATATCGGCGCCGAAGTTGTTGGTTTGAACCTTAAATTCCTGGATCGCATCAATGGGAGGTTCGATCAGCTCGAAACCAATCTGTTGCTCGTTGTTGTCGAATCCGTTCAAGAGGTAGTTGTTGTTGGTCGCCCACAGTCCATTCACCTGGATCGAACCGTTCCCGCGCTCGTCCTCGGGAATTCCGCCCTGCTGCACGTTCCCGGTGCTTCCGGTGCTGGCGGGCCCCATGTTGACCCCGGGGCTCAGATACGCCAGTTGCATAAAATTTCGTCCGTTGATCGGAAGCTGGTGAACCCGGCTTTCATCGATCACCTGTCCTATCGACGAGGTTTCCGATTCCACCTGCGGCTCGACGGCGGTGACTAGGACCTGTTCGTGGACTGAGCCGACGACTAAAGTCAAATCCACACGCACAACCTGGTTGATGTCGAGCTTGAACGCAGTCTGTACCGCCGTTTTGAAACCCTCGCGCTCGGCCGTCACGGTGTAGGTTCCAGGCTTCAGCTCGGTGACCACATACTCTCCCCCGCTGTTGCTCGGGGTCTTTCTCTCGGCGTTCGTCTGCGTTTCTGTGACCGTCACCGTCGCGTCCGCCAGGACCGCGCCGGAAGCGTCGCGAACGGTGCCGACAACTTTTCCCGACTCCACCTGAGCCTGCACGGCGGAGACAAGGATGAGCATCGCGCCGACGATGAGGGTGAGCCATTTCGACCTCGACCCAATGGGGATAATCCGATTCATCGTGCCCTCCCAATGAGCGACCGGGTGCAACCATGATCCGTTCGCTCCTGAAGATGAAATGAAAACATCATATGTATATATGTTGTCAACCTTTATTTTTCAGACTACCGCCAGGAGCGTCTCGAAACCTCCGCTAGGCAATTCTCAGTTAGATCGTTATTTCTGTTGTATTTAGTGCCAGTTCTCTGTTTTCGGAGAAAGTTCGCCGATGATCCACTCTGAATCTTGTTCCAAGGAACCTATAAACGTTGTATACTACGTGTGCATGTCTGCTCGATCATCCATTGCTCCCCATCCCGAACCTGGCGTGGCGCCCAAAGCTGAGTCGCTAGGATTGGTGATCGATAGTGCAAGTTTCGTCCCCTATTACGAACAAATCGTAGACCGGGTACGCAATCTGATCAAAGACGGCGTGTTTCACGAGGGAGACATCTTCTGCTCCGAGGGCGAGGTTGCCCGCACGCTCGGTATCAGCAAGATGCCCGTCCGGCAAGCATTTCAGAAGCTCCGTTCCGAAGGTCTGCTGATCATGGCCAAAGGTAAGCGGCCAATCATTGGGTCCGGACGTGTCCCTTGGAATTTCCAGCAGTTGCGTGGCTTCAGCGAAGAGATGCGGCGACGCGGGTTGGTTCCTTCCGCCAAAGTCCTGGCGCTTGAACTCGAAGAGCCGGATCCTGAAACGGCGCAGGCCCTCGAACTCGCCGCCAACGAAAAGACATACTGCTTGCGGCGCCTTCGCTTCGTGAACAAGAAGCCGGTGGCCGTCGTTACCAGCCATCTGCCGGCTCGTCTTTTCGCTGGAATCGAGAAGCAAGATCTCGCCCGGCAATCCCTTTACCATGTCTTCGAGAATGTCTACCGGCGCAAGCTCCATTGGGCCGAAGAAATCATCGGTGCGGTCACCGCCGGCGAAGAGGAAGCGCGTATCTTGCAGACATCTCCCGGGAGTGCTCTCCTTTCGATCAAGGAAACAACCTACGATGTGCAGCGGACCCCGATTGAATACAGCGCCTCGCTCTTGCGGGCTGACCGCTACACTGCCTCCGTCGTATCAGTCCGCAAGACGTAGCGGGAGCGCCCGTTCCCAGGTCTCGAAGACCGCGAAACCTCAGAGTCTTAGCAGTCCGCCAAAGAGATTGAACTGGGACCTGAATTCAGCAGCTTCGGCGTAAGCACCCGCTCAGTCACGACTGATCACCTCCGGTGGGGCGTGGTCGCGCAACTACTCGGCAACAGTGTTGGCCTAGCGATCGGGCAGAAGATCGACGGCTCGACGCTGCTCCAGATCGCAAAGAATGGTACCGTAGCGCTGTCCCTTGCGCCACGCCCAATCGTCGATGCCCAACACGCAAGGCGAAACTGGAACTGGCTTCTGCGCCACCGATATGCGTCGTAGGTGGCGCAGCAACGTGTCGCCGCTCACCACCGGACCCAGTCTTTGTGCGGTGCGTGCCCCCGCTTCGCCGCCGAACATCAGACCCAGCCAGCGCAGAGCTTGCTCCATGCACAGCGTGCGCCGGGCGTAGGTCGCCGTCGCCTCCGGCAGGCGCTCCGTGAAAATGTGCTGGGCGCAAGCGTCCGCGTCACAAAAAAAGCGGCGTGTCCGCAGTCGAATCTTCAGCCGGATTCCGTTCCACGGCAGTCGGCCATCGCCGCTCGTAATAACTATGGATACGATAGGATGGGCGGGTACACCCTGGGACAAGAAGCCACCGGTCGAAACGCGCACACCAACTAAGGTGATGTGGTCGGCTTCAGCAATCAGCCGCTCCACCGTAAATGTCAGAGGAGACACACTGTTGACAGATTGAATCCGCAGCCAGCGTGGACTTGCCACTTCACCCAGTAAATTCTCAGACGAGCCGAACCCTGAATGTGCCAATCATCCCATCCAGCCCTTTGTAAAGCGAGCCTTCGTTCCAGGCAGATTACTTCGTGTCTGCCCGTCATCCGGCCACAACCGCCTAGGCTAGGTCGCCCCGCGGAGTGACTTCGCGGAGACAGGTGGCCGCAGTTTCGGCGGTAATATCGCGTTGAGGTGTTCCTAACATTTCGTACCCCACCATAAACTTCCGTATTGTAGATGAGCGTAACAATGGCGGATAGAAGTGAATATGCGTGTGCCACTCGGTATGTGATTCGCCGTCCGTTGGACGCTGGTGAAATCCCATCGAATACGGAAAGGGCACATGGAATAGGCTATCGTATCCCATGGTCAGGCGTTTCAGAATATCCGCCAGGCCCGCGCACTCGTCACGGCTCAAATCGGAGATCGCACCCATGTGCCTGTGTGGCAGGATCAGAGTCTCGAAGGGCCAGATGGCCCAGAAAGGTATAACTACGGAAAAGTGCTGGTTTTCACAAACCAGCCGGTCTGTGACCTCACGCTCGAGTTTCAGGTAGTCACAAAGAAGACAGGAGCCGTGATCGGCACGGTACTGCTGCTTTCGCGCCTGTTCTTTCGAAGGCTCATTGGGCATGTTGCTGCTGGCCCATATCTGGCCGTGGGGATGCGGATTGCTGGCACCCATCATGGCGCCGCGATTCTCGAAGATCTGTACATAATTAACGAACGGCAGAGCACCCAATTCCCTGTACTGCCCTGCCCAGACATTGACAACTTGCTCCAGATCAGGCAGTGAAATTAAAGAAATCGTGAGATCGTGCCGTGGAGAGAAGCAGACTACCCGGCAAATGCCGTATTCGCCATTAGCAACCAGCAAGTCGTTCTGGACAAAGTCTTGGCGCCGTACACCGTCATGGAATAGGGCTGGATAATCATTATCGAAAACAAGAGTTCGCTCGTAGACAGGATTCTGGGCACCGGTTGCTCGCTTATTCCCTGGGCACATGTAACACGACGGATCGTAGGCCGGCATGGTCTCGACTGGGACGTTTTCCACCTGCCCCAGCCATGGACGCGCAGTGCGATGGGGAGACACCAGGACCCATTCCCCGGTTAACGCGTTGAAGCGGCGATGAGGATCCTTCTGCAAATCAAGCGCTGCCATAACCGTCTCTGAGGACTCTCCTCGATCTCGGCGCGCCAGTCGCCGATGTAATCTGCGCCACCACCGAACAGAATATTCAAGCTGACTCCACCTCACAAGCCCCGTCGGCCAGCGTAGAAACAAAGATCTGTGGGGTTCGGCCCGTCAACCGTTGATAATCGCGAAAGATGTTGCGCTGGAAATTATCGACTGCTTGTCCATCTACTACGTTGATCGTGCACCCGCCGAATCCCCCGCCCGTCATGCGCGATCCATAAACGCCCGGCTGTTTTTGGGCTAACTCCACCATCAGGTCCAACTCGGCACAACTGACTTCATAGTCTTCCTTAAGACTGCAGTGAGATTCACCCATGAGGCGCCCAAACTTGGGGAGATCGTTGTTCCGCAGAGCGTCAGCAGCTTCGGTGACCCGCATATTCTCGGTAATCACGTGGCGGCAGCGCTTGTAAACGGAAGGCCTCAATTCACCGCCGTAATGTGCGAGATCAGCAAGGGTAACGTCGCGCAGAGCCCGAGCCTGCGGCAGAAAATGCGACAGTACGCGTACTGCTTCTTCACATTCAGCGCGGCGGCTGTTGTATTCTCCGTTCGCAAGGCTGTGCTTCACCATGGTATTGCAGATCACCAATTGCGCTTCAGACGACACCGGCAAGAGACAATATTGCAGGCTTCGGCAGTCCAGCATCAAAGCATGGCCGGAGCAACCAAAACACGAGATGAATGGGTCCATGATTCCTACTCGCGCTCCTACAATTTCGTTTTCCGCGCGCTGGCACAGTTTCGCCAATTTGGTTCGATCCACCGGAATTCCGGCGGTGCCAAGTAGCGCAAGACCGCTCGCGATCTCAAGCGCTGCCGAGGAACTCAGACCGGATCCGATCGGAACATCGCCAAGAATCAGTAAATTGGCTCCCGGTAGCACGTGCCCCGACTGTTCCAGCATCATAGCTATGCCCAGCACATAGTCGCTCCAATGATTCTTGGGTCGAAGTTCTTGTGATTGCAGGTCAATTTCTACGGTTTCGGAAAAGTTCGTCGAATGCGCTAAGAGCCTGCGATCATTACGGGTGGCGGCGGCAACCCACACGTGGAATTGAATGGCCGCAGGCATCACCAAGCCCTCGTTGTAGTCGGTGTGCTCGCCTATCAGGTTTACGCGTCCGGGGGCACGGTAAACTCGGGGCCACTGACCGAACAGGGTGTCGAATTGCTCCTGCACTTCCCGTAGTTTTGTCTTCGCCGTTGTCATCTTTATGTTCATGGAAGTACGCTTCGTGCGGTGCGTATCCAGTGGTCGCGACTCTGCTGCGCAGCGGTGATCACGGCGGCGCCAGTCAGTTGTCGTGGGTGGTACTGTCGGGTTGGGAGGCATGATCGCCGTCGGCAACCTGCTTATTCGATTTTCGCAGCCCGAAAATGAGCATCACGCTGCCAAATAGGAGCAAAATGCTACCCCAGAGAAGGTTGATGTTTATGCCGAGCGATCTCGCGTAAATCGCAGGGTTGCTGGTCAATCCATAAACAATCAGAATCACCGAAACATGACCTCCTGCTCCCGCATTCCTGTCATCAGGAAGAATTCACACCAGAGCCGTTCTTCCGGGTCACACTTTGCGAACAGCTTGTTCAATTCTTCCTGCTCGTAGATCTCCGGTTCTTCTTCGGTGTACCGTGGCCAGTCGTTCTTGCCCAAAAGTAATGGCGGAGAGGGAGGGATTCGAACCCCCGATACCCTTTCGGGTATGCCGGTTTTCAAGACCGGTGCCATCAACCACTCGGCCACCTCTCCGGGTTCTACAGTTTTACTACAATCTTACGGCAGCAGCCGCACAGAATCCGGAGCGGGACCCTCCCGGGCCTCAAAAACTGCGGGACGGGGCGCCCGCTTGCAAGCATCGGGACGGGATCGCCCAGGCTGGTCATGTGCGGGTCCTACTGTCCGGCAAGTTTGGATTGCCGCACCTTATTTCACCCCGTTTGGATACACCAAAATCTTGCTGGCTTCGCCCGTTTTCAGACGCACCATGGCTTTGGAAAAATCTTTCATCGGGAGGCGGTCGGTGATAACCGGGTGAAGGTCGAGGCGTCCGCTTTTGAGCAGAGCGGTCATCTGGTACCAGGTCTGGTACATGCGGCGGCCGTTGATGCCTTGAATGGTGATGCCTTTGAAGATGATGTCTTCGGAGAAGTTGAGCGGGATGGGCTTAGAGGTGAGGCCGAGGAGAGAGATGCGTCCGCCGCGGCGGACGATGTCGAAGGCGATGCGGATGGCGTCGGGATGGCCGGCCATTTCGAGGACCACGTCCACGCCGAGGCCGTCGGTTTTTTCGGCGACAATGGCACGCACGTCCTCCTTGGATGGATCAAGCGCGTAGTCGGCGTTCATTTTGGTCGCGAGCCTGCGCCGGTGTTCGTTGACTTCGATCGCGAAGATGGTGGTTGCGCCTACGGCTCGCGCTACTGCGATTGAGAACAGGCCGATGGGGCCGCAGCCGGTGATGGCTACGGTTTTTGCGGCGATTTCTCCGGCCAGCACGGTGTGCACGGCGTTGCCCAGGGGATCGAGGATGGAAGCGTACTCCTGCGGAATGGCGGGATCGAGCTTCCAGATATTCGATTCGGGGATGACGACGTACTCGGCGAAAGCTCCGTCGGTATCGACGCCGATGATTTTCACGTGCTGGCAGATGTGGGCTTCGCCGGTGCGGCACTGCAGACACTTGCCGCAGGCCACGTGCATTTCGGCGGATACGAAATCGCCTTCTTTGACGCTGGTGACTTCATCGCCGAAGGCGGCCACCTCGCCGCAGAATTCGTGTCCGGGGATCAGCGGCGGATGAATGCGTCCCTGGGCCCAGCGGTCCCATTCATAAATGTGCAGGTCGGTGCCGCAAATGGAGGCGACTTTGACTTTGACGAGGACGTCGGTGCGGCCGTAGCCGGGGATTTTGACTTCGCGGATTTCCGCGCCCGGCGCGGCTTCCGGCTTGACCACTGCGAGCATGGTGCTGGGCATGGAAGCCTCCTTATGAATACGGAATTAGAAAAGCAAACGGATCATTTTACACCGCCAAAGCCGCATTTCCGGGTTCTCCTTCGCGAGGACGCCACAATTTACACCTGCGCAGCATCGCACGCGACTCGGAACCCATAGTCCGCGTACTTGAATTCCTTAGGGATGGGGACGAGCCACGCAGCGCGACATTCTTACGCGGGGATGCGGACGGGCGCGGAAACGTAATTCTGTTCTTGCGCTCGAAATCGGGAGAGCAACTCCGCAGCAGGGTCCATGGGGTCAGAGTGCCCACAGCGCGCGGACGACGTCTCCGATTTTATTCTCCTGAAACAAGCGGATGGCAGCGATGCCGGCCGCTCCCGCCTCCAGGCACGAGGCGGCGTTGTCTATCGTGACGCCGCCGAGAGCGAGAACGCGGATCTTGGCGCGGCAGGCTTCCCGCAAGGCGGCTAGGCCGGCGGGCGGCGTTCCGGCAGAGCCTCTTTTTCCGAACACGGGAGCGAAGACGGCGAAGTCGGAGGCCTCGGATTCGGCGCGGAAGACATCGGCGGCAGTGTGGCAGGAGGCGGCCACAAGAAAGTGGTCAGTGGCCGGTGGCCGGTGGGCAGAAGCTTCCACCACATGGCGCACTTCATGAGGCGCGATATCGTCGGAGCGCAGATGAACTCCGTCGGCTCCTGCGGCGAGCGCGACATCGGTGCGCGAGTTGATGAGCAGACGAGTTCTCAGTTCTCGTTTCCCAGTTCTCAGTGGCGTGCTGTTACGCACGGCAGTTAGGGCGTCCCGTGACAGCATTTCCAGTTCTCTCGCGCTCAGATCTTTTTCGCGGAGCTGGATGTAGTCGACGCCTACACTTGCAGCTTCGGCGATCTTAGTAAGCAGGGCGCCGCGGCGGGCGTGTTCGTCGCCGCGAAACTGGCTTCGGTCGGTGATGTAGTAGAGCAGGCAGAGGTCAGCCATCAGCTCTCAGCCTACTACGAGAGGTCGCTCATTTCTTGTGTGGCGCGGACACTCCTGTCCGCGAAACGGCAGCTCCAGAAAAATGCAGAGGCAGCGGATAAGAGTGTCCGCTCCACACGGGCCTTACTGACCGGTGAACAACTTCAAATTCTCAGCCTTCCATCGCATCGCGGCATAAATGCGATTGCGTCCGCTGGGGTGATCGAAAAAGATAACCTCTTCGATGGGGCCGGGATTCATCTTGCGGTATTCGCCGAGATGGATATCCGCCTGGGCCTCGCCGTCGGGCTGCCGGCTCGTGTTCAGACCGTACATGTCGGCTTCGTATTCCTGAGTGCGGGTAAAGGTGTTCATGACGGGAGTGACGACGAAACCAAAGATGGCGGCCAGCAGCACCACGAGCGGAAGAACGGCCGTGTCGCCCACGCCGCGAATCTGCCACTTCTCGCCCCAGCGCTGGAGCGCCCAGTCGAGTGCCCAGCGCAAGTAGACGAAGGCCAGCACGATCATGATCGCCAAGAACATGATGCCGTTGTAGATGTGGTGCATAACGTAGTGCCCCATCTCGTGTCCCATGACCGCCTGAATTTCCTCGGGCGAGCCCCGGCGCAAAAGGTTGTCATTGAGGGTAATGCGCATGGTATTGGCGAAGCCGCTGACGTTGGCGCTTATCCGCGTCGTTTGCCGCGACGCATCGATCTCGTACACGTCTTTCGCGGGGATTCCGTTGGCCCGCGCCATGCTCAGGATGGGGTCGACAATCTTCGGATCGTCGAGCCGCGTAACCTTATTGAAGATGGGAACAATGTAGACGGGCTCGATCAGCACGGTGAAGATGAGGAACAGGATAGTCACGACCGCACCCCAGATCCACCAGGTTCGCGGCAGGCGGCGAACAACGCCGAACAACAGCATCGCCAGCAGGCCGCCCAGCACCAGTCCCACCCCGAGACTCTTCATCTGATCTCCCATCCAGGGGCCAAAGGTTTGGGTGGCGAGTCCGTATTTGTGCTCGCGGAAATAATCTTCGTAAACCGTGAGCGGGAAAACGAGGATGCTGGTGAGCACGAGGTATTGCAACCAGTACACGAACGTCTGCACCGGCTTGAAGCGAGTGAACCGTTCCGCCAGATCGCGCATGCGGGCGGACCAGCGCAAATTCAGCAACAGCAGCGCTACCACAGCTCCATAGAGAAAGTCCCATAGGATCATCCAGTATCCGCCCTCGAAATAAGCGTCGGAACGGGCCGTCTTGTCGGGAGGAATTTGCGCGAGGTAAGCGTTAGTGGCCACCGTGGCATCGAAGTGCGGCGAGGCCTGTGCCTCCGCCGGGACTTGGATCACGGATGGCATCTGGTTCGCGGCTGGCGGTTGAGCGAGCGCGGAAGTTGCGAGAAAAGTTGCGCAGAAGAAAATCACACAACAGAGTGCTGCCGCCAAGCTTATTCGTGAGGGCATCTTGTTTGTCTCCGAAAACACGTACCGCAGAAGTGTATACGGAGTCAGACTGCCGAGGGTTCAATTCTAAGCAGGCGCAAGGACGCCCGGCTCCAGTGTCGCGTGAAGAGGGGCGCGCGGACAAGAGTGTCCGCGCCACACTGATTTAGGGTCGCGTCTTGGCGATTTCGGGGACGGCCGCTTCGCCGGTGCGCTTGCTTGGTTGCTGGCCGAGATGGTGCCGGGTCAGTCCTTCTTTCAGGAACTCGAAACTTTCCTCGGGCGAATCGCACATCTTGAACAGTTCGAGGTCTTCCGGCAAGATCATGCCGGCGTCGACCATGGCTTCGAAATTGACGATCTTCTTCCAGTACTCGCTGCCATAGATGACGATGACGATTTTCTTGGCCAGTTTCTCCGTCTGGGCTAGGGTAACGATTTCAAAAAATTCGTCGAGCGTGCCAAAGCCTCCGGGAAAGATCACCAGCGCTTTGGCCAGGTACGCAAACCAGAACTTGCGCATGAAGAAATAGTGGAACTCGAAGTTGAGCGAAGGCGTGATGTAGGCGTTCGGATTCTGTTCGAAGGGCAGGTTGATGTTGAGGCCGATGGTTTTTCCTCCCGCTTCGTGGGCGCCGAGATTGGCGGCTTCCATGATGCCCGGGCCGCCGCCGGTGGTCACGACGAAGCGGTGGCGCTTGGCGGGAATCTGGGTGGACCATTCGGTCAGCAGGAAGGCCAACCGGCGCGCGTCCTCGTAGTAGCGCGCCATATCAACCGCGGCCTCGGCGCCCTTCATATTCTTGGCTTGCTGTGCGGCGGAGACGTCAGCGCCGTTGCCGCGGGCTTCCGTCAGCCGGTTGCTGGCGTTGTCGCGGCTGTGGATGCGGGCCGAGCCGAAGAAGACGACCGTGTCCTGGATCTGCTCGCGGCGGAAGCGCGAGAGTGGCTCGCTGTACTCCGACAGCAGGCGCAGAATTCTTCCGTCAGGACTGTTGAGAAATGGTTCGTTCTGATACGCGAGGGGAGCGGGTTTGAGTTTTTGATCGGTCATAGACATTGAGTCATTGAATCATTGAGTCATTGAATCATTGAGTCATTGAATCATTGGGGCATTGGGTTAATGATCCAATACCTCAATGATGGCTTAATGTCTCAATGATTCATTCTTCCTGATATTGAATGGCCTCCCAAAATCCAATCCACACATTGAGCACGCCCAGGCCGGTCGAGACGCCGCGGGCGAAGCCGCTGGCTACAATGGCGCGAAGCGTGGGATACGGAAGGAGCAGAGGGTTGTCGGACCACTCGGGACGCCAGGGCAGAATCATGAGCATCACGCCAAGCGTCGCGCACAAAAACACGAACAGCAGCACTCCGATGCGGCGCAGCCACACCCGCGCGACGGAAGGCGAGGCCCTGGAAACGGAAACTGGCACTGGCGCTTGCACGGGCGCTTGCACGGGAACGAGCGGGACTACTGTTTCCGTCGGAGGTTTGAGTTCTCCGACACCGGTGGAGTCGCTGGCAAAGGGTAGCTTGGGATCGGAAATCATTGCACGCGTCGTTGTGAGTAAGGCCGTGGGGTGGGCGCGGGACCGGACCGTATCCCCACGCAAATTCCGAACCCACTTGGTGCATTCTACGACTTCAGAGCCTGAATGCGCTCGGCCACGTCGCGATAATCGATATTCGAACCGTAAACACTGGTGAAATGACGCAGTGCCGCAGGCTTGTCCAGGGCAGTCTCGCAGGCCGACCCCAGCTCGTAGTTGATGGCAACGCGCGCTTCGTCATCGAGTCCGGGAATGTTCAGCGCCTTTTCGTACCAGCGGATGGCGGCTTCGGGAACTCCTTTATCGAGGAAGCACTGGGCCAGCCAGGTGTAGGTCTGGACGGGCTGCGCAAATGCCTTGCCGTGATCGATCGCGGTACACACTTTCTGAAATTCGGCGATGGCCTCGTCGAGCAGGCCCATCTCGCGGAAGGCAACGCCCAGGTTGTAATGCGTTTCCGGATCGTCGTCGCCGGCAACGACCTCCTCTTCGAGTTCGTGCTTCAACTCGCCGAACATCTCCGCCAGATCGACGCTGTCGGAGGGATGCATAGCTTGGGCTCCAGCCCCCAAGGGACGCACGGGAGCGGGGCTGTAGCTCATGGCAGGAGCGGCGGCGGTGGCGGCGCCTCCCGCCGATGCTGCGATCGCGGGCATGGCCGCCGGAGCAGCCGGAATTTCACTTTCGAGTGCCACCGGCTCGAGTGCCACGGGCTCCGTTTCCGGCTCGGGCGTTCTCGCTGCGGCCGGCACTGGCGCCGGACCCACCGGCCAGCCCGGCAACGGCCGGGTTTCGGGTGGCTCAGTCACCGGTGAATGGGGAACGGGTGAATGAGCAACGGGTGAATGCTCGGCGGGAAGCTCAGCAGCGGGCGGCGGCGCTTGCGGAAAAGAATCGCCGAGCGAAGCTTCCAGGTCTGCGACAAACGCCGTCAGCTCGCTTGCCTCCGCATGCACAGGTTCGGCGTGAGCTGGTTCTGCTTGATCCGGTTCTGCCTGATCTGGTTCTGCCTGATGATGTTCGGCACGGGCCGGTTCCGGCTCGAGTTCCGCCGAAGCCTCAACGTGGATCGGGTCGTGAACCACGTGCTCGTAACCCACCAAATCGGGCGAGGCGGCGATCTCGGAACCATGCTGGGTCTCCAGATCAACTTCGAAATCCGCGGGCTCGTCGGCGTTGATCTCGGTGATTTCCGGCTCGGGCTCGGCCAGCGGCTGGCCGGCGGATTCGACGGCAGCGCGCAACGGATCGAGAATGCGGGCGTCGCCGGTCAGGGATTCGAGCTTCTCGATCCCGGCGCGGGCCTGATCCGTCATGAAGTGCTCAAGATAGAAACGGATTTCTTCGACCGTCTCGGCGACCTCGGGATTGCTGGAAACATCGGCCTCGGCTTCGCCTTCGACGGGGACCGGCAGTTCCGCGGCCGGAGCTTGCTCGTCGATGGAAAGGGAATGCTCCCACTCGGAAGCAAGGTCGGGGGAAAGGTCCGAGGAAAGATCGTGCGCGTCCTCGGGCGCGTGCATCGCCATTTCCTGGACGGCGAATTCCGGATGCGCGGCTGCGCCAATTTCGGGACCGAAAGCCGAGGGCGCGGCCATCGGCCAGGGCGCGGGCGGAGCCGCAGCGGCAGCAGCGGCGCGGCCAGCAGGCGGCGCGGCGGCCGATGAAGCGATGGCGGGCGCAGCGATCGTCGATGAAGCGGCAGGCGATGAGGCAGCAGACAAGGAAGCGGCAGCTTCCGCGTTCTGCTCATAGCGTGCAGCCAATTCTCCATAGCGCACAGCTTCGTCAGGGTAGCCAGCGTCGTGGTACACGCCTTCCAGGGTGCGGCAGCAGACGGCGGCTTCGGTAAAGCGCTGGAAGCGAGTATGAAGCGCGGCCAGGCGTTGGTTCAGCCGCACGTCGAGCGGCGCCTGAGGCAGAACGCTCAGCAGAGGCACCACCGCCTTGTCGGGCAGATTGTAAGAAAGAAACAGGTCGGCATCGGTGACCGCGGAGCGCACTGCGATCGCAACATGGTCGGGATAGGCCTGGTCGATGACCGGCGCGGTCGCTTCCAACTCCTCCACGATGACCGCGCCTTCTTCGGCGGTGATCCCGTTGGCGGGCGAGGCTCCCTCCATGCGCGCCACCACCTGCTGATAATTCTGCATGTGCAGCGAGTTTTGGGGCTCGGCGGTGGCCAGCATCTTGTATAGGTCGCGAGCGCGGGCCAGGTTTCCGTCCTTCACGGAGGAGTGAGCCAGAAGCTCAGTGACCTCGTTGACGTGCGTGCTCTCGCCGGCTTTGCTCAGCAGCAGCAACAGCGAGTCCAGTGCGCCCGAATCGTCGCGCACATGGGTGATCATGGCATGCAGGCTGGCCAGCAGTTTGGTCGAGTCGGCCGCCAGCAGGCGATCGGCGTGCCGGGTGTAAATGTCAAGCGCCTGGTGATACTGACCGAGCCGCGCGCAACCCTCTGCCAGCAGAAACAGCCCCTCGGGATCGTTGTGCACCGTGAGCAGCTTCTCGGCGATCGGGGCAGCATTGGTGAGGTCTCCGATTTGCAGATACGCCTTCAGCAGGTCGCGCAAACCTTCGGGATGAGAATCGAGGTCGGGAGCCTTCTCCAGGTAGGCGATGGCGTTCTTGGGGTCGTCACTTTCGAGGGCCGACTTTCCGCGCAGCAGCAGAACGTGACTGTTGCCCGGATCGAGCACCAGCATCCGCTTCAGAATGTCTTCGGCGGCGGCGAGGGAACCGCGCGCCCGCAGCGATTCAGCCGCCGCGCTGAAAATCTCCCACGCCTCTTTCTTTTTTCCGAGCCGTAGATAAACCTCGGCGAGCTTGACCCGCATGGGCACATTTTCCGGGTCCATTTCGAGGACCTTCTGAAAAAGGCGCACTGCTTGTTCGAGGTCGCCATTTTTCATGAAGTCTTCGGCGACTTGCAGATACTGGGCGCGGGCGTCGTTGAACAGCCCCTGCTGGGTGTAGAGTTCCGCCAGTTTCAGAGATCCATCCACGCTCGGATGCAGCTTGGTGATCTTCTTGTACATGGCGATGCCCTTAACGGTGAAGCCCTGCGCGGCATAGGCATCGCCCACCGTCTTGAAGCACTCGATGGCTTTGGGGATGTCGCCGAGACGGGCGTAGAGATCGCCGATGGTGTTGTTGACGGTAAGATCCTTGGCATCGTTCTTCAGGACCTTGTCGTACTCAGCAATGGCGTTCTGCAGCTTGCCCTGCTGGACAAACTTTTCCGCGGCGCTGAGAACCTTCTGTTTGTTAAAACCAAAACCAAACGCCATAGGGTGTGCGGACTCCAGCCTTTTTCCCGCCAAACGCCCGCGATTTCCGCCAGCGCAGAACGGCTCCGAACCTCGCCGGGAGATTCCCAGACGAAACCCCGCAAACCGCCCAACCGGGATCGCGGAGTAAGGTAATTGTAAGGCCGGGTACTCTCAGTCCGATGGTTACCGACGATTACCGGGGGTTACCGAAAGGGAGTGTACGTCCGGTTACGGAAAAAACCTGCTCCCCGCTTCCACAACGGGAGCAAAGAAAACGCCACCCATCTCCCACACCGCTCCTTTTATGGTGTATCCTGCTGCCCCGGCGTTTCTCGACTTTGTTTAAGGCGTACGGCACGATCATGAAGGAATACGTGGCCGTTCCTGACGCATTGTTGAAAAATACAAGAGAATTGCAGAAGTATCTCGACCTTAGCTACGAATATGTCAAAACTTTAAAGCCCAAGCCAAGCAAGAGGAAGTCTTGATCGGTGGAGTGAAGAATGAGCAACGTACGAGTTCTAGTCGGCACACGCAAAGGCGCATTCGTCTTAACGTCGGACGGCAAGCGCGAACAGTGGGATGTTAGCGGCCCCCATTTTGCGGGCTGGGAGATCTACCACCTCAAGGGATCGCCCGCGGACCCGAATCGGCTGTATGCGTCGCAGTCCAACAGCTGGTTCGGGCAGTTGATCCAGCGCTCGAACGACGGCGGCAAGACGTGGGAGCCTGTCGGCAACAAATTCGTATACGACGGTATCCCTGGCACTCACCAGTGGTACGACGGCACGGCGCATCCCTGGGAGTTCAAACGAGTGTGGCATCTGGAGCCGTCGCTCACCGATCCGGATACGGTCTATGCTGGAATTGAAGACGCCGCCCTGTTCCGCTCGATCGATGGCGGGCAAACGTGGCAAGAACTCTCTGGACTGCGCGGCCACGGCTCCGGGCCGAAATGGCAGCCCGGCGCCGGTGGAATGTGCCTGCATACCATCATTCTCGATCCGAGCGACCCCGGCCGGATTTTCATTGCCATCTCGGCGGCGGGCGCTTTCCGCACCGACGACGCGGGTAAAACTTGGAAACCGATCAACCGTGGACTGCATTCCCAACACATTCCCGATCCGGCTGCCGAGGTCGGTCACTGTGTTCACCACATCGCGATGCACCGGTCGCGTCCAGATGTGCTTTTTATGCAGAAGCACTGGGACGTGATGCGCAGCAACGACGCCGGCGATTCGTGGCAGGAGGTCAGCGGAAACCTGCCGACCGACTTCGGGTTCGTGATTGACGTGCACGCGCACGAGCCGGAGACGATCTACGTCGTCCCCATCAAGAGCGATTCGGAGCACTTTGTTCCGGATGGCAAGCTGCGCGTGTTCCGCAGCCGCACTGGAGGAAACGAGTGGGAGGCGCTGACCAAAGGCTTGCCGCAGAAAGACTGTTACGTTAATGTGTTGCGAGACGCGATGGCCGTCGATTCGCTCGACAAGTGCGGCGTGTATTTCGGCACCAGCGGCGGCCAAGTGTATGCATCGTCCGATGCCGGAGACAGCTGGGCCCCGATTGTCCGAGATCTTCCGGCCGTGCTTTCGGTCGAGGTGCAGACGCTGCCGTGATGGCATCGATATGATCCGAGTCATTCTCCCGCAACATCTGCGAACACTGGCGCAAGTTCGCAGCGACGTGGAGCTCGAAGTGGAGGGTCAGCCCACGCAGCGCTCGGTCCTCGATGCGCTCGAGGCCCGCTATCCTATGCTGCGCGGTACGATCCGTGACCAGGTCACCGAGCAGCGCCGGCCGTTCTTGCGCTTCTTCGCCTGCGAGGAGGATCTATCCCATGAGCTGCCCGATGCCCCACTGCCCGACGCGGTCGCGTCCGGTGCGGAGCCCTTTATCGTCATAGGAGCCATTGCAGGCGGGTAGCTTTGGGGGGAAGGACATGGGGAGCGAGCGCGGAATCTTAGCGACGGGCCACGTGATAACATCTTTGCCGTGGCCATCACTGACACTAGCCCTTTCGCGCAAGCTGTCCAGCTCGAGGTTCAGCGAGCAATGTCAGGAGAGCAGCGCTTGCTCTTGGCGCTCGAAATGAGTGTGTTTGCGCGGGAATTGGCCAGGGAGCGGATTCGGCGAGAGCATCCGGGGTGGCCGGAAACGCGGATCGCGCGAGAACTCATCAGGCTGGCATTCCTGCCGGCGCCATTGCCAGCGCCGCTGCGATGAGCGCTCCGGAAGTCTTCCAACGGATTACGGCAGCGCTCCATCAAGCCGGCATTGCGTACATGCTCTCCGGATCGTTTGCCAGCGCCTACTACGGCGCACCACGGTCAACCCAGGACATCGACCTGGTAATCCAAGCGAATCCGACGCAGTTGCGGGCGTTCGTCCAAAGTCTGCCGGGCAATGAATATTACGTGGACGTTGACGCCGCACTGGAAGCTCAAAAGCGGCGGTCTCTGTTTAATGTGATCGATCTGGCATCCGGTTGGAAGATCGACTTGATCATCCGCAAGCTCCGCCCCTTCAGCGAAGAGGAATTCCGTCGTCGCCAACAGGTCAACCTGGACGGCACCCCTCTTTTTCTGGCGAGCGCCGAGGACGTAGTCATCTCGAAGCTCGAATGGTCGAAACTGGCACGTTCCCAGAGGCAAATCGAGGATGTGGCAGCAATATTGAGAGCGCGATGGGTTGAATTGGACCTTTCCTATCTGGAAAAGTGGATTCTTGAGTTGGGTCTGAGCAAGGAATGGAACGACGCTCGGCATGCGGCCGGAATCTAGAATTGAAATAAGTCGCCAGTCTACCTTGCCTGCCAAGCTGCCTCTGCGATCGAGTTTTACGTCCGCAATCTCTTCAACGCTTCTCTATCGCCACAAATTCCCGCGTCTCACGTCCGATCCAGACCTGCCGCGGGCGCGCGATCTTCTGTTCGGGGTCGGTCAGCATTTCCTGCCATTGCGTCAGCCAGCCGACGGTGCGCGGAATCGCAAACAGCACGGTAAACATCTCCGGCTTGAAGCCCATCGCCTGGTACATGATGCCGGAGTAGAAGTCTACGTTTGGATAGAGCTTGCGCTGCACGAAATAATCGTCTTCGAGCGCGATACGCTCCAGTTCGAGCGCGATCTTGAGTCTGGCATTGTGTCCGGTAACTTCGAACACCTGGTCGGCGGCCCACTTGATGATCTTGGCCCGCGGATCGTAGTTCTTGTAGACGCGGTGCCCAAAGCCCATCAGCTTGCCTTTGCCTTCCTTGATCTTCTTGATGTAGGCGGGAACGTTATCCTTGGAACCGATCTCGTCCAGCATGCGCAGCACTTCTTCGTTGGCCCCGCCGTGCAGGGATCCGGAAAGAGCGGCCGCGGCCGAAGCCGTAGCCAGGTAGGGGTCGGCGTAGGAACTGCCCACGGCGCGCATGGCATTGGTGCTGCAGTTCTGCTCGTGGTCGGCGTGCAGGACAAAAAGAACGTCGAGCGCCCGCGCAATGGTCGGATTGGCCACATATTTCGGCTCGACCATCTTCCACAGCATGTTCATGAAGTTTTCCGTGTAGGTCAGATCGTTGTCGGGATACACGTACGGGAATCCCACCATGTGGCGATAGGACATGGCCGCAATCGAGGGCATCTTGCCGATCAGGCGCTTGATCTGCAGCAGCCGGTTCGCGGGATCGTGAATGTTCTTCGCCTCCCGATACACCGTCGACAGCGCCGCCACCGTGCTCACCAGCATCGCCATCGGGTGCGCGTTGTCGCGGAAGCCCTCCATGAATTTCTTGGTGGTTTCATGGAGCATGGTGTGATGGGTGATCTCATACACCCAATCCTTCAATTCGCTCGCGTTGGGCAGTTCGCCGAACAGAAGCAGGTAGGAAACTTCGAGAAACGTGCAGTGTTCGGCGAGAACCTCGATGGGATAACCGCGGTAGCGCAGGATTCCCCGATCGCCGTCAATGTAGGTGATCGCGCTCCGGCAGGAAGCGGTATTCGTGAAGGCGGGGTCATAGGTCATCAAGCCGAAATCTTCAGGCCCGGTCTTAATCTTGCGCAGATCGATCGCGCGGATGGTTCCATTTTCGACGGGAAGGGTGTAGCTCTGCCCGGTACGGTTGTCGGTGATCGTCAAGGTATCTTGCGGCATCCGAACCTCCTGAGAACAACTGCAAGCGAAAGAATATACAGCGGGACCAAACGCGCCGGCGCCAATAGTATTGACCCCCGGCACTGGATGCGGTGACCTACGTCACAAGAGAATGTTTGCCCACGCATTCCGTTGTGACCCAGCTAACGTTACCAGCAGCGGGCCGTGATTGGGCCCGGGAGCCGTAGAAACGCGGCTTGCCGCGTCTGGCCGAGGCCCCTCACTCGTTGGCCACACGGCGGTGCGATTTCACCGCCAGGCACCGCGCGAAGATCGCCGACACCTGCGGAATCTCTTCTTCATTCAACCGAATCGCGCTGCCCAGTTTCTTCAATGCCGCATTCAGAGCGGCGGGCTGCGCGTGCGTCAGTTCCGTGAGTTGCTGCCATTCGCGGGCAACTGGAATGCGCTCGTCGGTTTCGGCGTCTTCGCAAAATTGATCGGCGGCTTCCGGAGGAGTTCCGTACTCGTCGGCGACATCCTCGTGGAAGTAGCCCCGCAGGAATGTGTGCAGCGCGGGAAAGCTGGCAGCGGTGATTTCCGGTTTCGAGGTCATGAACGGCACTCCGGATAAGAAGTCAAAACGTAATATTCGTTGGGCCCGGCGTATTTCAGCACGACTAGCGCATGCGCACACGGACGCGCCTCGCTCTCGCCACGGTTGATGGTGCGGCCAATCGGAACCGGGCTGTCGTAGTCCAGCACCAGGTTGGGATGGCCTCCCGAGCGGTTGAGCCAGCGCTGGATTCGGTCCTGCGATTCCGCGATCGCCGCGCCCACGGCATGTTCAGCGGTCGAGCGGTCGGTGTAGGTCGACGCGCCGGTAATGCCGCGTTCCCGCTCCAGGCGCTCGCGCAGTTCGTCATCGGTCTGTCCCACATGCTGGCGCAGAATGTGTCCTCCGGCAGCCTCGTCCTGGCTGAGGTCGCGCACGGCACCATTGGTCAGGTGGCTCTCAGGCCGTGCGGCCATCGAGGAAGACGCCGCCGCATTTGCCCCATTCGTGGAAGCGGGCGGTTGGCACGAGATCAGGCCACACAACCCCAGTGCGACAACCGTCCGAACTGTGACGCTGCGAACTGAAAAAAAACTTGCCATCCGTCCCCAACTACGGCACCGAGCGCCGGTTATCACATGTAAAGTTCTGGGAATTGTGCTACTAAACAGGGTGTGCGGGCAAGTCTATTGGATTCGCTGGACGATTTCGAGCGCTGGGGGGGCGACTGCGCCTACGTGTTTCCGCGAGGATACCGGCGCGAACGTTGGAGCTACCAGCGGGTCGCCGAAGTGGCGTATCAGTTTGCCCGCGAGCTTGAGGCGCGCAATATCGGCAAGGGCGATGCGGTGCTGTTGTGGAGTCCGAACTGTGCCGAGTGGGTAGCGGCGTTCCTGGGATGCGCGCTTTGCGGGGTCATTGCCGTTCCCATCGACGATGGCGCCAGCCCCGATTTTGCGCGCCGGATCAGCACGCAGGTGCGAACCAGGCTGGTGTTGTGTCCGCGCGAACGGGCCCCGATTGTTGACGGGCTCTTGGCGGGGAAGGTCGCAACCATCGATCCCGCCGATCTGGCGGCCGCAGTCGCAGAGCATCCGGCCGAACGCTTTCGCCCCGCTCAGATTCAGCCTTCCGATCCACTGGAAATCGTTTTCACGTCCGGCACCACGGCCGAGCCCAAGGGAGTCGTGCTCACCCACGCCAACGTGGTCGGCAACCTGGTCCCGATCGAAACGGAGATTAAGAAATACCTGAAGTACGAGCGGTTGGTGCATCCGATTCGCTTCCTGAACCTGCTGCCGCTGAGCCACGTCTTCGGCCAATTCCTGGGAATTTTTCTGCCGCCGCTGCTGGGCGGCACCGTGGTGTTCGAAAACACATTCAACCCAACCGAAGTCATGGCGACGGTCCGCCGGGAGCGCGTCTCGGTACTGGTGGCCGTCCCGCGCATGATCGAGTCGCTGCAGCAGAAGATCGAACGCGATCTCGAGGACAGTAAATATGACTCTGGCGGTCGCGAGACTTTTGCCGCGCGCTACGCCGCCGCCAAAAGCCAGCACTTTCTGCGGCGCTGGTGGACCTTCCGCGACCTGCGCCGCCAGTTCGGATGGAAGTTCTGGGCCCTGATCAGCGGCGGCGCCGCCCTCGATCGCCAGACCGAAGAATTCTGGCATCGCCTGGGATACGCCGTGGTCCAGGGATACGGATTGACCGAAACCACTTCGCTGATCAGCCTGAACCACCCCTTCCACACCAGCCGCGGCTCGATCGGGAAAGTTCTGCCGGGGCGCGAAATCAAGCTGGCGGAAGATGGGGAGATTCTGGTTCGCGGCAGCGGCGTCGCCAGCGGCTACTGGAACGGCCACGAACTGCAACCGGTCGCAAGCGATGAAGGCTGGTATCGCACCGGCGACCTGGGCGCGCTCGACGAACAAGGCAACCTCTTTTTCAAGGGCCGCAAGAAAGAAGTGATCGTCACGCCGGCCGGCATGAACATTTACCCCGAGGACCTGGAAGCGGCCTTACGAGGTCAGAAGGAGGTTCGGGATTGCGTGGTCGTCGGGCTGGAGCGCGGAGGAAATGCCGAGCCTTGCGCCGTGCTCATTCTGCGCGACCACGATGTGGACGCAGCGGGCGTCGCCGCGCCGGACATCACTGTGCAGAACATCGTCGAGCGCGCCAACGAAACCCTGGCCGAATATCAGCGCATGCGGACCTGGTTCGTCTGGCCGGAGGAAGATTTTCCCCGCAGTTCCACCGAGAAGCCGCGGCGCAATGTGATTCGCGATGCGGTCGAGGCTGGCCTCCGTGGACAAGCGCCGGCGAACGCTGCCAGCCCGCTTTCCGAGTTGCTGACGCGAATCACCGGCCGCGCAACGTCGAACCTGATGCCGGACGCAAACCTGGAAAGCGGGTTGGGGCTAAGCTCTCTCGAACGCGTCGAACTGCTCAGCGCGCTCGAAGACCGCTACCAGATCGACCTGAGCGAAACCAAGTTCGCGAGTGCAGCGACCGTCGGCGATCTCGAAAAATTGCTGCAGGGTGAACGAGGCCCTCGCGGCCAGGTTCATGAATTTCACGCTCCGGGCTTTCACTATCCACACTGGGCGCTGCGCTGGCCGACTACATGGGTGCGCCTAGCGTCGCACTATCTGTTGGCGCGCCCGGCGGTGTTTCTTCTGGGATGGCCTCGCGTGACCGGGCGCGAGAACCTGCGCGGCGTTCGCGGGCCGCTGCTGGTCATCTCAAACCACGTTGCCGATGTCGATATCGGATTCATCCAGTTCGCGCTTCCCGCGCGGATTCGCCACAAACTGGCGACCGCAACCCGCGGCGAGGCGCTGGAAGCGCTGCGTTCGCCCGGTCCGGATCGCCCGTGGTTCCGTCGCATCTACGACCGCGTGCAGTGGACGCTCGGTGTCGCCCTGCTGAATCTGTTCCCGCTGCCGCGCCAATCCGGCTTCCGCAAGAGCTTTGCCTACGCCGGAGAGGCGGTCGATCGCGGCTACAGCGTTTTGGTGTTTCCGGAGGGGAAGCACACCGAAGACGGCAAGCTCTGCCCGTTCCGCACCGGAGTCGGCCTGCTCGCCAACAAACTGCGCATCCCCATCCTGCCGATGCGGATTGATGGTTTATTTGAAATCAAGAAGGCCGGCAAAAAGTTTGCGGTGCCCGGAAAAATTCAGGTGCGTATCGGCAAGCCGGTGGAGTTCGCGCCCGAAAGCGATCCGGAAGAAATCGCGCGAGCCTTGCAAAGGGCGGTTGAGGACCTCACGAAGTGAACTTCCCGCGGAGAAGGAAGGGGCAGAATTCCTCTTTTCCAGCCGGGTTTCGGTCGTGAGCTGTCACTATTTCTTCCTATTTACTCCGAAGTTACTGGGGGGTACCCCCCCTCCCCCCTGCCGTTTGGAATCATGGGGTTAGGAGGAAATTCCCGCAAAATCTTTGAGTTTAAAGGACTTATAGGTAAAATATTTATTCCTCAATGACTTAGCTGGCTTTTTCGCCTGGCGCGGGGCTTCGGCAGCGGGCTGGCGCCCGCTTATCGTCTCAAATTGGTGTTTTCAAAGAGCGCGACGCGTGGGGCTGGAGCAGCTTCGAGGGCCGTCCTAGGGGACGGGCACACCCCGGGCCTGCTACAGGTCGATCTTCATTGTCGCCGACGGGCGGTTAGATGTCTGTGATGGTGCTCACTGCGCGTTTGTGATGAAAAAAAGTCGGGCGTCAGATTGGGGCGGCGGCGATCCCGCAGCGTCCCACGTCTCGAAAACCGCGAGACGTGGGGCACCCCCAGTTGTTTCGGTGACGGCATTAACTGGGGCTGCGCTGCGTTGCCGGCGAATGTGCGCCACCCGCCTCGATTTTCGTCCACTTCTACTAGAACTCGGACACCAGCCGCGCGCGCGCTTTCCTGGAAGCCCGCACCAAGTCCTCGTCCAAGGTAGCAAGTGGCAGGCCGCTATCGAGAGCCAAGTCGAGGTAGGCCGCATCGTACGCGGTCAAGCCGTGCTCGCGGCTGAGGCGCTGGATCCTGGCAAAAACAATTCCGGCGGGAGACTGTTCCAGCACAATGGGAAGCGTTGCCAGGTCGTCGAGGAAGCTTTGCACCAGGTCTTTGGAAATGCGCTTGCGTTTTTCTCCAACCAGCAAGGCGTTCAGGACCTCGTGCGGCCAGAATGAGGGCGCAATGGCGGTGTCGCCTCGCTTGAACATGCCGGCGACATGCTGCGCCGTGGCGGCATTCTCATCGGGAAAACACCAGGTCAGGACGACGGAAGCGTCGAGGACAAACCGGCTCACCGGCGTCCTTCATCGATCAGATCTTTAATTTTGAGACCCCGCAAAGTGAGCTTGTGGCGCAGGCCGAAACTCGCCAGCCGCTCCGCCGCCTTCTCCACTGCAGGACCACCCTGGGCCAAGATGCGCTCCTTCAGAAGCGCCCCCAGCAGCCGCGAAACGCTGGTATCATGGCGCGCCGCCTCGATCCGGGCCCACTGGGCCACGTCTTCTTCCAGGGTTACGGTCACGTTGCGTAAGCGGCGAGTGGATGACACGAATATAGTGTAGCACGAAATTCGTGTCCATTGCGAACTAGAATTAGAAGCTTGTTCTGGAAGGGCTGCCGCTTAGCCGCTTCAACTCAGAGTGACAATTGAAAGCAGAGCGTGGCGGGACTTCGCCCCGCCGGACAGCCGAGGGCGGCTGTCCCTACGCAAACCAGCGAACGCCCCAGAAAACAAAAGGCCGGGCGATTGAGCCCGGCGCTTCGTGGTGAGAAACTGTCGATCGCTGAGTTGAGCTAGATCAGTTTCCCGTTAACCTCGATTTCATCTTCAGCAGCTCGAAACCTCTTAGTCATTATCATCATCAATGCGCAAAGCCTCACATCACCAGCGCGAGGCCTTCCAGTTCACGCTCCAGCACGGGCAGGGAACAGCCCGCCATTTCCACCCGTCCGGCGGCGTCGATGGCAGCGATCTGCGACACGCCGTAGCCCCGGCCTGCCAGAAAAACTTGCAGCAGTTCCGCGGCTTCGCGGGAATCCACCATGCCGCCCTGGATCAGGTCGTTTCTGAGGGCGCACAGTTCCGTCACCGTAAATCGCTCTTTTGTGGCCATTCTCACCCTCGACCTCCCAGCCGTTGCCCTACTTGTATTCATCGGCAACCTACCTCGTTTCATGCAATCGTAATGCCGTAACTTCAGTACTCCGTTGGATACGTTTTCCCGGTGCCTCAAGTTCTTAGAACCCAAGATTTTACAAAAGGTTGCGTGAATTTGACCGGCAGGCGCGCGGAAGACATAACACCGGCAACTGTTGCCAAAATGACACTAAATGTCGTTTCGCGACAGGAAGAAACCGAACTTTGTCGGGTGCGCGGCGGGCGCCGGCTTCAGGAGGCGCCAATTGTAGCGGAGTCCACGAGCATGATCGGGATGTCGTCCTGAATGGGGTACACACGGCGGCATTCGCCGCATTTTAGACTTTCCCCGTTCGCCGCCAGGACCACCGGCTTCTTGCAGACCGGACAGACCAGGATGTCAAGCAGATCCTGTGAAATCATAGCGGCTCTATTGTAACCCAAAGCGGGTGCAAGTCCCGAGATCGCTCATCCACCGGGACTATCGAAAATCGGCTGCGATCTTCGGCGCCGAGCAACACCCACCACGGAGACACAGAGACACGGAGGAAGGCTCTTTACTTAGGCTCATTGCCGGATCGCAGCCGCTCGATAAGGGACAAAATCATGAACTCGTTATTCTCGGTGACTCCGTGTTGAGGATCTGGCTTGTAAACGGCCCGGAGGCCGGGGCCTGAATCTGCGACACTATCCATCCACCGGCCTGCCGATGCGATAGAATCGGCTTTCGATTCACAGCAAGCGGCAGCGAGGTGAGATGGCAGCCAAGGTTCTCGATGGTACGAAAATGGCCGGTGAAATACGGGCGGAAGTCGCCGCCCAAGTAAAAGCGCTGGCATTATCGGGCGTGCGTCCCGGGCTCGCCGTGGTGCTGGTGGGGCACAACCCGGCATCCGAGGTCTACGTTCGCGGCAAGGTGAAGAGCTCGGAAGAAGTCGGCCTCTACAGCGAACAACACCTGCCCGCCGAGAGCGCGACCACCGAAGAGCTGCTGGCGCTGATCGCCAGCCTGAACCGGCGCGACGAAATCGACGGCATCCTGGTGCAGTTGCCGCTGCCCGCGCACGTCGATGCCAAGAAAGTTCTGCTGGCCATCGATCCCGCCAAAGATGTGGACGGGCTTCATCCCATGAACGTGGGCTACCTTTCCACGCAGCGTCCCGGACTCGTGCCCTGCACGCCAGCCGGCGTTATGGAAATTCTGAAGCGCAGCGCGATTCCGGTGGCCGGGCAGGAAGCTGCGGTCGTCGGACGCAGCGATATGGTGGGCAAGCCTGTGGCCATGCTGCTGCTGAATCAGAACGCCACCGTTACCGTCTGCCACTCGAAGACTTGCGATCTGCCCGGAGTTTGCCGCCGCGCCGATATTCTGGTGGCGGCGATTGGCCGCGCCGGCATGATCACGCGCGACTACGTGAAGCCCGGAGCCACGGTGATCGACGTGGGCATCAACCGGATCACGGACCGGAAGGAATTCGACCGCTTCTTCTGCGGAAACAAAAAGCGCGAAGAAACGTTTCTGGCCAAAGGCTCAACCCTGGTGGGCGACGTCCACCCCGAGGTAGCGGAAATCGCCGGCGCGATCACGCCCGTTCCCGGAGGGGTCGGCCCGCTAACCATCGCCATGCTGATGGTCAACACGGTAAAAGCGGCAAGGCTGCGGCGTGGGACTGCAGATGCGATCTCGAGTTGAGCCAAGTTTAGGGCCGAGACAGGGAAGCGACGAAAGCGGTCAGCTTCGCGAACGATCTAAACTGCTCGACCTCGACGGATTTCTACCGTGAGCACCATTGCTAAAACTCGGCCTCACTGGCGGCATCGCGAGCGGCAAATCCGTGGTCGGCGAGATGTTTGTCAAACTGGGCGCGCACCTGATTCAGGCCGATGCGGTCGCGCACTGGCTGATGGAGCCCGGGCGTGCGGTCTATGAGGAAGTTGTCCGCCGCTTCGGGCGCGAAATTCTGGATACCGACGGAAGCATCAACCGGTCCGAGGCTGGCTGAAGCCGCGTTCGGCACGCCCGGCGGCGCGGCTCCGCGGGTCAAGGAACTCAACGAGATTGTCCATCCCGCCGTGATCGCACACGAAAACGAGTGGATGGAAGAGATCGGCCAGCGCGATCCGCACGCCATCGCCATCGTCGAAGCCGCACTGATCCTGGAATCGGGCACGGCCAGCCGTTTCGACCGTCTCATCGTCGTGACTTGCCATCCCGAACAGCGCGTTCTGCGTTTCGCCCGCCGCCTGGGAATTTCGGAAGACGCGGCCCGCGCCGAAGTAACTCGCCGCATGGCGGCGCAGATTCCCGACGAAGAAAAAATCAAAGCTGCCGATTTTGTAATCGACAACTCCCTATCGCTCGATGCCACCGGGCAGCAAGTGCAGCGTGTTTTCGCCGCGCTGCGATTGCAAGAAAGGGAGTTACATCATTGTACTGAATAGTGACTAAGCGATTTTTCTTAGCTCGCCTTGCGGCTCGGCAGGAACAGCCATTGCAACACCGAACTCACCAAGCTCAGCACGACGGCGCCGATCAGAGCGGGCACGAAGCCTCGCACCTCGAACCCGCGCACGAACGCTGCCGCCAGCTCCAGCATGAGCGCGTTGATCACGAACCAGAACAGGCCGAGGGTTAGAATCGTCAGCGGGAAAGTAATGATCTTGAGCAGCAATCCGAGGGTTGCGTTGACCAGGCCGATGACCAGAGCCGCGATCAGCGCCGCCACCGGGCCGCTCACGCTAATGCCCGGCACTACGTGAGCAACGATCCATACCGCTACAGCGCTTAGAATCCAATGGAGCAGAAGACGCACGATAAGCCTCCTTCAAAATGATTGACCAAGTAATGATTGGACACTATACAACGTGAAACCGGCTCAGAAAACAGCAGTTCAGAAAACCAACGCGGCGCGGCTGCTCGATCGTATGGGGATCCACTACGAGCTGAGGGAGTACGACGTGGATCCCGACGACCTCGCCGCGGAAACGGTTGCGGCGAAGATCGGTTTGCCGGCGGAGCAAGTCTTCAAGACGCTGGTCGCGCGCGGCGAGCGCAGCGGAATTTCCCTGGCGGCGATTCCCGGCGACCAGGAACTCAATCTGAAGGCGCTGGCGGCTGCGGCGGGAGAAAGAAAAATTCAGCTCGTCCCGGTGAAAGAGCTGCAAGCGCTTACCGGCTACATTCGGGGCGGAGTGACCGGGCTCGCGGCCAAGCGCGATTTTCCCGTGTACGTGGACGAGACGATTGAGTTGTTCGACAGGGTTTCGATTTCGGCGGGCGTCCGCGGCCTGCAAATTCTGATCGCGCCCGCCGACTATCTGCGCGCGACGAAGGGAACGATTGCGGCGCTCGCGGAACGCAAGAAGAGCATCTAGTAGTGTGACCGCGTGATTCGTCATACAGTGGGGGACGGGCGTTTCGCCCGTCCGGCAGGGCGGGGACGCCCGGCTCTCCACCAACAGGGTTAGATTGACGGCGGCAATAGTCACATGGTCGCGGCACTAAAGTTCCCAAAACCGAATCTCGTCCGCCGATCCTCTCACCCGCGAATATCAGCCGTCTCATCATCGAGGGGGGGCAACTTACGGTACGCCGCGATAATCTTTTCCGCTTCGAGCGCGTCTTCTTCGCGCACGAGAAGGAGCGTTCCACCGACGCCGGGAAATGTGTCCTGCACCGCGTCAATGGATTTCAAGTCCGATTCGATCCCGGCAGATTGAAGCAAGCCTTGCACGACGATGGCTTCGCTTTCCTGCTCGGCGTCGAAGATCTTGACGAGTTTCTCGTTAGGCTCGGGTTGCGGCGAGGGGTTAGTCGGCTCTGGCATGCGTCCTCCGTAGAATTGTCTGTTAACAGATTACGGCAGTCACTGTACGTCTGTCTTGCGGGTCACAAAAGGTGTACGGCCAATAAAAGCTTGATTCGCGGGCGGAAGCTGGCACAATGGCGACTGGGGCGCAACACGGGGGACGCGGTCATCATCCAATAAAAACGGGGTCAGTATGGACGTGCAACGGGCCGAACATCCGGGCGAAGAACGCAACGAGCGCGTGGAGGAGGCCCGAAGACTGCGGCGCCTGCAGGTGATGATCAGCATGGTGATGTCGGTGATCGGCCAGGATCCCGATCTGACGCTGGAAGAGGCGGCGGAGATGGCCGCCAATGCCCGCCGCGCCGCTCTGAGCATGTTTCCGGACAAAGAACTTGCCTACGACATCATTTACCGGCCGCGGCTGCAGCGGCTGATGAATGAACGCTTCCGGCTGCATTAGGCATATTCGCCGGCGAAGGCGAAGCAGGCGGTGGGGGCCCGGAAACAGGACTACTTCTCGATCCTCTGCAGGCGAAACAGCAGCGTGCCCCATCCCAGCTTGGCGCGCATTTGCACTGGCGTGTGGCTTGCATCCTCCGAATACCACACCCACACCTTGCCCTTGGACTGCAGCGGGCCCGAGGTGGCTTCGGCCGTCACCAGCACGGTCGAGAAGGTTCCGGCCGGCACTTTGATCTGCTCGCGCTTGTCCACGGTGGCGTGGACGATGGTCGTCTTCCCGTCGCTGATGGGGAACTCATAGATGGCGCCAAGTTGCAGCGGCAACGACTGGAGATAATAGAAGCCGGTGATGACGTCGGTGGCGCAGCCGGCCAGGTCGTTTTCGACATGCTTGGTCTCTCCCGTCTTCAGGTTTTTTTCATCGAGCGTGCTTTTCTTGTGCGCGTAGTCGAAACGGATCGAAGTCTCGCGTTTGTGCGCGCCTTCCTCACTGTGCTTGAAGATGGAGAGCGAGCAGAACGTGCGGGGATCGAAGCGCGACTCGAAGCGATCATGCACGGGAAAGAGGACGTTGACGGCTCCCGAGGACTCGGCGGACGCGCTGACTTTGCGTTCGTTCCCGGCGACTTCCATTCTCACCACACCGGTTCCGGCGGTAATCAGATGCCACTCCGCCGAATAGACGTAGCTGCGGCCATCGGGAAAAGGATAGTTGGGACGCGGTGGCTCGATCTGCATGGGAGCAGGTCCGATGGTTGCGGTTGGGGGCCCTTGCTGCGCTGGCCAGGCCGCGATCAGGAAGATCAGGCAGAGCAGAGAGAGCGCAAGCAGGCTGCGGATGATCTGAAGGGGCGCGGGTTCATCCGCGCCGCAACCCGAAGCAGAATAGACGGGCTTTAGCCCCTGAGGTAAACGGCTCATGCTCCACGGCAGACTACCACACCAGCTTGCACATCAGCTTAACTACAAGGACGGCCAGCACCACCACGCAGCCAATGCTGGCCCGGTATTCGCGGTGCTTCCAGTAGCGCGCCGAAGAGTACGCACTCTGCTGGCTGCCGTAGGGCGACAGGCGCGGCAACAGGCGCGGCACGTGGCGCGCATAGTCGTCGTAGCCGGGGAACGTCCGACGCAGGTAACGCTCTTCGCCGGCGATGACCGGGATATAAATCACGGCGAACATCAGGAGCATGAGGGCGACGATCCACCAACTGCGCGCCGCGATGGCGAAGCCGGCGGCCAGCATCAGCGAGCCGAGATATAGAGGGTTGCGAGTGTAGGCGTAAGGGCCGCTGGTGGTGAGTTGCTTGTCTTTTTGCACGTGGCCGGAAGCGAGTCCGCGCAAGACCAGCCCCGGAAGCAGCACCAACGCGCCCGCGACGAGCGAATTTCCGGTTGGCCGCGCCAGCACGACGTAGACAACCGCAAAAATAAATCCCAGGGGAACGCGGACGCGGCGGGCTATGCGCGACCACGTGTCGCCCGTGGTCCCGGAGGGTTGCGATCCGGATTGTGAAACTTCACTCACTTGATTCGGGAAGACCAGGTTCCGCAATACGAGCTTCTGCAACATCACGCTGCAACAGCTTCCGCGCTGCCGCGACGACTTCGCCGACGGTGATTTCGAGCAGACCTTGTTCCGGTTCAGGGCGCCGGGTGTGATCGGTCATACTGCTCGCGCTTCGCAGCACAATCGACTGCGTCCCGAATGGGCCGTTGCGCGCGGGATTTGTCGGGCCAAAAATTGCCACCACCGGAATTTTCAAGGCCGCCGCCAGGTGCATCGGCCCGGTATCGCCGCCGATGAGGAGGCGAGCCCGGCGCGTGAGCGCGATCAACTCCGAAACCGAGCAGGAGATTTTTCGCGCCGCTCCTTCGCTGGCGGCTTCCACGGCCTCGGCCAGCTCTTTTTCTCCCGGCCCGTAGTTTACGAGCGAACATAATCCATCTTTTGCGAGTTCCTTCGCAACCTGTCCATAACGTTCGGCCGGCCATCTCTTCGCCCCCCAGCCCGCGCCGGGATTGAGAATCGCGAAGCCCCTCCCATCCGCCGTGAGGACGGCAATCTTGTTCTCCGCGTCCGGGTCTACGGGAAACTCAACTTGAGGATTCGCCATCGGCGTTGGGATGATCTCAGTTGGAATGATTCCAGTTGACACGATCGCACTTGAAATGACCGCTCCCGCCAGCGCCAGCGCCTGTTGGACTACATGCGTGCCGTTGGTGTTCAGAAGAACCTGCCGTGTGTAAAACATGCTGGCGGCATTCTCGCGCGGTTGCGCGCTCCCATACACAATGGGCGCGCCCGACCAGCGGGCCAGCAATGCCGAGCGGACCGCGCCCTGAAAATCAATGGCCGCGTCGTATCGAATTCCGCGCAACTCGCTCAAGCCCACGGCCATCTGCTGCCAGGTGTTGAACGAGAACGGAGCGCGCCGCCATTCCGCCGTGTTGACGGTATGGACGCGGTCGACCAGCGGGCGCTGCGGAGAACGCCGTCCCGAGCGCGGATAGCGCAGCGTGCAGAGCAGTTCCGCCCAGCGCTCTTCGACCAGCCATCCCAAAGTGGCGTGGGGAAAAGCCTGGCGCAGCGCGGCTGCCGCAGGCAGAGTGTGAATGATGTCGCCCATGGCGCTGAGGCGCACGACGAGCAGGCTGTTGAATCGCGGAGTGCCGGCGGTGAGAGAAAAGGCGTCGGTCATCTTTGTTTTTATCTTTGTCTTTATCGCAGCCCGCGCCGCCTCACGATGGTTGCGGCCCCAGCCGCGAGCGCGAACGAATAATCTCGGTGACCGAATGATCCTTGGGATCGCCCACGATCACGACGCGGCCTCCGCAGGCTTCGACCTCGTCGCGCTCGGGGACGCTGTCCACCGTGTAGTCCGTGCCCTTGGCATGAAAATCAGGGCGGATTTCGCGAATGATGGCGCGCACGTCATTTTCTGGAAAAACTACGACGGCGTCCACATCCGCCAGCGCCGCCAGAATTTCCGCGCGTTCTTCGGCGGGCATCACGGGCCGCCCTTCGCCTTTCAGCGCGCGCACGGAAGCGTCGGCATTCACCGCGACAATCAGTTTGCCGCCGAGTTCGCGCGCAGCATGCAGGTAGCGCACATGGCCGACGTGCAGCAGATCGAAACATCCGTTGGCCAGGGTGACGCGCTCGCCGGCGCGCCGCCAATCCGCCACACGCTCGCTGAAGTTCGTCGCGCGACAACAATCTTCGGATGGAGTGATGTGCTCAATGAATCTCGATTTATGCCTGGATTACTGTGTGGAAGCGGGGCTCCGCCCCGCTTGGACGGGGCGAAGCCCCGTCCCCACACCCTAATGTTCGCGAGCAACCGGCGGCGTCTTTTCGAGCGCCTCCAGCAATTCCTGCTGGCTGACGGTCGCCGTGCCGCGCTTCATGACCACGATGCCGCCCGCGTAGTTCGCCAGGTGGGCGGCTTCTTCGGCGCTTGCGCCCGCAGCCAGGGCAGCGGTGAAAGTCGCGATGACGGTATCGCCAGCGCCGGTTACGTCGGCGACTTCATCGCTGCCGTAGATCGGAATATCCACCGGCTTGTGGCGGCGCGGGAAAACCACCATGCCATCCTTGCCGCGCGTGATCACGAGCGATTCCAGATTCATCGCGCCGGCAATCTGGTCTCCGGCGGCCAGCAGGCGCTCCCAGTCGTTGCCGATGCGGATGCCGAGAGCTTCTTCCACCTCAGACTCATTCGGCGTTGCGGCCGTGATGCCGGAAAATTCGAGCATGCGATGGCGCGAGTCGAGCGTCACGGGAACCTTGTCGATTCCGCGCTTTTCCCGAATCACATTCAGCAGGGTTGGCGTGGCGGCGCCGTATCCATAGTCGGAAACCAGCAGCGCATCGGAGGCCCGGGTGTATTCGCGGGCGGCAAGCACGAGCTCGCGGCGCAAATGCGAACTGGGGCCTTCGGCTGGCTCGCGGTCAAGGCGCACGACCTGCTGTCCGGCGGTATGCGCGAATCCAGCCAGGATGCGCGTCTTGGTCACGGTGGTGTAACTCTTGTCTTTCAAAACGCCGCTGACCGGGATGCGTTTGTGGCGGAAAGCGCGCAGCAGCAGCTTTCCCGGTTCGTCGTCGCCCACGACCCCAACCGGCAAGACGTTCACTCCGAGGTCGGCAAGGTTGTAGATGGCATTCGCGCCGCCGCCTGGAACCACCTTGCGATCACGGTGCTTCAAAATCAGCACGGGCGCTTCGCGCGAGACGCGAGAAATTTCGCCGAACACGAACTCGTCGGCCACCAGATCCGCGAGGACGGTGACCGTAAGCTTGGGAAAAGACTCGACGATCTTCCGCAGGCGGCCGTTTTCTTTCATATGTTTTGTCATCAATGCTTGGGCATCCCATGCCTGGTCATCGGGCGCAACCCAAGATTTTCTCACGAGCGGAGCTTTCGATTCCGTGATTCTAGCTAAAATGGCATCCACAACGTCAGTGGGATGATCGAGCGTCAGGCTGAGCACGGCGACCGCGAGTGGGTTGAGTTGGTCCTGCAGCGACCCCAGATTGACCGCATCTTTTTCAGTGGTCAGGAAGCCGCCCGCGCTGAGCTTGTCGCGCATGGCAAGCAGGCGCTCGATGTCGCTTCTGTCATAGGCATGATGGTCGCGAAACTCGACTTCCGCGGCAGGCGCGATTCCGGCGGCGCGTACCTGGGCGAAGAACTGCTGCGGCCTCGCGATACCGCAGAACACAATCGGCGCGGCGGGCGCAGCGGGTATGACGATTTCGCGCTGCATTCGCCAGATAGGTTTCCCTTGCCGAGCGAAACTTTCGATCGCCAGGTCGTGCGCGGAGAAGTCCTGCGGGCAACACGATCGCATCGGCACGTTGCAGCGACGAAAGCGGCTCGCGCAGCCGACCCGAGGGCAGCAGCCGGTCGTCGAAGTCGGGCTCCGTCAGCAGTACGATGTCGAAGTCACGCGCCAGAGAGCGGTGCTGAAAACCGTCGTCGAGGATGTGCAATTGCGGCTGAAATTTCCGCTCGGCGAGTCGGCCCGCGTCATAACGGCTTTCACCGACGATCACTGGAACGCCCAGCCGCCGCGCGATCAGCAGCGGCTCATCGCCGAAATCGGCGGCGTTGCCATCTTTCTCAACTACCAAAACGCCGCGAGTTTTGCGGCGATATCCGCGTGTGAGCACGTCGAAGCGAATGCCGCGCGCCTGCAACAGTTCGCCGAGCGCAATCACGAACGGGGTTTTGCCCGAACCCCCCACCGACAAATTCCCGACGCTGACCACAGGTTGCTCCAGCCGCCGCGAAGAGAGCACGCCGCGATCGTAGAGCGTGTTTCGCAGAGCGGTCGCGGCCCCGTAAAGTCCGGCGAGCGGATTCATGATAAAACACCCATCAGTTGAAGCAGCGCCGCGATCGTCCTGTCGGTTGCGCCGCGCTGGGATTCGAGCGCCGCCAGTGCGTTCCGGCCGAGCATGGCTCGTTCGCCGCCGTTTTCGATCAGCTCCATGAAGACCAGCGGCAACTCCGCCAGTCCAACGATGCGGACGGCATTGCGGCTGGCAAAAAAATTGACCACGTCGCGAAAATTCTCGTAATGGTTGCCGGTGACGATGGGAACGCCATAGAGTGCGGGCTCAAGAATGTTGTGTCCGCCGCGCGGCACCAGGCTGCCGCCAACGAACGCGACGGTGGCCAGCGAATAGAGCGCCGCCAACTCCCCGATACTATCGACCAGAAACACGCCGCCAGCGAGCGCTTCGCCGCTCCACAGAGAACGCCGCCACATGCGGAAGCCGAGTTTCTCGACGAGTTCGGCAACCTCCGGAAAGCGCTCTGGGTGCCGCGGGGCAAGAATCATCACGGCCTTTGGATGATGGGCCAGAATATTATGAAACGCTGAGAGCAGCGAGCCTTCCTCGCCCTCGAGCGTGCTGCCACACACCAGAACCGGCTCCGCTCCGGATTGGCGGAAGCTCTCCCGAAGACTCGCAACGATCTTCGGCGCCGGCGGCGGCGCCACATCGAATTTCAGGTTGCCCGCCACTGTGATCTTCGATTGGGGCGCGCCAATTTCCGTGAGGCGCTGCCGGTCTTCTTCTGTCTGGGCCAGGAAAACATCGACGTTCTTCAGCGTATTCTCCAGCAATTTCGGAAGCCAGAAGCGGAACCGCTTGTAGCCGGGAAACGAGCGGTCGGAAATGCGGCAGTTGATGACGGCGATGCGAGCCCCGCTGCGCTGGGCCAGCCGGAGAAAATTTGGCCAGAATTCAGTTTCGGCGACGACCACGAGTTCCGGCCGCAGAGCATCGAGGTAGGGCCGGATGGCAAAGGCGAAGTCCAGGGGGAAGTAGAAAACGTTCTCCGGGCCGAAGCGCTGCGCGGCGAGTTTCTGCCCGGTGCTGGTGGTCGTCGAAATCAGCACGCGATGGGCCGGAAATTTCTGCTCGCAGCGCCGTGACGACTGCGCTCGAAGCCACCACCTCGCCCACCGAAACCGCATGCACCCAGATGGCGCGTTTCTCGCTGCGACCCGCGAGAGCGGGCGGAACGGCGCCGAGCCTCTGGCGTAAGCCAGCCCGATACTTGCCGTGCCGCATCATTTGCAGCAGCCAGTAGGGCAGCGTCAGCAGCAGGAAAAAGGCGAGCAGCGCACTGTAGAGCGCATACATGAAGGAAGTCCCATTCTAAATGGGGAGACCCAATCCGATCTTCGGGTTGGACGGATGGGCGGCGCGCCTTGCGCCGCCGGCATCCTATAATTCACGTATGCATAATCCGGGTCTCGAAAAATTACCTCGCACGCCGATGCTGCGAGCCCCACGTTTTGCGCCAGTCTGTGCTTTTGTGTTGCTCGGCTGCCTTTGCGCGATTGCGGCAAAGGAGTTTGTGATGCCCGCAGCGCAGCCCGCCCGCGCTTACCCGGCACACGACGACCACCCCATGGAAAAAGTTGTGGTCGCAGTGGATCCGTATGACGTCGAAGACAAAGCTTCGATCTTCAGCGTTAACTACCGTAACAACGGTTATATGCCGGTTTTTTTTGTAATCACAAATGACGGCGATCAGCCCATCTCTCTCATCGGCATGAAGGCGCAGTTGAATACTAAGGATCGCAGCAAGCTGTTCCCCTCGACCACGGACGAAGTGGTGCGCCGGCTCTCGCGTCCTTCGCGGAACGACGGGGCGAATCGGTTGCCGATTCCGATTCCGCTGCCCAAGAAAGAGGTCAAAGGCGGCGTGAGCCGCAAGACTTGGGACGAAATCGAACAGGCTCAGTTTGGCGCCAAGGCGGTGGAACCGCACTCCACGGTGCGTGGCTTTCTGTTTTTCGATATCGCCGACATCTCGAATCCACTGGCCGGAGCTAACTTCTACCTCATGGGAGTGCAGGACGCGAAAGGCAATGAGCTGATGTATTTCGAAATCCCGATGGAGAAGTACTTGAGCGCGCCGCAAGTGAAGAGGCAGTAGTAAATCCTACGATGGAGCGCCGGGCGTCCCCGCCCGGCGGACGGGCGAGACGCCCGTCTCTCCACCAGCAACGCCAGCTATAATCTTCCGATATGGCGACCACTCCAGCCCTTTCCGAGGATCTTCTCGCGAAATACGAGCCGGTCATTGGACTCGAAGTCCACGTGCAACTGCTGACCGCGTCGAAAATCTTTTGTTCCTGCTCGACTCGTTTTGGCGATCCTCCGAATACAAATGTGTGCCCGGTGTGTCTGGGACTTCCCGGAGCGTTGCCGGTGCTGAACCGGAAGGCCGTGGAATTCGCGGCGCTGGCGGCGATGGCTTTGGAGTGCCGCATCAACGAAGTTTCCATCTTTGCGCGGAAAAATTATTTTTATCCCGACCTGCCGAAGGGCTATCAGATCTCGCAGTATGACAAGCCGCTGGCGGAGTTTGGATTCATCGAAATCGATCTGAGCGGAAGTAAGGTGAACGGCGGCAAAAAGAAGATCGGCATCACTCGTCTGCACCTGGAAGAAGACGCAGGCAAGAGCCTGCACGAGGGCTTCGCCGACGCTGCCACGAAGACCGCCATCGATCTGAACCGCACCGGCGTGCCCTTGGCCGAGATCGTCAGCGAACCCGACATGCGATCGCCAGAGGAAGCTTACGAATACCTCACTCGCCTGAAAGAAATCATCCTCTACACCGGCGTCAGCGACTGCAACATGGAAGAAGGCTCGCTGCGCTGCGACGCCAACATCAGCGTGCGGCCTCGCGGACAGAAAGAATTCGGCACCAAAACCGAGGTCAAGAACGTCAACTCGTTCCGCTTCGTCAAGCAGGCGCTGGAGTACGAGATCGAGCGGCACATAGAGGTCCTCGAATCCGGCGGCAAAATTATCCAGGAATCGCGCCTCTACAACGCCAACGAAGGCAAGACTTACGGCATGCGCTCGAAGGAGCAGGCGCACGACTACCGCTATTTTCCCGAGCCCGATTTGCTTCCCCTGGTGGTCGATGAAAAATGGCAAGCCGCAATCCGCGCCAGCCTGCCCGAGCTTCCGGAGGCGCGGCGCCAGCGCATGATGCAGGAGTACGGCATCACCGCGGGCGACGCCCACACGCTGACGCTGACGCGAGCGCTGGCCGACCAGTTCGAGTCGGCGGCCCGCACGGCAAAAAATCCCAAGCGCGTCGCGAATCTGGTGCAGAGCGAATTGCTTGGACGCCTGAAAGCGCAGGGCCTCGAACTCGAGCAGTCGCCAATTTCGATGGCTGGAGTTACGGCCTCGGCCGATCTGGTCGAGTCGGGCGCCATCTCGGGCAAAATGCTGAAGGATCTTTACGACCTCTGCTTCGAACGCAAGCAGGATTTCCCTGCCGTATACGAAGCGCAGGGGCGTCCCGAGCAGTCGCGCAACACGTCGGCGCTGGAGAAACTCGCCGATGAGCTGATCGCAGCGAATCCCAAGCAGGTGGAGCAGTATCGCGCGGGCAAGAAAACCATGATCGGGTTCTTCGTCGGCCAGGTGATGAAGGCCTCGAAGGGGCAGGCCAATCCGCAGTTGGTGAATGAAGTCTTGACCAGGAAGCTGGAAGGGTAGCGCGACGTTCACCCCCCAGCCCCTAAGGGGGGCTTTCGATTTCGATAGTCTGCGGCATCGCTAAAGCGATGCCCTGATACGGACCTCGGCCTTACTTCGCCGCTCCCAAATTCTTCAGCACTTCGTCCGCATAATAATTCGTGACCTTGGCGTCGTCGCGGAGGCTCTCGTAATACGCCGCTTTCAACAACTGCTCGCGGCGATCGCGCAATTGCTGGCGGATGGCCTGCTGCACCCGCGGATCGTTCAAGTCCCTCTGGCCCGCCGGCTCCTTCGAAATCAGTTTCACGATCATGTAAGCGACGGGCTGATGATTGGTCGGATTGAGCATGGGAATCACCGGCGTGTATTGCCCCGGTTTGAGCTTCATCACCGCTTCGCGGGTTGCCGGATCGGCGTTCTTCAGGGCGGATTCGGGAGCCATTCCCAAATCGCCGCCGTTGTTGCTGGTCTCCGGGTCCTCGGAGTAATTCATGGCCATGCGTAGCGAAGTCGTCGCCGCTGTCGAGGCGGTTGGCGATCATCTGGATTTTCTTGCGCGCCTCGGCATCGTTCTGCGCCTTGCTGTTCTGGAGGTTGTGCACCTGGGCGCTCACCACTCCAGAAACCGTGATCTTGGCCAAATGATATTGCGCTTCGATCAGGTTGAACTCGGCCTTGTGATCGTTGTAGTAGCCGGAAACATCCTGGTCGGTGATGTTGATGCGCGAGGTGATTTCCTTGTTCAACAC
Source organism: uncultured Acidobacteriaceae bacterium (assembly GCA_963838425.1). GTDB lineage: Bacteria > Acidobacteriota > Terriglobia > Terriglobales > Acidobacteriaceae > Acidiflorens. The sequence continues at coordinate 1,429,521 of CAWIRH010000003.1, forward strand.
CTTGTCGCGAGTGAGCGAGCGCCGCAGGTCGCGCTTGAAGTCATCGAGCGATATTTTCTTGTCCTGCAGGCGCTTGTCAAATTCTTCGGCGGTGTAGGGCGACTTGATTTCGTTGAGCTTGCGGTCCACTTCTTCGTCGGTCGCCAGCAGCCCGAGCTTTTCCGCGCGCTGCATGAGGATTTCCGTCTCGACCAGCTCATTCAGAATGCTCAGCCGAAGGCTCACCGCCTGCTCGCCGGTGGGCTGCTGATCGGAGCCCGCCGTCTGGTTGGCGTAATACTTGTCGACTTCGCTGCGATAAATCTTCCGCCCATTGACCGAAGCCATGACGTCGCCGCCGCTGCTGTTGCGGTTACAAGCCGAGAGCCCCATCAAGAGAAACGCGCTGACCACGATCAGGCCCGCTCGTTCAAAGCAGTTACGATTTTTCAAGTTCTTCCCTCAAGAAATTTGCGATTGGTAATTGGAAATTTGAACCCGCCATCGCCAGGTAGTCAATTACAAATTACAAATCGCAAATTCATTACTTGTGCTGCGGAGGCGCGACGCCAGCGTCCTTCAACGCCTGGTCGAGCGCGAGCCGCACCTCATCCGGAGGCACGGCTCCATCCAGTTTCTGCCCATTTACAAACATGGTCGGAGTTGCTTCCACGCCAACGGTTTCCGCTTCGCTCATCGAAGCGCGCACAGCCTTTTCATCCTGGGCCTTGACGCACGCCCGCAACTTCTCCACGTCGAGATTATGCCTCTGCCCCTGCGCGCCAGCCAACCGGTCGAGTTCCGCATTCCAACCGTCGTGGCCTTTGGCCTTGATCGCGTCCTGGTTGCCGTGCAGAGTATCGGCATAGTCCCAGTAGGCGTCGGCGCTTTGCGCGCCCAGGCAATTGGCGTCCACCGCCGCGTGCACCGCCCAGGGATGAATTTCTTCGAGCGGATAATCCTTGTAGATGAAAAGGACGCGATCGCCGTACTCCTTAAACAGGCCGGGGAAAAGCGTCTCGTGCATGCGCGAACAGAAGGGACACTCGAAATCGTCATAGTTGACGACCGTTACCTTCGCATCCTTGTTGCCGCGCGTGGGACGCCCGCTCACGTCGATCTTCTTCATGAGCTCAGCGTAGGGATCGCTGGTCAGATCGAACTTGGTTATGCGCACCAGCGTCTTATGGTCGCGCGAGAGCAGATACTCGAAGTCCTGCTTTTTGGTGGGACTGGCAAAGGTAACCGTCAGGGCGTCATAGTTCGCAAACTCACTCGACCGCAGCGGCCCCACAATCACTTTTACGTCCGGTGAGAGCGAATAATGCGACCGCACCTGGCGCTCGACCGCACGCCCGATGTCCGAAGGAGGAAGAGCGGAAGAAGAAGCAGGAGGGGACTGCGCCGAGCAGCCCAGACAGATCACCAGAAGAAGCAGAAACGCGCGCCGCGCCATCATCAATCGAAACCACCTGAACATGAGGAAACCGCTTGATTATCTCATGGCAGCAAAAGTCACGCAGGGACAGCCGGGCGAGGCGCTCTGCGCCCTCCCCGAGGACGCCCCCTTATATCACCGCTTCTCTGTGACGCCCGTCCTAGACTTGTCCAACCTCAACGCCGATGATCACTCCAGGAGCCCTGTAAGCACCGGGTTCCTGGAGCCGATCCATGAATTCGCCCGACGCCAAGCCCGCTACCGCCCCCGCAACCAAATCCGACCGGCGCCTTCATTCTCGCCACACCCTCCAGGTCCAAATCGAACTCCGCCAGGAGGGCAGCGAGGTTCCCATGCGCCTCGTAACCACCGACCTCAGTCGCGGCGGCTGCTACATCCAGATGCTCCTGCAACTCCCACTTGCGGTCCGCGTCCAAGCCACCCTTTGGCTCGACGGTTATCCCATTGTCATTCGCGGAGTCGTCGTCACTCGGCATCCCCAATTCGGCAACGGCATCATGTTCGTGGAATTCGAAGGTCAGGGAGAACAACTCCTGAGCCGTTACCTGGCAGCCATCACCACCACCTAGGCTTACGCTCCTGCAGGAGCTGGACATGGGCAGGAGAATCTCCTGCAGCCGGGAAGCGCGTGGCTAAGAGCCAAGAGCTGACAGCTATTTCTCTTTCTTCCGCGCCGCCGCGCACTCCGCGCAGGGACAAACTTCCCGCAGATAGAACCACGAATAAATTCCCAGATCGTGTTGGTCGTTCCAGGAAAACTTCAGCGCATACTTGCCCACTGCCTCCGCCGACAACGCTTTCACCGCCGGCTTGAACATCGGCAAAGCTCCCGGCCCGAGCTTCGCAGCCTCGCCCGCCTTTCGTCCCGACTTCGACCGTTCATCCTCACAAAGCGCGCAAGGACAAGCATCCCGCAAGAACGCAAACGTATAGACGGACCGGTGGCCATCCTTCCACTCGATCTCCATACCCGTCCCCGTCGTCAAATGAATCAACACCGACTTGGGATCGTTCCCTACCCGCGGCGTGAAATCAGGCAGCGCCATAAAATTCAGTATCGCACACGCCACCGTGCGGCGCGGCCGAGACAAACTTTCAGCCCGTGCTGATCGCTCCCTTACGATCGTGAACCGCACACACAGGGGCAGCCACCAAGTTACAAGGGGAGGAACGGAGCAACTTGAGAAGAGAAACCAGCCTGCTGCCGAGCCCCCCGGCGGCAACAAGAATGAGGTGTGAACCGGAATTTCCGTTCAGAGATTAATTTAGGATGGGGCATGAGCGTTCAAACTCGGCTGGACTGTGTTCTGAGAATCGAGAGCCCGTCATATTCCCGGCCTCTGCGCACGATCCCGGTGTGGTGCGGACAGGGCCTGCCCGGAGCGGAGTTGCAGGGACTGTCCGCGCCACACGGAATCCGACCCCGTTCCCCCCAAGAAAGGGAAACCGGGGCTAACCGGCGAAATCGAACCGGATCGGCTTACGATCGAAACAGCTTGCGGCGCACCGTTCCGGCAAGGGCGATCAACCCCGCGCCGAACAATACCAGTGTGCCGGGTTCAGGAGTGTTGAAATGGTCATGGCTGAGATGGATGCCGCCCTTCCCGTCCTTGTACCATTGATTCTGGTACGCATAAATAGTCTGCGTCGTGGTTCCGGTCACGTCATGGCCGGTATACATCATGCCATAGAGATCGCCCGAGAGCGCAAAGACATAGGCGAACTTGCCGGTGTGGCTGACTATCGTCCAGTTAATCGGCCCGGTGAAGCTGCCCGTGAAAAGCGCTACCGGGCTTCCTTGTCCCGTTAATTTTTTTGCCCAAAGGCCAACGCCAACCACGTTAAATGTCGAGCCCGTGGCTGAAAGCGTTCCCCCGGTCCAGATTCCGCCGCTGGTGAATGCGCCGGTCGTGAAACTGACCGTACCGAGAGAGTGCCCCTTAGAAGCTTGGAATTTACCCCAGCTCATAAGCTCGGACCCTATGGTTGAGATTCCGCTGTTGGAGATGGTGACCGTGCCAAACTGGTTGGTCAAATCAATCCCGTCTGCCCAAGCCGCCATTGGCAACAGCAGAGCGCATAGACCCACTACCACTGCGATTCGCCTCATTGTTTCCTCCACAGAATTCAGGCAACCCTTACGGACAACCCATTTGGGGGGGCGGGTCGCCGGGATCACGAGGGTTGAATTGTTAACGTCGCGCACTTTTATAGAGCAGAGTGCATAGAGACTTTACGAGCGAACAGTCGAGGGAGGGTTCGACAGCCAACAACTTAGTCCAATGGGCGGGGGAAAGCAAGTGAGCTACGTCACGGTATAGCGTGACTAGACAACTCCTCTCCAGTGCATGATAGCTGCAAGAGTTTTCACTTACTCAAAAGGAGGGCTCAGCGGCGATGCCTGGACGACCTTCGCCGCATCGGATTCCTCAACGAGAGCAATCAAGCGTTTCTCTAACGAAGCCAAGAACCATTCGAGTTCATCTCGGGGTTGAGGCGTTGCCTGGAGACGCCGCGCACTCCAGGCGAAGTCAAAGCCCGCCCGCTCGGAGTTCTCAGAAAATGTTCCTGAACCCCCAGAACAGAAATCCCGCCAGCACCATCAACGCCGGCAGCGTCAACACCCACGCCAGCGCCAGGTTGCGCACCGTCGCCCATTGCAAACCGGAACCGTTCGCAGCCATCGTCCCCGCAATTCCCGACGACAGCACGTGCGTCGTACTTACCGGCAATCCAAACCAGTCGGCCGCGCCGATCGTGAACATAGCAGTAATTTCCGCGGCCGCTCCCTGACCATAAGTAAGGTGTTCCTTACCGATCTTCTCTCCGACCGTAACCACGATCCGCTTCCATCCGATCATCGTGCCCAGTCCGAGCGCCATCGCCACCGCAACCTTCACCCATCCCGGGATGAACCGCGTCGCCGCATCCACGTGCTTCTTGTAATTGTCCAAACCTTCCCAATCGGTTGCGCTCATCGCCGGTTGCTTGTTCTTCTTCATCAAGCGCAGCGCCTCACTGGCGACATACATGTCGTTGCGGAAGTTCCGCACCTGGTCATTCGGAATCTTGGCCATCTCTCCAAACAGCGCCGTTTCGTTGCCGATCCCGCTCACCAGTTGGCGCAAGGCCAGCATCGTATTCGGGGTAAATTCCTTAGTGCGAATGTAATCCGTAACTTCTTCCCGATCATCCCCGATCACTGCCTCCGGGCTGACATACTTAGACAGTATTCCGGCCGCCTGTTGCGAAACCGCAATGAAATCCTCAGACTGTTTGTGAGTTATCGCGTGGTTCAAAGCATAAGCCGTAGGCACAGTCCCCACCAGGATCAACATGATAAGCCCCATGCCCTTCTGCCCATCATTCGACCCGTGCGCGAAACTAACTCCCGTGCAAGTCAGCACCAGCAGCGCTCGAATCCAGAACGGCGGCGGTTCCGTTCCTACCGGAGCCTCATAGAGCGCGCGGTTTTTGACCACGGCTTTCATCAGCCACAAGAGCAAGAACGCACAGACAAAGCCCACGAGCGGCGACAGCAGCAGCGACTTCCCGATGTTGGTGGCCTGCCCCCAGTCCACGCCGCTGGTGCCTGTTTTGGGCGACATCAACTGATTCGCGATGCCCACTCCAATAATCGATCCGATCAAAGTGTGCGAGCTTGATGCCGGCAGCCCGAAATACCAAGTGCCAAGATTCCAGATAATGGCCGCGACCAGCAATGCAAAAACCATCGCGAACCCAGCCTTGCTCCCCACCTGCAAAATCAGTTCCACTGGCAACAAAGAGATGATTCCAAAGGCCACCAGCCCACTCGAAGTCAACACTCCCAAAAAATTCCAGAACCCCGACCACACCACCGCAACATGGGGCTCCAGCGAGTGCGTGTAGATCACGGTAGCCACTGCATTCGCCGTGTCGTGAAATCCGTTGACAAACTCGAACCCCAGCGCCACCAGCAGCGCAATGCCCAGCAGGATATAAGGCATGACGGTTACGCTATGCACGGTGGAAAGATCCGTCAGCAGATGAAAGGCGGAGTAAACGATCCCGACAAGAAGCACCACCCCAAAGCCCACCATCCCGATCTTTCCCGGACTTCGATTAAGCTTTGCTTCCAGCACAGGCGTAGCTGTGGCCATATGCAAAATCTCCTCTGTTCGCCAAAAAGTTTCAGGATTCGGGACCCAAGACCCAGCCCCAAATGAAGCGAAACTATACGGGAGAATTGTTAAGCCAGTGTGAAAGCGAAGACGGACCTTAGCGTTGGCAGGGAGGAAGACATTGGGTACTCCTCGACAAGTAGTGAAGGCTCCGTCAAGGCCAGCAGTGCGAGTAAGCCCTCCCGCTCTTGACGGTCGCTTCAAGGCTCGGGATCTTATCCGCTGCCTTCGCCCACCTTCAGTACCGCCAGGAACGCTTCCTGGGGAATATCCACGCGACCGATGCGTTTCATACGCTTCTTGCCTTCCTTTTGTTTTTCGAGGAGCTTGCGCTTGCGGGAAATGTCGCCGCCATAACATTTGGCGATCACGTTCTTGCGCATTGCGGGCACGGTTTCGCGGGCAATGATCTTGGCCCCGATCGCAGCCTGGATCGCCACTTCAAACATCTGGCGCGGGATCAGCTGTTTCATCTTCGCCGCCAGCGCCCGTCCGCGATCGTAGGCAAAGTCGCGGTGGATGATGGTGGAGAGCGCATCGACCGGCTCGCCCGCAACCATGATGTCGAGTTTGGACATGGGCGATGTCCAGTAACCAGACAAGTGATAGTCAAGCGATGCGTAGCCGCGCGACACCGTCTTCAGCCGGTCGTAAAAATCGAGCACGATTTCATTCAGCGGCAGCTCGTACTGCAGCATCACGCGCGAGGAGCTGACATATTCAAAGCTCTTCTGCTTGCCGCGCTTTTCCTCGACCAGCTTCAGAATGCCGCCCACATATTCCTCGTTGGTCAAAATCACGGCGAGAATCACCGGCTCTTCCACCTTCGCAATCTCGCTGGTATCGGGCCAGCGCGAAGGATTATCCACTTCGATCACTTCGCCGTCCGTCTTGGTGATCTGGTAGCGCACCCCCGGCGCCGTCGTGATCAGCTCGAGATTGTATTCGCGCTCCAGGCGTTCCTGGATGATCTCCATGTGCAGCAGCCCCAGAAAGCCGCACCGGAAGCCGAATCCGAGCGCCACCGAACTTTCCGGCTCGAAGAAAAACGACGAGTCGTTGAGCTTCAATTTTTCCAGCGCCTCGCGCAGCGCGGTGTGTTCGTGCGCGTCCACCGTGTACAGTCCCGCGAAAACCATGGGCTTGATTTCTTCAAACCCCGGCAAGGCCTGCAGCGAAGGCCGGTCGTCGTCCGTAATGGTGTCGCCGATCTTCGTATCCGCTACGTTCTTGATATTCGCGATGATGAATCCAACTTCGCCCGCCACCAGTTCGTCGATCTCCACCGGTTTCGGCGTGAGCACGCCCAGAGTTTCCACCTGAAAAACATGCCCGTTCGACCATAGCCGGATCTTCTGCCCCTTGCGCAACCGGCCCTCGAAGACGCGCGCCAGCACCACCACGCCGCGATAGGGATCGAACCAGGAATCAAAAAGCAATGCTTGGAGGTGCCGTTCCGGCGAGCCCTTCGGCGGCGGAACGCGCTTCACAATCGCCTCCAGCACATCGGGCACGCCCTGCCCGGTTTTCGCGCTGATGAGCAACGCATCGGACGCATCGAGGCCGACTGCGCCTTCGATCATCTCCTTGGTGCGGGCAACGTCGGCGCTCTGCAAGTCGATCTTGTTGATCACGGGAATAATTTCGAGGCCATGATTGATCGCCAGGTACGAGTTCGCCAACGTCTGCGCTTCCACGCCCTGTGACGCGTCCACCACCAGCAGCGCGCCTTCGCAGGCGGCGAGCGAGCGCGAGACCTCGTAGGAAAAGTCCACGTGCCCCGGAGTATCGATCAGGTTGAGCTGATAAATCTGGCCATCCTGCGCCGGGTACAACATGCGGACGGCGTGGGCCTTGATGGTAATGCCGCGCTCGCGCTCCAGGTCCATCGAATCCAGAACCTGCGCCTGCATTTCGCGCATGGCAAGCGACCCGGTAAGCTCCAGCAGGCGGTCGGCCAGCGTGGACTTTCCGTGGTCAATGTGCGCAATAATCGCAAAATTGCGGATGCGAGCGGCTTCCATGAGGATAGGTCGATTTTAGCAGGGCGGGGCGGCAGGGGAAGAGGTGGCGTGGCAAATGTTTCACGTAAACGCCTCGGGGCAACCTTGAACAAGGATTGAACAAGGACACGATCCTTGCTATACTCGTGGTCATGGCCAAAGTTACGAGCAAACTCCAGCTTACGCTTCCTAAGGCAATCGCCGACCAGTACAAGATCCGTCCGGGAGACAATCTGGACTGGATGCCGGCGGGCGAGGCAATTCGGGTGGTAAAACGGGCGCGGTCCGCATCCCGCAGAGCGGACGCTGACACGCTCCAGCAACGACTCCGACTTTTTGAGCAGGCGACAGCCCGCCAGGAAAAGCGAAACGCTGCATTCCGCAAGAAGCATGCGCTCGGAGCCCCACCCTCACACCGCGGTTGGACAAGAGAGGACCTTTACGATCGTGGCCTTCCTCGTTGACACAAATGTGCTTGTCTACCGCTTTGATGCCCGTTATCCGGAGAAGCAGCGAATTGCTCGTGATGTTCTGCATCGGGGACTCAGAGAGGACTCCGCCCGAATTCCCCACCAAGCACTGATCGAGTTTGTGTCTGCAGTGACACGCACAAGAGTCGGCTCCGATCCCCTGTTATCGCTGGACGAAGCGCGCCACGAGGTGGAAGAACTCATGACGCAGTTCCCCATCCTTTATCCGAACGCCGCGGTTGTTCATTCAGCGCTCTTAGGCGCGGTGGCATATCGGATTTCCTGGTTCGATGCGCACCTCTGGGCCTGCGCCGAACACTACGGTCTGGAGGAGATTGTGTCCGAAGACTTCGAACATGGGCGCCTGTACGGCAGCGTGCGGATTCGGAATCCATTCCGGCGGCCGTGACGCTGGCCGCACCCGCTTGATCACGGGATTTGGGTTCTGGGTGTGCGTCACGAACTACCGTGATGACGCTCACTGCGCGCGGGTAGTACGGCGAATAAGCTTCGTTTCGGATCGCTAAGATCTTTGGTTAGGACCTCCGGTAGAACCTTCGGCCTGGCACGAATTCTTCGTGCGAGGAAAGGAGGCACGTCATGCTGCTGCTGTTCCTGTTGTTACTCTTCCTGGCTGGGGCTTGCCTGATCGTGTTGCTGCCAGCCCTTTGGGCCGAACAGACTTACCGCACGTATCGCGAGGGGCGGACGGTGAAGTGTCCGGAGACGCAGGCGCCCGTGTCGGTGCGGTTCAACGCGTTGCGGGCAGCCTGGACCAGCCTAGGCGGGCCCGCGAAACTGCGACTGGCCGATTGCACGCGCTGGCCGGAGCGCGCCGGTTGTGGGCAGCAGTGCATTCCGGAGGCGCTGCTTGCGAACCCTGCGGCCTTAGTGGACCATGTTCCGTGGCGAACCAGAAGAGTCGTGCATTTGCCCGTGCTGCTGGCCGGCGCGGCGGCGTGGGTACTGGGCATGGCTTGGCACTCCGAATATTTGTTTCGGCCACGATGGATGATGGCGCTCGGATTGAGCGATTCCCAGACGCGAGCCTTGGCACGAACGATGGCGCCGCATCTGCTGAGTGTGGGCGCGTGCGTACTGTTCGCATACGGCGTCGCGGGATTGCTGCGCTGGCTGGGTTCGCGCACGTTGACGCACGGCATCGAAGTGGCGGGTGCGCTTTGGTTGGCGATAGGCGCAGCGCTGCTGGCGGTCACGGTGTCGCGGGTGGCACCCGAACTGCTCTGGATTGAGGGAGGATATACGCTTCTGGGGGCGCTGCTAATCGGCGCGATCGTGGGCGGCGTGCCGCGGTGGGTGATCGTGGGTGACCCGGAGGAGCGTTGCTGTAGAACTGCGGGATGAGGGCGCAGACGGAGCAGGTGGGCGCGTTTCACGCCTTTTGAAACGTGGGGCACCACAACAAAAATGGGCGCGATCAATCGCGCCCTTAAGATTCTGCGGAGCTTCGCTCCGCTGGACGGGCGAGGACGCCCGTCGCTCCACCGACAATGTTAGTCTCGAACCCCATCCATGAACGCGCGCAGCTTCCGCGAGCGTGATGGATGGCGGAGTTTTCTTAGCGCTTTGGCTTCGATTTGGCGGATGCGTTCGCGCGTTACTGCGAACGATTGGCCGACTTCTTCGAGCGTATGCTCGGAGCCGTCTTCCAGCCCGAAGCGCATCTTGATGACTTTTTCTTCGCGCGGCGTTAGCGTGCGCAGCACCTGCGAAGTCTGGTCTTTTAGGTTGACGTTGATCACCGCCTCGGCCGGCGAAACTACCGCGCGGTCTTCGATGAAGTCGCCCAGGTGCGAATCTTCCTCTTCGCCGATTGGCGTTTCGAGGGAGATGGGCTCCTGCGCAATCTTCAGGACTTTGCGGACCTTCGCCACCGGAATGTCCATCCGCTTGGCGATTTCTTCCGACGTAGGCTCGCGTCCCAGTTCCTGCACCAACTGCCGCGACGTGCGGATCAGCTTGTTGATGGTTTCGATCATGTGCACCGGGATGCGAATCGTACGCGCCTGATCGGCAATGGCGCGCGTAATTGCCTGCCGAATCCACCACGTGGCATAAGTCGAGAACTTATAGCCGCGGCGGTATTCGAACTTGTCCACGGCTTTCATCAGGCCGATGTTGCCTTCCTGAATCAGGTCGAGAAACTGCAAGCCGCGATTGGTGTACTTCTTCGCAATCGAGACCACGAGGCGCAAGTTGGCTTCGATCAGCTCGCGCTTGGCGTGCTCGGCGTCCATGTCGCCCTGGATGATCTCGCGCTGCGTGCGCTTGAGCTCCTGGAACAACAGGCCCGCTTCCGCTTCGAGCTTTTCCAGCTCTCCGCGGACCGCGCGCGACTGTTTGCGATATTCCTTGCGCTGCTCTTCGCTGCGCGTGGCCTCGGCCCGCTTCTCCAGATTCTGGATTTGGCGGTCGAGCGAGCGCATCCCGTCAACCGTGCGGTTCACGCGGTCGATCAGGCGCTTGCGTTCGTTGTTGGTGAAGCCGAGCTTCCGTACCGCGATCGACGTGCGCACAATCGCGTGCGCGAGATGGAAGCGGTAACGGCGATGGTCGCGCGGCCGCTTCTTCAAATTCACCGCCGCCAGCTTTTCCTGGAGCGGTGCCACCTTCTTGTAAAGCTTGTCGAGCGCGTTGATCTTGGCGAGAAATTCTTTCAGACGCTTGTCGACGATCTCTTCCGTGATTTCCTCTTCGTCGAACGTAACCAGCTCTTTAATCGAGCGGACGCCCTTCTCGAGGTCCTCGCCCAGAGCGAGGAGTTCACGAATAACAATCGGCGAGCGCGATAGCGCCTTCAGAACGCGGTTTTGACCCCGTTCGATGCGCTTGGCGATTTCGACTTCGCCTTCGCGCGTAAGCAGAGGAACAGTGCCCATCTCGCGCAAGTACATGCGGACGGGGTCGTTGGTTTTTTCCAGGGCTCCTGGGGTTAGGTCGAGTTCGACATCCTCGGAAGCCTCATCCACTTCTTCGAATTTTTTTTCCAGATCGGTCGTCGGCCCTTTCGAGCTTTCGAGCACATCAATGCCCTGGGTCCCGATCGTGGTTAGCAGATCTTCCAGGTCTTCAGGAGAGTGCACATCGTGCGGGATAAGGTCGTTGACCTGATCATAGGTCAGATATCCCTTCTCTTTGCCTGCGTCGATCAGCTTTTTTATGTCGTCGTACTTGTCATCAAGTGCCAAATCAGATTATCCTCATGACGCCGCCGGTGGTTCGCGGACGCCAGGCTTTTCAGCGGTGGGAGTCGTTACGGAGTTGTGCGCAGAGCACAAACCTTAAAAGTATAGCACGCCGAATGCTCTTCGTGCCGGCGCACGTGGAAGTTTGCGCTCGTTTGCCCGTTGCTCTCAGCCGCCCGTATCTCTTTTTCCGCTAGTTCTTTAGATGGCGCTCGACCCGGTTTCGTTCCAAAGTTAAGACGCCAGTGGCGACACTCCAATCGACGGCTCGGGCACCTCGGCCCCTAAAGGGGCATCCGGTTTCGACGACTTGGCGGTATCGCTGAAGCGATACCCTGATACGAACCGTGCTTGCCAAAAGGGGCTGTCAGGATGCCCGGCCATCCGCCCCCGCGCCGCTCGGATCCCTCTTGGCAAGCTTCAATCGGACTTTTTCCTGCAAAAGCGCGTGTTTTTCCTCTTTCGAGAGCCCCGGACGCTCCACTGCTCGCTGCGCTTCCTCCTTTCGTCGTTCCAGATAGCTCCTTCGCAAACCGCGCACCGCGCCTTCGACGATCTCGGGGGTCAGCTCTCCCTCTTCGTGCAGCAGGATCGAGGCGAGCAGCCGCCGGTCCTCCTCCGTTTTCGGCAGCGCCAGAACATCCGCAGTCTCGGCTCCGGCCTCCAGCAGGGATTCCAGCAAAGATTGCGAAGCCAGCCCCTCATACAGATGCTCGGATTGCAGCGCGAATTGCGCCTGCCGCGCCGGATCGAATTCCTCGTCCGCCCCTTCGCGAGCTGAACTCCGCGTTCCGCCGGCTTGCATCTCGGTAGCCGAAACCAGCGCCCGGATCAGGACGCGCTCCGCATCGGTGATTTGCGTCTCCGCCGAAGCCTTGACCTGCGTGACCGACCGGTTGGTGACGACATTTTTCAATTCCTGACGCATCACCTTGGAATCGATTCCCAGCTTCTGCGAAATTTCGAGCGCCAGCTCATCGCGCACGATGCGGCTTGGCACCCGCTGAATGTGCGGCAGTAGATGGTTGATGGCCTTAATCTTGTTCTCCGCGTTCCGCGGCGGAAACTGCGCACGCGCTCGGTCAATCAGATAGTCGAAATATTTTTGCGAGTTCTTGAGCGCCGCGCCATACGCGTCCTTGCCCTTGCGCCGGATGAAGAGATCGGGGTCGAATCCTGTTTCGAGCGTGAGCGACTTTGATGTTGAATTCCTCTTCGACCAGCAACCCTAGTGTGCGTTCCGTGGCGCGGGCCCCGGCCGTGTCGGGATCGAAGTTGACCACCACATTCTTCGAGAATCGCCCCAGCAATTTCGCCTGCAGCTCGGTGAACGCCGTGCCCGAGCTGGCAATCACATTGTGAAAGCCGGCGGCGTACACCGAAATGCAATCCATCTGGCCTTCGACCAGGATGGAGTACTCGAGCTTGCGAATCGCTTCTTTGGCGTTGTCCAGATTGAACAGGACGCGCGACTTCGAGTAAATCGCCGTCTCCGGAGAATTCAGATATTTCGGGCCAGCCTTTTCATCCGTCGAAAGCGTGCGTCCCGTGAAAGCAATCGCTTTGCCCTGGTCGTTACAGATGGGGAACATCACGCGATTGCGGAATTTGGAATAGATGGCGGCGGGCTGCGTGGGAGCGCGGTTCGCGGTTGGCTGTTCGTCGTTCGCGTCGGAGATCTCAACTCCGTTGTCATCCTGAGCGGAGCGAAGGACCTGCTTTTGCTGACTGCTGATTGCTGACTGCTGATTGCTCTCCTTCCACGAAAACAGTCCACTCTCCCGCAGCAACTCCTCATCAAACTCGCGGCGCAGTGCATCGCGCAGCAGGAAGCCGGAGTCGGGAGCGTAGCCTATGCGAAAACGGGCAATCGTCTCCGCGTCGAGGCCGCGACTCTTCAGGTATTCGCGGGCGTTGGCGCCTTCGGGACGGCGCAGACATTCCTGAAAGAACGCGGTGGCGCGCACATGCACATCAAGCAGCGCCATGCGAACCTGCGCGTCGCGCGCCTCCGCCGGACTGGAAAAGCTGACCTTGGGCATGGGCACGCCGAGCTTCTGAGCGATCAGGCGGACGGCTTCCGGGAAGGTGACGTTCTCGACCTTCTGCACAAAGGTGAAGACATCGCCTGATTCTCCGCAGCCAAAGCAGTGATAAAACTGCCGTGTGGCATGTACTGAAAACGAAGGCGTCTTCTCGGCATGAAACGGACAGAGCCCGGAGAAATTCTGCGCCCCAGCCTTCTTCAGCTTGACGTAGTCGCCGACGATGCGGACGATATCCGCCTGCTGCTTGAGCGTCTCTTTGAAGTTGTCGGAGGAAGTCGAAGGCGATGTCATTTGGGGGCGCACACTGGTCCCTTAGTGATTATGAGGGCGGAAGGGGCTGAGGGAAAGGAAATGGGGCGGGATTGTTGTGGGAAAGGTGTGGAAGACAGGAATAAATCGGTTGAAGGCTAAGTAAATTCGGCAGGCTAGCCGAATCGCTCCTGATGAAGCAGTAGGGAGGCCATCTTATCGCTGCGGCCAAGCAGCGTCCGGATCAACCGCTCGATTGATCATTTGCACAAGTTCCTTCATGCGTGTGGATGAGAGGGTGCGTCTCTGGCGCTCAATCAGCTTGACTTTGGGAAGCACCTGAACAAAGTGCGCTTTGAGGTAAGAAACGCCCGGCAGGCCAGATTCGCCGGGCGGAAACTCCGCGACGGTTGGCCCGGGCATTCCATAGCTGCCGAAGGGAACGACCAGTACCGATGAAGCACGGTCACTCAGGTTGCGGCTGTCAAGCGAAACCACCACCACCCAATGCCGCTGCGAAAGATCCTCGAGATATGCCGTCCATATCTCCCCGCGCCGAGGATTAAGGTTCGCGGTCAAAGTCCACGCCTCGCGCAGATTGTGACAGCGCCGCCGCCAAGCGCTCTTCTTCGGCGCTTTGCTCAGGCGACATGTTATCGAAGTATGCGGCGGTGTCTCGCTCCAGGCGCTCGCGGTTCTCAAAGGCAAGGAGTCGGTTGATCGCCAGGTCAATCGCTTCGGCCAGATTCCGGACCTCGCCCTTGTCGATGAGCCGCTCCAGATACGAGAGCGCCGTGGGCGAGATTGTGGTCGAGATCTTCTGACGTGTCAGCCGTGCAGATGTACTCATGCGCTATCCCCCAATCTAGAGACAATATATCATGTGCTTGTCCGCCAACTGGAAGATGAAATACCATCCTCGTTAGTACCTTTATTATCAATGATATATATGCGCCCCACCACCAACTCCAGCACGATGGGCTAGCACGGCTACTCCATGGTTGGTAGTCATGACAGATATCGGGGGGGAGTTTCCGGAGTTAAAAACGACAAAAAACAAATGCGGCCTGGGCCAGCCACCCGGGCCGCATTGTTGTCGCGGATGTTCTGACTGCCGTCTTTCGCCAAGGCGAAAGACCATCGCGCAGCGGCACTCCTAAAAGTGCCATGCAACGATGCTCACCTGAGGCTCGCGCTTCAGGGTTACGATTCAGCGCTTCCATCCTCCTGGAAGGAGGACTTCTGAGGAGGCCGCAAAGCCCGGGCACCGGCACACTGGACATGCGCCAAATTTCCCCCGGTGACTCACTCTCGAGAAATCACCGGCAACGCTGAACCCTTGTCGAAACAGATTCAGAACATCTCACGCTCTTGACTGCGATCACTTTGCGGCAGCGGGAAAATTAACGCAACGGCAAAGTGGGGCTCGGTTGTGTAAAAACTGTGGAGCGGAGAAACTTCCTGTGGAAAGGGAAGGAAAAGTGTATTTTTACTCGCGGGACGATACGGCGTTGCCCCCAGCGGCTGAAGCCGCCCCTTATTTAGCGGCACTTACGGCACGACTGAAGTCGTGCCCTTCCCAAAGACGTGAGTGAATCAGAAGATTTACAGGAGCCTGTTGCGGGCTCAGCCCTTGCGGGGTGCCGTACAATAGGCGCGATGATTGCGCATCTTCGAGGAACCCTGCTGGCGAAACATCCGAATCAGGCGATCGTGGAAACACACGGGGTCGGCTATGACGTTGCGATCAGCGTGCCGACGTTTACGGAAATGCCGGCGGCGGGGGCTGAAGTCGCACTTCACATCCACACGCATGTTCGCGAGGATGCGCTGAGCCTGTACGGATTCTTGCGTCTGGCCGAGAAACAACTTTTTGAGAAGCTGCTGACGGTGAGCGGGATTGGTCCAAAGCTGGCGATCACGATCCTGAGCGGCATGCCGGCCGATGAGATGGTGGGGGCGATTCGCGGAAGCGACCTGGCGCGGCTCACGCGCATTCCGGGAATCGGGAAGAAGACGGCGGAGCGCATGGTGCTGGAGCTGCGCGATAAGCTGCCGGCGCCGGCGGGAGCGTCGGAAATGAGCGCGGCGCTGGCCAGCCCGGTGGAGGAAGATGTGATTTCCGCGCTGGTGAATCTGGGCTATCAGCGCGCGGCGGCGGATAAGGCGCTGCTGGCGGCGCGGGGCGGGAAGAGCGCTCAGAGTTTTGACGTGCTGTTTCGAGAGGCGCTGGGGGCGCTGTCGAAATGATTTGCCGTAGAGACGGGGCTGGCCCCGTCTCTACAGTGGCATCGCTAAGCTTGTGTTTTTCGGCAGCCTGAAGTTAGCCACGCTTTGTAAGTCGACGTTCATCGCTGTGTTACTCGAATCCAGGGAGGTTTTTTGTGCGCAGACGGCCGGTTCAAATCACTCTGCTGGTCTTGTGCATCGTGGCCGCGTTCTTCGTGGAGATCCCGCGGCTGGTGGACGAGAGCCAGAACAAGCTGGTGAAGAAGCCGCCCTACGCGGCATCCGAGCGGGCGCTGAATCTGCACAAGGGCCTCACCATTGCCGATCTTCACGCCGATTCGCTTTTGTGGGGACGGGATCTGCTGGAGCGCGGCACCGACGGGCAAGTGGATATTCCGCGCCTGGCGGACGGCAACGTTGCATTGCAGGTGTTCTCGCTGCCCACCAAGATTCCGCGCGGGTTGAACATTGAGAGCAATGAAGACAAGAACGACGACATTTTCTGGCTGGCGCTGGTGGATCGCTGGCCGCCGGCAACCTGGAACAGCCTGACGGAGCGGGCGCTGTATCAGGCGCGGCGTCTGCATCAATTCGCGCGCGGTTCGCGAGGCGGCTTCGTGGTGATTGAGAGTGCTGCCGATCTCTCCAGTTACCTGGAACGCCGGCGGGGCAATCGCAGGCTCACGGCCGGCCTGCTTTCGATCGAAGGGGCGCACGCGCTCGATGGCAAACTGGAGAATCTTGACGTTTTATACCGCGCCGGGTACCGGATGATGTCGCCCAGCCATTTTTTCGATAACGATATTGGTGGATCTTCGGCGGGAGTTCATAAGACCGGCCTCACCCAAAAAGGCCGCGAGTGGGTGCGACAGATGGAAACGCGGCACATGATCGTGGACCTGGCGCAGGCATCGCCAAAAACGATTGAAGATGTACTGTCGATTGCCACTCGCCCGCTGGTGGTTTCGCACACGGGCGTGAAAGGCACATGCAACAACAGCCGGAACCTCAGCGACGATCAGATACGAGCGGTGGCGGCCAAGGGCGGCTTGATCGGAATCGGGTACTGGGGCACGGCGACTTGCGGTACCGATGCGCGGGCGATTGTGAAGGCAATGCGTTATGTTTCCGACCGGGTGGGCGTGGAACATGTGGCGCTGGGTTCGGACTTTGACGGGGCGGTCACGGCTCCCTTTGACACGACCGGATTGGTCGAGATCACCGATGCCATGCTGGAAGCGGGCTATTCCGAGCCGGAGATCCGGATGATCATGGGAGAAAATGTGGTGAGCTTCCTGAAGGCGAATCTACCGGAGAAGTAGCCGGATGCTCGTCGCAAACAACCCCGGTGAAGAACAGACACTCAGTTGCCGACGAAACGCAGATACAGGTCGCGGTCGTCGCGGCAGGTTTCCGCCATGTGCTTCACTCTTTCCCAGGCTTCTAACTGAGAGTCATCGTGCACGCGATCTTTCACGCGATCCCATTCTTCGAGGAAGGCTGTCATCTGCAGGTGATTGAACACGGTTTTGCCGAACGGATCAATGCCGCTGAGCAGCAGGAAATCGGCATGGCTGGCGGCGGGAACCACGCCGTGCAGCATAACCCACTCGCTGCGTTCGCCGAGATCGTCTTCGAGTTTCACGACCAGGGACATCGCTTAGCCTCACTGAGTAATGCAATGGTACTGGCCGCAATGTAACAGGGCTTGGGAGTGTTGTCCAAGGGTGAGGCGGGTATCGAAAGTAACTGCCTATGGATCCCGGGGGCTGATAACGCTGCCGAGTTTCGCTCGGCTTGGACGGGCGAGGGCGCCCCGTCTCCACACACACTTACGCTTCGCCTACGTGAGTGCCGTGCTGGAAGTGGTATTGGAGAATCTTCGCGGCTAAGGCTGGGGTTACACCCTGCCCTTGTCCTTGTCCCTGGGCTTCGACGGAGCGGACCACTTCTCCGCGGCAGATGACTTCGGTGGCCGCTAGGCCGGCGATTTCTGGCGGCAGCACGAGGCTAATCTCCAGGAGTGCATTCGGCAGGAGCAATTCCTGGGCCTGGAACAGCAGTCCCGAGCGGCTGATGTTTTCGGTGGTGCCGGGGCGCCAGCTTTGTTCCCCGAGCGGCCGATAGCGTAGCGGAAGATGGAGATTGAAGCGGCGGGCTCGGAACGGCGGGACCTTCTTTTCAAGAGCGCTTGAGCCGGTGCGGGATGACATCGCGACCTCCACGGGGATGGGCTCGGAATCCAGCAGTTCGCGCACGCGGTCCTTCAGAGCGGGAAGGCTGAACGGTTTTTGGAGCAGGTTAATGCCGGCATCGAGTGTGCCGTCCTGGCCAACCGCATTCTCGGTGTAACCCGACATGTAGAGCACGCGGACGTCCGGCAGCAGGTTGGTGACGCGCGCGGCCAATTCCCGGCCATTCATCCCGGGCATGATGACATCGGTGAGGAGAAGATCGATGGCGCCGTGGTAGCCGTCGACGATTTGCAGAGCAGCGGCGCCGTCCTCGGCTTCGAGGATCTTGTAGCCCTGGTTTTCGAGATACTGGCGGGCGAGGCGGCGAAGATTGGTTTCATCTTCGACGAGGAGGATGGTCTCCTGCCCGCGATCGGCGCGGGGAAGGCCCAGAGAGTCCTGCGCGGCGGCGGCATCTTCGCGACCCTCGACGCGCGGGAAATAGGCGCGCAGGACGGTGCCGCGGTGCGGCTGGCTGTCGACGAAGATAAAGCCACCGCTTTGTTTCACGATGCCGTACACCGTGGAGAGGCCGAGGCCGGTACCCTTGGAGCCCTTGGTGGTGAAGAAAGGCTCGAAGATGCGCAACTGGGTTTCGTAGTCCATGCCGACGCCGTTATCGCTGATGGCGAGCATGATGTAGTCGCCGGCGGTGAGCGGCGCGTGGGTGCGCGCGAAGTTTTCGTCAAGGGCGACGTTGGCGGTCTCGATGGTGAGCTTACCGCCTTGCGGCATGGCGTCGCGGGCGTTCACGGCGATGTTCATGATGACCTGGTCGATCTGGCCAGGATCGGCGCGGATCGCGCCCAGCGCAGGGCCTGGAACCATGACCAGATCGATGTCCTCGCCGATCATGCGGGTGAGCATTTTCAGGTTCTCGGCGACCACCTCGTTCAGATCGAGCACCTTGGGGGTCAGCATCTGTTTGCGGCTGAAGGCCAGCAATTGCCGGGTCAGCGAAGTGGCGCGCTGCCCGGCGTTGGAGATTTCCTGCGCCGGGCCGCGGAGGCGGGGATCGGATCCGAGACGCTCGAGCAGAAACTCGGAGTAGCCGGAGATCACCATCAGCAGGTTGTTGAAGTCGTGCGCGATGCCGCCGGCGAGGCGGCCGATGGCTTCCATCTTTTGCGCCTGCCGGAGTTGCAGCTCCAGGGTGCGAGTCTCGGTAACGTCTTCCATGAAAATTTCGAAGGTGCCTCCGGATTGGCCATTCGGAATCGAGCGTCCGGAAATGCGCGCCACGATGGGCGTGCCATCCTTGCGCACGCACTCCGTGGTCAGGTTGTTGAATTCTTTCCGGGCGTGAAAATAGTCGGCGGTTTGAAACCATTGCTGAGCATCGGAGTACAGGCTTCCCAGGTGCCTGCCCGTGAGTTCGGCGGCGCTCTCATAACCAAACATAGCCACCAGCGCGGGGTTTGCGTCCTGGAGGATGCCGAGGGCGTCGCAGCGGCAGATGCCATAAGGGGCGTTCATCACCAGTGAGCGAAAGTTGCTCTCGGACCGGCGCAGCCGTTCCTGGGTAGCGCGCAGGGCGGCATTGAACCAGCAGATCAGCAGGGCCACGGCGAAGAACAAGGCAAGGTGCGCGATGGCTTTGCGATATTCGGTTGGAGTCTGCTCTCCAGTGAACGAATAGTAGGCGCTGACGGTGAGCGCAAAAGAGGTGGCGGCGAGTCCCGGCTTCCATCCTCCGTACCAGGCACTGACCATCACGGCGACGGCGAACACGACGAGGCGGCTCTCCGCGATATCGGAGAAAAACAAGGTGGGGATCAGCGCCAGGACGGTGCTGAGCAGAGCGACTCCGTAGCGCAGGATGGGAGCGCGCGCCGGAGCTACGGCCAAGCTGCGGATGAGGGGGAGTTTCATTCGCATGAGCTCATGCTATGCGCCGACCGTGCGCAGAGCGAGTTACGCCAGTCCACCGCAATTTCCTGGCGGCACAGTGGCCAGAGGTACACCTACCAGGCACGACCTGGGGGGCAACGTAGAGAGAGAGAAGCAAAAGCCTTGTCCACAGCCTAGTCTCAGATGGTGTTTTGCGCAAAACTCTCTGGTACAAAAATGCAGTCGGGGAACATAGTCTGGCAACAGGACTTGCAACCCGACTTGCAACATTGCTCGGCAACGACGAAACTAACCGGGCAGCGCAGGGAAGCCGGGCAGGAAGAATCGGGCAGGGAATCTCGGCATGAATATCGGCCTTTTCGGCGGCAGCTTCGATCCCATCCATCGCGGACACCTGGCCCTGGCCCAGGCGGCCGCCAGCCGCTACGCGCTGCGGCAGGTGCTGTTTGTGCCGGCGAATGTTCCTCCGCACAAACAGAAACAACCGCTCACAGTGTTCATCCATCGTTATGCCATGGTGGCGCTGGCGACGCAGGACGAACGGGGATTCGTGGCATCGTTGCTGGAGGCGCCAGAATTCGCAACCACTCACGCAGGGACGGCCAGCCCCTTCGACAAGCTCAGGGCAGGCTCCCGGCCGTCCGGGCGAGCGCAGTTCACCCGCCGCGAACTACTCAATCGATACCGTCCGCCAACTGAAACAGATCCTAAAGAAGTCGGACCGGCTTTTTTTCCTGATCGGAATTGACGCCTTCCGCGACGTCGCACAATGGCACGAGGCGCGCGCGCTTCTGGCGGAATGCGATTTTATCGTGGCCAGCCGTCCGGGATTTTCGTTGCGGGACGTGGCCGAGTCGTTGCCGGAAGATTTGCGGCCTCCGGCGGCGGTGACTCGTCCGTTTCACAAGCAGCCGGCAAAAGGCGATCTGGTTCTTCCCGGGGTGGCGCTGCATTTGCTGGAAGGCGTTAACCAGAGCGTCTCCGCGACCACGATTCGGGCGGCGGCAGCGCAGGGCAAGCCGCTGACACGTTGGCTGGACCCGCGGGTGGCGGATTACGTGCGGAAGCACGGACTGTACTGCGGGAAATGATCGGAGAAGTAAACAGCTTGGCCGTGGCTCGGGCATTGGGGCGGGGCGACGCTGCCGAGCTGCGCTCGGCTGGACGGGCGAGGACGCCCGTGCCCACACGAGCCGTCCCCACGGCGGGGCGGGTTACAATCAATGAGCCCGTATGAAGAAAAAGGACGACCTCAAACTGCAGGTGAGTGAAGCCATCCTCGCCTGCCAAGATAAACAAGCCGACGATGTAACGATCCTCGAACTGGAAAAAGATTCGGGAGCGTTCACTGATTATTTTGTGATGTGCAGCGGGGCCAATCCGCGGCAGATCCAGGCGATTGCCGACGCGGTGGACGAGCGCCTGGAGGCGCTGGGGCTACGCGTCACCCACTCCGAGGGCTACAAACAGGCGGAGTGGGTGCTGCTCGACTACGTGGACTTCGTCGTCCATATTTTTTCCGAGAAGGCCCGCCAGTTCTACGATCTGGAACGCCTGTGGAAGTCGGCCAAGCGGCTGGAGCCGGCGGAATTGCTGGCGAAACCGAAACCGCGGCCGGTGATTGCCAAATCCACGATTGCCAAATCCGCAACCGCTCCGACCGCTTCCGCGGCGCCCAAGAAGACGCGTAAGAAGAAGGCCTGAAGTGTCCGCTTCGAATCCAGCCCCGTGGAGTTCCTCCTACCGCCTGGTGGCTGCGGAAAAGTGGAAGGCGAAATCGGCGGCGCTGGGCAACGCGGTCACAGAAGCTTTGGTTGAATACTCGCGTCCGTTGGCGGACATGCTGGTTCTCGATCTGGCCAGCGGCACTGGCGAACCTGCGATCAGCCTGGCGCAGCGCGTCGGTCCCCGGGGTTCGGTCACAGCGGTGGATCAGAGTTCGGAACTGCTCGCCATTGCCGCCGAGCGCGCCCGCAACAAGAAACTCTCAAACTTCACGACCCGGCAGGCCGACGCGCACCATTTGCCGTTTGCCGGCCAGCGCTTTGATCTTGCCACCTGCCGCTTTGGGGTGATGTTTTTTAGCGATGCCCAGGGCGCACTGACGGAACTGCGCCGCGTGTTGAAGCCCGGAGGTCGCGCCTGCTTTGCCGCCTGGGGTCCGATGGAACAACCTTATTGGCAAACCACGATGAAGATCGTGCATCGGCAGGTGGGCGGGACCATGCTTCAGCCGGGAGGAGCTGATCTTTTTCGATTCTCGTCGGCGGGATCTTTGTCAGAGGCGCTCAGCGCCGCGGGATTTCACGAGGTAGAAGAGTCGACTCAGAATCTGCCCTGGACTTGGCCGGGAGACGCGGAAGAAGTTTTCGAATACGCGTGCGCCGTGGCAGCTCCGTTCCGGCCGATGCTGGAGCGGGTTCCGGCGGAGGAGTGGCCGGCGATCCGCGCGGAGGCGAAGGCGGCGATCGAGCGCTATCGCGTGGGGGATGAGATCCGGTTCGGCGCCGACGTGGTTCTGGCGTCGGGAAAAGCCTGAGTGGGCTTGTGGAGCGCCGGGCGTCCCCGCCCGGCCACCGACGGCCATGCCTCTGGACGGGCGAGACGCCCGTCGCTCCATCGGAGACCGAAAAACTGTGAAGATCAAAGTGGCATGGATCGGAAAGACGAAAGAGCCGGCGATCCAGGCTCTGACCGACGAGTATTTGAAACGGATCTCGCGCTATGCCGAGGTTGCGGGCCTGGCATTGAAAGACGAAGCCGCAATTTTGGCGATGGCGGCGGGCGAGCGGCGGCAGAATAAAGAGCGGCCCAAGCTGGTTCTGCTCGATTCGCGGGGAAAACAGTTTTCATCCGAAGAGCTGGCTGAGTTTCTGCAGCGCGAGCAAGTGAACGCGACTCCGCTGCTGTTCGCGATTGGTGGCAGCGACGGCTTCAGTGAAGAAGCGCGCCGCCACGCCGGGCTCACGCTTTCACTGGGAAAGATGACGCTGCCCCACGAGCTGGCGCGGGTGGTTCTGGTCGAGCAGCTTTACCGCGCTTTCACCATTCTTGCGAATCATCCCTATCATTTGGGACATTAACTTTATGGTAACGGGGCAGCGGCCAGTCGGCCCCATGCTCGCGAGACTCGATTCCACGTCCCGATGCACCTCTGACAGCTTCACGGCGGCGCGAAATTGGCTTACTGTAGTTCTTGACAGGCGAAATTAGTCTGAATTTGTAGGCGAGGCCCTCCCCCAATGAAAAACCCGTACGAAGTACTACGAATGAAAGAGCAGGAGATGCTGCGGGTCCGCAAAGAGATGGACGCTCTGCGGATCGCAGCGCGCTTGCTGGGCGCCGAGGACCCGGGCGCAGCGAATGGCGAAGGTCAGCCTAAGCTGCAACGAGTCGTCGAAATGCCGTAGAGGATTTACTCCCCCTGTTAGACTCGAGGCGGACGGAAACCAAAACCGTCCGCCTACTTGTTTGTGAGAAGGAGTTTGTGCTGTTTAAGGCTCCGCGCCCGGGCGAGATCTCACTTTTGACGCAGTTTCCTGATCACCGGGACGGCGAGCCGAAAATAAAACAAAGGGACAAGAAAAATAACAGCGAAACACAGGGGCGCGACAATTCGCTCATAGCCTTGAAAGTATCCCCCCTTGCCACACCAATACAGAAAGAGGGGCGCAAAGCTGACCGAGACCCCCTGCAAGGCGACAATTGCGAAGTAGAGCGGCGAACGCGCGATCTTCGCCCAAGTTGAATTGATCTCGATTGTCACTTTTTCCATTGGTCCCCTTCGGCTCAGGTGTGCCTGAAACCAAGCCACCAGACGGCAGCCCCGTGCCTTCGTTTGCCAACATATCAAAGTCCCACCTCGGCATCCAGGTTCCAAAGTAACCCACCACCCCCACAACGGCACGTGTGGCACGGGCATTCCCGTCCGCGTACAATAAAAAATTCGGCCTTATGTCTGATCTTCGTTATGGCAGATCTCCGCCGCGGTCTCATCATCGTGAATACTGGGCCGGGCAAGGGGAAGACCACCGCGGCCATGGGGACGGCGCTGCGGGCCGTCGGGCAGGGGATGCGCGTCCTGATGCTGCAATTCTTGAAGGGCTCGTGGCATTACGGCGAACTCGACGCGGTCAAGGCTTTCGGCGACAAGTTCGTCATCAAGCAGATGGGACGCGGCTTCGTAAAAGTCGGCGCCGAGAAGCCGGACCCTGAAGATGTGCGGATGGTGGAAGAGGCCTGGGCCGAGGCCGAGAAGGCGATCCAGTCCGGCGAATGGGATCTGGTGGTGCTCGACGAAATCAATTACGCCATCAGCTACGGTATGCTGGACCCGGCGAAAGTGGTGGAGTCTCTGAAGCAGAAGCCGGAGATGGTGCACGTCATCTTGACCGGAAGGAACGCGCATCCGACAATTGTCGAGCTGGCCGACACCGTGACTGAAATGCGCCAGGTAAAGCATGCTTACGAAAAAGGCGTGATGGCGCAGAGAGGAATCGAATACTAGTTGCCAGTTGCCAGCTACCAGTTGCCAGTAAGAGCAAGTTTCACTGGTAACCGGCAACTGGCAACTGGCAACTGCTTCTTATGACTTGGTTCAAGCGACAATCCGGTGAGTTGGACACTTCGGGCGAGAAGAAAGTCCGCACCGAGGGCTTGTGGGTGAAGTGTGACGGCTGCCGGCAGATTATCTGGAAGAAGGACCTCGAAGAGAATCTCAACGTCTGCCCGAAGTGCGGCAAACACTTTCGCATCGACGCCCGCACCCGCCTGGCGCAGCTTCTCGACGACAATCAATACGAAGTTTTCGACAGCAATCTCGCCTCCACCGACCCGCTGAAGTTTGTGGACCTGAAGGCGTACTCCTCGCGCCTGAAGCAGGCGAAGGCCGACACGGGACTGAAAGATGCCATCATCAACGCGCATGGCAAGCTGAACGGCCGTCCGGTGATCGTGGTCTCGATGGAGTATTCGTTCATCGGCGGGAGCATGGGAGCGGTGGTGGGCGAGGCCATCACGCGCGCGATTGAGAAGGCGATTGAAACGCGGACGCCGCTGATCATCGTTTCGGCATCGGGCGGCGCGCGCATGATGGAAGGCGTGATCAGCCTGATGCAGTTGGCGAAAATCTCCGCCGCGCTGGCGCGCCTGGATGCGGCGCGGGTTCCCTACATTTCGGTTTTGACCGATCCCACCACCGGCGGCGTGACCGCCTCTTTTGCCATGCTGGGCGATCTCAACATCGGCGAACCCGGCGCGCTGATTGGCTTCGCCGGGCCGCGAGTGATTGAGCAGACGATCCGGCAGAAGCTGCCGCCAGGTTTCCAGCGCTCGGAGTTTCTGCTGGAACACGGAATGCTCGATGCCGTGGTCGCGCGCAAGGAGTTGAAGGGCTACATCGCGCGGGCGCTGGATTTTATGGTACAGGCAGCGTAGCGGCAGCTCGTCAGCTATCAGCTAGTCGTTTTCAGCGGCGATGTCAGCGAAGCTCGCGCTTACTCTGGCAACCATTAGAGGATGTCCTGCTCAGGGTTCGTGGGATACACTCTGACCTCCGTGCATGGTTTGCACTCCTAATGAGTGTGCTTTCTGGATAGCCGTCGAAGCCAGGACTTGCTACCCTGAAACTGCCTATACCCTGCGAGCGACGAACGACCAGCGACGAACGACCGATGTCCTACGAAACCGCAGTCGCGCAGATGTACGCGCTGGGCCACGAGTTGGCGCAGACGCCGTCGCACAAGTTCGATCTGGCGCACATGCGCGTGCTGCTGGCGGCACTGGGGCATCCGGAGAATCGTTTCCCCACTGTGCTCGTCGCCGGCACCAACGGCAAGGGTTCGACGGCCGCTACGCTCGCATCCATCCTGCGGGCGTCCGGGCTGAAGACGGGGCTTTATACTTCGCCGCATCTGGTTCGCATCAACGAGCGGATTCGCCTCAATGGCAAGCCGATCACCGACGACGATTTCGCACTGCTCCATGACGTGGTCGACCGGACCGCGGAGCGGCTGGTTGGGGAAGGCGATCTGCCGTGGCATCCCAGCTTTTTTGAGACGCTGACCGCGATGGCCTTTGAGTATTTTGCCCGCAGCCGGCCTGACATGGTGGTGCTTGAGGTCGGCATGGGCGGGCGTCTGGATGCGACCAACGTGGTTGAGCCGCGCCTCAGCATCATCACCGACATCTCGCTCGATCATCAGAAATATCTGGGCGAAACTGTCGGCGAGATTGCGCGCGAAAAAGCGGGGATCATCCGGCCCGGAGGGGTTGTGGTTACGCTGCCGCAATTGCCCGCAGCCAACGACGTGATCGGAAACGCAATTTTGGATGCGGGCGCGCGTGCGGTGAATGCCGTGCCCTATGTGCCGCCGGTGTCGCCCAGCAGTGGCCAGTGGTCAGTGGCCAGTGGTCAGTGGCAGCGGTATCCGCTGGAAGTGATGGGCACACAGATTCTGGTCGAGTCGCCGCTGGTGGGCCCTCATCAGCTCCGTAACCTCGCGCTGGCGGTCGCGGCAGCGCAGGAGCTGCACGACCAGGGAATAGTTCAGATCACGCCGGAGACGATCGCACAAGGCATCCGCGAGACGCATTGGCCGGGGCGCTTTCAGGTGGTGCAGACCGCCGGAGATCATCCCGAGTATGTGTTCGATGTGGCGCATAATCCGGCTGGGGCTTGGGCGTTGCGGTCAACGCTTTCTGCCGCTTACCAGAATGTTCGAAATAGCGACCCGGGAAATGGCCCCGAGATCACCATGGTCTTTGGCGTGATGCGGGATAAAGCCGTGCAGGAAATTACTGAGATTTTGTTTCCAATCGCCCGGCACGTGATCGTGACCCACGCCAACAACCCGCGCTCAGCGAGCCCGGATGAGATTCGGCGAGCGGCGGCGCGGGTGGCGGCGGGCACTGATATTGAAGAGGCCGAGAATGTAGCGTCAGCCCTGGACCGGGCGCGCAGGGTTGCGGGCCGCACTGGCTTAGTCGTGGTTACCGGCTCGATTTACGTCGTAGGAGAGGCGATGCGAATTCTCGCCGTCCGCATCTAAGTAACGTGTGTAGAGACGGGGCCTGCCCCGTCTCCCGTAGCGCAGGTTTGAAACCTTGCCCTTGAACAAGATCGCCACAACTGCGGAGCTGGAAAAAGAGCGGGCCGAGCTGCGCTCGGCTGGACCGCCGGAGGCGGCCATTCCTACGTGGGCCGAGACGCAGCCCGCAGCTCATCCCGTCAATCGCCATGGCTGGCCCAGCCGCCTGCGCTCTTATTTTATTCTTGATCCGCTGATCTGGGCTTACACCCTGATTCTGGGCACGCTTTCTCTCGTCTGCTCGCTCTTCGAACGCAACGGGCGCATGCAGCACAATGTAGCCCGCTTCTGGTCGTGGCTCATCATGAAGACGATCCTGTCGCCGGTGAAAGTGACCGGTATGGATAGAGACAAGATCGATACCTCGAAGAAACCCCGGGTATATGCGGTCACGCATGCATCGGCGTTCGATATTCCGATCCTCTACGTCAACTTGCCATTTCAATTCCGCATCATTTTCAAAAGTGAACTGCTGGCGTACCCGTTCATCGGCTGGCATCTGAAACGCTCGGGGCAAGTCTGCATCAACCAGCAGAACCCGGCGGCTTCGATCGGCGCCATCAAGTCGGCGCTGAGGAGCCTGCGCAGTGGCATGCCGCTGGTCATCTTTCCCGAGGGTGGCCGCACGCGGGATGGACAGATTCAACCTTTTCTGCCGGGCGCATTTTTTCTGGCGATCAAGGCGCAGGCCGATATCGTGCCCATCGCGCTCATCGGCACCTTCGACCTGCTGCCGATGAACACCTACCACATCAAGTGCCAGCCGCTGGAAATGCGGGTTGGTGAACCGATCTCCACGGCCGGGTTAACCGTGCACGATACGGACGAGGTCTCGGCCAAGGTGAAATCTGCAATCGAAGCTCTGCATTCCGCGCCCAGAACGCTTAGGAACAGCCGCCCTCGCCGGGGTCCCCAGTTGGTAGAAATCCACGGAAGGACCTACTTGTCCAGACTCGCGAGGACCGGACCACCCTGACGAATCGTAACCCTGGGATTCTGGTAGACGATGCAGTTTCTCAGAAGCTTAGCGGGGCTTGATTCCGAAGGTGTGCGTCCGGCCCCCGCGGCCCTCAGCGGCTTTGCTGCCCTCGTACTTCCAGTCTTCTTTGTGGAGGAACGCGAGGTCAACCCGCCATATCGCAACAACCTTGTTCAGTTTCAAGCGCTTGGTCTGGTTGACGGCGTAGCGCCAGACAATGTACCAGCCGGGGTGATTGTAATGCGATTGCAGAGCCCAGGCACGCGTTGACCCTTTGGATTCCAGCGCGTGCTGCGGGGGTGGATCGAGTCTCCCGCGCAACGAAAGGTCTGGGAAACGTTGCTGAGCAACGTCGGGATGCTTGTGTTTCTTATAGGGGCTTAGGGCGTCAAGCGCCTGGGTACCGAGAATGCCGACAATCCCGCTGAACACGTTCGCCTGCTCAAAATAGATGTCGATGAGCTCGTCAGCCCTGCTCTCGATGTGTTCGATTGCCTCCCGGATGTGTGTAATCTCAAGCTCGGGAGGGAGTGGAACCGAACGGTCGAAGCCGTCTTCTGTACTGTAGAGCCATCTCACCAACAAGGTGTCACGGTTCGAGTGGCAGTACAAGGCTTCGCTGCAAATCTAAGTTGGCTTTGGAACCTATTCTGCTACTAGCTCTGCCATTTCCCGAAAGCGCCGCAAGCGCTGGGATAGCCTCAAGGGCAGCGCCAAAAAATTGTGGGTCGATTTCGATGCCTATGCTCTCGTAGCCAATCGAAACCGCCGCCGCAATGGTCGAGCCTCCACCCATGAAGGGATCCAGAACGATTCCCGACCCCAGCGGAAGAGAGGCTCGGACGAGCTGGCGCATGAATGATTGCGGTTTCAGTGAAGGGTGGGGAGAAATCGCGCGCTCTTCCCGCCGGGTGGGCGCTGACGTTATGACATCGGAAAATGGCTGCTCGGCCGATACGCGGCGCAGGCCGCCGGTTTTCCACTTGCGCAAGTTGTCCTGAACTCGTCCTTCACACGGCTTGCGGAAGAGACCCCACGGCTCCCATGAAGAGCGTGGCATGACCGTGACCTCCGCAAATTCGCGATGCGCGTTCTTCGGCCGGTCGCCACCCCTCAAGGTTTGCACCAGCCGGATAATTTCACCCCTCTTCTCAAACCCCGCTTCCATCAGCGGGACATAAACCAGGTGTGACAGCAGCGGATTCGTTGCAATGAAAACATGGGATCCGGGAACCATGATGCGGAGAGCCCTCCGCGCAAAATCAGAGAAGAAATGTCGAAGCTGGGAAAGTTCGTTGTCCGTCAAGACCGTAAACCGCGGCAACGGGCTGCGGACACAGCCGTCAAACGCCGGAGGAATTCGCCATACGCCACCTTTCCCCCGGCGCAGCTTTTGTTTCTCCGGCGCGGTGTATTCCTTGAGACCGTAGGGAGGATCCGTGACGATGGCGTGAACTGAGTTCGCTGGCTGCTCGTCCATCCAAGCGAGACAGTCCTGCAAATATAACGAGTAGCGGACGCCGTTGAGACGAAAGGCCGTTTGCTGATGGCTCCGAGCGGTGGAAGAACTCATCTCTGCATTAAGTACCACGAATAGCGGTGGATTTGTACACTCGTTTGGAGGAGCCGATCCCCGGCAAAGCCAGCAGTTGGCTTTAAGTCTGTTTGACCCTCCCCGTTCCCTCCTTTAAACTCAAGAAATTCAGCGGAATACAAGGCGTATCCATGTCTGACAGCATCCATCTCAAGCTCCCCGACGGCAGCACCAAGGAAGTCCCTAAAGGCACGACTGCGCTTGACGTTGCCAAGTCCATCAGCCCGCGTCTGGCCGACGCCGCTCTCGCCGCCAAAACGAACGGCGATCTTATCGACCTCACCCGGCCGCTCGAAGCTGACACCGACCTGCGCATCCTCACCGACCGCGACCCGGAGGCGCTCGAAATCTATCGGCATTCGTCCGCGCACCTGCTGGCCGCAGCCGTTCTCGAACTTTTCCCCGAGACCAAACTCGGCCACGGCCCCGCGACTGAGAACGGATTCTTCTACGACTTTTATCGCCCCACTGCGTTTACTCCCGAAGATCTCGAAAAGATCGAAAAGAAAATGCAGGAGCTCGTCCAGCAGAACCTGCCCTACGCCCGCGAGTTTCTGCCGCACAAGGAAGGCCTGGAGCGCTTCAAGAGCGAAGGCGATTTCATGAAGTGCCATTTCATCGAGCAATTCACCAAGCCCGATGAAAAAATTTCGATTTACAAGACCGGCAAGTTCCAGGATTTCTGCCGCGGTCCCCACCTGCCTTCGACCGGGAAGATCAAAGCCTTCAAGCTGCTCAACATCGCTGGCGCTTACTGGTTGGGCGACGAAAAGAATCCGCAACTGCAACGCATTTACGGTACGTCGTTTTTCTCGAAAAAGGACCTCGACGCTTACCTGAACAGCATCGAAGAAGCGAAGAAGCGCGACCATCGCGTGCTCGGCAAACAACTCGACCTGTTTTCGATTCAGGAACTCGCCGGGCCGGGCCTGATCTTCTGGCACCCGAAGGGCGGCATCATCCGCAAAGAGATGGAAGACTGGATGCGCGAAGAGTATCTGCGCCGCGGCTACTCGCTCGTCTGCACGCCGCACGTGGCGCGCCGCCAGCTCTTCCACACCTCGGGCCACGAGGGCTACTACTCGCAGAATATGTTCGACGCCATGGAGCTCGACGACGCCGAATATCGCCTCAAGCCCATGAACTGCCCGGGACACATCCTCATTTACAAAGATTCGCTGAAGTCGTATCGCGATCTGCCGGTGCGCCTGGGCGAACTCGGCACGGTTTATCGCTACGAGCGCTCGGGCGTGATGCACGGCCTGCTGCGCGTCCGCGGCTTCACCCAGGACGACGCCCACATCTTCTGCACTCCCGACCAGATTGAAAACGAAATCGTCGGCTGCCTGGAGTTCGCGCTCGCCGTGCTGAAGGCCTTCGGCTTCGACCAGTTCCAGACCGAGCTTTCCACCTGGGATCCGAACGACAAGAAAAGCTTCCTGGGCACGGAGGACCAGTGGAACCTGGCCAACCACTCGCTGGAAAGCGCGCTGAAGAAGCTGAACATCGAATACAAAACCATCCCCGGCGAAGCCGCGTTCTACGGCCCGAAGATTGACATCAAGCTGGTCGACGCCATCGGACGCCTGTGGCAGCTCTCGACCGTGCAGTTCGATTTCAACCTGCCGCAGCGCTTCGATCTCGAATACGTTGCCGAAGACGGCACCCGCAAGCAGCCGCTGATGGTCCACCGCGCGCTCTACGGATCGGTCGAGCGCTTCTTCGGCGTGCTGATCGAACACTACGCCGGAGCCTTCCCGGTGTGGCTCTCGCCGGTGCAGGTGGCGATGATCCCCATCGCCGAGCGCCATACGGAGTACGCGGAAAAAGTAGCGTCGCAACTGCGGGCGGCAGGTGTGCGCGTGGAAGTAGATTCCCGCAACGAAAAAATGAACGCAAAAATCCGCGAACACGCCATGCAGAAAGTCCCATTCCTGCTGGTGGTCGGAGACAAAGAATCCGAAGCCAACAAAGTAAACGTCCGCACCCGCGGCAAAGAGAAGACCGAGGACATGGGTACGGCCGAGTTCGTGGAGAAGATCAAGAAGCTGATTGCGGAGAAGAGCGCGGGGCTGTAGTCGGCAATTTGGACACTCCACAGGCGCCCGTTTCCTTGAGCCTATTGTTTTCGCAGGCGAGGTTGGCCCGTTTTGCTTCCAAGTGGTACCATGAAATTCCCGCATCGACTGCGGGATTTTCATGGTATACAATCTTCCTATGATTGTCCGCATGGCCGACATTGTGTTGATTCGCGCCGCCTTGCGGCGCAGCCGCGTGGTTGCCCTTGTGGGACCACGCCAGTGCGGCAAGACCACGCTGGCCCGCGAGTTCGTCGCGCCCGATTCGCTCAACTACTTTGATCTGGAAGATCCCCAGAGCCTCGCCCGGCTGACCGAGCCCGACACGGCTCTGCGTCCACTCAAGAAGTTGGTGGTGATTGCAAGCGCGCTGACGCACCGGTGCTCACTCCTTCCATGCGGATCGCTCTCACCGATCTCAAACTCGAGCGGCTGTGCGTTTTGTATCCGGGCGATAAGACTTATTCGCTATCCAAGAGAGTCGAGGTCATCCCACTGGCGAAGTTCGTGAATGCAAAGTAGGCGTCAATGAAGCGCTGACTCCTCCACGCTGACTCCTCCTTTGTTCCGCCCCACCCCCTGTGTTAGCATCAGAAGTTTCGCAGGCGTTGTTGGGCTGGCCTGTAGCCTGTACTCATCCTCATCCCGGGCCTTATCACCCTTCCCGTAAGCCTGCGGAAGGAGACAACCCGTGAAAGTGTACACAGCAGCCAATCTCCGCAACCTTGCCCTCATCGGACACGGGCATGCCGGCAAAACAACGCTCGTGTCCGCCATGCTCTACACCGCCGGAGCCGCGCCGCGCCTGGGACGCGTCGACGACGGCTCCGCCACCACCGACTACGACGAAGAGGAAATTGCCCGGAAAATGTCGATCTCGACCGGCCTCGCTTTTGTCGAGTGGGGCAAGCCGGATGCGAAGGTCAAGATCAATCTGCTCGACACGCCCGGCTTCAACATGTTCGTCCACGAAGCCAAGATGGTGCTGCCCGTGGTCGACGCCGCGCTCGTCGTCGTCGACGGTGTCGCTGGCGTCGAGGTCGTGACCCAGCGTGTCTGGAATTACTGCGACGAGATCAACCTGCCGCGCATGATCGTCGTCAACCGCATGGACCGCGAGCGCGCCGACGCCAACCGCGCGCTCGAATCGCTCACCAATGCCTTTGGCCGCGCCGTCACCCCGCTGCAGCTTCCCATCGGCAGCGAGAAGAGTCTCAGCGGCATTGTCGATCTCGTCCGCATGAAAGCCTACACCTACGAGATGGGCGGCAACGGCAAGGGCAAGGAAGGCCCGATCCCCGCCGACATGGCTGGTGCCGCCAAAGACGCTCACGAAAAACTGGTGGAGCTCGTCGCCGAGGGCAAAGACGAGTTGATGGAAGAGTTCTTCGAAACCGGCACCATCCCCGAGGAGCATCTGGTCCCGGCGCTGCACGAGGCGATTCGCGAAGACAAACTTTTTCCCGTGCTCTTCACCTCAGGCCTCGGCAACATCGGCGTCGACGAGCTGATGGATTTCATCGTGGACTACACGCCCGCTGCCAGCGAGCATCACGCCATCACCGGCTGGACGGCCGAGGGCGGCGAGCCGGCCGAACGCAAAGGCACCGACAACGAGCCTCCGTCCGTCTACGTTTTCAAGACCATGTCCGATGCGTTCGCCGGCCGCATTTCCTACTTTAAGGTTTTTTCCGGCGTGCTCAAGGACGACGCATCGCTGCAGAACTACAATCGCAACACGCTGGAAAAGTTCGCCCACATTTCCCTGATCCAGGGCAAGCAAGCGGTTCCGATCCCGGAACTTCATGCCGGCGATATCGGCTCGGTCGCAAAGCTGCGAGAGACTCTCACCGGCGACACGCTGGGCGACAAGTCATCGCCGATCCGCTATCCGGCCGTGCAGTTGCCTGAGCCGGCGATCACTTTCGCGATCGAGCCGAAGAGCCGCGCGGATGAAGACAAGCTCGGTGTCGGCCTGCACAAACTGATGGAGGAAGACGCCATGCTGCGCTTCTTCCGCGATCCGCAAACCAAGGAATTCCTGATCGCGGGCACCGGACAGCAACACATCGAAGTCGTGGTCTCGAAGATGAAAAAGCGTTACCACGCCGAAGTGGTGCTGAAGGCGCCCAAGGTGCCGTATCGCGAAACCATTCGCGGCAAGGCCGACGTTCAGGGACGCCACAAGAAGCAGACCGGCGGCCACGGCCAGTACGGCGATTGCAAAATCAAGATGGAGCCGCTGCCGCGCAACTCCGAAGTTGAATTCGAGTTCGTCAACGACATTTTCGGCGGCTCGATCCCGCGGAACTTTATTCCCGCCGTCGAAAAGGGAATCAAGGACGCCGCCGCCCGCGGCTACCTCGCCGGCTATCCTGTGGTGAACTTTCGCGTGATCCTTTACGACGGCTCCTACCACGATGTGGATTCGAACGACCTCTCGTTCCAGATGGCCGGCCGCATCGCCTTCCGCAAGGCCATGGAAGCCGCCAAGCCCACCCTGCTCGAACCGATCATGACGGTCGAGATCACCATCCCCGACGAATTCGCCGGCACCATCATGGGCGACCTCAACAGCCGCCGCGGGCGCATCCAGGGCATGGACAACAAGGCCGGCAACACCATCGTGAAGGCCGAGGTGCCCATGGCCGAGATGCTCACCTACGGCGCCGATCTAACTTCCATGACCCAGGGCCGAGGCAGCTTCTCGATGGAAATGCACCACTACGACACCGTCCCGCAACAATTGCAGGACAAGATTATCGAGAAGGCCAAGGCGGAGAGGGGCGAGGTTAAGGAAGAGGAAGAGTAGGAGCGCCCGGTTGACACGACACCTATGAGCGGTTGAGCTTGGGCGAAATCAGCTCCATTAGTTTCTGATGACGTTGCATCTTCCGCTCATGGTCGCTCAATATCTCGTTGACAGTTTTTTGGTGTCGCTTGCGAGGCTTCCGCTCCGGGACATCAATCAGTACGGGCGGAGTCGCGCACTGGGGACATGTGTTGACGAGACCGGGCTTGTTCGGCAGCAAGGTAAACCGCTTTCCACACTCGACGCAGACCCTCTCCTGTAGTGGCATATCATCGCACCTTCCAGGTGGGCAGAGCTTATCACCTAGACCGGGCTCCTTCAAGGGACCGATTCAATCAGTAGTGGGCTACTTTGAAATTTGTCTTTTCAAGAGAACATAGTCGTATTCACTTGCTCGCCCAACGGAGACAGCTTCCTATCCTTGTCGTCCCAGCACGTTAAGCTCCTTCAGGCTGGTTGGATCGTACTCGTGAAAGGACACGGTTTTATATTCCCATTTCATCATGCTACCGCTCTTTCCGCCCTCCGCTGTTTGTAGGCTTCTCAGAGGGCAACCAAATCCTCTACCGTCTCAAAATTCAAAGTAGCCCACTACCATTCAATCGGTAGTGTATCGGTTTGAATTTTCTTCGCGACTGGAACTATACCCGTAGCATCTAAACAAGTGGGACGAAATAAGCTTCACCCCGGCCTTCTGGCTGCACCCGTATGGGGCAACTCCCAACCACGTGAAGCTAGGCAGACCTTGTCGGTACGTAAGTCCTCAGTCCAACAGCCCTATGCGCTCTCTGAGACGGGCTTGCATTACGAAGAAGCCCACCTATTCGGTGGGCTTTTTCTTGGGCTGGTTGCGGGTAGTCCTCGTTTATTTTCAAATCCTTTCAGTGGATTCTATTTGGAATATAATTGGGTTCAGAAGTAGAGGTGGAAGCAATGGCGATACAATCCGGTGTCATCGAAGGGACCGCCAAAGAGATTAAAGCCGCGCTCGCCGGAATGCCCGATGACGCGGTTGTCCGCCTCATGGTTGGCCGTCCCAGCCTGTCCATCATCGCGCGGAAGTTGCAGAGCGAGGCTGCGGCCCGCGGCATGACCGATGCGCAGCATGATGCGCTCATGGCTTCGCTGAAAAACCAGCAGTGAGAGACGATCACGTATGCGGGTCGTCGTCGATACGAATATCCTAGTCAGTTTTGCCATCCGCCCCAGCCAGGATTTTGAAAGCCTGTTCGATTATCTGGCCGGACACGGCGTCACGCTGATTTCCGAGGAAACGATTGCGGAACTTTTCGCCGTGTTGAGCCGCGAGAAATTCCGCGAGTATATCCCGCAAGACAGCGCAATCGATTACGTCGAATGGTATGCCGGAATATCCGAGTCCGTCATCGTAACGGAACGCGTTGTTGCTTGCCGAGATCCGAAGGACGATAAGTTTCTTTCCCTCGCCGTCGCGGGAAGAGCTGACTGCATTATCTCCGGAGACAGCGACTTGTTGGACATGGTCGCTTACGGCGGCATTCCCGTGTATCGTGCCGCTGAATTCCTCAAGCGTTTCGTCGAGTAGAAAGCTCGTTCGCAAAGGAAATCATTCCCTGATCGTGCTTTCTGGCGTACCATTCGTCTTTACTAAGGAGGCACGCATGTCCAAGCGGAAAATCCCCCTCTGCTGCCGCTTGTTCTTCGCGACGCTCATTGTCTTGCTCATCTCCCAACCTGCAACGCCCCAGGAAAGCAAGACCACAACCCTGGAGCTCGACCACGTTTCGATCTGCGGATCGAATCTTGACACGCTGCGCCAGGCCTTAACCGATGTGGGCATGACTCCCGACCTCGGCGGCCCTCACGGCAACGGCATTACGCAAATGGCCTTGATTGGCTTCGATGACGCGACTTACATTGAATTGATCGCGCCGATAAAGCCCGGCGTGAGCGCGGGCTCCGAATGGGCAAAATTTATGGCCGACGATGCGGTCACCTGCGCATGGGCGGTGAGCACAAACGTTTTGCTGCAGGAAGTGGATCGGCTGAAGAAGGCCGGGATTCCCGTTAGTGCTCCCGACCATGGCAGCCGCAAGCGCCCCGACGGCATGTCGATCGAGTGGATGACCGCCGGCGTGGGCAACGGAACCCCGGGCTCCACGCTGCCGTTCGTTATCGAAGACCAGACGCCGCGTGCCTGGCGCGTCCAGACTTCGGCCAGCGTACAAGGAGCGCCGGTCAGCGGTGTGGAAAGCGTAGTCCTCGGCGTCAACAACCTCGACGCCTCGATTGCCCTGTTCCGCAAGGCTTACGGCTGGGCCGCGCCGCTCACCGAGACGCAGAAAGACTTCGGCAAGCTCGCGTACTTCCCAGGCGAGCCCGTGATTCTCGCCGCTCCTTCGAACGGAGGCTGGCTCTCGGATCGGCTTGCCAAGTTCGGCGAGACCCCGGTCGCCTACCTGCTAGCCACGCACGACTTCGCGGCGGCAACCAAGAAGTACAAACTCTCCGCCACGAAAACCTGGTTCGGCCAGAAGGTAGCATGGTTCGACGCCGGCAAGCTGAAGGGCGTGCGCATGGGAGTGATCGGGCAGTAGCTTGTGTGGCGCGGACACTCCTGTCCGCGCCTCTCTCTCGGCGCGCAGCTCGGCAGCGGGTTTCGCGGCAGCAATTGCTTGATTCCGCTTTTCGCTTTACCATCGCCTTCAGTGTCCGCCGCCAAAGACAATCCCGCCTTGAAAGACCGCCTCGTCTCCGCCGCCCCGGTCGAGGACGATTCCTCTTTCGAGCTCAAGCTCCGCCCGCAACGCCTGCAAGAATTCATCGGCCAGAACAAAGTCAAAGAGAATCTCGACGTTGCCATCCAAGCCGCCAAGTCCCGCGGCGAAGCGCTTGACCACGTCCTGCTCTACGGACCGCCCGGCCTCGGCAAGACGACGCTGGCCAACATCATCGCCAACGAACTCGGCGCCGCCTTCCAGCAGACCTCCGGCCCCACGCTGCAGATCAAGGGCGACCTGACCGCGATCCTCACCAATCTCCGCGACCGCCAGGTGCTCTTCATCGACGAAGTCCATCGCCTGCAGCCCGCGCTCGAAGAGATCCTCTACTCCGCGCTCGAAGACTACAAGCTCGACATCATGATCGGCCAGGGCCCGTCCGCGCGCACCCACACGATGGACGTGAAGCCTTTCACCTTCATCGGCGCCACCACACGCGCCGGACTGCTCTCCGCTCCGCTGCGCTCGCGTTTCGGCCTGCTGCTGCGCCTCGAGTTTTACACTCACGATGACCTCCGCGTAATCGTCGAGCGTTCCGCCGAGATTCTCGGCGTGCGCATCGATCGTCCGGGAGCCATCGAAATTGCAAGCCGCTCTCGTGGAACGCCGCGTATCGCCAACCGCCTGCTGCGCCGCGTGCGCGACTACGCCCAGGTGCGCGCCAACGGCTCCATCGATCTGCCCACTGCCCAGTCCGCGCTCAGCATGTTGGAGGTTGACCGCTACGGCTTCGACGAAGTCGATCGCAAACTCTTGCTCACCATCATCGAGAAGTACCAGGGCGGCCCGGTGGGCTTGAACACCCTAGGCGCAGCGCTTGCCGAAGAGCCCGACGCCATTGAAGAGATTTACGAGCCCTTTCTCATCCAGATCGGCTTCCTCAACCGCACGCCCCGCGGTCGAGTAGCCACCCAGCTCGCCTACGAGCATTTCGGAATCACGCCCAACCGCCGCCAAAGCTCGCTGTTCTAGCTCGTGGAGAGACGGGCGTCCTCGCCCGTCCAAGGCGCCCGTGTGGGAACAGCCGCCCCCGGCTGTCCAGCCGAACGCAGCTCAGTAGCCGCTCGTGGCGACATCAACTCGTGAGTTCGCGATCGCCCACCCACGCGCGTTTGACTTCCAGCGCTGCAATCTGCGTTAATCATTTTTCGTCATTCATCTCGCAGAAACGCAGCAACCCACTGGAGGAATCATGCGTGAAGTGATCGCCACCGATCAGGCCCCGAAAGCCATCGGCCCGTACTCGCAGGCCATTCGAGCCCAAGGCTTGATTTTTACTTCAGGACAGATCCCCATCGATCCTGCCACCGCGCAGATCGTCGGGAGCGACGTAAGCGCGCAGACCGACCGCGTCCTCAAAAACCTGGCTGCCATTTTGCGGGCCTCGGGCAGCAGCCTGGAGAAAGTTCTGCGCTGTACCGTCTTCCTCAAGGACATGGATGACTTCGCCGCCATGAACGAAGTTTACGGCCGCTACTTCAAGCAGGAGCCGCCCGCCCGCTCCACTGTCGAAGTAGCCAGGCTTCCGAAAGACGTTCTGGTTCAAATTGATGTGGTTGCGCTCGCTTGAATGCTGGCGCCGGAAATCGTGGCGTAGGGACAGCCGCCCTCGGCTGTCCAAGCCGAGCGCAGCTCGGCAGCAACCAGTGTTCGCAAGCAACTCTGAATTCGCGATAGAAACTAACGTGCAGAACGTTGCAGAAAAAAAGAAAGGGGAATTGTGAAGACTTCAATCCTCGCCATCACACTAATCGCACTAGCCAGCCTGGCCATTGCCCAGACGGCTCCCGCTCAAAAGGCAGCGGCCCCCAGCGGGCCCACCAAGGTTACCGGAGCGCCCACCAAAACTGCCAGCGGCCTCGAGTACTGGGACATCAAGGTTGGCACCGGAGCGGCCGCGCAAGCCGGACAGCACGTCAAAGTCGATTACACCGGCTGGCTCACCAACGGCAAGAAGTTCGACAGCTCGGTCGGTACCGGCCGGCCGTTTGACTTCATGCTGGGCGCCGGCCAGGTCATCAAGGGATGGGACGAAGGCATAGCTGGCATGAAGGTTGGCGGCAAGCGCCAGTTGCGCATCCCGCCGGACCTGGCCTACGGGGCGGGTGGTTATTCAACCCTCATCCCGCCCAACTCAACCCTGATCTTCGACGTGCAATTAGTAGACGTGAAGTAGCAAGGCTTGTGGAGGGACGGGCTACCTCACCCGTCCAGCCGAGCGCAGCTCGGCAGTTGCGGACACTGCCACATCGCTCAGGGCAAGCTCTGTCCGGGAAAGCTGGCGGACACACAAAAGCCCGCAGGACTCCAGAGAATCCGCGGGCCTCGCGAAAGCTACGCCTTAACCACTTTGCCGCTGCGCAGACAGGAAGTGCAGACGCGAATGTGTTTGGTAGCGGCTCCCACCTTGGCGTGAACCGGGCGCAGATTGACGTTCCAGCGCCGTTTGCTCACATTGTGGGCGTGGCTGATGGTGTTTCCGAACTGCGGCCCCTTGCCGCAGATATCACAAACTCGTGCCATAACTCTGAAGTCCTTCCAGGCCTGTTGCCGAAACGATCATTTTACAGGAATCCGCCGCTTTTAGCCAAGCCGGAAAAGGGTTTTCGTCAGGGTTCGTATCAGGGCATCGCTTTAGCGATGCCGTAAAGTTCCGTCGAAAAAACGCCCCTTTAGGGGCTGGGCATCGACCGCTACGCCGCCTTGCCCATCACCGGCTGCGAGCAATGGCTGCACCGCCGCGCATCGATCGGAATCTCGCTCAGGCATTCGGGGCACTTCTTGGTGGTCGGATCGGCCGGCGCCGGGTCCTTGCGCATCCGCGCCACCAGCGCATTCACCGGCGCCACCAC
Source organism: uncultured Acidobacteriaceae bacterium (assembly GCA_963838425.1). Lineage (GTDB taxonomy): Bacteria > Acidobacteriota > Terriglobia > Terriglobales > Acidobacteriaceae > Acidiflorens. The sequence continues at coordinate 1,469,574 of CAWIRH010000003.1, forward strand.
AAAGAAATAAATGGCCGCAGCAATCAGCAGAAACGACACCGCGGCGTTGATGAAATGCCCCAGGGGAAACAACGTTCCGTGAATCGTGAAATGGACAGCGGAAAAGTCCGGCTTGCCCACGATCGCCGCGATGAGCGGCGTCAACAGGTCGGTGGTCAGCGCCGTGACCACGCCGCCAAAGGCCGCGCCAATCACCACGCCCACCGCCATATCCACCACATTGCCGCGCAAAATGAACTGCTTAAAGCCGGATAACATACATTTCCTCCGCCTGTCAGAATGGCCGACTACTGTAAATGCTCAGTGGCCTCTGGTCAAGGCGCAATATCACTAATCAAGTTTGGAAATAAGTGCAGGCAGTTGCCCTCGCGCCGCCTCAGATCCGCATCGGCATCACAATATACCGGTACTTGTAGTCCTCGGCTTCCGCGGGACGCAATTGGCCGGCGGATTGGGCATCTTTCAGCTCCAGTTTCACTTCGCACGACCCGGTCGCCTTGATGAAGTCGATCAGGTATTGAGCGTTGAATCCGATCGCGATCGGCTCACCGTCATAGGCGACTTCGATGGAATCCTCCGACTCGCCCGTCTCCGTCGACGATGCGGAAATCTTTAACTCGCCTTTCTCCAGACGCAGGCGCACGGCGCGCGACCGCTCATCGGCGAACTGCGCCACGCGCGCGATCGCCGCTCCCAGTTCCTCGCCATGCAGTGCGATCGACTTGGAAATGTCCTTCGGCAGTACGGCCTCGTAGTTCGGGAACTGCCCCGTGAGTTGCCGCGATGTCAGCAGGCGTGGACCGACGCGGAAGAATAGCGTCGACTCATCCTTAGCGAAGTCAACGCTCTCGACATCGGAATCCAGCAGCGATTTCAACTCATCCATCGCCTTCTTCGGAATCAGCGTTTTCATCTCGCCGGAAACGCCTTCAAATTTTTCTCCCGCCCGCTCCACGTGCGCCAGACGATGGCCATCGGTTGCAACCATGGTGATCGACTCCGGTTTCAGCACCATCAGCGCCCCATTCAGCGTATAGCGTGACTCCTCGCTGGCAATGGCAAAGCCTGTTTTGGAAATCATCGACCGCAGCACTGCCGCCGGAATCTTAATCACGCCCGCCGATGGAAATACCGGCAGACCAGGAAAATTCGACCGCGCCATCCCCACCATCTTCGTGTTGGACCGTCCGCAGCGAATACTGACCCAGTGATTCTCAAGCAAGCGGATAGTGATATCGGCGTCGGGCAGCAGTTTCACGTAGTCATAAAGTTTGCGCGCTGGAATTGTGCACGCGCCTTCTTTTTTTACCTTCGCATTGCAGGATGTGCGCAGGCTCAGGTCAAGGTCCGTCGCCGTCAGCGATAGTTTGTCCCCTGCAGCCTCGAAAAGATAGTTAGAGAGGATGGGAATGGTAGTCTTGCGCTCCACTACACCCTGAGTGGCTGTCAGTTCGCGAAGAAGCTCAAATTTACTGACCGTAATTTCCATAGTCGTTGCGGCTACCGCAGGAGCGACTTCCACCGGCATATTGGGTCTCCCGACTCTAGAACCGGCTCGGGTAGAGCACAGCTTTAGCTGTGCCAATAAACCCGCCCCATAATTTAGGGCTTTAGCCCCTAAGGTTCCAAACCCTCAAAAGCTGTTAAGCCAGCTCTACTTCTGTTCTCTTCTTATATCAAATACAAAAGCAAGAAAACCAGTAGTAACCGTAGGTGCTTCGGAGAAGTGGAAAACTGGCCCAGGTCCCTGTGGTTCAATTGCTTCCCCATCAACCCTTCATGTGGAGAATCGCTCCCCATCATAGTGGAGGCCAGCGCAACCTGCGGATCCCTCCCATATTTCTGTCCCGTCTCCCACAGTTTCCACAAACACTCCACAGCTAGAAGGCAGGAAGAATAGCTGGATAAGTGGAAAAATTGGTGGAAACCGCCATCTATGCACCCAGTTGCTCGGTTAGTTTATTGAGCAACCTGTTTAAATCCTTATCGTTCTTGCGAACCCCTTCAATCTTGTCCACTGAATGCAAGACAGTCGTATGGTGCTTGCCACCGAACTGGCGTCCAATCTCAGGGAGCGAAGCTTCCGTGAGATGCTTGGCCAGGTACATCGCAATCTGCCGCGGATAGACAATTGATCGTGAATTGTTCTTGGCCTTGATTTCCACCAGACGCAGTCCGAATTGCTCGGCCACCGCCTTCTGAATGGATTCAATCGTCACCTTGCGCGCCTGCGAATCGATAAAATTCTTCAGCACCTGCTGCGTGTATGGGAGCGTAATCTCCGCCCCAATCAGCGAGGAATGCGCTACCAACCGGATCAGCGCACCTTCCAGTTCGCGCACATTCGACCGGATATTCGATGCGATAAACAGCGCCACATCCGTCGGCAGCGTGACTCGTTCCTGCTCCGCTTTCTTTTGCAGGATGGCAACCTTCGTCTCCAGGTCGGGTGGCTGAATATCGGCAATCAGACCCCACTCAAACCGGCTGCGCAAGCGATCCTCGAACTCCGCCAACTCCTTCGGCGGACGATCGCTCGCGATCACGATCTGCTTCATCGACTCGTGCAGCGCATTAAACGTGTGGAAGAACTCTTCCTGGGTCCGCTCCTTCTGCGCCAGAAACTGGATATCGTCCACCAGCAGAACGTCCACCGTCCGGAATTTATCCCGGAAGCTGATCATCTTGTCGTAGCGCAGCGAGTTGATCATCTCATTGGTGAACTTCTCGCTCGACACGTAGCAGATCGCCGCCTGCGGCATCCGCCGCTTAATCTCATGTCCGATCGCCTGCATCAGGTGTGTCTTGCCCATCCCGACGCCCCCGTACAGGAACAGCGGGTTGTAGGCTTTCGAAGGCCGTTCCGCCACTGCCTGGCAAGCCGCATGGGCAAACTGATTTCCGCTGCCGATCACGAACGCGTCAAACGTGTAGCGCGGATTCAGTTGCGCGGCGCTGTCCCAGTCGAATCGCCCCTGCGTCGCCGGCAACCCCGGCGCTGCCTGCGGACCCGCACCAGGATTCGGACCGCCGCTCGAACCGCCGCTCGAACTATGCGCTGACAGCCCGCCGTTGTGGCGGATCGGCGTGTTCGAAGGATCGTCTTCGGCGGTAACAAATTTCACATCCTCGTATCCCAGCCCGAGCTGGTCGACCGCTTCCTGAATCAGATCCGCGTATTTGTCGCTTACATGACGGAACTCGGCGGTTGGAATGCGCACGTACAAAATTCCATTGCTGGCGTGACTGTATCGCGTCGGTTTCAACCAGGTGTCGTAGGAGTGCCGGTTGACTTTCTTTTCCAGGGCGTCAAGGATGCGCACCCAGGGATTCGGGATGATGGCGGAACTGGAGAGAGACATTTTTTACCAGAATATCGAAAACGCCGGCGTTAAATACGTCCGGGAAAAAACCAATCTTGAAATTATGAGTTCTTCGTTTACTGCAGAGCAGCTTCTGTTTTGCAGTACGGATTGGCGATGAAATTTATTACGATTCGAACGGCATACTAGCACAAAAAAATCGCCGCGTCGGTGCGTTGCAACAAAAAAATTTAGCCCAAGCGCTTTTCACGAGCGCGATTTTCTTGCGCTGTCAAGTGTCGAGAAACTAACTGTCGCGTAAAGTGTGCAATCGAGAAAATAGGTCGTGTGGCGACGGGGCTCCGCCCCGTCCCCCATCGCAGCTCAACTGGCTACGAAATCGGCCGCCGTTCCCGTCTCGCCGGCGCCGCAGTCTTGTAGCTCCCCGGATACACCACCACCGACCGTCTTCCACCCTCGCCGTCACTCTCCGTGCGCAAATCTTTTTCCTCGCGCAGCGCCAGGTGCACGATCCGCCGCTCGCGCGACGACATGGGTCCAAACCGGTAAGGCTCGCTCGTCCGCCGCACCTGCTCCGCCGCCACCCGCGCCGCCAGTTGCAGTTCGTCGATCCGCATCGCCCGGAAATTCTTGCAGTCGAACCAGATCTTCTCGTGCTCGTTGCCCTGGAGGTGCAGAATCTCCGACGCCAGCAGCTCAAACGAACGCAGCAACTCGCCGCCCCGCTCCAGCAACAGCGCCGAATCCGGCCCCGCAAACTCCACCAGAATCTCCGGATGTTCCCACTCGCGATTCTGCGCGATCGGCGGATCCACCGTGATCCGATACTTCAGCTTGAAGCCGCCATTCGAAATAACGGCCTGTAGAAATTCCCCAATCTGTTTAGCAGCAGCAACTTTGTCAGTGATCGGCATAGTTAAATTCTCAGCTACTAGCTTCTGGCTACTAGCTTCTGGCTTGCAGACGAGCACGAAAACTGTCCGCCAGGAGCTAGCAGCTAGAAGCCAACAGCTATTTCTCTTTCTTCCGCGCCCGCTTCTCCATCATCTCGCGCATCTCGCGTCCCAGCGACGTGCGATTCATCACCATCTGCTGCACGATCCCGATCAACTGGCCCGCGGACCAGTACAAGCCCAACCCCGCCGGCAGGTTCCAGCTCATCAGGCCCAGCATTCCCGGCATCATGATGTTCATCATCTTCTGCTGCGCCGGATCCATGCCCGCCTGCGGCGTCATCCGCTGCATCACCAGCATGGTCACAATGATCGCAACCGGCAGAATGTGCCACGGATCGGGCGCCGAAAGATCGTGAATCCACATCCACGGCGCATGCCGCAGATCCATCGCGACGTTCAGCATCCGGTAGTACGCAAACAAGAACGGCATCTGGATCAGCAGCGGCAAGCATCCACCCGCCGGATTCACGCCTTCCTTTTTATACAGCGCCGAAATCTCCTGGTTCATTTCGGCTTTCTTCGGATCCCGCAGACTGTACTTCTTATATTTTTCCTGGATCGACTTGATCTGCGGCGCCACGCGCTGCATCTTCAGCATCGACTTCATCTGCGAAAGCCGCAGCGGCAGCAGCGCCAGGTTGATGACCAGCGTCTGCAGCAGGATCGCCCAGCCCCAGTTCGAGACGATGTGGATATGCATCCACTTCAACCACAAAAACAGCGGTCGCGCGATAATCCCCAGCCAGCCAAAGTCGACGATCGCCCGCAGATCCGGTTCCGCGCCCGTAATCCCCGGCACCGAAACCGATTCCAGATCCGCCAGCGCCTTCGGCCCCACATAAATCCGCGCGTCAGTTGCGCCCTTCGTGCTGCCGACCGCCGCGCCCAGCACGTCCACCTTGTCCATCTGCTTCGGATCGGACCCGCCATGCGGAATCTCAAGCGCGTTCCGCAGCGTCACCATCGCCGCGTTCTGCGGATCCTGCGGCACGAATACCGCCGCGAAATACTGGTCCGACAATCCCGCCCAATGCAGCGGCCCCGGGATTGTCCCGCTCCCGCTGATCTTCTTGATCGCCAGACGCTCGATTTTATTGTCGTACTGATAAACGATCTGGCCAGTCGCGTATTGCGGACCGGTCATGTCGCTGCCAAACCCCGCCGGCCACATCGGAAACGCCGTGACCTGCGCGCCATTCACTTCGACCGCAGTCCGCACCCCGACCACATAGCTGTTGCGATCAAACGTGAAGCTCTTCTCGACCGAAACGTCACCATCACTGTAAACATACTTAATTTCGGGTGGAGCGACGGGCGTCCCCGCCCGTCCACCGTCAGCCGCTGCGCCATCCTTCTGCGCACCTTGCGGAAGGGTGGGTGTCACATACAACACCGAGTTCAGCTTGTTCCGCAGCGTCTCGTCATACGACCACAACGTCAGCGGATACCCATACTTCTCCGCCGCCGCGCTGTTCACCAGTTCGAGTTGCCCACCTTTGTCATCGGTGTATTTCTTCAGTATCCACGACTTGATCCGCCCGCCGCGATTGGTGAACACAATTCGGTAGACGTCATTCTCAATCACCGTCTCCGACTCGCTGGTTGCCTGCAGCGGCGCTGCTGCAGGCGCCGCCTTCTTCTTCCCGGATGTACCCCGCGCGGGTGGGACTTGCGTTGGAGTTTGCGCCGGAGGCTGCGCTTGATTCTGCACCGGAGCCGCCTGCGAACTCTCCGTCTTCGCCGGAGGCTGCGGCCCATACTTCTTCAACAGCGGCTGGAAAAGCATGATGACCAGGAACGTCAGCGCAAACACCACCAGCAGCTTGCGCTCCATCCCGGGTTCTTGTTGAGGATTATGAAATTCAGCCAAATCAGTCGCTCGCCATTTCTTCGTCAATTGCTTTGTATCAGGGCATCGCCGGGTGCCCCACTCGTTCGCGTCCTTTGCGAAGGAGTGGGATCCCCCATCGTATCCTTCACCACCGGATCATACCCGCCCTTAGCCAAGGGATGACACCGCAGCACGCGCCAAGCCGCCATCGCCCCCCCGCGCCACACGCCATACCGCTCGACCGCTTCCATCGCATATTCCGAACAAGTCGGCACATACCGGCACGACGGCGGAAACGCCGGCGAAATCCACCGCTTATAAGCTCGCAGCAGCCCGAGCGCCAGAGACTTCATTAGAACAGCGGGTGCCCCACTCAATCGCGCCTTTTGCGAAGGAGTGGGATTCTCCACCGCGTCCTTCACCGCTCCAGCGCTAGAGACTGTCATTTCTCCACCAGCTTTTTCGCGATCGCATCCAGCGCCCGCCCCACTTCTTCAAGTACCAGAGAGAATTCCAAAGTCAGTACCGCTTTCTTCGGATTGATCACCACATCCACCGCGCCCGCGTCCGCCAGCAGCGCGCGCCGCTGCCGCACTGCTTCGCGCAGCCGGCGTTTGATCCGGTTCCGTTCCACCGCGCCGCCCAGCACGCGCCCCACCGTGAACCCAACGCGCACGCTTCTTTTCGGCAGAGCGCCCTCCGCCTGCCGCAGATAGAACACGGTCATGTGTGAGGAAAAGTGCCGCCGTCCCTGCTTATACACGCGCTCGAAGTCGGAGTGCTTCAGCAGCCGCGCCCCGCGCGGAAAGCTCGCTCCCGCCTTCGTCGCGGGCTGCGGTACGCTACGCTCCGGAAAGTCGGCGCTGACCAGTTCACCATTCTGCACGGCGCTACCCAGTACCCAGTTGCCGGTGCTTAGTCCCGCTTCCTCTGGCAACTGGGTACTGGCAACTGGCAACTGATTGACGGTGGGAAAACTAATCGCGGAAACCCGGCGCCACTGAAACCCGCTTGCGCCCCTTGGCCCGCCGGCGCGACAGCACGGCCGCCCCGCTTTTCGTCTTCATGCGGGTCCGGAACCCGTGCTTCTTCGAGCGCTTGCGCTTGTTGGGTTGAAATGTACGTTTCGGCATCGAAAATCCCTTGCTCCTGATTGAATCGGCTGGCTTGAGGCAAACCGTAAGTATAAATGACGCTGACTCTCCCCGGCAAACGCCTCAGCTAGCTACAATGTCCCTGATCAGATTCTCCGACCACTGGCCACTGACCACTGCTTTCGATGAATCTAGATGACACCATCGTCGCCATCGCCACCCCGCCCGGTCGCGGCGGCATAGGCGTAGTCCGCCTGGCCGGCCCCGAAGCGCGAGCCATAGCCAAGTCCATGCTCCGTCTAAACCGCGAACTGGAACCCAACCGAGCCCAACGCTGCGATCTAATCGAACCCCGGGTGCCCCACCCAAGCTCTGCTTGGGTGGGTACGTCGCCGCCGAGTCCAGCCGAGCACAGCGCCGGCACCGTGCCAACCGCCGCCCGCATCGACGAAGTCGTAGTCACCTACTTCGCCAAGCCCCACTCCTACACCACCGACGACATCGTGGAAATCTCCGCCCACGGTTCCCCCGTAGTCCTGCGCCACATCGTCGAACTCTCCCTGGCCCAAGGCGCCCGTCTAGCCGAGCCCGGAGAGTTCACCATGCGCGCCTTTCTCAACGGACGCCTCGACCTGACTCAGGCCGAAGCCATCCGCGATCTGATCGACTCGCAGACTTTATTTCAAGCCAAAGTCGCCGCTCAGCAATTAGAAGGCGCGCTTTCCAATCGCCTGAAGCCCATCAAGCAAAAACTAGTCGACCTGATCGCCCTGCTCGAAGCCGGCATCGACTTCGCCGAAGACGACGTCTCCGTAGCCCAGGACGCCACCATCCTCGAGCGCATAGCGCAGGTCAGATCCCCGCTCACGCAGCTGGCCGCCACCTTCACTTACGGCAAGATCGTTCACCAGGGTCTGACCCTGGCAATCGTAGGTCGACCCAACGTAGGCAAGTCGAGCGTCTTCAATCGTCTCGTCGAACGCGAGCGCGCCATCGTCACCGCCCAGCCCGGCACCACCCGCGACTTAGTCAGCGAAACCGTAGCCATCGGTGGAATTCCTGTGGAACTCGTGGACACCGCCGGCATCCGCCGCGCCCTCAGCGAAGCCGAAAGCATAGGCATCAAGAAATCAATGGAAGCCCTGGCCGACGCCGACTTAGTCCTGGTAGTAATCGACAAAAGCCAGCCCCTATCCGAAGAAGACCAGGAGTTACTAACTCAAGTAGAAGGCCGCCCAGCCATAGTAGTAGAAAATAAATCCGACCTGCTGGCCGATCGTGGAGAGAGTTTGTGTGGGGACGGGCGTCTCGCCCGTCCAAGCAGCGCCCACGTAGGGACAGCCGCCCCCGGCTGTCCAGCCGAGCGCAGCTCGGCAACTCGGACGCCGCCCGTAATCTCTACCTCCGCCCTGACCGGCGAAGGCATCCCCGCCCTGCGCGCCGCCATCCTGAATCACGTCGCCGGAGATTTCACGACAACGCAAGAATCCGGCTTCCTAACCAGCGTGCGCCACCAGAAGTTAGTCAACGACGCCCTATCCGCGCTGGAAGCCGCGACCAACGCCGTAGCCGCCCAAGTGCCCCACGAGATGCTCCTCCTTGATCTCTACGGAGCCCTCCGCCCTCTCGACGAAATCACCGGCGTCACCACCACCGATGACATCCTGAACCTTATTTTTGGTACCTTCTGCATCGGAAAGTAAAGCGGCGTTATTGTCGGCAAACAGGAAGTACTTTGTCCAAATCGGGCGCAATCGCGCAGCACTGGCAACTACGGATGCGCGAGCGGGACCCGCACCAGAATCGCGTCATCCACGCGCACAATCAGCCTCGAAAACTTCTCCTTCCCCACATTCCGCATGGCCTCGTAGTGCGGGTTGAGCGCATCCACGTTCACGCGCAGCGGCGTCTTGGGGTCTTTCGGCACATCAAAGCTCACGCGGAGATCAGGCTGCCCGTCACCATCCACGTCCACCACGTCCGACACATGCCCGGGCAACGCGCTCACCGGTTTCCAATCCAGTTGCACAAATGGCGTTTCGCTCTGCAGCATGTGTGGAAACACTGGCCGATGGATGCCGATGGAATAAGCGCCGGTCTGAACCGTCCGCACCATCGGTCCGCCTGAGTACACCTCGTCCACATGCAGGCCCAGAGCGGCAAAACCTTTTGTGAATCGTCCATACAGCACGAAAGGCACCAGCAGTGCCACGAACACTGTCATTCCCGCCGCCGCGTAGCCCAGTTTTGCGCGTAGTTTCATCGGCCCCTCCTAACCACGCTCCAATTAAACCAGCCCCAATTAAATGAAGACGTGCAGTATGGTCGCCAGGCCGTCCGCGATGATCCTGCCGCCGAACATTATCGCCATCCCCCAGACGGCATACAGAAACATGAGTCGCGCGCGTTCCGGCTTCACTGCGACTTCCGTTCCCTTGATATGCCACACCGCAGCCTGTTTCGGACACGCATCCACGCAGGCGCCGCACTTCATGCACGACATCAGAGTCTCGCCCTGCGCGATCGATTCGTCCGTCAGGGACAGGGTCGGGCAAGCGGTCTTACACAGTACGCAGGGCGAGCAGCGCGTCCGGTCGATCTTCACATCGAACACGCTCGTCTTATTAAAGATCGATTGGAACGCGCCAAACGGGCAGAAGAACGCGCACTGTGTTCTCTTCTTCGTGAGCAATGGCAGCGCGATCACCAGTCCCGCAAACAGCACGACAAAAATTCCGTTTTGCACCATCCCCACGGTGTTACGCGCAGCCACATATTCCGATACCGCCTTGAAGGGGCAGAGCCACATGCAGTAAGCGGGCTCAAACAGGGCCAGCGACAGCAGCACCATCGCCAGCAGCACCGCCCACGGCCCGTATCGCCAGCGCGGGTCGATCTTCCGCAGCTTCGCGCGCTTCGGAACCGCCGCCATGCCTTCTTCAATTCCTCCGAAGAAGCACGCATAGCTGCACCAGCCTTTGCCGACCACAATCGTGATCGCCAGCCAGATGCCCACCATGGCCGCCATTCCCCCGCCCGACATGCCTCCATTGGGCAAGATCGAGCCGGGGAACACCACCGCTTTCGTGAACGCCGCCGGCAAGATCAGCAGTGGAATGGGCAGGAAGCAGAATGGCGTTCGGCCCGCGATCATCTCCTCGATCGGAATCCCCATCGTCCCCCGCATCACCATGACGGTGTGGATGAAGCCCACCGGGAACAGCAGTCCCAACGCCACGAAGAACCAGCGCCGCCAGCGATAGGTGCTGCGCGTCCGCATCATCATGAAAAACAGCGCAATCATGAAAACTGGCGTCATTACGCTGGCCATCTGCACCGATCGATTGGGTCCCCAGGATTGGGAGAACATGAGCAGCGACCAGAGTGCGATCGGCAAGGTCAGCAGAATGGATCTGCCGATGGTTCGTGGCGCCATCTCTTGCGGCTGGAGGATTCGAGCCTCAGTAGCCATATACCTTTCTCCCCAGCAGCATGGTCAATCCCAGATAGCCGTAATAGAGGGCGATCAACACCATTGCCATCCGTGCGACGGTGGTCACGGCTTCGTTGCGCGTTATGCAACCAAGGCCCACAAAAGGCACAAACCAGATCGAAGTTCCGACAAAAAACACCGCAAAGAAGAGCAGCGCCGCCGCCACGCTGCCCAACTCAGCCGCCCGCACACCCGCGGCCACAAACGGAGGGCACAGGCTCAAGCCCGTCAGAAAACCCAGCGCCGCCGGACCGGCCACGCCGCGTCTTTTCGTTTCGCCAACCGTCACCAGTTCTGAGCCCGAACAGGCGCGGGCACAACGGTGCCCGGCCGAGTATGCATACCAAAGCAGCACGCAACCGAGCAACACGTGAACCACGCCAATCACGAGCATCCGCGGCGCGGGCGGAATCGATACCAGGGCGCCAAGCTCCCAGGCCACTGCGGCAAACAGCAGGTATCCCAGAAAGCGCGCTCCCAGAAATGTAGAGAGATAGCGGGTATTCAGCCGCAAACCCGCCCGCTCTGTAAGCAAAGAAGGAACCAGCACGGGTCCACAGGAAGCCATGCAGGCAGGTCCGGACGCCAGCCCCAAGACCAATGCCTCGCCGAATACGAAAGACCCGGCCATGGGCAAATATTAAGCACCATTCAGTTCCCGAGTCTGTGACGGGCGACACTTGGTCTAGAAACGGCGTTCTTCTGGGTCGCGGAGGTTTCAGCGTATGAAAGATGCCAGCCACGTCTGGTTGGCTGGGAAAAGTGGAAGACTAATGATTCAAGTCCCGTAGGCGCCGGAGAGCAACTTAGAAGTCACCCAGCCGCCACGATACTCGCCTGCGCGTTTTGATCCGTTCCTGATGGATTGAATCCGTCGTTTGACGAGACCCCACCCTTCGCAAGGATGAAGAACGCGAAGGATGGGGCGTCGCATCGCGAAGCTACAGCGCGGCAGATGGCTACTCCAGGAACATGTTGAATTTGGTCGTGATCGTTGACTTGCCGACCGTGGTCGTTACGGTAACAGTGGCTACGCCGGCTACGGGGTTTACGCACGTTTCAGTACTGCCGGCGCAAAAACCATCGCCCGGCCCCGTTTGCCCCAGGGTGCCGAAAGCCGTGTCGTCATAAATGACAATGACCTCGCCTGGCGAGAAGGGGTTGGGACCGAAGTTATAGGGGCCCGTGTCCATGATGTAGTTCTTTCCTTGTTTCACTACAATAGTGGCGACGAGGTCGTCCGTGTTATCGCCTGTGTCGTCCTCGTAGAACCAAAAGATCTGCCCGCAATTGGGAGCCCCTGCGGCACTGGCGTCGCAGTTGGCGAGCGACTGCGTGTAGGCTACCTGACCAATGACCACCCCGCCGGCCGCGATCTGCGAGCAATCCGGAGCATTCGGATTGCTGGAGCCGGGGAAGCAAGGCCACTCGTCGTTGCCGCCACTATCCACCGGTGGCAAAACGCCAAAACCCGACGCTAGCTGCTCTAGGACCGGTTTCTCCTTAGCACCTTTATCGGCGTGCACTCCGGACACGACCCGAAATTGTAAGTGATGTGGACTTTCCGCTAGCGCTGGCTGCCCGCAAACCAAGAAGGCAACAAGCGCCATGAAAGCAAAAACTTGAAACCAACGGGACTTCGTCATGGAACACCTCCTGAAGATACGAAGCTGACGGATCACTCCGCCAGCGTTTCGCCGGCGGAAAGTATGCTTCATGCCCGCGACCCTGTCAATCAAGCATTTGCGCAAGATTTTTACCTTTTAATCAAAAATAAGTCAGCCTTATAGTGTGCGCGCAAGAACCGGCTTCACGGACCGTTCCGTGCTCTCCCGCACCAAACGTGCGATGATGTTTCAAGTTTCAAAAGGAGCCTTCCCATGCCCGACGAAACTCCCCAGAATTTTTCCAATCACACGCGTCGAGATCCGCTCTTCCACTTTTTTATCCTGCCCGTGTTCGCCATCACGCTGATCGCGACCATCGTCCATCTGGTCCGAAGGCCAGGTTTGCATTCGGCATGGCTGGTCGTCGTCGTCATCGCCGCGATAGCCGCCATTCTCGAGATCCGCCTCTACGCTCTCAAAGTGCAGGATCGCGTCATCCGTCTCGAAGAAAGATTGCGCCTGGCATCCTTGCTCGACGCTTCCCTTCGTCCCCGCATCCCGGAATTTACCGAAGCGCAACTGATCGCCCTGCGCTTTGCCTCCGACGCCGAACTCCCCGCGCTCGCCGCCCGAGCCCTGAACGAGAAGCTAGCCGCCCAAGAGATTAAGAAGGCAATCCAGCACTGGCGTCCCGACTATTGGAGAGTCTGAAGAACAGTACCCAGTACCCAGTATCCAGTTGTTGCCAACGGACCTTGGGGTTGCATTTACTGGGTACTGGGTACTGGCAACTGGGGACTACGCCTTCAAATACCAAGGCACATTAACAATATTGATCCGCTCATCCCCACCCAGCAGCAACAGCGCCGTCAATATATCTCCGCGCTGATTGTGCAGAAAATAGTGATACCAGTGCCGCTCCACCATCGACGCAATCACCACCGCGATCGTCCGCCCCGCATTCTCCTTCTCCACCTTCAGCACGTAATCCACAATCGGATGAATCACCAGCCGATACGGCGACTCCAGTGTCACCAGCTTTGGCATTCGCGCTTCCGCGGGCAGCTCAGCCAACCACGAAGGCCGATTCTCATCCGCATCGCAAGTCACATGCACCGCCTGCACATCCGGAGACAAAGTCATAGCAAACCGCAAAGCCTTCTCCGTCGCCGCATTCCATTTCTCCACCGGAACAATCACAATCGGCGGCGCCATCTCCCGCGCATCCGGAATCGCCCTGCCGGTCAGCGCTGTTTCCTCCGCCACCCGCTCATAATGACGCCGCACCCGCCCCATAAACACCAGCGCCGCCGGCAACAGCAGCACCACCACCCATGCTCCCTCGGCAAACTTCGCCACCACCACCACGAGCACCGTGATCCCCGTAGCCACAGCCCCCAGCCCGTTGACCAGGATGCTCCGCCAAGCCTCCGCCCACGACGCCGTCCTCCGCCAGTGCCCCACCATTCCCGCCTGCGACAAAGTGAACGCCAGAAACGCCCCCACCGCAAACAAAGGAATCAACCGGTCCGTCACCCCGCCAAACAAAATCAGCAACAGCCCCGCAAAAATCGCCAAAGCCCAGATCCCCTGGGAGTACACCAGCCGCCGTCCCCGAATCGTCAAAGAATGCGGGAGATAATCGTCCCGAGCCACCACCCGGCACAGCCGGGGAAAATCCGCAAATGAAGTGTTAGCCGACAAACAAAGCACCAGCAAAATCGAGAACATGGTCAGATCGTAAAAAATTCCCTTGCCCGTAACCGCCGTCGTCAACATAGACAACACGCTCTGATACCCCGCCTGCCCCGGATCCGTAGCCATAATTCCGTAGTACCGCACCAGCACTGCGATTCCCCCCAGCAGCACAATCAGCATCGCGATGATCGCCGTCAACGTAGCCCGAGCCGCCGGAACCACCGGCTTCCGAAACGCCTGCACTCCGTTGCTAACCGCCTCGATGCCCGTCAAAGCGGTGCATCCCGAAGCAAACGCCTTCAGCAAAATCCACACCCCCACCGCCTGCAAAGCAGCCGGCGCCTGTCCCGAAGCCACCACCGCCGCCGCCACCGGATGTCCCCCCGAAGCCACCACCTTATAAAGCCCAATCGCGATCACCACCCCAAGCGTCCCCACAAACAAATATGTAGGAGCCACAAACGCCGACCCCGCCTCCTTAACTCCCCGAAGATTGACCACCGTCAATATAACCAGCACCCCTAGACACAGAGCCAGAGTGTGCGGCTGCAACCAGGGCACCGCCGAAACCAAAGCTCCGATGCCCGCCGATATTCCCACCGCCACGTTCAGCAGGTAATCGATCATCAAAGCCGCGCCCGCCAGCAATCCCGCCCCGCTCCCCAAATTCTCCCGCGCGACGGTATAAGATCCCCCGCCCATCGGATAAGCCGCAATCGTCTGCCGATAACTGAAATACACAATCACCAGCAGCCCAATGATCGCCGCCGTCAGCGGCACAATGTACCGTACCCCCAGCAACCCCAAAGGCAGCAAAATAGTCAAAGCCGCCTCCGGCCCGTAAGCCGCCGAACTCAGAGCATCCAGCCCAAACGTAGGAATCCCCTGATTAGGAGTAAGCCGCTGCCCCTCATCCTCGGAAGAAGCCAAAGGCCGCCCAAACAAAACATCAATGAATCCCATATCCCTTTACACTCCCACGAATAACAGAACAACAACCGCCAAGCGCTCGTCCACAGACCAAGGTTGCGTAGGGACGGACGCCCTCGGCCGCCCAAGCCGAGCGAAGCTCGGCAGCCGCCAGCGGTCACAGCAACCCTGAGTTCGCGCTCGAATCCTAAACTAAGCGAAGCCCACTGTCAGCGCAAAATAAAACCGTAGCGAGCTGAAAACCTGAGCGTCAGGCAGGAAGAATCAGGAGAGTAAAAAGTGGAATGAGCTGGCCATCTTGGATAAGTGTGGAGAGCTGGATAAGTCCCTGACTTCACCGCGAAGGCACCCTGGTGGAACCCAACTCCGGAGGGGGACCCAGTTCTCGTTTTCAGTCTGACGCTTGAACTTGCATGGTTTCGGTAATCCAGAGCTGCGCCGGGGCGCCTTTCGTGGTGCGAGTGGCAGTGGCACGAAAGCCGCCGGAATTGACTTCAACATCGTAGATATATGGAGGGCGCTCGCTCTTGATACTGAGGTAATTGCCTGAAATCAGCTCGTCAAGCGAAGCATACTTTCCTTGCGACGCCAGGTACCCACGCTCGGCAGTAGCGATACCGATCAGGTCGTTCTTCACGCCCGTGATGGTAACAACTTCTTCCGGATTGCCGCTCCCCGCGCCCGGAGTCAGCGTCTTGACCTGCAAAGAGTAGATGTAGACACCGATCGCCATGGTGACGATCGTGCCCAGAAACCCAAAAACACGTAACATAATTCGCTCCGCAAATGCCATTTCACCGCGAAACCTGACCGGCGGCAAGTAACCAGAGTGCAAGTGCCGGCAGCCCATGGTGGAAGTGAGATTCGCAGCACGGCACGCTTTCAGGCGCCGGATCTCGGAGAAGCTGCTGAGGATGATGATCTGGAGCCGTCGTCCGCAGGGGCGTTCGCAGGAACGTTCGCAGGAATGCTTGCAGAAATGCCAAACCGGCTCGTCGAATGGCGACCCCGGAGGGAGTCGAACCCCCAACCCTCAGCTCCGAAGGCTGATGCTCTATCCAGTTGAGCTACGGGGCCGTCCGCCGGCAGTCACACCGCCGTGAACCGGCGCTCTCGATTCTACACCGCCAGGCCGCCCCGAATCACCCTGGCCAACGGAAATCCGCGCCACGTTGTACCATAAAAAAGCTCCACAAAAGCACGCCATCAAACGCATGCCGTTCGTGCCCAATCCCGTGACCCACACCAGCTCGCGCCTGCTCGAGTTCGAGACTTTGCGCGACTTGCTCGCCGGCTACGCCTCTTCGCCTTTGGGCCAGCGCCGTATCGCCGAACTTCTGCCTTCGCTCGATCACGCCTGGATTGAAACCCAGCAGCAGCTCACCACGGAAATCCGCGAGTATCGGCGCGTCGGCGGACGTTTCGAATTCGCCGGCCTGCCCGAAGTCAAAAAGCTGATCGAGAAATCCCGCATTGCCGGAGCCGCCCTCGAAACCACCGAGATCCGCGACGTTGTTCTGGTCGCCGACCGCGGAGCCGAGTGGCGCGAAATCGTCGCGTCAACCGCCAGCCGCCATGCGCTCCGAGTGGACCGCCGTGGCCGCGCTTTCCGCCGGCATCCAGGATTTCACCGCCTTCCTGCGCGCGTTCCGCAACAAGATCCTGCCCGACGGCACCCTCGACGACCGCGCTTCCCCCGAACTGAGCCGCATTCGCCGTGACATCGAGAAGCAGAAGCGTCAGATCCAGGAATCGCTGCGCGGCTACTTGCGGAAACTCGCCGAAGGCGGCAGCGTGCAGGACGAACTGATCACCATCCGCGGCGAGCGTTTTGTGATCCCCATCAAAGTCGAGCAGAAGCGCCGCGTGCAGGGCGTGGTGCACGGCGCCAGTTCCAGCGGACAGACGGTCTTTGTCGAACCGCTCGAAACCATCGAGCAGAACAACGAACTGGTGCGCCTGCTCGATGAAGAACAAGCCGAGGTCCATCGCGTCCTCCTCGAAATGACGCGCCAGATCGGTGAGAACGCCGACGCCATCCTGACCGCCGCCGACATCCTGGCCGAACTCGAACTCCAGTTCGCCAAAGCCCGCTTCGCCGAAGACTACAACTGCGTAGCGGTGAGCTTATCTGCGGACGCAAGTTTGTGGAGCGACGGGCGTCCTCGCCCGTCGGAGGCGAGTGCAGTTCGCCTGCTTCTCCACCGCGCCCGCCATCCGCTCCTTGAACGCAATCTAAAACTGAAGAGCGCGAAGATCGTCCCCATCACCATCGAGCTCGAAGGCGACCGCCGCCAGCTCGTCATCACCGGCCCCAACACCGGCGGCAAAACCGTCTCCCTGAAAACGCTGGGCCTGCTGGCTCTGATGGCGCAGTCCGGCATCCCTGTTCCCGCGGACCGCGCCGACATGCCCGTCTTCGACGCCATTCTCGCCGATATCGGCGACTATCAATCGATCGAGCAGAATCTCTCGACCTTTTCGGCGCATGTCACGAACATCGATTTCATCTCGCGCACTGCGACCGCGAATTCGCTGGTGCTGCTCGACGAACTCGGTTCCGCGACCGATCCCGAAGAAGGCGCTGCGCTGGCGGTTGCGATCGCCGAGCATTTTCGCCAAGTCGGATGCATGATCGCGATCGCAACCCACCACACCTCGCTCAAAGTTTATGGCGCGAATACCGCGGGAGTGATCAACGCCTCGGTCGGTTTCGACGAGACCACGCTGCAGCCGACTTATGAACTGAAGATCGGCGTCCCTGGAGCATCCGCTGGAATCAACATCGCGCAGCGGCTCGGACTGAATCCGGCAATCATCGCTTCCGCTCGCTCGCGCCTGGGCTCGCAAACGCAGGATGTTGCGCGCTTCCTCGACCGCCTGCACGCCGACCTTCGCGATCTGGAAGCCGAGCGCTCCCGCATGAAATCTCGCGAGCAGGAGCTCGAGCGCGAAAAATCGCAGCTCGCCAACGAGGGCCGCAAAGAACAGCAAGCCAAAATTCGCGAGATGGAGGCGAAGCTCGAAGCGCTTTTCCGCGACTTCGAATACCACGCGCGAGAGACTGTGAACGCCGTGCAAGACCGCGCCGCCGCGCAGAAATTATCGAAAGACGCGGAACGCCGCATCGCCAAAATGCGCCGCGAGTTTCGCGAGCAGTTCGATTCGACCGTAGTCGCGCACGCGACCGGCGCCGATCGCGGCGACCCGAACGCCCAGCCCAGCCTGGTCAAGCACGTCTCCGAAGGCGACACGGTGAAGCTCAAGTCGATGGGCCGCGCTGCCATCGTCAAGAAGAAAATTGGCGACAATCACTTCGATGTCGAAATCGGCTCGATGAAGATGCGCATCGCCCGCGAGGATATTGCCGAGGTGCAAGCACGCGCCAACGACTCGCCCGTACAGGCCGCTCGCTCCCGCGGTATCAGCGTCTCGCTCGAAAACGAAACGAGCGCCCTCAACATGCCCTCCGAAATCAACGTCATCGGCCGCACCGTGGACGAAGCCACCAGCGAAGTCGAAAAATTTGTGGACCGCGCGTTTCTAGCCGGCATGCCACGGGTGCGGATCGTCCACGGCAGCGGCATGGGCATTTTGCGGAAAGCCCTGCGCCAGTATCTGCGGCAGCATCCGCACGTCGAGTCCGTTACTGAACCGCCTATCAACGAGGGCGGCGGCGGAGCGACGGTGGTGGAGTTACGGGTCTGAGGCGATCGGGTGATCTGACCATCGGGTCATCGGGCGATCGAGAACCGCATTATTCCGGAACGTCTGTCTCTTTCTCTTTTCTTACCTGTTTACCAGTTGGTACTGGGTACCCTCCCTCCCCCCAGTCTTTTAGAATCATAGGATTAGAGAGAAATTTCCGCCAGGTCTTTGAGTTTAAATGACTTATAGCTAAAGTCTTTGAGAACCAACAACTTAGGTTGTCAAAGAGCCCTGAAAATGGGTTTGGGGCAGCTTCGAGGGCCGTCTTGGGAGACCGGCACACGTCTAGCTGCCCCAATCAGATTTCTATTATCGCGCACGGCGGGTTGGACGTTTGTGATGGCGAACACAGATGGTTTGTGATGAAAAAAGGTCAGGCGTCGGATTGCAGAAGTGGGAACGCCCGCGGCATCCTACGTCTCGAAACGCGCGACACTCGGGGCAGTCTAGCGGCGCGAAGCGAAAGTCCCATTGTGCTATCAGACCTCCGGCCCACCCTTCGCGAAAAGCACGCGAAGGACGGGGCACCCCCTGCATGGTTGTGCCGGCGGAGGGCGCGCCAGCTCCCTGCCGCGAAAAATTGCTTGTCGGACCCGTTTTCCTGTGGTGCTCCTCATACGTCCACAGGCGGAACGGTGGTATGTTCTGCACCATGAATAGGGCAGTGCATCGCCGTCGTCCAGACCAGCTCAGAAGAATAGGCGACGAAATCGAGACTGTCTTGATTTTCGGCAAACGTTTAGCTTTTCTAGTGTTCGATGCGGCGATTTACTATGTTGGACTCTGGAGCTTGGTCAAATGGCTGCTAAGGTGACCGCCCGCGCCCCAATTCGCACAAAACGCGATTGAGTGGGGCACCGAGCTGGGAGAATTCATTTTCGACCCGGTTTTTCTGGTGGTTCCTCATACGTCCACAGGCTAAAGCGAGGTAGCATCGGCTCGTTGTTGCAGAGGAGAGTTGCCATGAGCTTCAAATATGACGACTACGATGAAAGCGAAATCCCGATCGACAACCTAGACGGAAATCGCTACTGCGAAGACTATAAGTGGCTGACTGAAGCGGTTCGCGATTTTGAGCAGCAGCGCCGCGAAGTAATGCATCAACACAGCCGCGGGATAGGGCCATTCTCCAAGTTCTCAGGCGACCTCGCCGGAAGTGAAGAGCTCTTCTTCTCCAAAATGAGCACGCTCGATCACCGGCGAAACGCTGCACTGGATGTTCTGGCGAAGCATCGGCAGCTGGAGCATCAGTAGCTTCGTCGCCTAGATCCGTAGAGAGCCTCTGGCTGGCGGGTCCAGTTTTCGTAGGTCCTTCCACAGTAACTTCCCGATCTCCACAGCTTCTTCACAGAATGCAGGTTTCGCTTCGCTCGTTGTTCGCCTTGCGGTCCGGGATGCTTTATTAGGGCCCTGCGAATTGTTTATGTGCGACCCGGGAACCTCATGGGGCAAGAGGCCAATATCGAGATAATTTCGATTTTTATTCGCCTTTGGAGGTTTTGGAGGTAAGGTTTCTTAGTGGCGACTCTCGAAACCACCATCGGCCGCCTTCCGGCTAATATTGACGCCGAGCGCTCCATCCTGGGCGCTGTTTTGCTTGATAATCACGCCTTCAACGACGCTGCCGAGCATCTTAAGCCGGAAGATTTTTCCATTGACTCGCACCGGCGCATTTATTCGCGGATGATGGATCTGGCCGAATCTTCGCGGCCGATTGACATCATCACGCTGGTTGAAGAACTGGAGCAGAAGAAAGACCTGCAAGCGGTCGGCGATGTCGGCTACATTTCCGGCCTGCTGGACGGCGTGCCGGACCGGCCTTCGATCGAGCATTACGTTCGCATCGTCCGCGACAAGGCCATTCTGCGCGGGCTGATCAACGTCTCCAATACCGCCATTGCCAAGGCCAGCGAGCAGGCCGAACCCGCCGACGAAATTCTCAACGACGCCGAAGCCGCCGTCTTCGAGCTCTCCGAGAAGCGGATTGGCAAGGGCTTTCAGGGGATCAAGGAGATCGTCCGCAACTCGTTCGGATCGGTCGACGCTTTGCTGCAACGCGGGCAGCGCATAACCGGACTGGCCACGCACTACACCGAGCTCGACGAGAAGACGAGCGGCTTCCAGAAGTCCGACCTGGTGATTCTCGCGGCGCGGCCTTCGATGGGCAAGACCGCTTTCGCCATGAACATTGCCGAGAACGCCGCCATCGACGACGGCAAGGTGGTCGGCATCTTCTCGCTCGAAATGTCGAGTGAGGCGCTGCTGCAACGCCTGCTCTGTTCGCGCGCCATTGTCGACGCGCACAAGATGCGCACCGGCTCGCTCTGGGGCGACGACATGAAAAAAATTGTCCGCGCCATGGAGGAGCTGTCGAACGCGCTCCTCTTCATCGACGACTCGCCCGGCATTTCGTTGAGCGAGATGCGCGCCAAGGCCCGCCGCCTCAAACACTCGCAAGGACGCCTTGACCTGCTGGTCGTCGACTACCTGCAGCTCATGTCCGGCGGCAGCAAGCGCTTCGAGAACCGCACCCAGGAAGTCTCCTCGATTTCGCGCGGACTGAAGGCCATCGCCAAGGAACTCCACGTCCCGGTGCTCGCCTTGTCGCAGCTCAGCCGCGCTCCCGAAAGCCGGGGCGGCGATCACCGGCCGCAGCTCTCCGACTTGCGCGAATCCGGGTCGATTGAGCAGGACGCCGACGTCGTCATGTTCATCTTCCGCGAAGAGCTTTACAAGCAGGACGATCCCGACCTCAAAGGCCGCGCCGAAATTATCATCGCCAAGCAGCGCAACGGCCCCATCGGCAAATTCAATCTCGCGTTTATGCACAATTCCACGCGTTTCCAGAACCTGTCGAAGGCAACAGCGAACCCGGCGAGTAGGCCGGGAGAGGCTTTCAGCAGCGGCCTGCCTCGACTGCCGCTGTGGAAGCGGGGCTATGCCCAGCCTGGACAGGGCATAGCCACGTCCCCACACGAAGAAGCTCATGCGGCAAACCCCGACCCTGAGACACCTCTAGCCTGTGGAAAAGTTTGTGGATGCCCGGGACCAACCTCGGAATCCAGCGACACCGACCGTTGCCTGGGGATATTTCGGCACCGCCTCAGCCTTCCTAAAGCTATGTTTCTAAGTTGGTTAACTCTTTTTTCGGCAGCCAATTGGCGCAACCGCTTCCGAATCAGCACTTTCGTCACAAAATCTGAGATTTGCACATAATCCAAAAGGCTGTGGCCCGCATCGCCAGCGGCGGGCGCTCGCACAGGCCTGCCAAAGAGCGCGTGAATGCGGCGTAGGAGGGACGTTTCGCCGCCCAGCATTTTGACGACCGGGCGGGGATACCCGGCTCTTCACCGCCAAGTATCGGTCGTCGCCAAACCGTGGTTCGCATCACAGCCAACCGTGACACGCCTCACGGCATTGGTGCTCGCCAAAACAATACTCTCTTACGGGAAGGAGGAACTGTCGGGTTCTCATAGTTGGAGTCAGCGTGCCGCCGGAGAGCGCTGGCGTTTTTCTTCACTTCACTTCCAGCCCGGCCGCGAACGCGAGTTCCTCGTTTTCACATTTTTCTAGTGGTCAACAAAGAATACTGGACAGGTCCGGCCATTCACGCCGCATCGGCCTGTGCAGCCTAAGGATGTGGTTGCTTGATTCGAACCGCAGACTCTCGTATGCCTTCTAATCTCTTCTCCTGGAGAAACTCCAATGCTGCATCTCGATACTGGTAACACAGGTTTCATGATTCTATGCACCAGCCTGGTCATGCTGATGACACCCGGCCTCGCATTCTTTTATGGCGGCCTGGTCGGGCGCAAGAACGTGCTCGCCATCATGATTCAGAGCTTTGTCTCGATGGGCTGGACGACGGTGATCTGGTACTTATACGGCTATTCGCTGTGTTTCAGCGGCGACTGGCACGGGGTCATCGGCAACTTCCACCTCGTATGTCTGCGTGGGGTCGGTCTCACTACCCCATCTTTGCCGAATGACACGATTCCGGCCTTTGTGTTCATTTCCTATCAGATGATGTTCGCCATCATCACTCCCGCCCTCATCTCGGGCGCGTTCACCAACCGGGTCACCTTCAAGGCCTACATGCTGTTCCTGACCGGCTGGCTCACCTTCGTCTATTTTCCTTTTGTCCACATGGTTTGGGGCGGAGGCTTTCTGCAGCAATGGGGTGTGCTCGACTTTGCCGGCGGTATTGTGGTGCACAACATCGCGGGTATTGCCGCCTTGGCGTCCGTTCTCTATGTGGGCAAGCGCCACACCGCGGATCGCGGTCCGCACAGCATCCCGCTGGTTGCCCTGGGAACCGGCCTGCTGTGGTTCGGATGGTACGGTTTTAACGCCGGCAGTGAAATGCGTGTCGATTCGGTAACCGCGACCGCATTTCTTAATACCGATGTGGCCGCCTCGTTTGCGGCTATCGCCTGGCTGTTTGTGGCATGGCTCAACGAAAAGAAGCCGAAGTTCCTCGGCTTGCTCACGGGAGCCGTCGCCGGACTGGCCACCGTTACTCCCGCGGCCGGCTATGTTTCTCCCACCACCGCGGTCATCATCGGCATAGTATCTGGAGTGGTTTGCTACTACGCGGTTGAGATGAAAAACAAATTGCAGTGGGATGACGCGCTGGATGTTTGGGGCGTTCACGGTGTAGGCGGCTTCCTCGGCATCGTCATGCTGGGAATCTGCGCCAACAAGGAATTTAATCCCAACGGGGCGAACGGATTGCTCGCCGGCGATCCGGTGTTCCTGCTGAAACAAGTCGTGGCCGTGACGTTCTCGTCGGTATGGGCCTTCGTGTTTACCTACGGGATGTTACGAATCATCGATATGTTCACCACGGTCAAGGTCAGCGAGATGAGCGAGGAAATCGGTCTCGATGAATCCCTCCACGGCGAACATGCCTACGAGGAGGTTGCCGACCGCGTTCTCGAGCATGATCTGCGCTAGCTTGGCTGCAACAGGTTGGCGGAAGGTTGGGCGGATTGTCCGGCAGTTCTTCGGTAAATGGGTCGTGGCAGGGATGATCGTAGGGTCATCCCTGCTGGCCCATTCTCAGACTGGCGAGCCCGCGCCTGCCCCAGCCTCGGATCAGGTTGCCAGCACCACCGATGCAAAACCCTGGTGGCGCGGCATCACCACCGACGGCTACCTGTCCCTCTCTTACACCTACAACGACAATGTTCCCGTCCCTCGCATCAACCAGTTTCGGGTTTTCGACTTCAATGACGACGATCCCCAATTGGATGTCGCTCAACTGGTCATTCAACACGCCATTAGCGAACCGAAACAATTCGGCTTCCGCTTCAACCTGATCGCAGGCTCAGGAGTTCCGGAAGTTACCGCTGCCTATGGCCTCTTCCGCAACATGCACACCGGAATCGCGCACCATGTGGATATTCCCGAACTCTTCATCAGCTACATTGTTCCCATCGGAAAGGGTCTGCGTCTCGATGCGGGGAAGTACGCTACTCACATGGGATATGAGGTAATCGGCGGGTACGACGGTTATAACGATAACTTCAGCCGCGGGTTCATCTTCGGGTACGGAATTCCGTTTACCCATACCGGCCTCAAGGCGACTTATGCCTTCACCAGCAAGATTGCGGCCATGGTTTCAATCTGCAATGGGTGGGACGATGTCCAGCGACTCAACCATGCTTATACGGCCGCGGCACAGATTGCGCTCACTCCCACCAAGACCTACAGTGTGACCTTCAATTTCATTCATGGTCCCGAGCGCCGGCAGGATACTCACGACCAGCGTACGGTCTACGAATTGGTCACGACCTGGAAGCCGTTCTCGAAATTCACCCTGGGCGGCGACGGCGTCTATGGTCACGAAGAGAATGGCGTCGCGATCGGTCACGACGCGCTGTGGAGAGGACTTGCGGGATACGCGAAATATGGCTTCACGTCTAAGTTCTCGCTCGCATTCCGAGGAGAAGTTTTCAACGACGACGGGGGCACCCGCACCGGTACCGATCAAACTTTGCAGGGATTCACCTTCACTCCCGAGTACGATATGAGCGCCAAATTCTCCCGCTTGAACTCTCATTTCAAAAAGGCGGATGGAAAATTCGTGGTGCGGGGCGAGGTGCGTTGGGATAAGTCGGACAAGAATGTGTTCCTGGTAGGCAGCAATCCCACGACGAATCACCAGTTCACCCGCGCGGTGAACTTGGTCTATCTATTCTAAGGCGCGTCTTCGCGGACTCATGGAGAGACGGGCGTCCCCGCCTGCCCGCCAGAATCCTGAATAACTCGAAATTTCATCACTTACAGAGTCCTCATGGGCAAGACACCGTGAAGCGATTGACCGATGCCCCGCCCCAGCCCGCTCCGGTGGTTGGGTAGCGAGTGTAGAAGATGTAAAACTGCTTGCCGAGAATGCGTGGGTCGTCTCCCATGCCGACGGGAGCAACGTAAGTTGTGGGTTGATCCTTTTCGTTGCGGAAGTCGAAGAGCAGCGTGGGGAGCGACCAGCTCATCCCGTCGGGAGACTCCGAGTAGGCCACAACCACTCCTTCGCCAATGATCATCTGGTAGCGCTGTAAGTCGGAGTTATACGCGACTTGGAGCTCGCCGCTGTATTGCGCATTGGGATTTAAATCTTGCGAGTACCCTCCGAGGCCCTGATCAAAATGCCAGCCATCGTAATATTTCTGGAACGCAACCGCGTGCGGCTTGCTGCCGAACGCGGCTTCGAGCACGGCGGCAATCGGCGCGCGGGCCACGGAAACTTGTGTGATCGTGGGAGGGTCACCCCAGTGCGTGGTGCCGTTGGCCAGCCAATCCCGAAAGTAGATGTAGAAATACTTGCCGTCGGGAGAAACCACCAGCGGAGCATCGCCGATATCGAATCCGTCCATGTCGGTCCGGTAACCCTGATTGACGCGAATGATCTCGCCGAGGTCGGTCCAGCTCATGCCCTGATCGGCCGATGCCGCCAGGGCGAATACGGAATCAAAACTCTGCGTTTGGATGGTCGGAATCTCAGCGTGGTAGACCATTAACAGATTGCCGGCTCCAACCATTCCGGCTGGAACCTTGTACACTGGCCCGCCGCCCATATAGTCATAACTTTGGTAGAAAGGATTGACCGCCGCATCGGGATTGGGACCGATCGTGACATCAATCGGAGCAGCGGAGCCGAGCGGATTGTCCAGCGTGCCGGCGGTGCGGGTGACCGATCCATACTTATTGTTTCCGTACCAGTGCCCCTCCCAAAATTGACGCGAGTGCTTGCCGCCGTCGCTGCCGAAAAACGCGTACCCGCTGTCGGTCTTGATGACGCCCAAGGGAGTGTCCGGCCAGGCGAAACCGTCTGCCTGATCGGTGAGCGGAGGCTCGGCGATCTCCCCGGCAGCTTTGCGCTGGGCAGGAGTAACTAATTCTTTGTTAGCCACAATCGTGGGGTTGCAAAGTGGAGTAACACCTTGCCCTCCAGCCGCCGCAGAGAAACCGGCCAGAACACCGCAAAGAGTGAGCAGGGTCGAGGCCAGGGATACTCGGCGGCCAGTCCACATAAAAATCCTCCGTCGGCAAGATAGAACACCAGTTTCGGCGGGATGTTGCGGTAGGGTGGAAAGCCGGGTACCCGGCCCGCACCGGATGGGGTCGAGCTTCGCATCCGCGATCACTCCCGCTAGAATCTCTCCAGGTTCTCCATGGACAACGCCCGCATCGCCGCCCTTCTCAAACCTTTCCTCGAGGCATCGCTTCCCGAATCCCAGCTCGATCAAATATCGATCTACATCGATCTATTACTCCGCTGGAACGCCCGCATCAACCTCACCGCCATCCGCCATCCCGAAGAAATCGTAACCCGCCACTTCGGCGAGTCCTTCTTCCTCGCCCGCCACCTCTTCCCGGCTTCCGCTACTGGGTACTGGGTACTGGGTACTGGCCACCAACCACCGGCCACTGGCCACTGCACTCCGCGCGTCCTCGACATCGGCTCCGGCGCCGGATTCCCCGCCCTTCCCCTGAAGATCTGGGCCCCGCACATCCACCTGACGCTGATCGAATCGAATCACAAGAAGGCCGCCTTCCTCCGCGAAGTGGCCCGCGCACTTACATTGACCAACATCAATGTAATCGCCGATCGAGCCGAAGCCCTCTCCGCCCGCCCCGATTTCCACCGCGCCGACGTAGTGACCCTCCGAGCCGTAGAACACTTCGAAACAATCCTCCCCCAAGCCGTAGCCTTCCTGGCCCCGAACGGAATCCTAGCCCTGCTAATAGGAGCCGCCCAACTCCCCCACCTGGCACGTCTAACCACCCTGAAGTGGCACCCGCCAATTCCTATCCCGCAGTCACATACAAGAGTATTGTCGATTGGGGTACGTGGGTAAAGTGGGAAATATATGTCATATTAGCATAATAGTGGATTTTAAACGCCATATTATGCCGATATTGTCACGATAAAGTGGTACTGTATTGGAGTAAAATCTCATAATGAGACCAATCCACTAAAAAGTGTTTCACGTGAAACACTTCTCCATATTGCAAATTCTGACCATCCCTTCCCCAACGCCGAAGTCGCAGAATGTTTCACGTGAAACACATCGCACAAACGTAAGTGTGTCGGGGAACGCGCCCAATGTTTCACGTGGAACACTCGACGCAATTGCACAAAATTCGGCATTGATTTCGCAGATCGCATTCGCATATTCTGACCCGCAACACACAGAAAATAAAATCATGGGACGTGTCATCGCAGTTGCCAACCAGAAGGGTGGCGTCGGCAAGACTACGACCGCCATCAACCTTGCCGCCTCACTCGCCGCCGCCGAGGTCAACACGCTGCTGGTGGACTGCGATCCGCAGTCGAACTCAACCAGCGGCTTGGGCCTGGTGAAGAATCCGGAGCGCATCAGCATCTACGACGTGATCATGGGCGCGGCCTCCGCCGAGGAGGCGCTGCAGCTCACCGAGCTCGAACAGCTCTGGCTGATTCCATCGCACAAGAATCTGATCGGCGCGAACCTCGAGCTGGTGGGGGCGGAGCGGCGCGAGTATCGTCTGCGCGACGCGCTGGCGAGTTTGCTCGAGCGCTTTCAGTTCATCGTGCTGGACTGTCCGCCGGCGCTCGACCTGCTAACGCTGAACGCGCTGGTCGCCGCGGATGGGGTGCTGATCCCGATGCAGGCGGAGTACTTTGCGCTCGAGGGTGTGTCGGAGCTGCTCGACACCATCGAGAGGATACGCGTCGAGTTGAATCCTGGCGCTGGCGGTTGAGGGCGTGGTGATCACGATGTTCGACGAGCGGACGAACCTGGCGCAGCAGGTGGCGGAGGAGCTGAAGAAATATTTTGGAGAGAAGCTGCTCACGACTACGATCCCGCGGAACATACGGCTGGCGGAGGCTCCGAGCCACGGGCAGCCGGCGCTGGTGTATGACGTGCGGTCGCGGGGGGCGGAGAGCTACATACGGCTGGCGAAGGAGATCCTGGACCGGCAGGCGGGAGCGGCGAGCGGGCCGGGGGAAGCGGCTTAGATTGATGGACGTAAATATTTATGAGCGTCGATATATGGGCGGAGGAGTTACTTTAATGATTACAGCGAATGCGGCGGCGGTTGATAAGACGGCGGGGAAGACTGGGACGGAGAAGGTTCACGAGAAACTGGCGGAGAAGCGGCGAGCTTTGGGGCGTGGGCTGGAGGCTCTGCTGCCGGGACCACGGGTGGTGACGGCGCCGGCGGCGCCCACGGCTCCGCAAAGTGCGCGGAAGGATGGGGCGCCCGGTTCTTCGACACCCGCAGCCGCGAGCTCTCAGGTTTCAGTTCTCAGTTCTCAGGGACCCCGCTCGTCGCCTTCTTCTGCTGACGGGGGACAGCCGGGGGCGGGCGTCGCTGTGCGAGATGACGGTGGACGGGCGGGGACGCCCGTCGCTCCACCGGAAGCGGTGGCGGAAACTTTGGACTTGTTGCAGGCGGTGGCTTCGGGGCGGACTGCGGATGGGCAGACGGTGTTTTGGCTGGCGATTGATCTGATCGATCACAATCCTTATCAGACTCGGGCGGATTTCAGTGAGGAGTCACTCGAAGAACTGGCGGATTCGATTGCGGTGCAGGGAGTGTTGCAGCCAATCGTGGTGCGTCCGGGGACGGAGGGGCGGTTCATCCTGATTTTGGGCGAGCGGCGGTTGCGGGCTTCGAAGCTGGCGGCGAGGACTACGATCCCGGCGATCGTGAAGCGCGTTTCGGCGCAGCAGGCGGCGGAGATGACGCTGGTGGAAAATCTGCAGCGGGAGGATCTGAATTGCGTGGCTCAGGCGGAGGGGTTTGCGAACTTGAGCACGGAGTTCAAGCTTACGCAGGAGGAGATTGGTTCGCGGGTGGGCGTGTCGCGGGAGAAGGTGTCGAATTTCATGCGGCTGCTGACGCTGCCGGAAGGCGTGATCGGGGCGCTGCAGAAGGGAAAGTTGACGTATAGCCACGCGCGGGTGCTGTTGACGCTGCGGGATAACGCCCGGATCTGGAAGTACGCGCAAAAGGCGATTGAGGAAAAGATGTCGGTGGCGAAGCTGGAGGATCTGGTGCTGGGGGTGAGTGCGCCGGCCGGTCTGGGCGAGCCGAATAAAGGAAGCGGGGCGCGCTGGGTGGATCCGAATGTGAAGGCGGCGCAGCGGTCGCTGGAGACAGTGCTGGGGATGCGAGTGCGGATTCGCGATCGGAAAGGAAGAGGCAAGATTGTGATCGAGTATGGGACGCTGGAGGATTTTGACCGGGTGGTGCGGATGTTGAAGGGGAAGTAGGCAGTACCCAGTTGCCAGTACCCAGTTGCCAGTTCCCAGATCTGGGGAGTAACACTCGGATTCGGTTGCGGTTTGGGTTTGTGGCGATATTGTATGTACAAGTGTGTACATATATTAACCGCATCATGAGGATGTAAGAAATTCCTGCTGCGCGCGACAGGTATTAAGTTGTTGATAGTGGGGGCGCGGTGCGAGCGGCACAGCGACCTACGTCTCAAAAGCGCGAGACGTGGGGCACCGTCTGGCTGATAGCGCTACCGACGTCGAAGGCGGTGGAGCTGGTGGCTCGCCGCCCTCAGATAACCACGTTCTGTCCAACCCCCGCCTGGCGCGCCCGCTCATAGACCAGTTGGGCGGCGGCGGCGTCCTGAATCGCCAATCCTACGGACTTGAACAGGGTGATCTCCTGAGCGTTGGTCCGCGCCGGTTTGCGGCCGAGAACGACATCTCCCAACTCGGTTTGAATGTGCGCCTGCGATATGGCCCCTTCTTGCAGCGGGATCATGATGTCACCCGCCTCCTTCAAGCACGCTTCCACGGAATCGACGACCACCCTGGAGCGCTGGATAATGGCCGTATCCAGTTCGCGCGCGTTCGGCGAGTGACTTCCGATGCCGTTGATGTGCGTTCCGGGTCTCACCAGGGAACCATCGAACAACGGGGTTGAGGACGATGACGCGGTACAGACGATGTCGGCTACAGCCAGCATCTGCGCCGGCGAATCGGCGGGGAGGATCTCGAGTCTGAGTTTGGCGCTCATTTCCGGGATGAACGCCGACAGAGCGTCGGCCGACACGTCGTAGACGTACGCCCGTGACAGTTCTCTGGTGGTTGCCATCGCCCAGAGCTGCATCTTGGCCTGAACGCCGGCTCCGACAATCGCCGCCACTTGCCCCATGTCGGTGCGGGCAAGGTATTTCGTAGCCAGCCCGCTGACTGCGCCGGTCCGAACCGCCGTCAGGTAGCCACCGTCCATGATACAGATCACTTCGCCGGTGGCCGGATCTTGCAGGAGCACTTTCCCGATGATGGTCGGCAGATTGTGCCGCGTGGGATTGTTCTTGTAAACGGTCACGACCTTACAGGCCAGGGCGCCCATCTGCTTAAGATAGGCGGGCATGTACAGAGATACACCGTCCGGCGGAGCAATTCCGATTCGGAGCGGGAGCACCGCAGTGCCCGACGCGAGTTCGGCGAACGCCTTCTCGACCACGTTCATGCAGTCTCGCATGTCCAGCACGCGGACCACGTCCTCTTTCGTCAATAGAAGCGGCATATCGATCTCCCGGCCTCATGTCTGTTCCCGACAAGGATTCGTTCGGCTGGCTGTGGGCATATGAGACCCGTCGCCTGGCAACGGCGCGGGTCAAGTTTTTTTCCAGTCCGTCAGGGACATTAGCTCGTCCATGATTTCCTGCAATCTCTGCAATCGCCGTTGCTGGTCGGAAGCTCCGATCACCTTTTTGCCACCTTGCAGGTACAGGCGGTTGGCTTCACTGATCTCCGCGATTTCTGCTCGCAACTTTCCAACGCGCTCTTTGACGGACACCGGCATAGGAATAGGCTAGCGAGCATTTCGCACTTTTGTAAAGTCGTTTTCGACGATGTTGACAGAGCCGGTGGGAGCGGCTAGTCTCGGGAACTGAGGCGGGAGCCGGCTACCCCCCGATCGGCAGATCTTACCCGAAACATCGGTTGCTGGGTGCGGGCCATAGGTCTGCACCTGCGCTGGGTCCTCATCAAATACTCTCCGAGGTTGATCACCATGAGCGTTCGTCTGCAATCTTTTTTCTGTAGCCGTGTGCTGTGCGGCGTAGTTTTGGCGGCCGGCGTGGCGTGCGCGGCTTTTGCCCAGGCCCAGGTGAGCCTTACCCAGCTCAGCGAGGACACATTTACGGATAGTCCGAGCCAGCACGACACCGAGGTCGAACCCGGCACGTTCTCGTACGGCTCGACGATTGTGAGCGCATTTCAGGTGGCTCGGATTTACGGTGGCGGCGGCGCCGATGTTGGGTTCGCAACTTCGACCAATGGCGGCGAGACCTGGACCAATGGGTATCTGCCGGGAATTACGATTTACGAGGGCAACGGAATCAATACGGCGGCCAGCGACGCGGCGGTGGCATATGACGCCTTGCACAACGTTTGGCTGATCCAAACGCTGCCGATCGGCGACAATACTTCGGTGGCGGTGAGCCGGTCAACCGACGCGATCAACTGGAGCAACCCGATCACGGTCACCGGGTCGGCTTCCGCCGACAAGAACTGGATTGTCTGCGACAACACGGCCACCAGTCCTTATTACGGCCACTGCTATTCGGAGTGGGACAACACGAATGACGGCGACCTGATCCAGATGAGCACTTCGACCGATGGCGGGCAAACCTGGGGGCCAGCGCTGGCCACGGCGGGCAATGACTACGGCATCGGCGGCGTGCCGGTGGTGCAGCCGAAAGGGAAAGTAATTGTGCCGATCTCCGGATTCAATGGAGACGTGATCGCGTTCAGTTCGACCAACGGAGGGAAGAGCTGGACCAAGGCGGTGAACGTGGCCAGCGACATCAGTCACGAGGAGGACGGCGG
This sequence comes from uncultured Acidobacteriaceae bacterium, assembly GCA_963838425.1. Classification (GTDB taxonomy): domain Bacteria; phylum Acidobacteriota; class Terriglobia; order Terriglobales; family Acidobacteriaceae; genus Acidiflorens. The sequence goes on from CAWIRH010000003.1 coordinate 1,501,566, forward strand.
CTTGCGGAGCGCCGGCTTGGCTTCGTCGGCAGTGGATGCGAATGGCAAGGTGTATGTGCTGTGGCCAGATTGCCGCTATCGCACGAACTGCTCGTCGAATGACATCGTGTACAGCACGTCAACGAGCGGGACGAAGTGGTCGGCAGTCAAGCGGGTGCCGATCGATGCGGTTACGAGCACGGTGGATCACTTCATCACGGGCGCGGCCATTGCGCCGGGCACGAAGGGAGCCAAGGCCCAGATCGCGCTCGTTTATTACTATTATCCGGTGTCGAACTGCGGGAACAACTGCTCGCTGAGTGTCGGATTCATTCAGTCATCCACAGCCGGCTCGAAGTGGACTACGGCAGAAACGCTGGCCAGTCCCATGGAGCTGACGTGGCTGCCGAATACGTTCTCGGGGACGATGGTGGCGGATTACATCTCGGTGGGATTTGGGGGTGGCAAGGCATTTCCAGTGTTTGCCGCGGCGCAAGCGAAAACAGGGTCTCTTTTCCACGAGGCGATCTACACGACTGCGGCGGGTCAGGAGGCGCCCACGCCGGAACTGGAATTGATGAGTGCGGAGGGGGATGTTCCGGTGCCGAATGCGCACTCCGATCACGGACCGAGGGAATACCTGGATCAGGAGCACATGATTCCGATTTCGGGGAAGCGCCCGCCGGAACGCGATTAGGGCGAGAATGGAATTTACAGGCCGCTGGCGTAAAGCTGGCGGCTCTTTTTCTTGCAGAACATCAAGATCAAGAGCTTGAACCGCGGAGGGCACTGAAGACGCTGAGCCGTTTGCCCCGCACCACCGGCGGGCGATATATTTACCGAACGTCGTGTTTTGAGTTTCTTATGTTCACGGATTTTACTGCCACCGACCGCTGGACCAAGAAACAAGTCCACTGCCGCTATCAGGCGCTGATGGTGGCCATCGCCACGCGCCACGCCGATGCGGTGGACATCAAGTTTCTGGTTGACGGGCGTCCGGTCTGGGTCGCCCTGCCGCACCCGGCCTGGGTCGAGTACAAGAAGCGCACTGGGAGGCTGATCACCGATTCGTTAGCGAAGGAAATCGCCGGCCATTTTCTGAAAACGGCGCTGGAATCGGGCGAAGGCTTAGGCCGCGAAATGTATTCGCTTACCATCGCGGAGACTCTCAAGCACCTGGAAGGCGTGGTGGCGGAGGTCGAGCCCCCGGTGGCTGCCACCCGCCAGGAAAGCAAAGAAGCAGATTAGCGGTTGTCACCGCCGAGACGCCGAGAGCGCCGAGAAAGTCTCTTCTCAAATCCGGAACGGGGAAAGACCGTTTGTGTTTTCAAACCACTAACAAGGTTCTCTCGGCGTGTTCTGCGTCTCGGCGGTGGACCGGTTTGTGTGCTTAAATCTTAGACATGTTCGCAAGGAAGGTCCGCGTGGAATACGAGCACGAAGGGCAGCTTCAGCCTTGTCCTTTGAAGTGGCTCGACAATTTCAGCATGCGCAACTTTACCAACGCGACCGTTTTTGACGATACGCTGCCGGTGGCCAACGGGTGCCTGGAAATTGGAACGCATGTCCCGCTCGATCAACTGCGGGAGGCGATGGAAGACTGGTTTCGCCGCAAGAGTTATCTGCCCAAAGATGCAACCCTGGTGCTGACCTGTGAGCCAGAGATTTTCCGATTAAACCTTGGTTGGCATCTTAAGCAGGCGGGCAAACAAGCGGACGATCATGCCGTCGAAGCGGGTGCCGCTCTAGCTTTCCTAGTTCCGCCATCGCTTGCTCGTCGGTCTTGGGAGGAGCGAAAGAGCGATCGCTGGTCATGTTCACATAGGCGTCGGCGACGGCGACGATGCGGCCATACAGCGGTATATTCTCGCCCTTCAATCCGAGAGGATAGCCGCTGCCGTCGAAGGCTTCGTGATGGGATGCGACAGCCTGGGCCACGCGGCTCGATTTCAGGAATCGCGCGCAACACGTCCGCCCCGAGTTTGCGGGTGGGTCTTGATCACGGCGAATTCGTCTTCCGTAAGTGGGCCCGGCTTGTTCAGGATGCGATCGGGGATGAACAGCTTGCCCACGTCATGCACCCGTCCTGCGAAGGTGACGTCTTCCACTTCCTGCGCCGAGAGATTGAGTCCGCGCGCGATCATCCCGGCATAGTGGCCGCATTGCTCGCCATGTCCCGCAGCGTTGTGCTCCCGCAGTTCGGCGGCGCGCGACAAGGCTTCCACGGCCTCCTTCAGCGCTTTGTCATCCGCATCATCCTCGCTTCTGCACAGCTTGCGGAGCGTGCCGACCAGTTCTTCCAGGTGCTCCGGTCCGTTATGCTCGCGCTGCAGAAATCCTTCGATATAACCGGAGACAAGATGTCGCTGCACGGCGGAACCTTCGCCGAAAGCATCGGAGGTGGAAACCTGATTGCCGCCCGCGTGCTTGGCTACGTACATGCCGGCATCCGCCACGCGAATCAGGTCCTCCATGGAAAACCCGTGAATGGGGAAACTGGCGACGCCGAAACTGCCGGTGATGTGGTGCTCTTCGAGCATGGGATCGGTGGCCAGCCAGAGCCGCAGTCTTTCGGCCAGCACCTGCGCCTGCTCGATGCCGGTCTCGGGCATGAGGATGATGAATTCGTCTCCGCCGTAGCGGGCGACCACGTTCGACTGGCGGCATTTCTGTTCGAGCAGCCGGCCGACGCGAGCCAGCACCAGATCGCCTTCCAGATGGCCGAGCGAATCGTTGACTTCCTTGAATTTATCCAGATCGATCAGCACCACCGAAAACGGCCGCCCGGAGCGGGACGCGCGCTTCCACTCCGAGCTCAGCGCCTCCCAGAAGAAGCGTCTCGTCTTAATGCCGGTCAACCCATCGGTGATCGATTGCTGTTGCAGCTTCTGGAAGACGAAGGAATTGTGCAAGGCCGTCGCCAGAAGGTCGGCCAGCGTATTCAGGATCAGGACATCCTGGGGGGCGAAGGCGTTCTCATCGCGGCTTTCCACGTTGAGCACGCCCAGCAGCGTTTCGCCGTAGCTGATCGGCAGGCAGAGGACCGCCCGCGATTCCGGCAGCACCCCGGCGAGCTGTCCCGGGCCGGCGTTTTGCACCAGTGCGCTCACCCCGGTGCGCGCGACTTTTCCCAGAACTCCGCTGCCCACCGCGATCCGGCGGCCCAGGGTTTGCGATGTCGTTCCCGCCTCGGCTTTGATCTCGATATCCTTGGTGGCGTACTCCATGATGCCGATGCCGATGTGATCGTAGCGGAAGTTTTTCTGGATCTCGCGCACGATGTCGGCCATCATCTGCTCGGCGTCTTCGCTGGAGATCGCCATCTTCGAAATGTTGTTCAGAAACGCGAGATGCCGGGCGCGGCGCTGCTCCTCGGTAAACAGGCGCGCATTCTCGATCGCCACTCCCAGTTGGCCGGCGGCGGTCTGCATGACCTCGAGATCCCTGGCCAGGAACTGCGATTCCCGCTCTGTACTCAGCGCCGCCATCACCCCCACCGGTTTGCCGCCCAGAAAAATCGGCACGGCGCAGAACGACCGGGCCGGCCGCGGAGGCACGAAATCGACTCCCAGTTTCGCCCGCATCTGTTCCAGGTCGGACTCGATCAGCAGCGGCTCTCCCGTTCTGATGATGTGCTCGGTAAATCCATTGGCGACCTTGCGCGAGCGCTTGGGAAGAACGATGCCGCCTTCGATCTCCAGCTCGAAGAGAATCTCGTCTTCTTCCTGAAACGCGATGTAGAAAGTGCTGGTGTCGAAAATCTGGCCGAGTTCGATCTGCACCGTGCGCAGCACCTCGTCCTGGTTGAGATGAGAACTGATGGCCTGCCCGATCTCGGTGAGCAGTTCGTATTCCTTGGTACGGCGCTGCGCTTCGTGCATTACGACATAGTTTTCCAGGGTCAGCGCGATCTGCAGCGCCAGGCCGATCAGCAGCCGCAAATTCGAAGAGCCGAACATCCGCCGTTCCGCGTGCGGAAACAGAAGGACTCCGAAGTTGTGCTCCCGCGTCTGCAGGCTGACCGCCATCAGGTCGGTGATTCCCTCCGCCAGCAGCGTCTGCTTGCAGACCTCGAACTTTCCTCCCGAAAGCGCCGGCAAAGGCTCTTCCAGTTCCGCGAAATTCCGGAAGGTGACCACTCCACCACGCCGATAGGCAAGCTCGGCGATGTAATCGCCGGCCTGCGTCTTTTGCAGTTTTTCCAGAAACTCCGGTGAAAAGCCCTTTTGTACGGAGGGTACGGTGCCGCGCCACTGCTGGGAAACAAAAAAGACGGCGCGGCGCGAAGGCAGGGGCGCCACTAGCCGCTCCACAAAAGTCTGCATGCTGGGGACCAGATCCGATGCGGAAAGCAAGCGGCGCGGATCGACGCCCAGAGTCGAGAATGCCAAGCGCGTTTTCCTGCACCGCATTGCGCTCGTTTTCAAACAGCACCATCACCATCGCAATGGCCAGCAGCATCTGCGGAATCGGCCCCAGGAAACCGCCCAGTTGCCCAACCACATCGAGGAAAGGTTGACGAAACTGGCCCGCATACATCAGCGCCGCCCACAGCGCCAGCGAAAACGCGAGCGTCCGAAAGGCCACGGAATTCCTGCGAAAGGCGAAACGGTAAAAATGGAACGAGCAATAGAGCAGCATCGCCGCGAGTCCCAATTCCAGCCGCAGATATTTCGGCACCAGGTCGGCTTTCTCGATGAATACCCCGCCCGCCATTTGCGCCCGCAAGTTCACATATGCCAGCAGAACGCCGGTCACCGTCAGCGCCACGTCATACCACTTCAACTGGAACGGTTCCTTCATCAGCCGGGTCGAGACGAAGATGCAAATCGCCATCGCGACCAGCAGCAGCGAACTCAGAAAAAACAATAATGCGGAAGGGCCCTGAAAATATTCCACCGCCTTCAGCGCGTAGTGCAGCGTGTATGCCGCCCAGGCCAGTTGCCACGCGCGAAAATAGTTGTGGCGGTTCTGTTCGTACAGGTAGGTGAAAACGAGAAGCACCAGCAGGGCCACGGCCCCAGGAATCAGCACCAGACCTGTGGCGACGCTATGCATGGATTAACGCGTCCTTATCCTTTGTAATTGTGGCCCGGGTGAAACTCCGATCAGCCTAATCCTGTCACACCAGACAGATCTAAACAACAGATGTCTTCGGCAGGTTCCGCCCTGGGCACGGCGTTTCCAAAAGTATCTGCTTATGAGATGCGATGCCGCTACAATGATCTTCTGCCGAAAAGTTACCTTCGTAACCCGTGAGTAACCCGTCTCTGCAAGCGGAATAGCATACGAATCCGGCTTTCCACTGGGCTGCTAGAGCCAAAAGCCCGATCCCGCTATACTCAAAAGTTATGCTTCGCGTTCGATTTGCTCCGTCTCCCACGGGTTTTCTGCACGTTGGCAGCGCTCGCACCTTCATCTTCAACTGGCTCTACGCTCGTCACAACGGGGGAACCATGGTCCTGCGGCTCGATGACACCGATGTCGAGCGCAACACCGACGCCTCCGTCAATTCCATCTTCGACGGTCTGCGCTGGCTCGACCTCGGATGGGACGAGGAATACAAGCAATCCGAACGCGTGGCCCTGCATCGCCAGATCGCAGACGCGATCTTCCAGAAGGGCCTGGCTTACCGCGACTTCACACCCGCCCACACTGGGGACAGCGAAAAGTCCGGCGCCAGTCAAACCTGGCTCTTCAACCCCGGCATGCGCGAACTTTCCCGCGCCGAAAGCGACCGCCGAGCCGCGTCCGGAGAGTCCTTCGCCCTTCGCTTCCGTGTTCCGCGCGGCAACGGCGAGCAAGTCCGCTTCACGGACGCGGTCTACGGCGAGCAAATCAAGTCCGCTGACGACATCGAAGACTTCGCTCTCCTCCGCTCCGACGGCATGCCTACCTATCACCTCGCCTCGTGTGCCGACGACATCGACCTCCGCATCAGCCACATCATCCGCGGCCAGGATCATCTCTCGAACACCTACAAGCACGTGCTCATTTTCGAAGGCGCGGGCTCCAAGCCGCCGCAGTTCGCGCATCTTCCGCTGCTTGTCGCGCCCGACGGATCGAAGCTCTCCAAGCGCCGCCACGGTCCGGTGGTCAGCGTCACCACCTACCGCGACGCCGGATTCCTTCCGGAAGCCTTCATCAATTTTCTGTGCCTGCTGGGCTGGTCGCCAAAAGACGATCGCGAAAAGATGACGCGCCAGGAACTGATCGACGCGTTTTCCCTCGAAGGCATCAATCGCGCCAACGCCGTGGTGAATTTCAAGGAGTCCGCCGCGACGCCGGACGAAACTTTCGATCCCAAAGCCGTCTGGCTGAACGCCGAACACATTCGCGGGCTTGCGATCGACGACCTCAGCGCCCGCCTGCTCCCCATTGTTCACGCCGCCGGATTCGCCATCACGCCGGAGAAGATGCACGCCATCACGCCGCTCATTCGCGAGCGCATCAAACTTCTGCGCGACGTCCTCACCGCCGCCGACTTTTTCTTCGTGGACCAACTCCCGCCCTACGACCCAGCCGAACTCATTCCGCAGAAGGGCGACGCCGCCATGGCGCTCAAAGTTCTGACCCGCGCGCGAGAAGTCCTCGCGCAAACGGAATTCAAGCACGACCCCCTGAACCAGGCCCTTCGCGCCGCCGCCCAGGAGATGGGGGTAAAAGCCGGACAGATGTTCCAGCCGATTCGAGTCGCCGTCTGCGGGCGCAAGAACGCCCCGCCGTTGTTCGAGACGCTGGAAGTGCTGGGGAGAGAAGCAACACTGAAGAGGATCGGGCAGGCAATTCAGAAGACCGCATAGGATCCCGCAGCGAAAATGGAGAGACGGGCGTCCTCGCCCGTCCGGACCCTTCGACTTCGCTCACGGCAGGCTCGCGAGACGCCCGTCACTCCATCGTATGACTCATTTCGCGGGCACGGTACTAATGCTGGTCCTGAAGCTGCTTTGAGCGCTGGTTGGCTTGCTCGGCTTCGCGCTGCATTCCTTTCGCTTCGTAGGCGCTGGCCAGGGCGTTTTCGTTTTCGGGATTGTCGCCCGTTTTCTGCTGCTTCAGGAAGGATGCGATGGCATCGTCATAGAGCTTGAGCCGGGCCTGTGCCAGGCCCATCTCCTGAAAAACGCCATCGTAATCCGGGTCAAGCTTCGCCGTCAGCTTGAATTCCTCGATAGCCTCGGGATATTTCTGCTCGTCCGATGAAACTGCTCCCAGCCCAAAATGTGCGTCGGGGCTATTTGGATTCACCCTCAGCAGTTGCGAAAAACTTTCTCGCGCCGGTTGAGGACGCTTCTGCTCCAAGTAAGCCATGCCCAGATAGAAGTAAGCCCGTTCATCCTTCGGGTTGAGCTCGATGACGCGCTTGAATTCGCCTCCGGCGCTGGCGAAGTCGCCCTTGACCCAATAAGCGCGAGCTAGCGCGTAGTGCGCCGGGACGTAACCTGGCCGTTGCCGGACCGCAGTCTGCAACTCCGCAATGGCCTGGTCGGTGTTGTTTTCGGTCAGCAGCCTCTGCCCGTTCGCTGCATGCAGAACATACGCATGCGAATGATGCAGCCACGCCGCGCCGCCATAGACCAGCACGATCCCAGCGAGAAGCACGCCCACGCGCCGAACCGCGTCATCGTGTTGCGGAGCGACGAGGGCGATAAGCGCGCCGAGGATCAGTCCCGATACCAGACCGCCAACGTGAGCGGCGTTGTCGGTGTGACCCGACATGGCTCCAAACACCAGGTTGTAACCGACGAATACCAGCACGCTTCGCAGCAAGCCCGACACCGCCGCTCTGGGCATGGAGAATTCGCCCAAATAAAACGACGCGACCAGCGCTCCCGCTATACCAAAGATTGCTCCAGAAGCTCCCGCGCTCGTGCCTCCCGGATTCCAAGCGAGGCTGGTGACGCTCGCCGCAACTCCGGTGATCAGGTAAACCGCACCAAACGTCCAATGTCCGTATACCGACTCGGCTAGCTTGCCGAGATTCCACAGACACCACATATTGAACGCGATGTGGATGATGCCGATGTGCACAAAGACACAGGTCAACAAACGCCACCACTGGCCTCCGATGGTGAAGGGGCCGTAATTCGCTCCCCAATGCCACAGCTGCCCCAATGGTTGGCTCGGTGAGCGAAACGCCAGCCAACGCCATGGCGACGAACACCGCAACATTGATGCCGAAAATAGCCTGAGTGACCGCCATCGAACTGGACTGCGAGCGCAGCCAGGGCGCGGGTTCGACTCGCTGAATGGGGATATCCTCGCCGCGCTGCGCCGCTTCATGCTGCACGCACCACTGGCAAAGCTTCCTGCCGAAGGTGAGGGCGGGAAGCTGACGGCCGCATTGAACGCAATTTGCCATGAAAGATTGGATCGCGCCGCCGGCCCACAGTGATCTCCGGGAGGGTCGCGGTCCCTCTCGACGCAGATTATCACGAGGGTTCCTTCCCCGGCGGTGGAGAGACGGGCGCCTCGTCCGTCCAGCAGCGGCGAATCCACTCTTCCATATAAAATACTAAGATCATGAGCGCCACCGATTCTTCATCTAAATCCAACGAAGCGGGCGCGACCTCGCCTTCCGAGCCTCGCCCCTCGAACTTCATCCGCGACATCGTCATTGAAGATCTGAAAACGAAGAAGTACGGCGATGCCGTCATTCAGACCCGCTTTCCTCCCGAGCCCAACGGCTACCTGCATATCGGCCACGCCAAGTCCATCTGCCTCAACTTTGGATTAGCCGACGAGTTCGGCGGCAAGACCAACCTGCGCTTCGACGACACCAACCCCGAGAAGGAAGAGCAGGAGTACGTGGATTCCATCCTGAAGGACGTCCACTGGCTGGGTTTCGAGTGGGACGGTCTCTACTATGCTTCCGACTACTTCGATCAGCTTTACGAATGGGCGATCAAACTCATCAAGGACGGCAAAGCGTACGTTGACGATCTAAGCGCGGAAGAAACTCGCAAGCATCGCGGCACGCTCACCGAGCCCGGCAAAGACAGCCCGCATCGCAACCGCAGTGTGAAGGAGAACCTCGACCTTTTTGAACGCATGCGTAAGGGGGAGTTCCCCGATGGATCGCGCGTACTGCGCGCCAAGATCGACATGGCGTCGCCGAACCTGAACATGCGCGATCCGGTCATGTACCGCATCCTGCACGCCGAGCATAACCGCACCGGCGGCAAGTGGTGCATCTATCCCATGTACGACTACGCGCACGGCCAGTCGGATTCCATCGAACACGTGACCCACTCCATCTGCACACTCGAATTCGAAGATCATCGCCCGCTTTACAACTGGTTCATCCAGCAGCTCGGGATTTTTCCGTCCCAGCAAATGGAGTTCGATCGCCTCAGCCTTACCTATACGCTGCTCAGCAAGCGCAAGTTGCTCACTCTGGTGCAGGAAAAACGCGTTAACGGTTGGGACGATCCGCGCATGCCCACGCTCTCCGGCATCCGGCGGCGCGGCTACACGCCGGAGGCGATCCGCAATTTTTGCGCGGCCATCGGGGTCTCGAAGACCAATGGCACGCTGGAACTTGCGATGCTCGAACACTTCGTCCGCGAAGACCTGAATAAGCGCGCGCCACGCGTGATGGCCGTGCTGCGGCCATTGAAGGTCGTGATCGACAACTACCCGGAAGGTCAGGTTGACGAAGTCGACGCGGTCAATAATCCCGAGGACGAAAGCGCCGGGAAGCGCAAGGTGCCATTTTCCAAAGTCCTCTACATCGAGCAGGACGATTTCCGCGAAGACCCGCCCAAGCAGTATTACCGCCTGTCGCCGGGCCGCGAAGTGCGCCTGCGTTACGGCTACTTCATTACCGCGAAGTCGGTGGTGAAGAACGACCGGGGAGAAGTTGTTGAGGTGCATTGTACGTACGACCCGGCCACGCGCGGCGGCAATGCTCCGGATGGACGCAAGGTGAAATCGACCATGCACTGGGTCTCAGCCGCGCATGCCATCGACGCCGAAGTGCGTATCTACGACAAGCTCTTCGCCAAGGAAGACCCGAATCAGGTGGCGGGAGGCCAGGAGTTTACTGCGAACTTGAATCCGAACTCGCTCGAAGTAATTGCGAATGCCAAGTTGGAGCCATCGCTCGGGAATGCGCCGGTCGAAGGCCGCTATCAGTTCGAACGCCTGGGGTATTTTTGTGTGGACCCGGATTCCCGGCCCGGACACCTTGTCTTCAACCGCACCGTGGCGCTGAAAGACGCCTGGGCCAGGATCGAGAAGAAATCGGGCGCGTAGATCATCTTGTAGAGACGCGGCTTGCCGCGTCTCAGTGGTTATCGGCTTGTAGTGATCTTGCAATCAGTCAATGGATCGCTCAACGTCACCTAAGACAGACTCTTTGGTAATATCCACAAGCAATTCAGACGCCATTCAGGGGGAAGCCGTTACTAAAGTTCAGTTGAAGTGGGATGGTATGCCAGGTCGGCTTACCGAACAAGCAAAACTACGCGAAACAATGTTCATGTTTCGATTCCCTCTCCCCGCACAGTTCCGGCGTGTTCCATACATAATCGGCTTGCCATCGCAGGCGTCCACGCGCAAGCTACGATGACTTCTTCGAAAATTGTATCACGCGCAGTGCAAGGTCACCGACATGCAAATGCACGCGTCGTAATCCCCTCACAGCACCCGGCACGCCTCGTCAAATTCCAGCCTCGGGTTGCGCGGAAACAGTTTGCTGCGATCGCCGTAGCCGAGATTGCAGAGGAAGTTGACTTTCCATTTGCCCTCGGGAAAAAATTCAGCGTTCACCTTCGCCGGGTCAAAACCGGACAGCGGGCCACAATCAAGTCCCACGGCTCGAGCGGCGAGCATGAAATAGGCTCCCTGCAGCGAACTGTTGCGCAAGACCGTTGCATCGATCAACGGCTGATTCCCGACAAAATAGGAACGCATGTCAGCGTGAGGATATAGCCGGGGAAGGTTCTCGTAGAACTCGGTGTCCCAAGCCACAATGACGGTGACCGGCGCTGCTTTCGTTTTTTCGACATTGAGGGGAGCCAGCGCGGGCAAAAGGCGCGCCTTCGCAGCTTCGCTTTCGAGAAACACAAAACGGGCCGGAGCACCGTTCGCGCTGGTCGGACCCAGCCGCGCAAGCTCATAAACTTCGCGTAGCGCTTCGACGGGCACGCGCCTTGGAAGCCAGGCCGAATACGTACGGGCCTGGCGGAATAGCTGGTCGAGGGCATCGCTGGAGATTTTGGTTAAGTGCGCGGCATATTGTGTTTCTGCCAAGGTTCCTGCCTCCTAGGTGGTTTGTCTAACTCTCTTCGATGCTTAAGAATGATCAAGAGATTCTTGACCGATGAGCAAGAGGGCAAGAAGGCACATCATGCGGGAATCGCCGCGCATTGCACAGGGCTACACAATTACTTCCACGGTCCGCCCGTGTGCACCATCCACAGATCGGTGTCCGGCGATGCGATCACGTCAAATGGCATCCAGAAGTAGCCCCGCTGTCCCCAGTCGTCGCCCCAACTGTTCTGGATAAGCGCCAACTGTTTCGGAAAGTCGTAGCCCAGACAGAGCACTTCGTGGCCGCCCTCTTGCTGTTCGCCCAGTTCCGGAATCGGCATAATGCCGGTCTCCGCCACCTGCTGCGACATGAACGACTCGTAAACCGTGAACCCGACTGTAAGCGGCCACGGCATTGGGTCGGCCAAGCAACTGAGAAAGTCAGGCAAAGTTCCGATGCGGTGATAAGCGCCCGTCCTGTACTTGAGCGCGTTCTGCGCCTGCTCCGCTGTCGGGGCGGTGAACTTACCCGCGATGTAGGGATAGAGCGACGCTTCGCAGCAGCCTTTCGCGGTGAGCACCTGACAGCCGGTGCGCGGCATTGCGCCTTCATCGTTGGGAAATGACCCGTCAGCCAGCAGTTCCTCGACATACAGGCACTGCGGGCTCAGGATCGGCGAGGCGCTCTCATACTTTCGCGCAATCCACTCGCGCGCGGACGAGAAGGCGTGTCCGGTGCAACTGCCTTCCTCGCCCTGATCTTTGATCGGTCCGCCCCATGGCCTCAGATCCACATGTTGCGGAATTGGCCGCGCCGGCCGCGAAGCCCGGTACATCCGATCCCGCACATCGTGAACGTCGCGAAGCGCGCCAAATTTGCGGTTAGGAGTTGTCACTGGAGCCGTCCGAAAGTCACCGACCGCGCGAATTTCGACTGCCGATGGAGCTTCAGTTTTGGGGTCGCCGCATCCACGGCCGCGTTGCCAGTTTTCGCCACAAGAATGCTGTTGTAATGAGCCGTGAAGGTGGAGACGCTGTAGAGCGATGCGAACTTGATGCTTCGAGTTGCCGCCGCATTCTGACACGGTGGAATCACTGCCGTGATTGCATTCACCGTGCCTGCCACCAAGTTGGCAAGCAGAGTAATTTTCGTCTGCGTGTTCGAGTCGCTCACCTGTGCGACCTGAAGCACCAGTTGCTGATCGGCCTGGTATGCACTTACAGCCGCTTGCAACTGCTGGCAAACGCCCGGCGCGGATTCCGCAGAAACCTTGGCGAAGTCGGCGGCCAGCGTCTTGACGGCCGCTGCGTCGGCAGTAATCTTCGCTGCCAGGGTGCCGTTCACGGGCTGGCCCTTGGCCACGGAGACGATTTCGAGAATGTCGATCAGCGCCGGCGCCGCCGCGGCCAGAATGGAATCGAGCGTCGACACCCAGGCCGTCGAACAGGCGGTGCAGAACATAACACAACACAGCGTAACGACAAGAGTCTTTCTCCTAAACGTAGCTTTCCTCATAAATGGTTCTCCCTTTGATTTTCGGAATTGACTTATTTATGTCCGTGCAACGACGCGGCCCGGTTGCGGAGTTCCTGCAGTTCCGTCTGGATGAGCAGCAGTTGCCCTTGAATGCCTTTCACCGTGGCCTCATTGCTGTTTCCCATCGCCTGAAGCGCCGCGATGGCTACATCGCGCAGGTTGGCCTGCGCGGCGTGTTCCTTCCTCCACTCATGCTCCTCGAGTCTCTGCTGCTCGCGCTGGCCGGCCAGCTTCTGCGCCGCTCCAAAAGCCAGCATGCCATTGAGCAAGAAGCCAACAAAAGCAATCGCAGCCGCACCGTAGTTGTTCCAGAAAGTGGGCGCCATCTGCGTTAGCATCATCATGGCTTCGCAACTCCATTCGAGCTGGCGCCGGCATACGGCGAAGGCAGCCAGTGCGCCACAATGACCGCCAGCGGCGCAAAGGTCGCTGCGGCAGCGGCATGGTTTGCCCAGAACGTTGCAATCGCCGGTGTAGCCGTATTCGCGATCGCGGTAAGCAGTAGCACAACAGTAGGCAGATAAGCAGCGTACTTTTTCAAGATAGTATCTCCTTATAACAGCATCACCCTTATGGGATTGAATAGTGCGGCGAATAGGTCAAGCCCTGATGCCCAACTCATACCCCGCCCATGGCGAGCGCTTCGTTAGAGATTCCCGGCGGAATGACAGTCCCTCTCGCGCCAAGCCGATGTGAACCCATCCGTACTCGAGGATAAGTTGGTCGTATCCGATGTCGGACTTCAAGATAGCCAGCGCCACTTCCGCCGGCGCACCGAACGCGGGACAAACAAAATCGCACGCCAGGCCGTGACAGTGAGCGCTCGTCGCCACTCCGCCCACTGCCTGGTTTACCTCCACTGAACGGTAACCGCTGTGCACGACGATAGACTTGTCCCAAAGCAACGTCCTGATCTTCTCCATGAACGCCGCGACAAGTTTCAGGTTGGCAGCCACGGTAAGCCCCGGTGTGTTGTCGAGACCAAGGCGTGCAGCCACTTCAGAAAAGGTCATTTCTTCGAGAGTAAAGTGGGGAGTAAGGTTCACTGTGAGTAGGCTCCATAGCAGGGTGCCCCCAGTTATCGGGGTACGATTCATGCGTCCCACAGTCTGCTGCAGTGGGGCAGACGTGTGCCGCGCACGTCATGGCACGCCTCTCACTAATCCGGGAATGGTCCCGGACTCCCGCAACTTCCCGGACAGACAAAAAGGTTTTGTGTCATGGCCGAATCAATGTTCGGGATACGGGCTCCAATGTCGGTGCCGTCAGATGCCGGGGTGGCTCCGGTAGCGCTATATGGACTGTCCGAACGCAATTCGTAACCGTGATAATCCGGCAGCGTCAGGGGCATAGGGGGGATGGTGGCACTGCCGCTGTCAGAAGAATTGCTTTCGTTTGCGTGGTTAAAATTAGCAGTGAACTGAGTCGATGACGCGGTAGCTACTGTCACGCTCTGGCCATTAAGATATGACTCTGCCGTTCCCGACAAGATCACTGTTTGTCCTACTGGAAAGAAATTGTTCGCCGTAACCGTCAGTACATCGTTTGTAATCGCCGTTGCTGTAATTGATGCGACTACAGGAGTAATACTCATGGCTCCCTTGAAAGCAACGCAATTAGAACCGGAGCTTGAGTAAGTTGATCCAGTGCAAAAATCAGTGGCTGGAAAGTACATCACCGGCGACGCCACTGTATAGTTCGGATTGTTCCCATAGGCCGTGTAGTTACCTGCTGGCCGGCCGGCCCACACGAGATGGTCGGCCGTCAGGCTGTTGGCATCGTAGTTGAATATCTCAGTCTGTGTGCCTTCCTTTGGACTAGCGACTGCCGAGTTGTACCATCCGGCATTGGTCGCTGCGAACTGACTTAACAAAATGCTGTCTTGAAACAGGTGGTTGAATATGAATGGCGGTCCCTTACTCGGAGTTGGGCCGCTGCCTATAGACTGGATGGCATCACCGACAAAGGTGATGTGCAGAAGGCTTACATTGGGCGGGCTGGATTCGATATTCGTCAGAATGCAGCTCCCGCTATCATCGAAGGCGCCTGCACTTGCCCCCGGCCAATTGTAGACCACCGTATCGTTTGCCGAACTCCACTTTCCGTTCCATTCTGTAGACCCTGTTGTGGCTGGCGGCCCCATGCTGACAGGCACCGATGTACCGTTGATGGTATGCATTGGCTGGTTAAATGCCGAGTTTCCCGTGCCGTTATAGTCAGTCCCGCCGCCGCAGTTCGTGATGGACACCGCCTCGCCGGCCCGAATGTCGATGGCGCGGAATCCGTACCCAGACGTTTGACTAAGGATAGGATTAGCCGTAGGCGATCCAGTTGGAATCTCCGCCACGCCGCCGGAATTAGTCAAGGTCAACGATGTGCTACTGGACGCAGCGCACACAAAACCTGTGTAAGTAGAATTATTTCCAGGGGTCGTAAACCCACTGACAAAGACCCGTCCATTATCAACCGCATCGCACAGGGCGGCGTTTTGCGCTGCCGTGTTTCCTGTTGTAGTGTAAACAGTGCTGCCGCCCGATGCGTTCCCGGCCTCAGTTAAGCTGACCCCTGCATCTATCGAAGCGAAGGCAACCGCAGTCGCTATGCCCGTGGATGTTTCCGTAACCACGGCATTCCAATACTCGGAGCCTTGATCCAACATCATCCCAACGGTTTCTCCATTACATCCCGGATTCGAGCCACTGATGGCATATTGCAGTATGTCCGCGAAACGCTCTCGGGCCGCTGTGTGAGTCACGCCAGAGTCTGCTGGACCGCGAGCGCCTTCGTCAATGCCTTCGCAACTGTTGCGGAAGATAGAATCTTGCAGGGTGAAGTCCTGGAGCGTTGATTGATAATTGTCCCCTATACTCGCCCCATTTTCTGCGCCAGACGTGTTACGGATGTCGATAGTGGCCACAGTACCATTTTGCGCTCCGCTATTGTCGTTGCCATCGCAGATCAGGCCAGAAATAAGAACATTCTCGCCTTCTTTTAATTCAAGGCAGTTCTTCTTGGCCACGCTTCCAGTCCATTGCGCGTTAGGATATAAACCAATCGTGGCCCCCGAGGTTGCTGTGGAAGCAGATGTGCTGAGAGTAACTTGGCCGGAGTTTTGGTAGCTAAGAATGGTGGCGTAGAGAGTTGTGGGATTTCCGCCGCCGTTTAGTGGTCCGGCCCCGGTAACGGAAATAGGAACCCCAGGAGTTTGCCCAGCCCACCCCGGCATGAATGTGCCGGTAGGGGCAATAAGAATAGCTGAGCCGCTGTTCATGGTCCCGTTAACGGAGATTGGCGATCCGCTTAGGCTCCCTCCAAGCCACGGGTAAGGGAATTGGCAGCGGTCGCGCCGGAACTCTACGTTCACGTAGGGCACATATCCAATAATCCCCGGATTAGTGGAGAACCCTCCAGGGAATACACAACTCGATTGCCCCTCAAGCCAATTATTGTTGATCTTATAGTTGATTCCGTCCACGTTAACAACATGGCCTTCTGCGCCTGGTCTTAGGAGTTGGCTGCCCTGTGACCCGACTAGCGAGCAGTAGGAGCAGCCATTGAAGTTTAACCCATAAGACACCGGGTTCATTCCAGTCGCAAGACTCGTCCAGTCTCCGTGAACCCAATATCGGCGGAAGTGGATATGCGTGGCAAACTGGGTTAGTGAGGTTTGGGAATCAGCGTCTCCTGTCCAAATAAGGCTGTTGTTTGACGTGCTACCCGGAACCAAGCTGGCGGCGCCGTCCATAAATTCCCAGTGATCCGGCCCGATGCCCGGGTTCGCGTATGCAGTCTGTCCGGTCTGCAACACACCACTGGAGTTCGCGAGCGTCAAGGACGTAGACGTGGAAGCGGAACAGGAGAACGTCCCATTGTTCAGCGAATTGGTGAAACCAATCACGGCTACCGGGTTGGCACAGGCTGCCGCTGTTACCGCGCCCGTAGCCCCAGAAACGGTATAGAGGGTGTTGCCTCCCGAAGGCGCGGCAGCCGTGAGCGAAAGGTACTGGCCTAAGACTCCTTGACATTGCGGGTTGTCACCCGGTACAGCGCCGCATAATTGAACAGGCGTGCACGTACCATTGCATTCATTCTGATACATGTACTTCAAATAGTTATAGGCCGAAATGCCGGTGTTCGTGCCATTCGCCAAAGTGAACGCCCCGGTCCCGTTTCCGCAGCCGGACGGAGCGCCTTCCGCTACGGTCACGTTGTAGACCACGCACACGTTCACAAGGTGGTTCTTACCGAAAACCGCATTTAGTCCCGTCTGATTTGGGCCACTTACAGGCGTAACGCATTCTTGGTTACTTCCGCTATCTATTGTGATACAAGACGATGACGACGAACCGAGCGTGGGCGAGACATAGCCGTTAGTCAGCGGAACGAGCTGAGCACTGGCACTTGCGGCGATGGCTATCAGCGTCGTGGTGTTGACGCTCACAGTGGTGATCCCGGTTATGGTTCCAGTGGGATTCTGCGGCCCGTTCTGAAAGTACATATTGGTGCCTGTACAGTCAGGATTGTCGATTCCGATGGCCGTCACCGTCGGAGCCGCCACGTTATCTTGGATGCCGCCCGCACAAACGGGCTCCGGCATGGAGGCAAGGGTGGAATCGTAGGTCGAGCGCACGATGAGCGGAGCACTTGCCAGCGTGTTGCTGGTTTGTGGGATAGTTAGGCCGCCCGTGGTTGAGGTATACACTCCCGGAGGAACGTCGAGAATGATTCCAATCGCCGCGTTGTTCAGAATACCCTGTGAACGGCAGCCTTCCATTGCATAGATTGCCGCCTGCAACCCAGCGCCATTTGTGGCATAGGGAAGGCTGAAAGTGCAGTAACTTGGCGGAGCACCACTGATCCAGCTACTCGATCCGAGCGTCAGTTCGTAAGCGGGCGCCGCCAGAGATAGTCCTGGAGACCCCGCATAACACGATGACGTGATCCCGCAGGTTAGCTCATTGTTGTCCACCCATACTTGCGGCAGAGCCGCATAGAGTGCAGGCGCTCCAGCCGACACGCCGTACACCCCCGGCCCCGAGTACAACCCTGGACCAGAATACGCCGCTTGCCCGAAGGCTGGCAGGCAAAAGACTACAACCGCTAAGAACTTCTTCATCGCTGTTTGCTCCACAAGAAATCGCGTCCTGGCTAACCTAGTTCGAGGTCTTTACCCCTCGCACAGGCCCGCGCAGACCGTTGCTCTGTGCGCGAAGTCACTCCCGGCTTCGCTATAATGTTTGTTTGCTCTTCCCTCGTCATTTGCGCGGGGGCTTCATGGAAAGGGAACCATGCCGACTGATGTAGTCATGCCCCAGATGGGCGAATCAATTTTCGAAGGAACCATCACCAAGTGGCTGAAGAAGCCCGGTGATAAGGTCCAGCGCGACGAACCCCTGTTCGAGATTTCTACCGACAAGGTCGACGCTGAAATCCCCGCGCCCGCCAGCGGCATCCTTCAAGAGATCAAGGTTTCCGAAGGCAACACCGTTCAGGTCAACACCGTCGTCGGCGTGATTGGCGACGGCAGTGGCGATTCCGCATCCGCG
Organism: uncultured Acidobacteriaceae bacterium; assembly: GCA_963838425.1. Taxonomy (GTDB): domain Bacteria; phylum Acidobacteriota; class Terriglobia; order Terriglobales; family Acidobacteriaceae; genus Acidiflorens. Next base: position 1,519,881 of record CAWIRH010000003.1, read on the forward strand.
CCCGCCAAGGTCGCTGCGCCCCCTCCTGCCGCTCCGGCATCCGTAAAGAAAGAAGCCCCGGCTCCGCCGCCCGCGCCCGCCGCCAGCGCTCCCGAGGACGAGGAAGATTCCGACGTTCGTTCTTCCCCGCTGGTCCGCAAGCTCGCCCGCGAGCACAATGTGGATCTCGCAAAGGTGAGCGGCACCGGCACCGGCGGCCGCGTCACCAAGCAGGACCTCCTCGATTTCGTCGAGCACCGCTCAGCCGCTCCCGTTGTGGCCCCCGTATCCCGGCAAGCCTCGGCCCCCGTGCCGGCTGCGATTCCAGGCGACCTTGTACCCATGTCCCAAATGCGCAAAATCATCGCGCAGCGCATGATCGAATCGCGCCGCACCAGCGCTCACGTCCACTGCATGTTCGAGGTGGACATGACTCGCATCGTCAATTTGCGAAACAAGCTCAAGAACGGCTTCGAGCAGCGCTACGGCACGCGGCTTACCTTCATGCCGTTCTTCGTGCGCGCCGCCATCATCGCCCTGCAGCAATATCCGATCGTCAACAGCTCGCTCGAAGGCGACAGCGTCCGCTACCACAAGCACGTCAACGCCGGCATCGCCGTCGCGCTCGATTGGGGACTCATCGTCCCCGTTCTCAAGAACGCCGACGAGCTCAACTTCCTCGGACTGCAGCGCGGCATCACCGACCTCGGCGAGCGCGCCCGCTCGAAGAAGCTCATGCCGGCCGACGTCGAAGGCGCGACCTTCACCATCACCAATCCCGGCCAGTTTGGCGCCGTCTTCGGCTTGCCTATCATCAACCAGCCGAACGCCGCCATCATGGGCGTCGGCGGTATCACCAAGCAGCCCATGGTGCTTACTGACAAAGACGGCGCGGATTCCATCGCCATCCGTTCCGTCGTTCACCTCACGCTGGGCTACGACCATCGCATCATCGACGGCGCCATCGCCGACCAGTTCATGGCCGTCTTAAAGAAGACTCTCGAAAATTGGAGTGAAGAAGTCGGCTAGCAGCCCGTGGTGCAAGTACGGCTCGTATCGGGGCATGCTTTTACAGCTTGCGGAAAGACGCGCGATTCGTATCAGGGTATCGCTTTAGCGATACCGTAAGTTCTCCCGAAATCAGACGCCCCTTTAGGGGCTGGGCAGCGTCAAACCAGCGGCGCTTCCCCCAGTAACATCGCCCCGTCTTCCGAGCGTTCGATGAAGTATCGAGCCACATCATCGCGGAGTCCAGGTTTGTTTCCTGTCCACCGCCACAAACCTTGGTAATCTCGCGCGATGTCGCTTGCGGGATTGAAGTCCCACTTCTGCAGAAGCGCCCACCGCTCTCCATAAGCGCGCAGCGCTTTGCTGCCGTGGAAAGCGTGAGTGGCGAAGTTGTCGATGCACCCCACGGGCGAGCGGCCTTCGATGCTATTCAGTTTCGCGGCGCGCGTTTGCCAGTTCACTACGGATTCCACATAGGGCTGCGTGCACCGCTTCATTTCGGCGGCCACGTTCGTCGCTTGCACCAACCCGAAAGCCATGTGCCAGTCCGCGCTGCCCAGGACGCAGGTGTCTAGCATCCCACCCACCATATTGAAAGCATCCCGGCGCCACGACCATGCGCCTCCGGTGGCTCCAGGAGGATGACCAAAGGGGAAAGCTTCTGACGACTGGAGCGGGGCGTAGTAAGTATCGGTTCCTCCGCGCCGCATTCGCCGCGAACTCAGGAATTCAGGCTGGTGCATGTAATTCCATGCAAAGCTCGTGCTCATGCGGTACGGGCGATGGCCGAGATGGCTGGTCGCGGTTTCCCCAGTCAGGTCGGCGTATGTGCTGAACAACTGGACAAAGCTATGATGCTGGAGCATGTGGATTGCCTCCAGCGCCCAGTCATGCCGCGTGAAGTGGAAGTCGCCGTCCACATACCCGCCGTATTGCCAGTCGGGTGGAAATCGGCGCACACCCTCATTGATCGCGCATTCCTTGATCCAAAGGCTCGAATCAGTTCGCAATTGCAAATCGAGCGGATTGTTGGCGCTGGTGACTTCGTGCGGCCGATCTCCGAAGGCAACCTCGACGACATGCAGCGCGACGTTCGGACTGGTTTCCATGTGAAACCGGAAATCATGGAAAGCGTCCCGTCTCCGCTGCCAGCGGTACGGGTTTGAATACACCGAAACGATATGCAACTTCTGGGTCTCGGAGTACTCCACAAACTCGCGATGAACGTTTGGGTGTTTGAAGGTCACAGCCACTCTCCTCGATCTTGTGCCGCCGGCCAGTTTCGAAATCATTCCTGCGCCTGGGCGCGAGCAGCAATGCTTCCAGCAGGTATCCGCCGCTGGGCGGAGTGGTCATCTCCTTAGAAATCGGGTCATCTGATCATCGAATCATCGAGCCGTTTAAGTTCAAATACCAAAGCCTCTGACCTTTAATTACCCGATGACCTGATTTTCAGGTCGACGTGGTCATAGTGGATAGTCAACGTGCAGCGCCGCCGAATACCGCGAATACTTCGGTGGCCCGCTGCCGTCATAACTCCTCAAGAAATACGTTTGTGCCCGCGCGTACCGCGTGAGCGTAAAGCTGTTGCTCGTGAAACGGCCCACCAGGTTGCCGTTGTAACCGGCTCCCCACCCCTCATCCGAGTACCGCACCTCGATACCGCCGCCCGGGGGTGTGAATCCCGCGTCAATCGTCACCGTCGTCGAAGTCACATTCGTAACCTCCGCGTCGGTGAGATCGGCAAGATAAGAATTCCCCACCTCGGTCACATCGATCGGCGTCAGCACCTGGGTCTGCTTCATCAGGGCCGTCGCAAAAGCAAAATCCAGAGAAGGATCTCCCGCATCCACAAAGCGCAGAGTGTAGTGGCTGTTTTCCCCGGCGATGTCCACCATCTCCACATCCACTTCGCGCACAATCGCTGTGAACGCCGCCATCCGCGATGGCACATTCACCGCCAACCCATCTCCCGGGAAAATATCCGCCGCCCCGCCCGGCAGAAACTGGCTCCACGCCTGGTACTCCCCACTCCATCCCTGTCCGGCGTCATCCAGCAAGGCCAGCGCCGCCGTTTCGCAATCCGCCGAAGTGCGCGGAACCGGCAGCCCAATCTCCCGCATGCTCCCGCGCACACCGTCATCGCCGCCACGCCGATGAGCCGCAATGCTCGCCGAGTTAATCACTCGCGCCATGGCATGGCCTTGGCCGCGATAACTCACCTCGATCAACTCATTGGCCGCCGGTATGTACTCTGGATAAAACTCCAGTGCAGGCGCGGTCGTAACCTGGCACTCGGCGCCGTCCAGCAACGATCCCGTCAGCATCGTCACCGTCTCTTCCCCAGGCAATGTGCCCCTCACCAGTGCATCGACCGGCAGCCATATGTACGTGAACGCAAGCGAGCATTGCATGCTGCCGGCATTGATAAGCGCATAGGCGCAGAACCCGGGCGCGTCCGCAATGATGTCGTCGAACAATACAGTGGCCGGTGCGATCTGCGTGGCCGGATTCGCCGGATCGATATCCTGCACTTCCAGTACGACTCGTACATCGCAGGCGACTGCTCCGCCCCCTCGCGGGGATCCGGTCGGATGCAGCGAAGAGTGAAACACCTGCTGCATCCGGTACGCCTCGGTCGGATACAGCATCGTAGTGAACACATAATGGTGCCCGGCCTGTGTGGCGAGAGCTGTGCCCGTGACCAAGCCTCCAACCAGCGCTTGGATGTTGCAGTAGCCGCCCAGAGGCGTTATGCGAAAGCCCGCCAGACAGCCCGCGATCGAAACCGCACCGGCAGTACAGTCCGCCGATCACTCCATCCGACGCCGCATTGAACACCACGTCCCCGTGCTCCAGCATCGTGGCTCCGCCTAACTCGACCTTTTCGATGAAGTTCAGCGAGCGTTTGCCCATCTATCCCTGTCCCTCCCGCAACCTGCAACTGGCCGTTGCTGACCGTAATCACATGCCGCGGATCGGTTACGACCCAATGCGTCGGATCCATCTCCCTATAAATCTCGTCAAGAATCGTCCGGTTATACAGTGCGACCTGACTGCTGCGCGTGAATGGCTTCTGTGACATGTAGAAATAGGTCGTGTACCCGTCGCCGCAGAAGTAGTCCTTCACATGCGCACTCGGCTCTAGTGGCCCCAGAATCGTCAAGTCATTGACCAGCCGGTTCACGCTCTGCAATTGGAGATCGCCCGGAGAAAACGTATCTGTATCCTCCGCGAGTGCGTATGTGTTTGCCCCGAGCGGCGCAAAGAACAGTTTCCCGTTGTCGTCCCGGTAAGAGCAACGCGCCGAGAGCGCAATCTCCGCCGCCGATGCCGTCCATTTTTTCGCTGGGTTGACACTGTAGTACGGAATCGGATCCCCCGCCTCGACGCCGCTCATATCAAACCATCCCGGCAGCGCCTCCGCCGTCAATTGATCGAACGCGCTACCCGCGCTCCGGTCCACAAACGGAGGATGCGGCGGAGGTGCCTTCTGATCCATCAGCATCACGTCGCTAAGTGCGACTATCTCGTACCGGTACACTAACCCGCGATCTTCCCAGCCCAAATACTGATATGTCGGCGTATCGACAACGTAACCGGTGAACAGATCGTTGCCGTTGCTTAAGGTCAGCGTGACGCGAGCCTCGATCGCCGGTACCACCATGTTGTCTTCTCCGGCTACCAGGCCGAATTTCAATTCCGCCGGGCTGTTCAGTTTGCGCACCAGAGTCGGATTCTTACCCGCGTCCACGAACGCCGTGTAGTCCTGTGGCCCGAGACCCTCGAGGTTATCAATCAGTAATTTCATGGCCTATCAAGAACTCCGCTGTCCCCTGTGCCCCTCTGTGTCCTCTGTGGTTAAAGCCTTTGCTCCGCTCAGTAGACCGCCGCTCCACTAGCCGGGAAATAACTCCGGTAGCAAAGCACCACCGCTCCATCGTTGATGTCCACAGTTGGCAGCGCCGTAAACGACGCCTGCAACGCCAACTCTCCAATCGGCTTTTGAATCTCGATCAGGCTCTCCCGTGCCCACTCCGCCTTCGCTGTGCACGGACTCAAAGTCGGATAATAGAAACACACGCGCCCACCAGACTCCTCTTCCGCCACGAATAACGCCGACCACTCTTGCAGAAACGCGCCGCCTTCGCGGTCCACAAAAGCCATCACCTGTTGCACTGACGCCCCAGCCAGCTGGCACTCCTCCCGGCAATGCCTGCGTCAGCAGCAGCGACGTCTCCGTCACCAGCGCGACGCAGCCCACGTTGAACGTAACTCGCCGCACATAGTTGGCATCCCGCCGCACGTCTTCCGGATTCTTTACATACGCCGCCGCGATGCCGCGTGCCCACATAGCCAACTTGCTGCGCGTAATCCACATCGCATGCCACCAGGTCTCCAGGCTGGAATCCGGCGACGGCGCCCGCTCCCAACACCAGTTCCCCAGCAGTCGAACCGGCCAGCAAGGGCACGGCCGTCAGCGGAATTCCACCCGATCCCGCTGGCGATGCGCTCGGATCCGTTGCCAGCACATTCATGTGCTCCGCGCCTCCCGCCAAAGCCATCTGCAACTTTCCCCAGTCGCGAAATTCAAAATCGACGCGCGCTCCCAAAGCGTGCCGCGCTTGCGCCGACACCGCACCCGCCGTCCCGCCGATCAAGGCCTCGATCTGCGATGTGCTCGTGCGCTGAAAGTTTTCAATCCATCCCAAGTCAATCCAAGGCGCCGGCGGAGCATCCAACTGAAAACCGCCATTTTGCGACGGATCGAAAATCGCCGTCGGCCCGTTTACTCTGTCCATCGGCGCGAAATAAGCGCGCGTCTGCCGTGCTACTGGCCGCAATCCCGCCCGCGTCACGCTTCCACCTCCGGCAAAAAGAAATAAATTCTAAGCTGCGCATACCGGTCCACCCGCGCTGTGCCGGCACTCCACTGCTGTTTCTGGATCGAGATATCTCCCGGCGCATTCCCCATCACCGGCACCGTCCAGAAAATTCCCGATCCCAAGTCAGCACTCGGAGTCTGGCTGTAATCGAGCATTTCAGTATGCGGCGGATCGCAGATTCCGAGTAACTCGTCGTCCATTTCCGCCAACACGCGCCCTCGATCTACTCCCGTTCCGCCGCTGCCTTCGCTCGCGTACCAGATGTGGCAATCCACTCCCAGCATCGGCCGCGTGCTCTCCGCAATCAGGATGTCGCCAAAGTCCACATAAAACGCTCCCGGCTGCGCCTCCCCAAACCGCGGCTCCATGTTTTCGCGGACCACGATCGCTGGCACTGTAACTCCGTCGATCACCATCGTTCGCGCCGGATTCAACGCAGCCAGCCGTTCCCGCAGCGCCATATAAAAACTGTCCTTCGCCGCTTGCATATCTCTCCTGTGAGTCCGTGGTAAGTAGAAGACAAGCTTCAACTGATAACTGATAACCGATAGCTAGGAGCTAGGCGCCAGAAGCTAGAAGCCACTAAGACACCGCCGCCACCCGGTACAAATACGCCGCTCCCCCAACCCGCTCGACGATAAACCCTTGGATGTGGAACATTTCTCCGCCGTACACCAATCCCAGCGCCGTCTCGAACAACACCTCCGCCGAGGCCACGTTCCGCTGGCTCACCTGCTCCGCCATCGCCGCCTGTCCCGCCAGCATCTCGATGCGCCGCCGTGGACCGTTGTTCTCCGTGGTCAGCTCCCGCACAACCACCGGCGCGATCAACGCCTGCTCAACTCCCGGATCCACCAGCCCGAGTTCCGCCACGGCATCGCCCGGTAGTCCCGCCGCTGCAAACAGCAGGATCACTTCCGTGCCGCCCAGGGTTTGTAACATGGCGTCCGCCGCCCGCACTGCCGCCGCTCCAGCAATTCCAGTCATCGTCATCCCACTCTCTGCGCCACAAAGGGCGCCAGCAGCTCTTGCACCGTTGCATCCAGCAGCGAATCGGAGAAGTACCACAATTGCATTCCGTCGGGGACGACGTTCTTCTTCACATTCAGCGCCGGAGTAGCCTGCGCATTCTTTACCAACTGCGCGCACGCCACCTTGACCTGGTCGGGAAACGGATCAAACCCAGCCGTATATACAATCTCGATTTCGGTGAACGCCCACCCCATCACATTCACCGGAAGCGTAACTTCTCCCGTCTCCGGAAATGCATCCAGGTCCGCCACGTTCAAGTCCACCCACGTTCCCGGAATTCCAAACGCGAGAGCCGCGTCCCACAAGTCCGCCTCGTACTCCAACTCGCCCCGCCGTGGCGTCGCATAACGAGCCCGCGCCGAAACAATCGGCGATGTTGCGGGCGCCACAGTGCACAGCGGCAGATAGGCAAGCTGCACCGGCCTCTGTCCATTCTCCGTGCGCAACCGTTCCGTATACTGATTGACGGCCAGCGTGATCCGCCGGCAATGCGCATCGATCATCGCCGATGCCGCCGTCACCCACGCCACATTGGTCGTCGCTTCCAGCCCATATAACTCGTATTCCGATGGTTGCAAGTAATTCATGATGGGTTCTCAGTTCTCAGTTACCAGTTGCCAGCGCCTTGCTCTTACTGGCAACTGGCAACTGGCCGCTGCTCTTACCGGTTCACCAGCACTTCGTAGTGCGCATAGTTCGCGCCTTTCACCACCACGCCGCCGAATTTCACCACGACGCTTTGTGTCATCAGCGTATTCGGCAGTCCCAGCTTGAAGACCCGAGGATTTGGGTCCGTCAGCCAGTGATACTCGATCAGATCCTCGGTCACGATGTAAGCTGGCAGCACGGCATTGCCTTGTCCCGGTGTGCCCGTATAGGGAAGGGCCCACTCCGGAATCAGCGGCAACTCGCCAGCTTGCGTGCTCAAGGCCTTCACGGTTAGTCCGCCCGTGATCTGCACCGTCGAGAGGACCACGTTAAACTCCGCCTTCATCTCGCGATCAATCAAGTCGAGCAGCACCGGGTTGGCATAGATCGCAGTCGGCCGCGCATCAAACGACGAACTTGCGACCATTTCCGCGATGGTGCTCTTCAGTCCGTCCACGATGCTGGCCCCGATTGCGATGGTGGTGGTGTTGCCTCCCGCCTCGATCTGTCCGATGGCGCCAAAATACTGCGGCGTCGTTGGATTGCTCAGCGAAGTGTCGTTGCCGTTCCACAGCGCCACATCGTGCGTGCGCAAAAGCCCATCCACCGCATCGGCCAGATCCTTGGCTTGCAGATACGCGAACTGGCTCTGCTGTGTCCCCACCTCCATGTCAAACAGGTTGTAGTTGATCTGCGAGACCAGCGCCTTCAACGGAACGGTCCGCTCCAGTCGCGTCGGCGCTTGCAGCGTCGGCGCAATATTGCGCGGATCGACGAACGCTTGCGCCGCCGTCGGTGAAGCAATCGCCGTTTCTTCAAAGAACCGCGAAGGTTGTCCCGTCGCCGGTACCTGCTTCATCCTTTGTCCGAACACGCCGCGCCGCCGCACAATGTCCGTGATCTCGCTCTGATACCGATTGATCTCGATCGCGCCCGGCCCCAGAAAGTCCGCTGCTGCATGCAAATCCAGAAAATTCGCTTTCATGTCTTCTCCTCAATTGAGTTTCATTGCCGTTCTCTTACCCTCTTCATCCCGATCGGTGAAGATATGGACGCCCCGCCCGTCCAGTCGGTATCCCACCCATCGCGTACTTTGCGATGAATAGAATTTCCTAACCCAAATAAAAAGGGCGCGATCTCACTCGCGCCCCATCGGCCCGGCTCCCAGCAGGAGGGCGATTACTCGACCTCGTCTCCAACCCGGCCCCTAGGTAAGCGTGCCCAGAATGCTGTTCGCAAGCGTTAATTGCGGGTCCGCGCTGTCGCAGTTCGCGGCGATCAGTTGAAGCGCACTCTTGAGCGCGCTGCCGTTTTCGAATGCGCCATTCGCCATCCCTGCGAGTGAAAGATTGTCGCCGCCCGAAGCCTCCGATTTTTGAATGCTGGCCGCTGTGAACGCCGTAGTTGCGAGTGTCTTTAGATCGGTGATAACGTGTGTGCTGTTTGCCATATGTCCTCTCCTGGTAGAAGTTCCCGCAAGGTTATCCGGGATTACTCGTCCTTAAGCGGTGCGGATTACTTGAGAAGGGTCCCGTCCCGCGATTTCCGGATGGCGCTGGGTTTTATCCGCCAAAATAGAAAAGACGCGACCTAAGTCGCGCCCCTAACGGCGAATAACTAACGGCCATCGACCAACCGCGGCTTACTCGATCATCCCCGCCCGCGCCAACTCGGCTTTCACGGCGATCCGCTGTTCCACGCTGAGTGCCGCAAGCGTCTTATTAAGCACCGCCGGGTCCAGCCGTTCGCCTTCGATCTCGTTCTTTCCGATCAGCGCCGAAACCACCGGTGACAGCGTCTTCCGTGCCATCCGCGACGCCTGTGCTTTCAGGTCTGCATTCGACTTCTCCAACTGCACAATGCGCTCCTGCAATTCGGTTCCAGTTCCTTCCGTTTGGCGCCGCTCGGTGGTTTGTGTAATGCTCTCCTCGACCGCCGCGACGATCCGGTCCACTTTCGCATTCAACATTTCCTGCTGCGCGTCCAGTTTTCCCAATACGCGATCTAGGGTTTCCGTGGCGGCCGCCAGTCGTTCCGCCGCCGCCATCATCTGCTGCACCATTTCTTCGTTCATTTCCCCTAACCTCCTTGGTTTGCCATACATTTCAATATGTGACCTAGCCCGACTTTGTTTTAAACGGGCCAGGCTTCAGCCGCGCCGTAACTACCGCAAAATGATTGGCGGCTTTAGCCGCTGAAACTTCCGCAACCTACCCCAGCTCAATCCATGTCGAGCAATACGCCGCTTTATCCCGCCGCAACACCGCTGCCCCCGTAAACGTCACCCGGCTCAGCACCCACACGCTCGCCGTGATGTCTTCCACAAGCGCATCCGTAATTTCATACGACATTCCAAGCCCTGCGCGGGTAGCGCGGACATTCCCGTCCGCGCTCGCCTGCCGGCAAAGACCGATGCGCCCGTCCGCCCCGGCCTGCCGATCTCCGCCACGATCTCCGGAAAATCCCGCGCATACAGGAATCCACCGACTTCAATGACGCGCCCCACAATTTCAGCTCGCGTAATCACCCCAATCTTTCGCCGTGCGTCGTGACGATCGAGCGCCGGCGAGTAGTCCAGCCCCATCCCCATCAGCGACGGCATTGCCGCCTCCGCCGCCCGCCGAGTCAGCAGCACTCGATGCCCCCGCGCGCCCGCCGGTGACTTGTCCGATGCAACATCGACGATCGTCAATACTCCCCGAAACGCTGCCCGGTTCGGATGCCCATGTACCGCCGGCATCTCAATCGCCATCGACTCCAGTGACAATCCCATCTCTTATCTCCTCACTTCTAACCGGCTGCGAAAGATTCAAACTTCGCTGCAAAAAAATGGGGGCACGGACTTACAGGCTTTCCTCTGTGTCCCTCTGTGTCCTCTGTGGTTCAAGGTTCTTGAGTCGGCCATCTCGGATCCTGCGATCAGATAATCTCCGCCAACCCTCTCGCCCGCCGTACTTCGTTGACCGTGACCACCCCATTGCGCAGCAGGATCTCGTCGATCTGCGCCTGCTCCATCTCGTCTTGCGCATCGACGTCGGTGAATACAAACTCCAGGTCCGTCCACCCCAGCTTTTTCGCAATCGCATCCCGCGTCAGATACTCGGCCACCAGCCGCGCCGTCGGAACAATCGCCGACCGGAACCCCAAGTCACTCATCTCCCCTGCCGTCGCCCGGTTCACATCCTGCTCTAATCCCAGGAACTGCGCCGGCAGATCGAACGCATTCGCGATGATCCGCACCAGAAATTCCTGCCAGGCCAGCCGCAGGTCCGCGTCCGTCCCCGCCGCAAACCGCAGCACCTCCGGCTTCGACTCCGCCGACATAATCGGCACCCGCCCCGTGCCCTCAATCTCGTCCTGCCACCACCGGATCAGCCGCTCATGATGTGCCGGCGTCAGACCCTGCAGCCACAGCGCATACTGCACCACCGAATTCGAAGCCAGCCGCCCCGCATACCGGTAAGCGCTCAAGAATGCATTGATCGTTTCGAACGCCACCTCCAGCCGCCCCAGCCCAAACGGCGTGTGCGTTCGCGGATTCAGCCGGATGTAACTCAACTCATCGTCGTTCAGTACGATCTGCCCCTGCGCCCCATACAACCCCGTCACCTGCGCATACCGCGGCGAGTCGGGACGCCCATCCCAATCCGTCATGATCCGAATCGTCGCCCCATCCACCGGCCACATCAGTAGAGGCAGCTTGCCCGAGGAATCCAGAGTCCACCCCTCGACCAAATCGAGTTCGATTGCCCCAAATCCTCCAACGATCACATCCTCCAGCACCTGCTCCGCCAGCGAGCGGAACGAATCGTCTGGATTCGGAGCCTCAAAATTTTCAGTCAACACTTGGATCCGCCGCGCCCCATCCGGAATCTGTTCCAGCACCCGCCCGCGCCGCGGCTGGATGCGCCATCGCATTCCCACAATCCGGTCCTTGATTGCATTGATCGCCCGCCGCGCCACCGGCGTCTCCGCGAACCGCCGCAGATTCGCCGGAGTAGGCTTAGGCACCAGATTGTGTGGCGCGGACACTCCTGTCCGCGAGCCGCTGCCCGGAATGCCGCCCCGCGAAAAACCAGGCGAAGAGAACGGAGCCAGGTTCGACCCCGCTCCCGCCGTCCGCCGTCCATCGCGCCCGGCAAACAAATTCGTCGAAAGCCACTCCCGCAAAGACACTTCTCCCACCCGGCGCATCGCGCCGCGCACTTTCTCTCGTATGTTCATGATTTCCTTCCGTGTGGAGCGGACACTCAAGTCCGTACTCAAAGCGCAATCGCCCCTAACCCACAACACAAGATGCACGGCGCATTGCATCGTGCCTCGAAGGCCACGACAATCCCTCGCTCGCCCGATCGGCTTTTGCTGAAGCCGGCAATCAGCGAAGCTTTAGCACGATTTCCCCAAATAAAAACCCCGCCTAGGCGGGGTTTTCAAAGTGGCCTGTTCTCAGATAAGATCCGATGCTAGGTGGACGTCATGAAGATTGGCTGCTCCTCGTCCACTTCCACCACCATCCGTCGAATCTGCTCGATCTCATCAATCTCTTCCAAGCTCACGTCTGAGGCGTTTTCGAGATTCGCTTTGGCAAGCTCATCGAAGACGAGATAATAGCGCGTCTGCTGATCTCCGTCCTTCGGCGGTGCCTTCTCCTGTGTTTGTGTCATCTGGCCACCTTCCTTCTTGTCTGAAGCTCGAGTTGCCTGCGCAGCGCAACTAGATTATGACTCATCCCGCACTGGCTGCAAACCAGAATATCGCTCGACGGGAACCTCTCCGCGCCAGGTTGCAAGGGTTGCTGCCGGTCAAAATCCGCCTGAAGTGTATAAGTTTTGTTGCACTTAGGGCACTTGAACGGCAATATCGCACCCATTGGTGCCTGCCCTCCCGGTACGGCCGGTTGTCCAGGAAACATCGGTAACCGCTGCGTGAGCCCTGGAATTCCTATCGGCAGCTGCCCAAAAAACCTTTGAATCTGGGAAGTCGGCGTTTCGTACAGCTTGTAAACTCCAGTGGTATCGAAAGTCATCTGCAGGAGAACGTGGTAGCGGCGGATCGCGTCCGCCATTTCCGCATCCCTGCTGTAGTCCGTAATCTGCAATCCGATGCCTTCGAGGTCCGGTATTTTGACTGACCTGCCATGGCTCAACCATTTGCTGTGATCGCAGAGCTTGTCGGCAATCTCACCCGCCCGTGCTTCTTTATGTTCCTGCGTTACCACCGTCCCAGGATCGTGAGTCCTATGAACGCTCCAATTCTTGAACTTATATTCCTTCAGCCAGTTCGTCACTAGAACCTTTGCGAAAGACAGTGCGTTGTCCGCATTTTGAATCTCACCAGGCGATATCCGCTGAAGAATAGGGATATACGCCCGGTTCAGGGTGTTTGTTGTCGCCGCCTCTTCCTTAATCTTATCCAGACCCTTCAAGAACGCTTCTGCTGAGAAAACCTTGCCCTCCCACTGTATTTGCGCGTCTATGGGCCCCAGCGACGACGCGGGCTCCATCAGGATTTCATCACCCGCCATTACCATAATCGTCCCCGCGCTCTTAGCCATCCCCGGGACGATAAATGCAACGCTTTCAAACTTGAGATGCAACAAGCGGACAATGTCCTCCACCGTTTCGCCGCTACCGCCCCCAGTTTCAAGGAGCACATCAATGGAACTGCCTTTCAAATTTGAAATTTGGTCTGTAATTGGCAGAAGGTCGGAGTTGTCAATTGCAACCGGAGCGCCCTGGCGCGCTTTGGCGGAGTCGGATGCATAAACCAAGACCTCCCGCCCGCGTAGTTCAGCCATGCGGCGCAGTTGCTTCTTGCGCTCCGCAAGGAGATCCAGGGCAGCGCCCTGGTCGAGATACTCGCTGTAAATTCCCATGTGGGTATGTTACTCCTCTCCGCACACAACGGCCGTATGTTGGCGCAACAAGTGCCTGCAATTTCAGAACGAAGTCGGAGAAACAGTAAGTAACTCCGCCCGCAAGCGCCTACCTTACATGCGAAGATTTCCTGTACGAAGTGTCCCGCCTTTTGTAATCTCAAGCCCGCAACTCCCGCCGCACCTCGCTCGCGATCTCCGCCATCTCTCCCACCGTCCTCACCCGCACCGAACTCTGCTCCAGCATCCCAATCGCGAACCGCGTCTTCTCTTCCTGCAACGCCATCTCCTGCTCCACCACCGCCGTCAAGGAAGCCCGCAGTTGTTCCTGCCGCATCCCTGCCTCAACCCGCGAGTAACGATATGCCAACGCCAGCGCCTGGTCCACATTCGCCGCCACCACCGGGGCCCCCATCAAGCCCGGTTTTGGCTTGATGGGGTGGAGCGATACCGCATGGAACATCTTCACCGCGCTCCCCACCCGATAGCCAAAATCAATCCGGAAACGGATCTCCCTGCCCCGTGTACTTCACCACATCCAAATCTCTTTGCATCAGTTCCAGCACGCCCGCATTGGTGAACGCCTCTTTCATGGTGCTGACAATTGCCACCCGCCCCGTGCGCTGCTGAGTTCGCTCGCCTCGTTCCATCGGAACCAGGTACATCGCAGTCAGCACTTCCATCTCTTTCGCGGGATCTTCCGTCAGCACCGCCTTCGTCGGCGCCACATCCAGCATCGTCCCGAATCTCTCGCTCATCAGTTGCATCAGATCCTCGCGCCGCCGCAAACTCCCCAGCCTGCCTCGGATCTCGCTCTCCACCATCTCGAACCACTCCAAATCCACATCTGGAGCCACGCACTGCAGCATCCTCCAGTCGCGGGTGAACCGAACCTCGGCAAACCCGGCATCGCTCTCCAGAAGCAACAACCCGACCGTAACGAAATCGTCGCGCAAAACATGCGGTAAGAATCGCAACAGATAAAGTTCGAGTTGTCGCTTCCCCGCCATCGCCGATCAAGCTTCGTATCAGGGTATCGCTTTAGCGATACCGCAACTTCTTCCAAAATCATTGCCCCTTTAGGGGCAGGTCGTACCCCGGGCCTTTTGCCGTGCGGAACTTGATTTTACTGGACACTGGCAAGTAACCACTGGCAACTGCTCTTCAGTACTTCCGCAATACGCCAATCACCCGTCCCTGAATCTCGACCGACGCTGCGGGCACAATGATCGGCTTCATCGCTACGTTCGAAGGCTGCAGCCGAATGTTTTCTCCCTCGCGAAAGAACCGCTTCAGCGTCGCGTCCGTCGACTCGATCAGCGCCACCACAATATCCCCGTCTCGCGCCGTTTTCTTTTTCTCGACCAGCACGTAGTCGCCATCCAGAATCGCTTCGTCCTGCATCGAATCGCCGCGCACTTCGAGCGCGAACACTGGTCTCGAGTGCACAAAATCCGCCAGTGAAATCGTCTCGTTGTCCTGCACCGCCTCAATCGGACGCCCCGCCGCAATCCTGCCCATCAGCGGCATGACCATCGCCGTATCCACCGCCACCGGCTGCTTCAGCTTTCCTTCCATCGGCGCCAGGTACATCGCAGTCAGCACTTCCATCTCTTTCGCGGGATCTTCCGTCAGCACCGCCTTCGTCGGCGCCACATCGATCATCGTGCCAAATCTCTCGCTCATCAGTTGCATCAGATCTTCGCGCCGCCGCAAACCACCCAGCCTGCCCCGGATCTCGCTCTCCACCATCCGGAACCACTCCAACTCCACGTCCGGAGCCACGCACTGCAGCATCCTCCAGTCACGCGTAAACCGCACCTCGGCAAATCCGCCATCACTCTCCGTCAGCAACAGTCCCACCGTAACAAAATCGTCCCGCAGAGCATGCGGCAAAAATCGCAGCAGATAGAGCTCGAGTTGTCGCTTCTCAGCCATCAGCCCAATCGACCCTGTGTACCTCGGAGCCTGCCCTGAGCGAAGCCGAAGGGCCCCCTGTGGTTCAAGCTCTTCTCTGCGACCTCAGCGCACTCTGCGGTTCAATTGACCGCAGCTAAGCTTCCTCCATCCACTCCGGAAACGGCCGCCGCGGCGACCCGCGAAACGCCAGAATCAACTCCCGCACAATCGTCTTCCTCTCGATCAGCCGCTGCACCAGCGCCTCCAACTCATCCCAGCTCCCGCCATACCAAGCCGGAGGAATCTCTCCTGCCACTCTCCCGATCGCGCTTCATCCAGCTTCTCGATCCGCGACAACCAGGGCTCGAACGATTCCCACCCATTCACCCCCGCGTAAACTTCATTCCGCGGATACACACCTCGCAGCGGAAAATCCGGAAACGTCCACTCTCCCGCATTAAAGCAATACCCCTGATCGATGAACGACGCCGAATATTTCTTCTCCCGCATCTTCCGCCAGAACGCCGCCTGCCGTCCATCGGCATTGCACGTCCATTTATCCAGCGCCAGGATTCCCGCAAACGTATCCAGATTCCGCACCCGATCCAGCATCTCCGGAGGCAGGTAATCCAGCACCTGCCCTTCCACCGGACTCACCACATACCGCGACCCGAACTGCAATCCCGCCTCCACCTGAATCGCGTGGCTCCCCAACACAATCGTCAGTTCCGCCGTGTGCTCCACCAGCCACGGCAGAACCTCCACCACCTCCGCCGCCGGCACCGGCAATCCCACTCGCTCCGCCAGCCGCGTCGCCAGAAACTCATTCGCCAGCACCCGCTCATGCTGCGGATTATTTCGAAACTTCACCACGTAGTAGTGCCCGTCGTCGCAGCGCATCAAGTGGCTCTGCGCTCCGCCCCGCATCCTCTTTACGTGTTGGACTGCGGTAGTAGGCATGAGTGGTGTCGTCGTCTTGCACTCTACCCTCTGCCCCCGCTCCCTGCCTGTGACCGCCGCACATTGGAAATGTTCACTTTTCCAGGCCGTCCCATTCCCCCGGATGCTTCGCGCTCCGTCCCGCCTCCGCCATCCGCACCGCCCACGCAATCGCCAGCGCGATCACGCAATCGTCATGCGTCCCCTGCGCCGCCCCCGTATTCCCGTCCCCATCCCTGACGAACGTCCGGCACTCGTTCAGCAGCCGCGGACTCCTGAATCGCCCCGGCTCCTCCATCAGCGCCGCCGCCAAATTCTCAATCATCGCCGGACGGCTTACCGCCGAAGTCCACCACCCGTCCTGCTTCTTCTGTACGTACACATTCGGATACGCCAGCGTCCGCAGGCACGCCAACACCGCATGCCCGTGGTTGTTCCTCTCCACCGCCAGCAATGCCGTGCTGTATTCCTTCCCCAGTTCCACCAACTTCTGCGCCAGTTCCCGCGGACGCCAATGTCCATGCAACTCCGCGCATTGCGTTCCCAGTTGACGATCGATGACCTCTGCGCACGAGTAATCGCCCTCGGTCCCGCCTCCCGCCGGATCCACTCCAATCACATACTTCCGCCCCGGTCGCGCCGGCAGCCAGATCTGCAGTCGCTGGTTGTCGCGTGCCTCCACCGGTTCGCCCGCCAACCGCAGCGCCTGCTCCACCGCCTCCAGGTCGAACACACATTCTCCCGACGCCACGAAACACGACACCGGATCCTCGGCAAATTCCTGCACCGCCAGTCCCCGCAGTGACGCCCACTTTTTCCGCCGCCATGCGATCTGTTCCATCTTCAGCCCGTGCATCGCCACCAGTTCCAACTCCTCTGCCGTCAGGGGATCGAAATTCGCCCCCGGTTCAATCGCGTAGCCTGCGTCGTACCACCACGGAAAGAAGTGTCGCGTATATCCCGTATCCTCCGCCCGCTGCCATTCCTCGTAGAAAAGTCCCCCCGCTCCGTTCGGCGTCGACTCCAGCACAATGTCGCCTCCCGGCACCACTGCCGACCGCAACGACACCAGCGCCTCGTCTCCTTTTCGGCCCCACCGCGAAACCTCCGAGCAATGCAGATTCTGAATCGTCCGCCCTCGTCCCGCATTCTCTTCCGCCGATGCCAGACAGTATTCGCTGTCCAAATCCGGAAACACCAACTGCCGCGCATTTTTGTGCGACGTTCGCAGGCAGCCTTTCCGCGCTTCATCCGGCAAGTTCTCCCAGAACCGCCGCACGATCCGGAAAATATCCTCCGCCGATTCCCTGTCCTGCGTCACTTGCATGCTCATCGTGCCCCGCTGCGTGATCGTCTGCACGAAAAATCTCGCCGCGATGTACGTCGTAATCCCCACTTGCCGCGCCTTCAGCACCACATTCTGATTCGAACAACGAAAGGAATACTCCCGCTGCGCCCGGTTCAGTCTGAAAAAGGTCTGCTTTGAGTTCTTCGTTCGGATCTTCAGCAACCCTTCGATGAAACCATCCCGCTCCGTCCGCTGCCATATCCTCCCGGGCTCTATTTCTTCCCGTAGCGCTCGTTGAAACTCCGCCGGCTGATCCAGATGTTGGCCTAACCACTCCAAGTAATCAGGCGTCCATTCTGGCGTCACAACCGCCATCCTCTAAGGAACCTCTGATCAAGTGTGGCGCGGGCGCCCTCGCCCGCGAAAACACCAGCGTTTAAAGCAACGTCTGGCGCAAGAAGAGACTTAATCAGACCTTCCCTAACAGGCTGCATAAGTCCCGGCAATTTCCCCCCTGTGCTCCGGAGCCTGCCCTGAGCGAAGCCGAAGGGTGTCCCCTGTGGTTCAAGCTCTTGACTTTTGTCGCATCCCACCGACAACTTCCGACGGACACTGCCAACTCCCGCGACTCTCCTGAAGACTCCTTTTTCAATGCGTGGCGCTGAAATTCTCCGGCACATAGACGTACGCCCCTATCCCCCAACCCGAGCCAAAAGAATTCTGACTGATTCCCATTAAGTCGTATTGATACTCCGCCACCAGATAGGGGAAGCCGCCATTCTTGACCTGGGCCGGTGAATTCACCGTCGGCCGGAAGTCCGCCTCCGTCCCACTCGATGGGCAAACGTAATAGCTGCCCGCTACATAGCCCGACGGCGCCACATCGTTCGCCTGGCACGACAACAGAAGATTCACCATCCGCGTGTTCGATTCCAGCGTCGCGCCCCCCTGAACCAGCGCATCCATTAAGTTCTCAACTTCATCCGGTCGCAACTCATTCACATGCCAGAAGTACCCGATCGGTCTTCCCCAAAGCGCGTTCTTGAATAATTCCTGGCTGATCCGGTTCCGCATCTGCTGATAACTAAGGCCCTGGTAGTTAGGCACCACCCCCTGGCTCAAAATGTTGAATGCGTCATATCCCTTGGCCAGTGTTGCGTCCGCGCCGCCCACTACCCACGTGGAAGTGAGTGATCCCGTACCGCGCACGCCCTTGAATCCCAGACTGTTCGCGATTGTCTCCGTCGCAGCGTCCCCGTAAGTGCCCGGCATAATGTAGACCGGAGTCGAGGGCAGCCCAGTGAAGTTATGGCTCATCCAGCTTTTCGCCCATCCCATCTCGTCGGTTTCGAGATAGCTCTCGTTGAACAGAATGAGCTGCTGTGAGTTCAAGCTGAGGTTGCTGACGTCAGCCAGCCCGATCGAGTGCGCATTCCCCTTGATCCAGCCGTTCTGCAGCGCCGTCTGGTCGATGGTCCAGCAATTTCCTTTTTCCGACAGCGCGTCAATCACCGCGCCCACCGTGTCCGTGCCGGTGGCGTTGACATAGGTCGTCCCATCCGCCGAAGTCGGCGTTAGGTCCCATCCCGCCACATACGCGCACGGATCGTAGGGTGAGGAGTTGATAGTCAGGCAGTTCGTGCTGGTGGCCCCGCATGTGCCCGGAATCGCGTTGTGCGTGATCGTCATAGTTACCGTGCTCGCGCCCGTGTATTGCACCACAAACACATCGCACGAAATCGGCCCGGCAACATCGTATGTGTGGTAAGAAAAAGCGCACTGCGCCGCCGTCGGCTTTGTGCCTGGCCCCGGCTGTGACCAGTATTCATGCGAGACCGAGTGCGTGTTGATGTCCCATCCCGCATTGATCCAGCCCTGCACTTCCCCGATAATCGACTGCGAATAAGTCCCGTTCGTGACCACCGCAATCGAAAGCGGTATCCCTTTGGCGCTCATGATCGGCAGCAGCGAGTTAACATAGGTATCGCTGTACTGCACCAGTCCGGGATCGTCGTAACTCACCGTCGTATACGCCGGCCACCGGTGCCATTCCCGTACCCATGGCGGAGTTTCAGCCGGGACATTGTTCGAACCAGCTGTCGGCCCAGGAGTTCCGGAAGTATCCACCGTCAGCGCCGTTGCCAGATTGTTAGCGTACAGATGGCAGTAGTCGTAACTCACCGCCCCCTGCACGTTATCGACAATCCCGTATGCGCGATTCGCGTATGCCCGGCAGTTCTTAATCTCAAAAGCGCACCCTCCCCCACTGCATCCATCAAAGTGATACCCCGCATAGTTCATGTTCGCGTCGGTGTTGTAAAGATGGATGTCCACCGGAGTACCGCTGGGATGCACGTAAAAGCCCAGCGGCACCGTGCTGTTCTCTACTTCACTGTCAGCGGCCATATTCGCCAGCCAAAGGTGGTCGCTCGCCCCCTGCACTTGCACTCCGTAGGCGTCGAACCAGTCAATTTGCAGGTGCTGAATTTCCAGCCACGAGACGCCATTCACATTCAACAGGCTTTCCCCGCTGAGCGCGATGGGCGCAACCGAGGGAGAATAAGCCGAATACGCTGCCGGATTACCGCCAGCGCTGTACACATACAGTATGTAATTCGTCGCGTCATACCAGAAATCCCGATCCTGGCTAAGTGCCGCCTCACTTCCCTGCGCCGTTCCCCACGTCGTGCCGAACCGCACATACTGCAACTGCGTTGGCGGCTGTGTCAGGCAGTAGAAACCCCGAGTGCCGCACTGCACCACATTCGGCAGTCCGCTCGTGCCCGAATACAGCGTCGCCGCCCAGACGTTCGAGCTTCCCACCTGCGTCCACCACCGCGCTGCGATCGGCAAATAGCCGGTCAAGTGCGGCGGCTGGCCATTGCCATAGCTGTCGATCTTGATTAAAGATCCATTGCTCCCGCTCGACGGCGGAGTCAGCGTTTCGTTCCATGTGCAGTCTCGCAGCAGGTTGATCGTGTCCCCCGGCTGAAAGCCCACTCCTCCGTTTCTTTGCGGATATGCGCCAACCTCCAGCAACGTCCGCCAAGCCTGTTGTGGACTCGTTCCCGGATTCCCATTCGACCCGTAATTGCAATCCACGTAGTAGTTAGTGGCATGCGCGAAACCGGCGCAAACAAGCAATAGCCCGAGCAGCGCTGCGCCAATTGTTGGACGACATTGTAGAAGAATCATGGCCGTTCATTTGCCCTCAGACTTCAACAAAAAAGCCCCGCCGCCGCGAGGCTTGAGATTTTTCCTGCCCTTTCGCTTAGTGAATCAAAGCGATGGGGACGCAGGCGCCCCACGAATAACTGTTGGCCGGCGCCGTGATCGACAAGGGCAATGCTCCCCCGGCCCGAGGCGTGATACTGAACCCGCCAGAGCCCTGGGCGCACGCCGAACCACTTTCCAGTTTGTAGAAGGTGAACCCGGTGGCGCTCGTTGCGATAAGCGTGGGAGGGCTCGTAAGCAGACTGCTGTAATACATCAGATAGTAATTCCCCGGCTGCAGCGTTGTACTACCTTGCGACCAACTCAGCGTTTGAGCGCCAGTGGACGGCGCGAAACTGCTGCCGTGCAGCGTTCCGCCGTTCAGATTCAGCACCAGCGCCCCAGAACTGTTATAGAACCCTAAGTCGTAATTATTGGTCGAGGTGTTGTCGGCATTACTGACGATCTGATAGGTGATCTGCGTCGTGGTAAGAGGGAACGTGAGCGTAACTCCCCAAATGTCCGCCTTATTCGCCGTAGAGGACGGGACGAGCGTCCCGCTGCCGCTCGGCTCCGTGACCCAGCCAATGCTGTACGGGCCGGCCGTGACTCCTGAATCAGCAATAGCGCCCGCTCCGCTAGCCTTGGCATAATCCCCCGTGACCAGCGCGCCAGTTGTTGGGTAACCCGGCAAAGTTGTTCCGGAGGGCAATGTCGGTGTTCCGCTCAGGTTCGCCGCCGTTCCACTGGTGTTGGCCGCATTGTTCGGAATGTCGCCCGAAACCAACGCCGGCAACTGTCCGTGCGGCAGTGTCCCAGTGGTAAGGTCCGACGCGCTCACAGTCACATTCGACGAGAGTGCATGCCCGTTGACGGTAGTGCTGCTTGTAACATATCCAGGAACCGTAGGCGAACCAGTGAAGACCGGCGATGCAGTTAGTGCCAGCGTCGTTCCGGTCCCCGACGTACCGTATGATGTTCCCCACGCAGATCCCGTCGAGTTAGGAACTCCCGCGCCGGGATAGACCATGCCTCCGCCAGAAAAAGGCATACACGACGCCCCGCTCGCTAACTGACACTTGAACGTGCTATCCGACCCAACGCCCAGCGAAAAATCCATCCCGTTCGGCACCGTGGCCGTAGTTCCCGTCCACTTCTTTCCCGACCACTGCGTTGGCCCGGTGCCCGTCTGACTAATATTCCCGGCTACATTCAGATTCCCACTCACCGTCACATCGCTGGAAAATGTCTTCGACCCACTAATCGTCTCGGCGCCCGCCAGGTGAACGACCGCCGAGTCTGCCGCGGCCCCCGTAACTTGTGCCACAGAATAATCGCCGCTCGCCGCCGTCACTGCGCCAGTACGCCCGAATACAGAAGCGACATTGCCGCCGCCACTCTGCGGCGGTTGTAAGCTGACCCGTATGCCGTAAGCTTGTCCTGCGGCCGCGTTAGTAACATCTACATAGCCGATCAGTTGTGCCGAAGGTTGCGCCCCAGATCCCGTGTCGTGACATTCGCCCGCCGTGCTCGTGCTCGCAACCACCGCGTCACCCGCTGTAGTGCCGTTGTCGAAAATGCAGTTAGCGTAGCCGCGCCAGGTAATCACTGCGTTCCCGCTCTTGCCGGCGGCGCCTTGCACCACGCCAATTACTCCGTTAGTTCAACGACGTACTCGCCACCACCGCCTGCGAAGGGCTGTTCGTATTAAACACTGCCAACTCGTTCAATACCGTGCCCGTCGATCCATCATTCGGAATCTCGAAATCGTTTCGGCCGTGTAGAACCGAGTTGAACGAGGTTGTCGCGAAGATGCTCTTCGCAGCCTGCCCGGTGTCAGTGCCGAGGTTGAACGCATTGTCCGCCCACGGCTTAAAATTGCCCGCGGCGTCTACCACCCATTTCAGCCCGCTCCCAATCCATAAACCCAACCCGGCTGCCGACCCGGATGCCGCGTTCTCGCTGCGTACCACGGCGTAGTTGTCCGTCGCGTCAAATCCCAGCGACGTTCGCTGCCATGCCGTGTTATTCACGAAACTGGAATACACGCGGAGGCTCTGCACGTTGCTTCCATTGCGCTCCTCGAGATTATCCGTAGGATCGCCCCCAGGATCCGAGTTAAACAGGTTAGTTAGTCCCAATTGCATAACTTGTCCATTGTTATCGATGACTCGCGGCGTATGCGTAGCTGAGTCAAACCAGAAGACGCCCCAGTTAGGAATCCCGGCAGGCTGCGTGGTCTCCGCCAGCTGGATCACATCGGGCGTTGTGCAATTCGCATTCCCATTCGCCGCAATGCCCGTGGCAAACGATCCGCTGCACTGGGTCGGAGCAGCCGCCAGGGCGAGGGCCGTCCCCGCCTGCCCGCTGATATTCGAACTCGTAAGGGCGATCTGTTGGGTCGTGCCACCAATGTTCACCACTGGTAATCCGGCAGCTGTATCCAGACCAATGCCGCCAGCCGCGGGAACGAAGCCATTCCCCTGCGGCAATAACAAGTTCCCGCTCATGGTAACGTTGCTTGTGAAAGTCTTCGCCCCGGCAATCGTCTCGCTGCCCGTGTTATGAACAACGGCTGCATCCACAGCCGCCCCAGTAACTTGAGATACCGAGTAATCGCCGCTAACCGCCACTACCGCCCCCGAACGCCCAAACACCGAGCTGACATTTCCTCCACCACCACCCGATCCGCAGGGACTCCCAGTGGATGCAATCACGCCAGACACAACATTGAGGCAACCATTCGACAGTCCCGCAAGCGCAACGCTCTGATCGAACTTTACCGGAACATTGAACTCCTTCAGCGATGCGCTCAACCGTTCCAGCCAGTTTGCGTGGATGCCATCGCCGGTCTGGGCGATGTAATTCGTAATCGACACCGGTGCTCCAAACGCAAGTTGCCCCAAATACAGAGGTGTGTTGTGCAGTGCATCCGTTCCGATCCAAGTATCATTCGCACTCGCTGGCGGACGGTACGTCTGGGTCGCTTGCGTCAGGGCCGGCTGAGAATCAATGAGGGTAATGATGTGGTGTGCCTGAAGATAGGCCGCCGGAGCACTGGAGAAATTCAATCGCCCCTTGACCATGGTGTTTTGACTGGACGAGTTCTGGCCATTATCGGTGATCAGCGTGGCCGTCTGGTTATCGCCGCTGTTCACGGGGCTCGACAAACAAGTGGTATATCCCCCTGAAGAAGCTGTTCCACCGTTTGTGCACTGATCCGCAACTTGAACAGGACTTATGCTCAGTCCCACTCCCACAACGTTTCCCTGTTCAACATCTACTCGAATCGTCTTATTGACAGAGACTAATGCGCCGGGCCAGAATGCCAGAAGTCCGTTGTAGTTGCCCACATTCACCGTATACGCATTGGTGGATGACGATCCGATGTCGGTGTAGGTACAGACTAATCCACCCGAACACGCCGCGGCCTGAGAGAGCCCTAATGCCACGTACCCGCACGTTCCACCCGATCCACCGGGACAACCGCCATTGTAGGGATAAGGCGTACCAGGTCCGCTCGGAGTTGTCATCCGGATCACGTCATAGGTAATCGTGTCGGCCCCATTTGCCACCCTCGGCCAACGAACTGGTATTGAATCGCTCCCGGTGGACTCCCAGTTGAGAACCTGCATCGGAGAGGTGTGCGTACCGGTGGTCGTATCATTGGCTACGATGAAGTAAGAGTACGGCGTAGAACCCGCACCCCCCGTTGCAAATGCTCCTGCCATGCCGGTGCCATTTCCGGCAATCCCAAAGGTTGCAGCCCCACTTGAGGATCCGGCAATCAAACCGGCAATGCCAAGACCGGGAAAAGGAGATCGAGGTGGAGACAGCGGGTTTAGAGCAGGGGTGCTCTCCGAGTAGATGTTCTTGAGGTAGGCTCCCTGGTAGTTTCCAGTGGAGTTCGATGAATACACCTGCCACGGACCCGTCGCTTGTAGTACGGTGTTTTCGATATAGAGTCCATTGGAGTTGTAGTCGGTTACTCCATTCGAGTAATTCGCTGTAATGGTCGAGTCGCGCAGCGTGATCACCGGAGCAATCTGCATGCTCTGGTTTCCCGCCGAGAACACGAACGATCCCGTCCAGCTCGCATTGTTGTTCAGCGATATAGCCTGATTATTGAAATGCTCGATGGTGGCGTTCTCGTCGTCCCATAAGTCGAAGAAATTATTGAACTGGCCATTTTCTCCCACCTTATCGTAAGAAATGTCGATCAGGTGGGTATTCATAGCATTATCTAACACCGCAACATACGCCAGCGCCACTACGCCAGGACTCGCCTGCATACCGACGTCAGCGCCCGCGTGAGCGTATTGGAAGGTCGTTGCGCTCGGCACCGCCGTGACTATCGCATCGCCCCAGTAGCTATTGCTGTCGGTAAACAGGATCGTCACCATATCTCCGATCCGAAAGCCGTGCGCGCTGGCCGTCGTTATCGTCGCGACTTGAGAAGTCCTTTGCGTTTGAGTGATCGCGACTCCAGCAAATGCCGCGTTGCCCGCAAGATTCGCCGGCGTGCGAAAGCTCAGTCCGGCGACAGTGTTATCCGTGAAGTCGTTGGAATTCGCCAGATCGCCGATCTGTAAGCAGGCGCCCCGCCCAAGGCAGTTCAGCGACGTCCCATAAGCGCTTAAAACAGATTGGTTGGAATGCAAATAGATCGTCCCGAACACGTTGTAAGTGTTGACCGTGCTGTAAGGCCCATTTGCCGGAATGGTCACATTGCACTGGCTGTTCTTGTATGCGATCGCATTAACCCCGCAACCCGCATTTAAAGTCTCCTGGATGCCGGAAGAGGCCGAACCAATTGTGTATCCAGCCGCATAGGAATAGAACGGAGTGAACGTAATCGTTCCCGACGCCGCTCCCGAAGTGCATCCCCCGCCAGCGGTAACTACGCTGACCGCTTCACTGTTCCCTCCTCCCGAAAGAAGAACCTGATATCCGGCTCCGCTCGTTGTATCAATGCCAACCGGACACGGAGTAAGCGTAACTGTTGCCCGCGATCCGCCGCTTATTGAGCTGGAGAGAGTCTGTGTCCAATTCAGCGCCGTCGTGGCATAAGTAATACCGGCGGGCGCACCACCGCCGCACGATCCCCACGTCGAGTTACCGTTCAAACAAGTAGCTGCGCTGGCGACTCCCGCTCCCAATTCACCGGTCGGTACAGTTCCATTCACCAGGTCCGCTTTCACCGACAGCCCACTGTCCACATAATGCCGGTCGGCAGCCTGGTTAGGTGCGGTCGGATCTGCGGGCAGGGTTAAGGGACCCGTCATGGTGCCACCTGCGATGGGGACGAACGCTCCCGAGCCTACGTTCTCCACTGCCGCATCCACATAACCCTTGTTCGCAGCGTCATTGGCTCCGGCCGGAACTGGAAGCGACGGAGGCGTAGTAAACTGCTTCGTACCGGTGATCGTCTCCGTTCCCGCCAGGTGTACAACCGTCGCGTCGATCGCCCGATTCGCCACGGCTGCATTCACGTATTGTTGCGTCGCGGCGAGGTTTCCAAGTCCTGTGCCCGGTGTCGTCAGCACCGCGGCAATCGTCGTCGGCGAGGTCGTCGGTACCGCCCAATACTCTGTCCGGACGGTTCCGTCATCCAGTTGCAAAACCACGACATAGTAAGTTCCCGCCGGAGATGCGCCCACGTTCGGAACCAGTTGCGCGGTAAACGCGCCGAGTGGTCCTATCGTCACACTCAGATTGCCCGCCGCCACCGCGTCTCCCTCTGCGGTTTGAAACGACGGCCACGAGATCAGCACCGTGCCCGATGCCGCGGTTCCGTCAGCCCGATACACGGTGCCGCTGATCGTCGTAAGCGCTGGCCCTTGTGCCTGCAACCTGGTCGGCAACGACAACGCCATCAGCAGTACCAGTACCAGGGAAATCGCCAGCTCTGCCGCCATCGGGAAATAGTGGCTATTCACCGCGAACCATCTCGGCATCCCTTGTTCTCTCCTCGTGAGCGCACGCGACCCCACTTCGGGCCAATAAAAAAGCCGCTCTGCCGAGCGGCGCCCCGTTCTCATATTCCCTCCCAACACAATTCCGGCTGTTAGTCTGAACTCCTCAGTTCGCTCTCAACTCGCGACTTCAGAAATCGCCGCACGCTCTCTACATACACGTCCGCGAAGTCGACCACCGGCCTTCGCGTTTCGATCAGCACCATGGCTGCTTCCATTTCCCATTCCATCGCGCATAGAACCGCCAGCGTCATCATCGGAGCCCGGTGAACCCCGGCGGCGCAATGAACGTAAAGACGCGCCTCTGGATCGTCCAGCGCTGCCAGCGCAAAATCAACGCCGCGTTTCAACAGCTCCGGGGGCTTCGGCAAAAAATCGTCGTCAGTCGGATTCCACAGCACGCGGATCCCATGCCGCTCTGCCAGCGGCCGGTCGTCAAACTCGACCTGCATGTTGACCACATGGGTCACACCGGCTTGCGCCAGTTCTTCCATGTTCCGCGGATTCCAAATTCCACCGCCCAGCGCAACTCGTTCCGTGACCCACGTCATGTCCATGCAGCGTTTTGTTCGCCTTTCCCGGGCAATCCGCAATCTGCGTCTTACGATGATTCTGATTCTACGTCACCTTTCGCATCGCTCTCGCCATCATGGATGGCGGGGAACTCTTCGTACAACCCCAGCTTTTCGATGAGCGTCTTAGCCACCGATTCCTGCTCTTCGACCCCACCCCGCACCGCCGCCGGTTTCGGCGGCCTCGACCTGCTCTTCTTTGCCTTCGCCATCTGCCTGCCCAAATAGAAAAAGGGCGCGATTTGCGTCGCGCCCTTCAGAGTTTTTCCTTTCTTCGACTCTTAAGTTTAGGATATCAAATTGGAGGGGGGTGGTAGGACAAATTTCTGAGATTTATTTTTGCCTTCGTTTGAGCCACTTACATCGAAATTGTAATTTTTACCCTCTTGACAACTTTCCCGCCCCCTCGTCCCCATAGGTAATTTGTCCATCAAGCCACCCGCCAGAAGTATTCGCGAGAGCTCGTCAAGCGCGTCCCATAGGATCCGTTGGGCCATCTTTCGGTTCCATCCGAGCAGCCGTGCGACCTCGTCCAGGGTGTATTCCTCCAGGACATGCATGGCCAATAGCTTCTTTCCGAGCGGGTTCAACTTCTCGATCGCGTACTCCATGTCGGTCACAAAGATCACGACGTCTTCAAAGTTTCTCATCGTGTACGACGTGACCCGCGACCGGAAGAACTCGCGCCCCAGTAGAGACGGCAGCCTTCCCACCTCGACCGAGGCGCGGGCATAGCGCCGCAGCAGAACAGTCGTGCGTCTGCGGTAGGGCGCCAGTTCGATCTCCGTTTCGCCAAACACCGCTGACGGCGACGGTTCCGCTTGCCCCAGCAGACTCCATTCTTGAATGTTCGTCATTTGAATGCCCATCATGCCCACACCTCCATCGCGGCCACGCCCTGCAGATAGTCAATCCGAGCCGGGATCTGGCGGTCTTCTCTTTGATGGTCCGTCCTTCTAACACGGGCCTTGCGGCGCCGCGCTTTGCGGGGCTGCGGCTCCCCAGGGTCTGGCATCGCCGCCAATAGCAAACGGCAACTGGCGCAGTACACGCCGTCTGTTCCCTGCGGCCGCAGCCACAATCCACCGCAACGCTCGCAATATTTCAGTTCGACTTGGATTCCCTGGCTTTCTGTCTCGTTTATGAAGTTCATGATTGCCTCTCTCCGTATGAAATGAAAAGCCTTCCAACCAAAAAAAGCCCTGGTACCGATTTCTCGGCCCAGGGCTCGTTTCTCTTACGATGACCTGTAGTGCTATTTAATTAAGCATGAAGCTGTTACTGCAGCCTGGCGGCTACCCCCGATTCCGATTGCCGGAAGTAGCCCTCCTCGTAGCCGGACTTGAGCACCTGCCCGTTCTGTACAATGACGCTCAAACGCCCGTTGAAGTGAATGGACTGCAACAGCCGCTGCATAGCTGCCGAGAGCACTTCCGCCGCGCGTACCTTCCGGCGGAACTCTCCGAAGCTCCTTTCTTCGTTTTCAGGGGACTGTACTTCTATCATGGCTGATAACCTTTCCTGCAGTATAAGTGCACTATGAGACATATAATCAAATCATGCTATAGCTCATAAACGACTAAGTCAAGAACTTTATTCCCTTACGGTTGTTACATTTGGATTAACAATAGCACTAGGCTATTGCAACGCGTTATACTCCGCCGATGAAGTTCCGCATGCTTCAAGAAAATCTCCGCAAGGCACTGTGGGAACGCATTGACGCAGGGGAACTTACCGGCTTGCGTCTGGCAGAGCAGACCGGCTTCAAGCAAGCCCACATCTCCAACTTCCTGAACCGCAAGCGCGGACTCAGCCTGGAAGGCATGGACAAAGTTCTGAGCGTGCAGCATCTTTCGGTACTCGATCTCATCGATCCCGCCGAAGTCAACAAGCGTGCCTCAATCCTCCCGCCGAGCGGGGACGAATTCGACAACGTACCAGTCGCCGACTCGCAAATCGCAGCCTCCAATGCGGTGATTATGAGCATGCATGTCAAGGAGATCCTGAAGTTCAAGAAGACCTTCCTGAAGCGCTTGAAGGAAGACGTGGAAGGCGACCGCAGCGGCTGGGAACGCTTTGTTGTCATAAAGATGGACGCCCGGGAAGGAATGAGCATGTATCCCCGCACCATGCCCGGCGCCGCTCTGCTCCTCGACCGCCACTATAATTCGCTGGCGCCCTATCGCAGGGGCGAAAGTAACATATACGCCGTGCGTAAAGATGAGACTTGTACGATCAAATACGTCGAAGCCGCGGACCGCTACTTGATTTTGCGTCCGCACAACCCGGCCTACCCGATTGAAGTAATAACCATGGAAGGCAGTAAGAAGCCCGGCGACTACATCGTGGGTCGCGTGTGTTACGCAGGTATCGAAACGTAGGGTGTAAGTAGGTGTAATAAGTGTGGTGCAATAACTAGAGAGGGTACTAACGCAGGGTGTACTAACGTAGAGTACGCGGTGCCTTAGAAGTGGACTCAGAATATGGCGGGGCGGATACTCCTCCCCTCCCCTTGGCACGATCGTTTCAGAAGATTGCTCAGCGCTCGGAGGTCTTCCGGCGAACGTCGCCGGCAACACATTACACACCATTGCGCCGCCAGTTTTCCGGGTGGAACGTGAATTTGGCGAGCGCTGAGGGGCTGAACCCGCAATCTCCTTGCAGCATACCTGCCGATTTTTCCGGGAACTTCCCTAACCGAAGCTTCGTATTCACGTCTGACCACTTGGATCGACGTGTGTCCAGGTCCCGGAGAACAGCCACCATGCGCAACATTTGCCTGCCCTCGTTCGTTGCCGTATTCGCCTTCACAGCCTTCACAACCTTCGCTCACGCCGACGATTGGTCGAAAACTTACGACCTGACCGGCAAGCCCGAGTTGCGCGTCGAAGCGCACGACGCCAACGTCCGCATCGAGGCCTGGGATCAAAACAAGATTGAGGCGCGCGTATCCACCCACGGTGGGCACATAGGAATAGGAGGTGGCAGTCTGGAGATTGTGGAACATCAGCAGGGAAACGCGGTCGACATCGAGTTGCGGCAGCCGCATCATTTCTCGATCGGAATTGACACCCGCCGGACTGACCTGGAGATCCGCATGCCACGGAGCGCGAAAGTCAATGTCCACAGCGGCGATGGCGCCGTCTCGGCCAAAGGTCTGGAAGGCGAGTTGGATTTCACGACCGGTGACGGCAGTCTGGAGATCGAGGGTGTCGATGGCAGGCTACGCGCCCACACCAGCGACGGTTCGGTGCGTGTGTCGGGGCGGTTCGATGTTCTCGAATTACGCACCAGCGACGGCCGCGTTGAAGTGGAGGCGCGACCCGGATCGCAACTGCAGGAGGCTTGGGATGTGCGCAGCTCGGATGGCAGCGTGACCCTGAGACTCCCAGGAGACCTGGCGGCGGACGTTGCGCTGCACACCAGCGACGGCCGTATCACGACCAACATTCCCATCGCCGTGGAGGGCGGTTTCGGCCGCCACGACATACATGGCAAAATGAATGGCGGCGGAAAGCTATTGACCGTGCACACCAGCGACGGCTCGGTGACGCTGGATAAGTTTTGAGCGAAGCGATAATCTCAGAGGGCAGTTTCGCGCCTCAAAACCTTATGAACTGGAAAATCTCTGCTCTTATGCTGGCGGCGCTTTTGGCCGCCGTGCCCGTCTGTGCCCAACACTCTTCCTCCGAACCGGTGCTCGATGTTTCCGCCATGGATAGAAACGTTGACCCGTGCGTGGACTTCTACACCTACTCCTGCGGCGGGTGGATCAAAAAGAATCCGATCCCGCCGGACCAGTCGAGCTGGGCCACGTACAGCAAGCTGGAGGACGAAAATCGCGCGCAGCTGAAGGCGATTCTGGAAGAAGCGGCGAAAGCAAGCGGTGCCCGGAATGCGGTGGCGCACGATGTTACGCAAAAGATCGGCGATTACTACGCGTCCTGCATGGATGAAGCGGCCATTGAGAAGCTCGGAGCCCAGCCTCTGTTGCCGGCGCTCAACCGCATCGCGGCTCTGAAGTCGAAGCAGGATCTGGCGGAATATGTCGCGACCGCGCAGTTTCCGCCTTCGCTTGAGGGCGGGGGCACGCTGTTCACGTTCCGCTCGGA
Source organism: uncultured Acidobacteriaceae bacterium (assembly GCA_963838425.1). Classification (GTDB taxonomy): domain Bacteria; phylum Acidobacteriota; class Terriglobia; order Terriglobales; family Acidobacteriaceae; genus Acidiflorens. The sequence goes on from CAWIRH010000003.1 coordinate 1,551,307, forward strand.
TCAGGACTACAAGGACTCGGCGCAGGTGATCGCCGAGGCCGATCAGGGTGGGCTCGGCCTGCCCGATCGCGATTACTACTTGAAGGATGATGCCAAATCCGAAGAACTCCGCAAGGCATACTTGGCGCACGTCGCGAAAATGTTCGAGCTGCTGGGAGACAAGCCGGCCGATGCGGTCACCGAAGCAGCGTCGGTAATGCGCATCGAGACCGCGCTCGCTAAGGGCCAGATGACCCGCGTCGAACGACGGGATCCGCCCAATCTCTATCACAAGATGAGCGTAGAGGAACTGCAAAAGCTGACGCCGGCTTTCGTCTGGAACACGTTTTTCACCAGAACTGGCGTGGGATCGCTGGGGTCGCTGAACGTGGTGACGCCCGACTACTTCCGCCTCATGAGCGAAGAAATCGAAAAGGAAAGCTTGGCGGACTGGAAAACGTATCTGCGGTGGCACGCTGCGCACGACGCGGCCGCCGACCTTTCCGCTCCGTTCGTGAAAGAAAATTTCAGTTTCTACGGCAAAACCTTGCGGGGACGGGAGGAACTGCCGCCACGCTGGAAGCGCTGCACGAATGACGTGGATAACAATCTGGGGGAAGCGCTGGGCCAGGCGTACGTGGCGAAGTACTTCAGTCCGGAAGCGAAACAGGCAGCACTGAAAATTGTGAAAGAGATCGAAGCGGCCATGCAGAGCGAGATCCAGGCACTGCCGTGGATGGGTGCAGCGACCAAGGAGCAGGCGCTCACCAAGCTGCACGCGATCGCGAACAAGATCGGTTATCCCGACACCTGGCGCGACTACAGCTCGCTCGAGATCGTGCGCGGAGACGAGATCGGGAACTCGGAACGGGCGTCCTGGTTCGAGTTTCACCGCTGGCTCGCGAAAATCGGCAAGCCGGTGGACCGGAAGGAGTGGGACATGACGCCGCCCACCGTCAATGCGGATTACGATCCGCAGAGAAACGACATCAACTTTCCGGCAGGAATTCTGCAGCCGCCGCTGTTCAGCGCGCTGTCGGACGCTGCGCCCAACTACGGTGACACCGGCGCCACCATGGGCCACGAACTGACCCACGCCTTTGACGACGAGGGCAGCCAGTTTGACGCGCAGGGAAATTTGCGCAACTGGTGGACGGATGCCGACCGCAAGGAATTTGAGCAGCGCGCCCAATGCGTGGTCGATCAGTACTCCGGATACACGATCATCGACGACATCAAGATCAACGGCAAACTGACGAACGGCGAGGATTTGGCGGATCTCGGCGGGACGCTGCTGGCGTATCTGGCGTGGAAGGAAGACACGAAGGATCAGAAGCTGCAGCCGCTGGATGGGTTAACGCCGGAACAGCGCTTCTTCGTTGCCTATGGCCAGAGTTGGTGCACGAACGAGCGCGATGAGAATAAGCGGCTGCGGGCGACGGTCGATCCGCACTCGCCGGAGAAGTATCGGACCAACGGCGTGGTCGCAAACATGACGGAATTTCGTGCCGCGTTTCACTGCAAGCCGGGCCAGCCCATGGTGCGGGAGAACGCTTGCCGGGTGTGGTAGTTTGGCTAGTGTGGAGCGGACACTCTTGTCCGCTGCTTTTGACGTTGATCTGAGAATTGGGGAATCGAGATCAACGGCATTCGAGATAAAACACAGAATCAAGATCAAAACCAAGATCAAAGGCAGCGGACAAGAGTGTCCGCTCCACACACTCTAGCCGCGCTCGAAGGCGTGCTTTTCATCTAACTGCTGACGGGCTGCAGCCATCTCCGATTCAAAGTGGTCTCTTTGATCCATCAAGGCGGGGAGCGCGGTGGCGTAGCGCCGAGCCATGCTGAAGAGTCCCTGCTGCGCGAGTCCGAAGGCGATTTCGGCGATGTGATCGGTGGTGGTATCGAGGTAAAGGGCCTCGGTCGGGTCGCCCAGCCACACATCTCCGCCGACCAGACGCGTCTGCCAGTACACTTTGCGCTCGACCATGCGGGCGATTTCTTCGTCGCTGGCCTTGCCGAAAACCCACTTCTTGAGTTTGAAGCTGTAGTGGCGGCTGGAGAAGGGCAGCGGCACCAGCTTGCCGGATTTCACGAACTCCGTCTGCTTGTTGTCGACCTCCCTGCGCAGAGCATTGATCACGGGAGCTTCCGTGTCTTTCGGCTCGAGCGAAGGCAGCACCTCCCGCAGCGTAGCGGAAAGATTCACGGCCACGAGCGCGCGCAGACCCTCGGAATTTTCCAGCGTGATCACCGTATGCAGGACGTCAAAGTCCGCGCCGGACGTGGCATGGCGGAAAGGCCATTCGAGCTTGAAACTGAGCGGCAGGCCGGTGCGAGTTACATAGATGGTCTTCGATGTGGGAGTTGGAGTCGAGGTGTTCATGGTCGATCCTGCTAGTGTAATAGTGGAGCGCCGGGCGTCCCCGCCCGGCAGAACTGGCGAGACGCCCGTCACTCCACGGCCTGGTTCGATGTTGTAAGCAGTCATTCTACCCTGTAGAGACGGGGCTTGCCCCGTCTCCCCGCCGCCCGAGACGCGGCAAGCCCCGTCTCTGCCGGAAATCAGACGCGCCACAGCTGTAGCAGGTTCCACACGGCGGAGGCGCTCAACAATCCGCACAGGCCAGCCGTCAGGAGCGGGCTTTGTTGAGTCTCCAGCAGATCGGCGAACACTCCGGCGACGAAGACAAAGAGGAACACGAGCATGGTCAGATGGAATCCTTGTCCCGGAAAATTGGGAGCTGCCAGCGCCAGGATGAGCATCAGCAGGGCGATCAGGAGCGGCGCGGTGTTGCCGAAATAGCGGGTGCGCTTCCATCCAAGGTACGCGATCAGGGCCACGGGCAGGGCGAGCATCAGCGGCGGGCTGCCGACGAAGATCGTTTGCACAGCATTGCGGTAGGAGACGGACATCATAAACGTAGCGGGTTCGAAGTTCATCCAGCGCGCGTGCCGCATTCCCTGCCAGAACAAAGCAGGCTCGAAAAAGTAGGCGGCAAACAATAGCACCACGGCGACCGCGATTGCAGTGGTCCAGATCGCGAGCACGGCGCGCGGCCGGACTGGCGCCACCCAGAACATGACCGGCAAAATCACTAGCGCCAGCACCGCCAAAGAGAACTGATTGCCCGCGGCCAGCGCCAGAGACAATCCCAGCAGCACAATACGTCGCCAGTTCCAGAGCACAACCTCGCGCGGCGCGTAGAGCGTGTGTGCCACGGCGATGGCGGTGAAGACGGTTCCGAACGCTCCCCACACCCCTCCCATCTCGCCTCCACTCTGCGCACCGGCGACATTCACGATCATGGCCGGCGAAAAGCAGTAGAGTGCGAGCGCGATGTATCCGCCAGCATTGCCGTAGAGACGGCGCGCGACGTACCAGAGCGAAGCTCCCAGCATGACACCGAAGAACAGGTACGGAGTCGCAGCCAGTAAAGGCTGAAGTGATTCTGGCAACCACGCTCGGGGACGCAACAGAAGCGGTGCGGCGGCGACGAGGTAGTAAAGGGGCGAGCGGTCCTGATCGTAACCGTCGCGCACGCGAAGACGACCGGACCGGCCCGCAGAAGGCGCGCCAGTGGCGGCTTCGGAACGCAACGATTCGGGAGTTCCTGCGATGACGCCGCTTTTCCACTGCTTGAGGCCTGTGTAGACGCGCAGAGCCTGGTCGGAGTCCGGCACCGAGGCATGCAACGTTTGCACGCGCACCAGCCAGACACACTGCAGAAGATAGACCAGCAGCAGCGCGGCCGCGGCAAATTGCGGAAGGCGGAAAGCATCGGAATGGAAAAATCGGCGCAACAAGGCAGACCGAGTGTTTTACCATGTTCCAGACGCTGATGGATACCAATCCGCTTCCGCCCTCTGCTGAACCGTCAACTTCGCTGCCTACCTCGGACTCTGCGCCGCTCGCTTCCCCGTTGCCAACGGCGCTCGCGGAAGTTCGACGAGAATCGCCATTCCGCGAAGTTTTCATCGGACCCGACGGCATGTATGCGGGAACCCGCTGGCTGATTTATCTGGCCATGGCCGGCATCGTGCTGTTGATCGAAGGCGCGATCATGCACTTTGTTCATCCTCATGCGGGTGGGCCGGTGTGGTGGAGCATGGTGGCAGAGGCTAGCATGCTGCTGGCCGCGATCGTGCCGGGCTTTGTCATGGCGCGGATCGAAGGGCTACCGTTCGGCGACTTCGGCCTTCCTGCACGCGGGGCGTTTGGACGCAACTTCTGGGTGGGGACGCTCTGGGGAATCGCGTCGCTCACGGTTCTGATGCTCGTGTTGCGCGCGGCTGGCGCCTTCACCTTCGGGTCGCTCAATCTGCACGGGGGACGCATCGTCAAGTTCGCGCTGTATTACGCGATGCTTTTTCTGCTGACGGGGTTCTTTGAAGAGTTTCTGTTGCGCGGATATTCGCAGTGGGTGCTGACCAAGGGAATGAATTTCTGGCCGGCAGCAGCTCTGCTCTCGATTTCGTTCGGTGCCATTCACAGCGTGAATCCTGGCGAAGTGAAGACAGGGCTCGTGGCGGCGGGATTGATTGGCTTCTTTTTGTGTCTGACGCTGCGCCGGACGGGCGATCTGTGGTGGGCCGTCGGCTTTCATATGGCATGGGATTGGGGCGAGAGCTATCTCTACTCCGTTCCCGACAGCGGGACGATTTTGCCCGGGCACCTGATCAATTCCAGTTTGCATGGACCCGTTTGGCTAACGGGCGGCTCAGTTGGGCCGGAGGGAAGCTACCTCGTTTTCGTGGCGATCGGAGCGCTTTGGGTGTTGTTTGACCGGGCTTATCCGGAGGTTAAGTACGGCGCGAATCGCGGGACGGAGACGCTGTCATCTTCCTGCCGGAGGCCACAGGGGTAAAACCTTGTTCCCGTTTTGAGCCTTGTTTACTGGTTGGTACTGGTACCCCCCCCTCCCCCTGCCTAGTAGAATCAGGGATTTCAGTGAGGCCGCGCAGTAGTCGTCCACATCCCGTTTTTTTTCTAAAGAGCATGTCGCCTCCTGTTGGAGGGCTGATTGGATACGCGGAATCAATTCCCGCAGACATTGTATCGAGGTTCCCGCGCTCTTTGCGTTATGCTGTCTGCCGAGCTTTGCTCGGCTTGGACGGGCGAGGACGCCCGTCCCTCCACGATCACGAGCAAAATCAACGGCGGCGGGCGAGGGCGCCCGCCGCCCTACACAAGGAGAGCCTTCGCCTTGCTCATGGTGATCGCGCTGTTGCCGGCGAGACGCCGGCGCTACCCTTAGATATCCAAATTCTTTACGTCGAGCGCGTTGTCTTCTATGAATTTTCTTCGGGCTTCTACGTCTTCGCCCATTAACGTGGTGAAGATGGTTTCGCACTCGGCTATGTCTTCTAGCCGGACTTGCAGGAGGGTGCGGCGCTCGGGATCCATGGTGGTTTCCCAGAGCTGCTCGGCGGTCATTTCTCCGAGGCCTTTGTAGCGCTGGACGGTGTACTCTTTGCGGCCTTCGTTCAGGACGTAATCGAAAAGTTCGCGGGCGGTGTTTTTCTCGACGATCTCGGGTTCTTTCGCGCGGCGTGCGGGAGGCTTGCCGGTTTTTTTCTCCGCCTTCTCGGCTTCTTCACCTTCAGCGGCACTTAGACTTTCTTCTTCGTTATCTGTTTCGTCTTCACCCTTATCATCATCATTCTTGTCTTCTGCACTGACCTTCGTCTTTGCGGGCTTCACCACGCTTTCAACCACGAAGGGCGGATCGAGATACTGTTCGATCTGCTTGAACTTGGCGATGAGCTGGCGGCATTCCGGAGTCGAAGCCAATTCCCAGTTGAGGATGTGCTCGGCGCCCTGCGCGTTCACGAAGATCAATGCCCACAGATTGTGCTCTTCGTCGAAGCGCGTTTCGACGCTCTTCAGCTTCAAGTCTTTCTGCAGGCGCTTGAGTTCTTTTTCCAGTTTTTCAATCTTTTTCGGCGGGGTATTCTTGTCGCCTTCAAAGTCGACGCGCTTCGCCAGGTCGAGTTTGGGCAGCAGTCCGGTGATCCGTTCTTCGCGCACGCGCTTGTTTAACTTGTCGAGGAATCCCAGATACTCGTTCAGAACGGTGATGAACTTGGTCAGGGCCGCGCCTTCGAGCTTGGCGGCGCCTTCACCGTAACGGATGATAAGACCTTCGGAAGCACGCTTCACCATCACCTTGACGAAGTCGTGTTCATTTTTTATGTACTGGTGCGACTTGCCTTTCCGGATGCCGAAGAGCGGGGGCTGCGCGATGTAGACGTTGCTGCGCTTGATCAGCTCCTGCATGTGGCGGAAGAAAAACGTGAGCAGCAGGGTGCGGATGTGCGAGCCGTCTACGTCGGCGTCGGTCATCAGAATGATTTTGCCGTAGCGGACTTTCGTCGGATCGAAGTCTTCTTTCGAGATGCCAGTGCCGAGCGCGGTGATCAGGCAGCGAATTTCCTCGTGGGCGAGCATCTTGTCGTAGCGCGCTTTTTCCACGTTCAGAATTTTTCCCTTGAGCGGGAGGATGGCTTGGAAGCGGCGGTCGCGGCCCTGTTTGGCGGTGCCGCCTGCGGATTCTCCTTCTACCAGAAAAAGTTCGCAGCGGTTGGGATCGCGCTCGCAGCAGTCGGCTAATTTGCCGGGAAGTCCTCCGCCATCGAGCGCGCCTTTGCGGCGGGTGAGGTCGCGGGCTTTGCGGGCGGCTTCGCGGGCGCGGGCGGCGTCGATTGCTTTGTTGATAATCTTGCGGGCGACGGCGGTGTTCTGCTCAAAGAATGCGCCCAGCTTTTCGTTGACTACGGCCTGCACTATGCCGGCGATGTCGGAATTCAGCTTGCCTTTGGTCTGACCTTCGAACTGCGGCTGCGGCAGCTTGACGCTGATCACGGCGACCAGGCCTTCGCGGACATCGTCTCCAGTGAGATTTTCTTTTACGTCTTTGAACAGGCCCATCTGCTGACCGGCATAGTTGATGGTGCGGGTTAGCGAGGTGCGGAAACCGGAGAGATGCGTGCCGCCATCGACGGTGTTGATGTTATTGGCAAAACTGAAAACGGATTCCGAATAGGCATCGTTGTACTGGAGGCCGATTTCGATGTGCACGCTGTCGTTGCTCCGCTTCCATGTAGATCGGCTTGTCGTGCAGGACTGACTTGCCGCGGTTCAGATGCTTGATGAACTCGGCGATGCCGCCGTGTGTATTTGAACTCGGTGTGCTTGGCTTCGTCCGGTCTTCGAATCGGTCTGGCGCTCGTCGGTGAGCGTGATGAGCAGGCCTTTGTTGAGGAACGCGAGTTCGCGCAGGCGCTGCGAGAGCGTATCGAAGTTGTATTCGATGGCGCCAGTGAAAATAGTTTTGTCGGGCAGAAAGTGAACGTTAGTGCCGCGCTTCTTGCTCTCACCGGCCTTTTTCAGCTTGCTGGTGGGCTCGCCCTTCGAGTACGTCTGCTCCCAGGTGAAACCGTCGCGCCAGATTTCGAGATCGAGTTCTTCGCTGAGCGCGTTGACGCAGCTCACGCCGACGCCGTGCAATCCGCCGGAAACTTTGTAGGAGTTGCTGTCGAACTTGCCGCCCGCGTGCAGCGTGGTCATCACGACCTGCGCGGCGGGGATTTTTTCGCCGTCGATGTCCATGTTGTCGACGGGAATGCCGCGGCCGTTGTCGACTACGGTGATGGAGTTGTCGAGATGGATGGTGACTTCGATCTTGTCGGCGTAACCGGCTAGCGCTTCGTCGACCGAGTTATCGACGACTTCGTAGACCAGGTGATGCAGACCAAGTTCGCCGGTCGAACCGATGTACATGGCGGGACGTTTGCGCACCGCTTCCATGCCGCCGAGGACTTTGATCGAGTCGGCGGTGTAGTCTCCGTTGGGCGCTTTGCCGTTCTTGTTCTTGGCGTCGAGGTTCTTGCCATCGACGAGTTCGGCTTGCAATTCTTTGGTGGCCATTCTGCTCCGTGGAGAAAGCCGGGATCGGACACCTGGCTGGAGGGACGATTCCGGGGCTGCTCGGGTGAGCTCAACTTATTGAATTTTCTGCTATTTAGCTGTCACCAAAGCTCTATGTATTTTAACATAAAAGACGCTGATTTTGAGGCTGGAATCGGGACCATAAACGGCGCTTTTTGTTGCTCTTAGGGACGTGGTTTGGCGTGTGGTGCGGAACGCCCACAGCGGACGGAACTCTACAGCGAATCCAGAGTTGCTGTGACCACAGGCAACCTGCCGAGCTGCGCTCGGCTTGGACTCCACGACCTTTAGTGAGTGGACGGTTTTGCGGGGCCGAAATGGAGGCCATCCATCAGGTCGTCGAGCTCATCTTCGCTGCCGGCGATGAAGGTGAACGAGACGATCTGTCCCTTCGCGAGCAGGACGAGCGTGCACTGGCGCATGGTGAGTTTATCGTTGCCGTCCTAACGGCGAGCGGCTTGACAAAATCGGCGCGCACGAGTTGCCGCGATTCGACCGTCAGCGCGTACGGCTCGCCTTCGGGCTTGAAGCCTTTGGCGGTCGCTAGTTCGGTTAGCGGGCCGAGGTAGTCTTCGGCTTTCTTGAGGCCGGGATAGGACGCTGCGCTCTCGGAAGCGATCACGACCGCGGAGTTGACCGTGTCTCCGGTGGCTTCGGGCGGACGCTCGAAAACCGCGAGCAGGAGTTCTGACTTGCCGGCCTCGTTTCCCTCTTGCATCTCCTTGGTGCGATCGACCCAGCCGTAGGGAATCTGATAGCGGAATGCGAAAGTGGCGTTGCGGTAGAGCTGCGCGTCTTCGGTGGGAGCGGCGGCGGGCTTGGCAATGGGCGCAGCTTTGGGCTGCGTTTGCGCTGTGACGAGAAGGCTCTGGGCAATCACTACGATCGTGAATAGGGCGCAACGCATGTTGTACTGGATCAACTTGAAATCAGTTTACATACTTTCGGATCACAGGGTTGCTTACTCATCCATAGGGGGGACGGGCGGAGACGCCCGTCGCTCCACTTACACGGCGTTACTCCACGAACATGCAATCGCCATAGGAGTAGAAGCGGTATCCGGCTTCGACCGCGTGCCGGTAGGCGCCCATTACCAGTTCCTTCCCGCCCAGGGCGCACACGAGCATCAGCAGGGTGGATTGCGGCAGATGAAAGTTTGTCAGCAGCGCGTCTACGATGCGAAAGCGATAGCCGGGATAGATAAACGTGTCCGCCTCGCCTTGCCCGGCTTCTACCCGATTTTCGCCAGTTCGTTTCTCTTCAAGCCCCGCGGCGTATTCAAGGGTGCGGACCGTGGTGGTGCCCACGGCCACCACGCGCCGCCTCTCGGCCTTCGCCCGATTGATGGCTTGCGCCGCCTCGGCTGGAATCTCGTACCACTCTCGATGCAGTTTGTGATCCTCCACTTTTTCTACTCGCACCGGCTGAAATGTGCCCAGTCCTACGTGCAGCGTGATCTCGGCAATTTCAATCCCGCGTCCACGAATCCGCTCCAGGATCTCCGGCGTGAAGTGCAGACCGGCCGTGGGCGCAGCCACCGATCTTGCCATTGGCCCCGCCGCCTGGGCGTACACAGTCTGGTAGCGATCGCGGTCCGTCGCCCGGTCGTTCCTGTCGATGTAGGGCGGAAGCGGCACGTGTCCAATGCGCTCGACGCGGGCAAAGAAATCGGTGACCGGGGCAAACCGGATGCGCCGTTCCCCGAAGCTGCCGCGTTCGGTGACCTCGGCTTCCAGTGCGGGTGGGGCGTTCTTAAGTGGATCGGCGGGGGGATCGCTAAAGTAGAGTTTTTCCCCGACCCCGATCTTCCGCCCGGGCCGCACCAGGCATTCCCACTCATTCGGATCTTCCGCCACCTGGCGTGTCAGCAGAACTTCGATGCGCCCGCGCAGAAAATCTCGGGCCGCCGGATTGTGCGGGCTCAGAGGCTGGGCCCGTTGTCCGCTCCGGTGGCCGTAGAGCCGGGCTGGGAACACCCGCGTATTGTTCACGACCAGCAGGTCGTCGGACCGCAGCAAGTCGGGGAATTCGCGAAAGCTTCGATCTTCCCAACCTTGACTCTTGCCAACTCCCAGGCCGATCGACGCTGAGCCGATTCAGGTGCAGCAGGCGCGATCCGGCGCGGTCCGCCAACGGCTCCTGCGCAATGCGTTCGGGCGGCAGATCGTACTGGAAGTCGGAGACGAGCATCGAGGAGATTATAGGGTTTGAGGGGCAGATCCCAAGGCCGAACGGTGGAGGGACGGGCGGCTCTCCACCAGCTTTTACATATTTTGACCAGCTAGTGGTTGTAAGGTTTCCGAGGCGTGCTGTACCATGACCGCAATGGCCAGCGATCGCCAGCATCGTCTCGAGATTGTGCAGTTCGGCCGCCTGCTGCACGGAAACAGATTTGTTGCCGCCACCGACGGAAATCTGTCCGTCCGTCTCGACGACACCCGGCTGCTGGTAACTCCCACCTGTATAAGCAAGGGCAGGATGCGCGCGTCCGACATGGTGATTGTGGACATGGACGGAAAACGCCTCGTCGGCCAGCGCAGCGTTTCGACCGAAATCGGCATGCACCTGCTGATCTATCGCCTGCGCCCCGACGTAAATGGCATCGTCCACGCGCACCCGCCGACTGCCACCGGGTTTGCCGCTTCCGGTTACGATCTGAACCGTCCGCTGGTGTGCGAGGTCGTCGTCGGACTGGGTTCGATCCCGCTGGCCCGCTACGGCACTCCGGGGACGCCCGAGCTGACCGATGCTCTGGAGCCGCTGATTCCGCACCATGACGCCATCCTGATGGCGAATCACGGGGTGGTGACGTTTGGGTCCTCGCTCGAAAGTGCCTACATGAAGATGGAAACCGTGGAGCACTTCGCGAAGATCGCTCTGGTCACGCACCTGCTCGGCAACGAGCAGCCGCTCGGTGAAAAAGAACTGGAGAAACTCCACGAGGTACGCCACCGCTACAACGGCGGAGGAAATCCCGACTTCGCCCCGCAGGCCGGTGGCAGCGGACGATCTGCAATCCGACGATCTGCAATCCGACCTGCAATCGAACCGCGAGCCGAAACAGACGGCCGGCCGCCGCCAGTAGACTTACTCCCCTCCGATTCGAAACCTTAGGCCCGCGCGAAAGTTGGCCGTCAGCGCCGGATATCCCACCACTTCGTTGTAGTGATCGTTGAGTGCGTTCGCGACATTCGCGTATGCCGTAATTCGCGAATTGATCGCATACCATCCGCCGAGATCGACGCGCGCGTAACCGGCGGCGTGGAAAATGTTGAGGCCGTCAAAGTCGTCGTCTGGGCGACGCCCCACGAAGCTCCCTCCCAGATTCACGCCCCATCGCGTGCCCAGATAGCTGAGGAGCGTGGTTGCCGCATGCTTGGGGCGACGGAGCAAGGGATCTCCCGGAGCGTACGGAAAATAACACGGGGTTGCCTGCGTACACACAGGATTATCAAGTATCTCGGTCGAGGTATAGGTATAGGCCATGGTCAGCGACAATCCCGATCGGATTCTTCCTTGCAGCTCAACTTCGGCGCCGTGAGCGAAAGATTGTTCCACGTTGAAAAACTGGTATTCGCCCGTCTTATTGGGTAGGGCCTCGATCCGATCATGGAAAAGATTATTGAAGTAAGTTGCGTTCAAGGCCCAACGCCCCGCCAACAGTCTCTGCTCGAATCCGGCCTCAAAGGATCGAGTGCGCTCAGGTAACAGGTTACGGTTCGAGGCGTAGCCATACCCAGTCTCGCCAAAGACCTGGTAAAGCGCGGGTTCCATAAATCCGGTGGCATAGGAAAAACGCAAGCGCGTTCCAGAAAGCAAGTCTCCGCCGCGCAACGCCAGCAAAGTCAGCGCAACCCGCGGCACGCCGGTATTGCCATATGCGCTGCTGTGAACGAAACGTCCGCCCGCGATGGCCGAGAGCCTGCCCAGCGTGAACTGCTGTTGCAGGTATGCATCCTGACCCAAACGCTGGCCGGGCGCGGCAGGAGGGGAATCCAGATCGGAAATAACACCGTTCTCATTTTCGATACGATATCCAAAGGTGCTGTGCGCCCAGGTTCGCTCCGAGTAATCGCCCTGATATTCGAATCCCACGCGGTTGTCGTGGGAGTCGTAGCGATCCGGATAGGAGTCGTAGCTGGCAGGACTGCTGTTCCGATTCACGTCGGTGTAGCGGTAGAGGGAGTCGAAGCCGGTGAATCGGTGCTGCCATCCCGAAGGCGCGCCCACGGTAAGTTCCACACTTCCCAGGAGATTATTCTGGTGCGACCATTCGCTGGGATCGGGCTGCAAGGGCTGCATCACTCCAAAAGCGGATCGTAGCCATTGAAATTCCACTCCCCCGGAACGCCGGTATGGCTGTTGGAGTGGCGGAAACGCACTCGCAATCCGACCTTGATCGGTGATTGCAACTCCGACATTCGCGCCCGCGAGCGAATCCGAGTAAGCAGCGTTCACGCCCTGCCCGTTGCTGTTGAACTGGTCGCCGAAAAAGTTATAGTCGAAGCGTCCGTGGGCGCCGGCCAGAGACGCGTAGCCGTTGGCCGTTCCGAAATTTCCTCCATCGGCGCCAAAGCGGAGTTCAGGGACCGGAGTGCTTCCGGTGCGCGTCCACACCTGCACCACGCTGGTCATGGCATCGGAGCCGTACAAAGTGCTCTGCGCGCCCCGCACAAATTCCACACGGTCCGCTTGCGCCAGGGGCAGGGTGCCAAAGTCGAACGTTTCGCCCGGGTTATCGATGGCAACCCCATCGACGATTACTTTGTTGTAAGTGGACTCGCCGCCGCGAACAAAGAGAGACGAGATTCCGCCGCGTTGCCCCGCAGTATTCACGACCGCGCCCGGCAGAAAACGCATGGCGTCGTCCGCGGCAATCGGCTGCATTACTTCCAACTGCTGGCTGCTCAGAGTGTCAACGTCAGCGCCCGCGGCCTGGCTTGGAACTGGGGTGCGAGTCGCGGTCACCACCACGGTTTCCGCCGCCGTCGCCAATCGGAGTTTGATGGTGATGATTTCAGCAGTTGGGGAAAGATCTAGTGTCGCCATTTCTGCCGCGAAGCCCGGAGCCAACACCTGGACACGATAAGAGCTGGATGCCGCCTCACGAAAAATCGCGAGCCCTTCGGCGGACGTGCTTTGCACGGCCGCGGGAACGGACTTCCCCAGCTTGAGCAATTGCACCTCGGCGCCAGCGACGACGGCGTCTTGAGGATCGACCACTTTAATTTTGATTTCGGCGGAAGCGATGGACAGAAAGATGAACAACAGAAAAAATACACCAGCGAATACACGGGAAAACCGCATGTCACGTCTCCTTTATCACGCGAAAGGGTGGTGGGGGACGGTTCACGCCGGTCTCCTGGCTTGCGAGTCAGGATGTGAGCTTTCGCTCCAATGAGCTTTAGCCCAGCATCCGGCTACTACAATCGGCCTTCCCAGGTTGTCCGTTCTAGGCAGCCCCAGTGACCGGTTGCGTTGTCCTCGCTTACAGTTGCGCGGCAGCGCGGGATTTGCACCCGCTTCCCATAGCGCCAGCGAGCCGCTGGCCTACGATCATGCGCGAACCTAATTTTGAGAAAGAACAAAAACAGCAGCCCCGCAAATCTACTGGGCAGGCCGATACAAAGTCAAACGCGAGTGGAGCGACGGGCGTCGCGCCCGTCCAGTCGGGCGGCCGGGCGGGGACGCCCGGCTCTCCACTTGCTAGCTCTTGATGACGGGAAACTCCGCCGATCCTACTTGCGCAACGTGCTCCTCGGCGAACCGGGTGACGCGTTCGAGCGCAGCCTGCAACTGCCGGTGAAACTCCGCCATCTGCGCGTCGTCGGCATCGGCGGGAACTCGCATCTTGGCGCTGAAGCGCACCAGCGCCTTCGAAAATGGCTTCGGGATCATCAGCGCATCCCAGGTGTTCAGCACCCAGGCATCGCTGAGCGCCACATAGAACGCCGCCATGGGCAAAGCGCTGGCGCGCGACAGCAGCACCGGGCCCGGCTTGGCCACGTATTTCGGTCCGCGCGGACCGTCAATCGTAAACGCCACCAGGTTGCCCTGTTCCAGTTGGCTTCGCAAGCCCAGCAGGGCTTGCGCGCCGCCGCGGCTGCTTGATCCACGCACCGCGACGAAGCCGAGTTTTTCAATGGTCCGAGCGATGTATTCGCCATCAAAGCTGCGGCTCACCATCACTGCAATGCCGGTCTTTCTCCATAACCAGGCGCTGGCGAACACGGCCCGGTGCCAGAAGGAGTAGATCACCGATTTTTCGTAAGTCGCGTCCGGAGGCGAAGCCGGCTCCTCCCAGGAGATGGAATAGCGGAGAGTCGGGCCGATCAGCGAAATCGCCAGATAGCTTGCCCAACTGATGAGCCACAAAAGAATTTTCTGCCGCAGCGAGAATCGGCGCGTTTCGAAAGGCGCGGGTTGCTGAGGTTCAACTGCGGCGGAAGAAGAGCTCACGCCGATCATTGTAGCCGGGAAAGAAGGTTTGACTGAGAACTGACAACTGAAAGCTGAGAGCGGGCTTCCTACGCTTCCAGATAGGCCACGATCCACTCTTTCAGCCGTTGCCGCCGCTCGTCGGTCACGTCAAAGCGAATGCCGAAGCTCTTGTTCGGTTTCTTCCACGTGACCAGCCCGCGCACCCAGACGCGCGGCAGCGTCAGCAAAGAAAACGACACTTCCACCAGACTTCCCAGTTCGGGTACGTGATTGCCCTTGAGCGACATACCCCCCGAACTGATCTCCTGGCTGGTGGCGGTTATGCGGCCACCGTCGGCCATCACGATCCCAACCTCCGTCATGACCGGAATACGCACGTAGCGGCGGAATTCATGCAGCACCAGCATTCGAGTCGACCGCACCAGCTTCATCGCCGCCGACCGCTCCAACGGTTCGTGAAATACGGCGTTGAGGCACAACTTCGAATAACGCATGGCATCCTGCGCGGTCCCGCCCAGTCCGTAGATGATGATCCGGCTGTTCGAAGCCGATCCTCGCGCCATTTCGATGATGCTGCCGGCTGCTTCTCCCAGAGACAAAACGCAGGCCTCGAACTTTTCCCGTTGCAGTCGATCGGCGTGTTCGCGCGCAACCAAAACCGTTTCGATTCCAGACTGGCGGAAACACTCCGTTACCACCTGCGCAGACAACTCGGGCAGGTCAAACAGGGCGACGCGCGCAGCGGTCTTTCGATGGACGGGTTGCGGGGCGAGAGCGGTACCGATCGAAGTAGGCATGAGTCCCAGGGGATGAACTCCTCTAAAACCCCATTCTGACGGGCTTTTGCCGGGTTGCATAGGTTTCGAAAGGGCTTAGCCCCTGTCCAAAAGGGCCATTACGGAAGTTGTACTTGGACCGGTTACTCTTGCTCCCTTCGTTTTCTCTGGGAAGCGGCGATTGCCGTAAATAGAGACGGGGCTGCCCGCAGTTGGGTTCTCTTGGCGCGCTTGGCGTCTCGGCGGTGAGATTCACTCAAACTGCTTGCGGAATCTCTCCAACTGGTCCTTCACGTCCGCGACCTCTCTCCGCAATGCAGCCATTTCTTCTTCCAACCGCGCGATGCCCTCCGCATCCGCCGGGTTGCGCTCAGTCACCGTGCCGGCTTGCCCCGGCGCTTCCGCTTCCACCACATCCCCGGCAAACAGATGTGCATATCGAGCTTCCTTCATTCCCGGCCGCCGTGGCAGCACTTTCGCCAGCGGCGGTTCGCGCTGCATCAGCTTCTGCAATGCCGATTGCACATCCTCCAGCGCTTCGAAGCGGTGCATGCGCTCGGCGCGTCCGCGCAACTCGCCCGGCGTCTGTGGACCGCGCAGCAGGAGCACGCACAGCACCGCAATCTCCGCCCGCGTGAAGTTAAACACCTCCTGCAACCGTTGCTCGTACTTGGTCACGCGGCTGTCGGCGCCGCGAGCGGGTCCAGCCATGCGCTGCTCCTCGAGACCTTCCAGCGCGCCGCGCACCGCGTCTTCGTCCAACTGCATCACCGGATCGCGATTCGACTTCTGGTTGCACGCATTCACCAGCGCGTTCAGCGAGAGCGGATAGTACTCCGGCGTAGTGATGTCCTTTTCGATCAGCGACCCCAGCACGCGGGCTTCGTTTTCCGTCAGTTTGAATTCCATAAATTTCAACCATTGTACCGAGTCGCCAGAAGGATGGAGCGACGGGCGTCTCGCCCGTCCTGGCCGAGCAGGCTGACGGGCGAGAGCCTGCCCTGAGCTTGTCGAAGGGACGCCCGGCTCTCCACCGGCCAGGCACGGTATACTCAATAGTTTGTCGGACGCATCCAATAGAACCAGTTGCCAGTTGCCAGTAGCCAGTTTCGAAACGGGAGACGGTGTTCCCCGCCTACTAGACTTCGGGCTAAGGCAGAGGGCGGGTGGTTGCCGGACTGGCAACTGGGTACTGGCAACTGGCAACTGCATTTCAAGGAGGAATCGTGAGGAAATACCTGGGAGTTTTGGCCGGTGTGGCGGCGCTGTGTGTGATGTCGTGGGCGCAGGCCCCCACTCCGGCTCCCACTACAGATCAAGCCCAGGCCCCAGCTTCAACCCCCGCGGCAACTCCGATTACAACTCCAACTCCAACCGCCAACCCCGTGCGCGGGCCGCAGTTTCCGCGCTTCGAATTCTTTGGTGGCGGATCATACGCCGAGGCCGGTCTTTTCAACGCCGGACACTGGGCGGGATTGCCCGGATGGGATGCTTCGTTGGGTCTGAACCTGACTCGCTGGCTGGGGATCGTAGTGGAGGGTGGCGAATTTTTCGGAACCTCCAAGATCCCGGTGGCCGTACCGGCGCCATTTCCGACCTGCCCGCCATTCTGTCCGACGTTGTCGCCCACATTCGGCGCGACGACTCGAGAGTACAACGTTCTGTTTGGGGCGCAATTTTCCCGCCGCAAGTATGAACGCTGGACGCCGTTTGGCGAGCTCCTGTACGGACATCAGGGCACCCGGGGCGAGGCGAGCGCTCAGGGGCAAAGCTTCACGGAAGTCGGCACTGGCCGGGCGTTCGTGGCCGGCGCCGGCCTCGACCGCAAAATCAATCCGCGGTTCGCGTTGCGGTTCAAGGCCGATTACTTGCAGACCGGCACCGCGTTTCCGCTGCTCGGCAAGCAGAAGCAGGATAACTTCCGCTTCTCGGTGGGCGTTGTGATCCGCAATGTGCACAAGAAGAGGCGCACGCTTGAGGAAGAAACTCCGCCCGAACCGTAACCCGGGAGCGTCACCGTTCGTGGATGGCGGGTTTGCTAACGACTATCGACCCGACTATCGACCAACGACTACCGGGCGTGAGCGAGACACAAGCCATGCATTCGCAACCGGTGATGATCTCGTCCGCGAGCTTGGCGCCAATTTATGGGCGGCGCAGCAAATCGCTCAGCGGCTCCGCTTTGGTCCGCAGTTCGTCGGCGAAATCGGCGCCTTTTTCGACCGCTTTCTCGAAACGGCCTTTCGCTTCGTCCGTCCAGTCGGAGACGGTTTCCAGAGCGTCATCGCAGGAGCGCCGCAGGTCTTTCCGCAGCTGTCGCCCAGTCTTCGGAGCGAGCAACAGACCAAGGGCGGCGCCCACGCCAAGCCCGATCAGCAGAAAAGTAATTGCTGTGCCGGCCGTACCGTCCGAACTCTCGTATTTTCCAATGCGCATACGAACCTCCTGACCAATCTCCATTCTAGACCCGAATATTGAATTGGTAATTTGCGATTTGTAATTGGTAATTGAAAATCTGGCGAGCCCTGGAGCTTAAATTGCCAATTGCAAATTACCAATTACAAATTCCCCGCAGGCCCGGTTCCCAGAACCCTCTCCGCCTGTGTAAAATGAAGTGTTAATTCTAAGTGCGGCGGAAGCCCCGGCGAGCTCCACGCCAGCAGGCCAAAAGCGGGCCCGCTGGGGACCCCGGACCTGCCCCGCTGTCCAGAATTCCTAGCAGAGTGAAGGAGATGTAGACCAGCAATGTCGATTCCAGCGACCCAGCTCCGTCCCGGCATGATCATCAAGCACAACAATGACTTGCATTCCGTGTTCAGCGTCGAGCACCGCACCCCGGGCAACCTGCGCGCCTTCATCCAGGCCAAGCTCCGCAACCTGCGCACCGGCGCCATGTTCGAACACCGTTTCCGCTCGCCCGACCCGATCGAGAAGGTCAACGTCGATGAAGTCAACATGGAATTCCTGTACGCCGATGGCGACAGCTATTACTTCATGGACACGTCCAACTACGAGCAGACCCACCTGACCCGCGAGATCCTCGGCGACGCCGTCGATTACCTGACGTCGAACCTCCAGATCAAGGTCGAGTTTTTCGATGGCAAGGCCGTGGGTATTGAGTTGCCGCAGACGGTGGTATTGACCGTGACGGAAGTCGAGCCCGGCCTGAAGAGCGCAACCGCATCGAGCGTGACCAAGCCGGCGAAGACCGAAACCGGCCTCATCGTGCAGGTGCCGCCGTTCATCAACGAAGGCGAGAAAATTAAAGTAGACACGGCGGAAGGGACGTACTTGTCGCGGGCGCAGTAAGGTCAGAGGTTAAGCGTAGGTCAGAGGTTAGAGGTCAGATTGCAGAGGTAGATCCTCCGGCTGCTGGGGTTTCCACCTCTGCAATCTGACCTCTGACCTCTTCAATCGAGCGATGGCTTCCACAAACGATCAATCTCGCGCGCTGGCTCGCCGTTTTGTTGTGCGCGGACGTGTCCAAGGCGTCGGCTTTCGCTGGTTCGTCGAACGCGAGGCTCACATCCTGAAAATTGCAGGATGGGTCCGCAACAATCACGATGGCAGCGTCGAAGTGCTGGCCATGGGAACGCGCGAGCAGTTGGCGGGATTGCACTCGCGGTTGCGCGAAGGCCCGCGCGCGGCGCGCGTAGATGACGTGGAAGTATCCGAGGCTGAGCCGGTCGCGGGACTCAGTTCATTTCAAGTTCGAGGAGCTTAACTTTACGATGTCAACCGAGATGCCGACTGAACCAGTCGATTGCAACGAATTGAAAAAGCTGATCCGGGAGGTGCCCGACTTCCCGAAAAAAGGCATCCTGTTCTATGACATCACCACTCTGCTTAAGGACAAACTCGGCTTCGCGCGGCTGATTGACGCGCTCTCGGCAAACTATATCGGCAAAGAGATCGACCTGGTGCTGGGCATGGAGGCTCGCGGATTTATCTTTGGTCCAGCGCTCGCCTACCGGCTGAATGCAGGATTCGTTCCTGTCCGCAAGCCGGGAAAGCTGCCCGCCGAAACGGTCAAGGTCAGCTACGAACTCGAGTACGGCAGCAACGCGCTGGAGGTCCACAGAGATGCCATCAGCAAAGGTCAGCGCGTTCTGATCGTGGACGACCTGCTGGCCACCGGCGGAACGGCTGCCGCGACTGCGGAGTTGGCCAGCGGCTTGGGCGCAGAAATTGCGGGACTGGCGTTTGTGGTCGAACTTGACTTCCTGAAGGGGCGCGAGAAACTGGCGAAGTACGACGTTTTCTCGCTGCTGCACTATGATCGGTAAGAGAACGATCGGTAAGAGAACGACCGGTAGGAGACGACGGTAGGAGAACGATCGGTAAGAGAACGACCGGTAGGAGAACTTACTTCACCAAGTGTCCCACGGCCCGGAGTACGCCCCCCCAAATTGCCAGGCTGAGAGCCAGCGACGCGGCGTAGGAGAAGATCGCAACCCAGTTACGATGAACGTCGTACCCGTCGCTCGCGCGAAACCGCATGGGGGAGGGCTCCTTGGTGCGCCTTATGTCCGAGCAATTATCCGCCCGTTTGTTCTTTTCCGCAAGTAATTGAAAACATTCCCTGGGCATTACGGCGCACTTCTTGAAAGTGGGTGAAATCGTCCAGTCTGACTGAGAAATCTGCGCGGTTGCCGAAATGCTGGCGCCGAGATCTCCGCAGGGCAGCCGCTCCGCGGTCTGAGCCCCCCACACTCGGGGACGCCCAGCATATGGTGGTAAGCTAAGCCCGTTCGACGGATGATGCATGCGCAGGTTCTTGAGTTCCATCCAGAGTTCAATCCGAAGCTCGATCCAGATCTCGGTCCAGATCTCGGTCCAAAGCTCGACCAGACTTTTCTTTTTCCTGGCGGTTGCACTGGTGGGCGCGTTCGGGGCCGCTGCTGATTCCAGCCCCCTCCCGCCTTCCATCACTACGGCGCCACTCTCGGTCGACCAGGTCGTGGACAATCTCGTCCGCAAAGATGCAGAACGGGCGCAGGCTCTGCGCCACTACGAATCCACTCGCGTGTATCACCTTTCCTATCGCGGATTCCCGAGTGATCGCGACGCCGAAATGATCGTCGAGGCCACGTATGACAGTCCTTCCACCAAGAACTTTAGAGTCGTCTCCCAAAAGGGATCGAAACTGATCATCGATCGTGTGTTCAAACGGTTGCTGGAGAGCGAAAGGGAAGCCGGCGAGCCGGAAATGCATGCCCGCACGCTGCTGAACCGCGACAACTACGATTTCGCGCTGATCGGCTTCGAGCCCTCGGACGTCAATTCTTCGGGCGTTAATTCTTTGGACAAGGGCGGCCAATACGTGCTTGCCGTCTACCCGAAGGTGAAAAGCAAGTACGTCTATCACGGCAAAGTGTGGGTCGACGGAACCGACTTCGCTGTGACCCGGATTGACGCCGAGCCGGCCCAGAATCCTTCCTTCTGGACGAAGAAGAATGAAATTCATCACGAGTACATGAAGGTGCAGGATTTCTGGCTTCCCCGGCGCAACCAGTCGGTCAGCTACATCCGGCTCGGGGGGCGCGCCACGCTGACGATTGAATACAACAACTACCGTGTGAGCGACTCGCGGCCATGGGAACGCCACCTCGTCTTCCGGCGTGGGCGCCCGCTAGGTTGCGTAGGGACAGCCGCCCTCGGCTGTCCCAGCCGAGCGCAGCTCGGCCTCGCCTCCAGCGCCATCATCCTAAGCACGTCGCCGGTAGTACAATCCCGCCATGGGCAGCTTGATCCACCCGAACGCGAATCCCACGACGGAGCCGGAAGAGTCCAGCCTGCGTCCGATTCTCGTCGGCATCGTCATCGTAGGAATAGTGGTCGGCATTCTCGCGCTGATTTTTCGCGCCGAGCAGAAAAAGCCCGCCCCACCTCCAGCCTATGCCGCGTACCTGAAATTCTCGGACCTGAAGACCAGCGCCGCGCAGAATTTTGTGGGCGCCACCGTCAGCTATCTCGATGGCTCCATCACCAACATTGGGGATAAGACCGTCATCCACGCCGTGGCGCAGATCACGTTCAAGGACGACATGGGACAGACGGCCCAGCGCGAGGAACTTCCCATCCACGTTCTACGCACTGGCGGACCGTACGACGAAGCCGTCGACCTCAGCTTGTCGCCGCTCGCGCCCGGCCAGAGCGAACCTTTCCGCCTGACCTTCGAGAACATCTCCGCGCAGTGGAACCACGCCTATCCCGATCTGCAGATCACGCAGGTCACCGTGAAGTAAGAAGGCAAAAGTCAGATTGCAGAAGTACAACCTGTTATGCGGGCGGGACAGGTAAATGCAGAGGCCTCTACTTCTTCAATTTGACTTCTTACTTCTGCCTTCCTTTCCCTCCGTTACAATGGCCTCGTGCCTGACGTAAAACCATTCCGTCTCACGGAGTCTGTCAAAGCTGCGGGTTGAGCGTCCAAGCTGAGTCCGGCGGCGCTGGACACGGTGCTTGGGAAATTAGCCCGGCAACAGGACCCGAATGTGCTAGTCGGCTTCGATCACGCCGACGACGCCGGCGTGTATCTGCTCACGTCCGAGACGGCGCTCGTGCAGACCGTGGATTTTTTCACGCCCATCGTGGACGATCCCTACACCTTCGGCCAGATCGCCGCGACCAACGCGCTCAGCGATGTCTACGCCATGGGTGGAAAGCCGCTGACTGCGCTGGCCCTCGTCTGCTTTCCCGATAAAGCCGATCTCAACATCCTGGAGCGCATTCTTGCCGGCGGCTTGTCGAAGATGATCGAGGCCGGATGCACCGTGGTCGGCGGCCACAGCATCCGCGATGAAGAAACGAAATTCGGCTATTCGGTCACCGGTGTGGTTCATCCCAAGCACGTGCTCGCCAATCAAGGCGCGCAGCCCGGCGATAGGTTGCTGTTCACCAAGGCGCTGGGCACGGGCGTAATTTCGACCGCGATCAAAAAAGGCGTCGCCAGGCAGGAATGGATCGACGCCGCCGTGAAGTCGATGACAACCCTGAACAAGGCCGCAGCCGAGGTGATCACCACTGCTCGTGTGGGGACGGGCGACCCCGCCCGTCCAGCCGAGCAAAGCTCGGCAGTGACCTGCAAGCCCAACGACCAACGACCAACGACTGACGACGCCTTTGCCGTCCACGCCCTCACCGACGTCACCGGCTTCGGCCTGATCGGCCACGCGCGCGAAATGGCGCTGGCATCGAACGTAAGCCTTGTCTTCCAGTCCGCCAACATTGCTGTGCTCGAAGGCGCGCTCGATTGCATCCGCGCCGGCTACATTCCCGGTGGCCTCAAAGCGAATCGTGATTTCGCCGAATGCCTGGTCGGTTACGATGAGTCGGTTCCCGCCGACATCCGCACGCTTCTCTTCGACCCGCAAACCGCCGGCGGCCTGCTGATCTCGGTTTCCGCCGAAGATGCCGGCCCGCTCACACGCGCACTGCAGCATGCTGGCGTTGCCGCTGTCGAAATCGGCGAAGTGCGGACCGCTGCCAAGCCGCTGATCGCGATTCGCTGACCTGCGCAGGATTTCTGAAGATGGATTTTTGAAACCGGTAAGACGACATTCTCATCTATAAGAACGAGTCTGCTGGAACACACCGTTGTCCTTGCTCAATATTCTCTATTCGGATCGCAAAAAGGAGCACTCATGAAAACCCGCAATCTTGGACGTTCCGGTCTCACAGTTTCCGCCCTCGGCCTCGGCTGCATGGGCATGTCGGAGTTTTACTCCGGGCGCGACGACGCCGAATCGATTGCGACCATTCATCGCGCGCTCGAACTCGGCATCACTTTTCTCGACACCGCCGACATGTACGGGCTGTACAAGAATGAAGAACTCGTCGGACGCGCGATCAAGGGCAAGCGCGACCAGATCGTGCTGGCCACAAAGTTCGGCATTGTCCGCGATGCCAGCAACCCCAATATCCGCGGCGTTAGCGGCAAGCCCGACTACGTGAAGAAGTCCTGCGAAGGAAGTTTGAAGCGGCTGGGCGTCGAGCACATTGACCTCTACTACCAGCACCGCGTCGATCCGAATACTCCGATCGAGGAAACGGTTGGCGCCATGGCGGAGCTGGTCAAGGAAGGCAAGATCCGCCACATCGGCTTGTCGGAAGCCGGGGTCAACACTCTGCGGCGCGCGGCGAAGGTGCATCCCATCGCGGCGCTGCAGACGGAGTATTCGCTTTGGACGCGCGACCCGGAACATGAAATCCTGAAGGCCTGCCGCGAACTCGGCATCGGCTTCGTCGCCTACAGTCCGCTCGGACGCGGCTTTCTTACCGGCCAATTCAAGAAGTTCGAAGACCTGTCGGCCGACGATTATCGCCGTTTCTCGCCGCGCTTCCAGGGCGAAAACTTTCAGAAGAATCTGGACCTCGTGAAAAGAGTTGAGGAGATCGCGCGTGAAAAGAAATGTCAGACGTCACAATTGGCGCTGGCGTGGGTGCTGGCGCAGGGCGACGACATTGTCCCCATCCCCGGCACGAAGCGGCGCAAGTATCTCGAGGAAAACGCCGCGGCTGTGGATTTGAAACTGACTCCGGATGACCTGCGCCGCCTGAGCGAAGTCTTTTCCTCCGGCGCGGCTGCGGGAATGCGCTACCCGGAACACGTGATGAGTCTGCTCAACGGTTAATTCGGCAAGGTTCACGTAGGGACAGCCGCCCTCGGCTGTCCCGCGGAGCGAAGCTCCGCAGCGTCGGCGTCACAACATAGCTCACGTACGGCGTTCTTTGCGCCTCAGCCGCCCAACAGCTTGTTCACCTCGGCGTAAGGCACAGCTCCCTCCATCGCGCTGTACGTTCCGGAGGTCTTGAGTTCCTCCGCCAGTCGCCGCAGCAGCCCGAGGGTCGCGCGCATGGGGCCCGATCCGACGCTCACGCGCGCCACGCCCAGCTTTTCGAGTTCCGGAATCGAGGGCGTTCCCGGCACGGCGAGAATGTTCAGTGGACACGCGACGGCTTTCACCAGCCGCCCAATCGTCTCCGCATCCTTGAGTCCGGGGGCGAAGACGCAATCGGCGCCCGCTTCGCGAAACGCCACCAGCCGCCGCACAGCTTCGGAATAGTCCGCGTCCGGATTGCCTCCCGGCAGCAGGAACACATCGGTGCGAGCATTGACCACAATTTGCGCCCGCAGTTGCATGGCAGCCTCGCGCGCCGCCCTGATCTTTTCCACCGCTAGCTGCAAGTCGATCAAGGGCTGGTCCCGTCGGTCGCTCGCATCCTCCAGGTTCATCCCGGCGACTCCCGCCTGAATCAGTTCGCGCGTCGTCCTGGCGGCATCTTCAGCAGTGGAACCATATCCCGATTCGACGTCCGCGGTCACCGGCACATGCAAAGCGCGAGCGATGCGGCCGATGCGAGCCATCATTTCCTCGCGCGGAATGCGCTGGCCGTCGGGATAACCCAGCGAAAAAGCGATGCCTGCGGAGGTGGTTGCAATCGCGGGGAAGCCAGCCTCCTCGAAGATACGGGCGCTGGCTACATCCCACGCGTTCGGCAGGATGAGCACGCCCGGACCGCGATGGAGCTGCCGGAACTGAATCGCCTGGTTGGACGGGAATCCCATAACTTCTCTCTTCAATCTTCTCTACGGGAGGTTTCCGGCAGGTTGGTTTCAGGCGCGGTCAACTGCCGCGAGCTTTATCGCGCATGCGCTTGATGAAACTTGGCACGTGCACCACGGCGCGCCCCACCGTACCGCAGCCGATCTCCTGCGTGCCATCGTGGGCGCGGACGCGCATGATATAGAAACGGCCGTCATACGATTCCAGTTCCGCCTCGGCGTGAATTCGCACTCCGATCCCGCTGGCCGCGCGGTGTTCGACGTGGATCGAGATCCCCACCGTAATTTCACCCTCATCGCAATACGGTTGCAGAGCATGGAAGCAGGCCGTTTCCATCAGCCGAATCATGTCGGGAGTCGAATACACGGGTGGCAACTCCGGATGATGCGCGATGAGCGTGTGCTTCAACTCGACGGTTTCAGCCGCCTCGCCGCGCACGCCAATGGGAACGGGCCGGGCCATTTTTGCTTAGAACGAGAAAAACTGAAGTCCCGTAGAGACGGAGCTTGCCCCGTCTCTACTGGCGGGCTTCTTAATTCCGGCTTGAGGCTAAGGCCGCCGTCCGTTCCTTCCGCCGCGCCTCGAAACCATCCAGCACGGTCCACAAAGCTTTGGCCGCTTTCTCGGCGGCAGCCAGCGCCTTTTGGGCCGTTTCCGGATTGGCCTTGACCCGCTTCTCCAGTTGTGTGCGCCACACCTGCGCATGGTGCACATCGGCGTTGGCGTGCAAAGTGAAATAGCCGCGGGTCTTCTCGTCGGCGCCGAAGCGTTCACGCAGGACGCGATCCTTCTCTTGCGCCAGGCGCGGCACCTGCGATTCGTAGACATAGAAAGCCGCCAGCGCCTCTTCCGGAGTGCCCTCGCTGGCAACCCGCTGAAACCAGGAGATAAGCTTGCGAACCTCCCCAACTGGGCGCCGTTTCGGAACGCGGCCTCCGCCCACGCCCGCCACAAAGTCGAGCCACAGTTCGGAGTGGGAACGTTCCGGCTCGCCGAAAAAATCTTCGCCGCCCTTCTCATCGGTCATGTTGGCGAGAACGGCGCGGCGCAGCTCGCCCTCTTCCAGCCGGACGCCAAGCTGAGCCAGATAGCCCGGGAATGCCTCCACGTGAGGGTAGTAATCCTCGGCATATTCGCGGAGATCGTCGCGCGTCAGCTCGCCCGCCGACCAGGCTTTGTAAAAGGGATGACAGAGCAAATCGTATTGATGAATGCGTTCGTCCAAAAGAGACAAAAATACTTTCGTTTCGATATTCTTCGTTTCCACAATAACCTCGGTACTCTTCCACTATACGGTCGGGACCGGCGGATCACAAGGACGCTCCTTGAGGACCGCAAGGCCCTCAAAGCAAAGAACATTGTTACAATCAAAGAAGCAGTATCCCCTCTCGTTGTGGGCCCTGAACCAGCGCACATGCAGCCCTTTGACGAACATTTCGAGGTGGTGGTGGTGGGCGCTGGCCATGCCGGATGCGAAGCCGCAATGGCGGCTGCCCGCATGGGGCTGAAGACTGCTCTCTATACGTTGAACGTCGATCTGATTGCGCAGATGTCTTGCAATCCGGCCATCGGCGGCATTGCCAAGGGGCACCTGGTGCGCGAAGTGGATGCTCTCGGCGGCATCATGGGCGAAATCACCGACGCCGTCGGAATCCAATTCCGCCTGCTCAATACTTCGCGTGGACCCGCCGTCTGGTCGCCGCGGGCGCAATGCGACAAGCAGGCTTACCGTCTGAAGATGCGCGAAGTGCTCGAGTCGCAGGCGAACTTGAAAATCAAGCAGGCGGAAGTGGTGGATGTGATCGTGCTGTCGTTGGTTAGAGGGCAGTCGTTGGTCGTTGGTCGTCAGTCGTTAGCGAACCCAGACCCCTCGCCTTGCGCAGAGCGACAACTCTCGTCGGAACCTGCGAACGACCAACGACTAACGACTAACGACTGCATTCGCGGCATCCTGCTGCGCGACGGCCGCCGCGTCTCCGCCGACGCGGTCATCATCACGACCGGGACTTTTCTTAACGGGCTGATCCACTGCGGCGAGCAGCAGTATCCGGCGGGACGTTCGGGAGAGCCGGCGGCTGTTCTGCTCGGCGAAGCGCTCAAAAAGCTCGGCCTGCGCGGATGCCGGCTCAAGACCGGGACGCCTCCGCGTCTCGACGGGCGCAGCATTGACTGGTCGCGCTTCGAGCGCCAGCCGGGCGATGTGGATCCGACTCCTTTCAGTTTTCGCACCCGGCGCGTTTTGCATCACGACTCGCAGGTGCTCTGCTACATTGCTTTTACCACCGAAGAAACGCACCGCATCATTCGCCAGAACGTGCATCGCTCGCCGATGTACAGCGGGCAGATTCAATCGACCGGGCCGCGTTATTGTCCGTCGATTGAAGACAAGATCGTCAAGTTCCCCGATAAGCTGACGCACCAGCTTTTTTTGGAACCTGAGGGTCTGAACACGCATGAGATCTACGTCAACGGCATGAGCACTTCGCTGCCGATCGATGTCCAGCTGGCGATTCTCAAGTCGATTCCGGGTCTTGAAAGCGCCGAGATGATGCGGCCCGGCTACGCCATTGAGTACGACTCGATCGATCCCACGGAACTTCGGCGCACGCTGGAAACAAAAAAGATTGCGGGGCTGTTTCTCGCCGGGCAGATCAATGGGACGTCGGGGTACGAGGAAGCAGCGTGCCAGGGCATCATGGCGGGAATCAACGCCGCGCTGAAAGTGAAGAAAGAGCCTCCGCTGGTGCTCGACCGCACGGAAGCGTACACCGCCATTTTGATCGACGACCTGATTTCGAAAGGCACCAACGAGCCGTACCGGATGTTTACTTCGCGGGCCGAGTTCCGGTTGCATCTGCGGATCGACAATGCCGACCGTCGGCTCACTCCGCATGGAAGGCGCGTGGGCCTGATCTCCGATGAAGCATGGTCGGAGTTCGAGGCGAAGCAGCGGCGCCTGGAGGAAGTGAAGCAACTGCTGGAGACGACGAAGTTGACGGCAGCGATGGCGGAGCGAATCAGACAGCAATTGCCAGTGGAGGGACGGGCGCCCTCGCCCGTCCGCGTAGGGACAGCCGCCCCCGGCTGTCCAGTCGAGCGCACCGGGGCCCCCGTCAAGCCCGGTGTTGGCTTGACGGGGTGGAGCAGCTCGACCGCTCCCGCCGCCAGCGGAACGAGTCCGCAAGATCTCTCTTCCGCGGTTGGGCAGCCGCTAGCGCAACTGCTGAAGCGACCCGAAATTACCATCGAACAACTCGCTCCGGTTCTACAGGATCTCGCGCCCAGGTTTTTCGAAAGAAGTTCCTCTGCGAACTCGGCGTCCTCTGCGGTTAATGTTTCTCCTTTGCGTCTTCCGTCCGAAATTCGCAACGAACTCAAGTCGGTCGAAACTGAGATTAAGTATGCCGGATACCTCGACCAGCAACAGCGCGCCATCGATCGCCTGAAGAAGGCCGAGCAGCGCCGCATACCCGATTGGTTCGATTACCGGGCAGTCAGCGGGTTGTCGCGCGAAATGCAGGAGAAGCTCGGAAAGGTCGTCCCGCAGACGCTAGGCCAAGCCTCGCGCATTCCCGGCGTGACGCCCGCTGCCGTCTCCCTGATCAACGTCTATATCGAGATCCAGGCCCGGCGGCGAGAACAGGCAGCGGCACTCTAGCCCTTGATGACAGCCGGTCCCTCAGGAGCGAACTCCTGCCGCGATGGGCCTTATTTTTCAGCTTGATACAAAAAAACGGAGGAGTGAAGCCGGGATTTCTGGGAGGGTGTCGGGAAAATGTGTACCTCTCCAGACCAAGGACCGGTTACCTCTGTAAGCGCAGAATCTTCTAGCCATTTAACCCCGAATATGTACAATCTAGGTGCGTTTGATCTTTGCGGTCGTCAGCAGTACCCTGCTCTACAGCGTGGCCTGCCTGAGCGTGATCTGCCTGTACTATCCTGCGAGTTCCGGCGCATACTTCAACAAAAGGAACACGGCAACATCATGGAAACAGGAACAGTAAAGTGGTTTAACGATGCCAAGGGCTATGGTTTTATCAGCCGCCAGAATGGCGAGGACGTTTTCGTTCACTTCTCCGCCATCCAGGCAAACGGTTTTCGCAGCCTGCAGGAAGGTCAACAGGTTCAGTTCGATGTCGTAAAAGGCCCCAAGGGCTGGCAGGCAGAGAACGTCAAAGGCGTCTAAGCCACCACCAAAATTCGGAAAAAGAAGGCGGCCCGCACAGGCCGCTTTTCTATTTGGCGACGACTGGGTTAATGGAGCGACGGGCGTCTCGCCCGTCCGCGTAGCGATAGCCGCCCTCGGCTGTCCAGCCGAGCGCAGCTCGGCAGTTGCCGGAGATTACAGCGTTCTGAATCCGATAGAGCTTACGCCGCCTGTTCCGCCTCGGCCACCGTTCCGAAGAAACGAAAGAAGCTCTCCACCCGCGTAATTTCCAGAGCCTGGTGGATGCGCTGATTCACGCCCACCAGTCCCAGGCTGCGTCCGTCCTTTTGCCGGGTGACATAGGCCCCGACGAGAGCTCCAATCCCCGCCGAATCCGCCAGCGGGACATCCGTGAAGTCCAGAATCAGCGCGCGCGAGTTGTCGGCGCGCACCTTGGACTGGAAGCCGAATACATTGGGAAGCGTTAATGGCCCGGTAAGGCGCAGAATGCGGATTCCCTCCCGCGATCCGGGAAGATCTTCGATGTGTAATGGCTGCTCAGGCATGCGAGAAATGTTAACGGCGAATGACACGGTGAATGTTAAAAACAGGTTAATTCCGGAGTTGAGGTTGCCGATCCGAGAGTTCGCGGGCGAAGACTCCCGCGCCAGATCTGACTGCGCTCCGCTTGGACAGCCGAGGGCGGCTGTCCCTACGCGAGCCTTCTTACTCTCCTCCTACCGTAAGCCCGTCGATGCGGATGGTGGGCGAGGCTACGCTGCCGCGAAATTCCAGGTCGCTGCCGATCTCCGAAATATTGCAAAACATATCTTTCAGATTGCCGGCGACCGTGATCTCTTCGACGGGATAGGCCAGTTCGCCGTTGACGATCCACATGCCAGAGGCTCCGCGCGAGTAATCGCCGGTCACTAAGTTGGCGCCGTGACCTAGAAATTCAGTTACATAGAGGCCGTCTTTGATCTCCGCGATAATTTGCTTCGGCGTTTTCGTCCCCGGTTCGAGGAAGTAGTTTCCCGGTCCGATGCCGGGCGTCCCGGCAAGTCCGCGAGCCGCGTTGGCCGTGGTCTCCAGGCCCAACTTCTTTGCCGTGTACGTATTCAGCAGATACGACTTCAGGATTCCGTTCTCAATCACCACCGTGCGGCGCGTGGGAATGCCTTCGCCATCGAACGGCGTGGTGCCGAAGCCGCCCGGCATGGTGCCGTCGTCGATGACGGTGACGTTCGCTCCCGCAATTGTCTGCCCAAGTTTGCCCGCCAGAAACGAGGCTCCGCGATAGACGGAGTCGCCATTCACGCCCTCGAAAATGTGCTCGAGCATGGAGTTTGCGACCATGGGATCGAGCACCACCGGCACATGCGCCGTCTTCACCTTGCGCGCGCCCAGGCGTCGCAGGGTGCGGCGCGCCGCTTCTCTTCCGACCTGCTCCGCCGAGTCGAGCTTCGCCAGGCTGCGCGCCACCGAATACCAGTAATCGCGCTGCATGCCGCCGTTCTCATCCTGCGCAATGGGCACCACCGCGACCGAACAGTACGACCGCCGGTATTCGCCGACAAAGCCGTGAGAATTGGCCAGCACTTTTCTGCCGGTCGCGGCGTCGAACGATCCGCCCTCGGAGTTCTTGATGCGTGGGTCGGCGTCAAGCGCGGCTTTTTCGGCGCGGCGCGCGTACGCAATGCGCTCGGGGCCGGGCAACGAGTAAACGTCCTCGTGATAAAGATGGAGGTCGCCGGGAAGCGATCCGAGTTTGTCGGCTTCGGGAATTCCCGCGTTCGGGTCTTCGGAGGTGATCTTCGCCAGTTCGAGCGCCGACTTCAGCATGCGCTCGATGCCGGCGGCGGAAAAATCGCTCGAATAGGTCGAGGCCGCGCGCTGTCCGAAGAAGACGCGCACGCCGATGGCGCGCGCGCCGGATTCCTTCAGCGTCTCGACCTGGCCCAGCCGCACCAGAGTCGAAAATTCGTCGCCTTCGCGGACCACGCACTCCGCCGCCGTAGCGCCGCCCTTCATCGCGCGACGGACTAGGTCGGAGGCGAGCTGCCGGGGGTCGGTTACGGGCGTCGTTTCGCTGGTTTCTAGAGTTGTTGTCATCGACATAAAAGTGTAGCGCGGACACTCTTGTCCGCGTCCCGGAGCGTGCAAACGGCCTGCGCGGACAAGAGTGTCCGCGCTACACAACTTACTGCATGAATCCGCCGCTCTCCCGCTTCCCAGTTCCCCCGACGGTCAGGCGGTCGATCTTAATTGTCGGGATGCCGACGCCGACCGGAACGGATTGTCCATCCTTGCCGCAGGTCCCGACGCCTTCGTCGAGCTTCAAATCGTTGCCCACCATCGAGACCCGCGTCAGCACATCGGGCCCGTTGCCGATCAGGGTCGCGCCCTTGATCGGAGCCGTGATCTGTCCATTTTCGATCAGATACGCTTCCGACGCCGAGAACACAAACTTGCCGTTCGTGATGTCGACCTGTCCGCCGCCGAAATTCACCGCGTAAACGCCATTCTTCACCGAGCGAATAATGTCTCCGGGATCGTCTTGCCCCGCCAGCATGTAGGTGTTAGTCATGCGCGGCATCGGAATGTGCTCATAGCTCTCGCGGCGTCCGTTGCCCGTATCGGCAAGCCCCATCAACTTCGACGAGAGTTTGTCGCTGAGATATCCCTTCAGGATTCCATTCTCGATCAGCACGGTTTCCTGCGTGGGCTGGCCTTCATCATCGACGTTTAACGACCCGCGCCGCCACGGCATCGTGCCGTTGTCAACCACGGTGCATTTTTCGCTGGCCACTCGTTTGCCGATCAGCCCGGCGAATGCCAACGTCTTCTTGCGATTGAAATCGGCCTCTAATCCGTGGCCCACGGCCTCGTGCAGCAGAACGCCGGGCCATCCCGGGCCGAGGACGACTTCCATATCTCCGGCGGGAGCCTCGCGCGCGTCAAGTTGCAGGATCGCCTGGCGCGCGGCCTCTTTGGCAAAAAACTCAGGAGTCTTGTCGCCAAAAAAGAAGTCGAGCGCAACCCGTCCGCCGCCGCCAGAACCGCCGCGTCCCGAAGTCGCCTCCGTCTTCGCGATGCAGGAAACATTCACCCGCGCCAGTGGCTGCGAGTCTTCCGCAAACGTGCCGTCCGAGCCGACCACCAGGATCGTCCTCAATTCGTCGGCATAGCTGGCGCGTACTTCCTTGATCCGCGGATCGTAGCTGCGAGCGGTGCGATCGGCGCGCATCAGCAGCTCAACCTTGGCGGTAATGTCCGCGTCCACCGAAGGCAGCGCCACGGGGTACAAGCTGCGGGCCGGCTTCTGCTGGAATCCGGCGACTGTCGTTTTGGACGGCGCGCTCGCAATCAAAGCCGCGGTGCGGGCAGCGTGCAGAATGCGCTGCGGAGAAAGATCGTCCGTGTAGGCATACCCGGTGCGCTCGCCCGAGACGACGCGTACGCCGCAGCCCGCCGAAATCCCCTGCGAGGCGGACTTCACCAGCGATTCATCCACCATCAGCGAGGTCGAGGTCAGGTATTCGAAATAAAGGTCGGCGTAGTCGCCACCGGCTGAAAGCGCGGCGGCCAGATAGGTCTCAAGATCGTGGTTCGTAAGTCCGTAATGTGCGAAGAAAAAGCGTTCCTGGTTGGCAGTCACCATATTTGGATGCGCAGGGTTTTGCAAACGACTCGCGCGGCTATTGCATTATCCCATGACCGGAACGCCGTCGGCGTCAGGAACGAGGCTATTGAATTGGGGCGTCGGGAATATAATGGCTCCGGGTTTCAGCCATGCCACGGATCGCCATTCGCTTCTGTTCGTGCTGAGTTCAAAATTGGAGGTACCCCTTGGCCAAGAAGATCGTCCCCTCAATCATGCTTCTCCTGTTGGTCGGCACTCTCGGAATGGCTCAAAATGCGCCGCAACAAAAAGCCAAGCCTGTCCAACCGCCAGGCACATCGGATCTCGTTGACGGCATGGCTCAGCGCCTGAGTCACGATCTCAACGTAAGAACTCTCGTAGGGGAGCCGATCAAAGTCGGTTCCGTTACGCTAATCCCCATCCTCATGCTCAACGTCAAATTCGGCAGTGCGGCCGCCAAGGTGCCGGGTGGAACCGCCGCCCCACAAAGTGCCGAGTCTCAAGCCAATCTGATTTTATGTGAGTGGTGAGGCGCGGCCTTTGGGCGTTGTCGCCATTACTGGGAAAGGAACTCGTTTCATCAACCTAGTTAAATCGAACGCAAAATCAGACGCAAAGTGAGGCTATCCCGTGAAGTCAAAATACGCATGTTTGTCAGCAGCACTCTTGCTATTGGGAATTCCTTGCCCTGCCCAGGTGCCCGTGGAAAAGCCGCTGGGCGAGTATGACAAACTGGTTTCCCAGTTGAAATCGAGCTCCTTGGTGGGCGAGCCCATTCGTGCCGGTGGAACTGCCATCATTCCTTTTGCCTCAGTGAATTTCGGACTGGTTGGCGGCGATGCCAAGATTGCATCGGGCGGCGGCCTGAGTTCGAAAAACGTTATACCGCTCGGATTGAGACCGGATTTGACTGGAGCAGTCGCAGATTTTAAAATCTGGTCGTGGAAGGCGACGATGTGCGGGTAGAGTTCTTGAGTGCGCCGGAAGAACAAGCCCTTCCGTTGTGCGTCAACTGCTTCAGGCTATTCTGGACCGCAAAGAATGGTCATCATAGGCAACGGACTGAATATCGGCAATGCCGATGGAAATGTTCAGGATCTGGCTCCCCTGATCTCAAGTCTGGCAAAGCTCATTGCGGAGGGTAATATCACAACTATAGGCAATGCCTTAAATCTCGGCAGTGTGAAGCCGATGCCGAACGAACAGATGAAAGGCTGCAGACCAAACGAAAAAGAGCCAGAAGCTACCCCAAGCAAGCAAGCCATAAGGCGGGTGCATCCTAGCAATCGCGCCCTTTGCGAAAGTTTGAACTTAAATCAGACGATGGAACGGAAATCGCAGGATCGGTGGCGCCTACCTTGAGCCAACCATATCTACAGAGACTCAGCGAAGAGAATTTAGTGGGGAAACATTGCCGTGGTCGCGCCAAGTTTCGCCGGATTACTCGTTTTGGACGAACAACGGAAAAGGTCGTTCTTTTAGGGTGGGATGTTCCAGCCCTGAACTCAAAGATTCGTGGCAGCTGGCGTCCGTTGTAAACAACGCCGGGGCAAGCCGCTTGACGAGCCAACATTTTTCATCACAAACACCCGGTGTGCACCATCACAGACATCGAACCGCCCCTCTGCCGACAATGGAAATCGGCCTGTGTGCCAGGGCCGAGGTGCGCCGCCTCCCAGGAGGCGCTGCAATCCTGACTCGTTGCCGTCGCTCTTCGAAAACAATATTTGAGGCAACACCGCCCACCCACATGCCCCGAAAAGCCGCGGATTTTCAAGGAAAGTGAGCTTAGAGTCAAGCTAAGTCCTTATTCTTGAATATTGTGGAGTCTAAGTTCTTGTATATTCTATAATTTGTCGCCGCAACATGATTGGAATGGGGAGGGGGGGGGGGGGGGTAGTAAACACTTACTAATACCTCAACGGTAAACAACGATTCAGGCCCCATTTGACTATTGAATCCATGACCCCAGACTCGCTCAGCCAGATGCTCTCCGACTTTCTCGACGGCGCACGCGCCGCAGTGGTGGTGGAAGACGGCGCCATCGCGTTCGATCTGGCCGAGTCGAAATATTCCGTTTCCGGCGAGTACCACAAATGCCTGCTGCACTTGTGGTCGCACGAGCGGAATTTTGTGCGGCGCGTGCTGGATGCGGAAGTAAAGGCCACCACGCTGCGGTTGCAAGTGCAGCGCATGGGCCAGAATCGCCCCACGCGGCTCGACTTCTGCCGCGATCGCGATCAGCGCTCTCCCGCTGCCCGACGGGCGTCGCGCGTCGCCTACGAGCCTCGCCTGCGCCGGGCGCTGGAGAGAAATTTTCCCGGCTGGACCGTGGTCCGGCTCACCACCAGCATCGATCTCGAACACTCCTTCGGCCCAGCCTATCTGCGCGGCTGGCTGCGCCACGGACAGCGCGCGCTGGCCATTGTCGGAGTGAACGACCAGGAAACGCAGTCGACCGTCGATGGCGCGCTGACCGTCGGAATCCTCTGGCTGGAGGTGTGCCGCCTGGCACAGCAGGAACGCTGCGTAGTCGAAGGGCTGGCGATGGTTGTGCCGAAAGGCACCGTGGCTTTGACCCGGCAGCGCATGGCGCATCTGCATCCAACGGCGGCGAAATGGCATTTGTACGAATTCGACCAGCGGGAGGATGCGCTCGTTCCCGTGGATACTGGCGATTGCGGCAACCTGGCAACGCGCTTGGTGCATGCCATCGATGAAGGCCTGGCGCGCGAGCGTTTTGCGGCTTCGATCGCGCGCATTCGCGGCATTCTGCCGCAATCCGAAGTCGTCGCGCTCTCGCCCGCGTCGATTTCATTCCGGCGGCACGGCCTCGAATTCGCTCAGGCGCGAATTGCGCATGATCCGCGAAACTTCCAGAGCAGCGAGGAAATCGTTTTCGGAGTGGGGCCGGAGGAGCGCGTTCTGGATTCGGAGAACGAAACGCAGTTTGCCGATCTGGTGCGGCTAGCGGCGGCTGTGCGCCACAAGGATGGCCCCAAGAACCACGCGTTGTGGCGAATGCATCCCGAGCGCTGGCTGGAATCGCTGGTCTTCGCGAACATCGCGGCGCTCGACGGGCGGTTGCAGCCGGAATCGGTGTATGCCCAGGTGCCCGCGTTCGCCGCCGCGGATCGAGCCATGATTGACATTCTGGCGGCAACTCGCGAAGGCCGCCTGGCCGTCATCGAACTCAAAGCCGACGAGGATATTCACCTTCCTCTGCAAGGCGTGGATTACTGGTCGCGCGTCGCCTGGCACCAGAGCCGCGGCGAGTTTGCGCAATTCGGTTATTTTCCGGGACGCGAGATCTCGCCGCAAAAGCCTCTGCTCATGCTGGTCGCGCCCGCTCTGCACGTGCATCCCACAACCGATACGATCCTGCGTTATCTGTCGCCGGAGATCGACTGGGAAGTACTGGGAATTGACGAGCACTGGCGGGAAGAGATCAGGGTCGTGTTCCGAAAGAAGCCGCGGCGCACGCCGGTTGCGATTCCGGCATGAAAGCGTTTCAAGCTTCACGCGGGAAGAATCTCCGGCGCTTCGCCTTTGTACACGCGTCCGATGCCCCGCACCAGGCGCCGCATCGGCAGCTCGCTCCGAGCATCGGCAAAGAAAATTTCGCCCGCCCGAGTGCCGCGATAGCACCAACGCTTCAGGATCGCCAGATGCTCCATTCGCTCAATCACGCTGCCTGGCTTAACTGCGGGAAACGCCGCCAGTGCGGCTTGGATGCGGGCTTCCATCGATTGCGACTTTGTATGTTCCGCGCCGGAGATCGGAAACTCAAGCGGCCCCGCGAGCGCGCCACCATCGACGCGAAACAGCGCGACGCTCTCGGCCTGCCGCGATTGCTGCACGATTACGGCGTGCGCCTGGTCAATGCGGCGGACAAACTCCGGCAGTTGCTGCAGCACGGGCGCGAGTTTGTCGAGCCGCGCATGAATGGCTGCGGCCGTCTCGAATTCCATTTTCGCCGAGGCGTCATCGCGCTCCGCCGCCATCTGGCGCTTCAGCGATTCGCCGCGCGAGTCCAGAAAATCCTCGACCCGCACCACTTCGGCGCGATACTCGTCATCGGTGCAGCCGCGAAAGCAGGGAGCCAAACACATCTTCATCTCGGAATATACGCAGCCGGGAAATTGTGGATCGGGATGGAGATCTTCCACGCAGCGCCGCATCTTGAAAAAGTCGAGCGCGTCATTCATAAACTTTTCCGCCGCCACCCGCGAAGCAAACGGCCCGTAGTAAACGTTGTTTCCAGAAATCCGCCCCAGCCGCGTCGTGATCGAAGCGCGGGGAAATTCGTTTTCCAGATGCAGCTTGACCAAGGGAGCGAACCGCAGCCGCAGACGATTCGAGTAAGTCTTGGGAAAGGCGGCGCGCAGGATTTGATAGAGCACGAATCCCGATTCGAAGTCGGAGCCAGTCAGCGCGTATTCGATCCAGCGAACGCGGTCCCGCAGATTGAGCCGCTTCGTCCGCTCTTCCGGAGGGGAAAGCAGCCGCTGCAGCCGCCGCCGAAGGTTGGCAGTCTTGCTGACGTAAGGCTCGGAGTTTGCATCCTCGCCGCGCAAGAGAAACACGGCAGGCGCAGCGGCGACGGCGGAGAAGATGTCGCGGTCACGTTCCGGTTGGAACTCGATGCGTTGGCTGAGCACTCGCCGATTGTAGATGAGGTCAGAGGTTAGAAGTCAGATTGCAGAGGTCAAATCTGTGTACTTCTGCAATTTGACCTCTGACCTTACCCGAAGCTCGCGCTCTTGATCTTACGGAAGTCCTTGCCTGCCATCTTCACGATGCGGCACATCTCGTGGAGGCGGGAACGCATGGGCTCGCCGATTCGGTCACCGAGAGTATCATCCCGGGTTGCTTTCTCCGCATTTGAAAAGTCCTCAGAACGCTTCGGTGCGTTTGGGTCAACAACTTTCGCGGCTGGTTTGTCCGGGAAGTTGGTAGTGATGATGGTGGTGCGGCTATCGTTGTAACGCGTGTTCAGGATTAAGCGCACCGTATCCCACCGCCACTCCGTCGGCCTCACCGACCCTAGGTCGTCCAGTACCAACACCTCCGCTTCAAACACCGGTCGGAGTAAGCCAAGCTCGGTGGCTTGTACCGAGGGGTTGTATGAGTCCTGGATCTGTTTCAACAGGTCCGCATAATCATAGAAAACACACTCGATTCCCTTCTCGCGGATTAATGCCTTCGCGATGCCGACCGCCAAGTGCGTTTTTCCCACTCCGGCGTCGCCCACGAACAACAGACCGGTCTTGTTCACCGGGTATTCTTCCACGAACCGGCACGCCGCCATGCGCGCAGGCGCAAGAGGCAACTGCGGTCCCTCAAAGTTGAAGTCCGAGAGCTCACAATGTTCATATCTCTTTGGAATGCGCGCCGCCGCGATCAGGGCGCTGCCGCGCTCCCGCAACCGGCAATCGCAGCGCGTGACGCCGCCGTCCGGCGCTCCCGGAACCGGCTTCCACCCTGAGCCCGCGCACACCGGGCAAACTTCGGTTGCTGTTTTCATGATTGTGTACTTAGACTCTGCACCCGAACCCGCCTGCGCCGCAACTCGAAACCGTTTCCTCTCTGTGCACATCCTGTGGAGACGTGCAACGAGTTGTGGAGAACGGTGGAGAAGCGAAGGAAACTGCCGTGCCGCGGATCGCAGATAAAAAGGGACCAAACACTGGCACTTTCGGCTCATTCTCCCATTACTGCCGGCACAGCCGTTTGCTTCAGGTGTCAAAACCGGCAACTGGCACGTGTTTCCCATTGACAATCCCGCAACATAGGCGAGAATGGCCATCGCCGGTGCTCGCGCCTTGAGCTTTCCTCCCCGGCTGATCGCGCGGGAACCGTAACGACTAGTGTCAGGAGAGAACATGAATAAAGCTGATCTGGTTGACCGGATTGCCGGAGCCTGCAACATCTCAAAGGCGCAGGCGACGACCGCGATCGACACCACCGTGGACAGTGTTACTTCTGCCCTTAGAAAAGGGGACCGGGTTGCTTTGATCGGGTTCGGCACGTTTTCCGTCTCGCAGCGCAAGGCCCGCAATGGCCGAAACCCGCAGACGGGTGCCACCATCAAAATTGCTGCCCGTAGAGTCGCCAAATTCACTCCCGGGAACGAACTCAAGAAAGTGGTCAATAAAGGTAAGTAGGGGCCCCAGAATTTGTGGATACGAGCGAGACGGCAGGGGGTCGGCCCTGCCGTTTTGCTTTGGAGTTGTCAGTTATCAGTTTTCAGCTCTCAGTAAAACCGGTTGCATACGGTTCTGATCGCCTTCCCACAATTGGAGATTTTGCCGATTGCGAGTTGAACGCCGCAGAACCGATAGCTGACAACCGCCTTGCTGAATCTTTCCTAACTCCTGTAGAATCTAATGTCTGAATCGAGATTTAGGAATTGACATGAAAGCAGCCATCCATCCCAGCTACAACGAGATCCGCGTGCATTGCGCCTGCGGGAACGCATTCGTCACCCGCTCCACCCACAAGGGCGACATCGGCGTAGAAATTTGCTCCGCCTGCCATCCCTTCTTTACCGGCAAGCAGAAGCTCATGGACACCGCCGGCCGCATCGAGCGTTTCCGCCGAAAGTACGCCAAGAGCGACGCCGGAAAAGCCGAAGCCGCCGCCAAAAAGTAAGTTCCGCGCGGAACCGAGCATTCTTGAAAGCCTCCCTCTGCGGGAGGCTTTGCTTTTTGAACTGGCTCGGCAGCTGTCTGTGGTCACAGCAACTCTGGGGCTTCGCTATAGCTTCGCCAGGAAAAGAAAGTAAAATCAGACTGTGGAAAAGTTCTGGGACAATTCGGATGCAGCGTTGGCTCGGACGGACGGAACGCCCGTCCCCACAAGCGCGGGTTTCCTGCGGGCCTGAAGATTGGCAACGTTGCAATCGCTCCCGCCACCGTGCTCGCGCCCATGTCCGGCGTCACCGACACCGTCTTCCGCCGCTTCATCAAGAAGCTGGGCGGATGCGGCCTGATCATGACCGAGTTCACCTCGGCCGACGGCGTGCTGCGCGACCAGCGCGTCCGCGGACGCTACCTTCATTTTTACGAAGACGAGCATCCGATCTCGGCCCAGCTCTTCGGCAGCAGTCCGAGCGTGCTGGCCGATGCCGCGCGCCTGGTGGAAGACCTCGGCTTCGACCTCGTCGATCTGAACCTCGGCTGTCCGGCGAAGAAGGTCGTGAAGTGCAACGGCGGATCGGGCCTGCTGCGCGATCTGCCGCTGATCCGCCAGATTTTCGAAGCGGTGCGAGCCGCCGTGAAGATTCCTTTCACCGTGAAGTTCCGCGCCGGATGGAACGACGACGAAATCGTCTGCGTCGAACTGGCGCGCATGGCCGAAAGCTGCGGCCTCGGCGCGGTTGCGCTGCACGCCCGCACGCGCGAGCAAGGCTACAGCGGAAACGCGCGCTGGGAATGGATCGCCTCGGTCAAGCAGGCAGTCAAGATTCCCGTGATTGGCAATGGCGACATCCGCTCGCCCGAAGACGCCTGCGCCATGGTCGCCCAAACCGGCTGCGACGCGGTGATGATCGGCCGCATGGCCCCGGCGAATCCGTGGATCTTCCGCCAGATCGAGCAGTATGTAAGTGGAGCGAGGCGGGCGCCCCCGCCCGTCCGCCTCGCGTAGGGAAAGCCGCCCTCGGCTGTCCAGCGGAGCGAAGCTCCGCAGCAAGAATGTACGACGAACCCACCGAAGCCGACCGCTACCAGATGATCCGCACCTATTTTCAAATGCTGCTGGAAGAAGGAATGCCCGGAGCCGAAGGCAAGATGAAGCAGTTCGCCTCGTGGTTCACCCACGGCATGCCGGGAGGCGCGGCACTCAGAAAGGCGATCTACGACGCCAAGAGCGGGGCGGAGATACTGGGGCGGGTGGAAGAATTTTTCGAAGCCAAGCTTCCAGCCCAGACCGCGTAAGGACAGCCGAGGGCGGCTGTCCCTACGTGAGCGTCTTCAACGCCAGCTTTCCCCGCTCCCCGCGTTCCACGTACCCCCACGGCGTTTGGTCATCGTGGGTGAACACCGTCAGCCATCTCTCCGGGATCGCCCACGCATAGTACTTCTTGCGGCTCTCGATGGTTTCGAGCGGAAACAGATCGAACGCCATCACCCAAGTCAGGTCGAGATGCGCTGAGGTCGGAATCAGATCGGAGATGTAGCACGCCTTCTTCCTCTCGTTGCCCCCGCCGCCACTCTCGATAATCACCGCCTGCATATTCGCCGTGTGCCCCGGAAAAACCTTGACCGAGATGCCGGGCAATAGCTCCTGATCGCCGTTCAGCAGCACCATCTGACCGGTTTCGAGCAGCGGATCGTAATTCGGGCTCATGTAGCTGACCGCATCGCGCTCCAGTTGCAGGCGGCCATGCTCCCACTCCTGTTCCTGCACGTAATACTTGGCATTGGGGAACGTTGCGACTATCTGATCCCTGCGCCGCACCGTGTTCCATCCGCAGTGGTCGAAATGCAGGTGCGTATTGATGACGATGTCGATGTCTTCCGGCGCGACTCCGGCGGCGTGCAGGTTGTCGAGCAGCTTCGCCGGCTGTTTGTAAATCTGCGCCAATTTATCAGGCAGTTTGTTGCCGATGCCAGTCTCGATCAGGATGTTTTTCTTGCCGGTACGCACAAGCAGCGAATTAAGTCCCGCGTCGAGCCGGTTCTGCTCGTCCGGAGTGACCTTCTTCGACCACATCGTTTTCGGAACCACGCCAAAGAAAGCTCCGCCGTCAAGGAAGTAAGTTCCATCGGAAACGACAGTAAGCTCGAAATCGCCGAGAGTTGTGCGATGCATAAGAGCAGTTGTCAGCTATCAGTTGTCAGTTGTCAGTAAAATCTCACGTCCTCCAAGAGTCGAAAACTGACAACTGAAAACTGACGACTGACAGCTACTTCAACTCCTTATTCCAGAAGTCTTCCATCATGTGGAACAACTGCGTGCTCGTGCCTGTTCCCGCAATCCCGTGCGTTTTGTCCGGATACACCATCAGCCGGAACTGCTTCCCCGCCCGGATCAGCGCATCCGTCATCTGGATCGTATTCTGGAAATGCACATTGTCGTCGCTCGTCCCGTGCACCAGCAGCAACGAGCCGTGCAAATTCTTCGCCGCGCTGACGGCCGAGTCGTCGTAGCCGCTGGCGTTGTCCTTCGGCAGACCCATGTAACGCTCGGTGTAAATCGAATCGTAGTCGCGCCAGTTGGTCACTGGCGCCACCGAGATTCCCGCCTTGAAGCGGGCGGAATGCGTCAGCGCGTAGAGCGTCATCCAACCGCCGTACGACCATCCCCACATCGCTGTGCGCGTGCGGTCGAGCTGCGGAAACTGCGCATACAACTGGTCGAGCGCCGTGAGTTGGTCTTTCAGTTCGACCCCGCCCGACTGCAGCCGGATCGCGTCGGAAAATTTCTTTCCCCGATTCGGGGTTCCGCGATTATCGACCGAGAAAATCGCGAATCCTTCGTTCGCCAGAATCTGGTGGAACAACGCGTGATTCCCACCCCAGGCGTCCTGCACAATCTGTCCCCACGGGCCACCGTAGATGTACACGATCAACGGAATCTTCTGGCTGGCATCCGCATGGCGCGGCAGAATCAGAGAGCCATACAGCACCGTGCCGTCCTCCGCCTTGAAGTCCAAAGCCTTCGGCGCTATCGGGTCGTAATCGACGACGCCTCGTCCCTCCCAGATTTTCTGGCAGGGGCCGGCCGGCGCGCACACCGAAATCCGCGGAGGCGTCAACGCCGCAGAATGCGTTTCCACGAAGTGCTTGCCGTCATCGGCGAAACTCGCCTCATCGCTGCCTTGCTCATTGCCTTCTTCCGATGAAATGCTCCGCATTCCCGAGCCGTCCAGCTTCACGGAAAAAATCTTTTCCTGCCGCGGATCTCCTTTATTGGCCGTGAAGAAAATCGTGCCCGATAGCTTCATCCACCCCGCCGATCGCGATCACCTCATAGTCTCCATTTTCAAGCTGGCGTTCGAGTTTGGCATCGCCCGCCGCCGGGTCGAGCGCGTTGAAACTGTAGACATAAATGTGGGTGTGGCCGTCGCGCCAGCTCGTCCACAGAAAGCGGTCGCCCGATTTCAGTATGCGAAAGTCGTCGTTATAGTTTACCCACGCATCCGGAGCCGATTCGGTCAGCACTTTGCGCGATTTGCCCGACTTGGCGTCGATGAAATAAAGGTCCAGCGTATCCTGTTTGCGATTCAGGACCTCGGCCCAAGCCCAGTCTTCGCGAATCCAGCCGAAACGCGGCACGTAAGTGTCGTCGTCATCGGTGAGTTTGATCCAGCGCACCTTGCCGCCTTTGCTGCCCACCACTCCCAGGCGCACGATGGGATTCGGGTCCCCTGCCTTCGGGTATTTTTCCTGCTCCACCCGGGGATGCGTCGGCAACCAGTCGGTGATGGGATAGGCCGGTACCCGAGTCTCATCCATCTGCAGAAAAATAATTTCGTGCCCTTCGGGGGACCAGAAGAAGTTGCTGCGCACCGCCAACTCCTCACCGTAAACCCAGTCCACTTCGCCGTTCAGGA
Organism: uncultured Acidobacteriaceae bacterium; assembly: GCA_963838425.1. Lineage (GTDB taxonomy): Bacteria > Acidobacteriota > Terriglobia > Terriglobales > Acidobacteriaceae > Acidiflorens. Next base: position 1,594,374 of record CAWIRH010000003.1, read on the forward strand.
TGTTGTCCTCTTTGTCCTTGTCCCTGTCTTTATCTTTCTCTTCGCGCGTGAGCGTACGTTCGCCCTCCTCTCCCGACACCGGATGCAAATGCAGGTTATGCCTGCGCACATAGGCGAGCTGTTTGCCGTCCGGCGAAAACTTCGGGTCTTGGCTCGCCTCCGGAGACGACGTAAGCTGCACCGCGGTTCCGGTGTCCAGGCTGTAATACCAGAGCTGTCCCTGCGAGTCGAAAAGCAGGTGCTTGGAATCGGGCGCCCAAATGTAGGCGGCGACGTGATTGCGCGTAACGCGCTCTTTCTCGCGCTCGTCATGAATCTTGCTTGTAGGAGGAGCAAGTTGCGACAGCTTGATCTCGCTGACTAGTATTTTCTTCTCGCCCGTTGCCGCGTCCACATACCAGAGTTCGCCGTGCTCGCCAGCGTCATCGCGCTGCACGAAAGAAACTTTGGTGCCGTCGGGGCTCCACTTGAGCGTCTCCGGAGCGCGTCCCGTGACTCCGCCTTCGGCGAAGATCTGTTCTATGGTGAGTTGCTTTGGCGTAGCGGCCGGTGCAACGGTCTGGGCGCGCCCCGCGGAAAGCAGAACCAGGTTGATGGTGAAAACGAAAAACAGTTTTTTCACAAACGCACTCCGATTCCTCATGAGGTGTGACCCAGAAAAAGCGATTTTGTAATTTGGCAATCGGATAATTTTGTAATTTGGAGCGGCTGTCGTTCCCGCTATTTAGATTACACGATTACGAAGTTGCAGAATCATGGCAATCGCCTTCATCTCCGCGCGCACGGGATGTTTCTTTTCATACGCCGCGATCTCCGCTTCGTGTTGCAGCGTCAGCCCGATATCGTCCAATCCGTTGAGCAGACAGTGGCGCGAGAAGTCGTCCATGGCGAAGGGCGCCGTGAATCCTCGTTCGTCTTCCACTCGCAAGGTTTCGAGATCGACCGTCAGTTGGTAGTTTTCGACCTCTTTCGAACGGCGCATGATCTCCGCGACCTGCTCTTCGCTGAGGCGCACCGTCAGCAGGCCGTTCTTCAGGCTGTTGTTGGCAAAGATGTCGCCGAACGACGGTGCGATCACCACTCGAAAGCCGAAATCCGCCAGCGCCCAGACGGCATGTTCGCGCGAGGAACCGCAGCCGAAGTTTTTCCCCGCGACCAGGATCGAGGCCTTCGCATAGCGCGGCGCGTGCAACACAAAGCCGGCGAGCTTCGCGCCGTCGCCCGAAAAGCGCCAGTCATAGAACAGAAATTCGCCGAACCCCGTGCGTTCGATACGCTTCAGAAACTGTTTGGGGATGATCTGATCGGTGTCCACATTCACCTTATCGAGTGGGACCACGATGCCGGTGTGCTTGCGAAACGGTTTCATAATTCAGAACCTCCTGCCAGCCTAACTGATGGAGCGCCGGGCGTCCCCGCCCGGCCTCGATGCTGCTAAAGGTGCAAGCGTGACGGGCGAGACGCCCGTCGCTCCACCGTCATGACTACTGAAATCGCCACTTCCTTATGTCAGTGAAATGTCCGGCAATCGCCGCCGCCGCTGCCATCGCCGGACTGACCAGGTGCGTGCGTCCCCCGCGTCCCTGCCGTCCTTCGAAATTGCGGTTGCTGGTGGAAGCGCAGCGCTCTCCCGGTTGCAGGATGTCGGGATTCATGCCCAGACACATCGAGCATCCCGATTCGCGCCATTCAAACCCGGCATCGAGAAAAATGCGGTGCAATCCTTCCTGTTCGGCCGCACGCTTGATCGCTTGCGATCCCGGCACCACCATGGCGCGAACCTTCGGATTCACGTGCTGCCCTTTCACCACGCGCGCCGCCGCCCGCAGGTCTTCGATGCGCGAATTGGTGCACGATCCGATGAACACTCGGTCCACGGCAAGCGTTTCGATCGGCGTTCCGGGAGCGAGGCCCATGTAGGCGAGCGCCTGTTCCGCGGCGCGCCGGTCAGCCTCTTGCGCGAAGCTCTTTAACTCGGGAACGCACGCGTCCACCGGCACAACCATTCCGGGATTTGTCCCCCAGGTAACGAACGGCGCAAGCGATGCCGCGTCAATCTCAATCACGTGGTCGAATTCGGCTCCGGGATCGCTGGCCAGAGTGCGCCAGTGTGCAACCGCGCCGTCCCAATTTTTTCCTTTTGGCGCAAAGCGGCGGCTGCTGACATACGCGAAAGTCGTCTCATCGGGTGCGATCAGTCCGGCTCGCGCTCCCGCCTCGATGCTCATGTTGCACAGCGTCATGCGGGCTTCCATCGACAACGCTCGCACCGCATCGCCGGCGTACTCGATCACATATCCGGTAGCGCCATCGGTGCCGATGCGTCCGATCATTCCGAGCGCCAGGTCTTTCGCAGTCACGCCCTCGGCCAGCTTTCCGCTTACGTGGATCTGCATGGTCTTCGGTTTTTTCTGCGGCAGGCACTGCGTCGCCAGCACGTGCTCCACTTCCGACGTTCCGATGCCAAACGCCAGCGATCCGAACGCGCCGTGGGTCGAGGTATGGCTGTCGCCGCAGACAATCGTCATCCCGGGCAAGGTGATGCCCAGCTCCGGGCCGATGACGTGGACAATGCCTTGTTCCGCCGAGTCCATATCAAACAACGGAACGCCAAACTCGCGGCAATTTTTCTGCAGCGCTTCAATCTGCTTCAACGCAATCGGGTCGGCAATGGGAAGGCCACGCGGAGTGGTTGGGATGTTGTGGTCAACGGTTGCCACCGTGCGCAGAGGCTGCCGCAGACGCCTGCCATTCGCGCGCAACCCATCGAAGGCCTGCGGCGAAGTCACTTCGTGCACCAGGTGCAAATCGATATAGAGCAGCGCCGACTGGCCTTCAGGAGCAGCGACCACGTGCGAATCCCAGACTTTCTCAAATAGAGTACGAGGAGGCATAGTTTCTAAGTTTCGCCCATAGTTCGCCGATAGTTCAAGGCCTCGAAGTCTCGAAGTCTCGAGCGGCATCGATAGTCTACCAACGTCGCCGCCGCAAAATCTTCGCCTTGGGACTTTTTTTATTGTGCACTTATGGCGAATCCAGAGTTGCTGTAGACAGGGCAGCAGCCGAGTTGCGCTCTTGGACGGGCGCGGGCGCCCGTCCTCACACGAGCGGCGTACTCCAGCGGAAGTACGCGTTTCCGGTTATGATTCATGCAGTCTATTCGAGGACAACACTGCATGATCAACGGCAAACGCATTGCCGTCGTGTTCCCGGCTTACAATGCGGAAAAGACGCTGGAAACGACGGTGCGGGAATTGCCCGACTTGGTCGATATCCGCATTCTTGTCGACGACCACAGTTCGGATCGCACCGTGGAAGTCGCGCGTCAGCTTGGCTTGCAGTCGTTCGTCCACAATCGCAACTACGGCTACGGCCGCAATCAGCAGACCTGCTACCGCGAAGCTCTGGCCGCCGGCGCCGACGTGGTCATCATGGTTCATCCCGATTATCAGTACACGCCGCTGCTGGTAACCGCTATGGCGAGCATGGTTGCTTACGGTGTCTATGACGTCGTTCTCGGTTCCCGCATCCTCGGCGGCACCGCGTTGCGAGGAGGCATGCCGCTTTACAAATACGTCTCCAATCGCCTGCTCACCGCTTTTGAGAACCTGTTTCTGCGGGTCAAGCTGTCGGAATATCACACCGGCTACCGCGCTTTCAGCCGCGAGGTACTTACCCGGCTGCCGCTACGCGAAAACAGTGACGATTTCGTTTTCGACAACCAGATGCTCGCCCAATGCGTTTACTTTGGCTTCCGCATCGGCGAAGTTTCCTGTCCGACGAAGTATTTCGAGGAAGCCTCCTCCATCAATTTCCGCCGCAGCGTTCAGTACGGACTCGGAGTGCTCGAAACCACGCTTCAGTTCGCGCTGCAGCGGGCCGGTATTATTCACATCCCCATCTTCAGCGAAAAGGGAAAGACTCTCGAGGCCGGTTCTGAGGCTTACTACGAGGGACAACTGCCGAGCGCGCCGCAGCGGCGTTGATTTCCGCGCTGCCAGTCAAACGCCGTCAACTGTCATAAAATCGGAAGGAAGCGACTGCTCTGCTTCGCGACGAGGTCATGCTGTCAAACTCAGGATCGAACGCAGCATCGAACGCAACCAGCAGCCGGAGCCGCGCCGTGGTGCTGCTCAGCGGTGGCATGGACTCTTGCGTGTGCGCGGCGCTCGCTGCACGCGACCACCAGGCGGCTGCCGTCCACATCAGCTACGGGCAGCGCACCGAAGAGCGCGAACGGCGCGCCTTCGAAAGCATCTGCGACCGGCTCGAAATTCGCGACCGGCTGCTGGTGCGCAATGAAGCTCTGCGCGCGATCGGCGGATCCGCCCTCACCGATTCGAGCATTGCCGTTCCCGAAGCGCACGGCGCCGGCGCGCCGGTCGGCCTAAGTGTCGGCGTTCCCGTCACATATGTCCCTTTCCGCAACGCGCATTTTCTTGCCGTTGCCGTCAGTTGGGCGGAAGTCCTGGGAGCCGAAAAAGTTTACATTGGAGCGGTTGAGCCGGACAGTTCCGGCTATCCCGATTGCCGGCCGGAGTATTATCGGGCGTTCAATGAAGTCGTGAAAGCGGGCACAAAAGAAGGGACAATCCGGGTGGTGACGCCGCTTATCGCGATGCATAAACAAGGGATTGTGACGCTTGGCCTTGAACTGGGGGCCCCGTTCGATTTAACGTGGTCATGCTATCAGCGTGAAGATCGCGCTTGCGGTGTCTGCGACAGCTGTGTGCTCCGCCTGCGCGCGTTTCGCGAAGCGGGCGCGGAAGATCCCATTCCGTACGCGGAAGCCGCCGCTCGATGGAGCTAGAACGTGGAACACGCAAATAGCGATTTCTTTTTTTCGTTGCGATGGAGGCGCCGCGCGCGTCCGTGACGCCAGAAAAGTGGAAATCAGATTGAGTAAATAGAGTTCAGTAAAATCATATGGAATGCCGGGAGGCCAAATCATGAGGAAATATTTCATCCTTCCCCTGTTGTTCGTCCTCGCCGTGGAGCTCTGCGCTCCACTGGCGTTGGCGCAAACCACGGGTACCGTGAAGGGAGTTTGCAAGGATCTCGACGGGAAGCCGATCGCTCAGGCCGAAGTGCTGTGGTCCGGGACCGAATCCGGCCGCAAGTACAACCTCAAAACCAACAAGAATGGCGAGTACTTCTCGCTGGGCATCGTCCCGGGCAAGTACAACGTCACGCTCAGCAAGGACGGCAAGGAAATCTTTCACTTCAGCGGCGTCCCGGTTGGCTTGGACGAAACGGTGCAGGACTTCGACCTGAAGAAAGAGCAGGCGAGCGCGGCCCAGGGACAGGGATTGACCGCGGAACAGGCCGCGAAGGCGAAGGAGGCATTGGCCAAGGCTGAGAACGAGAAGAAAACTGTCGGCACGCTCAACGAGAAACTCAAAGCCGCCAGTGCGGCTTCCGATGCCGGCGACTACGAGACCGCAATCGCCACCCTGACGGAAGCCAACCAGATCGACAGCACCCGCGATCTGATCTGGTTCAAACTCGGAGACGCCTACCGCATGTCGGCGACCAAGCAAACCGATCCCGCCGAAAAACAGAAGCGCTACGAGATGTCCGCGACCAATTACCAGAAGGCAATTGAGCTGCGCAGCACCTCCGAGGCGGCACAGAAAGACCCCGATAATAATGTGAAAATGGCCGCCTACTACAACAACCTTGCTGAAACCTATGCGAAGTCCAACAAGGTCGATGATTCCGTGGCCAACTACAACAAGGCGGCCCAACTGGATCCAGCGCATGCCGTCACTTACCTGTTCAACGAGGGTGCGATCTTGACCAATGCAGGCAAGGGCGACGATGCAATCGTGGCATTCGACAAGGTGATTGCCGCCGATCCGACCAAAGCCGCAGCTTACTACTGGAAGGGCGTGAACTTGATCGCCAAGGAAGTCATCGGAAAGGACGGCAAGGTTGTCGCGCCCGATGGGACAGCCGAGGCCTTTCAAAAGTATCTTGAGCTCGAACCCAATGGTCCGTACGCTGAGGGGGCCAAGGGGATGCTGGCCAGCATCGGCTCGCCGATTCAAACCGGCTTCGAAAACAAAACGAAGAAACCGGTGAAGAAATAGCGTAAACCCAGTACCCAGTTGCCGGGACCCAGTACCCAGTAAAACCACAGCGCCAATTTTTTCTGGGTACTGAGTACTCGGTACTGGGTACTGTCTTCGGTTACCGAGGTCGTTGACCTAGTTGTCCTTCGCTCTTCCGCACATCCGCGTTACATTCATTACATAGGTTTCTTTGGCGACGTTTCTCCCCTGTGGTGTCAATGCCGATAACTGGGAGTGTATGGAATGGCTGCTCCGGGGAATTCCCCGATTGCGATTGCCTTCGAGGGCATCAGCGGAACGGGCTCGATCCCGACGCCGGTTCTGCTCGCCGGCATGTTGCGCGCTTCGGAGAAGGTCAGCGATCTGATTTTTTCGCCGGGGCGTCCGCCTCAGGTCGAGATTCACGGACAACTCACGGCGGTCGAAATCTCCGGGAGCAGCACGCTTTCGGCGGATGACACGCGCCGCATCGCAGCCGATCTGATCGGCACCAACAAGCAGGCCATCAATACGCTTCGCGAGCAAGGTTCCTGCGACGTTTCCTACGGATTGCCGGGAATGGCGCGCTTCCGCGTCAACGTCTTTATCCAGCGCGGCAGTTGCGCGATCGTGATGCGCGTCATCCCAACCGTCATTCCCACTTTCAGTTCGCTGCATCTGCCGGCGCAATTGGAAGAGGCGGCGAAGGTCCGCAACGGGATCATCCTGGTGACGGGCGGAACCGGATCGGGCAAGTCTTCGACGCTGGCCGCTTTGATCGACCGCATCAACAGCCAATATTGCTATCACGTTCTGACGGTTGAAGATCCGATTGAGTTTCTGCACCGGCACAAGAAATCGACGGTGCACCAGCGCGAACTGCACAGCGATGCGCCCAACTTCACGATGGCGCTGCGAGCGGCGTTGCGGCAGGCGCCGCGCGTGATTATGGTCGGCGAAATCCGGGACCGGGAGACGCTCGAGATTCTTCTGGAAGCCGCCGAAAACGGCCACCTCGTTCTTTCCAGCATGCACACGGTCGATACCTCGAAGACGGTGGAGCGCGTCATCGGCACGTTCGCTGCGGCCGAACAGCAATCGGTGCGGGAACGTCTCGCCAAAACTTTCCGCTACATCGTTGCGCAGAGGCTGATTCCGCGCAGCGATGGCGGTGACCGCATCCCTGTGGTCGAGATTTTGAAATCGAACTCGCGCACTCGCGATTGCGTCGAACAAGGCGAGCGGCCGGGCCGCACGCTGCTGGACGCGATCAAGGCCAGCGAAAACGAAGGCATGCAGCACTTCGATGGCGAGATCGCGAAACTTGTCCGTTCGGGGCTGGTGGATCTGGAAACCGGCCTTTGCTTCGCGAGCAATGCGACCGTGCTGGGGCAGGAACTGGCGCGGTAGGTCATTGCCAGATCCGATTACTGCATACCCCCCTACCCCCCCTCCCCCCTGCCGTTTAGAATCATGGGGTTAGGGGAAAATTCCCGCAAAATCTTTGGGTTTAAATGAGTTAGAGGTAAAATATTTATTCCTCAATGACTTAGCTGGCTTTTTCGCCTGGCGCTGGGCTTCGGCAGCGGACTGGCGCCCGCTTTTCGTCTCAAATTGGTGTTTTCAAAGAGCGCGACAGTGGGGCTGGAGCAGCTTCGAGGGCCGTCCTGGCGAGCGCACCTCGGGCCTGCTACAGGTCGATCTTCATTGTCGCCGACGGGCAGTTAGATGTCTGTGATGGCGCTCACTGCGCGTTTGTGATGAAAAAAAGTCAAAGGCCCTGCCCTTCGCTCGCGATAGGACGGGCAGGCGGCCCCAAGCGGTGAATTGGTCGGTACTAAAATCACTGTTTACCAAGTGTTATATCGGCGACCCATTTGGATGAGGTCTAGCAGTTTCTTTTCCGTGTCAATGGCGCCGGGCCAGTTGACCGAGAAGAAAACATACTTCAGTATTTCCTTCAAAACGTCGTCAGGTTTTTCCTGGAGTTCTTCGCGGCTTGCGGAAATTGAGAATTCCATTCGATCATCCAGTTTTGATCCCTCTGCAGTGTATATTCCCGGCGCGCCATAGAGCCACTGAACGCCACGCATTTCATCAAGAGTCATCTGTATGTGAAGCGGCCCCGAATAGCCTAACGCTTGGAGCATTGCTTCGGCGTGTCGCAAAAACAGCATTGTCGTGCCCACGAAGCCGTAAAGGTGGATGCCAAAAATGTGGGCCGGGTTAAGGTCGTCCGCGATCTTCGAACAATAGAACATCATCCCCCAGACGCTGGCCTCAAACATTGAATCGTCTCCCGCCGCAGCGAGCACAATCGCACTCTCGTGTTGAGAGATAGTGGTACTGCGAGCAGCGGGAAACGTTGTGCCGCGCCAGAAAAGAATTTTCTCCCTGATCAGCGGCGCGAGCTTAGCCTGCTCACATAGGGGTCGCGCGGGAAATCGGATTTCTTGCTGACTTCGCTGGGAGCGGTGGACATGCAGGGGTCCTTCGACCACGTAGCTGCTTCGCTTCGCGAAGTGGCTACTCCGCTCAGGATGACAAATTTGTGTGGGCCGGGTGCACATTGTTTTCGTTGCGTGCATGTCCGGGGGCCCGGGGTTGCTCCCTCAGGGGCTAAGGCCGAAACAAAACGGAGGAGTTACCGCAGCGGTGAACTGTGTGCGTGAGAACTTCGGTCGTCCCTCCGGGACTTGAATCATTTCTCCACTTTTCCCAGCGCTGAAGCGCTGGGCTAGGCTCGGTCGCCCCACCGGGGCTGGATTTTCCGCTTTTTCGAGCCGGGGACCCTGCCCTTCGGTTCTTGAATGGTGAGATTCCACGGTCGTCTTCCTCTTAGGATTTCTTGCTGGCCTTACAGGGTGCGCCACCCAAAGTCAACAGCCGCGGGCGAGGGCGCCCGCGCCACACAAAAGCTGATGCGTTCTCACTTTCTTTACGTCCTCAAACTGGATGATCTCGACGGGTGCTTCTGGGAAGTTGGCTCGGATTTTTTGGGCAAAAAGCAGGTCCTTCGCTTCGCTCAGGATGACAAATTTGTTGGGGGTAAAAAAGCAGATCCCTCACTTCGTTCGGGATGTCATACGCTTTCAGAATGACATGCGGGAAGTGGTGGCCGGCGCAGAAGCGGGCGGGGTATTATCCGTGCATGTCTTCGATCGCTTCCTCGGCGGGAATTGTCAGCTTCGAACAGGCCCGGCGGCTGATTGAGCAGCACGTGGCTACGGTGTCGCCGGGCGCAGTGGAGACGGTGGATTTGCTGGCGGGGTTGGGGCGAGTGCTGGCGGAGGGGATTTTGGCGGACCGCGACTTTCCTCCTTTTGCGCGGGCTACTCGCGATGGATATGCGGTGCGGGCGGCGGACCTGGCGGAGGTTCCGGCGCGGCTGGAAGTGGTGGGCGAGGTGAAGGCGGGCGACTGGCCGGAGCCGGGAGTGTGCTCGGTCGGGCCTGGGCAGGCGGTGGGGATTATGACGGGGGCTCCGCTGCCGGCGGGGGCGGATGCGGTGGTGATGGTGGAGTACACGTCGGCCGCACGGAGTTCCCACCCTAACGTCGCACAGAACGCGACGTTAGGATGGGGCACCCTCGGATGTGACACCCTGGGATGTGACACCCTGGGATCGGACACCCTCGGACGTGACACCCTTGGCGAGAAGTTCGTGGAGATTCGGTGCAGCGTTCGTACGGGCGAGAATTTTGTGCCGCGTGGGGCGGAAGCGCTTGCGGGACAACTGCTGCTGGATCGCGGGCGGCGGCTGGACCACTCGGGGATTGCGGTTGCGGCATCGGTCGGTAAGAGCCGGGTGCAGGTTTTTCGGAAGCCGCGCGTGGCGGTGCTTTCGACTGGCGACGAAGTGGTAGAGATGGACGCTACTCCGGGACCGGCGCAGATTCGGAATTCAAATTCGTATTCGCTGGCGGCGCAGGTTCAGAATGCGGGTGGCGAGGCGGTGCGGCTCGGGATCGCTCCGGATGAGCGGGGGCGGCTGCGAGAGTTGATCGAAGAGGGATTGGATTGCGATCTGCTGTTGCTTACGGGCGGCGTCTCGATGGGGAAGTACGATCTGGTGGAGGAGGTTCTCGCGGAGTTGAAGGCGGAGTTTTATTTTACGGGAGCGGAGATTCAGCCGGGGCGGCCGGTGGTGTTTGGTTCGTGGGGCTGGGACACTTCTGTTGGCGCTGGCGGCGAGGGTGCTGCGGGCACGCGGGCGGGGGCGCCCGCGCCACACAAGAAATATTTTTTTGGGCTGCCGGGGAATCCGGTTTCGACCATGGTTACTTTCGAACTGTTTGTGCGGCCGATGGTCGAAGCATTGGCGGGGCAGACGCCGCAGCGGTTGATTTTTCTGCGGGCGCGGCTGAGATCGGAAATCCGAACGAAGACAGGCTTGAAGAGATTTCTTCCGGCGGTGCTTTCGGGAGAGTTTGAGAATGCGGAGGTGGAGCTGGCGCGGTGGCAAGGGTCGGGCGACATCGCCGCGCTGGCTCGGGCGAACTGCTATGTGGTGATTCCTCCGGAGCGGGAGCGGATCGAGGCGGGAGAATGGGTGCCGTTGCTGATGCGGTGAAAGAGCGAACCTCAGCGGCTGAAGCCGCGCCCCTTCAAAGCAAAGCTGATGTCGAGGCAGCCCCTGAAGGGGCATCTGATTTCCGAAGAACTTTCGGCATCGCTAAAGCTATGCCCTGATACGAAGCCTTAGGATAACCTCTTGGCGATGGCGAAAAAACTTTCCCACCTTCTATCGCACTACGACGCTCGGGGGCAGGCCCGCATGGTGGACGTGTCGCCGAAGGCGCGAACGGCGCGGGAGGCGGAGGCTAGCGCTTTCGTTGCGATGGCGCCTGAGGTGCTGCGGGCGCTGCCGGAGAATCCGAAGGGCGATCCGCTGGAGGTGGCGCGGACGGCGGGAATCATGGCGGCGAAACGGACGGCGGAGTTGATTCCGATGTGCCATGCGGTGGCGCTGTCGCACATTGCTGTGACCCTGCGCGTGTGCGAAAATGGCGTTTCTATTGCGACAAAAGTGAAGACTACGGCGGAGACGGGCGTGGAGATGGAAGCGCTGGTCGCGGCCAGCGTGGCGGCGTTGACGGTGTACGACATGTGCAAGGCGCTCGATAAGGGCATCGAAATCCGAGAAGTGGTGCTGGAGCGGAAGTCGGGCGGCAAGAGCGGAGACTACCGGAGAAGCGCGAAGCGAAAGTAGATCTCCAACAGGCGGAAAGCTCGGATGCCGATGTCCAGCCCCTAAAGGGGCTGTGGAATAAGGGGTGGATTTGGCATCGCTAAAGCGATGCCCTGATACGAAACTATGGCGAGCAACGTCAAAATCCTGCTGGTGGACGACAACCCGATGGTGCTGGGGATGCTGCAGCAGGCGCTCTCGGCGATGGGCGAGGTCACGGTGGCGACCGACGCAGCCGATGCGTTGTTGAAGGCGGTCGATGACCTGCCGGATGTGCTGATCAGCGATTACCGCATGCCGGGCATGGATGGACGGCAGTTGCTGGAAAAACTGAAGAGCAGGCCGGCAACAGCGGGGATCGCGGTGATCCTGATGGCCAGCAAGGCCGACATCAGCGAACGATTGTCGATGCAGGACCCGATCGAAGACTATCTGGAAAAACCTTTCTTCCTGAAAGATGCCACCCACAAAATCAAGCGCGTGGTGGACCGGATCGCGCTGGAGAAACTGAGCAAGGCGGCGTCGACCGATGGCATGTTGCGCGGCAGCCTGTCGCAGATGAACGTGATTGACCTGGTGCAATCGCTGGAGATGGGGCGCAAGAGTTGCCTGCTCACGATGACCAATGGCGACGACAAATGCGAGATCTATTTCAGCCAGGGGCAGGCCAAGCACGCCGCGTATGGCCCGATCACGGGAGACGAAGCGGTTTTCAAAGTGCTGCGCTGGACGGAAGGAAACTTCCAGATCGATTTCAACGGCAAGTCGTCGCAGGAAACGACAACGCTAAATACGCAGGGCCTGCTGATGGAAGGATTGCGGCTGCTGGACGAGGCGCAGCGGGACGCGGCGGCTGAGGGTGAAGATGTCCTCCTCGACACCTGATGCCTCGGCACTTAACGCCACGCGGGCGGCGGTGCTGACGGTCAGCGATTCGTGTTCGCGCGGCGAAAGGGTGGATCTCTCCGGTCCGGCCGTGGCGGAAGCGCTGGGGCGGCGCAATTTTCACGTGGTGGTGCGCAGCGTGGTGGCCGACGAGCGCGCCGCGATCCAGGAAAAACTGATTGAGTTGTGCCGGTCGGCCCGACTGGTGGTGACCACGGGCGGGACGGGAATTGCTCCGCGCGACGTGACGCCGGAAGCTACGAGCGCGGTGTGCGAGCGGCTGGTGGAAGGGATCGCAGAGCAGATGCGCTCGGAGGGAGCGCGCAAGACGCGCTTCGCTGCGCTGAGCCGCGCAGTGTGCGGAGTCCGGGGAACGAGCTTGATTTTGAATCTGCCGGGAAGTCCGGCGGGGGCGGTCGAGTCGCTGGAGGCGGTGATGGATTTGCTGCCGCATGCGCTGGAGTTGATTGCGGGGCGGACGGCGCATGAGTAGTGAGCCAGTCGTTGGTCGTTGGTCGTTAGTCGTTGGCTACAAGCCCCAGTCGCTGGTCGTTCGCCAGTTGCGCCAGTTGCCCCAGTTCGCGACCGCAGTTCGCAGAAGATGCTTTTGCCAACGACTAACGACCAGCGACCAACGACCGCCCTCCGCTTCTCGCGTAAACTAGTCTCACTCACTTGAACAAGATCAAACATTTTGTCCACGCTTACGGCGACTGGATCAAGCACGTTCTTCCGCCGCTGGGGCCGTGGGGGATGCTTGCGTTTGCGGCGGTGGATGGCTCGTTCCTGGGCATGCCGCTGGATCCGATTTTCGTGGGCTACGTTTACCACGACCGCTCGCGGTTCCTGCTGTATGTGCTGCTGGGCTCGGCCGGGTCGGCGCTCGGAAGCATCGTTCTCTACGTCATCGGGTATACGGGCGGCGAGGTGCTGTTGCGCAAGCGGCTTTCGCCGGAGCGGTTCGAGGAGATTCACGAGTCCTTCGATCGGCATGAATTCTGGGCGCTGATGTTTCCGGCGATGTTGCCGCCGCCCACGCCTTTCAAGATTTTGGTGCTGGCCGCGGCGGCGTTTGAAATGAACTTCGCGCATTTTCTGCTGGCGATTTTTGCGGGCCGGTTCGTGCGCTTTCTGATTGAGGCGCTGCTGACGCTCTGGTTCGGTCCGCAGATTGTGACGCTGGCGGGGAATCTTTTCGCGCACCACTTCGTGGGGATTCTGGTGGGGGTGGGAGCGCTGGTGGTTGCATGGCTGATCTGGCGGCGGGCAAAGCGGAAGCGTGGCCTCAATCGCCAGGAAACTGCAGATTCCTCGCTTCGCTCGGAATGACAATTCCAATAATGATTCAACCAGCAGGCAGTCAGGCGGCTGCGGTTCCGTGGGGCTTGTGCATGGAGCGTGCTACCACGGCGGCGACCGCGGGCAATCCGAACATGACGGCGGTGAAGAGCATGTCGCCCGCGACTCCGCGGCGGAAGAATGGCAGGCCGGCGGCGTAGCAGGCCATCAGGCCGGACAGAGTCTTGGGATACATGTTCCAGCTCGCCCAGACGGCAAAATTACTGACCGCGAAAAAAGAGATGGAACTGACGAGCGCAGATCCGCCGACGCGCAGCCAGTTGGTGTTTTCGCGCAGCCGGGTGCCGAGCAGGAGAATCGCCGCATACCACGCCCAGGTCACGAAATGGTCCCAGGAGAATTGGTAGGAGTACACGAACTTAGTGAGGATGACGTCAGAGGCAGCGAGCAGCGCCAAGGGCACCCATAGCTGGCGCCGCGGACCGCGCGCTCCAAAATAGAGCAGCGCCGCCGCCACCGGAGTAAAGGCCAGAGGATGGGGCATGAAGCGAACCGCGACCGCAAGAAGGACAAACAGATACGCCAGCATAATCACCTCGTCAGGAGCCAATTAGGATTGTTGCGCGGATGAGTACGGCTGGTCAAGCGGCGAGTCGGATAGAGGTGGGCACTACCCCCACTTTGAGAATTCGCATTCTATTAGGGCGTTGACGATTTCAGTCTGACATTGGATTAGGAGATTTGTGAGGTCTACGCGCGCAGCGTCTGGTTCGGAGTGAACTTCCTTGTTAAACCAATTTGTAACGTCGTCTTCGAGTTGCATGAACCGATTTGCCATCAATTGCTCAAGCTTAGCGTCGAAGATACGGGTTTGGGCGCATAGATAACGCTGGGCTCTTCCCAGACTGTCCTTAAAAGTTTTCACAGCGGTGTCAGTTACAAACGCGTCGATTTCGGTGTGATGTGCGTTGTTCGCCTTCATTTCGCTGATTTTGCGCGCTGAAACCCGTAGCTCATCGCAAGACTTGTCGAACGAACTTTATTAGCACGGGAACCGCACCGTCCACGACCAGTTTTTGGTACCAATCGGCACGCCTTTCTCTGACCTTCTGCCCGGTGTTCCTTCGGAAAATGTAGTAGGTCAGTGCTGCCAGTAAAATGAACTGCAAAAGGTTCAAAATGGTTGGTACCCAATTGAGAGGCTGGTCGAGGAAGACAATCTGGGGCGCCCCCATTGTGGGACGATGCCAAGCGGCTTGATCGACAAAGAAAACGGCCTCAAACCATCGCGACATACGGGAGTTTCAGATTGCCCCAGATCGAAGATTCCTTCAACGCACGGTCGATGCCATCTTGTATCGAAGCGCGGTGAACGTCCTTGCACTCGAATTGGTATTTTTGCGTGAAGCCCTCTTTTCCCAGCTTCCGGATACTGTCGCCGAACATCCCCAAGAAGAAAGACATGTTCATCGAATATGTGTCCGGAGGAATGACCACAGTGACAACGTCGTCGCTGGCATCGAGCCCAGCTAGGCCGAACTTGCGGCGTGCAGTTTCCCCCCGGTCCCGTCCTGAATAGACACGGGATTCCGGCGCAGTGCGGGCCTCAGTAAGATCGATTCGAACTTTGGTTACCATATGCTATTCTCCGTCGGCCAGCTTTTCGAGTCTGGCCCTGTTCAGGGAAAACCGGAGACTTATGATTGTCCCTGGAAATCCCGCGGGGAGTGTTAAGACATACCTCTTGTTCGGGGGTTTCTCGAGGTTGTTTTCCTTGTTGAACGCAATCACTCTACGCCTTTCCGAGACCGCTGTTCGTCTCTCGCACGGAGCAAACTTCCCGTCGAAGAGGATATAAGCTCTTCCCGATAACAGGCACATTTTCGCAGGCCTTGCCGCAAGCGACAGAAAGAAACTTATCATGTCTATCGTACCGTTTCCGCGATCGCGTCCCCTCGGCGTGAATGAGAAGCGGCTCACTCCCTCCTGCAATGCGTAGAGCGTCCATAATGCTTCTTCGCTCCAGCGACCCGGCAGGAGACCAAAGAACCCGCGTTTTCTGTGGCGATCAGCCAACGCGCGGATTCTGCTTTGTAGATCGGCCGATGTCCCGTCGGACTGCAGCGTCTCGTAGATTGACTGTCCGAAATTAAATATTACTATATGACATTCCCCGGAGCCGGACGTGCCTTTTTGCTGCCGGTAGAACCCTATCGTGTACCAATGCCCACCGTGCTCCTCTGCATTCCCGATTACCTCCGTAACCAAGCCGCTGAGGTCGCGTAGGCCCTCCTGAGCAAGTTCGAATCCATGGGTACGCAGACAGTCATTGAAATAGTCGGTGAGCCGCGTCGCCGCGATATCACACTTCCGCGATCGCTCGCGACGGGCGGGCTTGCCGGAGTGGAGTTCCGACCGCCGGATCGACTCCTCGACACGCTTCGGAAGAACCGCTGCCGGATGTTTGATGTTGCGGAGGATACCCGTAGCCTTGATCATCATGGCGACACTGGGCTCATTGGAAAGAGTGCCACTCAGATTCAGCGTGTTGCCCTTGCGCCTATTCATGGCGCGGAGCAGCAGGACATCCATAACCACGGACGCGCAGAGCCCAAGCCGGGTGCACGCGCTGTGGTCCAAGTGAATTTCCTTTGTGCTGCTAAGAGAGCATGCCCTCCGAAGATCTTCCAGGACCCCGATGGCAGTAACGGGATCGTCCAGGATCGAAAAAGTGTGAGGGATTTTGATCGTGGCAACGCGATAGGTGCGCTGTCTCGTGACCTTACTCCTTCTCAGTCCACCGCGCACGCTCGGCTCTGTCCCCCTTGGTGGTCCCGATGGTCGCGTGCGCGCCCTTTTTTCCCTTTTGCGCCTAACGATTTCCAGATATTTGCGACGTTTTTGCGTAATGCGCTTCAATGCTAGAGTCCGTTTGTCTCACGTTGGTTACCGGAAGAGTACCATACGTCGGGTCCGGTCCACTCAAACCAAAGGTGGTGACCGCTGGCCGGGGCACCGCATGTCTAAGATTCCAGAAGCCTAGCCGAGGTTGCCGGCGACCACCCCGAAGCCTCATTTCGATCTCGCGCTCCCCATGCCGAAGCGCTCCTCGACCACTTGCAGATCGCGGGTCAGGAAGACGGTCGCTCCGAGCGTGGCGCGCTCGTTGCGTCCGGGATAGTCGTAGCGGAGATCGCGGAAGCGGACTAGGTAGGCGGCGCGGGCATTGCCGATCGGGATCGTTCGCCAGTTGTTCGGTTTCGGTTATGGGGTACTGGGCCCAACTCAGGTACACGCGTCCGAGGTAGGTTTTCTTGGCGGCTAGAGTGACGGGCGTTTCCTCGGGTTTGTAGCGAATCTGCATTTGGGCTTCGGGATCGACCTCAGGCGCCAGCGAATCGACGTCCATAGTGGCGAAGAAAGCGGGCGTTTCTACGACTCCGTACCAGCGAAACGGATTGACCCAGTAGGGATACGCCGAAACTCGAATGGCATCGGCACCCTGATAATTGCGGGACTGGAGCACGGCTATGGCGCGGCGATGCTCGAAGTCGCGCAGTCCCCAGTAGGCGAAGACGGCGAGCAGAGCTAGAGTCGCAGCTAGTCTCCCCTTGGGCATGGCGTCTTTGCTGCGCGCGCCGATCTCTTCATTGATGAGCGAAAACAATACGGGGAGAACCAGGCCTAGCGTGAGAACGACCAGAAGGACGGGCTCGACGATGAAGACGATGTCCCAGGAATACCAGCGTTCGGAAAAGGGCCAGAAGGGACGGACTCCGTAGTTGTTGGTGAAGTCGAGGAGAATGTGGCTGAAGCCGGCGAGGCAGGCGTAGGCGAAGAGCAATCCCCAGCGCGGGGGAAGGTTGGGATTGCGGGTCTTGCGGCCGCGCAGGCGCCAGAGGAGATAGACGAATCCAACGACCACCGCGGCTACCAGCGGCACTCCCAGGAAAGAATGAGTGAAGCCGCGGTGATGGTTCAAGCCGAAAGCGGAGCCGCCGAAGCGGCTGAGGACGTCGAGGTCGGCGGCTTCGGCGGCCAGGGTTAACGTCGCGGTGGCCAGCGCGGTTTTGCGATTGAGTCCGGCGCGGCCCATGGCGGCGCCGAATAGGAAATGAGTGACGGGTTCCATAAGAGGTGAGAGGTTAAAGGTCAGGTTGCAGAGTTGAAGACCGATGTTACCTCTGCAATCTGATCTCTCACCCCTAAGCTTACTGTAGGGCACTGCTGAGACGGAACAAGCTCCGTCTCTACGACTTGGTCATGCTGGTACCACGAGAGACAGCGCATCGGGCTCGATCGTCATGCGGGCAGGCAAGCGGCCTAGCAGTTCGCCGTCGGCCTCGACGTAGACGCGGTCGTCTTTATGCCCATCGGCTTGTTCCCGCAACTTACAGACGATCTCCGAGCAACTGACCAGATCGATGCCGTCGATATTCCATTGGCGGCCGAGCAGCGCTCCGGCCACATACTGTATGTAGGCATTGCGGCTGGCAGTGCGGCACATTACGGCGCGCAGATCGTTGCAGTCGAGCGACGCTCCGGGAACCAGTTCGCGCAGAATGTTGCCAAAAAAGCGGATTCTTACTGCCAAGAGTTCAGTCAGCGAGGCGCGCTGGCGCAGACCGCTTCCGTTGGCATACTCGACCTCGAAGCGGCGCATGCGATGAGTCGCCCACAACTGCCAGGCTTTGAGATAGTAGGCGGTCATGCCCGAGCGGTTCTTGAGTTCCGAGGTCAGTTTATAGAACAGGTGCGCGTCCACGCCGATGCCGGCGGCGACGGTGAAGAAGCGGGCTGAAGGTTTGCCGGTGAAATCCTCATACTCGATTCGGCCGAGAGGGATGCGGCGGACCTTGCCGTCGACGGCAGCTTGAGCGGCGGCGCTGGGCTGGAGGGGGATTCCGAGGTCGTGGGCGAGAGCATTGGCGGTGCCGAACGGCAGAATGGCGAGGGCGACGGGCGTGCCGGCCAATCCCTGAATGACATCGTGGATCGTGCCATCGCCACCGCAGGCAAACACGGTGTCACTGCCGGCCGCCACGGCGCAGCGGGCGTTGTCGGCCGCTTCCTGGCTGGAGCGGCAAACCGTAAGTTCGGTGCGGACGCCGGCCGACTGGATGATGCCAATGGCATGGTTCAGTTCCCGGTCGCGCCGCGGGCGGCCAGAGTTGGGATTGAACAGAATGGTGGCTTTGTCCATGCGTCGGCTAGCTGCTGCTTTGAGTTTAACGCACGCCGCACTCCCACATGGTTAGCAGGCGGTTGCTTCCGCGACCAAGTCTGCACTATGCTTGCGCGCAAAGTTTTTGGGGCGTTTCCTTTTCATCGCGATTGCAGTCTGGGTGGTTCACTTCAGGAGGAACTCTGTATGCGTTTCACGATCGTTTTGAGTCTCACAATCCTTCTTAGTTTCACGATCATTGCCGTCGCTCAGGATCACGCCATGGGGACCGCGAAGCCGGTCACGATGATGACGGGCCTGGGCGATTTGCACCATCCGGTTTCGACTAAGAACACAGGAGCGCAGGGGTTCTTCGATCAGGGACTGCGGCTGATTTACGCCTTCAACCATGACGAGGCGGCGCGCTCGTTTCAGGAAGCGGCGGCGCTCGATCCGAAGCTGGCGATGGCTTACTGGGGGATGGCGGAGGCGGTGGGTCCGAACTACAACGATCCGGCGAGCGAAGAGCGCTTCAAGCAGGCGCACGAGGCGATTCAGAAGGCGGTGGACCTGAGCGGCAATGCCTCCGACGCCGAACGCGACTACATTTTGGCGATGGCGAAACGCTTTCCGGCGGATCCGAAGTCGGACCTGCGGAAGGCTGCGGAAGAATATCGTGACGCGATGCGGGAAGTGATGAAGAAATATCCCGACGATCCCGATGCGGCTACGCTGTTTGCAGAATCGGGGATGGACCTGCATCCGTGGGGACTGTGGCATCTTGACGGGACGCCCGAGGAGGGCACGGAGGAGATTGTCGCAACTTTGGAATCGGCGATCAAGCGCGAACCGAACCACCTGGGTGCGCTCCATTACTACATTCACGCGGTCGAGGCGTCGAATTCTCCGGAGCGGGCTTTGGCTGCGGCGAACCGCTTGGCTTCTTTGGCGCCGGCGGCGGGACACATCGTGCATATGCCGGCGCACATTTACATCCGCACGGGAGACTACGCGGCGGCGGTGAAAACTAATGAGGAAGCGGCGGCGGTTGATCGTGCGTACATCCAGAGAAGCGGGGTGCAGGGCATTTATCCAATGATGTACTACAGCCACAATCTGCACTTCATCGCCATGTGCTCGGCGATGACGGGAGACTACGTGGAATCGCGCAAGGCGGCGGAAATGCTCGCGGCCCATGTGGGACCGTCCGTAAAGGACATGCCGGCGCTCGAAGGATTCATGACCATTCCCATGGCTGTGAATGTGCGCTTCCACAAGTGGGACGCGATTCTGGCCACGAAGGTGCCCGACGCGGAGATGAAGACCACGGTTGGCTTCTGGCACTTTGCGCGCGGGATGGCGCTGGCAGGAAAGGGTCGGATCGGCGAAGCGGAAGCGGAATACAAAATCGTGGCCGAGGCGGAGAAAGCGACGCCGCCGGATGCGATTTTCGTGATGCCCATCAACAATAAAACCAAAGACATTCTGAAGATTGCGGAGAACGTTCTTGGAGCACAGGTGGCGCTGGCGAAAAAAGATAACGCGGCGGCTGTGGGTATGCTGCGCGAGGCCGTCGCCGTGCAGGATACGCTGAAGTACGACGAGCCTCAGGATTGGTTCTTCCCGGTGCGGGAGTCGCTGGGTGGAGTGTTGCTGATGACTGGCGATGCCAAAGGAGCAGAGGAGGTGTTCCGCGATGACCTGGCGAAGAATCCGCGGAATCCTCGGTCGCTATTTGGTTTGCATCGGGCGCTGAGGGCGCAGGATCGGAACTCTGACGCGTGGTTTGTGGAGCAGGAGTTTCGCAAGGCGTGGAAGGGCGGCGCGGAGTTGAAGGTGGAGGATCTGGTGTAGCGGCAATGGTGAAACCCGGGTCCGGAGCGGCGCACGAGCGGCACCCTTTGATTATGGGTTTACGCCGCTATCCCACATGCAGTTGAGTAATCGACGGGGGTACACTCGAAGCATGGCGGACATGGGACGGATGCTGTTGGTGCTTGGAGTGGCCCTGGTGGCGATTGGGGGCATCGTCATGTTGCTGGGGCGGGCGGGGTTGCCGCTGGGAAGGCTGCCGGGGGACATTGTGTATCGCGGCAAGAACACTACTTTCTATTTTCCGCTGGCGAGTTGCATTTTGATCAGTGTTGTGCTTTCTACTGTTCTCTTCCTGATTGGGCGGCTGAAGCGGTAACAGACGGCGAGAGACCCCAGCCCCTAAAGGGGCATCCGATGGCCGCGGTTTCGGCATCGCTGAAGCGATGCCCTGATACGAAGCGCGAGTTCTTCACCGAGCGCTGCCGAGCTTTGCTCGACTGGACCGCCGCGGGCGGCTGTCCCTACACGGGCAGACTACAGCCAGAAGAGACAACTATTTAGTTGACAGTTGTCAACTGTTCAATTTACACTGAAGAAATGATCGGCGGCTTCCGCCACAAAGGGCTTGAAGAGATCTACCTTACCGGCAAGACACGCCGGATCGGCGCCGATCCTATCGGGAAGTGCGTGCGCATCCTGCAATTGCTGGAAGTGGCGGGGCAGCCGGAGGACATGAACATCGCAGGCTTTCGTTTCCACGGCCTGCAGGGCAACCCGAAACGCTGGTCGGTGCGCGTCACCGGAAATTACCGGATCACTTTCGGCTGGTCGGGCGAAAACGCTTTGGATGTCGATTTTGAAGACTACCATTAGGGAGAAAGTTATGGCGAGAAAGAACGGACTGCCGCCCGTCCATCCGGGCGAGATTATCAAGGAGGATATCCTGCCGTCTGTCGGCCTGTCCGTGACGGCCGCGGCCAAAGCTCTGGGCGTGTCGCGCCAGATGCTGCACGGCATTCTGGCGGGGCGCAAACCCCTGTCTGCCGTCATGTGCCTGAAGGTGGCTCGCCTGTTTGGCGGCTCGCCGGAAGTATGGATGCGCTTACAGGCCGCCTACGACCTGAAAAAGTCTGAGCAAAACAAGAAGGTCATGGCTCGCGTCGCGCGGATCGTGCCGGTCGAACTGGTCGAAGAAGCTCGCGTCTGAACCACCGACTTTATTAGGACCTCATGGAGATGGCGGACCAACTCGGGTTCCAGTTTCGGCCTCCGGAGCGGCATGTCTGGACGGTGCGGGCTTTGGTCTCGGCGGTGCGGTCGCACATTGAGCGCGAGTATTCGGACTGCTGGGTGGGGGGCGAAATTTCGAACCTGCGCATTCCCGACTCAGGGCATTTGTATTTCACACTGAAGGAAGAGAGCGCGCAGATTCGGGTGGTGATGTTCCGCTCGTCGGCGAAACTGCTCGGTTTCACCCGGAGAACGGCTTGCATGTCACGGTGCGCGGGCGCATCACCGTGTATGAAGATCGCGGGGAACTGCAAATCTCCGCTGAATTCATGGAGCCACAGGGCGCGGGCGCTCTGCAATTGGCGTTCGAACAATTGAAGGCGAGATTGCAGGCGGAAGGATTGTTCGAGGCATCGCGAAAGAAGCCGATCCCGCCGTTGCCGCAAAGAATTGGCATCATCACTTCGCCGCAGGGGGCGGCGCTGCGGGACATCCTGAACATTCTGGCGCGGCGTCATCGCTCGGCGAATGTGCTGATCTATCCGGCGCAGGTGCAGGGAGACGCGGCGCCGGGCGAGGTGATGGCGGGGCTGCGATACTTTCATCAGGAACTGCGGCATCAAGACTTGCGTCGCGGCGAGGCGGTTGAGGTCATTATCATTGCGCGCGGCGGAGGCTCGGCGGAAGACCTGGCGCGCGTTTAATCATGAAGGCGTGGCGCGGGCCGTCGCGGAGTCGAAGATTCCCGTGATCTCGGCGATTGGACACGAGACGGATTTCACCATCATGGATTTTGTCGCCGATCTGCGGGCGCCTACGCCGTCAGCGGCGGCGGAACTGGTGATCCGGTCGCGCCAGGAAATTGAAGCGCAGGCGGAGGAATTGTATCGGCGATTGGAGCGCGCGTTGCGCTACCGGCTGCTGATGGCGCGTCAGGAACTGACCGAGCATGCGCAGCACGGAGCGTTTGCGCGCATGATGGACGGCATCCACCGGCGGCAGCAGAAGCTGGATGAACAGCGCTTCCGGCTGGAGAAGGCGGAACGGCAACTTCTGGAGCGATGTCATCGGCGCTCGGAGAATGTCGTTCGCGGCCGTCCGACACTATGACGCGCGACGCCGTCTGGCTGCGGTGCGGCAGCAGTTGGAGGCTCAGGTTGCGAAGCTGGCCGCGGCCACACAGACGCGCTTGCTGGAGAGCCGGGGGGCGCTGGATCGCCGGACCGCGAGCCTGGAAGCGCTTTCGCCGCTTGCGATTCTGAATCGCGGATATGCGCTGGTGTTCGATGCGAAAGGCCGGCTGGTGAAAGATGCGGCGCGACTCAAAGCTGGGGATGAGCTGTCGGCGCGACTGGCGCGGGGACGGGTTCGCGCCCGCGTGACCGCGACCGAGCGCAGCGAACCATAATCCGACTGGAATCCGACTGGAATCCGTCGAGACTGCATTAGAATGAAGGCAAAATCAACTTCCGACGTGAGGGTGGCGTGACGCCGTCGCTGATCTGGTCGCACATCTCGGTCATCTCGATCATCGACATCGTGCTGGTCGCGATCCTGATCTACCAGTTTCTCTCGCTGGTGCGGGGCACGCGGGCGGCGCCGATGCTGGTCGGAGTGGCTACGCTTGCGCTGGCCTTTTATTTCGCGCGGCTGGGAGAATTGCGGACCCTGAACTGGCTGCTGAGCACGCTGCTGCCGTACGTTGTGTTTGCGCTGATCGTGGTCTTCCAGTCGGAGATCCGGCACGCACTGGCAAACCTTGGAAGCCGCATTTCGCTGATGCGGTCTTCGAGTTCGGTGGCCGACGTTTACGACGACATTGTTTTGGCGGCCAATCTTTTTTCGCAGAATCAGACGGGCGCGCTGATCGTGATCGAGCGTGAGATTGGGCTGCGCACCTACATCGAAAGCGGCGTGGCGCTCGATGCCAGGTTGTCATACGACCTGCTGGCCACGGTGTTTCGTCCGAGCGCTCCTTTGCATGACGGCGCCGTGATTGTGCAGCGCGACCGGATCGCGGCGGCAGCTTGTTTCCTGCCGCTGTCGATGAACCCGGTGCTCTCGACTCAGCTGGGCACGCGTCATCGCGCGGCGATCGGGATCACGGAAGAAACCGACGCGGTCGCCGTCATTATTTCGGAAGAAACGGGCTCAATCAGCATCGCAGTGGCGGGGACCATTGAGCGCGACTTGACGGTGGAGCGTTTGCGGGAGCGGCTGAGCGCTCTGCTGCGCCGTTACGCTCCCGCGCCCACGCTGCCGAGTCCGGTGGAGGAAAGCTTCATCGAAGAGGAGCCGCCCAGTTCGCGCTTTCCCGCCAGGCCCGGAAGGGACGACTGACGATGCCCGGATTTGCCCAGCGCAGCTTTTTGCAACGCACTTTCGTTCAAAATATCGGGCTCAAGCTGGTTTCCCTGCTGCTCGCCATCGGCTTGTGGCTGGTGGTGGCGCACGATCCTCCGGCCGAAGTCGAAATGAAGGTGCCGCTCGAGTTCCGTAATCTCCCCGACAACCTGGAGATCGACTCCGCCAGCTTCACCGAGGCTCAGATCCGGATCCGGGGCCCGGAGAGGGTGATTCATCGCCTGCAGGCTGCGGATGTGCGGGCGGAGATTGACCTGGCCAGCGTCCACCCGGGAGAACGGACTTTCGATTTGAACAGCGGCCAGGTTCATGTGCCGCAGGATGTGGAAGTGGTGCAGATCATACCCGGGCAGTTTCACCTCTCGTTTGATAATCGCGAGACGCGCGTCGTCGAGGTGCGCCCGCGTGTGACCGGAAATTTTGCCAGCGGCATGCGAATGGCGCAGGTGATTGCCGATCCGCCGACGGTCGAGATCACTGGACCGCGCCGCCGCGTCGACGCAGTGGAGGCCGCCACCACGGATCCGGTGGACGTCAGCGGAGCCATGACGCGAGCCGCTTTTGTGACGCAGGCCTATGTCCCCGATCCTCTGATCCAAGTTGTACACCCTACCCCGATTCGCGTGACGGTTATCATGGAAGGTTCGGGAGACGAGAAAAAATAAGACAGTCGTTGGTCGTTGGCCGATAGTCGTTCGCGAATTTTAAATGGACGATGCAATGCGAACGACCGACGACCAACGACCAACGACTGATTCATGACGCAAACCAGACAACTCTTCGGTACTGACGGGATTCGTGGCGTGGCGGGGGAATTTCCGCTGACGCGTGACAGCGTTTATTGGATTGGGCGGGCGCTGGGGCACGATCTGGTGCGCGTGAATGCCAAGGCGCGCGTGGTGATTGGACAGGACACGCGCCTTTCCAGCCGCTGGATCGCCGACCGATTTCTGCAAGGGCTGGCGTCGGTGGGCGTGGAAACGCGCAGCGCCGGCGTGATCACCACTCCGGGCGTCGCCTTCCTGGCGCGCTCGCAGGGGTTCGATGCCGGGGTCGTGATTTCGGCTTCGCACAATCCGTGGACCGACAACGGGATCAAAATTTTTTCCGGCGATGGTTACAAACTGCCGGACGCGCGCGAACTGGCGATTGAAAAAGAAATTTTCGCGCTGCTGGATTCGGACGCGGTTCCGGCGCCGGATTCCGCGCCGGAGGTTTCGAGCCTTCCCGGCGAGCAAAGCCTGCGCCAGGCTTACGTTCGCTGGCTTGCGGGCAGTGTTTCCACCGATTTGAGCCGGCTTCGCGTGGCGGTCGATTGCGCCAATGGCGCGGCGGCCGCGGAAGCTCCGGAGTTGTTCGGGGCGCTCAAGATCGGCGCCACTCTTCTGCACTCCACACCGGATGGACAGAATATCAACGAGAATTGCGGCGCGCTGCATCCGGAAACGGTGGCGCGCTTTGTCGCGGAGAGCCTTGGCGCCGAAAAGCAGAGACGTTTCGATGTGGGCGTGACTTTCGATGGCGATGCGGACCGCGCGCTTTTTTGCGATGCCCATGGGCGAGTGGTCAATGGGGATGCGGTTCTGCTGCTGGCGGCGCGTGACATGCAGTCGCGCGGGGCGCTCGCCAATGCCACCGTGGTGGCGACGACCATGTCGAATATGGGATTGGAGTTGGCGCTCAAGCGATCTGGCATTCGGATGCTGCGCGCCAATGTTGGCGATAAGTATGTGCTCGAAGAAATGCAGCGCGCTGGAGCTACGCTCGGCGGCGAACAGTCGGGCCACATCCTGTTTCGCGACGGGGAGGCGACCACCGGTGACGGACTGCTTACCGCGCTCCGGGTGCTGGAGGTCATGGTTCGGACGGGCAAGCCGCTGGCCGATCTGGTGGGCGATCTGAAGATGTTTCCGCAGACGATTCGAAATGTGCGGGTGCGGCAACAAAACTCCCTTCGCGCAGATTCCGGCGGTGCAAGCGGCGATTGCGGCGGCCGAGCGGGAACTCGACGGCAATGGCCGAGTGGTTGTACGCTACTCCGGCACCGAAGCGCTGGCGCGGGTGATGATTGAAGCGGAGTCGAAGGAGCAGATGGATCGGCTTGCGGAAGCGATCGTCGCGGCGATTCGATCGGCGCTGGGCGCGTAGGTGTGGAGATCCGGCCCCTAAAGGGGCGTCCAATTTCGAAGGACTTACGGCATCGCTGAAGCGACGCCCTGATACGAAGCCTGAGTAACGGGCGAGCTTCACTCGCCTGGACAGCCGAGGGCGGCTGTCCCTACGTGACAATCTTGCGATCCCGACCCGTTTTGCAACTCCCTGTCTCACTTCCGGAAGTACGTCCTTTTGTACGGGCTGGTTATCTTGTGTGCTCGGACGAGTGAGCCGAGAATGAGAATCGGTTCAGAGTTAGCCGACTTAGAAGAAGCTCATGAGAATTCTTATTGTGGAAGACGATGCGGCGCTTTCCAGCTTTATCCGGAAGGGGCTGGAAGCGGAACATCATGCGGTGGATGTTGCCAATGAGGGAAACCAGGGCCGCGCGATGGCGATGGAGGTTGATTACGATCTGGTGGTGCTTGACCTGAATCTGCCGGGGGTTGACGGGTTGTCGGTGCTAAGAAGTTTGCGGCAGCGCAAGGCGAACTTGCCGGTGATGATTCTCACCGCGCGCAGCCGAGTCGAAGACCGCGTGCAGTGTCTGGATTCGGGGGCGGACGACTACCTGGTAAAGCCTTTCTCGTTTCTCGAACTGTCGGCGCGGGCGCGGGCGTTGTTGCGGCGCAGCCACCTGCCATCGGAATCGGTTCTCACGGTCCGCGATCTCTGTCTGGATCGTGTGGAGCGCAAAGTGGCGCGCGCCGGGCGTCACATTGAATTGACGACCAAGGAATTCGCGCTGCTCGAATACCTGATGCGCAATGCCGGGCGCCGGCTGACTCGGGCGATGATCATCGAACACGTCTGGAACTTGACCTTCGATTCCACTACGAACGTGGTGGACGTTTACATCAACTACCTGCGGCGCAAGGTGGACGACGGCTTCACGCCATCTTTGATTCACACGGTTCGCGGGGTGGGGTATCAGATGTGTCCGGAAGGGGCATCGGCATGAGCGCGAGTCCGCATTTTTTTTCGAAGCCGCCGCGGGGTCCGGACGTGCTCGGCGAATTGCTGCACTCGTTAAGCCAGCCGCTCACCAGCTTGCGCTGCTCGCTCGAACTCTCGATCGAGGAGGCCGCGGAACAGCAGCAGGAGAGTGTTGCGGCAGCCCTGCAACAGACCGAAAGAGTTATTGGCATGATCCAGTTGATGCGGGAGTATCTGGACGCCGAACAGGCCGGGCCGGAAGCTTTTTCTACCGCGCTGGCGCCGGCAATGCGGAGCGTGATCCAGGAACTATCCTCGATCGCGGCGGTACGCGATATCCGGTTGCGCCTGGTGGGTACATGCACGGCGACGGTGCCGGTGCCGGAGTCGCGGCTGCGGCTGGCTTTGCAGTATTTGATTGCGTCGATGATCGAAGGGCAACCGGCGGGCGGTAAAGTTATGCTTCTGCTGGGGGAGGGCCCGGCGGGAGCGGTACTGCGGGTGGAAGGCGAACGCGGTTTTCGCGAGCTGGATTTTCGCGCGATGGAACAGAGCGCGACCAGTCCGCAGGCGAAGCGCGATCCAGCCGGGGTAACATCAGCATCAGAATCGACTTTGCGCCGGGTGAGGCTTGCGATCGCCAGCCGTGTGCTCGAAACCGCCGGAGCATCGCTGGTGTTCGGCGATGCCGGTTATACCAGAGTCGATCCTGCTGGATTCGTTCTTCGCATTCCGCGCCGGCTTGGCCCGCCCGCCCGATAACTCCCGCCTGAAATTTTGCCCGGTATCAATTGCCGCAAGGAGTACAATGCAGCCTTTCTGGAAGTTGCAGCGATTCGTTGGATTATTCTCAGACGGCGCCAAAAAGGTGAGCGATGACGATTCTGGAAATGTGCGATTCGGAGGCGGCCTCGGTTCCGGTGGAAGCGACCGCGGAGCGGGCGATCCGGACGATGCTGGACCGGCACGTGGGAGCGGTCGCTGTCATTGACGAGAACCTTCGCGTCGCTGGAATTTTCACGGAACGAGATGTGCTGCGCCGGCTGTCGCTGGGTGAGCACGACCCGCGAAAAATTTCCGTCCGTGAAATCATGACGACTCCAGTGGAGATGGCGACCCGGGCTACCACCGCGGGCGAAGCGCTTGCCACCATGGTGGAGCGCCACTACCGGCACTTGCCCATCGTCGATGATGATGGAGGGTTGCTGGGGATGCTTTCGATTCGCAACGTGCTACAGGCGCAGATTGACACGCTGACGCGCCAACTGGATCAGGCGCGGTCGGTTGTGCCTTAAGAATGTGCTTCCGAATGTGCTGCAAGAGGCACACCGGAAAAAGCGATCCGGCGCTAGTGCGCGTGCGGACTCTGGGCGGGGTTCCTGGTAGGCGCTGGCGGGGCCTTTGCGATCTTCACATCAAAGCTGACCGGCAACTGTTTTGGTGGATAACAGGCTGACTTATCGCAGGCCTGGTATTTCAAAGTTCCGCGGACGACATATTTGCCGGCTTGCACCGAGTGCAGCGGCACGCACCAGCACATCCACTTCGAAATCTCCGGTGTAGACATTGAGCTTTTCGTCGGGAGCGAAGGCGAAACTCATATCCTGGCCCTCGGGGTAAGTGGTTTTGCCGATGACGATGTCGGTGGTGGCTTCGACCTTGAGCACGGTCGGGATCAGGAACTCCGATTTCGGCTGGTTGGAATTGATGTGGTATCCGTTGGCAACGCGGAACGTGAGCGGGATCGTTGCCGGTTTGCCCTGCACGGCGGTTACTATCGGAGCGGGTGCCATCTTTACGACCGGACCTTGCGGGCCGAGGTCGTCCTGCGCCCAAGCCCACGTGGAGAACAGGAACAGGGCGCTCGCGAGAAGTATTTTCATTGGCCACCTCAGCCTTCAGAACGATGCCGACGCCCAGCCCCTAAAGGGGCATCTGATTTCGAAGAGCTCACGGCATCGCTAAAGCGAAGCCCTGATACGAAACCCGAGCTTTTCCACATTCTGCTAGGGTACTCTAGGAACTGCGCGGTTCGTAGTTACTTCTGAGCCTGTACTGCCTGGCCCTGGCTCAGGGCTTTCTTGATGTGGTCGACGAAGACGCTGCGGCTCTGCAAGCCGAATTCGCGGGCGATGAGCTTGCCGTCGCGATCGAGAAAGAACGTGGTCGGCAGCACACCGACGCCGCCGTAGCTCTCGCCGACGGAATCTTTGCCGATCAGGATGGGGTAGTTGACGCCCATTTCCTTCGCGAATTTGGCGATGTCTTCGGTGCTGGCGTCGTCCATGGCTACGCCAACGATCTGGAAGCCTTGCGGGCCGTATTCCTTTTGCAGCTCGACAAACCAGGGCATCTCGACCTTGCAAGGTTCGCAATACGTCGCCCAGAAATTGAGCAGAACGGCTTTGCCGCGAAGGCCGGAGAGCTTGAGGTTCTTGCCGTCGAGAGCGGGCAGTTCGAAGTCGGGGGCCAAATTGCCGATGAGTTGTCCCTTGGCGGAACCGTTCGCGCGGTTGTTGCGGGCGGTGCGAATACCGGCGAATAACATGGCCGCGACGATGGCGGCGATGAAGAACAGAATCAGAGGATTTCTTTTCACTCGTAACCTCGAACTTCGAAATCCCGCGCCCAGCCCCTAACGGGGCATTGGATTTCGAAGAACTTCCGGCATCGCTAAAGCGATGCCCCGATACAAAACAGCAGTATAGCCACAGCCGCTAGAGCGCAAACTTGTTCAAGAACGAGAAATAGCCGGAGATGAGGGCGAAGCGGCCCATCACCAGCAGAATGCCCAAGACAATCAGCAAGACTCCGCTCGCTACTTCCACGGCGTGCATGTGGAATTTAAAGCGGTTGTAGAACTTTAGAAAGCGCTCGATGCCGAGCGAAGTCAGCAGGAAAGGCACGGCCAATCCGGCCGAGTAGATGGCCAGAAGAAAGATGCCTTTCCAGACGGTGTCCTGAGCGGCGGCGAATCCGAGCACGACCGCGAGGATCGGACCGACGCACGGCGTCCATCCAAAGGCGAAGGCAAATCCAATGACAAATGCGCCCCAGGCGGAAGAACTGCCTTTGAGGCTGTGCAGGCGCGTGTCGGCCAGCAGAGCCTTGATCTGAAAGATGCCGGTCAGGTGCAGACCGAAGAGAATGATGACCACTCCGGCGATGCGGGCGAGCAGCGATTTGTACTGCGCGAGAACCTGGCCGACTTCGGTCGAGATCGCGCCCAGCGTGATAAAGACGATGCTGAAGCCGACGATGAACGCGGCGGAATTGAGCATCACCTTGCGGAAGAGTTCGCCTTCTTTCAGCTTCAGTTGCTCGACGCCGACGCCGGAGATCAGGGAAACGTATCCGGGCACGAGCGGAAGCACGCAGGGCGACAGGAACGAGATCAGTCCGGCGACAAAGGCGGCGAGCGGTAATGGCAAACTCGTCATATCTCTCTACTCTGTTCTCTATTGTAGCGGCCCAGAAAGAAGTCGGCACCATTCCAGTTCCTGAAGGGGCGGCTGATCGCGATGAACTGCGGCATCGCTAAAGCGATGCGCGGATACAAAAGTAGAGTTCCCCGGACTGTCTACAAGATGCGGCGGAAGGCAGAATCGTTACAGCATTTCCGCGGGCCGGGCGGGGACGCCCGGCGCTCCATCGGTAACTGTGGTTATCGCAGCACGGGCTTGCGTGGCCGTTTTGTTACGGGCGGCTCTTTTTGAGGCGCAGCGGGCGCGGCTGGCGTCACGGTCTCGGGCGGACCTTCGGTCAAAACCTTGCGCATGAATCCGGGCGGCACGGTGGCGGTGAGAATGGCGCGATCTCCGGACTGTTCGACTTTGAGGCTGTCGAAGAACGTTTTCACATCTGTGTCCGTACCCTGTGCGCCGACGCTGCCTTCGGCGGCGTGAAAGAGGCTGAGAAATGCGGCGGTTTTTTCGGTAATGGCCTGTGCGTCCGCATCACTGTCGGTGAACGCTTCCGCCCGCAGGTGGAGAGCGCGCAGATAGCGTCCGGAAACCACGACTACCGCGGGCTTTGGAAACAGGAGGCTCCAACTGCCCAGTCCGCCCAGGGAATTCATTTCGGGCCGCACGCGCAGAATCGCAAAAGACAGGCTCGCCAGCGGAACTTTTCGGTAGAACTTGCGCAGCAACCAGGGTCCGCCAAACGGCGAAGCCAGTTTGCGGGAGCGGTCAATCACGCCGCGAATTACTTCGACGTCCGAATGGTTCGAAACCGCGACGCTGTCATAGGAGAGAATGGCGACGCGAACCGTGCGGCCTTCCAGGGGGATGTTGTAAATATCGAAACCGCGGTAGTTGTCGATGGAAGAAGACAGCTTCTTGAGGTACGCAGTCAGCCGGACGGAGTCGATCTTGCCGACGAATACCTCGGAAAAGCGCGGTTCTGGCGCCGATCCGGCGGTCCCGTTGCCCCAACTCTGCGGATAGTGGATGGCGAAGGCGGCCTGGTCCAGATCGCGCTCGAACTGAAAGCCCGTCTCCTCGACAAACTTCTGGTATTCCGGTTCGCGGGAAACTGGCGGCAGTTGGCTGGTGGCGTTGAAGGTCCGAATCCACTTCAGATTGATGTAGAAGAAACCGTCCGCGCCCGGGAGCAGGCGGGCCGCTTCCGGCGCGGCGTGCTTGCGCAGGGTCACGATCAACGCGACCGCGGCCACAATCAGCAGAACGGCCAGGGGGATAATGAGATGGCGTCGAATACGCATCGATTTCGGCGGGTACTCGGCTCATCCGCTGTGAACAGAAGGTGAGCCTGCTAATGATAGCACCCGGTCCCGGTGCTGGTTTGGTTTGGAGCGGCCTACTGGAGGCACGGAGGAGCTTCTTGAAAATTCTGAGCGGGGTTACACGACGTTTCAGGGGCCGGTCGCAGGCTTTTGTGATATCCTGCTAATTGGAGTTTTCCCTACCTGAGCACCATCCAATGACTATGCGGCGTGGGCGGCAAATCTTGCGTTTTTTGGCGGCGGTGCAACTGCTCCCGGCACTGGAGAGCGGCGAAGAAACGCTCGTCGGCGGGCAGGCGGTGCTGGAGGGCGTGATGATGCGTTCTCCGCATGCCTGGGGTATCGCCGTGCGCAAACCCTCGGGCGAGATGGTTACGCACAGCGAGCCGCTGGACCGGCCTTCCGACCGGCGCAAGTGGATGGGCTGGCCAGTCGTGCGTGGGGTGATGACGCTGGGGCACGCGATGACGCTGGGATTCCGCGCGCTCAAATTTTCCGCCAATGCGGCGCTCGACGAGATACCCGCGAACGATCCTAATAGTAAAGATCAGGGCAAGAAGATGGAAATCCCCGGCTGGGTGGCGGGAGTGAATATGGCCCTCTCCATCGCCTTCTTCATCTTCATGTATAAGTACCTGCCGCTGCTGGCGACGACGGAACTGAAAAGAGTGAATCCTGTTTTCGGGCAGCAGTTCGTGTTTAACCTGGTGGACGGGCTGATCCGCATCGCGATATTCCTGCTGTTTGTGTGGGGCGTTTCGCTGTGGAAAGACATCCGGCGCGTGTATGAATACCACGGAGCCGAGCACAAAACGGTGTTTGCGTTCGAGAATGGCGATCCGCTCGAAAGCGCTGCGGTGCAGAAGTATTCGACCTATCATCCGCGCTGTGGAACGAGTTTCCTGATGACGGTGATGATCATCTCGATAGTCGTATACATGGCGATTCCCGTGCATACCTTCTGGGCTCGATTCGCGATTCGCATTGCGTTGCTGCCGCTGATAGCGGGCGTTTCCTACGAGATCATCCGCTTTGCCGCCAAGCATCGCGGCTCGCTGTTCGCGCTAATGACAGCACCGGGGCTGTGGCTGCAAAGGATCACGACAAAGCCTCCGGACGACCGGCAAGTCGAATGCGCGATTGTCGCGCTGGACGAAGCGATGAAACTGGAAAAGCAGCACGGCGGGGAATTGGTGATTGCCTAGCGGTGCCCACCGCGAACTTTTGTTTTCTTTCTCATTCCACCTAAAATCATTAAAGTAGGGACGCGGCTTGCCGCGTCTCCCGCGCAGAGTGAGACGCGGCAAGCCCCGTCTCTACGGATAAAAATCATGTTTGAACGACTTGACCAAATCGAAATTCGCTACGAGGAACTGACGCAAGCACTGCTGTCGCCGGAGATCACCAACGATTCGGCGAAATACCAGAAGACTGCAAGAGCGCACAGCGAAGTGGCAGGGATCGTCGAAAAGTATCGCGAGTACAAAGACCTGAAGCGCGGCATCGCCGAAAGCAGGGCCGTGCTGGTGGATGAGAAGGACGCGGAGATGCGGGCCTACGCCGAGGAAGAACTGGCGAAGCTCGAAGCGCGCATCGTAACCGTCGAGGAAGAGCTCAAGGTTCTGCTGCTGCCGAAGGATCCGAACGACGAGAAGAACGTGGTCCTCGAAATTCGCGCCGGGACGGGCGGCGATGAGGCCACGTTGTTCGTGGCGGAAGTCTTCCGCATGTACAACCGCTATGCCGAGACGCAGAAGTGGAAGGTGGAAGTGCTCTCCACGTCGGAGTCGGGCGTGGGCGGGTTGAAGGAAGTGATCGCGCTGATCGAGGGCGACCGCGTCTATTCGCGCCTCAAGTATGAAAGCGGCGTGCATCGCGTGCAGCGCGTGCCTGCGACCGAACAGCAAGGACGAGTGCACACCTCGGCGATAACGGTGGCAGTGCTGCCGGAAGCGGAAGAAGTGGACGTCAAGATCGAGGCCAAGGATCTGCGCATCGATACGTTTTGTTCGTCGGGACCGGGCGGGCAGTCGGTGAACACGACCTATTCGGCGGTGCGGATCACGCACATTCCCACGGGGACGGTGGTGAGCTGTCAGGATGAGAAGTCGCAGATCAAGAACCGCGAAAAAGGCATGCGCGTGCTGCGCTCACGACTCTACGAAGTCGAAATGCAAAAGCAGCAGGACGCGCTGGCGAAAGAACGCAAGCAGATGGTGGGATCGGGCGACCGCTCGGAGAAAATCCGGACCTACAATTTTCCGCAGAACCGGCTCACGGATCATCGCATCGGCTTCACTATTCACCAGCTTGAGCAGGTGATGGATGGGAAACTGCAGCCGATCATCGACGCCCTGATCACGCACTATCAGGCGGAGAAGATGAAGGCGGAGACGACGGGTGTGGTGTAAGGCGACTGCAGAAGCAGTCGATGGTCGTTCGTCTTTCGCGGCGCGACGGCGTAACCACACTGGAAACATGGTGGGAGATATCCCGACGAGAAAAACTCAGTGGGGAGGGAGACCTCGACCTTGCCGCTCGGTCGTTATGTTATGATGGTACCATCATGATGTCACGTACTCAGGTCATGCTGGAAAGTCAGACTCATCGGCGCGCTCGTCAACGCGCCAGCGAGTTGGGTGTGTCTCTGGCGGAGTACGTGCGCCGCCTGGTGGCGCGCGATCTCGCCGACCCCCAAGCGGAAGTGGATGTGACTTGCGTGTTCGACCTGGGGCGCTCTGGGGGCTCGGACGTGGCCAAGAACAAGGAGTCGATGATTGCGGAGGCGTTCCAATCCGCACACAGAAAAGTTCGACGCCGCTGAAAGCTACCGGAGGCCATTCGGGTATGAGCATTTTCGTTGATACGTCCGTTTGGTATGCGGCAGCAGATTCGTCGGACTTAAGCAACGACCGCGCAAAAGATATCCTCGCGAGCGGCGAAACCTTGTTAACTACGGATCACGTGCTGGTGGAGACGTGGACGCTGCTGCGGTACCGAATCCACCGCCACGCCGCCGAAAGATTCTGGGAAGGGTTGCGAAGCGGGACGGCAGCAGTTGAACCGGTCGGCACAGCGGACTTGGAGGCGGCCTGGCAAATTGGGCTTTCCTACCGCGACCAGGATTTCTCTCTGGTTGACCGCACGAGCTTCGCCGTTATGCGTCGCCTTGGGATCGAGCGCGCGGCGTCCTTCGACGATCATTTTGCCGTGTTTCGTTTTGGTCCGAAACGCCGCCATGCTTTTAACATTGTCGGCTGAGGATCGGCAAGGGCTCAAGCGATTTGGCTCTCATGATTCGATCCCTTCTTGCGCGTGTCCGTGGTGAAATAGATTCGTGCAACTTCGACAGGCTCTAAATACAGCAGTCGAACGGCTGACGTCCGCGCGAGTTCCCTCCCCGCGCATGAACGCGGAACTTCTCATCATGTTCACGCTCGATTGCGACCGCGCGTATCTCTATGCGCATCCAGAGCGGGACCTCACACCCGGCGAAATACAGCGCTACGACGAAGCTCTTGCTCGCCGCGCTACCGGCGTTCCGGCGCAGTACATTACTGGACATCAGGAATTTTGGGGACTGGATTTAATTGTGTCGCCCGCAGTTCTGATTCCTCGTCCGGAGACGGAGCATGTGGTCGAGGCGGTGATGGAACTGGTCTCGTCGGCTGATTCAAGGCAAAGTCAAGAGCAAGATCAAAGGCCGCGGACAGGAGTGTCCGCGCCACACAATCTACGCATCGTCGATGTGGGGACCGGTTCGGGAGCGATTGCCATTGCGTTGGCGCAGGAACTCCCCACGGCGGAAATCCACGCCACTGACATTTCTCCCGCAGCGCTGGAAGTCGCTCGGGCCAATGCGGCGCGGCACGAACTTACTTCGCGAATCGAGTTTCATCAGACGGACTTGCTGCGCGGATTGCCCCATGGAGAATTCGACCTCATAGTTTCGAATCCTCCCTACGTGGGCGATTCGGAGGAAGAATCGGTGCAGCTCGAAGTGCGCAAGTTCGAGCCGCGGAATGCGGTGTTTGCCGGGGCGACGGGCGTGGAAGTGATCGAGCGGCTGATTCCGCAGGCGCGCGAGGCCCTCCGTCCCGGCGGATGGCTGGTGTTTGAGATCAGCGGCACGATCGCCGATCGAGTGCGCAGCCTGCTCTCCGGTTGTGATTGGGATGAGGTCGCGATCAGGAACGATCTGCAGGGAATCGCGCGGGTGGCAATTGCAAGAAAAACCACGAGAGGCTGAAGAGCGTAGAGGGTGCCGCGATTTCCCGTAGGGACGCGGCTGCGCCTCCCTAAAGCGCGAGGGGCACGCTTTTACTTTGAAACCTTGAAACTCTGAAACCTTGAAACTTTGCCCTTTACCGCCCCCGGTCCATCGCCTCATTCGCCAGCCGATCGGCAATCTGGTTGTGTTCGCGCAGGGCGTGGCGGATTTCGAAGTGCTCTAGCCGTCGGACCAGTTGTTGTGCCTCGTCGTAAAGCTTGCGCAGTTCGGGATGACGCACTTTGTAGATGCCTTTCATCTGCCGCACCATCAGTTCGGAATCGCTAATCACCTTGAGCGCCTTGAGCTGGTTTTCAGCAGCGTAGTGCAGCGCGGCAAGCAGTCCCTGATACTCGGCGTAGTTATTGGTCCGGTGTCCAAGGTATTCGCTAAGCTCGGCGACCGGGCGCCCGGATGCGTCTTTGATGGCGACGCCGTAACCGGCAGGCCCAGGATTGCCGCGAGCTCCGCCATCGACGTGGGCAGTGTAAGCGGCGGGCGCAAATTTCGGCGCAGAGAAAAGATCGCTGGAATCGGAAGAGCGCGAAGGCATAGGTCGAGTTTACAACGACCGGTGGTCCAACTTGATGCACCATCCCGGCTCATCAGGGCGCCCCGCTCAAGGTCCGCTTGGGGCGAGTTTTCGCCGGTCCCTGACTCGACCGCATACTTCCAAGTAACGACAATCATTAACTGACATCAGCTGCTATTGACGAATCCAGAGTTACTCCGGCCATAGGCAGATGCCGGGCTGCACTCGGCTCGGACGGGCGAGGACGCCCGTCCCTCCACACTTTGTCCTATCTTCCCGTGGCGAGCCGCGTCGCCAGCCGCTGCGGCAAATTAGCGGCAATTATTTTCTCCTGGGCCACGCGCAGGTTGTAAGGCACGCGATAGAAAGTCACGATCCAGGCATCAGAGTCGAATACGGCGAAGGCGGAGCGCCAATCGCCATCGCGGGGCTGGCCGACGGAGCCGGGGTTGATGAGATAGCGGCGATCTTTGCGGAGGGGCCAGTCGGACGATTCGGGCTGGCCCACGGTGCGAAATCCGGGACGATAGCCTTCGCTGATCTCACCCGTGAGCACGAATCCGCCCTGCAGGTGCGTGTGTCCGAAGAAGGTGACGGGGACGGGATTGGTGATGAGCGGCTCGATGGCGTCGCTGGCGCTGACCATGTATTCATCTTCGTCGAGCGCCGAGCCGTGGACGAACTGGATGCCGGGGAGTTCGTCGAGGCGGACGGGACCCTGCGGGAGCGAGCGCAGCCAGTCGAGATTTTTGGGCGTGAGCTGGTCGCGCGTCCAGAGCGTGGCGAGGCCGGCGACGGGGTTGAAGTCGTCGAGGGTCATGAGGCCGCTGACGGCTTTGTCGTGATTGCCGCGGACGAAGACATGTCCGAGAGCTTGCGCGCGGGCAATGACCTCATTCGGATTGCCGCCGTAGCCGACGGTATCGCCGAGATTGGCGACGAGGTCGCAGGCGGGAGCGGCGGCCACGCAGGCGTCCAGCGCTTCGAGGTTGCTGTGAATGTCGCTGAGAAGAAGGATGCGCACAGACGGAGGATTATAGCCTTTTCTGGCGCCTAGAAGCTCGAAGCTGCAGCTACCCTCGCGTCACATTCGCGGCAGATTCACTACCGGGCAGCGCGCCCAATGCCCAAGACCGACTTCGACAAGCGGCGGAAGTTCGACGGCGCAGGCGGAGATGCGATGCGGGCAGCGCGGTTCGAAAGGGCATCCGGGAGGAAGTTGGGCGATCGGCGGGACGGTGCCTTCGATGGTCGAGAGCGGGAGGGAGCGATCGGTCGCGAGCGTAGGAATGGCGAGCAGCAGACCCTGAGTGTAGGGATGAGCGGGCGCGCGAAAAATATCGGCCTTAGCGCCAAGTTCGACCAGGCTGCCGGCGTACATGACCGCGACGCGATCGGCAACGTGCGAAACGACGGCGAGATCGTGCGAGATGAAGAGCATCGCCAATCCGAATTTGCGGCGGAGGCCGTTGAGCAGGTCGAGAATTTGCTGCTGGATGGTGACATCGAGCGCGGTGGTGGGCTCGTCGGCGATAAGCAGTTGCGGGCGGTTGACAATGGCCATGGCGATCATGACGCGTTGGCGCATGCCTCCCGAGAGCTGGTGCGGATAACTGCGGGCGCGCTCGCCGGGATCGGGAATGGCAACGTCGCGCATGCCTTCGACCGCCCGGTCCCACGCCTCCGATTTCGAAACGCGGTGGTGCGCGAGGACAGCTTCGGCGATCTGGTCGCCGACGCGCATGACCGGGTTGAGGGCGGTCATGGGCTCCTGGAAAATCATGGCCATGCGCGATCCGCGAAGCTGGCGCAGTTGGTCGGGAGATAGTCTGGTGAGATGCGCGGCGCCGTCGTTCTCCTGGGAGCCGTTCTGAAAAGTGATTTCGCCGGAGACGATGGCGGCGGGCGGGAGCAGGCCCATGATGGCAAGCGAGGTGATGGATTTTCCGGAGCCGGATTCGCCGACCAGCCCAAGCACTTCGCCGGGTGCGATGGAGAACGAAAGGCTGCGAACAGCGGTTACGGGCGCAGCAGCGTTCGGCTGCTGGGCGGACGGCAGCGCCCGCCCAGCACGGGATTGCGGAAACTCGATGGTCAGGTCGCGGACGTTCGAGCAGCGGACGCACGAGAGCTATGGTATCAGCGCAGTTCTCCCGAGTGCGCCCCGCCCGGACGGGCGAGAGGGCCGGTCGTTCCACAATACTGATAAACTTTCCGCATGAAAGCACTCGTCATCACCCGTTTCGGCGGTCCCGAGGTTCTCGAATTGCAGCAGGTCCCCGACGCGCATCCCGCGCCCGAGCAGGTTCTGGTGAAAGTGGAAGCGGGCGGCTTGAATTTCGCCGATCTGCTCACCGCGCGCGGCGGATACGCCGGCACTCCCAAGCCGCCGCTCATCGCCGGCCGCGAATTCGCCGGCCGCGAAGACGTTAGCGGACGCCGCGTCATGGGCTATACGCAGTGGGCCGCCTTCGCCGAAAAAACGGCGGCGAATCGCAACCTCGTCTGGCCCGTTCCCGAAAATTGGACTGCCGAGCAGGCCGCCGCTTTCCCGGTAAATTTCTTCACCGCCTACTTCGCCTACTGGAAGGCCGGTTTGCTCGTCCAGTCCAACGACAAGTCCGCCCGCGTCCTGATTCATGCCGTCGCCGGCGGAGTCGGCACCGCCGCCGTGCAAATCGGAAAAATTCTCGGCATCGAAATGTACGGCACTTCTTCCTCCGAAGACAAGCTGGCCCGCGTGCGCGAACTCGGCCTGCAACACGGCATCAACTACAAACAGCGCGATTATGTCGAAGCCATCAAAGATCTAACGCGCGGTGAAGGCGTCGACGCGGTTTTCGAAATGCTGGGCGGCGAGCACGTCGCGAAAAGCGTGCGCTGCGTGCGCGACTTCGGGCGCGTCATCGTCTACGGCGCCGCCACCGGCGAAATTCCGCAACTCGACACTCGCCTTCTTTACGCCAAAGGCGCCAGCGTTCACGGGCTCTGGCTGTCGTATCTGAGCGCGAACCGCCCGCTCATGGAATCCGCCTGGAAGCAGCTTTCCGAGTGGCTGGCAGCGGGCAAGCTCAGTCCCGTGATCGGAAAAGTGTTTCCGCTGGAGCAGGCGCGCGAAGCCTACACGCTGATGCAGGAAGGCAAGAATTACGGCAAGATCGTGCTGAAGATCAGTTCCGGCGCCTGAACTCCTGACAAAACACTTACACCTTGTTACTCCGGCGAGATACATCGTGCGTTGCTAACACGGCGCGCCTCCGTGCGTCCAAGAAACATGTTCGCAAGAATAACGGATTGCAAACAGACCGGGAACTTATTCAACCCGAGATTCGTATCTTGAAGCGAACCAAAGTGGGGTGGACGAACACGTCCGTCCACTGAGAAAAATTTGCAGGGTGACGGGACTGGCGCGCGCATGGTTTGGCGGCCCTGGCGCGCCGGGTCCGGTAAGAGGCACGAGTGTGGCCCGCGCCTTTTTGTATCACCCTGCCCTGCGCATTGTAGGACTTTGCACGGAAAAGGCAAACCCTCAGTCGAGCGTCGTCGAACCATAACCAGCCGCCCC
>CAWIRH010000004.1:0-1248677 GCA_963838425.1 uncultured Acidobacteriaceae bacterium
CGATGCTTACATTTCCGATTCGCCTATGTAGGCCATGCGGGCCCACATCTGGTTGGTAACATAGCGCGCCGCTAAATCTCGGTAGCGTAAGAACCGGGGGTGACGTGTCTCGAAAACGGAAAGACGAGGGTCCCCCGGCATGACCGCGACGTCGCTTCAGTTTGTGCTCGCCTTCTTTGCCTGCGCCGCATTCTGCTTCAGAGACAGCTGGTAACGCGCCAGCAGTTTCTCGCGGTTCTGGCGCAGGTCTTTTCCGGTCGGCCTGGCGGGATAAGGCCTGTTGCCCATCAGCCCCTTCCAGAGAATGTGGTTGTATTCCGCAAAGTCCATGCGGTCTTCCGAGGTGAAGTCCATGCCCCTGGTGGCCCGCGCCCAGTACTCTCCCGTATGGGTTGGCTTGTGCGCGACCACGCCGGCCGGACAGGTGAGCGGCGGCAGGTTATCGTCTTGGCGCAAAGACTCGCAGGGACGGTGGCCGTAAAGCTCCACGTGCTGGGCGTGGTGTTGAAAATATCGGCCATGGGCTGGGCCAGCGCGTCGTTCAGATTCATCGGCGGCAGGCCCAGAACCTCTTCGATGGTGCGCACGAAGTTGATGGTGTTGTACTGCGTTGAGACCAGCGCGCCCTGTTTCACGTAGGCGCCGGCCACAAAGGCGATGGTGCGGTGGGAATCGACGTGGTCGCCGGAATCCTGCGAGTCGTCTTCAATGACAAAGATGAGCGTGTTTTGCGCGTAAATGCTGTTGGCGATTTTCTGAACCAGCAAAGCCACCGCATAGTCGTTATCCGATTGCTGCAACTCCGGGGTGTTCAACCCGTATCCGCCAGGGTCGGTGAAGCTTCCGGTATGGTCGTGCATCAGGCGAACGAGGCTCAAAGCCGGCAGTCCGGCCGTGGCGTAGTTGGCATCGAATTCCCGCTCCCACTCCTTGAACCGGTAATAGTCCGGGAAACTGGTTGTCGAAGCCGCGAAAGTATGGATCGGTGAATGGGGTAAGGGTAACATTCTGCGAGTAGGCCACCTGGGTTTTGGTTGAGAAGGGGTCGGTCAGAGTCGTGGGGATCCAGATTTAGTAGGCCAGGGGGGGCACACTTGGAGCCGGCAATGGGCATGCATACAGGGTCGGGTCAACAAAGAATCCATAGTCGCGAACCGTGAGCTTCGCCCGGTACGCGGCGTCCCACAGATAGCCTTGCCCCCTATACTGCACATCGTCCGGTCCATCCGGCGCGGCCGTGTTGGCAGTCCCCGGCAGCAAATTCCCGTCGGCCGGCGTAAGGTAATCGGCTGCCATGCGGTCTGCGAGCGTGGGAATGGCCACGTTCACATTGCGGTTCAAACCATCGTAATCCAGGCTGAGGCCGCGTCCCGCATAGAACGGCAGGCTCTGGCGTTCGATCACATCGGGGGCGCGAGCCGAGGTGCTCCATGGCCAGCCGTCGTTGCTGACTTCAGAACTGGCCATCATGTTGTCGAGGGTGACGAAGGTTCTCGCCAGTTGATGCTGATTCGGCGTGATCGCTTGGCCAAACTCCGTCAAAAAGGGGTCGCCATTGCCGACTTCCAGATCGCCCAGAACCTGGTCGTATCCGCGATTCTCCTTGATGATGTAGATGACGTGCTGGATGCCCCTTCTCACCGCCGCCATGACCGCGGCATCGCTGTTGCTCTCGGTTGCGGAGAAGTGGTCGTTGATGGCGACCTGGGCGGTCAGCGTGGCCAGTTGCGCCGCGGTGGGCTGGGGAAAGCTCTGAAAGCCGGCTTTGACCTGCTGGGGGTTGTACTCCTGCGACCACATACAGTTCTTGTGCTCTCCCGGTTGGCCTGGAGGCGGGGCGGCGCTATAGCACATGGCAGGATTCGGGCCCGTTGGCGACTTCCCATTGACCACGTATACCCAATTGCCATTGGGGCTGTTGACCGTGGGGCCGAAGCTCACAGAATTCGGGTACCAGCCGGTTGGAATCAGACCGACAACCTGGTCGTCCTTATCCGCTCCGGTCAATTGCACCACCGCGACGGCATTCAAATTGCCATTCGTCACGTAGAGTTGCGACTCATCCGGCGAGAGCGTTACGCTGTTGGTGTTCGCACCCGTATACTTTTTCACCAGCGGGTAAGAAGCCATTAAAGACGGGG
Organism: uncultured Acidobacteriaceae bacterium; assembly: GCA_963838425.1. Lineage (GTDB taxonomy): Bacteria > Acidobacteriota > Terriglobia > Terriglobales > Acidobacteriaceae > Acidiflorens. Next base: position 2,142 of record CAWIRH010000004.1, read on the forward strand.
TCGCAGCGACCTTGATGGTTTCCAGTATCGGAGCCGTCCCGTTCTTCGCGCTGGTCTCGAGATGTCGATGACGTCAACCGTATCGGTCAAATCCTCGGCGACATACAGCCGCGTCTGGGCCTTGTTCATCGTCATCTTGATCGGTTCGCCCCGCACCGGTATCCGGCCCGTGACTTTCAGCGTGGAGCCCAGGCTCACCACATCGATCTCGCGGTCGCGAATGCTCGACACATACGCCGTCGCATTCTCTCCCACACCTTGAATCTGCACCCAAAATGGGTATTCGCCGCCCGGTGTACCCATCGTCGTGGAGGTTCCGTCGCCGGGGCGCAAATCGATGTCCGGCATCACTCGGCTCCAGTTGCCCAAGCCTCCGGTGAAAACCGAGATCGAGTCATTGTCGTAATTGGCAACAGCCAGGGTCTGGCCATCGCTCGAAATGGCCACGCCGGCTGCGCAAGGCGCCTCGAAAATCGAGCCATTTGCCGTGCCGGGTCCGGTGTCTTGCACGGCCAGCCCAAGGCCGCGGCCGTGTTGCATGACCAGCTCCTGTTGCTCCGACCATGTGCTTCCGTCGGAACTCAGCGTAAAGACATGCACGTTGTCCTTATGGGTGTTGTTAAAGTTGGTGGTTGTGCTTAGGGGAGGATCTGAACCGCTGCTTTCAAATGGATAATCGCCGCTGCCGCTGGATACATAAAATGCCGTGCTCTTGCCGAAGTTTGTGTCGGCGGGATTGGTATCGATCGTTGGATCGAACACAATCCCGTTGTAGGAGTTGGGAATGGTCACAACCTGCTTCTGGACGGGCGTGCCCTGCGAAATGTCGTAGATGAACACATACTCTTTCGAGCTAGGATAGTCATAGGCAGTAAGGTCGGGGAGGTTGAGACCGTAGCCGTCGTCACCCTTGCCGAGCGCCTGGTAGATGCGGTTGTACCCGCTGGTGAGAATCAGCAGGGTATGACCATCCGGACTTACCACCGTGGTGACTGCCTGCCCCACCTGCCAGCCGGGATAGTCGGGCAGAGCGGTCTTCCCTGGTACCAGCGGTTCGAAGGTGGAATCGTAGGGCGCCGTCGGCGTGATCATTTGGCCCAGATTGGGTATGGCCTGCGAGGGCGGAGGCGCCATCACCGTTGGCGCCGTGACGCCGATGCCACCACACCCACAGAAAAGAACGAATGCGGGGGTTAGAAAGATGCCAACTCTTTGCAGGGTACGCACAGAAGCAACCTCCCTTGAATTCTCGGCGAGATGGAAAGGGTCTTGCGCCACTCCTTCTATACGCCAATTTCACGCTATCGAAGAACGAAATGCGAGTCTTATCAAAACCGCTCACGCCGCATATTCTCGAGCAAATCAACAATCGTCGTAGCGACCCGCCGGCCGTTCTCCCGGCGATAGCAAGGAAAGCTCCCGCCAACGGCCCAGCGTCTAGGATCGATCGGACTGGAGAGAAAATAATAAAAAAAACAACTAAATGCTGTGATCCCCCTACATTGGGTTTGTGATGAATCCGAGGAGCGCTCGGAAAGGCATTGGTGGTGAGGGCAAAGAACACGGCCGGGTACCCAAAAAAAACGCATCAATATACACTGCATAAGGCTCCACTTGGGCGGGGACTCCGATCTTTTTCATCACGAACTGTTTGTGTCCACCATCACAGACTTCCAACCCGCAATGCGCGATAATAGCGATCTGATTGGGGCAGTGAGAAGCGTGCCCGTCTCCCAAGACGGCCCTCGAAGCTGCCCCAAAACCATTTCAGCGCTCTTTGACAAGCTAAGTCCTTATTCCGGAATACTTTGATATAAGTCCTTTAGTTTCAAAGACCAAAGCGAAAAATCCCCGCCAACCCCATGATTCCACTAGACCGAGGGGGAGGGGGGTGGGGATGACCAACCGGTAAACATGGGCACAAACCTGGGTTGTTTTCGGGAGAAGCGTTTGTGGGGAGTAAGAGGGTGCTTACGAGCCTTCTTCCGCGTACTCTGGTCGTAAACGGGAATCGGCACGAGAGTGAACTCGAACGATCAGCAGTCCGACCAGAACCGCGCTGACCAGCATGATCACCCTGATGTAGAGGCCGGCGTGAAACGTCTGGTCGCCGGCGGCGGTTCGGGCCAGGCCCGATGTGGCGCTGATGGTGCAGAATCCGAAATAGAATTTTTCCAGCCATCCGCGGGAAATGAGTAAGAGCCACAAAAGAATGGAGGAAACTACGACGAGGATTCCGCAGAGAATCCACGTGCCACGCGATACCGTGGACGCTACCCAGATGCCGGCGGCGGGATTGGCGGCAAACATCTGACGCACAGCAATCAGCAGAAACACGACGGAATGCACCAGCGCGACGACGGCGCGTTTGCGGTTGGTAAGGATGGAAAATCCGCCCATGGGTAAGCCTATTGTAACGAAGTGGTGGACATGAGGCTGTGATCTAGATCACTCTGGGCGGGAACTGGGTCGTGTGAGTGGCCTCTGGGTACTGTGCCATAGTGCACAGTCTTGACATCGGAAAGGAGTAACCTAGAGGTGTCTCTTCTAGCATCTTCCGCCGTGCTGCACAGTGACGGTCCCTTGCGAAAATCAGACAGCGTTGCGCTGCGCAAGGAACCGTTATGGCCAACAACTCCCGCCCGCCGACCAAGCCCTCTCCCACGCCAGCGATCACTGACAGTGATGGCAACCACATCCACAACGAGATCCTGCTCGGCCTGCCGCGGGAAGAACGCGAAACGTTGTTCTCGAAATTGGAATTTGTGCGTTTGAAGACTCGCCTCGTGCTGCATGAACCGGGCGATACTTTAAAGTCGGCCTATTTCCCAAGCAGCGGCTTAGTGTCCATTCTGAGCGTCTTTCCGGACGGAAAGAGTGTGGAAGTAGGTCTGGTGGGCAAAGAAGGTTTTATCGGCTTGCCGCTGGTGGCGGGCTTTCACACCGCGCCCACGCGGGCCATCGCGCAGATTGAGGGTTCGGCCTTTCGAGTCGAAGGCGAAACGCTGACGGCAGTTCTCCGGCAGTGTCCCAAACTGGAGCGGCGATTACAGCAGTTTGCGCAGGTCATGGCCATGCAGACCACGCAGATTGCCGCCTGTAATCGCCTGCATGAAGTGAATGAGAGATTGGCGAGGTGGTTGTTGATGAGCGCCGACCGGATCGGATCGAATTCGGTGCCGTTGACTCAGGAATTGATTGCCCAGATGCTGGGTACTCGCCGCTCCAGCGTGACCGTGGCGGCTGGAACGTTGCAGAAGGCGGGACTGATCACTTACACTCGCGGGGACGTAAAAATTATCGACCGGCAAAAGCTGGAAGAAGCAGCCTGCGAGTGCTACGAAATCATGCAGCGGCAGATCGAGGAATGGCAGGGCGAAGCGGAGTAGTGTGTGCGCGCCAGCGCACATTCGGCAGTTCCTCAGCGTACCGACACATTGCCGCCGCCCGGATAGCCTGAGCATAAAAGGAGCATTGGAACTATTGCTCCGCATTGTAGTTGGAGTAATTCATGTCGGAAGGCGACCTCATCAATCTTGATTGCAATCGACATCTAGTTATATGCCCGCACTGCCAAAAGCAAACGGTACATAATTCTCCAGGGAAAATGATCCTCTTTGCCACGGCGAAGTGCGGACACTGTGGGCGGGAGTTTCTGATCGCGATGAACAAACCACGGCACGAGCCTTGAACTCAACCCCGGGACGCAGAGAGCGCCGAAAGAAGCGGATGCTACTGCAACCGGTCTCATTAATTGTGTGGGCCATGATTGACCCACGACGATTGACCCACGACGAGGACTGTCCGCGCCACACCAACCTGGGTAAGGCTATCAGTTGTCCGACATCAGGTGGAGCTTCTAGTGATAGCGGATAGCCGGCTGTCATAAATTTAGAGAAGGGGCGCGGAGTTGTTTCCGCGCCTTTTCTATTGGGCAGCAAAAGCCGCGGACGGGAATGTCTGCGGCCCGCGTGCGGGTCAGACTTCGAGCGAGACCAGCGGCTGCGCCAGCAGGGCGCTCGTCTGCGAAGAAGAGAGGGCTCCGCCGCCGAGGGCGGAGGTTTGCAGTTCCTGCTGCAGGGTCGCATAGGCCTGTTGGGCGCCCGCAAGGTCGCTGGACGTGAGGTTCTGGCCGACTTGGTTGAGGTCCTGGAGCAGGGAATTCTGGTCGGATGAATCTTCGCCTACGCCTCCGGTGCTGATGCGAGGGTGATGATGGAGGTGGCCGGTCGAGGGACCGCCCCGGCGCAGGAGATCCTGTTGGACGGTGGAGAAATCCTTTTGAGCGGCGGATAGGTTACCGGACTTGAGATCGGTGGCGAGCTGGTTGAAGGCTTGGGCGACGGGGCTGGAGGTGGAGGCCGCGGAAGTGGAAGCCGTGGAAGCGGCTCCAGTACTGGTGGCGGGCTGCGCAAAGGCGGCCTGCAAGGTTGCGAAATCGGACTGCGCGTTTGCGAGATTGCCGGACTGGAGATCCTGGCTGAGCTTTTGCATTTCCCGCTGGTAAGGAGAGCTGACGGCGCTGAGTTGGTTTTGAAGGAAGCTGCTGCTTAAAATCCCGGAGATGGACATTGATGTGCCTCGATGTAAGAGTTGAACAAGCGTTTCGCGGGGATTCGTCCGCGACGAATTGAAGCTTGATGCCGGCCGCTGGCGAAGTTCCGAGTGAACCTGATGGTGTGGAAGCACGCCCAATTCCATTGGCGAGAGAGAGGATGCGGAAGAAATGTCGCAATGGTTTGTGGTGGTTGCGGGCAGTGGGGCGCGGTGAGATGGCGGGGTGAGGGCGCGGGTGGGGCAAAGCGTGCCGGGGTTGAAGGAGGCAAGAGTTGCCGGGGCGGCGCGGGGAACAGGCAAAAGCAAAAGTCGCTCTTGCTGACTCGGTGGCGACTCAGCGGCTATAAAGTCGCTATCGATTTTGCGGGACTTACGGCCGTCTAAAGCCGAGCCCCTTCAAAACAATGGGTTGTCAGTGGGCTGACCAATGGTCAAGACAAAGAAAGACTCCGGTTAAAGAAATTAAAGAAAACCCATGAACAAAGCCATTGAAAAATTGTTTACCGGTGCTGTATCTTTCGTTGACCGAAGGTCAAAGAACCTGCGAGGAGTTGGGCCATGGAAGGAATTACGAGCAGTCTGGCGAAACCGACGCAGTTGAGGCGGGACGGAAAGGCGCGTCCGCGCTCGGAAGCGAAACGGGCGCGGATTGTAGAGGTGGCGATCCGGCATTTTGCCGAGCGCGGGTATAGCGCGGCGCGGGTGGAAGACATTGCGGCGCAGTTAGGCATTGCCAAGGGGTCCGTGTTTCAGCATTTCAAGAGCAAGGATGGACTGTTCTTCGAGGCATACAAGAAGGCGGTGCAATCGTTTCCGAAGTATATGCAGGCTCCGGCGGCGGTGCAGGAGCGGGGATTTTTTGAAATGCTGCGGTACTGGCTGGGGCGCACGGAGAATATGGTGCGGGATAACTGGTCGTCATACCGAATCTATCTGGTTGGTAACTATGGAACGGATCTGGCGCTGCGGCGGGAAATCAACCGGTTTCTGGTGGCGGAGGATCCTTACGGATGGCGCGAATTTGTGAGCTTCGGAGTCAAGCGGGGAGAGTTGCGGACGGACCTTGATGTGGATATGGCCGGATCGATCCTGGAGTGGACGATGGACCGGTTTCAGGATGCGCTGCTGACGGAGGAGTTAGACCCAGGATTGTTTCGTAAGTCGGGGCCGGTTCCAGAGGAGAAAGAAGCCCGCATTGAACAGTTTGTCGAACTGTTGCGGCGGGCGATTGGATCGGAGAAAGTGCAGGCGCCGGGGAAGAAAGCATGAAGGCCGGAATGAGCGTGGAGCAGATTGTTGCGAGTTATGACGAGACGGCGCCTCTGGCGGAGGCGTCGACGATTCCGGCGCCGTGGTATGTGGATGCGCGGATTGCGGACCTGGAACGACAGACGGTTTTCTCGCGGACCTGGCAGGTGGTGGGGCGAGTGGATCAAGTGGAAAAGCCGGGACAATTTGTAACGGCGACGGTGGCGGGAGAGCCGCTGGCGGCGGTGCGCGGGAATGATGGCGTGCTGCGGGCCTTTTATAACGTGTGCCGGCATCATGCGGCGCCGGTGTTGACGGAACCCTGTGGGCAGGCGTCGATTCTGCATTGTCCTTATCACGGATGGAATTACGGGTTGGACGGGTCGCTCAAGGGGATGCCGGAGTTCGATGGGGTGAAGCACTTCGAACGCAAGGACAATGGACTTGTCCCGGTAAAGGTGGAGACGTGGGAACAATTTGTATTTGTGAATCTGGATGGGGAGGCGGCTCCGCTGGCGGAGTTTCTTGGCGGATTGGTGATGCGCGTGGCTCCGCTGGGATTGAGTAAGCTGCACTACTTTACGACTAAGAGTTACGACATCCACTGTAACTGGAAGGTGTTTGTCGATAACTATCTGGATGGCGGGTATCACGTGCCGCATCTTCACAAGGGACTCAATTCTGTTTTGGATTACAAACAGTACAAGATCGAGAATGAGGGCAGATATTGCTTGCAATCAAGTCCGCTGGTGAGTTCGGACGAAGATGCGGCCACGGGCACGACGCGGAAAGGCGATCGAGCATGGTACTTCTGGCTGCATCCGAATTTCATGTTCAACTGCTACGAGGGGTATCTGGATACGAATTTGGTGATCCCGATTGATGTGGACCATTGCCGGGTGATTTTTGATTTCTACTTCAGCGACGTGAGCGAGACGGCCCGCGCTTATAACGAGCAGAGTGTCGCGGTGGGAAGTCGTGTGCAGGATGAGGATTTGGAAATTTGCGAGGCGGTGCAGAGGGGACTGAAATCGCGGGCCTATGGAGCGGGGCGGCTCTCGGTGAGGCGTGAAGCCGGGGAACAGTTGTTTCATCAGCTGCTGGCGGCGGATTTAAAGAGTGGGTTGGGGCAAGCGGCGGCGTGCGAGGAGTGAGGCTTAACCGCGCTGGCACGGAGTACGCGGAGACACTTCAACCTCTGGGCTCCTAGGGATGAAAATTGAGTACGATGAGTTCTTTGGTTTTCTCCGGAGCCGGTACCCATCTCCATTTTTCTATGGCATCGACCGCGGCTTTTGCCAACAGCGGATGGCCACCAAGCACTTGAGTCAACCTCGGTTTTCCGTTGGGCGCAACTGCGGCCTCCACCCTGACGGTTCCACTGATTTGCATTTTCTGGGCGAGCTCTGGATACGCCGGGTTTACCTTGCTCAATATCTTTCTCTGTGTTTCCAGCTGTACTTGGCCGGGAGAAGAGGATGGGGACAAGGCGGTTGTTCCTAAGGCGAGAGCTAGGAGGGCGGCTGAAATATAGGGTCGCATCTTCATGCCGGTAGCCTACGCCCAACCGGTGCCGCCACGAAGGTAACTAGGGTAATCAAGCGCCGTTCCGTAAGAGATCCGGCGCGGTGCCGGCGCGCGGAGCCTAGGGCTTGTGGCTTGAGGGCCATGACGATTTCAGCTTTGGCTTGGACGGTGCTGGTTTCGGGTTGGTTATCGTCGGCTAAGTGTTAGTTGAGCGGGGACAGGCCTATATCGGCGAGCAACCGGTGGAATGCGGGCTCGTTGTGCAGATTGTCAAAAGCATGCTGGGATGCCATACCGGGCACCTCATCGTCATGTTGATCGTAGGCAATTTTCAGGTAGCGCAGAGCTTCTTGCTTGTTGCCCTGCAGTGAGCACGTCTCCGCCAGGAAGAACGGCGACGACAGGCCGTGCTCATAGAGCTTTGTTTCTTGCTGGCGTAGGCTCTCCAGCAGACCTTTTCCGCCTCCCGCGGCAAAACCTTTTTCGGTCGCTTCCACGACGGCGAGGGCTGAGCTGTCGCGCATCAGAAGGGCTTCGCTTCTGGCTTCGACCAGGTAATGGGGATAGTCCGCGGCCAGCAGGTAAATGCCCTTCAGGTAGCGGTGAGGAGAAATAAAGTCGGGCTCGTTTTCTTCCATCTGCTTGAGCAGGGCGATGGCATCCTGCTGCCGGCCCGCGACAAAAAGAATGGAACCTTTATCGGCCAGGACGGACTTGGAAGCAGGGTCTAGCGCCTGGGCGCGCTCGATTTCCGCCAACGACTCCGGGTCACGGCGGAGGCTCGAGAGGTAAGTCGCGTACCAGTGATGGGCGGCGGCGTTCGAGGGATTGAGTTCAATCGCACGGCGGAATTCCCGATCGGCGGTTGTGACGTCCCACATGCCCCAGAAAGAAACAAAGGCCAGAGAGGCGTGCGCTTCGGAGGACTGGGGGTCGAGTTCGACCGCTTTTTTCGCCGCGGCCAGCGCGCGCGGGTAGGCTTCCGAGCTAGGCATCACGGTGTATTCGCGCAGCAGGTTGTAACAGTCGGCAAGGCCGACATAGGCGGGCGCATAGCTGGGGTCGTGGACGATGGCCTGGGTGAAGGAATCGACCGCCTTGTTCAAGCTTTCCGGAGTACGTTTGTTCCAGTAAAACCGGCCTTTGAGGTAGAACTCCTCGGCTTCGCGATTGGCGGGAGGATGAGGATAAGAAAAGCCGGTTCCCCCCGAAAGGGAAGAGGTTGCGGGCGCCCTCGCTTGGGCGGTACGACTCGATGAATGTCTCGCCCAGAATATCCAGGCCGCGAAGAGCAATGCCAGCACCGGCAAGACAAAAACCAATTTCCAACGCGGGGAAGAAGTGGGAGCGAGTGCGGCCACCTCTTCAGGTTCGGAGTCGAACGCCGGTTCGGGTGGCGGTTCGGAGATGTGCGTGGGCGCGATCCAGCGATAGCCGCGGCGTCCGACGGTTTCAATAAAGACGGGGTTTTCGGCGGAATCGCCGAGCGAGTCACGCAGACGGTTAATGGCGCTGATGACGCCACGATCGAAATCGACATATACGCCGTCCGGCCAAAGGATCTGGCGAATTTCCTCCCGGCTGAGAACTTCGTTGGGGTGGCTGAGCAACAGCTTCAGGGCCTGAAAAGGCAGCTCCTGAATCTTGACCTTGACTCCGCACCTGTGCAGCTCACCGGAACGCAGATCGGCCTCGAACACTCCAAAGCGAACTACGGCATTTGAGGAGACGCCTGCTGGCATAGGACGGGCAGATAAGGGAGGGAAGGTCAGTTTAGCACAGCCGCGTCCAATGGGGCACGAACATAATTTTGGACTTGGCGGCCCTCATTCTGGACTTCCAAAACGGCGTGACCGTTCACCGTATCGCATTAACAATAAGACGTTTATTGCGTTACCGGAGTTTAGTCGGAACGTGACCAGCAGGGAATTGACCGCGGCCAGCATTTCAGCGAAAGTGAGCGCCGTGCGCGGATCGGTTCAGTAGCCCCTCAGGCGGAGACTGCCGGGACCTTCGCGCAATCCCCCGAAGTACAAAAGACTTCATATTTTCAAATTCTCAAGTACTAATACGGAGACACTCCATGAATTGCATTCGCTTCCAGGTCAAGAGGTTCCGCATGGCCGCAATTGCGCTTACCATGCTTGCACTATTATTTACCGGGGCATCTCGCCCGGCGCAGGCTCAAACTTACCCGGTCACTTTTATAGGTGCAACCCAATCCTGGGGGGCCAACCCAAACTTGTGGGACTACGGCTACGACCCTTACAACGTCAACGCTCTGGCTACCGGAGACTTCAACGGCGACGGCAAGCTTGATATTGTCACCGGAAGCTACAGTGGCGGGACCATAGGCTTGTTGCTCGGCAACGGAGACAACACGTTCCAACTTCCATTAACGATCGACCAACTGAGTGCTAGCGTGATGTCGGTGGTGGTGGGCGACTTTAATGGCGACGGTCAGTTGGATGTCGCGGCGCTTTTGCTTTTTTCGGGTAACACGATGGCTGTCAATGTTTACCTGGGCAAAGGCGATGGAACCTTCGGCACGGCCACGACATTTCCGCTCCCTGGTTATACTCGCGTGACGGCAACCTCCCTGGCTACGGGAGACTTCAATGGCAAATTGGGTCTGGTCGTAGTGGATACCACCGACGGCGCTGTGGATGTACTTCTCGGCAATGGCGATGGGACCTTCAGGGCGCCGGTCGCTTATTCCACAATTGACCCCAAGAACCCTGGGTTCAATAACCCCTACGGAGTGACTGTGTCCGACTTTAACGGCGACGGCCAGCCCGATATCGCGGTAGGAGAATACGCGGGAATCGCCGTGCTGTTGAACAACGGCAACGGTACTTTTCGGACCGCCGTCTACTACAGTGACAACGTAGACTCTGGGTTAGCAACCCAAGGCATCGCCGCCGCAGATTTGAATCACGACAAGAAAATCGACATCGTTTTGGCTACGGGGCTTGGCCTGGTGCCTTTTTTGAACAATGGCGCGGGCGTGTTTACGCCAAAAGCGTTGGTTGGCAGCGGCCTCGATATGACCCTTGTCGACATAGCCGACGTTAACGGCGACGGCAAACCGGATCTTGTCGGCGCCGACCTCGTCGGATCGGTTCGCATCTTCCTCGGCAAGGGAACCGGAGCCTTCACCAATGGCGCCGACTACCCGGTGGGAGTGGGCGACTCCCAGGAACTTGCCTTAGTTTTGGGGGACTTTAACAACGACGGGTACGCGGATTTTGCCGTTGGCAACAATCAGGGCGGTCAATTGCTCTCGGCCTTGGGCAACGGCGATGGCACCTTCCGCACCACCACCGAATACGGATGGCAGTCCACGGGATCGGGCTACAACGTGGTGGCCGCCGACTTCAACGGCGACGGCATCCCGGACGTGGCGTACTCGGGCGAGTTCGGAACCAATGCCGGCTCCTTCGTGGTGATGTTGAGCAGTTCGCACGGTGTTTTGGCGACCCAGACCTACGTGCCCGCAGGCTGTAACAACTACTTTGGGCCGAACTTGGTGGAGTGGGTAGCTGCCGGCGATGTGAACGGCGACGGCAAAGCCGACGTGGTAGCGACGCTCAAGAACAGCACGGAAACCGGGTGTCAGAACGGCACTCTTGCGGTCGTGATGGGGCTGGGCACGGGGAAGTTCAAGAAACCCGTTTACTACTCCACCGGCAGTACGGCGCAGGCTTACGAAGTGAAGCTGGCGGATCTGAATGGCGATGGCAAGCTCGACATCGTCACGGCCAACGGCGATGGAACACTGAGCGTTCTGCTCAATAAAGGCAAAGGAATTTTCGGTCCGGCGACGTTGATTACCAGCGCGGCCTCACTGAATCCTTATCAGGACGACTTGGTCATCGGCGATTTTACCGGCGACGGCAAGGCCGACATCGCTCTCGCCACCTATGCCCGTCAAAGTGCGGTCTATGTGCTGCCTGGGAACGGCAATGGCACGTTCGGAACTCCGATTGTGATCACCACTCCCTATACTCCGTACTCCTTGGCGGCCGGTGACTTCAACAACGACGGCAAACTGGATCTCGTGGTCGCCACCCAGGATTGCCCCTATAACGTAGGCCCCTACTACGGCGATGTGGGCTTCGGCGTTCTGCTCAGCGGCGGAGGCGGCTCATTCACCATCGGCGCCGAGAACTGCGTCGGATCCGATTATTGGCCTCGTCCAGTAGTGGGCGACTTCAACGGAGACGGCAAACTGGACCTGTTCATCACGGCGGCGGCGTACGAACAGGGGACCGACGAAATCGGTCCCGCGTTGATGCAGGGCAATGGCAACGGGACGTTCACGCGCGCGGCGGGGATTTTCTACGTAGGCGCCGTGAGCGCGGGTGCGGTGGTCGCCGACTTCAACGGCGATGGTATGCCCGACATCGCGGTACTTAACAACGACAACCTCGGAGCGGGCAACAATTCCTATTCCAACTTCGTAACCGTTATGCAGAACAGCTCGCAACCAGTCAGCGTGTCACCGCTCAAGCTGACCTATGCCGCGCAGACGGTGGGCACGGGCAAAGCCGAGACCGTTCTTCTTACCAACGACCAGAGCACGTCACTCGGGATTAGCGGCATCACGCTGGGAGGAACCGACCCTGGAGACTTCAGCGCGAAGTCGACTTGCGGATCGAGCCGCCTGCCGGGCGCCGACTGCACGATTACGGTGACGTTCAAACCGGCGGCCACCGGCGCGCGGACCGCGACCCTGTCCATTAAGGACGAGTTAGGCACGCAAACCGTCTCACTTACTGGCACGGGAAAGTAAGAATACATCGCGGCAAACCATTTCACCGTGAGCCGGTCTCCTGGTTCCCGGTGCCGGAGCGCGGGGAGGGGCCCACGCTCCGGATTTTGTTGCGTTCGAATCCGTTATCGGATTTGCCGTTACTCGTGAACGCTTGCCGATTTACACTGCCTTGACAGGGTCCGACTATCTTCTTATGGTTGCTAACCATCCATGAACATTGTTAAGGCTACGAAGAAGTATGAGGACTGGCTGGGGCTGCACCTCCCAATGGTTGGGCGCGATTTGCGGTTGAAGCATGAGCAGATGGCGGCGGCCCTTTTTCCGTTTTTTCGCGCGACTTTCTATCGCTGGGTACAAGTGTGGCCCGAGGTGTGCGCGGACCTCGACCGCGTGCCGCATCTTCTGTCAGTGGGCGATTTGCACGTGGAAAACTTCGGCACCTGGCGAGACACCGATGGTCGGCTGGTGTGGGGAATTAACGATTTTGATGAGGCGTGTGTGTTTCCCTACACGATGGATCTGGTGCGGCTGGCGGCGAGCGCGTTGCTGGCGACACGGGGACAGCATCTGACGATGAAGCCGAAAGAGTCGGCGACGGCAATTTTGGCGGGATACGAGCTGGGCATGGAGGAGGGCGGGCGTCCGTTTGTGTTGGGGGAGAACCATGAATGGTTGCGGGCGATCGCGGAGAGCAAGCTGCGGGATCCGGTCGTGTTCTGGCAGAAAATGGATCGCCTTCCGACGGTGAAGGGAGGAATTCCTGAGCGCGCGCGCGAGGCGATGGAGCATCTGCTGCCGGAGCGGGGCATGCGCTACCGGTTGGCGCGGCGAGTGGCGGGCCTCGGAAGCCTGGGGCGGCCGCGGCTGGTGGCGATCGCGGAGTGGAAGGGCGGGCGAGTGGCGCGGGAGGCGAAGGCGCTGTTGCCATCGGCTCTGCACTGGCTGAATCCGAAGCAAGCGCCGGCAGAGATTCTGTATGCGGCGATCCTGAGACGGGCGGTGCGCTGTCCCGATCCGTGGCTGCAGATGCGGGGGCACTGGGTCGTACGGCGGCTGTCGCCACATTGTTCGCGCATCGAACTGGAGGCGCTCGGAACGAGCCGAGGGGAGTTGCGGCTGCTGGAGGCGATGGGAAAAGAGACGGCGAATATTCATGTGGGGACGGAAGAAAAGCGGCGGGCGATCTTGAAGGACTTGCGCCGGCGAAAAGGGAATTGGCTGGCGGGCGCGGCGCAGGCGATGGCGGACGCAATCGAGAAAGATTGGCGGGAGTGGAGGGAGCGCCGGCAGAGCTAGATCCTGCCGGCGCCTTATTGGAGGGAAAGACCGTGCGAGGACTCGGGTGGGTCGAAGAGCTGAAATTCCAGTGCGTGGGGTTTGTTTTCAGCTCCGATGGTGAGGAGAGCGTCGAGGATGCATTCCAGAGCCTCGGGGGAACCTGACCAGACCCGGGAAAAGGACTCGCGGTGAACCGCCAATTCGCCGACCAGTAGGCCCACCGCGTGGGGGCCGAGATCGACATCGGCCAGAGCCGGGTCGCTGCCAATCGGCAGCGGAGGGTTGTGTGCTGGAGGAAGGCGGAGGCTGGCCTGGGTTAGCCAGTGGCCGATGAGGGTTTTGAGATGCTGCCGGCAGCAGACGCTCTTCATGTCTTTCTGCGAGGCGAGCGAGGAATGCCAAGTGAGAATCTTAAGGCGGTCGAGCCAGCGGTTTTCGACCACGAGGAACCATCCGGTGTGGCGAATGGTGTGGAGGCCGCAGACTGAGCAAGCCGAGCGTTTTGTGATCGCGTAATCCATCGGTGGCTCTTTTTGCCAATCCGTCAAGCACCGGCCGCGGCGCGGGTGAGGAAACTTGGGCTCGGGCGTTCACTGAGGGGAACGGTCAGCATCCCGAGGTTGGGGTCAAAGCGAAGCGTGAAATGCGCGGAGCAGGCGTCGCAGAGCCAGAAATGTTCCCGCCGGCGGAGTTTCCGCCGGTTGCCGTCAAATGCGGCGTTGAGGTCAGAAGGGAAAGTTTCTGCCAGGAACAGCTTGCCTTCGCGCAGGGAACGAAAGGGAACCGTGCAGGCTGGGTTCGCGCATTTTTGGAGCATAGGCCGGGTCCGATCTTCTCTTCTGTGGAGTTTTGGCCAGAGAGCTTTGCGAATATTGCACGCCAGAGGCCGAAGCGTCGACGCTCATATTAGAAGTGATTTACCCGCGTTTGCTGCGAGTTAGATGGTGGGAAAGTGCTCAGGATCACTTTGCGATGAACGGTACTGACGGAAAGCAGTCGCCGCCGACGGATGGCCGTCAGTGATTTCCAGCATCGTCGTCGCGATCTGGGTCACCGTCCAGTTGGTCATTGAGGGAAATTCGCCGGGAAAATTCCCGGAGTGAAGTGCCCAACCATGCAGCCAGCGCTAATGATTGCGATGGGCTGACGATCCATACTTCCGTTACCTCCTCCAAAGGGAACAAAACTGTTAAGGTCCCATTATGGCTACTGAGATCGTTGCCGGCTTGTCGCCTGCCTACCAAACTAAACGGCGATCGATGCGCTACAAACTGGACGTCCCGCTCCGGGTCATTTTCCACAAGCAAGACGCAACTCTGATCAGAGAAGGGCGGGGCACAGAGATTAGCGAATATGGGATGTGCGTAATGGCGGGTGTGGAATTGAAATTTGGAGAAGAAGTCGAAATTGAATTTACTCTTCCGTATTCGGGTGAACCGATTCGAGTTCCGGGGGCGGTGCGCAACCGCAATGGCTATCGCTACGGATGCGAGTTCACCCTGGACGGTCAAGGAGAACGGAAAGACGTTTCGCGTTTGCGCCAAGCCCTGCAAACCCTCGGCGCCGTCTCCTGAGTTACGAGACGTAAGCAGGACGATTGCGTCAACTGTGCCGAATGGCCTATTTCTGCGATAGCGTCTAGCGCACGAACCAGGTAGAAGCGGCGACGAGAACGCCTGCGGTCCCCATCAACAGGCCGAGGTGCCAGAACATGCGGCGGCCCGAGAGCAGGGTGATCGACGTAATCACCAGCGCGATCTCCAGGAAGACTTCGCCCAAGTCGAAGCGGTCGGCTTTGCGGCGGGTAAGGTCGGCTTCCTTTTCCGTTGCGCGAGCCTCCTTGTCGAGTTCCTTCTGCTCGTCTTTGTAGCGGTCTGCTTCGGCTCGGTATTTCTCCTGCAGTTTGGCGACGGCTTCCGCGTCCTTGCTGGCGACCACGGTGGTCAGATCGGCGAACAATTCGTCGGTGTGGCGGCGGATATTTTTGGCCTGGTAGTAGGCCCACTGGTCGGTGACCTTGTTCTGCAAAATGATTTCTTCGGTGTGGGTGCGATGGCCAAGCAGCGACACGGTCGCCACCAGCACGGCCAGCACCGCCATGGTGAGGGTGATGGGGGCGAGATCGGGATGCTCGCGGGCATGTTCGGCGTGCTCGTGCAGTTCGGTGATTTCTTCGCTCATGGTATTGGGCTCCTGTCTAAACTTGCTGGTGGAGAGCCGGGCGTCCCTGCTCTGAGCTCGCTCCACCGCAAAACTCGTTACGCTAGCGACGATCTATGAGGATAACCCAAGTTGCCTATTCTCCCATGACTTTAATGATCACTCGTTTGTCGCGCTGGCCGTCGAATTCGGCGTAGAAGATCTGCTGCCAGGGGCCGAAGTCGAGCTTGCCGTTGGTGACCGGGACGATGACTTCGTGGTGAATGATCAGCGACTTCAGGTGCGCGTCTCCGTTGTCTTCGCCGGTCTGGTGATGCTGGTAGTTTTGCCGGAACGGGCGCGAGCGTTTCCAGCCACTGGTCGATGTCTTTGATCAGGCCGCTCTCGTTGTCGTTGACGTAGACCCCGGCGGTGATGTGCATGGCGGAGACCAGGATCATGCCGTCTTTGATGCCGGACTTCTTGAGGACGCTCTCAACTTGCGGCGTTAGGTGGACGTAGGCGCGCTTGGTTTTCGTGTGCAGGGTCAGGTATTCGGTATGGAATTTCATGCTTCCACATTTATCACGGGGAGGGGTGGTCGTGGCGGAAAAGTTTCCGCGCCCTCAAATCGCCGCGTTCAAATGTACGTACAATGTTCCACGTGAAACATGGCAAAAGTGTGCGTATAAGAATGTACGTATTGGGAGGCTACTGGGGCGCACAAAAAGCGAAAATACCGGGGTCCACCCAGTGTTTGTAGTGACCGTAAGTCAGGAAATATGCCTCAGCGATGCTCCCAAGTCATTGATAATGCTATGGGGTCTGTGTGGTAAAACAGGCACAGGCGGGTATTTATTACACTGTAATTATTACAATTTCAGTGCTTGGCGGCGGGGGTCCTAGTCGAGTGTCGGCGGGCTTCTCGAAAAGCGCGAGAAGAGGCACCGCCCCCGGATTGATTTGGTAGACATTCCCTCGTTGATGTGCCCCGCCCGCCTAAGCACACTAAATGGCATCATTTGATGCTATAATCAGTGCCATGAGGACAACGGTTGCGCTGGATGACGATCTCGTACGCACCGCCCAGGAGTTCACCGGGGTGGCAGAGAAAACGGCGCTGATTCGTGAGGCGCTCAAAGCTCTCATCGAGCGGGAGAGCGCCCGCCGATTAGCATCCCTGGCGGGCACCATGCCGAAACTAAAGAATATTCCTCGCCGCAGGCCGGGGTCGAATTGATTCTCGCGGATACGTCGATTTGGATCGACCACTTTCGTTCGGGAAACAAAGAACTGCGGAAGCATCTGAACCAAGGGCACATTGTGATCCACCCGTCCATCATCGCGGAACTTGCCCTGGGCTCGCTAGAGGAGCGCACCAAAACGCTTGCACTGCTGGACCTTTTACCCCAGGTGCGAGTGGCGCAACTGAGCGAAGTGCGGCGAATGATTGAGGCTCGTCGTTTGTACAGCCTTGGCATCGGTCTGACCGACGCCCAACTGATAGCCTCAGTCTTTATCAATCCGTCCACGCTTCTGTGGACAAGAGATAGGCGACTCCGAAAAGCCGCAGAGGGGCTTGGCATTCACGCAGGGCTGGCGTAAGCGGCATTTGAACGGGCAGCGTAACGCGAGTTGTCTTTTGACGGACCTGGCCGGGACACGGCGGTGGAGGCCACTTCTCGAAAAGCGCGAGAAGTGGCGCACCCCAGATTCATCTTCACCAACGTCTAACGGCTAACGCGCTATCCTTGCTCGTCGGAGAACTGTGCCCACCCCCCGCGTGATCGTTGTCTATTTGTCTTTCATTTCCGCATCAGTCGGACAGTCCCGAGCGGAGTCAGAAGGAGGCACTTCCGAATCAGCTCTTCTGACAAAACCTGGGGACAGACGGGACGTACCCCAATTATTTCCCTCCCGATATGGGAATTGCGGCACAAAACAAAGTATAGGACAGCGGTGGGCGGCGCGAGCTCTGTTATGTTCTTAGTATGGCTCGGCTGCCGCGTGTCGTTGTCGCAGACGTTCCCCATCATGTTACGCAGCGGGGGAATGCGCGACAGGTAATTCTCGCCAGCGATGCGGATTGCGTCACTTATCTTGAGTTGCTGCGGCAATACTCCCACCTGCATTGTCTTTCGGTGCTGGGCTACTGCTTGATGTCGAATCACGTGCACCTAATCGCGGTTCCGCAGACCGGCGATGCCCTGGCGCAAACGCTCAAGAATGCCCATGGACGTTACGCGTCTTACTGGAACGCTCAGCAGTGCTCGACGGGGCACGTATGGCAGGGGCGATTCTACTCCTGTCCGCTGGATGAATCGCATTTGTGGACAGCGCTTCGCTACGTGGAGTTGAATCCGGTGCGCGCGGGGATGGCGGCGGCGGCTGAATTGTGGAGATGGTCGAGCGCCGGCGCCCACTGCGGCGCTGGCAGTCCAGACCCGATGTTAGAAATGCAGCGGTGGAGGAGACGATGGACGGAGAGGGAATGGAGCCGGTTTCTGGCGGACGGGGAAGCGGCAGCCGATGGGACGGCCCTGCGGCAGTCCACGCACACGGGCCGGCCGCTAGGGTCTCCGGAGTTCGTGGCCAAGCTGGAACAATTGACGTTACGCCCACTCGCTCCTCGCAAGGGCGGACGCCCTAAGAAACCTTCTGCGGAGTCAAGCCAGTCGAGCCTCACGTTTGTTGCGTAGTCTGGAAACTGGGGAACGTCCCGTCTGTATGAATGCATAAGTGAAATGAAGAAGGGTTCTCGAAGCGGCTACGATGCTGAGACCGGCGAAGCAAAGTGTCGGCTCAGAAAGCTCACTCGGAGAACCCTATGAACTACGCTTCACTATATCGGATTCGACGTTCACAAGAAAAGCATCAGTTTCTGCGTCAAGACGGCGGCGGGCGAGATTGTGGAAGAAGGCAGCGCTACTGGCGCAACGCGGGGCCTTGCGGCAATGGGCCTCGGCGCGACCGCAAAGCCTGGCGGGGAGCGATGGAAGCGACTCTGTTCAGCGGCTGGATTTACGACACGCTGAAACCCTACGGCGAGCAATTGGAGATGGCGCATCCGGCGAAAATGAAAGCGATCAGCGCGGGCAAGAAGAAGAGCGACACCATCGACGCCCGCACCATCGCCGACCTGGTGCGCTGCAATCTCTTGCCCGCCTGCTATGTGGCCGCGCCGCGGATTCGCGAACTGCGCCGTCTGCTGCGCTATCGCAGCCTGGTGGTGAGCGAAGCGGTACGCATGAAGAACAAGATGGCCGGACTGCTGATGGAAACCGGCGCTCTCTATGTGAAGGAGAAGCTGCACCGCAAGAAATACTTCGCCAGTCTTCTGGAAGAACTCGAAGAAGTGCCGGAATCGGTGATCGATCTGCTGCGCTTAAGCCGCGGCGCGCTGGAGATGTTCGAGAGCACGCAGAAGCGGCTGGTCCGCGAGTTACTCGCCGATCCCGAACTGGCCGAACGGGTCGAGCGGCTTGATGACGATTCCAGCGGTCGGAGAAATTACCGCTCTCGACCTGGGCCTTGGAGGTCGGCGATCCGCAGCGTTTCCCCTCCTGCTCCGATGCCATGAGTTACTGCGGACTGACGGCCGCCTTGAAGTCCTCGGCGGGCAAGCAGCAACGCGGTCCCATCTCGAAACAGCGCAACCACTGGCTGCAAACCACACTGATCGAGGCAGCCAAGCTGGCTCCGCGCTGGAATCCGCAACTGGCGGCGCTGCATGCCCGCGAGTTGGAACGTGGACATCGCAACCGCGCCACGCTGGCCGTGGCGCGCAAACTCGTCACCTATTTGCTGGCCGTCGACAAAAGCGGCCAGGCTTTCCAACTGCGGGCGCCGTTGGAAGAGCCAAACCAAAAAGCTGCCTAAGAAGGAAAAACTTTGAACGCAGCGGCGATCGTCCGGCCGTTCCTCGCCAACTCGGGGACTGGGCAGAGGAGTCACGACTCCCGATGCTCCTTACCGTCTGTATCGAGGCCGGCCGGAAAACCCTAACTCATACTTCGTGGACCGGACTCCGCTTCGGTTCCCGTCCCCGGGTTTCACCCCGGGTTTCTGTCCTGCGGGTTTCCTCACGTTTGTTGCGTAGTCTGGAAACTGGGGAACGTCCCGTCTGTCCCCGGGTTTCCCCCGGTTTCGTCCCCGGGTTTCCGGCTTGGGGAACGTCCCGTCTGTCCCCGGGTTTCCCCCCCCGTTTGTTGCGTAGTCTGGAAACTGGGGAACGTCCCGTCTGTCCCCGGGTTTCCCCGGGTTTCACCCGGAAACTGGGGAACGTCCCGTCTGTCCCCGGGTTTCTCGTCCTGTCCCCGGGTTTCTTGTCCCGGGTTTCTGTCGTTTGTTGCGTAGTCTGGAAACTGGGGAACGTCCCGTCTGTCCCCGGGTTTCCGGGTTTCTCCGGGTTGGGGAACGTCCCGTCTGTCCCCGGGTTTCCCCGGGTTTCTCGTCGGGGAACGTCCCGTCTGTCCCCGGGTTTCTGTCCCGGGTTTCTCGTCGGGGAACGTCCCGTCTGTCCCCGGGTTTCTACGCAACCTTGGACGGGCGAGGACGCCCGTCTCTCCACTTACTCTAGCGCATCGATTCTTCGATTTCCGAGATCCAGTCGGGACGTTTTAGGACTTCTCTGGGCTTGGGGCCGTCGGCGGCTCCTACTATGCCGTCGCGCTCCATTAGGTCGATGAGGTGGGCGGCTCGGCCATAGCCTATGCGCAGGCGACGCTGCAAGAGCGATGTGGAAGCTTTGCCGAACTCGATTACCAGGCGCACGGCATCGTTGAATAGTGGATCGTTGTCGTCGGCGGAGAGTTCTCCGGAATCTTCGCCGGCGCCCTCTGGCAACTCGCGATCTTCTTTCGGTGCTTCTAGGAATTTCTCCTGATACTGCGCCTGGCCCTGGGCTTTCCAGAATTCCACCACGGCTGCGATTTCTTTTTCGGTTACATACGGCGCATGGAGGCGGTGGACGCGCGCGGAGCCGGAGGGCAGGTAGAGCATGTCGCCGCGTCCCAACAGCGATTCGGCGCCGTTGGCGTCTAGAATGGTGCGCGAGTCGACTTTGGTGGCTACGCGGAATGAGACGCGGGCAGGGAAGTTTGCTTTGATTAGTCCTGTGATTACATCGACCGACGGGCGCTGCGTGGCTAGCACTAAGTGGATGCCTACGGCTCGGGCCATCTGCGCCAGGCGAGTTATCGATTCTTCTACGTTGTGGCCGTCGAGCATCATTAGATCGGCTAACTCGTCGATGATGATGACTATCTTGGGAATGGGACCCTCGTCGGCAGTAGCTTCCTCGCTGAAGAGGCTGGGCGTGTCGTCGAACAGGCGGTTGTAACTGTCGATGTTGCGGACGCCTTTCGAGGCGAGCAGTTTGAGGCGGCGCTCCATTTCGCGGACGGCGTTGCGCAGCGCGTTGGCGGCTAGTTTGGGCTCGGTGATGATGGGCGTGTAAAGGTGGGGGACGCCTTCGTAAACGCCCAGTTCGAGGCGCTTCGGGTCGACTAACACTAGCCGCACTTCTTCGGGCGTCGATTTGTAGAGAATCGACATGATCATGGCGTTGATGGCCACGCTCTTGCCCGTGCCGGTCGAGCCGGCGATCAGCAGGTGGGGCATGCCGGCGAGGTCGGCGGCGGCGATGCGTCCGTTGATGTCCTTGCCCATGGCTACGGTGAGCTTGGACTTCGAGCCGAGGAATTCGGGCGATTCGATGTTCTCGCGCAGCCAGATGATTTCGCGCTCGCGGTTTGGCACCTGGATGCCGACGGTGCTCTTGCCGGGCATGCGTTCGACGAGGATGCTTTCAGCGCGCAGCGCGAGGCAGAGATCGTCGGTGAGGCTGACAATGCGGCTGTACTTGATGCCGGCTTCAGGCTTGAATTCGAAGGTGGTGACGACCGGGCCGGGGTTGATCTGAGTGACTTGGCCGAGGACCTCGAATTCCGCATACTTCGCGGTGAGAACCTGGGCGACGATTTTGAGCTCTTCTTCGTGGATGGCTTGTTGCTCGTCGGGACGGTGCAGCAGGCTCGAGGGCGGGAGCTTGTAACTGCCCGCGATTTTAGGGAGGATCGTTTTCGGCTTGCGCTCGGAGTCGGCGCGGTCATTGACCTGGACTTCGGCTTCGATTTCGGCGGGAGGGGCGGGTGAATCTTGTGCCGGCGGGTTGGTGGCGGAGGCGTCTCCGCCTTCCTCGGCCATCATGCGCTCGATGCCGGTGCGAGGGGCCGAAGCCGCGGATTGTACGCCGGGGATCTCCTGCTCCTGGCGCGGAATCTCAGGACGCTGGGCTTCAGAACGAGGCGCGGCGGGGCGCGCCGGCACGAGTTGTGCCGTGACGGCTGGTTTTTCGGCGCGGCGCTTTTCCAATTCCTTTTGTTGGCGCTTGCGCTCGCGCTCGTCCCGCCAGTCTTTGAAACGATCTATGAGCGCCAGTACGAAGGCGAAGCGAGTGGGCGCCCAGAGTTCAATGGCCGCGAACGAGAAGGCGGTGGTGAGGTAGAGCGCTACGGCTAGAACCGTCGTGCAGACAATGTATGCGCCGGCAACGTTTAGGTAACGGATTAAGACGTCGCCGACGATGCGGCCGGCCAGTCCTTCGATCGGGATGGCGCCCATCCAGCGAATGTGCCCGGGCAGGATGGCGAGCAGCGCGGGCACGAACATGAGGAGCCAGATTCCGCCGAGCGTCTTCGCGATTGGAGTTTGCACCGCGCGCGAGCGGAACCAGCGCACGCCGAGCATGACCATGAAGATGGGCAGGAGAAACGAACCGACTCCCCAGAATTGCAGGACGACGTCGGAAAGATAGGCTCCGAAGATGCCGACCCAGTTGCGGGCAGCGTGCGACTTGGTGAGGATGGAGGCACTGTTCAGCGAGGGATCGAGCGGCGAATAGGAGGCCAGCGCGAGGAAAAGAAGGAGCGCGGAGACGCACAAGAGGAGTCCGACGAGCTCGTTCAGACGCCGGTTCCTGGTGGGCGCAAAAATCTTCGAGAAAAATGTCATGTGGCAGCGACGGCGTTGCTGGGGCAAAACTCACCCGCAGCGTCGTTACGTGGCCAGAGCGTGATAATTATGACAAGAAGCGGCGGTTCGTACAATGCGGGAAACGGGGCGGGGTGGCGAGTTGGGTTCGGGCGGCAAAGGGTGCGGATTCGACGAAAGCCTTGGTTGCAGATTCTTTGTCGTTCATGTGTGAGAAGTAACGGGCGTGCAAGAAAGCTCCATAGGATTCAGGATTTGTAATTCCCGGAGTCGGCGGAGTCGCTGTCGGCTTGCCAGTCTGCAACGTGAGTTGCAGGGCCGATGCCACGGCCCTTGCGATATCGTCCTGCACCACGAAGATGTCCTTGAGATCGCGATCATAGGAGTCCGACCAGAGATTGACGCCGCCATCAGCCCTGATCAGCCGCGCACTGATGCGAACGCGGTTCCTATCTCTTCGAACGCTCCCTTCGAGGACGTTGGCGACGTTCAGCATCTGCCCGATGACGCGTAGATCTTCGGTCTTCCCTTTGAACCGAAACGCTGATGCGCGCGCCGAAACTCTTTAAGAACTGGTCTCATAAATGGTTCTTCCGGCTCTCAGGGGCTGAAAACCCGCATTTTTATCAGCCCTGAACGGCACGGCTCAAACTCGTGCCCTTCCCAAGAACCTGCTTGAATCAGAGTTTTTCCGCAGCCTGTCGAGCCGTGCCCTACCCAAGACAATTTATGAGACCAGTTCCAGGCTATGGGTTTGGAATCACTGCCCGCACTTCATTTGAATACGCGCTTTCCTCACCTTGGGCATTTACCTCAGTGGCGACATAGTAGTAGGTGTCCCCGGAAACGACCGTATAGTCTGTGTAGTTGGTCGAAGAATCGAGCGCGGTATTGATCTCGGAGAAGGGGCCGGACTGGGCGGCGCCGCGGTACACGTTGTATCCCACCGCGTTCCCGTCTCCCGGATCCCAGGTGAGGTAGACGTTATGGGAACTCTGAGCGACGCCTGTACCGGTCAACTGTTCGACCGTGGGTGAGTTCTCGGCATTGCTGATGAATCCCGCTTTGCCGGAAGCTGTTCCGGAGGCGTTGGGCGTGAATTGAATGGTGACCGCAAGGTTCTTCCCAGCTTGAATCGTAACCGGCAGTTTTAGCCCGAGGATGGCAAACTCCGAACTCGTCGACTGGTCCGACGAAATGGTGACGGCAGCGTTCGAGGCGGTGAGCGTGGCCTGCAGGCTGGCATTCGATCCCACCGTGACGTTGCCGAAATTGAGGGTCGCTGGGGAGACTCTCAATTGCGGGTTCGCGTTGGCGACGCCGATCCCCGAGACATGCATGTTAAGAGGGGAATTCGGGTCGTTGCTGGCGAGTGTAAGGACACCGCGGGCGCGCCCCTGGGTGGTCGGCGCGAAAATAAGGGGCAACTGGATGCTCGCCCCGGGACGGACCTTCACTGGTACAGGGAATTTGCCGAATGAGAAAGCGCTCCCCTGTTCCGACTTGGAAGCGATACGCAACGTTTTGTTTCCCGTGTTGGTGAGCTCGATGGAGTAGGAACTGGAATTGCCGACCTGCACCTTGCCGAAGTTATAGCTGCAAGGTTTACATTGAAGTTGTTGCGCCCAAGCGGACGCAGGCGGCAGCCAGAAGAGCAGCCCTGCGACTACAACCAGGGGGAAGGATCGCATGGGTACTATCTTCAGGAAGCGCCCGGTCGCGAAGCAAACTCGGAAGTGCATCCGGCGCAATTGTTTGCACAGCCCAGTTTGGGCGCGGGGCGGGCGGTTTCGCGCCACCCCGCGGCGGCGGATAGATGTGCTATGCTGCGCGTAACTTACGGATCATCGTCCGTTAAGATCGTCGTCCGTTAAGATCGTCCTAAATTAAGATCGGATCCTTGTGCTGGCCGAACTTCGACTGGAAAATTACGCGGTCATCGACAATGTCGCGATCGAATTCGCGGCTGGTCTGAATCTTCTGACCGGGGAGACTGGGGCGGGGAAGTCCATTCTGATTGACGCGCTGGGGTTGCTGCTGGGAGAAAAAGCGTCCTCGGATGTGATCCGCACGGGTGCGGAACGGGCGGTGGTTGCGGCCGTGTTCGAGAGCGACGGGGTTGCGGCGCGTGCCATCGAAGGGATCCTCGAGACCAATGGCCTGGATGCGGAGAACGGCTCGCTGATTCTGCGGCGCGAGATTGCTCCCGGCGGCAAGGGACGGGTCTTCATCAACAATCAGCCGGCGACCGTGGCGGTGCTGAAGCAGATTGCGCCCCACCTGGCGGTGATCCACGCACAGAATGAATCCATCGTGAACTTCGATGCCGCGGCGCGGCAGGACCTGCTCGATGCTTACGCGGGAGTCGAGTTGAAGGACGTATCCGCCGCGTTCGCCCACTGGAAGCAGATTCGCGGGCGCATCGCCGAACTCGAACAGGACGAGCAGGACCGCATGAGGATCCTCGACCTGTGGACCTTCCAATGCCGCGAGATCGAAGAGGCGCATTTGCAGGCGGGCGCAAATGCGCAAGAAGACGCGCAACTCGAAGCCGAGAAGCGCGTCCTGGCCAATGCCGAGAAAATTTACGGCGCGGCCATCAGCGCCTTCGATCTGCTGTATGAGGGCAACGCTTCCACTTCGTCGAGCCTGCGCGCCGCGCAGAAGCACCTGGAAGAACTGGCGCGTTATGAGCCGAAGTTTCAGGAAGCGCTCGGCGGCGCTGGAGTCGGCGCGCATCAGCGTCGAAGATGTGGGCGCGACGCTGCGCGATTATGCGGGAGGAATCCAGGCTTCGCCCGAGCGTCTGGCGGAGATCGAAGAGCGGCTGGCGCTGCTGGATCGTCTGAAGCGCAAGTACGGGCCGACGCTGGAGCAGGTCATCGCGTTCGGCGAGGATATTCGGCGCAAAATCTCGGAGATGGAGAATAAAGATCAAGTATTACTTGAACTGCGGGCGATGCTGGCTGTGGCTGCCGACGAGTATCGCAAAGCCGCTCGCGCCGTCTCGCGCAAACGGTTGGAGGCGGGACGGAAACTGGAGAAGTTGGTCGAGGCGGAGATCAACGATCTTGCCATGCGCGCCAGCTTTCGCATCGCGGTGGAAGAAAACGAAGACGAGGCGCATTGGACTTCTTCTGGCATCAATGAGGTCGTCTATCTTATTACGACCAATGTGGGCGAGACCATGCGCCCGCTGGAGCAGATCGCTTCGGGCGGCGAACTTTCGCGCGTCATGCTGGCGCTGAAGGCGAGCGTCGAAGCGGGGACGAATCCGGCGGGGAAAAAGAAGTCGGCGGCGGCGCAGCGCACATTAGTTTTTGACGAGATTGATACCGGCATCGGAGGCCGCGCCGCCGAAGCCGTGGGGAAGAAATTGAAGGCGCTCTCCAAAGGCAATCAGGTGCTCTGCGTCACCCACCTGCCGCAGATCGCAACCTTTGCCGATCACCACTATCTGATCGAAAAGCGCGAAGTTGGAGGACGCGCCAAGACCACTGTCCGGCAGATTACTGGCGACGAACGGACTGAGGAAGTGGCGCGCATGCTGTCGGGAGCCAAGCTTACCGAGACTTCGCGGAAGCATGCGGAGCAGATGATTCGGGCGAATGGGTGACGCGGCTATCCCCAGTCAAAACACTTCTGTGTGTGAAACATGGAAGAAGTGGGAGATTGGGACGATTTGTTTACCAGTTAGTACCCCCTACCCCCCCTCCCCCTGGTCTAATGGAATCATTTGGTTAGTGGGGTATTTTTGCTTTGGTCTTTGAATCGAAAGGACTTATATTAAAGTATTCCGGAATAAGGAGTTAGCGGAAATGGGCAGTGAAAAGTGGGAAAATGCAGTACCCAGTAACCAGTACCCAGAAAAGCCTAAGCTGCAAACAAAAGGAAAAAGGGTGCGGGGAGTGGATCCGCACCCTTTTTGATCTCTAGTTCTATTGTATCAGGTTGGAGGGGGTAAAAGGACAGATTTGGCGGAAATATTTTCCTTGGCGATGCAATGGGTTAGGGGGAAAATCGAGGAAATGGGGGGTTGACAGGAATTGAAGGACGCTTTGGCCGTTCCCTATTCGCTTTTGGTTTTTCCAGCATTTTGGAGGATCGTGGAAACCAGAACCGATTCGAGTTTCTTTAGGGGAAAGTGAAAAGCGCTTACCACAGGGGACACAGAGGAGCACGGGGGAAGGCTGGTACGCTTTGCAGTCAAAGTCCCCGCCCAAGCGGAGCTTGAGCGGGGCACCCGCGATTTGATTTAGGCCGGGCCAGCCCCCAGCCCAAAGCCCAAGAAGGTGGTATGGGCTATATCATCAAGGGTGATGGAACAGACGCATCGCACCGCAATTCAGGCTGGAATTCCCACGCTGTATCACTATGAGAGGTTCAACCCGGAATACTTGGCTACGACATTGCGGAATAAGATAATCCACTGCTCAAACCCGGCGAACCTAAACGACCCGTGGGACTGCAAACCTGCATTCGACCCGCAATCTCTTGAAGACCCAGAAGTCTTAGAGCGAGAGATGGCATGGCGACTTCCACAGCATCCCGCAAAACATCTTTGGGAGGCTAAAATGCGAGCCGACCCAAAAGCTCGCGCTGAGTTCATGGTTGGTGCGTCCAAATCGATTGAGCAGATGCTCGCGCAACGACGCATCTACTGTCTCACGCCGAAGGATGACTCCACTTTGATGTGGTCACATTACGCGGAAAACCATCGCGGAATCTGTCTCGAGTTCAACGTCGCAAATATGCTGTTCAGCAATGCGTGTGAAGTGGTGTATCGCGAAGCATATCCCAAATGGATTCCGTACGACATTAATGACGAGCCGCGTCGAGTGATGGAACTGATCCTTACCAAAGCAGAAGAATGGTGTTATGAAAAAGAGTATCGCTTGGTCAGTGTCGATGCCCCTCCCACTTCCAGCTTTCTTCATCTGCATGGAGACTTTTTTCGCTTACCGAACGGTGCATTGAAATCCGTCATTATGGGGTGCGAGGCCGATCACCGCACTATTAGCGCCCTCATTAAAGACTGTGCGCCTGACCTTCCTGTAAAGAGGGCCGTTCGGTCGCCCAACCTTTACAAGCTGGAAATCGTTGACTATTTGGCGGCTTGATCTGGAGAATATGGGGACAGAGAATATGGGGACAGACGGGACGTTTTCCCCATTTCCGCAGGGAACGTCCCGTCTGTCCCCGAGTTCCCCCCCGGAAAGGGAAGATTTTCTGTACGCCAGACGCTTTTGCGCCGCTGACGGACCGCGAACTGAAGGATTTGGGATTCGAGCAGTAGATTGTCCCCCAGCCCCTAAAGGGGCGTTTCATCCCGATGACTTACGGCATCGCTAAAGCGATGCCCTTTCAAAGCTCGGGAACTTGCGGCATCGCTGAAGCGATGCCCTGATACAAATCCCGATCGGAGAACGTACGGCATCGCTGAGGCGATTCCCTGATACGAATCTCCTTCCTCACTCAGGCTGTGTCGGGGATCCGCCCCCGTTCACCCGCCCGTTTTCCCCGCCCGGTGCTAATCCTCACATCCTCAAAGGCTTACATTGACCTTAGGGTGCATCTTTCGATACCCTTACAGAATCTGCTTCAAAGAGAACGTGTACCCTGGTGGGTGGGGGATGTGACTTGTCTGAGACTGGGAATTTACAAACGAAGACGTTACTGCTATTGAAGCCGCGGGGATTCTGCGCCGGAGTGGTGCGCGCGATTGACATTGTGCGGATTGCGCTGGAGGCGTTTGGGCCGCCGATTTATGTGCGCAAGGAAATCGTCCACAACCGTTCGGTGGTGGAGGAATTGCAGCAGAAGGGCGCAATTTTTGTCGATAGCGTGGACGAAGTGCCCGAGGGCGAACGCGTTATCTACAGCGCCCACGGCGTTTCTCCGGAGGTGCGCGGGGCGAGCAAGTTGCGGAAACTGCGGGTGATCGATGCGACGTGTCCGCTGGTTACCAAGGTGCACGTGGAGGCGGTGAAGTTCGCCAAGGAAGGCTATTCGCTGATCCTGATCGGGCATCGCGATCACGACGAAGTGATTGGCACGCTGGGCGAGGCGCCGGCGGTGACGCAGGTGGTGGGTTCGCCTGCGGAAGTGGCGTCGGTGACGTTGCCGGACCCCAACCGCGTGGCGTATCTGACGCAGACGACGCTTAGCCTGGATGAGACGCGCGACATTATCGGCGCGCTGCGCAAGCGATTCCCGAACATTAAGGGTCCGGCGGCGCAGGATATCTGCTATGCCACGGAAAACAGGCAGGTTGCGGTCAAACATGTGGCTTCCGACGCCGATTTGCTGCTGGTGGTTGGCTCCGATAATAGTTCGAATTCCAAGCGGTTGGTGGAAGTTGCGCGCAGTTTGGGCACCCCGGCGCATCTAATTGATGACTGCCGCAACATTCAGCCGCAGTGGTTGAATGACGTGAAGACGGTGGCCCTGACCGCGGGAGCTTCCGCACCCGAACATCTGGTGCAGGAAGTGGTGGAGTACCTGGCGGGACAGGGGTTTGGCGACGTGCAGGAACTCGAAATCATGCCGGAAAATGTGCGCTTTGGATTGCCGCCGGAGATCGTGGAGACGATTGCCGCGGCACCAGCCAACGCTGCCTTGGAGTTATAGATGGAAGAATCCTCCCCTTACAGTCCGGCCTCTGTGCCCCACCCCAGCACGCCAAATGCGGGCGCGCTGGGGACCCCGCAGATGCGATTTGGAAAGATTGACGATCTGGGAAGCCGGGTCGCGGTAGCCGTCGACGCGGCGCGCAATTATCTTTTTTCGCAGCAGCACGAAGATGGTTACTGGTGCGGAGAGCTGGAAGCCGATACCACTCTCGAATCCGATTACATCCTGCTGCATACGTTGCTCGGCACGGGCAGCCAGGAGCGTTTTGACAAGGCCGCGCGCTACATCCTGAACCACCAGAATGAAGACGGAGGCTGGAGTATCTACGCCGGCGGCCCTTCGAACATCAGCGCTTCGGTGAAAGCCTACTTCGGGCTGAAGCTGGCTGGATTCACGGCGGATCATCCCGCGCTGGCGCGCGCCCGCAAGAAGATTCTCGAAATGGGCGGGGTGACCGAAGTCAATACATTCACCAAGATCTATCTCTGTTTCTTCGGGCAATACGATTACGACGCGGTGCCGGCGGTTCCGCCAGAGATCGTGCTGTTTCCCAACTGGTTCTGGTTCAACATCTACGAAATTTCTTCGTGGTCGCGCGCCATCCTGGTGCCGCTTTCGATCTGCTACGCCAAGAAGCCGTTCAAGAAAATTCCCGACGAAATGGGAGTCGAAGAACTCTTCGTGGGCGGGCGCGAGAAATCGCGCATGCATCTGCGCTGGGCGAAGAAGCGGATTTCGTGGCGCAATTTCTTTTTAGTGGCGGATCGGATTGCCCACTGGGCAGAACGTGTGCACATCCGTCCGCTGCGTTCGATTGCCCTGAGGCAGGCCGAGAAGTGGATGCTGGAGCGCTTCGAGATGAGCGACGGCTTGGGAGCGATCTATCCCTCGATGATGAACGCCATCATCGCGTTGCGCTGCCTGGGGTATTCGGTGGACGATCCGCAGTTTATCCGCGCGGTCGACGAATTCGAGAAGCTGGGGATCGAGGAGGGCGACACTTTCCGCATGCAGCCCTGCATGTCTCCGGTGTGGGATACGGCGTACGCGCTGTTTGCTTTGGGCGAGGCGGGAGTTCCGGCGACGGATCCGCGCCTGGTGAAGTGCGCCGACTGGATCCTGCAGAAGCAGGTGCGCAAGCCCGGAGATTGGAAGATCAAGAATCCGAAAGGCGAGCCGGGCGGATGGTACTTCGAGTTCAACAATGAGTTTTATCCCGACGTGGACGACAGCGCCATGGTCTGCCTGGCGCTGAGCCGGGCCGACCATCCGAACGGGCGCTATCAGAGGGAGTCGGTGCAGCGGGCGATCGATTGGATCTTGTCGATGCAGTGCAAGGACGGAGGCTGGGCGTCGTTCGATAAAGACAACGACCGCATGGTGTTTCAGTACGTGCCCTTCGCCGATCACAATGCCATGCTCGATCCCGCAACCGTCGACATCACGGGGCGCATTCTGGAATGTCTTGCGACCTATGGATACGATCAGAACCATCGGGCGGTGAAGCGGGCGCTCAAGTTTATTCGCGCACAGCAGGAGCCGGATGGAAGCTGGTTCGGACGCTGGGGCGTGAATTACATCTATGGCACGATGCAGGTATTGCGCGGCTTGGAGGCGATGGCCGTGGATCGTAACGACCCCATGATCCAGCAGGCGGCGGAATGGCTGCGATCGGTGCAGAACGCCGATGGCGGCTGGGGCGAGACGGTGGGATCTTACGACGATCCGAACCTTCGCGGGCAAGGCGACAGCACGGCTTCGCAGACCGCGTGGGCAATCATGGGACTGCTGGCCGCGGGCGACACGCGCAGCGAATGCGTGGCCCGCGGCATGGCGTATCTTCTGCGCACGCAAAAGAAAGACGGTTCCTGGGACGAGCCTTTCTTCACCGGAACCGGCTTTCCGCGCGTGTTCTATCTGATGTACCACCTGTATCGCGAGTATTTCCCGCTGATCGCGCTCACGACTTATTCCAAGGTGATGGCGGAGAAGAGCAGCAGTTAGCACTTAGCATTTAGCACTTAGCATTTAGCACTTAGCATTTAGCACTTAGCTGACCCGCTTGGACTAAATGCTACGTGCTAAATGCTCGCTTTCATCACCGGCGCCACGGGATTTTTGGGTAGCCATGTTGCGCGCGTGCTGGCGGAACAGGGAGCCGAGTTGCGGCTGCTGGTGCGGCCTACGAGCGATCTGCGCAACATTGAGGATCTGAACGCCGATCGAGTTGTGGGCGACCTGCGCGACGCGGCTTCGATTGCGAGGGCGCTTTCTGGCTGCGACGTCGTATTTCACGTGGCGGCGGACTATCGGCTTTGGGTGCGCGGGCGAGATTCCAACGAGATGTACCGCTCGAATGTCGAGGGCACTCGTTCCTTACTTGAAGGGGCGCGGAAACAGGGCGTACGGCGCGTGGTGTACACGTCGAGTGTCGCGACCATGGGATTTATCTCGAACCACGCTGCCGAGCTGCGCTCGGCTGGACAGCCGGGGGCGGCTGTCCCTACGCAAGCTTGGGCGGGCCACACTTGCACGGTGGCGGACGAAGAGAGTCCGGTGTCGCTGGCGGATATGATCGGGCACTACAAGCGTTCGAAGTTCATGGCGGAGCAGGTGGCATTCGAGGCGGCGAGATCGGGAGTCGATGTGGTGATCGTGAATCCCACGACGCCAATTGGCGAGCGCGATATCAAACCGACTCCTACCGGGCGCATCGTCGTGGATTTCCTGAAGCGAAAATTCCCGGCGTATGTGGAGACGGGCTTGAACCTGGTGGATGCGACCGAGTGCGCGCGCGGTCATGTTCAGGCGCTGGAGAAGGGAAGATCGGGCGAGCGCTACATTCTCGGCGGAGAGAATCTTACGCTGAAGCAGATTCTGGACCGGCTGGCCGCAATCACGGGCTTGCCTTCGCCGACGGTGAAAGTGCCATACATGGTTGCGCTGGCGGGTGGAGTCTTCTACGAGATGGTGATGGGCCGGCTTTTGGGCCGCGAGCCGCGCGCGACGATTGACGAGGTGCGCATGTCGCGCAAGATGATGTTTGTGAGTTCGGCGAAGGCGGAACGGGAGCTGGGCTGGCGGACGGTTCCGGTGGATGGAGCGCTGCGGCGGTCGGTGGAGTGGTTCCGCGCGAATGGCTATGCCTA
The DNA here is from genome assembly GCA_963838425.1 of uncultured Acidobacteriaceae bacterium. Lineage (GTDB taxonomy): Bacteria > Acidobacteriota > Terriglobia > Terriglobales > Acidobacteriaceae > Acidiflorens. The sequence goes on from CAWIRH010000004.1 coordinate 34,443, forward strand.
GCGAGAGTGTGATTTCGCACTCGATAAGAGCCTTAACCACAGGGTACACGGAGGAGCACAGGGGCAAACACATGTGCTTGATCAGAACCGGTTGTCGCTGTGTTTGATAGGGAACGTGAGCTGGAGTTGGGGAAGCATGAAGATTGCCATCATCGCCGCCATGGAGCGGGAAGTGCGGCCGCTGATCCGAGGCTGGAAGGTCCGGACGATGGAACAGGGCGGACGACGATATCGTCTTTTTGAAAATGGACAGGCAGCCCTGGTATGCGGCGGAATTGGAGCCGACAGCCGCACGCCGCGCTACCGAAGCGGTGATTCAGGAAATTAGGCCTGGGCGGGTGATCTCAGCCGGATTTGCCGGAGCGCTCGACGCTTTGCTCGAGGTCGGGCAGGTTCTGGAGCCGCGCACGGTGATCAATGCTGCCGATGGCGTGCGGACAGAAGTCGGCTCGGGTGAGGGAATACTGGTGAGTTCCGCGACCGTGGCCGGCAAGGAACAGAAAAGTCGATTGAGCAAGGCTTATGGCGCGAGCGCGGTGGACATGGAAGCGGCAGCCGTGGCGCAAGGCGCGCAAGCGCGGGGAGTCGAGTTCGCAGCATTGAAAGCCATCTCCGACAGCGCCGATTTCAACTTGCCGGCACTGGATCGCTTTGTGGCCAGCGACGGGAGCTTTCAGACTGTCAGGTTTGCGTATCATATTGCTCTGCGCCCGTGGCTGTGGAGGACTACCATTGCTCTGGCGCGGAACAGTTCCAAGGCGAGCCAGGCTCTTTGCGGAGCGCTTGCGAGTTACCTTGGCCGCGAGAAACTTAGTGGAGGGACGGGGGTTTCGCTCGTCCAGCAGCATGGTGGCCGGGCGGGGACGCCCGGCTCTCCACCAGTGAGGTTGGATCGACGGCTGTAACAGGGAAGGGTTAGAGGGAGCAACAAGGTCTGCTATGGCAATTGCTCAGACATCGACGTTGGCCGTTGAAAGCGCAGGGCACGAGATTCCCTCCACGATGAGGGCCGCCGTGTATCGCGGTGTGAACGAAGTGCGCCTGGAAGAAGTGCCGGTGCCTGAAATCGGGCCCGGCGAGATTCTGGTTCGAGTTCACACCTGCGGGATCTGCGGGACCGATCTTAAGAAGATTGCCAGCGGGTCGCATTCCGCGCCGCGTATTTTTGGCCACGAAACTGCGGGTGTGGTCGCGAAAGTTGGGGAGGGCGTTCGAAAATTCAGCGGCGGCGAACGCGTGGTGGTGCTTCATCACATCCCTTGCGGAGAATGTTATTACTGCCGCCACAAGACCTTCGCGCAGTGCGCTACTTATAAGAAGGTGGGATGCACGGCTGGGTTCGAGCCGTCGGGTGGAGGATTCGCGGAATACGTCCGGGTGATGGACTGGATTGTCGAGAAGGGAACGGTGCGCATCCCGGACGGCATCAGTTTCGAGCAGGCAAGTTTCGTCGAGCCGGTGAATACTTGCATCAAAGGTATTGAGACCCTTCGTCTGGAAGCGGGCGAGACGGTGCTGGTGATTGGGCAGGGTCCAATTGGTCTGATCCTGGCGAATCTGGCGAAGCGGGCGGGGGCTCGTGTGATTACTTCCGATTTGTATCCGGCGAGGCTTACAATGGCGAATAGCTTCGGACTGAAACTGACAATTGACGCTTCCAAGGCTGATGCCGGGCAAACGGTGCGCGAAATGACGGAAGGCCGCGGCGCTGACGCCGTGATTTTGGCAGTCGGCGGGAGCGGCATGATCCGGCCTGGCCATGGATGCGACGCGTCCGGGAGGCCGGGTGTTGCTTTTTGCGCAGACGGTGCGGGGCGAGGTCACGATTGACCCGGCTGCGGTATGCGTGGACGAAAAGGCTTTGCTCGGATCCTACAGTGCATCGGTGGAATTGCAGGAGGAATCAGTGCGGTTTGTCATGAACCGTGAAATGGATCTGGAACGGCTTATCAGCCACCGTTTCCCGCTGCAAAGCGGTGTGGAAGCGCTGAACCTGGCTGCCCATCCTCAACCGGACTCGATGAAGATCGTCATCCAGCCGGACAGAGCCGGGGTCCCCAGCACGCCGGGTTCTGGCGTGATGGGGTGGAGCGCGTGGGAAGGACATCAATTGTGAATGGCAAGATGACGGCCGCCGTCCTCTACGGCAAAGAAGACATCAAGATTGAAAGAGTACCGATCCCGCGTGTGGGAGACGGCGAAGTTCTGGTCAAGGTTCACGTGGCGCTGACTTGCGGCACGGATTTGAAGGTGTATCAGCGGGGCTATCACGCCCGCATGATTGTGCCGCCGGCGTTGTTCGGGCATGAACTGGCGGGCACGGTCGAGGAAGTCGGCGAAGGCGTGCGCGGATTCAAGAAGGGCATGCGCGTGGTGGCGCTCAACTCGGCTCCCTGCGGCATGTGCTTCTATTGCTCCAAGCACCAGTTGAACCTCTGCGAAGATCTGCTGTTCAACAATGGCGCCTACGCCGAGTACATCCGGATTCCGCGGCGCATTGTGGAAGCGAATATGCTCGTCGTGCCCTCGAATGTGAGTTTCGAGGATGCGGCGATGACCGAGCCGCTGGCTTGCGTTCTCCGCGGCCTGCATGAAACCGGAGTGGAGATCGGCGAAACCGTGGCGGTGATTGGCGGCGGGCCGATCGGACTGATGTTTGTGCAGGTGGCCAAAGCTATCGGCTGCAATGTGATCGCGGTGGTCAAGCGCGATTCGCAAGTCGCCCTGGCGCGCAAAAAGGGTGCGCACGAGGTGGTGCAGATTACGAAGGTGAAAGATGCGGTAGAGGCGGTGCGCGAGTTAACTCCGGAGAGGCGCGGCGCGGATGTGGCCATCGAAGCCGTAGGCCGTCCGGAAGCCTGGGAGTGGGCCGTGCAGATGGTGCGCAAGGGCGGCACGGTGAATTTCTTCGGCGGATGCGCCGCGGGAACCAAGGTGCAGTTGGACACCAACCGCTTGCACTACTCGGAAATCACTTTGAAGGCGACATTCCATCACACGCCGGAGACGGTGCGCCGGGCCTTCCGTCTGATTGCCGAGAAGAAGGTTTGCGGCAACGACTACATTACCGGCGAAGCGCCGCTTTCGCGTTTGCAGGATGTGCTGCGCCACATGCTGAACCGCAACGGGGATATCAAGACTGCGATTATCCCGGGTCACTAGCGCCTTGACCGTGCGCTGAGTCGTATGGTGAAGCGAAGGGCGTTTCGCTAGCCTGTCCTGAGCGAAGCCGAAGGATCCCGCCGGGCGAGGACGCCCGGCTCTCCATAAACACTGTGTCCCTGTGGTTAAGAATTTTTGATGATAACTGCTGCCAGCCATCCCCCGACTGCGCCGCTCGCCTCCGGCTGGAGTGCGCTGCCGCCGGAGTACGCCATCCCCGACCATGCGCCTTCGGAAGCGGAGGCGCGCGAATATTGCCGCCGCCTGGCGCGCTCGCATTACGAAAATTTTTCGGTCGCGTCCTGGTTTCTTCCAGGGCAACTGCGCCAGCACTTCTTTAACGTCTACGCGTACTGCCGCATCTCCGACGATCTGGGTGACGAGGTGGGTGACGGCGCGGCATCTCTGCAGTTGCTCGATCAGTGGGAGGCGGAGCTGAACGCGTGCTATGACGGTCAGCTTACGCGAGGGCCGCGGCATCCCGTATTTGTCGCGCTCGCCGAGACGGTGCGCAGGTTTGAAATTCCGAAACATGAGTTTGCGGATTTGCTGACCGCTTTCCGGCAGGACCAAAGCGTCAGCCGCTACGAAACGTTCAACGATCTGCTGGGCTATTGCCGGTATTCGGCGAATCCGGTCGGCCACCTGGTGCTTTATCTCTGCGGATACCGCGATTCCGAGCGCCAGCAGCTTTCCGACTGCACCTGCACCGCGCTGCAACTGGCGAACTTCTGGCAAGACGTGAGCGCGGATTTTGCCAAAGGACGAATTTATCTTCCGCTCGAAGACCTGCGGCGCTTCGGCGTGAGCGAAGCGGTGATACGCGACGGCGAAAACACTTCCGCGTTCTGCGAGATGATGAAGTTTGAGGTCGAGCGCGCGCGGGAATGGTTCGCGCAAGGCTTGCCGCTGGTCGCGAGAGTCAACCGCGCGCTCGCCATCGACATCGAACTCTTCAGCCGCGGCGGGCAGGAAATTCTGAACGCAATCGAGCGCCAACATTACGCTGTGCTGGGCAGGCGTCCCGCAATTTCCAAGACCCGGAAGCTGGCTCTGGTGGCTCGCGCCGCGCTGGGGAAGCTGCTGGGGAAGCAAAGATGAGCACCGCCGTGGAAAATGCGCCCGTGCAGTTCGCGCCTACCGCATCGCAGATCGATATGGCGTACTCCGTGTGCCGGAGCATCGCGCGCGCAGCCGCCAAGAATTTCTACTACGGGTTCGCGGTGCTTCCACGGCGGAAGCGCAATGCGTTGAGCGCAGTGTATGCTTTCATGCGGCGGTGCGACGACATCGCCGACGACATCACGCTCAGCCCCGACGATCGCCACAACAGGCTGGCGGACTGGCTGGATCAAGTCCACCGCGCCTTGGCCGCACAGCCAACGGATGATCCGGTGCTGCTGGCGCTGACCGACGCGCAGCGCACTTACCAGATTCCGATTGGGCTGCTCGACCAACTGGCCTTCGGCACGGCTGCGGATCTCGATTGCGGGCAACCGGAACCTTCCGCCGGTGCGCCGCCGGTCGCGCGTTACCAGACTTTTGAAGAGCTGCGCGAGTACTGCTACGGGGTGGCATCGGTGGTGGGATTAGTGTGCATCAAAATTTTTGGATATCGCGATCCCGCCGCTGAGCCGCTTGCCGAACGCTGCGGTCTGGCCTTTCAGCTGACGAACATTATTCGCGACGTCAAAGAAGACGTGGCCATGGGCCGGGTTTATTTTCCGCAAGAAGACCTGGCGCAGTGCGGCCTCTCTGCCGCCGATCTGGCCGCTCCGCAGGTTGATGTTGCGCGCATCCGTCCGCTGCTGGCGATGGAGGCCGACCGCGCCCGCGAGTGCTACCGCGACGGAGAAGAGCTGATTCCGCTGGTGAATGAAGACAGTCAGCCGGCGCTGTGGGTCCTCATTACCATCTATCATCGCCTGCTGGAAAAAATTGCTTCGAACCAGTACGACGTTTCCGGGAGCGCGTCCGCTTACGGTTCCCGAAAAACTGACGGTCATGGGGAAGGGAATCCTGAAGCGTCTGCTGTGATGCCGCCCACGATCCATCCTAATTCGACCGATCCCAATACGACGAATCCTTCCACAGTCGCTATCGCCGGAGGCGGGTTGGCCGGTCTCGCCGCTGGATGCGCTCTGGCGGAAGCCGGGTTTCGCGTTACGCTATTTGAGCGGCGTCCTTATCTTGGCGGGCGCGCTTCTTCTTATCAGCATCCCGGCACCGGCGAAATTGTCGACAATTGCCAGCATGTGTTGCTGGGCTGCTGCACCAACCTGCTCGATTTTTATCGGCGCGCGGGAGTTGCAGGACAAGATTCGCTGGTATGAGAAGCTGACGTTCCTCGAGCCTGGAGGACGCGCATCCGTGATCGGCCCGTCAGCGCTGCCCGCTCCGCTGCATACTGCTCCGTCATTTCTCCGGGCCGACTGTTTGAGTTTTCGCGACAAGATGGCCATCAGCCGCGCCATGGCGGCGCTCGCTCCTTCCATTCCGCCGGATCGGGGCGAGTCGTTCCTTGACTGGCTCAAACGCCACGGACAAACCGAACGCGCCATCGAGCGTTTCTGGAAGACAATTCTGGTCAGCGCCTTGAACGAAGATCTTGATCGGGTTTCCGTTCCCTACGCGGCGCAGGTGGTGCGCGAGTCATTTCTTAAATCGGCCGCTGCCGGGCGCATGGGAATTCCAACCGTGCCGCTCACCGACCTGTACAGCACCGCCGGAGACTACATCCGCGCCCGTGGTGGAGAGGTCCAGTTTCGTGCCGGCGTGGAATCGTTTCGGACAGTGCCGTTTGCTGTGAACGTGACGACGAACGGACAGGAGCAGAAGTTCGACTATCTGGTTCTGGCTGTCCCTTTTGATGTGCTGGGGCGCATGTTGCCGGACACCGCGTCGGCTGCGCCTTTGGCCGCTGCGCTCGGCCAGTTTTCGACGTCGCCGATTACCGGCATCCATCTCTGGTTCGATCGTCAGATCAGCGACCTTGATCATGCGGTGCTGCTCGACCGTACGATCCAGTGGATGTTTCACAAATCGCGGATCATTGCATCTCGCGCCGACGGCAGCGGTAGCTACATTGAGCTGGTGGTAAGCTGCTCCCGTAGCCTGGTGGAGAAGTCGAAGGCAGAGATCGTCGAAATGGCGATGAGAGAAGCGCAGGAGTTTTTTCCCGGCGCGCCCGACGCGAGACTGCTGAAATCGACCGTGATCAAGGAAGTGCACGCAACGTATTCGCCGCGTCCGGGAATCGACCGGTTCCGGCCGCAGGCAGAGACAGCGTGGCCGCGCGTATTTCTGGCCGGCGATTGGACCGCGACCGGTTGGCCCGCCACAATGGAGAGCGCGGTTCGCAGCGGCTATCTGGCGGCGGAAGCTGTGGCACGGTTCGCTGGCGGCAAGAGCGGCGGCTTTCTCGTCCCCGACCTGGCGCCGAGTGGGTTGATGAGGCTGTTTGGATGAGACTTACCTCGACAGCGTCAGTTACTTCGGTTTCCAATCCTGAGTTACCCTGACGCCCTTCTCAAGAATTCTCGCCCGACATACGATCTTATAGACATGCCTGAGCGTACTGACGCAGACAACGATCGCCGCCGCAGTGCGCGATTCAGCTGCAGCGGTGACGCGAAGATCAGTCGCCTGCCATCAGACGGCAGTATTCTTCCGGGGAAAATCGTTGACTTGAGCCTCGGCGGATGCTGCGTCGATACCACTTTGCCGATCCGTTGCGGCGTGCGCGCTGAAATCGTCGTGCGCGTCAACGCGGCTTCGTTCCGGGCCCTGGGTGAGGTGAGGGCGATTCGTGGCCCCTCCGGAAGTGGCATGGAGTTCGTGCAATTGAGTGCTATCGGAAAAGACCTGCTGGCGGACCTGGTTGCGGAGTTGGCGAGATTGCAGGCGGTGATGAACATGCTTAGAACTGCCCGCCGCGATACGGATACGGAGTCGTTCCGCAGGCGAATGGAGGAAGGAAGACTTGAAGCGGTGAGGTTGAGCGAGCGGTTTCCTTTTCTGGGGACAATTTTGCGCGGAGAGAATCCGGGGCCGAAGCAATCTGCATCCGAGCGGAAAGATCGAATCGCGGAAGAGCAAGCGCTTGTGATCGCCGTCGATTTATTCGGTTAGCAGCGTGCGGTGAAACTCCAGCGCCCAAGACCAGCGCCTAAAGGCGCATTCATAACACCGCACTTACGGTATGCCTGAAGGCATACCCTGATACAAATCGTACTTGCACCACGGGCTGTTAGCGTAATTCAAACCGCCATCAGCACCACGCCACCCGCTACCAGCAAGGCCGCAATCCAGCGCCGGCGTCCCACGCGTTCGTGCAGGAAGATGCGCGCGGCGACTGCGTTGGCCACAAAGGTGAGCGAGGCGGAAGCGGGCACGACCAGACTAAGATTGCCCCACGAAAGGCCAAAGAGCAGGCTGTAGAACGCAACCCCCATCGCCATCAAGCCGAGAGGAAAGGTGGGGGTTCGGAGCACGCGCCCAACCACGGCCAGAAGCCCGCTCCGCTTCCAGAGTTCACCAACGTCGCCAACTCGTTTCATGGAGTAGGAGAGCAGCACGTCCCCGGTGGTCGAAGCCAGAATGATGAGGCCAATCGCGGCCCAGGCGTGGAGTTCACTCATGACTCCACCTCGTGGGACACGGGGTCGCGGCCGGTGTCCCGGGGTTGGCGATTGGGCGTAACCGAGGGTCCGGCGGCCACGAAGCCCACGCCGGCGGCGATCAGCGCGATGCCAAGCCAGCGCGTCGGCGAGATTACTTCATGAAGACGGAAGTGACCAACCAAAGCGACGAGCACATAGGCGAGCGACGTGGCCGGCAGAACATACGTGAGGTCAGCCCAGGAAAGCGCGGACATGTAACAGGCGAAAAACGCCAGCAGAAACAGGATTCCCGCAGTTACCCAGGGATGGGCGACGGCCAGCAGCAGGCCGGAAAGATGGTGCAGGGAAACGTTGCCGAGTTCTTTCATGCCGCGAGCCAGCAAGGAGTCACCCGCCGTGCTGAACACGGTGATTCCCGCCAGGACGAGGTATTTTCGAAAGGTCAATTGAGGCATTGAATCATTTAGTGATTGAGACATTGAATCATTGAGACATTGAGGCATTTAAAAAACTAGAAGCCTTTGACTTTTAATGATTCAACGATTCAATGCCTCTAGGCCTTGGCCGGCGCTGGGGCAGGCGCTTCTTCCTTGCGGTTATCCTTGACCCACTTGTGGCGCTGGGCGCGCAGTTTCAGGAAGGTTCGAGCCTCTTTGTACAAGCGCTTGCGTTCGGAGTTGTTAAACATCGCTTTCCTCAGAATCCGATACGCAGCCTTGGGACGGAAATAATACGCGTCGTAGAAATGATGGACCGCCTCAAGAATTTCCGCGGCGGGCAGGCCGGGATACTCGATCTGCACCATCTGGTGTCCGCCATCGTCGACCATTTTTGTGTCGCTGGTCATAAAGCCATTCTTCATTGCGAATTCGTGCAGTTCGGTTCCCGGGTAAGCATGGGCCACCGAAACCTGGATCGTCTCCACATCGAGTTCCTTGGCGAAGTTGATCGTGTTCTTGATGGTCTCGCGACTTTCTCCCGGCAGGCCGAGGATGAAATCTCCGTGCACCACCAGCCCCAGCTTGTGGCAATCCCTGGTGAACTGGCGGGCGCGCTCGACGGTCGCGCCCTTTTTGACGTTCTTCAGAATCTGTGGATCGCCCGATTCGTAGCCCACAATCAGGAGCCGGCATCCCGCCTCTTTCATGGCCTTGAGCGTTTCGAAGTCGGTGGTGACTCGCGAGGTGCACGACCAGGTCAGGCCTAGCGGTTTCAACTTGGTACACAACTCGATGGTGCGCGCTTTCTGGAGGTTAAAAGTGTCGTCGTCAAAGAAAAATTCCTTTACGTACGGCCAGTAATCTTTCGCCTTGGCCATTTCACGCGCCACGTCGTCGGTGGAGCGTTTGCGCCAGGGGTGTCCGCTGAGGGTCTGGGGCCAGAGGCAGAAGGTGCACTGCGCCGGGCATCCGCGCGACGTGTACAGCGCCACGAAGGGGTGGAGCAGGAAAGGCACGTTGTAGCGGCGAACGTCCAGGTCGCGCCGATAAACGTCGGTGACATGCGGCAGGGCGTCCAGATTCTCGATGGTCGGCCGGTCGGGATTATGCAGCACGTGGCCGTTCTTGCGATAGGAAATGCCGAGAATGTCTTCGATCGGCTTGCCCTGGGCGTATTCGACGATGGAGTAGTCGAATTCCTTGCGGCAGGCGATATCGATCACTTTCGCATCCATCAAAGACTTCTCGGGCAGCACGCTGACGTGGGGTCCGACGAAGGCAATCTTGATGTGAGGGTTGCTGTCTTTGATGGCCTCAGCGATGCGGACGTCGCCGGGAAACCCCGGAGTGCTGGTGAACAGCACGAGCAGTTCGTAGTCCTGGCAGGTGCGAATCGTTTCTTCCGCCGTGATGTGGTGAGGCGGGGCGTCCAGCAAGCGCGCGCCTTCGAGCATTCCTGTCGGATAGGCGAGCCAGACCGGATACCAGTACGATTCAATCTCGCGCGTAGCGGGCCAGCGCGAGCCTGCGCCCCCATCGAAATTCTCAAACGAAGGCGGATTCAAAAACAGTGTTTTCAATGGCATAGTGTGAGTCTCTATTTTAGCATTCTTACGCCGCGCACGGCACCCCAGCCGACGCTACCATTCCGGTACGTTTCGAACTGCGCCGAGAGCGTGGAAACCTTTGTCCAAGTGTGCCTTAGCGGGGCTCAAACCGCAAAAGAACCGCGCCGAACGTCGCTTCTGCGCATTAAGGCGCGAGAATCGGGTACCGGCTGGGTGAGCGATTTTATGCGTCATTTTGAAGCCGGGTTGGTTGAGGCGGCGCCGGGCAGCGCCCAGTTCTCCAGGTCTCCGGTGGCCCGCAGCGAGGCTCATGCGGACGCGCTGGTACTCGAAATCGGCATCCTGAAAAAGCAGATAGCGTTCGGCGGCTTGCACCCGTGCATCGGCCAATTCGTGCAGAGTGCCAGTCTTGGCGTCGATTCGGGTTTGGGCCGCTTCAAGGCCCGACTGCGCCAGTTGATATTCCAACTGCGCCACTTCGCGAGCGGCCTCGAGTTGCTCGGCGGCGCGTTGCAGTTTCAGCGTTTCCTCCGCCACCTGATTGCGAGTCGCCTCCGCTTGCTTCTTTGCCTTGAGGGCCTCAGCCTCGGCCGCGTCGGCTCGGGCGCGCTGGCTGGCGTTGAACAGAGGAATCCGCAGGGCAAGGCCGATGGTGGCGTTGTCCTGCTGAAAGGTATTCGGCGGGAAATACCTGGCATAGTGATTGAAGGTGGAAAACCGCGCATACTGGGCGGAGAAATCGATCGACGGCAATAAAGAGCGATGCTCGCCCGAAGCCCGCATCGTTTCCGCCAGAGAATGCTGTTCGGCCAACTTGATGGCGGGGCTGGAGGCAATCGCTTTCTCCGAAAGATCTTCTTCGCGCAACGACCGGCGGCAAGGCCGGAATCGTTTCGGGGGCGATTTCGATGGAGGAAACCGGCAACCCGGTCAGGGTTGCAAGATGGCGCCGAAGGACGTCGGCGGAGCCATGCGCCTCGGCCCGGTGGAGGCGTACTCGCGCTGCGGTGAGCTTGGCTTTATTTAGATCCACGGCGCTGTCCACGCCTTCCTGCAAGCGCTCGGACACCGCTTGTTCCATTTGTTGTGCCTGGGCCTCGTCCTGCTGCAAACGGACGAGTCGCGCTTCCCACTTCGCCAGTTCGGCGTAAGTCAAGGCGACGTCCTGAATGACAGCATTGCGCTGATCTTTTTCGTGAAGCTCGGAGGCATGCCAGTCGATTTTCGCGGCACCCAGGAACTGGCGCTGCGCCGGGTTGAAGAGCGCACTTTGCGCGACGACATTTGCCAGCGCCGGAGCCGACCCTTCGATGCTGAGAGGGTATCCATAGGTCCAGCCAACGCCAGAACCAACGAACAGTTGGGGCACGAAGTTGTTGCGGATTTCGCGGTAGGAGGCGAAGGCGCGCTGCACCTCGGCAGCGGCAATCGCCGAAGTCGTACTGTGCGCGAGCGCGAGCCGGATGGCGCGATCGAGAGGCAGCGGTTCAGCCTGGCCGCGGGTTGTGAAAATTAGTACGGCCGCAAATAAGGCGAGCAGATTTGTGCAGTGCAAACGCGGCAATCGGAGTTTCATCTCGTCACCTTCATCTCGTCATCCATGGGTCAGTCACATATCGGGTCAGTCACCCATCGATCAGCACCTCTGGATCAGGCCGCGGCTCCGCGACGCACAAATTGTAGTGCGCCAGGCGCGAGCCGGGCAGTAACTTTTGAAGAGCTATTTGGGACGCCACGAGATGCGGGAGGAATCTCGCCATCCTCAGTGGGCAACTCGGTTGAGCGCGTGCTGGGCCAGGCCGAAGTTTCGGACCAATGACAAGGAAGCACGGTACTCCTCGGCTGCAGCTTTTTTGCCTCCTTGTTTTTCCAGCAGCATGCCCAGCAGATAGTGGGCCTTGAAGGCCGGAGCTGCCTCTACCGGACCCGAGGCGAGATAGCGGTGCAGCAGTTCGATGGCGAAGGGATAGCTCCGGCCGGCGCGATATAGCATCTGGGAGGCCTCCACCAGAACGTCGAGTTTGGGCATCGGGGCCTGGCTGAGCTGGACGATGGCTTGCTCCATTTCGTCGAAGCGCTTTTGGCGCCGGAGAAAAAGCGCAAGGTTGAGCCAGGCTTCCGCGTCACCGTTGCTCAGGTCGATGTACTGGTGATACTCCCGCTCGGCGGTGGCAGCGTCTTTCTTCTGTTCGGCGATGCGCGCGTAAACCCAGTGTGCGCGGGCGGGATTCACAGGCGCAATGGACTGCGCCTGCGCGCGGGCCTTCTGTTCGCCGCCGCCGACAATGCCGGGCGCGGCCAGATAAAATTCCGCCAGATCGAGCCGGGCATCGATGTCTTTCGGATTCAATTGCACCGCGCGCTCGAATTCTTCGCGAACCTTCCGGGCCAAGCCTGCCGCAGTTAGAAAATTTGCCCGGTCCGCCTTTCCGCCGTACACGCGGCCCAGCCATAGATGGAAACGGCTGTTGTTCGGATCGAGCGCGACCGCCTTTCTGCATGACGATTCCGCACGATCCCAATCTTCGAGCGCGAAGTAAGCACGGCAGAGCAGGTTCGACGATTCCGCGTCCGCCGGAGCCGAAGAGAGACGGTCATTCAACTCGGTGATGGCTTCGTCGATGCGGCCGGCCGTCAGCTTGTCCTGGGCAGAGTTCGCCACGCTGGCCATCATCGGGGCAATGAGCATGAGCAGAATGAGCAAAATTCTGGAAGAGCGCGTGATCATCTAAAACTTGACCTTCGTGCGGTCGCCAATCGGTTTGCCGTTCCACGAACTGATGGCAACCACATCCTTGGCAGAGAGGCCGCGTGTGATTTCGACCTGCGTGAGATTGGAAAGGGAAGTCTCCACCTCCCGGCGCTGGAGTTCGTGGCCGGCAACCAGCAAAACATAAGGCTTGGCGTCGTCCGTGCGGACAGCCTCTCGCGGCGCGACCAGCACGTGATCATGCTCGGCAGTGACGATCGTGACTCCGACGTTTATGTTCGGCAAGAGTTTCAAATCCTTGTTATCTACGATGCTGGTGGTCTCGCCGACGTTGCGCGAACCGTGCAATTTCACCGTCGATGGGACGTTCGTCACGGTGACCCGCCAAATGCGTCCGGGGACGGCGTCCCACGTAATCTCAATCGGATCTCCGAGAGCCAGCCGGGCCACGTCGGGCTCGTCGACAAAAGCGCGGACCAGCACTTTTCGCAGATCCGCCACTTGCAGCAGAAGATCTCCGGCGGCGACGAAGCCGCCTTGCTTGGCGGGCAGGGCGTACACGATGCCATCAAAAGGAGCGCGGACATTCGATTTCGCCAGGACGTCCTCGGCGGCCTGGGAGGTGGCCTGCCCTTCCGCTCGCTGTGCTTCGACGCGCGCCAAGTCCGCATCCGAATATCGTTTCGTCTGCTTTTGCCGGAGAAAGGTGAGTTGGGCGTCGGCGCGGGCCAGAGCGTTTTCCGCTTCTCGCACTTCTCCGGCCGAGGCCGCGCCCTCCTGCTCAAGTTTTTTCAGCGCGTCTAAATTGCGCTGTGCGGAATCGCGGTCAGCGCCAGCTTTCACCAGTTGGGCTTCGAGGCTCAGCACTTCTTCCTGGTTCCCGCCTCGTTTCGCGGCGCTCAGGTCGGCCTGTGCTGTCCGCAATTGGGTCTCAGCACGAGCTGCTTGCGCGCGAGCGTCGACGTCATCCAGAACGAGAAGCAATTGCCCCTTCTTGACGGCGTCGCCTTCCTTGACGAAAACGTGCCGCACGCTGGTCGAGACCGGAGCGTGGGCCTCGAAGTTGTTGACGGGCTCAATTTTTCCGTTAGTGGAAACCAGGCTGCGGATGGTGCCCTGCGCGATGACGGCGGTTCGCACCGGCACCGCGTCATTGCGGTGGAAGACGAAAGCAGCCAGCACAATCACCGCCCCGAGAATCGCAAGGGCGGTTACCGACCAACGCCGCGGCTGGCGTCCCGAACTGTTTCCATTCAATGGCATGCAGAGGAAAGCGCAAGCTTCAATGTATATCATCCGCGCACTGCGGGGAGCAGGCAAGTGCACACTTCGGACCCACCTTATTGGATGCATCGCGCCGGCCGTCTGCCTCAAACGCAGGCCGGGATTGTCAAGGCGGCGGAGCGGCTGGGCTTCGCCCTGAGGACAGCCGAGGGCGGCTGTCCCTACGTAAAAATAACAACTCGAATTCGTGTCGCGATTTTACGGTACACCACACTGGTCTAGAGCGTGTTTCATAAATGCGTTTCAGCTCGCAAGGCACGTCCCTCAGGGGCTGAAGCCCGCATTCTTCCGGGCCCTGAACGGCACGGCTGAACAGCTTGCGGAAGAATGGGATGTTTTTCTCGTTCCATCTTTCCGTGAGTTGTTTTTCTATCACGCCCCGATTGTGTGTTCGCCGGCCATTTTTTGGCCGGTGAACACACTCCGCCCGGGGCACTACACCGGTTGCAGCAGCAGACGCTGCATCCGTCGCAGGATCAAGGCCGCCGCTGCCAGTTGGAACATCCACGCCACCCGCCGTCGTCCACGAAACTTCGTCTGCCGCATGCCCGCCACGTGTTTGATCCAGCCGAATACTCGCTCCACTCGTTTCCGTGGTTGAGGGAGCTGTGCTTCCAGTCGTGCAGAAGCCACTGTCGCCAGAGGAACGAGCGGCGGCATTCGAGGCGTGGGTGCAAGCCATCGCCGTGGCCCTCTTCTGTCCGATTACGAGGTTAGCCGCGACGGCATCTATGAAGGCCGCGACCACTGATGCGAGTGCTCGTTGACAGCAGCATTCTGCTCCGCAGCACTCAACCGAATCACCCGCATTGCGCTCAAAACACCCACGCAGTTTCGAAGCTTGATCCCGACCGGCAAGATCCCCGAGAGTAGGGCTTTCACCCGTTCGCTGAGAGTAGCCATTGACGTACTGACATGATATAGTCAAAGTACTTACCAAGGAGTTTGTTATGCCGAAGGAAGCCGTTTTCACCCTGAAGTTGGAAGCCGACCTGCGCGACGCCTTCGCGGCTGAAGCGGCGGCGACTCACCGGCCGGCATCGGAGTTGGTTCGCGCCTTCATGCGGGAGTTCGTCCAACGCCAGCGCGAGGCGCGGGAACATGACGCCTGGTTTCGCGCCAAGGTGCAGGAAGCCATGGACGATCCGCGCCCCAGCATCCCGCACGATGTCGTGATGGATGAAACCCGCGCCATCATTGATCGCATCGTAGCCGAAGACCGGATCGCAGCCGAGAAGGCTTGAGTACATGAGGGTCGATTGGCACCCATGGGCGCGCGCCGATCTGGCCGAGTTGGTGGAGTACATCGCAAGCGACAGCCCCGTTGCCGCCTACCGCGTGCACGATGCCATTCGAAAGCAAACCAGCCTGCTGGCGATCTACCCGGAAATCGGCCGTCCCGGCCGCGTCCGTGGTACCCGTGAATTAGTGGTTACGGGAACGCCTTACATCGTCGCCTATCGCTTCGCCGAAGATGTGGTTACGGTGTTGCGCCTGCTGCACGGCGCACGCCGATGGCCCCGAAAGCTGTGAGCGGCGCGCGAGGTACCGCAGGCGGGTTGGGGAGATTAGTGTCCGATCATTCCCGCCGCCCAGGCCAGCACGGCGATTCCAAGCACGATGCGATACATGGCGAACGGGGCGAAGCCGCGCCTGCGGACGTAGCCCATGAACCAGGCTACGGCTCCGTAGGCGACGATGAAGGAGACGACGAAGCCGATGGCGAGGATGACCCATTGGTGCGAGGTGATTTGGTGGACGCCGATCGGGTTTTCATCTTTGCCGGTAAGCGACTTTAAGAGGGTGTAGAGCGTGGCCACCGTCATGGTGGGGATGGAGAGGAAGAAGGAAAACTCGAGCGCGGCGGCGCGCGACATTCCCGCCAGTTGTCCGGCGGCAATCGTGGACATGGAGCGCGAGGTGCCGGGGAAAACGGCGGAGAGAATTTGGCAGGCGCCGATCCAGATGGCTTGGCCGCCGTGGATGTCGTCCATTTTCCAGGTGTGAATGGGCGAAGCTGGGATGGGCGAACCGGCGGCTCCCGGGCCAGCTTTTTCCCAGGGCGCTTTCATGGCGTCGATGATCCACATCACGATGCCGCCGATCAGGAGCGCTGCGCCCATCACGTAGAGGCTCTCGAGGTTCTTGCCGATCACTTTGGTCAGCAGAAAAGACGGGATCGCGGTGACGACGAAGGCGATCATGACCAGGCTCAACGGATGGGTCAGGTAGTCGCAGTCTCTTTTCTCGCCCTCGGGAAAGGTCGAGAAAAGCTTGGCGATGTGGTGGCGGAAATAAATTGGCAGGACCAGGATCGCGCCTAGCTGGATGACGATGGAATACATCTTCCAGTAGCCGCTCGCGAGCGGCACGTGCAGCAGGACTTCGGAAATGCGGAGATGGGCGGTGGAACTGACGGGCAGGAACTCAGTGAGGCCTTCGACAATTCCCAACAGGACGGACAAAAGATAGTCGTTCAAGTGTTCTCTCCAATGTAGACACGGCTTGCCGCGTCTTCCGCGGAGAGGGGGCAAGCCCCGTCTCTACGGGAATTTATTGTCCAATTTTCGCAGGTTCCGCGTAGCGCCGGAAGAAACTATCTGGCTTCCACTCGGGGCGATGATCGCGGTTGGCAATGTTGATGAGCAAGGCTCTTACAATCTCTTCGTATTTTGCGGCGGCGGCTAGGTCCACCGGCTGGTCCACGTCGTCGGAAGGCGCGTGATAACGCTGGGTCAGCCAGTCTTTGAAAATCTTCTGCTCGGGCGAACCGGGCTCGGGAGCTACGCTCATGATCACCGAGGGCACGCCGTGGCGGATGAAGTTGTACTGATCGCTGCGGATGAAAAGATTGCGCAGCGGTTCGGGATCGGGCTGAACTTTTACGCCGAGCGATTGCGCGATCTCGCGCACGCGATCGCCCAGGTCGGAGTCGTCGAGGCCGAGTACGGTAAGAAGCTTCAGGGGCACGATGGGAAGGAACATATCGACGTTGACGTCGGCGACAATGGACTTGGGCGCGACCGTAGGATGAGCGGCGAAGTATTTCGAGCCGAGCAGGCCTTTTTCCTCGCCGGTGACGAGGACAAGCAGGATGGAGCGGCGCAATTTTTCCGGATTCTTCTTGAAACTGGCGGCCATGTCGAGGACGAGGGCGCTGCCGGAGCCGTTGTCCATCGCCCCGTTGTAAATGCGGTCGCCGTTGATGGGCTCGCCGATGCCGATGTGATCGAGGTGGGCGGAGAGCACCACGTACGCATCTTTCAGAGCGGGATCGCTGCCGGGGAGTTTGGCTACGAGATTGGCCGACTCTACTTTGGTGACTTCAACTTTTGTTTTCGCTGCCAGCGAAACGGCGAACGGGAAGTGCGGCAGCGGCTTGCGATCTTTACCGAGAGCGGCGATTTCTTCGAAGGTGTGGCCCGAGCCGGCAAAGAATTTCTCGGCGCTGGCGGGATTGACGGTGACGGCGAGCTTAGCGCCCTTCAGTTTCGTTGAACTCGGGATAGTCGAGGTCCATGGTGGGATGGGCGCGGTTGAGCGCCATGCGGGACCATGGGATGTCCATCGAGGCGGGGTTCAGCAACGAAACTATGCCGACTGCACCGGCAGCGCGCAGCACTTTCCAGCGCTCGGCCGCGGTCTGGTAATGCGAAGCCAGCGCACCCGGGATCTCGGCGGGCGATCCGGAGAAGATCACGATGATCTTGCCGCGGATGTCGATGCCAGCGAAGTCGTCATAATTTTTCTCGGGGACTTTGAGGCCATAGCCGGCGAAAACCAGCGGCGCTTCGACTTCGGGCGCGGGCATGACGCGCATGCCGATTATGGCATCTTCGCCGAGCGTGAGCGGTTCGCGTTTGCCTTCGCGGACGAGAGTGAGGCTGCAGTCTTTTTCGACGATCTGGCGGGAAACGAATTTGACGGGCTGGTAGAAGCCGTTTACGCCCGCGGGTTCCGCGCCTGCGCTCTTGAGTTGCTCGACCGCGTAGGCTTGCGCGGCGCGCTCGCCACGGCTGCCGGTGTCGCGGCCTTCGAGTTTATCGTCGGCTAGAAATTTGACGTGATTCCACCAGGTCTGGCCGTCGAAATGAGAAGCGGTTTGGGCCGCGGCGGAAATCGAGAAGAGCAGCGCGAGCAGTAATGTTGATAACTTGATTTTCATGGCGTGCCTCACTGGGCGAAGGCTTCTAGGATAGCAGGAAGCGGCGTGGAGGGAGGTTAGAACAGGCCAAAAAGACTTTCGGTTTGACCGCAAGATGCGGATAGCGCCGTCCGCGCAACATCCGATACCGTCTGTACATGCATAAGACGATCGACCCGACCATCCTCTATTTCGGAACACCGGTAGCGCTCATCAGCACCTTGGACCCGGACGGCTCGCCGAATCTGGCGCCGATGTCGTCGGCGTGGTGGCTGGGCTGGAGTTGCATGCTGGGCCTGGGCCAGATGGGACAGACCTCCGACAACCTCATCCGCACGCGCGAGTGTGTAATCAATCTGCCCTCGGAAGATCTGGTGACGCATGTCGATCGCCTCGCACTCACCACCGGCAAGAATCCTGTGCCGGAGAGGAAACGTCAGTGGGGCTATCAATTTGAACCGAACAAATTTGGCGTCGCGGGGTTTACCGCGGTGGAATCGGAATCGGTGGCGCCGCCGCGGGTGCTCGAGTGTCCGGTGCAAATGGAAGGCATCGTGCACGATTTCCGTTCCTTCGGCAAGAATGTGAGCGCCAACGTGTTCGAGGTGCATATCGTGAAGCTGCACGTCGACGAAAAGTTGCTGATGGGTGACGCCTCGCGACCGCATATCGATCCGGTGCGCTGGCGTCCCCTGATTATGAGCTTCTGCCGATTCTTTGGGCTGGGCGGCGAGGTACATCCGTCGCGCCTTGCGGAATCGGATTTTATGAAATTCGTAACCCTGGGGACAGCGCCACAACGAGTGGATTCGTCTGGCACGAACGAACCGAGATAGTGTATGCGAGGCGTTTGCCAGTCATTCCGATTGAGGGCACACAGCGCGGTCTTGGGTCGCTCCGCCGGTTCTTAGAACTCGTAATGCACTCCAAGGGTTACGTTGTTTGCATGGAAGTTCCGAGGAGCGGTGAACCCGTAGGCCGGACCGTTCATCGCAGTATTTGGCAGCGTGCTGCAGGGCTCGACCGGAGCCGGGCTAGCCAGCGTCGGGAGCGTGCTGGAGGGATTGCAATACTGTGCTCCCGAAGGACCACCCTCGCCGTAGCCGAAGTAGTTATACTCGCCCTTCCAGATCAGATTCTTTCGCATCGCATAGGAGAGATTCACAAAAGGCGTCTGGTATTTAGAGACCAGCGATCCGTTCACATCGCGCGGATCGTTGAAAAAGCGGCTGCCGTTGACCGAGCTTACGCGGTAGCCGATGTTGGCGTGGAACTTGTCGATCGGCGAAAGAGCCAAGGCCAGTGACGCGTACTGCGTTGGAGCGCTCATGAAGTCCTTAGCCGGACCAAAAGTATAAGGAGTCCCCGGCACGCGGGGAGTCGGAGACGGGCAAGCCACGCCGGTGGGCGTCGCGGCGCCCGGTATGGTGGCGCTTGCGGCCGTGCCCTGGAAGCAGATGTTGGTCGCCGTGTACACGCCGCTGTAGGCATAGCCGATGTCGAACCCGTAGTGCTCATTCGGCATCAAGTCGGCGTTCAAACTCAGCGTGCGGCTATGATCGACGTGCTGGAGCGGGCCATCAACGGACGCTGTGCCTGTATTGTTCGTATTGTTGTGGCGCTCGAGGTCATTGTAGGCGCCGGAGAACGTCGCCCAGGTCTTGGGCCGGTATTTGGTGCGAATTCTGTAATGCTGAAGCTCGCGGGGCGCGACCGGGGTGAGGACATTGTCGGCGTACAGAACCTCGATCGAACCGTTGATGTTCCAGTTGTTCGCCGGCTGCACCGCGACGCCGAAGGTAGCGCCGTTCTCGTTGATGGTGTACTTGGAGATACCGGACAGGTATCCCGTGGTGTTCGCGGCACCTTCGCCGATGGTGTGCTGCTGGTGGTGATAGGTGAGCGTGAACATGGTGCGATCCGTAAGGTCGTACGCCGCTGTGAGGTTGTTGGTGATGAACTTCTGGCCGAAGTAATCAAACAGCGGCGTAGCGACGGCCGGACTGCCTTCAAAACTAGAAGTTGGCTTGCCCGTGACCGGGTTGATCGGAGTGTTGATCACCGTGGTGGTTAACGGTGTGCTGTTGATGTTCGGGATTGCGGAAGTCACGGTGGTTAGACTCGTAATGTTGGCAACTCCCGGCTGGTGCACATTCGAGTAGTCGATCTGCTCGGAGATGCTGAGCTTTTTCAGCGCCTGCCAAGTGACGCCGTAGTCGGCGGCGATCGCTTCCCGCTTGGCGCGGGCGTTGCCGGCATACGTGATTTCGCGGCTCGTTCCCGCCAGGCCCTGGAAGTCGTCGTAGTAGTTCGGCAGGCTCGTGTTCGCTTTGGTGTAGCGAACGTTGCCGTTCATCGTAACGTCCTTGATGCTGGAGCTTTGGAACCGGAAGATTTCGGTCGGGAAGATTTCGCGGGTTGGCTGGGTACGCGAATAGCTGGCAATCACATTACACGCCGGATCGACGATGGGTAGACCGTTCGGAGTCTGCGCCGGGGAAATTGGGGCGGGTCCAACGCCGGTGTTGCAGTTGATGCCGACCGGACTGTTGATCGGATTGTCGTAGCTCTGGAGCACTGCGACCCTGAGTCCGTTCGCTTCCTGCAGGTTGAAATACTGGGGCGCCCCGCTGAAATAGGAATCGCCCTTGTAGTGAGTGACCTGCTCTTCGTAGGTCAACCGGGTCCGCGATACGGGCTTCCACTCGACCGATCCCGTCCAGTCATCCGTGCTGTTGCGCTGATACTCCTGGAGCAGCAGGTCGTTGTAGCCGCCAACAAAATAACCGCTGGGCGTCAGGCTCGGACCCTGGAAGACGTTCTGCGAGTAGCCGACGCGGAAGGTCACCTTCGAGAGCGGAAGCAGTGTAAGTTTGGTGTCCGTCATGCGGCGCACCGTGTTGAACATAAACGGCGACTGCGCCACCTGCGGCCACGCGTAGGAACCCGTCGGCGCCAAGGTGGGACCGATTGGAATCGACTGGCCGGGCGGAAGGTTCGGATTGCCCAGCAGGTTGTAGTCGAAGTACTGGCGGTCACGGCGGAACAAGCCGGAGAAGTCGTAGAGCTTGCCCTTGGAAAAATCCAGCTTGGCAACGTTGTTCGGATCGCCGCCGAACCCGCTGGCAAAGGCTTTCAAGTGATCGACGAGGGTGTTCTTCGTGTTCGGCAGCGCGCGCAGCTCATAGGTCTCGCCCAGTATGCGCGGACCAGACTGCTCGTTGACCAGAGTGTCGTACATGGCACCGCTGCCGTCGACATTGGCCACATGTCCGCCCAGATCGATAGACTCATGAAGCGTGTAGCCGTCCGGAGCGGTCTGGTGAGACACAAATATTGGAATCTGCGCGACGGCAGTGCCCGCCGTCAAGCCCAAAATAGCTGCGGCCATGCCCCCGACAATGCATCGCGCCGCCGCAAGAGAATGCTTTTCACTCAACCGCCGGGAAATCCATCCTGGGTTCATCATATTGAAAGCCTCACTTGAAAAACATTCCTCGTCGAGACCTTGAATCCCTACGCGCAATCGAAACGGGGGCCGCGCCTCCGCAATTCTCCAGGCGCGTTCGAATCCATGACTCCTACCTGATGAACGCCGCATTCATGTTCGAGCCATGAATATAGGTGTGGCAGTTCGTACAAGTTATGGTTTCCGACGACCCCGCGCTCATTCCGTGAACCGTGTTGGCAGCTACGCCGCTGTGGCACTGGTTGCAGAGCGGGTTGATGGCCGGCATGTTCAGCAGGCGGGCGTTCTGGGAACCGTGCGGAGTGTGGCATCCCAGACACCCCTCGGCCTTGACCGCAGCGTGTTCATAGACGAACGGCCCGCGCGTCTCGGTGTGGCACTTGGTGCAGATCGCGTTCTGGTCGGCCGTGGACTTCACGTTGTTGGCTCCGAAGGTGCCGTGCACGTCGTGGCAATCGCCGCACGTGATCAAGCCTTCGTTCACCTTGTGGTGGAACGGCATATTGAACGCCGGCTTAGTGTCGGCGTGGCACTGGAAGCAGAGCGCAGGCTGCGCAGCCTTCAGCAGCTTTTCTTCGTTGCTGTGATGAGCGCTGTGGCAGCTGGTACAGCCGACCTTCGCCCTGGCGTGGGGCGAGCGGTCAAAGTTCGGGTGCGCTCCCGCGTGACAGGTCAGGCACTTGGCGTCAACCTCTTTCGTCGAAGCGTCCTTGAACTTGAATATCTTGGTCACGTCGCCGCCGCCCGCCACGTGCTCCGCCCCGGGACCATGGCAACCCTCGCAACCCTGGTGCGAGGGCTCCTTATTTAGTGTGGTCTTCCAGTGCGGCGTTTTCTCCCAGGCGTTGTAAAGATCCTCGTGGCAGGTCTTGCAGGTCTCCGCTCCCACGTACTTGGAGCCTTCGGATGATGGCGCACTGGCCGCGGGTGGGCTGGCGGATTGAGCGCTCGCTGATGGGGCGCTCTTGTCGGCAACCTGCTGCCGAGCCTGACCCGGAGCAAAGGCGACAAAGACGAAAAGACATAGAACCGAGAACAGAAGAACTCGAGTGGCCCTTGAATTTGCTGACATTGGCATTCGTGCCCCCCTCGACACCCGCAGTTTGTCATGGATGCGTGACAAAGGAATCTTGTTGCCTACAAGTTTGAAGCCGCCCGGCTTCATCTCACCCACCATCCAGAACGCCGCATCAAAAACCTATCGGCAGGGTGCCGCTAAACATTACCGCAAGGTATTTGTGCGAAAACCCGATGATGATAGTGCGATTCCCAGTGCCCCGACTGTGCAATATTGAACACCTTTAGGAAAAAAACAGCCGAAGTACACTCAGGCCGGCTGCGGGCAAAGGTACAAGTCGAGTTAGCTTCCAGTTTGCCGCTGGGCATCTGTCTATCTCTTCCTGATTCACCCTCTTACCAACACGGGTAACCGATGAACCGCATTTTTGAACGGTATACAAAATTGCTGGCGGGTGTCTGTGACGATTGAACTGAAAAAATGTGATGAAATCAAAAGTCAAGAGTGTTTAGGGAAACTCTGATTAAGTCCTAGCTGGCGAGACAGGCTACGATAAAGGTGCGACCCCCCGCGGCTAAAGCCGCTTGTTTAGCGGGTTCTGACGGCATGGCTGAAGCCATGCCCTTTCAAAGCTCTCCGTGAAACGACCTAATCAGAGGTTCATTAGAAGCAACCTGATAGCGGTCGATCGCCGAACGGGCAATCCGCGCTGCGGATGGGGAAAAAAGTCTGGACGCGCGGCGGAAGGAGTTCCATTATGAAAGTAACTATTCTCGGCGCGCCCGAGATTCGGGAGGATGGAGAAAGTGAAAGCTGCCATCTTTAAATCTGGAGATACAGCGCCGGGGTCGTTCCTTCATATTAAGGATGTCTCCCGTCCCCAGCTTGCAGCCGGACATATTTTGCTTCGGGTGGTTGCTTGCGGGATTTGTCGCACTGACCTGCACATCGTGGAAGGGGATCTGCCGGCGCTTCGGCCGCAACTCATCCCCGGTCATCAAATCGTGGGGGAAGTGGTCGAAGGCGCGACGGCGGAGTTGCCGCTCGGAACGCGCGTTGGTGTCTCCTGGATGGGCGGCGTCGATGGCGATTGCTGGTACTGTCATCACGGCATGGAAAATCTGTGCGATCGGCCCACCTTTACGGGATACACGGTGGATGGAGGCTATGCCGAGTATGTCCTCGCGCGCGCGGATTTCACCTTTCCGTTGCCGGCTGGCTTGGATGACGTACATGTGGCGCCGCTGCTCTGTGCCGGCATCATCGGCTTTCGCAGCTTACGGGTTGCGGGGGTTGAGCAGGGTGAGCGGGTTGGGCTGTTCGGTTTTGGCAGCTCCGCTAGTTTGGCGATTGCCATTCTGCAATCCTGGAAATGCGACAGTCTATGTTGTGACCAGAGGCGAATCCCACCGGAAACGCGCGGCCGCGCTCGGCGCCACCTGGGTCGGCAAAGAAGATGAGAAGCCGCCGGTGGCGCTCGATCGCGCCATCACGTTCGCTCCCAGTGGCGAGGTCGTAGTAAGTGCCCTGGCTAGTTTGCGTAAAGGTGGAGTGGTGGCCATCAATGCCATTCATCTCGACCATATGCCGGCCTTTGACTATGACAAACTGCTGTGGGGCGAGCGCCAGATACGCAGTGTGGCCAATATGACTCGGCAGGATGCGCGCGACTTTCTTACGATCGCTCATGAGCTCCATATCCGCCCGCAAGTCAAAGTATTTCCACTGGAACATGCAAACCAGGCCCTGCTGGCAGTGAAAGAGGAAACTGAGCATGGATCGGCAGTGATTGTTCCTTAGCAGCCCGTGGTGAAACTCCAGCGCCCCAAACAGCGCCTAAAGGCGCATTCATAACACGACAGTTACGGTATGCCTAAAGGCATACCCTGGTACAAATCGCACTTGCACCACGGGCTGTTAGGCCTGAGACAGCGACCTGAGACAACGCAAACGGGTCTCGATTTGGGCTTCTGCTATTTATGCTTTGTTGGATGTTGCGGCCTTTGTGGCCAGCTCTTCGGCGAGCTTGTAGGCGTTCATGGAGTGCTCGTGCGCTTGTCCTGTGAGTTCGTGACCGCTTCGATGATCTCCCTTGCCGTGGGCGACGGCCGCGGCGGCGTGGGCGTGGGCCGCAAGGTTGTGGAGCTCTGCGAGCCGGTCGTGCGGGCTCTGTGGCATGGTGTTCTCCTTCCGAGTTAGACGCTGCTATCTGGGCGCGCGTCGGTTTTGCGCAGTGTGCTAGTCGGCCTTCCGGTACTCTTCGGGGACATCGTCCTCTGGCACCTGGCGCGTAGTTACCTCAGACACGTCCGGGTCCTTGGCGTTCTCCACGCCCTCTACGGCAGCGGCTTCGAACGAGTTTCCCTCTTCTACTAATTCCTCTACACTCTCGGAATCCGCATCGGCCACATCCGATATTCCCTGAATGTCGCCAGACTGCCCGGCCGCATTCGATCCAGTTTCATCCTCTTGGTGTTCATTGTCCGCAGGGTTAAGGTTCGCACGCATAATTGTCACTCCTGTAACTGCAAGGCATTGTCCTGCCTTTTGCTATGCTGGCACGGCTTCATGCAGTGTGTAGTAGGCCGGGTGCGTGGTTTCGATGATGTCCTTCGCCTTGGCCACTTCCGCAGCCGTCCCGTGAGCGATCAGCAGAAATTGATCGGTCTTGAGCGCTGCTTCGTACTTCACAATGCTGTCCTTCGGAATTCCTATGCTGTAGAGGCCCGCTCCCAGAGCACTTAGCCCTCCCACCACCACCGCGCCTTCCAACGCGGCCACAATCCACGCCACCAGCGGTCCTGCCACTAAGATTGGCCCCAGGCCCGGAATTGCGAAAAAAGCAGAGCCGAATAGAAGTCCCCAAAAGCCTCCCCAGAATGCACCCGTCTTGCCCCAATACTTCATGCGGTCGCCGGTGTTGTAGTAGCCGACCACCTGCTCATCCGTGTGGTAGCCCTTGCCCACGATCGACAACTTGCGCATGTCGACACCGCCGCGCTGCAATTCCTTCACCGCTTGATCCGCCTCGGTATGCGTGTGATATACGGCAACCACTGAATTTTCTACGGCCATTTTCGAATCTCCTCGGCGACTTGCCGCCATGCTCGGACCATCAACCCAGGTTCCAACCCGAACTATGACAGCACACTGCCGGGAAAACTGTTCCCTATTGCACAGTGCCGGCGGAGAATGCGTGTGGCCTGACGACATGCCACATAGCGACTGAAGAACTTGCTCGCTGGTTTTTCGAAAACGGCTTGCTCCGAGCAGCCATCCTTAGAGTTTTCAGGCGATCCCCAGGCGGCTGAATACCGGGACTTTGACAATGTCCACTATGAAGCCAAAGGCGGCTGCCCCCAAAAGGGTTCCTCCTATCACGAGTAATGGCAGAGCCGCCATAGCGATCCCCCGATTCGCCAGGGTTGCGGCGATCGCCAGATCGAGGACCGACGAAAGTATGAGCCACAAACTTGGGCGAATCGACCAGAGGCGCTGACGAGTTCGATTCGCATAGGTGGTTGCTTGATTCCCGAACACTACGGCCAGGAAGACGAGAGTCCGAAGCGCCTCAATCCCAAGACCGAGGCGGTATTTTCCTATGACCAGTACGGCAATGAAAAACGCCAGCTCCGAGATACCCATGAAGACGCCGGCGATGGTCAAGTTGCCGATCTGCCATGCATTGGGCTTGGGCGCAGGATGCACATTGTCTGTGGTCATAGACATACCGAGGAAGTCGCCGGTGATTAAGACAATGACCATCAACATGGGCGTTAGAATCGCGTGTCCAGTCATAATCAGACCCACCGCAATAAACAGCACCTTCGCAATTTTGCTGGTTAGCGAGTTCAAGGTATAGGTGAGGATGCGCTGGAACGTTACGCGGCCTTCTTTCACCGCGTCCACAACACCTTCGAGACCGGGCTTGGTGAGCACGATTCCGGCGGCCGACTTGGCGACGTCCGTCGCCGTGGAAACCGCAATCCCCATCTGCGCCTGGCGCAGCGCGGGCGCATCATTGGCGCCATCCCCGCACATGCCAACGGTGTGGCCGCTCTTTTGGAACGCCTTCACCAGGTGATACTTGTCCTCCGGAAGGATTCCGGCAAAGACCGCGAAGTCTTCCGCGCGAACGTTCTCCGGAATTGGGCCGGGCGGACAGATCGCGCCATCGAGTCCCACCGCTCGCGCGATGATCGCCGCCGTGGCCGGAGCATCGCCAGTCACCATCACGGTGCGCACGCCCAGAGTGTGCAGTTCCTTGATCAGTTCGGCCGCATCCGCGCGCGGTGGATCGCTCAACGCGATGAGTCCCGCAAGCCGCATCGGCGCCGGGGCGCCCACAGCAACGGCCAGAACCCGGAAGCCCTTCCGTTCGAGTTCCTGCTCCGTCGCGGCCGCCGTGGGCACGGGGCCGGTTAGTTTGATAACCTCCGCAAACGCACCCTTCACGGCACGCAGCGTGCCGCCATTCGCGTCCACCGCTGTCGCCTCGGACATTTTCGTCGCGGGATCGAAGGGAACGAACTGGGTCAACTTAAAAGTCAGTTTCGGCGAATTGGCGGCGCTTGCCTTCGCGGACGCAGCCCGGATGGCCGCGTCCACGGGGTCTTGTCCGCCATCCGAACTGGTTAGTGCCGCCATGGCCAACAGCCGCGCTTCATCGAAGCCAGGCTCGGGACGGATGGCGGTTAGCGCCAGTTCGTTGCGCGTCAGCGTCCCCGTTTTGTCCGAGCAAAGAACGTCCAGCGTGGCCGCTTCGTCCACCGCCGACAATCGCGTTGGCAGCACACCCAAGCGTGCCAGGGCCTTTGCGCCCAGCGCCGCCGCCAGCGTAAACGTGGCCGGAAGCGCTACTGGGATGGACGCCAGAAGAGCCGTCAGAACAAGCGGGATAATCTCGCCAACCGGCATTTTATGGGCGTGGGCATACACCACCAGCAAGACGATGATTACGCCATTGAACAGGGCAAGATTTCGCACCACGCGCACGACGGTTTTTTGCTGGGTGCTGACGACATGGGCGGTGCGGACGAGTTCCGCAGTATGGCCAAATTTCGTACGTGCCCCGGTTGCGGTGACGATTGCCGAGGCTTCTCCTCGCCGCACCAGCGCGCCGGCATAAGTTTCGAAGCCCGGCTCCAGCTTCGATCGGGACGGATTCGCCGGTGAGCATGGACTGATCCAGCAGGATCGATCCCGCGACCAGCTTTACGTCCGCTGCAACCACGCCACCGAGCGACAGCTTCACTGTGTCGCCCGGCACCAGTTCAGTAGCGGGAATGTTCTTCCAAGCGCCGTCGCGCAGCACCGAAGCCGAAAGCGCGAGCCGCGATTTCAGCGCGGCAAGAGTAGCTTGTGCGCGCCCCTCCTGAAAAAATCCGAGAGCGGCGTTGAATGCCAGGAGGCCCGCGATGACCGCAGCTTCGACATACTCGTGAAGCACGGTCTGGAGAATGATCGCGGCTTCCAGCATCCACGGAACGGGCGCCCAAAATTTGGCCAGCGCCATACGCCATGCTGGTATGGCCGTGTCCAGCATGGCATTGGGGCCGTACTTCGCAAGCCGCACTCCGGCTTCAGCGCTCGTCAGGCCGCGCGACGGGCTATCTCCACCGCTAGCTTGTGCTGTTTTCGCTGGAGCGGTCGAGTTGGCAGTGCCGGAAGGCATCGTTTCACCAGGACTTTCGAACCGGGACATTCACACCGCTATAGCATCTTAGCGACTGGGGAGAAACCGGACTGTTCATTTCGGAACACAGTGGCCTTGTGGCCTTCATGATGTCGTTCATCGCCAAGTGATGAGTCACGAAAGTGTGACCAAGGCAAAAGCCAGGGCTGCCTATGAGACGCGTGCTGAAAGTGAGCTTTTTTGCACAGACTTCGATGTTCCCGAAATGAGAAAGTTCCCGTGCAGAAGCATTTCCGAACGAGAGCCGCCAGTACGTGTCGTCCGGAAAGCGTGCCTTTCAATCCGCGCAACCCGCAGCCGCAGAGTGACACCGGGCAAGCGAAGGATGATCGTGCAAAAGGAAACACAATGCATAATGTCTCCCGCATTCGTTCCATAGTGTTCGCGCTCGTAGTGCTGGCCCTGTCGGCAACGGCGTTCGCGCAAATCGGCATTTCGATCAGCTTCGCCCCGCCTGAACTGCCCGTCTACGAGCAGCCTCTTTGTCCCGGGGATGGTTATCTCTGGACGCCCGGGTACTGGGCTTACGACAACGACTTTGACGATTATTACTGGGTGCCGGGTACGTGGGTGATGGCTCCGGAACCCGGTCTGCTCTGGACTCCAGCCTATTGGGGTTGGAGCGGCGGCGGATATGTCTTCAATGAAGGCTACTGGGGTCCGCAGGTAGGTTTCTATGGCGGGATCAGTTATGGTTACGGCTACTTCGGCGAGGGCTACCAGGGTGGACGTTGGGACAATGGACATTTTTTCTACAACCGTTCGGTGAGCAACGTGAACGTTACTGAAATTCACAACGTTTACAACACCACGGTGATCCAAAGCACCACGGTGAACCGGGTCAGCTTCAACGGTGGCACGGGTGGGATCAGCGCGCGTCCAACCGCTCAAGATGAGGTGGCGGCACGTGCGAAACATATTCCGCCGGTAGCCGTTCAAACTCAACATGCGCAGGCGGCCCGTACGAACCCGCAGCAGCGGGCTTCGGTGAACCAGGGCAAACCAGCAGTCGCGGCTACTCCGAAGCCGGGAGCATTTACCGACAAAGCCGTCGTGCCGGCCAAAGCGGCAGGGGCGCCTTATAAACCCCCAGCCAATCGCGCCGCAGCTAAGCCAGCGGCCAACGCGCCTGCCGCGCGTCCCGCGGAGCCGGCCGCGCGTCCCGCGGAGCCCCAGCGCGCCACTCCTGCTCCTGCTCCTGCTCCTGCCGAAACGAAGCGCGCGCCGGAACCACAGCACGCGCAGCCAGCGGCTCGCCCGGCGGAGCCTCAGCGCGCTACTCCTCCTCCTGCTCCTGCGGAAACCAAGCGCGCGGCGCCGGAACCACAGCGCGCGCAGCCCGCGGCGAAAGCGCCGGAAGTGAAGAAGCAACCGGAAGAGAAGAAGCCGCCGGAAGAGAAGCCGAAGGAGTAGCGGCAGGGGTCTAAAGAGGTTTGGGGGGCGCCCTGAGGTGTTGGGTGTTCGCGACGGAGTGTCGCAGTGTTGTGGGGAGGGCTTTATGGACAAGGCGACACTCCGTCGGATTTCATCGCTTCCGGTGCAAGTCTGATTCTTCTCGCAAGCCGAACTTGCGATTCTGCACGATCCTGCCCCCGATACTGCCAAAGACCCGTGAGATTCGTTTCCCCGCTTTCTCGCCCATCTACTGCGTGATCCCTGGTTTGTTCAGTCTCGTCGGTTTGAGTTCCTGCTCTTTCGCGCCGAAATCACGATGCTCGGTGGCCGAGATTTGACACGAGCCTTCATCCAACTTACGATTCGCAGGATCATGCCGAAATTAAGCAGCCACTACTGCCGTCAGATACACGCGCGCAACGCCAGCGCCACAGTGAAGAGCCTCGCCATTCTCTTCGCCCTGCTAGCCTTCACCTGTCTTTCGCTGGCGGCGCCGCCGGCAATTTCCAGTGCCGATCCGCACCGCTACCTGGATGACATCAAGGCGCTGACCACTCCTGCCATGGAGGGACGTGGCGCCGGGTCGAAAGGGTTGACCCGTGCCGAGCATCTGATCGAGAAGCGCTACAAGAGCCTGGGGCTCGAACCCGCCGGCACAAATTCGTTCTTACAGCCTTTCACGGTGATCACGGGCGCGCACTTGAAAGGGAAGAACCATTTCGCGGTGCTGACCGGGGACCAGAAGCGGGAGTTGATCGCGAAGCAGGATTTTGTTCCCTTCAGTTTTTCCGCTTCGGGATCGGCCCACGCGCCCATGGTGTTTGCCGGCTACGGCATTTCGGCCGACGAGTTTCAGTACGATGACTACGCCGGCATCGACGTCAAGGACAAGATTGTCGTCGTTCTGCGCTATGAGCCGCCGTCGTTCGCCGTGAAGGCCGGCAATCAGGGCATGACGCAGCATTCCCAATTGGTGACGAAGGCCATCAACGCCAGAAACCACGGCGCCAAGGCGCTCGTGCTGGTCAACGGAAAGCTGGGCGACGGCGAAGAAGATCTGCTCACGCGATTCGGCAGCGTGAGCGGGCCGGAAAATGCCGGCATCATTTTTCTGCAGGTCAAGAATGCGGTTGCCGACGGTTGGCTCAAAGCGGCGGGCAAATCGCTAGCGGAATTGCAGGAGCAGATCAACGCTTCATCCAAACCAGCATCGTTTGCGCTGCCGGAAAATCAGACGGCGGCGGTGACGGTCAGAATCGAAACCACCCGGGCCACGGTGAACAATGTGCTGGCGTATCTGCCGGGCAAGACGGACGAATACGTGATCATCGGCGCGCACTACGATCACCTCGGACGGGGCAATTTCGATTCGCTTGCGCCTTCGCAGATCGGGCAGATTCATCCGGGAGCGGATGACAACGCTTCGGGCACGGCCGGAGTGCTCGAACTGGCGCGGTTGCTCGGCGCCGCAGAAAGGCCAGTTGCGGCGGGGAATTCTGTTCGCTTCCTTTGCCGGCGAAGAGCTCGGGTTGCTGGGTTCGGCGGCGTGGGTGAAAGAGCCGACGCGTCCTCTGGGAAAATGCGTGGCCATGCTGAACATGGACATGATCGGCCGCATCAAGAATGGAAAAGTCTACATCGGAGGCGTTGGGACCGGCTCTACGCTGAAAGCCGCAGTCGAGCAGGCGCAAGCGAATTCCGGATTCAAGATCGAATATTCGCCGGGAGGATACTCCTCAAGCGACCATACGTCGTTCGTCGCCAAGAAAATTCCGGTGCTGTTCTTCTTTTCTGGATTGCACTCGGATTATCACAAGCCTTCGGATACATGGGACAAGATCGATCCCGACTCGGCGGCGCGATTGCTGAACGTGGTAGGCGGGACGGGCGAACTGCTGGCGGATGCGGAAGAGCGCCCCTCCTTTATAGTGGTCGCGGAAGACAAGCCCGGAGGCCGGTCGGGAGGCGGCGGTGGCTACGGACCGTATTTCGGATCGATCCCGGATTTCGGCCAGGTGGAAACCGGTGTAAGGTTCTCCGATGTAAAACCAGGATCACCCGCGGCGAAGGCAGGTTTGAAAGCGGGAGACATCCTGGTGCAGTTCGGCGACAAACCAATCAAGAACCTTTACGATTTCACCGATGCCCTGCGCCGCAGCAAAGTAGGCGATGTAGTCGAGGTCAAAGTGCTGCGCGACGGCCAGCTGGTAACGGCGTCGGTCAAGCTCGAACAGCGCAAATAGGCAGCCGCCCACGGGGAACCGGGGAAGTCGCTTCGATGGCATTCCCCGCTATGTACTAACGCATTCAGCGGCATGGCCAAACCTCAGTTATCACCCTCCCCTGTGTCATAGCTCACCGACAAGACGCAGATCGCAAGTGTGAGATTCTGGTGGTGGCCCGTCAGACAGGCGGCGGTTATCTAAGGAGATCCTATGCACAAACTTAGTTTTGTGGTGGCTGTACTCATACTGCTGGGCACGGGCGATGCCATGGCCCAATCGGTTGCAGGGGAGCGTTTCGACGGCAAGTGGCTCACCAAGCTCACCTGCCCTGCAAAAGGAAACACCGACGGTTACACGTGGCAGTTTCCGAGCGTCATCGAGAAGAGCAACTTTCGCGGAGAGCGCGGTACCGCGGGAGAACCCGGCTATCTGCTGGTCGAAGGCAAGATCGCGGAGAACGGCAGCGCCAAGCTGGCTGCTACAGGCATAGTCGCCTCCAGGAAATATGCCCGAGGAGTCTTCGCGCGCAAGGGCGAGGATTATAACTACAACATCAAGGCCCAATTCAAAGAGACCGAGGGCACGGGCACCAGGGACGAAGGCCTCGGCATCGTAGGCCGCCCCTGCACGTTCGAGTTTGCGAAGCAGGAGTCCACGAGCCCGGAGGGTGGACGCTAGAGCATTGCACTCAGAGCCGGGTGGTTGGCGACACGGATTAGTTCCCTCCCTGGAAGTTAGCGGCCGTTTTCAAAGCGGTAGCCGATTCCGCGCAGGGTTTTCAAATAGCGCGGATGGCGTGGATCGCGTTCGATTTTCTCCCGCAGGCGCCGCACGAAGACGTCGATGGAACGCGGGGTGACGAAGGAGCCTTCTTTCCACACGGCGTCAAGCAACTGGTCGCGGGTAAAGACGCGTCCCCGATGCCGCGCCAGATATTCCAGAAGCCGGAACTCGCGGACCGTAGTGGGTACCGCTTTGCCCTCGACGCGGACGGTCATCGATGCGATATCGATTTCCAAGTCTCCCAACTGAATGATCTCGTGACTGGGAGGCTCCGGCTGAGCGCGGAGAACGTTGCGGACGCGCGCAAGCAGCTCGCGGGGACTGAAGGGCTTGGCGATGTATCCGTCGCCACCGGCGTCGAAGGCCTGAAGGCGGTCGGGTTCCTGAGTCTTGGCGGACAAAAAAATGATGGGCGTCTTGCCCAGTCGTTCGTGCTGGCGGATCTGGCGGCAGAGATCGTAACCGTTGATCCCGGGCAACATAATGTCGAGAAGAAACAGCGCCGGGTGGGCCATGGCTGCCTGGGGAACGACCGGCGCTCCGGAGAAGAACGTCGAGACCTCATATCCGGCGGTGCGCAGGTTGTGTTCGATCAGTTGAGACACATCCGGGTCGTCTTCCACGACGTAGATCAGATCCGGGTAACGCGGCCTGCCTGTTGCCTCCAGGAGTTCCATGGTCAGAAAAAGAGCCTCACGCGCTCTCAACGAGCTTCACTGGGAAAGAGCTTTGCCTGGGTAATCCCTTTCTGACACTAGAGGGACTGTGTTGCAGCAATGTTGCGCCAGTGTTAAAGGAGGGTTAATTTGATCGAGGCATCGAGCAGCCTGTGGTGAGAGTACGATTTGTATCAGGGTATGCCTTCAGGCATACCGTAAGCCGTGTTATGAATGTGCCTTTAGGCGCTGGTTTTGGGCGCTGGACTTTTACCACAGGCCCCTATTGCCGCTGACGCGGCTGACCTGCGGCGGTGTGAGCGGATGCTCCCGGTTCCGGAAGAGACTGAAGCTCGTGCTGAATCCATTCCAGGTTCTTGCCGTCCTGGAAAGCTGCCTTGAACTCTTCCATATTCTTGTAGAGGCACGACGCTTGCGCCAGCGGGAGCTGCGGCGCGCAGCTTTTCTTTGGCGGCCTTTGGCGTGTTGGTCTCGAAGAGCTCATTGTCAAGGCGAAATTTCTTCGCCTGAATCTTTGGCAGCCAATCGACCGGCTCCAGCGCGGCTACTTTCTTTAAGAAGTCCGGCTTCACGTACTCCGCCCGTTCGTCCTCAGGCACAAAGGGAGAGGTTGCCATCCAGATTGGCCAATCGCCCCAGGGATCGAGCGCTTCCAGCACCTTAATGCGCGGATCGACGGCGGAAGCGAGGATCGCGATGCTTGCTCCCGACCCTTGCGCGAACATGCCGACCCGGTTCATGTCGAGATCGCCGCGCGCCGCCAGGTAATTCAGCACCATCTGCACGTCGTGCGCCGAGGTTGCCAGGCACTCCTGCAGTTCGCTGAGGAACCACTGCTTCATCGGGCGGTCGTGGTAGCGGTGTCCGGTGAGCGCGGAAACGAAGCCTACGGCGGCAAAGCCGTTCCTGGTCACGAGTTCTTCGTAGGCGTCATTCCTGAAGATATCTGTGTCCGTGGGATAACCGTAAAGATACAAGATCACCGGGGGCTTCTTGACTCCCTTGGGTTTCATTACATAAAGGTCGAGTGGATCACCCGATCGCCACTGTACCTGCAGCAGTTCCACGGTGTAGCGAGGCTCATCGTCGACAAATCCGGCGAGCGGTCGAGCCGGCATTAGATGGCTGTTGGTTAACGCGGGCGAGGTCCAGTCCTCCTGCACACCCTGAAAACGAGAATCGGCTGGAGCGGCCAGCAGGCGGGGATGCCGGCAAGAATTGAGCAGCGCTGGTTCGAGCCAAGAAGAGCAGTGTGCTGGCGAGAGCAAGCGCTCTTATAAGTCGGCATGACAAAGGCTTGGACCTCATAGAAGGAGGTGGAGGAGGCAACGCCTGGAACGAGAAACACTAGCTCAAAATTATTCTGCGATCTTACTATCTGGGCTCCGGAGATGCAATGCGATCAAAGAAAGGGCGGACCGACAAGCGGTCCGCCCTCCGTGTTCAGTGGAAGCGATCTAGGTCCGGCTACGGTCTGACCTGAAGACCCTGGTTACCTTGAACTTGGTGCGTGGTCTTTGAGCACGTCGTCGTCGATGCGCAGGGGAGGATTGTGCCGCCCATGTCGCCGCCAGCTTCGCCTGTCCCGCTGTTAACAGGAGTCGCGCCCAGGAGGGTGTCGGCCCCGTCGTATTGTTGGTAGTGCGAACGCACTAACAAGAGACCCGGATCGGCGATTCCACCCGCTGTCGTCTTCGTGAAGGGCACATAGTCCGGAACGGAGGTGACAACGAAGGCTTGCGAACTCTTTACCAGAGCCTTTGCGTTGGTCAGCGGGGTTCCATTGCTCACCAGGCGAACGATCGACCATGCCGGGTAAGTGCCGTTGCGGAGGTTCGGGAAAGAAAGGCCGCCAGCCCAGATTTGATTTTCCGGGCAGGGAAACGATCCGTTGCAAGGCAAGTTAGCCGCGCCCGGCAACGTACCGGCGGTAGCGGGCTGACCGGGATCGTACCCGAGTCCGGTCGAACTCTGTGGTCCGTAGCTCGCGAAAATCGGATCGATATTGTTGAGCGTAATGTAACCGTAGTTAGTGTTGTTGGCGATCGAACCCACGTTCCCGTAGCTGAAGAAGGTGTAGCCGATGCCGTCGAGGGCGTTGGCGAACTTAGCGGAAGAGTTTTGGACAGACTTCACTTCCTCACCAGTACCAATGGCGCGATACCGAGCGCCGAGGTTATCGCTGCTGGTGCAAGTCCCCGACTGCCCTGCAAGTGGGTTGTTGGTGCCCACATTGGTCTCCTGGCTCACGCCAAGAATCGCGCCAGAGCCCGTGCCGGTATAAACTTCGGGATGACGGAATACGGTGGCTTCCGTGGTGTTCATTGTGCCCGAGAGGGGCTCACGCAGGAAGGCGTTAATGCCACCGGTGACGGGAAGGCCACCGGAAGTCAGAGCGAAAGCGCCAGCGTCGCAGTTGTTACCCGAGAACACTTGTTGCAGTTGTTGCGGCGTAGCGTTGGTCAGAGTCGCGAGCTTGCTGGCGCGCTCGGTGATGAATACGACTGGAGTAGCTCCCACTTCCACCACGCTGAACTTAGGTATCGATGTGCCGCTAATGGGATCCTTACCCGAGATGTTAAACGACAGAACGTTGGCTGCCGCCGTGCTGCCCGGGTAGCCGCTCTTGATGGGGGTTCCCGCGTAGGCGCCGGATGATACGCCGAGGCCATTCGCGGGACAAACGCCAGAGGCGTTGACTGAGTTATAGCCGAGGCCGTCAAGCCCGTCGCCGGCGCCGTTGCTATAGCTTCCTGCGCCGAGTATGGAGTTCACGCGGCACACCGCGAACGCCGCATCTTCCGGACGGATGTCCGTCGCGGCCACGGTGACTGAAGTTCCGGTGGTAAACAAGGCTTGCACATTTGAGGGCAAAGCCTGATCTGGCGAACCATCGCCCCAGAGGCTAGACGAGATTTCATTCGAACCGTTACCCTCGAGGTTGGCCAGCGGAGCGCTAACACTGCACTGAGGTTGAGCAAAGTAGCAACGGTCTCCGACGACGGAGTCAACTTTGGTGAAAGACCATACCTTGGTGGCGCCAGCATTCCAAACGATCCAGATGTTACCAGCGTCAACGTTCGTGCCCACGCGAGTGTCAGTGAGGTTGACAAGGTTGCCATTGCTGGTCCAGTGGCCACCACCAGCACCAGCCAAGCTATAAGCGCCCAGCGCCAACGTCTGCCACATGGCCGACGAGCCCGCAATCGTTACTTCGACCGTAGTTGCGGCTTGTACCAGTGGTACGATGCCCGCGAATGCGGCCAACACCAGCATTGCGAAAATCAGTTTCATACGCGACATAATAGTGATCCCTCTCTCAATGGTTTTTAGGAACGATTTTGTTGCACATGGGGCATAGCGCCACACGCAGAAAGAAAACTCTTAGCGAACTCGCGACACTTTACCGGCAAGCAATTGGGTCAATTGGCTGCGCGCGCTGTTGATCTGCGCCCGCAGCGAGCTTGAATTTCAGCTCGAAGTCTATCTGCTCATTCGCCTGGCGATGTTAAGGTTGTGTGACAAGTTGGTGAAAATTTCTTAACGTAAAAGCAACGCGGAAAGGGCCTAAATTCAGCACTTTCGCTGCAATCACGAGGCGTAAGAGTGAAATACTTTTCCGACTGTCAGGATAATTCTCGCCGCTGGGAAGCTTGTGGAAAACGGAGAGCGATCCCATCCTGTGACCGCGAAGGACAGTTGGGCGGGCACTTTGAAGGGATGGCGGTAAGTTTTGTTAAGGAATTGTTACACGGAGTGCGTCCAGAAAAAAAGCGCCGGCGAAATTTCACATTCTTTTAACCTTCGGGGCACTAACCCGCCATATACAATCCCCGCTTGCCATTGCATTCATTAAAAGCATGTTACTCCGGAGTGATAAGTGTGCGATCCTCTGCGTTTTGTGTTTCTCGTCGTGTCATCAGCGTCCTGACACTCGTGCTTCTCGGGTTGTCGTTTAGTTTCGGACAAGAGCAGCCGAAGACGGCGGCCGACACGGGCGCGATTAATGGGACGGTGACCGATCAAACCCAAGCGGTTGTCGCGGGCGCAAAAGCAATACTGACGAACGACGCGGGGGAAAAACTTGAAAGCCAGGTCAACGAAAAGGGCGCATATTCCTTCACCGGGCTAAAACCGGGGACTTACACGCTAAAGGTGACGGCTCCCAATTTTGCCGTAAAGACCTTTGACAACATCATGCTGACGGCCGGCCTGGAATTAACCCTGGACGCTTCCCTGGAGCCGGCTAGCGCAAAAGAAGAAGTGAACGTGGAGTCTGCCGGTGTGGGACAAGTGGAGACCCAGAGCGCAGAAGTTTCCGGCACGATTACGCAAAAGGAAGTAGTGGCGATTGGACTCAATGGACGGAATTTCACGCAACTTATCGCGCTCGCGCCCGGCGTCAGCAATCAGACGGGGCAGGATGAAGCCAAGGTGGGAGTGGTGGGCAGCGTGAAGTACAGCGTGAACGGAGGGCGCGTCGAGTACAACACCTTCGAGGTGGATGGCAGCGACGTGCTCAACACCGGCCTGAACGGCGCCGCGAGCACGCTCATGGTTTATCCCAGCCTGGATGCGATTCAGGAAGTGAAAGTACTAACCTCGAACTACGGCGCTCAGTTCGGGCGCACGGCATCCGGCACGGTGCAAGTAACTACGAAGTCCGGAGCCGCGAAGTGGCACGGAAACGTCTACGACTTCGTGCGCAACGAAGCGTTTAACTCGCGCAATTATTTCGATATTGTCTATTCGACTCCGCCGCCTCCGGGCAGACTGTCGGCGGCCAGACCTTTGGAGACAAGGCTCCACTTTATCGGCGGCAGGATTTCGGGGGCACGATCGGCGGTCCGCTCACCATTCCCGGGGTTTACAACACAAAAAAAGACAAGACGTTTTTCTTCTACTCCGAGGAATTCCGCCTGGAGAAAAGTCCCACGGAATACAACCAAGCGGTGCCAGGGTTGAAAGAGCGTGGTTTGATCCTGAAATCGGGGGTGGTGCAGAAGAATCTGCAGACGAATCCGTTTGGAGTGGTTTATCAGGACTTCGACTTTACCGACGTTTGCCCTTTGGGCGGGGCGAGCGGCTTTTCCCGCGCGCAGTTCCCGGACTGCCCGGCCATTCTCGGGTCAAACGGTCTCAATACGATTAACAGCAACCATTTGGAACAGGCCGGGGAACCTGGTTCTGAGACCACCTACAGTGTGGACAAGAACGCGAGGGCGATCTTAAACTCAAACCTGATACCGCTGCCCAATGCTTCTACGGGCTGCAACGTCAGCCTGGTCAATTACAACCCAGCCGCCCCAGACCCCTCCGACCCGAACCGTTGTTACGACGCCGCCGTCTCCCCTTCTACTTACTGGCGCGAGGAGTTGTTTCGCATCGATCACGTATTGACCGGTAAGATCAGGCTTTCGTTTCGCTACATTCACGATGCCTGGGATACGTCGGTGCTGACGCCGCAGTGGGGCATTGTGCGCGACACGTTTCCCACCGTGCAGAATCGCTTCTTTGGGCCGGGCACGAGCCTGGTGGCGCGAGTGACGGACACGATATCGTCAACGCTGTTGAACGATCTGGTGGTCAGCTACACCAATTCGAACATTACTTTGACTGACCGGAACGGGCCGGGCGGCGCACGTGTTCCAGCGCGATCCCACGCTGGATCAGCCCCTGGTTATCGACCCGGCGGCTCCCGGACAGTGCAATCCCGCACTCAGCGTTCGACCCCGCGACTGGCGTCCCGCAATGCGCCATGGGCCACATTTTCAATAATGGTTTCGGGGGCAAGATGCCGGGCGTCGATTTTCTCGGCACGAATGCCGCTTATGGCGGCAGAGGCTTTGCCGCCGATCCCTCTTACATGCCGTTCAGCCACACCAATCCGACTTATGCATTGCGCGACGACGTGGGCAAGGCGATCGGCAAACACACGCTGCAATTCGGCGCGCAGTACTTACTCTCCCAGCGCAACCAGAGCAACAACGCGATTGGGGCAGCCTCGGGCGACTTACAGGGCCTGTTGACATTCAGCAATCTCGCGCACAGCACGGGAAATGCTTTCGCCGATTTCCTGCTTACAACTACTTTTTCGGGGCAGCAGCCGAGCGGCTTCATCCAGAGTTTCACCCAGGATTCCGCGCAGCACCGCTACTACCAGCGTTTCCAGATCGCTGAGCCTTATGTCCAGGACGACTGGAAGGTAACTCACCGGCTTACGCTGAATCTGGGCTTGCGCATCAGCCTGTTTGGCACTTATAACGAGAAGAACCTCAACGCCTGGAACTGGGAAGCTTCCAGATTCAATCCCAATCGATTTGCGGTGGACCCGAGCTATGGTGAGCTTCTGGATAAAACAGCGGGCTCGACTCCGGTGCCGTTCAACCCCGTCACCTTCCAGTTAGACCCGGGGGTTGTAAGCGACTTGGGTCTGGTCCAGTGCGGGTTGAACAACACGCCCAAAAGCTGCATGAAGGGGCACTTGTTCAATCCGGCGCCGCGGATTGGTTTTGCCTGGGACCCGTGGGGCGACGGCAAGACCTCGATCCGTGCCGGCTATGGCATTTTTTTTGAGCATGGCACGGGCAACGAATCCAACACCGGTTCCCTCGAGGCCAGCGCTCCGGTCGTGCTCAGCATAACGCAACCGCTTCCTGTCAGCTACCCATGTATCGGTAACATCGGGTATGGGTCTGCGTTTGACCCGGCCAATGCGGCTTGTGCAAGCCCTCTGGGCGGATCTGCGCCGCCGGCCAATTCCGTTTTTCCGCTCGATGTCACCTCCATTCCGACCAAGGCGATTTGGCCCTATGCGCAGCAGTGGAGTTTCGGCATTCAGCGAGAACTGCCCCGCGCCGTTGTGCTCAATCTTGCTTATGTGGGAAGTAAAGGAACGAAGTTGACGGTCGAGCGTCAGCTCAACCAGTTGCGGCCGTTACCAGCAAGCGAGAATCCCTTCGGACCGAACGAGCCCCTGACCATCTCGGATTGCACGATTCCTGCGAACGGAACACCCAGCCCAGGAAATAACCCGGGAGATGGCAAGACTGCGTTTCTTCTTGCGAATGGAACCCAGGTAACTCCGCAAAACCCCGCGTATCAATATTTGCAGGCAGCGTGCACCAATCCAAACATCCCCAATGTCAATTCCCTCCCGGGGCCGGCCTTACCCGGGTCTGGGGAGGGTTCTCTCGTTGCAGAATGTGGCCAATTCGAGCTATCACGCATTTCAGGGCACAATGCGGCATAGCAGCGGACCGCTCACGCTCGGGGTCTCGTACTCTTATAGCCATTCGATTGACGACGCTTCGGATCGCAGCGATCCGGTCCTGGTCAATTCTTACGATCTGCGGGAGAACAAAGCCAGCTCGAATTTCGACGAACGTCATCTGGCTACCATCAGCTACGTGTATAAGCTGCCGCTCAAGAATTTTCCGCGTAACTTCATCGACTTGGTCGAGGAGCGGGAACCGCAGGACAAGACCGTGCCGAAGGCAAACTGTTGCTCCGCGCTGGCGAATCAGTTCCTCGACGGCTGGGAACTTTCGGGAGTAACGCTTTACCAGTCGGGCACGCCGTTCACGGTGATCAACAGCGCCGGCAACACCGGCATTTCCCTGACCGACAACGCCGGGGTTTCGAGCGGGCTCGGCATCGCGGCTTCCTACCCCGACGTGGTGAAGGGGTTGCCCGCGCCCGGCAGCAATTCTCAGAGCTTTGGCCCGCTCATCGGCAATCCTTCTCGGTTTGTGGCTCCGCGGGGGCTCACCTTCGGGAACGCGGGCCGGAACTTCCTGAATAATCCGGGGCGCCTGAACTTCGACCTGACGGTGCTGAAGCATTTCAAGATACGGGAGTCGGGCCAGCTTGAGTTCCGGGCTGAGGCCTTTAACATTCTCAATCACACTCAGTTCCGAATCTACGATCCGGATAACCCGGGCAGCAGTGGAAATAACACCATCAGTTGCTATGCCGGCCCCGTGTATTCCGCCGGATTTAAGGGCAGCGGAGCCGATTGCGTTACCGGGGCTTCTTTCTTGCACCCGCTCGATGCGCATCGGCCCCGCACGATCCAGTTTGGTCTGAAGCTAGGCTTCTAGGACGTGGAACGTCATGGAGACATTCACTAAAGATCGAGCAATCTGCGGGGCGAATCGCGATCCGCTGTCGCTCCGTTTTTGCGGCGCGGGCGTGAAGAGTCTTTTGCTTTTGTTGCTGGCCGGGACGATGGTGCTTTCGGCGTGTGGGGGCAGCTCCTCCAGCGGCGGCTCCGAGACCCCGGCAACGCTTTCGGGCAACTGGCAGTTCAGCATGGCGAATCAGGTTGCGAATCCGCCGAATCCGGAGTTCACGGGCGGCCTGCAGGGCGGATTTCTGCTGCAGAATAGTAGTGGCTCGGTGACGGGAGGCGCGGCCTACTCCGTCTCCGAGCCGCAACTCTTGATCCCGTGCAACAGCGGGTCGGCGCCGCTCAGCGGAACGATCAGCGGCCAGAACGTAACCCTCACGGCAGTAGCCGGCACACAGACTTTTACTTTTACCGGAACCCTGAGTTTCGATGGTTCGACGATGGTGGGTACCTACGCTTCAACCGCGGGCACGGCAGGCGATGGCGCACCGTGCGGAAGCGCCCAGACGGGGCTGCAATGGAGCGCAATTCTCGTGCCGCCGATTACAGGAGCCATCCAAGGGAGCTTTCACAGCGCCGGCGGCGCGGCGGACCTCAGCAATCAAGATTTTCCGGTGTCGGGATCCCTAACCCAAGGCGAGAACACCGGAGCAAGCAACGCCACGATCACGGGGACTTTGAGCTTTGTCGAGCCGGGGACCACTACAAGTGACTACCCTTGTTTCGATACCGCGTCCGTTTACGGTCAAATCAGCGGCAATTCCGTTACTCTGCAGATCGTAGGAACTGGCCAAACGATTCTGGGTCGGATTGGCGAGCCGGCCGGTTCGAATGGGGTGACAGGCGTCAATTCCGTGACTTTCGACTCGGTGCAGGGCGGGTCCATTCTGCACGGGATTGGGCCATCCTACTTAGTGGCCACGAACGCCTGTCCGGGCAGCCTTTCCAGCACAGTTACCGCCGGAGACTATGGGAACATCTGCCTGGCAGTGGGAAGTACATTGGGAAGTACAACCGCTTGCCAGGAACCGATCACGCTGGCTCCGGCCGTTCTAACCTTCCCCGCGCAAACCGTGGGCACGAACTCGGCGCAGACCATAACGCTGTCAAACACTTCGGGCACTGCCCTGAGCGGTCTGGCATTGAAGCTTGTCAACATTCCTGCAAGTGCGGCCAATTTTACGGAGACGGACGCCTGTGGCCTCGAAGGTGTCCCTTCGCAGGGGGAACCCTTCAATCTCGCATCAGGGCAGTCTTGTGCCATTACGATTGTGTTTGCTCCGCAGTGCGCGACCCAGTGTGCGTCTCCGCTGACCGCGACGCTAACCGTAACCAGCCCGGTGACCCCGGACAACGACACGGCCTATTCGGTGCCGATCACCGGCACCGGGGTTAGCGGCGACGCGGTCTCAACTACCGAATTCGATTTTGGCGCGGAGAGCGTTTCGGAAGCGAGCCTTCCCCCAATTCCGTCGTTCACTAATCATAGCGGGCATCCGGTGCAGAACCTGGCTAGCCCGAGCGATCGCACTTTCCAGGACGTGGAACATCATGCAGAGATTAACTAAAGAGAGATTGACGGAAGATCGAATGCCTTACGGTACGAATGGTGAAACGCGCTTGCCGCGGTTTGCGTACGCGAGGAGTCTGTTGCTTTTATTGCTGGCCGCTACGGTAACTCTTTCGGCGTGTGGGGGCAGCGCTTCCGGCGGCTCCGAGAACAGTGCAACGCTTTCGGGCAACTGGCAATTCACAATGGCGCCGCAGACAGACGGAAACAAGAACGATCCAACCTTCAACGGTGGCCTGCAGGGCGGGTTTCTGCTGCAGAATAACGACTCCGTCACCGGCCAGACGGTTTACTCGGTAACATCGTCCACGTTTTCGACCCCCTGCAGCAGTGGCTCGGCTGCGATCACCGGAACGATCAGCGGTGAGAACGTAACCCTCACCGAGGTAGCCGGCACACAGACTTATACGCTCACCGGAACGCTGAGTTCAGATGGCTCGACGATCATGGGGACGCCCTCTGGATCCACGTCAACCGCGGGTACGGCTGCCGACGGTTCAGCCTGCGGATACGCTGAAACGGCCCTGCAATGGAGCGCCATCCTCGTGCCGCCGCTCACGGGAACGATCCAGGGCAGCTTTCACAGCACGGGCGGTGGCACGGGCCTGAGTAATCAGGATTTCGCGGTGGCGGGGACGTTCACCCAGGGCCAGAATATCGGAGCGAGCAACGCCACGATCACCGGCAGCTTGAGCTTTATAGACCCGGCCTCAAATCAAAGCGACTACCCTTGTTTCTCGGTTGCCTCAGTGAACGGCCAGATCAGCGGCAATTCTGTCATTCTGCAAATCATCGGGACCAACGGATCGGATTTAGGCCAGATTGGCGCAGCAGCCGGTTCGCCGACCAACGTCAATCCGGTTACCTTCTATTCCGTGCAGGGCGGTTACATTCTGCACGGGGTTGGGCCATCCTACCTGGTGGCCTCGAAGAGTTGCCCCGGCAACCTTGGTTCTGCAAGTGCTGCAGGAGACTCCGGCGACATCTGTCTCGCCTTGAACAGCACCACCGCTTGCCAGCAACCGATCACGCTGTCTCCGGCGGTTGTGACCTTCCCCGCTCAAATGCTGGGCTCGGCTACGGCGACGCAGACGATCACGCTGACAAACATTTCCGGTTCTACCCTGAACAACCTGAATTTGAGCTGGGCCGTAAACGGCGGACTATTCAATGGCGCTCCCAGCGATTTCGACGGTTTATCTAATCTTACGGAGGCGGACAATTGTTCCCCTAGCGGCAAGTACGGAACGTCTTTCAGTCTCGGTGCGGGAAACT
Source organism: uncultured Acidobacteriaceae bacterium (assembly GCA_963838425.1). Taxonomy (GTDB): domain Bacteria; phylum Acidobacteriota; class Terriglobia; order Terriglobales; family Acidobacteriaceae; genus Acidiflorens. The sequence goes on from CAWIRH010000004.1 coordinate 78,611, forward strand.
TCTGTACCATAACAGTTTCTTTTACCCCCCAGGAAAGCTGCCCTTGGCTTCCGTTTCCAACTCCTCCGTCCGTGGACGGGGCTGCGCCGGAATGGTGCCCGTTTCCGCTGAGCGCGAGTTTAGTAGTCAGCAGCCCGTCGAGCGCGGACATCGACACGCAGTTTCTCGTGCCCATCTCGGGCATCGGGCTTAGCGCCATCCAACCCTCGACTCCCGAACTCGATTTCAGTGCGGAAGCAGTCTCGGAGGCGAGTCTTCCTCAAGTGCTGTCATTCACTAACAACAGCGCGAATCCTGTGCAAATCCTTGGCAGCCAGCCTTGCGTGAACCCACCGAAGGGCTCGCTCAAGCTTCCGCACCCGTTGTCAGTAACCAGCCCAGTTGCCGGCCTGCTGGTAGTGGGCAGCCCGCCGGGAGTTGCTAATGCCATCGCAGCCGACGTCGACACCATCACTTACAACTGCGATAGCGATCCCGGCACTTTTCTGCCGAACTTCCAGATCTCCGGGGACACCTGCACGGGAACCATGCTCGCTTCTCAGGCCACGTGCAGCTTGCAGGTTGCCTATGTGCCGCAACCGAACACCCACTTAGGCAACGGGCTGGATTATTTTCTGGAATTGAACACGGTTCAATGTTCGGGCACGGTAACGTCCGACTGCGAGATCGATAGCGGACGTTTTCCGGTGGAATTGAAAGCGAATTCACCAAGCCCACTGAGGATGTCCCCCGGCGCGGGACTGGATTTTGGGAACCAGAAGAAGGGCACGACGAGCGCCCCGTTGACGATTACGCTGGTCAACGATCCGGCACTGACGTACCCGCAGTGTCCTCCGGCGCAAGATTGTGCGACGGTGACCTTCGTCGGCAAGATCTTGGTGAGTGGCAACTACGTTGAGAGTGACGATTGCGCGGCTACCTTGGCTCAGGGCAGCAGTTGCACTCTCAGCGTAACTTTCACACCCGGCAGCGTGGGATTTACTACTGGAACTCTTACCATCAATTACACGCAGGTATCAAGTTCGGGAACGGCAACCGCCGGCAATCCCCAAATCGTCTATCTGCGTGGCAAGGGGCAATGAGCTGCTATATGCGTGGGCACTCGGTTTTGTTTGGGAGTTGGCAGTCGAGTTGGGAAACTGATCCGGCGGCAAGTCAAGATGACGCAACGGAATTCAAGGAGGTTGGCAGTGGCAGCTAAACGATGGCTTCTCTTTCATCTACCGGTGGCGATGATGGCAATACTTGCCGGATGCGGAGGAAGCAACGGGAATGTGCAGAATCCTCCTCCGCCGCCGGCGTCCAAGGTCTCCATCGCTTTTCAACCGGAGCCCTCGCCATCGCTGGCCGTTAGCTTCTCAGAGAATCTCACGGCGGTGGTCAGCAACGACTCGAGCAACGCCGGAGTGGATTGGACTTTGACGTGCCAGAATCCCGGCAACTGCGGGTCGCTCAGTGCTCCGCACACCGCCAGCGGCACAGCCACAACCTATACGGCGCCGTCAACCCTATCCGCGAACAGCTTGACCGTCGAGATTGTGGCCCTGGCAACCGCGGACCAAAACCAGAACGTTGTCGCTCCGATTACCGTCACTACCTTTAGCGGCAGCCTCAAAGGCACCTATGTTCTCCAAGCCGAGGGAGTTGATGTCAATGGCGGACCTAACTACCAGTTTGCGGGCGTGATCGTCCTCGATGGCAACGGTGGAATCTCGTCCGGCGAGCAAACCATCAATTTCCTTGATCAAAAGTCCGGCGCCTTGGTGTCCAAATCGGATTCGATCGTCGCCGCCCCAAACAGTTATTTCGTCGGCAGCGATGGACGGGGAACGCTTACCATCACCACGGCTGACAATGACATTGGCTATGGCAGCGCCAATCCAGGCGTAGAAACGTTTACCTTCGTGTTACTGTCCAGTTCCCAGGCGCTGATTTCGCAAATGGATCTTACTAATGCAGCCGGAGCGTGTATCGCATGCACCGGAACCTCGGCCACTGGAACCATGGATTTGCAGACCAGCACCGCGGCACCCTCGGGCGGCTATGCCTTCGTGGTGAGCGGCACCGATGTCGTCAAAACCTTGCCGATAGCCTTCGGCGGTGTCTTCAACGTTGACTCGCCCGACACAATTTCAGGAAATGGCAGCGTGACGGATGAGATCCTGGCAAAGAAAGTGACCGCAACCGATCTGGGGCTTTCCGGGACACTCACGACTCCGGATCAATTCGGCGCCTTCACATTGAATCTGACGGCGCCCTTCGGCGTCGCTAACAAGCCTATCCCGTTGCAGTTCACGGGCTATATCGTTGACACTACCCACATAAAACTCATCGAGACCGACAACACTTCCGGTAGCACTACCGCCTTTGGTTCGACCGCCGGAATCGCCATCGGCCAGGGGACTGCCACGGGGACGTTTACCGGCAACGCATCGCTCTCCGGAACGTATGTATTCGGCGTCTCTGGGGTTGACCTCAGCAATAGCAATATCCTGCCTTCCACCTTGACTTCGGCCGGCGTGTTCACCGCCGATGGCAACGGCAACCTGAACAACGGATTCACGGACACTTTCCTATTGTTTAACACCGACCAGGGAACCGTTAACAATCCACAAAACGGGCGCCCAGATCAGCGCGGCATTCGATGGAACGTATTCCGTCGACTCCAGCGGAACCGGTCGCGCCAGCTTGAGCTTCAGCAACTTCAATCCCGATCCCAAGCACGATTATCAGCCGGTGTTCTTTTTCTATCTCACCGGCAACGGGAACCCGCCGCTGGTTCTCGAGGGCGGGGATCTCCACTATCCATCGCTGGGAGCGGGAATCGCGTACCCGCAAACTGCGCCTCTCACATTCAGCGGCGACTACGGGTCAAGCTTCGTCCAGGTCAATTCGTCCGGCGAGAACGACGGCACGGCCCAGATGAATGCGACGCCCACGCCTCCGTCGTTGTCTGGCGTTGCCGACTTCAATCTTGCTTTCAGTTCCAACACCGACCAACCGTTCAGCGGCGGTTTCTCTAGCCCAGCCAGCAACGGTCTTTTTCCCGGCACTCTCGTGGGCACCAACAACAGCATCGTCAACAGTGTCGTGTTCACTCCTCAAATCGGGGTGGACTATTACATCATCGATCCAGGTCACGGCTTTTTCGTTGAAACGGACTTGGTCAACGCGACACCGCCTGAGCAGCAGGGCCAAGTGTCCTTCGGATACTACGGCACGCGAACGCCGTTGTGCGATGGCTGTCCGTAGCAAGAAAACCAGGGTTTCGTATCCGGCATCGCCTTAGCATGCCGCAATTTTTTGGAAACCAGTGTGCCCTTTAGGGGCTGAGCGGCGACCTTCGAATCCCGCGCGTTCTTCTGTGCGCTGGTGGTGAAGCTCTGCCGCGCTCCGTGTACAATGCTCAGTTCGCCCACAGTTCACCCAATGACCGATCCTTCCCAACGCAAACTGATCATCGCCATCGACGGGCCTGCCGGAGCCGGCAAGAGCACGGTTGCTTTCCGGCTGGCGCGCAAACTCGGCTACGTGAACCTGGAGAGCGGGGCGATGTACCGCGCGCTGGCGCTCCGGGCGATCGAGTGGGACGCGTCGTTTGACGACGAAGCTGCGCTGCTGAAGATGGCGCAGGATTCGCGTATTACGCTCGATCCCGCCATTGGCGGCAATCGCGTTCTGCTCAACGGAAAAGACGTTTCCGCGCGCATCCGCGAGCGCGATGTATCGGAGGGGGCGTCGCGGGTTTCGGTGCATCCCAAGGTGCGCGAGTGGATGGTGGCGCGGCAGCGCGAGCTGGGCATCGGAGGCGGCGTCGTGATGGAGGGGCGCGACATTGGGACGAAAGTTTTTCCCGACGCCGATTTGAAGATTTTTCTCGACGCCGATCCGGTGATTCGCGAGCAGCGGCGATTGGAGCAGCAGAAGGTGAAGGGCGCAGCGGCGCAGGCGATATCCGCTGAACTTCGCGAGCGCGACCAACGGGACCGCACCCGCGCGGCTTCTCCGCTAGTGGCTGCGGAAGATGCGGTGGTGCTGGACTCGACCCATATGAGCGAGAACGAGGTGGTCAATCGAATCGGGGAGTTGGTGGAGCAGCGGCTGGCGGCGCGGCGCTAAGGGCGGTAGTCGCCTGTGTCAGAAATGCGCCGACGAACTCGGAGCGGATCCTCTCGCGAGAAGTTGGCAAAGATTGCCAATTGGGGGGGGTACCCCCCCTCCCCCCTGGGTATTAGAATCATTGAGTTAGGAGGAAATTCCCGCTAGATCTTTGAGTTCAAAGGACTTGCGGGTAAGATCTTCCAGAATCAACGACTTAGCGGTGATTTTGCTGCGCTGGGTTGTCAAAGACTGTCCCAAAATGGGCTTGGGGCGGCTGCCATGGCCGCGGCACACGTCTGGTTGCGCCGATCAGATGGTCATTATCGCGCACGGCGAGCTTAGATGTCTGTGATGGCGCACACAGGTATTTTGTGATGAAAAAATTGCTCGCGAATCGGGCCGCTCATCATGTCAGGTGGAATTATGAGGAAGAGTTTGTAGAGTTGTTGGGGAGATACGGCATTTCTTACGATCCGGCGCACGTGTTGGGTTAGGCCGGGGCCGTCCCGCCGGGACTCGATCTAATTCTTGGGCTAAGGTAGCTCGTCCCTTCGAGACTCTGGTCGGGTTAGCGCGAGGTTGCTTCGGCGGAGAGTGGACCCACACATTCGCAAAGGGCGCGAATGTGTGGGGCACCCGCCCGTCCTCATCTAGTAATCCAGGGTCTCTTTTGTCGCCGTTACGTTTAAACCATAGTTGCATTTTGGCGATATGCCCGAACCAGCGGGACTTCCCACCCAACCCGGATTCGCGATCACCTTCCGGTTCTGGTCATAGAGGTGTACTTTGAAAACGAGGCTCGTGTTCGCGGGATAATCGCTGCATTGTTTAACACCGTAAACCTCGGCCACGGCGGCAAACCCCCAATTCCATATCTGCCCTTCGGCGGCGGATTTAGCCAGGGTTGTCTTCTTGCCCGTGGTCTTATCCTCGCTCACCACGTTCCAAGTGGCACAGTAATCCTGTCCAGGCTTGCAGGTGGGGGTAATGGTTCCAAGGATGGTATCGCCCGTGCTGACCTTCAGCAGCGGGCTATACCAGGCAGTTCCGCTGGTGCAGCAGTTCCAACTGGCAACCGCCCAGTAGTTGGCACCGCCTGCAGCGGAATTTCCAAACTGCAGCACGGGCTGAACGATGCTTATTACGTCGCTGATATCCTCGAAGCCAGGGAAGAAAAACAGGGTTTGTCCATCATCGGCAGTGGGCGCCGGCGGCACGGGCCAGGTGGCAGAGATCTTGCCGTACGACGTAGCCGTGGTGGCGCTCACATATTCAAGCCAGCCGTTCACGTTTGGATCTATCGCGCTCGCGCCCTTGGTGTCGGCGGTTATGAGCAATCCCGTAGCCGTGTAATGCGGATAATTGCAAAGCGGAGCGCTCGAATCCACGATGGCATTCGCATGTTCGACACGTCCATCTGCCAACAGCGTCTCTGCTTCCTCGAGCCTCAAGACACAGGATGGATGGAAGTAGCCAAACGGTGTGATCACGTAGTCCTCCGGCACTTGCAGAGGCCGGTTCGGCCCTGCCACCTGACCGCTTAATGAGGCGGCAGAGATAAGAAGGACAGTCAGAACAGCCAAGCCGGCCAGAGAGCAAGCTTCAAATTGCTTTGTACGGTTAGTCATAATCAATCTCCTATTGAGGCCAAGGGAATGAAACGGGGGAGGGGACGTTTCTTTTCGGCCATAAGTATGCACCAACCACGAGGGAAAAAACAACGCGCAATTTGTAGCGGTTCTTGTGTACAGTTTTGCCCTCAGGGGCTGGTATCAGGTGCCAGCCCCCTGGAGGGGCAGACTGATTGCAAAGGGGTTACGGTATCGCTAAAGCGATGCCCTGATACGGAATCGGGTTTTTTTCGCAGCCTCTAGAGTCGTGCCCTACCCAAAACCGATTTATGAAGCACTCTCTACTTCTTTACCACCACCGCAATGCCCAGATCCCGCAACTGGCCTTCTGGCACGGGCGTGGGCGCTTCCATCATTAGATCTTTTGCGGCGGCGGTTTTGGGGAAGGGAATTACTTCCCGCAGACTATCGGCTCCGGCCAGGATCATTACTATGCGATCGAGGCCTAGCGCGATTCCGCCGTGGGGGGGCGTGCCGTATTCTAGGGCTTCGAGGAAGAAGCCGAAGCGGGAGCGCGCTTCTTCTTCCGTCATGCCCAGGGCGTGGAAGATTCTGCTCTGCACATCCTGGCGGTGAATACGGATCGAACCCGAGCCGAGCTCGGTGCCATTCAGCACCACGTCGTAGGCTAGCGCGCGCACCATGGCGGGATCGGTTTCCAGTTTGTCCATGTCTTCATCGTGCGGCGAGGTGAAGGGATGATGCGCAGCGTTCCAACGCCGCTCCGCTTCATCCCACTCGAACATGGGGAAGTTCGTTACCCACAGAAAGCGATAGTCGCCTTTCTGGAAAAGCTGGTGACGGTCGGAATATTTCTGCGCCAGGGCCACGCGCAGCAGTCCGGCGGAGGCATAGATCGCCATTTCCGCGGGCTTAACTCTGATATTGGGCTGGCGGGCGGGATGCGCGTCTGCGGATGCTCCGGAGTGCGCCGAGCCTACCACCAGAACCAGGAGATCGCCGGCCGCGGCGCCCGCCTTCTCTCGCACTTTCTTGCCCGCCTCGGGAAACTTGGTCTCGATACGCTTGAAGTCTTCGAACACGCGCGCTCCGCCTTTCGCGACAAAGAGCGGCTTGATGTCGTCGCGCTCCTTGCGGGAAAGCTCGCCCACTTTCGGAATGCGGATGGCAATCACCGGCAAGTCTTTGTTAATCGCCAGCGCTTCCAGATCGGCGGGCGTAAAACAATGGCCCACTTCGGTGAAGGCGGGCAGGCGCAGATCGGGCTTGTCGATGCCGTACTGGCGGATGGCATCGTCGAAGTCCATGCGCGGGAAAGGGGTTTTGATCTCGTGACCGGCGGCTTTGAAGGCCGCAGTCAGGAAGCTTTCGACCACTTCCCACACCCGCTCCGGCTGCGGGTAGGACATTTCGAGATCGATTTGGGTGAATTCGGGCTGGCGGTCGGCGCGCAGATCTTCGTCGCGGAAGCAGCGGACGATCTGGAAATATTTGTCGAAGCCCGAGATCATTAATATCTGCTTGAACAGTTGCGGCGATTGCGGCAGGGCGTAGAAGGATCCGGGCTGCACGCGGCTGGGGACGAGATAATCGCGGGCGCCTTCGGGCGTGGAGCGGGTCATGAAGGGGGTTTCGATCTCGAAGAAGCCCTGCGCAGCCAGGTTGTCGCGGATGGCGAGCGCCACTTTGTGGCGCAACTCGATGTTGAACTGCATGGCGTCGCGGCGCAGATCGATGTAGCGATATTTCAAGCGCGTTTCTTCGTTCGCGAGGACCGCGTCCGAGGGCAGAAAGGGCAGCGGTTTCGACACGTTGAGAATGCGCAGTTCGTCCGCCACCAGTTCGACTTCGCCGGTTGGGATATTGGGATTGATGGTATCCGGATCGCGGCGCTTGACGGTGCCGATGGCTGCGATCACGAACTCGTTGCGCAGGGCTTCGGCTTTCTGATGTACGGCGGGGTTCAGTTCGTAGTTGAACACGACCTGGGTCACGCCGGTGCGGTCGCGCAGATCGACGAAGACGATCTGGCCAAGATCGCGGCGGCGGTTAACCCATCCCATGAGCACAACCTTCTTGCCCGCGTCGGAGAGCCGAAGAGCTCCGCACATATGAGTTCGCCTGAGGTCGCCTAGAAAATCGAGCACGTTTTCGCCTTGTGTTGCTGAAATTCGTGTTGCTGAAATTCGTCCTGCTGAAATTGCGGCGGTGAACTGAACTCAAGATTATAAATGGAGCGGGGGTTGGGGCTTCGTGAGTTGGCCAGGAGTTGATGGAGGGTCGTGCGAAATTGCATTTGCGCTCGCTGACGAAAAACCCCGCCCAAGAGAAGCTTGGACGGGGCAGGCTTGAGAGTTCGGCCGATGGCGGCAGGTTGGGCCAGCCAGCCTTAGGTGTTCTTGACCTTCACCGTGCCCCCGCCGTTGCCACTGCCTAGCGTGCGCGAAGGTGACTTCTTCAGCAACGTGAACTTGTATGTTGCGACGCCAGAAGTAGCCGTGTAATTGAGGTTGTTGGCCACAACGGGAACGACCTGTGTGAGGTTCTGAGGCAGCGTAAACGGGTCGCCGGTATTTGGCCAAGTGACGTTGTAGCTGGTGGTGTCGGCCGAATACATTTGCAGATTGCCTTGGGGAGGAATGGCCACCGGGTCAGGATTGGTTTGCCCCGCGCCCAGAGACGGGCTCCAGGTGACCTGGACATACAGCGGGCCGTTGCCCACCTGGATGGCATAAGGGTCGTTGGGATTTTGATTGACCGTTCCCACGTAAATGTAATAGTTCGCGGCTGCGTCGTAGTCAGGCGCCGTGAAACCAGCGGAAGAACCATGGGGAACAGGCAGGGGGTTGGTAGGGGACAGGGCCAGGCCCGGGGGATTGGGGGCAAACTGGATGCTGATATCGACTCCGGAGTTGTTTTGGAAGTTCACTGTATCCCCTTGTTGGACTTTGAGGCCTTGCGGCGAGGGGATGAAGGAAGAGTTGATGGTGATGGTCCGAACTGCTTCAGTGATTGGAATGTGGCGGGCTGCAGCCATGGCTGGCTCCTTTTCAAATTGGAATTTGGTTACTTACCGCTGGGCCGAAAACTGGGATCCGAGATCAAGCCCTGCAGGTCCGTGGCATTTTTCAGGGCCGTAAGGGCATAACCTTTTTGCAGGCTCTTCTCGATGTACTGCAACGCCTGGGCACGATCCCCCAGGTCTTCGAACGCTTCGCCGACGTTCGCCAGAACGTTGGCGTCGTCGGGCGAAAGAGCGAGTGCCGATTGTATGCGAGGAAGGGCCTTTTCGCGAAGCTTTTTCTTGGCGTAGAGCAGCCCCAGCATGGACTGCACAATGGCGTCGCGCGGGGTATCGTGGGCGGCCTGTTCGAGCAGGACGATTTCACGGTCGTGGGCTTTGTCCGCTTTTTCCTTATCTTTGAGGCCTTCGTAGGCAAGCGCCAGATTGCCCCACGTCATGTAATCCTTGTCGTTGAGTTGCAGCGCCTTCTCCACGGCCTCCGCGGCTTCGGAGTATTTGTGTTGCTGGATGTAGAGATAGCCAAGATTGGTGTAGGCGGGATAGCTGGGATCGAGGGCGATGGATTTCCGCAGCATCTGTTCGGCCTCGGGAAAGCGCTTGGGGTCTCCCATGTCGATGTAGACCGCGCCTAAATTGAGATAGAGGGGCGCGTTGTCGGGAGTGAGTTCGATGGCATGATGAAACTGCGCGATGGCTTCGTCGAATCGCTGGTGATCATCCAAAAAATTTCCGAGGTGGTTGTATCCTTCCCAGGAATCGGGACGAAGGGCGATCGCCTTCCGGAAGGCAGCCTCGGCATCGGCGGTGCGTCCCGCGCTGTCGTAGGATTCGGCTAAGCCAATGACCGCGTCGGCGCTGCGCGGGTCGAGTTCCAGCGCGCGCTGGTACTCCTGCAGGGCGAGATCGTATTTCCCCGTGCTGCGGTGGATGTTGCCCAGCGTCACATAGACGACGGGCAGGCGATCGTCGAGTTGCTGTGCTTTCTGGCAATTCGCCAGCGCTTCATCGATCCACGTCTTGTCTTTGTCGAGCTGGTACTTCAGACGGTAGGCTTCACCGAGCTGGGCGAATCCCAGAGCAAAGCGCGGATCCGCCTTCACCGCATGGTTGAGCGCGGCGATGGCCAGATCGAGATTCCCCGGTTTGTCGTAGCGCTGGGTGTAGCCGAGCGCCTTCAGGTACAACTCGTAGGCGCCGGCATTGACCGCGCCGCCCGAAGCTCGCAGCATTTCGGGCGTCACCTCGATGCGCATCAGCTTGGCCACGCGGGTCACGGCCTCGTCTTCGAGCGACGAGAAGTCTCCGGCACGGTCTTCGAGGGTCACCGAGCCGATCTGGCGGAGGTTCTTGGTGTTGACGAGATTCACGGCCAGGTGGATCGTCTGCCCGTTGCGCTGCAGACTTCCTTCCAACACAACCGTCGCTCCAAGTTCACGCAGGGCCGACGCCGCATCGACAATTTTGTGCTGCCGCACCTCGCGCGCCGGTACCACCCAGAGCGACTGCTTGCCCACCTCGAGGTTGGTCAGGCGGCCGGTCAGGCTGTCCATCAGCCCGGCGGAAACCTCTTCGTTCGCGGGGTCATTCCCCACATTTTCAAATGGCAGCACCGCGATGTGTTCTTCCTGGCGGCCAAACCATCCCGCCACGCGCTCTCGCACCGGCGGCATGAACGAGAGCACCGCCAACAGCACCGCAGCCACGCCCACAGCGGCCAGCCACCGGTGCCAGCTCGGCGCCGGGACGACTGCTGTGCCCCACACTGGACGCGAGGCTTGTTCAATCTGCGCCCGCAGTTGGGACGCGGTTTGTGACGACGGCCGGGACGTCGTTCGGGAAGAGGGCCGGCTGTCGGTTTGCGCCAACGTTGCCGCCGGGTCGAGTCGGCTGCGGACTTCCTTCAGATCGGCGACCATCTCGCGGCAACTCTGGTAGCGGGTGGCAGGCTCTTTCGAGAGTGCGCGGTAGATGACGCGCAGCAGATCGATCGGAATCTCGTCCGGCGTTTTGTCTAAGGCTCGCGGCGGCTCGTTTAAGATCGCGAAAATTGTCCCCGCCGCCGTGTCCCGTTGAAAAGGATTCTTGCCCGTAATCATCTCCGCCAGCACGATCCCCAGCGACCAAATATCGGTGCGCTGGTCGACGAACTTGCCGATCGTCTGTTCCGGGCGACATGTAGCCGATGGTTCCGGCGGTGCTGATGCTTTGGGTGCTGCCCGTCGTGGACGTCAGCCGGGCCAGACCAAAGTCCACGATCTTGGCGACTCCACCCTGGGTCAGGATCACATTGGAAGGCTTGATGTCGCGATGCACTACGGTGCCCGCATGAGCGGCCGCCAGACCCTCGCCCATTTGGATGGCAATGTCAACCGCTTCGGCCATGGGGAGCGGACCGTGGCGCATCTTCTGCACCAGCGTCTCGCCCGCGTAATACGCCATTACGATGAAGGTGCGGCCTTCGCTGGTTTCCTCCAGGCCGTGGATGGCGCCGATGTTGGGGTGGTCGAGCGAAGAGGCGGTGCGCGCTTCACGCAGAAACCGCTCTCTATCCTCGCTGCTTGAAACCAAGTGCTCGGGAAGGAACTTGAGCGCGACCGTGCGCTCCAGTTTGACATCGAGCGCGCGGTACACGACGCCCATACCCCCGGCTCCGGCCAGGCCGAGGATTTGGTATTTCCCGACGAGATCTCCCGCGGACAGAGTGGCGATGGGGTCAGACATCGAGCGTCCCCCATGGGGATCAATCCCATGCCCAACGCCCGCAGCGATTGCCGGTACCAGGAGGCGATGAATCCGGTTCCGAGCCACGAAGATACGCTACCGCATTTTGCAGCGGGGATAAAGTGGTTGCGGATGGACTGGATGGCGAAGGCTGGCGTAGGGCAGCAGCGCTCGTGAGTGGAGCGCTGAGGCGAGCTTGGCTGGGCTTGGACAGCCGGGGGCGGCTGTCCCTACGCAGCCGGGGGCGGCTGTCCCTACGCAGGCGGGGGCGGCTGTCCCTACGCAGCCGGGGGCGGCTGTCCCTACGCAGGCGCGGACGTTTGCAGCCAGGACAGACGGGCTGCTAATCGAGATCGTTCGCGCTCCAGAGGTTGGGGGTGATCTGGCGGAATTTCAGTTGCCAGTGGCCGTCGATTCTTGCCCAGGTGTCGGCCATGTGGCGATAGCGCGGATTTTCTCCGGGGACGATCAGGTTGTAGGCGACGACGGCGGAGTCATCGTTCAGTTTGACGACGTGGAAATCGTAGGCGCGCGTGTCCTTGGGCATTCCTGCTTGCAAGGAGTCGACGATATCAGCTTTGCCGTAGAGGTCGCCATTCACTTCGATGCCCTGGAAATCGTCGGCGATGGCGCGATCGACGGCGATTGAATCTTTGCTCCGGTCCGCCTGCAGGAACTGCTTCTGCTGATCGATGAGTTGCTGGTCGAAAGCGGAGACCGGCTTGGAAGAGGGAGATTGAGGAAGAGCCATGGTCACACTAAGCAGAACCGTGGCCAACACTCGAAGAACGCCTCGCATGATTGCCTCCCAAGAAAAACGATTTTACGCTGTGTTGCATTGTAATCTCTGTGGTGAGGAAAAAACTTTAACCACAGGGGACACAGAGGATCACAGGGAACTTCAAAAGCCAAGACCGATAACTGAAAACTGACAACTGGTCTTCTGCTACTTCCGCAAAATCCGCTGCGCCAACTCGCTGCGCGGAACCGTCACTTGTTCGCCGGAGGCTAGATGCTTGAGCGCGAAGGCATCGGCGGCTACTTCGTTTTCGCCTACGATGAGAATGTGCCGCGCTCCTAGCTTGTCGGCGGCCTCGAACGACTTTTTCAGGCGAAACGACTCGTCGCCTAGATCGACGACCAGATCGTGCCGGCGCAGTTCACGAGCCACGCGGGCAGCTTCGCGATTCATTCCGGCGCCGAGCGGAGCAATGTAAACATCGGGCTTGCGCACGACCGACTCCGCCGACGCGGTCAGCGAAAGGACCAGCCGGTCTTCTCCAATAGCAAAACCAATTCCCGGAGCCGCCGGGCCGCCGAGCGCTTCCGACAAGCCGTCGTATCTTCCGCCGCCGAGGATCGCATTCTGGGCCCCCAGCGCGCCATGGGTAAATTCAAATGCAGTGCGGGTGTAGTAATCGAGACCCCGCACCAGGCGCGGGTTTTCGACGTAGGGGATTTCGACCGAGTTCAGGATTTGTTTTACTTCTTCGTAGTGGGCGCGGCAGGCTTCGTCGAGAAACTGGCTGATGGTGGGAAGAGTTGCGATGATGGGCTGGTCTGCGGGAACTTTGCAGTCGAAGACGCGCAGCGGATTGGTCACGGCGCGGCGCTGACAGTCGGCGCACATGTTGCTACTACGGGTGCGAGCGCCTGGCGGAGGGCTTCGTTGAATTTCACGCGGTCGGCGGGGCAGCCTACGGAGTTGAGTTCGAGCGTCCAGTGGGTGATGCCTACGCGATCAAGCAGCGTGGCGAGGAGTTCGAGGATTTCCGCGTCTCTGGCGGGAGACTGGCTGCCGGCGGCGGCGGGGCCGATGACTTCGGCTCCGATTTGATAGAACTGGCGGTAGCGTCCTTTTTGCGGACGCTCGCGGCGGAACTGCGGTCCGATATAGAAGAGCTTGTTGAGGCCGCGATCCCAGAGTTTGTGCTCGATGTAGGCGCGGACCACGCCGGCGGTGTTTTCGGGGCGCAGAGTCAGCGACTGCCCTTTATCGCTTTCGGCGCGGCCACGATCCTCCCAAGTAAACATTTCCTTGCCGACAATATCCGTGTCTTCGCCTACGCCTCGGGCGAAGAGTTCGGTGGACTCGAAGATGGGGGTGCGGATTTCGTGGAAGTTGTAGGCGCGGAAAACGTCGCGGACGGCGGCTTCGACGAAGTTCCAGAGCGCCGTGTCGGGCGGGAGAAGGTCGCGGGTTCCTCGGGGGGATTTGATCATTTCGTCGTTGGTCTTTGGTCGTTCGTCGTTCGCCAAGCCCTTGGCGTGGGACTTGTCATCCGGGCGCGGGCTCTCAGCTTTCAGTTGTCAGCTTTCAGTTGAACCTTCCAGCAGGTTCGACTCACAGTGGCACTTCATTAGTTTAACGTCGAATTGGCATTTTGCGGATCAGCGCTGAAGCGATGGGCTAAGCTGGTCGTCCCTCCGGGGCTGGATCCCGAAGTTTGTAATTAAGTCAGTGGCCGACGAACAGCCCCGGCCAAGCGGGAGCTTGGACGGGGCGCTCGCCAGCTCTCGTAACGGGAGCGCTACTTTTTCGCGTAATAGGCAGCGTTCTTTTCCAGAAACTCTTTTTTGTCCTCCGGGAGTTCCTCGGCCACGAAGATCGAATCGGAGGTGCACACCGGAACGCAGGCGCCGCAATCGATGCAACCGTCGGGGTCAACGTAAACCTGTTTCGCCGCCTCAAACTCGGGCTCGTCTTTCTTGGGATGAATGCAGTCGGTCGGGCAAACGTCCACGCAAAGCTCGTCCTTGATGCAAGTGTCAGTGATTACATATGCCATGATTTGCTTCTCCTGAGATGCTTTCTGAAAGCAGCTTCACTTTCACCTTAGCTAGTGAAGCCGGGGTTGGCGGTGACCTCCATCACAGCCGGAAGCAAATCCGATCACACAGAATGGTGATTGCGGTCACAGGCAGAAAAAGGCCTGGTGCGGTATAAACGTTGCAACTGCAATCCTGAGTAGAAGCAAAGAATTGCCCGGCCTCACCCCACGACCCCACACAGCCGCCACCCAAGCGGCGGGCCGGGCAATCTAAACCAAGTGAAACATTTGATTCAGAATCATTGAGACATTGAATCATTGAGACATTGAATCATTGAGACATTGAATCATTAGACTCTTCCTCTCTATTAAGTACGATTCCTTATAGCCCACGTAATTGTCTGCGTAGCGGAGGATCATCGCCTGATCTTTTTCATCGAGGCGGCGGCGGAATTTTCCTGGGGAGCCCATCCAGAGGGAATTCGGTTCCACAATTGTTTTCTCGGAGATCAGGGTACCGGCGGCGATGATGGAGCCGGATCCGATGACGGCGCCGTTGAGGATGATGGAGCCCATGCCGATGAGGCAGCGGGCTTCGATGGTACAGCCGTGGAGGATGACGTTGTGGCCCACGGTGACGTAGTCGCCAACGTAGACGCCATATTGTTCTTTCATGCCGTGGAGGATGGAGTTGTCCTGAATGTTGGAATAATGGCCGACGCGAATCTGGTGGACGTCGCCGCGGAGGACGGCGTTCATCCAGACGCTGGCGTGTTCTCCGACGATGACGTCGCCGATGAGCTGGGCGGAGTCGTCGATGTAAGAGGTATCGGGGAATTGGGGAGTGACGCCTTTGTAGGAGCGGATCATAGGATTTCCATAGTACAGGTGCCGGGTCTCAGGTGTCAGGTCTCAGGAAACTCTGATCAAGTGTCGGCAGAAAGCATAAACCACAGTGTACACAGGGGTGCACGGAGGACCCCAGGGACTTAATCAGACTTCCCTAAGGAAGACCCCTTGGGACGCTGGAGCCCTAGACCTGACATCCGTTTTTTCGTGAGGTAAGATTCGGCTCAGGTGGTGCGCGCATGGCGATGAAAGTGGCGGATTTCCGACGGATTGCTTTGAGCCTCGAAGGGGCAGTCGAAGGCTCGCACATGGGGGCGGCCGACTTCCGGGTGGGAGGCAGAATCTTCGCCACGCTGGCCTCCGTGGATAAGGGCTACGGCAACCTGATGCTTACGCCGGAACTGCAGGAGGAATTCGTGCGCGAGTTGCCGCAAGTCTTCCTGCCCGTTCATGGGGGATGGGGAAGAATGGGGGCGACCCACATTCGCCTCGCGAAAGCGAGCGAGGATGTGCTGGCTGGCGCGCTGCGCGAGGCTTGGAAGCTGCGGGTGGAGAAGAATGCCGGAACGAAGAAGAAGCGCGCTTCAAAGCGCGGCTAGATCCGGAAACGCCGCCCCTCGCCGACTCCTGTACAATTTTTGTGAATGAAGCGGCGGGCGAGAGTTTCGGCGATAGTCTGTGTTGTCCTGGGATGGATATTGGTGGGGGCGGCGCGGGTTGCGGCCGAGCCCATTGCTTCTCTGCGCCCGACGAACTACGTCAATGATTTTGCTGGCGTGCTGGATGCGGCTACCGCGGCGCGGTTGAACGATCTTTGCCAGCAGGTGGATCAGAAGGCGGCAGCGCAGATTGCCGTGGTTACGGTGAAGTCTTTGGATGGGCAGGACGCGGTGAGTTACGCGGTAGCGCTGTATCAGAAGTGGGGGATCGGGGCGAAAGGGAAAGACCGCGGGGTACTGATCCTGGTGGCGACGGACGATCACAAGTATTGGACTACGGTCGGATATGGGCTGGAGGCATAACCGTGTTCGGAGACATCGCCAAGGCGCGGTCGGCGCTGCTTTCGGCGCAGACTCCGACCGATAAGATTGCCGCGAACGGGCAGTTGGATGGCGCGCTGGGACGGCTGCTGCTGATTGTGGAGAATTATCCGCAGCTGAAGTCGAATGAAAATTTTATGCGCTTGCAGGACGAGCTGGCGGGGACCGAGAACCGGATCGCCGTCGAGCGCAAGCGTTATAACGATGCGCTGCAGGACTACAACACTTATCTGCTGCAGTTTCCGAACAATTTGTACGCGGGGTTTGCGGGCTACAAGCAGAACCCGGCGTACTTCCAGGCATCGGAAGGTTCGCGGGTAGTGCCTAAGGTGGACTTTGGCGCGAAGCCGGCGGCGCCGGCAGCGGCACCGGCGCATTGAGCGGGTGGAGCGGTCGATGGTCGTTAGTCGTTAGTCGTTTGTCGTTAGTCGTTCGCAACGATGCTGGCGAATGACTTACGCCTAACGACTACGGCGGCCCAGAGTTGCCATCACCCCGGCAGTTGCCGAGCTGCGCTCGACTTGGACGGCAGCGACGACCGTCCCTACACGGGATACTGATCACCAAGAAAACCGAACATATTGCGGGTACGTGCGTCACATTCTGGGGAGGCGCAGTTTGGTATATAGATGGGAAGGGTTTCTGGAATCCCCTCCGATTCCGAAGTCTCGGACACGAGGGGATTGGTATGGGGCGCCGCAATGAGCCGTTTCTGGTTACGGTTCGAAATGCTTTTCGAGTAGCCGTCTTCCTGGTATTCCTCTTTCAACTTGTTTTTGTGGCTTCCGCGGCTTGGGGGCAGGATGCGTCTACGGGCGCGTTGCGGGGTGTGGTGTTGGACGCGCAGGGAGCGGCGGTTACGGACGCGGACATCGTGGCGATCCGGGTGGAGACGGGGATCCGCTACCACTCGGCTACGGATTCGGCGGGACGATTCGCGGTGGACCTGCTGCCGCCGGGGCAGTATTCGGCGCGGGCGGAGGCGGAAGGGATGTCGCCGGAGATTTCGCCGGTGATGCGGGTGGAGATAGGAGCGGCGGCGCTGGTGACATTCAAACTGAGGGTGGCGGGGCCAAAGGAAACGATCACGGTGTCGGAGGCGCCGCGGATGTTGGAGATGGATCCGAGTTCGGTCTCGGCACTGGTGGACGATCATGCGATCAAGGACTTGCCGCTGAACGGGCGCAGGTTCACCGATCTGCTGTTGCTGATGCCGGGGGTGACGCAGGATCCGCGAGACTTGACGTCGGGATCGAACGGGGACCTATCGTATGGCGGGATTCGCGGATACAACAACAGCTTTCTGGTGGATGGAGGCGACAACAACAACGGGTTCTTTGCGCAGGCATCGGGACGGTATCGCGCGCCTTACCAGTTTTCGAACGAGATGGTGCAGGAGTTCCGGGTGCAATCGAGCGGCTATGGCGCGGAGTCGGGGCGGGCGGGGGGCGCGGTGGTGAATGTGGTGACCAAGTCGGGCACGAACCAGTGGCACGGGAACACATTCTATTATCTGCGCGACAGTGCGCTGGGGGGAGCGGCGCCTCCCTTTATGAGTTTCAATCCGAGCAATGTGCAGCACCAGTTTGGAGCGACGCTCGGAGGGCCGATCCAGCGCAACAAGACATTCTTGTTTGCGAGTTACGATCAGCACATTTTCGATTTGCCCAGGGTGGTGGAGTTCGAGAACGGCTCGACGGCAGTGGCGCCGCAGATGGGGACGTACCCGACGCCAGGGGATTACGAGGTCTGCGACCCGCATATTGGCGGGTCGGCCTGTGATCAGGCAATTGTGCATGGTTGCCCTCCGCCAGCGCGGGCGGGCCGCCCTGTTTTGAAGCAAGCGCGTCACCGGCGGCGGCGCAGCTCTCGCAGAATGGAGGGACGTTTCCTGCGAAGTTGCTGGGGGAAACGGGATCTTTGAAGCTGGACCGGGTGCTGACGCCGCATCAGTATCTTTCGGCGCGGCTGAGCACGGCGCGGTCTTACGGGACGAACAACGTCTCTTTCGATGCGGGGAGTCCGATCACAAATTATGCGATGAGCGGGAATGGGGAAGAGGACGTGGCGACGGAAAGCGCGTCGGTGAGTCTGTCGGGGAGCATTACGCCGGGGCTGACGAGCCATCTGCGGGCGCAGTTTTCGCGCGACCTGGAACAATCGTTTCCCAACACGACCGGGGTGCGGACGAGCATCTACAGTTGGATGGCGGATTTAGGGCAATCTTCGACATTGCCGCGGGAGACGCGGGAACACCGGCTGCACCTGGCGGAGACTCTGAGCCTGAGCCGGGGGCGTAACCAGTGGAAGTTCGGGGCCGACGGGATGCGGACCTGGGACTACGACTACTTCCCGTCGTTGTACAGCGGAGAGTATTTATTCGACGATATTGCGGTGAATCCGCTTACGTTTGTGCCGATGCACGGGGGACTGGAGTTAACGCCGCTGCGGGCGTATGCGCACACCATCATGCCGAGCTGGGATTGGGATGCCGGCAGTTGGACTGGGACCGGCTGCCAATGTGCCGCGATATTACATGCAGAATTTCGGGAATCCGGTGTCGCATCCGGACAGCAACGATTACGCGGGGTTTGTGCAGGACACGGTGCGGCTGACGCCACATTTCACTTTGAGCCTGGGAGCGCGCTACGACTTGCAGACGTTTTCGAAGAGGGGAATGGTGAGTAATCCATTGTGGCCGGCGGCGGGGAAGATGCCGTTGAAGGAGACGAACTTCGCGCCGCGGGTGGGAATTGGGTATGCATTCGGCAACGAGCGGCCGCTGATGGTGCGGGCGGGATTTGGAATTTTCTATACCCGCATTCCGGGGATTTATCAGTCGGCGGTGATCAATAACAATGGGCTGAGCGACAACTTTCTTTCCCTGGACAATACGGATTACTACCAGCACCAGGTTTTTCCTTCTTATCCGAATGCGGCTTTCAGCTGCCCGCGGGGCCCGGTGCTGTGCACGCTGCCCGCTTCTTTGCAGCAATATGCGACCAGCGAGGTTGCGGCATTTGCTCCGGACTTTAAGACGCCGCGGGTGCAGCAGGCAAGTCTGAGCCTGGAGCGGGAACTGCGCGGGCGGGTTCACGGGGACAGTGTCTTACTCTGTATGTGCATGGGGTGGATATGATTCGGGCGCGAGATGTGAATTTGCCGGCGCCGACTTACTACAGCTATCCGATCTACGACCCGACGGGCAATCTGGTTCCAAATCAGCTTTATAACGTGGAGTCGTTTGCGACGTGGCAGACGAGTTACAGCATCAGTTGTCCGTATCCGCCGTGCATCAATACCTTGGATCGCCCGATCTCGCAACTGGGGGCAATCGACCAGTTTGAGAGCGCGGCGTCGAGCGTTTATAACGGCATGACGGTGTCGCTGCACAAGCGGATGTCGGGAGGGATGTATTTCCGGCTGGCGTATACGTGGGCGCACGCGATCGACTACGGGCAGGATGCGCTGGTGACGGGAGCGTCGACCGTGCAGAACTCATACTCAACGAAGAGTGAGAAGGCTTCGAGTGTGACGGACCAGCGGCAACGGCTGTCGATTTCAGCGATCGAGGAGCCGAATCCGTTTGCGGCGGGACAGAAAGTTCTGGCGGCGATGTTCGATCACTGGAAGATCTCGGGGATCATGACGTACGGCAGCGGACGTCCGGCGAACGCGACGGTGTCGGGCGATCCGAATCAGGACGGAAACACGAGCAATGACCGTTTGTCGGGATATGGGCGCAATGCATTTATCGGTCCGGACTACGCGAGCATGGATCTGAGGCTGGGCAGGAAGATGGATCTGGGCGGGCGGTATCATCTGGAGCTGACCGCGGAGTCGTTCAATATATTCAATCGCGACAATAAGAGGGAAGACTTGAGCGACAGCGGTTTTTACAATTCGGCGGGACAATTCGTGAAGTACACGCAGCCGCGGGAACATACTATCCGGCTTATTATCAGCAACCTACAAGTCTCATGAAGCCGATGAGCGCGTTTGCTCCGCGGCAGATGCAGTTTTCGATGCGGTTAAATTTCTGAGGGGGAATGAAGATTTCTGCACATTCCACTTGACTTAGGGGTATATTGCTTGCCATAACTAACAAGTCCAGTTAGGACGAGTGGGGGGGTGTAGTCCGTTGGCGGAAGTTCGACTTCAAGAGGGTGAATCCCTCGAAAACGCGCTGCGGCGGTTCAAGCGGAAGGTACAAACCGAGGACATTATCAAGGAAGTAAAGCGTCACTCGTTTTACCTGAAGCCCGGCGAGAGGAAGCGGGTAAAAGAAGCGCTGGCTCGCAAGCGCAGCCGCAAGAAAGCACGCAAGGAACAGGACTAAGGAAGAAGACTGAGAAGACACGGGCCGTTCGCTGGTGGGGCGGCCCGTTCCTCGTACAACGTACAACGGAAGGGGAGACGCGGCAAGCCGCGTCTCTGGCGGACAGCGTAGATCGAGGAGGATTCGAATTTCCCCGGCAGTTGTCATAGGCGGTAAATCAGTAGAGCAGTAACCATGCGGTGCACACCGTATGGCGGGCCGAATCCAAGGGGTCAGCATGAGGGGGATGTAAATCTCCTGCCCACGATGTGAACCGGATCCTTCCCTATTCGGGTCTCCCGTGCAGAGCAGGGCCGCGCTGGGAGCGCCTCTTCAATGGAATACCAGGACAAGATTTTAAAGTGCATCGATTGTGGCACGGATTTCGTGTTCACAGCGGGTGAACAGCTGTTCTTCCACGACAAGCAGTTCAAGAACGAACCCAAACGCTGCAAGAACTGCAAGGGCAAGCGCGTGGCAGTGGTTGGGGCCGCATCGCACGGGCCGTCGTCGCGCGGGCATTCGTACGCGAAGACGGAGACCCGGACGAACTGCTCGCAGTGCGGGAAAGAGACCACGGTGCCGTTCCGGCCGACGCAAGGACGGCCGGTGCTGTGCCGCGAGTGTTTTCAGCAGGGGCGGCAGGTCGCGAGCGCCTGAGTATTCTTTGAAAGTTGAGGGAAAACGGGACCAGCGGGACGCTCATCCTGCGTGGCGGGTGGTTACGTGCGCCTTCGAGGTAGAGTTCTGCTGGCGGAACTTGCGCGTCGGCGTGGCGGATGAGCAGGGCTTCCAACTGGCGCAGAAGATCGCCGGTGCCGAGCGGCTTGATGAGCAACGAGGCCGAGTTTTCTCCGGTCCAATCTTCTCCATTCCGAGCTTCTCCATTCCGAGCCTGTCCGTGCCGATGTTCTCCCCGCCAATGTTCGTCCGGATGGGGGATAGGCGGTGAGCAGGGCGGTTGCGGGATGATAAGGCTGGCGGCGCGCGGCGCGGATGACTTCCAGGCCGGCTTCTTCGGTTTCCATGTGCAAGTCGCTGATGACCATCTGGTAGACGCTGGACTTCATGCGGACAAAGGCCTCGGCGGAACTGCCGGCGGTTTCGACTTCAAATCCGTGAAGTTCGAGAACCGCTTTGAGGGTCAGCAGAACGGCGAGATCGTCGTCGACAATGAGGATGCGGCGTTTCATGTGCACCCCTTACGGGGAGTTGGAGAGGCAGTGCACGGCTGAAGAGGCTGCGGAAAAACTCGCTGCCCGGTCCCTAAAGGGGCGTCTGATTTTGAAGAACTTACGGTATCGCTAAAGCGATACCCTGATACGAAACCGGACTTTTTCCGCAGGCTGTGAAGCCGCGCCTCTTCAAAGCAAAATCGAAGCCAGAGTTTTTCGGCGGACTTTTCAGCCGCAGCATCTACTCGGTTAGTATAGGAGCGTGGCTCGCTTCTACATAGAGAATTTTGGCTGCCGCGCTACGCAGGCGGACGGGGCGGCACTGGAACGGCAATTTCTGGAGCGCGGATTGGAGCGCGCCGGTGCGGCTCGCGACGCGGAAATTGTGGTGCTGAATACGTGCACGGTGACCGAGGGAGCGGATAAAGATGCGCGCGCATCGATACGGCGGCTGCAGCGGGTGAATCCGGATTGCCGCATTCTGGTGACCGGTTGCTACGCGCAGCGGGCACCGGAAGAACTGGCGGCGCTGCCGGGTGTGACGTGGGTCGTGGGAAATTCGCACAAGCACCAGGCGGCGGAGATTGCGACTGCTTCTTCTGCGCCTTTTTCTGGTTTTTCTTCACCAAGTTCCAACTTTGTGCCGCTGGGACAACTTTCCAAAGCGCAGCTTTCCGGGGATCAAGCCGCCAATGTGATTGTGGGGGATATTTTTGCGCATACTGAACTGCTGGCGGCTCCGGTATTTGAAGCGGCCAACGAGCGAACGCGTCCGAACCTGAAGGTGCAGGATGGGTGCGACAATCGCTGCTCGTTCTGCGTGATTCCGTATGTGCGGGGACAGAGCCGTTCGCTGCCTTCGGAGCGCGTCCTCGCGGAAGTGCGGACGCTGGTTGAGGCGGGATATCGCGAGGTGGTGATTTCGGGAATTAATTTGGGGCGATGGGGGCGGGATCTGGAGGGAGGCTTTCAGCTCTCAGCTTTCAGCTCTCAGTTAAAACCAAATACTAACGACCAACGACTTGTCCATCTGATTCGCGCCATCCTCAGTCAGACTTCTCTTGCGAAACTGCGGATCAGTTCGGTCGAGCCTATGGATTGGAGCGATGAGCTGATCGGGTTGGTGGCGGCGTCGGGGCGGATCGCCAAGCATGCGCACGTGCCGATGCAGTCGGGGAGCGATGCGGTATTGCGGCGTATGCATCGCAAGTACCGGCCCTGGCACTACCGGGAAAAAATTCTGAAGATTCGAGCGGCCATGCCAGCTGCGGCCATCGGCGCGGATGTGATGGTGGGATTTCCGGGCGAGACGGAAGCGGAGTTCGAGGAGACGCGGCGCATGATCGAAGAACTGCCGTTTACTTATCTGCACGTGTTTACATATTCGGCGCGTCCGGGGACGCCGGCGGCGGAACAGGCGAGGCAGGTTCCGGTGGCAGTGGCGCGGGAAAGAAACCGCGTGCTGCGGGAGATCGCATTCGGGAAGAAAGCGGCGTTTATGCGGTCGCTCGTAGGGACGGTAATCGAGGCGATCACGCTGCAATCGGGCGGAACGGAATTCACGGAGGCGCTGACGGACAATTACCTGAAGATGAAAATGTCCGGGCATCATGAGGCGAACCGCTGGATGGATGTGAAAGTCGAAGGGATGAGTGGCGAGATGCTTCTGGGGAAGCCGGTGGTGGACCCGGTCACCGGCGCCGCGACCGCGTGATTGAGCCTATCGCCCGGCTGGACCCCTTCGGCTTCGCTCAAGGATGACAATGGCTTCGCTTGGCGACGGCGACCACCGCCGCCCAGGTTAGCGCCCGAAAAACGGGCGCGAACCCTTCGACAAGCTCAGGGCAGGCTCTGGGGCACAAAGAGTCGGACGCTCTCAGGGCAGGGTTGCGAGGCGCGCATCCCTCCCCATAGTTACTCAGGAGTGCACCGAAAGTAACAAGCGCATTGACCCGTAACCCTTTACAGGCTTAGGATAAAACAATCCAGAAATGTTGGAGTGATCCGAACCCATGTCAGAGTCAAGGCTCCGGTGTGCGATGTGCTGTTTGCTGGCGATCCTGTTCCCGGCGCAAACGATGCTGGCGGGAGAGACGGCGTCGGCCATGTTGTACACGAACGGTGCGGCTTGGTTGAACGGGAGCGAGGTGCCGAAGTCGGCAGCCTTGTTTTCGGGAGACATGTTGCAGACCCGACCCGATTCGACGGCCAGTATTCAATCGAACGGGTCGAACGTGATGGTGTCGGCGGACTCGCTGGTGAAATTTGAGGGGTTGGCGGTGGAGCTTGAGCATGGCGCGGTGCGCGTGACGACGTCGCGCGGACTGATGGCGCGGGCCGGCGACGTGACGGTGACGCCTGCGAGCAATTCATGGACCGAGTTTCAGGTGACCGACGTGGATGGGCAGGTGCAGATTGCGGCCAACAAGGGCGACGTGACGGTGCAGGACGACAAGGGCACGACAACGGTGACGCAGGGGCAGCAGACGACACGCGACGACAGCACCGACACGGAGAAAAAGAAGAAGAAGCACCGGCGCTCAGCCGGGGCAGCGACGGCGGCCGGCGGGGGAATCATGAGTTCGACGCCGGCGATCATCGGCGGATTGGGCGTCGTGGGCGGGATTGGGGTTTGGGTATGGTTGCGGACTGAAGCCCCGATGAGTTCGTCATGCCCGACGAATCCCTGCCAGTGATTTCGTGGCGAGTGAGTTTCTGGCGTGGGTTCTGGTCAATGCGTTCCGGGGTGAGCGGCTGAATTCATGTCGCGCTACGTTTCCTACCGAGATTTCGACTGGGTGCTCATGGGGTTCATGCTGGCGATCTGCGCGCTGGGCGTGATGCAGATTCGCAGTGCAACCGAACACACGAAATTTGCCGGCGCCCACATCAAGCAAATTTATTGGATTCTGGCGGGCCTGGGCGCAATGTTTCTGGTCAGCCTGGTCAACTATCAAGCCCTGCTGGAACAAATTCACTGGATGTACATCGCATCGCTGGCGTCGCTGATCGCGGTGATTTTGTTCGGGCAGAAATATCTGGGGGCGCGGCGCTGGATCAAGATGCCGGGGGGCGGGCATTTCCAGCCGTCGGAGTGGGTGAAACTGATCCTGATTCTGGCGGTGGCGAAGTACTTTCAGGATTTGCACGAACGGGAACTGTCGTGGCCGGACTTTATGAAGGCGGGGGCGATCGTCGGTTTCCCGATGCTGATGGTGTTGGCGCAGCCGGACCTGGGGACGGCGCTGACGTATCTGCCGGTGGCGATCATGGGGTTGTTCCTGGGCGGTCTGCGCTGGAAGCAGGCGTTGATCGTGGTGATGATCGCGGGGCTGCTGGTTCCGGTGGCATGGATCAAGGTGTTAAAGCCGTATCAGAAGGAACGGTTGGCGAGTTTTATCAACCCGGATGCGGACCGGCAGGGCTCCGGGTATCAAGTGAATCAATCGCTGATTGCGGTGGGGTCGGGCGGGATCTGGGGGAGCAGCCAGGGATCGCAGACGCATCTGGCGTTTCTGCCGGTGCCGCAGACGGACTTTATTTTTGCGGCGTTTGCGGAGGAACACGGGTTTGTAGGAGCTCTGGCGCTTCTGCTGTTATACTTTATAGTGCTGATGCGGTTGACCCAGAATGCACAAACGGCGCCCGACCGCGCCGGGGCGTTTCTGGTGATGGGTGTGGTGGCTGTGCTTAGCTTTCACATTCTGGTCAACGTCGGCATGGTGGTTGGCTTTATGCCAGTCACGGGAATACCTCTGCCGCTCATGAGTTACGGCGGGTCTTCCGTTCTTTTCATGTTTTTGGCGCTGGGGATGGTAATGAACGTCAGGATGCGCCGTTTCGTGAACTGAGACGGTCGGCAGAAGTTAGGGCGCCCTTGTTAGCAACGAAAAGGGCGCCAGGAAACAAGATTACGCAGGAAACAAGATTACGAAGGCCCTCGCGAAAAAGGAGGGCAGAACGCCGGCAGAAGTCGAAGCCGGACAGGATTGAAGCCAGTCAGGCGGGGAACGGCCCCCTCAGCGGAACGCGAGAGAGTGGCCACAGACCTGACGGAAGGCTTAACGCGATCAGTGCAGACGAGTAAGAACAATTCACTGCAGTGCGAGGCCCCGGGAAGAACTCCAGGACCGCGCCCGCTCCTACCCGGAGCGGCGCTGAACGCTATCGATCCTTGGTCCGCCTTGCGCTTCTGGTCCGGTAAGAAGACCGGAGTAGCGATGAACAAGGAATTGTTTGTATCGACCACGCCCCACGAAACCAAAGTGGGGATCACGGAAGACGATCAGCTAGCAGAAATTTACCTCGAACGAGAAAACGAATACACCTTAGCAGGCTCGATTTATAAGGGCCGAGTAACGCGCGTGCTGCCCGGCATGCAGTCGGCCTTTGTGGACATTGGGTTGGAACGCGACGCGTTTCTGTACGTCTCCGATTTCATGGATCTGGAACAGCAGGACGAGGATCTGGATGAGCCGATTCCGGCGAATCGTCCGGTAATGGAGGCGCGTCCGCGCAACGATTTGGAAGCGGCTGGACCAGCGATTGAAGGACACGTTGCCGACGCCGGAAGCATAGCCGACGAGGGGCAAGAGCCGGAAACGGGTTCTTCGGAAGCGCCAGGCAGCGGCACGGGCGTGGCGCGCGATTTTCGCGGGCGACGCCGCCGCCGCGGACGTCGTGGAGAGATCGGGCGCGGGCCGAGTGCAGAGCGCGGCGAGCGTCCGGAGCGCAGCGAAATTCGAAGCGAACCACACAGCGAAACCCGCAGCGAAGCGCGCAGTGAGACCGGCAGCGAACCACGGAACGAATCACGGAACGAATCACGAAGCGACCGCTTTAACCGCGGCGACCGTCCGGGACGCAGCGGGTCGGACTCGCGATTTCAGCGGCCGGCACCGTCATCCGCTCGCGCCGGACGCGACTACGATTACGGACCGCCCCCGGGATATCAACCGATCCTGCTTCCTGGCGAATCGATCTCGAAGTACCAGCGCCAGGGTCTGGGGCAGGGACCGGCTCTGACGGTGGAGAGCGCAGCGCCGGCGGAGCGGGCAACTCCGGCGTCAGCGTCGGCCTCCATCGTTGCGAACTTTCCGGAAGACGAGCCGATCTTCGCGGCCGAGGTTGCCGAGCCGCTTCATGAACAGCATGAGCATGTGCCGGACGCGGAAGTTTATGAAGAGGTACACGGGAGCGTTTCCAACGCAACGCCGGAAATAGCGGAAGTGAAAGACGAGGCGCGAGCCGTGGCGGAGACTGACTCGGCGCCGGTGACGGAGGTGCGCGAGACGCAGCACGAAGCGGACTTCGCGGCAGTTCCGGAGGCTATACACGATGTGATTGACGATGTTCCACACGATGTTACGCACGGGGACGTGGAGGAACAGGAGATCGAGGAAGAAGAAGCGGATCTTGCGTCCTACGGGGAAGAACCGGGAGACGACGCGGGCTTCGAGGAATTCGAAGAAGAAGAGACGCGGGCGGCCGGCGGGGAGTTGCCGGGACCCGGGGTTGGAGAAATGGCTCCGGGGCTGGCGGCAGGCGGCGAGCTGGCAGCGAACGGCGAAGCGGTTCCCGAAGCCGTACTGGAAGCCGAAGAGCGAGAAGCGGAGGAGTTGGAACTGGAAGAGGCGCAAGCGGAAGCTGAGGCGCTGCTGGAGGCCGAGGCGATTGGCGAGGGTACGTTGGATGCGAGCGCGGAAGTTCGCGGTCCCGCACCCGAGGCGAGGTTGTTGCAGCGGACGCAGCGTCGGGGGCCGGAGCGCGGGTTCGATCGGGGGCGCGGACGGCGCGGTGGGCGGCGCTTCCGCAGCCGCGAGAACACGGTGGTGCCGCAGATCAGCGAACTGCTGAAAGAAGGGCAGGAAGTGCTGATCCAGATTGCCAAGGAACCGATCGCGAAGAAGGGCGCGCGCATCACCAGCCACATTGCGCTGCCGGGACGGTTTCTGGTTTTCATGCCAACGGTGAATCACACGGGCGTGTCGCGTAAGATCGCGTCGGAAGAAGAGCGGCAGCGGCTGAAGCGGATCATCCAGAGCGAGCGTGAAAATGGCGGCGGCGGTTTCATTGTGCGGACCGCGGCTGCAGGCGCTTCGGATGAGGAGCTGCGAGCGGATATCCGTTTTCTGAAAAACCTTTGGAACGAGATCAAGTCGCGCTCCGACAGCAGCAAGGCTCCGGCACTGATTTATCACGACCTGAACGTGGTGGAGCGGGTGCTGCGCGATCAGGTGAGCTCGGAGTTTTCGGTCATCTGGGTCGATACGGAGCAGGAATACGAGCGCATCGTGCGGTTTGCGAATCGCTTCCAGCCGGCTCTGGTCAAGCGCGTCAAGCTCTATACGAAGGAGACTCCGCTCTACGATCAGTTCGGGCTGAACGAGGAAATCAATAAGGCTCTGAAGTCGAAAGTGTGGCTGAAGAGCGGCGGGTACATCGTGATCAATCAGACGGAGGCGCTGGTTGCCATCGACGTGAACACGGGCAAGTACGTCGGCAAAACGGCTCGCCTCGAAGATACGATCGTGAAGACGAACGTGGATGCGATCAAGGAAATTGTGCGGCAGGTGCGGCTGCGCGATCTTGGCGGCATCATCATTATCGACTTCATCGACATGGACGAGCGGCGGAACCGGCAGAAAGTGATGCAGGCGCTGGAAGAGGCGTTGCGGCTCGATCGGGCGCCGTCGAAGGTGCTGCAGTTCAACGATTTCGGGCTGGTGGCGATCACGCGCAAACGGGTGAAGCAGTCGCTGGAACGGACGATTGGATCGCCGTGTCCTTATTGCCAGGCCACGGGCTTCGTGAAAGCAGTGAACACCATTTGCAACGAGGTGTATGTGGAGATGCGCAAGATCTCAAGCCACCTCGAGCACAGCGACGTGATGTTGCGCGTGAACCCGGAGGTTGCGAAAGCGCTGAAGGCAAACAACGCGCGGCTGTTGAATGAAATGGAAGAGCTCACGAAGAAGACCATCATCATAAAGTCGGATCCGGCGCTGCACCAGGAGCAGTTCGATATTCACTAGCTAGGTACAATAGTCAGATGCCAAAGTCTCCCCGTCGTACCTCTCGCCGCTACACGGCGGAGCACGCCAGCGCCGGGCTCGATCACGATTTTCCGGAAATCGAAACCTGGCCGAACCAGTTTCCCGGCTACGAAATTATTGTGGATGATCCCGAATTTACGTCCGTCTGCCCGAAGACTGGCTTGCCGGACTTTGGCAACATCGTGATCCGCTACGAGCCCGATCGCCTGTGCCTGGAGTTGAAATCGTTGAAGGAATATCTACAGGCGTATCGCAATCTCGGCATCTTCCAGGAGAACATTGTGAATCAGGTGCTGGAGGATGTGGTTCGCTGGGCCAAGCCGGTGTGGGCCGAGGTGAAGGGCGAGTTCCGTCCGCGGGGGGGAATTTCGACGGTGGTAATCGCGAGGTGGCCGCGGGGGAAGAAAAGTCGGAAGTGATCGGGCGTTTTGGACCCTAGGTAGATTTGTTCCGCCAGTCAATCTAGCGCGAGGCGGCAGCCGCTCGTGGTTCGATGAGTTCGATTTCCGCCGCGTGTTCGGCCTTGACGCGGCTTATTTCGTAGGCTCCCTGCAGGTTCAGCCAAAAGTGCTCGGTCGTCCCGAAGAAGCGGGACAAACGGACCGCCGTGTCGGCGCTGATGCCACGGCGCTCGAGAACGATGTCATTCACGCGAGGCGCGGGCACATGCAGCCGCTTCGCTAATTCGTAAGCGGAGATGCCCATCGGCTTCAGGAATTCCTCCCGCAGGATTTCGCCGGGGTGAACTCTCCAGTTGGGTGTGCCTTTTCTGGCAATGCTCATGCTAATTGGCCTTAATGGTAATCTGTGATTTCCACGTCGTAAGCATCGGGTCCGCGCCATTCGAAACAGATTCTGTATTGATCGTTGATTCTCATGCTGTACTGACCGTGCCGATTACCGCGTAGTTTCTCCAGCCGGTTTCCGGGAGGGACCTTTAAGTCGTCCAACGTTGTGGCGACGTCGAGCATGGCCAACTTCCGTATCGTCACGCTCGCTGGTGGCGCGCCCCGGGTCTTTCCGGTTCTCCAGATTTCCGCCGTTTCCTGGTTGGCGAAAGTCTTGATCACAGGGCAAGCATAACGACAGGCGTTAATAATGTCAAGCGTTATTATCGATGTGGGCACAGCGTGACAACTATAGGCCATGCTATATTCGCTCGACCTGTGACGCCGCAAAAGCTCCACGCCCCGACCGCGCTGCTCGTGCTCACCGCGCTCAATCTGCTTAATTATGCGGACCGCAATGTGCTGTTCGCGGTGCAGCCTCTGGTGCAGGATGAATTCCATCTGAGCAAGGTTCAGATCGGATATCTCACCAGCGCGTTTCTGGGTTTTTACATGATCGCCGCGCCGTTTGTGGGGCCGCTGGCGGATCGCTACTCGCGCAAGCTGATCATCGCTCTGGGTGCGATCTTCTGGAGTGGGCTCACGCTGCTCACGGCCGTGACTCACACCTACACGCAACTGCTGATTCGGCACACCCTGGTGGGCATTGGCGAAGCGACGTTCGTGACGATCGCGCCGACCTTTGTGGCGGATCTATTCGCGGAGGAAATGCGCGGACGCATCCTGGGAGTGTTTTATCTGGCGATTCCGGTGGGGTCGGCGGCGGGCTATCTGCTGGGGGGCAATCTGGCTCCGCACTATGGATGGCGCTTTCCCTTCTACATTGCGGCGGCGCCTGGATTCCTGCTGGCGATTGCGGTGCTATTCCTCAAGGAACCGGAGCGGGGACAATTTGATTCCGTCAAGGAGACACCAGAGCGCGCGACAATCTTCGGTCTCGCGCGCAACCCGGCGTTCCTGACGGCGACTCTTGGCATGGCAGCGATGACGTTTTCGCTGGGCGGTATTCAGGTCTGGATGCCGCAGTTTCTCTACAGCGAGCGGCACTACTCGCTGGCACGAGCCAATTTTGTTTTTGGCATCATCATCGTGGTGGATGGGATTGTGGCCGCGCTGGCCGGCGGATGGCTGGGCGATTATCTGCTGCGGCGGATGAAAAGTTCCTACTACCTGGTTTCGGCCGCCAGCATGGCGCTCGGCGTTCCGGTCATGATTGTGGCGCTGTTTGCGAAGGGCCACGCCATGGTGCCGGCCATCGCGTTCGCAGCTTTCTTTTTGCTGCTGAATACTTCGCCGCTGAATGCGGCGGTGATCAACTCGGTGGGCGCTCATATTCGCGCCACGGCCATCGCGGTGAACATTTTCATCATTCACATTCTGGGCGACGTGCCTTCGCCGACTATGATGGGATGGGTCGCCGATCGGCGCACGTTGCAGGCCGCTTTCGTATTACCAGTGATTGCGATGGCGATTTCCTCGGCGATCCTGTTCTACGGCATGCGATTTGCGCCGGCACTGCGGCTCAGCGAAGAATCGCCGGCATCGCAAGTTCCCGCAGGAGCATCTTCCTAAGGGAACCCCGACTAAGTTTTTGTTGGCGAGACGGGATGCACTGAAAGCGCGACCCTCAGCGGCTAAAGCCGCTTGTGTAGCGGGTTCTAACGGCATGGCTAAAGCCATGCCCTTTCAAGGCTCCGCGCTAAACGACTTAATCAGAGGTTTCCTAAGCAGAATGCATTGGCAAACATTTCACTGGGTTGCGGGCGGCATCCTCGCACTGGCGTGGTTCTCGCGCATCGCGGAAGCGGCATTCGGTATGCCTCATATCGCCGACATCGCGCGGCCCGAATGGGATCGCAGGCCAGCGCTTCCAAACGGCGAGCCCAGGGTCAGCATTATAGTTCCGGCGCGCAACGAGGAAGAGAATATCCGCGAGACACTGACGCAGTTGCTCGCCCTCGACTATTCCAACTACGAAATTATTGCCGTGAATGACCGCTCGACCGACCGCACCGGCCAAATCATGGATGAGGTTGCTGCCGCCTTAAAGAGCCCGAGTGGCGCGGGCGCCCCCGCCCGCGTGTCAGCAGCACCCGAACTGCCAACAGAAGCGGACAAGAGTGTCCGCTCCACACGGCTCAAGGTGATGCACATTTCAGAACTGCCTCCGGGATGGTTGGGCAAAACGCACGCCATGTGGATGGCCGGACAGCAGGCGACTGGGGACTGGCTGCTCTTCACCGATGCCGACGTGTTCTTCAAGCCCGATTCGCTGCGGCGCGCCGTTGCCTACGCTGAAGCCGAGCGAGCCGACCACGTAGTTCTTTTCCCGCGCATGATCATGAAGCGGCCGAGCGAAACAATGATGATCGCTTTCTTCCAGGCGCTTTTCGTTTTCGGACATCGTCCGTGGAAAGTTGCCGACCCCAATGCGCGCGACCACATGGGGGTGGGCGCTTTCAACCTGGTGCGGCGCCCGGTCTATGACGCCGTCGGCACGTATCGCGCTTTGCGCATGGAAGTGCTCGACGACATGAAACTGGGCAAGGTGATCAAGAACGCGGGCTTCGCGCAGCGCAATGTTTTTGGCGAGGACCTGATTTCCCTGCACTGGGCCAAGGGCGCTTTCGGCATCGTCAACAATCTCACCAAGAATTTCTTTGCCGTGCTTTCTTTCCAGTGGCCGCGAACGGTTGTCTCTATCGTGGGTCTGGGCTTCCTGAATCTCGGGCCATTTCTCGGCGTCTGGCTGGCCCAGGGATGGGCGCGAGTGCCCTACGCGATCGCGCTAATCTCGCTGTTTGGGATTTACTACGGAATGTCGCGCATGTCGGAAGTCCGGGCCTATTATTTTTTTCTGCATCCGGTCAGCACCAGCTTGTTCATGTATATACTGCTGCGCTCCATGGTCCACACGCTCTGGAACGACGGCATCGTCTGGCGGGGAACGAAGTATCCGCTGGAGGAGTTACGCAAAGGGATGGTGTGAGGCCGGCGGATCGTGAATTACTGCTTTGTCAGTCGCTGCTCTATCAAGCGCGCCAATCCCAAGAGGGCTGATTTTGTTTCCGGTGAATCCTCATAGGCGGTGATGCGCACCAGATATGGCCCTTTGCGGAAGACCAGGCTTTGGCTGTACAGGCGGGCGCTGTCTCCCAAGCGAGGAGCGTCGGCATTGGCCGCAGGCTCGGATGCGAAAATCTTTTCCGCGCCGGCCGCGTTCTCCATGGTGTAGATGTCGACGACGGCGTCGAACTTGTCGTGAAACTTGTAGTCGGCAGTGGACACGGTTTCGACGCCCGCCTTCAGGTACCTCTCGGCCTCGCCGTCGATGTACTTCCACAGGTCGGCAGCGGCAAAGGTACGAATCTCGCCGGTGCGCGCCCATCCGGCCGCCTCGTTGGAAGCTGGAAACGGCGGAGGCGGAATTCTCGGCGCTCCGGTGGCAGGCGGCAAATCCGAGAAATGCCATACACAGGCCGATCAGCAAGCGGCTGCGGAAAATTGTGAAGTTCGGGATCACTTGGCTTTCTCCTTGCTCCGGCTGAGCAGGATCTGGTTGGTGCGGGAGCGGCTTTCACCAATGCTGGTTACGTATACGGCGGGCCGATCCTGCACCGGGCAGGCGTATTCGCAGGCGCCACAGCCTACACAACGAGCGGGATCGAGGTAGGGTTGTTTCACTTGCTTAACCTTGCCTTCCGCATCCTCCACTTCGGCTGGCTTCAGATAAACGGCCTTGGGCGATGTGGGGCACCACTCCTCACAGACAATGCAGTCGGTGGCCATAGCCCAAGGCAGGCATCGGCCGCGGTCGTAGAACGCGGTGCCCACGCGAAGCGGCTTGGCATCCTGAATCGCGCTGGCCGCCCAGCCTTTCTCTTTCGAACTGATTTCCCAGATCGCGCCCGTGGGACACACCTCGGAGCAAAGCACACAACTGGCTTCGCAGTAGCCAATCCGCGGAACCATCACCGGCGTCCAAATACCTTCCAGCCCCGCTTCGTTGAAGGCGGGATGCAGGGCGTTGTTGGGACAGGCCTTCATGCACTCCCCGCATCGTATGCAGCGTGAGAGAAAATATTCCTCGTCCAAAGCTCCGGGTGGGCGCAGCAAGCGTTCGTGGCGCTCGGTGGCGAACCCGGGTGTGGCGCGCATCAGGGGAACCAAGGCGGCTCCCGCGCCGAGTGATGTAAGCACCTTGCGCCGCTGCAGGTTCACACCCGCGGCGTCTTGCGCGGGGAAAAACTTGAACTGCAGGCCGTGCTCGGGGCACTCACCCACGCAATTGAAGCAGAGATGGCACTCCGGTTGACGCCAGGGAACACCGCCGATCGGGTCGTCGCCGCCCTGGCAGCGCAACAGGCAGCGATTGCAGTCCTGGCAGTGCTCCGGGCTCTTCACCAGTCCGAGAACCGACCAGCGCGACGCGACGCCAAGCAGCGCGCCGAGCGGGCAGAGAGCGCGGCACCAGAACCGGGTCACGCGAAAATTGAGCGCCACCAGAAAAACAAAGATCGCGCCCAGCCAGATGCCCTGCCGGAAGTAAGGCTGCTTTAGGCTGATGAGCAGCAGCCATCCGAAAAGAAAGTGCAATACGCTGCCCACGCTTTGCACCGGCCCGAATCGGCTGCCTTCCA
The DNA here is from genome assembly GCA_963838425.1 of uncultured Acidobacteriaceae bacterium. Lineage (GTDB taxonomy): Bacteria > Acidobacteriota > Terriglobia > Terriglobales > Acidobacteriaceae > Acidiflorens. Next base: position 112,746 of record CAWIRH010000004.1, read on the forward strand.
GACCGTATCGGCTGGCTTCCAGGCCGTGCAGGACCGCGCGCAGGGCATAGCTCGTTCCCGGCAAAATCGACAACCCCAGCGATCGCACCAGCAGCGAGATAGGGTCGAGCCACCCAAAGATGCCCGTGCCCATCAGAGCGGCTGCCAGGAAGGCAAACAGGAGGTAATACTTCGTGGTCTGCCAGCGCTTGTACCGGTTCGACTCAATCAACTGTTTTCCGCGTTTGCGCTCCGATTTCATGCTGCCGAAGAAGTGATGGAGCGAACCGAGAGGGCAAATCCATCCGCAGAAAAAGCGCCCGAGAAACATGGTTGGAATCAGAACCACCAGGCTCCACAGCAGCCCGCGATACAGTGTGCGACTGGAGAGCGCATTCGAAACTGCCACCAGCGGGTCGATCTCGAAGAACCAGCGGATGGGATAGGGAAGCCGAATGTCGTTTCCGGCCGCCTGGAGCGATCCGCGAAACTCGGTGTGCAGGAGAAGAAATAGAAAGAATACGAAAAAGACGATCTGCGAAAACCGCCGCAGCGCTGTTATTTTGACCGGATGCACTCTGCTCTCTCCCGTCTACGCCAGCGATTGGCAAGATCGCCTGCATGTTCCGGCGTGGTTGGACCGCGTGCCATACTCCAGGTTCCATGTTCTATCCGGCGGCGGTTCTTTTTCTGTGAGCAGGATCACGTGTCTTGGCCCATGGGTGGCCAGGCCGGACGTTGAGTTTTGGCAGGAGCAGTGGCAGCGTGCCCGGTAAATTCGCGACGCAGGTTTCGGTTGGTGATCTCGATCACTGAAAGAACGTCCGATGCGAGTAAAGAATGGGAGAACAGAACTCCGGCTACGAGGAGTGATTATGGCGCTTGAGATTGAGGCGGTTCGTATGGAGGTTCCGGCGGACGCCAACATTATTGTCGGTCAATCGCATTTCATCAAGACCGTGGAAGACTTGTACGAGGCGGTGGCTACGGCCGTGCCGCAAGCGAAGTTTGGCTTGGCGTTCAACGAAAGCTCGGGAGCTTGTCTGACGCGGTCGGAAGGAAACGATCAAACGCTCCGCGATATTGCTGTGCGCAACGCTCAGGCACTCGGTTGCGGCCACACTTTTGTGTTGCTGCTGCAGAATGCTTACCCCATCAATGTGATGCACGCGATCCGCAACGCGCCGGAGGTGTGCTCGATATTCTGCGCCACCGCCAACCCCGTCGAAGTTGTCGTGGCCCGGAGTGAGCAGGGCCGGGGTGTGCTCGGCGTCATCGACGGCAGCTCTCCGAAAGGGATCGAAGGGCAGCAGGATATCGCATGGCGGCATGAGCTTCTCCGCAAGATCGGTTACAAGCGGTAGGGTGAAGAAACGAGGCGATGCGAGCCTCCGTCACGTTCCCACGTGGCGCTGATTCTGGCCCGAGTGTTTCCCGTCTGGAATCGCGCTACAATTCGTCCAGCAGAGGGTACACGGGAGGTTGATCATGCCGGTTTACGACTACGTCTGCAAAGATTGCAATAAGACGTTTGAAAAGATCATCACCCTGACAGAGCACGAGAAGGAAAAAATCTCTTGCCCATTCTGCGCCAGCAAGAACGTGGAGCAGGAGGCGACTGCATTTTTTGCGGTGACCTCAAGCAAGAGCTAAGGAAACTCCGATTAAGTCCTAGCGGGCGAGACGGGCTACGCTAAGGGTGCGACCCTCAGCGGCTAAAGCCGCTTGTATAGCGGGTCCTGACGGCATGGCTGAAGCCATGCCCTTTCAAAGCTCTCCTGAAGCCATGCCCTTTCAAAGCTCTCCTGAAGCCATGCCCTTTCAAAGCTCTCCTGAAGCCATGCCCTTTCAAAGCTCTCCTGAAGCCATGCCCTTTCAAAGCTCTCCTGAAGCCATGCCCTTTCAAAGCTCTCCGTGAAACTATTTAATCAGAAGTTCCCTGACTTACTCTACCTGCAGCTTGGACCAGTTCGCGAGCAGATCCTGCGTGGTGGCGGTCAAGTGCTGCTTGATCAAAGGGATTGCCGTGGCTGCGTCCCGGGCGATTACCGCATTGACGATGCGCTCATGTTCCTGTGCCGGGTTGCGGTCACCGGAAGAGTGCGGCGCCCACAACCGGCGATAGCGGTAGTATCGTTGGCTCAGTACCTCACAGAAATCCAACAACAAAGGTGAGCCGCAAGCGGCGCGGAGCGCCTCGTGAAAAGCCTCGTTGGCGGCATTCCATTCGTCGCTGAACGATCCTTCCGGGCGCAGCAGCGGCAACCGGGACAGTTCATGATGCCGTGCCACGATGTTCGACTCCCATCGAACATCGCCTTTCTCCATGGCCATGCGAACCGCAATCCCCTCGAGTTCGCAGCGCACGGTGGTGATGTCCAAGAGTTCTTCGGGAGAAACCGGAGCGACACGGAAGCCCTTATTGTTCTCCAGCACGACTAAACCTTCCGACGCCAGGCGCATCAGAGCTTCACGGAGCTGGCTCACTCCAGCCTTGTAGTCCACGCGCAGGGTGCGGAACAAAAGGCGCGCACCCGGTTTCAGCTGACAGCGGAGGATGTCCGACCGAAGCCGTCGAAAGAGCTCTGAGGTGCCGGCATCTGCCTTTTTGTGGTGGTTAGTTTGCTGCCGGCTCTCCGCTTGCCGCGAGAGATCTCCGTTGCGCGGGATCATAGTCTGATTTTCCACCATTTTCTTTTACCTTAATTCCGCTTGACATGCCTTCTTAAGCCAGAATATTATCATAATTGTTGCAGATAATCGACAATATAAATAAGTTTCGACAATCTGTTCTGCTAATAGTTGGTTCGAACGCTAGGAGGTTTCATGTCAACCACGCAAAAGGTGCCCCGTGCAAACACCGCTCTGACACCGGCGGAGCGAGCGTACCGGCTTGACGGTAAAGTCGCGGTTGTTACTGGGGGCTGCGGAGGGATTGGCTCAGTCGTGAGCCAAGGCCTGGCCGAACTGGGCGCGAAGATCGCGATCAGCGATTGGGAAGCGGAGAAAGCGGCTGCTTTCAGCGACAGCCTGCGGGCCCAGGGGTTCGACTCCCATTCCGTCGCCTTCGACGTTCTCTCGGTTGCCGATACGCAGCGTATGTTCGACGAAATTGCCAAGCACTACGGCAAGGTCGACATCCTGGTGAACTGCGTCGGAACGCAACGGGAAGAGGCGGCCGAGTCGGTGACGGAAGAGGCCTTTGACCGGGTTTACAACGTGAATTTGAAGGGCGCCATGTTTCAGGCCCAGGCGGCTGCCCGGCACATGATACGGCAGGGCACGGGAGGCAAGCAGGTGCACATGGGTTCGGTGCGCTCGCATCTGGCGTTGCGCGGCCGGGGATACGCGGCCTACTGCGCGACCAAGGGCGGGCTGGGAGTTCTCTGTAAGCAACTGGCGGCAGAGTGGGCGCCATACAAGATCAATGTGAACGTGGTGGCGCCGACGTTCGTTCGCACTCCGCTGGTGGAGCCGATGTTGTCGGACCCGGTTTTCTATAACGAACTGGTGGCCAGAATTCCGCTGGGGCGGTTGGCCGCTCCCCAGGATGTGATGAGTGCCATTGCGTTTCTGGTTTCTCCGGCGGCAGATTTCATCACGGGACAGAAGTTGTTTCTGGATGGCGGCCTGACCGCCACGCAATAACCTCGGGCTGCTCGCGCGCCCGCCAGGTTTGGCGCGTTGCCGCTTGAGACAGTTGTTGAATAGTTGGCTTGGGCTCCGCCGCAGATAATGGCGGAGAGAAAGGTTGAGATATGCCGGCGACGAAGAACGCGGTCACACATAGCCATAACAAAGAGAAAGAAAGACCAACAACACATATTTGAACTGGCTGGCCGCCGAGACCAAGACCATGTGGTGGCACGATTCGGCGGATCCGAAAGAGTTGCAGATCGGCCTGGATCGCGGCGCCGTTGGCGTGACGACCAATCCGGTATTGGCGAATACCGCGCTCAAAGCCAATCGCGAACTCTGGGCCGCGGAAATTAAAGAGGTGATGGCGAAGAATCTGCCGGCGGCTCAAAAGGCGGAGGCGCTGTTGCGGATTGCGGTAACGAAGACCGCCGAGAAGCTGCTTCCGCAGTTCAAAGCGAGCAAGGGCGAAGTGGGCTATGTTTGCGCGCAGGTAAGTCCTCTGCTCGCCGGAGATCGCAAGGAAATGCTGGTGATGGCCAAGCGGCTGCATGCGTGGGCTCCCAATATCTGCGTGAAGTTGCCCGCGTCCAGTGCGGGTATCGATGTAATCGAGCAATGCGCCGCTGAGGGCATCAGCACGAACGCGACGGTCAGTTTCACGCTCGCGCAACTACTGGCGACTGGCGAGCAGGCCCATGCGGGAGCGATCCACGCCCGAGAAAACGGCATCAAGCCGGCCAAGAGCTTTGCCACGATGATGATTGGCCGTCTGGACGATTACCTGGCCGAAGTGGCGCAGGACAACCAGGCTGCGGTCTCGGCAGGCGATCTACAGCAAGCTGGCCTGGCGGTGGTGAAGCGCGCTTATGCCATATATAAGGAGCGCGGATACGAGACGATGCTGCTGGTGGCCGCTCTGCGCGGTACGTACCACCTCACCGAACTTGCCGGAGGCGATCTGATTCTCTCCGTGCATCCCAGCGTGCAAGAGAAGGTGCTGGCCAGGGAACTGCCTCGCGAATGCGGAATTGACAAGCCAATCGGCGATGATGTGATTCAGAGGCTGTCCCAGGTGCGCGAGTTCGTCCGTGCCTATGAGCCCGCTGGATTGAAGCCTGCGGAATTCATCGCTTACGGAGTTACGCAACGCACCATCAGCCAATTCATTGAGGCGGGCTGGAAAGGCTTGGAGAGTTATAAGTAGAGTTATAAGTGAAGATCGAGAAAGTCGAATCGATATGCGGGATCTGATTGTAATAGGCGGAGGACCGGGCGGATACGAAGCGGCGGCGCACGCAGCCAGAATGGGCAAGAAGGTAACGCTCATAGAAAAGCAGAGCCTCGGTGGAACCTGCCTGAACGTTGGCTGTATTCCCGCGAAGACCTTTTTGCGATCGTCGAAGCTGTTCCACGAATGCCAGCAAGCGGCGTACGGCGTTCGCGTCACCTCGCCCCAGTTTGACATGCCGGCGGTAGTGGAGCGCAAAAAGAAAATCGTCTCGACCCTCACGCGCGGTGTTGCCGGATTGTTGCGACAGGCGGGCGTGGAGACGATCACTGGGGTCGCGAAGCTGGTATCGCGCAATGCGGTGCAGGTGCAGGTAGAAGACCAGCGAATCGAAGCCCACAACATTTTGATTGCGACGGGATCGCGGCCGGCTGTGCCTCCGATTCCGGGCTTGCGGTCGGAGGCGGTGCTGGATTCGAACCGCATCTTCGACCTGACCCGGATTCCTGAGAAGGTTGCAATCATTGGAGGCGGCATCATCGGATTGGAGTTCGCGTGCTTTTTCAGCGAGATTGGCTCCTCGGTCGATGTGGTGGAGATGCTGCCCAAGATTGCCACCGGGACCGACGAAGAAATTGCCGGCGGCTGTTGAAGTCGATGGAGCGCCAAGGCGTGAAGTTCCATCTTTCGGCGAAGGTGCTGGAAGTGAGCGGCCAGACGGTGCATTACGCGCTCGCTGACGGGACGAAGGGCAGCATCACGGCCGATTGCATTCTGAATGCGACGGGACGATCGCCAGTGGTCGAGGGTCTGGGGTTGGAAGAAGTGGGAGTGGATTTCACCGCCAAAGGGATTCGGACGGATGAGCGCGGCAAGACGAACGTGGCCGGAATCTGGGCCTGTGGCGATGTGACCGGGCGAAGAATGCTGGCGCACGCCGCCACCCGTGAAGGCATTGTTGCCGTCAACAACATGTTCGGAAAGAGAGACCGTATCCGCTACGACGGCATTCCTTCGGTCATCTACACGCATCCCGAAGTGGCGTGCGTGGGCAAGACAGAAGAAGAGTTGAAGGCGCTCGGAATCGAGTACCGGAAATCGACGGTTCCCATGGCCGTGGCCGGCAGGTTTCTCATCGAGAACGAGGGAGCGAGCGGTCTGGTGAAGGTGCTCACCGGCGCGAAATATGGGGAGATTCTCGGAGTCCATGCGCTGGGAGACGGCTGCAGCGAGTTCATTGTGGCGGCGGCGATCATGGTCGAGACCGAAATGTGCGTATCGGCCGCCGGTGAAATCGTTTTCCCTCATCCGACCGTTTCCGAGGCGCTGCGCGAGGCAATTCTCGCGGTTCATTAAGGGAGTCAGGACGCCTAAGTCAATCGTCATCGAACCAGAAAAAGCTTTGCGGCGGGAGCAATCTACTTCACTAGTTACTCGGAGCGCATGCTGGGGAGCGCCGGGTTTCGCTCGGCGGCAAACTTGCGATGGTGCCAGTTAGGATACGGTTCCGGTGTCGCGCTGACAGCGTCGAGCCGGGCCATTTCTGGCGCCGTAAGTTTCCATTGGGCAGCGCCGAGGTTATCTCTAAGTTGCCGCTCATTGCGGGCTCCGACCAGCACGGTCGAGACGCACGGTTTGCTCATCACCCAGTTAAGCGCCACCTGTGCGGCTGAGACGCCACGCTCATGGGAGATTTCAAGCAATACGTCCACAATGCGATAAAGGCGGTCTTCATCGATCGTGCCGGGCGCTTCGAGGCTGGCGAGCCGGGTTTCGGTTGGACGCGCGTCGCGGCGAAACTTGCCGGTCAGAAGTCCATATCCGAGAGGGCTCCACGCCATAACTCCTACGCCCTGGTCCAATCCCATCGGGATTAGCTCATGCTCGGCGTCCCGGGCGAGCAGGGAATAATTGATTTCCTGGCTGATATAGCGGGCATAGCCGCAACGTTCGGAGATGGCGAGCGCCTTTATTACGTGCCACGCCGAAAAATTCGAACAGCCGATGTAGCGCACCTTACCCTGAGTTACTAAGTCGTCGAACGCACGGAGAGTTTCTTCCATCGGCACCAAAGCGTCGGGGTCGTGCGCCATGTAGAGATCGACGTAATCGGTTTGCAGCCGGCGCAGGCTGGCTTCGCAGGCCTCGAGCAGGTGCTTGCGTGAGAGCCCGACGTTCGTGGACGCCGGGCCCAACCCGCATGAAGCCCTTGGTGGCAAGTACGACCTTATCGCGGCGGCCTTTCAGTACCTGCCCCAGGACTTCCTCCGCGGCTCCGAAGGAATACAGATCCGCGGTATCGATCAGATTGACTCCGGATTCGAGACAGATGTCGATCAGGCGGTTGGCTTCCTCCGCTTGTATGTTTCCCATCTGCGCGAAGCGATCCCTGCCGCCAACCGTCATCGTTCCGAAGCCGAGCGCCGAGACGCTCAGGCCGCTCTTCCCAAGCTGTCGCTGCTCCAATAACCGCTCCCTTATCTGACCGTCATTAGTAGTTACCGGGAAAACTAACTAGTGTTGTGACCACGTGATGAGTCATACGGTGGAGGGACGGGCGTCTCGCCCGTCCAGCCGGGCGGGGACGCCCGGCTCTCCACCAACAAGGTTCTAATCGGCACGGCTAAAGGCGTGCCCTACCAAAACCAATTCATGAAACACGCTCTAACTAAAAACGACATCCTTACTCCTTTACTTCTTTGGGAAACAGGATCACCACGTTGAGCCAGCCGAGAATTGCGCCGAACCAGCCCATGGCGATGCACCACAGGGCGGCGATGAAAGTTGCCGACTGCGGATGCGCCGCAATGAAGCCTAGTTTCGGGGTGCTCCCGGTGAAGATCACGGCGAGGGTCATGGACATGCCATTGAAGTATGCCAATGAGCCGACCTGGAAGGTCTTAAAGTACTTCATGCAATAGACCATGATCGAGACGCCCACGAAGAAAGCCACCTGGACCGAGAGATCGCCGGGGGCGAAAAGACTGGGCAAACCGTGGAGGGGATGGATCAGCCAGATCATGAAGCCGGTCCAAAGGGAGGACGCGGCAAATGCCGGGAAGATAATCTTCAGGGCTTTGGGGTTGGCTCCCAGCGCAAAGTACTCTGCCCAACAGATGAAGCTGATCCAAAGCGAGAAGTTGAACCTTCCCAAGTATGTTCCGAAAGGCAACGAAATGGCCACAGTGATCGCCACGGCCAACCACAATGGAATCGTGTCCTTCATCACGGGTTCCTTTTTCACCGGCTTCGCCGGCGAACTCTTTTCGATATCTGGTGCTGCTGTTGTCGCACTCATTGCTGTTCTCCTTAGGAAGTTGATGAATTATTTGTGGCAACTTCGGCGAAGCCTGGCCTTCGGGGGAAGCTGGCCGCTTCGCTTTGCAGCTTAGCCAAGAATCTGCACGGTACCGTTCGTTCCATCGACGCGCAGACGCTGGCCGGTCTTGATCTGCTGCGTGGCTTCAATGGTTCCCACGACTGCGGGAATCTCGAATTCGCGCGAGACCACGGCCGGATGCGACAGCGCACCGCCGGAATCGGTTACCAGACCTGCGATCTTCGTGAACAGCACGACCCAGGCAGGATTGGTCATGATGCAGACGAGGATCTCGCCCTTCTTCACGTCGTCAAATTGTGCTGGCGACGTAACTACGCGGGCGACGCCTTCGACCACGCCCTGGGAGACGCCGAGGCCCATCAAGGTTCCCTTGGGCAGATTGGCGCGCTCGGCCTGCTTCAGGTAGACGCCCGGCCAGCCCCACAGACCCTGCTTGTAGGGCTCTTCATAGAGCGACCAATGATCGATGGTGCCGACCCAGAGGCGGGCCTGACGATCGAACGCCTCTAAGCGTTCCGCGCGCCGCTCCTTAACAATCGCTTTGGCGTCGAACAGCTTGAAGTTGGCACTCAGTTTGCGGAGTTCATCATACTTCAGGTACAGCACGTCGTCGGGCTGGTCGAGGACGCCGGCTTTGGCCAGCTTGCGGCCAATCGCCATGAGCACAAGCCGGACGCGAGCGAACGTTCCCTGGTCCATGTAGAAGTGATGGTCCGGGGTGAGCGGCGTCATCTTGAGGGCCAGGTCGAGCGAGTTCTTCAGGGTCTCGCGGTCGGCCTTGGAGCGGTTTGCCGGGAAGAGCGCCCACATTTCTTCGATCGCCTTCGCGCGATTGTCGCGGAGACGCTGCACGTCCTTTGGATAGTTGTAGTCGTTGTCGATATAGCCTTTCAGCGTCACGACGATGGGGAGGGGATTCTCACGCCACGTTTCCGCGAGAAATTCGTGGGTGTACATCGACTTGTTGCCGTACTCGAACTTGTAGGCGTCGATCTTCTTGATTAGTTCCTTGCCTTCCGGGGACTTGGCAAGTTCAGCCAGAACTTGCTCCGCGGGCTTCTTGAAGGCGGCGATCAGAACCGGGCTGGTCTTGATGCCTTCCTTCATCTTCCAGAGTTCATTGATCGAATCCCAATTGCGGTCTTCGTCGGAGATGAGGATGCGGCCGATCAAGTCATCGTGTCCTTTGCCGATGAACTCGGCAACATGGCCGGTGAAGGTCATCGAGCTCTGGAACTGGGCGAGGTTCAGCACCCAGTGCAGGTTGAAGTGCCGCTCCAGAATGTCGATCATGTCTTCGAACAGGATCATTACCTCAGGCAGCGAGGCGTTCTCCATGTCAAAACTGTCGAGATACTCGAAGTTGCGAAGGATCTCGGGGAGAAGGCGTTTCTTCCACCAGCCGAGGAACTTGTCGGCATAGATGGGCATGACCATGCCGTAGTAGGGAGCGATGTCGGCGGCGTCCTTGGGATCGCGCGGCACGACGGCGGTGAGCACGTAGCCATCGACCTTCTTGGCGACCCAGTCGAGTCCGAAAGGAGCTCCAAAACGGCGATACATGTAAGCGCAGGTGGTCCACCAGCCGCCCAGGTCGAAATACATCGGCGAGACCGGCTGTGGTTGATGAAGATCGTCAAACCAATAGTGGAGCTTCTTGTCCGCTTCGTCCTTCCACTCAATTGGGTGCGATGCATCACCGAGATACTGATCGATAACGCCAGTTTCTTTTTCTTCCAGTATTGCAGTCATAAAGGTATCCTCTCTTCGTATCTTCCACGGTTTGATTACTGCATTTTCGAGAGCGCACGCGCCACTTACTGCTGGCCCGTTCCATACGGCGGACGGGGAAAGCGGGCAGGCGAACCCGGTTTTACGAGCAGCCACCGCTACGCTGTCCGACCCTTGCTTTGCTGGTTCACCTTCCCGCTTGCTTATTCACTTCCGCTGACTTCGGGAAATCGACATCTTCAAACATCTGGTAGTTTTCCAAACTGGTGGCCGGCGCGAAGAAGCAGATCGCTTTCATCTCGACCTTGCCGGTGTTGTGCAACATGTGCACGGCGGCTTTCGGAAAAACCACAATCGAGCCTTTCTTCACCGGGGCGACTTCACCGGCGACCAGCGCACGTCCGGAGCCGCTGAGGATGTAAACCACCTCTTCTCCGTTCGGATGACTGTGCGCTGGTCTGGCTTTTTCTCCGGGGGGAATACAAATCGTGCAGACGGAGCAATTCTCTGCCTGGAGTTGGTCATTGCCTCTGCCATTGCCCACCAGCCAGCTCAAACTCCGTCCCGGCAATGCGACTGCTTTCGCCTGACTCTCATGTAATACGGGTACACTCATTACTAACTCCTGCAGTGTTCTAGTTATGCGAAGGGGATATCGAGCCTCCGCGCAGTTCTTTCAAAATGGTTTCGGCGAGTTGAGCGGGGGCGAGCCCGAAGGCCGCCACCAGTTGCTCGTAGGTAGCGGAGTGTATGAACTGCGGCCGGCCATCTCGATCTAACGTGTTAATGGCCAGAACGCGGCTCATATCTCCTGCCTGCTTTTTTTGCCGGTAGAGCGTCTTCAGGAAGTTCTGCCACAAGTAGCCGTTGTTCTGCTCCGCGAAGACCAGCAGCTTGCCGGAGTCATACAAGCGCAGCAACATGGCCTCATCCACTGAGGGCATGTCCACGACGCTGACGTTCACCCCGGCCTCGGCGCACTTCTTCGCCGCCGCCAGGGCCTCGTGAACACCGCGGCCGCTGCTCACAATTACGGCGCGGTCTTCCGCGCTCTCCCGAAGTACGTAGGCCTTACCGAATTCAAACTCGAAGCTGCTCGGATACAGGACCGCGGACCCGGTCCGCATGACGCGCACGTACAGCAACCCGCGATTCCCGGCCATGATCCACTGCATGAGCGAGAGCAATTGCTGTGGACAGGAGACGTCAACGATTTTCAAGTGGGCCATGGCATCGAAGGTGGTGCTGTCGTCGTTGCCCATGTGGGTGGCGCCGTTGGTTCGCGTTTCAAAATTTGGCGCGGTGGCCAGAATGGTCAGGTCGAGGCCGTGTCCCTCGGTAAGCCAGCCGTTCCGCGCCCGCATCGTTTCGAGACGCTCCTGGTAGCCTACCGCGATGCGGCGCAGCACCTTCCAATCGACAAACGGACAGAACGTGCTGACCCAAGTGTTGTGGCCGAGGACGGCGAAGGCTTCGCCGATGTTCATCATGTTGGCTTCGGCGACACCTGTATTCAGCGCGCGGTTCTGGTCCACTGCTCCCACGCCGCTCTGAAGACCGCTGGTGGAACCGAGATCCGCGTCAATCGAGACCACGGCTGGGTCGCGGGCAAATACCTTCATCGCCGCGGTGACAATGTCGCTGGGCGCATATTCCTTCGCGGCGTCGATCTGGGGCAGAAGCGACGCGTCATACTTCACCCGCTTATCTCGAGGCGGGACGCGTCTGGTCAGTACCGGTCCTATAACGTCGGCTGCCGACATCCGGCCGAGGGAGTCTTTCGCCACTTCGAGGTGCATCTGCCGCGCCATGTCCAGCAGAATTGTGCGCGCACGCTCGCCTTCGGGAGAGTCGCCGAGGCGGTTGCAGTAGCGCGCGAAATCCTCCACGCGCTCTTCGCGGCGGCGCGCCTGCTGGCCCAATTCCTGTTCCATCAATTTGTTATTGATAGTGACCTTGTGCTTGTTCAGGGAATCCGAAAAGGCACCTTGCCCCTTGGTGGCGTAACAAACGATGGCTGTCGGCTTGCCGTTCCGCGGCCCGTAGCAGAACTCTTCCAAGGCGGCATAGACGCCTTCATAGTCGGTTGCGTCGGCACCAATTACTCGCCAACCGAAGGCGGAAAACACCTTCTCCACATCCGGCATGGGAAACACCATGCGATCCGAAGTGTCGAGTTGGCCGTTGTTGCGGTCGATTAGAACGCAGAGGTTATCCAGCCGTTTTTGCGGGGCATACATGGCCGTCTCCCAGATCGGCCCTTCCTGCAGTTCACCATCGCCGACCATGCAGAAGGCATTGAAGCGAGGCGCGGTCCGGCCGGCGATGGCAAACCCCTGCGCCACCCCAAAGCCCTGGCCCATGGGTCCGGTCGAGATGTGGACGCCGGGCAGAAGCGGCCCCGGATGGCCGTTCAGTATGCTTTCATAGGAGCGGGAATTCTTCAGGACCGAGCGGTCAAAATATCCCAGATCGGCATAAATAGAGGCTAGTGCTGCCACCGCATGGCCCTTGCTTAAGACGAATAGATCCTGGCCGCGGAAAGTGGGATCGGCGATGTCGAGATCCATGAATCCGCCGTAATACAAACTAACGAGCGGCAGGGTTGCGGAGAAGGCTCCTCCGGAATGCAGTCCCTTGTCCACTGCGTCCCGGCACTGCTCCAGGGTGAGAATTCGAATATCGGAGTCCTTAATTGCGAGCAATTTCAGGACTCCTTGCCGGACCAGCGGCTCTTGTCTGGTTAGACAATTATGGCGGGCAGAGATAGCGTCAGCTGTCACCGAGGTACTCATATGATTGTTACTCCTCCATCGCTAACGCAGAGTTACATGCAGTCCAGTAATAAGTATAAGTATGTCGGACTGCTGCACTCAGCCGTATCCACGTTCTATCTTGCCCGCCTCCAGCTGACAGACTCCGCTTCGGTCGAAAGCTGGACGATAACTTACGTTAGAAAATGTACTTCGCCATGGCTTCCGGCATTACTCGTTTATATCTCTCATTGGGGAAACCCTTCGCTACCGGCAATCGGATCATTCGAGTAATTTTCGACCTCGACCCGGGCGCCCAGCTGGATTCGCGAATAGTGAGGGACTTCCCAGAGAAAATCCGACCGCTCAAATATAGAAGTATGATTGTGGGAAGTACCATTGATCAGCGAGAGTAGATTGTAGTGGACTCTCTGCGACCCGAGCTTCAAGGAGTTCGAGAGCAGGACCGAGCGCCATAAGTACGTATTCTTCTTGTTTATATTGTCATAGCGTGCGAGGAGGCCGGATTCGAACCATACGAAGCCAGGAACCTTGAAGTTTATGGACGGCCCGAAATTGCGTGTCCAGAAATCGAAATAGCTCTCGCGCTCAAAACGGGCAACCAGGGTAACATCCGAGATAGGCCCCCATGCGATCTTTTTCTTGGTTACTTTGCTCAGGCTCAGATAGGGGTTCAGTACGAGAAGGCTTACCCAGTTGTTACCGGTACTGAAAGGAGCTCCGACATTGCGTCCCTGGTACACTTCGGCGTCAACGTAGAGTTCTCCCCAGCTATGGAAACTGAAATGCTCAAACTGAAAGGTTAAGAGATCTTTGTCGGTTGTTCCGTAACCGAAGACCGCGTCCGGTTTGGCCTTCGCGGTGTAAAACACTTCGATCTGGTTGATGGAGAAAACAGGTTGCAGCTCCTTTTTCTTGGGTGCGGGAGCGGGAGGCGCATCGGGCGGATTGCTCGACGAGTCAGCCGGCGGCGCAGCGGCAGTGCTCGATGAGTCAGCCAGCGCGGGGTTAGTGGTTGACGAGTCAGCCGGCGGCGCGGTGGTTGCCCCTGAACTGTCGCCGGCATAGAGCGCCGGAGTGATCCAAAGAATCAAAAGAACTGCGGTGAAGAACGCACCACTCCTTCTCATAATATAGCTCTCCCTCTGTGGACTTCTCTTGGCACACCCTGTCTCAGGAATTGTGAAGACGAGATGAATACCAAGTCTCAGCGAGGGCACAATAACGCGGGACAGTCCAGGCGCGTTAGGACACTGAGGATCGTGGGAGGGTACTTTTTATGGGTGGCGAGAAGAGTTGCGATGAGTCAGCCGGGACTCGATTCGGCATATTGCGAAACTCCATGGGACATATGCCGGTGTACTTCTTGAAGAAGCGGCTGAAATACGAAGGATCCTCAAAACTAAGATGATATGCAATTTCTGAGGCGGACATACCGGAGTAGCAAAGCAGCCGCTTGGCCTCAAGCAATAGGCGTTCCCGGATGATGCGGCCAGCCGGCTTGCCGATCGTCCGCTTCGTGGTCTCGATCAGATAGTTCGGCGTGACGTTAAGCATCTCCGCGTAATCGGCAACGGAGGCGATGGCCAGAAACTTGCGCTCGACCAATTGTAGGAACCGGTTCGTAAGGAATGCCGCCGACTCATCTTTATGGTTGGTCTGGGTAATCTTTTCGGAGAGCCGTTTGGCTTCGATGAACAGAAGACGAACGTAGGCGTGCAGGGCTGCGTCCTGATCCAACAGGGACGCCTGGAATTCAGACTCAACCTTCGAGAAGAGTCTGGTGAAATCGGCTGCATGTTCGTTCAAAACGCTGAGCGCCGGTCCGGAGCTCGAGGTTGGAGCAAAGGGAACATCGAGCGAATAGGTGCCAAAGTCTTCGGGGCGCCCGGCAAAGAATTCATTGGTAAACAGGATCACGTGGCCGGCAAAAGGGGCGGTCAACTTCCAGGAATGGACCTGGCCCGGAGCGATGAAAACCAGCATCGGCGGCTGGATGTCGTAAGGCTGGAAATCTACGCTGCAAGTGCCCTGTCCCTCGCTGATCCAAAACACCTCATACAGGTCGTGACGATGGGGAGCGTAAACATCCCCTTTGGCATTGTTGAAGGATTCCTCGAAGCTTTCGATGCAAAAACTCCCCCACTTGGCTGAGGGAACCAAGCTGGTGAGCCCGTAAACAGGAATGTTTTTCCCGTTACCCATGGTGTGACCGGCTCCGCGGCCGTCTTTGCCAACGATACTGACTGTCTACAAAATATGCCTTTTTAGCGGCGAAATTCAGTAGGACAAACTTCCGAATCTTTGGCACTTTTTCTACCCGAGTCTCTCTGCCCTGGGATATGAAGAACTTTCCCAAGCGCTGGCATGACTAGGGAAACTTTCATTGACCTTATTTATTTCTAAGCTATCTCCGGCCATGGACACTCGGCAGTGACACGGATCACTCTACCTCGTGATCAGCAGCACAGTAATGAAGACGGACAAGGCTGAAACCGCGCTCGCTTCACAGGCGAACGTTCGGGCCGCGTGGCCGCGGCGCTCGGAATCAGCGGTTGCTCGAACTGAAGCCGGGATATGGCTTCAGGGGAACAAGTGCCAGGATCTCCAGCATTCCGGCCTGGGCCATGGGAAGACTCCCAATTAGCTCCCGCGCGTGCTGCTCGTTTTCGGCTTCCCAGAGGATGCATGCGCCCGGCGTATCGCCGCGCGCCCAAATCTGCCGAATCGCTCCCTCCGCGTACAAGGTACGAGCCCGCTGCCATTCCGCCGGAGTCTTCGCCGCGAATTGTGCCTCTGTGAACGCTTCCGATTTTCTACGGGATACGCTTAGAAATTGCATTTCAGATCCTCAGTTGGATTTTCGCCGCCGCGGTCATACCGCCGGTTAGGGACTCGCAGGCCAGAGCAGGGAATCCCCCGAAAACTCCGGCCTGCGGAACGTCAATCGCAAAAAGCAACCACCACCTCGACTCTTGGAACCGCCAATCAGCGTGTCATTTGGAGAGAGCGATCATGGTGCCGTCCCAAGTGTCAACCTTCCCCTCGTGTTCCACTTCTTCGGAGAACCAGGTTGCGGTTACGTTCTTGCTTTCGGTGTAGAAAATAAATCCGTCACGGCCCATGCAATGCAGGTCGCCGAAGAAAGACTGTTTCTGTCCGGTGAAGCCAAAAATGCCGACTGGCACCGGAATGCCGACGTTGATTCCCACCATGCCGCCGTCGGTCTCCTTGGCAAACTTGCGAGCGTAGTAGCCGTTCTGGGTATAGATCACGGAGCCGTTCGCGAAAGGATTGTCATTCATGATGCGAATGCCTTCCTCGAAGTTCTCCACCCGCTTTACGCAGAGCACCGGCCCGAAAACTTCCTGGCGGCCCACTGACATGGTCTCGGTCACTCGGTCGAGAATGGTTGGCCCGACGAAGAAGCCGTTCTCGCAGCCCGCAGGCACCTCCGGCTTACGGCCGTCAAGAACCAGTTCGGCGCCTTCCTTGATTCCGGTCTCAATCCAGTCGAGAACGAACTTCTGGTGACCGGCGTTGACGACCGGGCCCATGCCCGTCGATTTCTCATAGGCAGGCCCAAGATTGATTTCAGCGGCGAGTTCCTTCAGGCGGGCGACCAGTTTGTCGGCGATGACGTTTTCTACCACCACTACCGGCAGCGCCATGCAGCGCTCTCCGGCGCACCCGCAAAACGCATTGATAATGCCCTGCGCGGTACGTTCCAGCTTGCAATCGCGCAATACCAGAGCGTGGTTCTTCGCCTCGGTCAGTGCTTGAACGCGTTTGCCATTCGCGGCGGCGGTGGCGTAGATGTGCTTGCCGACGCTGGTCGAACCGACGAATGAGACGCCCTTGATCGCGGGATGGCGGAGGAGGATCTCGGCTTCGTTACGGCTGGTGGTGACCACGTTGATCACGCCGTCCGGCAGACCCGCTTCCTGCCACAATTCGGTGAGCCGCAAGGCCGTCTGCGGGCAAAAGCTGGCGGCTTTCAGTACCAGGCAGTTGCCGGTCGCGATGCAGATGGGAGCCATCCATCCTTGCGGGATCATGGCGGGGAAGTTCCAGGGAGCGATGCCGGCGAACACGCCGAGGGGGTGGTTATAGCGCGTGGTGTCGTAGCCGGAGGAGACGTTCATGAGCGCGTCGCCCTTCATGATGTGCGGCGCACCCACCGCAAACTCGATGACTTCCACCACCTTGAGCACATCGCCCATGGACTCATCCCACTTCTTGCCGTTCTCTTTGGCACAGATGCGGGTCAGCTCGTCGAGATTCTCCTCAACCAAGGTCTTCATCTTGAAGAGCACTTGAACGCGCTTGCCCACCGGAGTATTGGACCATGCGGGATAGGCCTTCTCGGCGGCCGCGATGGCGAGCTCGACTTCCGCCGCGGTGCACTGCGGAGCGTACGCGATGACCGCGCCGGTGGAGGGGTTGTAGCAAGGCATGTACTTGCTGGTCTTGGATTCGATCCACTCACCACCGGCATGGAATTTGAGCCTGGGGGGCTTTTCGCCGCTGATGGGGTCCCGCTTAATTGTGTCTTCCTCGAAGAAGTAACGGTTTTCGGTTGCTATGGTCGGCATGTTCGTTTTCCTTTCCCTTATCTCTTAATGTCTCTTAATGTGTGAAAGCGCCTAGCCAGCGGCTTGTTCGCGAGCAGCGCAAAAGATCATTGGCATTTCTCCTAGCGGCTCAACATGTCCGCTGGGAGGCCGGAATTCTGGGCCTTGCCTGGTTCTTCCAGATGCCTGGAATGCTCCTGAATCGCGCGCCACACGCGCTCCGCAGTCAGCGGCAGATCGCGGATCGATACGCCGGCGGCTTGGTTGACGGCTGCGCCCACAGCGGCCGCGATCGACAGTAATCCGCCCTCGCCCACGCCCTTCGAGCCAAACGGGCCGGGACCGTCGCCATTTTCGATGAAAACGGATTCCATCACCAGCGGAATATCTTTGATGGTCGGAATGCGATAGTCGAGCGCTCCGAGATTGACGATGCGGCCGTGCTTGTCGTGCACCATGTGCTCCATGAGCGAGTGGCCCAGACCCATGATAGCGGAGCCCTCATCCTGGGCTTCCACTTGCAGCGGGTTGAGCGCTTCGCCGACGTCGCTCACCACGACCAGCTTGATCAGGTGCACGGTTCCGGTTTCGGGATCCACTTCCAGTTCGGTGGCGACCGCATTGAATTCCCAGAACGAGGGATGCGCGCCGATAGGATGACCCTCGACGGGAGGATTGCTGTAAGTTCCGAGACCGATGATTTCGCCGCGCGTGGGGAGACAAACTTTCAGAGCCTCGGCAAAAGTCATGGTGCGCCCGGGAATTTTCACTTTGCCGGAGTCGACCTCGACCTCGTCGGCTGAAATGTCAAGCTCTTTGGCCAAGAGTTGCTGGAATTTCGCCTTGAGATCGCGGCAGGCGGACAAGATGGCGTTGCCCATGAAGACGGTCGAGCGGCTGGCGGAGGTCGAATTGTCGAAGGGGACGACATTGGTGTCGCCCATGACGATGCGGATGCGATCGTAGGGCACGCCGAGATTGTCGGAAGCGAGTTGGGTGTAGACGGTGCGCGCGCCCTGGCCCATGTCCGAAGTGCCGGTCAGGACCAGAACGCTGCCGTCGAAGAGCATACGGGCCATGGCCTGCGACGAGGCAGCCGTAGAAGAACTCTTCACGCCGAGCGCGATGCCGCGGCCGTGATGTTTCGCTAGGGGAGTGTCCCAGCCGATGTGGTCCGCTGCCGCCTCCAGAACCTCAAACCAGTTGCCATCGCACGGCGTCGTATTGGGGATGAACTCCTCGCGGTATTTCGGAAGATTCCGGCGGCGGATCTCCACCGCATCAATGCCCAGGCGGGCAGCGGCTTCGGTGAGTTGCGATTCGACTCCCCAGGAACCCTGCGGAGTGCCGAACCCGCGGAAGGCGGTGCTCGGCGTCGTATGCGACAGAATCGCGCGCGCCCGGATCTTCACATGCGGGCAGATATACGGGCCGCCGGCAACGTACGAGCCTTTGCTGACCACCCGCGGCGCAACTGCGGCATAGGCGCCAATGAGGTAGTCGGTAGAGACCTCTTGAAAGGTGAGGTGGCCTTCGGCGTCGAAGCCGGAGCGCACATAGGCTCGAGCCGAGGCACGCCGCACATTCTGAAATGTCTCTTCAAGGGTTAACACCAGCCGGACGGGCCGCTTGAACTTGAGAGCGAGAAACGCCAGCAGCGCTTCGTAGAGCGGCCATCCCTTGCCGCCGAAGCCGCCGCCCGGATCGGGAGCGATGATACGCACGCGCGAGAGCGGCCATTTAAACGTGGCGGCCACAACTTTTTGCAGGACGAAGGGATGCTGATTGGGCGACCATATGGTGACGCCGTCGTCATCGGGCGCCGCAATAAAAGCGTGCGGTTCGATGGCGAAGTGCGTCACCATCGGGAAAGAATAGATGTGTTCGAGAACGAAGGCGGACTTGGCCGCTTCGATGTTGCCATGTCCCAAATTCCATTCCTTGAAAATATTGGTGTTGGCAAACTTGTCGCCGGGGCGCAGTTCGGGTTCCCGCACCAGAGGCATCTCGGGGTTCAGCGCATCGTCGATCGAGAGCACGGCCGGGAGCTCTTCAAAATCGACTTTGACAGCTTGCGCGCCGATTTGTGCGGCATCGATAGTTTCCGCAGCGACGACGGCTACGGGTTCGCCAAAGAATTTGGTTTCATTCACCGCCAGCAGCGGCCAGTCCATGACAGCCGGACCAAAACGAGGCACCGGCTGGGGCAAATCCGCAGTCGTGACCACGCCGTGAACGCCTTCCACCTTCAGGGCGTCGCTGATATCGATGGACTTGATGCGAGCGTGACCGCAATCCAAATGGACCAATTTGAGATGCAGCACATTCTCGAAGCGCAAGTCGGCCGCATAGCGCTGCGCCCCGGTGACGCGTTCCACGCCGCCCACACGAATCGGAGGTTCGCCAGCGAAGCGGTGGTTCTTCATAGCTTCGCCTCCGAGGCGGCAACCACGGCTTCGATCATGCGGTAATACCCGGCGCAGCGGCAGAGATTCCCAGCCAGCCCGTCTTGTATTTCCTCTCTGGTCGGATGAGGAGTCGTCTTCAGCAGATATTTCGCGGAGAGAAGCATGCCCGGGATGCAGAATCCACACTGCACCGCTCCTTTTTCGAGAAAAGCGGTCTGCAGCGCGTCGAGTTTTCCATCAGGGGCGAGACCTTCAATGGTGAGTACTTCGCCTCCATCGGCCTCGAGCGCCAGCACCAGGCATGAATCCACGGCGCGGCCGTTCAATAGCACGGTGCACGCCCCGCATTCGCCTTGCAGGCAGCATTCTTTGGTTCCAGTGAGTCCAAGCTGATCGCGCAGTACATCCAGCAAGATGTGATGGGGGAAAACTTTGACCGAACGTTCTTCACCATTGACCGTCAGATGAATCCCAACCGCTTCTGCGGCATTGGCGATCACAGCAAACCCTCCTGGTCGTGCAGCCGCGCGATTGCGGCATCCAGCACACGACGGCTCATGACCATGAGCAAGGCTTCGCGGTATTCGTGACTGGCGCGTACGTCCGAAATGGGAGCGGTGTGAGCAATCAGATTTTCCAGGATCCTGAGCTTTTCGTCTTCCCGGCAATTCGCATCCGCAAGTTTTCCGCTGTCATCACTTACCAGCAGCGGTGTGGGCGCAACCGCGCCGTAGGCGAAAAGGGTTTGACCGGAGGCTTTCACCAGACACGCGATATTGATCGTCGCCAGATCGACTCCCAGCCGCCGGGTCGCTCGCGCAAAGGCCGCGCCCTGACGCTCGTTCTCTTTAGCGAACGGAAGATCGATCGATTCCACGAGCTCTCCACGCTCCATCGCAGTTCGGCCCGGGCCCTTGAAGAATTGAGCAAGCGGTAGGCTGCGAGGTCCGGTGGCGTTGACCAGGTTGACCACCGCTCCATACACGAGCAAAGGCGGAGCAGTGTCCGCGGCGGGTGAAGCATTGCAGATATTTCCCGCCAGAGTGGCGCGATTGCGAATTTGTATGGAGCCCACCTCGTGCGCCGCCTCCGCCAGGGCAGGAAAGCGGCTTCGCACACGCGCATCGGCAACCAAGTCGGCCATAACGGTCCGTGCACCCACCCGCAGGCAGGTGCCGGTTTCGAGGATGTCCGCGTGAAGAGCAGGTACTCTCTTCAGGTCGATTACGATTGCAGGAAGCACCCTGCCAGTGCGAAGCCGCACTACAACATCGGTCCCGCCAGCCAGTATGGTCGCGGCTGGGCCATACTCGTCCAACAACGCCAGCGCTTCATTCAGGCTTTCCGGACGGGCGTAGGCAAACGATCTCATGCGGATGGACCTCGGCGTTCAGCCGCCCACGTGAGCGGTCGCAGTGGCGCCCAGTGCGGGGTTCTTGTCCAGTACCTCTTCCAGTTGGTCAAAAAGCTCTCGCGGGTTCTTGGCGCGGATCAAGTAATAGGGCCGTTCCGCAAAGCGCTTGCAGAACGCGGCCCGCTTCGCCCGCCGCGCATCGCTATCCAGCAAGGGCATTACGAGTCCGGGCGCCAGCAACTCCTTCACGCCCAGGTAGTCCATCAGCGAGTGGAAAGTCTGGAAGTTCCGTTCGAATGGAATCATCGCCACCGTTTTGGAATCGAAGTTTCCATCGATCGAAGGAATCACCACCAAGTCTACATTGCTGGGCGGATCGTAGTTTACGAACTCGGGAGTCTTGTCGAAGAACTTCGCCACTCCTTGATCCTGATCGAGTTTGTCGGCGCGCTCCGTGCCTTTGGCCCGTTCGCGGAGAAATACGCTCTTCGATCCCATCACGGCCCAGCCCCGTTCGTCCGTCACCGTGGTTTCAGTGGAGACGACCAGAGCGCCGCGCTTGGAGCCCTCGATTTGCGCCATGGACTTCCCGTGATTCGATTCGCCGCCCAGGAACATGATGGTAAGGTCGCGGTAACGAATGGCCGAGGCGTGGAAGGGATGGAGCCCAACCTCCTCCATCTTCGACGCGATCATGCTGACGAGGATCTTTTGCAGTTCGCCCGGAAACCACTCTCCGCGCAAGGTCAGAGTGCCGTCTTCACAAAGGATATTCTTTGCCGGAAGATCCTGATTCCACACAATGTCGGGCTTGGGGCGGGTGACGACGGGTTCAACGTTTACGTTGGCCAGCCGGTAGTTCAGGAAGGTCATGGTCTCCAGCACGTGGCGACATGGCTTCGATCCGAACACGTCGATGCGCAACCGGGCTGCTCCAGAAGACATTTCTTGCGAAAGCTGCAACATTAGGAGTTCCTCAATGAAATCGTTGGGGAGGATCTAGCCGCCGATCCCCTGTTTCGTTTAACTAAGCTTCGTTTAACTAAGCTCCGCCGAGCTTGGCTCGCCGCGTCTGCAGAATATAGAGGCGCGCTTTTTCGAACGCCCACTCGATGTCCTGCGGACAGCGGTAGTGTTCCTCGATCATGCACGATGCTCGATAGAGTTCGCGGAGTTGCGACCGCGACAAAGTCGGCTGGTGTGCCTTTTCCGTCGAGTTCTTCACCCATTGCCGTCCGCCGCCTTCCGCCTCGATGCAGGTTTCGACCTTGTTCGCGATTTTTTCCTCTCTGATCGCCATCGACTCCGGCGGACACTCCGCACATGTCTTCGCTCCGTAATCGCTGCATTGTTTCCGCAGAACATAGAAATCGCTCGAACACCTGCCGGAGACGACCGTCTCCCCTAATCCCCAGTTTGACTCAATCACAATTTCTTCCTTGGAACGGTTGATCGGGTTCTGGGTGAACAGAACCCCCGCAATCTCGGAATTCACCATCAGTTGAACCGTGGGCGCAATGACCGCCTTGTTGTGCTCCAGGTGCTTCGTGATGCGGGTAAAGGCCGCGCGCGTTGACCAGACCGACGCCCAAACGTCTTTGACTCTCGCGACGACGTTGCTGGCACCCTTGACGTAATGAAAAGTGTCCATCAGCCCGGGAAAGGATGAGATCGGAGAGTCCTTGATGGCGACGGATGAGCGGACGGCAACGAAAGCCTCGTCTCCTTGTCCTTGCGAAAGGCTGCGGTAATTGGACGCGATCTCGTCTTCAATCTCGCGCGGTACGGGCGCTTCCATGATCAAATCCCGGATAGACTGGGTTTTGCATTCCAAGTCCTGGTAGTTCTCCGCACTCAGCGTGGCCGCGATGGCGTCGATGCGCTCGCGGAGATGGTTCGCCTCCAGATGGTGGTAATACGAATTTCCGAGAACGCTGAATCCGTCCGGGACATTCAAGCTCAGCTTCGTGAGTTCGCCCAGGTTGGCAGCTTTGCCTCCGCATTCCTCGACCATCTCTTTGCTGAGTTGCGCAAGGCGTTTCACGAACTTCGCGGCTGACTCCTGCTGGGGAGCCGCAGCATCGGGGTTGGACACACGGATTGCCATTTTATTCCTTGCTTTCGAGCCCTCGCCATGGTCGCCGGCGGCATCGTGCTGCGGAGCTCTTCTTGGATCCGCATGACGGCCGCAGGCTACTGTAATATCGATAGCTCGAAGGGTGCCAGAGGTGGTAGGACGCAGCCCAGCCATAGTCGGTACTTTTTATGGGTCGGATACTTTCTGATGGGATGCACGGGGGGCTCTGCCTGATCCATAAAAAGTACCGACTATCGTCATGCGGCGTCCTAACTCCATGGCGCGCTCTCTACGCTATCCTTCTTGCTTCGCAATCCTGTTCCGCCGAGCGGCATTGATTTACGATACTGCCTGCCAGGATTGTGGTTTCTGCTTCTTGGAGGATTTATGGGCGCTGATTATTCGAGCTTTCAACTAAAGGACAAAATCGCCATCGTGACCGGCCCATCGCAAGGCATCGGACGTGCCATCGCCCTCGGCTTCGCACAAGCGGGTGCTCACCTCGTGCTCGCCGAGCATCCGGCGCTGCATCAGGAAGCGCTCAAAGAGGTGAAGGCTGAAATTGAAGCCCTGGGCCGCAAGGCGGTGATCGCGCTTACCGACATCTCCAAGGTCGATCAGGTTCGCGCCATGGTCAACAAAGCGGTGCAGAGCTTCGGCCGGCTGGACATCCTAGTAAATAGCGCCGGCTGGACGTGCAACGGTCCGGCCTTGGATGTAACGGAAGAGGACTACGACAAGACGGTCGATTCAACCGTGAAAGGCACATTCTTTGCGTGTCAGGCTGCGGCCCGTGTCATGATCCCGCAAGGCGGTGGCAGGATCGTCAATATCGGGTCGAACTTTGCCGTCTCCGCCTGGAAAGGCCGCGTTGTGTACTGCGGCGCCAAGGCTGACGTACACGAGTTGTCGCGTGCCATGTCGCTGGAGTGGGCGAGTCAGGGCGTCGTCGTGAACGTCGTCGCTCCCTGCATTACCGAGACGGCCTCGCGCAAGCCGATTATCGAGAAACCTGGATACAAAGAGTGGGTCACAAAAGAAAAGTTGCCCAGTGGCCGCTGGAATCAGCCGGAAGACCTGGTGGGAGCGACCCTCTTTCTCTGCAGTCCGATGGCGGCCCAGGTCGTCGGACATATCTTGTTTGTGGACGGCGGTTGGACGATTCACTGATTACGATGGAGCGACGGGCGTCCTCGCCCGTCAGCCGGGCGGGGACGCCCGGCTCTCCACTGGCAAGCCAAAACCGGGAGGTCCCATGAAGCGCAATCCCATCCTCGATTTCGAAATCGACAAATCCAAAATTCAATACGTTGGCCACGATCTCCAGCGTCCGGAGTGCATTCTCGCCGAGCCCGACGGAACACTGTGGGCGGCTGACGCGCGTGGCGGCGTCGCCAAAATCAGTCCGGATGGCACGCAGACAATCATCACGCAAAAGCATTCGGCAGACTTTGGCAAGGCTGCCGATGAAGCCACCCAGTACCTGACCGGAACCCTGCCCAACGGCCTGGCCTTCGCCAGGAATGGCGACATCCTGATTTCAAACTTTGGCACCGATTGCCTGGAAATCATGACCCGCGATGGCTCAACCCGCGTGCTCGCCGACAGCATTGACGGCGAGCCGATCGGGAAAGTGAACTTTGTGCTCCGCGATTCCGAGGATCGCATCTGGATTACCGTCACCACGCGAATTAAGAATTGGATGCATGCTTTACGCACCGATCTTCCCGACGGTTACATCGCGCGCTACATTGATGGCAAGTTTCACATCGTTGCCGACGGCTTCCGCTTTACCAATGAGATTCGCTTCGACGCGAAAGAAGAATGGCTGTATGTGGTCGAGACGACCGGCGGATGCGTCAGCCGATTGCGGGTGGATCGGAACGGCAAGTTCTCTGGGCGGGAGGTCTTCGGTCCAACGAATCTCGGCAAGGGCGCATGGCCCGATGGCATTGCCTTCGACAGCTATGGCAACCTCTGGGGAACTATGGTGTACTCCGACAAGCTGTTTGTACTTACACCGGAAGGCGAACTGAAGATCCTGCTCGACGAGGGCGATCCGCAGAAAGTAGCAGCGCTGGAGAAACAGTTTTTCGCAGGTCAGGTAACCGAAGAGGTATTATTTGCCACCGGCCAAGGCATTGCTCCCTGGATGGCCAGCGTCACCTTCGGCGGTTCCGATCTGCGCACGGTTTACCTCGGCGCGCTCAAAGAGAAACGCATTCCGAGCTTCCGCGTTCCTATTCCGGGCCTGCCCATGGTCCACTGGCGGGAAGCGGCGCTGCACGCGGATTTGCGCGTTCCGGTGAAGAGTCGAAAAAGGAGAGTCCGCTTATGACAGTAACGGCCGCAACCGCATTGGAACAGGTTACGAAGAACGTATTTACGACGACCAAGATCCGCGGGTGCAATCCGAGCATCGTGTTTACAAAAGAAGGCTCGGTGTTCATCGACACCGCGCAATGGCTTACGACCCTTCTGGAGATGAAAGAGTTTGCCTTGCAGAGAGGGCCGATCCGTTACCTGATCAACACCGAAGCGCACATCGACCATATCTTCGGGAATCATTGGTTCGCGGGCGTATGCCCGGTCATCGGCCACGAGAAGCTGCACGAGATCTTCTGGCAGGTTCCCGGCGACATGAACGCTTACGACTACAGCGTCGATGTCATCAAGCGGCAGGATCCCGGAGCTTTGCACTTGATGCCGCCGCAGAGGGACTATGTTTTCAACCCACCCGCGATTACTTTCAGCGACCGGATGTCGCTCAAGCTCGGCGATCATACTTTTAAGCTATACTTCACTCCGGGACATTCGCCATCGCAGATTTGCGTTTACGTTCCTGAGGAAAGAGTGGTTTTCGTTGGCGACACAATTTTTGCGAACTGCCAGATGTGGCTGCACTCGGCCGACATCGACCAGCTCGTCGCCTCATTGAAATTCCTCGGGACGCTGGACGTGGATCACATCGTTCCCGGCCACGGCCCGGTCGTCACCAAGGATTACCTGAAGGTGCAGATTGGGTTCATCTATGAATGGATCGGCGCGGTTGCCGCGGGAATCTCCAAGGGCTGGAGCCAGGACGAGTGCATCGAGAGGATCAACTTCAAGAGCCGTTATCCGGTTGACATCGGGCAAGATGAGTCGATGGACTACATCCAGCGGACCAACGTGATCAAGTGCTACAAGTACATCACGGAGCGTTCTGGCCAGTAGAGTGGAGAGCCGGGCGTTGCCGCCTGGCTGGACCCTTCGACTCAGGGCAGGCTCGCTAGGCGCCCGTCTCTCCACCGTACAAGCTCAAGAGATAGGATCAGGCCTTTGCCAGCTTGCCTTTGCTCGCTGCGTGTTTGATCATTCCCAGCAGGACCTCGACAGTTTTGTTGACAAACACTGGGTCGTTGATGTTGGCATCGATCTCAATGATCGGAATGCCCTTTTTCACCAGCTTCTTAATGGTGTCGAAACATGCCTGGTTGGCCTCAACATCCCAGAACTCGCCGCCGGGGCTATCCAGCATGGAGACACCTTTCAAGGGAATAAGAATGGCGACCTCAGCGGTGGTATGCGCATTCGCCGCGCGAGCGATCAGTTCGCCGATCTTCGTATTTTCCTCGACATTGGTGCGCATGAGGGTCACGTTCGGGTTCCACTTGTAGAGTTTCCGCGACTGGTACTTGGGAGGCATGGTCTCCACGCCCCAGAAGTTCGCCATATCGACGCAGCCCGGAACGATGATGGTGGGGATGCCTTTTTTCGCAGCCGCCATCAGGCGATCGGGGCCAGCCGACATCACGCCGCCGCATACGTAGTCCGCCAACTCGGTGGTGGTGAAGTCGAAGTTGGCATTGACCAGGCCGTCTTCGATCAATCCTTCCATTACCTTACCGCCAGTGCCGGTGGCGTGGAAGACCAGAACTTCGTAGCCCTCTTTTTCCAGGACCTGCTTGGCGCGGTCGACAGCCTTGGTGGTGTTGCCGAACATGCTGGCGGTGATGACCTGCCGGCGCTCGTCGATTTTCGGACGCTCCTGTTTCACGGCTCCAGCAATGGCTCCGGCAGCATTCGCATAGACGAGCTTGCTGATGCGGTTCATTCCGGCCACATCGACAATCGAGGAGACCATCATGATGTCTTTGGTGCCCACATAGGCGGAAACATCTTCGCTGGCTACGGTGCTCACCATGAGCTTGGGGAAGCCGACGGGCAGCGCCCGCATGGACGCGCTGGCGATGGAGGTGCCTCCACTGCCTGCCATGCCCAGAATGCCATCGATTTTGCCTTCGTCATAGAGCATCCGGACAACCTTGGTCAGGCCTTTGGTCATGGTCTCCATGCAGTAGTCTTTCTTCTGCTCCGCCTGCATGGCCTTGAGATCGCCGCCGCCGGCTTGGGCAACTTCGCCGCGGGAAATATCAGCGTGGATGCCGGTAGCTTCTCCGAGTACGCCGAAATCTACGACCAGGGTTTTCACGCCCTGTTGCTCGATTAGTTGTTTAACATACGAAAAGTCTTCGCCTTTTGTATCCATGGCGCCTACAAGTAATACGGTTTTCGGCATAGCATTACCTCTTTTGTATGAAGATTTGGTTTGGGAACGGTGGTGCACGATTTTCTTCCTACTAAGTCCTTCTAAGCCTTCATCACCAGATGTCCTCCCTCGATGCTCGCCTGCGGAACGCAGGAATACACGTTGACGCGGGCACAGAAGGAAATTTCTTCCTGCAAACCGAGCTCGGCCATAACCAGGCCGCTCTCGCTCTCGCGAAACGCTACGTCTACGGGAAGCGCCTCGCTGACGGCCTGGGCAATCAATGCTCCGTCTCCGACTTCGGCATCGGGCAGCAAGGCGCGCAGACGCTTGACTAAGGCCCCCGCTAGATAGGTGTCGTCAAGAATCGGCATGCCTCTTCGTCCCGCGCACGCCACTACAATTCCGGTTCCGGAGTCGGCAAGCTTGCGGCCGTCGCTGATATTTCCGCGCACCGCTTGCGCTGGGTCGGGCGCCGGCAAGCTACCTTTCGACAGCAGATCGGCGGCTTTGGAGACGCATGCGCTCAGGTTCAGGAAACTGCCGGCTAATACCACTCCGCCCAGCGACATGAGCAACTTCACCAGTTTGGTGCCGTTGGAGGTGGTGTGAACCACGCTCCTGCCCTGAATCCGGTCCTTCGCCCGGAGCAATGCTAATGGCGAGTTGTCGAAATCGAAGCCTGGAATCGGCAACGCACCCTGCTCGCCCATGGCTAGCAAGTTGAACTGCCGCTGCAAAGCGCGTGCTTCCTCCACGTCGCCGGTCAGATAGATAGATTTTCCACCCTCGGCGAGGAAAGTGGTCATGACCGAAGTGGCCCGCAGCACATCCACCGCGATCCACAACCCGGGCCGCTGGTTCTGGGCGGAAGTATGGTCAAGCGCTACATCAATCCACATGGGTATCCCGTAATACCTAGAGCGTGTTTCAAAAATGCCTTTCAGGTCGGACGGCGCATCCCTCAGGGGCCCGCGTCTTTGCTGGCCCTGGCGGCACGGCTGAAGCCGTGCCCTATCCCAAAACGATTTATGAGATAGCTTCTTGCATGATAACTAGCATGCTAACTGCGGGAGACGCATCGGAATGATGCGTCTCCCGGATGGAAGCATTAGTGCTTCAGTGAAATTTTCGTGAAGGCTTCGACCTGCTCCTTGATGGCGCGTTCGGTGGGCAGTCTTTCCACGCTGGAAGCGCCGAAGAAGCCGGCAATTCCTGGCATCATGGAGAGCGCCTTATGAACGTTACCGGGCTCGTCGAACGGGCCTCCGTGGCAGAGCACGATGATGTCGTTGCGGACCTGCTTGGCTGCCTTGAGGATGGCCTTCACCGTGTCCACAGCATCATTCAACGAGAGGGCCACGCCCGCTCCGATCGATCCGGCGGTGGTCAACCCGACGTGTGCTACCAGCATGTCGGCGCCTGCATTCACCATGTCCACGGCCTGCTTCTCGTCGAAAACGTACGGCGAGGTGAACAGGTCCAATTCGTGGGCAATGCGAATCCATTCGATTTCCTTGTCGTAGCCCATTCCCGTGGCTTCGATGTTTTTTCTGAAGTTGCCATCGATCAGGCCAACCGTCGGAAAGTTCTGCACGCCACTGAACTGGTTCCGCTTTACTTCTTCCAGGAAAACATCCGGCAGACGGAACGGGTCGGTGCCGTTGATGCCGGCGAGGACCGGAACCTTCTTTACGACTGGAATCACCTCATGCCCCATGTCGAGCACAATGCCATTGGCATCGCCATAGGCTAGCAACCCGGCCAATGAGCCGCGGCCAGCCATACGGTATCTGCCGGAGTTGTAAATGATAAGGAGATCAATGCCGCCAGCCTCCGCCATCTTGGCGGAGATGCCGGTTCCAGCGCCGCCACCAATGATGGGTTCGCCCTTCTTGATCTTTGCACGAAACCTCTTAAGCATTTCTTCTCTTGGAACAGCCTTACTCATAGTGAAAACCTCCTGCTATTTATGTTGGATTCTTCTGCTAACGGGAACACGAACGCGCTCACCAGAAGAAGCAAAAGGACTGCGATAGGGAACCGACCACTGCCCCTCATATAGCCTTTCCTGTTGACTTCCCCTGGCGCACCTGTCTCTTTGGTTATGCGGTATTTGTGAGTGGCTAGATGAACACCAAGTTTTCGACGAGAGCACAGTAGCGCCGGGCAGGTCAGGAGCGTTAGGACACTGGCGACCGTGAGAGGGTACTTTTTATGGGTGGCGGATTATGGGCTGGCTGAGGAGCCGGCATCCCTCGGGGTCTGGGCGTGGGTGATGCGATCTTCAACCCTGGACAGGAACTTCGGCAGGTGGCCCTTCACCATTTGCTGGAAGCCAGGGCCAAACTCGTGGTAGAGGTTACTTCCCGCGCCGCTGCCAATCGTCGAACCAAAATTGTTGAAGGTATTCGAAGTAGATCGCGCCCAATAGGGACGGTAGGCGGCGTGCATAGCGACCGATGACAGCACGCCGAGGAAGTACCGAGTGTTCAGCCTCCCTTTTCCGGAGTCGTCGCGCGTGACAAAAATGCGCGAAGCCGCGTAGGAGGCCCGCCCCATAAAGCTGTTGCTCATCGAAGCGTAATAGCGTGGGTC
Source organism: uncultured Acidobacteriaceae bacterium (assembly GCA_963838425.1). Lineage (GTDB taxonomy): Bacteria > Acidobacteriota > Terriglobia > Terriglobales > Acidobacteriaceae > Acidiflorens. The sequence goes on from CAWIRH010000004.1 coordinate 142,979, forward strand.
CGGCTTGAGCAACGGCGGATACGTGGACTTACCCACAAAGTTGCTGGACCCTTCTTGAGTAAACGCCGCTTTATGGGGAGCAATTAAGCGGGGCTGCAGTCCGAGCTCTGTTCCGCGCATCGCGCCCGCGTCAACCGCGCCCTGGGTTGAAGGCGAACGCGCTTCATTGACCAAGGCGTGAAATCTCTCTGCTTGTGATGGAGGCTGTACCGACGACGGAGCATCGGGAAGCGATCTCCAGGTACTTATCTCCTGACGCTGCACTTCGGGTGAGATTGAGCCGTCAAGTTGTAATCCCGGAAGCAGGTCAGCGGAAGGACGTTTCTGGCACATGGCGCCGCAAGCGGCCAATACGATAAGAGAAACGACCCGGATTGGTGCAGTTCGCTTCACCATAGCTCGCTCCTGCCGAGCGGCAAGCGGTTTTTGGGCTCCTCGGCGACTTGGTTTGGAGCACAGCTCGACGCTAGCACTCCGCCGGCCATTCGTCTGAGCAAGAGTGCTCACTTCGGGAGGCAGAGACTTTCGTGCGTTGATGGAAGAGACAGTCCGCGAAAACCGTCGGTTTGCACATCATCGCGTTCCTGCAAATGTTGGGAAAAAGACTTTTGGCCCAGGAGTGGGCGTGAGGGCCATAATGCTCACGAGGTGGGCGATGCGTTTTCTCCTGGTCGTTTCCGGTTTGCTTGGACTTGCCGCCTTGGGGACAGCTCAGAAGCCTGCGATTAAGAGCGGTCCGATCAGGCCCGCCCCAGCGGAATCGGGTCAGGCGATGTTCGTGGAGTACTGCGCTGTCTGTCATGGTAAAGATGCGAAGGGCGCTGGCCCGGCAGTTCCGGCATTGAAGGCGCCGCCTACCGATCTCACCACGCTTGCAAAACGAAACCGGGGAAGCTTCCCATCTGCGCACGTCTCCAATGTCATTCGTCTGGGAGGGGATGTGGTCGCACATGGTTCGAAAGACATGCCGATGTGGGGTCCAGCATTCTCATCTTTGATCCCGCACTCCGACACGGTGGTTCGACAGCGCATCGCCAATCTGACCAGCTACATAAAATCGTTGCAGGGAAAGTAGAACTTAAGCAGCCGTTCACGCGGTCGTCTGCGCCTGCAGAAATGCTCGCAGTTCCTCAATATCCTCGGAAAGCATTTTGGTGAAATGTATCCCATTGCCGACCTGGGGATCGCAGGTGACGACTTTGGCCAGAACCAGCAGTGTGCCGTCCACTTGCAGCTTGAGCTCCATAGTGGTGCCGATGGCAACCGGAAACATAGTCTCCATATAGCAGCCACTGAGGCTGAGGTCTGCCGTCACTCCGCGGATAGGGAACTCGCTATTCTCTATGCACAGTTCCACCGGAACGCTCACCTTGACTCGCGGGCATTCTCGCCGTTCGTGTTCAGGGGTTGACATATATTTCGCTTCCAGGGGGCGGATATTCCCCGTCCCGGTCCGGTTAGAACACTACCAGAAGTTGTTCAAAGTTGGAGTGATCGACGCCACTTGTCGCCGTCCCGTGGCGGATCGCTGTGGACCGGATTGCGCCGGAAATACGCGCGTCCTCCCCAAATCGTTCCTGCGACTGAATGGCACGGCAGAGACCTCCTAACAGTCTGTGGTGAAACTCCGGCGCCAAGGGCCAGCGCCTGAAGGCGCTCCATAACACGGCACTTATGGTATGCCTAAAGGCATACCCTGATACAAATCTTACTTGCACCACGGGCGGCTAAGAGCGCCGCCCCAGGAAATAGATCCTATTAGTCCAGTCCCAATTGCCGGTTTCTCTTGCCAGTCTGGTCAAGGCCCAGACCAAACCGCCGATATCCGCGGGCGAAATTGTTCTCTCGTCCACAAAAATCACGCCGCCGTGGGTTCGCTCTTCTTCCGCCCAGGTTTTGAGCAGAGGAGGAATCGTCCTCCGGTCATAAGTAACCAGGGTGAATCCCTGGGCGGCGGCTTCTCGCAAACAGGCGGAGTCCTCCTGTCCCAAAAAGCGCCCATCTTCCCATTCCACCAGATAGCGAACCTCTATCGCGCGATTGCGGCGATGCAGGCCATTCGCCACGTCGGGTGAGATGTGCTCATCGAGAAGAAGCTTGAGCATTTCCGTTTTTCGCGGCTTTCCTGGGAGCGAATGCGGCGGCCCGAGGCAACATGCGCTTCAGCATTTCAAAATCCGCCGCCGCATTCTCAGCCATCGCCTCATTGATTTCTTCGGGAAACGCCTCCGCATAGTTGACCGCGGCCTGGACTTTCACTTCCGGCCACTTGAGATGCCGCGCTACGGCCGAAACATCTTGCTTATAGCTGTGGACGAGCAGCACGACCTCCCATACGGCGAGCGTGCTCCCCTGCAGGCAGGCTTGCCGGCCCGCGGGCGAATCTCGAAAGTCGATGAAGCCAAATTCCGACCGGCGCAAGCCTTCCTCGACCAAACGCGCGCTGGCGTCACTGGAGGTCCATCCATGCCGCTTCGCCATGCGTTTGAGACGCTTTTCGCTCGCCGCCGGCAGGCGCATGCTGATGACTATCGAACGGGTTGACCGCATGGCAATCTCCCACGTGTAACTCTTGTAAGTATTGTAGCATATCAGCGCTGTTTTCTCTTGCCCTCACGCGGCCGTTTGCAGGCTGCTTCGTAACCGCAGCAAAACCGTTCCCAGTGCGGCAATGCCGGCGAGCCAGATGGCCAGCGTCAAATTCACCACCCAGGCCGGCGCTGCCCCGACGCGGCGCAACAGAAACGGCAGAAAATTCCACGTGGTTACGTGAACACAATCCCACTGGTCCCATGCCATGGCCTCGGTGTTCAGGCCCCAGGCGTCCATCTTGCCCAAAGCGAAGGCGACGATGTTCTTGAAACGCAGGGCGATCACGAAGGTCGGATGTCCGAAGGTCTCCATCTGGTAGATTTCCAGCGGCAACCAGAAGGCGAGCGAGGCTAACTGAATCATCAGGCTGACTACGGTCAGTACCCATCCCGCGCGCCAGATGGTTTTTCCCAAAGCTTCTCGATAGCGCATGAGCAGCGGCAGAGCGACGAGTGTCACCAGTTCGACGGCGGTAGAAACATAGCGGTCGCCCCAGGCAAAGTCGCCGCTCCAGTAGGTGTATCTCGCGTAAAAGCAGATATAGGCCAGCAACAGGAGAAGAGTGGCCGCCCCATAGGCGCGCACCTCTGGAGTCAGGCGCTTCCACAGCCATGCCAGGAGGAAAATTGCCAGCACGAGAAGAGGATCGAAGAGAAAAATGGACTTCTCCGGCTGGAACAGCGCGCCGAGAACACCGATGTGAAAGGGCGTGCTCCAGGGAAAGTTCGCGGGCAACGAAGGATCGCGCTGGCGATATTCCCGGGCGAATGCGGCTACATAGGTATTGGTAAAGGATCCGAAGCGGTAAAACTGGTAGGCGCGATCGAGCACGAGAAAAAATAAGTAGACGGGGGCGGCGATTTTGCAGTAGGCGAGGAGACGCCGCCACAAGCGGCGGGCGCGCGCTCTTTTGAACCGTGTTTCTTCGAACCCTGTTCCTTCGAACCCTGCACCTTCGAACCAAAGCGCGAGTAAGACAAAGATCCCCGCCGCGATAAGATCCAAACCGGTGGTGAGACGTGTAAGCAGGTTCAACCCCAGCGCGCCGGAGCCGATGAAAAGCGCCCGCCGGCTGTCGGTGCGCAGCCACTCGTACTGAAAGGAAAAGCCAGTAAGCGTCAGCAACATGATGTAGTTGTTCTCCATCATGTTCTGCGTGTAGTGGAGATGGGTGGTGCAGAACAGCAACGCCAGCACGCCGGCCACTGACTCTTTCATGCCAAAGCGCAACTGGCTGAGCAAACGGAATGCGACGAGCGCGGTGAGAATGTTCACCAGAATGCTGGTGAGGCAGCTGACCACAATGCTGCGCACGGCAGGGTCGTCGCTGTAATCGGAGAAGACAGGCCAGCGCTCCATCCACGTGCCCAGGAGATCGGCGGGCAGCATGAGCAGCGACTGGCCGATGCCATACCAGCTATAAAGACGGCCGCCACGGCCGCGCAGGCCAAACTCGGGATACTCGTTGGGGAAGACCTGCGGCTCCGCGGTCCAGAGCCAGTGTGTGGTTTGCAGCCGATGCATGGTATCGGCTGTCCCCAATTCGCCCGATTGCACCACGAAAGCGAGCAGCCCCGCGGTCACACACAAGAGAAAAAGTGGATCGCGCAGGCATTGTCCGAGGCGAGAGGTCATCGCCTGGATGGTAATTCGAAAGTTGTAACTTAGGAAGTGTTGGCGCGCGATTGCGACTGATGAAGGGAAGCGCCTCTTGTTCGAGTCCTCGGCAGCATCGGTCTACCGTGACCGCGCGATTCGCCATACAGTGGAGGGATGGGCGTCTTGCCCCTCCAGTCGTATGGCGGCCGGGCAGGGACGCCCGGCTCTCCACCAACAAGCTTCGATCGGCAGCAGTAACAATCACGCGGTCGCGGCACTAGATGCCATAGTTCACGCCACGAAGCTCGTTCTTGTAGGCTTCGCGCGCTTCCGTGGCTTTCGTGTGTGCGTCGTGCTCCCGGAAGTGGGCGGCATCCCACTGCTCCATGGCAATCATGGAATGGTCGGGAGTGGCTAGCGCTTCTTCCGCGCGGATGGCGTCAACCCATTCATCGACCGCCGTTTTGTAGGCAACGCGCAATTGATCGAGATCCGCTTTGCTCATAACCTCAGCAGCTTAAAGCCGCCCTGCAGCCCGGTCAATTTGGATGGGGCGAATTTAACGGAAAATTAACGCAGAGGGCTATCCGCGGCCAGTGTTTTCCAAGCGCCGCGACCTACTACTGGAGATCGTTTTGGGGTATAATCCTCTTCGTTTTCGAAGTCAAAAGGAAACTCCGATTAAGGCCAGGGTCGCGGCACCTCCCCCTTTGCCGGGCCGGGATGACCTGAAAATTTCGTAAGTGGTTGTATCACGCAGGTTCGCTGTGCTTGCCCCTGGAGGAGCGAACGAAGGCCATTGTTCCATTCTCCGCGCACTGAACATGCATGTTGCACGGGAAGTGTTTTTCAATCTTGAGGAGGATTCATGAAGATTCGACGCGCAGCGAGCCACCCTTGCTTGCTGTTAGGAACATGGCTGCTACTACTCATCGTTCCGGCTTTTGCCGGAAACAAGCAACTTCAACCGTTCGTAATCCAACCAGACAAGTTCGTGGTCTCGCAGCCCCTCAGTGAGACTGCAAAGACCACTCCGCCGCCGGCGTTCCACGGCTGGATTGTGCGTAAAGAGCACGAAACCCCAAACCATATGACCAAGATCTATCACATTCCGGATCCGGTCATTCAAGACAGCTCTGAGAGCGTGCCCGAGTTGGCCATCACCCTCGGCTTTAATTTCGACGGCATGAACGGCCAACAGGCCGGAGGCGTTATTCCGCCCGACACCAACGGGGCGGTTGGCGACAATCAGTTCTTTCTGATCACCAACTTCGCCTTTAGCATTTACAACAAGAGCACCGGCAAGATCCAGGTAGGACCGCTGCTCATTAACAGCATCTGGAAGGGATTTGGCGGCCAGTGCGAGTCGGGCAACGGAGGCGATCCGGTGGTGCTGTTCGACAAACTGGCGAACCGTTGGCTGTTGGAACAACTGGAGTACTCGACCAGCTACCAGATCTGCATTGCTGTTTCTCAAACCGACGATGCGACCGGCGCCTACAACCTTTACTCGTACACGTTCAACGGCCTGCCCGACTACCCAAAACTTGCAGTCTGGCCGGATGCGTATTACCTGGCCTTTAACTACTTCGGCCCGGGTGACGGCGAGCCCTGTGCCATGGATCGCACAGCCATGATCGCCGGCAAGACCGCAGCCATGATCTGCTTCAACCCCAATAGTTCGGATATGGGATTCCTGCCTTCCGACGTGGACGGCAGCACCCTGCCTCCCAGCGGCGCTCCCAACCATTACGTGGAGCTCGGAAACTCTAACACCACGATTAAGGAGTACGACTTCCACGTGGACTTTACCGTCCCCAAGAACTCTACCTTCACCGGGCCGCACACCATTACTGTCCCGGCGTACGCGCAGCTCTGCGGCGGTGGCGGCGGGGCCTGCATTCCCGAGCCTAAGGGCGGAGGTCTGCTGGACGGGCTCGGCGATCGCATGATGTTCCGCAACGCTTATCGCAACTTCGGGGACCACGAGGCGATGGTATTCTCTCATTCCGTGGCTGCGGGCGCAGGCTCCACGGCCGTCTCGGCCGAGCGTTGGTATGAACTGCGCTCTACTCCTCCGGGAGGCAGCTTTTCGCTCTACCAGGCCGGAACTTACCAGAACAAGACCGACAACTACTGGATGGGCAGCCTGGCCATGGACAAGGACGGTGACATCGCGTTGGGCTTCAGCGTTGACAACACCACGGCGCTAGATCCGAGCATTTGGTTTACCGGCCGCCTGCCGACCGATAAATTGAACAAGCTGGAAGGCCACAAGTTGGCTCATAAAGGAACACACGTACAGGGAGCCGTCAATCGTTGGGGCGATTACAGCTCGATGAGCGTGGATCCCACGGACGATTGCACCTTCTGGTACACGCAAGAATACAGCAACGGTGGGTACAATTGGCAGTCCCACGTCGTCTCGTTCAAGTTCAATAGCTGCCAGTAACTCGCAACGCAGGATGTTTCAACCAAGGTTGTGCCTTCCTCGGGAGGCGCAACCTTTTCTTCTTCTTGGACAAAGGACTTCGCCAATCTATTTCGCTTGATCGCTGGTGTCGTGGCGGCGAAAAAATTCTTGCATTTGGGCGGCGTCGCGGAAGGCTTCTGTGCCGCCACAGTCGGTGGTGGAGAATGCTCCACACAGGTTTCCGTAGGCCAGGCACCTCGGGAGATCGGCTCCGCGCAGAAATTGATGGAGGAACCCGGCGTCGAAACTGTCACCTGCGCCAATCGGATCGATCACCGTTACGGGCACGGCGGGTGCGCTGAATCGGCGCCCATCCCGAATCGCCACCGCTCCGCTAGCGCCCATTTTGACCACGACGGTTTCCACCTTTTGTGCGAGCCGCGAGAGCGCCGTTTCCACGTCATCAGCCCGGGACATCTTGATCGCTTCGCGTTCGTTCGGCAGCAGGATGTCCACGTGCGGCAGAATCTCGTCGAGAACTACTCCCCAGCGGTCGTCGGGATCGTCGTTGGTGTCGAGCGAGGTGGTCAGGCCGGCGGACTTCATCCGCCGAAAAAGTTCGGGGACATGCGGCAACAGCTCACGCTGCAAAAACAGCGACGACATGTGGAAGTGGCGCGCGGAAGCCAGATAGTCGAGGTCGATATCCTGAAAGCGCAACTCGGAGATTGTGCCCGGATAGGTGAGAATATGGCGCCGGGTTTCGTGGGGCAGGATGAGCGTTACGCCGGACTTGACGCCAAGCGCGACGCCCGCCAAGTCCACACCGCGTTCCCGCAGGCGTTCCATTGCGAGGGTTCCGAAAGAATCGTCGCCGACCTCGGTGACGAACCCCACGCGGGTGCCAAGAGCGGCGAGATTGTGCGCCAGGATGGCCGAAGAACTGCCTAATGTGATGGTGAAGCCGCTGGCCAGCAGTTCGCGTTCTGTGGGCATTTGCTCGGGCAGGCCGTAGAGGATCAGGTCAAGGTTGATCTCCCCAACGATCGCGATATCGAGCTTGGACATGGAGCAGACCTCTGGCGCTAACTGCTAAGTACTAAGTGCCAAGTGCTAACCGCTGACTTAGCGGTCCGCGAGTTCGACCACGCGCGTCAGGTTTTTCGGCGAGTCGGGATTGAGCCCCTTCTTGAGCCCGTAGTAAACGCCGTATAGTTGACCCCAAATCGCGAAGGCCGCGGGGCGCGCGTACTCGGGCGCCTGGAGGCCAAGGTCGATGGCGAAGTCAGAGGCACGCTGAGCCCGGTTATCGACGCGATTCGCAATTACCATGGTGGCCGCGCCGAGAGCTTTCATTTCTTCGAGTAACTCGACTTCCGCGCCGCAGGAAGTTTCCGACATAAGAAACGCGATCAGAGTTTCCGGGCTTGCAATGGATTTCGGACCATGCCGGAACTCGAGAGAATGAAATACCTGGGCATAGGAACACGAGGATTCGGTCACCTTCAACATGCACTCCGAGGCGATGCCGAACAGTGGGCCCTGCGCCAGGAAAACGAAATCCGAAAAACTGCGAGCGGCAAACAACCGCAGACGCTGTGGAACGTCTTTCAGAAGGGGCTCGACCTGTTGTGGCAGTTCGATCAATGCGCGGCGGAAGGCATCATCGCCAGAAACGGCCGCCCCCAGGTATTGCAGCGCCAGCAACATGGAAGTAAACGATCGCGTCATAACCGTGCTTTGCTCGTCGGCATCGAGCAGCTTCAACGTCACGCTGCACCCGGACTCCAGTTGCTGCCCGTCGGCGCAGGTGATGGCGATGGTGCGCAGATTGTTATCTTTCTCCAGCACCTGCGCGGCTCGGACTGCCTCCGACGTGCGGCCGGAACGCGAGATCACAACCGGAATATAAGTTCGTCCGGCATGCAGAGTTAAAGCGGGATACATCAGTAAGTCAGAAGCGGCGACGGCCCGCGCCGGCAGTTGGAGATAGTTGAAGCTCGCCGCCGCAGCCTGCGCGAGATAGTAACTGGTGCCGCAGCCCACAAAGACCCATTCCGCTCCGGGCTGCGCGAGTTGAGCGGCCGTACGCAACTCCGCGCTGGCTGCCAACTTTGCGAGACATGTGCTCCAGCACCGGGGCTGGGAGAAGATCTCGCTCAGCGTGTGCTGGCCCTGCTCCGTTATTTCTGCCGATTTCATGGGGTCTGATTCACTCCGTTTACACCAACGTGACCTTTATTCCTGCCTTTTTCAACGCGTGCAAATCCGGCTTCGGGATTTGCTTGTCGGTAATTACTTCATGGACCGTCGCCACCGGCATGATGTTACACAGGCTGCGACGGCCGAACTTACTCGAATCACAGACCGCAATTGTCCTGCGGGCAATCGCGACCATAGCCCGGTTCACTTCAGACTCCAACAAATTCGGAGTAAAAAGGCCGGCCCTGGTGTCGAAGCCATCGACGCCCAGGAACAGGACGTCGGCGCTGAGCTGGCGCAAAGTCTGCTCGGCCAGGGGACCGACGAGAGAAAACGAATTTTTGCGCAGCATGCCTCCGGTCAGGATCACTTCAATGTGCGTGCCCGCCAGTTCGGCCGCGATGTTGATCGCGTTGGTGATCACGGTGAGCCGCGACATGTCTTTCAGGGCGCGGGCAATGGCCATCGTCGTGGTTCCGGAATCGAGCAACACGGACTGGCCTTCTTCCACCAGGCGCACCGCAGCGTGGGCAATCAGGGTCTTCTCCCTGCGATGGAGCTTCTCTTTCTCGCGCAGCGTGGGATCGAGCAGCGCGCCGGCTTGCACCGGCAGCGCGCCGCCGTGGGTACGCTGGATAACGCCCTGGCCGTCGAGAAACTCCAGATCTTTGCGGATGGTGATCTGCGAAATCCGGAAACGCCGGGCCAGATCCTTGACGAGCACGCGTCCATCCCGGTGCAGGACCCCCAGGATTTCACGGCGGCGTTCTTCGTTGAGCAGACCGTTCGAAGGCATGGTGTTTCGATTTGTTTCGAATAGTAACTTTCGTTGATGGCCGCCAAAATTGTCAAGGGCTATTTGGCCGGGCGCATCCCGTCCGTACTGTTGCCAGCAATGCCGCTGGCGGCACTTTGTTTCGCACCCTTGAACCGCGCAAACAGTGCCTCCGCATTGCGGTGATACACCTTTTCCAGCACCTCATCGGGCAGGCCCAGGCCGTAAATCATCCAGCGCCCTTGCAGCGGATATTGCGCGTAAGGGAAGTACTCGTCTTCGGTCTCGAACCAGCGGAAATAATTCTGGTACATTGCCTCTCCCGCGCCTTCGTCGGTGCCGAACATGATGCGGTCGGAATACTTCACGAAGATTTCGCGTGTCCGCCGCGGCTGGCGTCCCAGTTCTCCTTCGCGCGCCCCGGTTTCAATCATCACGTTGGGAAATTTCTGCAGCGTTTGTTCGACGAAGTCCAGGTTCTCCGGCCAGCTGCCAAAATGCAGAGCGACGAACGTGGTATGCGGATGCTTGGCGAACATTCGATCGCGCTGGGCCATCAACTCTGGCAGGGAAGGGAACTGCGGTCCGTAGAAACTCCAATCCGGATGCTCGATGAGTTCCTCGTAGCGCTCGTTGCGGGCGTCGATGGGATGAAAAAACGCTTCCGGATCGGCCACGTGAATAAACACGGGGATGCCCAGCCGCCCGCATTCTTCCCATGCCGGGTCGAGGCGCGGATCGTCAATGGTTATCAGCTTGCCGCTCGAATCGCGGACGCCGAGGCCGAGTTCCTTCAGAACTTTCAGCCCGCGCGCGCCGCGGGCCACGGAGTCGTCGATCTGGCGCACCATGAGTTGGCTGAAATTCGGATCGTCGATCTTGGACCAGTCCAACTGCGTAAACACCAGGAACCGTCCGGGATAGGGCTTGACCATATCGTCGATGATGGCCTGGAGTTTGTCGCCCCACATGCCGGTGAGGATGACAATGGCCTTGATGTTGAGGCGATCCATGCGCGCGATCATTTCCTTGGGATCGACTCGGTCTCCAATGCCGGCGGCATCGTTGGTGTGGGTGTGCACATCGATCACGGGAAACTTCGCGCGCCGGATTTCGTGCACTGCGGCATGAAGCGCGGGCTCAGGTTGAAAGTCCTTGAGCAGAATGGTCTTCTTGCTGTCGGCATCGGCGGCGGATTTGTAGCCGATGCCGGTTTGTTGCGCCTCTGATCCAGAGACGAAACCCAGGAATAGAGCCGTCATTACGATCCCCTTTATCATGTCGGGCCTGCCTCCGGGAATTCTCATCAGAAATAAAACTTCAGCGCGAGCTGGATCTCGCGCGGGTTACGGGCTGCCTGGGGTTGTCCTAAGCTGCCCGAGCCGAGCTCCAACGACGTCGGTTCTACGCTGATCGCGCCAAATTGCTGAAATAAGTAATTCACATGGTTCAGTAGGTTGAAGACCTCCGCCCGGAATTCAAAGTGCATCTGCTCATGCACCGGGAATTGCTTGACCAGCGATGTGTCCCAGGTTTTGTACCCCGGTCCCAAGACGATGTTGCGGCCGGCATTTCCAAACGTTCCCGGCTGGATCGCGGAATCATCAAAGGCGCAGGTATTAAACAGCGTACCGGCAACGCAGGGATGGGCATTTGGATTTTGGACAACGTTGGGGCGTGCGGAGTTCCAAGCCACCGTACCGCCGCTATCGGCGCCGCCGGGGTTGTTGGTATCGCTGACGGTATACCAATTGCCCGTGGCGGCGGAGAATATGCCTGCCAGCTGCCAGTCTCCGATGAACTGGTTCAGAACACCGGAAGCGCTCTTGCCGAGGAGTTTCCCGCGACCAAAAGGCAGATCGTACATATAGCTCAAAACAAAGCGGTGGCGAATGTCGAAGTCGGAGTTGGCATACTCCAGATTGGGATTCGTCTGATCGCGAAAATCTCCGTTGTTCGCCGAACCAAGGCTGGCGCTGGAAGCGTCGTCAAGGGAGTGGGAGTAAGTGTAAGCGGCCTCGAACTGCAACCCATGGCTGAAGCGCTTTTCCAGACGGGTTTGCAGTGAGTTGTAGTTGGATCGAGTGTTGGAGCGCAGCGTGTCAATCATGGTATTCAGCGCAGGATTGCAGTACGCGCCTGGATTATCGGCGGGCAGAGTCAAACTGCAAGGGCCGCCCGCGCCGCCGGGCCAATTATTGTTGTTCGCGGGGCGGCGTGCAGCAATGGCATCGGTTAGAAAATTGGGATCAAGGACGGCCTGGTTCCCGTTGTAGAACCCATAGAGTTTCGATCCGTGCGAGCCGCCATAAGTGACTTCGAGAACAGTCTGGGCGGGAAGCTGGTACTCGAGCCCAAGGTGCCACTGCTCGGTGTAGGGAGTGGTCAGGTGCGGGTCGATCGAATAAAGGGTTGGCGTATTGGGATCATTCAACGCGTTCACAAAGGTTTCGCCGAGCACGTTGTAGTTGCTGAAATTCGCATTGCTGTTGTTGATCGCGCAGCTTGCCACCGGCGCGCCACAAGCCGTGCTAAAGGACTGCGAGGCAAAGAATGGGGGATTGAATCCCGGACTGGGGTTGGAGAAGGGGCCGCTTTCCTGGGCTCCGAAAAAGATGCCGTAGCCGCTGCGCAGCACCAGTTTGTCGGTCAACTGGTAGGAGAGACCAATGCGGGGCGCGACATTATGAAAGTCCGGACGGATGAGGCCGGATGAGCCAGTGCGCAAAACGGGAAGCTCGGTGCCAAGAGTAGGGGTCATCTGCGCTTCTTGTCCCTTGGGAACGACGATGGACTGAGTGGCAAAATCGAAGGTTCCCTGTTTGTTGCCGGCTTCCTTGACTGTGCTGAAGAACTCGTAACGCAGGCCAAGGTTCAGAGTAAGTCGAGGCGTAACCTTGAAATCATCCAGAGCATAACCGGCATAAATCTGGCGGTGATAGACCACATTGTTGATGGCGGTGATGGAGCCGCCATCGGGAATGCCCAGCAGGAACGTAGCAAAAGCATCGCCTCCGGTTGCAATCGCGCCGGGATTGTCGGTGAAATCATTGCCGAAGCCCAATGTGCCGCGGCCAGCGGCGGGCTCGAGAAGCGTGAACTCTTCAAAACGCAATTCACCCCCGAACTTGACGGCATGGCGCCCGCGCGCCCAGTTCAGGTTGTCTCCGAGCACATAACTGTACTGCTTTTCGATGGCAGGCAGGAATGTGGCGCTGCCGATGGCCTGATCGCCATTGCCGAAAGTAAGCGAAGGCAGGCCGCCGAGGTTGGAACCGGCCGTAAAAGGAACTCCCTGAAAACCGTATGTCGCTGAAAGGTCTTCGTTGCTGTTGATGCTGAAGCGATGAGAGTGCAGAGTGTTGAAGCCAAAGCGAAACTCGTTGATCAGACCGGGACGGAAGCTGTGGATCTCGCTGGCCGCCAAGCCGCGGGAGTTGTTCTGGCTGTAGCCATCGGCAAAGCCGCCGCCATCGAGCACGGTCTGAAACGGCGAAGGCAGGAAATCGCTGGAGTTGCCAAAACTGAAGCGCACAAAGAAATTGTCCTTCTGGCTGAAAGTCTGGTCCAGGCGAATATCGAACCTGTCGCTCGTCTCGCGTTGCTTAGGATCAGATTGGAAGTAATTGACATTGTTAAGAGTGACATTGGGCGCGGGGAGGTTGCCGTTAGCGACCAGGTTTTGGGCCACACTATCCATGAGACTCGTTGGAATGATATTGGTTGGCCCGTTGGCTGGATTACCGCCAACGTAGCCGCCGATCGGAGTGCCGCAGGAACTGCCTGCCTGCCGCGCATCGAAAATCTCGCCGTAGTAGGTTGGGTTGCCGGCGCAATCGAGAACTCCCGGTATTGGCCCTGTATTACCCGTGTAATTATTCGTCAAAAGCTCGGAAAAGTCCCCGCCTTCCTCATGCGCACTGGGAACTTGCGCCAACTGCGGAAGCGCATGGCGGAGACGATAGCCCTCATAGTCTCCGAAAAAGAACGTCTTGTTCTTCACGATGGGCCCGCCGAGGGTAAAGCCAAACTGGTTCTGCTTGTAGGGCTGCTGAGCAGTATCGAACCTGTTCAGCGCGTCGAATTTCTCGTTGCGCACGAATTCGAAAAGATCGCCGTGAAATTGATTGCTGCCAGATTTAATGACGGCGTTCATGATGGCGCCATTGCCGCGTCCAAATTCGGCGCTGTAGGAATTGGTCTCCACCTTGAACTCGGCGATGGCATCCACCGAGGGCTGCACCACATAGGAGGACCCGTTGAGCACGTCGCCGAGGTTGGCGTTGTTGTCAATGCCATCGAGCAGGAAGTTGTTTTGCAGAGCACGTGCGCCGTTGGAGCTGAACCCGGCGCTGGTTTCCGTGCGCGAGCCCGGCTCCGCCGGAGATACGCCCGCGCCCAGCAGGGCAAGCTGGGCGTAGTTACGGCCGTTCAGCGGAAGTGCGTTAACGCGGCGCTGGTCCACCAGCTGGCCAATTTCCGAGGTTTCGGTTTCGAGTTGCGGGGCCTGGCCAGTGACCGTGACCACTTCCGTCGCCATGCCAAACTCAAGCTTCAGATCCACGCCGACACGATCCTGGATGTTCACTTGCACCGGGCCAGCCACGGCCTTCTTGAATCCCTCCTTTTCGACGGTGACACTGTAACGGCCGATCCGGAGCGGGCTGGCGACAAACTGGCCCTCATCGTTGGTGGTGAGCGCCAGATGCATGCCACGATCGACGTCGGTCACAGTGACCTTGGCGCCCGTGACCACGGCACCGCTTGGGTCGCGGACCAGGCCTACAATGGCTCCGGCATCTTTTTGCGCCCATAGCGGTGTGGCCAGCGCAAGGAATATAGAAAGGAACAGGGCCGAGAGAGTGTGCAGGCGAAGAAAACGGATGGGCATGGCGAGGCTCCTGGATGCTAATAGCGAAGGTTCGCCGGCGGCCTGGTTGGGCCCGGCGAAAATTCCGGTGCTGGAATTGCGAGCTTCCATTGTATTATTACGAACTATTACTTTTACTTTCGTTTGATAGCGTTTGTCAATAGCGATATTCTGGCTGAGCAGCCCGCCGACGCGGTTGCGCAGCCCGGCGGAGTTGGAACATCAGGTAGAACATCAAGGAGAGAGGTTCTTTTATGATCGCTCGCAAAAATGGGACTGCCCCTATCGCAACCATGCTCGGCACCATGCTCGCTCTCATATTTATGCTGACGGCTTGCTCGAAGTTGCCGCCCTAAGACGGCAACCGCCAAGCCAGAACCCACTCAGCCTTCCACAATCAACGTGGAGGTGAAGGATGGCGGCCCGGTGACGCTGACGACGCGCGCGGCGGAGTTTCAGGTGACGCCGGAAGGTTATGTGCAGGCATTTCTGTTGAAGGATGGGCAGAAACTTTCGCTGGACGAGCCGATCGTCGGCGCCCCAGCCGACAGCGATTATGTTCGGGTCGGGGGCAAGGATGTGCATTTCACGCTCGACTTCCAGCAGGCGCAGGTGCACGAAGCGATCGGAAAGATGGGAGTGGGGAAGCGGGTGGAGATTCCGGCGCGTCCGCTCGGGCCCTCGGGGACGAATTTGCAGCGCGTGCTGGCGCTCGAAGTCTACGACAATTTCCCGAACATTCTGCTGAGCACGGTGGAATACAAGAACACCGGCGCGAGCGAAGTCGTCATAGAAAAAAGCGTGAATCAGCGGCGCCGTTTGAACGCGCACGAAGTAAAGGCACATCCATGGGAAATGTGGTCATTTCATGGGTCGAGCTACGACTGGGGAAAAGACGATGTCGTGAAGCTGACGCCGGCTTTCTCCCAGCCCAACGTCATGGGAGAAATGGTCAAAGGCGGCTACGGTGGCGGGATTCCGGTAGTGGCTTTCTGGACGCGGCAAGTGGGCGAAGCGGTCGGGCACGTGGAGACGATTCCGATTTCCGCGGCGATCCCGGCAAAAGTGGGCGCCGATGGCCGCGTGAATACCGAGGTGGACTACGCCGCCAACATCACGCTGAAGCCGGGAGAGACCTACTCCACTCCGCGCAGTTTCGTCTCGGTGTTTGCGGGCGATTTTTATGAGCCGCTGCGGATTTGGTCGAGCGTTCTGCAGAAGGAAGGCTGGGAACTGCCGAAACCGTCGAGCGAAGCCTACAACGTGAGCTGGTGCGGCTGGGGATACCAGGCCGACGTGACGCCGGCGCAGATGCTGGGCACGATTCCAAAGCTGAAGGAGATGGGCATCAAGTGGGTGACGCTCGACGATCGCTGGTTCGATGTCTATGGCGACTGGAATCCGCGCGCGGATACTTTTCCCGGAGACTCCATCAAGAAAATGACGGATGACTTCCACAAAGAAGGCATGCTGGCGCAGTTGTGGTGGCTGCCGCTCGGGGTCGAGGATGGCGAGGGCAAGTACGAGTCGCACAAATACTCAGTGTCGAAAATCGCGCAGGAGCATCCGGAGTGGCTGATCCTGGATAAGAACGGCAAGCATGCGCGCATGACGCGCGGCCTGGCGGTGATGTGTCCGGCGGTGCCGGAAGTGCGGGCATATCACAAACAGCTGACGGAGAAATTCATACGCGACTGGGGATTCGACGGCAGCAAGCTCGACAATATTTACAGCGTTCCGGCCTGCTACAACCCGGCGCACCATCACAAGTCGCCGCAGGATTCGGTGAATGCGATGGGGGACGTGTACAAGGAAATTTTCCAGACGACGCGCGCGCTGAAGCCGCAGAGTGTGACCCAGAGCTGTCCGTGCGGCACGCCGCCCTCGCTCGCCTGGTTGCCGTTTATGGACCAGGCGGTGACGGCCGACCCGGTGGGAGCGGTGCAGGTGCGGCGGCGGATCAAGATGTATAAGGCGTTGCTCGGGCCCGAATCGGCGGTCTACGGCGATCACGTCGAACTTTCCGCGATGACCAGAGTGGGCAACGACTGGAGAGAACACGGCGACGATTTTGCTTCCACGATTGGAACCGGAGGCGTGGTGGGGACGAAGTTCGTCTGGCCCGATCCTGGCCCGAAATTCAAGGACGTCAATCTGACCGCTGCGAAAGAAGAACACTGGAAGAAATGGATCGGCTTGTACAACCAGAAGATGCTTTCGAAGGGAGAGTTCCGGGACCTTTACGTGACCGGCTACGACACGCCCGAAGGATATGCCATCGCGAAAGACGGCAAAATGTATTACGCGTTTTTCACCCCCGCCAACTGGAAAGGCGAAGTCGAACTGCGCGGATTGAAGCCCGGAAAGTATCGGGTGAGCGACTACGGCGAGGGAAAGGACCTGGGTACGGTAGACGCGGCAGCCAATGGCGTGGCGAAACTGGCGGCGGAGTTCAAGGATCATCTGCTGCTCGAGGTCAGCTCGCAGCCGTAGAAATTACGGTAGTGTCCTGACTTTCTCAATGGCACGTTCGAGAGGCTGCGGGGCCAACGTTCAAGCAGCAGTGTTTTTTGGGGTACTTGAATGGAATGGGCCTTCAAGATAAATGGTTCGGGTAGCCCCGTTTCCCCTGGCTCCATACGGATGACAGTCAGGCCCTTCGCTCCGAGGCGGTTCCCGGGATCGAGAAGATGCAATGCTGTTTAGGTTCTTCTTGAGTTAGGGTGTCCTGCCTCAGTTGGAAATGGAGAAAGCGCTCGTCCGTTAAGATAAAGGGAGTTCATTCACATCTCGGGCATGACGCACGTCCGAACCTCGCCTAACTACCCGCAGTCGAATGGGAAGCTGGAACGCTGGCACAAGTCGCTGAAAAGCGAATGCATTCGGCCGGGAACGCCGCTGTCACGGAAAGTGCGAGACGCCTGATCCAACAGTAGGTGGGCCGATACAACTATGTCCGGCTGCACAGCTCCATTGGCTATGTCACGCCAAACGAAATGCTCGCTGGGCGACAAGCGGCGATCCACGCCGAGCGCGACCGCAAGGTGGAGGAGGCCCGCCAACAGCGCCAACTGCGACGGGCGACTTATGCAGACGCGGACAGGCTGAACCCCATGGAGAGCGCAAGAACGTTGCAACTTGACGTGTCGGTTTCGAGTCTACCCGACAAGATGTGACCAGCTGGTTAGGGGTTACTCAATTGTGTTTCGGAAGTGTGCGGACCGCTTGCCAGATGGTGTACTTTCTGAACAGGAGGAGCCCGATGAAGCATCTGAAGATGATGGCGATCGCCCTTATATTGATGTTGGATATGGTGGGCTTGGCCCAGACCAACGCCCAGCATGCGACGGAAGTTGAGATTCTCCTGCGTGCCTACACAACGCTGACCACGCTCCACCTGCCACCCAGCGACCCTAAGCGCTTGGCTGACGCGGCCGTTCGAGCCCTACCCCGTGGTGCCGCGCCCATACCGACCTTCACACCAGATGCTGAGACCGATTCCCGGCTGTTGGAACGATACGCCCGTGCAGTCTTCGCGGAGCAGAAGCCGGGGAACACATGCTTGTGGGAAACCGTCAAAGCCATGATAACCGCCACGGAAGACCCCCACACGATGCTGTTTTCACCCGAGCAGCTAAAAGCCCTTGATCCCTTTCTGAATGGACTGCCGTCCGTAGAAAATGGGGCGGCGATTGGCTTTTTACCGGACGGACGGTACGTCGTAACGGATGTGGATCCTTCTAGCCCCACAGGCAAGGCTGGGTTGAAACCCGGGGATGTGGTCCTCGCGATGGATGGGAGGGAAGGTTCCACGTTGAATCGTCGGGATTTCTTCTTCCCCTTAGCGCATGGAACTATGTTGATATGGAAGGTCCGCCGCCCCGGTCTGAATGATCCCGTGGAATTGAAGGTTACACCGTTCACCTGGCTTGCCCCCTTAGTTGAACAGCAGGATGTTGGAGGACAGCGTGGGCTATGTTCGATTGAAAGTCTTCCTGGAAAACAAGGATGCCCTTAGGGACAGTGCCTCGTTGGTTCGCGTGCGGCTCGAGCAGTTAGCCCACGCTGGCGCACGATCCTTCGTGTTCGACCTGCGGGGCAACCCTGGCGGAAGTGGTGTTGAGAAAGTGTTTTCCATCTTTTCGGAGGGAGAACCAGTGCTGCTTTTCCGGGACCGAAATGGAAAGGACGAGGTGTGGCACCGGGAAGGGCAAACAGGGACCCGATCCTTGCCGGTTGTTCTCCTTGTGGATAGCGGAACCTTCTCGGCAGCCGAGTTCACAGCCTATGCCCTTCAGCAATACAAGTCCGCCCTAATCTTGGGGTCACAAACGGGCGGAGGACTGTCCCTTCCAGAAAATCTCGAGTTGGCGGACGGCTACGTGCTGCATTATTCCGGAAAAGCCGTGGTCGGACCCGTCTGTCATTGCGTTGCCGGCAGCCAACGCGTAGTTCCGGATGTCGTACTGCCCGAGCGAACTCCCGAGGAACTGGCAACGGGCGTGGATCGGGTTCTAAGCGCGGCTGTCGCAAAGGCGAAGGAACTAAGAACGAGCAAGTAGTTTAATAACAAACGAATGGGTTCTGTACTATCATTTTGGTAAGTAAGGATGGGCAGTTAGGCCATCCTAACTAGCAGGGCGGAATCCACACTAACGAAGAACGTCGCTTCTCCATTTCACGCTGAGCCAAGACAAGGCGAGCTAAGACTGATCAGAGCAAAGCCTGTTGCGGGCGGCCGCGGTGGCCAGACCATTGGCCTCAACGTTGTTCTCACGCCGGACGTGAGAGATAGAGAAATCGAGCGACCGGGCCAATTTCCGACAGATCCAATTCAGGGAATAAAGCCGCGGACGTTCGAGCGCCTGTGGATGTTCTTGTGGAAAAATGGAAGAAAATTAATCTCCCATTCATTAAGCAACAATGATTCAATGGGTTGCGTCGCTAGGTTTTGATCGATCGCAACCGGGCGATTGCACCGAAAAGGGGCATTGACAATCTTTGAGCAACTCTCTAAGGTTGCTTTCGTTGACGGCTGAAAGGGTTGGCTTAAATAAAACTTTTGCCAGTCCGAAGTAGGCTGAGTGATCAGCCCGGTGGGGTAACCCGACGGGCAGCCAGACCTGAAAAAACCGACCGCTCTGCGAGGAGTAGTTGGGGTTTGGGACCGCGAAAGCGGTGGTCGCATCAAGGGCTGTGACGGTGCATGTCTCCACGCTGTGGGCTTCCTCGCAGGAGCCGATGGCTAGAGCATAACCAATGTCACAGCCTTTACTTTTTTGTCCAGCGTTCTCCTTCCGCCAGGCTGGTCTCTCAGAGAAACACCCTTCCCGGCTCGCCCTTTAGACAGGAGCAGTTCGCAAACCTAAGAAAGGCCCATTACGCGTCGCTAGCTTGGCCCCCACTGATTCGTGATTCGCTACTTCGGCCCAAACATGTCAATTGAAAACAAAGCGGCTTTACAGGCTAGTTCCTGCCTTTGTTCGGCCGTCAGTTTTGCGGTGCCAGCCTTACCGGCCTTCAGCCCACCAGATCGTCCGACAGCCACTGCCCCTTGCGGCGAATCGGGAGACGGGGTATTGATAGAGGAAAGATAGAAGATTGGTACAGAAGGCTAGAAACGCCATGAGCCTCAATATCAAGGATCCGGAGGCCCACCGTCTCGCCCAGGCGATCGCCCAGGCCACCGGAGAAACGATGACCCGCGCCGTCACGGAAGCTCTGCGGGAGCGCTATGAACGTCTCCAGAGACGCGATCCCGAAACGCTCGCCGCCGACATCCGGGCTATTGCCAAGCGCGCAGCCGCCCACATCAAGCGTCCGTATCTCGATCATGCTGAGCTCCTGTACGACGAACACGGCCTTCCCAAATGACTTCGACAAGGGCCGCCACGCGGCAGGGCCGAATTTCGGTGACTGCTTCGCCTTTGCTCTCGCCAAACTCACTGGCGAGCCTCTCCTTTTCAAAGGGAACGATTTCAAAAAGACCGACATCGTCCCCGCCCTATGACGCACGAGTCTCCTGAAAAATGACCGTATAGGCGCGCCTGCCAAATGTAAGACAGAATCGGCCGGATTCGACAAGGTCTTGCGGACCGGTTCCTTGGCGATCCAGATATCCACGAGGCCGTCTCAGGTCAAGCTTGGGAAGGTTCGGCCGTGTGACCGACATCACATGTGCCCGTGATAACGCGTGCTGTCCTCTCGCTCCTGCAACGAGTAAGGTAGGCAGGGTAGAAATTGCGTTTGGGATGATCCTGCTTCGGGGCAAATT
This sequence comes from uncultured Acidobacteriaceae bacterium, assembly GCA_963838425.1. Lineage (GTDB taxonomy): Bacteria > Acidobacteriota > Terriglobia > Terriglobales > Acidobacteriaceae > Acidiflorens. The sequence goes on from CAWIRH010000004.1 coordinate 163,704, forward strand.
CCGCGTTGCCTGAGGAGAAAGACGCGAATTCGCGATTTCATTCGACGCAGTTGCGGGAATCCCTCCCTGCAACGTGATGAAAATACGCGGATAGAAACTGATTTTCGCGGGTTGCAATGTGGCATGTGGGGTGCGATAAATAACTGGAATTTCTTGTACTCTAGTAAATGACAAGGGCGGAGATGGAAGGAGAAAACGACGAATGCCGAATGAAGCAGTCGAGCCGGGAACGGGCGCAACCGCTTGGCAAGCGAAGCAAGTCTACGCGATGGCGGTAATCAGCCTCGTAGTTGGGCTGGCGATCGGATACTTGTTTCGCGGATCGCAATCGCCGGCGGTACCGGCGCAGCCCGCAGCCAGCGCCCAGCCTGCGGCCCCGGCAGGCGGTATGGGCGGGCAGATGCCCACCCTCGATCAGATGAAACAGATGGCCGACACGAAAGCGGCGCCGCTGCTGGAAAAGCTGAAGGGCGATCCGAACAACAAGGATCTGCTTATCCAGGCCGGAAACATCTACGAAGCTACCCACCAGTTCAAGGAAGCAGCCGCATACTACGACAAAGCATTGCAGACCGATCCCAAGAATGTTCCCATTCGCACCCAGATGGCCTCGTGCCTCTACTACAACGGCGATGTGGACGGGGCGATCAGCCAGCTTCAGCAGGCGCTGCACTATGACCCCAAGGATGTGAACTCGCTGTTCAACCTCGGCATGATCAAGTGGCAGGGGAAACAGGACAGCAAGGGAGCGGTGGCGGCATGGCAGCAGTTGCTGAAGTCGAATCCGCAATTGAGCGCGGAGCGCAAAGCCACGGTGCAGAAACTGATGGCCGACGTCCAGATGCAGGGCAAGAGCTAGCCGGATCATTTAGTCATTGAGTCATTGAGACATTGAGTCATTGAGATATTGAGTCATTGAATCATTGGGGGTAATGAATCGTCGATTCAATGACCAAGTGATTCAATGATTCAATGACTCAATGATTCAATCGCTCAACGATGCAAAGGAGCACGGAGCAAATGACGGATACAAATCGAGCAACTTCTACTTCGATCGAGCAATGGACCAGCGTGCAGGCTTACGTGTTGGCGGTCATCTGCCTGCTGGTGGGAATCGCCGGCGGCTGGTTCATCCGCGGATCCCAGAGCCCAGCGGCTGCTCCGGCCGAGACTGCGAGCGCACCCGCACCGGCTATGGGAAGTGCAGCCGCAGGCGCCCAAACTCCGACTCCGGCTCAGATGCAGAAAATGGCCGACACGCAAGCTGGACCCTTGATCGAGAAGCTCAAGGCGGACCCGGCCAACGCCGGTCTTCTGGAGAACATCGGGAATATCTATTACGACGCCCAGCAGTTCCCCACAGCCATCGATTACTACCAGCGTGCGTTGAAAGTGCAGCCCAGCAACACCGGTGTTCGTACCGATATGGCGACCGCCTATTGGTACACCGGCGACGCCGATACCGCCATCGCAGAATTCCTGAAGTCTCTCTCTTACGAACCGAACAAGCCCAACACGTTGTTCAATCTCGGCATCGTCGAGTGGCAGGGCAAGATGGATATCGACAAAGCTGTCGCCACCTGGCAGAAGTTGTTGGACACGAATCCGAACTATGAAGGCAAAGACAAAGTTCTGGAACTGATGGCCCAGGCGAAGAAACATTCGGGTGTCAAACCGGGGACACCGGCCAAGCCGTTGCAATAGCCTGCTCATCAAGCGAACACGTATGGAACGACCGACCTACAAGGCAGTGATTGTCGGCGCTGGACCGGCGGGTCTGACTGCGGCCTACGAACTGTCGAAGCGGCATGCGCCGGTGATTGTCGTCGAGAGCGACCCCAAATATGTCGGCGGAATCTCTCGCACCGTCAACTATAAGGACTTCCGCTTCGATATCGGCGGGCACCGCTTCTTCTCCAAGTCGCGCGAGGTGGAAGATCTTTGGACCGAGATTGCCGGCGGCGACATGCTCGATCGTCCCCGCTCGTCGCGCATTTACTACCGCGGCCAGTTCTACACCTATCCTTTGAAACCATTCGAGGCTCTCTCGAAGCTCGGCATTGTCGAGTCGGTGCGCTGCGTGCTCTCGTTTACAGCCGCCCGCCTCCACCCCACGCGCAACCCGAAAACCTTTGAAGACTGGGTCACCAATCAGTTTGGCGAGCGCTTGTTCCGTATCTTTTTCAAGACCTACACCGAGAAGGTGTGGGGGATGAGCTGCAACGAAATCTCCGCCGATTGGGCGGCGCAGCGGATTAAGGGGCTATCGCTCGGTTCGGCCATCAAGCACGCACTTTTTGCCAAGCGAAAGCCGCAGTCCAGAGACCCGAAGCAAGACCGCAAGCAGGTGGTGAAGACCCTAATAGACACCTTCCGATATCCGCGACTGGGACCGGGAATGATGTGGGAAGCGTGCGCGGAAAAAGTCCGCAAGCTGGGCGGCGAAGTGCTGCTGGGCCGCAGAGTAGTCGGCTGCCGCTTCGACTCCACCAGCAATATCTGGATTGTGACTTCCCGCGATGCCAACGGCGATGTGGAAGAATATCGCGGCGAACAACTGGTCTCGTCCATGCCCATCCGGGAGTTGGTGGCCCAGATCTCGCCGCACCTTTCCGAAGCCGTCCTCCAGGCGGCGCGCTCTTTGCGCTATCGTGACTTCCTCACCGTCGGACTGATCGTGAACGACCGGGGCCGTTTCAACGACAACTGGATTTACATCCACGATCCCAGTGTGCAGGTTGGCCGCGTGCAAAATTACAAGTCGTGGTCGCCGGAGATGGTTCCCGATGACCGCTATCGCTCCTATGGGCTGGAATATTTCTGCTTCGAGGGCGATGGACTGTGGACTACGAGTGACCGTGATCTGATCGAACTGGCGAAGCGGGAAATCCAACGGGTAAATCTCGCTGCCAGTGCGGATGTGGTTGATGGCTGCGTCATCCGGCAACCCAAGGCGTATCCGGTTTATGACGACACTTACCAGCAGCACGTGAACACGATTCGGAAAGCGCTCGACGAAAACTGTCCCACGCTTCACCTGGTCGGCCGTAATGGCATGCATAAGTACAACAACCAGGACCACGCCATGATGACTGCGATGCTTACCGCAAGAAATATCTTGGCGGGCGAGCGCAAGTATGATGTCTGGGCGGTGAATCAGGATGCCGAATACCACGAGGCCGGCGCAGCCGGCGGGCAGGCCGCGGAAGTTGACACCCGGGTTCCAGTCAGGAACGTGGCAACCCGCGCCTAGAACACGAAGTGATTCAAACGTCCACACCTTCGAGCCGTGGGGAAGTCGCGCTAGGACGGACCAGACACTAACCGACCAGTTTGAACATCGAGGTGTTCGGAATCATGAGCGCGCTCCAGGAATTGCGCGGCCTTCTGAGGCTACGCGCGTTACAGCTACTTGCCCTTTCGTCCTTGTTGATCCTGCTGGCGGCGATTGCCTTCAGCACCAGGCTGACGGTTCGCGACCCGGATATCTGGTGGCATCTCAAAGCCGGCGATTGGATTGTTCAACACCATGCCGTTCCCTACGTCGGCATTTTCTCGCGCACTGCCGCAACGCGCCCCTGGGCGGCCTATAGTTGGGGCTATGAGGTGCTGCTGTCGCGCGCTTATGCCTGTTTCGGCCTCGTTGGATTTGCCTTGTTCGGAATTTTGTTGACCGTAGCAGTCGCCTTCATACTCTTCTGGATGTTGTACCGCCTTTCCGGACGGTTCTGGGTGGCGTGGTTTCTTGCGCTCATCGGAAGCTTCGCTTTTTTGTTCAGTCTCATGCCCCGGCCTGTGTTTGTCACCATGATCCTGTTCACGGTCATGCTGACTTTTCTCCTGGAGGCTCAGCGCACGGGCAGCATCCAGTTCCTGTGGTGGTTGCCATTGCTTTTTGTCCTCTGGGCCAACATGCACATCCAGTTCATCTATGGACTGTTCGTGGTGGGACTATTCATGGGGATCAACCTGCTTCAACGGCTGGCAAGGTGGGTTGGAATCGAGTTGGACTTCATTCAGGCGCCCACGCTTCCTCTTCCCGGGCTGATCGGGGTTTTGTTTGCCTGTTTCGCTGCGACTTTCATTGGGCCGTACACGTATCACCTGTATCACGTGGTCGCGGCGTACTCCAACTCGCATGTGCCCTATTACATGATTCAAGAGTTGTCGGCCTTTGACTTCAAGTCTTTTCCTCACTATCTACTGCTGTTGTTGGTGGCGGCTGCGTTTTTCGCCATAGGATGGCCGAAGAAACTGGACTTGTTCAAGCTTTCCTTGCTGATCGTCGCCAGCGTCGTTGCCTTCCGCACCCAGCGCGATGCGTGGTTTGTGGCTATTTGCGCCGCGGCTTTTATTGCCGACCGGCGCGCCGGGGAAAGCGCGCCAACACCGGTGCTGAAGCTTCCGGAGCTGGCCGGTGTGGGGGCCGTTTTAGCGATATCGATGTTGCTGGCTGCGCGCAACACCGGCTTTAATACCCGCGACTTGGACCGGACCATCAGCCGAGAGTATCCGGTGAATGCCGTCAACTTTGTGCATCAGAACTCGTTTTCAGGGCCGCTCTACAACCATCTCACCTGGGGCGGCTTCCTGATTTGGTACCTGCCAGAGTATCCGGTGGTGGTCGATGGACGAAACGATCTGTATGGGGATGAACTGGACCTGCTCACATATAACAGCTCTAAAGGCGACGAATCGTATACCTCCGATCCCTACCTGAATGAGGCCGGACTGGTGCTGCTGCCCAAGAAACTCCCGCTGGCAGCCCTCCTGAGCATTGATTCACGATTCCGCTTGGTTTATCAGGATCCGCTTGCTGTGGTGTTTGTTCGCAACTAGCGGCTCGGAGGAAGAACGCACCCGGAACACCTCTTCACGACAGTTCCCGAACGCGTTCTTACTGCCGCACCAGAACCGCAGCCACCTCGTCCTGATAGGCCACACGGAATTGCGCACGCAACACAGGTAGCGTCGTCAGCGCTTTCAGCATAGCGGAATTCCGCTCCAGCAAGATTATTTGGGCGCCTGTGAAACTTGGATCCGTTTCGAGACGCTGAGTACCGTCGGTCACTTTGAAATATCTTTCATTGATTTCATCGCCGTATAGATTCAAACGGCCATCAATAGAGACCGGGTATTCCGGCAGATACCAGATCAGGAAACCACCCCAGGAATACGCGTTGAACAACGGCCCCGGAAGCTGATTCGCCCGGATGAAATCGCAGGCTTTCACGGGGAAGACTCGACTAACCTGGTTCATCAGTGTGCTGCTGCTGGGGATGCGGATGATCGCCGCCAGAAACACCACCAGAACGAGCATCGCAACCAGTGGCTTTTCCCATTTCCATCCCGGACTGCTCTTTCGCGGTTCAGGTTCGTGTTGGCTGTCGGCTAAAGCGTCGGCGATTATAGCAATTGCCGGGAAGACCACGCACCACACATCTCGTTGGACTCGGAATGCAAGCATTACGAAGATACCCATCGCGCCGAGTTTGAACAAATCCCGCGAGCGCTGCCGCCCCAGTGCAAGAAATGCCGCCATGACCAGCAGCAGCAACACAAAATTCTGCGGCCGCCGGAAAGCCAGGGCTTGCAGCTCCTGGAAATCCTCGAACAGCACCTTGCTGTAGGCAGTCTGGAATGCGCTCGGGAAGAGCTGAAACGAGTAGGGTGTCAGCAGCGTTGCGACTACCGAAAGACCGGCGATCGCGGACACCTTCGCCAGTGAATGGGCGGGTGCCGAAAACGAGCTTACACCGGAAGTATGCAATAGAAACTCCGTAGCTTCGGCCGCCAGGTACAAGCCCAGCAAGAGCAATCCGTTCAAAAACTGTCCGTGCAGGTTAGCCCACAGGAAGAAGAGCAGGGGCAACCAGAATAGAGGGCGCACATCATTGCACCGGCGGCTTTGTAGCAAGAGGAGCAGCTCAACCCCAAAGAACAGAATCGAAAAAGAAATGGGGAGCGCCGGCAAAGCAACCAGGACATACTGGGCAATGGCAGAAAGCAGAACGGCGCACCAGAAGCTTCCGCGCCAACCGCGCGCCAAGAGAAAGGTCACTGCGGCCAGCGCCAGTTTGAAACCCATGAGCAGCGCGGAAATCGCTCTCAAACCCAGCAGCTTGTAGGCTCCAGCCGTCAAAACCTCGAATCCCCAACTGGAGTCAACCCAAGGCCTATCGGCGTACTGAGAAAACAAGCCATCGCGAGGGAAAGCGTGGTTCTGCAGGATCCAGAGCCCGGTCCGCAAATGCCACAAGATGTCGCGGTTGGTGAAGGCCGTAATGCGGAGAGACTCGTAGGTTGCGGCAAAAGTCAGCAAGAACAGTAATGCGGTGATCCGTACTGAAGTGCGGTCGAGAACACTGCGGGCTAGGCGCGCTACAACAAGGTTCCCCTCAGCGGTTCCGATCGGCATAGCAGTCATTCACGCTCCAGAGTCTGCCGCTGCGCATCTATCCGCAGCCCGGCTTCCGCTCAGGAACCTATTCGCCTCAACGTTTGCCGCTCACAGGTACTTTGAGGCTAACAGCAGGCGTTACCGTACCGTCAGCGTTGTGATTGAAATTGTGGCACTGGAGAGTACACGTATTGGTTCCGCGATTGTAGGAAATAGGAGAACGGAAATAAGAGGAAACAGGAGAACTGGCGGTGGCGTTCTCGGCTACGACCTTTAAATCGAAATTGACCATGCGCTCACCCGAGACACTCGAGGAGGTTGCGCCCATGCCATGAGCGGTGTGACACACCGAGCAGGAGAATCCTGCGTTGATGTGGACCGAATGCTTGGTGAAGCTGGCGTTGGAAACGATGTTGGACAGATCGTGACATTTGGCACACAAGGAATACGGTCCCTCCGCAGCGGGATCGAGGATCGCAGGAAGAAGATTTTGGATTGCACTTCCCGGACCAGCGGCGGGCGGGAGGCCGGGCGCCACTTGGCTGAACTCGTAACGCCGCTCCAGAATATGCGAGAACTGCGAACCGTGCGGTCCATTCGCTCCGGTGCCCCCAAATTCGCGATTATCGTCGCTGTTGTGGCAGTCCGTGCAAAGAATGCGCGTGGTAATCGGCCGCCCTTGCGTGCGGCTGTCCAGATTCCACATGAACTTGAGCAGGCTGGGCTGTGACAGCGGACTCTTACTGTCGTGCATCACTGGATGGCTCGACCTCGCCGTAACGCTGAACTGCGGGAGGAGATTCAGTGGGTCGCCGCCAGTAGCCGCGCGCAGCGGCAGGTAGCCGAAAACGGCCAAAACCTGCTTGCCCGTGCTCGTGCTGTGACAGCGCAAACAGGTCTCGTATTGATTGACGGCAGGATTCACGGCCGTAACGCCGTCCGTCGCGCTGACCCCGATGGTACCGTTCTGTGATCCACGAATTGCTGTCGACACAAAGGAACCGGTCTGCAGCGACGCGTGTGGGTTGTGGCAATCGACACAGGTGGCGTGCCGGTTGTTATTGAGCACCAGGCTTTCTTCCGCGCTGTGCTTGTTGCTTCCCGCTGGAAATGGATGGCCCGCCTTGGCAAACTCGGCGAATACATTGGGAATTGCGGGTAAGAGGTTGGAGCCTCCGTTGTGGCACGTGATGCAGTTCTGGGTGGGCGCGTCCATATTCGGGACTAACGGAACCGGTCCGCCTAACAACTGCGGCCCCCCAGGAGCATTGTGGGGCGTGTGGCAGGAGAGGCACGCATTCTGATTCATCGTGCTATACGGCCCCAGCTTAGCGCCCTTGGATAGCTTGTTGGATAGCTTGTGAGAAGCCGTGGCGTGGACGCTCTGTCGCCAGGCAGTGAAGGGATTGTATTGGCTCCCCATGGTGCGGCGCGAATCCCCGATTTCCGTTCCTCCACTCGCCGCTCGGGCGGTGCCAGCTTTTATGCTGCCCGGCTGGCTCACATGGCAGGCCAGGCACAGGGCCGAGTCGGCGTTGTTCATCACCAGGAAATTCTGCGCTACCGGGTCAATGCCCTGAACGTGCGGATTATGACAACTGTTGCACTGCACGTTGCCTTTAATTAATTGCACTGCCGGGTTGCCGGTGCTGCCGCTGCACAGACTCGACAGCAGGTTGTCCGAGGTGCAATTAAGCGGAAGCTTGAAATTAAAGGGATGTATGCCCTGCAGCGTGCCGATGAATAAATCCTGGCTATTCATACTGCCAGTCATCTTGAGACTGCCGTAGGGTACGTTCTGTCCCGGTGCCACTGTGCCATCATGACAGCTAAGGCAGAGATTGCTGGCCGAGCCCAGCGTAGGCTCCTGTTCCTGGTTCACCAATGTCGGGCTGGTATAAAGTGTGTAATTCGTTTCCGTCGAGAGCTTCTGGCTCCACAGCGGCGTGCTAAGCGTGCTGTTGCCAATGCCCGAGTGCGGTGCGTGGCAGAATTGGCAGGCTGGCAAGGGTCCGCTGACCGGCCCCGGCCCCCCCGGTCCCAGATTGTGAATGCCCAGTACGTCCTGCCCCTGGAGAGCGGCTGCCGTGAGCACAAGCAAAGCGCAGACCATCGCCAAGTTCTTCACTGGCCTGCTCCCCGCGTCTGCTTCGGCAGTCCGTGATAGCGAAATACCTGCACGCGCCGATTAAAGGAATCCACCACAAACACACGGTCGTCGTGGTCGATGAACAAACCCGAGGGCAACTGGAACTCGCCGAGTCCCGCACCTCTCTTTCCAAAAAAGTACAACAGGTGACCTTCGCGGTCGAAGACTTGCACCACACCCAACAGTCCATCCACAATGTACAAGTGATCTTCTGAGTCCACGGCAACGCCCTTGGGCCGGAACATCTGGCCGACGGAATCGCCAATTTGGCCCATCGCTCCCTCAGCATTGCCATTGCGATCGAACCACTGCACGCGGAAGTTCATGGCGTCCACCACCAGCAGATTGTTGCCGTCGAGGTGTAGTTCCGTTGGGTAGTAGAACTCGCCGCTGCCGTTGCCGTGCTTGCCGATGGTTTGCATCACCTGGCCTTGCATATCCAGCACGTAGATCTTGTCCCGCAGCGTATCGGTCACGTAGATTCTTTGCGCCGCCGAATCTACGGCAATCCCCGTAGGCCGTTTGAAGTACCCTTCGCCGCCTTTCAAACTGCCGAGCGCGCGCCGGTATTTGCCGTTGGCGTCGAAGACAAAGATCTTGCCCGACTCCGAGTCGGTGACATAGATGTTGTCTTGCGCATCCAGCGCCACGCATTGTGGCGCCAGCATCGCATCTTTCTCTTTTTCCTTACGCTCGATGAACTTGTATTTGTGGTGCGCGAAGTCGAAGATGTGCACCCCGGCGGCCCCTGGATCGGTTATGATGGCTCGCCCCTGCGAATCCACTGCGATGCCATACGGACGAACCACCATCCGGTAGTCGGGTTCGCCGGCGACCACATTCAGAAGCCTGGTCCAGAATCCCGGCCTTCCCAGCACTTCCTTTTCCGAGCTGAAGATGCGCTCGAAGGTCAGCTTGCGCCCGCCTTCCAGCAGCAAATCGGGGGGGCCCGGCATGCCCGGAGCGCCATTTTTTTTCGCTGCGCACAAAGGGGTGAGCAGAAGCAGGACGAAACAGGCAATTCCGCACCGGCCCAGGATTGCTCTTATCATCCCGGCTAGAATCCCTTGAACCATCTGGAAACCCCGAAATAATATGAGGTTATCACACTCGGAAGGGTGCTGGAAGAACTGATGTCCTGTTGGAACTTGGTGAAACCCGCATTGAACAACACCTTTCTGAACTGGTACGTGGCCAAACCGTTATACATCTTCGATCCGTTGTTCGACAGCAACAGGGGGCTTACGGTATTGCTGTGTGCCTTCGAGTAGGCGGTGCTGATCGCCAGGTTCCGCAGCGGATTGATCTTGAAGGTGCCCCCTTCACTCGTGCCGTTATAGAGGATCACATTGCCGGGAGAAATCATCGATGGCGGCAAGGGTGTCGCGACCAGCCCATTGGCGGTGAGGATGGACGTCCCGTTGGATTCCGTATAGTTGGCCGACACGCTGGCCCTGCGCCACATCAGCATGCTGGAGAAGCTCTCGCCATGGCTTGCATTGCCGGCCTGTTGTTCAAAGACGCTGCGCGTGGCGTTGGCTATACCAACCCAATGCAAATCGTGACCGAGATTGCGCTTGAAGCTGCCCCCATAATTCAAATTGGAGGTCGTGTACGTCACCAGCAGGGTCTCAACATCCTGGTCGTAGATCGCGAAGCTTGTAACCTCCCACCGGCCGAATGACCGCCTGTAATTGGCGTGGCCCACAAATCCCACCCGGGTGTTGCCTTGCTGGTCGGCGCTCTCCACCGCCCCGGCGGCAAACGTCAATCCCTTGATTGCCTTCTCGAAGCTGTAGTTCACATTTACGCCGAATCGCGTCAGCCCGTAGCTTTGTCCGGCGACATACTGCTCCGTCCGCTCCCCGTAGCCACTCACCACCAGGCGGGGCAATATCGTATAAAAGGTGCTCGCGGTCAGGGATAACGAGCGCGATTCGGGGCTGATAAGGTTCGGCACTGGCGCTTGCCCGCTACTGATAAGTTGCTGTTGGAAACTGCCAAAAAGATTGTCGGTATAGTATGCGGTCACCACCACGGGCAGCTTTGGGAACATCAAGCCCACATTCACATTGGCGGTGTCCGTCGTGCCATTACTCTCGCCTCCGAGAGAGTCGTTGCTGCTATAACTCCCCCGGCTGAGCCCGATCGAAAAGCTACTATGATTGTAGGGAAGACTGCGGTTAGCGCTTAAACGGTATTGGTTCGACGAGCCGCTCGTAGTCTCCGCCTCCCCGTTTTCCAGTCCCGTGATATTTGCGTCCGTGCTCACATGGATGAAGCCGCCGTTCAGGAAGAAACCGGCGAGACGATAGGTGCTTAGAGCGCTAAAATTACGGTTGGCGGATGTGCTTGCGGTATCGCTGCCCAACAAGGAACTCGAGCCACTCGTATCGGAATAACCAATCGAAAGAGCCGGCAGATCGGGAAACAGCAGGCTCCAACCAACCGCCAAGCCGTGGCTGTCGTTCTTTGTTTTCAAGCCCTCCTCGCCTGGAATCCCGAACGTTCCCGAGTTGTTCCACATTTGGTCGACGGTTACAAACCCCGGATAATGGCTGCCGTTAAAAATATTGAGAGTCCCCGTGTAACCGCTGGCGTCGGTGATGGACTGCGACTCGGAGTTGTCCTGCGACCGGTTGTAATAAGGCATTACGCTGAAAGAGACGAACTGGGGATTGTAGTAATATCCGCCGATGGTGCCCGATCCCCCTAAGGTCATGGAATGGGCCGACGTTTGCTGATTGCCGAAATCCCCCGCATACCCCGCCGTGAGTAGCCCGTTCGCGCCAGCATGCAGGTCGCCAAAGGCAACCTGCGCCGCCGAGGGCAGCGCCCACAGCAGCACAACTCCGGCCAACCAAAGGCGCCTCAATCTACCCTGCACACCGTGCCCCCCCCCAAAAAACCATCTCACCATCGGGTCATCGGGTGATCTGGTCATCGAAAGTCGAAGGCCTCTGGTTTGGGATCACCCGATGGCCCGATCACCCGATCCTCACAGCTCTTGCACTTTCGCGTTCTGTCGCAACTTCTTGTCTAGCCCGGCGCGCAGGCGCTCGTATTTTTCTTTCTCCAGGTTTTTTAGCAGGCGATCCTGCACCGCCTCAAACGTTGCCTTGCCCGCCGCCGTATGGGCGTTCAAGCGGAAGAAAGTGTAGAAGCTGCCCAGTTGCAGCAGATCGCTCACCTGTCCCGGCTGCATGGTCAGCGCCGCCTTCACGATCTCCGGCGGCAGTTTGTCGCGGTCTACCGCCTTGTGGTCGCCCATGTACACGTGGAAGTCGTCTTCGGAAAGCTTCTCCGCCAGCAGGCCAAAATCCTCGTAGCTCTTGGTGGCCTGGGCTTGGCGCAACGCGTCTTCTGCCCGTTTCCGCGCTTCTTTCTTCACCGCATCGCTGGCTTTATCCGCCGGCATGATCGAAATGGTCTGGATGCTGAAGCTCTCGCTATACCGAAAGGCGTCTGGGTTCTTGTCGTAATAGACACGGGCTTCGGCCGGAGAAACCTTCGCTTTGTCCTCCACTTCCGCCTTCAGCAGTGCGTCCACCAGCAGCGATCGGCGGATATGCCGCCGCAACACCTGCCGCGAGCCCTGCATCTCCGTCTGCAAATACTTGTCGAATTCTTCCTGACTGGGAAACTGGCTGCGGAACTGGGCTTCCGCACTCTGCAGTTTCGCCGCTGGCACTGTCATCTTTCTTCGTTCCGCTTCCTGGTACACCAGCTCCTCGAACTCAATCATCTTCAACGCGCCGTACCGGATCTTGGGCTCCTCCGCCTTGGGGAAGCCGTTGTGTTGGCGGGCGTAAGGGAACATGGTCAGCATCTCGCGCAACAAGTCGCGGTCGGTCAGCACGCTGCCATTGATGCGCGCCACCGGCTTGTCGCTGATCTGCATAGCCGGGCTGAGGCCTGGGCTGGTGGGCGGCGCGGAATTCGCGTTCACCAATGCCTTCATCGGCGTCGGTTCATGGGACGCGACCTGGGCCAGAGCCGGAGAAATCGCCAGCCCGGCCAACCCCACAACGGCCAAGGCTAGAATTTGCAATTTGCAATTTGTAATTTTCAATTTGGTTCTCACTTCCTGGGTTGTTGGCTGTCCCCGGCACCCCTCCGAGGTCCAGCAGTTTGGTGGTTTGGTTATGTGGTTAATCTTCGTCCCTGGAGCGCCGGGCGTCCTCGCCCGGCTGGACCGGCGAGAAGCCCGTCCACCATAACTAAAACTAACCAAATAGCCAAATGACCAAGTTTAAGAGCTGAGGGGAGAAAAACTCTCTCCCCCCAGGAAAACGAACAAGTTAGAACGCGGTCGTGACGGTGTTAAGGCCGAAGGCCTCGTTGGCCTCGCCGAAGTGGCACTGCCGGCAGAACTGCGTTGTCGAAGGAGCTTTAGACGGAGTCCAGGCAGAGCCCGGGTTGTAAGGCGCGTTGACGAAGAAGTACGACGTATACGTGCCGGCCTTATTGCCCGCGATAGGCGATGCGGCGCTGGACAAATAGATGTTCATCTGGTGCTGGTTGTGGCAGGTGGTGCAGACCACGTAAGGGGTCGTGTTCGTGGCATCTACCACCATCGCCTGGATGGCCGGATCGCCGTAGTTTTGAATGAACTGGGCATACTGGCCAGTAGCGGTGTAGGTGACTGTGCCGTTAACATTGGAAAAAGTCAGACCGTAGGCTTGCAGGGATTGAGGATAATTGAGGGCGTTGAAGTTCGCGAGATTGCCAACCGGGTGATCGTTGAGGTAATCGCCCAGAGTAGGCCCTCCGTCGGCGCCGAGCAGGGTCGGGATCGGTGTAGTGCCATACAGAGCGTTCGCGGTGGTACCTTGCCCGTTGCCGTTAGGAAGCAGACCGTTATTCCCTTCGTAGGACTGATTCATCATCATGGCGCCCTTCGAGACGTTGCCATCATGACAGCTCAAGCAAATAGCAATGCCGGAGATGAGCGGACCGGATCCGATGGTCCACTGCTGCGCCCCGCCGAAGTTGACCGTGTACTTGACGCCTTCGTATTGGGCGAAGCCACCGCCAAAAGTCAGGGTTTCCTGGGTGATTAAGGACACGTCTTGTCCCCAGAGATGCCAGTCGCCTTCGGCGCCGCCCGTGCTGTTGTACGCCACTGCCGGCGACGAGATCGCCACCGTTGCCGCGTCCGCCGCTGTGGGGAGCGTGGCAGCCCGCGCAGCCCCGGCCGCCGTTGTTGTGTGCGCCCAGGACGTCACTCTTGGGTATAGCAGTTTGTGCCATCGCCACGCTCATAGCGAGCACGGCGAACAGAAGTACTAGCGTTACCTTCTTCATGGTCTTAAAACCTCCTCATGAGGATTTCCATTTAATTTGTTCCTCTACTGCCTGAAAGACTGGGAAAGGTCCGGCCTTAAGATGTTCGGTCCATGCCCACCTCTGCATTTGCATGAGAGCGGCCTTATTTTTGGGCACGTTGTTGTTTTCATCATGGTTGTAACGTGTTGTAACGGAATGAGTTCCTAAATGTTGCGAATCGCCACAGTGCCGCCCTCTGTTAAAAATGGGCGTTCTCCCACACTCAGGCTGGTGAAATGACGCAAGTAACCTGTTTGGAAGATGGAGGAACGCGTGTTTTCGCCCGCCCAGCTGGGGAAGAATGCTACTGGGCGCATCCGGATTGGAGGGCGCGTGGCCGGAATGCTGGGGGCGTGGCTCGGCCTAAGGCGCCTTGACGGGAGCGGGAGCCGCTTGCGGCGCAACTGGAGGCGCCGGCTTCTGCGTCTCCGGCGTCGTGGCCGCCGGCGGTTGTGCTTTATCCGCTGGGGCACTCTCTGCCGGTTTCTTCTCGCCCGTCTTCGCCGCAGCTGCCGCTTCCATCTTGGCTTTGCGGCGATCGTATTCCGCCTGCGCCTCGGCGTCCGTGGTGTAGCGGAACATCTGCACCCGGCCCATCATTTGCTCGCTGGTGAACACCCGGTTCAGCTTGTCAATGGTGAGGCCCGCCAGTGATTGGAACTGGCCGGGCAGCGGGCCGAATCCGCCCAGGGCAAGGCGCAAACTGCCCTCCTTGGTGAACACCTGAATCCGATTCAACGCCGCGTCGGCCACCCAGACGTGCCCGTCGCAATCCACCGCAATTCCCTTGGGACGCGCGAAGTCGCCGGGACCGTCGCCGTTCTTGCCGAAGGTGCGGATAAAGACGCCGTCGGCGTCAAACACCTCGACCCGGTCATTCAGGGTGTCGCTGACGAAGAGGTTGCCGTCTTTGTCCACGGCGACGTTGGTCGGGTCGGAAAAATCACCCGGCGTTGTGAGGGTGTGGCCCTTGTCGGGAGTCCCGATCTTGCGCAGGAGCTTGAAAGTATCGGCATCGTAAACCAGCACCTGGTCCGACCCTGTGTTCGCCACATAAAGAAGGCGGTTTTCCTCGTCGATGGCAAGCCCAGCCGGATCGTTCATGATGCCTTCGCCGAACTGCCCTTCCAATTTATGCTTGGCATTGAACACCAGCACGTGATTAAAGCCGCCGTCGGAGACGAATAGCCGGTCTGCGTCATCGATGACCAGGCCGAAAATCCGGCCGAACTTGGCGTCCACGCCATGCTTGATTAATTCCGTGTCGTGGCTCTCGGGGTTGAAGACAAAGACCGCTCCCACCTTGGTGTCCGCCACGTACAACATGCCCTTGGAATCCACCGCCATCCCGTAGGGAGTTCCGAGCTCGAACCGGGGCTTGGTGCCCGCGCGCTTGCGGGCGTCTTCGGGGGTGATACCGGCCACGCGGTCCATCCAGGATTTCTTCGGCTCGGCTTTCGCCGCCACTGGTTCCGGCTTCTGAGCAGAGAAATAATCCAGATACCTGAGCCGCGGGATGGCAGGCGGTTGCGGCCACACGATGTTGGAGATATCGAGCGTCGGCGCTGGCGGTGGAGCGGGCGCTGCCTTCTTCTTTTGGTCGGCGAAAGCCGGGGAAGCCCAAGTGGCGGCCAGCAGTATCAACACCGCCGCTGTGGATAACCTTCTGCGCATCGACTCTTGCCTAGCCTCAGACATCTCTACATCCCTCCCTTTTTGGGACCAATCATACCCTTGTGACAGTTCTGGCAAAACGCCATGTTATTGACTTGATCCTTGACCAGCAGGCCGGGCTGCGCTGAAGCGTGCGGCTGATGGCACGTCAGGCAATTCAAGGGGGTCACGACCTTGGTGACATCTTTCGGATCCACGAGGTCCGAGACCGGGTGGCGCTCTACCGGATGGCCCAGACCATATTGCAGCGGCAGAATCGGTACCTTGGAGAAGTATTTTTCCGGCAGTTTTACCACGCCATCGAAAATGGCGACCAGGTGTTCGCTCTCCAGTTTCTTCGGCTTGGCGTCGGGGCCGTGGCACTCCAGGCAGAGCGGGTTGGGCGTCTTGGCCCGCAACAGATGAAGGTTATCGTTGCCGTGCGGATCATGGCAGATGGCGCAGCCCTGCTCGAAGGCGGGCTGGTGCACATGCAGCTTCTTGCCCTCCTCCGCTTGCTCGGTGTGACAGCCCAGGCAAACCGCAACCGGGCTCGGCTTGGGGAACGCCGGCGAGCGGCCTGCGTGCGGGTCGTGGCAGTCGGTGCAATCGCCCGCCGCGCCCGGATGCTGAACTTTCGCCTTCTCGATCTGCTCGGCCTTGTCGGAGTGGCAGGTGACGCATATCTCCTTGGCGCTGGCCTGAGTCAGGACAACCTTGCCGTTCTTCGCCGCCTGGTGGCAGGTATCGCACGACTTCGACTCAAAAGGACTGTGCAGGAACGCCTGCATCAGCTTGGGCGATTTCGACTGGTGCGGATCGTGGCAGGTGAGGCAATCGGACTTTTCGAACGGCTGCCCCTGGTGTGCCTTCGCCAGATCGGCGTCCTTCACATCGTGACAATCGATGCACAGCGCCGGAGCATCCTTGGTCAGGTGAAAATCAAATTCGCGCTTGCCGCGTTCACCCGTCTTGTGCGTAATGTGGCAAGTCTCGCAGCCCATGTCCAGTGCCGCGTGGCGGCTGCCCTTCTCTGGAACATTCGTTCCCTGAGTGTGGCAGGTGAGACAGAGATTGTCCTTCTTATCGCCCGAGGTCGCCTTCAGCAATTGAAACTTGTTGTCGGAAGTATGCGGATCGTGGCAGGTCAGGCAATCGCGGACCGCCGGCGGGTGAACTTGCCCCTTGATCTTCGTGGCATCTTTGTCGCTGTGGCAGGTCAGGCAGACTTTGTAGGGGACGACGGTGATGAGCTTTACGCGGGTGATGTCTCGGTTGACCCGGATTTCATGGCAGCTCATGCAGCCCATCGCAATCGCCGAATGGACCGCCTTGCCTTTTGCCTTGTCTCCATGGCACTCGATGCACTTGGCGCCGTCGGTCTTCGGATCGAGTGGGACCGGGTGAACGGCGGCGGTGGCGCGCGAAATCAGCAGCGCGGCCAGCGCAAAGAAAATCAGTATATGAATGCCAAGAACATCGCCGCCGCAATTTGCGGCCGTCTTGCGGAACCGAATACGATGGGGGAACAGTCTCACACGGCCTCCAAGGGGTGCGTGTGCACGAAAGTAGCCGTATCACAAGAACCCGGTTGTGAGTCACAACATGCGCCTAACTGACTGAACAAAAACAGGTTGAGAAACATATTCGATCTGGTTCGGAAACCTCTGGCCATCATTATGAGCCTCGAATGGGCCTTCTGCCACAGCCCCATCAGTGAAATAACCCAAGGGCCAGGTTTCAAAGTTTCAAGGTTTCAAAGTTTCAGAGTCACAAAGACTCACTACGTTCGGATCGCCGAGTTCTTGCCCGCATCATTGCAACCTTGAAACTTTGAAACCTTGCAACCTTGAAACTTTGAAACCTGACTCCTTTGGGTCAAATCCCCGCCGAACTGGCCTGGAGTGCGCGATTTAGCCCAAACCAGCGCCTCTTGTGATTGATACATTGCCTGCTAAGTTACGCTATATGTGTCAGTTACATGCCAACCCAAGTCTGGCGCGGAACTTGCATTTCAAGCTTGGGAACAGGGAGAGGATATGGCCGTAGATTTGCGCGCACTTGGCCACAAAACGTGGCGCACCATTGCCTCCATCCAGACCGGCGTGGTCCTTTTAATTCTTGTCGTGATACTCTCGGCGGTCGGAACCATCGTGCTTCAGCGGCCGGCGACCGAACCCGACGAGATGCAGATCGCCTACTCCCCGCATGCCCTCCGGATACTGGACGCGGTCGGGTTGACCGATGTATTTCACGCCTGGTGGTTCCTCGGACTGATGCTGCTGGTCAGCCTCTGCATCGTGGCGGCTTCCATCGATCGTTTCCCCAACTCTTGGCGCTACTTTTCGCGTCCCTACAGATATCCCGATGAAAGCTTCCGCCGAGCTCTGCATCCGCAGAAATCGCTGGCCATCGCGGACGAAGAATCGGGGCTGGTGGCGGCTGAGCGTGCACTGCATTCGCTGGGCTTCAAACCCGAGCGGGTCGTTCCCCGGCTCACACCGGAAGACGCCCGCGAAAACCACTTCGGAATTTTTGCGGAACGGCACCGCATCTCCGAGCTCGCGGTGTACATCGTCCATGCCAGCCTCCTGCTCATCTTCTTTGGCACGATCGTGGACGGTCTGTGGGGTTGGCGCGGCACGCTCAATCTGAATGAGGGGCAGACCTCCAACATCGTCGAATTGCGCGACGGCAGCACGCGCACGCTCCCCTTTGCCATTCGTTGCGATGCCGCCGGTCAGGAAAACTACCAGGACGGCACTCCCAAGAAATGGTGGTCGAAGCTGGCCGTGGTGGAAGACGGACGGGATGTAAAGAAGAAAGAAATTGTCGTGAACGATCCACTCCTTTACAGCGGTGTCCGCTTCTACCAGTCGAGCTATGGACCGAATGGCAAGGTCGACAAGCTCACCCTGGTCGCGGCTCCGAGCAACGGTTCTGGCGAGAAGCAGGAAATCGGGCTGGCGCTCAACGACACCGTTGCACTCGACGCCGATACCACGGTGCGTTTCGCCGAGTTCTTTCCCGACTATGCGGTGCGTGACGGGCAGGTGTATAAGAAGTCGAACTATTTGGAGAATCCGGCCGCCCACATGATTGTGACTTCGAAAAGCGCCGGGAAAGATTTTGACGTGTGGTTCCCACCGCTGGACGAGGTCGCCGATAACTCGAAGGCGCCTTACCAGTTGCACGCCACCGATTTGAAGATGGGCCATTTCACGGGATTGCAGGTTTCGCACGAACCGGGACAGTGGGGAGTCTGGGCTGGCGTAGTGTTGATCGGCATTGGACTGGCATTCGTGTTCTACGTGGTGCACATGCGATTCTGGGTGGTGCCGGTTTGCGACCCAAAGACGGGCAAGTACTCGCTCTGGATCGGAGGAACTGCGAATCGCAACCGCGACGCGTTTGAGCAGCGCTTCAACCATCTGGTGGAGTTGGTGGAAGAAGAGCTGAAGACCGTTTCCAGGGCCGCTGCGAGCGTGCAAGAGGTTGCGGGCGTTGTGAACTGAACCCGGGGAACTGAACCGGCTTATCGGAGGAAGTAAATGGCACGAGCAAAAGTAGAGCAGCAGCAACCGGCCACGGGCATGACCCTGATCGTAATGGTCGGATTGGCCATCGCATTCCTGCTGTTCATGGCATTTCTGAATGTGGTCAAGAGTGGCAATCTTTTGAGCGAGACCAACCTGCTCTTTGCCACCCTGGTCTTTTACGCCGGCGCCGGCGCGCTGTACCTGGGATTTGGGGTCACCGGCACCGAGTCGTACGTGAAGTTCGCATCGCTCGCCACCTGGCTCGGATTGCTCACGAACACCGCAGCCATTGCCCATCGCTGGTACGAATCCGGGCATGCGCCGTTCGCCAGCGTTTACGAAATGCTGCTCAGCTTCGTGTGGACACTGGCCGTGCTCACGCTGATCGCCGAAAAAAAATATGGCGTGAAGGTCATTGGCACGGTCACCATGCCGGTGGCGATTGTGGGCGTGGTGCTGATGCAATTGCTGCGCACCGAAGTTCATCCCCTGGTGCCCGCGCTGCAATCCACCTGGCTGCACGTGCACGTCACGCTGGCCATGCTGGCCTACGCCGCCTGCGCCCTCAGCTTTGCTCTGGCCATGATGTTCCTGATCCAGGATAACCTGAAGACCGAGACCGTCCTCGCCGTGACCAGCGCCAGCACCCTGGCCATTTACGCGAGTGTGGTTCTAACCCGCTTCGAGAAGTGGGGCGGGCTGAGCCTGGTGGCGTGGAATCCGGACGCGAAGGCAGAAGTCTTTCTTTCCAAGGGCGTGCGTTTGTTCGTCACCGTTCCGGACCTGGGCTGGCTGATGACGCTCACGCTTCTGGTGGTGGCCTCGCCGCTGGTCTTCTACGGCTTGGCGCGCTGGAAGAACAACAGCAGCTTCCTGACCCTCGCCAATCGCGCCGTTTTCCTCAGCATTCTCCTGCAGGTGATGACGCTGATTATGTTTGTGGTGCGCGCCCGGGATGGCCGCTATCCGTCACTCGACGCCGATGGATTCTTCCCGACAACCCTCGCCGCCAGTCCCTTCATACTGTCGGGCTTAGTGGGCGGCGTATTCATCTCGCTTCTCTATCTGCTGCTGCTGTGGCGGCGTCCGGATCTGCAAGCTTTGCTGCCCAGCGCCGACGACCTCGACCGCATCACCTACAAAACTATCTGCCTGGCCTTCCCCCTGCTCACTCTGATGATCGCCTCCGGAGCCTACTGGGCGAACCAGACCTGGGGCTCGTATTGGAGTTGGGATCCGAAAGAAACCTGGGCGGCGATTACCTGGCTGGTATACGCCGGCTATCTGCACATGCGCATCACTCGGGGATGGCGTGGCCGCCGCGCCGCGTACTTCGCCATCCTCGGCTTTGCCGTGGTGATGTTCACTTTCTTCGGTGTGACTTACCTGCTGCCCGGACTGCACGCTTATGCTTAACCGCGCTCAATCCGCGGTGAAGGCAACGGGGCCTCCGCCAGCGGAGGATGTCCGCATGGGTTCCGTAGGCGTCAATTGGCAGCTCAAGGCAATCTTGCCCGTAGGCTTGGTGCTGTTGGCTGGACTGTTTGTCTTCACTCTGGCCACCGTATCCTTTCGCGATCCGGAACGCCACGCCGTACTGATCGTCGCGGGAGCCGGAGCGGTCGCCATCTGTGCCGTGGTCATCATCGCGCTTGCCTATGTGATTCAACGGCCCATGGTCGAGTTGCAAGAGAAGATCGCGCTGGTGAGCGAAGGCAATCTCAACGTCGCGGTCAGCTTCTCCAATCGCAACGACGAAATCGGGGACCTCGGCCGCAACTTCAATCACATGATGCAGCAGTTGCGGGAGAGCCGCGAGGAAATTGAGCGCCTGCATCGCACCCAAATGTCTCGCGCCGAGCACCTGGCGACCCTCGGCGAATTGGCCGCCGGCTTGGCCCACGAGATTCGCAACCCGCTGGCCGGAATCGCCGGCGTCATCGAAATCATCGGTCGCGATCTGCCTTCGACCAGTCCGGCGCGGGCGGTAGTGAAAGACGTTCGCCTGGAAATCGCACAGATCAACCGGATATTGACCGATCTTCTGGAAACGGCGCGGCCTCACCCGCCGCAGGTTTGCCTGAGCAATCTCAACACGACCGTAGAACACGCCGTGATGCTGGCGCGCCAGCAGGTGCTCTCAAAGCCAATTAAGATCGAACTGCAGATGGCGCCCGATCTGCCGGAAGTCGAGCATGACAGCGATCAGATTCACCAGGTGCTTCTCAATCTGCTCCTGAATGCAGTGCAGGCTATGGAGGTGACCGGGGGCACGGTGCGGGTCGAGATCGGTTCGCGAGACGATTGCGCCAGTGTGATGGTCAGCGATACCGGGCGTGGTATCCCGCCTCAGCTTCTATCCAGCATTTTCCGGCCTTTCTTCACCACCAAGGGCAATGGCACCGGTCTGGGCCTTTCTCTTGCCCGCCGCATCGTGGAAGAGCATCATGGCCGCATTGAAGTCAGCAGCGTGGTTGGAAAGGGAAGCAAGTTCGAGGTACTCCTGCCATTTCAAATGCCCGCCGCTCAGGCCGTAGCTTCCTAGCCGGTCAGCTCATTTGGGCTCGATGATTTGAAGTCCCTTGACCACCGCGAAATGCCGTTTGTTGAATGTCGCCACGTGGCTGCCGCGCTCCAACGCGGTGGCCGCCACGATCAGGTCGTAAGCGCCGATCGTTTTGCCAGCCGACTGCAATTCCGCCCAAATCCGCGCGTGTTCATAAGCAGTTTGCTCGGTATAGGGAACAATGGGCAGCGCGGCCACCACGGTCTCGAGATACTTTCGACGTTTGGACTTTTGCGGTTCGACGGCACGTTCCACCCCGTGCCACAGCTCCGCTATGGTGATGGCGGCGATTTCAAACCGATCGTTCGCCAGCGATGCCACCCAGCCCGCCAGATCGAAGACACCCTTTTCCCCGCGAATGACAACGTCGGCATCGAGGATGATCACCATTTGTCAGTCGGGTGTTGCAGGCTTTGACGCGCCGCTCGCAGATCGCGGCGCCACGCTCGGGCCGTCTCCTCCGGCAATTCGGCTTTCAACAGAACCTCGGCGAGGTCGCGCCCATAGCAGACTCTTGCCTTGTCCGGCACACTGTCCGGTACCAGGCGGGCAAAAGCAGTGCCATTCTTGAGGAGCACAAAGCTGACGTTTTGATAGTGAGCGCGGTTGACGCAATCGGCGAAATTGCGTGCCGCCTCCGTTACGCTGATGAAGCGCTCTTTCATAAAATCAGATTATCAGATATTCCTCACAGCGTCCACAAGCATGCCCAGTTTCACTTGCTCCAGTTTTTCTCCCGCAAAGGTCGTGTCCGGGGCCCGCGCCACCGAGGGGCGGTTATTGTGCCCGTCGGCCCAATCCACCCATCTCCTCCCATTTCGTAGTAAATTAAACACCGGTGCCTGCAGAGAAAATCATGATCGTGGACGACGAGCGCCTGGTGCGCTGGTCGCTGCGCCAGAAGTGTGAAGAGTGGGGCTACCAAGTGATCGAGGCGGACGCCGGGGAACCTGCGCTCAAACTGGCGCAGCGCGAATCGCCCGACCTTGTCCTGCTCGACGTGCGCATGCCCGACCTCACCGGCATCGAAGTGCTCGATCAGCTCAAGAAAAACGGCGACGCCCGCGCCGTCATCATGATCACGGCCGATCCGCAACTCGACGATGTCAAAGCCGCGCTCAAGCTCGGAGCTTACGACTTCGTGGGCAAGCCCATCGATTTCGACGAGTTGCACGTGGCCATCAAGAACGCGCTCGAGGCCACCAGCTTGCGCACCGAAGTTCAGGCGCTGCGAGGCGAGGTCCGCCGCGGGACCGGTTATAGCAGCGTGGTGAGCGTCTCACCCAAGATGACCGAACTGATGAACTTCGTCCGCAAGGTTGCGGCCAGCGAAGCCACCACCATTTTGATTCAAGGCGAAAGCGGCACCGGCAAGGACCTCATCGCCAAAGCCATCCACTACGAAAGTTCGCGCCAGGAGAAGCCCTTCGTAGCCATCAACTGCTCGGCCATCCCCGAGACGCTGATGGAAGCCGAGCTTTTCGGCCACGAAAAAGGCGCGTTTACCGACGCCAAGCAGATGAAGAAAGGTCTGTTCGAGGCCGCCGACGGCGGCACGCTGTTTCTCGACGAAATCGGCGAACTCTCTCCCTTGCTGCAAGCGAAACTCTTGCGCGTGCTCGAAGACCAGGTCATCCGCCGCGTGGGCGGCATTCGCGATATGCAGGTGGACGTGCGCGTGATCGCAGCCTCCAACCGCGATCTCGAAAAGGCGGTGCGCGATGGCCAGTTTCGTCAGGATCTCTATTACCGGTTAGCCATTATCGCGATCTTCATTCCACCGTTGCGCGACAGAAAAGAAGACATCATGCCTTTGGTGGACTTCTTCATCGATCGCTACAACACCAGATTCAAGAAATCGATTCGCGGCGTTACCGATGAGACCCGCCGTCTTATCTTCAGCCATAACTGGCCGGGCAATGTTCGCGAGCTGAAGAACACCATCGAGCGCGGCATGATCCTCGAAGACGAGCCCTACCTGCGCCCCGTGTACCTGCCGTTTTCCGTGGGCGAATCGGGTGGCCGCACCGTATTTGAACGAACTTCGTCCGCCGACAGTGGACAGACCTTGCCCAACGGCCGCACCCTCCCGCGGCTTTATATCCCGGAAGGCGGAACCTCGCTCGAGGAAGTGGAGCACGCCATGGTCGCGTTGGCCATGCGCCAGGCCAACGGCAACCAGACCCACGCCGCCAAGCTGCTCGACATCAGCCGCGACGCCCTGCGTTACAAGCTAAAGAAATTCGGCCTGATTCGCGGCGATGAAGAAGGCTCCCAGACCGGCGCGGCTGAAGAGCAGTGATTGTCATACGGTGGAGCGACGGGCGTCCCGCCCGTCCAGCCGGGCGGAGACGCCCGGCACTCCATTAGCGCTATGCCGATTTGCTGCTGGCGCTTGCCGATTCGGCGGTTTGCAGGTGAAACAGCCGCCGCAACGCCGTGGTCATCTGTTCCTGGTCCAACTTCTCTGGAAGCCCCTTGAGTTCTCGGGCCAGGGACTCCGCGATCCTTTGCGTCATCCGGGACATCATGGCGTTTAACATTTCGTCCTGGTCCTTGGAGAAAGGTCCGTTCTCTTCCCGGAAGGAATCCAGTTCTTGCCGGCAAATCTCGTCCAGCCGCAGGCGCAGCGCCACGATGGTCGGCACCACACGCTCCGCCATCAGCTTGCCACGGAAGCCTTGCGCCTCGGCCAGCAGAATCTTCTGTGCCTCACGGGCGGCAGCCTCACGCTCGCCTGCATTCTCGTCCGGCACGTTTTCCAGGTCGTCAAGGTCATAGAGAAAAACGCCTTTGACGTTGCGCACCGCAGGGTCAACGTCGCGGGGCATCGCGATATCCGCGATGACCAGAGGATGATCGTTGTCCTTGTCCTTGCGTCCGCGAAGCATGAACTCGACCTCTTCGCGGCTTAGAATCGTATGCGGGCAGGAAGTCGAGCTGATGATGATGTCGGCCTCCGCCATGTGTTGCCAGCGCTCCTCAAACGGAATCGCAAGCCCACCGAGCTTCGCCGCCAGCTCTACTGCGTGCTCCAGGGTGCGGTTACGTCACGCGGACGGAAGTGGCGCCATGCTTGAGCAGCTCCCGGGCTGAGAGCTCACTCATTTCGCCCGCGCCCAGCAGGAGCACTTTCTTGTCTTCCAACGTACCGAAGATCTGGCGCGCAAGTTCCACGGCGGCATAAGGAATCGAAACCGCCGCGTTAGCGATGGCCGTCTCACTGCGCACGCGCTCGGAGACGGCGAGCGCCTTCGGCAACACAGCATCGAGGAACCGGCCGGTTGCCCCCACCTTCTGCGCCTGCTGCCAAGCCTCTTTCACCTGGGCAACGACCTGGGGTTCGCCCACCACCATGGAGTCGAGCCGCGACGCGACCCGGAAGATATGCAGCAGCGCCCCTTCATCCAGCAAGCGGTAGAAGTGCTTCCACTCGCACAGCTTGAGTCCATATTCGGCGCCGAGCAGCCGCATCACCGAGTTGGCGGCCAGGGTGACGTCGCTCGCCCACATCCAAAACTCGGTGCGGTTGCAGGTGGCCATCACGATGACTTCCTCGATGCCTTCTGCACGGCACAATTGCACCAAAGCTTCATAGCGCCGGTTTTCGCTGATCCAGAACCGCTCTCGCACTGCTACCGGGGCCGTGCGATAGTTCAGGCCGACGACCATGAGGGCAGGTTCCACTTCTCAGCCTCCTGGCAGACTACCCCTAAGAAAAGCACCCGGCGTGCCAAAGGAGAGTCCGCGCTCGAATAGTGATCTATTGTGTTTTCAGTGAGTTACGGTAGTTATGCTCAGCAGGGAAGGGGGATTTGCAAAGTTGGGTTGCGGGATATCACGCTAGGCTCGTGTCTTTTGGCCCCCTACGAGCTCTTATCACAGAGACACGGAGGCGGGGGGGGAGGCGTTCTGGAACGCACAATGCACTGTGCTTTCTCTGTGCCTCCGTGTCTCTGTGGTAGCAGACCTTTTCGGCGGCAGGAAGCGTGCCGTTTAGCGTACGACTTCCGCCGGCGTAATATCCTTCTCCTTTTTCAGACCTTTCGTCTGCGGTTGGTAAACGCAGAACGGCTCCTCATCGAGATAGTTGCCGGTAGCCGCGAAAGCACGCGCCCGGCAACCCATGCAAATGTTGCGGAACTCGCAGCAGCCGCACTTGCCTTGCAGGTTGTTGGTATCGCGCAGTTCATTGAACACTACCGAATTTTCCCAGATGTCGGCGAACGCCTGTTTCTTCAGATCTCCTGCCAGGGCCGGCAAGTATCCGCAGGGATAGACCTCGCCCTGATGCGAGATGAAACACACCGCGGTTCCGGCCAGGCATCCCTTGGTCATGGCGTTCATGTCGGAAGGATGGCTTCCCGGATGTCCCACCGGCTGCCCATGCCCATGAGGCTTCAGTTCCATGCCGGTTGATCCGGGCATCACCATCTCGGTGGGGCCGATGCCGTGACGAATCGTGCGCTGCTTCGAGTACTGGCCGTGCAGCCTGAGCCGCCGCTGCCTCGGAACGATGCTCCGCGACGCGCCGTTGGCGAACCACGCGGAAGTAGTGCGGCGCGCAGGTCGCCTTCATTTCGATGCCGCCTTCGAGCGAGCGATCGTAGAACCAGTTCAGCATCCTCTCGTATTCTTCCGGAGGAACCATCTGTTCGGCGGCGATATCCACGCCGCAACCTACCGGCACCAGCAGGAAGGTGTGCAGCGCGTCCGCTCCGAGCGACTTCGCCAGTTCGAGCACCTGCGGAAGCTGATGGGCATTGTGGCGGGCGATGGTGGTGTTGATCTGCACCGACATGCCCAGATTCTTCAGATTGCGGAAGCCGGCAATGGCGGCATCGAAGGCTCCGGGAATGCCGCGGAAACTATCGTGGGTAAGCGCATCCGCGCCGTCCAGGCTGATGGCCACGCGCTGCACGCCGCTATCGACGATCATGCGCGCGACGTGCTTGGTCACCAGCGTGCCATTCGTGGCCAGCGCCACCCGCAGACCCTTGTCCGTGCCATAACGCGCCAACTGAAAAATATCCGAACGGAAGAGCGGTTCGCCGCCGCTCAGCACCAGGATGGGATGTGGACACGGCGGCAATCTGATCGATGATATCGCGGGCCGCTTGGGTGGAGAGGTCGGAGGGAGCGCTCAGTTCCGTGGCGCTGGCCCGGCAATGGATGCAGCGGAGATTGCACCCTTTGGTCAACTCCCAGAAAATCAATCGGGGCTTGTTCTTGCATCGACTGGATTGGAATGCTGCCCGTTGCCGTTTGCCGAAGCCATGTGCGCTTTCCCTCCCTACTTGAACCGGGTTCTGTCGACCCACCCCAGGCGCAACCATAATAGAGAACGCAAACGCTCGGCGGTGACTGTCATCACCAGAAATTGTGATCTCGGTCACGAGATGGGGCCTCTTAAAGCAAGTCGGCTTAAGGAATGTGCGGAATTGGGGCTGGATCGGCGTTTTCGCCAAGGGTTTCGCAGCGCAGACGTGCCCTTCCGCCTGTCGTTCCCGTCAGCCCTCTGGTGCGGAAGGCACGGCTAATTATGGTTGGCGATTTCGCGCAGCGCCGCCGTATTGCGAATCACCAGCGTCGAGCCTTTCGACTGCACGATCTGGCGCTTCTTCATATCCGCAAACAGCCGGGTAACCGTTTCTCGCGAAGTTCCGATCATCTGCGCGATTTCCTCGTGCGTAAGTCTAAGCTTCAACCGCGGCTCCGCTTTGCCGCCATCTCCGTTCTTGGAACTCCATTCCAGAAGCAACTTAGCCAGTTTCTCGGCGGCGGAGTGGGACAGTCCCAGCGAACCCGCTTCCTTGCAGGCATTGTGATACTTCTCGCTCAACTGCTCGGCCACTTTGAAGCAGGCCTCCACATCATCCTTCAAAAAGCGCAGAAAGTCGTCGCGCTTGACGAAATTGACCTGGCAGGGATCGATCGTCTCCGCCGTCACTTCGTAAGGTTTGCCGGAGATGGTGGCGCTCAACCCCAGCACCTCTCCGGGCTCGGCAAGTTTCACAATGATCGTTCTGCCGCTAGGGGAGTTGATGGAGAGCTTGACGCTGCCTTTGCAGAGCACAAAAATGCCGCGTGGCATTTGCCCTTCTACAAACAGCACCGCCCCCTGAGGATACGCGGTCGCGTACTTGATGTTTTCAAAAGCCTGCAGCGCGGTAGGAGGCAGATCGCAGAAAATACGATCCGTGCGCAGCTTGCAGGTAATGCAACTTTCTACAATCTCCATTCCGTAGGGCGAGAGCATGTGACCAGCCTCCTGTAGCAGCCTCGATCCCGGCTCGCCCGCGTGAATCGCGTCTAGAAGCAATCTGCGAGCCAGTTGAGCCGGTCTCGTCTACGGTCAGTCTCCGTCCGGATGAAACGCTTGGCTGTGCTGCCAGACACATGCCAATGTGATGCCCCTCACAATGGCGCCCAGCCCCAAGACCGGCGTCTAACCTCCCGTAGAGACGCGGCTTGCCGCGTCTCCGCCCCGTCTGGCGAAGGCGGGGCAAGAACTTTTGGGTTCGGGTTTTGACGTGCCCCCGAAGGGGCGACCCAGCTTAGCCCACCGCTTTAGCGGTGGGTAAAGTGGGAAAAATGATCCAAGTCCCGGAGGGACGACCGAGTTCTCACGCAGCCTCTTTGGCCCCCGAGGCAGCACAGCGGCCAGGGATTTACCCCCCGGGAGTTTCCAGTCGGCGGGCCGCTCTTAACGATGGAAAGGATCGCGGTGAACCCATCGGCAAAAAAAATGCCGAGCCTTGGGGGCTCGACATCTTCTGTTTGCCTTGTAAACATCAATAGGAGTTCACACAATCTTCATAGTCCAGTTGCGCCATTTTTCCAATGCCGCAGGCGAACACCGGCCAGTTCGTATCGGTAATGGGATTCCAGTACGCGGGCGGCTTCGCATTGGGATTCCAGGAAGCGTTTCCAGAATTATATTGCCCCATGTAAAGCGCCTGTTGTGCATTAGGTGGTACTTCAGTCAGTGGAATATTCGTTGCCAGTTCTGGATACAGTTGTAGCAGAGAAGCGCCCAAAGGACCTGACAGGGAATAGGCTGCCGAAAAAGTGTAATAGTTATTGAACTGTACCGGCACAACACCGAGGTCGGCGTTCAGGGAACGATAATCCGTGGGCGTAAACGTATTCCCCGTCAATGTGAAGATCTTATAGGCAGGGTTTTCGCCAAAGCACGGACTTATAGCCGGCACTTCATCGAGCACCACCGAGGCCGACAGGATGCGATATTCGTCCATATGAGTATGGGCGCCAAGGGTCATAGTTATAACTCCAGGATACTTGGCGAGTATTTGTAGAAAGCTCGCCTGATAGCTCGGGTACATCATCATCGCGGCACTTACCGGCTGACCGATGACAAAACTTGTGGCTGTTGAAACTGTATTTGCGCCCGGAGGTACATGCATTAAGAGCCACACTTCCTGGCCCGCGGCTTGGGCGGAAGCGAGGGTTGAATCGAGCCAGGAAAGTTCCGCGGCGACAGCACTGTCATTGTTCCCGGGGACTCCAAGCGCGAATGGATTTGTGTTGAGTCCGATCACCACCAATTTCGATCCCAGCGGCTGGGCGGAATAATATCCACCGCTGGTGAAGGTACCAAGAAATGTTTGCTGATCCGCCGCTCCATTGACAAATTGTGTGTAGAAGGTCGCCGCATTATTGGCAAGAAAGGTACTGTCCGGTCCATAGCCGGTGTAGGAATCGATATTTCCAACCGCGAACATGACGGGAAGATTTCCGACCGCCGCCCTCACCTGCGCGGTAACAAAGGCAACCGTCTTGTCGGTAAAGGCCTGCATGGCGGCTACCTCCGGGGCCGTAGGTACAATCCCGGGGCACGGTGGTGGAGTGTGAGGGGGTACATAGAGGCAGTAAAAGTCTGTCGGAAAGGAGTGCCCAATAAGGTCGCCGGTATAGATAACGACCGGACTCGCTCCTAAGCTCTGGTTTATGCTCGAGAGCGCAAGCTTAAGCAAAGGGTAGTTGGTATCGCTGTGCCATGTCGAAGGCGTTAGCACCGCCGAGGTCTGAAAAATACTCTTCCATTCGCTGGGATCCGCTGCCAGAAGCTGCGGGAAAAGAGTTGGGTCGTAAAACGGATTGAAATGGACGTCCGAGAACACGACCACGGGAAAGTTCTTGGCGGCGGGGGTGGGCGTGGTGTTGGTAGTGGCGCCGCACCCGAAGAGCAGG
Source organism: uncultured Acidobacteriaceae bacterium (assembly GCA_963838425.1). Lineage (GTDB taxonomy): Bacteria > Acidobacteriota > Terriglobia > Terriglobales > Acidobacteriaceae > Acidiflorens. The sequence goes on from CAWIRH010000004.1 coordinate 193,553, forward strand.
TAGACACTCACCAACCCAAGAAGAAATAAACCGCTGGAAAGTTTTAGCATAGAAGCTTCTCCTTTTGACAGGCGATGCAGGCAGCCGCCTTTCGAGGTCCTGGCCGCGAATCTCGGCGGACGGTACCTTAGCGGCGGTACTCTCCCCACGGATTGCGCCGGGGGCTGCATGCTTATGTCGCTTTGCGACTCAAAGGGAGGAGCATTCGTTCTACCGTTGTGGCGAAATTCTAGTTCTCACGGACACACTAAAGGGACGTTTGACCTTCCGAAGGGACGTAGCGACGCGGCTTCTTCCATCTCCGCTGCCTCGAACAGGACAGGCAAGCCTCGTCTCTAAGGCGGGAGCGCACCACATTACGGCCCCTTCAGCCGCCAGGTACTAAAGGTCAGATTTGCGGCGAGTTTCTCGCGTAGGCCAAGGCCTGAGCGAAGCCGAACGAGGGCGTCCGGACCTGCCTGGTTAGGGAAGAGGATAGGTCAATACACGCTCAGCAAACGATCTATTTCGCTTGCAGAGATTCGATGTAGTGGGTAAGGTTGGTCACGCGTTGCTGCACCTCACTCTCGTGTCCACTACTCATACTCCAAAACAACGATCCCCACACCGGCATCTCCTTGGAGCCGTGCGCGGGATTAGAGGATTCGCCGCGGATCGTGGCCGCGACTTTCAGCGAAGGGTATTTCCCCCCGTTATTCTTGCCCAGCAGGGTAAGGTCGGTGGGAGGAACTTTCAACGCACTGGCCGCGGGGCCTCCCCCTTTGCCGTCTGTTCCATGGCAAACGGCACAGTAGGCCACGTACATGTCCTTGCCGGAGACAGGCGACGTGGACTTGACGGGGACATGCTTTATGACTTTCTCTGTGCCCTGCGTCTGATCCTGCGCGGCGACCATGCAGGCGAATACGATCAGGGCGGTGAACACCAAAATCACTCTCTTTATCGACATCGCAGGTTCTCCTTTTAGAGACCAAGTCGCTCTTCGCGGAACTCCCAGCGCCCTCGGTAACCAAAAACCGGCTAGGTTGCTACCCGCTCGCCGCCCACTAGCGCGCCGGAAGTTTCCATTCCCGGCCGTTCCGCACGACCGCCAGCGTGGATTTCGTCGAGTCCCCGTGATAGAAGGCGACGGCATACTTATTGATCAGGGTTTGACGCTCCCAAAGATTAAAGCTCTTCACCAACGGACCGCTCGCGTCAAACACGTCCCCCAATGGATTGGGCACCCACTTCCAATTATATTCGACGATCGCGGTGTCAGGTTCGCTCATGGTTATGCCGGCGATACTGACGAATTGCCGTTGCGCCAGCGGAGCCTGATACGAGAAGGCGCCATCCGCTTCTGTCGATTTCTTGAAACCCGGCAGGCCGGTCAGCAGTTGCTCTCCTTGGGGCGTGACGGAGACCATGACGCCACCGTGCGGCGCCTTAGCCAATTTGACAATTCCTGCCTTTTCCAATAATCGATAATTAGGATCCGGTAATTTTTCATCATTATTCACCAGACCCGTGCGGAAGTGGATGACGGCCGGACCCGGTCCCTGGAGCGTCGCCGTTACGATCCCGGTCGCCTCCTGCGCGCTGAGAGGCGTCTTCCCCCGGACTTGGAGTATCACGTAGATCGCCAAGCCCACGATTGCCACTAACAGACACAACATGAGCAGCATCGGCATGATCGATGAGCGCTTTTCCATCTCAATTTCGCTTTCAAACATGGCAGCCCCCTTATGGAATACCCGCGAATTCCTCAACCACCTCTCATTCTGAGTCCAGCGCATTCCCGATTGCGGTGATCAAAGGCACGATCGGCTGTGTCTTGTATCACGATGAGGCAATTCCTTACCGGTGCTCCAGAAGCCGTCTCCCTATGTGTGTGTGCTCACCCTCACAAACATCGGTGATCGTTGTCACAACAGATGTACCCCCTGCAAGGCATAATCACCCGAGATTCGTGGTTGTCTTCTACCAACCTTGAGCGTGGAGATTCCATGGCAAAAGGACGTGTTTCGATTATCGTCGAGCGCTGCAAAGCCTGCGGCTTCTGTGTGGAGTTTTGTCCTACCCACGTGCTCGCGCTTTCTTCCGCTTTCAATTCCAAGGGCTACCATCCGCCCCATGTCGTGCACCCGGAAAAATGCAGTGGTTGTGACTTGTGCGGGATGTACTGCCCCGATTTCGCCATTTGTGCCACCAAAGTCGATCCCCCTGGTCCCAAGAAGGCGGTCGATCCGGTCGCTGTCGATCCGGCCGCTAAGGGAGGTGTCAAATGAAGACTGAAAAGGCTGACCCCCGCGGTGTGCTCACCGGCATACATTTCATGGATGGCGACCACGCCTGCTGCGAAGGCGCCCTGGCCGCCGGCAGCCGCTTCGCCGCCGGCTACCCCATCACTCCTTCCACCGAAGTGGTCGAGCGCTTCGCCTCTCGTGTGCCCACCGTAGGCGGAACGTTTATCCAGATGGAAGACGAACTGGCAGCCTCCATCACCCTGCAAGGCGCGGTCTGGGGCGGAGCCAAGGCCTTTACCGTAACCTCCGGCCCCGGCTTCTCTCTGATGATGGAGCACATCGGCTACGCGGCTATGACCGAAACCCCGTGCGTGTTCGTGGATGTGCAGCGCGGGGGACCCTCCACCGGCCTGCCCACGCTTCCCGCCCAAGCCGACATGATGCAGGCGCGCTGGGGCTCGCATGGCGACTACGAGATCATCGCCCTCTGTCCCAATTCTCCGCAGGAGTGTTTCGACCTTACCATCAAAGCCTTCAACCTGGCCGAAGAATTTCGCGTGCCCGTCATGTTCATGATGGACGAATGCGTAGGCCACATGAGTGAAAAGGTGGTGATTCCTCCCGCCGACCAGATCGAAGTCGTGCCCCGCCGCCATACTCACAAGTCGGTGGAAGACTATCTCCCCTATGCCACCAACGGCGACCAGGTTCCGGAAATGGCGCACGCCGGCGAAGGCTACAACTTTCATGTCACCGGCTTGACTCACGACGAACACGGCTATCCCAACATGACTTTGGCGACTCAGGACAAGCTGGTCCGCCGCTTGCAAAGCAAGATTCTCGATGCCGTCGACCGCATTTCCATGTTCGAAGAAGAGCAAATCGAGGGCGCCGACGTCGTGGTCGTTTCCTACGGCATCACTTCCCGAGTGGCGCAGCGCGCCATCGAGGAGGCTCGTAAGCAGGGCCTGCGCGTCGGCAAGTTGCGCCTGATCACTGCCTGGCCCTTCCCCGACAAGAAGATCCGCGAACTCGCAGCCAAGGTGAAAGCATTCGTCGTCCCCGAACTCAATCTGGGCCAGATGGTGCGAGAAGTGGAGCGCGCTGCCGCGGGTCAGGCCAAGACATTCGCCGTGTCCCACGCCGGCGGCGGAGTGCACAACCCCAAAGACATCCTCAAGGTAATTGTGGAAGCCAGTCTGGAGGCCAATCGTTGACCGATAAAACAATGACCGACGGCTTGAACACCGATATCCTCAACCCCGTCGAGCCCTTCTTACGCAGCGATCGCATGCCTTCCATCTGGTGCCCGGGATGCGGCATCGGCACTACCGTGAATTCTTTCGCCCGCGCCCTCATCGAATCGAAAATCGATTTGGGATCGCTGGCCCTGGTCTCGGGCATCGGCTGCACCGGGCGCGTGGCCGGCTACGTCAAACTGGATTCTTTCCATACCACGCACGGCCGCGCCATCCCGTTCGCCACCGGGTTGAAACTGGCCAACCCCAAGCTGAACGTGGTCGTCTATTCCGGCGACGGCGATCTTTCCGCCATCGGGGGCAATCATTTGATTCACGCCGCCCGCCGCAACATCGATCTGAAGGTCATCTGCGTCAACAATCTGATCTACGCCATGACCGGCGGCCAAACCGCGCCCACTACGCCCGATCATTCGACCACTTCCACGAATCCCTACGGCGTGTTCGAGCCGTCGTTCAATTTGCCGCACCTGGTCGAAGCGGCGGGCGCGGTTTACGTCGCGCGCTGGACCACCTTTCACGTGCGCCAACTGTCGCGCTCCATCGCCGAGGCGTTTCAGAAGAAAGGCTTCTCGTTTATCGAAGTGATCTCGCCCTGTCCCACGCTTTATCAGCGCCGCAACAAGCTGGGCGATGGTCTCGACGCCATGAAGTACTACAAAGAGAAGAGCAAAGTCCGGCACGGCGCTCCGACCAGTGAAGTCGGCCTGACCATGACCGGAGAGATCATCGTGGGCAAATTCGTCGACCGCGACCGCCCCGACTACCAAACCATGATGCGATCGCAATTCCACGAATCGCTAGGGGATAGATTCGTCGAACAACCCCCCGCACAACAGGAGACGGTATGCAGCTAACCGAAATTCGTCTCGCCGGTTTTGGCGGCCAGGGAGTGATTCTCTCGGCCATCGTCCTCGGCAAGGCTGCCTCGATTTATCAAGGCGCTTTTGCCACCATGACCCAGAACTTCGGCCCGGAAGCCCGCGGCGGCGCCTGTAGCGCCCAGCTCGTCCTTTCCGATTCGCCCGTCTTGTATCCGTACGTCACCATCCCCGACATCCTCGTCGTCATGTCGCAGGAAGCCTATGTGCGCTTCGCGTCCGAGTTGAAAGACGGCGGCATCATGATCGTCGAGCAGGATCTGGTGCGAGTTGCAGGTCTCAAGCAGGGAGTCAAGGTCTACAGCATCCCCGCCACCCGCATCGCCGAAGAACTCGGAAAGCGCATGGTGCTGAATTCGGTGATGGTGGGATTCTTCACCGCGATCACCCAACTGCTGGAACCCGATGCCGTGCGCAAAGCAGTCGCGGATTCCGTTCCGCCCAGCTCTCGAGAACTGAACCTGAAGGCCTTTGAGAAGGGGTTGGAGTACGGAATCACAGCATTGACCGAAACTACGAGCCCCAGCGACGATGTGCTGCAGGCGCACTACTCACCGGAGTGAGTTTCATCGTTGCATTCTTCAGCTTTTGATGTTGTGAAAGTCATCAGTTGGTTGTAAGTCCACAAGTTATTGATTCTAAGTCGTAATTCTCCCCGTACGCCGCCAAACACTGCAAACACAAGCTTTGCTCTGTTGCGATTTCCATCACAACACTGTTGACAATCTCATCGCATAAGACCGCTCTGCGAAATTTACTTCTGTCTATCCACTTCATTTCACAGGAGATCTCCGCCCATAACTGACCTATTTCCAATTCACCGCGTTTTGGCATGGCGATTGCCTTTAGAAAAGTGCTGAGTGGCTCGCAAACAGACGGCCCTCCGACGAGGTGACTTATGACAGTCCTACTGGTTCTCTTCACATTCGCAAGCTTCCTGCTGATTGATCATTTCCGCAGCCGCCGCGCCACGGTGCCAGCGTTGCAGGTTGCTCCAGCAAAAGACGCCACCATGCCACGCCTGCAGCCAGCGTTAGTCGGCGGCTTCGCCGTCCCCGAGAACCTGCGCTATCACCCCGGCCACACCTGGGCATTGAGCGAGAGCCCCAACCTGGTCCGGGTCGGCATGGATGATTTTGCCTCGAAGCTGACCGGCAAGGTGGAGCGCATCGCGCTGCCGCAACGCGGCCAGTGGATTCGCCAGGGCCAGAAAGTGTGCACGGTTCATCGCGACGGCTGCGCGGTGGACATGGTTTCGCCGGTCGAGGGCAGCGTGACGGACATCAATATGGCGCTCCTGAAAGATCCTAAGCTGGCGCTCAGCGATCCTTATGGCGAAGGCTGGCTGGTGACGATGCACGCGCCCGACGCCAAGACAAGCTTCCGCAACCTGCTGGGTGGCTCGCTCGCCCGCTGGTGGACGGAAGAGTCGGCAAGCCGCCTGCAGCACCGGATGCCGCTGGCATTCGCGGGCGCGCTGGCCCAGGATGGTGGAGTAGCCGTGAATGATCTCTCCACCCAGATCCCCGACCAGGAGTGGCTGCCGTTGGCAAAAGAATTCTTCCTGTCATAAGGAGCAAGTCATAGGTCAGCGAGGCCAACCACCTCGCCGCTCGTCGAAAGCGGACCGCAAGAACACCGGCCGCCCGGATCCCAGGCTGAAAAGCCAGGAGCACCGGGCGGCCGATGTGTTCGCACCCTGTGGCGCAAGAGAGATCCGTATCAGGGCATCGCTTTAGCGATGCCGCAAGCCCATTCGCAATCATGCGCCCCTTTAGGGGCTGGACAGTCAGACAGCGGATTTGCGTCCCCAGGACTCTGTTTTGAAGGGGCGCGGCTTCAGCCGCGTCCTACGCGGGCGAGACGCCCGCCGCTCCGTCCGTGGGATTCATCAGGCGGCAATTTCAGAAGAATGGTGCTGACGAGGCTTGCTTCATCGGCGTGGCCACGGCTCGGCAGGCCGTGCACAGCGTTCTTTCCTTGAGGTCGATCCATTCCACGGCGTGGGAAGGGGCCATGGCACAGCGGTAGTCATCGCAGTGCGTCAAACTGACCGTGTGGCCCAGTTCATGGACCGCCTCCTTGATCACGCGCTGGCGAAACAGTTCTGGGTCGGGCGGAAGGCCATAGAGTTCCTGACGCAGCCGGTGGGCTGAGACCACGGCGCAGGGGCCACCCATCTGCGCCTCGCCGAACACGAACGTTAGAATCGGGATGTAGAGATCCACCGCCGCAACGCCCAGCACTCGCCAGGAGTCCGCGGTAACGAAGCTCTGCATCCGGTACAGGATTTCCGACGAGTGGTACTGCTGCCGCTCTCCGTGGAAGGCGAACTGCGGATCCAACCGGACGGGGAGCACCTTGCAGCGGACGAGGAAAGTTTCTTCGATGGCGGGACGCAGATCCTTCACCAGCCCGTCATCCACATTCCCGATCGGCAACAGGTGTAGCAGCTTCATGGGCTAGCTTTATCGTGTTTCAACCGGGGTGCGAGTCCAGCCGTACTTCTTCAGCTTGTGATAGAGAGTGACCCGGTCGATGTCGAGTATCTCCGCGGCATGGCTCTGATTGCCTCCGCATTCCTCCACCACCCGCAGGATGTGGGCACGCTCCATGTCCTCCAGTTTCTTGCCCGAGCCGTTGGCGATGCTTTGCAGTTTGAAGATGAAGTCCTGTTCCTGCAGCTCCGGCTCCTGTCCCACCACCATGGCGCGTTCCACCGCGTTCTCCAGTTCACGCACGTTCCCCACCCAGGCCTGTTGCTGCAATTGGTTCATGGCCGCAGGCGAAACCCGGGTGATGCGTTTGTTCATCGCCAGAGAGAACTTTTGAACGAAGTGGTTCACGAGCGCCGGAATATCGTCCCGGCGCTCGCGCAGCGGGGGCAGTTCAATGCGGAACACGTTGAGCCGGTAGAAAAGGTCGGGACGGAACTTACCCTCCTCGATCAGCTTTTCCAGATCCTTGTTGGTGGCGGCGATGCAGCGGAAGTCCACCTTGATGATTTGGTTGCCGCCCACCCGCGTGATTTCGCGCTCCTGCAGCACCCGCAGCAGATCGGTCTGCGTCTTCAGAGAAATGTCGCCGATCTCGTCGAGGAAAACCGTCCCCCCCTCGGCGATTTCGAATTTGCCTTTCTTGCGATACTGCGCGCCGGTGAATGCGCCTTTTTCATGCCCGAAAAGTTCGCTTTCCAGAAGCGTCTCCGTCAGAGCGCCGCAGTGAATGACGACCAAGGGATGAAATCTTCGCGGGCTGGCCTGATGGATGGCACGCGCCACCAGTTCTTTCCCGGTGCCGCTTTCTCCCGTGACCAGCACGGTAGCGTCGGTGGGACCAACCGTCTCGATGGCGTCGAAGATCTTGCGCATGGGGCCGCTCTGGCCGACGATATCCCCCGGACGCGCGACTTCGGCGACGGTCTCGCGCAAGAGCACGTTCTCCTGCGCCGTCCGTTTATGCGCCAGCGCTTTCCTCACCAGGTGAGCGATCTCGTCCGGATCCAGCGGTTTGGTCACGTAGTCATAGGCGCCGTTCTTCAAGGCGGCGACCGCGGTCTCGACCGAGGCGTACCCGGTCATGATAATGACCATGAGCTCGGGGTCAATCTCGTGCATACGCCGCTGCAGTTCGATCCCATCGGTGCCGTGCATCTTGATATCCACCAGGGCCGCATCCCAGCGTTGCTCCGCCAGCCGCGTAAGTGCGTCGTTGGCGTTTTCCACCGTAGTGACCTCGTAGCCTTCTTCCTGGAACCATTTGCCGAGCGAGTCGCGCACGCTCAATTCGTCGTCCACGATCAGCAGTTTTCCCTGTGTGCTCACTTCAATCACCTCATTTTCATCGCGGTATTCCCGTCGCCAACGGCCGCCAGCGGAGCTTCAGGGGCGTTATTGGGCAGGGTTACGATGAAAGTCGTGCCCCGGCCCAGCTCCGACTGAACTGCGATGCGCCCGTTATGCCGCTCCACGATGCCGCGACTGATCGCCAAGCCCAGCCCAACGCCTTGCCCACTTTCTTTCGTCGTCAGGAAGGGTTCGAAGATATGCGGCAGTATGTCGGGGGCGATACCGGTTCCGTCGTCGCGCACCTGGATCTCGATTTCCGCCTCATCCTCAGTCAGCCGCGTATCGATCCAGAGATTGCCGCCCCGGGGCATGGCGTCCTTGGCATTCATGATCAAGCGCCAGCAGGACCTGTTCAATCTGTGCCGGATCGCAGGACACGCAGCGGCAGATTTTGCGCCAGCTTCAGTTGCAGCTCGACTCCGCCCATCTCCAATTGATGCCGCACCAGCATCAGGCAACGATTGATCACGGCGTGCAGGTCGGTGGACTGCACGTTCATGGGCGCGGTTCGCGAAAGACTCAGCAGGTTCTTGATCAGATCGCCGCAGCGCCGGCTTTCCGCGGCGATCAGTTCCAGACACTGCATCGCCTCCTCGCGTTTTTCATGCCCGGCTTGGCCCGACGCTACCCACTTTCGAATCAGCTTGGCATACGTCAAAATCCCAGAGAGCGGGTTGTTCACCTCGTGCGCCACCACCGCCGCCATCTTCCCGATGGAAGCCATCTTTTCCACGTGCATCACGTGATCGTGGGCGAGATTGAGTTCCTTGGTCTTCTGCTCGACGCGATCTTCGAGCGTCTTTGCCCAGCTCGACGATTTCTTCGTTGGCCGCGCGCAACTGCAGGCTCATGCCGTTGAAGGAATTCGCCAGGTCGCCCACTTCGTCGTCGGAATGCACCTCGATCTGGTAGCCTAGCTCCCCTTCGGAAAGATGTTCCGTGCCGTTCTTGAGCGCTTTGATGGGTCTCGCGACCACTCGCCAGACGAAGAGCCAGCTTAATACGGCCACAATCAGCAGTGCCCCCGCTGTGTAATACTCCATGCGGGCGCTGCTGATCGCAAGTTGCGCGTCCGCGGTTGCCAGGGAGAGATTTGTGTCCAGCACGCCCAGAACCTGCTGGTCGGCAGGATGCGCGTGGCATTCCGCGTTGGAGCAGCCCGGTTGATTTTCGATGGGCGTGATAATTCCCAGCACCCGGTGACCGCCGCCACTGCGATAAATGCGAAAGCGGTCGGGGCGATTCAGCCGCGCCAGTGGCTGCGATTGGTTATGGCAGCCATAGCAGGCCTCCGCCGACTTGTCGAGAACGTGGCTGACCTCGGCGGAATCGGTGGAGTAGCTGACCCGCCCTTCGCGATCGAGGATGCGCACCTTGACCATGCCGGGTTCGCCCGCCATGGCTTGAATCGAGTGGTAGAGTCCCTCGCGATCGTTGTGCAGCATGTAGTAGGTGGTGCTGCGCTTGATAACGTCGCTGACCCGCTCGGCGCTCACCAGCGTGGCCGCTTCCAGGTGCTGGCGGTGTAATCGGATGCTCAGGTATCCGAGCAGCGCGAAGATCACGACCATTAATGCCAGCAGGGAACCGATCAACTTCGCACTGATGCTCTGGGTCAGCCGCTTCCAGCCCACATTGCCGCGAATTGGCTCAATCTCCCGCATGGTCTAACACCGGTGTGGCCGTCACGGGCCCGGCTACGGTTTCGGCTCGGACGCGCTGCTGCACTGCGTGTTCTTCTTCGGGGAAGATCGGCAGGTACTTCACGGCCAACCCGAACAGGGCGAAGCCCAACGCCACAATCATCAGGGTCACCGAGTACTCCGTCCACTTCGGAATGTAGTGATGCCCAACGTAAGTCTCAAAGCCGGTGAGAGCGATATTGAGGCGGTTGGTGATGAAGCCGAGCACCGTAAAGATGGAGGCGAGATACAAACCTTGGGGCGATAGCCGGACTTTCTTGAAGCTGAGCATGGTGATTGGAATCACGAAGGCCAGCGCCAGTTCGAGCCACAGGAAATACGCTTCGTAGCTCGGTTTCACGATCTGTCCGAGCATGCCGCGATGGAGGTAATCCTCGAAACGCAGCAGGGCATTGACCCAGAGCGCAACCAGCAAGGCGCCGCCAAGTTGGACCAGAACCGGCAGTTCCAGGTGACGGCCGAAGGCTTTCGCGCTCTGCGTGGACTCGAAGATGGTCATGGCCAAACCAACCGCAATCGCCGATCCAAAAAAAAGGAAGGGCAACGCCGGAGTGTACCAGAAGGGATGCAGCTTGCTGGGCATGATCAGATAGAGGGATCCGAGCGAACTCTGGTGCAAAGTGGAGAGCAGGATGCCCAGAATGATCAGCACGGGATAGATCTTCTTAATCCATTTGATTGGAGTCTCCAGTTTGAAGCGCTCCAGCACGTTGGGAAGGAATTCGAAAAAGAGCACGGTGGTGTAAGACATCACGCAGATGCCGACTTCGAACATGACCGAGTGCGGGTTCATGTAGATCATCTGGTGCCAGATGTACCAGGGGCGGCCGAGGTCGAACAACAATCCAACGATGAAGAGCACATAGCCCAGGAATGCCGTCAGCACCGCGGGACGCACCACACTGTGCAGGCTTTCGACGTTGAACAGATAGACCGCGCCCACAATGCAGAAACCGCCAGCCGCCAGCATGACGCCGCAGAGCAGGTCGAAGCCGATCCAGAGGCCCCAGGGAAACTGGTCCGTCATGTTCGAAACCGCGCCCAAGCCGTAGAAAAAGCGAATAAATGTGGAGTACAGGCCCAGGCCCATGATCACAATGAAGACGACTCTCCAAAAAGTCAGCTTGAATTTCATCGCGCACTCCCGTTCTTCCTTTGTTCTGCTTCCGCGGCGGCTACTTCATCGCGGCGATGCGAAACCCAATAAATGCCTCCCAGTACCAATGTCCACACCGGGATAAAGTCTGGAATTCTCTCCATCACGCGGCCAGTATATTCCGGCATCGGGGTGTCACCGATTTTTGCGGAGGGTGGATACCCGTACTGTTCAACGGGCACGTTGGAGATAACAAGCACCGCCGTTCCGCCAACTTCGTTAAGGCCGTAAATGCGAGGCAGATAATTGGAAGGACTTTGCCGGATACGCTCCTGCGCTTCCCGAACCAGGTCGGCGCGCTCCCCGAACTTGGTGGCCCCAGTCGGACAGATCTCGGCACATGCCGTCTGCTTGCCAGCCGCTATGCGGTCCGGGCACATGATGCATTTGCGGACCCGCGGATTCCGCGACTGCCATTCGTACTTCGGCTGGTTAAACGCGCAGGCCACCATGCAGTACCGGCAGCCAATACACTTCCACACGTCGTATACGACGGGACCCTCCGCGGTCTTATGGAAAGCGCCCACGGGACAAACCGACGCGCACGCGGGATGCTCACAATGCATGCATAGCCGGCGCATGAATTTGTCGTCCTTGCTCATGACGACTGTGTACTTGTGTGCCGATTGCACCGACTCCGCTGCCACTGTGTCGTCATACGGTAGCTTGTTCTGTTGCGCGCAGGCGCCTTCACACTGTTTGCAACCGATGCACATCGTCGCGTCATACAGCAGGGCCTTACTCATGGGAATTGCTCCTCGTTGCTCCCCAGCGGGACTTCCGTTCCAATGGAATGAAGGAAAAGATGAAAGTGCGTGGTGATGGAACAGACTGGGGAAGCTTACAAAACACTTTTGCCGGGCCGGCTATCAGGGAAAAAGAACCGAGTCCGGAGAGGTATGCATCCGGACCCGGGGGGACTGTTCTCTGGGGGAAAGCGAACCGGGGAGAAGTTATCCGGCTGGCCACGGATCGGCCAGGTTTCCGTTCCGTCCGCCGAATTGAGCCGGACATCCCCATCTCACCCGCATCCCTTGTTTTCAGCCTCTGCCGCCATTTCTGACAGCGGCGGTGCGCAAGAAAGAGAACAGCCAACGACTACTGCCAACAATTACAGGTAAAGATTACTTCTACTTCTGCAGGCTGCGAATGTACGCAACGACAGCTTTCACGTCGTCGGCCGGCAGAGCCTTCACCGCGGGCGTGTGCTTCGCCGTCTCGGTCACGGCCTTGGTCAAATCGGCATCGGACTTCTTCTTTGCCTCGGGAGAAATCAGGCTCGGAGCTTTCACTGCGGGCTTGCCAGTTGCATCCGGGCCGTGGCACATTGCGCATTTTGCTTTGTAGATAGCGGCTCCGTCCTCAGCCCATGAGAGATTGGGGATCAGGATGAATAGGGCCACCGCGATCGTCATTACCAACATCACCAACTTCGTCGTCTTCATGATTTCGTTTCTTCTCCTTGTGAAGTTTTGCAACTCGATCAAATTAGCGGTTCTTCTCGCAGTCATGCTTGTGTTGCGAAAATAACCACCGATAAAACCCTCCAAAGAACCGAACGTAACAAAACTCAGCAGGCTTTACCGCCGCCTATTGAGAGTTTCAACGTTTCAGGGGAGCCCCTGCAGTGATCCAAGTCACTCTAGGCCGTGACATTCATCCAGAAGTGACACGCTCAAATATCAGGCTGAGCGCCCCTGGGTCACGTCGACGGGTGACTGCGGTCACAGCGCCTCCCGCGAGCAGGCGAGACAATCCATTGCAGCAGCGAGGTGAGGCGATGCCGATACTACTGATGGCTCTGCTCGCGTTGGCGATATTTGGCCTGATTGGAATTCTGCTAACCGCCGCGGTGATCCTGGAACAGTCCAAGCTCAAACGCACAGCGAAAGGTGACGCCGCGCACCCTGTAGCCTCTGGCGCTGCCCCCTCCCTTCATCCGAAAGTTTGATTGAAGTAAGACCGCGTAGCGACGGCGCGGCGGCACCGAATCCGTCCGCCAAAGGAGAAGATTGCATGAGCACGGTTGTCTCAGATAAAGATAAGAAAGCCGACCTGGCAGGACCGGGAATCGGCGATTACAAAGAACTGGAAAAAATTCTGCCGCAGGGATTATCGCTCCTTGCTGACCCCGAAAGAGACGCAGCAGGCCATCTTCCAGGTGAAACGCTATATCGAGGACAACCTGTGCAAGGAACTCAACCTGATGATGGTCGAAGTGCCGCTCATCGTGGATGTGGAGAGCGGCGTCAACGACATGCTCGATCGCGACGGCTCGCGCACGCCGATTCAGTTCCATATCTCGAACGATCGCAACCTGCATCCCATCGATGCGCAGGTCGTGCAAGCCGCGACCAAGTGGAAACGCGCCGCTCTCAAGCAATTCGATTGCAAGGTTGGCGAGGGCATCTGCACCGATATGCGCGCCGTTCGCAAGGATTATTTCCTCGATCACGACCATTCCGCCTACGTCGATCAGTGGGACTGGGAGCGCGTCATCACCGCCGAGCAGCGCAACCTCGACTTCCTGAAGGCGATTGTCGGCAAGATCTGGAAAGTGATCGTCGGAGCGGAAAAGTTTGCCCAATCCCTGTTCCCGCAATTGAAAGACTCACGCTATCCGAATCTGCCGGAGGAGTTGAAATTCCTGCACGCCGAGGAGATTCTCGACATGTATCCCGACCTGCCGCGCAAACAGCGCGAGACCGCGGTGCTGCAGAAGTATCCCGCGATTTTCATTATCGGCATTGGCTGGCCGTTGAAGGACGGCTATCCGCACGAGATGCGCGCCGCCGATTACGACGACTGGGTCACCGACACTCAGCAACGAGACCGGCAAAGACACGCACGGGCTGAATGGCGACATTCTAGTATGGAACTCGGTCACCAAGCGGCGCCATGAACTGACGTCGATGGGCATCCGGGTCACGGCCGAGACCCTGAAAACGCAGCTTACGATGGCCAAGCAGTTGGACTTCATGCAACTGCCCTATCACCAGGCGATCCTGAACAACCAGATTCCGCTCTCCATCGGCGGAGGAATCGGGCAGTCGCGCACCTTGATGCTGTTGCTCCGCAAAGCTCATCTCGGGGAAGTCAGCGTCACGGTGTGGCCGAAGATCCTGAAACAGATGTGCGCCGCCAAGAACATTTTCGTGCTGGAGTAGGGCGGTTTCCTAAGAAAAACTTAGAGGGGGTAATCAACGCGATTATCCCCCCATGATTTACCGCGATCGATCCAAGCCCGCTGGTGGAGCGCCGGGCGTCTCCGCCCGGCTGGACGGGCGAGACGCTCCGTCCTTCCACTGGTTGACGAACCATGCGCGCACAGTAACAGTATTAGAAACTCACCTCATAAGTGCGCTGATCGCGGCATGCAATAAGGCTGGCACGGGCACAGGGACACTCATACCTGCCGCCGTGATATACTATAAGTGAGGTTATTACCACCTTCTCCTCTTTCAGGTTCCCTGAGCTAAGTCAGTCCATCTGAAGTTTTTCTCTCCTTAGTTCCTCAGAAAGCAGCGTGCCCCATGTATCCGAGTGCGATTCTGCACGAAGTTGAGCAACTCTACGACGTGAGTGACCGTCTGGATTTCCTGGCGGGACAACATCCCCTCGTCTCCGAAGCGCTCGTCACCATCTCCGGAAGCGTTCGTAACACGGCCACGTTGTTGGAGGTGCTGGTGGCGACGAAGATAGCGACGTTCTCCGGATTAAATCCGGCAAGTGCCTGATTTGCTCATCGCTGTCCTGGAGCTTTGTTTGTGGGATGGCGAGCGGAAGTTAGTCGTAAAGGCGGAAGTTAGTCGTGAAGAACGATGTTCAGAAGAGAACTATGAACTTGCAGCCCGCCTCCTCCATAGTCGACGAAGCCTAACTTTCTGAACCGATTCATGAAAAAACTGACCCGCGACCGGGTTGTGCCTATCATCTCTGCCAGGGTCTCCTGACTGATCTTGGGGATTACCGTCTCGGGCACGCCGTCCTTGCCGAAGTGGGCCAGCAAAAGCAGAATCCGAGCCAGTCTCTTTTCGCTGGAATTGAAGAGCTGGTCAACCAGATCCTCTTCGTAGCGGATGTTCCGTGCCAGCAGATACGCTACGAACAGATCGGAGAACGTGTGTTCCCGGTGGAGCGCAAGCATCATCGCCTTCTTGTCAATGCGCAGAAGCTCGCAGTCCGTCATGGCGGTTGCAGACCCCATGCGTAAAGGCTGTCCCGCCAGGCCGCCTTCTCCGAAAAACTCTCCCTCGCTCAATATGCCCAGGGTTGCTTCCTTGCCAATCTTGGATACGACGCTCAGTCGAACCTTGCCCTGCTGGATATAGAAGACCGCGCCTGCCGCATCCCCTTGGCCGAAGATTGTCTTTTTCTGGGGAAAGGTCACGACCTTCCTGCCCTCGCCGATGGTGGCAAGAAATTTCTTCGGGTCGAACCCGGCGTTTTTCTTGGCCAACACGGTTGGTGCCATTCGATGCCTTCTCCTGAACTACACTCCCGGATATTTTGGCAGAATCGTAATCCCGAAAACTGTTCAGTTTTGCACACAATTGTCAAAAAATTCTGGCGGATCCCACTGCCGCCTGCCCTTGGCTAATGTGTTGAAAATGAGCAATATTGAGCATTTGCGATCCGTGGAATGTTGCATTATGAAACCGTGAAAACCAGGGAACTCACTCCGGAACAAATATTATCCGTGCCTTGTACGACTTGCGGCGCGGCGATCGGGAAAGCTTGTGAACTGCATTCGGGCGCTCCGCGCACCCAGCCCCACCGGGATCGCAGACTTTCCGCAGCCGAGGCCGTGGAATCGAAGCCAGCAAAGGGCAACAGCCGGTGCGGGCGGCTCTGACTTGGCACGCCGGAGGTCCCTGCCATCATGCTGGGGAAGTTTGATGGCCGAATCACGCCTTTGACAAAACCCCAAAACATGTGCACTTTTGACCAGTTTTTACCCTTGGCTGTCACCTATCATGCCTTGCATACCAGTCTTGCCAGCCTTGGAGGAAGTCATGGAGAACCTCGCCGATTTGATGCAAAGGCTACTTGAAATCCAAAGTGGCGGAAGACAAAGAAGCCCGGAGCTGATCGCGGAAGATGAGCGATTGATGGATGGTCTGCGGAAAAGACATTCGGCAGGAAAGCCCGCCGCCACGGTGAAGCTTAGCCAGGATAGCCTAGAGCGGACGCGATTCGGGGCTTAACTGTTGTACCGCGAGATCTTGTCTTGCCGGTTTCTCCGCATTTCCCGGCGCACCCCACCTGCCCATTGATGAGATAACTTCTACACTTCGAGCGGCAGTTCCGATCGGAGCGTCGCGGCTGTCAGATGGCTTTTCACCGCCGCCGCCAAACGGCGTATGCCTTCTCGTATTTGCTCCGGAGTGGCGTTGGAAAAGTTCAATCGCATGTGGCGGGAGCCTTCTTGAGGATCGTTCGCATAGAAGGAATCGCCGGGCACGAACGCCACATTTTTCTCGATCGCCGACCTGAAAATCGCCTGGATGTCCAATCCTTTGGGCAGCGTAACCCAGAGGAATAGCCCGCCCTGAGGATGAGTCCAGGTAACCTCCGGCGGAAAGAACTCTTCGAGAGCCTGCAGCATTACGTCGCGGCGTTCGCGATAGACCTGACGAATCAGCTTCACGTGTTTGTCGAGGAATCCATCGCGCGCCACTTCGTAGGCCACGAACTGCGTGAAGGTCGAAGTGTGCAGGTCCGCGCCCTGCTTCAGTTGCGCCAGCTTGCTGATCACCTCGGGCGGGGCTACGATCCATCCCAGCCGAAGCCCGGGAGCCAGCGTCTTCGAAAATGTGCTCAGGTAAATGACGTTGCCGATGGAGTAGCCCTCGTCGCGGCGCAGGTTCTCGCGGTCGAGCACGACCAGCGAGGGCAGGTGCTCGCCTTCATAGCGTAACTGGCCGTACGGATCGTCTTCGATAATCGGAATGCCATACTTATCCGCCAGCAGCACCAGTTCGTGGCGGCGCCCCTCCGACAATGTGGTTCCGGCCGGGTTCTGAAAGTTCGGCAGCACATACATGAACTTGGGACCGGAACGCAAAGGCGGCTCCAACAGGTCGGTGCGAAGGCCGTTTTCGTCGCTCGGAACCGACACATATTCCGCGCCATACACGTTGAAAGCCTGCAGCGCGCCAAGATATGTCGGCGCCTCCACCAGCACGCGATCCCCGCCATTGATAAACAGCTTGCCGATCAGGTCGAGCGCCTGCTGCGAGCCGGAAGTGATCAGGACGTTCTCCACCTTCGCCTTGATCCCGTAGCGCGCCATGTTGTTGGCAAGCAATTCGCGCAGCGGCCTGTAGCCCTCGGTCTCGCCGTACTGCAAGGCTAAAGCCGCCTGCTCGGTAAGTACCTTGTGGCAGGCTTCCTCAAAGCGTTGGATAGGGAAGACATCGGGGGCGGGCAGGCCGCCACCAAAAGAGATCATTCCCGGTCTTTGGGTGACCTTCAATAACTCGCGAATTTGAGAACTGGTGATGCCCTTGGTGCGCAGCGCGTAACGAGACGACCATGCAGTCGACATTGGGATTTCCTTTGCGTGTTATACGGTGGAGGGACGGGCGTCCTCGCCCGTCCACCGGGCGGGGACGCCCGGCGCTCCACCAGCTTAGATCCTAAGCGAAGCCGTCGGGTTGACTGACCGCGCCAATGTGCGCCTGCTCATCGATAAACAGGCGGCCGGCGGTGAGCGCTTTGCGATCGATTTCCAGCAGATCGAGTTTCTTCACCTTGTCTTCGAGCACGCTCAATGCAGTTCCCGGAGCCAGACACTCGGTTTCTTCCAGCAGCGCTCCCATCAGTACGATGTTGGCCGCCTTCGCCGAACCGAGTTTGTCGGCGATCTCCGCCGCCGGAATCGAGACCACCTGCACCTCCGGCGCACTAAAGTCCGCAGGAAGGCTGGCGCCGTTGTAGAGAATGACTCCGCCACTTGCGACCTCGTGGGCAAACTTCCGCAGCGAGTACTCATTCATGGCCACCAGCACATCGGGGCGCGCGACCAGGGGCGACCCGATGCGCTCCTTTGACAAGCACACATGGCAGTGCGCGCTGCCCGAACGCATCTCCGGACCATACGACGGCAGCCAACTCACTTCCAGTCCTTCCCGCATGCCCATTTCGATGAGGAGTTGCCCCAACAGCAGCACGCCCTGTCCTCCGAAGCCCGCGATTTTGATCTTAACGTCCTTAAAGCGATGGGCGTGTTTCGGTTTCACGATGTCGCGCCCGCTGTCTTTCGCGGTGATCCCAAGCGCGTCCGCTACGGGGCGGTGCGGCGGATCGTTTTCCTTGACCGCAAGCGGTTCGTGACGGTGGTCGCGGAAAACGTTGAGCGGGAAGACCGGGATCATTTTTTCGGCAATCCGGCTCTGCGCTTTCACCGGCTCCAGGCCCAAAATCGTCGGACACGGCGCCAGGATTTCGACAAACGAGAAGCCCGCGCCATCCCGCTGAATCTCGAGCGCCTTACGAATCGCCCGCCGCGCTTTCATGATGTTCTTGTTGTCCGAAAGCGCCACGCGTTCGATGTATGTCGGCACTTCCAGCGTGGCCAGCAGTTCCGCCATATGCAGCGGGAAGCCTTCGTTCGACGGCCGCCGGCCCCACGGAGAAGTTGTGCTCTTCTGCCCGACCAGGGTGGTGGGCGCCATCTGTCCGCCGGTCATGCCGTAGATTCCATTGTTCACGAAAAAGATGGTGATCTTCTCCCCGCGATTGGCGGCGTGCACGATCTCGGCCGTCCCAATCGCCGCCAAGTCGCCGTCTCCCTGATAGGAAATGACGATCTTATCCGGGCAGGATCGTTTAAGTCCCGTGGCCACAGCCGGCGCGCGGCCATGCGCCGCTTGCACGTTGCCTACGTCAAAATAGTAGTAGGCAAACACCGAACAGCCCACCGGGCTCACGAAGATCGTCTTGTCCTGCAGCCCCAGGTCCTCGAGCGCTTCGGCAATCAGCTTGTGCACCACTCCGTGTCCGCAGCCCGGACAGTAGTGGGTCTGATGCTGCAGTTCTGACTTGCGCTCATACAGATCAAAGAACACCGGCGATTTCGAGTGGATGAGTTCGTATCCGTCGTTATTTGCTTCGGTGTTGGCTTGCGGGTTGACTGCGGATTTATTTTCGGACTTGGCTTCCAGCTTAACGTCCGGATCCACCACGCCGATCACGCTCTCGTTTTCCATTTTCGTCCTCTTTCAACCAGGCCGCCGTGGACCTGGTCTCAGACCGCCACGGCTATGCGTGACAAAACCTGCTCCTGCAGCTCACGAACCGAGGGCACGTTGCCACCGACCCGGCCGTAGAACTCCACCGGCACCGTGCCGTCCAGCGCCAGCCGCACATCTTCCACCATCTGTCCGTTGCTCATCTCGACGACCAGCACTTTTTGCACCTTAGCCGCCGCTTTCACCAGCGCCTTCGAAGGATAGGGCCACAGCGTGATCGGGCGGAACAGCCCCGCTTTCACGCCTTCCTTGCGGAGGGCTTCTATCGTGGAAAGCAATACCCGGGACACGATGCCGTAACCGACCAGCAGCACCTCGGCATCCTCGGTGTGGCAGAGTTCGCAGCGTGGCTCGGCTTCCTGGGCGCGGATGTACTTGGCTTCCAGTTTGCGCTGGTGATCTTCGAGTTCATCGATTTCGAGATAAATGGAACTGATGAAATTGGCGCGCGTCTCGGGCGTTCCCTTGACCGCCCACGGTTTTTCCGGCGGCTGAATCTCACGATCTTCCAGATCGAGCGGCTCCATCATTTGCCCGATGAAGCCGTCGGCCAGCACCACTGCCGGATTGCGGTATTTGTCGGCGAGCTCAAACGCCAGCATGGTGAACTCGGCCATCTCCTGCACCGACGCGGGAGCCAGCACGATATTCCGGTAGTTGCCATGGCCGCCGCCTTTCACCATGGCGAAGTAGTCGCTTTGTTCGGGCGCGATGTTGCCGAGGCCGGGGCCGCCGCGCATGATATCCACGATCACGCAGGGCAGTTCCGCGCCCGCCAGATACGATATGCCTTCCTGCATCAGGCTGATGCCGGGCCCAGAGGATCCACTCATAGCGCGGACCCCAGCCGACGCCGCCCCATAGACCATGTTGATGGCGGCCACTTCGCTCTCCGCTTGAATAAATGTCCCGCCGACCTGCGGGAAATAGAGCGCGGCAGCCTCCGCGATTTCGCTGGCTGGAGTAATCGGATATCCGTAGTACGCGCGGCACCCGGCGAGGATCGCGCCCTTCACCACCGCCACGTTTCCTTTACAGAGTTGCCGCATGTTCGCCTCCTGCCACTGCTGCCGGTTCCGGTGTCGCCGCCAACGTCTTTGCTTTCGCCTTTATGCGGTAGACCGTGATCGCGCCCGGCTCCGGACAGCAATAAAAGCAGATTCCACAACCCGTGCAATCGTGCCCGGTATAATGCGCCGGATGAGCCCCATAAGCATTCAATTCCGGCTCCAGTTCCAGGCACTTGGGCGGGCACGACTCCACGCAGAGCCCGCATCCCTTGCATTCCTCGACATCAACTGTGACCTTACCGCGCGCTTGGCCTGCCATGCTTCACCTCGTTGTCGCTGTCTAAGCAGTTGAGGGCCGTTAGCGCCAAACTCCCTATCACCACGGTCCCCACGCATCCCACCACTCTGAATTACAAGCCTTCTCCGTCCCCCGGGCTGTGATCTTACGCACAAGCGACAGTGAGGCGCGTCACATCAAGGGCTTACACCTAAACTCTTACCACTCAAGCTCTTACCACTGGCCAGGGTTGGTCAGATACTCATCGATCGATTTCGCCGCGCGCCGTCCCGCGCCCATGGCCAAAATCACCGTCGCGGCACCGGTAACGATGTCGCCTCCGGCGAAAACCCCTTTTCGCGAGGTGCGCTGGGTCGTCGCATCCGCTTCGATGTAATTCCGCTTGTTCGTGTTCAGACCCGGCGTGGTGCTCTGGACAATCGGATTGGCACTCGTCCCAATTGCGATGACCGCCACCGCAAGAGGAATTTCGTACTCCGAGCCTTCAATCGGAACCGGACGCCGTCTCCCGGAAGCATCCGGCTCGCCCAGCGCCATCTTCTGGCAGCGTGCACCGGCCAACCACCCCTTGCCGTCGTCGAGGAACTCGAGCGGAGCGGCAAGCACCTGGAATTCGATGCCCTCCTGCTTGGCGTGTTTCACTTCCTCGATACGCGCCGGCATCTCCGCCTCGCTGCGCCGATAGAGGATGAACGCCTTTCCCGCACCCAGCCGCAACGCCGACCGGATCGCATCCAGCGCTGTGTTCCCGCCACCGATCACGGCCACATTCCTGCCGCGGAAATCCACCATGGGCTCGTCATACTTTGGGAACTCGTAGGCATGCATCAGGTTAATGCGGGTCAGGAATTCGTTCGCCGAATAGACCCCATTAAAATGTTCGCCGGGAATGCCCATGAATTGCGGAAGCCCCGCGCCGGTGCCGATAAACACCGCGTCGTAGCCTTCCTCTTCCATCAGTTCGTCGATGGTGACCGTGCGTCCCACGACCACGTCCGTTTCAAACACCACGCCCATGGCGCGCATGTAGTCGATCTGCTCGCGGATGATCTGTTTCGGCAGCCGGAACTCGGGGATGCCATACACCAGCACGCCGCCCGGTGTGTGCAACGCCTCGAATACGTGGACCTGGTGTCCCTTCTGGACGAGATCGCCCGCAGCGGTCAGGCCGGAGGGCCCGCTGCCCACGATGGCGACCTTCTTGCCCGTCGGCGGCGCCTTGCGGATGTTGCTGATATCCATGTGGCCCTGTTCATAGTCGGCCACGAAGCGCTCCAGATATCCAATGCCCAGCGGCTGAGCCTTCTTGCCCATCAAACATCCGCCTTCGCAGTGGTCTTCCTGCGGACACACCCGCCCGGTGATCGCCGGCAGCACGTTGTCTTCGCGGATCTTGGCCGCCGCGGCCATGTAGTCGCCCGCCACGATCAACTGCACGAACTCTTTCACCTTGACGCCCACCGGGCAATCGGTGGTGCAGGTTGCCTTGGGACACTCCAGGCAGCGCATGCGCTTCCTGCCGCGCCAGTTCCTCGGAATAGCCCAGGTTCACCTCGGTGAAATTATGGGCCCGCTCCAGCGGAGACTGCTCCAGCATGTGCTGCCGGGGCAGCTTCATCCGCTCTTTCATAGGCACAGGATTCAACGAGGCTTGTTTAGCAGGTTGCTTGGTGGGCTCTGTCACTGGCCGTCTCCTTCCACCGCGCATGCGCCGGGCTGTCCGGCATGTACGGCCTCGACCTGCGCTTGGGGATCGCGCTGGAAGTCTTCCATCGACTTCTGCTCCGCCGTCCGGTACATCGAATTGCGCTGCACCAGCACGGAGAAGTCCACCCGGTGCGCGTCGAACTCAGGGCCGTCCACGCAGGCGAACTGGCTCTTGCCGTCGACCAGCACGCGGCAACCGCCGCACATGCCGGTGCCGTCGATCATGATCGGGTTCAGGCTGACGATGGTCCGGATATGCTCTTTCCGCGTCATCTCCGCCACCGCTCTCATCATGGGGATGGGGCCGATGGCCAGCACCAGATCGATGCGCGTCCCGTTCTCGATCAACTGCCGCAGCTTGTCGGTGACGAAGCCCTTGTCGGCATAGGTTCCGTCATCGGTCGTGATCATCAGCGCATCGCTGCACTCGCGCAGTTCCTTCTCCAGAATGACCAGCTCTTTATTGCGCGCGCCGACGATTGAGATCACCCGGTTGCCGGCCCTTTTCAGCGCCGCCGCCGTCGGATACGCCATCGCCGTGCCCACCCCGCCGCCCATCACCACCACGGTGCCGAACTTCTCAATCTCCGACGGTTTCCCCAGCGGCCCCACCACGTTCAGGATGCTGTCGCCAGTATTCAGGGAATTGAGCAGGTTAGTGGTTTTGCCGATCGACTGCACCACGATACTAATCGTGCCGCGCTCGGGGTCGGAGTGTTCGATGGTGATCGGAATCCGTTCGCCTTGCTCGTACAGCCGCAGGATTACGAACTGTCCCGGTTTTTGTTTATGTGCAATGCGCGGCGCCTCGATGACAAACCGCTTAATGCCAGGCGCCAGGAACTCAGCGTGCAGGATTTTGAACATGTGTCCGGATGGCTTACAAGCTATTGTCCCGGAATGCCGAGCAATGTGGCTGTGACATGCGTCACGCGTGTTTGCGAGCGAGATCACGCGTCGTCCCCCCTCAGCCCGTAGGGAAAGTCTGAATCGACATCCGAGTAAGCTCGTATGGTGGCGAAAATCGGGCATTTGAAGGTATAGCCTTGACGCGGCCTACCCATCAAATAGTATTTTGGTCCAACCATAAAATCGCTGCTCCGCCGACGACTGGTGGTCGAGGGCGTTATTCTCATCGCTTTGCTGCGCGTAAAGGTTTTAGTCCGCATATTCGCCGGCCCGCTGTTGCTCGGGATGCTGGCCGCGCTCTCGCTGCCTTCCGCGGCGCAGGGAGGCCCGCCCTTCATCGGCGACGATCCCGGCACTCCCGGTGACGGCAATTGGGAGATCAATATCGCCGCCTATACCGAGCGCCATCCCACCGAGCGCATCTACAATGCGCCCATCCTCGATGCCAACTACGGCCTCGGTCCGCGCATCCAGCTCAAGTACCAGGTACCGTATCTAGTTGAGGGTACTAACGACGGCCCGACTCGCAGCGGATTGGGCAAGTCCCTGGCGGGCGTGAAGTGGCGTTTCTATGACAATGATGAGAAGGGCCTGCAGATTTCGACCTATCCCCAACTCGAGTTCAACAATCCCACGTCCTCGCGGCAGCGTGGACTGGTTACCAACGGCGCCAGGTTCTATCTTCCCATCCAAGTAACCAAGAAGATCGGGCCGCTCGTGGTCAATCCGGAAGTCGGCTACTGGTTCGCCGACAAAGCCGGCGCAGCGTGGGCTACCGGTATGGTTGTGGGTCGGGATGTCAGTAAGAAGCTGGAACTGGATGGCGAATTGTATGACACCGCCAACACCAATGGTTCCAACCACTGGAACACCTATGATGGCGGAGGCCGCTACAAGCTGGGTGAACACTTTGTGCTGCTGTTCATGGCCGGCCGCAGCTTCCGCGGACCGGTGAGCGGCCAGCCGCATTTTTTCGGCTATTTAGGAATGCAGTTCGTGTTTTCCACGAAACACAAGAAGGGAAGCGCGGCTGAGACCAGCCCGTAACCGAGCGGCAGTCCAGCGCATCTCAGGTATGCTTGACGTTCAAGAGAAGACTCCAATACATTCAATTGCCGGGATCGATCCCATCCTCCGGGGTATTTGCTGAACCCAATCCGATTGATGACGAGGTACTCGGGGCATGGCGACTGACAGAATTGCTGTCCGCAAAACGACGCTCACCCAAAAAGCGCAGTTGATGTCCGCTTCCGAGATTGAACGCACGCTGGTGCGGCTCGCCCACGAAATCCTCGAAAAAAACAGTGGCGTTGACGGCTTGGGCCTGGTTGGAATCCGCCGTCGCGGAGTTCCCCTCGCCGAGCGCTTGGGCAGATTGATTCAGCAGGTCGAAAAGAAAAAGGTTCCCGTGGGCACGCTTGATATCGCGTTCTATCGCGACGACCTTTCTCCGCTGGGGCCCAAGCCCGTGGTACAGCAGGCGGAAATTGGCTTTCCCATCGAAGGTAAAAAGATTGTGCTGATCGACGACGTGCTCTACACCGGCCGCACCACGCGCGCCGCCCTCGACGCCCTTTTTTCCCATGGCCGCCCCAGCCTGGTGCAGTTGCTGGTGCTGATCGATCGCGGCCATCGTGAATTGCCCATCGAGGCCACCTTCATTGGTCGAACCGTGCAGACGACCGGCAGCGAAGTGATCGAGGTCAAGTTGGCCGAAATCGACAATGCGGAGAAGGTTCTGCTGCTGGAGAGGTGAAGTTCGATTTGTGGAGCGACGGGCGTCCTCGCCCGTCCAAGCCGAGCGCAGCTCGGCCTAGCTCTTGCCTCTAGCACTCCACTCCGCATCAAACCGCGCCCGGTCATAAAAAGATTTCTGCGCTCCCACTCCAGTCGTCGAAAGCCCGGCGTAAAGGTTGGCGCGCTTCACGGCTTCCCCTTCCTGCAGACCCTCGCCCAGAAAGGTAGCGAAGCTCGCGAAGCTGCCGATAAAAGCGTCGCCGGACAGAGCAGGTGTAGAATGGCCGGTTCCCGAGGTCGAAAGGAAATTCCCGCCTGGACGCTTGAATCGGAGGCATTTCCGTGCGTTGGATTCATCTGTTTCTTCTATTGACGATTTGCATGCCAGTGACGCTGCCACTCACAGCGCAGGAAACTTCGATGCAAAATTCCCCGACTACTCTCTCCGGAGAAAGCGCCGCCAGCCTGCAACCGGCATGGATGAAAGACTCCGCGGCAAACTTGCAGCGCGAACTGGTGGCAAAGTATGGCGGCCAGCAACGGGCGCGGGCGCAGCGTGGGCTCCGCCAGGTGGCCGAGTTCTGGCGCGCCGAGGATGGCGATGCGGCGGCGTTTGAGGAATTCGTCGGCGCGAATTTTGCCGGCGATCAGGCCACGCTCGACACCATGTTTGGCCGCTTTCAGCGCCTCCTGGAAGAGCTCGATGGCCATATGCACGAGATCAATCGCGAGTTCAATCAGCAATCCGATCTCGACTTGGGCCCAGTGCTTCCGTTCGACGAACTTTTCGCGGGCTACGATCCGTCGGCCCACGTGATCGACGATTTCTTCCAGAATAAGCTGGCGTTCACTGTGCTCCTGAACTTTCCGCTGGCCACCTTGGACGAATGCCTGAAAGACGGCGGCGCGTGGAGCCGCAGGCAGTGGGCCGAAGTTCGCCTGGCGCAGCGGTTCGACAAGCGCATCCCCGCCCACGTAAACCTTGCCATCGCCCAGGCTGGAGCCGAGTCGGCGCAGTACATCTCGGAATACAACATCTGGATGTACCACCTCCTCGACCCGCAGGGCCAGCGCCTTTTCCCGCCCAAGATGCGGCTGCTCAGCCACTGGAATTTGCGCGACGAAATCAAGGCCGATTACGCCGACAAGCAGAATGGTCTCGCCCGGCAGCGCATGATCCAGCAGGTGATGGAGCGCATTGTTACCCAGACCATCCCCGAAGTCGTGATCAACAATCCCGGCGTGGATTGGAATCCATACTCGAATGAAGTGAAGCCGGCAGCGGCAAAAGATGCCGACCCGGCGGCGGAGAAAGCGGGAGCAAAAATCGGTAACGGGCGCGAGCCCGACACGCGCTACGCCGTGCTGCTCAAGGACTTTCAGGTGTCGCGGAAGGCCGACCCTTATTCTCCGACCGCTCCCACCCTGATCGACCGCCGCTTTAGCGAGGACCGCGAGATTCCGGAAGCGCGCCTGAAAGCGATGCTGGAGCGGATACTGACCTCACCCTTGGTGCCGCGAACCGCCCAACTGATTGCATCGCGCCTGGGACGCCCCCTCGAACCCTTTGACGTCTGGTACAACGGATTTCGTCCCGGCAGCCAATACACCGAAGCGAAGCTGGACGAAATGGTGGCGCAGAAATATCCCAGCGCCGCGGCCTATCAGAAAGATATTCCCAACCTGCTGGTGAAGCTCGGCTTCTCCCCGGACCGCGCCCAGTACGTGGCCAACAACATCATCGTCGATCCGGCCCGCGGTTCCGGCCACGCCATGGGATCGGGGATGCGCTCCGAGAAGGCGCATCTGCGCACCCGCGTGGAAAAAACCGGCATGAATTACAAGGGCTACAACATCGCCGTGCATGAAATGGGACACAACGTGGAACAGACGTTCTCGCTCAACGAGATCGACTACACGCTGCTCCAGGGAGTGCCCAACACGGCCTTTACCGAAGCGCTGGCGTTTGTGTTTCAAGGGCACGACCTCGAACTGCTTGGTCTGCCCGCGCCCGACGCCAAGAGTCAGGCCGAAAAAACTCTGAACGACTTCTGGGCCACCTATGAGATTGCGGGCGTCGCGCTGGTGGATACGGCGGTGTGGCACTGGATGTACGACCATCCGCAAGCCTCGCCGCACCAGCTCAATGAGGCCACCGTGCAGATTTCGAAAGACATCTGGAACCGCTATTACGCTCCCGTCTTCCACCAGAACGATGTAGTGCTGCTGGGAATCTATTCGCACATGATTGACTCGTTCTTGTACTTGCCCGACTATCCGATCGGCCACATGATCGCGTTTCAGATTGAAGAGCAAATGAAAAAAGCGGGCGCCATTGGCCCGGAGTTTGAGCGCATGGCGAAGCTGGGCCGGGTGACTCCCGATCTGTGGATGGAGCACGCCACCGGCCGGCCGGTAGGGCCAGAAGCCTTACTGGAAGCCACCGAGCGAGCCCTGGCTGCCGCGGGCGCGCAGTAGACCGTGCGCGTGGAGAGCCGGGCGTCCCCGCCCGGCTGGTGGACGGGCGAGAGCCCGTCCCTCCACCGTACGACTCATCCCGTGGTCGCGGTACGGAAAATACCCCCTCGTTAATACATTGGAACGGCCGCGCTCATTCATCTGGCATCCGCCCGCGCTCTTGAGTATTCTTCTGGTGATGGCCACCGTGTCCTTGAGCGAACTGTTGGGCTCGACCGTCTATGACGCCTCGGGCGCTGCCAGCGGTCGAGTGCGCGAGGTTGCCCTTGCCCCGCAGGAGGACCGCTCCCGGGTTGCGCTCCTCATCGTCAAAACTCCTGCCGGAAACCGCGTGTTGCCCCTGACTGCTGTTTCCACCATCAATGGCGGCGTTCGGGCCTCGACTGCGGCTGCGGAATGGACCGCGGCCGATGGCTCCGAAGGATTGTTGTTGCTCAGTCGCGATCTGCTCGATCAGCAGGTGATTGACGTCCACGGCCGCAAGGTGGTGCGCGTGAACGACGTCGATTTTTATTACGACATCACGCAAGACCGCTCCGTGCTAAGAGTGGGTGGTGTGGATGTGGGCGCGCGGGGCGCCATTCGCCGCCTGCTCAAAGGCATGGTCCCAGCGGCTGCCCTTCGGGTCTTGCTCCTGCGCGTCCCGCCGCGCGATATTCCCTGGGACTTCGTAGACCTCATCGAGACCGATCCCGCGCGCCGCGTCCGGCTGAAGATCTCGCATGAGCGGCTGGCCAAACTCCATCCCGCCGACATTGCCGACATTGTGGAAGATCTGGCTCCCGATGAGCGCGAAGCAGTGTTCGAGACGCTGGACGAAGACGTTGCCGCCGGCGCGTTGGAAGAGCTCGAACCCAAAGTGCAGAAAGCGGTCGTGGAATCGCTCGATTCCGACCGCGCCGCCGACATTGTCGAGGAGATGGAGCCCGACGCCGCTGCCGATCTCTTGGGTGACCTCTCCGATGAGCAGACCAAAGAAATCCTGGTCCAGATGCAGCCCGAAGAACGCCAGGAAGTGAGCGGCCTGCTCGAGTTCAAAGAGAATACCGCCGCCGGCCGCATGACCACCGAGTACATTGCGCTGCCCGTGACGGCCACCGCCAACGACGCCATAGACGCTATGCGTACCTTCGAAGGCCGCATGGAAAACATGAGCACCATTTACCTGACGGATTCTCACGGGACTTTGGTGGGCGCGGTGCCGCTGGTGAAGATCGTTCTGGCGCCCTCCTCGACCCCGCTCCTGGCTTTGGCCCAGGAACCGCTCATCTCCTGCCACGAAGACGCGAAAGAGAAGGAATTCGCCGAACTCTTTGACAAATACAACCTGCTGACCTTGCCGGTAATCGACGAACACAGTCAACTGACCGGCGTGATCACCCCGGATGACGTGATCGCGATGCTGCGCGCCAAGCTGTAGCCGTTGTTCTTTCTCCCTGTAGAGACGGGGCTTGCCCCGTCTTTGGGAGACGCGGCAAGCCGCTTCTCTACGGAAAATCTCGCTTGGGGCTGTTCTCGCTCTTTCGGCATTCGCAACTTCGCAAAAAAACTTTCCCACTTCTACAAATTCATCTATCCAGACGGCGCGTTCACCATTTATTCTGGTCGGTCCGTTTCGCCAATTTGACCGTGCTTGCGGCCTGTGCGCATGAAATTCCTCAGAAGTTGGAAGGTCCGGCTCCTGCTGTTCTTCGCCATCGTAGGGCCGGGCTTCATCACTGCGAATGTCGACAACGATTCCGGCGGCATCTTTACCTATTCGCAGGCCGGCGCGCAATTCGGCTACACCCTCTTATGGACGATGATCCCGATTACGATCGCCCTGATCGTAGTGCAGGAGATGTGCGCCCGCATGGGCGCGGTTACGGGCAAGGGCCTGAGCGATCTGATCCGCGAAGAATACGGCCTGCGAATTACGTTTCTCATGATGCTCGGTATTCTGATCACGAACTTCGGCAACGTCATCGCCGAGTTTGCCGGCATTGCCGGAAGCATGGAGCTGTTCGGTGTCTCCAAGTACATCTCCGTGCCGATCTGTGCCGTGATCGTCTGGCTCATCGTAGTCAAAGGCCAGTACAAGAGCGTGGAGAAGGTCTTCCTGGCGGCTTCGTTTTTCTATATCACCTACATATTTGCCGGAGTGCTGGCCAAGCCCGCGTGGATTGAGGCCCTGAAGGCCACGGTGAAGCCCCCGGCATTGGCCGCCTTTAAGCATGACTCGTACCTCTACATGGTCATCGGCGTTGTCGGAACTACGATCGCCCCCTGGATGCAGTTCTATCTGCAGTCCTCGATCGTGGAAAAAGGAATCACCCGGCGCCAGTACAACACCTCGCGGCTCGACGTGATTGTGGGCTGCATCTTCACCGACGTGGTTGCCTGGTTCATCATTGTGGCCTGCGCGGCCACACTCTACCTGCACGGTAATCGCGACATTCGCGACGCCGCCGACGCCGCCCAGTCGCTCCGTCCCCTGGCGGGCGACTACGCCTACATATTGTTTTCGCTGGGGCTTTTCAATGCCTCGCTGTTTGCGGCTTCCATTCTGCCCCTTTCGACGGCCTACACGGTTTGCGAAGGATTAGGTTTCGAGTCCGGCGTCGGTCACAGATTTTCCGAAGCCCCGGCTTTTTACTGGCTCTATACCGCGCTCATCGCCGCCGGGGCAGCCGTCATTCTGATACCAGGAATTCCCCTGGTGAAGATCATCGTGCTTTCGCAAGTGGTCAACGGCGCGGTATTGCCCTTCGTGCTGATTTTCATGCTGTTTCTGATCAACAAGAAGGAGCTGATGGGCGAATACGTAAATAAACCCACCTTCAACATCATCGCCTGGGCAACCACCGTGATTATGATCGGGTTGACCGCGCTGCTGGTCTACGGAACCATACACGGCGGAACCGGATAGTCCAAGAGCATTTGACCGCAGAGCGCGCAGACAAGGATCAACGCGGAGGGCGCAGAGACAATTCGCGCAGAGGCCGTTGAGAATGACCGAGAGAAGATCAGTGCGATCGGCGTTCAAATTGTCGATGGATTTTGATCTTTCGGCGTCCTCTGCGGGCGTGTCTCCGCGTCCTCTGCGTTGATCTTTATATCTCACAGAATCTTTCCCGCCGCCAGATCCTTCACCAGACCGAGGTCGGCTTCGAGGAAATCCAGTTCCGGCAGTTCCTGCCGCGTCACCCAGCGGATTTCGCGAAAAATTCGGTTCTCAATTTCACCCTCGTAGTCGCGCACCTCGAAGAACCGCAGTTCCACCGCTCCGCCGCCCGGGTATTCATGGACGATGCGGGCAACCTCCACCCCGACCTCTGCCACGATTCCCAGTTCTTCCTCCAACTCGCGCCGCATGGCATCGCGCGGCTGTTCGCCTTCTTCGATCTTGCCGCCGGGAAATTCCCATCTGAGCGGCATCGGCTGGTGCCGCGTCCTCTGGCAGGCGAGGATGAGGTCATCTTTCAGGATCAGCGCGGCTGCGACTCGTTTCATGGATGAAAAGCTTCTGGCTGCTAGCTTCTGGCTTTTAGCAAGCACTTTTTCGCGGAGGATTGCCAGCAGCTAGCAGCCAGGAGCTAGAAGCTGGCGGTGTTCGGTTCAGGCGTCTCTCCAGCCGCTTGCCCACGAGCTGCGCGCAGTATTCAACCAGTTCGCGGTCTTCGTCGGCGAATGCCGCCAGGAAGTGACTGTCAATGTCGAGTTCGCCGCCCACCTGGCCGCGCACAAAGACTGGAACCACGATCTCCGACTTGGTTTCGAGCGAGCACGCAAGATAGCGCCGATCGAGCTTTACGTCATCCACCACCACCGTCTTCCCCGACGATGCCGCGGCGCCGCAGATACCCAGGTTCAGAGGAATGCGGGTATGCGGAGTCATCGCTCCCCGGTAGTGTCCCAGAACCAGCATGGGCGGATCGGCTCCCGCTTCCAGCAGGTAGAAGCCCACCCAGTTGTACTTCAGCATTTCCTTATTCAGCAGAACCGTGATGCCTTCCATCAGTCGATCCGCCGTGTGCGCTTCGGAATTCAAGCGCTCCACTTCCTTGCGCATTTCCTCGACCTTGCGAAGATTCGATGTAATGGCCATGCCGATCATCCTAAACTATGCTGCCGCGTTTCAGCTTCGCCGCCGTGTTTGCGTCCCCGGTACTTCCGGATGGAACCGAGTCCGGCGCATTACAATTACCCCGTGTATTCCGCCGAACTCCTCGATCATTTCCAGAACCCGCGAAACGCCGGCGAGATAAAATCTCCGGACGCGGCCGCGCAACTGGAAAACCCCGCCTGCGGAGACATTCTGGAGCTCAGCCTGAGATTGGAAAAGACGAAGCTGGAGGCGAAGCGCATCGCCGACATTCGTTTTCGCGCCAAGGGCTGTGTTCCAGCCATGGCCTGCGGCTCGGCGATTACCGAGTTGGCGAAAGGCAAGAGCGTCGAGCAGGCGCGACAGATCGGCAGGGAAGAGCTGTTGCGCAAGGTCGGCGGCGTGCCGCAAGCCTCGGCCCACGCCACCCACTTGGCCATGGACACGCTCGCCGCGCTCTTGCGCAACCTCTGAGCTGGCGTGAATTCGCGGGCTGAATTCGTCTTTTGAAACCCGGATTCTAAATCCCGCCTGAAATTAGAGAGGCGTCAGGTTCGAGCCCCTTTTGTTTCTGGAGTCTAATGTACCTGCCTTCGTGTGATTCGCCTGGCAACAAGCGCTCATTCTCCGGTACGGGCGTGTTGGGCCAGCGGCAGTAGTCTCCCTCTTCGACCGGGACCACGAATTTTTCGTTCGAACCATTCCCAGTTCGGCTGTCCTCCATCTCGTCGTACTCGCACCCCGCGACCGCCGACCAAGCCGTAGCTCCAATCGGACGCCGCTCCACGCACTCGCGATCAATCACGACCCGCGTGGGCTCCGGCTCAAACGAGGTCATTCTCAGATTGGCCGACGCCGTTTGCAACGCGTAGAGCATCAATGCTGCCGTCCGATGGTCAATCTGGCTGGTCGCCAACAGCCGCAGCATCTCGGCAAGTCCTACTTGAATGGAGTTCGCGTCTTCAAGGGTCGGCAGCGTTATTGTGCCGTGCTCCTGGACATTCGGGTTGACCTCCATGCTCTTCCGACGCCATCGCATGTGGAAGTAACAATGTTTCTCATCGCGCAGCGCCGGCGAAGCGCACTGCGTCCCGTTGACTTTAATGTGCTGACACCGACGGATAGTTATTGGGTATAAAGACATTTTGCAGCTCCTGTTTGTGTATGAATTGGTATGAATTTGCTGCTCGTTACTGCCAGTGTATTAACCAGTTAGTACGGGGGAGTACCCCCCCTCCCCCCTGCGTATTAGAATCATAGGGTTAGGAGGGAATTCCCGCAAAATCTTTGGATTTAAAGGACTTACAGGTAAAATATTTGAAAATCAATGACTTACGGTTGTCAAAGAGCTGACGATTGGGATGGCGCGGCCGGGGTGGCCTTGATTGGGGTCCGGCGCACCTCGGCTGCGACACATCGTCAATATTTTCGCACTGCGCGGGTTGGATGTATGTGATGGCGCACACTGGATGTTTGTGACGAATCGGGGTGGTCCCTTTCGTTACCTGCCCGCATCAAAACAGGTGGAAATTCTGTGGTTCAGACGGCTAGAGTTGAGTTGTGAGGTACACTAGCGTGTCGCCTGTAACGAAAAGAAAGGCTCGCAACATGTCGGCACTGCCAGTTCCACCTCCCGAGTCTAAGGGGCGCAATGCCCGCAAGGACGGGCTCCGGACGATTGCGCGGCTTCTGGAAGAGCAGATGGACGAGATGGGCTTGACGGAAGAAGAAAAGGATCTCAAGGTCAACAGCCTGGTGGAGCAGGTTAAGAAGGTCAAGTCTGCGCGCGCCGAATCTCGGCCCAAGTAGCCATTGCTTTCTGGTACCTCGGATTCCCTGGTTTTATCCCGAACTTTTCTGCCAGTATGCGTTTGTAGGTTTCCTCGTCGTCTAGTTCGAGCAGGTCTGCCATTGCATCCATGATCTTCCGCTCTCTGTTGCGGGCCTCGGCCTTCGGGGTTCTCGGCTTGGCTTCTTGGAAGGCGGAAGTCTTTTTCATGGGTTAATCCCAGTTCGTTCCAATCTTTGGATTTTAACTCCGATGGCGAGCGGTGGCTTACGTCTTGGTCAACATAGGTCCAAAACGCCCAGCCCTGCCTCAATCCTTACCGCTAGCTGCTTTCTTTACGTCATCGAACTGGGTGATCTCGACGGTTCCTTCGGGGAACTTGGCGGTGATTTTTAGTTCTCCGCCCATGGCTTTCACGAAATCGTGAAGCGTGCTTACGTACATATCGGCGCGGCGTTCGAGTTTGGATACGGCGGCCTGGTTGACTTTGAGAATTTTGGCTAGATGCACTTGGGTCATGTCGCGCGCCTGGCGGAGCTCGTCGAGAGCCATGCCGGAGCGATATTTGGCGGCCAAGCGGTGGGAACGTTCCTGCGCTGCGGGAGACATCTTTGCGCGGAGTGAATTGAAGTTCTTGGGCACCGTACTTCTCCTTAGGGAAACTCCGATTAAGTCCTAGCTGGCGAGACGGGCTACGCTAAAGGTGCGACCCTCAGCGGCTAAAGCCGCTTGTATAGCGAGTTCTGACGGCATGGCTGAAGCCATGCCCTTTCAAAGCTCTCCTTGAAACTACTTAATCAGAGGTTCCTTAAGGGTAATATTCCAAGTGTGAAATAGTCTGTCAAGGGAATAGTTGCCGAAGGCTATTTGCCGTCCGGCTGATAGATCGTCCAGCGGTTGGCGAGGGCGATCTGTTCTAGATCCGGGTTGGGGTTGATTACGAAGGGGTGCTTGGACATGGCGAGCATCTCGCGGTCCCAGATGGCGTTGCCGAAGGCGCAATCGGGCCGGTGGCCGGGAGACGATTTCAGCACGGAGCGAAGCGCCTCAGGCTTGCCAGGGCCGCTCGGAACTCGAAGCAGGCGGCCGGTGATGATGCCGTTCTCGACCGCCGCTTCCACGGCCAGAATGCGATTTTGCGGGATGCCGAAGTAGCGCATGCCGGAGCGGATGACCCACTGGCACGAAGAAGAAACGGCCCAGATGTCGCATCCGGATTGGCGCAGGCGCTCGACTAGCGCGCGCATCTCCGGGAAAATCGTGGGGGCGATGGCTTCGGCAAAATAGGTATCGGCCGCCTGCTGCACCACTTCTTCGCGCAGTCCGCGGTGCATGGTGACCATTTCTCCGCACATGGTATCTTCGTCGACGCGTCCCGCTTTGTAGTCGGCATGGCGCGGACGGGCCCATTGCACGATCGGCTCCGGCAGCAGTCCTATTTCCGGCGCCAGATCCAGTTCCCAGTGGAAAAAACCTTCGCCGGCGTCTTCGGACCAGAGCGTTCCGTCGCAATCAAACGCGGCGACGCGCGGTTTCAGGCTCAGTACACTTTCGATGAATTCGGTTTGAAGAGATGTG
Organism: uncultured Acidobacteriaceae bacterium; assembly: GCA_963838425.1. Classification (GTDB taxonomy): domain Bacteria; phylum Acidobacteriota; class Terriglobia; order Terriglobales; family Acidobacteriaceae; genus Acidiflorens. The sequence continues at coordinate 228,473 of CAWIRH010000004.1, forward strand.
AGATGGGTCATGAAATATAGGGCCTTGCGGAATTTAACTCGAGGACAGAAGCGATGGCGGCAAAGCGGCATACTGTTCCGGCGTATCCACGTTGACGGCAACCAGCGGGTCGTCCACTGGAACGTACTCGATCTGACTCAGGTGTGCGTGCTCGACCTCGCGCGCATCCGATGTTTCGGGAGCCCGCAGAAACGCCTCCATCATTTCGCGGGCCGCCAGAATTGGATGCCCGTGCTTGCCTTGATACTCGGGGATCACGGCCCATTTCCTCTGTGCCTTTGTCGTAGCCCGTTCGAACGCCGATTCGAGCGCTTCGATGGTTGCCATCCGGACTGGCGGCCGGTCCACGAGCGTGACCATGGCGGCATCGCGGCCCCGGTTCAGAACCTCCTGCAGGCCGGCCCTCAAGGAGCTGAACTGGCCGCGGGCCGGATCGGGATTCACCACCAGCGACGCGCCATTGGCATAGACGATGGGGGCCAGGGCGGCTTCATTCTTGCCGACCACGACCAGCACCACCTCAACGTGCGAAAAGAAAAGCCGTATGGCGGCGGAGAGGAAGGTGTCGTTCGAGGAAGATGGAGGCCATGGGAGCAGCGCTTTGTCGCGCCCCATGCGGGAGGATTCGCCCGCCGCCAGAATGACTCCGCAAAGACTTGGGGTGCGCCCCATAAGGGCACGATAACAAACTGCTGCGACTCTGCCAAGGAGACGGATCACGAAGATGCACTCGCGGTGGGGTGAAGTCTTCATGGGCGAGACACTACTCTATGAAGAGGTGAGCCTCAGCGGCTAAAGCCGCTTGTGTGGTGGGTTCTAACGGCATGGCTGAAGCCATGCCCCTTCAAAGCTGTTCGGTTATCAAGTTAATCGGTCTTCTCTTAGCTGAAAGTTGGCAGCTTGACCAGGTCGTCGTGGGGAACTCGCTCCATCGGGTGCCCGGCCTTGCGCCAGGCGCGCAGGCCGCCGGCGATGACGAAGACTTTGAATCCGAGCTCCTGTAATTGGCGCGCCACCCGGGCGCTGGTGGCTTCGCGCAGTCAAGTACAGTAGAGATAAATCTCTCGCTCCTTGGGCAGGTTCTTGACTTCTTCAACCAGGTTGTTGGGTTCAATGCGGATCGATCCGGCAATGCGCTCGGAGTCGGCATCGTAGTAGCCGTGGCTGCGGACATCGGCGATGAGCATGTTCTTAGCCGCATCGGACGCAAATCTCTTTGCTAGTTCCTCCGCTCGAATGCGAGGAATCACGTCGAGCAGACGATACTTGCGGTAAACCCAGACGCGATAGACGACATAGGCGGCGAGTCCGATGGCGAAGACGACCTCGGCGGCAAAGCCGGCGTTGCGCAGTCCGCGGGTGATGGCGCGCAGCGCGTCGCTGAAGACATATCCCGCGACGGAGTACGCGCCCACGTAGAAAGCCGCACCGAGGGCGTCGAATTGCAGAAAATCTCCCAGCCGCATTTTCATGCTTCCGGCTAGCGGCGGAGACATGGTGTTGATGCCGGGGATGAACTTGGCAAAGAGCAGCGTTTGCTTGCCGCGCCGGTAAAAATATTCCGCCGAGCGCAGAATGCAAGTTTCCGGATTCGCCGAAAGCCGGCAGAGAAAGCCCAACAGCGCCCATCCGCTGACCTTGCCCAGGAAATAGAGAATGACATCGCCGCCGATCATCGAGAGAAGGGCTATGCCGAACACGAGATAGAAGTGCAGACCTCCATAGGCAGCGACCGCGCCCGCGGTCAGGATGGCGAGCGCGGCGGGCAGGGGGAGACCGACGGCCTCTGCGAAGCACATTGCCGCCAAAAGCAGGTAGCCATGGCGCGAAATCAATGAGAGCAAGTCGTTCATGGTGAAAACGGGTTTGTTTAGTATAGCAATCGCGATGCGACGCCACTTTTTTGAGGACCGAGGTTTTGAGATGCTGGGGATTGCGGTGAAGGGGTAGGGGTGCGAAGTGCTATTTTTCTCGCGCCACCACGAACTCCGGCGCCCAAAGCAGCGCCCGCTTGAACTCCGAGTCGGGAAAAATGCAGATAGCGTTGCGCGCGGATTCGGCGTACCGGGCGGCCTCTTTGGAGGCATATTCTAGAGAACCGTAGCGGTTCAGGATGGTCAGAATATCGGCGTGAGTTACGCCATTGAACGCGCGGTCGTGCAGGATGGTCTCGATCTGGCGGCGCTCGGCGGCGGTGCAGCGCTCGAGCGCGTGAATGACTGCCATGGTGGCCTTGCCTTCACGCAGGTCGCTGGCGACGGGCTTGCCCAGAACACTCTCTGAAGCGGTGAGGTCGAGCACATCGTCCACGATTTGAAAAGCCATGCCCAGATCGCGTCCATATTGGCCCAGGCGTTCCTCCTGGGCTGCGGTGGCGCCGCCGAGGATGCCACCGACTCGCATGGACACGGAGAAGAGGCAGGCCGTTTTGCGATAGATCAGATCGAGATGCTCCTGCAGCGAGATCAGCTTGCCTAGCTTTTCCATCTGGAGCAGTTCGCCTTCGACCATCTGCTGCGTCAATTCGATCAGCATGTCCACGATGCGGAAATTGCGTTCCTGCACCGCGATCTTGAACGACTGCATGTAGAGCCAATCGCCGACCAGCACGCACATCGAGTTGCCCCACTGGGTGTTGGCGGCGGGACGGCCGCGGCGGACCTGGGCCTCGTCAATGATGTCGTCGTGAACGAGTGTCGCGGTGTGGATGATCTCGACAACCGAAGCGAGCTTTACCGCGCCAGCACCCTTGTAGCCGAGCAGTTTGGCGGAGAGCAGCAACAGCGCCGGACGGATTCGCTTGCCGCCGCCGGCGCGCAGATACTCTCCGATCTCCGTGATGGCGGCGACGTTCGAGATGGTGTCGCGACCGAACTGCTCTTCGATCGCGACGATGTCGTCACGCAGGAGGTCAAAGATTTCTTTGCCGTTGATGGACGTCGTGGTACCCACTGCTCTTAATTGCTCCGGTAATTCGTGAACTGGAGATCGATGCCAAAATCCTGCTGCTTGACCATGGCGATGATTTCCTGCAGCGTATCGCGATCCTTGCTGCTGATTCGCACTACATCGGCCTGGATGGAAGCCTGCGCTTTTTTCTTCGAGTTCTTGACCAGCTTTACGATCTCCCGCGCCTTTTCGATCGGGATCCCCTGTTGAATGGAGATCTTCTGTTTCACCGTGCTTCCGGCGGCGGGTTCCAGCGCGCCGTAGGTCAAGCCTTTCAGGGGCACGCCGCGTTTGACGAGTTTCTGCTGGAAGACGTCGTTCACCGCCTTCATCTTGAATTCGTCGGCGGAGTGCATCAGGATCGCGTCGTTGCCCTCCATCGCGATCTGGGACTTCGAGTCCTTCAGATCGAAGCGCGTGTGGACTTCCTTCATCGCCTGCTGGATGGCGTTGGAAACTTCGGCGAGGTCGATTTTGCTGACGATATCGAAACTGTTATCGGGCATGGAATGTCACCGTCAAAGCCGCTGTCAAGAAATATGACGGCCCTCTAAATCTCCAGATTGTCATGCTGAGGGTGCCGCTCGAATTCAGAGCCCCACGGTTCGCCCACCCCAAACATGCACTCCTGAGGGTAACAGAAGAGGCATTATCTGCGAAGGCTGCGAACCGTGGCAGGTCCGTGGCAGGTAAAGTGGGGACAAAGTTGGGTGCACATCTGGTAAGCTATTTTCAGGTTTAGCCATGAAGATTTCCTTGAGCCCGGACGTGAAGCGGCTGATCGCCGAAAGGGTCGGCACCGGGCGCTACCACTCGGCCGACGAGGTTGTTCGCGAGGGTCTGGATCTGCTCCAGGAACGTGAGAACGAGGCGCAACGCCCGCCTTCCAACCGCGCGGCCGATTTTGCGGCAGCCTTTGAAAGCATCGCGAGCGACGTGCCTGATGCCGATTGGGAAAGCGTACCCTGTGACCTTTCGAAGAACCTCGATCGCTACCTTTACGGAAGCCAGAAGACCTCCTGATGGAGCGCGTATTTGCCGACACGGGCTATTGGATCGCCCTTCTAAACCCTCGCGACGATCTCCACGATAAGGCCTCCGCAACTTCGCGGAGTTACAGCCCTGACCAGATCGTAACCAGCGAAATGGTTCTCACTGAGTTCCTGAACACCTTTAGCGATTACGGGCCGCGTCTGCGTCAAGCGGCAGCGAGGGCGGTCGAATCGCTTCGGGACACCTCTCAGATCGCCATCGTCCCGCAGACAAGCCAGCTTTTCGAAAAGGCGCTGAAGCGATATCAGGATATGACCGACAAAAGTTGGAGCCTCACCGACTGCGCCAGTTTCCTAATCATGGAAGAGAAGCGGATCACGGCTGCGCTCACCCACGACCGGCATTTCGCCCAAGCAGGATTCCAGACGCTGCTCCGCTAATCGATCACGAGGCGTCGAAGCGGAGTCTGTATTTCACCATGCGACCTCGGTTCCCTATTATGCTCGCACTATGCGCGTACTTCGGGGTTTGCGGCTTCCGGGGCGAGTCCAAAGAATTTGTAGAAATTCCCGGTGGTTCGCGAGCCGATCTCTTCCGCGGAGAGGCTGCGCAGTTCGCCGATCTGGCGGGCCACCTCGCGCACAAACGCCGGTTCGTTGCGCTGGCCGCGATGCGGAATGGGCGCCAGGTAGGGCGAGTCGGTTTCGATCAGCATGCGGTCGAGCGGAACCATTTGCGCGGCGTCGCGGATCGGCTGCGCCTTGGGAAAGGTGATGTTGCCGGCGAAGGAAATCATGAAACCCAGATCCAGCGCGCGGCTGGCATGCTCGACGCTCCCGGTGAAGCAGTGGAGAATGCCGCCCAATCCGCTGGCGCTCCAATGCTCGGCGATTAAGGCTAGGCAGTCGTCCCACGCGTTCTCGCTGTTGTCGGATGGACGGCAATGAATGATGATGGGCAACTTCGCCGCGCGCGCCAGTTCCATCTGCCGCCGGAAGACCGCTTTCTGCACGTCTCGGGGCGAGTGGTCATAAAAATAGTCGAGGCCGATTTCTCCCCAGGCAATCACCCTCGGATGCCGCGCCCATTGCAGCATTTGGGAATCAGCGGCTTCGTTCGCAAGGCTGGCTTCATGAGGATGAATTCCCACGCTCGCCCAGATTCGCGGATATTCCGGTTTGCCATCGTATTTCTCCGCCAAGCGAATGCCGCAATCGGCTGTGCCAGGGCCGTCGCCGTTGCCGATGGCAAGATAAGCTTCGATCCCGTTCTGCTTCGCGCGAGCCAGCACTTCGTCACGATCGCTGTCGTAGCGCTTGCCTTCGAGATGGGCGTGGGAGTCGATGAACACGGTCGTTGGTCGCGGCCGAGCTTCGCTCGGCTGGACAGCCGGGGGCGGCTGTCCCTACATGATTTCCTTAACTACTTTAGCCGCGTGCCTACGGGCACGTCTTCCAGAAAGCTGGCCAGCACCGGCTTGCCGCCTTCGGGCGAGGCCGCTACTATCATGCCGTTTGATTCCAGTCCGCGCAGCTTGCGGGGCGCGAGATTCGCCACGATCACGACTTTGCGTCCGATCAGCGTTTCCGGTTCATAGGCCTCGGCGATTCCGGCTACCAGTTGGCGCACTTCGGTTCCTAGATCGACTTCGAGGCGCAGCAATTTGTCGGCGCCCTTCACTCGCTCAGCGGTCTTCACCTGGGCGACGCGCAATTCCACTTTCGCGAAGTCGTCGATGCTGATCTTGCCTTCGGGAATTGTGGCGGCGGGCTTGGCTGCGGCCGCTTCCGGCTTGGCCGGCATTGCGGCTGGCTGCCTCGCTTCGCTCGGCTGGACGGGCGGCGCGCCCGTCCCCACACTGACGGGCGGGACGCCCGTCACTCCACTCGCACTTTGTTCTTCCATTTTCTGCATCCTCTCGATCACCGATTTGTCTGCCCTTGGAAACACGGCTTGCACCTCGCCCAACTTTGTGCCGAGGCGCAGTTGCCCCCACTGCAATCCGGTCAGGTCGAATTTCCTGATGTCTCCGAGGCCCATCTGGGACCAGATCTTTGCGGTAGCGTCGGGGATCACCGGATGCGCAAGCGCGGTTACAATCCGCAGCGCTTCGGCGCTGGTGTAGAGCACGGTTGCGAGGCGCGAGCGACTTTCCTCATCCCTGTCCTGCTTGTCGCCCAAAGACCACGGTTCATTTTCGACGATGTATTTGTCCACGGCGCTGACCAGCGTCCAGGCGGTTTCGAGCGCTCGCGAGAATTGAAACTGGTCAAACAGTGTGCCGTAGCCGGCGATCGCGTTTCCTGGCTGCATCCGCAATCGCGGCGTCTGCCGGGGTGTGCGCGGTGTTCGAGGGGTAGGGTACTTCTCCTTTGAAATAGCGGTTGATCATGGTCAGGGTGCGGCTGGCGAGGTTGCCGAGCCCATTCGCCAAGTCGGAGTTATAGCGCTGCACCAGCGCATCGAAACTGAACGATCCATCCTGCCCGAAGACGACTTCTCGCAGCAGGAAGTAGCGGAGAGCGTCGGTGCCGAGCACCTCCACGATGGTTTCGGCGCGCACGATATTGCCGCGCGACTTCGACATTTTGCTTTCTTCAAACAGCAGCCAGCCGTGGGCAGTAATGCACTTGGGCAACGGCAATCCGGCGGCGAGCAGGAACGCCGGCCAATAGACACAATGGAAGCGCACAATCTCTTTGCCGATCATGTGCACGTCGGCGGGCCAGTATTTGTCGAACTTGCTGGTGTCGGTTGAGCCATAGCCGAGCGCGGTAATGTAGTTGGCCAGCGCGTCGAGCCAGACGTAGACCACGTGCTTGGGATCGTCCGGCACAGGGATGCCCCAGGAGAACGTGGAGCGGCTGATGGAAAGATCGCGCAGGCCGCCGCGCACGAATGAGAGCACTTCATTGCGCCGCGTTTCGGGGCGGATGAAATCGGGCTGCTCGGTGTAGAGGCGGATCAACTGATCCTGGAAGGCCGAGAGCTTGAAGTAATAATTTTCTTCGTGGACGGTTTCCGTCGGGCGGCCACAATCGGGACAGGGAGCGCCGGGTTCCGCATCGACGTAAAGCTCATCGGAAACGCAGTATTGACCGGTGTAGGTTCCCTTGTAGATGAATCCGTTGTCACGAATTTTGCGCCACAACGCCTGCACGCCCTGTTTGTGGCGCTCCGAGGTGGTGCGGATGAAATCGTCGGGCGTCAAACCCATGCGATCCCAGAGGGCGCGGAATTCCGCGGAGATTTCATCGGTGAACTGCTGCGGCGTCTTGCCCGCAGCCTGGGCGGCGCGCTCAATCTTCTGACCGTGTTCGTCGACGCCAGTCAGGAACCAGGTATCATCGCCCAACATGCGGTGGCGCCGCGCGATCGTGTCGCAGACGATTGTGGTGTAAGCGTGCCCAATGTGCGGATGCGCATTGACGTAGTAGATCGGAGTCGTGATGTAGAACTTTTTGCTCATGATTTCGATTGTCGATGAACAGCCCCTAAAGGGGCGTCAGAGTTTGGTACTTGCGGCATCGCTAAAGCGATGCCCTGATACAAAACCTTGCGGCTTGGCTAGAGCGGCGCCCGGATACAAAACTTGGTTCACGCTTTCCGCTCGCCTCGAAGATACTGCTGGATCGCTTCTTGTATGACCGTCCGGAGCGGCACGTGCTGCGCCTCCGCCAGCGCCCGGCAATCTTCGTATTCCGGCGCGTAGTTCGAGACTGTGCCGTTCATGCTGGCCACTTTGATTCGCACCGGCCCCCAAGCGGTATTCACATTTTCCCAGCGTCGCGAGAGGGTCTGGCGCTGTTCCTCGCGGCGGCGCACGCCCAGGGTTGTGGTCTCGGCAAAAATCAACCTGGTCAGGCGATTCGCATCTTCTATTTTCGCCAGCACCGTCAGCAACGCGCCGGAACGGCCCTTCTTCATTTGCACGGGGACGCTGAACACATCCAGCGCTCCTTCGGCCAGCAAGCGCTCCATGGCATAGGCTAACACCTGCGGGCTCAGGTCATCGAGATTCGCTTCGAGCACGGTGATTCTGTCATTGGATGTAGTTGGCGACACACTCGCGGCATCCGCCGGTAGAGCTTCGCCAATCGTCAGGCGGAGCAGGTTTGGATGCTCGAGGAAATCTCGCGTTCCCGCGCCGTATCCCGCTTTCTCGATCTTCATCGCTGGAAACGGGGCGAAGCGAGCGCTCAGCGTCTTTACGATGGCCGCGCCGGTGGGCGTCACCAGTTCGACCTGCGGTCCCGAGGAATACACCGGCGCATCGTGAAGCAACTTCAGCGTCGCCGGGGCGGGCACGGGAAGCGTTCCGTGCGCGCACTTCACCGTTCCACCGCCCACGTTCAGCGGAGAGCATACCCATTCTTCGACCGCAAGAGACTCCGCTCCCACTGCGGCGCAGACAATATCGACCAGGGCATCGACGGCGCCGACTTCGTGGAAGCGGACGCGCTCGACTGGCGTATTGTGAATCTCGGCTTCGGCCTGGCCCAGCGCCTCGAAGATTTTGATTGCGGTTTCTTTCGCGTTGCCGCCGATGGCCGATTTCTCAATAATCTCGCGAATCTCGTTCAGACCGCGAGCGTGTTTGTGTTCGCTTGCATGATCGTGATCCTGCTGCTCCCAGAAAACTTCGCGCGGCAGATCTTTCTCGCCGTTAGAGTACACATCGACTTTGGTCGCCGAAATTCCGCCACGCGCCACCCGCTTAATCTCCAGGCGCGCACCGATATCGAGCGCGGCGACCGTGTCTTCCAGAAGCTTTGGAGACACTCCGGCATCCACCAGCGCGCCCAGAAACATGTCGCCGCTGATGCCGGAAAAACAGTCGAGGTAGGCTATGCGCATGGGGAAATCGTCGTTAGTCGCTGGTCGTTAGTCGTTGGCAGAACCAGATTCTGCGAACTTTGGAAGCGAACTGGCGTGGCTTGCTAACGACTAACGACGATCGACCAACGACTGATCTTTCATGATAGGGAACGGTCTCTCCTCCGTCAAACCCGCCGCCTGCCGCGAGTTTGTTAGAATCACTGTTTCTTCAATCAGTTAGAGGACATCCTTGTATCGACATCTGGAACGCCGACTGATCGAACATCTGCGCGAGTTTCTGCGCCGTGCTTACGGCCTGGAAATCGCCAACATCGTCGTCGAGCAGCCGCCGAAAATCGAATTTGGCGAGTACGCGCTGCCGATCGCTTTCGAACTCGCCAAGAAACTTCGCAAGGCGCCGCGCAAGATTGCCGAAGAGATCGTCGGCGGGGCCGGCGCGATTCCTGGGTTTGAAAAATTCGAAGTGGCTGGCGGCGGGTACATCAACGTTCGCGCTCAACCGCGCCGAACTGGCCACGGCGCTTGCCGCTGATCAATCACCGTCCGCCGATGTTCCGCCCGGCAAAGTGCTGGTCGAGCATTCGAGCATCAATCCCAACAAGGCGGCGCACATTGGGCACCTGCGCAACGCCATTCTTGGCGATACATTCGTGCGCCTGCTGCGCTTTGCGGGCAGGGAAGTGGACGTCCAGAACTACATCGACAACACCGGAGTGCAGGTTGCCGACGTGGTGGTTGGATTCCTGCACATCGAGAAGAAGTCCCGCGCTCAGATCGAAGCGCTGGCTGCCGCGCCCCGCTTCGATTACGTATGCTGGGACCTCTATGCCCGCGTTTCGCAGTGGTACGAAGAGGACAAGCGGAACCTGCAGGCGCGCGCTGCCATGCTGCACGCGATTGAGGAAGGGAACAACGAGACGGCGGCGATTGCGGACTTGATTTCGATTGCCGTGCTTAAGCGGCATCTCGAAACCATGGACCGGCTCGACATTGAGTACGACTTCCTGCCCCGGGAGAGCGAGATTCTGCACCTGCATTTCTGGGATGCGGCGTTCACCAAGCTGAAGGAAGCGGGCGTGCTCACTTACGAGGCTGATGGCAAGAACGCAGGCTGCTGGGTGATGCGGCGCGCGGGAACTGCCAAACCTTTAACCACAGGGGGCACAGAGGACACAGGGGACGGCAAGATCGAGGAAGGCAAGATCACAGAGGAAGATCAGAAAGTGATCGTCCGCTCCAACGGTACGGTCGGCTACGTCGGCAAAGACATTGCCTATCACATGTGGAAGTTTGGGCTGCTGGGGCGCGATTTCGGCTACCGGAAATTCTATCGCTATCCCAATGCGCACGAGTGCTGGATCTCTGCCAGCGACGGCGAGAAAGATCATCCGCACTTCGGCGATGTGGCCGAGATCTACAACGTCATCGATGCGCGGCAGTCCGAGGCGCAGAACACGGTGATCGAAGCGTTGCGCGGACTTGGGCACGACGAAGCCGCCGATCGCTACACGCACTTCTCCTACGAGATGGTGGCGCTCACTCCGCGCTGCGCCGCTGAACTTGGCTACAACCTCAGCGAAGAAGATAAGGCGAGGCCGTGGATCGAGGTTTCCGGGCGCAAGGGCTTCGGCGTGAAGGCGGACGATCTGCTGGATGCTCTGATCGCTTCGGCGGGCAAAGAAGTGGATGCGCGTCATCCCGAGTTGAGCGCAGCGGAGCGCGCCGGCATTGCTACGCAGATCGCCATCGGGGCGCTGCGCTACTTCATGCTGAAGTTCACGAAACCTTCGGTGATCGCCTTCGATTTCAAGGAGGCGCTCAGTTTCGAGGGCGACACGGGCCCGTACGCGCAGTATGCCGTCGTGCGCGCTTCCAATATTTTCCGCAAGGGCGGATTGGATCCGGAGAGTTTCTGCAGAGACGCGGCGAGCCGCGTCTCTACAGAGGATTTCGCCAAGTACCTCAACGGCGAATCCGGCAATGACATCTGGGAGCTCTGGCTGGCGGCCGCGAAAACCTCAACCATCGTGAGCCAGTGCATTGCGACGACTGAGCCTGCTTACCTTGCCAAGCATGCCTTCCAACTGGCGCAGCTTTTCAGTACGTTCTATCACCGCTATCCCATCCTTAGCGAAGCGGATGAAGGCCGAAAGAAGTTCCTGCTGGCAACCGCGGCCGTGGTTCGCCGCGAACTCATTCGCGTTCTCGCGGCCATGGGAATTGGCGTTCCGCCGGTAATGTGAGGCATCAGTTACGCCTGATTCGCTCAGCCTGACAACTCCGGCGCTCCCGGCGGCATCCTTCTTAGTAGGGATAAATCAGGTGGGGAGGATTCCGATGATTAGGAACATCTTTACAACGGTGGTGCTGAGTCTGGCACTGACAACGTTGAGCACTGCCGCCGTCGCGCCGAGCGCTCCGCAGTTGCCGCGTACTCTGGCTAACGCTCGCTTCGTGTATGTTGCGGCCTACGATGGCGATCAATTCGATCCTCGGCTATCGCCCGATGACCGCGCCGCTATTGGCCGCGTCGAGGATGCGATCCAGAAGTGGGGCAAACTCACATTGGTGTACCGGCGTCAGGAAGCCGATATCATTCTGATGGTACAGTCCCGTCCTTCGGAGGATGTGCTGGCTGTCTATGATGGGCACAGCGGTGATGGGCACAGCGGGCCTTCACAGATTTATCTTTGGCGGGTGATGGGACGCGGCGGGTTGCAGAAGGGCGAGATGCCGCTGTTTGCGCAATTCGAAAAGGCCTGGGATAAGATCACCAATTGAGTCCGGCACATATTCCTCTCCCACTTTCCCAGCCGACTGCCCGAGGTATATTGTTAGCCGATAGCGCAACGGTCCGCCAGCGTCTATAATCCCGGCGAGAAACCAAACAGTATAAAATTTTTACGGTTCATATCGCGATTGCCTGGGGCCGCGGTTTGCGTGTTTCCGCCGTCAGCTTCCAAGATATTGATATGAAATGAGTTAGAAGTTTGTTCTGGGAACGCGAGATGGCATCCCCCGTGCATTAACACAGGGTGCGGGTCCGGTTCACAGACTTTATAGCAGGATCCGAAATACGGTTTCAGGACGGAGCAGTCTTTGGATTTGGATTTGGATTTGGACAAGGAGCCCTCAACGCTTATGAATCGCACGTCATTCAAATTGACCCTAATGCTGGCGGCGACACTGGCCGCATCGATCGGATGTTCAACCAAGAATTACGTGCGGGAACAGACCACGCCGCTGATCAATAAAACGAATGAACTCGACGACCTGACCGCGAAGAATTCGAAAGACATCAAGGACGTCGACCAGCGCGCGCAAGCCGGAATCCAGGCGGTGCAGGCCCGCGCCAATGAGGTGGACCAGAAGGCGCTGGCCGCGGGCAGCGAGGCTGACAAGGCGCAACTGTCGGCGAACAGCGCTACGCAGCGAGTGGACGTTCTGACCAACGCGGTCGTCAACCTCGATAACTATCGCCCGGTGGTGGAGACGGCGGTGCATTTCGGATTCAACAAGGACAACCTGACGAAGGAAGCCAAGGAAGCCATCGACCAGCTTGCCGCCAGCGTGGCCAATACCAAGGGATACATCATCACGGTCGAGGGCGCGACCGACTCGGTGGGCAGCGCCGAGTACAACTACGATCTCAGCCAGCGCCGCGCCAACGCGGTGATTCAGTATCTGGCGGCGGAGAAGAGCGTTCCGGCCTACAAGATTTATCTGATCGGGCTGGGCAAGGATAAGCCGGTCGAGAGCAATAAGACTCGCGACGGCCGCGCCAAGAACCGCCGCGTGGATATCCGCCTGATGACCAATACTGGAGCCGGAACGACGACTCCGGCGCAGGCGCCCAAGAGCCAGCCGACTCCGGCGGCGAGCGCGAATCCGCCGTCGATGTAATACAAGTTTGCCCTCCTCCCCGGAGGACATTGCCAAAACAGGCCGTCCCATCAGTGGGCGGCCTGACTTTTTTGCTGGTTCTTTATCTGCGGTTTCTGCTCATCGGCCATTCGTCCACGACCGGATCAATGAGCGTAAAGGCGATATTGCAACAGTTGACGTTCGAAGAACCAATCTGAAGTCGTTCAGTTCGTCGCTTTGCCTTTCCCCGCGTGCCGAATTTTGACTCGCTGTATCCGTAGAGGCCGGCTGCGAGGCAAAAAAAAACTGGACAACGGCTTCCTGGAGTGATAAATACATACGGCATTGTATGTCGTCGCAAGCCCAAGGAGTCCAGATTCCACTCAGCGGAGCGAAGTGGGCCGCTAAGTCCGAAGCTTACGCCTCTCTCATTGCCGAACACCTTTCCCCTCACACACTGTGGCTCGATGCTGGTTGCGGTTCCCGTCTCCTGGAAAACGATATGGACCTGATCGAGACCTGGCTTGCCACTCATTGCAAATCAATCTTCGGCATGGATCTTGCGGTGACGTCCAACCGCAATACCAGGTCTCTCGTCCGAGGTTCGCTGAACCACTTGCCCTTCGCTGATAACAGCCTCGATCTGATCACTTGTCGCATGGTCGTCGAGCACCTCGATCAGCCCCGCGAAGCTTTTGCCGAGGCCGCCCGCTCTCTGCGTCCCGGAGGGGCCTTTATCGTGGTCACTCCAAATCTGCTGCACTATGGAACTTTCGGGAATGCGGTTGCGACAAAAGTCATGCCCGAGAAATTGCGCCTCCGCATTGTCCACGCAACGGATTCCCGGTCAGACAAAGATATCTTCCCTGTACGCTACAAGGCCAATACCATGCACCGCCTGACTCATTTGCTGAATGTTTCCGGCTTGAAAGTTCATCAAGCAGTCGGTATACACCAGCAACGGCCTTATTGGCGGAAGCACCCCTTCTTCGAGAAGGTCCTAATGCGGTTGACTCCGATTCATGCGCTTCTCGTTTGCGCGCACAAAGTTGATTCCAGGTCCGTGTCACCCCTACGGCCCAGGCCTGTCCCTCACTAAAGGCCACAGGCGCGCCGACTGCTGACGCACCCGGGCGTGGGCCCCATCAGCCGTGCACTTCCTCTGACGTTTCCGGTCATCAGGGCTGCTTCGGGGCTGCTTCGGCCTCGCGCTGAAGCGATACAATAGAGGCGTGCGTATTCGATTCCCGATTGTTTGTTTGGCGGTGCTGACGACTGTTTCGCTGGCGCAGGATTCGCCGGACAAGACGGCTTCAGACAAGGCCGCCGCCAGGGGCGGTGAGATCGGGGAAAGCTCCAGTCACGATACGAGAATCGATATCAGCCCGCCCAAGGACGATGCCAAGAGCCATCCGCGCAGCAAGGATGCCATCGCGGGCCTCGACATCCCCGAGGCCTTGGACGCCCCGGATAACTCCGGCATACAGGAATTCCATCCCTGGAACCCGATGAAGGCGCTGAAAGACATTGAGGTTGGCGACTTCTATTTCAAGCGCAAGAACTACAAGGCCGCGGTTGAGCGCTACAAGGAAGCTCTCTACTACAAGGATGGCGACGCCGTTGCCAGCTTCCGTCTCGCCGCATGCCAGGAAAAACTGGGAGATAAGGCCGAAGCCAGGAAATACTACGAACAGTATCTGAAGATTCTGCCCGAAGGTCCGTTGGCCAAGGATGCGCGCGCTTCGCTGGACCGGCTCGGGAAAGCGCAGTGAGCGTTGGGTCGTGTCGTGGAGCGACGGGCGTCTCGCCCGTCCAGCAGTTCGGTGGCCGGGCGGGGACGCGCGGCTCTTCACGAGCGATACTTTTTACTTCTCCACCCGCCAAAAGTCGCCGGAGGATGCGTTCACGGCTACTTGCAGCTTGGCCGTGTCGCGGTCGGTTCCATAGATTACGTGCCACAGGAGTAAGCTTTTCTGCCGGTCCCACTCCAGCACATAGAGAACGGGAGTGTCGGGTTCCTTCTCCAGCAGTTTGTCTCCGCCGTGCTGCTGGGCGACGGCAAAGGCCTTGTCCGTATCCACTTTGAGAAACTGGACATTGAAAATCTGGGTGCTGGAATTGGTGGGGCTGTAGCTGTCCTCGACGCTGTGAGAAATGTCGCCGTTAGCCCAGGTGTAGGGCCTGGTGGTGTGCAGCGACGGCGAGGCGAATCCGGCGCGCCACTCGCCTGCCTTGCCGTCGCGGCCCTTGGAGTCGGTGGTTGGTTGTGACTCCACCCGATAGGGTTGAACATCCGGCGCCCAGAGGCGGGCGGAGGCGTAGCACTTGTAGAACGCGCTGCTGCCGGTGATTGCCTCCGGAGGTTTCGGTTGAGGCGTCTGCGGGGCTGCCGGCTTGCTCGGTGCCGAAGAGCACCCGGCCATCAATCCCGCTGCTAGAAGTGCGACGAATATTTTTGTCATCGATAGTTTTGTCATCTAGTGATTTCCCGATCAGACTTTCTGTAGTACTTGGGCCGATTCGCGATTGGTTTCGCTAATCATTGTACTGAACTGAAGGTATGGATTCCTATCTCGAACGTTTGCGGCAGGAACTCGAAGATGCCATAGGGGGCAGCAGCCCCAGCGCGGCGCAGGCTGCTGCGGGAAATCCTGAAGGGTTCTGCGGTGGAGGGACGGGCGTCTTGCCCGTCCAGCAGTTCAGCGGCCGGGCGGGGACGCCCGGCTCTCCACCAGAAAGGCTTTATTTTTTTTCGTTGTCCTTGTTGTTGCTATTGTCCTTGTCGCTGTCGTTTTCCTTCTGCACGATTCCGGCCTTGCGGGCCTGCTCCTGCATTTCGTCGAGTTCCTGGCGGGCGGCAGCAAGCGCTTTTTGCTTTTGGTCGACATCGGATTTGTACTGCGCGTCGTCCTTATCAAACTGGGCGGCGTCGCGCAGGCGTGTGCCGGCATCGCCATAAAAGGCGGCCGCTCGCAGACGATATTCGCGTTGCTGGAGGTCGAGCTCGTGGCTCAGGGAATCGATTTTCTCTTTTTGCTTGTCGAGCTTGTTCTTCCACTCGTCGGCGGCGTTCTTGCGATCGGCGGCGGCGGCAGCGGCATCGACGGTGGCCGCTTTGGCGGTTTGCGCGGAGTTGGCATCGCTGGCGGGCGGCGGGCCGACCACGCTCAGGTTTTCGCTGGTGGGGAGATTGTCGTTATCGAAGTGGCGGGTTGCCGGACTGGGCTCGGGTTTGTTCTTGCGGACGGTTCGCGCGTAATCCCCGAGTGACTGAGCGGCGGCGCCGCCGATCGACAAGCCGACGACCCCCAACAGGAGCAGAGCCGCCATGGCAACGCGTTTCAGGTGCTTCATGTGATCATCCTTTCGCAGGCCCGCGATTCTGCTCGCGGCCTGCCATCGCGAAATCGTATCCAGTACCCAGTACCCAGTACCCAGTACCCATAGGCGCCGCGACTGGCGACCGGGTCCTAACAACTAACAACTGACAACTCAAGAACTTGTGGTGGCAGCCCGGGCGCCTCCCAGGAAACTGCCGATGGTCCGGTCGAGCTGCGCCGCTTCGTGGGCGATGCTGTCGGCCAACTGATGCGCCAGTTCCGGGTCGCGGCTGCAGGCCAGTTGCTGCGCGTATCCCGCGATCGTAGTCAGGGAATCGCGCAGTCCGAGCGCGAGCTCCGAGGAGATTTCCTGACGCATTTTCTGATCGTGCCGGATGCGCTCAATGTCGGTCTTGTCGGTGAGCAAAAGCGTCGTGCCCATGAGAGTCGCGTCTTCGGCCAGAACCGGAGAGGCCGTCACTTCGAGCACATGGCCCTCTCCGTCCCGGGTGAAGTAATTCACCACCAGCCCACGGACCGCCGCCTTCCCCGCCAGAGCGGGAGCAAGAGCTTGCTCGACGGTCGCTTCCGGGCCCGAACCTGAGCTCGAAATATCGTTGTCCGGGCGCAGCGTCGCGGTGCGGAAAAGATCGGAGGCGTGCAGTCCCACCGGCGAGGCGAATCCCAACAGCTTGCGCGCCGCCGCGTTGGCTTGCCGCACCAGACCGCTGGTATTCAAGAACAGAACGCCGCAGGAAAGGTTCGAAAGTATGGTGGAGCTCAGCGTGTCGGAGGCCTTGGCCTTTCTGCGCTCCGAGAGTTGCTGGGTGGTGAGCTCATGTTTTTGCTGCTTCAGTTGCTGAATGACGGCGTGATAGGCGTGCACGGGCAATCCCTCGGCCGCCAACGGAGCGTAATTCAGCGATTCGGGTTGCGCCACGAGATTCTTCCGCAGGCGGCGAATCACGAACAAGCCCAATCCGAAAGCCGCGAGGGCAGCGAACAGAAGCAGGGCCATGCGCAGGATCATCGGATTCAACAGCGGATTCAGCAGCAGCTTCACAGCGCCCTCCAATACCAGTGCAGGACGCGGTTTCCAAAGAGGAACGACAAAAGCGCCATGGCGCCGAGAAAGACGCCAAATGGCATCTCGTAATGGCGGAGCGCGAGGCGTGCCGATTGCCAGGCGCGCCGTCGGGCCTCGATCGGTGAAGAGCCCCGCGCCCGATTCCGGCGAATGCGCCTTATCCAGACCGCGAGAACCGTACTCAGTCCAAAAAGCGAACCCGCCAGCGAGGCGGCAAAAATGGTTAAGACGGTGAGCTTGGTTCCGAGGAACGCGCCGATCATCGCCATCAGCTTGACGTCGCCGAATCCCATGCCTTCGACGCCCCGGGTTCGCAAGTAAATGGCGGCCGCGCCGTATAGAAACGAGGCGCCAACCGCCGCTCCCAGCAGCGAGTCTGAGAGGGACCACAGGCGCCACGAAATCTCGCTTCGCATCGCCGGCGACACCAGGCCAGCCATGATTCGCGAAGCCAGGTCATTCACCGGAACCACGAGGCTGAACAGAATCCCCAGAGCCAGCCCGGGCAGAGTCAAGGCGTCGGGAAGAAGCTTGGTTTCGGCATCGGTGAACACCAACCCCAGCAGCAGGTAGCCGAGCACGGCGCACTTCAGCGCCGCCAGCGTCCAACCAAAGTGCGTGTAACAGCCGAGAAAGAGCAAGCCCGTGAGGAGTTCGATCGCCAGGTAGCGTGGCGATATGGGCTGCTTGCAGGCGCGGCATTTTCCGCGCAGAATCAGCCAGCTCAATACGGGCACGTTGTGGTAGAGCGGGATCAAATCTCCGCAGTGCGGACAGGCGGAACGCGGCGTTACCACCGACTTGCCCCGCGGCAAGCGGTAAATACACACGTTCAGGAAGCTGCCAAAGCACAGCCCCAGAGCGAAGATCGCAGCTGCAAGAAAAGGTTCCACGTTGTCCGACACGTCGGCTAAGTGCTCAGTCTGGTTGGACTTGGATGATTATAAGCCGCTTGGGCGGGGGCTTCTAAGTACGAAGGTCACTGTACTTCTGACGCCTGCAAGTGATTGTGATCAAGGAGGAAACGGCCGCTCACGCCACGCGGCTGATTTCGTGCCGCTGGGGTAAGAAGATCAAAAACACAGTCCCGGTCGTTCGTTTGGCCCCTCGCCCGTCCGCCCGGCTCCGCACCCGAATCGATCCGCCGTGTTTCTCGACAATGCCGCGCGAGACCCACAATCCGAGCCCGGTTCCGGTGTCCTTCTTCGTCGTGTAAAAGGGTTCGAAGATTTGGCGCAGATGGTCGTGGGGAATCCCGCTGCCGTTGTCGGCCACCGTGATGCGGACTCCCTCCCTGCCGCTCGACCAGTCGCGGCCCGCCGCCACGCGGACTTGCAGAGAACCTCCGTCCGCCATGGCATCCACGGCATTCACCACCAGATTGGCCAGCAACTGGCGCAACTCGCCGGAATAGCCACTGATCTCGGCAAGCGCTGCGGTAGCGCCGGGTCACGTGGATCTGGCGGCCTTCCAGTTTGCGGGAATACAACTGCAGAATCTCGTCCATGATGGCGGCAGGATCCATCGAGCCCGGAGAACGGGTATCGCGGACAAATCCCAAAGTTTGTTGCGCCAAGCGGGCCACGCGGCCGACCTCTTGCTCCGCCAGCGTCAGATAGTCCCCGGCGCGGTTGGAGTCATGGCGAGCCAGGTAAAGCAGGTTGGCGAGGGCCTCGAGCGGATTGTTGATCTCGTGCGCGATGGAAGCGGCCAGGCGTCCCGCGGTGGCGAGCTTTTCGCTGCGGCGGACGGCTTCTTCGGACTGCTTCTCGGCGGAAATATCCCGCGCAATGGCGGAAGATCCCACGATCTCGCCGCGGGCATTGCGCAGCGCCTGATACCGACAGCAGTACCGGCCAGCGGGTGCCGTCCTTGCGCATGCGCTCGGTCCGATAAGAGGCGACGTGGCCGCCGCGATTGAGGGTCTCGATATTTTGTTCCACCTCGTCGCGGCGTTCCGGCGGCGCCAGCCGCGCCACGGGCGCGCCGATTGCTTCCTCGGCCGTGTAGCCGTAGAGATTTTCGGCGGCGCGATTCCAACTGGTGATGGCGCCATCGGGACGGGTGCTGTAGATGGCATCGGAGGAGTATTCCACGATGGCTGCCATCTCGCGAGTGGTGCGGTCGGCGCGCGATTCCGCCAGTGTTTTCTGCCGGGCCATACTTCCGGCGAATACGGAAATGGCGAGGAAAACCAGCAGCCGTTCCAGGTCGGCGCCGCGAGTGGATCCTAAAGCTGAAGTAAGGCGGAACTAAGAAGAAATCCAGACAAGCGGTGGAAACCAGCGAGCAGAATACGGCGGGGCCAAAGCCCAGGAAACGAGCGGTGAAAAGCACCGCCGCCAGCAAGAGTGCGAAGAGATGGCGGTGCAGCACCGGCGAAAAAGTCCACAGGCTGAGCGCCACCCACACCGCGAGTGCGGCTCCTCCGTATTGCACCAGCGCCGCATGCCGATTCCGCGCGATCCAACTCTTCAGATTGGCCCCAATTCCAGACATGTCTTGAAATGTTGCCGGCTCCATCTAGCGGACTTGGTGGTGTTAGACCAGGGCGGGCAAGGACTGCTCTCGATGTCCTGAGAAAACTCTAGCAGCAGCAGGGGCGCGCGGCAACCGCGCGCTGCGGTCGATAGCAATCCGCCGAGGCCAGAACCAATCAGTGGAAGAAAGATCGAGGGCAGCAGACGGCTGCGGCTGAGGACTCCCTTCTAGGGTGAGGCTCAAGACAACAAATCCCGATGCGTGGAAAGCCATTCATGAGTTTCTTCGTTCTCAGATCGAGGACCACCACACCGGGGATACAATCGATGCAAGGTCTTGGTGAAAAACAACCGTGGTGCGAATCATAATATTGTTACTTGCCCTTGGCGGAAGTGAAGTACGGCCGTCGATTGCACAGGACGCGCGCCCGATGCCCGGAATGAGCGGGATGCGTGGGCAACAGATGAGCGAAGGGTCCCACTCTCTAATTGAATGGTTGGAACAACACGCAGCCTCTGGAACGGACGCGGAGCCAAACTCTACGCCCTTTGAAATGCTGATGACGACCAAGAATAGTTGGACGTTCATGTTCCATGGGGAAGCATTTCTCAACGACATCCAGCAATCCGGCCCGCGTGGCGGGGACAAACTGTTCTCCACAAATTGGCTCATGCCGATGGCTCAACGGAAGCTCGGGAACGGAACTCTCACCCTACGCACTATGCTGAGCTTTGAACCAGCCACAATCTCCCAAAGACGTTACCCCGAACGGTTCCAGCAGGGCGAAACTGCGTTCGGACTTCCCATCGTGGATGGTCAGCATCCCCATAACTTCTTCATGGAACTGGCCGCGTTGTACGACTACAAGCTGAGCAAGAACACAATGCTCTCGTTCTACGGCGCGCAATGGGTGATCCTGCAATGGGGCCAATCGCTTATCCCCACCGGGCGTCTGCATCGGAAGCCCCAATCGCTCCACTCGGGCATCACCTTCAAGACTCCACGCACATTGCGGATGATGTGATCACCGTTGGCTTTACCCACCGCATTGTCAGGTTGGAGGCATCCGGATTTCATGGACGCGAACCGGACGAACACCGGTGGGATATTGATTCCGGCAGAATTGATTCCTGGTCCACCCGCATGACCGTGAATCCAGGCCAGAATTGGAGCTTCCAATATTCGATCGGTCAACTCCATAGCCCGGAAGCACTGGCTCCCAACGAAGACCTTCGGCGTATGACGGCATCGCTGATGTATAACCGCCCGATACGAAATGGAAATTGGGCTTCCATTGTTCTCTGGGGCCGCAATCAGAGTCTCGTCAACGGGAACGTCGGCAACGGCTACTTATTCGAGTCCACGCTTCAGTTCCTCGGAAAGAACCACAGTTGGACTCGCATCGAAAATGTTAACCGCACGAATGAACTTTTGCTGGGTGAAAATCCTTTACCGCCTGGTTTCATCGAACGCTACTTCACACGTGTACAAGCGTATACAGCGGGTTATGACCGCGATGTGGGATTCATTCCCCATTTGTCGCCGGCGATCGGTGGACAATTGATGTGGTATGGGGTACCGGAGGTGCTTCGGCCGGTTTACGGATCACACCCGATCGGTGCGCTCGTGTTTCTTAGAGTGAGCTCACACTGACTGGATGCCGGGGTCTTCGCCGCCTAGACGGCCTTCTCCAGTTGCGGAGCTCTCATTTTCAGTCCGTTCGCCGCTCAGTCCTGATGGAGAAACTTGTAGTCGAGGATGGAGGCCGCCAGCCCGTAGGCGTCCTCGACATTGTCAACCGCGTCCTTGATGCGAATCAGCCTTCCCTGGCAAAGTACATTGCTGTTCTTTTGTCCGGAGATTTCTTCGGGCATTTCGAAGATCAGTTCGACCAGCGCATTCGCCGGCAGTTGCTGCGGGCCGTTAAGCATTACGCCCGACTGGCTGATGTTCTGGATCACGCCCTCGTACCAGGTACTGAGATTTTTTCCGCGATATCGAACGGGAAGGTTCAAGCGCAGGCGCCGTGCCCGGGGCATCCAGGTCGGTTGCTTTTGGCCGGAGCGGCGGCGGCCAGTCGTGGTCTCGGCCGGCGGGTGCGTCAACCCGATTGCCGCGACGCATGGTCTTCCAGTCGTACTGGAAAGCGGTCGCGCAGACCAGGCAGACCTGGTAGTACTCTCCGTTGGCCGCGCGGCGCGGCCAGGAAAACTCGTGCGAACAGCGTCCCAGCATAAGAACATCCATGAGTTTTTGTGGCATGATGACGAGCAGTCTCCCGTGCCAATTGGACGTATCCATCTTCCGACGGCTTGGCCGTTCTGAACAGGTTACTTTCGTGTATCGCGGCTTTGGCCTTATGCTTTTCCATATGGCACGAGCCGAAGCGTCGCGCATGGGTTTCTCCTCGCCGGAGGCAAGAGTTCTCGCATGGGCACGGGCGTCGACAAGGCCTTTCTGGAATTTGGCGGCCAAACCCTGCTTGATCGCGCGCTCAGCGTGATGAGCGAGATCTGCGACAGCGTGAGGATCGTCGGCGACCCGGCCAGGTTTGCGAAATATGGATCTTCGGAGTATGGATCTTCGGAGTATGGATCAGTCGTGGCGGATATTTTCCCCGGGTGCGGTCCCCTCGCCGGCATTCACGCCGCGCTGGTGCATTCACCTGCCGAGTTGAACCTGATGCTTGCCGTGGACATGCCCTTCGTCTCCAGGGAGCTACTCGCGTTTCTTTTCGCGGCAGCGGAAGACGCAGAGAACC
Organism: uncultured Acidobacteriaceae bacterium; assembly: GCA_963838425.1. Lineage (GTDB taxonomy): Bacteria > Acidobacteriota > Terriglobia > Terriglobales > Acidobacteriaceae > Acidiflorens. The sequence goes on from CAWIRH010000004.1 coordinate 250,767, forward strand.
GCGCCATCATTACCGTGCCTCGCACCAGCAAGGGCTTTCAGCCGCTCTGTGCGGTTTATCGACGGGAGTTCTCGATTGCCGCCGAGCAGGCTTTGCGGGCAGGGAAGTACAAGATCGATGCGGTGTTTCCGAGCGTGCCCATGCGCGTGATTGAAGAGGCCGAGCTGGCAGCAGCCGGCTTTTCCGAACAGAGTTTCTTCAACGTGAACACGCCGCAAGACCGCCTGGCCGCCGAGGGCTTGGATTCCGACTCCCCATCGTAGGTAGGTAGTGGCCGGTTTCCGGTTTTGCCCATGACACGACCATGATCCGGACTAGCCCCTCCTCGTCGTGAGGCTATCGCCTGGTTCGACAGTTGCGCTCCCACCTTTCCGGATTCGAGAGAAAAACTATCCAGACTCCTCGTCCAGCTTCGGCCTTCTTATCGCTCGTCCGCGCGCCGCAGGAAACCGTGAACGACATTGTTGCTGTCTGTGTAGGATCCCGTAATCGCACCCTCGGGGTTGATGGTCATCGGCTGGGTGCCCTGCCATGCGCCTGTGCCCGCGCCGGGAGCGTTGAATCTCACGGATTCACCGTCGCGGGTGCGCAGGAAGCCGTGATACACGTTGTTGTTATCTACATAGAACCCCGTGACCGTACCAGCCGCGTTGATGCCTCCCCAACAAGGGATAAACCAGCAGGCGTTGGTACCCTGATAGGCGCCAGTGCCCGCGCCGGGAACATCATAGTCAGTAATGGTGCCGTCGGGAGCGCGCATATAGCCATGAAAAACATAGTTCGCATCGATGTACACTCCCGAGATCTCTCCTGCCGGGTTGATACGGAGACTAAGTGTGCCCGTATCGGTGCCCGCGTTGGGATCGTCAAATCCGTGAAGGCGCCGTCGGGAGAACGCAGGTAGCCGTGATACACATAGTTCGCATCCTGGAATTCAGTGATCGCCCGGTTTTGGATTACTTCCGATAAGTCGCCGGGTCGGTGCCTTGGTAAGAGCCAGTACCCGAACCCGGAGCGTCGAACTCCCATAGTGCCGCCGAAGATGGCATCACTCGTAGCGGACACCGTTTATCCGCGTACGATCCCAGGATCATTGCCTCTGTGTAATACGGAGACAACCAGGCCCTTATAGCTGCCAGAGCCAGCATCCGAGCTCGAGAACGCTGAACTTGCCGTGGCGAGTGCGTAGGAATCCGTGGAACACGTTGTTCGCGTCCAAGCTCGATCCCACGATCTCCAGAGCCGGGGTCATGCCCTTGACCTCGATTGTGCCTTGGCCAGCGCCAGTGCCCGAGCCCGGAATGACGAAATTAGTGATAGTGCCGTCAGGAGCGCGCAGGAAACCGTGATACACCCCGCTCCCGTCAACGTAGTTCCCCGCGATCCACTCCGCTTGGACGATGACGTAAGGGAAAGTGCCCTGGCCCGAACCCGTGCCCGCGCCCGGAAGGTCGAAGGTGATGATCTTGCGTTCCATTGTGGTTGTGGTTGCGGCCACGCAGCCGAAGCGAGGAAGGTGAAAAGAACCAATATCAGAATGCTGATGCGTTTCATGGTTGCCTCCAAGAAGTATAGTTCGTGTTAAACGCCGAGATTCGAAAGGATTGTGAGTCGTTTCGCCTCAAGGGGTGCTTGCGCCCGCACTGGGAGTGGCTCCTATAACTGCTGCTACCTGCTGCCTTATCTATGCATGCGGGCTGTTCGCTCGCCCCAGCCCTCCAATTCGCTCGCACGTTAGCTCTAGCCGAGGAAAGTAACAATGCTCCAGTGATGACCTAGTTGTCATCAGCTATCGCATTGACGCCACAGGAGATAGGAGGAGAGGTCACCTGTCGCTGGAATGGGTATCGCAATCGCTAAGCGGTGTTAGACTTTGGCCTGGGGCAGGTGCATGCAAGTGGCCGCTAAAGTCGCGGATTGTCCGCTTTGGGGCTTTTGAAGTTGAACTTAGTAAGGGAATTGCGCAAGAGAAGCATCCGCATCAAAGTGCAAGGAACAACTTTTGAGATCTAAGTTAGTGGAGCGCCGGGGTACAACGGTCACCCGGGAAGAGCTGCAGCGGAAGTTTTGGCCCAATCTCGTAGGTTGGTGTAGATCACAGCCTAACTCCAGTAAAGAAGTTACGCGAGGCGCTGGGGGACGATTCGGAGAACCCGCGCTTCATTGAAACCCTGCACCGTCGCGGCTACCGGTTTATCGCCCCAGTCAACTCCCACTCTGAACCGGCGATGGCGCCCATCCAAGGGGTTCGCAGGAAATGGACAGTGGTTGCCGCTCTGGTCAGCATCGCAACACTCGCCACGGCGAGCTATTTCTATTTCCACCGCGCGCCGAAGCTTACCGACAAGGACACCATCGTCCTGTCCGATTTCGACAACAAGACGGGCGACAGCGTATTCGACGACACGCTGAAGCAGGGACTCTCGGTACAGCTTGAGCAATCGCCCTTTCTCGACCTGGTTTCCGAGCGCAGGGTGAATGAGACATTGAAGCTGATGGGGCGTCCGGCCGGTGACCGGTTGACGCCGGAGGTCACCCGCGAGGTCTGCCAGCGCACGGGCAGCAAGGCCATGCTGACCGGCTCGATTGCGGGGCTGGGCAGCCAGTACGTGATTGGCCTGAAGGCGTGAACTGCAACACGGGGGACGTGCTGGCGGAAGCGCAGGAGCAGGCGGCGGGCAAGGAAGCGGTGCTCAAGGCTCTGGACGACGCGGCGGTCAGTTTGCGGAGCAAACTGGGCGAGTCGCTCAGCTCGGTGCAGAAATACGCCACGCCGGTGGAGGAAGCGACCACGCCATCGCTGGAGGCGCTGAAAGCCTACAGCCTGGGACGTGAAGACGTAGCTTTGCGAAAGGGAACACCGCCGCTCTGCCCTTCTACAAACGGGCGGTGGAACTCGATCCGAATTTTGCCATGGCCTACGCCTGCGATGTCGGTTGCTCTACTGCAACCTCAACGAAGTCGGGCGGGCGGCGGAGAATGCACGCAAGGCTTACGAGCTGCGGGAGAAGGTAAGCGAACGGGAGCGGTTCTCCATCGAGGCGAACTACTACCTGTACGCGACGGGAGAACTGGAGAAGGCGGCGCAGACCTACGAACTGTGGCAGCAGACCTACCCGAGAGACTACCTGCCTTACACGAGCCTGGGATTCATTTCCGCCAGCTCTGGGAAACTGGGAAAAGGCATTGGAGGAAACTCAAGAGGCACTGCGCCTGGAGCCGAACGATGAGATCAACTATCGTCAACCTCGGCCTCGCCTACGTGAGCCTCAACCGGCTGGATGAGGCGGAGGCGGTGTACAAGCAGGCGGAGGAGCGCAAGCTGGAGAGCGAGCTCCTGCTCGAGGACCGCTACTAGTTGGCTTTTCTGAAGGGCGATGCGGCACAGATGGCGCAGTTGGCCTCGGCCGCCATGGGCAAGCCGGGCGCGGAAGACGTGTTACTGGCCACGCAAGCGGACACCGAAGGCTGGTACGGCAAGCTGAAGAACGCGCACGAGCTGACCCGGCGGGCGATGGATTCAGCCCAGCACAACGACGCTAAAGAGACGGCCGCAGCATATCAGGCAGCGGCAGCGCTGCGCGAGGTGGAAGCGGGAAACCGGGAGCAGGCGCGTGCCGAGGCCAAGGCGGCGTTGAAGCTGGCCCCGAACCGCGATGTGCGAGCCATAGCGGCGCTGGCCCTGGCGCGGGCAGGCGATACGGCAGGGGCGGAGAAGCTGGCGGCCGAACTCGACAAGACCTTCCCGCTGGACACGCTGGTCCAGAGGTATTGGCTGCCCACGATCCGGGCGGCGGTCGCCCTGGAGCGCAAAGATCCGAACCGGGCAATCGAACTATTGAAGGCGGCGAGCACGATCGAACTTGGCGCAACCACACGACGCTCACGATATTCCTGTGCCCGGTTTATTTGCGTGGAGAAGCCTATCTCATGCTCCACGACGGCAACCGGGCGGCAGCGGAATTTCAGAAGTTCATCGACCACCGAGGACTGGTGGTGAACTTTCCCTGGGGCGCGCTGGCCCGCCTCGGACTGGCGCGCGCTTACGCCCTGCAAGGCGACACGGCCAAAGCCCGCGCCGCCTATCAGGATTTCCTCACCCTCTGGAAAGACGCCGACCCCGACATACCCATCCTGAAGCAAGCCAAGGCGGAGTACGCGAAGCTGCAGTAGTTGGCACAAAATCGCCATAGTCAAACCCGGACTGGTTCTCAGGGCGGTTTGCCGGTGACTCGGAAACTGACGCACTTCGCCTGGATAAGTAGCGCTTGAGCCGTACCGGCATCTCATGCCATGCTGATAGGCCATGGCTGCCGCCGACACACCTTCTCCCTACATCGAGTTCAAAGACGTCTCCAAGGCATTTGGCGATCGGGTGGTTCTCCAGGACGTCAGCTTCGAGGTGTTGCCGGGAGAGATGGTCTGCATTCTCGGCCGTAGCGGCGTCGGAAAATCGGTGGCGCTTCACAACATCATGGGCTTCCTCAAGCCGGATTCAGGCCGGGTGATCGTCGCCGGCCAGGACATCACCGACTACAACGAGGTGCAACTCGAAGAAATCCGCAAGAAAGTCACCATGGTGTTCCAGAACGGCGCCCTCTTCGATTCCTTAAGCGTCGGTGAAAATGTCGCCTTTCCGTTGCGCGAAAAGAGAGAGCTCTCAGAAGAGCAGATTTTCCAGGTCGTCGATGGCCTGCTTGAGATGGTCGGAGTCAAGGAGATGCGCGACCTGTTGCCTTCCGACCTTTCTACCGGCATGAAGCGTTCCGTCGCCATCGCGCGAGCGCTGGCCGCCCAACCCGAGTGCGTGCTCTACGATGAGCCCACTACCATGGTCGATCCGATGATGGGGAATCTGCTCGGCGATCTCATTGCCCGGCTCAAACTGCAATTGCACCTGACCTCGGTCGTCGTCACGCACGACATGCGCCTGGCCAAGAAGCTGGCCGACCGCCTCGTCTTCCTCCACGAAGGGCGCGCGATTTTCTTTGGACCGTACAAGGACATGGAGAAATCGAACGAGCCCATCATTCATGAGTTTCTGGAACTGGATGAGTTGAAGCTGGAAGCGTGAAGGCAGTGGCCAGTGGTCAGTGGTCGGTGGCCAGTGAAAGCCCGAGGTCCCGCAGTTTGATTGACGGCTACCGCTGACCACTGACCACTGACCACTGCTTCTAAAACCCCTGCTGCACCAACTCCTCCACCGTAAGCGAACTCTGCGCCGGCTCGCCTTTCATCATCTTCTCGACATACTTCGCGATCACGTCGGCTTCCAGGTTCACCGGGTCTCCCGGCTTTAGCGATCCGAGATTGGTCAGTTCGACCGTATGCGGAATGATGGCGATGGTGCAGCGGTTTCCTTCGAGCTTGGCGACCGTCAGGCTGATGCCTTCGATCGAGATCGATCCCTTGTACACCGTGTACTTCTCGATCTCCGGCGGAATTTCAATATGCAGCCACCAGTTCTCGGAATCCCGGCCGTCCGAGTCGACGATGCGCTCGAACTCGATCAGCTTGCCCACGCCGTCGACGTGTCCCTGAACGATGTGGCCGCCGAAGCGCCCGTCGGCCTTCATCGGCAACTCCAGGTTCACCAGCGCGCCTTCATGGATCCGCGAGAACGAAGTTCGCACCCACGTTTCCGGCGCCAGGTCGGCGCAGAATGAATTTGGTTTGATGTCAAGCGCGGTCAGGCAAACTCCGCTTACCGCAACGCTGTGGCCGGTTCCCAATTCTTTCGGGGTATTCGCAGCCGCGATGGTGATGCGGCGGTTTTCGCCGCGCTGCTCGATCTTTACGACCTTGCCTACTTCTTCAACGATTCCGGTAAACATTAAGGATGTATTCCTCGCTCCAATCCAGACCATGTCACGCGTACGGGTCGCGGAGATAACCTTCCACCGCGAAGTCTTCGCCGAAGCGGTGCAACTCGAAACGCTGCACGCACTGCGCCTTCCCGTGCAAACTTTCGCCGGCAAGGAAGGGAACTGCGCCCTCGCCAAAAATCTTCGGCGCGTAGTAGAGAAACACCTTGTCCACTTCGCCCGACGCCAAGGCCGCTCCGTTCACCAGCGCTCCACCTTCGATAAGCAGGCTGGTGATCTCCAGTTTTCCCAGGCTTTGGACAATCGCCGCGAAGTCGGGCCGTCCATCCGCGGTCGCCGCTATCTGTTGCACGCGAATCCCCTTCGCTTCGAGCGCACGCCTGGTCTCTTCGTCCGCAGTGGAACAGAGCACGAGAACATCGTTCTCAGCGGTCTGGATCACGCGCGACGCCGGCGGGATGCGCAAGTAAGAATCCAGAATCACGCGCAGCAGCTTGCGCCGCCGCGGCAGGCCGCTGCGGTCGGTGAGCAGCGGATCGTCCGCCATCACCGTTCCCACTCCAGCCATGATCGCGTCATTCTGATGGCGGAGTTGCTGCACATGCGCGCGCGCTACTTCGCCCGTAATCCAGTGGTATCCGCTGCGCGCGCCCTCCGTTGCAGGCGTCGGCGAGCCAGGCTCGGTGCCCGGTTTGGTGGCGTCGGCAATTTTCCCATCGAGAGTCATCGCCGATTTCAGCGTGACCAGCGGCTTGCCCAGCCGGATGTACTTGGCAAAACTTTCATTCAGCTTCTTTGCTTCCGCCTCGAATAAGCCGACTTCGACTTTGATTCCGGCCGCGCGGAGCTTGGCAAATCCTTGACCCGCAACTCGTGGATTCGGATCTTCCATGGAGCAGACGACGCGGCTGATTCCGGCGGCGATCACGGCATCGGCACACGGGCCGGTGCGGCCCTGATGCGAGCATGGCTCCAGATTCAGATAGAGAGTTCCGCCGCGCGCTCGTATCGCCCGCTTGCTCCAGGGCGAGAACTTCGGCGTGCTTGACGCCGTCATAACGTGTGCGTGCCGGCGCCCAACTTCGCGGCCCGAGGCGTCCACTACAACGGCGCCCACGGCGGGATTGGGCGAAACCAGCCCAACGCCCGCTCGCGCCAGATCGAGCGCCCTGCGCATGTGTTGTTCGTCGATGGTCATAAGATCAGAGATTATTTCATCACGTACGGATAAATCCACCACGGAGGCACAGAGGCACGGAGAAAAACAAATTCAAAGCTTGCGAGGGGGATAATTGCTGTTCCCGTCTTCCTCATCGGGCTCTGCCAAAGCCACTGCGCCAGATCGATTCTGGGGACCGCGTCTCTTAGGCGATGGTACACCGGCCAAAAGATCTTCAGCCAAAGGACCTTCAACTGACTCGGAGGGCTCTCGGCGACGGAAACGGCTTCCCACGAAGCGCAGAACCAACCACAGGACAGCGACACCAAGCGCCAGTTGCCACCAGATATTCATCGGATGGTTTCCTCCGTGCCTCCGTGTCTCCGTGGTGGGTTTTCAGGCAAACAGCGAGTCCACAAAATCCTTGGGATCAAACGGCAGCAGATCGCCCGCCTTTTCGCCGACGCCCACAAACCGCACCGGCAGTCCCAACTCGCGCGAAATTGCAACCACGACGCCGCCTTTGGCCGTGCCATCGAGCTTGGTCAGCACAATTCCCGTGACTCCGGCGGATTGCGTGAACTGCCGCGCCTGCTGCAATCCATTCTGGCCGGTGGTGGCATCCATCACCAGCAAGCGTTTCGTGCGGAGCGCCCGGTACGATGCGTTGCGCCGTGCGTTTCATCTTTTCCAGTTCGAGCATCAGGTTCTGCTTGGTGTGCAGGCGTCCGGCAGTATCGACGATCACGTAATCGGTTTTGCGCGCCGTTGCCGACTGCAGCGCGTCGAACAGCACCGCCGAGGGATCGCCTCCGGCTTTCGTCTTGATCACTTCCGTTCCGGTGCGCTGTCCCCAGATTTCGAGTTGCTCGATGGCCGCCGCGCGGAACGTATCGGCCGCGCACATCAGCACCGTCTTGCCTTGCGCGCGAAACACCTGCGCCAATTTTCCGATGGTCGTCGTCTTGCCCGTGCCGTTCACGCCCACCACCATGATCACTTCCGGCGTGCCATCCACCTTGGTCACGGGCCGCGCGCTGGTCGAGGTCAGAATCGCCAGCAGTTCTTCTTTCAGCAGCCGTTTGAGTTCATTCACATCCTTGATCTGCTTGCGGTCGGCTTTGTCGCGCAGCTTTTCCAGCACTTCATGGGTGGTCGTGGTGCCGAGGTCGGCGCCGATCAGCGTGGCTTCGAGATCGTCGAGCGTGGAGCGGTCGATCTCTTTGCCGATGGAAACGACATCTTCGATGCGCTCGGCCAGGTTCTCGCGCGTGCGCGAGACGGCCTCCTTCATGCGCTCAATAAAACTGGGTTTCTTTTCTTCGTCCAGACTGCCAAAAAGGGTTTGAATCATGAGGTGTCCGAGAACGATTATAGGAGAATCCAGCGCAGGAACAATTGGTAATTGTGTAATTTGTAATTTGGTAATTTGAAAGCCAAGCGCAAATCGGGGTTGAAATTACCAGATTACCCGATTGCCAAATTACCAGTTTTCCCGCTGTTCAGGTGCGGGTGATTTCGACGGTAAGCGGATCGACCGGTGAAGGCGGCATCGGAGGGGGTGCGGCCGGTTCCGGCAGTATCGACTGGCGCAGGCGTTGTTTGAATGCGAATTTCTCCGCGGTAAAACACTGCCATGAGCGCGGTAACTGCCTTGGGGTCGAGTCGCTGTCCCGAGAGATTCTCGATGATCCGCAGAGCTTCCACGGGATCGTGAGCCGTCTGGTACGGACGGTTCGTGGTCAGGGCGTCAAAGGTGTCGGCGACCGCAATCACGCGCGCCAGCAGCGGAATCTCGTCGCCTTTCAGGCCGTAAGGATATCCGCGCCCATTGAGCGCCTCATGATGCAATTCGATTCCGGGCAGCATCTCGCGCAACTGCGGCACCGGACGCAGGATGTTCGCGCCCTTGGTGGTGTGCGTCTTCATGATCTCGAATTCTTCCGGAGTCAGAGCGCCCGGTTTTTTCAGGATGCGGTCTTCGATGCCGATCTTGCCGACATCGTGCAGTTGCGCCGAGATGCGCAGGATCTCCAGAAATCCCGGATCGAGCGCCCATCTCTTTCGCGATCATCATCGAGTATTTCGTGACGCGGTCGGAGTGGCCGCGCGTGTACGGGTCCTTTTCGTCGACCGCGCCAGCCAGCATCTGGATCGACCCCATGAACAGGTTCTTGTTTTCATCGGCGGCGCGCTTCAGGTCTTCGACGAACTGTTCCAGTTCCTCCGACATGGTGTTGAAGGTCGTCGCCAGTTCGCCGATTTCGGTGCGCGTTTTCAGATGCACGCGCTGGGAGAAATCGCCGCGCGCAATGGCCCGGCTGGACTGCGCCAGCACTTGCAGCGGGCTGGTGATGCGCCGCGCCGAGAAAATGCTCAGACCCACGCTCACAAACACCGCCAGCCATGCCAGCAAGCGCCCGGTGCGCTGCATCTCGTAGATTCCGCGATAGGCATCTTCGCGCGGCTTCTGCACCACGACCGCCCAATCCAGCGAGGTTACCGGGCTATAGGTTCCCAGCATCTCGGTCGTGTCTTTGCCAGTGCACGAATCGGTGAATTCGCGGGTGGCCGCCAACTGGGCTTTCGAGCCTTCATCCACAAAACTGCGGACGATCTCGAAGTGGCTCATGTCCTGCCCGGTGGCATATTGCGCAGTCGCCGCCGCCACCAGCCGTCCCTGGCTGTCCACGACGTAGGGCATCAATCCGGTCAGACTGACTTGCTGCAGCCGGCGGATCAGGTAGTCCATATCGACCACCGACCCGATCATCCCCAGAAAGCGTCCGCCATACATGATCGGCGAACTGACCAGCATGACCGTGCGCGCGGATTTTCCGCTGCCCACCATCAAGCGGCTGCCCGCTGTAGACGCGGCCTTCGCGGGCGGCTTGATAGGCGCGCTCCAGTTCCCGTTGCAGAAAGGCGTCGGGCTCAATGCGTCCGGCGGAAACTCCTTTGGCATCGGCATTCAGCAGCGTGGCATAGGCAATGTCGTTCGACGACGAAACAAAATTCTCCAGCATGGCCCGCAGTTCGGGCGTCAGAAGCTTCTGCGCGTTGAGGTCGTTCCCGCTGGGGTTGGCCAGCATCATCACCTGAATCGACGACGACAAATTGGCCAGCATCATATGCAGCGCTTCCTGGTGCTGGGAAATGTCGTCGGCCAGCGAACGCGTGACCGTATTTTGCAGCAGCATTTCGTTGGTCTTGAGGCGCTCCCGGTTCATGTTTTCGATCTGCGCCGAGTAGAAGTACATGGGAAGGACACTGATCGCCAGCAGCACGCCGAGGATGACGTAGAGGAGCGGAATGCGCGCGGGAATGGGAAGCTTCAGCGGCAAAAGGCAGTCCTGTCGGCCCAAGCGCGGGGATGAGCTGGTCCGTCCTGCATACCATTCTAAGTTGGTTTGCGGTGGTGACCTCAGGTGCTTAAAGTACAGCTCACCGTTACCGAAGTACTCAGGCCGCCGGTGACTGCCGAGTAGTTCCCGGTTCTCAGTTCTCAGTGCGAAGCGCCGGGAGCGGGAACTGAGAACTGGGAACTGCTTTTAGCTCCGGTCTATAATTAAGCCAATCGGCAATTAAGCCAGATCGGCCCGGGGTGCTGCATGCGGTCCTTCCACATTTACTCCGCTTGTTATCGGCTCTTGGCGATCGTTCTGGTCTTCTCCTCGCTGATGCTTGCCGAGAATACTCCGCCCCCACGGATTTCCAAGGAAACCCGCGAAGAGATTATCCACGCCTTCAACGCCGAGCTGGTTTACATTCACACGAATTTTCCGATGGGGAAGACTGGACTGAAACTGAAGAATGGGAACCGTCACCCCCAGCGGCCCGGAACTGCAACAGTTGATGGCGCTCTGGGGACCAGCCGCGAAACCCGGCGACCGGGCCCGCATCAGCGACGTGGTCATCAAGGGAGACCACATCCGCTTTGAGATCAACGGCGGTCCCATCAAGAAGCCGAAGTGGTACCAGCACATTGAGATTTCAGGCGCGAACGCAGGCGGCCCGATTGCGCCCTCGGATTCGAACGCCAACGCCCGCGGCTCTTTCGTGGATCTCTACTTCGACAAGTATGTTCCGGAGATCACCGGGCCCGAGCTGAAGCAGTTGCTGCGTCCGGTGTTTGATTTCGATGCCAAGTCGGCGCTGGAGGCCTATCTGGAAACCGTTTCTCCGCAGGTCAAAGAGGCCATCAAGAATCACCACGTGCTGGTGGGAATGAACCACGACATGGTGATCTATGCCAAGGGACGTCCGCCAAGAAAGTGCGCGAGCATGAGGGCGGAGCTCAGAGCGGAGTGCAGGACGAAGTTGAGTACGAAGAATGGATCTACGGCACGCCTCCCGAGGACGTGGATTTTGTGCGCTTCGTGGGCGACGAAGTGGTGCGCGTCGAGACCATGAAGGTGGATGGCCAGAAAATCGTGCGCGTCGAAAAGGAAGTCGATCTGGGCGCGCCAACCGTTGCCAAGAAGCAGGAAGAACGCCCCGCGAACGCGCCCACGTTGCGGCGTCCCGGAGAAGAGATGCCGGAGTCGAATCCGGCAAATCCTTCCAGCATTCCGCCGATGGCGGCGCCGCAACCGACCAGCCCTGGCTCAGACCCAGGCCCCCAATATTGAGCCATTGAGCGATTGAGGCATGGCATCATTTGTGGTAGGATTTTCATACCGGCGATGTCAACCCATAACACGCTTCTCGAATACATGACGACGACCAAGATCGGCGAAAAGGGACAGCTCACGGTCCCGAAGCAGTTCCGCGAAGACCTCGGGTTGGGGATTGGCGCGCCCTTCGCCGTCCTGCGTTTGGGTGACGGCCTTATTCTGCTGCCGGAGCAGCGGCGCTTTGAGCAGCTTTGCGAACGGGTGCGCGCCAGCCTTACGGCTGCCGGACTGACGTCAGAGGACATTCTCGCGACCATCCCTGAGGCCCGCAATCGCGTATACGCCCGCCGCTACGGCAAGAAGCCTACAGATACTGACAGCGTTTCGCGGGGTACCTCGCCTCGCAGTTACCGCAGGAAGTGACCAGCCAACGCAGAATCCGACTGTTCCTGGACTCGAATGTCCTGACCGGAGGGATTGTCTCCCCCTGGGGTCTGGACAAAGCCACGCTGTCGCTCTGCGCCGCAAAAGTCTGCAAGCTGGTGCTGGCCGAGGTGGTTCGTGATGAAGTGGAGGAAAACCTGCTACTTCATGCGGAACGCTTGCCGTCGCCCGATGCCGACCGGTTGATCGAGGACTATCGCCGTCTCATCAAGTTAACCAATCCCGAGCTTGTTCCGTATCCGGATAAGGATTTGGTGCATTCCAGCCGGCACTTGATCCGGCACGAGGCGGACGTACCGGTGCTCCTGTCTGCGATGGCGAGCAAACCCGACTGGTTGCTGACGCACAACACCAGGCACTTCACCAAGGCCATCGCACATCGGACCTCGCTGCGCATCGCAACGCCGCCAGAGTTCTTTCGCGCGCTTTCGGCCCTGTTCCGTTAGCAGCCCCTTCCGACCTCGACCTTTTACACCTCGACCTTCTAAACTATTAGCGTGAAGATTGCTCTGGGCCAGATCAACCCTACCGTCGGGGATTTTTCCGGCAACGCTGCCAAGATCGTCCAGTTTGCGCTTCAGGCGCGGAGTGCCGGCGCTGGCCTGATTCTGTTTCCGGAACTTGCCGTCTGCGGTTATCCGCCGCGCGATCTGGTCGAGAGGCCCTGGTTTGTGGCGCGGAATCGGGCAACCGTCGAAAAGATCGCCGTGGAGACGCAGGGAATCGCCGTGATCTGCGGGATGGTAACCGCGGCTGAAGCGGAATCCGGCAAGAAGGCGATGAACTCCGCCGCTCTGCTGCGCGAGGGGCGCATCGATTTCATGCAGTCGAAGATGCTGCTGCCCACCTATGACGTGTTCGATGAAATGCGCAACTTCGCTCCCGCCAAGTGCCAGCAACTGTTCAGCTTTGGCGGCAAGCAAATGGCTTTGACCATCTGTGAGGATGCTTGGAACGACAAGCGCTTCTGGAACCGGCGGCTGTATGGCGTCGATCCGGTCGAAGAACTGGTGCGCGCCGGCGGCAACTTCGTGCTCAACATATCGGCGTCGCCGTTTTGGCTGGGCAAGCGCGAATTGCGCCGGGACATGCTGGCGGCCATCGCGCAGAATCGGAAAGTTCCGGTCGCGATGGTGAACCAGGCCGGGGGCAACGACAGCCTGGTCTTCGACGGATCGAGCCTGGTGATTGCGCCCAGCGGACAGGTGATCGCGCAGGCGAAGTCGTTCGAGGAAGACCTGATTTATTTCGATTCCGCGACGCTCACCGGAGATCTGCACCCGCAGGTCGAGGGTGAAGAAGCGAGCGCGTATGAGGCGCTGGTGCTGGGCACGCGGGACTACGTCCACAAATGCGGCTTCGAGCGGGCGATCATCGGACTCAGCGGAGGCATCGATTCCGCGCTCACGGCGTCGATCGCGGCCGATGCGCTCGGCTCCGGAGAACGTCATCGGCGTCGGCATGCCCGGGCCGTACTCGTCGCAGGGATCGATTGACGACGCGCGGGAACTGGCTCGGAACCTGAAGATTCGCTTCGAACTGCTTTCGATCAACGACATGTACGAGGCCGCATGCCAGACGCTTGCGCCCGTGTTTGCCGGGATGCCGCCAGACGTCACCGAAGAAAACATTCAGTCCCGCGCCCGCGGATTGCTGCTGATGGCCATGTCGAACAAGTTCGGCGCGCTGGTGCTTTCGACCGGCAACAAGAGCGAATTGGCGGTCGGCTATTGCACGCTTTACGGCGATATGGTGGGCGGGCTGGCGGTGATCTCGGATGTGCCGAAGACGCTGGTGTACCGTCTGAGCGCTTACGTGAACTCGCGGCGCAAAGTAATTCCGGAAGCGACGATCGAGAAGCCGCCGTCTGCCGAGTTGCGCCCGGATCAGAAGGACTCGGACTCACTTCCGCCTTACGAAGTGCTCGATGCGATTCTCGAGGACTACGTGGAGGAATCGTGGTCGGCCGAGCAAATTGTCCGCGCTCACAATTTCGATGCAGAGCTGGTACGGCGGGTGATCCGGATGGTGGAGCGCAGCGAGTACAAGCGGCAACAAGCGGCGCCCGGAATCAAGATTTCCGCCAAGGCGTTCGGTTATGGGCGGAGATTCCCGATCGCGGCCAAGCCGGAGGTCTAGCCTGCTCGTGGAGCGACGGGCGTCTCGCCCGTCCAGCGGTTCGGCGGCCGGGCGGGGACGCCCGGCTCTCCACTGGCAGAGCTTCGGAAATGACAACGTCGCCGGTTTTTGTAACAATCGAAATTCCAGTCGAAGTCCAAACTATGACACTCATGCATCGCACCCTGCTCGCTGCTCTGCTGTTCTCCGGCATCGCCATCGCTCAAACCCAACCCGCTCATCCGGCAAAAGCGGCGGCCAAAGCAGCGGCGACTTCGGCCGCCGCGGAAGGCACGACGGTTCTGCCTACGGAAGACACGGTCAACTCCTTCCTGTTTCAGATGTTTGGTTACGATGCCACCATCACCTGGAAAGTGAATGAGATTCGTCCCTCCGAGGTGCCGGGACTGGCGGAGGTCTCCATTGTTCTCACCAACCCGCAGGGCTCGAACCCGAGTCGGTTGCTGGTTAGCGCGGACGGCAAGCATGCGCTTACGGGCGAAATCCTGCCCTTCGGCGCGAAGCCATTTGACGAGGCCCGCGCCAAGCTGGAAAAAGGCGTGAACGGCCCCGCCAAGGGACCGGCGAAGGCGGCGGTGACGATTGTCGAGTTCAGCGATATGCAGTGCCCGCACTGTGCGAAGGCCGCGCCCGCGATTGAACAGTTACTGGCGCAGGAGCCCGAGGCCCATTTTGTTTTCCAGAATTTTCCGCTGCCCGCGCACAACTGGGCGGAGAAAGCGGCCGGCTATGTCGATTGCGTGGGGCGCGCGTCCGAATGATGCCGTCTGGAAATTTATTCAGAAAACGTTTGACGAGCAGGCCAATATCACCGAGGCCAACGCCGATGAAAAGCTGAAAGCCATCGCGACCGCATCGGGCGCGAATGGCGACGAGATCGCCGCCTGCGCCGTCAAGCCGGATACGAAAGCCAGAATCGAGGCCTCGATTGCGCTGGGAAAGTCGGTGGGGGTGACTGGCACGCCGACGCTGTTCATCAATGGGCGTAACGTTCCCCGGCGCGGCGTCCGTCGATGTGTTGAAGAAGATGGTGGAGTTCCAGGCAAGCCAGAACTAGATCGGGTGATCGGCTCATCGGGTGATCGGGTCATCTAAAGTCAAAGGCTCTTGGGTTTAAGGTTTTCGATGACCCGATGACCCGATCACCCGATGGCCCGATCTACCTCATCCAGATTTCCGGGGCCTCGGTGCGTTCCGGGCTGCGGACGACGTGGGGCGTGATCAGGATCAGGAGTTCGTCGTTCTCTTCCTGCTTGGAAGTTTGCGAGGTGAGGACGCCGAGGGCCGGCATCGTGGAGAACAGAGGCAAACCGCTCAGGCTCTTCTGATCGGACTGGGTGAGCATTCCCGCTACGACCGCCGGCTCGCCTTCCTTGAGCAGGATTCCCCCTTTGTACTCGCGATTCAAAATATCAGGAATGCCATTTGTGTTGGTGCTTCCCAAAGTGCGGAATTGTATCTCCAACTCGAGGGCGACTTCGGAATTGTTGTGAACCAGCGGTTTTGCCTTGAGCGTGAGTCCGATGTCCTCATAACTGACGGAAGGGAACGCCGAAGTGTACGACTGGTTGCCGAGGACTTGCGAGATGGCGGAACTGTTGTAAATCGGCGCAAAGCTGGCGTTGAGGATGGGATAGCGCGATCCCAGCTTGAAAGTGGCGTCTTTCTCCTGGGAAGCGCGCAGTTGGACGTGATCGAGCTCCTGGACGGAACTCTCATTCATGGAAAGTGCGGCGGCCAAGCGATCGAGGCTCAGCCCCATAAATGTGATCCCGCCGCCGAAGGTCGCGAGCGGCTGGCTGAAGATCGAATTCTGCTGGCCTTGCAATTGTGCGAGCAGGGCGGAGATGGTCTGATTGCCGGCCTGGTTGATGCCACCCGAGGAAACCAGCTGGTTGATCAGCGACTGGATGTTTTGTCCGCCGAGAGCCGCGAGTGCGGCCACCGGAATGTTGAAGAGATTGAAAGTGTCGGGGACGTGCAGCCCGATACTCCGCGCGTAGGTGTGGCTCACCTGGAAGACCTTCAGATCGAGCATTACTTCCGGACGGGGGCTGTTCAGCTGTCCGAGAAACTGGGTTGCGGCTTCCAGTGCCGCCTGCGGTCCGCGCACCGTGATCGTGCTGGACGCGGCGTTGAGGCTGACGAACTTGAATTCAAACAGCGTCCGCAGCGAGTTCACCAGCTCGTTCAATTCCTTGGCAGGATCGCCGGAAGAGATGTAAAACGAGCGCAGGCCCATGCGGTCGTAAAGCTTGTGGTTGTCGGGCGTGTCGGCGCAAACAAAAAGAACTGTGTCTTCGAGCGCCACGCTGAAGCTCTTCGTGGCCGCGGAGGCCGCCTGCATGGCGGTTGCGAAATCGGCATCCTCAATATCGAAGCGCACGTGGCGGCTGGGGAAGGTATCGTCGAAGAGCACGGTCAGCCCAAAACTCGCGGCGACCGCGGTGAGCAGGCCGCGCGAATCGCCGCGGTAGTGGATGTCATGGTGCCCGTCGATGGGTTTGGCGAGTGAGCGAATCGGCGCTGGCGACCACTTGCGGCGGGGCCGCGCTGTGCACCGGCACCGGCCCCAGCGCGTCGGTTATGCGCTGCTCGGCGAATTCGTTCTGCGGATCGAGGTTGAGCGCGGTTCGGAACTCCGCCAGCGCCTCCACTTGCCGGCCATCCAGCAAGTCGCTGTTGCCGCGTTCCAGATGCAGCCCGGCCAGATGCTGCCGCGTAATCTCGCGCGCGGTCAAGTACTCGACGTTTTGCGGGACCAGGCGAGCCGCTTCCTCAAACTCGTAAAAAGCCTGGTCGAGATTGTGCGATTTTTCGAGTTTGAGGCCGCGCGCGAAAGCCTGGCGAGCGGCCTTCAGGTCTTTGACCGGACCGTGGCAGGCAGGTGCGCCTCCGGAATTGGAGCAGAGCGACGGCGCGGCGGACGGGAGCGTGTCTGCGGCCAAGCACACTCCGGCAAGCAACAAACAGATTCCCGCTGGCAGCCATCGCATATTAGTTACTATAGAATGCCCGGCTGCGGCTGTCTTGCAAGAGAAATACTCGAAAGGGAACTACGGTCGTAACGGGGTCTGCTGGGGTGAAATAAAGGCGCAAACCGGCCCGCACAACGGAGCAATGACTCCGCTAATGACTCGGGCAGCTATCATTCCAGCCAATCTTAGCGCAGCATCAGCCGTTCCATGCGCGTGGCGCGGCCGGTCTGGTCATCGCACTCGACCAGCACGGCGCAGAGGCGGACGTCGCCGTTGGCCGCTTCGAAGCGCGCCGGCATCCCGCTGAGAAACCTTTCGATCACTAATTCCTTTTTCACGCCAATGACGCTGTCGTACGGGCCGGTCATGCCGACGTCGGTGATGTAGGCAGTGCCCTTCGGCAGGACGGTCTCATCCGCCGTGGGAACGTGCGTGTGCGTGCCTACGACGGCGGTCACGCGCCCGTCGAGATACCATCCGAAGGCGATCTTTTCGGAAGTGGCCTCGGCATGGAAATCCACAAAGACGATCTTCGATTTGATCTGCTCCAGAAGCCGATCGGCGTAGCGAAAGGGATCGTCGCTCGACCCCATGAAAACGCGCCCCTGAAGGTTCACGACGGCATAACCGACGCTGTTCTTTTGGCCTTCGTACACTCCCCAGCCGGGCAGGCCTTGTGGAAAGTTCGCCGGCCGCAACAACCGGCGCGCCGGACTGTGCGGATTGCCGTCCGCCATCTGGAAGTATTCGATGATCTCGCGTTTGTCCCAAACGTGATTTCCGGTGGTCATCACGTCGATGCCCAGATCGAAAAGCTCTTCCGCCAGCGCAGGCGTGATGCCGAACCCAGCCGCGGCATTTTCGCAGTTGGCGATGACCAGATCCACGGCGTGCTGCTGGCGCAGTTCGGGCAGGCGCTCTTTTACGATGGTCCGCCCGGGGCGTCCAAAAATGTCACCGATAAAAAGAATTTTCAAGATTCTGATGGTAACACGGTGAAAATCACAGTGGTCCGCGACATGCTGGCACACTGGCAACTGGCTACTGGCCACTGATTCTCCGCCGTCTTCAGAAAGTCGTAATTGCCCGACGGATTCAGGGTCACGTTCCGCACCCGCCGCGTGTGCACCAGCACGTTGTCGAAATACCACAGGTTGATATACGGCACATCCTGCGCCAGCACTTCCTGAACTTCAGCGTAGAACCGCTTACGGACATTCTGATCGGTCTCGCGGCGCGCCTGGTCGATCAAACTATCGACGCGAGGATTGGAGTAGAAACCGCGGTTTGCGCCTTTTGGGGGAAATCGGTTGGAGTGAAACGAATACTCAAAAATATCCGGGTCTTCGTTCCCGCCGATCCAGCGCAACGAATAAAGCTGGAAAGCGCCGCTGGTGACGTCGGCAAAAAATGTTGCAAACTCGAAGGTTCGAATGTCGAGCGCAATGCCCACATCGCGCAATTGCTGCTGCAACACCGCTGCCAGCAGCCGCGTGGACTCCTCGGTTGACGTCTTCATGGTGAGGTGAAAGCGGACGCCGTCGCGAGCCCGGTAGCCGGCCGCATCGAGCATCTGGCGAGCCTTCTCTGGATTGTGCGGGTAGGCCGCTACGTCCGGGTCATACGCCCAGCTTTGCGGTGGGAGCACACTCAGAGCCGGTTCGGCGAAGCCGCGCCAGATATATTGCAGAAGAGGTCCGCGGTCGATAGCATACGCGATCGCCTGGCGAACCCGCACATCGTGCAAGATTGGGTCGCGCAGGTTAAACGCGAGATAGGAAAGCACGGTGCCCGGCGCTCGCTCCACCTGCAGATTCGGCTCGCGCTCCAACGCCACGATGGTGTCGGAAGTCAGCGCATTGATCGCGGCGTCGGCGCTGCCCTTGCGCAATTCGAGCGCCCGCGTCGTCGCGTCGGGCACGACGGTGAAGCGCACCCTCGCCAGGCGTGCCCTCGCGCCCCAGTAGTTGTCGTTGCGCTTGACGACGACTTCCTTATCCTGTTCCGCGCTGACAAATTGGAATGGCCCCGAGCCAATCGGCTGGCGCGTGATCTCGTCGAGCGACCCATCGGGCACAATCCCACTCGCGCCCTCCGAGAGATTCCACAGCAGGGTCGCGTTCGGCTCCTTCAGATGAAAGACCACGGTGAACTCGTCGGGCGCATCGATGCGATCGACGAAGCGGTACGCCGCCGATTTCGTACTGCGAATCTTTCCCTCGAGCAGGGAGTCGAACGTCCATTTCACGTCGCGGGAAGTGAGCGGGCGGCCATCGTGAAAAGTTACGCCGCGATGCAGGTGGAAGACGTAGGTCAGCGGATCCGGAATCTCCCAACGCTCGGCCAACCCGGGCTGAACATTCAAATGCTCGTCGCGGATCAGAAGCGCGTCGAAGAGCAGTTCGCCAATGCGCTCCGATTGCGCATCAATCCCGACTCGCGGATCGAGATTCGTGGGACTGCTTTCAATGATCATCACCAGCGTGTTGGGATCGGGAGCTTGGGAGCAGGAGAGGAGAGGCAGCAGGAATCCGCCGAGCAGCCCCAAGAGAATTGCGATCCTCAAAAAGATTGTCATCCTGAGCGAAGCAAAGGATCTGCTTTTTGCGCGCGCCCGCACTGTCGCTTCACGCATACGAGATCTTTCCCAAAATCGCCGCCCGCTGCGCTCCCGTGGCCGATGGCACATTGCTGGGCCGGCGATGCCACGTCTCATGCGCGAGCAGGGCAAACGCCACTGCCTCCTTCGCTTCCGCCGGAATGCCGAACTCATCCGAGAAATGCAGTGCAATACCCAGGGCTGCGATTTCATCGCGCAACATGGCCATCAGCGTCGGATTCTTCGCGCCGCCTCCCGAGACAATCATTTCGTGGTCGCGTCGCCGAACCCCGAATCGTGGCAACACGAAGCGCGCGACGGCATCCGCTATCGACCGCGCCGTCAACGCCGTTGCCGTCGCCACCACGTCGGGCTTGCTGGCGCCGTGGCAGATCTGAATAAATCGGCCTACGTATTCCCGGCCAAATTCCTCGCGGCCCGCCGTTCGCGGGGGCTTCTGCCGGAAAAAGCGCGCGCGCAGCAACCGCGCAATCACGCCATCCAGTACGCGTCCCGAGGCCGCGACTTTGCCATCGCGGTCGTAGCGCCGGCCCAACAGCTCTTCCATCACCGCATCCATCACCATGTTGCCGGGTCCGGTGTCGAAGGCTACGACTTCGTCGATCGACGCGCCCGCAGGAATCGCCGTCAGATTCGCAATGCCGCCGATGTTCTGCGCAATGCGACTACGCCCGGCTCGTCGATCGCGCCCCCGATCGCGATAAAGAAGATAGTCGAGGAACGGCACCAGCGGCGCGCCTTTGCCCCCGGCCGCAATATCCGCGGGACGAAAATCGGAGACCACCGGCACGCCCAGCCGCGCCGCGATCACCGCGCCTTCGCCGGTTTGCCACGTCACCGCCAATTTCCGTCCGAGAAATCGCTCGGCCACTCCCTGGTGATAGAGCGTCTGCCCATGGCAGCCCACCAGGTCAAGTTTCACGCCATGCTTGCGCGCCGTCTTCGCGACCGCCTCCGCGTACAGTTCGCCGAGAAGAAAGTTCAGCCGCGCCAAATCCGCAACGTGGGCCAGTTCCGCGTTCATCATGGCCAGAATTGCGCGCCGAACCGGGGCAGGGAACGGATACTCCTCGTGCGCAAGAAGTGTGTAGCGCGGACACTCCTGTCCGCGTGCGTTCTGCGGCAGCCGCACCAGCGCCACATTGATCCCGTCCGCCGAGGTGCCGCTCATCACGCCGGCAATAATCATGCGCGCTCCTTCTTATTGTCCGCGCGAGCCAGCGTGGCCAGCCGGATCTCTTCGCTGAACTCCCAGAGTTGGCGCGTCAGCTTCTCAACTCGTGCGGCAGTCGGAACCGTGTGGCGCGGGCGCCCCCGCCCGCGTGCTTCTTTCGATTTGAACGCCAGCACGCGCCGCGCCGACTCCCGCACGCGGCGGGAGAACTTACCGTCGCGTTCCGCCTCGCGCACCAGTGCTTCGTGAGCTCGAACGATCAACTCTTCCTTATGGCAGACCAGAACCAAATCGCCGCCGGCGCGGATGTGTTCGACGACATTTTGCTCGATGGGCGCGAATTCGAGGACGGCTCCCATTTCCATGTCGTCCGAAACAATGAGTCCGTTGTAGCGGATTCTCTTGCGCAGAATGGCGGTGATCCACTTCTTCGAGAGCGATGCTGGCGTGCACTGCTTCGTCACCGCCGGAAACGCCGCATGCGAAACCATGACCATCGGCAATTCACGGCGAAGCGAGCGATAGGGAACCAGATCCTCCTCCCACAATTTGCGCAGCGGCTTTTCGACGATGGGAAGTTCATGATGCGTATCGAGCGTGGCCTCGCCCAGTCCGGGGAAATGTTTGCCGCAGCCGAGCACTCCGGCATCGCCCAACCCGCGCAGAAACTCGCGCGCGTAGGTGACCACCTGCTTCGGATCGTCCGAAACCGCCCGCGAACTCAGCACCGGACGCGAAGCCTCGAAGGCCAAGTCGAGCACCGGAGCAAAATCCACGTTGAAGCCAAGCGCGCGGCAGTTCTCGCCGATCACGCGCCCATGCTTGCGAAAGAGCGCGCGGCTGCCCGTGGCAAAAACCTCTGCCGCAGAAGGCGCCGAACCGATCACGTTGCGGAAACGGTCCACGGTGCCGCCTTCAAGATCGACGCAAGTGAAAAGCGGCGTGGCCACGCACTTCTGGCATTCGCGCAGAAGAGTGTACGTCTGCTCGGCGCTCGGTGATGTTGCGGGCAAACAGAATCACCCCCGCCGGCTGAATCTTCGTGAGCAGGGAAGCGAGGCGCGGAGACATCTCGGTCCCGTCGAAGCCGATGATTAGGAGTTGGCCGATGTTCAGTTTCAAGTCGCGCATCGTTTTGTCTGAGTTTAGCAGCCTGTGGTGAAACACGAATCGCCGCCCTGAGCGCCTGAAGGCGCATTCATAACGTAGCACTTAGCGGCATCGCTAAAGCGATGCCCTGATACGAACCATACTTGCACACAGGCCATTAAGGGAACGTCCCGTCTGTCCCCGTGTTTTCCCGTGTGGATGTTACGCCCATACTCCTTGGTATGGCGCCAGCATGCCACGTTCGCCAGCCGTCTCAAAATTCGAGGTAGTCCACTGCCGACGTTTTCCGTCGCTTGCCCTTACGGCGATCGGCTTGCTCTTCTCGCCGCACTCCGGTCTCGGCGGTTAGATTTCTTTCTTCAGCTCCGCCAGCAAGTTTAGCGCCTCCAGCGGCGTGAGGCTGCCGAGATCAAGGCCAGTCTTGTGCACCGTGGTAGATGCGCAAAATCTCCAGGTCCTGGTCTTGAATGCGATAGACGACGATGTAAGGCAAGCCAGCGAAGACAAGCTCTCGTGTGCCTTCCATCCGCCCCTTGCGTCCCCGGCGAGGAAAGTCTCCCAGTTTGTCGCAACCATCGTAGAGAGTTTGTGCGACCCTGCCGGCAGCGTCGGAATTATTTTGCTGAATGTGGCTAACAATATTGTAGAGATCCTGCGTAGCGGGAGTGGTCCAGCGCAGGCGCATTATGGCCGCAGAATTTGCTGTATCTTGGCCCCAACTTCGCTGTGCTCCACAAACTCCCCGCGATCCGCAGCCGCCAACCCAAGGTTCACCGCCTCAATGAATCGTCGGTCGTCTTCCAGGTAGCGGGTTAAGACCTGCTGGGCCAGTTCATCGGTTTTCAGCCCCCGCTGCTCCGCGATTTGGGCAAGCTGGGCTTCCTTCTCGGGCTGAAGACGTACTTCCATGGTCACAGTCTAGGAAGGTTTGTGGGTGCTGTCAACCTAACGATCAGACCACATTTCTTCGCGCGCTCCGCGTCTCGGCGGTTAGATTTCTTTCTTCAACTCCGCCAGCAAGTTTAGCGCTTCCAGCGGCGTCAGCCGGTTCAAATCTACTTCGCGTAAGCTTCTCCAGCACTGGTTGCGACAGCGGCGTGAAGATGGTCAACTGCGTCGGACGCTCCGGGCTTCTGAACTCCCGGCGTCAGATGGCCCGAAAGCCGGTGCTCGGACGATTCGTGCTCGGCCAGCACTTCGCGCGCGCGCACCACTACTTCGTTCGGCAATCCCGCCAGCTTGGCGACTTCGATGCCGTAGCTGCGGTCGGCTGCTCCTGGTTCGACTCGGCGCAGAAAGACTACGCTTCCGCCGGCCTCTTTGACGGACACGTGATAGTTCTTCACTCCACTCAACTGCTCGGCCAACTCGGTCAGCTCGAAATAGTGCGTGGCGAACAAAGTCTTGGCGTGCACTCGCGCATGCAGATACTCGATGGCGGCCCAGGCGATCGCCAGCCCGTCATAGGTGGAAGTGCCGCGCCCGACTTCGTCTAACAAGATCAACGACTGCGCCGTCGCCGTGTGCAGAATCGCCGCTGTCTCCGTCATCTCGACCATAAACGTCGAGCGTCCGCGGGCCAGGTTGTCGCTCGCGCCAATGCGGGTGAAGACGCGGTCCACAATGCCCAGCCGCACGGCGCGCGCCGGAACAAACGAGCCCATCTGCGCCATGATCACGATCAGCGCCGCCTGCCGCAGATAGGTGCTCTTGCCGCCCATGTTCGGCCCGGTCAGCACGATGATGTTGTGCGTCGAGGCATCCAGAAACAGATCGTTGGGAACGAAGCGCTCGCTCCCTGCCGCCAGTTCCTGCAGTTCGATCACCGGATGACGGCCTTCGACAATTTCCAGATCACGGCCGGCGGGACGCCCGGCGCTCCATCAGCGACGTTGCGGTCTTTTCAGGCTTGTCGAAAGTCTGCTCGGGCTTTTCCTCAAATTGGGGCCGGCAATAATTCCGCAGCGCCGCGATGTGGGCCAGGCAGCCGAGTACATCCACTTCCGCCAGTGCCAGCGCGGTTTGCCGGATGCGCTTGGCCTCGGCGGCAATGGCGGAACGCAACTCGGCAAACAGACGGCGCTCGATTTCGACAATCTTCTCCTGGGCGTCGAGAATCTTCGATTCATACTCTTTCAGCTCGGGAGTGGTGAAGCGCTCGGCATTTACCAGCGTCTGCTTGCGCTCGTAGTCGGCGGGCGAGAGATGCAGGTTCGCTTTCGAAATCTCGATGTAGTAGCCAAAAATGGAATTGAACTTTACCTTGAGCGACCCAATCCCCGTGCGTTCGCGTTCGCGCTGTTCCACTCGCGCCAGGTATTGCTTCGAGTTGCGGCTCAGGTCGCGGAGTTCGTCCAGATCTTTGTCGACGCCCGCGGCAATTACTCCGCCATCGCTCAGCGTTAGCGGCGGCTCTGGAACCAGCGTGCGATCGATCTTCTCCCGCAGATCGCCCAGTTCGTCGATCGCGACGTGCAGCGCGACTAGCCGCGCCGCCGCCAGTCCGCTCAGCACCGTTCGCACCTTGGGAATTCTTGCGAGCGACGCTGCGAGAGCGAGCACGTCGCGTGGATTCGCCGTTTCCAGCGTGACCCGGCTCAACAGGCGTTCCAGATCCAGAATTCCTTCGAGCGCTCGCCGCAGTTCTTCGCGCCGCACCGTGTCTTTAACCTGCACTTCGACGGAATCCAGCCGGCCTTCGATCTCGGCCCGATCCAGGGACGGGCGCAGCATCCACGTACGCAGCAGGCGCTTGCCCATCGGCGTGACGGTCGCATCCAGGCAGCGGAACAGAGTCACTCCGGCATCCGTGCCCGCAAATAGCGGTTCGATCAGCTCCAGGTTGCGCACCGTTACCGCATCGAGCACCAGGCAATTCTGGCGCTCGTAGAAGCCGATGCGATCGACGTGATCGAGCGTGCCGCGCTGGGTTGACCGGATGTAATAAAGAATCGCTCCCGCCGCCGAAGCCGCCGCCGGTTTGCCCGCGAGCCCGAAGCCCTCCAGCGAGAGCACTCCGAAGTGATTCTCCAGCAGCGGAATGGCGTGGTCGGGAGCAAAGATCCAGTCGTCCAAAGGAGTCTCGGCCCAGCCGCCGCCGGAAACTCTTGGCGACAGGCGCTGTGCCGGAGGAGGGATGGGCTTCTGTGTGTGGACGGGCGAGGACGCCCGTCGCTCCACTAGTGTTCTTTTCAAAGAGCGGGGCCGAAGACCCATACAGCATTTCTTTTGGACGTAATTGTTCAAGTTCTTCTTGAATGCGGCGCCCGGCCGACTCGCCCGCGAACTCTGTCGCCCGAAACTCGCCGGTCGAAAGATCGAGCGCGGCAAAACCCACGCGATCTCCGACCGTGGCCACCGCCGCCAGAAAGTTGTTTTCCTCGGCGTTGAGCGACGAATCTGCCGCCGTGCCCGGCGTGACCACGCGCGTCACTTCGCGGCGCACCAGCTTCTTCGCCAGGCGCGGGTCTTCCACCTGCTCGCAGACCGCGACCTTGAACCCGCGCCGGATCAGTTTTGCGATGTAGCCCTCGGCGGCGTGGTAGGGCACGCCACACATGGGGATGGCCACGCCCTTTTCTTTATTGCGCGAGGTCAGCGTGATCTGCAATTCGCGCGCCGCCAGCACCGCGTCGTCGAAGAAAAGTTCGTAGAAATCCCCCAGCCGGAAAAACAGCAGAGCGTTGGGATGCTCTTTCTTGATGGCGGCATATTGCCGCATCAGCGGCGTCGAGGGCTCGGACATGGGGGAGTTGGTAATTTTGTAATCTCTAATTTTGTAATTTGCAATTTCGTACACACTACTCTAGCCTGCCGGGAGGTTTTCAGATTACAAAATTTCAAAATTACAAAATTGCAAATTCTCCATTTGACTCCCTCCGTCTATTTTTGTTCTCCTTACGCCATGGAACTCCGCAAAGATCCCATCACCCGTTCCTGGGTGATTACCGGCGACGATGTCATCGAGCCCTCTCCCCGTTCCCAAGGCTGCCCGTTTTGCGGTCCGTCCGCCGCGCCGGCGCAAGTCATCGCCAACCTGCCCGGCGTGGATGGCAGCGCATGGTCGGCGCGCTCGGTCGTCCATCCGCATGCGCTGTACCACGTCGAAGGCGAGGCGGCGCGCCGCGGCGACGGCCTCTACGACCGCATGGGAACGGTCGGCGCTCACGAAGTTTTGCTCGAAAATCCGCGCCACGACGGCCATCTCTGGAATGCGAGCGACTTCGAAGTCGAACAGTTTCTGCGTCTGGCCGCGCATGCGAATTCAGGATTTGAAGCGCGACAGCCGCTTCAAGTACATCAGCATCTTCAAGAATCACGGCGAGGCAGCCGGACAGGAATTCGAGCATCCCACTTCCCAGCTGACCGCAACCACGTTCGTGCCGCGCCGCGTGCTCTACGAACTGCGCGCCGGACGCGACTATTACGAGAGCAAAGAGCGCTGCGTCTTCTGCGACATTCTGGCGCAGGAGGAGCGCCAGAACGTGCGCATCGTCGAAATTCGCGGAGACTACGTGGCCTTTTGCCCCTTTGCTCCGCGCGTCCCCTACGAAACCTGGATCATGCCCCGCAGCCATGAATCTTCCTTCGAGCGCACCGGTTCATCGCGCGTGGGCAACGTGGCCGATCTCGCCGCGCTCCTGCGGCGCACGCTGCAACGCATCCGCACCGTCACCGAAGCCTTCCACCTCGTGCTCCACACTTCGCCCAACAGCCAGCATCCTTCGTCAACCCTCGGATATTGGAAAACACTCGATGAGGATTACCACTGGCACATCGAGATTTTGCCGATTCTTGAGGCCAAGGCCAGGTCCTACACCTTCAAAGAGATTTATTATTCTCCGGTCACGTCGGAGACGGCGGTGAAGCGGCTGCGCGAGGCGAAGATCTAGAAGCAGTCGTTGTCGTGCTCGTCAGCTCTCAGCTTTCAGCTTCAGGTAGCGCTCTTCTACTGATAGCGGAGAGCTGACAGCTTTTGCATCACGCTAACGACCAACGACTATCGGCGAACACGACGAACGCACACCATGACCATCCGCCGCCTCAAAACCTACACCGGATCCCAAGGCTACGTTTACCAGTACTACTTTGTCGGGAAACGTCTCGCGCCGGCATCCGGCGCCAATGAGTCCGACGCCAACGAGTACATCTTCGACGTCACCTCCGACCGCAAGCTGACCTACTCGGTCAGTATTTTCCTTCCGCATGAGGTCGTCGCCGCCTGGGCCGAATCCCACGGGCGCCCGCTCGCCGATTCCGAGCAGTACGCCGCCGTCAAGATGCGTCTGTTCCGCGCCTTCGACGAACTGGAAGAAATGCAGGCCGCAAGGCCGGCGACTGCAGATCGACTGGCAGGCACTGGAAGAATCGCTGGCGACGTTAGGTGTGGAATAAGCTGCACATTCGCGACCCGGACTTGTGTAAAGTTGGATTTGCGGAAGGAACAATCGCCCAAAAGCCGGGCTGGCTGGCCTATCCTCATGTGATCTACATCACAAACACCTGTGACAGCCTACGTTTCCCCCGCACCCGCCCTCCCGGCACACTATAATCACCCAGGCGGGGGTGGGGGAGTACGAAACCGGCCTGCGGAAGCACAGAAATTAACGAATAAAGAATGATGACCCTGGTTTGGCTGCGCGTGGCGCTGGTTTTTTACGCTGCGGGATTGCTCTATGCGCTGGTCGCGCTTACCCGCACCTCCGAAATCCTCGGTAAAGTGGCGCTCCATGCCTCCTACCTCGGCATGGTGTTTCATTTCGTTTCGCTGACCGAAGCGGTCGTGCAGAGCGGCCAGCTCGCTTCGGCCTCGGTGCACAACTCGGAATCGCTGCTGGCCTTCCTGATCATGGTCGGCTTCATGCTCGCCTATCTGGTGTACAAGACGACCACGCCGGGTATCGTGGTTTTCCCCCTGGTTTTTCTGCTGACCTTCGTGGCCGCCACCGGTCAGCAACCGCTCGTCTTCACCTCGGTTGCGGTGAAGCACGGTTGGCTGGCCGTGCATATCCTGATGATCTTCACCGGATACGCGGCGCTGTTCCTCAGCTTTGGCGCCAGCATTCTGTACCTCATGCAGGAACGCGCTCTGAAATCCAAGAAATCCGAGTGGGATGTTCTCGCGCCTGCCCTCTCTCCAGGTCATTGACGATATCGGCTACCGCTCCCTCATGCTCGGATTTCCCTTCATGACTCTGGGCCTGATCGCGGGCTCCGTGGTTGCCGAATCCACTTACGGCCGCATTGATTTTCTCGATCCCAAGATTCTGCTTTCCATCCTGATGTGGGCCGTGTATCTGCTGATGGTGTTCACGCGCCTGAATGCCGGGTGGCGCGGACGCCGCGCCGCCATGCTCGCCAGCGTGGCCTTCGTCGCGGCGATCGTGGCCTGGATCGCCAACTACTTCAGCGGAATGCACAGGTTTATCGCGTCATGAGATTCCAGCTCATCGGCGTCAATCACAAGACCGCGCCGGTCGAGGTGCGCGAGCGCCTGGCCATTCCTGAATCGCGCTTGCCGGAGGCCTGCAAGCGGCTGTCCGAGCATCCCGCGGTGGCCGAGGGCATGATCGTCTCCACCTGCAACCGCGTCGAATTCATCGCCAACATGAAGAACGGCAGCGGGCGATCTGCGCGAATTCCTGCGCGAGTATTTCGCATACCGATCTCAGCCAGTTTGAAAATCATCTCTACGAGTTTCGCGAAGATGAGGCCATCCGCCACATTTTTCGCGTCGCCGCCAGCCTCGATTCGATGGTCGTCGGCGAGCCCCAGATTCTAGGGCAGGTAAAGGAAGCCTACGCCACCGCCCGCGCGGTTGGAGCGGTGCGCGCACAACTGGATCAGTTGCTCACCCGCGCGTTTGCCGTGGCCAAGCGCGTCCGCACCGAAACCGCCGTCGGATCTTCCTCGGTTTCGATTGCTTCGGTGGCGGTCGAACTGGCAGAGAAAATCTTCGGCAACCTGAACGGCAAGAGCGTCTACCTGGTCGGGCGCGGGGAAGATGAGCGAGTTAGCGGCCCGGCATCTGCTGGCGCATGGCGCCGCCTCTCTCTTTGTCGCCAACCGCACGTACGACCGCGCCATCCGGATGGCGCAAAAATTTAACGGACAGGCGATCGAGTTCAGCCGCCTTTACGACACCTGCGATCGCGCCGACATCGTCATTACCTCGACCGGCTCGCCCAACTTCATCTTCCGCCGCGAACACGGCGAAAAGCTCATGGCGCTGCGCAAGAACAAGCCCATGTTCTTCATCGATATCGCCGTTCCCCGCGACGTCGATCCGGAGATGAACAAGATCGACGGCATTTTCGTCTATGACATCGACGATCTGCAGCAAGCGGTCAGTTCGCACGTTGCCGATCGCAAGAAGGAAGCGGAAAAAGCGGAGGCGATCGTCAATGGCGAGGTCGACAAATTCCACGCCCGCCTGCAGACGCTCGACGTGGTTCCGACCATCGTCAGCTTGCAGGACCATCTCGAAACCATTCGCCAGGCCGAGATCGATCGCGTTCGCGGCCGCCTCGGTTCGATGACCACCGACCAGGAAATGGCGGTCGAAGCGCTGACTCGCGGCATCGTCAACAAAATCATGCATACTCCCATCAGCACCCTGAAAACGGCGGCGCGCGATCCGGAATCCACCACCGTCATCGAACTGGTGCGGCGGCTCTTTAATCTGCACGACGATCTGCACGATGAAGAAACAGGCAAGACCGCCGCCGCGAGGTCCGCACTCGCAGGACCGGGGAGCGCAAAACTGATGGCCCGCCTGCGCATCGGCTCCCGCGGCTCGCAACTCGCTCTCTGGCAGGCCCATCACATCTCCGATCTGCTGCGCGCTCAGGGCCACACCGTGGAACTCGAAATCATCAAGACCACCGGCGATAAAATCACCGACGTTGCGCTCGCGAAAGTCGGCACCAAGGGCATGTTCACCAAGGAAATCGAAGAAGCCCTGGTCGAAAATCGGGTTGACCTCGCCGTACACAGCTTGAAAGATCTGCCCACGGAGTTGGCCGCCGATTTCGAAATTGCCGCCATCACCACCCGCGAAAATCCACGCGACGTTTTTTGCTCCGTGAAGTTCGCCGAGCATCGAAGCGCTGCCGCAGCAGGCGAACGTTGGCACCAGCAGCTTGCGCCGCCAGGCCCAGTTGAAGGCGCTTCGTCCGGATCTTCAGATTCACCCGCTCCGCGGCAATGTGGATACGCGCCTGCGCAAGCTCGAAGCCGGAGACTACGATGCCATCATTCTGGCCGCCGCCGGGCTGAATCGTCTGGGTAAAACGCAGCTGGTTCGCCAGGTGATCCCTGCGGAAGTGATGACACCCGCCGCCGGACAAGGCGCCCTGGGAATCGAAATTCGCAACGGCGACAGGGCAACGCGGGCGCTCTCGGCCTTTCTTGATGACGCCGCCGCCCGCGCCACCACCACCTGCGAGCGCGCCTTGCTCAATAAACTCGGCGGCGGTTGCCAGGTTCCGATTGGCGCCTTCGCCGAAGCAATTGGAGGCCGCATTCGCCTGAACGGGCTCGTAGCCCATCCCGACGGAACCAAAGTTCTGCGCGAAACCCGCGTGGGCGATGATCCCGTGCGCCTGGGCGAAGAAGTCGGCGAAACTCTTCTCCGTCGAGGCGGCGATGTTATTCTCGAAGAAATCTACGGCGAAGGCTTCGCTCTGCCGCAGCAACCGTGACGCATCGTTTTGTAAAACTTGTCACCCTGTATTTAGGTTTGTCATCCTGAGCGAAGCGAAGGACCTGCGGTTTGTGGCCAGAGTCGAAACCATCGCCGGAAGGTGAGTCTGAGAACTGAGAGCTGAGAACTGGCAACTGACTCATGCGCAAGCCCAACGAAAAACATCCCCTCGCCGGAACCCGGATTCTCGTCGGACGCGCCCGCCACCAGGCCGGCAGCCTTTCCGCAAGCCTGCGCAGCCTGGGCGCGTCGGTAATCGAAATCCCGTTCATTGAGATCCGCAAGCCGCAGTCGTACCGGCCACTCGACGACGCTCTGAAGAATATCAAGACCTACGACTGGCTCATTCTCACCAGCGCCAACGGCGTCGAAGCGATGTGGGAGCGTGTCCGGAAACTTCGCATCACGCGCCGGAAGCTCAAGCATCTCCAGATCGCCGCCATCGGGCCTGCCACCAAGAAGGCGATCGTGAAGCATGGCCTGAAGGTGAAGATGGTTCCCGAGGAGTACGTCGCCGAGTCGGTGGTGAAGGGACTGCGCGATAAGGTCAAGGGCAAGCGCGTCGTGCTGATACGAGCCAAAGTCGCGCGCGACGTGATTCCAGAGGAGCTGCGCGCGGCCGGAGCCGAGGTCGATGTGGTCGAAGCTTACGAAACCGTGGTGCCGGAGAAATCGCGCGCGCGCCTGCGCGCGCTGATGAGGAATGCGAAACGCCGCCCGCACATCGTGACCTTCACCAGTTCCTCGAGCGCGAAGAACTTTGCCGAATTGCTCGGCAGCAGAAGTCAGGTTCACGCGGCGAGGGCTTGCTCAAGGGCGTCCAGTTTGCTTCGATTGGTCCGGTGACTTCGGCGACGCTCGGCGAATGGCGGATGCCGGTCGCCATCGAGGCCCGCGAATTTACGATGGGCGGGCTGATTCGCGCGATTGTGCTGGCCCGCTACGCAGTGAGCCATTGAATCATTCAGGCATTTAGTCATTGAATCATTGAGTCATTTAGTCATTGAATCATTGAAAACGCAAGCTCCCAGCGGTTTTCAAATGACTCAATGACTCAATGATTCAATGACTGAATGATTCAATGAGCCCCCTCCCGGTGCGGCTTCGAGACCCCCATCTGCGGATCAATCGCTTCCAGGTAAGCCTGCATGCGTTCCTTCATCTCGTTGGGCATGCCGGTGAACTCGATGCCATTGCCCACGCCCGGATCGCAGGTGCGGACCACCGCCGTGATGTTGACGTGCTCCGCGTCCAGCCAGAAATCCACGCGCAGCACAGTTCCGAGCGGCAAAGGCAGCATGCTCTCGACGTAGCATCCATTGCCGCTCACGTCGGTGGCATTGATGCGGAGCGGCGCGTTGACGCGCTCGTCGCGAAGTTCCACGGGAAGCGAAATCTTGTGCCGGTGATAGCGCCGGCGGTTGGAGGCCCCAATCGACACCGTCGCGCCGTCAAGGGGCAGATAGTTTTTCCACGGGCACTCCTGCTCGGCGACTAACTTCACTCCCACTTGATTCTTCTTGACCGGGCCGGTGTTCACCACCCAGACCACCGTGCAGCGCGTTTTCTTCTCGTCGCACTGCACTCCGATCACATCACCGACTTTCAGTTCGTTCTCGACGCCCGAGATCAGCGCGCCCTCGGAACTGATGTTGTGAGCGCGAGCATGTTGGGAAAAGGGGCGTCCGTCGGCACTCATTCCCCATATTCGCACGGGCAGGTCCACACTCAGGCGGGGCTCGCTGTGATGGTCAACCATGCCTTGTCCTCGTATCTGTGATGCGATGATAACGCCCTCTGACGCGCCGCGATATTACGAAAGTTAGCCGCCGCAGTAACCAGCGGAGCACCACCTTCGGCACCTGCCGGTCGGCAGTCAGGGCCGGTTTTCCGCGGGCTTTTCTGCGAACCTTTCTGCGAACTCGCGATAACCGATGACCCGGATCTTTTGCTCCTCCAGAAACTGCCGCAGTTCCGCCGAAGTCAGCAGACGCCGCTCTTCCTCGCGAGAATCGAGCAAGCGCGTGCCCGCTCGCGCGCAAGTCGGCGTCATTGTAGCCGGGATGGCAGACCAGTTCCCAGGTTCCCTCGGGCAGGCTGGCGAGCGTCTGGCGCAGCAGGGAACTGTAGTTGGAACTCGTCGCCAGGACTGTCGTGAGCATTATCGACCAGGCCGGTCTCGATCACTCCAATCGCGCCGTCGGGCGTAAGCAGTCCGGCGCGCCTGGTGCGCTGCAGGAATTGTCCGGAGAAAGTGTGCAGCATGCGCACCTGGCCATATCGCTTCCAGAGATTGCGCTTGCCTTTGAAGAGCCGCGCCGGCATCGCTTTTACGGGCACGAACGGATTGCGGATGGCGCGAACGCCGCAAATCCGCGCGGCGCGCAGCAGGGCCACAAGAATCTCGGGAAAGATGTGGGCGTGCTTGTGGGTGTCGAGATGAGTCACCCGGAGGCCGGTGGATTGAATTTTCCTTATTTGCGCCGTGATTTCCGCGACCAGTTGGTCGCGATCAAAGCCTCCCAACATGGCGCGCGCGGCGAAGGCGGAAAGGCTGGAGTAGAACTTGTCCGGCTGCGCCGAGCGAATCGCTACCAGCGTATCCACTGTATCCGGAGGCGACACCGGCGTTCCATCCACCAATACGACGTGGCATCCCACGGAGAGATTCGGCGCCGAGCGCGCCGCCGCCACCGCGTCCTCGAACGCGGCGCCATTGGCCATCAATGTAGCCGACGACACGACTCCACCGAGGTGGGTTTCCACAATGGCCCGATTCACTCCCGCGGTCAGACCTAAATCATCGGCGTTGACGATTAGCTTGCGCACGGAGAAAGTGTAACAGCCGCGCCGGTCGGCGGAAAACATGCGGGTAAACCGCCCGTCGCACGCGGGATCGACGGTACTCGTTTGACCGGCAGGGAAGGGTCCAGTATTCTCAGCATAAGTTTTGCCGAGGATTTTTCGCGAGCGGCGGGGACCCGTCGTGATCGCATCCGCGCCGAGCGGGCGGTTAGCTCAGCTGGTTAGAGCGCCTGCCTTACAAGCAGGAGGTCGCAGGTTCGAGTCCTGCACTGCCCACCAATTAACTCTGCTCATCACGGCATCCCCGGCATCTGCGGTGCTTCCGGCACCGCAGCGCCGTCCGCTCTCGGATCCGAAGCGCCATAGTTGACCTTAGTCGTGCTGTCGTGGAGTACGGCTTGCCCGCGCCCCATCGTCGCCGAATACTCTTTGCGCACCTCCAGAATGTGCCCCATTTTCGTAAGCTGTTCGATGGATTCGGGCGTGACGCGCGACTCGATAACGATGTTGCACCCCAGTTTTGCATTGACCGTAAACCGTGGCTCCTCCAGAGCGGCCTGGATGTTCATCTTGTAGTCCACAACATTCGAGACAAACTGCGCGTGCGCCAGCGGTTGATTCATGCCGCCCATAATGCCGAAGCCGATGTGCTGATCGCCGTTTTCCATGAACGCCGGAATAATCGTGTGAAAGGGCCGCTTGTGTCCGGCGAGGGCGTTTGGCGAAGCAGGGTCGAGCGAAAACAGCCCACCGCGGTTCTGCAGCGCGAATCCCATCCCTTGCACGGTCACCCCAGATCCAAAAGCGGCATAGTTACTCTGAATGAAGGAGAGAACATTTCCGTCGCGATCGACCACCGACAAATAGGTCGTGTCGCTTCCGGAGAGTACGCCCGGAGCGACAGCGCAGTTGGCCCGGACGGGATCGATCAGGCTGGCACGCTTGGCCGCATATTCCTTGGAGAGCAGCTGCTTTACCGGGATATTGCCGAACCTGGGATCGCCGTCGTAGGCCTTGACGTCGGCATAGGCCAGCTTCATGGCTTCGATCCTGGTGTGCAACTCCGCGGCGCTGTGCGGTCCGCCCGGAGCAGGTTGGAATTGCTCCATAATATTCAGCATCTCGAGCGCGGCCATGCCATCGCCGTTCGGAGGGAGTTCATAGACAGTCCAATCTCGATATCGGGTCGAGATGGGCTCGACCCACTCCGCGGAATACTGAGCCAGGTCGTCCGCGGCCATCGTGCCTCCGAGTTCCGCCGAGGTCTTTAGAATGGCCTGTGCGATTGCTCCCTTGTAGAAGGCCGACTCGCCATCATTCGCAATCCGGGTCAGCGCTTGGGCAATATCGGGATTGCGAAAGATCTGCCCTGTCTCTGGCGCCGTGCCGCCCGGCAGAAAGACGCGCTGACTTTCTGGATTCTGCATCAGTCCGGGCAGAGAAGCTTTCCAGTAGTCATGAATAAGCTCAGGCACCGGATAACCATGGTTCGCAAAAAAGATGGCGGGCTGAAAAAGGTCTCGCCAGGGTAGCTTGCCAAACCGGTCGTGGAGCTTCGTCCACCCGTCCACAACGCCAGGCACGGTCACGGAATCGATGCCGGATTGCGGCATTGCGGTCACACCCTTGGCTTTCAGATGTTCAATGGTCAGCCCACGTGGTGCCCATCCACTGGCATTCAAACCGTACAGCTTGCCCCTTTTGGCGTCCCAGTAGATGACGAAGAGGTCGCCTCCTATCCCATTCATCATGGGCTCGGTAACTCCCAGCACGGCATTGGCCGCAATGCCTGCGTCGATCGCGGAACCGCCCTGCTCCAGAATTCTTGCTCCCGCCTGGGACGCCTGAACATAGCTGGTCGCGACGATGCCATACTTCGTAATAACTACCGAACGTCCGTAGGACCGATCCTGTGCCGATAGGCAGGCAGCGGTGGCTGTGACCGCGATGAAAGCAGGTGCGAGTCTGCGCCAAGTCATTCGCTTATCCCTCCAATCCGAACGGTTTTGTGCTCCTCTGAAGAACGTAATAATTCTGAGGACATTATCACACTCGGAGAAAATGCGCGCCCGCAGGACTTTACCGCCGCGGTGGATCGCGGGGTGGAACAGAACACAGGAGCAAACCTGCGAATTTTCGCGCGGCTTGCTCCTGAGGTCAGACTCTGATTAAGTCGGTCCACAGAAAGGCTTTGAAAGGGCATGGCTTCAGCCATGCCGTTAGGACCCGCTTCGCAAGCGGCTTTAGCCGCTGAGGGCCGCGCCCTCAAAGCATCTCGTTTTGCCCGGGAAGACTTAATCAGAGTTACCTGAGGTCAGCCTCGAATTGTATTAGTTTGAACTCGACCTTGCGGACAGGGCTGGCAAGACTCCACGTATCGGACACGAACTGGTATCCAAAATGGGGGGTTGAGCGTATTTGAGATTCTTCACCAATTACCCACCGCTTCGCTGCTCAAGGTGTATCCCCGTGGGAGTTTGGCTTCCTCATGTCGGATCGCATCGCGTCGGACTGGAATGCGCAATTCAGTCCCGTCTGCGTATGCCAGCAAGATGGTGAAGTTGAGAGGTTCGTTTGAAGCAAGCGAAAGTGATTTCTCACGCTTGCCGCCAACCGTGACAAAAATCTCCGGTCGGTCGTCGCAATGACGTGACGACAAAAGGGAGAACCGCTGTTTGACCTCGGTGTCGGTCCCGTATTGCAGCATCGGGGGAACTCCGTGTTTGTAGCAGCCAACCGCGACGTATCTCGCGCCTTGCGGTCCACTGTTTAGCACGACGACCTCGGTTAAATCGGAGTTGGAGACGTACAGCTTCTTGCCAGACAGCAAACTGAAATACCAATAAACATCAGGCCAGTCGCAGCAGCCCCACTCGATCAGTCGGAAAAATCGGATGTCGTTTAACGAATCGCCATCGTTCCCCTCGGCTTTGAAACTCCAACGCTCATTCCGGGTGCCGTTACTTTTCAAGGGTCCACGCCTGAACCGCCAATTGACCCGTTGTGTCTTCGTTACCGTCATATGTGCTCGTTGTGTACGTCCTTGAGCAACAACAGACGTTGTATGTATCACACTCTTCATCGTCGTGGAGCACAATTTGCAAACTTCGGAAAAGTGCGGTTGTCGGTGACGTATGCTCGATCGCTCTGGCGGATGTATGCCGATGAACCGGCAACTTGAAAACGGTGTCGCGTCTCTGGAATTCTGACCCGGCAGGTATAACGACCAGCACAGCAACGAGAAAAACACTAGAATCGGCAGGCGAACTTTCATGGGGCAACAAACCCGTTGCTGCGAACCATAAAATAATACTCTAGTACTTGCAGACTCAATTGTTCAAACCAGGCCTTTACACAAGTTCGCGCTGTTTGTTCGCCCTTCGGCTATTACGCTCAAAGCCCCTGCTACGGCCTGACGGTAGCGACCCCATCCGACAGCCGTGGTGTGCAAGGTCAAGTCGTGGCTATTACATCTAATCTTCCGTTCTTTTATCTTTCGCCGTCTAATCCTCCGTCCCGAACTTTTTCAGGTCCTCCGGTCCATCTGCCAGCGCCACTTGTTCTTTGCCCTGGGCCATTTCCCGGACCTTTTCCACCGCGTCAGGATTGGCCAAGGTCGAGATATCTCCAGTATTCATGTTGTTGGAGACGGCGGCGAGAACACGGCGCATGAGTTTGCCGGATCGGGTTTTTGGCATATCCGGAACGACGAGGATCCGTCGTGGCCGGGCAATCTTGCCAATCATCGTCTCAATGACCTTGTTGACCTTGTCCACGATTTCCTGGCTGGCCTCGATACCCGGTTGCAGGACGATATAGACTTCGGGCACGCGGCCTTTGATCTCGTCCACCACCGGTACCACCGCCGCTTCCGCCACCTCGGGAACCGTCAGGCACGCAGACTCGATTTCCTTTGTGCCCAGGCGATGACCGGCGACGTTGATGACGTCATCCACGCGTCCCAGGATCCGGAAATAACCGTCCACGGCCAGCACGGCTCCGTCCGCCGCAAAATACGGCCAGTCGTGCCAGTCCTTGCTGTCGGGATTCTTGCAGTATTTCTTGTAGTACTGGTTGACGAAGCGGTCGCGATCGCCCCAAATGGTTTGCATAATTCCTGGCCAGGGATTCCGGATGCAGATGTTCCCGGCCTTCCCCGACCCAGCCACCAGGGGCTCGTTGTTTTCGTCATAAATCGTCGGATAGATTCCAGGCATGCCCGGGCCCGCGCTCCCCGGCTTCATGGGATCGAGCGCCGGCTTGGTGCTGCACAGGAATCCTCCGTTTTCGGTTTGCCACCAGGTGTCGACAATCACCGCCTCACCCTTGCCGACGGTTTCGAAGTACCAGCGCCAAACCTCGGGCTCGATGGGCTCTCCCACCGTGGTCATGTGCTTGAAGTGGTAGTTGTACTTGGTGGGTTCATCGTGACCGGATTTGCGCAACATGCGAATGGCCGTGGGCGAGGTGTGGAAGATGTTGACATCCAGGCGCTCGGCGATTCTCCATACCCTGCCCGCGTCGGGGTAGGTCGGGACACCTTCGTAGAGGACGCTAGTGGCGGCCAACGCCAGCGGACCGTAAACAATATAGGAGTGGCCCGTGATCCAGCCGATGTCGGCCATGCACCAGTAAACATCCTCGGGATGAATGTCCTGGATGTACTTGGAGGTGCCGGCCACATACGAGAGGTAGCCGCCAGTGCGGTGTTGGCAGCCTTTAGGCTTTCCGGTGCTGCCGCTGGTGTACATAAGAAACAGCGGCGCCTCCGCATCCATGGGGATGGGAGGCACGATTTGACCCGAGTAATTGGGGAGCACTTCGTCAACCCAGAAATCGCGCCCCTTCACAAACGGCGAAGCGGACGCATTCTGGTTGGCATGCCGCCGCCAGACCAGGACCTTGTCCACCACATGGCCTTCCTTCTTGGCAAAGTCCAGCGCGATGTCGGCGGACGCTTTGTGGTCGAGCATCTTGCCGTTGCGATAGTAACCATCCATCGTGATCAGGACGTGGCTGGCGGAATCGGCGGCGCGCAGGCCGCAAGCCTCGCCGCTGAAGCCCCCAAACACAACCGAGTGAATCACTCCCAGGCGGGCACAGGCCAGCATGGTGATCGGCAACTCGGGAACCATCGGCATATGAATGGTGACCCGGTCTCCGCTCTTTAGACCGCAGAAATCGCGCAGCAGCGCCGCGAATTCATTCACTCTCACATAGAGTTCGCGATAGGTGACGGATACGGGCGCTTCGGATTCCGGCTCCGCTACAAAGATCAGAGCGGCTTTGTTCTTGTACTTGGCGAGGTGCCGGTCCACACAGTTGTACGAGGCGTTGATCTTGCCGCCCACGAACCACTTCCAGAACGGCGGATCGCTGGTGTCAAGCGTGGTGTGCCAGTACTGGTCCCAGCTCAGCAGATCGGCGTACTCCCGGAAGCACTCCGGAAAGTTCTTCTCGCTGAAGCGTTCGAGGATGCCGGGATCGGTCAGATTCGCCTGGCCGATAAATTTCGCGGGAGGATAGTAGTATTCCTCCTCGCGCCAATGGACTGCGATCTGAGCCTCGGTGGTGTCGATGACTACATTTGGTTTCTGACGAATTTCAGCCATAGCAGTTACCCCTTAGGATCTCTGAATTTGTGATTCTCGCAAAAAATCGCTGGTACTGCGCTCCCAGGCTTTTGCGCGGCGCCTGGGAGCGGCTTCTGGAAGCTAGGCTGCCGTCGGCACCTTCCTGGACAGCCCTGCTGCCGGCACGGCCGGGCGTTTGGCTACCAGTTCGCAGAGCAGAGCAACTGCCGCGAGAACCGCTGCCGTGTAGAACGCCATCTGATAGTTCTTGTACTTGTCGAACAGCACGCCGGCGATCCGGGGACCAATGATGCCAGCTACGCCCCATGCCGTGAACAGCATCCCGTAGTTGATGCCGGCGTTCCTGGTACCCCAGAAATCCGCCGCAGTCGAGCCATTCACCGAGAGCTGCGTGCCGTAGCACCAGTACACGATAAACACCATCACATACAGCGGCCCCACACTACTGCCCACCAGGTAGAGAATGGGCATGGCAACCATAGAGATGGCGATCATAAGCCGCAGCGTGTTTAGCCAGGCCGAGTGCATCCGACATCCAGCCGGACAGAATGCGGCCCGAGGCGTTGCCAATTGCGCCCACCACCAGGCCCATCGTGGCCAGGGCCGCGCTGGAAATATGAACGCTTTTAGCGAAGGGCACCAGTTGGCTGATCACCATCAGTCCAGCCGAGGCGCCCAGAGCATAGGCAACCCACATGAAGTAGAACGTAGGCGTGCGCAGCACCTCGCCCGGGCTGAACTCATAGGTGGTCGCGGCCGCCTTGGCGGTGGGCGCGGGCGCCCAACCGGCGGGCCTGTATCCAACCGGCGGATTATGCAGCAGGAAGGCGCCGAAAACCGTCATGACCAGGAAAATTCCCCCCAGGATCATGAACGTAGTGTGCACACCATAGGCGGGAATCAGCTTCAGGTTGGCCAGCGGCCCAAAGATGGCCGAGCCACCGCCGTATCCGCCCACCGCGAGTCCCACGGCCAGGCCGCGTTTGTCGGGAAACCACTTGGCCATCACCGGTATTGGCGTGGCGTAGCCAAATCCGTTGCCCAGCCCGCCGATCACTCCGAAACACACATAAAGGTAGTTCAAGCTGTGCGTGAAGGCGCAGAGGAAGAAGCCCAAGCTGACCAGCACGCCGCCCGTCAGGGAAACCCAGAAGGGGCCGTACTTGTCCTGCAGCCGTCCCGCCAGGACAAACGTTAGCGCGAACACGACCACCGCGATGGTGAACACATTGGAGGTTTCGGCCCGCGTCCATTTAAATTCTTTCTCCAGTGGGGCCACGAACACACTCCAGGCATACAGCGTGCCCAGCGCCAGGTTCATGGACATCCCGCCGACCACACGCCACCAACGATTGATGTGAGAGACGCCGGGGTTGGATGCAACATTTGCGTTAGCCACAGTTTTTCTCCTTTACAAAAATGAAATGAGAGCCGGGAGCCGGTCTTTCTCCACAACCACTACGACTGCCGTAGGGCAGGTGCGCGTTGACTTACGAAATGGACCACAACTTTCCCCCGATATCGTGCCCAGGTTGCATCTGGTCCGACCCGTGATTGCCACTTGGGAATTTAGCTGGCAGTTCCTTATCGGAGTCTAAAGCGGCAGCGATTGTACACCCGTTTCGAGCGTTCGCAACATTTTGAAACGGATTTTCAACAGGGGCGCAACCCTACTTCATTTTTGGGAATCACGCTGTGACGGTAGTCACATATTAAAGTGATGTTTGCCGTAAGACGGCAACTCCCTAGGATCTGGTACCGTGACCGCTGGATGAGTCATACAGGGAGGGACGGGCGTCTCGCGAGCCTGCCCTGAGCGAAGTCGAAGGGTCCAGCCGGGCGGGGACGCCCGGCTCTCCACCAGCAGGCTTGGATTGACAGCGGCAACAAGCGCGCGGCCGCGGCACTGGCGCAGCTTGCGGGCGCACCAATACAAAAAGGGCGCGGAACCTCTCCGCGCCCTAAATTACAAGTTACCCAACTACAAAAATATCCACTACTGCACGACTAGCGTCACCTGCTGCGACGGCGGTGTGGCGGGTTCGCCGCCCTCAAGAGCCGTTACCGTTACCGCGTACGTCTGCGGGAAGGTTGGAACTTCGAGCGTTTCCTGGGCCGATCCCGACTGCGTCGGGTTGGATACGGAAGTCGCTGTGATGGTCACGCTGGC
Source organism: uncultured Acidobacteriaceae bacterium (assembly GCA_963838425.1). Classification (GTDB taxonomy): domain Bacteria; phylum Acidobacteriota; class Terriglobia; order Terriglobales; family Acidobacteriaceae; genus Acidiflorens. Next base: position 292,105 of record CAWIRH010000004.1, read on the forward strand.
TGGAAGACCGGCAGCTACGGTCGGAGGCGTGTACACGCCGTTCGCGTCGATCGTTCCCCCGTTTGCCGTGGTTACCAACCAATTAACGGCCTGACTGGTGCCGTTCGTGACCGTTGCCGTAAACTGCGCCGTTTGAGATGGCCACCCTGTGTTATTCGGGTACACACTCGACGGCTGTCCTTGATTTACCGTAACGGTTACAGGTTTCGCGGTGTTGCTGCTGCCGCAGGCCAGCAAAAGCCCGAGGAGCAGGAGCGAAACGAGCAGACCGGCAATTGCGGAGTGCTTCCACACTTTCCGTCCCGCGAAGCCGGCCACGACGATGCCCGCGAGTGGCAATGCCAGTGGCAGCCACGGGGAACGGTTGTCGGCTCGGCGGCGGAGTTGCGATCCGGTCCCCGTGTTCGGGCCGGTGGTCGTTATGGTCATCGCAACCGTCGATGCAGACGAACCGGCGGGAATGGTGGCAGAGGAGGACGAGGTGCCGCCATTCACGCTGTAGGAACATTGGCTGCTCGTCAAGGTTGTGTCGGTTGGTGAGAAGGCACAGCCAAAAGTCACCGCGCCGGCGAAGGTGGACGCCGAGGTGGGTGTGGCGAGGAAGGTATAAGTCATCGTCGTCTGTCCCGCCAAGACTGTGTGCGAAGCGCTGCCAGTGTTAGTGAAGTTAAAGGTGGGGGCTTGGATAACCTGATTCAGGATTGCCGAGGTGCTGCCGGCGTTGTATCCGTCCCCGCTATAGACGGCCGTGATCGAGTGCGTGCCGACAGCGAGCGAGGAGATGGACAGGCCGAACCCCAGTGCGCCGCCACTAAGTGCGCCGGAGGCCAGAGCTGTGGTGCCATCATAGATGGTTATGGTGCCGTTGGGCGTGTTTGTGCCCGTGGGGGTAAGGGTCGCAGTCAACTGCACCGAGACACCCAGATTCGCCGGGTTCAGACTGGAGACGACGGCAATGCTGGTGGCATCCCGCGCCGCATTCCAGGCGACGGCGAGGTTGTTCAAGTCCACCGACCCAAGGCCGGTCACCAAGTTATAGCCCGTCTTCGTATCGGCGTTGGATGAGAGGAAGCCGAGAACCCCGGTTCCAGGGCAAATCAACCCCGCCTCCAACGTCTGGTTCGCCGGCTCGCCCGATACACAGTACACCTGGTTGTTTCCGGTGTCTCCGGTGGCCAGTTGGTTAAAAGAGCCGTTGGACTTTGTCTGCGCCAACTTGTAGAGCATCGGGTTAATGTTCCCCAAGCCATTCGTCGTTCCCAGATACTGGCTCAGCAACGCCACCATGCCGGCGAAAACCGGGGTTGAGGCTGAGGTGCCACCGACGATGGAGGGGTCGACAACGTAAGAGTTGCCGCTCACAATGCCGTTCACCGCGGTTGCTATGCCGCTGGCACAACTGCTGGTGGTGTCGCTGCCGTATTGGCTGGTCGTGGCCAGGTACTCCACCGGCGTGCACCAGATGTAGCCCGGCCAGCTTGGCGACGCCAGCAAGGAAACATCGGGGACGAATCGCGCGCTGGTTTGTCCGGTGATGGTCACGGTTTGCCATGAAGGCTGCGGAAAGCCAGCTGTACACTGGCCAGACCCGTTGTACGTGGCGCAGTTGCTCGCCCCGCCGCCTCCAGCCGCAATGCCGCTCCCACTGCCCGCAGTAGCAGCAGCTTGACCGAAGGTCTCCTGCACCTCCAGGGCCGTCGTGGGGTTTCCGAAAAGATAGTATTGGCAGAAACCATTGCTTGGGTTCGCAGTACAGTATGCGGCAAATTCAAAAGCGTCGTTCCAGGCTTCTTCGGGAACGCGCGGGGCAGGCGGCGGCAGCAACGAGCCGCCATTCGACCCGTTTGTCGTCCCCCAGTAGGTGCTGGTGAAATCGGCATACGGGATCGCGGTTCCGCCGACGCCGGTCACATACGCGCTGCTCGCCGGATAGGCCACCGCCGTCCCGTCGGCGGCCAGGATGCCATAGGGATCGGTAACGGGGTCCGGATCGCACTCGGCCGCCCCAGAGTCTCCTGCAGAGTTCAGGACGGTCACGCCCTCCACATTTGCTTGCTGCAACTCGGTCTCATCGGACAGGTTTGCATACAGCTCGCAGGCGCCGTAGCTCATGCTGATCACAGGAGCGATCGGCGGCCCGCTTGGAGGGTTGATTGCGGCGGACAGCGCAGCTTCCACCCCGCCGCCGCTGACATAGTTGCAATTCGAGTCGTAGGTGACAGGGGAGTTGACATAGATGATTTGCGCATTGCGCGCGGTGGCTCCGGACCACTCGATGTCGAGGTCCGCCTCCGTTATATCGCCGCATAAGTTGGGCGTTCCCGGGTCGGTTCCCACCACTACATACCCAAGATTGGTTGCGTTGCTGCAGGAAACGACGACCCCGCTCGAATTTACGGTGCAGGCGTTGCTGCCGGTGGTGGGGATTTGAGGAAGATTGAAGCCCTGGCGGAAGTAGTTGATGTCCGCAAGGTAGATGTCGGTCTGGCCAACAATCGCCAGCGTCTGTCCCGAGCCGTCGATGCCCGCAGTGTAAAGCGCATTGATGTCGTAGAGCGTCGCAATGTCGCCGGGCGCGACATAATCTTCTTGATACATGCTGTCGTAGTAGTCCGGACGCAGACGTTTCTTGATGCTCATGGGCCGCAAGCGGAAACTGTTCAGTCCCCGCACACCGGTGACCACGCCCGCCCATGCCGCCGGAATCTTCACTGGCGTCGCGTTGGCAAAATGCTCCTTGCCGCCGATTTTGTAACGGTGAATTTCGGTCTGGAACGCGGCCTCGATTTGAATTGCCGTCCCGCTGAAGACAATCGAATTGCGACCCCCTCCCACACTGATCACGGTGAACCCCTGCGACTTCAACCACGTCGTGATCTTGTCGATATCGTTCTGGCTGAGCCCAAAGCGATCCGCATACTGCGCGGGCGTGAGCCACTTGTGGTAATTCGGCGACGAGGGGTTCTGCTGATCCACCATCAGCTTGTCGAGCGCCCTCTGCTGGCTGGCCGAGGGTGAGGTCAGCAAGGTGACATAGCCGAACCTTGTTTGCGGGTCCACCGCACCCTGGTCGTACTGCGGCTGCGCCCTTGGGTGCAAGCTTCTCGCCAATGGGACCATCTGACCGGAGACGACGGGGCCGGTAATGCGGTCAGGCGCGGCGGCGAAGCTGAGGGTGGAGAAGATCAGAATGCAGAGGATGAGCGTCGAAAGATTGGGCAAGCGCAGCAAGGTCGAACGCGAACGTCGCATGAACACTCCGTGGCACAGAATCAATTCCGAGGGGCCGCACAAGCATTCTATTATGCTTTCCATCTATCTGATCAAGTCCTGCTGCGCCGGGTTGTATGACGAGGAACCGATAGTTGGCATTTTTTGATCCGACGCACGGCTGTTCTGCGCGATCTTTTGTCAAGAATTGTCATGCCAAACGAATTTCTGCAATCCCTCAGACCTCGGCGAGTTCTTCTTCCAGCAACTGCTTGTTATAGAGGCCGGTGTAGTAACCGTTGCGGGCGATGAGTTGGTCGTGGGTGCCTTGTTCCACGATGCGTCCCTGGTGCAGGACGGCGATCGAGTCGGCGTTGCGCACGGTGGAAACGCGGTGGGAGATGAAGATGGTGGTGCGCCCGCGCATGATTTCGCGGAGATGGTTGAGGATTTTGTCCTCGGTGTGGGTGTCGACGCTGGAGAGGGCGTCGTCGAGAATGAGGATGCGGGGGCTGCGAAGAAGGGCGCGGGCGATGGCGGTGCGCTGCTTCTGGCCGCCGGAGAGAGTGATGCCGCGTTCGCCGACGGTGGTGTTGTAGCCTTCGGGGAAGCTTTCGATGTCGTGGGCGATGTTGGCGGCTTCGGCGGCGGCTTTGATGTCGTCGAGCGGGATGTCGCCATCTTCACGCGACACTCCAAAAGCGATGTTTTCGCGGATGGTGTCGCTGAAGAGGAATGTTTCCTGCGGAACGAATCCGATGTGGCGGCGCAGGGAGTCGAGAGGGAATTGGCGGATGGGGCGTCCGTCGATGAGGACGGCGCCGGGCGCGGCGTCGTAAATGCGCGGGATGAGGCTGACGAGCGTCGTTTTTCCGGAGCCGGTGGGGCCGACGATAGCGAGGCTGGAGCCGGCGGGGATGCGCAGGTTGATGTCTTTAAGAACGGATGTGCCGTTGTAGGCGAAGTTGAGATTGCAGAATTCGACGTCGCCAGAGAAATCGGGTGATCGGGTGATCGGGTCATCGGGTGAAACTGATCGGGTCATCGGGTGATCGGGTGATCGGGTGATCTGAACCGATTGCGTGATCTGGTCTGGCCGGGCAAGCGAAGGCTGGTTTTCCGATGACCCGATGACCCGATGATCCGATGGCCCGATCGCGTCGGCGATCTCGGGCTGCTGGGAAAGGATTTCGTCGATACGCGCCATGGACGCGGTTCCGCGCTGGAAGATGTTGATGACCCACCCGAGAGCGATGACCGGCCAGGTCAGTTGCACCATGTAAGTGTTGAAGGCGACGAAATCGCCGACTGTACATTTTGCCGAGGAGGACTTGTCGTCCGCCGAGCCACAGCACGATGACGACGGCGGCGCCGAGCATGAGTTCGAGGGTGGGCCAGAGCATTCCCATCAGGCGGACCAGGCCGAGGCTGCGGCGGATGTATTCCTGGTTAGCGCCCTCGAAGGCGGCGATCTCGGCCTGCTCCTGCACATAAGCCCGGATGACGCGGGCGCCCGAGAAATTTTCCTGGGCGCGGGCCGAGATGTCGGAGAACATGGCCTGAATGCGTTCGAAGCGTTCGTGAATGCGGCGCCCGAAATACTGGATGACAATACTGGCGATGGGCAGCGGCAGAAAGGCGTAGAGGGTGAGCTTGGGGCTGATGGCCAGCATGAAGCCCAGAGCGCCGGCGGTGAAGACGATGGTGTTGGCCGAGTACATGATGGCCGGGCCGAGCAGCATCCGAACCGCGTTCAGGTCGTTGGTGGCGCGGGCCATAATGTCGCCCGTGCGGTTGCGCTGGTAGTAGGAGTAGGAGAGGCGTTCGAGGTGGGCAAAGAGGTCGTTGCGCAGATCGAACTCAATATCGCGGGAGATGCCGATGACCACCCAGCGCGTCAGAAACTGGAAGATACCCTTGGCCAGCGCGATGGCAACGATGAGCAGCGAGTAGGTGAGAAGTTTCTGGCGGGTGACGCCGGAGTGCAGATCGTTGACGGCGCGGCGCAGGACTTGCGGAAAGAGAATCCAGATTCCGTTATTGAATAAAACGCAGAACCCGCCCCAGATGAGGCCGCTGCGGTAGCGCTTCAGATAGGGAACGAGGGGGCGTAGGCTCTTCGGCAGCATGACTTCTTGTAGATGAGATTGTAGCAGCGGTGGGTGCGGATTTTCGGAGCGAGGGCGCGAGGGCAACGAAGGCGGCAGTAAGCAGCAGCGCGGTCCAGAGGGACAGCATGCCGGCGGCGAACATCAATCCCGAGTAGAGCAGGTCGGCGCGTTCCATTCGGCTTCTCCACTTGAAAAAGCGGGTGAAAAAGCCGGGCGAGGACGGAGGTTGGAGGTTCCGTTCCCCACCCGGGTTGGAGAGAAACCAGGAAGAGTCTAGTCCTCGGGCGGAGGCGGCATGTGCTCTTTCATGCGCGCCTCGCGATTGGCCTCGATCTGAGCCAGTTTGGTTTTCTGATCGGCGGTCAGAATTTGCATGATTTCGGACTTGATGCGGGCGTGCTCGACCTGGAGCTCGATCATGGTCTGTGAGTTTTGCGTGGCCAGGGCGCGCGTCTTGGCTTCGTCGAACGGACCGGCGGCCTCAAGAGCCTTCATGGCGTCGTGGTTTTGGCGCATCTGCTGCATCAGCGGCTCCATGGCTGGCTTCTCTTTGGCAAAGATCGCCTTGACCTGGGTGTGTTGAGCGCTGGTCAGATCAAGCTGCCTGAGCATGTGGTGGAAGTCGCCGCCGGGGCCGCCGGGGCCTCCATGACCGTGCATGCCCTGAGCAATCGCGGCTGCCATGGCCAGCATGACAGCGGCACCGATGGTGAGAATGCGGATACGAGTTGATTTCATTGGAACTCCTTTTGACCTGCTTTAGATTTCATGGGTTCGGGAGGCAGCCCGAACGTCTATGCAAATAAGAACACCGTTCTCGAAAATATGGGGTAAAGAGTCGGTCAAGCGCGGTAAAGTTTTGTAAAGCAATCGGGTCATCGGGTGATCGGGCCATCGGGTCATCTAAGATCGGGTAATCGCTTATGGAACACAGTAAACAGGAAGAGCTTCGGAATCGAACGAAACGATTTGCGCTTCGGATTATCCGGTTGTTCCGGCATTTGCCCCGGTTGACGGAGGCTCAAGTGTTGGGCAAACAGCTTCTGCGCTCGGGAACCTCGATCGGCGCGAACTATCGAGCGACGGGACGAGCGAGATCGAAGGCCGAGTTCATCTCGAAAATGGGCGTCGTGGTTGAAGAAGCCGATGAAACCGTTTTCTGGATCGAATGTCTGATCGACTCAGAGATCGTAAAGCCGGACTTGCTAGCGGATCTTCTCGCAGAGGCAAACGAGCTTCTAGCAATCTTTGCCGCATCCCAGAGGACCGCGCGCGGGTGACGACTTTGCGTGATTTTAGATCACCCGATGACCCGATCACCCGATGGCCCGATGTCTCTACAAATCTTTACCGCATAGAGCCGAGCGAAGGTGTTAGATGATGAAGAGAATGGATCACGTACTGGTGGTGGATGACGACGTCGAATTGTGCGGTCTGGTGCAGGAGTACCTGACGGCCGAGGGGTTCAGCCTGAAGGCTGTGCATGACGGCGAGCAGGGGTTGCAGCAGGCGCTGACCAACGAGTATGCGCTGGTGGTGCTGGACGTAATGCTGCCGGGGATCAATGGCTTCGAAGTGCTGCGGCGGATTCGCAGCGTCTCGAAGATTCCGGTGCTGCTGCTAACCGCGCGCGGCGAAGACGTGGACCGCATCGTGGGCTTGGAAATCGGAGCGGACGATTATCTTCCGAAGCCGTTTAACCCGCGGGAGTTGGTGGCGCGAATCCGCGCCATCCTGCGCCGCACCAAGCCAGTCAGGGCGGCGGACGCGGTGCCGGAAGTGCTGAGCGTGGGCGACGTGGAACTGGATCCGGCGACGCGAAGTGTGCTGCGAGCCGGGCAGCCGGTGGATCTGACTTCGGTGGAATTCAATCTGCTGGAAGTTCTTGCTGCGCGAGGCGGGACGAGTGGTGACGCGGGAGCGGTTGGTGAATGCGGTGCTCAGCCGGAAGTTCATGCCGTTCGATCGCAGCATTGACATGCACGTCAGCAAGGTGCGGCGGAAGTTGGGCGACTCCGAAGAAAACGGAGACCACATCAAGACGATTCGAGGCGTGGGATACATGTTTGCGCGGCCGGCGGCGAAGGCAAAGAAATAATCGGGTGATCGGGCCATCGGGTGATCGAAAATCAGAGGCTTGGACTTTCGATGACCCGATGGCCCGACGACCCAGACTGACCCGATCACTATGAAGAGCCTTTTCCTGAAGATTTTCCTGTCGTTCTGGGCAGCCCAGGCGCTGTTCCTGGTGCTGGCGATTCTGGTGACGATTGCGCTGCGGCCGGCGCGGCATGGGATCGAGAGCCAGGGTTCGGAAATTCTGGCGGAAGCGGTGAATGCGTACCAGAGCGGTGGAGAGCGCGGCGCTCACGATTATCTGGAAGAACTTTGGCACACGCAGCACGTGCGGGCATTCGTTTTCGATCCGTCGGGCCATGAACTCGCAGGACGGCAAGTGCCGCCCTGGATCGAGGATCTCCGGCAGGGCGACTCAGCGCAGGGCGGCCCATCGCGCGGCGGTGGACCGCCGCACCACCGCGGGTGGATGGACAATCTGCTGCCCGACCGCATGATGCGGCGGGCACTGACGCTGGATGGAAAACGCTACACGCTGGTGTTGGAGCTGCCGCCTGGGCCGCGGGTGTTTTTCGGGCCGCATGAAATCCCGGGGCTGGGAATCACGATTGCGATCATTACGTCGGGACTGATGTGCTACCTGCTGGCGTGGTCGATGACCAGTCCGGTGACGCGTTTGCGGAAGGCGGCGCAGAGCCTGGCGGCGGGCGATTTGGGCGCGCGGGCGGGCGCCCCGGCGGGTGGCCGCCGCGACGAACTGGCTGAGTTGATGCGCGATTTCGATCGCATGGCCGAACGGATCGAAGGGCTGGTGGACTCGCAATCGCGGCTGCTGAAGGATGTTTCGCACGAACTGCGATCTCCGCTGGCCCGGCTGAGTGTGGCGCTCGGGTTGGCGCGGCAGCGGGCGGCGTCCGAGGTTGGGCCGGAAGCCGCGCCGGAACTGGAACTTGCGCTGAACCGGATCGAACTCGAGGCCGACCGGTTGAATCAACTGATTCAGCGCCTGCTGACCATCTCGCGGCTGGAGTCGGGCACCGACGGTCTGCACAAGACGCATGTTCTCGCTGCGGGAGTTGGTGGAGCAGGTGGCGCACGACGCCGAGTACGAAACTCCGGGGCGGGGCTGCCGCGTAACCGTGCCGGGCAATACGCCGGACAATCCGCAGGCCGATGCCGCGGATGAATTTCTGGTGGAGGCCGACCCCGATCTGCTGCGCAGCGCATTGAGAACGTGGTGAGGAACGCCACGCGCTATACTGCGGAAGGTACGACGGTGGAGGTGCGACTGGAGCGGCAGCGGGCGGCGAAGGGCGAAGGAGAGGAAATTATTGTTCGCGTGCTTGATTCCGGTCCCGGCGTTCCCGACGAAGCCCTGCCCAAGATATTTGAGCCCTTTTATCGACTGGACGATGCCCGCAACCAACAGACCGGAGGGGCGGGTCTGGGCCTGTCGATCGCGGATCGGGCCATCAGGCTGCACGGCGGGCAACTTCGCGCATCCAACCGCAAAGAGGGTGGGCTAGAGGTTGAGATCCGGATTCCGGCGGTTACGCCTTCTCCGGGGTTTGCTCTTCCCGCTCATTCCTGATACACAAATATATTTCAGCCACAAGCTTCAGTCTCCGTGACGGCTGGCAAGGCATCGCCGGCGGACGGGAAGCGGTTGACTTCCCCGATCGGCGAAAAGCGCGCCGATGGGGGACCCTTGGGAGAACAGATGTCGAAGAAGATAGCTTAGTCGTTGCGCTCGCGGGCATGTGTGCCCTGAGTTTGTTTCTGCTCAATTGTGGCAGTTCCTCTTCCCGGCCCTCGGGACTTTTGTATGTGCTGACCCAGGGCAACAACGGCGCGGGGACCAGACGTGAGTTCGTTCTCCATCGATCTGAATAGCGGAAACCTGTCGCTGATCAATTCGAATGCCAGCACATGCCCTGCGTCGGCAACCTGCGGGCTTCCGGTGAGTATTTTGCTCGACCCGACGGGCGCGACGGCGTTCGTTATGAGTCAAGCTGCTATTACTTCCTATAACGTGAACTCCGACGGCAGTCTTGGATCGCCAACGCTCGCCGCGCCAACTGCCTCCGCGCCGCTGTCGGGTACGCCCATTGCGATGACGCGAGACGCCGCCGGGCAATTTCTGTTTGTGATCGCCCAGGGATCGGATCCTTCGCCGACGAATTGCCAAACGCTTCCGCCCAGTTATCCAAATATTGCGTGTGCTTCCATTTCGGTTTTTGCCATGCAGCCCGGCTCAACCAGTTTGTCGGCGGTAGCGGGGAGCCCGTTCCCGGTAGGCAGAATTCCGAGCGCGCTTTCGGTCGTTAACTACACTGCGCCGGGCACCACGGCAATGGAGGTTCTCTACGTAACCTTCAACTCGGATCCCGCCCTGCACAATGACAGCACCCTCGGTGCGTACAGCGTAGATTCATCGGGCAGCCTGACGGACCTGACATCGGGTACGCCTTATGCCACCGCGACCGATCCCATCTCGGTGCTGGCGGTCAACACGTACCCGGCGGGGGAGAATACAGGCGGCGTGTTTGTGTATGTGGGCAGTCAGGCGAATCAGTCCGGCGCGCTGAGTGTGTTCCAGGTATGCCCGGCGGGGAATGCGGGTTGTCAGGCGAATCAGTTGGTTCCGGTGGGCACGCCAGCTTCGCTGGGGCAGAACCCGGTGGCCATGGTGGTGGATCCGACGAATAATTTTCTCTACGTTGTGTGCTACACCTCGAATCAGGTTTATGGGTATCGAATCAACACGACGACGGGCACGTTGACTGGGGTAAGCCCGGCGCCGAACGAGCCGACCGGATCGCAGCCGGTGGCGCTGGCGATGCACCCGAGCGTAAGCGATACCGGCGAGTTTCTCTACACGTCGAACAGTGCGTCGAGTAACATCACGGGCTTGACCGTGAGTACGACGAGCGGATCCATGGGCAGTCCGATCACGGTGATCGCCCCGGCAGCGCCGAGCGGGATGGTGGCGCGGTAGCAAATCGGGCCATCGGGCGATCGGGTCATCGGGTCATCGAAAACCGGCTCGCGACTTAGGGTTTCGATCAGCCGACCCCCCGGTTCGCTCACGTGGGCATGCGAAGAATGAGATAGCCTCCGATGAAGCCGAAGACCAGGTCGGGAGACCAGGCAGCGACCGCGGGCGGGAGCTGACTCAAATTGCCCATCGCTTCGAACAGGCCCGAGATCGTCCAATAGACAACGCCGATGCCGATGGCGGTCGCAACCCCGGCCACCGCGGAACGCTTGCCGGCGGAGAGCGCGAAGGGAATGGCGAGGACGGCCATCACCAGCGTGATCAGCGGGTAGGCAATCTTCTTTTGCAGTTGCACGCGCAGGCGCACCACGTCAAAGCCGCTCTGCTCGAGATCGTGAATGTAGCGGCGTAGTTCGTCGTAGCTCATCTCCGACGATTGCTTGATTTCCTTCTTGAAGTAAGCGGGCGCTTCCGCCAGTTCGGGATAGGTGGCGGCATCGAACTTGTGGTAGTTCTCGATGGCGGAGCCGTTCAGGCTGCGCTCCCATCCTTGCTCATAAACCCACCGGCCCATGGGGCTCGACCAGTGCGCGCGGTCGGCGGTGATGCGGTGCGTGATCTGGAAGGTGTGCGGATCGAACTGGAACACCGTGACGCCGCCGAAAACATCGCGGTCGGGATCGAAGAATTGATAGTAATAAATGTCGGAGTGCTGGCCGAAGATCCACTTGCGATCGGGGCGCAGGTAGGTTTGCGCGGGCTTGCCCTTGATTTGGTTGCGCAGCGCGTCCTGCCGCTTGTTGGTGTAGGGAAGATAGAGCTGGTCGGACAGAAAGAGCACGCCGGCGACCAGCAGTGGAAGCGATCAGGACCGGAACGACGATGCGGTAAAGACTGATGCCGGTGGCTTTGATGGCGGTGATTTCGTTGGAGCGCTGCAGCAGGCCGAAGGTGACCAGCACCGCCAGCAGCATGCTGAGAGGCGTGGTGTTGTAAAGAAAATAGGGCACGACGTTCAGCAGGTATTCGCCCACGGTGAGCGGCGAGATCTGGTTCCGCAGGATGTCGCTCAGCAACTCGAACAAGGTGAACACCAGCAGCAGCATCAGGAAAGCGGCGACGATCATGGCGAGGTAGAGGGTGAAGTCGCGCAGCACATAATCGTCGAGGATGGTTGGAAAACGAAGATTGAACAAGCGCCGGCGCATGGGCAGACGGGGGACATTGTTTTCCCCAAAGGCCGGGCGGGACGACTCGCCGTTCCGTGGCAGCGCCAGCAGGCCGGGCGTCGAAGAGGGGAAGCTCGAAGTCTTCAACCATGAAGCTCGAAACCAGGAGCGGAGCGCAGTCAGTTCGATCGGGCGGCGTTCCGATTGCCAGAGCAGGAAAACTCCTCCGACAAGAAACACGAAGTCGGCGAGCCAAACCCCGGCGGCGGGAGAGAGGCGTCCCTGTTTTGCGAAAGACACTCCGATCAAGGAAATCGAATAGTACAGAAAGACCAGCAGAATGGTCAGGACAAATCCGCTGGACTTGCCGCCTTTCTTCGACGAGAGGCCGAGCGGAATGCCGACCAGGGCGAGGACGATGCAGGCGGTGGGCAGCGCCAGCCGGCGATGATATTCGATCAGGTGCCAGCGGCGGGTGACCGGGTCGGCGGTCCGTGCCCCACGGAGGAGGTCGGCAATGTTGATTTCACTGAGCGATGTGGGTTCGTGTTCCTGACTGTTTTGTGCCGCGGGGATCTGGATGGGAATGTCAGTGGTCTGGAAGGTGGAGATCTGGTACTGGTCCGGATTCTTGGGGTCGGTTTCGTGAGTGGAACCGTCGGTGAGATGCAAGTCCAGAGTGTCGGGCCCCTGGCTGACGAGCAGGCCTTCGCGCGCCAGGCTGATGCGGGGCGCGGAGGGGTCGGTCAAATCGGCCAGGAACACGCCCTTCCAGACGGCGCCGCCGGACATGGCTTTGACGTCCTGCACGTACAGGATGATCTTCGGGAACCCTTCGTAAAACACGCGGGGCTGGACTTCGAACGAAGCCTGCGAAGACTTGAGGTTGTCCTGGAGCTGTCCCAGAGCGGCGAGCGAGCGGGGCGCGAGATAGACGCTGTTGCCGAGAGCGAGCAGCCACGCCACCACCACGAAGATCGAGATCACGCGCAGGAAAGTCCACACGCCCAGGCCGCTGGCGCGCATGGCGGTGATTTCGCTGTCCGCAGCCAGACGGCTGAGTCCGATGAGGATGCCGACGAGCACGCCCATGGGAATGGTGTAGGTGAGCGCGACCGGGACGGTGAAGAAAAAGACTTCGGCAATGCTCGGCAGCGGGGCGCTGTTGCGAACCACGAGTTCGAGGATGCGGCCGAGATCGCGGGTGAAAAGAACGAAAGTGAAAACCGCCGCGCCGATCAAGGCGTGGGAGACGACTTCTCGCAGAATGTAGCGGGTGAGGATGCGCATCCGCAAGGTTGGTTGACCTATTGCGAGTCTAGCATGAGAAGGGGAGCGATGGTGTAGAGGGAGCAACCCGTTCTGCACAAGTACAGGGTGGGGCCCGCTATGCTCCGAAAAATGCTCTCTTCCTGGAGAGCCTTCCGCACTGCGACAACTTCTGGGTCGTTAATGCGCAACAGCGAAATCGTCACTCTGCCAATCTGCGTCAGCGCTTTCACTTCAGGCCCATCCCAGATAAAGTGCTCCGTCCAGGTATCGTGCCGGGGATGGAATAGGCGAGCGATTTCACCGCTATCGGGATCAACGCCGGCAATGTTCGGACCCTTGAACCGATTGCAATGGATGCAAGCAAGGGCAAAGTTATCAACCGTGGCGGGTCCGCCATCTTGCCGCGCAATAATGTGGTCTATCTGGAACGGCGCGGGGTGAAATGCCGATGGCAATCGGCAGTATTCACAGCGTGATCGCGCTCGTTGCCAAACTTGGCGGATGAGATCTGCGTTCAATTTCCCCGACTATTGAGCCGAACGCTGCAAGGCGCGCCGCCCTTTGGACTGGATGACGGCGAGAAGGTTCCCGACGTGAATGTAGCTGTCGAGTTCGGCTTGGTCTTCGCTGGTCAGCTTGCCCTGACGGGCCAGTTCGGACAACTCGTTCATACGCGCGGTGTCGCGATCACCGAAGCGAATCGACAACAGGTATTCGGCGGCTCCGCGCGGCAACTCCTGCTGCTCGGTTTGGATAAGGCGAGCTAGGATCGCCGCTTCAGTATTTTGGCTTGTGATATGGGAACTCATCCAGCTTCACCCACTTAATTGTGCCACGAGACCTCAACCATGTCATCAGGGTGGTTAGGTGGCGTGGTTAGGTGGCGCCGAGCCTGCTATGTGGGCGTGTGGAAACCCCGACGGCAAGCTCTCAGCCGTCAGCTCTCAGTTGAACCCTCGGCCATGGCTCGTTCTCACTCTCACCGTCCGTTGCGCGCCTACACTTTCTTTAGAAACAGCGCTCCCAGCGGCGGCAATGTCAGTCGCAGCGAATAGGGACGGCCGTGGGTTTTTTTGGGCAGGGCCTCGACTCCCCCCGCGTTGCCCATATTACCGCCCCCATATTCGGCGCCGTCGCTGTTGAGCAACTCTTTCCAGTAGCCGCCCGTCGGCACTCCCACCATGTATCCCAGCCGGGGCACGGGCGTGAAATTGCACGCGATGAGTACGGGGTTCTCGCCGTCCTTGCCTTTGCGCAGCAGCGAGACGATGCTCCTGGGCGCGTCGTTGCAGTCCACCCATTCAAAACCCTTGGGATCGTTATCGAACCAATGCAGCGAAGGCTCGCTGCGATAGAGGCGGTTGAGTTGCTCAACCCAGTTCATAAGTCCGTGATGCACTGGATATTTCAGCACGTCCCAATCGAGGCTGCGATCGTGCGACCACTCGCTGACCTGGCCGAATTCGCAACCCATAAAAATCAGTTTCTTAGCGGGCTGGGCGAACATGTAGGCGAAGAGCAGACGCAGGTTGGCAAATCTTTGCCACTCGTCGCCGGGCATTTTGCCGATCAGGGAACCTTTTCCGTGCACCACCTCGTCGTGGCTCAGCGGCAGGACGAAATTTTCGTGGAACGCATAGAGCATCCGAAAAGTCAGTTTGTTGTGGTGATACTGGCGATGAATCGGATCCTGGCTGAAGTACTGGAGCGTGTCGTGCATCCAGCCCATGTCCCACTTAAGGCCGAACCCCAGGCCGCCGAGATAAGTGGGCCGCGAAACCATGGCATAGGAGGTGGACTCTTCCGCGAAAGTCTGAATATCAGGGTGCTCTTTATAGGCTTCGAGATTGAAGTGGCGCAGGAAGTCGATGGCTTCGAGGTTCTCGCGTCCTCCGTACTTGTTGGGAATCCACTCGCCTTCCTTGCGCGAGTAGTCGAGATACAGCATGGAAGCGACGGCGTCAACGCGCAGGCCGTCGGCATGATATTTGTCCAGCCAGAACATGGCGCTCGACATCAGGAAGCTGCGCACTTCGGTGCGGCCGTAGTTGAAGATGAACGTCTTCCAGTCGGGATGGAAGCCCTGGCGTGAGTCGGAGTGCTCGAACAGGTGGGTGCCGTCGAAGAAGGCGAGGCCGTGGCCGTCGGAAGGGAAGTGCGACGGGACCCAATCGAGAATGACCGCGATGCCGTGCTGGTGCAGGTAGTCCACGAAGTACATGAAATCCTGCGGCGTGCCGTAACGCGCCGTGGGCGAGAAGTAGCCCGTCGTCTGATATCCCCAGGAACCGTAGAAGGGATGCTCCATGATGGGAAGCAGTTCGACGTGGGTGAATCCCAGCTTCATTACATAGTCGGCCAGGCGGGGCGCGATCTCGCGATAGGTGAGCGAACGGTTCTCCTCTTCCGGGACGCGCATCCAGGAGCCGAGGTGGACCTCGTAGATCGACATGGGCGCATGCAGCGAGTTGACGGCGGCGCGTTTTTCCAGAAACTCCGCGTCGTTCCACGTGTAGTCGAGATCCCAGACCACGGAAGCCGTGAGCGGCGGTTTCTCGGCAAAAAGTCCCACCGGGTCGGTCTTTTCAATCTGGTAACCGAGTTGGGTGGAGTCGATGTGGAACTTGTACAACGCGCCCTTGCCGACTCCGGGGATAAAGCCTTCCCAGACTCCCGACTGTCCGTGCGGCTGAAGTTGGTGGGACTGCGGGTTCCATCCATTGAAGTCGCCGACCACAGACACTTTGCGCGCGTTGGGAGCCCAGACGCTGAATAGAGTGCCCTTGATTCCATCCGATTCCACAAGGTGTGCGCCCATCTTCTCGTAAATGCGATAGTGGGTGCCTTCGTTGAACAGATAAAAATCTTCGGCGGTCAGCAGCGAAACACCGTAACGGACCGGATATACTTCCGGAGTTGTAGTTGTCTGTGTCATGGTTTCACTTCGGGTCTAGTGTAGTCCAATTTCGTCGTTAGTCGTTCGTCGTTGGCAGTCGAATCCGGAGAAGTTGGAGTGAAGTCGCAGCGCCCATGGGTTGCCAACAAGCGGCGAACGACTAACGACTAGCGACCAACGACTAACGACGTTTTTCGCGTTTCTCCCGCGCCCAGCCCTCTTTCACGCTTTGCCGTGCGCGCCCAAGCGCCAGTGCATCCGCGGGCACGTCTTCCGTGATGCAGCTTGCCGCCGCGACGTAGGCACCGCGGCCAATCTTCACCGGCGCCACCAGCGTCGAATCGCTGCCGATGAACACGCCATCTTCGATCACTGTCTTGTGCTTGTTCACGCCGTCGTAATTGCAAGTGATGGTGCCCGCGCCGATGTTCACGCCTTCACCGATTTCCGCGTCGCCCAGATAGCTGAGGTGATTCGCCTTCGATCCCTTGCCCAGCTTGATTTTCTTGGTCTCGACGAAGTTCCCCACGTGCGCGCCCTCGCCCACATCGCTCCCGGGGCGCAGATGAGAGTACGGTCCAAGCACAGCGTCTGCGCCGACGCGCGAGTCTTCCATGATCGTCCCCGGCTTCACCGTGACCCGGTCGCCAAGAACGGAATTCTCGATCACGCTGTAGGAGCGGATGCGGCAGTCCTCGCCAATCTTTGTGTTGCCCAGCAACTGCACGAAGGGCTCAATCACGGTGTCGGCGCCCACTTCCACGTCGCTGTCAATGACGCAGGTGTGCGGATAGAAAATCGTAACGCCTTGCTCGAGCAGTTCCCGGCACTTTGCTAGCCGCAGGCGCGCATCCAGCATCATCATCTCCGCTCGCGTGTTGCTGCCCAGCACTTCGAACGCATCCGGGGTCTTGATCGCGACCACCTTCTTGCGCGCCCGGTGAAACACTCCCGCCATATCGGTGAGGTAGTACTCGCCGTGCGCGTTCGCGGTGGAAAGGCGGTCGATGTGCTCGTACAAGGCGGGCGCAGCAAAGACGTAGAACCCGGAGTTGATCTCGCGGATTTTCTTCTGCTGCGCGGTCGCCGACTTTTCTTCGACAATCGCCTGCACCTCGGCCCCTCGGCCTTTGCGGATCACTCGCCCATATCCATAAGGATTGTCGAGATCGGCGCTGAGCAAAGTCATGGTCGCTTTCTGAGCGCTGTGGAAGTCGCTGAGCTTCCTGATCGTGTCGGCGGTAATCAGCGGAGCGTCGCCGGAAAGCACGATGACCTGGTCATACTTATTGCCTGCCTTATGGCCCGAGAGCGCCTCGCGCGCCACCATGAGCGCGTGTCCGGTGCCACGCTGTTCGGCTTGCAGCACGAAGTTCACGCTCGTGCCGCGAACCGCCTCGCGCACGCGCTGCGCCTCGTGGCCGATGATCACGAAGATGTCCTCGGCGGGCACGACCTTCGTCGCCGTGGCAATCACATGCGCCAGGATCGGCTTGCCGCCGATTTCATGCAGAACCTTGGGATGCTTCGATTTGAGCCGCGTGCCCTTGCCCGCCGCCATAATGACGACCGCGATAGCCGCGCGCGGTGGCTGCGGATTGGATGGGTAAGATTTCGATCTGTTCTTTGAGGCTTTTGCCATGCTTAGACAATATATCCGATCCCGCCGATGGAGAGCCGGGCGTCCCCGCCCGACCGCCGAGCAGCCAGCAAGACGGGCGAGACGCCCGTCGCTCCACTATTCGTTAACTCCGAATCGACTGCCGATCCGGCGCTTGCGCCATCAGCGCCATCAGATCGTGCGCGACGCGGTCGGTAGCGTGCCGCGCCACCGCGCCCTCATCCAGATAATCCCCCAGCACCGGGCACACGCCCAGCGCCTCGATCGCTTCCAGATCCACCGCGATCTGCGAAGCTCCCTCCAGAGCGTACTTGGCCTTCATCTCTGGCGATGCTGTTTTGCGATTGATGAGGGCGTAATCGAACAACTGAACGCCGGCGTGGGCATTGAGTGCGCGGATGTGATCCGCCGCCGTTAAACTAAGACTTTCATTTGCCTGTGTCATCAGGTTGCAAACGAAGACCTTGATGGCAGCAGAGTCCAGAATGGCCTCAGGGATTCCATGCACCAGCAAGTTCGGAATCAGGCTGGTGAACAGCGATCCCGGGCCGATCGTAATCAAATCGGCGCTGGCGATGGCCGCGAGCGTCTGGGGAAGCGGCTCAACATCGTGAGGCACCAGGCACAGCTCTCGAATCTTGCCCTTGCTCGCCGTGATCCGGGTTTCGCCGCGTACCCGCGTCCCGTCTTCCATGAGCGTTTCCAGTTCCACGCTCGACATGGTTGCCGGATAGATGTGCCCGCGGGTGAGCAGAATCTCCGAAGACAACCGCACCGCCTCGGCAAAGTCTCCGGTGATCGAAGTGAGCGCCGCCAGAAAAAGATTTCCGAAGCTGTGGCCTTCCAGTCCGGAGCCTTTTTGAAAGCGGTGCTGGAACAATCTCGAGAGCAGAGCTTCGTCTTCGGAGAGGGCAACGATGCAGTTGCGCACATCGCCCGGCGGAAGCATATTGAACTCTTTGCGCAGGCGGCCGCTCGATCCGCCGTCGTCGCTGACCGTGACCACGCCGCACAATTCGCGAATGATGGGCTGGCCCGAGGGAGCCAGCGCCGGCGTCATGACGTAACGCTTCAGCCCCTTCAGCAGCGTGGAGAGGCCGGTGCCGCCGCCGATTGCGACCACCCGCAGTTCGCGGCCAGCCTTGCCGGTTTCAAATGAGTTCGTGCGCAACTGGGGAAGCATACCGCCTTAATATTGATTCATTGAATCATTTAGTCATTGAATCATTGGGTAAACCGCTGGGAACTTAGGTTTTCAATGATTCAATACCTCAATGATTCAATGACTAAATCGAAGTTAAGCCTCAATATTGAATCATTGAATCAAGTAGTCAATGAATCATTGGGTAAACGGGTAAACCGACGGGAACTTAGGTTTTCAATGATTCAATACCTCAATGATTCAATGACTCAATACCTCAATGACTCAATCGAAGTCAAGCTGGCAGCTAGTGCGGGCCCTAGTACGCGCTCGCTTCTTCTTCGTGCGGCTCAGATTCTTCGGCGCCCGGATCCGGATACAGCAGTTCGGTGAAGCGCGGATCTTCCGCCAGATTCTGGAAGTCGGTATCGTTCCGCGCCTGGAAGCGCAGCGAGGGTTTCGCCTGAATCGCTTCGTCGAGCGTCTTGAGCGATTCTTCGACGTGGCCGGTCAGGCAATGCAACGCGGCCAGCCCGTACAGAACGAATTCTGCCTTCGGATTCTGTTTCAAGAGCTGGTCGAGCTGCTCGCGCGCCGTCACGTAGTCGCCCGAGTTGATCAGCGACACCGCGTAGTCGTAATGCTCTTCCGCTGTTTTGAACTGCAACGTGGGCTCGACCAGATGTTTCTCGCAGGTGAGGATATGCACCTGGGCCCGGTCGACGAGAGACTTGTTCGGCCCGCTCAGCACTTTCTGCAGGTGGCCTTTGGCCTTCTCAAACTTGTGTTCCTGCAATGCGCGCAGCCCGGCCTCGTAGTTCTGCACCGCCTGTATGTGTCGTGGATCTTCGGTCGCTTGTTTCTTGGGGGCTACCTTCAGTGCCATCAAACCGCCTCTAGTTCGAAATTTAGTTCAGAATTGAAATCGAAAAACTTGAAATCGAACGACGCGAAAACCCGCGCGCGCAAGACATATAACCTCAATCCTATATTTTACCTGAAGGCGCGGGATTGGGGATTACCGGGCGGATTCGGGGCGGCGCACCCAGCCCCGGAGGCTTATCCGCCGAAAAAACCATCGGGCCAATCCTCAGCGATTCTGAAGCAGGTCGTCCACCGACAACTCAACGTCGCGCAGAATCGAGCGAAGAAGGCCTGGCCCGACCGTCTCACCAGCATGCACTGGCACCGTAGTTACTCTGCCATCGGCATGCCGCAGAAATAAGTGGCTACCGCGTGTCCGCGCGATCTCAAAGCCAAGTTTTTCGAGGAGACGCACCAGTTCCTTGCCCTTCAAGCGGGGAAGGCGGGTCATACCGATATCTGCTGGATACCGACGAGCTCAAGCGACGGACTGACGTGGTTATCCTCCAAACAGAGCTCGATGACCTCTCGAACGCGTCTCATGAGAGTATCGAGGTTCTTCGCTTGAGTATGGCAGCCCCGCAAGACAGGGACGGTGGCAACATAGTAGCCGTCTTCATCGCGTTCGATGACAACCGTGAACTTCCGCTGAGCTTTCACGAGACGATTCTAGCACGGGAAAAACCGGGCCCGCGCGGGGGTGTCCCGGCGGGCCTGAAACTGAAGTCCACAGACCAAAGCCAGGACTTTACCCCAGCTTCTCAAAGAACAAGCAAATCGTTTCAATCCCGCGATAAAAATTCGGAATGTGAAACTTCTCGTTCGGAGCATGCAGGTTGTCGTCGGGCAGCCCAAAGCCCATCATGACCGATGGAATCTTCAGCACGTCCTGGAAATCGGTCACGATCGGAATCGAACCGCCGCAGCGAATAAACACGGTCTCTTTCTTGAACGTGTCATGCAGCGCCTCAGTCGCCGCCTTGATGAACCGGTTGTCGGTGCCGACCACGCCTGCGGGAGCCTTGCTCCAAACCTTGACCTTGAGTTCGATCCCCTTGGGCGTGAGTTTCTTAACGAACGCCGTGTAGCGCTTGAGGATGTCGTCCGGATCCTGGTTGGGTACGAGGCGCATGGAGATTTTTGCCGACGCCTTCGCTGGAATCACCGTCTTCGCCCCCGGAACCACAAATCCACCTGGTATGCCGTGTACTTCGAGCGTCGGACGCGCCCACGTCCGGTAGAGCACCGAATATCCCGGCTCGCCAGTCAGCACCTTGGAGCCGACTTCGGTCTTGCGATAATGCTCTTCGTTGAAGGGCAACCGCTTCCAGGCCTTCAGCTCATCCTTGCTCGGTACTTTGACGTCCTTGTAAAAGCCCGGGATCAAGATCTTCCCCTTCGCATCTTTCAGCTTGCCGATGATCTCAACCAGCGCAAACAAAGGATTCGGCGCCGCGCCACCATACACGCCGGAGTGGAGATCGGTCTTGGCCCCAACCGCTTCAATCTCCGTGTACAGCAGGCCACGCAGGCCGACGGTTAGAGTTGGAAGGTTCGGCGCGAACAGTTCCGTATCGCAGACCAGCGCGAAATCCGCTTTTAACTTCGCCTTCTGTTTGCGGACGTACTCGGCAATCGATTCGCCGCCCACTTCTTCTTCGCCTTCAAAAATAATCTTGACGTTGATGGGCAGCTTGCCTCCGTTGGCCTGCATCAGGGATTCGAGCGCCTTTACTTCCATCCAGAGCTGGCCTTTATCGTCGACTGCGCCGCGCGCGTAAATGTTGTTGTTGCGCTCGGTCGGCTCAAAGGGCGGCGTCTTCCATTCCTCCACCGGATCGGGTGGCTGCACATCATAGTGCGCATACATGAGTGCCGTCGGCTTGCCCGGCGCGTGCAGCCAGTCGGCGTAAATCAGGGGATGCCCTTTGGTGGGAACGACTTCGACATTTTCCATCCCGATGCGGCGGAGTTCGGCGGCAACAAATTCTGCCGCCTGCAGCACGTCGCCTTTATGTTCCTCGAGCGTGCTGACGCTGGGGATGCGGAGGAGGGCCTTCAGTTCGTCGAGAAAACGCGATTGATTATTACGAGCAAAATCGACTGCCGGAGAAGCCATAGTCTGTTACCTTTCTGGCGCGCGGGGCGCGGATACAAAAATGGTCGCCGAAAACCGTCCAGTATATACCTGCCGGGGCAGATGCTGGGTTGAAGGCAGCCGGCCTTCTGGGTGTCACGTCCGGCCTGGAACCTGAAACGCAATTGACAGCAACCCGTATCTCGCAAACAATAGGCTCTACAGTCATTTCAATCGGAGACCCCTATGTCTGAAGGCGAGCAACCGGCCGTTACGTCTGCAGGTGAGCAACCGACCGTCTACCACCCCGAGCCGCAGAGCAATGTCGGCAAATGGATTCTTATCGCGCTGGCCGTTGTCTATGTCTGCGCATCTGCATTTTTCATTTACGACCAACACAGCAAACTCGACAAGGTCACGCAAGATCAAGCCGCCAGCCAGAAGCAAATTGGCGATCTGACCAAGCGCATGCAATCCGCCGAAGCCGATTCCGAAACTCTGGCCCAGCAGTTGGGCATGACCAAGAAAGAATTGGCCACGCGTGCCGACGAGCTGCAGCGTCAGCAACAAGCCGCATCGGCCACCGCAGCGGCGCGCATTGCGGCCCAGGCGGCAGAAGAGAAAAAAGATGTGAATGCCGTTGCCGGAGAAGTTGGAAACGTGAAGACCGACGTTGGCGGCGTGAAGACCGATGTGGCCGCGACGAAGGCGTCGCTCGAGGCGACGATCGCGAAACTGCAGGGCGCCATCGGCGACCTCGGCGTGCAGAGCGGACTGATCGCCAACACGCGCGGCGATCTCGAAGCCCTGAAACACAAGGGCGACCGCCAATACTATGAGTTCGCCTTGTTGAAGGGAGCTAAGCCGCAGGCGTTCTCGACCGTGGCCTTGCAGCTCAAGAAGACCGATCCCAAACGCGGCAAGTACTCGCTCAACGTCACCGCCGACGACAAGACCATCGAGAAGAAAGACAGGACCCAGAACGAGCCGGTGCAGTTCTACACCGGACGCGATCACATGCTGTATGAACTCGTGGTCTGGACGGTGGACAAGAACAAGATCACCGGCTACCTGAGCACGCCGAAGAACGCGCCCGTGCCGATCACCGCAACGCCCCAGTAGGGACGAGGTCAGAAGTTAGAGGTCAGATTGCAGAGGTTACGATCCGTCGCGCAGACGGTGGTCGGCGATCCCGCGATTTCACTTCTGCGATCCGACCTCTAACCTCTGACCTTGCCAGCTCCGTCAAAACCGATGACTGGAACAATGTCGTTGCCACTGGTGAACGAGCTGTTTAACTACAATTACTGGGCGCGAGACCGCCTGCTTCAAGCCTGTGCCGCCCTTACGGATGAACAGTTCTTGCGCCCGCTGGGCAGCAGCTTCCCTTCGATACGAGACACCCTCGCGCATCTGGTTGCGGTGGAGTGGCTGTGGCTGGAACGCTGGCGCGGCCGGTCGCCACGGTCCTTGCTGTCTTCAGAGGAGTTTCCGACACTGGCCGCCGTATCCGAACGCTGGCGAATGGTGGAAGCAGAGATGAGAGAGTATCTGGCCACTCTAAGTGAGGAGGCGCTTGAGGGCACGGTGCCATACCTCAATTTCAAAGGAGAAACCTGGACTTACAACCTGTGGCGTATGATGGTGCACTTACTCAACCACCAAAGCTATCATCGCGGACAGGTGGCAACTCTATTGCGTCAGTTGGGAATACAACCGCCGCAGGTGGATTTCCTGGTTGCGTACGACATGGAATTCCGCCTCTGACGTTGTGCCGCTCGCCGCGCGCGAAGTGGATGGCTCCATCAGCGTGCTGAAGTGTGATGACGTTCAGCCGGCAGCCGCGACCCACCTCAACCGCGGGCGATTCCTAAAAAGGACTAAACAGCGCCGTCACCGTTAAGGAACCCCGTTCTTCCACTCTAACCCGAAATCTCTGTCATCCTGAGCTCTAAGCGAAGGATCGGTTAGTGGCTTAGTTTGAGTTCTCAGGCTTTTCGATATATCTGTCCACGAGGCCCGATGTCAGCGACTTCCAGGACTTCGTTATCTGTAGAGAAAAGAATGCGGTATGAGCCTACACGGGTACTGCGCTTGTCGCTAGCGGTGAGCGGGTAAGACAAACGAGCGTCAGCGGGGTTCTCGGCTATCTCTTTCAGTTTTTCAACGATTCTCCGTCGGGTAGGCTTGTCTAGGTTTTTCAGATATTTCAGAGGCGTTGCGGTGATCTTGATTTTCAGTGCCAAGTTTTCACTCGACTTCCGCTATATCGTATACCTCTCCTCTGGCCCTCTCTTCGGCGGATCGGTCAAACATGGCCTCCACGCCTTCTGAGTGTTGATACGCCTCTAGCAATTCCGCCAACTCCAAAATGTCATCGCCGTAGGTATGCACGCTCCTTAGCGGCATCGCAAGCAGAGAATTATTCGTTAGCCTAGCACGGCGTGCCGCTTCGTAGAGGGTTTCAATTTTGATATGAATTTGACGAAGACTGCGGATGCTCTCTTCGATCCGCTCCGGCGTGATAGAGTCATCCTTCGGCTTCTCGCCTTCCATGCTGTTTCGAACTTCTTGGAAGAAATTGCCAAGCAGGGTATTCAACTGCCACAACTTGTAACCGAGCCGAACAGTTTGAGCACGAGACTTCACCAGGGCGGCAAGACGCGACGCCATCGACAGAACTGCATAAACTTCCGCGTCCCATTGATCGCTTCCGAGATTCGTCAGAACTACCGCTGCAGAGGCCATGACCTTTTAGACGCTACAGACTATCTTACCGTTGCGGGGAGGTCAATTCACGTTCTTGCGTTACAGGGGGAGTGACCAAGGTGTTAATACCGTACCAGTTCGGGAATCGACCAAACATTGTCTGTCAGTCCAGCCTCCATCGCGGCCTAACCCGCAGGGCCTAGCGTACCCTCCAGAGATTATAGTACATAAACCGGGCTGCTACGGATGTGTCATCTTCTCCGGCTTGACCAGCGAATCGAATTCCTCGCCCGTAAGGTATCCCAGCTTCAACGCCGCCTCGCGCAGGCTCGAGTGCTCGACGTGCGCCGTGTGCGCGATCTGCGCTGCCTTGTCGTATCCCACCTTCGGAGCGAGCGCCGTGACCAGCATCAGCGAATTCTTCACGTACCAGTCCACCTTCGCGCGATCGACTTCAATGCCCTTGACCATGTACTCCACATAGCCGTGGCAGGCGTCGGTAATCAGCGTGACCGAGTGCAGAAAGTTGTAGATGATCACCGGCTTGAACACGTTGAGCTCAAAGTTGCCCTGCGAGCCGGCGAATCCCACCGCGGCCGTCGCTCCGTGAACCTGCACGCAGACCATCGTCATCGCTTCGCATTGCGTAGGATTGACCTTGCCCGGCATGATGGACGATCCCGGCTCATTCTCCGGAATCGACAGCTCGCCGAGACCGCACCGCGGACCGGAAGCCAGCCACCGTATATCGTTCGAAATCTTCATCAGCGACGCGGCTAAGGTTGCCATCGCGCCCTGAGCAAACACGATCTCATCGTGGGCTGAAAGCGCGGCGAACTTGTTGGGATGCGAGCGGAAGGGAAGTCCCGTCAGTTCGGCGATCTTTTTCGCCGCGCGCTCGGCAAATTCCGGATGCGTGTTCAGCCCCGTGCCCACCGCCGTCCCGCCGATCGCAAGATCGTAAAGCCCATCTAGATCTACCACCTCCTCCAGCCGCCGGATGTCGCGATCGAGCAGACTGGCCCAGCCGCCAAATTCCTGCCCAATCGTCAAAGGCACAGCATCCTGCAAGTGGGTGCGGCCAATCTTCACCACGCTTTCAAATTCCCTGGCCTTGGCTCGGATCGCGTCGCGCACGGTCTTGATCGCCGGAATCAGCGCGTTCTTCACCCGCTCCGCCGCCGCGATGTGCATCGCCGCCGGAAACGTGTCGTTCGAGGACTGCGACATGTTCACGTGATCGTTCGGATGCACCGGCTTCTTCGACCCCATCTCCCCGCCCGCAATCTCGATGGCGCGATTCGAGATGACCTCATTCACGTTCATGTTGGTCTGCGTGCCGCTGCCCGTCTGCCAAATCCGCAGCGGGAACTGGTCATTCAGCTTGCCGGCAATGACTTCGTCGGCCGCCTGCACGATGAGCTTAGCGATGTCAGGCGGAAGCTTGCCCAAATCCTGATTCACCAGCGCGCAAGCCTTCTTAAGCGTGCCAAAGGCGCGAATCAGCTCCGGAGGCATGACGTCGCGTCCAATATTGAAATGCAGCAGCGAGCGCTCGGTCTGCGCTCCCCAGTAAACATTCGCCGGAACTTCGATCTTCCCCATGCTGTCGGATTCAATGCGGGTCTTCGTTTGAGTCGGGACGGCGGGTTCGGCAGCTTTAGGATCGGTAAGAGTAGACATGATGAAATCTCCTGTGCGTCGGGCGTTGGAATCGAGCGAGAGCAGCCAAGCCCTTCGGCGGGTGTCGGGAACGAATTATTATACGGCGGCGCGAAAGGGTTTTCGCTCAAAATACCAGCGTTAGTGCGTGCTTGCAGAACAAGTATCCACTCGGATACAATCAAGGGACTTGAATACACTGCTTCGGTCGTCCGATTTCGATGCGTGGCTATCCCATCTGGCCGACCAAAAAGCAAAGGCCAGAATCTTGGCTCGCCTTGCTAGCGGACATTCGGAAATTTCGGCGATTGCGAACCCGTCGGCGAAGGCGTTTCCGAGATGCGGGTTCACGTTGGAGCGGGGTATCGCGTTTATTTACACGCGAACCGGATCGACCGTCTATGTCTTGCTGGCTGGTGGCGTAAAGGCCTCCCAAACGAAAGACATTGCCAAAGCGAAAGAAATGGTTTGCGAACTCAAAAGGACGAAACAATGAAGAAAAAGAAGACAACTTACAAACCATTCGACGCGGCGGCATATCTCGATAACGATGCGGTCATTGCGGAATATCTTTCGGCGGCTGCCGAAGACCCAAACCCCGAGGTGTTCGTCGCCGCGCTCGGCGACGTGGCCAAAGCACGAGGCATGGCGCAGATCGCCAAAGACTCAGGACTGGGCAGGGAGAGCCTGTACAAAACCCTGAGTGCAGGCGCACACCCACGCTTCGAAACCATCAATTCCGTCCTGCACGCCCTCGGCGTGAAGTTCGCGGTCGTTGCTGGACACGAGAGTTAGAGCTAGGCCAACGCTCCACAAAGGTAAGTTAGGCAAAGCCCATTGTGGGAGCAGTCCGCCGCCCACCCTTCGCGAAAAGCCGCGAAGGATGGGGCACCCACTATTCAGCCACATCGAAACTTGCCGTAGATCTTCATCTTAAGTACCTCCCTTTGGCGGGTGGGCTACTTTACCCGGGGAGTATAACGCGGGTTTGTTCTTGAACTTCGACCGAAATAACCAGGAGTGCCACTTCTCTCGCTTTTCGAGAAGTGGCCTGCCGAACCGCCGACACCGTTCGACTCCACGTTCTTCGGGACACAGTAATTGCTGGCCGGGGGAAAGAGCTTGCTGCCAAACTCGATGCCCCCGGCCTCTAATGCCAAAGCGAAGCGTCAACTCTTATTTGCAAGTCGTACTGACCATCTTCACGCTCGATACCTGCAAATCGTCGTGTTGCCTTCCTGCCATTTCTTTTTGTTCGTGAGGCTGGCTTTTGTCTTCTTGTGCTTTCGATCGGTGCGCCAAAGTACCGGTTACGGTAACGGTGTGGCCGACATGATCGGCAAGCGCCACGTCCTTGTTGCCGTAAAGCTCCCAATGCTTGTTGTCCGTGCTAATGAGAAAAAATCCTACGGGTTCAGTACCTTTCTGAAGACAACCGGTTACGGTCTGCGTCGCCGGCGCCTTTTCACCCGCCATTTGCGGTGCGCCATACAACAACACTGAACTAAGGCTCACGAACAGAGCCAGCCATGCGAGTTTCTGAATCATGATTTACGTTCTCCTTCCAGAGAGGCCAGTATGATCTTGTTTACTGAAAATAGCTATGACGTGGCGAGTGGGTCGAAATAAGGCCAGATCTTCAGCCTAAAGTTATTACTACTTTTCCTCGGGCGTGCCCTTCTTCCAGATACCGGATAGCCTCAGGGACTTCACTCAACTTATAACGCCTGTCGATGACCGGTGTTACCTTTCCGGTCGCCATAAGCTCGCGTAGGATGGTCAGGTCTTCTTTGTTCGATCTCGCCATAAACGTGACGAACTTCTGGCTCACGAACCATGACCATACAAGCGCTGTGATCCAACCCGCCAGAATACCGATGGTTGACCCGCTTGGTCCTCCGACCGCGATGTATATCCCCTTCGGATTCAAGACGCGTCTGCAGGCTGACAAGGAATGGTTCGCAAAGCAGTCGAAAAAGATGTCGTAATGTTGCCCAGTTTTGGTGAAATCCTCCTGGGTGTAATCAATGACGCGATCTGCGCCAATGGATCGGACCATGTCCACATTCCTCGTGCTGCATACGCCGGTGACCTCTGCGCCGAACGACTTGGCAATCTGCACCGCGAACGTACCCACGCCTCCCGCCGCACCGTTAATCAAGACCTTCTGCCCCGGCTGAATCCGTCCCTTGTCGCGAAGCCCCTGCAATGCGGTCAATGCCGCCACGTGTACAGAACCGGCTTGCTCGAACGTCACGTTATCTGGCTTCATGACCACTGCCGACTCGGCAGTACACGCATACTCGGCAAAGGCCCCGCGGCACGCGCCGAACACCTCGTCGCCGGGTTTGAACTGAGTTACGTTCCTGCCCACCGCTTCCACCTGGCCGGCCACATCAACGCCCAGTCGTGTGACCTTTGGTTTGAGCAGCCCGGTCATTATGCGAACGACATACGGCGCGCCTCTCATGAAGTGCCAGTCAAGTGGATTGACGGAAGCCGCCCGGACTTTTATCGAAACTTCATTGTCCCCAGCGGCCGGCTTTTCAATTTCTTCACATTTGAGAACATCGGGTGAACCGTAGTTGTAGTAGACAATTGCTTTCATAGTTGACACCCTCTTGTATTGTTTTTTTGCGTGCCAACTTACAAGTTCGCCTGCGGAAGGCTGGGTCACCCACCTTATTGCCTCAGATCGACTTCACTGGGATCGCCAGCACATCATCCACCAGCCCGACTTCTTTCTGCACGAACGGCTCGGCGTAGGTGACGCCGCCCATCATCCCGTAAAAGCGGGCCATGGATTCTATCCGCGCCCGAATTTCTTTGTGCGCGGGAAAAATCCCGCTGCCCGCCTGCTGATCGGTGAACTGCGATTTGTACGCCATCAGCGATGCGAAGCGAGTTTCGAACTGGCCGGTGATGTCCACGACAAACGTCGGCCGCACATCGCGGTACAAGCTGGCGTAAATAATCTTGAAAGGACGATGAGGCGAATCGGCGTCCTTGGAATAAGCGTCCGTGGTGTGCCCACTGAGAGCTGAGATCTGATAGCTGACAGCCAGCTTCGCCAGTCCGGCCAGAAAGCTGGCTTCATATCCGAGCACGGAAGCGGTGTAGTGGTCGGGATGGCGACCCTCCCAGTAGGGAAGAATCAGCACCCGCGGACGCTGTTCGCGGATTACACGCGCGACTTTCAAACGATTCTCCCACGTGTTTTCGACGCGGCCGTCGGGAATATCGAGCGCGTGGCGCCAGGAAACTTTCAGGATGCGCGCCGCCTCGGCCGCTTCGCGGGCGCGGTCTTCGGCGGTGCCGCGCGTGCCCATTTCACCTTGCGTGAGATCGAGAATGCCGGTGCGGTATCCGCGCTCGGCCATCTTGAGCAGAGTGCCGCCGCAGGTTTGTTCCACGTCGTCGCGGTGCGCGGCTAGGGCGAGAATGTCTAAGGGCATTTTGTAATTTGGTAATTTGGCAATTTTGTAATTTGAAAACCGGCGTGGCTGTCGCTCTTAGATTACCAAATTACCGATTACAAAATTACAAAATCGCCTTACGCGGCTGGCTTCGTCGTGCGCCGGTTGGCCAGCGCGAAGGCCAGTCCGAACATGAAGAGCGCGAACAGCACCAGCGTCAAAAGGGATGCGGGCAGCGAGAATGCGCTGGGCGCTTCGGGATACATCAGCGTGCGCAGCGCCTCGACTCCGTAGGTCAGCGGATTGGCGTACATGAGCCAGCGAATCCATCCTGAAGCTTTGGACAGAGGGAAGAGCGCTCCCGAAAGCAGCCACAGCGGAATCAGAAATAGATTGATGATGGCGTGAAAGGCTTGCGTCGAATCCATGGGCCAGGCGATGGCGAAACCGAGCGCGGTCAGGGCGAACGACACCAGAAAAACGGTGAGCGCGATCAGCCCGAACGAAGCCAGTGTCATGTGTATGCCGACGAGCGGCGCGAAGACCAGAAAAATCAATCCTTGGATGGTGGCCAGCGTCGTGCCGCCCAAAACTTTTCCCAGAACAATGGCCGCGCGCGGCACCGGCGCGACCAGTACCGAAAGCAGGAAGCCTTCGTTGCGATCTTCGATCACCGACATCATGGTGAAAATGGCGGTGAAGAGCACGATCATCACCAGCGTGCCGGGATAGAAATAGTCCAGATAGTGCTGCTGGCCGGCGCCTTGTCCGGAACGAAAGGAGGTTCCAAAACCGCTGCCGAGGACGACCCAGAACAAAAGCGGAGAAAGGATTACGCCCACCACGCGCGCGCGTTGCCGATAGAAGCGCACCACTTCGCGCCACCAAAGCGTGAAGGCGGGCAGCAGGATTCCGGCGGATGCGGGAGCGCGTTGCCGGGAAGGTTGCCGTTTGGGTTGCCATTATCCCTAGTCTAGCAGCGTAAGTGACTCAATGTTTTTTGGCCTTTTTCTTGCCAGCTGCTGGCGCCGGTTCCGCATCTTCGCTCCAGAACCGGTGGCCGGTGCGATGGATGAAGACGTCTTCGAGTGTGGGCTTGCTTACGCTGAGCGACTGGATTTCTCCGGGGAAGGCTTCGACTACGTCGGGGACGAAGCGATGTCCATTTTCAATTTCTATGCGGACGCGGTTGTCCATGACGGTGGCGTCGACGTGAAACTTGTCGCGAATGCGGTCGGCCAGAGACTGCGGGTCGCGCGCTTCGAGCAGAATCACGTCGCCGCCGATCTCGCGGGTCAGGGCCTCGGGCGTGCCCAGCGCCACCAGGTTGCCTTCGTTCAGGATGGCGAGCCGGTCGCAGCGTTCGGCCTCTTCCATCAGGTGCGTGGTGACGATGACGGAGACGCGCTCCTGATCGCGGAGGATTTGGAGATATTGCCAAAGGTCGCGCCGGGCGCCGGGATCGAGGCCGGTGGTGGGCTCGTCGAGCAGCAGAACTTCGGGATGATGGAGCAGGCCCTTGGCGAGTTCGATGCGGCGCTGCATGCCTCCGGAAAAAGTTTCCACGCGATCGTCGGAGCGGTCGAGCAATCCGACGCGCGTGAGGATCTCGTTGATGCGCTTTTTGAGGTCGGGGCCGCGCAGGCCGTAGAGGTGTCCCTGATGCCAGAGATTTTCGTAGGCGGTGAGCTTGAGATCGACGCTCTGCGCCTGGAAGACGACGCCGATGTGGCGGCGCACGGCTCCGGGCTGGCGAACGGCGTCGAAGCCGGCGATGGTGGCGCTGCCGGAAGTCGGGACCATAAGCGTGGAAAGAATGCGGAAGAGAGTGGTCTTGCCGCTGCCGTTCGGGCCGAGCAGGCCGAACAATTCGGCGGGCCGAACGTCGAACGAGACGCCGTTGAGCGCGGTGCGGTCCTGGTAGCGGTGAACGAGGTCGCGAACGGTAATGATGGGCTGGCCTGCGAATTCGGCAGGCTGCGCGGGAGGAGCGGCGTCGATGGCAGTTGAGTTCGGGGCCACAAGCTATTCTACGACGGGAAGGAGGGGATTATCATCCGACGCTGATCGGGTGATCGGGTGATCTGATCATCGAAAAACTGAATTCTTGCGGGCTTAAATGACCCGATGACCCGATCATCCGATGACCCGATACCCTACGCGGCGACGGGCTTCTGATCCGGGTCGGGGACGCGCTCTTCGAACGCGACGGGGACGTAGCGCCAGACCTGGATGGCGAGAACGACAGTAGTCGCGAGAAGCAGCGCTCCGACGGCGACATGGACCACGGTCGAGATGACCATGGGCAGTTCGGGCTGCGCGGCGTCTCTTCCCCACATGACGCGGGTGACGAAAGCGACAAAGCCGAGGCAGAGTTGCGCAACCATCAGGCCGAGCATGGCGATTGCCGGACGGCGCACGGCGTCGACTTCCGGGTAACCCCGGATGGCGCGAACGGCAGTCCAGGCGAGGACGATGGCGACGACGGCTGCGTTGATGACGTGCGGCCACCAACTCAAGCCATGGTGGCGGAACATGGCGCCGAGGATCAGTTGCACGTAGAGCACAAAAATCGAGAGCAGGGTCAGAGTGAAAAGAGCGGGGCGGCGCTGGTCGAGTTCGGTGCGCGGTTGCTCTTCGACCCAGCGGCGCCCGGTGAAGACGGCGATCGCGACGGCGATGCAGAAGAAGGTCTGCGCCACGGCGGCGTGCGCGGTGGAGATGGGCGCGGGTAGAAAGAATAAGACGGTCAAACCGCCGAGGATGCCTTGCGCGATCACAGTCGCGAGCGCGGCCAGACCCAGAACGCGCAACCAGCCGCGCTTTTCAACTCGCCACGTCCAGACGGCGAGGATGATGGTGAGCAGTCCAATGAATTCCGCCACCATGCGATGGCCGTGTTCGTATTTAATGCCGCCGACCATTTGCGGAATTTTGTAGAAGGAGCCGAAGCTGGTCGGCCAGTCGGGGACAGATAAGCCGGCGTCATTGCTGGTGACGAGCGCTCCGGCGACGATGAGGACGAGAGTGGCGCAGGCGGTGAAAATGGCGAACCGGTGCAGTCCGCGATGGTACGGAATTTCGATACCCTTCAGCATAGCCCCCATGGAAACCGGCGATACAACGTCGCCCGGTACGTTTCCCGAAACGCAGTAGTTTACCAGACGATCTACCGGAACGGGTTCACGATTTGAACCCCATCGATTTCGCGGGATTCTTGAAAATCCTCGGAGAACAGCACGCGACAGCCGGCTTGTTGGGCCGCTCGCAGAACCAGGGCATCCCAAAAAGAAAACCCGTGTAACCGGTGGAGGTCAATGGCGGCGAGGATATCTGTTACCTCGGGAACGACTACATCGAATTCCGAAAGTATTTCGACCTTGCGGCGCGCGAGAGGTGAATCGACGTTCAGTTTTCGCGTGACCGTCACAAAATACTCCTGCAACACCTGGAGGGAGACAACGCCTGTTCCGTCAACCCGGTGCTCCGCGACCAGATCGATCGCGCGCTTTTGTTTTGCCCCCGCACGTTTGTCGTCCGCATACACGAGAATATTGGTGTCGAAGAAGCTACGAGCGTTCATGGATCTCGTCGCGATTGAAGCGCCAACCCCGCGAATCGCCGGTTCCCGAAAGACGCCGGAATTCCTCGATACTCCGTTCAGGATCGTCTGCCCCGGCCAACTTCTGGAGGTATTCGCGGATCAACTGATTAAGGCTTTTACCAAGAGCCTCCGCCCGCTTTCTGGCGCGTTCGACGGTCTGCTCGTCAATGGATAGCGTTACATTCATGAACACAGTATACGTGCGCCCGTATCCCGTGTCAACGAAATACTACAGGCGGGCCTGTTGCTCTGCCGCCCCCCTCTGCGCCTCTATCGCTTGGATAATCGCGTCGGCGAATTCGGAGGTGCCGGCCGTGCCGCCCACGTCGCGAGTGAGTTTACTGCGGTCGCGGTAGACCTCGTCGATGGCGTTGCGGATTTTCCAGGCGGCGTCATGCTCGCCGAGATGGCGCAGCATGAGCAGGGCCGATCGCAGCACGGCAGTAGGATTGGCGATATTCCTTCCCGCAATGTCGGGCGCGGAGCCATGGACAGCTTCAAAGATGGCGCACTCGTGTCCGAAATTCGCGCCGGGAACGAGGCCCAGTCCGCCGACCAGTCCGGCGCACAGGTCGGAAATAATGTCGCCGTAGAGATTCTCCAGCAGCAGCATGTCGTACTGGTAGGGGTTCATCACCAACTGCATGCAGGTGTTGTCGACGATGTGCTCGCCGTAGGTGATCTCGGGATACTCCTTCGAAACGGTGCGCGAACAGCGCAGAAACAATCCATCGGACATCTTCATGATGTTGGCTTTGTGGATGGAATGAATTTTCTTGCGCTTGTTCTTGCGCGCATACTCAAAGGCGAAACGCGAGATGCGGGTGGAAGCCTTCTCGGTGATGATCTTGATGCTCTCAACCACTCCCGGAACAACTTCGTGTTCGATGCCGGAGTAGAGGCCTTCAGTGTTTTCGCGCACGACGATCAGGTCCACGCCCGGGTAGCGGGTGGGAATATGCGGCAGGTTGCGGATGGGCCGGAAGTTGGCGAAGAGTTCGAAGCGCTTGCGCAGTTCGACGTTGATGCTGGCAAAGCCGCCACCGATCGGCGTGGTCACCGGCCCCTTCAGTCCGACGCGGGTGCGCTCGATGGATTCGCTGAGTTCCTTGGGAATGTATTCGTGATACTTCTCAAAAGCTTCGGCGCCAGCGGCGAAGCTTTCCCATTCGAATTTGACGCCGGTGGCTTCGAGCATGCGAACCGTGGCCTCGATGACTTCGGGGCCGATGCCGTCGCCGGGGATGAGAGTTACTCTGTGGATCATAGATAATCAAACCTTAGAAGATCGGGTCATCGGGTGATCGGGCCATCGGGTCATCTAAACCCACCAGGAATTTGCTTTTTGATCGCCCGATCACCCGATCACGCGATCACCCGATTTCACTTTGCCCTTCGGCTCGGGCGCGTCTTTGGCTTTCAGCAGATCTTTCAGTTCGGTCATGAATTCCTGCACGTCTTTGAAGTCGAGATAGACGGAGGCGAACCTCACATAGGCAACTTTGTCGTAGCGGCGCAGGCGGTTCATGATCAGTTCGCCGATTTCGCTGGTCTTGCGCTCGCGCTCGGCAGACTCGATGACGAAGGTCTCGGCTTCATTGACAATCTGTTCCAGCTTGCTGATCGGCACCGGGCGCTTTTCGCAGGCGCGCATGAGGCCGTTGAGAACCTTCTGGCGGTCAAAACGCTCGCGGCGTCCGTCCTTCTTCACCACCATGTAGGGGATTTCGTCGATGCGCTCGTAGGTGGTAAAGCGCTTTTCGCACTTGAGGCATTCGCGGCGGCGGCGAATGGAATCCGCTTCCTTGCTCTCGCGCGAATCCACGACTTTGTCGTTTTCAAACCCGCAAAAGGGGCATTTCATGCGCTTGGCTACACTGGGGAATCAACATGATTGTAGCAGGCGATGCGGGAAGAGATAGTCAGGCCGAGGCGATTATGCGGTCTCTAGTGCCTCATGAAACTACCCGCCACTCCACCCAATGAATCCTGCCACGCATGGACGATCATTCCCGGGCGGACGCTTCCCCGCCAATAGGCCAGAATCCCCAACATCGCTCCGAGCAGGCCGATCAGAATCACCATCCGCAAGCCTTGGTACGCGTGCGCCGCGCCAAACCCCGCGGCAGAAAGGAGAATGCCGGCGGGAGCACTCTTAGTCAGGGCCATGAACTGCCGTTGCAGGTAACCTCGAAAAATCGTTTCCTCGCAAATACCGGCGGTGACGGAGAGCGCTATCCATAGCGCAATTTCAGCGCCCCCATGCGGGAAGATGAACTGCATATTGCGACCCTGCGCGTTGACGCGCAGGAGCCGGCCGAATATCCAAAGCAGCGCCAACGCAACGACCCAGAACCCAGCGGCAACTCCAATATCGCGCAGGACCTGCCGGACGGAATGCCAACGAGCTCCGAGAACGAGGAAGACTGATGCGCCACTCCGCCGCACGCCGGCCACGACAAGAACGAAGAAGAACCACTCCACGAAGATGGTGACCAAATACACGCGCACCCGGTTCGGATGAGCCGCCGCCCTCATTTGATCTGCAAGAATCTTGGCCGCGACCGTCCAACCGGCGAACGCGACGAGCATCAAAATCGTGTGGATTGGGCTGGCGACCCGCGGATAGCGGTCGGGCGTGGACTGAGCCAAAACAGAGTTTTCCATAATTACATCATCTGGTCAGAATGACAAGTTCGAGCATGGTATCAGGCCCTCGGAAGCCGGGACCATGTTTGTTTCGGCAGCGAGAGGCGTTCGTGATTCAAAGTGAAGGCTAGAAAAGGATCACCCGGAGTACGGCCAGCCCATCCCGAGCCTCTGCGGGAGAAAATAAACATGTCTTGTCCCTTCTCAGTTTTTGTCTGGCCTTTTTGTTCATAAGTCATCATCCAGTCATACGTCGCTGCGGCAACGTCGCCCCAGATGTCGACCGTGTGGTTCGATTCAGCGTACTCGGTAACATTGGACTGCGCCATGAACTGCACGTAGCTTTGGATGAACGCTTGACGGCCTCGAACCAGCTCTTTCAGACCTGGCCCCTTCATTACGATGTGTTCGTCCAGGAGCTCAGTCAAGGCCTCAAAGCGCCGTTCTCTCCAGGCTTGATTGATTGCGTCCAGCGTCTTCGGAACCTGATCCATCTACTACCCCTCCTCAACCGTCTCGACTTCCTCGGCCTGCGCCGTCTCTGCGGAAAGCTTGCGCAGCGACAGGCGTTCGTGATGCGACAGCAACAGTCCGACGGGAACGACGGAGACAAACGTGACCAGCCACAGCATAATGCCGCAACTGACCGCGAGTTCCTTGGGCACAATATGAAAGACGTGATCCATCGCGCTGATCGTGGCGAGCTGCGATCCGCCTCCCACTCCAGGCAGTTGCACCATCGATCCCAGCATGCTGCAAAACATGAGCAAAAGGACCTTCGTGGAGCGTAAGGATTCCATGGCCGCGCCGTAGCTGGTGGTTACTTGCACATAAGCCAAGGCGATGACGCCCCACATCACGATCGACACGGCGGACAACTGGATGAATTCGGATGGCCCGTGAATCGTGTTGAGTCCGACGGTGAACTCCCGAATTTTATGCGCTATGCGATGCCCCATCCCTTCGGAAAGATGGGAGAAGTGCTGCTCGACCCACCGGCCAATGCGCTCACCACGATGTGAAACCAACAGAGCCGCCGATAGCAGGCCAAGCACGAGCGCGATCAGGAAATATCCCGTGAGATGAATCCAGTGCCTGATTTCAGGTGTGGCATTTTGTGTGAACCTGTGCAGATCGAACGGCGGCAGGAAAATGGCTGAGACAAGTAGGACCGCGAAGCCACCGAAATCGAATATCCGTTCTACCGCCCAAACGGCTACTTGCGAAGCGAAACTAAGATTCTGATGCCTCGCAATGAGGTAGGGGCGAATCAACTCCCCGGGGCGCCCAAGCAGGGCGAGTCCCGTAAACCCGATAACTGTCGGCGGTATCAGTCCCAGAACCGATGCTTCTGTGCGCACCGGCCGCAGAAAGATCTTCCATCGAACCGCGCGGAGCACATAGGCGAAGTAAGTGAACAGCACCCCATACACGATGTGATGCCATGCGATATGCGATTGGCGAAACAGCAAGGCCCAGTCGAAGTGCTGCCAGGTGCGGAACTGCAGATAGACCAGCACC
This sequence comes from uncultured Acidobacteriaceae bacterium, assembly GCA_963838425.1. Classification (GTDB taxonomy): domain Bacteria; phylum Acidobacteriota; class Terriglobia; order Terriglobales; family Acidobacteriaceae; genus Acidiflorens. The sequence continues at coordinate 329,101 of CAWIRH010000004.1, forward strand.
GCCAGCACCCCGAAAACAATCGTGTAGGCTACGTATTTTTTCTTGTTCATGCGGTATGAAGTTCAATTCCAATGACGATTATGCAGAGAGGCACAGCCGTCGCGAGCACAGCCCCACTTGAAGGTAAATGAGGAACCACGCAGGGTCAACGTGAGGACGGTCGATTGCAAAGGATCAATACGGAGATTCGGCAACGCTGGCGGTGGCAGCGGGTTTTGGACCTTGCGGGGCGCGGCTTGGAGCTTTCTTGTTCGCCGCCCTGGCGGCGACCCGCTTTTGTTTCGCTTCTTTTTCCTGGGCGATCTTCTTGGTGTTGTACTCGTGCACGATGCGGGCTACGTAGGCGCGCGTTTCGCGAAAGGGCGGCACTCCCTGGTATTGCTCGACGCGCAGCGGGCCCGCGTTGTAAGCGGCCAGCGCTTTGACGAGATCGAAATTGTAGCGCTCCAGAAGTTCGCGCAGATAGCGGCTTCCGCCCTCGACATTGGTCTGCGGGATCGAAGGCATCGTTCACGCCCAGTTGGCTGGCGGTCGAGGGCATCAACTGCATGAGTCCGCGGGCGCCCTTGGGAGAAACGGCGCGCGCGTTGAATCCGCTTTCGGCGTGAATGACGCTGTTCACCAGGTCGGGATCGAGATGATACGCGGCGCTGGCGGAGTTCACGACTTGATTCAGAGCGGGCGCGGAGCCAGATTTCGCAGACTCAAACGGAGCGGCGTTGGCGGCGTGCGCATCCGCCGGCGTGGGCAACGGTAGCAGTAGATCTTTTTCGTAGCCGGTGATTTCCGCGGTGGGCACGTCGGTGAAGCTGGAATCGTCGGCAGTAAGATAGAGGCGAGTCGTCGTTCCCATCACCAGGCGATGCTCGTGGCGGATGGAAAAGCCGTTGCGAAGGATGGCCAACTCGGCAGCAGTCGCGGGACGAGCGATCATAGCGATGGCTACGGCACAGAAAAGCGCGGCGGCTTTCCCCGCAATTCTCGCCGCCCGCACCGTCGCTGATGGTCCTCTTCGAGTCATCTTCTTCGCATCGTCACAAGCTGGTTACAATCGCTGGCCCGAGAATCTGGTCAGCGACTACCGGATCAAGCGCGGTTCCGTTGAGCATGTGGTCGATGGCCGCGGCCACGCCGCTTTCGGCGTTCGAGCGGGTAAGCTTCCAGCCCCGGCCGCGCAATTCTTCCGATGCATTCCCCATGATAAATGGGTGGCCGGCGAAGACCAGCATTTCAATGTCGTTATAGTTGTCACCAATGGCCATGACCTGTTCGCGAGTAAGCTGCCGGTAATTGGCCCAGCGTTCGAGGGCGTGTCCCTTGGAACAGCCGGCGTTGAGCACATCGACAATCGAAAGATCGCGGCCCGGGTACTCGGTGCGCAGAACTGTGATGGGCAGGCCGCAGCTTGCGAGGACTTGCAATACCCGCTGCATGTCGGCGATCGGGCCGCAGAACATGGCCTGCACGGGATCGGTGGTGAGCGCGTTCTCGATCGGAACCACGAACTGGATGTACTGCATGTTTTTCTCCAGCCAGCGCCGGATGCTCGCTTCCAGCTGGTCGAGGCGCTCGATCACGATTGTGCCGGAACCGTCGCCATGACGATCATTGCTGTCAAAAGTTAGAACGGTCTGACCACGAAATTCTTGCATCACGTGGACAAGTTCGCGGCAGGTCGCCTCGGGGAGCAGGTCGCGGTGGAAGGTTTCTCCGGCGAGGGAGCGAGTAATGGCGCCGTTGGAACTGATCAGCCAGAGATCGAATCCCAGTTGTTGCGCGATGGGCAGGGCAAAGGTGTGGCGGCGTCCGGTGACCAGGATGACTTCGATGCCTTGGGCGTGAGCGTGCTGGAGGGTTGCGATATCGGTTGCGGAAATCTTGAATTCCGGGTTGAGCAGGGTGCCGTCAATATCGATGGCAATGAGGCGGAGGGAATCGGCAGGCACAATCAATTTTAGCATTGCGAGTGCGTCAGTGGAGAGCCGGGCGTCCCCGTCCGGCCGCCATGCTGCTGGGACGGGCGAGGACGCCCGTCGCTCCACTTTCTTTGAACCTTTCTTTCTCCTATGCGACAATCATTCCCTACGGAGGCTATCGATGAAATTGAGATTCCTGCTGTTGTTCCTGACTCTGCTCCCAGTAACTCTCCCGGCCCAACCCGCGCCCGAAACCGGCAAGCCCTTCGTCGTCGAATACTATTACAAGGCCAAGTGGGGACACGCCGACGAGTTCCTGCAGCTCTTCAAGAAGAACCACTATCCGCTGCTCAAGAAGCAAGTGGAGATGGGCCGCATACTCAAGGTCTGGATGGACCAGCCGCGCTACCACACCACCGAAGACGGGCGCTGGGACTATCGCGTGACTATCGTATTCAAGAATTCAGCGGCCGCGAATGAGCCGTTCGACGAAGACACGCTGAAGAAGCAGCTCTGGCCCGACCAAGCCACGTATGTGAGGGAAGAGCAGCGGCGTTTTGAAATTCTCGACGGCCATTGGGACGTGCCCATCAAGAGCGTAGATCTGGACGGAAAGTAAATGCTGGCTCGGCCAGCGGCGAGCCGGTCCCGCACGGGGCCGGCTCGAGGTTTTTGGTGTCAGCTGACCGACAGTTGTAAGAGGATCTCCGCGGTACAATTGGTTTTCTTTTGGCCGTTGTGACCACGGAGGGCTGACTGAAATCCGCGCTGGTGATCGTCGATGTTCAGGTGGGTCTGGTGAGGCTTATGCCGCCCGAACTTCAGGATCGTGTTTTGTCGAATATCGCGGTTCTGCTAAGCCAGGCGCGCTCCTCTCGGATACCCGTCTTGTTCATCCAGCACGACGGCCCCAAGGGGCATCCCATCGAAGCCGAGACCGCAGCATGGGCGATACATCCTTCGATTCTTCCGATGAGTGGAGAGCCTATCATCAGAAAGAAGGCATCGGACTCTTTCTTTGAGACGCGCCTCGCAGAGGAACTTCAGGCCGGCGAAATCGGCCATCTCATCATTGTGGGTGCCATGACCGAATACTGTGTCGATACCACTTGCCGCCGCGCGGTTACGCTTGGCTACGATGTGACGCTGGTAGCCGACGCGCATCTCACACGCGATACTCCGGTTCTAACCGCCGGGCAGATCATTGCGCATCACAACCTCCTCCTCGATGGCTTTGCGGCGGGAGATCATTCCATCAAGGTCACACCGGCGGGCGAGATTTCTTTCTGAGGTGACACTCACCGGCGCCCTTCGCGAACACCACCCAATGCGCCATAGATGCCATTGAAGTGCTTTTCCTGCGGATTCAGGCGCGTGCGTTTGCAAAAAGCTCAGCGAATGCGAGAACATATTTGGTTTGCATACATCCCACAGTTCTTAATAAGGAAAGCAGCCAAAATATGGCGAAGGTGAAAAAGTCCTCCACAATGGCAACCAAGACAGCAGCGCGGCGAGTGGCGAGCGTCGAGGTTGAGTCCGTCGAGTTGCAGTCCTCCAACAAAACACACGGCGCCGCCGGCCACGCGATCGAGCCTGCCAAGGGTAAGCTGGGCGTAATGATCCCGGGCATGGGCGCGGTCGCGACGACGTTTGTTGCGGGCGTCGAAGCGGTGCGCAAGGGAATCGCTCACCCCATCGGCTCGCTCACCCAGATGGGAACTGTCCGTCTGGGAAAGCGCACCGACGGCCGTTCGCCAAAGATCCAGGACTTCGTTCCTCTCGCCGGGCTCAACGATCTGGTCTTCACCGGCTGGGATATTTTCGAAGACAACATGTACGCGGCCGCTCGCAACGCCGGCGTGCTGGAACGCGACCTCCTCGACAAAGTGAAGGGGCGGCTCAGCGCCATCACGCCGATGAAGGCGGTGTTCGATCACAACTACGTCAAAAAGATCGACGGGCCGAACGTAAAGAAGGGGAAGAACAAGCTGGACCTGGCCGAGCAGCTTCGCCAGGACATCCGAGACTTCAAGAAGTCGAGCCGCGCCAGCCGCCTGATCACCATCTGGTGCGCTTCGACCGAGACCTTCATCAGGCCCAAGGCCATTCACCAGAGCGTGAAGTCGCTCGAGAAGGCGATGCAACAGAACGACCAGAACATCGCGCCCTCAATGGTCTATGCCTACGCCTCACTCATGGAGGGCGTGCCCTTCGCCAACGGCGCCCCGAACCTCACGGTCGACATACCGGCGATGCTCGAACTCTCGCGTGAGCGTGAAGTTCCCATCTGCGGCAAGGACTTCAAGACGGGCCAGACGTTGATGAAAACGGTGCTGGCTCCCGCCTTCAAGGCGCGCCTGCTCGGGCTGCGCGGATGGTACTCGACCAACATCCTCGGTAACCGCGACGGTGAAGTACTGGATGATCCCGGATCTTTCAAGACCAAGGAAGAATCGAAGTTGGGAGCGCTGGAGCACATCTTGCAGCCGGCTCTGTATCCCGAGCTCTACGGCAATATTTTCCACAAAGTCCGTATCAACTATTACCCGCCTCGTGGCGACAACAAAGAAGGCTGGGACAACATCGATATCTTCGGATGGCTCGGCTATCCGATGCAGATCAAGGTGGACTTCCTGTGCCGCGACTCGATTCTTGCGGCGCCCATCGTGCTTGACCTGGTGCTCTTCCTCGACCTCGCGCAGCGCTCGCCGGAGCTGCGCCGCCTGGGAATTCAGGAATGGCTGAGCTTCTACTTCAAGTCGCCAATGACCGCCCCGGGTCTGTATCCCGAGCACGATCTGTTCATCCAGCTCATGAAGCTGAAGAACACTCTGCGCTACCTGAAGGGCGAAGAGTTGATTACGCATCTGGGCTTGGAATACTACGACTAGTTTGTGTGGCGCGGGCGCCCTCGCCCGCGTCTCTTTACATTTCGGAGTGCTTCACCACACCGTTTTGAGGAGCGGGCTGCGCCGAATTTTCTCGTCACGAGTAACCAGGGTCAAGCCTTCGGCGCGGGCAGTAGCGCCGATGAGGCGGTCGGCGGGATCGCGGGGATAGTCATCGGGAAACTGCGTGGCCAGGGCGGCGATCTCGGTCGTGATCGGCAGTATTGTTACACCTTCAAGCAGCAGACGAAGCGACGTTTCAATCGAGCCGTAGACTTGCACCTTCCCGCGAGCAACCAACAGCGCAAGTTCCCACACGGTGATCGCCGAGACGGCCAGTCCCCCGTCACGGCGAGCACGGCGAATCGCAGAAGCGGCCGCTCTGGAAAGTAGCTTGGAATCGTTGGCCGCCCAGGCCAGCACGTGCGTGTCGAGGAGAATCACCGCAAGGCTTCCCAATCTTCCAGTGGCACAACCGGAGACTCGATATCTCCGACAATCTTCATTACACCCTTCAGCCGGCCAATGAAATCGTCCTTCGGTTCCTCCACAGGCACCAGTTTGGCGACGGGCTTTCCCCGTTTGGTGATGATCAGTGGCTCGCGAGTGGAGCGCACGTCTTCCATGAGGGTGAGACAGCGCGCCTTGAATTCTCCCGCGGCAATTTTCTTCATGGACAGATTATAGCATACATGGTCAGGTCAAGATGACCATGATGGCAAGGGATTGGCGGGACGCCCGCGCCGCTGGCTATTCATCCATTTCGTAGGCTTTCTTCATCCACCGCTTCACCTCGTCGTCAATGTCGCCCTTGGACTTAATCTCAATCCGCCGCGTGATGCGGTCTTTCTTTTCATACCCGCCGGTATCGATCAGGCGCTTGGGCGTTTTCATGTTACCCAGCGCGAAGCCGAGATCGATGCGCGTATTCGTCGACGGCTTGATCTGCGCGAACACGTGATTGCGATAGAACGGCACCATCGTTTTGCAAGGGCAGGCCTTCACATCCTGGCCGAGAGAAAATCCGAGCTTCAGCAACTGCTCATACAGCGGACGCAGCGCGGCGCGCGGGCCGGAGTACTGCGCCTCCACCCATGCGGCGGCGGTTTTCAGGTAAGCGCCGGGCGAGTCTTCCTCCGTGCCTTTGCCTTCGAGGCGTTCCGCGATCCACGCCGCGGAATTTGACCCCAGCTTGTGTTCTTTCTTCAACCACTCACGGCGTTCTTTTTCCGTCGACGGACCGGACTTCGTCGTGAGAGCGATCCATTCTTCGAGCGACCGCCCGGTCTTCTCCGGCAGTTCCGTGATCCACTTTTGAACCATGGCTACGCCGGGATGAACCGTGTAGGGGCCTGGTGTTTTGTTGGTGGAAGACATGGGACCTCCTTAGCACTCGATAATCCGCACGACATGATACCCGATGCCAGCTCGCGATAGAATCTTTCGATGGCGGGTAAAAAGCACGAAGCCGGACACGACACGCGCTACGTACAACTGCAGAAGAACTACTGCTTCGTCTGCGGCAAAGACAACCCTGACAGCATGCGGCTGCGCTTCACCTACGACGAGGAGCGCGACTGTTTCGTCTGCCGCTTCCGGCTGGGCAAGCGCTACACCGGACCGCCCGGACACTGCCACGGCGGCATCATCGCGGCCATCCTCGATGAAGCGATGGGCAAGGTGAACAAGCTGCGTCATGTGGTGGCGCTGACTTCCGAAATTACCGTGAATTACCTGAAGCCGGTGCCGCTGAAGCAGCCGCTGCGCGTGGAATCGCGCGAACTGAAGGTGAAGGGCCGGAAGCACATTAATATGGCCGAGATCCTGAACGAAAAAGGGGAAGTGCTGGCGCGCAGTCAAGGCTTGTTCATCGCGATCGATCCGCACCGCATGTTCGCGCGTTTTGTAGACCGCTAGTGACCGTAACCAGTGGAGCGACGGGCGTCCTCGCCCGTCCGGCCGGGCGGGGACGCCCGGCTCTCCACGAGCAACTGCTCGGGGTACCGCGAATCGCAAACGGGCTGTAAAATAAAGGGTAGAAAGAGAGTAGACCCATGTCGCAAAACAATGGACACAACAGCACCAGCCTTCGCCTGAAAACCGGCCTCGCCGAAATGCTCAAGGGCGGCGTGATCATGGACGTAACCACCGCCAAACAAGCGGAGATCGCCGAGCGATCCGGAGCGGTAGCGGTGATGGCCCTGGAGCGCGTCCCGGCGCAAATTCGCGCCGAGGGTGGAGTGGCGCGCATGGCCTCGCCGAAAATCATTCGCGAAATTATGGCGGCGGTGGATATTCCCGTCATGGCGAAGTGCCGCATCGGCCATTTCGCGGAAGCCCAAATACTTCAGGAACTGGGCGTCGACTACATTGACGAGTCCGAAGTGCTTACCCCCGCCGACGAAGCGCATCATGTCGACAAGCACGCCTTCACGGTTCCGTTCGTCTGCGGCGCGCGCAACCTGGGCGAGGCTTTGCGGCGCATAGCCGAAGGCGCAGCCATGATTCGTACCAAGGGCGAGGCTGGCACTGGAGACGTAGTCCACGCCGTCCGCCACATTCGCCAGATTGTGATGGAGATGAAGATTCTCACTGTCCTTGGCGAAGAAGAGCTCTACGCCAAAGCCAAAGAACACGGAGCGCCCTACGAACTGGTAAGGATGGTAGCGCGAGATGGCAAGCTCCCCGTGCCCAATTTCTCCGCCGGAGGAATCGCGACTCCAGCCGACGCATCGCTAGTGATGCAGCTCGGAGCCGAAGCCGTATTCGTAGGCTCAGGCATCTTCATGAAGAACTCGACCGAATTCGCCGACCCCGCGGAAGCCGAGAAGCGCGCGAAAGCGATCGTGCAGGCCGCTACGCACTTCAAAGACCCTAAAGTGTTACTTGAAGTCAGCGAGGATCTGGCGGGGGCCATGAAGGGGCTGGCCGTGTCTACGCTCGATGAGGCCCACCTGCTGCAGACGCGGGGATGGTAGAGCTGATTTCGGGCCGGGCTGGCAGAACTTATGCCGATTAAAAAGGAGACGACGATTAAAGGGATTGAGCCGACGACGATCCGTTGTCCTCACTGCGGATCTCAAGTACTGGAGTCGCGCTTTATTGATCACCTTAGAAGTTCGCACGGTGTAGCAGATGGCAAGTTTCTGCCGCTTCGTAGGACAAAAGACTTTTACTCCTCCGGCAGAGAACGGGGAACTGTCCAAGCCGGACGTCCGTTTTCGAATCGTCGGAAACATTAGCAGGCTGGGTTCATAGTTATGCTACGAGATGAATACCAAGTGCCGCCTCCTCCTCGCAAAGGCGAAAAGCTATTTCGTGTGATTCCGCACGACTGGAAAAATAACGCGTGTTTGCGACAAGGGGATGATTATGCCTACAGGGAAGGCTACCGACGTGGTGCCCAGATCCTTGTCCAAACGGTTGGCGCAACGGAGCAGGATCAGGATTTCTTAGTCTATCCGATCGTCTTCCTGTACCGGCATTACGTGGAGCTAGTCTTAAAAGAGATCATCAGGCGAGCACCATACCTGATTGAGCGCGAACTTACGGGGGCAGAGAAAAAACACCTCGACGATCACCGTCTCGACCTCTTGTGGGAGGATTTCAAACCAATGTCCTCGGCCATTTCAGAAGTCGCCGGGTGGGACAAGCTGCCGAAGGAGGATGTGGAAGGCGTCAACGACTACATTCGGCAAATCTCCGACATAGATCCAAGATCGTACAGCCTAAGGTACGCCTACTCCAAGAAAGGGGACCCATCATTACCTGAAAGCTTGACCCATATTAACCTCAGGCATTTCGGCGACCAGATGGAGCGGTTGAGCAACTACCTCTGGGGAATTGACGTGGGCATGGGGGCGATCGAGGACATGAAGCACGACTACGAATCTGAAATGGCGTCCTATGCCGATGATTATTACAGTGACTATTATTAACCGTTGTCCTGCTGCGCCAAAACATGGAGTCGGCGACGGGCCGTTGACGGTCGAATGAGTGTGCGTTTTATTTTTCCCCTGCGATTACTTCAAAACTGTCACTCCTAGACCACCCAACTCCTCCGGTAGCAGTTTTAACTTTCACCCAACCACCGTCTTCCACGAGAAGAGTGGCTATTTCGTCTTTCTTGAGATGTCCAGACTTTAGCCTTCCGAACTCCTCGGTGGTCAGATCCGCATCGCGTAGAACTTTAACGTGCCGAAACTTTTTGGCAAAGTACGCATCGATTCTCTTCGGGCTAATATCTTTGGAAAAAGCATAATGCTTTCCATCAGGCCCGACAACAACCTGTTTATTTTCGGTTAGCGGCGCATTCGTACTAGAAGGTTCAAGCTGTTCCTCGCTCGCCTCTTCTTTGCTGTATAGCTCCTCTCCTGCCCTTTCTTCCTCCTGTGCCAGCCTCTCGTTGTGCCTATTCCAGGCATAGATCGCAGCTGCCGCAAGGATGGCGAGAACCAATATTCCGAGCCCAACTTTTGCAGCTCGACGCCACTGATTGTGCTTGTCAATCAGGTAGAGGATGAAAATCAGCAGTAGGGATATGCCAAGCGTCATCTTGTCCCTCCATCAGATTCATGTCGCACGGCGCCATTGTATCTGTGATTAGGCGTTTACAGTGCCCCTTGAAAGGGGGTGGATCACAGCGAGAGGAAGAGCCCAGGCGGGTGGGCCACATTTACCTGGGCGGTATAACTTGAATTGTCTTTGACGCTGACATCAATGAACTGGGGGTGCGCCACTTCTCACGCTTTTTGGGAAGTGGCCTGCCGGACAATCCGCAGTTTCCGGGCTCCCCTTGCGCGCGGATCTTCCGCAATGCCCCTTAGAAATTCAAAAGCCCCGCTAGTCGGGCGGGGCTCAACAATATTGCCAGTAGGTACGCTACCTTTCAAGCACAATCAGTATAGCACACCAACACAAGTCGAGAAGCCCGTGCGGAGGACGACGGACTCGAACCGTAATGGCTGACTTGGCCACTCGACTACTTGAAAGGCAGCGTCCAGTACCCACTGGCAACGTCCTCCAGACGCAACCTATCGCTCGTTCAGTATTTGCCTTGCTATGGGTCTGCGCAATCCCACAAAAGTAGCTACCCCAAAATTGGGAATGAGCCGGTTACTTTCGCGGCGGGCGACCCGGCCTAAATCCCCTCCCCACTCCCGAGGGTGGCCCGTCCAAGCTCCGCTTGGGCGGGGCTTTTCTGCAGCGAGCGCATTTTCACAGTGGGGAAATCATTCTGCGGTAAAACTCAAAAGCCCCGCTAGTCAAGCGGGGCTCGGCAAAATTGCCAGTCGGTACGCTGTCTGTCAAACAGCACTATTATAGCACAAGAGAACTGCGCCGAGCGGTCGTGCGGAGGACGACGGAATCGAACCGTAGTGGCTGACTAGGCCGCTCGACTGTTTGACAAACAGCGTCCAGTACCCACTGGCAACGTCCTCCAGACGCGGTCTATCTTCCGAGAGTATTGGGCGCGTCCGCAAGGAACGCAAGGCCACGAAAGTAGCCACCAATGAATCGAAGCAGAGGTTGAAATCCCGTCGGGTCCATTCTCCCAGTGGTAGAGGAGAAGTTCCGCTTGAGGAGAGAAGGCAGAGATATCTCCTCAAGTAACTTGACTCTAGTGTGCCGTTCACCGATACTGAGTTTGACAGAGTGCCTTACACTACGGTTTTTCTCAATGGTCCCGCCACCGCGGGGCCATTCGTGTTTTACGGGGTTCATACGGCCAGTTCGTAAGCCTTGTCCTGAATCATCACAATCAACCTGTGATCGCTCTCACAGACATCCGCCTGACTCCATGCGAAGATTTCTAAGAACGTCGCGCCGGGAAGTATGTCCGTCTCCAGAGACGGCCGGGACGAGCCTTGCAAGAAGGCGCATAGTAACTCTTTGACAAACAATTGTTGCAGTAACCGAGGCAACCGAATCCGGCCCAAATCGGGACGAAATCGAGGATTTTGGACCTAACTGCTTATTCCGGAATATTTTCCACATAACTCCCTTGCCCTCTAGATTTTGAAAGTTTTCCACAGCCTAACCCGCTCATTCTAAATGCAGGGGGGTAGGGGGGTAGTGGTAAACACGGATTAATAACCGACCAGTAAACATGAGCCCCCGGACCCCGAGCTTGAATCCCCAGCGCCACGAGCCGTCGTATAAAATCAGCTCACGTCGTTCTTTGGCCAACGACGAACGGCCAACGACGAACGGCCAACGACGAACGACGAGAGATGATCGACCGACGAGAACCATGAAAATCGGAGTCCTAGCCCTGCAAGGCGATTTCGACGCGCATCGCCGCCGGCTCGAAGAACTCGGCGCGGAAGTTGTTCTGGTGAAGAAGCCCGAGCAACTGAACGAGATCGACGGCCTGGTAATTCCCGGCGGCGAGTCAGGGACATTTCTCAAACTGCTCGGCAAGGACGGATTCGCGAAGCTGAAAGATTTCGTGCGCGCGAAGCCGACGTTTGGCACGTGCGCGGGGTGCATCCTGCTGGCGACAAAAGTGGAGAATCCGAAGCAGGCCGGCCTGGGAGCGCTCGACATCACGGTGCGCCGCAATGCTTACGGACGCCAGATCGACAGTTCCATCCGCGAAGGCCGATTCCTCGGCGAGCCCATCGAAATGGTCTTCATCCGCGCGCCCAAGATCGAACGCGTGGGCGAGGGCGTGGAAGTGATCGCGACCGAGGGCAGGGAAGACGTTCCGGTGATGGTGCGCAGCGGCAAGACGCTGGCGGCAACGTTTCATCCGGAATTGAGCGACGACCGGCGCATTCACCAATATTTTCTGGAGCTGGTGGCGAACGGAAAGCACCCGGGAGAGTGACCGGCGCCGTTTCGAATGCGAGGATGAAGGGGTGCCGAGGGGGCTCTCGACAGAAGAAATTAGTTGCTCAGGTGACGCCGAATCAAGGCGGCCAGGCCGACCAGTCCGCCTCCCAGCAGCGCGAGGAGACCGGGTTCCGGGATGACTGAGGATCGTACGACGGCAGGTGCTGCAAACGAATTTGTAGCCAGCATCAGGACTAACAGAAGGGCAGGGCCCAAATTTCGCACGGGGGAAAACTCCTTTCTCGTTGAACGGTCGCAAGTCTTCCTCCAACCAGTCGATTTTCACAATTCATTCAAAGAGTCGTTTTCCGGGCAGATTGGGCCCTGGGGCGATGAGAATGAGAACAGTTCTGCAGAGCCTAGGCTTTCATCCTATGCACCGCTTTGCATATTCTTGCCGTTGGGCGGAACATTTCGGGCTCTGAGTGCGGGTTTGAACCGATGCGGCGATGGAAGAATCGGGTGATCGGACGATCGGGTCATCGGCTGATCTAAAGTCCATGGGTTGAAGATGGCCCGATGACCCGATGGTTCGATGGCCCGATTCAGTGGAGTTGGTCAATCTTCGCTGCCAGGATGAAATCCGACTCGGTCAGCCCGTCGACCGCGTGCGTCCAGAGTGTGATCTCGACCTTGCCCCATCCCAGCAGGATGTCGGGATGATGGCCCTGCTCCTCGGCCAGTTCGCCAATGCGGTTCACGAAAGCCAGTGCGGACTTGAAATCGGGAAACTTGCAGGCGCGCGCGATGTGATGCTCATTGACGATCTTCCACTGCGCAGGCTCCGCCAACTGCCGATGAATTTCCGCAAGCTTGTCTCCCTTTAGCGTCGGCACTCCGCCGTGGCAGGGGACGCATTTTCGGTCTGCCAGCATAGGCCTGCTCAAGAGGAGAGCCCTAGAACGGGATGTCTTCATCCGTAATCGGAGAACTGCCAGCCGGAGCGTGCTCGGGTTCGGGCGCGCTCTGGTCGAAGTTGTTCCCGCTTGAAGATGCCGCGACTCCGCGCGAACTGCTGGCGTGCTCGCCACCACCGCCTTCGCCGCGCCCGCTCAGCAGGACTAAGTCGTTGCCCACGATCTGCGTCATATATTTTTTCTGGCCGGTTTGCTTGTCGTCCCAGGAGTCGGTTCGGATGCGGCCTTCGATATAAACCTTGCCGCCCTTCTTCAGATACTCTCCGGCGATCTCCGCCAGCCGCTCCCAGAGCACGATGTTGTGCCACTCGGTGCGGTCTTGCCACTGGCCGTCTTTGTCCTTGTAGCGCTCGTTGGTGGCCAAAGAAAACTTCGCTACCGGCTTGCCCTGCGGCGTGTACTTGATCTCGGGATCTTTGCCGAGGTTTCCAATCAGGATGACTTTGTTTACGCTTTTCATGAGTGCGGGCTCCTTCGAGAACGTTGACCTTCAAGACGCCCACTATAGCAGAATTGGGCAACCCAAAGGCAGTGTCGCCCGTACCAGAAATATGTGATGAATCGGGCAGGCTCCCGGGCGGTGGACTTTCGACGCCCTACCCCTCAAAAGCCTCTGATTTCGCTTGGAGACGGGGCAAGAACCGTCTCTACAGGAAGGAACTTCCGGCATCGCTGTCCGCTAAGTACTTGGAAAACCAAGCGCGTTCATCAGAAATTCACCCCTTTGTAACCTCGCTTTAATATTTCGCCGCTAAAACAAAAACTGCACAACTAAAATAAGCAAAAGGAGGACTCGTCTAGTGATGAATCGCATCGTGCTGCTGTTGGCAGGTCTCGCGCTGGCGCTGCCGCTCATGGGGCAGACCACGTTGAACGGAGCGGGCGCCACCTTCCCATATCCCATGTATTCCAAGTGGTTCAGCGAATACAACAAACTGCACCCGGACGTGCAGATCAACTACCAATCGATCGGCAGTGGCGGCGGCATTCGCCAGGTGCTGAACGGCACCGTCGATTTCGGAGCCAGCGATGGCCCGATGTCCGACGAACAACTGGCGCAGGCCAAGACCAAGATCCTGCACATTCCCACCGTGCTGGGCGCGGTCGTGCCCGCCTACAACGTTCCAGGGATCAGCGGAGAAGTCAAGTTCACTCCCGAAGCCTTAGCCGGCATTTTCCTGGGGAAGATCACAAACTGGAACGATCCTGCCATCACCAAGGTCAATCCTGGCGTCAACTTTCCCAACCAGCCGATCATCGTCATTTACCGCTCCGATGGCAGCGGAACCACGTTCATCTTTACCGACTTTCTCTCCAAGATCAGCAAAGACTGGGCCAGTAGCGTCGGGAAGGGAACATCCGTGCATTGGCAGATCGGGATGGGTGGCAAGGGCAACGAAGGGGTTGCGGGACAGATCCGGCAGTTGCAGGGATCGATCGGCTACGTCGAACTGATCTATGCCGTGGAGAACAAAATCACGTACGGATCGGTCAGGAATGCCACCGGCAATTTCGTGAAAGCTTCGCTGGACGGAGTCACTGAAGCGGCTGCATCGGTGAAAACCATGCCCGCCGATTTTCGCGTTTCCATTACGAATGCGCCCGGCAAGACGGCATACCCCATTTCCAGCTTTACCTGGCTATTGATTCCAGTGCAGGCTAAGGATCCGAAGAAGGGGCAGATCATCGCCGATTTTCTGAACTGGATGGTCACCGACGGCCAGAAGATGACGAACCAACTCAGTTACGCGCCGCTACCGCAAAACGTGGTGGAGAAGGTCAAAGCTGCCATCAAACAGATCCACTAAAACACCGGAATGTATGTAGCTTCTTACCCTCCCCGGGGAGAAGTGTGACGGCAAGCGGACGGAAAAACCTTGCACATGCCACCCGCATCTTGCGGTAAATTAAGCTAGCACCACCGGCCCGGAAAAGGAGAGTAAGCCAAAACCGGGCCGGCGGCGTTTCCGAAGGCAAGGCGCCCCTCAGAAAAGTTGAGAGTCCGTTGAAAACCTGGTGGTCCCGCGCACAGACTGCGCGGGACCATTTTCGGTCTTACGGCAAGATGTAGCGGAACGACGTGAAAACCATTCCGTCGATTCCGTGAGGGGATCCGCCGTTGCCCGACCAGGCGTTGCGGGTCACGTAGGAGTACTGCGTGCCGTACTGGAACGTGCCCCTCGGCCCTTTGTAGAAGCGGTACCAGAAGCCGAGCGTGCCCTCGATGAGCGCCCGTGTGTCGGCGGTGCAATGGGAGAGAGCGCCCGGCGTGAACCCAGCGGTGGTCGTGCCGGGGATGTTCTCGGTGTAACAGCCAGTGTTGTTGAACCCCGGCGCGCCGTAGCCAACCTCAACTGGCGAGCCCGAGGTGCTATCAATATCCCAGCTCCGCGCGGCGTACTCGACGCCGGCATTCGAGTAGATGTCCAACTTCTTGCCGTGCCACTCCAGCGTGCTGA
This sequence comes from uncultured Acidobacteriaceae bacterium, assembly GCA_963838425.1. Classification (GTDB taxonomy): domain Bacteria; phylum Acidobacteriota; class Terriglobia; order Terriglobales; family Acidobacteriaceae; genus Acidiflorens. Next base: position 344,118 of record CAWIRH010000004.1, read on the forward strand.
GCCCCTGGAACTCCTTGATCAGATGCAGGGTGCCGTCGGCATGGATAGAAGCGTCGGACAGGGTAGAGGTGCCGTAGCGGCCGATGCCGCTGCCGCCGAAACCATGCAGACCGAAGACGACGTGCTTGTCAGCGAAGGTCCACCGGGCATTGGCGCCGATGCCGCCGCCGTTCTTGGAGGCGTTATTGGCTCCCACAGCGCTCGGACCCGTGATCGTAACACCGTCGCAGACCACAGGAGAACCGGTTGTTGCCAAAGTATCCTCGCAGGGATAGACGCGATCGCGGAAGCGGCTGAATAAACCGAATACTTCGTAGTGTCCGAAGCCCGGCTCAAAAGCGATCTTCGCGATGATATCGGGCGAGGGATTGAACGAGTAGGTCGCGGTTGTGTTGTAGGCTCTGCTGTCTCCCAAAGCGCCGACCACCCAGTTAGCCGCGTTTTCGTGAGATGTGACCGTGGCCTGTGAGTTCTCCATGGAGACGCCGAACCACACCTTGTTGTCGATGTTTTTCACCAAGCGCAACCCGTATTGCCGCGCGTAAGTCATACCGACATTCAGTGCCGTGTCGATGGTCAGCGGCGTCGCTTCGCTGCGGTTATCCAAGCCATGCCCGGTCTCGGTAAGCAGACTCCACTGTTGCCCGCCGGTGAAGCTCCAACCGTTGTCGAACGCAGCCTGGCCAAAGCCTTGGCGCAAGCGTAGGGTGTAGCCGTTGGTGATGGTGTTGGTGGAAGTGACGCCGGCTGAGAGGAAGTCCGCCTCCACGTAGCCGGTGAGCTTCACGTTATCCAACTTGCCCTCGGTCAGCAAGGAAATGCGAGACTGCCGGCCGCTGCCGAAGAATTCCGACATGGTGCCTTGCGCGGCACCCGGCATCTGCACGGAATTAAGGGGCGTGGCAGCATCGTCCGCCAGGGCGCGCGACCGGCGAATGAAAGCCGCGTCCAGATAACCACCAGGAGTGAGAGTGACGCCCTTGAAGTGCAGAGCAACCGGACTCTCCAACGCGTTGACGTTCTTCTGGGTCTCCTGCACGGTCAGCGCCGTGTTGGTGAGGTTCATCTTAAGGTCGGCAACGTCGCCTCGCAACGCACCCACTGTCTGCTGGTCCTGGCTGGCCTGGGTTTGAGCTACAGCCGCCTTGTTGGCAGCGTCAACCGCAGCCGCCTGGGCCTGCTGCCAGTTCTGCTGATTCTGCTGGAGTTGCTGGGTAAGTTGCTGGATTTGCTGCTGCTGGGCGGCGAGGGCGTCTTTCAACGCCTGAACGTCGGCAAGCGTTACCGCCGGCTGCGCCGGCGCCGCTGCTACGGGTCTGTGCTTCTTCTTTGGAGCCGGTGCGGTTGAATCCGAGGTTTGTGCCCAAGCGCCGGCTAAAAGGGCCGCGAGCGTCAGGACCGTGAGGAACAGATGCTTGACTGAGTTCATAAAATGCAATGCTCTCCTTTTTTGACTTTTGGTCGAACCATACTTCGGGAAAACAACAGAAACACTTCTTGCAATCTGGAGGTGGGGCGTGCCGGCCTTCACTTATTTTCCGCCGACGTTCCCCCGAGCACGGCCTTGCCACAAGAGGCCGTTCGTTATCACAATCGATGCACTAGGGATTTGAAACCACATACTTTACACCTTTTTTCGGTTAAAGGAGTGTTAAATTGCGGAAACCGGGGGAAAGTTTCCCTGCGAGTCCCACTTTGGACCCGCACTTCTACAACACCGCTCTGGCTGCCGGGATCAAAGTATCAACCAAGGTAGGAACGGGCATGGCGCCGGTTCCGGGCAGTGGAGCTTTGAGCTGCGAGCAAACCCCGACATCTGTTTGCACGCAGCTCGACGCCCGAAGCCCGCAGCCAGCTTGGTATACTATCTTGGTTCTCTAACGGCACCAAAGTGCGGTTCATCATCACCGGCCGCACCAAGACGCCTCCGAATAGCAGTAATTAAGAGGTCGCGAAGAAAGTCGAATGTCCATGCTCGACCCCGGCTCAAATCGGGTGATCGGGTCATAGGGTGATCGGGTGATCGAAAGCCAAGTTCCCAGGCTGTTTTCGATGACCCGATCATCCGCTGACCCGATGGACACCGCAACCTGCTAGACGTTCCACCTTGACGAACACGGTTCGAAAAAATGGTTCGACAACCTCTGAGCAACCGCACGCCGCTGCTGAACCGCGAAGCATCGTGGCTGAAATTTAATTGGCGCGTGCTCGAAGAAGCCGGGGATCTCCGCAACCCGCTACTCGAACGGGTGAAGTTTCTCGCTATCTCCGCCAGCAATCTGGACGAATTTTTTGAGGTCCGGGTCGGCGGCCTGTTGCAGCAACTCGAAGACGGCCACAACTCCACCACGGCCGACGGGCTCACTATGGTGGAAGAGCGGGAACTGATCAAAGACGCGACCCGCGATTTCGTCGAAGAACAATATTCGTGCTGGAATGAGCGCCTGCGGCCGGAACTGGCGGAGCAGGGCATTCGCGTCCTCGGCATCGACGAACTGGATGCCGAGGGATTGGCCTTCGCGGACGACTACTGCGAGCGGGAACTCGATCCGCTGCTGACCCCGGTCACGGTGGACCCGGCACATCCCTTTCCTCGCGTGATCAACAAGGCGCTGTGCGTGGCCCTGTTGCTGCGGCGCCGCCGCCGCTCCTCGCTCACCTATACCGGAGTCGTCACCGTTCCGCGGGCGCTGCCGCGATTGGTCCGGTTGCCGTCCCAGGGAACCATCGATTTTATTTTTCTTGCCGACCTGGTCGTCCACCACGCGGTGCGGATGTATAAGGGCTACGACATCGTTTCCTCCGCCGCCTTCCGCGTCACGCGCAACAGCAACCTCTACCTGCAGGAAGAAGAATCGCGCAATCTGCTGGAATCGGTGCGCGCGGAATTGCACAACCGCCGCAAGGGAGACGCGGTGCGGATGGAGATCGAGTCCGAAGCCGACCCCGAGATCATCGAGCGCCTGGGCACGGTGTTCGAACTTGACCGCTGGCAGATTTTCCCGGTGAATGGCCCGGTCAATCTTTCGCGGCTGTTCAATGTTTACGACGAAGCGGCGCGGCCGGATTTGAAGTTTCACAGCTACGTGCCGCGGGAGTTGCGCCTGACCGCGAAGTCCCACGATCTGTTCGAAGAGTTGCGCCGCCACGACATCCTGCTGCACCATCCCTACGATTCTTACGATGCTGTCCTATCCTTCATTCAGTCGGCCGCCGAAGACGAGCGCGTGCTCTCCATCAAGCAGACGCTTTACCGGACGAGCGAGCATTCGTCGATTGTTCCGGCTCTGATGGCGGCCGCGGCCCACAAGGAAGTCACGGCTGTCGTGGAATTGAAAGCGCGCTTCGATGAAGCGTCGAACATCCGCTGGGCGCGCGATCTGGAAGATGCCGGGGTACAGGTCTTCCACGGGCTGGTGGGCCTGAAGACGCACTGCAAGCTCTCTCTGCTGGTGCGGCGCGATCCCGACGGCGTCGCCCGCCAATACGCGCACCTGGGCACCGGCAACTACAACGCGACCACGGCCCGCATCTATACCGATCTCAGCCTGCTCACGGCCGACCCGGAGATCACCACCGCGGTTCACGATGTCTTCAGTTTTCTGACTGCCTACGCGGAGAACCCCAGCTACGGGCCGCTGCTGGTGGCGCCTTTGGATTTGGCCGAGAAGTGTATGCGCCTGATCGAGCGGGAGGCGGAACATGCGCGCGAAGGGCGTCCGGCGCGCATGATTGTCAAAATCAACTCCCTGCTCGACAAAGATATTGTCCAGGCTCTCTACCGCGCTTCGCAGGCAGGAGTGGATATTGAGCTGCTCGTACGCGGCATTTGCTCGCTGCGGCCGGGGATTCGCGGCATCAGCGACCGCATCCGCGTGCGCAGTATCGTGGGCCGGTTCCTCGAACACAGCCGCATTTTTTACTTTGAGAACGGCGGCGAGCCCGAAGTCTACCTGGGCAGCGCCGATTGGATGCCGCGCAATCTGCACGAGCGCGTGGAAGTTCTGTTCCCGCTGAAGAACCCGTTGCTGCGCGACCGTGTAGTGCACGAGATTCTGGCGGCATTGCTGGCCGACAATGTGAAATCGAGATTCCTGCAAAAGGATGGCCGCTACCTGCGCCCCTGGCAATCGCCGCGCGGACGCAGCAAGCGGCCGCCTCGGGGCTCTGCCGCGTTCAGCGCCCAGGATTTTCTGGTTGGACTGGCGGAAGGCGCCAGGACGCTCGAAGAGATTCCGGTGTCTGCCCCGCGGCGCTCTCGATCTTTAGTTGGACGAACTGCAGTTGGACGAGCTTTGATCGGAAAGGAATAGGCTCTTCGAAATGTTTCTCTATTTTTTGCGCCACGCCAGTGCCGGGCAACAGTTGAGCACCGCGAAGAAGGACGAAAAGCGCGGCCTCGATAAAGACGGCATCGAGCAATGCGGATATATCGGCCGTGCCCTGGCCGCGCTGGGCGTGCAGGTGGAAATCATCGTCTCCAGCCCGCTGAAACGATCCACGCAAACCGCAGCATTGGTGGGCAACGAAATGGGGTACGAAGGCAAACTGGTGACCGAGAACGCGCTGCGCCCGGAGGCGAGCTTCTCGGATTTTCAGAAGATGCTGGGAAAGTACGCCCGTCAGGATTCCATGCTGCTGGTGGGACATAACCCGAACCTGCGCGAATTTCTCGGACGCGTAATCGGCGACAGTGGATGCGAAGCCGTGGTTGAACTGAAGAAAGGAGCCGTGGCCAAAGTCGAAATGCGGCGCAATGCCGGGTCGCTGAGCTGGTGCATCACGCCCCGCATCCTGCGCGCACTTCACGCCGCGGCGACGGAAAGTTCGCGCCCGAAGACTTCCCGGAAGTAGGCTCGGTCCTTCTCAATCGACCATACTTCGAGGTCCACGCTTGCCTTTCCGCGCGGCGTCAGTTTCATGGAGACTCGTGCCGCTGCGCGCCGAGACTACAAAGTTCCCCACGGATTGGCTTCTCCCCATATTCAAAGCGCGCGCAATGCGGAGCAGCACCGACGCCTTCGTCACATGCTCCTGCTCTTCGGGGCTCAAAGCGCTCATCGGGCCGTCTCCCGGAGTGGGGCGCGATTTTCCCAGGTAGCGCGCGATCGAGCCGATGATGCGCCGCTGTTGCGGCGTGTATCCCAGAATTTCGGAGTTGGCGATGATGTAGTAAGTGTGCCGGTGGTGTCCGTTGCGGTTCACGTAGTCGCCCACCTCGTACAGCATGGCCGCAGCCGAAAGCCATTCCAGATACTCCACGGGAAGCTGGTGCACCGATTTCAGCGAAGAAAACAGCAGCAATGCCGCGTCGCGCACATGCAAAGCATGGTGCAGATCGACTCGGTAATGTTCCACGGCGCGCTTGATCGACTCCCACCGCTCCGATTCAATCGCTCGTCCCGACCTTGTGCTGCGGTCGTAGTCCGCCGCCATTTGAGCCAGGATGCCATCGCGCAGCCCCAGCGCCGAGTAGCGAAAACCGGCGAGATGGCAGCGCTCCAGCAATTCCGCATAGACCACCGCGCCGGCACAAATGATTTCCGCGCGCCGCGGACCGATCCCGGGGACTTTCGCCCGCTGCTCCAACGTCATGCGCGCGATCTGATTGGCAATGCGGCGTATCATGTCGCGAGTCGCGTAAGTCGCGGGCCGGCGCTTCCCGGGGCGCGCCAAGTGCCTGGCGACGCCCGCCAGGGCGGCGGCTGTGCCGGAGGTGGCGATCACTACGCCCACGCGCGCGGACTTGACGCGATCCTGAATGCGCGTAATCTCCCGCGCCACAAATTCCTGGAGCCGCTTCAGTTCGCTTTTGCGCGGCGGATCGTGCTGGAGGAATTCGCCGGTCAGGCGCACCGCCCCGAGCGGCAAGCTCACCGTATCGCGGATTTGGCCCTCGCGCGAAAGCGTGAGTTCGCAGCTGCCGCCGCCCAAGTCCACCAGCAGAACGCTGTGGGCGCCCAGCCGGCCAGCGGAGACCATGCCCAGGTGAATGAGGCGGGCCTCTTCCAGTCCGGAAACGATTTCGATCGTCCAGCCCGTCGTCGAGCGCACCCACTCCAGGAAGGCGCGCGAATTGCGGGCATCGCGCAGCGCCGCGGTCGCCACCACCTTCACCTGATCCGTGCCGCATTCCTGCACCGCGCGATTGAAACGCCGCAATACGCGCACCGTTTGCGACATGGCTTCGGGCGAAAGCAGTCCGCCACTGAAGACGCCTTCGCCCAAGCGAGTGACTTCACGGTCTTCGTGAACCTCTTTCAGCCGGCCGGCTTGCAGGCGCGAAATTTTCAGCCGAACTGAATTCGATCCAATGTCGATGGCGGCAAAGGTGGGCATAGATGGGCGATCCAATGTTAACGATCAGTATTCTCACAACCAGGCGGCGTCGTGCAACCCTTGACTGCACCATGAGTCATACGATGGAGGGACGGGCGTCTCGCCCGTCCAGCAGTTTGGCGGCCAGGCGGGGACGCCCGGCTCTCCACAAAATCAAGGGGCCGCTTTTTAACCGATTTGTAACAACCCTCTGCTAGCCTCAAAGGGAATGTCAAATCAAGCCCTGCCCCGGCCGCGTTTCAACGCTCCCGATCCGGAGCCGGGATCGAAGGCCGCCCTGAAAATCGAAGCTCGAACGACGCCGCTGTTGCAGGGGAAAGTCAGCGAAGTTCCCGACGTTGTTTTTGGCTGGGCGATGCGCCTTTGCGGCTTGGCGGTAGTCGCGCTGCTCGGCCTGATCGTTTACCAACTGGTGGTGGGCTCCGAGCTCTCCTGGCACGCTTTTGGCTGGAAGTTCTTTTGGCAGTCGGACTGGAATCCGGTATCGGATCAGTATGGCGCGCTGCCGTTCATCTACGGCACGGTCGTGTCCTCGCTGCTGGCGCTGGTCATCGCTGTTCCGTTGTCGGTCGGCGTGGCCGTCTTCATCACCGAGATGTGCCCGGTCGGACTGCGCGGAATTCTTTCTTTCACCACCGAGCTTCTGGCCGCCATCCCCAGCGTGGTCTACGGACTTTGGGCAATCTTTGTCATGGTGCCGATACTTCGCGAATATGTGCAGCCGTTTCTTGCCAAAACACTGGGCTGGACGGGTTTTTTCAGCGGACCGCCCTACGGCATCGGCATGCTGGCTGCGGGCGTGATTCTGGCGATTATGATCATTCCCATCATCTCGTCGATCACGCGCGAAGTGCTCACCGTGGTCCCACAGCACCAGCGGGAAGCGGTGCTGGCGCTGGGAGCGACACGTTGGGAAATGATCCGCATGGGTGTGCTGCGCAATGCGCGGGCGGGAATCGTTGGCGCCATCATTTTGGGTCTGGGCCGCGCGCTCGGCGAAACCATGGCGGTCACCATGGTGATCGGCAACCGTCCGGAAATTGCCAAGTCGCTGTTTGCTCCTGGATACACCATGGCCAGCGTGCTGGCCAACGAATTCACCGAAGCGACCGGCGATCTCTATCTTTCAGCGTTGATCGAAATTGGCTTGGCGCTGTTCTTTGTCACCATCGTGGTCAACGCGCTGGCGCGGCTCATGGTGTGGAGCGTTACTCGAGGCCAACCAGCGAGAAGCCTTGCCTGATACGAAATTGCCTGATACGAACTCCAATTCGGCAGCGGCCTTGGGTCCGCGAACAAGCATTCCGCAGATCGTCATTCCGCCCATCAGCTTGCGGCGGCGCGTGATGGACCACGTGATGACCGGCGTCGCCGTGCTCACCGTCGCCCTCGTGCTTTTGCCGCTCTTCGCCATCTTTGCCTATCTGGTTTACAAGGGCATCGGCTCGATCAATATTGCCTTCCTGACCCAGACTCCGAAGCCGGTGGGCGAACCCGGCGGCGGCATGGCGAACGCCATCGTCGGCTCCATGGTCATTCTTGGCATCGCCAGTTTGCTCGGCGTGCCGCTGGGAATCGGCGCGGGCATCTTTCTCTCCGAATACGGACGCAACCGCTATGGCGATATCGTGCGCTTTGTCTCCGATGTGCTGAACGGCGTCCCCTCTATCGTGATCGGCATTGTGGCCTATGGCCTGGTCGTGATGCGGCAGAAACACTTCTCGGCGCTGGCCGGTGGCGTCGCGCTCGCCATCATGATGATTCCGACCATCGCGCGCACCACCGAGCAGATGCTGCTGCTGGTGCCGCAGGCCATCCGCGAAGCCGCCTACGGTCTGGGCGTTTCGCGCTGGCGCACCACGCTCTCGATTACGCTGCGCACGGCCACCTCCGGAGTCATTACCGGCGTCATGCTGGCCTTCGCCCGCGTGGCCGGAGAAACCGCGCCGCTGCTCTTTACCGCATTTGGAAACCAGTACTGGAATTGGAAGACGGACCAGCCGACCGCGGCCTTGTCACTGCAAATTTTCACTTATGCCATTTCGCCCTTCGATGAATGGCACAGGCAGGCATGGGCGGGCGCGCTGGTTTTGATTGTGCTTATCGTGGCCGCGGTCGCCGCGGTTCGCATTGCGGTGCGGCACGGAACTTTGGCAGGAGCTTAACGATCTATGGGCGTCGGAATTACAGTCGAGCACCTGAATGCGTTTTACGGCAAAACCCAGGCCTTGTTCGACATCAACATCGCCGTGCTCGCGAACCACGCGACCGCGCTCATCGGGCCTTCGGGTTGCGGGAAATCCACGTTCATTCGTTGTCTGAACCGCATGCACGAAACCATTCCCGAGGCGCGGGTGGACGGAAAAGTGCTCATCGGCGACCTCAGCGTTTACAACGGAACCTCGGCCACCCAACTGCGCCGCCGCGTGGGCATGGTGTTTCAGAAGGCGAATCCGTTCCCGACCATGTCGATTTACGACAACGTGGCGGCCGGGCTCAAGCTGAACGGCTTTCGCAACCGCAAACAACTGGATGAGGTCGTCCAGAAATCGCTGCACGCAGCTGCGCTGTGGGACGAAGTAAAAGATTATCTTCATAAGAAGTCGGGCGCCAGCCTCTCCGGAGGTCAGCAGCAGCGCCTGTGCATCGCCCGCGCCCTCGCCGTGCAACCGGAAGTTCTGCTCATGGATGAACCCTGCTCGGCGCTCGATCCCATCTCCACCGGCAAGATCGAAGAACTGATTTTTCAATTAAAAGAGCAATACACAATCGTGATTGTGACGCATAATATGCAGCAGGCTGCCCGCGTGGCCGAGTTCACCGGATTCTTTCTTCTAGGCAAAATGATCGAGTTCGACAAAACTGAGAAGATCTTCACCAATCCTTCCGACAAACGGACGGAAGACTACGTCACAGGCAGGTTCGGATGATGCGCACGCGCTTTCAGCAGCAGATGGAGGATCTGCGGGAGAAACTGCTCCGCATGGGCGGTCTCGCGGAACTGGCGGTTGATCGCGCCACCCAGGCATACACCGAACGCGATCTCACGCGCTGCCAACTCGTCCTCGAAAACGAGAGCCTCATCAACGCCGCCGAGCGCGAGATCGATGAAATGGCCTTCGACATCCTGGCCACGCAGCAACCGGCGGCCGTGGATCTGCGCTTCATTCTCGCGGTAACCAAGATCAACGCCGACCTCGAGCGCGTGGGCGATCAGGCGGTGAACATCGCCGAGCGCGTCATGGACTTGATTGAATTGCCGGCGGTCGAATTGCCCGTCGATATTCCGCGCATGGCCACCGCCGTCAGCGCCATGGTGCGGCGCGCGCTGGAGTCGTTCGTGGAAGGCAAAGCCGAACTCGCCCAAGCCGTGCTGGAGATGGATCACGTCGTCGACCGGATGCGCGACGAAGCGTTTATTGTGCTCGTGCGAAAGATGAACGAAGAACCGCAAGTGACTCAACAGGCTCTGGATGCGCTCCTGGTGGCACGCAATCTCGAGCGCGTCGCGGACCACGCCACCAACATTTCCGAGGACGTCATTTTCTGGGTTCTGGGAGCCGATGTCCGTCATCACGCGCAGGCCGCTTCCGCCGCTCCACGCCCGGAGAGAAGCGAAGCATAGAGGCATCGGGTGATCGGGCCATCGGGTGATCTAAAGGTCAAAGGCCTTTGATTTTAGATCACCCGATCACCCGATGGCCCGATGCTGCGATACACTGTTCGAACCCATGAGCGAGAGAATCCGCGTTTTTGCCACCTGCGACATTGGAGACGCCCTGAACATTCTTCGCCACAAGGGATACGACCTCGAAGTCTATCCCCAGCCCGAAGCTCCGCCGAAGAGCTTGGTCATCGAAAAGGTGAAGTCCGGTGTGGACGGCCTGATCACCACGCTGCGCGATGAGATCGACGCCGAGGTTTTCGCTGCCGGAGAAGGCACGCTCAAAGTAGTCGCGCAGTATGCCGTCGGCTTTGACAACATCAACCGCGCCGATGCCAACCGGTACAAGGTCCCGTTCACTTATACCGCCGACGTCCTGACCGAAGCGACCGCGGAGTTTGCCTTTTTCCTGATGGGCGCGCTGGCCCGCAAACTCTGGTCCGCCGAACATCTGACGCGCGAAAATCGCTGGGACTACTGGCATCCCTACCTGCCATTTCTGGGCGACGAAGTCACCGGAAAAACCGTCGCCGTCATCGGCACCGGGCGCATCGGCCTCGCCTTCATCAAAAAGTGCGCCGGATTCGACATGAACATCCTGTGCTTTGATCCGGCCTATGAAAACCACGACTACATCCGCGCCATACAAGAGGTGAAGGATCTGCGTTTCGAGCGCGGCATCAGCCGCGAGCGAGCCACCATTCGTTACACCACGCTGCACGAGGCCTTGAGCGCCGCGGATTTCATCAGCCTGCACGTTCCCCTGCTGCGCGAGGGCGAGAGCGCTACGCCGACTTATCACCTGATCAACGAAGCCACGCTGCGGACGATGAAGCCCACTGCCATGATCGTCAACACGTCGCGTGGTCCGGTGGTGGACGAGATAGCCCTGGCCCGCGCGTTGCGGGAGAACTGGATCGCCGGTGCCGCTCTCGATGTTTACGACAAGGAGCCTCTGCCCGCCGATTCACCGCTGCGCGATCCCGCCATTGCCGACCGCTGCCGGTTGTTGCCGCACTTCGCCAGCGCCGCGCGCATCACCCGCTTGTCGTCCGATCCCAATAAAGGCATGGCCGGCCGCTGCGTGCAGGGACTAATTGACGTGCTGGAAGGGAACTACGGCGGCGATGTTACAAAGATGCCGTACGTGGTGAATAAAGAAGCGTTCGCGAAGTAGATTGTGTGGGGATTGTCTTGTGGGGACGGGCGTCCCGCCCGTCCAAGCGGAGCGCAGTTCCTCAGGCTCTCTCAGGCGGATGCGGAGACTGTCGGCGACACTGGTCAAAATCTTGTCGCCGCCCGATCTCACCTGCTACTCTAACCATTCATGGCTCTTGCTGGAACAAAGCCAGAAGATCACGGCCTCCGTATACTACGCGTTCGATCCTGACCGCTTCCCCGATCGTACGAAACAAAATCACATACCGCCCCACCATCGCCATGCGCGCGCCCTCGCCGATTTCGGGCCGCAGCTGATAGAGCAATGGGTTTTGCCCAACCTTATGGATTTGAGCGGCGATCTCTCGCAGAAAGCTCACCGCCCGCGTCGGATTGTCCTGCGCGATGTAGTCGGCGATAGCGTCAAGGTCGCCCTCAACAAAGCTGGAGAATTCAACCCGCATTATTTCGCCGCATCCGTCAAAGCCCGGTACTTCCGCTCCAGACGAGCCAGTACTTCCTTGACCGGAACCCCTGGGGACTTATCTTCCATCGCTTGCCGCCACACCTGGCGCAACTCGTCGATGCCCTGCTGCCGCAGGTTCCGCCGCTGCGTCCAGTCCCGCAGCGCATCCCGCACCACCTCGCTGCTGGAGGCGTATTCTCCGGTCTCGACGGCCTGGCGCACAACCGCCACCATCTCCGGCGGCAACGCGATGCTGATCTTCTCGACATTAGGCATTGGACTAGACTCCTCCGCTTGGTGGGAATAATTCATACCATAAGACACTCTGCCCACAAAAACAAGTCGGGCGTGAAAGCCCATGGCCGCGGCTACGTCCAAGGCCTACTCAACGTCCTGGAAGCGAACTACGGCGGCGACATCACCAAGATGCCGTACGTGGTGAATAAAGAGGCGTTCGCGAAGTAAGAATTAGGTTGTGTGGGGACGGGCGTCCGCGCCCGTCCAAGCGGAGCGAAGTTCCGCAGAGTCTATCGCGCGGACGTAGAGAATGAGCGGCGCTTCTCCGGATACTTGTCCCCGTGCAATCTGACCTGCTACTCTCGCCTGTCACTCACGCCATGAAAAACATTAAATGGATTTTCGCCTGCCTTGCCTGTCTGCCGCTTGCTTCTCACGCTCAGGTCAACGCCGCCGCCCACCCGCTCAAAGTTCTGCCGGCCCCAAAGGAAGTTCGCATGGCCGTAGGCAAGATCGTGATCAAGCCCTCGACCGCCATTCTCATCGGCAATGCCGAAGACCGGACTGCGGCCGAGACGCTGCAAAAGGAGATTCACGACCGCACCGGCATGAAGCTGTCGATCGAATTCGCGGCCGCCGCTCCGAAGACGATGGGGCACATTTCGCTCGGACGCCTGACCGACCGCGGCTTGCGCTCCTATCTCGAATCGCAGGGGGTGAAGGTCGACGATGATCTTGGAAATCACGATCTCGACAAGCAAGGTTACGTGATCCGCGCGACCGACGCTGGAGTGCTGGTTGCAGGCCGCACCGCCCAAGGCCTGTTCTACGGCGTGCAGACCCTCCGCCAGTTGCTGCACCCGGAAGGATCCGGAGGAAAGACGCTTGCGATTCCTGCCCTCGTCATCCGCGACTGGCCCAGCATGGAATGGCGGGGCGTGAGCGACGACATCAGCCGCGGTCCGATTTCTACGCTCGATTACTTGAAGATGCAGATCCGCACGCTGGCCGAGTACAAGATCAACCTGGTCGGGTTCAACATGGAGCACGTGTTCGACTTCCAGACCCAGCCGCTCGTTTCGCCGAGAGACGCTCCGAAAGATGCGTCCCAGGAAGCGGCGCTAACTCCCGCCGAGATCAAAGAGTTGGTTGACTACGCCAGCAAGTACTACATCACCATCATGCCCGAGCAGCAGGCCTTTGGGCACATCCATCAATTTCTGAAGTATGAAATTTATTCCGAGCTTGCGGAAACGCCGCACGGACACGTGCTCACGCCCACCAATCCCAAGAGCTACGATTTCATTCGCCAGGTTTACGGTGAGGTCGTTCCCTTGTTTCCCGGCCCGCTCTTCCACATCGGCGCCGACGAAACCTTCGAACTTGGCCTCGGCCAGACCAAAGCTCTCGCTGCCCAAGAGGGCCTCGGCCGCGTTTATCTCGAACACCTCCAGAAAGTTTTCGAGATCATGCGGCCCTATCACAAGCAACTCATGTTCTGGGGAGATATCGCAGTCAAGTATCCCGAACTGCTCACGATTCTTCCGAAAGACATGATTGCCGTTCCCTGGGACTACGATCCCAAGCCCAGCTTCGAAAACATCATTACGCCATATACCGACGCCGGCCTGCGCGTGGTCGTTGCGCCCGGAGCAGGCAACTGGCATGCGATCTGGCCTGACCTCGAAAGTGCCTTTGTGAACATTCGCAACTTTGTTCGCGACGGCCAGAAGCATCAGGCCCTCGGCGCCCTCAACACCACGTGGAACGACGACGGTGAAGCGCTCGTCGACATGGCCTGGCCCGCCCTGGTGTTTGGCGCAGCCGCCAGTTGGCAGCCCGGCGAGTCCAGTATCGATGATTTCAAGAACAGCTATGACTGGGCTTTCTACCGCAACAATGACGACGACAGAACTTTTATCGGCGTGATCGAGAATCTCGATCGCTCCCACACGCTCCTCGCCGGAGTGAAACTGGACAACGCGAACCACGAACTCTTCTGGTCCGATCCATTCAGCGAAGCCGGCGCCAACATGGCCGCCCAGGCGCTGCCCGTGACCCATGATCTGCGCATGGGCGCTGAGCGCGCCATCGAATCGCTTCTGCTCAATCGCGCGAAGGCACACCTTCACGCCGAGACTCTCGACGACATGCTGCTTGCCGGTTGGCACCTGGACACGCTGGGCATGAAGATCCAGTTCACATCCGAAATCAGCCGCTACTACTGGGACGCCTATCAGAATCAGACGGACAAGATGCGTACGCAAAATGACCTCGACGAAATTGTTGACATCAACGGGAGGTTAGAGAGCCTGCGCGATGCGATCACCGAACTGCGCAAGATGTACGTGGAAGGCTGGGCGCGCGAGAACCATCCCTACTGGCTGGACAACGTTCTGGTGCGCTACGACAATCTGGCGTCGGAGGTGCAGGCGAAAATCGTCGCCGTCCAGCAAGCCGAACGTCAGTATTGGACCACCAAAACCCTGCCCCCTCCTGAGCAGCTCGGATTTTTCTTGAAATAGCGATTCGCCTTATACGATGGAGGAACGGGCGTCCTCGCTCGTCCAGCCGGGCGAGGACGCCCGGCACTCCACTGAATTTATGTTCTCTCACCGTACAAGCTGGCGGCGCAGTCCGAACGCTCTCACGCTCGCGATCGAGGAAGCGCGCGCTTCGAAACAGAAAATTCTTGATCTCACGATCTCGAACCCAACCGAAGCCGGCGTCCGCCCCGACCCAGAAATCGTGCTCGCCGCGCTGGCGAATCCGGAAGCGATGCATTACGACCCGCAGCCCCGGGGTCTGCTCAGAGCGCGCAAAGCCGTCTGCCGCTACTATCGTGAGTCGCACGAGGTTGTCAATCTCGATCCCGAGCGCCTGATTCTGACCACCAGCACCAGCGAAGCTTACTCGTACGTTTTTCGTTTGCTGTGCAATCCCGCCGATGAAATTCTTGTGCCGAAACCGAGCTATCCGCTGTTCGAGTTTCTTGCCGATCTCGCCGACGTGAAACTTGTTCCGTATTTACTGCTCTACGATCACGGCTGGCAAATCGATTTCGATTCGCTCTACAAGGCGGCCACCGCGCAGACGCGAGCGGTGATTCTCGTTCATCCCAATAACCCGACCGGTTCCTACGTCTCTGCTGCGGAAGCCGCGGCGCTCAACGCTTTCTGCCGTGATTATGGTCTGGCTCTGATCGTGGACGAAGTTTTTCTCGACTATTCGCACGGTGATTATTCGCATGAACGTGTGCCGCGTCCCAGTTTTGTCGCCAACGCCGACGCGCTCACCTTCACTCTTAGCGGAATCTCGAAAATTTCCGCGCTGCCGCAGATGAAACTTGCCTGGGTGGCCACCAGCGGCCCGAAAGAAATGGTCGCCGAAGCCGGAGCGCGCCTCGAGATCATCGCCGACACGTATCTCTCCCTGAACGCTCCGGTGCAGCTTGCCGCCCCGGTGCTGCTCGATCAGCGCAAACAGATCCAGCCGATTCTTCTCGGCCGTTTGCGCGAGAATGTCGCGGAACTCGATCGCCAACTCGTGGGCCATCCCTCGTGCACGCGATTGCTGGTTGAGGGCGGATGGTATGTTGTCGTTCGCGTCCCTGTCATCGAGAGCGACGAAGATCTCGCGATTCGCTTATTGCGCGAGGCGAGGGTGAGCGTCCATCCCGGACACTTCTACGATTTTCCAAACGAAGGCCATCTCGTGCTGAGCTTGATCACCGAGCCTGGCGAGTTTCGCGAGGGCGTCGCGCGTTTGTTGCAGGTGGTTGGGGGCTGAATGCCCGTCCATCACGCCAAATCAGAACGCTCTCGTGTTATGCTTCTGGCCGTTTCCTAAGCAGGGAGAATTCATGTCCATAAGCCGTCGTGGATTTCTGGGTTCCGCAATTGCTGCATCGGTGGTTACTGGCCTGAATGCGAAAGATCTCAATGCGCAAGACAAAGCTAAAGACGATGCTTCTCGCCCCGCCAATCCCTTTGGCGCTGGCAAACGGCCGATCATTATCTGCGCCCACAATGGCGTCAACTACCTCGACGACGCTTTCGCTTTCCTGAAGAACGGCGGCGACACGCTCGACGCTGCCATCCGCGTAGTAAAGGGACCGGAGGACGATCCGAACGACGATTCTGTCGGACTCGGTGGCCTGCCTAACGAAGAAGGCGTGGTCGAACTCGACGCCTGCTGTATGCACGGGCCCACGCGCCGCGCCGGATCGGTGGGCGGCGGTCCGCAACATCAAGAATGTTTCGCTCGTTTCGAAAGCCGTGATGGAGCACACCGGGCACGTCATGCTCGTCGGCGAAGGCGCCGAACGATTCGCCGTTGCCGTGGGGTTCCCGCGGGAAAATCTGCTCACCGAACGCTCCCGTAAAATCTGGCTGCTCTGGAAGGAGTATCACTCGACCGACGACTGGTGGGGACCGGGGCTGGCCGACCCGCAATGGACGCCGCCGTCGTCATTACAAACGCCAGCGACGACACCGCAATCCGAACCTCATTCCGAAGTCTGGGAACAACGCATCCAACGCCTCGAAGAGCGCGCCGCCCGGCTGGGCATTGAGCCGGAATTCCGCATGGCCGCCATCCGGCGCGTGCTGTCTCCGCCGACCGGGACCATCCACTGCTCCGCGCTCAACGACAAAGGTGAAATTTCCGGCTGTCACCACCACCAGCGGCCTCGCCTTCAAACTCCCCGGACGCTGCGGCGATTCGCCGATCATCGGCGCCGGTTGCTACACCGATCAGGACGTGGGCTCGGCCGGCGCGACCGGCAGCGGAGAAGAGAACATCAAGGTCGCCGGAGCGCACACCATCGTCGAGAACATGCGGCGCGGCATGTCGCCGCTCGAAGCTGGCCTGGACGCCCTCAAGCGCATCGCCCGCAACTACAACAACGACATGAGCAAGCTCAAGTTCATCGACATGACTTATTACATTCTGCGCAAAGACGGCGCCTACGCCGGCGTGTCGCTGTGGGAGGGCTATTCGGAGAAGCCACACCGCATCGCCGTGCACGACGGCACCCGGCGCTCCGAGGTCACCGTCTCCTTATTCAAAGGCGCTTCTCATGAATTCCCGCCCTTCCCCGTGGCGATGCCAGAGGAGTTAACGAAGGATTCGGTCTACGTAAAGTAGCCAATTCATTGCAGAGAATCGGGTCATAGGGTGATCGGGCCATCTAAGTTCAAAGGCCTTTGACTTTCGATGCCCCGATGACCCGATGGTCAGATGACCCGATTCCGCTCTTCCCGCCGGGTGTACAATTCTCTGTATTAGGACCGCAGCTTCACGGGGCTCTTTTCCCCGCGTTCGAGGCTCGACAATGAACGTTCACGTCAGTTACAAGGTCCACAAAACTCCCGACATCGAAAAAGAAATCAGCCGCCAGATCGAGAAAATCGAGAAGCGCCTGCATGTCTTCCGGCCCGAACTGGTTCATCTGAAGGCCATTATCGATCAAAATCCGGCGCGTGAAGGAACCCTCGTCTCCTTGAATCTGCGCTTGCCCTCGGGCCAACTGACCGCCCAGGAGAAAGCTTCCAGCCCCACCGCGGCCATCAAGGCTGCCTTCGACGAAATCATCCAGCAGATCGGCCGCCATAAGGAACTGCTCCGCGCCAGCCACAAATGGCGACGCTGGCGCGGAGGGCCCCAGGAATCTCCCGAACCGGGCGTTCCCTTCGAGCAGACGCTGGCAGCGGTTCTGCCGCCCACGATTTCCGCCGACGACATCGGCTCCTATGTGAATGCCAATCTCGCCCGCCTCGAACGTTTCGTGGATCGGGAACTCTACTTCCGCCGCGCTGACGAGGAGATTCCTCGAGGATGGTCTCTCCACGTCCGAAGTCGTGGACGAAGTCATCGCCCGCGCTCTCGGCGACCACGACCGTCCGGAAAAACTGTCGCTCGAACCCTGGCTTTACCGCCTTGCTCTCGAAGCCATGAACGAGATGACAGCCCGCCTTCATGAACTGGATTCTCCCGTCCATCTGGAAGACAGCCCCCGCCGGCCAAATGTCGAAGCGTCCGACGAAGCCGGGCTGCAGTTCCATCAACCCGATGAAGGATGGACGCGCGAAAGCGTCATCCCCGATCGCCGCCTGTCCACTCCGGAGCAGTCCGCCTACTCCGACGAAGTGATTGCCTTGGTGCAAGCCGCACTCCGCGGCGCCGACCGCACCGACCGCGAAGCGTTTCTCCTCTACGGGATCGAGGGCTTCTCCCTCGGCGAAATTGCCGCCATCACCGGCCGGCATCTGGAGGCCGTGCGCGAATCCGTCCAGCGGGCGCGCGACTGCGTCCGCAGCGCACCCTCGATCGCCAGCGAATTCCACCATGAACTCTTAGTCAAAACTCGAATCTAAACATCTCAGTACCAGCATCCAAATACTTAAGGAGCGTCGAGATGATGACCCGAGACGAAATCCGTGAGTTGGCAGCTTTTCAAGCGGACGAAACCAAAGGGGCGTGCGCCCTGAGTTTTTACCTTCAGCCCGATCCTCCCCAGGATCGTTCCCATCGCCGCGAGGCGATCGTCGCCAAAGATATCGTCAAGCAAGCTCTGAAAAGCGCCGCCGCCAGGCGGCAAGAATGGATCGCTTCACGCCGACCTCGATCGCGTCCTCGATCTGGCCACGAACCTGCGCGGCAATACCCGGGGGAGAGCGGTCTTTGCCTGCTCGGCTCAGAATTTCTGGAGGGAGTACGAACTTCCCCCGCAGCTCGGAAGCACCCAGATTTATCTCCAGCCCCGTTTTCAGTTGAAACCGCTGGCCGCTTTGCTGGGAGCCCAACCGGCGCTCTCGGTGGCCGTGGTCGACCGCCAGCGCGCCCGATTCTTCGATCTTCGCCTGGACGACCTGCAAGAACGCGGAGCCATTGTCCACATGCTCTCGCGCAGCGCCTCCAGCCAGGGCTACAACGGCTACGAAGGCGGCCACGCCGAACGCCGCGTGTCCGAGGAAGCGCTCCAGCACTTCAAGGCGGTTTCCGAGCGGCTGCTTGCCGACTTCGAGAAAGGCGTCTGGGAGCGGCTCATCGTCGGCTGCCAGGATGCCAACTGGTCCGAGTTCGAGTCGAACCTGCACCCTTACGTCAAACAGCGCCTGATTGGCCGATTCTCAGCCGATGTTGCCAGCGTCTCGAATGAAGAGATTCGCGATCATGCCGGCGCTCTCCTCCAGCGATGGATCACGGAACGGGGCTCCAAGAAAGCCAACGAGGCGGTGGATTTCGCCAAATCCAACGGGCGCGGCGTCACCGGCCTGCGCCGCGTGCTGCAAGCACTGGAAGCCGGGGAAGTGCAGAGCATCTTCCTCACCGAAAACTATTCGGCTCGAGCGGTCGAGTGCCCTAACTGCGGACACCTCGACGCCCACCTGGTCCCGGTGTGCGTCGCTTGCGGACACGCCACTCGCGAACTCGCCGACGTCAGCGACGCTATCATTCCCATCGCCATCCGTCGCGACATTGAATTGTTCTATCTCAAGGAGCACACCGATCTGGATCGCGCCGGCAACATCGCCGCGCTATTGCGCTTCCGCTCCGACCAGAAGCGGACGGAACAGATCGCGACGGCATCGTAAGGTGAGGTCAGAGGTTAGAGGTCAGATTGCAGAGGTGAGAACCCGGGAGCTTTCGATCGAAGGGTTTTGCCTTTGCAATCTGACCTCTTACCTCTGACCTCTGACCTCTGACCTTCTCCGTGGCGGATTTTCTCCCGCTGAGCGAAAATCAGATCATGATCCACAAAGTCCTTCCCGTCGGCCCGTTGCAGTGCAACTGCTCGATCATTGGTGATGAGACCACGCACGAAGCCATGGTCATCGATCCTGGCGACGACATTGAAGACGTTCTCGCCATCATCCGCCAGTACAATCTGGAAGTGAAGCAGATCGTCATCACCCACGCCCACATCGATCACGTAGGCGGAGCGATGAAGCTGCGGGCGCTGACGGGCGCTCCAATCCTGCTCAATCAGAATGACTATGCGCTGCTGAAAATGCTTGACGTGCAGGCTTCCTGGCTGGGCATGGCCGCGCCCGGTAAGGTTGCCATCGAAGCGAGCATCGGGGATGGCGAATCGTTGCACACGGGCAACCTGACGGCGAACGTTCTGCACACTCCCGGCCACACCGAGGGCAGCGTCTGCCTCTATTTTCCCGCGGAGAAATTACTGATCGCCGGCGACACCCTGTTCGCGCGCGGCATCGGACGCACCGATCTTCCCGGAGGATCGTTCGAAAAGATCATGCGCTCCCTGCACGAGCGCGTCCTGACCCTGCCCGATGACACGCTCGTGATTCCGGGCCACGGCCCCCGAACAACCATCGGAGAAGAAAGGGAAGAGAATCCTTTTTTGGTGGGGTGACTCTGGAATGGGTGATACGGTGGAGCGACGGGCGTCTCGCCCGTCATAAGTCGGGGGGGCCGGGCGGGGACGCCCGGCTCTCCACTAGCAAGTTATTTCTGTGTTGGCGCCTGGTTTTGCGGAACGGTCGGCGGCGCGGACGGCGCCGGTGTAATGGGCTGCGACTTCGTCTGCGTCGGCTTCACGCCCGACAGCACGGACGTGGGCCCACTTCGCCGCGCCGCAAAAATCGATAGCGTGATCGACGTGAGCATGAAGATGATCGCGGACCAGGTCGTCGCCCGGGAAAGAACCGAAGCCGCGCCCCGCGGGCCAAACGCTGTCTGGCTGCCCTGACCGCCGAAAGCGGCTGCCAGGTCGCCGCTCTTCCCGCTCTGCAGCAACACGACCGCAATCAGGAAAAAGCAAACAAATACATGAACGATGGTGATCAGGACATTTACCAACATGCACAAAACTCCAAGGGAGCCGAAGCTCGGATTCGACAATCTTCTTCTGTCACGCAGCCATACGTTGGTGCGGAAGGGGGGATTTGAACCCCCACGCCTTTCGGCGCCACCCCCTCAAGATGGTGTGTCTGCCAGTTCCACCACTTCCGCTTTACAATCAATATCTTGCAGACCGTTTGAGGGAGACCGAAGTCTGCATGGCACGCGCCAGACCTACATTGCACCCGGCATTGTGCTCTCTAGTCTTTATACACGGTCAAACGAGGCTGTTCAAGTTCACCGGCGCTCCGGCCGCCGCCGCTCCGCCCGAAGAACGCAGCCCTCCCATTTGCGCGGCGTCAACGATGCGTTTATCGTGAGATGCGCTCACCGCTCTATCCGTGTATGAATGGTCGCGTTTTCTTCTGGTCGCTCACCTCGGCGCTCGCCGGATTCCTTTTCGGTTTTGACACGGTCGTCATCTCCGGCGCGGAAAAAACGATTCAGTCGCTTTGGGGCCTGAGTCCCGGACTGCACGGGATTGCCATGGCTTCCGCCCTCTACGGTACCGTCGTGGGTTCGCTGATCGGCGGCTGGCCCGTTGACCGATTCGGACGCAAAGCCACGCTGCTCTGGATCGGCGTCCTCTACTTTGTCGGCGCAGTAGGGTCGGGTTTGGCCACCAATGTTTCCACTTTCATCGTCGCGCGTGTGATCGGCGGTCTGGGCATCGGCATCTCTACCGTGGCGGCTCCGCTGTACATTTCGGAAATTGCTCCGCCTAAGCAGCGGGGGCGGCTTGCCGGCATGTTCCAGTTCAACATTGTTTTTGGCATCCTGATCGCTTTCGTGTCAAACGCGTTGCTCGCGGGCATCGGCGAGAATGCCTGGCGCTGGATGCTGGGAGTGGCTGCATTCCCTTCGCTTCTCTATGCTTTGCTCTGCTTCGGAATTCCCGAAAGTCCGCGCTGGCTTCTGGGCCGGAAGGGCGATCGTGCGGGAGGTGTGAAAGTCCTGCAACGCATCCAACCGGAAGCCGCCAAAACCGAGATCGAAGCCGAGGCGGATGAGATTACGGCTGCGTCTTCGGAGCAAGCGTCGTCGGCGCATTTCTGGACGCGCCGTCTGCGTAAACCCATCCTGCTCGCCATCTTCATCGCATTCTTCAACCAACTCTCCGGCATCAACGCGATTCTCTATTTCGCTCCGCGCATATTTGAACTTACCGGTTTGGCGGCGAAGGCGGCGCTGCTCCAATCCATCGGCATCGGCGTGACGAATCTCGTTTTCACCTTTGTCGGCCTCTGGCTCATTGACCGGTTGGGCCGCCGCACCCTCCTCTTTATTGGCTCGTTCGGCTACATCGCGTCACTCGGTCTGGTTGCCTGGGCCTTCTTTACGGAGCATTTCTCTATCGTCCCCGTTTGTATCTTCGCCTTCATCGCCGCGCACGCCATCGGTCAAGGTGCGGTCATCTGGGTTTTCATTTCCGAGATATTTCCCAACCGTCATCGCGCCGAAGGTCAAAGCCTGGGCAGCTTCACGCACTGGATCTTTGCCGCCTTGCTTACGACTTTCTTCCCGAAGATGGTTTCCGCCTTCCCACCCGGTTATGTCTTTTCGTTCTTTGCCTTCATGATGGTTCTGCAACTCATTTGGGTGAAGACGCTGGTTCCGGAGACGAAAGGCGTGCCGCTGGAGCAAATCCAGAAACAACTGGGCATCGAATAAGGCCGCTATGGACTTCCATGTTGTCGGCATCGGAGAAGTGCTGTGGGACTTGCTGCTCACGGGACCGCAGTTGGGCGGAGCTCCGGCGAATTTCGCGTATCATGCGCACGCCCTGGGCGCCGAGGCCCAAGTCATCACGCGCGTTGGGAATGACGACTACGGGCGCGAAATCGTTCGCCGCTTTCATGAGATGGGCCTGCCCGAGACCACTGTGCAAATCGATGAAGACGCGCCTACCGGGACAGCGAAGGTCGCACTCTCCGGCAATGGGCTGGCCCATTTCACCATTCAAGAAAATGTCGCTTGGGATTACATTTCTACGACACCGGAGGCGCTCGCGACCGCGCGCGAGGCGGACGCAATCTGCTTCGGCAGCCTCGCCCAGCGTTCGGAGCCCTCGCGCAACACAATTCAACAACTGGTCGCGGCGTCGCCAGCAGACGCGCTACGCGTCTTTGACATCAATCTTCGGCAGCAGTTTTATTCGCGCGGCGTGATTGAACAATCGCTCCAGTTGGCGAACGTGCTGAAGTTGAACGATGACGAACTGCCGGCTTTGGCGGCCATGCTTGATCTTACCGGCCTGGCGGAGAATCGTTCGTGTGGCGCAGACACTTCCGTCCGCGCCGACGGCTACTTCGCTGCAAACACGCGGACAAGAGTGTCCGCGCCACACGAGATCGAACATCAGATCGAGTGCCTGGCGCAAAGCTTCAGCCTGCGAGTGGTTGCACTGACGCGCGGGGCGAATGGCAGCCTGCTTTATCAAAAGGACAAGAACGGAGCGCGGTGGTCCGATTGCCCGTCTCGTCCGGTGAAGGTCGTCGACACCGTGGGCGCCGGTGATTCGTTCACAGCCGCACTGGTTCTGGGACTGCTGCGCAAAATGGACCTGGACGAAATCAATACGCTCGCCAACGGCGTGGCACGATATGTTTGCTCCCAAGCGGGCGCGACGCCGGCTTTGCCCGTAGAGTTTGCGAGAAGATTTTCGATCTCACCAAAGCGTTGACGGCCGCCCCCGCTATTTCTCGATACATTAGAATCGATTGGTTACGGGGAATGTCTTAGAGGAAATTATGGCCGCATTGATCGACGCCATCGACGTGAAGCGCAAAATGTTTTTTGAGTTTGAAAATACGCCATTCGTCTGCCTGGAAGCGGAGGTGTCAACCCCTACAGCCCGGGGCGGACAGACCCTGGTCCGCCTGAAGATGCGCAACCTTCTCACCCGCGCGGTCTTTGACAAGACATTCAAGGCCAGCGACCGATTCAAGGAGCCGGACCTGGAGACGGTCCCGGCATCCTATCTTTATAGGGATGGAAGTGATTTCTACTTCATGGACCAGGAGAGTTTCGAGACCCTCACCCTTTCCGGCGAGATGATGGGGGACGCGGTGGACCTTATGGTGGAAGGGGTCATCATCCAGTTGCACAGGTACAACGGCAACCCCATTGGCCTGCAGCTGCCACCCCATGTGGAGCTGAGTGTCACTTACACGGAACCCGGTGTCCGCGGCGACACCTCGAGCGGGAGCGTGACCAAGCTCGCGAAGCTGGAGACCGGCATCGAGATTCGCGTTCCCCTCTTCATTAAGGAAGGAGAGACTGTCAAGGTGTCCACCGAGACGCGGGAGTTCGCAGGGCGGGCCTGATGCCGCGCGAATTGCGTCGATGGAGATGCGAATCAACCCGAGGGACAACATCAAACCCAGCGGCAGCGGACAGGAGTGTCCGCTCTACAGGACTAGATTGAAACGAAATAGTAAAGCCGCTTGCTATGGCCCGAGCGTCAGCAGCGCGTCCCTTAGCCGCCCATAGCGCTGGGTAAGATGCAGGTAGAGCATTTCATCGGGTTTGGCTTTGGCGCGGATGATTCGGACGAGGTCTTTTTTTTCTTCTCGTGTCCATGCAGGCAATCCCGGCAGCTGCGCCAGGACGAGCGCAAAATTCTCGAAGGCTGCTTTCTCCAGCGGCGTCCACGAAGAGGTGCTGACGCCCAGCATTCGCTCCAGCGCGCGCCTGGCGTGCTGGCGCATGAGGCTGGCAGTCTCCGCCAAAATCGCGCGCCATTCGCCGGTTGACTCGCAATCCGATGTTGCGCGTTGAAAATCGATCCCACGCTCCTACCTCGCTGCCCGGCAACTCGTAGAACGCATGCCCACTGGCCAGGCGGCGCAAGGTTCTGGCGGGCGTCCGGTACTTCCGATCGGCGGCGATTCGGCTTTCTTCGCGTTCCGCCAGTCTTTGAAGGTCCGCGCGTCCCGGCCTGAAACCCAACTTTCTGTAAAACCAGAAGGCACCCGATTCGATCGCCTCTTCGTTGTCATGACCCAGTTGATAGGGATAGACCGAGACGCATGTCGTTCCCATCAGGTGACACAGGCAGCGCAGCACTTGGGCGTAGATCCATCCTGCTTCGCCGCCGCGGAAAGTGTAGAAGGTGTTGAAGCCGACCTCCATCCACTCGCACAGTCCGATGGCTTCGATGTAATTAATCGGCACGCCATTTTTCAGGGTCAATCCCGCGACATACGCGCGCAACGGCAGGCGGCGATCTGGCGGCAGGTTCCAGAGATAGATGGAAACGCCGCGGCCAACATCGGCGCGCACTACCGACGCCGGATCGCCCAGCGTGGTGCCGTAAAGTTCGCGGTAGCGCACCAGCATGACCTCGCGGATCAGGTTTATGACCTCTTCGCCCCGCTTGCGCGAAAGCTTCTTCAGTTGCGCTGGAGGCCGCGCCAACTCGCCGGCCAGCGATACCTGGCTGCGGCTGATGAGCGGTTCGCTGTGGTAAAAAACGCTCGCAACCGGCTTCCAGTTGCGGGTTCGCGTGATGACGGAATTCTCGAGATTCCAACGCAAGGGCACGCGCAGCGATTCGTAGAGCTCGGCTTTTTGTTGAGGCGGCAGCGGCAACTGTTCGAAGCGCTGAATCAGCCACGCCGGCGTGGCGTGCTCTATTCTTGAACTCGCCCGCAGCCGCTTCCAGCCATTGGCGCCACGACGTATCGGCCTCTACGTACGCATCGTCTTCGAGCAAGGGGATGAAGCGCGGGCCGGTGTTGCCTAACTGCCGTCCGGGCTCGTAGTTTTCCCAGGCGATTTCAACTTTGCCGGGCATGCGCTTGATTAGCCAGCTGGCAACATCGAAGCTGAGCGTGTCTTCCATTTGCGTGCCGGCAATTCCGGAAACCTCGAAGGTGTCGAAGACGTCCATGTCGGCTCCGGCTTTGCGCAACGCTTCGACTTTTTTGTGGAAACGATTCAGAATGCGCTCGGTGACGCGCATCACGGCGGGCGCTTGCGGGAAGGCGCGCAGGAAAAGCAGCGCTTCGTGGAAGCGAATCAGCGAAGCTGTGTCGGGGAAGCGCGCGGCATCGAGGCGATTCAGCAGCTTCACGACGCGAGTGGCTTCGTTGCGGCCGAAGCGATAGCGGCAGGCTTCGAGTTCTGTGAGTTGGTGGTCGAGAGTTTTCGCGGCCATGGAGACTCCCCACAAGGGTACCTCATGCCTTGGCTGCCAGGCGTTATCTCGCCGATGACGCCACAACCGCCGCGCCATCGGAGAAAGCACGGGCGCGCCGTCCCCCATGCTATAATTCCAATTCGCCTGAACGTTTTACGTCGAGGCTGATCTGTGATTTCCTCCGCGGGCGGATCCATAATTCCGAGAATCAGCGCCATTTTCGTTCTCTAGAGATGAGGTACAGCTATGTCCGGCCATTCTAAGTGGGCAACCATCAAGCATAAAAAGGGCGCGCTCGACGCTAAGCGCGGCAAGATCTTTACCCGCCTCATCAAGGAAATCGCGATGGCCGCGAAATCCGGCGGCGATCCCGACATGAACCCGCGCTTGCGCACGGCGATCCTGGCGGCGAAGTCCGAGAACATGCCCGCCGACAACATTAAGCGGGCCATCCAGCGCGGCACCGGCGAACTGCCGGGCCTTACCTACGAAGAGTTCGTGCTGGAGGGCTACGGCCCGGGCGGCGTCGCATTGCTCGTGGAAATTTCGACGGACAACCGCAATCGCACGGTCAGCGAAATCCGGCACGTCTTCGGCAAGAACAACGGCAACATGGCCGCAGCCGGCGCCGTCGCGTATATGTTCCACAAGAAGGGCGACATCATAGTTCCCAAGTCGGCCGCCAAGGAAGACGACCTGATGAACATCATTCTCGACGTGGGCGGCGAGGATTTGATGGACGATGGCGAGAATTGGGAAATTCTGACCGAGGTTCACGCCTACGAAGACGTGCTGCAGGCGGTGAAGAAGGCCGGCATTACGCCGGTTTCTTCGAGCGTGGCCATGGTTCCGGATACCTACATCAAGCTGGAAGGGCAGCATGCGGCGCAGATGATCCGCCTGATGGAAGCGCTCGAAGATTGCGACGACGTGCAGAACGTCCATGCCAACTTCGATATCGACCAAAAGTTGCTGGAAGAAGTTGCGGGATAAGATCGTCGGGCCATCGGGTGATCGGGACATCTGAGTTGCACATTACTCTGCTTTTGAATTTCGATCTCCCGATGGCCCGATCACCCGATTGGGTTTCTGACTTTTCAACACCACTGAGGAAAAGTTTGTGGAAAAACGGGCACTTACTCTTGTAACCTTCTGTTAACCAATCGCTTTCGACATTCTGCACTGCATCGGGTGCTAGGCGCATCGGGCCGATTCGATTTTTCGATACTCCGGTGAAGACACGTCTCGACAAGTTGCTTGTGGATCGTGGGCTTACGCCATCGCGCGAGCGCGCGCAGGCTCTGATTCTGGCGGGGAAAGTTCTGGTCAACGAGCAGAAGATCGAGAAGGCTGGCGCACTGATTGACTCCGGCTCATCGCCGGTTTTGCGCCTGCTGGGCGAGGATCTCCGCTACGTGAGCCGTGGCGGGCTCAAGTTGGAAAAAGCTCTGGAGCACTGGCAAATCGATCTCCATGGCAAGGTCTGCCTTGACGTCGGCGCTTCCACTGGAGGCTTCAGCGACTGCATGCTGCAGCACGGCGCCGCCAAGGTGATTGCCGTGGATACCGGTTATGGCCAGATGGATTTCGGCTTGCGCAACCATCCGCGCATGCGGCTTCTGGAGAAAACCAACGCGCGCTATCTGGAACATGGCGACATTGGCGAGCCTGTCGACTTCATCGCCATGGATGTGTCCTTCATCTCCGCGACGCTGGTGCTGCCGGCGGTGATTCGCGCCGCTTCGTTTTGCGCTCGCCTGACGCGAACGGGTCTCCTAAGTGTCTCTCAGCCCGGAAGTGATGTCCCTCAGGGGCTAAAGCCCGCATTTTCCCACGCCTTGGACGACACAGCTGAATTTGTGCCCTATCCAAACCCGATCTATGAAACCAATCCTCGCCAGATTGTGGTGCTGGTGAAACCGCAGTTCGAAGCGGGCAGGGAACTGGTGGGTAAAGGCGGAATCGTGCGCGACGAATCGGCGCAGCGAGCGGCCGTGGCCCGGGTAGAGTCGGCGCTCGGAGAACTCGGATGCGTGCGCACGGAATGGATCGAGTCTCCCATCCTCGGCGGCGGCGGCGATGGCAATCGCGAATTCCTGCTCTACGCGGAGTTTTCGCCGCCAGCCAGCCGGTGATTCTGTACAATCGGAAGTCCTACGTCGGAAGAGATGGCAGAAGAGATATCCGCAGAAATGTCAGAGCACATGTCCAACGCTCCCCAAAGTTCGGCCCGCCCGAAAACCGTTGCCATCATTTCCAAGCCGGAGCGTCCCGAGCTGCGCGATGCGCTGCCGGCGCTCGAAAAATGGCTGCAGCAGCGCAACTACGCGGTGGTGGTCGACCGGGAAAGCGCAGCCTATTTCCCGGCGTCCGACGCGATGCCGCGGAGCGAGTTGGCCGCGCGGTCGCCGGATCTGGCTCTGGTGCTCGGTGGCGACGGCACTCTGCTTTCGGCGGCACGCGCGGTGGCAAGAGCCGGAACGCTGATTCTCGGCGTCAACCTCGGTACGCTCGGATTCATGACCGAGGTTCCACTGGCCGATCTGTATACCGCTCTGGACGCGATCGAGAAGGGGCACTACATCGTGGACAGCCGCTCCATGCTGAGTTGCTCGCTGGTGCGGGGAGGCGAGACTGTCGCCACGCACGTCGCTTTGAACGAACTGGTGGTGAGCAAGAGCGCCATTGCGCGTTTGAATCACTTCGAGCTTTTCGTGGACTCGGAGTTCGTTTCCAGTTACAAGGCCGATGCGCTGATCATCGCGACGCCCACCGGTTCTACCGCATATTCTCTCGGAGCGGGCGGGCCGATCCTCAAACCGGATGTGGATGCCTTCGTTATTACTCCCGTCTCGCCCCAGGGGTTGACGCACCGCCCGGTGGTGGTGCGCGACACGGTCGAGATCGAAATCCGCGTCAAGACCGGGGATGAAGAAGCTTACCTGAGTCTCGATGGACAAGTCGGCATGTCCATGCGAGACGGCGATGTGGTGCGCTCGGTCAAGGCGGAACATCCGGCCAGGCTGCTGCGTTTTCAGAAAACATTTTTCGAAGTGCTCGCCACCAAGCTCAAGTGGGGCGAGCGCTGACGACAATTTCAGGCGTAGAGACGCGGCTTGCCGCGGGAGGAAAAATGATGCAAGGTTTCCTGCAACTCGCCGTCATTCTGGTTTGCGCGTTGTGTGTCTGCGCGCAAACGAAACCAGCCGCTGACCTCATCATCCAGAACGCGCGGGTCTGGACCGTCGATCCCGCTCACCCGGAGGCTGAGGCAGTCGCCATTCTCGGCGACCGCATCGTTGCCGTTGGATCGAGCCATGAGGTAGATGCCTGGCGCGGGCCCCACACCCGCGTGGTCGATGCCGCCGGGAAGCGTCTGTTGCCGGGATTCAACGACGCTCACGTGCACTTTATGGATGGTGGAGCGCAGCTCGACAATGTCGAACTCAACGACGCCACCAGCAAGCAGGAATTTGCCCGCCGCATTGGGGAGCGCGCCGCCAAGACCGCCAAGGGCAAATGGCTCGTTGGCGGCGATTGGGATGAGACCAAGTGGAATCCGGCGGAACTGCCGACCAAAGAGCTGATCGACGCGGCCACGCCCGAAACCCCGGTGGCTGTGGATCGCTACGACGGCCACATGGTGCTGGCGAACTCGCTCGCCTTAAAGCTGGCGGGGATCACCGCGCAAACGCCGGATCCCGCAGGCGGAGTCATCGTCCGCGATCGGCAGGGAAATCCGACGGGCGGGCTGAAAGACGCGGCGCAGGATCTGCTGTTCAAAGCGGTGCCACCTCCCAGCCACGCCGAGCGGCGCCACGCCATCGAGCGCGCGCTCGAACACGCCGCCTCGCTCGGCGTGACCAGCGTGCAGCACATGAATCCCGACTATGCCGACATCGCGATCTACTCCGAGTTGCTCGACGAAGGCAAACTGACCACGCGCATCTATGCGGCGCCGCTGATCACGCAGGTGGACGACCAGGTGAAGATCGGCATCCGGCGGGCGTTTGGCGGTCCGTATCTGCGCATCGGCGCGGTGAAGGCCTACGCGGATGGCTCGCTCGGTTCGGCCACAGCGTATTTTTTCGAACCTCTCTCGGACCAGCCCGGCAATCGCGGCCTGCTCTCGGACGAGATGCATCCCATCTCCCTGATGCGCGATCGTATGATGCGGGCCGATGCCGCTGGCTTGCAGCTTTGCACGCACGCCATCGGAGACGCTGGAATTTCGGCGATCCTCGACATTTATGGCGAAATCGAAAAGGAGCATGGCAGCCGCGACCGGCGGTGGCGCATCGAGCACGCGCAGCACATGGCGGCCAAGGACTTCGACCGCTTCGCACAACTGCACGTGATCGCTTCCGTGCAGCCCTATCACGCCATCGACGACGGCCGCTGGGCTGAGCGCCGCATCGGGCACGACCGCTCCAGCCGCACCTACGCCTTCCGCACATTCCTTGACCACGGCGTTCGCCTCGCATTGGGCACGGACTGGAATGTCGCGCCGCTCAACCCCATGCTTACTCTTTACGCGGCCACAACCCGCGCCACCCTCGATGGCAAGAATCCGAATGGATGGTTCCCCGAGCAAAAATTGACCATAAAAGAAGCGATTGAGGCCTACACCATGGGTTCGGCCTACGCCGAATTTCAGGAGAACGAAAAAGGTTCGATCAGCGCGGGGAAACTTGCCGACATGGTGTTGCTGAATGACGATGTGCTCAGTATCGATCCCGCGAAGATCCGCGAAGTCAAGGTTCTCAAGACCTGGGTCGGCGGCAAACTGACTTACGACGCCGGCGCCGCGAGCCGCTGAGTGTTGTGAGCGAGAAGGTTGTGAGCGAAAATCATCCAGGCCTTGTCGAGCGCACATTCGACACCGGCGAGGTTCGCTTGAACTACGCCGAAGGCCCTGCCCATGGGCCTCCGCTCGTGCTGCTGCATGGACTCGGCCGGCGCTGGCAGGTATTTATGCCGGTGATTCCCGCGCTGAGCCTGCGCTGGCACATCTTCGCGCCTGACCTGCGCGGCCATGGCAAGTCCTCGCGCGTGGCTCGCGGATACCATGGCCCGCAATATTCTGAAGATATCGCTTGCCTTCTGCTCGAGCGTGTTGCCGCCCCCGCTGTGCTCTTTGGACATTCGCTCGGCGGCATGCTCGCCATGTGGGTCGCTTCGCATCATCCGGAACTGGTGCGCGCCCTGATTCTCGGCGACAACCTGATCGTCATCCGGCAGCTTCGCAACCCGATGTACACGGCGCTCTTCTCGGGACTACGCGATCTGGCGCGCAAGGGCGGCTCCGTCGAGCAGATTGCAGACGGCATCGGCAGAATTTTGCTGCCAGTTCCGGGCACTGATGAGTCCGTCGCCATCCGCCAACTTCCGGGCAACGATGAAGCCTACCTGCTCTCCTGGGCGCGCTCGGTGCAGCAGGCCGACCCGGACACTTACGACATGACGCTCGACGGATCGTCGCTCGAAGGCTGGGACGGCGAGGCCGTGTTGCGCGGAATCGCTTGTCCAACGCTGCTTCTGCAGGGCGCCCCGGAATTAGGCGGCCTGATGTCCGACGCGGATGTTGCGCTGGCCACGCGCCTGTTGCCGCATCACACGCATGTGAAGTTTCGCAACCTGGGACACGCGCTGTTCATCCAGCAGCCCGAGCCGGTGTTGCGGGCAGTGACGAATTTTCTGGAGTCGCTGTAAATGCGGTGGAGAGACGGGCGTCCCTTCGGCAAGCTCAGGGCAGGCTTTCGCTCGTCCAACCGGGCGGGACGTCCGGCTCTCCACTAAGGTTCCTCCATCCTCATCCGCTTGCGATGGACGCGCTGGCTTCACTTGCGTTTGCCCGGACCGGCTTTCACTTTGATGGCGACCACGGTCTGATCGTCGAACGTATCCACGCCAGCGGCGTGCTCGGTAACCGCCTTGAAGATCTCGTTGACCACGCAGGCCGCCGACTTGGCCGCGCAGCCGGCAACGATCGCTTCCACCCGCTCCGGCCCAAACGATTGACCGTTGCGGTTGCGCGCGTCGAGAATGCCGTCGCTGTAGAACACGAACAGATCTCCCGGCTTGGCCTTGAAACTGAATTCGTCGTAGTCGGCTTCGTCGAACAATCCCAGCGGCAGCCCCGTCGCCTCGATAAACTCGACCTTGCCGTCATGACAATGGATAGGCCGCGGCAAGCCCGAATTCGCCACCAGCAGCGTCCGCCGCTCGTCGTCCCACACGGCGTAGATGATCGACACAAACTGGGCTGCAATCCGGCGTTCCGCGAGCGAAAGATTCACCGCCGAAAGCATCTCCGCCGGGCCCGGCTCAATCGGCGCATGAGAACGCAGAATGCCGCTGACCAGCGCGGCATAAATGGCAGCCGGCGCGCCTTTGCCGCTCACGTCTCCAATCGCGATCCCCAGCCGCGACAACGAATAGGGAAGAAAGTCGTAGAGATCGCCGCCAATGGCGCGGGCGGGAACAAATTTCGCCTCGACGTCGAGATGCTGCATTTTGGGCAGCGAATGCGGCAGCAAGCGAAACTGCAGTTCGCGCGCCAGCGCCAGATCGCGCTCCAGCCGTTGCTCCTGCCGGGCAATTTGCTCGTACAAGCGCGCGTTCTCGATGGCGATGGCAAGCTGCGCCGCGAGCGTGGTCAGGGTCCGCTTGTGGTCTTCGGTGAAATAGCCGCGACGCGTGTGCTCCAGATCGAGCACGCCGATTACTTTGTCCTGGTAGATCAGCGGCACCGCCAGTTCCGAGCGCGTCTCCGGATTCACCGCGATGTAGCGGTCACTCCTGGCGACGTCGGGCACCAGGACCGCTTCCTTGGCCTGCGCGGCGTACCCCACCACTCCGCGGCCCAGCGGGATGTCGTGCTTCAGATGCAGTCTCTCCTCGAAGCGCTGCGCGAACCGGTGCTGTAGTTTTTCTCCCGTCTCATCCACCAGCAGAATGGCGAACATCTGGTACTCGATCAGCCGGTTGAGCAACTCGGCGATGCGCCTGAGTAGTTCGTCCAGGTTCAGAATCGACGTGAGCTCGCGCGCAATCTCGTTCAGCAGCAGCAGCGTGCGGGCTTGGCGCATCATGCGCGTGTGCAGCCGCGCGTTTTCGATGCCCACCGCCATGCGCGACCCAATCAGCGTCAGCAGGCGTTTGTGCTCTTCGGTGAAGTAACCCTTTTCGCGCGCCTCAATGTCGATCACGCCAATCACCCGGTTCTTCACGATGAGCGGGATGGCCAGCTCCGAGTGGACGTTGGGCAGGGCCTCAATGTAGAAATCTTCCTGCGTCGCATCGGCGACCAGCACTGCCTGCCGAGTCTCGGCGGCGCGTCCGGTAACGCCCTGGCCCACTTTCACGCGCGACCGCTCGGCGACTCCCGGCGGATATCCCACGTGGAAGCGGACGTACAATTCCTGGCGCTGCTCGTTGAGCAACAGGATGGCAAAGATTTCGTAGTCGATGACCTTGCGTACCAGTTCCGCCACGCGCCGCAGGGTGGTTTCCAGGTCGAGCGTGGTGTTCACCACGTCGGCCACTTCCAGCAGGAGGGGGTCCACCTCGGAAGCGCGTCCCGTTGGCGAGGCGATCGTTTTCACAAGCTCCATCATAGTTCATTTGTAATTGGTAATTTTGTAATTGGTAATTTGAAAATCAACAACGCAGGTTCTCACAATTACCAATTACAAATTTTCGAGCACGCAGATATCCGGAAGATTGCGATACCGTTCCGCATAGTCCAGGCCGTAGCCAACCACGTAGGCATCGGGGATGGTGAAGCCGATGTATTGCACCTGAATCGGCAGCTTGCGGCGTGAAGGCTTGTCCAGCAGGGCCGCAATGCGCAGCGACCTTGGTTGATGCGCCTCGACCAGCTTCGAAATGTAGTTTAGCGTCAGCCCGGTGTCGAGAATGTCTTCGACGAGAATCACGTTTCGATCCGCCAGCGACTGATCCATGTCTTTGGTCAAGCGGACTTCGCCGAGCGAATCCCACGCCGCGTGGCCCGCCGGGTCTTCTTTGGCGGTGGGGCGGTTTCCGTAACTCGCAACTCCGATAAAGTCGAAGGTGGCATCGAGCGGAACCTGACGCGCAAGATCGCTCAAAAAAATGGCCGCGCCTTTGAGAACGCCGACAAAGATAATCGACTGGCCGCGAAAATCGCGCGCAATCTCTTCTCCCAGCTCGGCGACTCGCTTGGCAATGGCTTCGCGGGACAGCAGCACTTTAAGTTCGGGCATCGAGCACCATTGTATACACGAGTTTCGGTGCAACTGGAATGATTTGAAATTAGGATTTGAAATTAGGTACACTCATTGGCCATGAAATCAGGGGCGAAGTCCCGCGTTCTGTTCGGCGCGCTGTTTTGCGCGCTCGCAGCCTCACTCCACTGCGTTCCTCTTCTGGCGCAGGATCAGCATCCTGCGCCCTCTCGTGCCGCAGCCGTGCTCGACTCCATGCCGCACGCGAAAACGATCGATCAGGTTGCACTTTCTCCCGATGGAACTCAGGTTGCCTACATTGCCGATGGACAGCTCACGGTGACAGCCGTAGGCGGCGGCTCTCTCCGTGAGATCTCCGTGGAAGGCAAGCTTCCGCTGCGTGAGGTCACATGGTCAGCGGACAGCAAACAGCTCGCATTCCTCGCTGATTTGCCGGGGGACGTTCCGGCAGCTCAAGTTTGGACCTCGGCCATCGACGGTAGCGCTCCGACAAAGCGGACGGAATTAAAAGGCTACGCCCAGACGCCTCGTTTTTCTCCCAACGGAGCGAACTTGGCGATCCTGTTTATTGAGGGCCTCCCCCGCGTGGCTGGCCCACTGCAGCCGATGACCCCGCTCGCGGGAGTTATTGACGACCACATTTACGAGCAGCGCCTTGCCACCATCAACTTAAGTACGAACCACATGGCGCAGGTCACGCCTGCCGACGTGTACATCTATGAATACGACTGGACTCCCGACGGAGCGGCATGGGTAGCCACGGCGGCGTACGGCTCCGGCGATGCGAATTGGTATATCGCGCGCCTCTATCGCATAGACACCCAAACTGGCGCGATGCGCAAGATCTACGCGCCCAAATGGCAGCTCGCGGACCCGCACGTCTCGCCGGACGGCAAGAATGTGGCCGTGATCGAGGGCCTCATGAGCGACGAAGGCTCCACTGGCGGCAATATCCTCATCGTCTCTATCGACGGCGGCACTGCGCAGAATATCACTCCAAACCTTAAGGCATCTCCGTCTTCGTTGGCGTGGGCGTCTCCCGGCCGCATCGTTTTCTCCGAAAATGTCGATGGAAATTCCGGTTTCGGCAGCGTGAGCATGGCCGGTGGCGACGTCCAGACGCTGTGGACGGGCGAAGAACTAGCGACACTGGACGGGTGGCAACCGGGAGGCGCCTTCTCACGCGACGGATCGGTAACTGCCTTTGTTCGCGAATCCGCCAGCACTCCTCCCGAAGTCTGGGCGGGACCCATTGGCAACTGGAAGCAGATCACCCGCCTGAACAGCGGCATTCAGCCTGCCTGGGGCGCAATGCGCAATCTTCACTGGATGAACGGAAGCACACGCGTCCAAGGCTGGCTTATGTTTCCCAAGGATTTCACGCAGGGCAAGACATATCCGCTCGTAGTAGCCGTGCACGGCGGCCCGTCCGGTGCGTGCGTGTCTCGCTGGGAGGCCGATTTCACCGGCTCCGCCTCCGCGATGGGCTACTTTCTTTTCTGTCCCAATCCACGCGGCAGCTATGGACAAGGCGAGGCGTTCACGCAAGCGAACGTCAAGGATTTTGGCGGCGGGGATTATCGCGACATCATGGCCGGCATCGATGCCGTCTCCAAGGAGTATCCGATCGACGCTGCGCGCATCGGCCTGTGGGGGCACAGCTATGGCGGATATATGACCATGTGGGCCGAGACCCAGACCGAGCGCTTTGCCGCAGCGGTCGCGGGGGCCGGGATCTGCGACTGGCTCAGTTACTACGGCCTGAACGATATCGACGAGTGGCTGCTGCCGTTCTTCGGTGCGTCCGTGTATGACGATCCCGCCGTATACGCCAAGAGCGAGCCGATACGCTTCGTCAAGGCGGTGAAGACGCCAACCCTCATCGTGGCAGGCGATCGCGATGGCGAAGTGCCGACGGAACAATCGGTGGAATGGTGGCACGCGCTAAAGATCATGAAGGTGCCGGCCAAGCTGGTTGTCTATCCCAACGAAGGGCACCTGTTCGTAAAGCCCGTCAACTTCCACGATTACATCTTGCGCACGCTGGAGTGGTTCGACGAGTGGTTCACGAAAGCGCCGGCGGACCAAGCGCCGATTTCTTAGCAGATGCACTCGCTCGTTGCGCGCTTTTTCCCAAGTCACTAAAATTTCTAGTTCGCAAGTTACTCCAGGAGGGTTTCGTGAATCTTAAAGGAATCCAACTCACATGGCTGGGCCACGCTACCTTCCGCGTCCAGACGCCGGAAGGGAAGACCCTCTACATCGATCCGTGGATTGCCGGCAATCCCAAGTGCCCGGAGAGCGAAAAGAATGTCAAGCAAGCCGACGTGCTCGTCTGCACCCACGGGCATGGCGATCACATCGGGGACGCAGTCGAGGTGGGCAAGAAGCTCAATCCGATCGCGGTTGGTATCTTCGAGCTCTGCTTGTGGCTGCAGAGGAAAGGTGTCAAAGAAATCGCGCCCATGAACAAAGGCGGCACGCAAACCGTCGCGGGGGTGAAGATCACCATGGTTCACGCGGTGCATTCCTGCGGCATTCAGGATGGTGACCAGATCGTCTACGGCGGCGAGGCCTGCGGCTACGTGCTCGAGTTTTCGAACGGAGTGAAGCTGTACCACGCGGGCGATACCAACGTCTTTAGCGACATGGCCATCATACGCGACCTGTACGCGCCGAAGATTGCCCTGCTGCCCATCGGCGACCATTTCACCATGTCGCCGCGCGAAGCGGCCTATGCCTGTAAACTGCTGCAGCCGGAAACGGTCATCCCCATGCACTTCGGCACGTTTCCGCTGCTGACGGGAACGCCCGGCGAATTGCAGAAACTCGTGCCGGACGTGGAAGTGCTGGAAATGAAACCCGGGCAGACGATCTCATAAACGTGGTAGCGCGATGAGCTATACGGTGGAGCGACGGGCGTCCCGCCCGTCAGCCGGGCGGGGACGCCCGGCTCTCCACCAAGAAGCTTTGCAGTGCAAGGAGCAACATGACCAACCAACCCGTAAACCCCGGCTGGCGCATGGGCGGAGTTACCGTTCCTGAAGTCGAAGACTACCTGTACGCCATGCTTCCCGCGCGCGACGAAGTTCTCACCGAGATGGAAGACGACGCCAGCAAGAACGATGTATCCATCGTCGGCCCCGCCGTTGCTCGCGTGCTTTATCAACTGGCCGCCATCAGCGGCGCAAAGAAAGTTTTCGAGATGGGCTCAGCCATCGGCTATTCCACCATCTGGTGGGCGCGCGCGGTGGGCGAAGGCGGACGCGTCGTCTACACCGATGGCGACCCCAAGCGCGCCGAAAAGGCCCGGCGCTACTTCGATCGTGCCGGCGTCAGCCAGCGCATCACGGTTCGTGTCGGCGACGCGCTCGAAATTCTTTCGGAGCAGAAGGAACCCTATGACATCATCTTCAACGACGTGGATAAAACCGACTACCCGCGCGTCTTTCGTTTAGCGCTCGCGCGCCTCAAGAGGGGCGGCCTTTTTATTTCGGATAACGTTCTCTGGAGCGGCAAGCTCCAGCCAGCCCAAACCCGACGCCGAAACCAAAGCCATCCTCGAATTCAACAAACTGATGTGCGAATCGAAGGAGTTGTTTACGACCATCTTGCCCATTCGCGATGGAGTCTCCGTTGGCGTGAAGAAGTAGGGAATCAGGCGCGCGACGCTCGCACCGTCCGGTGCTAAAATTGTCAGTTTGTATCCCGCGCGACAAAGGCCTTAAATCCGTGTCCGTCGAACAGATTCCCGAAACTCTGCCCCGCACTCAATCGCAGTCGCGGCCTGACTCCTGGGCTGACGTCCTGGTCGTGGGCGCTGGCCCCACCGGCATGGCCTGCGCCATCGAGGCCCACAAGGCTGGCTTTAAGGCCCTCATCATCGATAAGGGATGCGTCGTCAATTCCATCTATCACTACCCGAACAACATGGTCTTCTTCACCACGGCCGAGTTGCTCGAGATTGGGAACGTTCCATTCACCACCTCCCTGGCGAAACCCACCCGGCTTGAAGCGCTGGAATATTACCGCCGAGTCGCCGAGCACTTTCAGTTGCACATGCGCCAGTACGAATGGGTAAAGACCATCACGGGTGAGGACGGTAACTTTCGTGTCACTGCAACCAACCGGCACAACGCCATTCACGATTACCGTGCGCGCAAGATCGTGCTCGCCACCGGCTATTACGATCTCGCCAACCAACTCGATATCCCCGGCGAAGACCTGGACAAAGTTTTCCACTACTACCGGGAGCCGCATCCTTATTTCGACACCGACGTGGTGGTGATCGGCGGCAAGAATTCGGCGGCTGAGGCGGCGCTGGATTTGTGGCGGCATGGCGCGCGGGTCACGCTTGTCCATCGCGGACCGCAGATGCACGAACACGTCAAATATTGGGTGCGCCCCGACATCGAGAACCGCATCAAGGCTGGCGAAATCGGCGCGCACTTCAACAGCACGGTGCAGGAGATTGGCGGCGATTACGTGGCGCTGCAAACTCCGACCGGGTCGCTTCGCCTGAAAAACGATTTTGTATTCGCTCTCACCGGGTACCATCCCGACTACGATTTCCTGCGCAGCGTCGGGATCGAACTTTCCTCCGAACAGATGCGTCCCGTCTGCGATCCCGAAAACCTGGAATCGAATGTTCCGGGAATTTACGTCGCCGGAGTCATCGTCGCCGGATCGAAGACGAATGAAATCTTTATTGAGAACGGGCGCTTCCACGGCAAATTGATCGCGGCGCACCTCAGCGAAAAGCTGGGGCGCGGCAACCCGAATTTTCCTCTTGACGCGACTTAACGTGTAACCGTATAGTTTCGCATGATTCCTTATGCGCAACCGTTCGGTTACATATTTGCCGCAGAAATATTTGCCCGTGGTCACCTTCCACGCGCTGGCCGATCCCACCCGCCTCGCCGTACTCGATCTTTTGCGCGGGGAACCGCTGTCGGTTGGGCAAATCGCCGCCATTTTTCCCATTTCCCGCCCCGCGATTTCCAAACACCTGCGGCAGCTGCACAAGGCGCGGCTGGTGGTGCCATCCCGCCGCGGACGCCACCATTTTTATCGGCTCAACCCCAGGCCGCTCGAAGCGGTGGATTTCTGGTTAGAGCGATACCGAAGGTTCTGGGCTGCAAATTTGAGCAATTTGAGATGGTTTGTCGAACAGGAGCACGCCCGCGAAATGGGCAAGGTCGCAGGTAAGGTCCCGAGTAAAGCACGCAGCAAGCACAAATAAATCTACGGAGGAGTCTTATGAAGCAATTTCGCAAGCTAACCTGCAACATCGCCACCATCGCCGCAACCTTGATCGTTGTCCTCTCCGCCAGCTTGGTTGTGGCCGAGTCGGATGGGCACAAGTCGTTCGACCTCCTCAAGGGCTTGGAAGGGAACTGGGCGCCGGCGAAGAACTCTGAGGGCCACCTTCAAATCACCTTCCGCATGACTGCCGGCGGCTCCGCGCTGATGAGCGAGATTCACGGTCATGGTCCCGAAAACATGATCACCATGTTTCATATGGATGGCGACCGCCTTCTGATGACCCACTACTGCGGAGCCGGCAACCAGCCGCGCATGAAGGTCATTTCGTCGGACGCGAAATCGGTCAGCTTCGAATTCTTCGACGGCACCAACATCGGCCCCGGCGACGGACACATGCAGCGTTTGACCATCACAGTACCTGACGCCGATCACCACAGCGAAGAATGGGTTTTCCTCGATCACGGCAAAGAAATGAAAGAAGTGTTCACGCTGGAGCGGGTGAAGTAGCGGTCTCAGGGGCTGAAGCCGCGAACCTTCAAGGACAACCATCGCGAGACGTAGTCGAAAAGCTCAAGCAATTCGCGGAAACGGGAAAGGCATAGGTCGTTCTTGACTTGTGCCGATTACCGCATTCTTGACTTCAGCTTGATCGTCTCGCCATCCACAACGAACTTGCCGTATCCGTGATGGTGGATGGTCTTCGGATTCTTTTGCGCCGGATCGATCCAGGCCTTGAGCACTTCAAGGACGAAGAGATTGTAGCGATTGACGAAACCGGTATCGGCCACCTTGCATTCGAGATTGGCGAAACATTCAGCCACCAGAGGCGGCGCTACGCGCTCGGCTGGCACCGGCGTCAGACCGAATTTCTCGAACTTCTCCACGTCCCGGCCCGAGCAGTTGCCGACTTCCACGACTTTGGGCGCCAGTTTCAGCGCCGGAATGGCGATCACGCACTCTTTCGTCGCCCGCAATGCGGCGAAGCTGTAATTAGCGTTGCTGACGACACAGGCAATCAGCGGCGGCTCAAACTCGACCATCATATGCCAGGACATCGTCATGACGTTGGCGCGGCCCTTGCGGGCGGTCGTCAGCAGGACCACCGGACCCGGTTCGAGCAACTGGTAGACCTTCGACAGCGGCAGATTTTTCATCATGGTCGCGGCTCCAGTTAGTGCAGCTTTGCGTACTCCGCTTTGGCTTCCTTCAGGATGGGGATTTCGGGGTCGGCATCTTTCCAGAGCGTAAGGAAATCCTTGTAGGCGGCGAGCGCCCGAGTGCGGGCGGCATCGGCATCCGCTCCTTGCGAGGTTCTCGCCTGCAGAGCGTTCCCACGAGCCACGCCCAGATGCGCCAACGCTCTCGTCCAGCAGTTCCAGACAATACCGCGGTGGTCGAGAATCTTCTGAAACTCGGCGGCAGCAGCACCGCCCTGTCCGGCAGCCAAGTACGCCTCTCCACGTACATACACCGAATGGAGGCAGGAACCGGCCAACTCGATGCGTGTGGTCGCTTGCAGGGTATTCAGGGCGGAAGCCGGGTTCTTTCTGTCCAGCGCCATTTGTGCGTGAATCGTTGGCAGCCAAAGCGACTGCATTTGCGTGTCCAGCGGAAACCGTTTCCCTAAGTCCTGCGCCAAGGACTCGGCTCTTGCTGTATCGCCCGCCATGGCAAACGCAAGCGCGGCTTCGCTCTCGGCACCCTGACTCGCGGGAGCAAGCTTCAAAGCCTCTGCCGCTAACTGTCGCGCTTCCACAGCATTGCCATAAGCGGCGTCCCGCTGGGCAGCAATCGCCAGATAGAACGCCCCATTTTCTTTTTGGTCAGTCCGCACTGCGGAGTCCACAGCCCGTTTGGTCAGTTCCCGCGACTTCCGCAGGTGACCGCCATACGCCTCTGTGTCGGATGCGAGCGCCAGTCCAGCGTTCTCGACCTCGGGCTTGTCCAAGAACCATTGTTGCTGTTCCGCCATCGCCACGGAGTCCCCTCCGAGGAAGGCCAGAGCATAAAGATTGGTGTGTAATGTTGAACCGTCTAATTTTCGCGCATTCGCCTCGTGAATGATCTGCCGCGTTTCGTCAAGACGCTGTAACGCAAGGGTGTAGGTGGCGAGAAACTGGTACCAATCCAGCACATCCGGTGCAAGGCGCACGGCTTGCCTCTCGATCTCCGCGGCTCTTTCATACTGCCCCTGTGAGGCG
Source organism: uncultured Acidobacteriaceae bacterium (assembly GCA_963838425.1). GTDB lineage: Bacteria > Acidobacteriota > Terriglobia > Terriglobales > Acidobacteriaceae > Acidiflorens. The sequence continues at coordinate 385,693 of CAWIRH010000004.1, forward strand.
AGCACGGTGCCCAAAATGGCGTATGGCATGGCGTCCCGTGGGTAGCTATCCATCATCTCCTGTAATATCTGGGCCGCTTTATCCAGTTCCCCGGTTACAACCTGATAGTAGACGGCTGTGACCGCCAGCTTCTCATATTCGCTGGCATGCTCCCGCAACTGGAATGCCTTAGTTAGATACTCGCGACTCCGCACAGACTCGCCGAGATAGAGGTAGGCGGTGCCCAAAAGCGAGTAGCCGAATACAAAATTCGGATCAAGCTCAACGGCGTGTTGAAAGTAAGGCAAGGATGCGGCCGGGCTTTTCTCGTTAAACGCCTTCAAGCCGAGGCTGTAGGCTTTCAAAGCTTCGAGCGAAGACGTAGTGGCCTGTTCAAGCGGTACATCGAACTTCTGCACCGTCGCCAGCGATTCGCCCAACTCAGTGCGCAACTTGGATGCCGCCTCGCCCAGCGCGTCCAGCACCTTCTCCTTGGACGCCGCCGTCACCTGCTCCTCCGCCAGCGTATCTCCGCTCTGGCAATTCACCGCCTTCAACCCCAGCACATATTCGCTGCCTAGACTGCCAATCGCTCCCGCAATGTAAGCCTTGCTTCCCGCCCGCTGGCAAAGCTCGCGGGTCACTGCGGGCGTTAGCTTCGTGTCCGCAGGACGGGTCATCAATTTCAAGGTCTCCGCCACTTGCTGATCGGAGAGCACACTCAAGAAAGGCGATTGTCGCAGGGAGACGTTGAGCGCCGTCTTCAGCGTGTCGTCGAATATCGCATCGCCCGTCTTGTTGTCGAAGTCGGCGAGGACGATGGTGTCATTGTCGGTCAGGCGCTTGCTTTGCTGACGCGACTGATAGTAAAGCCCGCCGGCGAGCAGGGCAGTGATCAACACTGCGGCTGCAATGTAGCCGCCGAGCTTCGCTCGGCTGGACAGCCGAGGGCGGCTGTCCCCACGTGAGCCGTGGACGGGCGAGTCGCCCGTCCCCACACGCCCCGATTCCGTGTCCCGCTTAAGCCGTTGCAGGTCGGTTCGCATCTCCGAGGCGTGCTGGTAGCGTAGATTGCGGTCTTTCTCCAGAGCCTTGTTGACGATCTCCTCTAGCTTGGGTGGCACGTCGGGATTCAGCCGAACTGGAGGAACGGGTGCTCGATTCATGATCGACTCGAAGATCAGCGCCGAAGTGTCCCCTCGGAACGGAAGCATGCCCGTGCACATCTCGTAAAGAACTGCCCCGAACGAGAACAGGTCGGTGCGGGCGTCGAGTTCCTTCCCTCGAACCTGCTCAGGAGACATATAAGCGACCGTTCCCAACGTCGTTCCCGGACTGGTCAAGTGCTCTTCCAGCGACAGAGTGGATTGTGCCACCACCGCATCTGCTCCGGCATTGGCAAGCACAGGTATCACTCTCGCCAGCCCAAAGTCCAGAATCTTGGCGTGTGCGCGGTCGGAGACAAAAATATTCGCAGGCTTGATGTCGCGATGAACGATCCCTTTGGCGTGAGCGGCGTCCAGTGCATCGGCGATCTCGATGGCGAGCGACAGAATCAGTTCGGTTTCCAGCGGACGACCAGTGATGCGCTGCTTCAGCGTCAGCCCGTCAAGATACTCCATGACGATAAAGGCGTTGCCATCTTGCTCGCCGACGTCATAGATGGTGCAGATGTTCGGGTGATTGAGCGCTGATGCGGCCTGCGCCTCGCGCTGGAAGCGGGCCAGCGCCTGCGGATCGCGGGCAACTTCTGGCGGCAAAAACTTGAGCGCGACGAAGCGATGAAGCCGGGTGTCCTCTGCCTTATAGACCACGCCCATGCCGCCGCCGCCAAGTTTTTCGACGATGCTGTAGTGCGAGATGGTCTGGCCAATCATTCGGGAGATGCCCGGCCTCCGGTCGCTTCATGTTACGGACGCGGCCTCCGGCAGTCAACGAACAACGGCAATGGACCGAGCGTGTATAACCCACAACACTTGCTTGCGTCGGCGGCTTGCTAACCGACCCATGCCCTCTTCGCCACTGCCGCAAGCTCCGCCGCTTCACTGGTTTATACTGAAGCCATGTCGCGGACTCAGCTTGGTCCGTGACCCGGGTATTGGTTCAGAACGGAGTTTGTTTCGCTGTGAAGATTGGCATCGATTTTGGTACGACCCGCATTGTAGTTGCGGCCGTGGATCGCGGCAACTATCCCCTCATCAACTTCGAAGGCCCGGATGGGAACTCGCGGGACTGGTTTCCGCCGCTCGTGGCTGTCCGGGGAGAAACGCGCCTTTACGGATGGAACGCCTGGCTGGTGCAGGGGCAGGCGGGCTGGACCATCGTTCGCTCTCTGAAGCGCTGTTTGAAGGACGCCGGTCCCGAGACTCGCATCAAAATCGGGAGCCAGTCTTTTGAAGTCCGGCAACTATTGCGGGAAATGATGGCGGCTTTGCGGGTGCAACTGCGCGAGCATTCCACCTTGCCCGACGATGGCAACAAGCCCTTGGAAGCCATGCTGGGAGTGCCGGCCAATGCCAACAGCAATCAGCGCTTTCTTACCACCGAAGCGGCTCGCGAGGCGGGCTTCGAGGTTCTGGGCCTGCTGAATGAACCCTCGGCGGCAGCGGTTGAATTTGCCCACCGCGACCTGATGAACCGCAAGAGCCGATCCGCGGGCCGGCTCCTGGTCTACGATTTGGGAGGCGGCACCTTTGACGCTTCGCTGATCGAACTGGGCGACGGCGAGCACTCCATCGTTGCCTCCGACGGCATTCCAACCTTGGGCGGCGACGACTTTGACGAGATTCTCGCGGAGCTGGCGCTGGAGGCCGCCGCGATCTCTCTCGAGGAAAAGATCAGCCTCTCCGCCGCGGAGTGGTTCGTTCTCCTGGACGAGTGCCGCGAGCGCAAGGAAGCGCTCAGTCCCAACACGCGCAAACTCTCCGTCGATCTCGAACGCGTCCGGGCGAACTGGCGCGAGGTATCGGTCACTACCAGCGTGTTTTACGATCGTTGCCGGCCGCTGATCGAGTCGACACGCCGGGTCGTGGATGAACTTCTGGCGCTTCCGCCCCAGCGCCCGATCGATTCGCTTTACGTTACGGGCGGCGGTTCGGAGCTGCCACCGGTGGCGCGCATACTGCGCGAGAGTTATGGCAGGCGGGTGCGGCGCTCGTCCTACATGCGGTCGGCGACCGCCATCGGACTCGCGATCCGGGCCGATACTCATTCCGGTTACGTCCTGCACGACCGGTTTATGCGAAATTTCGGATTGTGGCGAGAGGCGGACGAAGGACGCGGCGTCGTGTTCGATCTGGTGTTTTCCCGCGGCACCGAGTTGCCGAGCCCCAAGCAGCCGCCGCTGCGGAGCGTGCGTTCTTACCGTCCGGCCCACAACGTCGGCCATTTCCGTTATCTGGAATGCGCGCGGCTGGCCGAGGACGGCCGGCCGGTCGGCGAAATTACCGATTGGGACGACATTCGATTCCCCTTCGATTCCGGCCTGGAAGGCCGTTCCGACCTGGCCGCCGTGCCGGTGAGCCGAACCCCTGCAACGGCGAACTTTGTGGTTGAGGAAACCTATACTTGTGACAGCAGCGGCAATCTGGCCGTGGCCATTTCCAATAAGTTGACAGGTTATGAAAAAAGATTCCGCCTGGGCCGGTGGTCGGAAAGGCAGCCGAAGACATTGTCCAGCCGCGCCGCCAAGCGCAGCGCCTAGCGCGCCAGTCTTTAATTCTTCCCTCGGACGGCGTAATTCAATTGAAGTACAATAGAGGCGAAGGAGCCTTTCTCATGCCTGCGAACGCATTGGTGCAAACGCGGATCGATCCCGCCGTGAAAGAGCGCGCGGCGGTGGTGCTGGAAAAGTTGGGGATCACCATCTCGGATGCGGTACGCATTCTGTTGACTCGAACCGCCAACGAGGGCGAGCTTCCATTCGCATTGACCAATAACGCCGAACATGATGCGTGGTTCCGCGCTAAGGTGCGGGAAGCGCTGGACGATCCACGTCCCGGCATCCCGCACAAGAAGGTTGAAGCGCACTTCTCCCGGCGGCGAGCCGCCGCGCTGCGCAAGGTGCGATAGTCAAAACGCGATGATCGAGGTGCGACAGCCCATGCGAGTGGAGTGGTCTCATTTCGCGCAGGCCGACCGGGACGCGATCTTCGACTACATCGAAGCGCACAGCCCACAAGCCGCCATTACCGTGGATGAGCGCATCCGCGTGCAGGTTGAGGCTCTGGCGCGATTCCCGGAAAGCGGTCGTCCTGGGCGTGTCGAGGGAACGCGGGAACTGGTCATTGCCCGCACGCCCTACATTGGCGCTTATCGCGTCGCTTTCGACGTTGTTCGGATTTTGCGCGTGTTGCACGGCGCCCAGCGGTGGCCAGAGGAGATTGGGTAGTCGAGCTGCCCATGGCGACGATAAAACCCCACGCTTCACGCCGTTGTGGAATCCCACCCTAACGTCGAAAAGACCGACGTAAGGGTGGGGCACCCAGCTGAGGCCGAGAATGCGGCGAGAGCGTGATTACTGGACGCCGCAAACTCTGCCCTTGAATTCACCGTTCCATCGTCCGCTCACCCCAAACGGACTGTTGGGATCGGTCCAAAGGATGAATGGGCCTTCGATTTCCAGCTGTCCCGAAGCAGACGCGAATCTACCCGTTCCTTTCACAACATTCGCAGTCGCCTTATAGCTGCCTAACAATTTCCCGGCAGGCCAGATGACGACGGCCCGAGGGACTTCGTAGGTGAAACTGTCCGAACAGTCATTCGGTCCGCCCCACGCAGCCGCGGACGTCAAGCAGAGCTTATATTCCCCGCCTTTAAAGATCGAAACCGGTCCGTGTGGGTACTCGGTCCCATCGTTGCCCGACAATCCGCCTTGGAGGAAATCGCCGCCAAGGTTGACAAAGATCGGGCCGCCCCATGTGTCTGTAGGCGCGAACTGATTTGAAGTGGGCAGGCTGCCTTGCACGAACGCGTGAAATGCCTTGCAGCTCTGCTGCGCCTGCACGGGCACAATGAGAAGGACGAGTGCGAATGCTAAAGCGAACACAAAGGTCAATGCAACAACGCTTTTCCGTTTCATGGTCAAACCTCCATAGGTTAGATTTCGTCGATTTCTTTGATCCTGCACACTGCTGTTACTTGTGCGAGCCTTGCACGCGCCCAGCGTTTTTGAAATGAACGGCGGCTGACCGTTGCATGAAATCTCGCTGAATCCGTGGACAGCGGAAAAACGCAACATCCGCTTCCATGCCGCGCAATCGCAGTCTTTTCAATAGGTTTGTGCTAGACTTCGCGCTAAGAAGGACGGCGCCGTGCCCTTTCCTGTCCAATCTCCGCCACGAATTTGTTTTCGCGACTTCGAGTTGGACCTAACCTCGGGCGAACTCCACAAAGACGGTCAGAAAGTCCCTCTCCCGCCCAAAGCCTTCGAAGTGTTACGCTCCCTGGTCGAACGCCCCGGAGAAGTGGTCACCCGGGACGAATTGCGCGCCCGCTTGTGGGCCGCAGACACGTTCGTCGAGTTCGACGACAGCCTGAACCATGCGGTCAAGAAACTCCGGCAGGCGTTGGGCGACTCGGCCGAGAATCCCCAGTTCATCGAAACCTTGCCCCGCCACGGGTACCGGTTCATCGCGCCCACGAATGGGGCCAACATCCCGGGAAATGCCCCGAAACCGAAGCGCCGCTACCCCGTCCCAGTCATCGTTTCCGCGCTTGCATTGTTGGCACTCATGGCAGCACTGGTCGCCTACGACGTCGGCGGCTTGCGGCGGCGCTTATGGGTCCGTACAGCCGACCCACCAATTCGGTCTTTGGCCGTGCTCCCGCTGTCCAACCTCACTGGCGATCCGCAGCAGGACTACTTCGCTGATGGAATGACCGATGCCTTGATCACCGACCTGGCCAAGATCCGGGCCGTGAAGGTGATCTCGCGCACCTCGGTCATGCAGTTCAAGGGCGTTAACAAACCGCTGCCTGAGATCGCCCAAGCGTTAGGAGTGGACGGCATCCTGGAGGGCTCCGTGCAGCGCTCGGGCGGCCGGGTGCGAATCACGGCGCAGCTCATCCGCGCCGCGACCGACACCCACATCTGGGCCGAAAGTTACGAACGCGACACCCGCGATGTGCTGACCTTGCAGGCCGAAGTCGCCCAGGCGGTTGCGCGCGAGATCAACGTCGCGCTTACACCGGAGGAGTCCACTCACCTGTCCCGCACCCGGCCAGTTAATCCTGAGGCTTACGACGCCTATCTCAAAGGCCAGGCGCATTGGTATTGGCTTTCTCGCGAGCATCTGGACAACGCTCTGGAATACTTTCAGCTTGCCCTGCGGAAGGATCCCAACTACGCCCTCGCCTATGTGGGCGTCGCCAACGTCTGGATGATGCGCGGAGATTCCGGATGGATGACGCCCGGCGAAGCGTTCCCAAAAGCGAAGGCGGCGGTCTCAAAGGCTTTGGAACTCGACGACTCACTTGCCGAAGCCCACATCACTCTCGCCAACGTCGAGAGTCTCTACGATCGCGACTGGGTCGCCGCCGAGCGCGAGTTTCGGCGTGGCATCGAGCTCAACCCGAACAACGCCGATGGCCATTTCATGTACGCCGATTTTCTGATCTCCATGAAACGCACGAACGAATGGAGCACGGAGATTCACAGAACGCTGGAACTGGACCCGTTCAATCCATTTTTCCAGTGTTTCTACGGCTGGCAACTGGTATACGTGCAGCGCTATGACGAGGCCATCGCACAGCTCACCAAGGCTCTCGCCACGGAACCGGACTTTTCATCGGCGCACATGGGTCTTTGGGGCGCCTACTACAAGAAGGGAATGAATGACGAAGCCTTGGCGGAAGCCATCAAGTTCTTTGTAGTTTTGCACGATCATGAAGTAGCGGACGCACTAACGCGGGGCTACGCCGAGGGTGGTTACGCCCGAGCCATGCACTTGGGAGCAGAGGTGCTGGCAACCCGTTCCAAACGGACCCATGTTCCTGCCGTGAGAATTGCGCGCCTATACGCTCACGCCGGTGACAAGGATGAGGTCTTGCGCTGGCTCCACAGAGCCTACGACGAGGGGGAAACCCCCTTGCTTCATCTCGGCGTGGCCTGGGATTGGGACCTCCTGAGGACCGACCCGCGCTTCCAGGATCTACTGCGCAGTATGAGATTTCCGCCATAAGCTGCGACAATTTGTAGCCTTGTTCTTGTCGTAGGCCCCGCCGCTTTCGCTGGTTTATACTGACTCCATGTCGGGGCCCGACGACAAGACGTTTTACCTGGAAACCTTTGGCTGCCAGATGAATGCGCACGACTCCGAAGACTCGCGGACAGATGGGACGTTCCCCCCTGCGGTTTACGTGCGGTAAAATAACGCCATGAGTCCAGAAGTTTCCGATCTTCTCAAACGCGCGCTCGCGCTCCCCGTTGACGAACGCGCTGCACTGGCCAACACCCTGCTCGACACGCTTGTGAGTACGAATGAGTCTGTCTCTGTCCACGAGGCTTGGGATGCGGAAGTGGCGCGTCGAATCGAAGACCTGAAAGCGGGCAGGGCAGTGACCGTCCCTTGGGAAGAACTCCATCGCGAACTGTTGGCCATGGTGAATGAGCGGTAAGCGTGTTGAGTTTCACCAGGGCGCGATGGCGGATGTTAAGAGCGCAGTCGCCTGGTATCAGCAGCGCAGCCCCAAAGTGGCTTTGGACTTTATCGAAGAGCTGCATCGTGCCGCCGACACAATCCGCGAAGCCCCGGAACGCTGGCCGATAGGGAAGAGCAACACGAGACGATTCCTGCTCTGGCGGTTCCCGTTTGCCATCATCTATTCCGAACAGGAATCCGTAGTCACGATCTGGGCCGTCGCCCACGGCAGCAGGCGACCGGGATATTGGGCACGTCGCCTTTAACCACTGGTTTATACTGGCTCCATGTCGGGGTCCGCTGACAAGACGTTTTACCTGGAAACCTTTGGCTGCCAGATGAATGCGCACGACTCCGAGAAGGTGGTCGGGACGCTTTTGCAGCAGGGGTATCGGCAGGTTCCTACGGTGGAAGAGGCGGGGCTGGTGCTGTATAACACCTGCTCGATTCGCGACAAGGCGGAGCAGAAGGTCTTTAACCGGCTGGCGGATTATAAGAAGTTTCGGGCGCAGGGGAAACAGTTTGGCGTCCTCGGGTGCGTGGCGCAGCAGGAGGGGGAGAAGATTTTTGAGCGCGCGCCTTATGTGTCGCTCGTCTGCGGGTCGGCTTCTTACCGCAATCTTCCGCAGATGCTGGTGCAGTTGGAGACTGGGTCGCAGCGCGTTACCGGGCTTGACGACCGCGCCACCGACAAGTGCTTTGAGACGGAGTACACGGCGCGCACCAATCCGCATCGCGGCTACATCACGATCATCGAGGGATGCGACAAGTTCTGCGCCTACTGTGTGGTGCCTTATACGCGCGGCAAGGAGCGCAGCCGGACTTCTGCTTCTGTGCTTGACGAAGCGCGGCAACTGGTGGACCTTGGGTATACGGAGATTCAACTGCTCGGGCAAAACGTGAACTCTTATCGCGATCCTAATGGAAAGAAAAGCTTTGCTGAGCTGCTGGCGGCGGTCGCCTCGGTTTCTGGAATTCGGCGGGTGCGCTTTACTACCTCGCATCCGCGCGATTTTGGGCGCGATATTGTCGATGCGATCGACGCTGTGCCGGCGCTTTGCGACCACGTGCATTTGCCCGTCCAGAGCGGATCTACGCGGGTGCTTGATGCCATGCAACGGCTTTATACGCGGGAGCAGTACCTGGAGCGCATCTCCTGGATTCAGGCGGCGCGGCGGGATATATCGCTTACCAGCGACCTCATTGTTGGATTCCCGGGTGAGACGGAGCGGGAATTTGAAGAGACGCTTTCGTTGATGGACTTGGTTGGGTATGACAGCGTGTTTACGTTTAAGTATTCTCCGCGGCCCAACACTCCGGCGTTGCGGCTGGAGGACGCGATTCCGGATGCGGAGAAGGCTCGGCGGTTAGCGGTGGTGAATGACCGGCAAAAACAGATTGGGGTCGAGCGCAATCAGCGGCACGTTGGGCAAGTCGCTCGAAGTCATGGTGGAAGGGAAGAATCCGTCCCGCGGACAGTGGATCGGCCGGACGTCGCAGATTAAGGTGATGAACTTTGCGGTGCCTGACGGCGTGGAGCTCAAGACTGGGAGCTACGTGCGGGTGCGCGTGACGGGGAGCTTCCCGAACAGTTTGGTGGGAGAGATGGCCGGTGGGTAGCGCGAGCAGCCCCTAAAGGGGCCTCTGATTGCGACTGAGTTACGGCATCGCTGAAGCGATGTCCTGATACGAAGCCTCAGGTTTTCGGAAGCCTGCGCGACTGGCAACTGGCGGCTGGCAACTGCTTTTTGAGGTTCTTATGGAAGTTGAAATGAAAATTCGGGGACTTATGATGGATCCGGTTTCGAACATGCCGATTGTGCTGCTCAAGGATGTTGGCAGCGACACGGTGCTTCCGATCTGGGTGGGTGTGTACGAGGCCAATGCCATTGCGCTCGAAATCGAAAAAGTCAACACGCCGCGACCCATGACGCATGACTTGATCAAGAACGTGCTCACGGGGCTCGACGCCATGGTGCACAAAATTGTGGTGACCGAACTGAAAGACGATACCTTCTACGCGGTGATCTGGTTGGAAAGGGAAGGCCACGTGGTGAGCATCGACTCCCGTCCGTCGGACGCGCTGGCGCTGGCGCTGCGCGTGGATTGCCCCATCTTCGTGGAGGAAGAGGTGCTGAAGAACTCGAAGCAAGCCGCCAATCCCGTTCCCGCCGTTACCAGCGAGGAACTGCGCAAGTGGCTGGAAGACCTTGGCGATGACGACCTCGGCAAGTACAAGATGTAGGGGAACGACAGTTGCCAGTTGTCAGTTCTCAGTTGTCAGCTTTGAGAGCACAACCTGCGCGCTCGTTGCAGGTCCTATAAGTCGGGCCTTCAAATTACAATTTACAAATCGCCAATTACAAATCCCCCAATGCCTGATTCCGCCGAACAGCTCCAGCGTCTTTATCTTGCGGGATTCGAACTTCAGACGTTTGAACGCTATCCCAAGTGCATTGGCGTGGAGCGCGAGAACTGCATCGCCCTGCTGGTTCCTGGCGTAGACGGCTTGCAGATCCTGGGCCCGCCGGGCTGGCGCATGGGCGAAGTCATGGGCGTGCTCACCGAAAGAGAGGGACGCAAAGTCTTTCAGGCAAAGAGCGAAATGGTGGAGGCCACGCCGGAGCGGCTCGCGACATTGCAGAAATTCCGTGACGACCTCAGGGAACTGCTACGCGCGTAAGGCTAGGAACGCGCAGTTCAAGAAGCCTCCAGGCGGCACTACTTGGTCGGGAGGAATTCGATCTCGATTGTGCCGGATGGTACGCTTTTGAAATCGTAGTCCGCGGTCACCAGGGTCGCGTTCTGGTGCAACGCCAGCGATCCGGCAAAGGCGTCAACAAACGGAACCTTAAAGTTGTACTTGAAGATGGCCGCGCCTTCGGCGTGATCCTGGTCCGCCGGAACGACCGTTAGAGGAAGGGCAGCGAGGTTCGCCGCCAAGCTGCCGATGTTCGGTAAGGCCGACGCCGATAGACCGCCGGCTCGCTTATATAGAGCACCCACAATTTCGCCCCAGTTCACGGCGCTCAGAAGAAGTTCGACGTTGCCCCGGGCGGCCTGGATAAAGAGATCACGAACCCGATCAAACCCGGCCTCTTTGTCGGTAAAGCGGAGGATGGCACTGGCGTCGAGGATGTAGGTGGTCATCGGTCACCAGTCATCGCTGCTTGTCGTTGTCATCCCGGTGCATCGTGTCGCGCAGCTTGCCCAAACCTCTGGTCGAACCGCACAGGCTGTCGATGAACTCCGGTGTTATGGGACGTAGAATGAGCGTCTGGCCATCGCGCTGGATCGACAATTTGGTGCCTACCGCTAGTTTCATCTGGTCGCGGACCTCGGCGGGGATGATAATCTGGCCCTTGGTGCTCAGGGTAGTGTATTCGGACTTCATGGGGAAATAATAGGGAAGCGTAAGCATAAAGTCAAGTGTGGCTTACCGATGAAATGTCCGTCTTACGAGCAGGAGGAGGGAAACCGCACCTGCTGGACGACGAATTTCCTACATTGTACATAATACCTGTTATCGGACATTGCAGATATGACTGGTGTTCTACGCGGCTCTAAGCCCATACACGGCCCAACCCGCAATCTCTACCCTTCCATACGATGTCCTCGACCGACATTATCAGGCGGGAAACACGATCTTCGGGTGGAAAAGCGTCCCAGCAATCCTCGTGGCGATTGCTATCAGGTCGCGTTGGCCGTAGAAGACTTTTACCTGTGGAGCGCGAGACATTTCTGGCAGATTCACGGCGCGCCCGCTGCGGATCAGGGCGGCGCTTTCTTCGTTGGCGGTGACGCTCGGGAACTGCGGCACCAACTTTCTGGGATGGATAAACAACGACTCAGCAATTCCCTGCTGCATCGCGGCTTCCAGCGCTTGCAGCGTGTGGGCGTCTTCGACGGCGAACTCGGCGACGGCGGTGCGTCGCAGGCTGGCCAGATGCGCGCCGCATCCCAGTTTCTGGCCCATCTCGTGCGCCACCGACCTTATGTAGGTGCCCGAGGCTACGCGCGCGCGGAAGGTGGCTTGATCGGCGGTGGTCGTCAGAATTTCGAACTCCTTAATCTCTACCTGCACCGGCTTTAGCTCGACCTCCTGCTTTTTGCGGGCCAGTTTGTAGGCGGGGACTCCGGCAATCTTCTTGGCGGAAAACGGGGGCGGCATCTGCTCGATGGCGCCGCGAAACTGGGCCGCCAGAGCGCGCACTTCATCGCCGTTTAGGTGCACTTCTTGCAGCGGCGTGGTGGGCTCGCCATCGGCGTCGTAGGTGTCGGTCGAGAAGCCGAAGCGAATCGCGCCTTCGTACGTCTTCTCGGAATGGGCGTAGAACTGCGCCAGGCGCGTGAGGTTGCCGAGGACAATCGGCAGGACTCCGGTGGCCGAGGGGTCGAGGGTTCCGAGATGGCCGACCGAGCGCTGACCGAGAATTCGGCGCACACGATTGACCACGTCGTGCGACGTGAGGCCGGGCGGCTTATCGATGACTACAACACCATTCATGGAATTCTGTAATTTGGTAATTTGTAATTTGGCAATTTGCGGACGGCGGCTGCGGACGGTGATTATGGTCCCCTCTCAAATTACCAAATTACAGATTACACAATTACCAATTCCCTATGATTCCTCTTCGTGACGATCAGCCCATTTTCTCGACGCCGTTCGTCAACTATTTTCTGATCGTCGCTGAACGTGCTGGTCTTTCTGTGGGAGCTCTCGGTGGGGATGCAGAGCCATCGGGCGCTGAATGCAGTCATGGCCGAGTTTGGCGTGGTTCCTCACCACACGCTGGCCGTGCTCACCGGGCACTCCTACGCCCCGCTGGCTACGGCCATTCTGCCGTTGTTCACTTCCATGTTTCTGCACGCTTCATTCTTACACGTGGCCGGGAACATGCTCTTCTTGTGGATCTTCGGCGACAACATCGAAGACTACCTGGGGCACCTTACGTATCTGGTGTTTTACCTGCTGTGCGGAGTGGCGGCTGGGGTCACGCACATTCTGCTGAACCAGGGCTCGCGCGTGCCGAGTGTTGGGGCGAGCGGCGCGATTGCGGGAGTGATGGGCGCGTACTTTATTTTGTATCCGCGGGCGCGCGTGCTGATCTGGTTTCCGCCGATATTTTTCTTTCACGTACCGGCCTGGCTGATGCTGGGCTACTGGTTTGTGGGAAATTTCCTGAGCGGCACGGCTACGGCGATCGCAGAAACCAGCCAGACTTCGGGTGGGATCGCCTTCTGGGCGCATGTGGGAGGCTTCGTTGCGGGCGTGGTCATGATCAACGTATTCAGTGAACGACCGCAACGGTATCGGTATGGGACGTGGTAGATCGCTCTCCGCTATCAGTTTTCAGTGGCGCCGTTCTGGCGCGGGACCGGGAGGGAGAATCTCCACGTCTTTAGAATTGAAGTTGGAGTTGGAGTTGGAACTGGCATTTATTCTCTGGCGGGTGACGAACCATACGGCTACGGTCCAGGTGGGAAAGAGGTCTGCGCCGGGAACGAGTTTGGCCGCCGCCGTCGGCAGGAAAGCCCAATGCCATCCGAGCAGACGAATCATCACGAAGGCCACAAACAGGTCGAGCACCGAGTCTGCGGGAGACATGGCGCCCTCGGCGAAGAGTGGAAAGGCGACGAGTTGGAGGACGTCCGCGGCGATGGCCACGGCCCATGCCATGCGGTGCTCGGGCTCTTTCAGCGATTTGAAGTAGTCGAGGAATGACATGGTGTTTCTCGATGGTTGGTCATGGGGTTTCCGTCGCTAGTCGGTAGCCGTTGGCAAACGGCTATGAACTGTGAACAATCAAGCCTGCTTTTTATTAGATGCTCAGTCTGACGCTCGCGTCGCCATTAACCGGCACGTTCCTACAGTGTGCCGCTTGAGGGCATCACCACGATTTTTTCCACGGTCGCGTTTTCGGGCAAGAGCAGCGCGTCTACCACCGTGCGGGCGACGGTTTCGGCGGACATCATCTTGCGTCTGGGCGCTTTGGGCCACATCGTGTCCCAGATCGCGGTATCGGTTGCGCCGGGCATAAGGGCGATCACGCGAATGCCCTTCGGCCGCAACTCCTCGCGCAAGGTGTTGGTGAAACCGAGAGCGCCATGCTTCGACGCATTGTAGGCTGCGGACCCCGTGAACACGCGTTCGGCGGCGATCGAAAGGTTGTTCACGATGGTGCTGCCGCGCTTCATCACGGCGAGCGCCGCCTGTGTCATGAGGAACAGGCCGTTGAGGTTGGCGTCGATCACTTCCATCCACATTGGGTAGGGCAGCTCGCCGACGGTGCGATCGGGATGTCCGATGCCGGCATTGTTGATGAGGATATCGAGGGGCTTGTGCAATCCGCGGACGAGCGCAAAGAGGTAGTCGACCGAGTTGGGGCTGCGAACATCGCAGGACTGCGCCAGCACGGAGACATTCGGTTTCTCGGGAAATTTTACTGACTGGAGCTTGTCCAGTTCAATCGACGCCTTGGCCAAAGCGCGCTCGTCGCGGCCGGTGATGATGAGATTGCATCCTTCACGGGCCAACGCACGGGCGATGGCGAGGCCGATGCCGCGGTTGGCGCCGCTGATGAGGGCGAGGCGGCCGGAAAGCATGGGTTCGCGAAATTTGAGTTTGCGTTTCGGCATGCGGTATTTTTTAGCTTATTCCAACCGCCGCGAGCTTTCGAGCCGGGAGTTCACAACTCGGCAATAGGGCTATCGCGAATATCCGGCGTTACAGTGACCGCAGGCGGCTGCCGAGCTGCGCTCGGCTTGGACGGGCGAGGACGCCCGTCTCTCCACCCGAATCTTCCGCCTCTTAAATCACACGACATTCCCGCGCTGGCGGATGAGCGAGAGGAATTCGGTTCGCGTTTCTTCTTCGTTGCGGAAGCTGCCGAGCATCGACGAGGTGACTGCCGAGGAATGCTGTTTCTCAACGCCACGCATCATCATGCACAGATGCCGGGCCTCGATGACCACGCCGACGCCCTGCGGCTCGATGGTGTTTTGGATCGCCTCCGCAATTTGCGTGGTCAGGCGCTCCTGGATCTGCAAGCGGCGCGAGAAGGCTTCGATGAGGCGCGGTATTTTGCTCAGGCCGATCACTTTTCCGTTTGGGATGTAGGCCACGTGCACCTTGCCAAAAAATGGCAAGAGGTGGTGCTCGCACAGGCTGAACATTTCAACGTCTTTCACGATCACCATCTCGTCGTAAGTCACCGTGAACAGCGCCTCGCGCAAAAGCGCCTCGGGATCGTCTTTGTAGCCTTTGACGAGGAAGCGCATGGCTTTTTCTACGCGCGCGGGCGTGAGTGAAAGGCCTTCGCGATCGGGATCTTCACCGAGGCGGACAAGCATTTCGCGCACCAGTTGCTCGTAACTGGCGCTGGTCAGAGTGGCTGGTACGGCAGTGGATTTCATAGGTTCTGAGTCGTTGGTCGATGGTCGTTAGTCGTTAGCAAACATATGTCTGCGAACGACTAACGACCAGCGACTAACGACTGTCTTCTCCTGAATATTCAAACGAATTCATCATCGTCTCTTCAATTCGTATCTTTTCTAGATGAGCCTTGTGGAAGCCGCGCTTCACAATTTCGTAGATCGCGATGCATAGGTTTTCCGTGGTCGGAACATCGCTTATGAATTCTGGAAGCAGGTTCAAATTCCGATGGTCGTAGCGTTCCAGGATATGACTGTGCACGAAGGCATCCAGATCGGCCAGATTGCAGACCATGCCGGTCCGATCGTCGACCGGTCCACTGACCGTGACTTCGACCATGTAATTGTGCCCATGTCCGTAGGGATTGTTGCATTTGCCGTAGGCCGCGCGGTTTTCTTCCTCAGACATTTCGTCGCTATGCAAGCGGTGCGACGCCGAAAACATGTAGCGGCGGGTGAGGTGCGCCTTCATGCTTCCCCGTAATAATCGACGAACAGGTCGGGCGTTTCGTAGACGCGCACGCGATGCAACTGCGCCGCGTTGAGTTTCGGCGCGAGGCGCTGCCAGATGACGATGGCGAGGTTCTCGGTGGTCGGTATCTTGGTGAAGAACTCGGGCACTTCCTTGTTGAGGAAGCGATGGTCGAGCGCATCGAGCACTTCCCTGCTCATGACGTCCTTCAATTGCTTCAGGTCGACTACGAATCCCGACTTCGGATCGACGGCGCCCTTCACGGTGACTTCGAGGGTGTAGTTGTGCCCGTGCCCGTTGGGATTATTGCACTTGCCGAAGACGCGCTGGTTCTCTTCCGGAGTGAACTCCGGATTGTGATAGTAATGCGCTGCGGAAAATTCCGCTTTGCGTGTCAGGTAAATCATCCATCGCCTCGGTACGGTCAGCTAACCTGTGGTGAAAGTCTGGCGTCGAAAACCAGCGCCTAAAGGCGCATTGAGACTATGCGCTTGCGGCACGCCTGAAGGCGTGCCCTGATACGAATCTCGCTTGCACCACGGCTTGTCAGTATATTATCCGGCAAAGTGCATCGTTCCGGCTCTGCGCGCCATAAATTCTTCGAGTTCGCGCAAGAACATTCTTCCCACAACTGGCGCGTCAAAGCGGCGAACAAACTCGCGGCCCGCGTTGCCCATTGATTCGCGCAAGAGCGGCTCGCGATAAAGCCGTTCGATCGCGTCGGCCAGATCCTGATCGTTGTCCGGCTCGGCCAGCAGGCCGTGTCTGACCACTTCGGGTGCTGCTCCCGCGCGCGCGGCCACGACCGCCTTGCCGTTTGCCATGGCCTCCAGGAAGACGATACCGAATCCTTCCTGAACACTGGGCAGGCAGAAGAGGTGGCATTGGCTGTACTCGCGAGCCAGTTCCGGCCCGGAAAGATTGCGGCGCCAGACCACAATCTCCTCCAGATTTCTTTGCCGGCAGATAGATTGCAGACGCTTCTCCTCCGGCCCCCCGCCCACGATGCGCACTTCCAGTCCCCGAACGCGCGAGCGCAAGCGATCCGCGGCCGCGAGCAGAACCGGCAGTCTTTTTCGGGGGTAGAAGCGGCAAACCGTGAGCACGATGAACTTGTGCACTGGGGTGGGCGCGCTGTTTTGGGCTAAATGCTCCCATGCCGCCAGATCAATCAGTTCCGGGACAATGCGCGGGGGCTGGGAAACGCCGTAAAGTTGGCGGATTTGCCCGGCCGAATAGGCGCTCGTGGTCATCACGAGGTCGGCCCGCCGAACGTGCTCGGCCTCGCAGCCTGCCTGCAGCCGCATAGTCATTCTGGTCAGGCCCGACTCAAAACGCATTTCGTCGGCGATCACTCCTTTAATCGAGGCCACATGAACCTTCGGGCCGGCCCCGGCGCTGGTTTCGGCCGGCGATGGTGTGGCCGTCCATGTCAAAGCCTACGGTCACGTCGTAGTTGTTCCGCCGCCGGAATCTCAACCATTGATTGAACAGCACCCGCTGCGCCGTCAATACGGGAAACCGAAGGCGGGGCGCGACCATGTCGACCTGCACGCCAAGATCACGGATCGAGCGCGCCAGGGCCTCGATCCCGACGTACGTTCCACTTCCCTGGAACACATTCATGGGCGTGGACGAGATGAAACGAATGCGCATACGCGAGTGAGTTCCCAGCTCTCAGTTGTCAGCTCTCAGTAAAATCTATCCCTTCGATTGCCTAGGGACGGATCTTGCCGCTCAATCTTCTTGTCAACCACTCTGCGAGAAAAAAACATCAAAATTTCCGCTATTATAGCGCTGTGAGACGAACTGCTCTTGTCGTTATCATTGGATTGCTGGCGGCCCTGATCGGATGCTACAGCGGGAGCCATCCCGCGCGCATCGGCTCCAACGCTCCGGATTTCACCGTGCAGGATTCCGACCACAAAGTCACGCTCAGCCAGTTTCGCGGGCAGGTGGTGGTGCTGAATTTCTGGGCGACGTGGTGTCCGCCGTGTGTGGAGGAGACGCCATCGCTGGTGCGGATGCAGGCGCAGCTGAAGATAAAGGCGTAGTGGTGCTCGCCGTCAGCATCGACGCTGACGACGCGGCGTACCACAAATTCCTCAAGGAATATGGCGTCAATATGGTCACGGTGCGGGATGAGGCGCAGAAGGCGAGTACGCTCTACGGCACATTTGGCTGGCCGGAAAGCTACGTCATCGACCGCAACGGAGTTATCCGCCGCAAGTTTATCGGGCCGGTGGATTGGACCAGCCCGGAAGTGACAGATTATCTGAGCAAGCTGTGAAGGAAGCTCTCAGCTGTCAGTAAAATCTCACAGCAATGGAGTCTCGCCCGCACTCGCGGTTGCCCAAGAGGCTATTGACTGCTTGTGATCGCCGTGCAAGCTCTCCTGAGAGCTATAGCTACAGTTTCACATTCCGCAAGCGCAGCGAGTTCGTGATTACCGACACCGAACTGAAGCTCATGGCGGCTGCGGCTAGAACCGGGCTCAGCAGCAATCCGAATACGGGATAGAGCACGCCTGCGGCAATCGGCACTCCGATCGAGTTGTAGAGAAAGGCGAAGAACAGGTTCTGGCGGATGTTGCGCATGGTCGCCTGGCTCAGCTTCCGGGCGCGCAGAATTCCTTCAAGGTCTCCTTTAAGCAGGGTGATGCCGCCACTTTCCATGGCGATGTCGGTTCCCGTTCCCATGGCAATTCCGACTTGCGCTTGCGCCAGCGCGGGCGCGTCGTTGATGCCGTCGCCCGCCATTGCCACCACGCGGCCTTCCTGCTGGAGACGCTTGACGATCTCGGCTTTTTGCGCCGGCAGAACTTCGGCTTTGAAGTCGTCGATTGCGAGGCTGCGCGCAATCTCCTGGGCTGTTGCCTGGTTGTCGCCGGTGAGCATGACCAAGTGGATTCCCTGGCCCTTCAATTCGCGCAGCGCGTTCGCAGTGGACGGCTTCAGCGGGTCCGCGACTGCGATGGAACCGGCGTACTTGCCATCGACTGCGACGTAAATCTCGGTGGAACCAGCGAATTTAGGATCTGGGATCGCGGTCTTGATTCTCGAAGGCTCCAACCGCGCGCATCAGAGCGATGTTTCCAACCGCAACGCTCTTCCCTTCCACGGTGCCGCGCACGCCCTGGCCCGCTGTGGATTGAAAATTTGCGGGCTCGCCCAAACTCAACTTCTCTTCATTCGCCTTCAAGACAATCGCCGCGGCCAGGGGATGCTCGCTGGCGCGCTCCAGACTTGCCGCCAGCCGTAGAAGCTCGTCTCTTAAGATATCTGGCGGATTGCCTTGCGGCGAAATCGACACCACTTTCGGTTTCCCCTCGGTGAGCGTGCCGGTCTTATCGAAGACGATGGTGTCCACTTTTTCCAGCGTCTCCAGCGCCTCGGCATTCTTGATTAGAACGCCCGCGCGAGCGCCGCGTCCGGTGCCTACCATGATCGCCATTGGCGTTGCGAGGCCGAGCGCGCAGGGACACGCGATGATCAGCACGGCCACGGCGTTTACGATGGCGTGCGCGAAACGCGGCTCCGGGCCAAAGTTCACCCAGACGATGAAGGTCACTACCGCAATCGCGATCACCGCCGGAACAAACCAGCCGGCAACTTTGTCCGCCAGCCGTTGGATGGGGCGCGAGTGCGCTGCGCCTGGCTGACCATCTGCACGATCTGTGCCAGCATGGTCTCGCTGCCGACACGCTCGGCGCGCATCACGAGAGATCCGTTGCCGTTCACGGTTGCGCCAATCACACGCGAGGCCGCCGTCTTCTGCACGGGAACGGATTCGCCCGTGATCATGGACTCGTCCACTGTGCTCGAGCCGTCGAGCACCACGCCATCGACCGGAATTTTTTCTCCCGGACGCACGCGCAGGCGATCGCCCGGCTTCACCTCTTCGAGCGGAATGTCGCGCTCAATTTCAGAGCCGTCTTCGCTATCATTCTCGCTCATTAGGCGCGCCATCTTCGGGCTGAGATCGAGCAGCCCGCGGATCGCGCTCGACGTTTGGCTGCGGGCGCGCAGCTCCAGCACCTGCCCCAGCAATACGAGCGTGACGATCGCCGCCGCCGCTTCAAAGTAAACATGCGGGCGGCCGCCCATGCTGCGATCCATACCGCTAAACGACGCAGAAAATATCTGCGGGAATAGTGTCGCCGCTACGCTGTAGAGGTACGCGACGCCGGTGCCCATCGCAATCAGCGTGAACATGTTGGTGCTGCGATTTACCACCGATGCCCAGCCCCGCTGGAAGAACGGCCAGCCGCACCACAGGACGACGGGCGTGGCGAGCAGCAGTTCAAGCCACGGCAACCCCCGGTTCCACGGCGCTGCCATGAAAGTGTGCGGCCACAACATGCTGCCCATGGCAATCGCGAGCAAGGGCGCGGTCAGAGCCAGGCTGATCCAAAACCGGCGCGTCATGTCGCGGAGTTCGGGATTGTCCTCTTCGACCGTCACGGTGCGTGGCTCCAGCGCCATGCCGCAAATCGGACAATTCCCCGGCTCGGCTCGCACGATCTCGGGATGCATCGGGCACATGAACTCGCGCTTAGTCGCGGGGAGCACAGGGGACTCGGGATCGAGCGCCATTCCACACTTGGGACAGGGGCCCGGCCCGGTCTGCCGCACCTCGGGGCACATGGGACAAACAAAGGCTCGCCTGTCTTTTCCGGACGCGCCCGCCAGCGGAACAACAGGAGGTGTGGCCGGTTTGCCCAATGTTGGCATTACCAAGGCTGGACCACCCAGAGACACCAGTCCCGATGTCACCGTCGTTGTCATCGGCTTGGGCGGGGACGACAGAATCTTCTCGGGATTCGCCTGGAACTTCGCAAGGCAACCGGCACAGCAGAAGAAATACTCTTTGCTCTGGTGCAGTGTCTTGAAGCGAGCGGTTGCAGGATTCACATCCATCCCGCAGACGGGGTCTTTCTGCTTGGTGGAGGATGATGCGACGTTCGGGGTGTCCACAGGGTCAAGGTGGTCCATAGTTGGTTGCCAGAAGTCTATATCGAATCCAGAGTTCGCAGTGACCGCCGACAGCAGCCGAGCTTCGCTCGGCTTGGACGGGTGAGACGCCCGTCCCTCCACGAACTGGTTGCCAGATCGCGCTTGGCGGAATCCGGCCCTTATTAGATACTCAAAGAGTAATCCTCGAACCTTTTCTTTGGGAGAATGAAATGACGTATCTCGAAGTCGCCTACCGCTACCAGACTCCGCCCGGAGAAGCTGAGTTGCGGGCCGTTGACAGTGTCCGTGAGGTCTATGGGATTCAGCGCATCCAGTTCAACGAGAAAGAGCGGACGGTGCGGGTGCGGTTCGACGCCTCGCGATTGAAGGGCGACGCGGTCGCCAAGTTGTTGCGCCAGGCTGGCATCGACGTGCAGGATCAGTTGGTTCTCGCCTGAAGTTGCGGAAGAGACCGTCTTTCCCGACAGAAATCAAAAGAGAAGGGATCAAAGGGCACTCCGCCCGCTTTCCCGCTTAATCCTCAACTTCCAGGAGGGAAGCTTGGGGGAGGGCTGCCTGGAAACTGGGCGGAGTGCGCCTTGGGGCAACAAACGGAGTTTGCAAGGGGCATTCGGAAAGACCTCTGGCCGAAGTGATTTCCCAAATGCCCCGTTGCGCGCCACTTCGTCTGCCCCAAGGAGCAGCATGTCGGGTGCCATCGTTAAGGCATTGCCAACATGCATTAGTGGAACGCTGGAGCGGGTAGGTTTTGCGCTGGGGCGGAAACTTTTACTCAAATTTACAAATCTTCCGATTCTGGCAAGGCCGCGATTTCCACAGCCGGCGCGGGATTTGGCGCGAATCGAAAGGTGAATCCAACTCACCTCTGGGTTTTTTGGCGAGCGTATCCAGCAACCAGGTTGGGCGAAACGATTCTGTTTCCGTTATAATTCAGAGACACAATTTTCATCAGGATGCGCCCGTAGCTCAATTGGATAGAGTGCATGGCTACGAACCAAGAGGTTGGGAGTTCGATTCTCTCCGGGCGCACCATCCTACCGGCTGAACGGATTTTCGATCCGAATCCCCGCGATCATTTGTCCCGCATTTAGATCTTCAGAGAGAATCCGACTTGCGCCACACTTGGCTGCGGACGCAACAATGAGGGCATCCCAAAATCCGATTCGGGATTCGTCCTCTATTCGAAACGCCAATGAGATTTCTGCCGGAGTAGTTTCCATGCACCAGATCGCGTAACTGTTCACCACCATGCGCGCCACATCTTTGGCAAGCGGAAACGCAATCTTGCGGGTCACATTGACATAAAATTCCTGCAGCACCTGCATGCTGAGAACACCCGTTCGCTGGCTCCAAAGCTCGCCGAGGACACTCTTGGCCAACGCATGCTTCGATTTCGCATCGGCATCGTGCGCGTAAATCAAAATGTTCGTGTCGACAAAGGTCCTAGCGCTCATGCAATTCGTCTCGACTGACCCGAATCGCGCCGCCCATGTGAAACCCCTGATCTAGCAGCGCCATGGCCTGTCGCTGCGCGCGCTCGTACGCTTCTTCCTCCCCCACAAGGATCTCAACTTGCTCAGCCAGGAGACCACTGATCGACGTAGCACGGCGGGCGGCGAGAACTCTGATCTTCTGGAGCGTTTGCCGGGTCAGGCTTATTGTCACGTTCTGCTTGGGTGTATTCATTAGGTCACGTACTGTACGTGTAGCACGTATCACACGTGTTGTCAAGCACCCTAGCCTTTTCTACGTTTATATTCAATAGGTTGGGAGTGGATCGTGCGTCTCTCCGCTGTCTACTGGAGAAAGATTGCTGCAATTTTAGCTAGCCGCCACCGCAGTCAGCACCGTGCTCGTAACTTGCCTGAAGGCCTCCGAAGCGGGATCGATCAGCTCAAAATGGCCGGCATTGGGAATCTCGATCAACTGCACCGACTCGCGCTTCTTCTTTTTCCGCTCGACATAATCGCGGCTGAACTGCGGCGGCACCGTGTCATCTTCGCTGCCGTGGAGCAGCCACTGATGCGCTTGCGGAATGCTGAGTTCCATCGGGTCCGCTTCCCGGTAGTGGCTCGGCACCGCGTCCGGGCTGCCGCCCAGAAACTCCGCAACCGCGTCACGGCTTAGATGCAAGGCGAAGGCTCGCTTCAGATCGACTACTCCGGCCAGCGAAATTACGCGGCGGAGCGAGCTTTCGTGCGCCGCCAAACACAGCGCAAGCTGCCCGCCCGCCGAATGCCCCATCACCACCAGGCGGTCCAGATCAAGATGGAATCGGGAATGCTCTTGCTGAACAAAGCTGTAGGCGGACTGGACGTCCTCGAACGTCTGCGGCCACCCGCCACCGTCACTGTTACTGTCATTGCCCACGCGCCGGTATTCGATATTGAAGGTGGCGACGCCCGCCGCTCGCAGCGCTTCGCAGAGGTGTCCGGCATGGGCGAGGTCATACTTCGCGCGCCAAAAGCCGCCGTGGATGTTCAACAGAGCGGAGTGCGGCCCCTTCGTCAGCGGCAGACGCACCTCAAGAAACTGATCCGGGTTGGCGCCATAGGCTACGCGCTCGTCAGGTTGCGGCTGCGGTTGGGTGAGCATGTCTTCGGCGGACACAGATCGCTCCCCGCGCCGCTCTAAGTCTCTTTTAGCTTTAGCTTGCTCTTGTTTTCTTCAATAAAAACCTTAAGGTCGGGGACGGCGTTGAGCAGCTTGGTCCATTGTTCGTAGTAGAGCGTCACCGGAAAACGGCCCAGTCCGTACACGCTGACGCCGCCCTTCTCACTCACGCGGAACTCAATGGCGCCGCTTCTCTTCTTCGTCTCCACCTGCTTTTCCAGATCGGCCAGGCGAGCTTTCAATTCTTCATAAGTTGGTTCTGTCATCAATGCACCTCGAATGATTCTTTTTTATCTTTTTATCATAGGGCGGCCCGCTTCTCTCGTCGAGGCCGGTCTTTGCATCCCAGTGAAGCGACGGGCGTCTCGCCCGTCCTGCAGTTCAGCAGCAGGGCGAAAACGCGGGGCCTCCATCAGCTTGTCTCAGAAGAACCGTCCGACCTCGAAGAAGAACTTGCGGTGCTGGCTATCTCCGAGGCTCCCGCCAAAGAACATGGGCCCGAACAGCGTCTGGAACAGAACTCCGACGGTTGCGTCCTGCGCGACCTTCGCGGCGCTTGCCGGTTGGACCATAAGCCTTTCCCGCTTCATACATCGTAAGCAGATAAACATTCTGCTTCAACAGCGGCGAGATTTCCCGCAACTTGTAAAGGAATGCCGGCTGCAGCAGGAAATACTGATTCGTCAACAACTCGTTCGTGCCATACGCCGACAGCCGCAACGGGCCGCCGAGGCTGAAGGGCGGGAATCCAGTGTCCCTGGTCGAGAAAGAGGTGCCTCCCGATGCGAAGAGCAGCACCGACGATTTCTGGCTGGTCCGCTCGGCTAGCCCCAAGCGCAGTTCCTCCGTCGGCACTACGTCCGGAGTTCCCGGAGCAGTGTCATAGAACCTAAAGGTCAACTCCAGGCGCGCTCCCCGGCGCGGAATCACCGGATCGTCAAAGCGTTCGAGCCGGTAACGTACGGAGGTCATTCCGAACCGCCCGTGGACTGCCGGTGCTACTGGAATCCCGAGATCCTCGTTGACCTTCCGATATCCGGCCTCATAGCCCACGCGCAGTTCCGCACCGCGTCCAAATGTATAACCCAGGTCCAGACCTCCGCCCATCAGGCGGTCGCGGTACTCACCCAGAAGCTTGTCGCGCTGGTACACGAAGAACGGGCTGCTGTCGGCGGTCCCATGCACGGCCACGAACCAGCCCGTATAGGACGCAAAGGGATGAAAGTATTCTGTTTTCAGGCCATACTCGGAGCCCGCGATAAAATCGTTACGCCACTCCGACCCGAAGCCACCGAGATCAAGGAAGGTGATGCGCCCTCCAACCTCGAAGAGCACATTTTTGTAGTCCGACCCATCGATGACCAGTGCAGGGTGCACGGTCGGCGGCGCGTAATCTTTCTCTTCGGCTTCGACCACCAGACCATGTTGCCCGTTCCGCACCACGTCGCGATACCCTGCTGCGGCGAAGCGTCCCAGACCAGTGACGTCCATCATCTTCTCGTCCAGTTCATGCGGATCGATGGGCTCACCTGCGAGGCCGGACAGTTCGTGCTCAAGTCCCTTCAGGACGTCCCCTTTGGCGCCGGTGACTTCCACGAACTCGGGCATTGGCACGGGTCTGCGTTTCCGATTCCGTGCGGCTACGATCTGCTGCCACTCGTCCTCGTCAACCCGCAAACGGGAAAGCAGCGCGCTTTTCGCCTGGGCGGCTTTGTATCCTTCGGGCTCGATCTGGTCGAACTGGGTGTAATCGCTGGTATCGAACCGCTCCACGTCCGCCGTCAGCAGGATGTCCGCTTCCTCCATGCTGCGCAGTTCGTTGAGCGCGATGCTCACGCTGGCCGAGCGCTCCAAAACGCCCACGGTCGAGAGCGGCGTCTGGGGATCGAGGGGCGCAATTTTCAAATGAACTGCGATCACAATGTCGGCGCCCATCTGCCGCGCCACGTCCACCGGCAAGTTATCCACCAGGCCGCCGTCCACCAGCACGTGGCTGCCATCGCGCACCGGAGTAAAAAATGCCGGCAATGACATCGAGGCCCGCATCGCTCCCGCCAGCGAGCCCTGATCGAACACATAGGGCGTTTCCGATACCAGATCGGTCGCCACACAACGGAATGGGATCGGCAAATCGTCGAAGCTCTTCATCTCCGAATAGGGCAATCCGACCCGGTCCAGAATCAATCCAACCTGCTGTCCGGAATTAAAGCCACTGGGAAACTGTGCGCCGTGCTTCAACCCGAATTCGAAGGCATTCGGATAGTCTCGCCGGTCCTCTTTTCGGCGGAACGATAAGTCACGATAGGGCGTGGCCCCTCGCAGCACTTCGTTCCACTTGATGCCGCGGATCAAAGCGGCGATCTGGGCGGGCGATTCTCCGCTGGCATAGATTCCCCCGATTAGGGCGCCCATGCTGGTGCCGGCGATCACGTCCACTGGTATGCGGTTCTCCTCCAGCCACCGGATCACCCCGGCGTGCGCCAACCCGAGGGCGCCACCGCCCTCAAGCACCAGGCCAATGCGCGGCCGTTGACTGCCGGACGCCGCTGCCGCGCCCTTAACTTCAGGTTGATCGACGCCGCCAGGAACCGACTGCGCCCATAGGCTCGACAAAAACAACACGCAAACGGCGAAGCTGCCAGGTTTCATTGCATCTCCAAGAAACAAGAAATCTAAAGATGCCACGCCAGCTCACAAAAAAACAGACGGGCGATCGCCAACCGCCAGCCCGTCTATTTCGGAGCAGCTCCCGCGGCAGCTTCCCTTTAGATGAAAAACTTTTCACTATAGTCCCTCCCAGTGGGCCCTGCCCCGCCATCCCTCGCTACTACGGTCTTTTCCGGTCCCTATTCTGGGCTGGGAATGGAAGAGCAAATGCTAAGATGACTTGGGTAGGAAATTCCAAACGGAGAACACAGAATGGCGAAATTGAGGAAGAAGGCTTCACTTCTTGAGAGCATACCCTTGCTGATACTGCTGGGGCTGCTCGCTGGCGCCGTGGGCGGCGTGGGAATCGGCGCGTTCCAGTTGCATCAAATGGCGTCCGCTGCTTCGAGCGCTGCTGGCAAGTAAGTTCTCATCTCCGCGAGAATCAGCCAAATCCGCTTCCTCGGCAGAAGGCAGCTGACCTGTTCCGGCCTGTGAGCCCCTAGCAGCAACCCATCTTAACCTCGCCGGCAGCGGTGAGCGGAGGACCGAAGGCCTCCTGGGGCGCGGGAGTACCGTGCAGCGTTAGGTACCAACGCCGCGCCGCCTCGAATACAACGACGATTACGCCCACAATAAAGACGGCCATAAGGATTGAATCCAGGTAGCCGGTAAACACTTGACCGGGCTTGGAGGTCAATGGCCAAAAGATGTTCTTGATCGACAGCACTCCCGCCGTAAGCGTGGTGATCCCCACAAAGCACATCGGAACTGCCGTAATCCAGGCATATTTCTGCTTGCCCATGTTAATCAGGAAGGTGGTCGTCACCGCCAGCGCGATGGTGGCCAGCAACTGGTTGCCGGTTCCGAACAACGGCCATATCGTGGAAATGCTTCCGGTGTAGATCATGTATCCCCAAGCCAGAACCACAAAGAAGCTGGTGAACAGATTTCCGGGCAGCCAGGCAGTGTTGCCGAAGGGCTTGTGCACCTTGCCCATGAGTTCCTGCAGGATGTAGCGGGCCACGCGCGTTCCGGTGTCAACCGTGGTCAGGATGAAAAGGGCCTCAAACATGATGGCGTAGTGATACCAGTACCCCATTAAACGATCCATCCCGGGCAGGCCGCGGAAGATTTGCGCCATGCCGACAGCGAGTGAGACCGCGCCGCCTGTCCGCCCCGCCAGCTTCTCCCCAACTTCGCGGGAGAACATATCCAGATTGACCGTGTTCAAGCCCAGATGGGCAAAGACCTGGGGCGGGGTGTTGATGGCAAAGTAGTCGCCCGGATAGAGAGAGCAGGCCGCAATCAAAGCCAGCACACCCACCAGCGACTCCGCGATCATGGCGCCATATCCGATGAAGCGGGCGTCAGTTTCCTTGTCCAGCATTTTCGGCGTTGTACCGGAGGCGATCAGGGAGTGAAAGCCCGAGATCGCGCCGCACGCAATGGTCACGAAAAGAAATGGGAACAGGCTGCCTTTGATGATCGGGCCGCCACCATGAATGAACTGCGTGACGTTCGGAAATTTGATGTTGGGATGAACCACGAAGACGCCGATGACCAGGACGGCAATCGTGCCCAGCTTAACGTAGGTGGAGAGGTAGTCGCGCGGTTCCAGTACCAGCCAGACGGGAAGAACCGAAGCCACCAGACCATAGATCGCGATAAGGATCGTGATCTCGTGGGGCGTGAAAGTAAGCGCCGATGCAGCTCCGCTCTGAGCCACCCAGTGCCCCGCGATCACGCCGCCGATCAAACAGACGACGCCAAAGATAGTGGGGCCGGTGACTGTAATCGTCCCGGCATGGCTCTTGAACATCCACAAGCCCATGACGACGGCGATGGGGATGGTCATGCCGATGGTGAAGACGCCCCACGGGCTGCTCGAAAGCGCATTGACCACTACGATGCCCAGGCCGGCGAGTGTGACCAGAAGAATAAAGAGCACGGCGACCATCGCCACAAAGCCGGCAAAGTGACTGATCTCGGTGCGGGCAATATCCGCCAAGGAGCGGCCGCGGTGACGCACCGAAGCCACCAGCACGGTGAAGTCCTGGACGCAGCCGGCCAGGACGGCGCCGATCAGCAGCCAAAGGAAGCCGGGCGCAAACCCGAACTGCGCCGCCAGAGTCGGCCCCACCAGCGGCCCGGCTCCGGCGATGGCCGCGAAGTGATGTCCGAAGAGCACCCATCGTGGCGAGGCGACATAGTTATGCCCGTCGGCGTAGGTGTGTCCCGGAGTAATGCGGCGATCGTCGAGCGCCAGAGCCTTCGCGGCAATAAACGCACTGTAGTAACGATAGAAAAGGGCGTACACGCACAACGCACCCAGCAATACGGGGAGGGTATTCATGCCTCGCTCCAGTTCAAGCAGTAGTGGCCGATCCCGCCGGCCCAATCGAAAGCATCCTACACCCATCGTGGAAACCGGCACAACGACTTCCCTGCCTGGCGCCCGAGTTTCTGCGATGTCACAACGGTCACGCTGCGGAGTGATTCGCGTCACAGCCTGCCCGGTTCTGCTGCCCTACGGTTGACCTGTCACAGGCTGCGATTGGTAATGCGGTTGGATTTTTCGTTCGAAATTGAGTAATATCCGCACCGCTGGTGCGCAGGGCCTGGCAGATGGCAAGTCTTGAAGAAAGTAGCTGTCAGGCTTAGCCCAGCAGATCGGGTGAAAACTTATGGCAACTCCCATCACGCCGGTAAAGACGCCGCCTCCTCCGCAAGCGAACCTCTTTGCTTTCGCGGCCGTCATCATCATTGCGGCGATTGCCGCCATCGCGATCCTCAGAATTCCTTCTTTGTCATCTCCGTGGGCTCAGGGCTACGATCCGACCGGGCACTGGTGGCTTTCGACGATCGTGGCCGCGCTGCCGATTATCGTGTTGCTCGGCGGCATCGCGTTCGGACACGTAAAGGCGCACTACGCGGCGCTGGCCGGCCTGGCGACCGCACTGCTCGTCGCCATCTTTGGCTTCCATATGCCGGCGCGTATGGCCGGGGCGACGGCAGTTTATGGCGCCGCTTACGGTCTTTTCCCGATTGGCTGGATCGTGCTGAACGTCATCTTCATGTACCAGCTCACGGTCGAGGCCGGACGATTCAACGTATTGCAGCACAGCCTCACGGGCATCACCCAGGACCGCCGCCTGCAGTTGCTGCTGATCGCTTTCTGCTTCGGCTCGTTCTTTGAGGGCGCGGCTGGTTTCGGCACACCGGTGGCGGTGACCGCCGCGCTCCTGATCGGGCTCGGATTCAAACCGCTGCAAGCTTCCGGCCTGTCGCTGATCGCGAATACCGCGCCCGTGGCCTTCGGCGCACTGGGCACGCCGATCATTGCCCTGGCGAAGGTCACAGGATTCAGCGAGATCACGCTGGGTGCGATGGCCGGACGCATCCTGTGCCCGTTCTGCGTCCTGGTGCCCTTCTGGCTGATTTGCGCGTTCGCCGGGTGGGGCGCAATGCTGGAAGTATGGCCGGCCATCCTCGTAGCTGGTGTCTCGTTCGCGATACCAGAATTGCTCATGTCGAATCTGCATGGCCCGTGGGTGGTCAATATCGTCGCCGCAATTGTCTCCATGGCCTGCCTGATCGGCTTCCTTTTTGTCTGGCATCCCAAGCGGGTCTGGACGTTCGAAGGCGAAGAGGCCAAGACGGACCACCGCGCCGCTCACGGCTTTACTCGTTCCGAGGTCGCGCGATCCTGGTTGCCGTGGATCATCCTGAGCGTGATCGTCTTCATGTGGGGCACACAAACCGGTAAGAACCTGATGAACACGCCGGAGAAGGTATTCCCCTCGATGGCAAGCTGGAGCACCCCACCGAGCAAGATCACCAATCCACAGTTCCCGGTCAATGGGCTTAACAATATGGTGCTTCGCGTGCCGCCGGTGGTGCTCAAGCCGACCAAGGAACCTGCGGTCTTCGGATTGAACTGGCTGAGCGCGACCGGCACCAGCATTCTGCTGGCGGCCATTGTGTCGGGCATGGTGATGGGGCTCAGCTTCCGACAAATTATTTCTGTGTACGGACGAACCATCGTGAAGGTGCGCTTCTCTCTGCTGACGATCGCCGCCATGCTGGCCATAGGAGTGTTGACCCGCTACTCCGGATTGGATGCGACCATGGGACTGGCGTTCGCGCGCACCGGCCATCTCTATCCGTTTTTCGGAACCCTGCTCGGCTGGCTGGGCGTGGCGCTAACCGGGTCGGATACCTCGTCGAATGTGCTGTTCGGCAGCCTGCAGAAGATTTCCGCGCAGCAGGTCAATGTCTCTCCGGTGCTGATGTCAGCCGCCAACTCTACCGGCGGCGTGATGGGCAAGATGATTGACGCGCAGAGCATCGTCGTCGCCAGTACCGCAACGCAGTGGTATGGGCACGAAGGCGCAATTCTGCGCTACGTCTTCTGGCACAGCATTGCGCTGGCCGCGCTGGTCGGTATCTTTGTCTTTCTCATCGCCTACGTATATCCGTTCACACATATCGTGGTGCGATGACAAGGTGCGATAAGTAGGCGCGATAAGAAGGGCAATAAGAAGTGCGGAGAAAAGTGCGACTCATGAAAGGCATGACGTATGGATGCCGTCTTTGACACCTTCAAACTCCGCGCCGAAGCGGTGAGCGCGGAAGTCCACCGCTTTCCCCGCAAGAACGAGGCTCTGGACTTCATACTTCACTATTTGCACGACGCCGGAGTGAGCGATGCGCCGCAGGCCTACGCGGTGTGGGCATCGTGTCCTTTCCTCGATGGCGTCGACCAGAAGCAACTTTCCGCCGCGCTGCCCGGCTTGATTTTCGAGGTGAATCGCGAAGTCTCTGCCGCTGCGAAAGTGGGAATCAGCCAACTCGACTGGGCGATCGCGAACACCGGAACGCTGGTGCAGGACGCCGCCCGCGTCGACCAGAGGCTCGTTTCCACGCTTCCCCTGATTCACATTGCGCTGATTCGGAGCGATCGCATCGTGCCGGACTTGCCGTCGGCGCTGGCTAAGATACGGCCGGAGCAGACGAATTACATTTCCTTCATTACCGGGCCCAGTCGCACGGCGGACATCGAGCGCGTGCTCACCATCGGCGTGCACGGACCGGAGAAGCTCATCATTGTCTTTTACGATGCCTTCTTCGATGAGCCGGGAAGCGTGAACTAATGGAAACGAAATTTCGCGAGTCCATCAATAAGGCGCTGCACAATCCCAACCTTACCGGGGCACTGGGACGATTTTCCGAGGCCTACCGGATCAGCCGCCAGAAAGCTTATGAGGGCTACGACTTTGAGGCGCTGCGAACCCAGATTGCCGAACGAAAATCCTATGCGGCGTCGCATCTCGACGAACTTGCCGACCTCTTTACAAAGAACGCAGAAGCCCGCGGAACGAAGGTATTTCGTACCAACGATCCCGCCAAGGTGCGCGAGTACATCCTGAATCTCGCCCGAGAGAACGGCGTCAAGAGCGTCGTGAAATCGAAGTCCATGGCCTCGGAAGAGATTCATCTCAATAAGCATCTCGAATTCGCCGGCATCGAGGTGGGAGAAACCGACCTGGGAGAATGGATTGTTCAACTCGCGGGACAAACGCCGTCGCACATGGTCATGCCCGCAATCCACATGTCCAAAGAAGAAGTCACCACGGTTTTCAACGAGCAGGTTGAAGAAGGCCAGAAGCCGGACATTCCGAAACTGGTGAAGTTTGCGCGCGGCAAGCTGCGAGCCAAGTTTCTCAAAGCCGAAATGGGGATTACCGGCGCGAATATCGCAGTGGCGGAGACCGGAACGCTGGTCATCGTTACGAATGAAGGAAACGCCCGGCTGGTAACGACTCTGCCAAACATTCACGTTGCCATCGTCGGCATCGAGAAGTTGATGGAGAAGTTCGATGACGTCGTGCCGGTTCTTACCGCACTGCCCAAGAGCGCTACGGCGCAACTGATGACCAGCTACGTTTCCATGATCAGCGGCCCCGTGCCCAACACCGACGGAACGCCCAAGCAACTGCACATCATCCTGATGGACAACCGGCGTACCGAGATGTCGCAGGACCCGAAGTTCAAGCAGGCGATGCAATGCATCCGCTGTGCTTCGTGCCTGAACGTTTGTCCCGTTTTCCGTCTCGTGGGCGGGCACGTGTTCGGCAAGATCTATACCGGCGGCATCGGCACGATTCTCACCGCCTGGTTTGACGCGCTTAAGTCGTCGGACGACATTCAGAGCCTGTGCATCCAATGCGGCAACTGCACGGAAGTGTGTCCCGGCAAGATCGATATACCGGGATTGATTCTCGAACTGCGGCGGCGCCTAGCGGTCGAAAACGGACAGCCCCTGGCGCAAAAAGCGATCTTCTCGGTGGTCAATAACCGCAGGCTCTTCCACTCGATGCTGCGCGCGGGGTCGCTGATGCAGAAGCCGCTTCAGAAAGACGGCTTCATTCGTCACCTGCCTTTTTTCCTTTCGGAGATGACGGAATTCCGCAGCCTGCCCGCCATCGCCGAAGCTCCCTTCCGAGACACGTTCAAGAAGATTCAGCAACCTGCATGCAAAGAGAAGATTGCGTTCTATGCGGGCTGCCTGATCGACTTCGCTTATCCCGAGATGGGCGAAGCGCTGGTGAAGATACTGAACAAAGCCGGCATCGAGGTCGTGTTTCCCGAAGGCCAGACCTGTTGCGGCGCGCCGGCGCGTTATAGCGGAGCCTATGAAGTCGCCGCGCAGAATGCCAGCGACAACATCAAAGCGTTGCTGGCCGATGATGTCACTTATGTCGTCTCGGCATGCCCCACTTGCACGGCAGCTTTGAAGCAGGAGTTCATAAGTACATTCGAAAGCCTCGGACAAACTGGTTCGCTGCCGCGGGCGCGCGAGTTAGCCGATAAAGTTATCGACTTCTCCAGCTTAGTCAAGAAGTTGGTCGATGAAGGCCGCTTGAAGTTCAAAGAAGGACAACAGTTGGGAAAGATCACTTATCACGACTCCTGCCATTTGAAGCGCACGCTGCACGCCAGCCAACCGCCGCGCGACTTGCTCACCCAGGCGGGCTACGAAATAGCGGAGATGTACGAAGCGGATATGTGCTGCGGCATGGGCGGATCGTATTCTCTGAAGCTGCCGGAAATTTCGGCGCCCATTCTCGAGCGCAAGCTGACTAACATCAAGAACAGTGGCGCTCCATTTGCGGTAATGGATTGTCCCGGTTGTGTTATGCAGATCCGCGGCGGCCTGGACAAGCAGAACTCAACCATAAAGGTCGAACATACGGTGCAGCGACTGGTGGACGAACTGGAATAGACCGCAGCTAGTTCGTTCTTAATCTTGGTTGTTTCTTATTCGGAGGAACAAAAATGGCGGTGGCCAACGTGACTCCGGTGCAGATTTCTTCGGAGGAAATCAAGGCTGGACTTGCCGACTCCATCGACAGCGGTCGCATCCTTATCCGTCCAATCGACCTCATCGCGTACGCTTCCGATGCCAGTTTCTATCGTCTGATCCCTAAGGCAGTGGTGCAGACTCAGGGGTTGGAAGAGATACGAGCGTTGTTTGCATTCAGCCAGCGGCAGCGCATACCTATGACGTTTCGCGCCGCCGGTACGAGCTTGTCGGGACAGTCGATCTCCGACGGCCTGCTGGTGGACATCGCGCGCAACTGGCGAGCGGTCAAGGTTGAAGATGGGGGCAAGCAAATTCGGGTGCAGCCGGGAGTGATCGGCGCGCGTGCCAACCTGGCGCTGGTGCCCTATCGCGCGAAAATCGGACCCGATCCGGCCTCAATCGCGACCTGCACCATGGGCGGTATTCTCTCCAATAACTCCAGCGGTATGTGCTGCGGCGTCGAGCAAAACGCCTATCACACTCTCAAGTCGATGAAGTTTATGCTGCCTTCGGGCACTGTCATTGACACCTCGCGGCCCGATGCAGAGGCCGAGTTTCATGCGCGCGAACCGGAATTGGCGCGCAGCGTTCTCGATTTGAAGCAAGAACTGGAACAGAATTCCAATCTGCGCGAACGAGTGCGCAACAAGTACAAGCGCAAGAACACAACCGGTTATTCGCTGAACGCCTTCCTCGATTTCGATACCGCCGTCAACATTTTCCAGCACGTGCTGATCGGTGCCGAGGGAACCTTAGCTTTTATCGCAGAAGCTGTATTGAACACGGTCCCCGATTTGCCGGTTAAGTACACGGGACTTTTGTTGTACTCCGATTTGTACGCGGCTGCCGATTCCATTGTCCCCTTACGCACGGCTGGCGCCAAAGCGCTGGAGATCATGGACCGGGCTGCACTGCGCTCGGTCGAGGATCAAGCAGGAATACCGCCGTCGATCAAAACGCTTCCCGACGAAGCTGCGGGACTGCTGGTCGAATTCCAATCCGCCGAAGAAAATAATCGCTCCGCGTTGGAAGCGCTGGCCAAGAATGCGGTCGCCGGACTCAAGCTGTTCGAGCCTGCGCACTTTACGCATGCCGCTGCGGAGCAGGCATTGCTTTGGAAGATTCGTTCCGGAATGTTTCCGTCCGTCGGCTCGGTGCGGAAGAGCGGCACGACCGTGATTATCGAAGATGTCGCGTTTCCGGTGGAGAACCTGGCCGATGCGGCGCACGATCTCAACCGGTTGTTTCGTAAGCACGAGTATTCCAATGCCATAATTTTCGGCCACGCCAAAGACGGCAACCTGCATTTTGTTATTACCCAGAGCTTTAACGATCAAGCGGCCATCGATCAGTATTCTCACTTCATTGACGACTTAGTCGAAGTAGTGGTGCATCGCTACGATGGCGCGCTGAAGGCGGAACATGGCACGGGGCGCAACATGGCTCCGTTTGTGGAGACGGAATGGGGCAGCGACGCTTACCAGATCATGCGCCAACTGAAACACCTGGCCGATCCTGACAATCTGCTCAATCCGGGAGTAATTATCAACGCCGATCGGAAGGCGCACCTCGCCGATCTCAAGCGATTTCCCACTGTCGAGGCGGAGATCGATAAGTGCATTGAGTGCGGTTACTGCGAACCCAAGTGTCCCAGCCGGGAACTAACTCTAACACCTCGTCAACGCATTGTTGTACGTCGCGAGATGATCAGACAGCAACAGACGGGTAATGGCTCTGGACTTTTGAAGGCCTTGGATCGTGACTTTCCGTACATGGCGCTGGATACCTGCGCCACAGATGGCCTTTGTGCCACGGCATGCCCGGTGAATATCGATACCGGGAAACTGGTGAAGCGTTTCCGCAATCTTCGCGCTTCCGCCGGAGCACAAGACTGGGCAGTCCGCGTTGCCAATAATTTCAGTTCCACGGAGAGAGGGTTGCGCTGGGCGCTGCGCCTTGGGCACGCGGCAGAAGGAGTAATCGGCGTCAGCGGCATGCGCTCGCTTACTCGTTTGATGAAGCGCTTTGCCGGAGAGAACCTTGGCGAATGGATGCCGGATACTCCCTTCGCAGCAGGAAGCGTTCCCATAACTACGAAGGAAGGTGCTCAGGCCGTTTACTTCCCAGCGTGTATCTCGCGCATCATGGGCCGGTTGCCCGCCGAGCCCATGGAAAAGGGCCGGTCTCTTATGGAAATAACCGTGGAGTTAGCGCGGCGCGCGGGAGTGCCCGTGTATATTCCATCCGATGTCGCCGGAACCTGTTGCGGTATGCCGTTCTCTTCCAAGGGATTCACTCGCGCTTATGCAATCGCGGCAAATGCAGCCGTCGAGCGGCTTTGGCGATGGTCCG
Organism: uncultured Acidobacteriaceae bacterium; assembly: GCA_963838425.1. GTDB lineage: Bacteria > Acidobacteriota > Terriglobia > Terriglobales > Acidobacteriaceae > Acidiflorens. Next base: position 421,174 of record CAWIRH010000004.1, read on the forward strand.
ACCAGGGCAAACTGCCGGTCGTGATCGATACCAGTCCTTGCGCCTACACGCTTAAGACGGCGCGAGATTACCTAACTGCTGAAAACCAGGGGCGCTTCGATCAATTGCGGGTGCTGGATGCCATCGAGTTTGTGCACGATGAACTGCTGCCTAAATTGACAGTGAAAGCGAAAGTCAACTGCGTTGCGCTGCACCCGGTGTGTTCGGTCACGAAGATGGGGATCGCGGCGAAGCTGGAAGGAATCGCGAAAGCATGCAGCCAGGAGGTATTGATTCCGGCGGACGCAGGTTGTTGCGCCTTCGCAGGAGATCGAGGCTTTCTGTTCCCCGAACTTACACAGTCAGCTACCCAGTTAGAAGCAGCCGAGGTCAAGGCAAAACATCCCGAAGCATGTTACTCGAGCAGCCGAACTTGCGAAATCGGGATGACTCGAGCCACGGGCCAAGTCTATCGTTCGTATATGTTCCTGCTGGAAAAGGCAACACGCTGAGGGCTGCTGTGTCTTCATCTGAACGTGTTATAACTTAATACTTACCGCCCCTGCGCCACCGCCTTTTCCAGATCGTCTGCGGCTTTGCCAATCGCGACCGCGACATTTTCCAGCACTTGGCCAACTATGGGAACCTGGGCCTCCGCTTCCTTCCATTTTTCCTGATCCATGTATTCACGAACCGCCGCAATCGGCTTGGCCCCGTAACCGGTGTAGGCGCCGGGAGCATAGACCTGATGCTTGAACCAGGGGCGCTCCGGCAAGCCTTTTTCGGTCAGAAACGTTCTCTGAATCTGCAACAGGTCTGCATTCAGAGCAGCGGCGGCCTGGGCCGGCAAATCGGTTCCGCCAGTCTGCCATTTGGCAAACGCCGACTGGTAACGTTCCGCGCTCTTCTTGATCGCCTCAACTCCGTTCTTCAGCGGCGCAAAGTTCATGAACGGTGGATCCGGCTTCGCGGGAGGAGGGACAGAGGTTTTGCGTGGGTCGGCCGTTGCCGTGAACACGCCTTCTTTCAGTTCCAGATTGCGCTCGGTGATTTCCTCCTGCTTGTCTTTGAGCAGCTTCTCCAGTTCTTTCACATAGCGTCCGATGGTCTCCGCCTCGGCGTTGTACTCGTAAGGAATCACGTCGGCATCCGCCAGCCGCATGACCGCAGTTCCCCCAGTTTGTGCCAGCGCGCGGCCGTAAGAGAAGTCGGTATCCATAAACTTGGTGTACCAGGAGAAATCGTCATAGATGGAATGATAGGAATCGGCATCGTCTTCACCGCCGTAACCGATGTTGAGAGCGGAGACGCCGGCATAATCTATAAATGCGGTGTAGTCCGAACCGTCTCCCAGCGCGCGGATCCGCACATCGTTGCTTTTTCTCATCTCGGCGCGCTCCTCGGTATTGGGCGCCCGGGCAATTTGCTGCAGACGCGCCCGTTGCTGGACGGAGATATGTTTCTCCGGATCTTGAATGTCAGTAGTTACATCGTTAATAAGGTGTTGTAAGTCGTGTGAACCACCGGCGTGGAAGAAGCCCCTGCCATTGCCATCGGAATTGATGTAAGCGACGGCGCGTTTCTGAAGTTCGTCGCGATGGGTTTCGACCCACTCGGTCGAGCCCAAGAGGCCGGGCTCTTCCCCGTCCCACGCGCAGAGGATGATCGTCCGCTTCGGATTCCATCCTTGTTTATGCAGCTCGCCGAGCACGCGCGCTTCTTCTAAAACCGTTACCATTCCCGAGATCGGGTCCTCGGCGCCATTGACCCAGGCATCGTAGTGATTTCCACGAAGCACCCACTCGTCGGGCGCATCCGATCCGCGCATGGTGGCAATCACGTCGTTGACCGGCTTCAAATCCCAGTTCGATGCCACTTTCAGATGAACTTTCGCAGGGCCGGGGCCCACGTGATAGGTGATCGGCAAGGCTCCTCGCCATGCCTCCGGCGCCACCGGTCCCTGCAAAGCGGAAAGCAGCGGCAGCGCATCGCCCCAGGAAATCGGCAGCACGGGAATTTTGGTGATGGTTTTCGCGTCTTTGATCTCGAGTCGCTTGGCGTCGGCAGTGGCCCCAACTCCGGGCGTTAGAGGATCGCCGGGATAGTCCGTGTCCATGACGCTGCCGCGTTGCACGCCTTCGCGCGGCCGCCATCCACCCTTGGGATAGTCATCGCCGTTGAAAAAGCCATCGTCCCTGGGATCGGAATAAATGATGCAGCCGATCGCCCCATGCTCGGCGCCAACTTTGGGCTTGATGCCGCGCCAGCCTTCGCCGTAGCGCGCGATTACAATGGCGCCCTTGACGGAAATTCCCAGACGGTCGAGTTGCTCGTAATCTTCACGGTTGCCGTAGTTCACGTAGACCAGGGGGGCGGTCACATCTCCGTCGATGGAATACGCGTTATAGGTCGGCAGCTGCTCGGCGATTTGATTGGAGGTCGGATCGCCAGGGACGACCGGTTCCTGCAGCTTGGCGCGGAATTTCGTCGGCTCGGTCATTTCTACGATGCGCTCTTTGGGCGTCGGAAAAAGCACCTGAAAGGTTTCGATGCGGGCGTCAAATCCCCATTCTTTGAACTTGGAAAGGATCCAGTCCGCATTCTCCTTGTCGTAGGGAGAGCCCACGTGATGTGGACGCGCAGTTAGACGCTGCATGTTCTGACGCAAGTTCTCCGGGAGGATGCCGGCCTGAAGTTTCTTCTCCCAGTCGCGCTCTGTCCTGGAGGATTGCGATGAGTAGCCGGCTAGACGGGAAGTCTCGGCGGGCGGCGCCTCGGCTGATTGCGCAAAAACGAGATGAGCGCTGCCGATCATGACTGCTAGCATTGCGAGATATGCGACAAAAGTGCGTGGTGAAGTCAAACGAGCCTCCTCAGGTATGTGCTCACGGATTGCACGCATGAACATGCGCTTTCTTTCTGGATTGATGGAGCGGGAGACCGGGATCGAACCGGCGACATCCAGCTTGGGAAGCTGGCGTTCTACCGCTGAACTACTCCCGCTCGATTGTCTGTATGAATAACACTGTTGCGCGCTACCGTCAAACTGTGGCGCACTGAACGCACTCCCGCAAGTGTACGACGGGCCTGATGATGGCGGACGCCGTGGATTCCCACTCAGTAGTCGGCGGGCAGCCCTTGCAGTTGCTCCATGGTTAACACCGGGCCTTCCTTGCAGACATAGATAGGTCCTACGTTGCATCGCCCGCATTTGCCAATGCCGCATTTCATGCGGTTCTCGATGCTGGTGTACACCGAGGCGGGAGTGACGCTCATTTTCTCCAGAATCGGCAGGGTGTTCTTGATCATGATGGGCGGCCCGATCACCAGGACGATGGGATCCTTGGACTCCACCTTGGCGCGCTCGAAGACGTGGGGCACAAAGCCGATTTCGCCTTTCCACTCGGGAGTCTCACCGCCCGGATCGACGCACCGGATCACCCGCACGCGGTCGAACCCCGCCCACTTGTCCAATTCGTCCACATAAACAAGATCGGCTACGGTGCGCGCGCCGTAGACAATCGTGATCTCGCCATAGTCGGCCCGATTCTCCAGCGCGTACCAGACGGCGCAGCGGATGGGCGGCATGGCAATCCCACCGCCGAGAAAGATCAGGTCATGGCCCTTCCACGCGTCCATGGGGTAGCCGTTGCCGTAGGGTCCGCGGAACCCCATGATGTCGTGCTCCTCGATCTTCCACAGCGCCTCGGTTACACGGCCGACCTTGCGGAAACAGAACTCGATGCGGTCCTTCCAGTTCGAACTGGAGCAGATGTTGAACGTGGATTCGCCATAGCCGAAGGCAGAGAAGATGCCGAATTGGCCGACGTTGAAGGAGAAAGTGCGAGCTCGTTCAGGATCGAGGAACCGCAACGACATGGATTTCACATCCTGCGTCTGCTGGCGGACCGCCGTGACTTCCATCAAGTCGGGTTTGTAGACGTTATCCATGTTTAATCTCAGTCGCGACGCTCAGCACACCGATTCCCTCCGGGCAGTTGCGGGTGCAGTTGCCGCATCCGGTGCAGAGGATCTCGCCGAACTTCTCCGGATAGATGGCGAACTTGTGCAGGATGCGCTGCCGCTGGCGGCTGGGCTGCGCCCCGCGCGGATTGTGGCCGGAGGCGTGCGCCGTGAACATCGCGAATTGGCAGGAGTCCCAGGTTCGCACGCGGGCGTTGCCCGCGGCTGGCCCGGCGTCCACAATGTCGAAGCAGTGGCAGGTTGGACACGTAAACGCGCAGGCGCCACAGCCCAGGCAAGTGAGCGCATGCTCGGTCCAGAACGGGTCTTCGAAATGCTCCGTGACAAACGCGCGAACCGTTTGTGGATCGAATTTCTTCTCTGGACTCTTGCCGGGCCTGGCGGTCTGATCCGATTTTTCCGTTTTGCCGCTGAACAGAGCGCTGCCTTTCTCCGTCAGGCAGCGGACCTCATAGTTGCTGTTTCCGAGGTCGAACAGCATGACATCGGAGCCGCGCTCCGACGCCGGATTGAGTCCAACCGAAGTGCAGAAACAGCTTTCGTCGAAGCGGTTGCACGCCAGTGTGACCACCGTCGTGGCGGCGCGGCGGCGATTGTAAAACTCGTCCTGGAAGTCCCAATTGAACACGCGGTCAAGAATCGGCAGGGCGGCAGCGTCGCAGGGCCGCGCGGCAACCACAACCTGCTCAGGCGGCGCATCGTTTTCGAGCAGTTCGACGTTGTTGCCCTGGATTCGATATCCGTAGAGTCTCTCTTGCTTGGGGAAAACGAACTCCTTGATCGAGTTTGCCGGCCGCACGAAGCCTTCGAGCAGCAACTCATCGGGTGAACCGAGCGCCGAATAGAGCACCAGATCCGGCTTTATCCGAACGGGGCCTGCGGCCTGCTTCCCAGCGCCGATCCACTCGGCCACCAGAGCGCGCAACCCGGCTTGGGAAATGATCTCACTCACCGGATAAAGTCCTCCTTGTCCTGGAGAGTGTAGGAACCGATGACGGGCTCCGCGGCTGGGTCTACCCCGGGGTCGTAGCCGAAATTTTCCTGTGCCGCCTTGTGCAGGGCAATATTGAGCAGGGCCAGGTCAATCCCAGCCGGGCAGGCGCGAGAGCATTCGCCACATCCCACACACCGGCCAACCAAATGGAACGCCCGCGCAATCTGCCAGGCGAAGTTGCCTTTTACGCTGGGAGCGGGATCAATGGCAATCGGCCGGTTCTTATCCACAATGCAGCGCTCGCAGTAGCACATGGGACAGACCTGGCGGCAGGCATAACACTTTACGCAGCGGTCGAACTGCTTGGTCCAGAATGCCATTCGCTCCGCGGGAGTCAGAGCCATCAGCGTGGCGAACCGATTCGGCGGAGGGCTTGCCAGCGCTTCTGGACCGACCGGCTCGCCCAGAGTTTCATCGGCAAATCGCGGAGTGCGGGCGGTGCAGAAAGTGCACTTGGGCTCGCCCACGCCTTCGCAGGCCATCCCGATCACATGAATGTCTTTGCGCTCCAGTTGCGATTCTTTTTCCAGAACCACCAGCGACTTCTCGTCGCAGGGTTTCACCACGACTGCGGGCTTGCCCAGGGCTTTGACTTCCTTGCGCTTCAAATAGCTGGTGAGATTGCTGACGCAGCGGTTGTTCCAGACCAGGCGGTCTGCGTCTTCCGGACGCCGCACCATCACCGGCCCCCGCGCTCCGTATCCGATAACGACTTTCACCGTGCCCTCGGCCAGCAGTTTGCGGCCGCGCTCGCGAAGCGCGGGCTCGGCGGCCAGAGTGTTCCTTTCAAACGGAGCGGGCGCGCCCATCGGGAGGTCTTTGCCCGTGCCGTTGGTATAGAGATCGGTGTACGGCCCCAGTTGCCGGGTCTCTTCGGTAAGTTCGGTGATGACCTGCTGCCACTTCTTCCCTTCCGCCGCTGAAATCCAGGTGAAGTGAATCCGGCGCAGGTCGAAGCCCAACGTGTCCAACAATTCGCGGAATAGAATCCAACGGCGGCGCGCGTGATAGTTGCCGGCAGTGTAGTGGCAATCACCCGGGTGGCAGCCGGAGACGAGCACGGCATCGGCGCCGATTTCGAATCCTTTGATGATCAGGTTGAAGTCGATTCGCCCCGTGCAAGGCAGCCGGATGATGCGTACGTTGGGCGGATATTCGAGACGGGTCGTGCCCGCGAGGTCGGCCCCCAGGTAGGTACACCAGTTGCACACGTAGGCAACGATCTTCGGCTCGAACCGGTTCGTCTCGCTCATACCAGACTCTCGACCATCGCGTACACCTCTTGATCGGTGAATCCCAGCAGGTCGGCGCTCTTCGACGGGCAGACGGAAACGCAGGTGCCGCAGCCCATGCACAATCCCGCATTCACTCTGGCGGTACGCTTGATGAATACTCCTCTTCCGGTGCGCACTTCGGCGCGCTCAATCGCGTGGTAGGGGCAGGTGTGGACGCAGGTGAAGCACGCCGCGCACGTCTGCTCATTGATGGCGGCGATTTCCGGCTCGCGCGTGAGCTCATCCGCCGCGAGCATGACCTGCACTTTGCTGGCGGCCGCCGAGGCCTGCGCCACCGCCTCAGGAATGTCCTTCGGCGCTTGGCATGCACCAGCGATGAAAATCCCGGCAGTATTGGTTTCGACCGGACGCAGCTTGGGGTGCGACTCCATCAGGAATCCGAACTCGTCGCAGCCGATGTTCAGCTTCTGCGCCAGTTCCTCGATGCCCTCGGCAGGACGCATGGCGGCAGCCAGCACCACCAGGTCCGCTTCGATGGTCACCGGCAATCCCGCCAGCGTGTCGGCCCCGCGGACGATCAGCTTGCCCTTTTCTTCCGTAATCTTGGAAACCCGGCCGCGGTAGTACCTGGCTCCGTCCTGCTCGATGGCGCGGCGCACGAACTCGTCATATCCCTTGCCCCCAGAGCGAATGTCCATGTAGAAGACGTGCGCCTGTCCGTCGTGCACCTTGTGCTTGTAGAGCATGGAATGCTTGGCCGTGTACATGCAGCAGATCTTGCTGCAATACGGCAGGCCCTTGGCGTTGTCGCGCGAGCCCACGCAACTGATGAAAACCACATTCTTGGGAATCGCGCCGTCGGACGGCCGCTTGAGCACGCCGTTGGTTGGGCCGGATGCCGACACCAGGCGCTCAAACTGGAGCGAATCGATCACGTCCTTGTACTTGCCGTAACCGTACTCGCCGTAGCCGGTCAGAGAGGCTTTGTCCTGCTCCTTGGCGATGCTGTAGAGCCGGTAACCGGTGGCCACGACCACTGTGCCCACTTTCTCCTCGACCAGTTTGTCCTCATCCTTGAAGTTGATAGCTTCGGCCTTGCACTTCTTCTCGCACAGCCCGCAACCATTGCGGATGAGCTTGGCGCAAACTTTCTTGTCAATCACGGGACGCGCCGGAACCGCCTGCGGGAATGGAATGTAAATCGCCGGACGCATCCCCATCCCAAAGTCGAATTCGCTGGGATTTCGCTTCAGCGGGCAGACGGTCCAGCACTCGCCGCAGCCGGTGCACTTGCTGGTATCGACGTAGCGAGCCTTCTGGCGGATCGTGATCTTGAAATTGCCTACGAATCCGTCCACCGTTTCGACTTCCGAATAGCTGTAGAGCTTGATGCGGGGATGCTGGCCCACTTCGACCATGCGCGGCGTGAGAATGCACTGCGAGCAATCCAGCGTGGGGAAGGTCTCGGACAATCCAGCCATCTTGCCGCCGATGGAGGGTTCACGCTCCACCATCACAACTTCGTAACCGGCATCGGCGATGTCGAGCGCAGCCTGGATGCCGGCAACGCCGCCGCCAATCACCAGCGCGCGCCGCGTGACGGGAACGCGGATGGGTTCGAGGGCAGTGTCGTTCCGCACCTTCTCGACCGAGAGCCGGATGATGTCGATGGCTTTGGCGGTAGCCTGCGTGCGATCGTGATGCACCCACGAGCACTGTTCCCGGATGTTGGCCATCTCGACCAGATAAGGGTTCAACCCCGCCGCCTGGGCCGCTTTGCGGAAGGTCTTCAGGTGCATGTGGGGCGAGCAGGAAGCCACCACCACGCCATCCAGCTTTTCCGAGGCGATCTTCTCGCGCACCATCGCCTGCCCCGGATCGGAGCACATGTACTTATAGTTCACCGAGCAGCGCACGCCGGGGAATCCGGCCACCTGCTTTGCGACTTCGTCCACGTCCACGGTGCGGGCGATGTTTTCACCGCACCAGCACGTGAATACACCGATTCTCGACATTGCCTTAAGCCTTGGTCACAAAATGCCGGTTGACGCCCAACTGCTCGCCGGACAGACCCAGTGCCAATCCGGCCAGGTCGGAGAGGTAGTAAATCACCATGTCCAATTTCTTTCCGTAGCGCCGCTCCACCGCCGCCTGCTTCATGTCGAGGTTGACGTGGCACATGGGACAGGCCACCACCAGACAATTGGCGCCATGCTCAACGGCGTTGGAGAGAATCTTGTGGGCCAGCTCGAGGACCGTATCCTCGCTGGCCATGGTCATGCCCGCGCCGCAGCATTCTGTCTTGTAGCTCCAATCGACCGTTTTGGCGCCCAACACGGCGAGCACCGCTTCCATGGATCTCGGCTGCTCGAAATCGTCGAAGTGCACGACATCCGGCGGGCGGGTCAGCAGGCAGCCGTAGTAACACGCTGCCGTGATCGATTTCAATGGCTCCTTAACCGCCGCCTTCAACCGATCCAACCCCACACGCTCGAACAACTGGATCAGATTTAGAACCTGGCCGTCGCCCCGGACATCCGCCTCAATGATCTGCGAAAGTTCTTCGCGGATACCGTTCTCCTTCACCGCCTTTTGCACCTTCAACAACTGCATGGAGCAGAGCGGGCAGGGCGCGAATAGTTGCTGGAAGCCATCTCGCTCTGCCAGGGCGAGGTTGCGCGCGGGCAGCGCCAGGGAAAGCTTGTGGTTGAGGGAGTGCGCCGCGGTGGCGCCGCAGCAGATCCAGTCTTTGACTTCCTGGAGCTGGACATCCAACGCGCCCAGGCAGGCTCGCAGCGACTGCTCATAGTCGTTCGACGATCCGTGCAGCGCGCACCCGGGATAGTAGCCGATGTTCATTGGTCTGCCTGCTTCGAGCAACGCGCGAAAATACGCTCAACCACCTTGCGGTCGCGCGCTTTTTCCGGAAGGAGGTGGAGTTTCTTGCGTTTGCCTAACTGCGGGGCCAGGCTGGCATCTTTGAACAGGAACGCGAGCCTCCCCGTGTGGAACAAAACGTCGGCCTTGAAGCGGGCGATCAACTCCAGCTCGTTGAGGCGTCCGTTGCGGCGGATGTTGTCGAGAAACGCTTTCTGAAAGGAAACCACCGGCTGCTGCGCAGGCGCTCCCATGCCGTGGGCCAGCGAGATCTCACGCAGTGCGTCCATCACGCCGGCGCAATCCACCTCTTTGGGGCAGCGCGTGGTGCAGGTCTGGCACGATACGCACTCCCAGATGGCTTGCGAGCGCAAGGCAGCGTCCGTCTGCCCGAGTTGCACCAGCCGTAGGAGCTGGTTCGGCGCCAGATCCATATGGACGGAAACCGGGCACCCCGCCGTGCATTTACCGCATTGATAACAATCGGCTAAATGGGTGTGGGCCAGGAATTCAATAGGGTAGGGCTCAGCTCTGTGCTGATGTAAGGCGCTCTCCTCCACATGCGACTCCACTCTTCAAGGTAGGCTCGAAAGGCGTGAGCGTCTGTGACGCGTGGAGTGCGCCTATGTGAGAAAAGTCACCCCTCAGGGTGACCATGAGAGTTTCAGGAGATTAGGATCCGTAAGCATTTAGTGCGTGGCTATCATAGAGATACGAGAACGTGTTCGCCATTTCGAAGGCGCTATGGATATTGACTCGAACGAAACAGCTTCGAAATTCAGTTACGCTGCCGGTCTTCACCGAGTCTTCCGCCGGACGCGGAGCAAAGGCAGGCAAACTGCGTTTGCCTTTCTCGCGCCCTCTTCGTAAGATTCCCGGTCGGGACTCGCATCCCAATCATTCACGTCGCAGGAGCCTTGATGTCTACCGATTCCCTCGCCCCGAAGTTCAACTCGCGCCGCAACTTCCTTCGCACCGGGGTGACCGCGACTCTTGCCGCGGCTGCCTATCCGGCGCTCGGCGCGGCTCGCGTTGTCGATCCTGCGCCTGCGCCCGCCGCGCCGGCCGTGAATTTTGAGAAGGACTTCGAACTCGATGAGATCACGATTGACGATCTCCAGAAGGCTTTCCAGTCCGGCCAGTATTCTTCCCGCTCTCTGACCGAGAAATACCTGGCTCGTATTCAGGAGATCGACAAAGCCGGCCCCAGGGTCAACTCCGTCATCGAACTCAACCCCGATGCTCTCCAGATTGCCGGCGCGCTCGACCAGGAGCGCAAGTCGAACGGGGCCACGCGGGCCGCTGCATGGCATTCCGGTCCTGATTAAGGACAACATCGATACCTCGGACCGCATGAGCACCACCGCGGGATCGCTGGCGCTCGTGGGATCTCGCCCTCCGAGCGATGCGTTTGTCGCCGCGCGGTTGCGCAAGGCCGGAGCTGTGATCCTGGGCAAGACAAATCTTAGTGAGTGGGCCAACATTCGCTCCAGTCATTCCACCAGCGGATGGAGCGGCCGCGGCGGACTTACTCGCAACCCTTATGCTCTCGACCGCAATCCGTGCGGATCCAGTTCCGGCACGGGGGCTGCTGTCTCCGCGAATCTCTGCGTTGCCGGTGTGGGCACGGAGACCGATGGGTCGGTGCTCTGCCCTTCTTCCGCGAATGGCCTGGCCGGGCTCAAACCTACGGTTGGACTTATCAGCCGCACCGGCATCGTTCCGATCTCGCACAGTCAGGACACAGCTGGCCCGATGGCGCGCACGGTGCGGGATGTCGCCATTCTTCTCGGAGCTATGGCTGGAGCGGATACAGAAGATCCCGCAACCGCTAACAGTCAGGGCAAGCTGTTTAGCGACTACACAAAATTTCTCGATCCCGCGGGACTGAAAGGCGCGCGACTGGGAGTGGTGCGCAAGTATTTCGGCTTCAACGATGCCGTCGACCAACTCATGGACTCACTCCTCGGCGAGATGAAGCGCGCTGGCGCCGAGATCGTCGATCCCGCCGACGTTCCCACCATTGGCAAATTCGACGAAAGCGAACTCGTGGTCTTCTACTACGAACTCAAGGCCGGCCTTGCGGCCTATCTGGCTCGCCGCCTTGACTCTCCGGTTAAGAGTTTGAAAGATGTGATCGAGTTCAACGAGCTCAATCGCGGCCGGGAAATGCCCTACTTCGGGCAGGACATTTTTCTTAAGTCGGAACAGAAAGGCCCGCTCACTTCGAAGGAATATCTCGATGCGCTGGCCCTGAATCACCGGCTCAGCCGCGCCGAGGGTATCGATTTCATCATGGACAAATTCAAACTCGACGCGCTCGTCGCCCCCACCGGAGGTCCTGCGTGGATCACCGACCTGATCAATGGCGATCACGACGCCGGAGGTAGTTCGAGCGCCGCTGCCGTCGCCGGCTATCCCAATATCAACGTGACAGCCGGATATCTCTGGGGACTGCCGGTCGGCATCTCTTTCTTCGGACGCGCCTGGAGCGAACCGACCCTGCTTAAGATCGCCTATTCGTTCGAGCAGTTGACGAAAGCCCGTAAGAAGCCGCGCTTCCTGCCGGCGATTGACGTGAACGCATCCTGACACGCTGCTGAAAATCTTAACCACAGCGGATACAGAGGAACCGAGCGGCAACCGCCGCTTTCAGTGCTCCCCTGTGGTTCAAGCTTCTTATCGCTGCGGAGTTGCGCCCAGGCTCGAGGATTTGTCGAGACTCGGCTTGTCCTGCGTCGCCTTGTCAGGAATTGCGGGCGGGGTTGGCGCAAGCGGCGGCTGATTCGAGTTCGGCAGTAACAGCGACGGAGCGGCAAACAGCGGGTCGGGCAGCGAATCGGGCGCCGACTGCGCTTGCGACGGCCGGATTCCCTTGGCTTCTACGATCGACCATCGCCAATCTTCATCGGGGCCGGGGGTGATCCCGATATTTTCGTGAAAGGCAGTTGTGCTGAAGGGCTTGGCCGCGGCCTTGAGGTGATAGAGGAGAGTTACGTCGGAACGCCGCTCGACTGCGATTGGCGCCATGCCTTGGGCGGCAGGAATCACGCGCGCACGCGCGGCCACCTCGGCGTTCTCTCCAGGTCTGCGTTCGAGCGTCAGGCCAATGGTGATTTCGCGAATATCCCAGTCGGTTCCGTTGAATACTTCGAGCTCGAGACTTTCATCCTGAATGGAACCGGGGCCGTCGATCTTGAGCAACTCGGTGAGCGGCAGGTCTTCGATCAGGACCGGCTTGATCAACAATGAACTGGCCCGGGCGTTGAATGAAAGACTGCAGGTTACATCCGGTGACGATACTTTGAGGGTATTGCTGGCAGGGTCGATGGAAAACACGGTCTTGTCCTGTTTGACCGGCCGTGCCTTCTTGGCGTCCTCCATAACCTGGGCCAGATTGTCGTTATCGATCACAGTGCGAGCCGGGCTCGGCGATTGTTGAGGCTGCTGCTGCGCTTTGTTTTTGCGCAGGTTGCGTGCGAGGTCGCCGAGCGAGGGGGCATCGTCTTGCGCCGCAGCCGGCAACGCGAACAGCGGCACAACGAGAAGGGCACAGAGCGCCACCAATCGTAAGCTGGGGAATCGGGATCGCATGATCTCGGTCGCTGAGCGGCGCATGCGGGCTCAGCGGGGCCTCATGCAAAGTTTAGGCGAGATGGAAGGGAAAAGAAGTTACCGAAGGGACACGGAAGGGCTAGCACTTCCGGGAATGGGACAGCGGCGTTGGCGAAAGGGGCTTGGACGCGCTCGAATCGAAGCGACGCGCAACGGGGCGCGCCTAATCCCTTTTCGCCAATCGCTACTTACAGCAGGCCAGAAGTACGGAAACGGGCGATCGGATCGGTTACCCGCATTGGTTGACGCTTAAATACCCAGCGCGCCACCGCAATTCCCAATGCCGCATAACACAGATGCCAGAGTTTCATTCCATCGCTCCCCACGCCGGACCTTTTACTGGGGAGAGACTACGAAGGTCCCGCCGTAAACAAACCTAACTCTGCTTCATCAGCAGGTCTAGTCCACGAAGGTGCTATGCATTTGTGAAAAAGTAATCGTGAGTAACTAATGCTAAGTAATCTTGCGGCGGAGCGACGGGCGTCTCGTCCAGCCGGGCGGGACGCCCGGCACTCCACCTTTTAACATTTTAACATTTTAACGCGGGGAGTTTTCGATCCAGCCGCCGCCGACGACGATGTCGCCATCGTAAAAAACGGCGGCCTGCCCGGGAGTGAGCGCGCGCTGCGGCTCGTCAAAGGTCACTCGGATTTCGTCCGTCCCGGCCGATTCAATCATGGCCGGTGCGGGTTGATGCTTGTGGCGGATCTTCACTGCAACCCGCATGGGCTGGCGCAGCTCCGCCGTCGAAATCAGGTTTACGCGGCGAGCTCGAAGAGTGCGCGAGTAAAGCTCCTCGTCCTTGCCGACCACCACTTGCCGCGTGTCGTTCTTGATCTGAATCACGTAGAGCGGCGAGCCCGTGGCCACGCCGAGTCCCTTGCGCTGGCCGACCGTGAAGTTGTGCACGCCGGCGTGCTCGCCGATCACTTTGCCTTCGGTCGTGACCATCTCGCCCGCCATCTTTTCACCGGAAATTCGTGTCGGCCTGTCTCCCTGCTCGTTGAGATAGGCTTCGACAAAGCGCTTGTAGTCGCCGCCGGGGACGAAGCAGATTTCCTGCGAGTCCGGCTTTTCCGCGATCATGAGGCCGTGCTTGCGGGCAAGTTCGCGCACCTCCGGCTTGGTCATGCCGCCGAGCGGGAACAGAGTACGGCTCAATTGCTCCTGCGTGAGGCCGAAGAGGAAGTAAGTCTGGTCTTTGGACTTGTCGGCCGGGCGCTTCAGCAGCCAGCGGTTGAGCGGCTCGTCAAAGACCACATGGGCGTAATGGCCGGTAGCAATTCGGTCGGCGCCAATCTGCCGCGCCACAACAAGAAGCTGGTCAAACTTCAAGTGATTGTTGCAGAGACTGCAAGGAATCGGCGTGCGCCCGGCCAGATACTCCTCGACGAACGGCCGCACCACATCGCGCTCAAAACGCTCTTCGTGATTGACCACATAGTAAGGGATGCCCAGGGTCTCGGCAACGCGGCGAGCATCGTAGACATCGTCGATCGAACAGCAGCGGCCCTGGACGGATTCCGGCATGCCTTCGTGTCCGGCAAGACGGCGCTGATTCCAGAGCTGCATGGTCAGGCCGATGACGTTGCGCCCTTCGGCACGCAGCATGGCCGCAACGGCCGAGGAGTCGACTCCTCCCGACATGGCGACGGCGATGGTTTCGGGAGCCAGCATTTAGCAGTTGGCACTTAGCAGTTAGCCGTTCACGATTCCAATTTGGCTAAGTGCTAAATGCTAAGTGCTAACGGCGCTCTTCGGCCACACCGGCGACAGCTCTCGCAAACGCGCGACCGTTTCCGGGACCAACCCGAGGGCGAAGTCCACATCCTCAGGCGTATTTTGTTTCCCGAGACTGAAGCGAATGCTGGCCTTCGCGCGGTCGGGACCGAGGCCCATCGCGATCAGCACATGCGACGGTTCGATGGCCCCGGAAGAGCACGCCGCTCCGGTCGAAACCGCCAATCCCTTCAGGTCTAGCGCGATGACCAGCGCTTCCCCTTCGATGCCCGCAAAACAAATATTGGCCGTATTCGGCGCGCGGGGAGCACCTTCACCGTTCACCCCCGTGGCTTCGATCTCGAGCAGTTCCTTCTCCAGATAGTCGCGCGCAGCCGCCATCTTCCGGTCGTCGCCGCGTTCGAAGCCCGCGACGGCTAACTCCGCGGCCTTGCCTAAACCTACGATGCCCGGAACGTTCTCCGTGCCGGCGCGGCGCGAGCGTTCATGGCTCCCGCCATAGAGCATGGGCTCAAGCTGAGTTCCCTTGCGGACGTAGAGCGCACCCACACCTTGCGGCCCGTGAAACTTGTGGCCGGAGATGGTCAGCAGGTCGCACCCGATTTGGTTGACGTCGATCGCGATCTTCCCCGCCGCTTGCACGGCGTCGGTGTGAAAGTAAACGTCGGCTTCGGCAGCAATCTTTCCAATCTCGGCGACGGGTTGCAGGACGCCAGTCTCGTTGTTAGCGAACATGATCGTGATCAACTTCGTATTCGGCCGGAGCGCTCGCTTCACATCCGCCGGATCCACCAGGCCGCGGCCATCCACCGGGATGTAGGTGACTTCGCATCCCGTCGTCTCACGATAGTTGGCGAGATGCTTGCAGGCATTCAGTACGGCGTGATGTTCAATGGTCGAGGTGATGACGTGGTCGCCCGACTGCGCCACACCGTGATTCCTCACACCATGCTTCATCACACCAAAAACCGCAAGATTGTCGCCTTCCGTACCGCCGCTGGTAAATACGACCTCCGAGGAGCGGCAGCCCAAGAGAGCAGCCACCGATTCGCGGGCGCGCTCGACCGCGGCCCTCGTCTCCTGTCCATGATGGTGGATGGAGGACGCGTTGCCAAAGTGCTCGCCAAAGTAAGGCCGCATGGCCTCCAGCACCTCGGGCAGCACCGGCGTCGTCGCGTTGTTGTCGAGATAGACCCGTCGCATCATGCTGTTTTCTATTGTACCGATGTTGTACGCACGTTCAGTGCAGGAGTAGAGACGGGGCTTGCCCCGTCACAGGGTTATGTGGAGCGACGGGCGTCTCGCCCGTCCCGCCGCGAGTCCTGAAGCCGGGCGGGGACGCCCGGCCCTCCAGCGGCCATTCACCGTTTCTCCACCGCCAGATATTTTTGTGGATACGCCGGGCCGATGTAATCGGCGCGCGGGCGGATCAGGCGGTTATTGTCGAGTTGTTCGATGATGTGCGCCGTCCAGCCGCCGACCCGCGCGACCGCGAAGATGGGCGTGAACAGGTCCACATCGATGCCCAGGGTGTGGTAGGTGGAAGCCGAATAGAAATCCACGTTGGCGTTGATCTTCTTATCGGCCTTTACGAAGTCTTCGATCTTCTGCGAATATTCGAACCACTTGGGATCGCCGCTGGAATGGCCGAGGTCGCGCGACATCTGCCGCAGGTGCGTGGAGCGCGGATCTTCCGTGTGGTACACGCGGTGTCCGAAGCCAGGGATTTTCTTCTTCTGCGCCAGCAACCCTTTGACGTACTCGACCGGGTCGGCGCCGTTGGCGTCGATTTCCTTGAGGATCTTGAAAACGGCCTCGTTGGCGCCGCCGTGCAGCGGCCCCTTGAGCGTGCCGATGGCGGAGGTCACGGCGGAGTGCATATCGGAAAGCGTTGCGGCCGTGACCCGGGCCACGAAAGTGGAGGCGTTCAGTTCATGGTCGGCATGCAGGATCAGTGCGATATCCAGCGCCCGCTCGGCGGTCTTGGAGGGCGCGGACGCCATTGAGCATCAATAGGAAATTGGCCGCGTGCGAAAGGTCGCGGTCCGGCGGGACGATCGGCTTGCCTTTGCGAATACGGTCGTAGTTCGCTACCAGCATCGGCAGCTGCGACGTCAGACGGATGGCCTTGTTGATGTTTGCGTCGTGATCGTTCTTGTCATATTCCGGGTCGTAATAAGAAAGAGCGGACACCAGCGTGCGCAGCATGTCCATGGGGGGAACATGTTGCGGCACCAGTTGCAGGCGGTAGAAAATCGATGCGTCGAGCTTGCGCTCTTCCGCCATGCGCCACTTGAGGTGCTGAAGTTCGTCGGCATTGGGCAAATGTCCGAACCAGAGCAGGTAGCAGACTTCCTCAAAGGTGGAGTGGTCGGCCAGATCGTGGATGTCATACCCGCGATAGGCGAGCACTCCCTGCTCACCGTCGATGTAGCAGATGCTGGACGTGGTAGCGACAACCCCTTCGAGTCCTTTGGGGGCGTGCAGGTTGGTAACGCTGGACATGGCTCCTCGCTGGCATTTCGGATGGACTTCGGTCGCTCGTCCGCGCAAAAACGCGCCCGAGCGCAACCCTTCTTTTATACGCCAAACTGGCGGCAGTTTCCACGCGCAGTGGGCTATTCTCGCCATTCTCAGGTGGTTAACCTCATGGCCCCCGCGTAAGTGGTAAAATCTCGCCCACGAAAGGACCGATGACCATGCCGAACCCTATCTGCCACTTTGAGATTGGCTGCCGCGACCGTGCCAAAACCAAGGAGTTTTTCAACGAGCTGTTCGACTGGAAGATGGACGAAGCCGGTCCCGCTACCTTAATCGGAACCGGGAGCGACATCGGCGGCCACATCACCGCCCTGGGACACGAACCGCACAATTACACGATCTTCTACGTCAAGGTAGACGACGTGAAGGCCTGCCTGGAGAGGGCCAGTTCGCTGGGCGGAAAAACGCTGGTGCCGCCAGTCGCGATTCCGACCGGCACCTTCGCCTGGTTCGCCGACCCCGAGGGCAATACGATCGGCCTGTGGCAGGACAAAACGTAAACCCCGCGAGCCGCAACTTATCACGGAGGCCGCGTAAAGATCGCGGGCAACTCATTCCGGCCAGAGCGAGGCCGCGGTCTTGCTCAGGATCTGCTCTCGCATCTCGTCGCCAATGGGCAGAGCCTTGAACTCCTCAAGATTCCGCTTGACGTCCGGAACGCCCGGGCCCGGCCAGTCGGTGCCAAACAGCGTCTTGTGGGCAATCTCGCCGAGCCGCGGAAAACATTTCAGCAGCGTTTTCGGCGGAATGCCGCTGATGTCGAGATAGACGTTCGGATGCCGCCGGACAAGAAAAAACGCGGTGTGCATCCAGAGCGGCCGGCCGCCGTGTGCCAGCAGGATTTTGAGCTTGGGGAAATCGACCGCAACATCGTCAACGTAGATCGGGTCGCCATATTTATTGCGCGCGCCAGGAAAAATCGACGTTCCAGTGTGGAACATGACGGGGATTCCATTCGCTTCGGCCGCCCGGTAGATGATTTCGAGTTCCTTCACTCCGTTCAGATAATCGTTCGGAAACAGCAGTTGATGCGGCGGATGAATCTTGATCATGCGAAGGCCGAGGCGCAAAATGTGCTCGACATCCGCCAGGATGTTGGTGGTGTGCCGCGGATGCAGGCTGCCACAGGAGATCAAGCGCTTGGGATCGTGTTTCGTGTAGTCGGCGACGAACTGATTCACCGCTGATGTCAAGCCGATCACTTCCGGAGCTACGTAGTTGATCAGGGCAGCACGGTCAACGCCGCAACCGTCCAGATACTTCAGGAAGGCTTTGGGCGAGCGGCAATATTCAACAATCTCATCGAAATTGGCGCGCTTGCGCTTCAACAGTTCAAGCGCGTGCGGCTTGAATAGTTCGAGCGGTTCGATGTGGATGTGGCAGTCGGTGATCATGAGCAGTGGTCGGTGGTCAGTGGCCAGTTCCGGTGCTAGCTGTTGACGCCGGCCAGGTTTTGACTTTGCCAAGAGCAACAGCTAAAAGCTGTCTTCAGTACAACGGCACTTTCGGGTCCACCGTCCGCGCCCAGCCGTCGATCCCGCCGCGCATGGATTGCACTTTTTCGTATCCCTGCTGGCGGAGCCAGTTGGTGACGGTCAACGAGCGCACACCGTGATGGCACAGGACCACGATGTGATCGTCCGGGTCGAGTTCCTGGTGGGCGCGCATCGGAATGTCGCCCATCGGAATGTGCTTTGCCCCTTCGATGCGCGACGCCTCGTATTCCCAAGCCTCGCGAACATCGAGCAACGTAAATGTTTCCCCGCTTTTCTGGAGCGACTTGACTTGCCCGGGAGAAATTTCGAAGTCCATAATCTAGTCCTTACGCGTAGACGACGCGGCAAGCCGCGTCTCTACGCCTTCTTTCGAGGCTCCGGCGCGCCTCCCAGCGTAGTCAGACTCACCAGCGCGGCCACCGCCCACAGCGCACCCGTTCCAATCCGAGCGCTACGCACGTCGGCGGACGGAATGTCGCTCCACAGCGTCAACCCACAGCCGGCCACAAAATTGATAACCAGCGCGCCGAAAAACACACGCTCACGCAGGCAGCGCGTGTCGAGCGCCAGGCCCGCCAGCAGAAGAATCCACACGATGTAGGTCGCGGCGGTCCAAAAGTCGTGCGGCCATTCAAGCTCGTTGTGAGTGACGTGGCGAAACGAAATCCACGCGAAGTAGGCGCAGCCGAGAAAGCCCGCTACGCCCCATAAAGGCGTGCGGCACATCAGGTGGCCGGAACGGTAAGGCTGCTTCGCCTCCGCTCTTCGCCTCGTCCTTAGCCTCCGCGTTTTCTATTTGCCTGTCCATTTCGGTGGTCGTTTGTCGAGGAAGGCAATGATACCCTCGCGCGCGTCTGCGGTCGAGATGAGTTCATCGAGGTAAATCTTCTCCGCCCGTGCCAGACCTTTGTCGAAGTGAATCGCATCCCACGCGTAAATGGCTTTCTTGGTGTGGGCGAGCGCGGCCGGGCTCAGTGCACGGAGTTCAGCCAGCGTGCGCTCAACCACCGGTTCGAGTTCCTCAACTGCCACAGATCGGGTCGCCAGACCCATCGCCGCAGCTTCGTCGCCCGCGAACTGGCGTCCCGTAAGGATGAGTTCAGCGGCGCGCTTCTGACCCATGAGCGGGGCCAGCACCACGGCCGCAACCGGGGGATAGCATCCCAGCTTGATTTCCGGAAAGCCCCAACTGGCGTCGCGCGCGGTGTAAACCATATCGCAGACGGCAGCAAGCTCCGCGCCTCCGCCAAGGCAAGCTCCGCGTACCGCGGAAATCGTGACTTTGCGCGAGGCCACAATCGCGCGGATCGCCGCATGAAAACTCGTGAGCATCTCATGAATCTGCTCGGGAACATGCGCTTTGATGTCCACCCCCACGGAGAAAACACGAGCATCGCCCCGGAACAGAATGGTCGAGATGTCGCTGCGGGATTCGATTTCCGCGAGCGCCGACTGCAACTCCCGCATCATCGGGAGGTCGATGACGTTGAGCGGAGGATGATTGAGGGTGATACGAGCAACCGGCGCGTTGAGCTCAACGTTCAGCCGGGTTATGGAGGCGGTCGTCAATTTCGTCGGTGGTTCCTGCGAAGCTTCGCTCCGCTGGACAGTCGAGAACGGCTGTCCCTACGCAAGCCTTTCTATATGTTAATTGCCGACCTGCGCGGCTCGCC
Organism: uncultured Acidobacteriaceae bacterium; assembly: GCA_963838425.1. Lineage (GTDB taxonomy): Bacteria > Acidobacteriota > Terriglobia > Terriglobales > Acidobacteriaceae > Acidiflorens. The sequence goes on from CAWIRH010000004.1 coordinate 441,308, forward strand.
AATCGTGGACAGCGGATCGCGCGCGCCCACTTTCTCCTTGATCCACTTCTTTTCGTTGCGAATGATGTCGAGCAGCAGCTCTTTATCCTTCGCGCTCGGCAGATTCTCTTCACAGTGCTGCTCGTAGCTGCGGTCGTCCAACGGTTCGCCGGTCTCGCAGTGATGCTTCATCCCTGCCCATCGTCCGATGTTGCGGTTAAAACGGATGTCAGGCGTGTAGAACTGCTTCTCCCCCGGCTTCAGAAATGTGTTCAGGCGGTCGACCAATCCCGCAACTTCCTGCCGATATAGGTGGCGACTGTAGTCATTCAGGTCGTCGAGGTCGGCGGCCTTATCGTTCTGCAGTTCGTCGTACCGGCCTTTGATTCCCCAGACGTAGGCCCAGTGCGCCGAGGAAGAATGATCCGTCCCAAAAAGATCGAACGAACTCGAGATCCACTTGTTCAGGTACTTCTGCATAAGCCAGCGCGGAATCACGCCCGCTTCGACCACGCGGCGCAGCCCATCGTTGCCGGTTCCCATGTGGAAAGCTTCCTCGCGCAGCATGTAAGAAGTCGAGCGTCCGAGCGGCGCGAACGATGAATACTTCAGCATCTGCAGCTGGAACTTGCCGTCGCGGTCCACAAAATCGGTGTAAGTGAAGAAGTCCAGCCAGTTATCGACGTCAACATTGAAAGTGCCGAGCAATCGTTTGTTCTCAAACGCCCGGCGCTCCAGCATTTTCTGCGCTTCGACTTTGCCCGAGGAGCCGAAAAAGTCGATGAGCAGCGCGCACATCTGCCAACCGTGGCGCATCTCTTCGATCATGACGCGGGTGAGCGCGCGGCGATCCCATTCCGTCGGCGCGGTTGCAAACAGGTTGCGCTGTTGCTCCACGCTGGCAAATTCGGTGTCGCCCTGATAGACGATCATGTTCATGAGCGCGTCCCGCATCTGCTGCGTCGGAACCTGGCGCAGGTTCTCCCACTTGTCGCGGCCCTTGTAGGAACCGAACTGGATCTCCCCGGTCTCGATCGCGCCGTAGAGCGTGTCGAAGTGGAACGCTTCGACATCGTCTTTGTTGACGCCAACTTCCTTGCGCCACTCGTTGAACAGGCCAACCCAATCACTGAAGTTTCCGATTTTCGCGACTTTGCCTGGCATAAGTTTTGTTCCTATTTCCGCAGTTGAGCGCTGCAGCAATTAGCAGTTAGCAATTAGCAATTAGCATTTAGCTACCTCAGATTAGATCTCAAGCTAAGTGCTAAAGGCTAAATGCTAACGGCTGGTTCTCATTTCGCCGTGAACACAGCCGGACGCTTCTCAACATAGGCGGCGAGGCCTTCTTTGGCGTCATCGCTTTGGAACAGGATCTGCTGATTCTCCCGCTCGACGGCCAAAGCCGATTCCATCGGGATTTCCCACCCGGTCTGCACAGCCCGCTTGATGCGTCCCACAGCCTTCGCGGCCTTGTTCGGCGGCGTGAACTGGCGCGCATATTCGAGGATGTTCTCCATGAAGCCCTCGCGCTCGAAGATGTCGTTCACAATGCCGAACTCCTGCGCTTCTTCGAATGAGAAGGTATTGCCGGTGATCATCAGCTCGATCGCTTTGCTCTTCCCTACCAGACGCGACAGCCGCTGCGTTCCGCCGGTTCCGGGCAGCACGCCGAGGTTAACTTCGGGCAGGCCTATCTTGCCCGCGTCTTTGCGAGCGATCCGGAGGTCGGCAGCCATGGCGATCTCCAGCCCTCCGCCAACGCAATGACCGTTGATCGCGGCGATCACGAGCTTCGGCGTGTGCTCCAGCCGTAGCAGTGTTTCGTTTGCGTGCAGGCAGAAGTAATACTTAAACGTCGGATCGACTGAGGCCAGCATCTTGATGTTCGCGCCAGCGGAGAAAAACTTGTCGCCCACACCGGTGAGCACGATCACGTGCACATCGTTATCCATGCGCGCTTTAAGAATCGCTTCGTCGAGCTGGCGGTTCATTTCGTAGGTGTAGGTGTTCGCCGGAGGATCGTTCATCTCAATCACGGCCACGCCGGCGCCGGTGCGATAGTTGATGAGCTGCTTGGTGGTTTCGCCGGTGGCCGGCTGCGTCGTCGTTATTGTTGCCATAGATTGCTCCTTATTTTCGCCTTGGCTTTTTGCGCGGCTTGCTGCCGTGCATGATTCCGTTGAGAACAATGTTGCCCATCTGCTCGGCCAGCGCTTCGGCGTTGCCGTCAACCCGCGGGTTGTACCAGGTGTAAATCCAGTTGATCATGCCAAACAGGCTCATCACCGCCGTGCGCGTGTTGAAATCGAGGCCGCGCCTGCGCCGGAGGTCATCCATCAGTCCGAGGCAGATGCGATAGTATTCGCGCTTGATGCCCGCGATCTCCGAGCTCAGCCCGTTCTTCAAAGACTCGTCTTCATGCGCAAGCACCTTCAACCCCTGCTGATTGCTTACGAAATATTCGAAGATGATTCAGGATGAAGATGCGTATGCGCTCTTCGGGATCTCTGACATTCTCAAGCCGGGCTTTGAGCTTTTCGAGAATGGTGGTGAAGGTGTGCTTCTGGATCAGGAATAGCAAGCGCTCTTTGGACTCGAAGTAGTAATAAAGCCCCGCCAGCGACATGCCGGTGGCGCGAGAAAGATCGCGCATGGAGGCGCCTTCGTATCCCTTGCGACAAAAGACCTCGGTGGCATGGTCGAGAATGTGCTCGAGGCGGCGATCAAAACGGGTCCCAGAAACGCGAGGGGACGTTCCGCTGGAATCTCTACTCTGACGGCGAGAGGCGCGGGCTGCGGGTAAAGTAACCATGCGTTCGAACGTTCGTTCTAAGTATAGAGGAAAGTGACACACATCACAAGGGCGTGTGATGTATCCCGGCTGGCTCAGTCTGCCGGATCGCGCTCGCAAGTCGTGCAGGCTAGCTCTTAATGCCCGCCATCAACTTCTCGATCTCTGCCTTCTGCTCGCCGGAGAGCGGCAGGAAGGGCAGGCGCGACGGTCCTCCATAGTAGCCGTTGAGGTCCATCGCATACTTCACGCCGGGGACGCCGCGTTCGCCGACCACGCGCTGGGCCGCCAGCTTCACGCGCTCTTGTTTTTCAAGGGCGAGAGCGTTGTCGCCGTCTTTGAACGCGGCATAGATTTCGTAACACGCGGTGGGCGCGGGGCAGGCAAGCGCGAGAATGGCGCCGACCGCTCCCAGTCCCAGCGACGGTTCGAGTTGGTGAGCGGCACCGACCATGACCTGGAAGCCGACTTCTTTCTGGCGCGTCTTCAATTTTCCTACGACCGTTACCGCGCTCGATGAAGGTCTCATAGCGCTGTCTGCGTGGACGGGCGAGGACGCCGGTTTCTCCACCGATTCCGCAGAACCCGTGAGTCCGGTGACGCTGACCAGTTCCCTCCTCTCTTTCGCGCTTTCGGCAGCGGCGGCCTTCAACATGCGCGGAGTCACGGCCTCGAACGTTTCGGTTACGGTGACTTGCCTTTTCACCTGGCGCGTGCCCTGGACCATCTGTTTCACTTTGTCGAGGTTACCGCTCGATTCCTTGATGGCGGCGATGTTGGGATGGCTGGCGAGTTCGATCACGACTTCGGCAGGAATGTCGTATCCGGTGGCCTGCGGGAAGTTGTAAATGATGATCGGCAGCGCCGAACGGTCGGCGACCGTGCGATAGAAAGCGAGCAGGTTCGCCGGCAACATCTGCTTCTTGTAATAGTGCGGAGTGCGCACCATGGCAGCGTCGTAGCCGAGGTCGGCGGCGTATTCGGTGAGCCGCAGCGTTTCGTGCGCGGACTCGATGCCGGTGCCTGCGATCATGACCTTGTTGGGCGCGGCGGCGGCGAGCGCCGTCTTCAGCACGTCGCGGCGCTCCTGGTCGGAGAGCAGAATCGCCTCGCCGGTCGAGCCCTGGACGACAATGCCGGCAACCGGCGTGCGCGAGTAGCGCTCGACGTTCGCTTCGAGCTTCTTGTAATAGACCTCGCCGTCAGGGTTGAAGGGCGTCGTGATGGGTGGGAAGATTCCGGATAAAAGCATATGAGCTCCAGTCGTTGGTCGTGTCGTTAGCCGTTTGCGAAGTACCCCTGCACTTAAATTATCGGGCTCCCTCTCAACTTTGTCATCCTGCGCTCGACAACTTAGTAATGATCACCAGCAGGAAAAGAAATCCGTCAACGATGATGATTGTGGAACCGATCCAGATCAGCGCAACTGTCCGCACTTGTTCCAGAGAAGGCGTGGTGATGCCGATCGTTTTATGCAGGTAGCCGAGCATGTTGCTGACGAGTTCCGTTGGCACAACTCGACTCCCAACACCCAGCCCCAGAAGCAACATCACGACATGAAACACAACGATGGCGACCATCCTTCTCTCCGGCTGCGAGCCAGGCCAATCGTAGCATCTCTGATCGCGGATCCAGAGATACTGTGACCCCAGACAGATTGCCGAGCTGCGCTCGGCTTCGACAGCCGAGGGCGGCTGTCCCTTCGCGATCACTCGCAGGCGGGCCACTCTTTGCCGGTGGGGACCTGCGCTCGTTGCTATTTCGCGGCGACTCTCTCTGCGTGCAGCGCCTGCAGAGCTTGCACGCGCACCTCTCCACGCTGCAGCGCGGCGATACCTTGCGCGGCGGCTCGGGCGGCGGAGAGCGTCGTAATCGCCGTGATGCGGGCGGTGACGGCGGCGCGGCGGATCGCCTTTTCATCGAAATAAGGATCGGGACCGTGCGGCGTGTTGACGATCAACTGGATGCGATCGGCTTTGATCAAGTCAACCGCATTGGGGCGGCCTTCTTTTACCTTGTAGACGCGATCAACTGCCAGGCCAGCTTCCTCCAGAATGTCGGCCGTGCCGTGCGTGGCCACCAGTTTGAATCCCATGTCGACGAAGCGACGCGCGACCTCCACTACGGCAGGCTTGTCATGGTCGGTGACGCTGATGAAAACCGTGCCCTCGATTGGCAGTTTCTGGCCGGCGGCAATCTGGGCCTTGGCAAAGGCTTCGCCGAAATTGTCGGCAATGCCCATGACTTCTCCGGTGGAGCGCATTTCCGGGCCAAGAACCGTGTCAACGCCCGGAAATTTCGACCAGGGAAAGACTGGCGACTTCACGTAGAAGCAGCGGCCCGTGTCGAGGTCTGTGCCGCGCTCCACGTATTCCGGAAGGAACTCGCGCAGCTTGCGCCCGGTCATGAGGCGCGCGGCAATCTTGGCCATGGGCACACCGGTTGCTTTTGAAACGAAGGGCACGGTGCGCGAGGCGCGCGGGTTCACTTCAAGCACGTAGACCTTGGCTTCGTGATGGCCGTTTCCCTTCGCGCCGTTGCCGCGCGGAATCGCGAACTGCACGTTCATCAGACCGATCACTTTGAGCGCGCGCGCCAGTTTGAAAGTGTAGTCGCGCATGCGCGTGAGCAGCGGCTCAGGAATGTCAACCGCGGGCAGCACGCAGGACGAGTCGCCGGAGTGGATGCCGGCTTCCTCGATGTGCTGCATGATGCCGCCGATCACCACGTCCTCGCCATCGGAGAGCGCGTCCACGTCGATTTCAATCGCGTCTTCGAGAAACTTATCGATGAGCACGGGACGGTCCTGCGAATACTCGACCGCCTGCTTCATATACTGCTGAATGGTGTCTTCGTCGTAGGCGATAACCATGGCTCGCCCGCCGAGCACGTACGAAGGACGAACCAGCACCGGGAATCCGATCTTCTTCGCGGCTTCGACCGCCTCTTCGACCGAGGCCACCATGGCGCCGGGAGCTTGCGGGATGTCGAGTTCTTCGAGCAACTTGCCGAAACGCTTGCGGTCTTCGGCGAGATCAATCGATTCTGGCGTAGTGCCGATGATGTTGACGCCGGCGGCCTTGAGCGGCAGAGAAAGATTCAGCGGCGTCTGACCGCCGAATTGCACAATCACTCCGACGGGCACGCCGACCGGCGCGCCGCCCGAGGCTTCGTGCTCACAGACGGCGAAAACATCTTCGAGCGTGAGCGGCTCAAAGTAGAGACGGTCGCTGGTGTCGTAGTCGGTCGAGACCGTCTCTGGGTTGCAATTGATCATGATGGTTTCGTAGCCGTCTTCACGCAGCGCGTAACTGGCGTGGCAGCAGCAGTAATCGAATTCAATTCCCTGCCCGATGCGGTTGGGCCCGGAACCGAGAATGACGACCTTCTTCTTAGCTGTAGGCGTAGCCTCGTCTTCTTCTTCGTAAGTTGAGTAGAGATAAGGTGTGTAACTCTCGAACTCCGCGGCGCAGGTATCGACCCGCTTGTACACCGGCTTCAGGCCATGCTTCTTGCGGAAGTGGCGAACTTGTTCCTGGCCGCCTTTGCCATCCAGACGCCAGGTCCCGGCGAGACGTCCGTCGGAGAAACCCATGCGCTTGGCTTCGCGCAGCACCTCGGTGGGGATCGATTCCATGGGGTGCTTTTCCAGCTCCAGTTGCATGTCGTTAATCTCTTTGAGCTGATAGAGAAACCAGGGATCGATCGATGTCATCTTCGCGATCTGCTTGATCGTGTGCCCCTGGCGAATGGCGTAGCGCACGTAGGAAAGCCGCTCGGGATGCGGCGTTACCAAACGCTGGGTGAGGATCTTGGGCTCGATTTTTTCCGAGCCGACGCGCTTGCCGGTATCGAGCGCGCGAATTCCCTTCTGCAGAGCTTCCTTGAACGTACGGCCGATGGCCATCACTTCGCCGACGGATTTCATCTGCGGTCCAAGCGATTCGTCGGCGCCGGGAAACTTTTCGAACTGCCATTTCGGAATCTTGACGACCACGTAGTCAAGCGTGGGCTCGAAGCAGGCTGGGGTCTTGCGCGTGATGTCGTTCGGAATCTCATCGAGCGTGTATCCGACGGCAAGTTTGGCGGCAATTTTCGCAATCGGAAAACCGGTCGCCTTCGAGGCCAGCGCGGAAGAACGCGAGACGCGCGGGTTCATCTCGATCACCACCATGTGTCCCGTCGAAGGATTTACGGCGAACTGGATATTCGATCCTCCGGTCTCGACGCCAATCTCGCGGATCACGGCAATCGCTGCGTCGCGCATCACCTGGTACTCGCGGTCGGTGAGCGTCTGCGCCGGCGCGACGGTGATGGAGTCGCCGGTATGCACGCCCATAGGGTCGAAATTTTCGATCGAGCAGATGATGATGACGTTGTCTTTCGTGTCGCGCATCACCTCGAGTTCGTACTCTTTCCAGCCCAGAACGGATTCTTCGATCAGGCACTCATGCACGGGCGAAAGATCGAGGCCGCGGGCAAGCACTTCCATCAGTTCTTCGCGGTTGTAGGCGATGCCTCCCCCGGTGCCGCCGAGCGTGAACGAGGGGCGAATAATGACCGGGAATCCGATCTTGCCGGCGAACTCGATGCCATCTTTCAGATTGTTGACGAGAGCCGATTTCGGCACATCAAGCCCGATGCGCTGCATGGCGTCTTTAAAAAACAGACGGTCTTCAGCCTTCTTGATAGCGCCAATCTGCGCGCCAATCAGCTGCACGTTATATTTTTCGAGCACGCCGCCGTCACAAAGTTCGATGGCAAGGTTGAGCGCGGTCTGTCCGCCCACGGTTGGCAAAATGGCAAAGCCCGCGCTGGGCGCCATCTCGCGCTCAATGCGAATGATCTCTTCGAGATACTCGCGAGTTAGCGGCTCGATATAAGTGCGGTCCGCCGACTCGGGATCGGTCATGATAGTGGCCGGGTTCGAGTTAGCCAGCACAACTTCAAAGCCCTCCGACTTGAGCGCCTTGCAAGCCTGCGTGCCGGAGTAATCGAACTCCGCCGACTGTCCAATGACGATCGGACCGGAGCCGAGGATCAGGATTTTCGAGATGTCAGTTCGTTTGGGCATTATGGAATCTTCGTAGCAGTGCTTTGAAGGGGCGCGGCTTCAGCCGCGCCGTCAGAGGTCTGCCTCTCTTCAGGCGTGCCGTCCAACACTCCGTTTGGAAGGGGCGTGCCTTTAGACGCGCCGAATGTTCTGTTTTGAAAGGGCGCGGCTTCAGCCGCGCCGTCAGATGCCTCTATTGACTGGGGCTTTAGCCCCTGAGGGACTGGATCCAACTCAAAGCCAGGATGCGCCGACGAGAATGGATATTCGGCGGCGCGCTCGCACAAATGTCGTCGCACAGGATTCTCATGAATGTAGCGAATATGCTGGGCATAATCGCCAGCATCCCGGATCCGATGATCCTGGAATCCCTTCTGCCAAACCTCCATGTTCGAACCAAGTTCCTTCCTAGCCCGAAAAGAAAAGCCGCCTTTGATGAATTGAACCGCCTTCTCCAGGCTTGTCAAAGGCGTAATCAGAATATGGATGTGGTCGGGCATGATGGCGAATTCATGCAGGAGATAGGCGGACGACCGATAGTGATAGAGCGTGTCGATCAAAAGTTTCGCCCAAGGCTCGGCCTGGAAAAGAGTGCGACGTTCCCATGTGGACGAGGTGACCATGTAGGTCTGGGCATTGTTCGTCGCATGTTCTCTTTGCGGCTTCATTCGTGCTCCTGGCAGTCCCTCAGCGGCTAAAGCCGCGTCTTTATTGGCCAGCTACGGCACGCCTGGAAGGCGTGCCCTTTCAAAGCATTGATCGACTCGGCGCCGAGAATTAGGAGTTTCGAGATGTCAGTTCGTTTTGGCATGGGCCGTTGAATCGGTCGAAGCGATTACACTCACCTCCGCAGTCTTCGTGCTTGGCTTAATCTCGATAACGTTCGTATATCGTTCATCGCAAGCGAAGTCGTGTTTACCATCAAACCAGAGTGCAACCGGCACCTCAGTTTCTCCCCAAGTCGCAACAAGCCAATATTGACCGGGAGCGAGTTTCCGCAAGTCAAAATGTCCGTCTCGGTCAAGTCGCACATCTTCAAGCGCCTTCGCAGATTCACAACAAGGGAGGTTCTTGGCGTTCGCTCGATACAACTTTATTCGTGCAGTTTTAATTGGAAACGCGTCTGCCTCTACTGATTTCAGTTGCCCACAGAAAGGATCGATGGATGCCCACCTCACACCCTTGTCTTCCGCTGCGGCTGACTGAAGCGCGAGCCCCAATGCCAAGATGAGGCGTAAGATCACCGCTTGCACTCCTCCATCATCCGCACGAAATCCTTAAACAGATAGTGCGAGTCGTGCGGCCCCGGCGCTGCTTCCGGGTGGTATTGCACTGTGAACAGCGGCAAATTCCGATGCCGCATGCCTTCGAGCGTCTGGTCGTTGAGATCGATGTGCGTCAATTCGACTTCGCTTTGCGGGAGCGAGTCGGGATCGACGGCGAAGTTATGGTTGTGCGCGGTAATCTCGATCTTGCCGCTGGCCAATTGCTTCACCGGATGATTTCCGCCGTGGTGGCCGAATTTCAGCTTGAAGGTCTTCCCTCCGAGCGCAATGCCCGTGAGCTGATGGCCCAGGCAAATCCCAAAAATCGGCTGCCGTCCCATCAGGCGGCGAATGTTATCGACCGCATAGGTGCAGGGTTCGGGATCGCCCGGTCCATTCGACAGGAATACTCCGTCGGGCTTCAGCGCCAGCACATCCTCGGCCGTCGTCTGCGCCGGGACGACCGTTACCTTGCAGCCTTCTCCCGCGCAGCTTGCGCAGGATGTTCTGCTTGATGCCGAAGTCATAAGCGACCACGTGAAAACGCGCCGGCTCGTCTTTTACCCCGACAATTTCGTCGGGCAAGTGCGAGCGCTCGCCCGTCTCCCAGACATAGGTGTGGTGAGTCGAAACGACTTTGGCGAGATCGGTGCCATCCATCTTCGGAATGGCGCGCGCCTTGGCGACGAGTTTGTCGGTATCGTCTTCGAGCGTCGAAATCACGCCGCGCATCACGCCGTAAGTGCGCAGATGGCGCACCAGCGCGCGCGTGTCGATCTCGGCGAGCACCGGGATCTTGAACTGCTCCATGAACTCGTCCGTCACCTGCTGCGAGCGCCAGTTGGAACTGACTTTCGAAAACTCGCGCACGATCAGTCCCTCGATGTACGGACGCACGGCCTCGTTGTCTTCGGGATTGGTGCCGTAGTTTCCGATTTCAGGGTTGGTCAGGACGACGATCTGCCCGGCGTAGGAAGGGTCGGTGAAAATCTCCTGGTAGCCGGTGATGGAAGTATTGAAAACGACTTCGCCGGAGCACTCGCCTTTAGCGCCGTAGCCTTTGCCTCGGAAGACTCTGCCGTCTTCGAGGGCAAGGATCGCTTGCATTGGAACTCCTGGGAGTGGATTTCAGAGATTCTAGCAGGTGAGCGGGATGGTGTCAGTAGAAAGCTGTCGCAGAAAAGCTGTCAGCTCCCAGCTATCAGTGTAATCTCAGCGCTTGACGGAGCTACCGCGCACGATGAGTCGTTGGGTTTACTGAAAGCTGACAGCTGATAGCTGAGGGCTGCCCTACCGCAGCCTTCCCAGCTTTTCCATCGGCCAATATCCGAAGACGGCTTTGCCGTAGATGAAGCGTTCGTTCACGGCACCGAAATCGCGGCTGTCGTTCGACATGGTGCGATGGTCGCCGAGGACGAAGAAGCTATCCGGCGGTACCACGACCTCGCTATACGAGCGGGCATCGGCGTAATCGTTGGGAACGTAGTCTTCGTCGAGCGCCTCGCCGTTCACGTAAACCTGGCCGTTCTCGATGCGGATGCGGTCGCCGGCAACGCCGATGACACGCTTGATATAGCTTTTCGAAGTGTCGCGCGGATAACGGAAGACAACGATGTCGCCGCGCTGGATGGGCTCCCAGCGATAAACAAACTTGTTGACGAAGATCCGCTCCTGGTCTTCGAGGCCGGGCATCATGCTGGTGCCCTCCACCTTTACCGGCTGGTAGAGAAAGATAATGATGAAAGCAGAGATGGCCAGCGAGACCAGCAGATCGCGCGCCCAGACTGCCACCACCGGCAGCGGACGCGCACCAGATTCTCTTGTAGCCACCGGGGTCGGCGGCGGAGGGCTCCCCACGTCAGGCATCGTGCTTATATTTTATACGCAAGCGGGGTGAGGGAGCGAGAGGTCAGAGGTGAGAGGGCAGATTGCAGAAGTAAAACCCGCCCTTGCTCTTCACCTCTGCAATCTGACCTCTCACCTCTCACCTTGCCAAGCCGCTCCGTTCCCCGTACAACTAGACTTCACTCATGACCGACTACTCAATTTTCCCGAAGATCAATGCGACGCTCAACGGATCGAGCGCGGTGCTCCTGGTCACCGGACGAGCGCTCATTGCGCGGGGCAAGATGGCGGCGCATCGTGCGGTGATGTTGACCGCGTTGGCCACCTCTTCCCTTTTCCTCGTGTCCTATCTCTACTACCACTATCACGTCGGCTCCGTGCATTTTCGCGGCACGGGCTGGACGCGGCCGCTCTACTTCACCATCCTGATCTCGCACACCACCCTGGCCGTGGTCATTGTGCCGATGGTGCTCATCACCCTGACCCGTGGACTGCGTGAGCAATTTGACCGGCATCGAGCCATCGCGCGCTGGACGTTTCCGCTCTGGCTCTACGTTTCGGTGACGGGCGTGGCCGTTTACCTGATGCTGTATCAGATCTTTGTATAAAGAATCTTCCCCCGTAGAAACGTGCAAGACTCCTCTCTACGGACGGCTCACTCGTTCAGCGAGCAACTGCAATCCGCTGGCGGAACGTGCGCTTTCAGAAAATCCGCCACTCGCTTGTACGCATCAATCTGATTTTCGACTTTTGCGAAGCCGTGGCCTTCATTCTCATAGACTTTGTATTCGACCACTCCCCCGCGCTTCTTGACCGCACTGACGACTTGCTGCGCTTCGGTCTTGGGGCAACGAGGATCGTTGCCGCCCGCCAACAGATACAGCGGCGCCTTGATCTGGTCCACAAAGTTAATCGGCGAACGATCTTCGTAAAGCGCCTTGTTCTTCTCCGGATCGCCCATGGTCGCCAGGTCCGACTGCTGCAACACGGGGTCTTCGTTCTGAATCTCGGTAAACCAGTTCACAAACGGCACAATCGGAACGCCCGCCGCCCACACCTCGGGGGCCTTGGTGACGCCCATCATCGTCATATAGCCGCCATAGCTGGCGCCCATCAGAATGAGTTTCTTGGGATCGACGTAGCCAGTTTGTTTGATCCAATCGGCGGCGGCGAGCACATCCTCGAAATCGCCACCACCCATATCGAGAAGATTCGCCTGCTGAAATTCTTTTCCGTACCCCGTCGATCCGCGATAGTTGGGCGCAATCACGATGTAGCCCTGGTTGGCCATGTACTGCACGAAGCGATTGAAGGTGTTCATCGTCTGTGAAGTGGGGCCGCCATGAACCGACACGATCGCGGGGTGCTCCCCATTGCGCGGCAAGTTATAGGGCACATAGACGAACGCGGAGATCGTCCACTTGCCGTCCTTGCTGGGATAATGCACGAGGTAAGGCTCGACCATGTCTTCCGATCGCACGCCGCCCACCAGCGAGTGTGTGAGCTGATACGATTTGCCGTCAGCCAGCGTGAACACCCACAAATCGCCGGGAGCGGTCGGCCCTGTGTGGGAATAGAGCAGCCGCGAATTGTCGCGCGTGAAGGGCGAAGTCCGGCCCGCAGCCTGGTTCACCCCTTTGGGTAAGGGCAGGGCGCGCGCTTTTCCGGATGCAATGTCATATAGATAGATGTCGGTGTTGCCATCCATGTTCGCGTTGTAGGTCAGAAACTTGCCGTCGGGAGAAAATCTCTCGCCAGAAATTCTCCACTTGTCGTTCGTGAGCCAGCGCACCTTCTTGCTCGCGATCTCGAGCAGGCCAACATTGTCGTAGCCGTTGCCGGCATTCGAAGTGATCAGAACGTGTTTGCCGTCGGGTGAAACGTCGTTGGCCGAGTAAGTGTGCTCGCCCTCATGTGGCGTCAGAAGCGTGCTTTGCGCGCTCCGAACGTCGGCCAGAAACACATTCGAGTCCGTCCCTTTCGCCTGTTCCTGCGTGTAGACGATGAACTTCCCGTCCGCTGACCAGATGGGCTCAACGTTCATGCGGTCTTTGGCGGTGCCGGTGGTCAGGTGCTTCACCTCGCGCATGACCGTGTCGTAAACGTCAATTTCGAACACAGACGACGTTTTTGGTTTGACTGTGTATGCCAGATAGCGCCCATCGTGCGACCAGGCGGGATCCTCCTCTGCGATCTCGCGCGTGTTGGTCAGGTTCACCACCTGTCCCGTCTTGGGCGACACCAGAAAAATATCCCACTGCTCGTCGCCGTCGTAATCGGACATGTAGGCGATCCACTTGCCGTCCGGCGACCAGGTTGGTTGGGTCTGGCGCTGATCGCTCACCGTGAGTTGCATCGGCCATCCGCCTTCGGACGGCACCAGCCAGAGATTATTGCGGCCGCTCAGGTTGCTGACGAAAGCAACCGTCTTCCCATCCGGCGACCAGGTCGAACCGCCCACCTGGCGCGTCATGTAGAGTTTCTCGATGGAAAGAGTCTTCTCCACGCGGGCATCGGGTTTGGAGGCGATTTGCTTGGGGTCGGTGATGGCTTGGGGCGCGGCCAGAGTTTGAGATGCCGTCAGGACGCTCATGAGTACGACCATAACAAACAGGCTAAGAATGCGCATGATGCCTCGAATTGAATTCGTAAATATAAGAAGTGTGGAACGGCTCACTCAGCGTGGGCCGGCGCCCAAGCCGGCGCTGACCGACTCCCAGAATATTAGGTCTTCAAAACCCAGGGCGAAGACGGAGACACCCGCGAGGTCGTAGGAGACGGCCAGCGCGCTCTTCAGCGGAATGCTCTCCGTGTTTTCGTACCAGACCACGTGGCTCGCGCCGTTGGCTGCGGTGTAGGAGAAGTAAGGTGAGGAGGAAGTGACATCCCACTTCGGCACGGCGCCCACTTTCGCGATCAGCGCAGGAATCCTCTTCCAGTAAACCTGCACGCCGGTTCCCCTCGTCAGGTTCCAGTCGTAGCCGTAGGCAGGAATCCCGAGGCTGATCTTGCTCGACGCTACGACGGACACGGCGAATTGCACGCAGGGCTCGACCCAGTCCAGCCCCGCCACCGGTCCCGGCGGTCCCCACGGCCCGTTTTCGTCGTACGTCATGAGTTGCAGAACGTCGGCATCGCGCCCCAGCGCTTTGAAGTCGAAGGCGCCGGTCCAGGAGTCCTTGGGGTCGTCCTGCAGTTCGGCGGGAACGGAGACCACAGTGAGATATCCGGCGGCGCGCATGGCCTGCGCTACATCGTGGATGAAGCGGCGAAACGCAGCGCGATCCTTGTGGGGAACGGCTTCGAAATCGACGTTGATGCCCGAGTAGCCGTAGGTCTCTGCGACTGCGAGCATATTCCGGATGGCTTGCGCGCGAATCGCGGGATGATTGACGATGTTATGCGCGATGAACGGCACGAAGTCGGACTTGCCGAAGTTCGAGACGGTAGCGAAGGTCTGCATGCCCTTCGAACGGGCGAAGGCAAGGGCCCCAACAGGCGCACTGCCGGAGATTTTTCCCTTGGCGTTGATTGCAAATGTGTCCGTCGGAATCTGGTTGAGGTAGGACGCGAATGCCCGTAGAGAGTGGTCGGAGGCGGAGTTCTCCCAGTAGGCCATCACGACCTTCGGCTGATTCTGGGAAAACGCGGAGCCTCCCATTGCGACCAGGAGTGCAACAAGCACCGGAACAATCCATCGCAGCCTGCGAACTCTCATGAGACCTCCTCAGGGTGCCGAACAAATTCCCGCCTTGAATTCTACTGTAAACATACAGATATGGAGAGCCCGTCTCGACAGTTAGGACTTAATCGGAGTTTCCCTTGATGGTGTTCAACATTCGCGAATCGTCCGGCGCGCCCAGGCCGAAACGCACCATCGATCAAAAAAGATCGCCCTCGTCCACGCTGAGCCGCGACGCTCGGGACCGCGACGCGCCGCTGGCGCTGCCGCTTGCCAACGCATCCCTATCCGGATTGTGCCGAGTGCCGTGCCGCACCGTGCTTTTTCGCGGCCTCCAATCGCAAAAGGAGCATGTAAAGCACAATCAGGAGGTTGACGGCGATCACCAGGACTCGAAACCAGGTGGGCCGCCGGAACAGATCGGCCGCCTCAAACGGAACGTAGACGGCGCCGGAGGCAAACGCCAGCCATTCCGCCCATGGGCGGACGTACCACAATCCGTAGGCCTCGACGAATCGAAGGATTACGTAGACAGATGCCACGGCGGCGATCTTCCACAAGCGTATGTCGCTGACTCGGGACACCAGGGCGATAAACACCCCAACGTAGTGGTGATGCGGATTGACGTGAAAAAATTCCAGTAAGCTCTCGGCCACCCCCCAGATATCCTTGTGCCGCATGGAGAACACGCCGAGGCCCGCGAGAACGACGATGATCCCTTTCGAAAACTCAACGGTGGCGACCGTGCGCACGCCTTTGATGTGTCCGGGATCGTCGATTCTTGGAGGCATGATGAACCTTGCAGGCAGTGCGGTCTTCACGTCTGCTGGCGGACGCTGGCGCGCAACTCCTCGACGACCTCCAACGCGGCTTGGTGAGCGGTATCACTCTGGGTTACGTCGAATGAAATCGCCCCGACGCGGGCGTGGCCGCCGCCGCCATAGCGCTCGCAGATCTTGGCCAGATTGACGGTGGGCTCGCGCTTCGACCAGGGGTTCGACCCGACCGAAACCTTCACCCGAAACGAACTCTTGCTCAGGCCGACACTGTAGACCGAATCGGGATGCAGATAGTACGGAATGAACTTGTTGTAGCCTTCGAGGTTGAGGTCGGTGATGTCGAAAAAAATCGTGCCGTCTTTTTCTTCCATGCGTTGCCGCAAAATATCAATGGACCGCTCGTGGCGTTCGACGAGCGGCGGCAGCACGGCGGCGACGAATGGCTCCTCCAGAATCCTGGCAAGTGGGTGGTAAGCGAGCAGAGGGATCGTCTTCTTGACGAACTCCCGGTCACTGGAGGCTTCGATGGCCATGGTCAGCTTCATGGCAGGAGCTTTCATTTCCACCGCCGACTTCGCATCTTCGTACATGGCGCCGTCGACGATGTCGGTCCAGTGGACAAGTTCGGCGACGGGGCGCGGATCGAAGCCGAAGTGTTCTTTCGCGATCATCGCAATAAAACTGGTGCAGGACTTGAAAGTCGGATCGTAGAACTTGCGGTCGCTTTGATCCTGCTCGAAGTGGGAAGCATCGGCCGGGGAAAGAAAAGCGCTTTCGTGGTGATCGAACCACCAGGTGATTTTGGGCGAACTGGAATACTTGAAATCGACGATGGCATTCTCGTCGCCGTCAAACTGGCTCTCGTCGAAAAGGGCGCCCGCACGATGCAGCAGGCCGGAGTATACGAAGTCCACATCGCTGCGGATTCGTTCCCGGTAGAAACGGGAGAACAGGGCGGCCGACGAAGCCCCGTCAAAACATTTGTCGTGATAAAAGACGCGAACTCGCAAATTAGCTTCCCTCACCCGTTTCTCCGGGCGTGAAGTGGAAAACAGATAGAGTTGCTGGTTTGGAGATTTATGTCAAGGGCGGATCTTGGGCAGAGCGGCAAACCTACCCGTTATCACTTCTTCCGGCGCCGTATTTTAAAGTCGAAACTGACCACTCCATTCCAATCGCGCAGCGCCACGATCGAAATAGTCCGGGTCAAGTTGTACTCCACCTGGATGATTTGCTGGTTCGAAACTGAGACATTGGTGCTGTAGGTCAGGGTGAGATTGTTCGCCACTTGCTGCTCGACGGTGACCTGCGGCCCTCGAACTACGGCGGTTTCACTGGCCAAGCCCTGGGGATCGATCTTGACGCGGCTCGCTCCGAACAAACGCTGCAGGCGGCTATTGATGGTGCTGTTGAGGGCCTGATTGATCAGCAGGTTGGAGGCCTCTCCGCCAAACCCAAAGGCTCCGTTGGACCCCGCGGAAGCCGACTCTTCGTGGGTGCGGCCCAGAGTCAACAGGGCGATGACGTCGGCTTCGGGAAGCTGAGGCTCGGACTGCCACGTCACCTTCAAGCCGTTGGGAACGCTGGCGTCACCGCGGAATTGCACCGTGATGTCGTAATCGCGCACGCGCGTGGTCGCCTGCAGATCGATGATGGGCTGCGTCTTGGCCGGATTGGCAAAAGTAACATCGCCGCGTTCGAGCTTGTACTTGGTCCCGTTGAAAGTGACTTCTCCTTCCAGAACTTCCACCCTTCCCAGAATTGCCGGACGCTCGGCAGTGCCGCGCACCCTGAGGTCGGCGTTGCCCGAAAGCCTGGCGATGGCCGTTTGCATCTGCAGTTCCGGAGTTGTCACCACGTGCACATCGAGCTTGAGCCGGCTCTGCAGACTATCGCTCTGCGCCAGGACGATCGTCTGTCTGCTCTTCTCGATATAGCCACCGAAGTCAAATCCCGGAGTCACGGCCAGCTTGGTGACCACCACATCCCCGCTCAGCAGAGCGGAATTCGTAGTGCCGGTCAGCCGGACGTCGGCGTTCGCGGTGGAACTTACACCGGGCGGATAACGCAGGCGAACATCATGCGCGGTGGCGCCGAAATCGAGAAGAAATACGCCGCCCTGGTACGTCGCGGCGCCGGTCAGCGCCACGTTGCCGCCACCCGTAGAGCCGCTGAGGCTTTCGATCTGGATGCGGTTGCGATCGAACCGCAAAACACCGTTCAGGCCGCTAAGGCCGCTGGGAAAATCGTTGTGACTGACGAAGATGTTCTTCACTTCCAGACGCCCTTGCAGCACGGGCTGCGAGAGCGTACCGCTGGCGCTGAGGTTTACGCCCAAATTGCCGCGCGCCAGGATTTTGGGGTTGAGAGACTGCAAGAGGGTCATATTGACCGAGCCGTCCAGACGGACGTTCGAGCTCTTGCGCGCCGGTCAAATGGGCGCGGCCGTGGGCGGTGAAATCCGTTCCACTTCCTGCCAGGTGGAAGTTCTCGACGAGCAAGACTTGATTTGCGACCTCGAAACGAATGGGCGCGACACTTTGTACCTGCACGTGCTCAACCTCGACGCTGAAAGCCTGGAGCTCGGCGGCCGCTATTAAATCGCGTGGCGTGCGCAGGGGACCGCGAACCTGCAGCGTTCCCTCCAGCGGAGAGTGCCCCGTGATCTTTCCCGGCAAGTAAATGCGCAGCAGCGAATTGACATCGAGATGATGGAAGGCCAGCTTCAGATCGGCGGGAAAGTCATGCTCTAATCCGACGCTCCCCAGAATGGTCAAGTCGGCCTTATCGAAGTCCGAGTGGGCATTGAGATCGAGCTGCCGTCCGTGAGTGACCGCGTCGACGTAGAAATCTCCGGCGCGCTCCTTGTCCAGGGCGAGGTCCTTGAGATGAACGTGCGCTTCGAGCGAGGGCTGCTCGGCAGTGCCGCTGGCTCGCAGGGTGAAATCGACGATACCATCGGCGGTGAAGCGGCTCGTCTGCAGGCGTGGGAAACGGGCGAGATCGAGGTTGCGTCCGGAAAGATTCAGCCGAAACTCATTCTTTGCCCACTCCGTGTTTGACTCAGTCAGACCCGACGTGCTGACGGCGGCGTTCCCGGAAAGCGCAGCGCCGTAGGCACTGGCATCGATGTTGTTGAACTGAAGCTCGCCACTGGCGAGGCGGAGATCGCTCCTCAACCAGGGAACGCCCACTCCGTAGGCCATTCCATTGTGCAGTTCGAGGTGTCCATCCCCGTGGGGACTGGCGCGCATGCCCGAAACGGTGACCGACATATCGAGAGTGCCAGCCAAAGGCTGAGCAACTCCGGCCAGTTGAGCAACCTCCGCCAAGTCGGCGTTGCGCAGGTCAAAGTGCAGAGTAAAGGGAGCATTCTCCGGAAGTACACCGCCCGTCAAAGCGGCACTGGCATCGAAGTGCGTCATGGAGTGCCCATGAATGAGGGACCCATTGTGCGCGGCGAAATGAATGCTCGAGTACTGCACGGCGGTAGAGAGTGCGTCCCAGTGAACCACTCGAGCGGAGACTCGTCTGGTCGGCGGCAAGGTCGTGTCAAAGTCGTAGACTTCAAGATTTCCGCTGACGGAAAGCGCAGTGAGTTTGCCGCTGGCGTTGCCTCTAAGGCTCGCCCAGCCGTGGACGGCAAAGGGCAACTCCCGGGAACCGTAGGCCGCTTCGACGAGCGGCGCCCACTCCCTCAGGTTATGGCTGGTGAACGAGAACCGCAGGGATGACGACGGGTCCGCGGCCAGATTGCCTGAGGCAGTGATTTCAGAACCTGGCGTTGCCAGTTGAAGCTGGCTCACTTCCAACTCGTCGCGCGATCCCCGATAGATGCCGTCAATCTGCCCGCGCACGGGGATCTCGCTTGGGGCCGTCTTTAACGGAGGCGCAATGCCAAGGTTGACGCGAGTCTCCGCGTCACGGATCGAGCCCACCCAGAGCATCTCAACCTTGCCGCTCGCCCTTCCGGAAAGGTCGAGGCGATCCAGTGGAAGTTCTTTTGAGCTTAGTATTTGCATGGCCGGAAGCAGCGGGAAGCTCGCCAATTGCAGGCGCAGCGAGCCACGCTGCAGGCTTTCCGGCGGAACTCGTCCGATCACCTGGCGCCGCCCAGGGGCGGGCGACGGTTCGAGCGAGGTCTGCCAGTTCGTGACCTCGGCATCGCCCAGCAGATCTCCACCGAACAGGTTTGCCTTGATCGAGGAAAGCCGGAAGCGCTCCGGAGTAACGGAGAACCCTGCGCTGATACGGCCATTCTGCATCGACAGCTTGCCGTTCGAATATTCGATGTCTTTGGCCTGCACCGTTCCCTGGGTGGAAAAGTCCCGCAGGTTCCACGAGCCTTTGCCCTCGAACTGCGCCGTACCCTTGCGAAACTGCGGCTGCCGTGTCAGGGACGCGAGCCCGCCGAGATCCGCGAAGCCGTGATAATCGCCGCTCAATTGAGGATTGTGAAAGTCCTGCAGGCGGCCCGCAAAGTGAATTTCAGATTTTCCGGAAGTCACCGTCAAACTGCTGATGTCGGCGCGTCCGCGAGCCAGAACCACCGAAGCATCCGCCCGCCACGCAAACGAGGGATACAGTTGAAAGCGCGTGGCGACGCTTCCCACGAGTATCCGGGCTTCGTATTGCCGCCGCAGCAAGGAGTAGTTCAAAAGCAGCGCCAGGTCGCGGGCGGAAAAATCGAACGGCATTTTCTGGTCTTCCCACAGAAGTTCGCCCCGCTGCACCTCGATGCGCGAAACCGAAAGCGAGATGAGTTGCTCCATCGGTCCCTGGCCGGAGGAAAGCCTCGCTTGCGGCGCGGGAACGTTGGTGCTGCCATCGGAATAGACAATGACGTGGACGACGGGATGCTCGAGCACCAGAGAATGCAATCCGATGGTGGTGCTGAGGACGGAAATGACTTTCATTTCCGCCTGCACGCGGTCGACCCGCACAAATGGGACCTGATCCGGAGCTTCGCGGCCGTGGATGGTCAGGTTACGAGCGTCCACGCGCAGGCGGAACGGAATGGTGTGCAGTTCGCCCAGTTCGACGCGGCCGCCGGTGATTTTCTCCACCGATGCGACCACTCGGCGGCGGACCAGTCGCTGAAAGGACTCCGTAGTGACGTACCAGCCGAGCAGAGCGAATGCAACCAGGCTGAAAACACAGAACGACAGAAACAGTTTCCACAGAATGCGCCGGCGCTCGGGAGGAACCGGTTCGGTCAACGCTTCGATCAACGGTTCGATCGGGGGTTCGCTCGGCGGTTCGGTCAAGGGTTGCGCTCTCCGGCACTGGATTCCTGGGTCAGGATATGGCTTCCAGAGCGCAGACTGGCCAGCCACGCAGAAAGTAGCTCGTTCATCTTTCGTTCGGCCAGCAAGTCCTTAATTTGGCCAAAGACCTCGGGCAACGGCGTGGCGCGATTGCCGGCCCGTTTCATATCCGGCAGCAACCGATCGTTGTAGTAGGTCTCCACCGCCTGTTGGTCAATCTGGATCGACGGCCGCAGACGGTCTTCCACGAGCTTCATGAGCTGGATTTCGTCGCCCAGGCGCCTCTCCAGCGAGCCTTGGGCCAGCCCATAACGTCGCAGCTTGGCCCGCCACACTTCGTCGGTGGCGCACTCCGGATAAAGCTTGCGGACCTCAGCCACGCGAGCAGCGACCTGTTCGGCGGGAGCTGGTTGAGACGGCCGCAACTGTTCCCGCAGCAGTTCCCGATCGATCAGGCGATCGAGGGCTGCGTTGCGCTCGGCGGAAGTGAACGAGTCCGGATCGCGGGCATTCGAAAAAGCCTCGAAGGCCACTTCCTGCTCCCAATCGCTCTGCAAAACCACGTGGCCGTTAACGCTAGTGACCACACGATCGACGATCTGACCGGCTTCGGATGAGATCGCCAGCGCCAAGCAGAGAGCCATCGCAAGCGCGCAGTGTTTTCCGAGTTGGATCATTCCGAGTTGGATGCGGCGGAGTTTCATCAGAATGACTGCCCGACGCTGAACGAAAAATTAAAATGCCCGGCGCGCTGGTACCCAAACTGCCCGACCGCTTGCCCAGTCTTCCGTATTGGTCGTGATGTTGGTGTAGCTGGGAAAGTATGGTGGATTTAAATTGTATCCGAAGTCAAAGCGCAACGGTCCGATCGGCGTCTGATAGCGCACTCCCAGACCAACCGCGTGCGAAGCATAGTTGTAATTGCACTTCAGGTGCGTGTCCTCCTGAAAACAGAGCTGTTGGCCGGGCTGGTGAAAGCGTCCGAGGCTGCGGAGCATTTCCTGTGGCCGCGCAAAGACGTTGCCCATATCCTCGAAAACCGTAAAGCCGATGTTGTCCTGAAGGTAAGGCACCATAACGTTGGGAAAACGCATCTCCAGACTGTTAAGGAACACGGCGCTGCCCCCGACGGGATATCCGGTGAACGGATCGCGTGGTCCTGCCTGGTTTAACCCGAACCCGCGATGGGAGTTGCCTCCGCCGCTGAAGAACCGCTCCGGCAGAGGCACGAGAGTGCGGTCGGCGGGCGCGGTCTGGGCTGGATCCAATAGAATCGTGCTGCCGAAAGCGTTCTCAACTCCGACGCTGGTGGAACGGGCGAACACGAATCCTTGTCCCGTGCTGCGATTGCGAAAAAACGTGTGATACGTAGAGTTCTTGACCAGCAACCGGCTGAAGTCGGCCTCAGAGCCGAAATAGCTGGAGGCAACGCCGCCTTCGACGCTGCTGTAGCTGCCGCGGGTGCTTTCCAGATCGTTATCGCGCCGGTTGCGAATGTAGATGAAGTTGGGAGTGCCTACGCGGGTCGGGCTTGAGAGAAGCGGAATCAGGTTGCTGGTGACCTCAATATTGCTGGCCTCCACGCGGCGGTAACTGAAACGGTAGGCGAGCGTCGTCAGCTCGCGGCCAGTTGTCGGAGCTCGTTTCAGAACTTGCAGCACCTGGAAAGTCTGCTCCAGACGTTTCGAGGTAAAGGTGGAGACGTCGACGGTGTTGTCGTAAAGCCCCGTGGACGTGAAACGAAGGCTGTCCCGGTTCAGCAGTTTGGGGATGTCATAACTGATGAGCCCCCTCTGCTGCAGGCGGCCAACGTTGGCCTTCATGGTGAGGGTCTGATGGCGCCCGCCCACGTTGAGGCGAGTGACGCCGAAAGAAACCATGGGGCTGACGCCGGTCTGCCCCAGTGGTTGGTTGGCCCCGACTGCGGGCTGCCCCGTCTGGAACTCGAAACCGACGCCGTAATCGAAGGTGTATCGTTCCGCCTCGCGCGCCGTGACCAGCACGTTCTTGCGCGACTCGGTGCCCTCCGGGTTCTGGATGGCGGTGTCCACCTGCTTGAAAAGCCCGAGGTCGTAGAGGCGGCGCTGGCTTTCCAGCATGTCCTGCTGGCTCAATGGCTCGCCCGGCTGCACCCGCATTTCCCGGCGGGCGACACCGGCGCGGGTGTAGTGCAAGCCATCGAGAAAAACTTGATCGACAAAAAATTGCTCGCCTTCATGAATCGAGAAGGTCACACCAACGCGCGGAAAGTTGTCGGCTGACGGAACGGAAACATAGGCGACGTCAACCGTGGCATTGGGAAAACCATTGTCGAAATACTTACTCAGAATCGTGTCGCGGTCATCCGCCAGACTCGATTCATCGAAACCCTGCCCTTCGGCGGTCTGAATTTCGGGGAGCTGTTCCTGCGGAAGCGTATAACTGCCCTCGATGCGGACCCACGCCACGCGCGTCTGCGGGCCCTCTTTGACGGCGATGGCGATGGCAAGTTGCGATGGATCGCCCTGGTACTTGTCGACCAGCTTGCTGTTGACTTCCGCCTGCCGGAAACCACTCGCCCGATAGAGATCCTGGATACGCCGCACATCCTCTTCGAGCAACGCTTCGCTGTAGCGCCCGTGACTGAACAGGCGTCCGGCGGCCTGGTCCTGCATCCGCGAGCGAATCAGCTCGTCGGAAAAGTAGCGATTGCCGGAAATACGAATGGCCGCGAGTTTGTGGCGGTCGCCGGGATTGACGGCGTAAACCACCTGCAAATTCTTGCCGTCCGGCGCAGCGTGCTGGCTCACGCTGACCGTGGCCTCAAAGTAACCGAGAGTCTGAAGATGGTTCTGGATGTTGCGCCGGCCTTCGTTGAGCAGATCGTCGTCGACCGCGCCTTCTTCATAGATTGGCACCAGCCGATGCAGCACACGCTGGCTGAGCTTGAAACCATCGGCGGCAATCTCCACCACCGGACCGCGATCCACTTTAAAGACGTAGTCCACCGTGTTGCGCTCGGAATGGTAAGTGCGGCTCGGCGGCCGAGACCTGGGCAAGCAGACGGTCCTGCTTCTGATAGCGGCGCCGAATTCGCTGCAAAGCGCGCGTAATACGGCTCGAGGCGACCGGATCGCCGGAATGCAGTTTGGCGATCTCCTGAAGTTCTGCGATGGAATAGCCGGCATCGCCTTCCAGGCTGATCTCTCCGACTACAGCGCGCGGCCCGCGAACGACATGGAAGGTCAGGTTGACCTGGTGTTGCTGCTCGTCGCGCTGTTCGGAGGTGGTCGTTTTCGACCGGTGGAATCCGTTTTCTTCCATCACTCGTTGGATACCTGCCAGAGCGCGGTCCAGTTTTTCTGGAGAGTAGAGTTCACCAAGTTGCAGGCGGGTGGCGCTGGCCAGTTGGTTGGCGGACGGATTGATGGATACGCCTTCGATGGTCAACATGCCGACAAAAAAATTGGCGACCGTCAGAAAGCGCAGCCTGACGCCGGCGGTGTCGGTGCGATCCGCCTCGGCCTGAATATCGGAGAAGCGCCCGGTGGCAAAAAGAGCCTGCATCGCGTCATGCAGCGCTTCGCGCGTGAGCGGTTCGCCGACCTTGAGCGGTGTTGCCGCCGAGCAGCGCAGCCGCTTCTTCCGGCGCAACCCCGGGCAACTCGATCTGATCAATCGCTAAACCAAGATAGGGCGCGATGCTTCCGAAAGTTGTTCCGAACTGCGCGGGTGATTCGGCGGGCTGCTGCGCAGGGGGTGAACTCTGCGCCCAACTTGCCCCGTGCGCGAGCACCAGCAAGATTACCAGCGCAACCCGAGAGGCGCCGCTTAGCCGCAAAATCCTATCCCGAAATTCACGCTCGTCAACCATGCAGCCTATCGGGTTCGATGAATCGCAAAACGGCACACGTTGCTCGCTAAAACAAAGATTGGCGACCGGCACCTATAATACTGGTTTGAAAGGTTGAGAAGAGTAATCGCTAAGGTGATTG
The DNA here is from genome assembly GCA_963838425.1 of uncultured Acidobacteriaceae bacterium. GTDB lineage: Bacteria > Acidobacteriota > Terriglobia > Terriglobales > Acidobacteriaceae > Acidiflorens. The sequence continues at coordinate 465,943 of CAWIRH010000004.1, forward strand.
TCTTGGAAATCGACGCTTTGGAGATGAACGACCGTTACTCGCGCCAGGTGTTGTTCAAGGAGATCGGAGCGGAGGGCCAGAAAAGGCTGTCCGAGTCCCGCGTGGTCGATCGTGGGATGCGGCGCCACCGGTTCCGCCCTGGTTTCGCTGCTGGCGCGTTCAGGCGTCGGGACGCTGCGGATTCTCGACCGCGATTACGTCGAGCCCAGCAATCTGCAGCGGCAGGCTTTATTTGATGAGGAGGACGCGCGCGAATCGGTGCCCAAGGCGATCGCGGCGGCGCGGCAAATCGCGCGCTTCAACTCGCAGATCGTGGTCGAGCCCCATGTCGCCGACCTGATTCCCGCGAATGTCGATTCCCTGCTCGGCGGCTCGGACCTGATCCTGGATGGCACCGACAATTTCGAAACCCGCTATCTAATCAACGATTATGCGGTGAAAAATTCCGTGGCCTGGATTTACGCGGCCGCGGTCGGCGAGTTATGCCGTGACCATGAACATCCTGCCCGGCGAAACGGCATGTCTCGCCTGCATCTTTCCAGAATCCCCGCGCGGGACGGTAGAGACCTGTGAGACCGCCGGCATTTTGAATTCCGCGGTGAATCTGGTGGCGTCGATTGCAGCTACGCGAGGCGCTGAAGTTTTTGGTGGGCGCGCGCTCGAAAATGCGGCGAACTCTGCTTTCCTGGGATGTCTGGACGAACGAACGGGCAGAATTGGCGACGGCCGCGATCCATCCCCGGGCGGGATGCCGCGCCTGCTCGGGAGACTTTGTTCATCTGGCGGGTGAAGGGCGGCCTCACATTACGATGTGCGGCAGGAATTCCGTGCAGATCCACGAGCGGCAGCGGCCAGTGGACTTCGAGGAACTGAGCGTCCGCCTTCAGCCTCACGGCCAGGTTCGCCACAACGAGTTCGTGCTGAAGTTCTGGCGCGAGCCCTACGAAATGACGCTATTTCCCGACGGCCGGGCGATCATCAAAGGAACGACCGACACGGCCATTGCGCGCAGCCTGTATGCCCGCTTCGTCGGCAGTTGAAAGCAATGGAGCGACGGGCGTCCCCGCCCGTCCCTCGATCACTAGGCCGGGCGGGGGCCGTCCGGCGTTCCGCCCGAGCTGCGCCAATCCCTTGCAGGTTGTGCGCACCAATTTTCACCAGACTTCTGAACGGGCCTCGTTGAAACTCAGTTGTTTAGCCGAGAGCGCCGCGAATCTCCGAACATTCTGGCTGTCTCCGGCCCAGTGCAAACTGGCCAGCAAACTGCACTTAAACCCGGAAAGCGTTAGTCCCTCGTGGAGGCAGTATGCGACCCTATTTAGTTCTGATGACGGTAGTTTTGCTGGCAGTAGCGGCCTTTGGGCAACAGCCCTTTCCTCTCCCCGGCTCTTGCCTTTATGGATGCGGCCCGTATATCCCGCTGGTGACCACGCCGATGTTGTCCCTACAAACGGTTTCGCCGAATCCGGTGGGAGCGAGCAACGCCACCACGGGATTAATTGCCGGCGCAACCAACGCGACCCTTTCGGAGATTCAGGGATCGACCAGTTCGGTGTACACCGTGCCCGTGTGGTACCAGGGCGGCGGCGCTCCGCTGACCGCTTCCGATGTCCACCTGTGGCCCGAGCCGATTGGACGCGAAGGTCATCCGATGCACAACGCGATGCGCGAAGAACGTCCGCGGGAAGAACGTTCGACCGAAGCTCGGGGCCCGCGCGCAGAAGCGCGCGGCGGCTGGATGTATTACACGGGACAGGAACACACTTCGGACGCGGCGCTGGTGGCAAACCAAGCGAAGGGCTCCAGGAAAGCCGCTCACGTCTATGACAACGACGACGTCACGCGCCAGAATGACAAGAATGGCGAAGTGAAATACGGCGGCAAAACGGAAAAGATGTAAGAGGCGGCTTTTCGCTGTTGGCTCTTGGCTCTTGGTCGCGACCTAGTGTCGGCGGCTGGGAGCTTTTTGTTTTGTGGTGGACTGACTGATTGGACTTGCAGCTTTCCCCAATCGACCGCCTATTTCCTCAACCTCTTTTCTTCCTCGTTCTGCAACGCGCCGGGCAATCTGTTATCTTCGTCGGTTGATTCTCTCCACACATACCATGCAGGCGCCGCCCTGCGCCGAGGATGAGTGTCCTTATGCCTGAGCTAGCACGCCCTGAGCCGTCCCGCTTCTACCGCTGGATGGTGTTGATTGTTGTCAGCCTCACCATGTTTGGGAATTATTACGTCTATGACTGCATCGCGCCCATCGCCGACCTGCTCACGAAACAACTCGGGTTCACCGATTCCAACATCGGCCTGCTGCAGGCGATCTACAGCATCCCGAACGTGTTCATGGTGCTGATTGGCGGTTACATCGTAGACCGCATTGGGGCTCGCAAAGCGATCTTCATCTTCGGAACACTCTGCCTGATTGGGGCGGTGATTACTCTTTACCCCGACAATCGCTGGCTGCAAACCGGAGTCGTCGGATTGGTAAACCTGGCTGTCCCGGTCGTCCGCTTGCTCGGCCACATCCCCTTGCTTTCGAGAATCGGATTCGTGGGCGACCTGGCCTCCGTCGGGAAGATTCAGACGGCAAGAGGCGCGTTGGTGGCGGGCATGTCGGCCGGGCGTCTGGTGTTTGGGATGGGCGCCGAGTCGCTGATCGTTGCCGTCACCGTGGCCCTAGCCAAATGGTTCCGAGGCAAAGAACTGAGCTTCGCCTTCGGCATCAACCTTATGATGTCTCGCGCCGGCTCATTGTTGGCGCAATGGTCCCCCTCCTGGGCCGGTTTCGCTTATAGCCGGTGGCGGGGGCCGTTGCTCATCTCGGTTGTATTCGCGACATTTTGTGTGACCGGCGCCCTGCTCTACTGGGTCATGGAGGTCCATGCCGAGAAGCGCTACCAGGTGGGTCCAGCGGGCTCGACCGATAAAGTAGTTTTCCGGGATATTACGACGTTTGGGCTTTCGTACTGGTATATCGTCGCGCTTTGCATAGTGTTCTATTCGGCGATTTTCCCTTTTGAGACCTTTGCCTACAAGTTCTTCATGGATGTGCATCACACGACTCGCGAAGCGGGCGGGGATTTGGTGGGGATGCTGACCATCTTCACGATGTTTGGAACGCCGTTCTTCGGAAAGTTTGCCGATAGGGTCGGCAAGCGCGCGCTCCTGATGATGATCGGCTCCGTGCTGTTGATTCCCGTTTATCTGATGATGGCCTACCTGCACTCGTCGACCTACCTCACCGTCTATTTCCCTTCCACCTCAGCCGACGGGCACTTCGCGTTCATGCCCCACAGCCTCCCGCCCATCCTTTTGCTGACCATGGCCATGATGGGCGTCGCCTTCTCGCTGATCCCGGCGGTGATGTGGCCGTCGGTTGCATATATCGTGGACCAATCCAAGCTGGGGACGGCCTATGGGCTGATGACCATGATCCAGAACATCGGGCTGGCAGGCTTCAACTTGATGATCGGGTGGGCGAACGACCATAACTACGCTGGAGCCGATAATCCCAATGGATACCGGATGGGGATGTGGATCTTTTCGATTCTGGGATTCCTGGGGGTGTTGTTCGCCTACCTGCTGCGGCGCCGGGAACTCGGTCCCCATGGGCATGGGCTCGAGACGATTACGGCTAAGGGATAGAGTGAGGCGCGCGGAGAGACGGGCGTCCTCGCCCGTCCCGCTGCGCCCTTCGGACGGGCGAGGACGCCCGTCTCTCCATAAACTGATGGTTACGAGAGTGCCGGCTTAGCCGGGTACTTTGGTCGGAGAGATCATTCCGCAAGCTACGGTTTTTGGTATTCTGACGACTTGGAAACGATCGAGAGCGCTTCCGCAACTGCCTCGGCAAATTTGTACAACGAAAAGAGTTCGAAGCCGCATCTGAACGAGTAGCGGCCGGAAAAGACGACTTGACCGACCCGAAGGAACGCATCACCGAAGCAGAAGCTATTGAGCAGGCGAAGCAGGGCCACGAAGCGGCATTCGAAGTCTTGTATCACCTGCACAAACGCCGCGTGTACTCGCTATGTTTGCGCATGGTCTCCAATCCCGCGCAGGCCGAAGACCTGGCCCAGGAAGCATTTCTACAGCTGTTTCGCAAGATTGGCACCTTTCGCGGCGAGTCCGCCTTCTCCACCTGGCTGCACCGCATGACCGTCAACGTGGTGCTGATGCAACTGCGCAAGAAGGGCCTGCCGGTGGTGTCGCTCGAAGAGACTCTGGAAGCCGACGACCAAGCTCCCAGAAAAGAATTCGGTACCAGGGACGTGAAATTAACGGGCTCGATCGATCGTCTGCAATTGCAGCGGGCGATCGACAAGCTGCCGCCGGGCTATCGAACGGTCTTTGTGTTGCACGATATTGAAGGCTTCGAGCATAACGAAATTGCCCAGATGGTGGGCTGTTCGATTGGCAACAGCAAGTCGCAGCTCCACAAAGCACGATTGAAGCTGCGGGATTATCTGAAGTTCATGAGAGCCGAAAAGGCCAAGACTGGTTAACGGAAGTGCGGTATTGGGGAGAGAGTTGGCTATGAAGTGTTCAGATGTAGAGCGAGTTTTGCCGGAGCTCCTCGACGGCGCTCCGGACGGTGCGTCTCCGAGTGGCGACAGCGTTCAGGCTGACCTTGAGACCCATTTGAAATCCTGTCCCGCTTGTGCGGACCTGATCTCAGACCTGAAGCTGATCGCGGGCGAAGCCCGGCAACTGGCGGCAACCGAAGAACCGGCGGCCCGGGTGTGGTTGCGAATTGCGGCTGAATTGCGCGCCGAAGGGCTTATTCGTGAACCGGAACCCGCGCCCGCCCGGCCCGTCCTGGTTCCAACTTTTCCCCGACGGCGATGGACATCGACCGCGTGGTGGCTGGCGCCCGTCGCGGCGGCCGCGCTCGTGGTGGCAGGCTCTTACGTGGTAAGTCATAGGCCAGCTCCGCCAGTGGCGAAACAACAAGCTCCAGCACCTGCAATGACTTCTCCGGCGGCAGTGCATCCCCAACTCCAGAGGCCGCTGCAACTCCCTCGCGTTCAGTGCCGGCCCCGGCTCCTCAGCAACTGGCACAGTCCGCGAAGCCAGCGGGCATAGTGGAATCTGCGGTGCCACCTGCGGTAGAACCCGGGCCGAGCGAGGAAGATCAACAGTTTCTGAGTGTAGTTTCCACGCTTGCCCCTGCGATGCGGGCCACGTATGAAAATGAATTGCAGGCGGTGAATGCCGATATCCGGGAAACGCAGGCCTACGTGAATCGGAATCCGGGGGACGCGGATGCGCGGCAGCATTTGATGGACGCTTATCAGGAAAAGGCACTTCTTTATCAGATCGCGATGGATCGTATTCAGTAAGGGAAGGGCGGACCGGCCCTCCGGCCGCAGGGGCGTTTTTATGATATGTTCTCGGAAAGCAAATCGGCGGCAGGCAAATCGGCAAACCGCTGCCGTAACTCTGGTTCTGGCAACCTGTCTGGCGTCGGCGGCCTTCGCCGAGACCAAGGCCGAGACCAGGAAAGAGTACCGTTTCACCGTCGGTCCCAACGCGATAATTTCCGTGGATACGCAGTACGGGGCGATTTCCGTAAAACCTGGCAGCGGCAATGCCGTGGTAGTGACGGCCACGCTCAAGTCCGAAAACGTGGAAGTCGATCAGCAGCAAACTGGCAACCGGATCGAGATTGCGTCCCACCTGCTGCAGGGCGCGGACCAGCAAGCGGGCCAGGTCGACTACGAACTGCTGATTCCTCCCGGCGCTACGCTCAATCTCCATTCGTCGTCCGGTCCACTGTCGGCAGAGCGTTTGCAGGGCGACTTAACCCTGGAGGGCGCCGATGCGGTGGTGAATGTTCGCAACGTCCAGAATTGTCATGTGCACGTGCGTACCATGGGCGGCCCGATCACGCTCACCGATGTTACCAATGGCCACGTGGAGATCGCCTCGATCAGCGGCGACGTCCATATGAAATCCGTCACTGGGTCGCTGGTTCAGGTCGTTTCCGGCCGCGGAAAGATCTTCTACGATGGCGATTTCGGCTCCGGTGGCGACTATCGGTTCACCACCCACACCGGCGATATCGAGGCCCTGGTTCCGGCAGATGTCTCGGCCGATTTTAGAGCGCACTCCGTACTCGGCCGAGTCCAACACGATTTTCCTCTCCAGCCCAAGCACTCACGCTTTCCGGTCGAAGCAGGACGTTCCTTCCTGGGTACGTCTGGCAAAGCATCATCGGAAGTCGTGCTGCGCTCTTTCAGTGGTAAAATCCGCCTCAAGCAACGCTGAACGTCAAGTGCTGATCATCACACGAGAGAGAAAAAAACACGGAAGGCATGTTGATCCAGTTGCCTTCTTGTGTCATGGTGCGTCATGGCAGTGCGTGCGGTGTTTCTGGTGGGATTTATGGCTTCCGGCAAGAGCAGCGTCGGGCAGGAACTTGCCCGGCGGCTGGGCTGGGATTTTGTGGACCTGGATGCCCGTATCGAGTCTCGCGAGCGGCAAACCGTTCCCGAGATTTTTCGGGACCGAAGCGAGCCCGGGTTTCGGCTCGCCGAAACCAGCGCGCTGCGCGATCTGCTGACCGCGTCGCTCGGACAAGACAGCGTGGTCGCGCTCGGCGGCGGGGCGTTCGTACAGGAAAGGAACCGCGAATTGTTACGGCAGTGGCCAACGGTTTTCCTGGAAGCGCCCGTATCCGAACTCTGGCAACGGAGCCTGACGGATGGCATCGAACGGCCGCTGCGGGGAGATCCAGACCAGTTCGCTCGACTGTATGCGGAACGCCTTCCCTTTTATCGCCAGGCGAGCCGTGGTGGTAGAAACCACGGGCAAGCAGGTGGCTGCCATTTGCCTCGAGATCGAAGCTGCATTGCAACTTGGAGGAACTCCGGAAGACGCGGGCTCGGGCTTAGCTCGAATTAATGTCACAGGTTTCGGAACAGGAGAATCACAGTGAAGCTGAAGTTGTCTCATCGGCTGCTTGCTTTCATGATGGCGGTGGTTGTGATGGTTGGGTACATTGCGGCGGGGTCCTGGGCGAGCGCCGCTCCCCTGTCAAAAGAGAAGGAGAAAGAGAAAGAACACGAGGGGAAGAAAGTCGACTCCGGTTCTTTCGGCGTCTCCCAGAATGGCCATCGTGTAGGAACCGAGACGTTTTCGATCTATCAGACCAGCAATGGCAGCGTCATCGACTCCGAGTTCAAAACGGAAAATGCTCCCATCGCCGGCCGTGCAGACCTCCGAGATGCAGCTTACTGCCGCCGGGGATATCCGGCGCTACGAGTGGAAGGAGTTGAGTCCGGGGAAAGCGGAATCGGTGGTGCTTCCGAATGACGATTTTCTGACGGAGAAGTGGCGCACTGGGCCCGAGGAGAAAGAACATGAACAGCCCTACCTGCTGCCGCTGTCGACCAGCATCCTGGACGACTACTTCTTTATCCACCGCGAAGTGCTGGCTTGGAAGTTCCTGGGCGCATCCTGCAAACAGGACAAAGGGCAAGTGCAGTGCCCGCTGAAGCAGCGCGCCCAGTTCGCAACCATGAACCCGCACCAACACTCTTCGGCGCCCCTCAGCGCGGAGTTCCTCGGCCGGGAAAAGGTGAGCCTGAAGAGCGGGCCGCAGGACCTGCTCAAACTGGAACTGAAGACCGAAGCGGGAACCTGGCAACTCTGGCTCGACGATCAGTTCAAGGTCATGCGGATGTTGGTTGTAGGCGAGAATACCGAAGTGGAGCGCGATTAGATCGAGGCGATCGGGTGCCCCGTCCAAGCTCTGCTTGGGCGGGTGAGCGGCGCAAACCTCAGTTGGCTGAAGGTCAGCCTCTTTCGGCATTGGATCGCTCTTTATTTCCGGCGATACGATAAGGTGCGCCCGAGAAGAAGTCGTTGGCATGCGGTACCGGACCGGTTGGGATAACTCTTGACGATTCTTGATTCACGCACGTCGCGGGTTCTGTTCACGGCTTTTCTGTTCGCCGTGGGGTTGGGCTTTCTCTATGCGGCGCGCCGAACGCTGATTCTTTTCCTGTTCGCCATTTTCTTTGCCTACCTCATTAATCCGGCGGTGGGGCGGCTGGAAAAACTGGTCCGCAGCCGCGTCTGGGCAATCGCCATCATTTACCTCCTGCTTCTCCTTGGCTTGGTAGTGGTCGGCCTTCTTGTCGGCCCCAGAATTGCCCGGCAAAGCGCCCGCCTCGGAGAGTCGCTGCCTGGACTTATGGATAAGGCCAGCACCAGCCAGTTCTCCGGCCAGATCGGGCAACTCGCCGCGCAGATCGGAAAAGAACACGGCTGGACCAAAGACACACAGAAGCGAATTCAGGGTTTTTTGATAAGTCACCGGGAAGATTTGTCCGCCCTGGCGCAGCACATCGCCTTTCGAGCAGCCGAGGCGGCGCAGCAAGCGTGGGTGCTGTTTCTAGTGCCGATCCTGGCCATTTTTTTTCTGCGCGACGGTGGCAGCTTTCATGAAGTGCTGGTGGCGCTGGTGCAGTCGCGCACGCAGCGCGAGTTTCTGGAAGATGTTCTCCAGGATCTGAACCAGATGCTCGCCCAATTCATTCGCGCCCAGTTGACCCTGGCGGCGCTGTCGCTGCTCGCCTACACCTCAGTTTTGGGTGCGATGCGAGTTCCATTCGCGCTGACGCTCGGCACCGCCGGCGGCGCGCTGGAGTTCATCCCCATGGCGGGACCGCTGCTGGCAGGTACGGCCATGATGATCGTCGCCGTTCTGGCGGGATATCAGCACTGGGCCTTTCTGCTGTTGTTCTTGCTCGTCTGGCGGATGGTGCTCGACTACGCAATCTCTCCCCGCGTCATGGGAGCCAGTGTGGAATTGCACCCGCTGGCGGCTTTGTTCGGCATTCTCGCAGGCGGCGAAATTGCCGGAGTGCTCGGCGTCTATCTTTCCATCCCGGTGATGGCCAGTCTGCGCATCGTCTGGCGTCGCTGGCGCATCTACGCCGAAAAACGCAAGTTCGGCCCCCTCAACGAGTACTCTTTGGGGAGAAGTTAGCTCTCCGCCACTGGCCGCGTGATGAGTCCTACGGTGGAGCGACGGGCGTCTCGCCCGTCCAGCCAGCCGGGCGGGGACGCCCGGCTCTCCACCAGAGCCTCTAAGACGGCGCAGCCGCGCCTGTGTTCTTCACCGCGTCCACATCGACTTTGCGAAGAAACTCGGCCGCCGCTTCCGGCAGCACCGTGTTGATGAACATTCCCGAGCCCAGCTCAAATCCGGCCATTCGCGTCAGCCGCGGGATCACGCTCAGATACCAGTGAAAGTACTTCACGCCCACGCTCTCGGCGGGTGCGCTTCGAATCGTAAAATTGAAATCCGGGTCCGCCAGCCCGTGGTAGAGCTTGGCCAGTATCGAGCGCAACATCCGCGCCAGATCGTTGATCTCCGCGCCGCTCACATCGCCGAAGCTGGCCATGTGCCGCCGCGGATAAATATGGGTACAGAACGGAGCCGGCGAGGCATACAGTTCGAGCGCCACGAAGTGCTCGGAAATCGCAACGATCCGGGTTTGTTCTTCTAACTCCTCTTCCAGCATCTGACAAAACATACACTCGCCATAATCGTCAAAGTGCCGTAAAGCGTGTTGAAAGCGCTCGCGCACTTGCAGCGAAATCACTGGCGTCGCAATGATCTGGGAGTGCGGGTGTTCCAGGCTGGTGCCGGCGTCGGGCCCGTGATTCTTGAAGATGGTAATCAGCGCGATGCGCCGGTCCAGGCTCAGTTCATCGTAGCGAATTTTATAGATACGGAGGATTTCCGCCATGTAGGAATCGGGCATGAGGGCCATAACCTCCGAGTGGTCGGGCGTCTCCACGATCACATCGTGAACCCCGAAGCCGTTTACCGACCGGAGCGACCGGTGTACGGTGCGCGTCGGCTGCACTTCGCGGGAAAGAGCCGCAAACTTATTCGGGATCACTCGCGCGTGCCACGGAACCTCCATCGAGGTGGGTATCCGCATAATTTCCGGCGGCGTCAGCTTCTCGTTTCCCGGACAAAAAGGGCAGTTCGCGACAAACGCTGCCGCCGGCTTCCGTTCGCTGTGGCGCGCCATTTCTTCCGGACGCCGGGCGCGCTCGGTTGCGATCACAACCCATTCCTTGGTAGCAAAATTCTGACGCAGTTCTGACATAGTCACTCCTGGCAGCCCGTCGTGTAAGTTCGATTTGTATCAGGCTATGCCTTTAGGCATACCGTAATTCCCGCGTCATAAATGCGCCTTTAGGCGTTGGTTTTGCGCGCTGGCGTTTTACCGCAGGCTGCTAGGCAAAGCCTACATCCAAGATCGAAAGTCGAATAGTCACCGAGGGTCGTATTCCCGCATCTCGCGAGACCTGGGCCGCCACGCGCATCGCATTCGCCGGTCGATCAGCGGCGGCATTCCCTGTCGAAAATTTCGCTGGTATAAAATCAAAACTTATTATGTCAAACAAGCTTCCTGTAGGAATTCTCGGCGCCACGGGCATTGTCGGCCAGCGCTTCATTCAAATGCTGGAGCGCCATCCCTGGTTCGAAGTCGCATGGCTGGCCGCTTCCGACCGTTCGGAAGGACGGCCCTATGCCGAAGCTACGCGCTGGCGTTTGAAAACTGCCATCCCCGCTGACGTCGCCAAAATGACGGTTGCGCCCGCCCAGCCCGAAGGCGCCCCGAAAATTATCTTCGCCGCTCTCGATGCTTCGATCGCCCGCGAACTGGAGCCGCAGTTCGCCGCCGCCGGCTGCGCCGTCGTTTCCAATTCGAGCGCGTTGCGCATGCAGGCCGACGTTCCGCTGGTGATTCCCGAGGTCAACGCCGATCACATCCAGTTGATCGACAATCAGTCATGGCGGCGCAACTCCGGCGGCTTTGCCGTCACCAACCCCAACTGCTCGGCCATCGGTCTGGCGCTGGCGCTCGCTCCCTTGCATCGCGCGTTCACTCTGGAGGCGGTGATGGCGGTCACCATGCAAGCGGTCAGCGGCGCCGGATATCCCGGAGTGCCTGCGCTCGATATTCTCGGCAACGTGATCCCTTACATCGCCAAGGAAGAAGAGAAGATGGAAGAGGAAACGCAAAAGTTGCTGGGGACGCTGAACGGTTCGCGCGTCGACCCTGCTCCCTTTGCCATGAGCGCGCAATGCAATCGCGTTGCGGTGGAAGACGGCCACACGGAATCGGTCGCCGTCCGCTTGAAAAAAAAGGCCGCGCCCGAGGAGATCATCGCCGCCTGGAACGATTTTCGCGCCGAACCGCAGCAACTGCGCCTGCCCAGCGCCCCCGAGCAACCCATCGTGTACATGACTGCCCCGGACCGTCCACAACCGCGCTTCGACTGCGACCTCGGCGCCGGCATGACCACGGCGGTAGGCCGCTTGCGCAAGTGCAACGTCCTCGACTGGAAGTTCACCGTCCTCTCGCACAACACAATTCGTGGCGCCGCCGGCGCTGCCCTGCTCAACGCCGAACTGCTCAAGGCGAAGGGGTATCTAGGGTGAAAACAGTTGCCAGTTGCCAGTTGCCCGTTACCAGTAAAAGCCGTGCCGACAGAGGTTTGTCTGGCCACTGGCCACTGGCAACTGGCAACTGCTCTAAGGAGCACCCCTGCCCATGATCGTGATGAAGTTTGGCGGGACCTCCGTACAAGACGCGAAAGCGATTGACCGTGTCGCCCACATCGTCCAGGGCCGACTTGCGGACCGGCCGGTAGTGGTGGTCAGCGCCATGGCCAAAGTCACCGATTCCCTGCTCGCCATGGGAAAGGCTGCCGGGGGCGGCGATCGCAAGAGCGCTCTCAAAATGGCGCGCGCCTTGCGTGAACGCCACTACGACACCGCCGGAGAACTGCTCGGCACCGCCCTGTTCACTGAATTTCACGGCGACCTGGGCGCCGACTTCGAAGATCTCGACGAATTGCTGCGCGGCATTGGCGCGGTCGGTGAAATCACTCCCCGCACCTACGATTACGTTGCCTCTTTCGGCGAAGTGCTTTCGAGCAAGATCGTGGCTGCCGCTTTAGTCGCCCGCGGATTGCCGGGTGCGCACGTGGATTCGCGCCAGGTTCTGCTGACCGACAGCAGTTATACCCGCGCGGTCCCTCAGACGGATGAAACCAACGAGCGTCTGCGCAAGCGGGTCCAGCCTCTGGTCGAGGCCGGCAAGGTTCCGGTGATGGGCGGGTTCATTGGCTCCAATCGCGCCGGCATCACCACCACCATTGGCCGCGGAGGGTCGGATTTCTCCGCCGCGATTTTTGGCGCCGGCCTCAATGCCGAGCGCATCGAAATCTGGACCGACGTCGACGGCATGATGACCACCGACCCCCGCCTTTGTCCCGATGCCCGCCGCATCAAGGTCATCAGCTTTGACGAAGCCGCCGAACTCGCCTACTTTGGCGCCAAAGTTCTGCATCCGGCAACCGTGCTGCCCGCGATTCAGCAAAATATCCCGGTCTATGTTCTGAACTCGCTGAACCCGACCTGCGAAGGGACGAAGGTCACGGCGCGCGCCCCGCGCTGCACCAATATTTTCAAGGCCATCGCGCTCAAGAAGAAAATCACGCTGGTAGAGGTCGCCTCGCCCCGCCGTCTGCTGGTGCATGGATACTTGAAGTCCATCTTTGAGGCCTTCGACGACCACAACGTAGCGGTGGACGTGGTTTCCACCTCTGAAGTCAGCGTCTCGGTGACAGCCGAGACCAACGAAGCCATCCCGGCGCTGGCCGCCGATCTGGCGAAACTCGCGGACGTGAAATACGAAGGGCGGAAGGCGATCGTCTGTCTGGTGGGCGAGAATCTGCGCGAAACACCCGGAATCGCCGCCAAGGTCTTCGGCATTCTTGAGGATGTGAAGATCCGCATGATCTCGCAGGGCGCTTCCGAAATTAATCTGACCTTCGTGATCGAAGAGGACGACGCGGCCGAGGTAGTCCGGCGCCTGCACCACGCATTCTTCGCCGAGGCGGATCCGGAAGTGTTCGCGTAAGTGCATCTAACCGCAGAGAACGCAGAGTACGCGGAGAAAAACAAAAGATTAGGTTTAGCATTGGTTCCCAGATTTTCTCTGCGCGCTCTGCGTGCTCTGCGGTTCAAGGTTTGCGTATGAATCTCCTCATTCTAGGCCGGGGCAAAACGGGATCGTTGGTTGCGGAATTCGCGCGCGCGCGCCGCCACAATGTTCGCACCTTGGACGTTGACGAAAATGCGAATGCCTCCGCCCTCACTCCCGCTTTTCTTGCTCCCTTCGACGTGGCCATCGACTTCACCACGCCCTCCGCGCTCGTCGCCAATGCCGAAGCCTGCATCCGCGCCAAGAAGAACCTGGTAGTCGGAACCACCGGCTGGTACGAGCAATTGCCGCGCTTGCGCGACATGGTGCTCTCCGCAAGAACCGGCTTCCTCTACGGATCGAATTTTTCCATCGGCGTGAACCTCTTCTTCGAGATTGTCGCGACCGCCGGGGCCGCCCTGAAATACGATTACTCGGGCGAGATTTTCGAGCGTCATCATGCGACAAAAAAGGACGCGCCTTCGGGAACCGCGCTCACCATCCAGAAGATTGTGCGCGAGTCCGGAGGCAAGGAACTCGAGATCGTCTCCTTTCGCGAGGGCGACGCGGTCGGCATGCACGAGGTGGTCTTCAATTCTGCCGGCGATCGAATCTATTTGTGCCACGATGCCAAGTCGCGCCAGGGGTTCGCTGAAGGCGCCGTGCGCGCCGCCGAGTGGCTGGCCGGGAAAACCGGTTTCTTCGAGTTCCGCAACGTCTGGCGCGAGCTCTAGACAATGCTGGTTCGGGTTGCATGCCGATTGAGCGCACTTCATGTGAAAATCATTTCACGATGTAACGAGCGAGCGAGAGGGTATACACTAGGGGGCCGCTCTTGAACCCGAGAGAGGTTCGAGATTGAAGGAGAACCCATCATGGCGCAAGGAAGAATCATATCAACGGGCAACACCTTTACAATTGCCGTTCTAGCGTTAGCTCTCGGCACGGCATTGATGCCAGCCGCAGCCCAAACTTCCGCCGCGTCCGGTGACGGGTCCGCGCCCGCCGTCGTCCACAACACCTGGACCACCGGCACGAACATGCTCACCCCGCGCGAAGGCGCGGCCGTGGGCGTAATCGGAAGCAATATCTATGTCGTCGGCGGCATAACTGCGCCTTACGGTACGATCCTCGCCGTGAATGAAATCTACAACACAAAAAAGAAAACCTGGACCACGGGCGCCCCTCTGCCGACGCCGACCTGCTATACCGTTGGGGCCGTGGTTAATGGGATCTTGTACGTCATCGGAGGCTCCTACGGCACCGGAGAATATACGGACACCGTCTATGCCTATGATCCCGTCAGCAATACCTGGTCGACGATGGCCCCCATGCCCACCGCCAGAAACAGCCTCTCCGCCGTCGTTGACAAGGGCATCATCTATGTCATTGGCGGCTACAGCGGCAGCCGTGACACGACCGTCGAAAGCTACGACCCTGCTACCAATACCTGGTCCGAAGAGGCTCCCCTGCTGGTGGGGAAATCGACCGCAAATGTAGGTTTGCTGGGAGGAAAGATCCTGTCGGCGGGCGGCTTGTCCAATTCTGGTGTAACCGGTGACAACGAAGGTTACAACGTGAAAAAGAACGAATGGACTGAACTGGTGGCCGACCCCACGGTCCGAGACGCTAGCTGCGCTTGGACCATCGGCACGCTGTTCCATGTTGCCGGCGGCGGACTGGGCTCCGGCGCAACAACCACTGTCAATGAAGCCTATAGCACAAAAACAAATTCATGGACGACCCTGGCTCCCATGCCGCAGGACACCGGGTACCCGGGCTCTGCGGTCGTTGGTGGACGTTCTCTATTGCTTGGGAGGCTACAGCAGCAACACCGGCGTCGTGGGTGCCGTCCAGATTTATCAACCCTAGGCAAATGTCCAGACCGTGCCCCACTCATCATCCACCTTGCGATGAGTGGGTTGTCACAACCCCCGCAGCGGAGAGACCACCAGCTCGTTCTTTCCTCCCATCCCCCAGTACCATGCCAGCCAAATGCACGTGAGAGAGAGAAGAGTTATCCTTAGCCATGGAACTGCGAGGCTGTGGTACCGCTCTGGTCACACCGTTCTCCAGGACGGTGCTGTCGACGAAAACGCACTGCGCAATCTGGTTGCCTGGCAGGTCGAATCGGGCATCGATTTCCTGATTCCCTGCGGCACCACGGGAGAAACTCCGACCCTCACCCACGATGAATGGCTGCACGTCATCGACGTTACGATCGAGGTCGTTGCCGGACGCGTGCCGATTGTCGCCGGCGCCACCTCCAACTCGACGCAGGAGGCCGTCGCCAAAGCGAAAGAAGTGGCGGCGCGGCCGGGCGTCAATGCCATCCTCACGGCTTCGCCGTACTACAACAAACCGACGCAGGAAGGGCAATACCGGCACTTCCGCGCGATTGCCGAGGCGGTCGACAAGCCTGTGATCCTCTATAACGTGCCGAGCCGCACCTCCGCCAACCTGGAACCCGCGACTCTGGCGAGGCTGGGCGAGGTTCCGAATATCGCGGGCGTGAAGGAGGCCAGCGGAAACATATCGCAAATTGCGGAGATGCTGAACTTGATGCCAGAGAGTTTTCTGGTGCTTTCCGGCGACGACGTCATGACTTTGCCGGTGATCGCGCTCGGCGGCGTGGGCGTAATCTCGGTTGCGTCGAACGAAATTCCCCACGAAATGGCGGAGATGACGCGCGCCGCTCTGAACAACGACTGGCACACGGCCCGCACCATCCAGCGCAAATATCTTCCGCTGATGCTGGCCAACTTCATCGAATCGAGTCCGCTGCCGGTGAAGGCCGTCCTCGCGATGATGGGCAAGATCGAAGAGGTTTATCGCCTGCCCTTGCTTCCCATGCGGCGCGACACGCGATCGAAGCTGCAGAAGATCGCGACCGACGCCGGATTGATTACCCGGCCTGCGGCTCCGCCGGCCGTTGCCGCCGAATTCTATATTTACGAAAATTGGGCCGCGGGCCCGCACAAAGCGATTCTGCACCGCGCATCCTGTGGACAGTGCAGTTCCGGCAAAGGACGCCCCGCCGGGCACGATCCCAATCATTCGCGCTGGCACGGACCCTACAGCAATCTCGCCGAGGCGCGCGCAGCGACCCATCAGATGCCCGGTGTCCTGATCCGCAGCGAATGCAAGTGCGTGGGGTAAGAGCAGCTCTTAGCACTTGGCACCTAGCATTTAGCTCCTAACCGTCGGTTTTTTGTGTTTGACTTTGGGTGGCGCAGCGCTTCAGCGTGTGCGTGAGAACTTGTTTTCGGGTAACGCGGTAGAACGAATTGCGGGAATCCAGCCCCGGAGGGGCGAATCAGCTTAGCCCAGCGCTTCAGCGCTGGGGAAAGTGGAAGAAGTGATTCAAGTCCCGCAGGGACGACCCAGTTCTCACGCACACGCTGCGATTGCTGGATAGTCCTGAACACCGGCTTTAGCTGCCGAGGTTAGACAGCGCCGTAGAGATTTTCACCACAGACGCCTACTTTTCTATGTCAGACTCGCTCTCTACTCTGAAGTTGGCCATTGAACGCCTCTCGGCGCGCAAAACGATCACCAACCCCGACGAAGCCCGTCCCACTTTTTTCGACTTCCGCGCCGCTCTGACTCGCGGCGACGTTCGCGCCGCCGAGAAAGTCGGCGGACGCTGGATCGTCAATGTCTGGGTCAAGCAAGGCATCCTGCTCGGCTTCCGTCTCGGCGAGTTACAACAAATGTCGGACGGAGACGTACTCTCCTTTGTTGACAAGGACACTTTTCCGGCCCGCCGTCTAACCCTCGCCGATCGGGTTCGCCTGGTGCCCGGTGGATCTTCCATCCGCGAAGGCGCCTACGTCGCACCGTCCGTCATCTGCATGCCTCCCATGTTCATCAACATTGGCGCCTACGTGGATGAAGGCACGATGATCGACTCCCATGCCCTGGTCGGCTCGTGCGCGCAGATCGGCAAGCGCGTGCATCTGAGCGCCGCCGCGCAGATCGGAGGCGTGCTCGAACCCATCAACGCCGCTCCGGTAATCATCGAAGACGACGTGCTGGTCGGCGGCAATTGCGGAGTGTACGAAGGCACGCTGGTCCGCGCCCGCGCGGTTTTGGGAGCGGGAACGATTCTGACCCGATCCACGCCGCTCTACGATCTGGTGCGCGGCGAAATCTATCGGGCGTCAGCCGAGCATCCGCTGGAAGTCCCGGAAAACGCCGTAGTCGTCCCCGGTTCGCGCGCGGTGAAAAAAGGCAAGGGCATATCCGACGACTGGAATCTCTCGCTCTATACGCCGGTGATCGTGAAGTATCGCGACGAGAAGACCGACCGCGGCATTGAACTGGAAGAGTGGCTGCGGTAAAAACACGCCCGCCTGTGTCCTCTGGTTGCTGGTGTGATTTCACGGCAGCCCGCCTCAGGTCACGACGGCAGCATCGCCGAAGGCGCACCCGGAAGTTGCCTTTGCTCCTCCGCAAACCTGCCGTCGCGCTTCGAGATGCTTGGCGCGGAAATGCGCCCCCGCCCGCTCGCCCCACGCCCGCACGAAGTAGTAGTTCAGCGCGCATCCGATGGCTGAGCTGACAACCGGAATCAGGCGTCCCGCCCACTTCTCCACCACATCGGCGCCGGCCTGCACCGCGATTCGCTGAATCACCTTCGGCACAAAGCGGTTGACCACTTCTTTTTCCAGCAACTCGCGGCTGATGTCGACTCCGGCAGCGCTGGCCGCTGCAATCCAAAGCTCGGCGATTTCGTCGTCGGTGTTCAACTCGAACCCATAAATCAGGCTTAGCTTCTGGATGGTGCGCATGGTAATGGCGGAAAGAATGCCGAGGTCCGGCACGATGGTGAGAATTCCGCCTAGACCCAATCCGGCGCCCTCCGCCGCCGCCAGCTTCATGCCGCCGCGGATCACCGACTCCGCCACATCGTCGAGGCGTTCGATCGGCAGCGTGTAGACGCTATGAAAGGTGGCCAGCGGTAACCCGTGGGCCACGCGCAGCTGCATCAGAAAGCGACCCGGATCAACCCTGATCGTGTCGTAGGCGCGAGTCAGGCCTCCGCGGATCGCCCCTTCGACGCGCCGCCGCATCCACGATTTTTTCTCGTCGCCCATCTTCAAGGATGAGTTTAGCAGGCGGCATAACGCGCCCACGAGTCGCCGTAAAGACGCGTCTTGCCGCCTCTCACCCGTCTCATGGAGCGACGGGCGTCTCGCCCGGCTCTCCACAAGCGAATTCGTCCCCAGCAGACGGGGCAAGCCCCGTCTCTACACGAACCTCTCGCTGTGCTAGCATCAGTTTGTCAAATGCCAAAAGGAAAACTGCATATTGTTCCGCTAGGCGGCCTGGGCGAGTTCGGGATGAACTGCATGGCCATCCGCTTCGGCGATGACATCATCGTGGTTGACGCCGGCCTGATGTTCCCCGAAGCCGAACTGCTGGGCGTCGACATCGTCGTCCCCGACATTTCTTACCTGCTCGAAAATCGCAAGCATGTGCATGGCATCGTGCTTACCCACGGCCACGAAGACCACATCGGCGCCCTGCCTTGGATTCTCAGCGAACTGAATGTTCCCGTCTGGGGCACCGAGTTCACGCTGGCCTACGTTGAAGATAAGCTCGACGAACACCAGCTTCTCGATGACGCCGACCTGCGCGAAATCCGTCCCGGAGAGCGCTTCAAGGTTGGGCCTTTCACTATTCATCCGCTGCAGGTCACGCACAGCCTGGTCGATTGCGTCGCGCTCGCCATCCACACGCCGCTCGGCGTCGTGCTGCATACCGGCGACTTCAAAGTCGACCCAACGCCGACCGACAACCGCCTCTTCGACCTGCACGGTTTCGCCGAGTACGGCAAAGAGGGAGTGCTGGCGCTCTTGCAGGATTCCACCAACGTCGAGCGCAAAGGCTACACGCCGAGCGAGCGCGCCGTGCGCCGCAAGTTCGAAGAAGTGTTTGCCCGCACCCAGCGGCGCCTGTTCATCTCCTGCTTCTCGTCGTCCATTCACCGCATCAAGCTGACGGTCGATATGGCGCGCGAGCACGGCCGCAAAATCTGTTTCATCGGCCGCTCCATGGAGAATTCCTCCGAAATTGCCGAGGACCTGGGCTACGTCGAGATCCCCGAGGGCATGCTGATTCATCCCGGCGAAATGAAAAACTTCCCGCCCGAGAAAGTGTGCGTCCTCATCAGCGGCACGCAGGGCGAACCCATGTCAGCGCTGTCGCGCGCGGCAGTGGATAACCACAAGCACGCCAAAATCGAAAAAGGCGATACCGTCGTCCTGTCGTCGCGCATCATCCCCGGCAACGAAAAAGCCATTTTCCGCATGGTCGATCACCTCTTCCGTCGCGAAGCGTTTGTCATCTATGACGACGGCTCTTACCCGCCGATCCACGTCAGCGGACACGCCAGCCAGGAAGAATTGAAGCTCATCATCAACCTGGTGCGGCCCAGGTATTTCGTCCCCATCCACGGCGAGTTCCGGCAGCTCAAGTTGCATGCCGATCTGGCCGCGTCCATGCACGGCTCGGTCGGCAGCGTCATGCTGATCGAGAGTGGAGACGTGCTCGAAATCGACGAACTCGGCGCCCGCAAGGCCGGACGCATCAACGTAGGCCGCGTCTGCATCGATTCCGGCTCGCGCACCGATGTGGTCGAAGACATGGTCATCAAAGACCGCCGCCACCTCAGCGAGGACGGCTTCGTCATGCCAATCATCGCCATCAACAAGCTCACCGGACGCGTCGAGGCCGCGCCCGAGATTGTGACCCGCGGCTTCGCCCCCGGCGAAAACGGCGTGATCGAGCGCGCCCGCGAGATCGTCATGGAGACCCTCGATGCCTCCAGCGCCGAAGAGAAAGCCGACTACGGCGTGATCAAAGAAAAAATCCGCACCGACCTGAAGCGTTACATCTCGCGCCAGACGCAGCGCCGGCCGCTGATTATGCCGGTGATATTGGAGATTTAGGAGGACTTCCGGAAGCGATGTTGGAGGAGTAACGTGACAACATTTCTTACAGAAGAGGATTTGCGGAACGAATATGTTGCGGTCATGGGCCCCGATCTAGGATCGTTATGCCACGATCTGCGGAAGGAATCGGACTGGCTGCAGGACAAGTGGAGCATGTTTCAGGAGCTCTTTTGCACCGGTCCGGAGCGTCTCAATCTACTTAACTCAGTTGCGTGTAACTTCTTTTATTGTCTCCACAAGCTGCTATTTGAAGATGCCATGTTGCACTTGTGTCGGCTCACCGATCCTGCTGAGACTAAGATTCGGGTAGGAAAGAAAGTTACAGTTCGGAAAAACCTGACGGTGATGGGGCTAGCCGACGCGATTTCCGATCCCGGTCTCAAAGCGAAGGCGAGAACTGAAGCGCAGCGTGTCAAGAAGAGTTGCGAATTCGCACGGAAGCTACGGAATCAGCGGCTGGCTCACACGGACCTCGAGGCATTCCGAAAGGGAGGCACCGGCGTTCAAGTACTAAACAAGCATATCGTGGATGCGCTGAAGTCCATACGTGCCCTTCTCGCCACGATTGAGCAGCACTACGGCCGCCGACCGTGCGCCTCAATTGCGGACCCGTGGGGCGCAAAGGCGTTGGTGTGGCACTTGGAGAGGGCCGCTGAGGCTGCCAAAAACGAAAGTTAGACTGGCGGGGGCCTGCCCTCCTCTGGTGCTTTGCGAAAAGCGGGGTTTTTTGTGACCTGCTATAAGTTGGGGCGACGGATATGAAGGATGGCGAGCATTGCGGCCCTATGTCTCCACTGAAACGCCTTGTCATTCTCGCCTTGGCATGGGGCGCTAGTTGCGGCCTGATAATTTCGCTCGTGCTTCTGTCTGTCTATTTCTACACGCAGCGCCCGAAGGTATGGGACACCCGCGCTGTGCGCGTTAAGGCTGCCAAGGCTGAGGCATTGTCTAGGATGGACGAACGGCTTGAGGAAACGGGGTCAGGGACCGATTTCACGGTTGATCTAGAGAACACGACTGGGACAGACATAACGCTTCCCTCAACCCTCACGATCATGCAAGCCAGAAAGGGAACCGGGTCGCTTCATAGTTCCCTGCTAAAGCTCGACAGGGAGTATTTTCTCCCGGCCCATCACGTGGTGAGCATCACGCTTGCGAACGATAACCTTTGCGTGGCGAAGTTGGATCCGCAGAATTGCTTTGACGCTTACTTCGGGCAGGATAGCGAAATCGTCATCTTCGACGAGATGCTCAAATACGAAATTCATATCTCAATACCGGCCTTCACGCGCCCAAAGAACGGAGTCATCAGGTTTAGACCGGACCCCTAAACATAATGACTCTCCGCCCGGAGCCACCTTCACGAGCTAACATCGTCGAGCCCCCTATCTCGCCTCCACCGTAAGCTTCAACCCCACCGCCTTAGTCACGGCAACCAATGTGGAAAGCCGGGGGTTTCCGCGAGCCGACAAGGCGCGGTACAGGCTCTCGCGTTCAATACCAGCGGCTTTCGCCACCTTGGCAATGCCGCCGCGCGCCTCGGCGATGCGTCGCAGGGCGATCAGAAGAACGCTAGGCTCGTCGTCATCCTCCAATGCGGCACGGAGGTACTCGGCGGCAAACTCCGGATTCTCCCGCAGTTCCCGAATCGTGGCTTCGTCGTGCGAAATACTCGCCTTGCGTTTCATATTTCTACTGTAACTTATAGATTACATCGTGCGCAAGCGTCTAGTTCAGCGGCTTTTCAGCGCAGCCCTGGAAAGCGGGCGAAATAGGGTCGGTGCTGTGGAGGACGCCGCCACATTCGATTGTCAAGGCGGCCAGTTGCGCGTCGGCGCTCTACTCGCTGAAAGCGAGTTCGAGAGAGATCGATTGATAGGGCACTTCGGGCCGGATCCGTCCGCGCTCTCCACGATGAAGGCGCACGAAGCCATAGTGCTCCATCGTCTTCAACGTCCGGGATAGATTGGATGCTTTGCGGCCAGTACGCCCGGCCAACTCCTGAAGTGAAACCGGATGCGTCGCCGTGATGGTCGCGAGCAGAGCGCGGTTTCGGTTCGACAAGACCTTGGCGAAACTCTCGGTCGAGGTAAACCACACTTTTGGGTCTCCCAGTTTCGGCTTGAGCTTGCCCTGCGCGATCGCCATCGTTCGCGCCTTCATGTCTTGGTAGGAAGCGATTCCGACCTTAAGGGTCTTCATGGCACAATTCCTTTCTCGCGGAGGACCGCGTCAACTGCCGACCAGAAGTCGGCGAGCAGAGTCGCCGCGTCTTTGTACTGGTACGGGCGCGCCGCCTTCAATCGGTGTTTGTGATCGAACTTGGGACCGGTTTTCCCGCCCGGTCCCGAGCGGTCCCTCACCGGATGTGCGTTATCGAATCCCATCAAACGTTCGCCATCGGGACCATGCAGCGTCAGAGAATAGTCGAGGCCATGCGGCTTCGCCTCGCTCGCCGGAACGCGGCGGACAACGAACCGGACCCAGTGACTGGTCTCCGGGTCGATGACCAACACCTGCCCATTCAGTTCGAGCAGTGCGTCCAGTGATGGATCGCGTTCCATCACTTATCATTATCACACACTGATAGGTGAGTCATTAAGAACTTTCTTTTGGCGACGATCCCACTCAGTATCCCGCTTCGCGTCCGTGGCGGATCGCCAGGATCACGATCTGTTTCCCGTCGTAGTGATACAGGACGACATAGGCCCCGTGTCCGAAGTCAATCACCCACTCGCGGAACTCCAGCGGCATTTCTTCGACCGGACGGCCAATCTCTGGATGCTTGCCGAGCGCTTTTACGCCCTGCCGAATCGCCTTGACGGCACGCTTGGCCGCGTCCCGGCTCTTGGGAGTTAGAAAGGCGTGAAGACGGGCCACATCCAGCAGGGCCGCCTGGGACCACCTCAGACGCGGCATTTCGGGGGAGCGGCGTCCTTACCCGCTTCGAGCTTGGCCAGCCAGGCGTCGGCCTCCTCGGCGGTCGCGTGCAGGCCGGTCGTCTGGTAATGGGTCCAGGCGGCAAGCGCGTCCTGCCGGAATTGCTCGCGCTTCTCTTCGCGTTCCACATACTGCTCGATGGCTTCGCGCATGACCCAGTGCGGCGACCGGCGGCGGGCCGAGGCAAGCCGCTGGAGGCGCTCTTTTATCTTAGTATCTAGCTTCAAACTGGTTGTAGAAGGCATCGGTATCGTGGGTGCCCCAAGGTGTTACCCGGTAGCACTATAGCACCGCAGCGTCGAAAATTGTAGTGGAATCGCTGAAATCCCCTCGCCTTAGCTCAGCGGGTTCTTCCAGCGCAGCCCCGGAAAGCGCGCGAAATCCCGGTCCGCCGTGTGGAGCACAGCTCCATGCTCAATCGTGATCGCCGCGATCTCCGCATCACTCACCAACGGGCCTGAGGCCTGTCCCTCCACGATCATTTGCCTCAACACCGACCAGTGCTGATCCGCCGGCACAAGTATTTGTACATTCGGTTGTTGCAACCACTCATCTACGACTTGCACGGCTTGCTGCAGGCTGACACGCATTCCCGATAGTCGCCGATTCGTGATAACCCGTAGGAACGCAGATACGCTTTGCCAGGGCAGTGCCACGGCTTCTACTCCCGAAAGCACTTCCTCCAGCCAAGAATGGCTCTTCTTGTGGTAGGCCGAATCGAGATCGTAGGAATAGATCAGGAGATTGGCATCGATGACGATCACCGATGATCCGGTCCTTCCAGGTATTCCAATAGCTCCTCTACTTTTTCAAACGGAGGCAGACCCAGATGCCACGGCTTCACCCGGAACGGCTTCCGAACGGGCTGCTTCGAAGCCGTTAATCCCATCCGCAGAAATCGATTCACCGCCTCTTTGAAAGAAGAGCCAGTTCGCCGAACTTCCTTCTTCAGCAACTGGGCGACGTTGTCATCGAGCGAAAGGGTTGTTCTCATGTTTTGATGCTATACCATTAGGCATCATGATGTCAATGTCTGTAACGTCAAGATGTACTACGTAGCCGACCCTTGCAAAAAACGCCCGGACAAGGCACGCTTAAAACACGATGGTCACTCTCCACGACATTCGCACAGCTCAGTCCCTTCTCCAGGGCATCGCCGTCCGCACTCCCCTGCTCGAAATGGACGGGCCCGGCGGAGCAGCGCAAGCTCTTCCTCAAGCTCGAAAACCTGCAGCCCATCGGCGCTTTCAAACTGCGCGGCGCTTACAACAAGGTCGCATCGCTCAGCGACGAAGAGCGCCGCCGCGGAGTCATTTCCTATTCCAGCGGCAATCACGCACAAGGCGTGGCCTACGCGGCGCGAGCGCTTGGGCGTGAAGGCCATCATCGTCATGCCGAGCAACGCACCGAACAATAAGCTCGAAGCCACCGCCGCCCTGGGAGCGGAGATCGTCACCGTCGGCCCCGGCAGCGAAGAGCGCCGCCTGCGCGCCGAGCAACTCGCAGCCGAGCACGGCTACGCGATCGTGCCTCCCTATAATGACGAAAAGATCATCGCCGGCCAGGGAACGGTCGGCCTCGAAATCCTCGAAGACTTTCGCAATAAAGATCTGCCCAGCGTTGAAACCGTGCTGGTCCCAGTCGGCGGAGGTGGATTGATC
The DNA here is from genome assembly GCA_963838425.1 of uncultured Acidobacteriaceae bacterium. Lineage (GTDB taxonomy): Bacteria > Acidobacteriota > Terriglobia > Terriglobales > Acidobacteriaceae > Acidiflorens. The sequence goes on from CAWIRH010000004.1 coordinate 490,525, forward strand.
AGCGGCGTCTCGGCCGCCATCAAGCTCAGCAATCCCAAAGTGAAGGTGATTGGCGTCGAGCCCGAACTTGCCGCCGATGCGCAAGCCAGTTTGCGCGCCGGCCGCATCGTCTCCTTCCCGGCAGAGCAAGTCTCGCAGACGATGGCCGACGGTTTGCGCACCCAGAGCATCGGCGCGATCAATTTCGAACACATCCGCGTTTATGTGGACGATATAGTCAGCGTGACGGAAGACGAGATTCGCCAGGCCATGCACGCTCTAAGCGCGAACGCGAAGACGGTGGCCGAACCCAGTGGCGCCGTCGCCGTTGCCGCATTTCTTTTCCACGCCGGCGAGTTGCCCATTACAAACATCAACGTCGCCGTGATCAGCGGCGGGAATATCGACCCCGCGCTGCTCGCCGAGTTGCGGAAAAGTCAGAAGTGAGAAGTCAAATTGCAGAAGTAGAACCAGAGTCGTACGGTGGCCGGGACTACACTTCTGCAATCTTACTTCTGACTTCTTCAATTTCCGACCTATTGCGGAGCTCTGAATCGTGAACCGCTGGCTCGATCGTTTCTTTGCACTCGCTCACCACCAGACAACCGTCCGCCGCGAAGTTGTCGCCGGGCTCACCACCTTTTTTACGATGGCCTACATCGTGGCCGTCAACCCTGCCATCCTCAAAGCTGCCGGCATGCCGGTCGGGGCCTCGCTCACGGCCACCATTCTCACCGCCATTTTCGGAACGCTGCTGATGGGCTTCTATGCCAACCGCCCTTTTGCCATCGGTCCGTACATGGGCGAAAACGCTTTCGTCGCGTTCACGGTTGTCCATGTGCTTGGCTACACGTGGCAAAGCGCGCTGGGCGCCGTGTTTCTGGCGGGAGTCCTCTTTATTCTGATGACTCTGTTCCGCCTCCGCCAGTGGATGGTCGACGCCATTCCCACCACGCTCCGTTACAGCTACGCCGTCGGCATCGGATTGTTCCTCACCTTCATCGGACTGAATCAGACCGGCATCGTCACCATGGGCTCGCCCGGAGCGCCGGTTCGGCCGGGGCATCTCACCTCGCTTTCGGTCCTGCTTTCCGTCTTCGGTTTCCTGCTGATGACGGTGCTCACCATTCGCCGTTTCCCGGCCGCGATTCTTACCGGAGTTCTCGCCACCGCTCTGCTCAGTTTTGTGACCCGCGTTGCTCCCGCGCCGACCGGTTGGGTCAGCCGTCCGCCCAGCCTCGCGCCCGTCTTTTTCAAGCTCGATCTGCACAGCCTCTTCACCTGGGGATTTTTTCCTGTCGTGCTGACGATCTTTGTCATGGCATTTGTGGACACCATGGGCACTCTCATCGGGGTGTCGGCGCGCGCGGGTTTTCTCGACAAAGACGGCAACCTGCCGCAGATCGAGCGCCCGATGATGGCCGACGCGCTGGCCACAACTTTCGCCGCCGTCGTTGGAACCACCACCTCCGGCGCCTATATCGAGTCCGCCACCGGAGTCGAGGCCGGCGGCCGCACCGGACTGACTGCGGTCATCACGGCGCTGTGCTTTGCCGGGTCTTTATTCTTCGCGCCCTTCATCTCCGCCATCCCGCCACAAGCCTACGGGCCGGCGCTCATCTTCGTTGGATTGCTGATGCTGACTCCGATCACTCGCATTCCCTTCGACGACCTCACCGAACTGGTTCCAGCCTTCGGCGTCATCGTCCTCATGGCCTTCACTTACAACGTGGGAATTGGCATGACGGCGGGCTTCATCTTGTATCCTTTTTGCAAGCTGGTTTCGGGGCGCTTGCGCGACGTTCGCCCGGCGCTCTGGGCGCTGACCGCCTTGTCCCTGCTGTTTTTCGTCTTTTATCCGTACACGTAGCGGTGAGAGAAAGCGGTTTAGAGAAGCTGGTGAAATTCACATGATTCGCTTTGGTATAGCGGGTTTCGGTTTGCACGCGGTGCGGCGGCTGATGCCAGGTTTCGCTCTGGCTCAGAATTGCAAAGTGGTCGCTCTATCGCGCCGGGACGCACAGAAAGCAAGCGAATCCGCCCGGCAGTACGGCATCCAGCATGTCTTCACGTCCACCGCTGAACTCTGCCGCTGCCCCGAAGTCGACGCCGTGCTGGTCACCACTCCCAACGCCTGCCACCTGCAGGACGTTCTCGCCGCGGTTGCCGCTGGCAAGCCGGTGCTGTGCGAAAAACCGATGGGCATGGATGCGGACGAATGCCGCCAGATGGTCGAAGCGGCGCGCCACGCCGGCGTGCTCCTCGGCGTCGCCCAGTGCTTTCGCTTCGAAGAAAGCACGGCGAGATTTCGCGAACGCGTGGCCGCAGGCGACATCGGCCGCCCGATCTTGGCGCGGGCCGAGTTCTCGTATCCCGGCTTAGGCCATGCCCGCAACTGGCTCTACAATCGCTCAATCGCGGGAGGCGGTCCCATCGCCGACGTGGGCGTCCACTGCATCGACGCCTTGCGCTACATCCTGCAGGATGAACCGCGGCGCGTGACCGCTCTCGGCCGTCGAGATGAGCAATCGGGCGGCGTAGAAGCCGCGGCCGCTCTGACACTGGAGTTTCAGCGCGGCACGCTGGCCACAGTTCTGGTTTCAGTTCGCGCTCACTATCGCACTCCGTTGGAGATTGTCGGTGACGCCGGCGCCCTCCGTGCCGATGACGCGCTGAATGTCGAGCGTCCGATCAAGCTGGAACTGTGGCGCGCTGGGCAGCGCATCGCCGAAGAAACCGTTTCCAACCAACTTGCCTACGCCAGGCAGGTAGACAGCTTTGCTGTCGCGGTCGAAGGCCGGAAAGTGTTTCCAGTTCCGGGTCAGGAAGGCTGGCAGAACCAGATTGTTCTGGACGCTGCCTATCGCAGCCTGTCCTCCGGAAAGAGTGAAGACGTACCGATTTTCTCAGACCACTCTGGCGCCTAATCTTAAAGGCGGCCACATCGGTGTGGAACTTGGGGCTCGCTCGGGAACTTCACCACCAACTAAGAAGCGTCCCGGATCCAGAGAATCACGGGACGCCCGAACAGCCCTCCCCAGAACTGCTCACCCTAAACCTACGAAAAGTGATCCGAGACAGGAATACCACTCTTGGGGGAGTTGGATGGCACCAACGAGCCACTTGCAAAACGCCGGGGCCGTGGTAACATCAGTCACCTTGCGGTTGGTTACTAACGGTCGCACTAGGTTCTGGAAGCGGGGTCACACAAGGTTTTTTTCTAGTGGCGAGATTTTCGCCGCTGATTTCCGGACCTATAGTTGTTTCGTCTCGTAGCCGGTGGGGCCGCTGGGGAGCTACGGAAGGCAATTGATGCTAGTGTGCAGCAGATTGCATTCCTAGAGTTGGAACATTCGCGGTAGATGTTCGTAAGTTACTGATAAACAACAAGAAATAGGCTTTTGTGATTTTGGACCGACAAATGCTCTAAAGACAACGGCGACCTATACCTTGGGCACAAGATTCAAGGTGACAGTGGGAAATAAAAAATTTTGGGAGGGAATTAACATGAGGCGAGTGGTAGTTCTGGCATTGCTGGCATTAACGTTGCCCATAGCTGCTTGGGCGGACCCGATTACTCTCACTAACCAGTTCGGTTCGATTTCGGTTTCGGATTCGGGCCTCTCGACTGTGGGATCCGAACTGACGCAGTTCGACAACTTCCAAGCTGCTAAGGGGCACTCTCTTGGTACGGTCACCTACTCGACCGGCGCTCTGACCAGCGGCTCAATCGCGGCTGGTGGAACGTTCTCGGCCACGGGCTCGACATTTGACGTGATCGGCCGTGGCCTTTGGGCGAAATCACTCGACGGATGGTCCCATGGTAAAGTAACGCTCTTCGCCGGCAGCTTCGTCGATACGGCTCAATATCCAAATGGCATTGTTTGGACGCTGACTAGTTCGAAAGGCGTGAACCTGACCTATTCTCTCACCGGCGCCCTCCAAGGCACGCTGTATACCGGTCGTCAGGTGACGGGAACGACAACTCAGAACTTCTTCACTACGAAGGGACAGCTCGCCGCGGGTATCGGGCACATCAGAATCGGCGGCACGACCTTCTACACCCCGGAACCTGGAACTTTGGGTCTTCTCGGATCAGGGCTGGTGGGTATCGCCGCCATGTTCCGTCGCAAGACGATCGGTTCCTAACTTAACTTTGTTGGTTCGCCCAGAACACTCGACTCATGGCCCCGCCGCAAGGCGGGGCTTCTGATTCTAAGCAGAAGTTAGTTGATTGGCTTGATCGCCTTTGCAGAAGCTTCGATTCCCGGTTCGAACCCCGGCCCACCTCAGGACTGTCTCCGTTGCTTCCTATCTTTTTCTTTAGCCCAGCCTGACTCGAGCATCCCCGTATTCTCTTTCTTCCTCGGTTACTGCGGTAACGGCCCACGCTGGCTTTGCCGTTGACCTTACCTTGGTTCCTACCTAAAGTCAGGCGCAGGGGGTTGTATGAAAGATATCCATGAGGTTTTGCGCCGCAAGCAGGCGCAGTACACACAGCTGGGCAAGCAGATCGAGATGCTGCAGGAGGCTGCCGAGAAACTGCGCGAAGTCGCGCCCTTGCTCGCCGAAAACGACGCCGAGGACGACACCGCTGTGCTGGCGGAAGTGGACGACGAAAACTCCAACGCGATGGCTGCCAAAGCCAGCGCTCAATCCTCGCCTGCCCCGTCTAAGCCGGGGCGTAGCGTAACTCCGCGCTGGCCGTAGAAGCCTGACCGTGAAGGCAAGGCGCGAGGCGGGAGGCTCGGTCGCATGATATTGCAGGCACTGCTGGTGTCAAAGGACGACCTGACAGCGGAAACGCTGATTCAGGTCCTGGCGCAGCTCGGCGTTGCGGTGGATCGGTCGAACGCGGCCGATGTCGCCGTGACCCGGCTGGCGGAGGAGCGTTTCGATCAGGTCATCGTTGACTTCGACGATCCCGAAGCGGCGTCTCTCGTGCTCGAAGCTTGCCGGCGCCCCAACAGTCCCGGCCCTAACCCGCCGGTCACCGTTGCCTTGCTGCACGATGCCTCCGAGATCCGCTCCATCCTCGGCGCGGGAGCTCATTTCATCCTCACCAAGCCCATCGCTCCCGAGCAGGCGCAAAACACCTTGCGCGCTGCCACCGCCCTGCTGAAGCGCGAAAGGCGGCAATCGTTGCGGGTTGCTGTCCAGGCGCCGGTTTCGATTTGTATCGACGATAGCAATACCGTGGAAGGCATCCTGCTCGACCTGAGCACCGGCGGTATGGATGTGCTGGCCGCGAAGCCACTTCCTTCCGCGGCCATGGTTCGCGTCTCCTTCGAACTTCCCGAGGGCGGCGCCGGCCTTGAAGGCGACGCAGAAGTTGTCTGGAGTGCCGCCAACGGTCAAACCGGCCTGCGCTTTCTGGAAATGGACGCCAAGATGCGCGAAGAAATGGGTGAGTGGCTGGCTGCCCGTTCGCTCGATGCTCTGCCCGAAGAACCTGACGCAGTCAGCCAATGTAAACTGACCGACCTTAGCCTGGGCGGCTGCTATGTGCAGACCGAGTCTCCCTTTCCTCAGTCCTCAGTGGTCGATCTCTGCCTGCGCGCCGCCGCCATGGAGATTCACACCGAGGGGTTGGTCCGGGTCATGCATCCCGGACATGGCATGGGCATTGAGTTCCCGGCCCGTACAGAAGAGCAGCGCAAGAGCGTCGGCGAGTTCATCGAGTTCCTCACCAGCCAGCCCGGCGCCACTCCGCAATTGGCAACCTCTCCTCGTGCTCTCGTCGCCAACGCGGTTGACTTGAGTTCCACCAGCAACGCCGAAACCGGCGCGGAGGATCCGCTCCTGGAATTATTGCGCACCGGCAATGCGCTCGAGGAAGAAGCTTTTCTCGCCGAACTGCACCGCCAGCGAACTCCGGTGAGCGTTACCGAATAGCACCCCGCCCATCAGCGTTCGCCCAATCGTGCGCTAATCCCAGCAAAAAACCGGGAACCTGATCGGCGCCCCGTCTTTGGTGCCGGCCCGGTTCCCGGTGGTCTGTTCCACCTCGTTGTTCCGAGACTACCCCGACACCCCATCCTGAATGGTTTCGCTACGGTTAATTTTCCGAGAATTTTCCGATGCAATAGAATTGCTCTTCAGGAAAATCAGAGGCCCCTTTAGTTTAGGGAGGATCCAGCGTCGCTCTGCCTCGCTCGCCTAGGGACGGCTGCCCTCGGCCGTCCAGGCCGAGCGAAGCTCGGCAGCTACTTGTGGCCACAGCAACTCTGGATTCGCCATAGCGGCTGGGCACCGGCATAAGGTAAAGTTCAATTTGCTCAAAGGTCCGATCTCGCGTGCGTTGGTGCTGGCTGGCGCCTGCCTGCTGGCCATCACTCCGTTTTTCTGGTGGGGCAGTCCCTCCGGGCATGATTTCGAGTTCCACATGTTTTCCTGGATGGAAGTCCTCAGCCAATGGAAGCACGCCATCGTATATCCGCGCTGGGCGGCGCTGGCGAATTGGGGATACGGCGAGGCTCGCTTCCTGTTTTATCCCCCCGCTTCCTGGACTCTGGGCGCCGCCCTCGGAGCGACTCTGCCCTGGGGGATGGTGCCGGGCGCGTTTTGCTGGATTGCGCTCACGCTGGCGGGAGCGGCCATGTACAGACTTGCCCGCGAGTGGCTCCCGGCCCCGGCCGCGTTGTTCGCGGCCGTGTTCTATGCCCTGAATCCCTACCACCTGTTGATCGTTTACTGGCGCAGCGCATACGCCGAACTACTGGCCGCCGCACTGTTGCCGCTTCTGCTGCTTTGTCTGCTGCGGCTCAATGATCCCGTTGTCGGTCCGCCCGATTCTGCAGGAGGCCGAGAACCTAGCAAGTCAAGCAGGTCTGGGGATGGGCACGACTTCACAGCTTGCGGAAAAACTCAGGGTTTTGACTTTGCTTTGAAGGGGCGCGGCTTCAGCCGCGCCGTAAGTACCGCAAAATCAATAGCGGCTTTAGCCGCTGACGGCAACTACAGTCTGTCTAGGCAACACCGCTTTCGCCCGGCGCTCTGGTTAGGTCTCCTGCTGGCGGCAGCCTGGCTGACAAACGTACCCGCAGCCGTGATGATCCACTACTCAACGGCCGGGCTGGCATTGCTCTTGGCCGCGATGGGAGCCGCGCGTGAAACCCGCCGTCAACGATCGTGGAGTCCGCAGATCTGGCGCCCCCTGGTTCGGACTTTAGTCGGGACGGCGCTGGCCATGCTCCTCGGAGCCGGCCTCGCGTCGTTTTACCTGCTCCCGGCAATCTACGAACAGGGATGGGTCAATCTCAGCCAGGTGCTGTCGCCGGGCGTCCGCCCGCAGGATAATTTTCTTTTCACCACCATCCCCGATCCCGATCACAACCGCTTCAATCTGCTGGTGTCGACCGTAGCCCTTACCGAAATCGGCGTCCTCGCTTTAGCGATCTGGTTCTCCCGCCGCTGGCCGAAAAAACAAGTAGGGACAGCCGTCCCCCAACCCCCGTGGATGCTGCTTTCCGTCTGGGGTGTCGGCAGTGCCATCCTCATGCTTTCGGTGAGCAATCTGCTCTGGCAGCACTTGCCCAAGTTCCGCTTCGTGCAACTTCCCTTCCGCTGGCTGCTGTGCATGAATGCCGCTTTGGCCATGCTTCTGACCATGGCCGCCAAACGCTGGACCTCGCGCCTGCTGGCGTCTGCCGTTCTGCTGGCCGCGCTTATCCTCGCCGGCTATCGTATCCAGCCTCCCTGGTGGGATACGGCCAGCGATATCCAAGAGATGAGCGATGCCCTAGCCGACGGCACCGGCTACGAGGGTACCGACGAATATGTCCCGGCGGGAGCCGACGCCTACGAACTGAACAAAAATCTGCCCCGCATCAGCGACGACACGGGAGCGCCCGTGCAGAGCGAAATGCTGGCGTGGGCGCCGGCGGAAAAACACTTCATCGTTCACGCGTCGAAGCCCGTGAAGCTGGAACTGCGCCTTTTCAACTATCCCGCCTGGCAGATCTCAGTCAATGGCCAGCCCGCCCCGGCGCAGACCACGGAGGTGACGGGCCAGATGATCATTCCGATTCTCGCGGGCACGAACGACGTGCGGGTCCGTTTCCGGCGCACAACCGACCGGACAATTGGAGATGCCATCTCATGGCTGAGCTTGATGCTGCTGGCAGCGGCCTGGATCAAATCGCGCCCGCAATTCGCCCGCGCGAATTCTGGTGAAATCTACTCATCGCGTCTGTAGCTTGGCAATCACGCGGTAGGCCAATGTATCGCTGCCCGACGCCGCAACCCGGTATCCCTGGCTCACCAGCAAGGCGATTGACTTCTCATGGTCTGCAATAGAGAGGTGTTTGTGTTCGAAACGGACGATCGCAGGCTTTCGGGCCGGTATGTTGAAGAGCCGTAGGATTTCCGAATCGAACCCCTCTGCGTCAACCTGCAGCAGGTCCACGTTCTCGATGCCAATTTCCTTGAACAAGGTCTCGAACGTTAGACAGCGCACCTGCTCAGTCTCAATCATGGACTCCAGATCGGGCACCATGTGCGCATGCCACATCAATGTTTTCCGATCAAAACTGGCTATCTGATGCAGCCACTCGGGCCCGTGGGCGTCGGGCCTGATGCGGAACAAATTCGAGCGGCCATCGTGGTCGGCAATGGCGGCGTTCACGAAGTGAAAATTTGGGAAGCGAGCGTAATTAGTCTTCAGCCGCTCAAACGCATCCTTTTGCGGTTCGATCAGAACGCCCTGCAGGGCGTGTCGCTCAATTAACGGATAGATCGGATCGCCCGAAACGCCGTCGAACGCGCCCACCTGCAGATAGCGAACGTTGGGATGCTCGACGCGGTAATGCGATAGAACCATGTCGAGATCGAGGGAAAGTTCAAAGGTTCGGTACTTCAGCATTGCCGGGGGCGTCCCGCGAAATCGCGTCTCGAACCAGTCCCGGCCACGGCTGCGCAATCCCGGCGGCAAAAACCGCGACATTGTTTGGGCAACGCTCACCGCAATCCTCCGGCTTCTTTCGCCACCTCTCGTCCAGACGCTCGGCTATATTTCTGCGGCCGTCCGAAACATTGGAGTCGGTGGGAAAGTAAATCATAAACCAAGGCCATGAACGTGATCGGTTAGCAGAACTCCGCATGGCACGGAGACAAGACGAATTTGATCCTTGGCGAAAGACGGCCAGCTATCATGGAATGGCTGGCGATGACACCTAGGTAAATGGTAATTGAGTTGTCGAAGTTCATTTTGAAGACTAGGATGGTGCATCTTCAGGACGCGGACGAGGTCCGTATGATTCTAAGAACTCACACTCGATACTACGAAGAGATACTCGGAATACCCGGCTTGCTTCAAGACCCGATTCTCACCTTCGGATACCAGAACATCGATCAAGATGCTCCCCCCGGGTCCAATCCACCCCTTCAGAGACTACGCAGATTCCTGGTCGAAGAAGGAAAACTCCGCCGCGTTGGAAATTTGGTTAGATCAATCGTCAGACCATATCCGCGGATGCCCGTAGGTTTCCACTACAGCTCTCTTTCAGAGCTCTTGCGCGCCAGAGGGAACTCGGTCGTCTCGCTTGATTTGTTCGACGAGCGGGCCGACCTCCGGTACGACATGAACCAGCCAGTACCGGAGTCGGAATACAAGAAGTACGGAACACTGATCGACATTGGATGTCTGGAACACCTGTTCGATACAGCTCAGTGTCTGGAAAACTGTATTCGCATGATCCGCTGCGGAGGCCACTATGTGCTGGTCACCTCAGTCAACGGGGACTTCGGGCACGGGCTGCACGTATTCAATCCCCAGGGGCTCATTGACTGCTTCGTGGGCAACGGCTTCAAGATTGTTTACTTGAAGTACTCGACTGTTTCCGGGAAACCAATTTCTGATCCCTCGACTTCTTCCGACTCTCTCATCTGGATGGTAGGCCGCAAAGAACAGGGTCTGCCTGCTTTTGTCTGCCCGCAACAAGAGATTTGGAGAAACTACGAGAATTACGCGCCGGCAATGTAATCCCTGGACGAGCTGCACAGCGCTCAGCACTTCCTTTCCGCGAATGGGGTGCCCGTCTACTTCGCCAAGCTTAGTGATTTGAAACGCGGAGGGGAACGGCGGCTAAATTTTCAGGCACGCACCATGGCCCATCGTATCTTGGTCGCAACCTCGAACGCCGGCAAGCTTCGCGATTTTGCCGGAGCCGCCGCTCCCGTCGGCATCACCATCGCGAACCTCCCGAACTTTTCTTCCCTGCCCGAGGTTGTAGAGGACGGAATCACCTTCGAGGAAAACGCGCGCAAGAAAGCCGAATCCTACAGTCTGGCCGTTCCCGGCGAACTGGTTCTAGCCGACGACTCCGGCCTGGAGATCGATGCGCTCGGTGGAGCACCCGGCGTTCATTCCGCCCGCTACGCCGCCCGCAATCTGCAAAATCGCAATCTGCAAACTAATGATCTGCAAAATAACGATCTGCAAAATAACGAATCGCACCCCGCAGAGTGCAGCACGGTTGACGAAGCCAACAACGCGCGCGTGCTGCGCGAACTAAAGGGCGTTCCCGCGGAAAAACGCACCGCGCGTTTCATCTGCGTGCTGGCCGTGGCCCGCGACGGCCAAACGCTGCAAACTTTCCGCGGCGCCGCCGAAGGCGTCATTCTAAACGCGCCCCGAGGCCACAACGGATTCGGATACGATCCCCTGTTCTATTTCCCGCAAATCGGCAAGACCTTTGCCGAACTAAGCGCGGAAGAAAAAGCGCACTACAGCCATCGCGGCGCAGCCTTTCGCGCATTCCTGGAGTGGTACCCGAGAACATAATGGAGCGACGGGCGTCCTCGCCCGTCCTGCAGTGCTGCTTCGACGGCGTTGCCGGGCGGGGACGCCCGGCCCTCCACGAGCAAAACCGACTCTCCTTGACTTCCCTTCCCGCACAAAACGATAATCATTAGTCTTTACATCGACCACGTAAGGAGCCGTCATCGTGGCGTCAACTGCCAATCCCGTCGCTCCAGTTCCAGTTCCAACTCCAAAGATCAAAGCGGGCGTCGCTCCCCTGCGCGCGGGCGAGGGTACATCGTTCCTGCTGCGCCGTCTGCATTCCATCTGCGGCGTCGTGCCCATCGGAGCCTTCCTCCTCGAACACTTCATCTCGAACGCCGAAGCCTTCAAAGGCCCGCTGGCCTACGGCAAGCAAGTCGAGTTTCTGAACAGCCTGCCCTTCGTTTTTCTGCTGGAGCTGTTTTTTATCTGGATTCCGATCCTCTACCACGGCCTCTACGGCATCTACATCTGGTATCAAGGCGACACCAACGTCGGCAATTATCCCTGGACCGGCAACTGGCTCTACACCTCGCAGCGTTATACCGGCATCATCGCGCTCATCTACATGGTGCAGCACACTTATTACCTGCGCTTCACTGGCATACACCTGCCGACGCATCCCATGCAGTCGTTCGCCAAAGTTCAGGGAGAATTTCAGAATCCCTGGATGGTCGCCTTCTACGCCATCGGCATCATCGCCGCTTCCTGGCATTTCAGCTACGGCCTGTGGCTGTTCGCCGCGAAGTGGGGCATCACCACCGGCGAAAGGGCGCGCCGCTGGTTTGGCTATCTCTGCCTGCTGCTGGCGCTGGGTTTGGTTTCGATCGGAGCGGCCAGCATGTACGGATTCCTGAGGGTGCCGTACCAGCCTCCGGATCCCAATGCTGCGGAAAGTATCGTAATGCGATAGAGAGTCAGGCAGTCGTTGGTCGTTAGTCGTCTAGTCGTTCGCGATGGCTGTTTGGTCGACGCTTGCCGAGACGTTTGCTGATCAACGCCAACGACTGTCGACTAACGACCAACGACTGAGAAGCATTGCGGATAGTACCAGCGGACCGGGCCCGGCAGATCGGATTCATACAGCATGGCAGCAACTCCGAAAATCATCGTAGTGGGCGGAGGCCTGGCAGGGCTCTCCGCCGTCATCAAGATCGCCGAGATGGGCGGTGAGGTTGACCTGTTCTCGATCGTCCCGGTCAAGCGCTCGCACTCGGTGTGCGCGCAGGGTGGCATCAACGCCGCCAAGAACCTGAAGGGCGAAGGCGATTCCACCTGGATCCATTTCGACGACACCATCTACGGCGGCGACTTCCTCGCCAACCAGCCGCCGGTCAAGGCCATGTGCGAGGCCGCTCCCGGCATCATCGATCTGCTCGACCGCATGGGCGTTCCTTTCAACCGCACGCCCGAGGGTCTGCTCGATTTCCGCCGCTTCGGGGGCACGCTCTATAACCGCACCGCCTTCGCCGGAGCCACCACCGGCCAGCAACTTCTCTACGCCCTCGACGAGCAAGTGCGCCGCTATGAGTCCGAAGGCAAGGTAAAGAAGTACGAGCACTGGGAGTTTCTCTCAGCCGTGCTCGACGGCAACCGCGCCTGCCGCGGCATCTGCGCCATGGATTTGCGCACCATGGAAATCCGCACCTTCCCCGCCGACGCCATCATCGTCTGCACCGGCGGCAACGGCGCCATCTTCGGCAAGTCCACCAACTCGGTCGTGTGCACCGGATCGGCGCAGTCTGCGCTCTATCAGCAGGGCTGCTACTACGCGAACGGCGAGTTCATTCAAGTGCATCCCACCTGCATTCCCGGCGAAGACAAGCTGCGCCTCATGTCGGAATCGGCGCGCGGCGAAGGTGGACGCGTCTGGGTTCCGAGGACCGTGAACGACAAACGCGATCCGAAGTCGATCCCTGAAAAAGAGCGCTGGTACTTCCTCGAAGAGTGGTATCCGAAATACGGCAACCTGGTGCCGCGCGACGTGGCCACCCGCGCGATTTTCAAGGTGGTGTACGAGGAGAACCTCGGCATCGACGGCAAGCCGATGGTTTACCTCGACCTCACCCATATCGACGCCAAAACTCTCGACCGCAAACTGGAAGGTATCCTCGAAATCTATGAAAAGTTTGTGGGCGACGATCCGCGCTATGTGCCCATGAAGATTTTTCCGGGCATGCACTACACCATGGGCGGCCTCTGGATCGATTACAAACAGTCCACCAACATTCCCGGCATTTACGCGGCTGGCGAGGCGGAATACCAGTATCACGGCGCCAACCGTCTGGGCGCGAACTCGCTGGTGTCGTGCATCTTCGGAGGCTTCATCGCCGGCCCGGCTGCCGTGCAGTACGCGAAGAATCTCGCAGCCGTCCCCGGCAACGGCTACTTCGAAGCCGAACGCAAGCGCCAGCGGGAAATCAACGCCCGCCTGATGCAAGCCGACGGCAATGAGAATCCGTTCCTGATCTGGCGCGAACTCGGCGAGACCATGACCGCAAACTGCACCGTCATCCGCTACAACAAGAAGTGCGAAGAAGCGGACGCCAAAGTAGTGGAATTGCTCGAACGCTACCAGAAGATCAATCTAAGCGACCGCTCGCAGTGGGCGAACACGACCATCGCTTTCGCGCGCCAGCTTTACAACATGCTGCAGTTGTCGCGGGTAATTGCGCAGGGAGCGGCAATGCGCAACGAGTCGCGCGGCTCGCACTACAAGCCCGATTTCCCCGACCGCGACGACAAGAACTGGATGAAGACCACAAAGGCCGTCTACGCGCCCGAATTGAATGAGCCGAAGTTCGAGTTCGAGCCGGTGGATGCGGCGCTAATTCCGCCGCGGCCGAGGAAGTACTGAAATCTGATCGTGCGTTAGTTCAGATTGATAGAATGTGTTATGACCGAACGAACACAGGAACTCCTGCAAAAGGCGCTTTCGTTGCCGGACAATGAACGCGCCGAACTAGCCGGAAGTCTGATCGCCAGTCTGGATACAAATATTGATCCCGACGTTGACGCCGCGTGGCAGGCGGAAATCGCGCGACGCGCGGACGAGGTGCGGTCGGGCGATGTAAGCACGGTTCCGTGGCCCCAGGTTCAGAAAAAAGCGCGGGCTCTGCTCGATGGCAAGTAAGCCGGTTCGGCTGCACCCGAAGGCCGAGCGCGAGTATCTGGAGGCACTCGCTTGGTATCGGGATCGTAGTGTGGTCGTAGCTTCAGATTTTGAGCTGGCGGTGAGTAAAGCGATACATGCGATCGAAGCGGCTCCCCAGCGTTGGACGAGTTACTTCGGAGAATTCAGGCGGTACACGTTGCATCGGTTTCCGTTCAACATCGTGTATCAGGAAGTGCTTTCAGAGGTCGTTGTTTTCGCAGTCGCTCATGGCCGGCGTCGGCCAGGGTACTGGAGAAAACGAGCCGAAGTTTGAGTTCGAGCTGGTGGACGCGGCGCTGATTCCGCCGCGGCCGAGGAAGTACTGATGCAGCTTATGTGTCGTCATTGCGAACCGGGAAGGGCACGAGTTCCACTCGTGCCAATTGAGACGTCCCCCAAGATTGCGGCTTTAGCCCCTGGGGGCCAAGGGTCTAGTTTGAATCCCGGGAAGGCGGAGCAATAACGATACTCGGAGGAATTAAGAACTAACCGGGCGACCACAGGATTCTGATGAACATAATTCCGATGATGAACGAAGTCCTGAGCATCGCGAATCCGATGATCGGTGAATCCGCGCTGCCAGACTTCGGATTTTCGCCCAATAAGAGTGCCGAGCGCGTGCGAGTATCCGCCCTTGATCAACTGGACGGCGCGCTCAATCGTTACGTCCTGCGCAGGAGTGAGCAGCAGATGGACGTGATCGGGCATAAGCACGAAGGCGTGCAGCGCGTAACGGCCTTCGCGGCGGTAGTGATAAAGGGTCTGGAGGAGTAATCGGGCATAATTTTCGACAACGAAGAGTCGACGGTGATGCCAGGTCGAGAAAGTCAAGAAATAAGTTCCGGGAGGAGAAAAGAGTCGTGAAGGCCTCAAGAGCAACCTCAGCGGCTGGAAGCCGCAGTTCTCTCTTAGCCTAAATCGGCACGAGTAGAACTCGTGCCCTTCCCGGTTATTTTTTTACGATGGTTTTTCGTTTTGGGAAAATGGACGGCCAGAATCGTTGTGACGAATGTTGTCAAGATTGAGGTTCTTGGGAAGGGCACGACCCTAACAGGCTGCGGAGGGGCTCCGATTCGCGCCGGTTTGGGGAAGGGCACGAGTTTACTCGTGCCGCTAGAGGCACCCTGAGGACTGCGGCTTCAGCCGCTGAGGGTGGACCGTCGGGACAGACGGGCCGAAGTTCGAGTTTGAGCCGGTGGACGCGTCGCTGACTCCGCCGCGACCGAGGAAGCACTGAGGGGGATAAATGTTCGGCGAAGTCTCTGAGTCGATTTTGTCAAGGCTGAGGCGTCGCATCGTTTTCTGTAGCATCTTCTATCTTGGAGTCGCCATCGCGGAACTAGTCGAATTCTTGTACACGCACAAAGTTGACCACGGACTAGAAGCTGCTGTCTGGCTGGCATTGGCGGTGGGTTGGGCATATCGGTTTCGGCACTTCGGTGTGCCGCAGTTAACGAAATTGGATATCGACGCAAAAGACAAAGACTGAATCATGGCAAACACTAAATCCGTAATCCTAAAGATCAAACGCCAACTCACTCCCGACGCCAAGCCGTCGTGGGAAGAGTTCGAGATTCCCTACAAGCCGAACATGAACGTCACTTCGGCGCTGATGGAGATCGCGGCCAACCCCGTTACCCGCGACGGCAAGCCGACCACGCCCATCACCTACACCTCGAACTGTCTCGAAGAGGTCTGCGGTTCCTGCGCCATGATCATCAACGGGCGCGCCCGCATGGCCTGCTCCGCCCTGCTCGACCAACTCGATAAGCCCATCAAGCTCGAGCCGCTCTCGAAATTCCCCGTCATACGCGACCTGTCGGTTGATCGCAGCGTGCTCTTCGAGAACCTGAAAAAGGTCAAAGCCTGGATTCCCATCGACGGAACTTACGACCTCGGCTCCGGCCCGCGCATGAGCGCCGAAGATCAGGAAAAGGCCTATCCGCTCTCGCGCTGCATTTCCTGTTGCTGCTGCATGGAAGCCTGTCCGCAATTCAATGAGGACACCGGATTCGTAGGCGCGGCCACGATCTCGCAAGTGCGCCTCTTCAACACGCATCCTACCGGCCAGGCCCTGAAGCGCGAGCGTCTGACGGCGCTCATGGGCGACGGCGGCATCCAGGAATGCGGCTACGCGCAAAACTGCGTCGAGATTTGTCCGAAGGACATCCCGCTGACCACGTCGATTGCCGAAGTCGGCGGCCAAGTCATGAGGCAAGCGCTCGGCGACCTGTTCCGCAAGTGACGGCTATTTTTCCGCGTGTAGAGACGCGGCAAGCCGCGTCTCTACAGGAAATAACCGGTGCACGTCCTTTGCCATTCCCCAAACGAAGCTTTTCCAACATCGGCGACAAACATCAGCAGCTTGCCCTCGGGTAACCACGCGAAACTCTCCTAAGTAATGGGCCTTGGCCGGAATTGCTGCACAGATTTGTTTACCCGTGGTTTACAATCGTTCTTCCTCTCGGCAAATGGATACTTATCCACAGCCTCCGAGGGTGGTTCCAAGTACGCAATGATGCAATCGCAATGAGGCGAAGATCCATAACGCCGGGATTCATAACGCGAAGCCTGAGAAGCTCCAGACCGCCCGCTGCGCTGGTGGTTGCCCTGATCATGGTCGCGATGTTCGTTACCCTCGCGTCGTCCGGAACCGCCTTTGCCCTGCATCGCGTCGACCGTCACCACCACCGCGTTCTCCACTCGTTGCGCTTCCGCGGCCTGCGTGGATTGCTCTGGAACCCCATGTTCCGCCCGTCGCACGATTCTCTGGTCCGGCAAAACCAAGAAATCGACCGCCTCGATCTGCCGCGCATTCAAGACGACAACGAATTGGAAGCGCTTAAGGCCTCAGGCGCGCTGGTGCCCATCGAGGCGAGCGAATCTCTGAAGATTGAGCCCAGTCTCGATCCCTCACGCCGCTATTGCCGTTCGTGGACGCGCGACTTCGTTGACGACCTTTCCGAAGTTTATTACCGCCAGTTCCACGCGCAAATCCAGGTAAACTCCGCCGTCCGTACCGTCAAGGTGCAGAAGAAGCTTCGCCGCCGCAATCGTAACGCTGCTCCCGCCGAAGGCGACACCGCGTCGTCTCATCTCGCCGGTATCACCGTCGATCTCCAGCGCCGAGGCATGACGAAAGAGCAGATTCAATTCGTCGAGCGCTACTTGTTCTATCTGAACGCGCTCGGTCTGGTCGAACCCGAAGAGGAGCGCCGCCACTGGTGCTTCCACGTGATGGTCTCCGAGCGCTACAGTTACTGGCGCGAGACCCAGACCATCTTCCCGCGTCCGCCAACGGAAGAGCTCGTCACCGCGCCGGCCACGGCCACGGCCACTGCCACTCTGACGACCGCATCCAACTAAACCTCTCGCCGAACCCTGCCTCCGCTACAATCTTCACAGCATGATTGTCCTGATGGCCGGCCTTCCCGGAACCGGCAAAACCACGCTCGCCCGCGAACTCACTCACCGCACTCAAGGCGCGCTCCTCAGCAAAGATGAGATCCGCGCCGCGCTGTTCTCGCCAGACGATGTCGAATACTCCGTCAGGCAAGACGACTTCGTCATCGAGATCATGCTCGAGGCCGCCCGTTTCCTGCTGCAAAAGGATCCTGCCCGTAAAATCTTTCTCGACGGCCGTACCTTCTCCCGCCAGTACCAGATCGACCGCGTTCTCCAGTTCGCGCGCGAACTCGCTCAGCCCTGGACAATTATCGAGTGCGCCTGTTCCGATGAATCCGCTCGCCGCCGTCTCGATCTCGAACCCAACCTCTCGCACCCCGCGCACAACCGAACCTTCGCGCTCTACCTCGAAGTGAAAGCCCGCTTCGAGCCCATCACCTATCCCAAAACGGTGATCTCGACCGACCAGCCGCTGGAGCAGTCCATCGAGCAGGCTCTGGCCGCCGTGACTACAGGATGAGCGATTCGATGGAGCGACGGGCGTCCTCGCCCGTCACGCAGCACCCGTGGCGTACAATCCTTTGTCGTACAATCAAAGCTTGCCAAAATACCCTAAAGGAGCATCCATGCGAACTCTAATCCATACGCTTGTACTGATCGTTTCCATTTCCCTGCTCAGCGCCGCACAGACGGCAACCACGCCGCCCGCCTCCAAAGCTGCTGCCGCCGAGCCCGCCGCCATCATCCACACCACGGCCGGTGATCTGCATTGCACGCTGTTTCCCAAGGTAGCGCCCATCGGAGTCGAAAATTTTATCGGCCTTGCCGACGGCTCCAAAGACTGGACCAGCCCCGTCTCTCATGCCAAGAAGCACGGCGTCCCACTATACGACGGCACCATCTTTCACCGCGTGATTCCCGAATTCATGATTCAGGGTGGAGATCCCGCCGGAACCGGCAGCGGCGATATCGGCTTTGCGTTCAAGAATGAGACTTCCCCCACCCTCAAGTTCGATCGCCCCGGACGTCTCGCCTACGCTAACGCCGGACCGAACACCAACGGCTCGCAGTTCTTCATCACCGAAGTTCCCTACCCCAGCCTCAATGGCGGCTATACCATCTTCGGGCAGTGCGATGACGCCGCCGTCCAACTGGTTAAGAAGATCGCCCGCATGGCAAAGGACGGTGAACGCCCGCTTCATCCGGTCAAGATCGAGCACATCGAAATTCATTAGCGCCGGCGCCGCGCCCAAGCCCTAGCCTGGTGCGCAGAAACCCAGGTAGAGACGAAGGCTTGCCCGTCCCAAACGAGGCCAGCCTCGTCTCTACACAAAGATCAAATTCAAGCATTCGAAAGGGAGACTATGACCCGCACACCCGGAACCTATGCCGTCTTTGAAACCAGCGAGGGTACCATCGTTTGCCGCCTGTTTGAGAAGGACGCCCCCAAGACGGTCGCCAACTTCGTCGATCTCAGCCGAAGGCAAGCGCGAGTGGACCCATCCCACCACCCGCAAAAAGACGACCGATCCCCTTTACCACGGGACGATTTTCCATCGCGTAATTCCCGACTTCATGATCCAGGGCGGCGACCCGATGGGCACCGGTTTCGGCGGACCCGGCTACCAGTTCGAAGACGAAACCAAAGGCTTCGCCCCATCGTTTCGACAAGGCGGGAAAGCTGGCCATGGCCAACTCCGGCCCCAACACCAACGGATCGCAGTTCTTCATCACCGTCGGCAACACCGACTGGCTCACCGGCAAACACACAATTTTCGGCGAGGTAGTCGAGGGCTACGAAGTCGCAGAAAAAATCTCGAAGGCCCCTCGCAACCGCCAGGACCGTCCGGACAAAGACGTAGTGGTGAAGTCGGTAAAGATCGAACGCTAGCGCAATTCGGTGGAGCGACGGGCGTCCCCACCCGTCGAGAGCGCGGTCAAGTGTCCAGCCGGGCGCGGACGCCCGGCGCTCCACCAGCAAATATTCTTTATAATGATCCGGTTCCTTCCCAGCCTCTGGAGGCAAGCACATGGCGTCGTTCAACGGAGTCCCCGTCCCACCCAACGGGCAGAAAATTGAATACAGCAACGGCAAGTACCGCGTCCCCGATCATCCGATCATTCCCTTCATTGAAGGGGACGGCACCGGCCGCGATATCTGGAAAGCCTCCGTCCGCGTCTTCGACGCCGCCGTCGAAAAGGCATACCACGGGAAGCGCTCCGTGGCCTGGTACGAGATCTTTGCCGGCGAGAAAGCCAAGTCCCGTTTTCAGAACTGGCTTCCCGACGACACCGTCAGTGCCATCCGCGAATTTCGCGTCGCCATCAAAGGCCCGCTGACTACGCCCGTCGGAGGCGGCATCCGCTCCCTCAACGTCGCCCTGCGCCAGACCCTCGATCTCTACGGCTGCGTCCGTCCCGTGAAGTATTACGCCGGCGTGCCCTCGCCCGTGAAGCATCCCGAGCGCATGAACATCGTCATCTTCCGCGAAAACACAGAAGACGTTTACATCGGCATCGAATGGGAAGAAGGCACGCCCGATTGCGCCCGCCTCATCGAATTCCTTAACAAAGACATGTTGAAAGGCGGCAAAAAGCAAATCCGCCTCGATTCCGGCGTCGGCATCAAGCCCATCTCCGTAACCGGCACGAAACGCCTGGTGCGCATGGCCATCCAGCACGCGCTCGAAAACAAGAACAAAGCGGTCACTCTCGTCCACAAAGGCAACATCCAGAAGTTCACCGAAGGCGCCTTCCGCAAGTGGGGCTACGAACTCGCCACCGAGGAATTCCGCGACCAGGTCGTCACCGAGCGCGAGAGCTGGATACATCGACAACAAAGACAAGAATCCCGGCATCTCACGATCGAGGAGAACGCGAACCTAATCGAACCCGGCCTCGAGTTTGCCCAGGACGATTTCCGCCAGACCGTCTACAAGGAAGTGAAGGACTGTCTCGATTCCATCTATGCCACGCACGGCAAGGGCGCCTGGAAGAAGAAGCTGATGATCAACGACCGCATCGCCGACTCCATCTTCCAGCAGGTGGTGACGCGGGCCGATGAATACAGCGTTCTGGCCACGCCCAACCTGAACGGCGACTACATCTCCGACGCTTGCGCCGCGCAGGTCGGCGGCCTCGGCATCGCTCCTGGAGCCAACATCGGCGACGGCTACGCCATCTTCGAAGCCACTCACGGCACCGCTCCCAAGTATGCCGACAAAGACGTCATCAATCCCGGCTCTGTCATTCTCTCCGGTGTTATGATGTTCCGCTTCCTCGGATGGAAAGAAGCCGCCGATCTGATCGAGCAAAGCCTGGAGCGCACCATCGAGCAGAAGAAAGTAACCTACGATTTCGAGCGCCTGATGGAAGGCGCCACAAAGGTCAAGACCAGCGAGTTTGCCACGTGCATGATCGACAACATGCGCGTTCCAGTGGCAGCAGACTGAGTGTAGAGAAGGGATTAGTTGATGGAGCGACGGGCGTCCTCGCCCGTCCAGATGCGCCCCGCGGGACGGGCGAGAACGCCCGTCGCTCCACTAACCCCGGGAAATTAGTTGCATCGAGAAAGGAACTTCATGCGAAATAAAGTAACGATAGTCGGCTCCGGAAACGTGGGCGCCACCGCCGCTCATTGGATCGCAGCGAAAGAACTCGCCGATGTCGTCCTCATCGACATCGTGGAAGGCGTCCCCCAGGGAAAAGGTCTCGACCTGCTCGAGGCCATGCCCATCGAAAAGCGCGATTCCGCCATCCTCGGCACCAACGACTACGCCGACACCGCCAACTCCGACATCGTCGTCATCACCGCCGGAATTCCGCGCAAGCCCGGCATGAGCCGCGACGATCTGCTGAACACCAACCACAAAATCATGAACGACGTGGTCGGCAAGGTCGTGCACCACTCGCCGAACTGCATCCTCATCATCGTCTCCAACCCGCTCGACGCCATGGCGCAAGCCGCCTACAAGATGAGCGGCTTTCCGCGCGAGCGCGTCATCGGCATGGCCGGTATACTCGACTCCGCCCGCTTCCGCGCGTTTATCGCCCAGGAACTCAAAGTCAGCGTTGAGAACGTAACCGCCTTCGTTCTAGGAGGACACGGCGACACCATGGTCCCATTGCCCCGCTATTCGACCGTCGCCGGCATTCCCATCACCGAACTCATGGACCAGGCCACGCTCGATCGCATCGTCCAGCGCACCCGCGATGGCGGCGCCGAGATTGTCAAACATCTCAAGACCGGGTCCGCGTACTACGCCCCGTCAGCCGCCGCCACCGAGATGGTCGAAGCCATCCTCAAAGACAAGAAAAAGATTCTCCCCTGCGCCGCCTACCTCAACGGAGAGTACGGCATCCACGGCCTCTTTGTCGGCGTCCCGGTGAAACTAGGCGCCAAAGGAATCGAGCAGATCATCGAGATCAAACTCACTCCAGAAGAGAAAGTGGCCCTCGACAAAAGCGCCGCCGCCGTAAAAGAACTGATCGCGGTGATCAACGTCTAGAGCGCATGGTTTTGGGAATGGCTCGGTGCCCCAGGTTCGCGCCCGTCTTTTGGGCGCTAACCTGGGCCCAAAGATCTCCACCCCGGCCCGAGGATACTCACGCTTGACTCCCGCGGTCCACCCGCATTGAATCATCCCCCCGACCCCGCTATAGTGTCTGAGTTAACAACCTAATGGACTTCGATCAGCTCGAAATCTTCCTCGAAGTGGCGCGGCTCTCCAGCTTCTCCCGCGCGGCGGAGAAGCGTTTTCGCACCCAGCCCGCCATATCCTCCCAAATCCGCGCGCTTGAAGAAGAAGTGGGCGCTCGCCTGCTCGACCGCTCCGGAGGCCGCGTATCGCTCACCGCGTCCGGCAAGTTGTTTTTCAAGTATGCCGAGGAGACGATCGAGCGGCGCAAGACCATCCTCACCGAGATCGCCGAGACCGAGCGTGTGCCTCGCGGCGAAATCGTCGTCGGAGCCAATGAAGGCACCTGCCTGCACATCCTGCCCGAGGTCTTCGCGCAATTCAAGCGCGACTATCCGAAAGTCGCCGTGAGCATCAAGCGCTCCGACTACGCCAGGATTCTCGAGTCGATCCTCGAGAACGTGGTGGACTTTGGCGTGGTCTCGCTGCCCGTGACCGACAACCGGCTCGAGGCGCAGATGATTCATCGCGACGAACTCGTGGTAATCACGGCCCCGAGTCACGCGCTCGCGGCGAAGAAGAGCGTCACCGTAGCCGAGGTCTCCGCCTATCCGCTAGTCCTGCCGAAACTAGGCCACACCCGCGACGCACTCGATGCCCTGTTCTACGACCATCACTTGAAGCCGAACCTGGCCATGGAACTCGATTCGAGCGAACTGCTGAAGCGTTTTGTAGCCGCCGATGTCGGCGTCGGTTTTATCGCCCGCTCCAATATTGAGGAAGACATCCGGGCCAACGCCCTGGTTGCGATCACGCTCGCCGACGCGCAAATCCGGCGCGACCTGGCGCTCGTGTTCCGCAAAGACAAATCGCTCAGCCGCGCCGCCAAGGCCTTCATGGACATCGCGATAAAGCAAAAGAATTTTCCCGCGCCCGGGGCTGGGAAGCGATCAAAATGAACATCGTGTTATGAAGATGGTGGCATGAACATGGCGGCGCGCGTCATCCTTGCATTGTCCCTACTCCTTTCGGCGGCCGCAGCCCAGAAGCAGTCCGCCGGCAGCAAGCCTTCCTCCGTCTCCGCCAACAAGCTGATCGCGCTGAAAGTCACGGGAACGACGCGCTACACCGACAAAGAAATTCTCGCCGCCAGCGGCCTGCAGATCGGCCAGAACGCCGCCGACGGCGATTTCAAAGAGGCGGTGCAGCGCCTCGGCGATTCCGGCCTGTTCAGCGATGTTGTCTATTCCTATTCCTCTTCCAACGCGGGAACAAAACTGGAACTACAGCTCGCCGATACCGACCAGAGCAAGCTGGTTCCCGCCCGCTTCGAAAACTTCGTCTGGTTCACCGATGCCGAACTGCTCGCCTCCTTGCAAAGCCGCGTCCCGCTCTTCAAGCGGTTGCTGCCCGTTGCCGGCAATCTCCCCGACCACGTTTCCGAGGCGCTGCAAGCCATCCTCACCGAAAAGCAATTTCCCGGACGGGTAGACTACCTGCGCGAAGGGGACCAGTCCGGCGGTGCCCTGCACGCCATCGTTTATCGCGTCGAGGAACTCAGCATCCGGATTCGCAATGTCGAATTCCCGGGAGCTTCGCCGGAGCAGGCGGCTCTGCTCTCGACCGCAGCCCGCCGCCTTACGGGAGCGGAATACACGCGCGCTACGCTAGCGGCGGCCGATAATTTTGACCTCTTGCCGGTGTATCTGCAGCGCGGATACTTGAAAGCCGCGTTCGGCCCGTCCGACGCGCGCGTGGTGCCCCAACCTTCTACAGCGGAAAATGCGCAAGCCCCCGCCGAACTTCACTCCGAAATTCAGGTGGATGCGATCGTGCCCGTGATGCCGGGCAACGTGTATTCAACTTCCAGTGTTGACTGGAAGGGTAATTCTGCCATCACCACCGCCGAAGTCGCGCCCCTCCTCCACCTGCCGCCCGGCCAGCCCGCCGACGCGGTCCGTCTTCTCCGCGACCTCGAAAACGTGACCAAGCTTTACCGCGGCCGTGGCTACATGACCGTCCAGGTCAAGCCCGACGCCCAGTTCGACAACGAGAAAAGCACCGTGCACTACGACTTGAACATCATCGAAGGCGCCCTCTACAAGATGGGGGAATTAGAAATCGCAGGACTCGACACGCAGGCCAAGGCGCGCCTGCAGGCAGCGTGGACTCTGCGCGAAGGTCAGCCCTACAACGCCGACTATCCCAGGAAATTTCTGGACGATACCAGAGATCTCGTTCCCCGCGGGGTGCAATGGTCCGTGAGCGTTCACGAAACCCCGGACGCAAAAGACAAGACCGTGGACGTGGAGATCCGTTTCAAGCAGCAATAGCGCGGAAAGCTGCGGGTTGCAGTGGACAAGATATTTTTTGTAACTCGAAGCTTGCGTGAGAATCTTATATTGACAGGATGCAGTGTCCGCCTTGGGCCTATCAGTCCGTGGTGCAAGTGCGGTTCGTATCAGGGCACGCCTTCAGGCGTGCCGTTAGTGGAGTGTTATGAATGCGCCTTTAGGCGCTGAGGACGGCGATAGTAGTTTCACCACAGACTCCTACGCCTTTTGAACTCACCCCGTTTCACAGGAGACGAAAGCAAATGAAAGTAAGTCGAATTGCGGCTGCGCTTCTTGGAATGCAGATGTTAGCCAGCTTGGCGGCGGTTCCGGCGCTGGCTGCCGGCAAAAGCCAGACCTTGACCGGTGAAGTGACCGACGCCATGTGCGGGGCGAAACATGAAATGCCCGGCAAAGCCGCCGATTGCACCCGCGGCTGCGTAAAGCATGGCTCAAAATATGCGCTCGTGGTCGGCGACAAAGTCTACACCCTGGAGACCTCGGATAAGGCCGCGCTCGATAAGCTGAACGATCTGGCGGGAGCAAAGGCAAAGGTGACCGGAGAAGTGGACGGCGCCACCATCGCGGTAAAGTCGGTGGCCGCGGGATCGTGAGGCAATCGGGTCATCTCACCATCGGGTCATCGGATGATCAAAAGCCCTCTAACTAGAAGCTATCTCATAAATTGTTTTGGGAAGGGCATGGCTTCAGCCGTGCCGCCAAGAGCCAGCAAAGACGCGGGCTTTAGCCCCTGAGGGCCCCGCCAGTTTACTTTCGCGGGTTCAGTATGAGATGGTTTCTAGCAATTTGTTTTTCGCTGACCCGATGACCCGATCGCCCGATGACCCGATCTTCAGCTAATTCTGGCTCGGACTATCGTCCCGGCGCTTCAGCGTCGGACGATCGTCGTCGCCGCTCTTGTCCGTGCCGCTGGTCTTGTCGCTGGTTGAAGTGCGGCGCAGGCTGGGCTTACTCCCATCCTTCTCTTCGATCACCTTGTGCCGGTTCTCGATGGTAGCCAGCCGCGATTTCACATCGTCAAACTCCGACGTGGAAACCACGTATTGCGGCTTCGCCGGAAGAATCGTCGCGATCTCCTTTTGCGACTCTTCAATGCGGTCGGGCGTCTGCGGGTGCGAGGCGAAAGCCTTGGCCAGCGTGCCCGGCTTCTTCTTTTCCTTCGCCTGAATCTTCTCAAAGAAGCTGATGAAAGCCTGCGGATCGTATCCCGTCTTATACATATATTGCAGCCCGAGGTAGTCCGCTTCCGCTTCGAAATTGCGCTGGAACTTCATGAACGTGAGCGGCAAGCCCAGCCCGGCTGCTTCGTAGATTCCGTAGCCCAGGCCGCCCCCAACGAAGATCAGAGGAATCGTGCCGATGTTCGCCCACTGCGCCCGCGTCATCTGGCGCGTCCCGTGGCGGGCGGCCACGTGCGCGATCTCATGCGCCATCACCCCGGCCAGTTCCGCCTCTTCGTCCGCCGCCAGAATCAGCCCGGTATTCACGTAGAAAAATCCACCGGGGAGCGCGAATGCGTTGATTTCGTCGGAATCGATCACCTTGATCGTGAACGGCACCTGCGCGTCCGAATTGCGCACCAGATTTTGCCCGATGCGGTTCACGTACTCGTTCACCACCGGGTCCTGCACCAGCTTCACGCTGCTCTCGACCTGCATCGCGTATTGCTTGCCCATCCGGATCTCGGTTTCGAGCGAGTACCAGTTGCCCAGGCCGCGCCCGCCAACCTTGCGGTTGCCGATGGCGTCCACATCGCTCTTACTGCCGTCATGCTTGACCTTGCTGTCGTCGGGCTCCTGGATCGGAGGCGGCCCGCTAGGGGCAGCGTCGCTGCCGCTCGAAGCCGAAGAGTCCGCGGGCGGAGTCGAGCTGGGAGTTGCTGAGGGATCCTGCGCCGGAGCGGGCGTTGTGCCCGTCGTTGTGCCAGACGCTGTGCCAGAAGTCGAGCCGCTCGACGCCTGCGTGCTCTGCGGTTGCGCCGTCTGATCTTTTGCGGTTTGCGACTGCGACGCCGACGCCTGCGGCTGCGCGCTAGGGGTCTGCGAAGTTTGCTCCTGCGCCCGCGCCGGCACCGCCATCAGCGCCACTAAACTCAGGGAGATCAGCAATTTACAGTACGGCATATTGGATACCCCGTGGAAAACCCATCGGTTGAGAAGATTATACCCCCGATAGCAAGTGGGTGTAAGCAGAGTTTCCCACCTAGTTGGACGCATTCTCAAGTCAAAAAGATACCCGCTATTTTCACAGAACCTGCCGGCTCAGGTGCTCCTGGCTATGGAAAGAAAGGAAAATCCGAATCCGCGGAGCCGACCCAGACAAGCTGCGCCTGTCCACGCCGTACTACCTGTCAAAACGAGACATCGATCGTTTCCTGGACGCGTGCGACGAGTACAAGAAGTCGAAGGCGTAGCTCGTGTAGGGCGGGCGCCCTCGCCCGCCCAAGCCGAACGCAGCTCGGCCCCGCTATCTGGCAGCGGGTCCGCGTGGAGCAGCCCCATTACCGCCCCCTGCCTTGGCCGCCATCGCCCGTTTCTTTGTCTTGGTGCGAAATCTAACCGAGTTCGCGGTGGCTGCTCTCGGCAAAGCTTCGGGTACACAAACTGCGATGAAAACTCCATGCCCATGCATTTACCAGCCAGAATATGCATCAAAAGTGCATAAATCGCAAGATTACGGCGAGTGCCCCATCCAAGCTTCGCTTGGGCCGGGCCCTTGACCCCCGCAATCATCACAAAACATCTGTGACCCGCATCACAGACACCCAACCCCGTCCCGCGAGATAATGTCCCTGAATGGGGCAGCGAGAAGGGTGCCCGTCTCCCAGAGACGGCCCTCAAAGCTGCCCCAAAGCCATTTTCAGCGCTCTTTGACAACCTAAGTCCTTATTCCAGAAAGTTTTCCATATAAGTCCTTATTCTTGAGGATTTTCCCGCCAACCCCATGATTCTAATAGATCAAAAAAGTAGGGGGGAGGGGGGACCCGTACCAGTTGGTCAATAATCCGGAGTCAATAGACGCGAACAGGGCGATGACTGTCCGTCTCTCCACGAACTGGTTTTGCTGAGAGCTGAGAGCTGAAAGCTGAAAGCTGACAGCTGGGAGCTCGCCCTACGTCCAGCGAAACCACCGCAGCGCAAGAATGAACGAAACCCCGCCCCAAATCGCGAGCACGAGCAGTCGTCCCGATTGCGAGCCGAGCGTTGCGCCTTCGATGATCGTGGCTCGCAGCGCGTCGTTGAGCGCGGTCAGCGGTAGCGCTTTGATGAAGGGGTGAGCGATGGCGGGAAATCGATCGTAGGAAAAGAAGACGCCGGAGAAGATCCACATCGGCATCATGACCAGGTTGATAAGCCCGGAAACGCTTTCGATTTTCTGCGCCCGGCAGGCGGTCAGAAGGCCGACGCCGCCAAAGGCTACCGCCCCGAGCGATCCGAGCAGGATGACCGAGACGATCGATCCCTGCAAAGGCATGTGGAACACCAGCACGCCAAAACTTAAGAGCAGTCCAACTTCAATCACCATCAACACCAGACGGCTGCTGGTTAAGGCGAGAAGGAAATCGCTGCGCCGCATCGGAGTAGCCACGAAGCGCTTCAGCAGTTTGCGCTGGCGCATTTCTACCAGCGCGAAGCCGACTCCCCACATGCCGGAGTTCATCAGGTTCATCCCCAGCAATCCAGGGATGAGGAAGTCGATGTAGCGCGAGCCCGGTTCGCTGGAAGATTGCGTGGAAGTCGCGAGCGCATCTTTGCGTCCAGCGTCGGATTGGAGCTTGGCGTCAATTTCAGCGCGGGAGAGCACGCTCTCCGGACGCGCGGGATCGTAATAATAAGTGTAGCTGCCGTCGGGATTCGCTTCGATCGCGAGATCGAACTTGCCGAAGTGGAAGGCCTTGAGCGCGGCAGCGCGATCGAGCACAGCGGCTCGGATGGTCGAGTGGGCGAACGAGCGTTTATCGGATGCGCTTTGATCCGAACCCTGCAGCATGGCCAACGTTTTCTGCGCGCCAGCGCCGTCGATCACCACGACCGACGTGATGTCCGCGGGCTTATTGCGAAAGGCGATGCCCAGTCCTGCAGCCAGCAGCAGCGGAAAGATGAAGACCCAGAATACGACTTCCGGCTCGCGCTTGAGTTCGAGTATGCGCGCCCAGAGCAGGTGACGGTATCCGGACCAGCGGCCATTCTGGCGTGCGGGAAGCATGGGTTGCGGCTGCTGATTCCTATCAGTATCAGGGCGGAGCTTGGGCGCGTTGGTTTCTGTGGTTGCCATTCAGTCTTCTCGCAGGTGACGCCCGGTGAGCAGCACGAAGACATCTTCGAGGCTGGCCTGGCGCGTGCTCAGGTGTTCGAGTTGATGGCCGTGGTTGGTTACCGCATCCAGAAGCGCGGGGATGGTGAGGTGCGGCTCGCGGACACTCAGGCAGACGGTCGCATCCTCGCGGCGGACGGACTCGACGCTGGGCAGCGATCGCCAGCGGTCGAGGTTGTCGTTGTCGAGATTATCGTGGCCGAGATTATCGCGTTCGGTGCTTCCGCTATTACTAACTTGGAACTCGACCACGTGATGGCCGCCGAGGCGGTCGATCAAATCGGAGGGAGTTCCTTCGGCGATGATCTCTCCGTGATCGACGATGGCCAGCCGGTCGCAGAGCCGTTCGGCTTCGTCCATGTAGTGAGTGGTGAGCAGGACGGTGCCACCTTTTTTCTGGAAGGCGCGGACGATGTCCCAGAGCTGGCGGCGGCTTTGGGGATCGAGTCCGGTGGTGGGCTCGTCGAGAAAAAGGATGCGCGGATTGCCGACCAGCGCGGTGGCGACGGCGAGGCGCTGCTTCTGTCCGCCGGAAAGTTTGCCGACCCAGGCGTCGGATTTTTCGGTAAGTTGCAGTTCTTCGAGAATGTCGGCGGTCGAACAAGGTTCGCGATAGAAACTGGCGAAGAGTTCAATGGTCTCGCGAACGCTCAGTTTTTCCGACAGGCGCGTTTCCTGGAGAGAGATCCCGATCCACTCGCGCAACTGGCGCGGGTTGTCGGCCCAGGTGTGACCGAAGATGCGGACTTCGCCGGATGTCGGAGCGAGCAGGCCCTCGAGGATTTCAATGGTCGTGGTCTTCCCTGCCCCGTTCGGACCGAGCAGGCCAAAGCATTCGCCCGCCTCGATGCGCAGACTGAGCCCGCGCACGGCTTCGACTTTGCCGTCGTAGGTCTTGCGCAGGTTGGTGCACTCGATCGGAGACCCCATCGAGGCATTCTAAATCAGGTCTATGGTTCAGAACGTGATTCAGAATGTGAAAGGCTTGTTATTGGCATGGGCGCGTCGCCCTTGGCATTGCGCCACAGGATTGCGTTCAGCTTTTTCGCATCGGCGGCATCCGGCCTGGAAAAATTCATCTGCGACGATTCCTTCGCTCCCGCCGCGGTCTTGGCGTTCGTCCGATAGATGAAGCCGCTACGCAGATTCTTGTCGTCAAAGTGAAAGGGCGGCTGCGTTCCCGGGCCGGAGAACAACGGCGTCATAAGCGGTGCGTGCGCATCGAACAGGTTCATCGGCGGAAGGCCGAGCAGAGCCTCCATGGTGTGGATCATGCTGACGGTCGTGTAGAAATGATGATCGACAAAAGTCTGCGGCGCGTTCGGCGAATGCTTGCTGATGACCAGCGCGATAGATCGATGGGCGTCGATGTGATCGGCGCCGTCCTGCGCGTCGTCTTCAACCACGAAGATGGCAGTGTCGTCCCAGTAAGGGCTGTGGGAAACGGCATCGACAACGCGGCCGAGCGCGAGGTCGTTATCGGCGACCGAGGCTTGCGGCGTGGGCTTGCCCGGACGCGTGCCTCCGGTGTGATCGTCGGGCAGATAGAGCAGCGTGAACTGTGGAAGCTCTTTGGCGGTTCCCTTCGCTTTCACAAACCCGTCGAACTCGCGCAAGAATTCGTCGGCGCGGAGCTGGTCGGGATAATCGGTTTCAAAGTCTGGAAAGAGCGGATCGTAGTGGTCGCGCAGCGCGGCCTTGGTCGGGCGCATGCGCTTCATCTGCGGAATCGCCCAAGGCCACGGGCTCGGCCCTCCCCGCGGATTGCCGACGTTCGGCGGCAGAGGTTCTCCTTTGTTGATTTCGGCCACCGGACAGGCTGCCGACGCGGGAGACGGCGTTCCTTCCTTCGGCGATTTCGCTTTCTCGCTCTTGCACCACACAGCCGCGATGAATTCTCCGTAGACGCGATACGTAAGGCCGCGGCGGGCAAGGTTGTCCCAGAGGAAGCCGGTGCCGGGGTCGTCAACGTCGGGGATTCCCTGCTCCAGCGGAAATTCTTCGGCCACGCTGCCGCCGGAATCATAGGTGCGCTCTTTGCTGCGATAGCCGATGGGCCAGGTTTTCTCGTTGTAGTCGCTGGTGGTAGCGGCGGTGGACCAGAGGTGGCCGTCGCCGGAAACTTCTCCGCTGTCGTAGAAATTGTCGAGCACGCCGAATTGCAGGGCGAGCTTGTGCTCATTGGGCGTGATATCGGCGCCGTACATGGTGAGCGACGGGTCACCATCGCCGAGGGGCAAGTCGCCGAAGATCTGATCGTAGGTGCGATTCTCTTTCAGAACGTAGATCACGTGGCGGATGGGATTCGTTCCGCCCGCGAATTCAAACTTGCCGCCGTCGGAGTAGAGGAGATTGTCTTCTTCGACCTGGCGTGTATAGGCGGCGAGATTCTTGTCGATGTCGGAGAGGCTGAGGCGCTGGATGGAGCCTCCGATCAGGGTTGGAATGTAGGGATGCTCTTTTCTTTTGCGCTCGCCTTTTAGCGTGCCTTGCATATTGTTGGGACCGCTGCTTTCTCCTTTAGCTGTGGCGATGAGCAGATCGTTGCCGACAATGGCTAGGGCGCTGGGGTACCACTCGGTCGGGATGAAGCCGATAGGAAGCGAATCCGACGTGCGGGCCATCACCGGTGGTCGATTGGAATCCTTGACGTCGAACACAGCGATCGCATCAAGCGAGGCACTGCCGGCGTAAAGATACTTGCCATCCAACGAGAGAGCAATGGACTGGAAGACAGATCCGGGCTTGCCTCGATCGCTGCGATACCGAATGTATGTAACAGCGGAACTTAGATCGACAGCTGCTACGGAATCGGCGTTCGCCAGTGCAATGTAAAGACTATTCTCTTTATCATTTAGCAGCATCGCGGTCGCGTGCGCACTCGGACCTACGGAATCATTAGATGTCCCTACTTCTATCCAGCGCGCAACCTTGCCGGTCTCAAGATCCAGTTCCGCGACGGCAGCGCTGTTCCACAAGCTGACCCAAGCTTTGGTTCCGGCCTTGTTGGCGATTACCGTATAGGGATACGCGGCAGGAATGTAGCGGCTGCGGCTTAGATCGAACGACTGCAGGATTTTGCCGGAGCTGGTCTCGAGAACGATGACGTTGTCAGAAAGATTATTGGCTACAAGCAGCCGGTCGCCCTTTGGGCCGGGCAACACGGCGAATCCGGCTGGATATGGCAGCGCGGTTCCGGCGGGAGTTTTGCGCACGCCGAAAGCGACTTCTTTCCCTTCGGCGACGGGCTGAGGCGGGATCTTGATGAAGCGCTCGGGGGTCACACGTCCGTCGGTGAACTTGTACACCGCGATGCCGTTGCCGGTGCTGGTTGGCTTTTCGCCGGTGGGATCGGTGATCGAGCCCATCGAGGCATAAAGATGCTTGCCGTCGCTCGAAAACGCGAGGCCGATGAAATAGCTTTGGCGCGTGGAATAGTCGTCGCTCAGGCGGTCGTCGGGAAAATCGCGCAGTTGATTGTTGCTGAGATCGAGAATGGCGATCGACTGGCGCGCCCCCGACTCCTGCGTGCCGTATCCCTGATTGAGCAGCGCGGCATAGCGGCCGTCGGGGCTGAGCGCGATGGTTGCGGGAAAGCTGTTGGTGCGGGCGAGGTATCCAGGGACGGGGAGGGTCAGGCTCTTGCTGGTCGGAAGATTGATGCGGCGCGAGCGGTCGGCGGCGCGCGCAACCACGAACACGACAAGCAGCGAGGAAAGAGCGAGGAAGAAGACAACGGCGATTCTTCTCATGGACTGTTTCACGAACTTTTTCGCAACCTTTTTCACGAGCAGTGGCCTCGGGAGCTTTGTACCATCCGGGTCGTCTGTCAGGCAAACCGGCAGGTGTACAATCAATGTCCCTCATCTCACGAAGGCGACGATAAGGAGCTTTCTTCCGTATGAATCGGCAAATCACAAATCGCAGAATCATATTTCCGGCATTCTTCTGTGCGCTCTTCTTGTCCGCGGCAATGGCGCAGGAAGTGCCGGTGGTCAAGCCGGAAACCGTCGGCCTGTCGTCGGAACGCCTGGAGCGGATCGCCAGCACGGTGCAGCGCAGCATCGACGACAAGCGAATCGCGGGCGCGGTCACGCTGGTGGCCCGTCGCGGCCATGTGGCGTGGTTCAAGGCGCAGGGCATGGCCGACCGCGAAGCGGGCAAGCCGATGCGCCCCGACACCATGTTCCGCATCTGCTCCATGACCAAGCCCATCACCAGCCTGGCGGTCATGATGTTGTACGAAGAGGGCCACTTCCTGCTCGATGACCCGGTCTCCAAGTACCTGCCCGAGTTCAAGAATCCGAAAGTGCTGGTAAAGCCCGCGTCCGGCGCACCGTACACGATCCCCGCCACCCGCGAGATCACCATTCGTGACCTGTTGCGCCACACTTCTGGAATCACCTACCAGTGGAATGAGGACCTCGGCGCCATGTATAAGGACGCGAAGGTGGCTTCCGGCCTCCTGCCTTACGACGGCACCATCG
Organism: uncultured Acidobacteriaceae bacterium; assembly: GCA_963838425.1. Taxonomy (GTDB): domain Bacteria; phylum Acidobacteriota; class Terriglobia; order Terriglobales; family Acidobacteriaceae; genus Acidiflorens. Next base: position 523,638 of record CAWIRH010000004.1, read on the forward strand.
AGGAGAGCACCAAGCGCCTCGCGGGCCTTCCCCTTCTCTTCAACCCCGGCGAGAAGTTTGAATATAGCCTCGGCGTTGACGTGCTGGGACGCCTCGTGGAAGTGGTCTCCGGCAAACCGCTGGACGAATTCTTTCGCACCCGTATCTTCGAGCCGCTGGGCATGAAAGACACTTATTTCTATCCACCCGACGGCAAACTCGACCGGCTCGCCACCGCCTACACCTACTACGACGAGAAAGGCCTGAATCGCTTTCCCGATACTCCGATCACGGAAGGCGCCTTCACGTATTCGGCGGACTACCCGACGCGTGACCCCAGGAAGCTGTTCTCTGGCGGCGCCGGACTAGTGTCCACGGCGGCCGATTACGCGCGCTTCTGCCAGATGATGCTCGACGGTGGCAAGGTGGGTAACACTCGCTTGTTGAGCCGCAAATCGGTCGAATTGATGACCCAGGACCAATTGGGAAAGATCAGTTCGGACCAGGGTTTTGGGCTCGGCTTTGGCGTCAATGGAGTGAAAGCGCCGCTCTCCGAACTTGGATCCCCGGGCGAATACAACTGGGGAGGCTTTTTTTACACCCAGTTTTCCATCGACCCGAAGGAACAGATGATTGTGATTTTCATGGGACAACTGCATCCGGACGGAGATTTAACCCTCGACCGTCAAGTGAACGAACTGGCGTATCAGGCAATTGTCAACTGAAGTTGAATGCACCGCTGGGTTCGACTTGTGTCACCGAAGCGCGAGCAGAACCGCGACATACTGCCGCACTTTGTTGACTAGCGCGGGCTCGGCCTTGGAGTGGAATTTCGCCTTGCGGCCGGCCCAATCCATGCTCTTCAACTGATCGGCAAGAACCGCTCCCTCTACTTGATCAACTGTGACAGGCAGAGCGAAGGGATAGGGTTTGCGCTTGCTCGTGAGCGGACAAACAATCGCGAGGCCGCTGGCGCGGTTGTAGCGCTGATCCGTAAGCACCAATGCCGGGCGCCGCTTGGCCTGTTCCCGGCCAACCTGCGGATCGAAATCCATCATCACGATGTCCCCGGCTTCTGGAACGTAGGGAGTCACCATGTCACCACTCGACAACTTCCTTCCCCACTTCCGCGCCGGTCGAGATCTCGGCATAGCGGCTCTCTGGAGCGATCTGGGAAACGAGTTGCGCGAGCGTGGGAATCTTGGTGGCCCGGCGCAGTTCGACGCGGCCTTCAGCAGCTTCAATCTCCAGCGAATCGCCTTCCTTCAGCCCGGCTTCCTCAACCACGGGCTTGGGAATGCGCACGGCAAGACTGTTACCCCACTTCACCATCTGCGTCTTCATGAACGGAGACTCCCGAATGATATACAGTGTAGCACCATGTATCTACATTGTCGATACACAGTTGCTTCCGGGGGCCTGCAAAGCCGTGCCCTAGCCAGGACGATCCATGGGCAGTCTTCTATTCATATTTCGTTTATTCTTATTTCGTCCCCACCAAATGCACTTCCGACACCGGCGGCCCGCTCTGCGATTTCTTCACACCAATCAGTTCCACCGCCTTGGCTGCGATGTGTTCGGCGGAGACTTCGAACTCCTTGATTAACTCCCAGGGAGCGCCGGAGTCTCCGAAGCGGTCTTTGACTCCGATGGCGCCGGTGATGATGGGGATGCCGTAGAGCGTGGGCGACTGGGTGATGGCGTTCGAGACGGGCCACGCCAGCGCGCCGATCTGGTGCTCTTCGGCAGTCAGGACGACGCTGGTGTCGCGCGCGGCGCGCACGATAGCTCCGGTGTCGAGCGGCTTGAGGGTGTGCATATTGAGGATGCGGGTTTCGTAGCCGAAATCGGATTTCAATATCCAGGCGGCGCGCATGGCTTCGGGCACCATGGGGCCGCAGGCGATGATGGTGAGGTCCTCGCACTCGTCGCGGTATTCGGATTCGAGTTTAGTCTCGAACGCTTCGATGAAATTCGCCGCCTCGTGCCGCAGGCGAATCACGTTGGCCTTGCCGAAAACGAATGGTGTTTTCTCGTCGCTGACGATCGGCGTCGCTTCGCGCGCGAAGCGGATGTACTTCGGGCCAACATGCTTGAGCAGCAGGTAGTCGGTGGCCTTGCGGGTCTCGACCATGTCGCAGGGAACGACCACGCTCATGTTGGGCAGTCCGCACATGGCGAACAGATCTTCAAGCGCCTGGTGCGTCGCGCCGTCGGGGCCGACGCTGACTCCGCCGTGGGCGCCGGCGATCAGCACGTTGAAGTTGCCGTAGCAGATCGAGGTGCGTATCTGGTCGAGATTGCGGGCAGCGGCAAACGTGGCGTAGGTGCCGAAGACGGGAAGCTTCCCTTCTCTCGCCAGACCGGCGGCGGCTGAAGTGGCAGACTGCTCGGCGATGCCCATGCTGATCCAGCGCGGCCTGCGCTCGGGCTTGCCGGCGTAGAACTCGCTGATGGTAATGGAGCCGGAGATGTCGAGTCCGAGGCAGACGATGCGCGGGTCGTCGCCATTAGCGGCCAGCGACTGGCCGAAACCGAGGCGTGTGGGCTTCATCTGCGCTTTCATGTTGTCGGCGGCGTTCCACCAGTAGTTGTGGTGAAACTTGGGCATCTTGGCGTCGAGTTTGCGCTCGACCTCGGCTTGATATTGCCGGGCGTGCGCGAGGAGTTGCTCGACGGGAATCTGGCGTTCTTCATCTATGCCGAGCTCCTTCAGCGCTTTGTCTAACTCTTCGCGGGTGGGCGCTCTGCCGTGCCATCCGGCAACGTCCTCCATGAAGCTGACGCCTTTGCCTTTGACGGTGTTGGCGATGATGACGGTGGGCTTGCCCGATCCGGTTTTCGCTTTGGCATTTTCCAGCGCTTCGACGACCTGTTTCATGTCGTGGCCGTCGATGGTGACCACATCCCATCCGAAGCTGCGATATTTATCTTCGAGCGGCTCGACGTTCATCACGTCTTTCACCCAGCCGTCGATCTGCAGGCGGTTGCGGTCGATGATGCCGATCAGGTTGTCGAGCTTGAAGTGGCCCGCTTCCATCGCGGCTTCCCAGATCTGGCCTTCCTGCTGTTCGCCGTCGCCCATGATGCAGAAGACGTGGTGATCTTTTTTGTCCAACTTGGCGACGAGCGCCATGCCGACAGCGATGCTCAGGCCCTGGCCAAGCGATCCGGTGGAGACTTCGACGCCGGGCAGCTTGAGCCAATGCGGATGCCCCTGATACGGCGAATAGAGCTTGCGCAGAAGCGCGACGTCCTCCTTCGGACAGAAACCGGCGAAGGCGAGGCCGAGATAAAGGCACGGCGCCTTGTGGCCCGTCGACCAGACGATGCGATCGCGGTCGGGCCAGCAGGGACTCTTGGGATCGTGGTCGGCGACGCGAAGGTAGAGCGCGGCGGTGATGTCCATGATGGAGAGCGTGCCGCCGGCGTGTCCCGAAGTGGCTGCGCACAAGGCGGTGAGGTCGTAGCCCCGCATTAAGTTGGCCTGCTGTTTCAGTTCGTCAATGTTGTAGGAATGCAGAACTTCGCCGGTGGTCGAATTCTGAATAGACATGGGGCTGCTCCTTCGCTTACTCCGCGCATTGGGCAAGGCGGGAAACGGCGCATAGGCTTGCGCATTTAACTTGCAGGACGAGCGTAGCTGGCCCGGTCGCAGGCTTCAGTGAGCGGGGTCACAGGGGGGCGTGACGCTCACCACGAAACAAAGACAGATTGTGTATTTATGCAATACAGTTTCGCTACACCACACTACCGCGCCGACTTGAAGATCGAGAACACCGCGCCCTGCGGGTCGGCGATCACCGACAGCCGGCCCACTCCTTCCATTGTCATGGGCGCGAGATAAAGATTGGCGCCCATCTGTTTGGCCTTCGATGCGGTGGCATCCACGTCGTCAACTTGGAAGTACGCTAGCCAGTGCGGCGGTACTCCGGGGTGACGATGGGCCGCAGGCGGAATGCCTCCGATGAAATGCTCGCCGTTCTTGATGTGCAGGTAGCCGGAAGGATCTTTTGGATCGGCGCAGATCTGCCATCCGAAAAGGCCGGAGTAAAAGTCAGAGGCGCGTTTGGCGTCGGGCGTGCTCAGATCGGCCCAGCAAAGCGTGCCGTGCGACTTGGGCGATTCCGATTCCGGCGTTCTTGTTTGCCTGCCAGGGGCAGAAGACCGCGCCAGTCGGATCCTGCACGACCGCCATGCGGCCGGCATCCATGACGTCGAAAGCCGGGGCAAGAATCTTGCCGCCGAGTTGCTGTGCCTTGGTGACGGCTGCGTCGGCGCTGTCGACTGCAATGTAAATCAACCAGTGCGGAGGGACGCCCTGCGAGCGCTCCTCGGGACGCAGCGTGCATCCGGCAGCGGCATCGCGGCCCTGCAACTTGAATATGGTGTAGAAGTCGTTCGGCCCCATCGGCATGTCTTGGGGTGCCCAGCCGAAGAGCAGAGCCGTAGAAGCTCTTAGCGGCGTTCTGGTCAGTGGTGTGGAGTTCAATCCAGCAGAAAGAACCGGCGGGGTGCTTGTCGATGTTTGCCATAGCGGCGGAATTGTACACCAAATCGGGCGGGCAGATCGTCAACGGGAGATAAGGTGGAGGGACGTGCGTCCCGCCCGCCCAGCCGGGCGAGGACGCCCGTCGCTCCACTTCCGCTCAGCGCAGGTTCTTCCCTACCCACTCTTCAATTTTCGCCAAGGCTTTGTTCAGGTTCTCCAGCGAGTTCGCTACGCTGAAGCGGAGATAGCCTTCTCCATATTTGCCGAAGGCGGTGCCGGAGAGGCAGGCGACGCCGGCTTGTTCGAGCAGCGCGTCGGCCAGTTTCCGTGAAGGCCAGCCCGTCTTCGTAATGTTGGGGAAGGTGTAGAACGCGCCTTTGGGCATCCGGCAGGAGAAGCCTTTGATCTGGTTCAGGCCGGCGACGAAGACATCGCGGCGGCGTTTGAACTCATCGCTCATCCTATCGACGGAGGACTGGTCGCCACGCAACGCTTCAATTCCGGCTATCTGCGTGAAGCTGGCGGTGCAGGAAATCGAGTTTGTGTTCAGCCGCGCTATTTGCGCGGCCAGATCGGGGCGCATAACGCCGTAGCCCATGCGCCATCCGGTCATGGCGTAGGTTTTGGAGAAGCCGTCGAGCAGAATGGTCCGCTCCTTGAAGCCGGGGACGCTCATGATGGAGAAATGTTCGTTGCCGTCGTAGATGAGGCGGCTGTAGATTTCGTCCGAAAGAATCATGATGTTGCGGTCGCCGATGGCCTCGGCGATTTCGAGAATGTCTTTCCTGGTGAGCACGCCGCCGGTCGGGTTGTGCGGCGAGTTCAGGATGATCAACTTGGTGCGGCCGGTAATCAGCGAGGCCAGTTCTTTGACGTCGACGGAGAAGTCGCGCTCTTCGCGCAGCGGAAGCGCAACCGCGCGTCCGCCGACATAGTCGATCATGGACTCGTAGATGGGGAAGCCGGGATTCGGGATAGATAACTTCGTCTCCCTCATCAATTAAAGCCAGGATCGTGAAGAAAATAATGGGCTTGCCGCCGGGGACGACTACGACTTCCTCGCTCGCGACCGGGATCTTGCGGGTGCGGCTGACATAGTCGGCAATGGTCTGGCGCAGTTCGGGCAGGCCGGCAGCGGGGCCGTAGTGGGTCCATCCCTTGTGCAGCGCGTCGACCGCGGCCTCGATGATGTTGGCGGGAGTGTCGAAGTCGGGTTCGCCGATTTCGAGGTGAATGATCTCTTTGCCCTGTTTCTCGAGCGCGCGGGCGCGGTTCAGGACTTCAAAGGCGGTTTCGGTGCCGAGCCGAGACATCCGGCTGGCAAGGCGCAATTCGAGCTGAGTGGTAGACATGATGGCAGATGGCATTATATAGCGCCTCGGAGGCTAACTTGGCCCGTACTCGATTGTCACGCCAGTGACGGGAATCGGTCAATTGCAGGGATCACGACGGCTTGTGATGGGCTGGCGAGGTCAGAGGTCAGAGGTCAGAGGTTAGATTGCAGAGGTAAAAATCCTCCGATTACAGTCTGCGAGAGATTTTGATCCTTACCTCTGCAATCTAACCTCTCACTTCTGACCTCTTCCTCACTCCGAGATGGTGCTCTCTTCGCTCTGCGCCCGCAGAACGCGATCGACGGAGTACGGCGCGCGCTGCGCGGGCTCGTGGTAATGGCGCACCTGCATTTCTCCGAGCAGGCCGACGGCAAGCATGTTCAGGCCCGCCAGCAGCAGCACGGCAGAGAACATCATCATCGGGCCGTGCTGGTACATGATGTCGGTGTGATGCAAGATCTTCTGCAGGACAAGCCAGAAGGCAACAGCGCTGCCCGCAAAAATGCTGAACATCCCCAGCGTGCCGAAAAAGTGCAACGGGCGCGAAAGATACTTGAGCAGGAAGCGAATGGTGATGAGGTCGAAGAACACGCGGAAGGTGCGAGAGATTCCGTAATGCGAAGCGCCGCGTTCGCGGACTATGTTCTTGATGGGAACTTCGACAATCGATGCGCCATACCAAGACGCCAGCGCGGGGATGAAGCGGTGGAGCTCTCCGTAAAGCGGAATCTGCCCGAGAATTTCGCGGCGGTAAGCCTTAAAAGTCGTGCCAAAATCGTGGATATCGACGCCGCTCAACTTGGCCATGAGCCAGTTAGCGCAGCGCGAAGGAATGCGGCGCAGCCAGAAATTGTCGACGCGATTCTTGCGCCAGCCGCTGACGATGTCGTAGCCCTCGGCAATTTTTTCGAGGAACAAAGGGATGTCGGCGGGATCGTGCTGCAGGTCGCCGTCCATGGCGATGATGTACTCGCCGCGGGCATGGTCGAATCCCGCAGCGAGGCCGGCCGTCTGGCCAAAATTGCGGCGCAGCTTGACCACGGTCACGCGGCTGTCGACGGCCGCAATCTCACGCAGCAATGAGAACGTGCCGTCGGTCGAGCCGTCATCGACCAGCACCATCTCAAACGTCTCGCCGCTCGCTTCCATCACAGACTTAAGCCGCGCGTACAGGTCGGTGACGTTCTCCTGTTCGTTGTGGAGAGGAACTACAATTGAGTACTTGAGCACAGTGTTTTTGATTATACGGTAACGGGGCGCCGCTTTCGCAGTGACTTGTGTGAGGCATGGCGGCATTGGTAGCCCCGGCAGGAATCGAACCTGCATAGTCAGTTTAGGAAACTGAAGTCCTATCCAACGCGCCCGTTCCTAGTGCCGTTTTTTGGCGTTCATACTTCTAATCGTCGTCCGGATCGATGTCCGGCTCAGAGCTGAAGATGAAATGATCCGCGTCATACTGCGCTCGGATGCTGGTGAAGCCCTTTGCCTCACTGAGCGGGAAGAACTCCATCAGGTCGTCGGCGTAACTGTCGGCGTAGTAGCCAGGGCCGATCAGACCCAAGCCGAAATTGGCCTCTATGAATCTGAGCAGGCTGCCAAAGTCGTGATTGGAGGTGCTGACGTATCCTGCCGGCGTGTAGGCCGACACGACCAGCAACGGCACCCGGAAGCCGTACACGTAACTCTGCCCCCATCCGTTGCTTTGCCCAATCTGATAAGGCGGCACATGGTCGTACCACCCGCCCCAGTCATCCCACGTGATCAGAATTACCGTGTTCTGCCAGTAGCCGCATGTGGAATTGCCGATGGCGTTCACAATGGACGCCACCCATGATGGCCCTCCGCCAGTGTTGGTCCCCGGGTGATCGGAGTATTGACTTGACGGCGTGACCCAGGAGACATTCGCGAGCTTGCAATTCTTGGCGTCGGTCAGCACCGCCTTCGGATTCAGTACCACGTTCGCCCACGCGCTGCCGGTACAGGTTAGCTGTCCATTGACCACCTCTGGGTTGCACAGCGCACTGATCGCTTCCGGAGCCGTCCAGCCCTCCCCATGGGCCGCGTAGTATCGCCAAGTGAAACCCGCGCCTTCGAGCAGATCGACCAATGTGCCATGATCGAAGCACGGGTACATCCTGCTATAAACGCCATTCGGATCAATCATTTTCACCGTAGCATCAGACGCCGATGTGCATCCTGTCGAATGACCCGAAGGTTGTGTAGCAGCGAACAAGGTACTATCAGTAGTCGGCGCGGACGTTCCCGAGATCAGGAACTGATGGGCAGGGAAACTTGGTCCCTGATTGGTCTGGAACATTCTGTTACCAAATCCATACTGTGTGGCTAGATCAAAGTAAGGCTGAACTGTCCCGCTGGAGTTGTCCACATAGCGGAACTGCGGATTCGGCCCCACTACACAACCTGGTTTCGTCCGAACTGGCACCTTGTCGGAGCCGTCCATTGCGCCGTTGTCATAAGCCTGCTGAAATGAACGGTGTTCGTGTCCAAGGTCATAGCAATTAGCCAGTGCCACGGAAGTAAAGGGCACGTCCTGATGCTCGGAGTTGATGCCCCTGGTCGCAATATCAACGCCCGGCTCGAAGTTTGGATTGCTACCAAACACGTTGTCGGGAGTGCGGTTTTCCTGAACGACAATGACTATGTGGTCGAAATACGCCTGCGCGCTCGCCGACGCGAGTGCAAATGTGAAAAACTGAATCAGGCAGACAAGGTGGGCACGCTTCATGGCATTCCTCCATCCCAGAGTAGAGGGGGAGAGGGAAAGGCCCGGCTTGGCTACCGACTAGAGGAAGGAGTCTCGCGGCAGTCGAGCTCGGGGAAATATCTCCCCAAGGCTAGCGGCCAATAAGCGACAGCAGTTTACAGGACTGTGCAATGCGGCGTCAGTGAGGGGTATCACTGCTGATCGTGATGTGTACTTTCACGCCAGTATCCGTTCCGAAAGATGGCCTGGCGGGCGTTGGCGGGTGATCTGGTAGCCCCGGCAGGAATCGAACCTGCATAGTCAGTTTAGGAAACTGAAGTCCTATCCGTTGAACGACGGGGCCGTGCGGAATCAGGTTAGCAGCTTCGGAAACGGGTTGCCAAACCTGCGCTGGATCTGTCCGGGAAAAGATCCACCCCCGACGAAATGGACGATCTCCAGCCGATCTCCGTCGTGCAACGGAGTCTCCGGCCATTGCTCGCGGGGCACGATTTCGCGATTCAGCTCGATTGCTACCCGGTCGGGCTTCATGCCGAGCCCCTCGACCAGCGCGCCCAGAGTTTCGGCGGATGAGACCTGAGTTTCGCCATTGATCGTGAGGTTCATCGATTCAATTGTCGCATGCCAAGAGAGCAAGCGGAGTTTCCTGTAGAAACGGACAGGTCCCGTCTCTACAACACGGCGCGCAGTTGGAACTTGCGCGTGGCAGTTCGTCCGGCAAAACTCGCTTGCACGAGTACGGAGGAATCGGCGAGCGACTTTTCATCGACCTGAACGCTCATCTCGGCGCTGCCCTTGGCGTCGGTGAGGACCTGCGCGTAGTAGGGCGCGGCGTCGGCCCGGGCGAAGCGGAGGGTGAGGCGAGCCCCTTCGACCGTGGCGCCGCCGTCGGTGACTCGGATGCGCATCGTCAAAGCGCCGCCCGAATGCACGGACCCGGCATTGATCCACTCCAGGTCAAGCTCCTTCACCGCCGCCAGCGTTTCCGGTGTTTCCCGCTTGTCGAAGATGGAATCGACCTTGCCATCGCGGATGGCGTCGAGCACCTCGCGATGCAGCTCGCGCAGCCACTTCTCCATATCCTGATCGTTGCTCTGAAAACCTTTCCCCGCACCCGGTCCATAAGGAACCGCGCGCTTCCCGATGCAGCGTCCCTGAACGAAGACCTGCGTCTGCAGCAACTGCTCGCCTTCGCGCGCTTCGCTCTGCACGTGGTAGACGGTGTCTTCGTGCCGAATGTCAGTATTAAAGCCAAATATCATGCGGTTCAGGCTTTCCCCGGTCCTGTCGTATCGCGTCTAAAGACGCCCTGTCAAGACAGCTTCCGCCGGATGAAACTGCTGTTAGAACGCGTACGTAGCCTTGACACTTCTGCCAGCCAAAACTAAGCTAGATCGTTTGCTGCGCTTGGCGAAAATTATATATAGCTCCCCCTATGCCGGACAATTATTTCGCTCGCTACCTGCCTCTCCTGATGCATTTCGGGATCGCCACGGCCCTGGCGGGCGCGATTGTGATCCTTTCCCAGCTCATTGGCCAGCATAAACCGAATCGGGCGAAGATGTCGCCTTATGAGTGCGGGGTTCAGCCCATCGGCGATGCTCAGGGACGATTCTCCGTCAAGTTCTACCTCGTGGCCATGCTCTTTATATTGTTCGACGTGGAAGCCGTTTTCCTTTACCCCTGGGCGGTTATCCTGCGCGAACTGAAGATGTTTGGTTTCTGGGAAATGATGGTGTACATCGCGATCGTGCTGGTCGGCCTCTTTTATGTGTGGAAAAAAGGCGTGATCGACTGGGGCCTGACGGCCGGCAAGCGGGGAGATGTCTAAATGCCGCTAGCTCTTCCAATCACCGATATTGAGCAGTTGAAGTCGCATCCCGCCCTGGCTCGGCTGCTGGAGTGGAACGCCTCTGTGGTCGAGGCGGTCAAGTTCGATCGCGACGAGCTTACGATCTGGATCGAGAAGGACGCAATTCGCGAAGTTTGCGCCATTTTGCGCGACTCCGCGGATTGCCCATTCAATTATCTATGCGACCTCACCTGCGTGGATTGGTATCCCTCAGAGCCGCGGTTTGAGGTGGTTTACCATCTTCTCTCGATTCCGGCAAAAGAACGGGTGCGTTTGAAAGCCCGCCTTGACGGCTCCAGTGCGGCGATTGAATCGGTCACGCCGGTTTGGCCCTCGGCCAATTTCTATGAACGTGAGGTGTTCGATCTGTTTGGCGTGCGCTTCACCGGACATCCCAACCTCGAACGCATCATGATGCCCGACGACTGGGAAGGCCACCCGCTGCGGAAGGACTACCCGGTGGAAGGTTACCGGTAACTCATGACGCAATTTCCAGCCACTGTCGCGGAGTCCGGCCGGGAAACTCCCGCGGGCGATCGTACCCTGGTCCTGAACATGGGGCCGCAACACCCCTCGACGCACGGGGTGCTGCGCCTGGTGCTGGAAATTGACGGCGAGACCATTGTGCGGCTCAAGCCGGAGATCGGCTTCCTGCACACGGGCATCGAAAAAACCTGCGAAGCCAAGTTCTACCAGCAAGTCGTGCCGCTGACGGATCGCATCGATTATCTCTGTCCCATGACCAACAATCTCGCCTACTGCCTGGCAGTGGAGAAGTTGCTCGGGCTGGAGATTCCGCCAAAGGCGCAGTGGATGCGGGTTCTGATGAACGAACTGACCCGCATCAACTCGCACCTGGTCTGGCTGGGAACCCATGCCATGGACCTCGGTGCGATGACCGTCTTTCTTTATTGCTTCCGCGAGCGCGAAGACGTTCTGCGCTTCTTCGAGATGGTCAGCGGGCAGCGGATGATGACGTCTTATTTCCGCATTGGCGGGTTGGCGCTGGAGCCGCCGCTCGGATTCTTCGAGAAGGTCAAGAAGTTCGCCGACCGCTTCCCCGGCAACGTGGATGAATACGAAGGCTTGCTGACCGGAAATCCGATTTTCATGATGCGCACCAAGGGCGTCGCCCGCCTGAGTGCGGAAGACGCGATTGCTCTGGGCGCAGGCGGTCCAACCTTGCGCGGCAGCGGGGTCGACATTGACCTTCGCCGCGATGCTCCGTACACGGGCTACGAAAATTTCAAGTTCAAAGTGCCGGTGCGCACCGAAGGCGACGTGTTCGCGCGATACCTTTGCCGCGTCGAGGAGTTGCGCGAGTCGATTGGCATGGTGCAGCAGGCGCTGGCGGGAATGCCGGAAGGCCCCATCAAAGCCGACTCGCCCAAGGTGGTGCTGCCCGACCGCGAAAAGATGAAGACGCAGATGGAAGCCCTCATCTACCATTTCAAGATCATCACCGAGGGCTTCACGGTTCCGGCGGGCGAGGTTTACCAAGCGATAGAATCGCCGCGCGGCGAGATGGGATACTACATCGTCAGCGACGGAACGGCCAAGCCCTATCGCGTGCACATGCGCGGGCCGTCGTTCGCGAACTTGCAGACGCTGGCCAAGATGTGCGAAGGCGGGCTGATTGCCGATGTGGTCGCGGCCATCGGAAGCATTGATGTGATCCTGGGGGATATAGACCGGTAGGGATTAGTGGGATTTTGTAATTTGGTAATCGGGTAATTTTGTAATTCAAAACCGAGCGGATTTAGGATTTTCAGATTACCAAATTACCCGATTACAAAATTACAAAATTGCCAGGCTTATGAAGTTTTCAAACGAATTCGAAGCTCGTTTCGCTGAGATGCTGACGCACTACCCGACCCGGCGGTCGGCGCTGGTGCCTACACTGCTCTACGCGCAGGATGAAGTGGGCAGCCTGAACGACGAGGTGATCGCAGAGCTGGCAAGCCGGCTGGATCTGACCGAACTCGAAGTCCGCAACGTGATCAGTTACTACTCGATGCTGACCACCAAACCACGCGGAAAGTACAACGTGCAGGTGTGCACCAATATCGCGTGCATGCTCCGCGGCGGCGATGAACTGCTTGACCACTGCAAGAAGAAGCTGGGAATCGGCCACAAAGGCACAACACAAGATGGTTTGTTCTCGCTGGAAGAAGTGGAGTGTATTGGCGCGTGCAGTTGGGCTCCAGCGGCGCAGGTGAATTACAACTTTCATGAGAACCTGACGAACGCGAAGATGGACGAGATTCTGGACGAGTATAAGAAGAAGGGAACGCAGTAGGGATTTTGTAATTTGGTAATCGGGTAATTTTGTAATTTAAAATCGCCCGGGTTTAGCTTTTCAAATTACCAAATTACCCGATTGCAAAATTACCAAATTGTTTTATGGCTTCTCTAGTTTCCCATCCCGACGAGGTACGCGTGATCTCGAAGCGCTTTGGCCAGGGCGCTACCGATATCGAGCGCTATCTCCAACTGGACGGCTACAAAGCTGTGCAGAAGGCTGTGGGCATGGGCGCGGACGCGATCATCAACGAGGTGAAGAACTCCGGCTTGCGCGGACGCGGCGGCGCCGGATTCAGTACCGGAATGAAGTGGTCCTTTGTCCCGAAGCAATCGGCCAAGCCGAAATATGTGCTCTGCAACGGCGACGAAAGCGAACCGGGCACCTGCAAAGATCGCCTGATTTTCGAACACGATCCGCACTCGGTCATTGAAGGTGTCATGATCGCCGCGCTTGCGGTCGGTTCCCACACTGGATATATCTACATCCGCGGCGAGTATCGCTACCTGTCGATCATCATGCAGAAAGCCATTAAAGATGCCTATGCCAAAGGCTTTCTCGGCAAGAACATTTTCGGCAGCGGGTACGATCTCGATATTTATTGGCACGGTGGAGCGGGCGCTTACGAAGTTGGCGAAGAATCGGCGCTGATGGAATCGCTCGAAGGCAAGCGCGGCATTCCCCGCATCCGTCCGCCCTTCCCTGCCGTGGTTGGCCTATGGGGCGGCCCGACGGTCATTAATAATGCGGAGACGCTCGCCGCCGTGCCGCACATTATTTTGGGCGGTGCGCGATTGGTACGCGAAACTGGGCACGCCGAAAAATGGCGGAACGCGATTGTTCTGCCTGTCCGGCAATCTCAACAAGCCGGGCGTCTACGAACTTCCGATGGGCTATAACCTCAAGAAGATGATTTATGAGGTCGGCGGCGGAATTTCGAACGGGCGCGATTTGAAAGCAGTGGTTCCGGGCGGATCGTCAACGCCAGTGCTGCTGCCGGAGGAAATCGACGTCGCCATGGACTTCGACTCGGTGGCGAAAGCGGGTTCGATGCTGGGCTCCGGCGGCGTGGTGGTGCTCGACGATACCGCTTGCATCGTGAAGTTCGCGCTGCGCACGATGAAGTTCTACCGGCACGAAAGCTGCGGTTGGTGCATTCCCTGCCGCGAAGGTACGGACTGGCTGGAAAAAACGTTGACCCGGTTCCATTCAGGCGGCGGGGTGAAGAAAGATATCGACAACATTTATTACCTCGCGGAAAACATGCTGGGCAAAACATTTTGTCCGCTCGGAGACGCGGCAGCGATGCCGACGCTCGCATTTGTGAAAAAGTTCAGAGAGGAATTTGAAGATCACCTGGATGGAAAGCCGTGCCCGTTTGAGAAAGCAGGCACGGCGGAGCCGGCAATGGCCATTTTGTAATTTGGTAATCGGGTAATTTTGTAATTTGTGAACCTGATGCCGTCGCAGCAAGAAGAGCTTCGTGATCGAACTAAGAAGTTTGCGGTTCGGATTGTGCGGGTTTATAGGACGCTGCCGTTTAGGAGCGACGCGCAAGTACTGGGCAAACAACTGATGCGGTCTGGGACATCAGTCGCAGCGAACTACCGGGCAGCTTGCCGCGCCCGATCAAAGGCTGAATGGGTCGCGAAGATCGGCATCGTTGCGGAGGAGGCTGACGAGACGGTCTTTTGGTTGGAAATGCTGTCGGACTGTGAGATAGTCCCGCAGAAGAAGTTAGTATCGCTACTGGCGGAAGCACATGAGTTGAGCGCAATATTTACGGCGTCGCAATTCACCGTACGCCGAAACCGATAGAAGTTAAATTACAAAATTACCCGATTACAAAATTACCAAATCCGCAATGGCTGACGTAACACTCACTGTCGACGGCAAGAAGATCACGGCTCCCGCTGGTTCGCTGCTGATCGAAGCCTGCAAGAGCGTGGGCATTGAAGTGCCCTCGTTTTGCTATTACCCCGGGCTTTCGTTGCAGGGCGCCTGCCGCATGTGTGTCGTGAAGATCGAGAAGATGCCCAAGCTTCAGACCGCCTGCACCACGACCGTGACCGAGGGCATGATCGTCGCGACCGACAGCGATGAGGTGCGTCAGGCGCGCAAGGCGATGGTCGAGTTGCTGCTCGGCAACCATCCGCTGGATTGCCCGGTGTGCGATGCCGGCGGTGAATGCGAACTGCAGGATATGGCGTTCTCCTACGGCGCCCCGGAATCGAAATACATCGAGGCCAAAAACCACCGGGAAGAACAGCAGTGGTCTCCGGTGGTGTATTTCGACCGGCCGCGCTGCATCCTGTGCTACCGCTGCGTGCGCGTCTGCGGCGAAGGCATGGACGTGTGGGCGCTGGGCGTGCAGAACCGCGGCGTGAGTTCGATCATCGCGCCCAATCGGGGCGACCATCTCGACTGCGAAGAGTGCGGCATGTGTATCGATATCTGCCCGGTCGGCGCGCTCACCTCCGGCGCTTATCGTTACAAGACGCGTCCGTGGGAGATGAACCACGTGGGCACGATCTGCACCCATTGCGGGGATGGGTGCAAGACCACGCTGGGCGTGCGCCGCTGCGATACCGGCGCGGAGATCGTCCGCGGCGACAACCGCGACAAGAGCGGGATCAATAACGATTTCCTTTGCATCAAGGGCCGTTACGCTTTCGACTTTGCACATAATAAGGAGCGCCTCACAGAGCCGTTGCTTCGCAAGAACGGCAAGCTGACGCCTGCGACCTGGGAAGAAGCGTTTGAGCTGATCGGCACGCGGCTTCGAGAAGTTCGCGACGATGCCGGCGGAAGCGCGATCGGCGTAATTGGGTCGAATCGCACCACCAACGAAGAAAGTTATCTTCTTTCAAAATTCTCCCGCGTCGTGCTCAAGACCAACAATGTCGATCATCACCGGACCGCTGATTATCCTGCCCTGGCGGCGGCGCTCCACGGCAAGCCCGGAAAAACGGCTTCCATGCGCGACGTGTTGAACGCGCCCGCGATTCTGCTGATCGGCAACGACCCAACCAATCAGCATCCGCTGCTGGCGTGGCAGATCCGGACGAACGTGCGGCTGCGGCGCGCGAAACTTTACGTCATCAACTCCGCGCCCATCAAGTTGCGCCGGCAGGCGGCGGGTTTCGCATTGGTTGCGGCGGGCGCGGAAGCGAAGGCGGCCGCATTTCTCGCCGGCGACGATTCCCTGCTCGATCAGCTTGCCGATCCCAAAATCGCTGGCCCCATGACGCGCGACGCCTGGATTGCGCTGCGCGACAAAGTTCGCGCCGAGCAGAACATGGTCATCGCCTTCGGCTCTGAATTGCGCGGCCATGACATCGAGAAGCTGGTGAGTTTTGCTTCAACCTTGACCGGAGCCAAGCTGATCTGCTTGGGCGATTACGCGAATTCGCGCGGAGCCAGCGAAATGGGGCTTTATCCCGATCTTCTGCCGGGATACGAACCCATCTCCAGCGCAGACAAGTTCCAAAAGGAATGGGGCAAGCTGCCAACGGAAAAAGGTCTGAGCCTGCCGGAGATGGTGGAAGCGGCGAAGGCCGGCAAACTGAAAGCGCTGTACGTGGTGGGCTCGAATCCGGTCGGTCGTTTGAAGGTCGATCCCTTTGTCTTCTCGAAGAGTTTTGTGGTGGTGCAGGACATGTTCCTGACCGAAACCGCGACCATCGGCGACGTAGTTTTGCCGGCAGCCAATGCGTACGAGAAAACGGGAACTTACACGAACACCTGCGGCGATCTGCAATTGGTGAAGAAGGCAGGGGAGGTCTCGAACACCAAGCCAGATTTCGAGATGATCGTTCGCATCGCCGATGCCATGGGCTCGGACGTGAGCGGTCTGGTGCCCTTTGGGAGCGGGACGCACTCCGACATGGGCCAAACCCGCGGCGCGCAATCGGGCGAGGCGGATCGTCATGCGGTGTGGCTCGAAGCGCACAACCTGGAACCGAAGATGACGCCGTTCGATCCCATGGCGATTCTCGACGAAATCCAGCGCGTGGTTGCCGGGTATGATGTTTCGCGGGTGAATCTGCTGGCGGGCAATGATCAGCATCTTGAGATTGCCGAAAGCGGCGCGAGCGCGATTCAGAATCCGGAGCTCATCGTCCCGGCCAACGATGATTTATTCAGCTCGGGCACGCTCGGACGGTATTCAAAGACTTTGAATTCAGTTTTCGAAAACAAATCCGCAGACTCGGAAGTTGCGGCGGACTAGGAACCTGGAGATCAAAACCACGCGGGCGAGGGCGCCCGCGCCACACGAGAAACTTGAGCATAACGGCGTTCATCATCATTTCGATCATCAAGTCGGTTGTCGTGCTGGGCATTCTGCTGACGGCGGTGGCCTACAGCGTCTGGCTGGAGCGCAAAGTGTCGGCGCGCATCCAGAACCGCTGGGGCCCCACGCGAGTTGGTCCTTTCGGCCTGCTGCAACCGCTCGCCGACGGCGTCAAATTCATCCTCAAAGAGGAGTTGACCGAGCCGCATGTCTACAGGCCGCTCTACATCGCGGCGCCGATCATCTCGCTGGTCTTTGCCATTACTTCGATTTCGGTGATTCCGTTTGGCAACTGGGTTGACATCGGCCCCTGGGGCACGTACCTGCAGATTACCGACTTGAACATCGGACTGCTGGTTGTTCTCGGCATTACGTCGATGGGCGTCTACGGCGTGGCGCTTGCCGGATGGTCCTCGAACAACAAGTACTCGCTGCTCGGCGGACTCCGCGCTAGCGCCCAGATGATCAGCTACGAAGTTTCGCTCGGCCTCTCGCTGGTGGGCGTGCTGATCATAACTGGAAGCCTCAGCCTCCGCGACATCGTGGATGCCCAGCGCCATTTGCACTGGAACATCTTTCTACAGCCGGTAGCGTTTTTCATCTACCTTATTTCCGCTTATGCGGAGACGAATCGCACGCCGTTTGATCTGCCGGAGGCCGAGTCTGAGTTAGTGGCCGGATATCACACCGAGTACAGCGCCATGAAGTTCGCCATGTTCTTTATGTCCGAGTACGCGAACATGGTGACGGTGGCTTGTCTGGCGACCCTGCTTTTTTTCGGTGGCTGGCTTGGCCCAGTGTTCGGACCGCCAATCCTGCAAATGATTTTGCCGGTGCTCTGGTTCTGCCTGAAGGTTTTCTTTTTTATGTTTCTGTACGTCTGGGTGCGCTGGACCTTGCCCCGCTTTCGCTATGACCAGCTCATGGCGTTCGGGTGGAAGGTTCTGCTGCCCCTGGCGGTTGCGAACATTGTGGTTACGGCGCTGATTGTGGCGTGGAGAGCTTGAAAGCAGTTGCCGGTTGCCAGTTCTCAGTTACCAGTTTTGAGTTTGGGGTTACTGAGAGCTGAAAGCTGACAGCTGAGAGCTAGTGCAATGCTTCATCTAATTCTATTTCTCTTTTTCGGAACCATCTGCGTGGCGGGAGCGATCAACCTGCTGGCGCAGAGCCATCCCATCAACAGCGCGCTATCGCTGATCGCGGTGATGGCCTCGCTCGCGGGTGAGTATCTTCTGTTGGGCGCGGAATTTGTGGCTGCGGTGCAAGTGATCGTCTATGCCGGCGCGATCATGGTTTTGTTTGTGATCACCATCATGCTGCTGAACGCCGGCAAAGAAGAGCGCACCAAGGGCAGCCGGGTCGCGATCCTGATCGGCGTTCCGGGAGTGGTGATCGGCGGAGTGCTCGTCGCCTGGACGCTGCTCCATCGGCCCGACATGCAGACGGTTCCCATCGGCGCGTTAAAGGGCGATCCCAGCGCTATTGCCCGGCTTCTCTTTCACCAGTTTTTGCTGCCCTTCGAAGTCACGTCGGTGCTGATCCTGATCGCCATCATGGGCGCGGTCGTGCTCGCCAGCCGGCCCGAGGCGATCGCGCGGCCACATCACAGCAGTCCAGGGCCGCAGGAAACGCGCAAACTGGTTGCGACAGGAAAGGATCGCCGATGATCCCTCTTTCTTACTACCTGCTGCTGAGCGGAATCCTGTTCGCGTGTGGTGTGCTCGGGTTTCTGATCAAGCGCAACATCATCACGATCTTCATGTCGATCGAGCTGATGCTGAACGGCGTGAACCTTTCGTTCGTGGCCTTCGCCGCGCAATGGCACGCCCTCAGCGGACAGGTCTTCGTCTTCTTCGTGATGGTCGTGGCCGCCGCTGAGGCCGCGGTGGGCCTGGCGATCATCATTGCCGTCTATCGCACGCGTGAAACTTTGAATGTCGACCGGGTGAACCTGCTCAAGTTATGACGCCGAATCCTTATCTCTGGCTCATCCCGCTACTTCCGCTTGCCGGGGCGGCGATCAACGGTTTCTTTGGCCGGCGGTCGTCGAAGAAAGCCATCACGGCGGTTGCGCTTGTCTTTTGCGGCGCTGCCTTCGCCATGGCGTTGCTGATTGCCTGGGGTTTCTCTTCCGCATCCGCGCCTTACTATTTCAACCTCGCCCACTGGATCCGTGCTGGAAATTTTCAAGTCGACTTCAGTTTCTATCTCGATCAGTTGTCGCTGGTCATGCTGCTCGTGGTCACCGGCGTCGGCTTCCTCATTCACATCTACTCGGTCGGCTACATGTGGGACGACGACGGCTACTACCGCTTCATGTCCTACATGAACCTGTTCATGTTCTTCATGCTGACGCTGGTGCTGGCGAAGAACTATCTGGTCATGTTCATCGGCTGGGAGGGCGTGGGCCTGGCGTCGTACCTGCTGATCGGCTTCTGGTTCACAAAAGACTCGGCGGCGGCGGCCGGCAAGAAAGCATTCATCGTCAATCGAATTGGCGACTTTGGATTCCTGATTGCGCTCTTCCTGATGATCAAGCATTTCGGGTCGCTCGACTTCACGCGAGTCTTTACCGCGGTGCAGCCGCTCGCGCCGGAGACTGCCGGAGCCGGGCTGCTCACGGCGATTGGTTTGCTGTTGATGGTCGGCGCGGCTGGCAAGTCGGCGCAGATTCCTCTTTATGTCTGGTTGCCGGACGCCATGGAAGGCCCCACTCCGGTCTCGGCGTTAATCCACGCGGCCACCATGGTGACGGCGGGCGTTTATATGGTGGCACGCTCGTCCGCGATCTTCGAGCGCGCGCCGACGGCCATGATGGTGGTCGCGATCATTGGCACGCTCACTGCTCTGTTCGCAGCGACCATCGGCATTGCCCAGACGGACATCAAGAAAGTGCTGGCCTACTCCACCGTCTCGCAGCTCGGCTATATGTTCATGGCCTGTGGCGTGGGAGCTTTCTCCGCGGGCATCTTCCACCTGATGACGCACGCCTTCTTCAAGGGCCTGCTGTTCCTCGCGGCGGGTTCGGTAATTCACGGCATCGGCGGCGAACAGGACATGCGAAAGATGGGCGGGCTGCGACTCTACATGCCCTGGACATTTATCACGATGGGGATTGCCACGCTCGCCATCGCGGGCATTCCGCCGTTCGCCGGCTTCTGGTCGAAAGACGAAATTCTCTGGCAAGCGTTCAACACAAGCTGGGTGTATTGGCTGATCGGCGTGGTGACCGCGTTCATCACGTCCTTCTATATGTTCCGGCTGATGTACATGACGTTCGGCGGCGAGTACCGGGGCGCGGCAATGCAGGAGGCGCACGGTCATAATCCTCATGGTCACGACGATCACGGCCATGGGCACCGGGATCCGCATGAGAGCCCCTGGGTAATGCTGGGTCCGCTGGTGATTCTTGCCGTGCTGTCCATCGTTGGAGGATTCGTAGGATACGGAAATCGGTTCGAACACTTTCTGGCCCCCGTTTTTCGGGGAGCGAGTGAAGTTGTGCAAGGCGCTTCTCACGAAGCCGCTGGCCGCACGCTCGAGTATCTGCTAATGGCTGTTTCCATTAGCGTGGCTGGCCTCGGATGGCTGCTGGCATATCTGCTCTACAGCCGCCGCCCGCAACTGCCGGCGCGCATCGCCGCCAGTCTGGGCGGGCTCTACCAGGCCGTCGCCAACAAGTACTACATCGATGAACTTTACGCCGTCCTTTTCGTCAAGCCGGTCATCGATGGCTCGACCACGATTCTCTGGCATGACGTTGATCAGGGAGTGATCGACGCGTCGGTGAACGAGTCGGCCCATGCCGCGCGTGAAGTGTCCGACTCCCTGCGCCATATGCAGTCGGGCAATCTGCGTTCATATGCCGGTTGGGTCGCGGCCGGAGGGGCAGTGGTGATCGCCTACATGGTCTGGATGGGAGTGCGATGAATATGGAAAGCCTCAGTCCCATCATTCTTTCGCTGGTGACCTTCATTCCTGCCGTGGGCGGGCTGCTGATTCTGCTGATCCCGCGCCGCGACCGCGACATCAGGCTATTTGCCCTTGTCATCTCATTACTGGCATTTGTCGCCTCGCTGCATTTGCCGGTACACCTGCATCGTGGACTCGGCGCGTTCAAGTTCGAGATCGACAAAGTCTGGATCACGTCCCCCAACATTCATTACCACATGGGCATTGACGGAATTTCCGTCTGGCTGGTGGTGCTGACTACGTTCCTCACTCCCCTGTGCGTGTTGATTTCATGGACATTCGATTCACGAGCGGGTGAAGGAATTCTTCATTCTGCTGCTGCATCCTGGAGACGGCTCTGATCGGCGTTTTCACCTCGCTCGACTTGTTCCTGTTCTACTTCTTCTGGGAAGCGACGCTGATCCCGATGGCGCTGCTGATCGGCATGTACGGCCACGGACGCAAGGTCTATGCCGCAGTAAAGTTTTTTCTGTTCACCATGATCGGCTCGATGTTCATGCTGGCGGCGATGGTGTGGCTCTACGCCAAGACTGGCAGCTTCGATTTTGTCATCATCCAGAACGCGATTCGCAGCGGAAGCGTGCCGGGTTTCGAACCAGCCTCGCTGTGGCTCTTCCTCGGCTTCTTCATCGCTTTTGCGGTAAAGGTCCCCATCTTCCCGCTTCACACCTGGCTGCCCGACGCGCACGTGGAAGCGCCCACCGCGGGATCGGTGCTGCTGGCGGGCGTGCTGCTGAAGATGGGCACTTACGGCCTGCTGCGCTTCGACGTTGGACTCTTTCCCGAGCAGGCGCGCCGCAACGCGCCCTGGATCATGGTCTTGGCGCTGATCGGCATCATCTACGGCGCGCTGGTCTCGCTGGTTCAGCCGAATATGAAGAAGCTGATCGCCTACTCCTCGGTCAGCCACCTCGGATTCGTCGTCCTCGGAATCTTCAGCTTCACCACCGCCGGCCTGAATGGAGCCGTCTTCGTCATGCTGGCGCACGGAGTCGCCACCGGCGGGCTCTTCATGCTGGCGGGCATCCTCTACGAACGCCGCCACACCTACGAGATCGCCGAGTTTGGCGGACTGGCGACACCCATGCCCAAGTACGCGACGTTCTTCCTGGTCACCGTGCTGGCCTCGATCGGACTGCCGCTGCTGAACGGTTTCATCGGCGAGTTCCTGGTGCTGAGCGGAGCCTTCCAGGCGCGGCCTATTTATGGGGTTCTGGCGGCGACCGGCGTGATCTGGAGCGCCTGCTACCTGCTCTGGATGTATCAGCGCGTTTTTTTCGGCAAGGTGAAGCACGAAGTCAACAACACGCTGCCCGACCTCACCTTGCGGGAGAAAGCTGCACTCTGGCCGATTGCGGTTGCCGCTCTGGTGATGGGCGTTGCGCCCCTGGTGTGGCTCGGCGCGATTGATCCGGCGGTGCAAGCAGCGCTCGCCCCCTTCACCCAATTGGTCAGCAAGGTGGTGGGCCAATGATGGCCATGACGGCGTTCGCGCACTCACTACCGGCTTTGCTGGCGCAGGTGCAGACTTCCATGCCGCCGCCAGGCGCTGACTACATGCGCATCCTGCCGGAGCTGGTGCTTTCACTCTTCGGCATGCTGGTCATGGTCGTCGATCCCTTGCTCGACGAAGAAAACAGTCACCAATCGCTCGGCACGATCGCACTGATCGGTACCCTGGCCGCGCTGGCGTCGACCGCCTGGATGGCGCAGTATCCCGGAACCGCATTCTGGAACATGGTTCGCGTGGAAGGCTTCAGCGTCTTCTTTCACTTTCTCGTGATTGCAATTGCGGCGGTGGTCATCCTCAGTTCTTTCGAATACTTGCGGGTGCAGCGCATCCGCGCCGGCGAGTACTACGGCCTCATCCTGTTCGGCACGGTTGGCATGTGCCTGATGTCGTCCGCGATCGAACTTGTACTTATTTTTATCGCCCTCGAAATCTCCTCGATCTCGACCTACGTGCTGGCGGGTTTTCGGCGGCGCGAAGCTTCGAGCAGCGAATCTTCGCTGAAATATTTTCTGCTGGGATCGTTCGCCACCGCGTTCTTCCTCTACGGTGT
The DNA here is from genome assembly GCA_963838425.1 of uncultured Acidobacteriaceae bacterium. Taxonomy (GTDB): domain Bacteria; phylum Acidobacteriota; class Terriglobia; order Terriglobales; family Acidobacteriaceae; genus Acidiflorens. The sequence goes on from CAWIRH010000004.1 coordinate 546,651, forward strand.
TGCGCTCATGTTCGGCGCGACCGGTTCTACCAACATTGACGCGATCAGCCAGGCTCTGCACTCCGGCGGCGCACCCGTACCGGTTCTGGCGTATGTTGCTACGGCGTTCATGTTCGTGGGCTTGGCCTTCAAGGTCGCATCTGCGCCCTTCCATATATGGGCTCCGGACGTCTACGAAGGCGCACCCGCTCCGATCGTCGGCCTGATGTCCACCGGCCCCAAGGCGGCAGCCTTCGCGATTTTGCTGCGCGTCATGTTCGAAGCGAACGCACCCGGACGCTTCTGGCTGATCTGGGTCTCGGCCGCGCTTACCATGACGCTCGGAAATGTCTGCGCCCTGGTGCAGGACAACGTCAAGCGCCTGCTCGCCTATTCTTCGATCGCCCACGCCGGCTATCTGCTAGTCGCGTTTGCCGCACAACCGGAACTGGGGACGTCCGCGGCGATGTTCTACACGGCCGCGTATGCGGCGATGAACGTAGGCGCGTTTGCCGTCGTCACCCACTTCGCGAACGTGGGCGAAAAGTACGTCACGCTCGAGGATTACGCGGGCCTCGGCAAGAGCTCCCCCGTGCTGGCCGCGACTTTCACATTCTTCCTGATGTCTTTGATCGGGATTCCGATCACAGGCGGCTTTTTCGCGAAGTTCTACGTGTTAAGTGCGGCGCTAAAGTCGAATCTGGTTGGCTTGGCGATCATACTCGTGCTGAATAGTGCCGTAGGGGCCTACTATTACCTGCGTATCATCGTCATGATGTACATGCGTGAGCCGCGCGGCGAAGTTCCAGTTACTCCTGTGCCTGCCGCGGCAGCGCTCGCCATTGCAGTTTGCGTGCTGCTTACGCTTTACCTCGGAGTGCTGCCGGGACGCGTGCTCGATTACGCCGCGCATTCCGCCCGCCAACTGGTAAGCGATCGAGCGGCCCCGGAACTATCGGCAGGTTATCCCGCGACAGAACGGTAGCTTTGGCTTGCCAACGTAAGAGCCGTGGGTTTATGGCGGGTCCGTAACCCTTGCCCATGGCTCACTTTCTGGCTTCAGCCGCGAGCACCGGCAGTGGAAAAACAAGCCCTGGTTGCGATTGACAATCGCCGTCCGAGTGGGCATTATTACTTACACCAGTTTTCCTGGAAATCTATTCGCGGGGCCCGGAGGATCTATGGTTCAGTTTTTCCGCAATGTTTGGACGGACGAACAAGGACAAGACATTGCTGAATATGCCGTCATGCTCGCCGTCATCCTGGTATTGGTGATCGGCACTGTGCGTCTGATCGGGGGCAACGCCAACAACGCGTTCTCCAGTGTTGCCAGTTCCCTGCAATAAATTCGGTTGCACCAGTTTTGAAAGACAAAAGACGGTAGTATGTAGGCATTCCGGTTCAATATCTCTATGACTCGATTTAGCATCTTCCGCCTGTTTAGCCGCTATTGGTTTCCATTCGCGGCGGAGGTGCAGGATCGGAGCCAGTCACCCGGGTAATAAAGACAGCTCAAAGATTCCGCCAAAGCCGCGATAGAATCGCGGCTTTTGTTTTGTGACGGGAAATGAAAGGTTATCGCCATGATTGTGAACATGTCCGACAGCGCCACCGAACAACAGATCGACCACATCATTCAACGCATCCGCGAAGCTGGATTCCAGCCTCACGTCACGCGTGGCACCGAACGCACCATCGTTGCCGCCGTCGGCAGCGGTGGTCGCCGCCATGAAATCGAGGCCCTCTCGGTTGCTCCCGGAGTGGACAACGTGGTCGCGATCGCCCAACCCTTCAAGCTCGTCAGCCGTCAAACGCGGCCGCAGCCGTCGGTGGTTGACGTTCGCGGGGTAAAGATCGGAGGCCCCGACGTGGTCGTGATTGCCGGTCCCTGCTCGGTTGAGTCGCGCGAGCAGTTGCTGGAGACTGCCCAAGGTGTGCAGCGCGCAGGCGCTGCCATGCTGCGCGGCGGAGCCTACAAACCGCGTACCTCCCCGTACGAGTTCCAGGGCCTGGGAATTGAAGCGCTGAAGATCTTGCGCGAAGCTCGTGAACTCACTGGCCTCCCGGTGGTGACTGAGGTCATGAGCACGGAAGATGTGGACCTGATCTGCGAATACGCCGACATGCTTCAGGTCGGCGCGCGCAACATGCAGAATTTTGCCTTGCTGCGAAGGCTCGCCACCGTCAAGAAGCCGATTCTGCTCAAGCGTGGACCCTCGGCCACGGTGAAGGAATGGCTGCTGGCGGCGGAATACCTGCTCTCCGGAGGAAACGATCAAGTTGCCCTTTGCGAGCGCGGAATTAAGACGTTCGAAACCGCTACGCGAAATACTTTTGACTTGGCCGCCGTCGCCCTCGCCAAAGAACTCTCGCACCTGCCGGTAGTGGCCGATCCGTCGCATGGCACCGGCAAGCAGAGCCTGATTGGAGCGGTCTCGCGCGCGGCCATTGCCGTCGGAGCGGACGCCATCATCGTCGAGGTCCATCCCTGTCCGGAGCGCGCGCTTTCCGACGGCCCCCAGTCTCTCGACCTCCCGCAATTCGATCGCGTGATGCGCGGATTGAGCGCCCCTTTGCGTCCTGTGCTCGCTCCGAGCCCGGCGCACGCATAGCCGTCTTCCCTGTCCGTTTGCGCGGTACGTACGTAGAAGTTCTCAGTTCTCAGTCACAGCCCGAGTTCTTCAAACGAGAAATTAGAACCGGGAACTGAGAACTGACTCTACAAATCGGGCCACTTTGTCCCAAAGCAGCCCACCCGACTGGCCCATCTTTTGTTTCAATCAGTTACGGACTCGGCAGCGGCATCGAGCCCGGTCGTTGGGCCAAGTTGTCCCTTCGCGTTGCACCGCCGTTAACTATGCAAGTCATTGTACCTAATACACTTAGCTCCATTACGATTGGCCTCGCGATTGCCCATAAGAGGCCAGGCACGAAGGACGCGCTATACGTCCATCGAAAGCGCCGCCAAAACTTTTATGAAAAATAGAGAAAAGTCGCAGATCCCAAACGTCCGCGAAGGCCGTCTGCTCAATTCACCAGCTTTCAGCGCTGCTTGGGGCCGGGTTCTCGGACTGACGCTATTGCTCCTTTCGGCAATACCGTCCTACGCCCATGCCAAGCCCGCACCTAGTAAATTTTCCAGAGACCTCCTGTCAGCGGTAGGCGCGAACGGCATGGTGACCGTCAACGTTCAATTCCGCAAGATGCCCAGCACTGGTTACTTGAAGACCAGGCGGTCGTGTGGCGCAACCGTCCGGTGGAAGCTACCGACGATCACCGCGGTGACGATGACCGTGCCCGTCAGCATGCTGGCGACACTGGAAAAAGAACCTAACGTCGTCTACATCACCCCAGACCGTCCGTTAAGCATGACTACCGCACCCGAGGAGTTTGCGACTGCGATCGACGGCCGATGTCGCGGCGTCGCAGTTTGCGCTGGATGGCACCGGCGTCGGCGTGGCCGTCATTGACAGCGGAATTGCCGATCATCCCGATCTGCACGACGCTACCGGTGCCAGCCGCGTAGTGTATAGCCAGAGCTTTGTGGCTAGCGACAAAACGACACCGGACAAGTTCGGGCACGGAACCCACGTGGCGGGCTTGATCGGTGGCTCGGGCGCCAGTTCCGGCACAGCCAATGGCTATGCGGCGACGTATGCCGGCATGGCTCCTAACGTCAACCTTATCAACCTGCGCGTGCTGGACCAGAACGGATCGGGCAGCGACAGCCAGGTGATCGCCGCCATTCAACAGGCGATCGCACTGCAAAGTACTTACAATATTCGCGTGCTCAGCATGTCGCTGGGACGTCCGGTGTTCGAGAGCTACACCCTCGACCCGGTTGACCAGGCAGTGGAAGCCGCCTGGCAGGCCGGCATTGTGGTGGTGGTGGCTGCGGGCAACAGTGGGCGCTACAGGCCTACGAACGGCTTCGCCACCATCGGCGTTCCGGCGAACGATCCCGCCGTAATTACCGTGGGGGCAACCAGGACTCTGGATACCCCGACGCGGGTCGACGATACGATTGCCAGCTACAGTTCCAAAGGTCCGACCGCGATCGATCACATTGTGAAACCGGACCTGGTCGCGCCGGGAAACCGGTTGGTCTCCTTGCGTGTTAGTGGCAGCACGATGGACAAAAACTATCCACAGTACGAAGTTAACCCGAGCAGCGGAACTTCAAAGTACTTTGTCTTGAGCGGGACCAGCATGGCAACGCCGGTCGTGAGCGGTGCGGTGGCCCTCATGTTGCAGCAGAACCCCGCCTTGACCCCTGATCAAGTGAAAGCGCGCTTGATGAAGACAGCATGGAAAGGCTTCGGGCAATTCTCGTCGTCAGCCGACGGCAACGGAAACTTTTACAACAACGAGTACGACCTATTCACCTATGGAGCGGGGTATCTGGATATCGACGCCGCTCTTGACAATACCGACCTCGCCACGGGAGTAGCGCTTTCCCCGACCGCAGTCTTTAACTCGAACAATACTGTCACTGTCGCGAATACTACCCCCGACTCTGTTTTCGCTGGCAGCAGCGTGGTTTGGGGTGCGACTTCGGTGGTCTGGGGAACTTCAGTGGTTTGGGGTTCGAACCTGATTTCAAGCACTTCGGTGGTATGGGGAGCCACCAGCGTTGTCTGGGGGTCAACCTCCGTTTCTGGCTACAGCGTAGTCTGGGGTGCCACTTCAACGGCCGCGAGTGCGACGGCAGCACTTGACACCGGCGACGATGGAGACAACTAGACAATCCGACTGAAACCATATTCGGAGACTGCCCATGACAAACACATTACCAATCAAAGCCAAAGTCATGATCGGAATGGTGGCCGTTGCGAGTCTGTGCGCCCTGTCGATCGGCGTAGTCGGATGGCAAACGCAAGCCTGGCCACAGTTGCTGCTCCTCGTAGCCGCAGCCGCGCTGAGTTCGCGCTTCAAGGTGAAGCTGCCTGGGATGGCGAGTTCGATGTCGGGAAATCTGCCCGTCATTCTTCTGGGAGTCGCGCAACTGGGATTGTTCGCGAGCCTGCTCGTGGCCGTAACGGCGGCGCTCGCGCAGTCCTACACGTCCGGCGGGAATAAAACGAAACCAATCCAATTTGTATTTAATGCCTGCACACTGCTGAACGCGTCCGCACTCGCCTATCTGGCCTACCACAGCCACATCTTTGGAGCCCACGCCACAGCACACACGATGTCTCTGCTTCTGGCCGCCGTCACCTACTTCCTGGCCAACACGGCGCCGGTTGCCAGCATCATCGGTCTGACAGAAGGCGGCAATCCTTTTGTCCTCTGGCACAAAGTCTTTCTGTGGTCGTTCCCGAACTACGTAATCGGTGCGGGATTGACTGCCATCGCCTACACCTTCACCACGATAAGCGGACTGACAACGCTGGCAGCTCTGATGGCAGTGCTGTTCGCCGTATACCAGTCGTACAAGATGTACGTGGGCCGAGCCGAACAGACCCAGCCACAAGCGATGGCTATGGCTGCCGGCCGCTAACCCGAAAGTCTCTCTTTCCGCGCGCAGCCTGCCCGCTGCGCGCGCTTTCTTTGTCGCCGAACATGATCAAAAAGGGCGCCCCACTCACCGCGTTCTTTGCAATGAGTGGGTGTGCGCGCCCTCACATCTTCGCGGACTCTACTTAACGTCTCCGCAAGCCGGACCCAGGTACTTCGAGCTGAAGGTGAAGTCCATGTTCATAGCATGGCCGTTGGTGTTGGTAACAGAGTGCATCGTTCCCTTGACGCCATCGGAACTCAGGGCTTCCACGACAAGCGTGCCATCGGTCGTCGCCTGCTTATCCTCGCAGTGGAACTTCGCTTCGAACTTGCTGCCCGTGGAATTCACCACCGTGCGGGTACAATCCCCGCGGTTGTTGCTGAAAGCGGAATGCTTTTCAAGTTTCTCTTTCGTGATGCAGACTTTCTGGACGTTCGGCCCACCCTTCATCATGGCTTCCACGCGGGCGCGCTGCTCCGGTGGCAGCTTGGCAAGAGCGTCGGGAGGGATGTTCGGCACCGCCGGCATCCCGGTCATGGAATGGGTCATGGTCATTTCCCAGAGACCCTCCTTGACGTTGAGGGGCGTAATGTTATCGGCGGCCCAGAGGGTCGGCGAGCAAGAAACAATCAGGGCAAGAAGAAATCCGTTTCGCATCAGCACTCTCCCGTGTTACTCGATCTGCTTGCGTGGAACAGCATTACACACCCCGAATACCGGAGCAAATAAATTCTGCGCCGGGGTGCGGGCTGCGGGTGCCCCTCGTTGCGTTCTTTGCGATGATTGGGTGTGCGCGCCATCAAATCCTTCGCCGTCCACCCCCTGAGGAAACCCGCGGTTTACTTCTTCGATCCATTATGAGATGACTTGTTACAAGCGGCCAGACGACGGAGCGTGGAATGCGATCTCGCGATTACATTTTTTGGGAAGTGGATGTGCAGGCTGATTTTGTGCTGCCCGGCGGCAAGCTCTACGTTCCGGGAGCCGAGAAGCTTCTGCCCAACATCCGCAAGCTGACGGACGCGGCGCGGCGCGGCGCGGTTTTTCTGGTTTCGCATGGAGACTTTCATCCGGCCAATGATCCTGAGTTCGAGCGCTTTCCCCCGCACTGCCTGAAAGGCACAACTGGAGCGGAGTTTGTTCCAGAAGCGCTGGCGGAGAACTTCGTTCGGGTGGAAAACGATGTCCACGCCAAGTTGCCAGAGGATCTTTTCAAGTACCAGCAAATCATCCTGGAGAAGCAGACGCTGGATATTTTTGAGACTTGCCATGCGAACGATCTGGTGGAACGTTTAGGAAACGCCGCGGAATTTGTGGTGTTTGGAGTGGTGACGGAATACTGCGTCAGTTGCGCGGTCAAGGGACTGCTGCAGCGCAAGCGGCGGGTAGCGGTGGTGCGGGATGCGATTGAAACCTTAGCGCCGGAAGTTGGAGACAAGACACTTGCTGAATTACAGAGCCTCGGAGCGAGGCTGGTCACTACTGACGAAATCCTCGAAAAACTAACTCAGACGCGCGCCTGATTTCCGTCTCCTCACAGAAGCATGCCGGCAATCGAAGCCGACATCAGGTTGGCCATGGTTCCGGCGAGCATGGCGCGAATGCCCAGCCGGGCCAGTTCGCCTCGCTTGTTGGGAGCGAGCGCTCCGATGCCACCCAACTGAATTCCGATCGAGCTCAAATTCGCAAACCCGCAGAGCGCGAAGGTCGCAATCGTAAACGAGCGCGGATCAAGTACGGCCTTTTGCGGGCCCAGCATGGAAAACGCTACCAGTTCATTCAGCACCATGCGTACGCCCAGAAGATTGCCAATCAGACGGCAGTCATGCCAGGGAATTCCAATCACCCATGCGATGGGCGCAAACAACACGCCGAGTATGGTCTCGAGGCTTGAGGGAAACCATGCCATGTGGGCGTGAATTCCGCCCATGATGCCATCGAGCAAGGCGATTAAGGCCAGGAACGAAATCAGCATGGCGGCGATGTTCAGCGCCATGTGTAAACCGTCGGTGGTGCCGCGCGCGATGGCGCCCAGCAGATTTTCGTTCTTTTCCAGCTCTACTTCTTCTTCACTCATCGCGACACGGCCCGCGGTTCTGGGCACTTCGGTCTCGGGCACCAGCATCTTGGCCATCAGGAGTGTGCCGGGAGCGGTCATGATGACGGCGCTCAGCAGGTGTTTGGGCTCGATCCCGAAAGCGATGTAAGCCGCCATGATGCTGCCGGAAACGTGCGCCATGCCGCTCGTCATCACCGTCATCAACTCCGAATACGTGAGGTCGGGCAGGAAAGGCCGAATCGTCTGCGGCGCCTCGGTCTGGCCCATAAAAATACTGGCGGCCACATTCAAAGACTCCGCGCCGCTCACCCCCATCAGCCGGATCATCAGCCAAGCAGCGGCCTTGATTACCAGTTGCATGACGCCCAGGTAATAGAGCACCGCGAAGAGGGCGCAGATGAAGATCACCGTCGGCAGAACTTGGAATGCAAAATAAAAACCGAGGTGCGAGCCCTGTTTGCCGAGATCGCCAAAGACAAATTGCGAGCCGGCGAAGGCGTAGCCGAGGAGCCGGGTCACCGCGTCTCCGGCCTTCTGGAAAAGCACTCGGCCGATCTCAATCTTCAGCACAAAAATGGCGAAGGCAACTTGCAGACCGAGGCCCCAGACAACCGTCTTCTTGTTGATGGCGCGGCGGTTGGTGGAGAAGGCGTAGGCGAGGCCTAACATGGCTAAGAGACCGAGAATGCCAGTAAAACGTCCCATCTTCGTCCCCTTTATAAATCAGTATTCCTCTTTGTAAATCGCACGATGAATCAAGGATGTTTTGTGCGCGGGCGGTGCGGCCGCAATCCGATAACTCTCTTCCAGCAACGTTTTTGCGTGCGCGGCCTGCGCGTCAGAGTGGCAATGAATCGTGCAAAGCGGCTCGCCGGCAGACACCTTGTCGCCAACTTTCTTGTGAACGACAATACCGACGGCGGGATCGACGGAATCTTCTTTGCGTTCGCGGCCTCCGCCGAGAATGACGCAGGCGGTGCCGACCTGTTCGCACGCGATCGCAGTCACAAATCCGGCCTGGGAACTGGGCACATCCACCGAGTAACCGGTGCCCGGAAGCCGCGTCGGATCGTCGATCGCGCCGATGTCGCCTCCCTGCAACTCGACCATATGGCGGAAGCGCTCAAAAGCTCGGCCGGAGGCGATGATCTGCTCAGAGAGTTGCTTGCCTTGCGCGACCGTCTTGGAAGCGCCGCCGAGGTGGAACATCCACGCCGCCAAATCGAGGCAGAGCTCGCGCAGATCCACCGGTCCGCCGCCGTGTAACACCTCGATGCACTCCTGCACTTCGAGCGCGTTGCCCACCATGTGGCCGAGCGGCTGGTTCATGTCGGTGATGAGCGCGACCATCTGTTTGCCCATGCCCTCGCCAGTTTCGACCATGAGTTCGGCAAGGAAGACGGCGTCTTCCTCCTTTTTCATAAACGCGCCGGAGCCGGTCTTCACGTCGAGCACGAGCGCGTCGGTGCCCTCTGCCAGCTTCTTGCTCATGATGGAGGCGCAGATGAGATACGGGCTTTCGACCGTGCCGGTCACGTCGCGCAGCGCGTACAACTTGCGGTCAGCCGGAGCGACTTTCTCGGTCTGGCCGATCATGGAACATCCGCTGGCCTTGAGAACGCGATGGAATTCGGGCACCGTCAGATCTACGCGAAATCCGGGGATGGATTCGAGCTTATCGAGCGTGCCTCCAGTGTGGCCCAATCCGCGGCCGCTGATCATGGGCACGAAGAGGCCGCCGGCCGCAACCAGCGGGGCAAGCACGAGCGAGGTCTTGTCGCCAACCCCGCCGGTGGAATGCTTATCCACTTTTTTCGCAGGCAGAAAGCTGAGATCGAGAACTTCGCCGGAATGCAGCATGGCGTGCGTGAGCGCGGCAGTTTCCTCGCGCGTCATTCCGCGCAGCACGACTGCCATGAGCCACGCCGCCATCTGATAGTCGGGAATGCTGCCTTCAGTGCATCCTTCGACCAGGTATTCGATTTCAGCGGCGGACAATGCGCCGCCATCGCGCTTCTTGCGGATGAGATCGATGACGCGGAACGGCGATTGCGACATACTCGTCAGGCTCACTTGAGGCGGAAACCCTCCGGCAGAAGATCGGTAATGAGACTTTGCTTCGGGCCTTTTTCGCCCTGGTAGAAAACAATGGCACGCGGCCCGAATTCGTAGATGACCTGGCGGCACGCGCCGCAGGGCGAGCATGGCACTCCATGGTCGTTGACGACGGCGACGGCCTGAATCTCAAGTTCTGGACCGGCCTTGGCGATCGCAGAAAAAATGGCGGTACGCTCGGCGCAGTTGGTCATCCCGTAGGAAGAGTTCTCGACGTTGCAGCCCACGAAGATTTGGCCTTTTGAGGTGAGGATGGCCGCGCCCACTCTAAAATTCGAGAAGGGCGCATACGCGTTCTTCATGACTTTGCGTGCCGAACGTAGCAGCCGTTCGCGCATGGCAGCAGGCACCTTCGTCTTTAGCATACCCAAACCAATTTCGCTGTAGATTAAGTGGGCAATTGTAACGCCTGACCGGCTTCGACAGTAGAGATTTTCAGAGACTGTAACGCGGCAACAGCTCGAGTCACGCGTATCCAGCGAATTCAAACACATGGGCCCTTCGCTTCGCCCAGGACGATCAGAACCGACCTCCAGATTGCAGATTGCAGGATTTAGGAATCGCGCCGCGCGTAGTCGTGCAAATCCCCAGTGTCAAGGCAAAACCGGGAAATGCATCTTTCAGCGAGTCCGCCGTACAATCGAACCGCAAAGCGTGTTTGCGAAGAGTACTTGATGCCGGTCGAACGCAACGACTTTCCGAGCATCGCCCACCGCGTTTCAAATGACGGCGGTCGAGACGACGCGCGCCACGAACTGCACAGTGGCGGCGCGATTGCGATTCTCTCCGGGCAGCCTCTGCTGCCGAATACCGGTATTCCTCTCAATTTAGATTGGGTGCGCGAAGTGCGAGTCAACACCAGCGCGGTCGAGCGCCGCGCCCAATCTCAGGTCGCGCGACGAACGGTGAAAAAAGAATGGCAGGCGGCGTGGCTTCTGCGCGCGATCGCGTGCATGGATCTGACCACTCTTTCCGGCGATGACACCGAGGAGCGCGTTCGCCGTTTGTGCGCGAAGGGCCGGCACCCCGTCCAGCAGGAAATTGAAAAGAAGCTTGGGATCGAGCAGTTGCAAATAAAAGTCGCCGCTATCTGCGTCTATCACACGTTTGTGGAAACGGCTTTGAACGCGCTTGAGGGCAGCGGGGTGCATGTCGCGGCCGTGTCCGCCGGTTTTCCCGCAGGCCTGTCGCCGCTGACGGAGCGGGTGGCGGAGATTCGCCGATCGGTGGAGGCGGGCGCTCATGAGATCGACGTCGTCATCACCCGAGCGCATGTTTTCGGCGGGCGCTGGCAGGCGCTCTACGACGAGGTAGCGGCGTTCAAGCAAGCTTGTGGATCCAGGCGCATGAAAGTGATCCTCGGAACCGGCGACCTGCTGACGCTGCGCAACGTGGGGCGCGCGAGCGTGGTGGCCATGATGGCGGGCGCTGATTTCATCAAGACTTCCACGGGTAAAGAACCGACGAACGCGACCTTGCCAGTGGGCTTGGTGATGACTCGCGCCATCCGCGAATACGCGCAGCAAACCGGAATGGCGGTGGGTTTCAAGCCAGCGGGCGGCATCCGCACGGCGAAGCAGTCGATCGATTGGCTGGCGATGATTAAAGAGGAACTGGGCCCATCGTGGCTGCGGGCGGAAATGTTTCGCCTCGGCGCCAGCGGCCTGCTGGGCGACATCGAGCGGCAATTGGAGCATCATGCGACCGGGCGGTATTCGGCCGAGTATCGGCATCCGATGGCATAAGTTGCGAGCAGAAGTGGAGGGACGGGCGTCTCCGCCCGTCCAACCGGACGAGGACACCCGACTCTCCGCCAGCAAGCTTGGATCGACAGCAGTAGCAATCACGCGGTCGCGGTATTAGTCCGAAGAAGGAATCGAGCAAACGCCAAATGAGCATTGCTGAAAAATTCGTGAGTATGGAATACGGCCCCGCCCCAGAAGATTCGAAAGAAGCAGCGGCCTGGCTGGAGCGCCATGGCTACCGCTTCCAACATTTCATCGGCGGCGGATGGCAGCCACCCGCAGCGGGAGAGTACTTCGACACTGTCGATCCGTCGAACGGAGAGAAACTCGCGTCGGTCGCGCAAGGGTCGGCGGCTGATGTTGACGCCGCGGTCAAAGCCGCGCGGGCGGCGTCTTCTGGATGGCAGGCGCTCTCTTCACATTCTCGCGCGCGCTACCTCTATGCCATCGCGCGGCTGGTGCAGAAGCATTCGCGGCTGCTATCGGTTCTTGAGACGATGGACAACGGCAAGCCCATCCGCGAGAGTCGCGACATCGACATTCCGCTGGTAGCGCGACATTTCTATCATCATGCGGGTTGGGCGCAACTTCTGGACCAGGAGTTCCCCGAGTACGTTCCGTGCGGGGTCGTCGGTCAAATCATCCCCTGGAATTTTCCGCTGCTGATGCTGGCGTGGAAGATTGCGCCGGCTCTGGCGACAGGAAACACCGTGGTGTTGAAGCCGGCGGAATTCACGCCGCTGACCGCGCTAGCCTTCGCCGAAATTATGCCAGGAAGCTGGCTTGCCCGCCGGTGTAGTCAACATCGTCACCGGAGACGGCTCAACCGGCGCGGCGCTCGTCAAGCATCCAGACGTGGACAAGATCGCGTTCACCGGATCGACCGAGGTCGGACGCGCCATTCGCGCCGCTACCGCGACGAGCCACAAGCGCCTTTCGCTTGAGCTCGGCGGAAAATCTCCATTCATCGTGTTTGAAGACGCCGACCTCGATAGCACAGTCGAAGGCCTCGTCGACGGAATCTGGTCCAATCAGGGGCAGGTATGTTGCGCGGGCTCCCGCCTGCTGATGCAAGAAAGCATTGCCGAAACTCTGATCGCCAAAATCCAGGATCGCATGAGCACTCTGCGCGTCGGCGCGCCGCTCGACAAAGCGATTGACATTGGCGCCATCGTGGCGCAGGTGCAACTCGACCGCATCCGCAAGCTGGTGGATCAGGGCGTGGCGGACGGCGCGACCTGCTGGCAGCCGCAGGTCACCTTGCCGGCGCGCGGGTTCTACTATCCGCCAACGCTTCTGAGCAACGTGCATCCGACGTCGATTGTTGCGCAGCAGGAAATCTTCGGCCCGGTGCTGGCGGCAATGACGTTCCGCACGCCCGCAGAAGCGGTGGAACTGGCCAACAATACGGTTTACGGTTTGGCCGCCTGCGTCTGGAGCGAGAGCGTCAACGTTGCTCTGCATGTTGCCGCGCAACTCAAGGCCGGAGTCGTCTGGGTAAACTGCACCAACCTGTTCGACGCTTCCTGCGGCTTTGGCGGCTATCGCGAGAGCGGTTACGGACGCGAGGGCGGACGCGAAGGTCTGCTCGAATATTTGGAGCCAGCATGGTTCAAGAGCGCGCCGACACTCCCCGCGGAGCCCAACGACAAGGCGCTCGCAGAACTGGAAGACGAACCCGACGCTTCAAGGATGGAGCGACGGGCGTCCTCGCCCGTCAATGACGACGCGGCTGGGCGGGGACGCCCGGCACTCCACCAACAGGCGAGTACTCCTTATGTTGACCGTTCCGCAATCGACCGAACCGTCAAGCTCTACATTGGCGGCAAGCAGGCGCGGCCCGACTCCGGCTACAGCATGGAAGTGCGCGCAGCCGACGGACGATTGCTGGGTGAAGCTCCGCTCGGCAATCGCAAAGATATCCGCAACGCAGTCGAGGCGGCGCGCAAGGCCGCATCGTGGGCCAAGGCTACCGCGCACAATCGCGCCCAGGTTCTTTACTACTGCGCGGAGAATCTTTCCCAGCGGCGCGATGAAATTGCGCATCGTCTGGCCGCCGTGGTTGGCGAAAAGCAGGCTGCCGCGGAAGTCGATCTTAGTGTCGAGCGCATCTTCTCGTACGCGGCGTGGGCCGATAAGTTTGACGGCGCGGTGCACAATCCTCCGTTCCGGAATATCGCCATCGCGATGAACGAGGCCATTGGTACGATTGGCGTCATCTGTCCGCGGGAGGCGCCCCTGCTCGGTTTTCTTTCGCTCGTGATGCCCGCTCTCGCGGTTGGAAACACGGTGATCGCCGTTCCGTCGGAAGCCTATCCGCTTATCACCGGCGATCTCTACCAGCTTTTCGACACCAGCGATCTGCCCGGTGGCGCGCTGAATATTGTGACCGGATACACGTCGCAGCTACTGAAGACGCTCGCCGAACACGACGACGTCGATGCCATCTGGTGCTTTGGCGATGAAGCCAGCGCCGCGGCGGCCAAGGCGATGTCGGTCGGCAATCTGAAGCAGGTTTGGACGAACGAAGGCCGCGCCATCGACTGGTTCAACCCGAAGCTGGCCGAGGGCCGCTGGTTTCTGGAGCACGCCACCCAGGTAAAGAACATCTGGGTTCCTTACGGCGAGTAGGGGCATTGAATCATTTAGTCATTGAGTCATTTAGCCATTGAAAACCTTACGTTTCCCGCGGGTTTTCAATGACTCAATCACTCAATGACTAAATGAATCAATGACTAAAGCGACCCGCACGCCACGAGTAAAAATCTGCTGCATCGCCAGTGTTGACGAAGCGGCTCTGGCCATCGAGTGCGGCGCATCCGCGCTGGGCTTGGTTTCACACATGCCGAGCGGGCCGGGCGTCATCAGCGATGATCAGATCGCGGAGATTGCCGCGACCGTGCCGCCTGCCATCGGGACATTCCTGCTGACCTCCCGGCAAAGCGTTGCCGACATCGTCGAGCAGCACCGCTTCTGCCGGACCAATACGATCCAGATCTGCGATCATCTCACCGTCGGCACGCATCGCGATCTGAAAGACGCTTTGCCTGGGATTTCCATTGTTCAGGTCGTCCACGTGACCGGTCCCGAGTCCGTCGAAGAGGCCGCGCGGGTGGCGCCGCATGTGGATGCCATCCTGCTCGATTCCGGCAACCAGAAACTCGCGGTCAAGGAATTAGGCGGAACGGGCAGAACTCACGATTGGACCCTCAGCCGTGCGATCCGCGAACGCATCGGCGTCCCGCTGTTCCTGGCGGGAGGTCTCACGCCGGAGAACGTAGCCGAGGCAATTGAAGACGTGGGCCCTTTCGGGCTCGATGTGTGTTCCGGCGTGCGCACCGATGGCAAGCTGGATGCTGGCAAGCTCAAGCGGTTCTTCGCGGCGGTGCGCGGTCACTCAGCTGACTGACCGACTGGGCGGGGTACCCGTTCACGGCAACGGGACATTTCTATTGTGGTATGACATGCTTGCGGGTGTCGCGTTGACTTTTGCGAGCCCTACAGGCAAACTCTCAATTCGCCCGTCCCGACGCATTCGGGCGGGCATGATGAGCCCGGCGTCACCGTCGCAAGCGCGGCGAAGGCCGGCTCAGGAACCGTTCACTCTATGTCCGCAGACCGAGTCTCCTATACGCTCGATTCGACGCTGGAGACGGTGAACAACGCCGAAGAGACGGCCAGCCGCATGGCCGCCGCAGCCGGCTTTGACGACGAAGAGATCATGAAGATCTCCATGGCGGTGCGCGAAGCCGCTGTAAACGCAGTTTTGCATGGCAATGCCTACGACCCGAGCAAGAAGGTTACTCTCGCGTTTGAGCGTACAGCTCACGACCTTGTCATCGTTATCCGCGATCAGGGCAAAGGGCTCGACGCCAGCAAGATTCCGGACCCATTGGCGCCGGACAACCTGCTGAAGACATCGGGGCGGGGCATTTTCCTGATACGCTCGTTCATGGATGTGGTGGAAATTCACCCCTCCCAAACGGGCACCGAACTTATAATGATCAAGCACGTCCACGGCAACCCCGCGGACTCCTAAGGAGGCTCCCCAGTGAGCATGAAGTCCAGTACTCGTCAGGTGGATGGCGTCACGATTGTCGACCTCAGCGGCCGGATCACCCTCGGCGAAGGCAGCGTGGTTCTGCGCGATACGGTGCGCGACCTGCTTTCCAAAGGGCAGAAGAAGATCCTGCTGAACCTCGCCGATGTGAACTATATCGACAGCTCCGGTATCGGCGAGCTGGTCAGTGCCTTCACCAGTTGCAAAAACCAGGGTGGCGAACTCAAGCTGCTCAATCTCACCAAGAAAGTACATGACCTGCTGCAGATCACGAAGCTCTACACCGTCTTCGATGTCAAGGAGGACGAAGCAGCGGCGGTAAAGTCTTTCGGCTAGTAGCGGGGCGCGCGGTGCTTGTCGCCGCAACGACTGTGGCAGCGCCGGGGCCGGCCCCGGCGCTTCACCCCATCACGCCAAAACCGCGCGTGCTGGGGACCCCCGGCGCTGAAAGTTCCCCTTTCGGGAAGCAGCTGCGAAAATTTTCGTCCTGCTTCTCATAGGATTTTCCCTCCACGCCTACAATGAAACTGAGGATGCACTTCTCTGCGCCTCAGCCATCATGCGTTTCCTTACTCTGACTTTTTTGCTCGGGACCGTTCTTGCGATCAGCGGCGTTTGCTCCGCGCGCAATACTTCCAAGCTGGACTGCGTCTCATTCGCCGAAGCACGCCAGCATGTGGGCACCACCCAGTGCATCAGCGGAACCGTGCTGCACGTGGAAAACGGCAGCAAAGGCGTCACTTTCCTCAACTTCTGCAAAGACAAGACCTGTCCCTTCACCGTGGTCGTATTCCCGGCCGATCTCAAAAGAATGGGCGACATTCGCCAGCTCGAAGGCCGACAGGTTGAAATCAAGGGAACCGTCCAGGACTATGACGGACGCGCCGAGATCGTCTTGCGCCGCTCCCAACAACTGGGCGAAGGCGCTTTCCTCCTCGTCCCCCCCGTGCCCACCGACTACGACGTTGAGCGTCCGGGCCATGCCAGCGCCGGGAAGTACAGGCGCCCAAAGGCCGCCAAGAAGACGTCTACAAAGCAGAGCCAGCCGGTTTCAATCGAAGATCCGGACGAGCCGTAGTAGCAGGTCGCCCGCGCTCGGAGGCAGTGATTTCAGGCGGCGCTGATTTTGGGCGGCATGATGTCGCGCAACACTGGATGTTCTTTTCAGCTACCGGTCTCAGAAGGCATCTTCATACCTGAATTTGTCTTGATGCCGCTCATTTTCATCTTCTAACCACGCCGCTCTCGGTTCTGGAGCGAGCGCCGCAACTCATCAAAGGCGGCTATTCTTTCCAGGTAAAGAAGGAACTCGGCTTTCAAGGCGGATATCAAAAAGTGGGTCGATCGCACTGGGTCGATCGCACAATGTGTGCTCTTGGTCACTGAAAATGCCGCCGCGTTGGAGTATGGATAATCAGAGCAGCGCAAGTGGCGTAAATTATCTCAAGGGAGAACAACGATGGACGACGGGAGCAACAAGAGCCGGCGGGATTTCCTGAAGAATTGCTTTGCGGGTGGCGTCGTCCTCGGCGCGCGCAACAAGATTCGGTTGCTTGGAATCGCAGAGCACGCTTCCCTGCCCCTGAAATCGAGGGTCGCGATCGCGCGCGATCCAATGCTGCGCGGCGCCGGAACCACGGTTGATTCTGGCCGGATGCTGAGCCTGCTCGATCGTGCCATGCAAACTCTCTTCGAGCTGGACCATCCGTCCGAGCCCTGGAAAAAGCTGGTTCGTCCCGGGGAAAAAGTGGGAATCAAGGTGAACGCGCTCGGGGGACGAGGATTGTCCAGCAATCTCCAGCTAGTCGAAGCCATTTGCGAACGATTGCAGGAAGCCGGAATCAAAGCGAGCGATATCGTGATTTGGGACCGCGACACCGACGAACTGGGGCGTGTCGGTTTCCATGTGGCTACGGAAGGAAACCGCGTGCAATGCTTCGGCAGCGATCGCGTGGGATACGAAGACGACCTGGCAACCTATGGCAGTGTCGGCAGCCGGCTCTCCAGGATTTTGACGCAGCGCTGCGATGCGATCGTCAACGTGCCCGTGCTGAAAGATCACGATGGCGCCGGCGTCACCATCGCGTTAAAAAACATGTACGGCGTAATTCATAATCCCAACAAATATCACCCGAACGGTTGCAATCCATATATTGCGGACCTGAACATGCTGCCGGCGATCCGAACAAAAGTGCGCTTGACCATTTGTGACGCGACCACGGCCTGCTTTGAAGGTGGACCGGGATTCAAGCCGCAATACAGTTGGAAAGAGAATGCCCTGATCGCGTCGCAAGATCCGGTGGCGCTCGACTATACCGGCTGGCGCATCATCGAGCGCAAACGCGCCGAAAAGGGATTGAAGACGCTGGAAGCCGAGAAAAGAGCGCCCCGCTACATCGCTACCGCGGCGGATACGCAACATCGATTGGGCACGAACGATCCGCAACGAATCGCGCTGGTTGAGGTCTAGGCAAGTAACGTGTAAACGAGGGCGCGATTGAGGTTCAAGATGCCTCACGACCATGGATGCCGAACGAAACCCCAAGCCCAGGGCCATCTCTGCGTCTGCGTCCGCGCTTGGTCGTCGCTCGTTTTTGAAATGCGCGGCCATGGCCGGAGCAGCGGCCGGAGCAGCCTGCGGCCTCAGCCGTCTCGCTCTGCCCGTTTACGCCATGCCACCGTCGCCCCAGCCAGCGCCGGACGACTCGCAATTCACCGTCGAAGCAAAGTTCTACCAGAAGCTCCCGAACAAAAAGGTGAAGTGCAAGCTGTGCCCGCGCGAATGCATGGTGGGAGACCGAGAGCGAGGGTATTGTGGTGTGCGGGAAAATCGTGGCGGAACCTACCACTCGCTGGTGCACTCGCGCGTGTGCGCGGCGCACGTTGACCCCATCGAGAAAAAGCCGCTGTTTCATTACCTGCCGGGAACGTTGGCTTTCTCGATCGCCACGGCCGGCTGCAATGTGAACTGCAAGTTCTGCCAAAACTGGGATATCTCGCAAGTGCGCCCGGAGCAGGTTCCCGCCCAGTATGCTCCTCCAAAAGCGGTTGCCGAGATGGCAAAACAAAACCGCTGCCCGACGATCGCCTACACCTACAGCGAGCCGGTGATCTTCA
The DNA here is from genome assembly GCA_963838425.1 of uncultured Acidobacteriaceae bacterium. GTDB lineage: Bacteria > Acidobacteriota > Terriglobia > Terriglobales > Acidobacteriaceae > Acidiflorens. Next base: position 565,226 of record CAWIRH010000004.1, read on the forward strand.
GCGAGTACTTAATGGATGCAGCCGATGCTGGACACGAGGCTGGCGTCCGCAGCGTGGTCGTGTCGAATGGCTTCATACAGAACGAGGCATTGAAAACAGCCTACGGAAAAATGGATGCGGTCAAGATCGATCTGAAAGCGTTCACGGAATCGTATTACCGGGATGTCGTCGTCGGCGAGTTGAAGCCGGTGCTGGAAACGCTGGTCGCGCTGCGCAAGATGGGCAAATGGACGGAGATCGTTTATTTAGTAGTGCCCACCCTCAACGACAGCGACTCCGAGTTCCAGGGGCTGGCGCGATGGATGAAGACCAACCTGGGCGCGGATGTGCCCGTGCACTTCACGCAATTTCATCCCGAATATCTTTTGAAGAATCTGCCCATCACGCCCGTTCCAACCTTGGAGCGGGCCAAGGCGATTGCCGACGCCGAGGGGCTGCACTACGTGTACATCGGCAATGTGCCAGGACATCCAGCACAAAATACTTACTGCCCCAAGTGCCGCCGCATGGTGGTGGAGCGCCTGGGGTTCACGGCGAGTCAGATGCTGATCCGCAAGGGCGCTTGTCCTTTTTGCAGCCAGGCGATCCCGGGCATTTGGCACGCATAAACGACGTGCGGAAAAGCTCGGACTTTGACTTTGTTTTGAAAGGGCGCGGCTTCAGCCGCGGCGAAAGCACTCAAAATAGACGGCGGCTTTAGCCGCTGAGGCGCCGTCGAGTTAGCAAGATGAGTTTCCCGCACTTTGTAAGCGCGAGGGGAGGGTTTCGCGTATGAGTCTTTCTCGTATGAGCCTGGGAATGCGCTTCAGAATCCATTCGGCAACGGTCTGGTTCATTGCGGCCTTTTTTGTTGCGACGGCGCAGTCTTGCCTGGCCGGCAATCCGCAGGCGGTCAGGCAGCCGGGAGTCGCGGGAAGCTTCTATCCCGCCGACCCCAAGGCGCTCACGGCCATGATCGACGACATGCTGGCGCACGCCGCTTTGTCACAGCCGCCGATCGGCGATCCCATCCTCGCAGTCGTCGCGCCCCATGCGGGGTATCAATACTCCGGCCCGGTGGCTGCCTACACCTACGCTGCGCTGAAGGGACGCAAATTTTCGCGGGTCGTGGTGATCGCGCCGTCCCACTTCGAAGCTTTTGATTTCACCTCGGTCTACGATGGCGACGCCTATGCGACGCCGCTCGGCGCCGTCCGCGTGGACAAAGCGTTTGCCGCGCAGTTGGCGAAAATGAGTCCGACCATCCAGCTCTCGAGTCGCGGACATACTCCCACCAAGGAGGGCGCCGAACACGCAATCGAAGTGGAGTTGCCGTGGCTGCAGCGTGTGTTGGGAGATTTTGCGCTGGTGCCCATCGTCATGGGAAACCAGAGCTACGAAAACAGCCGCGCTCTCGGCGTGGCCCTGGCAAAACTGATTCAGGGGCAAGACACGCTGATCCTGGCCAGTTCCGATCTGTCGCACTATCACCCCTACGATGAAGCGGTGAAGATCGACCACAAGACGCTGAACGCGCTCCAGGAATGGGACTACTTCAGCATGTCGCAGAACTTTCAGGAACGCGTCTGGGAAGCCTGCGGCGGCGCGCCCATCGTCGCAGCCATGATTGCCGCGGAACGAATGGGAGCGAATGAAGCCCGCGTGCTCAAATACGCCAACACCGGCGACGTTACAGGGGACCATTCGCGCGTCGTCGGTTACAGCGCCGACGTCTTCCTGAAGACGCCGGGCGGCAAGCTCATCAAGCGTGCCGTTTTCGCTGAACGTGCATGAGAGAAGTGAACTTCTGGCTCTGGCCCGCAAGTCGGTAGAGCACGCGGTACGCGAAGGCAAGCTTTACGACGCGGATGCCAGCTCGAGCGAAATGTTGAATCAGGAGCGCGGCGCGTTCGTGACGTTGAAAGAATCGGGAGAATTGCGCGGCTGCATCGGATACACGTCCTCGCTGAAGCCCTTGTACCTGACCGTGCGCGACACGGCTACATACGCCGCGCTGCGCGACCCGCGTTTTCCGCCGGTATCGGCCTCGGAATTGCCGCAAGCTCGAATACGAAATTTCGGTGCTCTCACCGCTCCGTCGCGTGCTCGACGTTCGCCAGGTCAAAGTCGGTCAGCACGGCCTGCTGATGAAGGATGACACCCATGAGGGCATCCTGCTTCCGCAAGTCCCGGTGGAAGAAAAATGGGATCGGCAGAAGTTCCTCGAAGAAACCTGCGCCAAAGCAGGGATGCGCGCGGGTTGCTGGAAGGATGAGAACACAGACATCTTCCAGTTCACAGCCGTCGTGTTCGGGGACACGCCGTCCCAGACGCCTACGCCCGAGACGCTTCTCGCCTCCAGGGTTACCCGCGCGGCCAGGAGCACAGCCAGGAGCGCCGGAGCCAGGTTCACCCCCGCACTGAGCCATGCCGTTTTCGAGAAGCCGAACACGGGGATGAGGTAAGTGCTCAGCAACAGAGCGCCCACACAGCCGCCGAATAAGTCGATGGCATAAAGTGCGCCGACGCCAGTACCCACGCTCGCTTTCGGACTGCTGCCGCCAAGGTAGATTTCCGTTGCGATGGGAAATTGATAGCCACCGAGCATTCCTCCCAAGACGGCTAACGCCGGAAAAACAAACTGCGCTGCCACGAGCGTCGCGGTCCCGCTGGAAATCCGCGATAGCAGGCGAATCAGTAAGATCAGCGCCGGCCCCGAAAGAGCGAGCAGGAACTGAGTGGCAGCCATAACGCGGAATGGCGATGGTAATGCTGACGATGAACTCTCGCTGGAGCGGACACGACGAATGCCCAGCCAACTCCCAAGAGCGATGCCCGCCATAAACATCGCGATCAGAATTGCGAGCTGATGGTACACGTAGCCGTAGACCGACTGGAATCCGAGCAACAGGAAAATCTGGAGCGCCATCAAGGTGAATCCCGTTGCCGCCATGCAGTAGGCCGCGGAAGCACGGGCGCGTCTCGCGCGAGGCACAGATGCCAGAAGAATTGCCACACCCAACAGAATGGCGAGTGCGCCTTCGACGATGCGGGTGAAAGCGATGTGCACTGCGGCCTGGAACCAGCGCGAGTAGCCCAATTTGAACTGCGTGCTCCAGAGCACAACGTCGAAGTAATACGCGATCGGCTCGAAATCCCGATTGACTGGCGTTGTAGGCAGAGGCTGCAGCAACTCACGAACCTGTGCCATGCGATCCGGCATCATGCGAAACGGAATGAAATACTCCCGCACATATAAAGTTTGCAGATTCCGTGCTTTCAGCCTGGCAATCAGCAGTTGCGGGTCGTCGCTTAGAAGACCGGGCCGCAGAGCGCCAAAAAAATGAATGCTCTCGCCAGGGATCGCCAGAACATAAGGAAAGACTTCGCGCAAGCGTGCGCTGAATGCATCGTAGGAACTCGGCGCGCTCCGGGCTGATGTAATCCTCGGACGCGCGCAGTTGCAGCGCGAGCAGTCCTCCCGGCGCCAGATGTTCGCTGGCGGAGCGAAAGAACTCGGCCGTGTAGAACCGGTTCAATTGCGCGGTTTGCGGATCGGGCAGATCGAGAATGATCGCGTCAAACTGGTCGCGAGAGGTTTTGAGATAGAGCCGGCCGTCGGCGTAATGAATGTGCACGCGAGGATCGTTAAGAAAAGGAGCCGACTGCGCGGAGAAGAACTGCCGCGCCATGTCGATGAGCGTGGGATCGAGTTCCACATAGTCGACCCGCTCGACCGTCGGATGCTTCAGGACCTGCACCACGCTGCCGTTCGAGCCGCCGCCAATGAGCAGAATCTTCCTCGGCGCAGGATGCTCCAGCAGCGCGTAGTGAACCGCTTCCTCGGCGGCAGCCTCATCGGGCACATTAGTTAGTATCACGCCGTTGTCATAGATGCTGCGAATATTGCCCGTCTCGATGACGGCTAAGTTGCCATAAATCGAGTTACGGGACTCCAACAAGTGAAATCCCCGCCACAGGCGCGCCTGCGAAGATCTGGCCAAAGCTGGCGCAACATATATAAGAAGAGGTACCGCCAGACATATCCCAACCAGAGCAACGGCCAAGACTCGTTTGCGACCCGCTCCGACCAACAGAATCGCAGCCATGCATAGGTTTAAGAGCGCGACGATAGTCGCGATCTGGAAGGACTCAAGAAAGCGCAGCAACACGACGCTGGCCAGTATCCCGCCCAACGCGGAACCAGCCGCCTCAAACAAGTACGCCGAGCTGGACGCGACCCAAAGCGAGACGCCGCGCTCAAGCCCATGCGTCTGTGCGTACGCCTGTGCGTACAGCCGGGTAGCAACGACGAATAGGTATCCGGAGAGAATGCAAAATACACTCAGGCAAATGAGCGACGTGAGCAGCATCGGCACGGGACCGACCAATTCGCCCGGTACGGTCTGGAAAAGAGCTTTGGACGCACGTACTGCCCACACCGTTGGCAGCAAGCTGACGCCGAGCAGGCATTCGAGCGCCGCAACTGCCATTCGAGGGCTAATTCGACCGAGCACGAAGCGGCTGCCCAGACTGCTTCCGGCAGCCGTCCACAACAGCCACGTGGCCAGCATCATTCCCAAAGAGATCTCATTCCCGTTGAAAACGACAATGAGTTCTCGCATCAGAACAATTTGGCCGATGACCGCGGTGAATCCAAGCAGGGCTAGAGCGGCCCTGGTTCCGGACCTATTCCCGAACTCTGTCCCGAATGCGGGACGCGACGAACTCGCAGATGTGAGGAATGCCACAGACAATGCCACCGGAGCAGAATTAGAATTTAATCTGTTTCAAAAAGCAAAGGCAGGGAGCGAGTATGCCGCCCACGGAAAGCACAGTGCTAAGTCGTCGCGAAGCGCTCATCAAGTTGCTCCGTCTCGGTGGAATTGCCGACGGGCACTGCCGGCTTGGGATTCTGGCTCAGCGAACACAGCTTTCGGCCCGAGGCCGCCCTGGCAATCAATCTCAAGCGCAGTCACACGGTCGCTGTCGATCCGACATTGCCCGAGATAGCCGTCCTCCAAGGAGACGATCCCGCACAACTGGCCCGCTACGCCATCGAAGAACTGGGTGGCATGCGCCGTTTCGTCTCCCGCGCCGACATCGTTCTCGTGAAACCGAACATCGCCTGGGACCGCACTCCGGAGCAGGCGGCAAATACAAATCCCGCCGTGGTCGCCGAGGTCGTGCAGCAGTGCCTGAATGCGGGCGCCAAGCGGGTTATCGTGACGGACGTTAGCTGCAACGAGCCGCAACGGTGTTTCGAACGCTCCGGCATTGCGGAGGCGGCGCGCCGCGCCGGCGCGGAGATTATCCTTCCCGATCCTGCCCGGTTCAAAGACGTAGACCTCGAGGGCAGCATTCTGCGCAACTGGCCAGTTTTCGATCCCTTCCTGAATGCCGACAAAATCATCAACATCCCAATCGCCAAGCATCACAGCCTGACCGGCACCACCCTGGGCATGAAGAATTGGTATGGCATTCTGGGTGGACCGCGCCATCAGCTACATCAGAAGATAGACGAAAGTCTCGTCGACCTCGCCGACTTCGTGCGCCCAACTCTGACCATGATCGATTGCTACCGCGTGCTCATGCGAAACGGCCCGACCGGCGGCAACCTCGAAGATGTCGTGCTCAAGAAGACGCTGGTGGCCGGAACCGACCCGGTGGCGCTCGACGCTTACGTCGCCAAAGCCTACTGGAATCTGGAGGTCTCAGCGCTGCCCGTATCTGCAGATGGCAGCGAAGCGCGGCTTGGGGACGTATGAGTTCGAGAAGGTTCGCCTGCGAACGAAGAAGTTGCCATGACCACCGCAGAAACGACCGCTTAACTTGCGGACTCAAACTGTCGCAAGAAACCGGAGCATTTGCGCCAAGGATTCGGATCGTCCTCCGTCGCCTCAGACCGCCAACGCATCGACGAAGCCATCGCAGAGCGTGGTCTCGAGGTTGGAATAGCTCACCTCGACCGGCGTGTTCAGGAATGGCTTCACGATGTCAAGGACCCTGGGATAGAACTCTCTCTCATAGCGCTCGGCATCCTGCCGGGTGGTCCACAGGGTGATGGTGAGCACCTTCTCCACTCTCGCCTTCGTCTGGAAAAATGGCAGAAGCTCCAGGAAGCCGACCTGCTTCTTGAGGATGGGCAGGACCTGGTCCTTTACGACTTTCACGAACTCTTCTCTCTTTTCCAGCTTCACTTCGAAAGCGAGGGTACGGGCGAACATGATCATGCTCCTTACTCGTTGTGAAATAAGAACGGGTTCCAGGCTCTCGGTCCAGGAGCGTCGGAGCTCACACTGAGCCGAACCTTACACTTACAATTACGATGCCCGGTCTCACCCGGCTGTGACGTGTGACCGCCAGCGCTGTGCACTTCGTCACAATTCAGTCCCATCGCGCTACCATCGCCTGAAAGCAGACGAATATCTCATTTCAATTCAATCGCTTGCGCTCCTCGCCTTTACAGGGAAGCCGGTTCCGAAATAGATTTAAGACCGGCAGTTTGAACCGCGGAGTTGTCATGTCGCAACCTTCCTCTGATCACAAGCAGCCCGCGCCCTCGCTTCCGGCCAAAACCATGGCCGAAGTTCTCCTGTCCAGCGATCTCCTGGAGACGCTTCCCGATGCCACCATCGCCGTCGATCGCGAGGGAACGATGGTTCAAGTCAATGCACAAGCCCAGGAGTTATTTGGCTATGACCGCGACGAATTGATTGGCCAGAAAGTCGAAATGCTCGTCCCTGAGAGCTATCGCCGCCAGCATCACCATCATCGCGAGAACTTCGCGCAAACGCCGAAGACGCGGCGCATGGGAGCGGATCTGGATCTCTACGGAAGACGGCGCAATGGCTCGGAATTCCCGGTGGAGGTCAGCCTCAGTCCGGTCGCCACGGAGAGCGGCATGTTCGTGCTGAGCGCGATTCGCGACATCAGCGATCGCAAGCGAATCGCCGAAGAACTGCGCCGGGCGAATGAAGAACTGCATCGCAGAACGGCCGAGCAACTGGGCGAATACCGGTCGAGGCTGGCCCTGATTATCGATTCCTCCGACGACGCCATCATAGGTAAAAACCTGGACGGCACCATTACCAGTTGGAACAAGGGAGCCGAGCGCATCTATGGTTACGCGCCCGAAGAGGTCATCGGAAAACACATTTCCCTTCTAGTTCCGAGTGATCGTCCGGATGAAATCCCAGAAATTCTGCAGAAAATTGCGCGCGGGGAAAGCACCGAGCATTTTGAATCGGTGCGGGTAACCAAAGACGGACGACAGCTGGACGTCTCCATTTCCGTGTCTCCCTTGCGCGATGCGAAAGGCGACATCATAGGAGCGTCGGCGATTGCGCGCGATATCACGGCCCAGAAACGGGCTGAGAGCCAGCTTCATCAATCCCAGAAGATGGAAGCGATCGGCCGGCTGGCGGGAGGAGTCGCGCACGACTTTAACAATATCCTGGGGATCATCAATGCCTGCACCGAATTCCTCCGCGATCGCATTGATCCCGCCGGCGAACCGTCGCTCTACATCGAGAACATCCAGAAGGCAACTGAACGCGGCTCGTCTTTGACCCGCCAACTCCTTGCCTTTAGCCGGACACCGGTCATACAACCCCGCATCCTCGACCTGAACGAGCGGTTGAAGGACATCAGCAAGCTCCTGCGCCCACTGATGGGAGACGATGTGGAGGTTCTCATTGTGTCCAGATCGCCCTCGGCGGTGGTTGAGGCCGACCCTGGCCAGCTCGACCAGATCCTCGTGAACCTCGCGGTGAACGCGCGCGATGCCATGCCTCGTGGCGGCAAGTTCATTCTCGAAACTCGCGCCGAAAAATTTGACGAGGCCTTCGCCGAGCAGCATCAAGCTATGGCCGCCGGAAAATACGTCCTGCTCGCGGTCAGCGATACCGGCAGCGGCATGGACGAAGCCACCGCGTCGCGCATCTTCGAGCCCTTCTTCACCACCAAAGAGATGGGCAAAGGAACTGGCTTGGGCCTGGCCACCGTATATGGCATCGTCAAGCAGAGCGCCGGGCACATCCTCGTCTACAGTGAACCGGGACACGGAACGACGTTCAAGATTTATCTTCCCAGCGCGGATCACAAAATCGGGCTTGGATCCAAGTCGGAAGTGGAGACCGTCGCTCCCAAACGGCAAGGGACTACGATCCTGCTTGTGGAAGACGACGAAATCATGCGCAGCTTGACGCGACAACTCCTGGAGGAACACGGCTATACCGTAATCGAGGCCGATGACGGGAAGTCCGCCCTCGAACGGGTGGAGTCGCATCCCGGTCCAATCGATCTGTTGTTGACCGACGTAGTGATGCGCCGCATGAGCGGTCCTGAATTAGTGGAGCGACTGAGCGTCTCTCGCCCCAACCTGAAAGTCGTCTTCATGTCAGGCTACACCGGTGAACTGATCGCAGAGCGCGAAGTGTTGAAGCGCGGCATCACTCTCCTCGAAAAGCCTTTTAGCCGAACCGCTCTGCTCAATACAATTCATACGACTCTGGGGTGAAAGCGGGTGCGGAAAGACTCGCGATTCGTATCAGTTCGACGCCAAAGCCGAGGCCGCCTAGCCGGGCTCTCGAACATCCACTCCGTATCGCTTTGCGGCAGACTCTATCCGCTTCCACGCCGCACGGCGCTCCGCTTCCGTAACCCCCTTCACCTGATTGAAACGCGCAACCGCATTGCGTACGTGCGAGGCATTTTCCAGCGGCTCCTTGCGTTGCTTGGGGAAAGCGAACTTGGTTGCGGATATCCGATCGCGAACTGACGTGGTTAGCTTTGCCATTATTTTCCTCCTCGGGAGCATCTCCCCGCGCACGGAGGGCGCGGGGCTCTTTATCTTTAATCTTTAATCTTTACCACGCTGGACTGTTGCAGCTTTTCCAACTCCTGCCACGTGCTCCGGTTGACTTTCTTCTTCCCGCGCGGATGCGGCCACGCGCGGTTCATCCATTTCCTTTTTGACGCGAGCGAGTGTCGCTTGATTGGATTCCTGCCTGGGGCCGTTTTTGTGATTATGCATACATGCACGATGGCACAAGTCCAAAGGGATTACAGGTCAATTTGGAACAGCGGCTGGCAATTTCAAAATTGCTTTCCTACCGTGCGGCTCAAGGGACCCTTGTGGTGATCGGCCGGTCGGGCGATCGATCAGTCGGGGAGGGCGAAGCTCAGGGTCACGTCGGTCTGGAACCGGGCGGGACGGTCGTGGAGGCGGTAGGGTTGATAGCGCCAGTTGCGGACGGCTTCAGCGGCAGCGGTCGCCAGGATGGCATCTCCGCTGAGGGTGCGGATGGAGGACACGGCGCCGTCTTCAGCGACTTGAACTTCGAGAACAACGTTGCCGGCGCGGTGGGCGGCGAGGGCTTCGGGCGGATACTCAGGCTCAGTGCGGCTGAGGAGGCGGGTTTCGGCTTTCTCAGGAGACAGCCAGACGCTTTGGGATGCGGCGATCTTGGTTGTGGCGAGCTTAGTCGTGGCCATCCTGGTCGTTGACGACGCTTCTACCACAGCATCGCTCGCTTGCTTGGCGGAAGCGGGCTTGGCTTCGTGGTTCTTCGCTCGCTCGGGCTCGGTGGAAGCGGGCTTCATGCGGAAGATGACTTTGCCTTTTTCGTAGACGACGAGCTCGTCTTCGGAGGAAGCGGAGGCGGTGGATTTTCCTGGCGCTGCTGTCGTTGATTTTGGCGCAACCAGTTTTGTCCCGGTGGATTTTGTCAAGGTGTCGCCTGATTTTATTGGCTCGGACGGGGTTGACTCGGCGGGTAGGGGCTGCGCGATCTGGGTGTGGGATGAGGTGGCACGAAGCCATCCGATGCGGGAACCGATGAGGAAGCTGACGGCGATGATGGCGAGAATCGCTAGAGTTCCGAGGACAAGGGTCCAGGCTTCGTACGGAGGGCGGCGAGCAAGCCGCGGGCTGGCTGCGACGAAATCGTGCGGGATGACCTCGGGCATGACGCTCTCGGGCCGAACGACCGCCTCGGTGGGCGGGCGCTGGCTGAGTTCGATGGCGGCATGGCGAGCGCGGGCGCACTCCTCGGCGAAACCTTCGAGCAGTTTCTGGTCGGAGTTGGAGAAGGCGGCGGGAGAGTGCGAAAAAACTTCGAGGACTCCGGCGAACTGAGCGTTGGTGTCGTTACTGTCGAAGACGGGCACGATGAGGATGGAACGGATGCCGAGGCGGCGGGAGACGGCGGGGTCGACCCTGGGGTCGAACTCGGTATCGACAGAAAGCTGCGGCTGACGCGTTTGAAGACAGGCGCCGGAGAGACCATCGCGAATGTTGAGGGGGACGCCGAGATCTGGGGCGAGATGTCCGGTGGCGGCGCGGCACACCATTTCATCGCCGCGGACGAGCGCCAGGGCGGCGGCGCTGGCGTGGGTCGCTTCAGCGGCGCGCACTACGAGTTCGTTGAGTACTAAATCGAAAGCAAGGTCGGGGGGGAAACCGGCGAGGATGCGCTGCTCGAGCAGGCCGGACAGGTCAGGATGCGAATCGTCAGGGCGGAACTCGGGCCGCGGCATAGATTGCGGGACCATATCATGTTCCGGCAGCCTGCCGTGATTCGGGGGAACGCAGGCTCTGAGGCGAGTTTCCCGCGAAATGAAGGGGAAGTCAATTGCTGCGGAGGAATGCTGCGGAGGAATGGTGAGGAGGGATAGGCAACTGGCACGGCACACGGCCAGGTCGCCCGTCCTGGAACGTGGTGAACCTTGGGGCAGTGATGGCGGTCACGGTTTGTTGTGAGATTCGAATTCCCATTCCTGGGCGCGGTGCACGCGGCGCTGACGTTAGAGACGCTGTCAGCGCTGGAAAGACTGCTACAGTAATATGTGCACGCCGACGAGCCGGAGGTGCAAATGAAAACTCAAGGAGAGAAGGCTCGCTATGCGCATCGCGGTGGTCGGTTCGGGGTACGTGGGCTTGGTAACCGGAGCGTGTTTTGCGGATCTGGGGCACGAGGTTGTCCTGGTCGATAACGACGAGAAGAAAATCGCCGCGCTCAGGAACGGCGAGGTGCCGATTCATGAACGATTCCTGCCTGAGTTGCTGGCGCGGCATCGCGGCGAGCGCATCAACTTTTCCGGCGACTTGCAGGCGGCCACGCGCGCGAGTGAGGTAGTATTCATCGCCGTCGGAACACCGCCGACCGAACGCGGCGACGCCGATCTGTCGTATGTGGAGTCCGTGGCGCGGGAAATCTCCGGCGGCGTCGACCAGTACAAGGTGGTGGTCGAAAAAAGCACGGTTCCGGTGTATACCAGCCACTGGATTCGCACCATCATTATGAGGAACGGGGCCGACCCGTCGCTGTTCGATGTGGCTTCGAATCCGGAATTTCTGCGCGAAGGGACCGCGGTTACAGATTTTCTCTATCCCGACCGCATCGTGGTTGGAGTCGAAAGCGAGCGGGCGGCGGAGGTCATGCGCCAGATCTACGGGCCGCTGACCAGCGGATGGTATTACGGGCGAGGCGACGCGATTCCGCGCCCGGAAGCGGCCATAGCGAAAGCGCCGCCGCGCTTGATCGTCACCAGCACGAAAAGCGCCGAACTCATCAAGCACGCTTCCAACGCATTATCTGGCGATGAAGATCTCTTTCATCAATGCGGTGGCATCGATCTGCGAATCGGTGGGCGCGAATGTGCAGCAGGTGTGCGACGGCATTGGATCCGATTCGCGGATCGGACCGCGATTTATGAATCCGGGGATCGGCTACGGAGGATCGTGCTTTCCGAAAGATCTGATGGCGTTTCGGGCAGTCGCCAAGGAGAGCGGATACGACTTCCGGCTGCTGGAAGAAGTGATTCGTATCAATGAAGATCAGCGCCACCGGTTCTTGCGCAAGGTGCGGAGCGTGCTGTGGACTTTCCGCGGCAAGCGGCTGGGCGTGCTGGGGCTGGCGTTCAAGGGCGGAACCGACGATATTCGCGAGTCTCCGGCGCTGCTGCTGGTCCAGGAACTGCTGCGCGAGGGCTGCCACATTTGCGCCTACGATCCGGCGGCGATGGAGCGGGCGAAAGAGGTGCTGAAATCGGGCGTCGAGTTTGCGGCGGATGCGTATGAAGCGGCCACCGGCGCGGATGCTCTGCTCATCCTGACCGAGTGGGAAGAGTTCGCGGCGCTTGATCTGGAGCGTCTGCGCACGCTGGTGAAGTATCCCATCGTGCTCGATGGGCGGAATCTGTATGATCCGGCGGTGATGGTGGAGCACGGATTCTCGTATTACAGCGTGGGGCGTCCGGCGGCGTTGACCGAGGATTTGCCGTCCCGGGCCCTTCCACAGAAAAGGGAGCGCGCCTGAATTCATGAACCCACAAGCCGTGAACCCACAAGCTGCGAACAAGAAACGTGCGCTGGTGACGGGAGGCGCCGGCTTTCTGGGATCGCACTTGTGCGATGCGCTGCTGGGCGAGGGCTATCGCGTGGTGGCGGCGGACAATCTGCTGACCGGGCGGCTGGCGAATATCGCGCATCTGCGCAACGATTCGCGATTTGAGTTTGTGGAGAAAGATGTTTGCCAGCCCGGCGAGTGGGGCGCACTCGATTATGTGTTTCACTTCGCCAGTCCGGCGAGCCCGGTGGACTATGCCAAACACGGGATCGAAACCCTGCGAGTGGGATCGTACGGGACGTTTGAAGCGCTCGAAACGGCGCTCCGGTGCGGCGCGAAATTCATGATGGCATCGACGTCGGAGTGCTACGGAGATCCGATGGTGCATCCCCAGACCGAGACGTATTGGGGGAATGTGAATCCGATCGGGCCGCGGTCCGTGTACGACGAGGCCAAGCGCTTTTCGGAAGCGGTGACCATGGCGTATCACCGCTATCACCGCGTGGACACGCGGATTCTGCGCATCTTCAATACCTACGGGCCGCGCATGCAAATCAACGATGGGCGCGTGATTCCGAACTTTATGTGGCAGGCGCTGCGCGGTGAAAATCTTACGGTGTATGGCGACGGAAGCCAGACCCGCAGCTTCTGCTACGTGAGCGACGAGGTGGATGGAATTCTGCGCCTCGCCCGATCCGCGGAGCATGAGCCGGTGAACATCGGGAATCCGACAGAATTCACGATTCTGGAGTGTGCGCGGAAAGTGATTGCGACGACGGGGTCGGCGAGCCAGATCAAGTTCGAAGCGCTACCCCAGGACGATCCGAAGCAGCGGCGTCCGGATATTGCGAAAGCGCAGCGACTGCTCGGATGGACGCCGAAAGTGGAATTGGAGAGCGGGCTCAGACTTTCGTTGGAATATTTTCGCTGGGCCGTAGCGGAAAGAAGGCAGCCGGATTAGAGGGGTTGTTCGTCCAGCGACGCGCCGGCCGAAAGGACTGCGAGCAGGCGCAGAATTTCTTCGCGCTCGGCGGAATCGCGGAACATGAAGCGCACTCCCATGCCAAAACCCGGATGGGTGGCCAGTACCTGGCCCCTGATTCTCAATTTCGTGTCGGCGGTGCGGACCAGAATCTCCACCCCCGACTGCCCGGTGAGTGGGGATGGCATTTCGACGTAGCAACCGCCCTCGCTGATGTCCGACAGGGTGCAGCGATTGGGAACGCCGCTCCCAAGACGGTAAACTTCCGCTCCCAGTTTGCAGGCGAAACGCTGCTCTCCGCGGCGGTTGCCGGCATTGGAGACGAGGCTGGCATCTTGTGACTCGGGCCTCGGCTCGCAACTTTCGCGAGACGCGGGCGCCCACGACTTCGCCGCAACCGACTTGTTGGCTGGCGATTGGGCCGGCAGTCCGGTTGCCGGGTTGGCATTATTCTGCTGCATCCAAGTCTGCATGACGCGGCGCGATGACTGGGGCACGTCAAGGAAACGAATTCCCGTGCGGCCGCTCGCGTCCTGCCAGGCCACCTCTCCAGACAAGCGGACCACTTGATTCTGACCGGGAAGCGCGAACTCAAAATAAACTTTGCACGCGGGCGGAATCCGGTTGGCGGTTTGGAGCGCAGTTCCGCCGTCGCTGAGGTCGGTCAAAACCGCGTTCAGTTCGGGCGCTCCGGGATAGGCGACGTTGGCGGTCGAACTGAGGGGCATGCGCGGTGCGCGGCGGCGTTCCCGGCGCATGAGGCCGCGGGCGGCGCGCAGGCTGATGCGCGTGCGCTCCGAAGAGAGCGGGCGATAGAGAACAAAGTTGGCGCCGAGCCCGAACACGGGGCGGGCGTTGAACTCGCTATCGACAACCGCAATCAGCATGCTGGCACGGTTCTTGGCGGACCGGCGCAAGCGCGTCAGAAATTCCTCGGAACTCTGGTCGGCGCGATAGTCGAGGATGATAGCGTCGAAGCGCTGGCTGTCGAACGAGTTCCAACCCGCGCGAGATCGAGGACGTATGCTCCGCCGCCATCCCCAACTCGGACAGGATGAGCGTGAGCAGGCTGGCTGTGTCCTGATCCGGGGACACGACGAGGGCGCGTAGATCCATAGTGACAGTATGGTAAGAGAGGGTCGGAGCCAACCACAAGTTACCTCTGTCACGGGGGCCCTTAATTTAGACTTTCTTTCTTATGCTCGTTTCCTTATCGGTTCTGGTCCTTTCTACTTTTCTTCCGCCTTTCGAGATGGCACCTCAGGTCACACTTCAGTCATCTTTCAATTTCTGTCGGCAGGGAATAAGTTACAAGGACGTTCATGGGATTTTTCTTTGACCGCAGCTTAACTAGCGGCCCAATTCCGAACATGGGACGGCGGCGTGGTGAAAGGGAGTAGGCTTTCGCCAACGAGCGGCGCGTGGCACGATCGTAACTCCCCCCGAATTACCTTACGAAAAGCCAGTGTACGAAGGGCCGGTGTACCCCGGTACTTTGACGTACCACGGGACAGTTCCTAACATCGAGTTAGTCAGACCGGTATTGGGGCGGCCATGCGCAAAAGGTCGCCGGAGATGCCGGGCTGACCAATTCCAGTTACACGATTTTGTTTGACGATCTTGTTTCACGGAGCGGAGAGCCGCGGGCAGGGCAAATGCTTATGAGAAGCCTGGAAACAGATACGAGACAGCGCGGGCATCGCGCGAGCGGCTTCAGCTTGATCGAAATGACCATGGTGGTGGCGCTCATCATCATCCTGGCGTCGATCACCTTCATCAGCCTGGTGCCGGTGCTGAAGCAGCAACGCGTAACCAATGCGTATAACACAACCCTGGCGGCAATGCGGCAGGCGCGCGACAACGCGGTGGCGCAGCGGACATCGTACTCGGTGACTTTTTCAAGCACTGCCTCGCCCAACACGATCACCGTGTCGCCGACGCTGCTCGGATTTCAGGGCGACCAGAGTACGACGGTCTATAAATTCCCGACGGATGTGACGTTCAACGTGCAAACCGGGTTCCCCACGACGGGTCCGGACAACTACGGAACCGGGCTGGTGGCGATTGACTTTGGCTACACGGCGAACGGCGGCACGGGAGGGGCAACGACGATTTACTTTTGCCCGGATGGTTCGGCGCAGGATGTGGAAGGCGGGGCGGGCAATTGTGCAGGTAGTTGGGATGGAGGCGTGGTGTATCTCGCGCGTCCGGGAGAGTTGACCAGTTCACGGGCAGTGACGCTGTGGGGCGGGACTGGCCGCATTCATGGGTGGCGGCTCTACAGCAAATCGGGAGGAGGTTATCAATGGCTACGTCAATAATCGGACGCGGCGGAAGCGATCGAGTCCGGGAAAAAGCGGAGCGCGGATTTTCGTTGCTCGAAGTCGTGATCTCGATGGCCGTGCTGACGGTGGGAATGGTAAGTCTGCTGGGTGTGTTCGGGCTGGCCATGGCTTCGACACAAACATCGCAGCAGGACATGATCGCCAAGCAACTGGCAAATGAGTCGTACGAGAGTATCATCACCGCGCGCAACACGGCGCAGTTGACCTGGGACGACATCCAGAATGTAGGTTCCGGCAACTGCCCTATTACGGGCACCGCCACTTGCGGCATCTTCCTGAATGGCGTGCAGCCGGTCTACAACGCGGGAGCGGACGGTATCTATGGGACCGCGGATGATGCGGCTTCGGGCGAGCAAACCCTGCAGGATCCCGGGGCGGATGGGATCTATCAAACCGCGGACGATATCCTGATCCCTTTGACCGGCTACCAGCGCTCGATTCTGTTCTCCTCGGTAACGGACGGTTCTGGCAACGTGGTGGCCTCTGTGCGAGAGGTGACGATCACCGTGCAGTATGCGACTTCCCAGGCCAATTTGCCGAAAACGTACATTTTGAATTCGTACATTTCACAGTATCAGTAAGAGGGGGGTTATGAGCGATCGCTCAACAAAGCGCGAGAGTGGATTCAGCCTGCTGGAGATGGTGGTCTCCATGGCCCTGGGAACGATTGTTCTGGGTGCGGCGGTGCAGATCTACATCCAGGGCGTATCCGCGACCTGGACGGTTACGCAGCGCGCGGAGATGCAACAGGATTTTCGGGCCGCCTCCAACATATTGACGAAGGACCTCAGCCTGGCCGGGGCAGGCTTGGGCAACGGTGCCGCTATCGCCCTGCCCTCCGCCCAGACTCCGCTGTATGGTTGCGATCAGACGCCGAAGTGCTACATCAACAACGGCACCTCAGGGCCATACCCCCAGGGCGCAGTGCCATATCCCCTGCAGGGCGCCACACCCTATCTTTACGGGCTTCTCCCCGGCTATGATGTCGGGCCGATTCTCAACACTGCGCAGGGAGCCACCGACACGGTCACGGTCGTCTATTCCGACAACAACTTTTATTTGAACTGCTACACACCGACAGTCACGGCGTTAGGTGCAGTGACCTTCGGGCCAGCCACTACGCCGCTGGTCGGCGGCTTCCCCCGGCTTTTCCGCCCGCGGGCTGCTTGCCGAGCGGCGTGACCGCCCCGCAGGCCGTGAACGACGCGGTAGTGGGGCTGACCCCTGGCGATCTGGTCCTGATGACCTTGAACGGCACCCAAGTGGTGGTCGAAGTCACGGGCGCCATTACGACCGGCACAAACGCTTATGGCCAAACCACCTACACCATCCCCTTCGCCAACAACGATGTGCTGCTCATGAACCAGACACCCGCCGGCGGCGGCCTGAACAGCGTACCGCTGCATACCGTCGGAGCGGCGGCGGTGCTTGGCCTCTGTCCATGCCGCATTCTGGTGATTACCTATTACCTCGACAACACCGTCAATCCGGCGCGACTGATGCGGCAAATCAGTGGACACTCCCCGGTCCCGGTGGCGGAAAACGTCGTTTACATGAAGTTCAGCTATGACCTTTTCAACGACGCCACCAATACCCCGGCGGTAAACCAGTGCAACCCGGGCGCTAACGTTACCTGCAATCCCGCTCCCGGTTCGGTTGGACTTCTTCCCAACCAGATCACCAAGATCAACATTCTGAACATGGCGATGGATAGCACGGTGATGGGCGCCCAGTACGCCCAGAACGGTTATCAAAGAATGGATCTGCAGACATCGGTAAGCGCACGGAATCTGACCTACAGCAACAACTATGCGCTTCAGTAGCAACGGCGATGGCGAAGCGGAGTAAGACGAAGGAGAACGAGACGATGAGGAGCAAGGCAATGGGGAGCGACACCATGGGGAATCGCAGAATAATGAAGAGCGCGAGACTGCACACCAGAGGATTCACGCTGATTGCGTCCTTGCTGATGCTGTTACTGCTGTCGGGAATCGCGATCGGGCTGATGATGATGGTCAACACCGAAGGCAAGGTGGGAGGGACCGATTTACAGAACGACGTGGCCTTTCACAGCGCCGAGGGCGGCATCGAGACCATGTACTCCAACCTGGCCGCGGTGTTCCAGAACTCAATGGCTCCCAAAGCCTCCCAAATCTGCGCCGTCGGCCTCCCCACCACCAATGGGCCGACGATGGCCGGAGTCACCTGGGTCGACTATTCGGTGGCGCCGGCGTCGGGTTGCACGGGAACGCTGGCCCCGAACTGGGGACTGATCGGCTCCGGACCGAACCAGGGTTTGTATGCTCAGATCATCCCCGTGAACATGCTGGTGACGGCCGCCTTAATGGGCGGCCAGGAAGTGAGCATGACGCGGACCGCGCAGGTCGCGCTGATTCCGGTCTTCCAGTTCGGAGTGTTCTCGGAGAGCGATCTCTCCTTCTTCAGTGGTCCCAATTTTGACATGGTCGGCCCGGTACACACCAACGGCGACCTGTACCCCTTCGTTGGGCCGGGCAGCACCCTGGTTTTTCACAACAAGGTGTCGGCATACGGCAACGTGGTTCGGACCCAGTTGGCCAACGGATGGAACGCAAACACCAACTATAACGGCACGGTATGGATGCCGACCACCGCCAATGGTTGCACCGCGCTCTCCGGAGCGGGGAATTGCATTGCCATGGATGCGCCCAACGCCTCTTCCTACGGCGACGGCAGCGTGCAAGGTGCGGGCGGAAATCCGCCGCAGTCGGCCTATAACGGCGCCAACGCTTGGAATAACTTTTCCGAGAACAAAACTGTCTACAATCTCATCAACGGGAACTACGGAATTCAAACTCCTGCCGCCCAGGTGGGGACGGGCGCCAAGAACCTTAAGATGCCATTCGTGAGCGGTACGACGCTTCCTTACCAGATTATTCGCCGGCCGCCGGCGGGCGAGGACCCGTTGTCAGCGCTGGCCGAATCGCGCGAATATAACATGGCGCAGATCCGCGTGCTGCTGACCGACGATCCGGCGGAATTGACGGGTGGAGCTTCCGATGTGAACAACGTCCGCTTGGCGAACGTAACTCCCAACCAATATGGAATTGCCACGTCGGTCCCCGCAACGGGTCTGCCGGCGCTGGGTTCCGGATCCTCCTACGTGACCTACTTTGCTACTGCGTCGAATGCCTTTCCGGATGAGACCCCGTGCGGCGGTACGAACTGCCCCGCAGCCAGCACCGATGTTGCCTTGGTATCGGACTGGACTTACGCTCCAAAAACGCCGGCAGCCGCTTACCAGACATTGGTGCCACTGGGCGTCGCCCCGATTATCTCGGGCACCAGCGCCACTGGCCCGCTGGCGATGAATCTTTGCCCCCCAGCCGGCGTCGCCGCCGGCAACATACCGGCAGGCTGTCCGGCCAGGGACGCCGCCATCTCCCTACTACGCCGTGGGCACTACGGCCAGCGGGCTTTACCGAGGTCACGAGCAACGCGACCGCTATGAACGCCACGACTGCATCCTGGAACCTGATCGATGGCTACCTGCGCGTGGAATATAAGGACGCAGGGGGCGCCTGGCATCCCGTAACCAATGAATGGCTGGCACTCGGATTTGCGCGCGATACAACCCCGCCAACGCTCCCTGGAAGCAGCGCCCCGGCAGCGGGAACGAACGACATAAATCCGAACGCGATTTTGCTGCTGCAAGAACCGGCTGACCGTCAAGGAAACGGCGTGCCCGATAAAGTGGGTATTCCGCCATCCTGTACCGGATGGAACACGGGTCACACTATCTGCACAGCATGGAAAAATCCGCTGCCTCCGGAAGTTCAGCCCGATACGACGAGTACGAGCCCATGGTTCGGAGTCACCAGTTCCTCCACTACGACACAGAGCATCAGCATGTACAACTGGTATCCCATCAACTTTTACGATGCCCGCGAAGGCGAGGTTCGGGACAACCAGGTGGCGAACAATAGCTGCGCCACCAACGGCGTGATGAATGCCGTTGAAATCGATGTGGGCAACCTGAAGAGATGGCTGGCGGGATCGATCGGAACCAGCGGCTCCAGTGTGGATTATGCCGTGCAGAATGGATACGTCCTGTACTTCTCAGATCGCCGGGGCATGCTGCCGAATCCGAACGCCCCTCCTCCGAACGCTCCCGGCACCAAAAGCGGAGACTCCGGCCTGGAGGACGTGATCAACGCTGCCAGTGCCGCGGGTACACCCGACGGAGCACTGGAACCTCCGGTCACCAAGTCACCCGAGGACGTCGAATCAGAATGGAGTGTTAGACAACTTCGGAGCGTACAACCTGGGATTGGGCTTCTACGGTACGGTGGCCAACGCTACCAGGAACCTGAATACTCAAATCATCAGCCCGGCCGTGCCCGACCCCTTCGGCACCGCAGCCGGCGCCCGGATTAGGAGTTGCAGCACCATCGCGCGCAAGAACTGGGTGAGCGGGGCCCGCCACGCTTTGAGGCTGGTGGATGGTTCGCTCGGCAACCTGCCGCTGAGCCCGACAGGAACTCTTGCGGACCCCGGTGGCTTCTCGGTGGCATCCGAGAATCCCGTCTATATCTTGGGCCCTTACAACAGCGCGCCTCCTCCAACCGACACGACCTGGACGACCGGAGCGGACGTAGCCGGGCACTCGTCCACTGCTGTAATTGCCGACGCTGTCACTCTGCTCTCCTCCCAATGGAACGACTTGACCAGCCTGGGGATCGGTGGCGACGGTACGGTCACCAACCCGGGTAACCGGAGTACTAACACTGACTATTACCGGGTGGCGATTGCAGGCGGGAAGAACATCAATTTCCCGCGGCCGACTTGGAATGGGGCTTACCAGGATTTCGGCACCGACGGGGGCGTGCACAACTTCCTGCGCTATCTGGAAAACTGGAACGGAACCCTCAACTACAAGGGCTCGATCGTGAGCTTGTACTACTCAACCTATGCCACCGGTGTGTACAAGTGCTGTACCGACGTATATAACCCTCCAACGCGAAATTACTTTTTCGATTTGGACTTCCAGACTCCGGCAGGCCTGCCGCCCGGAACGCCTATGTTCCGCGACGTCGAAAGCCTGAGCTACCGGCAGTTGTTTAAGACACGTACCTACTAAGCGGTACTGGTCAACCAGCCCACTGAACCCCGATCCGAGGATCGGGGTTTTTGTTGGTCTGAAGGTGTTTCATGAAAAAGCTCTCAGCGGGGCTTGCGGGCGGGGATTGATTCGCTTCCCTTTCGGGGAGCGCTCTCTGCCACCGGCAGGACGCTGACAGCAAGATCGGCGGACCAGCAATCGGCCAGGATCTTCCAGGTGCCGGCGGGCTGTCGAACCAGAACCACGAGGTACTTTCCGCGCTCCTCGCGGCGCTTACCCATGGCGACGGGCACCAGCATTTTGCAACGGCCGAGATCGAGAGCAATCTCGCCCAGCACTTCGACGCGCAGCGATTCCATCTCCACGTCGCCCAATCCGGCTTCGAGTAGCGAGATCAGAAACTCCCGGATCGCAGGCAAGCTGCGAACCGGCGGAACGCTGGAGCGGATAAGAGTAGCGTCCGCGGCGTAGAGTTCCAGCAGGTCGTCGATGTGCTTGGTGTTGCAGGCCTGCGCCCAGTCCTGGACAACTTGCCGGGCACCGGCCTCGGCGCGGCCTCCGGTCGGATTGCCAGCCGAACCGGGAGCGCGGCCGCGCGCAACTGCGGGCTCGGACTCGGCAGAAGGCGCGCTGGATGCCGCTCCCCGGCTGGGCACGATATGATGATAGTGATGGTGAAAGTAATGTTGCCCGGCGCCGGATCGCGATGGAGCAGTGGCATCGCCGGCGACAGATCTGGCTGGGGATTCCACACCACACACAAAAGCGAGCGCCCGCCGGCAGCGAACCTCCGCATCCTGAGCAGGCGTCGCCCGATGATTCCAGTTCACCGTCCGCCGCCAGATCGTGCGCGGCCGAGATCTCCCGACATGCGATGGATGGCTTCCACGGCCGCAGCCACCGCTTCGGCATTCGGCTTCGGCCAGCGAAAGTTGCCGGGCATGCGTTGAAAAAACTCCTCGATCTCCTTGCCTTCGGCGGGCTGGTCCTTTTCTGGATCGAAAGGATTCGGATTGTCTGTGGTCACGGCAA
Organism: uncultured Acidobacteriaceae bacterium; assembly: GCA_963838425.1. Taxonomy (GTDB): domain Bacteria; phylum Acidobacteriota; class Terriglobia; order Terriglobales; family Acidobacteriaceae; genus Acidiflorens. The sequence continues at coordinate 587,018 of CAWIRH010000004.1, forward strand.
CCTCATCTCTGACATTGTAGGAGAATTCGCGCGCTAGCGGATACGGAATCTTACCAGCGCTTCGGAATCGGTGGGAACGCCGTTGCAGAGCGCGGGACGATAGCGCCAGAAGCGAACCGCGTGCAGCACAATCTGGTCCTCGTCGGCGCCGCCGCTGTCCAGAACGAAGGCGCTATGCACGTGTCCGTCGGATCCAACGATGAAGCTGACGCGCACCTGCAGATCGTCGTCTTGAACATGCAGCAACGGGTCCGGCGTGAGCAGGGCTTCGGGCGGCCGGAACGTCTCCACATTTTGGCAGGGCCAGCGGCTCCGACACGGGTGCGAACTCGGAGATGTGCGAGGGCACACGGCGCAGCGTCTTCTCCAGTTGCGTAAGTGGGGTCCGATACGGAATGACGCACGACGGAGAAGGAAACGTAACGGCGCACCAGGCGATAATGCCGCTGAAGACGATAATCGACACGACCGCCCCCAGCGTCTTCCCGATCGTCGTTCTCTTGCCCGGCCAGAGACACTGCATCGAGGGTGCAGCGGCAATTCACCTTCCAGTCTTGATGAAAGTTAGCATCTTTATTATCAGTGACTTACCCGCACTTCCCTTCTAACCTCTTCAACTCAAATGCAATCCCTTGCAATTGAGTCGAACAGAATCGCAAACTACGGAAGGAGCGCAAGGGTGCAAGTCTAACGCTTCACAAGTGCACCAGAAGACATTTTGCGGTATCGGCGCTCAGATAGATGCTGGAAGCCTGTCCGGCTGTGCTGCAGTTATCGACGACCAATCCCACACGCGCGGTTCCCCGTCGTCGTTGTAATGATCGAAGTACGACCTCGCAACTACTTTCACCTTATCCTCGCCGGGTCGTCATGGCTACTACCGCCCATCGGATGAAGCTGCGGGCGAGACATCTGGACCCATTGTGATCCCCCGGTCATCATTCTCGCATTATCATCCTCATGGAAACTCCGTCGATGATCCGGATCCGTGTAATTCCATGCAACCTACAATAAATTATGAATAAATTATGACACCCTCCGCGAGTTAGTAATACAATTGCCGACGGTAGTTACCCGAGGGGGTATTGATGACAAACATTGCTAAGGCGATCGACCGGCTCCGCGAGGAACGCCGGGATGCTCAGAACCAAGTCCAAAAGCTTGGGGAAGCTATTGCGGTTCTCGAAAAGCTTACCCGCAGCTCGGCCGCAACCGTGCACGCGGGGGCGCCACATCGCGCCAAGCGCGTACTCTCCGCGGCAGGGCGCCGGAGAATTTCTCTGGCCCAGAAAGCACGTTGGGCCAAGATCAGACAAGCAAAAAAAGCAGCCTAAACGAAGGACCGGCCGCAGGCTGGCGAAGTTCCTCCCCTCGCCGGACTGCGGCCCGTCCGGATTCTTGCCTGGCAAACCTCGTCCTGCACTGCTCTTGATTTTTCTTTCTTCCTGGCCTTGGTCTGGCAGCGAGTTAATTCTGCGTCGCCGAGTAAGTAAGCTGCGGGCTACGAGCGTGGGGGCTCCTGTTTGCTCGAAGCTCGCGGCTCGAAGCTCACCCCTCCACCTAGCCGTGTCCTCCGCTGAGTTCGCGCACAATGCTGCCGACAAATGCCTTGGCGTCTCCAAACAGCATCAGCGTGTTATCCAGATAGTAGAGCGGATTATCAATGCCCGCGAAGCCCGGATTCATGCTGCGCTTGATGACCATTACGGTATGGGCTTTGTCAACGTCGAGGATAGGCATCCCGTAGATGGGGCTGGAAGCATCGGTGCGGGCGGCCGGATTCGTGACATCATTGGCGCCAATCACCAGCGCAACGTCAGTCTGCGGAAAGTCGCCGTTGATCTCATCCATCTCAATCAGGCGGTCGTAGGGAATATCCGCTTCGGCCAGCAGCACATTCATGTGCCCCGGCATGCGTCCGGCAACCGGGTGAATGGCGAAGCGCACGTCCACGCCGCGCTTGGTCAGAGCATCGTAAAGTTCGCGCACTTTGTGCTGCGCCTGCGCCACCGCCATGCCGTATCCGGGAACAATGATCACCTTGTTCGCGGCAGAAAGGATGGCCGCGGCTTCTTCCGGAGTCGCGCTGCGAACCGGCCTGCCTTCTTCTCCCGCAGCGGCCGAAGTTTGCACCTGACCGAAGGCCCCGAACAAAACGTTCGTGAACGAGCGATTCATGGCCTTCGACATGATGATGGAGAGGATGAGGCCCGACGATCCGTCGAGCGCGCCGGCAATGATGAGCAACTTGTTGTTGAGGACAAAGCCCATGGCCGCTGCCGACAGACCAGCATAGCCGTTCAACAGCGAGATGACCGTCGGCATGTCTGCGCCGCCGATAGGGATAATCAACAACACGCCGAACCCCAGCGCGATCAGGACCATGAATGGAAACAGTGACCGCGCTTCCGGATGCAGGACCAGAAATACGGCGATCCCCAAGGCTGCCGCGAGCAGCAGAAAGTTGACCAGGTTCTGGCCTTTGTAAGTCAGCGGCCGCTGCGGCAGAATTTCCTGCAGCTTGCCGGCAGCCATCAAGCTTCCGGTAACCGTCAATCCTCCCAGAATAACTTCCAGCGACAGCACCGACATCATGAAGCGCGAGATATCGGGTGAGCGCAGATAAAACTCGGCCGAGCCGACCAGCGTCACGCAGAGTGCTCCAAAGGCGTGGCTAAGCGCGGTTCGCTGCGGCACCGCCGTCATCGCCACTCGCCCGAGCGGAACGCCGATGATGGTCCCGAGCACCAGCGCAATGGCGATCAGGTGATAGTTCATGCCGTGGTTCAGCAGCGTGCCGCCGATCGCCAGCACCATGCCAATTTCGCCCGCCCAGATGCCGTGGCGGGCCGTGGTCGGCGAACTCATCCACTTCAGCGAGAGGATGAACAGCACGCTCGCGACCAGATATAAAAGCTCGATGACGATCTGAGTTGCTGCCAGTTCGCCTGTCATCACTTAGCCGCCGGTTTGGCCGCGGGACGGCTGGATTTGAACATCTTCAACATGCGGTCCGTGATCAGGAAGCCGCCCACGATGTTGCTGGTGGCGGCGACCACGGCAATGAATCCGAAAACGGTAGCGAGCGTGCTCTTGTGTTCGCCAACCAGCACGATCGCGCCCACTACCGCGATCGCATCCAAGGCGTTGGTCAGCGACATCAACGGAGTGTGCAGCAGAGGCGAAACCCGCCGGATTACTTCAAATCCGATGAAGCCGGCGAGCACAAAAATAAAAAGCGCATTGATCAGGTTCGAACTGCTGTTCATCTTTCCTCCGTATTAGTTCGTGGAGCGCCGGGCGTCCCCGCCCGGCGCCCCGCACGCATCCTTCCGGCCGGGCGGGCGTGCCCGGCCCTCCATTACGATCACGGCGCCAGTGCGGGCAACTTAAAGAACTCGCGGACCCGGGCGTTCACAATCTCACCCCCGCGAGTGAGCAGAGTCTCGCGAACAATTTCATCTTCGAGGTTCAGAGTCAACTTTTGATCTTTGATCAAGTGAGTCAGGAACGCAGTGATGTTGCGGGCATACATCATGCTCGCGTGATAAGGCACGCCGTTGGCGAGGTTGATCGCTCCGATGATGGTCACACCATGCTTGACGACGGTCTTGCCGGTTTCGCTGATCTCGCAGTTGCCGCCACGTTCGGCGGCCAGATCGACGATCACTGAACCCGGCGCCATTCCCTTCACCATGTCTTCGGTTACCAGGACCGGCGACTTTTTCCCGGGAATGACCGCCGCGGTGATCACCACATCGCTTTCCTGCACTGCCTTTCCGAGCAACTCGCGCTGACGGCGATAGAAGTCTTCATCCTGGGCACGGGCATATCCGCGAGCGTCCTGCGCGTCTTTCGCCTCGATGGGAAGCTCGACAAAACGTCCGCCGAGACTCTGCACCTGCTCCTTCGCTGCCGGCCTTAAATCGTAAGCCGAAATCACCGCACCCAGGCGGCGCGCAGTCGCGATGGCCTGCAATCCGGCAACGCCGCAGCCGATCACGAACACACGGGCGGGGGTGATGGTTCCAGCCGCCGTGGTCAGCATGGGAAAGATGCGTGGGAGGGAGTTGGCGGCCACCAGCACCGCCTTGTATCCGCCGGCGGTTCCCATCGAGGAGAGCGCGTCCATGCTTTGGGCGCGCGTGGTGCGCGGCATCAGTTCCACGGTAAACGCGGTGACGCCAGCGCGCGCGATCTCCTGCACCACGTCCAACGAGCCAAACGGACGCAGAAATCCGATGAGTATCTGATCGCGGCGATAAAGCGGCACATCCTGCTTCCCCGTAATGTCGTTGGAACCGTAGCAAAGAATCTGCACCACAACGTCAGCGGCAGCAAACACCGCAGCACGGTCCGCGACGATCTTCGCGCCCTTGTCGCCGTATTGCGAATCGGGATAGCCGGCCTCGATTCCAGCGCCGGACTGTATGTGAACTTCGAAACCTGCCTTGGTCAGCGTCGGGAGGACTGCCGGCACCAACGCAACCCGCCGCTCCCCCGGATAACTTTCTTTCGGAACACCGATGATCACGAGGCCCTGCCTGTCTAGCGATTCTCTATATCGCGATGGAGAAGATCAAAGCCGCCCGGCTCGCATCAAACTTGCTCTTGCGGGCAGCTCCAAGGAACTGAAGGATTCTAGTTGAGCGGATGGTGGCGCGCAAATGCCTCTTGCGATGGTAGTGGGCCGCGAGCTTCGAGTCGCGAGCTTCGAGCAAACCGGATGCCCCGCAGCTCGCAGCTGATTCCCACGGCAACCTCACCGCGAGAGGCTCAACTGCAAACTGCCGCCGTCACTGGATGCCGCGATGTCCGCGCAGTCTTGCACGATCCAATTGGCGCCGGCGTCTTCGAGCTCGCGGCGGATCATGGTCGTGCAGAAGGCAATTACTCTGGCGCCAGCGGCCTTCCCCGCGCGAACTCCAGACGCCGCATCTTCCACCACGACGCAACCGGAGGCGGCAAATCCGAGCTTAGCCGCCGCCTTCAGGTAGGGCTCGGGATCGGGCTTGCCGATCTTCACGTCGCTCGCCGTAACCATGGTCTTTGGAATGGGCAGTCCCGCGGCCCGCAAACGCACCCCAGCCAGCGCGCGCGTACATGAGGTCGCAATCGTCCAGCGCTCCGGAGGCAGGCTGTTCAAAAGTTGCCGAGCGCCCGGCAACAGGACCACGCCATCGAGGTCCTCCATTTCCCTGCGTTCGACTTCGCGATCTTCGCGCTCAATATCGGCGTTCGGCAGCAGTTCGTGGATGGTAATTCGACTCGGGCGCCCGTGCGCCAGGCGGACGACGGTCTCTGGATCAAAGCCATGTTCAACCGCCCACCGATGCCACACCCGCGCCACCGCGGGAGTGGAGTCGATGAGCACGCCGTCCAAGTCAAACAGCAGGGCACTACAACGGATCGTGATCATTTCATCTAACTTACATTATTTAATTTACATTGCCCGGGATTTATCTCACCCCCGGAAATGAAGGTGGGGGCCCGTCAGTCCGCCGCGACTGCTCATTAGTGGACTCCGGAACCGAGCGCGTTGTTCACCATCTCCTGCGCTTCGCTGACGATCGCGTTCAGATGGCTCTGGCTCTTGAAGCTCTCCGCATAGATCTTATAGATGTTCTCCGTGCCGGAGGGCCGGGCCGCAAACCAACCGCTGGCTGCCACGACTTTCAGTCCGCCGATGGGAGCATCATTGCCGGGAGCTTTCGTCAACTTGGCGGTGATGGGCTCGCCCGCCAGATCCGACTCCTTTACTGTGTCGGGTGAGAGCTTTTGCAATTTCGATTTCTGCTCGGGCGTGGCGGGTGCGTCGATGCGCGTGTAGTAGGGGGTACCGAACTCCGCCGTCAGTTCGCGATAATGCTCACCCGGATCCTTGCCCGTGCGTGCAGTAATCTCGGCCGCCAGCAGGTCCATGATGAGTCCATCCTTGTCGGTCGTCCACACGGTGCCGTCGCGGCGAAGGAAACTTGCTCCAGCACTCTCTTCCCCGCCGAAGCAATACGAGCCGTCGAAGAGGCCGGGCACAAACCACTTGAAACCGACCGGCACTTCGCGCAGTTCACGCCCGAGCTTCTTCACGACCCTGTCGATCATGCTGCTGCTCACCAGGGTTTTTCCAACCACAACATCGTGGCGCCACTGTGGGCGGTGTGTGAGCAAGTATCGGATAGCGACTGCGAGGTAGTGGTTCGGGTTCATCAAGCCCGCAACGGGTGTCACAATTCCGTGCCGGTCGGCGTCTGGATCGTTCGCGAACGCCACCTGGTATTGATCCTTTAGCCTAACCAGCCTCGCCATCGCATACGGGCTGGAACAATCCATGCGAATCTTGCCGTCGTGATCCACTGTCATGAAAGAAAATGTCGGGTCAATCACGGGATTAACGACGACAATGTCGAGCCCGTAAACGGAGTTGATTGGTTCCCAATAGGGTCGCGCAGCTCCGCCCAGTGGGTCCACGCCAAGTCTGAGGTGGGCGCCGCGAATCGCATCCATATCAACAACGTTCTTGAGATCGCGAACGTACGGTAAGACGAAGTCCTCCTGGTGCGTCGACGCGGCTTGGATGGCTTTGGCGAACGGAACTCGCTTGACTCCCACATTCCCCGCTCGCAACAATTCGTTCGCCCGATCCTGGACCCAACCCGTCACATCGGTATCGGCCGGGCCGCCGTTGGTCGGGTTGTACTTGAAGCCTCCATCCTCGGGCGGGTTGTGCGACGGCGTGACGACGATGCCGTCGGCGAGGTGATCCTTCTCCTTGCGACCGCGGTTGTAAACCAGAATGGCTCGCGAGATTACGGGTGTCGGAGTTACACCGTCGTCTTCCTGAATGCTCGTCTCGACGTTGTTCGCTGCCAGCACTTCGAGCGCGGTGCGCTGTGCAGGCCCGGACAACGCGTGGGTATCTTTCCCCATGTAAAGCGGGCCGCCGGTTCCCTGCTCTCGCCGGTAGTCGCAGATCGCCTGCGTAATCGCGAGAATGTGCGCTTCCGTGAATGTTCCGTGGAGCGGCGACCCGCGGTGTCCGCTGGTACCGAAGCTGACTAACTGGTTGGGATCATGCAAATCGGGATGGCGCTCAAAATATTCCTTCTCCAGCCGGGCCACATCGATCAGCATCTCTTTTGGAGCGGGCTTGCCCGCCAGCGGTGATATCTTCATTTCGTTGGCTTCGCTTGTCATGGATGTGTTTTCAGGGTACGGGGCCTGGTTCCACTGTTCAACTCCACCGGCGCCTCGGCTAAAATCGAATTCTAGCTCCTTAGCGATCGCAGCCACAGGGCGTGCAGCCCAGGAACTTGTAGTTGGTATTAGGGAAGTTCTGATTAAGTCCATGGGGCCTCCGTGCATCCCCGTGTACCCTGTGGTTTATGCTTTTTGCCAACACTAAATCAGAGGTTCCTTAGTCGGCCGCCACTTCACGCCCCTCCGGCTCCATCTGCGCGCGCAGTTGGCTTTCGTAATCCGCGAGTTGCGCCTCGATCTCCTCGACCGCTTTGCGCTTCTTGATGACCTCCTCACGATAGCGGCGCAGGAAGTAATCGATGGTCTCCACGCGAATCTTGATCGAGCCCGACGGCTTGTTCTCGTCCAGATCCTTGAAGCAGAAGTAGGGTGTGCCCGACTGCTCGATGATGCCTTCGATCACGCCGTAAATCGGCGCATCGTGCCCGCACTTGAAACTCGACATCTCCAGCGCCACCAGGTTCGGATGCCGCGCCGTGAACTTCGCGGCCCACACCTTATGGTTCGTGCTGCAGGAAAATGAGTTCTTCCATGCGTCCGAAATATCCAGCGGGTGGCTGATCACCCCGGCGCGCACTTCCTCGCCAAACAAGCGCTCCAGCATGTCTTCGTCCAGAGGCAGGGTGCTCTGCGAAAAAATGGGATAGCCCAGCTTCTGGAACTCTTCCAGTATCTCGTGATTCAGCCCGGGATCGTGATGGTACGGCCGGCCCAGCATCACGATGCCGATGCGGTCCTCGCGTTCCAATTGGTCCAGCACCTGGCGAGCGCGCCTGCGGATCCTGCTTTCGTAGTCGGCGAGCGCCTTGAAGCCCACCTCAACCGCGCGATCGTTCTCCGCCTGCGACAGCCCGAGAAGCGGCTGCCACGCCTGCAGCATCTGGTGAGCGAACAGCTTGCGATCGGCAAAGTTCAAAACCGGATCCATGTACTTCACGTTATGCTCGGCAAAGACATCGTTTTCTTTGGTGAACGCAGCCTTCACTGTTTCCGGTGTCGCGGTCACCGTTGGACAAGCATTGGCCGCCACAATCTTCACCAGTGGCGACCTCAGCACGTCGTACATCGGGAAGAAGATTACGTCCAGCGGTTTCTTTCGATGCTTTTCCTGAATCAGGTTATAGACATGCGAAATGCCGACCTTCGCCGGAAAGCAGGGATCGATGGCGCCGCGGCTCGAGCCGGCCCGGTAGAGATCGGAACTGGTGTAGTCGGAGTAAATGATGTTTTCGGGCTGCACACCCAGGCTCTCCAGATATCCGTTGAAAAGCGGGGCGCAGGCATAGATGTTCAGCACGCGCGGAATGCCGATGCGAAGCCTCTTGCGGTTCTGCATCAGCGGAATGCGCTCCTTCGCCGGCTTGCTCCAGAATCTCGCGGCAGGAATGGGATCGGCCACGCTCTTCGCGTTCACCGGCCGGAAGACCTCGTGGGCAGCGTAGTCCACGACGTTGGGATATTTTTCTTTGATCTCGTCAAGGCCGGCTTTAATGTCCTTCATGTCGTTGACGTCTTCAACCAGGCCTTTTTCGCAGGTTGCGATGATCAGGCGCTGTTCCCCATGCATTAACGGAACCTTGGTGACCTTCTGAACGGGAACGATGCTCATCTCATCCGTGAGAGCCGTTCTGATGTCGATGAAGGTGCGCAGGCAGTTGTTCTTGCAGAAATTGCAGCGCGTCGCTTCGTTGCGCGTGGTGCGGTACTGAATTTTTCGGACCGCATCCAAGCCGATGAACGAAGTCTGCAGCCCCTTGCGCCACAGGCGCATGGACTCCACAGCCGCGCCAATCGCGCCTGATTCTCCGCAGAATTCGTGCACGATGATCTCCGGCTTCTTGCCGGCCGCGCGGAAGCTGTTGTGGATGAAATCGACTTCCGCTTTTACCACCGCCAGGTTGTTCTGCGTTCCACCCTGCAGAACGAACCGAGTTCCCAGCGCCGCGAGATTCGGGATGCTGGCGACATAGAGGAACACATTCTTCGGAAGCACGGTTGCCAGCCCGGCAAGAATCTCCTCCGCCCTCCAACCTTGCCGCTGGAAGTTCACGATGTCCGATTGCATGAACACCGCGCAGCCGTAACCAAATACCGGCATGGCCTGCGCCGAAAAGGCAAGATCGGCATATTGTTCGACGCCCAACCCAAATCCTTCGGCGGTCGATTGCAGAAAATATCCGTTGCCCGCGGAGCACTGCGTATTGAGCTTGAAATCTTTCACCCGGCCGTTATGCAGAATGATGATCTTGATATCCTGCCCGCCCACATCGACGATCACGTGCGGATCGTCATAAAACTTGAGCGCCGACTCGGTGTGGGCCACGGTCTCGACCAGCGCGACGTCTGCGTGCAAGACCTCTTTCAGAATGTCCTTGGCGTAGCCGGTGGTAGCGACACCCAGAACTTCCAACTTCGCATGCTGCGCTTCGACCTGTCCGCGCAGATTCTCGAACATCTCGATCGTGTCCTGGATCGGGTTCCCGTTCGAAAGCTGGTAAGCCTTGCACAGGATGTCGCCGCGCTCATCCAGCAGAACTGCCTTGGTGGAAGTCGATCCCCCGTCAACGCCGATAAAGCCAGCAACCGTCTGACCTTTGCGGAAAGTCGCGGGCGTAAACTTCTTCCGGCGGTACGCTTCCTTAAACGCGTCGAGTTCCCCGTCTTTCGAAACCAAACCCTTGGCGCCGGACTTCGCCTTTTCCTCCTGGCGGCCAAAATCGATGTAGTACAACAGTTTTTCGTAGCCCTGGTAGCAGCCGACGCACTCGTCCTCGCCTTTGCCGAATTCAATCGCGCCCAGGGCCGCGAAGTACTGCGCGTTGGCGGGAACCTTGATCAGATCTTCCGGCTTCGCGCCCTCCGGGATCGCAACTTTGCGCTCTTCCCACATGCGCGGAATGTTCGCCTGCCACGCCTCGCGCATGCCCTTAATGAAGCTGTTTGGCCCACCCAGCAGCAACACGTGGGGCCGCAGCGTGTGGCCGCGCGTTAGAACGCTCAGGTTCTGCAGCACGATCGCCTCGAACAGCGAAGCCATCAACTCATCCGGCGGCGTTCCCACTTTCTGCAGGCCATTGATGTCGGTCTCGGCGAACACACCGCACTTGCCCGCCACCTTGTGCAATTTGATTCCGTAGTAGCCCTGCATCCCGAGCTCGCCGATCGGGATCTTCAGCTTGGCGTTGATCTTGTCGATGACCGCCCCGGTGCCGCCCGCGCACTTGTCGTTCATCGACGGGATTTTCTTCTTGCGCCCCGTCTCATCGTCATCTTTGAAGACGATAATCTTCGCGTCCTGTCCGCCCAGCTCGATCACCGAATACACTTCGGGATGCAGTTTCTCGACCGCCAGTGACACCGCCGTCACTTCCTGCACGAACTTCGCGCCAATCTGTTCCGCGATCCCACCACCACCCGAGCCGGTCATGAACATCCGCGTGTTGTGCCGGTTGATGCCGGCTTTCCGCCTCCATGCGGCGAAGGAATTCCAGAGTTTTCTCCGGTTGTCTTGTCTCATGCCGCTGGTAGTCCTGCCAGACAATCTGGTCCGTCGCGGCCTCCACCACCATTGCTTTCACGGTGGTCGAGCCAACGTCGAGCCCTACCAGAAATTGCGTATAGCGGTCGTGCGGCTTTTGATACGGAGCGGGCGCGATCTGCAGCAACTGGGGCGGCTGTTGATCATGTCCCGTCAAATCGTCGTGCATGCAATCTCTCCGATCAGATTCCAGCGAGAAAAGTCGCGTCTAAGCAGCATCGGAAAGGGCTATCCCGCGCACGCGAGTGCGACGCAGCAGCCGGTTCCCCTTGTTTATGCGATGGTTCACGTGCAGAATAAACTGCGCCGCCGTGCCGGCGACCCCTACACGGTGCGGCACGCGATAGAACGGTCGCCGCAATTCCGGATGCTCGGCGATATATTCCCGTATTTCATCAATGTTTTTGCCTGTAGACTTCAAGCATTGCTCGAATTCTATTTTGGCCTTCACTTTGGCCTCTCCCAATGCCATCTGCACCCGGCTGTGCGCATTGCCCTCGCCCTCGCCCGAGGTCTCGATCGGCAGGAAGATCATGTCCTTGAACTTGTTCACGACCGCCGATTGCACCCCGTCCGACTGCGACGAGGGCATGCACCCAAACGGCTTCAGCGCCAGCACCATGTGGCAGAGATGGTGCACGGTGTAGTACACGTTCTTGCCAACCTCGAGATGCCCTTCTCCTCCGCGCGCAAATTGGTTGTAGAACGGATGCGCCATCTCCGCTAACTCCTCCTGCGGCGCCAGTTGATGCGTAATCCCGCCGAGATTCTTGATCGTCCGGTGATACAGGTAATTCCACATGAATTCACCGGCGCCAAGCCCCATCAGCTTCTTGCGCAATCCCAGATCGTTCGCCATGTGTTTCTTCAATTCCCACCACTGTGGATTCCGGTGCGGACGGTTCACTGGCCACTTGGCTTTCGCGTGCGCCTTCGCCGTGTAAAGCAGGTACGCCACCCAGGTCGCGATGGGCTCGACTATCACCTGCGCGCCTTCCCGCTCCAGGAACTCGAACATGTGGAAGTTGCCGTCACCCTCCGTAGTCTGCGCCCAGAACTCTCCCGTGATCTTCACCACCGGCTTTACCTTGGTGCGGTCAACTTCAATGCTGTCCATCTTCTCGCGAGCGGAGGCCAGAGCCTTGAGATAATCTTTTCCCCATAAATGCTCGTGCATCTTGCCGAGCACGTTAAACGTGTTCCGCAGGATCTTGTTGCTCTTGAACTTCGGCTTGGCCCAGTCCGGCGCCCGCTGCTCGATCTCAAACGAATCCCGATTCCTGAGGTCCTCCGAGAGCACATCCACCGCCTCGCGAAACACGCGCTCAGTCTCGCCCGGCTTCACTTCGAACGGACGAATCTGGTAGATCAGGTCGTTGCACACATCGCCCAGGTACAGGGCGTTCAGCATGCCGAATCCGAAGTCAATGGTGAATTTCAAACCCGGCTCCAGCGACGCCGCCTTGATTCCATCGCTGTCCTTGAACAGCAGCACGCGGAAGCCGTCGAAGCCCGCATTCTTCAGCGCGAAGCGGTACTCCGCCTCATACATGCCGAAGCGGCACGGACCGCACGAGCCCGCCGTAAAGAAAACGTAGTTGTCGATGATGTCCTTGCGCGACAGGCCTTCTTTCTCGAGGAATTGGAGATGCTGCACCAGATTCCCCACCGTGAAATACGTCGGGTTGCACTGCCCGTTGTTGCCGTATTCCTTGCCGATCTGGAACGCCGGCACATCCGGCACAGGCAGCTTCTCGCAACGGTATCCGCAGCCCTGAAATACGGCGCGGATCAGATCCTCGTGCTTCCAGGTGAAGCCGCCAAAAAGAATCGTGACTTTGCTGCGCTCCTCTGCCGTAAACGCGCGCTCCACCGGCCGGTGGAAGTGAGTGGACTGGTCGAGGCCGGCGATCTTGCGCAAGCGTATGCGCTCCGCTTCCAGACGCTTTTGGATCTCGAGGTCGTTTTCAATCTGAACGAACTTCGTTGCCATACACGTCTCCTGAGCTTCTGATGCAATCCTGTAAAAATAGTTGCATAGCGAAGGGGCTTTCCGGATTTATGCCATAACACCCTCGTCGGCAGCAAGCGGGATTTTTGCCTGCGAACGACTCAAAAAATGCGTAGGTTCTAGATATTTGTCTCTCCGTTTAGGCCCATCTCCTCGAAGAGACGAGAAGAAAACTACCAGAAAAAGACCCCGCCCCAGCGCCTCGACCTTAAAGTGGGCCGGAGCTGGCCAAAAGTTTTCAACCAGGTCTCGTGTGCGTGGTCAAATCTATGGTGAGCGCGGCAGGAATCGAACCTGCGACCCACGCCTTAAAAGGGCGTTGCTCTACCAACTGAGCTACGCGCCCTCACCCACTTCAATCTAACATATTTTCGGCGCGAACCTGCCCGGCAAGCGTTTCTCAGAAGCCGTTGCCACCGGGGATGGCATCGCGATGATCGATCGACTCGATGGCGCCTCCATCCTGCCCCAACCGGCCATGACGTTGCCGGCGCAAAAGCGATACACTCTCCATTCATGCTGCGTTCCCGTTTCTTCTGGCCGGCCCTTGCGTTCGCTCTCTGGACGATTCTGTCGCCGGCGCTCGTCCACGCCAGGAAAAAACAGTTGCCCGCCGTGCGCTGGACCGCTGGCGCGCCCGGTTGCACCTTCGAACACGGCGACGATGGACGCTACCGCTGGACGATGACCGGGCACTGACCTCACCATCACACTCATCGTGGATTCGCAGGAACTGACCAAGAGCCGCCGCCGCTTCTATCACCTGCTCGGCGCGTACCTGAGTGTGACCTACACCGGTCAGACCAAATTTGAGTTTCCGGCGGACGTGCGCATCGACTTCGTTCGTCATCACGACGTTCTTGAGGGCTACATGGACCCCACCGAACTCTCCAACAAATTGCAGAACGACATCGACACGCTGGTCTTCGAAACCGAGCGTCAGATCAAGAAGAATCCCAAAATCACCGAAGAAAAAACCGCTTACTTGAGAGAATACGAGAAGGAAGCGGCCGAGTTCATCGAGTTCGTGAGCATGCAAAGCCTCGATCCCGCCGGGGTGACGCTGAATCCGGGCAATCCCGAAGCCCACGGCTGGGTCTTCTTCGCCACCAGCAACAAGTGGATCGGCCCGTGGAAGCCCAGCGAGGATTTCATTCTCGAGGTCTGGATGAAAGACAAAATTTGGCAGTTTCCCTTCTCGCTGCCCCCGGCGGAAGGCGACCTGATCCTGCGCAAGCCGCCCGATTAAGACTCACGTAGGGACAGCCGCCCTCGGCTGTCCAGCCGAGCGAACCGGGGCCCCCGACAAGACCGGTGTTGGCTTGGCGGGGTGGAGAAGCTCGGCAGCGCCTTAGCGCGCGAGGTTGCGCGAAGCGCGAGCCCACCAGAAAATTGTGTTACAGTTTCGTGCTTATGGAGTTCGTCCCGAAACGAGCGCCAGCCAAGCAACCCGCAGTGTTGTTCTACTGCCCGGTCTGCGCCGTGGAAGTCATCGATCCGCTGACCTGTGGCGATTGCGCGGCCGTCATCTGTCGCCGCTGCGGAACGCCGCTGGAATCTCCCGATGAACTAGGCATGGGATGAAGGGACACCCGGCTACTTGATGAACCCCACTCCCGCTTCCCTGTCGCCCGAAGCCGAAACCTCCAACCAGCAGCCGAGTCTCGTCCGTGGGCTTACTTTGCTTGACTCCGTGCTGCTGCTCGCCAGCGGGATCATCGGCTCTTCGATTTTCCTTACCGCCAAAGACATTGCCGGACCTTTGCCGAATCCGACTTTGTTTTTTCTGGTGTGGGTGCTCGGTGGAGTGATCTCGCTGTGCGCCTGCGTCGCGTTCGCCGAACTCGGCTCCATGTTCCCCGACTCCGGCGGACAATACATTTACCTCCGCGAAGCTTACGGCGACCTGGTCGCGTTTCTATACGGCTGGATGCTCTTCACGGTAGCTAATGGTGGCACCATCGCGGCTCTCTCCGTCGCATCTGCGGCCTACATGGGAAATATCATCCCTGCCATTTCCGAGGAGCGTGTGATTTTTTCGCTGGCCGGCGTGCCGTTCACACGCGCGCATGCGGTGGGGCTGATTTTGATCGCCATCCTCACCTATGTCAATGTCGTCGGACTGCGCTGGGGCGCCCTTCTCCAGAATGTTTCGACCTGGACGAAGTTCATCGCTATGGCTGCCTTCGTTGTCCTCGGATTCGCCATCGGCAAGGGACACTGGTCGAACTTCAGTGCGCAGGCGCCGGGCGGTTTAACCATGGGATTGAGCCCCGGACAATTAATCTCCGCTCTCGGCGTCGGCTTGATCGCCGTCTTCTGGGCCTACGACGGCTGGGTCTACATCACCTGGGTCGCCGGTGAAGTCAAAAACCCGCGCCGGAATGTGCCGCTAGCCATGGTTTTAGGCGTGCTCGCGGTCGGCGTGATTTATCTCGCCATGAACATGACCTATGTTTACGCCCTGCCGCTGCATGAGATCGCAAAGTACGAAACCATAGCCCACGCCGCCGCAACAAAACTTTTCTCGCCCGCTGCCGCCGGCTGGCTGTCGGCGATGATTGCAATTTCGTGTTTCAGCGCGGCGGCGGCCTGCACTCTGTCGGGCTCGCGCGTCTACCTCGCCATGGCCCGAGACGGCGTGTTCTTCCGCCGCATGGCCGTCATTCATCCCAAGTGGCGCACCCCCGCCTTCAGCCTGATCGGCCAAGGCGTCTGGGCCGCGGTGCTCACCATGAGCGGACGCTACGACCAGCTTTACACCTACGTCATCTTCGGCATGGTGCTCTCCTACACGCTGACCGTCATCGGCCTGTTCGTCTTGCGCTGGAAAAAACCAGACGTTCCCCGTCCCTATCGCTGTACCGGATACCCGTGGCTGCCCGCAATCTACATTCTGGTCGGCGTCGCCTGGACCCTCAACACCATCATTCAGCGTCCCACCGAAGCCTTCTGGGGCGCTACCATTGTGCTGATCGGCGTTCCGGGATATTTGTATTGGAAGCGCAAGAGCCGCGCTGAGGCCGTCGAACTGAAATCCATCCTGCCCATCCGTGCCGCGGGGGCTCCGGCCCCAACGCCGCGCGCGAGATTGCGAAGGCACTGAAAAAGTAGCGATGCCGTCCCGGCGGCCGAAGTGGCCGGCGAGGACGCCGGCGCTACACTTATCTATGCCCAACTCCGCCATCCTTCTCGTCTCCTGCCCCGACCGCAAAGGCGTGGTCGCCTCGATTGCCGAATTCATTTTTCGCCACAACGGCAACATTCTGTTCAACGATGAGCATGGAGATGCGGCATCCAATCTCTTTCTGACCCGCGTCGAGTTCGACGCGGCAGATTTTGATTTTGACTTGGCCGAGTTTTCCGAGCGCTTCGCTCCCATCGCCCGCGACTTCCAGATGGACTGGCGTCTCGCCCGCTCCACCGACCGCCCTCGCATTGCCATCTTCGTTTCGAAGTTTGACCATTGCCTGCAGGATCTGCTCTACCGCCATCAGAGCGGCGAACTCCGCTGCGAAATCCCGTTGGTCGTTTCCAACCATCCCGACAATCAGCGCATCGCCGACTTCTACCGCGTCCCCTACTTCGTCGTGCCGGTCACAAAAGAAAACAAGCGGGAAGCGGAGCTGAAGCAAATCGCGCTCGTCCGCGAGCACAAATGCAGCCTTGTCGTCCTCGCGCGCTACATGCAGGTGCTCTCGAACGAGTTCATTGCCACCGTGGGCTCGGAGAACCTCATCAACATTCACCACTCTTTCCTGCCCGCGTTCGTCGGCTCCAAGCCCTACCACCAGGCGTTTCAGCGCGGTGTCAAGCTGATCGGCGCCACCGCTCACTACGTTACTCAAGTACTCGACGATGGCCCCATCATCGAGCAGGACGTCGTCCGCATCCACCACCGCGACACCGTCGACGACCTGGTCCAGAAGGGCCGCGACATCGAAAAAGTAGTCCTGTCGCGCGCCGTCCGCTGGCACGTGGAAAACCGCATCCTGCTCTATGGAAATAAAACCGTGGTCTTTCAATAACTCAACTCACGAAACCCCAGCCGAAACCAGCCGCGCGCTGCTCTCCACTGGGTACTGGGTGCTGGGTACTGGCGACTGAGAACTGGGGTAGTAGTGCAGTCACTTCCGTAACCAGGTAACTAATTGCGCTGCGGTTCCCTTTCGGCTTTACTAATAAGGACGGCCCTCTTGGAAGAATTGCTGCGCGATCTCGAAGGAGCTGACTTTGGTTGAGGATCCCAAATGGGAACTCGCGTTGCTGGCCACGGTGCAGAGCTTCTACCAGCGGCTGCTGAGTGACCAACTCGGCGGAGAACTGCCCGCGCCCGCCGAACTCGCCCCTGACGTCATCAGCCGCGCTGACGACGTGCGCTCCACCCTCGATCAAATGCATCTTTGGATCCAGCTTCTCGACATGGCGATCACTCCTGCCATGCTGCGGCTTGGAGTGCAAGCCGACCTTGATCCCGAGGTTGCCGAAGCGCTGCTGCGCTACTTCGCGCGCCACCGCGACGATTCCGGCGCCAATCGCGACAAAACCGATCTGGTCGCAACCTTTTTGTTTCGCCATCCCCGTGTGCCTGGCCAGTGGGAGCAGCGTGGCTACGGCCTCGATGGATCGATTCCTCTGTCTCCGTTTGAAATTGCGCTGCTGGAAATCCTGTCTGAGTCCGACGTGCCCGTACTGTCGGAAGCCGATGTGCAACTGCTGCGCGAATTCGGCCCCTTGCTCGACCAGGCAAATCGCTTTAATGACTTCAGCGCGCTCATGGACTCCGGCATCATTCCGCGGGTTCGCGAGTTGAAATCCTCGCTCGGCGAATCCATTTATCATCCCGGAGTGCTGGCTACTCTCGCGCCTTACAATGCCGCATTCGGCGATCGTTTCCACACCCTGTTCGCCGCCGCCACACAAGAGATCAAGGATTTCGCCAAACGCCTGGAAGAACTCGGCGGCAGCATTTTAAGCACCGTCGACGGCATCGAAGTCACCGTCGAACATGTCAACGCCCTGAACCAGGAAGCCTTGTTGAAAGTCGACTACAGCGCGGCCCTGGAAAAATTCCGCCGCGTCTCCCGGCTGAAAAAAGAATTGGAGCGTAGGCCGCCCATCCGGCGCGCAAACCCTGACTTCACGCCTTCCACTCTCCTGGTGGGTGCGGGCGGCGCGGCCGCGGCTCCGGCGCTCGCTCCCAAGTATGTTCCCCCCGCCATCACACCCCAGGCGCTCTCGCTCGAAGAAGCCAAGTTGCGCAGAGTGGAAGAATCGATCCGCGTCTTCGTGCGCGTCGCCGATCCCAAGTTCCGCCAGATCGTGCCCATGCGCTATTTCAACCTGATGCTCAGTCCCGCCGAGATTGAGGCTTACACCGCCGACTATCTCGAACAAGCAGGCCCGCGAGCGGACGCTGCCCGCATGGTACTCCGCATCGTCGCGGTAACTGCGCGTCTCACCACCGAGATGGAGGAGTTCAAGCGCTCGCGGAATTCCCGCTCCATCTGGAAGCTACACGCCGATTCTCTGGTAGTCCTGATCGACCTGGCCAAGCGCCTCGCGGAAGCCGTGGACCGGCTCGCCTTGGCCATCGGTCAGCAGCCCATCGGCCAGCAGCCGGAGACGCAGGCAAACTGCGAGCCTCTCCGCACTTCGCTCGAAAAGCTGCGCGCGCGCACCGCCGAAGCCGCCAAGCTGATCGCCGCAGCATAGCCGCAATCGGCATAGGGGGAGCGGTCGCCCGCTCTCCCCTGCCACACCCTCGAAAAAACCTAGGCTACGAACCTGCTCTTGCCGGGATCGGGGTTAGCTGATGCAACACCACATTGATCGATGCGGTACCCTGCCCGAGCACGACGCCACCCTGGTCTATAATCTTAAGCAGGGATTTTTCCCAAAACCGATGCATTTTTCTTCCGTCCTCCTGTTGTTTATCGGCGGCGAAATCGTTGATCTCGTCCTTCAGACCGGTCCGGTCGCCAAGTCAGTGCTTCTCCTGCTGATCGCATTCAGCGTGCTCTCCTGGGCTGTGATTATCGCCAAGTGGCGGCTGATCCGCCGCGCGCGCTTCCAGAGCGGCCGCTTCGTTCGCGCCTTCCGCAAGGCGCAGCGCATGCAAGACATTGCCTCCGCTGCCGATCAGTTCCGTCCCAGCCCGCTGGTGGGAGTGTTTGAAGGCGCAGTTCAGGAGTTCAAACGACAGATGGGAATGACGGGCGGCATCCACAACCTGCCGGCGATTCAGCGCGCCATGCAGGTCGCGTCTTCCGAGGAGATCACCCGCCTCGAACGCAATGTTCCGTGGCTGGCGATTACCGGCGCCGTTACGCCGTTTATCGGATTGTTCGGCACCGTCTGGGGAATCATCGACGCCTTCCACGGACTCGGCACGGCGGGCGCGGCAACTCTGCGCGCGGTCGCTCCCGGAATTTCCGAAGCTCTGATTACCACCGCTGCCGGCCTGGCGGCAGCCATCCCGGCGGTGATCGCCTACAACCTCATCATTGGCTCCATTCGCGAAATGGCGTCGCGCAATGACGACTTCACGCTGGAGATGCTCAACCTGGTCGAACGCCAGCATGAGCTACCGGTAACCGAGGCGCGGCGCTGATGGCCTTCACTTCCGCCAACGGACGCACCCAGACCGCCCTCTCCGATATCAACATCACGCCGCTGGTCGATGTCGTGCTCGTGCTGCTCATCATTTTCATGGTGACCGCGCCGATACTGCAGTCGGGAATCGAAGTCAACGTGCCCCATACCCGCACCGTCAAAGAGATCAACGAAGAGCGGCTGGTGATCAGCATCGACAAATCGCAAAAAGTTTTTCTCGGCAACGATCCCATCAACATCAACCAGATCGGAGCGCGTTTGAAGCAGAAAATTCGCGATCCGCAACACCAGTCGATCTACTTACGCTCCGACGAAGATGTCCCCTTTGGCGCCTTCGCCACCGTGATGGACGCCATTAAGCAGGCGGGCATCAGCAACGTGAGCATAGTTACGCAGCCGATGGATACTCATGGCGCCCATCGCTGATCTCGATATGTACGACATTTATTCCGAACCCGGGCAGTTGCGCCGGCCTCTGGCCTGGTCGCTCGGACTGCATCTGGCATTCGCCGCGTTCGTCGTGCTCTACGCCATGTTTATTCACGGCTTCCGTGGTGAAGGCTGGGGCAGCGGTGGCGGCGGCGATGCCATGGGAGCGACGCTCGTGAACTCGGTTCCCTTGCCCGCCACCGAAGCGCAGACAGAGAACGTGCTGGCCACGGAATCCAAGGGACTTTCGAAGTCGCAGCCCAAGGTCGAGGAGAAGGAACCGGAAGCGATTCCGATTCCCGACAAGAACACAAAGACAAAACCCGCGCCGATCAAGAGCGCGACCCAACGCAAGGCGCAACCAGAGCCGCCCGAGTCGAATCAAATCCCTTATGGAGAAGGCGGTCCGGTCAGCGGCCCGTACACTATGAGCGCGGGCGGCGCCAAGGGCGGATTTGGTTTTACCGGAAGCGGTGGCGATTTCGGCAGCCGGTTTTCGTGGTACGTCGAAGCGGTGCAGCGGAAAGTCACGGAAAATTGGTTAAAGTATGAAGTGGATCCAAGGATCAGCGAGGCGAAGCGGGTCTATCTGACGTTTGATATCGCCCGCGACGGACACCCGTCGAATGTCGAGATTGAGCAGTCGAGCGGTGTGCCGTCGCTCGACCACTCGGCCAAGCGGGCGCTCGAGCGCATTGATACCTTCGCCCCGCTGCCACCGGATTATTCGGGAAGCAAAGTGTCGGTAGAGTTCTGGTTCGATTACAAGCGGTAGAAAGCCAGTCGTTGCTCGTCAGACTTTGTTTTGAAGGGGCGCGGCTTCAGCCGCGCCGTAAGAGCCGCGTTGTGAAAGCGCCTTTAGGCGCTGAGGTTATGGGACTGAAGTTTCACCGCGGGCTGCCAACGACTAACGACGAACGACCAACGACTGACCATACAGGGAGCACAAATTGCGTAACCCGGCTCGTCTCATCCGTCATCGCGCTTTAATCGTCGCCACCCTGCTGTTGTTGGCAGCCGCCAGTTCCGCGCAGGACTGGATTCGCACCGGCACCGGGCTCGGGGTCGAGCGCGTGCGCCTGGCCGCATCCGACTTCAAGCCCTCGACCACCGACGCCAGCAACGCCGACCTGTTGAAGACCTTCAACGACACGCTCTGGAACGACCTCGACAACGCGGGAATCTTCGATCTGGTCTCCAAGAGTTTTTATCCGCTGCAAGAGCCGGGCCAACCGTCCGAGGTCAACTTCGCGGCATGGAATTCCCCGCCGCCCAACACCTCCATGCTCGCTTTCGGCAACCTGGGCGCGGCCGCCGGCAAGGTCACGGTGCAGGGCTGGCTCTACGACGTCAAGAATGAGAAGTCGCCGCAGGTGCTCGGCAAGCAGTACGTCGACAATCGCAACCAGCGACGCGGTGCGCGTCATCGCCCACAAGTTTGCCGACGAAATCATCTTCCGCCTCGGCGGAGGCGTCGCCGGCATCGCCGAGAGCAAGATCTACTTCGTCAGCGAGCGCACCGGCCATAAAGAAATCTGGATGATGGATTACGATGGCGCAAACCAGCAGCCGATCACCCACCTGGGCAGCATTTCGCTCTCGCCCCACATCTCGCCCGATGGTTCGCGCCTGGCGTTCAGTTCGCTGACCAAGAGCAGTTGGGAAATCATGATGTACTCATTCGATCTCAACCGCATGGTCAGCTTCCCGCATCTGGGAGGCATGAATTTTTCTCCGTCATGGTCGCCCGAGGGCAAGATCGCGTTTTCGTCTACCCGCAACGGCTATCCCAACATCTCTGTAGTCGACGCGTCCGGAGGAAACTCGCGCCGCCTGACCAACGGCCAGGGGCCGGACGTTTCTCCCACATGGAATCGCAAGACCGGCTCCCAGATCGCCTTCGTCAGCGGACGCACCGGCCTGCCGCAGATCTATACCATGGAAGCGGACGGCACCAACCTGCAGCGCGTCACCGATCAGGGCTACGCCGTTTCTCCCAACTGGTCGCCGAACGGACAGTTTCTGACTTTCTCCTGGATGCGCAAATACGGGCCCGGAGAGCCGGGTTCCAACGATCTGTATTTGATGGACGTCGCCAGCAAGCAGTGGGTGCAACTCACGCATGACGCGGGGCGCAACGATTTTCCCTGCTGGTCGCCGGATGGCCGCCACATCGTGTTCCAGTCCCACCGCTCAGGCAGCGACCAGATATGGACCATGCTGGCGGACGGCACAAATGTGAAGCAATTGACTTTCAAGGGTGCCAACACACAGCCCAACTGGAGTTGGAAGTAGATTGGTTGGCAACTGGTGGTGCAAGTGAGATTCGTATCAGGGAGTGAGGTTCATATTAGGGAATGAGATTCGTATCAGGGCACGCCTTCAGGCGTGCCGTAGGAGCTACGTCATGAAAGCGCCTTCAGGCGCTGCTGCTGGAGACTGAAGTTTCACCACGCGCTATTAGCAAGCATGGTTTTGCGGCTGGCCCAGAGTGCGCCCTGCCGTGAATCTGCAAATTGCACGCCACAACGCGGGCGCACAGAAAAGAGGAATTCGTGAAACACGCAACAAGAGTGACAACAACGACGACCAGATGGGCAACCCTGGCATTCACACTCGCCACCATCCTGTTCCTGGGCGCATGCGCGAAGAAGGCCGCTCCGCCGCCGCCCCCGCCTCCACCCGCACCGACGGCTCCCACGGCATCGCTGTCGGCGAGCCCGAATACGATCAACCCGGGCCAATCGACAACCCTGACCTGGCAGACCACGAACGCGACCGACGTCAGCATCGATGGAATTGGCGCGGTCGAAACGAGCGGCTCGCGGCAGGTTACTCCGGCCGACTCAACCACCTACCATCTCGTCGCCAAAGGTGCCGGCGGAACTCAGGATGCCACCGCTCGCGTGACCGTCAACCCTGCGCCAGCGCCGCCGCCGTCCGCCGCCTATAACGCTACGGAGGAGGAACTCTTCGCGCAAAACGTGAAAGACATTTACTTCGATTACGACAAGGACGATGTCCGCGCCAGCGAGCAAGGCTCGTTGCAGGGCGATGCACAGTTCCTGCAACAGCATCCCAACATTCACATCACCGTCGAGGGACACTGCGACGAACGCGGCTCGACCGAATATAACCTCGCCCTCGGCACCAACCGTGCCGACGCGGTGAAGAATGCGCTCATCCAGGCTGGAGTGAGCGGCAACCGCATAAAGACCATCACCATGGGCAAGGAAAAGCCGTTCTGCACCGAGTCCAACGAAAGTTGCTGGCAGCAAAATCGCCGCGGCCACTTCGTGTACGAAAAATAAACGCGCGCAAGTGGAGGGACGGGCGTCTCGCCCGTCCTTGCTTTCTCGCAAGCTGCGGATAAAACTCGAGGGTTCATTTTGTTTTGAAGGGGCGCGGCTTCAGCCGCGCCGTAAGTGCCGCAAAATGGGCGGCGGCTGCCCTTAGTTCTCTCCGGTTCCATCCGCTGGGCGCTCGGCGGATTCTTGACATCGAATGGGTTAACTATGAAATCGATTCGCATTCTGCTATCTCTCGCGTTGTTCCTCACCATCGGGATCGCTCCCGCCTACGGCGCCAGCAAGGAAATCATCGAACTGCAAACCCAGGTTGGCCAGTTGCAGCAGCAGATGACCCAGATGAAGCAATCCTTCGACGAGCGCATGGGCGTCATGAAAAATCTGCTCGAGCAGAACACCGACGCCGCCAACAAAGTAACCGCCGCCATCAACGAGCTGCAAGCTTCCCTCAACAAACAGCAGCAGGATCGCGCCGGGGACGTCGACCAGATCTCCGGCCAGATTCAGGCGCTGAACGACACCATGGACGAGCTCAAGGTCCGCCTCGCCAAGCTGAGCAAGCAATTCGAGGATATGCAAGCGGCGCAGCAGTCCATGGCCGCGCAGCAGTCGCAAGCGCAGCAGCAGGCCAGGCGATGGCGCAGGCCCCTCCGCCCGACGTGCTCTACAACAATGCCCTGCGCGACTACAACGGCGCGAAAAACGACCTGGCCATCCAGGAATTCAGCGACTACATCAAGTTCTATCCCAACACCGACCTGGCCGGAAACGCATATTTCTATCTAGCCGAAATTCAGTTTAAGGCCGGCGATTATCAGAAAGCAGTCACGAACTACGATCTGGTTCTGCAGAATTTTCCCAGCGGAAACAAGGCTGCCGCCGCCCAACTCAAGAAGGGATTCGCGCTCCTCGAACTCGGAAAAGAAGACGAGGGCACACAAGAATTGAAGCACGTCATTCAGCGCTATCCAAAAACCACCGAAGCCGCGCAAGCCAGAGAGAAGCTGCGGAAACTAAGCCCAGCCGCTCCCAAAGCCCGCCAATAGAAGTAACTGGGCGCAATAAGACTGGGTGCAAAGAAACCGGGTGCCCCACTCATCGCGTTTTTTGCGATGAGTGGGTGTCTGTTGCCGCCAAGACATTGAACCGCAGAGCGCGCCGGGAGCGCCAAGGAAAATCACCCGGAATTCCTCTGCACCCTCGGCGTCTCGGCGGTGAATTGGTTTCAGGTTTAGATCACGTCCGCCGCTGTCATCTTCGCTGCCACCACGCCGCTCGGCCGCAGCGTGACCCAATCGGTCTGCACGTGATCCCATCCCTGAATCAGGAAGCCGTACGATTCGAACAGCGCACGGATCTGCGGCCGTTGCCAACCGGCAATCTCTTCCAGGATCGGCACCAGCGTGGCTAGGGCGTTGTCGCCCAGCACCGTCCGCTTTGCGATCTGCGCCACCAGCTTCGATTCCGACACCGCAACCGTGAATCCGTCCCGCCGGTTCACATGCAACATAACGTGAATGTCGGAACTGCCGTCGCCCACGTAGACAATATGGTCTGCCGGAATGCCGAGGTCTTCTTCGAGCTGATCCAGGCGCGTCACTTTTCCATAACCGGCCGTCGCCCGCACCAGGCTTTCGATCTCGCCCGACGCCTTGTACTTGAACTCGGTGCCAAAGATGTGGTCCTCCGGCACGATTCCCTCCAGCGCCGACTGGATCACCTCGACCGGCGCCGCCGAAAGCACGTAAAAATCAAAGTGGAATCCCTCGATCCGCCGGTCGAGTATCTCGTAAACCTGCTTGATGTTCTCCTTGAGACGAATGCTCTTCCCCACCTCGAACAGGTGGTCACGCCGGACCCGCGAATGGAACTCGGGATCATGCAAGAGTAAGTAAGAAAGTTCGGCGCCTTGCTGAACCAGGTTCAGCTTCGCCATGCCCTTCGCCTTGCGCTCGAATTCCTTGACAGGAATGCCCAGCAGTTCGCTCAGTACGTAACCCGTATCGTTGAAGGTCAGCGTCTGATCGAAGTCGCTGGCAAACAGATAGTGTTTCCGATAATTGCTAGCCATATCTTATTTTAGATTCAAGATCAGGTTAATCGACGATTAAATTTACCTATCGCAACTATTACAACAACTTGCAAGATACAAACGAACAGGCACGACATTGCCCGCCGCGACCTTTCGGCGTAACCTAACCTGTAATCATTCTTATCGACGCACACATCTCGAAAGGCCTGCCATGCCAAAAAGTGTCAGCGACCATCTTCACAATGATGCCGATCGCGGGAAAGGTTCCCAGGAGCCCGACGACCGCGCCCAACCCGGCAACAACTCCATGAGAGACCAACTCGGGCACCGTAACGCCGACCCCCTGGTGGACGGCGCCGATAGCGATTTCCCTGAGCCCGGCCACAGCCCCGAGCACTCGTTCGAAGGAGAGTTGAAGAAAAGTGGCTAGCATCAAGAAAACCAAACAGTGGAGTGACGGGCGTCCGCGCCCGGCCAGTCGGGCGTGACGACCGGCGCTCCACGAGCAAGCGCGGTTGAAGCCTGAGTCTTTGACATCGGCTCGCACATCTATTGATTGAGTTCCATACATCCCATCACCATTTTCACCAACCCCAATTCCTGAGGAAGAAGCTATGTCGAAAATGAAGGCTGTCCAAGTCAGCAAAGCCGGCGGTACTCTCGAACTCGTTGAAAGAAATATTCCCGAGCCGAGCCGCAGCCAGGTCAGGATTAAAGTCGAGGCCTGCGGCATCTGCCACAGCGACGCACTCGTAAAAGAAGGCTATTGGCCCGGCATCCAGTATCCACGCGTTCCGGGACACGAAATTGCCGGCCGCATCGACGCTGTCGGCACCGACGTTCCGAACTGGAAACCCGGCCAGCGCGTCGGCGTCGGATGGCACGGCGGCCATTGTTTCACTTGCGATTCCTGCCGGCGCGGCGATTTCGTTCTCTGCCAGAACGGAAAAATTACCGGCATCAGCCACGACGGCGGTTACGCGGAATACATGGTTACCCCCGCCGAGGCGGTCGCCGCCATCCCAGAAGATCTCCCCGCCGCCGAAGCCGCGCCGCTGCTCTGCGCCGGCATCACGGTTTTCAATGCGCTTCGCCACGCAGGCGCGCGCGCTGGCGATCTGGTCGCCGTGCAAGGCATTGGCGGACTTGGCCATCTCGGAATCCAGTATGCGCGCCAGATGGGCTTCCGCACTTTCGCCATCGGCCGAGGGAAAGACAAGGAAGCGCTGGCGCGAAAACTCGGGGCCGCTCACTTCGTCGATACCGCCGCGGGCGATCCCGCCGTGGAGTTGCAGAAGTTCGGCGGCGCTCGCGTGATCCTGGCCACCGCGCCCGATTCGAAGTCCATCTCCGCGCTGGTGAATGGCCTTTCCACAAACGGCAACCTGGTGATCGTTGGCGCCGGCGCAGAGCCGATCACCGTCACGCCTCTCCAATTGATCGGTGGGCGCAAGGCGATCCAGGGCTGGCCCTCGGGAACCGCCAAAGACTCCGAAGACACGAT
Organism: uncultured Acidobacteriaceae bacterium; assembly: GCA_963838425.1. Taxonomy (GTDB): domain Bacteria; phylum Acidobacteriota; class Terriglobia; order Terriglobales; family Acidobacteriaceae; genus Acidiflorens. Next base: position 613,712 of record CAWIRH010000004.1, read on the forward strand.
GCAGTTCAGCGCCCTGTCCGGAGTCCGTCCGATGATAGAAAAGTACCCGCTAGAAAAAGCTGCCGAAGCCTACGAGCAAATGATCAGCGGCCGCGCCAGATTTCGCGTAGTGCTGACCATGTAGCTCGTGTGGGAAAAGTTCGTGTGGGGACGGGCGCCCTCGCCCGTCCAAGCCGAGCGCAGCTCGGCAGCTTGCCCGCAGTCACAGCAACGCTGGATTCCCTATAAACAACTAGAGCCGGTCCCGAACGGGGCCGGCTGAAATGTTGCGACCTTAGCAGAACCTTACTGCAGCTCTTCCATGCACTTCGCCAACGCTTCCCGGCTCGGCCGCGTTACCGATTCCGGCAAAGTCGCCAGCGGCTCATCCGTAACGTTAAGCATGTCGATAAAGCTAGGCGCCTTGGCGTTGATGTAAAACACGCCAGTCAGCACCTCGCCTTTCGCGTGCGATTCCATCAATCGCCGCACCGCCTGAATTTTATCCGTCGGATCGTAGTCCTGCTCCAGTTTCCGCAACCGCAGGCTCGACCCGTCGTGCATGGTGACTTCAATCGTTGTCCCATGATCATAGTCGACATTGATTTCCTCAAACGACGGTATAAAGCTCACTTCCTGCAGCGGCTCCTCATGCGCCTGCATGTACTTATACGACTTAGTCGAGCCCTCATGGTCGTTGAAGGTCACGCACGGCGAAACTACGTCCAGCATCACCGTGCCGTTGTGAGCAATGGCAGCCTTGAGCATGGTGTGCAGCTGCCGCTTGTCGCCCGAGAACGACCGGCCCACGAACGTAGCTCCCAGTTGAATAGCCATGGCGCAGGTATCGATCGGAGGCAGGTCGTTCACCACGCCGCTCTTCAGCGTTGACCCCAGATCGGCGGTCGCCGAGAACTGGCCTTTCGTCAGTCCGTAAACGCCGTTGTCTTCGATGATGTAGATGATCGGCAGGTTGCGCCGCATCAGGTGGATAAATTGTCCGGCGCCGATCGAAACCGTGTCGCCGTCGCCGGTCACGCCGAGCGCAATCAGATTCTTGTTCGCGAGCATCGCTCCCGTCGCAATCGCAGGCATGCGTCCGTGCACGGAGTTGAAACTGTGCGACCGGTTCATGAAGTAAGCTGGGCTCTTCGACGAGCATCCAATGCCGCTGAACTTTGCGACCCGCTCGGGCTTCACGCCCATTTCATACATCGCGTCGATGATGCGTTCAGAAATCGCGTTATGCCCGCAACCCGCGCAGAGCGTAGTCTTCCCGCCCCGATAATCAATAACCTGCAGCCCAATGCGGTTGATCTTCGGAGCCGGAGCCGGCGCGGGAGTCGGCGTGTTGGTGGTAGTCCCCATCTTACTTTCCCTCCATCATCATAAGTTCGTCGGTCACCGACCGCGCGTCGATTGGCAATCCGTGGATATGGCAGATCGAGCGCAAACGCGGCGTCAATTCCGGCTTGATGTCGAGCTTGAGCAGGCTGGCCATTTGCCCGTCGCGATTTTGCTCCACGACATACACGCGCTCGTGCCGCTCCATGAACTCGTGAACCTCGCGCGTAAACGGATACGACAGCACCCGAAGATAATCCGTTTCCAGTTTGTGCTCTTTCGACAATTGATCGCGCGACTCGATGATCGCCCAGTGCGACGTGCCGTAAGCAATGATGCCGATCTTAGCCTTCCCGCCGCCCATCAATTCCGGGCGCGGCACAAACGACCGGGCCGTCTCGAACTTCTTATTGATCCGTTCCATGTTGCGTTCGAAATCGTCAGGACGCTCGCTGTACTGCCCCTTTTCATTGTGCCCGCTGCCGCGCGCAAAATAAGCCGCCGCCGGATGATCCGTCCCCGGCAGCGTGCGATAGCCGACGCCATCGCCATCCACATCCTTGTAGCGCGCAAAACCGCCCAGCCTTCTCCAGATCCGCCTTGCTCAAAACTTTCCCGCGATCAATCGGCTTGTCGGGATACGGAAACGGATCCGACATCCAGTTATTCATCCCCAGGTCAAGGTCCGACATAACGAATACCGGAGTCTGAAATCGCTCCGCCAAATCAAAAGCATCCTGCGCCATGGTGAAGCACTCGCTGACCGAATTCGGAAACAGCATGATGTGCCTGGTATCGCCATGGCTGAGAAACGCCGTCGAGAGCACGTCACCTTGCGCAGTACGAGTAGGCAAGCCCGTCGATGGCCCCACCCGCTGAATGTTCCAGATCACCGCGGGAACTTCCACGTAATACGCGAGCCCCGTAAACTCCGCCATCAGCGAAATCCCCGGACCGGCAGTAGCCGTCATCGAGCGCGCCCCCGCCCAGGCCGCGCCGATCACCATGCCCACCGCCGCCAGTTCGTCCTCGGCTTGCACGATGGCAAACGTCGCCTTGCCATCCGGCCCCACGCGGTATTCCTTCATGTACTCAATCATGGTTTCGACCAGCGACGACGACGGCGTGATCGGGTACCAAGTGACCACGGTACAACCGGCAAACATGCAGCCCATGGCCGCGGCGGAATTGCCATCGACGATGATCTTGCCTTTCGTCTTGTCCATGCGCTCGATGTAGAACGGATCTCGCTTCTTCAAATTCGCCGCGGCATAATCGTGGCCCGCCTTGGCAGCCGCCAGGTTCAAAGTTGCCGCCTTCACTTTTTTCGCGAACTGCTTGCGGATCGCGTTCTCGACCTCGGCAAAATCGATTTCCAGCAATTGCGCCGCCGCCCCAACGTAAATCATGTTCTTGATCAGCTTGCGCAGCTTGGCTTCCGCGCCCACCGACGCCGCCAGCTTGTCGTAAGGCACGGCGTAATAAATCAAATCGTCGCGCACCTTATCGAGCGCCAGCGGTTCGTCGTAGAGCACGGCCGCTCCCGCCGTCAGCGTCTTCACATCGTCCTGCGCCGTCTCCGCATTCATCGCGATGAGCAGGTCGATCTCCTTCTTGCGCGCGATGTAGCCGTCTTTATTGGCGCGGATCGTATACCAGGTCGGCAGCCCCGCGATGTTCGAAGGAAACAGGTTCTTCCCCGAGATCGGCACCCCCATCTGGAAAATGCTGCGCAACAAGACGGTGTTGGAACTCTGCGACCCCGAGCCATTCACCGTAGCAACCTGAATGCTCATGTCATTGACGACGCGCCTTTGCCCCCGTTGCCCGGACAATTCCTCGGGCACGATATCAGTAGTGGCCATCCCTGTGCCTTTCTGGTCTGAACCCAACAAATTTTATTGACCGGGCAAACCCCATTCGCCCGGAAGTCCAGCGGAGTGAAGCAGGAAAACACTTCATTATACGCGTCCGAAAGTCACACCGCGCGCTGTGCGCTATATCACGGCACGTTGTTTCAAACGTCACAGCGGGGGCTGGCCACCCGTCTGCATCTCCACCACTGAGGCTGCCCCACCCTTGCGCTTTTTGCAAGGGTGGGAGATTCATCACATCGCCCTGGAGCTTCTTGACTCAGAATTCCCTCATGCCTGCCCGTCTTCGTCGCTCCTATGGCACCGGCTATCTCCACTTCATCACCTTCAGTTGCTACCAGCGGCGTCCGCTGCTCCGAGCTCCGCAGTGCCGCGATCTGTTCCTCCGCATTCTGGAGGAGACCCGCCGTGGTTACGGCGTGATCGTGGTCGGCTACGTTGTCATGCCCGAGCACGTTCACCTACTGATTAGCGAGCCCGACGAAAGCACGCATTCGGTCGTCATGCAGGTCCTCAAACCGCGTTTCGCGCGCGCATTGCTCGATCGGCTTCGTCAAAGGAACACACGCCCGCAAGGCAGCCTGTGGCGCACCGTGCTGGAGGAGGGCCACGTCTGGCAGCGCCGCTTCTACGACTTCGTGGTGTGGAACCCGCACAAGCGCGCTGAAAAACTGCGCTATATGCATGAGAATCCGGTCCGCCGCGGCTTGGTGTCAGGGCCCGAAGAATGGAAGTGGAGCAGTTTCCGCGACTACACCTATGAGGAACATGGACCCGTATTGGTAAACGAGCAACAGCCGGTGAAGCTGAAGTGGAAAACGCCACCACTGCGGGCAACCAACGGCGGGCAGGAGGTTGGGTGACGTGAGCAGCCTTCCCACCCTTGCAAGAAGCGCAAGGGTGGGGCAGCCTCAGTGGTGGAGATGCAGAAGGATGGGCCAGCCCCCTCGTCTAAGTTATTGAAAATGCTCAGGGGCGAGTGTGGTTAAGTAGACACAATAGAGTAATTATTACACTGTAATTATTACATGACCCAATATTGAGTGAGTGGGGCGTCCCCGCCAGCGCGGTTATCTAATCAGCCGACCCGCCTAGTGGAGCCCAGGTTAGCGCACAAAGAACGAGCGCGAAGCCTTCGACAAGGTCTGGGCAGGCTCTGGGGAGCCGAGCCAAGCACTGAAATCTTCTATTTCTCCTGTTCTACTTATCACACTGCGGTGTGCGATATCTCACGGGCGCTATCTCACGGTAGAGTGTGTCAATTGTCACCGCGCAGGGAAGGCCCGTCATGGTTAAATGCCGTCTTGGGCGCGGTTTCCCGCCGCTCGCAACCTTCCTCCCTCCCGGAGCGCTAGCTGGCCCGGCTAACGAGCGAGGCGACAGCCCCACGCAGCGCAATCGCCGCGACTCACAGCGCTCGGCTTCGGCGATTGCTGTGGAACGACAAGCACGGGCATTCCCAGGTGACCCGCCAAGCCAGGTTCCAGAGGGTCCACTGCGGAGCCACGCGAGAAAACGCTTCACCGCAGAATCACAGAACGCGGGAAACCATGTAAGACTGCACGCTTGCTCGTGCAGACATTCAAGGAGGAAGTTGCCATGTGGACCCTTACCGGACGGCAAAAGCTCGCCGCATTCTCGTTCGTCATCGTTGCTCTTTTGCTCGCAGCCCATCCGCTTCAGGCGCAGTATGTAAGCGCCACTGTGCCGGCAGGAACGGAGCCGTGGGCGGTGGCCGTCAATCCGGTCACCAACAAAATCTACGTACTCAATTACGGCAGCAGCAGCGTCACGGTGATCGATGGGGCCACCAACTCGACCACCACGGTGGCGGCGGGGACCACTCCGTATGCCGTGGCCGTCAACCCGGTGACCAACAAAATCTACGTGGCGAACTACTACAGCAGCAACGTCACGGTGATTGACGGGGCGACGAACTCGACCACCGTGGTGAGTACCGGGAGCGGGAGTATCCCATGGGCCGTGGCCGTCAACCCGGTCACCAACAAGATCTACGTGGCCAACTGCGCCGGTGGCTGTGTTGGTGGTAGCGGCAGCCCCAACGTCACGGTGATTGACGGGGCGACGAACTCGACCACCGTGGTGGCAATGGGGACTAATCCAAATGCCGTGGCCGTCAACCCGGTGACCAACAAGATCTACGTGACCAACGGTGGCAGTAACAACGTCACGGTAATCGACGGCGCGACGAACTCGACGACTACGGTCAGCGTTGGAACTGGCCCGGTCGCGGTGGCCGTGAATCCGGTCACCAACAGAATCTACGTCACCAACTTGGTAACGAGTAACGTCACTGTGATCGATGGAACGACCAACGCAATTCAGACCATCCCCGTGGGGGCGGGAAACTACCCTAAGGCCGTTTCCGTCAACCCGGTGACCAACAAAATCTACGTGGCGAACTGCGGCGGTAACTGTGGCGGCGTCGGTAGCGGCAACGGCAACGTCACGGTGATTGACGGCGCCACCAACTCGGCCACCACGGTGGGGGCGGGGAGCTACCCATGGGCCGTTTCCGTCAACCCGGTGACCAACAAAATCTACGTGGCGAACTGCGGCGGTAACTGTGGCGGCGTCGGTAGCGGCAACGTCACGGTGATTGACGGCGCCACCAACTCGGCCACCACGGTCACCGACCCGAAGGCCGTCAACCCCTGGGCCATAGCCGTCAACCCCGTCACCAACAAAGTCTACGTAACGAACGACGGCAGCAACAACGTCTCGGTAATTGACGGTGCAACCCTCGCCACGCAGACCTCCCACGTGGGAAGTTACCCGGCAGCGGTAGACGTCAACCCGGTTACAAACAAGATCTATACAGCTAACGCTAATGACAGCACCGTATCGGTGATCGACGGAGAAACGGGATTTACCGAGACCGTGGTGGGATCTGGAGGGAACTCCCCCCGCATCGTTGCCGTGAATGCAGCGACCGACAAGATCTACGTGGCCAATTGCGGCCAGGGTTGTGGCGGCACCGGCAATGGCAATGTCACGGTGATTGATGGAGCAACCTACTCGCCCACTACCCTCGCGACCGGCACCTGGCCCTACGCCTTGGGCGTGAACCCAGTCACCAACCTGATCTACGTGGCGAACATGGGGAGCAACACCGTCACCGTCGTGAACGGGGCGAACAACGCGACCCAGACGGTTGCGGTCGGCACGTTCCCATTTGCGATTGGTGTGAACCCAGTCACCAACAAAATCTACGTCGCGAATTTAAACAGCAACAACGTCACTGTGATTGACGGCGCGACCAATGCGACCCAGACGGTTGCGGTCGGGCCCAACCCAAGTGCGATAGGGGTGAACACGGTCACCAACAAAATCTACGTCGCCAACTTGGGGACGAATAACGTCACGGTGATCGATGGAACGACCAACGCGGCCACCACGGTCAACGTTGGACCTGCGCCGTGGGCTGTGGCCGTGAACGCGATTACCAACAACATCTATGTGGTCAACGGGGACGGCACGGTCACCATCATCAATGGAGCGACCAGTGCGACTACCACCCTCCTTTCCGGGGGCAACGCCCAGGCCATAGCCGTGAACCAGGTCAGCAACAAAATCTACGTGGTAAATAACAGCGACAACACGGTGACGATGATCGACGGGTTGACCAACACGATCGCCAAGGTCAACACCGGAAATTTCCCCCTTGCGGTGGCCGTGAACCCGGTGGCGAACAAGGCGTACGTGGTGAATGGCAGCGACAACAGTGTTACGGAAATCACCGAGCAGCAAGTGCAGGCAAATCAACTTGTGACGAATATCGATCCGCTCCTGGACAACCAGACGGTGACCTCTACACCGACCTTTAATCTGACCGCCTTTAGCTCCTTCTACCCGACTAACCCAACGCCGCAGGCCATACGGTACCAGTTGGACACCTGGCAGGGGCCGTGGCTGGCTGCGTTGGGCACAGCGCCTTATTTCACGCTTACCACGCCTGGCTTGCCGCTGGGTAATCACATCCTGTATGCCTTCGCCACCGACGGGCAGGATGCAAACTCGACGGGCGTGGCGCAGCAGTTTATCGGCAGCATGGCGGCGTATCTGTTTACCGTCACGATGCCGGGCACGGCAACCGAGCTGAATTCGACTCCCAATCCGTCGAATCTGGGAGAATCGGTGACCTTCACGGCGACGGTGACCGTGACCCCGCCGGGTGGCGGAACACCCACGGGCAGCGTGACCTTCTACGACGGAACCACCACGCTGGGCGGTGTGGCGCTGCCTTCGAGTGGTCAGGCGGTCTATGCTACCTCGGCTCTGACGGTCGGATCGCACAGCATTACGGCGACCTACAGCGGGGACGCGAACTTCCTGGGCAGCACCTCGCCGGTGTTGACGCAACAGGTGAACGGGTCCACCCTCACAGTATCGCCCACTTCGCTGAGTTTCGGCAATCAGGTCATCAACGAAACCAGCGCGGCCAAGACGGTGACCCTGACCAACACCGGTGCAACCTCAGTGACCATCAGCAGCATTACGGCGAGCGCCAACTTCGCGATTTCCTCGAGCACTTGCGGAGCAACGCTCGCTGCGGGCGCGAAGTGCAAGGTAGGCGTTACCTTTACTCCGGCGGTGTTGGGTGCGGTGGCGGGTACGCTCACTTTCAACGACAATGCGGAGAACAGTCCGCAGACCGTAGCGTTGTCGGGCACCGGCATCGCACCTGCAGCCCTGACCCCGGCCAGCGCCACCTACGCGGCCCAGAAGGTGGGCACGACCAGCGCGGCAAAAACGTTTACCCTGACCAACAACCAGACCGTGGCGCTGACCGGCATCGCAATCTCCACCACCGGAGATTTCGCGGTCTCGGCCAAAACCTGCGGCACGAGCCTGGCGGCCAAGGGCAAATGCACGATCAGTGTGACGTTCACGCCCACGCAGACCGGAACGAGGACGGGACAGTTGAGCGTAAGCGATAGTGCGAGCAACAGCCCTCAGACGTCGGCCCTAAAGGGCACGGGCAAGTAAGAACTCGTAATACCTAGGGTTATTATTACCGTAAAGAGGAACGGGTCTCGGCGGCCGTTCAAACTCCGCTGGAGAGGGGATTTTGCGTTGGAGTTTGGCGCAAAGCCAAGCAGCCGCCGTTCCGCTTCGGCGATAATGGAACGATGAGAGGTCCCTCCGAACGTAATGCCACAGGCAACAGCGCCCTTGGAGCAAAGGGCGCTGTTGCAAGAAAAGCTGGGGCGAAAAACATCGGCGCGCAAAACTGCACCGTGGCTCTCCTCGGTTTCGGCACGGTCGGGAGTTCCGTGGCGAAAATTCTTTGCGAGCGCTCGAACACCCACCTGCGCCTGACCCACGTCCTCAACCGCAACGTGGCGCGGAAAAAAGTGGACTGGCTTCCGCCCTCGGTGCAGTGGACGGAGAACATCGACGACGTTCTATCCTCCGGCGTGGATATCGTGGTCGAGGTAATGGGCGGCCTTCAGCCCACCGAAGACTGGATCCGGCGCGCGCTCCAGTCGGGCAAGTCCGTGGTCACCGCCAACAAGCAGTTGATCGCGCACTGCGGCCCTGAGTTGATCAGCCTGGCGCAGCAGATGAAACAGCAGATCGAGTTTGGCGCGTCGGTCGCGGGCGGCGTGCCCGTGATTTCCGGATTGCATGAGGGATTGGCCGGCGACGAGCTCTTCAAGATTTGCGGCATTCTCAACGGCACCTGCAATTACATTCTCAGCCAGATCGAGACGAATGGCATTCCCTTCGCCACCGCTCTGCGCGAGGCGCAGAAACTGGGCTTCGCCGAGGCCGATCCGACCGAAGACATCGAAGGCCTGGACGCGCGCGCCAAGCTCGCCATCCTCGCGCGCGTCGCACTGCACTGCGAACGTCAGACCCGAGAGCATCGTGGCGCGCTCGATTGCCGCCATCGACTCCGTTGATTTCGAATACGCGAACCAGCTTGGTTGCACCATTCGCCAGATTTCAAGGGCCGAACTAAGAGGTGACGACTTGTTTGCCGCGGTCCAACCAGCGCTGGTCGAGCTCGCATCACCCCTGGCGCGCGTTGAAGGCAGCCAGAATCTGGTGGTGGCAACCGGAACTTACGGTGGCGAGACGGTCTTCGGAGGCCACGGCGCCGGCGGACATCCAACCGCCGTCGCGGTCGTGTCCGACATTCTGGCCATCGCTCGCTCCCGGCAAACCGGGACGAGTTTTGCCGGACAGCCGGTCGAGAAAACGCCCACCGTCACCGCCGATTTCACCACCAAGCACTATCTGCGTTTTCTGGTAAAGGATCGGCCCGGCATCATCGCCAGCCTCGCTACAATTCTCTCCCAGTGCGGCATCAACATCGATTCCGTGCTGCAGAAACCGGGCTGCCCGAAATCGCACCTGCCCTTTCTGATTACGCTCGAGGAATGCAAGGCGTCACAGGTGGAAAAGGCATTACAGCAGATCGACTCGCTGGATTTCATGGTGCAGCCCTGTTTGCATTTGCCGATTTTGTAGAAGCTGGTTAAGAAACTTCAGGAATTGTCATCCCAATCGCAAGCGAGGGATCTGTAGTTTGACGGAAATCCAGAGGCCCGAGGTCAAATGGTCCAGGGATTGACGAGCGGAATTGAAGCATCTTCGAAATGGACGATATTGCGGGTTGCAAGCGTAGCGTGTTGAGCCAGCGCAATCCCGGCAATCATCGTATCGCGGAGATCGACGGGACGCCCTTTCCTGTGCCGCACTGCCATTAGATTGCCCGCGTACAGCCCAGCCGCTGCATCAAACGTGGCGACTCGCTGACCAATTTTTGCGAGCAGTTCGTCAAACGCTTCGATCAGCATGGTTCGTCGTCTTCCCGCCGCCAGAACCTGCAATCCGAACTGGATTTCAAAGATCGTGACTGAAGTGGTCCATATCGATAGTCCGAGGTTGCCGGTCGAGCCAAGTGATGACGTGCTGATCGGGTACTTGGCGCATCAGCGCCGAAAGCACGTTCGTATCCAGAATGATCATGATTCAAAATGGATCGGCTTAACTTTGTGTCCCCGTAACTCAGGAATGTCGGATTCGAGCCCGGCCTTCGTAAACAAAGCAGCGATTTCGGTCCCCAACCCGCCGGTTGGAAGAGGTGCCTCGACCGCCGCGCTGCGCAGAATATCGCGTATTTCCTCTTCCATGCTGCGGCCGTTCCGCCGCGCACGGCGTTGCAACCGAGTCTTGACGGCATCCTCGATATTCCGGACGACAAATTGGGCCATGGCATCCCCCTCAGCATTAATGATATCATGATATCACACGAAAACAACAGAAGCAAGAAAGGTCGCAGTGGACTCTCGAAACCCGCCCAATTCATAGGGAACGAGGGCCGAGGGTCGATGCGCCGTTCCTACGCTTCCACCTGGAAGAACTGCGCCATGTTGCGGAATTTCTTATAGCGGGTTTCAAGCAAATCGCCGACCGGCTGTTGCTTGAGCGCGGCCAGATGCTGCTGCAGCGCCGCGTCCAGAAACTCCGCTGCCCGCGCATGGTCGGTATGCGCGCCTCCGGGAGGTTCCGGGATGATGCCATCAATGCAGCCCAGTTCGTTCAAATCGTTCGCCGTGATCTTCATGGCCTCCGCCGCCAGACCTTTCTTGGTGGCATCGCGCCACATGATCGACGCGCAGCCCTCCGGCGAAATCACCGAGTAAACCGAGTTCTCCATCATCAACACGCGATCGGCCACGGCAATCGCCAACGCCCCGCCGCTGCCGCCGACGCCAATCATGGTCGCAATGATCGGCACCTCCAGCCGCGCCATCTCCAGCAGGTTGCGGGCGATAGCTTCTCCCTGGCCGCGCTCTTCGGCGTGCAGTCCGGGATAGGCGCCGTCGGTGTCTACAAAGGTAAGAATCGGCCGCTTGAATTTCTCGGCAATCTTCATCACCCGCAGCGCTTTGCGATATCCTTCCGGGTGCGGCATGCCAAAGTTCCGGTACACGCGCTGTTTCGCGTCGCGCGCTTTCTGCTGGCCCACAATGACGACTTCCTCGCCGTGAAAGCGAGCCATCCCGCAGACAATCGCCGGATCGTCGCGAAAGCCGCGGTCCCCGTGAATTTCGCTCCAATCGGTAAAAATGCGCTCGACATAATCGAGCGTGTAAGGACGCTGCGGATGGCGCGCCAGTTCCGTCCGCTCCCACGCGTTCAGGTGCGAAGAAATCTCGCGGCGAAGGCTGTCCACGCGCTCGTGCAATTGCTGGACTTGGCGAAGCGTTTCCGCATTCTGCCCTTCCAGCGCCTTCAGCCGCGTAATCTGCTCCTCGATTCTTGCCAGTTCCTGCTGTGCCTTCAGTCCAGAATCCATTTTGATGACGTTCCCATTCTTTCGCGTATGATGCGCTTCCACAATCGAAAGCATAAAGTCGGTGCCGGCGATGGCGGCATTTTCCGCGCGATTCTCCGCACCGCTGTTCGCGCCAGGCTCTGACTTCCCTGCCCGTTTTATTTTCGCTCGCCTCATCGGCCGCATCGGCTAAAGCCTGCCGGTGGAGAGCCGGGCGTCTCCGCCCGGCCGCCATACTGTTGGACGGGCGAGACGCCCGTCCCTCCACCCTATTACTCCTCAACTGATGACGCGCACGCTGCCGCGCCCGCACAACTCTTCCACCCGGCCCAAAAAATTGCGGTCCGGCATCACATTATAGCCTTCGGCTTCCATCACCACCATGAAATCGCCTTCCCGCTCCACGTCGAAAAGCACCTTCGCCTCGCCCTTGCGCTCGCTGCAAAGCGCGTGCAGCGCATCGACCGTGCTGCCCGTCGCGCTCTCGAGCGGAATCCGTATACGAAGCGCCTTCGGCAACGGCACGCGCGCTTCGTCGAGCGGAATAATCTCGTTCGCCGTGACCTTCGGATTCGCGCCTTCTTCAATGCGCACGCCGCCGCGAATCAGCACCGGCACCTCAAGCTTCACTTTTTCCGCCAGCTTCCTGTAGGCCTCGGGAAAGACCAGCAGTTCCACCTTCCCCGACATATCTTCGAGCGCGGCTTGCGCCCACAGTTCGCCTCGTCTAGACTTTGCCACCCGCAGCCCCGAAATCAACCCCGCAGTCGTGATGTTCTCATCCTTGGCGGTGGATTTCTTCAAGGCGGCAATATCTTCGGTCGAGAGCGCATTCAGGTCGGCAAGCTTCTCTTTGTACTTTTCCATCGGATGCCCGGTAATAAAAAATCCCAGGATTTCCTTCTCCGCCGACAGCCGCGTATGTTCATCCCAATCGGGCACGTTGGGGAGCGCGTCGCTCGCCGCCTGCGCGGTTTCATCCTCAAACACGCCAAACAGCCCGTGCTGTCCCGACTCCGCGTCCCGCTGCGCCTTCTGGGCCTGCTCGATCGCCGTGTCCAGCGCCTGCATAAGCTGCGCCCGGCGCCCGAAACCATCCATCGCCCCGCTCTTGATCAGCGACTCCAGCACGCGCTTGTTCAACAGCCGCAGGTCCACTTCTTCGCAGAATTCGTAAAACGAACGGAAATTCCGTCCCAGCTTTTTCCGTCGCCTTGACAATCGACTCGATCGCATTTCCGCCAACGTTCTTCACCGCCGCCAGCCCAAACCGAATCGCCTGCCCATGCGGCGTGAAGTTCGCGTCGCTGACGTTGATATCCGGAGGCTCGACCGCAATCCCCATCTCGCGGCATTCGTTGATGTACTTCACCACGCTATCCGTGTCGCCCGTGATCGAAGTCAGCAACGCCGCCATGAAGTCAACCGGATGATGCGTCTTCAAGTACGCCGTGTGATACGCCAGCAGCGCATACGCCGCCGAGTGCGACTTGTTGAACCCGTATCCCGCAAATTGCGCCATCAGATCGAAAATCTTTTCGATCTTCCTCGGCGGAAAGCCGCGCTGCGTCGCTCCCTGCACAAAGCGCTCGCGCTGCTTCGCCATCTCCTCGGCGTTCTTCTTGCCCATCGCCCGCCGCAGCAGGTCCGCTTCGCCCAGCGAGTAGCCCGCCAGCTTGTTCGCCGCCTGCATCACCTGTTCCTGATAAACAAAGACGCCCAGCGTCTCCTGCAAAATTTCTTTCAACTCCGGCAATTCGTATTCAATCTTGCGCCGTCCATGCTTGCGCTCGATGAAGTCGTCAATCATTCCGCCCTGAATCGGCCCGGGACGGTACAGCGCATTCAACGCCGTGAGATCTTCGATCGAGTTCGGCTGATAACGCCGCAGCACATCTCTCATGCCGGACGATTCAAACTGAAACACGCCCGAGGTCAATCCCCTATGGAAAACTTTCTCGTAGGTCTCCTGGTCTTCGAGCGGGATGTCGTCCAGCTTCAGATTCGTCCCCTTCTGCGCGATCAGTTTCAACGCGTCGTCGAGAATGGTCAGCGTCGTCAGCCCGAGAAAATCCATCTTCAGCAGGCCCATCTTTTCGATGGCCACCATGTCGAAGGCGGTGACGATTTCGTCGTTCTTGGTTTTGTGCAGCGGCACCAGTTCAATCAGCGGACGCGGCGAAATCACCACTCCCGCCGCGTGTACGCCGGAATTTCGCACCAGCCCTTCGAGCTTCCGCGCCGTGTCGAGCAACTGCCGCACCTGCGGATCTTTCTGGTACGCCTCCTGCAGCGCCACCGACTCCTTCAGCGCGTCGTCCAGCTTGATGTTCAGCGTGGTCGGCACCATCTTCGCGATGCGGTCCACGTCGCTGTACGGCATGTCCATGGCGCGGCCCACATCTTTGATCGCCGCCTTGGCCGCCATCGTGCCGAACGTGATGATCTGCGCCACATTCTCCCGCCCATACTTATGCGTGACGTATTCGATCACTTCGCCGCGCCGGTTCATGCAGAAATCGATATCGATATCCGGCATGGAAATGCGTTCCGGGTTCAGGAAGCGCTCAAACAGAAGCTCATGCTGCAGCGGATCGATGTCGGTAATCCCCAGCGAATACGCAACCACCGCGCCCGCCGCCGATCCGCGCCCCGGGCCCACGGGAATGCCGCGTTCCCGCGCGTAGCGGATGAAATCCCACACGATCAGGAAATAACCCGAGAACTTCATCTGCTGGATGATGGCGATCTCGCGCGCCAATCTCTGTTCGTAGTCCGCCAGCGAATGCTTGAGCCGTCCGCTCGCCGCCGAGTTCCGCAGGCTCTCCATCCGCCGCGCGAATCCTTGCCGCGTGATGTGCTCGAAATAACTGTCGAGAGTAAATCCGTCGGGAACTTCGAAGTGCGGAAACGGGCTGGGGACTTTCTCCAGTCGAAGGTTGCAGCGCTCGGCAATATCGAGCGTGCGCAAGAGCACCTGCGGCGCGTCCTTGAACACCCGCAACATCTCGTCGCCGTTCTTGACGTAGAACTGCGTGCCCTCGAACTTCATCCGGTTCGTGTCCTGAATAGACTTCCCCGTCTGAATGCACAGCATCACATCCTGCGCGTGCGCGTCGTCTTCGCAAAGATAGTGGCTGTCGTTGGTCGCAACCAGGGGCAGCCCGAGATCCTTTTCCAGTTGGAACAACCCGGAATGGATGCGGTGCTCCATCTCCAGGCCCTGATCCTGAATCTCGAGAAAGAAATTTTCTTTGCCGAACAAGTCGCGGTAGAATCCCGCCGCCGCCCGCGCCGCGTCGTAGTTCCCTTCCGTCAGCCGCTCGGCCACTTCGCCCTTCAGGCATCCGGAAAGCCCGATCAGCCCCTTCGAATGCTCCGCCAGAAATTTCTTGCTCACGCGCGGCTTGTAGTAGAAGCCGTGCAGCGAGGCTTCCGACGTGATCTTCACCAGGTTGCGATAGCCTTCTTCGTTTTCGGCGAGCACCAGCAGATGGTTATAAGTGTCGCCGTCGGGCGGAGTGCGCTCGATGTTGTGGTCGTCTTTCTTGCAGATGTAGAGTTCGCATCCCACGATCGGTTTGACGCCGGCCTTGTGCGCGGCATTCACAAAATGCACCGCGCCAAAAATATTGCCGTGGTCGGTCATGGCCACCGCAGGCATGCCAAGTTCCTGGACGCGATCGACCAGTTTCTCAACGTCGCAAGCGCCGTCGAGCAGGGAGTAATCGCTATGCAGATGCAGGTGGACGAATTGGTTTTGGCTCATGAAGGCAGCTTTTGGCAATTAACTCTTGGCTCTTAGCTTTTGGAAATCTGGGATCGATTTATTCTAATGGCTGGAGGGAATCGCGCAACGCCTGAAAGTGGTGCAATTCTTGGCCGTCAGTCGATGGTCGTTAGTCGTTGGCAAATTGCGCGAAGTGGATTTAACGACTAACGACCGACGGCCAACGACGGTTTTATCTCGGCACCTGAAAATCCACCCCGCGCTCGTCGTTCATCTTGACCGTGGCGGCAAGATCGAGCTGGGCAAGTGGAATCTTCTTCGCGGCTTGATCATTGAGCACCCAGAGCGTTCCACCGGCAATCGCATAGTTGCGCACTTCTTCAACATGCTGGTCGCGGAAAACCAGCGCCGTAGCCGGTTCCAGATCCGGCTTCGGCCGCGAGCGCGCTTCCACATCTGCCTGCAGCCGGTCGATCTTTCCGCTCAGCGTCTCGACATCGCGCTGCAATCCCTCGTCCTCCCGGTATGGAGCGGGGCGATACTCTTCCGCATACGAATCCCGATCGTCAGTGTCGTAAAGCGGATCTGTGTACCAGCCGTAGTAAGGATAGTAGGCTCCGTACGGATAATAAGACCGTCGACCGTAGGCGCCTCGATGGTGGTAGAAGGGGTCTCCGATTCGCAGGTTAATCCCGGAGCTGCGGCCAACATTTCCGCTGTGGGACGAGCCGGAGGAGTGTCCGGCAAAAGATTGTCCGGCAGAGGAGTGTCCGGAAAAGGAGTGTCCGGAAAAGCTGCCGCCTGAAGCGAAGTGCGCGCCACCGCCGCCACCGCCATGCCGTTGCGCCAACCCGGGCAGCGCCAGCAAGATCAAGCTTAACGTCGCTATGTACAAACAGCGCCGCATGCCCACATTATAGCGCAGTTTGCCTTCTTCCCTCGCGAAGAAAAATGGGCTCGGGAGTCGGAGAACAAAGCCCCTGGCCGATTTCCAAGGGCCCCTGGAACATCCCTTATTTGCCCTTTTTCTTGGCCTTGTTCTTCGGGTTTGTGACGGCCTTTGTCTTCTTTTTAGCCGCTGGCTTCGCGGGCTTGCCAGCTTTGCTCGGCTTTTTGCCGGCAGAAACCTTAGCTGGCTTGCTCGCCTTGGCAGCCGCCGCAGGCTTTGCGGGAGCCACTGGTTTTTCAACGGCCGCAGCCTTCGCCGGCACTGCGGGCTTCGCCGCCGGGGCGGACTTGTCCTTACTCACTTGGATCGGCGGGATCGGTGTTGCCGGGGCTGGCGGGGCTGGCGCAGCCTTTCCCTTCCCCTTAGCGCCCGGCTTGCCGCCCGCCGCGGCGGAAGTAGCAGCAGCGGCCGCAGCCTTGGCTCCTCTGCCCCGCTTTGTCGGCGGAGGTGGTGGCGGAGGCGGAGGTGGCGGCGCCAAAGGTTTCAGAAACTTCAAAGTCTCCGTCCGCGAACGCAGCTTGCCATCCAACAACATCAGGAACACATCGTTCGCGATCTTCGGATACGCCGGCATCTGCGGCGTGATGTGCAGTTCCGTCATCTCCGGCAGCGGAATCTTCTGCTGCACCTCTCGCCACTTCGTAAAGAAATTCTTGATCTTCTGCGCCACCGCCTGCTGCCGCGCCGTGATCGCCAGAAACAGAATCATCTCGGGACGGGCCGACGACAGCAATTGCCACGTCCGCGACGGCGTGGCCGCTTCCTTGCCCGCCAAGCGCTTGGCCAGGCTGTGCGCGTTCGCATCCAGGTCTTTCCAGGCCTCGACTAGATCTTTGCGCGGAATCGCCCGGCGCAAATCCGCAACATCTTTGTCGCCCAGCCGTTCGGTGAGGAAATGCATCACCGCCGGCGCAACCTCCGGCGTGTAGCCGAGCTCGTTCATCTGCTGCCGGGTCTTGAGCAGCGCGCTCAATCCGGCCGTGTCCACTTTGGCTGTACTCCAGCGCGGATGCAGAACCTTCAGCCATCCCTCTTTTTCGTATGCTTTCAGGACGCCGAGCGCATCCTCCTCGTAAGCCAGCTGCTCGATCTCGTATCCAATGCTCGAGCTCTGGATGTACTCGATGTAGCCGTTTTCTTTTCCCGATTGGTAGCGCGCCTGCGTCCGCTCCTCGAGCGGCCAGTGGAAGCGCGTGCTAAAGCGCGTGGCCCGGATCATCCGCGAAGGATCTTCAAGAAACGCGTAGTTATGCAACACGCGGATCACTTTGGCTTCGATGTCGGCCACACCGTTGAACGGATCCATCAACAGCCCGCGCGATCCCTCGTTCAGCGACAACGCCATCGCGTTCACGGTGAAATCGCGCCGGCGAAGATCTTCAATGATCGTGGCCGCAGCCATCTGCGGAGCCTTGCCGGGCTTGTCATAGCGTTCCGAGCGCGCCATCGCAATCTCGGCCCGAACCCCGCCTGGCAGAGTCAGCAGCAAAGCCCGCGTCGCATCGTCGGCATTACCCACCACCGCTCCCGCGCGCTCCAGATCTTTCTGCAGCTTGAGCGCGTTGCCTTGCACCGTAAAATCCAGATCGCGGATGGGGAAGCCGGTGATCATGTCGCGGATGGCGCCGCCGGTGAGATACAGGTTCATCCCCGCCGCCTTGGCGGCGTCTAGGACGAGTGCGACTGCCTTCTGTTGATCCGGCGAGAGCCGGGTTTCCAGCGTGTATATGTAATCGGCCATGCCTTCCTAGTCGCCGTGCGGTGGCCCTTCTGGGGCTCGACCGGGGCGTTATTCACAGCTTTTCCACAGGGAAAACCGCTCGCAACTCGCCGAGCTGCCTGGAGCGCGGAATCTAACTCCCTCTAGACATTAGACTTATACCGCAAATTTGCATTTCAGTAAACTACAGAAAATAACACAACGTTTACCGTTTGGCTACTGTGAAGGCACAACCTGCCCCAATTCATCGGGAAAGTGCGAGAATCCCATCTAGAGCTTCAATCGCCGCCCTGCAGTGCGCTGTCAGCCGCGGAGTTTGGTGCGTCCCAAGCCCTATGCCCTCGACCCACAAGAAAGTGATCGTGCGGAAACACGACCGCGACTCGGTCTGCGGCTACGTCGCTCCCGCCAACTTTGTGGTGGAGGGCAAGCTCGAACTGCTCAACACTTCCGGCAACGTTGTCGCCATCGACCTCCGAGACATCAAGGCCGTTTATTTTGTGCGCGAGTTTTCTGACACCGACCTGATGCTCCGCAAGACTTTCACCACCCGCCCCCGCACCGAAGGCCTGTGGGTGCGCCTGAAGTTCAAAGACAGCGAAGTGCTTGAAGGCATCCTGCCCAACGACCTGACGCAAAATCCCGCCGAAGGATTCCTGCTGAACCCTCCCGACCTGCGCTCGAACACGCAGCGAGTATTCGTGCCCAGAGAAGCGCTGACGTCCGTGACGGTCCTGGCAGTCATAGGCTCAGCAAACCGCCGCCGCAGAGGCGGTCAGCCCGATGCCAGGCAGGTCACGCTGTTCGAGCAATAGCTCGCGTAGGGACAGCCGCCCTCGGCTGTCCAGCCGAGCGGAGCTCGGCAGTAGCCGCGAACTGTCAACCCGCCGCCCCCCCGCGCAAGCATTCCGCTACAATTCTCCGAGACGCCGCTTATGAAACTATCCGACATAGCCCACGCTCTAAACGCAAGCCTGGACAACGCCGATCCGGCAACCGAAATCACCGGAGTAGCCGGCATAGAACAAGCCGCCCCAGGCCAGCTCACCTTCGTCTCCAACCCCAAGTACAACACCGCCGCGAAGACCACAAAGGCCTCGGCCGTAATCGTAGCCGAAAATTTTCCCGCCATCTCCACGGGCATGCTGCGCAGCCCAGAACCCGTATCTAGCCTGGGCGAAAGCCATAGAACTTTTCTACCACCCGCCCAGCTACGCCCCCGGAATCCATCCCACCGCCGTAGTTCATCCCACAGGCCAAGCTAGGCAAGAACGCGCATCTCGGCCCCTACGTAGTCGTCGACGAAGACGCCGTTATCGGAGACAACGCCGTCCTCCTGGCCCACGTAGTCATCTATCGCGGAGTAACCATAGGCAACAATTTCCTCGCCCACGCCCACGCCGTAGTCCGGGAATTCTGCCATCTAGGCGACAACGTCCTTCTCCAGAACGGAGCAGTAGTAGGCTCCGACGGTTTCGGCTTCGCCAAGCATAGCGACGACGATAAAGAAATGCCGCCGCTGGCACAAAATCGTCCAGTCCGGCAACGTAGTAGTCGAAAGCGACGCCGAACTCCAGGCCAACACCTGCATCGACAGAGCCAGCATAGGCGAGACCCGCATAGGACGAGGCACGAAAATCGACAACCTCGTCCACGTAGGCCACAGTTGCACCATAGGCCACGACACCCTGCTCTGCGCCCAGGTAGGCCTCGCCGGCACCACCGAAGTAGGCAACCACGTAATCCTGGCCGGACAAGTTGGCGTCAGCGGCCACGTCAAAATCGGAGACGGCGCCATAGCCATAGCGCAAAGCGGCATCCCCCACGACGTTCCCCCCGGAGCCATGGTAAGCGGCGCCCCCGCCATCGATCACAAATTGTGGTTAAAGTGCTGCGCCGCCTACGCCAGGCTGCCGGAAATAGCCAAAGCAGTAAGAAAGTTGTCGGAGCGCGAGTGACGGCGATCTGAGGCTGTTGTTACGAATTCCGGACAGAATACGAAAATCCGTTCAGCCTTAAGAGGATTGTCGTATGGTCGCCAAATCTCTCTCGACCCTCCGGCCCCTGCCCGCCTCCCCCTCGGTGTCGGATAGCAGGGCCGTTGGGTCAAGTCCAGGGAGTAAGGAGTGGGCGCGTTCTGGGTTCTGTGGTAGATCCGCGCGCCCACCCTTCGTCTTTTGAAGCGTAGGATTGTGTGGCGCGGGCGCCCTCGCCCGCGGCCGTTGACTTTGGGCAGCGCAGCCCGTGAAGTCAGCAAGAAATAGCGGGAGACGACCGTGGAATCCCACCCTTCAAAAACCGAAGGCCGGGGCACGAGCCGAGGTTCCGTGTAGAGCGGACACTCCTGTCCGCTGCCCTTGACTTTGATTTTCGGATACCGGGTGGCCCCGCCTCCTGCGTTTCCTGCAAGGGGCCGGATTCCGCCCGACTGCACTATCGCGGCGGAAGAGGGTGGTGGTCGCCACCGTCGCCCTATTGACCGAGAATGATCTTTCCTGAGGCGAGGACGGCGTCGCTTATAGCCTTCTTGTCCAGGGTGTCGGGTATCTGGGCAGAGGGCATGACGAATGCGATGGCCCCCATGGCATCATGGTTTTTGACGACTGCTTTCCCGTGAGAGCGTGTTGCATCCCGTAGTGCAACGTACCGTTTTGACAGCAGAATTTTGCGCTCAAGATCAGGCAATGTCGGTGAGTCGCGTCACAATCGAGAGTGACGGGGCGGCCGGCGCACATCCGCCGGCAACATCCGCCGGCGACACAGCGCAGCGGCGGTTAATATCGTCACCATAACAACTGGGGGTGGCTCCCGTCTCCCGGTTTTCGAGAGCCTGCCCTGAGCGCCAGCAAAAGGGTGGGACGCTGCGGGATCTTCGCCGCCGAAATCTGACGCCCGACTTTTTTTCATCACAAACGCCCAGTGAGCGCCATCACAGACATCGAACCGCCCGTCGGCGATAATGGGGATCGACCTGTAGCAGGCTCGATGTGTGCCCGTCCACTAGGACCGCCCTCGAAGCTGCCTCAGCCCCACTTGTCGCGCTCTTTGAAAACACTAATTTGGGACGACAAGCGGGCATCAGCCCGCTGCCGAAACCCAGCGCCAGGCGAAAAGGCCAGCTAAGCCATTGAGGAATAAATATTTTACCGATAATTCATTTAAACTCAAAGATTTAGCGTGAATTTCCCCCTAACTCCATGATTCCAAACGGCAGCGGGGAGGGGGGTACCCCCCATGAAATTGGCAATCCTTGCCAACCGTATTAATTGTGATATTGATCCGTAACCGGCAAAAATTTCCTACTCTCGCAACTCCGCCGGAAGCCCGCTATTAATCGCCGCGCGAACTTTGGCCATCAGGCAATCGCGATCTCCGAAATCCGCAGGCTCGATGGGATCGTGAAACTCGACCGTCACCGTCCCCGGACGAATCGCAAACTGCGCTTTCGGCATAACCGCTTCGGTACCTGAAATCGTGATCGGCACGACCGGCACTTTGCACTCCTCGGCGAGATAGAACGGGCCTTTCTTGAACGGCAGCAGCTTGCCATCGAACGAGCGGTGCCCTTCCACGTAGATGGTCATGTTCAGGCCCTGCTGAATCGCCTTGAGCGCGTCGCGCACCGCCGTGATGCCCGCATCGCGATTTCCCCGGTCGACCGGCACAAGCGATCCGATCCGCATGATCTGGCCGAGAATCGGGACCTTGAATAAGCCCTTCTTCACCATCACCGAAGTCCGGCGCGGAATCAGCGGCAGCGTGATGGGCGGATCGAGATTGGAAATGTGATTCGACATGAAGATATAAGTTCGCGCCGGATCGATTTTTCCGAGTCCCACCGTCCGCACCTTCACGCCCGCGATGCGCGCACCCGTGAATGCCGCCAGCATGCAGCCGCGGTACAAGAAGGTGATGTCTTTGGTCAGATAAGTCCAGGGAAACCCCAGCAGCGCCGCAACCGGCAGCGCCGCGGCCCAAAAAACCAGCATGAGAATGGTGCGAAACACTTACTTGTTCACTCCAAACTTTCTCATCCCGAGCTCACGCAATCGTTGCGGAAGCTTCTCATAAATGCCGCCGAATCCGCCATTGGAGAGAATCGCAACCACGTCTCGTTCGCGCAGTTCCGGAGCGATCGCGTTCACGATGGCATCGGCGTCGGAAAGAATGCGCGCTGGCTTTCCGCGCTTCTGGATCTCGTCGACCACGCGATTCAGATCCAGCCGTTCCGCCTCAGGAATCGCCTCCGACTTGAAGATGGCCGCGACCACGACCTGATCGGCGAGCGCGAGGCTGCGAGCCAGCGCGTCCTGCAGCACGTTGCGGCGCATCGTGTTCGAGCGCGGCTCCAGCACCACCCACAGCCGCGATTGCGGATACCGCGCCCGCAACGCCCGAACCGTCTGTTCGATGGCCGTGGGATGATGCGCAAAGTCGTCGATGATCGTAATCCCGTTGACCTCGGCCTTCACTTCCAGCCGCCGTTTCACGCTGCGAAACGTTGCGAGAGCCTGCGCAATCACATCTTTCGAAATTCCATAGTTCGCCGCCAGCGCCGCCGCCGCCGTAGCATTCCAGACGTTGTATTCTCCGCCCAGCGGGAACTCGAAGTTGGCCCATGGTTTTCCATCGCGCAACACCGACCACGAGGTTTGTTGCGCGTCCAACGTCAGATTCGCGATTCTCCAGTCCGCGCGCTCCGACGCACCGTAACGTTCGACTGGGCAGAATGCTTTGAGCAGACAGCGGTCGATGCTCGCTCCCGCATCGAAGGCAACAATCCGCCCGCGTCGCGGAACCAGGTTCACCACCCGCTTGAAAGCCGTCTCCACCGCGTCCAGATCTTTGTAGATATCGGCGTGATCGAATTCAACCGAGGTGAGAATCACCGAATCCGGAAAATAGTGCAGAAACTTCGGACCCTTATCGAAGAATGCCGTGTCGTACTCGTCGCCTTCCAGAATGAAGTGTTTACCTTCGCCCAGCCCAAAGCTGCGGCCGAAATTCTCGGCAATGCCGCCGATCAGGAACGAAGGCTGAAGGCCCGCGGTCTCGAAAATCCACGCCAGCATCGAGGTTGTAGTGGTTTTGCCGTGCGTCCCAGCCACCACCAGAACGTCTTTCCCCACCAGGAATTCATCATGCAGAATCTGCGGCATCGAACAGAACGGAATGCGCTCGTCGAGCAAGCGCTCCAGTTCCACGTTCCCGCGAGAGAGCGCGTTCCCCACGACCACCAGATCGGGCCGAGGATCGGAGTGAGAACCAAGGTTCGCCGCGGCAAACGGCTGTGCGACGGGGATGCCCAATGATTCGAGAAACGTCGACATCGGCGGATACGACGCCGCATCCGAGCCCGTGACGCGAAAACCCCGCTCTTGCAGCATTCCAGCGAGCGACGCCATCGCCGTCCCGCAAATACCCATGAGGTGGATGTGCTTGGGTTTGGTCATCAAGACTTGCTCATTGGACTAACTCATTTGCTCGTCGCACTTTCCAGAATCCGCAGTTCCACCGAGTCGTCAACGGTCAGTCTAGCCCGCACTCCGATCGGTAAAGTGATGTTCGCTCGCGAGACATGGCCCGACCGCAGGCCGAACGCCACCGGAATCCGCAAGCCTTCCACAATCCGCAGAATGACCTCCTCAAGCGTGTAGTCCTGATCCGGACTCTGCCGGCAATCCAGCATTTCGCCGAAGACCATTCCGCGCACTTCTTTCAGCTTGCCCGCCAGTTTCAGTTGCATCAGCATACGGTCGATCTGGTAAGGCTTGGCCGCAACATCCTCGACGAAGAGAATCGTGCCCGGCGGTCCGAATCTCGTGCTGCGTGCCCAACGACGCCACCAGCATGGAGAGGCACCCGCCATAGAGGATTCCCTCCGCTTCTCCCGCCACCAGCGGCTTCGCGCCTGAGCCCTCACCAATTTCCCACTCCTCGGCTCCGCCCAGCGCGTTCTGCCACGAATCCAGATCTACGCCGTCGGGAATGGCGAAATCCTTAGTCACCATCGGGCCATGGAAGGTCACGAAATTCGCCGAGTCCGAGATGCAGCACACCAGCGTCGTAATATCGCTGTAGCCCAGAAGAATCTTGGGATGGGGAATGATCTTCGTCGGATCAAGCGCCAGCGGCAGATAGTTCGATCCATATCCTCCGCGGGCACAAACAATTGCGCGGATGTCTTCGCGCAAGAACATGTCTTCCAGTTCGCGCGCCCGGCGCTCTGCCGACCCGGCAAAGTAAAGATCGCGTTCCAGGATCGACTCGAAATAAAACGGCTCATAGCCGGCACGTCGAAGGCCCTCGCATCCCGCCTCCAGCAGTTCGCGCTTAATGTTCGATGCGGGCGCAACAATTCCCACCTTGTCGCCCGGACGGAGCGCGCGCGGCTTGATTCGCGAATTCTGGGAAGCGGGAATCATCTGGACTCGATCTTAACTGGGCTCGATCTTAAACATAGAATTCTCCGCGGCAGATGAGAGTCGCCGGACCTCGCAGATAAACTTGATTCTCCCAGCGCACCGTCTGCGAACCTCCGGGCGCAATCACCGTCACCGGCGAAGCAACTCGCCCGCTCGCAATCGCGGCTACCGCCGACGCGCACGATCCCGTGCCCGAAGACTCGGTTTCTCCCACGCCCCGTTCAAACAGCCGGATCTCGATTTCACTCTCGCCGCGCACCACAACGTACTCAACGTTCGTGCCTTGCGGAAACTGCGACTGCGTACCGATCAGCGCCGCCTGCCGCTGCCATCCCTCCTGAAAGCTCTCCACGAAAATCACGAAGTGCGGATTCCCCATCGAAACCTTCGTCCCCACCGCCCGCACCCACATGGTCTCAATCGACAATTGGCCGCCGACCTCGGGCCGGCCCATATCCGTTTCGAACTCAAACGTGGAGCCTTGCCGCGCGTCGTTCGAACTAATGAGCCGGCAAGTTTTCAGTCCGGCGCCGGTGCGCACCACAACTTCCGTTTTGTGCGCACGCGAACAAATCTCCGCCGCCACGCAGCGTGTGCCGTTGCCCGAAACTTCCGCCTCCGACCCATCCGCGTTGATCAGGCGCGCCTTCACGTCCGCTTGCGCATCCGGAAACAGCCACTCCACGCCGTCGGCGCCAACTCCGCGATGGCGGTCACACAAACGGCGGCTAAGCACACCCAGATCGCCGGAAGCGTGCGCGCCTTCCACCATCAGAAAATCGTTGCCGCAAGCCGACGCTTTCGTAAAAGGCAGTTCGACGGTCGGACGAGCGATGGTTTGATGGATGGGTTTCATAGCAGCGTCCCGGCTCCGAGCGGATTCTATCACCGCCATCCGGGCGCTTTCTGTGTTGCTTGCCGCGAAGGGTTAACGCGATTGATTCGGGGCGCTCCGCGGCGCGTAGATGCGCGCATGCGGCTGTCCGGTCGCGTGAATTTCCGCCAGCACCGTGAGATTGGTTTTGTTCGCGCCCTGGTCTACCGGATCGCCATCGAAGGCAATCACAAAATCCACGTAGCGCGGCGGATCGGCCAGAGCGCGCTCCCACAGTCCGTCGGGATCCGTTGGCCGCTTCCACGGGCGATGGTTTTCGTTATTCACCACCTGCCGCAGCGGAATGCCCGCCTGCTCCATGACGCCTACATGTTCCCCAAGGTCCATCAGGAACCGTGAGTTCCGCGGCAATCGAGCAACCACACGCTCGACCGCGGAATTCAAAGGGCTGCGGATTTCCCAGTTCCTCCGCGCTTCCTTCAAGCATTGAGGTTCCGCCTTCCACACCGATGCATAACTGACCACCACCACCGCCAACATCATCGCCACCAGTTTCCAAACGTGCCGCCCGCCCGCGCCAACCAGGAACGCGGACGCAGTCAGCACTCCGGTCGAAACCGCGAACATCGGCAGCAACTGGAGTCCGTAGCGCTGGTTGAAGGTAGCAAACGGCCACCAGGTGTAGACATGAAGCGGCACCGAGCCGTACGCAATCGAAAGCGCGTAGAACACGAGCGGAACCCACAGCAGAAACAGCGTGACCGATTGCGCCCGCAGTTTCCATGCTCCGATTGCCAATGCCACCAAGGCCGCCGCCAACCAGAATCGTCCCCAATTCCCCACCGCCATATTCAACTGCGCCGATTTCAAAAAATAGATGGCCGCGACTCCAGCATTGTGGAATGCCGGATTGGGCGCGGCCACGCGATGCTCAATCGCCTTCGCCGAGTATGGTCCGTTGGCAAACTCCAGCGCGTTTCCATACACCGCCGCGTTGTATGCCAACCACAGGACAGGAACCGCTGCAATACCCAACAGGAATTTCACTGTGGCCCACCGCAGGGCGCGATCATCCCAATCGCCTGAAACGCGGGCGTGATTCTGCCATCGCCGCAGCGCAATGACGGCGACCGCCGCTCCCATCGCACCCGCCAGAAACCATCCGTCGTAACGTGTGAGTTCTGCGCCCGCCAGACACCAGGCGCAGCGCATCAGCGGAGTGCGCGCCGACTGCGTTTGTCGTCTATCTGCGTCTTCATTATTTTGCAGGTCATTCTTTTTCAGTTCACGAATAAATTCCGCGAAGTACACGACGGCCCAGATAAACAGCGCCAGATAGACGGACTCCGTCATGGCCGTTGCCTGCATGTAGATCAGGTTCGGATTGGCTGCATAAGCTAACGCGGCGACCCATGCTCCCACGCCAGCCGCCGCTTTCGTGCCCGGTTTCGTGTCCTGCTTCGTATAAAGACTGGTTTCCACCATGCCGCCCACGAGGCGAAATATTCCCACCACTCCGAGCACGTAAGCAATCATCGAAGGAATCGAACCACCCGCCCCGTTCCGCCACATCGCGTCCGAGAAAATGAACGGGATCATCAGCAGATGAGGCAAGGGCAACCAGACCGTCCCCAATTGCAGTAGACCGGGAGTCTGCGAATCGACCACGCGCCGCGCAATATTGATATGCGCGACCGCGTCGCCATACAGCAGAAGGTCGCTCCGTTGAAAGTAATAAAGAAAAGAAGACAGAGACACAAGGACAGCTACGAGAGCCACGCGGGTCGCGCTACGGTCGCGGACGGAGGCTGTCTTTGTAATCACTTTACGCTCACTCTGCGCTAAGTCCGCTCTATCATGGCTTGAGGATAACCCGCCGTGGTCTTATTCCAGGTGCGTCAGTTCGCGGAACACCTGAAAGCGGGCGTCAATTTCCCCGCGCGTTAGATTCTGCAGCCGCTCTGTACCGAAACGTTCCACGGCAAACGATCCCATTACCCCGCCGTAAAACAAGGCGCGCTTCAGTACCTCGCGATTGATCTCGTCCTGCGACGCGATGTATCCCATGAATCCGCCGGCAAACGAATCGCCGGCTCCGGTCGGGTCCTTGACCTCTTCCATTGGCAATGCCGGCGCGCGAAAAGGATGCGATCCAATGCCGAAGGCGCCCTCGCGAAAAAAAATGGTCGCTCCATACTCACCGTGCTTCACCACCAGCGCGTTCGGTCCCATGGCCAGAACTTTTCTCGCCGCGCGCGGGAGATTCTTCTCGCCGGCCAGCATCTTGGTCTCGGTGTCGTTGATCAGGAGAACGTTCACCAGCTTCAACGTTTCCGCCAATTCCCTGGGCGTGCCCTTAATCCAGAAATTCATGGTGTCGCCGCCCGTCAGGCGCACGCCATCCATCTCCAAGCGCACCGCCGCTTGCAGCGAGGGGTGGATGTTCGCAAGAAACAGAATCTGCGTATCCAAATACTCTTTTGGAATGCGTGGCTGAAATTTCTCGAATACATTCAGTTCCGTGAAGTCGGTCTTGGCCTCATTGAGGTTGTCGAGATACTGCCCGCCCCAGCGAAAGGTTTTCCCTTGGGCCCGCTCGATACCGCGCGTGTCCACTCCGCGATTTTTCAGCACGGCTTCGTGTTCGGGCGTAAAGTCTTCGCCCACCACCGCGACCATGCGCACCTCAGTAAAGTAACTCGCAGCCAGCGCGAAGTAAGTCGCAGCCCCTCCGAGAATGTCTTTCACTTGGCCGGAAGGCGTGGCGATCGTGTCAAAGGCAACCGAACCTACTACCAGAATCCTCATGAGTCTCCATAAGTCAGTCGTTAGTCGATGGTCGTTAGTCGTTGGCGTTCGAGTCGCGGAACTGCGGGAGAGTCCGAACTGATGCTCGCCAACGACCAACGACTAACGACCAACGACTATTTCAAATACTTTCCCAATATCAACTGCAGCTTCTCTTTCGTCGCCGTCGGAATCTTGGCCGGGTCGGTCAGAATCGCGTTCGCCAGCGCCCGCCCGCACTTGCAGGAGCGCTCCTTCGGCATCGCTGCCACCGTGGCCTTCACGACTTTCGCGGCGTTCTCGGCATTTTTTACCAGCACGGAAACAATCTGCTCCACCGTCACCGAATCATGATGCGGATGCCAGCAGTCATAATCGGTCACCATGGCGATGGTGACGTAGCAAATCTCCGCTTCGCGCGCGAGCTTTGCTTCCTGCAAGTTGGTCATGCCGATCACATCCGCTCCCCAACTGCGATACACGTTCGACTCGGCTTTGGTGGAAAATTGCGGACCCTCCATGCAGACGTAAGTGCCGCCCAGCTTCGCGGATACATCCGCAGCTTTGCATGCGCCGCGGACTACCTTCATCATTTCATCGCATACCGGATCGCCAAATCCAATGTGCGCCACAATGCCGTCGCCGAAGAAAGTGTCCACGCGGTGCCGGGTGCGGTCGAAAAACTGGTTTGGGATCACGAAATCGAGCGGCTTGTGCTCTTCCTTCAGCGACCCCACGGCCGAAACCGATACAATGCGCTCCACTCCCAGTTGCTTGAAGCCGTAAATGTTGGCCCGGAAATTCAGCTCACTCGGCAGCAGTTTGTGTCCGCGCGCATGGCGCGCGAGAAACGCCACCTTGCGCCCCTCAAGCGTTCCCAGAATGTACGCATCCGAAGGATCTCCAAACGGAGTCTGCTGCACGACCTCGTGCGCGTCGCTGAAGCCCGGCATGTGGTACAGACCACTGCCGCCGATAATGCCAATCTCTGCCTGCTGCAAATGCGCTCCTGGTTGCGGCTGGAAATGAATGATGACTGCGGAACTGGTGATTATACAAGACGGAAACTCAAGGCTTGACGGGCGCGGCTTTTTCCTCCGGCCAAAAATCCACTTCCACCTTCTTCGTCGTCTCGTCATCCAGGCTTTCGCTGATGAGTACCGCGTCGCCGCGGACTTCAATCATGACGACTCCCTCCTCTGTCAGCCAGGCGTGGCGTCCGCGCAACGTCCGCCAGGAGTCGGCCGGCGGCGCGTCGTCCGCAACCTTGCCATCCCCTCCCAGCCCTTGCCGCTTCTGATATCGCTCGGCCAGCGATTTCGCGTACACCGCCGCAAACTCGGCCGCTTTCGCCGCACTCGACCAGCGGGAGACGTACAGCACCCCTATCGGCGCCGATTTATCTGCCTTCGGCTTCCCGGCAAAGTAATAGCCGCCGCGCCACGCTGGATAGATCGCCTCGGCCTCCTTCCGCCCCGCATACTGCTCGACCAAAATATCCACATCGAACTCTCCCATGGCGCCGATATCGAAAGCGTCGTAGCCTTTGAAGTCTTTCTCCATGTCGATCAACTTCAGCGGCTCCAGCTTCTCGTGCGCAAGGTATGTCTCGGGCTCCATGATCTCGCGCGTCGTCTTCGGCGGGTTCTTGAACGCGCCCGCATATGCCAACTCCTTCCCGCCCGCCTGCAAGAGCGCGGCGGTAAAGTCGAGTCCGTAGCGATACGGGAAGGTCAACTCCTCTTTCAAAAAGATCGGTGCATCCCTAAACGCCGGAGAATCCGCCGTCCCCACCAGCATTCCCTGCTTGAGCGCTTCAACAATCTGCGGCGATTCCAGCATCGTCTTCCCGGTCGGCGCCAGCGAATAGTCGAGCAGCACCACCATCGCCTGCCCCTCGACCACCGCCTGCCGCGCCGACGATTCCTCGTCGTTTTCGATGTCGCCTGGACTTGGATTATTATTCTTAGTTTCAGTATCTTCCGTCGAACCTTTCATCCATTTCTCGATGCCGAACGACTGGTCCTGGAGCGCATGTGTCAGTTCGTGCGCCAGCACCGGCTTCTGCTGTTCGACATCCACCCAGTTCAGCAGATTCACAGTTCTTGTTTTGACGTCGTAGTATCCCGCCACCTGCTCCCGCAGCATCGCCACCAGGAAGGTGGGCAGGTCGAAGTTCCGCGGCAACAACCCGAATTTCTTCAGCACCGCCGACGACCGCTCCAGTCGCTTCGCGTCCTTGTCGTCCTTCATGCTCTTCTCGATGTAGGCCTGCACCTCGTCGCGCTTGGTCAACCTGCGCTTCACCTTGTGCTTGATCGGGAGGCCCGTGTCCTGGCTGGCAAACTGCAGGATCTCGTCCACCGAGCGGAAAAGTTCCTTCGCCTCTTTGGACGAGACGATGGTTTCCTGTGTGGCGCGGGCGCCCTCGCCCGCGGGGGGCTGGACTGGAGCGGTTTGCGGCTGATCCTGATTCTGAGCTTTACTTTGGTCCCGGACCTGGAGGCCAGGATTATCGACGTTCTTGTTGTTGGCTGGAGCTTGGGGTTGGTCTTGCGACCACGCTCCGTGAACCAGCAATGCGAATAGCAGGACAACTACGGCTGCCTTCCACAACTTCATGTTCCCTCTGTCTTGAAAACTTCTGTCTTGAAAAATGATCGGGTACCACGCGGTTCCTAGCGCCTGGCGACCCTCGCGGCCACCCACTCGCCCGCCTCGCGGGTCCCCAACGTTCCGCCGATGTCGGCCGTAGTTTTTTTCTGCCGCACGGCCTCGATCACGGCAGCTTCGATCTTCTGCGCCTCGCCGGCCATTCCCAGATGCGCCAGCATCATCGCGGCCGTCAGAATCGCGCCGAAGGGATTGGCGATGCTTTTCCCCGCAATCGACGGCGCTGAACCATGCACCGGCTCGAACATCCCGATTTGACCCAGTGAAGTCTTCCCCGGATGCAGATTGCCGCTTGCGGCCATCCCCAGCCCGCCCTGCAATCCCGCCGCGAGATCGGTGATGATGTCGCCAAACATGTTGTTAGTGACGATGACATCAAACCCGCGCGGATCGTGCACCATCTGCATGCAGAGCGCGTCCACATACATGTGCTCGGTCTCGATCTGCGGATAGGTGGCCGCGACTTCTTTGAACACGCGCTGCCACAAGCCGCCGGCGTGGGTCATGGCGTTCGACTTGTCGCACATCAGCACTCGCCGCCGCGGCGAACCATCCATCTTATGGTTCGTCGCGCAGTACTCAAACGCGTAGCGGATAATGCGCTCGACTCCCTTGCGCGTGTTGACGTCTTCCTGGATCGCAACTTCATCCGGCGTTCCCTGCTTGAAGACTCCTCCGAGGTCGCCGTAAACGCCCTCGGTGTTTTCGCGAATCACGACGAAATCGAGGTCTCTTCGGTTCGATGCCTTTAAGCGGGCAAAGCGACGCATCCAGCAGCCGCACTGGCCGGACATTGGCGTAGAGGTCCATCTTGGAGCGCATGCCCAGCAGAATTTCCCTCGCATGAATATTGGAGGGCACGCGCGGATCGCCAAAAGCGCCGACCAGGATGGCGTCGAAATCCCGGGCCAACATGGCGAAGCCGTCCGGCGGGACCGTAACTTTGTCGGCGAGATAGCGGTCGGCTCCCCAGTCGAACGAGGTGAATTCGACCGCGGCACCAGCGGCCTCCACCACGTTCACGCCTGCGGGATGACTTCTTTCCCGATGCCATCGCCGGGAATCACGGCAATGCGCTTCGTCGCGTTCACGCTGGCAACGTTAGCACAACGTTGAACCATTCATAAACCCGCGACTCATTTGCTGCCAGTGGAGCGCCGGGCGTCCCCGCCCGGCAGGACGGGCGAGGACGCCCGTCCCTCCACCATCTGATCCTCCAGGCGGCTCGGTCTCCGGGATTGCGAAGTTTTGCAATCATTCGCTCAATGGGAGATGTCGCGGTAAAAGCCCGTGCGCAGTCGAATCACGCCGGTTCGTTATAATCAGAGATTGAATCTATGACTTCGACGACGCTTCCTGGGGCGAACCCAACCGAGCACAGCGGCGTGGCCACAGCGCCCGACTTCGGCGATCCTCGCGCCGAGTTCCAGGCCTTGCTCTCAGGTTGCGGCCTCTACGACCTGAGCTGGCGCGCCAAGATCGCTGTGACCGGCGGGGACCGCGTCCGCTGGCTCAATGGCATGGCCACAAACAATGTTCGCGATCTTGCTCCCGGCCACGGCGTCTATGCCTTCCTGTTGAACGCGCAGGGCCGCATTCAGGCCGATCTCTACGTTTTCCAGCGTGGCGACTCGCTGCTGGTGGATACGGAGCGCGGACAGCGAGAAAAAGTGATGCAACTGTTCGATCACTACATCATCGCCGACGATGTCGAGATCGCCGACATCAGCGACAAACTCACCGCGCTCGGCCTGACCGGACCCGAATCGCGACACGTTCTCGAACGTGCCGGTATTGCCGTTCCCGATCTCGCACACTTGCAATTTGCGGATGTCGCCTGGCAACAGAAAACCATCACGCTCCTGCGTTCGGGCGAGGAAGCGCGCGAGTCCTGGCAAATCTGGATTGCTCCCGAGTTCGCCGGCGAACTCTGGAGCGCTCTGCTCAAGGCGGGAGCGCGGCCCATCGGCACGACTGCGCTGAATCTTTTCCGCATCTCGCGCGGCATCCCGCAATTTGGCGAGGACATCCGCGAGCGCGATCTGCCGCAGGAAACCGGGCAGACGCGCGCGTTGAATTTCACCAAGGGCTGCTATCTCGGCCAGGAGATCGTGGAGCGCATCCGCTCGCGCGGCGCGGTGCACCGGCAGTTCACCGCGTTCGTGGCCGAGGGCACGCTGCCCGAACCGGGCGCGAAGATTCTGGCCGGGGAGAATACAGAAGAGAAAGAAGTTGGCGAGATCACCAGCGGCGCCGTTTTGCCTCTGCCCGGCGGAGATCGCACGGTCGCATTGGGTTATCTGCGGCGCGAGGCCGCGGGAAAAGATTTGCGTTCGGGAACGGCAAAGCTGAAGCCAGCATCGCTCCCGATCGCGTGAATTCCGGGAAGAATTTCAAGAGACGATGATTTCGAGAATCAGGTAAACCATATGGCGCAAAAAAGAAAAGAAGAAACCGAATTCAAAGTAAGCGACAAGCGCTTGTTCACCTCCGAAGGAGAACTTCGCGATTCCACCGAAGAACAAGCACCGCCTCCAGTCGCGGCGACGGCGACTACAACAGCGGCCCCGGCGGCCGCCGCTCCGGCGCCGCCCGTTTCGACGATCCCAGAAGCCGCGCCCACGCCAGCGACACCTGCGCCTTCTGCACCCGCTGCCGAGTCCGATATCCCCGAACCTCCTACCGCCTCCGAGCAGCAGGCACAGCACGACGCCTACAAACAGTCGTCGCGCGACCTGGACACGCGCGTCGAACTGAGCGGACACTCGGCGAAAGAACTCGAAATGAGTTTTGAGCGCTTCATGGCTTCGCTCTACATGACCGCCATGATGCAGCTCGGCCTGATGCACGAACAAGGCGGCCAGCCCGGAGTCGACTTGATCGGCGCGCGGCAAACCATCGACACGCTGGGCATGATCGCCGAGAAGACCAAGGGCAATCTCACTCCAAAGGAGCAGGGATTCCTGCAGAACTGCCTCTATGAACTGCGCATGGCCTACGTGGAAGTGACCAACGCCCTTGCGCATCCTCCGCAAGCGCCCGGCCCCGTCACAGGTGCAAACGGCTGATGCGCGCGATTCTGACGGTATTAGGCAGCGGCACGTCGATGGGAGTTCCCACCATCGGCTGCGACTGCGCCGTCTGCCGTTCGTCGGATCCGCGCGACCGCCGCACCCGCCCCTCCGTGATGATCAGCTTACAACGGGCGCCACGTGCTGATCGACACCACGCCGGACTTTCGCGAACAGGCGCTGCGCGAAAAGATTACGCACCTCGATGCCGTGCTCTACACCCACACCCACGCCGACCACATTCTCGGAATCGACGACCTGCGGCCCCTGACTTATCGGCACAAGCCGCGCAAGATGCCTCTTTATGCCACGCCGCGAAACTGCGATTTCCTGCGCAACATGTTCCGTTACATTTTTGAAGCCGAGTATAAGTTTGGCGGACTGCCGCTGGTTGAGCTGCAACCAATCGAGGGCGCCGTGGAACTGTTCGGTGCGCGCTTCGAGCCGTTGACGGTGATCCACGGCGAAACCCCGATTCTAGGTTTCCGTTTCGGATCGGCCGCCTACCTGACCGATCACAGCGAAGTCCCGGCGGAAACGCTGGAGAAGCTGCGCGACCTCGACATCCTGTTTCTGGACGCGCTGCGCCACAAGCCGCATCCCACGCATTCGAGCGTCGAGCAGTCGCTGAGAGATCGTGGACGAGGTGAAACCGAAGCGCACATTTTTCACGCACATCTGCCACGACCTGCCGCACGTGGCAACCAACGCCGCCTTGCCGCCCGGCGTGCAGTTGGCGTTTGACGGAATGAAGCTGGAGTTTGAAATTTGAGTTCACCGCCGAGACGCCGAGTACGCCAAGGTTCTTTGAATAGGAGCTTCTCGGCGTCCTCCGCGTCTCGGCGGTGGAAGACTTTCCGATGTTGACTTTCCACAAACTCGACGACGTTCCCCGCGACTTCGGTCCCGCGCTCGTCAGCGTCGGTAACTTCGACGGTGTGCACCGCGCGCACCGCCATGTTCTGGACGAAATCGTGCGGCGAGCGCAGGCCGCGAACGCGAAGTCGGTGGCCGTCACCTTTGAGCCCCACCCCGCCCGCATCCTGCGTCCCGATCACAACCTGAAACTGCTGACTCCGCTTCCAGAAAAACTGCGCCTGCTGGAAGCGGCCGGCATCGACGCGGTTCTGCTGCTCCCGTTTTCACGCGATCTTTCGCTGATGACGCCGCACCATTTTGCCCACGAGATTCTGAAGAAGCGCCTGCATGCCCGCGAAGTTCACGAAGGCTACAACTTCCACTTCGGGCACAAAGCGGCGGGAAACATCGAAATGCTGCGCGAACTGGGCCGGGAAATGGGATTTGAGGTCCATGATTATCCCGAGATGCGCCTGCGCGGAGAGCACGTTTCGAGCAGCCACATCCGCAAGTTGCTTTCCGAAGGCCGAGTCAGCCGCGCGCGCCATTTGCTGGCGCGTCCGTTCAGCATTCTCTCCACCGCCGGCCGCGGACGCGGCTACGGCTCGAAGTACACCGTACCCACCATCAACCTGGCGCGCTATGAAGAACTCGTGCCCAAAGATGGCGTGTACATCACTCGTACGCGAATCGGGCAAGAGCATTTTGATTCGGTCACTAACGTTGGAAATCGGCCCACATTCGGCGCCGATTCTTTCGCCATTGAAACTCACCTGCTGAATTTCCATCCGATCGAGCTTTCGGCGGAGACGGAAGTCGAGATTCATTTTCTGGATCGTCTGCGCGATGAGATCAAGTTTCCTTCCGTCGAAGCGTTGAAAGAGCAGATCGGACGGGACGTGGCAAAGGCGAAGAAGTATCTCCGAAGATTGAATGCGTTTGGTCGATCGTCGTTGGTCGTTGGCAAACCGGACTCCGCGAACGACTAACGACCATCGACCAACGACCATTACCTACTCGATCGGCTCGACCACCAACTCCTCGCCGCGAGCCGCCCGTTCCGGCAACTGGATCAGCACAATCGCCACCAGCACCAGAACGATTCCAACCGTCTGCATCGGCCGTAGTAACTCTCCCAGCACAAGCGCCGCGATCACGATACTGAACACCGGCTCCAGACAACTGGCGACGATGGCGCGAGTCGGCTCCAGATGCTGCAACCCGGCGAAGTAACAGGAAAATGGCCCGAGCACAGAAACCAGCGAAAACACCAGCATGAATGCCCACTGCTGCCAGCCATAGTGAGCGGCAACAATCTTCCACGGGGGATTCACGAAGATCCAGAAGGTCGAAGCAGCTACTAACACCCAGAGCAGTACCTTCCAGCGGTCGTAGCGCGCCAGCACTTTGTGTCCTCCGACGTTATAAAACGCAAAGGAGAATGCAGCCAGCAGAGCAGCCGTGATTCCGACTGCGTCCATGCGGAAGCCTCTCGATCCGACAAAGCCGACCGCCAGCGCGCAGCCCGCCACAGCCAGTCCCACCGCCGCGCTTCTCCGCAGCGACGGCCGCTGCGCTCCGCGCGCTACTGTATAAAGCAGCACCCAAACCGGAGCCGTATATTGCAGAATGATGGCCGTGGCCACGTTCGTCCGCTGAATCGCGAGGTAGTAGAGATAGTTCGAGGCCGCGACTCCCAGAATTCCAAGAACGAAAAACCGCACCAGGTCGCGGCCGGGAACGCGCAGCACGGACGCCCCTCTCCGCACGAGCAGCACCGGCAATAGCACCGCTAGCGATAAGGTTGCACGACTCTGCGACAGAATCAGCGGATCGATCTTTCTTAGTGACTCGCCTAGCGACACCCCGCCGGGCAGCAGATGCCCAGTGAATGCCGCGCGACCCAGCGTCGCCGAAATCCCCCACAGAAAGGCCGCACTCCCGATATAGAAATAACCCCGCAGCGGATGAGTACCAAGCTTCACGAAACGCGCTCTATGGCGTACGTGATTTTCGCCGTCTTTTCCAGCATGGCGGAAACCGAGCAGTACTTCTCTTTTGAAAGTCGCACCGCGTCTTCCATGGCTTTTTTCGACACCTGCCCGCGAACGAGATAGGTCAAGTGAATCGACGTATAGACGGCGGGATAACCGTCCGCTCTTTCGGCTTCTGCTCGCACTTCGAGCCCGGTGAACGGCTCGCGTTTTTTGCGGAGAATTCCCACTACGTCCGATGCCGTGCAACCGCACAAGCCGAGCAGCACTAATTCCATCGGACTGTTGGCCGTTTTCTCGGATGCGGTATCCATCACGATCGAGTGCCGCGAGGTTGCCGATCCTACGAATCGGTCGTTGTCCGTCCAGTTCACTGAGGCTTCAATCATGGTGTCCTTTCGTCGTCTAATAAACGTCGTCTAATAAACAATGGAGCGACGGGCGTCTCGCCCGTACCGGCCGGGCCGGAACACCCGGCGCTCCACTAGCTGGGCTACCGCCGGTTATCCGTCAGCGGCTCGGGATGAATCAGCACCCGGAACAATTCCGGCGCGTCGTGTTTGAAGCGGATCTCGAGCGAGGTCTGAACGTCGTGCACTCGCGACAGCGGCATATCGTCGGGCAGCGTGCAGTGGCAGGAAACATAAAGCCGCGCGCGCACTTTCTTGAACTGGAATTCGTGCACGTCCATCACCTCGGGAAACTCCTTCACAATATCCTTCAGCCGCTGTTCCAATTCCGGCTCGCGAACGATCTGCTCTCCCGTTTCAATCGTCGCCGGCTCGCTTTCAATATGCGTAAGGATGGTCGCAATTTCGGGGACCTCCGCGCGCATCTCCGTTTCCAGCCGCGTCACTTCATCGTGCGCCTGCTTCATGCTGAGTTGCTCGTCGAGTTCCAGATGCTGTTCCACATGCAACTGCCCGTTCAGAGTCCTGCACGCTGACGTCGTGCACATTGAAGTTGTAGCGAGTGGCAACGGCGCGAATGCGGTCGAAAATATTTTCCGTGCGCCGCGCGCGCGGAACCGTGTGCACCATCACGTCGGCATCGGGCAAAACCTCGCGCACCCGCGATCTCACCGCATCGGAAACCTGCTCGGAGCGCTGAAAGGTGAAATTGCGTTCCAGCGCCACCGAAACGTCCGCGAAGTAGCCGTTCCCGGCTTTCCGGAACCGGACCCGCTCCACTTCCAGCACGCCATCGACCGTCGCGATGCGGTCGAGGATCTGGTTGCGCACGCCGACCGGCGCCGCATCGAGCAGCGCATCCGCCGTTCTCCGCGCCAACCGCCAGCTCACGGAAATCACCACGCCCGCCACGAAAAGCGCGGCTATCGGATCGGCCTGTCGCAGCCATCCCACGCGATAGCTGCGCCCGAACCAAACCAGCGCGAGGCCCACGATCACCACGCCGCTCGACCAGATGTCCGTCGCAAAATGCAGCGCGTCGGCTTCGAGCGCCTGACTGTCGTACTTCTTCGCGATGCGTCCGAGGGCGCGGGAGCGCCAGGCGTCAACGGCCATCGACAGCAACATGACCAGGAACGCAGGCACGCTCGGCTCAATTTCCACGCTGTGAAAGAACAGCCGCCTGATCGATTCATAGACGATCCAGACGCAGGCCACCAGCAG
This sequence comes from uncultured Acidobacteriaceae bacterium, assembly GCA_963838425.1. Taxonomy (GTDB): domain Bacteria; phylum Acidobacteriota; class Terriglobia; order Terriglobales; family Acidobacteriaceae; genus Acidiflorens. The sequence goes on from CAWIRH010000004.1 coordinate 651,899, forward strand.
CAAACCGGTTTCGATGAAGGCCGAAAAATTCTCAAACTTGCCGTGTCCGTACTGGTGATCGGCGTCCGCCGGCTTGTCGGAAACCCGCACCGAAAAAAACGTCACCAGGGCCGCGACCAGGTCCAATCCGGAGTGCGCCGCCTCCGACAAAATTCCCAGCGAGCCGGTCGCGATCCCCACCACAATTTTCAGGCTGGTGATCACTAGAGCCGCCAGCACCGAGTTCCCGGCAACGGCTCGTTTTTCCCGGCGCATCGACCCGGAACTGAAGGCGGCCCGAATTTCTGGCATAAAGGTCATTATCGCTTCGGATACGCCCGCCGCCAACCCCTTGCCCCTCCGCTTGCCCGGTCGCCGGTGGGACATGCTACGATGACATTCGTCGCAATTTTTCCCTGGAGGATCTTAGTTCATGCGTTCCCAGTGTCTCGTGTGTCTCCTGCTCGCTGGCTTGGCCTTTGGACAAGCCGCGCCACCGGCTACACCTCCCGCCGCCGCAGCCAAGGCGGAACAAACCGCTCCCACAGCGCCCGATAAGGCCCCCGAAGTAAAAGTGGGGCCCGATGATACGGTGATCACATTGAAGGGTTTCTGCGCCGATGCCACGCAAACGGGCGACGCCTGCAAAACCGCGATCACCCGGGCGCAATTTGAGAAGCTCGCCGAAGCGCTGCAGCCGGGAATGCCGCCGGCTGTTCGTCGCCAGCTCGCAAACGCCTATACCCGCATGCTGAGGATGTCCGCCGTGGCGGAAAAGCGCGGTCTCAACAAGGGACCCGTGTTCGAAGAAAAGATGGACTTTGCGCGCATGCAAATTCTTTCCCAGGAACTGAGCCACGCGCTGCAGGAAGACTCCGGTAAGGTAACCGACGGCGATATCGAGGACTATTACAAGAAGAACGAAGCCTCCTACGAGCAAGCTACCCTGGCGCGGATTTTTATTCCTCGCGCCAAGCAAATCGTGCCTCCAGCCGCAAAGCCCAAGGCCGGTGCGGCGGCGAGCGCGAAAACCAGCTGCGCCGCAGCCGCCGACGGAAGCGCAAAAAAAAGCTGCCGAAGAAGCGATGACCAGGGTCGCCGCCAATCTTCGCGCCCGCGCCGCTAAGGGCGAAGATCCCGACAAGCTGCAAAAAGAAGCCTACGTTGCCGCGGGACTATCGGGAAATGCCCCGAGCACAAAAATGGAGAAGGTGCGCCGCACCACGCTGCCTGCGAATCATCAGGCGGTCATGGATCTGAAGCCCGGCGAAGTGTCCGAAGTGATCTCCGATACCAACAGCGGCTACTACATCTACAAGCTGGTCAGCAAGGAAACCTTATCTCTGGAGACCGTGAAACCGGAGATCCAGAAACATGATTTCCAGCCAGCGCTATCGCGACAGCATGCAGGGTTTTCAGGGCAATGTTGACCTGAACGATGCCTACTTCGGCCCCGTCAAAAATCCTGGCATGCCTCCAACGCCAAGGGGAGTAAGGCCGACCGCCCCAAAAGGCGAAAACGATCCTGACTAAATGGATACGGCAAAGCCAACCATCATTGTCACCGGCGTTTCGGGCAATCTTGGCCAGCGACTCGTGCAGCAGCTTTCGGAGTACACGGTGGTGGGCATTGATATCATGCCCCCAACTCATTCCCCGATTGACCGCTTTGTAGCGCTCGACCTGGGAAGAGAAGAATCCACCCGCGAACTCCTCCTGCTGCTGCGCGAGTTGCGGCCTGCGTCCGTTGTGCACCTGGCGTTTGTGATCGATCCCCAGCGCTCAGGGATTCTGGACGTCGACCGGATGTGGCGGATCAACGTGGCCGGCACGGCCCGAGTGATGGAAGCCATTGCCGAGGCCAACCGCAATGTGGAAACCACCATTCGGCAATTCATTTTCCCCAGCAGCGTGTCGGCGTATGGCTCCGACCTGCCGCTACCCGTCGCGGAAGACGCGCCCCTCGGCGGCCACACGCTGCCCTACGCGATCCACAAGAAAGAAAGCGATCTGGTCGTGCAGCAGCGCGCGCCTTCGCTGCGCGGGTGCGGCGTTTTCATTCTGCGTCCCCACATTTTTGCCGGAGCCACCGTCGAAAATTACCTGATGGGAGCGTTCCGCGGAACGCCCAATGGGAAGGGGCCGCGCGCCGCCCGTATGCGCCAGGAGGCGAAACGCCTGCCCTGCATGCTGCCCTACGGCCAGAAGTATCTCGATAACAAAATCCAGTTCGTCCACGTCGACGATATGGCCCGGCTGCTCGCGTGGATCCTGAAGCGGGAACCGGAAGCGCAGCGGCTGACCATCCTGAACGTTGCCGGACGCGGCGATCCTTTGACCTTCGCGCAGTGCATCGAACTGGCGCACGCCAAATTGGTGCGAGTCCCCGGACGGTGGGGCATGCGCCGCGTTCTGCAATTCCTGTGGGACTGGAAGATCTCGGCGATCCCGCCGGACGCAACGCCTTACATGACCGGCCAGTACATCATGAACACCGACCGGCTGAAGAAATTTCTCGGCGGCGACTACGAGCGGGTGATTGCGAAAACCAATTTAGAGGCGTTCGCGGATTCGTTCAAGAAAAACTAAGTTCACCGCCGAGACGCCGAGTGCGCCAAGATACTTCGAGAAAAAGGCATACGCGCAGCTTGGGGTACCCCACTCAAGCCTTTTTTTTTTGCTTGAGTGGGGGCAGTTCCACGGCTGGAAGAGCGTCCCTGCCGTTTGCCCGCGCCTTCTTGCCGTCCACTCGCACTCAATCTCCACTCATCCTTCGCACCCGGTTGCGTATTGACGAAAGCTGCTCCACTCCCGATCTTCCGGGCGCTCACACAATCAACGCTTCACCGGATTCCGACGCATGTAGCGGAGCCCACCGAGCAGCCCCGGAGGGGCGTCCGAACTTAGCCCCGCGCTTCAGCGCGGGGTAGCGTGCAACGATGACCCAAGTCCCGTAGGAACGACCGAAACGCCGACACCGTCCAATGGTGACGAAAGATTCTGCCCCGCAATCGCGGCAGAAGCCACTTCTCGAAAAGCGCGAGAAGCGGCGCACCCCATCTGTTTCGGCCCAACGTTCAAAGATAAACCCGCGTTAACTTCCCACGTCAATGTGGCCCACCCGCCAAGTATGAAAGTCCCCACTCAACCCAAGAGAAGGCTTGAGTGCCCACCCGTCGTCCCCGAATTTTCCCTTCCCCGAATTCCCCCCGGAGTTTCAGGTAAACTTATTCGTGTTTCTCCCGCAGTTCACTAACTCGCGAGGTCACCACAATGGATGACGGAGAACTGCTGCGCTGTCTTTTACAGGTAATTGGTCGAGGTGTAGTTCCAGACAAAAAGATCCGGGAAGTGGTTGGCAGAGGGAAAAATCGGATCAAAGCTTATAACCTCTTCGATGGCAAACATAAGTTAACGGACGTGTCCAAGAAGACTGGCATAGATCAAGGGAATCTCAGTCGCGCGGCTTCAGACTGGGTGGAGACCGGAATCGCGTTCTGGATCGGCGAGGGAGACGACGCGCGATTGCTTCATATATATCCCATTCCAGAAAAGCCTCCGAAAGACAACCAGTGATCTGGAACGGAACGCCACGAAAAACCGTGTTCATGCTCGGCGCGGGTGCCACACGGGGCGCATTCTCCCACGTGCGCGTAAACGGGAAGATGATCCGCGCACCGTTAAACTGGGACTTCTTCAATGTCGTAGCGGCCTTCGTCAAGGCCCAAAAGGATCACAGTGGCTTCGATCAGCGATACCAGAGGGTCCGCAAAGTTTTCCGCGATGAGTTCCCCACACGTGGGCGTTGGCCGATCGGAATGGAAGAAGCCTTTAGCCTGTTGTACGTGTCCAAGGACTTTCCGGAAATCTACGTTCCGCGCCGTGGCCGACATCGACAAACTGGTAGCCGCCGAGAGATTGAGGACTTTCTTCGTCTCACCTTCGGCATCCTGAGCGCAATCGAAGAGAAGGTTGATCCTCAAAACCTCTACCGCCGACTAGTGTCCCACCTAACCCCAGGCGACACGATCCTGACGCTCAACTACGACACCCTGCTGGATTCTGCTCTTATCAACGCCGGCTGGGACCCCACAAAAGGGTACGGCTTGATTGGTGGCACCGAAAAGATCCGGTGGTCTCGCCCGAAACCTCGGGCTGCCGCATCGTTGGAGGACGTCAAACTCTTAAAGCTTCATGGATCTCTCAACTGGTACGTTAGAGGAACATTCGCCAACTTGGCGCAGATATTTGAGAAGAAACCAAGTAAAATCCTGATCTCACAAACTCCGCGCGTCAACGAATTTAAGAAGTACGTACGTCAGATCGCCCCGCCAATTTATGGGAAGTTCTTCGGACATAAGCACTGGCGGACACTCTGGGCCGCAGCACATGAGGCGCTGACGACTGCTGACGTATTGGTCATAGTCGGTTGCTCTCTCGTCGACACCGACTTCCACTTGAGCGGCATGCTGAGTCACGCAGTGAAGATCAGGAAAGATAGTCACCGACCGTTCGCAGAAGTGGTCGCAGTGGATAAGAGCACAATACGCCGCAAGTGGTTTCGACTTTTGAAAGGCTGCGTTGACAAGGAGCAACCCTACAGGTGGTTTGAACATTTCGCGCGCACGCATCTCAAATAGAGAGGACACTTCGTCATGCCGACAAATGAACTAGTCGAGCCGTTGAACAGAATTGCGAAAATCTTAGCTGGCTTGCTTTTAAAGGACATCGAAGATGGTGACCAGAAACAGAAGATCAAACGTTTGAAGCAATGTGGATTCGACAACGCTGAAATCGCAACTATGCTTAACACCACTTCGAACACTGTCGCCGTTGCCGTGCACGGCCTCAAGAAATCCAAGGGCAAGAAAAAGAAGTAACAGAGCCAGACTCCCCTGAACAAGAGGTAAAAGGCCTGCAAGTCGCCGAAGTTTTGGGAGGACTTTATGAGGCGGCGGGTGGCGCACATCTGGCCGCAACCCAGCGCAGCGGCAGTTAATCTCGTCCCATAACAACTGGGGGTGCCCCGCGTCTCGCGCTTTTCGAGACGTGGGACAATGCGAGCGTTCTTACTGGGTACTGGCAACTGGCTACTGGGTACTGACCTTTTTCATCACAAACGCCCAGTGAGCGCCATCACAGACTTCTAACCGCACGTCGGCGACAATGGAGATCGACCTGTTGCAGGCGAGAGGTGTGCCCGTCGCCAAGACGGCCCTCGAAGCTGCCCCAGCCCCACTAGTCGGCGCTCTTTGAAAACATCATTTTGGGAAAATGCGCGAGTGTCAGCCCGCCGCCGAACCCCCGAGCGAGCGAAAAGCGAAGCTAAGTCAATGAAGAATAAAGACTTTACCTCTAAGTCATTTAAACTCAAAGATCTAGCGGGAATTTTCTCCTAACCCCATGATTCCAAACGGCAGGGGGGAGGGGGGGTACCCCTACATTGGCAATCTTTGCCAACCCCACCCAAAACCATTTTCTCGGCGTCCCGGCGATTAGACGCTCTTCACTCCCCGGTACAGCCCCGCGATGCCAAACGTGTACGGAGTCCAGGAAACTTCGCGAAATCCTGCCTGACGCATGCGCGCGAGCATTTCATCAGGCGCCGGAAAGCGCTCGACCGACGCCGGCAAATACGCGTACGGGCCTCGCACTCCCGAAATCATCGTCCCGACCGCGGGCAGAACTTTCTTGAAGTAGATGCGGTAGCACTGCCCGATCAAGCCGCGGGGCTCGCCAAAATCCAAAATGCCGCATTCTCCGCCGGGAGCGAGCACCCGCGCAATTTCACGCAAGCCTGCGTCGTAGTCGGCCAGGTTTCGGAAACCGAATGCCGATGTCACCAGATTGAAATGCTCCATCGGGGAACGGCAGCCGAAGCGCGTCGGCTTCGATCCAGCAGAGCGTGGCGCCGCTTCCCTTCTCTTTGTCTTTGTCTTTGTCCTTCTCCTGCGCCTTTGCCGCCGCGCGCTGCAGCATGGCGTGAGAAAAATCCGCGCCCAGAATTTGCGTGGCTTCGGCGACGCCAGCGCGCCGGTGCAAAGCGAAAGCCATGTCTCCGGTGCCGCAACAGAGATCAAGCACACGAGCCTCGGGACGCTGCAGAATCGCATCGAACTTGCGCGCCGTGCGCCGCCACCACCAGCGGTCGATGTTGAACGAAAGAACGTGATTCAGCAGGTCGTAGCGCGGCGCAATCGAGCTGAACATCTCCCGCACAGCCTGCGCCGCCGACTCGCGGTCTTGCGCTCCGGCGGGAGTCGCGCCCACGATCCGCTCATTCATTTCTTGATCCATTGCGGTGAGCATCATCTTCGTGCGTTGCACGGAGTCGCGTCAATTCCGCGCCAGTTTCCGAATCTCGTCGACTGCAGTACGCACGATTGCTTCCGGCACGTCGGTCGTGATTTCAACCTTGCCGATCTCGCGCGGCAGAATAAATGCACCACTCCTCGCCGTGTCTTCTTGTCGGAACGCAAGCGCTTCAGGATGCTCGCGGTCTGCCACTTCATGCGCGGCAGCCTGCCGAAGCCAATCACCGAATTCGTGATGCGTCCCGCCGTCACACTATCCAGTTTGCCCGTAGAGAGCGCGATGTGCGTAGCCGCAATCATGCCCCACGCCACTGCCTCTCCGTGGAGCAACTGCGTATAGCGGGTCTCGGCTTCAAGCGCGTGCCCGATGGTGTGGCCGAAGTTGAGCACTTGCCGCAAGCCGCCTTCGCGTTCGTCGGCACTCACCACCGACGCCTTCAAGCGCACCGAGTCGGCAATCACTTTCTCAAGCACCACCGGGTCGCGATCCAGAATCTCGCGCCGCCGTTCTTCAAACAGTCGGAACAGTCCCGGGTCTCCGATAATGCCGCACTTCAGCGACTCGTAGAGGCCGGCGCAGTATTCGCGCGCAGGCAGCGTCTCCAGAACCGCGGGGTCGACCAGCACCGCGCGCGGCTGGTGGAAGGTGCCGAGCAGATTCTTGCCCGACACTTTTCCCGACACGAGGTTGACGCCTGTTTTCCCGCCGATGGCAGCATCCACCTGCGCCAGCACGGTCGTCGGCACCTGGATGACATCCACGCCTCGCATATAGATCGAGGCCAGGAACCCGGTCACGTCGCCGACTACGCCGCCGCCTAGCGCAATCAGCGTTACATCGCGATCTGCGCCCTGCTTTACCAGCTTCTCCGCCAGCTTCTCCAGTGTCGTCAGACGTTTCGAGCGCTCGCCATCGGGCATTTCGAGTAGCTTGGTTTCGATTCCCGAGGCCGCGAGCGATTTCATCAGGACTTTTGCCCAACGCCTCCGTACGGGCGGGACGGTGACCACAAAGGCGCGGCGGTTTTCAACAAACTTGCCGAGGCATTCTCCGGCGCGGGCGAGCAGGCCGCTTCCGATGAGCACTTCATAGGAGCGCGACGGCGTGGCGACTGGAATGCTAATCATGAATATTCATCATAGCGTATGGGGACTCTGTGTCCTCTGCTTGTCGACAGTGTAGAAAGCGCACGTGTGGCGCGGACACTCTTGTCCGCGAACATTGGCCTGCGGCGCCCGCAGCTTGATCTCATTCTGACCACTGCATCGAACGCGACTTGCACATCCGCACGCTGCCGTACGAACAGCGTCTCGGCCTTCAAAACGCCGCTAAACAGCGCCAAGCAACCCGGACGTTCTTGCGCTCGGCACGCCTTTCGCGGACAAGAGTGTCCGCGCCACACGTGCTACGCTTTCTTCTGGGGATTCAGCAGCGAGGCGAGAATGGAAACTCCCAAAACAAAAAGCACGATCGTCAGCGCCCAACCAGTGGGAATGTAAACGTAGTGCGACGCCAGCATTTTGAGCCCGATGAAAATCAGCACCACCGATAATCCGTAATGAAGGTAGCGAAACAGGTCCATCATTCCCGCCAGGGCAAAGTACATCGAGCGCAGGCCGAGAATGGCGAAGACATTTGATGTATAGACAATAAAGGCGTTCAGCGTGATCGCGAGCACCGCCGGGATCGAATCTACCGCGAAAACAATGTCGCTGGTCTCGACTACCAGCAGCACGAGCAGCAGCGGAGTCGCATAAAGTCCGTCTCTCTTCTCTAGAAATCGCCGCGTAAAGAACTGTCCGCCGACATATTCTTCCGTGACCGGAAAAACTCGCCGGAAGAGGCGCAGAACGGGGCTTTTCTCGGGGTGGACTTCGGTTTCGCCCTGCCGCAGCAGCTTGAGTCCCGAATAGACTAGCAAGGCGCCGAATCCGTAGGTGATCCAACTGAAGCGCCGGATCAGGCCCACGCCCGCCAGGATGAATGCACCCCGCATAAGCAGCGCCCCGAGAATTCCCCAGGACAGCACCTTGTGCTGATACTGGCCGGGCACTTTGAAATAGCGGAAGACGACCAGAAATACGAACAGGTTGTCGATGCTGAGCGAGAGTTCGATTACATAGCCGGTTACGAACTGGAGCGCCGGGGTCTTCCCCTGCCAGAACAACACCAACACCGCAAACGCGGCCGCCAGGGCGATCCAGACTCCCGACCAGGCCAGCGCTTCGCGAAAGCCGACGCGGTGGGAGCGGCGATTCAGCACCCCCAGGTCGAGCGCCAGCATCGCCAGCACAAACAGGTTGAAAAGAATCCAGAAGACGAGCACAGGGAATCTTACGACAGGCGTCTATCTACCGCTCTCTGCCGCGCTTTCCGCTGGCCCATTCGTCCCACATGCCCATGTCTTTCAACTCCTGGTCGAGATGGGTTTCATGCATGGTTTGCTCGATTTGGGCGCGGTTCAGGCGCGGGCCGATGCGATCGGCGGCATTCGCCAGCGCAAAGCTGAGTTCCGCCGCTTCGGCCACGTGCTTCTTGAGTTGCGCGAAATCAACTTTGTCGAACGTGTCGGTCGTCGCGTGATAATTCTCCAGATAGTTTGCTTCGTCCTGTTCGGCGACAAACGTGGGCACGCCTTCGAGCATGAAGTCGAAGTGATCCGTGCCCGACTCGGCCGTCGCGATCGCCTTGTTAGCGCCGAATTGCTGCAAAGGCGCCAACATCGACTGCGCCGCCGGAACAACGTCTTTGCGCCCGCCGGTTGAGAACGCGGTAGTCTTTCCGGTACCGGCATCAAAGATGACTACGCCAGCCGCCTTATCGAGCTCGTTGCGATGCGCCACGGCGTACGCCCGCGAGCCGATCATTCCTTGCTCCTCGCCCGAAAACAGAATGAAGCGAATCGATCGCCGTGGCTTCAGGCCCGACGCTTTGATCGCACGCAGCGCATCAATCACCAACGCGGCATTGCACCCGTTGTCGAGCGCCCCCGTTCCCAGTTCCCATGAGTCCAGGTGCGCGCCGAGCACCACGAACTCGTCGGGCCTTTCGCCGCCTCGAATTTCCGCCACCACATTCCAGGTCTTGATCGCGCCACCAACTTTGTTGGGAATCGAAAGATTGGCCCACACCGGATTTGCCGACGCCAGCAAGCGGGCAATCCGCTCTCCATCTTCGCGCGCTACTATCAGTTGAGGCAGCGCATCAATCTCGCCGGCGCCGGAGTTGGTGTGCCGGTAAAGAATCCCGTGCTCGCGCGTGGCCATGAACGCAATCGCTTTGGCCTTCCCTTTCACGGCCAGCGCAATAATCGCGGGCGCCCGCAAGTATTCGCCGAAAAGATCGTCCCAGTTCCCCAGCACCTTGGTGTGCACCAGCACGATTCTTCCCGCAACATCCCCGACCTTGGCAAACTCGGCAGCCGAACCTTCCCCCACATCGACGATGGGCACATGCTTCGCCGCAGCCAGCGCCGGCGCCCACGCGACCGAGACAGCATGAACGGGAAAAGTTGTTCCGGAATAAAGCGATGCCGTCATCTCGGTCGCGCCCTCCGCCCACGAGTGCTGGATGGTGAACTCTTCGGTGTGGACGCTGTCGGCGCCGGCGTCTTTGAACGCCGCCACGGCCCAGCCCGCTGCGCGTTGGAAGGCCGGAGTGCCGGGAACGCGTCCGCCTATCTCATCGCTCAAGCGGCGAACGTTCGTTTCCAGCGGCGAAGGCTTGAGTGCTTCCGCAATTAGTCGATCTGCGCTTTCTCGATCCGAATCGCGATCGGCCGCGAAAGCTGCCAAAAAGGAAACTGCCAGAAAAAAGAGGGCGAATCCCAACCGCAGAAGTTTGCTGGTCATAGCGGAGATTAGAAATGAATTTGCAGGAAAGTGAAAGAGGGCAAATCGGTCCGGATCAGTGGAGCGCCGGGCGTCCCCGCCCAGTCGGACGGGCGAGCACGCCCGTCACTCCACCTGTGACTCCTACGCCGGCGTCAGCCCGTACTTCTCTTGCAGACGCCGCTCCATGGTGCGGAAGATCAGGCCGTCCACCATGTAGCCGAGGATGATGATCAGGATCATCACCGCCATCACCTGGCTCATGTCGCTCAGGTCGCGGCCCATCATCAGCAACTGGCCCAGCCCGAGACTGAGAAAAATCATTTCGGCTTGAATCAGTGAGCGCCATGCGAACGCCCACCCTTGCTTCATTCCATTCACGATGAACGGCAAGCTCGCCGGCAACAGCACGGACCAGAAAAGGCGGAAGCCGCTTGCTCCCAGGTTGCGCCCAGCCATGCCGTAGATCTTCGGCATCTGCTTGCGGCCGTCCTCCATCGCGATGGTTACCGAGAGCAGCGAGCCCATGAGCACGACAAACAGGATGGCTTTTTCCGTAAGTCCGAACCAGAGAACGGCGAGCGGAATCCAGCAAATGCTGGGCAGAGATTGCAGACTCACCAGCAAACCGCCCAGCGTGTCTTCCAGGAATTTATTGCTCGACACGGCCAGACCCAAGATCATGCCGAGCACTACCGACAAGCTGTAGCCAATGAGCATGCGCTTCATGGTGACGGCGATGCCAATCCAGAAGCTATGGTCGGCAAAGCCGTCCCACAGGGCGCGCCCCACTCCCCATGGCGGAGGAAAAAGGTACGGCGGCCAGATACGAAGCTTCGCTACAAGGATCCAGACACCGAGAAGCGCGGAATAAAAAATTACCTGCTTAGCTAGCTTTTTCATCGGCGTACTCCGCTTGCAGAGACTTGTTGATCTCGTCGCGCAGGCAACTCAGAATGTCTCCCGCCGTACGCGCGACATCGGCTTGCTCCATGTGACGGGGCCGCGGCAGATTCACTGAGAATTCCTGCTTGACGCGGCCTGGGCGAAACGTCATCAGCGCCACGCGATCCCCCAGCCTTACCGCTTCGCGCACATTGTGGGTAACAAAAATGATGGTGCGGCCGGTTTCGGCCCAGATGCGCTCCAACTCGTCGTGCAGCAGATCGCGAGTCTGGGCGTCCAGGGCCGCAAACGGCTCGTCCATCAGCAGCACGTCGGGCTCAGTGGCTAGTGCTCGCGCCAATGCGACTCGTTGCCGCATGCCGCCCGAGAGCTGATGGATATAGCTGTCCCTGAACTTGGAAAGATGAACAAGACGCAAATAGTGCTGCACCTTCTCCTCGCGCTCGGCCTTCGGGAGGTTCTTCATCTTCAGGCCGAACTCGACGTTGCCGCCGACCGTCAGCCAGGGAAACAGGCCGAGTTCCTGGAAGATCAGGATACGATCGGTCCCCGGCCCGCTCACCGGCGTGCCATCCACCAGAACCTTCCCCGAGGTCTGGGGATTCAGCCCGGCGATCAAGTGCAGGAGCGTGGACTTGCCACATCCCGAAGGACCGACGATGCAAAGAAACTCTCCCGGCTTCACTTCCAGGCTGATATTGTCGAGCGCCAGTAAACGCTCGCCCGAAGTCGTTTTATAGCTGAGCGAGATTGAAACCAGCGCGACTTTCGGGACTACCACCTCGGCAATCGGACGCGGAAAGGTAGTGACCGAGGAAGCCGGTTTCCCGTGAAACACATTCGCGCGCACTCCGGTGCGAGGAACAGGTGGGACTGCCGAGGGATACGCGTTTTGAGGACTCGTGCTCATTGGATTGCCTTCTTCCCTTTTTCCGCTAACACCTGGTTTAAGATCGAAAGATCGTACAGACTCGATAGGTCCGGCATCTGGCGTCCCAGAAAACCCGCGTCAAATGCGGACTTTGCGGCATTCATCAGCGATCCGCGCAGCGGGTCATACGTCGCTGTCATACGCCCAAAAGCTTCCTCCAGCACCGCGTCAGGCAGCGCTTTCCCCGTCTCTTTCGCGATCTGCTGGTTGAGAAGTTTCTTGGCCTCGGGCAAATGCCCGTTGATCCAGTCCGTCAATTCCACGTGCGCGCGGATCCAGTTCTTCACCAGATCGGGATGCTCTTTCAGAAATTGAGTCCGGACGATCAGATGAGCGGCGATAAACTGACCGTTCGGCCAGAGCGTCCGCTCGTCCAGGAACAAGCGGCCATTCCCTTCCTTGATCAACCGCGTCGCCCAGGGCTCGGGCGCCCACGCGCCATCCAACTCTTTCTTAATGAACAGCGTCAGTTGGTCGGGATTCGCCAGCGGAATTACCTGCACGTCCCCGCCCTTGTCCGTGGTTTTCATGCCGTGCGCTTTCAACCACGCGCGCAGTGCGACGTCCTGCGTGTTGCCCATCTGCGGGGAAGCGACCTTCTTGCCGTGAAAATCTTCTGGCTTCTGAATGCCGGAATCGTTGCGCACTACCAGCGAAGCTCCGCCACTGGTTGCACCCGCTACAATTCGCAGGGCTTCTCCATTGGAGCGCACGTAGCCGGCGATGGCCGGGTTCGGGCCGATGTACGTCATGTCAATCGCCCCGGCAAACAAGGCTTCAATTGCCGAGGGCCCGGCGTTGAAACTCTTCCACTCAATCTTGACCTGGGGCCCCATCGCTTTCTCAAACCAGCCGCTGTTTTTTCCCACCATCGCCTGCGGGTGCGTGATATTGGGAAAAGCGCCCACGCGAATGACGGTCTCGGCCCCGGCAGACGCGCCCAGTAAACAAAACAACCATGCGAAAACGAAGCAACTTCGCTTAGTCATGACCCTCGCCTTGCACCAACATCGGCAGCACACTCGGCTCGTTTTTTCTCTTTTTGCCGATCTTCCGGTTGCGGGCGTTCGGGCGCGGATCAGCGGACTCGCGGCTGATCAGGTCGGCCAGCGTCGTGTTCTCCAGAATCTTGGCGGCTGCATCCCGTACTTCCAGAAACACCCTGTACAGAGCGCTATGGTCCGCATCGCGATCGATCAGAGCGCGCAACTGATCCGCATCCCCAAAGGGCGCGAGCGGCCCGTCAATCAGACGGATGATTTCGCTCAACCGGATCTCCGACGGTGGCCGGCGCAACCGGTATCCACCCTTGGCGCCGCGCACGCTCTCCACCATGCGCGCGTTCTTCAGTTCCAGAAGAATCAGCTCCAGAAACTTTTCCGGCAGATTTTCTTCGTAGGCAATGTCGCGAATCCGGATCGCACCCTGCGTATACCGCCGGGTCAGCACCATCATCGCCTGCAACGCATACAGCCCTTTTTGGGAAACCTTCATTGTGCCTCTCCCCCGACTATCCCTATGTCACTGATAGGCATTATAGAAAAGGCAAGCGCACTGCCAAAGCACTAAATTTCCCGATTTTGTCCGGTCCTGTGATTTCAGCGAGTTACCGCCGGAAGAGCGCCTCGAAGAGGAGGTTCTTGTGCAAGAGTTTGCACCTTCGGAAAACGGGAGTTCCCTTGTTGGACGCGGCATTCAGAACCGCAACTGCCTCAGTGCAAGCGCAGAATCTCGACTGTGATGTTATCCGGCCCCCCGCGTTCCCGAGCCAGTTCGATCAGCTCGTGGCCCGCTTGTTCCGCGCTCTTGTTTTCGACGGCGTCAAGAATCTCCGCGTCGCGTACCAGCCCCCACAATCCGTCGCTGCAGATCAGGAGCACGTCCTCCGGGCGGAGAGGCTCCGCGTGTCCGGGCGAGTCCATGATGAGATCGGGGTTCGTCCCTAAAGCTGCGGTCAGAATGTTCCGCTGCGGATGATGCTCCGCTTCTTCCGCTGTGATCATTCCCGACTCCACCAGCCGTCCCACATAGGAGTGGTCGCGGGTTACCCTCGTAATCTGGCCGTCGCGGATCAGGTAGAGCCGGGTGTCGCCCACGTGCACGTAATAGAGCGCGTCATATTGCGCACTCCCGTGCTCACCCCTGACGATCGCCGCTGCCGTGCAGGTCGTTCCCATGCCGCGTAATTCCGGATGGGCAAAGCTGTATTGCCGGATCCGCTCGTGGGCCGTCTGCAAGGCTTCGATCAGCGCTGCCTGCGGGTCGTTGCCGGCGAAATCGCGATACACCTCCACCAGCGTTTCCACCGCCATCCGGCTCGCTTCCTGACCGCCTTCGTAGCCGCCCATGCCGTCCGCTACCACCGCCAGCCGCCCCTTGCGCAGGAACTGCTGGTCGTCCTCCGGCTCCCAATAACCAAACGAATCCTCGTTATTTTGGCGCACGCAGCCGATGTCGGACTGGCTCGACACTTCAATTCCAGTGCGAACCTTCATCCGGGCACGACTTCAATGGTGGGAGTGAGAAGCATAGGCATCGATTGCGTTCACGGGCAAACCTAGGATTATAAGGGTTGCGGACGGGACGCTCAAACGCGGCGCTAGGAATAGTGTCCTAATTTGCCCTCTTTCACCACGGAGCCACAGAGAGAATCTTGAACCTCTAAAACTCGAATGGAGAGCGTTTTTGCCCAGAGATGGGTGGAACTAATAGCAAAGGAGGACGGCAGCCGTCCCCCCTGAGATTCAGTGTCCTCTATCTATGCGGGCCCGCAAGCTCCGGATGGGTTGCTATATTGATCATACACGCCCGCCGCGGACCCTATCGGAACATAGAAGGGCTGAGACGTGACGCCCTCGTAGGTAGCGGTGACCATGTAATCACCCACATAACTCCATGCTGGGGTTGTGGAGGGGTCAACGGCGCTATTCACCCATGTGCACTCCGCTGGGTCCACTGCAGTGATGAGACCAGTGGAACTATACTCAACGGTCCCGTTGGTATAGGGCGGCGTGGACGGCACTGGGCAAGCAGGAGCCTTGCAGGGAGGAAGCAGCACGCCGCCGTTCCCGTCTGAAGTTTCGTTCGGGTCAACAATCACGATGTATGTGACTTTGTCCGTGAGATCCTTGGTCCCACTGCCGCTGTAGATGCCTGTGGCCTGCAACTGGATCGTTGACCCGTAGCCCGACAAATTGGCGACGCCGGACTGACCCGTCGGAGCCACGCCGTTTATCAAGCTTGCTGTAAGCTGAATGGACTGTAAGTGGTTGGTGGTTTGTAAGGCGTTGCAGCCCAGCATGCTGAAGACTAGCAGCGCGCAAACCAACGCGGCAAAGAGAGTTTTACGGTTCACTGCCGAGTACCTCCAAAAGGAAATCTTCCGCATCGTCGCAGCATCCGTCACACCAGGCAAGGTAACCAAAGTCACTGCACCGCACGGACGTGAGCCTCTGTCCCCTCGCGTAACCGCGCTCGGAGCCGCATTGCAGAAGCGCGATGGCGGAAGCCAGAGGTCATCTACAATCGACCCATGTCCGACCAACCCATGTCCGATCGACCAGTGCCTCCGCCGCCGCCCCCGGCCACGCCCGAGCCCATCACCGAGTTTCACATCGGCGACGAATTCGGAACAGCCAAGCGCAATCTTCCGCCCGCCGGCATTGTCCTGATCTGCATCGCCGCCGTCGCTGTGATTGTGGGAATCTTCGCTTTCAAGGAACGGCAGAAACCGCAGGGCGCGGGTTCGATCGATTTCGTCTCTGCCGCCGAAGTGCCCGGCCAGAACATGATCCTCGCCGCCATCACCCTCACCTTGCGCAATACGGCGGACAAACCGCTGTGGATTCACACCCTCCAAGCGCAGCTCACCACCGCCGACGGCAGAACTTTCGACGATAAGGCCGCTTCTGCGGTGGATCTCGACCGCTATTTCCAGGCGTTCCCGGCTTTGAAAGAAAGTTCCGAGCCGCCGCTTTCGCCCGAAACCAAATTGCTGGCGGGAGCCGAACAGAGAGGAACCATCATCGTCGGTTTCAAGGTTACCCGGGAAGTCTTCGATCAGCGCAAATCCCTGACCGTCACGATTCAACCCTATGACCAGGTGTTGCCCGTGGTGTTGAAGTGACGCGCGATGGAGCGACGGGCGTCTCGCCCGTCCAGTGTGGCGCGGCCGGGCGGGGACGCCCGGCTCTCCATCGTCAAATTAGCCCCACGCCTCACTCATTCTCGAGTTGTTGACGCGCTTCGGCGAGCGCAGCCTTCTGCTCGCCGCTCACCTTCGGGTACTTCAAATTCATTTCCTTCATCGCATCCACCACCGCCTCCGAGACCACCAGCCGCGTGAACCACTTGTTATCCGCCGGCACAACGTACCAGGGCGCAGACGCACTCGCCGTGTGCCGGATCATATCCTCATACGCTTCCTGGTATGCGTCCCAGAACTGGCGTTCCTTCACATCGGATGCAGAAAACTTCCAGTTCTTGTCGGGCGTGTCGAGCCGTTCCATGAACCGGCGCTTCTGCTCTTTCTTTGAAACGTGCAGGTAGAACTTAACCACCGCAATGCCGTTTCGTGTAAGGTAGCGCTCGAAACTGTTGATATCTTCAAAGCGCTCCTGCCAGATATGTTTCGTCACCAGCGCTTTCGGCAGTTTCTGGTTTTCCAGAATCTCGGGGTGGATGCGCACCACCAGCACCTCTTCGTAATACGAGCGGTTGAAGATGCCGATCCGGCCTCGCGCCGGCACGCATCTCATGCAGCGCCACAGATAGCCGTGGTGCAATTCTTCCGCCGACGGCGCCTTGAACGACGCCACCTGCACGCCTTGCGGATTCACGCCCGACATGACGTGCTTGATCGTCCCGTCCTTCCCGGCTGCGTCCATGGCCTGAATAATCAGCAGCAGGCCCCAACGGTCCTGCGCCGCAAGAATGTCCTGCAATCGGTTCATTTCTTTGATGCCGTTCGCCAGCAGTTTCTTCGCCTGCGGTTCCGACCCCAGCCCGTGCGTGTCCGCGGGGTCGTGATCCTTGAGGCGGAAGTGTTTTCCGTCTTCGATGCGGTAGCGCTTGAGCAATTTGTCGATTTTCATAGTGTCGCCTTGCTGTGATTTTCTCTAGCGTTGCTGATTATAGACAGAGTCGGGCGATCTGGGGTTCTTGATTTTAGATCACCCGATGACCCGATTCCTCACCTCAGAGCGGATCGCGGACTCGAGTCTCGGCCGGATCGCCGAGGTCCATGAACCGCGAATCGCGCGCCTCGTTGTGTACCGAACTGAGCGCCACGGTAACCTCCCGGATGTAGTAGAAGGTTCCCGCCAGCAGGCAGATCATGGCCAGAACAAAAAGCGCGACGGCCGCCACCGCTGCCTTTTGCCAGTAGAGGCCGAACCCGAGCAGCAGACACGAGGTGATCGTCCCCGCAAGAGAAATGAGAACAAGGAGAAAACAACGCCGGATCATTTCCGCACGTTGCTCAATCGCGCTGATCTGCGCGGTATACGCCTCGGCTTCCTGCACCCGGTCATTCTTGGCGGCGTCATGCTTCGCGTGTACATACTGCCGCAATCGGCTGACGATACCCATAAGGCGGACATTGATCGAGAGCACCAGCAAGGCGGTGGCGGAAACAAAGATAGCGGGAGCAAGAAACGCTTGAAACAGGCGGGCGATGTCGGTCATGGAGCCTTCCGAAGTGGTAGCGTGTTCTCCTCTGCCCGATTCTAACCCAATACCGGTGGCTTGATGAAAACCTGGGGCACGCGCGCGCGTGGAGCGCTTCGCGAGTGCATCTTCCATGCTAGACTCGCCTCTTGCAGCTTGCATCGAACCATCCAATGATCTTTCGCCGATCGACTCTCCGATTGATTGCCAAGGCCATGCTCGTCGCAGGCATGATCGCCGTACTTGTCGCCTGCGGCGATTCTAAATACCAGGCTCCCGCGATTGTGGTTACATTTAGCACCGAATTCCCGCCTCCCACTGCGCTCGCTGCCAGCGCCACGGCAGGCATCGCAGCGGTCGTTACCAACGACACGAAAAACGCCGGCGTGAATTTCACCTGCCTCCCCGCCGCGGAGTGCGGCGCGTTTAACCCAAACCCCATCGCCAGCAATGTTCCCACCACTTACCAGGCCCCTCCCACGGTTCCGGCCGGCGGTGCCGTGACCATAACTGCAACCTCAATAACCGATGCCACGAAGTCCATCTCGGCCACGATCACCATCGACTAACTGGAGCCCACTAACTGGAGGAAGCAAATAAGGCCGGGTTTCACCGGTAACCGCCAACCACCTCCATCGGCATTTGACTTCCCGTCACTTCCTCCCCACAATAGAAGCAGTTCTTTAAAGGCCCATCCCACCAGTGGGGGCGTCACGGCTTCGACGGAGATGCTTGCGGCCAGGAGGCATGCCGGGGTGCACACACCCGTAATCGCGTGCAAAATGATAATTGCCAATCAACAGATGGCATACGCAGCCTAATTCGTTAGGCCGCCGTTCTCCGCAGCTTTGCCCGTGGGCTGCGAGCGAACGTCACACAGCGGGCTGCTCTTCTCTGCTACGTCTGGGCAGAGAGGCTAAGATCTCAGGCTAGCGCCGACTGTTTCTTGTCCGTTCTGAGCAGCTGTCGCGAACGTCCTGGGGTAATGCCCAGGGCATGAACCGGAACAAGCATGTAGTCTCTTGACCAGTAACATTTTCGGACGCGGGTTCGACTCCCGCCGCCTCCACCAATCATTAAGACTTACAGGTTCAGCAACTTCCTTAACATTCAATGTGAACGTGTGCAGGTTGCGTGCAGGAATGTTTTCGAGTTACCGTGCGGACATGATCGTTTATGCGCACACCCGGCACAAAAAATCTTGTCCAAGACATGGTGACACTCACCGGAAGCGGTGTGCTTGCCCGAAGTGGCATGAAAGCCATTCCCCTAGGGAGATCCCACTTGATCTGGGTTGCGATGTTGAGGATTTCTTAACGTTGAGGAAGCGATGAACCACCGTCCTCGTAATCTCTGTTTCAAGGTCATTCAGCGGCATAGACAGAGGTTATGCTTTCGTCACTCGCTTGGCCAGCGCGCGTCGAACCTCTTCATTTTGCAGCTCTGAATCGCTGAGACCGTCCCCCGCTTGCATTCAAGGAGCGTCATCTCCTGAGGAGAGCCTTGGCAAACCGACTGCTGGCGTCCGATCCCGGAACGGTGTTAGCGGAAGCGCACGAGATAAAGACGTGGGAGCGGACGCCGGGATGACCCGGCGTCCAGGCAGCTTTTGTCCATTCCCCAAATCAGAACTCGTAACGCAGTGCAAACTGCATGATTCGCGGATTCGTCAGCAGGCCCGAATAATTCCCAAAACTGCCACCGCTGCCCAACGTCAGAGCAGAGGACAGCAGGCTTGATTGCACGTCGAAGCGTACCGAGTTCGTGACGTTGAAGGCTTCCCAACGGAACTGCAGGCTTTGTTTCTCACTCCAAGGCATCGCCCACCTTTTCGCGAGTCCGAGGTCGATGCCAAAGAAGCCGTCGCCTCGAATGACGTTCCGCTGACCCGACTGACCGGCGTACGCCGGCGCGAACGAATTAATGGCGGCGGGGCCATTGGCAAAGATGTTAACATTGCCCGCATCCGGGCCGCTCGTGAGGTAATACGCACCTGTCTTCACCGGCCCGACGAGGTTCGCGTTGCCTTCCTGCTCGAAGTTCGTCGGGAAATTGCTGTAGCCATTGTCGACGTTGACTGGGAAGCCGGAGGTCCAGCGGAATAGGCCAGAGAGCTGCCACCCTCCGACGAGAGCGTTGAGCGCGCTACCGGCATCGCGGCCAATCGCACGACCACGTCCGAACGGCAACTCCACAACCCAGTTCGCATTGAGCTGATGAGTTGCATCGTAGGACGAAACTCCACGTTCCTGCTGGGGGCTCCAGGCGTTAATGATGATGTTGTTCAGGCTACTGACACTGCTTGCCGGTGCGATCCGCTCGGCGTCTGAGGCCAGATCGATGGACTTCGAATAGGTGTAGTTGAAATCAAACTGCACGCCGTGAGACATGCGGTGACGCAAGGTCAACTGCAGCGCGTTGTAGCTTGCGTTGGCCATCGAACGCCAGGAATAGAGGGAACTGAATTGCGGGGTGTAATAGGTGTTAGGCCCTTCAGCCGGGTAGTAGGGGTTGCCACCATTCGCACCGTTGAAATCCGGAATTCCGTAGGTGTCCAGGTCGTAGAGTGCGAGCGAATCGTTGAACTGTGTGCTGCAGAAAAGATCGTAGGCAGCCACAACCGGGCTCGTCGTACCCAGGACGATGGCATTGCCGTTGCTGTCGGTCCCGGTACAGCCACTGATGGTGTAAGCACCACCGGGCGCAAGGGGTTGGATCTGGTTGGCCCAGAAGGCCTGGACCTTGGATGACACTTGGTTCGGCCTGAACGTGAGGGTCGCCGCATTGTTGCCGCTATTGAGCTGCGGTCGAAAAGACTTGGCCAAGCCCACCTCGGCTGCAAAATAATCGATACCCGATTTCTTGTCATAGATATCGAGCGGCATCGCGAGATCTTCCTGTGCCAGGCCCCGGCGAGAGAGCCTGCCGACGTAGGCGGCATCGACCGTGAATCCGTGTTTAAGTTCGCGGCTGATGGCAAAATCGATATTGTACGAATAGGGAGTCTTCAGTTTGTCATCGATTCCCCAGGTGATTGCCGAGCCGCCAGTGTTGAGGGTGCTGGGGAAAGTTTTTGGGAAACTACCTGGCGGCGGCTGAATGAAAATCTGGTTGTCGGCGTAGTCCGTTTGGGGGATGACGTGCATGTCGGTTAAACGGGGAGCCGTCAAAGAGGTTTGCACATCCGACGGATTCTCCAATTCGGTGAACAGTCCAAAGGAGCCATTCTGGTCGAAGGTTTCCACTATGTTTTCGCCAACCCGGTCATAGAGGATCGCGAAGCCCGCGCGGATGCTGGTTTTGCCGGGGCCGCCGGCCAGCTTCCCGAGGATTCCATCGCTCCAACCGGGGGAATAGGCAAAAGAGAGACGCGGAGCAAAATCATGACGGTCCCATCCGTAGTAGCCCGGTTTGCCTCCATTCGCCGGACCGCCCCAATCGTAGCTAATCAGCGGCTGGGCGCTTGATGGAAGTCCTTGGGTCATGCCGGTGGAGCGATTTTGGAACCAGGTGTTCAGACTCTGGGTGGGCTCGACCTGAAGTCCATTGGTTTCCCAGGGTGGCGAGAATAACGAGTAACGCAAGCCCAGGGTCACGGTCAGATTGGGTTTTACCTTCCAGGAGTCCTGAGCGTACATTTCATAGGAATCTTCACCGAAGCGCCGGGTAACTGGTGCGCCCTGTGGTAGGGTCTGGCCATTGCGCTGGTAATTCCATTTGGCGTTTACCAGCGTCACCATCCCAAGCAAAGTCGTCATGGGATAATCGTAGTTGCTGGAGAAGCTGGAATCCACGCTTGGATAGCCACTGTTGGAGGGATTCAGCTGCGAGGAACTAGGCTGGGAGAGTCCGGAATTTAGCAACCAATCGGGATTGGCGACTCCGTTGCTGTATGAGTTGTTCGTAGCGGTTTCGGGATTTCGCAGGATACCGAATTGGACGCCGAACTGCCAGGTGTGCTTTCCTCGCACCCAGGAAACGTCGTCGTTAAAATTGTGGATGGGCCGTTGGAACGACGACGAGTAATTTATGCCTTGGCTGAGAGCCAGCAGCTGGTTCCACGACTGGCTGGTGTTACCGAGTGACCCGACACTCTCCCGAATAAAGCCATATCTGAAATTGTTGAGCAGCGTTGGAGAAATCACCCATGAATATGCGGCGATGAGTCCCTTGTTGAAGTTGACATCGGTACTCTCTGGCGGAGTACCCGGCAGGAAGGGAGCGCCGGACGAATGATCATTGGCAAGCGCCGCGCTTAGCGAAATACGCTGCTTGGCATCGCGGGTGAGATTGTAGTCAAGCTTGCCGATGTACCAATTCTTCGTGGTGTGTGTACTACCCCGGAAGCGGTAACCCGCGGTGTTCACAAGGTCACCGGTCGTCGCATCGTTGGGCAGGGGATAGGTGGAATTCATGTACTGCAGAACGACAGGGTTGGGGCCATGCGGGCCAAGGCTCGTGCCGTCCATTTGCGTGATTTGCTGAGGGGAAAGTGCCTGATAGCCGGGCGGGGCCGTATAGCTGGCGCCGCTAATCCCCTGGATCGTGTTTCCGGGACAGAGGGTGGTGTTGGGGCTGCCATCGGAGTTCGTCTGACAGAGATATTCGATGACCCCATCTCGCAGGGATGCGGTCGGAACGGTTCGCAGAGAACTCTCGGCTTCCGCATCGCGATAGCCCTCATAGTTCAGAAAGAAATACATCCGATTCTTAAGAACCGGGCCCCCGAGGGAAGCCCCAAAGATGTTACGGTTCAACTGGGGTGGTTTATTGGGTTCACCGGACTCCAACTGCGCCTGCTTGATGAAGTAGTCGTTTGCACTGACGAACGAGTTACGGTTGTATTCGTAGGCGGAGCCGTGGAACGAATTCGTTCCGCTCTTGGTGACCAGGGCGACCTGCGCACCCGAGGAACCGCCTTGCTCCGCGCCATAGTTGCTGGTGGTGACGCGAAATTCCTGCACCGAATCGAGCGTGACCGGCAGAACCGATGTGAACGCGTGACCGGCCTTGTCATTAACCGAGATGCCGTCAAGGCTGACGTTGCTCTGGTCGCTGTGCGATCCATTGACCGACCCGCTGCGAGTGTCAGCACCGGTATCCATATCGGGCCGGTCGCCAGTGTAAACGGCGCCCGCCTGCAGCGACAGAAGGTCGGGGACATTCCGGCTCTCCAGCGGAAGTTGCTTCACCTGATTTTCGTTGAAGGCGATGCCCAAAGACGCGTCGGTCGTATTTACGGTCTGAGCTTCCGCTGAAACCTCGACCTTTTCCGCCACGGCGCCGACAGCCAAGGTCACGTCGCGAGTGGCCGGAAGGTTGACCAGCAGATCAAGACCGCGCGATTCGAACTTGCGGAAGCCTTCCTTCTCAACAGTGAGAGTGTACGTTCCGGGAGGAAGGCCAAGGAATTTGTATTCGCCTGAATCGTTGGTTCGCGTTTCACGTTGTAGTGCTTGCCCGGCATTTTCGACAACAACTCTGGCCCCGGCCACGGCTGCCCCGGATCGGTCGAGGACCGTTCCCCGGATGGAGGTGGTTCCAGTCTGTGCAAAGAGCCCGGCAGCAAGCAAAAGAGTACCGAGACATGTCAAAACACTCGCGAGCTTATGAAAACGGATCATGGTTCCCCCTTTTGTACGACAACACATCTGAATCGGAATATTCCTTTTTTTGACTTCGAAAACGGCAGCAATTAGATCCCAAATTGCCTCCTCCGAATTCGTCGTGGCCAGTCGAACCAGCACGACCAACAGAAACATTCGGAGCATTCAACCCCTGCACCGGCAGACCCGAATCCCTCCTCAGGCTGAGCTCGGCATAGAGTCAACGAGCCTTTTGTTTTCGCTCGCGATGGTGAACAAAATTACAGCCGCATTCGTACACCCTTCATCTTCGGTTGTCAACTGAAAAATAGAATCGATTATATGATAGCGACAAGCACGAAAAAACCTGCCCCAGCTGGTGAGAGATCGTTCTCTATTTGTGTTTGCATGTATATGCGGACAATGCGGATATCTTCATCACTCCAAATAGAATGGACCATTGATGGTATCAAAATATCGACACCACTTATGGTTTTTCCCCCACTGAAAGTGGAATCCCGGGGAAGACAATATGTCGCGTGATGCGGCTCGGCGCGCTATTCAATGCGAAGGCTTGCTGACGGGATCGATTTCAGTTAACCGTGATTTTAGAATGCGCTCGAAAACAGCGTATCCGTTCTTGTGCGGAACCGAACGGGATCTTACATCGCGCCCGAGTTCCATACACCGCCCGCTCTTTTCTTTATAGAGTGGCCATTCCGGAAGACCACGCCGGTTGGGGTTGCCGCTCTTTGCGAACTGCACCCAGTAGTCCCTCATTATTTCCGAGAGTTTTTCATCGTCTGAGTTGGGAGCCCAGCTTTTCCAATAGCTATCGCCAATAAACATCAATTCTTCACTATGGAATGCGCCAAGTGGGGCAAAAGGTCCACGCCCGACGTAAGTAAAGTAGTACAGATACGCAGGCTGGCCTGCGTCCGACATCGCTTTCGCCAGCACATACGATCCAAATCCAAAATCGTAATCCGTTTGCATACGAACAAACACGCTCCCAACCTCCGCATCGGATGTTGCGGGATAGGCTTTCCAAACATCGCTGGCGAACTCACGGAACTCGTTCGCCAGCCACTGCCGGTATTGTGCGATATTTTTCGGCCGAGAATCCGTGGTAGCGAGCGGCGACGGTTTCCCGAAGACCGTAGTCTCGTTGGCATTGCTGCCGACCAATACGGGGACGTGCGCTTGGCGTCGCATCTTAAAGCTTATGGCGGGCTGATCTTGCACCACCCATCCGTCAACGATGACGCCGAAGTCTGCGGATTCTAAGTTGTGTGCCGCTTCTAGCAGCTTGTCCGGTGCAAGAGCGCGCAAAGAGGCCAGCGCATTCGTATCATTCGCGATTCCAAGAGCAGAAGAAAGGCGGACGCCTAAGGCTTCCCCAGGTCCGTGATTGCCGTAGTAGTCTAGTGGTTTTGTAAGGGCAGAATAAACAGAATCCAAACAGACGCCACTTTCAAGAATGGCCTTATGAAAGAGTCCCACAGCGAGTGGCGATGCCAATAAATGGCAAACATCCTCTGCGCCAGACGATTCGCCAAATATTGTGACTGAGTTCGGGTCGCCCCCAAACGCTGCGATGTTGTGCCGCACCCATTCGAGCGCAGCAATTTGGTCAAGTAAGCCGTAATTTCCCGAAGAATGATGCGGCGATTCGGCGGTCAGGGCCGGATGAGCCAAGAAACCGAATACGCCCAGACGATACTCGATGGAGACCACGACAACTCCTTTGCGAGCGAGTGCCGGAGCAAGAGGCGGTATCTGACTCGAGCCTTCCACATTGCCGCCTCCATGAATCCACACCATCACGGGTCGATCGCCGTCGCTCGACAGATTCGTCGTCCAAACGTTGAGATAAAGGCAGTCCTCGCTGGTCTCCAAACGCTCGCGACCAGCCATTTCCGGCCACCATGCGGAGGGAAGTTGTGGGCAGGCCGGAGAGAATTGTTTCGCCGAGCGGATTCCTGACCAGTTGCTGGCCGGTTGTGGTGGCCGCCAACGAAGGTTCCCGAGGGGTGGCGCAGCGTACGGGATGCCAAGAAAAGCTACTTCGCTTCGTCCTGAATTAAAATAAATACCTTCTAGCAGCCCGGAAGCAGTAGCGACTTGCGGCGTCGGAACAGCCGCATCTTCCGAATGTGCGATGCTCCCGGCAAGCACAAGAGCCGAGACGAGAAGTATCGACGATTTAATCACAGTTCAGCAATCCTATGAGGCAATCGAGAACGCAACTTCTCAGAACTTCTCTTTGGTGTTCCCGCCCGCGCACTGCTAGTAAGTCGTTAAATTGTGGGGAGAGTTACGCCCTTTCTTGCACGCCCAGCGAAATCCAGATCGTGCTATTTCCGCGATGATTACAGTCCGCACTTGCCGCACAGATTCACCCCACTCCCAAGCTCAGCCATCATTGCTGCCGTTGCCACTTCGTTGAAATGCGGAAGCGCAAGGTCTTCGAATAGGATTCGCTTCCCCGCCGCATCCTTCACCGGAGGACGATCCACGTTATTCAACAGAAATATTCGAAGCATCCGCTCCTTCCGGGAAAACATATCGTCTCATTAGCGATATGTGGGAGTGATGTGCGGGTACAAGATTTCCCTTGGATCTTCAGCACTGCTGGTGTAGTGACAGCGTCCACAGGGCGTCTTTCGAGGGCTCGTCGATGTGCCGGAGTAACCACTTTGGCCGCTGAGCCGATGTCCCGGAGGGCATAAGCAGCATTGAGTCAAACAAATCCATTCCCAGCTGTCAATCAAAAAAGAGAATCGATCTTATATATGAGTGTAGATTACAGCGAAAAAGCATCGTCTGCCATAGACAATAAATAAATATATGCTGTAGTACCATGTAGCTACACGAGATCGAGACGAATCGAGGCTGGGTAGTAAAGTTCAGTACTAATCGATATCATCTGCCAGATTTATCATTGTGCAAGCGCCGGAGCACTTTATGTTCCGCCGTCTTGTTGCAAGCGAAAAATGGTGGTGACGGGCCGGTCTGCGCGAATGTATACGGCCTTTGTTGGAGTGGATTCTCCGGCCATGATGGAATGCGCTGCGCTCTCTTCCTCATTAAATGGGCCGTCTTGAGGAGACTTTTTTGCTCCATAGGTTTGGAGAGCGCCGGGTTCGATCGTTCAATGCATCGTCGCCCCTGCGTGTGCGGCAGCGGACTTCAAATGCTTGTCAAAAAATTCCGCGCTGGCGGCGCAGGCGGCGACCCAATGACGGTGCAGAAGGAAGTCGTGGACGCCATCGGGAAAGATGAGCTCCTGAAACTCGACGTTCTGCTGGCGCAGTGCCGCCGCCAGTTGCACCGTTTGTAAAAACAGCACATCGCGGTCGTCATCGCCCTGAATCAGAAGCACGGGGGAATGCCATGTCTTGATGGACGAAAGGGGAGAGGATTCCCACGCGAGACGCCATCGGGCATCGGGGACCGGATCGGTGTCGGAAAGGGAAAAGTTCTCTGGATTATCGGTGTTAAAGTCATGCACCCCGGACATGTCGACGCCTGCGGCAAACAGGCCGGAAGCGCGGGCTAGCGCGAGTCCCGTCAAGTAGCCGCCCCAGCTTCCTCCCCAAATGCCGATGTGAGCCGGTTCAACATCGCAGCGGCTGCGCAGATAGCGGCCGCCGCCCTCGACGTCAAGGAACTCGCTTGCTCCAGTGGGGCCATAGTTCACAGCCTCGCGGAAGTCGAGTCCGTAGCCAATGCCACCGCGGTAATTGATGGAAAGGACGATGTATCCGCGGCTGACGAGATATTGGTTCAGGGCATAGGAGTTTGAATAGTAGCCCATGTAGTGCCAACCCAGCAGCATCTCGCGTTGGGGACCCCCGTGTACGAAGACGATGGCGGGATGATGCACACAATTGGCGGTATCGGCGGGGAGAAACAACTGCCCATGAATCTGCATTCCGTCTGTCGCATTGAAGATGACCGGTTGCGGGATAACGAGTTGGGTAGCTGGAAAACTCGCGGGGATGATTTGCGGCGCGAGGTCGCGAATCTCGCCAGAGCTGCTGACAACCGCAGGCCGTATCGGCATGCGCGCGTCCGAGCGCAGGACAGCCACGGTTCGATTGTCGCTGGCGACGGAGGGCGCTGTCTCAATGCCGGTGCCGCGAGTCAACGCGGTCGGCGACCCGCCTGCAACAGGAACCTGCCAGACGTGGCGGCGGTCGAAATCGTTTTGGTTGGAAGAGTAGACGATGGTCTTGCGATCGGAACTGAGGGACACGTACTCCAGTTCAAAGTTCCCTGGGGTCAGCAGTGTGGCCCGCCCACCTTGGGCGAGGACGGTATATAGGTGCGTCCAGCCGTCGCCCTCCCAGGGAAAAACGAAATGATCGTCCGCACCCCAGAACACCTGATGATCGCCAACGATCTCGCGAAAGACGCTGCCGCGGCCTTCCGGAGCCTTCCAGATTTCGTGTCCCTTTCCGGTTGCAGCGTCCGCGACACGGATGGACCAAGGCTGGCCGGTGCGCCGGGGTGCAGCGAAGTTTTCGTCCTTCGCATAAGGAATGCGGATGAAAGCGATCTCGCGGCTGTCCGGCGACCACATGGGGTAGCGGTCGTGATCGGTGCCGGGATCGAGATAGTGGAGGGTGTTGGCGGAAAAAGAATAGACGCCGATGAAACTATGACTCCTGCGGTCACTGACGAAGGCAAGCTCGGTGCCATCCGGTGACCAGGTGAGCGAAGCACTCTCGCCAAGGGCGTGCAGGAGTTGCACAGGTTTGGCGATGGGGTCCTTGAGCTTCTGGAACCAGATCTGCCCATTGAACACCCATGCGACGGCATCGCCGTTGGTGGAGAAAGCAGGCGAGCGGCCTTCCCCAAGCTTGCGCGCGGCGCTGCCATCGAGAGAAACCAGCCATACATCCTGTTCTGCGCCTTGCGGAAGGAGCGCGGGATTCGGAGACATCTTCTCGGGGTCATCAGTATCGCCGCCGCGGACATAAACGATGGATTCGGCATCTGGCGACCACTGCAGATCCGAGATCTCCTGGCCATCATCGTCTGGATACTGTGTAATTTGGCGCGACACATAAGCGCTTCCATCGCCAGTTGGTGAGGCAACCCAGATATTCCGCCTTCCTTCCACGTTCGACAGCCACGCAAGCCGGTTTTTTGCGGGCGCGGCGATTAAGTCTGAGTTGAAGGGCGCGCTCATCACCTGTTCGAGAGTAAATCCTCCTTCTGCAGGTTGCGCAACTACGGCAAAGGAGGACACCAACGACAAAACAAAAGCTAGGAATACAAGGCGCGCGACTACGGGCATAGCGGGCATAAAAGGATAAATCTCCTTAAAGAGTTGTTGGACTATTGCGCCGCGTAAAGCTAAAACGCTTTCGTGAAAGGAAGTGTAACTCAAAGTACTCGTCGTATTCTGGTGTGGTTTCAACCTTAGTCAAACCCGATTCTTCGCAGGGCGTCGCCCGGAGCGAGTTGGGGAGCCGACGGCGTCTGCCATGGTTGTCTCCCTGGCGGCTGGGCGATCAGCGATTCTCGTATGCCCTCCCCGCAAAGCCGCATCTGGCATGAGCCCCAGCTTTCGCCTCTTGCCCGCGCACGACCTATATAGCCGACGATCATTTATGTCAATGGTATTCATTACAGTATTGCAACATCTGTTGCGATGGACTATTCTCCCGGTGGCGACACATAATGAACATTTGCGTTGGCCTGCTGGAACAGAAGCCTTTGGCATTCAAACAAAAGCAGCGGACAACCTGATACTTACGCAACGTTTGTATCGCAGTCATTGAGGGAATGCAGGGATCATTCGGAATACCACCGAAACCCGTGACGTTGCTCCTGGTCCACTTTCTTCAGGATGCGGAGAGTGCGGGCGCGGCGGTAGTGCGCGCAGACGGTGAGCAACACATTGAGAAAACTCATCGGCGCCGCATAGGAATTGCTCAAATGAGCTTCCACCGGCGTAAGAAAACACTCGTCGGCAAAGCGCGCGATGGGAGAGATAAACGTGTCCGTGATGCCGACACAATAGGCGCCATTGGCGCGAGCCCGCTGCAAGCCTTCGACCGTTTGCCGAAGTCCCCGCCGAAAACTGATGGCAATGACCAGGTCATCCTGGTGGCAGTTGCGCGCCGCATTCGCCGCCTGTCCGGGGGTCGTCGCTGCAATTACTGCAAAGCCCAGCAGGGTGAGCCTGTAGTCCAGAAATTGCACGAGGCTGATCGCCAGGTCGCCGCCCAGCACGAGGATATGTCCAGCTTCGTGAATTCGCTTCACCAAGGCAGCAATACGTTTCATGTCGAGTGTATTACGAAGCGCGTGAAGGTTCCGCAGATCCTGTTCCAGGGCCTTGTACCCGTGCGAGTTCAGGCTGGAATCGCGACTGGTATGCGCCTGCATGCCTTCCAGCGAGGTTGCACTGGCAATCGACAGGTCATGCAAGTACGCCTTGAATTCCCGGTAACTACGAAACCCCAGGCTCCGGGCAATACGCAAAACCGTAGCCGGGTCCGTCCGGAGCTTGCCCGCAACGTCGCGAATGCTCAGCAGGACATAATCGCGTGGGCGTTCCTGAATTGGGCGAATCAGTTCCCGTCTTTTCTTGCTCAGTCTGGCAATCCGCTCCGCAAAACTGGGAGCGTGGTTTCCGGTATCCATTCGCAAGTGACTGTTTTCCATGGCTGCCGTAATACTGGTAACGCAACAAATGTAACAGGTCGCGCTACCGCTCGACAAAGTAGCAGTGCAAAGCTGAACGCACAACTCAAGGAGGTCCCCGGACGGGGTATTCATCATGCGTTACCGACACAATCGTCCCATACAGATGTTCTGCGCAGTCGCATTGGCAGTTTTTCTGACGATCAGCTCGTGGAGTCAGCCTGCCGGTCCAGACCGTGTTGTGGTGGTTCCGGTTGCGAACATGTATTCGGCTGCGACCGAGAATTCCGATGTAGTCTCGCAGGCCATCGTCGGCACAAATGTGGTTACGCTCGAAGTTCGCGGCGATTGGGCAAGAGTGCGTACGGATGACCAGTACACGGGCTGGATGCTCGGTGACGCTCTCCGCAAGCTGGGCGAATCCGGACCCTACGGTAGGTCGGGACAGGTGGTGCAGGTCGAAGGCTTGTTTGCTAACCTCTATAGCGAAACAGACGTTACGTCGCACAAGCCGGTCCTCACTGTTCCTTTTGAATCACGACTGGAAGTCGCAGCCGAAGGAAAAGGAGACGCCGCAGGATGGCTGCAAGTACGTTTGCCCGACCAGCGCACCGCGTGGATCCAAAGCGGCGACATTAATCGTGATCCCCAACGTCTGACCATAGCCCAATCGATTGCATTGGCCAAACGGTTCCTGGGCCTGCCGTACCTGTGGGGTGGACGATCCAGTTACGGCTACGACTGCTCGGGTTTCACGCAGATGCTGGTGCGCAGCCGTGGCATCAACATGCCTCGCGATGCTGACCTGCAGGCGGCGTGGGAGGGTGTTGAGGCTGTAGACCGTAAAGATCTGCGGGCCGGGGACTTGCTCTTCTTTGGCCCGGCAGCCGACAAGATCACTCACACCGCCATGTACATCGGAGAAGGAGAATTCATCCACTCGACCACCCACAGCCATCCGGTGGTGCAGATCAGCCGATTGGATGACCAACCGTGGACGAGAATTCTGGTGGCATGCAGGAGGGTCAAATGAATCGGCGAGAGTGGATCAAAACCACAGGAACACTTGGTGTCGGGTGCATGGCCGCGAATCTCCGATCACTGCCGGGGCTCGCTGCAGAGTCCCCGGCGGGCTGCAAGTGGGAGGCCAGCATCATGCGCCTCAACCTTCGCCATACCTGGACGACGACTATGTCGTCCAGCGCCTACCGGGATACGATCCACGTCCGGCTTACCAGTGGTGGTGTGACCGGACTCGGTGAAGGTGCGCCGATTGTGCGTTACCACGAAAACGCAGAGGAAGGCAGAAAAGCGATTGCGTCAGTTCTTCCTTTCCTGGAGGGCGCAAACCCGTGGCAATTCGAAAAGCTCATGGCCCAAGTTTTTCAACGAGTCGATGGGCAATTTGCCGCTAAAGCGGCTCTCGATGTCGCCATCATGGATTGGGTTGGTAAGAAACTGGATGTTCCGCTGTACCGCTTTCTGGGCCTCGGCGCAGCCGACACACCGATTACGACGTTCTCCATCGGAATCGATACGCCGGAAACCACCCGGCAGAAGGTCCTCGAAGCGGAATCGTTTCCGGTACTCAAGATTAAGGTAGGTCTGAACACCGATGAAGCGACGATAGCGGCCGTGCGCAGCGTTACCAAGAAGCCACTGCGGGTAGACGCGAACGAAGGTTGGAAAGATAAAGAAGACGCGGTTCGCAAGATTAACTGGCTGGAATCGCAGGGTGTGGAATTCGTCGAGCAACCGATGCCTGCGGACATGGTCGAAGAAACACGATGGGTAAGAAGTCATGTGCATCTGCCGATCATCGCTGACGAAGCAGCCGTAAATGCGCGCGCGCTCCCTAAGCTGGTCGAGGCCTATGACGGAGTGAATGTCAAACTCGACAAGTGTGGCGGCATCCAGGAAGCTCTTCGCATGATTTACGTGGCCAAGTCGCTGGGCATGAAAACCATGCTGGGTTGCATGGTCTCCAGTTCAATCAGTGTCACGGCCGCAGCGCATCTCTCGCCGCTGGTTGACTACGCAGACCTGGATGGGAACCTGCTAATCGCGAACGATCCCTACCGTGGCGTCACGGTGCAAAAAGGTAAGCTCGTTTTGCCGGATGGACCGGGTCTGGGAGTGCGTGCGCTGTAATGACGTTTCGGGTCATGAGCCAGGGGGAAATCCTATGAGGCCGACATGGGCGGAGGTTTCGCTTGCAAAACTGCGGCAGAACTTCAGAAACATCCAGCAGCATGTTGGAAAAGATGTTGCAGTCTGTGCCGTGATCAAAGCTGATGCCTACGGGCATGGTGCGGTGCAGTGCGCGCGGGCGTTGGAGCAAGAGGGCGCAACCTGGCTGGGTGTCACCTCGACTGAAGAAGGAGTCTGCCTGCGGGATGCCGGCGTTACGCCCCGCGTTTTGCTTATGACCGGCTATTGGCAGGGGGAAGAAGAAGAAGTCGTCAATCACAATCTGACGCCGCTGGTTTGGGAACGATGGCACGTTCAACTCGCTGGCGAAGGCGGCGGTGAAGCTGGCACGTGCACCATTTCCCATTCATCTAAAGATCGACACAGGTATGGCGCGGCTGGGAGCGAGTTGCCGACACATCGCGGAGCTTCTTCAACTGCTCAAAACCAATCCGGCGCTGGAACTGGAGGGTGTTGCCACACACCTGAAATCCGCGGAGGTTTTGGATGCTTCCGATGTCACGGAGCAACTCACCTGTTTCCGCAATGTGCAGAACATGATTGAAGCAGCCGGATTCAAGCCGACTTATTACCACGTGGCCAACACCGCCGCCCTGGCAAGCCGCGGCGAGGCGTGGAATAACATGGTCCGGTCCGGCATTGGTCTGTACGGTTACTACCTCCGCTTCGCAGGCGAACGGACGAGTGGCCCAATTTCGGTTCCGAACGTCGAACCCGTGCTTTCGTGGAGAACCCGAGTCATCTCACTGCGTGAAGTGGGAGCTAATCAATCGATCGGATACGATGGAGCGTATGTGACTTCGGCTCCGGCGCGTCTGGCCGCACTGCCAGTCGGGTATGGCGATGGCCTGAGCCGCCAGTTGTCTTCTCGCGGGCGCGTCATCATCCATGACACATACGCCCGCGTTGTCGGCAATATCGCCATGGACATTACTGTAATCGATGTGACGCCGGTGGCGGATGTCAAGTTGGGCGACCAGGTAATCCTCCTGGGTTCCAGCGACCATTGTGGCGTCTCTGCCTGGGAGCACGCCGATCTCGAAAACACGATTCCTTACGAAGTGCTTTGTCGGGTTGGTCGCCGCGTTCCGCGAGAGTACCTGGTTTAGCTGAGTTTCCTTAGGGGGCAGGTCCATACTTGTGACTTCTTTGAGCCGAACGCCGCGAGTCAAGAGCAGGGTCATGCCCTCTAACGGCTTAGGATCTCATTCGCAGGTCTGGGAGTCTGAGCACATAAACCGAGCATTCGAAAGAAAAAAGTATGCCTGAGGTTCAATTGCATCGGCCCGAACTGTCGCGCGAGTTAGGCGGCGTTGCTGCGACAGCTATCGTAGTAGGAACAATCATTGGGAGTGGCATTTTCCTGGTTCCCTCGGAGATGATGCGCGCGGTGGGCTCACCTGGGCTCGTTTACTCAGCCTGGGTGCTCGGCGGCATACTCTCATTCTTGGGTGCCTTGACGTATGCGGAACTTGGCGCTATGAAGCCCGATGCGGGTGGCGAATATGTTTACGTCCGCGATGCTTACGGTCCATTGATGGGTTTCATGTACGCATGGACGACACTCCTCATCTCGAAGCCTGGATCGATTGCGAGCATGGTGACTGGCATGGTGCGAATCCTTGGAACCTTCGCGGCATTTTCGTTCCTCAGCGCCACTCTCGTCAGGGTCCCCTTCGTCGTAACGGCTGGGCAACTAGTCGCGATTTCCATCGTCGTTTTCGTCTCTTTCATCAATTACATCGGTGTGAAGAAAGCCGGAGGATTCCAGGTTGTATTCACAGTTCTGAAGGTGGCGATCGTCGTCGGAGTCATTTTTGTATCGTTCTTCGCGGCGCGCGGCACATGGTCGAACTTCGACACGCGCTATGCTGCAGCACGTGGTGGGTCGGTTGGATTCGCGATCGCGTTGTTGGCGGCGCTATGGGCATATGACGGATGGAACAATCTGAACATGGTTGCGGGGGAAGTCCGCAGCCCGGGCCGCAACATTCCGTTGTCGCTGATCGCGGGCGTCGGCCTTGTCGGCGCGCTCTACATGCTGATGAACGCTGCGGTGCAGTACGTAATGCCTTCCAGTGCGATTGCCGCGTCGCCGAGACCAGCTTCCGAGGCGGTACTGTTGACGCTAGGCGCAGGTGCGGCATCGCTTTTCAGTGGGTTGATGGCGATTCAAATGCTGGCGACATTAAACGGAACGGTCCTAAGCGGAAGCCGCGTGCCGTTTGCCGCAGCTCGCGACGGTGAGTTTTTTCCGGTTCTGGCGACGGTGCATCCGAAATATCACACGCCTTCGACAGCGATAATATTCCAGGCGTGCATCGCGGCTTTCCTCATTCTGTTTGCCGGCA
The DNA here is from genome assembly GCA_963838425.1 of uncultured Acidobacteriaceae bacterium. Classification (GTDB taxonomy): domain Bacteria; phylum Acidobacteriota; class Terriglobia; order Terriglobales; family Acidobacteriaceae; genus Acidiflorens. The sequence goes on from CAWIRH010000004.1 coordinate 686,337, forward strand.
ATTTCCAGCAACTGTTCTCCATGACATTATTCGCCGAGTGGCTGTTTTATATGATCACGAGCAGCACGGTATTCGTGTTCCGGAGGACGGAACCGAATGCGATGCGGCCATACAAGACACTGGGCTATCCGGTGGTGCCGCTGACCTTCATTTTCGCGTCGGCGGTTCTGCTCGTGTATACGTTCGCGGCCAACTTGAAAAATTCTACAATTGGGTCGGCGGTGATTCTGGCTGGCATACCGGTACACTTCTACTTCCGGCATCGAAGTGCGCGTGTAACGCGGGTCTGATGCCGTGACTGGCGGAGAACCAAGATGCAACGGTTCTTCACCGCCGGCGTGGCCAATATGAGTTCAGGAGTTTTCGAGCCGTTGTCATGACGGCGGCAATCGCCTGGCCAACCTGAATCGCGGCGTTCGCATTCAATGCTTACGGCGGGCAGAGAAATTCAGAAGAGTGATGCGACGCGGCATTTTTTCTCTCTGTGGAACAACACTCTTCCAGCGACAACCGGGCTGCCGTTCGAAGTTTCTCAGCGGCTGCCGTTTTCCGGGGAAATGACTCGCCCATATTCGGAGGCGCGGCTGAGACGGTCGAACATGCGCCACGTGGCCAGAGAAATCTTGCTGATCGCTTCCTCTCCTTCGCGCTCGTTGCCTAAGAACGAAGTCATCACGCAAATGATGTAGGGACGGCCCTCGACGAAGACGAGGCCGGAATCGTTCCGAACAGCTTCCAGTTCGCCCGGCTTGTTGGCGATCTTCAGGCCGGCGGGCAAGTCTCGCGGGATCCATGAGTCTTTGTTGGTGCTTAGGACTTTGAAAAAATCGGCGGCCGATTCCTTGTTCAACACCTTGCCGCGATAGATCGCGCCGAGCAGCGTCATCATTTCGCGCGGCGAGGAAACATTTTCGCGGCCTTCCTTGGCAGCCGCCAGATCCATCATCTTGCGGCGCAGTCTGGTGTGCGCAAGGCCAAGCGAGTCGAGCATAGCGTTGACATTCTCCATGCCAACGCGGTCGATGAGAACGTTGGTGGCAGAGTTGTCACTGACGGCGACCATCATGGTGGCAAGATCGCGAAGCGTAATTCGCGTGACGCCCGGAGTGAGGCCACCCATGATATCGCTGTCCGGAACCAGGTCCGAGGACTGCACGGTATAAAGATCGGTCAACTTCAGCTTGCCTTGCTGCGCCTGAAGATAGAGATCCGCAAGCACTGCAATTTTGATGGAACTGGCCTGCGCAAAGACCTCGTCGGGACGGACAAAAATGTGATCGCCGGTCGTGATGTCTTCGATGGCAACGCCCATGACGCCGTCGAGATGTACATCAACGTCCTGAATCGAGGCCTCGAGCTTCTGCCACAGAACCCGCTCTTTCTCAGGAAGAGATTTTACCGGGATGGGCGCCGTCTGAGCGAAGGCCGTGGCCAGCAATACGATGACACAGACGAATTGTTTCAAAGGGGTAGCCTCCTAAGGACGAAGAAAGTGGGGCTGAACGAGTCGAAAGCAGCGATTCAGGAGTCGGTTCCTAGATCCAACCAAATTCTATCCTATGCCAAGTTGAGGTGAGCACGTGTACATTTCTAAAGTGAGGATAGTCGCCCCCAAAGAGCGCACGTAAACAACTCTACCCCGAAGCAACCTCCCTATGCGCCCGCTATTGTTTCTTCTCCGCAGGCGTAAGTAACAAGTCCTGATAGTCGAAGCTGAAATCTGCCAGCGGAGAAACGGCGGCCATACGTGCGCTCTCAATGCCACCGTCCGCCTTCAGGGAGAAACTGACAAAGGCGTCTTCGATAGTGTGATCGCGCCAGTGCGCCTTGAAAGTGTCGTACTGCCAGTGCTGCAAGTCGCCGGTCATGGTTGGCGTGTGGTCGAAGCTGATGACGAGTCTGCCATTTTCCTGTCGGATGGTGATGGGGCCATACCAAGCGTCGTTGTAAGTACCGGCATATTTCTCCAGCGGCAGGGAAGGCTTGGAATTCGCCGCGCGCGCTCTTTCTGCCTTCTTCATGGTTTCCGCGGCTTCTTTTTCCTGCATGTCTTTGACGGATTTAAAGGCGGCGATCCAGTCGGTGGATGGCAGGTTGAAATAGCGATCAAGCACGTAATAAAGGATGGAATCGAACGCGCCGTCTTCCTCCGCATTGGTCAGCACCACGACACCAAGATCTTCTTCAGGCACCAGCATCACGCGCGAGACGAAGCCGGCGACTCCGCCGGTGTGTCCGACCAGTTTGCGGCCGTGATAGTCGAGCAGGCGCCAGCCCAAAGCGTAGTCCGCAAAATTTGGCTTCAGTCCCGCCAGGGCCGGCGGCGGGTCTGCAATCGGCAGAATCGTTTGTGGCGACCACATTTCCTTCGATTGCCGCTCGCTGAACAGCCGGCCATCGCGCCCGGCGAATTGTCCCCGGTTGAGCTGCAACTGCACCCATTTCGCCATATCGGCCGCGCATGAACTGATCGCGCCCGCCGGGCCGACGTTGTCCAGCACCTCGAAGGGAATGACCTGCAACCTTCCATCGACGCGCTCGTGCGGGAAGGCATAGTCGTCGCCAGGTTTGAAATCTGCGTTGCTGGCGTTGGAATAAGCCATGCCCAGCGGCGCGAAAATATGCTGGCGGATGTAGTCGTCCCACGAGACTCCCGTCACTGCTGGAATAATCTGCCCCGCGGTCACGTAGAGCAGGTTGTCGTAGGCGTAGTGGCTGCGGAAGCTCGACATCGGCTTCATGAAGCGCAGCTTGTAAATGATTTCGTCGCGCGTGTAAGTGGATGGCGGCCAGAGCAGCAGATCGCCTTCGCCAAGTCCCATGCCGCTGCGGTGGGTGAGCAGGTCGCGGATGGTCATTTCATGCGAAACATACGGGTCATACATCACGAAGCCCGGGAGACGCTGGTAAACGGGATCATCCCAGGAGAGCTTGCCCGCATCCACCAGCGTGGCGAGTGCGGCCGTAGTGAAGGCCTTAGTGTTCGACCCAATGCGGAACATCGTGAGCTCGTCCACCGGAGTGGGATCGCCCAGCCTGCGTACGCCATAACCTTTCGCCAGCACTACTTTGCCGTCCTTCACGATCGCCAGTGACACGCCAGGCACCTCGAAAGTCTGCATGGAGCGAGCAACCCACGCATCGAGATCAGTCGGAGGCGCGATTTGTGCGGACGCTGTAGCGGTGAAAAGAATGCACAGAGCAAGCGCAGCCAGTGTGCGGTCGAGTTTCATCAGGATCCTCCTGCCTGTCCGCAGGTTCCGGTTCCAGGCGTCAATGGTTGTGACTCAATGCATTCGCGTCAGTAGTTCGGGCATCAAGGACGAACAGGCAACCTGTGGCCTGTGGATACGGCCTAAAAAAGCACGGGCTCAAGCCGTCCAGCACTACCATCGGGACAGCGCCCTGTAGCTGGGTGGCAATAGCATTCGCTAAGCCGGCTACCTGATCGAGGTTCAGGTAAGAAGTGTAGCTGTGCGGCCTGGCGAACGTTCGCCAAGCCGCACGCGAGCCTGCCGTACAGGATCAGAATTTATAAGTCAGAGCGAATTCCATCACGCGTGGCTTAGTCAGAGTCTGTGTGTAATTTCCGAACGTGTTCGATACATCCCACTCGTCCTGCATCGTATAGATGTCGAATCGAGGTGTATTCGTCACATTGAAAACGCTCCAGCGGAACTGCAGCCTCTGGTTTTCCGCGCGGGGAATCTTCCAGGTCTTCGCCAGGTTCATGTCCACACCCAAGTAACCATCGCCGCGAACAGTATTACGGTTGCCGCTTTCGCCCGGGTAGGCATAATCGAAGCCCTGACTCGCCTGGCTGGGATTCTTGAAAACATTGGGAACTCCGTTGACCATCGTCGTCCCAGTCGCGATGGGTTTGCCGGTCAAATCCGCCCACCCCATTTCATCCCAGTTAGTCGGCCAAACGTAGCCCATAAACACGCTGGTTACGTATCCCGAGGTCCAGCGCGCGGTTCCCCCAAGCTGCCAGCCCCCGATTACGGCGTCGGCCCAGTTGCTGACGTCCCCACCGATTCGCTTACCCCGGCCAAAGGGCAACTCCGCAACCCAGTAGCCATTGACTTGGTGACGAAGGTCGAAATCGCTGGGACCATACATTTGGCTGGGGGACCATGCGTTAATGATGCTGTCGGTAAGATAGTGGATGCCGCGTTCTGCCTCTGACGCGATGTCATTGGACTTGCTGTAAGTGTAGTTTAAGCCGAAAAGGACCCCGCCGGACATCTGCCGGTGCAGACCGACCTGAAGGGCGTTGTAGTTCGAGTAGCCGATCGAACGCCAGTCCCATAGCGACGAGTACTGGCTGTTGAAGAAGCTGTTCGGCCCCGTTACAGGCGTGCTCGGGATGCCGGACACGTCCATGATCCAGGGTACGGTCGTCTCGTTGTAAAGGCTGCCGCAGCCGGGACCGAAAGCGTCGTAGGTGGCGACGAGCAAGTTGGGTGTCGTCCCCCCGGTTGAGCTCGAGCAAAGCGAGTAGGAGGACTGCGGCGTCAGCATATTCTGCCAGTATTGGGCCGTCGGTCCGATCACCGAAGGCGTGATACTGTTCTCCGGAGTTTTCGCGCGCCACAGTTGCGACATCCGTTTCGCTGCGGAGAAGTAGTCGATTCCGGATTTCGGGTCCACGAGATCCATCGGGGCGGCGACGTCATCCAAAGCGAGCAGTCGGTGGGCGAAGTGCCCCACGTACGCCACATCCAGAGTCATCCGTCCCGGTAGCTGCCGCTGGAGCGAAAAATCCACGGCGAAGGAATAGGGAGTCTTCAGAGATTGGTCGATCCCTGACGCGATCGCCTCCGAGCCCGCCGGAAAGCTGACCGGGAAGGTAGAGGCTGGAGCCGGCGGCATGAATTTGGTTGGGATCACATTCATGTCGGTTATACGAGGAGCTTCGTCGAGCGTCAACGTGGCGGACGGATTCGAGAGCACGGTCGAAAGGCCGAAGGAACCATTCGCATCGTAGTTCATCGCCAGCGCCGGACCGAAATTGTCGTAGTACATGCCGAAACCGGCGCGAACGACCGTCTTGTCATTGCCAAGAACCTTGTTCAGCCATCCCGAACTGGACTGCGGCGACCAGGACAATCCGACGCGCGGTGCGAAATTCTTGGTTTGCGCCGCATACAAACCGCTCCTTCCATAAACCGAACCGGCGGGCGCGAACGCGATCGACGCATCCTGGTTCGAGGGGATCCCCTTGCTTGCGTTAATGGCGCGCTGGTTGAACCAGGAGCCCATATTTACCGACGGCGTCACTTCCTGGCCGGCAGTTTCGGTGATTGGCGTCATTAGTTGATAGTTCAAACCGTAGGTGAGAGTTACGTGGGGTCGCACACGCCAGGTGTCCTGTAAGAACAGGTTGTACGTGTTGCTTGACCAGTGGCGCGTGACCGGATCCCCCTGGTCGAGGGGAGTACCGTTAGTCGGGTTATCGACGTGGAAGTTGTAACGGGCATCCACCTCGCTGGCAATACCCATCATCGCCGCGAGCGGCCAGTCGTAGCCGATGTTGAAATCGCTGGCGATTGCCGGCCCGAAGCCGCAGTCAGGCCAAGACTTGCCGGAGGGACAGGTGTAGGTAGGATCGAGAGGATCGTTCTTATTGGCGAAGCCGCCATATTGGAGCCAGTCGGCGTTCGTCAATGCGTCGCTGAAAGAGTTGACGCTGCTGTAGCTGTTTCGGCGGATGAACAGCAGGTTGCCGCCAAACTGGAAGTTGTGCGATCCCTTGAGCCAACTGACGGTGTTGACCAGATTGTACACGGGGGCGGTGAACGCGCTCGGATAGGTGATGGGCTGGTCGATCCCCCGAAATGAAACCCACGGCTGATTGGTATCGCCCCCACTCTCGATACTCTGGTGCGTGAGGCCATATCGCACGTTGTTGACCCAGTGAGGTCCGAAAACGCCGGTATAGCCCGCGACGAACCCTTTGCTGACGTCAACCTGGGTGTCTTGCGGCGGCGTGCCGGGAAGGAACGGTTGGTCGGTGTAGCGATCGTTGCGGGCAGCGCCACGCAGGAAAAGCGTATGGTTGCCGCTGGCGGTCAGATTGTAGTCCAGCCGGCCAATGTACCAGTTATTGGAGGTCAGCGTCGGGGCGGCAAAGCGGTACCCGGCGGTGTTTACGAGATTGCCGACCGTGTAATCGTTGGGCACCGGATATGTGCGCAGGTAATTGACCGCCGCCTGGTTCGGCCCCGCACCAAGCGGATCCATCTGTATGAGGTTTGGTTGATTCAGCGCGTAGTAGCCGGACTGGACGGGGTAGCTGGCGCCGCTCATGCCCGTGACGCTGCCGCCAGGACATAGGCTGGGATTATCGCATTCATACTGGATGATTCCATCGGACAGCGACTTGGTCGGGATATTCCGCAGCGCGCTGTCCTGACGCGATTGCCGTTGGCCTTCGTAATTAAAGAAGAAGAACAAGCGGTTCTTTAAAATCGGCCCGCCGATGGTTCCGCCGAAGATGTTCCTCACCAGGTGTTCCGGCACGTTCGGCTGGCCGCTTTGTAGTTGGGATAATTTCAGGAAATAGTCGTTGGCCTCGCCGACCGTGTTCCGGTTGAACTCATACAGCGAGCCGTGAAACACGTTAGTGCCGCCCTTCGTAACCATGGAAATTTGAGCTCCGGCGGAGCGTCCGTCGGTCGCGCCATAGTTGGAAGTGGTTACCCGAAATTCCTCCACGGAATACGGCGTGGTCGGCAAAACCCCAGTGAAAGCGTAGCCGTTGAATTCGTCATTGATACTCACGCCATCCAGCGTGATGTTGTTCTGGTCGCTATGCTCGCCGTTCACCGAGCCGGCGCGCGTGTCATAACTGTCTTGCAGGATGTTTTCGCCGTTGTAGACGACGCCGGGCTGCAGGCTGAGCAGCAGCGGCATGTTCTCCGCTTGCAGCGGCAGGTTCTCGATCTCAACCTCGCCCATCGTGTGCCCGAGGCTGGGGTCAGTCGTATTGAGCGGCGGCGCCTCGCCTCTGACTTCCATCGTCTCCGTCGAGGCGCCGACCTGCAATCGCGCGTCCACGGTGGAGGGCAGGTCCACCAGCAACCGCAGTTCGGTCTGGAGGTAGGTGCGGAAGCCCTTTGCCTCGACCGTCAACTTGTACGTGCCCGGCAGTACAGAGACAAATTCGTACCCGCCCTTGGCCGTGGTCGTGGTCTGACGGATAAAGTTGGTGGCTATGTTGGTCAGGGTTATCTGAGCTTGTGTAATCGCCGCGCCGGAAGGGTCTGTGACCGTCCCTTGCAACGAAGTGGTTGCCTGGCCCAGGCGGAGAGACTCAACGCCAGGCCAGCTATTGCGGCGGCAATCAACATGAGTATGGTTCGCGGCATAACTTCTCCCCTTATCTCAAAGCCTCGGGCGATCACTACGAGCGTTTTCCTGCGCATTAGTTTTCCCTTCCGATACTCTCTCTGGCTGTGTCAAACGGTTCACGATCTTGAAACGGTCTCCGCGATACGCGGACTTGACATACTCCACTGGCTGCCCACTCTGAGCGTAGGAAGTGCGTGTGAAGAGAAACACCGGGCTACCCGTGGCGAACCTGAGCAGCTTCGCTTCCTCGGCGTCCGCCAACCCTGCCTCTGCCACCTCGTCGGCAGCGACGATCTGGACGCCGTAACGCTCGGAGAGCGTTTGATAGAGCGACATGTTCGGGTCAAACACCTGAAGCAGGTCGGGGCACAGGCGCAGCCGAAGACGGCTCCATTCAAGCCCCATGGGCGAAGAACCAGCCATGCGCACGCGTCGTAGGCTCACCACCTTCTCGCCCGGTGGAAGGCGGAGCGCGTCGGCTGCGTCCGGACTTGCGGTGGCCACCTCGAACGAGAGCACTTTTGACCGCGCCCGTGATCCACAGGCCTGCATTTCCTCGCTGAAAGATAGGACCTGGCGGGAATTCTTTTCCAGCTTGACTGTGGAGACGAAAGTGCCCTTGCCTCGTTGGCTATAGGTCACGCCCAAATCACAAAGTGATTTCAACGCTTGCCGGGCAGTCATGCGGCTGATCCGCAAACGGGCGGAAATTTCCTGTTCCGAGGGAATCGGCTTGCCAGGCTTGAGAAGGCCGGCTCGAATCTGCTCGAACAGATGCTGCTGAATCTGGTAGTACAGGGGGACGACGCTGTGCCTGTCGAGTGTGGGGAGGTCCACCTGAACTCTCCAGTTGTATAGACAACTAGGCCTTTTATCAGTAGTGCCCGCTCCTTGTCAAGAACTTTTTATCGGTCGAGAATATTTGTCCCAGTATTGCAACATCTGTTGCGATGGATTATTCTCGCCTGCGGCGGCACATTACGCAGCTTTGTTGGGCCGCTGGAACAGAAGCCTTTGGTATTCAAACACAAGCAACGGCAGCCGGGTACTTACGCAACGTTTGTATCGCAGTCATTGTGGGAGTGCACGCGGTAATGACGTTTCCAGTCCCGAGCCAGAAATCGGAGCAACTCACCAAAGCATGATGCGTCTTGTCACCGGCGGATTCGCGGTTTTGATTGCAGTTCTCTCATGCACTAATGTGGCGTTTACCCAGGTCCCAGCCGCTGCGATCGGCACTTTGTTCTCGAAGTTCGTTAGTGCGCACGATCCTGGTTGCGCGGTGCTGGTGATCAAGGATGGCCAGCCTGTATTCCGGCAGGGTTATGGAGTGACCGATCTACGAACGTTGCAGAAGATCGGTCCGGAAACAAACTTTCGGCTGGCGTCTCTTACGAAACAATTCACAGCTACTGCAGTGATGCTGCTGGTTCACGATGGCAAGCTGCGCTACGAAGACCGTCTCACCGACGTTATTCCCGACTTACCCGCTTATGCAAAGACGATCACCATCCGCCAACTGCTGAACCATACTTCCGGCCTGGCTGATTACGAAGACATCATGGCGAAGGAGTATGCGGGTATTGCCGACGACAAAATCCCGCAGATCAGGGATGCCGGCGTGCTCGACTTGTTGAAGCGGCAGACGAGCACGAAGTTCAAGCCCGGTACGCGCTGGGAATACAGCAACTCGGGTTATGTGGTGCTAGCGATGGTGGTGGAGAAACGGTCGGGGATGAGCTTCGGGGACTTTCTGCGCCAGCGAATTTTCACGCCACTAGGGATGTCGGGCACGATCGGGTACGAGAAAGGCAGAAACGAAGTCATGCATCGCGCCTACGGGCATACCAGGGTGGCGGATGAATGGAGCGAGACGGATCAGAGTTCGACTTCGGCTACCTTAGGCGATGGCGGCGTTTATTCGTCGCTCGATGACCTTGAGAAATGGGACGGTGCACTAGCCCGTCACACGCTGCTCACCGCCAAAGAAATGCAACCGGCATTGACTCCGGCGACCGCGGCGAACGGCGCCCGTCTGCAGCAATCAGACGGCAGCCTTGCGCCGCTCTATGGTTTCGGATGGTTTCTCAATCCCTACCGCGGACATCGCCGCTACACTCACTATGGCGAGACGGTGGGATTCCGAACTGCCATTCAGCGCTTTCCGGATGACCGTCTCACCGTGATTGTCCTGGCGAATCGTGCCGAGGTTGACGCACCCGCCCTAGCCGAAAGCGTGGCCGACTTGTACTTTTCCGAATTGCCACGGCTCCGCGTTTCCCACATTCCCGCTTTTGGACTACGCGACGGCGGGTCTGTTAACCGTGCCGGGCCTGAAGCTGATCGGTACGGCACAGGACAAGGCGGGGTACTCTCTTTCGTTGTGGACGACGTTCGCACCGAAGATGTGGGCGTCGCGCTCAACCAGGAAGGCATTGCCGTCCGCGCCGGTCACCACTGTGCGCAGCCGATTCTGCGCCGGTTCGGCGTCGAAAGCACGGTGCGCCCGTCGCTCGCGTTCTACAACACCTGCGAGGAAATCGACGCGCTGATCGCCGCACTGCTGCGCATCCAGGCTGGACGCGGCCACCGCAGTCTCTAATTCTCGGTTGTGGTGGAGTCACGAATCGGCCGCTCATCTGGTTCAGACGATGGAGCCGAACGCTCAACGAGATTTGGCGGCCATCCTCCGCTGTCACGAATACGGGCGCGGCTATCGGAGCCGTAGGCGACTACATTGGCAAAGTCCAAACCCGTCATCCGCGAAGCACCTCGCAAGTGCGCATCTTCTCCGGCTCGTTTTTGATCGGTTCGTGGAAATGTGTTTGGTTGGTTAACGTCAGCCACAGGAGTGGATTGGGACAGCAAGAATGTTGTGGTAAAACACGACTCCCGCCGCCTCCACCGTTGCGCACTCGTCGATCCCCTCTCCAACAATCGCCTTAGCTGCTGCGCTTCTCCTGGGTAGGAAATCTTCTGCCACTTCGAGGTAGTTCTCTAGTGTGAACGACGTTATGAATACGGCCAATGGGCACAGTAACCGAAGTCATGGGTCTACTCGGTCCTCTCATAGCCTACTAGGAACAAAAGAGTTACACTGCAACTACACCCCCGGAACGATGCCTGCAGTTGGCGCGCGAATTGCTCGTTAAATGGGTCTCAAGATGAATACAGGAGCGATCAGCCCTCACCACGATGGCCGGCGGGACTACCCGCTCAGCCGCGGCCCGCACGAGTTCATTGAGGACCAAGTCGAGCGCACGCCTGATGCTCCCGCCCTCACCCTGGGTGCGGAGCAGATTTCCTATCGGGAGCTGAATTCCCGCTCGAACCGCCTGGCACATTTCCTTCGTGAGCAAGGAGTCGGTCCCGAGAGCCTGGTTGGCGTGTGTCTCGATCGTTCGTTGGATTCGGTCGTGAGCTTCCTCGCCATCCTCAAATCCGGTGGGACCTACCTGCCGCTGGACCCGAAGTTTCCGAAAGACCGTCTGGCGTTCATGTTGGCGGACTCCGAAGTCTCACTCCTGCTGACCCATTCTTCGACTGCGCGAAAGTCTGGGGGAAACCAGCCGCCCGAGTTGTTCTGCTCGATCAGGAAGATCGAGTCGCTCTCCAAGGGTCCGGCAACCAACCTCGCCTTAAGCGGCGATCCTGAACATCTCGCCTACCTCATTTACACTTCGGGCTCCACGGGAAAGCCCAAGGGAGTCATGATCCCGCGGCGGGCGCTGGTCAATTTCCTCTTGTCCATGGCGGAAACGCCGGGGATGGCTGCCTCCGATACACACTTGGCGGTCACTACCGCTTCCTTTGACATCTCGATCCTGGAATTTCTTCTTCCCCTGGTGTGCGGCGCCCAGATCGTCATGGCCACGGCGGAACAGTCTGCGGACGCCCGCGAGCTTGAACGATTGCTGCGGCAACACGCGATCACGGTGATGCAGGCAACGCCAACCACCTGGCGCATGCTGCTCGAAAGCGGCTGGGAAGGGAAGAGCGATCTGCGAATCTTTTGCGGAGGCGAGGCCTTGACCGCAGACCTCGCTCGTCAATTGCTCCCTCGTTGCCGCGAACTTTGGAACATGTATGGGCCGACTGAAACCACCATCTGGTCCTCCACCGAACGCCTCACCTCTGCCGACCAAATCTCCCTCGGTCCGCCCATTGCCAATACGCAATTCCATGTTCTCGATGAGGACCACAAGCCGGTTTCTCAGGGCATGCCGGGCGAACTCTGGATTGGCGGCACGGGCCTGGCTCGCGGGTATCTCAAGCGTCCGGAGTTGACGGCCGAGCGGTTCGTTACCGATCTCACTCGCATCGGTCCCACCAGCGAGGGGCTGGAAGCGCGTCTCTACCGCACTGGAGACGAGGTTCGCTACCGTCCCGATGGCACTCTTGAATTTCTGGGGCGTCTCGACCAGCAGGTGAAGCTCCACGGTTTTCGCATCGAGCTGGGCGAGATCGAGAGCGTGCTTTCGAAAATCGAGGGAATCGGGCAGGCCGTCGTCGTTCTTCGCGAGGATCGTCCCGGCGATAAACGCCTGGTCGCCTACTACACGGGCCGTACCGGCTTGAGTTCCACCTCTTTGCATCAGGCCCTCAAGAACACGCTGCCGGACTACATGATCCCGTCGGTCTTCCTGCGTTTGGAGAAATTTCCTCTGACCCCAAACGCCAAACTCGATCGCAAGGCTCTGCCCCGGCCCGAGGGCAAACGGCCGCTTCTCGCCCAGGATTTTATCGCCCCGCGGACCGCGACCGAAAAGCAATTGGCAAATCTCTGGTGCGACTTGCTGCAACTGGAAGAAGTTGGCATCGACGACAGCTTCTTTGATCTAGGCGGCAATTCGCTAGCCGCGGTCCGCATGGTGAGCCAATATCACACGCGTTTCGGGGGTGAGATTCCGCCGGTCAAAGTTTTTCAATACCCCACGATCGCAAAGCTCTCAGAATTCCTGCAAGAGAAAGGGAGTGTTACCCAGTCCGATTTTCTTGCCGAAGCCGACAGCCGGGCGCGGCGTCAGCGCAAGTCACAAGACGGGAACGACATTGCGCGCGATGCCGTCGCGGTCATCGGCATGACCGGCCGCTTCCCGGGCGCGGCCAATCTCGATCAACTCTGGCGCAACCTTTGCAATTCCGTCGAATCCATTTCCTTCTTTACACCCGAGGAGCTGGGTCCCGGCATTGACGAAAATCTTCGCCACGATCCGGACTACATCCGCGCTCGCGGTTTGATCGAGGGCGCGGATCTTTTCGATGCCGCCTTCTTTGGCATCAATCCGCTCGAAGCCAGGGTGATGGATCCGCAACAGCGCGTCTTTCTCGAACTCGCGCAGCAGGCGCTCGAGAACGCAGGCTACGACCCGGAGCGCTACCAAGGGCGCATCGGCGTGTTTGCGGGCATCGGCGACAATCACTACTACACGACCAACCTCTTGACCCAGCCGGATCTCTTGGCCATGGCCGGCAAACTTGCCGTCGAGTACGGCAACCAGAAAGACTACATCGCTCTGCGGACCGCCTATCTCCTCGATCTCCGCGGGCCCGCGATCAGTCTCAATACGGCCTGTTCAACCACGCTCCTGGCGGTGGACCAGGCCTACCGCTCGCTTCTCGACTATGAATGTGATATCGCTCTCTCCGGCGGCGTCGACATCACGGTCCCACAAAAGAGCGGTTTCCTCTATCAAGAGGGAGGCACGTTTGCCAAGGATGGCCACTGCCGTCCTTTTGATGCGGACGCCACCGGAACCATGTTTTGTGACGGCGCCGGCGTGGTCATCCTCAAGCGGCTCGCCGATGCTCTGGCCGACGGCGATACCATTTATGCCCTGATTCGCGGCACCGGGAAAAACAATAACGGCGCGCGTCCCGCTTCTTTCCTGGCCCCGAGCGTGGACGGCCAGGCGGATGCCATTGCCCTGGCGCAGTCGAATGCCAACGTTCCCGTCGAGACCATTCGCTACATCGAAGCGCACGGCACGGGCACTCCGGTCGGCGACCCCATTGAATTCGAAGCGCTGCGAAAAGTTTTTGAGAGCAAGACCGCGAAGAAACAGTTCTGCTATATCGGCTCCATCAAGGGAAACATCGGGCATCCGACCAATGCCGCGGGAGTTGCGGGCCTGATCAAAGCGGCTCTCGTTCTCCATCGCGAACAGATTCCTCCGACCCTGCATTTCAAAACGCCCAATCCCAAGATCGATTTTGCCAGCAGCCCTTTCATTATGGCGGACAAGCTCATCCCCTTCCCTCGGGGAGAGGAAGTGCGCCGCACCGCCGTCAGCTCTTTTGGCTTTGGCGGGACGAACGTCCACGCCATTCTGGAAGAGGCGCCCGCGCCCGATCGCGACCCGAAGATCGCAAGCGCTTCGCGTCCGATGCAGTTGTTGCCGCTCTCCGCCAAGAGTCCGGCGGCCCTCGACGCCTACAGCCGGGCATTGGCAGAGCATCTGGCGAGTGCCGCGCCCGAAGCTTTTGCGGATGTGGCCTACACCTTTCAAACCGGGCGCAAGCAGATGGCTTACCGCCGTTTCGTGGTCGCCGCCGATTCCAGCGAAGCCGCCCGACTTCTTCTGCAACCCAATCCTTTGCGCTGCGGCAGCAAACGCTGCGAACGCCGCGATCCTCCTGTCGTCTTCCTTTTCGGTGGTCAGGGCACGCAGTACGTCAACATGGGCCTGAACCTTTATCGGGACGAGCCTCTTTTTCGCGCTGTCGTGGACGATTGTTGCGAACACCTCAAGCCTCATCTCGGCCGGGATTTGCGTGAACTTCTTTATCCCCAAAGTGGAGATGAAAAGACGGCCCAGATCTCGCTGCAGGACACGTTTTTCACCCAGCCCTCGATTTTCGTGATCGAATACGCGCTGGCGCGTTTCTGGCAGAGCCTGGGCATCGAGCCTGCCATGATGGCCGGACACAGCATCGGAGAATTTGTCGCGGCCACGCTCGCTGGCGTGTGGGAGCTTGAGGACGCTCTGCGCATCATCGCTCTGCGGGGCCGCTTGATGCAGGACCTTCCGCGTGGTTCGATGATGGCGGTGAGCGGCAGCGCGGAGTCGATCGCGAAAATTCTTCCCGCTACGCTTCAGATCGCTTCCAATAATGCTCCGGCTCTATGTGTCGTGTCGGGGCCGGATGCGGATGTCGTCCAATTCCAGAAGCAACTCGAAGCGGAAAACATCGTCTGCCGCCACCTGCACACCTCGCATGCCTTCCACTCCGCCATGATGGATCCCATGGTTGAGCCGTTGCGCGAGGCCGTCGCCAAAATCCAGTTGCGCGCTCCGCTGAAGCCTTTTGTCTCGACGGTCACGGGACGTCCCATCACCGCTGCCGAAGCCACCGATCCCGCTTATTGGGCCAATCATGCCCGGGCAACCGTGGAGTTTGGGAAAGCAATTCACTATCTCAAAGACGAGGGATACGACCTCTTCCTGGAATGTGGACCGCGTTCCACCCTGTGTTCGTTGGCTCGCCAGCAGTTCACGCCCGGCCATCCCTGCGCCGCCATTCCTACGTTTGCCGATACCCATGAGAACAACGCCGAGTGGACGACCCTGCTTTTCGCTCTCGGGTCTCTCTGGCAGAACGGCGTGTCCATTGATTGGGATGCCTTCTACGCCCATGAATACCGCCGGCGCATACCTTTGCCAACTTATCCCTTCGAGCGGCAGCGCTTCTGGGTCGACCCTGCCGTGGTGGCGCCCGCTTCGGCCACTCGTCCCCCGAGTTGAGACATTCGTTGAGCCATTGGCTTCCGCTGCGCCGCTCAAGAGCGTCGTCTCGGGAAGTTCGCCAGCTTCGAGCCCAACTTCGCGCCCAACTTCACGTAAAGACCGCATCGCTGCGCGTGTGCTTGACCTCCTCGTGCCGGTCTCCGGACGCGAACGCTCCGAAATCAGCACCTCCGCTACGTTCATGGAGCAGGGATTCGACTCCTTATCGTTGACGCAGGTCGCCTTTGCCATCCGCAAGGAGTTTTCCGCCAAGGTCAGCTTCAGTCAACTGATGAATCAGTGGCCCAATGTCGACCTGCTTGCGGCGCATCTTGACGGCACCCTGCCTGCGGACATTCTTGCGGAAGCTCCGCTCATCCCAGCCCCTCTGCCAGTTTCTCCACTACCCGCTGCGCCTTCTGCTGTGGATGTAAGGCCGGATGTACGAACAACGAACAGCGTGCTCGAGGAAGTTGTTGCCGATCAAGCACGCGCCATCGCCCGCCTGGTTGCGCTTCTCGAAAAGGCCGGAATGAACGGTCCAGCCGCGAATCATCCAAGCGTGGCCGCTCCAACCGATGCTGCAGACCCGGAAGCCGCCGAAGCGGTTCTTCGCTCTGTAGAGACGGGGCTTGCCCCGTCTCCCCCGCGTGAAGTTGAATCCACGGTTCCGCAGCGTGGCATCTTTGCCTCCTCGCGTCTTTCCGAACGTTTGTCGGCCTCTTACAACGAATCCATGACGGTGCGTTTTACGGGCAACATCTCGATCGCGAAAATGGCGCGTGCCATGGAACGTCTGGTGGAGCGGCATGATGCGCTGCGCGCCAGCTTCGATGAAACCGGTCTGGTGATGAAGATCGCCCCGGCGCGGAAAATCGCGATGCCGGTAACCGATCTTTCTTCTATCAACGACCCAACCGGGCAAGAGGAGCGTCTCCGCAAACTGATTGCCGATGAAACCGCCTTGCCGTTCCCCCTGCCCGCGGGTCCGTTGTTCCGCTGCCAGATGGTTTTGCTTGGCCCCGATCGCGCAGCGGTTATCTTCACGGCGCACCACATCATCTGCGATGGTTGGTCGTTGGATGTCCTGATCCACGATCTTTGCGCTTTCTATTCCGAAGAAATTTCGGGCGCGCCCGCATCCCTGGAGCCCGCGAAGAGTTACGCCGATTACGTACAGAGCGTAGCCGCGCGCGACCACTCTAACGAATTCAAGGAAGCGGGCAGCTATTGGCATGCGAAATTCAAAGATGGTTTCCCCGCGCTCGTGCTTCCCGCCGATCGCCCCCGAAGCGCTCGGCGTGAATTCAGCGCGCGCCGTCTCGATCACGCCATTCCGGCTGCGGTGGTAGAAAACCTGAGAGCGCTAGGAGCAAAACAGGGCTGCAGCTTCTTCGCTGTCCTGCTCAGTTCCCTGGCCATCCTTCTCGCCCGCATTTCAAAGCAGCGTCGCTTTGTGATCGCTCTGCCCACTGCGGAACAACCTGTCATCGGCCAGCCCGGTCTCGTCGGACACTGTGTAAATCTCCTCCCGTTCTTTGTAGAGTTACGCGAAGGCGAAGCAGTTGGCGCTTTTCTCCAGAGGGTGCAGGGCGAGCTGCTTGCTGCCCAGGACCACGCCATCTTTACCATGGTCAGTCTGCTGGAAGATCTGCGTCCCGTCGCGCCTGCGCTCGGCATTTCCCCGATCTCGACCGGCCTCACCAACATCAAGAAGTTCAAGCCCAACGAATTGCCGCAATCCGGATTTACCGTCAACTACGATGCCAATCCCAAAGGCTACGAATCGTTCGAGTGGTATTTGAATGCGGTCGAGATGGAAGAGAACCTGGAGCTGCACTGTCACTACGACATCAAGCTTTTTGAGGACCTCACCATACGAGCATGGCTCGAAACGCTTGCTTCCATCTTTCAGGACCTGGCCGCAGATCCCTCGCGGGAAGTTCTGGATCTTGCCGGGATCAATGGTGCCGATGCTTCTCCTGCGACTGAAATTGTTTACGCGCAGACCTCAAACCGGGGAACTGTCCACGAATCCGTTTCGGTTGTATCGACATCGGCGCCAGAGCCGCCGCGGCAACCCTCCGATTCGCCGGCAAGCCCCGCGAGACTTACAACGAGATCTACAACGATGGCGGAGCCCGCATTACTCCAAGCGCTGCTCCCGCTTTGGCAGCGCGTCTTGGATATCCGCGCGATTGGGCCAGACGATGACTTCTTTGCCTTGGGTGGACACTCCATCGCTGCGGCGCAGTTGTTTACCCTGATCCAGCGCGAGTTGGGCTGCACCGCGCCGCTCGCGATCCTCTACGACGCCTCTACCCCGCGAACGCTGGCGAGGATTCTGAGCCGGGGCAGCAGAGAAGAAGACTGGAAATCCCTGGTGGCCATCAATCGCCCCGGAGATCCGCGCCCCGGAGATCATCGTTCCGGAGATCCATCCGGCGATCGGCCGCCGCTTTTTCTCGTGCACGCCGCCGAAGGCAACGTCTTGCTCTATCGTTCCCTGGCTGCTCATCTCGGCGCCGATCAGCCCGTCTTCGGTTTGCAATCCGCCGGTCTCGACGGGCGTTCTCCGGTCGATGGCCGGTTCGAAACCGTGGCCCGCCGCTATGTCGACGAGATCCGCCAGGTACAGCCGCATGGTCCCTACATGCTGGGCGGCTACTGCCTGGGTGGCACTCTGGCCCTGGAAATGGCCCGGCAACTCATCGCATCGGGCGAGACCGTGGGCCTCGTGGCCCTCATTGAGATTTACAATATCCGCGCCCTGCGCTGGCCGCTCCCGTTGCTCCAGCGGTTTGCCAATCGTTTTATCCTCAACCCCTATTTTCACCTCCAAAATCTCTTCGCCGCGGAGGGCGCGGGCAAGCTCGCCTTTTTCATGGAAAAACTGCGCGTCGAGATGACCCGAATGAAAGCATCCGCTCGTTTTGGTTGGGCCCATCTTCGGCATCGCTTTCTGCCCGACGCCGCTGCGGCCACGCCGCAAGCCAGAATTGCGGATATCTACGAAGAAGCCCTTGCTCAATACAACGTCCGGCCCTATCCCGGGGAATTGACTGTCTTCCTGGCGGAGCGTCATCTGGCGGGTTATCACACTCCGCTAGGTGGCTGGGGAGAGGTGGCGCAAGGTGGCGTTCGGCTCTTCTCACTTCCCATCAGTCCCCGCGGCAGCCTCGTAGAGCCCTATGTTCAGCAACTGGCTGCACTCTTACGCAGCTGCCTTGACCGGGCGATAGATAATTCAAAAAAGGCTGCGCCCGAACCTGGTTTGGAACTGGTTAGTACGGATTAGCCGCAAGGGCCGCTTCGCTACTTCCCTTTGCCCCAGCGAAAAGCCGGGCCAACGGCGAACCGGACATAGTTTTGCCGGTTCGTGAGCAAGTTGTTGAACAGGTGAGTATTCACCCAGTCGGTTGCGAACCGCAGCCCTATCCGCCGAGACACGTTAAGGTCGAAACCGCCGCCCAAGCCAAAGAACAGCTGGGTATCCGTCTGATGAGCGCTAGGGACTGGGATTCCCAGTTCCTCCAATACTGGCGTCACCTGCGTCAAATTGATGTCTGCCGCCTCGTGGATCCCGCCGAAACCGGGACGGGCAAAAAATGTGACCTTTTCCCACTTTCGCAGATAAAACTGCGGGCCAGCGGCAAAGGTGTAACTCATCGATTGGAACGGCACTTTAACCGCACCCGGAGGGATGCCGTTCGCGATCAGCAACGGCGCGAACACGGTCTCGCTCCCCTTAATCGTCCCCGCACCGCTCAGGACTTGGTCGCCAATAGCGCTGAAATCTCCGCCCAGCGCCAGCCAGCGTTTCAGAGTGACGCCGAAATCGGCTTCGAAACCGCGCTCCGTGAGATTACGGGCTGGGCTGATCATGTAATCGAAGCCGGTGAACAAGGTATAGCGGGGAACATCAGTTTGCTGCGCCAACGCAGGCAGACAACAGACGAAAATCGCAAGGCTGCAAAACAGCGCACGTTTCATGGTCTTCTTACTCCGTTCGAGTTTTCTTATAACGTGATCTGGACAGAAAAAATGCTGTGATCGTGAGCGCCGAGGCCGGTTCGGGCGCGCGAAGAACTACTCGTTCCCAGAATCCGCTCGTCCGCAAGCGCCCGGAACTTCGCGAGAGGATCTTCATCGGACGAAGCCAGGCGCCGGGTATTCCGGCAGCTTCTCTTTGTTGATGTTGGCGCGCTTCACTTCCAGTTCATCGAACAGAATCGAAGGCGCCACGATGCTGTGGGGCACAATCTGCGGACGATTGTCAACGTAAACGTGATCGCCGGCCGCGGCCAGATCGCTGCGCAGGGCGCGCGTGTCCAGATCTCCGAAGCTGGCGCCCCGCACCAGATGGCTGTTGTCGAGTGCCGGACTTCCGATGCGCACGACAACGTCGGTCGAGCGCCTGCGGGCACCGGTGGAATTGATCAGCGCGCCCTGGCTGCCGACAACGCTGGAGACGCTCTGGTCGTATACCGAATAGCTCAGGAAGTAGGGGGCGGGGTCCAGCTTTCCCAGGCTGGCCTGGGCCCGTTGCAATTCTTGCTGCATGGTGGAGAGCAACACGTCGCTCTTTTCGTCTCCGGGCCCAGCCGCCCGCGCATGCGCCGCGGCAAGCAGAGCGATTCCCAAGACCCATCCCCGGATACAACGGCCAGATTGATTCTTCATCTTGCACCAAGCCTCTTACATCAGGGAGTGCCACATAAGATTAGCAGACGAGTTCACAGCAGCGGGAAAAAGGAGAAATGGCCGCCCACTGACGGCACGCCAGAAACAGCTCACGGCCACGAGCTGTGATCTTCATCACACAGGACCGTACCGCCGGTCATGGCTGCAGATGTTGCGGGTAGTAAGACTGGATGATAAGTTGAGGACGGCAGGGCATTATGATGATGTTATATCGTCTCGTTCGGCTGATCGAGACCCACTCCCAATCGCTGGCAGAAAGCCTTCTCGATCGCGTCCAGAATTCCGAGTTGACCCAAAGTTACCAGAATGTCCCCAGTGCAGACCTGCAAGAACGGGTGTACGAGATCTACCGTCATCTCGGCGAGTGGCTCATAGGCAAGGATGAATGCCACCTGGAGCAACGCTATTTGCAGATTGGGGCGCGGCGCGCCGGCCAGCGGGTGCCTCTGAGCGAGGTCATCTGGGTGATCGTTTTGACCAAGGAGAACCTCTGGGAGTTCATCCAGAAGGAAGCGGTTTTGGAACGCCCGGTGGAAGTGTTCGGCGAACTGGAGATGTTGCAGTTGCTCGAGCAGTTCTTTGATCGAGCAATCTACTATGCCGCGGTCGGTTACGAACTGGCGGTCGCGGCCGAAGCTCACGGGGAAACCAGCGCACCATCTAAGAAGACATAGGGAGCCGCAAGAGATGTCATGGGAAATTGAATACGCAACAAAAGTGCAACCAGCGGACGAAGCCGTGCGCTGCGTCGAGTCGGGAATGCGGGTGTATATCCAGCCGGGGTGCGCCGAGCCGGAAACCCTGGTCGAAGCCCTGCTCCGGCGCGCCCCTTCTGTTCACGACGTGGAAATTGTCCACATGATGACCATGGGATGCGCTCCCTATGTGGCTCCGGAGATGGCAGCGCACTTCCGGCACAACGCCATGTTTATCGGCGGCAATGTCCGCGAAGCGGTGAACGACGGGCGGGCCGACTACACGCCCATCTACCTCAGCGAGATCGAAGCGCTGTTCGAGAGCGGCGCTATGCCGATCGATGTCGCGCTCATCGAGGTGTCTCCGCCCGATTCACACGGTTTTTGCAGCTTTGGCGTGGGTGTGGATACCACGCTCACGGCGGCCAAATGTGCCCGCTACGTTGTGGCCCAGGTCAACGGCCACATGCCCCGAACCTATGGCGACAGCTTCATCCATGTCAGTGACATCGATGTGGTGGTGGAATCGACCCGGCCGCTATGCGCCATGAAGCCTTCGCAACCCACCGACCTGCATAAGACCATCGCGCGCAATGTGGCCGGCCTGATCGAGGACGGGGCCGTGTTGCAAACCGGCATCGGCGGAATTCCCGATGCGGTGCTTCCCTTCCTCAGCGATCGCAAAGATCTCGCGGTGCACAGCGAACTGGTGTCGGATGGTGTGATGCCGCTCATTGAAGCGGGCGTGATCACGGGCGCGCGCAAGAACTTCAAACCGCGCAAGATCATTCTCGGTTTCGCCTTGGGGACGAAAAAGCTGTTCGACTTCGTCGACAACAATCCGATCTTCGAGTTCCATCCCACGTCCTATACCAACGATCCCGCACTCATCGCCCGCAACGACAACATGGTGGCCATTAACTCGGCCCTGCAGATCGACCTGACCGGCCAGGTTTGCTCCGACTCTGTCGGAACCCGCTTCTACAGCGGGATTGGCGGGCAGGTCGACTTCATTCGCGGAGCGTCACGATCGAAGGGCGGCAAACCAATCATCGCCATCTCCTCGACCGCCAAGAACGACACGATTTCACGGATTGCCCCGATGCTGAGTCCGGGTGCGGGAGTCGTCACATCACGGGGTCTCGTCCGCTACGTGGTGACGGAGTACGGCGTGGCTTACCTGCATGGAAAATGCATCCGGGAGCGGGCCAAAGCACTGATCGAGATCGCGCATCCAAAGTTCCGCGAAGAACTTTACGAATATTGCGAAAAGACAAAATGGCTAAACCGCCCGCAGGCAGCGCCGGTAAAGCCATCCGTTTAAGCCTCCACTGCCACGGTTCTTTCAGAGTCGAAGGAGCGAAACTCCCATAGCGGAGCGATGATTCCTCTTGTGGAGAGCCGGGCGTCCCCGCCCGGCCGGATGAGATGCCCGTCACTCAGCCGTGACTCAGCGGCCTCGTGGCCGCACAGCTTCCTGTCTCGCTAGCTTTTCCACCAGCGCCGTCAGCTTCGGAAAACCGGCTTCCACGGCCGCGGAGAAGGCCGCACCGTGATCGAAGCATTCGCCGCACAACGTGACCGCAAAAGCCCGTGGAGTGGCGCCATAGAGTTGCTGCGCCAGAGCCAGAACTCCCGCGGGCGAGCACTGGTGGGAATGGATGGTCTGGGGTTGCGAAGTCAGCGGTTGCGAAATCACCGGTTCGCACGTCAGCTCTCCGGGCTGGCCAGCGTGAGCGGCATCAACAAAGAAAACCGCATCGGCGCTTCTAAGGTTGTCGGCCAACTCCGGAGTGAGTTGGTGGCGGACAATAACTTCAACTTCCGGAAGAGACAGCCTTTGGGACAGTTCTTCCGCCGCGCGCCAGCCCAGGCCATCGTCGGAGCGGAGCGGGTTGCCGTAGCCGACGATCAGGATCCGCGCCATACGGGATCATCCGATGCTCACGGACGAGCGACTTCATCCAGCACTTCCCCGCTGGGGCTTAGCAGTTGGATGTGCAACGCCATTTGTCCCACGGCATGCGTCGCGCAGCTCAGGCAGGGATCATAGGTTCGGATGACCGCTTCCACTCGATTCAGCGCGCCGGTTGTCAACCGGTCGCCACGCACAAAATGCTTGGCCACCTGCAGCACGCTGCGGTTCATGGCCAGATTGTTCTGGCCGGTGGCGATGATCAGATTGCACCAGCGGATCAACCCCTGATCGTCAATCTTGTAGTGATGGAACAGCGTGCCCCGCGGCGCCTCCGCCGCCCCCACGCCTTCGAGAGCATTCGGACGCGCGATGGCGCGCACGTGCTTATCGAGGATCTCAGAATCGTTGAGCAGTTGCTCCATGCGCTCAACACAGTAAAGAATTTCGACCAGCCGCGCGTGGTGATAGTGGAACGAACTGAGCACGGCGGTCCGCTGCAGTTCATGGAATTCCGCCAGTTCCTGGTCGGCGCGGGGTGTGTTGCAGCGATCGACCACGTTCATACGGGCCAACGGCCCCACCCGGTAGATGCCGTCCGGAAATCCTGTTGGTTTGTAGTAGGCGGATTTCATGTAGCTCCACGATTCCACCTTCTCGCCGATGTAATCGAAATAGCGGGTCGGATCAAGGCCCTCGGCGACAATTTTGCCGGAGGCGTTCACGATGCGGATCTTGCCGTCGTAGAACGTCAGGCCGCCCACATCCGGCTTCACGATGCCCATGAAAAGCGTCGGGAAATTGCCGAAAGTTGAGATCTCCTCGCGGAAACGCTCCATGATGCTCTTGAACCACTCGACAGTGCGTACGGCAATGGCCAGCGCTTCGGGGACCGATTTCAGGATGGCATCGCGGTCCGCCTGGCTCAGGGGTTCGCTGACCCCGCCGGGTACGACCCAGGCAGGATGAATCCGCTTTCCTCCCAAGCGCTCGATGATCTGCTGCCCAAACTGCCGCAGGCGGATTCCGTCCCGCGCCAGGGCTGGATTCTGTTCCAGAACGCCAAACAAATTGCTCTTTGCAGGATCGGCGTCCATGCCCAGCAGCAGGTCGGGCGAAGACAGGTGAAAGAGGCTCAAGGCGTGCGATTGCACTACCTGGGCCAGCCCGAAAATGCGGCGCAATTTGTCTGCGGTGGGCGGAATTCTCACCGCCAGCAGAGCGTCGCAAGCCTTCGCCGATGCGATGAGATGGCTTACCGGACAAATGCCGCAGATGCGCGCCATCAGCGATGGCATCTCGTAAAACGGACGCCCTTCGCAGAACTTCTCGAAGCCGCGAAACTGCGTAACGTGAAAACGGGCGTCTTCCACGCGGCCCTGATCGTCAAGATGCAGCGTAATCTTGGAGTGCCCCTCGATTCGGGTCACGGGATCGATGACGATGGTTCTGCGTTCTTCCACTTCGGCTCCTAAGCTCCAAATCGCGTCTTCGCGCTCAAATCCGGCGTCCGGCCTGCCAGCAACTCGGTCACTGCGTAGAAAATCACGTCGGCCGAGGGCGGACACCCCGGTACATAAACATCCACCTCTACAATCTCGTGGACCGGCCGCGCATAGGGCAGCAGGCGGGGCACCACTTGATCGGGAGTTCCCGGCTCGAAAGTCACGTTCTCGCGGTATGCCCGGTCGTAAACCGCTTTTGTCGGAAAAGGATTACGCATGGCGGGAACATTCGCAGTCACCGCACAATCGCCGAGCGAAACCAGAATCGTTGTCCGCGCGCGCACCGTCTGAATCTTGTGCAAGTCTTCCTCGCTGCTGACCGCACCCTCCACCAGCGTGATGTCCACATTCTCGGGAAAGATCTTTGCGTCCACCAGCGGGCTATAGACCAGTTCGGCCATTTCCGAAAGCGCGATCAGACGCTCGTCCATGTCGAGAAATGACATGTGACATCCGGAACAGCCATCGAGCCAGACGGTGGCGAGACGTTTCTTGCTCATTCATGTTCCTCTCGCATCAGTGTCAAGTAGGGCAGGAAGTTCCGGCGCTTTTCCATTTCAGCGACGGAGCGGCCCTTTTCCGACAACGCGCCGGTTGGACAAACGTGGACACACTTGCCACAACCGGTGCAGGTTTCCGACGATCCCCAGGCCTGGTTCAGATCCGTGATCACCTTCGCCTCGACCCCGCGTCCCATGAGGTCCCAGGTGTGCGCCCCCTCGATTTCATCGCACACTCGAACGCAGCGCGTGCACAGGATGCAGCGGTTATGGTCAATCACGAAACGGTCATGCGAGGCGTCCACTTCCTCCCCCGGGTAACGATACGGAAAGCGGACATGAGTGATACCCAGCTTCTGCGCCATGCTCTGCAATTCGCAATGGCCGTTGGAAACGCAAACCGCGCAGACGTGGTTGCGTTCGGTGAACAGGAGTTCCACGATCATCCTGCGATAGCGGTCCAGCCGTTCTGAGTTCGTGGTGACCTCCATGCCCTCTTCGACCTGAGTCACACACGACGGCAGCAGTTTGTTGGAGCCCTTGACTTCCACCAGGCACAGCCGGCACGCACCCACCGTGGAAAGCCCGTCCAGTTCACACATGCGGGGAATGAAAATCTTGTTCTCTCGGGCAACGTCCAAAATGGTCTCATCCGGACGCGCGCCGAAATCGCGGCCATCGATCTTGAGCGTCTTGGCGCCAGTGGGCGGACTCATGACCGTTCTCCACTGGGTTTGCCGCAAACTCCAGCCGGGCACTTGTGATCTTCAATGTGGGCTCTGTATTCCGCCGCAAAGGATTTCAATGTGCTCACCACCGGGTTGGGGGCGGATTGTCCCAGCCCGCACAGGCTGGTGTGCTTCAGCAGATCGCAAAATTCCTCGAGCATAGCAAGGTCCTGGGGCGTGGCCGTCATATTGGTAATGGAGCTGAGAATGCGGTGCATCTGGTAGGTGCCGACGCGGCACGGAGTGCACTTGCCGCAAGACTCGGTCATGCAGAAATCCATGAAGTACTTGGCCACGTCGACCATGCAGGAGCTTTCATCGATCACGATCATCCCGCCCGATCCCATGATCGATCCCAGGCGCGCCAGCGACTCGTAGTCCACCGGCATATCCAGAGCTTCCGTGGGCAGGCAACCGCCGGAGGGGCCGCCGGTCTGCAACGCTTTGAATTTCTTGCCATCGGGAATTCCGCCGCCGATCTCGAAAACCATTTCGCGCAACGTGATCCCCATGGGCACTTCGACCAGTCCGGTATTTTGCACCCGGCCGGCCAGGGCAAACACTTTTGTCCCTTTGCTCTTCTCCGTCCCGATTTGTGCATACCATTCGCCGCCGTTGCGGAGGATGGGCGGAACGTTGGCAAAGGTTTCGACGTTGTTGATCAGCGTAGGCTGTCCCTGGAGTCCTTGCATGGCGGGATAAGGGGGCCGCGCCCGCGGCGTGCCGCGTTTTCCTTCCACCGAGGCAATGAGCGCAGTCTCCTCACCGCACACGAATGCCCCAGCCCCCAGCCGCAAGTCGATCTTGAAACTGAAACGCGTTCCGCAAATGCTGGCGCCCAGAAGCCCGGCTCGTTCCGCTTGGCGAATCGCCGCCCGCAAGCGCTTAATCGCCAGAGGATACTCCGCGCGCACGTAGATGTAGCCGTCGGAAGCACCCACGGCGTAGGCCGCAATCAACATGCCTTCGAGCACGCGATGCGGGTCGCTCTCCAGCACGCTGCGATCCATAAACGCCCCGGGATCGCCTTCGTCGGCGTTGCAGATGACAAACTTCTGTGTGCCGAACGATTTGGCCACCGTGCTCCACTTCAAACCGGTCGGATATCCCGCGCCGCCACGCCCGCGCAGGCCGCTCTTCATCACTTCTTCGACCACTTCGCGCGGCGTCATCTCGGTCACCGCCTGAATGAGGGCATGGTATCCCTCCGCCGCGATGTAATCCTCGATACGCTCCGGATCGATGACACCAGAGTTCTCCAGCACAATCTTTTTCTGGCGTTGGAAAAAGGGAATGTCGGTCGGACAGTGCAGGCGGGAGACCGGAGGGCCTTCCAGGCTATCGAGGATTTCGGCGGCGTCCGCGGCGGCAACCCGCTTGTACAACCGTTCAGCTCCTCCTGTAGATACCAGCGGTCCTTCGGCGCACAATCCCATGCACCCGACGCCCTTCACCTGGCAATGCTCTCCCCACCCGCGCCGCGCAATATCCTTGTCCAGGGCGTCCTTGACACCCTGACCCTGGCAGGACACGCACCCTGCGGCCAGGCACACGTTCACCCGGTGTTTGAATCGCTTTTGCGACTCCCGTTCCGTTTCGGCAATTTCGCTCAGTTCGTCAGGCGTCATGGCGCGTCCATTGCGACAGGTGTTCTCGCAGGCCTTGAGGACTTACCTTGCCCGCGACTTCCTGGTCGTACACCACGGCGGGAGCAAGTCCACAAGAACCGAGACAGCGCGCGGTCAGGAACGAAACTTGCCCGTCCGCCGTGGTCTCGCCGGGCAGCACGCCCAGGTCCCGCTGTATGGCGTCCAGCAGCAGCGGAGCGCCCTTGATGTAGCAGGCCGTCCCGGTGCAGATCACGCAGGTGTGTTGCCCCGCAGGTTTGAGGGTGAAGAAGTGATAGAAGGTGGCGACGCCATAGGCGCGGCTGAGGGGCACTCGCAGCGACGTTGCGACGTACCGCAGCGACAGGTCGTCAAGGTAGCCGAACGCTTCCTGCACCGTGTGCAGAGCCTCAATCAACCCGCGCGACTGCTGCCCATGGCGGCGCATGGTGGCGTCCACCAAACGCCAGCGCTTGTCCTCATTCGGAGGCACGGGCTTGGCAAAAATGAGCACTGTTCTCTCCTCTCGTCCCAACTGCAGGCGGCTTCCTACCGCGCTGGCAAAGAGAATGCTTGGCAACATCCCTGGTTAGGAGGCGTGGGCAATGACCGAATGCTGCGCGCGAACTGCCACGCTCAACCAGTGCTTCGTCCCCTTGCGCCAGGGTCTCTTTCACGGACCTGGACTAAAGCAAATTGAAGCGAGTTAGTGTGATTCCAGTCATCAGGCAACCGTGACAATTAAAAAATTATTTTACAGCTTTCCCGTGGGAAAGTGCCTGTGCCGGGAATCACCGTTAACGGTGCTCTTCATCACTTCGCTTCTTAGGATCGAGTAGTAGGGCCCGTGCAGGTCTGTGGCCAATTGCACCGTCCCACGCGATTGCTCCTAACCTTGGACAAGCAGCATTGAGGCGGCTATGGTGTCGGAGTGGGTTCTGGAATATCGGAACAGAAAGCCGCTCTGGTCAAGAGTTGACCATGTGTTCCAGCGCGGCTTTGTTGCGGATGATCAGGGTCGCGCCCTTTAATTGCACGAGCTGTTTCTTCTTGAACTGCGAGAACAGGCGGCTCACGGTTTCCCGCGTCGTGCCAATGATCTCGGCGATTTCCTCATGCGTAAGCGTCACCTTCACCTGCAGAGGATCTCCATTCCCCGTCGCATTCGACCATCCCAGCAGCAGCTTTGCGAATCTCTGCGAAGGCGAGTTGGTGAGTCCCAGGGTGCGGATCCCTTCATACGCCGAGTAGTAATTGCGGCTGAGCTGCTCCGCCACTCGCAGCGCCACTTCTCCATATTCACGCATGAAGTGCAGCAAGGCATCCCGGGTAATGAAATTTGCCTGGCCCGGCTCGATCATCTCGGCGGTCACTTCGTAAGGCCGATTGGAAATCGTGGCGCTGAGCCCCAGAACATCTCCCGCTTCCGAGATTTTGGTGATGACGGTTCTGCCCTCAGCCGATGACGTCGAGAGCTTCGCTTTCCCCGCGCAAAGCACAAATATCCCGCGGGGCTGCTGTCCCTCGATAAACAGCATCGCGGATTTTGGGTAGACGGCGGTGGATTTGATGTCATTCAACCTCTGCACCGCAGCCGCCGGCAGATTGCAGAATAAGTTTTCCTCCCGCATCGGGCAGGTCAGGCAGTTGTCGAGGATGTTCAGCCCGTAGGGAGCGCGCATTCGGCACAATTATCCGTGCAAATTGTATCACCGATCGCGCCGTGATCATGATCACGATAGCCCGTGACTCCAAGCATGGTCCCTAAAACCCTTCTGCGCCGAAAATCTAAGTGCACGGGAGTCCATGGAAGCGGCGCGGATGGGAGATCAAGCTCTCCTAACTGGCGTCTTGATGCCCCTGTGACTTTGCAATACGGGAACAAGGAGGGTGATTATCACCATGGAAGAGGTACATCGCTTTCGAGTGGTTGCCTGGTGGGCCTCGGGCCGGACTGGCCTGGCAAAGTCCAGCTCCGCTCCCAATGCGCTCCATTTCACTTCGCCGCCTGCTTTTGGGGGCTTGGAAGGCAGGTGGACACCGGAAGATTTACTCCTCTGTGCGGTCGCCAGTTGCTTTACGACTACCTTTCGCTCGCTCGCCGAATACTCCAGGTTCGAGTATACCGACCTAGAGGTGGAAGTGGACGGCGGGATAAGCAAGGCGGAAACTGGCTACAGCTTTGGGGAAGTGTTCATTAAGGCGAATCTGACGATTCCGCAGGAAGAGGAACGGGCACGGGCTCTCAAGCTCTTACACAAGGCCAAGAGCCTATGCCTGGTGTCTCGCGCGCTCTCGGTGGAACAACGCTTTGAACCGCACGTACAGGTGGGTGAACCGCGGGTGGAAGTCAGCCAGGCTTTGCCCGCTTCCGAAAAAGAGGAGAAGGTTAGATGAAATAGAAGGCACAATGGCTGTCATGCTTGCCAGAACTACGGCATGACTTGGCCATCTCGGAGGGGCGACAGCCCAACAGCCCGTGGTGCAAGTAAGATTTGTATCAGGGTATGCCTTTAGGCATACCGTAAGTGCCGTGTTATGACAGCGCCTTCAGGCGCTGGCTCTTGGCGCCGGAGTTTCACCACAGGCTGCTAAGAATGCGGTCACCTTCTCCAGCAGAAGCTGGCACTTACCGTGCGTCGCGGACACGCCAGGGGAACCAGCACTAAGATCGTGTCACCCACCTGGCCCACACCACGGCCCATCACATTGTGGCGCATGCCAAGTGTCCCGTGCTTACGGTTCGCGTTGAGCGGCGTTGCGGTGCTGAAGAGCGTGTGTGAGAACTTGTTTTTGGTTAACTCGGAGGAACGAAGCATCGGTAATACCAGCCCCGGAGGGGCGATCCAGCTTAGCCCACCGCTTTAGCGGTGGGTAAAGCGGGAAGGACGATCCAAGTCCCGGAGGGACGACCCAGTTCTCACAAACGCTCTGCAGGCCAGGGGACTTGAAGACAATCGCAGCAACTATCGATAATCCATCGTGGACGCGGCGGTTTTTGCCGTGGCACGATTGAGGGATGAGGAGCTTTCAATGACTTCGAAAGAGACGGTATTAATAGGACGACTGCCGCATAACCAAGAGAAACAGACATCGGAGAAATACGGATTGGACGCAATGTTCGCTCCCAGCTCGGTGGCCGTCATCGGCGCCAGCAGTCGTCCCGGCGCCGTTGGCCGCACCGTCCTGGAGAATCTGCTGCACGGCGGCTTTCAAGGGAAGGTGTATCCCGTCAACGCCAAGAATCCGGAAGTGCTGGGGCTGAAAGCCTGCAAGAGCATTCGCGACATTGCCGGAGCGGTGGACTTGGCTGTGGTTTGCACCCCCGCGGCAACCGTCCCGCAAATCATTGGAGAGTGCGTGGATGCTGGCGCCAAGTCCGCGGTAGTGATTTCCGCCGGATTCCGGGAACTTGGTGCGCAAGGCATCGCCCTCGAAAAGCAGATTCAAGTGCACTTGCGGCGCGGTTCCTTGCGCTTGGTCGGCCCCAACTGCCTCGGCATTATGAACCCGCTGATCGGGTTGAACGCCACCTTCGCCAAGGAGGCGCCGAAGACGGGCAGTGTCGCGTTCCTGGGCCAGAGCGGAGCTCTTTTAACCGCGATCCTCGACTGGAGCCAGCGCGAACAAGTGGGGTTCAGCGCCATTGTTTCCACCGGTTCCATGCTGGATGTCGGGTGGGGCGACTTGATCTACCACTTTGGCGACGACCCGCACACCAGGAGCATCCTCATCTATATGGAATCCGTGGGCGATGCGCGCTCATTCATGTCCGCAGCTCGTGAAGTCGCCCTCACCAAACCGATCATCGTGATCAAGGCCGGCCGCTCGCAAGCGGCTTCGCGGGCGGCGGCATCGCACACCGGCGCGCTCACCGGCAGCGACGAAGTGCTCCAGGCCGCCTTCCGCCGCTCCGGCGTTTTGCGGGTACTCAACATCGAGGACCTTTTCTATATGGCGGAAGTGCTCGGCCGGCAACCCCGCCCCAAGGGTCCGCGCCTTACCATCCTGACCAATGCTGGCGGACCCGCAGTCTTGGCCACCGACGCGCTGGTAGCCAATGGGGGAGAATTGGCCGAGCTTTCCCCGGAAAGCATGAAGCGCCTGGATGAGTTCCTCCCGCCCGAATGGAGTCATAACAATCCCATCGATGTTCTCGGCGATGCCGATTCTGAACGCTATGCGAAAGCGCTCGAAATTGCCTCGAAAGACCCAAACAGCGATGGGCTTCTGGTCATCCTTACCCCGCAGGGAATGACGGAACCTACGAAGATCGCGGAAGGTTTGAAGCCTTATTCCAAACAATCTGGCAAGCCCGTGCTCGCCAGTTGGATGGGAGGGAACGCGGTTGCAGCCGGCGAAGCGGTGCTGAATTCGGCGGGCATTCCAACTTTTCCTTTTCCGGACGCAGCCGCACGGGCTTTCACCTACATGTGGCGATACACCTACAACCTCCGCGGACTCTACGAAACTCCCACTCTGGCTGACCAATCGGAGATGAATAACGCCTCCCGCAATCAGGTCGCGCAGATCATTCAAACCGCGCGCAGTCACGGCCGCGTTCTGCTCACCGAGTTCGAATCGAAGCAGTTGTTGGCGCTTTACGGCATCCCCACGGTCGAGACACGCGTCGCCGCCAGCGAGGACGAGGCGGCGACGATTGCTGCGGAACTTGGCTTTCCGATTGTGCTGAAAGTGTTTTCCGAAACCATCACCCACAAGACGGATGTGGGCGGAGTCAAACTGAACTTACGCGATGAAGCGGCGGTCCGCTCTGCCTATCGCGACATCCAGTCTTCGGTCGAGGAGAAAGCCGGTCCCGGCCAATTCTCCGGCGTCACCGTGCAGCCGATGGTGAAGCTCGATGGCTACGAACTGATCCTTGGCAGCAGCGTGGACCCGCAGTTTGGGCCGGTCATTCTGTTCGGTTCCGGTGGCCAGCTTGTCGAAGTGTATCGCGACCGCGCCCTGGCGCTTCCGCCGCTCAACACGACCCTGGCACAAAGAATGATGGAGCAAA
Organism: uncultured Acidobacteriaceae bacterium; assembly: GCA_963838425.1. Taxonomy (GTDB): domain Bacteria; phylum Acidobacteriota; class Terriglobia; order Terriglobales; family Acidobacteriaceae; genus Acidiflorens. The sequence continues at coordinate 718,094 of CAWIRH010000004.1, forward strand.
CCAAGGTCTTCACCGCGCTCAAGGGAGTCCGCGGGCGCAAGCCCGTCAACATGGCGGCGCTGGAGCAACTGTTGGTGCGCTTCAGTCAGCTCGTGGTCGAACAGCCGTGGATCGCGGAAATTGACATCAATCCCCTGCTGGCTTCACCCGAGCGCATGCTGGCCCTCGATGCCAGAGTCGTCTTGCACGGGCCCTCCGTGACCCTCGACCAGTTGCCCAAGTCCGCGATTCGTCCCTATCCCTTACAGTATGTCTCGCCCTGGACCATGAAGGATGGAAATCAGGTTGTCATCCGCCCGATCCGCCCCGAAGACGAACCGCTGATGGTCAAGTTTCACGAGACACTCTCCGATAACAGCGTCTATTTGCGCTACTTCTGCTCCCTCAGCCTGAGTCGGCGGGTGGCGCATGAGCGATTGTTGCGCATCTGTTTCGGTGACTACGACCGCGAAATGGCGCTGGTCGCCGAGCGCACCGATCCCGCCACCGGAGAACCCCGGATTATCGCCGTTGGGCGTATGAACAAGCTTCACGGCAAGAATGAAGCGGAAGTTGCGGTGCTGGTCTCCGATCAGTATCAAAAGCTGGGCCTGGGTAATGAATTGCTCCGCCGTGTCCTCCAGATTGCCCGGGACGAAAAGCTAAGCCAGGTGTCCGCGGAAATGTTGCCCGACAACATCGGGATGCAGATCATCATGAAGCGTTTTGGCTTTCGTATTCGTGCCGGTGAGGATCCCAGTTCACTCCAGGCTTATTTGGACCTCTGAACGATTTAGGTGTATTAGTTTGAACTCGGCCTTGCGGACAGGGCTGGCAGGTTCCACGTATCGGGCACCGATCCGGTATCCGATTGGGGGATTGAGTGGAGTCGAGAACAGGCGCAGTAGCGGTAGTCTCCCGGTGACATACGTGAGCACTGCTTTCGCAGGGCGCGCCTCAGTCCGGTTTGGCATGGCTCTGTTTCCTGTTCCCGCTCATCGAACCGGACAGGCGCGTCTCGCGCATCCGGCTCTCGGAGAAAGTGTCACGATTTCGCCCACGGAAAGCTGCTTGTCCGAGTGGTAAGTTCGACAAGGCCCAGCACCTGATGCAGGACAGTAATTGAAAACTGCTTGGTTGCCTGCCCGCGCAGCTTGTGCTTGGCGCGCAGCCACTGTCGCAGCCTCTTGCGAGCATGTCGTTCGACAGCTCGATAAGCAGGACTGACTGGTCCCAAACAGAAATAATTAGCCCACCCAATCATCATTCGATTGAGTGTCGTGATTACTGTTTCTTGGGCCAGCAGGGTCTTGTTCCGTCCGGTTTCCCGGCTGATCGCCTGGCAGATGCGCTGCACCCGTTTCGTTGACGGCTTCGCCCCGAGATGGACTCGTCCCGTCTTCGGCGAGTAGCATCGCCCGAACGTATACCCTAAGAAGTCGAACTTCTCTCCCGGCAGCTTGCAGACCCGCGTCTTCTCCTCGTTCACCGTCAGCTTCAGCTTCGACATCATGTTCCGCATCGTGACTAAGGCTTCTTCGGCCCTGTTCCGACAACAGATCACAAGATCATCGGCATAGTTAACGATGTACGCTTTCAGGCGCTTCTCGTGGGCGCTTCCTTCGCTTTGTCGTGCAACGCCGTCTGCAATTTCTGAACGCTTGCTGGGGTTGTTAGGTTCGACACCAATCCCTCCGCCTTCGTTGCTTCTTGCGTTTCCTTTCAACTGAGGCCCCTTCCCTCCACCGGCATTACCCGGCTTCATCAGTACTACGGGCCTCTCCGTCACCCCTTACGGCCTAACCTGTCTCTCGCGAGTTGTCAGTTGATCCGGACTGCGATCGCCGCTGGGGCTTCCCGTGTTGCTACTGGTCAACTTTGCATGTCTGCCGTCGCCATTACCCCGGCAGGTCTGATGGAACTCGTTCGCTCGTGCTGTCCCATCAGCGGCGGCCATCCCGATTACACGGCGGGCTGGCTCCTGCGTTAATCGTTTCGAGGCCTGCTCAGCGTTCACTGCACGTTACGGCCTACATGCTCGCCAAGTCACCTAAGTGACCCTCTACACCAGAGGCTCCGACGGCTTCGTTTCCTCCGCCGCCGCTCTGATTGCTTCCGGGTGGAGCGAACCTAGTTCCCGGGCGGGACTTTCACCCGCAGTCGTCCAGCGCCTTTCCACGGCGCACGCGAAATCGGGATTTATCGCCAATTGAGGCTCGTCAGTTCTGCATCCACGCGGCGGCGAACCATCTAGGGACGAAGTACCCGCGGTCCAATAGCGCCATGCTCAATTCAAGAACAACTCAAAAGTTGCCGTTCTGTCTCCTACCTCAGCACGCCCACCCACACCGGCATTAATACTGATAACCTCTTTCAAGCCTGGCGGGACACCTAGGACCATCCATTGAAACGTGCGGCCATTTGTCGGCCACGAAACTGCGGACGAATTGTCAACGCCTACAGCCGACTCTGGATATACAGCTAACCCGCTACTTGTGGTCACAACGAGCGCGACCGCTGGATCGGGCACGTTAAAGCTCTCGTTCCAGATCTGGCACGATACCACTATCCTGATGGTGCACCCCTTCTTGTGCGACGGGGGGCAGAGCATTGCGGTATCGCTGAAAATAGTAGCAGCTCCTTGGAACGTTAGTGCTTCGTTGTTTGCCTTGATGACCGTGCTCGACAGCTTCACGTTCGCGACGCCAACTTCCTGAGCGCGTACTGCTCCAAGCAGGGCTAAGGTTACGATACACAGTGCGAGTGACGTTCGTTTGAACAACCCAAGTTGTTTTGCTTGTAATGCATTTGTCATACTTCCCCCAAGTCCTTTTCTTATGAATTGTCTTTCACGAGCACTAAAGACGCCTTTCGGCGCCTCGTCAGTGTGCTCAGTCACCTAGAGATGTGATTCAAGAAGTTAAACCAGCTTCCTATTGCGGCTCCGAATGCGAGGATCGTTTACGTTAACAGGCGTGGCTGTTGAAAAACTCGTTCTCTCAAAATCGGCAAAAATAAAATCGCGTCAGGAGGCCCTACAATCGATTTTCTCGGGTCGCATAGACATTTTCTATCCCCCAAATTTTGGCTAATTGGGACGAAAAGTGAGTTTTTCAACAGCCACAGGCGATGTCACAAGCTTGCGCTGTCTGTTCGCCGAGAACCCCGGTCATTGAGTGAAATCGGGATTTTTCGACAATTGACGCCCCGGCTCTGCGCAATTGGAGAAGGTGATTCCCAAAGAACCCCGTCAGGGCTGGGCTACTGGCTCGCTGAACAAGAACCTCAGTCCTCGATTGAATGCCTCCGGCACACTCCCGGCGTGGCGTTCGCCCTCAATGACGCGCGCGTCCAGTTGCAGGCCTTCATAGTTGCGCGACCGGACGATGTGGACGAACTCCTGGACCGGACCACTCAGTTCGTCCCATCCGCCGACAGCAACGTAAAGCTTCACGGGCAGATCCTTGTGGACACGCGCGTAGTCGGCTTCCTGCTTGAAGGAGAGATAATTGTCCCCCCACACGACTGACGGACAGTCCGCAAAATACGCGGAAAACAGGCTCGGATCGCTGAACATGGCGTACAGCGTAAACAGACCGCCGAGCGAGCCGCCCATCAGCACGCGGCGCCTCGGGTCCACGCGGTAACTGGCTTCCACGAAAGGAATCAGTTCCGTCTTAAGGAACTTCAGGAATTTCGGCCCGTCGCCCGAGCCTTTCAGTTCTTCGATGGGCGTCGGGGTGAAATCCATCGCCCGCAGGCCGACGTAATCTGCGTTTTCGCCCGAATACGTGATTCCAACGATGATCACGTCGGGCATGTACTGGTCGTAAACCAAGCCTCCGACAACCTGTTCCACCAACCCGAATTCCCACTGGCCGTCAAGAACGTAGAGGACGGGGTACTTCGCAGTCTGGTCTTTGTCGTACTGCTTGGGGATGTGAATATAGAGGTCGTAGTCGCGCCCGGTGGAAGTGGACTTGATTGACCTCAGTTCCGAATTGGCGATGGTGACCTTGGGGAAGCGAGATGGTGCGTCCGCGTTCCCTGTCCGCGTTTGTGCTTGCACGGAGCTAATTAAGAAGACGGCTACCACAGAAAACAAAATGCCGATTCGTTGCATGACGGTCTCCAGTGAAAACACGGGAGCAATTGTCGTTTCTGCATGGAGCGATGTCAGTGACAGAGGTCACGTCCCGCGCGAGAGGGGAAGGTCAATTGGTGCAATCAAATGTTGCAACCAGGCGTTAGCACAAGTTTGCGCCGTTTATTTCCCCCTTCGTTGCGCTCAAGGCTCCTCCTGCGGCCTGATGGCAGCGGCCCTATCGGACAGCGTGGCGCACAAGGTCAAGTCGTGGCTATTACAATTTAAGCGGTCGTAACCAGCGCAACGGAAACCGAAATCAGCTCCACTTCAAGTTCCCATCGCTCGCACTCATCATTTTTGCCACTGTGATCTGCATCACGCGTGTCTGTGCGCGCTGTTCGCGACAATATCACCCTCGTTCCGGCATTCTTTATATGACCGTTCTCTCGGAACGGTTCGTCGAAGTTACGAAGTCCAGAAGGGGATGTCATGAATCGTAAGTTCAAGACCATGGACGGCAACGAGGCCGTCGCCTACGTCGCCTACCGCCTGAATGAGGTCATCGCCATTTATCCCATCACGCCGTCGTCCAACATGGGCGAATGGGCGGACCAATGGTCCTCGGAAGCTCTACCCAACATCTGGGGTACCGTGCCCCACGTGATCGAGATGCAAAGCGAAGGCGGCGCTGCCGGAGCCATTCATGGCGCGCTCCAGACCGGAGCCCTGTCCACGACCTTCACGGCGTCGCAAGGCCTGCTGCTGATGATCCCGAACATGAACAAGATCGCAGGCGAACTTACGGCTACGGCATTTCACGTCAGCGCGCGCACCATTGCGACCCACGCCCTCTCGATTTTCGGCGACCACTCGGACGTGATGTTCTGCCGAACCACGGGATTCGCCATGCTCTCGTCGAACTCGGTCCAGGAAGCCATGGACCTGGCGCTCATCGCGCACGCGGCCACTCTCGAAACCCGCATCCCTTTCCTGCATTTCTTCGACGGCTTCCGCACTTCGCACGAAGAAAACAAAATCGAGATCCTCACCGAAGACGACATGCGCGCCCTCATCAACATGGACCGCGTCTTCGAGCATCGGCAGCGCGCCCTTTCTCCCGATCATCCCGTGCTGCGCGGCACCGCGCAAAATCCCGACGTCTTCTTCCAGGCGCGGGAAGCTGGCAATCTTTTCTATGAAGCCTGCCCGGATAAGGTTCAGGCGGTCATGGACAAGTTCTCCCAGATCGTCGGCCGCTCGTATCACCTGTTCGACTACGTCGGCGCGCCCGATGCCGAGCGCGTGATCGTCATGATGGGCTCCGGCGCAGAGACCGCCCACGAAACGGTGGAGCACCTGAACCGCAACGGCGAGAAGGTCGGCTTGCTGAAAGTCCGGCTCTATCGCCCGTTCTCTGTCCAGCGCTTCCTCGAGGCGCTTCCCCCAACCGTGCGCAAGATTGCCGTCCTCGATCGCACCAAGGAAGCTGGCGCCGGCAGAGAGCCGCTCTATCTCGACGTCGTCAACGGCATTCAAGAAGGAATCAAGCTGGGCTATGGAAAGCTGACGGTCGCGCCGGAAACCATCGGCGGACGTTACGGTCTCTCTTCCAAAGAATTCACGCCCGCGATGGTCAAAGCCGTTTATGACAACCTGGCCGAGACGAACCCCAAGGACCACTTCACCGTAGGCATTCAAGACGACGTGAGCCATACCAGTCTCGATTACGATGCCGATTTTTCCATCGAGCCCGACAACATGGTGCGAGCCATGTTCTACGGCCTGGGTGCGGATGGTACGGTTGGCGCCAACAAGAACTCGATCAAGATCATCGGCGAGAACACGGACAACTACGCGCAGGGCTACTTCGTCTATGACTCCAAGAAATCGGGCGCGATGACGGTTTCGCACCTGCGTTTCGGACCGCAGCCAATCCGCTCCAGCTACCTGATTTCCAAGGCCAACTTCGTGGCCTGCCATCAATGGATTTTCCTCGAGCGCTACGACATGCTCAGCCCGCTGGTTCCGGGCGGCGTTTTCCTGCTCAACAGTCCTTTTAATAAGGACGAAGTTTGGGACCACCTGCCGCGTGAAGTCCAGAAGCAATTGATCGCCAAGAAAGCCCGCTTCTTCATCATTGACGCCTATCAGGTGGCGCGCGACACCGGCATGGGCTCGCGCATGAACACCATTCTGCAAACCTGCTTCTTCGCCATCTCCAAGGTTCTGCCTCGCGATGAGGCCATTGAAGCCATTCGCCAGTCCATCCGCGACACCTACGGCAAAAAAGGTGACGAGGTCGTACAGCAAAACCTGCGCGCCGTCGATGAAACGCTGGCCCATCTTTTCGAAGTCCCCCTGCCCGAGAAGGTCACGAGCCAAACCGAAATGCCGCCCGCGTTCTCTCCGCAGGCGCCCCAGTTTGAGCGCGATGTGCTCGGCGTAATCTACGCTGGCCACGGCGACGAGATCCCCGTGAGCGCTTTCCCCGTCGATGGCACCTTCCCCACCGGCACCGCAAAATGGGAAAAGCGTAACATCGCGCTCGAAATTCCTGCCTGGGATACGAAAATCTGCATTCAGTGCGGCAAGTGCGCCATGGTCTGCCCCCACGCCGTGCTCCGCATCAAGGTCTACGACTCCAAGCATCTGGAGGGCGCGCCCGCGACCTTCAAGTCAACCGAGGTGCGCGACAAGGATAAAGACTGGCTGGGCCAGAAGTACACCATTCAGGTTGCGCCCGAAGACTGCACCGGATGCGGCATCTGCGTCGACATCTGTCCCGCGAAGAACAAGAGCGAGACCCGCCTGAAAGCCATCAACATGGTGGCGCAGCCCCCCCTCCGCGAGCCCGAGCGCGAGAACTGGGATTTCTTCCTCAAGATTCCAGAGCTCGATCGCCGCAAGATCAAAGTCACGACCATCCGCCAGCAACAGGTGCAGGAGCCTCTATTTGAATTTTCCGGGGCCTGTTCCGGATGCGGCGAGACACCATACCTCAAGCTGGTTTCGCAGCTTTTTGGCGATCGTACCGTGGTCGGAAATGCCACCGGTTGCTCTTCGATCTACGGCGGCAACCTGCCGACCACGCCGTGGTCCAAGAATCTCGACGGCCGCGGCCCAGCCTGGTCGAACTCGCTGTTTGAAGACAATGCCGAGTTCGGCCTGGGATTCCGACTATCCATCGACAAGCAGACCGAATTCGCCCGTGAGCTGGCGCGCCGTCTGTCGGGCGCGATCGGCGAAGAGCTCGTCACCGCCTTGCTGGCAGCGCCGCAGAAAGACGAGGCCGACATCTTCGAGCAGCGGCAGCGCGTCGAACTGCTGAAGGAAAAGCTACAGAGTCTGAACTCCCCAGAAGCCAAGCAACTGCTGTCTGTCGCCGACATGCTGGTAAAGAAGAGCGTTTGGATCGTCGGCGGCGACGGTTGGGCCTATGACATCGGTTACGGAGGTCTCGACCACGTGCTGGCCAGCGGTCGCAACGTGAACGTGCTGGTGCTCGATACCGAGGTCTATTCCAACACCGGCGGCCAAGCCTCGAAATCCACGCCGCGCGGCGCAGTGGCCAAGTTCGCGGCCGGAGGCAAACCGGGAAAGAAGAAAGACCTGGGACTGATCGCCATGAGCTACGGCAACTGTCTATGTGGCCAGCGTCGCCATGGGCGCGAAGGATGAACACACGCTCAAGGCGTTCCTCGAAGCCGAAGCCTATGACGGCCCCAGCCTCATCATCGCCTACTCCCACTGCATCGCGCACGGCATCAACATGACAACGGCCATGTCCGATCAGAAAGTCGCGGTGGACTCTGGCCAGTGGCTGCTCTATCGCTACAATCCGGAGCGTACCCTCGCCGGCGAGAATCCGTTAATACTCGATTCCCGCACCCCCACGCGCAAAGTCAAAGACTATCTGCAACAGCAGACGCGCTTCAAAATGCTCGTCAAGAGCCACCCTGAACACGCCAAACTGTTGTGGCAGGAGGCGCAGGAGGATGCGGAAAATCGCTATCATCTGTACGAGTATCTGGCGCAGCGCAAACCAGAACCGGCTGCGGCTCCGGCGGAGAAGCCTAACGATCCGCCCGTCCCGGTAGAAGCCGGAAAGAAATAGCGGCTCACACTAGATATCGACGCACATTACGAAGAGGAAACATCCATGGATCTAAGCACAAAATATCTCGGCATGCAGTTGCGCACGCCGCTAGTCGCCTCCGCATCCCCCCTCTCGCAGGAAATCAGCGGCATCCGTAGTCTCGAAGATGCCGGCGCCTCGGCCGTCGTGCTCTATTCTCTGTTCGAAGAGCAACTGCGTCAGGAGGCGCTTGAGCTCGAACGCGATCTCAACGCCGGCACCGAGAGCTTTGCCGAGTCGCTCACTTACTTTCCCCGCACCAGCGAATTCCACACCGGCTCCGAAGGCTATCTGAATCACATTCGCAAAGCCAAGGAAGCAGTGGCCATTCCGATTATCGCCAGCCTCAACGGTTCGACGCTCGGCGGTTGGACCAAGTTCGCCAGGCAGGTCGAGCAGGCCGGAGCCGACGCCATCGAGTGCAACATCTACTTCATTCCGACCAACACCGAGATCGACGGCGCCGAGGTCGAGAAGATCTATACCGACATTATCCGGGAAGTAAAGACTACCGTTCGCATTCCGGTAGCCGCCAAGCTCAGTCCATTTTTCAGCAATCTGGCCAATATGGCCAAGCGGCTGGACCAGCTAGGCACCGACGGCCTGGTGCTGTTCAACCGCTTCTACCAGCCCGATATCGACCTGGAAGAATTGGAAATTAAACCCAACGTGCTGCTCAGCAGCCCGCAGGAGTTACGCCTGCCTCTAACTTGGGTTGGCATTCTTTATGGACGCGTCCGGGCCAGCCTGGCCGCGACCACTGGCGTGTATCGCCCCGAGGACGTAATCAAGCTGCTCATGGTCGGCGCGGATGTAACGATGCTGTGCTCTGCTCTACTGCGCCATGGCGTCGGGCATCTTCGTCATGTGGAACAAGGTGTTCGGACGTGGATGGAAGAGCACGAATATGAATCCGTGCAGCAGATGCAAGGCAGCATGAGCCAGCTCCGCTGCCCCGATCCAGGAGCCTTCGAGCGCGCCCAGTACATGCGAGCCGTCAAGGGCCTGGAGCACGTGCTCACAACCGGCTGAGGAAACTCTGATTAAGTCCATGCGGCCTCCGTGCACCCCCGTGTACCAGTGGTTTATGCTTCTTGCCAACACTGAATCAGAGGTTCCTTAAGTCAGTTTGCGAGAGCTTTGAAAGGGCATGGCTTCAGCCATGCCGTCAGAACCCGCTACACAAGCCGCTTTACAGGCTGCGGAAAGAGTCCGGTTTCGTATCAGGGTATCGCTTTAGCGATACCGTTAGTCCTTTCCAACCAGACGCCCCTTTAGGGGCTGAGGCAGCGAAATCTACTTTTTCCGCAACCTCTTCAGCCGCGCCGTTGAGACCCCTAGAAATGGCGAGATTTAGTGTGGCGCGGGCGCCCTCGCCCGCGGCCGTTGACTTTGGGCAGCGCAGCCTGTGAAGTCAGCAGGAAATCCTAAGAGCGAGACGGCCGTGGAATCCCACCCTTCAAGAACCGAAGGGTGCGGCACCAGGCAAACATTTCGTAACCGGCGTTATACCTTAACCGCCGGGGTGAAGCAGGAAACCCGCCCTCACAACTTTCCCGTTCGTCGGGAGAACGCACACCGGTGATGCCCATCATTGACGCCGCATTGCAGAACGGTTTAAAGTTGCCCCGGTCATTGACCGCTGGCCTTGGGGAATAATTCCTCGATCTCGGCTGCCTCGAAATTCCTTCCCTTAATCGGTAGCCGGGGGCGAGTCTTTTCTCCACCTGATATTCAGGTGGTATGGAGGATCCTATGAAGCGCGCCTGCTTTGTCTGCCTGATTCTGTGTTTGACCACATTCTTGCTGTCCCAGTCGAATAATGTTCCTGCGGCGATCAGTGCGTCTCAGGCCGACCCGAAAGCTCAAGCCAAGATTCTCGACAGCTACGGCAAGTTGCCGCTCAGCTTCGAGGCCAATAACGGGCAGACCGATGCGCGGGTGAAGTTTCTGTCACGCACGGGTGGCTACACGCTTTTCCTCACCGGCGATGAAGCCGTGTTGACGTTGAGCGGGAAGAGAGAGGACACCAAGGCGAAGATCGTGGGTGCAGCTCACACGATGCCGCCCGTCGCTGCAACCAAAGGCGGTGGCGTGCTGCGGATGAAGCTCCGCAATGCCAATCCTGCAGCGAGAGTGACTGGCGTGGATGAACTGGCGGGCAAGAGCAACTACTTTATCGGCAATGATCCGACCAAATGGCACGGCAACGTTCCAACGTATCGTAAGGTCGAATACAAGGGCATATACCCCGGTGTCGATCTAGTCTTCTACGGTACAGAGGGGCGGTTGGAGTATGACTTTATCGTGGCGCCGGGTGCGAAACCGCGTCGTATTCAGTTCGACGTTAGGGGGACGAAGCGGATTCGTCGGGATGCGCACGGAGACTTGGTGCTAAAGATGGGCGGGGATGAAATTCGCTGGCACAAGCCGGTTGTGTATCAGGAGAAAAATGGAGTGCGGCAGGAGATTGCTGCGCATTACACCATCACTGGTACAAACCGCGTGGCATTCGAACTAGCTAAGTATGACGCAAGCAGGCCGCTATACATTGATCCGCTGATTTACTCTACATATCTAGGTGGTAGCGGGGAGGACTCTGGTTATGGCATCGCGGTGGACAGTACCGGCAACGCTTATGTCACCGGCTCGACTGAGTCCACCGACTTCCCGACGATGAACCCTTTGCAGCCCGCCAACGGCGGCGGCTACGACGCCTTCGTGTCCAAAATCAACCCTGCAGGATCGGCCTTGGTTTACTCCACCTATCTGGGTGGCAGCGGGACTGACTCTGACTCTGGTAATAGCGTAGCCGTAGACAGCGCGGGCGACGCTTTCGTCACCGGCGATACCAACTCAACCGACTTTCCCGTGACGCCCGGCGCCTTCCAAACGACCTGCAACGGTTGTGGCGGCGACTCTTCCACTGCCTTCGTGACCAAGTTCAACCCCTCGGGATCGGCCTTGATTTACTCCACGTATCTTGGCGGCAGTGAGTATGATGTTGGCTCCGGCATCGCCGTGGACAGCGCGGGTGACGCTTATGTCACGGGAAATACCTTTTCGACCGACTTTCCCGTTACGCCCGGTGCCTTCCAGACGACATTCGGCGGGGACGAAGACGCCTTCGTGACCGAGTTCAACCCCTCAGGATCGGCTTTGATTTACTCCACCTATCTGGGCGGCAGCGGGGACGACTGGGGCCGAGGCATCGTGGTGGACGGCGCGGGCAGCGCTTACGTCACGGGATATACCTCCTCGACCGACTTTCCCGTGACGCCCGGTGCCTTCCAAACGACCTGCTGTGGTGCCTTCGTGACCAAGTTTAACCCCACGGGAACGGCCTTAGTCTATTCCACCTATCTGGACAACGGCGAGGGCTTCGGCATCGCCGTGGACGGCGCGGGCGACGCTTACGTTACTGGCCTCACCGAATCAACCGACTTTCCCGTCACGCCCAGAGCCTTCCAGACAGTCTGTGGTGGTGCTTGTTTGGGGAACGCCTTCGTGACCGAGTTCAACCCCTCGGGTTCGACGTTGGTTTACTCCACCTATCTTGGTGGCAGCGGGTTTGACTTGGGGTGGGGCATCGCGGTGGACAGCGCGGGCGATGCTTACGTCACAGGCGAAACCAGATCAACCGACTTCCCAACCACGCCCGGTGCCTTCCAGACGAAATACGGCAGGTACCCGAGCGCCTTTGTTACGAGAGTCAACCTCACTGGGTCCGCTCTAGTTTACTCCACGTACCTTGGTGGCAGGTCGGTTGACCGTGGCTTCGGCATCGCTGTGGACAGCGTGGGTGGTGTTTACATCACCGGTTTGACCTACGGCAATTTCCCGACCAGGAATCCGTTGCAACCTGTCTACGGTGGCAAGTGCGACGCCTTTGTGTCCAAGTTCTATTTGACGGCTGCGACCACGACTACCCTGTCGTCCTCACCAAATCCGTCAACCTATGGGCAGGCGGTGACCTTTACCGCAGTTGTCACTTCCTACTTAGGTACGCCTGCAGATGGAGAAACCGTTTCGTTCATGAAAGGCAAGACGGTATTGGGAACGGGTACCTTGAGTGGCGGCTCGGCGAGCTTTACAACCTCAACGCTTAAGGTGGGAACGACTGCGGTCAAAACGGTGTACGGCGGCGACTCGAACTTCGCTGGAAGCACGTCGAAGGCGGTGAAGCAGCTGGTGAAGAAAGCCGGGGAGTGAGGGTTTGACGTGTGGCCCGTCCTATCGCGAGGCGAAGGGCGGGGCCTTTGACTTTTTTCATCACAAACGCCCAGTGAGCACGATCACAGACATCTAATCGCCCGTCGGCGACAATGGAGATCGACCTGTAGCAGGCCCGAGGTGTGCCCGTCCCCGAGGACGGCCCTCGAAGCTGCTCCAGCCCCACTAGTCGCGCTCTTTGAAAACACCAATTTGGGACGATAAGCGGGCGCCAGCCCGCCGCCGAAACCCAGCACCAGGCGAAAAAGCCAGCTAAGTCATTGAGGAATAAATATTTTACCTCTAAGTCATTTAAACTCAAAGATCTAGCGGGAATTCCCTCCTAACCCCATGATTCCAAACGGCAGGGGGGAGGGGGGGTACCCCCCTAAAATTGGCAATCTTTGCCAACGTATTAAGTGTGATATCGATTACGAGCGAGCCTTGGTTGGTAGAGCAAAAGCAAGAGCTTGAACGAGAGCGCAATGGCGCGCTCTTCGGAGTGCACGGACTGGCGCGCCCCCAAAAGTGCTTGACATCGCCGCCATTGGCCCAGAACTTAGCTACGCGGATTCTATCCCGTGGGGGTCGGTCACAATGGTACAAGCGGGCGCAGCTTTGGCCCATTCGGCGTCGGGATCGGGCACGTTTAATTGATGCACGCCCTTGGGGAACGCGTCCACGAGCATCCTGTACTGGAGTGCCTGATCTTGGCCGCGCATCCCGCTCCATGCGTGGATGTAATTCACCGATACGATTCCAGCCTGCAGCATTTCCTTGAGGCAACCAAAGCAGGGTTGAGTCGTCGAGTACACCGTCCCACCCTGCACGCTGATCCCGAACCTCGCAGCGGCGAGAATTACATTTTGCTCCGCATGGACACAGATGCAAATATCGTAGGCAGTGCCAGACTCGTATTTCTTATCCCGATTTGCGCAACGATAGCAGCCGCCATCGGAACAGTTCTGCATTTTCGTCGGCGTACCGTTGTACCCCGTCGAGACGATTCGATTCTCAACTACGACGATCGCTCCGACTTTCTGGCCCCTGCAATCTGCGCGACGCCGCACCGCCATCGCTATTCCCATGTAATAGGTGTCACGATCGGGGCGCTCCCTGCTGGTGCTCATTTCTCGATCTCCTTGCGGACAGCGATAGAAAATTTTCGCGGTCGGCTAACAGCACAATTACTCATCTCTTCGGTCACAACGTCGACCATGATTACTACTTCGGACTCCCCCGTGAAGAGGAGCGGGGATGCCCAAGCTCAAGCCACGACCAAGACAACGAAGAAAACCAGCGCGAAAATTATTTTTTACTTCCCCGTTGCTCCCTCAAAATGCGCTTCAATCTCCTCCAGAGTCTTCCCTTTCGTTTCCGGCAGGAACACTGCCGCAGTAATGAAGTAGATTACGGTGCAGGCGGCAAAGCCAAAAAACATGGTCGAGTAACCATGCTTGCCGACCGTCGGCAGAAACATCGCGGCAATGGTTGTCGAAACTGCCTGGTTGATCAACAACGCAATGCTCATGCCGTTGGAACGAATCCGCGTCGGCATCAACTCCGACAGAGCCAGCCACACGCACACTCCGGGACCGATCGCAAAGAACGCCATGAAAACGAAGAGGCTGACGGCCACCAGCCAACCATTGTGCGTGGTCGGCACGGGAGTAATCAGCGCGTTGTCAATTCTTAGCGGAGCCTGGCGCGACGCCTCGAGATTGCTGAACGGATTCGAGAAAAACGCGACTACTTTATTAGCGGGCACGCAGCTCTCGCGCGTGATCTCAATCGGCTTGGCCGCCTGGTCGTCGGAACGCGCAACCTTAGTGGCAGCGCGGAAATCTCCATACGAATAGATCACGACCAGCGATGTGGCCCGGTTGCCGATCCTCTTGCCAGCGTCTCCACTCGCAGCCAGCAGCGTGTCCGCAGCCTTCTCGTCGTAGAGCAACGTGATCTTCTGGCCGGCGTCGACCTCGGCATCAAGCATAGACTGCACCGCGTTCCGAGAATCCACGCGCAGCCGTTCCGTCTGGCGGAATAGCAAGCCGGTGCAGACGAGCGACACGATGATGCCGGCGCTGCCCACCGAAAGCAGGAACTTCCGTCCCTTGCGGTCCACCAGCAGCACGCCGCCAATGGTCATCAGGAAATTCACGATCGTGAAAAGAACGTAGCCCCAGTGCGCCTGGACATCGGAAAGACCACTCTGCAAAAGAATGTTGGTGTTGTAGCCAATGATGGAATTGACGCCGGTGGCCTGGTTGCAAGCGAGAATCACACAGGCCAGGACAAAGGGAATCACGTATTTGCGGCGTAAGAGCGATCCCTTAACGTTGTCTCCGGTTGAGGTCTTCGCTTTTTCAGCGGCGGCAGCTTGTTCCATTTCCGCCAGTTCGATGTCCGCTTGCTCGGTGGTGCGAGAGCGCAGAAGCGCGGCGTAGGCGGCATCCCTTTTCCCGCGGCGAAACAGCCAGCGCGGGGATTCCGACACCATCAAGCTGCCGATCACGAACAAGATGCCCGGTGGAAGCGAAACCCAGAAAATGCTGCGCCAAGCCGTGTCTTTGAAGGCGAAGAGTCTCGCGGGATCGCCGAGCTTCGCTACTTCTTCGACGCGAATACTGAAGAACATGCCGACGATGGCCGCGGTCACGATGCCGAGTGTCAGCAGCCATTGGAAGATGCCCGTCCCCTTGCCGCGGCTCGATGCCGCCAGGCACTCCGCCAGATACAGCGGGACGACGACACCGATCAGGCCGGCGCTAATGCCCTGCAAGAGGCGGCCAAGAACCAACGACTCATAGCCATGCGAGAGCGCAATCATGGGAATGCTGAAGACAAACAGCAATCCGCTGAGCATCATCAGAGGCTTGCGCCCCATCCAATCGGCCAGCACGCCGGCAAACAGGGTTGAGATCACGCTGCCGAGAAGCACGGCAGCGACGACGATGGAAAGTTGGCCCGCATTCAACCCGGAGGTCGCCTCCAGATAGGGCAAAGCCCCCGCAATGATGCCGACATCCACGCCGTAGAGCAATCCGCCAAGTCCCGCTACCAGCAGCAGGAAGCGGTTGTAGCCAGTTTTTTCGTTGCTCACCACAGTGGCAGCCCTTTCGCCTTTAGCAGCAGAGGCCCGAAATTCATTTCACTCGAGATATTACACAGTCGTCTGATCCACTTCTCGTACTAGTCAGCAGACCGCCGGAGATACATACGCATCTGAATGACTCGCGCTCGCAATACTTGAAGAGGTGAATACTATCAGACGCGATATTGTTCGTGGAGATTGCGCCCAACCTGTATCGAACTCCGACCGGTGATCGGATGCCGCTTCGCTCCGCGTGGCGAGTGCTGATTTAGAACGGAAAACCCGATTCAGATTCCCGCACTGGGAATTACAAGAGAGATATCTCCCAACAAGCTCATAACCCCAACCAGCAGAGACCGGCACCAATCTAAGAAGTGCAACCGTGGTGGCAGCGAAACTGCAAGAGGGGACGTGGGGCAGTCACTCCACAGATGTGAACGGTCTAACCGAACCTCGCTAAGCGGGGCTAGCGAAGCTTCACTCAAATGGAAACGTAAATCATGCAAACCGCTCTGGGAGCAAGACAAACAATAAGAGAACAGATGGATGGGCTAGCGTCGGCTCAGGCCTTTTCTGCGAACTGGTTTGCAGCCTATACCAGTTCGCACCACGAAAAACGCGTGGCCTCGTACTTTGCCGACCGCCAGATCGAATCGTTCTTGCCGCTGTACGCCATGCGTCACCGTTGGAAGAACCGTTGCGAGATGAACCTCGAGCTACCGCTTTTCCCCAACTACGTATTTGTGCGCATCGATCCGCGGAAGCGCGCGTGCGTGCTCGAAGTGCCGGGCGTCGTTTCGCTGGTGGGTTTTGGACGAACCCTGGCGCCGCTCTCCGATTTTGAAATCGAGGCGCTCCGTTCCGGTCTCGGACAACGAAAAATCGAGCCCCACCCTTACCTCGTCATCGGGGAGCGGGTGCGCATCAAGTGCGGACCCATGGCCGGGATGCAAGGCGTGCTGGTCCGCAGAAAAAGCAACTTTCGGGTGGTGCTCGCGCTGGACGTGATCATGCGATGCGTAGCGGTCGAGGTCGATGCGGACGATTTGGAGCCAGCGTCTCTGATGCAAAACCGGGGGTTTCCGGCAGCCTGCTAGAGCGTGCTTTCCCTCGACAAATTCCGGTGGCATGCTCGCCAGTTTGTGGCCGCGGCCCTGCTCGTCTGTGCCGCGGAAAACCCCGGCTGGGCTTCCAATTCCGAAATTCTTAAACCCTGTACCAGCCCGAGCAGAAGCGAGAGTGCCAGTCCTACGATCAGCCAAAGCAGCAGCGGAAGTGGCGGCGACAGCATCCACGAAAGAGAAGACAGCCATTCGGAGGACCCTCCCCGAGCGCTTCCCGCTGCAAGAAATCGAACGCAGAAGAAAGGCGTCACGTCCGGCTTCTGCCTGGGTTACTTTACGCACAATCTGGTATCGGATCAGAAGACGATCTGGACCAGCCCTTGGTATCGGCCAGGCCCGCACACCGAAGACAGAAACTGGCTCGTGCCCCTGGAAGTTGGCACTCTCGGCCTGATCGCGGCTGACCGCGACATCATGCGGCATTTCGGAAGCACCCCCATGGCCCACAGCAGCAACTTCAGCAACTACGGACTCGCGGCCCTGGCCGTCGAGCGCCGCGGGCTTGTACCTGCGCGGGGCAACCCGCAACGACGACCACAGCCGCGAGACCGGTTTTCTGGCCGGTGAAGCGGCGGTGAACAGCGTCAATCGTGGCCGAGGCCATGAAACTGGTTTTCCAGAGACCGCGTCCGAACGCCCCGAACGGGGGCAGCTTCGGAGCGGGAGGCGCGTCGTTTCCCTCGGAACATGCCCTGGCGGCATGGTCGATGGCAAGCGCCGTCGCGCACGAATATCCCGGGCCGTTGACCAAACTGCTGGCCTACGGCGCGGCCTCGGGAATCAGTCTGGCGCGGGTTGCGGCCCGCGATCACTTCCCTTCCGACGTGGTCGTCGGCGGCGCGCTTGGCTATCTGATCGGCCGGTATGTGTACCGGGCGCATCACGATCCGGAGTTGCCGGGTGCGAGCGCGAACGATTTCGAGAAAGATTTCGAGGAGCAGGAACCACCCCGCGCGCGTACCCCGGCCGAACTTGGATCGCCTTCCGTTCCCCTGGACTCCTGGGTTTATGCCGCCTTCGACCGCCTGGCCGCGCTGGGGTATGCGCCGAGCGCCTACGCCAATCTGCGGCCATGGACGCGCATGGAGTGCGCCCGGATCGTCGCAGCCGCCGGCGACGATCTGCTCATCGACGATCTGGGCATTGGCGACGACCAGCAATCGGAGGCGTACCGGCTGCACGCGGCGCTCGCCGCCGAGTTCACGAACGAGCTCGCGCGCTTCAACGGCTCCAGTATTTCCGAGATCCGGCTGGAAAGCATCTATACCCGTTACCTCGGCATTGCCGGCACGCCGCTCGACGACGGTTATCACTTTGGCCAGACCCTCATCAACGACTACGGCCGCCTCTACGGCCCAGGTTCGAACCTGGTGAGCGGAGCCTCGGCATCGGGATCGGCGGGACCGGTGGCGTTCTACCTACGCGGTGAGTATCAGCACGCGGCGCCGCTTCCCGCCTACAGTCAGGCAATACAGCAGATGATTGGCACGATCGACGTGACACCGCCGCAGGACCCGATCCATACGGCCATCATCGACCGGTTTCGTCTGCTGGACGCTTACGCCACGTTTAACTTCAAGACGGTTCAGATTTCGGCCGGCCGGCAAAGCCTGTGGTGGGGACCGGGCCATGGCGGGCCGCCGAACTTGAGCAACAACGTCGAACCCATGGACATGTTGCGTGTGACCAATCCTTCTCCCTGGAGACTGCCGAGTTTCTTGCATTGGCTGGGGCCCCTGCGCTGGGACTCCTTCTTCGGACTCATGGCCGGACACCACTACCCGCCCCTTCCGGCGATTGATGGCCAGAAGATCAGTTTCAAACCGACGCCCAACCTGGAATTCGGATTTTCGCGCACCATCGTATTCCGTCCGGTTACGTTCCGCATGTTCTGGAGAGGTTTCGGCAGTTTCGGGGACAACAAAAGCACGATCCCCGGCAGCGCGGCCGACGTGGGCGACCGGCGCAGCGGTTTTGATTTCAGCTATCGTATTCCCGGCCTCCGGAAATGGCTGGTTCTGTACAACGATGGTATGACCGACGATGAAACCTCGCCGATCGGATACCCGCAAGAGTCGCTGATGAATCCGGGCATTTACCTGCCGCAGATTCCCCGCATTCCGAAGCTCGATTTCCGCACCGAGGCAGCATGGTCGGACCCTCCGGACGACTCCCACCGGGGCGGCAAATACTTCTACTACAACGGCGCCTACCACGACTCCTACACGAATGACGGGCACTTGCTCGGTTCCTGGGTGGGCCGGGAGGGCCACGGCGTTCAACTCTGGAGCACCTATTGGCTTTCGCCCCGCAACTCGGTGCAGGTGGGGTACCGGAAAGCCCATGTCGACCGGGATTTTATTCCGGAGGGCGGCAACATTCAGGATTTCCTGGTCCGAGCGGCGTTTCAACTGCGCCCGGAAATGGAGATGGCGACGTTTCTCCAGTACGAACGCTGGAACTTCCCCGTTCTATCGCCGCTCGCCGGACCGAACACGGTGGCCTCGATTGAGTTTACCTACCATCCGAAGTGGAGCAAGGCGTTGAATTTCCAATGATCAAGGATCTCAGAAACCATGATCTCGGAAAGAATGATCTTCTGAAAGAACGGTCCTTGAAATAGTTTCCTTGAAATACCGACCTCAGAAATAGTGATCTCGAAATCATCATGACCTCCCCAAAACCGATCTTCGAAAGATGTAAGACCCGCGCCGAATCGTCCGCGATGGCCGGATGCTGCTGCGCTGCCATGCCGCCCTGCCGCAGGCTCCGCTGGACGATGGCGGCGCTCGCCGGCCTGCTCGTGTTGTCCAGTCTTGCACGGGCTCAAACCACGCTGCGTACGCCGGCCGCCGACGATCCGCAATGTGTGGAGAACGGCTGCCCGGCCGAGCCCGCGAACTCCGGGGGCAACACCTATCCGACGCCCGGCAGAGCCGGGAGTCAAGCAGCCACTCCGCCGCTTCCGGCGGAGACCCGGCCGAATCGTGCCCTGCAGAACGACGAGGAGCAGGGCCAGTATGGGGAACCAGCCCGGCATCCGAAGCGGCCTTTCCCTTGGAGTGCGGATACGATTCCGGAACCGCCGCCCAACGAATTTCAGGAATTTGTCGCCAGTTCCGTCGGCCGCGGGTTGCCCATTTATGGACAGAGCCTGTTTGACCGTGTCCCCACAACTTTCGCGCCGGTCGACCGGATTCCGGTTACCGACGATTACCAGATTGGACCGGGAGACGAGATCCTGATCCGGGCCTGGGGGCAGATTGATCTGAACGCGAAACTGGTGGTCGATCGGGGAGGCGAGGTCTTCCTGCCCAAGGTGGGCACGCTTTCCGTGGCGGGATTGAAATACCAGCAACTGCCGGAATATTTCCGCGCCGCGATTGGGAGAGTGTTCCGCAATTTCGATTTGACGGTCAGCTTGGGACAGCTGCGGTCCATTCAAGTGTTTGTCGTCGGACAGGCGCGGCGTCCCGGAAGTTACACCGTCAGTTCCCTCTGCACCCTGGTCAACGCGCTCTTCGCCTCGGGCGGACCGTCGGGCACGGGCTCGATGCGGCAGATCCAACTGAAGCGGACGAGCGGCCTGGTCGCGGAATTCGATTTCTACGACCTGCTCTTGAAAGGGGACAAGTCGAAGGACGCGAGACTCCTTCCCGGGGATGTCATCTATATCCCGCCGACAGGGCCTCAGATTGCAGTCGCGGGCAGCGTAAATGTTCCCGCCATCTATGAACTGCGCCATGGGACGAGCTTGCGCGAGGCGATTGAGATGGCAGGCGGCCTGGCGACGACGGCGGATGGACAAAAGGCGGTGGTGGAACGCATCGAAAACCACAACACCCGCCGGGTCGAAGAATTTCCTCTGGATGGACAAGGTTTAGAGCGGGCCTTGAAAGATGGGGACGTGGTCCGCATCTTCGCGCTCTCTCCTCGTTTTCAAAACGCGGTAACGCTGCGGGGAAACGTCGCGCATCCCGGACGCACGGAATGGCATCGCGGCATGCGTCTGAAGGATGTGATCCCGAACCAGGACGCGCTGGTCACCCGCGACTACTGGCGCGCCACCAACTGGGCTGCGAATGCCGGCGAGCGCGGCGACCCCCAGTTCACCCGCGGCTACAGGCGCGCACCCAACCCGGTTGCGAACGCGGACGAGAACGATGACGAGCGCAACCCCCAGTCTGACCGGCAACCCGCCTCGACCAAAGCGGCGACCGAGGCCACGACCGCGAAACTGCGAAACCAGATCGCGCGCAATGCTCCGGAGATCAATTGGGACTACGCCGTCATTCAGCGGCTGAACCCGGAGGACTTGACCACGCGGCTGGTCCCTTTCAATTTGGGGAAACTAGTGCTCGAGGGAGATGAGCAAAACAATTTGGCGCTCGAGCCGGGCGACGTCATCACCATCTTCTCGCAAAACGATCTCGCGGTTCCACTCGAAAAACAGAACAAGTTCGTGCGCCTGG
Source organism: uncultured Acidobacteriaceae bacterium (assembly GCA_963838425.1). Taxonomy (GTDB): domain Bacteria; phylum Acidobacteriota; class Terriglobia; order Terriglobales; family Acidobacteriaceae; genus Acidiflorens. The sequence continues at coordinate 739,197 of CAWIRH010000004.1, forward strand.
AAGGGGAGTTTCGAACCGCCGGCGTCTACCAGGCCGAGGCCGGCGAAACCGTCCGCCATCTGGTCGAACGCGTCGGTGGATTTACTCCGAACGCGTACCTCTACGGGGCGGAATTTACGCGTGAATCGGTGCGCGCCGGCCAGCAGAAGGGATTGGATCAACTGATCGAGAAACTCGAGGAAGACATAACCCACAATGCGCTGGCGCCCTCCGGAGTCAATCCCGAGGAAGCTGCCGACCAACGCGCCAAACTGGAAGCGCAACGGCAATTAGTGGAGAAACTCCGCGCCGTGAAGGCAACCGGACGCGTGGTTCTCGATTTGAAACCGCACTCCACGGGCGTGGGCGATCTGCCGGAAATCGCACTCGAGGACGGCGACCGCTTCGTGGTCCCGTATCGCCCCTCGACGGTCGAGATACTGGGTGCGGTTTACAACAAAAATTCGTTCCTCTACCAGCGTGAAGAACGGTTGGACGACTACCTGAAGCGGGCGGGCGGGCCCACGCGAGATGCGGACACGGGCCGCATGTTTCTGATTCGGGCCGACGGCTCGGTCCTCGGCAAGCAGTCGGTCAAGGGACTGTGGAACGGAGGCTTCGCCTCGCTTCGCCTGATGCCGGGCGACGCCATCGTAGTACCGGAGCGCCTGAACCATGGCGCCTTCCTCAAGGGGCTGAGGGATTGGAGCCAGGTCTTCTCGCAGTTTGCCCTGGGCGCAGCGGCCGTGAGGGTCATTCAATGAGGACTATGACCACGACCGCATCCGAGAACATAGCTCCTGAGAACATGGCAACTGCGACCATGGATGATGACACGCTTGACGTTGAAACCGCCGTCTTGCGGCCGGCGGCGAGTGCCGTCCGCGGCGAACCCTACGAGCCCCGCGTCCTCGATTTGCTGATCATTCTGTCCCGTCGCAAACAGCTCATCCTGCGCGCCACTTTGGCCGCAGCCGTTCTGGCCGCGATCGTTGTGCTGCTCGTGCCCAATCGCTACACCGCCACCGCCGAGATCCTGCCCCCGCAGCAAAGCCAGTCGCTGGCCGCGTCGATGATCGGGCAACTGGGAGCTTTGGGGCCGATGGCGGCGATGGCCCAGAAAGATCTGGGGCTGAAGAATCCGAGCGACCTTTATGTGGGAATGCTGCGCAGCCGCACCGCGGAAGACGCGATGATCCGCCGCTTCGACTTGCAGCGTGTCTATCACGACAAGAAAATGTCGGATGCGCGCCACGACCTCGAAAATGCCACCAGCATCGCGCTCGGCAAGGATGGTTTCATCAGCATCTCGGTCGAGGATAAAGAGCGCAGCCGCGCGCCGCAAATCGCCAACGCCTACGTGGAAGAACTGCGCCAGCTGACGCAAGACGTTGCCGTGACCGAAGCCGGACAGCGGCGTCTATTTTTCGAGCGGCAGTTGGAGCTGGCCAAGAACAATCTGGCCGACGCGGAACAGGCGTTGAAACAGACCGAGCAGAAAACTGGACTGATCCAACTGGATGGCCAGGCCAAAGCGATTATCGAGTCGGTGGTCAAACTGCGAGCGCTGATGGCTGCGAAAGAAGTGGAATTGCACGCCAGGCGGCTGTTCTCGACCGAACAGAATCCCGACGTCCTGCTGGGCGAACAGCAACTCTCGGGCCTGCGCGCACAACTGGCGCTGCTTGAAAAGCAAAGCGGCGGAACGGGCGATGGCCTGGGCGATGTCCAGGTTCCGGTCGGCAACGTCCCGGAGGCCGGCCTGCAGTATGTCCGCAGATTGCGCGATGTGAAGTACGCCGAGACCATCTTCGAGCTGCTGGCAAAACAGTATGAAGCCGCCAGACTCGATGAGGCAAAAACCGCTGCCGTGATCCAAGTCCTCGATCCCGCCATAGAACCGGACCGGAAATCTTCCCCGAACCGCAGCCTGATTATCTTAGGAACGATGGCTCTTGGGTTTCTCGGAGCCGTGGGCGTATGCGATCATGGCCGCGGCCTTCGCCCAAATGCGTCTGGACCCGGCAACCGAACACCGCTTCAAGACGCTTGTCCGGCTCCTGAGACCACCGCCGAAGTGCCGGAACGCTTAAACAGTAACTGATCCAGAACTTTTCCAGTCTCTGACTGGTTTTCGGCAGCCTGCCCGGCCGGCTGTCGGCAACGCGGTCCGCCAGTTGGGGTCTGCCCGGTTCAATCGCGCAATGGCGCAATGATTCAAAATTCTCAAAGGAGGCATATGTCAGTCAAAAGAGCACTGGTTTGTGGCGCGGGCGGTTTTATTGGCAGTCATCTGGTGAAGAGTTTGAAGCGGGACGGTTATTGGGTCCGCGGCGTGGACCTGAAGCATCCGGAGTTCAGCCCGACAGCTGCCGATGATTTTGTGGTCGCCGACCTGCGCGAGCGCGAAAGTTGGGAGAAAATCTTCGATCGGCGTTTCGACGAAGCCTACCAACTGGCCGCCGACATGGGCGGGGCGGGCTACATCTTCACCGGGAACAACGATTCCCACGTGATGCACAACTCGGCAATGATCAACCTGCACATGGCCGACTTTGGCGTCAAGAAGAACGTCGGCAAGATATTTTACTCGTCCTCGGCCTGCATCTATCCCGCGTATAACCAGGAGGACCCGAGGAACCCGAAGTGCGGCGAGTTCAACGGCCTACCCGGCCGCCCCGGACAGCGAATACGGATGGGAGAAACTCTTCAGCGAACGCCTCTACTTTGCGTTCTCGCAGGAACCATGGGTTGGAGGTGCGGGTGGCCCGGTTCCATAACATCTTCGGACCCGAGGGCACCTGGCAGGGAGGACGGGAAAAGGCGCCGGCCGCACTCTGCCGCAAGGTGGCCGCCGCGGCCGATGGCGGCGCGATCGAGATCTGGGGGGATGGCGAGCAGACGCGTTCCTTCCTCTATATCGACGAGTGCGTCGACGGCGTGCGGCGCCTGATGGAGTCGGCGTTCCCGGGTCCGGTGAACATCGGCTCGGAGGAGATGGTCACCATCAACCAGATGGCCGGGATGATCATGGGGATTGCGGGAAAGAAATTGACGATCAACCACGTCTCCGGCCCCATGGGTGTTCGCGGCCGCAATTCCGACAATCGGCTGATCCGCGCCGAACTCGGCTGGGAACCGACGATGCGGCTGCAGACCGGCTTAGCCAAGACCTACGCCTGGATTGATGCCCAGATGCAGTGCGCCGCGCGGGCGAGCGCCCAGCGGGCCAGTGCGTAGATCGCAAATGTCCAACTCCGTTCGCGCCCTCCGGGGCTTCGCGGATCTGCCAGCCCGGACCTTCCGGCGGTCATCCGCCGCGACCGCATTCCAGGCGCTGCGGACCTCGCGGAATTTCCGCAAGAGCGCCGGAAACGCGATTTACAACGTCGCCGAGTACATCGCGCAGCCCCTGTCCATGCTCGCGGCGGCGCCCTTCCTGGTTCATAAACTGGGACTATCGCAATACGGCGTTTGGATGCTGGTGAGCACGATCCTGGGCAGCATGGGGACCCTCAGCGCCGGATTTGGCGACGCGGCCGTGAAATACGTCTCCGCCTACCGCGGCCAGAACAACCCCGCCGGGGTCGAGCGCACGATCCGCGCCACCCTGACCATTAACACCTTCTTGGGGGGACTGTTCGGTTTGCTGGTCTGGGCCGGCGCGCCCTACGCGGTCGATTGCCTTTTCAAAATCGAGCCCGAGTTCCACGCCGCCTGCCTGCGGGCCATCCGCATCAGCGCGGTCATCCTCGCCATTCGCTCCATCGAGAGCGTCTTCGTGGGCGCGCTGCGCGCTTTCGAGCGCTACGGACCGCCGGTCAAACTGAATGTCTTTCTCCGCACGATCGTCGTCGTCTCGGCGGTGGCGCTCGCCGCGCAGGGCCGTGGAGTAACCGCGATCATGCTGGCGACGTTATACTGGTCGGCTCTGATTGCCGTTCTGCAGGCCGCCGCTGCCCGGCGCGTGGCCGGTCTGCGGAACCCGTTTCCGACGTTCGAAAAACAGGCGCTCGCCGAGGTTTTCCGCTTCGGTTGTTATAGCTGGCTGCAGGCGCTGGCCGGAGTCGTGTTCACCTATGCGGACCGTTTCCTGATCGCGGCCATGCTGGGAACCGCCCCGCTCGCCATCTATGTACTGTGCGTGCAGGCGGCGCAGCCGATCCATGGCTTGGCGGCCGCCGCTTTCAACTTTGTGTTTCCGCATATCAGCTCCCGCCAGGAGGCTGGGGAGATTGCGGGGCCGCGCCGGGTCTTCCGTCTCGCCTCGCTGATCAGCTTGGCGCTATCGCTTGTTCTCGCCTTGCCTCTGATTGTATTTGGCAAACCCCTTCTGACCTTTTGGATGGGAAAGCAAGTCGCAGGCGAGGGCCGCCTTGCACTTGCCTTGCTCGCGGTGGCGTACGCATTAATGGCGCTAAATGTGGTGCCCCATTACACGCTGCTCGCATTCGGCCGAGTGCGATTCATCGCAGGCCTGAACTTCGGATCGGGCATTCTGCTGGTTTTGCTTATGGCGGTCCTGGTGCCCGCCTTCGGATTGGTAGGCGCTGCGCTGGGGCGGATCGCTTATTCCTTGTTTCTATCCGTTCCATATTTGATTGCTGCGCGTATGGCGTTTCAATCGCGGGCCCAGTTGGCCGCACTGGAGACATCCTGAGATGCAGCGCTGAGATGCAGCGCTTCTGTCCTGCCGATTGTCGCCGGCTGCGCCGGCGCTGGCGAGGGTTGAAGCCGGGAAGGGGGTTCCGGTTGAAACCACCTGTTCCATTGCGCAAGCGGGGGAAACACCTATGAAGGACCGAGTTATCAATGCCGCGTTCGCACTGGGAGTGAATGTAACAAGACAAACGCGAAACTCCGACATCGGCGATCTGATCGGGCGTCTCCATCCGCTCGATTGCGGCAGGGATCTGATTCGAATCGGAGCCGAGTCCGACGGAGGATACTTGCTCCCGGACGACCTCGACGGTTTAGAGTATTGCTTCTCCCCCGGGGTGGGCGCACTGTCGGATTTCGAGAACCATCTTGCGTCTCTTAACATAAAGTCGTTCCTGGCCGACTATTCGGTGGAATCGCCCCCCATCCAGCGGCCGGAGTTTACCTTCGACAAGAAGTTCGTTGGCGCCTGCGACACGGAAAACTCTTTTACCCTGGAATCGTGGAAAAACAAGTACTTGCCCGGTTATGGCGGCGATTTGCTGCTCCAAATGGACATCGAAGGGTCCGAGTATGAAGCGATCATCGGCGCGCCCCTCCAGATCCTCGATGCTTTCAGGATTATGGTCATCGAATTTCATTTCATGGAAAAGATGTTCGACCCATTCGTGTGCGGACTCTACCGGGCATGTTTCGAAAAAATCTTGCGCAAGTTTCATGTCGCGCACATCCATCCAAACAATTGCTGCGGCAGCTTAAGCAAGAGCGGCATGGAGATACCCAGAGTGATGGAGTTCACCTTCTACAACAAGAAACGCGCGGACGGGACACGGCGAAGAAGCGATTTCCCGCATCTCCAGGACCGGGACAACGTGCCCGGTCGGGGGCCGTTACCCCTGCCACGTTGCTGGTATCAATAGGCAAGCGTGTAATGCGGAATCATGTTGATGGCGAGAATCAAGCGTCGCCACGGCGAGGACCGCGAGCAGGACATACGCTACGGGCGTTCGGCCACGTGCGTTTGGTGCCCATCCTGAGCATCGCCGGCGGCATCTTGTCGTTAGCCGGCGTGGTTTTCTTCATCCCCCGCTTGGGACTGGCCGGCGCCGCGGTTGGACGCTTGTTCTACGGGCCCGTTGCCGCCCTCGATTTTCTTAAGATCAAAACCCAATTTGCCCGAACTGCTTTACCGCCCAAGGAACCGGTCTTGCCATGGAAATGATCCGCGGGATTCATCGACGCCTGCGACGCGCAGCCCTCCTGTCCGGGCGGGAAGCGGACCGCGCGATCGAGAATGTCCGGCTGTTTCGAGGAGTACGCAACGGATGCCCCGAAGGTCCGACGGCACATCTTTGAGCGGCTTCGAGTGATTTATGAAAAATCGAGAACTGCGGAGAATCGAAGGCGGGGCGCGGGTCCGGGGAGGAATTGGGCGCCCGCCGGTCCGGGAACCCATGGTCAGCATTCTTGTGGTGGTAAGAAACGGCTGCGGGAGAATCGCCGAGACCGTCGAAAGCGTGTTGCGCCAGCCGTGCACCGACTACGAGTTGATCGTCGTGGACGGCGCGTCCGAGGACGGCACGGTCGATGTCCTTCGCAAGTTCGACGATGGCATCGAATACTGGATGAGCGAGCCTGATCGCGGGGTGTACGACGCGATGAACAAAGCGGTGGAGGTGGCGTCTGGCAGGTTTCTATTGCACCTGAACCTGGGCGACACGCTGATCCGCATTCCTTCCCGCGAATTGAAAGAGTGCTGGGAGGACGGCACCGCCATAGCCAGCTTCCGCGTCCTCCTCGACCACCAGGATTCCTTCGTTCCGCGCAACGACTGGAGGCTCAGGCTGGCGAACACCCTGCATCATCAGGGCACATTTTATCGGCGCGATGCTTTCCTTCGCTACGATCTCGCTTATCAGGTGTACTCGGATTTTGACGTCAATCAGAAGATGGTTCTGCGCCGCAACCGGGTCAGGCTGTTCGATTCGATTGTTGCGAACCACAGCACAGATGGCCTCTCCCACAGTGGCCGCAGGTTTTTCGAAGTCTTTCAGATCATTCGCAAGAATCATGGGTATCCCTACGTATTGGCATCGTATGGCTACTTCAAGGTGCAAGGGCTGAAGCGGCGCATGCGCTTGGCTTGGAGGGGTTAGCCGGTGCGCCTGCTCATTCTGGTTGTGCTCTACCGGCGCGATTGCAGCGCCTCGGAGACGCTGCGTTCGCTGGCCGCTTGCCGGAAGGCCCTGGAGGATTCCCTGGTCGTGGTTTGGGACAACAGCCCCGAGCCTGCGGACGAGGAACAAACCGCATGGCTGGGGCGCTCCTTACCACGGGCGGCGTACTTTCACGATGCCGCTAACCCGGGCTTGGCGTCGGTCTACAACCGGATCATTCATCGCTATCTGAAACTGGAGACGGCGGGAGCTTTCGACTGCCTGGTCCTGTTCGACTGCGATTCCGAAGTCGATCCGGCGTTCTTTGCCGAACTGGAATGCGCCCGAACCGAGCACCCCGATATCCCGCTTTTCCTGCCGCTCGTCATTTCTCACGGGCGAATCGTCAGTCCCGCGAATCTTTATGGCTGCCAAGGTTTCTGCTGGAAGAAAAAGCGGAGCGGGCTCATGCGGGCGCGTCACCGCACCGCGATCAACAGCGGCATGGCAATCTCCGTATCGTACCTCCGGGAAGAGTTTCCGGGGTACGACGAACGCCTCCGGTTTTATGGCACCGACAATTTCTTCATGCGGGAATACGGCAAGACGAATTGCCAGTTCGCGGTTTTGAACTGCACCGTCCAGCATGATTTATCCCGTTTCGCGCGGGAAACCTTGGAAACTAAACTCTGGCGGCACCGCGAGAACGTAAACTCGCTCCGCCTTCTGCACGAAGGACGCGGGATCCACACCTGGCTCGCGCAAGCCTATTGCCGCGTTCACAATCTCCGGCAAGCGATAAAGTACCGCGACCTGCGCTTTCTCGTGTAACGCCAATGCCGTCCTTATTATCCAGACTGGAATTCGCGAATTTATTCTGGAGCGCCGCGCTCTTCACGGCGATCTATGTGCTGGCATACCGCCGTTATATATTTTCCATCTTCGATCCTTTTAATATTCCGCTCGTCACCGCGATCTTTGCATCCGTCTTAATGGTCAATGTCGTCGATGATCGCAGGTGGTGGTTTCAATTCTTTTCGTTTCAAATAGCGTTTTTCCTCGGCTTCTCCCGGAACAAGCTTCCCCGGCGTTCGCCGGCGCCTGCGAAGGGGGCGGGGAGAACGTGCCTTGCTCTTTTTCCCCAAGACCTCGACGTCCTCGAAGGCGCCACTGCGTTGCTCTTTCTGCTCGCTCTGGGGGCAAATCTGTATCTGGGCGCTACGGCCGGATTTCCGATCTTTGACAGTCGTGCGGGGACGGCGAAGGTCGATACGTTTGTCGGAGGCCTGGGCGCGGTCAAGCGGATCAACGACGGAATTGGCGTTTTTGTCCCGTGCGCGGCCCTGGTTCTGTATGCCTGCGGCCGTCACAAAAGGTGGTGGCTGTCGGTTGCGCTCGTCGAGGTGGGCATCACCGGTCTGAGTGGCTCCAAGAGCGCGGTGCTGTTGTTTGTCTTTATCCTGGCCTCCCTGACTCATCATGAGGCGTTTCGGGCCTGGGGCGCGACCGCTCGCCTGAAACAATGGACGAAGCCGGTCATGGTGGCGGCCGTGACGTGGGCCGTCGCTGTCCTGTACATCGAGGGAGGCGCTGGGATTGGTGAAGCTGCAACGCGCCTTCTGGTGCGCATCTTGTTCTACGGGGACATGGTCTTGCACTACTATCATCCCAACGTCATTGCCCATTTTGCTCAGTATGGTCCGCTGACCTATCTGACAGATATGCTCAATCCTATTTTGGGCATGTTGCGTCTGGTGCCCTATCGCGAGCCCCTCGGATACACGATGGTTGGCTTGCTGGCGGGACAGAACACCCCCGGAACCGTCGTTGGACCTAACACCTGTTTCTACGTTGCCGGCCACATCTATTTCGGCGGAGCCGGCGGATTCTTCTATTCCATGTTCATCGGATACTCGGTATCTTTTGCGCGCAAGCTGTTTTTCTCCCGGCCGAAGATCGGCGTGATTGCTTTTGTCTCCCTGCTCGCTACGAGCATCCACATCGCGGCCCTGCCTCTCGACGCTCAGTACTTTGTTACGCTCATGTTCGATACGTTTGCGCCGGCATGCGTGGCGATCACGATTTCCTATTTGGCCATCGTCGCCGCAGCCAGCTCCCCGGACCATTCTCTCCGCCAAGAGGCTCATCCATGACTGTCCATGCTGCAACGACCCTCAATTCTGCAAAAGTGTCCCGGTTCTGGTCCGGGCGCAAACCGCCGGACGAAACCACGGGCGGTTTTCTCTACTCGCCCATTACACGGCCGTACATCCTTGCGACGGCCTACGGCCAGGACACGGTCGAGCCTTATCGCCACAGCTCCACCTGGCTGTGGGACCTCCTCGTCAACCGCCACCTCGCGGGGCGCCGTATTCGCCAGGTCCTGAGCCTGTGCTGCGGATTCGGGGTGGTCGAGCGGATTCTCCTGCCGCGGCTGCCCGAGGTCGCGGACTGCTGCGGGCTCGACATCGCTCCCGGAGCCATTGCCATGGCGCAGCGACTGGCCGCCGACGCCGGCCTTACGTCCGCCCGCTATGAGGTCGCGGACATCAACGCCCGCGCGTGGGAGGCGGAGCGCTACGACCTGGTGATCGCGAACGGGGCGCTGCACCACCTGAGCCACCTCGAAGACGTACTGGCTGGCGTGCGGAAGACGCTCAAGCCCGGCGGGGTGTTCTTTTCGTGCGAGTACGTCGGTCCGGACTATCAGGACCATTGCCCGCGCCAGCTTGAGCTCATCAATGCGGCTGCGTTTCTGGTTCCCCCGGAACTGCGCGCGCGGACCGGCACCTGCTGGCATCGTCATCCCGCGATCTTCCGCGCGCTCACGCGCTTGCACACGGCCGCGGCGTGCCAAGATCGGCCGCACTGGCCGGGATGGAAGCAGCGCATCGCGCGGGCCACGCGCCGCGTTTCCCGCCGCCCGGCGTTCGACTTCGGCGTCGTGCATATCTCTCCCAAATCGCACCTGCTGCGGGCCGATCCATCCGAGTGCGTGCGCTCCTCCGAGGTACTGCCGGTGGTGCGGCGGTTTTTCCCGGCAGCGGAAATCCGTCCGATGGGTGGCGGCCTTCTCGAGTTCGCCCTCGACGCGCGCTTCTATGAGCAGTTTGACGCGAGTAACGAACGCCACCGGCGCGACTTCGCGCTCGTCTGCGACGCCGAACGCCACTACATGTTCAACCGGAGAAATCCGCAGCGATTTCGCCATCATCTTCGCCACCTGATTCGCGTTGCCGCCGCCGCGCCGCACCGCCAACCCCAAATGCGAGGCGGGCAAGATCCCTCTCGCCTCGCTCATCCCCACGATGGAGTTCACCCATGCGCATTCTCTACGACCATCAACTTTTCTCTTTGCAAGACGCGGGCGGAGCTTCGCGCTACTACTACGAATTGATCCGGTCGTTCGCGGGCGCCTCCGAGGTGCGCGCGGAACTGTGGCTGGGAATCGGCGCCACGACTTACCCCTTCCGCCAGTTGTCCGAGGCGCAGGCGCACGTTGTAAGTTGTGGAGGGTTCCTTAAGCGCGGAAGGCCGAGATACATCGTGAACGAAGTGCTGAGCAACGTTCGGGCGCCGTTTGCCGGACGGCTCGACATCTATCATCCCACCCTGTATCGCAGCATACCGCTGGTCCGGGCGCGGCGGACCGTGGTCACCCACCACGACTGCACCGTCGAACGCTTTCCCCACCTCTTTCCGAACGCGAATCAAAACATCCGCTTCAAGCGCCGCCAGTATGCCGAGGCGGACGCGATCATCTGTGTGTCGGAGTCCAGCCGGCGGGACCTGCTGCAGTTCTACGGCGTGGACCGGGCGAAAACGCGGGTGATTCACCACGGCCTCGCTCGCTTGCAGGGATCGGAGGCGGCGGCGGCCGAGTTGCGCGGACAGGCGCCTGGAGAATACCTGCTCTTTGTGGGACGCCGCGCGGCCTACAAGAACTTCAACGGTCTGTTGCGCGCGTTTCGCGCCACGGGATTGCACAAATCCATGCTGTTGCTGGCGGCGGGCGGCGGCCCGTTGACCTCGGAAGAACGGGCGCTGGCGGAGGAACTGGGGGTTGCAAGCAGCCTGGTTGTCTTACCGCAGATGGCGGACACGCTCCTCGCCGAAGCCTACGCCGGCGCCACGCTGTTCGTTTACCCATCGTGGTGCGAGGGTTTCGGGTTTCCTCCGCTCGAAGCCATGGCAGCGGGATGCCCGGCGCTGGTCAGCAACACGTCTTCGCTCCCGGAGATCTGCCAGGATGCCCCGTTTTATTTCAATCCTCAGAACGAAGGGTCGTTCGAGCGAGCATTGCTCGAAGCGATGAATGACGATAAAGCCCGCCAGCGAGCGCGGGAACGCGGTACTCGAGTCGCGGCGCGATACAGCTGGCAGAAGTGCGGAGCCGAGACGCTGGCGCTGTACCGGGAATGCCAGTAGGTTTTCGCGACCGGCGCAATTCCCGGCAAGGCAAAGAATCGCGGGGCCAATCCTCATGGAAAACATAAAGCAGCTTCTATATAGCGATCTCGCCCGCCAGGCCGAGCTCGAGGGCCGGCTGGATGCGCGGCCGAACTTCCTCGCATTCCTGCGCCGCCTGTTGCATCCGCGGTTTCTGCCCATCGTGCTCTGCCGCGGGAGCCGGGCGGCCATGCTGGGGCGGATTCCTGTCCTGCCGGAACTGTTGACCTATCTCAATATTGTGCTCTTTGGCCTGGAGGTTACGCCGCGCTGCCAGATTGGGCCGGGGATTTTCTTCCCGCACCCGTCGGGGACCGTGATTGGAGCATGGCGCATCGGCAGCAACGTAACCATCCTCCAGGGCGTCACGCTGGGCGCCAAGAGAATGGATCTGGGTTTTGATTTCAGACTGCGTCCCGAGGTCGGGGACAACGTCGTGCTCGGCGCCGGCTCGAAGATTCTCGGCGGAATCCACATAGGCGACAACGTGACCGTCGGCGCGAACTCGGTGGTGGTGGATTCGGTCGAACCCGGCAGCACCGTGGTTGGCATTCCCGCCCGCCGAGTATCGAAAGAACGGCATCGAGACAACGACCCCGAAATCGTGACATTGCAATAGAGAACAGGAGAAATCGATGGAACCTCTGTTGGACCTGACTGTCATCATCCCCAACTACAACACCACTCGCTTGCTTGGCGATTGTATTTCTTCGATTTACGAGCACACGCGCGGCATCGCCTTTGAAGTGATCTGCATCGATGACAATTCCGGGGACGGCAGCGCGGACATGGTGGCCGAAGCGTTCCCCGACGTCATCCTCGTCCGGAACCGGACCAACCAGGGCTATGTCAGAAACACCAATCTCGGGATGGGCATGTCGCGGGCGCGCTATGCCTGCCACTTGAACAGCGATACCCTGCTGATCGGCAATGCTTTTCAAGCGCTGGTCACCTACATGGACGAGAATCCCCAGGTGGCGGCCTGCGGTCCGAAGCTGCTGAACCCCGACCGCTCGGTGCAACACTGCATTCGCCATTTTTCTGGACCCTCCACCATGGTGCTGCAAGCCCTCAACTGGCACAAACTGTTTCCTCGAAGCCGCCTCACGGATCGTTACTATGCCACCGACTTCGACTACTCGAAAGCACAACCGGTGGACAGTATTGGCACGACTGCCTATGTGGTCCGGCGCTCTACCTGGGAGAATGCGGGCATGCTGGACGAACGTTTCCAGCTCTTTGTCTCCGACTTGGCCTACAACTTCATGCTGCGGCAAAAGGGCTACCTGGTGCATTACACGCCTTGCGCGGAGATCGTTCACTTCGGGAGTCAAAGCGTCAATCAGACCCCGCAAAGTTCTCTTCGAGAACTGCACAACGCCCTCATCGCATTCAACGAAGCCTACGACTATTTTGGCAAGAGCCGCGCCAGCAAACTTCTGGTTCGTCTCGCGGTGAGGGTGCGCGATTACTCGAAGCGCGCGGAGTACTACCTGAGTTCCGATAAGCGCGTGATCAAGGGGCCGGGCGCGCCTCCGAGAACCCGGGCTTCGGCCTCGTAGGTTCCGGATTCTGCACCCCACAGCTTCCCGGAAAACATAGCCTCCTGCACATCGAGCGGCTCTTCCTGTCATGGTCACCACAACTTTCCATCTTTCGGAGTACCGGCTGCCGGCCTGGAAGCGAGGCATGGATCTGGTTCTCGGGGGAACGCTCCTGATCCTGTCCAGTCCTCTCCTGGCGCTTTGCTGGGCCGCCGTGCGCTTAACGTCTTCCGGCCCCGCCCTGCATTGGTCGCGGCGCGTGGGAAAAGACAATCGTTTTTTTGTCATGCCCAAGTTCAGGACGATGCGCGTCAACGCGCCGCAGGTGGCGACCCATTTGTTGCAGCAACCGGAGCGCTATCTAACTCCGGTCGGAGCCCTGTTGCGTAAGACGAGCCTCGATGAATTGCCGCAACTGGCCAGCGTTTGGCGGGGCGATCTGAGCCTGGTGGGACCTCGTCCCGCGCTCTTCAATCAGAACGATCTGGTCGGGCTGCGCACCCGTCGCGGCGTGCATCGCCTGGTTCCCGGGATTACCGGCTGGGCGCAAGTCAATGGCCGCGATGAGTTGGAGATTCCACTCAAGGTTCGTTACGACGCCGAATACATGGAAGCGCAGTCGCTTCGTCTGGACTTGAAGATCATCGCCCTCACCCTGTGGAGAGTGCTCAAGACGGAAGGCGTGCACCACTAGTGCCGCCATTCGTCTCCCATGCGGGCCGCCCAACGCCAGAAACCGCCGCGTCGCCCTACCCTGCCAATCCAATAGGGCCTTCCACTCAAGGAACTGCCCGCTCGCGCCGATCAACAGAATAACTGTCCACAACTAAGGAAGTGTCCTAGTGGTGCTATGAAAACAATCAATAGGAAGTCCCCGGCGCTGTTGCGTTGCCGTTCGCTATTGGTGCTGGTACTGCAATTGGGCCTTATCCTGTGCTCTCTGCTATGCGCCTGGCTTCTGCGCTTCGAGTTCCAGATGCCGGACCCGAGCCTGCTGTGGACCGCCGCTCCCATACTGATTATCGTTCGCCTCGCGGTCATGCCCTTCTTCAATCTTATGCATGGCTGGTGGCGCTATACCGGGATCGCCGATGCCGCGGACGTATTGAAAGCCGTCCTCACCGGTTCGTTCGCTTTTCTAGTCATCGTGCGCTATGGGTTGGAACTGAAAGTCTTTCCGCTGTCGATTTATGCTTTGGAGGCGTTGATCACTTTTACGCTCTTGACCGGCGTCCGCGTACTCTCCCGCCTGCTGGCGGAAACGGTGCGGCGAGACTCGGCCTCGAAGCGTTTACTGCTGGTGGGTGCGGGACATGCCGCGCAAATGATCATTCGCGAAACCCAGGAGGTGGAGACCGGCTATCGGGTGATCGGCTGTGTCGATGACAATCCCCTGAAAAAAGGGCTGCGGGTTCTGGGCGTGCCGGTGCTTGGCCCCGTCGAGGCGCTGGCGAAAGTAGCTGTGCAGCAGAGAATCGACGAAGTCCTGATTGCGATTCCATCGGCCACCCAGGCCCAGATGCAGCGTTTGGTGGACATCTGCAAGGAGGCGAGCGCGGCCTTCCGAACCGTCCCCGCGATGGCGGAACTGATCGCGGATCGAGTTACCCTGCAACAAGCTCGAGAGGTTTCACTTACGGATCTGCTGGGGCGTATCCCGGTCGACCTCGATCTGGAATCGGTGCGCGAGCATATTCGGAACCGCGTGGTCATGGTCACCGGCGCCGCAGGGTCCATCGGCAGCGAACTGTGCCGGCAAATCAGGACGTACAAACCGAAACTTCTTCTCTGCCTCGACCAGAATGAAACCGGGATCTTTCACTTGCAGAATCAACTCGCCAGCGGCGACGGTGACGAGCACAAGGTATTTTGTGTCGCCGACTTCTGCAACCGGGAACGCATGCGCAAAATATTCCTGACCTACGGGGTCGAAATCGTTTTCCATGCCGCCGCGTACAAGCACGTGCCCGTAATGGAAGCCAATGTGGAGGAGGCGGTCGGCAACAACGTTTTCGGCCTGCTGGCGTTGCTGAACGTGGCGCAGAGTTCGAATTGCGCGGCCTTCGTGATGATTTCGTCCGACAAGGCGGTGAACCCAACGAACGTCATGGGCTGCACCAAACGGGTGGGAGAATTGATTCTCGCAGCCTGGCCCGGGCAGCGGCTGCGCTGTGTGTCGGTCCGCTTCGGCAATGTCCTCGGATCGAGCGGCAGCGTGATTCCGCTCTTCCAGGAACAGATTCGTCAAAACCAGCCCATCACCATCACTCACCCTGACATGACCCGCTTTTTCATGACCGTTTCGGAGGCGGTCAGCCTGGTGTTGCAGGGCTTTGCGATCGGCCGGCACGGCGACATCCTGGTGCTCGACATGGGAAAGCCGCTTCGGGTTGCGGAGTTGGCGAAAACTCTGGTTCGCCTCTCCGGCAAATCCCGCCAGGAATTCAAGTTCATCGGACTCCGTCCGGGCGAAAAGCTTTTCGAGGAACTCTTCTATCCGAACGAACGGGTTCTTCCAAGCGCCTGTGCCAAGATCGCTTGTACGGAGAGTGCAAAGCTCGCCTGGCCGGCGTTGAAACGTGGCCTCGATGAACTCTATACCGCCATGTCGCTCGGCAAGCGCGCCTCGATCCTCGCCCAACTCCAACAGATCGTACCGCAATTCACCTACGCCGGATCGGACCAGGCCGCGAGCACGGAGACTATGCCACTAAGCCTGGGCGCGAGCCGAGACATGTACGATGCGCAGCCAGAAGTTCCAACGCTGAGGGATGCGCCGCGTTCGCCTTATCGAACCTGGCAGGCAAATCCACAGTTGGGACCGTCGGGCAGCAGTCCTGGGGACTGATTCCAGCCGGTCACGTCTTGATTCTTTGCCATGTTCACGTCAGATATCCGTCAGGATGGGTGCGATGCCACTGCCACGCGCTTTCCACAATCGTTTTCAAATCGGGGAATCTCGGCTGCCAACCCAGGTCGCGGCGAATTTTTTCGGAGCTGGCGATTAACACCGCGGGATCTCCCGCACGGCGCGGCGACTCGATCACCGGAACCGGATGCCCGGTGACCTTCCGCGCCACCTCCACCACCTCGCGCACACTGAAACCCTGTCCGTTACCCAGGTTGTAGATCAGCGGGCTGGAACTCCCGGGCGCCAGCGCTTCGAGAGCCAGCAGATGCGCGCGCGCCAGGTCGCTGACGTGGATGTAATCGCGGATGCAGGTGCCGTCGGGCGTGGCATAGTCGGTGCCGAAAATGTTCACGTGTTCCACGCAGCCGAGAGCGACTTCGAGAATCCGGGGAATCAGATGCGTCTCCGGCTGGTGGGCTTCGCCTTGGTCCGGACGGGACGCTCCGGCAGCGTTGAAATAGCGCAGGCTGGCGTAGCCGAGGCCGTGGATCTGGTGGAACCATCGGAGCATGCGCTCGACCAGCAGCTTCGACTCGCCGTAGGCATTGGTGGGATGGAGGGCATCGTCCTCTGCAATCGGAGTGCGCTCGGGATTGCCGTAGAGCGCCGCTGTCGACGAGAAAACGAAGCGCTTTACCCCGGCCGCGAGCATGGCTTCGAGCAGGGTCAGCGCATTCGCGGTGTTGTTGCGGAAGAATTGTTCGGGGGCCTTCATCGACTCGCCCGCTTCGATCAGGGCGGCAAAATGCATGACGGCATCGAAGCCGCGAAAATCGATCGCACGCGACTGGAGTAGCTGGTCAAGCAAGGCGCGATCCGCCAAGTCGCCGACTACCAGTTCCGCGTTCTTCGGCACTGCCTGGCGATGGCCTCGACTGAGGTTATCGAACACCACAACCTCGTGTCCGGCCTGCAACAGCTCTTCCGAAACCACGCTGCCGATGTAACCCGCTCCTCCTGTAACCAGGACTCTCATTCGCTTCGCCCCATTTCAAGAAAACGTCCCGGAGGACATCCGGGACGTTTTCTGTTTCTGCTTCGGATTCGTGCCCAACGTCAGTGCGAGCACGTCAGTGCGATAGGGCCGCGAACAGCGGCGAGCTCATGAGGGACTGAAATTTCTGGTCGTCGCTCTTAAAGTGGACTTGCAGGTTCGAGCCGTCGGAGTCGACGGTGGTGGCGTCAATGGCCGTCTTTTCGATCGGGCTGGCCTTGAGCTTCTTGTAAAGCATCACGCCCTTGAAGACCGTGGAAAGCGTGGCCGCCGTCATCGAGTCGGAAGTGAGCACACTCAGATCGAAGTTCACTCCGCTCTGGAAGCTCATGGTGTAGCGAGAAGCCAGGATGCGCTTCTTGACGCTTTCGTAGTCGCCAACCTTGGAGGCGGCATCGCCGATCGCCGAAAACATCATGGCCTGGGTTCCCTTCTGGTCGAGGATGCTCCAGACGGGCGCACCATCGACGGCGGACATCTGGTCCGTCATGACCGGATTGGAATCGAGCGAGGGGCGCTTGCCGTCGCGGGCATCGAGCGCGCTGCGCAACGACGCGGAAGTGCCGAAGGCCAGCGTGTTGTCGTCGAGGAAGGTCATCACCATACCGTTGTCCATCGGATAAATGCGGGCGGTGCCGTATTTGGTGCCCGTGATCTTCTTGAGCCGCAGCTTCTTGAGGACGGCTTTGGCGGAGAACGATCCCGCGGCCACGCCGATGGTTTCAATGCCCTTTTTCTCGGTGCGGAAAGAGGCAAAGTTGAGCTGCTCGAGATCGTGCTCGGAGTCGATGCCGATGCCTTTCAGCGCGGTCTCGAGTTCCTTCAGATTGTCGGGCAGGACTTGTTGTTTGAGCGCCTGCGCGGTGGGCGAATCCTTAAGCGCGCGGTAGTCGACGCCGATCAGTTGCTGAATTTCAGAAGGCACCATGGAACGCGCCGACGATGCGATCGGCATGGCATAGCCAACCGTTGCGCACAGAAGCAAAACCGCAAAACAAAATTTCTTCATAGAAGTCCTCAAAATGCAATTCTCGAAACGAAATCCCCAAAATGGGCCGGCAGAGTCGATCTGCAACGTTTAGATGCAAGCCACAGACCGCGCGTTGGCGATCTTCGATCTTTAGCTGCGGCGGTCTTTCACCTGTTCCGAACCATTGTAGTCCCTAATTCCGAAGGCAGGGCGGTAACTGCGTTGCGTCTCCTTCCCGCATGGTCTTAGAACGCTCGAATCGCGGGAGCTTGCGCTTGCCGTCAGGACCGAGCTTTGCCGATGCGCCAGACCCGATCGGACTTTCATCCATCGCTCCGATAGCTTCTCGATCTCGGCGGATCAGCGCCGCGTCCTCGCGCCAGCACTGTTTACTTCAAAGGTACTAACCAACTAGTATGGGAGGGGGGTACCCCCCCTCCCCCCTCGCTATTGGAATCATAGGGTTAGGAGGAAATTCCCGCAAAATCTTTGAGTTTAAAGCACTTACAGCTAAATTCTTTCAGAACCAATGACTTACGGTTGTCAAAGAGCGCTGAAAATGGCTTTGGGGCAGCTTCGAGGTCCGTCTTGCCTCACGGACGCACCTCGAAACCGCCCCAATCAGAATTCCATTTTCCCGCACGGCGGGTTGTAAGTCAACAATTTTCATCGCAGGTTCGGCGTGATGAAAAAGTCAAAGCCAGACAGTTTCACTGAGGGTCACGCCAGCTTTTGCGCGATCGTCTCGTCGAGAATTTCTTGGACAGTTAGCGGGACGATCGTGCGGTGCTCGCGCTTGAAGAAGGCTCCGATCTCGTGCAGCGCGTCGGTGGTGAAGTCGAAGGAAACGAAATAGCCCTTGGTGCGGTTCTCTCGCATCATCACGGCTTCGAACATATCGATATCGGGCCTGCCTGCTTTGTCCTTCTGCTTCACCTGCAGGGGATACCAGACGTCCATGAAGTCGAGTTCACCCGCCGCTTTGCCGCTTTTCTGCGGGATCGAGGACAGCGGGTAGATGCGTCCGTCAATTCCCATGTCGCCGACCTGGGCTTTGTTTGGGATGCCGCCGAGCGCGATGACGGCCCAGTTCTCGAATTCGAACGGCGGGATTTTGCGGAGCTTCTCGACGGTCCACGGCAGATCGCGGACGACAAAGCCGCGACCGACGCGCCAGAGTTTCTCATCCTCGTGGAGCTTGCAGATATCGCGCAGGCGCTTCGCCATGACGCGGCACGCGGTGGGTGATTGGTCGATTCCGATCCACTGGCGACCGAGGTTTTGCGCGGCAACAAGCGCGGTCCCGCATCCGCAGAAAGCGTCGAGGACGATGTCGTTTTCGTTGGTCGACGCTTTGATTATTCGCTCCAACAGGGTGAGCGGCTTCTGTGTTGGATAACCGAGAGATTCTTTCGCCTGGGAGTTGACGGGCGGCATGTCGTCCCACACGCTCTGGAGCGGAACTCCTTTCGAGTCTTTCAACAGCCGTTTGAGCGCCGGCATTTTCCCCTTTGGTCGGAATATGCGACTCGTCCCTTCGCAATCAGTGCGTCCATCGTTTCCGGCTTGTAGCGCCAGTAGCCTTTTACGCCCAGGACTTCATAGAAAGCGTTCCCTTTCGCAGCTCCACCTGGCCCCGTGAGGTTGTCCCATCTGAATCGCTCGCCGTTCTCGTCGGTGTTGGTGTAGTGAGATTTGACGTAGTCCTCCGAGAGTGGGAGGTAGAGCTGGTTCCAGGTGTAGTCGGCCCCTCCGGCGTAGAAGAAGAGAACATCGTGGAGGCGCCCGAAATGTTTGCTGCCTTGCCTGGCGTCGCTGTGGGCGGTGCTTCGCTTCCAGACGATCTCGTTGACGAAGTTCTCCTCGCCGAGGAGTTGGTCGAGCATGACCTTCACGTAGTGGCTGGCGTGCCAGTCGCAGTGATAGTAGAAGCTGCCGGTGCCCTTGAGGACGCGGGCGAGTTGCTCGCAGCGCGGGCGCATGAATTCGATGTAGGCCTGGGTGGAGGCGTGGCGATCGTCGAAGGAGCGTTTCTCTTTGGTCTCTCCCCAGAAAACCTCGTAGTTGCGGTTGGAATTGAAGGGCGGGTCGATGTAGATCAGATCGATGCAGTTGTCGGGGAGCTTCGCGAGCTGGTCGAGATTGTCGCCGCAGTAGATGACTCTGGTGTCCAGCAGCGAGGACGGTTTGCGCGCGGGACTCATCGGTTGAAATCGTACCGGAAACGGGCGGCGGAATGAATAACTTTATGGTGCCCACGCACGCCCGGGCCGCGCGAGCGCGGCGGAGACGGGGCAAGCCCCGTCTCTACGGTGGGTGCCCCAGCAGTCAGGACAATGATAAAGCTTGATTCATAATCCGGTCCCAAGTCGGCGGACAGTTCCCTCAGGGGCTAAAGCCCGTGTATTTATTGGCTCGAAACGGCGCGGCTGAAGCCGCGCCCCTTCAAAGCCTGTTCATGAAAGACGTTCTAGCCTTTCAGGGCCGCTGCGCGCTTGCGCGTTTCATTCACGAACGCCTCGTCCTTCGGCGAATCTTTGGTTAGCGCATCGAGGTTGATTTCGACGTTTGCGAGCGCGCCTTCGAGGGCGGCTTTGGCCAGGGCGATTGCGGTCGTCAGATCGGACTTCATGTTTGGGTTGGTGATGGGCTTCAGATTGGCCGCGATCTCGGCCACTTCTACTACTTTTTCGGCGACGCCTAGTGGGACGCTGGTTGCCTGTTTGAGAGCGGCGCTGATCGCGGCTTCGCCATCGGAAGCGCCGCCTCCGGAAGATTTGGCCGACTTGTAGGCCTTCATGACTACGTTGTAGGAGTCGGCGTCGGCGTCGATGGCGGACTTGAGTTCTTCGCGCAGGTGGCTGAGCCGGGCGATGGCTTCGCTGAGCTGGCTTTCGTATTGCAGATACGCTTTCTTGCCGCGCGACATGGACGCTACCATGCTGGCCAGGCCGGCGGCCATGGCTCCGGTGGCGGCGGCGGCGCTGCCTCCTCCGGGAGTCGCGGTGGGAGCGGCTAGTTGTTCGATGAAGGGCTCGACTCCGGCGCGCAGGCCGCCGATGGCCATCTTGCCGCCCATGATCGCGGCCAGGCGGTTTTCGAGGATTAGCGAGGAATCGAAATTTTCTACTTGCAGAAACCATTCCGCCGCCTGCTCCAGCGCCTTCTTTGGAATCAGTCCTACGATCTCGCTGGAAACGGGGATGACGCCGTAGCGCTCGGCTTCGCGTTTCACGAATTCGAAGACGCGGTGGATGGGAGTCTGCTCGAAGTCGGTCAGGTTCATCGAGACTTGGGCGAGGCCGCGCACCAGGAATCCGGCGCCTTTGACGAAGCGCAGGCCGCCATTCGAAAAGCGCACGGCCTTGGCAATTTTTTTGGCGATGTCGACGTCGGGGGTGTTCAGGAAGACGTTGTAGGCCACCAGAAATTTGCGCGCGCCTACGACCGTCGCGCCTGCGGTGGGATGCACTCGGGGCTCGCCGAAATCGGGCTTGCGCGCGGGATTGGTCGCAATGTCGGCGCGGATGCCTTCGAACTGGCCGCGGCGAATATTTTCCAGGTTCTGGCGTTCGGGCGTGGCGGCGGCGGCTTCGTAAAGATAGACGGGGATCTGGAAGCGTTTTGCGATCTCGGCTCCTACGTGGCGCGCCATGGCGACGCAGTCTTCAATCGTCACGCCATCGATTGGAATGAAGGGCACGACATCGGCTGCGCCCATGCGCGGGTGCGCGCCTTGATGCTTGGTGAGGTCGATCAACTCGGCGGCCTTGCCTACGCCGCGAATGGCGGCTTCCTGGATGGCTTCACGCTCGCCTACCAGGGTAATCACGCAGCGGTTGTGATCGGAATCCATCTCGCGGTCGAGGAGATAGACTCCGGGGATTTTCATGGCTTCGATAATGGCATCGACTTTGGCCGGGTCGCGGCCTTCGGAAAAATTGGGAACGCATTCGACAAGAGTGCTGGGCATGACGGAAGGATAACGGGCGGCGGATGGGTCGGGCAACTGGGGGCGGCAGGGCGCGATGAATCTTACAGTGGACGGACGGGCGTCTGGCCCGTCCTGCGGTATGGCAGCCGGGCGGGGACGCCCGGCGCTCCACCGAAGCAGTACCAACAATGCTGCCGCGCGCGAGACATGTATCATGCGGATATATGACGCGCAAGATGGATTCGCCCAGCGGGCCTTTGCCACAGAGACCGCCGCACAGACCGAAGATCGGTGTGTTTGACTCCGGCGTGGGCGGGCTGACGGTTCTCAGCGCGCTGGTCAAGCGGGTTCCCCGCGCCGACTACCTCTACTTCGGCGATACGGCGCGCCTTCCTTATGGATCGAAGTCGGCGGCCACGGTGGCGCATTACGCGGTTGGGGCGGTGCGCTATTTACAGGAGCAGGGAGCGGAGCTGCTGGTGATCGCCTGCAACACGGCGACCGCGCTGGCGCTGGATGAGATCAAAGCGGCGGCGGGCGTGGACGTGATCGGCGTGGTCGAACCGGGAGCCCAGGCCGCGGCGGCAGCCACTCGTAAGCGGAAGGTGGTGGTGATCGGCACGGAGGCTACCATCAGCAGCCATGCCTACCGGCGGGCGCTCGAAGCCCTGGAGGTCGCGGTGCGCGAGAAGGCTTGTCCTCTGTTGGTGCCGCTGGTCGAAGAGGGTTGGGTGGAGCATCCGGTGACCGAGCAGGTGGCGAGGATTTATTTGTCGGAAGCATTTGCGCGAGTTCCTTCGCGAGTTCCCTCGGAAGACGCGGGCGATTTTAATGCCGACGTGCTGGTGCTCGGCTGCACCCACTATCCGCTGATCAAGCCGCTGCTGCGGCGCGTGGCGCCGGCGCATGTCGCGATTGTGGACTCGGCCGAGTCGACGGCCGAGGAGGTGGCGCGTCATCTGGGGCGCCAACTAGGGACCTTGCCGCTGCCGTCTTCCGGCGAGACGAAGAGCGCGCGAATGGAGCTTACGTTCTTTGCTACGGATTCGGCGGAGAAATTCAAGAGGATGGGAACGCGGTTCCTGGGGCTTCCGGTGGAAAATGTGGCGCACGTGGATTTGAAGGAGTAGGGCGGGAGCCGTGCTGCGCACGGCTGGACGGGCGGGGACGCCCGTCTCTCCACTAAAAAACGGCCGCTTGCGCGGCCGCTTTCTGGGCTCCTAAACTTTTTCGTTGCAGCTCGACTCAGTACAAATGGAAATCGACCTCTACGCTCACCAGCGCGGCTACCGGCTTGCCATCTTTCTTGGCCGGCTCGAAGCGCCACTTTCTTACGGCTTCTATGGCCTTTTCATCCAGGCCCAATCCTAAAGTCCGAACCACTCGGATGTCACGCGGAAGGCCGTCGGACCCGACCACCAACTGCAATACGACGGTACCCATATGCTTAACTTTGCGGGCTTCCTCGGAGTACTCAGGTTCCGGCGCATAAATCTCTTTCGGAGCGGAAACGCCACCGCCAACGCGAAACACTCCGCCTCCGACGCCGCCACCGCGACCGGGGCCGTATCCGGGGCCTTCGCCCGAACCGACGCCGCCCCCGTTACCGGAGCCAATGCCGCCGCCATAGCCGGTTCCATTCGAAGGCACAGACGGCAGACGCGAAAGCGGATCGCCCAGGTCGGGCGTGCTCGGCTGCTGCAGGTGAATGTCGGGGGGAACCACGATCGTCGGCTCGACTGCCAGTTTCGGGTCCTGGTTGCGTATCACAGCCGCGGGCGGAGTGATCTGCTGCATGGACTGCCTGGGTAAACGGCCGGGAGATGCCTGCAGTTTGTCACGATCGCCGCCACCGCCTCCGCCACCGCTCTGGGTCTTCGAAGGCGGAAGCACGGGAAGGTCATCGGGCGCGATCAACAACACAGTTTCCTTTGGCTTGGCAACGTCGACGATTCTCCGTCCCAAGTAGGTCGCTCCGATGATGAGGGCGAGGGCCAGCACATGGATAACGGTCGAGCCCGCGACTCCGCGCCCCTTGTAGTTGTAGAAGCCCCAGATGTCGCGCACTGGGACGGGCTTCGAGGTCAGGACCAGCGGAGGAAGTTTCTTGGGAAAGAAGAAGTCGTCAAGGTTGCGGAACAGGGATTTCCACAGAGGCTCGTCCAGAGTCTGATTCACTAGGAGGAGATGCAATTCGGGCTCTGGACCCAGCGCTGGCGGATTCTGCGGCGTTTCAAGTTCTGGCATATCTTCCCGAGCAGCAACCCAAGATCACGGTACCGGGAGCCACTGACTTAGATGCGCGAGCACTCCCCAAAGGTCGCTCGTAAAACGGACGAACCTACCGCCCCAATGTTTCTAGTCCATTAGATGCGTGCCGACTGTGATCTGGTGAAAATTGTACACGCTTTTTCCCGACCGGAAGCAGTACTTTTTGAATTCGTTCCCCGTGCGGCAACTCCCAATCGACGCGCCCTTCGGCACTCCCTATATAATGAGAAGATTCAATCAGTTGGGAGAACATTGCCAGTGCCGATGGAGCTAAAATCCAGCATCAATTTACCCAAGACCGCCTTTTCGATGAAGGCGAACCTGCCCCAGAATGAGCCCAAAATGCTGGAGCGCTGGGAGCAGATGGACCTCTACGGGCGCATTCGACAAGCCCGCAAGGGGAAGGAAAAGTACATTCTGCACGACGGCCCGCCCTACACCAGCGGACCGATTCATCTGGGCACGGCGATGAACAAGTGCCTCAAGGATTTCATCGTCAAGTCCAAGACCATGTCCGGTTTCGACGCGCCCTACGTACCCGGCTGGGACTGCCACGGCCTGCCCATCGAAATCAAGGTCGACAAGGAACTCGGCGGCAAGAAGCTGGAGATGCACCCGTCCGACGTCCGCGCCGAGTGCCGCAAATACGCGCAGAAATTCCTCGACCTGCAGCGGCAGCAGTTCAAGCGCATCGGCGTCTTTGGCCGCTTCGACAAGCCCTACGCCACGATGACGCCGGGATACGAGTCGGTGGTGCTTCAGACTTTCTTTTCATTTTATGAAAATGGGTTCGTCTACAAG
Source organism: uncultured Acidobacteriaceae bacterium (assembly GCA_963838425.1). Lineage (GTDB taxonomy): Bacteria > Acidobacteriota > Terriglobia > Terriglobales > Acidobacteriaceae > Acidiflorens. Next base: position 763,865 of record CAWIRH010000004.1, read on the forward strand.
GGGCTGCGCGCCGTCTACTGGTGCATGCACGACGAGACCGCGCTCGCCGAAGCCGAAGTCGAATACGAAAACCACACCAGCTCGACCGTCTGGGTGAAATACGCGCTGCTCGACGATCCCGCAAGACTCGACGCCGCGCTCGCCGGCAAGAAACTTTCCACCATCATCTGGACGACGACTCCCTGGACGCTGCCCGCCTCCATGGCCGTGGCTTTTCATCCCAACGAAGAATACGTGGCGCTGGAATCCGGCGGCGAGGGCTACATCGTTGCCGCCAAGCTGGCGAAAGACACCGCCGAGAAATGCGGGCTCGCCAACCCGCGCGAACTGGCTCACTTCCCCGGACGAGAGCTTGAGCGCCTCAAGTTCCAGCATCCCTTCCTCGACCGCAAAGTTCTCGGCGTGCTTGCCGACTACGTCACCATGGATACTGGCACCGGCGTCGTCCACACCGCGCCCTCGCACGGCGCTGAAGATTTTGCCACGGGCGTGAAGTACGGCCTCGATGCCACCAGCAACGTCGACGAAAAAGGCATCCTGCGCAACGGCCTGCCCGAATACGACGGCAAGCGGGTTTGGGATGCCAATCAGCCCATCATCGATCTGGTGAAGAGCCGCGGCGCTCTGCTGCACACGGAAAAAACCGAGCACTCGTATCCCCACTGCTGGCGCTGCCACAATCCGGTGATCTTTCGCGCCACTGAGCAGTGGTTTATTTCCATGGAAACGCCCATGCCCGGCGGCGCGTCGAAAGAAGACACGCTGCGCACGCGCACGCTCAGCGAGATCAAGAACGTCAAATGGGACCCGGCGTGGGGCGAAGAGCGGCTCTCGAACATGATTCAAACTCGTCCCGACTGGTGCATCTCGCGGCAGCGGGTGTGGGGCGTGCCGATCGCCGTCTTTCTCTGCGAGAGCTGCGGCAAGCCGCTCAACGATCACGCCATCAACCGCAAGGTCGTCGAACTGTTTGCGCGCTCGGGCGCCGATGCCTGGTTTACATCCGAGTCCGACAGCATTGTTCCCGCTGGAACCAAGTGCCCGCATTGCGGCGGCGCGAAGTTCGAAAAGGAATTTGACATCTTCGACGTCTGGCTCGAATCCGGAGCGAGCTACTTGGCGTTGATTGCGGATGAGCCCGACTACTATCCCTGGCCTTCCGATCTTTACCTTGAAGGCGGCGACCAGTACCGCGGCTGGTTCCAGTCTTCACTGCTCTGCGCCATGGGTACGCACGCGACTCCTCCTTATCGCGGCGTGGTCACGCCCGGTTGGACGCTCGACGACAAAGGCCAGGCCATGTCGAAGTCGCGCGGTAATGATGTCGATCCGGTGGACATCGCCAGCCGCCTCGGCGGAGAGATCGTGCGCCTGTGGACTGCTTCCGTAGACTTTCGCGAAGATGTGGTTGGCTCGGAAACGCTGATGCAGCGCGTGGGCGAAAACTACAAAAAGATTCGTAACACGTTTCGCTACATTCTTGGCAATCTCGATGGCTTCGACCCCGCAAGAGATGCGGTCGCGTTCGACGAGTTGCAGCCGCTCGATCAATACATGCTGCGGCAGGCGGCGGAAGTCTCGGCGGATGTGCAGCAGTCTTATAAGGAGTTCGCGTTTCACAAGATCTATCACCGCATCAACAATTTCTGCGGCGTGGAACTGAGCGCTTTTTATTTCGACGTGTTGAAGGACCGGCTCTACACTTCGGCACGCAAATCGGTGTCGCGCCGGGCGGCGCAGACTGCGATCTGGCGCATCGGCGAAGCGCTGGTGCGGCTGCTGGCGCCGATCTTGAGTTTCACTTGCGAAGAGGTCTGGCAGTATTTACCGCCAGTCGAAGGAAGCTTGGAGAGCGTGCATCTGGCGACCTTCCCGGAGGCGAAAGACTTGCTGGGCACGAACGAAACTGCGCTCACGGCCGATCCGAAACAAGCAGAAGACTGGAAGACCGTGCTGGCTGTGCGCGAATCGGTGCTGAAAGCGCTCGAAGACGCGCGCAACCAGAAACTGATTGGAGGCAACCTGCAGGCGCAAGTTACGCTGACTGCGGTTGACCCGGTGTTCTCCGTACTGGAGCGCTTCAAGAACGACCTGCGCTACTTCTTTATCGTCTCGGCCGTCGAACTAAGAAGGGGATCGGGAAATGGAGACGCGCCGGTTGCGGTCGAGGTGAGCAAGGCTCCGGGCGAGAAGTGCGAGCGCTGCTGGAATTTTTCGACCCACGTGGGCGAGGACAAGAACTATCCCACGGTGTGCGAGCGCTGCAGCGCGGTGCTCAAAGAAATTGAAGGGGCGTGACCGCGGATTCAGTAAACGCGATAAGCTATAGATAAGCAGATAGAGAAGAAGTTTTCCGGGTCATGCGCAAATATCATTTCCTGATCGCTTTGTTCATTGTCGCTCTCGATCGCGTCACCAAGTGGACGATCGAACGCCGCCTTTCCTTGCACGACAGCATTCCGGTCATTCCCGGATTTTTTCGCATCATTCACGCCGAAAACCCGGGCGCGGCGTTTGGCATTTTTGCGGATTCTCCGTCGCAATGGAAAGTCGGGCTGCTGATTTCGTTCTCTGTGGTTGCGCTGCTGATCGTCTCGGCGCTGCTCTGGAAAAACAGTCACCGCCTGACCTCTACGGGAATCGGGCTGTCGTTGATTCTGGGCGGCGCCATCGGCAATTTGTGGGACCGCCTGGTCAGCCGGCACGTGGTGGATTTTCTGCTCTTCTATGTCGGCCCGCACCAATGGCCGGCGTTCAATGTGGCCGACAGCGCCATTGTGGTAGGAGCGGGGCTGCTGGTGTTTGAGATCATGTTTACCAAGGCGCCCAGCCAGCAGTCGGCGTAGCAGGCCGCGTCACCCGCCTCACGTCAGCGGCCTCACGTAGTCCGCGGGACCGCCTTACTCCTTTCCTTACCTCGGTAACTGGAATCTCTCCCCGCCGTGATGCCAAGATCAAGCAACACGTGGCAGGAGCCTGTCTATATGCGAAAACTCGCGGTCGTCGTTCTCTCTCCGATCCTGCTCTCTCTGATCTTGTGCAGCGTGGGCCTGTGGGCCAAGAGCGCAACTCAGGAAAACCCTCAAACTGCCCGGCAGGCATTGCTGGAGATGTTTTTCAGCAAGGAGCCGGGAACCTTGCTCAAGCATTTGCCTGCGGCCACCCGCGCCACGCTCCAAAACTCGGGAGGGTTGACCGGCCTGCAGCAGTATTCCTTGCTCGCCGGCGCGTTTCAAAAGCAGGGGAAGAGTTTTCAGACATTCGAGACGGGACCGGTGATGCTGGCCACGGACGATCCTAAAACTGGAGAGAGAGTTGAGATCGTCGTTGACAACGACTCCCTGCAGGGCGATCAGGACGACATCGAACTGTCCTTCCACACCTACAAAGACAACCAGGCAAAAAAGACTCCCTTCATGCCGCGCATCGTCTTCTCCATGAAGATGGAATCGGGGCTGTGGACGTTGAATGACATTGCCATCACCATCAACCTGCCACTGGCCGATCCCGATTTTTTGAAGAGCATCTCGGACGGAATGAAGGCGGGCGCGGCCGCTGCCGGTGCGCAGATGCACGCGCCGGGCGTGGGGCAGGTTCCGGGGCAGATTGCGAGCAGCAACTTCGGGAGCGATGCAAGCACTCTCACCGCCGTGCGCCAGATTCTCGCGGCAGAGACTACCTACGCGGCGAGCTATCCTGCTGTGGGGTATACCTGCACACTTTCCGATCTCGACGGCTTCGGGGCTGGCGCAGCCAATGAACATCAGGCCATGCTCATCAGCAGCGGACTGGCCAGCGGCAAGCATCAGGGGTACATCTTCTCGTTATCGGGTTGCACCGGCGCACCCGCGGCAAGCTTCCGTGTCACGGCCGCGCCCATCGGAGACAGTTACGGTCGTCGCGCATTTTGCAGCGATCAATCCGGAGCCATCCGTTCTTCGGCCGATGGCGGCGCAGCTACGTGCCTGAGCCAGGGCACGCCTGTCCCGTAGGCGGGGCTTCGCCTCGCCGGACAGCCGAAGGCACCTCCACCCCATCACGCGAACCGCGCGTGACGGGACCCAGGGCTGTCCCTACGCAAACCTGCTACGGCGTGCCGTAAAGCTGGCGGTAGACATTCGCGTTGCGCAGGATGGCTTGCACGTATTCGCGGGTTTCGGTGAAGGGGATGGACTCGACGAACTCCTGCGGATCGCGGTAGTGGCCCTGGCCCAGCCAGTCTCCCACGCGGTCGGTGCCGGCATTGTAGGCGGCTAGCGCGTACTCGTACTGTCCGTTGTATTTGTCGACCATTTCTTTGAAGTAGCGGGTGCCGAGTTCGAGGTTCACGGCAGGCGTGTAAAGTTGCGGCGCGTTGTAGCCCTTGAGCTTGACTTGTTTGGCGACGCTTTTGCCGGTCTTCGGCAGAAGCTGCATCAGGCCCACGGCGTTGGCGCGGGAGAGCGCCAGCGCATTGAACTCGGATTCCTGCCTTATTAGCGATGCGACCAGATAAGGATCGAGGCCGTTTTGCACCGAATATTTGCGCAGATCGGCCCAATAGGCTTTGGGAAAAAGCGCTTCCCAGTAGGGACGCGGCAGGTCGGGAATATCGACGGCGAAATAGTTGGGCGTGGCACGCTTCATGATTTCGATGCCGCGATCGTAGCGGCCGAGGTCCTGATAAACGCGGGCCATTTCGGGCGGCGCCCAGGTTCCACCCTCCTGGCTGGCGGCGGCTTGCAACTCGCGCACCGCCGCATCGGCGAGGCCTCCGTTTGAGAGCAGACGCGCCCGTTCGACGCGCAGGTTGTCGTCGGGAGGATCGGTTGCGGTAATTCTTCCCGCGGTTGAAAGCGCGGAAACGCGGTCGAGCAGCGTGTAGTGCGGCGGAGGCTTCGGCTGGGCTTCCTGGCGACACGGCGCCTGCGCTGGGCAAGCCTTTCAAGCGCTGCCGGCCGAACTCCGCGTAGTAGTAGTTGCGAAAGCGGTCGGTGAGTTTCTGATAGAAGGCCCGCGCCATCGCCGGGTTGCCTTCTTCTTCGGCGAGACGCGCCCGCCAGTAGAGCGCGGCGGGAATTTCCGCGGAATCGGGATAGAGCGCGATTTGATTTTCGAAACCCTGGCGCGCCAGATCGGTGCGGCCTTGCCGGAAAGCGAGCCACGCCGCCTTCCAGTGGGCATAGGGTGCGCGCCCACCATTCGGAAAGCGCTCCTGCAATTCGCGGAAGTAGTCGATGGCGCGATCATAGTCGCGCTTCAGCAGATACATGTTTCCGGCTGAAAATAATGCTTGCTCGAGCCATGGGCTGGCCGGACCAAATTGCCGCAGTTCGTTGAGCGTCCGCTGCACGGCCTCTTCATCGCTCGTGGAACGCTGGGTCTCACTCAGCAGGTAAAGGCGCTCGGCTTCGGCGTCGCCGTGCTGCGTTCCCATGGCAGTTAGAATTTGGCGGGCATCGTGACTGCGGTCGCTTTTTTCGAGCGCTTCCGCCAACGCCAGTTGCACATCGGGACGCTCGGCCGGACTGACTTCTTCGACGAGGTCGTGGTAATCGTGGGCCGCTTCGCTGTAGTGCTTGGCTTTGAACAGCAGATCGGCGCGCATGCGGCGCTCGGCGATATCGCCGGAGATTCCGAGCTTGCGCAATTCCGCTCCCGCCGCATCCGCCTCAATACTGTTGGGAAGGTTGAAGTAAACGTTGCGGAAGGCGCTTGCGGCCTTTTGATTCACGCCCGCTGCTTCGTAGGCGCGGCCAATGGCGAATTCCACATCGCTGCGCACCGGAGCGCGGTCTTTTTCGAGCAGAGCCGCTGCCTCCTGCGCGCGGCCTTCCACGAGCAGCGCATCCGCATAGACGAGGTGGGCATCGCGGATCAGCAGGGAGTCGGGAAAGTTCTTGCTGAAATCGGCAAGCGTGGAGAGCGCTTCGGCATTGCGCGCGGTTTTCAGGTAGGCGTCGCCCAGGTAGTAGGCAACGTAGTCTCCGAGTTCGCTGGCGCCGGCTTTGGCGCGGTTGAGCGGGTCGATAGCTTTGGCATAGTCGTGATCGAGCGTGCGGGCATAGCCGATGACGAGCCAGGCCAGTGCTCCGGCATCTTCTTTGGGGTGACGGCGCGCATAGGCTTCGACGCCGGCATAGGCGATGGGAGTGCGGTCTTGCAACAACTGCTGCGCCATGGGACGAAGACTGGCGGAGGCGACAAAGGCCCGCCGCACCCGGCGCACGCGCGGAGAGATGGGTTTACGCTTTTTCCTGGTGCTGGTTTTCTTAGTGCTGGCGGCAGCGGCGGTTTTCTTTTTGTCGGATGCGCTCTTCGCTGGCGTGCTCTTCGCTGGGGCGCTCTTCGCTGGCGTGCTCTCAGTTGGCGTAGAGGATTGGGATTGGGCGACTGCGGGCGGCCAAAAGCCGAGCCAGAGGAGGAAGAAAGTTCCAGCGAAAACTACGACTGCAAAACGGCGCACTCAAACCCTACCTACTGCCGAAAGTTGGCACCCATGATGGAAAGATCGTCTTCTGCGAGACTTCGTATTATTTCATGCTGAAAGTAATTGCCGGAAGCTGCAACCGTGTGCCCGTAACGTTTCTGGTACGTCCCGCGGCTTTTCTCAATCGCTTCTTTCAGACGGTCGTAGAGATCTTTATTTTTCCGGCCTTCCGCGACCTTTGCCTGATTGTAGAGTTTGATCTCGTCGACCAGCAGGCGGGCAAAACGCTGGGCCTTGCGATGAACTTCCCGATCCTCGGGCGAAATCGCGGCGACCGGCGGCGTCTCAGGTGTGGCCTCAGTCTCCGCCTGACCGATGGGCAGCGGCTCGGCCAGCGCAGGATCGATTTCGGCAATCGCGGACTGAACTTCCGTGATCGCACTCCCTGCTTCGGCGGTTGCGCCGTCCGCGACCAGCATCGGACTTGGATCTGGAGTTGGAATTGGAATTGGAATTGAAGCCTCAACTACGGTACTGGCAACTGGCGTTGCGGCTTCGCTCGCGGACGCTGCTGCGGCCATGGCGTGTCCAGGAGCAAACGCGGGCGCATAGGAGGCAAAGGGATCGTTGAAAGCCGGCGGCTGGTATGACGGCGCCTCGGCCACCGGGAGGCCACTGTCCACGTTGTGACTGTCCCCATGCGCCGCGGACGGTTCCTTGTGCGCTTGCTTGCGCAGCGAGTTGACCTCGAGCCATGCGCTGGTCGAAAGTACCAGCAGTTCGAGCGAACCGGCATCGAGCAAACCGGCCGCACCGGTTCCGCTGTCGGCGTAGATCAGCGCGGCAACCTTGTCTTTCAAAATCAAGGGGAGAATCCGGCCTTCTCCGCTGGCTGGCGTTCCGAACTCCTGCAGGAAACGCGAGTCCAGATCGGCAACGGGCGCGCTCGCCATCAGGCGATCGCCGATTGCTCGAACGACAGCGGGAGCGCTGTCATCGAGCGCGAAATCTTTTACCGCATCGCTATTGGCAAATCCGCGTCCCTGCCATCCGGTGGCATGGCTTCCCTTGACGACAAAAAGCGCGACGCGGGCCGCATAGCGAGCGCTGGTATCGAGCAACGCGCGCAGAATCTCCCGTTGCGAGGTTCCCAACTGGATTTCGGCAACGGCGCGCGCCAGATCTGCGGACGCGGCACGCGGAAGCCGCATCGTGGGTGGTTAATTCGCCGGCCGCAGGCTCGGCTGCGATCTCTTCCATCACCCGGCGGACAATCTCGGTTCGTAATTGGGCGGCATGGCTGTCCAAAACCTGGCCAACCACGCGGTCCACGATTGGTTCAATCCAGCCGCGCTCCTTCATGCGTACTCCGACGTAATCCGAAGTAAAACTCTTTTGGGGGACGAAGGGAGTAACCCTTCTAACCCCTGATTATATGGCCTTTTGCAGGCGTTCTCGGGACACCTTGGTACGTGGCCTACAGTACCCGGTACCCGAGCTCTGCGTAAGCAGTTCTCAGTTCTCAGTTCTCAGTTCTCCATACCCAGCGGCCACATTCGGGGCTTCTGTTCTGGGTACTGGATACTGGCTACTGGGTACTTTCTCAAAACCACGCACCGAAAACCGCGGCCAGCAAGTACAATAGCACTGCGGATTCAGTGGCGCTGTCGGAAAAATCTGCATCAAGTTACGAATGAGTACCATCCAACCCAATATAGAGCAGCCGGTCAGCGAAGAAATGGAGCTGGTCCGGCGGGCCAAGCGCGGCGACGATCAAGCGTTTGAAGAATTGGTGCGGCGCTACGATCGCAACGTTTTCCGCATCGCACAGCACATTACGCAGAATCGCGAGGACGCGGAAGATGTGGTGCAGGAAGCGTTCCTCAAGGCGTATAGCAACCTGGAGAAGTTCCAGGAACAGTCGAAGTTTTATACCTGGCTGGTGCGGATTGCGGTCAACGAAGCGCTGATGAAGTTGCGCCGGAGAAAACCGGAACGCACGGTTTCTCTGGACGAAGACGTAAAAACTGAGGATGACTCGCTTCCCCGTGAGGTTGCGGATTGGAGCCCCAATCCGGAGCAGATGTACAACCAGGCGGAGTTGCGGGAGATTCTGACTCGCACCATTCAGGGATTGCCGGCGGGATTCCGGACGGTGTTCGTACTCCGGGACGTGGAAGGCCTCTCGACTGAGGAGACGGCCCAAGCGCTGGAGCTGAGCATTCCGGCGGTGAAGTCGCGGTTGCTGCGCGCGCGCTTGCAATTGCGCGAGCGGCTGAACCGCTTCTTTCAGAAACGGGCGAGTGGAGATGGCGACCAGTGAAGTGTTCTGAGTTTCTCAACGAACTGACCAACTACCTCGATGGCGCGCTCGACGCCCAGACCAAGGCCGAACTCGACGGTCATTTGGCGTGGTGCCACAACTGCTACGTCGTCTGCGATACCACCCGCAAGACCATCGAAATTTACCGCAACTCGGAACTCTACGAATTGCCCGACGATCTGCGCACGCGGCTCGAGTCGGCCATCATGACCAAGTGTTCGGCGCACAAGAAGTCCGAGCCGCCCAGCAGCTGAGCGCGGAGTTGCTTCTCAGGTTCCTTCTTCCCGCTATGATTCCATTAAATTCTCCCCAAGTGCTTCATTCCGCAGCTCCTATGGAATACAACTCCGGTGCCATCAAGGGCCGCGAACCTTTTCCGCTCTAGTGGAATCTAAGTAGTAGAGTTCGTCTTAACATTCAAGCGAAGGGGATGAGCCAGTTTTGTCGCTTTATTCTGTGGAGGTACTTGATGTTTTCCAAGTTGATGGACGCCATGTTTGGCTGCCGGCACGCTCGCTACAGTTTTCCGATCACGGTGCGCGCCGGTTCGCGTAGCAACCCGACGGCGCAGCGCACGGGCACCTATGTCGCGTGCCTGGATTGCGGCAAAGAATTCCGCTACGACTGGCACGAAATGAAGATCGTGGGATCGCAGGCCAGAGAAGCGGCGCACTCCCTGGTTACGAAAGAAGCCGCTTAGGATCTGCGCTGTTCCCCACAGCGCGCTCTTTCGAGGCATTTCGTGGGCCAAAAGTGAACATTTCTTGCTAGTCCTCCCGCGTTTTTGCTCCGCGTTTTCCCGTTTTGGGTCTGCCAGGCTCTGGTCTCAAGTTCCCTCAGTTATGTACTTTCCGGAAATTTCGCTACCTCCCCGGCCTGGGATGAGCGCATAATTGTATCGGCGCCGATCCGCAGAGCATGCTTCGGCAGTCCTTCAGAAGCGTTCCGGCTTGCGGTTCGGACGGGAGGTGTCTGTGCCTCTTTCCATGCTTCGGGAATTCCTGGATCGTAACCGCATTCAATACCTGGTGATCTCGCATTCCGTGGCCTATACGGCCCAGGGGATTGCCGCCCTCACCCACACACCCGGAAAAGAGCTGGCGAAAACCGTCATGGTCATGATCGATGGACGTCTGGCCATGGCGGTGGTGCCGGCTTCGTTCCGCGTGGATTTATACCGGCTGAAAAAATATCTGGGGGCAGACTCGGTAGAACTGGCGAGCGAACTCGAATTTCGCGGCCGTTTTCCCGACTGCGAAACCGGGTCCATGCCACCCTTCGGCAATCTCTACGGCATGGATGTTTTCGTGGATCAGAGTCTGGCCGAGGACAAGGAGATCGCCTTTAACGCGGGTTCGCACCGTGAACTGGTGCGCATGAGATTTGCCGATTTTCGCGATTTGGTGAAACCGGCACTCATCCCGCTGGCGGCGGGCAAAGCCCATACGCACGCGGCTTGAGGGCTGCGGGAGCGGACTCTCTCCCGGCGCGAAGCGGTTGCCGCCTGACGGCCACGGGTACGCATCCGTGGCCGCCAAAGGAGCGGTTGCCTAACGAAGTGGGGTATGCCTGTTTTTTTCATACACTCTTCACAAATCGCTGTGTTAAATTTGCCCTTCTCAGATCAACTCAAAATTTCCGGGAGGAAACTGAATTGGGCAAGGACATGGTCCCCAAGAAAATCTTCTTCACGAAAGGTGTGGGGAAGCACAAGGAGCGCCTCACCTCTTTCGAACTCGCCTTGCGCGACGCCGGCATCGCGGCGCAAAATCTGGTACGGGTCTCATCCATCTTTCCGCCCAACTGCAAACTGATCCCACGCTCGCAGGGGCTTACGTATCTTCATCCCGGGGAAGTCGTATTTGCGGTGGTTGCAGAAAACTCCACGCACGAGCCGCACCGCCTACTGGCTTCTTCGATTGGCGTCGCCATTCCCGCCGATCGCAACACCTACGGGTATCTGAGCGAGCACCACTCGTTCGGCGAGACCGAAGACTCCGCCGGAGACTACGCCGAAGAACTCGCCGCCGAAATGCTGGCCACGACTCTGAACGTGGAGTTCGACTCCGACCGATCGTGGGACGAGAAGAAAGAAATCTATCGCATCTCCAACAAGATCGTCCGGACTGCCAACGTGACGCAATCGGCGGTGGGGGATAAACGCGGGTTGTGGACGACGGTGATCGCTTCGGCGGTGCTGATTTTCGACTAATCAAGACGACCGAATAGGGATGCGACTAATTTGGCCAGCGAGCAGCCGCACCCGCGCACTCTGGCGGGTCTTCACCTGGGTCACAATGACGCTCGGGTCTTGAGGAGCCGCTTCACATCGCGTTTGCCGTGCAGCACGGCGACGATCTCCACCAGCGCCGCTTGCCGGTACACGATCATGTACCGATACACGCTGAAGAACAGCACATCCCGGCTGGTGAGGTCGGGACGCTTATGGCCTTTGCCGGGAAAATCGGCCAAACCCTCGAAGGCGTTGACCAGTTCGGCCTGAATCCGGTTGGCGATTGCCAGCCCCGCCTCTCCGAGCAGGTAACGCCAAATCTGCCGCAGATCGCCTTCGGCTTCCGGCGCGACGAGGTAGGGTTTCACGAACCGGAGCGGTCCCGGAGCCACGCCACCTTATCGGCTTCCAGACGCCCGCGAATCTGGTCCCGCGGTATGCCTTCGCCCCGGTCGAGCTGGGCCAAGCCGCGCTCGATCTTGGCGTCGATCGCTTCTTTGTTCTCCTGAAGCCAAGCCTCGCGTTCGCTTTGCATTTCCAGGGCGTCGAAGAGCACGTCTTCCACACTCGCGAACGCGCCGCTATGCAGCCGCTGCTGAATGAGCGCCTCGATCTCGGGACGGTTGATTTCGATGGTCATAACCTGGTCCCTCTACAATCCGTTCACTCCTCAACCTACCGCCAGACTAGGCCCTGGTCAAATGGAATAGCAATGACGCCATCACTCACCCTTTTCGCAAAGTGCGCGAAAAGGGTGTGGCACCCGCGCCCATCAACGTTAATCACGCTTGACGAGAACCCACTGAACAAAAGGGTATGGCTACTTTTGGCTCTTATCGAAACGTATCTGTGCCAGCGAGTCGACCTCACTATCGAGCTCACTTTGCGACGGCGCACTGGCTTTGATCGCTAGGACTCGCCTATCGGACAATGTAATCACAATGGTTGAGTTGTAGCGGGGCACTTGATCTGGAGCGGACAAATCCAGCCGCCAATAGTCATAGCTTGGCTCGGAAACTTTGGTTGGACCAACAATCTTGACGTCTTTCACGCTCAGCCACATTCCTTTAACCTCTCCAAGGTAGGCCAGAGCAATAGTGTCGTGCGTCCGGTCGCTACTCCGCTGCTTTGTGTCGTAAAGAAAAGCCATTCTGGGTTGACCACTGCGCTCTGGTGTATTCCACAAAGCCAAGATCATATGTTCGCGCCCTGTCGGATCACGGGAGGGTATTTCGCTTTCCACTTTTGGGCTGAATTTTTGGGGAAACTCGTAGGTCAGTCCCATAGCCGCTTCGCGAAAAACGTGCCCATGGACGCTTCCTCTTCCCTGGCCTAGGCACATTGGGCACACTAGCGACAGGCAAACGAACACTGCCAACGCAAATTCGGGTCTCATTGCTCCTCCCATTTATTCTGCCTTCGCCAGCGTCTTCTCGCCAGTCGGCTTCTTTTTCAGCCGCTCCAGCACGGCGGCTACGATCAGCGGCAGGCCTACGGTAGCGTCCACAAACACTTCGCCAAACTTTCCGCCTTCGGCCGGAGGCACGAACTTGCCCCACGAGACCGCTTCGCTGTAAGGACTGCCCGAAAGGCCGCCCCAGTAGACCGGTTCGGGGCAGATGCGCAGCCCATAGTGATAGCGCTTTAGCGGCAGGTCTTCCCCGCCCCGGCGGTGGCGCAATTCGATGAACGGGCCAAATTGCTGCGACCAGTTGCGCGGAACGCCTCCGCCGATGGTGAAAATCCCGAGGCGCTTCTGACGGAGCAGGGTTGCGGCAAAATATTCCAGGTCTTCGAAGGGATCGAAGCGGAATCGCGCCTTCGCTTGCTTGTCGCGCTCGCGGTTGGTCAACGCGTAATCGAGGCCGAGCTCGGAATCGGAGAACGCGGGAACAAATACCGGAACATTTTTTTCGTAGGCAGACTTCAGAATGCCGCGTTGTCCTTTGGCGCGCTTCGCCAGATGCGCGCCAATCGCGCGGTTCAACTTATACGAGCACATCACTTCGTCGGAGTCCCAGCCGCCAAACACCGCGGCCATCACGCGCTCCACGTCGTCGAGATTCTGCTCGGGTTCGAGCGTGTCATAGACGCGGTTGTATCCAGCCTCGTAGAGTTCCTCGTCGCTGAGTTCGGGATTATGCCGGAAATGAGCGCGCCCGGTCGCTTCGACCAGCCCGTGCGCCATCAGCGCGCCGGTGGAAACGATGGCATTCACGATGCCGCGATCGATCAACTCGGCAATCACCAGGCCCTGCTTGGCCACGGTCATCGCGCCGGCGAGCGTCATGACGACGAAGCAGTCTCTGTCACGCGCCATGGCCTCGAGCACGTCGGCAGCTTCGCCAAGCTGGCGGCCCGTGAACGCTGTCTTGGACATCGCGCGCACCAGGTCGTCAATGGAGCGAATCTTGGCGAGATCGAGCGGCTCCAGCGGAATCAGGCGGTCGGCCACCGGATCGTGCAACTTGCGGTCGATACCCGCGCCTTCCTGATGATTGCCGTTATGATGATGGCCGTGTTTCGCGACACTTTTGTGCTTCAAGGACGAACCTCCAGAATGAAAACCGATTTTGACCGAAGAAACAATTTACTAGAAGTGCGGGGAATGCGGCGACTTGCTCTTAGTCTTGGCGCTGCAATATTCACGCCACATCTCGTACTTTGCTATTCTAGAGCGCGTATAGCAATCACGCCGGGTTGTTGCATAAACAACAGCGTTCAATCATTGTCATTCCGAGCGCAGCGAAGGATGACACTCTATCGAATTCTCGGAGAAAAAAGTGCGAGACAAGTTTACTGTCGCCCTGATTCAGATGTCGTGCGGCCCTGAACCTGCCGACAATCTGGCTAAGGCACTTGATCGCGTTGCGGAGGCGGCACGCAAGGGCGCTCACGTCGTCTGCCTGCCTGAACTCTTCCAGACGCAGTATTTCTGCCAGCGCGAAGATGCCGCTCTGTTCGATCTTGCAGAACCGATTCCCGGGCCCACCACGGAGAAGCTCGCCGCCGCCGCCCTCAAGAATAAAGTCGTGCTGATCGCGTCGCTCTTCGAGAAGCGCGCACCGGGGCTCTATCACAACACGGCGGCGATTTTCGATTCGGACGGCACGCTCAGCGGCATCTACCGCAAGATGCACATTCCGGACGATCCGCTCTACTACGAAAAATTTTATTTCACTCCCGGCGATCTGGGCTTCAAGGCCTTCGACACCTCCGCCGGAAAGCTGGGCACGCTCGTCTGCTGGGATCAGTGGTATCCCGAAGCTGCGCGCCTCACGGCGTTGCAGGGAGCGAGCATTCTGTTTTATCCCACGGCCATCGGATGGCATCCGGCGGAGAAGGCCGAATTCGGCGCGGCGCAACATGATGCCTGGCGCACCATCCAGCGGGCGCACGCGATTGCGAACGGCGTTTATGTCGGCGTGGTGAATCGTGTCGGCTTTGAGACCGGTAACATCCGCGGCAATTCCGTGCCCGGCAAAGGGCTCGAATTTTGGGGAGGGTCGTTCTTCTGCGATCCCTTCGGCCGCGTGCTCGCCGAAGCGTCGCACGACAAGGAAGAAATTCTGCTCGGCGAAGTGGACCTCCATCATCTGGAGGACATTCGCCGCAACTGGCCTTTTCTGCGCGACCGCCGGATCGACAGTTACGCTCCCATCACCAGCCGCATGCTGGACGAAAAATGACGGGACAAGAATGACAAGACGAATAACCAGCAACATCCGCTACGCGCGCCAAACTTCTCCCCGCCGCACAGGGCTACCGCATGCCCGCCGAGTGGGAGCCGCACGAATCCACGTGGCTCGCCTGGCCGCATTTCCGCGGCGACTGGCCGGGCAAGTTCGAGCCGGTCCCGTGGGTCTATGCCGAGATCGTCCGCAACCTGGCGCGGCATGAGCGCGTGGACCTGATCGTCAACGACGCGAGCTGGGAAAAGCGCGCACGCGCGGTGCTCGAAAAAGCGGATGCGCTCTCCGACAATGTTTGTTTTCATCGCTGGCGCACCGATCGCGTGTGGACGCGCGACTCCGGTTGCATCTTTCTCGCGCCGTCCGCCGGATCACGCAGATTCCGGGCTGCTCGCTCTGCACTTTCAGTTCAACGCCTGGGCGAAGTATCCGAATTACGCGTTCGACGAAAAAGTTGGAGAGCGCATGGCGAAGGCCGCCGGCGCGCGTATCGTGCAGCCGTTCGTCTGCGCTTCCGATCGATGTGCATCCGAGCAATGAAAAGCGCCGCGTCGTGCTCGAAGGCGGATCGATCGACGTCAACGGCTGCGGCACTCTGCTCACCACTGAAGAATGCCTGCTCTCCACCACCCAACAACGCAACCCGCCCATGGACCGAGCGGCCTATGAGCAGGTGTTTCGCCGACTATCTTGGAGTGCAGTCCGTCATCTGGCTCGATAGTGGCATCGCCGGCGACGACACCCACGGACACGTTGACGACATCACCCGTTTCGTCGCTCCCAATACGGTGGTCACGATGATCGAACCGAATGAGCAGAGCGAAAACCACATGGCCCTGCATGCGAACCTGGGCCGCCTGAAAAACGCGCGCACTTGCGACGGGCAGAAACTCGAGGTTGTCGAGATTCCCATGCCACGTTCAGTCGTGTTTGAAGGCCGCCAGTTGCCCGCTAGCTACGCGAATTTCTATATCGGGAATGGCGCGGTGCTGGTGCCGGTCTTCAACGATCCGAACGATCGCATTGCGCTCAACACGCTCGCGGAATTGTTCCCCACACGCGAAATCGTGCCGATCTACTCCGGCGATCTGATCTGGGGATTCGGCGCCCTGCACTGCATGACGCAGCAGCAACCGGGAAAGACGTAGGGACAGCCGCCCTCAGCTGTCCCTACGTCAGATCATTTACACTCTTACCCGTGGATGCCGAGATCATTGCCGTTGGGTCTGAGTTGCTCACTCCTTATCGCCAGGACACCAACTCGCTCTACCTCACCGAAAAATTGAACGAACTGGGCGTTGAAGTGCGCTTCAAGTGCATTGTGGGCGACGACGCCGAAGGACTGACCGCGGCCGCCAAACTTGCCATGCGGCGCTCGGACATCATCATTTTCACGGGCGGCCTCGGCCCCACTGAAGATGATGTGACGCGCGAAGCGGTGGCTGACGCGCTGGGTTTGAAACTGCAGCGCGATCCCCAAGTGACCGCGAAACTGGAAGAGCGCTTCGCCAAGCGCGGCATGAAGATGTCGGCCAATAATGCCAAGCAGGCCGACATTCTGGCTAGCGCCACGGCGTTGCCGAATGCGCTCGGCACCGCGCCCGGACAATGGATTGGCGGAAAGTATAACGGCCAGGAGCGGCTTCTGATGCTGCTTCCCGGCCCTCCCTACGAACTCAAGGCGCTGTTCGAAACCGAATGCCTGCCACGACTGCGCGCCCGCATTCCGTCCCAGCACATCGCCACGCGCACGTTCAAAATGGCGATGATTCCAGAATCGCAAGTGGACGCGCGGGTCGCTCCCATCTACAAAACTTATGCCGACGTGCAGACTACCATCCTGGCGGGCGGGGGCGAGATTCAACTTCACCTGCGCTGCCGGAAGGATTCGCCAGCCGATGCCGAGGCGCGGGTCGAGGAACTCGCCGAGAAAATCGAGGACGAACTCGGCGACGCCATTTTCTCTTGCAAAGGCGAGACCATCGAGCAGATCGTCAGCTATCTGCTCCAGATGCGCAGCATGACGCTGGCCGTGGCCGAATCGTGCACCGGCGGCCTGCTGGCCGAGCGCATCACTTCGCTCAGCGGCAGCTCGCGCTATTTTTTAGGCGGCGCCGTAGTCTACTCGAACGAATTGAAAACGCAATTCGCCAATGTTCCTAAAGCCCTGATCGATCAGCACGGAGCGGTCAGCCGCGAAGTGGCGGCGGCGATGGCCGAAGGCATCCGCAAGCGCTGCCTCGCGAGTTACGGGGCCGGAATCACGGGCGTCGCCGGCCCGAGCGGCGGAACCGAGCAGAAGCCCGTGGGCCTGGTCTACATCGCGCTCGCGGGAGAAGAAGGCACGCAGGTTGTCGAACGCAATTTTCCTGGCGACCGCCAGCGCATCCGCCAGTTCGCAACCCAACAGGCGCTGGAGATGATCCGCCGGGCGCTGTTGTAGGGCGCCGTCATATTTAAAGATGCGAATATTCATCGGCATCGATCTCGACCCTGAAGTCCGCGCGCGGATCTCGCGCTTCCTCGAAGGCGTCGAGAGTTTTGCGCCCGAGGCGCGCTGGGTGCGGCCGGAGTCGCTGCACATTACGTTGAAGTTCATCGGAGAACAATCGCCAGATCGAGTTGAGGCCATCGCCGAACGTTTGCGGCGGGTTGATGGCTGCACGTTCGGAATTCGCCTTGGCGGATACGGATTCTTTCCGACCGCAAAGGCTCCGCGCGTATTCTGGATTGGAATCCAAGCCGGGCCGCAGTTGGCCGAACTGGCTGAGAGCATCGATGTGGCTGGGGCCGAACTGGGCATTCCGCGGGAAGACCGGCCTTACAGTCCGCATCTGACTCTGGCGCGCGGCGGCGCCGGGAGAAGTTCGGGCTCGCCGAAATGGCACAAGGGCGATGGCCATAACTCCGCTTTTGCGATGCTTGAAAAGCGGCTCGCTGCGATGGGCGAGCTTGATTTCGGTAATATGACGGCCTACGAGTTTATTCTTTATCAGAGCCAGCTTTCACCGGGAGGATCGAAGTACACGAAGCTGCAATGCTTTCCGTTCCAGCGAAGCTAGTGGAGTGGAGAGACGGGCGTCTCGCCCGTCCTGCCGGGCGGGGACGCCCGGCGCTCCACCAGCAAACTTGATCGACATTAGATAGATGAACATGAATCCTTACGTCATCGCCGCGGCGGTCAGGCTACCTGCTGGGATCGATTCCGTTCGGATACCTCCTCGTGCGGATTTTCAAAGGTGAGGATGTACGCGCGACCGGCAGCGGCAACATTGGCGCGACGAATGTAGGCCCGCAAGTCGCCTGCTCTTGGGGTTGCGACTCTGGTTCTCGACGCTGCCAAAGGACTGGCTGCGGTTCTGGCGGCGCGGGTGCTGTTCGGCGGACCGCATCAGCAACTCATCATGACCACGGCGGCGTTCTTCGCCGTGCTCGGCCATCTGTTCCCCGTGTGGCTCAAGTTCCGCGGCGGCAAGGGCGTCGCCACCAGCCTTGGAGCTTTTATCTTGCTCACTCCTAAATCCATTTTGTGCCTGTTGGTTCTGTTTCTTCTCATCGCCGTCGCCTTCCGCTACGTCTCGCTCGGGTCCATCGCTGTGGCGGCGGCTTTTCCGCTGCTGGCGTGGGCACTTCACGAATACGCGGACCCACGGCAACTGGTTTTCATTGCCCTGGTTTCCGCGCTCGTCATCTGGAAGCACCGCCAAAATATCGGCCGTATCGCCACCGGAACGGAATCGAAGTTCGGGAGTAAGTCAGAGACAAAGTCAGAAGAAGAGTCAGGAACAAAGTTAGATGGTAAATCAGGAACATTAGGAGCAACCCGCAGATGAGCCGCATTGCCATCATCGGAGCAGGGGCCTGGGGCACGGGACTGGCAATCGTGCTGGGACGCAAAGGGACTCACGATTTCCAGCACGAGGTCCGCCTCTGGGCCAACGAACCGGAAGTTGTGGAGAGCATCGCGAGAAATCGAATCAACGAGCGCTTTCTGCCCGGGCTTCATCCTGCCGGAATCGATTGCAGCGACCGGCGACTTGAACACCGCGCTCG
Source organism: uncultured Acidobacteriaceae bacterium (assembly GCA_963838425.1). GTDB lineage: Bacteria > Acidobacteriota > Terriglobia > Terriglobales > Acidobacteriaceae > Acidiflorens. The sequence goes on from CAWIRH010000004.1 coordinate 782,575, forward strand.
ACGCCGCGGAGATCGTCGTCAGCGTCATGCCCTCGCAGCATTGTCGAGCGCTATTCGAACGCATGGCGCCGGTGCTCGGCCCGGAGATACTTTTCGTAAGTTGCACCAAGGGACTGGAAGACGGGACGCTGTTGCGCATGACGGAAGTGATTCGCGATGTTTTGCGAAGCCGCCGGTTCACGCCTCGCGTGGCGGCACTGAGCGGCCCGTCTTTTGCCAGAGAGGCAGCGCGGGGCGATCCGACGGCTGTGACCGTGGCCTCCGTCGACGGCGACGTGACGCGCGCCGTGCAGCAAGCGTTCAACGATTCCCGCTTTCGCGTCTATACCAACGACGATGTGATCGGCGTGGAGTTAGGCGGCGCGCTGAAGAACATCATCGCCATCGCTGCCGGTGTCAGCGATGGCGTCGGCCTCGGCCACAACTCGGTAGCGGCGCTGATCACGCGCGGTCTTGCTGAAATGGCGCGCCTGGTCGTGGCCTGCGGTGGCCGCCTCGACACCATGGCCGGGCTCGCCGGCTTGGGCGATCTGGTTCTAACTTGCACTGGAGATCTCTCGCGCAACCGCAGCGTCGGGGTTGAGCTGGGCAAAGGCCGCAAACTGTCCGACATCATCGCGGACATGCATGGGGCAGTCGCCGAAGGAGTGTTCACCACGAAAGCCGCGGTTGGTTTGGCCCGCAAGAAGAACGTCGAAATGCCGATCACCGAACAGATGTTCGCCATCCTCGAAAACGGCAAGTCGCCGCATCGGGCCATCGAAGAGCTGATGACGCGCGCGGCGCGATCCGAAATCTGAGGGGTGGCGCAGCCGCACAGCGGCCCTTAGCTCGCAGCCGATGCTCGAAACCCTTCAGCCGGACGGCAGGCTTCTTGTTAACATTGCATCTTGCCAGCCGCCATCGTGCTCCAATAAGGAAGATGCACTTGTTTGCGATCCTACTGCTCGCGTCGAAAAAGAGCACGCTGCGATGGCTGATCCATCTCGGCGGCCCCAGCCTGATTTTGCTGGGCCTGGTCGACAACTCGGTCATCCCTCTGCCGGGCAGCACGGACGTCGTCACCGTTCTGTTGGCCGCGCACCATCCCAGCATGTGGGTCTACTACGCGATCATGGCAACAGGGGGAGCGCTCATCGGCGGATATCTTACTTACCGCATGGCTCGCAAAGGTGGTAAAGAAACTCTGGAAAAGAAGTTCTCGAAGAAGACGACCAACAAGGTGTATGCGATTTTTGAACGCTGGGGCTTTGCGGCAGTTGCGATCCCCGCGCTGCTTCCGCCGCCGTTTCCCATTGTGCCCATGCTTCTGGCCGCCGGCGCCATGCAGTATCCCACCCGGAAGTTTTTGACCGCGCTGGCCGTGGGGCGGGGCATTCGGTTCACCATCCTGGCTTATCTCGGGTTCCACTATGGCCGGCACATTGTGAGGCTTTTTGCGCTGTACTATTGGCCCGTGCTTATCACACTGATCGCTTTCTCAGCGCTGGGCGCACTGTACGGCCTGTTCGAGTACAAACGCAGACAGCCCTCGGGCGTTTTTGGGAAACTCGCTTCCATCGCATCTCACCAGCTAAAATAGCCATTACCGTGGGTTGAAAAGATGTCGTTCCCGTCTCTCTGACCGATAACATCCGTTCCTATCTCGACCCTCCCTGCCTGGAGGACTGGGGCTTTACTACCGGCGGGGCGCGGAAGTTGGGGCGCTGCCGCAAGCGCCGGGGCTGCGGTTTGGTTTAGCGTTGCACAAAGGGTCCTTTTGCGCAATGCCGCAAAAAGCCCAAACGCCGCCGTCATTCCAGCGCGTAATGTCGCCGAACTGACTGTGCAAAAAACTGCGTAACAAGCTACGATAGCAAGAAGGTAAGAACATGCCTACTCTCGATTGGTCCCAATGTCCCGCCGTGGAAAGCATCCCCGGCAAACGCAGCGGCGCGTGGGTGTTCCGGGACACGCGAACACCCGTTTCCGTTGTTTTCGACAATCTGGAAGTGGGAGCCTCAATCGGCGAGATTATGGAATGGTTCCATTTGTCGCGTGAGCAGGTTGTAGCAGTGATCGAGTTCGCGGCGCGAAGCCTTGACACGCCTCCTCTCCCTCCGCCCACCCAAGTGTCCGATGCTCATCCTCTTCGATAACGGCACCCCCGCCCCGCTTCGCCATGCCTTCAAGGGTCACATCGTGGTTGAAGCCATTGAACGCGGATGGGACCGGCTTGTGAATGGCGAACTGATAGCGGCTGCCGAGGCGGAAGGATTCGATATCCTGCTGACAACCGATAGGAACATGCGTTACCAGCAAAACTTGACGGACCGGAAAATCGCATTTGTAGTTATCGGCAATCAGCAATGGCCTACATTGCGCCGCTACGCTGAAAGAGTTGTGGCCGCTGTGAATGCAGCCACGCCGGGCAGCTATACCGAAGTAGAGATTCCTTACTCGTAGAAATGCCGACGCCCTTCTTGCCTGTTCCCAGCGTAGTATGACTCCGCCCCGCGCCGGAGCGTCACCGCGATATTGGCAGAATCGCACTCATCGCAGAGTGCGCGATGAGTGGGGCACCCGGCCCATCGCAAGCTCGACGCCGCACGGCTTAGTCCGTAACCGCCTGCGGAATCCGGTGGAGAGACGGGGGTCGCGTCCGTTCAGCCGGGCGGGGACGCCCGGCTCTCCACCACCAAACTCAGCTAAAATAGCCATTAGCGTGGGGTGAAAGGGATGTCCCTGACCAAACAACAGGCTTTGGAGATGTTTCGGTCCGACGATCTGATCGGGATTGGCATGGAGGCGGACGCGATGCGCCGCAAGATGCATCCCGAAGGCGTTGTGACTTACATCATCGACCGCAACATTAATTACACCAACTTCTGCACGGAATATTGCACCTTCTGTGCGTTCTATCGTCCGTTGAAGGGGCCGGCGGCCAGGGTCAACGAAGGATACATCCTCGATTTCGACACTATCTACGAAAAAATTCGCGAGACCGTGGAACTGGGCGGCACGGGCGTGCTGATGCAGGGCGGTCTGCATCCCGATCTCAAGATCGACTGGCACGAACGGATGCTCAGCGGCATCAAGCAGCGCTTTCCGAAGATTCATCTGCACTGTTACTCGGCTTCGGAAATTCTGGCGATTGCCGAGTACAGCAATCTCAGCGTGCGCGATACGATTGCGCGGCTGCGCGATGCTGGACTCGATTCGATTCCGGGCGGCGGCGCTGAGATTCTTGACGATGAAGTCCGCTACAAAATCGCGCGGCTGAAATGCCTGACCGCGGATTGGCTGGAAGTGCATCGCACCGCGCACCAGCTTGGCATGCGCACCACCGCGACCATGATGTTCGGCGTGGGCGAGTCCATCGAACACCGGATCAATCACTTGCAGTGTCTTTACGATTTGCAGCAGGAGACGGGCGGGTTTACGGCGTTCATACCGTGGAGTTTTCAGCCCGCTCATACCGCGCTCGGCGGACGCCACTGGGATGAAGCCACAGCGGTCGAGTACTTGAAAGTACTGGCGATTTCGCGGCTTTATCTTTCGAATTTTCTGAACGTGCAGTCCAGTTGGGTGACGCAAGGATTGAAAGTCTGCCAGATGGGCTTGCGCTTCGGCGGCAACGATGTGGGGTCGGTGATGCTGGAGGAGAACGTCGTGCGCGCTGCGGGCGTGGCCAACTGCACAACCGAAGAAGAGTTGCGGCGCATCATACGCGATGCGGGATTCCGTCCGGCGCAGCGGGATACGTTGTACCGGCAATATTTTCTGAACTGAGCGAAACCCATTGAATCATTGAGACATTGATTCATTGAGGCATTGATTCCAATGATTCAATGCTCTCAATGATTCAATCCCTGATGAAGCACTCACTCGCCCTCGTCTTTTTCGTTCTCAGCGTCTTGCTGCTTGCGAGCGCGCAGGAGTCCGCATCCGCGGCTAAGGAATCCTCCATCGCCGGTACAGTGGTCGAGGAACCGGGCAGCCAGCCACTCAAGAAAGTGCTGGTGCAGGTCATCGCGGAAGACCAGAAACAGGGTGGAAACTACACGGCCTCGACCGACGCCGACGGCCATTTCCGCATTGAGAACGTACTGCCGGGGCGTTACCGGATCTTTCTCGAGAGAACGGGATTTGTCGGGGTGAATGGGCGCGGGCTCAAATCCGACACCAACGTTTTCACAGTTCAGGCCGGGCAGCCGGCGGAAGACCTGCTGTTTCGCATGTTGCCCACGGCCGTCATCAGCGGACGCATCACGGACGAAGATGGCGACCCGATGTCCGGAGTCAGGGTGCTCGCACTAAAGAAAGTTCCTGGGAAGGCAACGCGGGAAGGAGCCGGAACCGAGGCGACGAACGATCTTGGCGAATATCGTCTCGCCGGTTTGTTTCCGGGCCAGTATTGGGTTGTGGCCATGCCGCCTCCGGACTTTCGCGACTACGAGAAGCAGCAGGAGAAGTCAGCGCCTGGCGACCAGAGCGCCCCCCAGACCGACACCCGTTACGTCACTACCTACTATCCGGGTACCTACGATGCCATGCAGGCTGCGGCGGTGACGCTCAAGGCGGGCGACGAAATGCCGGTCAACTTCACGCTGGTGCCGGCGCGAACGTATCGGGTGCGCGGAACCGTGACTGGCGTCAGCGCAGGCCAGAAGCCGGTGGTGGAGTTGTTCCCCAAGGCGGGCGATTCTATCCGGGCGAGCGCAAATGAAATCGGGCCGGACGGGCAATTCGAAGTGCGTGGCGTCGCGCCGGGATCTTACGTTTTGAGGGCCGAGCCGGCACGGGAACGCAGTCGCTCACTGCACGACAGGATGTCAGCGTCGTCGCTGCCGACGTAGAAGGCTTGAAGCTGGCTCCTCTGCCTGCATTCACGCTCTCTGGCCATCTCCACCTCGAGGGCAGCGCGCCGGGAGACCTCACGCAGTATGCGGTAAACCTGCGCTTGGCCGAGTTGCCGGAAGATCCAGGCTTCTTCATGTCCCAGGACTTGTTTGGGATGAATGCATCGGTGGACCGGCTGGGCAACTTCGAGTGGAAAGACGTGAACCCGGGCGCCTACGTCGTGCAAGTGTACGGAGGCGAAGGACAGGGTAGCTTCTTCCTGAAATCGGTGACGCTCGGCGGACGAAACATCGAGACCGGATTCACGGCCAGCGGGCCGACGACGCTCGATCTGGTGGTGAGCTCCAAGGGAGGCATAGTCGAGGGAGCGGTTGTTGAAAAGAATGTGGACAACGATCAACCGGTGGCCAACGCCACGGTGGTGGCCGTGCCGGAAGAAAAATATCGCAAGCTTCCCGATCGCTTCGGGATCGGATCGACCGATCAGCATGGGCGGTTTACGATTCGCGGCCTGGCTCCGGGCAGCTACACGCTCTATGCCTGGCAGGATCTGGAAGAGGGCGTGTGGCGCGACGCCGACTTTCTAAAATCCCAGGAAGCGAATGGCAAGACGGTGAAGGTGGAGGAAGGTTCTCATCAGCAGGTCGAGCTGAAGCTTAGTCCAGCGGGTGAGGAATGGAGGTGAAAGTCATTGAGACATTAGATCATTGAGTCATTGAATCATTGGGGGGAAATGATTCAATACCTCAATGATTCAATGACTCAATGGTCTTGTCCCGATCAGGTACAATGCTTGCGCTGCCGTTTTTCCTTTTGATTCATGGTGCTGTTGAGTTCATGAATTTGACACCCACTTCTTCCCCGCTGGCCTTGATCCTCGCCTCCAGGGGCTTGGTGCCCTACCTTCGCCACCATTTTCTGGACAAGACTTTTCAGGGCCTTTACCAGGTCAATGCCTTTGATCTGGCGCTGCTGATTCCCTATTTCATCGTGTTGATCATTCTGGCGGCTTACGGCGCGCACCGCTACTGGCTGGTCTATCTTTATTACAAGCACAAAAAGAAGAAGACGACAGAACCCGCGGCTCGTTTCCGTTTCGACGACCTGCCGCGGGTCACCGTGCAGTTGCCGATCTTTAACGAGCAATACGTGGTGGAGCGGCTGCTCGATGCCGTGTGCCGTCTCGAGTATCCGAAAGAAAAGCTCGACATCCAATTGCTCGACGACTCGACCGACGAAACCGTCGAGGTCGCCCGCCTTTTGGTCGATCGCTACGCCGCTTTGGGACATCCGGTCAAGTACCTGCACCGCGAGAATCGTGAAGGCTTCAAGGCGGGCGCTTTGGAAGCCGGATTGAAAACGGCAAAGGGCGAATTCGTTGCCATCTTTGACGCCGATTTTGTTCCGCCACCCGACTTTCTGATGAAGTGCATCCATCACTTCACCGATCCCAAGGTTGGCATGGTGCAGACGCGCTGGACGCACATCAACCGCAACTATTCGTTTCTGACCCAGGTCGAAGCCATTTTGCTCGACGGCCATTTCGTGATCGAACATTCGGGACGGTCGCGCAGCGGCGTTTTCTTCAACTTCAACGGCACGGCCGGCATGTGGCGGCGCTGCGCGATCGACGAAGCCGGCGGGTGGGAGCATGACACGCTCACCGAAGACACCGATCTTTCCTATCGCGCACAGCTCAAGGGATGGAAATTTCTTTATCTGCAGGACGTCGAATGTCCGGCCGAGTTGCCGGTGGAGATGACCGCATTCAAGACGCAGCAGGCGCGCTGGGCCAAAGGGCTGATTCAGGTCTCGAAGAAAATACTTCCGCTGGTGTTTAAGAGCGACGCATCGCGACACCAGAAAATCGAAGCCGTGTATCACCTGACGGCCAACATCAGCTATCCCCTGATGATCGTGTTCTCGGTGTTGCTGATGCCCGCGATGATCATTCGCTTCTACCAGGGATGGTTCCAGATGCTCTACATCGACCTGCCCCTGTTCATGGCTTCGACGTTCTCGATTTCCAGCTTCTATCTGGTTTCGCAGAAGGAGTTGTTCCCGAAAAGCTGGCTGCGATCGCTGCTCTACCTGCCGCTGTTGATGTCCCTGGGAATCGGGCTGACGGTCACGAATACGATTGCCGTGCTCGAAGCGCTGGTCGGCAAGCAGACCGCCTTCGCCCGTACTCCCAAGTACCGCGTCGAATCGAAGAAGGACAAAGTCGGCGCGAAAAAATACCGCAAGCGCTTGGGCTGGGTTCCGTGGATTGAAATCCTGATCGGAACGTATTTCGCGCTGGCGATCTTTTACGCCATCGACAACGAGAATTACTTCACGGTTCCCTTCTTGCTGCTGTTCGTGGTCGGTTACTGGGTCACGGGGCTGATGTCGCTGCTGCAGGGGCGGTTCGCGGGACTCTCGGTGGGCTCGGAAAGCCACACCAAGCCGTTCCCGGTGGGAGTGTAGACATCGGGTCATCGGGTGATCTGGCCATCTGGTGATCGGAAGCTCGGACGGGGTGAGATCCCGATAGCTTTCGCCTGTCAGCGCGAGGCGGCGGAGGGGAGCTTGAACTCAACGCTGATCCCGATCTCGTTCTTCACCGGTTTTCCATCGAGCTCAAAAGGCTTATACCGCCAGTGTTTCACGGCATCCACGGCGGCTGGGGCCAGCTCCGCCGAGCCTTCGACAACTTTCACATTGCTCACCGTTCCATCCTCCATGACCATGGCGGCGAGAATGACCGTGCCCTCCAGTCGGAGCAGACGGGCCTGGGCAGGATAAACCGGCTCAACACGGTGCACGAGGCGGCCACCCGAAACCTTTTGCGACACCGGCGCAGAGAGCCCGGGCAACGGAGCTTTCGCGGGGAGCACTTCGGGGAAGAAGGACTGGCTTGTCGAGCCAGCGAGGATCGGCGGCGGGTCGGCCGAGGCGGTCTCATCGGAGGGCGAATCGGCGGAGGGCGAGCCGGTGTGCGATCCAATCTGCGAATTGGGAACCTCGCGCGGGACGGCCACATTGGCAGCCACGCCGGTGAGCAAGCGCGATCGATCGGCCCGAGATCGATCGGCCTGAGTCTTCTTTCCCGCGACCACGTCCACTTTGGAGGCGAACTTCACCGGAGTTCCGGCGGAAGTCTTTTCTTTGGATGGAAACAGGAATTCGCCACCGGGACTCGCTTTCCACGCCGGGTCATTGTCGGGAGGATGTTTGTCGGGAGGAAGTGCGGTTGCGATATTAGCGGCTGTGGCATTGACAGCAGATGGCGTCACCGCGTGCGCCTTGCCATCGGCCTCATCCGGACCGCGCCACCCGAGCCAGATCACCAAGGCAAGCAGCGAGATCGCCACCAGGCCGACGGCGCCTAGAACGAACGGTCGCGATCGAGTGCCCAGGAAAGCGAGCGCCACGTCCCCGACACGATCCGACGCCGGTAGCAGGCCGGAGGGTTGCGGCTTCTCAAGCGCAGCCGGAAGCTTCGGCGCGGCCGACGATGCGCCATGCGGTTGCGATGCGCGCGCCCGCTCCGCGAGCGCCGCCAGTTGCTGAAGCAGAGCAATGTGCGGTTCGGTGAAAACCGCGGGCTGGGTGGAAAACACTTCAAGAATTCCGTTGATCCCGCGCCAGCCCTGAATCGGCAAGACGGCAATCGAGCGCAAACCAAGGTTGCGGCAGACTTCCATATCGACGAGCGGATCATTCTCGGTATCTGTGCAATGCTGAATTTTTCCAGTGCGCAGACACTCCCCTGAGATCCCAGTCTCCGCACTCAACTGAGCGCCGAGGGCGGGAGCCGTGTCGCCACTGCGCGCGCGGCACACCATGGCGCCGTCCTTCCACATCGCCAGCGCGGCTCCAGAAGCGCCCGTCAGTTGCCGGGCGGCATCTGCGATGGTCGCGAGCATCGGATCCAGGCGATGGTCCCCGGTCGCGATCAGCTCCTTCAGGGACGACAGGGCGGTGCTCTCGTCAAGGTTTCCAGAGAGATTGCCGGACCGACTGGAAGCAGTCTCCAGCGAAGAATCGCGATCCCATGCACTAAGTGTTTTTTCTGAGCGCAACGGCTTGGATGGAGGCACAACCACGGGTCTCTTTCTGTCGGTAAACTGCCGGACAAAACTGGCAAAACGCAAGCGGCGCGGGTAATTTGGCCGAAGTATGAGCCAACTCCCCGCGCCTGTCAAGGAAAGTGGGGCGGCGCATGTCCTTTCGCGTATTTATCGGGTGATCGGATCATCGGGCCATCGGGTCATCCTTTCCTGCCCGGACTGCCGATCACCCGATAACCCGATTGCCAGATCACCCGATGGCCGGTTGCACCAAACTAACCAACAATCGACGGGCGCGGGCGATGCTAACCTAGTTGCGCTCTGGTTTCTCGCATGCACCTCCGCAAGAGGCATTGCAGGGAACCAATCTCAAGAAGTTTTTAAGAACAGTCGAAGCGCTGACGGATTTGGGGCCCGAACTTACGGCGGACCGCGACTTCCGCCAAACCGCTCGCACCATGCTGACCGCCGTGATGGAAGCGGCTGGCGCGCGTGAGGCCGTTTTATTTTCATTCGGCGAACGGCCTTCCTTGCTGACCTCGGTCGATGCCCAGGGATTCGCGCTGCTGCCCGAACCGTCACTGATTCCCCTGCTTCCCCGACACGTGCACACGCTGACCGCGGCCGCCGGCCCGGTCGCGCTCAACAGCTCCACCTATGACGTCTTTCTGAGTGCGAACGGCAATGTCGCGCCGGAGCTGTTCAAGTGCATTTGCCCGCTGAAAGTTCGGGGAAAGCTCGTCGGACGTGATCGCCCTCGGACGCCGGCCCGGCGATGCATTGTACGAAGAAGACGCGCTCGACGCGTTTGAAATGCTGAGTCACTACGTGGCGCTGGCCATTCAGAATCACACTCTCGGCCAGACGCTGGCGCAACGGGTTTCCGAAAACCTGCGTCTGCTGGCCTCGCTGCACGGGTTCTACGACAACGCGCTCGAAGCGTTCGCCGCCGCCATCGACGTCAAACACGTCAACATTCATGGCCACTCGCTGCGCGTGGGCCGTTACGCGCAGGCGATCGGCGAAGCGCTGGGGATGGACCCGAACGATGTTGCGTCGCTCCGGTCGGCGGCCTATCTGCACGATATCGGCATGGTTGCCGTCGATAAGCGGCTGATCGGAAAGGCTTCGAAGCTCGATGAGGAAGAGTCCCGCGCGATGCGGGACCACACTGTCATTGGGCATCAGATCGTCAGCCACGTGCAATTTCCCTGGCCGCAGATTCCGGAAATCGTGCGCTGGCACCATGAACGCCAGGACGGGTCGGGCTACCCGGATGGCTTGCGTGGCGACGAGTTGCCGCAAGCGGTGCGCATCGTGGCCCTGGCCGAAACCTTCGATGCCATGACCAGCGAACGTCCCTACCGCGAACGCATGTCAGTCGGAGCCGCGCTGCAGGAATTGATCCGGATGACTCCGCAAAAATACGATTCCCAGGCGGTGCAGGCTTTGCTGATCCAGGTGCGGCGGGACGCGGTCGGAACCAACCGCATCCCGATCCTCGAGCCGGACATGATGAACCTTTCCGCCGTGGACGTGGACGAACTGGCATCCACCCTGCAACACCGGATCAGCCAGGATAAGGTTTTTCTTACCTGAATTTCTTCCACTTGTAGAGCCGCGACTTGCCGCGTCCAAGCAGATGCGGCCAGCCGCGTCTCTACGGGGATAAAGGCTGAATCAGACACCCCCAGCTAAATTCTTCCCGGTGTAAAATCGAAACTTGGTTCTTTCGTGCCTCGTTTTGTTTTTCGACCACGATATAAACTTGGGGCGGTCGGCGCACTTGTATCTAATTGGCGCTGATTTCATCTAATTTGGACGTGGGGCAATGCAGGCCAATTTGCAAGGAGAGAATTGATGGCTGTAAGTGACCAGTCTGTCGCCACCGGTACCGGGCTCGATCAGTTGTGTATCAACACGATTCGCACGCTTTCCATAGACGCGGTGCAGAAGGCGAACTCGGGCCATCCCGGAGCGCCGATGGGGTTGGCTCCGGTCGCCTACTGTCTGTGGCAGCAGTTTCTGCGCTATGACCCGGCAGATCCGCTCTGGCCGAACCGCGACCGCTTCGTGCTCTCCAATGGACACGCCTCCATGCTGCTGTATTCGCTGCTGCACCTGGCGGGCGTGCGCGAAGTGACTGCCGCAGGCGAAATTCTTTCGACGCCGGCCGTGTCGCTCGACGAGATCAAGAATTTCCGGCAACTCGGCAGCAAAACGCCAGGGCATCCCGAATACGGCTTGACTACGGGCGTCGAGACGACCACCGGTCCGCTCGGTCAGGGCGTCGCGAACAGCGTGGGCATGGCGATCGCCGAGCGCTGGCTGGCGGGGTATTTCAATCGTCCGGGATTCGAGCTGTTCAACTACAACATCTGGGCGATTTGCGGCGACGGCGACATGATGGAAGGAATTTCCTCGGAAGCCGCATCGATCGCCGGGCATCTGCGACTCTCGAACCTGTGCTGGATATACGACAACAACCACATCACCATCGAGGGCAATACTAATCTCGCCTACGATGAAAATGTGCCCGCCCGGTTCGCCGCCTATGGCTGGGATGTCCAGCACGTCCAGGATGCGAACGATCTGGTTGCGCTGGCCAACGCCTACAACCACGCGCTCAGCGTAAAGGATCGGCCGAAACTGATCATCGTCGACAGCCACATCGGCTACGGCTCGCCTCACCGCCAGGACACAAAGGAAGCGCACGGCGAGCCGCTCGGCGAAGAAGAAGTCAAGCTGACGAAGCGCGCATACGGCTGGCCGGAAGACGCCAAGTTTTTGGTGCCCGACGGAGTGCGCGAGAACTTTCGCGACGTCATGGGCAAACGCGGGCGGCAATTGAGCGGGCAGTGGAACGCGCTGTTCTCGAAGTACAGCGCGCAGTATCCCGATTTAGCGGCTCAATTCGAACGCATGCAAAGCCGGCAATCTGCGGACGGATGGGACAAGGATCTCCCCACATTTGCGCCCGATGCCAAGGGACTCGCAACCCGCGATTCGTCTGGCAAGGTTCTTAACGCCATCGCCAAGAACGAGCCCTGGCTTATGGGCGGCTCGGCCGATTTGTATCCGTCGACGAAGACGCGGCTCACCTTCGACGGTGCGGGCGATTTCGAGGCGAATCATTACAACGCGCGCAATTTCCATTTCGGCATTCGCGAACATGCCATGGGCGCAATCGTAAACGGCATGGCGCTGTCGAAAATCCGCGCCTACGGTTCGACGTTCCTGATCTTCAGCGACTACATGAAGATGCCGATTCGCCTCTCGGCGCTCATGGAAATTCCCGCAATCTGGATTTTCACGCACGATTCCATCGGCGTCGGCGAAGACGGACCGACCCACCAGCCGATCGAGCAACTGATCACGCTGCGCGCAGTTCCCGGACTCATGACGCTACGCCCCGCCGATGCCAACGAGGTTGTCGAGGCGTGGAAAGTAATCATGAAGCTGCAGAAGGAGCCGGTGGCGCTGATCCTGACGCGGCAAGCCGTGCCGACCTTCGATCGCGCGAAATACGCGTCAGCCGCAGGCGTGGCTCGTGGCGCCTATATCCTGGCCGACGCGGAAGGCGGCAAGCCGCAGGTGATCCTGATGGCCACCGGCAGCGAGGTCTATCTCTGCATCGACGCTTACGAGAAACTGAAAGCGGAGGGCATACGGGCGCGCGTCGTCAGCATGCCTTCGTGGGGCTTGTTCGAACGTCAGGAGCAGAGTTACCGCGATCAGGTGCTTCCACCCGACGTTACCGCGCGGGTCGCGGTCGAGATGGCTTCGACGTTTGGCTGGGCGCAATATGCGGGAGCTAAAGGACGCATCATCGGCATGACGACTTTCGGAGCGTCCGCGCCGCTCAAGGATTTGCAGAAGAAGTTCGGCTTCACGACCGAGGCCGTCATTCAAGCAGCGCGCGAACTGCTCGGGAAGTAACGCACCAAGGCATTGATTCAATGATTCAATCATTCAATGACTCCATGATTCAATGCCCTCAGTTCAGGAGATGGTTATGAATCCAGTGGGCACGCTCGAAACCGCAAAAGCCGCAAATCCTCTCACCCAGCTTCAGACTTTCGGCCAGTCGATCTGGCTCGACTACATTCGCCGCGACCTGCTGAAGGGCGGCGAACTGCAGCGCCTGATCACGGAAGACGGCCTGCGCGGGATGACTTCGAATCCCGCGATTTTCGAGAAGGCGATTGCGGGCTCGACCGAGTACCAGGATTTTCTCGACTCGCTCGCCGGCCGCGCCGACCTCGACGCCAAGGGCCGCTACGAACTGCTGGCGATCCGCGACATTCAGGATGCAGCCGACCTGCTCGCGCCCGTCTACCAGAGCACGAAGAAGCGCGACGGCTACGTGAGCCTCGAAGTGTCTCCGTATCTCGCGCACGACACCAGCGCCACCATCGACGAGGCGCGGCGGCTGTGGAAGACCGTGGGCTCGCGAAAACTTGATGATCAAAGTGCCGGGCACAGCCGAGGGCATCCCCGCCATCCGGCAACTGCTCAGCGAAGGCATCAACGTCAACGTGACGCTGCTGTTCGCGCAAGCGGTGTATGAGGAAGTGGCCGCGGCTTTCATCGATGGAGTTGAGAAGTTCGCTGCGACCGGCGGTGATGTGAGCAGGCTTGCCAGCGTGGCCAGCTTCTTCATCAGCCGCATCGATTCGCTGGTCGACTCGCTGGTTGGCGACCAACTCAAGAAAGAGACGGACGCGGCCCGCAAGGCGAAATTGCAGAGCATTCTCGGCAAGGTCGCCATCGCCAACGGCAAGCTGACTTATGAAGCCTACCAGCGAATCTTTTCTACTCCGCGCTGGAAAGCGCTGGCCGCCAAGGGCGCGCAGACGCAGCGCGTGCTGTGGGCAAGCACCAGCACGAAGAATCCGAATTACCGCGACGTGATTTACATCGAGGAATTGATCGGGCCGGACACCGTCAACACCGTTCCTCCGGCGACGCTCGATGCCTTCCGCGATCACGGCAAGCCGCGCCAGAGTTTGACCGAAGACCTGGACGGCGCGCGGAAAACAATGGCCGATCTCGCCGGAGTTGGCATCGTCATGAAAGACGTGACCGATAAGCTGACCGCCGACGGCGTGAAACTATTTGCCGACGCTTTCGACACCCTGCTGGCCGCGGTCGAGAAGAATACGAAGCGATCGACAACGCCCACGCCCCAGATCAATCAGCAAAGCGCAGCCTTGTCGGCCGATCTCGACGCTGCCGTAAAAAAAAACCTTAACGAGTGGCGGGCATCGGGAAAAGTAAGACGCCTCTGGCAGCGCGATGCCTCGCTCTGGACCGACGACGACGAGGCCAAGTGGCTCGGCTGGCTCGGCATCACAGACGAACAAATCGCCGGTGCCGCCAAGCTGAACGAGATCGCGGACGAGGTCAAGAACGCCGGATTCTCCGACATTCTGCTGCTCGGCATGGGCGGATCGAGCCTTTGTCCGGAAGTGCTCGCGCTGACCTTCGCGCAAACGCCCGGCTTCCCGCGCCTGCACATACTCGACTCGACCGATCCGGCACAAATCCGCAGCGTCGAAAAGAAGATCGACCTCGCTAAGACGCTCTTCATCGTTTCCAGCAAATCCGGCAGCACGCTTGAGCCCAACATCTACAAGCAGTATTTCTTCGAGCGCGTGCAGCAGGCCGTTGGTGCCGACAAGGCGGGCAGCCACTTCATCGCCATCACCGACCCTGGCTCGAAGATGCAGCAGGTTGCCGAGCGCGACCGCTTCCGCCACATCTTCTATGGCCTGCCGTCCATCGGCGGACGCTACTCCGCGCTCTCGAACTTCGGCATGGTTCCCGCCGCGGCCATGGGACTCGACACCGGCAAATTCCTCCAGCGCACGAAAGAAATGGTCGAAGCCTGCAAGGCAGTCGTTCCCGTGGAACAGAATCCGGGAGTGATGCTCGGCCTGATCATGGGAACCGCCGCAAAACTGGGCCGCGACAAGATCACGCTCATCACCTCGCCCGGAATTTCCGACCTGGGCGCGTGGCTCGAACAGTTGATCGCGGAATCCACCGGCAAACTGGGCAAGGGCATCATCCCGGTCGATCGCGAAGACCTGGGCGCGCCGGACGTGTACGGAAACGACCGCATCTTCGCCTACGTCCGGCTTGAGACTGCGTCCGACGCGGCGCAGGATGCCAAGGTCGCCGCGCTCGAAAAAGCCGGGCATCCTGTAGTGCGCATCGCCGTGGCCGACATCTACAACCTGGGACAGGAATTCTTCCGCTGGGAAATCGCGACCGCGGTCGCGGGCTCGATCCTCGGGATCAACGCCTTCAATCAGCCCGACGTTGAAGCGAGCAAAATCGTAACCAAACAACTCACCTCGGAGTACGAAAGCAAAGGCTCGCTTCCTGCCGAAAAACCGATACTCGAAGATGGCCGGCTTCAAGCTCTTCACCGACGAGAAGAATGCCGCCGAACTGGCGCAAGCCGCCAGCACCGGCCCTTCGTCAGACACTCCGCTCAAAAACTATCTGCGCGCGCATCTGGCGCGTCTGGGAGCCGGCGATTACTTTGCCCTGCTCGGTTATGTCGAGATGAATGCGGAGCACGAATCTCTGCTGCAGGCTCTGCGCATGACCGTGTGCGACCGCAAACATGTGGCGACGTGCCTCGGCTTCGGGCCGCGCTTTTTGCACTCCACGGGGCAAGCTTATAAAGGTGGCCCCAACAGCGGCGTGTTCCTGCAGATCACCTGCGACGATGCCCAGGACTTGCCGGTTCCCGGACAGAAATATACTTTCGGAGTGGTGAAGGCGGCACAGGCTAGAGGAGATTTCCAGGTTCTGATCGACCGCAAACGCCGGGCGCTGCGCGTGCACCTGGGCAGCGATGTGAAAGCAGGACTCGCCAAACTTGCGGAATTGGTAAAGCAGATTTTGTGAGTTGAACTTGTTTTGAAAAGGCGCGGCTTCAGTCGCTGCTGTTCTCAGCGGCTAAAGCCGTATGTTTGGCTGGTTTTGTCGGCATGGCTGAAGCCATGCCCTTTCAAAGCTACTCGGGAACGAACTGAATCAGGGATTCCCTAAAGGAGCTTGCAATGCAACTGGGAATGGTAGGTCTGGGGCGCATGGGCGCGAACATGACGCGGCGCCTGATGCGCGGCGGTCACACTCTCGTGGTCTCCGATCTCAGCGCCGATGCCGTCAAGGGCATCGCTGGCGAAGGTGCGGTGGCCTCCGCTTCGCTCGACGACCTGGTCGGCAAGCTGAACGCTCCACGCGCCGCTTGGATCATGGTGCCGTCGGGCGATGCCACGGAAAAAACCGTGCAGGCTCTGCTCGCGAACATGCAGGCGGGCGACACCATCATCGACGGCGGCAACTCGTATTTCAAGGACGACGTTCGCCGCGCGAAAATATGCGCCGCCAAGGGCGTGCACTACGTCGACGTCGGCACCAGCGGCGGCGTCTGGGGACTGGAGCGCGGATACTGCATGATGATTGGCGGCCCAAAAGAAACCGTCCAGCGCCTCGACCCGATCTTCAAGACGCTGGCACCGGGACGCGGCGAAATTCCGCGCACTCCGGGACGCGAGAAAATGGCGGGAACTGCCGCCTCTACGGCTGAAGACGGATATATTCACTGCGGCCCGTCCGGCTCCGGACATTTCGTGAAGATGGTCCACAACGGTATCGAATATGGAATGATGCAGGCCTACGCGGAAGGCTTTGACATTTTCAAGAACGCCACCAGCAAAGAACTGCCAGAAGATATCCGCTACGATCTCAATCTGCCGGATATTGCCGAGGTCTGGCGGCGTGGCAGCGTGGTGAGTTCATGGTTGCTGGACCTGACGGCGATGGCGCTGGTCGAGAATCCCACGCTTGCCGAGTACAGCGGGTTCGTGCAGGATTCCGGCGAGGGCCGCTGGACGATCCAGGCGGCGCTTGAAGAAGCGGTTCCGGCCGAAGTGCTGACTGCGGCCCTGTACACGCGCTTCCGCTCGCGGCAGGATCACACCTTCGCGGAGAAGATGCTCTCCGCCATGCGACAGAAGTTTGGTGGCCACGTAGAACCGAAGAACCATTGAGGCATTGAATCATTAAAACCATTGAGCCATTGAATCATTGAGGTATTGAATCATTTGGACAGACGAGAAATTGATTTTCAGTGGTTCAATGACTAAATGATTCAATGAATCAATGATTCAATAACCCACGAGGAAACGATGGCTCTAACAGATGCTCGGCCAGCACCAACCAAACCGCGAGTAGGGCGCACGGCAGATCCGTGTGTCATGGTGATCTTCGGCTTTACCGGCGACCTGACACGACGGAAGCTGATCCCCGCTCTCTATAACCTCGCTAGCCAGCAGTTACTGTCGCGCGAGTTTGCCGTGATCGGCGTCGGCCGCAGTCCCATGAGCGACGACGATGTGCGGAAGAAGGTCACCGAAGACTTCAAACAGTTCGCCACCGGCGCCGTCGACGCCGATTTGTGGGAATGGTTTGTCCGCCGCATAAGTTACGTGAGTGGAGATTTCGACGATCCCGCCACCTACGACAAGCTGAAAGAAACGCTCGCCAAGGTTGACCGGGAACACAACTCACACGGCAACTATTTTTTTTACCTTGCCACCGCGCCCAACTTCTTCGGCGACATCGTCGAGCGGCTTGCGAAAGTCGGCCTTATGAGCGAGGAGAATAGCCATTGGCGGCGGGTAATTGTCGAAAAGCCTTTTGGCCACGACCTCGATTCCGCCAAGGCTTTGAACCAGCAATTTTTGAAAGTCGCTTCGGAATGCCAGATCTACCGCATCGACCATTACCTGGGAAAGGAGACGGTGCAGAACATTTTGGCGCTCCGCTTCGCGAACGGAATTTTCGAGCCCATCTGGAATCGCCGTTATATCGACCACGTGCAGATTTCGGTCGTCGAAACGGTCGGCGTGGAGAAACGCGGCGGCTACTACGATGGAGCGGGCGCCCTGCGCGACATGGTGCCCAACCACATCATGCAACTCATTACATTGACTGCGATGGAACCGCCCATTTCATTTGAGGCGAACGCGGTGCGCGACGAGCAGGCCAAAATTCTACATGCCATCCAGCCCTTCAGTAACGAGGATGTGCTCAGCAAGACCGTCCGCGGGCAATACGGAGAAGGCACCATGGATAACGAGCGCGTGCCCGCCTACCGCTCCGAGGAGGGCGTGCCCCCGGCTTCGCGCACCGAAACCTTCGTCGCCATGAAACTGTTGATCGACAACTGGCGCTGGGCGGGAGTTCCCTTCTACCTGCGCACCGGCAAGCGCCTGCCCGGCCGCAATACGCATGTCGTAATTCAGTTCCGGCGCGCGCCCTTCATGCTGTTTCGCGAAACCCAGGTCGAGAACATGATGCCCAACCAACTGGTGTTGCACATTCAGCCGGAGGAAGGTATCTCTTTGCGCTTTGCCGCCAAGACTCCCGGGCCCGCCATGCAACTCGGCGAAGTGAATATGGACTTCGAGTACTCCGACTATTTCGGGGTCAGCTCTTCGACCGGCTACGAACGCCTGCTGCACGATTGCATGACCGGCGACGCTACGCTGTTCCAGCGCGCCGACATGGTCGAGGCCGGGTGGAGCATTGTCAATCCCGTGCTCGACGTGTGGAAGGCGCTGCCGCCGCGTAATTTCCCCAACTATCCCGCCGGGGTTTGGGGCCCGAAAGAGTCCGACGAACTGATGGAACGCGATGGCCGGCGCTGGAGGAATTTCGAAAAGTAATTGTGTAATCTGGTAATTGGTAATTTTGTAATTTGTGCTTGAGCGCGTTGAAAATTGAATTACCAAATTACTAAATTACCAAATTACCAAATGCCTTCAACTCGAGCCATTGAAGTGCTTGCCACCGCGGCTGATCTTTTTCACTCCGCGGCTGAAGAATTCGTCCGCGTGGGTCGCGACGCAATTGGCGCCCAGGGCCGGTTCACGGTCGCGCTCTCCGGGGGCTCGACTCCAAGAGCTCTCTATTCCCTGCTCGCCGCCAATTACTCGGCCTTCGCCTGGAACCGCGTCTTTTTATTCTTCGGCGACGAGCGTCACGTTCCGCCCACCGATGCCGACAGCAATTATCGGATGGTGAATGAATCGGTGTTGACGAAGGTTGCGATTCCGCCGAAGAACGTCTTCCGTGTGCAGGCCGAGAATCCCGATGCCGCCGCCGCTGCCGCGGACTATGAGTCCCAGCTTCGCCGCTTCTTCGAGCTTCGTGCCGAAATCCGGCTTGAAGATCGGCCCGGAGAATTCCCGCGCTTTGACTTGATCCTGCTCGGCATGGGGCCCGATGGCCACACCGCTTCCCTGTTTCCCTTTTCCCCGGCGCTCGACGAACAGTCGCGCCTGGTGGTCGCCAACTGGGTCGCGAAGCTCAACACTCACCGCATCACTTTCACTTTCCCCGTGCTCAATCGCGCCGCCGAAGTAATGTTCATGGCCAGTGGCGCGGACAAGGCCGACATGGTGCATCAGGTCCTCGAGGGCAAGAATACGCCTCCACTGCCTTCGCAAAGAGTGCAGCCTTCAGATGGAAAATTGTTGTGGATGCTCGACGAAGCCGCCGCCGCGAAACTAACTCGGTGAAGTTCGTTAGCAGCGTAAGCCGGTACTTCTTTCCGCCTGCAGAGACGGGGCTTACCAATTATTAAATAGTGCAATCGTTGCTTACGTTAACTATCTCAGGTCGGCGTTCATTGCGGTAATATGTGGGCGTTGCCGATATGGTGCGCTTCTTGATCTGGTTCGAGGGCGATGAGAACGGCTGGGCCTGCTCGAATTGTCGATGGAGGTTCCCCGTCCCGACGCTGCTTAGCGGAGAAGAGGCTAAGGCTGCTTATGACCGCCTGGCCGCTGTGAAGTTTCGCGAGCACAAGTGCGAGACCAGCCTTTCTGCTGCGAAACAGGAAACAAAACAGGATGCTGCCACCGCTTTCGCAGAGCGTGCCCGGTTACTAATAAAGCGAGGTTACAAGCCGAAGATTGCTGTGGAGCTTGTACTTCATGAAATGGAATTCGAACACGGCAACGATCCGAGGATGATCGAGAAGGCGCGCGCTGAAGCCGAGGATTTCCTTCTTAGAATCCGCAAGGGTCTTATCTAGCGGGATCATCGGATCAACCTCAATGGCAGCGCCCTTTAAGCCACGGTGAGAAATACTGGTTGGTTATTGCGATCGCTCAGGCGGCGTGGCCGCGCCAGTCGGCGATCTCTTTCAGACCTTCTCCGCGGGCGTGCTCGAAAAGTCTGACTTTGTGGCGGGTGTGTTCGAATTCGTGGATGTCAGCCCAGACTTCCGCCTGCCACGCCGTTTCGTGGGCCGCAGCCTCGCCGCAACTGGCACAGCGGGTGTGAAAGGTGACGCCTGTCTTCGAAGGAGCCGGCACGTCCTGCAATTCGAGGAAGATGCAGCGCACTTCTTCGATCTCTTCGTTGGGACCCAGAATGTGTTCGTAGCGCAGCAGGTACCCAAAACCGAGTTTGCGGGCTTCCACCTCCGCTTCCTCCCGGGTGTGGAACGGCCCGTATTCGGCCCGCAGTTGTTCGGTCGAGTCGCAGGCCATCCAGAAAATATCCTTGTAAGACATACCTACCTCAGTCTGGGTCGGAACCGATGAAGCGGACAAACGGATCCATCTTTAACTGAGCAATTTGATTACCGGGATGGGGAGAGCCGGCGCGCCTCCCCAGTCGGCTGCTTCTGTAAGAAGCTGGTGGACTATTCCTCTGAAAACATGTTACTTAGGCCCGGCAGGCCCGCGGAGCCAACGGCTCGTGGGAACACCCGAGTACAGCGACCCGTGTGAAATCTGTTGCCGCTCACGGCGTGACGACGCGTGCAAGTCGCCGGATGCGCAGTTTCTAGCGAGCCCCTCCAGACGCCGCAGCCGCCTTGGTTTTCGCGTCCGTGTAGGCAGCGCCTTCCTCGCCCAAGCCGACACTCCACCCGGCCGCTGGTGACAATAGACCATTCCCCAGTTGCACATGCCAGTTCGCTCCGCCGTGGCTGGCGACGTAGAGCGCGAGTTCGAGCCGGGTCCACACTCCCAGCTTGTCGAAGGCGGTGCGCAGGTAGTTCTTCACTACCTGCTCGCTGGTGATGAGCACCTTGGCAATGTCCTTGTTCGTAAGACCCTGCCAGACCAGGGTGGCGACCTGAATTTCCTTAGCGGTTAGCCGATCACGGGGTTGCATGGTTGCACCTGCTCCTTGATGAACATCGCGGTCGCGAGTTTCACTCGTTTCCGGCCTTCTTTGATGCCTGCGCGCAGAAACAGCGTGCGCAAGTGCTGCTTCACCGTCCGCGGGCTGATGTTCAAGTGGCTGGCGATTTCTTTGTTGCTGCACCCCTGCACGAGCAGACGCAGCACCTGCTGGTCTCGGGGCGTTATCTTGATTTCGTTAAGGTTGATCATTGGCGTTTCGTCGGCTCCTTCAGTTCAGTCTTGGGGTCGCGACCCGCCCTGAGTAGAAGCAAATTATTCGCCAAATCTTCGCTGCCCGGTAATACCGTTTAGAATCATACAGTTACACTTAAAGGTTCTACTTTCTTCCGCTATTTGTTAGACCGTTCTCATGAACCGCTTCCAGACTGGAATCCCAAATCGGGAATCCATCCCAGAACACGGTCACTCTCTTTTCATGTTCAGATTGCCGTGACTTGCACTACAATAATGGCAGTCCGGACTGACTATCTCCCCCGCGATGACATGCCCTCGAACCGGCCCAACCTGATACTGGACGAGCAGTCCTTTCAGGACTTGCTGTCAGCTGCCTTCACCATTCAGGCACATAACGACCAGATCAAACAAGCTCGACTGACCCAGACAGAACCGAAAGCGGGTAGCGTTTGCCGGCATTGTGGCGCTCCGAAGCCCGCAGAGGAATCGCCGTGCGAGAGCTGCGGCCAGGGCGAGTTTCGTCCCGGGGAACGCTTGCAGCGCAACTGGGCCTCGATGTGGTTGATGAGCCAGGAGCAGGGTTTGTGGCCCGAGCGTTCTCCCGAGATTGGCGAAGGTACACAGAAGGACGCTCCGCCGCTCGAGGCCAAGCCCAGGCCGCGAGGGGGGCGCGGCAATTCCCTGCTCAGCAAGTCAGCGATGGGCAGGTCAGCGCTCGACGATGCAGCGTTCGACGATCCAGCGCTCGACGATCCAGCGCTCGACAAAACAGCAGCGGCAGGCAGGCGGACCACTGAAACCACAGAAGACTCGGCGAGCGAAGAATTCGCGCCAGAAGATTCGGAGCTGACCGTCCAGCCATTCCCGTTATCCGCAGGCGACGATTCTTCCCCGACCGACGGCAGCATCGACACCACGACCGACGAAACGACCGACGCCAGCCGCGCCACCGCTAGTTCCTCGCCTCAGCGCTTTGCGGACTTGCGGGTGACGCTGCGCTTTCACCGCGCCGACCTGTATCTGGGAGCGGCCGTGGTCGTCGCTGCGCTCGCCCTGCTGTGGCCAGCAGCCGGCTCGCCGCGGCGGGCAGCCTTCGGCCCGTGGGAAAGGACGCTCGTGACGCTCGGAATCGCCGAGGCTCCCGCACCCGTCGTCCATCCTCAGGGAGACCCCGGCATCGAGGTCTGGGTCGATCCGCACTCCGCTCTCTACTACTGTCCCGGCGAAGAGCAGTACGGAACGACCGCCAACGGCCGCTTCAGCAGCCAGCGCGAAGCGCAGATGGATCGCTTCCAACCCGCCAGCCGCAGCGCCTGCGAGTAACTCGCGCGGGGCTTGCCCCGTCTTGGGGGAGACGCGGCAAACCGCGTCTCTACAGGAAATTTCCTACCAGCAAATTCCTTCATACTTCCCGGCGCCTTCGGGACGCCGCGTCTTATCCAGATGGATGAGGTCAATCACGATGTGCTCGGGCCGCAGGTACTTGGCAAGCCGATCTTTGCTCGCCGATTTGTTGCCCAGGATCACGACTTCGGCGGCGAGCAGTACGCCTTCGAGGTCGGCAGAGAGTACGGACCCGATATGCGGGATGACTTCTTCGATGTACTGGCGGTTGGCACCGGCGAGGCGACCCATGGAGACGTCCTCATCCCAGACTTTGACTTCGAGGCCCTCGCCCAGGAGGCGCTTGATCAACTGCACCTGCGGGCTCTCGCGCAGATCGTCGGTGCCAGCTTTGAAGCTCAGCCCAAGTTGCGCAATTTTCTTTTTGCCCGTGCTCAGCACCATTTCCACGGCACGGTCGACGTGTTCGGCGTTGCTTGGCATGAGCGATTCCAGCAAAGGGAGCTTGAGATCGAGTTCTTTGGCTTTGTAGGTGATGGCGCGCAGATCTTTCGGAAGACAGGAACCACCGAAGGCAAAGCCTGGAGAAAGATATGCGGGAGAGATGTTCAGCTTGGTATCGGAGGTGAAAATCTTGGTGACCGCGTGCGCGTCGACGCCGAGATGCTTGCACATGGTTCCCATTTCGTTGGCGAAACCGACTTTCAGCGCGTGATAGCAGTTGGAAAAATACTTGACCATTTCGGCGACGGGAATGGTCGTCTCGTAGAGCGTGCCGGGAGTCTGCTTGTAAAGTTCGCGCAGCGGCGCGAGGTGGTGAAGGTCGCTGGCTCCGAGAATGGTATAGGGAGGGTTCAGGAAGTCGGCGACCGCGCTGCCTTCGCGCATGAACTCAGGGTTATAGCAGACGGTGAAATCCTGGCCGCACTTCTTGCCGCTTTCTTTTTCGAGGATGGGGAGCACCACCGTTTCGGTGGTGCCGGCGAGCACGGTGCTGCGCAGAACAAAAACATGCGGCGATTTCTTCTGGCGGATGGCGGCGCCGATTTCTTTGGCCACGTGCTCGATGTGGCTGAGGTCGAGCTTGCCATTTTTCAGGCTGGGCGTTCCGACGCAGACGAACGAGACTTCGGAATTGAGCACGGCTGCGGTGGCGTCGGTGGTCGCGTGCAGCAGGCCGGCGCGGTGCGCTTCTGCGACCATTTCGCTCATGCGCGCTTCGATGATCGGAGTTCGGCCCGAATCCATCATCTCAACTTTGGCGCGGCTTACGTCAACGCCGATGACTTTGTGGCCCATGGAGGCGAAGCAGGCGGCCGATACGGACCCGACGTATCCCAAGCCAAAAATGCTAACGGACAAGCCCAAGCGAATTCTCCTGGCACTCGAGTTCTGGGGGGCTGCTCGGTGGCATTATGAACTATACCAACCCTTGGCTAAGCGGAAGCAAGCCGTTCTCCATCGGGACGCTAGTCCGCTTCGGCCCGTAGTCAGCAACCAACTTGTTTTCAATATCTTACAGGATATTCTTAAAATTGAACGGAGCCCAGTCCGGCGAAGGGCAAAAGGTGGACAATTATTTCCACCGGATGGGAACTGCGATGGGTCAAATTCCCCGCAACCTCAACCATATTGCTGCGGGCGCGCTCCCGGTCAGAGTCGAGGATTCGGAGGGTACCAAGGGGGAACGGGTGGGTCCAGACCGGCCTTTTCAGCATGTAAGATAAGGAAACCTGTGGCTTCTGGATGGCAAAGCAAGCTGGCGCGCGTTTCCCGGATGGACTGGGAAGAGGTGCGGGTGCGCGTGGGGCAGGAGTTCCACAAGCAGAGCGACTTGCTCATGCACCGGATGGGCGTGCGCCATGGGGCGGTGCGCCTGAACGCAGATGCGGCGGCGCGGCCAGGGCAGTTCTTTCTTTCGGACGGCGAGTTTTCTGGCGGTGAAAGTTCAGAGCGCGCGGCGTTGCTACGCAAACATCTGCCCGGCGAAGCGGCGGAAATTCTGCGCGAGGCCGATGAGATTTGCGGCCATCGTTTTCGCCTGCTGGGCTACGAAAATCTTGACTTCACTCTTGACTCCTCTTCGGCAAGGATGAATGCCACGGACGGGCGACGCTCGGCGGCTGAAGCCGCTCGTTCTAACGGCATGGCTGAAGCCATGCCCCTTCAAAGCGTTCCGGGAACCAACCTTAATCGGAGTTTTCTTAACTCTGGCAACGAGATCGACTGGCATCTTGATCCGGTGCACGGCAAGCGTGCGCCACTCGATCCGTGGTTCAAGATTCCTTTCCTCGATTTCGCGGTGGTAGGCGACCACAAGGTTCCTGGGAATTGAGTCGGCACCAGCACCTGGTTACGCTGGCCAAGGCTCGACTGCTGAGTGGGGATGAGAAGTACGTGCGCGAACTGATGGCGCAGTGGCGTAGCTGGATCAAGGCGAATCCGTATCCGTTAGGGATCAACTGGGGCAGCACGCTGGAGGTTGCCTTCCGCAGTTTGTCGTGGATCTGGGTGGACCAGTTGTTGGCGGGAACGGCCGAGTACGCGCAGTTTCGCGCGGAAATGGCGCCGGCGCTGGCGTTTCACGGGCGTTACATTGAGCGCTATCTATCCACTTATTTTTCTCCGAACACGCATCTGCTGGGGGAAGCGCTGGCGCTGTTCTTTCTGGGTACTTTGTATCCGCAAATACCGAGGGCGGCGCGCTGGAAGGAATCGGGGTGGCGGATTGTGCTGCACGAGGCCGGGCGACAGGTGCGTCCGGATGGCGTTTACTTCGAGCAATCGCTGTATTACCACGTTTATGCGCTCGACTTTTTCTTATATGCGCGATTGCTCGCGGCTCGGAATGGAATGGAAATTCCGCCGGCGTATGACGCGGTGGTGAAACGAATGCTGGATGTAGTGGCGGCCCTGGCGCAGGCAGGACCGGCGGAAGGTTTCGGCGATGACGATGGCGGGCGGTTGTGGAATCCGCGGCGCAATCGGACGGAGCAGATGACGGACCCGCTGGCCGTGGGTGCGGTGATTTACTCCAGGGAGTTTTCCGCGGCACGATTGACGGAGGAATCGATCTGGTTGTTCGGAGATCAAGCAGTCGAGAAACTCGCACGCGCGCACTCGAGCACACCAACGAGTCCGGCTGCGCGTTCGTTTGCTTTTCCCGACGGCGGCCTTTACGTGCTGGCGGATTCGGAGCCGTTCGCGCAGGCAATGGTGGTGGATGCCGGTCCGCAGGGCGAGGGCCGCTCGGGGCACGGACACGCCGACGCGCTCAGCCTGCGGCTCGCCATGGATGGACGGCGCTGGCTGGTGGACGCGGGGAGCGGCGTCTACATTGCGAAAGATCCGGCGGACCGGAACACGTTTCGCGGAACCGGCGCGCACAACACCATACGCGTGGATGGAATGGATCAGGCGGTTGCGGATGAACCTTTTTCATGGACTCAGATTCCGGCCACGCAAGCGGAAAACTGGATCGTGGGGAAAAGCTTCACTTACTTTGTGGGCAGTCACGATGGATATGCGCGGCTGGCGGATCCGGTTGTGCATCGGCGGCACGTACTGAAGATTGCGGGCGGTGTGTGGCTGGTACGCGATGTTGCGCTCGGCCAAGCGGAACATGAAGTGGAGATACGGTGGCACTTCGCGCCCGATCTTGAAGTTCGAAGCGCGGGTGCGGGACGGGTGGAAATATCAGCGCCAAGATCGCTATCCGACGCTGCCTCGGGTGAATCGGGACTGACCCTGATCGTGCCGGAAGAAACGGTTTGGCAAACGGCGACGGTAGTTACGACAACTCTGCTTTCGCCCGCGTACGGTGCGTTCCAGCCAGCGCCGTTGGTCCGATGCCATGCGCGGGTGTTGCTGCCGGCAGAGACGGCGACGGCGCTGGTGCCACACTCTGGCGCAATCCGGCAGGAGGGTGAACCGCTCATCGAACAAGCAATGGAGCCACGATTGGCCAGCATGGCGCAGGCGGCGGTGCAGGTCTACGAACTCGATTATTATGACGAAAGCCAGGGATTCTTTTTTGCGCTCGGCGACCGGGCGTGGAGTTTCGGTCCGTGGTCTTCGGATGCGCGCGTGCTCTATTGCCGCATTGAAAAGGAGAAGCTCGCGCACCTGGTCGCGATCGGCGGGACGTACGTCGCATGGCAGGGACAGCCTCTGCTGAAGGCGGCGGGGCCATCCGCATTTTTCGAGTGGCGCAAGCAGGATGCCGTGATGAACGCGCCGGGCGAATTTTCGGTTACGTCTTTGTTCGAAAAGCTGACGTCCGAAGAGCTGACGGGCGACGCGCCTTCCTCGTCGGCGGACTTGGATCGCAGTTCGCCGCCCTATGCGGAGAAACACTAAATGTGCGGGATCGCTGGGATTCTCGAATTCGGACGGGACGCGCGGGCAAACGCCACGGCCCTGCGCGAAATGTGCCGCGTGATCACTCATCGCGGGCCCGACGACGAAGGCTTTTATACGGACGGCGCGGCCGGCATCGGCATGCGACGGCTCAGCATTGTCGATGTGGCGGGCGGCCATCAGCCGATTACGAACGAAGACGGCACGCTGTGGATCGTATTCAATGGCGAGATCTACAACCATCTCGCCTTGCGCGAGCAACTCATCGCGCGCGGCCACCGCTACGTCACGCACAGCGATACCGAGACCGTCATTCACCTCTTCGAAGAGTACGGCGCGGAATGCGTGCAGCATCTGCGCGGCATGTTCGCCTTTGCCATCTGGAATCGCAATACGAAAACTCTCTTCATCGCGCGCGACCGGCTGGGCATCAAGCCCCTGTGCTACAAATTGACGCCGGAGCGGCTGCTGTTCGGATCGGAAATCAAAGCGGTGCTGGCGCATGGCGGGATTCGTCCGGAGTTCAATCGGGCGGCGCTGCCGGAGTATTTGGCGTTTGGATATTTGTCGGGCGAGGAGAGCTTCTACGCCGGAATCCGCAAGCTGCTGCCCGGACACACGATGACGATTGGTCCGGATGGCAAAGCGGAAATCCGCCAGTACTGGGACCTGGATGCATCGAAGCCGCACGAATCGCGAGATGAGAGTTACTACGTCCAGAGCTACCGCGAGTTACTGGAAGGCGCAGTCCAGAGCCACCTGATGAGCGACGTGCCGCTGGGCGTGTTCCTGAGCGGCGGCGTGGATTCGAGCGCCGTGGCTGCGCTGATGACGAAAATACGGCGCGAGCCAGTCGAGACTTTTTCTGTTGGCTACACCGAGCAGGCATACAGCGAATTGCCCTTTGCGCGCACGGTTTCGGAGCACATCCATTCGCGGCATCATGAAGTGTTAGTCAGCGAGCAGGATTTTTTTGGGGCGCTGCCGCATTTGATCTGGCATGAAGACGAGCCGATCGCGTGGCCGTCGAGCGTCTCGCTTTATTTTGTCGCCCGGCTCGCCCGCGAGAGAGTTACAGTGGTGCTTACCGGAGAGGGCGCGGATGAGACCCTGGCGGGCTACACGCGCTATGCCTTCACTTTGAAAAATGCGGCCATGGATCGAGCGTACCGTAGCGTCGTTCCTGGCGTTTCTGCGGCGCGGATTGCGCAATACGGTCGCGACCTCTTCCCTGCTGGGAGCGACCCTGCGCCGGAAACTGGAACACACTTTTCTGGCTAAGGATGGGAATTCCTGGGCTTCTTTCTACTTCGACAATTTCTTTTCCGCCTTTGACGAAGCGGAGCAGAGCGGATTGCTGACCGGCGAGTTCGCGCGGGAAGCCGCGCCCAGCACGGCATATAAGAACGTGCTCAATTACTGGGACCACTCGTCGGGCGAAATGCTGCAACGGCTGCTCTACACCGACATCAAGACTTACCTCGTCGAACTGCTCATGAAGCAGGACAACATGAGCATGGCCGCATCCATCGAAAGCCGCGTGCCGTTTCTCGACCATGTGCTGGTCGAATTCGCGACCCGAATTCCGCGCGAAGTGCAGATCCACGGACTGGCCGGCAAACGGATTCTGAAAAAGGCGGTGGAAGATCTGCTGCCGCACTCGATTCTGTACCGGCCGAAGCTGGGATTTCCGACGCCGTGGAGCGGGTGGCTGGCCGGACCGCGGCTGGAAACGATTCGCGAGATGTTGCTTGAACCGCGCAGCCTGAATCGCGGATACTTCCGGCGCGAAGCGATCGAGAAGCTGTTCGACGAACATCGAGCGAAACATCGCGACAATTACGATCGTATCTGGCGATTGCTCAATCTCGAGTTGTGGCATCGCGTTTGTCTGGAAGGCGAATCGCACGACGAGGCCGGCGAACCAGCAATGAAGAGGGCGTCGACGCAGTAGCCGGTTCCGATGCCAGGCACGTGCAATCCGCGTTTCAAGTGAAATGTTTTGCACTTGCATAGCTCCACAGACGTTCGGCAAGAAGATCAGTTGCAAAGCGGGCGCGAGCGCACTAGAGTACGTTGCAAGACAGGAGCTTCGCCGCTGGGGTGACCGGCGCGGCGCCGCAGCCGGGAATCACAGAAGCCGGGTGGAAAGGATACAAGAGTGAAGATCTCGCAAAAAGGGCTTTACGCGCTGCAAGCGATAACGACTCTTGGCCGCCGATACGGAACTGAGACTGTCAAGATCCGGGACATTGCCATTGATAGCGACCTGCCGGAGAAATTTCTTGAGCTGATTCTGCTGGAACTCAAGAACGCGCGCATCGTGGAAAGCGTTCGGGGCGCGAAAGGCGGCTATCGGCTGCGGCGCGCACCTGAGGAGATCAAACTCAGCGAGATCATTCGTCTGGTTGACGGCCCACTCGCACCCTTTGGGGATGCGGATCAACTCCGGAACCTCATGGTCACCGATCCCGACCATCGCGCGCTCTACGGTGTGTTCCTGGAGGTGCGAGATGCCGCGGCCAAAATACTGGAGCGCACCACCGTCGCTGACATCGTCGGCGGTTCTTCGAAATCCCACAAACAGCCGAGCGCCAAGAAGAAGGCGAAGAAAGGTCCGCTTCTGTCTATCGTTCACAAGGGCGCGAAGAGCAAGTAGTAATCCCGCAGCGGTGCTGGAAAAGCAGGTCCTTCGCTTCGGTCAGGGTGACAATTTTATTTTGAGCCTATTGTAGCGCGGCCGGTCTAGGCGAGAACGGCCTCGTACTCGCTGTAGGCGCCTTTGAAATCGGTGATTTCATGGGTGCCCTCGAAGTGCCAGATTCTGGTCGCGACTTCATCGATCAGATCCTCGTCATGCGTGACCAGCAGTACCGTTCCCGGGTAGCGCTGCAGTGAAATGTTGAGGGCGTTGATCGATTCGAGATCCAGATGGTTAGTGGGCTCGTCGAGCACGAGCAGGTTTGGCTTCTGCAGCATCAGTTTGCAGAAGAGCAGCCGCGCCGCCTCTCCGCCGGAGAGTACGTCGGTGCGCTTCTCGGCGTCTTCGCGAGGAAACAGCATCTGCCCCAGCAAGCCGCGAATCTCTTCGGTCGAAGCGGAAGGATCCCACTGATGGAGCCACTCCAGCACCTTGATGCCGGGCTCGATTAGCGCCTTGTGATCCTGGGCGAAATATCCCACCGCCGCTTCGTGACCCCAGATAACTTTTCCGCCGTCCAGAAAGGGACCATCGTAGCCGCTGGTTTTTCGCAGTTCCGATTCCGAAACCGTTGGCGAGTTTGCGAGCAGCGCGTTCACCAAAGTAGTTTTGCCGGAGCCGTTGCGGCCCATCAGCGCGATCTTTTCCCCGCGCATCACGCTCGCCGTGAAACCGGGAATTACCTTGGTCCCTCCGTACGACTTACTAACGCCTTCTATTTCGAGAATGTGTTTGCCGGAGGGCCGCTTCTGCTCGAACTTCAAATAGGGACGCTGAATGTTCGACCTCGCCAGCTCGGTGACCTGCAGGCGCTCGACTTCCTTGCGCCGCGACTGTACCTGGCTGGAGCGGGTTCCGGCGGCGAAGCGGGCGATGAACTCGTTCAACTGGGAAATCTTCTTCTCGCGCTGCGCGTTTTGCGATTCGATCTGCGAACGAATCTGCGTCTTCGCAACCACCATATCGTCATAAGTGCCGGTGTAAGTGATGATGGTCTCGTAATCGATGTCGGCAATGTGGGTGCAAATGCCGTTGAGGAAATGACGGTCGTGCGAGATCACGATGAGCACGCCCTCATATTGATTCAGAAAAGTCTTCAGCCAGTGGATCGAGTCGAGATCCAGGTGGTTCGTGGGCTCGTCGAGCAACAGCGCCTGCGGATGCCCGAACAGAGCCTGCGCCAGCAGCACGCGCATTTTTTGTCCGCCCGGCAACTCCGACATTTTGCGCTCGTGCATCTCGTCGGGAATGTCGAGGCCCTGCAGCAGAATCGCGGCGTCGCTTTCGGCGGTGTAGCCGTCTTCCTCGCCGACGATGCCTTCGAATTCGCCGAGCTTCATGCCGTCCGCGTCGGTCATCTCATGCTTGGCATAGATGATTTCGCGTTCTTCGAGAGCGGCCCACAAGCGCCGGTTGCCCATGATGACGGCGTCGATCACGCGATACTTGTCAAAGGCAAATTGATCCTGGCTTAGAACGCCGAGTTTGCGCGGGCGGACGACGGTTCCCTTCTGCGGCTCAAGTTCGCCGGTCAGAAGCTTCATGAACGTGGACTTGCCCGCGCCGTTGGGGCCGGTAAGGCCGTAGCGCTTCCCCGGAATGAAGCCGGTGGAAACTTCGTCGAACAGAACTTTGGCGCCGTAGCGCATGGACACATTGCTGACTGAAATCATGATGTTTAGGGAACTGCGGGAATCGATCCAATCGGAAGAGACGCAGTGTTGTTATTAGAATAGCACGACCTCGCGGATTCACAGGCAAAGGCGTAACCACAGGGGGCACTGAGGGACACAGGGGAAGGCGATATACCTAAGGGCACCAGGGTACACGAAGGAAAACCTTTGATTCATGTTAGCCTTTTCAGCGTGATGAACAACTCTCGGCCTTCTTCTCTCGATCTTCAGGCAATGGCGCGGCAGGTCATGGTGGCGCAGGGTTTCGAGCCGGATTTTCCGCCCGCGACGCGGCAACAACTGGCGGACATCAGCGCTCATCCGCCGCAACTGACGCCTTCCGATAAGGTGCGGGATCTGCGCGGGCTGCTTTGGTCCTCCATTGATAACGACACTTCGAAGGATCTCGACCAGATCGAGGTCGCCGAACGCCTGCCCAACGGCGACGTTAAGGTGATGATCGGCATCGCCGATGTGGATGCGTTTGTCGCTAAGGACACTCCCATCGACCAGTACGCGGCGAAGGAGACGACTTCTGTTTATGCCGGCGTGACGATTTTTCCGATGTTGCCGAACGAGCTCTCCACCGGCGCGTCGTCGCTGCTCCCAGACGTGGACAGGCCGGCGGTGGTCACGGAATTCGTGGTCAATGCCAGACGGAGCGCTCAATGCCAGCAACGTCTATCGGGCCCTCGTCCGCAACCAGGCGCAACTCACCTACAACGCGATCGGAGCGTGGCTGGAAGGCACGGCCGCCGCTCCGCCGAAAGTGGCCGCGTCTGCGGAACTGCAAGCGCAGCTCAAGCTGCAGGACGAAGTCGCCCAGGCGCTGAAGAAACTGCGCTTCGAGCATGGCGCGCTGAACATTGACACCGCCGAAACGGTTCCGCTGCTGCTCAACCAGGAAGTGACCGGCGTCGCGACGGTAGAGAAAAATCGCGCCACCGAGCTGATCGAAGACTTCATGATCGCCGCCAATGGCGTGGTGGCGCGGCTGCTCGGAAAAGTTTCTTCTTTGCGCCGCATCGTGAAAACGCCCGAACATTGGGACGGCATTGTGCGGCTGGCGGCGGCGCAGGGGGAAAAGCTGCCCGCACAGGCCGATTCCAAGGCGCTCAACGATTTTCTTCTACTGCGCAAAGCCGCCGATCCCGATCACTTTGCCGACCTGTCGCTCGCGGTCATCAAGCTGATTGGGCCCGGTGAATATGTGTTGGAGCGTCCGGGCGATCCCGAGCAGGGACACTTCGGACTTGCCGTGCAGGATTACACGCACTCGACCGCGCCCAACCGGCGCTTTGCCGATGTGGTCACGCAAAGGCTGATCAAGGCGTTGCTCGACGGAAAGCCCGGCCCCTATTCCGATGACGAACTCACCAGCATCGCCGCCAACTGCACCCAGAAAGGCGATGCCGCGCGCAAAGTGGAGCGGGAAATGTCGAAGCGGCTGGCTGCCGTGGCGATGAGCCATCGGGTGGGTGAAACCTTCGACGCCATCGTCACCGGAGTTACTCCTGAAGGGAACGTTTGTTCGCGTCATGCGGCCGCACATTGAAGGGTTGTTGGCTCAGGGAGCGCAGGGATTACATGTCGGCGATAGAGTTCGCGCTAAGCTTACGCGGACTGATGTGCAGCGCGGGTTTATTGATTTTGTTCGCGCATAGCCCATTCGCAATCTGATTCCGAGCGGCTATTGACTCTTAAGGTATTAACCCGTGTTTACTACAAGCACTTGCTCCCGCCCCTACAAGGGAAGATTCAGTTAACCGCGCGGACTGGAGTTGGAAAGCTATTTCTTCAACTCCGCTGTCCAGTTGGTGGGGAAGCTCAACGGGGCCGGGCATGGGGACAATGGAAAGCGCTGCACCTTTCCCCTATGCCCACAACCTCGGCGATTACTACCGGACGAATGTCCAACGAGGCGCTAGACTAAATCTCCCGCTGGTACATAAAATTCGCCAGGTCATTGGAGGCGTCCACGGATTCTCCGCCGACATTTTCAGGTTGAGGAGCGCTTAGCGGACTGTCATCCGGAGCGCTGTCATTCTCCGGGAGAAACCGCTTGAGCCTCTCTAAGGCTTCGAGGTCCTTACGGTGCTCCTCGCGCATATAGTGTTCGATTTCCGCGAGTTCTTGACCATTCAGCATTCGCTATCCTTCTTGTTCAGGCAGTCTGTCAAGAAGAAATGCTAGCACCAAGATGGCTGGCAGGGAGGTGCAAGGGTCACACAGGGATGTGATGACAACCACGGACGGGCGGGGAAGTTTCATTTTAATATCCCCAAGGAAGGAAATAAACGTCATGAGTCTTAGCCAGCTTGCCCGGTCCATCCGGGAGTCGGCGACTCTCAAGCTGAATGAAACTGCGGCTCTGCTCCGCGACAAAGGGGAGCCCATCATTCACCTGGGAGGCGGCGAACCCAAGAGCAAGGCCCCGATTGATGCAGTGATCAACTGCGCGGCACTGCTGAACACCGGAGAAATCCGGTACACGCCGCCCGACGGGATTCCTGCACTGAAGAAAGCGATCATTCGCTATACCGAAGAGCACTACAAGAAGATTGTGTCGGCAGACAACGTGATCGCTTCGGGCGGCGCCAAGCAGGCACTGATGGTGCTGCTGCATGCCATCCTGGATCCGAAGGAAGAGGTGATTTTCCCCGCTCCCTACTGGGTGAGCTATCCGGAGATGGTGAAGCTCGCGGGCGGTGTTCCGGTTCCGGTCACCCCGGAGGACGGGACGTTTTTCCCAACCGTTAAAGAGATCGCGGAGGCTTGCGGCTCTTACACCAAGGCCATCATACTGAACAGTCCGAATAATCCTTCGGGCGCCATGTACTCGAAGGATTTTGTGCAGGAGATGGTCGAGTTTTGCGAGAAGCGGAGCATTTATCTTATTCTCGACGACATCTACAACCGGCTGGTGTTCGACGGCAAGAGCGCGGCCATCGGCTACGACTTCATGAAGGCGCCGTTCGAGCAATCGAAGCTGGTGGTGATCAACGGAGTATCGAAGATGTATGCCATGACCGGGTTCCGCATCGGTTGGGCAATCGCGAATCAGCCGCTGATCGAGGCTATGGCGACCATCCAGTCGCAACAGACCTCCGGGCCTTCTTCCCCGGGGCAGTGGGCAGCGGTGGGGGCGCTCAACGGAGTGCAATCGCCGATCGAGAGCCTGCGGGTCACGCTGGAGAACAACCGGAACGTGATGATGGAACGCTTGCATGCTTTCGACGGCGTCAAAGTTCACAAGCCGGAAGGCACGTTTTACTGCTTTCCGGATTTCAGTGCGTACATGAAGGATTCGCAGAAGCTCTCCAATTTTCTGCTCGAGAAAGTGCGGGTGGTCACGGTGCCGGGCAAGGAATTCGGCTTCGAAGGGCATCTGAGGCTGAGTTACTGCGGCGCCATCCGCGATATCACCGAGGGTCTGGATCGCATCAAGTGGGCACTCGATCCGAATTCGGCCAACGAACTCTACCTGGGCGACCGCAAACTGGTGAGGGATTGGCAATGAACATCTACCTGGACGTGCAATCTCCCGCGGTAAAAGAGGCAGGGAAGCTGGCCAGCGCCTACGGCCTCGCCAACCATGGGCTGGTGAATCTGCGGCGTGCCTACTGGAATCTGCCGACGCCGGCGCTTTATGAGGAGAGCATTTTCCGTTCCGAGGGCAGTCTCTCGCACCTGGGACCGCTGGTGGTGGACACGGGCAAACACACGGCGCGCGCCGCGGCTGACAAATTCGTGGTACGCGAGCAATCCACCGAGGAAAAGATCTGGTGGGGCCAGTACAACCGGCCCGTCACCAGCGAGAATTTCAGCGCGCTGCTGTCGCGGCTGCAGGGCTACTTGCAGGGGCGCGATGTTTTCGTGCAGGACTGCTACGCGGGAGCCGACCCGGAGTACAGCCTGCCCATCCGCATCATCACGCAAAAGGCGTGGCACAGTTTGTTTGCGCGCACCATGTTCCTGAAGGTTCGGGGTGAGGATGCACTGCGACATCATATGCCCGAATTCACCGTGATCGCGGCGCCCTCGTTTCAAGCCTCGCCCATGGTGGACGGCACACGTACGGAAACGTTCATCATTATCAATTTTCGGGAACGTCTGGCGATCATCGGCGGCACCAGCTACGCCGGGGAAATCAAGAAGACTATCTTTACGGTGCTGAATTTCCTGTTGCCGCTGCAGGGCGTGCTCTCCATGCACTGCTCGGCCAACGTCGGCGCCGACGGCGATGTCGCCATTTTCTTCGGGCTTTCGGGCACCGGCAAAACGACGCTTTCCGCCGACCCCAAGCGGCACCTGATCGGCGACGACGAGCACGGCTGGAGCGACAACGGAGTGTTCAACTTCGAAGATGGCTGCTATGCCAAGGTGATACGCCTTTCGCCCGAGGCCGAGCCGCAGATTTATGCTTGCACACGGCAGTTTGGTACCGTGCTGGAAAACGTCACCCTCGATGCCGTCTCGCGCCACCTGGATTTGAACGACTACACCGTGACCGAGAACACGCGGGCGGCTTATCCGCTTTCCTACATCGCCAATCACTTGCCGGAGAAACGCGCCGGGCACCCGCGCAACGTCATTTTCCTTACCTGCGATGCCTCCGGGGTGATGCCGCCCATCTCCAAGCTCAGCCCGGATCAGGCGATCTACCATTTCATCTCCGGCTACACCAGCAAGATTGCCGGCACCGAGATCGGGCTTGGGGTGGAGCCCGAGATGACCTTCAGCACCTGCTTCGGCGGCCCCTTCATGGTGCATCACCCGCTGGCCTACGCGGAACTGCTGAAGAAAAAGATCCAAAAGCACGGCGCGCACGTGTG
Organism: uncultured Acidobacteriaceae bacterium; assembly: GCA_963838425.1. Taxonomy (GTDB): domain Bacteria; phylum Acidobacteriota; class Terriglobia; order Terriglobales; family Acidobacteriaceae; genus Acidiflorens. The sequence continues at coordinate 818,806 of CAWIRH010000004.1, forward strand.
GTTGGTGAACACAGGCTGGACGGGCGGACCGTTTGGCGTGGGCAAGCGCATCAGCATCCGTTACACCCGCGCGCTGCTCAATGCAGCGCTCAGCGGATCCTTGCTCAAGGTGCAATACAAGAAAGATCCGGTTTTTGGCTTCGATGTTCCGGTTGAATGCGAGGGAGTGCCGTCGCGGATTCTGGATCCGGCGAATACCTGGCCAAGCCGGGACGAGTATTTTCAGAAGTACGATGCGCTTGCCGCTCGCTTCATCGAGAACTTCAAGCTGATGATGGCCGAGTGTCCGGAGCACATACTGGAGGCCGGGCCGAAGCGCCTCACGCCAGTTGCGGTTCGCTGAAAGCGGGTCCATGCGATGAGGGCTCCGCAGCCGCCACCGCATGCGTTCGCCGTGGCCCGCAAAATTCATCCGAGACGCAGTCGGCCAGCGGTTCTGCCCGTCCCACCAAGCGATGATTCCCGAGTGGTCGGCCAACCGGAAGCTATCGGAGCGCCGCCCGGTTAGGCAATCTTCTCAAGTGGTGAAATATCGCGACTACACCAGTGACCTCATTGGCTTGCCGGGGATCTCAGCCGTTCTTCGTTTCCAGCTCAGCCCAACGGGTGTAGAGGACATCGAGCGCTTGTTGAGCTGCATCCAGCGCGGCTTGCGCAGCCACTAGACGTGGGGCATTCATGGCGTTGGCGGGATCTTCCAGTTCCGCACGCTTGGCTTGCACCAACTGCTCGGCTTCTTCCACTCGCTGCTCGATGGTGGCGTATTCCCGCGCCTCCAGGTAGGACAGTTTCTTTTTCGATGGAGCGGCTTCCTGCCCACTCATTCGCACAGAACGCGAATGAGTGGGGCACCCGGACGCAGGCGTTGTGTCTAACTTTGTGCGCTGCGACTGCCATTGCTCCCATTGCGCGTAATCGGCGAAGGTATCGGCTGCGCCTTTTCCGTTTAGGCCTAATACGATGCTGGAGACGCGGTCTAACATGTAGCGGTCATGCGTTACCAGCACTAACGAGCCGGGGAAATCGATCAGGCTTTCTTCCAGAATTTCTAGCGTCGGAATGTCGAGGTCGTTGGTGGGTTCGTCGAGCAGGAGAATGTCGGCGGGCTGGAGCATGAGCTGGGCGATCAGGACGCGGGCGCGTTCGCCTCCGGAGAGGCGGCCTACGGGCTGGCTTAGTTGCTCGCCGGTAAACAGAAATCTTGCCGCCCATCCGGCCACGTGAATTACGCGGTCGCGATAGACGACGGAATCGCCGTCGGGTGCTAGCGCACGGCGCAGAGTTACGTCGGGATCGAGAGTGCGGGTCTGGTCGAAGTAGACGATGCGCAGCCAATCGGCGCGGCGAATTTCGCCGCCGGTTGGAGCGAGGTCTCCCTGCAACAAGCGGAGCAGGGTCGTCTTGCCGCTGCCGTTCGGACCTACGAGGCCCACGCGCATTCCCGCGGTCAGGATGAAGTTGAGGCCGTCGAATAATTCGCGAGTACCCAATTCGCGATCTCCCATGGTGCAAGTTACGTCCCGCAGTTCGATCAGGCGCTTGGTCTTGCGGTCGGTGGCGGAGAAATCGATTTGCGCTGTGGCGCTGCGGGTTCGCGAATTCAGGCCGGCAAGTTCGTCCATAAGCTCGCCGGCCTTGCTGATGCGTGCCTTGGACTTCCTGGTGCGAGCTTTTGCTCCGCGGCGGAGCCACTCGATTTCTCCGTGAACGAGATTTTCTAGCGCTTCCTGACGGCGCGACTGGGCGTGCAGGAATTCTTCTTTCTTTTCCAGAAAGGCGATGTAGCTGCCGCGGACGCGGAGGGACCCGTCGGGATATATGCGATTAAGCTCGACCATGTCGGTCGTGACATTCTCTAGAAAGTAGCGGTCGTGGCTCACGATTACGCTGGCGAAGGCCGCTCCCTCGAGCAAATCTTCGAGCCATGTGATTCCGGGAAGGTCGAGATGGTTGGTGGGTTCGTCGAGCAGGAGGATGTCGGGATGCTGCACCAGGGCTTCGACAATGGCTAGACGCTTCTGCCAGCCGCCGGATAACTCGGCGGCTGGCGCATCTACATCTTCAAAACCGGCGCGGCCTAGAGTCTCGGCAAAGCGAGCGCCGCGCTCGGTGCCGGAGACGCCGCTGAGATCTAGAGCGCTTTCGATCACCGAGCGCACCGTGGCTCCGGGCTTGAATCGAGAATCTTGCTCGACACTGGCGAGACGGGTTCTCTTTCGAAACGATACTTCCCCGCTGTCGGCTGCGACCTCGCCGGCCAAAATTCGGAGAAGGGTCGTTTTACCGGATCCGTTCGGGCCAATCAGGCCGATGCGGTCTCCTTCAGAAATGGTGAATGAAACATTCTGGAATAGTGGGTTCGCTCCGAAGGCTTTTGTAATTTCCTGCGCGTTGACAATGGGCGGCAATGAGGTGCGGTCTCCGAAATGTCGATGTCCTGCTTGAGAGTATCAGTTGAGAGGCGTACAGAGTGTGCGTGAGAACTGGGCCGTCCCTCCGGGACTTGAATCCGTCTTACAGCTTTCCCGGCGCTGAAGCGCGCTAATCTGGTTCGCCCCTCCGGGGCTGGATTCTGGATTCGCTCTATCGTCGACGGCTAAGAGTCACTTCTCACGGCAATCCCTCAGGGGCTAAAGCCGCATTTCTGGCGGTCGTTAGCGGCACGACTGAAGAGGATGCGGAAAAAGTAAATCTCCGCTTCCCGGCCCCTAAAGGGGCATCTGATTTTGAAGGACCTCCGGTATCGCTAAAGCGATACCCTGATACGAAACCGGAGTTTTTCCGCGGCCTGTAAAGTCGTGCCCTTCCCGGAACCGGCCGCGGCTTACAGTAACCCCGAAACGCTCTAGCCTACTGCATAATGACCTTTTGCTTTAAGTCCTGAGCGGCTTGCGCCACATTCTCCGGCTTGCCTAGATCGCGCCAATAATATTCATCGGCGCGGAAGGCCAGGATTCTTTCTCCTTGGGCAGCGAGACGTAAATAGGTGGTGACGATGGAGAACGCGCCGTCTTCGGTCATCATCGCTAGAAGACGCGGAGAAATAACGTGGATGCCGGAAAAAGCCAGCGCGTGCGCTTGCTGGCAAGATCGAACAAGCTCAGGCGCTTGATCGTCTCCCGATCGGCGGCCGCAAAGCTGGCGCTGGCCGTCGAACAGCAGGTAGCGAGAGGTCTTGCGGTTCTGCACGGCCAGCGTGGCTAGAGCCTGATTTTCATTGTGAAATTGCACCATGCGCCGCAGATCGATCGTGCTGAGGACGTCGACGTTGTGCACGATGAAAGGGTCTTCAGGACGGTTGGAATCCACAAAGAAATAGGCGGCTTTTTTCAGGCCGCCGCCGGTGTCGAGCAACACCTCCTCGCGGGAGACTTCGATGCTCATGCCGAAGTTGCCGTTCGTTTTCAGGTACTCCACGATCATGTCGGCGAAGTGATGCACGTTGATGATAACTTCGCAAACTCCCACATTGCGCAGGCGAGAGAGCGCGATCTCTAGCAGCGTGCGGCCGTTGATTTCAACCAGCGCTTTGGGACGATCGCCGGTTAGCGGACGCAAGCGCGTGCCGAGGCCGGCAGCGAGAATCATCGCCTTCATTGGCTCATCGCTTTCATTGATTCAACTGCTCCTGCTCGCGATGACGCACCACCACTTCCACTCCGTCTTTGGACTTGCCGCGCAGATGTTCCGCCAACTGCTCCGCCAGATAGACCGAGCGATGCTGGCCGCCGGTGCAGCCGAACGAGACCATCAAGTGCTTGAAGCCGCGGCGCTGATACGCGCTCACGCTGGCGTCCACCAGCGACATGGCGCTGGCGAGAAACTGGCGCACGCTCTCCTGCTGGTTGAGATAGTCGATGACCGGCGCGTCCTTGCCGGTGAGGGTTTTGAAGCGCTCTTCGCGTCCGGGATTGGGGAGGCTGCGGCCATCGAAAACGAATCCGCCGCCATTGCCGGCCTCGTCATGCGGCAGGCCTCGGTGAAATGAAAAACTGAAAATCCGCACTGTCAACTTTTCCGGTTGGGATGCCGCGGCCAGGCCTTGCAACTTCTCCGAAGCCACCATGCTTTTGAAGGCTTCCATCAGCGAGGGCAACGCGATGGGCAGCTCCACATTGTGAAGCAGCCAGCGCAGGTTTTTCAGCGCGTAGGGCACGCTTTGCAAGAAATGTTCTTTGCGTTCGTAGAAGCCGCGAAAGCCATACGCGCCCATGGCCTGCATGATGCGGACGTAAACGTAGGCGTAGTAATGCTGCATGAACGCGGCGCGATCGAGATCGAGGAAACCGGCGAGGCTGTCGAGATAATGATCGAGCAATTGCTGGCGCAGATCCGGGGGCAGGTCGGCCTTGGCATCGTACAAAAGAGAGGCAATGTCGTATTGCAGCGCGCCTTTGCGGCCGCCTTGATAGTCGAGGAAAAAAGGCTGGTCTTCGGCTTCAGAACTCGCGCGCAACATGATGTTGCGGGATTGGAAATCGCGATAGAGAAAATAATCGCGGCTGGCGTTCAAGAGGAATTTCGTCAAGCGGCTGAAGTCGTGTTCGAGCGCTTGCTCGTTGAAAGGGATGCCGGCGAGGCGGAGAAAGTAATATTTGAAATAATTCAAATCCCACGCGATGGACTGGCGATCGAAGCTCGAGCGCGGATAACAGACTTTGTAATTCAAATCGCGGCCCGCTTCGACCTGGAAGCGCGGCAACACGGCGACAACTTTGCGGTAGGCCGCGACGGCCTCGGGCGCGATGGCCGCGCCGTCGCGATGGCCGGAAAGAAATTCAAAAAGCGTGGTGCTGCCCAGATCTTCTTCGAGATAGGCGCCTTGGCTTAGATCTTCAGCATAAATTTCCGGCACCGGCAGACCGTGCCGGCGAAAGTGACGGGAGAATTCGAGGAAGGCGACGTTCTCTTCGCGTACGTCATAGAGAATGCCAATCGCGCTGATTTTTGCGCTGGAAAGCCGGACGATCTTGCGGCCCGAACCGCCGAGCTGGCCCTGCAGCGGCTGCACCCGCTCCACCGGTGAATGGAAATGCCGCTCAAACAGTGTTTTGAGAACTTCCATGAATATGACCCGGCGTCGTCCTCATTGCCCTCATAAAGATACCATCGAGCGCGAGTGGACCGGCGCCGGCGAAAATCTTATCTCATGGGCGGCACATGCGGAGCTCGGGATGGGAATTTGAGTGCAGTAAGATAATCCTGTGAAGACGCTGAACGAACTCTATTCATCGCTTTCGGCCCGGCGCCGCTACGAAGTCTGGTTTGTTCGTCTGGGACTGGCGGACGGCGGCGGGGCATGGTGGTTCCGATATTTGCTGATGAATCCTGGCCGGCGCGGTTGCGCAGGCGACCCGCGCGGAATGCCCGTCCAAGTGTGGGCCACGTGGTTTCCGCGGGATGGAAAACCGCAAAGCTTCACGCAGGGATTTCCTCTGGAGGGTCTGGAGTTCAGCGCCCGTGGGCAGAATCCGTTCCACTTCCAAATCGGCGATCATGAAATCGGCGAGAACTCTTGCCGAGGAAAAATGGAGGTTGCGGGGCGCGCGATTTCGTGGAACCTGCACTGTCGTTCCGCGTTTCGCGTCACGCTGAGCAACAAGGGCTGGATTGGATTCTCGCGAACCCCGCATTCCGACGCGCTTTTTTCCGGCCAGATCACGCTCGATGGCCGGAGCTTTGCGGGCGATCCTCTGGGGTTCGGAGTGCAAGGACACAACTGCGGACACCGGCATCGCAACTTCTGGACTTGGACCCATGCGCACTTTCCCCGCCTCGACGCACATCCCAGCACCTTTGAAGCGTTGGTATACGAAATGCCATTCGGGCTGGTCTTTCGCAAAGCGGTGCTCTGGCATGAGGGGAAGAAGCACGAATTCCGCAATCTGCAGGAGAGCAGAAGAGATGCAGATGAATTGGGGTGGAATTTTCATTGTGCCACGAAGGATGGATTCCGATTGGAAGGAGCGATCGATGGCGCGGGGCCGAGCGTCCATCGGCTTCCCTACTTGAAGACCGATTGCAGCGGCAGCTTTGAAGTCGCGAACAACAGCCTGGCGCGAGCGGTACTCCACTTGGAGCGGCGGGACGGACCGGTCGAGACCTTGGAGACGAGTATTGGGGCGGTGTTGGAGATGGCCGGCCGCTAGAGACCTACGCTCACACCGAGATGTGACGAGTGCTATGGACTCAGTCCTCCGCTGGTGATGTAATGAATTTGGTGGCTCCGATCGAGGACCATGAGGAAATCCCGATGGACTTACGCAAGTGGTCGAAGTCAAATGCCGATTATGGCCGAAGGCTCCTGGATTCCGGAATCGAGGGAGCGCGATCCGGTCACCAGGCATTTTTCAACGGAAAATCTCTTACTCCTTTTCTTAGCGAGTCGGTTCGAAACGCTTTAAAGCCCGCCGCCCTGGGGGCGTGCATCGGTGCGTTAGGCAGTTATCCAGGATATCGGCAGAAGTCGATTTTGAGAGCGCTAGGGTTCGGTTTGCTAGGCGGCGCCATCGGCCTGGGCGTAGGCCTTGCCTGGGAAAGCCGCCGTTTCACTGCGAGCGTGGCTGGTGGCGCATTGAAGAACATTGGCAGGGCACGCGATGAGCAGTGGCTGACCAAGCATCCCATCGACTACGCATAGAACCAGAGCGCGTTTCAAAAATGCCTTTCAGGCCGGACGGCGAATCCCTCAGGGACTAAAGCCCGCATTTTTGTTGGCCCATGGCGGCACGGCTGAACAGGCTGCGGAAAAGCGTAGTGGGATGTGGTCCTCCCAGGTTAGCGACCAAAGAACGGTCGCGAACCTGGGGCACCAGCATTTTTGTTAACTATCTCCCCGGTCTGTTTTGTAAAGTATGTGCCCGGTCTGTACCGCCCATGGCGGCACGGCTGAAGCCGTGCCCTTCCCAGAACCGATTTTTGAAACACGCTTTAAACACAAGGCATGCCCCATCCACAGCACTTACTAACTAACTACAGGAGGCTGAAAACGACTGCGGACACATCCGTCGCTAGCGAACTTGGAATCTACGCGTGCCCGGTATGCAAGCGTCTCTTGCGCCAAGAAGAGGGTGTGCTCCGCTGTTCCATCTGTTCGCAAGCCTACCCAATCAGGGAGGGTATCCCAGACTTCATTCTTGAAGAACTATCCCGAAGTGCGGACCCCGTACTAAGGAGAATGCGCTTCATCGATCGGATGGCGCGCATTTACGAGACGAGGTTGTGGTATCCGGTGGTTCTAAATCTCTACGGTGGATTTCACAGCCCATCCTTGGCGCAACTGATCAGTATCGTGTCTCAGAAGGTCCAATCGACCAACGGCCGCGTGCTGGATATCGCCTGCGGCCCCGGCACCTACGGGCGGCGGATTGCGTCACCGTCGAAGGAGGTGTTCGGAATCGACGTATCCATGGGGATGCTTCGGCAAGGCGCAGCTTACGTGGCCAAGGAAGGCACTCGTAACGTGCATTTCGCCCGGGCACGAGTGGAGGCCCTTCCCTTCGAGGATGGCCTTTTCGACGCGGCCTTGTGTTGTGGCTCGCTTCATCTGTTTGCGGATACCGTGATTGCTTTGCGCGAGATGGCTCGCGTCATGAAGCCAGCAGCAATTCTCTCCGTCTTCACTTTCGGCGCCGGTCGCGGTGGTGTCCTGAAGTTTCGACGTGTGCGGGAGTGGAGCCGCAGGAATGCTGGCCTTCATGTATTCGACCTTGCTGAGATGGAGCAGTACTTGACCGCTTCAGGTTTTGAGGACTTCCAGCCCGAAATGTCCGGCTCCATCTTGACGTTCAGCGCTCGCAAGCAAACGGCCTGATTGGTGGCCGTCAAATGTGTCGAGCAGCGTCCGGCCGGCTTTGCGTTCGAGGCGCGCGAGCCTAAGCTCAAATCGCGCCTTGGCCCTGCGATACGCGGCTGCCGCGATCGTCCCCGCCTGGTTCGCGCGACGGAGGTGGGCGAGCGCTTCACGCACGATCGTGAGCGCCCGTCGCGGCTCGCGGGCTTCGTGCTCATAGTAGATTGCCAACTGCTCGTACGCTTCGTAGCCCTCGCGAGAGTTTCCCAGCGTGCTTTCCCAAAGCTCGCGCGCGCGCGCGAGGTCCCCGTCGCGCCTTGCCAGCCGCGCGAGTGCCGCGCGAGCAGCACGATCGGTTTCCATCGGCAGGACGGAGGCAATCGACTGTTCGTACAGTTTGCGCGCACGCTTTAACTCACCACGCCGCTCGCAAATGCGAGACACACCGTACAGCTCCAGTCCATCCCGGCTGGTTGGTTCCCGATCGCTCGAGCAGTGACAGGATGCGCCCCGAGAGTCCGGCGAGCCCGCGCAGATCCATCTGGTTGTGCTGGAAGACAGGGACGAGCGGATCCGCGTGCCCATTGCGCACGAAATCGAGATAGATACTTGGAATCAGCTCCGACATTACATCAGCGCCCCGGTCCCATCCGAGCACATGACGTTCGAGTTGCGACAGTCTTACCGAGCCCAGCCGCGGACGCCAGAGATTCCGCGCGGGATGAAGGAAATCGAGGTGAGCCCGCGGCGCCGGCGGAGGAATGGTTCGCGTCATCCGATAACGTGTTTCGAGCAGCGGCCAGTCGAACGATTTGCCGTTGAACGTGACGAGCACCGGACGTTCCGCCAGCCGCTCGGCCAGCGCCGCGAGCAGCGAACGCTCTTCACTGTACTCACGCATGAACAACTGCTCGACCTCAAGGCCTCCACCTTCCCACCATGCCAGGCCGACGAGAAACGGATAGGTTCCCGTGCCGCCGGCGAGCCCGGTGGTCTCCGTGTCGAGAAAAAGCCACTGCTGAGCGTCCGCGACCTCTTGCGGAGCATCCGCCGGTGCGAGCAACCGCAGTGCCGCGGCATCGGGAGCGCACGGGGCATGGTCGCCATGCCAACAGTGCAGTGACATATGCTCGCCATGGCCGTTCCGCTTCACCGAGGCCCCCAGAATCAGCGCAAGCCTCTCGGATCCAACGGCTACACCCGATACGCAGCCGAAGGATTCTCGTTCGACTAGGTTCCGCGCCAGCCCGACCTCGTGTTCCGATAGGGCGGAGGGTCAAAGGGCGCTGCAACGCCTTCAAGCGGGCAAAGCGATCTGTTGTAGTGCGAATCACGTTGGGTTGAATCGCCATTGTCATTATTTAGTAATCGGTCGCGCCGCAGGCCTCTCGGGAACACAAGCGCTCAAGGATCGCCAGAGCCACTTCTTTGGAGCGCTCGCTCTTGTCAGCGGCGGGGCCGACACACGACGGGCATCCGTTGTCACACGGACAGGCCACGATGAGTTCGCGCGTGCGCGGCAAAAGCGCATCGCAGGCGCGGTAGAGCGGCTCGCTGAATCCAATCCCTCCCGGATACGCGTCATACAGGTACAAATTCGGTTCGAAGAGTTCCTTGTCGATGTCGGGCGCGGTCGCGAACTCCTGCCAGTCAGTATCAGTATCAATATCAATCTCACGATCAATGCCGGCGCCCGCACTCGGCGGACGCTCGCCGACCGCGGTGCCAAGATCGCGACGGTCGCACATCAACAGCAGCGTCGCCATGGACGCGAGCGCATAGATCAGTCCGAAGATGCCACTCTGCCGCTCGGACAGCGTGAACGGCAATCCCGCCAGCAGTTCGTGTTGGAGCGTCAGCCAGAACGCAGTGGTGTGCATCTCGTTCTCCGGCAATTCGAGCTTTCCGGAGCCCACGTTTTCATTGGTGAAGAACTTGATTTTCTTGAAACCGACGACCTGCGAGCGCACGAGCACGTCGCCATGAGCGCGTGCTGCCGGGCCGGGAATGCTCTGCTCTTCGGCGATTTCGAGTACGCGCACTTGCGTGTAGCGGATGGCGTCGGTGAAATAGTCCACGTTCACGCGCTTTACGTATGCTTTGCGCTGGCTGAAATCAAGCCGCTCGACGTGGTACTGCTGCCCCTGATGAATGTAGATCGCCTTGGGATGAACGGTGGTAAGCGCGGACGAAAAATCCACCTCGCCGATCACCTCCGGCTCTCCATCGTCCTCTCCGGTGGTGTCGATAATGACGAAATTGTCGGACGTCACCGAACGCAGGCTGATCGTGTCCGCCGGATAGCCCTCCTGGACCCAGTGCCAGTTGCCTCCGCTCCGCTGCAGGAACCCTGCCTCAGCAAGCCGCTCGCAAAGTTCGGGCAATTCCACGTTGCCGAAGCGCTCCTCGGGCGCGAGTGGCAGCTCGAACGCTGCACACTTCAAATGGTTCACGAGAATCTCAAGGTTGTCGGGCTGAATGTGCGCGTGCTCGGGCGAGCTTCCAAAAAAGTAGTCCGGATGCTGGACGATGAATTGGTCGAGGGGCGCAGAAGACGCGATGAACACCGCGCAGGAGGTGCCGCTGCGGCGCCCCGCACGCCCGGCGCGCTGCCAGGTGGAAGCAATCGAACCCGCGTAACCCGCCATCACACAAGCGTCGAGCGACCCAATATCGATCCCCAACTCCAGCGCATTCGTGGTCACTACTCCACGGATCCGGCCCTCGCGCAGCCCACGTTCAATCTCGCGGCGTTCGCCTGGCAAGTAGCCGCCGCGATAGCCGCGAACCGGTTCCGGCTGGCCCGGCTTCGGCGGATTCGCCTGCTGTAAATAAGTGAGCAGGATCTCCGTATGCAATCGGCTGTTGGCGAAGACAACCGTCTGCAGCTTGCGGGCAAGCAGTTCCCTGGCCACACGCGTGGCTTCATTGATATAGCTGCGCCGAATGCCGAGGTTTCGGTTAACCATCGGCGGATTGTAGAAAACGAAAAGCTTCTCGCCGGCGGGCGCGCCATTCTCCTCGACCACGTCAACTTCGCTCTCGATCAGTTGCGCGGCCAACTCGCCGGGATTTGCAATCGTCGCGGAGCAGCAGATGAACTGCGGATCCGAACCGTAGAAGCGCGCGACGCGCCGCAGCCGCCGCAGCACATTCGCCAGATGGCTGCCGAACACGCCGCGATAGGTGTGCAATTCATCCAGCACGATATAGCGCAGGTTTTCAAACAGCCGCATCCACTTGGTGTGGTGCGGCAGGATTCCGGTGTGCAACATGTCCGGGTTGGTCAGGACAATATGTCCGCGCTCCCGGATTGCTTTGCGCGCGTCGCTCGGCGTATCGCCGTCGTAGGTGAACACTCCAAAGCAGTCATCGAGCCGCTGGGCAAGGTCGTGCAATTCGGCGAGTTGATCCTGGGCCAGTGCTTTGGTCGGAAACAGGTAAAGAGCGCGGGTATCGGGATTCTCCAGCACGGCATTCAGCACCGGCAGGTTGTAGCAGAGGGTTTTGCCCGACGCCGTCGGCGTGACCACGACAACGTTCCTGCCGCTGTGCACCAGTTCGGCCGTGGCGGCCTGGTGCGAATACAACTCCTTGATTCCCTTTGCGTGGTACGCCTCGGACAGTTCGCTTCTCACCCAGTCGGGCATGGGCCGAAACACGGCGTCGCGAGCTGGGATCTGTCGCACGGAGGTCAGTACTTCGTCGGTGCGGTAGCGCGCAACCAGCGACCGAAGAATGTCCTGAACGGTATTGAGGTTCGTGCTGAATCGTGGCGCTAGCGCCTGCTGGGACGGGGTCATGCAACGCTCCGCGAACATATTCGCCTTTTATTCGCTAAAGCCTAGCACCGCAGAGTGCTCCGGCGCAACCGACGAATCCGAGTACACAACAGGGACAGTGGTTCCATGCGGTCTTCCTCACCGTCGATCTCAGGCATGGACGCACCTTGCCCTAACGCTGCCGACCTGCGTATTGTTACGTTGTGAAATTTCCGCGATGCAGTGGAATTCTGCTCCACTTCACTTCTCTGCCCGGCCGCTTCGGCATCGGCGATCTCGGTCCTTGCGCCTACGAATTTGCGGACTTCCTGTTCGCCGCCGGACAGAAGTTGTGGCAAGTTCTGCCGCTGAATCCCACCGGATACGGCGATTCTCCGTACCAGTGCTTTTCCGCTTTTGCCGGCAACCCGCTATTGCTCAGTCTTGAGCGTTTGCGCGATCAGGGCCTGCTCCAAAAGTCAGACCTGGACCTCGCTCAGGCGTCGCCATTTCCCGAAGACTTTGTCGACTACGGGCCGGTAATCGAATTCCGGATGGCAGAACTTACGCCGGGCGGCGCAGGTTTTCTTTGCCGACGGGTCGCGCGCGGATCGCGCAGCCTTCGACCACTTTTGCGAAAGCGCCAGTCCATGGCTCGACGACTACGCGCTCTTCATGGCCTGCAAAGATGCGCACCACGGAACCATGTGGACCTCATGGGACGCGCCAGATTCGCAAGCGAGACGCGCATGCTGTGAGCGAGTGGTCAAGGAAACTGGCGCCGGAATTGAAAGCTTACAAGTATTGGCAATTCGAATTCTTTCAGCAGTGGGAACATCTCAAGAGCTATTGCCAGCAGCGCGGCATGCGTTTGATGGGCGACATCCCCATCTATGTGGCGCACGACAGCGCGGACGTGTGGGCTCATCCGGATCTGTTCTATCTCGACGATCAGGGCCGTCCGACGGTGGTTTCCGGCGTGCCGCCGGATTATTTCAGCGCCACCGGACAGCTTTGGGGGAATCCTATTTATCGCTGGGACTTGCTGGCAGCCAGCGGATACAAGTGGTGGATCGAGCGGTTCCGCGCCTCGCTCGCGCTTTTCGATATGGTGCGGCTCGATCATTTCCGCGGCTTTGAATCTTACTGGGAGGTTCCGGCCGGCGAAACGACGGCCATCAACGGGCGCTGGGTCAAAGGGCCGGGAGAAGATTTTCTGTCGGCGATGCAGAACGCATTTGGCGGATTGCCGATCGTGGCGGAGAACCTGGGCGTGATCACTCCGCCGGTGGAGAAACTGCGACAGCAGTTCGGCTTGCCGGGCATGAGCCTTTTGCAATTTGCGTTCGGCAACGATCCGCAGGGTCCATCGTTTCGTCCGCATAATTACAGTCGCGACCTGGTCGCCTACACCGGCGGCCACGACAACGACACGACGGTGGGCTGGTGGTCGAGTTCGGGCGCGGGCGACAGCACGCGCACTCCGGAAGATGTCCGCAAAGAACACGACTTCGCGCGCGCGTATCTCAACTTCCACGACGATTCCGAAATCAACTGGGTCATGATCCGGGCAGTGCTGGCCTCGGTCGCTGATGTTGCGATTGTCCCGTTGCAGGATGTGCTGGGCCTGGGCAGCGCGGCGCGCATGAATCTTCCCGGCACGGTCAGCGGAAACTGGAAATGGCGTTATCGTCCGGGCGCGTTGAGCGGTGAGTTGAGCGCGAGACTTCGATCGCTGGTCACGCTTTACGATCGGTAGAAGAATCTTCGGCAGGTAAGAATTCATGGACAAACCACCACGCACGTTCTGGCAGATTTGGAACATGAGCTTCGGCTTCCTCGGCATCCAGTTTGGCTGGGGATTGCAGATGGCGAACATGAGCGCCATCTACGAATACCTGGGCGCGCGGGCCGATCAGATCCCGATTCTGTGGCTGGCGGCGCCGCTGACGGGATTGATCGTGCAGCCGATCATCGGCCAGGCCAGCGACCGCACCTGGGGCCCGCTGGGCCGGCGCCGTCCTTACTTTCTGGCGGGCGCGATTCTGAGTTCGATCGGCGCTGATCCTGATGCCGCGCAGTTCCGCGCTGTGGATGGCAGCGGGCCTGCTCTGGGTTCTCGACGCTTGCATCAACATCAGCATGGAGCCCTTTCGTGCGTTTGTGGCCGACCTGCTGCCGGAATTTCAGCGCACTCGCGGCTTTGCCATGCAGAGCCTTTTCATTGGGCTGGGTGCGGTGATTGCCTCGGCGCTGCCTTATTTGCTGACCAATGTTTTTCACGTGACGGGAACCAGGGCGGCGGGGACGATTCCTTTTACCGTGCGTCTTTCTTTTTACATTGGCGCGGCGGCGTTTCTGGGCGCCGTGCTTTGGACGATTTTTACGACGAAGGAGTATCCGCCGGAAAATCTTGCGGAATTTCAGAAACAAAAGAGCGGCGCACGCGGGCTTCGGCGCAGGGGCGCGCGAGATCGTGGCGTCAATCCGCGAGATGCCCCGCACCATGCGGCAACTCGCCTGGGTTCAGATCTGTACCTGGCTGGGGTTGTTCTGCATGTGGCTTTACTTTCCGGTGGCGGTGGCGCGCAATGTGTTCGGCGCCTCCGACACGAATTCTCCTCTGTATTCCGCGGGCGTGGAGTGGGCGGGCGTTTGTTTCGGAATGTACTCGCTGGTGTGTTTCGGATTTTCATTCCTGCTGCCCGCGCTGGCTCGGCGGTACGGGCGCAAGGCAACCCACAGCTTGTGCCTGATCTGCGGCGGCCTGGGTCTCGTTTCCGTCGTCGTAATTCACAGCAAGTATCTGCTGTTGCTCTCTATGGTGGGAGTCGGAGTTGCCTGGTCCAGCACGCTTTCTATGCCCTATTCCATTCTTGCCGGATCGCTGCCCCAAGGAAAGACCGGAGTCTACATGGGGATCTTCAACTTCTTCATCGTGATTCCGGAGATCACAGCATCGCTTGGGTTTGGCTGGGTCATGGGTCATCTGCTGAACAATAACCGGATTTCCGCGGTGGTGGCGGGCGGAATCTTTTTTATGCTGGCGGCGGTGCTGACACAACGGGTGGAAGATTTGCACGACCTGCGACATCCGAGCGGCTCGCTTCCGGGCAATGCGGTCGCGGCCAAGTCGTAAAACCTATGTGGAGAGCCGGGCGGGACGCCCGGCTCTCCACCAGCAACAACTTATCGTGCGCGCACGGCTACCAGTTCGGTTGCCACGGGCACTCCGCGAGCGATCTTCACTCGAACCAGCGCTTCGAAAGGCCTTATCGGTCCCGCACCAGAGCCTGGAATTTCATGCAGCAGTTTTTCCACCGAATCCTGGCGGCAAACAAACTCCACCGCGCCTTGCGTCCCAAACGTGGTGGTTCCCGCCAGAATCATGACGAAGCGAGCGGAACCAATTCCCGGCACGAGTCCGACAACCGCATAATCTTCCGTCAGCGGGGCGTTGGAAGGACTGGCGAGGTAGGCGCCTGGTTCGCCTGCTTTCGGATGTTTGCTGACGATCGAGAGATCGCCTTGGCGCGGCCCCGACGCCACCCTTTGAAAAACGAATTCCTGCGTGCCGGGAATGTCGAGCAAGGAGAGATTTTCTGATGGGGAACCCACAAAGATCAGGTTGGTATTCCTCACGTCGTCGAGGGAGAACAAGCTGCCGCGCTTCACCCGGATCCTACGTCCCAACGTGCCGAAGGCATCATCGAGCGCGTGGATGGCCAGCACCTCTCCCACACCCGTGTAGTGGTCGTACACGGCGGTCTTCGAATCCTGACGCGAATTGTAGTAACGCATGCCCGTCTCCGGCCGTCCGACGAAGGCGGCATTGCTGAAGATCACCCAAGGCTCCTCAACTCCGTTGGTAAAGGGACGCCAAAACGCGGCGAGCGGACCGACGGCCCGCACTACGCTGGGAGCCGCCATCGCGGGTTCGGGAAGTTTCCGGTTCCACAGCAGGCTCCCCAAAACAACCAGCGCGACGATGAGGCCGGCCACCAGTAAAACGACGGCAATCCGCCAGCGTACCGGGACGGTTTCGATCACAACGGTGCGCGGCGCCTCGGGTGGAGGTACGGCCTGAGGCTGAGCGTGCGGCTCAACCGGTCTCGCCTCGAAGGTGAGGTGATAGCTTCCTTTCGGAATTTTGACCAGGATGGGGTCTGCCGCTCCCTCTCCGGCGTAGTACTCCGCCAGCTTCAGACGAAGACGTCCGGCTTGTACCCGAATGGTTGAGTCGGATTGCGGATCAAAATCCGCGTGCCGCCCGTACACTTCGGTGGCAATCTGATACTCCTTCAACGGCGCGTCGGGATGATAGAAGGCTTGATTTGCGAGGTATCGCAAGAGCTTGCAGAGGGATTCGGAGCCCCGCAGGTTATGACTTTTAATAATGTTATCTATTTGTTGGAAGAATTGTTCCGGTCCAGCGCCGAAAGTGCGTGTCACAGCCATTTAACATTGAAGTAACAGGGATCGTATCGTGGTGCAACAACGGCATTTTACTCCTGTAACCGTATAAAAACCTAGTGAAACGTCCATCCGAGATCGCTTTGTACCAAAACTTGCAGATCCCAACTGGACGTGTGTAGCAAAAGCGACCCGTCCCGTAGTGTCCGCATTGGAGGAAATATTATGAAGAGTAATCTCTTTTTGGCTCTCATCCTGGTGCTGTGCCTTACTGGATTGGCATTGGCACAGACGGATACAGCCCGTCTCATCGGAACCATTACCGATTCCACCGGCGCGGTCATACCGGATGCCGCCGTTACGGTAACCAACACGGGGACTAGCCGGACCGTGACTGTCCAAACGAGCGGTTCGGGCGAGTACGTCGTGAACGCGTTGCCTGCGGGCAGATACCACATCGACGTAAAGTCGCCAGGCTTCAAGACTGCGGCGGCCGATTTTACCCTAGAAGTTTCTCAGGTCCAGGAGATCAGCCTGAAGCTGGAACTAGGCGAGGCCACCACCACCGTTGACGTGACGGGTGCCGTGCCGGTGGTTGACACTGCCACATCGAGTATGGGCGAAGTGATTCAGGGACGACAGGTGACCGAGCTTCCTTTAAACGGCCGCAACTTCACGCAGTTGGCCCTGCTCACTCCCGGCGTCACCCGCGGCGCTTATGGCGACGTCTCCATGGGCGGTAGCAGCGGGACGAATGCGGAGGCTTTCCGCAACTCCGATACCGGCGGCTCGTCATTGGTCGTCAACGGACTGCGTTCGCAGGCCAACAACTTCATCCTCGACGGCGTGGACAACAACGAGGGGCTGGTGAACTCGATCGTCTTGTTCCCACCTGCGGAGGCTATCGAGGAGTTCCGCGTCAACACCTCGGTCGCCCCGGCTGAGTTCGGCCGCGGTGGCGGCGCCATCGTCCAGACCCAGATCAAGTCAGGCAGCAACCAGATTCACGGCTCGGGGTTCATTTTTGACCAACAGTCGGCGTACAACGCCCATGCCTACCACAACCCGCTCTCGCCCCAGCATCGCAACCAGTACGGCGGCACCATCGGTGCTCCGATCTGGAAAAACAAGATCTTCTTCTTCGCGGATTACCAGGGCCTGCGGCAGAAATCGCCTAACGGCACTGAATATACGTTCGTACCGACTGTGAAACAGCACAGCGGCGACTTTTCCGAGCTGATGGGGGCCGCGAACACCAGCGGGACCTATACGAGACGAGACACTGGCTACGTTTATCCCGGCTCCACCACCATGGCCACGATGCCGGTATCTCAGGTGTGTCCGAGTCTGTATTCTGGCGGCGTTGCTCTTGCGGCGTTTGCCAACAAGGGGTATATCTACGATCCGCAGACCTGTCTTCCCTTCGGATGGAACGGCAGCGTGGGCACAAACATCATTCCCACAACAAGCCAGAATGCGGCTGGCATGAATTTGATTAATGCTTACCCGGCTCCCAATATCCCGGGCGCTGCGATCACCGCCTACAACTTCGCGGCCAATCGTAAACAAATCCGTAACTTTGACGACTACAACGTCCGCATCGACTGGGTTGTCAGCCAGAAGGACACCGTCTTTGTCCGTGGAAGTACGGGTACGGATACTTTCACGGTTACGGACAGACTGGTGGACGCGACCCACAACCTGCCCTCGGGCTTTGGCTCGGGTGACAACTTCAACCATCCACGCGGGCTCGCTGTGGGATATAACCACAGCTTCAGCACCAACATCATCAACGAATTCCGCTTCGGCTTGAGCCGTCCGTTCTTCGGATACCAGAACCCGTTGAACGGCACCGACCTATCTGCGGCGCTGGGCATCCAGGCACCCGTCAACCCCCTGCTGGGCGGCATCGCCCTCATCGGTGGTTGGGGCTGGACGGGGAGCTATCAATATGAGTACACCGGCGACGGTGGACTCTACCAGGTGCCGCAGAAGTCGTACCAGTTTGAGGACAGCGCAACCTGGACGCGCGGCCGGCACATTTTCAAGTTCGGCACCAACCTCATTGCTCGTCATATTGACTTCGTACAGGGTAACGATGCCAAGGGCTATTTCTGGGTCACCGATGGCGGCCAGACAAATTGGAGCGGCCAGCCGAACGGGGGCACCTCGGGATTGGGCACGTTTACCGGCAACACCATGTCCGAATTGGAAGCTGGCTTTATGTCCGGCTATGTGATCGGCAAGTTCAACGGCTACACTAAGACCAGGAACTGGGAGACCGGTTACTATGGCCAGGACGACTGGCGCATAAGCCAAAGGCTCACCCTCAACCTCGGCTTGCGGTATGACCTCTATACCTGGCCCTACGAAGTGAACAACCACCAGTCGAACTTTGACCCAGCGACGGTCACGCTGATTGAAGCGGGTGCGTCGAATGCGGTCAATCGCTCGCTGATTAACACCGATAAGAGCAACTTCGGTCCGCGCCTCGGTTTTGCCTATGACATTTTTGGGGATAGCAAGACGGTCCTGCGGGGCGGCTACGGTATATTCTATTTCCTCGATCGCGGCGGCGTCGGCAACCAGTTGGGGAACAACCCGGACTTCAACGGTACTAGCAGCTATTATGCCTGTCCCGACGCAACCACCTCCCTGTGCGCGAACGGCTACCGCGCTACGCTGAGCGGTCTCGCGGCCACAGGCAGCAACAACCCGGTGGGCGCCACCGGCACGCTGCCGTCTGGCTCAGCCGCGGTGGACCCGCTGCACCTCAAGCCTTCGGCCAACGTGATCTATTACCCGAAGGACAGCAAGAACTCCAGGGTGCAAGAGTGGAACGTCCAACTCGAGCGCCAGATGAGTTCCAACACGGTTTTCGATCTAGGCTACGTTGGGACCAAGATGAGCCATCTGACCACCACCTTCAATGCCAACAGTCCAACTCTGGGTGGAACGCCATGGTTCCCGACGGTCGGCAACATTACCGAGTATGGATATATCGGAAGTGGAAACTACAGCGGCTTGCAAACCAGCCTGAACCATCGCATGTCGCACGGCCTGCAGTTCACAACGTCCTATACCTGGTCGCACACGATGGATAACGTGACCAGCACTTTCGGCCCTAACGGCAGCAACCCCGGAATAATCGTGGACAACTCCGGCAACGCGCACCTGTCCCACAACTGGGGCAATGCGGACAACGACATCCGCCACAGTTTCGTCGGTGCGGCGCTCTATGAGCTGCCCTGGGGCAGGGGACGCATGTGGATGAACGATGCCCCCAAGGTGGTTGACTACGTGATCGGCGGTTGGCAGTGGAACAACATTCTCACGCTGCAGACTGGTGCGCCGATGGATGTCAACGATGGCGGCCTCCTCTATACGCAGTACAACGGGGGCTGTTCCACTGGGGCCTCGGAATTCGTCTGGTTGAGCTGTCGAGACGGCGCGTTCACCCATCTATCGACACCAACAGGGAATCTTGCTCGCGGCTACTTCCATGGTCCCAATGTTAGGACCTGGGATTCTTCCGTCTTCAAGACCTTCCCGTTCACCGAGCGCTACAAGATGGAGCTTCGCCTTGAGGGGATCAATGTCCTGAACCACCCGCTCTTCCAGAATCCGGACGGCGGGGTTACTGACGGGACCTTTGGGCAGCTTGGTCCCAATGCTGGCAACAGTTCGCGCTTGGGATCGGAGCGGCACGTGCAGTTGGTGGCCCGCTTTATTTTCTAACCATTAGCTTGACCAACTCGGGGGACAGATTTCGTCTGTCCCCCTTTCTCAGTGCTCTTTTCGAGGTTCGTACTCATGAATCCATGCCGGCGTGGATGGCAGGCGGGTGTTTTCGTCCTTATTCTTGCAGTCCTGAACGTTGGCGCCTGGGCGCAGCCTGCGCCCCTCGTGAAGAAGCTGGAGCCTCCGAACTGGTGGGCGCACTACACTCCCGATCTCACGCTGCTCCTCACCGGGGAAAACCTCTCCGGCGCGCGCGTCGAAAGCTCAACCCACGGCGTCAAAGTCGAAGCCTCGCACTCATCCGCCAACGGACATTATCTCTTCGTCCACCTGCAACTCAGTTCCGAGTTGCCGCCCGGAACCGTTCCCTTGCATCTGATCACTTCGGCGGGATCGACGACCGTCTCGTTGCCACTGCTGGCCCGCACCGACTCGCGGGGACGCTTCGAAGGTTTCTCTCGCGACGACGTTATTTACCTGATCATGCCCGACCGCTTTGCGGACGGCGATCCGTCGAACGACCGGCCCGCGGGTTCGACCGGCGTGTACGACCGCAGCAATCCCATGGCATATCATGGCGGCGATTTGCGCGGGATTCGAGATCATCTTGGATATCTGCACGACCTCGGTGTTACTACGCTGTGGCTCACTCCTGTGTGGAAGAGCACCGACTCCGATTACCACGGCTATCACGTTGTCGACTTCTACGCTCTCGACGACCACATGGGATCCATGGAGGAATACCAGGCACTGGTGGCCGACGCTCACCGGCTGGGCATGAAGGTGCTGATCGACTACGTCGTCAATCACACCGGTCCCCATCATCCCTGGGCCAACGACCCACCGACTCCCACGTGGCTGCACGGCACGCCCGCGCACCATCTGGAAGCGTCTTATAACTTCTCCGGATTGGTCGATCCGCACGCTTCGCCGCGCGAGTATCTCAGCACGCTCGACGGCTGGTTTGCCAACAAGTTGCCCGATCTGAATCAGGACGATCCCGCGCTCGCCCTCTACCTGGCACAGAACGCGATGTGGTGGACCGAGATCGCGCAACTGGATGGATTCCGCCTGGATACGTTTCCCTATTCTTCGCGCCAGTTCTGGAGCGGATGGCACGAGCGACTGCGCCAGGTTTATCCGCAGATCGTTTATCCGCAGATCATGGACGTTGGCGAAGTGTCGGACGGCGATTCGACCATCACATCGTTTTTTGAGGGTGGACGAAAGCAGTTTGATGGCATCGACTCCGGCCTGGCTACGGTCTTCGACTTCCCGCTCTGCTATGCCTTGCGCGACGCGGTCATCAAGGGCGCATCGATGGAGAAGATCGTCGATGTTCTTCGGCACGACGAACTCTACCCGCATCCGGAGATGCTGGTCACCTTCATCGGCAATCACGACAACCGGCGCTTCGTGAGTGAAGCAGGCAGCAACCCAGCCAAACTAAAGGCCGCATTGTCACTTCTGCTGACGTTGCGCGGGATTCCACAAATTTATTCCGGCGACGAAATTGGGATGGCGGGCGGCGACGATCCGGACAACCGGCGCGACTTTCCGGGAGGCTTCCCCGGCGACGCGCCCAACGCCTTCACCGCCAGCGGCCGCACTGCGGAACAACAGGATGTATTTGCTTACGTGCAGTCGCTGCTGGCGCTGCGCAAGAGCCACGCCGCCCTGCGTACCGGGAAGCAGTGGCACATCGGATGGGACGACACTTACTATGCGTTCCTGCGCGAGTTGCCGGAGGAAAAGCTGTTGGTCGTTTACAACAACGCCCCTAAGACGCTCGAACTCAGTATCCCCGTCGAAAACACTCCGCTTGAAACTGCGCACGAGTTATCGGCGGTGTTTGGAAATACGTCGGCTGAACTGGCGACCGGCAAAGTGCGCGTCTCATTGCCGGCCCGAACGCTCGCCGTGTTTGGCGTACGTTAGTGGGATGAAGCGCGGCGTTGTCAGATAGTTCTACAAGCTCGATATTGGGAATCGGTCGTTCGGACGCACACGCCGGAAGGATCGAAGAGAGAGGAGCTGTGGCCATGCGCGTCCGGGCGTCGATACTGACCCTGCTTGCTGCACTGCTCATCGGCTGTACAGGGAGCCGGCAAGGCGCGGTTAGTCCGGCTGCGAATCAGCCAAACCCCTATCAACCCATGCCCTACGTCAAGATCAAGCATCCGGAGTGGAGCAAGAACGCCGTCATCTATCAGATCAATACCCGGCAGTTCACGCCGGAAGGCACTTTCCGGGCGGCGGAGAAGCAACTGCCCCGGCTGAAAGAGCTGGGCGTCGACATCTTGTGGCTGATGCCGATCCACAAGATTGGCGAAAAGAATCGTAAGGGCACTTTAGGAAGCCCCTATGCCGTGCAGGATTATTACAGCGTGAATCCCGAGTTCGGTACCGTGGATGACCTCAAGCACTTCGTCGAAGCGGCTCACCAACAACACATGTACGTCATCCTCGACTGGGTCGCGAATCATACTGCCTGGGATAACGTTCTGGTCCAACAGCACCCGGAATGGTACGGGCGCGACTGGAAAGGCGACTTCACGCCGACGCCGTGGTGGAACTGGTCCGACATTATCAATCTCGACTACAGCCATGAAGGCCTGCGCAAGTACATGACCGATGCGTTGAAGTACTGGGTGAAGGAAGCAAACATCGATGGCTATCGATGTGATGTAGCGGGATTCGTCCCGCTGGACTTCTGGAACAACGCCCGTAAGGAACTCGACGCCATCAAGCCCGTCTTCATGCTGGCGGAATGGGAATCTCGCGACCTGCACGCGGAAGCCTTCGATATGACCTATGCCTGGAGTTGGTATGACGCAGTCCATGAGATTACGGCAGGCAAGAAGAAAGATCTGAGCGGACTGTTCATGTACTACTCCGGGAACGAGAGCGCATACCCGCCCGATATTATGCGCATGACATTTGTCAGCAACCACGACAAGAATTCATGGGAAGGCACCGAGTTCGAGCAATTCGGCAAGGGTCTGGAGCCGGCAATGGTGCTGTCAGCCACCGGGGCAGGGATGCCGCTGATCTACAACGGCCAGGAAGCGGGCAATACCAAGCGTCTGAAGTTCTTCGAGAAGGATCCGATCGTCTGGAAGGCGCACCCGAACGGCGATCTTTATAAAAAGCTATTCGCGCTGAAGAAGAGGAACACCGCGCTGTGGAATGCGCATTGGGGTGCAACCATGATCGCGGTGCCCAACAGCCGCCCCGATCAAGTTCTCAGCTTTGTGCGGCGGAACGATACGGACAAAGTGTTCGTGGTAATCAATTTCTCAGACCAGTCGCAGACGGTGACTTTCAAAGACAGTCTCTATCACGGCAAGTACACAAACTACTTCGGTGGCCAACTCGTCGAATTGGACGCGTCTGCGAAACTACATTTGAAGCCGTGGGGGTACCAGGTTTTCGTGAAATGATTTTCGCGTGATTGTTCTGCTTCGATCTGATCCCACAATTCCGGGCACGATCGCGTGGTCAGCCCACATCCAGAGCGACAGCCGAAAGGGCTGCCATGTGCTGAACGTTTTCTGCCGTTAAGCGGCAAGAGATTGCATAGTTGATATGTGGACAGTCCGTCCCGCTATCCGTAAGTCACAGAAACGGAAGATACTTGCATCCTTTTTGAACCGCGGCCAATCGGCGACAAGATTGCGCATAATGCCCATAGATGTGATAGACATGGATGTGATAAACATAGAGGAGACGGATTTTGCCGAATTCACGGAGGCCGCCTGCCCACGGAGGAGAACATGGAAA
Source organism: uncultured Acidobacteriaceae bacterium (assembly GCA_963838425.1). Classification (GTDB taxonomy): domain Bacteria; phylum Acidobacteriota; class Terriglobia; order Terriglobales; family Acidobacteriaceae; genus Acidiflorens. The sequence goes on from CAWIRH010000004.1 coordinate 842,296, forward strand.
AGCGCTTGATCTATTTTGACAATGCGGCAACCGTCTGGCCTAAGCCAGAAAGTGTTTATAAGTTCATGGATCAGTTTTACCGCACGCACGGGGTCAACCCCGGGCGGAGCGGTTACGACCTGGCGATTGAGGCCGGTTCCCTGCTGACGAACTTGCGCAAGCGTTTGACCAAGTTTTTTGGCGGCGACGAGGATACGCCGGAGCGGCTCGTCTTCAGCTACAACGTTACGGATGCGCTGAACCTGGCTATTCCGGGGCTGATCGGCAAGGGCGACCACGTGATCACGACCAACCTGGAACATAACTCCGTGATCCGGCCGGTGAATCACCTGGTTCGCGATTGCGGAGCCGAGGCGACCTATCTGCCTTTCAACTCCGCGGGATTCATCGAACTCGATGAGATCAAGCGGGCGATCCGGCCGAACACGAAAGTACTGATTGTGAATCACGGCTCTAACGTGATCGGCACTGTGCAGCCCCTCCGCGAAATGGGGCGGCTTTGTCGGGAGCACGACATAATCTTCCTGGTGGACACGGCGCAAACCGCCGGCGTGATCCCGATCAACATGAAAGAAATGAATATTGACGTGGTCGCGTTTACCGGGCACAAGGCACTGATGGGCAGCATGGGCATTGGCGGTCTTTGTATCCGCAAGCATGTTGAAATCGCACAGATGCGCGCCGGCGGGACGGGCGTGCGCTCGGTCGATCCCTATCATCTGGAGGAATATCCGTGGCGCCTCGAGTTCGGCACTCCGAACATGGTGGGAGTGGCGGCGCTTTGGGCAGGCCAGGACTGGCTTGACGAAAAGGGTGTCGAAAAGATCTACGCCCATGAAATGAAACTCTGCGCGCAGTTGGTGGAGGGCCTACGCAGAATCGATGGCGTGCGCCTGTACTGTTGCGACCGGCTGGACAACCACCTCTCTACCGTTTTGATGAACGTGGAAGGCGCCGATCCGGGCGATGTTGGAATCATGCTGGACGTGGACCATGACATCGCCGTCCGCACCGGCCTGCATTGCGCGCCGCTCGTGCACACGCAATTGGGCACGGTAGAAGCGCACGGCGGGGTGCGTTTTTCGGTGGGCGCGTTCAATACGGAAGCGGAAGTAGCCGCCGCGATCCATGCCGTCTCTGAGATCGCAAGCTGGGCGCGTGAGCGCGCTCGCAAACCGGAGCGCGATGTCGTCCAGATTGCGGCTCCGGAGCCCATAGGGCTGACGGCGTAGGGGCAGTTCCAGCGCAACTGAAAGTACAGACAGTCTGCCGAGCGGCGCTCGGCTTGGACGGCCGGGGCGCCGTCCCCACACGACCTCAGCCCATCACTTCAACTGTGTGCGAAGCATTTCGGTGCGCGGCACGAGACGCGCAGCGGCGCGCCGCATCCAGGAAGCCTTTGGCCCATTCGGGAGTGGCCAGAGCGTGCAAGTGAGTATAGCCTGCCATCACATTTCTTGTGATCGCAAGGTCGCGTTTCTGAAAACACCCCGCGCCTCGAAGCACGGCGCACGCGGTCGGAACCGGTTCATCCCCGAGCGAAATGCGTGAGTAGTGGAACTCATGGCCGTCGAAGCACAAGCCCCACCGGGAGGAATGGGTTCGGAGCATCCACGCGGAGTTCGCTGTAGCCATGGCCCTGTGGCGTGTTGAAACCTTCCACCTCGAAGGGAAAAACTCCGGCCATCGGATACGTTCGGCCGTCCCAGCGCAGGGTTTGGGCCAGCAGGATGAGGCCTCCGCATTCGGCGTAAATGGGCAGACCTCCGAGCGCGGCTTGCCGGACCGACTCCAGAAAACTCCGGTTTGCCGACAGGACTTCCGCGTGCCTTTCTGGAAATCCGCCTCCGATGTACAGTGCGCATAGTCCTGGCGGCAAAGCGCTACTCTGAAGCGCGGAAATCGGGATGAGTTCGGCGCCGCCTTGCTCCAACTGCTCCAGATTCTCCGGGTAGTAGAAGCTGAAAGCGGAGTCGCGCAGATAGCCAACCTTAATGTCTTTCACCGTTGATATAGAAACCTCGGGTGGATCGGTCTCCAGCGCTGGCGCACTGCGCGCGATCGAGAAGATGGCATCTAAATCGAATCCGTCTGCCAGTTTCAACAAGTCATCCTGGATTTGCGCTGTTCCAGTGTGTTCTTGAGGAGGAACCAATCCGAGGTAGCGCTCGGGCAGCGGGTTGACTGCGGCTTTGCGAACTGTGCCAACCACAGGGATCGCACATACAGACGCAATCGCCTCGCGCAAGACTTGTTCATGCCGCTGGCCATTCACGTTATTCAGGATGATGCCGCGAATCGGAAGCTCCGGATCAAGTGCCCGGCACCCTAGGACAAAAGCCGCTGCGGTGCGCGTAATTTTGGCGGTGTTGATTACGAGCACGACCGGAGCCGCCAGGCAGTGGCTGAGGGCGGCACTGCTGTGCGTGCCAGCCGCGTCGAAGCCGTCGAACAGGCCGCGATTGCCTTCGATGAGGTTGACGCCATCCGCGGTCGCGTTACGGGCGAACGAGGCGCGCACCGGACCTGGCCCCATCAGGTAAGTGTCGAGATTGCGAGCGGGGCGAGATGCCGCCCAACCCAGCCAGGCAGCGTCAATATAGTCGGGACCCTTCTTGAATGCGCGTACCTCGAATCCGGCTCGGCGCAGGGCTAGCAGGAGAGCGAGCGAAACCAGTGTCTTGCCAGAACCGCCGGACATGCCGGCAATCAGCAGGCGCGGCATGGGACGAGAATCCGTCACAGGTCGGTGCCTGGCTTGGGCGGAAGTTGGATGTAAGAGCCTCCGAGATAGCTGTAGACGCAGCGACCCGAGTCAATCAAGATTCGCAGGGCCTTTTTGCAATCGTCTTTGCTGCAAGCGGGGCCGTGTTTGGCAATCAGCTCTTTGGCCAAGTCGCCGGGTTTCAAGTTCTTCTTTCCGGCGCAGTCCGCAACCAGCCGGTACATCTCTTCCGTCAGAATCTCGATAGGGACCGATGTCGTATCCGTCATTGGAGAACCTCTTTCTCCGAGAGCGCAGGGCCTACACAACTCTCTTCTTCCAGACTTAGAGGGTCTGGACTGATCGTTTCGCCCGAGGGCCGGTCAGCGATCGGAATAGGGATAGGAACAGGAACTGGGTAAATCAAGGAATCGCGGCTGGCGTGCTGTCCGATGTGTCGCTGATGATGCTTCAATTTTTCGCGCAGGCGCACCGCCTCCCCGATCACAAGAGTCGCCGGAGGCTCGATGGCGGCGCGGCGAATGTCCTTGGCCATCGCGCCCAGGGTTGAAACGACGACACACTCACTCTCCCAAAAGGCCATTTGGATGATCGCGGCCGGAGTATCAGGGCTGAGGCCGGCTGCCATCAACTTCCTGGTGATGTGTTCGATATTGTGGATGCCCATGAGAACGACGAGGGTGTCGACCTTGCTGAGCGCTTGCCAATCCACACGATCCTCATGTTCCGACGCCTGATGGCCGGTAACGATGGCGACCGACGAGGCCCGGTCGCGGTGGGTGACTGCGATTCCGGCGCTCAGCGGCGCGGACAGGCAGGAGGAAACGCCCGGAACCACTTCGAAGGGAATTCCATGCTCGGCAAGATATTCGGCTTCTTCGCCACCGCGGCCAAACAAGAACGGATCGCCGCCCTTGAGGCGCACCACCGTTTTGCCTTCGCGCGCCTTGCGCACCAGCAGATCGTGGATCTCGTCCTGTCGCGAACAATGCCTGCCCAGCGGCTTGCCCATGAAGATCTTTTCGGCAGTAGGCTTGGCCAGCGCCAGGACCTCATCCTGGATCAGCCGGTCATACACGATTACTTCGGCGGTCTTGAGCAGTTCGGCTGCCCGGATCGTAAGAAGATCGGGATGGCCCGGTCCCGCGCCCACCAAGTACACTTTGCCAGTCTTCGTCATGAATGCTCTCTTTCACCTTGTTGGTGGAGCGCTGGGCGAGACGCCCGTCTCTCCACCGCATGACTTATTACGCGATTCACGCCACCAGCCCTACACAAACCAGCGGCTGATGAGTACGAAAATCGCCAGCAGCGCGACTCCGGTGCTGAACGTGTACCAAATCAACTTACGCTCAACCGGGAGCAAAGGCTCGTACTCGCTTTCCATTGTTTTTAGTTCTTCTGCTATGCGGGGTTCTGTCATAGTTATCCTTTCAGCGTCGTCCTTCTAACTTCATCCTTATCCTTTTAATATCGGCGGCAACACTCCGTGGAAGAACAGCCACGAGATCAAGAGGCCGACCCAGATGATGTATCCGAACAGGCAGAGCACATAGACCGCGGCTAACTTGGCGATGCCCTCCTGCCACAATTTGCGGAAATTGGAGAGCACTCCGATGGCGAAGAAGGTCATCAGGAAAAAGATGGAGCGAAACAGATTGGCCTGTGCCATCGAGGCCTTTACTTTGGGGATCAGGCCGGGACTGGCGATGCCGATGGCGAGCACGATCAGGAACGTGGCGACGTAACCTAGGATGAATTTCGGGAAGCGCTGCCAGATCTCGATGACTCTGACTTTTTCTCCCGGGCGGCGTTCAATTTTGGCCGACCAAATCCAGGCTAGAATAAACGCCCATACGCCGATGAAGACGTCGATGAATACCTTCACCGTGGCGCTGACGCCCATGATCCAACCGGCCTGGTAAACCACTCCGGTAGCGGCCAGCGCTTTGGCGCGAATGAGCGCATCCGCGATCGCGCCGCTGGCGACCGCCGCGCCGTCGGTTTTTACGGCAAGTCCCATCCAGGCGCCGGCGACCATGGGTTGCCCGTACAGGAAGTGCTGGGCGGCGAAGGGAAGAACCATCAGCTCGATGACGGAAAAGATCACGACCAGTGACGACACCATGATGGGCACCACCGGCCGCGCCCGAATTGCGCTGCCGGTTGCGATGGCCGCGGATACGCCGCAAATCGAAATACCTGAAGCCAGGGGAGCGGCCCATTCGCGGCTGAAGCCGAAATAGCGGCGCGAGATGAAGTACACGATGGGCCAGTAAATCAAGTAGGCCTCGATAATGGCGCAGACGCCGCGGAAGATGACCGAGGTTGCCAGTTGCCGCTGTTCCAGCGCTGCAATCCCCAGAAATCCGCCGAGAATCACGACCGCGGTCTTGATGTACAACTCAGGGCGGACTGCCTCTTTGAGCGCCCTGGCGACGCCCGGAAGGAAATTGCCGACGACCAAGCCCGCCAGCAAAGCGATGATAAATCCGGACTCGTTGGTGAGGTTGAGCGACCAGGCGATCTTCAAAGCGGGACGCTTGTCTGGCGTAGCGGCAATGTAGGCCCAGCTCCCCAGAAACCAGCAGGCATAACTGACGATGAATATCGCCGTGAAGCCCGCCGCGAAGCGTTTGAGATTGGCTCGCAAAGCTTTGGCTCCCACCAGCAACACGACCAGCAGAAAGAAATAGGTTGCCACGAGCGAGAGCGCAGCGGGCAGATTAGCAAAGTGCTTTGAAGCGGGAGCCAGAGCCTTCGATGGCACCGTCCAAACCGAAGTTGTGATCGCCCATCCCAGGAAATCGACGCCGAAAAGCAGCGCCAGCGACAGCGCGAATACGAACAGGCCGATCCACACTGCCAGCCAATCTTCGGTCACGCGGGTTTGCGCAATCGCCAGTGCCTCGCCCTGCGAAGGGGCGGTTGCTTGATTCACATTTGTCGGTAGGTTTGTCATCGGTTATCTCCACAGAACGAATCTTTGTTATTAGCTCTGTCGTTAATTCAGTTCCTAGTTCTCCTTCCACACCGAAAGCGCGATCTTGTAGAAAACCGTGATCATCAAAGCGCCAATGGCCCAAATCCCAATCACGATAGTCGACTCGGGCAGCGTGGGCACATACCGTGTGACCGCTCCGAGCGGCGAAGGCACCATGCCGCCAACCATCAGCCCAAGTCCCTTATCCAGCCAGATCGAAACGAAAATACACACGCACGCCACCACCAGCAGGCGGATCTTGTTTCGCCACTTGGGAACTAGCAGCAATGCCAATGCAATCCACGAAAGCAGCACCGAGAGCCACATCCAGGGCACCAGGTGCCGGTCGCCGTTGAGGCCGATGAAGAGATACTCGAAGTGCTCCTCATGCGCCGGAATTTCGCTGTAGAAAGCGGTGAAGACCTCCGCCAGAATGAAGAAAATGTTGATGGCCGTGGCATAGGTCACGATGACCGCCAGCTTCTGAATGGCATCTCGTCCCGCATCAAAGCCGGTCAACTTGCGCAGGGCCAAACACAAAAGGATCAACAAAGCCGGGCCGGAAGCAAAAGCGGAAGCCAGGAAACGCGGCGCCAGGATCGCCGTCAACCAATACGATCGGCCGGGCAATCCGCTATAGAGAAATGCGGTGACGGTGTGAATGCTGATCGCCCAGGGAATCGAGACGATGATCACGGGCTTGATCCAGCCGGGAACGGGCACATGTTCGCGTTGCGCGGTCAGCGTGACCACGGCGATTAGCGCGTTCATCAGCAGATAACCGCCGAGCGCGATCATGTCCCAGAACATTACCGACTGCGGCTGGGGATGAAGCACGATGTTGAAAACCCGCGCGGGCTGGCCCAAGTCGACGAAGATGAAGAGAATACACATCGTGATCGCGGTGACCGCCAGAAGTTCGCCGAGGAGGGTGATGCGGCCGAATTGCCGGTAGTCGTGCAGGTAATAGGGCAGAACCACCATGACCGCGGAAGCGGCGACGCCCACAAAGAAGGTGAATTGCGCGATGTAGAGGCCCCAACTCACATCGCGGCTGAGTCCGGTGACGGCCAACCCGTGCATCAGTTGCCAGACATAGCAGAGAGAACCCGCGAAAACCGCGAGGAAAAGCGAGGCAACCCAGAGCCAGTACTTGCGGTTCCGCGTGAGAGCGTTTGTAAGTATCACCATAAGCACACTAGACAATGTAATATACAGCGGGGCCAGTGCCCAGTTCCGGTTTGCGTTGCACCGCAAAGCGCGAGCGCAGCAACTGGCGCAGGTCGGAGTCTGGCCGCTCCAGATCGCCGAACACGATGGCCTTTTCCTCACAACTCTCGGCGCAGGCCGGTCCCTGCCCCTTGGCCAGCCGCTCTTCGCAGAAATTGCACTTCTCCACCACACCTTGGGTGCGGGTCGGAAAATCCGGGTTCACCGTTGCGATGGCGGGCCGGGGATCCTGCCAGTTAAAGCTGCGCGCGCCATACGGGCAGGCAGCCATGCAATAGCGGCAGCCGATACAGCGATGAAAGTCGATGGTGACTACGCCGTCCTCTCGTTTCCAGGTGGCGTCGACCGGGCAAACGTCCTGGCAGGGAGGATCGTCGCAGTGGTTGCACGCCAGCAACACGGGGAGGTTTCCGAAGAACTCGTGCGTGTAGCCGGTCTGCGCGGCGGGGAACACGTTCTGGAACGGCTCTTTCCATATCCACTTGATCTCGTGCGCGCGATCGGCGAATCGCGGAACGTTATGTGTCGAGTGGCATGCCTTGATGCAGCGGTCGCAGCCGTCCTTGTGGCGGCATTTTTCGAGGTCAATCGCCATGCCCCAGCGAACGGATTTCGCGGGCGGAACGGATGCTCGCTCGGTCACGGCGCGGACAGCTTTCCCTCCTGCCACTGCCAGCAAGCCCAGGCCCGAAAGTCGCAGAAAATCTTTTCGCGTAATCTTCATGGCGCGCTCCTTGAAGCTAACCGGGAATCGTTGTGACAATCCCAACAATCTGGATCGGAAACACCGGCATAGTCATGGCACCGTTCGCAAAATTCCTTGCGGTCGGTGTGGCACTGCGTGAGGCAGGTGCGGGTTGGATTCTTGTCGTAAGTTTTCCCGTTGAAGGCGACGAATTGCCTTTGTCCATCCCGCACCGCCTCGTCTCTCCAACCCTCGAGTAACTTCATGTGAGAGCTGCGCATGTAACTCACGGGCGCGACACACTGTTTTTCCTGCGCGGGGAGCTTGATCGGCGGAGCGGTCAGCGCGGCCTTCCGGTCGAGACCGCCGTGCCAGATGGGAGTGGTGAGCAGCCCGACGAAAAGAGTCAGGCCCGCGAGAATCAGTGGACGATCACTCACGGGCAGCCTCCTCTCTTACCTTCACCAATGGTTCGCCGCACAGATCGTCGTCCGGCAGATCGTCGCCGCGCAGGTCAGTGGTCCGTTCCTTTTCTCCGGTCATAACCAGCGCGTTCCCCAATAACTCGTGCACGCCGGCGACCTCTACGCCGGGGACCCAGTACTCCATCAGCGTGGGCAGGGTCGCCTTGTCGATGGCGCAGATGCAAGCCAGCAAGTTGACGCCGTGTTTTTCTTTCACGTACTTGACGGCGTTGGCGCGCGGGAAGCCGCCGCGCAGGCGCATCTCCAGGTTTTCATCCGTGCCCAGTCCGGCGCCGCTGCCGCAGCAGAAGGTTTGCTCGCGGATCGTGTTTTCCGGCATCTCGTGGAAATTCCGGCAAACGCTGTTCAGGATGTAGCGCGGCTCTTCCAGCAGTCCCATGGCGCGCGAAGGATTGCAGGAGTCGTGGTAGGTAACATTCCACCGGTCGTTGCGGCGAGGGTCGAGCCGCAGTTTGCCGTGATGAATCAGGTCCGCGGTGAACTCGCAAATGTGCACCGCGCGCGTGGAACGGGCGTTCTCGAAACGCGTCCCGGTGATGGGCGAAACCGGCGGTTCCAGGAAATCGGCCGGACCATTCATCGTGTCCATATACTGATGGAACACGCGCCACATGTGGCCGCACTCGCCGCCCAGAATCCATTTGACGCGCAAGCGCTTCGCTTCCTCGTAGATCTTGGCATTCAGCCGCTTCATCAATTCGTGCGAGGAAAAGAGGCCGAAGTTGCCGCCTTCCGAGGCATAGGTGCTGAGCGTGTAGTCAAGTCCGATTTCGCGGAACAGCATCAGATAGCCGAGCAGCGTGTAGTAATGCGGAGTGGCAAAATAGTCGGCCGAGGGCATGACGAAAAGAATTTCCGCGCCCTTGCGGTTGATCGGAACTTCGATCGGCAGGCCAGTAATTTGCGTTGCCTCATCGGCGGCGAACTGAAGGCTGTCCTGAAAGGCATGCGGCTGCACGCCAAGATGATTGCCGGTGCGGAAACAGTTGGCGGCAGGCTCCATGACCCAATTGATGTTGCAGCCGATCAGGTCGAGTAACTCGCGGCCCATCATGGTGATCTCGGCGGTGTCGATCCCATAAGGGCAGAAAACCGAACAGCGCCGGCACTCGGTGCATTGGTAGAAGTAGTAGAACCATTCCTTGATGACGTCTTCCGTCAGTTCGCGCGCGCCCACGAGCGCGCCAAAGATGCGGCCCGTCAGAGTGAAATAACGGCGATAGACCGAGCGCATCAGTTCGGCGCGCAGCACCGGCATGTTTTTGGGATCGCCGGAGCCGACATAGAAATGACACTTGTCGGCGCAGGCGCCGCAGCGCACGCAGATTTCCATGAACAGCCGGAAGGAGCGGTACTTCTGCAAGCGCTCTTTCATGCCTGCAAGAATGATTTGTTTCCAGTTGGGCGGAAGTTTCCAATCCGCGTCGAAAGGCTGCCATTCGCGCGGGTTGGGCAGTCCGAGATAGGCAATGTTCTTCGGCGCCGCGCTGTAACAGATCGTCCCTTTGCGAAACTCGACCTTGGCGTCGCGCCAATCGCCTTGCGGGACGTTTCTGTTCAATCGACAGTAATTTGTCCGGCATCTTCAGTCTCAAGCGGAAGTTTCGCGGCTTTCAATTTGTCTCGGAACTCGTCTTCCCATTCCGCATAGGAGTGGGTCGTCACGGGATAATTCCAGGGGTTGATGTGGCGTTGGCTGCGATTGTTGTTGGCCAGATTGCGCGTGGGGCTGAGAAAGACTCCGCCCATGTGCATAAGCTTGCTGAAGGGGAAATACGCAGCCAGGGCGCTGACCAGAAGTAAGTGGACCAGAAACATCGGAGTTAGGGCGTTTGTAACTACTGGGTGAAAGACCGCTAATCCGAGCGCAAACTGCTTGATCGCGACCACGTCCGCGCGGGCAACGAAGCGCATGAGCAGACCGGAAATCGCGATTCCCAGCAGAAGAAACAAGGCCAGGTAATCGATCGGCAGCGAAACATAGCGGACCTGCGGGTTGCGAAATCGCCGCGCCGTCAGATACAGCGAGCGCGCCCAGGACGACCACGTCAGAGATATAGAGTGCGGGAGTTCCCACTTGAAAAGCGCCGTCCAGTCGCGAGAGCACGCTCACAAACACTGGAACGGGCTGGACAAAAAGACGCAGATGCCGGAGCAGAATCACCAGCAAGGACCAATGAAACGCCAGAGCGCCCAGCCACAGATACCGGTCATTACCAAGTACCAACCGTTGATCGTGCATCCCCGCGCGGTTGTTGCGGAAGAGCGATCGGAATAGAAGAACTTCGAGCGCCATGCGGCGGAACGCGCCCCAACCGGTGCTCGGGTTGTCGAGGGATGCGGGCTTGATCCAGGGCAGCGACTTCTGCTGGCCGCAGGTGGTGGGAATGCGGAACGGCACCGGGGTCCACGCCCAGCGCGCCACACGGTAACAGATGCCCACGAGGAAAACCGCGAAGGCCGCATAGGGAACAAACACGGCAAGCAAAACAGGGCCGGCATGCCCGTATCCGCCCAGAACGGCGAACAGCGCGATCGCGAGAACGGCCAGCAGCGCGTAAACGGCCTTCATGCGGGCCGCCTCGCGCGGATGCGTTGTTGCATGTGGCTCGCGCGTTGGACTTCGTTTGCTCGGATTCGCGCCAGTTGTTCGCGGCATTGTGCGTACTTGTCAACCGCCATCGACTGCGAGTTGGTCGATCCTGCCATCATCGATCCTGCCACCGAGGACTGCCGAGTTTCGTTCGGGGGCCAGTTCGCGGAGAATGGGTTTCAGAAGAAATACGAATCGCACGGCGTCGTCGGGGGCGAACCCTTGAACTACTTGAAGCCGGATGATCGGGTCGAGGGCGGAATCGATTGTCGTTGCATCCATCTCGCCAAGTAACTCGCGTAGTAAGTGCGACAGACTTCGGCGCAGCGTGACGCCAACCGGATTGCGAAATGGATCCTGCTCCTTGATCAGAAGAGCCGCCGCGTGACGCGGGTACAATTGCGCCGTTCGCGCAATCCACCGCTCCAGAATGGCCTCGCTGTCATTCATAAGATCTCTACACGCAGCCCGTGGGTTTCGGCAGCCCGGCAAGCTTGCACGCGCCCTTCGCTGGCCCCGACGGGAACAGCTTATAGATCTCGTTCAGTTTGTGCCCGGTTTCCTTGCAAAGTTTGCGGATCATAGGCGCAATCCCGAACTCCACGTAGTAATTGCGGATGTAATGAATGATCTTCCAGTGTTCCTCGGTCAGGTCGGCAATGGCCTCTGAGCTCGCGAAGTCCTTGGCCACCTCGTGGCTCCAGCGTTCCGGCTCCTGCAAAAAACCGTCTTCATCCACTTCGTAAGTTCTTCCCTCGACTTCGAATATCGGCACAGTTACTCTCCTTGTTATCGACCTAGTACTATCAACTTAGTTCTATGTATCCGCTCGGACAAGCGTCCGCGCACTTCTTACAACCATTGCAAACGTCAAGCTTGATCTTGCAATGTTCGCCTTTCGGCAGCCTGACAAAACAGTTGTTGCTGCAATACATCCAGCAGGTTTCGCAATCCATGCACATGCCGCAAGACATGCAGCGTTTGGCCTCTTCGAGCACTTCGGCTTCCGTTAAGCCGCGCTCGACTTCGGTGCTGAGTTCGCGCTCTGCGACCGAAATCCGCTGCGCTTCGTGTCGCGGCGCCGCGGGGTACCAATCAAGTTTTAGTTTCTCGATCGGGATGGAAGGCAACGCAGGCGGCTTTTCCAACTCGCGTCCCTGAAAATGCGCGTCGATGCCTTCGGCTGCCAAACGTCCCTGGGCAATGGCCACGGTGGCGATGCCAAGTCCGGCGCCGTCGCCGCCGGCGAAGACTCCGTCAACCGCGGTCCTGCCCCAGCCGTCAGTCTTGATCCAGCCGTTGCCGTTGGGCAGAGTCTCCAGACCGCGGAAGTCCGGTTGCTGGCGGATGGCAACAATGATGCTGTCCGCTTGCAGGTCAAACTCGCTTCCCGCGATAGGCAGCGGGTGTGAAGTGTCACCGGAATCCGTCGGTTCTAGTCTCACGCGGACGCACCGCACTCCGGCTGCGTGTCCATTTCGCCGCAGTATCTCCAGGGGAACGGCAGGGTATTCGATGCGCACGCCTTCTTCCCGCGCGCTCTCGGCCTCCGACTTCGTGGCGGTCATCTCCAGGCCCAACATCGTCACTTCCGCGCCGAGTCTTCTGCTCAGGCGAGCCACATCGCACGCCGTGCCGCCCACGCCCACTACAACTACCCGGTTGCCCACGTCAACCTTTTCGCCGCGGTGCACGCGCTTTAGGAAGCCGATTCCGCTGAGCACGTTCGGTGCATCCTCGCCTGCCAAATTCAACCTGGTCCCTTTTTGCGCGCCAATGCCGGCGAATACGGCTGCATATTCCTGGCGGAGTTGCTCAAGAGAAATATCTTTGCCCACCACGCAATTGCACTTCAGTTCGACTCCGAGATCGAGAATGCGACCGATCTCCGCGTCGAGAACTTCACGTGGCAAGCGGAATTCCGGGATGCCGTACCGCAGCATGCCTCCCGGCTCGTTCAAGGCTTCGAAGACAGTGACCGCGTATCCTCGCCGAACCAATTGATAGGCGCAGGACAAGCCGGCCGGGCCCGCGCCAATGACGGCAACTTTTTCTGCGCGGGGGCGAACCGCGAGCCGCGAAAGCTTCAGCTTGTTGGCAATGCCAAAGTCGCCGATCATGCGTTCGATCGCATTGAACGCCACCGGCCCTTCCTTGGCGCTGCGGTTACAAGCAGTCTCGCAAGGGTGAGGACAGATTCGGCCGGTGACCGCGGGGAAAGGGTTGCGTTCCACAATTCTTTTCCAGACGCGTTCGAAAGCCTGCTCTTGAGTCAAGCCGTAGTCTTTGGCTTGCGCGACGATCACCAGCAGTTCCCGGATTTCGTTGCCGTTGGGGCAACCCGAGGCACAGGGCGGCGCCTTGGGCGCAAAGCGAGGACGCAGCGGGCTGATCTCACCTGCGCTCGCCGCTGCGGTTCGAATGACCGGTTTCTTGACTTCTTTGAACAGCCCCATCAGCCAGCTTCCTCGCAGGGGGAGGATTGGAGAAGGCGCTTCAAAACCGAACGTGCGCCGACCGTGCGTACGTCAGTGCCGCATGCTTAAAGTCATCAATGTGATAACGCGTAAACTCAAACCCGGTCAGCTGGAAAAACCGGGGCCAGCCGATGCGCTCGATCCACTCGCCCACCCGCTCGTACTTGCGCGCGTGTTTTGCGTAGACATCCACAATCTTCACTACGGCCTCGACCACCTCGGGCCAGCGCGGAGGATTATTGGGGAGGAATGGAATCGCCAGTTTGGAAAACTTGGGTACGCTCCGCGCATTGCTCACCTTACCGCCCACCCAAATGGACAAACCGTCGTTGTCGGCGTCATTCATGGGCATGGCGGGGCATACGGTGTAGCAATTGCCGCAATACATGCACTGTTGCTCGACCACGGCGACCGAGTTCTTGCCGTCTACGGTCGCCGGACGAATCGCTCCCGTCGGGCAGGAAGCGATCAGAGTTGGGACCTCGCACACTCGGGGCAGCGTGCCATGCTGGATCTTGGGGGGAAGGCGGTGAACCCCGAGGATGGCGATGTCAGAACAATGCACCGCGCCACACATGTTCAGACAGCAGGCCACGGCGATCCGCAATTTCGCGGGGAGATCCTCGTGCGTGAAGCGCTCGTAGAGAGCATCCATGACGCACTTGACCAGGCCCGAAGCATCAGTTGCCGAGGAATGGCAGTGGATCCATCCCTGGGTGTGCACGATGTTGCTGATGGCGTTATTGGTGCCGCCAACCGGATATCCCAAGGCGATCAGTTCCCGCTTCAGGGGCTCGATCCTGCGCCGGATCGTCGAGCAGAAACTCGAGATTGTTCCGGCTGGTGAAGCGCAGATAGCCGCCGGAATATTTATCGGCCAAATCGGCAAAGATGCGCAGCGTGTGGATGCTCAGCAGGCGGGGCGTGCCCGCGCGCACCGTGTAGATGCGGTCGCCCGATTCCGCCACATGGCAATAAATCCCGGGGGCCAGATTCTCGTGAAACTTCCACTGGCCGTAGTTCTTCTTAATCAGGGGATGCAGATACTTTTCGTAATGCGGCGGCCCGATGTCGGTGAGGCGAGGTTCGGGTGTGGCGCTCATTTCTCACCGTCCTTCGCAGCCTGATAGAAAATATAGGGATTATCACGGGGAGCGGAAACCATTTCCGGCACTGGGTCGAGACCGATACCGTCGAGGAATGCGGGCAGCCCCACGCGCTGGATCAGTTCACCAACCCGCTCCCGATTGTTGCCGTATTCGTCCCAGAAATCCCAGATGCGGCGGATCAACTCCTTCAAAGTGTCCATGAGTTCTTCCGCCGGCACGAAAGGAACGAGGACGGAAGAAAGCAGAGCGCCTTGCATGATGGGCGCCTTGCCTCCGATCATGATGACCGCTCCGCGCTCCTTGCCCGGGCGCAGCGCTTTGGGCATGACGTTGATGCAGTGCATGCAGCGCACGCATTCGTGGTTTTCAATGCCGAGCTTGCGGCCATCCCATGCCATGCACTTGCTGGGGCAGAGATCGCAAACGTCCTTCTGGAGGTTGAGGCCAGCGGACGCGTACTCGTGCACGGCACTCTCGTCTACCTGAATTTCGTCCTTCCAGGTGCCGATGATGGAAAGATCGGCGCGGGCAATGGCCGCTACGCAATCGTTCGGGCAGGCGGCGCACTTGACTTTGAACTTGTAAGGGAAGGGCGGACGATGCATTTCGTCCTGGTAGGCCATGGTCAGGTCGTAGCACAGCTTCATCGCGTCATAGCAGGCCCATTCGCAGCGCGCCATGCCGACGCAGCAGGAAGGGGTGCGGAACGAAGATCCGGAACCGCCCAGATCGAAGCCGGCGTGCGCCAACTCTTGAAATGTCGGTTCGAGTTCAGCGGTACGGGTGCCCAGCAGAATCAGGTCGCCGGTGGACCCGTGCATGTTGGTAAGCCCAGAGCCGTGACGCTCCCATATATCGCAAATGGTGCGGAGGGCGTCGCTGGTGTAGAACCATCCTGCGGGTTGGTTGACGCGTATGGTGTGGAAGTGGGCAACATTGGGAAACTGGTCCCCGACATCGCTGTAACGCCCGATGACTCCACCGCCATAGCCGAGCACGCCGACCAGACCGCCGTGCTTCCAATGCCCCTTTTTCTCCTGGTAGGAAAGCTCCAACTGGCGGAGGAGATCCTGGGCGCTGGCACTGGTTTGGCCAGCCGATTTGATTTCCTTGACGAAGCTGGGCCACGGACCTTTTTCCAGTTCGTCGAGCAGTTCGGTTTTTGGCTTGTCGTCGGGCATCAGGCGCCTCCCTGGCTCCGCCGCGATGCTCCTGAACGAAGAGAGGCCACCGCCGAATGTATACTCAACATACTCGATTATTCTACTGGAGAATTTGGCAAGTTCGATGTGATGTTTATCACAGTATCGTGTGAGGCCAAACGAGACCTGCAACCCATGCTCTAACGAGCACTTAGCTTCGCTGGGCTTCTAAGATACGATGGCGTCAGAGAACCGGCCCGAGGCCATATGACTTCTTTCCCGATTCTACTCAGACTCGAAGGACGCACCTGCCTAGTCGTCGGCGCGGGACGAATTGCGGCCGCGAAAGCAGCAGGGTTGCTGCACCACGGCGCCCAGGTCGTCGTCGTCGCTCCGAAGGCAGTCCCCTGGATTCGCGAAAAAGCGCGGTCTGGCAAACTGACTTGGCGCCGCCAGGCATTCTCGGCTCGAGATGTACGAGGCGCGTTTCTGGTGGTGGCCGCGACCGATTCCGCTGCCTCCAACTGCGCTGTGTTTCACGCCTGCCGGACTCGGGGTGTACTCTGCAATGTAGTTGACGATCCGGAGCACTGCGACTTCTTTTATCCTGCCGTGGTGCGTCGCGGACCACTGCAGATTGCGATCTCTACCGGCGGAAACAGTCCTGCCCTGGCAGCACGTCTGCGCAAGCAATTGGAGCGGCAATTCGGCCCGGAATGGACATCATTTGTGGAGCACATCGGAAGACTCCGGCAACAGCTTCTGAGTGCGAGTATGCCTTTAAGAAAGAAGCGTAGACAATTGGTGGAACTCGCCGGACAGAAAGCATTCCTAAGCTTCCGACGGCAGGCCGGTGCAAATCGCCACGGGAAGCGCCAGTCCTGACAAGCAGGTTGTCGAACAGAGAGATTCCCTGAGTCCTCCTTTCTACCACGTTCTTACATACATACCTATGTCCATTGACGTACTTGTGCGTGTTGTCTGGAGCCACACAGTTGACCAACAGGGCTCACGATCCTCCGATCCTTCACCGATCCTCTGTAGTTCGCGTTGGTGTTCACGTGGCAGCAACAGCACTTCGTGCAACCGAACTAATCATCTCTATCACCCGACTCTGGGCCTCCCGCTTTTTGCTTAGCTAGGCAAAGTACGCGGGAGTCGAGCACTACGAAGAGCTGGATGACAACGACTAAACGTCAAAGAATTCATCTTCTCTGCACAGAAAACTCGGCTCGTAGCCAGATTGCAGAGGGCCTTAGACACTTCGCTGGAGATCGCCTCGAAGTGTTTAGCGGCGGGACGCGTCCGGTCGGGCTCAGCGCGAATGCCGTGACTGCAATGACTGAAATCAGCATTAGCATTGCCGGAAGTCGCTCGAAGTCGGTGACGCTGCTCTTCTTAGCGCCCCTTCACTTTGCCTTCACTCCTTCGCTGATGAGCGGAGCCTCTGACTTTTGAAGTCCCGCCGCCACCCTTTCCATCTGGCGCATGGCGCGGAGATGGTTTCGTCCCGCAATTTTGAGCACATCGTCGTCGGAGTATCCGCGCCGCAGAAGTTCCGCGAAAAGATACGGATAACGCGTAACGTTCTCCAGGCCAACCACCATCGACCCAGGGATAACGTCAGAGAAGTCGGCGCCAATACCGATGTGATCGACGCCCGCGACCTTACGAATGTGGTCAATATGGTCGGCAACCTCGGAGATGGTGCCGCCCGGAGGTATGTTTGCTTTTTCCCACTCGGCGATCCCTTTAGCAATCGCCTCGTCGCTATCAAGACGTGCGTGCAGGTCCTTGAGGGCTGCAGTGCGTTTCTCTTGCCACTCAGGAAACTTAGGCGACACGAAATCCGGGATGAAGTTCACGTGGACCACCCCCCCATTGGCTGGCATCAGCCGCAGCACGTCATCCGGAACGTTGCGCGGGTGTGGATCAATGGCGAAGGCGTTCGAGTGCGAGAAGATAGCGGGAGCGCGCGTCACATGGAGCGCGTCCCGCATGGTGTCCGTGCTCACGTGGGAAAGATCCACGAACATGCCCAGACGGTTCATTTCCTTCACCAAGCGCTCCCCCAACTCGGTGAGCCCGTAGTGTTCCGGCCGGTCGGTTGCAGCATCAGCCCAGTCGACATTGTCCCAATGCGTCAGCGTCATATAACGCGCGCCCAACTCGTGAAAAATACGCAGCGCCGCCGGAGAATTCTCGATCATGTGGCCGCCTTCCACGCCCAGCAGGCAAGCGATGTGTCCCGACTGATGGATACGGTCGATTTCGTCTGCAGTTCGCGCTTGTTCCAGTTCAGGCGAACCGTGGATGAAACGCAGCGCCACATCAAACTCACGGAGCGCTTCATGTAACGACGTGTGCGTCTTCTGCTTGGCCGGGTGAACCCAAATCGACCAGTACTGCGCTCCGATGCGTCCTTCGCGCAACCGCGGAATATCGGCGCAAAGCGTCGGCTGAACCTTGCTCATATCGAGCGACGCCAAATCGCCCGCGTAGGTTTCGAGAAGCATCGATGGCAGATCGTTGTGCGTATCAATGAGCGGAGCCTTCTCTAGAAGCGCCTTCGCTCGCTCGAGCAACTTTGGATCAGGAGCCGGCGATTCCTCAGTAGCGGCGCTAACGCCTGCGAGCACAGAATTGGCGAGAAAGGCGGAACCTGCAATCATGCTTGTTTGCTCAAGAAAACGGCGGCGTGAGATCAAGAAGCTGCTCCTTACGTTAGGCATAAGCTGTCCTCGGGGAAATCGATAAGAAAGCACGGTGTCGCACAAGGCCGTGTACTCGTCCAGCAGGTAACTAACACTCTCGTCCCTTTCCGCATCCTGAGACAGGCGCCGGCTTTAATCGCCACGCCGGCCGGCCAAGCCATGGTTCAAGACTCAACTTAGCGGGGTCTGGGGGCCAGGGCGGGTCAAAGCTTTTCCGGAGGCGTTGAAGAGATGAGTTGCCTCGGAACGCACGCGAAACGCCACGCGATCGCCAGGACGCGCCTGGGTGTCACCGTCGGTCTGTGCCACGAGCCGTGCTCCGTCCGCCAGGCGCGCGTGGATATACGCCCGCGGTCCCAAGTGCTCCAGTGCCTCGATCTCGCCCCGCAAGTCGCCCTCCGGTTCCAGCGCCAGGTGCTCCGCCCGGACTCCCAGCCTGATTTTCTCTCCGCCCTTCAGTTCTTGCAAAGGCCTGGGTACGACCACGCTCGCGCCGCCCGCAAGAGCCAGGGTCAGGGATTGTTCGCTGACACTTTTGACCTCTGCATCCAGGAAATTCATCTTCGGAGCGCCGATGAATCCGGCAACGAAAAACGTTGCGGGATGCTGGTAGAGCTCCAGTGGAGATCCCAATTGCTCGACGTTGCCTTCGTTGAGTACCACAATCCGGTCGGCCATAGTCATGGCTTCGAGTTGGTCGTGCGTAACGTAAATCATGGTGGTGTTAAGCTCTCGATGCAGCCGCGCCAGTTCCAGCCGCATTTGTCCTTGCAGGGCGGCATCGAGATTCGAGAGCGGCTCATCCATCAGGAAGGCCTTCGGTTGTCGGACCATGGCGCGGCCAATGGCCACACGCTGCAATTGGCCTCCTGAAAGCTGGCTGGGCTTTCGTTCGAGCAGAGGCTCCATTTCCAGGATGCGTGCGACGGCGCGGACCTTCTGCTCTCGCTCCGCTTTCGAGGCTCCAGCTCAGGCGCAGGCTGAAACTCATGTTTTCCGCCACAGTCATGTGCGGATATAAAGCGTAGCTCTGAAACACCATCGCCAAGCCGCGCTTCGCGGGCGGCACATCCTGCGCGGGCGAACCATCGATCAGCACCTCGCCGCCGGTGACTTGCTCCAATCCGGCGATCATGCGCAGCAAGGTCGATTTGCCACATCCCGATGGCCCTACGAAGGCAATAAACTCATGGTCCTGGATCAGCAGGTCGATGCCATGGATCACTTCATGGTTCCCGAACTGTTTGCGCACGTTTCTCAATTCCACTGTCGCCATGCTCTCGAGGCTCCCTTTTTACTTGACCGCTCCGAACGAAAGTCCGCGCACCATTTGCCGCTGGCTGATCCATCCAAAAATCAAGATGGGAGCGATGGACAGGGTGGAAGCCGCCGACAGTTTCGCCCAGAACAGACCCTCCGGACTGGAAAATGATGCGGTGAAGGTGGTCAGCGTCGCGGCTTTCACCGTTGTCAGGTTCAGGCTCCAGAATGCTTCGTTCCAGCAGAGAATGATGGAAAGCAGCGCCGTCGCGGCGATACCCGGCGTGCACAGCGGCAGCAAAACATGCAGCAGTTCCTCGGTCTGAGTCGCGCCATCCATGCGGCTGGCCTCGAGGATCACGGCTGGCACTTCCCGGAAAAAGGAGAAGAGCATCCACACCACAATGGGCAGAACGCTGATGCTGTCGATCAGGATCAACCCGAAGACGGTATCGAGCAGGCCGAGATCCCGCCACAGGAGGTAAATCGGAACCAGGACGCCAACCGCCGGCAGCATTTTGGTGGAGAGCATCCAAAGCAGAATGTCGCGCGTCCGCCGCGTAGGAAAGAAGGCCATGCTGTAGGCGGCAGGGATGGCCAGAGCCAGCGCCAGCAGGGTTGATCCCAGCGAAACCAGCACGCTGTTTCTGGCGAACGCCAGGTAATCGGCCCGCTCGAGCACGGCGTAATAGTTCTCCAAGGTCGGGTGGAAAAACAATGCGGGCGGGGTGGCGACCGCGGCAATCTCGGTTTTGAAACTGCAGAGGAACATCCACAGGATGGGGAAGAACATTCCCAGAGCGACGGCCCAAACCGGCGATCGCCAGCCCCCAGCGCACTCTGCCTGATGCTTCTCACCGCAAATCCTCCAGGTTGCGCCCCACCACGCGCATGAGAAAGAAACCGACGATGTTCGCCAGGATGATGGCGACGACTCCTCCCGCCGAGGCGCGCCCCACGTCAAAGCCCAGGAGCGCATCGCGAAAGATCAGGTAAGCCAGATTGGTCGAGGCGAGCCCCGGGCCGCCGCCGGTGGTCACATAAATCTCCGCGAAGAGGCTTAGGAAGAAAATCATCTCGATCATGGCTACCACCGCCATCGGCCGCAACAGATGGGGCAACTCGATGTGGCGGAAAAGCGCGATGGGTCCGGCGCCGTCCAGCCGGGCGGCTTCCATCTGCTCGGGGTTGAGCGAGTGCAGCGCCGGCAAAAGGATTAGCACGGCAAAGGGGGTCCATTCCCAGCCCACAATCACCACAATGGAGAGCATCGGCATGCTTGAAAAGAATTCGATGGTGCCGAACCCGAGGGAACGCGTGATCCACGCGAAAAGGCCGAACACCGGGTTCATCAGCATGTTCTTCCAGATCAGCGCGCTCACCGTCGGCATCACGAAGAAGGGAGCGATAACCAGCAGGCGGCAAATGTTGCGGCCAGGAAAATCCTGGTCGAGCAGAAGGGAGAACAACGTTCCAAGAATCAGGGTGATCGCGAGAACCAGGCCAACCAGGAACAGGGTGTTGCCCATGGCCACCCACAGCGCCCGATGGGTTAGCAGGTCGCGATAATTCTCCCACCCGGCGAAGGCAGTCTTTCCCGGGACTGAGCAGGTTATAGTGCTCGGCGGAAAACCAGAGCGTCATCGCCAGGGGCACGACCATCCACAACAACAGCGCCCCGACGGAGGGAGCGAGCAAGGACTTGCTGTGCAGCTGGCGGCTCGGTTTGGCAGCAACTTCTCCGGTCACTTGACGAAATCTCCCTTCCAGGGAGTGTTCGGCTTCCGCTTGCCCCAATGCCAAAGCCTGCTGCACCGTGGCGTGGCCCGCCAACGCCGCGCTGATTTCCTGTCCGACTTCCGCTCCGATGGCCTGAAATTCGGGAATTCCCACATATTGAACTTCCACGAAAGGAACTGACTCGCCCGATTTCGTGTAATCTGCGTTCAAGATCGCTTCGCGAACCAGTGGGGCAAAGGGAGCCGCTTGCAGATAAGCGGGAATTTCGTAGGTCGATTTTCGCGAGCCGGGAGGAATGCGCAACCAACCGAAGCGCTCACCCACGGTGGCGATGTACTGACGACTGGTGGCCCATTTGATAAATTGCTTGGCGATCTCGGCTCGCTTCGATGAGGTTGGGATCGCAAGTCCCCAGCTCCAGGCCCAGCCCGGGCCATTGGACACTTTGGCGATGGGTGCTTTGGCAAAACCGGTGGTGTTCGCCACTCGACTCTGGCTGGGATCGAGAAGGTAACCGGCAGCGGAAGTAGCGTCCACCCACATGGCACAATTGCCATTGGCGAAGAGGGCGCGGTTCTCGTTGTAGCCGTCGGTGGTAGCGCCGGGCGGTCCATATTTGCTGAGCACGTCCACGTAGAAACCCACTGCTTCGGCCCAAGCCGGAGTCGTGATTTGCGGCTTCAGGCCTGCGTCCATCCAGCGCCCTCCAAACGCATGGACCAGCGTGCTGATGAATGCGATATTCTGGCCCCACCCCGGTTCGCCGCGCAAACAGATGCCGTAAACGTTGTGCTCCGGGTCGTGCAGTTTTTGCGCGAACTGGCGTATCTGTTCGTAACTCGGCTGGACGGGCATTTTCAAGCCGGCTTTTCCGAAGAGGTCAGTGCGGTAGTAAGTAAAGGCACTCTCTGCATAGAAGGGCGCCGCGTACATGCGGTCCTGATAAGAAAAGCCTTGACGCATCACGTCGAAGATATCGTCGTATCCGTAGTCCGCGCCCAGATCATCAAGCGGGACAAGCCAGCCTCGCTCTCCCCACAGGGGAGCTTCATAAGAACCGATTGTTATAACATCGAAGGTGCTGCTTCCCGTGGAAATATCTATCGTCAGACGCTGCCGCAGGACGTTCTCACCCAGCACTACCCAGTTCAACTTGACCCCGCTCTGTTTTTCAAATTCCGAAGAGAGCTGCTGCATCAGGATCATATCGGCATTGTTCACCGTAGCAATGGTCAGCTCTGGACGCCGGCCAGCAGGATAGAGAATCCACGCCACGAGAGCTGCGCTCGCCAACAGTGCCAGTGCTTTCCAAATCCGGTTCATAAGCGCCATCCCAGAATCAGCATGGCAAGGGTGTTTAGCTCTCCCCCGGCCGACAATTTAGCGGGTACATTTTGTATCTGATCTCTCAGGAGACATTTATCACCGTTACCATGCCGTATAACCGCCATCGATGCTCAGCACCGACCCGGTGATGTAACTCGCTGCGTCGCTGGCCAGAAAGAGCACGGCTGAAGCTACCTCGCTCGGTTCGCCGCAACGGGCAAGGGGTGTCATCTCGTCCCAGCACGCGCTCCATTCTTTGTTTGATCGTCCCCGCAAGGTCAAAGCCGTTGCAATATATCCGGGAGCGACCGCGTTCACGCGCACGCCGGATCTTGCCCATTCGCATGCCAGCGACTTGGTCAGCATGTGAATTGCGGCCTTGCTGGCGTTGTAGGGAGCTTGCGGCTGCGGCTTATTTACAATAATTCCTGACATCGAACCAACGTTCACCACGCTGCCTCGTCGAGCAGCGACCATATGCCGGCCGAAAGCACGGCAGCAAAAGAACACACCGTCAAGATTAATGCGCATCAGCTTGTAATACTGTTCGTCGCCATACGATATGGCGTCGATGTTCTCCGCCAAACCCGCGTTGTTGACGAGCACGTCAACCTTCCCGTATTTCTTGAGCACCCCATCTGCGACCCGCTTCACAGCCTTTGAATCGGTGACGTTGAGAGGAAACAGTTCCGCCCGGTATCTTTCGTTCGTTAATTTCTCGACCGCCTCTCGGCCGCTGGTCTGGTCAATTTCCAGGACTGCGATCGTCGCTCCGGCTTCCCCCAGAGCGCGGGCAATCTCAAAACCGATTCCGCGGCCGGCTCCGGTAACTACGGCGATCTGGTTTTTCAACAGAAATTTCTCAGCGTACATGATCACCCTCCCAAGATAATGAACCTACTGTCGCATGTTGTGGTAACCCGCTTACGACGAAGAGAACAGCCCACGCCAATGGACTTCACGGTTTCGATCGCCGCGCGGCTTTGTGACGTAGGAAAGGCACGAACCAAGATGTGGAATGCCTTTGGCAGGCCACTCGTGCCGGTCCGTCCAAACAGTTCCAACGTCTTGCCCTTCGGGGTGGCCGTAAAGGCAAAGAAACTGAGGTTCGGCCGGCGTCCTCGAGACTGCATCACCTGGTTCAACCCGTCTTCCCAGTCCGGTTCGGCTTCCCCATTTTCGGCAACCACGGTCTTGCCCAGGATTGCCTTCAACTCGCGCGCTGTCCCGCCAGTCTGACTGGAGTGCGCTTCGTCGACAATCACCGCATACTTGCGCGCGGCGATGGCAGCTTCCCACTCCTTCGCTCGCCGCCTCTCTTCGTCGGTGGCCTTCTCCTGAGTTTCCGCCCCGGCAATGTGAAGCAGCCCGCGGAGCACGAAGGGGAACTTCTGCAAGGTCGTGATGACGATCTTGGTGCCGTCGATCAGCGCCTCGGCCAGTTGCCTTGAATCCTCGTCGATTGCTTTGACGACCCTTTGGGCGTGCTCGACTTGGTAAATCGCGTCTTGGAGTTGTTGGTCGAGAACCCGGCGGTTGGTAATGACGGCGATATTGGCATGGCAGCTATCCGATCCTGAATGTGAAGTTTGAAGACCTCGGAAAATAGGGATATCGCGTCAACTTGCGGTACGTAGCTCCGGACTACACTTGCCCAGGGTTTGCCTCAAAACGTCAATACGCCGGTCACGACCATGATGCGGCCGGAACTGGGCGACCCAAACGATCCATAGGGGCTGGTTGGCGCCACCACGTCGCTGG
Source organism: uncultured Acidobacteriaceae bacterium (assembly GCA_963838425.1). Lineage (GTDB taxonomy): Bacteria > Acidobacteriota > Terriglobia > Terriglobales > Acidobacteriaceae > Acidiflorens. Next base: position 866,526 of record CAWIRH010000004.1, read on the forward strand.
TGATCAAACCCAGATTTGAGAGCGATGCATTATTGTTCGGCGCGGCGAAATTGGTGTGGTTGAATACGTTGAATGCCTGCGCACCCACTTTGAACTGCAAGCTCCCCTCCTGGAAAATGTTCTTATACACGCTCAAATCAACGTCGGCGTAGTGCGGCCCATAGAAGGCATTACGCGGCACGTTGCCGAAATTGGTCTGCGCGGGATCGTTGTACGGGTCCTGATTCGATACACCAGAACCGTTAAAGAAATGGCCCTGGAAGCACGGGTGGGAAAACGAATTACAGAAATGATTGAAGTGATTGTCCAGTACGTCCGCCAGCACGAAGTAATTGCCTGTGCCGTTGTATAGGTCGTTTTCAGCATTGCTGTTGAACACGCTGAAGGGAAGGCCGGACCGCCAAAAGGCCTTGCCACCGACCGTCCAGCCACCTGCGGCAAAATCAACAATCTTGTTTCGGAAATGGTACGGCTCAACATAGGTGAGATCGGCCAGAAAATTATGGCGAATGTCATAGTCGGCGTTCGAGTACATCAGCAGCGATGTGTGGTTCGGCACAATCTGGTAAGGAAGGCCATTGTTGTTAAAGTCCTCAGACTGGCCGCCGTTAGAAACGTCGTCGAGTGCGTGTGAATATGTGTAGGAGAAATTCGCCGTCACACCGTAACGATTGATGTGCTTGTAGATAAGCGAGATCCCGTTATATCCAGATATGGCGTTATCGTTGATAATTCCCATCTGTCCGAACCGCGGATCGGGCGGATTGACCGGAACGTCCTCGAAACTGGTATAGGCCGATGGAGGCGTGTATGCGTTTCCGGCCAGGTTCTGGTTAATAGCGTAATCGTAGCTGACCAGGTCGTAGCCATGGTTCCCCACGTAGGAAAGGACCACAGCATCGGAAGGGTCGAGCTGCAGCTGGAATTGCAAACTCCACTCCAGATATTTCGGGCTCACAACGTGCTGCGGACTCAAGTAGTGGGCGGGCGCGAAGAATGGTACGCCCGGCGGCAGCGACGCCGCCAGTTGGTTAGCGTTCAGCCCCGTGGAGAAGCCGGTCGTAAGAGCGTTGTAGGAAGCGAGGGCGAAGGCCGGCGCGCTTCCCGCCCCCTGCCCCACGTTTCCAGCCTCTACGAATGCGCCGTAGTTGTCGGGAAAGGTCAAGTACTGGTTTTCGATCAACGCGCCGGGAAATGCGTCCGCGAAGAGGCCCACACCGCCGCGGACGATGAACTTTCCGGTGCCTTTTGTATCCCAGTTGAAACCGAAGCGCGGCTGGATAATGGCCATTTCCAGTGAGGAGAAGACTTTCTCATAGCCGGTAGCGATGGTCTGGTTGTACGGTGTGTCCAAGGTGACGTTCGTGGGTGGAAAGCCGCCGAGATAGCGCGAAAAACAATTCGTGTTGCACCGGATATTTCCATTGCGGTCCACGCGGACACCGTAATCGAGAACCAATCGCCGAGTGGCCTTCCATTCATCCTGCGCGTAGATGCCGAAGTTGTAACCAGCCAGGCTGATTTCCTTGACCTGATCAAAGGTCTGCTGAAAGTTGGAACCTGCCGATCCGGGCAGCACGCCGCCGGCGAGGTCGCCAAGACTGTTGAAGGTGTAATACCCGGCGTAGGTATTCACCGTCGGGTAGCCGTCGGTGATGTCATAGCGCTTGAAGTTGGCCCCGAATTTCAGATTGTGGCCTCCTTTCAGCCAGGAAAGATCGTCCACGAATTGATATTGGGTGGAGTTAGTTTTCGTAGGATGGCCGCCCCAATCGAAACCAACTCTGCCACTCTGGCCCAGCCCGGTGGCAAAGTTGGTGCCGCCATCGGAACCATTGTTGAACTGCGCGGGCGATACCGCCAGCGTCTTCTGCAAATCGGCGGGGCCGAACGGCCACGAATAGTGGAAGGCCGATGCAATAAATTGATTGGTCACATTGGGGCCAAAAATGTACGTGTGGTTCGCCTGACCGTTCAAGATGGGCTGCTTGCTGACCACGTTCAATAGTGGATTGACGACGCTGATGAAATTCGGCTGGAAGCCCTGATCGTCGCTAATCCGTACAAAGAGCTTCTGCTTGTCGTTGATGTTCCAGTCGCCGCGGCCAATGATCATATACTCGGTCAGTGCGCCGCTGGTCACGCCCGCCGCCGCCGTCATGCACGCAATCGCCGTTCCCGAGGCGCCGGTCGGAACAGTGCCGAAATACGTGTTCGGCTGGCCATACACCGGTGTACCGGCATACGAGCCGCAACCAAGAGTCCCGCTCAAGTCCTGGAGCGGACCGCTTCCTGTCGTGACCGGGGTGGCGGTGCTGTAAAACGGGGATGTCTGCAGCAGATTAAACATCTGCGTATAGAGCGGTACGCTGGCGGCAGGAATTGTATTCAGAGTCGTGTTCTGAAACGCGGCGGTGGGAAAATTGACATAGTTGGTGGATGGCTGAACGTACCGAATGCCTTCGGTGTCAGCGAAGAAGAACAACTTCTTGCGGATAATCGGACCGCCAATCTGGGCTGCATATTGGTTGGAAACCGCCTTCTGCCGCGGTATGCCATTCAGGTTATTGAAGAAATCATTGGCGTTCAGGACGTCACCGTTGTAGGTGTAATTCAACAAGCCATGGATGCGGTTGGTTCCGCTTTTCGTAACGTAGGTTTGGACCGCGCCCGCCTGACGGCCCCATTCCGTGCTGTAGCCGTTCTGTACCAGCGACGCCTGATCGATTTCCGACGCACCGATGCTGAGCGTGGATGCGCCGGCAGCCGAGACGTTGAAGAATGAGTCCGTCTGGTCGGCGCCGTTCAAGATGATGAGGTTGGAAATGCCTGGAAGTCCGGCGGAACTGAAATTGCCGGTGGAGAACCCGTGGGAACCGTTCGTGTTTACTACAACGCCGGGCGCGGTGAAAGCAAAGGTCGTGATGTCACCGCCGGGACTGGGCAGGTCTTCAAATTGCTCCGTGGTAAACGTCGTGGTTATGTTGGCGGTCTGGGTGTTGACCAATTGCACATTGCTCGCGCTGACGGTAATCGTCTCTTTGCTGCCCGTCGGGGTCACGGTCAAGTCGGACACGGACTGTTGGCTGACGAGAATCAGGACCGAAACCGCATTCGAGTGGAGTCCCTGGGCGGAGGCCGAAACCGTATAGGCGCCCGGCTTCAGGAACGGGACGGTGTACAGACCGCGGTCGTTCGTCGTCAGCGCGCGGGTATCGCCGGTAGCGGTCTCCACGACGGTGACCGTCGCTCCGGCAACCACAGCTCCCGTGGAGTCGGTGACGACGCCGTTCAGGCTTCCGGTGACGGCCGTTTGAGCCGATGCGGAGGGAGCCCAGTTCCAGCAGAGCATTCCAACCATCGCAATGGCGGCAACAATCCAAAACCGACCGACGCTCACTTCGAAGCGGCCAGAGAACATTCGATGAAGACGCAAGGACGATCTGCACGGCGTGAAATGGAAAGCAAGTACTTGTTTGCGCATTGGACTCTCCATTAGCTCCTTTGACAATTCAAGGGCAGTCGGAGGAATTACAATCCCGGCTCCACCCTCTCCCGGCTGCGACCTTGCCGCCGCGCGGCATTTTGTCTCCTACCCTATACACTCCCTCTCTTCGGTTGTCAATAATAAATAGAATCGGTTCTATAATCCAATATTGGCAAGCAACAAAATATGTTAGGTGCGGGGATAAAAAGTCTGTATCTATATGTAGTTATATACATATACTAGCATTCAGATTGTTCCAAGCGGAGTGGGTGAATCGGATTATGATCAGAATATCGATACCATCTAGGAAGTTTTTCTATGCTGTGGATCAAGCAGTCGCCGCGGGCACAGTCTCGGGCTTCGCCCAAGGCTGGCGCCTCAGCGATTCAGAGCTGCAAAAGGAGATTGCTGGTGAAGCGCACCGCCAAATCTAAAATCCTACGGCCCCCAGCCTTTGTCTACCAGTGCGGCGTCGGTGGCGGGGGGCAACCCGTCTTGTTTTGTGAATCGGTCTCCCTGGAACGGCTCGCGGCGAGTTATGGAACGCCGCTCTACGTGTACTCGGCGGCGATGATCCGCGAGCGCATAAAGGCATTCGCCCGCGCTTTCCGCTTGATCCCGCATACGCTTTGCTATTCCGTGAAGGCCAACTCCTCGTTGGCGATCTTGCGCTTAATCGCGCGCGAGAGTGCAGGGTTCGATGTCGTCTCCGGGGGAGAGCTCGAACGCGTTCTAATTGTGGATCGCCAGGCAGCGAAACGCGTGGTCTATTCCGGTGTCGGCAAGACCGTGCCGGAGATGGAGCTCGCACTACGGGCCGGAATCCTTCTGTTTAATATTGAGAGCGCGTCGGAACTGGAGGCGCTTGCCGAAACCGCCGCACGTATGAAAAGGCAAGCCGCGATCGCGGTGCGCGTGAACCCCGACGTATCGACGAAGACCCATCCGTATATTTCGACCGGCTTGCTCGAGCACAAGTTCGGCGTGCCCATTCCCGAGGCGGAGACTCTTTACTCGAAGGCCGCCAAGCAGCCTTATCTAAAGGTGGCGGGAGTGAGCGTCCATATCGGGTCGCAGATTACGGATGTCAGTTCTTTCGCGGACGCGCTGGAACGGGTTGCCGACCTGGTGCGCGCTCTCCGCACACAGGGACACGATATCCGCTATGTGGATGCGGGGGGTGGCCTCGGGATTTCCTATGAAGGCGCCGCGGAAAATTTCGCCCAGCGGATCTCCGCCTACGCTCGCGCTGTGCTCAAGCCCTTGCGCCGATTGAAAGTGCATGTATTGCTGGAGCCAGGACGGTCGATCGTGGGTCCGGCGGGCGCACTCCTGACGCGCGCGATCTACAGGAAGACCAATGACAGGAAACGTTTTCTGATTGTAGATGCGGCCATGAATGACCTGCTGCGGCCGTCCTTGTACCGTGCCTATCACGAGATTGTGCCCGTGACTCGCTCAACTGAGGATACGGAGATGACCGATGTAGTCGGGCCGATCTGCGAGACCGGCGATTTCTTCGCGCGCGACCGCGAACTGCCGGTCGTACGCGAAAGCGATTTGCTGGCGATTCTGGATGTGGGAGCGTACGGCGCCGTGCTGGCATCGAACTACAATACGCGCGGCAAAGCAGCGGAGGTGCTGGTGGATGGGGCGAAGGCAAGGGTGATCCGGGGCCGAGAGAGCGTTCAAGATCAGATGAGGCTCGAACGGTTGTGAGCGATTGTGGATCGTTGTTCAGGGCGGAACGTCATGTCGATGAAAATTGAAGCCGTCACGCGGCACGAGATCCTTAATCGTTGCATAGTCGCCGTGTGTTTTGTTTCGGTCGCGCTGGCGCAGTCGCCGCAGCAGGAGGCGGCGCAATCGTCAACCCAACTCCTTGTCGTCACGACTTCTGATTGGAACGCAGTGGAAGGGATACTCCAGCGATATGAGCGAGCGCGGCCGCACAAGAGATGGGAAGTGGCCGGCAACCCGATAACCGTCGTGGTCGGAAAGAACGGTTTGGGATGGGGCGCGAGCATGGGGCTGGCCGACAACCTCGCGACGCGCGGCAATCTCGACCCGGTGAAGAAAGAGGGCGATGGCAAGGCACCGGCCGGTGTCTTCCGCCTGAGTACCGCCTTTGGCTACGCAGCCCAGGAGCCAGCGGGATGGAGAATGCCTTACGTAAAGCTCACGCCATCCGTCGAATGCGTGGATGACCCGGCTTCGAAATTCTACAACCGCGTTGTGGATCGCGCAGCCGTTTCGCCAGACTGGAATAGTTCTGAACATATGTTGCGATCCGATGAGCAGTACCGATGGGGAATCGTAGTCGACCACAACACCAATCCAGCGACTCCCGGTAGCGGGTCGTGCATCTTCATGCACATTTGGAGAGGGCAGGGCGAAGGGACGGCCGGCTGTACGGCCATGCCGCAGGAACAACTCGAACCCGTACTCGCATGGCTTGATCCGGCCAGGAAGCCATTACTGGTGCAGTTGCCGCTGGCCCAATACGAACGGCTGAGAAGAGATTGGAAATTGCCTGAACTGCGCCACTTCGGTAATCCTAACCACGCTCCGACGCCCTAAGGAGGAGACTGCGGCTGATGATCCTCGCGCGCTTACGGCTGATTTGCTTTCTTATCTTCGTTACAGGTACAACTCTATCTTGCTATTCACAAACACCGTATCCAAACGAGACCACCTTCCGGATCACACCTGTACGGCCTGTGGACGAGTTGCGGGAGGAGGCACTGAAAGCAGAGCCGCCTCATGAAAAAGGCAGCTTCCGCCTGCCCGATCTGGTTGAGCTAGTCAAACTCGATCCTACAATCAAGCTCGAAATCCGTTACGCGACGACTAACAACTTCCTCAGTACTGCCGTGTACTCACAAGCGCGGGCGTTTCTCCAACGTCCGGCCGCCGAGGCGCTGGTGCGTGTAAACCGGGCCCTCAAACGCCAAGGTTACGGTTTGCTGATCTACGATGGTTATCGCCCGTGGTATGTCACAAAGATGTTTTGGGACGCGGTCCCGGGCGATCCCGAAAAGAAGAAGAATTTTGTCGCCGATCCAGCCGCCGGTTCCATCCATAACCGCGGATGTGCGGTGGATTTGACCCTATACGACCTGCGCACGGGCAAAGCGATCAAGATGCCCAGTGGCTATGATGAAATGACCGAGCGCGCTTACGCTAACTATGCCGGGGGCACAATGAAACAGAGAACGAGGCGCCAGACGCTGCGCGCTGCGATGAAAACGGAGGGGTTCACCGTTGAACCCACCGAGTCGTGGCATTTCAACTACAAGAACGCAAAGGAATATCCCATCATGGATGTGAGATTCGAAGATCTTTCGCCCCGATGACTGCGGCTTACGTGAGGAAACTCAGCTACTCGACGTAGTTTCGCACCACGCGGCGGTCAATCCGGCAGAGCACCTCTTAAGGAACTGTGTTTTCGAGAGCGGCGTGGTCCCAGGCGGAGACGCCACAATGATCGCTGGAACCCAGGCCCGTCATCGGTCGAATCACATTCAGGTCGTCTATGCCCCAGACTCCGAGAGTGCAGGTTCAGCGCTTGCAACCAAGGCGGCGATGATGGCCGAACTTAGGATTGAGGTAAGTCTGTGCGGCAAGTGTGGATTGTAATCATCGCGGAGATAGCGGTCCTCGTGCTCGCCGGGAGCATCGCACACAGTCAAGTTCCGGCGCTGTCCGCGCCGGAGGTCACGACTCCGTCCGGAGTCCTCGAGGGTATCTATTTTGGTCCAGGACGGAGTGACGCAGCTTTCCTCGGCATCCCGTACGCCGCGCCACCCATCGGCAACCGTCGTTGGCAGCCGCCACAACCGCCGAGCAACTGGTCTGGCGTCCGCTCCGCGAAGCAATTCTCTCCATCTTGCCCACAGCTCGCCTCTTCGTGGTGGCCGGAAGTGGCCTGCCGCGAGCGTTTGGAAACCAGTGAAGATTGCCTTTATCTCAACGTCTGGACCACGAGCCTGCCAGCCGCCACGAAGGAACCGGTGATGGTGTGGATTCATGGAGGCGGCAATGTGGAAGGCTCGAGTCAGTTACCGCCTCTTGCTCCGGCACTCGCTCGCAAAGGAGTTGTCGTGGTCTCCATCGAGTATCGTCTGGGCGTATTCGGTTTCTTGGCTCATCCGGCCCTGACCGCCGAATCGCCGCATCATTCTTCGGGAAATTACGGCTTACTTGACCAAATTGCTGCGCTCGAATGGGTGCGGCACAACATCGCAGCGTTTGGGGGCGACCCGAACTCAGTCACAATATTTGGCGAATCGTCTGGCGCAGAGGATGTTTGCCATTTATTGGCATCGCCACTCGCTGTGGGACTCTTTCATAAGGCCATTCTTGAAAGTGGCGTCTGTTTGGATTCTGTTTATTCTGCCCTTACAAAACCACTAGACTACTACGGCAATCACGGACCTGGGGAAGCCTTAGGCGTCCGACTTTCTTCTGCTCTTGGAATCGCGAATGATACGAATGCGCTGGCCTCTTTGCGCGCTCTTGCACCGGACAAACTGCTGGAAGCGGCACACAACCTAAGAATCCGCAGACTTCGGCGTCGTCGTTGACGGATGGGTGGTGCAAGATCAGCCTGCCATAAGCTTTAAGATGCGACGCCAAGCGCACGTCCCCGTATTGGTCGGCAGCAATGCCAACGAGACTACGGTCTTCGGGAAACCGTCGCCGCTCGCTACCACGGATTCTCGGCCGAGAAATATCGCACAATACCGGCAGTGGCTGGCGAACGAGTTCCGTGAGTTCGCCAGCGATGTTTGGAAAGCCTATCCCGCAACATCCGATGCGGAGGTTGGGAGCGTGTTTGTTCGTATGCAAACGGATTACGATTTTGGATTTGGATCGTATGTGCTGGCGAAAGCGATGTCGGACGCAGGCCAGCCTGCGTATCTGTACTACTTTACTTACGTCGGGCGTGGACCTTTTGCCCCACTTGGCGCATTCCATAGTGAAGAATTGATGTTTATTGGCGATAGCTATTGGAAAAGCTGGGCTCCCAACTCAGACGATGAAAAACTCTCGGAAATAATGAGGGACTACTGGGTGCAGTTCGCAAAGAGCGGCAACCCCAACCGGCGTGGTCTTCCGGAATGGCCACTCTATGAAGAAAAGAGCGGGCGGTGTATGGAACTTGGGCGCGAAGTAAAATCCCGTTCGATTCCGCACAAGAGCGGATACGCTGTCTTTGAGCGCATTTTGAAATCACGGCTAGCTGAAATCGAACTCGTCAGCACGCCTTCGCAATGATTCGCGCTCCCGAATCGCCAGGAATGCACCCCAATACCGGTTGCGACGCATTGCTTTGAGGAAGTCCCGCTGACTGGTAAGGATGGGGGAGCGCAGTGCGAGAAAGATAGGAAGCAACTCCCCGGCTGGAGATGCAGATCGACAGCCTAACCGAAGACATCGAGCAGACGGCAAACCAGGACGAAGCCTGCCGTCGGCTGCGTCAGATTCCTGGAGTCGGTTGCCTCGTGGCCACGGCCGTAGTCGCTTCCATCGGCAACGGGGCTGCGTTTCATAAGGGACGCGAGTTTGCCGCCTGGCTCGGACTCGTACCCAGGCAATATAGCAGCGGCGATAAACCAAAGCTGCTGGGCATCAGCAAGCGTGGCAATCGAGTTGCTGCCTCACCCCCAAATCTGCCTTATCAAGGATGCAAATCTGGATTCGCAAGGTTCAGTTCAACTGATTCATTGAGATTTTCCGAGTAGATGGCCAGCTTGCGATCGTTGCGCGGTCCGATGGCGACCCAACAGGAAAGACCCATCGCCACAGGCATTACGTAACCTTCGTTGCAGTCAGTATGTTCGCCAATGAGATTCACTCTACCGGGAGCGCGATACAGCGCTGAGGTGCCCCCAAAACGCTCGCTGAACCTGGCCTGCAAATCATCCGACATCAGTTCGAACCCCTCGCCTTCTCCTATTTTGTAATGCCGGGCCAATCATCGGTACGGAAGGGGGATGCGGGCAATCCCTCGACATTGAAGAGATTGCACTCCGGGCTGTCAGCCCAGGCATATCGGACGGCCACCGGAGCCGCGACCTCCGGGCTCGAAACGAGGACCGAATCGTCGTCGATGACAGCCGAAGCCCAATGGAATTTCCGGTCTGCGCCGGCGACAGCAAAGCCACGCAGAGCGCCCCCTTTGGCTTCCAGACCGCTGCCGGTATGTGAGAACCGGACCCTGATCTTACTTCCTTCCACCGCCATGGACTGGTATAACGGTCCGGAATAGACGATGGGTTGCTTGTAGGCGGCACCGAGCGCCCACAGAGCAAGCCGCTGACCGACCTCGGCCTTGCGGTGTGGGTGCACATCTTTTGGATCACCCACATCAATCGTCACGGCTAGGCCTGTGGCCGGAAGCCGGTTCAAGGCGAGCAACTGCGCCTCGCGCAGCTCTGCCCATGCCGACTCGGCGGGCTGGCTGGGGATCGCGCCGTGGTTTGGCAGCTGCACGATCAGGAATTGCATCTGCCCCTGATGGAGTGCGGCGCGCCAACTCTCAATGAGCGCGGGCAGCAACCGGCGATATTGCCGGGCTTGCAAGGTATTGCTCTCCCCTTGGTACCAGATCACCCCGCGGAACGGAAATGGAAGCAGTGGAGCGATCATCCCCCGATACAGGCCGGAGGCCGGGCGATGTGGGAAGCCTGCAGCCGGGACGTTTTCAATCGAGAAGCCGGTTATTGCGGACGGAGTGAAATCGCCGGCTACTCCCCATCCTTCTTGTCGCAAGTCGCGAAACCAGATTGTAACCGGCGCCCAGTCGGCCGATGCGTGCAGTAACTGCGTGCCATAGTCATCCCAATCGGTAATCGTCGGTTGAAGTGAGTGAAAGCGAAACGAGCCGTTGCCGCGCACCCAGAAGCGAATGCCAGCATAGATGCTTAGGTCCACGGGAGATCCGTCCTGGCGGAATTTGGCAGTCAAGCGCGAATCATCGGAGGCATCGATCTCGCCTCCGACGTGAACGGCGAAGTTATTTCCACCATGTCCGGGAGATATGAGATCGTATGTGGTTTCTGGGGCAGATTTCCAGTCGTAGGACCAATCGCCGCCGAGAGCAGTGCTCGCTCGGCCGTCGTCGAAGTTAGCAAGTGCGAGCGGTTTGCCAGGGCCCGATGGGTCCGGGAGCAACTCGAAGTCGTCAAATTCGAGATCGAAGGGGGTTCGACCGGCGGTGAATGCATTACCTTCGGACCGGTTCCATTCGTCGAGCACCGGCTTGATTTGCGGATCGCGCTGAACCGCCTCGGGCGCAATCCACTCCTCGATGACCGTTCCAGGCCATGCGCTCTCGATGATGCCGACTGGCACATTCAACTTACGATGGAGATCGCGCGCGAAATAGTAGGCGACCGCGGAGAAATCCTTCGCTGCTTCAGGAGTGCAGGGCTGCCATTTTGCAGGGAGAGTGTCAGGTTGTGGATCGAGCGCGTCTCGCTTGGGAACGGTGAACAGTCGGAGGTTTGGGTAATCGGCTTTCGGGATCTCCTCGGCCGCGCTGGCGGATGCGCTCAACGCCAGGGCCATGTTAGATTGCCCAGAGGCAATCCAGACCTCGCCTATCATCACGTCCTTGATAATAACGATCGTTTTCTTGCCCGCCACTTTAAGGGTGAATGGCCCACCCGCCCGCATGGCGGCGAAGTGCACGACCCAATAACCGCCGGAATCCGTGTCAACGTTGCGCGTGTTGCCTGCGAGGCTGACCGAGATCTTCTCCGCGGGATCCGCCTTGCCCCAGATACGAATCTCGCGTTCTTGCTGCAGGACCATGTGGTCGCTGAGCAGATTGGGGAGTACTGGATCTGCCGCCGCAAGCAGGGGCCATACACAGCATAAGATGGGAAGGACGAAGAGCCCGCTGGCGAGAGAGTATGACTTACTCTTTCTCTTTAGTGCAATCTCGATCAAAAATGCTCCGATCACGGTTGCAGCGTGAACGCGCCTTGTAGTTCAATCTTGTCGGATGAGCTGCCAACAAGAATCTCGTACTGGCCTGGTTCTGCGCTCCAGTCCTTCTTCTTTACGTCGTAAAAGGAAAATGCCCGGCGGTCGAGCGCTACGCTGACATGTCTGGACTCGCCGGGTTTCAGCTCGATTCGCGCGAAGCCTTTCAACTCCTTAACTGGACGCGGAACGCTGGCGTGAGCGTCGCCTACGTACACTTGCGCGATCTCTGCGCCGTCGTGGTGTCCCGTGTTTTCCATGTCAAACGAAACGATGACCGGCTGGTTGAGATTTCCAGCGCGGGGGGACACCTTCAAGTTGTGGTAGGCAAAGGTCGTGTAAGAAAGACCATAGCCGAACGGGAAGAGCGGCGTCACACGATCGCGATCGAAGTGACGGTATCCCAAAAAAACGCCTTCCGAGTACTCCACTTGCTTCTCTCCAGGCTTGGGGTAGTAACTGTGGAACGTCGCATTGTCTTCCCACTTGCGCTCGAATGAGACGGGGAGTTTGCCGGACGGACTGTATTCGCCGAAAAGGATCTGCGCCAGCGCGGTGCCGCCTTCCTGCCCGGGGTACCAGGCCTCGATGACGCCGGGGATGCGATCGATCCATTGCGTCATATCCACGCTCCCACCGGACGTGATCACAACGATGGTGTTCTTGTTCACGCTGCCGATCTGGCGCACCAGTTCGTCCTGTCCAGCCGGTAGCCGGAAGGTACGGTCGGAATCTTCGCTCTCGGTGGAAGGGTCGAAGCCCACGCAGACGATGGCGACGTCCGCTTTGGCGGCGACGGCCTTCGTATCGCGGCCCACAAACTCCTGCGCGCCGGCGACGCCCAAACTGACGCTGGCTGAACCGATCGCTTCGAAGTACTCCAGCCGGATCCGGTAGGCATGTCCGCCTTCGAGATGCCGGGTGTAGGAATTGAGCGTTTCCGCATGGCGTTGCCAGTCATTAATTGCTTGCTCATCATCGATAAAGAGCCGAACCCCATCATCGGCTGAGGTATAGAACTTGTAGTCGTCGCTAGCCTTGGGAATGAAATAGCCGGTCCAGCGCGCCGAAAAATGATCGACCGGCCCATCGGCAGCATAGCTTCCTTCTCCCCAGTTAAACGCGACCAGCCGATCGGTGCGAATGAGCGCTGGTGAGCCTTCCAAGTCCTGGTTATTGAAATATTCCCCCTTGAGACCCGGCTCGCCCCCGGGAGCAGTAACGAACTGCTGCCTTTGAAAGACCTCGTCGAGCGGCGGGTTATCCACCGCATAGAGGACGTTTGCCTTAGTGCCGAGGTAGTTGCTGATGCCTTCCAGAAAGCTCACGGCATTGAACGGCGTAGTTTGGGAACTTCCGCCGCCACCTGGGACTGCGGGGTAGGAATCGGGTCCGAGCACCGCGATCGTCTTCACTTTCGATTTGTCGAGTGGCAGCAGGCTCCCAGAGTTTTTTAGCAGGACCATGCTCCCCCGAGCTTCTTGCAGCGCTAATTCACGCCCGGGCTGGCTGTATGCGGGTATGGACGTATCCTTCTGCGGGGAGTCGAAGAATCCGAACTCGACCGCGGTGCGCAGAATCCGTCTGACTTTGTCGTCGATAGTGGCGACGGAAACTCTGCCTTCCTTCACTGCCGTAACTAGGGTCTGCGGGTTCATGAACCTGCCGGTGGGCATCTCCAGATCAAGACCCGCGTTGGCGGCTGCGACTCCGTCGTACGTGGAGTCCCAGTCGGACATCAGGATGCCGCGAAAGCCCCACTCCTTCTTGAGTATCTGGTTGTTGAGGTAGTCGTTCTGCGTCATGTGGACCCCGTTGACGAGGTTGTAGGAATCCATGATCGCGCCGACTTTAGCCTCCTTGACCGAAGCCTCGAAGGCGGGCAGGTAGATCTCGCGCATCGTTCTCTCATCGATATTGGAGCTGACGTTGTGGCGGTCGTACTCCTGGTTGTTACCCATGAAGTGTTTGGCGGTGGCAATGACGCGACGGCTCTGAATTCCCTCAATCAAAGAAACAGCCATCTGCGAAGCCAGGAACGGATCTTCGCCGAGATATTCGAAATTGCGGCCGCACATGGGCGCACGATAGATGTTCATGCCGGGAGCGAGGATGAAATGAACGCCACGAGCGCGGGCATCGTCGCCCATCATCGCGCCCACGCGTCGGGCGAGGCCAGTGTCCCATGACGCCGCCAGCGCGATGCCGGCTGCGTAGGCAGTGGTTGGGCCGTAGTCGTGCACACCCATCGGGCCATCGGACATCTTTAGCTCGGGGATGCCGACGCGAGGAACCGGGCGGATGAAGAAATCGTTGATGCCGCCGATGTAAGTAATTTTCTCCTCGAGTGTCATCTGGCGAAGGATCGAATCTACTCGCTCATCGACGCTGGCCGGTGCGCCTGACGTTTGCGCTGCGGTAATCGGGACAAGGCCAACGAGCAGAATGACGAACGCAAATCTGCGAATGGGCATGATTTTCATAGCTGAGAATTCCGGCTATTTCTCTTCATTATTATTATTTCTCTTCGAGGATCGCGAGATCCCACGGTTTGAGTGCGACCGTCTGGGAAGGCGCTACGGTCGTATTCGTCAGCAGATCCTCGCTTAGCTTGTACGAGATACTTGAAGATCTGCGGATCGCTCGAATAATTCATGTAGTAATGAATCGTCCTGCCGTTGCGGTTGGTGCCGTGTTTCACGTGCACGGTGGCAGGGAGTTCCTGGTCCGGGCCCGTGAGTCCGGCTATCTGAAGCACGTCCAGCAGTACCTTAGTCTGTAACGTGTCTGAAAGTGCGGTTCCTTCATAGGTCAGACTCCCGTTGCCGAAACGGTTGCGCGTGATCGCCGGGTACTTGCCAAAGAATGGATGGTCGTAATACGCGAGCGGTTGTGCGCCTTCGACGATCAGCATCTCTGCCCATTCGGAGACTTTGTTGCCGGCGCCTGCTTTGAAGGGATCGCCCTTCAGCGCCAGGGGCTTGGCAAGATTTGAAAATTCCTGGTAGCGGAATCCAGCCGCCTTGCGAAGCGGTCCGGGCGCCATGGTCCAGCGGACGGTGTCGTACTCGTTGGTGAACCCGCTTTTGAAGGCCATGACCAGATGGCCGCCGCCGTGAACGTAGTCCACCAGTCTGTTCAACAACTCATCGCTGGCAACGTAGAGCGGGGGAACGAGGATAACCTTGTAATCGGAAAGGTTGGTGCTCTCCGGAAAAATGAAATCGACAGCGACATTCTGACGGTACAGCGTTTCGTACATCTGGTGCAGGATGGTGCGGTAGTTGACCTTGTCGCTGAACTTCATGAACTCGATACCGTAATACGAGTCGTTACTGTAGAGGATGGCAACCTTACTTGTGCGTTTCAGGTCAACGATCTCGGGTCCAATGCGCTGTAACTCGTGCGCCGTCCGGCTTACTTCGGCATAGGCGCGATTCGGTTCCAGATCGTGCGCGAGGACTCCTTTCCAGTACGTCTCCTGCCCGTAGTGGATGGAGTGCCAATGCCAGTACTCGACCATGTTCGCGCCCGAGGAAAGGTGGGTGTAAACGTCGAGGCGCAGTTGTCCGTCATACGGCGGAAATTGGTCCTTGGAGTCCCAGCCGATGGTCTGTGCGTTCGTTTCGGTCACGAGATAATTCGTCCGCTTGAGCGAACGGGTGTAGTCGCCCGCTATCGTGGAACCGAGCCCATCGAACTGGTCCTGCGTGCCGTGGTAGGGATTGGCGGCCATGATGTCCATGGCACGAGCGATGTCATGTTCGTTGACCTCGGCGCGCGGCGGACCGGCGAGATCGTGGGTGATGAACTGGTCCGGCCGCTTGTACTCATTCACGATGCGGGCCTGCCAAGCCAGGAAATCGGTGGTCATCCACTGCTGATAGCGTTCCCATTCCAGCTTCCATCCCGGATTGATGATGCCTTCCTCGGGAGGAATCTCCGTCCAGTCGTTGAGACGCTGGCCCCAGTAGTTCAGTCCCCAGACCTTATTCAGTTCGTCCACGGTCCGGAACTTCTTCTGAAGGTAACTCACGAACCCAGCCTGGACATCGGGATTGGCCGCGCCCCCCGCCGAGGTTTCGTTGTCGATCTGCCATCCGATCACTGTGGGGTTGTTTTTGTAGTGCTCGAGAAGCTTGCGAATCACGCGCTCACAGTAAGAGCGGTAAGTAGGATTCATCAGGTCGGTGTTCTGCCGGAGCCCGAAGGTAATCGTTTGTCCGCCGAAGCGTGTAATGAAGATTTCCGGATGCTCCTTGTACATCCACGCCGGAACGGAGTAAGTGGGGGTTCCGAGAATAACCTTGATGCCCGCCTTCTGCATGCGGTCAATGACCCGATCCATCCAGGCATATTCGAAGCGGCCGTCCTGCGGTTCCCACAAGCCCCAACTCGACTCGCCCATGCGAACCACGCTAATGCCCGCCTGCTGCATGAGTTGCACGTCCTGCTCCAGGCGATCATAGGGCATGTATTCGGTGTAGTAGGCAGCCCCGTAGAGCACTGTATCCATTTTGTCGGGAGCGAATGCGGGCTTGCTTTGGGCGAATGACAGAAGAGCGTTTAATAGCAGTAAGGGAAGAATTACGGCGGGAAGGGCGAATGTGTATCTCTTCATAGAAGTCTCATACACTGTGCGGTTAGGGTTCCTTACGAGCAATCTGAATTAGTTTCGGCAGCACGTCTCCGTAGTCGTTTGCCTGACCGGACTTCCCGAAACCAAAGTAAACCCGGCGGTATAGTGAGTAGAGTTCCTCATAGATCTTCTGCTCGTAGGCTTCCGGAGTGAAAGTGCGGTACGCCGGGCAAACCCGCTCTTGCGCCTCCTCGATGGTGCGGAACGTACCCGCTGCCAGGAAAGCGAAAATGGCCGACCCGAGGCCGGTCACTTTGCTGGCGGGCACGAGCACCGGCTTGCCTAGAACATTGGCATAGACCTGGTTGAGCACGGGATTGTTCTGCGGGACGCCTCCGCCGTTGATGACACGCAACGTGGACGCACCATATTCACTCATACGGTCCAGAATCACCCGGGTGTGAAACGCCGTACCTTCGATAGCGGCAAAGAGTTCATCCTGCGCGGTGTGCTGCAGGTTCCAGCCGATGGTGATGCCGCCCAGGTTTGGATTCACGAGCACGGTGCGGTCGCCGTTGTCCCAGGTCATGCGCAGCAATCCGGTCTGGCCGGCGCAGTAGTTCTCCACGCCATGGCTCAGTTCCGTCACCGTAGTATTCGCCCGCCGAGCAATAGCGCTAAAAATGTCGCCCGTGGCCGAGAGACCGGCTTCGATGCCGGTGTACTGCGGATGAACGCTTCCTTGCACCACTCCGCAAACACCGGGGATCAACTCCGCGTGCCGTACATACGCGATGATGCACGTGGACGTACCGACGACGTTCACCACGTCGCCTTCTTTCGCTCCGGCGCCAATCGCATCCCAATGGGCGTCGAACGCGCCCACCGGGATGGGGATGCCCGCCCGCAATCCCAGCTTTTCCGCCCAGAAGGGAGAGAGTTGGCCGGCGATTTGATCGGAGGTGGCATACTCGCCGTCCAACTTGGCTCGAACACCCGCCAGCAGCGGGTCAACCTTGATGAGAAAACTTTCCGGCGGAAGACCGCCGAGGGCTGGATTCCACATCCACTTGTGGCCCATCGCACAAACGCTGCGTTTGACGTGCGCCGGATTCGTGATGCCGCACAGGGTGGCAGCGACCATGTCGCAGTGCTCGAAGGCGGTGACGAACTTTTCGCGCTTGCCCGGGTTGTGACGCAGCCAGTGCAGTAATTTGGCGAAACCCCATTCCGACGAATACACGCCTCCACACCACTGGATGGCTTCCAGCCCCTCCTTGTGCGCCAGTTCCGTAATCTCCGCCGCTTCATTCTTGGCGCGGTGATCGCACCACAGGTAGTAATCATCCAGCGGCACCAGACCCTCACCGACCGGAACGACGCTGGAGCCTGTCGTATCCAGCGCGATGGCTTCGACCTGATCGCCTTTGATCCCAGCTTCTTTCACTGCCTGCCGGGTCGCCGCCGCCAAGCCGCGCATATGGTCGTCGTGCGACTGGGTGGCGTAGTCGGGGTCCTCCTTTTTGCGATGCAAAGGATATTCGGAGACTGCGGACGCGATGAATCCCCGTCCACTGTCCACCAGGGAAACACGGACGCTCAGGGTGCCGAAATCTACTCCCGCAACAATGGCCATCTCTCGCTCCTAGTTCTGGTGCCGGTACATCTGCCAACCGAGATACCGTGTGGTGGCCTCGTGGACCGCGCCGGCCACCGTCGCAAAATTTGCGGCCACGTGATGCTCGAAACCGTTCTCGCAGATGTAACGCAAAAGCCGCTGCAGGTGCGGAATCTGGACGACTCCGGCCCCGCCGAAGGTGTTGAGCGGATCGTCGGTGAACGCGCCTTCGCCGGTATAGCCGCGCATGACGCCGGCCGTGTCATCGGTGGAGAAGCGGGCAAAACTCATCGCGCCGGCTTTCACGCGGCCCACGCAGGTGCCAAACGTATTCTCCTTCCCGACGGTGCCGGCGATGATTTCCTGGAAATCCATGCGCACGTCCTGGAGGAAGTGCCTGGGCAGGTTGCTGCAGTGAAAGCAGACCGCCTTGTCGGGATCTTCTCCGTAGTTGTTGTTCCAATCGAGCAGCGCCGAGGGAGTTCCTGAAGCAAGCTGCAGCGCGTGCATTCCGAGCACGCCGCAAATATCCACTTCGCAAGCGCTGGAGACGAGTTCGTTGCTCATCATGCTCATAACCGTGCAGGGCACGACGCCCAGGTTTTCTTCAATCGAAGTCCAGCACTGGACCGCGCTGATCGTGACCTCCGTCGCCGCCATCCACTGGTCGACCACAGCCCCGAGTTTTGCCATCTTCAACAAAGCCGCCGCGGGTACGCTGCTCGCATCCACGTACTTCTTGATGGCCGCCAACTTCGCCTGCGCGTGATCGTCGTTGTCTCTCATGCGCTCAATCCGCCCGAGCACTTCGGAAAGATCGAGCGTCTCGATCGAGATACCCTGCGACTCCAGAATCTTCTCGCTATAGCGCACCGTGTTGAACGCGGTTGGACGCGCGCCGATTGCGCCGACCCGCAGGTTGCGAAATCCCTTTACCACCCGGCAGACCGCCGCGAACCACTCCAGATCCTTGGCAAACTCGGGCGAGTCGGGAGTTTCCGTGTGCAACGTAGTGATGGAATATGGAATGCCGTACTGCCGAAGGTTGTTACAAGCCGACATCTTCCCGCAAAAGCTGTCGCGGCGGTAGGCAATCGTCATTTTCCGGGGATCGTCCGGCGTTGCCTGAACCAGGACCGGGACGCGCAGGCCGGCCAGGCGCAACGTATCGGCAATCGCCCGTTCTTCGCCGAAGTTGGGCAGGGCCACGATGACGCCATCCAGCCGGTCGCGGTTTTGCTGGAATAAGGCGGCGCAGCGTTTCGCTTCCTCGCGAGTCTCGACCGCGCCGTGCTTACTCTGTTCCGGACCAAGCACAACACACTCCATACCTGCCTTCTCGATCGCGCGCATCATTTCTTCTCGTCCGGTCTTGGCCAGATGATCGGGAAAGAAACCACGGTTCCCGATGATGATGCCCATCGTCATTTGTTTATGAGACATATGTATTCCTCTTTCCTAGTCCATCGAACGGTGTTAGGGATTACGCGCCGCCAGCGTTACGCGCTCGTTCACGCGATGGCGAAAACCGGTAACAATAAAAAATTCCAAGCAGGAATAACAAGCCACCCCACCAAACCGGGGCGTGCAAACCATAAAGCACAACCCGGTTTTCCGGCGGACGCACGAGTTCGTACAAGCCCGTACCGAAAATCAGCGCGCCATTCACCAGCATCGACAAGCCAATGAAGAACCATATCGACAAGGAACCACCAGACTTCATTCGTTCCTCCTACCAGAAAACGATGTTCAAAATCACAAACACAATGCCCACAATCACCGCCCAGAAAACCGGCCGCCGGAAAACCGAAACCTGCTCCTCGTGCGGAATTGCGGTCAAGCCGTAGACCAGGCCAGTCAATTCGGCATCCGGTCTGGGCTTCGTGATAAGGCTGACCACGACCGTGACCACTACACAAATCAGCCAGCACCACAGCGCCCGGAACATGTTCTGAGCCTGGTCCTGTGCCTGCGTTGACAGCGCCACGTATTTCACCGCACCGGGGCTGACCTTCACCCAAGCCCACATGCCAACCGAAGACGTGGTCCCGGCAAGCAGTCCCCAGAAGCCGCCGGCCGGAGTGGCCCGCTTCCACAGCATGCCCAACAGAACCGTGCCAAACAGAGGCGCGATGAAAAAGCTGAAGAGCGCCTGGACGTAGTCCATGATGCTTTGCGATTGCATCACCAAATACGCCGTCCCGATGCTGACGGCCACGCCCACCAGGGTGCACCAACGTCCCATCTTGACCTTCGATTCGTCCGACGCGTTCTTCTTGATCAGGGCGCCGTAGATGTCATAGGTCCAAACCGTGGCGAAGGCGCTGACATTGCCCGCCATGCCGGACATGAAACCGGCAATCAGCGCGGTAATGCCGAGACCGAGCAGGCCGGGTCCGCAATAGCGCGCCAGCATGAGCGGAAGAACTTCGTCGTAGCCGTGCAGACCCTGCGCTCGTCCCGCGTCCGACCACGCGAGATCGCCGGGAACGAGCCTCAGCAGATTGCCCGTATGCGGATCGCGCAGCAACGCCAGACCCAGCAAGCCGGGAAGGATGACGATGAACGGAACCATCATCTTGAAAGCGGCCCCGATGATGGGTGCGAGCTTGGCCGAGCGCAGGTCTTTTGCCGACAGGACGCGCTGCACGACCAGAAAGTCGGTGGTCCAGTAACCCATCGAGATCACTGCGCCGAGTCCAAAAACGATGCCGACCCAGTTGATCCCCATCGGATTGTTCCCAAAGTCGCCGAGGGTTGACCACAGATGGGTGTATGCGCCGGGGTTCGCCACGTGCTGTTCCGTGAGATTCTGCAGAATACGCGCCTTCAGGCCGCTCCAGCCGCCGGCTTCCACCAGCCCCAAAATCGGTATCAACAACGCGCCTGCCCAGATCAGAAAGAACTGCAGAACTTCATTGAAGATCGCCGACCGCAAGCCGCCGAGGGCCACATAGATGGCCACCGTGATGGACGAAATCCAGATACTGACGTGAATGTCCCACCCCAGGACCACCCTCATCACCACCGCCATGGCGTACATGTTGATGCCGCTCATCAACACGGTCATGAAGGCAAACGAAATCGATGACAGCGTCCGGCTACTCTCGCCAAAACGCAGCTTGAGATATCCGGGAACGGAATGGGTCCTGCAGATGTGGTAGAACGGCATCATCACGAGGGCCAGGAACAACATTGCGGGTATGGCGCCGATCCAATACCAGTGCGCCGCGAGGATACCGTACTTATAGGCGTTGCCGGCCCACCCCATCAGTTCCAGCGATCCGAGGTTCGCCGACAGGAACGCCAGGCCCGCCACCCAAGCCGTCATCTCGCGTCCGGCCATGAAGAAGTCCTCGCCGGTGTTGGCCCGCTCCTTCAAGTACAGCCCAATCGCCAGGACCAGCGCAAAATAGAAGACGACAATGGCAAGATCCACCGGGGCGAGGTGGACCAGCGTGGATGTAGCCAGCAATGCGGGGACGTGAGTCATTTCGTTTTTACCTGGCCGTAATAGGCGTCTTGTCCATGCTTGCGCAGAAAGTGCTTGTCGTGAAGTGCGCGGCCGATCGGCAAAGATTCCCTGGCCAGGTTCAGTGTAAAGTAAGCCATCCGCGCCACCGATTCGAGAATCACCGCATGGTGGGCGGCTGCCGCTGCCGTTGTTCCCCAGCAGAACGGGCCATGGCCGGCCACCAGTACCGCGGGCACGGCATCAGGATCGAGCTGCCGAAAGCATTGGCAGATTACCACGCCCGTGTTCTTTTCATAGTCGGTGGCGATCTCATCGGGGCTTAGAGGAGGCGTGACCGGCACCTCCCCGTGGAAGTAGTCGGCGTGCGTCGTTCCAAAACAAGGGATGGGCATGCCAGCCTGAGCCCACGCTGTCGCGAACTCCGAATGCGTGTGGGCGACACCGCCCGCGTGGCGAAAATGTTTGTAGATTTCCAGGTGAGTCGGCAAGTCTGAGGAAGGGCGTAGTTCGCCCTCGACGATCTGTCCATCCAGTTTTGTAATCACCATGTGTTCCGGGGCCAGAGACTCGTAGGGCACGCCGCTCGGTTTGATGACGACCAGTCCATCCTTGCGCGAAATGCCACTGGCGTTCCCGAAGGTATAGAGCACGAGGCCGCGACGCACCAGTTCGAGATTGGCGTCCAATACTTCCTCGCGCAGACTTTCGAGAAGCATAGAAATCCTCCGAACTAATTTTCCGAACTAGGGCGTGTTATTGCGCGACGCCCGCGCCGGCAGCCCGGGCGCCAGGGCGGTGGACTCCCGCAGCACCAGACTGGTTTCGAGGACATACTCCGTCCCGTTCGGCGCCGGGGTCTGGCGCTGTACGTCAGACAGCAGCGCGTGGAACGCCAGCCGTGCCAGTTCCGACTGCGACATCCGCACGCTGGTGAGCGGAGGCAACACGAACTGCGCCAGCCGGATGTCGTCGAACCCGACCACCGACAAATCGCGCGGAATGGAAATTCTCTCCTCGTAGCTCTGCCGCATCACGCCAATCGCGGTCATGTCATTGGAGCACACAACCGCCGTGGGTGGGATGGACACGGCCAGCAAGTTGGCCAGCGCGCACATGCCGCCCTCAAGCGTATGGTCGCCCTCAATGACCAGTTCCGGAAGCGCGGCAAGGCCGATCTCCTCCATGGACTGCAGGAACGCACTCTTGCGGGCCACTGCCGACTTGAGACTCAAAGGACCGGTGATGAACGCGATGCGCTCATGACGCAACGCCGCCAGATGCTGCACCGCTTGGCGTATGCCATGAAGGTAATCGATCCGGATGTTGCTCACTCTGGGCCGCGCCGGTCCGACATCCACAAACACCAGCGGGACGTTGCGCACTTTCAAGTCCTCGAGTAGCAATTCCTCCATGCCGAACGTCATCACGGCGACGCCATCGACCCTCCGCTCGATCATGCGGCGGACGGAGCTCGCCATGAGCTTGGGATCGTGAACTGTAGAGGTTAGCAAAATCTCGTAATCGTGCTGCACCGCAATCGTTTCGAAGACCTGAACGATCTCGGGGAAAAAAGGGTTGGTGATCTCAGAAACGATCAGGCCGAAAATGCGGCTGCGGCCGGAAACCAGAGCCCGCGCCTGGGTGTTGGGATAATATCCGAGTTCGTTTACTACCTTCCAGACACGTTTCGCCAGCGCCGGATTGACCGTCGGGATCCGATTGATGGTCCGCGACACCGTGGCGGTTGAAACTTTAGCGCGTTTTGCGATTTCCCGGATGTCCATATCCTTGTTCCGGTTACTTCTTCACGCAGTTCATCGATTCGATGGCCCCGCGGTCCACGCCGCCACAGGCGGGCACAGGGTTACCGAAAAAATCCTCGTCGCCGCTGGCCTCGATCCTTCGTCCCGAATTGATCGCCGGAGAGCTCGTTCGCAATGCATACACCGAGACTGTATGCCGGCCATCGCCAGCCTGGCCCGGGTCGATCATCTGAGGGTTCGATATCAGAGCGTGCGGATCGGCGGCAGCCGGCAATCCGTAGTACACGTTGTAGTCGTAAATATTGTTTGTGCTCTTGCCCGGACCCGGCGCAGTCACATAAGACCCATCGGCGTTGCCCGACACGCCGTACGAGAATCGCGCTGTGCCTTCTACATAGAAGATATTGTTATAGAAGTAAGTATCCGTCGCCCATCCCGTCCAATCGGTGTGGAGAACCACATCTACGTTCTCCCCTTTCGCAACGTAGATGGTGTTGTTATAGATGAGTGTGTTCTTCACCGGACCAGAGAGCTTAATCCCCCGATGATGATCGTTCTGGCTGATGTTGTACCGGACAATCGTGCCGCTATTCCCCACGCTGACCTGCGGACTTTGGGATCCTTCGTTGCAAATCAGCAAAAATCCGCCCTCGTTGTCGTGACTGTAGTTGTACTGGATGATCGTATTGCGGCTGTTCCAGTCGGAATCGAAGCCTTCCGCATCGTGTTGGCCGCGAGTGCCATAGACCTCGTTGAACTGCACGACCGTGTTGTCGGCGCTCCACGGCCAGATGCCCACGTTGTAGTCTTGCGAGCGCTGGCTGGCATGGGCTACGACGTTGAACTCAACCAGCGCGCCGTCAGTGGCAACGTTCACAATTCCGTCACCGCCAATATCGTCGAGTACGTTGTTCCGGATCACCACTCCCAAGCTCGGATACCACTTCGAGCGCACCCAATGCGTGGACGAACCAAAAATACCGCTCCGATCCACATGGTTGATATGGTTATCCTCGATGCGGAGATCCACAAAACGACTCGGCTTTCTGTCCCCGACACAGTGATAAGTGATTCCCCCGTTCTCTTTCATCTCGTTACTGCCGTTGACGTTGTGAACATCGAGACCCTGAACGTAGATGTGATGCGCCTCGCCGTAATCTTCGGCCATGACGCGAACACCGCGCCGGACTCCCGGAGATGTTCCTGTGTTGGTCACTTCGAGGTTGCGGATCTCCCAATATTCCTGGTTCTTCAGCAACACCGCGTCTTCGACTTCTCCGTTGCCGTTGATCCCCGGCATGGCCTCGCCGCCGTACTTATCAATCAAGATCGGACGCTCCTCCGTCCCTGATCCCTTCGGCCAGAGCTGTCCGGTCCAGGTCGAGCCGGACTTAAACAAAATGCGATCGCCGGGGGAAAAGAAGGTCGCGTTGATCTTGGCCAGAGTTTTCCAGGCCGTGGATAAGGAAGTACCGTTGTGGTTGTCGTCGCCCCACGTCGAATCAACGTAGTAAGTATTTCCCGATTTCTGAAGACTGCCCGCGCCGCCCTGCTGGCTCTGCTTCCCTAAGCCGAGCCCTCCCGCCATCAGTAAGATAACGCATAGCCAGAGACTCTGGAGAGATGCCCTAGCGGCTTGCATTTCGGCTCCAAGCATCCTGTAATTAGCCAGACTGATCAAGAGCGGTCGTTGTAAAAAGACTACCGGGTAGCCGCAGGTTCACGGGTTACCCGGCCTGATCACTGCCAGAAATTCCTAGAATTCGAAGTGGAACCCAAATTGTCCCGTCCGGGGGTTGCTGTTGACTCCATTGATAAGACCGAAATTCGCCGCTCCTATCGTGGATCGGCTGCCTCCACAGCCCTGAATGTCGTAGAAGTGGCGATTGAAAACGTTGTAGAACTCAGCGCGGAAAGACAGCCTGTACTGCCCTTCGTGTCCCATTGGAAAATATTTCAGCAAGCTCGTGTCTTCATCCTGGCCGCCCGGGCACCGCAGCTGAGAAATGGCGGGTGGCCCTTGCCCCAGTTGTCCCGGAGCGGGCTGGCTGGCCACGCTGGTGGGCATGTAGACCTGCACGTTGGGAAAGTCCCTCGGATTCGCAGGCCCAGTGAATCCCTTCAGATTGAAGTTTGGGTAGATGTCGCCCCACTGGGGCCAGTAGGGATTCTGCGCGGAAACCTCGAAGGGCTGACCTGAGTTGTACTTTAGGAGCCAGGTCGAGTTCCATCCCCCGAGCATCCCGTTCAACCAGCGGTTCTGGTTTGCCATCCAGTGTCGGCCCTTTCCAAAAGGCAGTTCGTAGGTGACGTATCCTTTCACTACATGGGCCAGATCGTAGCCCGTCACTGCATGAGCGGAGGCGCCCAGATTGTTGAAATCCTGAACGCCGGTGTAATAACCATTGCCCTCCTGCTGGGCGGAGAAACTGTTGCTCTCCTGCCGGGACCAAGTGTAACTCAGGTCCAAGGTCAGGCCGCGCCCGGTGCGTTTGACCACGTCCACTAGCATCGAGTCATAGAAGCTCTGCCCCAGCGGAAGACCTTCGTACAACAGGTTGGGGTAGTACCAATAGTTCGATTCGGCCTGGGCAAACTGCGGATATGGCGCGATCGCCGACAGCACCGGACCGCAGAAACCCGAGTACGGGTAACTGACGCCGTAAGTGGTGGCATCCGCCGGGCTGCAGACATAGTGGTTGAATCCGTTAAGGTCTGGATACTGCCCGGCCAACCGCAAGAAGGTCGAGGTCGGGCCCTGATTCCAGGCCAACGAAGTATCGGTGAGCCGGTGGCCGCGGTTGCCCACGTAAGCAATCTCCAGTCTCGTGTTGGGCGTCAATTCCTGCTGGATGCCGAAATTGAAAGCCTCGCTGTAGCCCACGTGGAGAGCACGAGGATCCACGCTGACCACGGGAAACAGGAAAGTCGGGTCAACATTCTTATTCCCCGGCTGATAGACACCGGGATAGCCGCTATCCCAGTCGAAGGGACTGCTGACCTGGTTCGTGCCCTGGAATCCAGGCGCAAAGCCATTGGGAACACCCTGGAAGTAAGCCACGCCCACAGGCATATAGATGAGACCGAACGATCCGCGAAACACGGTTTTCGCGTAGGGAGAATAGGCAAAGCCGATCTGGGGGCCGATGTTTTTCGCGTATTCGTTTTTTTCGAAGCTGTCGCCGCCGCCGTTCGCAAAAACCAGCTTGCCGGGAAAGCCGTAGGTAGGATCAATGGCCTGCAGGTCGATGTTGGCCCAGTGACCCTCTTTCTCGTGGAAGCGGAAATTGTAGTCCCAGCGCAGTCCCATGTTCAGGGTGAGCTTCGGTGTGACCTTGTAGCTGTCCTGGGCGAACAGCGACATCGACTTCTGACGGCCATACAGGTCGAAAGCTGTCGAACTGGCTCGCTGTATTCACATCTCCCAAGAGATAACTGGCGAAGCCGAATCCGACGTATTGGGCATAGCCCTGACTCGGAGCGCCGGTCGTATTGGGGTCGAAGTTGAACGAGAGCGCGCCGGATCCGCTGTGGCTATTGACTTGGTGCGCGTGGAAATCGCCGCCGAACGAGAAGCTGTGCCTGCCTTTCGTCCAGGTCACCGTGTCGCCGGTGACAATGGTGGCCCCCGAGAAGTTCCCCTGGAAGGAGTTACCGATGAAGGTTTCGTTGTAGCCGTTCACCGCATTTCCGAAAGAGATGAGAGGAAAATTCGCGGCCCCGGTATTGCCGAAACCCAACTGCGAGCTCCAATTGCCGGCTGCCAGCCGGCGAGTCCCCTTGATAATCGAAGTTGTAGGTGAAGTTCAGAACGTTCAGGACATTCGGCGAAAACGTATGCGATTCGCTCGCCCGAAACTGGTGGGAGTGGAAGAGATCAAGGCGCGCCGCCGACAGCGGTCCACCATCCGTGCTTCCGGCCTGCCACACGCCGCCACTATCGACCAGCGTTCGTGGTTTGTGGTTGTAGATCCAGGACCCCGACAGATGGTCCTGCTCCCTGATGATATGGTCCAGCTTGACCACGGCCTCGTTGGGCGTCTGTGTAGGCGAGTTACTGAGGGGAAGCCGGTTATTCGGATTGATGACCCCGGCTATCTGCGGCGCGTAGGACTTCTGGTAAATGGCGTTGATCTTCTGCGCCACGCTGCTGATCCGGCTGGAGTCAATGGCATTGCCAGTAAACTGATTTCCTGTCAGGGGATCGAAGATCATACCTTCCAGCAGAAGAACCGACTGCCCCGCGTTGTTCTGCACAGAGATTGGAGTGGTGCCCGCGCCGCAGCCTGGCGCAACACTACCATCTTCTTGGGTGCACAGTTGGGGTCCCAGTAAAGCGCTGAAGTTCCCGCCCATAAAATCCGACGTGGGCACAAAGCTGGAATAGTCGCCCATTCTCCAGTCCACTTGGGTATAGCGCTCGAACGTCCCGAAGAAAAAGGTCTTGTTCCGGATGATGGGACCGCCCAGGCTGCCAGCGTAGTCCCATGCCCGTTGCTTGGCCTTGGGCTGGTTCGTATTGTCATCGGCCCAAGTATTCGCGTCGAACAATTCGTTGACACCATAAAGCAGCGCTGAACCGTGAAACTGGTTGGTTCCCGATTTCAGGTTCATGGCAATGACGCCCCCGCCGGTAATGCTGCTCTGCGCATCCAGGCCGCTGGTCTGGGCTTGCAGTTCCTGCACCGCTTCCATGCTCGGGCCGCTCTCCATGGAATTTCCGGGGATGTCACCGGTTCCCGTGCTGCCGTCAACGGTGAAGTCCTTGGTGAACCACTGCCCGCCGTTGATCACCGCGCCATAAGGACTGCTATAGATCGAATAGCCCGGGGTAATGGCGACGGCAAAGCTCTCCACAAAGCGTCCCCCGCCGTAGATGCTCAACGGGAGTTCGTTGATGACGCTCGCCTTCATGTTGGTCCCGACAGAAGGCCTTTCCAATTCCAGCACGGGCGCATCCGTCGTGACGGTAACGGTGGAGCTAACCGAGCCCACTTGTAGCGGGGCGTCGATGCGGGCCACCTCGGTCGATTCCAGGGTGACAGCCGGACGACGCAGGGTCTCAAATCCGTCCCGCTTGAATTCGACCGAGTACTGACCCGGAAAGAGGTTGGGGATGACATAAATGCCGTCGCCATTGGAGATGGCTTTGGTGGGCACGTTCGTGCCGGTGTTGGTGGCGGTCACTTCCACGCCCGCGACCACCGCACCGGTGGAATCGGTCACCGTGCCGGTGATCGAGCCACGATTGGCCTGGGCCATAGCTGTTTGAATTCCGACGAAGATCAGGCACGTCATGGCGAGGAGCCTGGTTAGGGAGAGAAGAGACGGCTTCATAAACAGCACCTCCAAGCAAACGTTTACTCCGATGGCGCTAAAAACACGGCAGCCCGATGGAACCTCTGCACAGTCGGAAACATTAGTCGCGCAGCCACATGCTGTCAAGGGTTTTTGCGGGTCTTCGGTGTGAGGAGCGTCACGTTGCGAGGTGATGAGGTGGAGAACCAGGATGCCGGAGAATGCCTGCGCACGGCCCCATTTCCCTCCCCACAGCGCTCGTGGGCGGAGGGTGTCGCTAGTAGTTCCGGCACACGTTTACTCCAACTGCGCGTACTACGCCCTCCCGTTTACTGGGCAGGGTTGTTGCCGGGTTGTAGTTCGACCCTCACCTCATATTCCGGCGAGGCAGCGATCGTAAACACAGCCGCGATTTCCCCGCTGAGCGGAAACCGCGGCCAGGCGTTGCGGGGCAGATAAATCTTGGCATCCTTGCGCAGTGGCATGACCTTGAGCTCCAGGTTCTTACCCAAGGCCTCGGGCGCGAATCGCTTCAACCCGATTTCCCATGTCATCCCTTTGTAGAAGTCATCGGCAAGCAATCGCTGGCCAGCGTCGAGCCGCGCAACATCACCAAAGTATTGAATCTGCAGGAAAACGTCGCTGAGCCCGTCCAGTGCGTGCGCCGGCAGAACAATGCGCCACGCGGCGGCACGGTCGAAGTCGGAATCGTCGGGAGCCATGGCGTTATATTTTCCCATCTTGCCAGGCACCGAAGGCGACGCCGCGCGAATTTTCTCCCAGTGAACAGGCACTTGTTTTGGCGGCAGGGCCGCGGAGTAGGAAACGAACACACCGTCACGGCCAGTTTGCTTGAGAGGCAGGTTCGCGCGCGGGGCAGTTTTCAGCGCGGGAAAAACCGAGAAGCGGAGCTGTCGAACGTCGCGTGCGCGGAGGTGCAGGCATGTATCGTCGAAGAAAACATCCGCCGGCGAGAGAAATACATGCTCGCCGCCTGCCACCCTGCCTTTCCAAAGGTCGAGCGCCTGGGGTCGGCGCAGCACGATCACATGCACCGTCTGGCCTGTGTTTGAGCGTGCGCTCAGCGCGATAGCGGGGCCGGGTACAATTCCGTTGAACATACAGAAGACCGGGCGCGCGCGAAATCACGGCCTGGGCCGCTTTCAGAGATGCCAATGTGCGCTCATCGAAAGCGAACTCGGGGCGAATCCCGGGCGGCGCCAGGAAAAAACAGTATTCGACCTTTCCGTCGCGCACCCTGGTCAACGGTTGGGCGGTAGCGTACTTGAGCAGAATTCCGTTGAGATCCAGGTTGACGGGCCAGATACCGTAGGTTCCAGAAACCAGATCGATGGGTTTCCGTGGCAGTACAACTGTTTCGGAGGGCAAGACGAGCTTGATCTGGATTCCCCGGTGATCGGGCAGGGGATAATTCCGTTCGTAGTTGTTGAAGAACACAAAGCCGCGATTCCCTTGGGTTCGCGCGGAGGCGCGCGCGATGGAACGATCCGCGGCGTTGGCGGGCACAACGCTGGGCAAGACCGGAGCCATCGGGGCAAGAGAACTTCCGAATTCGTTGAGGAACATGTGAAGAATCTTGGTGGCGCGAAACGCAGGGTTCATCTCTCCGAACTCCCCCAGGGGAGCCTGGAAGTCATAGGAGATTCTTGGCAGATCATAAACATGATCGCTGGCAATGGATTCCTGAAGGCTGGTCAGCTTGCCTTCAGGATTGGAGCCGCCTTGATACATGTAGTAGCCATATAGGTTGGCGCCCGAGCCCAGCCGGGTCAGAGTGATAGCCGCGACGTCATCCGCACTGACAACGGGCCGGCGATGGTAGGCGGCCTGCATTCCCCCACCGGCTTCGGCCATGAGGTATGGGTATTCGGGCTCGGCGGTCTCCTCCGGGGCTGATGGGCCGCCCATCCCGCCGTTATCACGTTTGTTTTCGAAGAGGTAATACCCGCTGGGCGGCAGATCGGTCAGCGTGCTCTCCCAGAAATCGTCGGGATAGCCGCCGAACACCGGGATGACCTCGCCTGCAGGAAAGTCTGGATTACCCCAGCCGGTTACGGTGTAGAGCGGGGCTTCAATCCCGCAATCGCGCGCGATTTTCTTGAGCTCGGAAATGTGCGCTGCCCCCTCGATCCGGGCCGCGCTCGTAATATTCATTCTCGATTTGTAAGCCCAGGATGGGCCCACCATCCTTCCACAAAAGTCCTTTGACCTGTTCGCCGACTTGCCCGAAATACCGCCGGACGTACGACAAGTATTGAGGATCATTCCTGCGCGTGGCAGCCTTAGCGAGCAGCCAGTCCGGCAAGCCGCCGTTGCGCACCTCGCCGTGGGAAAACGGGCCGATGCGGAGGAAAACATACAGTCCGTGCTTTTCGCAGAGTTGAATGAAGCGGCGCAGATTGCGCCGTCCGGACCAATCGAACTGCCCTTCGAGTTCCTCATGATGAATCCAAAACAGGTACGTCGCCACGATCTGAATTCCGCCCGCTTTCATTTTCAGCAATTCTTCTTCCCAGTATTGTTCGGGGTAGCGAGAGAAGTGAAATTCGCCCATCACCGGCAGCCAGGGCTTGCCGTCGAGTGTCAGATATTGACTGTTCACCTCGATGTCATGGCCCGCCGGAGATTTTCCGCCCAGCCGCGGATTCGGAATTGGCCGCGCACCAGCGGGTTTGCTGGCGTCCATCAAAATGATATTGGCGGGGTGAGACTGGGCGGCGGTTGGGGAGAGCAACAACAGCACGGTGAACACCATTGCGGCCCGAACCGCGAGAAAAGCGCGTTGCATCAGATCGCTCCCAATCGGCATGCTCGCAGGCCCCAACTAATACGTGACTTCAAAAGCCTTGCCCTCCAGAACCACGGCATCGTCCTCGGCGGACGAGCACTCAATCACCACCGGCACACCCGGCTTCAGCGCGCTGTGCCGAACTTCTCCGGCCGCCCAGGACAGGCCACTCCAGATCACTTTGTCGTAGTTGACCTCGACGGGAAGCGGTTCTCCAGCTTGCCAGGCGCGCAGCACGAAGACCTTACCCATGTTCGTGCCATTCGGTGGTCCGCCCTTCCAGCTCCGCATGATGCTATCGTCTTTGGCCGATCGCTGTTGCATGACGATCCGCAGATCGCCCTTTCCGGGAGCCATCACCTCTGCCCGGATCGTGTTCTTCCCATGCGGCAAAAAGACCGCATCGAGCGGAATGATGGACTGCGGGATCTCGACATCCTCCTGAATGCCCAGGTCGTACTGCGCATTGGAATATTTGCCGAAACCGACCACAGCCAGTTGCCCGGGGCCAAGCCGGATGTGATCGCTCGCGAGCACGGGCTGAAATCCAGCGTCGCGGAAAATCACGCCGGCCGCCGCTCACCGCCGCCTGCTCACGAGAAAGGCGGGGCAGTTGGATTTCTTCCACGCTCTGCGCCGGATTCACCACGGCATAGACCGATCCTTCGGCATCGAGTGACCCAAACCCGTAAGGCTCAACGTCGCCCGGAATTCCGCCGAAGGTCTTTGTCCGTCCCTTCGACTCCAGCGCGAGATAAAGCGATTGCGCCTTGCGAAACCAGTGGGCGTCGTCGTCACTCAGGAGTTCCAGGCTGCCGTACACCGTGTTGACCCAGCCGCCGCGCGCCATCATCAGGATCAGCGCTCCTTTCCAGGCGTGCGTCTTGCGGTAATAGATCGTACCGGTGTTGCCGAGCATGAAGCCGGTCGAATCAATTCGTTCGAGCGGGAGGAAACTCTGTTCGTAGCGCCGAACCATGTGGTCGCTGTATATGTCCATGGAGCGCCAGAAATTCATCTCGGGCACATCGGAGGGCCGGGGATCTCCGGAGTAGAGCGAATCGAACACCTCAAGCCAGCGCAGGTCCACGGAGTTCTGGAAAGGAAAGGGGCCGGCGGTGGATTCGACGTCGCCGCCGAAACCATTGAAGGCCACGAGCACAACATCGGGATTGCGCCGTCGGAATTGCTTCAGCGCTGCACGAAAGGCGTCGGCATTGCGCGCGCGAATTTCTTCGGGCGTCTTCGTCTTTGCGGTTTCGGGAGTGGCCGCCCCGAAGTCCACAAAATCGAACTTGTACATGCGAATGCCGCGGTCGTACCAGTACTGCAGCGTCTCCATAAAATTGGGCAGGAAGCCGCCTTCGAAGAACGACATTGCGCCCTTCTTCTCATTCAGTGAGTTCTGCCATTGCGGGATGGCGTTGATTTTAACCAGCGTATTGGTGCTGAACCAGAGGCCCGGCGTGATGCCGTTCTCCCGGCACTTGCGGATCCAGGCATCCGGTCCATGGGGCCAGTCCGGCTTACGCCAGGTGCGATAGCCCCCGTCAGGGTCGAACCAGAAAGCGTCGATTGTGTAGTAATCGAAGCGGATTCCGAAGCGGCGCAAGCGTAGGATTTCGTCCAGCTCTTTCATCGCCAGTTGCTCGGTCAGCGGAATGTTGTCGGAGAGTTCGTCGTAGGCGGACCAGTTGTTGTAGACAAAGATCGGATCACGCGCCAGCGGAGCGCCGTGAAGGACGGCAGCCGCATCGCTCGCGGCAGGGGCAGTGTTGTGCGCGGCATCCTTCTGGTCGAGGGCGGATTTGTGCGGACCGGGCGGTGCTGTCTGCGCGGTGCTTTGAGCAAAACCTGGGTTCGCGCCCAGCAAAATGACAAGTGCGGACACTGCGATGAATCGGTTCATGCGGATGCTACCTTCCCGCTGCCTGAGCTAACCTGCGTGATACGGATATTCCGAAAGCAAATGCCCAAGACACTACGCCGACCCTGGAGCGGCATATTCCCAAATAGTTCAATCGTTGATCCACTCCGCCTCCTGACCCAGTTTTCCAGGGACCATACGTCTAAAAGTTCCGCATCGAATTTCAGCGGGCACACGAGGTCGGGGAGTTGCCGCCTGCCACGCTTCGATTATGCTACCGAAAACCAGGAGAGAAGGTAAGCGTTTACTCAATCGCGCCCTTGCGCACACTGCCGCCCAGCCGCAAGTGGTTTGCATGACAGACGAGGAGCCGCCAACAGCAGTAAGATGGTGGCGGGCGCAGAGAGTTTGTCCCAGTTTACGCCGGCGCGATGAACCTGGCAGGAGCCGTTCTGGATGCTTCGTGCGCGGGCACGGCGCGAGTTTAGACGCGCGGCGCTCAAAAAGGGGGCCTTCGATGAAATTCCCGCGGCTGTTCTGGATTGCTTTGCTCCTGCTTGTCTCGCTGGCCTTCGCGCAACACGTTCCGGCGCCTCCGTCCGCGCCATCGCGGCTCGCGCTGGCGGAGGGCTGGACCCTGCAGTCCTCCAGCAAAGTCGAGCAGACGGGCGAGGTCCTCTCCAAGCCCGGTTTCCAGCCCAAAGGCTGGTATGAAGTAAGCGTGCCCACCACCGTGGTCGCCGCGCTGGTGAAGAAGAAGGTGCTGCCCGACCCGTTCTTCGGCATGAACCTGCGGCAGTTTCCCGGCATGGGCTACCCGATTGGCGACAATTTCTCCAGCCTGCCCATGCCGCCCGACAGTCCCTACGCAGCCTCGTGGTGGTATCGCAAGACCTTTACGCTGCCCGCGAGCGACCGGGGCAAAACCATCTGGCTGAATTTCCGAGGCATCAACTACCGCGCCAACATCTGGCTGAACGGGAAGCAGATTGCCAAGGCCGAGGACGTGGCTGGGGCTTGGCGAACGTACGAGTTCAATGTCACGGATGCGGCCAAAACCGGTACGGAGAACGTGCTGGCCGTGCAGGTCTATGCCCCAACCGAGAACGACCTGGCCATCACCTTCGTGGACTGGAATCCGGCGCCGCCCGACAAGAACATGGGACTGTGGCGCGAGGTTTACGTTTCGGCCAGCGGCCCGGTCGCGGTGCGCTATCCCGCTGTAGTCTCGCACCTGGACCCCGCGGGCAATGCCCAGTTGCTGGTAACCGCGCAGCTAAAAAATGGCACGCAGCAGAGAGTCAAGGGCACCCTGAAGGGAGCGATCGAGAAGGTCGAGTTCTGGCAAGACGTTCGAACTCGCACCCGGTGAGAGCAAGGACGTGGTCTTTGACTCGATATCGGACTCGACCGCATTTCCCGCGCTGAACTTCCACCAACCGCGCCTGTGGTGGCCGGCTCAGATGGGCTCGCCGGAACTCTATCCGCTGCGCCTGCGGTTTGAGGTCGGCGGCAAGATATCGGATCACACGGAGACGCAATTCGGCATCCGCGAAATCACCTCGGAGTTGAACCAGGATCGGCGGCGGGTATTTTCCATCAACGGCAAGAAAGTGCTCATCCGGGGCGGCGGGTGGTCGCCCGACATGATGCTGCGGGAAGATTCGCAACGGCTCCAGGACGAGTTCCGATACGTCCTCGACATGGGACTGAACACGATCCGGCTGGAGGGCAAGCTGCAAACCGAGGAGTTCTTCGATCTGGCCGACCGGCAGGGCATCCTGGTGATGGCGGGCTGGTGCTGCTGCGATTTCTGGGAGAAATGGCCGCAGTGGAAGCCGCAGGATTTCGACATTGCGAGAGCCTCGCTCACCGACCAGATCTACCGCGTGCGCAGCCATCCCAGCATGGTTCTGTGGCTGAACGGCAGCGATAATCCGCCGCCACCCGACGTGGAGCAGATGTACCTGGACGTCGAGAAGCGGCTGCGCTTCCCCAACCCGATCGTATCTTCGGCCACGGCGAGGTCCACCTCCGTGACGGGCGAGAGCGGTATGAAGATGACGGGGCCGTACGAGTATGTCGCGCCCTCCTTCTGGAGCGAGGACAAGATCAATAGCGGGCATCAATGCAGCGCGGGCGGCTGCGGCGGATCCTATGGCTTCAACACTGAGACCAGCCCCGGGCCCGCCGTTCCTCCCGTGGAGAGCCTGCGCGCCATGCTGCCCAAAGACCACCTGTGGCCTATCGACGACTGGTGGAATTTCCACGCGGGCGGAGGCGAGTTCCAAAACCTCCAGATCTATACCAACGCTTTGAACACGCGCTACGGCAAGGCCGACAGCCTGGAAGATTATGTTCTCAAGGCGCAGCTCATGAACTACGAGGGCATCCGCGCCATGTTCGAGGCATACAGCCGGAATAAGTACACTGCGACGGGCGTGATCCAGTGGATGCTGAACAACGCGTGGCCCTCCACCATCTGGCATCTGTATGACTACTACTTGCGCCCCGGTGGCGGATATTTTGGCGCCAAGCGCGCCATGGAGCGGCTGCATCCGCTCTACTCCTACGACGACCGTTCCATCTACGTGGTCAGCAGTTCCTATACCGATGTCCGCGGCCTGAAGCTCTCCACTCGGGTCTATAACCTCGACATGTCGGAGAAGTTCAGGCAGAACTCGGCCCTGAACGCGGCCGCCGACAGCACCGCCAAGGTGCTCACTCTGCCCGACATCCAGGACCTGAGCCCAACGTATTTTCTCAGTCTCCGGCTGGAGGACGCGGCGGGCAACGTCGTGGGATCGAATTTCTACTGGCTCTCCACCAAGCCCGAGACGCTGGACTGGCAGAAATCGAGCTGGAACACCACGCCTACGTCGTCGTTCGCCGACTATACGGCGCTCAGCCGGTTGCCCAAAGTGAAGTTGCGGGTAACCAGCCGCAGCGAGCGCAAGGGAGAGGAATCGCTCACCCACGTGACCCTGGAGAATCCCAGCAAGGCGCTGGCGTTCTTCGTGCGCCTCAAGGTCACCAAAGGCGCGAAAGGAGAAGAAATCCTCCCCGTAATCTGGCAGGATAACTACATTTCGCTGCTACCCGGCGAGAAGCGGGAGATCACGGCCTCCTATCGCAGCGCGGAGCTGGGTACGGCACGGCCCGGCGTCGAGGTGAGCGGATGGAATGTGCAATAGTCTGCCAGAAAACGGAATGGCCGCCGGTTCCGGAACCACCACGACCTTGAATCTGCCGCGCCTGCGGCGGACTGACCCTGGCCGACGAACCCATCCGGTACGACTTGCCCTGACGCTTGGCGTGCTAATGCGAAGATGCCGCGGCCTCGATTAGCTTCTGAATTGGGGGCGCCACCATCACTAGCAGGTTGGCCCTTGGCTTCACCGACCGGTCCACCACCGCCAATTGCTCGGCACGCCATGCGTCCGGCAGTGGCTGATTCTTACCGATACTATCGAGCGCCTGCAGCCCAGCTGCGGCAAGAGCAGCCAGGTCCTCGGACAATGGCTTGTCTTCCGCCAGAAGAAATGAGCGGTCCAGAACAGGTTGGAGGTTGGCGTCGTTGTCACGCCATTGGACCAGCCACGCCCGGATCTGCGCCTCGGCGGCGGAATCCTTGTAGCCGCTCTGGAGATAGCTTTCGACCATCCCCGCGAATTGCCGCGCCACCGTGCTCTCTGGCCGAGCCGCATCCACCAGCCGGTTCAGCGGCGTGGACTTCACCGGAGGCTGGGGAAAGACTTCCGTCCGCGTGTAGTCTTTCGTGGGTTCTACCACATCGGCCAGGATGCGAAGAGCGGCAATATCGTGATTGCCCGCGAGACGGTGGAGCATCAACGCGTAATTCGACTCGTAGTTCGAATCTTCGTTCAACCCAAACCAGCTGAGACGCCAGCTTACTTCCTCCAGTCGCCGGTACATGGATTTGTTGTCCCGTGTCTCCTGCGGTGACCAGAGGCGCTCGGCAATCGCCGCCAGGCGCGGCCATATTCGCGAATCGATCGTTTCCGGAGTGACGAACTCCGCCCATATGCAAGCCTCGCCGCCCAGAATGCGCTTTTGTTCCTCGGCGGTCAGCGCCGCTGCCCCACCCGCCATCGGGTCTACGGCATAATGCCGCGCAGCCGGCCACATCAAGTCGAGATAATAGCCATAGGAGAGCAGGCTGCGATAACCCTGTTTCGCGGCCTCGGCCAAAGAATCCTGCCCACGCCACGACTCGACCAGCACGGTTTTCGGCAAGTCGGGATGCAACACCTCATCCCAACCCATCATGATCTTCCCGTGTTTATTCACGATTTTTTGCAGGCGTTGATTGAAGTAGGCTTGTAAATCGCGGTTGTTCTTCATGCCGTGAGCCCGCATGAACTCCTGGATTTTCGGATTCGAGTCCCAGGGCTTGTTGTTCACTTCATCGCCGCCGATGTGAAAGTAAGCGTCGGGGAACAGGTCTGCCATTTCCCCAATGAACTTGTCGAGGAATTTGTAGGTCTGGTCCCGCGTGGGATCCATGACGGTATCTGCGTTCGCGATCCTGCCAGCCTTGTAAGGACCGGGCATACTTCCAAGTTCCGGATAACCGGCCATCCAGGAGCGGCTGTGCCCGGGCATGTCGAATTCTGGAACCATGCGGATACCGCGATCGCGCGCGTAGGCCAGGAAGTCGCGGATCTCCGCCCGCGTGTAATACTGCCCCCCGGAGCCCAACTCTTGCAGCTTGGGAAAGCGCTTGCTCTCGACGCGGAAGCCTTCGTCGTCGGAAAGATGCCAGTGCAAAACATTCATCTTCACCGCCGCCATTCCATCGAGGTTCCGCTTCAGTACTTCGATCGGGATGAAATGGCGGCTGACGTCAATCAGTAGGCCACGCCAGGCAAAGCGGGGCTGGTCCTCAATGGTGATCGCCGGCACCGCAAAACCCGCAGGAGTCGGCTCGATCAGTTGCAGGAATGTCTGTAATCCGTGCAGCGCGCCCAAGGCATTCGGCGCAGTCAAAGTCGCGCGCGATGTGGTGATTTCCAGGGTATAGGATTCATCCTCGTCAAGTTCTTGAACCTTGTGGCCGGCGTTCTCGGCGCGAATGACGAGGGTCGCATTGGAGGCCGCGTTGGAGGCACTGCCGCGCTGCTCGTTCAACTGCATGCCCGTCTCTCGGCTGACTTGATCGAGGAATCTGGAGATACCGTTGTCCAGACGGGCGTCTCTTTGCCCGGTACTCTGGCGAGTACTCACGGCGGTAAACGATTGATCGACGATAAGCTGGCCGGTCCCGATCTGAACCTTCGTGGGTACGGGCATGAGGTTGAGTGAGGAGGGTATTTGAGCCATGGCAAAAAGTGAGAAAAAGGACACACTCAGCAAGGATTGCAGGGTTCGCATAGACAGACTATCTTGGCAGGAAAGCACGGCGGCTGTCGAGCAGCACCTCGATGCGAGACCGAAGAAGTTTCTTGGTATTGGCGAATCAGCGGTGAAGACTCGGCTGCATCGGGCACGCCTCATGATGCGCGAGGCTCTCACGCCGAGTTTTGCGAAGCCAAAAGTCTCCGTTTGGGCGCCCTGGAAAGGATCGAACCCATGGTTAGCTGTAAAACGATAGTCGCCCACCTCTCCCAATATGCGGATAGAGACGCCACGATCGAGATGCGCCAGAAGATTGAGCGGCATTTGCCCGAGTGCCGCCGCTGCTCGGCGGTTTACGACAGTACGCGAAAGATGCTCGTGATCACCGGGGACGGATGAAGCCGGCTGGTACTCTCACGCGACGAGGATTATCTACAGCGAGTTTCTCAGGAGATGGATACGAGCGCACTGGGGCCGTGTGGGCATCCGGGATGTCCGAACCGTGGCAGTAGAAGGCTGGCTGAAGCAGTTGCGGCGCGTCACTGGAGAACGACTGGCGGACGCTACCAAGGCGAAAATACGCAATCTCATGAGCGTCTTGTTTAACGATGCCATTCGATATGAGTGGCTCGAACAGGCGAGGAACCCCATAACCCTTGTCCGTCAAAGCGCCCAACGCAAGTGGACTCCGGAAATCCTGGAGCCCCATGAGATCCAAAATCTGCTGTTGCAGCTCAACTCGTGTTCCCGCAGAGAAGCACAAACCCAGGCCGTATTCGAGCTTCGTGCCATTCCGGTCTCCACCTCCGCGACAGGCAGGATATTGCCGGCTTCCACCGCTTGCTGCGCATCGCGCAGCTGCTGCTCTAGAGCAGCGATTCTGAGTTCAGCAGCCTGCTTTTGCTGGCGAGTGATTAGGATCAAGAAGTAAAGCTGTTGAACATTGACGATGACGTCTTGCTCGAAAAGGTATCGTAGTAGGCCCGTCTCACGCGTCTCATGAATCTTCACTCGCCGCAAATCGGCTTTTAGTTTTTCGTGATCATGCCTCGGAAACCCGGATGGTCAGGCCGGCTCGGAGCGCCACCACGCGGCTCCCAAACTGATTCTGCAGAGCGCCCGTGGCTTCGAACCCCGTGCAGTGGCAGGGCGCGATCAGCTCGACCCCAAATGCGCGCAAGTTTTCTGTTGTCGCTTTGATGCGCTCGGCCGATGCCCGAAAGAGATGCAGACCTCCGATGACGGCGACAATGTGGCTATTGCCGATTAGTTCTTTGGCGTAGTTCAAAGTGTTGATCAACCCCGAATGTCCACAACCGGTAATTACGGCCCAACCCCGGTGGGTTTCGATCAACAGCGCTTGATCGTCAATGAGCGGATCGGGCTGGGTGCAATTTTCGTCCAGGAAGAAGGGGTCGGTGATATCTTCGTACGTATTTCGCCGGGGGATGGCGCCGGTCACGATCACCCCGGGAGCAATTTCGGTGGGCTGCGGCGATTCGATAACGTCAAGTCCCCTCGAAAGCAGGGCTCGGTACGACGCAGGGGGTATGCCCTTCGCTCGGTGCGGAGGGGTTTTCTCGCGTTG
This sequence comes from uncultured Acidobacteriaceae bacterium, assembly GCA_963838425.1. Lineage (GTDB taxonomy): Bacteria > Acidobacteriota > Terriglobia > Terriglobales > Acidobacteriaceae > Acidiflorens. The sequence continues at coordinate 906,363 of CAWIRH010000004.1, forward strand.
GTACTTGCCGCTCAATGCCGCGGGATGAATATAGATCTTGCCGCAAAAACCAGCGTCCATCACTGCGGCAATGCCGCCGGTATGATCCGAGTGGCCGTGACTGATGACCAGGGCTTCGGCGTTCGCAACGTCGATTCCGAGCAGGCGTGCGTTGTGCAACAGTGTATGCCCCTGGCCGGTATCGGAGAGGATGCGGTGGTCGTCCGCTTCAATCCATAGGGCAAGCCCCCACTCGCCTGCAGCGTCAAGAGTGCCAGCCGTGTTTTCAACAATTGCGGTGATATTCAGATTGCGAATCATGTGCGAATTTCGGCACCAGGCGGCGCCGCCCTCCTCCGTGGATGATCTGATGATTGCCCTGGAAACATGAAATGGCACTGCGACATCGGTCGCGGTATCCAGTATGCGCTTGTTGTCGGATTGTGGGCACTGAACCTGCCGATTTGACCGGACGGAGATAACACGCCTCGAGGGCCTATTTCTTCGCCGCCAATGGACAAGTGCTGAGCCCCACCAAACGGTAAAGCGGGCAAGCCCGGATCGCTGCGGTTGCTAGGGGTACGACAGCGATAAGGCCCATCCACCGGGCATTTCCGTTCAGTACGAAAAGGAGGCTCAACAGAGCCAGCCCAACGACCACGCGTACAACCCGATCCACGCTACCAACATTTGCTTCCATAATCCCTCCCGAACTACGTCCGCCGATATTGCTCGGCAGTCGCACTCACGCCATCCTCACAGGTCGAGGTCCCTGCAATCGTCACTATCAGATCGAAAACATTGTGAGGCGTCACCTCCAGAACTCGGATTGAAGTGGGCAGTTGCTATTCGATTCCGGCAAGAGCCTGCGTGACTGTCCTCACCCAGAGAGGTGGATCGTCTGCCCGGCAGTTGTAATCGACGGCGTTAAAGTCGTCGTCGCAACTGCACAGAAGTGCCACCAGCGGAACGCCCGGCACGGCCTGCCGGAAGTAATTGATAAGGTCTTGGCGTTCTTGCCGAGAAGCGCCATGCCCGATCACGATAACTCCAGGCGATCGATTCGAAAGATCAAGATTCCGTGCGGCGCGCGAACCCACGACAGAAATCACTGGGTGCCCGAGCGATTCGAGAATCTCTTGGCGAATCGACAATAGACTGAGTCGATATTCGACTTGGACGATGGATGTCATTGGTTTCGTCGAATCGCGTGATCCATCAGCCTTTTGAGACAAGTGGTAACGACTCGCGCAATCCCAACTTTCGAAGCAGAAACATCGCTGGGCACCAGTTCGTTAGTCCGGATTGGAACAGGTTCAACCCAACAAACGCAGTGAACAGATACCAGTAGGGGCTCAGCCAATGTCCTAAAGCGACGGAGAGGAGAATGAACGCTCCCGCCATCAATCGAAGACCACGTTCTACCGTCATACTTGTACCTCCTGAAGATGAGATTCCGCGGCGCCCGGTTTCGTCTGGCTTCGCCGCTCGCTCATGTAGTAGAGAACGGGCACCGCCATGCGCGAGAGAACCGTGGAAGCTACCTCGCCCGCCATCAGGGAGAGTGCGAGTCCCTGGAATATCGGGTCGAACAAGATCACGCTTGCTCCCACGACCACCGCGGCCGCGGTCAGCAGCATGGGGCGGAAGCGCACAGCGCCCGCATCCACGACGGCTTCTTCCAGCGGCATTCCCTGCGCGCGCCGGAGTTCGATGAAATCCACGAGGATGATTGAATTGCGCACGATGATTCCCGCGCCGGCTATGAAGCCGATCATCGAGGTGGCAGTGAAGAAAGCGCCCATCAGCGCGTGCGCGGGAAGGATGCCGACCAAGGTGAGCGGAATCGGAGCCATGATGACCAACGGGGTAATGAACGAGCGGAACCAGCCCACGACCAGTACGTAGATCAGGACCAGAACAGCCGCAAAAGCGAGTCCGAGGTCGCGGAAGACTTCCACCGTGATGTGCCACTCGCCGTCCCACTTCATGGAGAAGCGGTCGGTGCGCTCGGGCATGGTCGTGCCCTTGTATTGCTTTACCCCGTAGCCATCGGGCAACTTGATCTTGTCGATGGTGTCGCTCATCTTCATGATGGCGTATACAGGGCTTTCTTCTCCGCCCGCAACATCTCCCGTCACGTAAACTACCGGCTGCAGATTCTTGCGGTACACACTGGTATCGATGGTGGTCTGTTGCAGATTCGTCACTTCTTGCAACGCGATCTGCCCACCGGAAGGAGTCGGGAGCCTGAGGTTTTCAAGATCCTGAATGCCGGAACGATCGGGTCGTGACAGGCGCACCTCGATCGGAACATCCTCCCGCGACTGAGGATCGTGCAGCAGGCCAGCATCAGCGCCACCCAGCCCCACCTGCAATGTACGAGTAACGTCCGCAGCGGAAATCCCGTGCAGCGACGCCTTGTCGAGGTCCACCTTCAGGTCATACTTGGTCTGCGGGTCCTCAACATACCAATCAACGTCTACTACGCCCGGAGTTTGCTGAAAGACCTTCTTAATCTGGGCTGCCAGTTCAATCTGGCCTTTGTAGTCTGGCCCGTAAACTTCCGCGACCAAGGTTTGAAGCACCGGCGGACCGGGCGGAACTTCGGCGACCTTGATGCGCGCGCCGTACGGTTCAGCAATCTTGTCTAACTCCGGCCGCAAGCGCCGCGCGATTTCATGGCTTTGCGCTTTGCGATCATGACGGGACAACAGATTCACTTGAATGTCAGCTTGATTGGGCTGTCTGCGCAAGAAATAGTGCCGCACCAAACCGTTGAAGTTGTAGGGGCCGGAGGTACCGGCATAGATCTGGTAATTGATGACCTCGGGCTGCTTGCCCAGATATTGCCCCAGGGCCTGCGCCACCCGCGTCGTTTGCTCCAGCGGCGTGCCATCGGGCATATCGATGATGACCTGGAACTCGCTCTTGTTGTCGAAGGGCAGCATTTTCACACGGACCCACTTCAATGGGACGAAAGCAACCGCCGCGAGCAGCAGAATTACCACCCCACCGAGAAACATCCAACGGCGGCGCGCATCGAAAATCAGCGGGTTCATGATGCTACGGTAGAAGCGCGTGGTCCATCCCTCGGCCTCGTGGTGGCCGTGTCCACCGTCTTCGGCATAGTGCCGCAACAGCCGCAGCGCCGCCCAGGGCGAGACCACAAACGCCACCATCAACGAGAACATCATCGCTGCCGACGCCCCGACCGGGATCGGCCGCATGTAGGGTCCCATCAGACCGCGAACAAACGCCATCGGAAGAATGGCCCCAATCACCGCAAATGTAGCCAGAATCGTGGGATTTCCTACTTCGTCCACAGCCTCCACCGCAACGTCCACCAACGAACGCCCGCGACTCTCCGGTAGCCGGAAATGGCGGACAATGTTTTCGACCACCACAATGGCGTCGTCGACCAGGATGCCAATGGAGAAGATAAGCGCGAACAAAGTCACCCGGTTCAGCGTGTACCCGAACAGGTAGAAGATTGCCAGTGTGAGGGCCAAGGTCACGGGGACGGCCAGCAGAACCACGCCAGATTCGCGCCAACCCAAGGCTAAGGCGATTAATAGAGTGACCGACAGGGTTGCGATGAGCAGGTGTTTGAGGAGTTCGTTCGACTTATCCTTTGCGGTCTCGCCGTAGTTTCGTGTGACCGTGATATTCAGGTCCTGGGGTAGCATGTAGCCGCGCAGCGCGCCTACCTTTTCGAGAATGTGGTCCGCGATAATGCTTGCGTTTGTGCCCTTGCGCTTGGCGAGGGCGATCGTCACCGCGGGATATTCAGAATCGTCCGACTGAGCACTCGTCCCCTTGGCATTAGCGAACAGCACATAATTGTCGGACTCGGCCGGGCCATCCTCGATTTTCTCCACCACGTCGCGCAAATAGACGGGCCTGCCGCTGTGAACTCCGACTACAACTTGCTGCAAGTCGTCGGCACGAGTGAAAAACAAGCCCGCTTCAACTTGGAATTCGCGGTTGTCGCGGGAGAAGCTTCCAGCCTGCCCGCGACTGTTCGCGCTCTGCAACCGGCCGACGACCGCGCCGGGCGTGAGACTGTAGGCAGCAAGCCGCTGTGTATCCAGGACAACGCGGACCTGGCGGGGTTGCCCGCCGATGATGGTCGTCTCCGAAACATCATCGAGTTTCTTGAGCGAGTTTTCCAATTCGCCTGCGACTCGCCGCAGACGATAGGAGTCATAGTTCTTTCCCCAAAGTGTCAGGGCCATGATGGGAACGTCGTTAATGGAGCGCACTTTGATGACTGGTTGCGAGACGCCGGGCGGGATTCGGTCGAAATTCGAGTAGAGCTTGTTGTAGGTCTGTATGATCGCGTCTTCTTCTTTCGTGCCCACATAGAAGCGCACGATCAACATGCTCATGCCGGGATGGCTTATCGAGTAGATGTATTCGACCCCTGGCACCTCGCGGAGCAGCTTCTCCATCGGCAGACTGACACGCTGGGCAACCTCCTGGGAGGAAGCGCCCGGCATCTGCACAAAAACGTCAAGCATCGGGACGACAATCTGCGGCTCCTCTTCGCGCGGCGTTTCGAGGATGGCGAATGCGCCCAGGAGCAGGGCGGCCACAATGATGAGCGGAGTCAGTTTCGAATCGATGAAGGTGTGAGCGATCCGCCCCGCCAGGCCAAGGGCAGCGTGCTGGCCAGTCTGACCCGGATTGCTGTTAGCAGTGCTCATCCATGACTCCTAGTGCGACTCGATCTTCTTGCCGCTGAATTCCCGGTCACCCGGATCGGCGATGACCGTCTCACCGGCTTGCAAGCCAGCAAGCACCTCCACCTGCGCGCCGGATGGTTTACCGAGCGTGATATAGCGCAAGCTGGCAATCTTGTTCTGATCAAGCACGTAGACTCCCTGCAATTGCCCGCGCTCCACAACGGCAGTTCGCGGGATAAGAAGGGACGACCTTTCACCGCGAGAGAACTGCGCCCGGCCAAAAAGCCCCGAGCGGAGAGCCGGGTCGGATGGTATTTCGATTTTCACAAGGAAGCTGCGGCTCGCTGCGTCTGCCGCAGGAACAATCTCGACAACCCGTCCTTTGATCTCTCTATCGCCCACTGCGTCGATGATGACCGGAACCTGCTGTCCCATGCGGACATACTTCAGATCGGTCTCGTTGACGGTGGCTTCCAACCGATAGTGGTGAAGGTCCTCCACGGTAAAGATTGGCATTCCGGGGCTGACGAGCGCGCCGACATCCGCTTTCTTTTCGGTCACAAGGCCATCGAACGGAGCCAGGATACGGGTGTACCCGAGAGCGGTGTGTGCCTGTTGGACGGCCGCCTTCGCCTGCGTCTGCCCGGCACGGGCCATGTCGCGGCGCGCCTCCGCCGCCTGGTAACGGGCCTTTACTTCGTCGAACTCTTGCGGGCTGACCGACTTCTTCTCGTACAAGGTCTGATACCGCTTGAAGGTGGCTTCCGCCAAGGCAAGGTCGGAGTCGGCTGCGGTGATTCCCTGCTGCGATGCGAGATCTGCCGCCGTCGCGCGGTCGAGAGCCGCGCGCGGCTGGGCTTCGTCGAGGACGGCTAGCACCTGTCCACGCTGGATCCGGTCTCCTTCGTGTACCCGAATCTCGATGATGTTCGCCATCATTTGGCCGGCAAGTTGGCTCGTCTGCGCCGCGCGCAGCGTCCCCACCGCCTCCACCAGGTCCCGAACGTTCGCCGGTTGCACAGACAACACGGACACGTTGCTTACGGTCTCCGGCGCAGGGCTGGAGGTTTCACGTTCGCCTGAGCAGCCCACCAGGGTCGCAAGAGCGAGCAAAAGGAGACCCGCTGTCACCACAAACGCGAGTTTCAGTCGGTTTCTTTGTTTCGTAGTAGAAATCGGATTCATGGATTAACCGCCGGTGATTGCAGATTCAAAGTCCCACTCGCCAACTCCAGATTGGCGGAGCTGATGTGAAACTGATATACCGCCTGCCAGTAGTCGGTCTGGCTGCGGCGCGCCGCCTCTTCTGCGCCGAGAAGGTCGGTGATGGTGAGCAGGCCGCCCTCATAGCGATCCTGGTTGATACGCAAACTCTCTTGTGCCTGGGCAATGGCCGTGCGTGCTACTCCCACCTGCTGGCGGTTGGAACCCAGGTCGTAATAGGCTTGGCGCACCTCCAACCGCACCGCGTCGCTGGCCGCTTGCTTCAACGCCGCCATCTTTTCGGCGATGGCATGTTCGCGCGACAGAGCGGCCCGTTTCGCTCCACCCTCGAAGAGGTCAAACTGCAGTTCAACGCCCCCCAGCCAGTTGTTACCGCCACCACCGGCGAGCAATGTGGGGTTGTCCATCTCCCAACCGGCAAAAGCATTCAGGCGCGGACCGAACGATGACTTGGCGATCGCCACACTCAGTTGTTGTGCGGACTGCTCGGATTCAATCCGCTTCAGATCTGGCCGGCTCGTGAGTGCTTTCTGCTCCACGTCAGCGAGCGTGGGAAACGCGAGATTCCGTTCGCCAAGCGGGTCTGCTGGCTGATATAAAGCATCCACAGGAACACCCATCGCGGTATTCAGTTGGGCGCGGGCGAGTTCCAGATTGTTTCTCGCGCGAATGAGTTCTTGTTCGCGGCTCGCTAGGCGGACCTTCGCGCTCAGCAGGTCCGACTCTACCACCACCCCGCTGTCGAACCTCGCCTGGCTGCGTTCCATGATCGACTTGGCCGTTTGCTCCGCCTGATCTGCTACTTCTACTTGCTTGGTCGCGAGCAACAAGCCGTAGTAGGACTGCACTACGCGGAACAGAATCTCCTGATCGGTACGCTCCAGCTGATGCCCGGCAGCATGATTCATCTCCGTGGCGCGACTGACTCCATGCCAGCTAGCGAAGGAATCGAACAGGTTCCAGGTTCCGCCAAAACGCGTGGTGAAGTTCCCGAACGGCCGTGGCGTGTTCAACTGGTTCAAGTCGAAGTCACTTGTCGTGAAACGCTGCTGCCGAAGCTTGGTGCCAAATACGTATATCGGATCGTTACCCCGGGTGCCGAGTTCCGAGAACGTCACATGCGGCATGAGGAATGACTGCGCCTCGCGCACTCCTGCCGAGGCCGCCTTGGTATCCGCGACCGCCGCTTTGCGTAGCGGATTCTTCTCCAGAGCTATGCTCGCCGCTTGCTGCAACGAAAGAGGGGAGGGCGCAGGTGGCTCCTGGGAGAACATCGCCGCGGTCACACACGAGATAACAACCGCGAGTTGCCAGATCGGACGAGAACGGCGAAAGGCAAAAAGAACGCTCTTAGGTTTCGGACCTGCTTGAGCGAAGAGTTCGCGCGCCCGCTTAATCCTGCTCTCTTTGCCAGGGCTGAAACCGTGATCTGGATCACCGGCTTGAAAAGGAAGCTGTTTCATGAAGAGATCTCTTCAGACCTCGGTTTTGGCTGGCTGCGGGTTCTTCATCCACTCCGTCGTGTCCGCGACGACTTCATAGGTGGTATGGAGGCTCGCCGTTTTTTGCATCATCGCTCCCACCGAGCAATACTTCTGTTCGGACAAGCGAATTGCCTCCTGGATGGCTGCGGCATCAATCTCAAAGCCTTTGACCACGTGGTGAACGCGTATGGCGGTGAACACCTGGGGCGGACGCTCCGCCTGGTCGGCTTCCACTCGCACTTCGTATCCGGTAATTTTCTGGTGATATTTCTGGCGCAGAATGGTAATTACGTCGAACGCGGTGCAGCCCGCAAGTCCGACTGCAACCAGTTCAATGGGTTTGGGCCCCGTGCCTCCGGCCGCGTCGTCCAGTAGGAGATGGTGTTCACTGCCAGTGCGCGCCACGAACTGTCTTTGCTGGCTTAACGGCTGCGTCAATTCGACCTTAGCGGAAATCATTTGGGTACCCCCTGCTCAGTTCCTAGTAGGAACTACATGAACAAATGCAAGCCAGGGGGATTTGTTACAACAAAAAAGGGAACGTGGCCGGAGGGTGATGCGGGGGATGCACTGGGACCGGCGGAACCATTAGCCCGGGTCACCTCCCGGCGTTGGCAAGCGCCCGGCTGTAGGATGCCAGGATTTGCTTTCGCAGTGCGGCGGCTTCATTAGGGTCTGGACGATCCGAGGGCAGCCGCCGGCATTGCCTAATCGTATTCGCCACACTCCGCAGGAACTTCTTGCACGGTTGGCAACCGTTCATGTGGGCTTCTAATTCTTCACAAGAAAAGTCGTCCAGTTGCCCATCGAGGTAATCCGACAACTCGGCGAATATCTTCTTGCAGCGGCCAGTACGAGATGGAGCTTCCAAATTTCTATGCGCTCGTCGCGCAACGCTGCTCTTCGTGCGCCCGTTCAGCTTTGCCAGCTCCTTGCGCACGAATAAGCGGGCCCGGTGCAGGCGCACGCGTATTGTTTCCGGGCGCAATCCGGTGATTTCCGCGACCTCCTCATCCCTAAGACCTTCCATGTCGCGCAATACGATCACAATTCGATAGTGCGGCGGAAGACTCCGAATCGCCTCGCGCAACTGCTGCCCTTGTTCACCACGAATGGCTGCTCCTTCTGGGCTCACGCTTATTCGCCCATCGAGTCGCTCAAAATCGTCCCGATCCGGCATCAACTCTTCCAGAGAGAGTTCCACTTTCGGCGCAAATTTACTCTTCCTTCGGCTCATGAGGCAGCGGTTCTTCGCCACCGTGTATAACCACACAGCCAAGGCCTTGGAACTATCGAACTTCGCCAGGTAAGGCAGCGACTTTACCAGCACTTCCTGCATAGTGTCTTCCGCGTCCTGCCGCTGGCCGCAAACCCTCATACTGAAGGAGAACACCGACTGTTGCAGCAATGTCACTGCTTTTTCCATGGCGCCGGCATCACCGCGTTTCAGCAAAAGAATGGCTTGTTCGATATCAGACCGCATTCGAGCAGCTCCTACTCACGTGTCTCCGTGTGTTAAGCATATTCCTGTATAATTATATAGTGAAATATCAGCCTGCCTGCATCCAATTGGTACAGAGAACATGATCCACGGCGAGATGGTCGAGTTGGTTGCCCGACGCTTCCAGGTTCTCGGCGAGCCTTGCCGCCTGCGCATCCTGCAAGCACTTCAGGGTAAAGCAATGACCGTCAACCAGATCGTCGAGACCTTAGAAGGAAATCAGCCGAACATATCGAAACACCTTCAAATCCTCTTCGATACTGGGCTTGTGGGCCGCGAACGTTCGGGCAACAGTGTCTTCTATAGTATTGCCGATCCGGTCGTATTTAAGCTGTGTGAGTTGGTGTGCCGCAGCACAGCGCGGCAGGCCGCTCACGTGCAACGATACGCTGCTGTTGCACCCAGAAGAGACAGAATCCGAACGCAAACGAGGCATCCTAGATCAAAGGGCTCGTTACAAGGGGCAAACTGAATGCCAGACTGGGCATGGATCATCGTTTTTGTCGTCGCTTACTTATTCTTAACCCAATGGCTGCTGCCCAAGCTGGGTGTGCCGACTTGACGCGCCAACTCCTGTTCTGTCGAGTCTCGACGGAGTGAAAAGCCAGGGAACAAAGGTAGAGATTAAAGACTGCCATGGGCGACCGCCTTTTCAAACCACAGGACGTACATAAACTGGAGGATCCCGAACGGCAGATCTGGCTTCCGGTTGCTGATGTTATTCGATCGTCAGCGATTCGACCTGGGATGCGCGTTGCTGATGTCGGCGCGGGGACCGGCTACTTCGCTATCCCCATGGCGCGTGCTGTAGGCGTCGGAGGGAAAGTGTATGCGGTCGATTTGCAGCCCGAGATGCTGAGCAAGCTAAGGGAGAAGCTCACCGGACCGGATGTTCCCCGCAACATCGAACTGGTGCGCAGCGAGGCAAGTGGGACGACGCTCCCATCGAGCAGTGTCGATGTAGTCTTCGTAGCGAACGTTTGGCATGAAGTAGAGGACCCGGCCGCCGCATTGCAGGAAGCTGCACGCATCTTGGTGCCAGGTGGAACTCTGGCGTTGCTCGACTGGCGTCCGGATAAGAACTCTCCTCCGGGACCGCCCTCAGACCATCGCTTGTCGGCGAGTGATGTCATGCAGTTTTTAACGAAGCACGACTGGACGACAGCGCCGCCCGTCAACATTGGGCACTACAGCTACTTCATCAGCGCCCGTCCGCCACACTCAGCCGAATCAATCTCTACTTAACACAACTGGGGAGAAAGGCAATGCCCCTACAACTCAGGTAAAAATACCGGCATGGAAAATTTCCGACTTAAAGTCTTTCGAGCTGTGGCCAAGCACTTGAACTTCCGGAGGGCAGCGGAGGAACTCTGCCTGACGCAGCCTGCCGTTACCCTGCAGATCAAGGCTCTGGAACAGCACCTCGGAGTGCAACTATTCGATCGCAGTGGTGCTCGCATCGCACTCACCCCTGCTGGCACCATGCTTCTGAAATATGCCCGCAAAATCGACACGCTGGAAACAGCGGCGATGGCAGCTTTATCCCAGTTTGCCGATGGGCAACGGGGCGAGTTGCGGATCGGTGCATCGTTGACGATTGCGCAGTACATCCTGCCTCACCTCTTAGGAGCGTTTCAGCAGCAACACCCTCAAGTCCGGCCTTACGTCACCACATGCAATACGGAGCAAGTGCTGGAAGCGTTGGTGGCGCACGAAGTGTCGCTTGGATTCATTGAAGGTCCGACCCTCCGTCGGGATGTGCGGACCGAAGTTTTCCTCGAAGATGAGATTGTTCTGATGGTGCCGCCAGCCCACGAATGGAGCGAACGTGGCTTCGTTGAGCCTGAGGAATTGAAGCAAGAGCGGTTGCTCATGCGGGAGCGCGGCTCCGGGACGCGCCGCGTCGTCGAGATGGCTCTACAGAAGCGTGGCGTCAAGCCCAAGCACCTGAACCTTGCGATGGAGTTCGACTCCACCGAAGGCATCATTACCGCCGTTGAAGCTGGCCTTGGGATCGGATTTGCCTCGCTTTGGTCTATAAGCAAAGAGCTGCAGCTTGGTTCTCTTCGAGTCGTGCCCATCCGCGGGGTCCGGATCATGCGGCCCCTCAGCGTGGCGTATCCCCTTGGCCAAGAACCCCAAGGGACTACACTCGCATTCCTCCATTTCCTGCGATCTCGCCACGATGTGATGAGCCCAACGCGATCAAAGGCCCGACCCCTCGCCCGATCGTTGGAAGTCTAATCTCCTCCCGCCAACGACAACTCGCCAGGGGCTCGTGAGCCCGCGACGGCATTGTCAGGCGATAAGCCGCGCGCATGAGCAATAAGAATTACTGCTTGGACAGGCAGGTGTCAGCGCAGCGAGACTAGGTGCTTGAAGAACACCAAGAATATCTTCTTTGTTGGCCTTGTCGTAGCTGCCAGTGGCCTCATTTCGACCCCGTTGGCTCTGCTGGCCGGGCTGATCTACGGTATGTCGTTCCCCCACCCCTATCACCTGGACGCCAAGAAACTGTCCGCGTTTCTCCTGCAGGCATCTATCGTTGGACTCGGGTTTGGAATGAATTTGCACGAGGTCGTGCGGGCAGGCCGGACCGGATTCCTATACACCGCGCTCAGCATAAGCTTCGCCATGCTCCTCGGTCTCGGAATTGGACGCTTGTTCAAGGTGCAACACATACCTTCGCTCCTGATCAGCGCGGGCACTGCCATCTGCGGCGGGAGTGCGATTGCCGCCGTTGGGCCCGTCGTGAACGCAGGAGAAGAGGAGATGGCCGTCTCGCTCGGAACTGTGTTCGTGCTGAATTCGGTTGCCCTGTTTCTCTTCCCGGTCGTCGGATACGCCCTTCACCTCACACAATCTCAGTTCGGATTGTGGTCCGCCCTCGCCATCCACGACACCAGTTCGGTCGTGGGCGCAACCGCAAAATACGGCTCCCAGGCGTTAATGATCGGGACTACGATCAAGCTGGCCAGGGCGCTGTGGATCGTTCCTGTGGCGTTTGCAGTGGCAATCTTGAAAAAGAGCAAGTCCCGGATCAAGTGGCCGTGGTTCATCTTGCTCTTCTGCCTGGCCGCCGTTGCGGGCACGTATTTGCCCTTATTCGGCTCGCTGTATCCCAAACTCAGCACGCTCGGAAAGACCGGGTTGACGGTTACGCTTTATCTGATCGGCACAGGGATTTCGAGATCGACATTGAAACAAGTAGGCGTGCGTCCGCTACTGCAGGGAATCTTGCTTTGGGCGATTGTGGCGATCTCTTCGCTGGCTCTTATCCGCTTCGGGTTCATCTCAATCTGATGGTTCTCCAAGCGAAATTGACAATTACCAGTACAAGTCACAGTCGCTACAATGCCTCCGAGTCGGTTTCGGGATTTCCGCCTCGATCAATTTTGCGGTTTTGGCGACTGGACATTATTCATCGCACTGACTCTCAGGGGCTGTCTTCAAGAGTCCGGGCGGACTGGTTCAAGACTGGACGTTCACAAAAGAACCGGCGCTCTCTTGATCAGGTGCGTCTGGCGCTTCGGCGACGGCATTGAGAGCCTGACGTAGATCGGCGATCAGGTCCTCCACATCTTCGATGCCGACCGAGTACCGCACGAGCCCATCGCTGTAGCCAGCCGCACGCCGATCTGCTGGTGATATGCTCGCGTGCGTCATCGACGCCGGGTGTTCGATAAGCGTTTCCACGCCGCCAAGCGAAACGGCCAATGTGGCTACTCGGACGTGATCCATCAGCAGACGTCCGGCTTTCATTCCGCCCTTCAGTTCGAAGCTGATCATCGAACCGAAGCCGCTCATCTGCCGCTTGGCCAGTTCATGCTGTGCGTGGGATTCCAACCCTATGTAAAGGACCGCACTGACCTCAGGTTGTTGCTCAAGCCAACGCGCAATTTCCATCGCGCTTTGCTGAGCTCGCTCAACCCGGATTCCGAGTGTCTTAAGACCGCGCAGTACCAGAAACGCCTGGTGTGGATCCATGTTGCAGCCCGAGTTAACCATTGCCTTACGCAGACGCTTGTAGATCTCCATCTCCTTGGCCACGAGGATCCCGCCTACGACGTCCGCATGGCCGTTGATAAACTTGGTCACGGAGTGAAGCACCACGTCTGCGCCCAACTCCAGTGGCCGCTGCAGGTAGGGGCTGGCGAAGGTGTTGTCGACCACCACCAGGCAGCCATGAGAGTGCGCAAGCTCCGAGATTCGTTCGATGTCGCTGACTTGCATGGTAGGGTTGGCAGGGGTCTCCAGATATACGAGTCTCGTGTTCGGCCTCAGCGCTTGCTGAACTTGCGCCAGATCAGAAGTGTCGACGTAGGTGGACTCGACTCCGAAGCGTGAAAAATCTTTCTCCATCAATCCCCGGCTGGGGCCGTAGACGGAGGCTGTACTGACGACGTGTGCGCCTGCCTGAAGCAAAGCCAGATACACCGTGCAAACGGCACCCATTCCGGAACTGGTGGCGATGCTACCGCAACCGTTCTCCAGTTCGGCGACGCTGTCCTCCAGAGCACAAATGGTGGGATTTCCGATGCGCGTATAGATGTAGCCATCTTCCTCGCCAGCAAAAAGCGCCGCACCATGCGCAGCATTCCGGAACGCGAAGGTGGACGTTTGGTAGATAGGAACGTTGACCGAACCAGTTGCATCCGCCTTGTGCCCCGCATGAATCAGTTTGCTGTTAATACCCAGGTGTTTCGTGTCCATAAATTTTCTCTGGCGCCTTGGCCGTGGTCGCGTTGATGCAAGTAACCGCCGTTTCCCTGCCTTGGGGGAACGAACCAGTATCGCTCACATCTCATCAGCGCACAGTGACAGTGAGCACAACCTCCCGTGACCGCGGGCCACGGCACGAACTGGCCCGATGCTATGACTCGCAGCAGAGTGTCAGCCAGATTTAGCAAACCAGCTGTCGCATCGGGAATTAGCAGGAAGAAACAACTAGGCATCGAACATCTGCTGGACGATATCGGCTGGAGAATCTTGAGCGAATCGCAGCAGAATGCCCGCATGCCCTTCGCAGAACTCGGCCGCATCGTGGGACTCTCCACCCCTGTGGTGACCGAGCGTGTTCACAAGATGGAACAGGCCGCAAGATGCCGGCGATATGCCAGCGCAAAGGGTGATTTGAAGTTGCGGTAGCCGCGTTGCATTGAGGTTCTCGTGCCTGTCCACGGCAGGTGCTCTACAATTGGCCTCGTCGAGTTTTTGCGGAAGCGTTTTTCATTGAAGTGATACATCCCGATCGTGCGACCGGCCTCATGCCGCTTTGGTGGCCCCTATGAAAGAAAACGAAACTGAGCATCTGTTCGATGAGATTGGCTGGAAGATTTTGGGCGAGCTACAGCAGAATGCCCGCATCCCGTTTGCCGAATTGGGCCGGCGGGTTGGATTATCGACGCCCGCCGTTACGGAGCGAGTCCATAAAATGGAAGAGGCGGGAATCATTCTGGGTTATCGCGCGCAGATCGATCCGGCCAAAGCTGGGCTCCCGATCCTGGCGTTCATCACGGTCAAGGTCAGCGGCGAGAACCTTATTCACTTCATGAATCTCGCCGCCAGCCGGCCCGAAGTATTGGAGTGCCATCGGGTCACTGGTGCGGATTCATTTCTGCTCAAAACAGCCGTCTCCGATGTTGCTCATCTGGAACGCTTACTGGATGCGCTGATGCCGTACGTGGCCACCACAACCTTGATGGTCCTCTCGACCGCCCTGGCGTGGGGAAACATCGTCAAACCCGATAGCGCGTCTCAGGATCTCGGGGCGGCTCGGCCTGCGTTTCGCTAGGATCATGGCAGCGCCAGATGATCTAGAAGCATTCTGAAGTCTCACTTCCATTTCGTTTCGTAAACTCCGCCAACATCCGTCACTCCTGTATGTATTTTGAGGATGGGGCGTCTTTACCATTGGTTCGACGCTGGGATGCGTCCTGCTTTGGATACGCCGAGGCAAGCTTCTTCAGAGGAAAGATCAGATGGACGTATTTGTGTGGCAGGGAATCGAAGTACCGGTGGATGACGACGGGTTCATACAGGAGCCGGACCGCTGGAATCCGGATATGGCAAGCGCGCTCGCCGCGACAGATGGCGTTGAGAAGCTAACGCCCGACCACTGGAAAGTCATCGACTACATTCGCGCGTATTACAAGGAAAACGATATCGCGCCCATGGTCCGCAGGATTTGCAAAGAAACACAGCTGAACTTGAGGCAGATTTTCGACCTCTTTCCTTCCGGACCAGCCAAGGGTGCATGTAAAGTGGCGGGCCTGCCGAAACCGACAGGTTGCGTGTAGCCAGGAGTTGCCATGCCCCCGCTTACCCTCGCGCTGATTGCGGCGATTTCGGTCTTCCTGCTCGGCAACCTCTACCGGGTGGTGAAGGCGATGCGCATGCCTGTCCACCTTCGTTGGGACCTCTATCCCATTCCCAAAGGTCCGCGCGACCGGCAACGCTACGGTGGCTCCTATTTCGAGGAGACGGAGTGGTGGACCAAGTCCATGGAGACCGGCCTCGGCGGCGAGGTGGCCTTCATGCTGAAGGAAGTTTTTTTTCTGCGAGGGGTTTTTGAGAACTTTCGCGCGCTGTGGGTTTGGTCGCTGCGTTGCACTGGGGGCTCTACCTTTATATGGCCTGCGGCAGCGGTGACGGTTGCCGTTTCCGCGATCGGCGCGCATCTTGTTTTCGGAAGAACGCTGCTGCTGAATGCGGCGCTGGTCGCGTGCTTGCCGCATGCACGCTCGGCGCAATTGGCAGTCTGGGATTGCTGGCCACGCGGATATTCAATTCCCGGCTGAAGGGCTTTGCTTCGCACGCGACGATCTTCAATCTCAGTCTGCTTGCGGCAATTTTTGGCACGGGGCTTGCCGCACTGTTCGATCCCAATCGCGGGCTGCTCACCGCTCTCGCCGATGCCGCGGCTGGGCGCCACGCCGCGGCAGCGTACTCGGCGGCCATAGATTGCCATTTCGCGCTGGTCGCGTTCTTCCTCGTCTACTTCCCATTCACGCACATGACGCACATGTATATGAAGTACTTTACGTGGCATGACGTGCGCTGGGACGACTTGCCGTCCCGCTTCGACGAAGGCGGACCGGAAGCCATGGCGAAGAACCTGGCGCGGCATGTGTCGTGGCAGGCTCCCCACATCGAAGGCGGCCCCAAGCAATCGTGGGCTAACGTGGCATCCAGCACCGGGCAGCAGGAAAAGACCGAACATGATTAAGATCGAAGACATAGCGCGTCCCGCCGAGCGGCTCACCGAAGTTGACGCGGAGCGCCTGGCGCCGCTTCCTCCTCCCTACGATGGAGCGGACGCGCTGCCGCCGCGCAAGCACCTCACCGATAAGGCCCGCGCAAATTGCGATTCGTCGCTCGACGGCTTCCTTGCCGTCGGCATGGCCCGTCCACAGACGGAAGCGGAAGAGCGGCAACTCGTCGAACGCTTTCATTGCCGGGCTTGACCGCTTGCTCTCGCCCGACGACAACTGGGCGTTTCTGCAACAGCTCACGCTGTCGCTGGACCACTGCGCCCGTTGCCAGACCTGCGTCGAGTCGTGCCCGATTTACACGGCCAGCGGACGCGACGAGGTCTATCGTCCGACATTTCGCAGCGAAATCTTTCGCCGCATAGTGAATAAGTACGCTAAGCGCGGCGGCAAATTACTGGCGAAGCTGAAGGGCGAGGACATCGAAGTCAACGTCACCACGATTCTCCGGTTGCTCGAATCGGCCTACCGGTGCACCCTTTGCCGCCGCTGCGCGCAGGCCTGCCCGATGGGCGTGGACAACGCGCTGCTCACGCGCGAGATTCGCAAGCTATTCAGCATGGAATTGGGCATCGCTCCCAAGGAACTTCATGAGAATGGATCGGTGATGCAACTTCGCGTGGGCTCAAGCACCGGCTTGAAACCTCGCGTGGTGAAGGACACCATCGAGTTTCTCGACGAGGAGATCCGCGAGCAGACAGGCCTCGACATCCATACGCCGTGGGACAAGCCAGGAGCGGATGTTCTGCTGATCCACAACGCCGGAGAAATCAACGCCTGGCCGGAAAACCCCATGGCATTCGCCATCATTCTGGAGGCGGCCGGCATCAGTTGGACGATGTCGAGCGATCTCGCCGGCTACGACAGCGTGAATTACGGACTGTGGTACGACGACGCCCAGTTTGCGCGAGTCGCCGTTCGTCAGGTGCAAGCGGCCAAGAAACTCGGCGTGAAGAAGATCGTCCTGGGAGAATGCGGACACGCGCATAAGGCCTCCATGGTCACCGCCGACCGGCTTTTGCCGAAGGATCTCGACATCCCTCGCGAAAGCTCCATGACCTTCTTGCGCGACATTGTGCTGAGCGGCCGGCTGAAACTCGACCCCGCACGGAACGCTTTCCCGGTCACGTTGCATGACCCGTGCAATATGGTCCGCATGATGGGCATTGTGAAGCCGCAGCGCGACATCCTGAAGGCGATTTGCCCGCAGTTTCGCGAAATGGCGCCCCACGGCGTGGAGAATTATTGCTGCGGCGGCGGTTCTGGCTTCGCCATCATGTCGTCCTTCAACTTCGAAGACTGGCGATTCCTGGTCGCCGGTCGAACCAAACTGAAGCAGATTCTGGAAGCCTTCGCCGACTGTCCCGAGCCAGAGACAAAGAAATATTTATGCGCCCCTTGCTCGAATTGCAAAGGACAGTTTCGCGACCTCTTCACTTACTACAAAGTTTGGCAACGGTCGAGCATCTTATACGGCGGTCTCGTGGAGTTGATTGTGAACGCGATGACCGATTTGCAGAAGCCTTACATCAAGTGGGAGTTTCACTGAGTTCGAGTGCCCGTCCGCTTTCTTATGGAGTGAACATGGAAGAACGATTGATCTACTTCGACAACGCAGCCACCGTCTGGCCCAAGCCAGAGGGCGTGTACAAGTTCATGGACGAGTTTTTCCGGACCCACGGTGTGAATCCCGGCCGTAGCGGCTACGATCTGGCGGTCGAGGCGGGCTCGCTGCTGGACAAAACTCGTAAGCGGCTCACGAAATTCTTTGGTGGCGATGAGGACGCCCCCGAGCGCTTGGTTTTCGGCTATAACGTGACCGATGCGCTCAACCTTGCGATTCCCGGGCTGGTCGGCCAGGGCGACCATGTCATCACCACCAACCTCGAACACAATTCCGTGATCCGGCCCGTCAACCACATGGTTCGCGATCATGGCGCCGAAGCCACCTACCTGCCTTTCAACGCTCAGGGATTCATCGAGCCCGACGCCGTTCGCAAGGCGATACGCCCAAACACGCGCGTCGTCATCGTGAACCACGGGTCGAACGTCATCGGCACGGTTCAGCCGATTCAAAGAGATAGGTGCGATTTGCCGCGAACACGGTCTCACCTTCGTCGTGGATTCCGCCCAAACCGCGGGCGTCATTCCCATCAACATGAAAGAGATGAACATCGACGTGCTCGCCTTCACCGGGCACAAGGCCCTGATGGGAAGCATGGGAATCGGCGGACTCTCGGTGCGCAAGCACGTCGAGATTCGCCAGGTCCGCAGCGGCGGCACTGGTGTGCGCTCGGCGGACCCGTATCACCTTGACCGACTATCCATGGCGCCTGGAATACGGAACGCCAAACATGATGGGAGTGGCGTCGTTGTGGGCCGGACAGGATTGGCTCGATGCGCATGGAGTCGCGAACGTCCACCGGCAGGAAATGGCGCTCGCCAGAAAACTCGTCGACGGCCTGCGCACCATCGAGGGCGTTAAGCTCTATTGCTGCGACAATCTCGACAACCATCTCTCGACCATTCTCATGAACCTGGAAGGTGTCGACCCAGCTAATGTGGGAGTCATGCTCGACGTCGACTACAGCATTGCGACGCGCACCGGCCTGCATTGCGCGCCGCTTGTACACAGGCAGCTCGGAATCGAGGAAACAGACGGAGGAGTCAGATTCTCTGTGGGAGCGTTCAACACCGAGGCGGATATCGCCGCTGCCGTAGCGGCCGTCGCGGACATCGCACAGTGGGCACGTGAGCGTCAGTCCAAGAACCAGAATCGACTCCAGCAAGTGACACAGTGAATGAAACCACAGGAGAAAATCATTTTGGAGGCGTTATGTCCAGTAAGGATTGGAGAGTAGGCAAAATTTACGGAATGGGTCCATGCATCGATGCAACGGGTCAGCCCGTGATCAATGGCACGTCTTTCGATGTGGAATTGATCGGTCATTCCCGCCGCCTTCGCATCAAGGTCGCTGTAACGTCCGTTGCGCACAGCCGACTGGAGGCCTTAGGGTTCTCCGATGAAGACGCGGTCAGGACATTCGTCGAAACACTTCTGGCGGCTTCCTCTGACGATAGGTGGAAGCCAGACACTTGTCCTTGGCTAACAGTCGACAGTTACAGCATGGATAAGTTATTGGAAGATTTGCAATCAACCGCTGTTTCCTTGACAACGGGCGGGACTCGCTAACTTTGGGCGGACGGCTCCAAGTGGATTTTTTCTCATTCCACCTGGTACAAATTTCGCCAGTCAGGTCAGTCGAAAGCGAAGAAGACTATGCCTACGGTGTAGAGCAGGCCACCCAGCGCAATCCAGACTATGCCGTGCCACGTGAGAGCATGCAGCAAAGGGCGCATCACGAACACGCCCAGCCGACTCATTCCCACATACACAACGACCGACGCGATGGCGAAACGTCCCATTGCGAAACTCTTGAACAGAATTCCCAGGATGGCGAGGCCCCACACAATGGCGAACAGAAGCCGTCCCAACTGCCCGCGCAGCGACACCAGGGCGAAGGGAGTATAGGTTCCGGCGATCAGAAGATAGATTGCCGAATGATCAATGATTTGCAGAACGTGACGTGCGCGGGTGCGAACGAGCGAGTGATACAGAGTAGAGCAGACATAGACCAGCACCAATGTGCAGCCAAAGACCAAGCAACTGGCAATCTGCCAAGCCGTCCCACCCACCGTAGTGGCCACGAGTACAACCGCTCCCGCGAGAGCGAGCGCCGCCCCGATGCCATGCGTAACGGAGTTCGCGATGATGTCGCCCAGCCTGTGTTCCTTGACCATAGGAAGATGATAAACATCAGGGTGTTCAGCAGGTAAGAGCCCCTGCAACAACTGTTCGACAAAGGATTCTGGCCAAGCAAGGTATAGAGCCTAAAAACGTCCAGAACGAGAACTAGGCATTCTGTCGTCCAACTTCCGTGTTGCCTGTTTGCACGAAGCCGATAGCCGGCGGACGCTTTCGCGTGCTCGAAGGAAACAATCTGGGAGGTTCCAGACTTTCCAGACCGTCGAGGCTTGAGGAAGAATCGGTCTTGCGCTACGATGAAGCCACCCTGAGGCGATGGATTCAAGTTTAGATCGATGAGCTTCAATAACGGTTTGTCAACAAAAGCCGCTTCTGGCAAGGCTTTCCAAGCGAAAATCGATTGACATCCCATAAGGAATCCCGCATCCGCCGCCACCGCTAGCGGCTTCCTACAAACGGCTGTATCGAATGCGCCCTAGTTCGGATCTCGAGGCTATCTGCATGAGTGCGGGGCGCATCCGATACAGCACTAGCGTGGTCCAAGAACAATCTGAAGAATGGCTGCCTATCAGCTGCGAAGGAGGTTACTTCTACCGCAGATTCTCGGACCGCGTTTGCTTCATCTGCGCCTTTAGCGCCGCCGCTTACGGCTCACGCGCTCGCGTGATTCTAGTCACAGCCCTTTAGCATGAACTCCCCTCATGCTAAACGGATAACGCAGGGGACAGAATGAACTATCCCATTTGGCAACTTGGATTTCCTGGCGGACTGCTGATCGCGGCGGTAGCGGTGCTTCACGTCTTCATCTCCCACTTCGCGGTCGGCGGCGGTGCATACCTGGTTCTAACCGAACGTCGTGCGTATTCACACAACGATTCTGATCTGCTGGGCTACGTGAGGCATCATTCCAAGTTCTTCGCGCTGCTGACCGTAGTTCTTGGGGCGGTTACCGGCGTGGGGATCTGGTTCACCATCGGATTGGTCAGCCCGGAAGCAACTTCTTCACTCATTCACACATTCGTTTGGGGATGGGCGATCGAATGGGTCTTCTTTTTCGTCGAGATCGCTGCCGCTCTTATCTACGCCTATCACTGGGACACTCTGGACCGGCAAACTCATCTCATCGTCGGCTGGATCTACTTCGTCGCTGCCTGGGCAAGCCTGGTGGTGATCAACGGCATTATCACCTATATGCTCACGCCCGGACGCTGGCTCGAAACCGGAAACTTCTGGGACGGCTTCTTCAATCCCACTTACTGGCCGTCGTTGTGCATTCGTACCGCCATGGCAGTGGCTCTGGCGGGAATCTTCGGGCTGGTGACCGCGATGTGGGAACCTTTTGCTTTGCGGGAGCGGGTTGTGCGTTGGGCGGGCTGGTGGCTGGTGCTGGGAATTGCATCTCTGCTTCCTCTGAGTCGCTGGTATTTCCACGACCTTCCTTCCTACTCGCGAGCGTATTTCAGCGGGATGTACACGGCAGTCCAACATGCCCTGCTGGGAGGAGCAGTTTGTGCCGGGGTGGCGCTGGCACTGGCGCTGGTGTTCGCGCTTCTCCGGCCGAAGATAATGAACCCAGTGGTCGTGGCAGTGCTGCTGCTTGCCGGGATTAGCGTCATGGGCGCTGGCGAATATTTGCGCGAGTTCAGCCGCTATCCCTACGTCATAAACAGCTGCATCTATGCCAACGACATAAGAGTAGGGCAGATCGAGGGTATCACTGCGAACGGTGTCGCCAAGATTTCGCCGTGGGTCGAAGGCATCACTGACGACCGCCATGCCTATGGCCGGGCACTGTTTGCCATGGAGTGCGGCTCTTGTCACTCGGTCGCGGGCTATCGCGGGATGCGCAAATTCGCCCGCGGATGGGATGTGAAGCTTGGCAGCGCGATTCTGCTGCACCTGCCTGTAATTCGCGAAACTATGCCACCGTTTGCCGGCGATGAGCATGACCGCGCAGCCTTGGGTAGTTATCTGGCCTCACTTGCGCCGGCAACACCGTTCGGAGCGAACGAAAAAGAACTTGGGCAACAGGTGTTCGCGATCCATTGCGCGATGTGTCACAGCGTTGGCGGTCAGCGGCGTCCGCTCGACCTCAAGGGAACCGATCCCGAGGGAATCGTCGGAATGCTCGGAACGCTGGGGGACATCAATCCAGACATGCCGCCTTTTACTGGTACTGAGGCGGAAGGTCACGCATTGGCCGTGTATCTGAGCGATCCCAGGCAGTAGTCAGCAGGAGGATTTATCGTCATGAACATGCCCATTCCTTATCCCGATCCCATGCCTTTGCCGGCGCCGGTCTGGCTTCTGCGCACGCTGCTCCTGTTCACATTCTTTCTTCACGTCTTGTTCATGAACTGCCTGTTGGGAGGCACAGCCGTTGCCCTGGTCTGTGCGATACGGCGCAAGAGTTCGGCATTTTCTGCGCGGCTTGCCGGCGATCTCGCTCGCCTCCTGCCCTCTGTTTTTGCCTTCACCATAACGCTGGGCGTAGCGCCGCTGCTATTTCTCCAGGTGATGTATGGACAGTTCCTTTACGCCAGTTCGATCCTGATCGGAGTGCCCTGGCTGGCCATTATTGGGATGGTCGTTCTCGCGTACTACGGCGTCTACTTCTTCTCCATGAAGGAGCAGGGGCAAAAGGGCGGGACGACGGTAGTTCTAACTCTGGTGGTATTGCTGCTTGCAACCGTTGCCTTCGTCTACAGCAATAACTTCACCCTGATGCTGACGCCCGAGCGATGGCTGGACCTTTATCACAGCAATACCGGCGGCTGGAACCTGAACTGGTCAGAACCTTCCCTTCTGCCACGGTACCTTCATTTTGTGTTAGGCGCGTTGGCGGTTTCCGGACTGGGGTTGGTAGTGATGGGCCTGCGCAAGCAGGAAGACGAGTATCGCCAGTGGCTCATCGAACAAGGATCCTTGCTGTTTACCGGCGCTACCCTGCTCAATTTTGGAGTGGGGTTCTGGTTCTTAGTGAAATTGTCTGGTCCGACGCGACTGGCCTTTGTCGGTGGCAATGGATTCGCGACCGCGTTGTTAGGGGTCGGAATGCTACTGCCACTGGCTGCGGTTGCGCATCTCATCATGGCGAAAACTAACAAGTCTCCGAAGCGGCAACTGTTGATCGGCGTAAGCTGCGGCTTGCTGACCGTGGCAGCTATGGTCGTCATGCGCGACGTGCTGCGAAACCTTGCGCTCGCGCCCTATTTCAGCCCTAATCAACTGCCGGTTGCGCCGCAGTGGAGCATCATTGTGCTTTTCGTGGTTTTATTCGTAGCCGGGCTGATAACTTTGTATTACATGCTGCGCAAAGTCGCGATCGCAACCAGGATGCAGGTGGCCGCAGCCCAAAAGCTTCAGTAGATCCTACGTTGCCCACGGGACGGGTGAACGCGCAGGCGACGGCGATCTCCAAGCCGTTCATCGACCAGATCCATGCCTACGCCCAAGCCAGCCAGCAACAGGTCAAAGCCATTCACGAGGCCGGCCAGGCCAACCTGGATTGCCGACGTACGGCGGTTGAAGCGAAAAACGAATTCGTTGAGGTAGTCATCGAGGTGTTCGTTGGCAATCGCACCCTGGTGAGTGCCCATCAGCCATCGTTTCAGGAGCGAGATCACCCGATGGACTCGCGGCAGCAGATGGTCTCCCGGCGTCTGCCGCCGCTGCACCTGGCGGTCGTGGAGGTATCCCTGCAACTCCCGGTAGGCGTTCAACCCGTCGGTTCGAATCGTGCTGCCCGGTTCGATGGCTTCGGCGATAAACCCGTGCAGGCTGATCCGGCTCAGATCTATCGGCTCCTTTCTCCCGAGCCTTTGGTTGGTCAGCGCCACCAAGTTTACTCGGGTCTACGGAGCCGACATTGTCATGGAATCAATAGAGAGGATTGAGAGCGGGATCGTAAATGTCGGGGACGAGTACGCCTTCGCGCAGATTGTCGAGCACGACGATGCGCGTGACGCCGCCTAGCCGGCGAAAAGCTCGTTCGTGCAACTCAGCCCAGATGCGCGAACTGGAGCGGAACGTTAGCAGACGAACCGACTTGCGGCTGCAGCCGAGCGTCATCACGAACAGCCGGGTGCGCCGGTACTTGTGGCTCTCGGGATCGCGCACCATCGGCCCGGTGCCGTAATCGACTTGCGCCTCCTGGCCGGGCGCGGTGACGATCACGACGCGAGCTTCGGGCGTTTGCGTTCCGCGCCGCTTGCGCACGAAGCGCTGCACGCTTTGGTAGCTGCTGGCGAAAGCGTATTCGGGAACCAAGTCCTGCCAGATGGCCATGGCATTCCGTCCGCGGTTGATCCCCAGGTCGATGGCTTCCCGGTACGGCTCGCAGGCGCTGGGGCCGGGGACCACGGCAGAGTCGGTGATCACCTCGTTCTCGTTGGCCGGTTTTGAAGTTGTTTTTGATCTTCCCTTATTGGAAGGGTTTTCGGGGTTGGGGTTGCAGGCATCGGGAATCACCGGAATGGACGGTTTCGCCGCGCCAAAGTCGGTGATCACTTCGTTGGCCGGTTTTGGTTCGCACCGCCCCCAGCCACTGGGCAGACGCACTACAATCCCGGCCGCTTTCAGATATGCGCTGGCGGTTTCGCGACGGATCTTGGTCGCTTGCTGGATGCGCCGCAGCGACCAGCCCAGCCGTCCCAGAGCTAAGACTTGTTGTTTCTTCTCTTCGTTCAAGACATTGGCCATGCCCACGGAGCCTACAAGCCTCCGCGGGAATCAATGTCCCGGACGCTACTCTCGTTGGCCGGTTTTCAGGTGATAATCAGTGGCCGGTTTTGGGTGATCGCTGAGGCACGGTGGGAACCATGCTGGCGGAGATGGGCGAGCACCAACTGATGATCCGCGACTACTTGCGTCACAGCGATCTGCATGTGACCAACAAGTATCTTCAGGCAACCACGAGAAGCAAACGTTTGGCGCAGGGGAAGCTCGTGGATGCCATCCTGTCTGGGGGTGTGTTGTCGGGCAGCAAATCAAACCTAATCCACTAGCGCCCGAGAAGCTCGTTTCTTCCGATTGTTCTGATGGAAGGGATACGCCAATCGGCAACGGAAATTCTTATTGGACCCAAACGGACCCAGATTGGTTTTGGCGGTTCTCTGTAAACCATTCAAAAGAATGGCGGGGACGACGAGACTCGAACTCGCGACCTCTGCCGTGACAGGGCAGCGTTCTAACCAACTGAACTACGTCCCCACTCGCCAAATCAACAACATGCAAAATCGCCAATGTTTATACGATGTTGCGCGTTTTGCATATAATGCACATGGTTGCATCCGTTGCCTGAGAGAGCGCTATTCCTGGCGGAACCGCCCCCAAACCGCCTACAAATTCGGCACGCACGCTCATACCGAATTCATATTAACACAGCGGATCGTTGCTGAACTGCCAACTAGTGGCAAAAATACAAAGCCAGAGTGGAAATAATCTGACTACTCGGGCTGGAGCTCCAGGACGAATTTCATACTCCCGTCTTGCTGCGTCGTAGTTTTTTGGGGAACCACCGCCTGAAGCAGAGCAAGCGAAAACGAGGCTCACCACCGAATTCCTGATCCCCACCTCGACTCCCGTCCGTGCCACCCGTGACGGCGAACTCGCCTTCATACTCCCCTGGTCTACTTTTACTCCGGCCCAGTGGTCTATTTTTGCTCCGCCCTTGACACAGCAAGCTGCGAAAGTAACTTCGACCCAAAATCATCAAACGCACTGTCCGCCATCGGGCCGTAGACGGCGGTCGGCACCAACTCACTCGATTCGCCCGTGCTCTTGGTGTACGCAACCCGCGCCAGCGAGGACGCCAGCGCGGGCTTGGCGCTGGTCAGTACTCGCTGGGCAAGTGGATCACGTTGTTGGTAAAGTACAGCGTGATTTCATCCAGCGGGAAATCGGTGTGCTCGATCTCCTTGGTGAACACGATATTGCCGTTGCCATCGTCGCACGTAAGCGTGGCGGTGCGGTCGGGACGCACGGCGAGTTTCCAGACTTGAAATTCCTCGGCGGCGACAGCCTTGTTGTAGGGCTGGATGATCGCGATTTCGTCCAGAAGCCAGTACGCTCCGCCGTGCTCGGCAACGTGCTGCGCGCCGTCGGTGTAGAGAACGTTGCGGTTGATCCCGTGCCGATACCAAGTTTCGCTGCCGGTGAACTGCGCGAGATCGCTTGTGCTGAGAGTCTTCGTCGTCATGTGTTTGCCTCGTTTCTTGAAGTGGCCCCCACGGCGGGGGCGAGAGAGGCAACAGGAACAGCCGCACTGAAGGCGCGGCGTCACAGGCAACCGTGAAATAAATGAGGGGCAGCCCGTAGGGAATCATCGTTTATGCCGCGAAAAGTGCCTTGACGCTAGCCTGCGGCTGTTAGGTTGACTCCGAACCCGTCCGTTAGTGGGTCACGGAAAGAGGCACATCGTGACGAAGACGGCGCGGACGATTAAGTTTGGGAACCGGTACGCGCGGTTTTGGGATGAGCCGAAAACGGACGGTTAAAGGTCTAGAGGTAAGACCTCATAAGGAGTACTTTTGTCGCAAGCCGATCAAAGCATATTGCAGCACAGAATGTGCGGATCGCCATACAGCACGCGATGGAAGCGAAAACACGGGGCGGCCAATATGCGGCCCGAAGCGCGTATAACCTTACGTGGTGTGTGGACACAGCATCCTGTACATCCTGTACCGATTCAGAACTCTCTCTGCGCAACTCTCTCTCTGCGCAATTGACTAGCTCCTAGGCGGCGCACTACAGTTCAGAGTTCAGATGGCCTAGAGCCGATTCTTAAATGCAGCGTTGCCGGAAGGACACGAAATGATTACGGATGAATTATTCACTTGGTTGCTGGCGCAGCCGGAAGGGCCGCAAATTGATTTCAAACGCGACCCATACAGACTTCAGGAAGAGGAGGGTCGCGCCGACTTTATCAAAGATGTCCTCTCGATGGCCAACACTCCTAGAGGAAATGATTCTTATATTGTCCTTGGCGTCAAGGCGCATTCCGATGGCAAGAAGGATCTGTACGGATTAACTGTCTCATCCGACGACAATGAATACCAAAGCGCCGTTGCCCCTAAAGTTCACCCGTGCCCGCGTTTTGTGTACGTGCCGATTCAGTATCAGGGAAAGAGCTATGGTGTGATAGAGATACGTCGAGAGCATCGCGGACCGTTTCAGGCTACGGTGGATGTTGGGAAAAAGGTTCGGCGATATGTTATTTACTGGCGTCGGGGCACGACGAATGACGAGGCGCGATCCGACGAGCAGGAATTGATTCGTCACTGGGTTCGTGGCGGTGCTTCGATCAAGCAGAGTCTCGAAATTCCTGACAATCCTTCAACGCCATGGGAGTGCCTACTGGCTGCCACCCATGCGTTTGAGTCCAACCGTGTATACATTCTTGTCGCCGGGCCTTTTCTTCATGATGAGGCTAAGCGGGCCACCGGATTGGCCTCTGTTTGTTGGAGCTTAATCGTTGACTTTGACCCAGAAGGGGCAGACGCGGGACTTGGGGAAGTTCTTCAGCCATTTATCCGGAAGCGTTGCTCACTGCATGAAGTGGCGCTTGGCGACAGACCTGCCATACGCCCCTTCACATCGTGCTGCTGGTACTACGGTCGAGGCTTGACTCGGCGTGCAAGCACCCTAGCAGGGCCTTCGTGGATTGATTGGAAGGGTAAGTATGGTCTGGATCTGCAAGACCAGCTAAGTGGACTTGCAAAACATCGCGAGTCTTGCCCGGTCACCATCGTAAGTATCTGGGACAACGAGGAATATGTAGAGGCTGTGTTTTCTACTGCGCTAAACGCCTTTGGAGCAGCGATCGACTTTGTTGTTGCGAGTCCATCCGCGGGAGCGGCGACAAGACTAAGAGACCGTTACGGAGCGCGATTGGTCAGCATTGAAGCGAACCACCTAGCCGAAGGGCTGGTGGCTGCCTTTGGCAAGAACAATGAACTGCCAGGCGGACGGAGTGTTACTGCCGACCAAGAGCGGTATACAGGTTAGGCTGAGCGCTGAAGATGAAAAGTACCTTGAAGAAGAACTCGAATTCGTGGGCACCAACGCTGGCACAGTGGCTGACGAGGACCGCGAAAGTTGCCTGGCTTTTTATAAGGGCAAAGAAATCACTTGGTTCGAACTGGGCCTGCATTGTGATGTGGACCGCGACAATTCGGACCGGATTCAGAGGGCCGTACGTCAAGATTTGGGAGGAGGCGCAGATAGGCGCGGCAGAGGTGCTACGCGGATCAACATTTATCATTCGCCTGGAGCCGGTGGCTCAACCGTAGGACGTAGGATGCTTTGGAATGTGCACCTTGAGTTTCCCGCTGTGGCGCTACGACAGACAATCCCAGAAGAAACTGCCCAGCGTATTGAACTTATCTACAAATTGACTGGCCTGCCCGCTCTTATATTAGTTGAAGGCGCAGAGATTCAGGAGACCGTGGCCGAAGACCTGTATTCGATCGTTAGAGCCCGCCAAGTGCCCGTCGTCTTCCTTCAAGTCTTACGGCGTTTCACAAGCCAGGAGGAACGAGACCGTTCTTTCTTTGTTAAATCCGATCTCTCGATCATAGAATCTACAAGATTTGCGCACCGACTTTCCGAAGCAAAGCCAGACCGTAGAACACGCCTCCTGGAACTGGCTGCGCAAGGCACCCAGGAAGAGCGATCAGCTTTTTATTTTGCGCTGGAAACGTTTGAAGAGGAGTTCCAGGGACTAGAGCGATACGTTGACGCCAGGTTGCATGATGCCACCGAGGAACAGCGGAAGGTGTTGTTATATCTGTCGTTTGCATACCACTACGGTCAACAGGCAGTCGCTTCGGGTGCATTTTCCTCGTTACTTAGCCTCCCCAAGTCGGCACATGTGGACCTTGCCAAAGCTTTACCCGATCACATACGGCAGCTATTGCGGGTTACATCTGGCAATCAATGGCGACCGGCGCATGATCTCATCGCGAGGGAGATCATCAAACGTATTCTGGCGCCGAATATCTCCGATGATCGCGTGTGGAAACAGAATTTATCTACTTGGGCATGTTCGTTTGCTGAATTCTGTAGGGGTGACGATCCCAGTCCAAGTGCCGAGTTGCTGATGACGATCTCAAGGTGTTTTCTCTACCGCGATGATCGAGACCCTTGGGGAAGGAGTCTCCCGAACAGATTGGCGGAGGACATTTTTCGCAGCTGGTGCAAGACATACCGTCTACTGAGGGCCGCCTAACGACCCTCATCATGCTTACAGAGCTATTCCCTCTGGAGGCGCACTTCTGGGGACATTTGGGTCGGTTCTATTCGATCGAGATGCGAGACTTCGAGAACGCGATTCAGGCTCTCGATCAAGCGCTGCAACTCGATCCCGAAGACCACGTTCTTTATCACATGAAGGGAATGGCTCTTCGGAATCAGGTTTATGATCTAATGCAAAAGGGAGTGCCCGCCCCAACAAAGAATGACTTGGAACAGTGTGTGTCAACGGCGGCTAAGGCAGCCGAGCAGTTCGAACTTGCGCGATTAAAACAGCCCAATGATGAGCACGGCTACGTTAGCCATATCCAGATGCTCTTTCGCCTCGTTGAGTTTGCGAAAGTCGTATTAGGGGCTCACTCCGGGCAAGATATCGTAACCAGTCCATACGTTCACAAATCGGTCCGTGAAAGCATTGATGTTGCCGAGGATTTGCTGGAACAAGCCAGAAAACTTCGCGAAGGAGAAAAGCAAAGCTCTCATGTCGAGAAATGTCGTGTGAACTCGATTCACTGTACGGCAACTTCGACTCCGTCTTGCAGGGCTGGAACAATTTGTTGACTCGACAAGATGTGTATCGACCGACTATTCGTCGGCAGCTCGTCTATGCGTATGTGGCGCGACGTGAAAGACGATGGGATCGGCTACCCAGTAATGAAATCGCGCGCGTCGTCGAACTACTTGAGCAGAATCTGATTGAGGAACCGAACGACCGTAGAAATCTTCGATTGTGGGTACAGGCCGTTAGAAGAGCACAGCCAGTCAGATCTATCGATCAGGTAATAGAGCGAGTCTCTTATTGGAAATCCAACAGCTCTGAAATTGATGCAGTATATTACCTCTATGTCCTCTATTCGCTAAAGGCGCTGCAAGGGTTTTCCCTCTCATCGAGTCTGATGACAGAAAACTTGGAGGAATGTCGCAAGAGGAGTCGGTTGAGGCGGACACGAAGGGGATCATTCGAATGGATTGGCCACGGCAACGGACTGACGCAGTTGGTTCATTACTCAGAGCTCGGTAGCTGGAATTCCGACCAAGACTTCTGGGGAAAGCCGGAGAAACTTGCTCGACTGAAAGGAACGATTGTTTCCATCTCCGGACCCGAGGCTGGCTTAATCGAGATTGGTGATGGAATAAAAGTATTCTTCGTTCCCGGCAAGTCTGGTCATCTGCGTGGGAGGGACGAGAACAGGGCTGTAGAGTTCTTTCTCGGTTTCAGTTACGACGGGCCGCGCGGGTGGGAAGTTAGGAGCACCTAGACGTGGCACACTCCGTACCGGCAACACTGTGTTGTTAATAGCGCGGTGCCGGGATTGCCGCTTTCTATCTGGTAACTCAGGCGGACAGCCACAAGTCCATTTGCTTTGATGGCAGGCATTGGGGTGCGTATTTGCGGAGGAAAGAGCGGACGAACTCGTTTGCCAATCGGGAATTTTCGTCGGTTCTCATAACCACGCACGTTGGGAAACACAATGATGTATCCGAAAGCGGCTTTATCAGTACGCCTTCAGCGCCAGCACCAAGGACCGGTTTGGTGAGGACGGCCACGCCAACGTTCTCCGATACCAAGTGAACCGCCTGCTGGGCCGTAATAACGTCGTGCGCGTGTTTCGGAGCGATTGCACCCCGCCGTGCCGCGTCCATGATTGCGCTATGAATGCCGGGATGGACTCGCCGCGCCAGTAGAATCCATTCGTCGTTCGCCAGGTCCTGGAGCATGATGAGTTCCTTTTGGGCCGCCGCGTGGGTCTGTGGGAGAACCGCGTAGAGCGGCGTCAGAACGAATGGCACGGACGTGATCTGAGAGTTTTCCGGCGGTGCCGTTACCAGCGCCAGATTCAGTTCGCCGGCCATGACGCTTCGAACCAATTCGATTGAGAACTGACTAATCAGTCGAAGGCGTAGCTTGGGGTACAGGGGAAGACGAATTGCAAGAAGGGCCGACACCCAGGCTTGATCGGCGTGGGGCGAGTGCCCAATTATCAAATCGTTGTCTCCTCCATCATGGGCGACACGAGCAAGATGAATGGCCCGCTCCATATGCAAGAGTGAAGCGCGGGCTTCTTCGACGAAGACGCGGCCTGCGTCGGTGAGATCCACTCGGACAACCCGCCGATTATCGCGGGTAAACAACTGAAATCTAAGCTGTTCTTCAATCTCAGTGATCTGCCTGCTGAGCGCGGATTGGGTGATGTGCGATCGGTCGGCGGCGTTCGTAAAGTTCAATTCCTCGGCCAAAACAATGACTGCGCGAAGGTAACGTACTTCGATGTGGGGGAACACAGCTCCATACCCCTTTCGCCAAACGGCAAAAATCGGTAATTGCCCTACATCTAGTAAAGGAACCGGCGGGGAAGAAAAAGTATCAAAAAGATTTTTTATTTCTGCACGGCGCTGCCCAGACGCGGTGGGCTGCAATCTCGTCGGCGTGACAGTATGCTCTGCGACCGGGGAGAGATGTGCACCGGGACAAGATGTGCAGGTGACGTAAAGTCGATTGTGTAAAAGCGAGAGGGTGTAAGTTAGCTATTTGCCTGACGAGCAGGAGCCGATCCGAAAGGAGACCTACACCCCATGGCGAAGATAATCCCGATCACCGAGCATTTCCAACATTTTGTGAAGGAGCTGAAGGAGAGTTTTTGGGGCGACCTGCAAGGCGAGGCACAGCGGGCGGCCAAGAAGTTCTTCGAGTTATTGAGCGAGCGGCAACGCGACCGGTATATGGTGGATAGGCGCTATGGCCGATGGTCGGCCCGCCAGGATCATCGCAACGGATACTACCTGCGGGATTTTGTCACCCGCTTTGGGACGCTGCGCTTGCGCATTGCGCGCAGCCGCGAACGCGGGTTTCTGCCCAGGTCATCGGGAAGTTTCAACGGCGAGCCGACGAGGTCTGCCTGCTCATCCGGGAAGCGTTTCTGCGCGGGATCTAGACGTGGCAAGTCGGACGAGTGGTGGGCCTGCTGACCGGAGAAGTGGTGAGTGCGCAAACCGTCTCGCAACTGACGCGCGACTTGGACGAAGCGGTGCGCCAGTTCCATCAGGCGCCGCTGGCAGACGAGTGGGCGTACTTGTTTCTGGATGGCGTGAGTTTGCGGGTGCGTCGCGGAGCGGCGAGCAGCGGGTGCAGATGCTGGTGGCCTACGGGGTGCGGCGCGACGGCACGCGGCAACTGTTGGCCTTTCTGCGCAGTACGGGCGAAAGCCAAAGCGCGTGGGAGGGGTTGCTCGGGGATCTGTATCGGCGCGGGCTGCGGGGCGAGAACTTGCTGCTCATCGTCACCGACGGTTGTGCGGGATTGGCGGCGGCGATTCCGACGGTCTACCCGCGGGTGCTGCATCAGCGCTGCTGGGTGCACAAGATGCGGAACATTCTGGAGCACGTGCGCAAACGCGACTATGACGAGGTGAAGCGGGATGCCAGGCGATCTATGGGGCCGACAGCCGACGCCAGGCGGAAGCGGCCTTTCGCGAGTTCCGTCGTCGCTGGCAACGCGACTACGGTCCCATGGTGCGGCGACTGGAGCGCGATCTGCCGGAGTTGCTTTCGTTCTTCAGCTTTCCCCGACGTCTGTGGAAGAAGCTGCGCGCCACCAACATCATCGAGCGTTGCTTGGTGGAAGTGCGCCGCCGGACCTGGCCCATGGTGTGCTTTGTGAACGTAGCCAGCGTCGACCGGATCATCTATTCCATCTTCCAGCGCTTTAACCTGGAATGGAAAAACCGCACCCTCGAGCTGTTTACGCGAGCAGCTTGAACGTCACCGATGTGCACCGGGCCTTGACACCGCCTCATGTCGAATGTCACGCTCTTGGTAATCTCTGGCCTTAGCACTAATCATGTAAGAGGTGAGGCCTGTCCGATGTCCAGCCGCGAATTGGGCCCTGAATGGGTTCTTTCCGCTTTCCTTCAGAATGCTGAAGCGCGAGGCCAGGATGACGTCAGCGAATTGGCAATCGTTGCGTGCCGTCTATGGCCGCGGATTCAGGCGCACGCGCGCAAAGAGCTGGCAAACAAAACGTCTGATGACACGATGGTTTTGGCCACGGGTGTGTGGGAGTCGGTGCTGCTGTCCGTCGCAAAAACCATGCGTCGTTCAAATGGAAAAGGCCGGCGATACTGAACCTGGAGGCCTATCTCTTCGGAGCATTTCACCATCGCTTCAATCGCGCCGTGAGGCGGGAACGCAGAAGACGAGAGATGGTGGAATATCTTCCGCTGGGCCGCGATCTTGAGCGGCTGCGACATGCCCATGATTCGAAGGCGGTGGCGGATCTGGATCGTTCGATTCAGGTCAAGCAAACCATCGAGAACATGGATGACTGGACACGTACGGTCTCGATGGCACGGCTGGCTGGTTATTCCTGGAAGGAAATCGCAAAATATCTGCGGCTGACCGAGCCGCAAGCTAAACTTCGATTTCGTTACGCACTTGGGCGGCTCCGTGCCCGATTTGGCAGTGCGGCGTGAGGTTCGAGCGGGGCCTAGGCCCAGCGCACGGCTCGCGGTAAACTTGGCCGTTGGTATTGAAGCAGGGTTGGTGAGAGGCACGATCTGATCGAACAAGGCTATTCCGTCGAAGAAGAGAAGCGCGTCCTGGATGTGCTGGCGCGGGGTTTATCGCGCGAGTTTCCAAACCCAGAGCGCGTAGGGTGCCCCGACTCGTCCATCCTCAGGGGCATCGCTTCCCACAAATTGCCGCTGTCGCAAACGGCGCCTTGGTTCGACCACCTCAGTGCTTGCAGCCCGTGCTTCCAGGACTTCAACAGGTTCCGGAGAGAAGCGGCAGGCCAGCGGCGGCGTATTCAAGTCTGGCTGGCTGCTGCTGCGGTTCTGCTATTTGCGTTCGGCGGATTGTTGTGGGTGCGAAGTCGGCCATCGGGGCAAACCGCGGCGGTTGTGATCCTCGATCTGCGCGGCCGCGCTGCGGCGCGCGGGGAAAACCCACCCGAGTCTAGACAGCCGTCATTGGAGCTTCCTCGTAATGCAAGGAATCTGAACTTGGAGTTGCCAATCGGAAGCAACGAGGGGGCGTACGATGTAGCGCTCATCAATCCGAACGGCGCTGAGCTTTTCCGTACAAGTGCCACGGCTAAACTCGAAGATCACATTGTGGTCCTGAGGGTTGACGTCAATCTCGCTGGGATCTCTCCGGGTTCGTATTTCCTCGGCTTGCGCCAGCCAGGCGTGGAATGGATGCGATTTCCTATTCGCGTGTTCTGAAGCCACAACCCGGCAACGGTCAGAATCTCTGGTGGAGAACGCCGTCATGATTCACGACGAGCACGATTTTCACAAAAAAAGTTCTTGGGAATTCGCAGTATAATATTTGTAATCGTAAACCGCTCTTCGTCCCCGGAGGTCTGCGATGTACATTCTCGTTCCCTGGAAGCCAGTCGTTCTCGTGTGTCTTCTAGGGCCTGCGGCCCGCAAAAGTTCATGAAAATTGCTTCGAGTATCCGGCAGAATGGGTAGCGGCGGGAGCGATGAGGTCGAATCCCCACTGGAGCGGTCGAGGCTGTTCGTGTGTCTGATCGGGAGCGTGCGTAGTTGAGCAAATAATTGGGCGTTGCCTCTCTCCAAGCGGGAGCGGCGATAGCCTGTGACCCTGCTAAAGGTAACTTTTGGCACGCTCTCCGCTCCCGCCAGGAGGAGCTTATGGCTTATAGGATAGCGGGAATCGACGTGCATAAAAAGATGTTGGCTGTGGTGGTGGCCGACGTGGAGGTGGAAGGCGAGTACGAGTTTGAACGGAGGCGTTTTGGCGCGAGCCCCGAGCATCTGCGATTACTGGCCGAATGGCTGCTGGAACGGGAAGTGGATGAGGTAGTGATGGAATCCACGGCGCAATATTGGCAACCGGTGTGGGGAGCCCTGGAACGGTACTGGAGGCCGACCTGCCTGGAACGAGAAGGGGCTGGCCCGCTGTCGGGAAAGCTGCATCTAGCGCAAGCGCTGTCGAATCGCGGGCGGCGAGGGCGAAAGAAGGATTTTCCTGATGCCGAACGACTGGTGAAACGGCTGGTGGCCCAGGAACTGGTCTTGAGCTTCGTGCCCGATCCCGAACAACGATTGTGGCGCTCGGTGACGCGCCGCAAGCTTCAGTTGACGCGGCTGCGAGGGCGGATGCAGAACCAACTGGAGGCGCTTTTGGAAGAGGCCCATATCAAGTTGTCCAGCTTGGTTTCCGATCTGCTGGGGGTCAGCGCACGACGTATGATGCAAGCGCTAGCCGATGGGGAAACCGACCCGGCAGCTCTAGCCGCCATGGCGAATAAGGGCTTGCGAGCCACGGCGGCGCAGTTGTGCGACGCGCTGGGCGCCTGCAGCGAGCTCAACCCTGTTTACCGGCGGCTGCTGAAGATGGCATTGGAGGAATTGGCATTCCTCGAGCAGCAGATTGGCCAACTGGATCAGGAGGTCGCGAATCTGCTCCGCCCCCATGAGGATGCTGTGAAGCGGCTGGCGGAGGTACCCGGCCTGGGAGTGGATTCGGCGCAGCAGATCATTGCCGAAGTCGGTCCCACAGCCGCCACCTTTGATTCGGCCAAGCGGCTGTCGTCGTGGGTAGGCGCATGCCCGGGCGACAACGAGAGCGCTGGAGTGAACTACAGCCACCGCTCGCCGAAGGGTAACCGCCAGATGCGCCGACTGCTCAATCAATGTGCCAACGCCGCGGTGAAGACCAAAGGAAGCATCTTCGAGATCGTGTATCGCCGCCACGTACCACGCATGGGACATAATCAAACCATCGGGGTAATTGCCCATCGTCTTTGTCAACTAGTTTGGATCCTTTTGCACCGGCAGGTGCGTTATGAAGAACGGGGTCCGGCGGTGATCGAAACCAGGAAACGCAAACGCACGCAGAAGATGGTCCGGGAACTGCGCAAGCTCGGCTACCGGGTCGAAACGGCGAGTGTCCAACTCGTTCAACTGGGCAGTCCAGCATAAGGAGGATTTTCGACCCTGGGATTGCTGAGCGGAATGATATTTCTTGGTTTCGTTGCGTCGTCGGTACTTGAAGGAAAAGACCCCTTTGCGCTAGGTGCGACCATCACGCAGCCTTCAGCCGTGAAAGCTGCTGCTGCTGCGCAAGCGGGGCAACATAAGCACTCCCACAAAGCGGCCCAAACTCCGAGTCAGTGAGACCCTCGGAGATCGCTTCCCGCTGATTTGTTTGCATAGCCTTTTCGGTCACGTCCTCGTGCGATTTGCCTTGTCCAATATTTTCTCCAGCTTTTGCTTCAGCATGACCTCTGCGGGAGAGCGTCCTTGGCGTCCGAGCCACGAGACAAAGTCCTTCATTTTTTGCTTCGTGCTTTACGGGCGGCTGTTGGACAACAACACTCACCGTTGCGAATCCTTGGCCAATTTCGCCTACCCAGTTGTCCTTCTAGCGAACGCTCGTAAATCCCCTTTTCGCTAACGGCGCCAAATCCCGCCAGCAGCAGTCCGAGGACGCTAAAGAGCAAGCCGATCGGCAAACGAATATCAAGTCCCATTGCGGCTCCTACCAAAAGACTCCTATCGGAAGACAATGTTCAGTATCAGCGCCAGCCCCAGCACTGCAATGCCCAGCATTGCCGACGTTTTGTACCAGGCCAAGTGACGGTCTGAGATTCGCTCGGTCAACGAGTAAACCAGTCCCACAAGTTCCTCTTCTCTGCGGGGCTCCGTAAGCAGGCTCACCAGGATCGTGACCCCGAAACACACGCTCCAGGCCCAAATGGCCGTCCAGAAATTCTCCGCCATTTCGCTGGGATAGACATGCACGATTGCCAGCCAACCACCTTTGATACCCGGTACCGCCCCGACAGGCAAAGCCAGGCCTGGTGGATTGCCGCAGCCGCCGTTCCCGACAGCAATCCTCCGAAAGCAGCGTGCCCGGTCGTGCGCTTCCAGAACATGCCCAGCAGAAAGGTGGCAAACAACGGAGCATTGACGAAAGCGAAGACGAACTGCAGGAAGTCCATGATGTTGTTGAAGTGGGTCGCGGCATAGGCGGCGGCCACAGAAAGGGCGATCCCGAAAACCGTCGCCATTCGCCCCATCCAAAGATAATGCTGATCGCTGGCGTCCTTGTGAAGATAATCGTAACGAAAGGCCGGCGTTGATCGTCAGCCGCGGCGTGAGCTTCCAGCTGTCCTGACCATACACCGAGCGATCCCATCGCGCGTCGTCAGTGCCGGCGATATTGGAAAGTGCCGCGCAGCCCATTTGGCCGGCCAGGTAGTCGGAAACGCCAAACCCTGTGTACGTGATGGAATCGGGACACATGGCAGCCGTGCTGAAATAATCTTACTCGCCACGGGCCACAGGCGGCTGCTCGGTGGCGAAACGGATATGTTCGAAGTTAACACCGAACTTCAACAGGTGTTTGCCCACGATCTTGCTGACGTTGTCCACAAGTTGAAACTGCATTCTGGTATTCACCGGAGACGTAGAACTCCGGGGAGCCAAATCCGGAGATGCCGCCGATGTTGACCGCCGGCAAGCCCCGCCTCGCCACACGCCGCCTAGCCGTGCGCCACCAGGCTTGGTGGACGGTTTCGTTTATCCCGTTTTTTGCGTGGACGCGGACACCTTAATGGCTGCCCTGCTCCCGGAATCGGCGAAACAGCAGCAACGCGAAGCGCGAGGTTCTTTGCGCTCCACATTTTGGGACAGGACCTGGTTTCACCAACGCCAGTTAGGGCTACTTGCCGGTGCCCGTTAGACTCGACGTTTGCGGGCTGTTGCTAGCGCTGTCGCTCACGCGCAACTGTCCCGTCCTCGTCCCGGTCTGTGTGGGCGTGAACGTCACACTGATCGTGCACTTAGCATTGGCTGCCAGGCTCGCGCCACAGGTCGTTGCCGAGACCGCGAAGTCTCCGGTCGTTGAGATACTGATGCCGGTCAGAGTTACGGTCTGCGCGTTAGTCAGCGTAAACGTCTTCGGCTTGCTGGTTGTGCCTACCTTCTGCGCCACATAGGTAGCGCTCGCCGGGGTCAGTGTCACTGGCACGACCCCTGTGCCCGACAGCGCCACGGTCTGTGGGCTGTCCATAGCGTCGTCCGTCAGCGTCAACACGCCGGTTCGCGTGCCGCCGCCGGTGGGCGTAAACGTGACATGAATCGTGCAGGAACTGCCGGAAGCGATCGTCCCCGTACAGTTGTTGGTTTGCGCGAAGTCGCCGGGGTTCGTCCCGGAAATCGCGATGCTGGAGAAGATCAGCCCACCCCCGCCGGTATTCTTGACAGTCACCTTCTTGGCGGCGCTGGTGGTATAGATCGCTTGTTTGTTAAACGACAAGCTGGTGGGCGTCACTGTGACGGTGGTTGCCCCCGTACCGCTGAGCACAACCGCCTGCGGGCTGCCTGCTGCGTTGTCAGTGATCAAGATCGCCCCAGTCTTGTATCCGACTCCGAGCGGCGCAAAGACGACATAGATCGTGCAGCTCGAACCCGCCGCCAGACTCGATCCGCAGTTGTTGCTCTGCAGGAAATTGGAAGTCACCTGAATCGACGAGATCGTGAGGGTCTGGCCACCGCTGTTGGTGAGTGTCACCGCCTGCTGGGTGCTCTGCGTACCCACCAGCTGATTCCCAAAGTTGAGACTCGTCGGCGACAAGGTGGCTGTCGGGGCTGCCAGTACTCCCGTGCCCATCAGGCTGACGGTTTGGGTGGTTCCATCGATACCCAGGTTGTTGTCCGTCACAGTCAGGGTGCCGTTATCCGCCCCGAGGACGGTGGGCGTGAAGGTAACCTCGACGGTGCAGCTCTGGCCCGCCTGGAGCGTGGCCGGGCAGTTGTCGAAGGCGCTGTAATCGCCGCTCGCGGCGATTCCGGCAATGGTGAGCGGTCCGCCGCTGTTGTTGGTGAGCGTCACCATTTGCGACGCGCTCGCCGTGTTCATCGCCTGGTTGCCGAAGCTGAGGCTGCCGGGCGAAAGCGAGGCCGAGGGCGGAGAAACGAGAAACACGTAAGCGGCGATGTTGCTGATCAGAGGACTGGTTCCTGAGCCATTTGCGCTCGAGCCCATGGTCGCGGTGGCATCCTGACCGTCGGTCGCGTAGGCATACAGGATATGGACTCCCGGCTGTAAGACGGCTGTCGTGCCAGCATAAGATCCATAACCTTGTGCCGTAGCTGCGGTCCACGGTCCCTGCCAGGTGTCCACTTGGAAGAAAAGGTTATCGGGATCGGGCGCGAACGGCGCAAAGTTGCTCTCCGCTGCGAAGGCGAATGCCGGGGCCAGGCTGCCACTCACATTGTCGGCCAAAGGCGCGATGTCAGCTTCCAACGGTATGGGTTGCACTTGCTGCTCATCGATCACCGTGACGTTGGCGCTGTTCTGATTGGCGCAGTAGATTTCATTGGTCACCGGGTTCACGGTCACGGCCATCGGGTTGGCCCCGGCACTGACTGTAGTAATGGAGTTGGTCGCTCCGTCAATCACCGTAACGTTGTTGCCGTTGAAGTTGGCCACGTAAATCTTGTTGGTGGCCGGGTTCACGGCCACGGCGATGGGCAGGCTACCGGCGTTGACCGTGGTGGTCACATTGGTGGCCCCGTCAATCACGGTGACGTTGTTGCCGACCTCGTTGGCCACATAGATTCTGTTGGTCACCGGGTTTACGGCCACAGACCCGGGGTAGGTGGATGGGCCGGTGCTGACGGTAGCGGTTGAGTTAGTCGCCCCATCAATCACGGTGACGCTGTTGCTTCCGTAGTTGGTCACGTAGATCTTGTTGGTCACCGGGTTCACGGCTATGGCGGAGGGGTTGGTCCCGACAGCGACTGTGGTCGTCGAATTTGTCGAGCCGTCCATCACTGTGACGCTCTTGGCCGTGTAGTTGGCCACGTAGATCTTGTTGGTGACCGGGTTCACGGCCACGGCCCAAGGGCTTGTCCCGGCGCTGACCGTGGCGACCGAATTGGTGGCTCCATCAATCACCGTGACGCTGTTGCTTCCGTAGTTGGTCACGTAGATCTTGTTGGTCA
Organism: uncultured Acidobacteriaceae bacterium; assembly: GCA_963838425.1. GTDB lineage: Bacteria > Acidobacteriota > Terriglobia > Terriglobales > Acidobacteriaceae > Acidiflorens. Next base: position 946,510 of record CAWIRH010000004.1, read on the forward strand.
CCGGGTTCACGGCTATGGCGATGGGATTGCCAGCGCTCGGGTCAGTGACCGTGCTAGTGGAGTTGGTCGCTCCGTCGATTACGGTGACGTTGTTGCTTTGATAGTTGGCCACGTAAATCATATTGGTTAGTGGGTTGACGCCCACGGCCCAGGGTCCAGTCCCGGCGCTGACCGTAGTGGCGGAGTTAGTCGCGCCATCAATTACGGTCACGCTGCTACTGTTGCTGTTCGCCACGTAGATTCTGTGGGTCGCCGGGTTGACAGCCACGGCTTGAGCGTCGCTCCCGGCGCCGACCGTTGCGGTCGAGTTGGTGGCTCCGTCGATCACCTCGACTTTGTTGCCAATGAAATGACCCACATAGATTTTGTTGGTCACGGGGTTCACAGCCACAGGCCGGGGGAAGGTCCCGACACTTATCGTGCTGGCCGCGTTGGTCGCCCCATCAATCACCGTCACGCTATTGCTTCCGTAGTTGCTCACGTAGATTTTGTCGCTCACCGGGTTGACAGCCACAGCGTAGGGATCGTTCCCGGCACTGACTGTGGTGGTCGAGTTGAACACGCCGTCAATCACTGTGACGGTGCCGTTGCCGCTGCCGCCACAGGCAGAGCCACAGTTTGGCACGTAGATTCTGTTGGTCACCGGGTTGACAGCCACGGCGCCGGGGTAACTCCCGACGCTTACCGTGGCGGTCGAGTTGGTGGTTCCGTCAATCACCGTGACGGTGCTGCTGCCGGTATTGGCCACGTAGATTTTATTGGTGACCGGGTTGACGGCCAGCGCGCTGGGCCCGTTTCCAGTAGTGATCGTCGTCGTCGAGTTGGTGGCTCCGTCAATCACCATGACCGTGTTGGTTGCGTTGGCCACGTAGATCTTGTTCGTGACCGGGTTCACGGCCACCGCAGCGGGTTCGTACGCACCGCCGACCGTGGTGGTCGAGTTGGTGGCTCCGTCAATCACCGTGACGTTGTTGCTGCCTTCGTTGGTCACGTAGATCTTGTTGGTCACCGGGTTGACAGCCACGGCGTTGGGGTAACTCCCGACGCTGACCGTCGTGGTCGCGTTAGTCTCTCCGTCAATGACGGTGACGGTGCCGTCGAACGGATTAGCCACGTAAACCTTGTTGGTCACCGGGTTGACAGCCACGGCGCCGGGGCCACTCCCGACGCTTACCGTGGCGGTCGAGTTGGTGGCTCCGTCAATCACCGTCACGTTGTTGCTACCGTAGTTGGATACGTAGATTCTGTTGGTCGCCGGGTTAACGGCGAAGGCCCATTGGCTGGTCCCGGTGCCGACCGTGGTAGTGACATATTGTGCGTGAAGCGGATGAGCTGTGGGCAGTAAAACAAAGATCACAAATGAGAACACGGCAAGAAACGTTTGCCGTTGTGTGCGTGTCCACATGACAACCTCCTGGTATGTTTCTTGCCTCCAACTGCCATGAAGCAGGGAGTTGCCCAAATCGAAGCATCCCGTTGCCTTCCCCTGAATCGCGCGCAACGCTTTCATGACAACGCTTGTGTCTCACGTCCCGAGAGGGCCGTGCAATGAACAGTCGCTGACCGTTGCATGAAATCTCGCTGAACGGTGCCCGCTGCGGAGAAACGCTACAATACCCGCATGGCGCGTAATCACAGTCTTTTCAATAACTTTGTGCTAGAGTTTGCTCTCAGCAGGACCGCTCCATGCATGTTCCCGTCCAATCCCCACAGCGAATTTGTTTTCGCGACTTCAAGTTAGACTTAACGTCCGGGGAATTCCACAAAGACGGTCAGAAAGTCCCTCTCGCGCCCAGAGCCTTCGAGGTGCTCCGCTGCCTGGTTGAACATCCCGGAGAGGTGGTCACGCGGGAGGATCTGCGTGCCCGTTTGTGGGCCGCAGACACATTCGTCGAGTTCGACGACAGTCTGAACCACGCCGTCAATATGGCATCATCACAAGGCACGCCTACAATGCGCACGCGTATCTTTACGAGTTGCCTCCCTCTCCACCGGCCAAGCACTGCAGTCGATGGGACCGGCTCTCAGATCGAGCAGCAGCCTTCAAAACAGGGAAAGAATCAAGACCTTCGGATCCAATCGAAAGAGGTGCAGTGTGAAGCCAGCTACTTGTGACAGCACGTAAGGCCGATGCCAAGTAGGGCGCATGCCGTCAGCAAAAACCGGGATGGGTTGGTTCTCATTGATCGCCTTCCGTTTATCGTTTATCGACCCTAGTCGGACTTATCCCGGCTGCGCCGGTTGGGGAACGCTTTGGTGGACTGAGGGCTAAAAAGAGACAAATGCGGGAGGTTGCACTTTCATGCAACTGTCGCAAAAAGTATCATCTTGACAGCAAATTGCAGATACAGTCAAATATAACCAGGTTCGTAAAGAACCGCTTGGAAGTACTATCCCCCATACTCCCTTCCCCAAGGCGCTTCGCTAACTTTACCGAATCTAGAGGGAGTACCGCATGAATAATAGAAATAAGAAATGGTGGCTGGCAGTCGTCGCGATCTGTTGTCTGGTTCCAGCAGCGGGTGCTGCTGAACGGGCCCGGGGGCAGTCTTTACGGGTGCCCGAGGGCGGCTCTGCTGCGGTCTACCTGCTCGCAGCCGGACTCACATGTTTCGGGGCTATGTTCCTCCGCTCCAAGTTAGCAAAGCCCACAAAATCGTAGGTTAACGGCACAAACAACGGGCCTGCTTTGCGAGTATGTTCGCTCGCAAACCAGGCCCTGTCTTTCTTACGGCTCCTGCTTCGGTCCTGCTTTGATTAAGTTCTGTGCTTAAAACTCGCTGACTGGGTGATGGGCAATTATCCCGGCCCGGTGGAGGCGTTGAGTAACTGTAGCCGACTCTCGCCTCGATGCAGAATCCCGAGGAGCACAACGATCGCGCCCAGCGCGATAACCAGGAAGACGATTCCGCCGTGGTGATGAAGCCTCCCATCCAGAAATCCCGGATCCACGTGAGTTCCGAGCTCAGCAATCACGAAGATGCGGAGACCGTTCTTTGCGATCGAAAGTGGAATGGCGATCACGACGAGAACAAGATTCCGCCACCAGGATCGCAGGAACAGATGGGCCAGCACGATAGTCGCGATCACCAGCAGAATGCTGGACCGGATGCTGCTGCATTCCTTCGCAACTTCAATATCCAGCCCCGTGAGAGAGAGAAAAATCCCATCTCGCTGGACAGGTTCGCCAACTGCCCGGAACAGCAAGGCGGCCGTCCATGCAGATCCGTGTTGGAGCCATCCGACGATCACGTTCAGCACGACTCCCGGAACCGGTACGAGAAGAAACAAAAAGCAGAGCGGAAGCAGCAAGGACCGAAAAGCCCGCAGGCCGTAACAGAACACCACGCTGGCGATCCACCAGGTCACGAGCGTGAACATGGCCAGCGACAGCCGGACATCGCCGGACGCGGCGCCACTCCCCCATCTGGCATAACCGCCCATCAGCAACGCCAGCGCAAACAGAACCGCACCGATGCGAGGGCTCGGCGGCGGATCGATCGGGAGCGCTTTCGAATTTAGGTTTTTCGAATGCTGGCCCTTCGAATCGAGGTAAATGAGCGCAGCACTCAGCGGGAGAATCAGAAGGATGTGGGTGTAAGCCTCGTTCGTCAGCGCCAGCCCCATAGTGTTTGCCAAGGGACGCCACCAGAACAGCAGGGACGCTGCTGTCAAAACAGCGGAACCCAGAGCGCGACCAACATGGAGCGGGCGTTTCATGGTTGGATAATCAACGTTTGATACTTAATCAGCTTCGTGGCAGGCGGGGGCGCAGAGATTGCAGAGTCAGTTCCAGGCATAGGTCTCCAGGCGCGAATATGACCGATCGAGAGCCACCGTCGCGCGGTAGCCATCGACGACGCTGAGGTCGGCCAGAAACCATTGTTTCGCAGCTTCCGCGTCTCCCTTGATCTCCTCAAGTTCAGGGTCGAGATCGGGGTGTGTGGTGACGGAAAAATCTGCCAGCGGAAAAGAAAGCCCGTCACCCGTGGCCTTCAGGAAGGCTTCCTTACGCGTCCAGCACGCAAAGAAGCCCGGCACGCGGAGATGATCCGGCAGCGTCTGAAGCCCGGCGCGTTCGCGAAGCGAGAAGAATCGCTCGGCCAGTGAAGTTGTATCGACGTCGTCATGAATTCTTTCGATGTCGACGCCCAGGCGGTTCTCACTGCCCACTGCGATCAGCGCCATGTTTGCCGAGTGCGATACGTTGAACTGGAGCGCAAGTGGATTCTGCTCGGCTGCGAACTGCGGCTTGCCGCCGGTCAGATACTCGAAACGGATCTCGGTGGCAGGAATTCTCAGGTAGCCGGCAAGCAGGTGCCGAAGCGCAGAACGACATCGGGTAAAGTAGATCCGGTCCTTCTCGAAGTGAAATCGGCTGGCGCGCGCGATCTCATCCGGAGAAAGAACGCTGGCCTCGGAGTCTGTGTCCGCCGCTTCGTCAAGCCGGACTCTCCAGACGTCAACGCGTCCAGCCGGAACTCCGATGTTTCGCGCGTGCTTACATTCCATGGCCGGGGCTGCTGGAAGATTCCGATTCACGGGGCAAGTGAAGACGCGGCTTGTCGCGTCTTTCCGGCAAGTAAGGCAGCGATGCGTTCGCCCGCGTGACCGTCCCAAAGAGGAGGGATGGTTCCCTTCTTCGCCTGGCCGGCCAGGATGCGCGAGAGTTCGGAGCGCAGTTTGTCTGGATCGCGTCCGACGAGAACGTTCGTTCCCAGGGAAACCGTGACCGGGCGCTCGGTGTTCTCGCGCAGCGTCAGGCAAGGCACGCCGAGGTAGGTGGTCTCTTCCTGGATGCCGCCGGAGTCGGTTATGACAACGGTCGCGCGCGACTGCATGGCAAGAAACTCTAGATAGGACAGCGGGTCGAGGATCTGGAGTTGGTCCGCATGCAATCCGAAATCGGCAATGCGTTTTCGAGTGCGCGGGTGCGCGGGAAATATGACGGAAAGATCATGGCTGACCTCCAGCAAGGACTGGAGAATGCGCTTCAGAATTATGCTGTCGTCAACATTGGCCGGGCGATGCAAGGTAACCAACGCATAGCGCTCGGGAGGGCCGTTTTGCTTCTGACGCTGCGCCGCGGGCAAGAGCTTCACCAGAGAATCGATCATCACGTTGCCGACGCGGAAGATCTTTTCGGCGGGGATTCCCTCTTTCTGAAGATTGACGTCTCCATCCTCGGAAGGTGTAAACAGCAGGTCGGCAAGCTGATCGGTAACCAGCCGGTTGATTTCCTCCGGCATGGTGCGATCGAAAGAGCGCAGTCCGGCCTCGACGTGGCCGACGCGCACTCCCAGTTTGGCGCAGACCAAAGCAGTCGCCACGGTTGAGTTTACGTCGCCATAGACCAGCACCAGGTCGGGTTGCCGCTCCAAAAGCACCGGCTCGAATCGAGTCATGATTTCGGCCGTCTGCCGCGCGTGCGTCCCCGAACCAACCGCCAGGTTCACATCCGGAGCCGGGATGCCAAGCTGCTCAAAGAAGACATCCGACATATTCGCGTCGTAATGCTGGCCGGTATGAACCAGGGTCTGGACGACATGCTTGCGCGCTTTGAGCGCGTTCATCACGGGCGCCACTTTCATGAAATTTGGCCGAGCGCCTACGATGTGAAATACGTGCACAGATTCTCCGATCAACCACAACCTGGACTTAAGTTATATAAGACTTAAGTTATTTGAGATCTAAATTATCTGCGATTCAATCATCTGGCGACAATCGCAGAAGAGAGGTGACGAACTGGACCCATTTCGCCGCTTGTTTTCCGCAAGAATGCAAAGAGGCAACAGCAACAGCCTAGGATGCCTTCCGCAAAGCGTCGTCGGGCGCGGGATCGGCGGCGCTGTTCTCCAACGAAACAATTCCGAATAGCGCCAGCAGCTTCTGCATGAATCGATTCCGATAGCAAAGAGCCCCGAGCGCTGTGCCCAGCGTGTTGTTGATAAGGTCCATGGAATCGGAATCGCGTGTCGGCAAATAGAATTGGGTGGCTTCGATGATGAAACTGATCGCGCATCCGAAAACGATGGTTAGGAGAATTGCCCGACTTACCGGCCGCGACAACGAGAAGTATGCGCAAAAGCAGAACCCGAGCGGCATGAAACCGGCCACATTGATGAGTCCATCTTTCCAGAAAGCCCAGTTCCAGCCCCAGTGTTTCCAGAAGGGCTGCAAAAATGGCGGATATAGGACCAGGTAATAATCGGGAATCTGGAGATCGATGCTGGGAGACACCAGGCTATGAACCACCTTCCCGGAGCGTTCAGTGAAGGGATAAATTGCTGCCGCCTTCTTTTCTTCCAGGTCGCCGGGTTGGCCGGAGCGGGTCCATTCCTCATAATCGCGGCGAACCTGGTCTGCGGTCAGTTCCCGATTGTAAATGCCGATTCCGCGCATAATACCCGGCCAACTGTCGTTCACCACGGGAGAGTTACCAACCACGATTCCTCCGTTGAGATCATGACGAGTAAGTCCAAAGTCTGCCGAGGTTCGGGTAAGCCTGCCATTCAGGTAGACAGCCGTTCCCTGCGCTCCGGAGGTCACGGTAATGAGCAGCGGCGCATCCTGCCGGAAAACATCATTGATGTAAATGAGTTTCTTACTTGACTGGCGATCCGCGCCGGCCACCTGGCGCGTGAGCATTAAGGCGCCGTTGTTCTGTTGCATCCTGAACTGCAGCGGGGTTTCGGGCGTTTGGAATGCCAGCATGGTGTTGGAATGGTCAACGAAACCAGGCTGGAGCCAAAGCTCAACGCTGCATGGGCCGTCCGGCGGCCCATCCACATGGAGCGGGATGGAACTTAGAATCGAGGCATGCGCGCCGAAATACAGTCCGTTCTGACCATCCAGCCATCGGACTTGATTCTTGAGATACGGCGTAAACGGCGAGAGGCCGGCGATCAGGATTCCGCAGAGGAGCAAAAAGCAAGCCAGCAACAGAAGCTGGTTCGCAATCTTTCTTGGCAGTAACTCGGAATGGTTGGACTGAAAGGCCATCATTCTTAAATGGTGTAAGGCGAAGCGCCGCGTGGTTGCGCGTGTTATCGAATGGTGCGGGAAATAGTCGTCTTCAGCGCATCGGCCAGATGCTTCACAAACGGCTCCAGCAGCATGCCCGCAGGATAAACCGGCAGGGTTAGAATTTCGTGGCCTCCGAGCGCCAATCGGCTCCAGTCGCCTTCCGCTGGGCCGTATTTCGCGTACTGTCTCATCGGGCGGAAATCGGTGACGATCCCTTCGTAGGGCTTCGCCTGATAAACCGCGCACGCCCGCTCGTTGATCTGCCACATCTCCGCGAGGGAAAGGGATTCCGGCTTATTGCCCGATTCTTTCGCCAGGAGTCTGCCAAACAGCATGCCTCTCCAGACCTTCGAGCGGCTCCGCAGGGCCTTGATTTTCTCGGCAAAGAACTTCTTTTTTTCGCCGGCATTCAGCAGCAAGAAATTCTTGCCGTGGAACCTTACTTTCTGTCCAAGATGCCGCAGTTTTCTCCAGGCGGTATCGGATGGAATGTTGCACCAGTTCATGGTGTCAAACAAAGCGAGCAGAGCGACCTCTTCACCCTGCGCTTTCAGTTGCTGCGCCATCTCGTAGGCAACCGTACCGCCCATGCAGTAGCCGCCCAGATAATACGGACCATGCAACTGAATGCGGCGGATCTCCCGCACGTAGAGAGACGCCATCTCCTCGATGGTTGTCAGACATGGACGCTCGCCGTCTAGGCCCTGGGCCTGCAAGCCATAGAAAGGCTGATCGGCGCCGAGATGCCGCGAAAGACCGCGATAGATCAGCACATTTCCGCCGTCGCCGTGAATGCAGAAGAATGGAGGCCGAGAGCCGTTGGGCTGGATCGCTACCAGCGGAGACCAGTCCGATGCCGCACTATCATCCTGTAAAACCTTCGCCAACTGCGCGATGGTCGGAGCCTCAAAGAGGACGGTGAGTGGGAGTTTGCGCCGAAATTCTTCCGTGATCTGCGCGAACAGGCGCACCGCCAGGATCGAAGTGCCGCCGAGCTCAAAATAGTTTTCATGGAGACCAATCGGGCCCGTACCGAGCAAGCGCTTCCAGATTTTTTGCAGCTTTCTCTCGGTCGGATTCGCAGCGCGGCGGGGCTCGGCTTCTCCGAGTGCCGGCTCGAATGGATGCGCCAGAACGGCCGTTGGCGCGGCCGCTGCCGCTGCGCCCGCCGCTCCTGACGGACGCGCGCTGGAAAACGCCGCGCCGCCGTAACTTGAATGGGCGGGCGCAGCCAGCGTCTTCTCCTGCCCGGTGCACGGGGCGGCGAACTCTTTCTGGCGCGCGGCGCGTCCCGTGTCGGGAGCAGGCAGCGCTTTGCGGTCGATCTTTCCATTCGGAGTAAGTGGCATCGCGTCCAGGCGCACTACGGCCGAGGGCAGCATGTAATTCGGCAATTCGCCGGCGAGCGCCTCTCGCATGGTTGCGACTGTAATTGCCTGCTGGTCGCCGGTCACGTAGGCCACCAGACGCTTATCGCCCGGGATGTCCTCACGCACAATCACCACCGCTTCGCGAACACCGGGGTAACGTGCCAGCGCAGTTTCGATTTCTCCGAGCTCAATGCGGAACCCGCGCAGTTTGACCTGGTGATCCAGCCGTCCCAGGAACTCAATGGTGCCGTCGGGTGTGCGGCGGACCAGGTCGCCGGTCTTATATATGCGTGCGCTGGGGTTCGAGCGTGGATTCAACTCAAAGGGATCGGGAACGAATTTTTCCGCCGTCAACTCCGGCCGATGGAAATATCCGCGGGCGAGCCCGTCGCCACCGATGTAGAGTTCCCCTGCGACTCCGATGGGGACCAACCGCTGGGCGGCATCGAGAACGTAGAACTGAGTGTTGTCGATGGGTGGGCCGATGGGCACCGGCCCCTCGCCGGCTGTGACCTCGATCGTCGAGGACCAGATGGTGGTTTCGGTCGGTCCGTACATGTTCCAGACCGATCGCGCACGGCGCACCAGTTCGTTCGCCAGATCGCGGGGAAAAGTTTCGCCTCCGCAGAGAACTTTAAGCGCTGGCTTCCCGTCCCAGCCGGCTTCGATCAGGAGCCTCCAGGTCACGGGCGTTGCCTGCATGACAGTGGCTCCCGAACTTACAATCCGGCTGAGCAGGAGATTGCCGTCCGCAACCGCCTCGCGGCTGGCGATCACAAGTTTCGCGCCGACCGCGAGCGGCAGAAAGAGTTCTAGTCCCGCGATGTCGAACGAGAGCGTGGTGATAGCCAGCAAAGTGTCGTTCGCCTCGAGCTTGGGCTTCTTGCTCATCGAGAGCAGCAGATTGACGAAGGCGCGATGCGAAATTTCGACCCCTTTGGGCTTCCCAGTCGAACCTGAAGTGTAGATGACGTAGGCCAGGTCGTCTGCGGTCGGCGCGGGCGTGGTGGGCGGGGCATCGCTGGGGTGTCGCGCGATGGTCGTCCATTCGGTGTCCAAAAAAACGGGGAGGGCAGCGCCGATGTTGATGGTCTTGAATGAACTTTCGTGCGTCAGCAGAACCGGAACACTGGCATCGCTCAGCACGAACGAAATACGCTCCGCCGGATAGGTGGGATCCATGGGAACGTAAGCGCCGCCCGCTTTCATCACGCCCAGCAGGGCGACGATCATGTCTAACGAGCGCTCGACAAACACGCCGACCATCACGCCGGGTTGCACGCCGGTGCTGCGCAAGTAGTTGGCCAACTGGTTGGCACGGCGATCGAGGTCGCGGTAGGTCAACTGTTCGCTCTCGAACGCAGCCGCAATCGCATCCGGCGTCTTCCGCGCTTGGGCTTCAAACAGTTGATGCACACAGAGGTTACGCGGATAGTCGGCGGCGGTTTGGTTCCAGCCGATGGCCAACTGGCGGCGGGCGGCTTGGTTGATCAGGGGCGGACGAGATACGGGTTGATCCGCATTTTCGACCATGCCGTGCAACCGCGTTTCGCAATGTTCGCGCATCAAGCGTTCAACCGAGATTCCGAGCAGTCCAGACTTATGCATTCGGCAGGCGGCCCTATCGTGAACTGGCCGCCAAGGGCGCTGCCGTGAGGGATAACGCGAGACGGCCATCCTGTTCGCTGGCATACGCGATCACCGCCCGCTCCTTGCCCGCGCCCTCGATTCGCAACTCCCCGTTTTCTTCAACGAGCGCCATTTCCGAACGCTGTCTCCACCAGGTATTCACTTCACCGGGCGTGGTAACCCAAAGATTCCTTCTGACTTTCAGCTGCGCCAAATGAGCCAGCAGCCCCTCATAGGTATTTCTGGCCCGCGCGCCGGTGAGGTAATCGGGATGAATGACGACGCTGATGAGGCCATGTTTTTCCATGATGAGCTCGATCTGGCGCTCCCACAGAGCGGTCGAGTAGTCGTTCAGGATATGAAACAAGGTGTAGTCCTGCGTCGTGGTCACCGGTATCTCCAGCACCTTGCCGACAAAGTACGGCATCACCGTGCAACATCCGCCCCGCTGCGGGTCGAGGTGCGCGACGTTCGGCACCGACATGTCGTATTCAAAATCGAGCAGGTCGTACCAGAGCTGGTTGCGATAGAGCACTCCCGCTCGAAAACCCGCCGCGCCAAACTGCTTGCCATAGGCATTGATCTTGGCCGCGCGCTCGACAAAACGTTCCCGGTCCCGGAACAAGTGTCCGTCATGATTCAGATCGTGGACGACAACCTCGAAACCGCGATCCCGAATCGACTGCAGGAATGCCGCGGTCACATGATAGCGCTCCTCGGGGATGACCTGGAAGGATGCCTTGATCCCAAAGGAATCGTTGACGTCCATCAGCTTGCCGCAAAGATCCAGTCCGCGCGATGTCTCCACGTCGTGCGTGATCAGCGCGCAACTGGGAGCGCCCTCCGGCCAGAACCAGATGAACGGAATCTGCTTCAGGTTCTGCGCCCGCATCGACAAGAGCAACACCTGCTCCAGAATATTGTCCACCGTCCGGTCAACCGGCCAGTGCGGAAATGGAATCTTCTCCCAGCCCCGGAAGCGTATTTTCTGGAGATGCTTTCGAACCGCCACCGGCAGCAGTGGACGGATAAAGTAGTAGAGGCTCGCCAACGTGGAGTTTGGATTTCCATAGCGCCAGCCGTTCGCATACATCTCCCAACGAAGACTATTGACGGCCTGCGACACGTCAAAAGGCAGGCAGGCCGTTCCCTTCTCGACGCGCACGTCCTGAAGCGCATCCCAAAGTGGTTCGGTCGGAGAAGCCGCCGGCTGGCGCCCACAATACTGGCCGTAGAGGGTGTCCTCGCCAAACCGAAAATACCCGCTCTTCTCCGAAAGTGCGCCGCTCAGCGCCATGCGAGCATTGCGCTCGGAGCACTTGTAGTATTCGCTCAGGCAGTTCATGGATCCGGGGATATTCATGGAGTGTGCGTTTTAATCGGCGCAGCGATCACAAGTTAAATCTGGTTATAAAACGTTGGCGGCACTCCTGTGGCCCGTGCTCGCGACCGCGGCGACACCGATCGGCTCTCCTCATTCCGCTCTTCAGGTCGTCGCAGTATTCGCGTCGGCCGCGGTCACAGCGGCCACCGGAGTGTTCCTGGCATACTTGCGCCAGGGCAGCATCTCGAGGAGCAGCCCCTTGAATTGCATAAGTGGCGTGACCCCGCCGTGGAGGACGGCGACCGCCGTCAAATATAAGAGCCCAAACAAAATCGAGTCCGTCACGATGCGCGTGAAAGCCCCAACCGGACCCGGCACTCCGGCAAAAACTGGCACGCCTCTAAGAATCATGGCCGATGCCCCACCCGCAAGCAACGCTGCCAGAATGTATTTCCAGACTTCGGTAACCACGGGACCGACGCCGAAGCCGATCGGTTTCCCGGCATACCAGAAGGCCGGAATGGTGAGAATCCAGAACGAGAGCGTCCAGGCGGCAGCGATGCCCTCAGGTCCCCAATGCAGGCCCACCAGGAACAGCGAGGCGGTGACCATGAACTCCACCACCACCCAGCGGAACCAGCGGTGCGCCGTTCCCATCGAGAGGTGAAGCCAGCCGTGCGTGTTGTAGATCAGCATGATGCCCACGCCCGGCCCGAAGAACATGAAGATCCGGCCAGCAGCCGCCCACGCCGGTCCCAATACCAGCAGAATCACGTCTTTCCCGGTGAGCGTGAGATCCGCGCCTATGCCCATCCCCACAAATGCCATCACCGCCAGAGTCCGGAGAAAGTAGCGCCGGTACTGTTCCGAGTCGCGGTCCAAGCGGCTTAGAGCGGACACGGCGACCGAAGTCAGGGGCGCGGAAAGCTGGCAGGCGGGAAGCAGAAACAAGTCATAAGCCTTCTTGTAAAAGCCCAGGGCGCTCGAACCAAATCGCCATCCCACCAGAAGATTGTCGGTATTTCTCGCAAAGTAGTTAAAACTGAACCGTCCATAGATGTTGAACGCATAGCGCACCATGGCGCCCGTTCCCGGCTCTCGCCGGGGCAAACTCGGGATCCAGCGGCACTGCGTCCACGCCCCGATGGCCACCGCCAGGGGCGCCGCCAATGTTCCCGCGACCAGCGCCCAGTATCCCCAGCCGGCCCAGCCGAGTCCGATCGCAACCAGCACCGAAACCGCACGGGCGACGATATCGTTGAACGACACGGTCGAGAAACGCATCGCCCGCTTAAGGAGCGCCAGGTGCTGAACGGAGATACTGCTGAGGAAAATCGCCGGCGACATCGCGATCGCGACGTGGGCCACTTTGGCGTCCCCATAGAATCGCGCCAGCAGCGAACCCGCCGCCGCGAACCCTGTCGTCAGGAATCCGCCCGCGGCTACGTTAATCCAGAACAGGTTGCTCACGAGCCCACGGTTGATCTCTTCTCGCTGCTGGATTGCCTCGGTAAACCCATTCAACCCGAAGTTGGTGAGCAGCAAGATGAAGGTGGTCACCATGGCCACCAGGCCAAAATCGGATGGCGTCAACAGACGGGCCAGCACTACCGTCGAGACCATCTGAACGCCAAAACCAAGGCCCCCGGAGAGTAGGGTGAAGCCCGCTCCCCGAACCGCCAGTTGTCGCGTCTCGCCGTGGTCGACACCGGGCCGGAAACTGCCGCTTGCGTCAAAGGGTCTCAAACGCGCTCCAACCCAGTCTCTGCTTCGGAATTCAACGTCGGCACAGGTAGGAACATAGGGACAAGCATGACCATTCTGTTTCTTTTCGGTTGACTGGGCAAAGAAGATCGGAACTGCGAGGCCGAACGGCCACTCAGAAAGACCGCACTATCGTCTGACAACCAGGGTTGAGAGCAATGTTGGAGAGCAACGTTTGAGAGCAACGTTCGCGGGCAATGTCCAACGGCGCCAACGTGCACGAACGATCAGTGAACGACGGCCTTGAGTTGCGTCGGAGCTTGCGGCTGGCTCGACGAATAGCAAGTGCTGGCGTTGAAAGTCAGCGGGCTGCCGGCGCCGCCTTCACTGCCGCCCATGACGTTCTGGTAGCAGTTCTGGGCCGGAATGAGTCCTGCGTGTCCACCGGCCCCGGGAGCGCCGGTCACATCGGGTCCGATCGCGGGAAATCCAAGCGACGATGGCCACCAGGCCGGGGTGCTCGAAAGATAGAATGACGGCGGAAGCGTGTGGGTCACTCCGGGCGCCCAGTTGATCGCTCCATCTGCGTTCGTGTAATTGCCGTGCAGAAACGCAGTCGCATAGGCGTTGGTGCTGTGGCAGGGCGGATTTGTGGACCCGTCACATCCGGTACCGGACCCGGTATCGCTAGCTTCGCCATAACCAAACGCAAAGTTGTAATTCACCGAATCGTAGGAACGCGACGAGGCGTATTGCAGCAGGGCTACGTGCGTCGTCTGCTGCGTTCCGTAAGCCAACAGCGCGTTCTGTTGAGCGGATCCGGCAGCGTTTCCCACGAAGTTATAGCTAGTTGAAAGATGGTCAATCGACATGGCGCGAGAACCTTGGAACGTCCACCAGCCGTTCGCTCCAGAACAATTCACCGTCCCCCTGCCCGTCATAGGGTTGCATGCCAGGGTGGTGCCACGGGCCCAGTTGCGAAACACCGTTCCGGTGCCCGATGAGCCCCAGATCTCATCCGGTTCGAACCGGTCGATGACGTTGCCCTCGAACAAATTGAACTGGGGATGCGCTCCGTGAGCGCTAATCCCGCCCATCACAAAGTTTGGCGAACCGGAATCAAACTCGCCTTCCGTGTAGTTGTACGCAATCACATTCCCGGCAGCGCCCCAGTTGAGGATGATGGAGGCGTGACCGCGTTCGATGATGTTGTTCTCCACCAGAGAAGCGCTGGTTTCGTTCACGATGAAGACGTCGGAATCAGTCGTGCCCGGGGTATGCGAGTAAGCATTGGAAAAATAGCTGTCTCGGACTTCATCTCTGTACCCGTAGTGAACCTGAACAAAATCTCCGTCGGTGTAATTCGCTTCTACGCCCTTGATCCAGCAGTAGGCGCAGCCATTCATCATGAAACTGGCCACATAGCCGGTGTGATTGGAGTAGACCTGAAGAGCCTCAACTCCCGCGTACATGGTGGCCGTCATGAGCGCAACCAGCGGCGTTTGGCTATAGGCGCTGTAGAGCGCGGGAGTAAATCCGACGGTGGTTCCCGTCACCGACGTGACCTGCAGCATCTGCCCCCGAGCCCGCGTTCCGCCATAGCCATCGCACCAGGTGCAATTCCCCTCCCCGCCCTGAATCGTTACGTAAGAGGAATCGTTCAATTCCGTGATCATCAGGTAGGTGCCCACGCTGATCCCACTGGCGTTGCTCACCACGATGCTGGTCGAGCCCGCCGTCGCCCCACTCGTGACCGATACCCCGGGGTAAGTAGGACTTCCCGACCCGAGATTGATCACTCCATTCCCCGAGCCGTGAGCATCGAGAATCGTCAGATTTGCGCCCGCTCCGCGCAGGGTCACGTTGGCCGGCACCTTGATATTGCCATTGACCCTGAACGTGCCCGGCGCCAGAAGCACCGCTTGTCCGGAGGGACAGGCAGACAACGCTGAATTGATCGTCGCCGTCATGTCGTTCGAGCCGTTGGGATTGATCGTAGAACAGGCCGTCGCGCGCGGCGGGATTCCGCCCACTCCCACCGTGCTCCAGTCGATGGCGCGAGTCGATTCAAGAATGCCGGACCAAAGCTGCGCATAGCCCTGAACCGGCACACCGGCAATGATAATGATGAGGATAAGGAGAAAAAGTGGGGGACTCTTTTTTCGCATTTTTGCGTCCTAGCTCGCTGCAGCGCCGCCCATCGCCTTTGGATTCCGAACCGCGATGGAAGATGCCGGCTGTTGCCGCAGACCCACCTTTCATCATCGTGCCCAGATCCTCGAGCTTGTCAACTTACAGGGATCGGCGCCTACTGTCAGTCTATGTCTTCGCCGATGACATGCAAGACACGGAAGTGCATTGGAATTGGCGTGCCCAGCGGCTGCAGCCATGACCGGCTGGCCAATCAGCGGCTCGGACCTTTTGTTGGGGGAGTGACTCCCCAATTCTCTTTCGCAATATCATGTCACCGGCTCTTCGCCGTAAAGGGCGACGGCTCGAAGCCGCGAATCCCGTTCCGTCAGGTTGCGACTTGCTCCAGGCACGGCGCACTCACCGGAGGAACCATCGCGGTCCCGGCCGCCTCCTTCCGAGCCTTCGGCTTGATCCAACCTCCCGGAACGGCGATCGTCGCCAGTAAGAAGCAGATCCAAACCGGGTTCAGCGACCCGAATGCGGACTCGGCAAAGTTGTAAGCCACGGCAACGACAAAGTACGCCAACCGCAGTTTCCCCTCCTCCGGGCTCCGGCGGAATGCGTTCACCACTGTCCCGTAGCCCGTCACCAGCACGATCGCAAACATTACGATTCCCAGCCAGCCCAAATTCAGGAAGATTTCGATGTAGCCGTCGTGCGCCTCCCGCGGATGCCACCAGTAGATGCTCCACATCTTCTCCAGACGTTTCCCCAGCCAGAAGCTTTCGAAGCCGGTGCCGGCCACCGGATTTCCAGTCATGCCGAGCACGAGTTTCCAGATGTCGGTGCGGCCGGTGAGCGTCGGATCCCGGCCCATGGTTTGGAGGATGCCAGAGCCCAGGTCGAGAAAGAGAGTACTAACCGACACCAACACAATCGCCAGCAGCATCAAGTGCACCACCCAGGTTTTGCGGGCGGCCAGGCGAAGGCTGGTAGCTGCCATGAGAGCGCTGGCCAGCAAGAAACAGGATAACGATGTCATTGAATTGGCCATCCAAAACAGCCACAACACCATCGCCAGACAGGCGCCGAAGGCGAGCAACTGCTTATTCCTGGCGGCGCGCCGCTCGTTGCGCAGGGCCGTCAGAAAACGCCAAACGAAGCCCAAGCCCAGGACCAGACAAATGCACCCCAGTTCGTTCTTGTTGGTGGTGACGCCCGTGTAGTAAGGCGTCCAGGTCCAGGGGTGATACCCCCGGCCGAGGTCGGGGTAAAACTTGATGAACAATACAGAAATGGGGATCAGCAGAAAGCCTGTCCACGCCAGCACCCGTTTGATGGCGGCATAGCGATCGCGATCCGTCAGAACGATCAGGACCACGGCCACATCGCCCAGAGCCTTGATCCAGCGTTTGAAGGCAACATCGGGGTAGTCGGACCAGGCGATGCTCACGGCACAGTAAAGAAAAAACGCGGCCAGCGGCCAATTCAATCGCAGAATCCCCAGAACTTCTTGCCTTCTCCTCACCAGCACGATCAATCCCGCCAGGAGCAGTCCGCTGTACGCCAGACGATCCGTGGGACTGCCTTCGGTGAACGCCGATTCCGCCGACGCCGCATCGGTGATGGAGTGCCCGTGCAGCGTGTCAATCCACTGGCCGACGCTCCGCGACCCGGCGAGCGACAGCCAGATAACCGCGATCCATAGCGCCTTGGACGTGCGGGCCTTCGGGTCCCGATCGAGCAAAAACAGTCCCAGGATTCCCGCGGCAAAAATAAGAGTCGCAATTCCCGCGGGCACTCAACCTCTCCCTGAAATTATCTTTGAGTGGAGGCTCGGCATCGTTTTCAGTCCAGAAACAGCCGGTGAATCAGTTCCAGGGTCAGCAGTTTATGAATGGCAGTGGTGTAATTGCGATCGCCTTTGAGATGGCCCGCGACGATTTGTTCGACACCCTTCGGCTCCAGGTAAGGCCGCGACAATGTCCGGCGGTCGAGCAACATTTCCCGAATATAATCGGCCACCGCGTCCCGGTACCAGACTCGAAAATGGTAGAACTTGTGCCTGCCGAGAAACAGCCGCTCCAGGTGAAGCGGCGAGAACGCGTGGTCGATTCGAGCCACCCACTGCGGCATCCCGTAGTCGTAGGCGTATTCGGCCTTGAATGTGAACTCCAGGTATCCTCGGGTGGCGGCCGCGGCCATCCGCGAGCCGTTTCCGCCGACGCCCCGATCCGTGCGCAAACGGCGGAGGGCCGCGTTCCCATCCGCAATGAGCCGGAGGGAAACATCGTTGTTCGTCAGCACCGACTGCGGCGCGCGGAACACGGTGCGTACGATGTCGTTATCGAGATACGGAGAGCGCAGCGTGAGCTGAGTCTGTTCGAGAGCGAGCAGACCGTAGTGATGCCAGGGAGCCTGCCGGAATACGGCAAACGACAGCGGATGTCCCTGGATCAGCCGGTCATAGGTCTGGCGCGCCTGGTCGACATAGGAAAGAAGCTCCGGCCGATACAGTCCCGGAGTGGGCTGCCCCGGTTTAAAGGCCCGTACCCGGCGGAGCACCTCGCCTCCGTAATTTCCCGTCATTCGAACCGGCGCGATCCGGGCGGCCCGTTCGTTCACATAAAGGTCGGGCGTGTGGCCCACGTCCATGCAGCCGTCGGTCAGATACACGGTGCGCTCGGCGTAATGCGAGAACCGCGACAGGAACTCCTTGCCCACCGGGATCACCTGGTGGGTTTGCCCGCAGGCGCTCGCCACTTTGCGGGCCAGTGTGACGTCCTGGCAATCGCGAAACATGCCGCCAAAGGAATAGCAAGGCAGCGATCCGGGCGCGGCCTTGTGCCACGCCATAATCATCCGCGTGTCCAGGCCGCCGGTCAGCGACATCCCAATCGGTTCGCGGGATTCGAAATGACGCGGCAGATTCTCGGAAAAAACTTGCCGCAGTTGCTGGTAATACGCTTCCGGCTCGAGCGCAGTCTGGTCTTCCCACTCTTGCGGGTGAAAGTAATTCCCTTTCCGCTCCAGCGCTCCGCCGCGAAGCACCCAGTTCGAGGCCGGCGGAAGCACCTGGATGCCCTGGAACAGGGTCTTGTTCTCGAGCACGCAACCGCAGGAGATAAACTCACCCAAGGCCCGGGGATCGGCGGTTCCGAGTTCGGGACGCACGGCCAGAATCGCTTTCGCTTCCGCCGCAAAATAGAAAGCTTCTTTCGCCTCGTGATAATAGATCCGGTGCATCCCGTAGCGGTCGTTGAACAGCGTCGCGGTCGCCTGGTTGCGGTCGATCAGCAATCCGTGAAACCTTCCATTCAAAGCGGCGGGAAACGGGGGAGCGTCTTCGCCGAGACCATCTTCGTAGAAATGAATCAAGTACGACGGGCCCTCCGCCGGGAAACTGTGCCCTCGCTCCCGGAGACGGCGAGCGGTGCCCGGCGCCGGGAATTCTTCTCCGGAAAAGACCAGCGAAATATCGCCCTTTTCGCTGACCAGCGGCATCCCGTCGGCGAACGAATTCTGGCGCACCGCCCAGCCCAGGTAGATGCCCAGCCGCTCATCCACCAAAGTTCCGGTGGTGTAGAACGATTCGTGCCGAAGGCTGGCTACCATCTTCAGCAACTGGGGCTCCGCCTGGGACCGCGGCAGCCTGGTGACGAGTCCGACAATTCCTGGCATGGTTAGTTTCTTTCGTGCTTCTTTCTTCTTTGCTCCTTAGAGCGTGTTTCAAAAATCGGTTTTTGGGTAGGGCACGGCTTCACAGGCTGCGGAAAAACTCTGATTCAAGCAGGTTCTTGGGAAGGGCACGACTTCAGTCGTGCCGTAAGTTATTGAAAATGTGTTGCGCTTTAGCGCCCGAGGTGAGCCTTTCGCAACCTCGCCGAGTTTTTCCGCAGCCTGTTCAGCCGTGCCGCCATGGGCCAACAAAAATGCGGGCTTTAGCCCCTGAGGGATGCGCCGTCCGACCTGAAAGCCATTCTTGAAACATGCTCTTAGGAAGCTTCGGCCACGGATTGCAACTTGCGGTTGTACCAGGCATTGCGGTACTCGCGAAGTTTCGCCGCCACCGATTCGGGAAGGCGATCGGTAAGTTTCTTGTGCAGGCCGAGACGAAGAGCCAGACGGCCGACCGGCGTCAGCGGCACGTAATAGCGGGGCAGATCCATCTTTTGAAAGCCATTGCGTTCTTTGAAGTCGCTGAGGCTGTCCTTCTGTTTTTTCCCATAGGCGAAATTCGAATACACCAGATAGGAAATTTTCCGATCGGCGCAAGCCCGCACGGCATGAGCGACCAGCGCATTCGTGGGCGCCTTGTCGCGCTGCTTGATCATGGAAACAATGTTCATCAAGCCCGCCTGCGTGCGCGTTTCGTCGTGCACCATCTTCACGAAACCAATCATCTCCTCGCCGAGAAACGCGCCGAGGAAGATGCTGCTGTCAAGATAGGTCGCCTCCTCCTTATGCACCGTCTCCAGATCTCTTTCCATAGTGGCCAAACGGTTTTCCCTGGCGGAAGGGGCATTCGTTGTAGATCTCCCAGATGCCCTTCACCAGGACATCGTCGAACCGGACTTCCCGCACCGTGACCCCTTTCTTTTCCGCCTGCTTGGCCTTGTTCCGGGCTTTGAAGCCAATCTGATGGTTCCACCACTGGTCGAAGGTGGAAACCGGAATCGCCGCCAGATTGTCCATTTCCATGGGGTACTGGTATTTTGGCGTACTCTCGGGCAGCCTCTGCATGAACGTGAAGAGATCAATTCTCTTCCCCGATTCCTTCAGTCCGGCGAGCATGGCTTCCGGGTCGTCGAGAAACTGATACTTGTCGGCGTCCAGGCGCCCGATCCGGACCGCTCTCCCCTGGACTTTGATTTGTTTCCCGCACACATTGATCAATGAATTCATGTACTGCCGTTCTCCTTACGCGTGGTTCGATTCAGGATTTATGTTCTGAGTGAAAGAGCCACCGCGTTGGTGACTTATGACAATGATGAAATGGCGGAGAGGGAAGGGACTCGAACCCCCGGATGGTTTTACCCACCGCGGCCAGCAAGCTGGCCGCTGCCTTACCAACGGCGACCTCTCCGCAGGTGGGGCTCGATGCAGCAGCACCCACTTCTGTCGATCCACGAAGCATCGAATTCACTGCGATCATTCGGTTACGTACTGTTCTCGAATCGGATTGATTCCAAGCAGCCCCAGCAACTTGCCGAGGTGGTCGCAGAGCTTTACCAGCAGCGTCATGAAGCGGTGCTGCCCGAGGATCAGCGCGAACGGCAAAGCCAGAGCGTAGGCCGGAACCGCAATAACCGACTTCAAAATGTCCGCAGCCCCCAGCGTCGGGTGCAACGCGGCGGTCGAGCCGCGCAGCAACGCCTTCTTCAGCATGAAGGTCCGTTTCCATCGCACCGGAGGCACCACCTCGTAGGCGATCGCGTCGCTGCACCAGATAAAGCGGCGCCCGTTGGCGATCGCTCTGCGGAAAAAATCCTGGTCTTCGCCGTGGCGAAATTCCGGGCGGAACGGCGGCTCGCCCGGCGTGAAAACCGTTTTTCGCAACAGCACATTGCCGGTGCGCCCCAGGCTCCACTGCACCGGCAATCCGGTGGGATGAATTGGGCGTTCATAAAACTCGCCTTTGACGATCCACTTGGGCGGCGTCTCGTCGAAGTGCCGCCGAACCGGTCCGAGCACGCCGTCCACCTGGTATTGCTCGCACGCGCGAAACAGATTGAGCAGCCAATTCCCCGCCGGAAATTCATCGTCGTCGATAAACGCGACGAAGTCTCCATCCGCGTTCTCGATCGCCCTGTTCCGCGCCAGCGCAATATTCTGCCGCGCCTCCACACAGTATCGAATGGCAACCGAATGCGATTTTCTGAACTCCTCAACCACCGCTTCGCCCGATTGCAACCGGTCATTATCGGCCACCACGATCGAATACGTGAACAACCCGCCCGTCTCCTGCTCGCCCAGTGCGTTCAGCAGGCGCTTCAGAAACTCCGGACGTTTGTAGGTGCATACGCAAACGCTGATGTGTTTGGTTTCGCTATTCATGTTTCTAACGGGAAGCAGCCATGCCGGGGTGAGTTGCGGTAAAAGTCGCGGTGAAATTCGGCGAGATTGTCAGATCGTCCAACTGACCGAGCATCTCGCCTGAGGTCAAGAACCGGTGCTCCTCGGGATTGATGGGATGGGTTTCCAGTTCCACGACCGAATTGCGCGCCAGGGAAAATATGCGCTGCAACCGGTCCGCCGGTTCGAGCGGCGACAGATTGTAAAGGTAGTCAACCAGCCGATGACGGCCAGCCAGCCGGCGGTTAACCGCCCTGCGATACAGACGATTCACCAGGCTCTTCTCCCCCGGCAAAAACGAGAAGTTTCGCCGGACGACGGTGCCCGCGGGCAGCAATCCATCCCGCACCACGTTGGTGCAGAGATGGAGATGATGATGACCATCGATTCGTTGCGGATCAGCCCCGTAGAGCCGGTGGTATTCGTCGATTTGAGCGGATACCACGTACTCAAACGAACGCGCGAGGCCGGGATAATACAAAATCCGGGCCAGTGGATGCCGCCCCAGACGCCGCCTGAGTCTACTCTGATGCTCGAGCAGTGGCGCGGGAACATTCGACGCTGAAAACGTCTCCGTGAAGTTGAGGTGGAGACCGGCATCGATTCCCGATCTCCGGGCAATTTCCGCAGCTCGTTCCGAGTCGGCCATGAACACCATGGCGCTCACCGAAGAAACGGTTCGGAGTTCAGTGCACTCGAAAGTGCGGTCGGTAGTCGCCTGATCCCGTCCCCAGTCGTCGGCATTCACAATCAGGCGCCCCGAAGTGCTCGGGCTAAAGTCCGCGGCTGACGGTGCCTCCGCACTATTGGACAGCGTCACGATCGGTTGCTCTTCGAGTTTCACCGTGTGATTTTGTTTCCAGGTCCAGGTCATTATCCGACTTACGCCCGCCCCTCAGGAGCCGCGAACTGCGACTTGGCGTGACCACGATTGCCGGTCAGGAACTTCTTCAGGCGCTGCATCTGCTCCCGTCGGCGAAAAGCGATCAGTTCATCCGATACCGGCCTCGGCGCGCGCCGCGCCAGCGCCCAGAAGTATCCGCATCCGACCATCAGCCCGCCGAGAACGTAAGGCCTCTGGGTCATCTGGTAAACCGTCCTGAAAATCTCCCATAGCGGATGGCCGCCGAGAGCGTAGTCCTGCATTCCGAATCTGAATCTCGCCATCACGCTGCCGCGCTGCGCCGTCCCCATGGCGCGGTGGTGGGTACAGGCTTTCTCGGGAAACGTTCTGGTTTTCCAGCCCTTCATCCGGGCAGTGATCACGGCAATATGATCGATGCCGCCGCCCTTCACTGGCACATAGCCGCCGATTTCCTCAAAACACTCGCGCCGGAAAACCTGGCACGCGCCGGACACATGCTCGATGCTCACAAAGCGATAGTCGTAGGTTTCCTTCTGCGAATCGAGGAACGGCGTTCCAACCAGCCCCAGCGCGGGGTCATCGGCCAGCTTGCCCAGCAGGAATTCAAAATAGCGTTCGTCGAATGAAATATCGCCGTCCAGGCTGACGATCGCGTCGTAAGGCACATCCTTCACCCGGGCATAGCCGGCATTGAACGCGAGCACTTTACCGGCAAAATGCCGCTCCTGCCGTTCGGGCATACGCAGCAACTCAATCCAGGGATACGCGGCCGCATATTTCCTGACGATATCGTCGGTCCCGTCGGTCGAGCCATCGCTCGCAATCACCCATTTCGCGGGCCGAACCGTTTGCGCCACCATGGATTCGAGCGTCAGCTCAATAAACTGCGCCTCGTTCCGCGCCGGTGTGATGACAACGTATTTAGGTAGATTCATCATGCGTTCGCCGTCGCATTAATTAAGGTCTGGCGAGTTTCCGTTTCCCGGCATTTCATTTCCCCGCCCGCTTCGCCAAGCAACGACGCCAGCGCCAGCAGCATCCAGGCCTGCGACCAGCGCATATAAGAGGTGCGGATGGTGCAACAGACGAAGCACGCGATAGTAGAAAAAGCCGCGCTCATCCCACATGTTCTTCATCGCCCAGTCGAATACGGAACGCGCGAGCGGCACATTGCCCGGATCGAGATCCCGCAATCGAAGCAGCGTGAGGATGCTCCCGGCCACGCAGTGAATATCCAGCGGATAGGCCCGGTCATGAAAATACTTCGGAGCCGCGTCCTCGCGGAAAAAATGCGTCCGATAAAACTCGAAACCCCGCCGCACACTGGAATCGAACTCTGCCGTCCCGAGCGACCGCCCAATCGACTGCAACGCTTCCAGGTTGTATCCCGTGTGAAAGTTGTCGATCCAGTGCTGTGAGGGGTGCTCGCCGTAAAACCAGGAACCATCCGGCTGTTGCTTCCCTACGGCTTGGCGCGCGACTCGTAGCGCGGGCTCGAGAAATTTCTTTTCGCCGGTGTGCCGGTAGACGCGGCAGAACAAAGCCGCTGCCAGCAGGTTGGCGTTGTGGGTTTCGCCCCGCAGTCCCGGCATTGGATAACTGAAGCCCGCCTGGGCGCCATCGGTCCAGTACAGGTCATTCCGTATGTATTCCGCCGCGCCCACTGCCATGTCTAGACAACGTTCGTCTAAACAACGCGGGTCAGGCGGTTGCTCATGCGCATGCCGCTCGTAGGAATCGAGCAGTGCGCCGGCAACGAACGTTGTGCAGACCAGATTCGGCGCGCCGGCAGGCACCAGAATGCTGCGTCCCTGCCACGGGAAACTGTAGCCCCAGGCCCAGTAAGAAATTCCCGGGGAGCGCAGCGCGGCCAGGCGGTCGATCATGTAGCGGATGAGCTCTTCGCGGTCGTCCACAACCGTGTTCGGAAGCTGGAGCAGCGCCGAGAGAAACAGCGCCATCGCTTTCGGGTTCTGGGTTTTCGGAACCAGCGCCAGGCTGCGAACGTTAATCGGACTGCGCTTCAAAATCTGAGTCAGTGCAAGCCGGGGAATTCTCGTGTCCAGCACGGGAAGCGCCTTAAACAGCCGGCTATTCAAAGCGTCGTAGGGATCGTGTCCCGCCCAGTCATTCCGCCGGCAGTACGCCAGAAGCTTCCGGGTTGCCCGTTCCACGTCCGGGTTCGCGGTCGATGAAGGATCTTGCATCTTCGCTGTAGTTTCCGTTGTTCCAGTTTTCGTTGCAGTCGAAACTTTTGTGGAAACCGCGGTCAAGGTCACTGGCTCCGCGTCTCTACCCTCGCAGGCATGCCGGCAAGGATGGTTTCGATGTGTTGCACGATCGTCTCCAGCGCGGGGACATAGTTCTCGGTCAACGCTTGCAGAGTCTTGTGCCGGCGCACCGCGACAATCTTGGTTCGAACATCTTCCACGCTCTCGAGCAGCACGAGTCGTCCTTCGTCGGCCAGATAGCGATCGACGGCGCCGATTTTTCCCCGGAAGATGCTATAGACCGGCACTCGCATGGCGGCCGCTTCCCGGTTCATGGTGCCGCCTCCGCTGATCACCAGGTCGGAATTCCAGATCAGATTCATACCGTCTTCCACGTGGTCCGGAATCAGAATCTTGCCCGCGGCAATCGCGTCGCGCCACGCCCCGCGCAGTTCCGCATCCTGTCTTTTATTTCGCGGAAGAAGAATGATCCGCGCCTCGGCATCCTCCACAAAGCGATCAAGCGCCGCTTTCAACAATACCTCGGCTTCCGGATTGTGATAGTGAGCCTCGGTGGCCGGAGGACGGACCGTAATCACCAGAGCTTCGGGTGGAATCCCCAGGCGGCTCTTCAAATCCCGATCGGGCGTAAAGCGCGACAGATATACGTCTTCTTTAATACCCGGATACTTCATGATGATCGGGCCTCCGGCGCCCAGGTGGTCGTCGGGAACCACGCTCGGCACCATCAGCCAGGTCGGCCGCATCGAGGGCACGGACGCAGTGAACTCGTAGTCGGTGAGCGTAAGGTTTGGGATTTTCAGCAGCTTCGACGTGATCAGGCAGCCCCGCGATCCGTGGCAAACCGAAATATCCGGCTTCTCCTTGCGGACCATCGCGGTCAAAACCACGGCTCGCCAGCAGGTACCGAGCGCTTTGAAGAGTTTGTGCTTGCCATAGTGCCGTCCTATGACCTTGCCATCGACTCCGTAATATTCCAGCAGTTCGCGAACCTGGTAGGCATCCCGCGCGGTGAGAAACACTTCATAGCCTTTCCTTCGGAGCTCATCGATGATGGGACGGAAGAAAGGCACGTGCGGGGAATTGTCCAGGTCGATCCAGATCTTCCTATGGACGGGTGCGGCAAGTATTTTCGGAGCTTCAGGGACAGCTACGCTGGTGTTGGACATCGTCTTTTCCTCATTGCTTCGAACGGCCTGCAATGGCCGTGGTCAGCGCAAACGCCATAGCGGCGGAAACTGCGGAGAGGGCTTTCTGATTTTTTCCGATCGAGACCAGCCCCAACGTTTACTTGCTGGCGGCCATGGCAGCCTGCGGGAAGCGCGCGACTTCATTCACCACCCGCCCCTGTTGCTCGGCGGTGAGATTCGGAAACATCGGCAGAGACACAATCTGGCTCGCGACTTTCTCCGTGACCGGGAAATCCCCCACTTTGTATCCCAGGGATTCATAAGCCCGCTGCCGGTGCAACGGAATCGGATAGTGAATACCGGTGCCGATGCCGGCCTTCCCCAGATGCGCCATCATGCCTTCGCGATCCTCCGTCCGCACCACATACAGGTGATAGACGGCGCGCGACCACGAGGGTTCATAAGGCGTCCGGACTCCAGCCTTGGCAGCCGCGAACAGACGGTTGTACTCCGCCGCTCTTTCCCGCCGTTTCGCGTTCCATCCCGCCAGGTGTTTCAATTTCACGCTCAGAATTCCGGCCTGGATCGCATCCAGACGGCCGTTGTAGCCCTCGATATCGTGGTAGTACTTTTTCGCCTGGCCATGATCCCGGATCATTTTGCAGGTATCCGCCAGCTTCGCGTCATTCGTGGTGATCGCGCCCCCTTCGCCGCAAGCTCCCAGATTTTTCCCGGGATAAAAGCTGAAAGCGCCCGCGCGTCCCATCGCACCCGCCCGCAACCAGCGGTTCTGTTTGCGCGAGAAATATTCGGCGCCGTGCGCCTGGCATGCGTCTTCCACCACGATCAGCCGATACTGCTCCGCCAGTTCCAGAATCGCATCCATGTCCGCCATCTGCCCATAAAGATGAACCGGCACAATCGCGGTTACCGGCCGCCCGCTCCTCTTGCTGATCAGCTTGCCTTCCCCGGACACCGTGCAGCTGCGATCTCCAGATACTCGCGCAGCTTGGCCGCATCCATGTTGTAGGTGCGCTCGTCGATGTCGACGAACTCCGGCAGCGCTCCCGCCTGCGAGATCGCTTCGGTCGTGGCGATGAACGTGTTCGGAACCGTGATCGCCACGTCGCCCGCTTTCACACCGGCCGCCATGCAGCGCGAAGCGCAGCGCATCGGTTCCGCTGTTGACCGCGACCGCGCGTTCGTGTGGCAGAACGCGGCAAACTCTTTTTCGAAATTCTCCACCATGGGGCCGCCGATGAAACCCGCCGTGCGGATGACCTGCTGAAAAACCGCGGTCAGCTCCGCCTCGAGTTCAACATGCGGCGTGACCAGATCGAGAAAAGGAATATTTTGCGAGTGACTCACTGAGCTGCCTCCGTTTCAATTTGACGCAGAACCCTTGCCGGATTGCCGGCCACAATGGTGTTGGCCGGAACATCTTTCGTGACCACGGCGCCCGCCCCCACAATGGCATTTTCTCCAATCGCAGGTATTGGCGAGGATGGTCGCGCCCGAGCCAATCGAGGCTCCCTTCTTCACCACTGTCCGCTCCACATTCCAGTCGGCTTCGGTCTGCAAGCCGCCCGTGGCCGTGGTCGCGCGCGGATACAGATCGTTAATAAACATCACGCCGTGGCCGATGAACACGTTGTCTTCAATCGTCACGCCTTCGCAAATGAAGGTGTGGCTCGAGATCTTGCAGCGCTTGCCAATCGAAGCGTTCTTCTGAATCTCGACAAACGCGCCGATTTTTGTTTCATCGCCAATCTCGCAGCCATAGAGATTGATGAACTTCGCAAGCTTCACTCCTTCCCCGAGCTTTACATCCGGGGCGATACTCAGAAATTGATCCATGGTCGGCAGACTCCTCTCTTTGTGCCCAGGTGCGGACTTACCTTGCGGGGTGGACTTAACAGGCGAGAAATTCGCTGCGCGGAGTGTGAAACGCGGCCGGACGTGGGGCGAGCGAACGGTTCGGGCGCCTGCGAGCCAGCGGCGCCGGCGTTCCCGGTATCGCCCTGAACTTCTTCCCTAAACGTTGTTGCTAGACGTAGACAAGCTCGCCGCGCTTGGCGAGCGATTTGGTCGCGGCTTCCAGCATGCGGACCACCTTCAGCCCCGCGCGTCCGTCGTTGAATGGCGTCTCGTTCTTCTTGATGCATTCCACGAAGTATCCCAGTTCCAGCTTGAGCGCCTCCACCTGCTCGACCTGCGGCGCCCACATGTCGCCCGAGCGGTAACTTACCAGCAGGTTGTACACGCCTTCCTGGCTCTTCACGTCTACGCCCTTGTCGTAAATCTTCAGCTTCTCGTCGGCCTCCAGATCGTTCCAGACCAGCATTTTCTTTTCGCCGCCGATCAGCGTGGTTCGAACCTTGACCGGCGAAATCCAGTTCACATTGATGTGCGCGATCATCTTGTCCGGAAAATACGCGGTGATGAACGCAATGTCTTCGTGCCCGTTGAGGTGCGCTTGCCCGGTGGCCGAGATGGCCTCCGCGTCCTTGTGCAGCAGGTGGTTCATGATCGAGAGGTCGTGCGGCGCGAGATCCCAAATCACGTTGCAATCGTGCTGAAACAGGCCCAGGTTCACCCGCGTCGAATCGTAGTAGTAAAGATTGCCGAGCGTCCCATCCGCCAGCAGCTTCTGTATTTTGCGGACCGCGCCGGTGAACAGGAACGTGTGGTCCACCATGATCTGGAGGTTTTTCCGCTCCGCCAGGTTGATCAGTTCTTCGGCTTGCGCCGCGTTGCTCGTGAACGGCTTCTCCACGAACACATGCTTGCCGTTTTCGAGCGCCGCCTTGGCCAGCTCATAATGCGTCCACACCGGGGTGATCACCGCGATGGCATCCACATCGGGCGACTTTATCAGTTCGTGGGAGTCGCTGTAGACCGGTATTCCGGGATGCGCCGCCGCTATGCGCTTGCGGGCTGCGGGAGTCTGATCGCATATTCCGACAACCTGGCAACCTTCCAGCGAGCGCAGATTGCGCACGATATTCGGACCCCAATAGCCGTACCCGATAACACCAAACCTAAGCATAGGAATTCACCTTTATTAAGACTGCTTGTGTTGTAAGAAAGTTCTCAGTTCCCAGTTCTCAGTTCTCAGGAAAACCTAAGAACCAGCCGGTTCTCACTGAGAACCGGGAACTTCATATTTGCCGAACTAACAAGCGCCGTCTCCGCCCATCACCGCCCTTGGAGTCTGCAAGAGAATCTTCAGGTCAAGCAGCGGAGAGCAATCGCGCGCATAGCGCAAATCGAGCCGCACCATGTCGTCAAATTCCACGCGGCTGCGGCCATACACCTGCCACAGTCCGGTGATCCCCGGCTTTGCCTCCAGCAAGCGGCGGCGATGCCACGTAGCGTAGGCTTCCACTTCGTACGGCACGGGCGGACGAGGTCCGACCAGCGACATTTCGCCACGCAGCACGTTGACCAGTTGCGGCAGTTCGTCCAGGCTGGAGCGCCGCAGAATCCGGCCCACCGGCGTGATCCGCGGATCGTTCGTCAACTTGAAAACGCCTCCTCCGTTGCCGTTGGCCGGCTTCTTTTCCGCCTGACCGGCAATCAATTGGCGAACATATTCCTGGTGCGCGCTGGCATCGTTATTGATAAACATCGACCGGAATTTCAGAAACGTGAAAGGGGTGCCATGCTCGCCGATGCGTTTCTGCCGGAACAGGACCGGCCCGCGCGAAGTCAGCTTGACCGCCGCCGCGATGATAAAAAGCACGGGCGACAACATCACCAGCAATAACAGGCTGCCCAGAACGTCGATCAGCCGCTTGGTGGCGCGGCCCAGCCGTTTCGACTTTTCGCGCTTTTCGAGATCCGGGTAAAGGGTTGGGTTGCTGGGACGATCCGGATCCTGCGCATCCCAGTCGTCCGGAAACACGTGAAAGGAAAATTTGATCCGGCTGAACTGATCGGTGTCGAGCCGGTCGCGCAGCACCGCGCCGATCCGGGAAAGAATCGTGCTGAGCACGGCATTGTTATCCAGAACGATCTCGGTGAACATCACTCCGACCACGGAGTTGGTCGTGTACCAGCCGGTAACGTCGGTTTCACGGGTCGCTTCCTGGAGCGCGGCCAGCATGTCCAGCAACACGCGGCCCTGCCTGTCACCCGGCTGATTGCGCCCGGTGTCGATCAGCAAGAGCACGAACGGCCGCTGCGAACGCTCGCTGCGCTTGCGCTCCAGCGAGATCATACGGTGAAAAGTTTCTTCGCTCAGCACCACGCCGGGCGTTGCCGGGCCCTGCGCTCGTGAGAGCTCTCGAGAGCGAAACCTCGAATCTACGGTATGGGATGCCACGTATAGCTCCTTGCTGAGCCACCGGGAGACAACCAGTGGCTGAGACCTGCATGGTGGATCGATTGGAGGGAGAAGTTGCGATCCTAGGTGGGGGAAAACTAGGCGTATCGAAGTCGGCTCAAATAGCGCCGATCGTTCTTATTTCCTACTTCTTACATCTTATTTCTTACTTCCTACTCGTTCTCGGCGGAGGGGGGACCATCGCCGGTTCCAACCGTTGCCTGGCCGTAACGCGAATAATAATCCGTGTGATCGCTGCGGCTGCAACTGTTGACCACGACGCCCAGCAAAGCAGCGCGATCAAACGAATCCAAAGCCCGTTCTACCACTTTCTTTTCACTGACCCCTTCGCGGATCACGACCAGCACTCCGTCCGCCAGCTTCATCCAGAACGTGGTATCCGCCACGGGAACCACCGGAGGAGTGTCAATCACGATCCAGTCGAAGAATTTTTCCAGCCGGTCGAGCAGTTCCGGCAGGCGTCCGCCCTGCATCAGGTCGAGCGGGTTCTCGGGGGCGCGCCCGGCGGGAAGGAACCAGAGACCGGAGCCATTGAGTTTGTACACCACTTCAGAAAGTTGCCGCTCGCCGCGCAAACACTCGCTCAATCCCGGCAAGGAATGATCGAACCCGAATCGGCCGGCCACGGTCGGCCGCCGCAGGTCTCCGTCCACCAGCAGGGTCTTCAAAACCTTGCTGCGCGACTGATTGAGCGCCAGATTGGCCGCGACCAGACTTTTTCCTTCTTCCGGGGCCGTACCGGTCACCACAATCCGTTTGAGCTTGCGCCGTTCGCGCAGGTTTCGCAGCTTCAACCCCAGCACGCGAAACTTCTCCGCCGCCAGGCCGCCTTGATCCGTCAGACATACCAGCCGCGAATCTGCCGCCAGCGCGGGCACGAGCACCTTCGCCGAGGCAAACGTCTCCGCCGCGGGAGACTCTGGAACCGCCGCCGGCGGCAATTCGCCAACCGCTTGTTTGCGCTCGATCTCTCGTTCGACCCCTTGCAGCAGCTCCGCGACCGAGTCGGCATTTTTCGGCGCGATTCCGCCCGACCGCTCGGCCTCGGCCCGCTGCAACGCTTCAAATATATAGCTCATGGAATAGAACCCTGTGCCTATTGCAGCCGGCCCTTCGTCTCTAATCCCTGCATGCGGTCATGCACTTCGAGCAGCTTCTTCACTGCCAGCAGCAGATCGTTCTGCTCTTTTTCCTTTTCTTTTTCTCTTTCTTGGGACAGCTGGGCTCCGCCATCGTTTCCCGGTTCCACATTTCCCGCTTCCACGGAAACCACCCCCAGCCGCAAATCCCGGGCAACGCCGTCAATGATCTCCGGGGTAATCGTGGCCGCCTGTTTGGCGTAGCCCGAAAGCAGCGCGTTCTCGCAGATGGTGTTGACCAGTCGCGGAATTCCCCGCGAGTAGCGGAACACCGCCTCGACGGCCGCCTCGGGAAAAATCCGGCCGCCGGCAGGCGCACCCGAAATCTGCAGACGGCGGCCCATGTACTTCCTGGTTTCGTCCAGGCTGAGCGCTTCGAGATGGCAGCGCAGCGCGATCCGTTGCTTCAGTTGCCGGAGTTCATAAGAATCGAGTTTCTGATCGAGTTCCGGCTGGCCCGCCAGCACGATCTGCAGCAACTTCTGCTGCGACGTTTCCAGGTTGGTCAAAAGCCGGATCTCTTCCAGTATCTCCGGCGATAGGTGGTGCGCCTCGTCCACCACCAGAATCGTCGTCAGACCCTTCTGATGCCGCTGCAAAAGGAAGCCATTCAGCACGTGGATCAACTCGTCTTTGGCCTTCCCCGCGACCGGCAATCCGAAGTCGCCCGCGATATAGCGCATGAATTCCAGAGGCGAAAGCGTCGGATTGAAAATCAGAGCGAAGGCCACGTCGCGGCGCTGCAGCAACCCCAGCAACGAGCGCAAAATGAGCGTCTTTCCCGTCCCCACCTCGCCCGTCAAAACCACAAATCCCCGGTGCGCCGTCACCCCGTAGTACAACGACGCGAGCGCTTCGTTGTGCCGCGTCGTGGGAAACAAAAACGACGGGTCCGGCGTGATTTCGAACGGGTTGCGCTGCAGATTGTAGAAACTCTTGTACATGTTTTCTAGCCGTACAAATACGTCACTGCCGAGCCTAACAGGATGAAGCCCGCGATCACCACCGCCGCCGCGCCCGCGATCCAGGCGCTGCGCCGCCGGGACGACTGTTCCTGCAAGCTCTCGATCGGCGGAATTTCCGCGATCACATCGAAGGGAACCAGTTTCTTGATCTCGCGCTCGCTGTAGATCTTGCCGCTCAGCCTTTCTTTGCCCATGGCAAAGCCCGCGCCGAAAACACAGCCCACCAGCAATCCCAAGCCGCACAACTGCAGACGGTTCGGCTTGTAGGGTTTTACCGGAAGGTTCGGCGGATCCAACATGCGGAAATGCTCGCCCTGTTGCGTTTTCTCCAGGTCGGTCGACATTTCCGACTCGTTCTTCTTTTTCAGCAGCGATTCATAATCGGCCTTCGACTGATCGTAGTCGCGCGTGATATCCGCGAACTGCTGCTCCATCACCGGCGCCATATTCAGCCGTCCCTGGTATTGGTTGATCTTGCTTTGCTCGTCTTTAATTTCCGCCTGCCGGTTCGCGATTTCGACGCGATTGGCCTTGAGCTGACTTTCCAGTTCCAGCAGGGGCGCGCTTTTCGGATCGAGCGGCGCCGGGGCAGCCGCTTCCGGACTGGCCGGACTGGAATGATTCGCTCCACTATTCATGTCCGCGACGATCCGTTCGCGCCTGCTCTCGGCCCGGGCAATCTGTTCCCTGGTCTTGCGGACGTCCGGATGCTTATCGGTGTAGTGCGACGTCAAGTCCGCCAGTTGCGCCTTCAGTTGATCCAGCTCTTTGTCAATCTCCGCCAGCCCGGCCTGCCCGCCCTCGCCCGGCTTCGAACCGCGATCCAGGGCGCGATACTGGTTGATCAGGGATTCCAGATACGTGTTTTGTTGCTTGGCCCGGTTCAGCGAGTCTTCATTCGCCTGCACCTGATTCTGCAGGCCAGTCAGGATCTGCAGATTGCTCTGGGTCTGGGTGGGCAACTCGCCCAGGTGCTGATCTTTGAACACGCGCATTTTCGCTTCCTGTTCCGCGAGTTTGGCGCGCGCCTGCTCCAGCTGATCTTCGAGAAAGTTGGTCGTGTTCTCCGAACGTTTCTGCCGCTGCTCGAGATTTTCCGTGATGAACAGGTTCGCTAGTTCGCTCGTCGCCTGCTGCGCCATCTTCGGATCGCGGCTCGCGTAATAAATATTGAAGGCGGAGAGCTTCTTGTCGTCGCCGTGCGACAGTTCGATCTCGATGTCCTTGCGCATCGTCTCCACCAGATCGTCCGGGCTCTTGTGCTTCCGGTCCTGGGCGTAGAGACCGAGACTATCGATGATGCGGAGCAGACGAGTGCGGCTCAGGATCTGCTGCGTAATGCTGTCCAGCTGTTGCTGAATGTCGCTGTCGATGTTCGAGACCACGTACTTCTCCGGCACGGAAGGCTGTTCGACCAGAATGAGCGTGCCCGACCGGTAGGTCGAAGGGATCAGCCAGCTCGCTCCCCACACCAGCGCCCAGCCGCAGAAAAAGGGCACCAGAAATTGCCACCGCCGGCGGCGGACGATTCCCTTGATCTCGGTAAAATCGATGGGCTCGTGCGATTCTTGCAGTTCTTCTTCCATGTTTACACTCTAATAACTACATTCCTAAAGGTTTAGCCCACTGGTACGAAAGCGTCACGAAAAATCGATTCCGGTGCGCATCGAGCGTCGGGTTGGGGGCGGCCAAAAACTCCTCCTGAAAATCATGCGAGTACCCCATTCGCAGCCCAATACTCTTCCCCACATTGCGCTCCAGCGAGATGCCCACCGAAGTTAAATTGACTGAACTCGCGCTGGTCGCGAACGGCACGGTCAGCGATTGGTTGGTTCCGTGACTGGCAGTTAGAGCAGCCGCCCACCCCGGAACCAGTTCGCGGCGGAAGGTGCCGTGCACGGTCTGCAAACGGACCGCACCCAAAACGCCGCCGCCATCGCTGATGCTTCGCGAGTATCCGGCGGACACGCTGGTACGCTGATTTTGCCAGCCGCCCTCCACTCCGCCCGCAACCGACCAGGCATTCGGCTGCGTCGCATCGAGAAGCAAGCCCTGGTTCTCCGCGTACTGCGGGCCGACGAAGCCGGTCAGCGTGAAGCGGTCCGAAAGGTTCAGTGTGTTCACCGCAAAGAAGCTGTGGACCCGGGTTTCGCCGCCGGGATTGAAAGTCATCCGATCGAACCGGTAGCTGGCGCCGCCCCAGTCTCCGCGAAAAATCCGGTGCAGCCAGAAGGCCGACCCGGACGCGGTTTCGGAATTCGTCAGCTCAGCTCCCGCCGGGACGTTGGTGAAATCCAAGTCATAGAACGACCCGCTGGCTCCCATCAGATCGTTCAAGGCAAAGTGATAGTTCGTCTCGACCGTCGTCACGCTGGATCGTTGCGTGGCCAGAGGCGTAATCAGGCTGGCGTTGGGCCCGCCCGCTCCGGCCACGGCTTCGCCGCCATTGCCCGAGTCGAAGAATCCCGTGATCATGGAAAAGTTTTCTGCGACCCGCAGATTCACGTGCGGGCTCAGACGGTATTCGGAATCGAAATTCAGGTTGTGCGATCCCTCGTTCTGGTTCGTGAACCTCTGATTCACGGTCAGGCCGCCAGCATAGCCCAGCGTCCAGCGCATGCGCGACGACGACTGCTCAATGCTGATGTTGGGAAAGATGGAGACGCTCGTATTGCCTACCGCTCCGCTCGAAACCAGCAGCGGGTTGTCATCGTAGGCGGCGCCCACATTGACCCCGCCACGCAGGTAATTCGACCTTTCCAACTCGGAGCGGAATGCCGAAGAAATTCCCTTCCCCCCGAGCAGTGCCGGTATCTGGGGCAGATTGCTGCTGTCTTCCTGTGCGCCGCCCTCGGCCTGCATTCCCGCGACGGCCGAGAGCGCGGCAACCGGAGCCGTTCTGGCCGTCGCGCCATCGCCGCCGGAACTCTGGACCGGTGGGTTTTGCGGAGCCGGGTTCTGCCCCGCCGAGAGAACCTCGAACCCGGCCACGATCCACGCGAGCATCAAACAGCGTCGAATATTCATCATCGCACCTACGGGACCACCACCGTATCGCGCGGCAGCAGCCGGATGTTCTGTTCCGGATTCTGGCCCTTGATCACTTCTTTATAGTTGAACGTAAGCCGCTTCTCGGTGCCGTCGGCGTTCGCTCGCAAGACGTAAATCTGTTTCTGTTTGGCGAAGTCTTTAAAACCGCCCGCCATTGCGATCGCATCCAGAATCGTGGCCGAGCCCGTCAGCATGTAAGTGCCGGGCCGTGCCACCATCCCCAGGATATTGATCCGCTGGCTCTTGCTGTCCGTCACGATGACGGTGACTTCGGGCTCCGAAATATAGTTCGCCAGGCGCTTGGTAATCTCTTGCTCGAGTTGCAGCGGAGTTTGGCCGCCCGCCGTCAGTTCGCCAACCAGCGGCAAAGATATCTTTCCGTCGGAGCGCACCGGAACTGAACGCGAGACATCCGGTTCTTTCCAAACATTGATCGCCAGCACATCGTCGGCGCCAATCACGTAGGAGCTATCCGAATGCGCGGTTCGCGAGCCCTCCCCGGGGTTGTCGCCGCTTTGCTTTTCGCTGGCTTGCTTATCGGCTGCTGCGGTGGCGGGCGCCGCGGGGCGCGATGCGGAATCGGATTGCGCCAACGCTCCGCCGGACAACAGCGCCAGAAGCGTCAGGACCGCCATGATGCGATCGGCCGTGATGGATTTCGTCATAAGCTATGCCTCTCAGCCATTCCCCGGTTCAAGGTTAAGGGTTCAATCGTACGTGATCTCGATGGCAGCGCTACTTCGCTTGCCGCGCATCGTCGCTACTAAACAATCGTGCGGAATCTGCCGGCGGAGCCAGGTGATATTCCTGGATCTTGTAAAGCAGCGCGCGATAGCTGACATTCAGCAGGCGAGCTGCCGCTTTCCGGTTCCAGTGTGTCTGTTCGAGCGCGTGCGCAATCGCGCCGCGCTCGGCTTCCCCTTTTGCGTTTCTTACCAGCAACTTCAGAGACGAGTTTTCATTCGATGCCGGCAGACTTGCAGGATGAAGGCTGCTTTTCGCGTGCCCGTTTCCATTCGCAGGCTTTGCCGCGAGCGCGTACTCGGGATGCGAACCCAATTCGCGCAAGGCTGCGTCTTCATCGCCATGGGCCAGGAAGCGTTTGGCAAAGTTCTCCAGCTCCCGCAGGTTGCCGGGCCACGCATACTGCTGGCACGCATCCAGCAACACGCTGGAAAGGCGCGGGGCCGGAACCCCATAGCGCCGGGTCAGCCGGTTCATCAGGTGCCCCAGCAGCAGCGGGATTTCCTCGTGCCGCTCGCGCAGCGGTGGAACCCGCAACTCAAAAACGCTCAGGCGGTAGAACAGCTCTTCCTGAACTCTTTTCTCCACCACTGCCAACTCCAGGTCGCCGCACGTGGCCGCGATGATGCGCACGTCCGCGCTGATCGGGTTTTGGCCGCCGCACCGGACAAACTCTCCCGTCTCCAGCAGTTTCAGCAGCCGCTGTTGCACCGCGCCCGGCATGGCATCGAACTCGTCCAGCAAGATCGTTCCTTTGGCGCACTCCTCGAACTTCCCCGGCGTCGATTCCGGCCGCCCATTGGCGGAAGCGTGTTCGTAGCCGAACAGTTCATTCTCCAACAGGTCGGAGGTGAGCACCGCGCACTTGACCTGCATGAACGGGAAGCTGGAACGAATCGAAAGCGAATGGATAAGCCGGGCAGCGGTCGTCTTCCCGCTCCCTGCTTCTCCGGTAACCAGCACCGGTACGTCGGTCTGCGAGAGTAATTCCGCCTGCGTGCGCAGCCGGCGTGTGGCCGGGCTGGCCGCAATAAAATACAACTCTTCGCTGATTCGTTCGATTTCTGGTTGATACATGTTAAGAATGGCCCGATGTAAGATGCTGAGAAAACGGATCGCTTACGAGGGAATTAGTTGATTGGCGGACGGCGACAATTTCTTCCGACTATGGTTTGCTTTCCCTGAGACCTGAGACCGAAGACCTGATCTTCAGATCGGCTCTACGTCGTACCCATCAATCCGAACCGCCATCGACCGCTGAATCGCATCGACGGAAATGATCAGGCTGTGATCGCCGTTCTCCGACAAAAACACGCCTTCCACTCCGTCCATCGCCCCGCCCCGTACCCGGACCCGCTGCCCCACCTTAAGAAACGGGTACGAACGCCAAGGCGCCGTCTGCGTCAGAACCTTCTGGATGCTTTCGATCTGTTCGTCGGGAATCGGAAGGCTCGCCCCGCGAACGCCCACAAAACCGTGCACACTCTCCACCTGGTACACGCGCGTCCGGTCTTCCACGCTCAAAGCGCAGCGGAGG
The DNA here is from genome assembly GCA_963838425.1 of uncultured Acidobacteriaceae bacterium. Lineage (GTDB taxonomy): Bacteria > Acidobacteriota > Terriglobia > Terriglobales > Acidobacteriaceae > Acidiflorens. Next base: position 983,781 of record CAWIRH010000004.1, read on the forward strand.
AACACATAGCAACTGAACAGTGGCACTTCCACTTTCTTCTTGCGATCGCTCCAGCGATGCACTTCGACCGTGGTCGGCACGAACGTTTCCATGCCTTGATCGCGCAACCGCCGCTCGACCGTTTTTCGTGGCGCGCTCGGGTGTGCAGTGCGTACCAGCGCAACTCTTCCGGCGATACCCACGGGCTCAATCCGCTGCCCGCTTCGTAGCTCTGATTGCAACTACTCATAGCTTCGCCCTCTGGGTCCCATTGAGCTGGGTCCGCCTAAACTCGCATGCGGGATCGCATGGGAGATCTAGTCAACGTCCTCGGGGGAGAGAAAGTACTTGGGAAATAACTAGGGGGATTTCTAGCTGTTCTGAACTTAACGTCACCTGCAAGAGCGTGCAAGTGGTCGGACTTCTTAGGACATACCAGCCCTATCTATGCCCGGGCTGATCTTCTCCTTACTAAGGTACACGGCTTAGAGATATTATGCTGTGGCACAAGGGTGGTAGATCCACCTGAGGAGGTCGACCAGTTTGCCGGCGACATCCCTCAATCCATCGAACGGATGGTACATATCGTATTGATATGATTAACGTTAGACAAGAGCTCCTGCGCCATCGCCGACGGTTGCTTCGGGCCTGGCGCTAGAGCTGATCCGTTGCATTGTCGTGTAACCCGACAAACTTGGACAGAGGTGGTGAGGACCACCGCACCTTTGTGCATAGGTTGCAAGTCTCATGCTTGCCGACTCGTGAGTTTAGTGGTAGATTTTCAACTGTAGCCAGAGACTTTGGTTGGTTTTTGTTCGCTCCCTCCCTCTTCCCCCGAGACCATAGTCTTTACGAACGGAGTGTTTCTGAATCCCCCCTTCCGGTTCGTAGAAACCAAATACCAGGAGACCCCGATGCCATCCCATGAGGAACTGGGCTCGGACTTTGTCAGTATTGTAGTTGCCGACGGCACCCGCATCCACACCCAGCTCTTAGCCGACGCTCTGCGCAACGATCACGGCCTGCAGGTGGTGGCTGCGGCCTCGAATTCCGCGGAACTGTTGGCCGCCATCACCCGTGTGCCCATCGATGTCGTGGTCATCAGTCATAATCTGGACGACCAGCCTGGCCACGGTACCCAGGTATTGCGGGAGATGCGCGCGCTCCGGCCCCAGATCAAGGGCGTCATCTTGCTGGACTCTTCCAAGCCCGCCGAAGTCCTGGAGTGCTTTCGCGCCGGCGCAAGGGGGATTTTTTCCAAGCAGGAAGGGCTGGAAAGTCTCTGCAAGTGCATTCGCAGCGTCCACGAAGGACAAATCTGGGCGCGTAGCGTCGACCTCGATCATGTGCTCGAAGCGCTGGCCAACGTGCCGCTTGTTCGCGCCACCAATCACCAGGGAATTGAACTGCTTTCCGCGCGCGAACGCCAAGTCATTCAACATCTGGCCAGCGGTATGACCAACCGCGAAATTGCTCACGCTCTCGCTCTCAGCCCGCATACCGTCAAGAACTACTTATTCCGTATTTTTGACAAGCTGGGCGTCTCCAGCCGCACCGAGTTGCTCTACCTGACCATGAACAACTCGCAAGCCCAACCCCCAAGTCCCACCCACGGAGAGAACCACGCATTCTCGGCGACGATCAATGCCGCCGAGGCCGGCGACCCCTCGGCACAACTTCGCTTGGCCGAGCATTTTTGTCAGATCAAAGATGGACAGAACAAAGATGGGCAGAACATCAAAGACGGGCAGAACAACGATGGTCAGAATGAAGACGGTCAGATCGAAGACCGTCGGATCGCGGGCGCCCCGCCCGACCCGGTTTCCGCTTACATGTGGTACCTGCTCGCGGAAGAAACCGCGGCCCCAATGCTCGGACAAATCGAGGAAGGCAAGAATCACATCCGTCTAACCATGTCTCCTCAACAACTGGCCGAGGCCGAAGGCAGAGCTGCCGCGTGGTTGAAAAACTCCAGGAAACAATCTGGGTTCGCCGACGGTGGCGAGGCGCAGACCGGCGGGCAAAAGACCGGCGGACAAAAGAAGATGCGCGCCGCCGCTCCCTAGCACTTTGGTCAAAGCTGCAGCAGATTGCATTGCAACTTCGTGTACCCTTGCTTCTGCGCCCACAGGTCGAGCGGGATCGACGCCATCTCATCCACGATGGGTTCGGCCAGTCCGCTTTTCGTCATGTCCACCGTCTTGATGTAGCTCCGGCAACTGTCGCAAGCTTCCACCCGGACGTGCTTGAGTTCCTCCGCCGTGTAGACCGGAAGCTTGGCGTGGTTCTCTTCCCCGCATCCCGGACAGACGATCCGCCGGAACTCCCATTCCGCCAGGCAAAATGAACACACCAGAGAACGCTGGCCGCCATCACCCAGCGGACGCAGAACGCCGAGGCCCGGTTTCCGTCTGCAAAACGGACAAAGATACGGCGCCGGCCCGCTCCATCGCCCACTTGACCGCGAACGAATGCCCGCCGCATACGGCTGAAGAAACGCGCGCGCGAAAAAATCGTTAGGCCCCGGTGGCAGCGCTCCGGTCTCGCTCCCATTCCAGAAAGCCGTCAGCAATTGGAAATGTGCATCTTCGCCGCCATTACCCAACTCGCGCGCAGCTTCCCGCAACGGCTCCGGACCGTTCTCTTCGACCACCCCCAGAAATGGCCCGAAGCGGCGGGCCAGTTCTGGTGGAAGCGGCCGCGCAAAAGGCTCCAAGTCCGATGCCCCACCGCCGGCTTCAGCGCTCGCTTTTGATCCTGCGAGTTCCCCGTAGAGCTTCTCCTGAAAACGCGCGATGGCCGCATAGAAGCGCAGGATTTCCGCCGCAAAGCTGTACCGGGCGCCCAGTGCCTCCGCCCGTGCAATCCGCCGCTGCCATTCGTTCTGCGCCATAGTGCGATTAGACCTGGCCCGATTATCGGTCCCCGTCTCCCGCCGCGCAATGCCGGCATCATCCTGGAGACAAAGGCCGTGGATAACCCTGGTAGATTTTCTAGTTCAACGGGTCGAGCCTACCAGACTCGACCAAAGAAAACTGAATAGGATTGCAGCTTCCCGGTCAGGTCCGGACGAATGTTATCGGTGTAGCGCCCGTAGTTGAAACGGAGACCACCATCGAATCCGGAGCGGAGGTGGTAGTCGCCCGTGGCTCCGATCAGGGTCTGCGGCACGTTCATCTGTGACACCGGTCCTGCGCCAATCCCGAGCGCGTTGGAGAAAGCTGCGGCGAAAGCAGCTTCAGAAGTGTAGCCAGCGACGGAAACGGCTCCGGGGAAGTTGGGATAATCCGCCGGATTGAGGTCGGGGCGCCAGTCGCTGTGGGCCAGCGATCGCGCGAAGCTTAGATTGAGCCCCAGACGCTTCTTCAGTTCATAGGTGGAGTGTATGGAAAAGGTCTGGCTCAGCTGCTTATAGGGCACGAGCGGTTGGGTATAGAGACCGACCGCGGAATCGTTGGCAAGCTGCATATCGGTTCGCAGATTGTCTTGCAGATAGGTGTATCCCCCCCCAACGCTCCACTGCGGAACCGGCTTGATGGTCACGAAAATGGAATCTACATAGAGGTGGTTGGTCCGCTGCACCACTGGGAACGACCTTTGCAGAACTATGCTGGCGTCGTTGCCGAAAGTGAGCCAGTGAGCCGGAGTAATGGTGACGTTGCCAAACAGGCGGTGATTGGTGTGCGGGTCGGTGACATAACCAGGATCATGGGTGCCGGTCCACTCATATCCGACTCTTGCATTCCACAACTCCGCACTGTGAAAATGCGCGGCCACGCCCACAACGTTGCTGAAACTCACCGGCACGACGTACAGCGGATCCGTATTATCGGGCGAAGAGAACTGCGGCCACAAACTTGAATTCGACCGCGTGATGTTCATGCGCGTGTAGTGTGTCTCCAGGTCGAACTCTTTTGACACGCGGTAAGCCAGCTTCAGACCCGCCCAGTGCCGGTGCAATGACGGGTTGCCAAAAGCGTAAAACACGGTGGGGTCAGCGAGGGAATACGACGAGACAAACTCGTTCACCAGATTCTGCTGATGATAGTCAGCCACCGCCCGCAGCCGGGAAATCGGATTCCATATCAGCGTGGCATCAGCGTTAAAGGAGTTTTGGGAGTGATTGCCGCTAACCAGAAGCCGCGGGTCGGCCTGGGCAAACAAGTTGTGGGTCCGCGCATAGCTAACGTCGCCGTTCAAGGTAACGTGATGGGCCACCGCCATGCTGATCTGCAGCGAGTCGGCCTGCGTTTGATGGCGCGGCAACACGCTGTGAACGTAGGGACCAGCCGGTGTATAAGGGATGTCCTCGACGGGAGGGACCTCACCGGCGGTTCCGTAGATATCAACCGGATTCGGCATGCGGTCGTTAAAGCTGCGAAACTCGTGCTGGTAAACCAGCCTCAGAAGATTTCCTAACTTGACCTCAGCGCCTCCGGCTATGTTCCGCGTGGTGTAGTTGTAGCTGCGGTATTGGGAAGCGGAGTGACAGTTGGCGCAGCCTGTGTTGTCTATCGGTATTACCCCGTCCCCGCCCATGTCAAAGTACTGCATCTGGCTGTTGCCGTCCCGCGCCGCCCAACCGCCTTTGACAAACAACTTCACCGGCACCTCGGGCAACTTCAACTTGAGGGAAGCGTTGTTGATCCTGCGTTTTATGCCCAGTAAGGAATCCGCAGGGAGCGTATCGATACGTATGATATCCGGAGAAATCACGGCGGCTCCAAAGTAGGAGTTGTCATCGAGGTGACGGACAAAGCCGCGGTTATCGAGGCTGAAGTCAAGCCACTTCCCGAAAGTGATCCGCGACTTCAGGTCGTAGTCGTCGCGGCTCAGGAACGTCCCATGTGGACTTGATGGTCATGTGCTCCGGAACATCCACATAGTCAAACGACAAATCGCCGCCCAGCGACTGTTGCAGGCTGTCGTATTCGCCCACCCGGCCGCCGTATCCGCTGGTGTCCACGAACCGGTATTGCGGCATCATCACGGTGAGATGGTAGTTGACTTCGGGGACATTCTCCGCCGGCTGCGAAGTGCCCGGACTTTGTTGTTGCTGCTGAGCCTGCACCGGGTACGTTACTGCCGCGACCATGAGTGTAACTGCGAAGAGTACGAGGACTGCGGAAACCCTTGTCATGGCGTGATCTCCTTACCGGAACCGATCCTTTCGCCGGGTACTGCTTGTCGCCGGGTACTACTTGTCGATGAACTTGCTTCCGCCGGTTGCGGAAGGTATGTCGCTTCCATGAATTGCGTTGTGGCAATTGGTACACCGGTCCACCAGGGGCAAACTCGCACCGTTGTGGTGCGCGGAATGACATTGCAGGCAGAGCGCAGGTTGGCTCACGGTCAGCATGTTCTGGTTCGGCGAACCATGGGATGAGTGACACTTGAGGCAGCTCTCGTTTACCGGAGCGTGCTGGAAGGTGAAGGGCCCCTGGTATTCCGCATGGCAGGTGAGACAAAGTTCGTTGGTGTTGGACAGCTTCAGATTATTGCCCGCGTTTCCGCCATGCGGATCGTGACAATCCACGCAGCTCATCTTGGCTTCGCGAATCGGGTGGTGGTAGGGAAGATCGGCCTCGGCATTCTGCTTCTGGTGGCAGCGCAAGCAGTTCTCATTCTGCTGCCGGCGTGACTCGATCGCTCTCGGAATGCCAGGGGCCTCACCCTGGAAACCGCGACGCGTCTCGCCGTGGGCCTCGCCGTGAATGGTGTGGCAGTCGCTGCACTTGATGTCCTGGGCCTGGTGTGCGCCCGAAAACCAGTTCCGTACATGATCGGATTTCGCGTGGCAGCTTAAGCACACACCGTTCGCCTGTTCGGCGTTACGGTCGCGGAAGCTGATGATTTTGTCTTTCGATTCGGCCGAGTACCCGCCCGCCGCCACATGCAGACTGCCCGCTCCATGGCACTGTTCGCAGGCAACGTCCTGCATCGAGTGCGCGCTCCGGCGGAAGCCCTTGGCGAGGTCCGCGTGACACTGAGCGCACTGTTCCTCCCCCACCATTTCCGCGCCGGGAACCTCCACGAACTTGCTGAAGTCCTGTCGGATCTTGTCCGACGCGGCGGTCTTGGGTTTGTTCTTAGCGGGAAGCGCAGGAGTGAGCACTAAAGGAACGGAAAAGAAAAAAGCGAGGAGCAAAGCACGTCGCCGCATAGCGACCTCCCAAAATACTACTCACGCTAGTAGATATGCCACGGGAGTGTCTGTGATTCAAAACACATCGATAGGTGACCAAGTCGCCCGCAGCGTTAGAGACGCCCCCCTTCACGATTCCGCCCGAGTGACAGCCTGATCGGAAGCTCATCCACCACCCAACGGTTTCCCTGATTGACGATCCCGTCCGACCGGAGTTATAGTTTCTCCGCATTAGCGCAGCACAAACGGGACGCTGTCGTGGGCGTCTGCAACTGTTCACCTCCGCAACTTTCTGGAACGTGCGGCACGGGGGCTACAAAATGGAGTTCTCTCGCAGGACTTTTCTCAAAGGCACCGTGCTTGGCGGAGCCGGTTTCTCCGCCCTCGGCTTTGATCTGACTCCGGTTTACGCCCAGACCCAGTCCCTAAAGATTTCCCGAGCCAGCGAAACGCGCAGCACCTGTCCTTATTGTGCCGTCAGTTGTGGCGTGATCATCTACACCCTGGGCGACAAGGCTAAGAACGCGATTCCCCAGGTCGTCCACGTCGAGGGTGATCCCGACCACCCCATCAACCGCGGCACGCTCTGCCCCAAAGGATCGTCGCTCGCGCAGGACATTCTCAACGACCGCCGCTTGCTGAAGCCGCAAGTGCGGCGTCCGGGCTCCGACCACTGGGATGACATTTCGTGGGACCAGGCCTACAGCGAGATTGCGCAGCGCGTGAAAAAGACGCGCGACGACACTTTCCTCGAAACCGACGCGCAGGGCCGCACCGTGAACCGCTGCGAAGGCATCGCCTGGACCGGCGGCTGCACCGACACCAACGAATTCAACTATCTCGCCGTTAAAAGTATGCGCAGCCTGGGGGTCTGCTACCTGGAAAACCAGGCCCGCGTTTGACACGGCCCCACGGTCTCCAGTTTGGGGCCCACCTTCGGACGCGGCGCAATGACCAATGGCTGGATCGACATCAAGAACACCGACATGATGTTGATCATGGGTGGCAATCCCGCCGAAAACCACCCCTGCGGCTTCAAGTGGGCGATTGAAGCCAAAATTCACCGCAACGCGAAAACCATTGTTGTCGATCCGCGCCTGACCCGCACCGCCGCCAACGCGGACATGTACGTGCAGATTCGCGCCGGCGCTGACATCGCCTTCCTCGGCGGCGTCATCAAGTACGCCATCGAAAACAACCGCATCGCCAAAGACTATCTCGTCAACTACACCAACGCCTCCTTCATTATCAAAGACGGATTCAACCTGCCCGAAGACGGCCTCTTTTCCGGATTTGATCCCGAGAAAAAGGTCTACGACAAAAAGACCTGGAATTATGAAGAAGGTGGAGACCTGGCCGGCAAAGCGGTCGTGGCAACGCCCGCCGAAAAACCAGCTCCTCCGCTTGTACCGGGCGCCACGCCACCCGCGCCGGCGCTCCCGCCGAAGGTCGCGTTCGATCTCTCGCTGCAGCATCCGCGCTGCGTCTATCAACTGCTGAAGAAGCAATACGAGCGCTACACGCCCGAAATGGTGGAGCGCATCACCGGCATTCCGCAGGAGCAATTCCTCAAGGCCGCCGACCTGTTCACTTCCGTCCGCAAAGACGGCGACATGAAAAAAGTCGCCACCATCATTTATGCGGTCGGATGGACGCAGCACAGCTTCGGCACGCAGATCATCCGCACCGCCGCCATCCTGCAACTGCTGCTGGGCAACGTCGGCCGCGCTGGCGGCGGGGTCAATGCGCTCCGCGGCCACTCCAACATTCAGGGCGCCACCGACATGGCGGGAATCTTCGACATCCTCCCCGGCTACTTGAAGATGCCGAACCCCGCCGATGTGGACCTGGCCACTTATCTGAAGCGCACTACGCCTACCGAGTCCAAGCCCGACCCGTGGGAGTCATTCAATTATTGGTCGAACACGTCAAAATTCGCCGTCTCGCTTCTGAAAGCGATGTACGGACCAGCGGCCACCAAAGAAAACGACTGGGCCTTCAACTATCTGCCGAAGATCGACCGCAATCATTCCTGGGTGAATATCTGGAATGACATGTACGAGGGCAAGATCAAAGGCATCTTCGCCTTCGGCATGAACGGCGTCATGATCGGCCCCGATTCGAATAAGAATATCGACGCCCTGAAAAAAGCCGACTGGCTGGTGGTTTGCGAAGTTTATCCCGACGAGACCAGCGAATTCTGGCGCGCCCCCGGCATCTCCACGGACGACATGAAGCAGATCGACACCACCGTGTACCGCTTGCCGGGCGCAGGCTTCGCGGAAAAAGACGGCACGTTCGTGAACTCCGCGCGCTGGCTGCAATGGAAGAACGTTGCCGTTCCACCGCCCGGCCAGGCGCGGCTCGACCAGGAAATCCTCGCGACCATCTTCTTGAAGGTTCGCGACCTCTATAAGAAGGAAGGCGGCAAGTTCCCCGATCCCGTTCTGAACGCGACCTTCGCCTACACGAACCCCTACAACCCGTCGCTCGCCGAGGTCGCAAAAGAACTCAACGGCAAAGCGCTCGCCGACATCACCGACCCGAAGACGAATACGACCATCAAGGCCGGGCAGCAACTCCCAGGCTTTGCCTGGCTCAAAGACGACGGCACAACCCTCTCCGGAAACTGGCTCTACTGCGGATCGTGGACCGAAGCCGGCGCCATGATGCAGCGCCGCGGAACCGATGATCCCTCCGGTCTAGGCATTTATCCCAATTGGGGATGGTCGTGGCCGGCGAATCGCCGCGTTCTCTATAACCGCGCCTCCTGCGATCTCGACGGCAAGCCCTGGGATCCTGCGCGGCGCCAGGTTTGGTGGGACGAAGCCAAGCAAAACTGGGTGGGCGTCGACGTTCCCGATTTCAAAGTGGATTCCGCTCCCAAAGATCACATGGGCCCGTTCATCATGAATCCCGATGGCATCGGACGTTTGTTCGTGCCGCTCGGTGGGATGCAGGATGGTCCCTTCCCCGAATTCTATGAGCCCATCGAAAGCCCGATTGCGAATCTCTTGCATCCCAATCAGTCCAGCAATCCAGTCGTGAAGAAATATAAGACCGATATGGACAAATATGCGAAAACCGGTGACGCGGAATTCAACGTCATCTGCACTACCTATCGTCTGACTGAGCACTATCACTACTGGACCAAGAACAATCCGATGAACGTGGAGCTAGTGCCGGAACCGTTCGTCGAAGTCCCCGCCGAACTGGCCGACCGCATGGGCATTCGCGGCGGCGAGAAAGTAAGAGTCACCAGCGCGCGTGCCCACTACATCGCCAAGGCGATGGTCACGCGCCGCATCCGGCCCATGAAGATCGATGGCAAGGAGACGTTCCAGATCGGCATCCCCATTCACTGGGGTTTCCGCGGCATTGCAGAAGATGACGGGAAAACGGCGAAGACCTTGACGAATCAGCTGACGCCGACGGTGATCGATCCGAACGCATTTACACCGGAATTCAAAGGTTTTCTGGTGAAGATCGAAAAAGTTTAGTCCGTGGAGCGACGGGCGTCCTCGCCCGTCCCCGAGCGACGTTAGAGGGCGGGCGGGGACGCCCGGCGCTCCACAAACAAGTGAGGAAGGGCGATGCCAGACCGCAAGGCACTACAAGCCGAAATGATCTCGGGCCACTCCCTTCCCTCGCCCGGCCTCGGCATGCAGCGCGATCTCGAAGTCTGCAAGCTGGTCGACACCACCACCTGCATCGGCTGCAAAGCCTGCGAAGTGGCCTGCGCCGAGTGGAACGACTTGCCGTTCTCCCCGACCATCTTCGACAACACCTACCAGACCATGCCCGAGACGCGCTGGAATTTCTGGAACCTCATCAAGTTCAATGAGCACCAGAATCCGGATGGCACCATCCAGTGGCTCATGCGCAAGGATCAGTGCATGCACTGCGCCGATCCCGGCTGCCTGCACGCCTGCCCCGCCGACGGCGCCATCGTGAAGTACGCCAACGGCATCGTCGACTTTAACCAGGAAAACTGCATCGGCTGCGAATTCTGCGTTTCCGGCTGTCCCTTCAATATTCCGCGCTTCAATCCCGCGACCAAGCGCGTCTACAAGTGCACACTCTGCTCCGACCGCGTCGGCGAGGGTCTCGAACCCGCGTGCATCAAGGCGTGTCCGACCGGCTGCCTCAAGTTCGGCACAAAAGACGACATGAAATTCATCGCCGAGGAACGCGCCAAACAACTGCGCGAAAATTTCGGTTGGCAGAAGGCCGGCGTCTACGATCCGCAATCCGTCGGCGGAACGCATGTGATCTACGTACTCCACGACGCCACCGACCCCGAGCGCTACGGCGGCCTGCCCAGCAATCCGCAGATCCCGTGGAGCTACACGGTGTGGAAGTGGCTGTTCAAGCCCGTGCTCGGCACTTTCGCCCTGTTCGGTTTTCTCGGCGTCATATTTCACTACGTAATCTCCGGCCCGCGTTTGGTCCAACCCGAACCTCCAAAGAAGGAGGAAGCCAATGGCTAGCGCGGTTGAACGTTTCGACAACAAGGCTCGCGAGAGCTTCGAATCGCGTGGGCCAAACCACCGTCTATCGCGGAGAGTTGCTGCGCCATCCCGTATACTCGCGCGTGCTCCACTGGATGGTCGCAGTCTTTTTCTTCCTCGCGCTGTTCACCGGCTTCGGCATCTATCTCCCGTGGCTGTTCCGCTGGTTCACTCCCTTCTTCGGCGGCGGCCCGCTCAGCCGCGTCATGCATCCCTGGTTCGGCGTAGGCTTCGTCTTCTTTTTCGCATTGCAAGCCCTGAACTGGCTCCAGCCCATGAGCTGGACCGCAGCCGATTCCCGCTGGATGCGCCAGATGCACAAGATCGTCAGCGGCGAACAGAAGATGGATCCGCCCGACACCGGCTTCTTCAACGCCGGACAGAAAATTCAGTTCTGGGAGATCGTCGGCGGCTGCCTCGTGTACCTGATCACCGGCATCATTCTGTGGGCGGGCGCAAGAACTTTCGGAAGAATCGCCGTAGCCATCAGCTACGTCGTGCACGACATCTCCGCCCTCATTATGCTCGGCGGAATCTTCATTCACATCTACCAAAGCACGTTCGGCGAGCCCGGCACCTTCCAGTCGATGGTTCGCGGAGCGGTAAGCGAAGCTTGGGCTTGGACCTTCCATCCCGCTTGGTATAAGCAAGTCACCGGACGCGACCCGGAGCAGGCCTGCGAAGAAGCGCGCCGCCAAATGAGCACCGGCGGCAAACCGTAGGACCCACCAAGAATCACGTAGGGACTGCGGCCCTCGGCCGTCCAAGCCGAGCGAAGCCCGGCGGAATTTCGCCTGACCGTTAAGGAAGCTCTGATTAAGTCCATGGGGCCTCCGTGCACCCCCGTGTACCCTGTGGTTTATGCTTCTTGCCAAAACTGAATCAGAAGTTCCTTAACCGCGCTTGCGATGCTTTTCGTGTCACGCAGCGAGACGGCGGGGCGTCCGATAGGCGTGATCGATGCTTTCCTGGCAGCAACCGCGGAAACCCATCAGTTGACGCTGGTGACCCGTAACGTTTCCGCTTTTCCGCTGCGCAAAGCGGTTCTCAATCCCTGGACTTAGAAACTACCTTGTCTGGTGGAGGGCCGGGCGTCCCCGCCCGGCTGGCGGACCCTTCGACTTTCGCTCACGGCAGTCTCTCGGGACAGCCGGCAAGATGCCGGCGCTACTCGTTTGCGGTCACGGTACTGGCAGGAAGGACTAGCAGACTGGTTTCAAGGTTGCAGTTGCCCGGCGAACATCCCAGCGCCTTCAGACCTTGAAATCTTGCAACTGTGGAACCTTGAAACTTGGCCTGTCTCATTTTTTCTTTACCTCGAACAGCGCATCGGTCGATAGAGGATGTTTGAAATAGTCGCTCTTCCAGTCTGGATTCAGGCGATCAAGCAGCAGGCCTTCCGCAGCCCCGAACGGGTAGACGAACATCCGTTTCATTTGTCTGATGTCGGCTCCCTTCAGTGCTTCGAGCGTCTCCGCTCTCGCCCGCTCCGCATATGCCCCAAAGGGCTCGTAGTCGGGGAGCGTCGCATAATCGGCAGTCGGCCGATAGCTCGCTGCCGCCTCCGCTGCTTTGATCTCGGTGTAGCGGGCTATTCCCTCCTGCCAGAGTTGCAGGCTGAAATACTTGTGGTCGTCGGGAGAAAGCTGCGCGAATACCTGCTTGCGCTCGATAACGTATTCTGCCGCGGCCTTCTGGAATTCCCTGGGCTTGGTCTGCGCCAGAGCATTCAGGAGCATGTCCCGGAGCTTCGAGAACGATTGCGCCACCTCTGGCCGGTCGTAGGGGAAGGGATAGTTCAGCATCCACATTCCGGTCGTATCGACACCGGCCAGGCCCAGCCGATCCACAGCAGTGAAATATCCCGGCTGCCCATACTGCAACTGATGAAAGTGCTCGTGCATCAAGGTAATCACCCATGCCGTGCTGGTCTTGACGCCGGTATTCTGCGCCTGGCCAATCACGATGACCGCCAGCGGACCGAACGCAGGGAAGGTCGCCAGAAGATGGGTGTCGAACTGGCGCGGACGGGCGTAGATGTTTTCCGCAACCTTTGTAAAGCCCTTCGGAGGCGCGGGATCCTGGGCAAGGAATTCCGTTTTTTCGGTCACCAGAAGCAGCGGCGCCGGAGTCTTGCTCCAATCGGGCCAGATTTGATCCTGGATTTGCGCCGCAAGCCGATAAAATTCTGCGATGCGGACCGCGTCTTCGTGCGGCAGTTGCTGGGCCACAGCCGTGATCGTGAGCAGAACGAAGACGAGGATTCTCCCCATACCGTTTAGACGGCCGAATCGCCGTTTGGACACACCCGCTCCTCTCTCCGGGAGGTGCTGGGCAACCCGCGCAATTTGACTTCCCGCTCCTGCATCCCCAGCCACTCCGGCGAATCCAATAATGGTATCGTGAGAGGCGCATGAAGATTGGTATCACCTGTTATCCGACCTACGGCGGCAGCGGAGTTGTCGCCACCGAACTGGGCCTTGAACTCGCCCGGCGCGGCCATGAGATTCATTTCATCTCCTATTCGCAGCCCATTCGTCTGACCGGCCCCGAACCTAACATTCATTATCATGAGGTCGAGGTCACGCGCTACCCGCTGTTTGAATATCCGCCGTACGATCTGGCGCTGGCCACGCGCATGGCCGAGGTTTCGCAGCTCTACGAACTCGATCTGCTGCACGTGCACTACGCGATTCCGCACTCGGTGAGCGCCATGCTGGCCAAGCAGATGCTGGCGGCAACTCCACCGCGGCGCCATTTGCCGTTTGTCACCACTCTGCACGGCACCGACATCACTCTGGTCGGGCTCGACCGCTCGTATCTTCCGATTACGCGTTTTTCCATCGAGCAGAGCGACGGCGTGACCGCCATCTCGCAGTATTTGCGCAACCGCACGCTCAATGTTTTCGATATCAAGAACCATATCGAAGTCATCCCGAACTTCGTGAACTGCGACGAGTATCTGCGCAAACCGGAATGGCTGGAAAAGCGCAGCGAGTATGTATCCAACGACGAGCGCCTGCTGGTGCACCTTTCCAACTTCCGGCCCGTGAAACGCGTCCTCGATGTGATCGAAATCTTCGACCGTGTGCGCAAGAAAATCCCTTCCAAGCTGCTGCTGATTGGCGATGGGCCCGATCGTTCCCAGGCGGAGTGGCTGGCAGTGCAGAAAGGCATTCACGAGCACGTATCTTTTCTTGGGAAGCAGGATCAGATCCGCGAAAAACTCGCCATCGCAGACGTGATGTTGATGCCCAGCGAACTGGAATCGTTCGGGCTCGCGGCCCTTGAAGGCATGGCCTGTGAGGTCGTCCCCATCGCCACCCGCTCCGGCGGAGTGCCGGAAGTGATCGAGCACGGCGTAACCGGATTTATGGCCGACGTCGGCGACGTGGAGACCATGGCGCGTTACGCCATCGATCTGCTGAGCGATGAATCGGCCCTGCGCGCCATGGGGAAACGGGCGCGCGCCTCTGCCATGGAAAAATACTGTTCCAGCAAGATTATTCCGCTTTACGAAGATTTTTACCGAAAGGTGCTGGCGCAATCGCCGAAGTCGTCATGAGCTCTTCGGGATTAGGCAGAATGGGCAGCCGCAACCGGATCACCGTGCCGCCGCCTTCGCGGCTTTCGATCATCATTTTGGCAGCGTCGCCGTAGAGCACCTTCAGACGCTCGGCGACGTTCGCCATGCCGATACCCATGCCTCCCAAATCATCGGCTTGCTCGTGCTCTCGAACGAACTCCTGCGCCGACCCCATGCCCACGCCGTCATCTTCTACCTCGACCACCAGCCGCGATTTGATCAGCCGGCTGCGCAGCGTAATGCTGCCGCCTTCGACTTTGGGAGAAAGTCCGTGCTTGATGCAGTTTTCGACCAGCGGCTGCAGCAGCATGCTGGGAACCATGGCTTCGAGAGACGCCGGATCGAGATCCTTGACGACCTTGAGCTTGTCCCGTCCAAAACGCACGACTTCAATATCCAGATAGTTGTCGATGAACTCCACTTCCTCGCGCAGCGAAACGAACGAATCCGCACTGTGCAGCAGGCGGCGAAGAATGGTAGCCAGCTTCAGGATCATCTCGCGCGCCGTATCGGGATCGAAGCGCACCAGCGACGAAATGGAATTCAGCGTGTTGAACAAAAAGTGCGGGTTGATTTGATTCTGCAATGCCGCCATGCGCGCCTGCAGCAATAACCGTTCCTGCTCTTCCAATTTGATTTGGATGCGAACGCTGTTGAAGATTTTCAGCTCCGTGCCCACCACCATGACCACCGTCAGGTAAATCGCGCTCTCCACCAAATACCCGTTCAAAGTTCCGCCGGCGCCCCCCATCCACAGGCCGGGGCTTTCCAGGCTGAAGATGGAGTTTGGCCAGAAGCGCCAGATTTCCGTCTGCAGAAAGCGCAAGCCCACGATGGTCGCGAAAAAAGTAACCTGCCAATCGAACACGCGCGGGCGCGGCAGATTGCGCCGAATCATGCGATAGAGGGTGAGATCGATGAACGGCGAGAACGACCAGATATCCTCCTGTTCGGGCGCGACCCGGCGCAACTGCCCCGCAATGATTCCGGCGAGCACATTCAACGGCAAGCTCGCCCACTCGCCGTGCGCCGCTGCGGGCAGCGACATCAGCGCTCCGCCAACGCCTCCCGACAAGCGCCCCCCGATCACCCCCAGCAGCAATGCGGTTTCGAGCGACAGGTCGCCCGCGAGGAAGCTTTTGACGTTGCATCGTATCCAGGCGCCGAGTGCGATCGGGATCGCCATCCACAACGCCAGATAAATCTTGTGCCGGGTTTCGCGCTGCTCACCGAAGATCAGACTTTTGAATTCCTTGGAGCGCACCAGGGCGCTCGACAAGGCTGCAGCCACGCCCAGCTTGATCAGGAGATTGACGAGTATCAGCCGCGGTTCCAGCATCGAAGTGACTATTTGGTGGAGAGCCGGGCGTCCCCGCCCGGCCGCCTCGCTGACGGACGGGCGACAACGCCCGTCGCTCCATCGGATCGCTTTCTTCCCGCAAGATAGCGCGTGCGGTGCAGGATCAGGCTCCGATTGTACCCGCTGCCTGGCGCAAAAGCTGCTCCACGTTGACCTGCGAGCCCGCCGGAACTCCGCCCTGGGCGAAATCGCGGCTGCCACCGCCGCGGCCTCCAACGGACGCCAACACTTGCTTGAGCAACGCGCCCATGTCGGCGGTCGATCCGGGCGCGCCACCGGAAATCTGCACCGGAGTCTGCGCGAATACCAGACCCGGCGGATCCACGGTGCTCGCCACCAGCGCGATGGCCGGCGTAGCAACTCGGGTCACTTTCTGCGCAAACAGCTTGGCGAAGTTAATGTCGCGATCGGAAAATGCCCGCACCACGATCTTCCGTCCGCTCGTCTCCGGCTGACTCTGCAGAGCGGCCAAAGCCATCAGCTCGGCGAGTTCATCGAGCGCATCGTCCTTTTGCCGGCGCACGAGCTTGCTCTCTTCGGCACTCTTGCGGATCTGTTCCGGCACGTCCCAGAGCTGAGCCGAGAATAGCGCTGCCGCCTCGCTGAGCGCACTGTAGTCACGCCGCGCCATGCGAACTGCGCGCTCGCCACAGACAAATTCCACTCGCGTTCCCTGCTGGACTCTCTCGGTCTTTCGCAGCAGAATCGAACCAATCTGCCCGCTGGCGCTGACGTGAGTTCCTCCACATGCCGACACATCGAAATCCGCGACTTCGACCAAACGCAGCTCATCGCGCTCCGCGGGTGGCAGTTTGCGCAACCCCGTCTTCTCCGCTTCCGCGCGCGAAACATAGCGAATCCGCACCGGACAATTCTCAAACACAACCTGATTGGCTCGCTTCTCGGCGCCCGCAATCTGCCCGGAACTTACCGCCGGCGTCGCCAGATCAATCGAGCAGTAATCCTCTCCCATGTGGAACGAGACGGTCGGCATCTGGTAGAGCTCGACAAAAGCCGCCGAGAGAACATGCTGTCCTGAATGTTGCTGCATGTGATCGCGGCGGCGTTCGAAATCGATGCTGCCGTGTACCGCAGCGCCTGCCAGCGGCAACTTCGCCGGCGCTTCCAGGTAGTGGACGATCCTGCCGTCTTCCGCATCCGCAACTTCCGTCACTCGTAACCGTTCGGCCCCGCCAAGCGTCAGCCATCCGGTGTCGTGCACCTGGCCGCCGCTGGTGGGATAAAACGCGGTTTCGCGCAGGATGACGGCCGGGCGCGATTGCCCAGGCAAGGGCTGCGTTACTGCCTCGACCACCGAATCGAATTCGCAGATTTCAGAACTGTCGTAGTAAAGGCGTTTGGTCATGACGAAGGGCTTGGTGCCCCAGAGCCTGCCCTGAGCTTGTCGAAGGGTTCGCGCCCGTCTTTGGGGCGCTAACCTGGGCGATCTCGCGGGAGAAGCAAAAGTCAGGCACCGGAAAACCACTGCACACGAAAGAGCCCGTTACCGTTGCTTCCTTCCGGACCTGGCGGGGTTGGCGGGAAAACGTCGCGCGGAACCGATGCCTGACTCTACATCTTAACAAGAGATCGCCGAAAACAGGAATGGACGCTCGTGCTTTTCCACTATCAATCCTGAGTACTAATCTGTAAGGCGGAATCCCTTTAGGACTTCGCCTTCTTCGAAGGTTTCGACTTGCCAGAACTGTTGAGGGCGACCGCTTGGCGAACGAGCGCCTTGAAGGCGGACTCGTCAACTTCTTCTCCTTCGTGGATGTCGATCGCGCGGCGTACGTTTCCGTCGAGACTCGAGTTGAAGAGACGGGCCGGATCCTTCAGAGACGCGCCCTTGGCGAAGGTAAGCTTCACGACATTCTTGTAGGATTCGCCAGTGCAGATGATGCCGTCGTGCGACCAAACCGGAGTGCCCCTCCACTTCCACTCCTCGACGACGTCCGGGTCTGCTTCCTTGATGAGCTTGCGCATTCTGCTGAGGGTTTCCCCGCGCCAGTCCCCGAGTTCGGCGATTCTTTTCGAGATGAGCTCCGATGCCGGCTGGCCTTGGCTCGCGCCCGACTTTTTCATGTTCTCATCCTGGAAGTTCCAGATATATTTCATTATGCAAGACAGTGGAGGATAGTCATGTAAATAGTTCTCAATCACTGAAATAATTCGTAGTGCGCCACCGTGGGTTCGAATTCCAGCACGTATTTCTCATCTTCCGGATAGTACTTGGCGACCTCGATATCAGCGCCAGCAAAAGCCACAATTGCGTCGCGCGACTCCCAAAAGGTAAGCGTGATGAAGTGGGCTGTATCGCCGTCCATCCTGCGTAGAACCCAGGCCCCTCGATTGCCAGGCGTCGCTCGGTAGGCGGGAATGCCAGACTGGAAAAGGTATTCGACATACGCGTCGGCATCGCTCGCCCTCGTTTTGCCATGCCAGATTCGGGCGATCATATGCCCTCCTTAGCGCACCACCAGCACTTCCCGGATGGCGTCGCGCGACAGGAAAAATTTGATCGACGCGAAATCCCGGAAGAGGTTTTCAATGTGCCGGTTGTTGAACACCCGCTGCAGGCGCGGCGATTGCTTTTCGGACGCGGGCCGTCCCGGTGGTACAAACTTCACCTCCTGCATCTCCAGCATGTCGGTATCGGTCACGTGATAGCGATAGCAGATCGAGTCCGGGCCGGCGTCGCGTGTGTGGAAAAAAGTCAGCAGGTATCCGCCCGGCTTCATCACCGACCATAAGCGGTCGATGGTCGGCTTCACCAGACTCTCTTCCAGGTAATCCGGCAGATTCCAGCACAGCACCACGTCGAACTGAGCATTCGCGTACACCAGGTTCTCTTCCAGAAATTTCTTGCTGTCCACCACCAGGTTTCCCGCACTGTCCGGTACGCGCAGCGCCGGGTCGAGTGACGATCGCAACAAATCTTCGCTGTAATTCTTGTGCCCCTTGCCCGTAAAAAAGCGGATGTTGCTGGCCGAGGTCGAGCCCATGTCGAGCACACACAGCCCCTCCTGCGAATTCAGCAGCCGCGAAATCTCCCCCATGCCGCTCGACCGGCGGGTCAGCTTCTGCGGAACTGCGGCTCGCGCAGTCTGGTTCGAAGAACTCCGAAAGAATCTCATTACGTTTTCAGAAACAGATGCCATCGATGAATGCGCCCGGTGGCGCGGTCCGCCCCCATGTTTCCTACGAAGTCGCTGCCCCCGCTTTTCCGGCCTCTTTCTGAATATCGACTTTCCCTTTCAGGAACGCGCCTTCTTCAATGGCGATGCGCTGCGTGGTCACGTCGCCGGTTACCACCGCCGACTTTCGCAACTCCACCCGCTCGGAGGCGATCACCGTCCCATCCAACTTGCCTTGAATCACCACCGCCTTGGCGCTGACGTCGGCCTTCACGTTTCCGTTCGGCCCCACCGTCAGGCTGTGGTTGCGCAACTCAATTTTCCCTTCGACGTTGCCATCCACGTACAAGTCTTCGGAGCCCGACAACTCTCCCTTGATGACCACCGACTTGCCGATGTGGGCAAACTCTCCGGTCTGCGGAGCATCCATGCTTTGGCCTCCATCTTCCTCGCGCTCTGTTCGCCGCGAATGAACCGATTGTAAATCATTCCGCCCTCTTGCGGTTTCGCGCGCTCGCCGGAAATCTTTCCCCATCACGAACTTACGGCGGCAGCGGCAACCGCCGCCCAGATGCGGCCTCCGGTTTGTTACCATCGCCTTAAGGGACGTTTGATTAAGTCCTTTCACGGAGAGCTTTGAAAGGGCATGGCTTCAGCCATGCCGTGGGAACCCGCTAAATAAGCGGCTTCAGCCGCTGAGGGCCGCACTTCCAACGCATCCCGCCTCGGCAGTGAAGACTTAATCAGAGTTTCCCTAAGGATCAACGTGCCCACTTCAGTCATGGCGGTCGTCAACTCCATCTCGCGCAATTCCATCGCTCACAGTTTCGCCCACAGCATCGCTTGGATTCTGCCGCTCATCGCGGCCAGTTTTGCCGGGCAGCAAGCGACCGTTTCTTCGTATCACGATCCGGCGGAACTGGTCCGCAAAGTCGTGCAGAACGAAATTAAGGCGGCCAATGACGACACCGCCCGACTTCCTGTTTCGCGGCACCAAGACTACTCCTAAGGGGTCCACCACCAGACTCTATGTCGAAACCAAGGAGCTACTGCCGGCTTGGTGATCGCCTACAACGGCAAGCCTCTGACTCCCGCACAACGCCAGCAGGAACAGGCGCGCGTCGAACGTTTCATCAACAATCCCGAAGAACTGCAGAAAGAAGCGCGAACAGGAGCGCGAGAGCGCCGAGCACACGATGCGCATCGTACGCGCACTGCCCGATGCCTTCCTCTTTGAGTACGCCGGAGAGGAACCGGGCTCGGCAGGCATTGGCCGGGCCGGCGAACTCTGGTCAAGTTGAAGTTCCGGCCCAATCCCCGCTACCAGCCGCCGTCGCACGTGGAAGAGGTCCTGACCGGCATGCAGGGCTATGTGCTGGTGGACGCCGTCCGTCACCGCATTGCCAGCATTGACGGCACGCTCTTCAAGGAAGTCGGCTTCGGCTGGGGAATTCTCGGACACCTCGATCGCGGCGGCCGCTTCCTGGTTCAGCAGCAGGAGGTTGGCGACAATTTCTGGGAAATTTCAGGCATGACCTTGAGCTTTACCGGAAAGATCCTGCTGCTCAAGAATCTCTCCATCAGCTCGACGGAGATTTTCAGCGGCTTCAAACGGGTCCCCTCGGACCTGACGTTCGCCCAGGCGCTGGAACTCCTGAAGAAGGAAGAATCCACCTGCGGCCGATCCCCGCTTGTAGAGACGGGGCTTGCCGCGTCTCTACGGGAGAATCAGTGCTCCTTTATTTCCCGGCTCGAAACGTTTCTTCGCGCACGGTGAACTTCCGCACCAGGTCTTCGCGCACCTGGTAGCCCGTTCCCGGAGCGTCACTGATGGCGATCATGCCATCGGCGCGCACTTCCACTTCGGGCTCGATGATGTCTTCTTTCCAATAACGCTTCGATGCCGATACATCTCCCGGCAAGCGAAAATTTTCGAGCGTCGACAATGCGATATTGTGCGCCGCGTCCCACTCCCGATTCCAGCATCCCTCCGCACCACACCGGAAGGTTGTGCCGCACCGTGACATCGTGTATTTTCTTCGCCTCGCTGAACCCGCCCACGCGGCCCACCTTGATATTGATGATGCGGCAGGCCCCGATCTCCAGCGCAAAATCGGCGTCGCGCGCATTCAGAATCGATTCGTCCAGGCAAATCGCGGTCTGCATCGATTTCTGCAGCCGCGCATGCAGATAGATTTCGTCGTTCCACAACGGCTGCTCGATCATGAGCAGGTTGAAGGCGTCGAATTTGCGCAGGTGCTCAACCTCGTCCAGCGTGTACGCGGAATTCGCATCCACACTGAGAACAATGTCCGCCCAGCGCGCGCGAATCTTCTCCAGCACATTCAGATCCCATCCCGGCTTCACCTTGATCTTGATCCGCCGGTATCCCGCCGCCAGCTCAGTTTCGATTTTCTGCAGAAGTTGTTCCGGCGTGTCCTGAATGCCGATCGAAACGCCGCAGGCGATCTCGCGCCGCGTTCCTCCCAGCAACTTCCAGAGCGGCTGCTGTTTCTGCCGCGCCTCCGCGTCCCACACCGCGTTTTCGAGCGCGGCCTTCGCCATGCGGTGGCCGCGGACTCTGGCAAAACCGCGCCGCACAATCCCGGCCGGAATCCAATTCGCCTGCAGCAGCAGCGGCGCCAGATAATGCTTGATCGTGGGCCACGCGGTTTCGGTCCATTCCGGACTGTAATACGGATCTTCCCCGGCGACGCACTCGCCCCACCCGCGCACCCCATCCGCCTCAACGCTCACCAGCAGAATGCGGCGGCTGTAAACGCGGCCAAAGCTCGTTTCAAAAAAATGCACGAGCGGCATGTGAATTTCACGCAGAGTTATCGATTCGATTTTCATGATTGTCGCCGATGATCCCAGACTTACCTTTCAACGGGCAGCCGGCATTGAAACCCGCAAGTATAGAAGGGCGCAATCGGCAAGGGCAAGCGGGTGCGACGCAGCGCCTGTGTGCCGGGTGCCCATCGTCTCGCGGTTTTCAGGATGTGGGCCGCCGGCAGCGCTCACCGGACTAAGTCGGGTCTTAATCCCTTTTCGCCGCCGAGCGGCGCACCCGCGTACCACCTATCCTGCCCACGAAGACCGTGTCGGCCAACTCCTAATACTTCCAGGCTTCGTCCCACTCTCCCAGCAGAAACCGCCCGTTCCCATGTTCGTCGCGCTCATAGCCGAGCACGCTCAGTCCATCGGCAAACGCCCTCTTGAACTGCTCACGATTGCTTCCCTGCACCGCCAGCGCCTGCGCGCGCGTCGTCGCCGCGGCCTTCCATTCGTAGATCTCCGCCGGCACGTCGATGCGCGCACGGCATTCGAACTTCGGCCGCGAACGCATCCGCCAGCACCGCTTCGACCCGCTTCGACTTCATCCACCACTCCGCCACCAGCCGGTCCGTGGGCAATCCACCCTGCAGCGGAGACGATGTGATCCCGTACTGGTTTACGTTATAGCGCCGCGCGATCGCGCCCAGCTTCTCGATATTCAAATACGCGTTCTTGATCTCCAGCGGATCGAACGTCCACTCCATCAGCTCGAAACCCCGCGCCAGCGCGTCTTCCCGCTGACAGAGCTTCATCCGCCGTCCCAGTCCCCCATTGCGATACTGCTGGCGCACGGCCAGCATCTGCGAGTGCAGATAGCAGTGCCCGTTCCGCACTCCCGGAATCGCCAGCGCGAAGCCGATCAGTTCCCTTCCCGAGTCCCTTTCCTCGTCCGTCTGAACGAAGGCCCCAATCACCTGGCCGCCGATCTTTGCCGCTACCACAAACATGCGCACCGGGACCAGGTCCGCATCCGAAAACTTCCACACTTCTTTCTGCAGCGCAAAGCAGGCCTGCATCTCCTCCAGCGCCTCGCACTTGCGAATAGTGATTTTGCGCGTGGCCGCTCCCGTCACGCTTGTTTTTCCTGCTGCTTCGCCTCTTGCCATAGTGTTTCCAGTTCGTCCATCGACGCTTGCTGTGGGGTTCGCCCACCGGCGCGCAACCGTTCCTCCATCCATTGAAACCGGCGCTTGAATTTGCGATTCGTCTTCCGCAATGCCGACTCCGGATCGAGCGACAGATAGCGCGCAATGTTCACCAGTACAAAGAACAGATCTCCAACTTCATCTTCCAGGCGCTCCCGCACTTCGGGCGGAACCTGCGGCTTTCCCGACCCCGCAATCCCCGTCCTCGATGGACGCTTGACCGGCGCCGCCTTCAGTTCCTCGCGCAACTCCGCGGTTTCTTCTGCCAGCTTTTCAAACAGCCCTTCCATCTCCGGCCAGTCAAATCCCACGCGCGCCGCGCGCGAGCTGAGTTTATAGGCCTCCATCAGCGCGGGCATTTTCGACGACACGCCCGCCAGCACGGATTGCGGCTCGGCTGGGTGCCCCGTCCAAGCTCCGCTTGGCGGGTGTCGGAGTCACCAACCTGCCCCGCTTTCTCCTCCGCCGCCCGCCGTTTCTTTTTCTCTTTCTCTTGCGCCTTCAGCGCCTCCCAGTTGCGCAGCACTTCGGCAGGAGTGTCCGCCTTCACATCGCCAAACACATGCGGATGCCGGTCCACCAGTTTGTTAGAAAGTCGGTCGAGCACATCGTCCACCGAGAAATGGCCTTCTTCGCTCGCCATCTGCGAATAGAACAGCACCTGCAACAGCAGATCGCCCAATTCGCCCGTCAGTTCCGGCCAGTCGCGATTGTCGATGGCTTCGAGGACTTCGTAAGTCTCTTCCAGCGTGTAGGGCTTGATGGTGTCGAAGGTCTGTTCGCGATCCCAAGGGCATCCGCCCGGAGCCCGCAATCGCGCCATGATCTGAACCGCTCGCTCGAATCGTTCGCCTGTGGTGGGCATCCTGTTCAATGTAAACGACCCGAATTGCATGAGCAATGGCAGCGCAGGACTGTGGAGGGACGGGCGTCTCGCCCGTCCAGCCGAGCGCAGCTCGGCAGCGCCATTCGCCAAACTTCTCCCAAACCTATCGCAGCGACCGCACTAGCAACTCCGTCTCATCCGAAATAATCGCACCCACGCCCCACGCCGCGAACTCACGCATGCGCTCGGCGCGATTCACCGTCCAAACCATGATTCTCTTCCCTGCCGTATGAACCAATTCGATCAACTCTCGATCTGCCAGTTCGAACGGCGGAATCACCCACTCCGCCGGCATTTGGCGCCAACCTCGCAGCTGTGCCTCAGTCTCGCATAGAAATCCCAACGGAATCGCCGGATCAAGCTCGTGAATTGTCGTGAGCACCTCAGGAAGAAACGATGAAACCACGTATCCCGTTTGCGGCGGATGCTTGCGCAACTCCGCCAGCGTCTGCGCCTCCAGCCCCGTAACCTTCAACTCGATATCAAGGAATGCGCGCCCGGCAAATTGCCGAAGAACATCTTCCAGTGCAGGCAGCCGCAAGCTTTTCGCTGTCGTCTTCTCAATCTCTACTCCGCCGACAGTCGCATCGTGGCAGACCACCGCCTGCCCGTCGGCGGAACGGCGCACGTCAAACTCAAACCCGTCGCAGCCCATGCTCTAAGCAAAGCTCAAACGAAGCCAAAGTATTTTCAGGAATCTGCCGGAAAGCCCGAGCCCCACGATGCCCAAGAAGAAGAGGTTTCATTAGGAGTTCTCAGTTCCCAGTTCTCAGTAAAATCCTCCCGAGCGTCAGACTGGGAACTGAGAACTGGGAACTGGGAACTGGGTTTTCAGTCCAAATCGAAATCCCGGATCGGCTTTCCCGTGTCCGGAGTTTCCTTGGCCTTCTTCACCGCCTCCTGGAATTTCTTCTCCAGCAGCTCCGAGGCATGCTTTTGCGCTTCCATCGACTGGCGGAAGATCGAATCGCGCCGGCTGTCCTGCTCCTTCATCGCGCGAGCCGCCTCTTCCATGTCGTTGAAGGTTTTCGGTTTGACCGGCGCCGTGTGCGCGATGATGCTGCGCGTGGCAGCGTCGATCTTCAGGACCGCCCCGCAGCAGGGGCAAGTCACGTCAAAACTGGGGTCACGAAAATTGGATTCGCGTTTCACCACAGGCGATCATACCGCAATCCGCGTCAGCGCGGCGTCAGCCGAATCGGCAGAATGTTGAACAGATACAGCATCTCCCAACCCAGCAGGACGATCGACACCACCACCACCAGGACTGCCAGAATCTCCCCAAAGTTCAGACCACTCTTTTCCCGCTCGAAACGCCGCGCCCCCAGGCTCAAAATATTCAGCGTGGCAAAGCCGAACACCAGCACCCAGAGAATGTTGTAAATCTCCTCGCGGGTCGAGCGCAGAAGGAACATCGCCGGCAGCACTCCGGCCGCCAGCGCGTGCAGCGCGCGGCCCGAAGACACCGCCCAGCCGTGGGCCTGCCCCATCGCAAGAAATAACGATGCGCAACTTCGGCGTGCGTTAGTGTAGGGCCCAGGCAGTCTCATGCAGAAATTCGATAGTACCGTGTTTGCCTTCCCCAAGTCAGCCCAACCACACGAAAAAGCGCCTCGCTAGTTCACTGCGGTTGATTTTCTCAGCCCTGTCGCAGAGGATAGTACGCGAGACAGTTTGCGATGATCATCAACTTCGCCCGAGCGGGCGCACAACCACAATTGGGAACTGGACCCGGTTATCCGGTCTCTGCTCGATACCGATTTCTACAAACTGCTGATGCTCCAGTTCATCTGGAAGCATTATCCGGCGACCCACGTGTCGTTCTCTCTCTTCAACCGTTCCACTTCGGTGCGCCTTGCCGACATGTTCCCGCGCGAGGAACTGATCCACCAGATGGAGCACGCTCGCAGCCTCCGCTTTCGCAGGTCGGAACTGGTCTGGCTCGCCGGCAACACTTTCTATGGCCGCCGCGGAATCTTCGAACCCGCCTTTCTGGAATGGCTGGAACGCGATTTCCGATTGTCCGACTATGAGCTCTCGATCGAGGACGGACAGTTCATCCTTTCTTTCGACGGCCTGTGGACCGATACCACAATGTGGGAACTCTACGCGCTTCCCATCCTCGACGAGCTCAAGACCCGAGCCGGTCTAAAGAAATTGCGCGAGTTCGGTCTCGACATCCTGTACGCCCGCGCGAAAACAAAGCTCTGGGGCAAAATCGAGCGCCTGCGCGGCGTTCCCGGTCTCGCCGTGGCCGACTTCGGAACCCGCCGCCGCCACAGCTTCCTCTGGCAGGAATACGTGGTCAACGCCATGGCGGCGAATCTGGGCAGCGCCTTTACCGGAACCTCGAATGCCTTCCTCGCCCATAAGCATGATCTGGAAGCCATCGGAACCAACGCCCATGAGATCCCCATGTCCCTTGCCGCACTGGTGCCCAATGATAACGATGACGATGATGCCATCCGAGCTTCGCAATACCGCGCCCTCGAGTTGTGGCAGGCCACCTACCACGGCGCTCTCCGCATTATGTTGCCGGATACTTTCGGAACCACCCAATTCCTCGACCATGCCCCCGACTGGACCGCCGATTGGACCGGCCAGCGCATTGACAGCAAGAATCCCTACATCGCCGGCGACGAATATATCGACTGGCTCAAGGCGCGCGGCCGAGACCCGCAGGACAAGCGCATCATCGCCTCCGACGCGCTTGACGTCGATGACATCCTCGGCCTGCACGCCTATTTTGGTGGAACGCTGGCGAACGGCGTCACCGTCAATGACTTCCGCAGCGCCGCCGATTTCCTCGATCGCGAGAAGTGGACTCCCGGCCGCCGCATTCGTTTCAGTGCCGGCTGGGGCACCTTGCTCACTAACGATTTTCGCGGCTGCGATCCCGCCGGCGGCAGCGACTTCGATCCCATCAGCCTGATCTGCAAGGTATCCACGGTCGAAGGCAAGCCCGCCGTCAAGCTCTCCGACAACTACGCCAAGGCGCTCGGCACACCGGAAGAAATCGAACGCTACCGCCGCATCTTCGGCACCGCAGGAATGAGCAACATTCCCGTAATCACGTGAGGCCGCAAGTCGCTTGCTCGCCTCAAGCTGTAAGAGCCGAGACTTGACCTTTCACACCGTGCTGTCAGACGTGGCCGCCGTCAGACAAGACCATTAGTAAGGGGTTTTGAGCGTTAGCGCCCGGTTTCGCCAACTACAACGGATCGCGTAAAATCGCGGCGTGGCATTTGATCGAGACCAGATCGAGGCGAGACTCGCGCTCAATATCATTGCTTCTGCCGATATGCCGCAGATCGCATTAGGTGCCCTAGAGGCAGGTCTGGACGGCAAGGCGATAAGGCGCTTGGCTGTTCTGGAACACCCTACCTACTTCGAGGTTGCGGAAGGGCTTCCCCGCGTGATGCAGGAAATTGGACTATCCCAGATTCCGATCGGAGAGGCGGCCGTGCGCGTGGCGAAGCAGATTGCCAGAGAGATTCTAAACAGCGGAGATGATCCGCTTCGGCACACTCGTGATTTTGAGTCACTGTGGGTTCGCTCAGACTACGCAGATCAAATCAGCAGTTTGGGAACTTTGTACGACGACGTATGGATCGCGCAGTCTGCAGGCCGTTCCGACGAGGAGACTCGCGACTGGGTTAAGTCTATTCTCAAGGACTTTGTGCAATAGTCCGAACGTCAGTTGGCGAAACATCGGCATTACACCCAAACCCCCAATCGTCAGCCACCTGGGCAAAACGAGAGCGCTGGGGGAGGGACAGAATATTGCCTCTGTGCGATACATGGAGCCTTGCCAGGGCTGTCCGCAAGGTCGAGGTCAAACTATTGCCCTCAGGCCGTTCCGGTGTTAGCCAGCGCTTCCACCGCTTCCCACGTCGTGCTGAACGTCACAAAGAAATCGTTCACCTTCGTTATTTCCATAATCCTGCGCACCCGCGGCTTCATCCCCGTCAGCACCAGGCATCGTCCCGTTTTCTGATGCGATACGTACGCCCTCACCAGCGACCCCAATCCCACCGAATCGATGTAAGGGACATCCGACAGATCCAGAATCATCGTCTCCGCGCGCTCATGCCACACCGCCCGCTCGAATTGCAGCGCGGTTTCTATCGTGATCGGCCCGCGCAGCAACAGAATCCGCTGATCGTCCGCCACCCCTTCATAGCGCTCGACACTGAGTTCCTGCAATCCCATGGCAGGCGAATTGTAGGCCACCCGGCCTTCCCTGTCACCCCATAAATTACTGCGGCTTCTTCTCGTCCCCGTGATTCTCGTACACCGAGTACTGGCCGCCCGGATGCCTCAGCTTCACCGTGATCTCCATCTCCGCCTTGTTGATCTCATAGTCCTCCCCGAACGTCTGAAAATGCGGCGCCAGCACCTGCACTCGCAGCGGACCATACGGAATTCCGTCAACGTTCGTCTTCCCCTCTGCATCCGTCTTCAACTCCATCTCTCCCGGCGCCTGCTTTCCCTTGCGCTTCACCGAATGCAGCACCACCTCCGCGTTCCTCACCGGCTTGCCGTCGGAGTCGCGCACCACCACAAACCGCAAGCTCAACGTCGGCCCCTCATCATCCTGAGCCCACGCCAGCCCAGCCATGCCGATCCCCAACACCATCGCCGCCGCCATCACCATCGAAAGTCTTCTTTTCATATGCACCCTCACTCTCAGGCAGGCAAAACCCGAGTTTCGTATCAGGGCATCGCTTTAGCGATGCCGTAAGTTCTCGAAATCAGATGCCCCTTTAGGGGCCGGGCGCCGATGCCACGAATCACTGATCACTGACCACTGGCCACCGGCCACTGACTACTGCGGCTTCTCCTCCGCCGGTTTCTTGTCGCCAGCTTTCTTCGCGTCTCCCTGATTCTCATACACCGAGTACTGTCCCCCCGGACGCTTCAGCTTCACCGTTATCTGCAACTCCGGCTTGTCGATCTGGTAGTCTTCCCCAAAAGTCTGGAACCCCGGCGCCAGTACCTGCACCCGCAGCGGCCCATACGGAATCCCGTCAATATTCGTCCGCCCCTCGTTGTCCGTCTTCAACTCTAACCCGCCCTTCGCCTGCTTTCCCGTCTTACTCACCGGATGCAACACCACCGCCGCATTCCTCACCGGCTTGCCGTTGGAGTCTTTCAACACCACAAACCGCAAATCCGACATCGGCCCCTCAACCTGCTGAGCCCCCGCCGTCCCCATCATGCCCACCCCAAGCACCATCGCCACCGCACTCAAGATCGCAGAACTTTTTTTCATAGCAGCCATTCTAGAACTGGTCCCGTAAACAAGCCACTGACCGTTACTGGTGAAATGCCCGATATTGCGCCAGTTGAGGAAATTGCAGTTGCCCGGCCAGATTCTCTGTTCGCGCAATTTCCCCGGCCGCCGTGGGCTACGAGTGGGCCGCGGAAGCGAATGCCAGAGCAGAAAGCAAAAAGCGATAGTGGAGAACCTTGAGTGGTGGCGGCGGTGCCCGTCCCTACCTGCCCTTACGCGCCGACCAAGTGCTGCAGAGCCGGACGGTTATGAATAATCAACATCGAGCCCTTCAGTTCCGCCATCGAGCTCCGGCGGAACTCGGAGAGCAGGCGCGTGATGGTTTCGCGGCTGGTGCCGATCAGTTGCGAGATTTCTTCATGGGTCATCGCCAGCCGCACGCGTACCGTTCCGTTGCTCACCTCGCCCTCGGCCGAGGATTCGAGCAGGAATCTGGCAAACCTCTCCGAAACCGAATGGCACAACCCGATCGTGCGCACCACACCATACACATCGGAACAATCTCGCGCCAGATGCTGGGTGGCATGGAGAGAGGCATCCGCGTGCTCACTGAGAAAGCGCAGCATGTCTTCGCGGCCCACGAAGTTCAGTTGGCAGGGCTGCATGGTCTCGACCGTCAACTCGTAAGGGGCGCCGGTAACCACGGCGTGCAAGCCCAGAACTTCACCCGGTTCGGCGATGCGCACAATCAAGGTTCTGCCATCGCGTGAGGTGGTGGCAAGTTTGGCGCGGCCCTGGCAGAGAATAAAAATTCCGCAGGGATTTTGCCCCTCGACCAGCACCACGGCGTGTTCGGGAAAAACCGCGGCATGTTTAATTTTGTCGAAAGCCTCCAGCGAATCCTGCGAGAGGCCACAGAAAAAATTGCGGGAACGAAGATGGCAATTAAGACAGCTTTCAACGCAGCTCAAGCCAAACATGCTCATAGGCACTCCTCGATCTCCCCGCACAAACACGCGTGCATCGGCTGGGCAACGATTCAACGCAGCAGATCTGAATCTCCTGGCCGGGCAGACCGCCCCTCGCGGAAAGTGATCACCGAGTGGGTGCACGCCGATTGCCACATCGGCCCGTTCCATTTCGGGTCTGAAACTCAATGCTTGCAGCAGTCGCTCCCGCCGGCGGCAGCCCGAACTCGCCGGAAAGCTGGCAACCCTGCCGTCAGTTTGGCACATTGGCCGCCGCGGCCCGCTCGGCGCATCATTGCATGATTGAGCCATTGGATCATTGAGGTATTGAATCATTCCAAGCCGCGCGCACCTACATAAAAAAAGCGCGGAATCTTCCCGCGCCCCAAATTACAAACCAGCCAACTACAAGAACGTTCCCTACTGCACGACCAGCGTCACCGGCTGCGAGGTGAACGTCGTGCCCTCGGTCGCCGTCACGGTGACCGTGTACTGCGCCGGCAACGCCCCGTTGCCGGTCGCAGCCAGGATGTCCACCGTGCCCGATCCCGACTTTGTCGTGTCGGCCGCTGCCGTGGCCGTCACCGTAACCGTCGCCGGGCTGGGCACGGTTGCCGGCGAGGTGTAGATCCCGGTCGTGGCTCCAATCGTGCCATTCGTGCTCGCTCCCGTTACCGCCCAAGTCACATTCTGATTGCTGGAGTTGTTGACCATGGCCAAGAACGCTTCCTGGGTTGCAGTCACGGGCCAAACGTTACCGGTTTCGTTGGCATAGAGCTGCACGGTCGTGCCCGGAGTGACAGTTACGCTAACCGGCGGCGTCGATGACGAGCTTCCGCCGCAAGCGACCATGAACCCGGCGAGCGCGAGCGAGACGCACGCGATGGCAATCGCCGAACGCTTCGATATCTTCCTGCTCGCTAGACCGAGCATCACCACGCCCGCAATGGGCAGCGCAAATGGCAGCCACGGCGAGCGCTTGTCAGCTCGGCGCCGCAATTGCGTTCCTGTCTCCGTGTTTGGCCCGACGGTCGCTACGGTCATTGAAACCGCAGTGCCGGTGGGAGAGGACGTTCCAGCCGCAATCGACGGCGGGGTGAAGACGCAACTACTATTCGTCAGCGTCGAGTCTGCGGGTGCGAAAGCACAGCTGAAGTTCACCGCACCCGCGAAGGCCGCCCCCGAGGCCGGAGTGGCGAGAAACGTATAAGCAGGAGTCGTCTGCCCCGCCAGGACCGTATTCGAGGCGCTGCCGGTATTCGTCCAGGTGAAGGTGCCCCAGTTGGCGAGCAAGTTCGCGCCATTGATCGAACCCAGGCCGGTCACTTCGTCATAGCCTGCGGTCACCAGATAGCCGGCAAGGCCGCCCGTCAGTCCGCTCGGCGAGGGCGTGCTGTTGTTGCACATGCTGGGCGTGGTCAACACGCAACCGGTGACCCCGCTTGTGGCTACGGTGACATCATTGAAAACCAAGTTCGTAGGAGTAGCAGCAAGTTGGTAGAGGCGCTGGTTGAGTTCTCCCTGAGGCGCTTGCTCTTGCTGATTGAGCAGCGCGGTGATGCCGGCCATGTCGGGCGCGGCGGCGGACGTTCCAAAGAAATATTCAAAGCTGAATCCGCCGTCCACCACCACGCAATCGCCTCCGCCCGCGGCCAGACATCCAAAATATCCGTCATGGGCAGATGCGCTGAACGCGATATCGGGGGTGTAGCGTCCCTGCGTTCCCGGCACCCCGGTTCCGGTTTGCCACGGAGGCGTCGGGATGTAGACGCTGAATCCCCCCCCTGAGGCGGCAGCCTGCGTGACTCCGCCATTCAACGGCTCGTTCCATCCACCTTCCGGGATGTAGCCCAAGGCCGATTCATACGGAGGGGCCTGTTCCGGGTTCTGGTTCCAATATTTGGCCGGATCCGCCGTATCGGCAAACTCGGTTCCACCGACGCACGTGGAATAACTCGAAGCGCAAATGTAATTAATGCTGAGGATCTGGTTTTGCGGCGGAGTCTGAAAGTAAGCGTCGCAACCAGCGGCGCCCGCGTCTCCAGAAGCGACAAACGTCGAGATGCCTTCTGCCGCACCCTGACTGAACAAGCTGTCCCAGAACTGCACGTCTGACTGGCTCCGGTCCGCTTCGCAGGCTCCGAAGCTGATGTTCATGATCTGGGCCGGAACGGGGTTCGTATCGACGACATACTGGGCGGCGATCCGGAGCCCGCTCACTCCATTATTGTCCTTGCTCACAACCAGATCGATGGTTGCGCCGGGCGCGACGCTGGTGGAACGCATCACGTCAAGCGTCGCCTCAACCTGGTCGCCAGACGCTGTACCCCCGGTTCCCGCCGGCGGTCCCGGATCTACTCCTGCCGGTGGAATGATCACGGTCGGATCCTTCTTCGCGAGCCCCGACAGACTCTCGAAGTTCTCAACGTCGGCGTCGAAGACTCTCGATCGTCCAATGATGGCAATGTTTTGTCCGCTGCCGTCAACCGTGACGCTGTTCAAATCGTAGATGGTGGCGAAATCGGCGGGAAAGATAAAGTTGCTGCACGTAGGGTTGCAGAACGTGCCTGCCGGAGAATCGCCCTCTGCCCTGTGCGCCTTTCCCGCGCCGTGGTAGGGGTGATCGTTGGTGGTGCTAAGGCCGCTGATGGACTGAATGATTCCCTCGAATGCCGCTGGAATCCGGGGATCGCCGGCGGTCGCGATGCGCTTCTCGCCCTTGACCTCGTAGTAGCGCATCTCGGTTCCAAAAGCCGCGCCGACCTGCGAGGCATTGCCGCTGAAGTCGATCATCATAAGGCTGTTGGCCACTCCGTCCACGCGCAAGCCCTGCGCCCGCAGCCATCCGGAAACGGCATCCAGATCGTGCTGCGAGGCGCCGAACCTCTTACCCACCTGGATGGGCGTAAGAAAGTGATGGTAGTTGCGAGAAGACGGATCCTGCAGTTGTTGCAGAAACTGTTCGAAGGCTTGCTGCTGTTGCGGCGAGCGCTTGAGAACCAAGGTCAAGTGCTGGAGCGTGGTATCGCCCGGGACCGCCCCCCGGCTGTTCTGTGGCAGCGCCCACGGTGCGCGCTGGCCCCGCAACGCCACCCGGACTGCGGGATCGACTGGAGCATTGACCAGGTTGTTCGTCTGCGCCCGGGATGGCACTGCGAAAATGCAGGACGCGGTCAGAACTGCCACTGCCCAAAGAATGGTTGCGCTGCGGGAAACCCGCCGGGTTGCTACGCCGCTTGCCGTCATTGAAAAAACCTCGCTTGGTTTTGCAGTCTACAGAGGTTTGTTTAAGGTGTTGTAACAATTTGCAGCCAGCCCTGACAGGCTGCGGAAAAACTCCGGTTTCGTATCAGGGTATCGCTTTAGCGATACCGTAAGCCCCTCAAAATCAGACGCGGAAGGTGCCCCAGAGCCTGCCCTGAGCTTGTCGAAGGGTTCGCGCCCGTCCTTTGGGCGCTCACCTGGGCTCCATCCGTGAGATCTGGCGCACCCCCAGTCAGAATTCCAAGAACACAAGAGTCTGTATTGTATTGATTATAATATACTTAAATTTAATGATATCTGAACACTTGACAACTACCCACTCATATTCCTATAATTAGCACTCGTGAGCCTCAAGTGCTAACAGTCCTCGATTCCTGGGCAATTCCGAATTCGATTCAACCTACTTAACCACTCTTGAAAGGAGTACGCAACTATGGCAACCAAATTTACCCCGCTGCATGACCGCATCCTGGTCCGTCGGGTAGAAGAAGCCGATACCACCCGCGGCGGGATCATCATTCCCGACTCCGCGAAAGACAAGCCGCAGGAGGGAGAAGTCATCTCCACCGGCAAAGGCAAGATCAGCGAAGAAGGCAAGGTCCGCCCCCTCGATGTGAAAGACGGCGACCGCATTCTGTTCGGCAAGTATTCCGGCACTGAGATCAAGATCGATGGTGAAGACTTCATCATCATGCGCGAAGAAGAAGTGCTCGGCGTTCTGTCGGGTACGACTAAGAAGGAAACTGCCGGATCGCGCAAATAAATGTGTGGTGACGGGGCTCTGCCCCGTCCTGAGACAGAAAATTCCGCAGGCAAACCCTGCATACATCTTAAGGAGCAAACAGTTATGGCAAAGCAAATTGTTCACGGAGAAGAGTCCCGCCAGGCCATTCTCCGCGGCGTCAACCTCCTGGCTGATGCTGTGAAGGTTACTCTCGGCCCCAAGGGCCGCAACGTTGTCATTGAAAAGAAATTCGGTTCGCCGACCATCACGAAGGACGGCGTAACGGTAGCTAAAGAAATTGAATTGGCAGACGGGCTCGAGAACATGGGCGCACAGATGGTCCGCGAAGTTGCTTCGAAGACCTCCGACGTCGCCGGCGATGGCACCACCACCGCCACGGTTCTTGCCCAGGCAATTTATCGCGATGGCATTAAGACCGTTGCTGCTGGCGCCAATCCTATGGCGATCAAGCGCGGCATCGAGAAAGCCGTCACCCTCATCACCGGCAAGTTCGACAAGGAAGGCAACCGCGAAAAAGGCGAACTCGACAAACTGAGCAAGCCCGTCACCGGCGAAATGATTGCGCAGGTCGGCACCATCTCGGCGAACAACGACGAGACCATCGGCAAGATCATTGCCGAAGCGATGAAGAAGGTCGGCAAGGATGGCGTCATCACGGTGGAAGAGTCGAAGACGCTGGAGACGCAGCTCGACGTGGTCGAAGGCATGCAGTTCGATCGCGGCTATCTCTCTCCCTACTTCGTCACTGACCCGGAGCGCATGGAGTCGGTGCAGGAGAACGCTTACATCCTGATCCACGAAAAGAAAATCAGCTCGATGAAAGACCTGCTGCCGCTGCTGGAGCAGATCGCCAAGGGCGGCAAGCCGCTCCTGATCATCGCCGAGGACGTGGAAGGCGAAGCGCTGGCGACTCTGGTCGTGAACAAACTTCGTGGCACGCTGCAAGTCTCGGCCGTTAAGGCTCCGGGCTTCGGCGATCGCCGCAAGGCCATGTTGCAGGACATCGCAACTTTGACCGGCGGCAAGGCGATCACCGAAGATCTGGGCATCAAGCTGGAAAACGTGCAGCTTGCCGATCTCGGACAGGCCAAGAAAATCACCATCGACAAAGACAACACCACCATCGTCGAAGGCAAAGGCAAGCCGGGTGATGTGCAAGGCCGCGTGAAAGAAATTCGCAGCCAGATCGACAAGACCACCAGCGACTACGACCGCGAGAAATTGCAGGAGCGGTTGGCGAAGCTGGTCGGTGGCGTAGCGGTGATCAAAGTTGGAGCCGCGACCGAAACCGAAATGAAAGAGAAGAAAGCGCGTGTGGAAGACGCCATGCACGCAACCCGTGCGGCAGTCGAGGAAGGCATTGTCCCCGGCGGCGGCGTGGCCCTGGCGCGTTGCGTCGCAGCTCTCGACAAACTGAAGCTGGAAGGTGACGAGCAGATCGGTGTCAACATCGTGAAGCGCGCCATCACTGAGCCGTTGCGCCAGATCGCGATGAACTCCGGCGAAGAAGGTGCGATCGTCATGGGCAAGGTCAACGACTCGAAGGACAACAACTACGGGTACAACGCCCTGACCGGCGAGTACGAAGACCTGGTCAAGGCGGGCGTGCTCGATCCGACGAAGGTGGTGCGCACCGCACTGACCAACGCCGGTTCGATCGCGGCGTTGATGCTGACCACCGAAGCGCTGATCGCGGAAATCCCGGAAGAGAAGAAGAACGCTCCGATGCCCGGCGGCCACGGTGGCGGCATGGGCGACATGTACTAATCACGTAGGGACAGCCGCCCCCGGCTGTCCAGACGGGTGGCCCACACAACGCGGTTTTCGTTGTGTGGGGCCGTTCCGGCACATTCCAGATTCTGCTTTTGGGTGGCGCAGCGCTTTTAGCGCTGCGATTCAAGCCACAACTTCCGGCGGCTTTAGCGGGTGCCCCATCCTAACGTCGCGCTTCTTGCGACGTTAGGGTGGGGATTTTGCTCCGAATCGGCCTCTCCCCGCCTCGTAGGACCCTTGTCTCTCCTGCCCGCTCATCCCTCGCCGCGCACAAAATGGGGCATCTTGGCCGGAATCTCCAGCGACAGTTCCACAAACCCGCGATACGTTCCCTTCACATACCAGGGTGACTGATAGATCAGCTTCTTGATTCCCTTCTTTTCAATCGTGTAAACGTTCGTGCGCCCAGCGTCCAGCAACTCCTTCAACCGGGTGCGCGAGGGTTCAGGATGGCAATCGAACAGATTGGAACCAATCAGCGCGGCGCCGCTATCCTGAAAAGTCCGAATCGACTTGTCGTTCATCGCCAATATCTTCCCATCGCGATCGCAGACCGTCACGGCTCCAGGAAACTCCTGAATCCAGGCAAAAGCTTCATCATCGGACATTCCATCGCCTCGCAAATCATCTAAGGCCCAGGCTGGGCGCGGGTTTCACAAATAACCCTTGACAACCCCTCTTATAATAGAACTAAAGACAAAATAAAGTAGATATGCGCGGGGCTTCTCCACTTATAACTCCGCGCCAGCCGTGACCTATCCGGCAGGGAAGGATGTAATTTCCACCAACCCGTGAAGAATCAAGACTTTACCTCTAACTATCCTAGTTTCAAGACTTTGCCGCAGAGCACAAAGCTAAGTCGATGATTCTAATATACCGAACAAAGGGGGGGTACCCCTTACTAACCTTGGCGGTGCCCCAGGTTCGCGCCCGTTCTTTGGGCGCTAACCTGGGCGCAAGCCAGCCAACAGATCGCAGCAAATAAACGCAGCCAGTAAATAGGAGCAACTATGTCATCCTTTGCAGCACCTCGTTGCCGTCACATCAAGGTCAACGGAACCCAATGCGGTTCGCCCGCTCTCCGCCACAAGGATTTCTGTTTCTATCATCAACAGGATCGTCCCCTCCCCGTCGAGTGTTACTACGACCCGGAAGAGTACGCCACCGGCCAAATCACCTTGCCCTATTTCGAAGACGCGCACTCCATTCAGACCGTCCTTCGCCAGGTCGTACAGATGGTCCTGCAAAAAAGACTAGAAAGGAAAACCGCCAGCCTCCTGCTCTACGCGCTCCAGATCGCCTCTTCGAATCTCAAGCGCATGGAACTCGAAAAGCCGCAACCGGAGCAGGTTGTCACTGATCTCGAAACGGATTCGGAAACGGAAACTTCCATGGCTGTTCTTCCTGAGGACGAAACCGCCCAGGAGAGTTCGGTTAAAAGTTCGAATAAAGGTTCGGACGAAGCCATCCAGCGCAATGATAATGACGAAGCCCTTCCCCCCGGAACGATCCAGGCCTGTTATCGGCCTGGACCGCTCATCGTGAACGCAAGGAGGCCAAGGGAAAAGCCCTTCATCCAATCTTCTGCGCGATGGTGATCGTGTATCCGTCTGGGTCTTCGAAGGCGAATTCTTTCATGCCATAAAACTGGTCGGCCACGGGCATGGAGATTTTCGCTCCAGCTTTCTGGACGCGATCGAGGACGGCTTGAAGGTTATCAACTTCCAGGTAGAGCGTCAGGCTTGCGCCGATGTTAGAGGCGAGCCTGGGATATTCCGCCGCGACCGTCTTCTGGTCGTTGAAAAAGATTTCGACCGATCCGTTCGACACCGACCCGAAGACGTAAGGCGACTGTTCAGGAACGGTAATGGCGGTTTCAAGGCCGAGGATCTCGCGGTAGAACTTGAGGCTGGTTTCGACCTTGTTGACGATGAGATTGGGTGTGAGTTTCTTGATCTGCATGAGTCTCTCCTCTTTTGGTGCGTAAATTAGGTTCGTGAATTGATTCCGGACGGTGTGTGCCGTGAAGGACGATGGCGCACACTTCCGGTGTGCTCGCATCTCCTCCATCCACGACCCTTGCGAGGAAGGACGCAGGTAGGAACCCTCATTGTGTGTGGCGCCGCTTGGCGCGCGGGTCCCGCGAGGTACAGGAAAAATATTAGCATGGATGTCAAGGGGTACTACAAGACCTGGACTTCATCGCGGTGTGGTGATGACGACGGTGTGGCCGTGCAGGAAGAAGAAGAAGAAAAGGAGGAGAAGTAAGCAAGACAGGGTACTTGGGCTTTCATTCGAGACTGCTAGGCGTGAAGACGAATCTCCTCAGATTTCCGATTCCGCATCTCTCCGAACGCCTGGGGCAGGAAGCGCACTAGATCCGTTGCCACCAGCGAATTCTCGCCGACGGACTCGCTGGCCAGGTCCCCTGCCAGTCCATGAAGATAGACGGCGAGAGCGGTGGCTTCGAGAGCATGCTGCGGATGTTGCGCGATGAGGCCCGCTGCCATTCCGGTCAGGATGTCTCCCGTGCCTCCGGTTGCCATGCCGGGATTGCCGGTGGGATTCACCCAGACCGCGCCATCGGAGGCTGCGATCAAGGTGCGATGTCCTTTGAGTACGACCACCACCTCGTGCTCGCGCGCGAAGTTTCGCGCGACTTCCAGGCGGTTCGCTTGAATTTCGGCAATGCTTAAACCGGTCAAGCGCGACATTTCTCCCGGGTGCGGAGTGATGACTACGGTTCGCCCGTTGCCATTCAGTTTCTCGGCCTCTCCTTCGAAGGCGTTGAGCGCGTCGGCATCGACAACCAGCGACTTGTCGCCGCGGGTTACGATGGTGCGCACGAATGCGGCGGTCTCGGCGTTTCGCGAGATGCCGGGGCCAATCGCGAGGGTCTTACGTTCGAGCAGCGCGTCGAGGCCTAGTCCGACCGCTCGCAATGAGATGGTGCCGTGCTTGGTTTCCGCCAGCGGCTCGGTCATCAGTTCGGGATGAAAAGCCGCAACCGTCGCCAGCACGGATTTCGGCGTGGCTACTGTCGAGAGACCAGCGCCCACTCGGAGCGCTGCAAATCCTGCCATCGCCGCCGCACCCGCTTTGCCGAGCGATCCGCCGATCGCCAGCACGTGTCCGTAGCTGCCCTTGTTGCCTTCGCGCGCTCGGGGCGCGAGCAGCGATGCGAAGTCGGTGGGAGTGCTTAGATGAAGTCCGAGTTCGGAGACGATGGCTTCTGGCGGTGAACCGATGGGCGCAATCACGGTGGGCCCGCTCGTCAGTGCCCCGAATACGTGCGCCGGGCGCGGCGCGGTGAAGGTCACGATGGCATCGGCGCGCGCTTGGCTACCGGCTCCGGCGGCGTCAGCCGCACCCGGTGACCGCATGGCGTCGGCATCGGCCCCTGAGGGAATATCGACGGCAACAATTGGAGCCGAAGCCGCATTCATCTTGCCGATCGCTGCCCCATAGAGCGGGCTGACCGGCGGCCGAAAACCTGTGCCGAGGATGGCATCCACGATCACGTCCGCAGCGAAGATTTCCGCCGCATCCGGGGAATCGAGCGCACTCGCTTCGCGCACGATCAGCGGCGCAATTTTCAGCGGCTGCAGCGTCCGCAGCATGTTCTCAAACATCGTCGCCGCATCTCCGCGAAGATCTTCGGGAGCGCACAGCAGAAGGACACGCACGGCGCGGCCCGCTTCGGCCAGTTTGCGCGCTACGACGAAGCCATCGCCACCGTTGTTGCCTTTGCCGCAGAGAATGCCGACGCGCTCCGCTTGCGGATAGTCGGAGAGGACGAAACGCGCGACGGCTGAGCCGGCGTTCTCCATCAAGGTGATGGACGGGACGCCGAAGCGCTCCGAGGTGACGCGATCGATCTCGCGCATTTCCGCCGCGCTCACGATTTTCATGGTTGCGACCCCAATGGTCCGGACCCAGCCGTCTGTTCGAGTTCGTGAAGTTGTTGCGGCTCGCCCATGGCGATCAGGAAATCGCCGGCTTCGATGCGATCGTCAGGCGCGGGGTTGAAGCGCATACCCGTCCCGCGCTTGATGGCGAGGATGATGACGCCGCGGTCCTGGCGAATGCACGAGTTCTCGATGGTCTTACCGGCAAAGGGACTGTGCGCGGTGATCGGTACCTGGCCGATCTCGAGATCCATGCCGAGATGCGTGGTGGCGGTGTCCAGGAAACTGACTACGTGCGGACGCAGGAACGAATGGGCGATACGCTGTCCGGCAAAAACATAGGGAGAGACGACCGAATCGGCGCCCGCGCTGCGCAGGTGCTTCTCCGCCATCTCTTCGCTGGCGCGGGCGATGATGCGCAGGCTCGGATTCAGGCTGCGGGCCGTCAGCACGATATAAAGATTGGTGGCGTCGGTGGTGGTGGCCGCGACCAGACCGCGCGCGCGGTCGATCTGGGCGTCGCGCAGAGTCTGCTCCTGGGTGGCATCGCCGATGAGCATGAGCCAGTTCTCGGCGGCGAACTTCTGCGCTTTCGCCTCGTTGTTTTCTATGATCACGAATTCAGCGGGACGGCGCGCCAGTTCGCGGGCGGCGCTGCGGCCGACGCGTCCGGCGCCGCAGATGATGTAGTGACCCGTGAGACGGCCTATGTCGCGCTCCATGCGGCGCCTTCCAAAAAAGCTCTGTAGTTCGAATTCTAGCAAAGCCTGGGTGAGGGACCCGATGGCCAGAAACACCAGCGAGACTCCACTCAGGATGATGAAGACGTTGAACACGCGCCCGGCGTGCGACAGGGGATGTACTTCCTCATATCCGATCGTGGTCAGCGTAGTGATGACCATGTAGAAACCATCGAACCAGGGCCATCCCTCGATGTAGTGAAAACCAGCCGTGCCGATGCCCACCACGAAGGCGAGCGCGGCAGCGAGGAATTTGAGATTGCGGAAAGTCTTCATCGTGCCATGGTTTCAGCGTTCGTTCCGGCGTTCCGTGCCGGGCGAGATGGGCGATCCAGTTTCCCGCGCGACAAGTGAGTATAGCTCTGGACATGACTGAGCGCAGTGCCGCCGAGCGCAGTGACCATCAGTTGTGCTTGAAGAGTGTGCGTTGTTACGATCTTCAGGTATGAAGCTTTCCGTCGTCATGCCGGTCTATAACGAACGCGCCACGCTTCGAGAGGTGGCCCTGAAGGTTCTCTCGGTTCCCCTGGAGATCGAGTTGATCTGCGTGGATGACGGCTCACGGGATGGTTCGCGCGAGATCCTGGCCGAATTGCAGTCCGAGCATCCGCAAATCCGCATCGTTCTTCAGCCGCATAACATGGGTAAAGGAGCAGCTCTCCGCCGCGGCATTCGGGAAGCCACCGGCGACTTCGTCATTATTCAGGATGCCGATCTGGAATACGATCCGGCGGAGTATCCGCTCATGCTCGAGCCCTTGGTTCAGGGAAAAGCGGACGTAGTTTTTGGCTCGCGCTTCCTCGGCAGCGCGCCCCATCGCGTGTTGTACTTCTGGCATTCGGTCGGCAACCGGGCTCTCACCCTGCTTTCCAATTGCCTCACCAACATCAATCTTTCCGACATGGAAACCTGTTACAAGGTCTTCCGGCGCGAAGTCATTCAGGCGATCCCGATCGAAGAGAATCGTTTCGGATTCGAGCCCGAGATCACGGTGAAAGTTGCACGGCGGAACCTGCGCATCTACGAGGTGGGTATCAGTTACTGGGGGCGCACCTACGAGGAGGGCAAGAAGATCGGATGGAAAGACGGCGTGCGAGCCTTGTATTGCCTGCTGAAGTACTCCCTCAAAGAACCCAAGGCAAAGACGGTCGGGCAGCCCGCCCCGGCCCCGGACCGTTCTACCGTTTCGCGATGAATCGCGTGTCAAACACTCTCTTTAGCTTTGCCGCTCGGCCTTGCTATTTGTGAGTGCCTTTCTGCTTTAGCCGCCCTGCGTAGGGGTTTGAGCCTGATTTAGCCGAGCCTGTACTTTTGCCGCCGGTTCCACCGAAGTTCATCGGCGGATTGGGCTTATCTTTTACCGGCTTTAGCGCGGAAGCCGTTCCCGGCGCCCTCCTTCCGGCAGATCGAGACGGCGCGGAGGACTTGGCGGTCTGACGTTCCAGGGCTTGCAAATCCTTGGCGTTGGCATCGGAAGCCTTTGCCGGATTCGCTGCCGTCTTGCCGATGGGTGCGCTTACTTTTCTCGATGCCTGTTCGTGGGCTGAAGGCTTAACCTTGAATGTCTTGTTTTGCTGCGCCACGCCGCTCACGCTGATACCCGCCAGTACGACCGCAACCGCCAACGAAAATCTCATCTCTGATCCTCTGCTCCGGAACATAGAGCCACATACCTTTAGATGCACGCACCCTGCCATCCAGCGCCCAATTCTTTCCTATGTTAAACCCGCCGCCTCGGGAAAGCACTCGCGAGAACGGAAAGAAGGCTAACGGGTTATTCAGGAAAACCGCCCTTTGTAAGGCTGGCGACGATGTGCAGGATGCGGGCGATATGCAACATTCTGCACATTGCTGTCCAAGTCTCGGGCATCCGCCCGGTAACAACGGCCCAAATGTGGCCAAAGGAACTTCAATCTCTCCACGGACAGCTCTTTATCCAATCATTAGCAATAGCTTATAGGCTATAGCGGCTTGCTCTTCCTTTCGCACGGCAGTTCATCCCAAAAGGGGGAATTGGCCCCCGCGCATCTTGGCCAGATGCCGCGCCCAGCTGGGCCTTTCGCAATCTGTGGCTCGCGTCTGCCAGGAGCGACACTGGTCTTGCCGGAACTGGAATTTCAGGGCTCCGGCGACCCGAAATCCCCCGCCGTGGCATGCGAAGACGGCAAACAGAGGTCGCTTTGAACGGTCATTGGCTGCATCGTCGCTTGGTCACTTTCCTGGTTATCGCTGGCAGCCTGTTGCTGCTCACAGGGTGCCAGGGCGTAGCCGCAGGCTCGAACGGCGGAGGCACGGTCGGGGTCGGAAGCGGTAGCCTGGACTTCGGAACGGTGGCGATCGGCGACAGCGAGACGCTGCCGGACACGCTGTCCAACAACACCTTGGCGCCGGTTACTATCAGCTCGATTCAAGGATTGGGCCCCGCCTTCCAGGTCACCGGCATCACATTGCCGGTGGTCTTGGCTGCGGGACAAAACGCTCAATTCAGCGTTCAGTTCCAACCTACAGATCCCGGCGATCCCGCCACCACGATTGCCTTTGATGGGCAGAATGCGCAGCCCTATGCTGCACTGTCCGCCTCCGGCAGAGCCGTCATGCGGGGCAGGCTCTTACCGAATCCCTCGCCGGTGGTCTTTGGAAACACCAGGCTTGGGACCCACCAGACCAGCACTGTGACTCTATCGAACAGTGGTGGAACCGATCTCACCATCACATCGGCGACAATGAGCGGCGCGGGATTTTCGATGAGCAACCTTGCCCTGCCACTCAAGCTGCACGCCGGAACATCGACTCCGGTAATGATCACATTCGCGCCCACCGGACTCGGAGATTTCAGCGCCAGCGTCTCGTTTGCTACCGTCGCAGGCCATGTCAACAACAAGATGGTGCTTAGCTTCTCTGGCATTGGAGTTCCTTCCGGAACACTGACTTCAAGTCCTCCCAGCCTGACCTTCGGAAATATCCAGGTGGGCAGCAATAGCAGCCAGTCCGGAACCTTGACCAATACGGGCAGCGCAACCATCACAATCTCACAGGCGACGGCCAGCGGAGCCGGTTTCTCCGTCAGCGGCCTGACTCTGCCCCTGACCCTCGCCGTCCATCAGAGCGTCACGTTCAACGCAACCTTTGCTCCCGCCAGCGCAGGCCCCTCGAATGGAGCATTGACCATCGTCTCCAACGCGTCCGACTCGCCCCTCAGCATTCCGCTCTCGGGCACGGGTCTGGCAGCCGACGCGCTGAGCGCGAATCCCACCAGCCTTGCGTTCGGCAGCGTTCAGGTCGGCAACCGCACAAACTTGTCTGAAACGCTGACCAACCTCGGGGGATCGACGGTCACCATCTCGCAAGCAAACTTGACCGGGGCAGCCTTCTCGGCCAGTGGATTGACCTTGCCCCTCACGCTCACGGCAAACCAAAGCGTGACGTTTACTGCGACCTTTGCACCGGCCAATGCCGGTGCGGTAAGCGGAGGCCTGTCCGTGGTGTCGAACGCATCGAACTCGCCCCTCAATATCGCGTTCTCCGGGACCGGAACCGCCGCGGGCCAGTTGGCCGTGTCTCCAACCAGTCTCAGCTTTGGCAACGTCGCCATCGGTTCGAGTGCCTCGCTCAGCGGCAGCCTCAACGCCAGCGGCGCTTCGGTTACGATTACTTCGGCAAGTCTCAACAGCGGTGAGTTTCTGCTCTCCGGAATTTCACTGCCGGCAACGCTCGCTGCCGGTCAATCCACTCCTTTCACCGTCACCTTCACACCGCAGGCCAGCGGAGCCGTCTCGGCCTCCTTGTCGTTCTCGAGCAACGCCGCAAACTCGCCAGCCGTGCAATCGATGACGGGCTCCGGAACGGCGCCGGTGCAGCACACCGTCGGCCTCACCTGGAACGCCTCGATTAACGCTGTCGGCTACAACCTATACCGCGGCTCTGTGCCTGGTGGTCCGTACTCGATGATCAACACTACGCTCGATGGTACGACCGCATACACCGACAGCACGGTCAGCTCCGGGCAGACTTACTACTACGTAGCCACAGCCGTGGATGACAACTCGGAGGAGAGCGGATACTCGAATGAAGCTCAGGCGGTCATTCCAAATCCGTAGAGCATCGCCCTCGGCATAGCCGCCCAACTGTGACCAGCGAACTCTTAACCTTCTAGCAACGCCACGCCACCTCGCTCAGCGGACGGCGGCTACTCTGCGTAGGGGAGCGGTACAACCGCTATGGGATCACTCTGCGCTGGAGGCCGAGAGGGGGCTGTCTCGTAGCAGGCCGATGAGGCGCAGTCACTACATCAGAAGTATCGTCCTGGGCGGGCAGCGGGCGCTGTTCCGCGTCGCGGACCTGCTGGAACTCGCCCGCTTGGTGGATCGACTCAGCGGGCGCGATTCGTCGGGGAGGTGAAAATGACGAATAAGGCAAATTCCGCCGCAAATGTAAGTAGAAATACGCCGCAATCGAATAATGGTGGCGCGATGAAGCTGAGTAACTGCCTGTATGAATCAAGTTATTCAACACCATGTGTTCTTTTGGGTGTGTGCGAGAGACCGTTTCGGAATCCCGAGAGTCTATCTCTAGCCTGTTCAGCCTTGGTGGAATGGACTCGCCGTGACGCTGCCCTCAGGACCTCGCCGATCGAACCTACGCGTGATGCCAACGCCGGGTTGACGAACGGCTCCTGC
The DNA here is from genome assembly GCA_963838425.1 of uncultured Acidobacteriaceae bacterium. Classification (GTDB taxonomy): domain Bacteria; phylum Acidobacteriota; class Terriglobia; order Terriglobales; family Acidobacteriaceae; genus Acidiflorens. The sequence goes on from CAWIRH010000004.1 coordinate 1,028,678, forward strand.
CGGTCGAGGACTTCTGGGCGACTACAGCTCGAACGCGGAAATCCAATATCGGAATAGACAACTTCAGGGAAGGGTGCAGAAATCAAACTCGCCGTTTTCGGCAATTCATTTGTCTAAGTGCGTGCTCTTTGGATTCTGCTTCAGGTCCTTCAGATCGCTGCTGCGGCCTAGAGCCTGTTTGTTCGTTGTGAGGTCGTCCAAGGAAATGAAGTTCACCGGAACGCCGAAGAAAGTGCTTGCGACCCTTTTTCTCCACGCATCGGGGAACTCGACGCCGGTGATTTCGGTCAGAACGTCAATCCTGACCGGCGCAATTCCAATCTGATAGACCACCTGCTTCTCGGCGAATGTCTCCGCAGTAACCCCGTCATGATCGAGGGGAGCCCCAAACCTCTTAAGCGCCCCGACCACCCGGAGGGAATTCTCCAGCGAGTTGTGTACCCACACGTCGAGGTCTTTCGTGTAGCGCGGCTCTCCATACTTCATGACCGCGTAGCCGCCGACAATCAGATATTCAACCTCAAATTCGTTTAAGAGTTGTAGCAGTTCTCTGTAGTGTGGGTTTTCTGCCATGGCTGATTTCCTCAGCTAATTCCACCATTTCCCATGCTGCAGCAAAGATGGCTTCGTCTCCCTGCTCCTGCCAAAACTCGATGTCGAATGAACGATCCGGGAACTCATGCTCCACCAGTCGTGTTTTCCAAGCTGAATTTTGAGGAATACTCATTTCCCCTCTTCGAATCGGTCCTTAACATTATCAGGATATCAGGCTGAAAGGCCCACTTTTCTGTTCCTGCTCAGGGGTAGCAGCCCGGATCCCCCTGAAGCCAAGGTTTTGCCAGTGCGGCAGAGTCGCGTTTTGAAATCTCTCGACAGCTAGGTGTGATTCCATAAGGGTGAGGGCCGACGCTTGGCCTGGGAGCTATCGGGCGCGGTCCCTAGCGCCGCGTGATCCAGGTCTCAGTTTCCGGCTTGGCCGTGATACGCACGCAATCGGCGACAAGCGCCAATGAAGCTCCTAAACCACCGGCGGACTTGCAGTTCCTTTTCGGCGCTTGCAGGAGGGCCGCACTTATTTCGCGGCACTTCGCCGGACTGAGAGTAAGGTCATATGGCAATTGCTCGGGGTAGATGCCCGGACCTTGGTATCGGTCGAACAGCGCCTTGGAAGTCTATGAGATTGTCCAATGTAGCGACTACCCCCCGAATGACGCCACTACATTCTCCAAGGTAGCGCTGTATGACTATAACTTCCTCAAGATCTCAAACCCGGGATGGTCGATCACGGATTACTACTCCGGCCTCTCACCCCAGTGCAATTATGGTGGACAAGCGACGGCAACCACGGTGACCCTCGATTACTGATCGCAATCTCGAGCTTCGAGAAAATCACCGCGGCGCAATGCCGCCGAAACATAGGTACTTGATCTCAAGGTATTCTTCGATACCGTACTTCGAACCTTCGCGGCCCAGTCCCGACTCCTTGACTCCGCCGAAGGGGGCGACCTCGGTCGAAATCAGGCCCGTATTGATACCGACAATGCCATACTCAAGTGCCTCAGCCACGCGCCACACCCGAGCGATGTCGCGCCCGAAGAAATACGCGGCCAGGCCGAACTGAGTATCGTTGGCGAGAGCGATGGCGTCCGCTTCTGTCTTAAACCGGAACAGCGGCGCCACCGGTCCAAAGGTCTCCTCGCTGGCAATCGCCATCGCCGGCGTGACACCGGTCAGAATTGTCGGCTCGAAAAAGCGTCCGCCCAAGGCATGACGGTGTCCCCCAACCACAACCGTCGCGCCTTTCAACGTCGCGTCGCGAATGTGTTCCTCCACTTTCTCCACCGCAATGTCGTCGATCAATGGCCCTTGTGTGGCGCCGGTCTCGAAACCGGGGGCGGGCTTAAGCAACTTGACGGCAGCCGCCAGCTTTGCCGCAAATGCATCGTGAACGCTGTCCTGAACCAGAAAGCGGTTGGTGCAAACGCAGGTCTGGCCAGTGTTTCTGTACTTCGAGGCCACCGCGCCCTCGACGGCGGCGTCCAGATCGGCGTCATCAAAGACGATGAACGGAGCGTTGCCGCCAAGTTCAAGTGACAATTTCTTCACCGTACTCGAACACTGCGCCATTAACAGTTTGCCGATTTCCGTGGAGCCCGTGAAGGAGAGCTTTCTCACTGCAGGATGGGAAGCGAGTTCGGCCCCGACTTCGCCGCCTTTCCCCGTAATCACATTAAATACACCCTTCGGCACTCCGGCGCGTTCGGCAAGTTCCGCCAGCGCCAGCGCGGAGAACGGGGTCTGGGATGCCGGCTTAAGCACAACCGTGCAACCGGCGGCGAGCGCTGGGCCAGCTTTGCGCGTGATCATCGCCAGCGGAAAATTCCAGGGCGTGATGCAAGCCACCACCCCCACCGGTTCTTTCACGACAACAATCCTCTTGTCCGATTGGGGGGCGGGAATCGTATCGCCGTAGACGCGCTTAGCTTCCTCGCCGAACCATTCGAGAAATGACGCCGCATACTCCACCTCGCCTCGCGATTCGGCAAGCGGTTTTCCTTGTTCGAGTGTCATCAGATGGGCAAGGTCTTCCTGGTTCGACATCATCAGATCGAACCAGCGCCTGAGCACGATGCTGCGTTCTTTTGCAGTCCGCTTGCGCCACGCTGGGAGCGCCTGAGCGGCCGCGGCAATCGCCTGCCGCGTCTGTGCCGCCCCCATTCTCGGGACCCTTCCAATAACCTCGCCGGTCGCAGGATTGTCAACGTTGATTACCGTGCCGTCAACCGCGCCTACCCACGTTCCGTCGATGTAGCAAGCCTGCCGAAACAGCTTCGCATCTCGCAGCGTGATTTCAGTCGCAATGTTGGACATGACCTACCTCCTAAGGAACCTCTGATTAAGTAGTTTCACGGAGAGCTTTGAAAGGGCATGGCTTCAGCCATGCCGTCAGAACCCGCTAAACAAGCGGCTTTAGCCGCTGAGGGTCGCACCTTTAGCGCAGCCCGTCTCGCCAGCTAGGACTTAATCAGAGTTTTCCTAAGTGCAGTAACTTGCCGGTTGCTGACCCGGATCCACGCTCTGCGACTAAAAATCGCCGTTGACGGGCTTGCTTTCATCTTGCCTCTACTAATTCCGAATGGCAACGGCGCCCGGTTCCGAGACCGATGCTAGCGCAGCCTCTAAGACAGAAAACCCCTCTTCCAACTGGTCGTCGGTAACCACCAGAGGCAGGAGCAACCGAATCACATTGCCGTAGGTTCCAGCTGACAAGATGATGAGACCGTGTTGCCAGCAATACTTGATAATGTTTTCTGTTTCCTCCTTGGCTGGTTTTCGCGTGCCCCGGTCGCGGACCAATTCGAATGCGCGCATGGCTCCCATGCCGCGAATGTCGCCGATCAGAGGAAACTGCGCCGCCCATTCTCGGGTGCGGTGAACGATCCACTCGCCAATCTGAACTGCGCGGGCAACAAGTTGCTGGTCATCGAATATCTTCAGCACCGCCAGCGCCGCCTCGCAGGCCACCGGATTGCCGACGTAAGTCCCGCCCAGGCCGCCGGGGGTGGCGGCATCCATAATTTCCGCGCGGCCCGTCACCGCCCCGAGTGGAAGTCCCGCGGCAATTGACTTCGCGGAGACGATCAGATCCGGCTCCATACCCAATTGCTCGCAGGCAAACAGCGTGCCCGTGCGGCCGAAGCCGGACTGCACCTCGTCGGCGATCAGCAGGATGCCGTGCCGGGTGCAAACTTCACGCAGCACATGAAAAAACTCCTGCGGCGGAACCACAAAACCGCCCTCGCCCAGGACCGGCTCGACCACCACGGCGGCTACGGCGCCGGCGTCAACAGTACGCCGGAACACGTCTTCCAGAGCGTGAGCGCAGCGGATTTCGCACTTCGGATAGCTAAGCGAGTACGAGCAGCGATAGCAATAGCCGTACGGAACCCGATAAATCTCGGGAGCAAACGGGCCGAAGCTCTCCTTGTACGGATGCACCTTGCTCGTAAGGCTCATTCCCAGCAGCGTGCGCCCGTGAAACGCATCTTCGAAGGCGATGACCGCAGGACGGCCAGTATAAGCGCGGGCAATTTTTACCGCGTTTTCCACGCCTTCGACGCCGCTGCTCACCAGCAGGGTCTTCTTCGGAAAACTTCCCGGCGTGCGCCGGTTCAATTCCTCCGCCAGCCGAACGTAGGCATCGTACGGGGTCACCGCAAAGCAAAGATGGCTAAAGCGTCCCAGTTGTTCCTGTGCCGCCTGGCGGACTGCGGGCGCGCAGTGGCCGACATTCATGCAACCGATGCCGCCCGCAAAATCGAGAAACGAATTTCCATCCACATCGTGCAACACGGCGCCTTCAGCCCGCGCGATGAAAACTGGCGCAGTCCAGTGCGTCCCTCGCGGTACAGCATTCTGTTGCCGCTTTCCCCAGCGCACCGAGTACGGTCCGGGTATCTCCGTCTGAAAATTGATCGTCTTCACGTCTATTTGTCCTCTAGGAATGGAGGCGGGCGCCAGTCCGCGCCCGCCGCCAGCATTAGCTCAGAACATGATCTTCAAATCCAATTGCAGCTGTCGTGGGGCGAAAGCTGCGGTCGACTGCCCAAATTCCGGGCTGCTCAGGTCACTGATCGGGTTATAGAGATTCACCCGATTGAAAATGTTAAATGCCGCCGCACGGAACTCGACCTTGATGCGCTCGGACACCGCCGTCTTCTTGAGCAAAGTCAGATCGACGGTCTTGTTCGCTGGCCCACGAAACGCGTTCCGGCCGAGATTGCCATCCGTGCCCACTGGGACACACTGCGAACCGGCCCCGGAATTGACGGGTCCGAAGTCCAATATCGAGTTCAACCCATTCGGACAGAAGGTCTGAAGGGCCTGCGATGTCCGGCTAGAATAACCCACATAGGTCAGCGTTGGATCGCCGAAGAGGCCGTTGACAAACTGCGAGTTGCTGAAGCCCGAAGTCTTGATCCCGGCCGGGCGGTTCGGACGATCATACGCCAGACCGTCCATGTTGAAATCACATCCGTTGTACCACGCCTGGCCGCAGTAGACATCAAACGGACGGCCGGACTGCAGCGAGACGATCGTGTTCAGCCCCCATCCGCCAAGGACCTTATTCTTCAACGCTCCCCCGCCCTTTGGACCGGGGATACTCCAAACCCCGGTTATAGTAAGCCGATGCCGAGCGTCAAATTCCGACGGGCCATAGTCCAGGTGGGGCTTTTGAACATCGGAGACACCGCTGTAAAGGAGGCCGTAACCGTTTGTGTTTTGGTAATCTCCTAAGCCCCCTTCAGTGAGATTGTCGAGCACCTTCCCGAAAGTGTAGTTGGCCGTGAACATCAGGTTGTGAGAGTAATTCTTGCGCAACTGTGCGTTCAACCCTTCGTAGTTGGATTGGCTTTCATTCGAGATATAAGTGATCGGTCCCCAGCCGGGGTTGTATCCACTGAAATAGTAGTTGCACGAGGTCTGGTTGCAGATATCCCCGTCAAAACGGTTGTAGTCTTCCCGGGTGTAACCTCCCACACCTCGCGTTCCAACATAATTGAGAGCGAAACCATAGTCGTGGCCAAAGGCGTGCTGGACCCCCAGGAACCATTGCATGGCATAAGCCGTGCGCAAATGGGGGTCGACGCCGTTGGGGTAGATTTCAATATTGCTGCTCAGCGGTCCGATCCCTCCGTTGGCCAGGGGGGCGCCGGCGTAGTCTGGATCTTGATTGAGTACGAATGGAAACGCGTACGGAATGGGCGTGGTGCCGATTCCATAAAGGGGCTCGAGAAAGGCCGTGTTCGCGTCGGGCGGATTCAAGCGCGAGGAGTTGGTGTACAGGTTCGAGTAGGGCTCGTTGTATGCGATGCTGAAGCCGCTTCGGACGACCGACGTCCCCTTCCCAGTCGGATCCCAGGAAAGGCCAATTCGCGGCGCAAAGTTGTGGTAGTCGGTGTCCCAAAGCTGTTTCACGCGGCCGGCGGTAGCGCCGGCGATTTGCTGAAATATGTTGCTCCCCGAGCCGAGAATCATGTTACTGAGGAGGCCGTTGGTCTCACTGGGACCTGCGAATATATCCCAACGCAGGCCAAAATTCACGGCGAAGCGCGCTGTGATCTTCCAATCGTCCTGCGCAAAGGCGGCCCACCGGTTCCACCGGAAATGGCGTGGAGTGTCGGTGTACTTGCCGTAATTCGCGCTGCCGTAGTCGGCGTTCACGGTGGCCTCTTCGAGGTAGGGTGAGTCCGCCGCGAAGGCGAGGATGCTGCCGAACTCAAAGAACGGATCGCTATAGTACCTGTAGTTGCTGTTTTCTTGAATGCGGTTGAACTCAAACCCAAACTTGAAGGAGTGCCGCCCGGCCGTGTGCAGCAGGGTGTCGTTCACCTTAAACGCGTTGAAAATGAAATCTCGTGGAACAAAACCTTCGCCGCCGAACGCCAACGTGCCATCGTCCATATAAAGCCAACCAAAATCGCTTGCTGGCAAGCCCGCGCTCTTCAGCATGCCGGCAGTTTGGCTGCCGCTGGGCATGCCAAACGAGATGTGACTGACGCTCCGGCTGTAGGAAAAGCGGAAGTCGTTGAGCGTATTGTTAGAAAATTGATGAGTGTATCCGGTAGCGAGATCGCTGTACACACCGTTAAAGGGGGAAGTGAAGCCACGAATTCCCGCGGTGAACAATTCGCCGCGCGCCACGTCGCCGGTCGCCAGGTCAGAGTCCCAGCGGGCAAAAAATTCGTTCTTGGAATTGATGTGGTGGTCCACTCGGACAAGGTATTGGTCCGATCGATTGGGTTCAGTCTGCGGTGACTCCGCCTTGCAGGTGATGTCGGTGGGGCCAGGCGTTGTGAGACATGCCGGTCCGGGAAAATCCTGAAAGAACATCGCCGCCAGACTGCCCGGCGCCGCTAGAGTACGGGTGAAAGGGGTCTCGCTAATCACTTCGATGGGAGAGCTATCCGTCAACCGTGAGCCGCCGTAGTCCATAAAGAAAAAGGTTTTGTCCTTTTTGATCGGGCCGCCGAAAGAAAAGCCGAACTGGTTCTGCCGCAGGGGACCTTTTTCGACGGTGTCGAAAAAGTTCCGCGCGTTAAGGGCGGTGTTCCGGCCACTGTAAAACAGCGAGCCGTGAAAGTCGTTGCCGCCGGACTTCGTAATAATATTGACAATCGCCCCGTTGTTGCGCCCGTACTCAGCCGAGAAATTCAGGGTTTGAACCTGCACCTCCTGAATGGCGTCGAGCGAGGGGTAAATCAGCGGTGTGCCGCCCAGCCACTCGGCATTATTCGACGTGCCATCCAGCACGAAGTTGTTGCCGCGGGGCGTGGAACCGTTGGCGATGAATCCGAAATTGAAGGTCACGGAGGAAGTCGGCGAGGGCACGCCGGAGACCACCGGAGCATTGGTCGCCGTTACCCCGGGTTCTTCCGTGACCAATTGATAGACCTGTCTGCCGTTGAGGGGAAGGTTCTCGACCTCGCGGGTACTGACGGTATTGGCCAGCCGGCCTTCTTCCGTTTGAACTAAAGCGGCGCCCGCCGCGACCTCGACGACCTCACTCGCCGTGCCGACTTTCAATACCGCATCCGCCGGAGTCGTCGCACTGGCGTTGACTTCCACTTCATTCAGCACCGTCACCTTAAAGCCGGCCGCCTCGATCCGGATCCGGTAAGCGCCAGGAGGAAGGTGGTGCACATGGTAGTAGCCGATCTTGTCGGTTTGCGTTCGCTCCACATGCGCGGTCTGCAAACTGGTGATTGTGACCGTCGCCCCGATAATCGTCGCGCCGCTCGGATCGGTCACCGTCCCCGCAATATCGCCGTCCGTGAATTGCGCATGCACGCTGGCGGCGAAAGTTAGTAACCCGAATATCAATAGCGATCTTCCTCCATCTGCCGAAGCTTTTCATGGTGATACCCCTCGTAGTCGGTATCTCAAACTCGGGCCCGTGTTTCACGATCGTTCCACCGGAGAGCGGACAGCGTCTTAGCGGGTCCAGCCGCGAGCTTTCCGGATGTTTGCATACTTTACTATGATTCCTGTAATGTTTGTCAAGAGAAAACTTCGCGCCCCATCGGCGTTTCAGAATTATCCGTAAAACAATAGATAGATTGACTTTATGGGCAGTTCGGGCGGCTTTGTTTTGTTCTGTAAGGTTGTAAGGTTTGCGGTAGATTCGGATTTTGCCGTAAGATACAGGCCGGCGAAGATTGCGCCGTATCGCACCATGGCTGGGAAAAAGACCGCCGTTTATTTTCGCATCAGTGAAGCGGCCCGCATGCTCGGGATCAGTGCTTCTTCCCTGCGCAACTGGGAACGCATGGGCCTGATCACCGCGGCTCGCAGCCAGGGCCGCTATCGCCTCTACTCCCGGGAGGGACTGAAAAAGCTGCGGAAAATCAAGTATCTGAGAACCGTACAGCACGTCAATCCGGCTGGAATCGTGGCCATCCTGCAGGGCAAACAGCAGGATGAACCCGCCCCCTCCGCCGCCAAGCGTAAACAGAAAGCGATCGCGCAAAAGTTGCTGGAACTGCGGCGGCAACACGGCCTGACTCTGGCCGCGGTCGGCCAGAAAACGGGAGTCAGTGTCAGCTTCCTGAGTTCCCTCGAACGCGGGTATTCCAATGCCTCCATCGCCACCTTGCAAAAGCTGGCGCGTCTTTATGACACGAACGTCCTGGCTTTTTTTGCCGACGAGGATGGCTCGCGCCGCATGGTCCGAGCGCGAGAGCGGAAGGTCCTGATGCCCAACCCCGGGGTGCAGATGGAACTGCTTGCCTTCGGCAAGAAGGTTATGGAACCGCACCTCTTCCGCATCGCTCCCGGCGCCGACAGTGGCGGCTCCTACAGCCATGAAGGAGAGGAATTCATCTATGTTCTTCAGGGCAAGATCGAGGTTTGGATCGATGAGATTGAGAACTACGTGCTGGAGGCAGGAGACAGCCTGTACTTTGAGAGCACCCACGCGCACCGCTGGCAGAGTCTCAGCCAGAAGGAAACGTTGCTGTTGTGGGTCAACACTCCGGCAACCTTCTAAGACTCGCAGCCCGAATGCACCAGGGATACCAATGAAACGGCGGCACAGTATTACAGGAGACAGTACTACAGGAGAATAACCACGGAACTCTCCATCCACTTCCCGAAAGTTTCTCCAAACGGCATGCCGGCGCGTTTCTTGCTGGCATTTCTCGCGACCGCCGGATTTTTCTATGTCAACATCATGCCGGCGCTGGTAGACGGGCTGAAGGTAGGACTCGGCTTCAGCAACAAGCAGGCGGGATTGGTCGGCTCATGCAATGTCTACGGCGCAGCAGGCGGCGCATTCCTGATTGCGTTTCTGGTTCGACGCATCCATTGGAAATTTGCCGCCCACCTGCTTCTGTTCGGGTTGGTTGGCATGGACCTGCTGTCGATGCTGGTCAAGAACCCATTCGGGCTCATGGGTGCCCGATTCTTGCACGGCTTTATCGGTGGGATGCTGGTGGGGATCAGCTTTTCGATCTTCGCCCGCACCACCGCCCCAGACCGCACCTTTGGCGTGTTGCTGCTGGTACAAGTTTTTGCTGGCGGCCTCGGCGTAATGACCTTGCCGCTGCTGGTACCGAGGTTTGGCACCAATGTACTGTTTGCGGCGTTGATCTTGTTCAGCGCAACGACATTGGTGATGCTGCAGTTCCTGCCAGATTATCCGGTCAAGGCGCCCGTGCCACGCACTCCGGGTGCTGCGCCCGATCGATTGCAATGGAAGCCGCTGCTGCTCGCGCTCTTATCCGTGTTTCTCTTTCAGGCCGCCAACATGGGACTCTTCGCCTTCATCATCGGCCTCGGGAAGCACCATGGCTTGGAGGTGGCGTTCATCAGTGGAACGCTGGGCATCGCCAACTGGTTCGCCACGCTCGGCGCCGTATTGGTAATCGTGCTTTCCACCCGCTTTGGGATATTCAAACCGATCGTCGGGGGCATGCTCTTGACCATGGCTGGCACCTATGCATTTAACTACTGCGGGGTGAAGTGGATCTGGATGGCGGCGAACATTGGTACGGGCATCACTTGGAACTTCGTGATTTCTCACCTGCTCGGCATGTGCGCCAGGTTTGATCGGACCGGCCAGACCGCGGTTTGGGGTGGTTTTGCCTCCAAAATGGGCTTGGCGTCAGGCCCGATGCTGGCTTCGTTCATCGTGGGAGGCGGCAATTACTCAGCGTTGGTAGCGGTGGCGCTCGTGCTGTTGACTGGTTCAACCCTGGCGTCGGCGATCCCCGCATGGGTGCTGGATCGCGGCGCCGTCAACGATTGATCGGACGGGCAGAGTGCTTGAGGCCTTGAGTAATCCACGCCATGCATTCGCGCCTCGAATATATGGGGACAATCGCTTCCCTTTGGTTTGATTGGAAAGATAGGATCATTACTTACCTCGGGAGTTGAATATGTCATTCTTTTCGATTGCAGCGTTACAGGTTGAGTTGCCTTACGGAGATAATCGCGATCGTCTCGAAAAAGAAACCGCACGGGTTCTGGCCAGATTTCCATGGGTCCAAATGGTGGTGCTGCCCGAGCTTTGCTCATTTGGACCTGGCGTGAGTTTTGCCGAAACCATGCCGGGACCGACCGAAACCCGCTATCAAGCTCTGGCGAAGAAACATGGTATATGGCTTGTTCCCGGATCGATTTATGAACGTGGGGGAGAGGATGTTTTCAACACCGCGCCGGTCATCAACCCGGAGGGCGAGATCATCGCGCGATACCGCAAGATGTATCCCTTCCTGCCTTATGAAAAGGGAGTGAAATCCGGAACTGAGTTCGTCACCTTCGACATTCCAGAGGTTGGCCGTTTTGGCGTCTCCATCTGCTATGACGGGTGGGTTCCAGAGACGACTCGCGCCCTGGCGTGGAAGGGCGCTGAGATCGTGATCCATCCCACCATGACTGGAACCATTGATCGAGCCCAGGAACTGATCATTGCCCAGGCCAACGCCATAGTGAACCAATGTTATTTCGTTGATGTAAACAATGCAGGTCAACTGGGCAATGGACGATCCATAGTCGTCGGCCCTGAAGGCGAAATCATCCATCAGTCGGGTGAAGTCGGGGAACAGATTGCTTTCACAGTAGATCTCGATCGGGTTCGGGAGGTAAGACGGTCTGGCACCCTCCGGCTCGGCCAAATTCTTAAGTCATTTCGTGATACGCCGGTTGACTTTCCTTGTTATCGAGGCAAGTACCAGGAATCTGCTCCGATGGCCGCATTAGGGCCTCTAACCATGCCCAAGAGATAAAGTGCCGGAGGAGGCTGCGAAATGAAACTTGCCAGTCTTATCACTGCGCTCCCGCTCTGGGCAGTTCTGGGATGCGCATCGGCGTTCGCACAGGTTACTCCTATGCCGGGCGATCCACTTACCGGCAGCGGTGTTGTCAACAGGACTCTGAATACCTACACCACCCTAATGGGTAGCGCGCAGCCCTCCGCCCCGGTGGATGATACCGGCGGGTTCGGAATTCCCTCCACCGCCGCCGCGCCCGCAAATATTTTTGAAGGAACTGTGAACCTGATGCTGGTAACGACTACAGGCAACTTCACCAGCGTCTACGACCCGTTTAATTACAATGGGGACACATCATTGTGGAAACATCTGCCACCGGCCACTGGCACCACGCTCAGTCTTCAATTCGTCCAAAATGGCAGTTGGCTCATCCCGGTTGTACAAGGGCTGGCTTACACCGGCTCCTTACAGTGGAACATCATTGTTGGCGCGGGAAGGGTTTGGAATGAAACCACCGACAACGGATACACGCGTGCCTCGTTCCCCTTTGCGCTGGCGGAGTACAACCAGAACTGCACCCATAACGGCGAAATGACTTTTCTGTTCAACCCCACAAAAACTCCGAATATTTCGCACGTCCTCTACCAGATCACCCAGGAGACCTGTGCCTACTGGTACGCCAACTTCTACGGGAATCTGGCAGCCACCTATACGCCGTCCACGATCGCCAACGACACAACTATCGAGAACAATGAGGCGGCGGAAATCAAGAACCGCATACCGGCGGAACCCTTCGCCAATTTGGCCACAGACTATCCCAATTCCGGTGTCAACGTTGCAGCTTTTACGCAGGCCTTTCACAATCCGGCGGATATTACTGGCTATGGGCTGTACATCAACGGGATCAATTATGTCAGCACCTGCCAAACGCGTTACGGCACATACGCCTTTTGCTCGGAAATGCGCTGGCCCTCTTACTCGGTCGCAAAATCCGCCTTTGTCGAGACCGCCATGAGCCGCCTCGGCGAGCAATTTGGGAGCGGAGTCTATAGCTTGCCGCTGAAGAATTACATTCCGCAATACACCATCGGCGGTACTTGGACCAATACCACCTTCGATAATATGTCCGATATGGCCAGCGGGAATTACAACAGCAGTAGCTTCGAGACCGATGAGAACAGCACAAACGAGATTAGTTTCCTCGACGCGGTTCCCTACTACAACTACAGCAGCCCGGCGAGCGCCTCGAAAATCTATGATGCGTTCAACCTCTTTGGAACGCACGCCACTACCCCGGGAACCCTCTGGGTGTATCACAGTCACGACGCCTTCCTGCTCACTTCAGCCATGCAGATATACGCGCAGCGGCAACTGGGCGGCACTTCCGACATTTTCAACAAAATCGTCGGCGATGTTTACTCTCCCCTTGGCTTGAGTCAGGGTGGACTGACCATGATACGAACGGCCTGCAACAACCAAAGCACGTCAAGTAACTGTAATTCCAGCACCAAGGTTGGACTTACCGGTAACCCTATCGGCAGTTATGGCATGTACTTCATCCAGGATGACATTGCCAAGCTCGGATATTTCTTTGACAACAATAATGGCGTGATAAACGGTGCCCAGGTTTTGGATCCGGCCCGGGAGGATGATTCCATGGTCCGCACTTCAAACCTGGGATTGGTCGTTCCGGACTCCGGCTTTTACTCCGGCACGCCTCCCGTGCCGAACACCTACCACTACAACAATGGCTACTGGACCAAATATTGGACGACCACGGAATTTCCGGCATCTAGCTGCAACTTCTGGATTCCGTTCATGCTCGGGTACGGTGGGAATTCGGTCTTGCTGCTGCCCAACAATGCGGTTTATTACATTTTCAGCGACGGCGGAGAATTCCATTGGAATGACGCTGTCTCTCAAATCAATCTGGTAAAGCCCATGTGCGGCCAGGGTATCAACTACCCAGCCCATGGCGCGATGCTGAAAGGCAGTTCACAAACTTTCCAGTGGTACATGTACAACACCGCCACCATGTCTTCCACCACTCCAACCGCACCTGTTCCGGCGACGGCGTACCGGCTCGATGTCGGCAAAGAACAAGGTGGCCACGAATACTACCAGTCGGGCAGCCTGGGGACAGCGCTGTCGGCGACCGCCCATTCGCTGCCAACCGACGGCAGCACCATCTGGGTGCGCTGGTACTACTGCGTGAATGGGGGATGGCAGTACAAAGATTATAGTTACACGGCTCATAACTGACCTGGATACGCCAGACCGCGAGGCCGGCACCTAAGCCTTGGCGTAGCGCTCGCTGTTCGGTTTCGATCCGCTCACGGCGAAGAACAGAATGTAGAGATAGCAAATCGTGGCCGCGATAAGTGCGTAGTGAATACCTGGACCCCAACTGGTCTGGCCTTGCACCATGGCCGGGTAGTAAGCGCGATTGATCAGGTCTGCAGTTTTGCCGACCAGCCATGGAATGATGGCGCCGCCCACGATCGCCATGTTCAAGATGCCGCTGCCGTCTCCGGTGAGCGGCCCCAGTCCCGCGATCCCCAGGGTGAAAATACAAGGGAACATCACTGAGTTGAACAAGCCCACCGCCAGGATGGACCACATGGCCACATGCCCGCTGGTAAGAACCGAAATGCTAACCAGCAGCGCGGCCATCACCGCGCACAGCGCCAGCAGTTTGCCCGCTTTGACCTTCTGCAGGATTGCCGACCCGACAAACCTCCCAATCATGGCGCCGAGCCAATACAGCGATATGTACCTGGCCGCCTCGCCCAATGCCGCGTGGTAGCGGAGAGCGGGGTCGGCGATGCTCGACGCGAATCCGCCAATGCTGGGCAGGGCCAGGTAGTTGGCAATGGAGCTCCCAATCGCAACTTCGCCGCCGACGTACACGAAAATCCCAATCGTCCCGAAGACGAGATTCGGGTGTTTCCAAAGAGAGTCGTTCACCTGTTCGCCGATGCGGTGTTCGGCGGACTCGATCTTGGGGAGTTTCGACAGGCCAATGCCAATCGCCAGAATGCATAACGCCACCGCGAAAAAGTACACGTACAACCTGACGATGGCGGTCGCTTCCTCCGAAGTACTTTGGGCAATTGCAGCCGATGTGGTCCCAAGAATGACGCGCGCCCCGACCCAGGGGAACACCGCCGTGCCCAGCGAATTGAAGGCCTGCGTAAGATTCAGGCGGCTGGAGGCGGTCTGCGGATTTCCCAGCACTGCCACGTAGGGGTTCGCCGCCACCTGGAGAATCGTGATTCCGGTCGCCAGCACGATGAGAGCCGCCAGGAAAAACGGGAACGAAGGAATTCTTGCCGCCGGATAGAATCCAAGACAGGCCACGACCATCGTCAACAATCCCACGACGATCGCCCTCTTGTATCCCAGCCAGTCGATGATCTTCGCCGATGGAATCGAAAAGACAAAATAGGCAGAGAAGAAAGCTGTCTGAATCAGCATGCTCGCGGCCAGCCTGAGATTGAAGACATGTTGAGCGTATGGGATCAGCACATCGTTCAGGGAGGTAAGCGAGCCCCACATGAAGAACAGCGTGGTTACAATGGCGAGCGGCCCTCGATAAGATGTGGGTGGCGCCTTCATGGACGTTTGTGCTTGCGTTCCTGTGCTAATGATCTGAGTCATCTGCCTCCCTTCTTCTCCGCTCCGCAGTGACCGCATTGCCCGGCAGGGCTGCCATTGGACGAACGCCATACCGTCGCAATCCCTCAAAGTAACACAATCTGGGACAAGCGGAATCGCCGCTGAGCTCTGTCCGATCGGCGGTTCGCTTCCAAACAACCATGTATCTTCAGATCTATTGATACACGCAAACCAGACGGATACAATGTTCTTGTCGCGGCCCACCTTCGACGATGCAGAACGCCGGACAACGGTCGAGCGATAGGAATATCGTTCCACAGCCCGGCAAAGATAGAAATCAAAGGTACTCTCGCCCGTGAGCGCTCCTCTCCAAACCCCGTTTGACAGCGTCGAGAACGCCCAGCAATACGTGCGCCTGCTGGTGGAGGCAATCGCCGAAGCCAAGAGCGAGATCGCCGCTGACCTCGGTTCGGCCGTGGCGGCCAGGTCCGAACGCCGGGTACAGGCTCTGCAAATCGTGCAATTCAAGTTGAATAAGCTGGAACAGCACCTGAAGACCAGCAGTCGGCTGCTCAACGACCTGCGCACCTTGCGGCGGCTTCTGTTGGAAGAACGCCCCGAACCTGCCACGGCCAGTTCCGACCAGGATTCCGGGAAATAGCTCTGACCGGAATTCGAGCGCGGTCACACGTTCCGGTTCACGCTCGCAATTTTTCGGCAAACTGCTTTTCCAACTTCGCCAGCTTCGGCGAGATCACAAACATGCAATAAGGCTGCCGCGAATTTTCGTTGTAGTAGTTCCGATGGTAGTTTTCAGCCGCGTGGAATTCCTCGGCCGGCTCGACTGCGGTCACGATCGGTTCCGAGAATGCCTTGGCTGCGGTCAACTCCGCAATGGTATTTTCGGCCATCCTCTGCTGTTCCTCATCGCTGTAGAAAATCACCGAACGATACTGCTCGCCAGCGTCATTTCCCTGCCGATTCAGCGTGGTCGGATCGTGCACCGCGAAAAATACCTCCAGCAGTTCGCGATAGTTGATCTGGTCGGGATCGAAGGTGACGCGCACCACTTCCACATGCCCGGTATCGCCGTTGCACACCTGGCGATAAGTGGCCTGGTCGGCGCGTCCGCCCATGTAGCCGGACTCGACGTGGGTTACGCCGGTCAGACGTTGAAAAACCGCTTCGATACACCAGAAGCATCCGCCGCCGAAAACTGCTGTCTGCTCGTTGGCCATGGTCGTTAGATGCGCCCGTTAGGAGAAAGTACCCAGTCTTCGCGTTTCTGGGTACTGGATACTGGGTACTAGGTACTTTTTCTACACCGAGACTGTAAACGACGTTTCCGTCCGCGTCACCGGCCGATAGAGCGTATCGCGCTCGATCGGCTCGCGCCCCGCTTCCGTGATCAAGCGCACCAGGTCGTGCCGCCGCAGACCTTGCGGAGTGGTCGCACCCGCATCGTGGTAAATCTTTTCCTCAACCACCGTGCCGTCAATATCGTCGGCTCCGAAGCGCAGCGAGATCTGCGCGATCTTCGGCGTCATCATCTGCCAATAAGACTTAATGTGCGCGAAGTTATCGAGCACCAGGCGGCTGACCGCAATCTGTTTGATGTCAGTCATGCCGGTGGTAGTAAAAAGATGCTGCAGCGGCGTGTTCGCCGGATGAAAGGCCAGCGGGATAAAAGCCTGGAAGCCGCCCGTCTCATCCTGCAGCGCGCGCAGTTTCAGCAGGTGATCGACGCGGTCCTCGTCATTTTCGATGTGCCCGTAGAGCATGGTGGCATTCGCTTTCAGCCCGATCTGGTGCGCCAGCCGCGCCGTATCGAGCCATTGATCGCCGTCAATCTTGTGATCGCAGATAATGTGCCGCACCCGGTCGGCAAAAATTTCCGCGCCGCCGCCGGGCAGCGAGTCCACTCCCGCTCCTTTCATCTTTTCCAGCGTCTCGCGGATCGTCAGCTTAGCCCGCTTCGCCAGATACGCGACTTCCACCATGGTAAAAGCCTTCATGTGGACCAGCGGAAAGCGCTCTTTCAATCCAGAAACCAGGTCGAGAAAATATTGCAGCGGCAAATCGGGATGCAGCCCGCCGACAATGTGAAACTCCGTGACCGCTTCGGTGTAGCCGGAAGCGGCCGTCTGCGAAAGCTTCTTCAAGCGCCATAGTGTAAGCGCCTGGAGTATCTTTCTTGCGCCCAAAAGCGCACAACCGGCAAGCCGCCACGCAAACATTCGTCGGATTGATATGGCGGTTGACGTTGAAGTAAGCCTTGTCGCCATGCATCCGCTCCCGAACCCAGTTGGCCAGCCAACCCACGGCAAGGATGTCGCCCGTCCCGTAAAGGGCAAGCGCATCGCCCTCGTTCAGGCGTTCCCCCGCAAGGACTTTATCCTTGATCGGGACGAGGCGCGGATCGTCGGTCTGGAATGGGTGCGAAACAGGCATCAATATTGATGATACCGCAGGAAGGGATCTATCAGGCTGCGAAAAAACTACAATTCATGCAGGGTTTCGGAAGGGCACGACTTCAGTCGTGCCGTTAATCGCTGAAAATGCGCGCGCTTCAGCGCCTGCGGTGAGCTTTTTGGCGGGTGGATGTCCCACAATCTCACTGGGCGCCAGCGGCGAAGGTGTTGAAGCCCTGCTTGCGCTGCTCAGCTTCCTTCGGATAGTCGCCGAGCCAGACGTACTCGGGTTTGGTTTTCATCAGTGAAAACTTGCGCAAGTAGACTTCGGGAACTCCCTTCACAAAATTCTTTTCCTGGACTGCCTCGCGCATTTCGCCGACCGATCGCTGCATCTTGTCGATGTAGGCTTGGAGCGTGTCGTCATTCACGGGAGAGATGCCGAGGTCAAGGCAGACCTGATCGCGCATCTTCAGAAATGCTTGCAGCAGTTCCCCGGTCGTGACCTCGGGCATGCAGATGCCGAGCGCCTTTTTCCTTCGCAGAAGCGATCCCGCCGCCTGCGGCTTGCGATCCGAAAAAGAAAGCGTCCAGCCGTTTTGCAGGCAACTCTGAAGGGAACACTTCAGCGGCAAGGGAGTTTTCCCTTTGGGGAAAAGCTGGCTGACTTCTCCAAAACAATGATGGCGAGTGTGCGCCAACAGGCGGCAGAAGCTGGGCGGATTGCTCCCCGCATCGGAAACGAGCGAGAAATCCAGCAGACGCGTGAACCCCATGCCCTCAAATTCACGCGTGTAGCGCTCGAGCGCGTCGAGATCGAGCATCGGGAACTGCGCCGGGTTCGCCGGCGGAAAAGAATACGACGTAGGCATCTTCTTCAGCACCCGGCTCTTCATGGTGGCGAAGGTGAAGAGAACGTGGATCCAACTGCCGAAGCGCCATAGCAACAGGAAAGCAAGCAAAAGCAGCCAGGCAAAGGCCGGGAACGCTGTGCGGGTCTTGCGGCCGTACTGTCGTTGCAGGTCTTCGTAGTCCTGCTTGGAAATCTCTCGCCAGCCAGACTGATTCCAGAGCGTCTGTGGGCCGCCGGAGAGTTTGTCCCCCGTAAGGCGAATGCTCTTAGTGCCGATCGTCATGAAATCGAACCGCGCTGCCGAGTTTTTCGTCAGCGGAAAGCTTTCGATCGTCAAATTGAAGGTGCTCCCCGCAAGGTTAATGGGCAGTGTGGCCGCGGAGGCCTGTCCCTCAAATCCATTCAGAATCTTGTAGTGCCAGCCTGCGTCTTTGAAGGATTTCCGCTCCGACTTCGACATCAAGACGGAGTCCTCGGCCTCGTCGTCATTCTCCAGACCGTCTTCGGTCAGATTCACATTGGGCGCCGCAGTGGGCTTGGGTTGCACGCTGGCTGCGGGCGGAGCGGAGAACGGGATGAACTTTTCGCCATCCCAACGGAATCCCTTACTGTCCGCGCCACGCGACGGCGTCAATTGCAGTTGGCCATCGGCTAGTCCCCAAGATCCGTAGGCGGCCGTGTGCTCGGGCAACGCGAAACGGTCCAGTTGTCCCGCGGAAACGAGATGATAGGCGATGGTTTCCTGTTTGGAGAAACCGGCGTACCCGCCAAGCAGGAGCGTCAGATAACCATATCTGGTTCCGGCGAGTTTCTGCTGAAACACATTCTGGGAGCGCCCGGTTGTGTTTTCCGCGAGGAAAAGAAAAGCTTCGCGGTCGTTCCAGAAGACCGTCGTCTCCGCTACGTGCTGGCCCACGGAGTACTGTTTTGGCCACAGGACGAAGGTTGCGACCGCGACCACAAACAGCGCCATGACGACCAGAATTGAGATTGCTTTTTGCTTCCCCAATGGATGCTCCCTTGCAGAGGACGGTAGCATGGCCGGCGAGCGGGAAGCAGAGTACTTTGGTGAGCGAACTGCTATTGTCCGTAAGTCATTCTAAAACCTGCCCGGTGCCCCAGGTTCGCGCCCGTCCTTTGGGCGCTAACCTGGGATCTGTGCCGCCCGGCAGGCGCCGTTCGAATCCGCCTTAGCGAAGGTAGTGATCGGCGCTAATATCTCCTCCATCCGACTTGACACCCCGAGATATAATAAGAGTAGGCCATTCGCCCAGCGCGACGGCCGAGTATTTGGATCTAAGTTCTTTGAAATGAATATTTTGAGAGCTGCCATAATCGCAACTCCTTGATTTTAAAGGAAGGCAAGAGTCCGGCATGCCGCTAACCCCTTTGTTATGAATATTTTGAGAGTAACTCCTTTATATTGAATATTTTAGCGGAAATTAGGGGGGGGGGGTACCAAAACCAACACTCAATCTCAGCCGCGCCTCACCAGCAGATCTCCAGCCACAAAGAAAAAGAACACCACCGAAATCACTCCATTCATCGTAAAGAACGCCGCGTTCAGCTTGCTCAGGTCGTCATGCCGCACCAGTGAATGTTCGTAGAGCAAAAGCGCAGCCACCGCAATCACTCCCGCAACCGCCAGCTTGCCCAAGCCGAAAGCGACAATCAGCGCGACCAGCAGCCCAATCATCACGATGTGAAACACACGTGCGATGACGAGCGCATTCCTGATCCCGAGATGCCGCGGCATGGAGTGCAAGCCATGACTGCGGTCGTAGTCGTGATCCTGACAGGCGTAAATCACGTCGAATCCGCCAACCCAGAACGTCACTGCGGCAGTGAGCAGCAGGATCCGAGGATCAAGCGACCCGCGCACCGCGATCCAGGCGGCAGCCGGAGCAATGCCGAGAGCGAATCCGAGAAGCAGATGCGACCAGCGCGTGAATCGCTTGCTGTACGAATAAAGAAGGATCACCCCGAGCGCCACCGGCGAAAGCATCAGCGTCAGCCGGTTCAACTGCGAAGCGGCAAGCACAAAAATCCCGCAAGAGACCAGAACGAACGCAGCCACAAACGAAGGCGTCAACTCTCCGACCGGCAGAGCGCGAGTTGCAGTGCGAGGATTGGCCGCGTCAATCGAGGCGTCGGCCAGGCGATTGAAGGCCATAGCGGCGGAGCGCGCCGAGACCATGGCGACAACGATCCAGGCCAGTTGCCGCCATGCCGGCAAACCTCCAGCAGCCAGCATGGCTCCGCAGAGCGCAAAAGGGAGCGCGAAGACCGAGTGCTCCCACTTGATCATCTCCAGCGTGATCTTCAGATTTCGGAGGAAAGCCACGGCTTGATTGTAAAGCAGTCGTTCGTGAAGCGCTGGGCGTCCTCGCCGGCCGAGTGCTGTGTGCCAGGCAGGCGAGGACGCCCGGCGCTCCATCGCATGACTCATCGCGCGCTCATGGTACTACTCACCATGCACTGCCCCTTCCACCAGCGGCACAAACCGGCAACCTTCGAGGACTTCCACGTCGGGCTGTCCGCCAACTTTCGCGATCAATTGCAATTCCTGACTGAAGGACGGGCCGATCGGCACCATCATGCGTCCGCCTTCACGCAACTGAGCGAACAGCAGCTGGCGGCATCTCGGATGTTGCGGCAGAAACAAGAATGGCGTCGAACGGCGCGTACTCTGCCCAACCCTGGCTGCCATCGCCGACTCTGATTTTCACGTTGCGATATTCCAACCGCTGCAGCGTACTTTCCGCCGAGGCCGCCAGTTGCGCGTGGCGCTCCACCGAATACACCTCGGCCGAGAGCAGCGAAAGCAATGCCGTCACGTAGCCGGAACCAGTGCCGATTTCGAGAACGCGATCCGTGGCCTGAAGATCGAGGTGCTCCAGCATCGCGGCCACGATGTAAGGCTGCGAGATGGTTTGCCCTTCGCCGATGGGCAGCGGGTGATCTTCGTAGGCGTCCTGCCGAAAGACTCGCGGGACAAATTCGTGCCGCGGCACGGCGCGCATGGCGTCGAGCACGCGCAGGTCGCGGATGCCGCGCTCTTCAATTTGCGTGCGGACCATGGCTTCGCGCTGCTCCTGAAAAGGATCGTGTTGGGATGAAAAGCCCATGGCCTTCTGTCGGGCGAGACGAGGCTGTCGCACCAGCCGCAAAACGTGCACGACGTCAGTACGGCCCGATGATTCCGCCAATATTGCTTGCCGTGGAAGGCTCGGGCCGCGCCTTCTTCTCTTGCGCTTCGATCATGTCGAGATACTTGTAGGCCGACCCGGTATTGAAGAGCACAACCTTGTCTTCGGCGCTGAAGAAGCCGCTGGCTCGCAGCTTCTGATACGCGACCAGCGATGCCGCTCCTTCGGGCGCGGCGAACACGCCCTCCACGCTGGCCCAGTGCCGCGTGGCCGCGAGGATTTCCTCGTCGGTCGCCGCCACCGCAGTGCCGTGGCTTTTTCTCAGGATGTCGAGAATCAGATAGTCGCCATACGCCTTAGGCACGCGCAGGCCCGAGGCAAAAGTCGCTGCATCGGCCCACATTTCAGAGGTAGTCTTCCCTGCTTCCCAGGCCTTCACAATCGGCGCGCAGCCAGCGGCCTGCACAGTAATCATTTTCGGCCGCTCGGAACCGATCCAGCCCAACTCCTCCATCTCATCGAAAGCCTTCCACATGCCAATCATGCCCACGCCGCCGCCGGTAGGATAGATGATGCCTTGCGGAAGTTTCCATCCGAGCTGTTCGGCAACCTCGTAGCCCATCGTCTTCTTGCCTTCGACGCGGAACGGCTCTTTGAGGGTCGAG
This sequence comes from uncultured Acidobacteriaceae bacterium, assembly GCA_963838425.1. Taxonomy (GTDB): domain Bacteria; phylum Acidobacteriota; class Terriglobia; order Terriglobales; family Acidobacteriaceae; genus Acidiflorens. The sequence continues at coordinate 1,050,647 of CAWIRH010000004.1, forward strand.
ACATCGAACCATCCTTCCTTCTCCTTGCGTTCGGCAACCATGCGCCCACAATCGCTGATCAGTCCGTCGACCAGCGTGACGTGCGCGCCGTAGTAGTCGCATTCCATGCGATTCGCCATAGGCACATCTTTCGGCATGAAGATGTGGGCTTCGATCCCCGCCGCGGCCGCGTAAGCGGCCAGCGCGCCCCCAGCGTTTCCGGCAGAAGGAGCGGCCAGCTTTTTCAGACCGTAGTGTCGCGCCATGGTCAAGGCGGCTGACATGCCCCGCGCTTTGAACGATCCAGTCGGATTCAGGCCTTCATCCTTAATGAAAACGCCCGCCTGCTCGCGACTGGCAAGCATAGGCGTAAATCCCTCGCCGAGCGTGACCGGCAAAGCATCTGGGAGAACCTCGGCATAGCGCCACATGCTGGCCACGCGGCCCGACAAATTTTCGGGGCGCAACTTCCCTTTCAAGCTGGCGAGATCGTAGCGCACGTAAAGCACGCCGCCATCTTTAGGGCAGACATTCTGCGGGCGATCTGCGGAGAGATGTTCTCCGCAGCGAGTGCATTCAAGGTAAGAAATTCGCATCGAGGAAAGGATAGCACTTAGCCGTCAGCATTCAGCACTCAGCATTCAGTCACGAAACTTTCCCGCGAATTCAGCGCGAGTGGGTGATAATCGACGCATGAGTTCTCGACGCGTGGATGTTTACTTCATTCGTTTCGTTGAACTTGCAAATGTCTGCGGGTTCATATATCTGGCCTGGCTGATTGATGCTACCGACCTTGCCGGCCCACGCTCTCGATCGGACATCGGTTTGATAGATTTCGTCCTCTTCCTGGCTGTCGTACCTTTTTCCGTGGCATTCATAACTTCATTTCGGAAGGAACCCACCGAGTCGAAATGGCCACTGATTCGCGCGACGCACCAAGCTCTCGCGATCGTTACCATAGCCATCGCGGCAATCTCCCTCGTGGGACTGCCTGACACAGCCCCTGCCACCATCTGCGTCACCATTTTTGCTTTGCTGCAGGTGGCAGCCCTGAAAGCTAGTAGGCCATTTGTTCTTGGCGCATCACGAGTTCAGCCGTGGCCGATCACGGCTCTTCGTGTGGCCATGGTGTTTTTATTTGCATTCCTATTCTTACTTATGAAGTGATGCGCAAAACAAACTTGCCCAAGGAACGACATCTAATCGCCGCTGAGTGCTGAATGCCGAGTGCTGACGGCTAGGTTCACGCTGGCAATCTCTTCAGCATCTCACCCGCCCGCCGAAACCAAGGCCGCTCGCGCCGCCGCAGGTAACCGGGCATAGTGGGCTTCTTATCAAGCACCTTCTGCGCCCATTCGCGGGCTTCGGCGTTGCGACCCTCGGACGCCAGCAGTTCCGCGAAATTTAAGTACGTCTCCGACAACGTCGACGTGACGGTCACCTGCCGGAAGAGCGCCTCCGCCTTCTCTTTTTGTCCGGTCTGCGCGTAGGCATGGGCGAGCAATCCGGTGGCGCGCTGGAAATCGTAATCGGGCTCTTTCCCGACCACCCGCTCCAGATCGGGCAATGCAGCGGTGGCGTCGCCTAAAAGGATGGCGCAAACGCCGCGCCGGTAAAAGGGGTCCGGCGTATCGGCGCGGGCGGCAATCGCTTTGTCGAACGCGGCTCGCGCCAACTGGAGCTGGCCGTCGTCCATGTAAAGGTCGCCGAGTTCTTCATAGTTCCCCGCCGACGGATTGTCGTGAATCGCAGCTTCGAGTTCGTGAATGCGCTTGCGGCGCGGAAAGACTTTGAAGGACTGCCCCAGCAGTCCAATGTCGGGAACCGCCTCCACGAAAAGATAGATAATCGCGCCCAGCGGCCCGAGAAACAGAATGATAAAAATCCAGTAAGTATCCGGCCGCCGCCGGATGAAGTGGACGATCGCCAATCCCTGAAGCAGGATGCCGACGAGGCCCCAACGGTATAGCAGGTAGCTCAGAAGTCCCATGCCGGTATAAGTCCTAGCGTGAGATTACACATTTGTGAAAGATGACGACAGAGGCGCCACCCTACTTCTCGGCAGGTCGCAGCCGGTTCTGCCAGTGCGACCAGAGGAACCAGGCGATCCCGGCCAATAGAAACGTTCCGATCACGGCGTCGAATTTATGGAAGTACTTGCCGAGCGACCGCCAGTTCTCGCCGAGTTTCATGCCGAAGTAGGCCAGCACGAAACACCAGGGCCACGATCCGAGAAAGGTATAGATATGAAATTTGCCGCGCGGCATGCGGGCGACTCCGGCGGGCAGCGCAATAAATGTGCGGATCACGGGCAGCAGGCGCGCAATGAACACGGCCATGTCTCCCCAGCGCAGAAAGAATCGGTCAGCCCAGTCCAGTTCACGGCGTCCCATCAGAATCCAGCGTCCGTAACGCTCGACCAGCGGGCGGCCGCCGTAGCAGCCGATTTCGTAGGCCACCAGCGAGCCCAGATTGCATCCGATCGCGCCCGCCGTCGCCACCCAAACCAGCTTCATCGCGCCGGTATAGACGAGGTAGCCCGCGAAGGGCATGATCAGTTCCGAAGGCAGCGGAATGCAAGCGGACTCAATCGCCATGAGCAGCGTGAGTCCCGCATAGCCGGTCGCCGCCACGAGAGCGTTGATGAAGACAAAAAGTACGGTGAGGATTTTCTCGGTCATTGCAATCGGATGATCGGGTCATCGGGCGATCGGGTCATCGGGCCATCTAAAATCAACTCCAGCGGCTCCCCGCAATTGATTTCAGATCACCCGATGACCCGATGACCCGATCACCCGATGCCCTTCAGAACGCCCCTTCCTGCGTGAAGCTGAAGCCGGGCAACGTAACGCCATCCGCCGATTTCGCGACCTTCACCTTCACGACGGGCGCGTCGGGCGCGGTGACCTCGGCGGGCCGCAATACCGCGTATTGCGTGAACACTTCGCTGTATACCTTGGTGACAAGGTGATCCTGGCCGGTTGCGTCCTGGCGCCAGACTTGTCCGAGTTTGATGCTCTTCACGGCCACAAGTTTTCCTTTAGTTCTCAGAGTACTCACCCGCCCGCCAGCCCGTCAATCGCAGCGGAGTTACCTTTGGCGAGTGCTGAGTGAGGTGTCGCTTAATTGACGTGTGGCTGCCGCCAGCCAGCGGCTTTGTTACCATGAACCACTGCCCAGGAGGAAACCGATGCCTCGCGGAAATATGCCGCGTCAACCCAGTCGCAGCGGACGACAGGAAGGTGCGCGCCGGATGAAGGGTTCGCCGTTGAAGGGCGAACAATCGAAAAATGCGGTGGCGCGTCGCGCAACCGTGGACGGGCGAGACGCCCGTCTCTCCACCGGGACGGCGCCGACAGTTGCGGTTTTGAAAAAGAAGTTTGCCTCTCGGGCGGGAGACGCGGCAAGCCGAGTCTCTACTAATCCGCTGGCCCCGGAGCGGGTGCATCAGATCATTGCCGCTCTTGACCAACTCTATCCCAACGCGACCTGTGCTCTCACTCACCGCAGCGCATGGGAATTGCTGGTGGCGACGATTCTTTCCGCGCAGTGTACCGACGTGCGCGTGAACATGGTCACGCCCGCGCTGTTTGAGAAGTATCCGACCGTCCAGGATTTCGCGGCGCTCACGCCGGAACAGTTGGAGCCGGACATTCGCTCGACTGGCTTCTTCCGCAACAAGTCGAAGTCGGTGGTGGGCGCGGCGCGGAAGATCGTCGCAGACTTTGGCGGGAACGTGCCGCAAACCATGGAGGAATTGCTGAGCCTTCCGGGAGTGGCTCGCAAAACCGCGAACGTCGTGCTCGGAACGTGGTTCAAAAAGAATGAAGGGGTCGTCGTGGATACGCACGTGACGCGGATTTCACGGCGTCTGGAGCTGACCAGGCAGGAAGACGCGAAGAAGATTGAAGAGGATCTGATGCGGATCATTCCGCGCGAGCGCTGGACGGATTTTTCTCACGAAGTGATCTGGCATGGGCGGAAACTCTGCGTGGCGCGCGGTCCGAAGTGCGCCGATTGCGCGCTGGAAAAACTGTGTCACGCCGCAGACAAGACTTGGTCCACGGTTGAGATTCATCCGGGGGCGCGGCCTTAGCGGGCTTCCGTATTAACTGTTGAGTTATTAACCCGTGTTTACCACCACCCCCCTACCCCCCCGGTACTGGAATCATGGGGTTACGGGGGATCGCGCCGCCAAAATCTAGAGCGCAAAGGACTTATTTTCAAAATATTCCGGAATAAGGAGTTAGCTCGATTTTTCGCCTAATTCTACTAAAATTCATAGAAATTCATAGTTTTGGCGGATGGCTGACGCCCTCCATTTCCGCAAATATGTTATCAAAGAGCCAATAGCAAATGGGGCCGGTGCAGCTTCGAAGGCCGTCTCTGGAGGCGGAACGCACTTCGAACTTGGCCGATCAGATCTTCATTGTCGCGCAGCGCGGATGGAAAGTCTGTGATGCGGCACACAGCTTGTTTGTGATGAAAAAATCAGGACGCCCGCGGCATCCCACTCATCGCAAAGAACGCGATGAGTGGGGCACCCGGCACCCGGCTCTTCAGGAGCCGTCGCCAGTCCTCTCTTCACCGGATTCAAATGAATGTACTGGCGGAATGCTGAATATTCCTCCCAGTCTCGGACCCGTCGATCATAGAAGCTCTTCTCCCAGACCTCGCCTTGAAAACCAAGTTCCCGTTTTGCACGGAAAGAAAAACCACCTTTGATGAGTTGCAGCGCGCGCTCCAGCGTCAATAGCGGCGTGAGCAAGAGATGAAAGTGATCGGGCATGACCACAAATTCATGAAGCAAATACTTGTCTTGCGATCGGTAGCCAAGCAGAACGTCAAGAAACAACTGTGCCATCCTGTCGGACTGTAGTAATTGCTGCTTCTGAAATGTGCCTGCTGTGATGAAGTAAGTTCCGAATCCAGTGTTGCCTCGGCGCGGAGCAGCCATCGGCGAACCTCAGCGGCTAAAGCCGTCTCTCACTCGCAACATTATCGCAGCGGTAAACCGCTGCGCCACCCAAAATCAAGTGCAACATCGACTTTTTCCGCAGCGTCATCGCTTAGCTGCCGGTGTAAGCCAGTTCTACAACGGTGCAATCGTCGTTGAGCGGGGTGCCTCCGCAAAAATCGGCTACGGCGGTGAAAATGTCCTCCATCGAAGTGCTCTTCCCGGCCACATGTTCGAGACGTTCACTGTCGAACATGTCTCCGCGAGCGTTCTCGGCTTCGGTGACGCCGTCGGTCACCAGGATCAGCCGATCCCCCGGCCTCATCTGGCAACGGTCGCTCGAGTAAGTCGCATCCGCCAAGAGGCCTACAGGCAGGTTGCCGTGCGATGGCCGCAGCACCTCGTTATTACTGCCACAGATCCACACCGGCGGCACATGTCCGCAGTTGACGTATTCGAGATCGCCGTCGTTGCGCAGGCGCGTGATGATCATGGTCGCGTATTTTTCACCGATGTGTTTGTAGGTGAAAAAGCGATTGACTGCCGCTACGACTTCCACCAGCGGCATGCCCGAAATGAGCTGCGAATAAACCATGCCCTGGAGAATCGAAGCGAGCAGAGCGGCCGAGACTCCTTTGCCGCTGACGTCGGCGAGAACAACGGCCAGGCCCTCGGGCGTGTTTACGGCTTCGAAGAAATCGCCGCCAATTTCTTTACACGACAAATTGCGCCCGTTCACCCGCGCAAAAGGAACTTCGGGCAGCGTCACCGCCAACAAACGCTGCTGGATGGACGCGGCGATTGACAGTTCCTGCTGATAACGCCGTCCGGCTTCTTCGGCCTGCACCAGGCGCGCGTTCTCGACCAACTGGGCAGCTTCGGTCGCGATCGCCCGCAGAATATCGTGGCTGACGCTGGTGATATCGCGCGAGGCAAAACGCGAATCCACATAGAGCGCGCCCATCACTTCCCCGCCGGCCGGCTGCTCGGCGCGAGTGGTTTGCACCAGCGGCTTGCGCAACGGCATGCAGATCACGGTTCGCAGGTCGAAGGCGACGATGCTTTGCCGCTCCTTCACATCGAGCATCTGACTGGTGTCCGTAACCAGGTATTCGGAGTTCGAGTGCAACGCGCCTTCCAGCACGGAACGGGAAATTGTTTTGTCGTCGAGCAGCGGCTCGCCCTTTGAGTTGCGCCCGGCGGCGAGCGTCAGGGTCCCGTCGATATCGCGCAGGAAGATGTAGCCGCGTTCGGCGCGCGTCAGTTTGAGCGTGGCCTCGAGCAGCGTAACCAGGATTTCATCGAGCACGCCGATGGTGTTGAGCTTGCGCGCCGCTTCCATGAACAGCGTGAGTTTCTCCAGGTCGCTGGCCTCGGGAGCAATCTGGATGCCCGAGATCTGGCTGAGAAACTCGCGCGCCGTATTCGAGGTCGTGTGCAGCGGGTGGAAGATCAGGTAGGCAACATCGCGCGCGCCAAATTCCAGCCGGTCGTTGCGCTGCAACTTGTGGCGGTCCACCTTCTCGCCATTGACGAAGGTGCCGTGTTTGCTGCCCAGATCCACGACAAAAAACTCGCCGTTTTCTGAAACGATCGTCGCGTGCTCGCGAGACACGCGCGGGTCGGCGATCACCAGGTCGCGATCCACCTTGCGGCCCACGGTGTAAGGGAGTGTGATTCAGCGACAGCGTCTGCTGATCGTTCCCCTGGACGAAGATCGCGATGGGAAAGATGCTGGATATGCCCGAATGCGACGAAGCCGACATTTACCTTCCATTCTCCTGCGGCCATCATGCCAGTAAAAGACGCCAACCCCTGACACGGCCCCCCAAGCATTCTACGACGTGCCCGGCCCCGCCGACGCAGTAAAAGTCTTCTGATAATAATGAGCCAGCATCAGGGGAGCCACTCCGACGGGGATCTGGATCGCTGTCCAGAACGGGATTGCCCAGCCGCGCTCGACCGTCTCTGGCGCCAGGACGAAGGAAAGCCCGGCCAGCACAACGCTCGCTATCCAGGGCCAGAAGATCAGGCAAATGGTGAGCACGAACAGAGCGCGATTAGGGACACTTTCCCGCCAAATCGTCCGGCTCTCTTTGGCCACTACCAGCAACGCTGGGATCAGAAGCACCTGATTGTAGTTGGCCGAGGAGGGTATGATGAGGACGGTTGTGGCCAGCACCAGGCTGAACGTGAAAGCAACGGCGCCGGAGTTTGCCGGCTGCCGGCGCTCCCTCCAGCAAACAGCCATCGTCGCTGCGAACGCCAGTAGTCCGAAAGCCCAACTCCAGGGAGCGCCCATGAACTTGTCCATCACCGACGACGCCCCGGTGTAATGCTGGTATTCGTGAATCGCCCGCCAAAAGCGGGGAATCCAGTGCGGCAGATACCACTCCGAGGCAGCGGCCAGAATGGCCATCGTGGCCAGAAATGAAATCGCCAAGCGATAGCGGCGGCGCCAGTCGGCCATAGTCCAGAGGGCGAGCCAACCCAGCAGCAGCAGCACGAGTTGCGGCTTGATGCTCGCCAAAGCCAGCAGAACTCCGGCGGCGACCGCGTGATCCTTTACGAGAAGCGCGGTCGCGATGGCAAGCAGGCCGCCGACCAGAAGGCTCATCTGCCGGAGCTTCAGCCCTTGCATCACGGCGGGGCTGCCCACGGTCAGCGCGAGCAGGCTGATTTCGACCCACAGCGGCGCATCCCAGCGCAAGACTCGAAGCCAGAGGAGCGTGCTGCCGCAGGTGAGAACCAGCAGCGCCCAGTAGAAGCCCGTCTGCACGATCGCGAAAGGCAATTGAATCGTGGGGGCGAGGCAGAAAACCACATAGACGGGGTAAGCAAACCCCTCTTGATCGCGCGGATCGTTGGGACGAGAGGGATCGAGTGGACGGCCGTAGAAGCCGGTTTGAATTTCGCGGGTGACTTCCGCGCTGTAGGGATCGCGCCCGTGGAGGAGCAGTTCCCGCGCGCCCACCCAGCGCGGATAGAGATCGGAAAGATTGCCGCGTGGCCGGTCATGCTCAGCGGCATCGGATTTCTGATACGGAATCAACACCCGGTTGACATATGTCCACATACCCGCCGCGCAGAGCGCGGCAGCCAGAACCAGCCAGAGCGGCTTGTGGGAAATGGCAGGTCTCATGCGAATCTGAGAGAATCTGGATATTACAACGCTGCCGTGAACATTTCGAATCGAAACAGAAATTTCGCGGTTGCGGCAGCCATCGGGGTGGTGAGCGGCACGCTGTGCTGGGCGTTCCTGCATCGCTTCCAGCTTGGCGGCGCGGATTTCAACTGGGCTCATCGGGCCGCGCGTGCGCTCTTGGCGGGAGAGGATCCCTACGCCAACACGCTGCCGGGAATCATTCCCTACCCACTGCCCGCGGCCCTTGCCGCACTGCCGTTTGCGCCGTTCCCGCCCGAAATTGCCGGGGCCCTGTTTTTTGGAGCCAGTTCCGGACTGCTCGCCCTCGGACTCATCCGGCAAGCTCCGGAGCGCCTGTTGATCTTCTTTGCCTATCCTTACTGGGCCGCGCTCATGACGGCACAGTGGACACCTCTTATCATGTGCACCGCTTTCTTCCCCCTGGCCTTTGCGTTCTGTTTGGCAAAGCCCCAGATCGGCGCCCCGGTCGCACTCACCCACCTTTCTCGCACAGGATGTGGAGCGGCGGTCTTTTTGCTGCTTGCGAGTTTCGTGCTCCGACCCACGTGGCTGCTGGCGTGGATTCCGCAACTCCATGGATACCAGCACTTCGTGCCGCTGCTGGTGGTGCCGGGGCCGTTGCTGGCTCTGGCGCTTTGGCGCTGGCGCGACCGCGACGCCCGGCTGCTTTTTTTGGCCTGCATTCTGCCGCAGCGCTGGTTTTACGATTCGTTCCTCTTGTGGCTGATCCCGAAATCGCGCCGCGGCATTCTGGCCACCGTGGCGTGCAGTTGGGTGGTCGGGATCTGGCGCTGGTATCGCATCCCGCAGACGATGCAGCAAGTTGGGCTCTGGTGTGTCCTGGGCTTTTACATTCCCATGCTGGTTGTCGTTCTGCTTCGTCCGCCGAGCCGTAATTCCCGCGCACGAAGCCACACCGGGATAGAGCCGGAGAAATTACCGCGCGGTGTGCTATGAGCGGCGCATAGATGCTCAGGCGGGCGCCGCTGCTGGAGCGGGGGTCAGAAGCAGCCGCAGATAAAGCCACAGCAGAACCAGCGAAAACAAGAAGAAGCAACCCGCCTTCCACATTAAGAAAACATAGAGTGGAGTCAGACACAGAAGAACGACCAGGACCATCCGAACGTCGATTATCTTCCCTTCAACACCCACGGTTTCGGAAAGCAGGAAAAGCAACAGCGGAAGCAGCAGAATGAGTTCGTGCGTAAGCAGATGATAGCTGACCAGGAGTGCCGTGACCGCAGCCAGACTGGACGAGAAGCCGATGGTGTCCCGCCCGTTACGGATCCTGCGCATCGCTGCCAGGAAGACAACCATCGACGAGGCCAGGATAAGCGCCGTGGTCCAGGGGCTGGAGGCGCTGAGTCCAGGCAATTCCTGGATCAGGCCCCGGAGGTTCGGTATCGTCTGCGGACCATAACAGCCGGGACAAACGGTTTTTTCCACGTGGAGTACAAAGTGGAGATAATCGAGCGGACCGCGCCACCCCGTGATGGCCACGGAAATGCCGGCCAGGGCCAGCGCGACGGGAGCGAAACCAACCAGGACCCGCCAGCGCCGAACCGCGAGCAGAAGGGCCACGGGCACGATCAGGTGAGGCCGGAAGAGGCCCGCGGCCAGAAGCGCGCCACCCGCCGCATCGTTCCCCCGATCGAGGCAAATGATCGCCAGCACAAACAGGAGCAGCAGCAGAAACACGTCTTGCCCTTGAAGGATGCCAATCGCCACCGGAAAAAATGCGGTGGCGCCCAGACCGAGTAGGAGCGGAGGAACCGCCGCGAGTTGAGGGAATTGCCTTCTTAAAAGGACCACGCTCACGGCCAGCAGGATCAGGTTGAACGCGTTCCAGAGCAGGTATGCCGGCCAATATCCGAGCAGCGTGAAAGGGACGAACAGAAGCGCTTCGAACGGCGGGTGGTTGTAAGGCAGCGGCGCCGGACGGAAGGGAACGTGAGCAAAGGTGGCCTGCGTCTGGGATTGAATGGTCTGATTGTAAAGATCGGAAGCCTGGCCATTGCGGAGAAGCAGACCGCTCATGTAGAAGATGGTGAAATCCTGGTATCCATGCCGCAGTTCCGGCAGCAATCGGAGCGGCAGGCTAAGGTTGGCAACCGTCATCGCCAGCAGAAAAGCCGCGACCAGGAACTTCCGGCTTGGGACGAACGCAGTCATAAGGAGCTTTTACCGCCAACTGATTCTATAATCCCGCCCAATGGCGACGCTTGGGATTTCTCGCTGGAGCGAACGCTGGAGCGAACTCTGGAGCGGACGCGTGTTCTTCGCCGGCGTCCTCCTGTTCGGCCTGCTGGCCATGACGGCGCACAACGCCGTCGATCCCGACCTGTGGTGGCATCTGCGCACTGGGCAGTGGATCGTGGAAACCGGCCACGTCCCCCACTCCGACCCTTTTTCCTTCACGCGCGCCGGGCATCCATGGGTGGCGCATGAATGGTTATCGGAGGTCGTGTTTTACGAACTCTGGAAACACGGTGGCGCCGCCGCCCTGATCGTGTTCTCCGCCATCATTACGACCGCCGGCTTTATGCTGCTCTATCTGCGCTGTCCCGGCGGCAGACCCTGGGCAGCCGCTGCCACTGTTCTCGGCGCTTTGGCTTTCGCGTCCGCCCCCTCCTGGAGCGCCCGCCCGCAGATGTTCACTTTTACCCTGGCCAGCCTGCTGCTATGGCTGCTCGAACGTGGCACAGAAACGGAAAAAGCTCGGCCCCGGCTTCTGTTCTGGATACCACCGCTGTTTCTCCTATGGCTGAATCTGCACGCCGGATTCGCGCTTGGCCCCGCACTGTTGTTGGCGTACGCGCGTCGGCCTGATGGCGGAGACTGCCCTCGGCAATACGCCCTGGCGGCAGGCGCGACCCATCCTCCTGCGGCTGCTGCTGCTCCTGCTGGCTTGTTTGGCGCTGGTGCCTCTCAATCCCAGCGGCGCCGAACTCTATCGTTATCCGCTCGATACTTTACGCTCGCCCGCGATGCGATCGTTCATTGTCGAGTGGTTCTCACCGGATTTTCATGCATGGCTCTATCGCCCGCTCCTGCTGGTCTGGCTACTGCTTCTGACCGCACTCGCCAGTTCCCGTTCGCGGCCCAAGGGACGGGTGCTCGTGCCCCTGCTCCTTACCGCTTTCGCCGCCCTGGACGCGGTCCGCCACATACCAATTTTCATTTTAGTGGCCATACCGGTGATCGCCGCCGCTCTCCCGGTCGCGCCCGCGTCCCTGCCGTTCCCCGAACGGCGTCCGGACTCCTGGCGGTTCCGCCCGCTTTTCAACGGAGCGGTTCTCATCCTGATGGCTGGGTTCGCCTTGGTGAGGTGGGTCAGTCTTGCCCGCAACCAGGATGCCCGCGAGGCCGAGCAGTTTCCCCAAAAAGCGGTCGCGTTCTTGCAGGCCGGCGACCGGCCCGGGAGAATCTTTGTTTACTACGATTGGGGAGGCTATGCCATCTGGAAACTCTATCCCGAATATCGCGTCTTCGTGGACGGCCGCGCCGACCTCTATGGCAACGACCTGCTGCGCCAGTTTAAGACCGCCGTGCAGCTCCGGACCGGCTGGCGCGAGGTTCTTGACGGATGGAAGGTCGAGGAGGTACTTGTGCCCCCGTCCTGCGCCCTGGCTCAAGCCCTCCTGCTCGATCCCGATTGGCACGCTGTATTCAGCGACTCCAGGGCGATCATCCTGCTCCGGACGCACCCCGCCGTCGAAAATGCTGCCATTTCCCCCCGGGGCCCTATCGCCGGAAAGTTACGAAAGTGAAAAAATGTTTCGCCGAGTCATCCGGAATCTGCGAAACTAAGGCGAACAAGGACTGGTTCCGACGCTCGGCCCAGATTGGGAGTTTTCCAAGTGAGCCCGAAGGAGACTGGAATGAGATATTTAGCTAAGCTCTTGTGGCGCAATGAAGAAGGGCAGGACATCGCGGAATACGCCGTAATGCTGGCCGTAATTTTGGTCATCGTGATCGGCACCGTCCGTCTGATCGGCGGCAACTCGAACAACGCCTTCTCGACCGTCGCCAGCACGATGCAGTAGAGCGTGTTTCATGAATCGGTTTCGGGCAGGGCACGGCTAAGCGGAAAGACATCTATGAAACACACTCTAGGTCTCTGGCCGCTTGTTGATGTATCAACTTCGGGTGCCCCAGGTCCCGCTTTTGGGACCTGGGATCGGACGGCGCTCAATTGTGAAGCACAGAATCACGCGATCAGAGATCTAGCAGGCCGCCCCAGCAGCAGAAAGTAAGTCGCACTCGCGGAGATATAAGCAGGCATAGAACGAATCAGTCCGGAGTTATCCCGGAAGGAGAGGAATGAACCGAAGCCGTTTGTTGATGATCGGAGGCCTGGCGCTGGCCGTCGGCCTGCTCGTCAGCTTTACCGTCTATAACCGGCTGCGGGCCGTTGCGGGCTCGAACAGCAATGCGGGCGGAGTGCCGGTCGTGGTGGCTGCCGACGACATTCAGGTCGGGGCCAAGTTGGACGGTCACGATGTCCGCGTGGTTACTCTCCCGCCATCGGCGGTGCCTCCGGGGGCTTTCTCGGCGCCCTCGAAGGTTCTGGGGCGCGGCGCAATTTTGCCAATCAGCAAAGGCGAATTTATTCTGCCGAGCAAATTGGCGGCACTGAACGCTGGCGCTGGCCTGCCCTCCATGATCCCGCCGGGAATGCGCGCCGTCTCGGTGCGCGTCAACGATGTGGTTTCCGTGGCCGGCTTCGTGCAACCGGGCACGCGCGTGGATGTGCTGGCTACCGGGAATCAAGGGAACGAACGGCAAACCGTTACCGTGCTGGAGAACGTGGCCGTCATCGCCGTCGGCGGGAGCCTCCTGGAACGTATCACCGGGGGAGAAGCGAACGCTCCGGTGATCACCCTGCTGGTCTCGCCCGACGACGCGCAAAAACTGGCGTTGGCTTCCCAGGAAGGAAGAATCCAGCTCGCGCTGCGCAATCCGCTGGACACGAAAAAGGGAGGCATCGCCGCCACCCGGACAAGTGCGCTGTACCCGGGCGAAAAACCGGTGGCCTCCGCCGAGCCTAAAGCCAAAGTTCGAAAGGTGGCAGCGAAAGTTCCGGCGCCTCCACCAGCACCCTACCAGATAGAAATGATCCGTGGCAGCAAACGGGAAGAGAATAAGTTTGAGCCGACAATACCGCAATAGTTCGCGTACGCTCACTCCCTCGATGGATTTGCTCGTGCATCCTCGCAGAGGTGCGAATTCATGAAAGCTCTTATGCTCGTCGCCTCCGTTGCCATTCTCGGTGCGGCCACGATGTTCGCGCGCACCGCCGCTCCCGGCAGCCATTCACCGGCTGCTGCGGCAACGGCTTCTTCTCAGAACCAGAATTCTCAGAGCCAGGACAATGCGCCCGCCGCGCAACCCTCCACCACCACTTCTGCATCCAGCCAGTCCGTCACTGCCGGGGCAGCTCCGCTGCGCGTGATGGTGGGTAAGTCCCTTTTGATTAACACTACCGAGAGACTGAAGCGCGTCTCGGTGACGGACCCCGCGGTGGCGGACGCGCTGGTCGTCACACCAACGCAGGTCCTGGTCAATGGACTCTCTCCGGGCGAGGTTTCACTGCTGATCTGGGACGAACTGGAGCGCTCGCGCAGCTTCGATCTTCGGGTGGATGTCGATATCACCGCGGCTACGGAAGAAATGCATCGCCTTTTCCCCGACGAGCAGATCAACGTGACGCCTTCGCGTAACGCGATTGTTCTCTCGGGTCACGTGACTACCGAGGACGTTTCCAAGCATGCGGGCGCGCTGGCCTCGGCGTATTCCAAGAATGTCGTGAATGTGCTGACCTTCGGGCCGGTCGGGACAGACGAAGTGCTGCTGGAAGTCAAGTTTGCCGAGGTCGATCGTTCGGCTCTGACCCAGATGGGCATCAATATGTTTTCCACCGGCGCCGGAAACACCCTCGGCACGTTGACGACCGGCCAGTACGGCGGAATCACCACTTCGGCCATCACCAATTCCACTAACAGCAACGGTACAGGCACCGCCTCAACGACCACGACGATATCGAACTTGCTCAACATGTTTTTCTTTAACCCTCAGGTCCACCTCGGCGCAGTGATCGAGGCCCTGAAGACGCAGAATCTTTTGCAGATTCTGGCCGAGCCCAACCTGGTCGCGATCAATGGCAAGGAAGCCAGTTTCCTGGCGGGAGGAGAATTTCCCTTCCCCGTCGCGCAGCAAAACGCCAGCGGAATCGCCACCGTCACCATTCAGTTTCGCGAATTTGGCGTGCGCCTGAAGTTCACCCCCGTGATTCAGCCCAACGGCAACATCCACCTGCACGTGGCTCCCGAGGTGAGCACGCTCGACTTCGCGGACGCCGTCACCGTGGCCGGAACCACCATACCCGCCATCAGCACGCGTAAGGCGGAAACTGAATTCGAGCTGCAAGATGGCCAGAGCTTCATCATCGCCGGCCTGATGGATAACCGGGTCACAAACGTTGCCAACAAGATTCCGGGACTGGGCGATATCCCGATCCTCGGCAATTTCTTCAAGAGCAAGAGCAACCAGAAGAGCAACTCGGAATTGATGGTTCTGTGCACGGTGCGCCGGGTTGCACCCAGTGTCCAGGCGCCGAAGGGTCCTGGGAATCCGGTGCCGTATCTGGATCAGGACAAGTTTGATGGCAAGAAGAAAACCAATTGAGACATTGAATCATTGAGGCATTGAGTCATTAAAAATCGGTCCCGTGGTTTTTAATGATTCAATGCCTCAATGATTCAATGATTCAATGTTCTTAGAGGGGTCATGCCGGAATTATCAGTAGCCGTATTCGCCACCGACCATGACCAGCGCGCGGTGCTTCAGGTCCTGGTGGATGGCACCAGCGTGGCCCGCACCGTGTGCAGCAACCCCACCATGCCTCTGGCCGCTAACGACCCGGTCATCCGCAAAACCCAAACCTATGCGCCCGACGTGATTCTGGTGGATATCGCCGCCGATGGCATCACCTCGGCGCTGCGGGCCGTGGAATTGCTGCACCAGGAACTTCCCGATTCCGCCGTGTTCGCCGTCGGCCCCATGACTCAACCCCAGTTGATTGTCAGCGCCATGCGGGCGGGTGTGCGCGAATACATTGAGCGCCCCACCACCACCACCGACCTGCTGGAAGCCTTCGTCCGTCTCACGGCAACCCGCCGCAAGCCCGGCCGCGAAACTTCCCGGGGAAAGGTGTTCACCATCGTGAACGCCAAAGGCGGCAGCGGCGCCACCACCGTCGCCGTCAATCTGGCGCTGGCCTTGCAGTCGATTCACCACAGCACGGCGCTGGTGGACTTGGCGCCGCTCGGCCACTGCGCCTTGCATCTCAATCTCAAGCCGACCTTCACCGTCTCCGACGCCATCACCAACCTGCACCGCCTGGATTCGTCCCTGCTCGAAAGCTTCATGGTGCGTCACGATCGCGGATTGCACGTGTTGGCGGGCGCTGCGGCTCCCACGCCCATCGAGCCCTCCGCTTCCGACTTTGCCCGTCTTTTCGACACCATGGTCGGCCTCTTTCACTACATCGTCGTCGACGCTTCCTCGCGGCTCGACAGCGCCACTCGCCTGGTCAGCAACCTGTCGGAAAAGATCCTGCTCATCGCTCACGCCGATGTCGCTTCCCTGTGGAGCGCGGGAAGAGTGGCTCAGTATCTCGGCGAGAGCGGCTCCCGCGACCGTTTCGCATTGGTGTTGAACCGTTATCGCAAGGTGGCGGGCTTCAATGAAGCGGAGACCGAGGCCGCCATCGGAGCGCCGGTGCTCTGGCGGATTCCCAATCAGTACTTCGCGGTTTCGACCGCGATCGATCGCGGCGTTCCCTTGATGCAGCAGGGAACCACGGAAATTGCCCGCTCCATTGCCGGGCTGGCGGAATACTTGACCAAGGACGATCTGGAAGTGAAGCGCACGGCCTGGTCGTTGTTTAAGACAGTGTAGAGATGCATTTTGTAATTTCGTAATCGGGTAATTTGGTAATTTCAAACCAGCCGGGTTCAAATTGCCAAATTACAAAATTACCAAATTACAAAATCCCGCGAGTTGAAATTAAGAGCGGCCTGGAAATTATGGCGAATCTGCAAGCCTTCGAACGGAGCGAGTACCAGCAGGTCAAGGCCGACCTGCACCGCAAGATCCTCGACCGCCTCGACCTGGAAAAACTCGGGCGCACGACGGGAGATTCGGCGCGCGAAGAAGTTCTCGTCCTCATCCGCAGTTCGGTGAACAGCGAGGCGGTTCCGCTCAGTTTCGCCGAGCGCGAGCAGTTGTCGCGCGAGATTCTCGACGAAATCTTCGGCCTGGGCCCGCTCGAGCCGCTGCTCAAAGATCCCACCATTTCCGACATCCTCGTCAACCGCTTCGACCGCGTATACGTCGAACGCGCCGGCAAGCTTGAAATCACCGGCTTGTCGTTCAAGGACAACCAGCACTTGATGCAGATCATCGATCGCATCGTATCCCGCATCGGGCGGCGGGTCGATGAGTCTTCGCCCATGGTCGATGCCCGCCTGCAGGATGGCTCGCGCGTCAACGCCATCATTCCGCCCCTGGCGCTCGACGGCGCCTGCCTCTCCATCCGCCGCTTTGGACACGATCCGATCACCGCGCGCAACATGCTCGACAATAAGACCCTGACCGAGCCCATGCTGGAAATGCTCTCGGCCATGGTCAAGGGCCGCCTGAACCTCATCATTTCAGGAGGGACGGGCGCCGGCAAAACCACGGTTCTCAATGTTCTTTCCGGTTACATCCCGAATTCCGAGCGCATCGTGACCATCGAAGACGCGGCCGAATTGCAGCTCAAGCAGGAACACGTGGTCCGCCTCGAAACCCGCCCTCCCAACATCGAAGGCAAAGGCTCGGTGCGCATGCGCCAGCTCGTCATCAACAGCCTGCGTATGCGTCCCGATCGCATTGTGGTGGGCGAGGTGCGCGGCGAAGAAGCGTTCGATATGCTTCAGGCCATGAATACCGGCCACGAGGGTTCGCTCACCACCGTCCACGCCAACTCGCCGCGCGATGCGCTGGCGCGCATCGAAAATATGGTTTCCATGGCCAACCTGAACATTCCCGAGCGGGCCATTCGCCAGCAGATCGCGAACGCCGTCCACGCCGTAGTTCAGGTCGCGCGTCTCTCCGACGGTTCGCGCAAGGTGATCACGATTTCCGAGGTCACCGGAATGGAAGGAGAGATGATCACGCTGCAGGACATTTTCGTGTTTGAGCGCAGCGGCATTGACGAGAGCGGAAAGGTGCGCGGCGTCTTCCATTCCACGGGCGGCCCGCCGCATTTCGCCGAACGCCTCGCCACCGCCGGTTGCCGCCTCAGTCCTGCGCTTTTCGAGTCCCGGATGGAGGTCTAGCGGATGCCGTTCTTTATTGCCTTGCTGGTGTTTGTGGTGGTCACCCTGGCGGTCTTTGCCGCCATGTCTTTGTTCGATCAGCGCAAGGCTCAGGCCCGCGTCCTCCGCGATCGCCTCTCCACCGTTCAAAAGCCCGCCGAACCAGCCGCGCCCGACGTGGCTCTGCTGCGCGACGAAGTCCTCAGCCGCATACCCGCTTTCGATACCTTTCTGCGCCGCTCGGAGCGCGTCTCCCTCCTGCAAAAAATGCTGGCGCAGGGACACGTGGACGTTCGCGCCGGAAACTTCCTGATGCTTTGCGCCGTGTCGGCTCTGCTACTCGCCGTCATCGCTGTCGTCGCCGGTGGCAACCTGCTCTTCGGCTGGGCCGGCGCTCTGCTCGGGTTTTTTGTCCCCTACGCCTATGCCTCGCATATGCGCACCAAGCGCTTTGCAGAAATTTGAGGAGAAGTTTCCCGAGGCCATCGATACCCTCGCCCGCGCCGTTCGCGCCGGACACGCCTTTACCACCGCCCTCGAAATGATCGCCAACGAAGTCTCCGAACCCGTTGCCGGAGAATTTCGCCAGCTCTACGAAGAACAGAAATTCGGCCTCCCCGTACGCGACGCCCTGCTCAACCTGGCCGACCGCGTTCCTCTGGTCGACGTCAAGTTCTTCGTCACAGCGGTAATGTTGCAGCGCGAAACCGGCGGCAATCTGGCCGAGATTCTCGACAACCTCTCTTACGTCATTCGCGAACGCTTCAAGATCCTGCGCCAGGTCCGCGTCCACACCGCCCAGGGACGCCTCACCATGGTCCTGCTCATGGCGCTGCCGCCCATGATTGTCGTCATCATGCTGCTTAATCAACCCGGGATTCATTCGCCCGCTCTTCACCGACCCGATAGGACACGCTTTGATCGTAGGCGGCATCACTTTGCAGACGATGGGCTACTTTTTCATTCGCAGAATTATCAGGATACAGGTTTGATGAATCAGTCGTTAGTCGTTGGTCGTTCGTCGTTCGGAGTCGTTGGTCGTCGGTCGTTCGGAGGTTTTGCCAACGACGAACGACCAACGACTGAAGTACAGGTCTAATTCATGACTCTGGCTCTGGCACTCTCTATTTTCGTTTTTCTCACCATCGTGGTGATCGTCTTCGCCTTTGGAGCCGCCACGGTTGCTCCTTCGTCGGTGCTCGGCTCCCGCCTGCGCGAAATCGGCTGGCAACGTCCCAAAGCCCCGGCTAAACCTGCCATGCGCGAACGCATGCAGCAGGCTCTCGATCCCCTCAGCCGCGCCTTGCCGCTCTCGCCCGCGGACGTTTCGCAAACCCGGCTCTGGCTGATTCAAGCGGGATATCGCAGCCCGCAGCACGTTACTATCTATCGTGGTTTGCGCGTCCTCTTCGCCGCCATTGGTTTCGTCTCGGTTTTTCTGTTTACCGGATTCAATTCCCCCCTGCTGCTGGTCGGCCTGACCGGGTTCGGCTTTTTTATCCCGCGATTCCTGCTGAAAAGGAAGCTGAAGGAACGCCAGCGCCGCATTCGCCTCGGCCTTCCCGATGGACTGGATCTGACCGTGATCTGCGTGGAAGCGGGCTTGTCTCTCGATCAGGCCATGATGCGAGTGGGCCAGGATCTGAGCACCGCGCACCCGGAATTGAGCGCTGAATTCCATCTCTTCGACCTCGAAACCCGCGCCGGAAAACCTCGCGTCGAGGCCCTCCGCAATCTCGCCGAGCGCACTGGCGTCGATGACATTCGCTCGCTCGTCGGAACCCTGATTCAGACCGACCGCTTCGGAACCAGCGTTGCCCAAGCCTTGCGCGTCCACTCCGACTCTTTGCGTACCGAGCGCCGCCAGCGTGCCGAAGAACAGGCCGCGAAGACAACTGTCAAAATGATCATTCCCCTGGTTCTGTTTGTCATGCCCTCCCTGATTTTCGTCACCGTCGGGCCGGCCGTAATTCAGTTGTTGCACATATTCCTTCCGGCTGGGGGAAAACGGTGATTTTATTGAGTCATTGAATCATTGAGGTATTGGTTCATTGATTTCAATGACTCAATGATTCAATGACTAAATGACTCAATGCTTCAATGACTAAGGGATACGCTTTCAACCGCACCCGCACCACCTATCTCGCGACCGATCTCCTGGTCGCGCACACCCACTGGTCCCGCTTTCGCGGCCTAATGGCCACCGGCTCGTCCCACTTCTCCCGCGGCCAGGGACTGTGGATCAACCCTTCCCACGGCATCCACACCTTCGCCATGCGCTTTCCGATCGACGCCGTGTACCTTGACCGGGAACGGATTGTCATCCACATTGAAGAGGACCTAAAGCCCTGGCGCCTAGCCGCCGTTCGCGTCCACGCCGCTTCCGTGCTAGAGCTTCCGACCGGCGCCGTACACGATTCCCAGACCGCCGTCGGCGACCAGGTAGATATTTCTTTCGAAGAACGTCCTATTCACACTGAAGCGGCTTGAAACACCGAGCTTGAAGCATCGAGAGAATGAGCGCTGGGCAAGGGGATTCGCCCGCGTCTTCGGGCGTTTGCACACCCTTGACAGAATATGGTGATATCACCATATTGGATTTGGATAGCCATGAGCAAAAAAAAATACGAAAGCGGCAGCCGGAACGTGTTCAAGGATCTTGGCGTGCCGAATGCGGACGAACACTTCGTCAAGGCGCAGCTTGTTTTCAAAATCGACACGCTCATGAAGGAGCGTGGCCTGAAACAGGTCGAGGCGGCCGATCTCTTCGGCATCCGCCAGCCCAACGTCTCCAAGATGCTGCGCGGCGAGTTTCGCCAGTTTTCCGTGGAGCGCCTTCTGCGCTTTCTCGTGGCGCTCGATCAGGACGTTGAAATCCTGGTGAAACATCATCGCGACTCGAGGAATGCGCCAGCCTTGCATGTATTCTGAATAGAGAAGCGCATGTGTTAGGGCTTCCCACCGGCACCGTCCGCGACTCCCTGACCGCGCTCGGCGACCAGGTGGACATTTCTTTCGACTGCTTGCCAGTGCGAAGGAACCGCGCTAGGGTTATAGGCGTATGAGCGATTTGCGAAGCCAGATAAACAGCCTCTCCGCTGCGGAGAAGGCAGAACTGCTGGATACGGTCTGGGAAAGCCTGGAAGCGGACGCAGTATCGCTGACAGATGCGCAGCGGGCAGAGCTTGATTACCGCATTGCTCGGCATGAGCAAAATCCTTCCGCTGTCATCCCCTGGGAGCAGGCCAGGGCGGGCCTGTTTAAGAGACCGTGACTCTCCCGGTTGTCTGGATACCAGAGGCGAATGAGGATTTGCTGGATGCGCGGGCCTGGTATGACAACATTCGCCCACAGCTTGGGGAGCGCTTCGCGCTGGCGGTCGAGGCCACGGTTGCGGCAATCGCAGACGGTCCATTGCAGTTCCCTGTCGTCCACCGGGGCCGTCGGCGTGCGGGAGTGCGGCGCTTCCCATACGGATTATTCTTCGAGGTTCAGGAGCATCGGATTGTGGTAATCGCCTGCTTCCACGGCAGGCGCAATCCGAGGCGCTGGCAATCGCGGTAGGTGCTAACGACTCTTCGGGATTCGCTTGTTGTGGCTGTCAGAGATTTCGGTATTGTGTCCTTAAATAAATGCCCCAATGACTCCTCCCGCGACCGCCCTTGACTCCCCTGTTAAAATAGATTCATAGCAAACAAGCATTTGCCTCAGCACCCCCTGCTCCTTGACAACTAATCCGAGCTGGAGTCGGCCATGGTTTGAGTGGCCCACCGCTCCGACACGTCCATCGCGTGTCGTGCAAATAACTCCATTTCTTTGAATACTTTGAAAGCGAACTGTTAACCCGTACGAAAGAGACCACAGCTAAGTGATTGATTTCCCATGGAGAGCACCAGCGAGGGGTGCCGAATTGGCCGGGAGCCAAGCTAACTCCTTATTTATGAATACTTTAATATAAGTCCTTATTCCTCAAGGACTGAACACGAATTTTCCCTCTAACCCACTGATTCCAAAAGGCAGGGGGGAGAGGGGGTAGGGGTACTAACTGGTAAACACCTCGCCTTGATGTCCGACGTTCGAAGCCACCGAGGAACTCCGTCCCAGTCTCCGAGAGAACAAAAGGCACAAAAAACACCGAAGTCACCCGATAATCAGAGCGTCCTTCTGGCACACTACACTAGTACGAATCCCCCAGAAATAACGCAGTCTAAAATCGCCGTCTAAAATAATGTCCGAAGTTGCCGCCATTCCCGAAAGCGCCGATCATTGGCCCGAAAATCTGCGTCCGAAAGATCAATGGCCCGAGCCGCCGCGCCTGCTGGTGGAGTGGTCGTCGCGATGGGAAGAGTTCAAGTCTGCTTTACGCCCGGCGCTCGCTCGCCCGCCGAAGCGCTTGGCGGGAGAAGCGCCCGTTGGCATGTTCCCGTATCGCGGCATGCTCGTCTGCTGGCTGCTCGAGTGCCTGCTGCTGGTCGCAGTCATCGTTCTCCCGGAGCGCTTTGTAAGTCTTCAGATCCCCGCTCCTCCAACTCGTCCGCAATGGGATGTCATTTATTATTCCGCCGACGAGCTGCCCCAAACTCAAGACCGAGGCGGCGCCCAGGCCGGCAAGTCCGGACGCGCCGGCGGTCAGCAAGCCCACCACCGCACGCAGACCATTCGCGTAGCGCGTGGCGACAAGCCCCGCGAGAAGGTTGTGGACGCTCCCAAGGTGAATCTGCCGCATTCCGATTCCGCAGTCGCCAATCTGCTCGCCTTCAAGTCGAATCCCGGACCGCCTCCCGCCGAAGGACTGCGATCTTCTCTCACCGCGCCAATTCTGCCTGCATATTTGACAACGATGAGCGTAGTAGCGCCTTCGCCGGAATTGAATTCCCCAGCAAGCCGTACCTCGTCCAGTCTGACGACCAACATCGTCCCGCCCGCGCCCGATGTTTCTCACGCCAGCACGCGCTCTTCGCCAGCGTTGAGCGCAGCAGTAGTTCCGCCCGCGCCAAATGTCTCGCGCGACAAGATGCGAACCGCAAACCCGCTCGCGCCGACCGTCATCGCACCCGCTCCGCGAGACGAGCAGCGCGATTTGGCCAGCTCCCGCGTGCCGTTGACGCAAACCGTCGATGTGGTTGCGCCACCGGTTTCCGCGCCGCAGCGCGAAGTGTCGTCCACACCCAAGCTGACGCTGCCCGCGCCCGCCGTCATTGCGCCGCCGCCCTCGCAGGTCAGCCGCGATCTGAATAGTTGGGGAAGCTCTGCCACCGGTGACTTGCGCACCAAACCGGTACCACCGCCGCCCACCGCTTCCGGTGGAGGATCACTCGCAAGATCTGGCGTTGGCACTCTTGCGCCCCAGGTTGTGCCGCCTCCGGCCAGCATCCCAAGCTCGCAGAAAGGCGGTTCCCAAGGCAGCGGTGGCCGCTCGGAGCAATCTGCAGGTGCGCTCCTGGGCTCGGCCGACGTCGTACCGCCTCCGCCAGGCTTGGGCGGCGGCAAGGCCCTCTCTGGCAGCGGACGAGGCAACAAGGGAACTGGCGCCGGCGGTCCGCTCGACCTGGGTTCCTCCGTAGCTCCACCAAGTAATGCCGGTGGAAACGCTGCCGGGTCCGCGGTCGTCATCTCCAGCCAACCGGGAACCAGACCTGGACTACCAAACTCCACCGGCGGTGGCGCTCTCGCCATGTCGCCCAGCGGCACGGCAAAGAGCGGTCTCGGCGGCGGCGGCGGCGGAGCAGGTATCGGCAAAGGCAATGGCCCCGGCAGCGGGTTGCAAGGAGAAGGTCCAGGCGCAGGCAGAGAAGGCGCAGGGCGCGGCTCCGATCCCAACGCACACGGAGGGATCTCGCCGTATCCCGGCCCCGGCGGCGCGGGAACCGGCACCAGCGGCACGCCCGCCATACCCGGAGTATCGGTGCAGGGCGGCACAACCACCATTAACTTGCCCAGTTTCGGCACTCCCGGCGGCGACGCCCCATCGTCGGGCCCCGGCCGTTCTTCCACCAGCGCTCACAAAGGATCGGGAATTACGATCGAAGCGACCCCTCGCTCCGGTGGCGTGTTCGCTTACTACGGAGTTCTGAAAGGCGACCGCAATTACTCTATTTACATCGAAACGTCGCTCGGCACAGCGGTGATGCAGTATGCCGACGCCACGTCGGCAACGCATCCTTCTTCGGAAAAATTAAGCGCCCCCGAACCCATGCGCAAAGACCTGCCTGATGGCCTGCGCCCCACGCGGGTCGTGATCGCCTGCATCCTCGACCGCTCTGGCGAACTGAAAGACCTGAAAGTACTCGAGTCCGGCGCCGCCGAAACTACTTCAAAGATTCTGGTGGCTTTGCACAGCTGGAAATTTCGTCCGGCATTTCGAGGGAATGAGCCGGTCGAAGTGAATGCGATCTTGGGGTTTGGAGTGGATACGCGGTAAGCGGATATCTTTAACCGAGAGATCGCGGAGGGCGCAGAGTCAGTCCGCTGATTGATCAGGAGCCGGTGCGATGACGTTCGAGCGCTCCGATGTCTCGAACTCAGTAACCTTTCCGCTTGTCCACCACTGCCAGCAGGGGCTGCCCGCTCAGATAGCGGCGGAGGTTCTCCGAAAACAGCGCGTAATGCCGCTCCCATAACTTGTCGGTCAGCGCGGCTGTGTGCGGAGTGATCAGCAGATTGGGCAAGTCCCACAGCGGCGAGTCGGCGGCCAGCGGCTCTTTCGGAAAAACATCGAGCGCAGCACCGCCGATCTTCTTTTCACGCAGAGCGGCGGCCAGCGCGGATTCATCCACCAGCGCCCCGCGACCGACGTTGATCAGGCAGGCGCCGGGCTTCATGAGCGCCAAATGTTCGGCGTTCGCAATGGCCTGCGTACGATCCGTGATCGGCGCTGCCAGCACGATGTAATCCGCTTGCCGAAAGACTTCGTCGATTTGAGCCGGCCCAAGGACGGCGTCCGCGCCTTCACTTCCCTTCTCCGGATGCTCGCGCACCGCGATCACCCGCATGCCCAGGGCTTTCGCGCTCTTGGCGACCGCGCGACCGATGCTGCCGAGGCCTATGAGACCGACGGTCGCGCCTGCAACCTCACGCACGCGCGGCAGTTCGTCCCACAGGATCTGCTGCCCCCAGACGTGCCTCTCCTGCAAGCGCACCGAGCCCGGAATTTTCTTGGCGAGCGCAAAGATGAGCGCGATGACGTGCTCCGCCACCACCGGCCCGTGCACTTCGCGCGCGTTGGTGAGAACGATCTCGCTGTTGACGAGTTCCGGAAAAATCAGTTGATGGACCGCCGCCGCCGGAGAGTGAATCCATCGCAGTCTCTTTGCCGCCGCAATCTGCGCGGGACGAATTGACCAGGCGATCGCGATTTCGGCGTCAACGATCTCTTCGTCCACGCGCTTGTAGTCAGGAAGATGAACGACTTCAATTTGCGGAAACTCACGGCGCAAGCGCTCGGAAAACCACGCCGGCGCGTTCCACTGCTCAAAAGGGTGGCGAAGGCAAATCAGAAGTTTGCGGATCGGGTCATCGGGTGATCGGGTCATCGGGTCATCAAAAAATCTTCTCGGCGTCCTCTGCGTCTCGGCGGTTCAAGATTTCGGCGGCGTCCGCAAATCCGCCCCCGTGATCTAAGAACAGAATAGACATTGAATCCCAGGGGTCGATTCGGCATCTTATACTATCGCGGAGGATCAAACATGCCCATCAGTGAACTTCTTCTAGTGGAATTTGACGAAGAAATGAAAAAGACGCGTACGACGCTGGAACGCGTTCCGGAAGACAAGAAGGATTTTGCGCCGCATCCCAAGTCCATGCCGCTGAACAAGCTCGCGCCGCACGTGGCGCAATTGGCCGGCTTTGGCCTCTCGATCCTTACAACTCCTGAACTCGATTTTGCCAAAAGCAGCTACAAGCCTCTGCCCTTTGAGTCGGCGGCGCAGTTGGTCGGCGCTTTTGATGAAGGCGCTGCCAAGGTGCGTGCTGCCCTCAAGAACACACCCGATGAAGCTTGGACACAGAACTGGAAGCTGAGCTTCCAGGGCAAGCCCATCTTCGAAGGGTCGCGCTTCCTCGCCTACCGCGAGATGTTCCTGAACCACCTGGTCCATCATCGCGCGCAGCTGGGCGTCTATCTGCGCTTGAACGGGAAACCTGTGCCCGCGACCTATGGACCTTCGGCGGACGACACGATGGGCTTTTAGCTCAGATGGAACTCATCGCTTATAGAACTCGTCCTCGATCTCTTTCGGCAGCGGGTCGTTGAAGTCCGTTGGAACAATAAACTCCCCTTTCGCGGAACCCAACACCCTCTTTCGAGCCATCCGATTGCGGATTTTTCTCGAGATCCACACCAGCAGAAAAGCCACGGCCGCAGTTAGCGAGGGTCCAATAATACGCGACCATTCCGGTGGGATGTGCTTTCCGTATTTCAGTAAGAATGCCATGAGCGCCGCCACCAGGATGAAACCAGAGCATCCGAGCAGCAGGGTGTCCAGAGCCCACTCTGACCGCCGGCGTCTAAAGATCGCTCTCCAGAGAAGCAGCAACAACGTGACGACGAGAACCCCCATCATCAACGCAATGAGCAACCATACGATTTCAGGCCACAGGTTTGGATCCACTACTCGAACCTCGCTTCGCGTTGCACTCATCCTTTGTAGTTCAGCGCCTTCACCCCCAAAAACCGCGCCGCCACGCCCAACTCCTCTTCAATCCGCAGCAACTGGTTGTACTTCGAAATTCTGTCGGTGCGCGAGGCCGAGCCGGTCTTGATCTGGCCCGCGCCAGTCGCCACGGCCAGGTCGGCAATGAACGTGTCTTCGGTTTCGCCGGAACGATGCGAGATCACCGACGTGTATCCGTTGCGCCGCGCCAGGTCGATGGCGTCCAGCGTCTCGCTGACCGTGCCAATCTGGTTCAGCTTGATCAGGATCGAATTGGCAATTCCCTTCTCGATGCCCTTGGCGAAAATCTCAATGTTGGTGACGAAGATGTCATCGCCCACCAGCTGAATCTTGCCGCCCAGTTCTTTGGTCAGCAGCGCCCAGCCCTCCCAGTCGTTTTCGGAGAGCCCGTCTTCGAGCGACACGATGGGATAGTCTTTCACCCATTTTTCGTAATACCGAACCATGTCTTCCGAACTCTTGGCCGACTTGTCGGATTTCTTGAAAACATATTTTCCATCCTGATAGAACTCGCTGGCCGCCGGATCGAGCGCAATCGCTATGTCTTCGCCCGGCTTATAGCCCGCCTGCTGAATCGCCTCCACTACGACTTCAATCGCCTCGACGTTCGACTTCACCGACGGAGCAAAGCCGCCCTCGTCGCCGACCGACGTGTTGTATCCCCGCTTCTTCAGCACGCCCTTAAGCGTGTGGAAGACTTCCACACCCCAGCGCAACGCCTCGGAAAACGACGGCGCTCCCACCGGCATCACCATGAACTCCTGGAAGTCCACGTTGTTATCGGCGTGCGCTCCGCCATTGAGGATGTTCATCATGCGGCACCGGCAGCACGTTCGCCGCCGCGCCGCCGAGGTAGCGATAGAGCGGAAGTTCGAACGCTCTGGCCGAGGCCCTGGCAGCGGCCATGGAAACCGCCAGAATCGCATTCGCCCCCAGCCGCCCCTTGTTGGGCGTGCCATCAAGCTCGATCATCCGGGCGTCGAGCATGCGCTGGTCGGCTGCATCCATCCCGCTGACGGTTCCCGCAATCTCGCCATTAACGTTCGCGACTGCCTGCAGAACGCCCTTGCCGAGGTACTGGGTCTTGTCGCCGTCACGCAATTCGACGGCCTCATGCTCGCCGGTGGACGCGCCACTCGGCACAATGGCCCGCGCGCTGGCGCCGCCATCCAGAAAAATCTCAGCTTCAACGGTCGGATTGCCACGCGAGTCAAGCACCTGGCGTCCGCGGATATCAGCAATACTTGTAAGAGGCATAAGTGCGTCCTTTATTCATCTGATGGATTTAGAAACATCGTACCTACCCGTAGAGACGCGGCTTGCCGCGTCTCCCACCTGCAAAACGAAATTATATCGGACATGGAAGAACCAGGTCTGTGCGCTGGGACGTGCCCTATCCAATCGCCACCGAAGCCGTCCCCGTACCCAATCCGTTATTGTTCCTGATTTCCACCTCGCTTAAAGTCGAACTCAACATGAAGAACCGCACCGAAACTCTGGAAGTCGGATCGCGCGCCCCGGATTTTTCCCTGGGAGCGGCCAACCGGGAGGGCACATTCACTCTCGGCGGTCTGCTGGCGCAGGGCGCGCTGATTCTTGAGTTTCTACGCGGCACCTGGTGACCGAACTGCGTGAAGCGCATGGCTCAGTTCGAGTCGCGGAGACCGGAAATTGAAGCGGCGGGAGCGCAGTTGGCGTTCCTTGCCGCCGAAAAGCGCGACGGCGTGTGGAGGCCGGGAAAATTCCTGGAGAAGCATCCCATCGCCAGCGTCTTTCTGCTTGATGAGGATCGCGCCGTGACCAAAGCCTATGGGCTCCATCACGCGTTCGGCGCCGATGCCATCAACATCGCGCACCCGGCTACGCTCGTGATCGATCGAGACGGCCGCGTGCGCTACATCTATCGCGGCGATAACCAACTCGACCGCGCGCCGCTGGATGAAGTCATGGGAGCTTTGCAAGACATACACAATTGAATTTTGGAGGTAAGAGGCAACATGAAAAAAACACTTTCGCTGATATCGCTCATCCTGATCGCAAGTTTCGCCTGGGCGCAATCCGCCCTGCCCACCGGCACCGCCGTCAAGATGAAACTCGAAACCACGCTCGCAACTTTTAGCTCGAAAGCCGGAGATCCTTTCTCGGCAAGGGTCACGGAGCCAGTGGTAGTGGACGGCAAGACCGTGATTCCCATCGGCGCCACGGTCGAAGGCCGCGTCACCAAAGCGAACGAGCCGCGGCGCATTGCCGGCAAGCCCACCATCGCCATCTTCCCTGAAAACCTGGTCCTTCCGAATGGAGACAGGTTCATGCTGAACGCCTCGCTGGTTGATACCAACAGGGGCCACGGCACCGACGTCAATCCGGAAGGGCAGTTCAAGGGCGCCGGCCACGACGGCAAAGATCTCACCGAAATCGGCATGGGCACCGGCGGCGGAATGCTCATCGGTGGACTAGCGGGCGGCGGCAAAGGCTTCCTCATCGGCGGAGCCGTGGGCGCCACCGTGACCGTCACGCACTGGCTCGGCAAGCACCGTTCGGCGACGCTACCCGCAGGCACGGAAATGGTGATGGAATTGAGCCGTCCGATGACCATGACAACAGCCGTCGCCAGCAGTGGGCAGTGAGAATTAGACCGCCTTGGGGACGGGGCGAAGCCTGATAGGGGTCAACTTAAGCGACTCGGGCCATCGCTCGGCGTCCAGCATTTTGATGGAGGAGGTGTGGCGAATCCCTGGGCGGTAGCTTCCGCCGGGTTCTGGTTATGAGTGATATCGAGATTTAACTCCAACTCGCAAAAAAAATGCTCAAAGCGACGCGAAAGTTCTCCTACGCAACAACCGTCTTACGTCTTTACGCCCGAAAAAATGCCAATGATGATCAGCGTATCCGCACCCGCATGAAATAACGCCGAACCCCAAAGCGTGCCAGTTTTCTGCATGAGATAGCCCCAGATCAGCGCAAAAACGAAGGTGATTGCTACAAACACGAGGACATCCTCTGAATACGTTACGCCGGCATGGCCAACGGCGAATACGAACGCGATAAGAAGGTTCGCCAAACGCGCACCCAGGAGCGGTTCAAATTTCCTGAGGAAAAGTCCTCTATACATCAGCTCCTCAAAGAATCCATTGGCGAGAACGAAACTGAGAATCCAGGGCAGCCAGCCAAGAATGCGCCGATTCGTGATGCCCATGCCGTGGGCCTCAACGACCGCAAAAACTGCCATCAGCGCAAAGCCTGCGAACCCAATCGCGAGTGCTAAGCGTGGCCTTGTCCCTTTTCGGAGGTAGATGGAATCAAAATCAATCCGGAGCAGCGTGCCAAGAACGATGACTGTAAGCAGCAGGATGACCGCATCTGTGACCTTGATGGCGGCTCTGCCGGTTGGTTCTTTCGGATCAAAGCCCAGCCAGCGCCTTGGAAAATCGTCCAGCAGCCACATCAGTAAGAGCGAGACAGAGACGACGATGAATGAGCAGAATGCCGGCCAATATGCCATGAAGCGCCGGCTCTTTCGGGCCAGGACCGCCAGCGCAGAAAAAAGCAAGGGAAGGCCGAAGAAAGTAACGATCTGGAACCGTTTGCTGGCGCTATTGAAAGCGAAGAATGGAGGCTCGAAGAGAAGCAGGCTGCAAATCAAGAAAATAAACAATGGCAATATGCGGTCGGCAACCTTGGGCCCCCGGCTGGCTTTTTCTACGTTCACCCGATTTATAGCCTCGCCCCGACATTGTATCTGCTTGGCCTTACTATCAGAACATTCGATGGAAGAGCGATTCGAGCTTGAGAGTTCATACGAGGGAACAGCCTATCAGTACACAAGTACGCGTCGCGTAAAGGTTCGCTGTTTTGGCGCACAGCAAAATGTACGGTAGTGAACTTAAGTTCACGTTGGTTTACGAAATCAGCCGTTAGCGTTCAGAACTCCGAACTATCCGCCCATCGCCGCCAGATCGTCTTCCGTCAGCAACTCCAGTTCGATCCATCCTTCCACCGGCAAGGCGTCAACCGGCAGATGGTTCTGCCACACACTGAAGCGCAGGCGTAGCCGAACCGTCAGCACATCCGAACTTTTCGGCCCTCGCACTTTGTCCATCTGGAGCGGAGCGGCGAGCAGCCACGAGAGGGGCAGGCGAAACTCAAAATCCCGGACCAGCACCACCCGCGCAATATCGCGCGAATCCGTCGAATCCATAACCGCCGTGTCTTTCCCCTGCGTCACTTTCCACGACTGTATGCGCCCTTGATCCACCATCGCATCCAGCCGCAGTTCGCGCCGGGGCTTGGCCGCATGGTTGGTCCACGACTCCAGATTCACCACCACTTCGAAGGCCTCTTCCGGCACCTTGCCGGCGAAATCCAGCCGCCCGTACACATTCTGCTCGTCGATTCCGGCAAACACTTCATCCATCAGAAACTGCTTGCCGTGCATGGCGCCCGAGCGCTGGTCAGCCGTGTAACGCGCCGCCCCCATCCACTCGAAGTAGCGCACCATGTCGCCGGTGACCCCGGGATGAATGTAGGCGGTCTGCGGCGTGAACGAAGGCCGCGCCACTCCCGCGATGATCGGCTGCGCCAGATAATCGGGCGGGGTCCCGCCCAGCGCCTGGTAAACATTCGACAGGTGTTTGCGATAGAGTTCGTCGAACTCGCGATCGTTGGCCGAGTGGTGCTCCGGCCCGTACCACCAGTTCCAGTCGCTGCCCTCGGCGATCATGATCTCTTCAAACGCCAGGTCGCGCTGTTTCTGGGTTGCGCCCGGCGCCGCCTGCGCATAGAAATTGCGCGCGTGGTAGAGGTAGTCCCAGGCCTTGTTGTCCTCCGGCGCTCCAATCCAAACGTTGAAGTTCGCGTTGATCCACGATCCCGGCACCAGCGACTTCAGCGGGACAACGTTCTTGTGGCGCGTGATCGCCTCCGTCACCGTCACCGCTTCCATCCCCGGCTCTTTCTGCAAAGCGTCATAGAATCTGCGCAAGAATTCTCGCCCCGAACGCGGGTAATATTCCCAGGCATTCTCACCGTCCAGAATGATGGGGACTACGGCATCTTGCCCGTTCGCCAGCACCGGCTTCGCCGATTCCTTAATCTTGTGGATGAGATTATTGGCCGCGTCTTGCGGCGGCATTCCCGAATATACGAATCCGATCAGGTCGGAGAGCGTGTGGTCGCGGAAGAGCAGATTCATCCGCGTATCCGCATTGGCGTTTTCGTAGCGATAAATCGTGTACAGCCGCTGCGCCAGATCCGAATTCAGATGGCCATAACCGTCGCGCGAGAAATCTATTCCCAGGCTCCGCCCCAGCACGCCTTCGTCGGTCGCCATCCAGCGCACTCCAAGCTCGTGCGCAATCGCCAACACCTCTTCGGAAACGCTGCCCTCCGACGGCCATACCCCTTTCGGGCGCAGACCAAACACTTTCTTGTGCAGATCCAGTCCGCGCAGCAATTGCTCGCGAGCGTCCTCAGGATGGCGATAGCGGTTCTGCGGCAAGGCCAGCCCCGGCGTGGAAACCGCCCCCATTTGCGTGTCGCACACCAGCGGCAGAATGGGATGATAAAAAGGCGAAGTCGAAATCTCGATTAGGCCCTTCTTGGCTGCCTCCGCATGTACCGGCAGCACCCGGCTGAGCAGTTCGCGCTCCAGCGTAATCACAAACCGCTGGTCTTCGAGCGTATAGTTCCGGCCTTTACGGATCAGTTCGGCAACGTCTTTCTCCGCCAGAAAATACTCGTCGAACCATCCAATCTGCGAGAGCACCTGCAAGTCGGTGAGATCCTGAGCCTGAAAATATTTATCCGCTCGCTCCGGTGAATCCCCTGCCCCGCGAAATTTTTCCCACAGCTCGCGGTACCGCGGATAGCGCCCGATTACATTCACCGCATTCGCCTGAAACAGATATTGCAGCGCAAAGCGCCGCTCCGGCTCGGTCAGGTCTTTTGCCGGCTTTGCCGCAACCTGCAGAAAAGGATCCTGCGCCTCGCCCGAAACATAATCCTGAATCTGCATGATCAGCGAGGGCACCAGATTGAATGTCTGATGCACCTGAGGGAACTCGTCCAGCAGCTTCACCATCCCGTAGTAGTCTTTCAACGCGTGAAGACGCGTCCAGGGCAGGCGATACTGCCCCGTTACCAGGTCTTTGTAGAAGGGCTGGTGCTGGTGCCACAGGACGACAACGCGCAATTGGGCCATGACTCTTCTTCCACTTAATCCATCGGCAAATTTTTAGTTTAATTCATTCGGCAATCTACAGTGCGGCATCGCCAGGCGCAGCCCGGTTTTGCCGCCTGCGGACAGGGGCTGACCGTCGCCAGCGCACTCTTTCCGCAGCCGCACGATTCGCAGACGTTACAATTATCACTGCTTATGAACTCAAACATCAAAGTCATTTTCTTCGACGTTGGCAACACGCTGCTGTTCCCCAATCGCGAGCGCATTCACGCGCCTCTCGCCGAACGCGGCATCGTGCCCGATGCCGAGCACCTGCGCGACCTGGAATGCCGCACCAAGAATCAGTTCGATGGAATGATGACTGGGACGACTACAAAGACCGGCAGCGCCGACCACGGCTTCTGGTGGATGTTCTACTCCCAGTTGCTCTCCGAGATCGGGCTTGAAGACGACGCCATCCGCGACCAACTCGTCACCAGCATCCGCAAGTCCGGCAACTGGGACAGGATTCGCCCCGGCACCGCCGAACAACTGCGCGAGATCGGCGAGCGCTACCGGATCGCGGTCATCTCCAATGCGGATGGCGGAATCAAAGACGTGTTGCACCGCTGCGGTATCGCCGGTTGCTTCCTCACCATCACCGACTCCGGACACGTCGGATACGAAAAGCCGCACCCGGAAATCTTCCGCCAGGCTCTGAAGAGTATGAATGCCGCGCCCGAACAGAGCCTCTATGTCGGCGATGTTTATTCCGTGGACTACCTGGGCGCCACCGGCGCGGGCATGCAAGCAGTGTTGATGGACGTTCCAGGCGCATACCGCGACAAAGGAGTGCCGCGAGTGGAATCGCTCAAAGAGTTGCAGATCGCCCTGCGAGATCTCCCGTAGAGACGCGGCTTGCCGCGTCTGGGCAAGCGACACGAACCCGCAGGCTGATTACTGCACTTCGACTTACTGCAGCGCAATCACCTGGTGGTCGTGGCAATCGGGATGAATCTTCTGATAAAGATCCGCCAGCAGTCCCGCCCCATAGCGCGCCACAAAGCTCACGCCTGCGACCTCGCGCTCCTGGAGCACCTTATACGGAAATAAGGCGTGGCACAAAGCATCCGCGTGCCGGGAGATAACTTCATTGCGCAGCAGCTCCGCCCGTGATGCCCGCCGATGCAGCCGGTTAATTTGATACCACATTCTGGTCCGGGCACGGTCAGCCGCCTCGATGAGGCTGGAATCCAGTCTGCCGATTGATTCGCGAACCGCCGCCATGGTCTGCTCCGCGCTCGCGTAAGCTTCCGTAAAGCGGGTCTGCAAATCCGATGGCAGCGAACGAGCGGCAATAGCTTCTCGAACTTTTTCCGGGCCGTGGAACAAATCGGGGAGGCCGAGTTGATAGCGCGTCAGAATGCGCTCGGGCTTGGCTTCGAGCAACGTCGCCGAAAATCGCGGCAGGATCGGCGTCACTCGTCCCAGCAGTTTCTCGTAGACGACGGCGGCCTGCGCGAAGTAGGCAACTTCGGCCGCTCCGCCGGTATACACGAGCGTCGGCAGCAGGTAGTCCTGCACCAAGGGACGTAACAGCACATTCGCGTTGAACTTCTCCGGCGCCGCTTCAATCCGCTCCAGCAGCTCTTCCCGCGAGATGCGTTCCTCACCCACTGCGTACTCGCCGCCGTTGGCGCCATTGCTACCATTATTTCGGCGCCGCACTACCGTACGCGCGCCATTCTTCACTTCAAAAAGCAGCGTGGTCGCCGAAGTCACTTTCACTTGCTGGTGATATCCCGCTGCTTCGAGCGCCTTGCCCCGCCCGAGCAGCGCCTCATCGAGTTCGGAGGCCCGCTCGATCGCGGCGCGGAACAGGGGTTTTGCAACGTCATGAAAATCTCTCTCGGCCGGATCGAGCAGGATGACGCCCCATTCCGCAAACAGCCGCGCAAACAGCAGGGCAAACGCGCTGCCCAAAGTTTCACCCGGACGATACGCTTCACGCAGCCAAGCCGTAACTTCGGAATCTCCCAACAACGTGGCGGCGCGCTCGATCACCGGCTCAATCTCTGCCCCGAATTTGACCGCCCCAACCGGCGCATCGGCGATCCCGTGGCTTTCTACCGCCAATCGTTCCGGGAGACCGTGCTCAGAAACGAGCGCTGCGTGGTTGACCTCGGCCAAATCGTGATCCTCGGTCGCCAGCCAGAAGACCGGAACGCAATCCACTCCGGCCGCCGTCGCCTGTTCCGCCAGCTTGACTGCCGTCAGTGCTTTGAAAATCGAAAACAGCGGCCCGCCGAAAAGACCCACTTGCTGCCCGGTAACCGCCGTCAGCGCTCCTCGCCTCAGCCGATCAATATTGGCCAGCGTCTTCGGAGACGCGCCCCACACGCGATTCTGCCGTTCGAGAATTTCACTCACTTTGCCGCGACGCGCGGCATCGTAAACGACGCGCTGGGATTCGTCCTTCACCCACTCGGAAAAAATCGGCGAGCGCGGATACATCCCGCGAACGGAAGGAGTGTAGGAAAGATAGTCGAGGAAAAGACGTGTGGCATGCGGAATCTGCTGGAACGGCAAGCACTGCGCCTTCATCGGCAGCGCTCCGGACATCTCTCGCAACATATCTCGATACACCGGCGCATTTTTGCGATCCGCATATGCTCTCAGTCTCTCAGAAACCTGCGCGCAGAAGCTCTCACGCCCGTTCAAAAATAGCACTTCCCAGCCAGCCAGCGCCAAACCCAAGTACATCAGATGATGCGGAAACGCTCAGGTTGCAGAGAGTGCTGAGGAATTCGGTCTCGCTCACAACATGAGCAATTCTGCACAGTTTTGCGCTCGGAGATGGGTGAACCTATTGATGTTTTCAAGGAAGCAGTTCGCCGCGGCAGGAATCCGTGCGTAACTTTCTTTAGGTATCAACATCCAGAAAATATAAGGAGAATCGAATGAAATACAAGAAGCTATTAGCCGTTGTCTTCGGGGCGCCCGTCGTGCTTGCACTGTCGTTGCCGGTTGTAGCACAGGACACCACGCAATCCACCACCACAACGACACAGACTCCGGCTCAGCCGCAAACCCAAACCACTCAAACGAACGAAACCACCACGAAGTATAAGAAACATCACAAGAAGGTGAAAAAGGAGAAGGAAACAACGACTACAACCACGACCCCGGTCCAGCGGGAGCATACTGAGACGACAACCACCACCACGACTCCGCCGCAGTAAACCCGTGAAGTCGGTCTGAATGCTCATTCGGTCATGGTAAAGAAGATGTGTTGGCGCCCATTGTTGTTTAGCAGCATAGTGTGAGCGTGAAGCCGCGCCGCCATGAAAGTCGTGGCGGCGCGCCTACTCGTCGGCGTCTAACGTCTCTCCAACACCACTGCAACTTTGTCTTCATACGCGACCCGCCAATCTTGCGGAAGCTCGCGGAGCAGGTTGGCTAGCGTCGAGTCGGTGGGCAAGAGCGCCGTCCGAATCTTCCAACTTTCGAGCACGCTCTGCCATCCCGGCTCTGCCCGGGTAAGGGCCATGTACTGGCGAATCCGGCCCGAGCCATAGAGATCGTGACGATCATCGACTACCACCTTCCGCCCGGGATACAAACGATAGATGAGATAGCCTCCCCAGGCATCGGTCGAGAAAACCGGCTCCGTGCCTGGCTGGTTCCCCATGAATTCTCTCTGCAGAAAATTCACCGCCGCGACCGGCATTTTCTTCGGATCGAACTGCGCATGAATCAACTGCCGCGAGCCGAGCCATCCTCCTTGAAGACAAATCGCGAATGCCAAAGCCACCGAGACAACCGGCCACAGATGCCCGCGAAGCTCGATTTCCTGCGCGCCCATACGATCGGAGAATTGTGAAATTCGCGCGGCGCAGTTGCGCAGCCATTGCCAGGCGCCCGGCGCATCCGCCAGTGCAGCGAAGTTTCCCCACAGGATCGGCCCGGCCACCAACACCAGCAGCATCGAAGAAACGGGAAGATTACGCGACGAATACAATCCCGTATACACCGCTAGCAACACAACCAGCAGGTGACTAAGCCGCAGCTTGCCGTGATCCTCGGAACAACGATTCGATGGACGATAATTTCCCGAAAGACGATTGCCCGCAAACGCAATCAGCGTAAGCGCCAGGATCACCGCAAAACAGCGCTGCGCCCAGCCATGAAAATCAGGTGAGCGGAACTCGTCGATGAGGTTCATCAGGTAGCGATCGCTCAGATAGCGATAGATGTGCGCGTGCAGCCGCCAGCCAAACGGATTGACCAGCGTCGCCATCGCCGAGGCTACCCAAGCCACAGCCATGGCACGAGCCCGATGCGCGGCGCGAATCGCGGCCAACGGATCCTGCGCGCGCACCCTCTCGACAAATGCAGAGAAGGTATAGATGCCCAGCAGCGCTATTCCAAAGAGCCATCCACCATGCAGATTTACCCACAGCAACATCGAGGCGGGGAAGAACCATGGAATCCATCGCGGCAGGCTTCCAGCGCCTGAAGGCGCATTCATTTCAGGGCGATTTTGGCACGCCTGAAGGCGTGCCCTGATACGAACCCTATCCTCACTCCGAGCCCATGGGCGCTCGCGCTGTTCCGAACTTTCCCAACGATCCAGCGCGACAAACCAGAGCAGAGAAAAAAGCCAGCTCACAATATGCGGGCGCGCATACAGATGAATCATCGACGCGGCCTCGGCCAGCAGCATCAGCACGACTGCCATCAGCAGACCGGTCCCGCGCTGTAGCAGCAGCAAAAGCAGCAGCGCGAAAATCGCAGCTACCAGCAAGGCGCACAACCAGACCACTCCGTTCAGTCCGCAAGCCTGGTGCAGAATCCCGAGCAGCAGGTCGTACAGCCACTCCCAGGCAAACCAGGGCTGACCTTGCATGGTGGAAGAAAACGGATCGGTGCGTGGGAGCGCGCGCGCCGCCAGAATCTGTTCGCCGGTTCGGATGTGCCATCCAATATCCGCATCCGCCAGCGGCCGATTCGACAAAGGCCCCGCCAGCACCGACCAGAAAAGAAAAATGAAAATGATATCGCGGACCGAAGGCAGGAGAAAACGCAGGGCTCGCGAACTGGGCTGCGCCGGGGTCATCCAAGTGTGAAAAAAAAAGAGTGAAGAAGCAGTGTATGCGGAGGTTGGGCGATGACGCTAGCGGAATGGTGCGAGGCCGAACTGAGCATGATGCGCTATCTCCCCTGCCGATATAATCAAAGTTGTCGTGAAATACGCCGCTGTCTTCGTCGTTCTCGCTTCGCTGCTTTTCTGCACGTCGCTGCGCGCTCAGGAAACGCCCGCCTCCGGCCAGGCTGTGGCCGGCCGCACCATGGTCGTGATTCCTTTCGAGAATGCTTCTCCGACCCCGGGTCTGGAATGGCTCGGCGAATCTTTTCCCGAAACTTTCCACGAGCAACTCAATTCTCCGGTGCTCTACGTGGCCAGCCGTGACGAGCGGCTCCGGGCCTACGATCGCCAGGGCGTTCCGGCCGGCGTTCATCCTTCGCGCGCCACCCTCTACCGCCTCGCCGAGCAGATGGATCTCGATTACGCCGTGCTCGGCTCTTATAAGTATGACGGCGAGCGCCTGACTGCCATCGCCCAGTTGCTCGACATGCGGGCTCAGAAACTCTCGCCCGCCGTCACCGAGTCCGAACCCCTTGCCGATCTCGGCAACCTGCAATCCGCACTGGCTTGGGATGTGCTGCGCCTGATCCGCACTGACTTCTCCGAACCCAAGGACAAGTACATCGCGAGCCTTGCGCCCGCGCGCCTGGACGCCCTGGAAAATTACGTTCGTGGCATGCTCGCCACTACGGCTGAAGAAAAAGTGCAGCACTATCGCGAAGCGGTCCGCCTCAATCCGGATTATGCTCAAGCCTGGCTCGAACTGGGTAAGACTTACTACGCTCAGCGGGCATATGAACTGGCGATCACCGCCCTGAGCGAAGTCCAGCCTTCTTCACCGGTCGCTCGCGAGGCAAATTTCTATCTCGGTCTCGCCGCCTACGCTCACGGAGACTTCGCGAAATCCGAAAGCGCCTTTGAGTTCGTAGCCGCGCGCTTGCCGCTGGCCGAAGTCTACAACAACCTCGGAGTGGTCGCCGCCCGCCGCGGCCACAGCCCGAAGACGGCCGCTGAATATTTCGAGAAGGCGATTCAGGACGATCCGAGCGACGCCGACTATCACTTCAACCTGGGAGTGACGCTTACTCAGGCGGGCGATCGCGCCGGCGCGGCACGCGAACTGCACACGGCGCTCGATCATCGTCCGAACGACGCCGAGGCGAAAGCGTTGCTCGACTCCCTCACGCCACCGACTGGCGGCGGCATCGTTCCGAGCAGCGCGACGTTCAAGGCTCCAATGGAGCGCATCAAACGCAACTACGAAGAAGATGTCTTCCGCCAGATGACCACGCAAATGGGGAGTTGGGCCGAGCAGCAATTTGCCCGATCCGATCCCCGCGCCCACGCGCGCTTTCACCTCGAACTCGGCAAAGAACTCATGGCCCACGGATTCACCACCGAAGCCGAGGCCGAATTCCGTCACGCCGCTGCGGTCGATCCCTCGAGCAGCGCGCCGCTCACCGCCCTGGCCGAAGATTACGACGCTCGCGGCGACGCCCGCGAAGCCCGCGTCCAAGCAGAAGCCGCCCTCCACATTCGCGAGTCCGCCGAGGCCTACCTGATTCTGGCGCGGCTCGATTTGAGAGAAGATAGAATCGAAGCAGCAGCCCAGAACATCAATCGGGCGCTGCAATTGGAGCCCGGCAATCCCGCCGGACAAGACCTGAAGCGCAGCCTAGCAGCCAAGCTCGCGGAGAAAGCGCAGCCGCTGTCACCGCCATGAAAACAGCTCTCAGCTCTCAGCTTTCAGTTCTCAGTGACGTTCGTGTGGGGACGGGCGCCCTCGCCCGTCCAAGCCGAGCGCAGCTCGGCAGCTCCCTGCGGTCACGACAACTCTGGGTTCGCCATGCGGTCAACTGGATCGCACTGCTCCTTCTGTTCACCGCCGTCTGCTCCGCCGATGTCCTGAAGATTGCAATCAACGACGCCATCCAACCCGTCACCGCCGAATTCATTGGCCGAGCCCTCGATCTGGCTGCCGCCGACCACGACCAAGCCGTCCTCATCGAGATCAACACCCCCGGAGGACTGGTCGATTCGACGCGCGAAATCATCGAAAAAATTGTGGCCTCGCCGGTCCCCGTCATCATCTACGTAACGCCCAGCGGCAGCCGTGCCGCATCCGCCGGCTTCTTCATCCTCGAATGCGCGGACGTTGCCGCCATGGCCCCCGGAACCAATACCGGAGCGGCGCATCCCGTCATCCTGGGCGGCGAAAAGATGGACGACGTGATGAAACAGAAAATGGAAAACGACGCCGCAGCCCTGATGCGCTCCGTCGTTGCCAAGCGCGGCCGCAACGTCGAACTGGCGGAGAGCGCCGTGCGCGAGTCGAAATCCTTCACCGACCAGGAGGCGCTCGACAAGAAACTGATCGAGTACATCGCTCCGAGCGAGCAAGACTTGTTCCACCAATTGAGCGGGAAGAGCTTCAAGCGCTTTAACGGCACGACCGTCACGCTCAGCCTCGACGACCAACCGGTGCGCGACTACCGCATGACGCTCAAGCAGCGCATCCTCTCCTACATCATGGACCCGAACGTCGCGTTCATCCTGCTGGCCATCGGCGCGCTCGCGCTGTACGCCGAATTCAACCATCCCGGCGCGGTCATTCCCGGAACCGTGGGCGTGGTCTTCATCCTGCTGGCGGCGTTCGCCTTGAACCTGCTGCCGGTGCGCTTCGCGGCGATTGCCATGATCATCGGCGCCTTTTTGCTTTTCGCCGCCGAAGCCAAGTTCGCCAGCCACGGCGTGCTTACCACTGGCGGAATCGTCCTGTTGACGCTGGGAGGCCTGTTCCTGGTCGATGCGCCCATCCCCGAAATGCGCGTCCGCCTGGTGACTGCGCTCTCCGTCAGCATCCCGTTCGGACTGATCACGGCCTTTCTGATGAGCATCGCCGTGCGCGCATACCGCAACAAGGTTGTCACCGGCGAACAAGGCTTGATCGGCGAAATCGGAATTACGCAAACCATGCTGGGGCCGTCCGGAAAAGTGCTCGTGCACGGCGAGCTTTGGGACGCCGTCTCCGCAGTCACCGATTCCCGCCGGAGAGCGCATCGTCGTGCGCCAAGTCGATGGACTCACGCTCCGAGTCGATCCCGTAACAGCAGCGAGAACAGTCACGGCGTAGCTTTTCGGAGTTGCGAGAACGAGCAATTTTCGCGTGTTATGGAATCGCCATTCTACGGTTGGCAAAGATTGCCAATGTGGGGGTACCCCCCCTCCCCCCTGCCGTTTGGAATCATGGAGTTAGGGACAAATTCCCGCTAGATCTTTGAGTTTAAATAACTTAGAGGTAAAGTATTTATTCCTCAATGACTTAGCTGGCTTTTTCGCTTCGCCGGGGGTTCGGCGGCGGGCTGATGCCCGCTCATTTTCCCAAATTGGTGTTTTCAAAGAGCGCCGGCAAATGGGGCTGGGGCAGCTTCGGGGGCCGTCTTGGTTGACGGGCACAGCTCGGCCCTGACCCTGCCACAGGTCGATCTTCATGGTCGCCGATGTTCGGTTAGAAGTCTGTGATGGGTGGACCGGGCGTTTGTGATGAAAAAGTGTCAGATTGCGACGGTCGGCGAAAAATCCCAGGCGGTGGGCGGACGTGAAATCCCACCCTTCAGAAAACATTGTGCGATCAGACTGCCACCCACCCACTGCGTGGTTGTTTCGCCGGAAAGCTGGGCCATGCATTATAAAAGGGCGCCCCTTTCGAGTAAGCTGCGGTTGCTGTGTTGAATGGAACGTGGGGGCCTCATCCTTGCGTTTCTTGCAAGCGTGGACCGCGACCGCATCCTCTCCGTGTTAGAACAAACTTCGGCCGTCCCTACGGGACTTGGCTCGTCGCTCCACTCGATCCCCGCGCTGAAGCGCGGGGCTAAGCTGGTACGCCCCTCCGGGGCTTATGTTCTCCTCTCCGGGGCTTGTGTTTTGATGTGGAGGCGCGGGTCCCATTGTGCGATCAGACTGCCACACACCCTTCGCGAAAAGCACGCGAAGGATGGGGCACCCACTGCATGGCTGTGCCAGCGGAAGGCTGGGCACCCGCCAGGGTTTGATGCTGCTCATTGGCGCGACGGCTTCGTCCAGTCGACGACTTTCAGCTTCTTGATGCGGGCAAAGGCATGATCGTTGGCGACCAGGACCGCGTCCAACGCCAGAGCGTGAGCGGCAATCATGGTATCGAGGTTCCCCATCGGCTGGCCGTCGCGTTCCAGCGTGGCCCGAAGCTGGCCGTATTGCCGGGCGGCATCGGAATCCCAGGGCAGGACCGCCACGCGCAGAAAGAAATCCTCGATCATGTTATGCAAGCGTGCGGCGTGAGGAAGGCGGGCCGCTCCGAACCGGAGTTCCCCCTCTGTGACCGCGGATATGGCGAGCTGCGCCATGGCCACTTTCACCAAACGGCGATCGACAGCCGGACTGTTTCCCTTGATGATGCAACTGGCGACATTGGTGTCGAGCAGGTATCGGGCGGCCATCAGAACCACTCGCGTTTCTGCGGGGCTTCATCGCGGCGATCGGCCATGAACTCATCGGGAACGTTGGCTTCCCGCCGGAGTTTGAAGAAGCCGTCCCATGACTCCGGCCGCCGCGACAGAATCACGTCTCCGGTGGTCTCGTCTTGCCGGATAAAGAC
Source organism: uncultured Acidobacteriaceae bacterium (assembly GCA_963838425.1). Taxonomy (GTDB): domain Bacteria; phylum Acidobacteriota; class Terriglobia; order Terriglobales; family Acidobacteriaceae; genus Acidiflorens. The sequence goes on from CAWIRH010000004.1 coordinate 1,092,725, forward strand.
CTCTCTGCCTGCAAAACGAAAATCGGCGGGCAAGCGAACCGCCTGGCTGCGGCCGTTGAGAAAGAGTTTTGCGGTGCGCGGCATGGCATTCTCCTCATCTGAGTATATACCATAGTCTATTACATGGAGTCAAGGGTCCCGACTTTCGCCGGATACTGAGTACCGGGAACGGCTGTGGCCCGCATCTTCCTCAGCAACTCCGCTGGCCCGTTCCTCGCCGCCGATTCTCGCCCGCTTGCGCTACAATCCGCTCATACTCTGAATTGCGAGTTGCCTGGAGGCATTTATGGATCTCGGGTTCCCGGTCATTACCGTTGCCATCGTCATCCTCGTCATCTACCTGCTGAGTTCCATCAAGATTCTGGCGGAATATGAGCGCGGCGTCATCTTCCGGCTGGGACGCCTGCAAGGGCACGCCAAGGGACCGGGCATCATTCTGGTCTTCAGCCCGATCGACCGCATGGTGCGGATTTCGCTGCGGCAGGAAGCGCTGGAAGTTCCGCCGCAGGACATCATCACCCGCGACAACGTCACGTTAAAAGTCAACGCCGTGATTTTCCTGCGCGTGATCGATCCCAACAAGGCGGTGGTGGAAGTCTCCAATTACGTTTACCAGACTTCGCAGTTTGCGCAGACCACTTTGCGCTCGGTGCTGGGCGAACAGGAACTCGACGAATTGCTGGCGCACCGCGACAAGATCAACCTGCGGCTGCAGAGCATTCTCGATACGCACACCGCGCCTTGGGGCGTGAAGGTGGCCAACGTGGAAGTCAAGCAGGTGGACATGCCCGAGTCCATGCTGCGCGCCATGGCCAAGCAGGCCGAGGCGGAACGCGAGAAGCGTTCGAAGATCATCCACGCCGAAGGCGAGTTCTCGGCCGCCCAGCGATTGGTGGATGCCGCGCACCTGCTGTCCACCGAACCGGCCAGCATCCAGTTGCGGTATTTGCAGACGCTCACGGAAATCGGGGTCGAGAAGAACACGACCGTGGTGTTCCCCGTGCCCGTCGATTTCTTCTCCGGCATGCAGAAGTGGCTCGCCAACGTGCCCGCGCCGCCCCCGCCGGCAGGAAGCTAGAGAGGTTGCGGAAGATGCCCAGCCCCTAAAGGGGCGTCCGATGCAGACGAATTTGCGGTATCGCTGAAGCGATACCCTGATACGAACCGAGGGCGTGCCCTGAGTTTGCCGAAGGGGCGTCTTGCCCTCGGCGCGGCGGGCGAGGACGCCCGCCGGACAGCCGCCGGGACGGCGGCGCTACTCTCAGAGGTCGAGTTTACTTTCATGGCAACGGCGCAACAGGATACGGAGATCACGCTTGGCACGGGCCGCATGCTGGCCATTTTTTTCGCCTTTGTTCTGGTCTGTGCTTTCTTCTTTGCCATCGGCTTTTCGCTCGGCAGACGAACCAGCCTGGCAGGCGCGGGCGGCTTGCTCAGCGCTTCAACTGCGGCTCCGGCGACCATCGTTCGGCCCTCGGCCGCAAAGAACGACGCTCCGCAGGCAACGCCGCAGTCTTCGTCTTCGTCTTCGACCAGCGATTTTAGCTTTTACAAGGCCGTTGGCGAGAAGAATGCCGACGCCGCGCTCACGCCTCCGGATTCGAAGGCGCAACCGGCGGCCTCAACCGCGGCGACGCCAACCGCGGAGGCTCCGCCAAAAGCCGCCACAGACGCCGCCGTCGCTGGAGCCGCTGCGTCCCCGGTCGCCGGCTACTACGTGCAGGTCGCTGCGGTCACCCGGCAGGAAGACGCTAATGCGCTGGTTGAAGCTCTGAAGAAGAAGCAGTATCCAGCTTTCACCGCGAACAATCCTGCTGCCGACAAGTTCTATCGCGTTCAGGTCGGACCTTATGCCGACCTGAAGGATGCCGAGGCCATGCGCGCCCGCCTCATTAGCGATGGGTACAATCCGATTGTGAAAAAGTAGAGAGGATTTGGTAATTTTGTAATCGGGTAATTTGGCAATTTAAAGCCTCTTCGTCGATGGGTTTAAAATTACCAAATTACAAATTACAAAATTACCAATTGTCTTATGGTTCGCGCCGCTTCCAATCTCGATCGTTTTCTGCACGCCATTGCCGACCCTACTCGCCGCCGCATTCTGCGCGCGCTCAAAGAAAAAGGCGGATGCTCGCTGGACAAGGAAAGCGGGCTCTGCGCCGGCGATATCGAGGAGCGCGTGAAGCTGGCGCAGCCTACGGTTTCGCATCACATGCGAATCCTGGAAAAGGCCGGCCTGGTGGAGGCGCAGAGAGAGGGGCATTGGCGCTGGTACCGGCGCAACGAAAAATTGATTGCAGAAATGGTGCGAGGACTTAAGGGACAACTTTAGGAGGCTGCGGAAAAAGTAGATTTCGCTGCCTCAGCCCCTAAAGGGGCGTCTGATTGCAAAGGACTTACGGTATCGCTAAAGCGATACCCTGATACGAAACCGGGGTTTCCCCGCGGCCTGCTAGATCCGGCTGCGACTATGCTCCCGCGCTTGCCACGGAGGCTTTTTCTTCATTCTTTTCATTCGTCTTCAGGGCAAATTTTCCAGCCCGCTGGCTGAGTCCACGCACCTGTGAGATCAGATCCGCCACCTCAAACGGCTTCGCCAGCGAGGGCACGCCGTGTTCTTGCAGGAAGCTTCGAGTCTGCTGCGTCGGTCACGGTGGAAAACGTCAGCAGCAAGCCTTTTTCCAGACCGGGGCAGTTGGTTGCGATCCACTCGTACATTTCCTGCGCGCTGCACCCGCCCGGCATACGGCCATTCATCACGATCACGTCGAAAGCGCCATTCCGGAGGCGCTCCTGCGTGTCCTCCACGCTCATGGAAGTAGTGACTTCGGCTCCCGCGCCGACCAGGACGTCGCGTTCAAATTCCAGCACCGCTTCTTCGTCTTCGACCAGGAGCACACGCCCGGCCAGCACCGACTCGCGCCGGGTGGACGCCACCGTCTCCGGCAACGCGGGCTTCTCGCTCGCCAGCAAACGGACCTCAATCGTCGCTCCGCCTTCTTCCCGGTTGCGCGCCACGATTTCGCCGCCATGTTCCTTGACGATCCCGTAGCAGATGCTCAGCCCCAGGCCGGTTCCCTTGCCTATCGATTTAGTGGTGTAGAAGGGATCGAAAATGCGGCTGGGGTCCTTGATTCCCGGACCGCTGTCATCGAACTCGACGCACACGTAGGCGTCTTTCTGGAAGACGCGCACTTTCAACACACCGCTGCCGCTCGCCTCCACCATGGCATCGAGCGCGTTGTTGACGATGTTCAGGAAGACCTGCTCCAACTGATGCGGGTCGCCCACCACCGAAGGGCAGGTCCTCGGGAATGTCGCGTTCCAGCGAGACATTGTTGACCTTCAAATCGTATTCGCGCAGCGTGAGCGATTCTTCCAGCACCTTGCGCAAATCCACTTCCTGCTTCTGCGGCTTGCGCTGGCGGGCAAAAGAGAGCAGATTCTGCACCACGCGGTGCGTCCGCTGCGCCTGCTTGAACAGCTTGCGCACATAGTCGGCGGAACGGTGATCGAGGTCCGCACCTTCGAGCAGTTGCGCGTAGCCGAGGATTGCGGTCAGCGGATTGTTCAACTCGTGGGCCACACCAGAAATCAACTGGCCGACCGCCGACATCTTCTCGCTTTGCAGCAGTTGCTCCTGCGTCCGCCGCAAGTCTTCGTAGGCCCGGCAAGTCTCCTCGTAGAGCTGCACCTTTTCGATGGTGGTTGCCAGTTGCCGGCTGATGGCGACCAGAAGGTTCTCATCGTTACTGGAATAGTGCCGGTCTTCCTTGCTGGCGATACCCATGATGCCGATGGGCTTGTCCTTGCTCCAGAGCACAACCCAGATCCAGTAGGGCAAGCGGTCGGCACAGACAAACTCCACCACCGCCGGTGGCAGGTGGGGCAGAAAATCCTGGGTCACCACTTCCGCTCGCGAGCGCATCACCAGATCGCCCAGACCTTCCGGAAAGACGACTTCGGCCATGCGCACGCGCGCCTCGCTGCGCGGGCCCCAACCGGCGCGCCGCCGGTAGGTGCCGTCCGGTTCCGCGGCCAGATAGACCGAGCCGGTCTCCGCTCCAAACAGCGAGATCACCTGGCGCAGCGTCAGGTTCAGAATTTCATCCAGATCGAACGACTGGGTGGCGATGACGGCCATCGCGTTGAGCGCGTTCAACTCGCGGTTGCGCCGCCGCATTTCGTCTTCCGAGCGTTTCTTCTCGGTGATGTCGAGAACGAAGCCCTGATAGCGCTCAATCTGTCCGTCCGAATCGCGGGTGGCAAAGCAGCTCTGCGGCCACCGTGAGCAGCGTGCCATCTTTGCGCCGCGCCGTGATCTCGAAGTTGCGCACGTAGTTGTGCGCCTCGATTTCCTTGCGAAAGGCCTCTCGCTCCTCGGGAACCGCGTTCAGCACGCTGCCCACGTCGAGCGCCATCAACTCGTCGCGGCTGCCGTAGCCGAGCATGGTGACAAAGGCGTCATTGCAGTCGAGCAAGTCGCCATCCAGCGTGGCTACGAACACGCCTTCCTGCGCCTGCTCAAACAGCATGCGGTACTTTTCTTCCGCCATTTGACGGGCGGTCGTATCGTGCACCACATGGATGGTGCCCTTCTGCTGGCCTCCCTGCTCCGCATACGATGAGGTCGAAACCACCGACTGCCCGCCGAAACACGGATCCATTCCTTCCGTCAGCCCGGAACCGCGTTCGCAATACGGGCATCCGCTCCAGGCGTGCTCCTGCGGCAGAACCTCTTCGCAGCGATTGCCCAATACATCGGCCGGCGCCTTTCCCAGGCGCTGCAGAAGGGCTTGATTGGTCTTGAGAATTCGGAAGTCTGCGTCGTGCGCCAGAATCAGATCCTGGATGGAATCGAAGGTGTTCATCCACTGCCGCTGCGAGCGCAGCACCTGCTCCAGCAACCGCAGATTTTCTGCCGCAATACCCAGCGCCTGCGCCGCCGTTTCCAGAAACTCCAGTTCTTCGCGGGTGTGGCGTCCGACTGCCGGAGCAGCCGAGCGACAGCATTCCGATCACCGACTTCTTGCCCTGCACCGGCAGCAGCACGACTTGATGAATGCCGCGCTTCGCCAGTTGTTCGCGCTCCGGCTCCGACAACGCCGAGAGTTTCACCACCACTGCCTGGTTTTCCTGGAGCGCGCGCGCCTCGATTTCATCCGTCCCGGCTGGTGCCATCCCTGCCTGACTCATTCTTGCCTGACCCAGGGCTCGCAGAAATTCCGGCGACAGGCCGACGTGCTGCGTGGGCACCAGATGGCCGCCTTCCATCAACTGGAACCACGCCGCCTTCGCCCCCACTATGGCTTTCAGTTTCTCCAGCGCAGTCTGGATCATCGGGGCGTGATTCTGGCCGCGCGCAATCGTGACCGTCAACTCGTTCAGCACCGCCAACCGGCGCATGCGCAGCCGCGAGTCGTCCAGCACCACCAGCAGGATGCTCGAACCGAACAGCACTTCGGCCAGCCAGATAAGCCTTCACTCGGAATGCGACTGGTAAAGGGAGGCCAGTGCAGATTCAACGTCAGCAGTCCGGCGCCGAATAGGAAAGGCCCCAGGCCAATCCGCCCGAACCGGTAGCGCAGCAATGCGATGGCTGCGCCGGCCGCAATCAGGCGGCATGCCACATCCAACCCCAGCCCGATGTTCTTGAAATCCGGAAAATACAGAGGCCGCATGGCGGCGCAGATCATCAGCACCCAGGAGACCGCGAGCAACGCCGTCAGGGCTCGCCGCGCGTGCGCAGACAGCAGCGCCGCTGCCGCAAACAATCGCCATCGCCAGCACAAAGTCGGCCTGCGCGAATGCCGCCATCGACTTCGACCCGGCGTGCAACTCGCCCGCTCGCGCTACCCACAGAAACGTGCCGTAAGCGATCCAGCCCGCTCCCCACGCCAGCAGACAGCGTTCCCGAAAAACCCGGAAGAAAAGCAGACTGACGGCAACCACGATCAGGGCGGCCGTTTCCCGCGCCGTCAACCAGGGGACGGTCAACATGCCAACCGAATTCCCAAATAGTCCGGCAGGATCCATAGATAAGCGCACGAACACCTAAGTCTCTTAAGTATCATGGCCGCGCCCCACCGTTGCCGGATTTCCGTGTCCAGTTGGTTACTTTCGGAACGTGAACCCGGGGCCTAAAATGAGTAAATACAATCCAACAGCGACATGGCTAATGACCGCATTCTCGTGGTGGACGACGAGGAGACAATCCGCGAGATTGTTTCCTCGATGCTGGGCGGAGCGCATTTTCAGACTCGGCAGGCCGCCAATGGCGTCGAAGCCCTCGCGATTCTCGAATCGGGCGAAGAATTCGATCTCGTGCTCTCCGACCTGATGATGGCGGAAATGGATGGAATTGCCCTTTTGGAGCATGCCAAGGAGCGTTACCCTGACATGCCGATCGTCATGGTGACCGCATTGAACGACATTGCGGTCGCCCTGCAGGCCCTGCGCAATGGAGCGTACGACTATCTGCTCAAGCCGTTCGAGCGCGAGCAACTGCTGGCCACGGTGCGCCGCGCGCTGGAGAATCGGCGGCTCAAGCGGGAAAACGATGCCTATCGCACCAACCTCGAAGCACTGGTAGCCGCCCGCACCCAGCAATGGAAAACGGCGCTTTCCAACCTGGAGAAGTCCTATGACATCACGCTCGAAGTCCTGGGCGATGCGCTCGACCTGAAGGACGCCGAGACCCAACACCACTCCAAACGAGTGACCGCATTCACCATCGCCATTGCGCGCAAAATGGGCCTGCCCAAAGAAGAGATCAATGTCATCGCCCGCGGAGCTTTTCTGCACGACATCGGCAAGATGGCCATTCCCGACAATATCCTGCACAAGCCGGGCAAGCTTACGGAGGAGGAAATGGCCATCATGCGCGAGCACTGCTACCTCGGATACAACATCATCTCCCGCATTCCGTTTCTGGCGGAGGCTGCCGAAATCGTTTATTCCCACCAGGAGCGCTACGACGGACTCGGCTATCCGCGGGGCCTGAAGGGCGATGAGATCCCGCTCGGCGCCAGAATTTTTGCGATTGCCGATACGCTGGATGCCATGAGATCCAAGCGCGATTACCGTGATGCCCAGAGTATTCAGGCGGTGCGCAAGGAAATCGAACTCTGGTCCGGCCGCCAGTTCGATCCAAAAATCGTCAAGGTGTTTCTCGAAATGCCCGACAATATCTGGGAAGACCTGCGGAACGACATCAATGAGCAGACCCCACCTTTCCCGAAGGCGTAACGGCGGACACGGTTGGCTGACCTTGCAGCGCTAAACACGCAACCCTGACCAACATTTCCCGTCAAGCGGCAGGCATCGTTTTACCCGGATCGCCTCATCCAAGCGAACAGTGAAGTGAATCCAAACGGCCCCCACCACGGTCGTGTTCTGCCGTTCTGGGGTGATTGAACCGGCGCCCGCCATGGTGCGCCTGTTTCGCATCTGGCGGGCAGACCCGGCTTTATTCTGGTGCGCCAGAAAATTTGCGAGGCAATCGTGAACCGACTCTCATCGTGGATGGGAATACTTTTTTTGACCGCCGCAACGTCGCTGCTGGCCCAGGCAAGCGATCCGGCCATTGCGCCCATGGCTCCGCCGAATGCTGTGCCGGAAGGCACGACCTTCCTGGTGCGGCTTGAGGACAAGCTCGACACCGCCGAACTGCATCCTGGCCAACATTTCAAAGTTAAGCTGGACGAAGATCTCATTTCGGCCAACGGCAGCCTGATTCCCCGGGGCAAGAAGATCAAGGGCCACGTCAGTTCCGTGGAGCAGGGCCTGCACGCACGCCTGCTGCTGAGCTTCGACGAAATCGAAACCAACCACGGATGGGTGGCGCTGATCGCGACCATCATCGGAGTGCCCAGCGAACGCGGTCTCAAGACGCCCGACTCCGAGGGTGAAATCGAGCGCAAGGGAACGACTGTGAAGAACACAGTCGAAGACGCAGCGGCAGGCGCCGTCCTCGGCACCAGTGCCGGCGCAGCCGCGGGCGGCGCTAAAGGGGCCGCCGCCGGAGGAGCGGCAGGCGCAGGTGCTGGAGCCATAGCCAGCCTGCTTGCCAATCGCGACCTCCGGCTCGAAAAAGGCACCACCCTTGAGGTGCGCCTGGATCGCGCGCTGCAAATCCCGTCGCACTGACAACCTTGCGACTTCCCGATAGAGACGCGGCTGGCCGCGTCTCCCGCGGCGTTGTCGTTCCTGGCTTTGTCCCGGTTTACGGCACGACTGAAGTCGTGCCCTTCCCAACAAGCCTGCGTGAAGCGGAGTTTTTCCGCAGCCTCTGAAGTCGGGCCCTTCCCAAAACCACTTATGAGACAGCTTCTAGTTTCACCTCTTTCGACTGCAACTCCTGAGGCTCGGCGCGTTCTGACTCCAGAGGTGTATAACGGGAGCTTTAGAGCGAATCCAGGATTGCTGTAACCACGGAATTCGTCTGACGGAGACGGGGCAAGCCCCGTCTCTACACAAGCGGGGTACAGCAACGCTGAAACCGCTTTAGATTCGGTTTCGCATCCAGCTTCCAGGATGCAGATTTCAAGATGCATCAAGATCCAGGAGATCTCCGATGAAAAGAACCATGGTCACGGTTTGCGCCGTTCTCGTGCTGAGCGCGCTCTCGATCGCACAGAGCCCCACGTTCAGCCCTCTGCCCAACACCATTTTCGTCGGCGCCGACGGCAAGTTTGAAACTGCGCCGGACACCGCGCTCATCCAGTTCAACATCTCGGCGCAAGCCGACAACGCTAAAGACGCCTACGACCAGGCCGCTAAACAAGCCGAGGCCGCGCGCCAGGTTCTGCGCGCCAACGGCATCGATCCCAAGTCGGCGGAAATCGGGTTTTTTTCGGTGAATCCTCAGTACGACTGGAAAAACCCGAAGCACAAGGTCATCGGCTACCAGGTCACGACCAGCGTCAGCTTGAAGCTCAAGGATTTTTCCAAGATCGGCCCGGTCACCCAGCAACTTGCCGACGCCAGCGTCGGTGAAAGCCAGTCGCTCAGCTACACGCTGGACTCGACCGAGGAGGCCAAGAGCAAAGCCGTCGCCGACGCCTACCGGCGCGCCCGCGCTTCCGCGCAGTCTCTGGCCAATGCCAGCGGACGCATGCTCGGCGAACTTTCCTACGCCTCCGTCGATACCTTCGAGAACATTCGCGTGCTCGCGCCCACGCCGCGGCGTGCCATGCCCATGGCGATGGCAGCACCGGGCCCCGCCCCGACCGAGGAGTTCTCGCCTCAGAACGTGACGGTGACCGCGCACGTGAACGCTATGTTTGTATTGAAGTAGCCGATGGGGCGCGGACGGGCTTGTCCGCGAACGAAGAACGAGAAACGAGCGCTGCAAAAGAATTACCCAGCGGTGAATCGACTAGGGGTCGGTCGCGACCCTAGTCGTTGCGGACAATGACCTCACGCGCGTGAGGAAACCCGGCTGGCATCCACCGTCACTTCGCGCTGGATCTCCATTTCGATCGAAGTTCCCGGCTCCAGCCTGACATCGGCGCCGCGCGAGAGCATTCCAATCGCCAGCCCAGTGACTCCTCCAATTCCCGCACCGATCCCGGCTCCCTTGCCTCCGTTGGTTATCGCGCCGATCACCGCTCCCGTGGTTGCCCCTTCGGCAGTTTCCTTAGCTTTTCTTCCGGCTTCGCTGTCCTGGCGAATCGTCCCTTCCGAATCTTTCATTGACGTTTTCTCGGCTCCAGGCGTGTTCTCGACCGAGCCCCCCAGCATCACGGTATAGCCGTTGGGATAAATCATCGAGGTGAAGTGGATCAGCAGCTCGGCGCGCCCCTTTACATGGCCACCGCGCTGCACGCGCTCGATCTTTCCCTGAATGTAGGTGCCCGCCGGGATCACGACCCGCTCGTTGACCACGAACGGAAAGGCAATCTCCGCGTACACGGGGTCGCCGTCTTTAGCCGTCTTCGTCGAGATCGCCTGCTTCAGCGATAGTGGAACCCTCGTTCCCGCTGGAATGGTCAGTGTAGGCTTCGGAGACTTTGCCGAAGGAGCAGCCGGGTCCGGGGCTGGAGACGACTGTGCCGCCGCGATTCCCGCCAGCAGCAAAACTGCGATAGAAGCAGCACGGATTCTCATCGAAGGACTACCTCTTCAACAAAATTCAGCAACCCGCTTGCAAATTCAGATGCGCCTGGCAAAGCGCTGGTTAGCCGGAAAACTCCAGCTACGAAACGTTGGCTGAGAAACCGGGGATAGTTATTCTTGCGCCAGGCCGCCCTAACCGTTACTTCGGCGCGTCCGGTTCTCGATCACATTGCCCATGAACTGCGACTGGAGTTTCTGGGCGCAGCCCTCGCCGCAAACATGCAAAGCGCCTTCCTGCACCGCGAGCTTTTCGTCCCACGGCGCCAGGTGCATCACCGGCAATTCATAATCGCCAAACGAGCTCCACATGATCCACCAGCGGTCGCTCCCGCCTTTCAGCACCCCGCAATTCGGGCCGGCGCAACGGTAAAACGGACTCGGGATGAGAAGCAGATTTTCGGTCATGGCCAACCTGGGCACCAAGGGGCCATTGTAGCTGAGGAGTACGCGCGAGACCACGGGTGGCGAACGGCGGTTACGAACGACGGGTTGCGAACGAGATCTCAGTGCGTCCGGTAAAGGTTATGGGCGCGCTACTTATACAACAAATATTTTTCGCGGAGGCGCACAAATTCCTCCAGCCGCTCCTGCCAGTCCTCGGCGATCCGTCTCGGATCTTCTCCCGCTTCGATCGCTCCGAAGACCGCCTGATTGACCAGCAGATCCGCCATCCGCTCCAGCTTGAAGCCGTTCGGATACAGCTTGTGCAGCGCCGACGCCAGCTCAATTCCCAATTCTGGCGAATCCAGAGCATTGCGATCGAGAACCATCAGGTTCACGCCTTCACACCTTTCTCCGGCAAAGGTACTCGATGATGGAGTGAAATCAACCGGCACGAACCGCACACTTTGAATATCGCGGGCGTTCAAGTAGGCGGCCAATTCCCTGCTCTTGATCCAAGGCGCGCCCACCACTTCGAAGGGCGTATCGGTCCCTCGCCCCACCGAGACATTCGTCCCTTCAATCAGCGCCACGCCCGGATAAAGCGCCGCTTCGGTCAAATTCCGCAAATTGGGCGAAGGATTCACCCACGCGAGGCCGGTCGAATCGAACCAGTCCCCGCGGCTGCCAGCCTTCGATCGCAACCACCTCGAGCCGCGCCCCAATGTGGCGCTCGGCATTGAACATTTTTCCGAGCTCACCCAAAGTCATCCCGTGGCGCACCGGCTCGGGAAAGTAATTCGTAAAACTCTCCCGCCCCTCATCGGAGACCGGCCCCTGCACAAACGAACCCGTTATCGGATTCGGCCGATCCAGAATGATCACTTCAATCCCCGCCTTCGCGGCCGCCTCCAGAAAATATCCTGCCGTAGTCTCGTATGTGTAAAAGCGCGCGCCCGCATCCGCCAGATCGATCACCACCGCATCCAGCCGCTTCAGCAAGTCCGGCGGCGGACGCCGCGCCGCGTCGCTCGCCCCGTACACGCTATAGACCGCAACTCCCGTCGCCGCATCCTTGGCATTCTTGATGTCCGTCGTGTCCAGCGTTCCTGTCACCCCATGCTCCGGACTGAAAATTGCATCCAGCGAAATCCCGGGCACGTTGGCCAGCACGTCAATCGTTCGCCGCCCTTCCGAGTCGATGCCGGTCTGATTCGTCAGCAGCCCGATGCTGCGTGGAGCCGCGCCCCTGGCCGGATGCAGCGCCGCGAACTTCGTCTCCTCAATCACGTCAATTCCCGTCTTTACCGTTCCATTCCGCACCGCCAGCTTGCGCGCCGCGCTTTGCATTTCGTTGTAGCCGGTGATGGATGCAATCCGCATCTTCTCCGCTTCAGAGGGATCGAGCGCCAGCGCCGCCGCGACCGCGGTCGCGACCTTCGTCCGCAGCGCGACCGCGCTTCCCTTCTCTTTCTCCTTCGGCGGCGGCGTGTTCAGGTACACCATGTTCATGTGTACCGCGTTCGTCAGCAGCACGATATAAGTTTTCGTCGCTGGATCGATCCACAGCGAAGTCCCCGTGAATCCCGTGTGCCCGTAACCGCCCACTGGAAGCAGTTCTCCGCGGTTGGTGGAAAACGGAGAATCGATGTCCCACCCAAATCCCCGCACCGCCGTACCATTCACTGGCTGCTGTGGCGCAGTCATCTTCGCAATCGTCGCCGGAGTCAGTACGCCTCGCCCGCCATCGAGCAAAGCCTGCGCAAAAAGCGCCAGATCGCCGGCGGTGGAAAATAATCCCGCATGACCCGCCACGCCGCCCATCCGGCGCGCCGTGGGGTCGTGCACGACGCCGCGCAGCAGGCGATGGTTCTCATCCTCTTCGGTTGGAGCCACGCGGGTCGGAGCAATGCGCGGCTCCCGCGAATGCGGCGAGCCGAACCGCGTCTCCTTCATACCCAGCGGCCCAAAAATATGCTTCGCCGCATACTCATCGAGCGGCTCGCCCGAAATCCGCTCCACTAGCGCTCCCAGCACCACGAAGTTGATATCGCTATAAGCAAACGCCGCGCCCGGAGGCCGCTCCGGAGCCCCCTCAAACGCCATCCGATACGCCGTCTCTTTTCCTTCCCACTTCTTCGTCAAATCCAGATCCGGAGCGAGCCCCGAATAATGCACCAGCAACTCGCGGATCGTAATGTCCTGCTTTCCGTTCTGCCCAAACTCGGGAAGATACTTCGCGACCGGATCGTTCATGCGAAACTTTCCCTGCTCCCAAAGCTGCATGATCGCCGTCGTGGTTGCGACCACCTTGGTCAGCGACGCGCAATCAAACACCGTATCGAGCGTCATCGCCTCCCGCCGAGGTTCGAGCGCGCGACTGCCGTACGCCTTGCGATACACCACCTGCCCGTCGTGGCCGACGACGAGCACCGCGCCTGGAATCTCTTGCCCGGCGATGGCCTCGTTGACGATGGGATCGAGAACGGCGAGGCGCGAATCCAGCGAGGTCTGGGAGAACGCGGCGGCAGAAAAGAGGAGAGCGAAGAACAGCAAATTTTTCGGCAAGTGTTTCACGTCTGCTGTGACTCTACATGACCGCGGAGATGCGGCTCAAGGCTGAACGTTACAAACGATGCTCTCAAGGTAACTCCCCGTTTGCCTCCTGCCGCCGCCTTTGCTATAACCCCATCAGTTCACAAAACACCCTTGAACCTGACGCTGCCCAATCGAAACGCTGGTTTTTCCTTCCTCGTGCGCAATTTCGACGCGCAAGATGACCGGTTTGCGAGCGCTTTCGGCATCCTGGAAAAGGCCATCGCGGCCCGCGCCTTCCCCGCCTGCTTGCTCGCCGTCACTTTTTGCGGAGAGCTCGTTGCCCAAAAAGCGCTTGGCCGTTTTACCTACGATCCGGCTTCGCCTCAAGTCACGACTGCGAGCATCTTCGATCTCGCTTCGCTCACCAAAAGTCGTGGCCACAACCGCGGCGGCCATGATCCTTTACGAGCGGGGACTGCTCGATCTCGACGCCCCGGTCACGCGCCATCGTCCCCGAATTTGCCGGCCCATTCGCTGATGATGCCTCGCGGCGCCGCGAAATCACTCTGCGCATGCTGCTGGCACACAGCTCCGGCCTGCCTGCCTACGAAAAGCTCTTCCTGCGCGCTCAGACTCGCGAAGACCTTCTGCAAGCCGCCTTCACCACCCCGCTTGCCGCCGCCCCCGGCGCGCGCGCCGAATACAGCGACATCGGCTTCATCATTCTCGGCGTCGCCCTCGAACGCCTGGCCGACGAATCTCTTGACGCATTTTGCCAGCGCGAAATCTTCGGCCCGCTCGGCATGACGCACACGACCTTCAATCCCACGCCCGCCTTGAGGGATTGCATCCCGCCAACCGCCGACGATCGCACCTTCCGCCACCGCATCATTCAAGGCGAGGTGCAGGACGAAAACGCGAGCGTGCTCGGCGGCGTCGCCGGACATGCCGGCCTGTTCTCCACCGCCGAAGATCTCGCCATCTTCGCCCACGCCATGCTCAACGGCGGACACCCCATCCTGCGCTCCTCGACCATCGAACTGTTTTCGCGGCGAGAATCCGCGCCCGAAGGCACATCCCGCGCGCTGGGCTGGGACACGCCGTCGGCACCATCGCAATCCGGAAAATACTTTTCGCCCCGCTCCTTTGGACATCTCGGTTACACCGGCACATCCCTGTGGATCGACCCAGACCGCCAACTTTCGATAGCTTTGCTAACCAACCGCACCTGGCCGGACTGCCAGAACCAGGCAATCAAGCAGGTGCGTCCGTCGTTTCATGACGCGGTGATGGAAGTCTTGGGGAAACCTTGAAACGCAACGCTTTCATTCGCACAGCTTCGAAGCGTACAACAACTGGCGTAGAGCTGCGCCGCCTCGGCACCGAGAAAACAAACTCCGCCTCGGCCGATCTCGATCGGAAGTCGGCACTCGAAATCGCCCGCATCATCAACCGTGAAGATGCCAAGGTCGCCGGCGCTGTGAAGGGCGCGCTCCGGCAAATCGCGCAAGCGATCGACCTGATCGCGGCGGCACTTTCTCAGGGCGGACGCCTCATCTACGTCGGCACCGGCACCAGCGGACGCATCGCCGCCCTCGACGCCGTCGAATGTCCGCCCACCTTTGACGTCGACCCGCGCATGGTCCAATTCATCATCGCCGGCGGTCCGAAAGCGCTGGGGGCAGCCGTGGAAGCCGACGAGGACTCCCGCGAACTGGGCCGCAGAGCCATCGCGAAGAAGAAGCCCACAAGAAAAGATGTCGTCGTCGGCATCGCTGCCAGCGGACGCACTCCTTTTACCATCGCCGCCATCGAATATGCGCGCGCGCGTGGAGCAATGACCGTGGCTGTTGTCTGCAACCCGAAATCCCCGCTCGGCAAGGCCGCGCACGTGGCTATCGTCGCGGAGGTCGGTGCGGAGGTTGTCGCGGGCTCTACCCGCATGAAAGCTGGCACCGCGCAGAAGATGATCCTGAACATGCTCACGACTGGCGCAATGGCCCGTCTCGGCTACGTCTACGGCAACCTGATGGTCAACGTCAGCCCAAAGAACGAGAAACTGGTCGAACGTGGAGTGGGCATCCTGGAAAAAGCCGCTGGACTTGGCCACTCCGCCGCGCGCAAGCTACTCGCCGCCACCGGAGGCCGCGTCCCCGTAGCAATGGTGATGGCCAAGACTGGAGTCAGCCACGCTTGCGCTGCCGCTGCCCTGAGAGAATCTCAGGGTCAAGTACGCAGAGCGATAGCGCTGGCGAAGCGTGGATAGGAGTTTTAGATTGTGACAGCGAAAAGCGTAAACACTGGGGACACCCTTCGACTTCGCTCAGGGCAGGCTCCGGTTCACTGGGGGAAAGTGTGCGACCGGAGTTCCAGACGGATTTTTGGCAGCATCCGTCCGGCAATCCTCGTTAGAATGAAAGCGGCGCTCATTTTTCGGAGATTACGTACTCTATGGATAAGCTCGTAATCCGCGGCGGCAACCCGCTGCTGGGGACAGTCCGCATCAGTGGCGCGAAGAACGCCGCGCTCCCTTGCATGGCGGCAGCTTTGCTCACCGACGAACCGGTGATTCTCGAAAACATTCCGCAGGTGCGCGACATCGAGACCACGCGCAGGCTGCTCGCCGCCATGGGCGCCGAAGTTGAACTCGGCTACGGACGCGCCCATCATCGGACAACGATTTGCGCGCACACGCTCGCCGCTCCCGAAGCGTCTTATGAACTGGTCAAGACCATGCGAGCCTCCACGCTCGTGCTGGGGCCGCTGGTAGCGCGGTGTGGACACGCCCGCGTCTCGTTGCCCGGAGGATGCGCCATTGGCGCCCGCCCCATCGACCTCCACATCAAGGGTCTGGAACGTCTGGGCGCGAAAATTACGCAGGAGCACGGCTATGTCGAGGCTGTAACCGACCGCCTGCGTGGCGCTGAGGTTGTCTTCGACAGAATCACCGTCACCGGCACCGAAGACCTGCTTATGGCCGCCACGCTTGCCGATGGCGAGACCGTTATGCAGAACTGCGCCCGTGAACCGGAAGTCGCGGACTTGGCCGCGCTGCTCAACGCGATGGGCGCCAAGATCCAAGGCGCGGGCACGCCCACGATTCGCGTCAAGGGCGTCGCCAAGCTGCACGGCGCCAGGCACCGCATCATCCCCGACCGCATCGAGGCTGGAACTTTCATCGTCGCCGGAGCGCTTACCGGCGGAGACGTCAACGTCGCCGGATGCGATCCCGCGCACCTCACCGCCATTTTGCAAAAGCTCGCGGAAACCGGCGTGAAGACCACGGTGAAAGCCGACTCCGTCCGGGTCATGGGCGATCAGCCGCACCAAGCCGCGGACATGAGCACCGAAGAATATCCCGGTTTCCCCACCGACATGCAGGCGCAATACATGGCGCTCACCACGCAGGCCGCGGGCACGTCGATCATCACGGAAAATATTTTCGAGAACCGCTTCATGCACGCGCAGGAACTGGTCCGCATGGGCGCCAACATCAAGATCGAAGGGCGGCGAGCCATCGTCCGCGGCGGAACTCCGCTGAGCGCCGCCGCCGTGCTCGCCTCGGACCTGCGCGCCTCCGCCTCGCTCGTGCTGGCCGCCCTGGTCGCCGACGGCGAGACTATCATCGACCGCGTCTATCACCTGGACCGCGGCTACGAGCACATCGAAGAAAAGCTAAAAGCCGTGGGCGCCGAAATCCGCCGCGTAGGCAACATCTTTCCCAAACGAGCCGCAGCCCCCGCCCAATCGTGATAGGTTGGATCCTCTCGACTAACTACCGCGGAAGTAAATCCTGCGCAAGACAGGTGACGATAGTAACCTTCGGACCCCGTTATCTGGCTACTACGCTGCTTGTTGTTGACTCACAGACCCATCCTTATGGATCTCAACTATCCTCTGCCAGCCGTATCTGGCGCTGGAATCAGGACTTCCTCGCGGGTGACTTTCGTAATCCTGCGGTAATCGTTCGCGTGTGGGATAACTGATCTGCGGGCTTTGTGTAAGTCCCGCAGACCGAAGAGAGAACGCGCTGGCATGCGCTGCCGCGACGCTGCCAGGGAACCCAGATTATGAAGGTTGTCGTTCTGTGCGGTGGATTAGGTACCCGTCTTCGGGAAGAGACTGAATTCCGCCCCAAACCGATGGTGGAGATCGGGGGCCGTCCCATCCTCTGGCACATCATGAAGATTTACGCGCACTACGGAATGCGCGAGTTCATCCTCTGCCTCGGATATCGCGGCAACATGATCAAGGATTACTTCCTGAACTATGAAGCCATGAATAGCGACTTCACCATCTGCCTCGGCCGCCAATCGCACATCGAGTTCATGGGCGCTCATCACGAGCAGAATTTCGCCGTCACCCTCGCCGACACCGGCCTCGAAACCAAAACGGGTGGACGTTTGAAGCGCGTCGGCCGCTATCTCGAAAACGACGACACGTTTCTTCTCACCTACGGCGACGGGCTCAGCGACGTCAACATCGGCAGCCTGCTCGAATTTCATCGCCAGCACGGCCGCCTCGCAACCGTCACCGCAGTACCGCCCGTCTCTCGCTTCGGAGTGCTCGAAACCGGTGCCCAGGGCCAGGTTCAGCGCTTCATGGAGAAACCGAAAGCGAACGGCCTGATTAGCGCCGGATTCTTCGTCTTCAACCGCCGCGTGCTCGATTACCTCGGCGGCCCGGAATGCGTCCTCGAACGTGAACCTATGGAGCGCCTCGCCCGTGAAGGTCAACTCATGGCGTACCGGCATGACGGGTTCTTCTTCGCCATGGACACTTACCGCGAATACCAGTACCTGAATGAGCTTTGGGCGAGTGAGCAAACCCCCTGGAAAGTGTGGTCGGAATGAATTCATTTTGGCGAGATCGCTCTGTCTTCGTCACTGGCGGCACCGGGTTGCTCGGATCGTGGCTTGTGCCGCAACTTATTGACGCCGGCTCGAATGTTGTTTGCCTGGTGCGCGACTGGGTTCCACAGAGCGAACTCGTGCGCAGCCAACGCATTGAGCAAGTCAATACCGTGCGCGGCGATATCATCGACCGTGATCTCGTCGAGCGCACCCTCGGCGAGTACGAAGTTGAAGTCGTCTTTCACCTGGCGGCCCAGACCATCGTCGGTATCGCCAATCGCAACCCGCTCTCGACTCTTTCCACCAATATCGAGGGCACCTGGAATCTGCTTGAGGCTTGCCGCCGCTCTCCCAAGGTCTCGTCGATTGTGGTGGCGTCCTCCGATAAGGCCTACGGTGATCAGAAACATCTCCCTTACAACGAGGCGATGCCGCTCGAAGGCCGCCATCCCTACGATGTTAGTAAGTCGTGCGCCGATCTGATCGCCCAGACTTATGCGGCCAGTTATAACCTGCCGGTCGCGATCACGCGCTGCGGAAATTTTTACGGCGGCGGCGACCTGAACTGGAACCGCGTGGTCCCGGGCACGATTCGCTCGGTCATCCGAAAAGAACGGCCCGTGGTGCGCTCGGACGGTAAGTTCGTCCGCGACTATTTTTACATCGAAGATGGCGCGGCCGCATACATGCTGCTCGCCGAGCGTCTCGCCTGCGATGCCGCCCTGCGCGGTCGAGCCTTTAATTTTTCCAATGAAAGCCAGGTCAGCGTACTCGAAATGGTCGAACTGATTCTGCGGAAGATGAAGTCTTCTCTGCGGCCGGAAGTGCTCAACCAGGCGAGCAACGAAATTCGCCATCAGTTCCTGAGCGCCGAGCGCGCCCGCACCGAGCTCAACTGGCGGCCGCAGTTCACGCTCGAGTCCGGACTCGATCGCACCCTCGCCTGGTACCGCGAGTTTCTGGGCGCGCCCGCCGCAATAGCGCATGCAGGCAGGGGATAACTCGACCATGGCAAGGACAATCGCGACGACCAAAACTGCCGGCCAACTCCGTAACGAAGTTCGCGCGATCGTAAGGCAGTATTACGACGTCGCGCTGGCTCCGCAGGAGTTCGTGCCCGGCCAGAGCAGCGTACCCGTGTCGGGAAGAGTCTTTGACTCGACCGAACTTGAATTGTTGGTCGAGGCCTCGCTTGACGCATGGCTCACCACCGGCCGCTTTGCCGCTCAGTTCGAACGCGAATTTGCCGCCTTCATGGGCGTGCGCTGTGCTTCGCTTGTCAACTCCGGATCGTCCGCCAACCTCGCGGCTCTTTCATGCCTAACTTCGCCGTCACTTGGCGATCGCGCGCTCTCTGCCGGAGACGAAGTCATTACCGTGGCTGCTGGATTTCCCACAACCGTTAATCCCATTATTCAGAACGGACTTATCCCGGTCTTCGTTGACGTTCAGCTTCCCACTTACAACGTCGATATAACTCAACTGGAAGCCGCAGTTTCCGATCGCACCAAAGCCATCATGCTGGCGCACACGCTGGGCAATCCGTTTGACCTCGATGCCGTCATGAAGCTGGCGACTAAACACAATCTCTGGGTGATTGAGGACTGTTGCGATGCCGTTGGATCTCTCTACAGAGGGCGCGCCGTTGGGACCTTTGGCCACTTCGCCACCACCAGCTTTTATCCCGCGCACCACATCACCATGGGCGAAGGCGGATGTGTGCTTACCCAGTCTCCTGCGCTCAAGAAGCTAGCCGAGTCTTTTCGCGACTGGGGCCGCGACTGCTGGTGCGATCCCGGAAAATCCAATACTTGCGGTTGCCGCTTTGAATGGAAACTGGGCGATCTGCCGAGCGGATACGACCACAAATATATTTACAGCCACATCGGCTACAACCTGAAAGCGACCGACATGCAAGCCGCCGTCGGGGTCGCGCAACTGAAGAAGCTGCCGGGCTTCATCGCGGCCCGGCGCGCGAATTTCGCCAAACTTCACGCCGCCCTGAGCGATCTCGACGACATCTTCATCTTGCCCAAAGCGACCGAGCATTCGGAGCCAAGCTGGTTCGGCTTTCCGCTCGCGGTACGCCAAGATGCGCCGACAACTCGCAGCCAGGTCGTGCGCTTCCTGGAATCGCGAAACATCGCCACCCGCCTGCTCTTCGGCGGCAACCTGCTTCGTCAGCCCGCTTATCGCGACATTCAGCGGCGGGTGATCGGCGATTTGCGGAATACCGACTTTGTAATGAACAACGTTTTCTGGGTCGGCCTCTATCCGGGCATCACGCAAGCGATGATCGATTACATGGCCGAGACTTTCCACCAGATTCCACGAGCCGTCTCTGCCGTTCACGGAGCATAGGCCACGCAACCATGAGTCAGGCAACCATGACAAACCGGCTGGCACAGGATCTCGACCGCATCCTCGCGCGAACCGAGCCTCTGTGGCAGGAGTTGCACAGCCAGCGCATCCTGATCACGGGCGCCACCGGATTCTTCGGATGCTGGCTGCTCGAGAGCTTCGCCTGGGCGAACCGCCGTCTGCATCTCAACGCCCGCGCGGTCGGGCTATCCCGGCATCCGGCACTGCTGGTTGAGAGAGCGCCGCACCTGGCGGAAGATCCAGCGATCAGCTTGCACGCCGCCGACGTTCGTCACGGCGATTTTCCCCAAGGCGCATTTTCGCACGTCATCCATGCCGCGACCGACGCCAGCGCCGCGCTGAACAACCAAGCCCCCCGCGTGATGTTCGACACGATTGTCGAAGGGACACGCCGCGCGCTGCAGTTCTCCATCGCCAGTTCGGCTACCAGATTTCTACTCGTCAGTTCGGGCGCAGTTTACGGGAACCAGCCGCCGCAGCTCAGCCACGTCGGTGAATCCTTCACAGGTGGGCCCGATCCTCTCGATCCTCGGAATGCCTACGCCGAAGGCAAGCGCTCGGCAGAAATGCTGTGCTCGCTGGGTGCTTCGCCCCGCTTAGCGACCACGGTCGCGCGCTGCTTTGCTTTCGTCGGCCCTTACATGAAACTCGACGCGCATTTCGCCATCGGCAACTTCATCGCCGATCGACTGCACCAAGGCCCGATTCGCGTGCGGGGAGACGGCTCGCCAGTGCGTTCCTATCTTTACGCGTCGGACCTAATGGTCTGGCTCTGGACCATTCTCTTCCAGGGACAATCTTGCCGCGCCTATAACGTCGGATCAGAAGAGGCCGTGAACATCGCCGCCCTGGCGCGCGAAGTCGCCGCCGCGCTGCCACCCGTAGTTGACGTCAACATCGCTGCCACGGCAGCGCCTGGCACCAATGTGCACCGCTATGTACCCTGCACGGCGCGAGCGCGCGAAGAGTTGGGCCTGCGCGCCGAGGTACCGTTGCGCGAAGCCATCTGCCGCAGCCACGCATGGTTTTCCGGAAACACATTCTCCGGACACGGAATTCCCGGACCAGAACTTACCGCCCGAGGGACCCATGCATAGCGCTGCCGCTCTCAGTCCTCAGCCCCATCGCGCATGCGGCGCTTGCGGCGCAACTGGAAACACGATCTGCCATCGCCAGCGATTCATCGTTCCCGACGGCTATCCCCTGCCCAGCGAGTACAACGTCACCGTGTGCCGCCGCTGCGGTTTCGTCTACGCCGATCCCGCCGCTACCCAGCACGACTACGATCGTTTCTATTCGGAGTGGTCGAAGTACGACGACTCGGCGACCGCGACCGGCAGCGGCCTTTCTACTTACGACGCCGCTCGGCTCGCCATCACCGCCTCCGACATTGCCCGCGCCCTGCCTTCACGAGCCGCCAGCATCCTCGACGCCGGCTGCGCCACGGGCGGGCTGCTCACGGCCCTCCGCGACCAGGGATTCACAGCCGTGGCCGGGCTCGATCCTTCGCCGCGCAGCGCGGCCGCGTGCCACGAGCGTGGCTTTGAGGCCTACGTCGGGACCATATCGACCGCCTCGGCTCTCGCGCGCATGCCCAAGTTCGATTGCGTCGTGTTCAGTCACGTGCTCGAACACGTTTACGACATCCCCGCATTCTTCACCGCCGCTCGCCGTCTTCTCGCGCCGGGAGGCTACTTGTATCTCGAGACTCCCGACGCCACCCGTTACGACGACTATCTCTACGCGCCTTTCCAGGAATTCAATACCGAGCACATCAATCACTTTTCAGCGCGTGCTCTCGAAAACACCGCCCGCCGCTTCGGCTTCCAGTCCATGCTGGTGGAACAGAAAGTGCTCCAGACCGCGGAAGACACGCATTACCCGGCTGTCTTCGGACTTTTCCGCGACCCCGGCGGAACTGCGGACGAACACGTAGTCGTTTGCGATCAGGAGTTACCGTCCAGGATTGCTGACTATATCCAGCATTCCACCGAGCAGATGGAAAGGATCAACCAGCACTTAGCCAGCCTGCTGGCAAACACCCAGCGCGTCATTCTTTGGGGTGCCGGGCAATTCGCGATGAAGCTCCTCGCCCTTCCCTGTCTCGCGCAAATCGAAGTTCGCGCTCTGGTGGACAACAATCCCATTCTCAGAGGCAGGACGCTGGCGGGCGCGCCCATCATTGGTCCGCAGGAAATTGGCGCGCAGGAAATCGCCGCTCCCCGTGAGCCCATCATCATCGCCACCTTGTTGCACGCCGACGAAATCAGCGCCCAAATCCGGCGTCTCGGTCTCGGCAATCCCGTTCTCTCGCTGCTCCAGAACTCGAACTCCGAGGCCCAATCCGCAGTTCACTCCGAGGACCGCCGCTCATGAAGCTTTCCGACTACATGGTCGAGCGGCTCGCCGATTGGGGAGTGCGCCACATCTTTCTCGTCGTCGGCGGCGGCGCCATGCACCTCAACGACTCGATTAGCAAGGAGCCGCGCATTCAGTACGTTTGCAATCATCATGAACAAGCTTCCGCGATGGCCGCCGAAGCTTACGCCCGCATCAGCGGCCGGCCGGGCGTAGTTAACGTCACCACCGGGCCCGGCGGTATCAACGCTCTCAACGGAGTTTTCGGGGCGTGGACCGACTCCATCCCGATGCTGGTCGTTTCCGGACAGGTCAAACGCGAAACCTGCATGCGCGCCCAGGGCATCACTGGGCTGCGCCAGCTTGGAGACCAGGAAGCCGACATCATCGCCATCGTTGAGAAAATCACCAAGTACGCGGTGATGATCGACGATCCCTTCTCCATCCGCTATCACCTCGAGCGCGCCTGGCACCTCGCGCAGAGTGGACGCCCTGGCCCTTGCTGGCTTGATATTCCGGTCGATGTGCAGGCCGCGGCCATCGATCCGGCCACTCTTCGCGGCTACGATCCGGCAGAGGACGAAGCCGCACAGCAGATCGCCGGGGATGCGTCGCGGCTGAATTCCGATTGCCGCGAAGTCCTCGACCGCATCCGAAATGCAAAGCGCCCGGTGATCCTCGCCGGCACCGGCGTCCGCGCCGCCCACGCAGCCGCCGAATTCGACGAGCTTATTCACCGGCTAGGCGTGCCCGTAACCACCGCCTGGACTAATGATCTGATCGCCTCCGATGACCCGCTCTTTTGCGGACGCCAGGGCACTATCGGCGATCGCGCCGGAAACTTCACGGTACAAAATGCCGACGTTCTATTGATCCTCGGATCGCGCCTCAGCATCCGCCAAACCAGTTATAACTGGCAATCGTTCGCGCCGCGCGCCTTCAAGATACAGGTCGATATCGACGACGCCGAGTTTCACAAACCGACCATCCAGCCGGACATGGCCATCCACTGCGATCTCAAGCGGTTTCTGCGAGAACTCTTACGTCAGGTTGACGCCACAAACTACCGCTCTGGAGTTCACGCTCCATGGCTCGCCTGGTGCCGTGAACGCGTCCAACGCTACCCAGTCGTGCAGGACCACCAGCGCCAGCCGGGGCCGCCCTTGAATCCTTACTACTTCATCGAGCAACTCTCGGCCCGGCTCGCCGACGACGATGTCATGATCTGTGGCAATGCAACCTCCTGCATTGTGCCTTTTCAGACCATGCGGTTGCGCAAGAACCAGCGACTTATCTCCAATTCCGGATCCGCTTCCATGGGATACGACCTGCCTGCCGCCATCGGAGCGGCCGTCGCCCGCAGCGGGAAGCGCGTCATCTGCCTCGCCGGAGACGGCAGCATTCAAATGAACATCCAAGAGTTACAGACTGTAGTTCATCACCACTTACCAGTCAAGATCTTTGTCCTGAATAACTCCGGCTATCTTTCCATGCGCATGACGCAATCCAGCTTTTTCGGCCGCCTAACTGGGGAGAGCGCGGGCAGCGGAGTTTCCTTGCCGAACATGGTCAAGGTGGCTTGCGCCTATGGGATTCCATCGATCCGCATCGACCGCGAGTCACAACTGGCGGAAATCGACCTCGCGCTCGCGGCCGATGGGCCAGCGTTAATCGATGTTGTGCTCGATCCGAACCAAGAGTTCGAGCCGCGTTCACGGGCCCGGCAGTTATCCGATGGGCGGATCGTTTCGCCTACTCTAGAGGACATGTACCCTTTCCTGAGTGAGACTGAACTAATGGACAATGTCATCGAGGAATAAGGACATTACCATACTGATAAACCGTGCTTTTCACAGCCACGGCACAAGGAACTGAACAGGCGAGTAAGATCATGACTGGCAACGACATATTCGACGAGTTATTCGTACTCGAAGTGGCCAATAACCACCTGGGCGACCTGCAGCGGGGCCTGAAGATCATCGGCAACTATGCGCAGGTGGCACGCTTCAATAACGTGCGCGCCGCCATCAAGCTGCAATTGCGCGACGTCGACAGCTTCATTCACCGGGACTTTCGCCACCGCGACGATATCCGCTACATCAAGAAAACGCTCGACACGCGCCTCCAGTTGGAGGATTTCGCCACACTGGTACAAGCCATCCGCGAAGCCAGTTGCATCCCGATGGCAACTCCGTTCGACGAGGGTTCCGTCGACTTATGCTGCGAGCTCGGTGTCTCCATCCTCAAAATCGCCAGCTCGGACTGCAACGATTGGATTCTGATCGAAAGAATGGCGAAGACGAAAAAGCCGATCGTCGTTTCTACTGGCGGCTCTTCACTCAAGGACATCGACGACCTGGTTACGTTTTTCGACAATCGTCACATTCCCTTGGCCATCAATCACTGCGTCTCGCTCTATCCCTCCGAGGACTGCGATCTCGAACTCAACCAGATCGACTTTCTCCGCAGCCGCTATCCCAATCACATCATCGGATTTTCCACGCACGAGTACCACGACTGGACTTCATCCATCCTCATGGCTTATGCAAAAGGCGCGCGGACCTTTGAGCGCCACGTTGACATCCAGACCGAGGGTATGACAGTTTCTCCGTACTGCTCGGTGCCGGAGCAGATCGACACCTGGTTCAAAGCGTTTCATCGCGCCAAGAGAATGTGCGGAGCTCCGGGCACGCAGAAACGTCTGCCGCCGCAAAAAGAAATCGCCTATCTCGACTCGCTTGTCCGCGGAGTCTACGCCACACGCGATCTTCCCGTGGGCCACGTTCTGCAGGATGCCGACGTTTACCTGGCTATTCCGCTCCAGCAGGGACAAATTTCCTGTCGCGAACTGATGCGTGGCGAAGTTATCCTGAAACCCGTGGCCAAAGATCAGCCCATCATGATCGACGCCATTGACAGTCCTTATGCCAACATCCCGTCGCTCACCGAACTGATCTACAAGCGTGGTTTGGCGCCCAAAGCCGCCGCTCAAGCGGCAACTGCGGGCGGTGACAGGTGAGCGCTCTTCACGACATGAAAACCATCAGCGTAGTTACGCCTTGCTATAACGAAGAGGGTAATGTCCGCGAAGTTTACGAGCGCGTGCGTGACCTCATGTTGAGCCTCGGACGATACCGCTACGAACACATTTTCATCGACAACGCGTCGCGCGACACCACCTTCACCGTCCTCCGCGAAATCGCCGCCGCCGACTCGAATGTCAAGGTGATTCGCAACGCGCGTAACTTCGGGCACGTTCGCTCCCCCATGCACGCGCTCCTGCAAGCGCGCGGCGACGCCGTCATTGTCCTTATGTCCGATCTGCAGGACCCACCTGAAGTTCTCGCCCAGTTGCTTGAAGAGTGGGAAACGGGAATGCCCATCGTCATTGCCGTCAAGCATCAAAGTCACGAAGCGGCGCCGATGTTTCTGGTTCGCAAGCTGTTTTACCGGCTGGTCAACCGCCTCTCCGACGACATCGAGACCTACGAGAACTTCACCGGCTTCGGGTTGTACGATCGACAGGTTATCGACCTTGTCCGCCAGTTTGGCGATCCTTACCCTTACTTCCGGGGCATGATCGCCGAAATCGGCCTTCCCCACACCGAAGTTCAGTACGAGCAGCAGCGCCGCAAAAGTGGCAAGTCGAAGAACAATTTCTACACCCTTTACGATCTCGCGATGCTCGGCATCACCAAGCTCTCCAAGGTTCCGCTGCGCCTGGTCACGTTTTCGGGTTTTGCTGGATCCCTGCTCTCCCTGCTGGGGGGCATGGCTTACTTTGCATACAAACTGTTGTTCTGGCACCAGTTCACGCTGGGCATCGCGCCCATCGCCATCGGAATGTTCTTCCTGGGATCGCTCCAGCTTCTCTTCATGGGCATCATTGGCGAGTACATCGGGAACATCCACACCCAGGTGCACAACCGTCCGCTGGTGGTCGAGCGCGAGAGACTGAATTTCCAGTACGAGCCGGGTGAACCGCTCCGCCGAGGCGCTCTTGCCGCGGGCGCGGCTGCCGGCAACAATTAGCAGGTCCGATGAGTTTACTTGCACAAACTGCGTTGATCCGGGGAAGCGCATGACACCCCGGCTGACCATCGCCATTCCCACTGTGAACCGTGCGGCACTGCTCGGCCGCGCGATCGAGAGCGCGCTCGCTCAGACCTCTCCCGACATCGAGATCATCGTTTCCGACAATGGGTCAACGGATGACACCCCGGCGGTCATTGAGCGCTATGCGGGACGGGGACTGCGGAGGTTCCGCCATCCAGCGACGATACCTGCAACGAAACACGGCCAATTCCTGGTCGAACAGGCGCGTGGTGAGTTCTTTGTGGGGCTGTCGGACGACGACTTTCTGGAACCGGAGTTCGCGGCCGAGGTTCTCGCTCTGTATGATCGGCACCCGGAATTGTCTTTTGTCTATACCGGATGCGCGGTGCATTACGAAGACTGCCTGGTGCCGGCGGTCGTCGGCCCTCCCTTGGAAACGGGCGCATCTTTTCTTGCGGCCCATTACGCCGGAAGGCGGGAGGTTAGCTGGTGCGCCTCTGTGACGCGCGTTCGGGACCTGCTGGAACTCGGGCCGCAACCGGACGATTGCATCCTCGGAGACATGTTTTATTGGACCAAGCTGGCGTTCCGCGGCCCGGTTGGCTGCGCGCCTCGCGTGTTGTCGCACTATGTTCTTTTGCGGTCGCAGAACGACAACATGTCCCACGGCACGCCGCCGGCCGTGTGGGCGCGCGAGTCACGATGGTTGGCGAACGAGGTGATCGAGGCATCTCGCCGGGCAGGCGCGGATAGCGATTATCTGTCTCGTTTGCAAACTGACTGCCGTCGTCATATTGGCCGCTCGACAGCCAATCAGTTCGTCTGGAACCGCCTTCGGGGAGCGAGTCGGGCGCAAGCCTGGAACTGGGTGGCCGGCTGCCTTCCCTATTTGTCTTGGAGCCCCAGGGTGTTGAGCCGCCTGGTTGCGGCGCTGGTCCTGCCCCGTGAACCCTTGCGGCGTTTGTTACTCTCCGGTGTGGCCAGACTCGCCGGGGCACGTGACGCAAAATAGGCGAATAGCGGGATTCAGTCCGCGCGGGGCATACATTACGAGGCACGCGAACCGGAAGACACGCAAGTGATGGAGACGGCATCTGAACTTTTGTGCACAGAACATTGCCCGGTCGCGATTGCTACCGGCACCTCGGATTTGCCCGCGAAAAATTCATCCACGGCCGCCCGAGCGCCGGGGCAACTGGGATAACCGTAGTCATCGAATAGCAACACGCCGCCTGGCTGCATTCTGGGATAGAAAAATTCGCAAGCCGATTTGATCGCCGAGTAAATATCAAGGTCAATATGCACGAAAGAAAAAGTGCGGTCCTTGATGACTTCGAGTGAATCCGGGACCAAGCCCGGCACGCAATTTACGTTCTTGTGATCGGAAAGATATTCCCGGACAGACGCAAGGTCAGTGTCGGCAAAATCACCCGCCTTGTGAAGATCGCGCGTCGGGTCGGTCGCGGGCATTCCCTCAAAGGTATCGAACAGGTGTAAGGGCCGGTCGGGCACAAGCTCAGCAAGGATTTTTGCCGACCCGCCCTTGTATACGCCGCACTCGGCGACCTCCCCGCTGCAGCGTCGGGTTGCGTCGAGGGCCAAACAGTAGAGCACGTATTTTGCATGCAACGGTACGAGCGATCGGGGATCGTCGGCCCGCAATCGTTGCTTCCACTCGGGAGTAAGCCACGGACTGAACATCGGCCGGTAATACTCCGCATCGTTGATGTCGCGATTGGGCGGCCTATAGTCAACGAGCTCGAATCCGAACCAGCCGACGAAACGCTGCGCGGCTCGGACCACGGGTCGCGCAATGAAAGGGGGTAGCATATCTGCTAAGAAAATATCATATCGGTACGCCGCTAGCGCTCACTGCGCGCAGACAGAATACGACTACGCAGCAGTCTTAATCTTTCCGGCTGGACGCGCCCACGTAGTCATAAATCCTGAATCGGCTGACGATTCGACCTCATAATTACAGGCCCGGAAAATCTCCTCGACTGCGCCATTTGATAATTCTCCGTTGACGACATGGTTCGTGTCGAGAGCGAAGTGGATTGGGGTGGATTTGAGAAATTCTGATGCGGCAGAGAGCACCGCGGCCTCGGCTCCTTCGATATCAATCTTGACGAAGGCCGGGACGCCATACATCTCGCAGGCATCTTTGAAGGTGATCGTCCGTACGCGCGAAACGGCTACTTCGGGCCCACGACTGCTGTGCGCAGCGAGACTTGACCCCAGCGACGCTTCTGCGAGAAAATCCGCGAAACCTGGGCTGTCTGAAATGGCAACTTGTAGCGGGATAACGTTGGCGAGGCGATGACGTGCGATGTTTCTTTCGAGCAATGGAAAATTCAGCGGGTCCGGCTCGAAGGCATAGACCTTGCCGGAGGGGCCGACCATCTGCGCAAAGTAATAGGTGGAGACGCCGCAATAGGCGCCGAGATCGAAAACGGTGTCGCCCGACTTCGGCTTGTACCAGCGGGAATAGCCGTCGATCGCAGATTCCTCTTCGGCAAAGGACGACAGTTCAAACTCTAAACCCGAAGCAGCGTAACGATGCAGCTTCGGCTGAGAGTAATCAACCACCAACCGGTTCTTTTCGGCAGCCGCTGTGACCGAGCCGAAATAGTCTTCAAAGTATCGCGCCATGTCGCTCGCATACGGGAAATGTTTCGTCGCGATTCGGATCGTGCGGTTGCCCTTCGATACATCGATGGAATCACCCTTGAACGACAGAGTCGCGCCATGCCTTAAGCAGTTCGCTGCCATCGCCAATCGGCGGCAAGCCGTGCGCAATGCCCCGTCGCGAGGACCGAGGAACCGCGTGAATCGAGCGAGGTAACGGTCATTCATTTAGGGGCTCTACGCTTATAAGGTAAGCAGTTCTACTCGCACCCTTCTACGTCCTTAGAAACGGAATTCGTCCGAGGGTTTTTCTCCATGCGATTTTCGCCACTCTCAAGCGGGCGCTATCCTCCGGCAAGATACGCTCTCGCGCACTACTGCGCAAGAGCCGATCCCTGGCCACGATCAGGCTGTTCATTGAAGAGCGGACCCAACCCCGTTCTTTGAGTTTGTATTCGTTGTCAAATGGTCTTTGACGCTTCAACTCTTGAAGAGCGCTCTTTAGATCTGTGCGGTACTTTTCGTATTCCGAATCCCTGAACGCAGTCGTGTAATCGACTGGCGTAAACCCAGTGAAGTTTTCCAGCAGGTACCACAATCGAGCTGCAAACGCGACAGTTTCATCCGGTATCTTCTTTTCCCCAAAAGGAAAATCCGGACATATCATAACCTTGTCGGGTTTTATGGCGAGCACCGCCAGAATGAAGCTCCATAGGTCATCTTCTGTTCGGTTGATATCGCAGATTACGTACTTCAGCCACAACCCGCTGGTTCCACTGTTTCTGTACCTGATCAGGTTCCCAATGACTTTGGAATAGGCATCGACACCTCGCAACTTCTTGTAGGTGGATGCCAAGCCAGCGTCGAGAGATGTCGTCAGAATAACTTTGTTCCTCTTGAGGGCGTCATAGATACTCTGGCTGTACTTAACCGCATTAGAGTACACCACAACCGTTCCCAACTTGTTTCTAAGAAAATAGCTCAGAATCTCATCGAGATTCTTGAGCAGTGCCGGCTCTCCGCCACTGAAATCAATCCAGTTATTGCCTCTTAGTTTTCCTCTTTTTCTAAATTGCTCGAGATAGCCGAGTATGTCGTATTGTGGTTCGATGAACTTGTTTTCGCGCGTATACAAACAATAGGTGCATCGTTCGTTGCACTGGGTGTAATGTTGTATGCCCATGCCGCCGGGCAGTGGCTCTCCTCCGAGGTATTCAAAGTTCACGTCTTTGAACTTCTTCTCTTTGAGGTGGTCGCAGGATAAGCAGGAACCTGTCGGTCCCTCACTCAAGCCATTGATGGCGGCAAAGAGATCTCGCCTTCTTTGGACTACCAGATTATAAATATCGGCATTGTTTCTGATTTCATCAGCCGTGATTATGACTGGAGACGCGATGTAGGCGTGAACACAGCAGCGCACTCCTTCCAGCGCAAAATACGTGCCCTTTTCAATATATTTGCAGGATTTCACCAAATCACTGGAGGCCAGGGCTTTGATGGGTGCGTTTACTGAAGATTGTCCTGTCATTTCTGGTTCTCCGCGTGATGTGGTTCGTAAACCTATAGCGTGTTTCAAAAATGCCTTTCAGGTCGGACGGCGCATCCCTCAGGGGCTAAAGCCCGCATTTTTGTCGGCCCATGGCGGCACGGCTGAAGCCGTGCCCTACCCAAAACCGTGTCGCCTCGCCGACTCCGCTTTGCGTCCTGACCAGCGCTTTAAGACACGAGATTGCCAAGAATCTCCTCTGCCCGATTCTCGGCCAATTCTCCCGCTTGCGGCGCCGGATGCGCTGCCCAGCGCAAAATCCGCCAGATGCTCGCTGGGATCACGACAAGAAAGACTGTCGTGCTGGTGCCCCACAGGATTCCCGCAACCCCAAAATAGGGAGCCAACACAAACTTCAATGCCAACGCCAGTAGTGTGGCAACCGAGAACACTGCGATCTGATAGCGCAGCACCGACAACCCGTTCAGCAGAAGGTTAGGCACGCGAAAGAGAGCCTGAGCGACCACCCACGCTGAGATTGCCCATAATAGACCGCTGCCGATACCCAGGTCAGTATGCAACCACCAGCGCAACAAGCGCTCACCGTAGATCAGCAGCAACGATGAGCCCGCGAGGGTAAGGCCAAACAGCAGCGCCGAGCCGCGGAGCAGAGCCTTGCGAATCCATCTCCGGTCGGCCTTCTCGGCAGCGTCCGCGAACGCCGGCCAAAGCGGCTGCGACATGACTGCGAGAGCGCCGACGGCGGTAATGCAAATGCGCAGCGCGATCGTCATACGAGCCGAGGCCTCAGGTCCGAGAAGCCCAAGGGCCAGAACGTTGTCGAGCATGAAGGAAAGACCACCCGTCAAGGCCAGGAGGAAGTACAACACGCCTTGACCCGCCACCTCTTTCATGGCCGACCACGACACCAATAGCCCCTCCGGCCGGAGTTCCGGATGACGCCAGAAAAGGTGGATCAGACTCCCGAGATTCGCCAATACGAGACCCAGGTAAACCACGGCCACGAATACCCGCAAGTCTGTGGTGAGCGCGGCAGCGGCCAGCAGGCCAGCCGTGGTCAGCAGGGTCTGCACCAATTCCCAGAAGCCCGAGACATAGCCTTTCTGCAGGGCCATCCAGACGTTGTTCGCGGCATTCAGCGGCAGGTTTAGGGCTAGTCCGATAGCAGCGATAAGGTAGGGTCCCGCACTGCTTTGCGCCGTGGCCATGATCGTGGCCACGAAGGTAGCCAATAACATCAAGCCCGCCAACCCGCTCCCCATGCCCAGCGCGCCTGCGATGTGACGGCGCGCTTGCTGGGCGCGGTCGAACGCGCTCGAACGCGCCACCAGGGTCACCAAGGCAGTGCCCGTTCCCATATCGACCAGTCCACTTAACCAGGCTAAAGAAGCCGCCGCTCCCCAGACTCCGAACTTAGCCGGACCAAGCACGCGCAGTAAGAGAGGCATGAGCACCAATGTGCTGCCCACCTGCACTAAGCGCTGGAACCCGCCGGCGCTGGCCGAAAGGACCACCCTGCGGTTGCGTTTATGACTCAGCAACGCCTTGACGGCTTGGCCGAGTCGGGTGGAAACCGATATTTGGCCGGTTACAAATGTAGACATGCGAAGACTTCCGATCGAGGTCGAAGCCCCAAGTTGCGAATTCCTCCGGCATGGACCGAGTGTCGTATCATTGCTTCCAAAATACCTGGAAGGGTCCGAAGCGCGTGCTCTGAGGAAACCTCTTCATGACTTCGGCGAGCAGCTCAGGACTTGTCTGTGCCAAAGGGAAGTAAGGGGATTCAAAGACGACCACAACCTTGACGCCGGTTGACTGCAGCGCATTCAGCGCTTCCCCGGGCGGCGCCCCGGAATCATCGCGGGTAACGTTCTTCAGTCCGGTTAGAAAGTAAAGCTCCGGACAGTCATTGCCCGCGTACATCAAGCCGTTCGGGGCACGCTGCTGCAGGAAAATCGTCAAGTCCTTCCAAAAGGGTTCGTCTTCAATCAGCAGGCCTCCGCGCGGTATGCGGAGCAGATCCCTGGGACCGAAGACATGCGAATATTCGGCGATATGCAGCGGAATCAGGCTCACCACTGCGAACGTCAGGTAAAGCCCCATTAGCGAAGCCAGAACGTAGGTTCCACGCTGCTTCCGGGCAGTTGTCACAACTGCTACTAACGCCAGCAGAGTTAAGGGCAAGGCGTAGCAAAGATAAAGGGGGACGGGAAACGGATACTGCACCAGCGTGCAGGTCGCGGCCAACGCCACTAACAACACCAATCGCTCGCGCTGAAGTTTGGAGACGCCATCTCGCGAGCCGAGCGCGAGGATCGAGGTCACACCCGCCGCAACCACCACGGGCGTCAGCATCACCACCGAGTACCACACCCCCGAGTAGACGAACGGAGAGTGCGCAGCCCGCACAACCACCACAACGGCGAACAGGGCGACGGCCGCGCCAACAACCCGTCCCTGAAACTCCTTCCAGTACATACCAGCGGCCAATAACGCCAGCAGTGGCAGGACGGCCACAATGTGCTGGGGTGAGGCTGGCCGAGCCACCGCTAAAGCTTTCGCGTGGGCGATCGCGCTGGAGCTGACTCCAGAGAAAAAGCCGCCTGCCGAGCCCACCCGCGCATACGGGATCAGGAAGATAACGATGGGGGTTACCGCACCGCAAACAAATGGAATCACCAGGCGCAGGAGGGCGGCAAAACGCTCCGCGTTTCCGGCGCCAGCCTTCCGCTCCCCAAGCAGAATCATCGCCACCACTGCGAGCGACGGCAGCAGGAAGTGGTAGAACTCGCCGGCCGCGAGCCGGCTGTGAAGCACGTAGGTCAGCGTACCCAGAAACGCGAACAATGCGCCCGCACTGAATACGCGGTAACCCCAGCTGTTTTTCTCCGTCCCCGGCTGCGCGTTGCGATTGCCGCTCTGCTCCAGAAAAACCAGGAACAGCAGAACGCCGGCGATGTAGTAAAACCCGATTACCTTGATGAGAATTGAGATTCCGCCGCAGAGACCCGCGATGAACAGCCAACGCCTGGTCCGTACGTCGAGGTAATGGAACAATGCCGCCGCTCCGAACGTGGCGAAAAACAGGTTGTACCAGGACGGCATTGCTGCCTCATAGTTCGGGAAGCTCCAGGCAATCGCCAACAACGCAATTATTCCCGCGGCGAGGGGAGGCGTGAAACGCAGGGCAACGTAATAGAGAGCGGGAACCCAGGCCAGAAAAAACAAAAACACACAAATCCGCAGCGACAGCAGATTCACTCCGAATACGCGAAAGGCTGCGGCATGAATGAAGCTGAGGCCGCCCGTATAAATTTCCACAAAGTCACGATGCGGAAGCTGACCTTGAAGAACGCGCAGAGCACTCTGGGCCAGAATTCCATCATCGACTGCAATCCAGCTCTGATTCACTCGGACGCCAACGTAGGTTCCGGCGATGATCATTACCAGGCAGAGAACGAGTAGGCGAGCCAGCGAGTGATTTCCTGAAAACATCGCCAGCCTGGCTTCCCAGGCAGTGGTTGCCGACTTGCCGGCGTCCGCCTCGCGAACCCTGGTTTCGACCCTCAAAAGCGTTTGCCCTGGCGTGCTCTGAGACTGGTCCTCAACCTGGTGACCTGGGATCCGGCTGGCTTCAATCCGGTTAACTTCGATCTGCTTGCTCACTTCGCCTCCAGCGCCGCTAGCCGCATCTTTGCTTCTTGACTGTCCGGGTTCAGTTGCAACGCTTGCCGATACTCTGTCCGCGCGGCGGACATATTTCCGCCGCCTTCAAGCGACACCGCCAGCCAATAGTGGTAGTCCCAAACCTTTGGATCCATGGCTGACGCTTGCAGCAGATAAGGCTGCGCCTCCGCGTTCTTTCCCTCCTCAAGAAGTGCGCGCCCTAGAAAATGTTTGGGAGCCGCCTGCTCGGGCACGAGCTGTACCGCGCGCGCCAGCAATTGTTCCGCCTGCTGGTACTGACCGTCGAGCAAGTGAGCGTTGCCGCAATTGTAGAGCGCCGAATAAAGGTTTGGTTCCTTCTGCAAAATCTCCGAGCAAAGCGCGAAAGCCCGCTCGTAGTCGCCCATTTGGCCATAGAGTCCGGCGACTCCCGCCATCCCCACCTCTGACTTCGCGTAATCCGGATTCACCCGGTCGAGCCAAACGCGGCCTTCCTCGAATCGACCGGCGTGGATGTACACCTCCGCCAGCGCCAGCGGCCCATAACCATACTCGGGATGGTCCCTCACCACCGCCTGCGCCAATGCAATGGCGCGATCATGCGCACCCCGCTGGCTGTACTCCTTCGCCAACCCTAACATCGTGTACGGATTTTCCGGATACAGCGATTGTCCCCGCAGCAG
Source organism: uncultured Acidobacteriaceae bacterium (assembly GCA_963838425.1). Lineage (GTDB taxonomy): Bacteria > Acidobacteriota > Terriglobia > Terriglobales > Acidobacteriaceae > Acidiflorens. Next base: position 1,127,896 of record CAWIRH010000004.1, read on the forward strand.
CACCATCAGATCGTTCGCCCAGTACACCTGCTGCGCAATCGATGCGCATGCGTAACCGCCGCAGAGAACCAGCACCGCGCACGCCTGCACTGCCGGCGCACTCCAACCCTTGATGGACGGCAATTGGCGGAGTCCCGTTGCCGCCAGAATGGCAAATCCGATCGACGGCAAATACATGTAACGGTCGCGCACAAAATCGCCGTTGCTAAAATTTCGCAAATACAGCGCGGGCGCGAGTCCCACCAGCAGCCATAACCCTGCAAATGCAACGATAGAATTTCCGGAGCGCCGATTCCAATACCACACTCCAACCAACGCCGCCCCCAACACGGCTGCCGGCGCCACCACTTGACCGAGGAATGCGCCCGTCACATATGGGGTGTAATAGAGTCCCGTAATGCCCACCGGAAGCAGCAACTGCCGCAGATAAATAGACATCACCAGCGGCAAAGTCCGCCCTACGTCCATCATTCCGTGACTGGGATCAAACTGCGCAGTGGCGTGCAGCAGCGCGTGCCTTCGCAGCAGCGCGTAAACCAGCGTCACCACCGCGTACGGAGCCGCCTCCATCGCCGCCCCAAGAACTCTTTGTCCGGGCGATGCCTTGCCTTCCACCGGGTACAGCCAGGCGTAGATCGCCACCAGCGCAGAAAACATCACTGCCATTTCCTTCGTCAGCAGCGCGCACGCCAGCAGCGCGAGCGACGCCAACCACCAGGCTGTATTCTTCTTGCGCTGCGGATCGCGCCCGTTAAGAAACGCCGCAAAGGCCAATGCGGAAAACATCGTTACCATCGTGTCCGAAGCTGCGGAAATCCATGTGACCGGTTCAATGTGAACGGGATGCAACGCAAAAATCAGCGCCGCCAACGCCGCCGTCCAGTATTCCAATCCCAGCCGTCGCGCCAGCCAAAACACTGCCAACACCGCGCCCACGTGCAGCAGAACCGCTCCCAAGTGCCATCCCCAGGGCCGCAATCCGAACAACGTGTAATTCAGCATCGACCACGCCACGAACAGCGGCCGGTAGTACACCTGGTGTCGCGCCACGTGGTACCACAAGTCACTCCCGAACGCGCGCGGCAGATTGCTCCATGTCCGGATGATCGGACTGTTCACAATCTGCGGCCAGTCATCCCATACAAAATCGAACGACAGCGAGCCGCTGTAAACCACAAAAGTGACCAGCCCCAGCAATGGGAGCAAGATGCTCGGCTGTCGCAGATACTTGGCCAGCAACTCCGATGCGCTGGGTTGCGGATGCCCTTGTGTCTCGTCCATGTGCTTCGTGTCCAGAGTCGATCGCTCCGCTCTCGATCAGCCCATAGTAACCGGCCCTCCCGCTCTGCGCATGTTACTCAGGTTACCTAGGTGTGCCACTTATTCCCGGATTTCGCCCGCCCGTTTATGCGACGATCATGCCATGGGGTCCGTCACAGGAGCCAAACCCGCCAAGGTGCTGTTTCCGGTTCTGTGCGTCGATCTCGACGGCACTTTGATCCGGGGCAACGTCCTATGGGAGTGTGTGGCCGTCCTCCTCAAGACCCGCCCCATCTTGCTGTTGCTGCTACCGTTCTGGCTACTTTCGGGACGAGCCTTCCTCAAACGCAAACTCGCCGCCAACATTCGTCTCAACCCCGCTCGTCTTCCCTATCGCCAGCAAGTTCTTGATCTTCTCCAGCAGGAAAAAGCCGCCGGGCGCCGCATCGCGCTCACCACCGCCGCCGATCGCGAGCTTGCCGAAGACATTTCCAGCTACCTTGGTCTCTTCGACGAAGTCCACGCCAGCGACGGCCAACTCAATCTCAAGGGAGCGAACAAAGCCGCATTTCTGGCGCAGCACTTCTCCGAGACCGGCTTCGAATATGTGGGCGACGCCGCCGCCGACGTAGAAGTGTGGCGCAACGCCCGCGCAGCCTATGTAGTTGGCACCGAAGCCCGAGCCGAGCAGGCCGCCGCAGTGACCACGCTCAAAGGCACGATCCTCGAACCGCAAGTATCCCTTCGCGCGTGGTTCCGAACATGGATCAACGCCCTCCGCGGGCACCATTGGGCGAAAAATCTTTTGCTTTTCCTGCCCCTCGCGCTGTCTCACAATCTCGCGGTCGAGCCGCTTGTCCGCACCTTCATCGGCTTCGCGCTCTTCGGCTTGTGCGCCTCCGGACTCTATATTCTCAACGACCTCCTCGATCTCCATTCCGATCGCGAACATCCGTGGAAAAAAGAGCGCCCCTTCGCCGCCGGCGAAATCTCCATTCCCGGAGGTTTGCTCGCGTCGTTTATCTTGCTCACCTCGGCGCTCGGACTGGGCTTCCTCCTCGACGTGCAATTCGGCCTCGCCCTCGTCGGATACGCCACGCTTACCATGTTGTACTCGTTCTATTTCAAAAAGATTGCGCTACTCGACGTCTTCGTTCTTTCCAGCTTCTACAGTTTTCGCATCCTCGCCGGGGCCCTGATTTCCGGCACGCCCCTATCGCAGTGGTTCATGGCGTTTTCGCTATTTTTCTTCCTTAGTCTGGCGATGGCAAAGCGTTACTCGGAGTTACTCCATGCCAGTGACTTAGTTATGACGGGTAACTCCGGACGCGGCTATCATGCGGGCGACCGCGAACTTCTACTATCGCTCGGCGTCGGCAGCAGTTTTTCCGCGGTGGTAATCTTCAGCCTCTACGTTCACAGCCCGGATGTGCGCCTGCTTTACTCATCGCCAGAGTTTCTCTTTCTGCTTTGCCCCATCGTTCTTTATTGGCTCAGCCGGACCTGGCTGCTGGCACATCGCGGAGAATTGAAGGAAGACCCGGTCACGCTCGCCATTCGGGACCCAGTCAGTTATGCAGTGGCCGTGGCCGCGGCGTTTGTAATTGCCGGGAGCATGATACACATAAACTGGTAAGCCGATGGGTTACGACCCAACTGGCTGTGATGTTATTGAACTTGCTCTCGGCACACTAACTATGCCTGGTCAAACAGCCGCAACCTCGCGCAAGCAACATGCAGATTCGCCGCCCGCTGAACGGATTCTCTCGTGGGGACGTTACCCGAAGGTCGCGCACCATCACGTCCACAAGCCTGCGTGGAACGATCAGTTGCCGGAAGTTCTCGAAGCTGCGGAGGCCGGCTCCTTGCTACCTTATGGCCTCGGCCGCAGTTACGGCGACTCTTGTCTCAACGCTGGCCGCGACCTGATTGACTGCCGCCGTCTCAACCGCATTCTCGGTTTCGACCCGTCAACTGGCTTGCTCCGCTGTGAAAGCGGCGTCAGCCTCTCCGACCTCCTCGATGTATTTCTTCCTAAAGGATGGTTTCTTCCCGTCACTCCCGGCACCCGCGTTCGTGACGGTCGGCGGAGCCATCGCCAATGACGTCCACGGCAAGAATCATCACTGCGCTGGAACCTTTGGAGCTCACGTCCTCCAAATCGCCCTGCATCGCTCGAACGACGGTCTGGTAATCTGCAACTCCGAACAGAATTCCGACATGCTGCACGCCACCATCGGCGGTCTCGGGCTGACCGGCGTAATCGCCTGGGCCGACATTCAACTCAAACCTGTTGCTGGTCCCTGGATCGACGCCGAGTCTATCCCCTTTCAATCCCTGAAGACTTTTCTCGACCTGAGCCGTGAAAGCAACGACCGCTTCGAATACACGGTGGCCTGGCTCGACTGTTTTGCCGGAAAGAACCCTCGTGGCATTTTTTTTCGCGGCAACCACGCCGCCAATCATGGTAAGGAATTCCACCTTAGGCGCGGCCCCAAGCTGCCTTTCGCACTGCCGGAATGGATGCTCAACCGTTACTCGGTAAAAGCCTTCAACACGGCGTATTACAGGATTCACGCGGCCAGGAAAGGCTTAGCCGTCGTGCCTTATGACTCGTTTTTCTACCCGCTTGATTCCATCCGGCAATGGAACCTGCTCTATGGCAAACAGGGTTTTCTGCAATATCAGTGCGTCATCCCGGAAACTAACGTCGAAGCCTTCGAGGAGTTACTCGATCGCATCGCGCACTCTGGCATGGGCTCGTTCTTAGGTGTGCTGAAGCAATTCGGCTCTGCGCCACCGGCCGGCATGCTCTCATTCCCGCGCCCCGGACTCACCCTCGCGCTCGATTTCGCCATGCGCGGCGAGCGCACGCTCAAACTCATGCAGTCGCTCGATGAGATTGTCCAGCAAAGCGGTGGGGCGCTCTACCCCGCTAAAGACGCCCGCATGAGCCCCGCTCTGTTTGAAGCTTCGTTCCCACGCTGGCGCGGCTTTGTTCCCTATATCGATCCGAAGATGTCGTCCTCATTCTGGCGGCGCGTGACGGGGGGGCAATGACAATGGCAGTCAACGCGCACTCTACAACTGCGCTCCCCTCAGCCGCGGCAACAAGCACCATGCAGAAGGTCATCATCCTCGGCGCCACTTCCGGCATTGCGCTGGAAGTTCAACGGCAACTAGCTTGCCAGGGCCGCGAGTTACTCCTCGTGGCACGTTCGCCCCAGCGCCTCGCTGAGCTGCAAGCCGACTTAGCGATCCGAGGCGCGCAACAGGTCTTGACTTACTCAGCCGATTTAGCCTCTGTTCAGCAGCACGCCGTCGTTTTCGAATTTGTCCGCCGCAGTTTCCCTGACTTCGACACCGTGCTCCTGGCTTATGGTTCCATGCACGAGCAGAAGGATTCCGAAACCTCGGTCGACGTTCTGCTGGAAGAATTGCAAGTCAACTTTGTCAGCGCCAGCGCGATCCTCACCTTGTTCGCCGCCGATTTGGAACGCCGGCACACCGGATGCCTGGCCGCTATCACCTCGGTCGCCGGAGATCGAGGACGCCGCTCCAACTACGTCTACGGTTCGGCCAAAGGCGCTCTTTCCCTTTTTCTCCAGGGACTCCGCAGCCGCCTCCATCCCGCCGGCGTCCGCGTCATCACCATCAAGCCCGGGCCGGTCCAGACTGCGATGACCGATCACATGCCCAACTCTGCGCGCTTTGCCGATCCGAAGCGGGTTGCCCGCGACATCGTGCGCGCCCTCGAACACCGCTCGCCCGACATCCTCTATACTCCGAAAATCTGGCGCTACGTCATGACCGCCGTCCGACAGATTCCGGAAACCATTTTCAAACGCTTGTCGTTCTGATAATGCCGGCACACACAGAAAGGGCCGCATCGCTGCGGCCCATTCTTACGATTATCGGGAACTCATCACGACACGAAGCATGGGCCGCACCCTCAGGGGCTAAAGCCCACGTCTTTATTGGCGCTGGCGGCGCGGCTGAAGCCGCGCCCTTTCAAAGCCGCTGATTCCCGACTTAGCACACTACCTTCTTCCGCGTCCGCCACCGCCGCCGGAGTGGCCACCACCGTGACCTCCCGGACCGCCGCCCGGGCGACCTCCGCGTCCGCGCCGGCGACGATTGCGATCGCGATCGCCACCGCCGCTGGGACGTCCCTCGCGCGTAGCTTCCGGACGCGCGGCACCCGCGTCCACCGACGCGACTACTCCATCCACACGGTTGAAGTTGGGCTCATCATCGGCATCGAACTCCGCGCCGCCTTCGATCACCGCTGTGGGTGCGCCCTGCGGCATCGATGGCGTTAACGGCGCCGACGGCGTTGCGTCCACTCCCTCGTCCGTTGTTTCCGGAGGCGGCGGCGCCCCGCCCATTTTGGCGCGCTGCTCTTTCAGAATTGCCTTGCGCGACAGCTTGATGCGGTTGCCTTCGACGGCCAGAACTTTCACCAGCACCTGGTCGCCTTCCTTCAGTTCATCGCGAACATCCTTGATTCTGTGTTCGGCGACTTCGCTGATGTGGAGGAGGCCGTCCAGGCCCGGCAGAATCTCGACGAACGCTCCGAAATCAGCGAGGCGACTGACCTTACCGAGATAGGTCTTGCCCACTTCGGCCGACGCCGTCAGATCGCGGATAATCTGCAAAGCCTTGTTCGCCGAAACTTCATCGTTCGAGGCCACGTTGACTTTGCCCGAATCCTCCACGTCGATCTTCACGCCCGTCTGCTCGATGATGCTGCGAATCATCTTGCCGCCGGGCCCAATCACATCGCGAATTTTGTCGACCGGAATTTGCAGGGTGTAGATACGAGGCGCGTAAGCCGACACCTTGACGCGGCCTTCGGTGATGATCTCGTCCATCTTCCCGAGGATGAACAAGCGCCCTCGCTGCGCCTGGGCCAGCGCCTCGCGCATGATCTGCGAAGTGATGCCGGCGACTTTAATATCCATCTGCAGCGCGGTGATTCCGTCTTTGGTTCCGGCAACCTTGAAATCCATATCGCCGTAATGATCTTCCGCGCCCGCAATGTCGGTCAGGATGGCGTAGTGTTCGCCTTCCTTCACCAATCCCATCGCGACGCCGGCGACCGGAGCCTTCAACGGCACGCCCGGCATCCATCAGCGAGAGCGAGGCGCCGCAAATCGTGGCCATCGACGACGATCCGTTCGACTCCAGAATGTCGGAGACGACGCGCATCGCGTAGGGCCAGTTGTCTTCGGTCGGAAGCACAGCCGAAATGGCGCGCTCGGCGAGTGCTCCGTGGCCGATTTCGCGGCGTCCGGCGCCACGCATGAATCCGACTTCGCCCACGGAGAACGGCGGAAAGTTGTAGTGCAGCATGAAGCGCTTCTTGGCTTCGCCTTCGAAGCCCTCAAGGCGCTGCATGTCGTCGCTGGTGCCGAGCGTGGTGGTAACCAATGCCTGGGTTTCACCGCGGGTAAAGATGGCGCTGCCGTGGGCGCGGGGCAGAACACCGGCTTCGATCCAGATCTCGCGGATCTGGTCGAAGGCGCGTCCGTCGGGACGGCGTTTGTGATCGATCACCTGGTTGCGGAAGATACGCTCACGCAGGATTTCGTAGTACTTCTTGAGCTTTGCCTTGGCCGCTTCGTCGTCTTCGGGCAGAGCGGCTAGCAATTCCTTCTCCAGTATTCGAACCAGTTCGTAGCTCTCGGATTTCGGATGCTTCTCGGTATCAAGAGCGTCGGCCAGCCGAAGGCCGATCTGTGCTTCGAGGCCTTTGAAGTAAGTCTCGTCGAATTCCGGCGGCGTTACCGGGCGCTTCGGCTTGCCGACTTTGCGGCGCAGTTCGTTGATGGCGGCACAGATCTTCTTGATTTCGGTGTGCGCGAACTCGATCGCGTCCACCACCGTCTCTTCTTTTACTTCTTTCGCGCCGGACTCGATCATCACAATCGCGTCGGCGGTGCCTACGACCATGATGTTGAGCAAGCCGTCACGCATTTCGGTGTAGGTGGGGTTGGCGATGAAGTGGCCGTCGATGAGGCCGACGCGCACCGCGCCGAGCGGGCCGAGAAACGGAATATCGGAGATGGTCAAGGCAGCCGAAGCAGCGTTGATGCCGCAAACATCGGGATCGTTTTCGGTGTCGGCGGAGAGGACCAAGGCGATGACCTGGGTCTCGCACCTGAAGCCTTCGGCGAACATCGGACGGACCGGACGGTCGATCTGGCGGCAGGTGAGAACCTCGCGTTCGCTCATGCGCCCTTCGCGTTTGATAAAGCCGCCGGGGATGCGTCCGCCGGCATAGGTGTACTCGCGGTAGTCAACGGTGAGCGGAAAGAAGTCGATGCCCTCGCGGGGTTCGGGATTGGCGGTGGCGGTGGCGAGGACAACGTTTTCGCCGAAGCGCACGACGGCGGCGCCGTGGGCCTGCTTGGCAAGTTTTCCGGTTTCGATGGAGAGGGATTTTCCGCCTGCGATTTCGACGGAAACTTTGGTTGCTTCAGGTTTCATAGATCATCCTTTTTTTGTGGGCAGAAGGGCAGCGCGCGGGTACGGAGTTCGCGTGGACAGGCGCATGCCAAGGCCGCGGTTGGGAACGCACTTTGCTAAGGCTCTCGTGGTCTCGAAACCCAATTCTGGGAAACCAGTCTGGAACCGGCCCCACACGGAACCGGTCGCGCTGTTACTTGCGGATGCCGAGCTTGGAAATAACGGTTTTATACCGTTCCGAGTCGTACTTCTTCAGGTAATCGAGCAGACTACGACGCCTGCTCACCATCATGAGAAGTCCGCGGCGCGAGCCGTGATCTTTCTGGTGCGTTTTGAAGTGTTCCGTCAACTGACCAATGCGCTCGCTCAACAGCGCGATTTGAACTTCGGGACTGCCGGTATCGGTAGCGTGCGTGCGATACGTGTCAACGACGGATTGCTTTTGCTCTCTGGCTAACACTAACCTGTTGCACTCCTGTCTCTTCTCGTTTTCGTAACGTGTTTGAGGATAACACAGTTCAGGGCGAAGTTGCCAGTGGCCAGCGTTGAGGATGCGGTGGTCAAGAAGTTCTTACTTCCCAGTTCTCAGTTTTCAGAGAACCCAGAAGCGTCCATTGTGCACTGAGAACTGGGAACTCGAATCGAGGTTATACTATGATTTAGACACGAAACAAGTGAGGGATGCGGCAGTCCTCTGGTTTATTCCAGTGGTTTATTCCAGGAACAAAGCTGGGCCAACCTGAAGCTGCATGGAGCCAGCCATAATAACGAAAATTATAGATACGGGGGTATTGTGAATGCCACGAGGCCGATCAACTTTTACCAAACGTCAAAAAGAACAAGCGCGCCAACAGAAACAGCGGGACAAGAACGAGCGTAAGACTCAGCGGAAGCAGGATCAACCGGAAGGCGTTGTGGTGGTGGACGAAGCGGAGGAACTGCGTCAGATGCGCGAGCACGCCGCGGAGCAGGCCGCGCTGTTCGGCATCGGCAGCGACGACGAAACGGATTCTGTCGAACTACTCACACCGCACGGCAAGCCAGTCGATCACTAAACGCCTTGGGAGATTCGCCGGAGCGCAAGGCTCCGGCGAACCCAGTCCAATCCCACAAAAAATTCCATTGTATGGAGTCCCGGGCGTTCCCGCGGACGGGCGAGGACGCCCGTCGCTCCACTAAACAAACTTCTAAACAAATACCTCACCCGGCAGAGCCGTCAACGTGCGCGACGCCAGGGTGTTTTGCACGAACCGTTTTGGCTGGTCGTTGAACGAGGCCGACGCATCCACCTGCTTGCGTTCGATGCGCAGCTTCAAGGTGCGCTCGATATTGCGGAGTTCCAGAACCTCCGCGCCTGTAACCAGAGTGGAAGCCCGGCCCTGCAAGCCGGCCCGTCCCGTACGCCCGACGCGGTGAATGAAGTCTTCCGCCATCTTGGGAATGTCGTAGTTGATCACGTGCGCCACGTCATCCACGTGCAGGCCGCGGGATGCGACATCGGTCGCGACCAGAACCTGGTAGCGTCCTTCCTGAAATCCGCTTAAGGCGGCGTTGCGCTGGGACTGCGTGCGATCGCCGTGAATCTGGGCGGCCGAAAAGCCATCGCGTTCGAGCTCTTTCGCCAGCCTTTGCGTGCCGCGTTTGGTGCGCGTGAAGATCAGGGTCTGGCCCTTTTCCTCGTACAGCAACTGCCGGAGCACATCCAACTTTTCCGATGGGCGCACTTCATAGGCTTCGAGTGACACGCTTTCCGCAGGCTTCAAAACCGAGCCCAGCGCGATCCGCACCGGCTCGCGCGTGTAGTCATTGACCAGCGCGGCCACCGATTGCTCCATGGTGGCGGAGTAACAGAGCGTCTGCCGGCGCTGGGGCAGAATTTGCAGGATGCGGCGGATGGCCGGAAGAAAACCCATATCCAGCATGCGGTCGGCTTCGTCGAGCACGAGTATCTTGACGTGACGCAGGTCGGCGAATTTGCGGGTGATGAAATCCTGCAGGCGTCCCGGAGTAGCGATTACAAACTCGCAGCCGGAGCGGAGACTTTGGAGCTGTGCCTTCTCCGCTACGCCGCCGATCACCAGCGCCGCTTTCGGCATGTTCTTGTCGCGCAGTTGTTCGTACTGCTCGTGAACCTGCATGGCCAGTTCACGTGTGGGCAACAGGACGAGGGCGCTGACGTTCCTAGCTGATCCATTCTTAGACGATTCAGCGCGCAGCATCTCGATGATGGGAATCAGGAACGCGAGAGTCTTGCCGGTGCCGGTCTGGGCCGTGCCGATCACGTCCTTGCCTTCAAGGGCAGGAGAAATGGCGCGCGCCTGGATGGGTGTGAGGGTAATGAATTGAGCTGCCGCCAACTTCTGCTGCAACTGAGCAGACAGGGGCAGTTCCGTAAATGTTGTCATTCGATTGTTTTCTTTCTGGAGGGGCTTACTCTTGATTTCTCAGACACATGTCTGAGTTCGCATGCCGCTCGCAATGAAATTGGCGCTGGAACCAAACGGCGGGCAGGAAATGGCGGAAGTGAATCGGATCCAACAGGATCCCCGCGTGACGAGCAAACCGTAGCAAAAGCGTTAATAGAAGTATAGCAGAAGAAGCCGCAGCGCGCGGTTACGCCGGTAATATTGAAGAAAAATGGTGTTAGACACTAGCGGGAAGACAGAACACCAGGCCGCATCTCGATGGATTCGGTGGGACGGCAGCCTGTGAGTTTGCGGGCGAGGTGAGTCCAGATGGAAACGAGCACCAACTGCCAGCCGCTCGCAAGAAACTTGAGGGCACGCCAATAAAGACCATCGCCGAGAGCCCGGGTGAACCAATAATAGACGGGGCCACCGATGTAGGCGTAACGCTCAAAGCGGTGGGAGGGGCCGCCAGGATATTCTCCATTTTTTTCCTTGCGAACCACCATGCTCATGGTTTCCACAAAGCGGCCAATCTGATGAACCGTGTTGTTGGCGTGGATTCGATAGGCGGTCGTAGGATGGGACAAGATTTGGACGGTCTTACCCGAATAGCCCAGCTTGATGGTCAGGTCGTCGATATCGGAGGGAAAGATTTCCCTGGTGAAGCCTCCCACACTCAGGAAAACCTGCCGATCCACGACAATGGCGCTGGCGCTGCCCCGATACGGGTGGTCCTTGTGCATTAAGGCGTCGTACTCGACAACCTGGACGAAGTGGCCAAAATCGTCGAACTGGGGTTTGGGCACAGGCCCTTTGAAGAAGAGAAGACGGCAAAGAATGATTTTTGGTTCTCTCAACTCGATGATGCGGGCGTAGAGATCCAGCGCCCAGGGCAGGTAGAGATCGTCTCCATCGAGAAAAACGAGGTATTCGCCCAGGGCGGCAGCGGCGCCTTCATCGCGGCCAACGTTGGCGCCAAGATTCTTCTCATGCTTAATGAGCCGGATTTTGTCGCCATACTCTTCGAGGATTTGCGCCGTCCGGTCGGGCGAAGCGTCATCCACAACGATGATTTCCTTGTCGGGATAGGGCAGCGCCAAAGCCGAATCGACCGTTTCGCGGATGAACTGTTCTTGCTTGTAGCAAGCAATGACCAGGCTGAATTTTGTCATATACTCATCGGTGCGTGGGGTGGGTCGGGGCGAACCGTTCCATTTTTTCCCTCAACCAGTCGCTGCGTCAGTGTATTCCCGTGGGGCTGGCCTTATCGCAATCATCTTAGGCTCGGAAGGGTGCTCCGTCCAAGCTCTCGCTTGGGCGTGTTCGTTGGTCACTGGCTCGACTGCCGGCCTCGGAGTAACGACACCCCTAGGTCTCTGACCGCGTGAATTTGCACTTGAAGGGTTGTGGTCTCCCAGGTCTCAAAATCGAGACCTGGGGCACCGACTCTTGGTACAAGAACAAGCGGTCAGAGACCTGGCAGGCTGCGGAAAGAACGGACCGCAGGCCGTCGAGGCTGGGATCGCTCTGAAGAAACACGCTTGGCGAGGGAGGGTTGCCAGGCGGTTTTGTGCAGGCCGGGCGAAAAAAAGCAGGCCGGCGTGGCTCCGGCCTGCTCTGGTTTGTGGTTCGGTTACTTTGCCGCGGCCACGGCCGTGACGAAGTTGACGCCGTTCGGAGTGCCTAATCCGGTAACGTTGTCCCATCCTGGACCCGTCGTCAGCGAACTGTCGGTGCCGAAGCTGATCGCGTACCAACGGGTAGAGGTGCCGTTGTAAAGCAAACTTACGAAATCAGCGGTGTTTTCCAACGGAGCCACCAGTTCCGCAGGCGAGTAGTAGACGGGAGGAGCGGGCGGGTTGTAGGTGGTGCCGCTGACGTTGTTAGGCCCGTTCTGGGCAATCACGTCGGTGATCGCATCGGCAGGCAGACCGTAAAGAATCGGAGCAGCCTGGCCGAGCCATGTGCCGGCCGCCTGAGTGGAGATGGCCCACATGCCCGAGAACATGGGGCAGGCGAGGCTAGTTCCGCCGACGACTCCGATGAACTGTTGTCCACCTTCGGTATCAATGAACTCGACGCCGGTGTAGGGATCAGCCAGGTACGCGATGTCTGGGACGAGCCGCCAGTTGCCGGGCAAGCTCCCCTGGTAAGAGGGCTTCGGCCAAACAGCGCTGGTGCCGCCACCGGCTCCAAAGTAGAAGCCGAACTGAAGCGGCGGGATGATGGGCGGATTGGGAGTAACGTCGGCGATGCGGGTCAAGTTGTTGCCCCAGCCCGTCTGCAACTTCATGGAATCGTTGGGACCGAGAAACATGCTGGTGCCGCCGATCCCGGTCGCGTAGGGGGCAGCCGCGGGCATATTAACAGTAGTCACTCCGACCTGGTTGTAGAAGTCTCCGTCGTCGCCACTGGAGAAATTAGCCGATACGCCGAGCGCGGCGGCCAACTGAGTGATGCTGTTCTGAACCGCGAGTTCGGCGGGGTCCTCGGATATTAGAATGCTCTCTTCGAGGCCGTAGCTGTTGGAGATCACCGGACCAAGCCCGGTCTGGATGGCATAGAGCAGCGAGAGGTCAAGGTTGGTAAAGGAGTTGTCGGCCGACAGGACGAGGGCAATGTTGGCTCCCGGGGCGACCGAGTGCGACCACTCCACGTCGAGGCTAGTCTCCACATCCCAGCCACAGGTATTATCTCCGCAATTCGTGGGGCCCGTTGGGTAGTAGATGGTGAAGTTGCTTGCAGTCAACGGCGGAAGACCGTTGATCTCGGCGAAAGTGTTGGCATCGGTCGTAATCGTGTCGGAACCGTAGGCATCCACGATGACCACGGTTTGGCCGGTGCCGTCGAGCTTCTCTTTGTATAGAGAAGTGAGGCCGTACGCCTTGTCTACTTGCGGCGCGTCGTAGCCGCAGGGGGGAAGATTGGGGGGACCGAGGTTGATGTTGCCGCCGTAGCGCGCGCCGGAGTAGATGGCGTAGGGGCCGCCGCCCGGGGTCTTGAAATCCTTCGTCAGCGTGCCGCGGAGGCAGTTGGCGTTATAGAACTTCTGCGCCGGGCCAACGTGGGACAGCGGGACCATAGCCATGGGCTTGCCGGTGTCGGGGTCGATCGGGCGCTTCGCATGGTTCTGATACTTCAAATCGGAGAGGCCCTGGACGGCATAAACCAGCTTGCCGGCGGCGCCGGGGATGACCGCCTCCGAGCTGGGCAGGCGATGAACCTCGCCGTTCACTAATACGCGGTTGAGTTGCACACCGGTCGCGCGTTGCACGTCAGCCACGGTACCGCGCGCGGTCACGTTGTGGTTGAATTTGTCGGAGGCAACCACATGGAGGTTGTTCGCCGCCAGATGCTGCCGAACGATGGCCAGATCTCCAGCGGTGGGCGCGAACCGGGTTTTGTACTCATTTAGCGTGAGCCAGTGATGGTAGTTGGGCGAATTTCGGTCGTACATCTGGCGGACCAGATCGTCGTAGCCAGCTTTGTCGCGCTGGTTGAGCCAGAACGTAACGGCAATCTGCTTGGACTGATCTTCAGCGCCCAGAATCTGAGAAGTACGGACGCCACTCGCGGGCTGCGAGAACGCCGGCACGGCGATCAGCAGAACAGCCAGGCAAGCAAGCACCACAGCGGGAAACATCCTACGTGTATCTTGAGACATAAGTGACTCTCCTGAAAGAACGGTCTATTTGCCCGCCAGTGCGGGCATCCGCACCTCGGCGTACGCCGGGTTGGGACAAGGAACGATCATGGTGTTCTTTGGTACGAGCGGCCAGATTCCCCACTGTCCGTCAGGAAGGGCCCGGGCAATCACCGGACGCCATAACAAGAGATCACCACCGGTAAATACAGAGGGAACATAATTACGCTGTCGGAGTGCCCAGTGTCAACAAGAGTTACGACGAAAGTAAATTGCAGTAAAGAGGCAGAAAAGTGGCGTTGGCGGCTTGGACACAAGACTTGCTATTGAGCTTGAGGACCGGCGAACTCACAAGCACCGATCACGCTCCTGACGCAGTCTCGGGACGCCCCATCAAAACGGCAGCTAGATCCCGATTCCCTTCTCTAAAGCACGCTCCGAATATCGCTTACTTTTTCTTGCCGCTCATTTTCTTCTCGGCGAGCGCGGTGGCGTCATCGAGCATTTTGTCGATGCGGCGGGCTTGGGCATCTGGAGTTCTGTAGTAGAAAATGCCCAACAGGTGCGCGCGCCAGCGTGATGCCGACATCAAATCCCAACCTTCGCGGGCGCGCGGATGGCGCGCGAAGGCTAGTTGCAGAACGGGAGGCAGTTCCCGTTCCGCCTCCATGACGGCGAGCAGGCGTTCCGCGATCTGTTCCGCGCGACGGACGCGGGCTGCGGCGCTCTTGGGTTCGACGATCCACTTGGCGATGTCGCTGCGTGTGGAATGATTCAGCTCGTCATACCAGCGCCGAAGCGAGCGATCTTCGCTGAGAGAACCCTGGCTGAGAATGCGCTTGAGCTCATCGGGGATGGTTACGCTGCGTTCTTCGCAGTCGAGTTCAATCTGAAAACGGGCAACGCTGCCTTCCGCGGCTCGCGCTCCCTTTTGCATGCGCTTGTTGACCAGCAGAATGTGTTGCCCCTCTCGGGTGGGAAACAGCGAAGTGCGGAAGGCAAACCCGTTGATTTCGCCTTTCACTTTAATCTGCCCACGCGTCCCCCAGAGTTTGGCGGCATCGAACGGCACGCGGATCACGATCCAGTTGAGACTTGAGCGCAGGCGTTCGAGCCTGGCATCGAAACGCCGGGCGGCGGACGCGGGCATGGCTTTAGAAGCTTTCGGCATGGGCGGAAACCGGGCGTCTGCATTCTAATATGAACGGATGCGCGCAATGACATTGCCCGGCAGGAGTTAAACTGTTAGAAAAGGACCTCCGGAGAAGCATTCGTGATCTGCCCGAAGTGCGGTGAGGATAATGCGGACAATTTCCGTTTTTGCGGAATGTGTGGCACCTTACTCGAAGCTCGGCTCGAAGCTCGAACCGAAGTTCGAACCGAAGTCCGGCGGCCAGCGGGCGCGCCCGTACCGGGCCTTCCGAAAATAGCGAACGCGACCGATCCGCTGCGGACTTCCCTGGCGGAGAACGCGACCAGACCCGCAAACAAACAGGCGCCGCCGATCAGCGGACCCTCGATGCTGGGCCTGCATCAGCCTGGCGGAAATCAAACCGGTTCAAATCAGCCCAGATCGAATCCGCCGAGCCTGCATCCGCCCAGCATGGACTCGCTGCGGGAAAAGTCTTTCTCCAGTTCGGATTCTTTTTTTGAGCCCGAGCAACCAAAGACCAGCGGACGGCGGATCCTGTTGCTGGTGGCGCTGCTGGCGGCATTGGGCGTAGCGGGCTGGTGGACGTACACAAACTATCTCGGCGCTATGGAGAGTCGAAAACCGGAGGCCGCGACGTTCGAACGCCGGCGAGGCTTCGACCGAAAAGCCATCGACGAAAGCGGCCGCCAGTAATGCGGTTCCAGCGGTTGATGCGGGCGGATCGCAGGCAGCGGTTCCCGCAGCGAGAGCTCCGGAGAGCCATGCCGAAAAGGCAAGCGCTGCTCCCGAACCTCGCCGGAAGACCGCGGACGCAGCCGCAAAGTCCGAAGCGAAACCGGTGACTCCGGGAGTGACTCCGAAGATCGCGCTGGGGGATAAGAGTGCGGAGAAACGCGAACTTCGCGCGACCTCGGCCAAGACTTCCAAATTGCCCGCGCCCGCCGCCGCAGACTCCGGGGCCGCAGACTTCCGCAAAGGCGAGGCCTATCTCTACGGGCGAGGCGCGCCGAAGAACTGTGACCAGGCAGTGAAATATCTGAAGGCCGCTTCAAACAAATCCAGCGCCAAGGCCCGAAGCGCCTTCGGAACCATGTATGCCACCGGCCACTGTGTGCCGCGCGATCTGCCGACATCGTATTCATGGTTTGCACTGGCACTGCGAGCGGATCCCAACAATCAGATACTGGAAAGAGATTTGAGCGCGATCTGGAAGCAGATGACGCCGCCGGAACGGCAGATGGCGACAAGAATGAAACAGTGAAAACCGGATCGGGTGATCTGGTCATCGGGTCATCGGGTGATCGAAGATCAAAAGCCTTTGACTTTCGATGACCCGATGACCCGATCACCCGATCTTCTTACTCGCCTCTTGGGACGAGATTCAACGCCTTCTTCATCGAGCCGCGCTCGATCATGATTTTTTCCTGCAGCAGCGTGATCGCGTAGATCAACTGCTCGGGACGCGGCGGACAACCGGGGACATAGATGTCCACGGGAATCACCTGGTTCACGCTCTGCACCAGCGCGTAATTCTGGAAAACGCCGCCGGAAGTCGCGCAGGCTCCCATCGAAATCACCCACTTCGGTTCCGGCATCTGCTCCCAGAGCTGGCGAATTACGGGAGCCATTTTGTTGGAGACGCGGCCGGCAATAATCATCAGGTCCGATTGCCGCGGCGACGGCCGGAACACTTCGGCGCCGAAGCGCGCGATATCGAAGCGCGACGCGCCCATCGACATCATCTCGATCGCGCAGCAGGCGAGCCCAAACGTCATCGGCCAGATGGAGTTCTTGCGATTCCAGTTGACGACCGCGTCAAGAGTGGTCATGACGATGCCTTCGGGCACGCCGTCTCCGAAAACGAGTTCCTTAACCACCTTCTTGCCGTTTTCGATGTCAACGTAGGGGCCAAAACTGAGCTCTTGCGCCATGGGGTTATTTTAACCGCAGAGGACGCCGAGTGCGCGGAGGAAAAGGATTCCTCACGCAGGTTTGCGATTTCCCTTATTGGTCGGGTGGCGAGAGTAATCTGATTTCGTAAGTGGAACCCAAACGTCGGGTCGGGTGTCTCTGTTAATGAAGGCACCAACCGAAAGAGTGCCGTTCTACTGATGCACGGAGTCTGTCTCAACTCGTGGCAACCGTACGGGTGTGAGTGGAGCGTCGGTTACTTGTGGCGCTGGATGAACTGGGTTGTGCGCCTCGATGTCATCGTGCTTGCGCTCATGTTCGTTTATGTCGTCGTTGTTGTCACCCGCGTTTTCTGTCGCTACCACTTAGCTCGGAGTCCGAGACAGATCGATCGCGCCGGCAGGAGGAAACTCGCCGCCGTCCTGAGCATTGAGTTGGGCGGTCTCAAAGCAATTGCGTCCAGCGCCCCGTACCTCGGACTTGCGGGCACATGCGTCGGCATAATGAGCGGACTCTGGTTCGGCGGAATCGACATGGAAAAGAACGCTGCGCTGGCGCTGATTTCGTCAAGAATAGCCGTAGCACTGGTTACAACCGCTGCGGGAATACTAGTGGCTGTTCCAGCGATATGTTCCTATAACTATCTTTGCACGCGCAAAGACTTGCTTAAGAGCGAAGTGTCTAATGACCCACGTGCGCAAATAAGCCGATACCATCAGGGCACCCGGAGGCTCGCGTTAGCACAACGATTCTCTCAACTCCCGGCATTTGCTCTAATTGCAGCAACCGGTCTGGCGGCTCTCGTTGCGGCGTATACGCCGTACTTTGCTCCGCGAGAGCCAACGGGCCTCTACATCGAACTCGCCCCATCCTGCTGCGAGAATTGTGCTAACGACCGAATCACCCTTCTGCACATAACCGACGCAGGCAAACTCTTGCTTAATGCAGAGCAGGAAGATTGGAACGGTCTGGCAGGTCGTTTGTCAGAGATTTACAGGGTGCGAGAGCAACGTACGCTAGATCTCGTTGCCGACGATGGGGTGCCGTTTCAGACCGTAGCCGATGCTCTCGACATCGTGGAAAACATTCCCGCCACGGCAGGGCCTCAAGCGACTGGCATGGACAAGCTAGACATCACGGTGCTTTGCGTCACGCCTAGGCTCTCCGGCGCTGCTCGGACTTGCGCTTGAGCCGGGCGCGGGCATCCGCCGGGGCGACATGTTGGCCCCGGTCAAGGGTGTCCAGACGGCGGCCAAGCTCCTGGTTGAACCCGGCAAGCCGGACAGCGCGCGCCTGGTCCTGCTCTTCCAGCAGCCGGAGCGCCTCCCTGACTACTTCGCTGGCGGAGTTGTAGCGGCCCGATTCCACCTTGGCGCTGACGAATTTCTCAAGCTCTGTGGTAAGAGAGACGTTCATGGTTATGCTCCTGATTCTCTTACTCTAGCGTCGATATCAAAGATTGTCAATCTTTGTTATAAACGCTTGGGTGTCTCACACCGAGGCGAACCTAACATTTTTGCTCCACGGATTCAGCACGATCTTGCCGAACATCTGGCTTTTCTCCATGTACTCGTGGGCCGTGCGAATTTCCTTCAAAGGGAAAATATGGTCGATGACGGGCTTGAGCCGTCCCGCAAATACGTGGCCGAGCACTTCGTAGAGTTCGCCCATCGTGCCCATGTACGAGCCCAGCAATGCCAACTGGCGCGAGAACAGAAATCGCAGATCGAGTTCGACTTTCGGTCCCGTGGTCGCACCGCAAGTGACGAGCGTGCCGCCGGTTTTGAGCGACCTGACACTCTCCTCCCATGTCGCAGGACCGACATGTTCGATGACGATATCGACGCCCTCGAAGTTGGTGATCTTGCGGACTTCCTGCGAAATCTTCTGCTCATAGTGGTTGATGACGAAATCGGCGCCTAGTTCGCGGGCGCGCTCCATTTTGCGCTCGTCGCCCGCGGTCGCGATCACGCGCGCGTGGAACAGTTTCGCAATCTGGATGGCGGCAATGCCCACGCCTGAGTTCGCGCCCAGCACCAGCACGGTTTGGCCGGGGCGGATGGCGGCGCGTCCCGTGAGCATGTGCCATGCGGTGAGAAAAACCAGTGGAACGCTGGCGGCCTCGTTGAAATCGAGCGCGTCGGGGATGGGGATGACGTTCACGGCGGGCACGGCAATCAGTTCGCAGTTGCCGCCATCCACGGCGTTGCCGAGCACGCTGAACTGGCGGCACTGGTTCTGCAGTCCGGCAACACACTTCGCGCAGCGATTGCAGAAATGCATGGGCGCAAGCAGCACGCGCTGTCCGGGCTTGAAGCCGGTGATGTACTCGCCGACTTCGACGATTTCGCCGGCGATGTCGCTGCCGAGAATGTGCGGCAGGTTGACCCCGGGCAGTCCTTTACGCACCCAGAGGTCGAGGTGATTCAGAGAACAGGCTCGCACGCGGACGAGAACTTGATCTTTGCGCGGCTTGGGATCGGGAACGTCTTCGTAGGTGAGAACTTCGGGTCCACCGAACTGATGAATGCGAACGGCTTTCATGGAAGCTCCTGGAGCGTGGACAACAGGAATTTGAACCCTACAAGCTAGCACAAATCGCATTGGCTCTGCGGAGGGACAGCCGCCCTCGGCTGTCCGGTCGAGCGCAGATCGACCAATCGCCGATGATCCTCACGCCCAGGTTTGACCTTTCCCCGCCCATCAAACCATAATCAACGCTATGGACCTGTACGAAGAGATCGTGCGTCTGCGAAAAGAC
This sequence comes from uncultured Acidobacteriaceae bacterium, assembly GCA_963838425.1. Lineage (GTDB taxonomy): Bacteria > Acidobacteriota > Terriglobia > Terriglobales > Acidobacteriaceae > Acidiflorens. The sequence continues at coordinate 1,147,503 of CAWIRH010000004.1, forward strand.
GGACGCCGCGGGGCAGTGGCTACCATCGTCAACGTGCAGCGGGTCGATTCCCTCGTTCAAGACCGCCAAGATGCTGGTGCGCGACGATGGCTCGATCGTCGGGACCATCGGCGGCGGCTGCGTCGAGGCCGAGGTGTGGCAGGCGGCGCGCGAAGTGATGGAATCGGAGAAGCCGCGCACCCTGACGTTTGATCTGAATCAGGATCCGAAGTACGACACCGGCCTCGTCTGCGGCGGAACGCTGGAAATTTTCGTGGAGCCAGTTTTACCTCCAGCAGAGCTCTATATTTTTGGCGCCGGCCACGTAGCCGCAAGCCTCTACCAGGTTGCACGCATCGCCGGATTCGACGTCACGGTGATCGACGATCGCGAAGCCTACGCCAACCGCGAACGCTTTCCCGAGGCGCGGCAGGTGATCGCCGAAGATTTCGACAAGGCTGCGGCGCAGCTCGCGCCCAGCGAGTCTTCGTACATCGTGATCGTCACGCGCGGGCACCGCGACGATATGCGAATGCTGCGCTGGGCAGTGCAGACTCCGGCGCGCTACGTAGGCATGATTGGGTCGAAGCGGAAGACCATCACCATCTTCAAGGAGCTGCAGGAGGAAGGTCTGCCCGCGCATTTATTTGACCGAGTCTACGCGCCGGTCGGGCTGGATATTGGGGCGATTACGCCGGAAGAGATTGCCGTGTCGATCACGGCCGAACTGATCGCAAAACGGCGCAAAGTGGAGCGCGATCTGCCGCATATGAGCTGGTTCCTCCGCCGGGAGCGAGAGTCCGAGGTTGGGTCGTAGCCTTAAGAGCTTTTCACCGCCGAGACGCAGAGTGCGCCGAGAAATGCTTTGGCAGGCAGATTCCCCCGCTTAAGAAGTAAAATCACCTGACTCTTGTTATCCTGAGCGGAGCGAGGCATCTGCAGTCCGCGGTAAAATGCAGATCCCTCGCTGCGCTCGGGATGACAAACCATTAAGAGGTGCCGCTCCCCAGTGAATCGTCCCGTCAAGCTTTACTCGGCGTCCTCGGCGTCTCGGCAGTTATGATTTCATCATGCCGAAGGAAATCGAAATTAAATTTCGAATTGAGAATCTGCGCGCGCTGGCCCGGGCGCTAAAGCAAGCAGGGTTCAAACAGCTCACCCGCTCCACCCACGAGATGAATTCACTCTATGATCTGCCCGGCCAGAAACTGCGCAAGCGCGGCGAGATGCTGCGGCTGCGCAAGTACGGCGAGACTTGGGTGCTGACTCACAAGGCGAAAGGCACGGCCGGTCGCCATAAAGTGCGGACTGAACTGGAAACGCGTGTCGAGAACGGCCCGCAGATGGACGCCATTCTGCGTGTGCTTGGATTCGCGCCCACGTTTCGCTATGAAAAATATCGCGCGGAGTGGAGCGACGGCACGGGCCACGTGGTGCTGGATGAGACTCCGATTGGGAACTTCGGCGAGATCGAAGGGCCGTCGCGTTGGATTGACCGCACGGCGCGCGCTCTCGGAATCGGACGTAGCGATTACATCACCGAGACCTACGCACCCATGTTCTTTGCCTGGAAGCGGCGCACGCACAGCCCAGCTACGGAGATGACGTTTCGCGCGCTCGGCAAGAAATCAGAAAGCGTTTAACCGCCGAGACGCCGAGAGCGCAGAGAAAAGCTGAGCAGAGAAAATTAAAGGAGTAAATCACAGCGGATCTCATGAGCTCCAGCCAAAGATTCCCTCGGCGACCTCGGCGTCTCGGCGGTGAGAGCTCTACGAATTTGCGCCGCAACACTTCTTATATTTCTTGCCGCTGCCGCACGGGCAAGGATCGTTGCGCCCTACTTTTGCCCCCGAGCGCACCACCTGCTGGACTTGCATATCGCCAGCCCCGGCCATGCGCGCTTGTTCCAGCTCTTTCTTCTTCTTGCGTTGGAAGGCTTCCTCGATTTCGTCCACGGAGGTAGCGACCTGGCGCGGCGGGCGTCCGTTGCCGCCTCGACCGCCGGTGATGACTGAAGGTACGCCGGCTTCGGGCCCCTGGTCGAACGGCTCGTTTGGTCCCCCTCCGGTGCCACCCGGCATCGTTCCCGAGTCCCGCGGACGCTCCATGATCTGCATCAGGTACAGGTAGCGAACCGTTTCTTCCTGAAAGCGCTGCATCATTTCTTCGAACATGTCGAAGGATTCGCGCTTGTATTCGACCAGCGGATCGTGCTGTCCATAGCCGCGCAGGCCGATACCCTCTTTGAGGTGATCCATGCCGAGCAGATGATCTTTCCACTGCGCGTCGATCACGCTCAGCATGATCATCCGCTCGTGATAGCGCATGGCTTCGGCGCCGATCAGCTTCTCTTTCGCGTCATAGCGCTCTTTGAGTTTTTCGAAGATGGCGTCGCCCAGTTCCTGGCGGTTCATCTGCTCGGGCTTGAGGCCCTCGGCGTAGATGTCGACGCCGAAGCGGGTGAAGATGTCGTCCTTCAGAGCCTTGAGGTCCCAGTTGGCGACGTGCTCTTTGGGCGGACAGTGCCGTTCGAGAATGTCGCCGAGAATCCCGGAGACGTAATCCTCGATGATGAGATCCTTCTGGTCGAGCCCTTCCAGCAAACGGCGGCGCAGGCCGTAGACCGCTTCGCGCTGCTTGTTCATGACGTCGTCATATTCAAGCAAGTGTTTGCGGGCCTCGAAGTTCTGGCCTTCGACGGCTTTTTGCGCGGCTTCGATTCGGCTCGTGATCATGCGCGATTCGATGGGAACGCCTTCCTCCATACCGAGGCGTTGCAGCAGCTTCGAAACCCATTCCTTGGCGAAGATCCGCATCAGGTCGTCTTCGAGCGAGAGATAGAAGCGCGAGGAGCCGGGGTCGCCCTGACGGCCGGCGCGCCCGCGGAGTTGATTGTCGATGCGGCGCGCTTCGTGGCGTTCGGTACCGAAGATGTGCAACCCGCCCGCCGCAATCACTTCCTTATGTTCCTGGTCCGTATCGGTTTTGTAGCGGGTAAAAATCTCGTTCCACTGGTCGGTCGGAACAGCGTACTCATTGCCGGCGTAATACCAAACCGTGCGGTTGGGATCGTCGACCTCGGCTTCGATCTTGCCTTGCGCGGCGCGGATCGGCTGCGCGATTCCCTTCTTCACGCATTCCTGCTTGGCCATGAATTCGGGATTGCCGCCGAGCAGAATGTCGGTGCCACGGCCCGCCATGTTGGTGGCGATGGTGACCCTGCCCTTGCGCCCGGCCTGCGCCACAATTTCCGCCTCTTTCTCGTGGAACTTCGCGTTCAGCACGACGTGCTGCTTCAATCCCTTTTTATTCAGCAGGTCGGAAAGGCGCTCGGACTTTTCGATCGAGGTCGTGCCCACCAGCACGGGCTGGCCGCTCTCGTGCAGCCTTTGGATTTCGTCGGCAGCCGCGAAATACTTCTCTTTCTCCGTGCGGTAGACGATGTCGGGATTCTCTTGACGCAGCAGCGTGCGATTGGTCGGAATGACGAGGACTTCGAGCCGGTAGATCTTGTCGAATTCCGGCGCTTCGGTTTCCGCCGTGCCCGTCATGCCGGCCAGCTTCTTATACATGCGGAAATAGTTCTGGAACGTGATGGTGGCGAGGGTCTGATTCTCGCGCTCGATCTTGACGTTCTCCTTGGCTTCGATCGCTTGGTGCAGCCCGTCGGACCAGCGGCGCCCCGGCATCAGGCGGCCGGTGAATTCGTCCACGATCAACACTTCGCCGTCTTTGACCACGTACTCGACGTCTCTCTTGTAAAGCGCATGCGCTTTGACGGCGGTCTCCACGTGATGCTTCAGCGCCCAGTTTTCCGGGTCGGCGATGTTGCCGATGCTCAGTAGCTTCTCGACTTTTTCCCAGCCCACGTCGGTGACCGTGCAATTGCGGTGTTTTTCGTCGACCACAAAGTCGCCGGTCATGATCTTGGGCTCGCCCGGCTGCGTATCGATTTCTTCGCCCTTTTCGAGCTTGGGGATGATGCGGTTGACCTTGTAGTACTTGTCGGTGGACTCCTCACTCGCGCCCGAAATGATGAGCGGCGTTCGGGCTTCGTCGATCAGGATGGAATCGACTTCATCGACAATCGCATAGTTGTGCACGCGCTGCACGCAATCGTGCAGGTCGAACTTCATGTTGTCGCGCAGATAGTCGAAACCGAATTCGTTGTTGGTGCCATAGGTCACGTCAGCGGCGTAGGCGGCGCGGCGCTCCGCGTCGTCGAGGTCGTGGACGATCACGCCCACCGTCAGGCCGAGAAAGCTGTAGAGCTTGCCCATCCATTCCGAGTCGCGCTTGGCCAGGTAGTCATTGACCGTGACCACGTGCACGCCGCGTCCACTGAGCGCGTTCAGATACACCGGGAGCGTGGCGACCAGCGTCTTGCCTTCGCCGGTCTTCATTTCGGCGATCTTGCCTTCGTGCAGCACCATGCCGCCGATCAACTGCACGTCGAAGTGCCGCATGTTGAGCACGCGCCGTCCCGCCTCGCGGACCACGGCAAACGCCTCCTCCAGCAGTTCGTCGAGAACAACCTTGAGCACCTCGCTGCGCTCCGCTTCGATTTCCTTCTGACGGTCGGGATCCGCATCCGGCTCGTCGGCGATGGAGCTGAGACGCTCCTGAATACGGGCGCGAAACTCCGCCGTCTTGGCGCGCAGTTCGTCGTCGGAGAGCTTCTGCATCTCCGGCTCAAGCGCATTGATCGCCGCCACGCGAGGCTGCAGGCGCTTGACCTCGCGCTCGTTCTTCGTCCCGAAAACCTTGCCTAACAAAGTGTTGATCAAAACGGAAACCCTTCGGAGGACACGCGTCCTAAGCTATCAATCAAGCCTAGCATATTAGATGCGGAAGGGATGGCGAAGGACGGACATCCCGAACTTCGTGTCCCGCTAGTTCGTAGCCTCAATCCAAAATTGCCATCTTGAGCGAAGCGAAAGACCGATGTACTTGAATTCGCGATTCTGCCGCGAACTTTCCGGAAGCGCCACTAACTAAAGAAATGGGTTTTGGACGACCAGATCTCCAAATCGGTGGCCATGCTGCATGTCCTCGCTGTAGAGAACCTTGCAATTGCCTTGTAGTGCCGCCGCAACGATAAGAGAGTCGTACCACGCAATTTGGCCGGCCGCCTGTAGCCGGAGCGCTTCCAAAAACAGCCCAGACGACGAGGGAATTGTCATCATCGGCAGCAAGACTTTGAAGAAATACAATTCCAACTCGGTCACCGTCATCGTCGCCCTAAACTGCCGCAAGCTGACGTTCATAAACTCCTGCACGACCTGGTAGCTGATCACGCCCAGCCTCGACCCCACCCCACGCGTGACCAACTCCTCGGCTATCCGTGCCTTGCAGGGATCGACCGGATCGAGCGAGTAAACGAAGATGTTGGTGTCGAGGAAGTATCTATCGCTCATTCATCTCGTCGCGTGTAAACTTGCGGCCCGCGTTCACATGTCGGAGGCTGTTGTAAAGTTCCGTGACCTCCGCCGCGCTAACGCGACGGGATCCGTACTGAATCAGCCATTCGCGGAAAGCATCGATCAGGTTCCTGTGCTCGCTGCGAGCAACTTCGCGGGCGCGTTCAATGTCAGTCTCCGCGGCACTAAAGGTAATGTTCTTCATATGAATCTACCTATCGCTCATTCATCTCGTCGCGCGTGAACTTTCGACCCGCATCTGCATAGCGGAGTTTATTCATTAGCGCCCGATATTTCCGCGCTCGAATCCGGCCTACAATCACCTTCAGCCAGTCGCGAAAGAGTTCATGTAGCGTAGTGTTCTGGCTCTGAGCTTCCTCTCGGGCAAGCTCAATGTCGGACTTATCGGCGTTGAAAGTAATGTTCTGTCGCACGAAAATAGTGTACACGATTATCGTGTACAACACAACATCGGATTTCCTAGCGTTCTTTGCGCAGGCCTTCGCCAAGCTCCCACTAGCTATCGACCATGATGCCAGCAGGCTAACCCTTCGGTGAATCGCCTGCAAGTCTTCGAATTCACCGCACTGGATTGGCTTCGCGCGCCCTTCCCTGTAAGATTTCCTTCGACCCATGCCCACCTTCTATCAGCGATTCCAGGAATCCGCCCGGAAGTTCCCCGACAACATTGCGCTTGAGATTCAGCGGCAGCAGACGGTTGAGCGTGTCACCTTCGCGGAACTGACTCGCATGTCGGAGAGCGTCGCGAACTGGCTCTCGACGCGGGTTCCGCGCGACGCGCGCGTGGCGATTCTGGCCGCGAACCATCCGCGCTGGGTGGCGGCATACTTAGGGATCATCGCCGCCGGGCGAACGGCGGTTCCGCTCGACACGGCTTTCCAAGCCGACCAGGTGAAAACGTTACTGATCGACAGCGGAGCTTCCCTGCTGTTCTGCGACGTGAAGCATCTTCCAGTGGCGACCGAAGCCGTCGCGGGACTCAACATAGCCTTGGTGATGACTTCGGCGGCGTCCGAACGGAGATCCCGCTGCAAACTAACGTCAGCGAAACCACGATCGGCGATCTCGATTCCATTTTCGCCGCCGGCCCCGCTGGCTTTCAGCCCCTCGTCCCCGCCGAAGACGACTTGGCGGCGCTGCTCTACACCTCGGGCACCACCGCCGATCCCAAGGGCGTCATGCTGACCCACGCCAACCTCGTCGGCGAGGCGAACTCGGTGCTCGCCACCATGAAGATCGGTCCCGAGGATGCCCTGCTCGGAATTCTCCCCATGTTTCACGTTCTGGCGCAGATGGCGAATCTTTTTCTGCCTCTGTTCAATGGCGCGCGCGTCGTGTACCTGGAGACGCTGAACACCACCGAATTGCTGCGCGCCTTGCAGGAACGCAACATCACCGCTTTTTGCCGTGGTGCCCCAGTTCTTCTACCTGATTCACGAGCGCATTTTCAAAGAGCTGCACAAACGCGGCAAGTTCACCCTGCGCCTGGTGCGCATGCTGATGGCGTTCAACCGCGCGCTGCGGCGAGTCGGAGTCAACGCGGGCAAACTTTTCTTCGGAAAGATTCACGCCACGTTCGGCGCGCGCATGCGCTATCTGGTCACCGGCGGCTCGCGCTTCGATCCGGCCATTGCCCGCGATTTCTACTCTTTTGGCATCGACGTTCTGAACGCTTACGGTCTGACCGAAACCTCAGGCGGCGCTTTCATCAACCCTCCCGGGCAACGCATTGTCTTTGGCTCAGTCGGAAAGCCTTTTCCTGGGGTCGAAGCCAGAATTGTGGACCCGCACCCGGTGGAAGAAGGCGCGCCACCCGCAGGTGAGATTGCGATGCGCGGCGCGATCGTGATGAAGGGATATTGGAATCGCCCCGAGGCCACGGCCGAGGTGCTTCGCGACGGCTGGCTCTACACCGGCGATCTCGGCTACTTCGATTCCGGCGGCAATCTATTCATCACCGGGCGGCGCAAGGAAGTCATCGTGCTCGCCAACGGGAAAAATGTGTATCCCGAGGAGATCGAGGCCCACTACCTCCAGGCGCCTTACGTGAAAGAAATTTGCGTGATGGCGCTGGAGGCGCGCCCGGGAGACCCGACGTCCGAGCGGCTGCATGCCGTGGTCGTGCCCAACTTCGAACTGCTGCGCGAGCGCAAGATCGTCAACTCAAAAGAAGTGATCCGCTATCGACATCGAAGCGCTCTCCCACAAGATCGCCTCCACCAAGCGTCTGGGGAGTTATGACATCTGGCAGGAAGACCTGCCGCGCACCACCACGCGCAAGTTAAAGCGTTTCCAGATTGAAAAGAAGGTTCGGGAGCTGCAACAAAAGCAGGGCGGCGGCGATTCCGAGGTTGGCATGGAGAATGAGAAGCCGCTAACCGGCGACGAGAAATCGTGGCTGGAGCGCGAGGATGTGAAGCGCGCCCTCGCCATAGTTCGGGAATCGGTCCGGGAATCGTCGCGGGAGGCCCCGCGCAACCAGCCCGACGCGATTCACCCCACTTACAATCTGGAGCTCGATCTTGGGACTCGATTCCATGCAGCGCATCGAATTGCTGACCGCACTCGAGCAGCAGCTTGGCGGCGAAGTGCCCGAGTCCCAGCTGGCGGAAATTTATTCGGTGCGCGACCTGGTCGATGCCGTCCTTGCGAGCGCGAGCCGCGGCGAAGGCCAGGCCCGAGCGGCAGCGCCGGCGTGGTCGACAATCTTGAGCGAGCCGGTGACCGATCCCGAGGTGCTGGCGCTGGCGCGCCACAATATTTTCGCTGAAGTCTTTTTCTTTCTGCTGGGGCGGCTGATTTATCTTTTCGCGCTCGACCGCTTTCACCTCAAAACCCGCGGACTCGAAAATCTGCCCGAAAAAGGCCCCTATCTGCTCTGTTCGAATCACCAAAGCTATATCGATCCGCTGGTGATGGCGGGCGCCCTGCCCTGGCGCCTGTTTCGCGATACCTATGCGCTGGGCACGAGCGACATTTTCGGCCAGGGATTCATGCGGCGGCTGGCGCGCTGGCTGCGCGTGGCGGTCCTCGATCCGGACGCGAACCTGGTGCCCGCCATGCGCGCCGGAGCTTATGGCCTCAGCCAGGGACACATTCTCGTCTTGTATCCCGAAGGCGAGCGCACCAACGACGGCAGTCCGAGGCTCTTCCGCAAGGGCGCCGCGATTCTCTCGATTCACACCCAAGCCCCGATTGTCCCGGTCGCGATCGAGGGCTTTTACGAAGCGTGGCCGCGCCACAAGAAGCTTCCCAAGGTCACCGACCTGCAACTGGTATTTGGCAAGCCGATTCGAACCTCCTCCGGCGAACCAAGCGAGCGAAGCTGCGTATGAACGGCTGACGTCGGAATTGAAATCCAGAGTGGTAGCGATGTGGCAGGAATTGCGAGAAAAGGAATTGCGGGGAAAGAACTCGCGCGGGCTGGAAGAGAATTCAAAGAATGCGCCGCCGGCTGAAAGCGCACACCTTTGACTTTGATACACCCGCGACTTTATGCTCCCGCGCCCTGAGCTCGCGTGCCTACGATTTTTGTGAAGGCTTCCACCACGCCGGCATGGAACTTCTGGCCCGCTCCCGCCAAAATCGCCTCCTCGGCCTGGTCAGGCGACAGAGCTTTGCCGTTAGCGCCGCTGATCAGTTTCTGGTAGGCATCCGCCACGGCCAGAATGTGAGCCTCGATGGGAACGTTGACCGAGCGCGCTCCCTGATCCTGCACAATCTGCTGCGCGACGATGATCGGAATCACTCGCCGCAGCGAATTTCCGACAGCCTGCGCGCGCGCATCGGCCTTGCGAGGCTTGCGGAAACTCGCCACCACTTCGTCGCGGCTCATATCAGCGGCCTTGTAGAGAATGTCGTTCGTGATTCCGAGCTTGCTGAGATCCCGCAGCAACACCGCCGACCGCAGCAACTCGACGCGATCCGAGCCCAGGCCCATCGCTTCTGCCATTCTGGTCGACGCCTCCACCACTCGCTGGTTTTCACCTACGCCCAGCTTCTCGTTGGCCATGACGTGTTGCAGCACCAGCAGCAGCCCGCTGAAACTCTCGCGGATGTCGGCGGTCATCGCCTCTTTGCGCTCGTAGAGTGTACCCATCACGTAGCCGACCACCACCAAAACCCCCGCCCAGATGGCAAAGTTGAACAGCCGTTCTCCAGGCAACGACAGCACCCGGTGCGCCGGCATCATGTTGTTCAGGAAGTCCAGCAGCACCACCAGGAATACGCTGGCGAAGGCGGTTAGAGTCGCGTGCCGGCGTCCGAAGTTGTAAGCCGAGTACAAAGTCGGCAGAAAGTAAAAGCAGAGCGCCATGGGCAGCGACTGGGCGAAGAATTGCACCGTCGCCGCAATCAGGAACAGCGACAGCAGCAGAATACTTTCCTTGGCGATTTTACTCATTTCATTTTCCCGATCGTCCAGCTTCGTTACGCGAGCGACAAACGCCCTGCTGCCATGTTCAAGCAATGGCGCGCTCCTGCAAAGTTACCGGGGTAATGACCTTCCTTTCACGGTGACACGGCATAGAGGTTCGAAATCGGACTCGATCACCGACACGGAAACTCAGGCCTGTCGCAGAAAAATTCGAATCAACCAGAAGGTCGCGGACGACATGATCGCTGCCGCCGGAATGGTGACCAACCATGCCCACACAATTCGCCTCGCCACGCCCCAGCGCACCGCCGACAACCGATTGACCGCGCCTACGCCCACTATGGCCCCGGTAATGGTGTGGGTTGTGCTGACTGGAATTCCGGCCAGGGCGGTCGCAAACAGAGTGATGGCCCCGGCGCTCTCGGCGCAGAAACCGCCAACCGGTTTCAGCTTCGTAATCCTCTGCCCCATGGTGTGCACGATGCGCCAGCCTCCGAAATAAGTTCCGGCGGCGATGGCGGCATGAGCGGCAAGGATGATGGGCCAGTGCAGGTGTCCCCAGCTGCCGAGCATGTCTTCCTTGCTCATGAATCCGGCGGTATAGAGCGCCCCGGCGACAATGCCCATGGTTTTTTGGGCGTCATTGCCGCCATGCCCCAGGCTATAGGCGGCGGCCGAGAGCAGTTGCAGTTTGCGGAACCACTTGTCGACCTGTTGCGGCGCTTTGTTTCTCAGCAGCCAATAAACCGCGACCATGAACCCGAAGCCCATGACCAGCCCCATGAGGGGCGCGACCACAATGAAGATCAGGGTCTTGTACCACCCGGCGGCGATGATCACCGAGGGGGCGGAACGCCATCCGAAATGAATTGCCTCATGGGTCATGGCGGCGCCCGCGTATCCCCCAATCAACGCGTGCGACGAGGAAGTAGGCAGACCCCACCACCACGTCAGCAGATCCCAGATAATGGCGCCGAACAGCGCGGCCAGCACCACGTACTGATCCACGGCATCGAGTCGAATCATGCCGCGGCCGATGGTGTTGGCCACAGCAATGCCCAGCAGAAAGGCGGCCAGGAAGTTGAACGCTGCGGCCCACGCCACGGCCAGCTTGGGAGAGAGAACCCGGGTTGAGACCACCGTAGCGATGCTGTTGGCCGCATCGTGAAACCCATTGAAGAAGTCGAAAATCAGAGCGACCACAACGGTAATCACTACCAGCAGGACTTCCGCGTTCACCTAGATTCGCTCCTTGGGGGCAGTGTCATCGGAGTAGGGCTGAACCTATGCGCTCTTCAGTACGATCGCTTCCAATACGTTGGCCGCGTCTTCGGCCTTGTCGGTTGCGGTTTCGAGCAGTTCGTAGAGTTCTTTCATCTTGATCAGTTGGATGGGATCTTTCTCGTGTTCGAACAACGCCCTAATGGCCTTGCGGCTGACTTGATCGGCTTCGTCCTCCAGCCGGTTGACTTCGTCGCAGTGCTGCATCACTTTGCCATTTTTCTCGAGCAGCGAAACCCCGCGCGCCAGTTCTTCGCTTTGCAGCACCAGGATTCCCGCCAACTCCGCCGCCGCCGTCGTGGGCTCCGCAATCTTATACATCACCAGCCGCGTCGCCGCCGTATTCATGAAGTCGAGAACGTCGTCCAGCGCCGACGCCAGGTGATGAATATCTTCGCGATCGAAAGGCGTTATAAAGCTCTGGTTCAGCTTGGTCATGATGGCGTGGATCGCCTTGTCGCCCCGATGTTCGATGGCTTGCATCTGATCGACCCGGGCTTCCAGGTCGTGGGGATCTTCCAGGATGCTGCGCAGAAGGCGCGCCCCTTCGCTCATGTGGGTGGAAAGCTCGGCAAACAGATCGAAAAACTTGGTTTCGCGCGGAAGAAGACGAATCATGGCACCATTAGCGGGTCAAAGGATTAGGACCGGGTACTATCTCATGCCAGCCAAGGAAGGCGCAAGGAAGCCGTTCACTTGGGGGTGTGGTCTCTGCGGAGTCGAAAAGCCTGCCCTGAGCGAAGCCGAAGGGACCTCTGCACACTTTTTGATGGCAAGGACGCTTCAGGGAATTCTTCCCGTGCATCCGTCTTTTTTCTTGGCAAAGATTGCCAACTTCAGGGGTACCCCCCCTCCCCCCTCCCTTTTGGAATCATGGGGTTAGGAGGAAATTCCCGCTAAATCTTTGGGTTTAAAGGACTTGCGGGTAAAGTCTTCCAGAACCAATGACTTAGCGGCGATTTTGGCTCGTTTGGTTGTCAAGGAGCAGCCCAAAATGGGAATTGGGGCGGCTGCGAGGGCCGTCTTGGGAACGGGTACACCGCTTCGCTGCCCTAATCAGATTTCATTATCGCGCAGGGCAGGTTGAAAGTCTGTGATGGGTGACCCGGGCGTTTGTGATGAAAAATCTGAGCAATTTGCAGTTGAAATACAGCTTACAATACGTCCGGCCGAACTGTTCAAGAAGGTGAGACTCAGGCAATGAACAAGTCTACTTATCCATTGAAGCTTCCGCTTTCCATCAAGAGGGCTGCGCAGCGTCTGGCGAAAGAAGATGGCGTGTCTTTGAACCAATGGATCGCGGCGGCGATCGCCGAAGAAGTTGGAGTGGTGGAAACCGCGACCGATTTTTTCAAGAAGCGGGCGGGCGAGGTCACCGGCGAAGGACTCATGAAGTTTCTGCGCACCGCGCCCAAGACCGCGCCAGAGCCGGAAGATACGCTCGGGTAGCGGCGGTCGAAATCCCCGCCAAGCGGAGCTTGGGCGGGGCACCCTCCGGGTTTCGGATGATTGCGATAGGCCGGGCCACCCGCCAATCGGTTTAGTTTCGGTGCTGACAAACCTGCTCCTCCGGCTACTCCATAAGTAACGGGCCGCCGGCTAGTGTTCCGTATAGAGAAAGCTGAATTCGTTTACCTGCTTATCAAGTGTTGCGACGATGTCGTCTCCCGTGTCCTTGATACGCAGGGAACCGATGGAGTACACGAAGTGAGCCAAGTTGAAGCTACAGAAAGGTGAATCCCCTTTCTTGATTATCACCACCGAAGCAATAGACACGCCCGGCCCCGTTTGCGCTGTCACGAGTTCGATTATGGTATCGGCTTCATCGTCCCCCAATGCATAGCCTTCCGACCGCCTAAGTGCCTCTCTAATCGCAAACGCAACCTGAACGCCCACTGTGTCCTCGCCTTGGTGTTTCACAAACACTTGGACTTTCTTTTTCTTCTGGGAGAGTGAGTTTGGACAAAGGGCCACCAAACACAGAACCACGCACAGCACTCTTACGAATCTCTGCCTATGTGTAGACATTTCTGGCTCGCTCCTTTATGCGCGCGGAACAGCATCTTTTCGATTCGGTCATGGTAGGCCCCATGCCGTCAGTGGTGCAACTTGGATGATGGCGCTGCGATGGTAAAATCCGGGTTATGGACCTGACGCAATCATTTTTCTTGTTGAAATCACTTAAAGAGAATCTTCCTGACGAATTTCGTATCGAGCGGAAGTGGGTTGGTGATTTCCACTCAATTTTAGACACGGTTGAGAAAGAAACAGGATTTGACCTGGGTGCTTTCCGGGTTGGGCAAGATGACCTTTCGCGCCCGGCAATTTCACGAAACCCCATGACAGGAACGACGACCTACAGCAAAGTGCTAATGATTGAGCGCACACGGTTGTTGCACAAAGTTGACGCAGCGCTGAGTTATTTCGAGTTTGTGCAGGGGCAGCCCAAGCAAAGCATCGGTTTCAGGAAAGTCTAGGCTGTGCGCCGCGGCGCCGCCCGGATTAAGAGCAGTGGGAATGAGAAATCTGGGAGATCTGGCGGGTGGCCAATCAATTCAAGCCCGGTTTTGGCTGAGTGGGACGTTCGACAGCCGTGAGGAAATTCGGGGCCGAGCAAATTCGGGGACAGACCGGAACGTTCCCACTAACTAGTTCGAATCACACCCCAGAGAGAACCGCAGAGCAGCACACACCTCATTCATTCGTGCGGAACTAAGCTGGGCCACACGTTTCCCCAGGCGCTGTTGTGACACCGTCACTGCATTGTGCAGGTTCACCGCGCACGGGGACTTCATGCCGTCCTCCTCATTCAGAACGACTTCCGATGGCACGCCGCGAATGGTAGAAGTGACAGGCGCAACCGTGACCGTGGATAAATAGGCGATGGCGCTGTTGCGGGTGAGCACGAGGGCCGGTCGTTTCTTGTCGTTCGTCTTGGCGCCCGCGGCAAACTGGTAGAGCCGAACTTCGCCTCGGGCTATCCGGCCTCGGGCTATTCTTCCGGCCACGTTGCCTCCGATTCCCAACCCCGCGCTTCCGCGTCGGATTGCGACTGTCGCGAGTAGCCCTGGCGGTCGCGTTCCTCACTGGCTCGCAGTTCCAACCGGCGGAGATGTTCCCGCAGGGCGTCGCGCACCAAAGCGGAACGGTTTCGCCGGGTGCGCTTCGCGGCTTGGTCGGCGGCGTGTAACAGCTTTTTATCCAGCACGATTTGAACGATTTGCATATGTGGAATCTATTCCACAGTATACTCCACATAGAAGACATGCACGCATTAATATCTCAATAGTAACCAGTCTCAAAAACAATCAGTGGCAACGGGAGAACTCCCTGAAGCGCAATTGCCGACCGGGAAGCATGCAGGAGTCCTTCGACTCCACAGTGACTTCACTTCGTGAAGTCCCTGCTTCGCTCAGATGACAAGGGAGTTGGGTGGAACGATTCAGGCAATGCGGCGTTCTCACTTGGCTCTTGGATGCGTCTGGTCGTAAACATTCATCACGTGCTTGACCGAGAGTTGAGTGTAGCGCTGCGTGGTCGCCAGGCGCTCATGGCCTAGCAACTCCTGGATGGCGCGCAGGTCCGCTCCTTCTTCCAGCATGTGCGTGCCGAAGGCGTGACGCAGAGTGTGGGGATGAACTTCCGGAGACAGTCCCTTGGCCACCGCGATGCGCTTGACGATGCGTCCCACGCTGCGCGTCGTGAGGCGTCCGCCGCGCTGGTTGACGAGCAGCGCGGGCATGGCTTTCGCGGGCATTGTCTTTTTGAGTGTGGCCAGCAGTTGTTGGCGCCACGGCAAGTAGGCCGAAAGCGCCGCTAGCGCCGAGCCTCCGAAGGGGACGTAGCGTTCCTTCTTGCCTTTGCCGCGAATCAGAATGGCTTGGTTGCTCAGGCTGATGTCGTCGAGATTGATGCCGACCAGCTCCGAGTTGCGAATGCCGCAGCCGTAGAGCAGTTCGAACAGCAGACGATCGCGCTCGGGAAACGACGCCACCTCCGGCATTTTGCCGTCGAGCACAAAATTCATTTCCTCAATCGTCGGAACGCGCGGCAGTTTCTTCGGCAGCCGCGGCGTCGAAACCAGCTTCGCCGGATTCTGCTCGACCACGCCTTCCTGCGCCAGCCAGCGATAGAGCGAGCGCACCGCGGCCAGCGCGCGGGCAACGGAAGTCTTGCTCAATCCTTTGTCGTAGAGATGCGAGAGGAAGCCGCGAATCGCGATGTGGTCGATCTTCTTCCACCCGCGCGGGCCGATGTAGGCGGCAAAGTTGTCGAGGTCTCCGGTGTACGCCTTGATGGTGTGCGCCGAGGCATTGCGCTCGCGCAAGTGGCGCAGGAAGTCGTCGGTGGCGCGTTCGACAATGGTGCGAGGCGGTTTCATGATTTGGCAATTTGTAATCTGTGATTTGTAATTTGAAATCGGATCCGCGCTGATCTTGACGTCTGGCTTCAAGACGATTTTCAAATTACAAATCACACAATTACAAATTGTTCCTCGCCTTCGCCCGCGGATGATGCTTCGCATACACGCTCTTCAGCCGGTCGAGCGCCACATGGGTATAAATCTGCGTGGTCGAAATGTCGGCAGTGGCCGAGGATGGTCTGCACGGTCCGGAGATCGGCGCCATTCTCCACCATGTGCGTCGCGCAGGAATGCCGCAGCATGTGCGGACTGGCGTGTCGTCCCGAAACAAGACCGGCCTTCGCCGACCAGTTGCCACAAGCGCTGACGGGTCAGGCGACGGCCTCCTGTGCCCAAGAATAAGAGCGGCGAACTTGTTTTTCCTGGCGATCACTTCCCTGCCGTTTTTCAAGTAGTGCTGTAACGCCTGCTGGGCGGGCACTCCGAGCGGCACCATGCGCTCTTTGTCGCCTTTGCCGCGCACCAGGATGTATCCCATTTCGAGCTTCAGGTCTTCCAGACGAGCGTCGGCCACTTCGGAAACACGCACTCCGCCGGCATAGAGAAGTTCCAGCATGGCGCGATCGCGCAGCGCCAGGGCATGAGCGCGGGCCGTTTCATTTCGCGGCTGCGTTCCGGGCAGATTCGTTTCGGCCGTCTTCGTTTCGGCGAGCATGGCTCCAACTTCCTCGCGGGTCAGCGCCTTGGGCAGGACCTTCCACTGCTTCGGCAAGTCGATGTTCAGCGTCGGATCCTTGTCGATCTTTCCATCGAGCAGTAAATGGCGATAAAGATGCCGGATGGCCGAAAGCTTCCTTCCCACGGAGCGCCCGTCGAGTGCATTCGAAAATAATTCCTGAATGTATTCGCGCACATCTTCCCGCCGCGCTCGGCCCAGAAGAACGTGCCGGCTCTCCAGAAACTCCGCGAACTGAGCGAGGTCGCTGGAATAGGCCGCGATGGTCAACTTGGCCGATCCGCGCTCCACCCGCAGATAGTCGAGGAAAGACGGAGAGCGTGCGCGCGTTGGCATCGGAGGCCATGCACCGAGTATGCGATGTCAGGCGGGACCCTGAAAGTGCCGAGCAGGATGCGGGCTGACGATTGCGGGGTTGAGGCGGTGACGGGCGAGGACGCCCGTCGCTCCACTGGTTATTTCTTGCCCGGCCGCTTGCAGCAAATCCACCGCGTACAGCGCGCCTTCCGGCGTCTCTTCGTGCTTGAAATAGGCGAAGACATCGCGGCCGGCGGCGAGATGCTCTCTTATGCGCGTAACCATTGCTTTACGCTCTTCGGCGGTGTAACTGGGCTTGCGGTAACGGTAGTAGGCATAGTCGGCAGTGACTACGTCGGGCGTGTCGCGCTCTTCCGTTTCGGCCACGCAGAGCGCGATGTTGCGCTCGCGCAGCGTCGCGCAGGTGGCATCCGTCAACGTTGGCTCGGTTAACCACGATTCGTGGCGGAACTCAAACGCCGCGCGCACACTTCGCGGCAGGCTTTTCAGAAACTCGGAGAGCACCGCCTGATCGGCTTTGAAATTCGGCGGCAGTTGAAAGAGCAGCGGGCCGAGGCGTCCGGCGCGCTCTAGAGCTTCCAGGGTGCCGAGAAAACGTTCGAGGAATTCTTCCGCGCTCTTCAAGCGCTTGATGTGGGTTAGCACCTGGTGCGCCTTGATGGTGAAGCGGAAATGCTCGGGCGTTTCGGCAATCCAGTTCTGGACGGTCGACTCTTTGACCAACTGGCGGAAGGTGTAGTTGACTTCGACGGCATTCAGTTTCGATGCGTAGAAATTCAGAAATTTCTTCTGCGCAAGTTTCTCGGGATAGAAAGCGGGCTTCCAGGTTGGATACGCCCATCCGGAGGTACCTACGTAGAGGTGCGCCATATGAGCCCGGATTATAACTTGCGACGCTTTGCCGCGGCTGACTTCCGTTTCTTCATCTTTGTCCGGCGCGGCCGCGCTTCGGCTTGGGCTTGGATGCTGGGGGCTTCGTCCTCTTCTTTTTCTTTTTCCGATTCCGCAGCCAGTCCCGCCAACTGCGGCAGCTTCTGCTTCAGTTTCTGCACGGGCTCGAACAGGTCGCCCATCTTCTCGACGCGCGCCAGCACGTCTTTCGCTTCGAACACCAGCCGCGCCGCATCTTTTTTCTTCAGCGCCTGCTCGACTTCGTCCCAGGTGACGGGCGTCGACACCGTCGGATGCTCGCGCGCGCGCAGCGAATACACCGAGATCGTCGTCTTGTGCTCGTCGTTCTGGCTCCAGTCGACGAGGACTTTGTTGGTGCGCACGGCCTTCTTCATATCCGAGACAACCAGTTCGGGATGCTCCTGCTCCAGCAGACGCGCCACCGCGTGGGCAAACGACTTCGTCTGCTCGTAACTGGTTTTCGTGTTCAACGGGATATAAATCTGCATTCCCTTCGAGCCGGAGGTTTTCGGAAAACTCTGCAACCCGAAGTGATCGAAAATCTCGCGCACCCAGAGGCCAACCTGCGCGCACTGCACAATGTTCGCCGGAGGCCCGGGGTCGAGATCAAAAACAATTATCGTCGGCGTCGCAATGTCAGAGGCCAACGACAAGGACGGATGCAACTCGATCGACGCGAGGTTCGCGATCCACACCAGCGTGGGCAAATCGTTGGCGAGGATGAAATGGATGGTGCGGCGGTTGCTCTCGCTCCAGACGGGGGCGGTCTTCACCCAGTCGGGCCGGTGCATGGGCGCGTTCTTTTCAAAAAAGTATTCGTGGTCGACGCCTTCGGGATAGCGCTTCATGGTGAGCGCGCGTCCGGCTAGATGCGGCACCAGCACGGGCGCAATGCGGACGTAGAAATCCACGACCTGGCCCTTGGTGAAACCTGCAGCGGGATAGAGGACCTTCTCGAGATTCGTGAGCTTGAGCTTGCGGCCCTGCACTTCGACGATGGTGGGGGCGGACATGGTCGGTTCGTCGTTGGCCGTTGGTCGTTGGTCGTTCGCTGCGCGTCGTTCGCCTGAGTTTGGGGCGATGTCCAGTATAGTTTCCCGGCAACCGGGCACAGCAAATTATCTCTTGCCTCATGATCCATGTTTCTAGTATTATCGAAATATGGCCAGCGCTGCCAGCAAGGTTCAAAAGAATAGCGAACGCGTTGCCCGCTATGCCGACATGTTTTCGGCCATGGGCACCGAGCCGCGACTGCGCATCATGCAATTGTTGCTCTCCGCGCATCCTGAGGGATTGGTGGTCAGCGAGATTCAGGGCGAGCTCGAGATCCCGGGCTCTACGCTCTCTCACCATCTCGACAAGCTCAAGAATGAGGACCTGGTGCGGGTCGAGCGCAAGGGCACATTTCTGCGCTACACCGCCAACACGGAAGCGCTGCGCGAAATTCTGCAATTTCTCTACGCCGAGTGCTGCACCCGGAACAAGGCGCTTAAGCCGCAAGATCTCGTCCAATTTTGCAAATAGGAGAAACCATCATGCCCGATACCAATGTCGATATCGTGAATATCAAAATCAAGGAAGTCGTAAAAGAAAAATACGGACAAGCGGCCTTGCGCGTTACAAGCGGGCGGCAGCAGTTGCTGCGGAGCAGCGGCGGCCAGCGGACTCTCTGCGATCCGATCACTTCGAATCTGTACGACGCGTCGCAGGCCGGGCAGATTCCCGAAGAGGCGATGCTGGCTTCGCTTGGATGCGGCAATCCAACCGCGCTCGCGCAGCTGAATCCCGGCGAGACGGTGCTCGATCTGGGTTCGGGCGGCGGCATCGACGTGCTGCTCTCCGCGCGGCGCGTCGGGCCGACCGGCAAAGCCTACGGCCTCGACATGACCGACGAAATGCTTGCGCTGGCCAACGAAAACAAACGCAAGGCGGGCGCGGAGAATGTCGAATTTCTGAAGGGCGAGATCGAAAGCATTCCCCTGCCCGACAACTCGGTCGATGTCGTCATTTCCAACTGCGTGATCAATCTTTCCGCCGACAAAGACCGCGTGCTGCGCGAGGCGTTTCGCGTGCTCAAACCGGGCGGGCGGCTTGCGGTTTCAGACGTGGTCACGCGCGGCGAAATTGCCCCCGAGGTCCGGCAGAGCGTGCTGTTGTGGGTCGGTTGCATCGCCGGCGCTCTGGACGAAAAGGAATATCGCGGCAAGCTCGCAGCCGCCGGATTCGAGCAGATCGAGATTGAGCCGACACGAATTTATCGGGTCGAGGACGCGCGCGAGTTTCTCTCCTCATCGGGCATTGACGTGGATGCGATCGCGGCGCAGGTCGATGAAAAATTCATGAGCGCGTTTGTGCGCGCGGTGAAGCCGCAAAGGTGATCATGGAAGCTCACTACAACGTTCTGTTCCTGTGCACGGGAAATTCGGCGCGTTCCATCATGGCCGAGGCCATTCTTAACCACAAAGGAAAGCCTGCCTTCACCGCCTACAGCGCTGGAAGCCATCCTTCGGGGGCGGTTCGTCCCGAGGCTTTGAAGCAGCTGGAGATGGCTCGCATCTCCACAACCGGGCCTGCGCAGTAAAAGCTGGGACGAATTCGGGCGGCCCGGCGCTCCCGAGATGCACTTTGTCTTCACGGTGTGCGACAACGCCGCCAAGGAAACCTGCCCGCTGTGGCCGGGACAGCCCATGACGGCGCACTGGGGAGTTCCCGATCCGGCCGCGGTTCACGGCGACTCCGCCGAAATCGAACGCGCCTTCCGCGACGCATTTTTTATTCTCGACCGGCGGATCGGTCTTTTTCTCGCTCTTCCTCTGGCGGCGCTCGATCGGCTGGCGCTGAAAAAAGAAGTGGATCGCATTGGGGGGCAGGGACAGTGACCATAGCACCGATGAAGCCATCCCGCCGTCTCGGCTTTTTCGACCGTTATCTCACGGCGTGGATCTTTGCCGCCATGGTCATCGGGGTCGCTCTGGGATGGCGGTTGCCGGGCATCGTGCCCTTTCTGAATCGCTTCAGCGTCGGCACAACTTCGATTCCGATTGCGGTGGGACTCATCGTGATGATGTACCCGCCCTTCACCAAGGTGCGGTACGAGAAACTGCACGAGGTTTTCCGCAACACACGTGTGCTCGGTCTATCCCTTATCCAGAACTGGGTGGTGGGTCCGATCCTGATGTTCGCTTTGGCCGTCGTGTTTTTGCGCGGCTATCCCGAGTACATGGCTGGACTCATCATGATTGGGCTGGCGCGCTGTATCGCGATGGTCATCGTCTGGAACGAACTGGCCAGCGGCGATACCGAATATGCTGCTGGTCTGGTTGCCTTCAATTCCCTGTTCCAGGTGTTCTTCTACTCGCCATACGCCTGGCTGTTCATCACGGTTCTTCCCGCAAAACTCGGCCTCCACGCTGCTATTGTCCATGTCTCCATCGCGGAAATCGCAAAGAGCGTATTTATTTATCTTGGCATTCCTTTTCTGGCTGGGTTCGTAACTCGCACGCTGCTGCTGCGGCTTCGAGGGCGCGAGTGGTATGAGCGTATTTTCGTTCCCCGCGTAAGCCCGCTCACGCTGATCGCTTTGCTGTTCACGATTGTGGTGATGTTCTCGCTCAAGGGCGCTTACATCGTCCGGCTCCCGCTCGATGTGCTGCGGATCGCGGCGCCACTGTTGATCTACTTCGTCGTGATGTTCCTGGTTTCGTTTTATATGGGGAAGAAACTCGGCGCCGACTATTCGAAGACGGCCACCCTCTCCTTCACCGCGGCCTCGAATAACTTTGAACTCGCGATTGCCGTTGCAGTTTCCGTCTTTGGCATTAACTCCGGGGCTGCGTTCGCTGCTGTCATCGGCCCCCTGGTCGAGGTGCCCGTGATGATTATGCTGGTCAACGTAGCGCTTTACTTCCAGCGCCGCTATTTTCCTGAGCCTGCTCGTTTGACAAGCTTCCCTGCCTCCACGTAACTTCGAATTTTTGGGGTTGCGACGTGGAGGCAGAGATGAAATCCCGCTTAACTCTTATACAAACAGTTGTTGTCTGTTTCGCGCTGTGCTCGCTGGCTCTTGGCCAGGACCTGGCTTCTTTCGAGAAGCGGACCACGGTGAAGAAGCTGGCCAACGGGCTCACCATCGTCATCTGCGAGCGGCCGGAGGCTCCGGTGTTTTCTTTCTTCACGCACGTCGATGCGGGCTCGGTGCAGGACCCGATGGGCAAGACAGGCCTGGCGCACATGTTCGAGCACATGGCGTTCAAGGGAACGGACACGATTGGGACGCGCGATTATGCCGGCGAAAAAGTCGCGCTGGCGAAAGTCGAAGAGGCTTATGCCGCTTATATTGCCGAGCGCGACAAGGCGGTGGACCGTGACGAACAGAAGCTCAAGCAACTGGAGCAAAACTGGAAGGACGCGATTGCGGCTGCCGACAAGTTCTCTGCGCCTTACAACAACGAGTTCGGCAAGATTGTCGAAGGCGAAGGCGGCGAGGGAATGAACGCATCCACCAGTTGGGACGAGACCGAATACTTCTATTCATTCCCCATCAACCGGCTGGAATTGTGGGCCTATCTGGAATCGGAGCGCTTTCTGCATCCGGTGCTGCGGCAGTTTTACAAAGAGCGCAACGTGGTGATCGAAGAACGCCGCATGCGGGTCGACAGCGATCCCGAAGGACGGCTGTTCGAACAATTCACCGAAGAGGCATTCGCGGCCCATCCTTATCACCGGCCGACGATCGGGTGGATTTCGGACTTGAATTCTTTTTCGGCGACCGACGCACAGAATTTTTTCGATAAGTATTATGTGCCCTCGAATATGGTGGTCGCCGTGGTTGGCGACGTGAAAGCTTCGGAAGCGATGCCGATTGTGGAGAAATATTTTTCGCGGATTCCGGCGCGTCCCAAGCCCGACACGGCTACGACCATCGAGCCTGCGCAGAATTCCGAGCGGAGCGTCGTGCTGCACGAGCAGTCGCAGCCCATCTATATCGAAGGCTATCATCGCCCCGATTACCGCAGCCCGGACGACCAGGTCTATGACGCGATCAGCGACTTGATGTCGAGTGGACGCACTTCGCGGCTCTACCGGGCGCTGGTCCGCGACAAGCAGATCGCTTCGGAGTCGGCCGGATTTACCGGATACCCGGGAAATAAATATCCGCAACTGTTCGCCTTTTACGCTTCCCCGCTGCCGGGCCACAAGCCGCAGGAGATTGCCGATGCGATTCATGTAGAGATTGAACGGCTGAAGAAAGAAGACATTTCGGATGAAGAGCTGAAAATGGTCAAGACGCGGGCCAAGGCAAACCTGATCCGGTCGCTGGGATCGAATGAGGGTCTGGCGTTCGAACTCGGGCTGTATCAGGCGCGCTATGACGACTGGCGGGAATTGTTCCGCTCGGTCGAGCGGATCGAAAAGGTTACCAAGGCGGATATTCGGCGGGTGGCGAACAAGACGTTTACGGCCGATAACCGGACGGTGGGGATTATTGAGTTTGCGGGCGGGTCTCCGGGAGCGGGTGCAGGGCCGCAAGGAGGTGGACAATGAAGGGCGCTATTTTCCCCTTTTTGAAGCACATTTCGGATAACGATTTGTGCAGCGGGACGCTGCTCCCCTCAGGGGCTAAAGCCCCTGTCAGTTGGGTCGATACGGCGCGGCTAAAGCCGCGCCCCTTCAAAACAGAATCGAGACCCGAGGTTCTTTGCAGCCGCGTACTATTTGCGATCGTCGTGCTTGCTGTCGTGCTGCGTTTCAGCGGCAATACGCAACTTTGGGCGCAGGCGCAGCAGACTTCGCAGCAGGCCTGGCAGCAGATACCGATTCAAAAGTTGCCAGCGTTTCATCCGGCGCAGCCGAAACGCATCGAGTTGCCGAATGGCATGGTGATTTTTCTTCAGGAAGACCACGAGTTGCCAATTGTTGAGGGCAGCGCTCGCATTCGCGGCGGCGAGCGCTCGGTTCCGGCGAACAAGACGGGGCTGGCCGATATTTACGGCGAAGTGTGGCGCACCGGCGGGACCAAGACTCAGACCGGCGATCAACTGGACGATTATCTGGAGCAGCGCGCGGCCAAGGTCGAGACCGGCGCAAGTGGCGACTCGACTAGCGTGAGTTGGTCGTGTCTGAAAGAGGATTTCGACGACGTGTTTCGCGTGTTCGAGGATGTGCTGAAGAACCCGGAATTTCGCGCCGACAAAATTGAGATTGCACAGAAGGGGATGTACGACGGCATCTCGCGGCGCAATGACGATCCCGGGCAGATTGCGGGACGGGAAGCGGCGAAGCTGGTGTATGGGGCGAACAGTCCGTACGCGCGGGTCGCGGAATATGCGACGGTGGCGGCGATCACGCGTCAGGATCTGGTGGAGTGGCATGGCAAGCACGTTCACCCGAACAACATCATTCTGGGCGTGGCCGGCGACTTCGACTCGGCGAAGATGGAGGCTCGTCTACGCGAGGCATTTGCGGCGTGGCCTCGGGGCCAGTCGGCGAGCGGTCCGGAGATCAAGCCGGAGCCGGCGAAGCCGGGATACTACCAGGTCGATAAGACCGACGTGAATCAAAGCAACATTCAGATGGTGGCTTTGGGCATTACGCGCAGGAATCCCGATTACTTCGCGACCTCGGTGTTTAACGAAGCGTTTGGCGGAGGATTTTCGTCGCGGCTGTTTGGCGACATTCGCACCACCAAAGGACTCGCGTATGGAGTCGGCGGTGGAGTGGGCGCGGGGTGGGATCATCCCGGGATGTTGCGGCTGATGGTCAGCACCAAGAGCAAGACCACGATCGAATCCATTCAGGCGATTGATGAGGAGATCGCCGACCTGGCCAAGCGTCCCATTAACGATGAGGAAATCAAGCGCGCCAAGGACGCGATTCTGAATTCTTTTGTTTTCCGGTTTGATTCCCCGGCGAAGGTTTTGCAGGAAAAAATGGCTTATGAGTTTTACGGCTATCCGCTGGATTTTCTGGAGAACTTTCAGAAAGGGATCGAGGGAGTTACGAAAGAAGACGTTGCCCGGGTAGCGGCGAAGTACATCCACCGCGAGCAGATGGCAGTGCTGGTGGTGGGCAACGTGAGCGAATTCGACGCGCCATTGGCCTCGCTGGGGACGGTTAACAAATTGGATATTGCGATTCCGGCGCCGCCGCCGGGGCTGGTTCCGGGAGAACATCCGTAGCGCGAGGATGATTTCGGGAGCTTGCGGGCACGAGTAACTCGGGCCCGCGGAAAAGGCCGGACTTCGCGCCCCAGCCCCTAAAGGGGCGTCTGATTTCAAACGGCCTACGGTATCGCTAAAGCGATACCCTGATACGAAACCGGAGTTTTTCTGCAAGCTGGGAAGTCGCGGCCTTCCCAAGAACCGATGGCGCCAGCCTATAATGATTGCTCCGCCATGGCCTCTCCTCAGCGCACGGTTCCGCCACGATCTCGATTGCAGGACGATGCCCGGCAGTTCTGGTATCGGGTGAGCGAGGGGCTGGAGCTGAAACAGCTCTGGGCGCAGTTTGAAAAGGACGCGCGATCAAGCTACCGGCTGTACTCGGCGGGGCTGGACAATCTGCAGGCGGAACCGTCGCGATTGCGGCGAGCCTGGCAAATCACGAAAGCGCTGTTCTGGGCGATCCTGGAAAAACTGACCCCGGCGCGCCGCGTGCTGCTGCTCGTGGCGCTGATTCTGCTGTTCTTTCCTGGCGGCGGATTTACTTACACCAACGGCGACAATCATGTCGAGATCCATGGACTGGACTTGCATTTCTGGGGCGGGCTGTTGATGTTCGTCGTCCTGCTGCTGGAGCTGGCGGATCGCGTGGTGATGAAACGCGACCTGGAAATCGCCAAAGACATTCAGGCATGGTTGTTGCCGGGAGCGCCGCTGCAGATTCCGGGATATCAGATCGCTTACGTGACGCGGCCGGCAAACACGGTGGCGGGCGATTACTACGATGTGATCCTGCGGCCGGGGCGGCAGTTGAGCGAAGACCGGATTCTGTTTGTGGTGGCGGATGTGGCGGGAAAGAGTATTCCGGCGGCCATGCTGATGGCGACGTTCCAGGCCAGTCTGCGCACGTTGTCGACGAGCGGCGCCGGGCTGGCGGAACTGGTGGCCGGAGTGAACCGCTATGCCTGTTCGAACACCCAGGGCGGAGTTCGCTTCACGACCGCCTTCCTGGCCGAACTGGATGCGGCGACCGGAGACATCGCTTATGTCAACGCGGGACATAACGTTCCGATCCTGCGGAAGAAATCGGGCGCGGTGGAACGGCTGGAAGCGGGAGGCATCCCGGTAGGGATTCTTGCAGAATCGTCTTACGAGGTGGGAACGACTCGCCTGGAAGGGGGAGACTGGCTGGTGGTTTTCACCGATGGGGTTGTCGAGGCGGTCAATGGGAAAGATGAGGAATACGGCGAACCGGAATTGATACGAGTGGTGGATCGCGAGTCGGGATCGGCACCGGCAGAACTGCTGCGCAGGCTGCTGGCGGAAATGGATCGGCACGTGGGGAACACTCCGCAGCACGATGACATTACTTGTTTGCTGCTGAAGCGAACCTGAGGTTTCACCGCCGAGACGCCGAGTGCGCCGAGAAAAGACGGGGGAAACAATAGAGAGTCCAACGTTTTTATTCCGCCGTCGCAGCGTCCCTTGGGGTTGAAGATCTTTGATTTTCCTCTAGTGTGGTGCATTGAAGATAGCGATGGTTATGTTTCATCTCGATCCGATACGACGTTTGGTGTTGGACGAGGAAATCAAAGGCTTTAACCACGGGGGACACAGAGGATCACGGGGGAAGTCAGCGAGTCATAAACGTCGATCTGTTTGACGCACTACACTAGTTTTCTCGGCGCACTCGGCGTCTCGGCGGTGAAAATTTCTTACGGGCGGCAGGCAACGGAGAGAAATTGTCCGGCGGCGATTTGAGCCTGGCCTAAATCCGGGGAGATCTTCCGGGCTTCGGCCGAAGCGAAGCCGGCTTCCGCAGGACGGCCGGCCGGCGCAGAGCTTGCGCGTAGAGAAGGAGATTGACATCGCTGGGATCGATTTTCACGGCATGGGCTAACTGGCGAACCGCTGCGTCGGGCTGTTCCTGCCGCAACGCGATCAGGCCCGAACCCATGAGCGCCATTTCGTCCTCCGGATTCAGGCGCAGAGCATTCTGGTAGCCCTCGTTGGCCTGATCGTAGTGGCGCAACTGCAGGTGAGCTTGACCCAGCTCACTCCACGCGACGGCCTGAACCTTCGGATCGGCGGCAGTGCGCAAGACCGAATCGCATTCCTTGATCGCCTCCTGAGGATGGCCGACGCGCAATTCGTACAAGGCGAGGGTAAGAACCTGGTTCGCGGGATACTTATGCAGTGCCGAGGCTGCCTGAAAATGAAAGACCGCTTCATCGGATCGTTCCTGCTTGGCGAGAGCGATGGCAAGATTGTCGTGCGCCACGTAATTCCGCTGGGTGACGCTCAAGGTATAGCGCCAGAGGGTTTCATCGTCGCGCCAGTAACCGAGTTGGCGATAGGTGAGGCATCCCAGACTGAAGACCACGAGCAGGGCGGGAGCGGCGCGCCACAGGCTGGGGATTCGAGACTCGGAGGCCCCCGCGCCCGGGAGGGTCCGGGCATCTGAAGTCCAAGCAGTTAAAGTCCAGGCATTTAGAGTCCAAACAACCGCGACAAACAAGCCGATAAAGGGGATGTAGGCGTAGCGGTCGGCCATCGCCTGCTCGCCAACCGTGACGATTCCGATCATCGGGACTAGCGTTCCCAGAAACCAGAACCATCCGACGAACAGATAGCGGCGGTCGCGGCAGTGCAGCACGAATGCGGACAGCAGAAGCAGCAGCGCGGCCGCGCTCGCTACTTGCCAGGCGGGCAGCGAATTCCCCGGATGGGGATACAGGGGAGCGAGCCGGGACGGCCAAAACGCATTCCCCAGATAACGGACGTAGGAGACCAAGACGTTCTCGAAGCGGGCCGACAGCGAGACTTCCTGAGCGGTGCGTACCGCGGCCGCTGCGCGCTGCGCAATCACGGTGACGACGGAATCCGCAGCGGCAAGAATGAAGAGGGGGATTTTTTCCCAAACCAGAAAGGAAAAGGAGCGCGGGGAGGGGGCCGCAGCCGGGCCGCCGACCGAACCCATGCGCTGGAGCGGCCAGTAATCCCAAAGCAGAAGTACAAAGGGCAGCGTGACGACCTGCGACTTCGCCATCAGACCCAAGGCGAAAAGAACGGCGACCAACCCATAGAGATAACGCCGGCCGGTGCGCGCGTAGCGGCCGTAAGCATGGAGGGCAAGTAGAAAGAACAGCATGCTGAGCACATTCTTGCGCTCCGCGGCCCAGGCAACCGATTCCACATTGACGGGGTGGAGCGCAAACAGCGCGCCCACCACCAGACTGGGCCAGGCGAGTCCGGTCGCCTGCCGCAGCAGCAGGAACAGCAGCACAGCATTGACCGCATGCAGCAGAAGATTGGTGTAGTGATGGCCCAGGGGATTGAGGCCAAAGAGCTGGCAGTCCACGGCATGCGACAGCCAGGTCAGCGGGTGCCAGTTTCCCTCGTGAAAAGTCGTGAACGACCACTTCAGGGTGTCCCAGGTGAGGCCGCGCTGCACCTGGGGATTTTTCAGGATATAGGACGAATCATCAAAGTCGATGAACTGGTTATGAGTGATGGGATTGTAGAAAGCAAGCGTGGCCGCGACCAGCAAGAGACTGCAGATGACGACGCGCTTCTCGTGGGGGACTGACATGTCGATCGCTGGAGGCGGCTTGGCTGGCCCTGGCTTAAATCAACATCCCTCCCCTTCCGGCCGATGACGATTCTAACGCGATCTGGGTTGACTTCGACGATCCTGTGTGGCTCGGGACAATCGACGGTAACCAGCGGCGGCTGTGCTTTTTCTCACCGCCGAGACGCCGAGTACGCCGAGAAAAATCAAGAAAAAGCAAAACCTTGAACCACAGCCGCAGCCTACCAGAGTGTGTTTCATAAATGCCTTTCAGCTTAGAAAGCGCGTCCCTCAGGGGCTAAAGCCCGCATTTCTAAAGGTCCTAATCGGCACGGCTAGAGAGGCTGCGGAAAAACTCACCCAAGGCCGCGAAAAGCTCACCGCAGGCGCTAAAGCGCAACGCATTTTCAATGGCTTACGGCACGACTGAAGTCGTGCCCTTCCCAACAACCTGCGTGAATCGGAGTTTTCCGCAGCCTGTAAAGCCGTGCCCTGCCCAAAACCAATTTGTGAAACACTCTTTCGTTACCTCGGTGCCGGTTGGGTGCGCGCCCGACTTCATGCATGACCTCAAGACTGGTATTTTAGTTAACGAAACCAGGTTCGCTGACGAAAACGGGCGATCCTGAGCCGCATTGACAGGCGCGCAACCGGCACAGGTGGAACCTCGGAGAATCATGTCGCATCCCGCTAACATGGTCAAAGCCATTCTTACGCTGGCGCTCCTCGCCAGTGTGTTTGCACTGGCGCTGAGCGCGGACTTTTACAAGTCTTGCATCGTGGACGTGTTCATGGCGCTGGTTTTGGCCGCCGGCCTGGTGACACTGTCGGTCATCCAACCCTCGTGGATAAACTTCGCCAGCGTGGTTGTGTGCGGCCTCGTCATGGCGGAACTCGACTATCGAGTCATGGGTTTCCGGTTCCGCTCCATGGCTCCATTTGCATTCGCGGGATTGGGCAGCCTGGCGGTGCTCGGCACGCGGACGATATGGGCGCGTAATCGGGATCGCACGCTGCTGCTCTATGCATTTCTGCCTGCGGTTGGGTTCGTGGCTTCGGAATACTTCGCTCCGATTTTGATGAATTTCACGGAAGCGCTGCATCCCAAGACCTTGGACCTTTATCTGTATTCCTTCGATTGCAGCCTCCGCGTCCAGTTTAGTTTCCTGGCCGGTCAATTGTTCGCGCGCCACGAGTGGCTCCATTTCGCCGGTATATTGTTCTACATTGCTTTGCCGCTGCCCTTGGCATTGGTGTACGCGGCCAACCTGCGGCTGAAAGGCAAGGCTGCTTTCCCCGTAATGCTGGCGTTCCTGGTCACCGGCCCGCTGGGTGTGCTGTTTTACAACGTGGTTGCGGCAACCGGGCCCATCCACATTTTCGGGGAACGCTTTCCGTGGCACCCTTTGACGATGGCGCAGGCCATGAACCTCGTACTCGAAACGATACCGGCCAAGGGAGCGCGCAATGCAATCCCGTCGTTGCACATGGCCTGGGTGCTGCTGATTTGGTGGAATTCCAAGGGACTTGCGCGGTGGATCCGCCTGGTCGCGCTGGCTTTTGTGATCTTTACCGTGCTGGCGACTCTGGGGATGGGCGAACACTATTTCGTCAACTTGGTAGTCGCTTTTCCATTCGCCCTGATGGTGCAGTCGTTATGCCTGTATCCATTGCCGTTCCAGCACGGTTACCGGCGGGCGGCATTTTTGTTTGGTACGCTGGCGACTCTGGCTTGGATGGCGGCGCTCAGCTTTGCCACGCCGTTGTTTTGGATTTCGCCGGTTATCCCATGGGCAATGGTGATTGCGACAATTTTCGTTTCCAGTTGGCTGGCGCACCGCCTGCAAAGCGCTGCGGTTGGGAATGAGCGGGTGCAATTGAAGATTGTCCCCGAAGCCAGCTCCCTGGCCGTGACTGGGTAGAAGTCCGATGTCGGAGCGGTTGGCAGTGATCCCGCAGATTTCACTCACCCGTCACTTTGATCTCGAGGGCAGGGATTCATTTTTGGGCACGGAGCAGACGCAAGAAGCTCGGGGGCGAGCGTTCCCAGAATGGGAGTTGCGGGGTCGGACGGGCGGTTTGAAGGGAAGATGGAGACGAGGGGCGACTGGCAAAATTTGTCAATCTGGGTCTCTGAAAGTGTCATACTGGGAGTATCGAGGGTAGCTGAAGGGATGACTATCCCGCAGAAGGCCGCTGAAAACGCTGGGTTTTCAACCGGAAGGGCATCTGACTTCCGTCACTTGGGCCTCTGGCCCTTAGAGTGCGATAGTACGGGCGAGTTGGTCATCCAACCAAACCAGTTAAACGGAGACGAGGACAATCCAAATGCGGAAACAAAAGGGCTTCTCACTGATCGAACTGCTGATCGTGGTGGCGATCATTCTGATCATCGCCGCGATTGCTATTCCGAACCTGTTGCGCGCACGTATTGCGGCGAATGAATCGTCCGCGGTGGCGTCGGTTCGCACCATCAACACAGGAATGATTTCATACAACTCGGCCTACCCGACGGTGGGCTTTGCAGCCGCGCTGGTCAATCTGGGACCGGGCGGGGTCACCACGGCCTGCCCCACACCTCCCACCTCGACTGCTTCCTGCTTGATCGACGGGCAACTGGCGTCAGGCACCAAGAGCGGTTACGTGTTCACTGCGGTGGGCTCGGGTGGTCCTCCAGCCTCGGCCTATCAAGCGATCGCAACCCCGCAGACTGCGAACCAGACGGGCGTGCGCTACTTCTGCTCGTTCGCGGATGCTGTCGTGCGATTCAGTGCGGCTTTGATTACGACCTGCGACGGAACGGTGCCCGCACTGCAGTAAGTTGGGTTTTGGCAAAGTACCTGGGGGAGGGTACAAGCCGGAAAGAAGCAGAGGAGAAATCCTCTGCTTTTTTTTGGTTGCAAGTTTTCCGAGTTCTTGCCGCGAAGATGGCATACGATGACAAAATTTGGCGGAGTGATCTACGAAGACCTGTCAAATTTTGTCAACCAATCTGGAGAGGCGGGACGCAAAGGCCGTTCCAGCATCGGCGGCATAAGCGATTGCATAGAAAATACAGGCTTTAGATGGGATGGACCCTTGGTCATGCACGGGTAGGAGCGGTCCAACAAGTGCAACTGGTTTAATGTCTGTCGTGGTTACGTGGGACCCCGGATGGGGCGGAGTTAATCAAGAAATGCAGAAACAAAAGGGATTTTCGCTGATCGAGCTGCTGATCGTGGTAGCTATCATTTTAATCATTGCAGCGATTGCGATTCCGAACCTGCTGCGGGCGCGTATTGCGGCGAATGAATCGTCCGCGGTGGCGTCGGTTCGCACCATTAACACAGGAATGATTTCCTACAACTCGGCCTACCCGACGGTGGGCTTTGCAGCCGCGCTGGTCAATCTGGGGCCGGGCGGGGTCACCACGGCCTGCCCCACACCTCCCACCTCGACTGCTTCCTGCTTGATCGACGGGCAGCTGGCGTCGGGCACTAAGAGCGGTTACAAGTTCACTGCGGTGGGCTCGGGTGGTCCCCCAGCCTCGACCTATCAAGCGATCGCAACGCCGGCGACTCCGAACCAGACGGGCGTGCGCTACTTCTGCTCGTTCCCGGATGCTGTCGTGCGATACAGTGCGGCCTTGATTACGACCTGCGACGGAACGGTAACCCCACTGCAGTAGGTTCGATTTTGGCAAAGTACCTGGGGGAGGGTACAAGCCGGAAAGAAGCAGAGGAGAAATCCTCTGCTTTTTTTATTGTGGGACGTTTTTCAATGGTTGCTCGTTTCCCAGCCCGGAAATGCACTGACACAAAATGTCATTTCCGATGCGGGAGGACTGAGGAGAAGCGGCGAACGAGGAGTCATTGCATTGCATTCCCAAGGACTTACGGTTGGGGTTTATGGGCCGAGTCCGGCATACAAAGTGCAAGGGTTGTGACTGGAACTTTATCGGATGCGCTCATCCGGGACCGTCGTCCGGGATCAGGGAGATGCGATGCGAAGGGCCCGAGGATTTTCTCTCATTGAACTGCTGATTGTAGTGGCCATGATTCTGATCATTGTGGCGATTGCGGTGCCCAGTTTTCTGCGTTCGCGCATCGCGGCCTACGAATCGGCCGCCGTGGCAGCGGTCCGGACCTTGAACACGGCGCAGATCGCGTACAATTCGGCATACCCGACGGTGGGTTATGCGGCCACGCTGTCGGCTCTGGGTGGCACAAGTTGCACGCCGCCGAATTCGGCGAGCGCGTGCCTGATCGATATGGCGCTGGCTGGGGGCCAAAGGGGTGGGTATAACTTCACGCTGAGCAATGTAACCGGGACACCGAATTCAACCTACAACGTTATCGCTACCCCGATATTGTGGAACTATTCAGGGATACGCTATTTCTGTTCGTATGCCGACGCGGTGGTGCGCTACAGCATGACTACGATCACGACCTGCGATAACACGATCAGTCAGCAACAGTAGCCGCTAAGCGTGGCAAAGATTTGCGGGACCAGCCCTGGTCTCCGCTGGCGGTTTACCTTGGTAACCCCTCAGGCGGTCAGATAGCCGCATGGCACGCGAGCATTGCTTATAATTCCTTTGATCAGGTTCCATTCACATTCCACTTAAGGGGCTGGGCATTGCGCGCATAGCCATGACTGCGATTGAAATTCTCGACCTGGAAAAAAGCTATCTCGTGGGATTCTGGCGCAAGCGGCCGAAGCTGGCGCTGCGTCCGCTGCGCCTGACGATCGAAGAGGGAGAGGTGTTCGGCTTCCTGGGCCCGAACGGCGCGGGCAAGACGACAACCCTGAAGCTCCTGATGGGGCTGGTGTTCCCGACGGCGGGGAGGGCGCGGATTCTGGGGATGGAAATCGACGATCCGCGGGTGAAATCGCAAATTGGATTTCTGCCCGAGCAACCCTACTTCTACGACCATCTGAGCGCGAGAGAACTGCTCAACTATTATGGGCAGCTTTCTGGAATGGCGGCAAAAGGGCGCTCGGCGCGGGTGGAGCAGATGCTGGCGCGGGTGGGATTGAGCGACTCGGCGGGGATGCAGCTGCGGAAGTTCTCGAAGGGGATGTTGCAGCGGGTGGGGCTGGCGCAGGCGATCCTGCACGATCCGAAGGTGGTGTTTCTGGATGAGCCGATGTCGGGACTGGACCCGATGGGGCGGCGCGAGGTTCGGGATCTGATCCAGCAAATGCGGTCGGAAGGCAAGACGGTTTTCTTTTCGACGCACATTCTGTCGGACGCGGAGGCGCTTTGCGACCGGGTGGGAGTCATCCACCAGGGTGAGTTGCGGGGGGTGGGGGCGGTAGCGGAATTGACTTCGGGGACGCAAGGCAAAGTCGAGATTATTTTTTGCGCACCCAGAGTGCCGGCGGGTTTGGCAAGCCTGGGGGCGGAGGCGCGGGTGAGTGGCGACATGGTGAACGCGGTATTGCCGGAAGAGCGGCAGGATGCGGCACTCGAAGTGCTGCGGCGCGAGCGCTTGAAACTGATTTCGCTGACGCCGGTGCGCAGTTCGCTGGAGGAATATTACATCCAGAAACTGCGGCCCGCGGAAAACCGGGAAGAAGAAAACCGGAAAGGGGTGGGCGCGTGAACTCCGGGGGCATGAACTCAAGGATCGGTTATATCGCCTTCAACACTTTTCGCGAGGCGGTGCGCGACCGGGTGCTGTATAACCTGATCGCGTTTGCGCTGCTGCTTTCCGGGGCGGCGATTCTGGTGGGAGAAATTTCGATCGACATCGAGCGCCTGGTGGTGGTGAACCTGGGGCTGACGGCGGTGTCGCTGTTCGGAGTGGTGATCGCCATCTTCATCGGGATTGGCCTGGTGTCGAAGGAGATCGACAAACGCACGCTGTACACGGTGCTGTCACGGCCGGTTCGCCGATGGGAGTTCGTCGTGGGCAAGTTCTTTGGGCTCACGGGAACGCTGGTGGTGAACACGTTCTTCATGGCGCTCGGAGTGTTTCTGGCGCTGCTCTACGTGGCGCACAAGTTCGAGAAGATGGATGGGTGGGTGCTGGTCGCGTTGTACTTCATCGTGCTGCAGTTTCTGATTGTGTGCGCGCTGGCGCTTTTCTTCTCGTCCTTTTCGACGCCGCTGATGTCGGCGGTCTTCACCTTCGCGCTGTTCGTGATCGGCAGTCTGGCGGAGGATCTGCGGGGCTTTGCCAGAATCACGCACGGGGTGGGGAGGTGGCTGGCGACGGCCATCGCCTATGTGGTGCCGAATTTTTCCGCTTTGAACGTGATCAGCCAGGTGGCGCACGGGGACGCCGTACCCGGACGCCTGATTCTGTACAACAGCGTGTACGCGCTGCTGTATTCGGCGATGGCTATCGCGGGAGCGGTGCTGATCTTCCAGCGCCGGAATCTGAAATGAGCGCGACGCGACGCGCGAACCTGGTGGCGGCCGCGGTGCTGTCGTTCTCCATGGCAGGGGCCATGGCGACGCTCTATGCCATCGACCACATGCGGCGGGGAACGGTGGCGCAGGGAGCGCTTTATGTGCGCTCTTCGAAGGCGCTGCGGCGGATGAGCCTCGGCTACACCGGCCTGCTGGCCGACATTTACTGGACACGCGCGGTGCAGTATTTCGGGAAACAGCATCAAGGCGGTACCGGCGATTTCCGCTTGCTGGCGCCGCTGCTCGAAGTCACGACGGAACTGGATCCGAAGCTTTTGCCGGCATACGAGTTTGGGGCCAACTTTCTGGCTCCGAAGCCACCCAGTGGCGCGGGGTTACCGGGAGCGGCGCTGGCGCTGATTCAGTACGGAATCGAGCACAATCCCGAGCAGTGGCGGCTCTACTACAACCTGGGATTTCTGTATTACACCGAGCTCAAGGACTACGCCCATGCGGCGGATGCCTTCAAGCAGGGAGCCAACGCTTCCGGTGACCAACCCATTCATGCCCATTCTGGCGGCACGGATGGCGCAGCATGCGGGCGAATTCGACACGGCGCGCATGTTGTGGGTGACCACTTACCAGAACACCAGGGAAGAACAAATCCGGCAGAACGCGGTCCAACATTTGCTCGCTCTGCAAGTGGATGAAGAGGTAACGCGGCTGGAGCAGGTGGTGGAACGGTACCGCGAACAGAGGGGGCGATTACCGGTAACCATGGGCGATCTGGAGCGCGCGGGATTCATTCGTGGGATGCCTGCCGACCCGAAGGGGCATCCGTACAAGCTGATGCCGGATGGGCGGATCGAAGTGCAGGATCCGCAGGACATTTACTTCATCACCAAGGGGCTTCCGCCGGGCGCGGCGCCGCCGCAACCACCGCGAGTGGACAAGGCGGATTCGAAGTAGAGCGCTTCTGGCTTTGCTTCAGCTTTTAGCTAAAGGCCAAAGGCTAACAGACTGTTTCTCCAATTTGTTAGCATGCAGGCGTGTCCTCAAATTTCCCCCGACAATTCTGGACCGCGTTACTTGGCTGGTGGCGCGAGCAAGCTAGAGAGAAGGGTGCTTGGAGCGCGAGTTCCCTGCTGGCGCGGAATCTTTGGAGCTTTGTGCGCGAGTCGACGCCTGAGCGGCGGCGGCAGCGCTATGGCGACATGGAGTACGACTGGGACAATCGCGTCAACACGAGCAGCGGCACGGTGGGCTGGCGCGCGCGGCTGCTGGGATTATTTCATTCCCCTTATCAGCCGACCGATCCGGCTCTGTTTCGAGAAATGATGGCTAGCCTGCCCATCGAGTTCGATAGATTCACCTTCGTCGATATTGGTTCGGGCAAGGGACGGACGCTGCTGATGGCATCGGAGTATCCGTTCCGGAGGATCGTGGGAGTGGAGATTCTGCCCGCGTTGCACCTGGCCGCGCAGGAAAATCTGGCCAGCTACAAAAGCGAATCGCAGAAGTGCTTTGCGCTCGAAGCGGTCTGCGGCGACGCGGCCGACTTTCCTTTTCCCGCCGACCCGCTGGCGCTCTACCTTTTTAATCCATTCCCAGAGTCGGGCTTGCGGCGGATGCTGGACAACCTAGACAAGAGCTTGCACGCTCATCCACGCGCTGTGTACTTGGTGTATCACAATCCCCTGCTCGATCACGTGATCGGCGAGCGCACAGTATTCGTCAGAGTCGGCGGGGTCAGAGCCGACGGGACTGGGCAGTACTCCATCTATTCCGCTGGAAAAACCGCATCGCTAGGCTTGTAGACGGCGGTAGAAAATCACTGAATTGCTGGCGGCTATAGAGATTGTGTGAGAACTGGGCGTCCCTCCGGGACTTGGATCACTTTTCCCACTTTACCACTGCAAAAGCGGTTCGCTAAGCTGGATCGACCCTCTGGGGCTGGTATTACGGATGTTTTGTTCCACCGAGTTGACCAAGAACAAGTTCTCGCACACACTCTAAAGCCCAAATCAAAACGGGGCAGTTACCGGAGCGCTGACGCGCTGCGTCACCCCAGATCACGTGCAACGCCTAGTTTCGGCTTATGCCGAATCCAGAACTGTTGTGACCGCAGACGGCGGCCGAGCGGCGCTCGGCTGGGACAGCCGGGGGCGGCTGTCCCTACGCAAACCCTGGACGGGCGAGACGCCCCTCCCTCCACGAGGGAGCTACGGCAATACTGAATCCGCGCTAAACATTCATACCTGATTAACGGCGGACGCGAACGCGCCGCAGTAGAATCGGTAAGGGGAAACGAACGTTGAATAGGCGCTTGTCTTTTTGTTGGCTGCTGCTGGGCTGGATGCTGGCAGTGGCGGCCGCCATCCCGGTGAGTGCCGAGGATATTCGCCAGCTTGCCCGGGCGGTGGATGAACACTACAACCACCTGCGCAGCCTTGAATCCGACTTCACGGAAATCTACCGGGGCGAGGGCGCGGAGCGGGTGGAATCGGGCACCTTGTGGCTGAAAAAGCCGCGCAAGATGCGGTGGGAATACCGTTCTCCGAAAGAGAAGCTGTTTATCAGCGACGGCCAGGCGGTGTGGTTCTATCTGCCGGCGGAACGGCAACTCAGGAAGACGACGTTGCGGAAGCTGGACGACGAGCGGTCACCACTGGCATTTTTGCTTGGCAAGACCAAGCTGGAGAAGGAATTACAAGGACTTTCCAGGGTTGTGGATCAATCGCCTCTGGGCGCCGGTAACACGCTGTTGCGAGGGGTTCCGCAGAGCGCTGTTGGGCAGAGCGTCGTTCCCCAGAGCATGGCGGGGCAAGCGACCGAGGTGCAACTGGAGATCACGCCTTCCGATCAGATTGTCCGCATCGTATTGATGGAGGCGGACGGGGCGACGACGGAGTTCCGCTTTGCGGGCTGGAAAGAGAATCTGGAGTTGAACGACAGCCGGTTTCAGTTCAGTCCTCCGCCGGGGGTCGAGACGGTGGAGGGAGAATTGGGGCCGTAGCGGGGCTGGGGGATCGGGTCATCTGACCATCGGGTCATCGGGCCATCGAAGATCAAAGGCGTTTGAGAACATCTCGATTGGTCGATGACAGGAATGGCCAAAGTGGGAGAGGCACAGCCGGTTACTTGCGTACCACACAGATGGACAGGTTGCGGTAAGCGCTTTGGGAACAGAATGTTACACTTTGTCTCAGACGCTCGTACTGCTCAGAACCAGATATTCCGAATCAGACGATAGCGCATGGCGCAATTTCTGGTCAAAGTCGCCGACGAACAGGGCCATCTGCGGCAGCAGGTGGAGAACGGATATTCCGAAGCCGAGGTCCACGACCGGTTTACACAGCAGGGGTACCTGGTGTACTGGGTCAAGCCTCGAACCATACTCAGCCGGGGCGGAGGGCAGTTCGGGCAACGCGGCGGCAAGCTGCGACAGTCGACGTTTCTGATTTTCAACCAGCAGTTTCTGACGCTGATTAAAGCGGGACTGCCGATCCTGACGTCGCTGGATCTGTTGATCAAGCGGCAGCGGGACAAATTTCTGCTGCGGTCGCTGGAGAACGTGCGCGAGCGGGTAAAAGGCGGCGAGTTGCTGTCGGATGCGTTCGCCGCGCAACAGGTGTTTCCGAAGATGTATACGACTACGCTGCTGGCGGGTGAGAAAAGCGGAAACATGGAAGAGGTTCTGAGCCGCTATATCGCCTATCAGCGGATGGTGCAGACTTTTCGCAAGAAGCTGCTGGTGTCACTGGTGTATCCGGCGCTGCTGGTTTCGGTGGTGACGGTGATGCTGATTTTTCTGATCACCTTCGTGGTGCCCAAATTTGCCGACCTGTTCAACAACCTGGGAGCGCAACTGCCGGCGATCACAGTGTTCATGCTGGCGGTTGGTTTGAACGCGCAGAAGTACGGGTGGCTGGCGCTGCTGGCTTTGGCGGGGGCAGGGATCCTCGTGTGGCGATGGAAGCAGAGCGATAAAGGCGCGGAACAAGTTGACCGGTTTCTGTTGTCGCTGCCTTTGATCGGGGAAATCCGGCTGAAGTACCAAGTGGCGAATTTCTCGCGCATACTGGGAACGCTGCTGCAAGGCGGTCTGCCTTTGGTGCCGGCGATGGAAACGGCGGGCGAATCGATGAGCAGCCGGCAGATGTTGAACGGGGTCACGGCGGCGGCGGAGCGGGTGAAAGAAGGCCAGAGCCTGGCGCATAGCCTGGAGACGCAAAGGCTGTTTCCCGATCTCGCGGTGGAGATGCTGGAGGTCGGCGAATCGACGGGGGCGCTGCCGGCAATGCTGGCTTCGGTGGCGGAGTTTTACGAAGAAGATGTGCAGACGGCGCTGAGCGCGGCGATGGCGCTGATTGAGCCGATGATCCTGATCATCATGGCGGTTTTTGTTGGCGGGATCTTGATCTCTCTGTATATGCCGATTTTTACTTTGGGAGCGAACGTGCACTAGGGGCAAGGTTTAAAGTGAGCAGGTCAGAGGTCAGAGGTCAGATTGCAGAGGTAAGAGGCTTCTAAAGAGCGTAGGTTTTAACCTCTCCAATCTGACCTCTGACCTGCCACCTCAGAACTTTGAAACCTGGGTTTCTACGGGGCTGTAGACTGGAATGGGCATGGCGGATAAGAAAACAGTACTGGTAAGCGGCGGGAACGGCGGGAAACTGGCGCCGGAACCGGCGGCGATTCCCGACGAACTGGAACACGCGCGGGATATCGCGCGGCGCTACCGTTGCGAATTCATCGATCTCAGCGATTTCCAGTTGCACCACGATCTGTTCGAGAAGATTCCCGTGCACCTGATGTTCCGCTATAAGTTCGTGCCCCTGGAAGAGACGGCGGACGGGCGGTTGGCGATTGCCATTGCCGATCCCAGCCAGTTGATGATGATCGACGAGATCAGCCTGCTGCTGGGCAAGCGGATCGTCACCAAAGTTTCGACGCTGAAGCAGATCTCCGACATCCTGCAGAAGACCGAGCAGTCCAAGCGCGTGCTGGAAGACGCGAGCGAAGGATTCACGCTCGACGTGATCCGCGAGGACGAAGCCGGGAACGACGAGACCATTTCCATCGACAAGTTGACGGCGACGGCGGGCACGGACATGAGCCCGATCATCCGCCTGGTTGACACCACGATTTTCACGGCGTTGCAGCGGCGGGCGAGCGACATCCACATCGAGACGCGGGACGACTCGGTGGTCATCAAGTTTCGTATCGACGGCGTGCTGACCAACGCCATGCCGCCGATCGGCAAAGAGCATCACTCGACCATCATTTCGCGCATCAAGGTCATGAGCGAGCTCGATATTTCCGAGCGCCGCGTGCCCCAGGACGGGCGCTTCCGGGTGAAGTACAGCGGGCGCGCCATCGACTTCCGGGTTTCGATCATGCCCTCGATCCACGGCGAAGACGCGGTGCTCCGCGTGCTCGACAAGGAGTCGATGAGCGAGAAGTTCAAGAAGCTCACGCTCGACGTGGTCGGGTTCGACGCCGACGACCTGCGCCGCTTTCGCGGCTACATCAAGGAGCCCTACGGGATGGTGCTGGTCACAGGGCCGACGGGCAGCGGCAAAACCACGACGCTCTACGCCGCCGTCAACGAGATCAAGACCGACGAAGACAAGATCATCACCATTGAAGATCCGGTCGAGTATCAAATACGCGGCATCACCCAGATTCCAGTCAACGAAAAAAAGGGACTAACCTTCGCCCGCGGCCTGCGCTCCATCTTGCGCCACGACCCGGACAAGATCATGGTGGGCGAAATTCGCGACAACGAAACGGCGCAGATTGCCATCCAATCGGCGCTGACGGGCCACCTCGTGTTCACCACCGTCCACGCCAATAACGTGGTGGACGTGCTGGGGCGCTTCCTGAACATGGGGGTCGAGCCTTACAACTTTGTGTCGGCGCTGAACTGTATTCTGGCGCAGCGGCTGGTGCGGGTCATCTGCGATTCCTGCCGGACGGCGGTGCATTATCCGAATGACGTGCTCGAGGCCAGCGGCCTGGACCCGCTGCAGTGGTCGCAGGTTCCTTTGTACGAGGGGCAGGGTTGTATCGAGTGCGCAGGGACGGGGTTCAAGGGACGGACGGCGATTCATGAACTTCTGGATTTGACCGACCGCATCCGGGAGATGATTCTGGAGCGAAGGCCAACTTCGGAGATCAGGAAAGCGGCCCGCGAAGAAGGCATGCGCTTCCTGCGCGAATCGGCGCTGGACAAGGTGCGGGCTGGATTCACCACGCTGAAAGAGATCAACAAGGTCACCTTTATCGAGACCATGCGCTGAGGGCGGAGACCAGAGGCTGGGGACCAAAGAGTAGTTACCATCTGCAGGGCCGCTAGTTCAATCCCAGCATCCCGGAGGTAACTGTCCTCTTCATGAAAATACGGGATATCATCAAGTTGCTGGAGCGGGATGGCTGGTACCTGAGACAAACGCGTGGGAGTCATCGGCAATACAAGCACCCGACGAAGCCAGGACGTGTCACATTGCCGGGGCATCCGAATGACGACCTCCCCCGGGCACTCTGAACAGCGTTCTCAAACAAGCAGGATTGAAGCCTTGAACTACGTTGTTATTTACGAGAAATCCGGTACCGGCTGGGCGGCTTACGTTCCAGATTTGCCGGGAGTGGTGACCACAGGCCAAACAAGAGCCGAGGTGCGCTCTTTGATCCAGGAAGCGATTGAGTTTCATCTGGATGGACTAAAAGAAGACCGGTTGCCCATTCCAGAGCCGAGTGCTGAAGCAGAAGTAATTTCGGTTGCGCAGCGATGACTTCCAACGCCAAACACGCTCGCCGTCCGACGCTGGCCTGCGAAATTGCGGCGGATCGCGTACTGGCGGGGCGCGCGGCCGATACGGGACGGATGGTGGAAATGTCATCGGCGCGGGAACTGGCGCCGGGCATGGTGGTACCCGATCTGATGGAAGCGAATCTGCGGGACGGCGTGGCGATCAGGCAGGCGATTGAAGGCGCTTTGGGCAGCGTGTGCGGGCGGTCCCGCGACGTGATCGCGATTCTGCCCGACACTTCGGTGCGGGTCGTGCTGCTCGATTTCGAAACGCTCCCCTCGAAGCGGGATGAGGCCGAAGCGGTGGTCCGCTTCCGGCTGAAGAAGTCGTTGCCTTTCGATCCCGCCGATGCCCGCATCTCGTATCACGCGCAAGCGACGGAGAAAGGCACGCGGGCGGTGGCGGCGGTGGTGCTGAAAACGGTTCTGGAGGAATATGAGTCGGCATTTCGCGACGCGGGCTACAGCCCGGGGATGGTGATGCCGTCGATGCTGGCGGCGCTGGGAGCGGCGGACGCGGAACGGCCAACCCTGGTGGTGAAGGTGGACGCACGCACGATCAGCATCGCGATTCTCGATCAGGAGCAACTGTTGCTGTTCCGGACGCTGGAAAATGTGCGGGGCGTGACCATCACCGGCGATCAACTGGCGGAGGAAGTTTATCCCTCGGTGGTGTTTTTCCAGGACACCTACAAACTGAACATTGAGCGCGTGTATGTGGCGGGCCTGCCGGAAGCGGGGGGCGCGGCGCCGGCGCTGAAGAACCAGTCCGGCGCGCAGGTCGAGGAACTGATCACGACGTCGCAGATCGGGGCGACCACCGGGGCGGTTCCGCGCTGGCGCATGGCGGGAGTGGTGGGAGCGCTGATTTCGTAAGTCGCTGTCAGCTATCAGCCGTCAGCTCCTCAGCTAAAGACCAAAGCTGACGAGCGAGTAGCTGAAAGCTGAAGGCTGATAGCTGAAGCTAATATGCGTTTGGATATCAATCTCGCGACCCGGCCGTATGAAGATGCCCGTGAATTC
Organism: uncultured Acidobacteriaceae bacterium; assembly: GCA_963838425.1. Classification (GTDB taxonomy): domain Bacteria; phylum Acidobacteriota; class Terriglobia; order Terriglobales; family Acidobacteriaceae; genus Acidiflorens. The sequence goes on from CAWIRH010000004.1 coordinate 1,189,816, forward strand.
TGGGTGCGGTGGGGATTGGGCGTGGGGCTGCTGGGCGTGTTGACGCTGGTTCTGCTGAGCTGGACGGTGCGCGGCTGGACCAACGCCGGAAGAGATCGCCATGACATCGCGCAACTGCAGGAACAGATCGCGGAACGGGACCGCGAACGGGCGCAGGCGCAGGCCTTCCTCGATATGGCCGCCAACCGCAGCACGCGGGACCAGTCGCAATTCTTGAATGGATTGATTCAACGCAAGGCCTTCTCGTGGACGCGGGTGTTCGAAGATCTGGAGCGAGTCATGCCGCCGAATCTGCATGTGGTCTCGTTGCGGCCGGAATTGAACGATCAGAATCAGATGGAACTGGAGATGAAAGTGGCGGGCGACACGCGCGCCGCAGCGGTGGAATTAGTGCATCGCATGGAAGACTCGAAGCATTTCCAGGGAGCGCAACTGGTGCAGGAGGGGCAGGGCTCGGAGGCGGGAGCGGGCGTAGCCGCTTCGGTGATCTCGATTTATGTTCCCGACTCGACGGACAGGAGCGGAAAATAATGCCGGACCTAGGGAATTCGCGGCGCAAGTTGAAAATCGCGATTGGGGCGATGCTGGCTGCCGATGTGGTGGCCGCGGGGATTCTGTTCTCGCCTCTGGTCGGCTCGGCGAATTCACGAACCCTCGAAATCAACGAACTGCGGGCCCAACTGACCAAGAAAACCCGCGAAGTGCAGCCGCTGCGCGGCATGGACAAGAAGATCGTGCTGGCGAAGGATCAGATCGGCGGGTTTTACAAGGACCGCTTTGCCGCCAAGGATTCCGATCTGACCAATGAACTGGGGAAGCTGGCGTCGGAGAATGGGGTCCGGATCCAGCAGGCGAGATACAAGGAAGAGGAAACGGAAAGTTCGGGGGTGATTCCGGTCGCAATCGAGGGAAGTTTTTCCGGAGACTACCTGCAACTGGTGCGGTTCATCAATACGCTGGAACGATCGAAGCTGTTTTTTTCGGTGGATAGCGTGGACCTGGCGGGCGAAAGCGCGGGACCGGTCAAGCTGGAAATCACGATGCACAGTTATCTGCGGTCGGGAGCTTGAGTGAAACTGGGAATTGAAAACCGGAAGCAGGTCATCGTCCTGGCAGTGTTGGGGGTGATGGCACTGGCGATGATGGGCCGCGCGCTCTGGCCGTCGTCGCCCGAAGCCGCGCCGGTGGCTGCGCCGGCGACTTCGAGTTCGACCGCGGCCCGCCCCGGCATACGGCGCACGGCTTCAGGAAAAGTGGTGCCGGTGGTGGAGCCGAGGCTGGATCCTACGCTGGACTTGAACTCTGCTCAGCCAAAGCGAGGAAATCAAGTACGCGGGCAACGGAAGAAACATTTTTGTCGCGGGGTCGGTGGCAAGTATCGAAAAGCCCAAGGGAAACGGCACGGATACACAGGTTGCTGGCGGGGTTCTGCCGCTTCCGGCAATTCCACCGCCGCCGCCAATTACGCTGAAATTTTTTGGCTTTGCCAACCGGCCCGGGGAGACGAAGAAGGTGTTTTTGTCGCAGGGCGAGGACGTTTTCATCGCCGCTGAGGGCGACATCGTCGACCGGCGCTATCGCGTCTTGCACATCTCGCCGACAGCGGTGGACGTGGAAGATGTGATCAACAACAACCGGCAGAGCCTGCCGTTAACTCAAGGATGAACGCCGCAGTCGATTGGATTTTGTAATTTTGTAATCTGTAATTTTGTAATTTGAAGGCGAGTGAGCGGATATGCGGCGCGGTTTGAAATTACGAAATTACAAAATTGCAAAATTACAAAATTCCCAGCGCGGCTACATGCTGATCACGCTGGTGCTGGCCCTGGCGTTAATCACGATTGCGCTGCTCACCGTGCTCCCCGAGATTGGCCAGCAGATTCGCCGCGACCGGGAAGAGGAGATGAGACACCGGGGCACGGCGTACATGCGCGCGATTCAACACTTCTACACGAAGTTTGGCCGCTATCCAACGAAGGTCGAGGATCTGGAAAGTACCAACAACATCCGTTTCCTGCGCAAGCGCTATACCGATCCGGTCAACCGGGACCCAGTAACCGGCAAAGAGAGGGACTTCAAATTCCTGCATCAGACCGACATCAGCTTGAACAACGGGATGGTATTGGGGCAAACGCCTGGGCAGAGCCTGATGCCGGGACAAGGCCAGGGATCAGGCGGATTCGGCGGGACGCAGGGCGGGTTGGGCGGGCAAGGCGGGCTTGGCGGCTTCGGAGCGCAACCGGGTGGGCTTCAGCCAACCGGTGGCGCGGGCGCGCAGACTTCCGCTGCTGGTAATTCCGGCGACTCATCTTCCGGCAGCTCTTCGTCCGGCAGCGCTGCTTCCGGCAGCTCTTCTTCCGGCAGCTCATCGGATGCGGAGGAGAATTCGAATTCGCCTGGATCGTCGTCTCCTAATTCCAAGACAGGCTCGAATTCCGGCTCCGGCTTCAACGGGCCCACGTTCGGCGGAGGGCCGATACTCGGGGTCGCGAGCACGAGCAAGAAGCAAAGCATTCGCGTGTTCTTCACTAAGAACCATTACAACGACTGGCTCTTCATTTACATGAAGCAGACCGATCGCGGCGGTCTGCTGGTGGGGCCAATCAATCCGGGTGTGCAAACTGGGATAAGCGGCATCGGCGGCATCACTCCCGGACAAATGGGTGGCCTGGCAGGGCAAGGACAAGGGCAAGGACTCGGTCTGAACGCCGGCCAGTCTCAAAACGGTCCGGCGCAAACTCCGCAAAACTCAGGGCCGACGGCACCCCAGCAATAGATTTCACATTCCTGGCAATATGCTGGCAACAGAAAAGCCCCGCATCGAAAGCGGGGCTTGCCGTGAAACCAGGAATACTTAAGCGTTGCGCATTCAAGGCCAAAACTTAAACGTTAAACGAGGAGCCGCAGCCGCAGGTGTTCTTCACGTTGGGATTGTCGAACTTGAACCCGGCGCCTTCCAGGGTCTCGATGTAATCGACATGCGCTCCGCCGAGATACATCAAGGAAGTGGCATCGACGTAAACCTTCAGACCGTCAAAGTCGAAAACCTTGTCCATCATACCGGCGCCGTTCTCGAAGGCCATGGAATATTGAAAGCCGGAGCAACCGCCGCCGACTACGGACAACCGCAATCCCGCGGGCAGGGGCGTCTGCGAGGCCATGATCTCTTTGACCTTGGCAATCGCGGCGGGGGTCAGGACTGGCGCCGCGGTTTTGGGTTGTACTTCGGGTGGGGTGGTAGTCGCCATCTGTTGATCTCCTTGTAATTACTAATTGTACCAAAGGTCGCAACCGGCCTGGCAAGCCTTCTCCGGAGCCGGCACACTCCCTATTTCTGTTGGTTGGATGCTTCGGGCAGGCAAGAAGTAGCAGGTGACGTAAAGTCGATTGTGTAAAAGCGAGAGGGTGTAAGTTGGCTTTTTGCCTGACGAGCAGAAGCCGATCCGAAAGGAGACCTACACCCCATGGCGAAGATAATCCCGATCACCGAGCATTTCCAACATTTTGTGAAGGAGCTGAAGGAGAGTTTTTGGGGCGACCTGCAAGGCGAGGCACAGCGGGCGGCCAAGAAGTTCTTCGAGTTATTGAGCGAGCGGCAACGCGACCGGTATATGGTGGATCGGCGCTATGGCCGATCGTCGGCCCGCCAGGATCATCGCAACGGATACTACCTGCGGGATTTTGTCACCCGCTTCGGGACGCTGCGCTTGCGCATTGCGCGCAGCCGCAAACGCGGGTTTCTGCCCCAGGTCATCGGGAAGTTTCAGCGGCGGGCCGACGAGGTCTGCCTGCTCATCCGGGAAGCGTTTCTGCGCGGGATCTCGACGCGGCAAGTCGGACGAGTGGTCGGCCTGCTGACCGGAGAAGTGGTGAGTGCGCAAACCGTCTCGCAACTGACGCGCGACTTGGACGAAGCGGTGCGCCAGTTCCATCAGGCGCCGCTGGCAGACGAGTGGGCGTACTTGTTTCTGGATGGCGTGAGTTTGCGGGTGCGTCGGCCGAGCGGCCGGCAGCGGGTGCAGATGCTGGTGGCCTACGGGGTGCGGCGCGACGGCACGCGGCAACTGTTGGCCTTTCTGCGCAGTACGGGCGAAAGCCAAAGCGCGTGGGAGGGGTTGCTCGGGGATCTGTATCGGCGCGGGCTGCGGGGCGAGAACTTGCTGCTCATCGTCACCGACGGTTGTGCCGGATTGGCGGCGGCGATTCCGACGGTCTACCCGCGGGTGCTGCATCAGCGCTGCTGGGTGCACAAGATGCGGAACATTCTGGAGCACGTGCGCAAACGCGACTATGACGAGGTGAAGCGGGATGCCCAGGCGATCTATGGGGCCGACAGCCGACGCCAGGCGGAAGCGGCCTTTCGCGACTTCCGTCGTCGCTGGCAACGCGACTACGGTCCCATGGTGCGGCGACTGGAGCGCGATCTGCCGGAGTTGCTTTCGTTCTTCAGCTTTCCCCGACATCTGTGGAAGAAGCTGCGCACCACCAACATCATCGAGCGTTGCTTCGTCGAAGTGCGCCGCCGGACCCGGCCCATGGTGTGCTTTGTGAACGTAGCCAGCGTTGACCGAATCATCTATTCCATCTTCCAGCGCTTTAACCTGGAATGGAAAAACCGCACCCTCAAGCTATTTACACAAGCAGCTTGACGTCACCGAAGTAGCAGCCCCACTTGCCAATGGGTCTATAATCATGCCAGCAGGGGGCCCGTACCCGGACCCCAGCGAATGGCGGGGCAGTTTTCGCTGGGGCTTAAGGCAACTTCGGGAATTGGCTCGATCTCAGCTCCGAGGTGGCGTATGTCTCCTATGTTCGGGCTGCTTGTCGCTTGGGGTATTCTGACGGGGGTCCTCATAATACTCCTGATCTATCGCAGCACCCTCACCATGCACGAGGACGATTCAATCTTCCTCAACGAAACCGAATCCCAGATGCATAAGGATCAGATGGAAGTTCTGGTCAAGATGAGAAAGCTGACACCGATCGTCAAGGTGCTCGGAGCCTTGTCGGGAGTCATGATCCTGATCATTGCGGGATTGTTCATCTATCAGGGGCTGAACGGCGGCACGTTACAGTAACCGGCACGCTCGCGGATTCGCGTTTGTCCTTGCCGTACCTCCGCCTCGGGGAGAACTCACGAGAGCGGCGGCGGAATGTTGCTGCCCGCCGCCGGGCCTTGTCCTGTGCGGCAAAAATCCGCGACCAGCCCATGAGCACGCACCCCATCGCGATTGTCGGAGGCGGTCCAGCGGGCGCTCTGGCGGGGGCGTTGCTGGCGGCGGGTGGCAAGAACGTCCTTCTCTTTGATGAAAAGCTGGCGTGGGAGAAGCCCTGCGGCGGCGGACTCACGCACAAAGCTTTGCAACGGTATCCGTTTCTTGCGGATGCCGGAAGCGAAAGCAATCCGGTCGAACACTGCGAGTTGATCAGCCCGTCGGGGCAGCGGGTGCGCCTCCACATGCAATACCCGGTCGCGATCTTCTCGCGCCTGGCGCTGAATGGACTGTTGCTGGAGCGAGCCCGGCGCGCCGGCACTGGCGTTGACGGGCGCGTTGATATACGCGTTGATATACATCAGGAACGCGTCACGCGGATTGCGCGAACCGGCGTAGACTGGCAACTGGCCACGCCCCAGTGTGAATACAAAGCGTCCTACCTGATACTGGCAGCGGGCGCGCGCAATCTGTTGCGGCCGCAGTTCCTCTCGCCGATTTCTCCCAGCGATCTGATGGTCACCGCGGGCTACTTCATCCCCGGCCGCAGTGCTCTGATGCAGATTCAGTTTCTGAAAGGGATCACCGGCTACATCTGGGTCTTCCCGCGCGCCGATCATGTTTCCGCCGGGATCGCCGGCAAGATGGGTGAAACCTCGACCGCCGAGTTGCGCCGCATACTGGAAAAATGGCTGGAAGAACATTGGCTCAAAGAGAACGGTTTTCGTTTGGACGGCGCCCGCTTGTACTCGCACATTCTTCCCTCCTTTCGCGCCCGGACTTTCGAAACGCTCGAAGTCTGCGGCGAAGGTTGGGCCATGATCGGCGACAGCGCGGGACTGGTGGACCCGATTACCGGAGAGGGTCTCTACTACGCGCTTCGATCGGCGGAGTTGTGCGCCGGCGCGTTGTTGGCTGGGCGGCCTGACGAGTACCGGCTCCTGCTGGGAGAAGAGGTGCTCGCGGAGTTGAAGCTGGCCGCGCGCGTCTCGCAGCGCTTCTACAGCGGACAGATTTTCGGGGACAGCGTTCTGGAGAGAATGGTGTCTCTAACCCAACAGAGCACCAGCTTCCGCGATCTGATGAGCGACCTCTTTGCCGGGATTCAAGGCTACCGCGATTTGCGCGCGCGGCTGTATCGTATTCTGCCCGCAGTGATGGCGGAAGGTGTAGCGGAAAGGCTGCGCCGGCCATGGACCGGCAGGGGCGACGGATCGCGATTCGCCACCGACCCGTTTGCCGAATAGCTGACACGCTAATCGTAGAGACGCGGCTTGCAGGAGTCTGAGACGCGGCAAGCCGCGTCTCTACGGTGGATCGTCCGAGTTACCGCCGTCAGGCGGCCTTCGCCTGTATCTCCTCGATGTCGGCGAGTAGCACTCTCTCGTGGCCTTCCGGTGTCACCTTTTCGTACACTTTACGGATCACGCCCTTGGGATCGACCACGAAACTGGTGCGCTCCCAGAACTTCATCCCTTTCCATTCCGCCTGGCCGATGCCGAGCGACTTCATCAGGCTGGCATCGGTGTCGGCGAGCAAGTCGATGGTAAAGGCGAACTTATTGCAGAAGTTCTTGTGCGAGGCGACGTCGTCGGCGCTCACGCCAATGACTTTGATTCCGGCAGCGTCGAAATCGGCCTTGGTCGCCGTAAACGACTTGCCCTGGATAGTGCAGCCCGGCGTGTCGTCTTTCGGATAGAAGTAAACGACGAGCCAGTGTCCGGTGAAATCGGAGAGCTTGGTGATCTTGCCGTCCTGGTTGGGAAGCGAAAAATTCGGAAACGGATTGCCGGCAGAGAGCATAGGGAGAATCCTTTCTAAGGTTGTAACTGCAATTGCACGAGTGCGCGCAGCCCAGCGCGGATACCATCACCGGGCTCTTAGGGAAGTCCGATTAAGTATTGGCAAAAAGCACAAACCACCGGGTACACGGGGGTGCACGGAGGAACCCATGGACTTAATCAGAACTTCCTTAGCTCTTTCGCTTTTCGCCATTAGCTCTTGCCTTTAGCCAAGTCTGTCTGCGGCCCAGCTAAGAGCTAAGAGCCAACAGCCAAGAGCTGTCCTCATGCGACTTGCATCACTTTCTTCATGCGTTCTTTCATCTCCTGCGGCGACACGTCTTCCACATGAGTCGCGACGCCCCAGAGATGTCCGAACGGATCCTGGATGAAGCCTGAGCGATCTCCGTAGAACTGGTCCTGGACCGGCTTCAGGATTTTCGCTCCCCCGGCGACCGCCTTTTCGACGACCTGGTCGCAATCGGGAATATACACGTACAGGCTCACGGGAGACGCACCGATGCTCTCGGCGCTGCGGTCGCCCATGCTTGGGTTTTCGTCGGCCAGCATGATGCGCGAGTCGCCAATCTGCAGTTCCGCATGGCCGACCCGGCCGTCGGGACTATCCATGCGCTCGACTACGGTCGCTCCGAAAACGTTTTTGTAGTATTCGATCGCTTTCGCGGCGCCCTTGATGACGAGGTACGGAGTAATGGTGTTGTATCCCTTGGGAATGTAGCTGATTTTGCTCATGATTCTCCTCCTTGAGGATAAGGTTGAGGGTTGAGGTTGAAGCGCAGAGACAGGTCCCCCACGGGCCGCGTCATTTGCTTATGAGAACACAGGTTGGGGGAAAAGCTCAAGGCCGAACCTCGAGAGCGTGGCCGGTCAGGGTTTGCCGTTAGATCGCGGCAGGGATAGCGAGGGAAGCGGCACATCGAAAATCGGCGCATAGGCGCGGTTATGCGCTGTATAATAAAGGTCAGGCGAATGCGCCGCAGCGTCATGCTCGCCACAATTCGCACAACCCCCAGAAGTTGCTCTCAGAAACCGCAAGGAACGCAAACTTGCGAAGCGCAGGACGTTTAGCAGATGGGCTATAAACATGATGGACATGCAGTCGAAGTATCTGCAACCAAGACACATCGCGGATGGAAACCGGGATTAAGAATCGACGGTGAAGATCGCTCCTTTGCGGCAACTGGACGTTTCCAATTCAAGTTTTTCCCCGAAGAGGAAGAAGCGTTGATTTACGCTGACGCCTGCGCCGAGTGGATCATCAATAATCGACTGAATTGATTCCGCCGAATACGGCAGACCTTCATCTGAACCGCTTCCACGCGCGGCCCTTAGGTTCCTGAGAATTCCCATCGCAAACGGCCAGCCACGAGCTCGCTCTTACTCGATCTTTTACTCGATCCCCAAGTCCTTCGCCAGCGCCTTCCACTTGCCATCGACCAGCGCCTGCGTTTTTGCGTCCATCACGATCTCGTCCGGCCAGGGACGCACGAAGCCCTCGCTTGACCATTTGCGCGTGGCGTCGATGCCCATCTTCGATCCGTAGTCGGGCAGGCGCGAGGCGTGGTCGAGCGAATCGACTGGGCCGAGCGTGAATTGAATGTCGCGCTCGGGATCGATGTTGTTCAGCACTTTCAAGGTAACGCCGGCGATATCCTGCACGTCCACGTCTTCGTCTACTACGACGATGCACTTGGTGAACATGGCCTGCCCCAGCGACCAGATGGCGTTCATCACCTTGCGGGCTTGTCCGGGATAGGACTTGCGAATGGAAACCAGCATCAGGTTGTGGAAGACGCCTTCGATGGGCAGATTGATATCCACCAGTTCGGGGATGGTCAGCTTCATCAGCGGCAGGAAGATGCGTTCGATGGCTTTGCCCATCCAGGCGTCTTCTTGCGGCGGCTTACCTACGATGGTAGCGGCGTAGATCGGGTCTTTGCGGTGCGTGATGCAGGTGACGTGGAAAACCGGGTACTCGTCTTCGAGCGAGTAGAAACCAGTGTGATCGCCGAACGGGCCTTCGGTGCGGAGTTCGTCTAGACTGACGTAGCCTTCGAGGATGATCTCGGCGTCGGCGGGAACTTCCAGATCGACGGTCTCGCACTTCACCAACTCGACCGGCTTCTGGCGGAGGAATCCGGCGACGATGAATTCTTCGACATCCGGCGGCGCAGGCACGACCGCAGAAAACGTGAGCGCGGGCTCGGTGCCGATGGCTACAGCTACCTCCATTCGTCCGGAGGGGCGGTCGCCGGGGGCTAGCATTGCGCCTCCGGAAGAGCGGGCCATGATGTCTACCGCAGTTGCTGCCGCGCTTCGCGCGGCTGGACGGGCGAGGGCGGCCGTCCCTACCACACGAGCTTCAGCAACGGCTGCGCGCAGGTGATCGCGGTAGTGTTCGGCCGCTACTTTCTGCCGCTGCCAATGCATGCCTGCGGTGCGCTCGTCGTAGACTTGCAGGCGATACATGCCGACGTTTCGCTTCCCCGTCTTCGGATCGCGCGTGATCACGCAGGGCAGCGTGATGAAGCGTCCGCCATCTTGGGGCCAGCATTTGAGGATGGGAAAATCGAGCAGCGAGAAGTTGTCGCGCTTGATCACTTCTTTGCATGGGCCGGTGGCGACGGTTTTCGGGAAGAATTTTCCCATCTCGGCGAGCATCGGCAGCATCTTTACTTTGTCGAGGAAGCCTTGCGGCGACTTCACGTCCATGAAGCCGCGAATGCGCTCGGCGACTTCATCAAGCGCATCGACTTCGAGCGCTAGCCGCATACGGCGAGCGGAACCGAACTGGTTGATAAGAAGCTGCGCGCCGGGATAGCCCTTCAGGTTCTCGAAGAGCAGCGCTTTGCCGCCGACAGTTCCCTGCTGGTCTTTGTTTCTACTCTTCGAAACCCGATCGGTGATTTCCGTAATCTCTAAAATTGGGTCGGCTTCGGTGCGGATGCGCTTCAGTTCGCCGGCTCGGTCGAGTGCTTTAATCCAGTCCCGCAGATCGTCGTAGGCCAAAATTCCTCCCTGAATGACAGACGATTATATGACGGGCGGACGCCGCCGACGAAAAGCGGCAACCACAGGGGACACAGAGGAACACAGAGGGAGCCCGAACGTCTGCCATCAATCAAGCCGCACACTTATCCCCGCTTCCACTCTTCCACATTTCGCGGTCTGCGACTAGGATATGGAAATCAATTTTGCAGCATCCGTGGTTCACTGAAGAAGTTCGCGAGGGAATCAATGATCCGTTTTAGAGTAAACGGGAAAGAGAAGACCTTTGAGGGCGACCCTGACATGCCGCTGCTTTGGTATTTGCGCGACGTGGCCGAGCTCACGGGAACGAAGTTCGGCTGCGGCATGGCGTTGTGCGGCGCTTGCACCGTGCATCAGAATGGCGCGGCCATCCGCTCTTGTACCACTTCCATGAAAGAGGTCAGCGGCGCCGAGATCACTACGATTGAAGGCATCGCGCCTATGCATCCGGTACAGAAGGCGTGGATGGAGGTCCGGGTGCCGCAATGCGGATACTGCCAGACGGGCCAGATCATGCAGGCCATCGCGCTTCTTAAAGAGAACAAGAACCCGAGCGACCAGGATATCGACACGGCGATGTCGGGCAATCTCTGCCGCTGCGGGACCTATCAGCGAATTCGGGCGGCGATTCATCAGGCTGCGAAGGAGATGGCATGAAGCTCATTGAGAATGTCAGCCGTCGCGGGTTCCTGCAAGGCGCTCTAGCGAGCGGCGTTTTTGTGCTGAGCGCGCGCTTTATTCCCGAGCCGCTGTGGGCCGCGGAAGGCGACGCGTCCGCGGCGTTCGAGCCCAGTCTGTGGGTGGCGATCGCTTCGGATGGCACGGTCACCATCGTCGCCCATCGTTCGGAAATGGGATGCGGCAGCCGAACGGCATTGCCGCTCGTGGTCGCCGACGAACTTGACGCGGACTGGTCCAAGGTCAAGATCGATCAGGCGATTGGCGATCCGAAATACGGTGAGCAGGATACGGACGGGTCGCACTCGGTTCGCAGCAACTTCGAGCTGATGCGACAGGTGGGCGCCACCGGGCGAGCGATGCTGATCAGCGCTGCCGCTGCGCAGTGGAATGTTTCCCCGAAAGACTGTACGACCGAGCCCCATTTCATTGTGCATCGCGCCAGCGGCCGCAGGCTGGGCTATGGCGAAGTTGCCGCCGCCGCCGCCAAGCTGCCCGTCCCAAGAAAAGAAGACGTTCCGCTCAAGTCGCGCTCCGAGTGGCGCTACATCGGTAAAGAAAAGAATTCGCTATTCGATCTTCCCGAAATCGTCACCGGCAAAGCGGTCTTTGGCATGGACGCGAAGATGCCGGCGATGGTCTACGCGTCGGTCGAGCATCCGCCTGTGCTCGGACAGAAGATCAAATCGTACGATGACAAGGCCACGCTCAAAGTGCCAGGGGTTCAGAAGACGCTGACCATCGAGACCTTTAAACCGCCGCACCAGTTTCAGCCTTTGGGCGGCGTCGCCGTGATTGCCGACAACACCTGGGCGGCGTTCAAGGGACGCGCGGGCCTGAAGATCGAATGGGACATTAACAGTAGTCCACACTCGGTGTATAACTCAGCGCCGTTCCGCAAAACGCTGGAAGCCACTTCGCGGCAGCCGGGCAAAGTCGCGCGCAACGTCGGCGATGTGGATGCGGTATTTGTCCAAAGTGCGAAGACCGGCGGCAAGATTATCGAGGCCGAATACTACACTCCGCACCTGGCGCACGTTTCCATGGAGCCGCCGGTTGCGGTCGCCGAGTATCGCGACGGAAAAGTGCGGGCATGGGCTCCGACGCAGAATCCGCAAGCGGTGCAGGAGACGATTGCCGGCGTGCTCGGCATCAAGAAAGAAGATGTGACTTGCCATGTCACGCTGCTCGGTGGCGGATTCGGACGCAAATCAAAACCCGACCAGGTTGCGGAAGCGGCAGTTCTTTCTAAACAACTCGGCAAGCCGGTCAAAGTTGTCTGGAGCCGTGAAGACGATATTCGCTTCGATTTTTTTCACTCCGTCGCCGCAATGTACATGAAGGCTGCAATTGGGAGTGACGGCAAGCCGACGGCGTGGCTGCAGCGCACGGTGTATCCGCCCATCGGTTCGACTTTCGACGTTTCAGCAACCTATGCGCTCGACGAAATGGGTCTCGGCTGGAACAATCTTCCTTTCGATATTCCAAACCATCGCGCCGAAAATGGGCCGGCCGACTACCACGTGCGGATTGGATGGCTGCGCAGCGTGGCGAACATCTATCACGCATTCGCGATTCACTCCTTCGCCGACGAACTGGCGCACAACGCTAACAGAGATTCGGCGCAGTATCTGCTCGACCTGATCGGGCCGGCGCGCATCGTGCCGCTGGCGTACAGCGATGAAGAGGCCGACGAGAAGCAGCGCTACCCGCTCGATACCGCCCGATTGCGGCGCGTGGTCGAGATCGCTGCGGAGAAGTCCGGATGGGGCAAGCGGCCTATCGGTAAAGGGCGCGGCATGGGCATCGCCGCTCACCGCAGTTTCCTGACCTATGTTGCGACCGTGGTGGAAGTCGAAGTCGACAGCCGGGGACAGGTGCACATTCCGAATGTGTGGACTGCGGTCGATGCGGGCACGATCGTCAGCCCCGACAATATCCGCAACCAGTTCGAGGGAGCAGCCGTGTTCGGGACCAGCCTGGCGTTGTTCGGCGAGATTACGGCGACCAACGGAGTCATCGACCAGAGCAATTTCCATAATTTTCAGATCGCGCGCATGAACCGCGCACCGCGGCACGTTGACGTGCACATTGTGGAGAGCGAAGCGCCGCCGGCGGGCGTCGGCGAACCGGGCCTGCCGCCTTTTGCTCCGGCTTTGTGCAACGCGGTGTTTGCGGCCACTGGCAAGCGGGTGCGGGAACTTCCGTTGTCGAAGACGAAGCTGGTGTAGCGGGCCGTCGTCTTCAATCTTTCGCGTGTAGGGACGGGACTTGCCTCGGTTCCATTGGACGGGGCTGGAGACGCGGCAAGCCGCGTCTCTACGGGGAATGAGACGCTTTTAGGAAAAGGTGGGAAAATCAAACCCTTATGATAAAGAAATTGCTGGCGCTACTAGTCCTGTTCACTGGAGCTTTCGCCTCCGCCCAAGAGATTACCGTAGCCGCAGCGGCGGACATGAGTGCCGCTCTTCCGGAACTCGTCGCCGCCTATACGAAGAAGACCGGGCAAACCGTGAAGTTATCATTCGGCGCGTCCGGCAACCTGACCAATCAGATACGAAACGGGGCTCCGTTCGATCTTTTCTTTTCCGCCGATGAACAGTATCCGCAGCAACTCATTGCCGAGGGACTGGCGTCAAAGGAAACGTTTTACCGATATGCCATCGGCCGGTTGGTATTGTGGGTACCGGGCGACTCGCCACTGGACTTGTCGAAGCTGGGGATCCAAGCTTTGCTTGAGCCTTCGGTCAAGAAGATTTCGATTGCGAATCCCGCAACCGCGCCTTACGGGCGCGCAGCCGAGGCCACGCTGCGGCACTACGGAATTTACGATCGGGTTTCGAGCCGGCTGGTGGTGGGAGAAAACATTTCGCAGGCGGCGCAGTTCGTCGAATCGGGCAACGCCCAGGCGGGACTGATCGCACTCTCCCATGCACTCGCGCCCGCGATGAAGGATAAAGGCCGTTACTGGACGGTTCCGCTCGATGCCTATCCTACGCTGAACCAGGCGGCGGTCGTGCTCTCGCGATCAAAACAGCAGGATGCGGCCCGCCGATTCCTGGAATTTCTGCGCAGCCCCGAGGCCACTTCCCTGCTCACCAGTTACGGATTCAGCCTGCCGGCGGAGAAACATTGAAAATGGAGAAGAATTGAAATGAACTGGGAGGCGTTCTGGTTGACGGTGCGTCTCGCGGCCATCGTCTCGACGCTGCTGATCGCGATCGGAATTCCCATCGCCTACTGGCTGACTTACTCGCGCTGGCGCTGGAAATTTCTGGTCGAGGCCGCAGTCGCGCTGCCCATCGTCCTGCCGCCGACGGTGCTTGGTTTTTATGTTCTGGTGGCGCTCGGTTCGCGGAGCCCGCTCGGCCGCTGGTGGGAGTCGCTCACCGGCCACACTCTGGCCTTCACTTTCGAAGGGCTGGTGATCGGATCTTTGTTATACAGTCTGCCGTTCGCCGTGCAACCGTTCGCCGCGTCATTCGGCGCGGTCGACACGAGTCTGCTTCGCGCCTCGGCATCGCTTGGACAATCGCCGGTGCAGACCTTTCGCCGTATCGTGCTTCCTCTCTCAAAAGCCGGGCTGGTCACGGGATTTGCGCTCAGCTTTGCGCACACGTTGGGCGAGTTTGGAGTCGTGCTCATGGTGGGAGGCAACATTCCGGGGGTGACGCGCACCATCTCGATCGATATTTACGATCAGGTGCAGACCGCAAATTATTCCAGCGCGAACCAGACGGCGCTGCGTGCTGCTGATCATCTCGTTCGTCGTGTTGTCGATTGTGTACGGTCTGAACCGGCGTCCCTGGGCGGTGGGTCCATGGAGGTGAAGATCGATCGCGCATCACAAACCGCACTGCCAACCGCATCGCAATCCACGACGCATCCAATCTCTTCCGATCTCGAAGTCCGCATCCGCAAACGCTTTTCGAATCCCGAGGGCAGCTTCAACCTGAATGTCCACTTCCGCGCGCTGGCCGGTTTCACGATTCTCTTTGGCGCTTCGGGCGCCGGAAAAACCACGCTGCTCGATTGCATTGCCGGGCTGAGCGATCCGGACGACGGGCGCATTGCGGTTGGCGGGGAAGATTTTTACGACTCGGGAAAGAAGCGGAACGTCGCGGCCTGGAAGCGCAACCTCGGGTACGTGCATCAGGACCTGGCGCTCTTCCCGCACCTGACCGCCGAAGAGAACGTCGCTTACGGTCTGCGCACGCTCAGCGCGGCGGAGCGGCAAAGGCGCAGCCGCGAGATACTCGCTTTGTTTCGCATCGATCATTTGCGGGGCCGGCGGCCGGCGCAAATCTCGGGAGGTGAACGCCAGCGCGTCGCCCTGGCGCGGGCGCTGGTAACCGAACCTCGCGCCCTGCTGCTCGATGAGCCGCTGGCTGCGCTCGATCGTCCGACGAAGTCGTCTCTCGTCAGCGATCTGCGCCAGTGGAATCTGCATCACCGCGTCCCGATTCTTTTCGTCACGCACAATGGCGAGGAAGTGTTTGCCCTTGGCGACGAGGTCATTGTGCTGGACGCGGGAAGAATCGTGGCGCAGGGGCAGCCGCATGAAGTCATGCACGCTCCTCGGCTGGAGACCGTCGCGAACCTGTCGGGATTCGAAAACATCTTCGACGCCACGGTGCTGGCACTGCACGAAGATCGCGGGACCATGACGTGCCGTTTGGGGACCTGCCAGCCGGGAAAGAGGGCGGTGGAACTAGAAACGCCGCTGGTTCGCGCCGAGGTGGGCTCGCGCCTGCGCGTGGGCGTTCGCGCTGGCGATCTGCTGCTCGGAACGGAGTATCCACACGGGCTGAGTGCTCGTAACGTTCTGCCGGGGACTATCCGGCGGCTGGCGCAGAGAGACGTCGTCATCTCGGCGATGGTGGATTGCGGCGGCACGGAGTTCCAGGTGCACGTAACGCTAGCGGCGCGAGACGCTCTGCAACTTGACCCCGGGAAGAGCGTCTGGGTCGTGGTCAAGACGCATTCGTGCCATTTGATGGGGACGTGAAGGTGGTTGTTCCGGTCTACTGTAAAACCCGCTTGCCATGAATCACCGCGACGATCAGCACCTCGTCCGGTTGCAATCTGTAAATGATCCGGTAGCTGTATCCAACAAGTTCGCGAACGTTCTCATCGTCAAACTCAGGCACTTTGCGGCCTGCTTGCGGAAAGTGCGCCAGTATCCTCGTCTGATTCACAATGTTCTTGAGAACAACGCCCGCATAGGCTGGGGAATCGGCGGCAATGTAGTCGGTGATGGAATCGAGGTCCTGGGCGGCGCGACTCGACCAGACTATTCGGTGAGCCATTTGCTGAAGCGAGTCTCCACTTCTTCCTGCGAGAGAGTACCGTTGACGCGGGCATCCTCCAGCCCGCGACGCACCTTATCGAGAACGTAGAGGTGGTACTGGATGTCTTCCACCGAGACATTGTCCGGCAGCCTGTTCAACAGCGATTCAACATCCTGTTTGACGGTGCTCATGGTACTCCTGGCGGAAATAATACCATGCTGGCAGTCCGGCGATTACGCTATAGCGAATTCAGAGTTGCTTTGGCCACGGGCAACTGCCGAGCTGCGCTCGGCTGGACAGCCGGGGGCGGCTGTCCCTACGCAGCCTTGGACGGGGCGGAGCCTCGTCCCCACACGAAAAGACTCACCGCTCGACCGCAATCACCGCGACCCATTGGCCGTTTTGCTCTTTGCTATAGGCAATCGTTCCGCCTAGACGTTGGGCAATTTCTTCGGGCAGCAAGTCGCGATGGTAGCCGAAGAATTTTTCTTTGATGCGCTGCCACGCCTCCCAATTCTCAAGCAGCGGATGCGGCGGCTGGTACTTCGTGGAGAAGACCAGAGCCACGTCGAAGCGGTCGCGAGCCCGAGCCGCCACATCAATCTGGGTGACGGAGAAGTCCTCGATGCGCACGACGCGGAAAGGCGGACTGGCATTGGTATAGCCGAGCCAGGGCCGGGTGAGCTCGTCCGACGCGGGCCATGCGGTTAGAACACGCTCGCCGGGATAGCGCATCGCCAGGAAACGGCTCGCCTCCGCATGCATCACGATGTAGTCGCGATAAGCCAGATTGTCTTCGAGAGTGAATCCATACGGCGGATTGCTGAACAGGCCCGCGACAAATGCAATGGCGACGGCTCCCACAATTAATTTCCAATAGCGCGCACGACGCCAGAGAGTCGAGACCAGCGCCAGAATCACGAGCGGGACGACTGGCAACATATAGCGGGCCAGCACCGCTCCGCCTACCGCCGACATAAAAGCCAGGTAGGCGAGCGCCACGGCAAGAAATGCTGCCTGTATCCAGAGTGGAATTCGCGGACGGGCAGCGGCGTTCTCCATTTGGGGTGGACGAAGCATGGCGAGCAATGCCGCCAGCGTTAGCAGGTATAGACCGAAGTAT
This sequence comes from uncultured Acidobacteriaceae bacterium, assembly GCA_963838425.1. Taxonomy (GTDB): domain Bacteria; phylum Acidobacteriota; class Terriglobia; order Terriglobales; family Acidobacteriaceae; genus Acidiflorens. The sequence continues at coordinate 1,206,953 of CAWIRH010000004.1, forward strand.
CCGAAGAGTTGCCAGAGCCTCATCCCGAAAGCCAGCGGGACACGCAGAGGATTGAGCGTGGCGGCGACGTTGTAACGAAAGAATTCGGGGTTGCCCAGCAGGAAGCCCGTCTTCGCGTAGTGGTAGGCGTACCAGGCGGCAAGCGGCACGACAGGAAAGAGCAGATAAAGCGTGTGCGCAGGTCTGCCCTCAGGTGGAAGAACTTGTTTCCAGCGAATTTGGTTGCAACGCGGGCGAATGAAATAAGCGAGTAGTTCCCAGCCAAACAGCGCCAGGGGAGCCAGGATTGCAGTCTCTTTCGCGAGCGCGGCGAGCGAGAACCAGACTGCTGGTTGCCACGGACGGACTTCTCTAGCGAACCCAGAGCTAGTGTGGCCACAGGCGGAAGCCGGGCTGCGCCCGGCTTGGACGGGCGAGGACGCCCGTCCCTCCACGAGCGGGATACGGCAGACTTGAATCCGATCTATATACGCGGCCAGCGCCCAGAAAGTAAATCCGGCGGCTGGCAAGTCGACCTGCGCCAGGGAACTCTGCGTAAAGAACACCGGGTAAATCGCCACTAACGCGATTGTCGCCCACGCCACGGGCAGATTGGCGGCGATTCGCGAAAGTCGAAACAGTCCCAGCAGCGAGAAGGCGCTCAGCGCCAGCATGGCCGTGCGCGTGACCAGCGTGGAGTATCCGAAGACGCGCCAGGCCAGCGCCAGCCACGCCATCACCAGCGGAGGATGGGCATTCGATGGCGTGGATTGTGGAATGAGCGTGCCGGTCAGAAATAGATCACGCGCCGCTGGAACATAATAGCCAGCCTCATCCCAGAAATAAGGAAGGCGCAGAAGTGGCGCATGCAGAAGCATCAATCCGGCGAAGAACAGCGCGTACAGAAGAAAGTACTGCACCCATGCGGAGGATGCCGGTTGAGATTTTGTTTTTGGATCGGAGTGCGCCGCCATCGCCCGCGCAGCCGTTGTTGAACGGTGCATCAGTGAATTTGTCCACCCGGGGCGCGCGGATCAAGCTTGATCTCGCCGAACGCGGCCTCGTAGTTGGTCACGTTCTGCTGCAAGAGCGCCATAAGCGCCTTGGCCTGTTGCGGGCTGAGATAAATTCCCTGAAAGTTGCGCAATTCCACCTGCGTTTCCGAGCTTTGCTGCATGGTCCCGAAAACCAGGAAGAAATCCCACACATTCACCCGGATCTGCACGCTGTTGGAGTAGGCCTCGCGGTAATCGGGGGTTTGCACGAACTTCACATTCGGTTGGTTCGCTGTATTCATAACTCGCAGTGTAACGCCTGTGTGAAGATCAGAGCAAAGAGCTATCAGCTCACTCGCTCCGGGCGCGGCTTGGGAACGTAGGCTTGCTTCGGCGGAGTTACGTGCAGCAGCGACTTGCTCCCTACGTGCACGAAGCTCAATTCGCGCGCCGAAAGCAAGGCATGGATGGCTTCTTTCACGCGCGTCCGCGGAACGAAGTTTGCGAGAAAATTCTCGACCTCTCGCTTCATCCACCGCGACCACGCAGTCCAGATATTTCGAGACCAGCGCCGAAAGCGCTTCGGGCACCGAAATACCGACGCCCTCGCGCACTACATCGGGCGCCCAGCGCGACAACTCGTCCCACACCGAGCCTTCCTCCACCGTGTAATCGACGCGCGTGATGCGCAGCTTGGCCCAGAGTTCACTCAGCGCGCGATCTAGGCCGGCGTTCGAAACCGAGCCGCCGAGCATCTCGCCCAGCTTCGTTTTCGAAATCGGTCCACGCCGCCGGATGATTTCGAAAGCGTCACAGGCCAGCGGTGAATAAGGAGACCGCGGCCCGGTGGCAGGCGGCAGCTTCGGATTGCGCTCGCCCACCAGCGAATAGAAATAAGGAAACACCGAGGCCGCCAGCAGGAAGGCATTGTTCTCGTCAATCAGCGGAGCCTCATAGGCCGCCTGGTCGCGCAGGGCGCGCACCATGAGTTCGGTCGCTTGTTTCGCCCGCGGATCGTTATAGGCGTGCTGGCGCGTCGGGAGCTTGTCATCCGCCCCCACCCAGGCACCGATAAAAGTCGGCACCAGAACCGGAGGCCGCATCGGATACATCAAACAAAATCCCACCGACTCAAGGAAGGCGCGCGCCTCATCGAGAGTGCGCACGGGCTGGCCGTCGAGACGCCACTTTTCGATGCGAGCCAGCAGAAGCTCCGGGTCGGTCATATCTTGATTAGACCACAACGATTAGACCACAACCGCCTTCGGTCAAAGGAAACCTGACCCGGCACGCTCGGCACTATTTCCTTGACCTGAGAATAGGAGCTTGTCACCATAGACCATCTACTACCACCATAGGTGAACGCGAGGATTTCGATGAAATTTGGCGTCATTATTTTTCCCGGATCGAACTGCGATCACGATGCTTTCTGGACCATCCAACAGGTTGCCAGGCAGCCCGTGACTTTTCTCTGGCACGACTCGCACGACCTCCAGAACTGCGACGCCATCATCGTCCCCGGAGGCTTCGCTTACGGCGACTATCTGCGCACCGGCGCCATCGCCAAGTTCTCGCCGGTGATGGAATCGGTGCGCAAGTTCGCCGACGGGGGCGGGCTGGTGCTCGGCATCTGCAACGGCTTCCAGATTTTGTGCGAGTCGGGGTTGCTGCCGGGAGCGCTGATGCGCAACATCGGTTTGAAATATGTCTGCAAGCCGGTGCAGGTGCGAGTCGAAAACAACGAGACGCCGTTCACGAACGCGTTCCGCAAAGGTGAAGTGCTGACCATCCCCATCGGCCACATGGAAGGCAATTATTTTTGCGATGAGGCGACACTCGCCGAACTGAAGCGCGACAATCGCATTGTCTTCCGCTACGCGAATGCAGACGGCGAGATCACGCCGGAAGCAAATCCCAACGGATCGCTGGAAAATATCGCGGGAATCTGCAGTCCGGGAGGCAACGTGCTGGGCATGATGCCCCATCCCGAGCGCGCCTCTGAACCTGAGCTCGGCGGCACCGATGGCTGCAAGATTTTCGAATCGATGGTGGAGCAGGTGTCAGGTATCAGGTCTTAGGCGTTAGATAATTGGGCCCCGAAGTGTCTCGTAAGAAGGCTCGTCGGGGACAAACACTTGCCCTACGACTGAGTTAGCAGCGCTCAATTCAAGAATAGGAGTGACACAGTGTTACATCATAAGGGCTTATATTCCGTCGGCGATCTCTTACAGGAAATCTCGGTGCGCTCTTGTTTCGAGCTAGCAAGGAGGAACGCAAGGACATTGGTTTCCGTGATGGTCCTTTCAGTCTTGGCGGGAGGACAGGACATAAGCGATCGGGAGATCGCAGATAAGGTTTTTTCCATGGCGAACGAGATGCGGGTGGCGGCGGGAGTGGCACCATTGCAGGCAGACGAGCACATCAACGACGCTGCCGCGCTTCACGTGGCTGAGTTCGCCAAGGCCGGAACCCCCGCCGACCAGTACAAGGATGAGCCCTGGCTACTGGAGCGACTCAGGATTGCCCAGGTGCGCGGAGGCGCTGCGGGAGAAATTCTGATGAACGCTCCGGATATGGATCGTTTGCATGACCAGTTGAAAGCCAACGAATCGGTAAGGAAGACACTGCTCAATCCGAAATTTACGTTCGCGGGTTTTGCCGCCCAACGTAGCGGCCCCTCAATCTATGTGGTCGGCGATTTCCTTCAGTTGCTGGAGAATCTCTCGATGGAGCAGCTTGAAGATTTAGTGGTTGAGGTTGTGCAGCACCGCCGCGAGGCAATGAAGATCGTACCCTTCAGGGTAGTTCCGTTGCGCCAACTTCACGGGCTTGCATGCGAAATGGCAAAGAAGGATTCCCTCAAGGTCACGCCGGTTGACCCGTACCTGGGCAAATACATCGGCGCGCCCTCGCAGGATTTCCGTGCCCTTACTTTTACCACTCCGGACCCTCGGAACCTTGCGAATTCCATCCAAGGCCCAGCGAGCGATCCTAAACTGAATGTATTGTCCGTTGGGGTATGTTTCGGTAGCACCCGTACGTATCCGACCGGCACTTACTGGATTGCGATGGAGTTTTACAACCTCCGGAACGGGAGGGACTGACCAGCCTGGCCAGTTCCGTCACGATGATGAAGAGTGAATGGCGGCTTAGGTATTAGGTGTTGGGTGTCAGGTCTCAGGAAAAACGAAATCAAGGTTTTCCTGAGACCTGCCACCTGAAACCTGGCTCTAGTACGCCCAGCGCAGCAGCGTCGCTCCGGACGTGAATCCGGCGCCGACGGCGGCAAGCAATACCATGTTTCCCTTCTTCAATTTGCCTTCTTCGAGCGCCGTCTGCATGGCGAGCGGAATCGTACCCGCCGTGGTGTTGCCGTAGCGATCGATGTTGACGATGACTTTCTCCATCGGCATTCCCAAGCGCTCGGCGGTAGCCGTAATGATCCGCAGGTTCGCCTGGTGCGCAATGAAGCAATCCACATCTTTGCCGGTCAGATTGTTCCTGGCAAGAATGCGTTCGGTCATCTCCGCCATTTTCTTCACTGCATACTTGAAGACATTCTTGCCGTCCTGATGGATGTAGTGCATTTTCTGATCGACGGTCTGGTGCGTGGCCGGGTTCAGGCTTCCGCCTCCCGGCATGTAGAGAAACTGTCCTCCCATGCCCTCGATCTGGGCGACGTGGTCGATCACGGCTGCGTCCCCGTCCTGAGCCGGTTCGAGCAAAACCGCACCCGCACCATCTCCAAAAATGATGCACACGGCACGATCGGTGTAGTCGGTCATCGCCGAGTTCACATCCGAACCGATCACCAGGACTTTCTTGTAGCGTCCCGACTCGACGAACTTCACGCCGGTGTTGAAGGCATAGAGAAATCCTGAGCATCCGGCGGAAACATCGAAGCCCCAGGTATTCTCGATGCCCAACTTATGCTGGACCAGGCAAGCCGTCGAGGGATACATCATGTCAGGCGTGACCGTGCCCACCACGATCAGATCGACCTCCTGCAAATCGAAGGGATGCGACGCCAGCAGCTTCTTCACCGCCGCGACCGCCAGGTCGCTGGCGGCCACGCCCTTGCCGGCGATGTGCCGCTCACGAATGCCGACGCGGCTCATGATCCATTCGTCGCTGGTGTCGACCATTTTCGAGAGGTCGGCGTTGGTGAGAACGCGGGGCGGAACGTAGGTACCGAGAGCGCTGATCTTAACGCGCTGAAGCTGGGTCAAGGAGGTCTCCTGCGATGCGTGGTGAATTAGTTATTTTGAACGATGCAGACGATAATGTCTAATGAAAGGTCTCGGTTGGGCGTAATCCGGACCGAACCTGGCCGGTCGCTTGACGGGTGTATGCCGCGCCCTTAAGATGGAAGGAACCGTCTACCATGATCTACCAGATCAGCTTGCACTGCCGCGTCGTCGAGAAGCTGGGCGGTAGGTGGACGGGTGTGTCGTGCAAAGCAGAAGACACGCGATCGCGCCGCTTTGTTGCGCGGGACTTCCTCCCCCAGGAAGTCTCCAAAGAACCGCAGGCTCTGGCGCGCTTTCGGCGCAAGACGCTGGCGACCTCGGCATGGAACCATTGGAACATGAATCGCGGTAGAAGGGGGCGTGCATGGGCGTAAGGAACGGGAAAAGTGGGGAGCCATCCCCGGACGAAGCAGTTGCGCGCGCGGAATCCAAGCCAACGCGCAGCCGAAAACCCTATCAGAAGCCGGCCTTCCAGTTCGAGCACGTGTTTGAGACCATGGCGCTGGCGTGCGGGAAGGTAAACACGACGCAGTCTCAGTGCCGGCTCGGCGGTCGGAAGAATTCCTAGAGCGTGTTTCAAGAATGCGTTTCAGCATAGAAAGCGCGGCCCTGCTAAAGCCCGCATTTCTAAAGGTTCTAATCGGCACGGCTGAAGAGGCTGCGGAAAAAGTGGATTTCGCTGCCTCAGCCCCTAAAGGGGCGTCTGATTTCAAGTGACTTACGGTATCGCTAAAGCGATACCCTGATACGAAACCGGAGTTTTTCCGCAAGCTGTGAAGCCGTGCCGTACCCAAAACCAATATATAAAACATGCTCTAGCACTAAGGTGCCGGAAAGAACCGACACCTTTGTGCTAGCAGGTTACTTAAGTTAGCTTGGATTTCTGTTTTTTCTCGCGGTTCTCATTAGAAACTTCTTAGAATTGCATATCGGGACTTGGTGCGCAGGTTGAGCAGCGCGCGCTGGGAACCTCCCCCACGGCGACTTGCCAGATGACGGTTGGAGAAAGTGTTGAGGAGGAACACCATGCAAAAGGGCGCGTTCCGTTGGTTGGGTTTGGCGATAGGGTTGCTCCTGCTGGGCATTCCGCTTTCGGGGCAGGCACGAATGGAGGCGACCTCACCGGCGGGTGCCAGCGATGGGCAGACGCACCTGGGGTATCCGCAGGACTGGAGTTCGGGGCACCTGTTGATGCCGTGGACGCGGCCCGAGGATGTACTGGCGGCAGGAGCGCGGGAACCGCGCCATGTTTACAACCTGGTGATGCGGCAAGTGGCGGTGGAAAACGCACGCATAAGTGCGCCGCGGCGTCGGCGCCGAATGAAGATCGACTGGTCGGTTTCGCTGGAGAACGGATACGTGCCACAGAACCAGTTTCCCGCGAAATACCAGTTTGGCATCGGCACGGAGAATTGCAATTCCGATTACGTTCTGTTTGGGCTGACTGTGACTTCAGGGACGCAGGCCAACCTGGTGGGGATCAACAATCTTTATACAACAGCGGTTCCGGCGTGCAATGGCGGATCGCCATGGGTGGCATTCGCGTACAACACGGTGACGCAATCGGGAGGACAGATCGAAACGTCGCCGACGCTGTCGGCCGACGGAACCATGGCGGCGTTCGTGGAAAGCACGAGCGGGGCTTCGTACTTCCACGTTCTGGTGCTGCCGAATCCGATTCCAACGCCGCCGTCGCAGGCGGGATCGGTGTTGAGTCCGCAGACTCCGACTTCGTGCGCCACGCCGACGACGGTGGGCTGCATGACGACGCTCCTCATCGAAAACAGCGCGACCAATTCGAATTCCTCGCCGTGGGTGGATTACAACACGGATACGGCGTACGTGGGCGCCGACAATGGCTTGCTGTACAAGATCACGCCGGTCTTCGGCGGCGGCGCGCCGGCGCTGGTCAGCGATCCGAGCAACTGGCCGGTCACGGTCTCGACCAACAAGTACAACACGGTATTGACCGATCCGGTTGTGGACGACAATGCCGGCCTGATTTTCCTCGGGGACGGGGAGGGGTATCTGTATTCAGTCAACCTGACCAGCCCGGGCAAGACGTACGTGGCGCAGCAGACGATCGGGTGGGCGTACGACGGATCCGGAGATGGGAGCGGAAAATCAGGGACGGGGATAGTGGATCCGCCGATTGTGGTCAACGATCCCGCCAATTCCACCGCCGACCAGGTGTTCGCGTTTACCGGATGCAGCTATGTGTTGGGGATCGGCGGGGCGGTCACCCAGCTTCCGGCGAACTTCACGACCGGCGTGCCCACAACCAGCAACACTGTGGACCTGGGCTCGGCGAGCGGAAAAGGGGACTGCACGGGGAAGAACGTACACGCGGGAACGTTTGATAACGCGTTCTGGCTGAACGGGTCGGCCTCGGGGCACCTGATGGCGTGCGGATTCGTGCAATCCGGAGGCACACCGTCGAATCCAGAGATGTATATGTTCCCCTTCGCGAGCAACGTCATCACCAGCACGGGTTCGACGAATTTTGTTGTGAATACCACGAAGGGGGATGAGTGTTCGCCGCTGACGGAGTTTTACGACGGCACGACGGACCGGCTGTTCTTTGGAGTGGGATCGAGCGACGGGTATTTGGAGAGTTCTACGATTACAAGTTCCTTGTTGACACCAAGCTGCGGCAGTTCACCGACATCGAGTTGTGTGAAGGCCCCGAAGGCTCTCGGAGGGACCAGCGGGATCGTGGTCGACAACCAAGTGTCGAACGGCGGGACGAACATTTACTTCTCGACCTTGGCGCCAGGGTCGGTGAACAACCAGAAGTGCAATGTGTCAGGCGGAGCGGCGAATCCCTATTGCGCGGTGAAGGTGACCCAGTCGGGGTTGAACTAAGGGGCGTGGCGGGAAACTGGTTGTTTCGGGATTCCGCCCGCAGTTTGTGGGAATTCCAATCCTCCTTCCTCGCGTCTTTGCACTCAATACTGTGCAACACTTTGATCATTCGCCCGCCCGATGCGGTTCGAGCCAGAGCCCGCGCGAACGGACACATAATCGATTAACTAATTTATTATTAATATTTTACAGATATATATAAATCCGTCACACGACCTTCAGAAACGGTCCGCCAAGTGCACTTTCCGCGCTGCTGCATCCTCGCTCCTCTAGACTTTCCCTGGCGTGGGGTGCATAGACTGGCGCCAACCGCGCCCGTCCAAACTCCTAGCCAGCGCGCCGCGTTTGCGATGTAACCGCATCACAAACCGGCGCTCCCGAAACCGGGCTAAACTGCCCGGTTTCATTTTTTGTTCGAGATTGTAAGCCCTTCCACGGTTAAGAACGGGGCTGGCCGCGTCTCTACAGGAAATCAGCCGCCAGCGGTTCCCAGCAGGAAGCCATTGGCTTCTTCTTCCGCCTCAACCAATCCTTCGGGCAGTGCGCCCCGGTTATACTCTGCCATGCGGTTCTTCCACTTCAGAAAGTCGGTAATGCTCTGCGGTTCGATGCGGATTTCCACCCGCCGCAGACTCGCCAGCAGGAGATTCATCTCGTTCTGGAACCCAATCTCGGAACGCAGGTTCTTCGCCGACGCCCTGACCCGCTCGATCTCGCGCCCGCACACTTCCAGCAGTCCCCAGCCTGCGGGAAGTTCCTCGGCTCGTATCAGACCCTGCGGCGCCAGGTAATACCGCTCACATCCGACGCCGATCTCCGGCTTTTGCCGGAAGGGCTTGTCGCGATCGGCCAGGAAATCCGCGCGCGACACCTTGCTCTCGACCAGCACCGAATGGCAAGCCTTTTTCCAGCCAATGGCGTCCGGCATCTCGCCACTGACGCAGGCCTGCTCGCTGAGCACCACTCCGCAGCGATAACGCCGCAGCCAATGCACCGCCATCGAAACCAGTTTTGCGTGCGTCACATTCGCATGGTTCACAAATAAAGTTTGGAAGGCGAACGCCGTTCTGAGAAGTGTCAGAGTAGCTACTGGAGCGGATTCACAAGCCGAGCCACCTTGCAGAATCACGTGAGACAGCCGCCCTCGGCTGTCCGGCGGGGCGAAGCCCCGCCTTTGAGCGCGAAGATGAACGAACGAGAATCATGGCGAGCTGCGCTCGCCTAGGCAGCCGAGGGCGGCTGTCTCTACGCGATCGCGCGTCCTGTGATCGCGCGTCCTGCGGATTTGCCGGCTCCGCCGGCCGCGCGCAAGGCGCGCACCAGCACTGGCCGGCGGAGCACGGTTTCCAGCAAATGTCGCGCCGCGGCTACGTCTTCCGCCGAACGGTCCAGCGCCGAGTATCCCGCCGCCCGCACCAGCACGAAATGGTCCTGCAAACGAACTTCGAACTGCGGACGGTTTTCGTTTTCGTTTTCGTTTACATTTCCCTTGCGCCCGTGGCGCGTGTCCAGCGCGTTGGCCAGACGCAAGATGCCGGCCAACTCCATGGCGATCGGCCGATCCGGCAGTTCCAGCACTTGCATGATCTTTCCCCGCGGACGCGGCAATGGGCCACGATGATAGCGCGCCACCACCGCCGCCAGTTCCATCTCGCGCGCGCTCCAACCCAGAGGCCGCGCCAGCCGGCGGATCATCCGATACGATTTTTTTTGATGGTTTTCCTGGCCCTTGGCTTTGCCGACGTCGTGCATGAGCGCCGCCGCCTGCAGCACCGCGCGCGAGTCAGGGTTTGGATTCAGCGCCCCCAGCTTCGGATCCGCGACGTTCGTCGTGAGCAGCCCTGCATCCTTCAACCCGTCGTACAAAAGAAGCGCCGACCGGGCCACGCGCCGGGAATGCGGGAAATCGGGATCCAGAGATCCGGCCCATATCCGAAACCGGCTCATCGCCGCCGCGCGCAACTGCGGGCCCGACGGCAACTCCGCCCGCCAGACGCGCCATAGCGACTGCCGGCCCACCATTTTCTCGCGATAGCGCGCGATCCTTCTGACGCGCTCCACGCTCAACTTCTCACGCCAGCGGTTCCGGCTTTCCACATCCGGGAACGCCATGATTTCGACCGCGGTAGCCCACAGCACATCCAGATCGTGCACTTCTCCCAACAGATCCTGAAGTTCTTTGAGGTCGTCGCCCCATGACGCGTGCTGGCGCGGCAGAAAATTTTCCACCGTGTAACGGAAGCGTTTGATGCCGATGCGCAGTTCGTGCCAGCCCACCTGCGACCGCGTCCGCAGAGCGCGTTTATGCAGCTCGTAGGCGGCTGTCCACTTTTCGAGCGCGAGATGCAGATACACCACGCTCCCCGGACGCACGCGCGACGCGCGACGCGGCAGAGTTCTCGTCCACTGCCGCCACTGCTTGCGGTCAAACTGATGGAGATCTCTGAAGGCGCGCTGCTTGCATGCGGCCTCGCGTGCATGCACGTGATCGAGCAGCTTGATTGCCACAGGGTCGCCGGACAAACGATCTCCCGCCGCCGGATCGCCCGCCCCGCTCAGCTTCTCGATCCACTCCGCCATCACCTGCATGTCGCGCAGTTCACCCAGCGCCTGGAAGAGCTTTCTTCCCGACTTCTTCATGTCCTGCCATGAAGAATCGGAATCGATCACCATCAATCCATCGGCAAGAGAACGGCAGCGCCGCAGCGCCACACGAAGATCGTGCACCGCGTCGGCCTCGAAACCCATGGCCGCCCGATCGCACTCCACCAGCACGCGTTCCATCCAGGCACGCAGCCCGAGCTTCGGCTTGGGGTTCGCGGGCTTTGGATGCGCTGGCTTCGGACCATTCTTCAGAACCGGACCGGTTCCCACGTGGCTCCTGTTGTTGACGGAACCATTGTCGCCTCTTTGCGCAGATTCTTCTAGGGGAGCGGCGCTCGGCTGTCAGCTCTCAGCTCGTAGCGGAACCGAGTTTGTTCTCCAGAAGATACTTGGCAAACTTTCGCGGCGAGGGTGCAGACCTTCCGAAAAATCGAAGAACCCTTCTGCGCGCATCCTCCACATCCGTTCTGTCAGGCCAGATCGACCAAAAATCCAGCCAGAAGGAAGCGTGAATGGCGTGGAAGAAAATTGAAATGGTTAGGACGGCGCCGGCGATCCAATGATAGGTGACCCAGTTGAACTGGATGCCCACCTTGGGCAGAAAGGCAGTGAATAGCAGCGTCAACTAGTTCACTTCTAATGCCTGCTTGAGTTTGTCGTTGCTACGCGCATAGCTGAAGACGACTTCATGTCCAGCTCGCGCGAAGATGGTTCCGAGCTCTCCACCCATCAATCCCGAACCCAAGATGCCAATTCGCATACCGCGAGGCCTCGCTTCGTTCCATCTTGCCTCTTACAGGCCGGTCATCTTCTCCAGTTTTTCCGGGTACCGAGCGCCTTCCACCTTGATCTTTGAGGCGGCGCTATCGATGTCGCGGAGGTCGTTAGCTGTCAGTTCGACTGCCACTGCTCCGATGTTCTCGTCGAGGCGGTTCAGCTTCGTCGTGCCTGGGATCGGAACAATCCACGGCTTTTGAGCGAGCAGCCAAGCGAGTGCGATCTGAGCGGGAGTCGCTTTCTTTCGCTTGCCAATGCTGCTGAGCAGGTCGATCAGTGCCTGGTTCGCCTTGAGAGCCTCGGGCGTAAAGCGAGGGAGAGTGCTGCGGAAGTCGGAACTGGCGAACGTCGTATTTTCTTTCATCGCTCCCGTCAGGAATCCCTTGCCAAGAGGGCTATACGGCACGAAGCCAATCCCGAGCTCCTCGAGGGTCGGTATCACTTCCTTCTCGGGGGTCCTCGTCCACAGCGAATATTCACTCTGGAGGGCAGTGACTGGCTGGACTGCGTGGGCGCGACGAATCGTCTGCACGCCTGCCTCAGAAAGCCCGAAGTGCTGGACCTTGCCTGCTTGAATCAGTTCCTTCACGGCGCCAGCAACCTCTTCGATCGGCACATTCGGGTCAACCCGGTGCTGATAGAGCAGGTCGATTTTCTCGACTCTCAGCCGCTTGAGCGAGCCTTCGACGGCCTCCTTGATGTGCTCGGGCCGACTGTTCAGACCTGCCGCTCCCGGCCGATTATCGCTGCCACTCAGATCGAACCCGAACTTAGTGGCGATGACCACTTTGCCGCGGTACGGAGCCAGCGCTTCACCCACCAGTTCTTCGTTAGTGAACGGACCGTAGACTTCCGCGGTGTCAAAGAACGTGACTCCCCGCTCGACAGCGGCGCGGAGAAGATCGGTCATCTCCTTCTTGTCTTTGGGCGGGCCGTAGGAAAAACTCATTCCCATGCAGCCGAGGCCGAGAGTCGACACTTCCAAGTTGCTTTTCCCAAGTTTGCGCTTTTGCATTGTTTCTCCTATTGAAATGTTTAGGGCCGAACTACTTCGTATCGAATCCAGAGTGCATCGTTCTGACGCTGCTCTATAGACTTGAGCTTGAGAGGAACGGCCGCGTTCTTTCTTGGATCAACACCATCAAAGACGGCAGGAATGTTATGGCGCCCGTTGACGCCAGGCACCAGCAATAGGCTGATCTCATCGACAAGTCCTGCCTGGAGAAAAGCACCATTGATGTGGCCGCCTCCTTCGAGCAGTAACCTGCGAATTCCAAAATGTTCCCCAAGCAGGCTCACCGCTTGGACTAGGTCCACAGAGGGTTTTCCGGCGACGATGTATGAGATGTTCTTGTCACGAAGCATCGCGAGATAGTCCGTGGGGACTAGCTCGCTCACGACACAAATGAGGTGGTCGCCATCGAGATCACCGCTTGGCCAACGGAGTTTGCCGAGCGTATCGACCGAAATGGCATACGAGTCGGATCGGCGAGCGACATAAACCGGCTGAGGTCCGGCAGGTGTCTTCGAAGCTGACACGAACGCTTCATCCTCTGCGAAGTGCTGCTGCATTGTTGTACGTCCGCAGATCCATGCGTCACCATCGAGCTTTGCAGCAACTGCTTCGTACTCTCCCTTAAGCATCACTTGTTGGAGAGCTTTGCCGTCGATCTTGCCGTCCACTGAGGAAACCATGTGGCAAATGACGTAGGGTCTTATCGCGCTCATGATGCTGCCTGTGCACGCTGCTGTTCGCGCCAGCGAGCGGGCGGAATTCCTTCCCAAGTGCGGAAAGCGCGAACGAAGGAGTTAGCGTCGTTGTATCCCAGTAGGTATGCAGCTTCATTCAACTCGAGGAAGGAGTTATTGAGATAGTGGCGAGCAAGATGGTGACGAGCTTCTTCTAAGACACGCTGGAAGCTTAAGCCTTCGTCTTGCAAGCGCCGCTGCAGAGTGCGGGAACTGATATGTAGCGCGTCGGCGATGTCCTCGATGGTCGGACGCCGCCCGGTGAGTTTCTCCTGTATCGCTATGCGGACGCGTTCGACAAAGTTCTCGTCGCCGTTCTCCAGCTTCAGCTCTTCCTCGAACTGCGGCGCCAACATTGCCAAAAGTTCGGCATTCCGCGTGACGAACGGTCTCTGGGCGTCGGCGGCGCGAAACACGATAGCGTTTCTGGGCGCCCCGCAGACGACGGGACAGCCCAAGTGGCGCTCAATGGCCTTTACGTGCTCCCTGGGTTCCACGAACTCTACGCGAAGTGGTGACAGCCGCGTGCCTGTGCCGTGACGGGCGATCGAGAGCACCCAAGCGAAGCAGCATTCATCCAACACCGGCGGCTCGACTTCATCGGCGAGAAGCCAGTGGAACTGGATGTTCCACTCCTCGGCGTCCTTTTCCTGCAGGATTTCTTCGGGGCAAGTGAGCTGTTTATAGCGAGCCATTTGATCTATGGCGGCCCCGAAATTTTCTGACGAGAGAGCAGCGACACCGATCGGGTGGAATCGTTCAGTCCTATTTTCTGTGCCGAGCAGGAGGCCAATCGCCGGATTTGTGCTGACTTCGCCAATCCCCCGCCAGAGTGCGAATAGCTCCTTTGTCGTCAGGAGCACGCGAGGCTGATCCGCGAGACCCTGGGAAAGTCCGGCTCTGCGCAGGACGGCAGAGGCGCGGACTCCCAATTCTTCCAACTTCCGAAAATTGCTACCGGAGAAGCGAAAGTGTTTATTCATCGATTCACTCAGATTTGAGAGAAGCCATGTCGATGGAGAAACGGTACTTCACATCCGACTTGAGCATTCTCTCGTAAGCTTCGTTGACCTTTTGGATCGGGATCACTTCGACATCGGCCGTGATGTTGTGCTGCCCGCAGAAATCAAGCATCTCCTGGGTTTCGGCGATACCACCAATCGGCGATCCGGAGAGGCTGCGGCGGCCCTGAATCAGGCCGAAGGCTGAAACCGCAAGCGGCTTCGACGGCGCGCCGACGAGGGTAATGTTGCCGTCACGCCGCAAGAGATTGATGTAGGCATTGATGTCGTGGTCGGCGGCGACAGCGTCGAGGATGAAGTCGAAGCTACCGACATGCTTTTGCATCTCATCCGCATTGCGCGAGATGACGACATCGTCCGCTCCGAGCCGGCGTGCGTCTTCCTTCTTGCTGGGCGAAGTCGTGAAAACTACAACGTGGGCTTCGAGCGCATGAGCAATTTTCACGCCCACGTGCCCCAGTCCGCCGAGACCGACCACGCCAACTTTCTTTCCCTCGGTGACGCTCCAGTGGCGCATCGGCGAGTAGGTTGTGATTCCGGCGCAGAGCAAAGGAGCGGCTCCGGCGGGACTCAGGTTTGCGGGGACGCGCAGGACGAACCTTTGGTCGACCACGATGCTGTCGGAGTAGCCGCCGTAGGTGACGCCTCCCAAATGCTTATCGGGGAAGTTGTACGTGTAGACAGCATTCGGGCAGAACTGCTCAAGGCCTGCCTTGCACTCGGAGCAGGTGCGATCTGAATCGACCATGCAGCCGACTGCCGCGAGATCCCCGCGCTTGAACTTGGAAACAGCGGGGCCGACCTTGGTTACCCGGCCGACGATTTCGTGCCCCGGAACACATGGGTAGACGGTGGGCATCGCGTCCTTCCACTCGTTCCGGACTTGGTGGATATCGGTGTGACAGATGCCGCAATACAGAATCTCGATCTGTACGTCGTGTTCAGTTGGATCGCGCCGTGTGATCGTGGTGGAGCTCAGCGGCGACGTCGCACTGGCAGCGGAATAAGCTTTTGCTTTGTACATGTACTTACCTTAGATGCTCGCCGGACAGCACGCTATGCAGAACACGCCATTGTGCATGCAGGATACGCCAAAGTCCAGAGAGCGGACTGCTCAAATCAGCGAGGCTCGCGAGGACGAGGGTATCGTGGTGACACCTGCGCGCGGGAGATCTCAAGATGTGAAGATCGGTCCCACAGATCGTGGAAGTTGTAATCCGCACGAAGCCGATTCTTCGGGGAACCCCTTTTATGACGACCGCAGAACTCGATCTCCCGACTAGGAACGTCGCCACTCCAAGCACGACGACCATGAAAGCGCTGCTCGATCACGCCCTGGGCAAGCGTGCATGGAAGCCACGCGCGATAGGTATGGCGGAACGTGTGGAACCCGATCCTGCCAAGTCCCAACTGGAGACCTGCCGGAACCCAGTTCCCCTTCTTGGACAGTTTTGGACAGTCGCTACAAGTGCCCAATTGCCCGTAACCCTATGATTGCGTTGGTTGCGGGGGGGATTTGTTCCCCAGTCGCATATTGATTCCGTGCAACTTACTGATTCTACGATGGTCCGGAAGGCCAAGAAAGGCTACAGAGGCAAGTTCTTCATTCAGTTTTCATTCAGTTTTTCTCGTTTCGCCATTCCGAACGGCGCCCTTCTTTATAACCCGTAGCTTTGTTCCATACCCTCAGGCAGAAGCGCCGCTCCGCGGGAAGTCCAAAACGGGATTTGTAATTCCGTTGTTAGGCACTGCCTACGGCTAGTATTCTCAGGACTGAACCGACAGCGGTGCAGCTTGCTCAGCTACAAAAGCTACTTTATCTATGCGACTTTCCTCGGCTTCTTCTTCAATTTCTTCCCGGGAGGCCACAGCATCATCGGCAGCTTCCATCTCTTCGTTGCTTATCATGATTGAGGCCGGGACCCGTGTTTCATTTTCACGAGCCGCCTTCTCCACGTTATCTTCTTCAATTTGCTCATTAACCTCTTCCTCATTGGCTGCAGCATCGTCGTTGGTTGCGATCTGTTCGCTCAATCGAGAATCCGGGATCGTTGCAGACTTTCCGACGTTCTTCATGATTGTTGCCCCTTTTCCTTAAATTGGCCGAACCACTTTGGCAAACTGATCCAGCCAGCCCGCGAAAACCGGTATCGCCCGGTGCATGAGCCAGAGGTTCACACCCACAATAATGGTTCCCGTCAGCGCTGAAAGAAGAGTGGTCTGCCAGCCGTAGTGCAGAACCCGCGCCGCAATGAACAACATGAAAACAGACGGCAGCAGGAACAATGCCGCCGTAAATACGCCGGGAACATAGCGACGGAAGAAAGAGCCTAAAATCAGATGCGATACGACCAGATGAAGCGTGAAGGCAAACAGCATCCCGTACCACAGGAAGTAGTTCCTGAAAAACAAAGCGGCGGCGGTTATCACAAGCAATAGGAGCCATTCTTCCGCTATTGCGCAGGAAAACGACGCCGTTGAGACGAACGCCCGATACGGCGTCAGTTTGCTGTTACGCGTGCTGAAATAGGCCATGTTCCTTTTTTTCCACGCACCGACCAGAACGACTTCCTCGAATTCGTGCATCATAAAAAGCGAAGCGAACAGCCAAAGAAAAACAAGCGTGGTGGCGTCCATCAACTGCCGTCCTTTTCGTCCAACGTCTTAGTTATTGTCGGGTGAGATTTCCCAGACGTCTGTTTCGCGAAGAGACTACCAAACAAACAGGCGAGCACCGGAACCGGGGGAACGCACCCTGCCAATTTGAGTCGAAGGATCTCGAACTGGAATCTCCTCACGAATCTCCGCGTTCGGAAGCGCTGGACGTGGCGCGCCGATCTTTTCAATCTCCACCGCACCGTGGCAGTTCATGATCTCAGCCGCTTTGTCCGCCTCTTTGCCGGGACCCGTTGCGAAGACCATGACACCTCCACGACGCACGCCTTGGACGTACGCCTCCGCGTCCGCTTCGACGACCCCGAACGCCGTCAGATCCCGAACTAAATCCACCTCAAAATCGGTGTGTGGAGTACTCATGAGACCGCTGCCCGCCATCTCGATCGGCTCTCCTAAAACACGGATGTCCTTCTGGGGAAAACCTTGGGCCGTAAGATCGCGAACGACTCCGTCAACCAATCCTGAATTCTCAAACAGGCCTACTGCAGTTCTTGCCATATAGCCCCCTTTAGTGCCTTTCATAGAGTCGCGGAACCGCGTTCGCAATACTGATCAGAATTGATCAGCCAATCTCAGACACGAGGGGTGAGACTGACTTGGTACGCACCATCTTTAGTGGTGACATCCTGAACGGCCTTTGTCTCTCAGCGCTCGCGATCTTCATATCAGAGGGATGCCATGAACGGGAACATCAGTCCGACATCGGCGGGTTCCGCAAGTAATTGGGCGCAGCTGTTTGAATGCGCTCTGCTAGAACGTGATCCTGTAGCGTGCGAGCAGCGACTCCGAAGCGCGAAAGATGCCATCATGGACCGAATCGAAGACTCCTTCGATACTGCCTCTGGTCAGGAGAACCGATTGTTGCTTGCCGCCCTCAATACAATCGGTGAACTCCAGCGGGTCGTTAAGAACGATGATTTGCGCCGGCCCGGGCCCGCGCAAACCTTTGGCCATCCTGCATAGACAATCGAACAAGATTGCCGAGCACCTTTGTGTATGCGGACACCAACTTAAGAACCAATCCTCGGTTGTGGAGAACAATATGACAAAAACGGCAGCTGGTTTCTCTGAGAGTCCAGATTCAATTGATGATCTCGTTCGTGATCTTGAGGAGAGCGGTTACCCTGTGGATGGGTCGACGGAGCAGTTTGTCCCGCAACCAGACGGTCTGACGTTGAAATCAGATAGACCTGGATTCCCCCCGGCACAACCCGACGGTGCACACAAAATATCCATTGCCCAACCGAAAAAAGTTAGCGGGGCGGGGCCATAGGGCGCATTGCGAAACAGCCCTAGCCGATTCGTAGTTGCACCGTTCTGAAAGGGGCTGAGTTTACTGTCCCTCGGGTGGCCAGTCCGATCGTGCTCCATTTCCACAAGGTCCTCTTGTCGCTTCTTGAGCAAAACTGCACAGATTCGGCAGCAGCACGGAAAGATACTGTTTGCAGCACTTCCGCTGTGGTGGCGGCCACTATGACATCCACCAGATATGTGTCCGCCCAGCCTGGCCTAGCACTAGCCACCCATGGGAGTGATCGCCATGCCAGAGCATTGAGCAGCGATTTGGCCGAGATTGCCGAGCTGGAGTTGGCGGAGGTGTCCGCATGGAGAAGAGTTCAACCGCGTGAACGAGCCCTATCCAGTACCACGGTTGACGTTCTGCGGAGTAACGGGCCTGAAGCAAGGCCGGCATGGACCTGCAGATGAGAGATGAAGCACCCTCTTCGAATCATGGCGCCGTCGTTTCCGTGCGCGGCAGCGTCGTCGATGTGCGGTTTGAGCGGCACTTGCCACCAATCTTCTCGGTGCTGCGCGCCGGAGCGGGGCGAGAGATCGTCGTCGAAGTCATGACACAGCTTGATGCCCGTCGGATTCGGGGAATCGCCTTGACGCCTACGCAAGGTTTGGCCCGGGGAATGACGGTCGAGGACACGGGCGCCCCCCTGCAGGTGCCGGTCGGTAAGAAGATCATTTCGCGGATGTTCGACGTGTTTGGTCACGCGATCGACCGACAGCCGGAGCCCGCTGATGTGCAATGGAGAACCGTCCATCGAGCGCCACCGCCGCTGTCCGAGCGTTCCACCAAGTCCGAGATTTTCGAGACTGGCATCAAGGCCATCGATGTGCTCGTGCCGTTGGAGCGCGGCGGCAAGGCGGGTTTATTCGGAGGCGCGGGTGTCGGCAAGACGGTGCTGCTCACGGAGATGATCCACAACATGATCGGGCATCAGAAAGGGATGAGCATTTTCTGTGGAATCGGGGAACGGTGCCGCGAAGGCGAAGAGCTTTACAGCGCCATGAAAGCAGCTGGCGTCCTTCAGAACATGGTGATGGTCTACGGCCAGATGAATGAACCGCCGGGCAGCCGGTTTCGGGTGGGAGATGTGGCGCTAACAATGGCCGAGTATTTCCGCGATGACGAGCGTCGAGACGTTCTCTTGCTGATCGACAATATTTTCCGTTTCATCCAGGCCGGCATGGAAGTATCGGGCTTGATGGGCCAGATGCCGTCGCGCCTTGGTTATCAACCAACGATGAGCACAGAGCTGTCGGGGCTGGAGGAGCGCATCGCCAACACCCGTGCAGGAGCCATCACGTCCATCCAGGCGGTGTATGTACCGGCCGACGACTTGACTGACCCGGCGGCGGTGCATGTGTTTTCGCATCTCTCGGCTTCGATAGTGCTCTCGCGTAAGCGGGCGAGCGAAGGACTTTATCCAGCCATTGACCTGCTCCAATCCAGCTCGAAAATGGCGACGCCCGGCATCGTCGGCGATCGGCACTACAAACTGGCACAAGAAATCCGGAAGACCCTGGCGCAGTACGAGGCCCTCAAGGATATCGTCGCCATGCTCGGTCTGGAACAGCTTTCCCCGGAAGACCGTAACGCCGTCGCTCGCGCCCGGCGCCTGGAACGCTTTCTCACGCAGCCGTTTTTCACTACCGAACAGTTTAGTGGGATCAAGGGGAAGCTTGTCAGTCTTAAAGACTCGCTCGATGGCTGCGAACGCATTCTGCGAGACGAGTTCAAGGATTACCCGGAGAGCGCTCTCTATATGATTGGAGCGATTGGCGAAGCGAAAGAACCGAACCCAAACACCGAAACAAATACGGAACCGAAGACGGAATCGAAAAAGAAACCGAGAATCGAAACCAAACCCGAGACGACAACAGCACCGAAATCAGAGCCGACAACAGAGCCAGCGGAGGCCCATGAATCTTAAGATCCTGCTTCCGTTCGAGATTTTCGCGGAAAAAACAGACGTATCGCGCATCGTTGCCGAGACCCGCGAGGGGTTGTTCGGAATCCTGCCTCACCGCCTCGACTGCGTTGCGGCGCTTGCGCCCGGGATCTTGACTTACGAAACAAAAGAAGACGGAACGGTTTACCTCGCCGTCGATGAAGGCGTGTTGGTCAAGGCCGGCGCGGATGTGCTCGTCTCTGTGCGCCACGCCATCGGCGGAACGGATCTCGGCCAGCTCCATGAAGCGGTGAAACGTGAGTTTCTGACGCTCGACCAAAGCGAGCGCAACGTTCGCGCTGCGATCGCCAAAATGGAAAGTGGCCTTATCGGCCGGTTCGTGGAGTTTGAACATGAGCGATGAGCTAAAAGGCCAATCCGCGAACGAGGAGACGGAATTCGTGCGGCAGGTGACCGCGAAGGCTGCCCGCAAGCTCAGGGTGCAACGAGAAGGTAAGCAGGGAGTCTGGTTTGGTCTCGGCATGTCCGGACTCATCGGCTGGTCCGTGGCGGTACCGACGCTTCTGGGTGCGATGCTCGGCCTTTGGTTGGACCGACGCCATCCGGGAGCTCGTTCCTGGACGCTCATGTTGCTGATCGCTGGATTGTGCATCGGCTGTGCCAATGCCTGGCATTGGGTGGCGCAGCAGGACAAGGCCATGCACGACGAACCAGAGGAATACAAATCGGAGGACAAGAAAGAGGATAAGAAAGATGAGTGAAACATTGGCTCTCGTCTCCGCTCTTGTACTGCCGCTGCTCGCTGGCGTTTTGCTCGGTATGTTTTTCTTTGGCGGCCTTTGGTGGACAATCCGGAGGGGCGTCTCGTCGAAAGAGCCGGCTGCATTGTTCTTCTTCAGCCTTTTACTTCGGACCGGTATTGCGCTGGCTGGTTTCTATTTTGTGGCGCGTGGCGATTGGCGCAGAGTGCTGGCTTGCCTGGTTGGATTTATCCTGGCGCGCATCCTGGTGACTTGGCTTACCCGCGTGCCGATTGCAAAGGCGAAAAGGGCGCAGACTGTCGGTGAAGTATGCCGGTAAATCTCACATCCGATCAGCAGATTCTGTGGCAGCACGGCTTTGTGAAACTCAACGGAACGATCGTCACCACGTGGATCACGATGATCGTAATGTCGCTGGGCGCAAAGCTGATCACCCGCAAGCTTAAGACGGAAGGCAATATTTCACGATGGCAAGGCTCGCTTGAAATCGTCGTCACTGCGATGGAGGAGCAGATCAAGGAAGTCGGCCTGAGCCAGCCAGCAAAGTATCTCTCCTTCCTGGGCACGCTCTTTCTATTCGTCGCGACGGCCAGCCTCTGCACGGTGATTCCCGGTTATAAGCCGCCGACGGGTTCACTCTCAACCACGGCGGCTCTGGCGCTGTGTGTGTTTGTTGCCGTTCCTCTCTTTGGCATCAGGGACCAGGGGTTCGTTGGCTACCTCAAGACCTACACGAAGCCGACGTTCATCATGCTGCCGTTCAATATCATCAGTGAACTGTCGCGCACGCTGGCCTTGGCCGTTCGTCTGTTCGGCAACATGATGAGCGGGGTGATGATTATCGGTATTCTGCTCACCATCACTCCGCTTATCTTCCCGATTTTCATGACCGTGCTCGGCCTGCTCACCGGCATGGTGCAAGCTTATATTTTCAGCATTCTGGCCACGGTTTACATTGCAGCCGCCACCCGCGTACCGAAGCCTAAGCCGGCTGTAGTCCAAGCCAAGCCCGACACGAAGATTTTGAAAGCGCAACATTAGCGATAAGAAGGACTCCTTATGGATAGCATTACTGTGGTCGCAGTCGTATCAATCGCCAGCGCCGGCATTACCACCGGCATCGGTTGTATGTGTCCGGCGCTCGGCGAGGGCCGGGCCGTCGCCACCGCACTGACTTCGCTGGCACAGCAACCCGACGCCTCGGCCACGATCACTCGGACGTTGTTCGTTGGTCTGGCGATGATCGAGTCATTGGCCATTTACTGCTTCGTCGTTTCGATGATTCTTATTTTCGCGAACCCGTTTTGGACGCACGTCATCGCTCAGACCGGAGGCAAATGAGCCATGCTCATCGACTGGTTCACCGTCGGGGCACAGGTACTGAACTTCCTCATCCTGGTGTGGCTGTTGAAGCATTTTCTCTACAAGCCCATCCTCAACGCCATCGACGCCCGGGAAAAACGCATTGCCACTGAACTGGCCGATGCCGATGCGAAGAAGACCGAGGCGCAAAAGGAACGCGACGACTTTCAAAACAAGAACAAAGCATTCGATGAACAGCGCAGCGCTCTCCTAGGCAAGGCCGTGGACGAAGCGAAAGCCGAGCGCGGGCGACTCCTCGACGAAGCGCGAAAAGCGGCGGACAGCTTGCGCGCCGCGCAAGCGACTGCGTTGCGAAATGACCAAAAGAGGCTGGGCAGCGAGGTTACTCGCTTAGCCAAGGATGAAGTTTTTGGGATTGCGCGAAAGACGCTCGCGGATCTCGCTACGGTCAGTCTCGAAGAACGCATAGGAGAGGTGTTCACGCGCCGCCTGCGCGAAATGGATGGGAAGAGCAAGGGCTTGCTGGGTGCAGCCCTCAAGTCGTCGTCCGAACCGGCCGTAGTGCGGAGCGCCTTTGATCTTGGTACCGAGCAGAAGGCCGCGATTCAAAATGCGCTCAACGAAACCTTCTCGGCGGAAATCCGTATCCGGTTCGAAGCCTCGCCAGATCTAATCAGCGGCATTGAACTCACCACGAATGGACAAAAGGTAGCGTGGAGCATCGCGGATTATCTGGCCTCGTTGGGAAAAGGCGTCGATGAACTCCTGAGGAAGAACGACGAGGCTGCAGCGAAAGCCGAACCGAAGGCAGAAGCGAAAACTGAGACCAAGCCGGAAGTGAAAGCGGAGCCGAAGGCAGAGGGAAAAACGGAGCCGAAGCCTGAAGCAAAAGCCGAGCCGAAGGCGGAAGCGAAAGTCGAGCCAAAGCCTGAAGCGAAGGCCGAGCCGAAGCCTGAAGCAAAAGCCGAGCCGAAGGCGGAAGCGAAAGTCGAGCCGAAGCCAGAAGCGAAGGCCGAGCCGAAGCCAGATGAGAAAGCGGAGCCGAAGGCAGAGGGAAAAACGGAGCCGAAGCCTGAAGCAAAAGCCGAGCCGAAGGCGGAAGCAAAAGTCGAGCCGAAGCCAGATGCGAAAGCGGAGCCGAAGGCAGAGGGAAAAACGGAGCCGAAGGCGGAAGCAAAAGCCGAGCCGAAGGCGGAAGCGAAAGTCGAGCCGAAGCCAGACGCGAAGGCCGAGCCGAAGCCAGATGCGAAAGCGGAGCCGAAGGCAGAGGGAAAAACGGAGCCGAAGCCTGAAGCAAAAGCCGAGCCGAAGGCGGAAGCGAAAGTCGAGCCAAAGCCAGAAGCGAAGGCCGAGCCGGCTCCTGAAGCGAAAGCAGACTCCAAGCCTGAAGATCCTAAGCCCGAAACTGTGAGCGCATAAAGATGGAACCTGAGAGCCTCCAGCACGATTTCGACAGCGCGTTTGCTGGAATAAGACAAGTGCGCGAAGATTTCAAGCCGCGACTGGCGCCGCGCGAAGTGGGCATCGTCACGAATGTCTCCACTGGAATCGCCACGCTTTCGGGCCTTCCCGGCGCTGGCTATGACGAATTAGTTAGGTTCCGGGGCGATCTGCTGGGCATTGCGTTCAACGTGGATGAGGACGAAATCGGCGTCATCCTGCTCGGCGAATATCAGGATCTGCACGCGGGCGACGAAGTCGAACGCACCGGGCGAGTCATGGACATCGCGGTCGGAGACGGTTTGCTCGGGCGGGTGATCAACCCGCTGGGGAAACCGCTCGATGGCAAAGGGCCGGTTGCCGGGGACCAGCGCCTGCCGGTGGAGCGTCCGGCTCCTCCCATCATGGATCGCGCGCCCGTAGTCGTGCCTTTGCAGACCGGACTGAAGGTTGTCGATGCGCTCATTCCTGTCGGGCGCGGGCAGCGCGAATTGATTCTCGGCGATCGCCAGACGGGCAAGACGGCCATCGCGATCGACACCATCTTGAACCAGCGCGGGCAAAATGTGCTCTGCGTCTATTGTGCGATCGGACAGCGCGCCTCCGCGGTCGCCAAAGTTGTGGCCAACCTTCGGGAAAAAGGCGCGATGGAGTACACCGTGGTGGTTGTCGCCGAAGGCAACGACGCGCCCGGCCTTGTCTATATCACACCCTACGCCGCGACCAGCATCGCTGAATACTTCATGGAAAAGGGACGTGACGTGCTCATCGTTTACGACGATCTCACGCAGCACGCCCGCGCCTATCGCGAGCTATCGCTGCTGCTCCGCCGTCCGCCCGGCCGCGAAGCGTTCCCCGGCGACATCTTCTACATTCATTCGCGGATGCTGGAACGCTCGACGCATCTCGGCAAGGAGCGCGGCGGCGGTTCTCTCACCGCGCTTCCCATCATAGAGACCGAGGCGCAGGATATCTCCGCCTACATTCCGACCAATCTCATCTCTATCACGGACGGTCAAATCTACCTCTCGCCCACGTTGTTCGAATTGGGAATCCTTCCAGCGGTCGATGTCGGCAAGTCGGTTTCGCGCGTGGGGGGAGCGGCGCAGCGAGCCGCTTATCGCGCCGTCGCGGGCAGTCTTAAGCTCGCCTATTCGCAGTTCGAGGAATTGGAAACATTCGCCAAGTTCGGCACCCGTCTCGATGAATCCACGCGCAGGATCATCGATCATGGGCAGCGCATCCGCGCTTGTCTCAAACAGCCGGAATCGCAGCCGGTATCGATGATCGAGCAGATCACCGTGCTCCTGGCTTTGACGGCGAACCTGTTTGACCCGGTGCCTATCGAAAAGGTGAGCGATGCGGAGCAGGCAATACAGAAAGCGACGTCGGACATCCCGGCGGACGTAGCGGGGCGGCTAACGTCAGCTGACAAATTGAGTGACACCGACCGAAAGGCGATTCTGGAAGTTGCCACGCGTGCGCTTGCTCCGTTCCAGCCCGCGTCCTAAACCGAAACCAGCCGAACCCGAACCCAAACACGACGCCGCACCCAAATCCACTGCTAAGCCCACAGCCCCGGCCAAGGCTTCGCCATGAGCGGCACATTGGAGAGTCTGCGTCGAAAAATCGACGGCGCGGGGGATCTCGAAGGTGTGGTTCGGTCGATGAAGGCGCTGGCGGCATCCAGCATTGGACAATACGAGAAGGCAGTTCAATCGCTCGACGACTACTATCGCACGGTGGAGCTCGCATTGGTCGCGTGTCTCCATCAGGCCGGCCCGGTCGCGCTCGCCGAGGGAAAACGCCCGTCGCACGAGCGGCCACATGACAAAATGATCGGCGCGGTCGTCTTCGGTTCGGACCAGGGTCTTGTCGGCAGGTTTAATGAAGTAATCATGGAATTCGCCGTGCACGAGCTCAAAACATTGCCCGGCAAAATAACGAAAATCTGGGCGGTCGGCGATCGCGCTCACGCGCTCTTGGCGGACACCGGTCTGGCCCCGGTCGTCCTGCTATCGGTTCCGACTTCAGTCAATGCCATCACGCCCCTTATCGGTCAGATCCTCATCGAAGGCGAGGCGGCTCTCGATCAGGGCGATGTTGGGGAGGTCTATGTCTTCCACAACCACCCGAAATTCGGAGCCGTTTACGAGCCCGTCGGCGAGCGGCTGGTGCCGCTGGATAACACCTGGCAAAACAAGCTGGCCGCAATGGCGTGGCCAACAAAGAATTTGCCGGAGGTCATCGAAGGAGCCAAGTCGGCGCTTCCGGCTTTCGTCCGAGGATACCTCTTTGTTCTGCTTTTTCAGGCCTGCGCCGAATCCCTTGCCAGCGAAAACGCCAGCCGTCTGGCGGCGATGCAACGCGCGGAAAAGAACATCGAAGATATTTTGGAAGATCTAAACCGCACCTTCCGCCGTGTTCGCCAGGAATCCATCGATGAAGAGTTGTTCGACGTGATCTCCGGCTTCGAGGCGCTGACGGGAAGCCCACGCCACGCCTAAGTCCTGAGCAAAAGTACAAAGACGCCACATCTCGGGACCACAATACTGTTTCCGAGAGTGAATATTCCCACTAGATAAGGAACCGCCGTTACTTCTCTCTCTTAAGCTGCTTGCCGATCGCTTGCAATTCCCGCCGACGCTTCTCCGTGGTCTTGGGATATGCCATCTTGAGATCCTCGAGCGCATCGAGGACAATGCGGGAAACAATCAAGCGTGCGTTCTCCTTATCATCGGCGGGAACGACGTACCAGGGCGCGTGATGGGGGCTTGTCGCGTTCAGGCAATCCTCATACGCTTCCATGTAATGCTTCCAGTATTTCCTCTCGCGATTGTCGGAGGGGCTGACTTTCCAGTTCTTGTCAGGCTCGTCAATGCGCGCCAGAAACCGTTTTCGCTGCTCTTCGCACGAAAGGTTTAGAAATATTTTAATGATCCGTGTTCCATTGTGATAAAGGTGGCGCTCCAAGTCCACGATGGAGCGATACCGTTCCTTCCAGATAGTTTTCTCGTCGCGCAATGCTTCGGGAAGCCGCTGGGTGCGAAGAATCTCCGGATGCACCCGAACGATCAACACTTCTTCGTAATAGGAACGATTGAAGATTCCGATCCGTCCGCGTTCGGGAAGCCGACAGGTCGTGCGCCAGAGAAAATCATGTTGCAACTCTTCGGCGCTCGGTTGTTTGAAACTGAAAACATCGCAGCCTTCGGGATTGACTCCCGACATGACGTGCCGGATGGCGCCGTCCTTGCCGGCTGAGTCCATCCCCTGAAAAATCAGGAGTAGCGCATAGCGGTTGGACGCATAGTGAAGCTGTTGTAGTGCGCTCAACTCTGCAATGTGTTTTTCCAAGAGGGTTTGATATTGCTCCTTCGTCTTGCAAAAGGGCTTCACAATCGTCGGCCACTCTCTGAGTTTTACTTTTTCTCCGGGCCGCACACGGAAATCCTTTGAATCGATTCTCATCTCGTCCCCTTTAGTGTTACCAACTGCGTTGGCTTGCTCGCATCATCGTGATCATAAGAACATTCACGGCGCTTTTCTGGGGGAGCGGTTGATCTGCCCTAGTCTCTCGCTCCGCCTCAAGCCAGTCTTGATCTGCCTGGCGTCCGCCCCGGCCCCACTACCGATAGGGCTCACAGGTGTGTGTGGCAATCCTTGGTGAATGGCAGGAAGCCCAACACCGTTGGTGCTTGACCCCTATATCCCTGCCTTCGTCTGATGCAGATTGACACGGAAGTCGGCCCACGAAACAGACTGTACCCAACGAGTCGGGACCAGCACCGATCGATTCCGGAGCCAATCTCCGCTTTTGACATCGAGGTAGCCTAGATGCCAACTGGCCTCGTCCATGACAAAGCCCTCAAGGATTCCAAAGTCACCATCCGTGGCCCACACGTGGTAACCCACCATATGCGAGGTGCTGCGCAGATGGGGGTCCTCGGCGGTATGTACCGGGTACCCCGCTCCAGTCGGTATGGAGGACGAGAAGAATTCGCTATTCACCCAACATGCCAGCGGGCCCCAGTATTCACGCATGCAATTTCCTGCTGACGTGAGACCGGCTTCTCAGTATCCACGACAGGGCTGTCGCGCATTTGCGCCCTGCTCAGATGAGTGCAACAGGTTCTTTTTGCCCAATCGGGCTGTTCGAGCGCCGCAATGGGAAGAACCACATCGCGCCGTTTAAGCCAGCCTCCCACGTCCACCACCAGGTAGGAAACCTCCCAGGACTGATCATCGAATAGAAATGTGCGGATGCTTCCCGTCTCGCCATCGGTCGCGATGACTGGAGATCCGATTAATGCCTTGAGTTCGTATAACATGTTTCTCCCCCGGTCGCCTGCATAGTTAGGTCGTTCCAGACCCCTTGAGATTTCCCGCTGTCATTGCCATAGTCCTTTAGCCGCGAAGAGCCATACACACAACCTTCGCAGTTCTCGATTGATCTGTTCTAATCTCTTGCTCCGCCTCATGCCAGTCCTGATCCTGCTGCCGCACGCGCCTATGAGCTCTACCAGGAGCGGGTCCGCGGTGAAAAGCGACGTTGGTATTACATCTTCCAATTACCGACAACGAATTTCTGACGTATGGCCGGGCTCATTGAACGCTCCCGGCGTGTTTCAGCGACGCAACGCCACGCAGCGCCGTCACCCGATAGTCGCTCTCCATCGTGGCGTTGTATTCGCCACGGCGCGCAGCCCGGTTGCATTTGGCTCGATGATTGAGAGCTTGCTGTGCCGCCGAAACGTTGGCGTGTTTGCCGTGCCAAATCTCCAAGGCCGGTTGCTGGATGGCGCGGGCAAACGAAAACGCCAACGCCCAAGGCAGTCGCGACTTGAATCTGACATTCATGGCATTCAAACGGGCTGAGGCTAGTTCGCCGGACTGACCGCCCGACAAGAACATAATCCCTGGAACAGCAGCGGGGACGGCTCGCAACAGGCACTTCACCGTAGCGTCGGCTACCTCGTCCACCGCTTCTTGCTTGGAGCAGGTCAATCCTGGAAGCGCCATGTTGGGCTTCAGGATCAAGCCTTCCAGCTTCACGCGTTGTGAGTAAAGCTGACTGAAAACCGTTCGCAGGACTTCCTCTGTTACCTCTCGGCACCGCTCCAGAGTATGCGCGCCGTCCATGAGCACTTCCGGCTCGACGATGGGAACCAGTCCGGCTTCCTGGCACAGCGCGGCATAGCGAGCCAACGCATGCGCGTTGGCCTCGATGCAACCCCGGCTGGGAATGCCATCTCCCAAGGCAATCACCGCGCGCCACTTGGCAAACCGCGCGCCTATTTGAGAATATTCAGCCAGGCGTGCGCGCAATCCGTCCAGCCCTTCGGTTACTTTCTCTCCGGGATGACCTGCCATGTCCTTCGCGCCGGTGTCAACTTTAATGCCGGGAATGATTCCCGCATCGGTGAGTGCTTTAACGAAAGAGGTGCCATCTTCCGTCTTCTGCCGGATCGTCTCGTCGCAGAGGATCGCGCCACTAATCGACTCACCGAGACCTGGGGTCGTCACTATCAATTCCCGATAGGCGCGCCGGGTCTCCTCGGCCTGGGGAATTCCCCACTTGGCAAATCGCTTGTTGCAAGTGGGATTACTTTCATCCATCGCCAGCAGTCCTTTGTCGTCAGCGACCATTGTCCTGGCTGTGTCGATAAGCGCTTGTATATTCATTTGTCGTTACTCCATTTCCAGTTCCGAATTTCCGGCCTATCTTGATGGTGCTGGCCAACGTGGGGATTGTGCGCGATCACGCGGTTACGGCCACAGGCCGCTCCGCTTCTCGCAACCACTTCCGCGCCTCCGCTGCGTTGGCTTGATCGAAATATCGGATCGTCGCTTTCGTAAATGGCTTGTAGAACGTCACCATGCCGTGCTCCCACTTCTTGTCCCCGATTACCGCGAGCCGTTCGATATCAGCAAAGTGTCTAATGTCGAGCTTGATTTCGTCCCACAGCGCGCCAGCTTCCCAGCCATGGAAACCGGTCAATTCGAACAGCAGGCGCAATTTTCCGTGTTGCCGGATGAGTCGCTCGAACTCGGGTACACAGCGCTCGTAATCCGCCTTGACCAACTTCCCAGTGACTTGAACGACGACTAACTTCCCGCCGTTTTCCTGTTTGATTTGAATGGGCATCTTGAACTCCTTGGACTCGATTCAGTTTCCTTTCTGCGTTCCGTTCCGGCCCCACTTCCAGTTCCGGATTTCCGGCATGTCCTGGCCGTGCTGGTCGATGTAGTGCTTGTGCTCGATGAGCTTGTCCCGCATCTGCTGCTTGAGGTAGGCGCCCTTGGAACCGAGATGCGGCAGGCGATCGACCACGTCTTGCACCAGATGGAAGCGGTCCAGGTCGTTCTGCACCCTTATGTCAAAGGGCGTCGTGATCGTGCCCTCTTCAATGTATCCCCGCACGTGCAGGTTGCGGTTGGTCCGGCGGTAGGTGAGCCGGTGGACTAGCCAGGGGTATCCATGAAAGCCAAAGATGATGTGTTTATCTTTGGTGAAAAGCGAATCGTAATCTGCTTCGTTTAGTCCGTGCGGGTGCTCACTCGAAGATTGCAGCTTCATGAGATCAACGACATTAATCACCCGGATTTTCAGCTCGGGCAGATGCTGGCGAAGGATGGAAACGGCGGCCAGAATCTCCAGCGTGGGCGTGTCGCCGCAACACGCCATCACCACGTCCGGCTCGGGGGCGTCCTGATCGTTGCTAGCCCATTGCCAGATGCCAATTCCTTCCGTGCAATGCACGACCGCGGCATCCATGGTCAGCCATTGTGGGAGGGCGTGCTTGCCTGCAACCACCACATTGACGTAATTCCGGCTGCGTAGGCAGTGATCAAAGACCGACAAAAGGCAGTTGGCGTCTGGCGGAAGGTAAACCCGCACGATATCCGCCTTCTTGTTGATGACATGGTCGAGGAAACCTGGGTCCTGGTGGGTGAATCCGTTGTGATCCTGCTGCCAGACATGGGATGCGAGCAGATAGTTCAGCGACGAAATGTTGCGGCGCCAGGGCAGTTCCCGGCACACCTTCAGCCACTTGGCGTGCTGGCTGAACATCGAGTCGACGATGCGAATGAAGGCTTCATAACTGTTAAACAGGCCGTGCCGCCCGGTCAGAAGATATCCTTCCAGCCAACCCTCGCACTGGTTCTCGCTGAGCATCGAGTCCAGCACGCGGCCGGCGGGCGCGAGGAATTCGTCATTCTTTAGTTCCTGGGCATCCCACTGCCGGTTGGTGACTTCAAAAACCGCGCTCAGGAGATTCGAGACTGTCTCATCGGGACCGAAGATACGGAAATTACGCTGATCCTGATTCAGTTTGGCCACATCGCGCAGGAACGAACCCAGCACGAGCGTATCCTGGGCGCTCACCGCGCCCGGCGAAGGCACGTTCACCGCGTGGACGTGGAAGTCCGGCATGCGCAGATCGCGCAGCAGAATGCCGCCGTTGGCGTGTGGATTGCTTCCCATCCGACGGTCGCCCTTCGGTGCCAGTTCGGCCAATTCCGGTATGAGTCGACCATTTTCATCGAACAGTTCCTCGGCCTTGTAGCTTTTCATCCAGCTCTCCAGCAGCTTGACGTGATCGGGATGCTCGGAATCCACCAGCAGCGGCACCTGGTGAGCTCGGAAAGTGCCCTCGATTTGCAGGCCGTCCACCACTTTTGGTCCCGTCCAGCCCTTCGGTGACCTGAGGACGATCATGGGCCAGCGCGGCCGAGTGGTGTCGTTGTTGTTCCGTGCATTCTTTTGGATTTGCCGGATGTCCTCGATGGCCGTCTCCAAGGTGGTGGCCATGAGTTCATGCATTTTTTCCGGCTCATCGCCTTCCACAAAGTAAGGCGTCCAGCCGCAGCCTCGTAGAAATTGCTCCAGTTCCTCATGCTCGATGCGGGCCAGAACGGTTGGATTGCTGATCTTGTAGCCATTGAGGTGCAGGATGGGCAGCACGGCTCCGTCGGTAATCGGGTCGAGAAACTTGTTGGACTGCCATGAGGTCGCCAAGGAGGCCGTTTCCGCTTCACCGTCGCCGATGATGCAGGCGACGATCAGATCGGGATTGTCGAACGCGGCCCCAAAGGCGTGGCTGAGCGAGTATCCCAACTCGCCACCTTCGTGAATCGATCCCGGCGTCGTCGGCGCAACATGGCTGGAAATCCCGCCGGGAAACGAGAACTGCTTGAACAGCTCCTTCATTCCGGCTTCGTCCTGGGTGACGTTCGGATAAATCTCGCTGTAGGTCCCTTCGAGATAAACGTTGCCCACCAGCGCCGGGCCGCCGTGCCCGGGGCCGGCGATGTAGAACATATTGAGGTCATACTTCTTGATGACCCGGTTCAAGTGCACATAGATGAAGTTCTGGCCCGGCGTCGTGCCCCAGTGGCCGACCACCAGCGGCTTCACGTGCGACAGTTTCAGCGGCTCCTTCAGCAGCGGATTGTCGTAGAGATAAATCTGCCCGACCGACAGATAGTTGGCGGCGCGCCAGTAGGCATCCATCTTGTGGAGAAGCTCTGGCGTGAGGGTGTTGGTTTGCTTCGTCGTTTTCAGGGTTAACTCTTTCTTGTTCACTGCTTCGGGTTTCTTGTGGAGCAGTTCCGGAGTGAGTGTGTCGGTTTTCATAGTTCAATTCTCCTTCTTGTTCTTGCAGCCAAGTCCGAGAACCTGGCAAACTGTTTTGGCGATCATGAGTTCTTCGTCCGTGCGAATGACGCGGACCGCAACCCGGCTGGCTGCTGCGGAAATCACGCCCTCATTCGCCGCGTTTCGCTTTTCTTCGAGTTCGATTCCAAGGAATCCCAGCCCATCGCAAATCCGGGCGCGAACCGGGGGCGCGTTCTCTCCGATGCCGCCAGCGAACACCAGCGTGTCCAGTCCGCCCAACGCCGCCGCGAATGCGCCGATCCATTTCTTGACCTGGTAGCAAAACAGCGCGACCGCTTCAGCCGCCCGCACGTCCTGCGTCTCATGTTCCAGCAAGTCACGCATGTCGGAACTGGTCTCGGATATCCCGAGCAGCCCGGACTGGAAATTGACCATCTCGTTGAATTGCTTCGCGCTCATTTTTTCAGTGCGCGCCAGATACCAAACCAGTCCGGGATCGAGATCGCCTGAACGGGTGCTCATCGGCACCCCGGCTGTCGGGCGTGAAACTCATGCTCGTGTCCACGGATTTGCCGTCACGCACCGCCGCCAGACTCGCGCCATTGCCGAGGTGGGCGAGGATGACCCGGCCTTGTGCCGCTTCCGGTCCGGCCAGGCGGGCCAGTTCTTCCATGAGAAACGCATACGACAACCCGTGAAACCCATACCGCCGCACGCCCTGCGCTTCGTAGCGGCGCGGGATCGGCAGCAACTGCGCCACGCGCGGCAGGTCATGGTGAAAAGCCGTGTCGAAACACGCCACTTGGGGCAGGTCAGGAAATCGGCGATGAAACGCCTCGGTCAACAGGATCTCCTCCGGCAGATGGTCAGGATCGAATGGACTGAGCCGGTGCAGCTCCGTCAACCATTTCCGCAGTGATTCGCTGCGGCTTGTAATACTTCGGGCCGCCATGCACCACGCGATGTCCCACCGCGGTCAATGCATCACGCCCGCTGCGTTCTTCGATCCAATCCATCAGAGCGCCTACCGCCGCGGTGTGGTCCGGCGCCGTCACTGGCCGCGAAAAGTTGTCCGCCTGGTCCGAGCCTTTCACCTGCAAGGTGGCCTCCGGCAGTCCAATCCGCTCAATCCCGCCCTCCAGAATCCGTCGCAGCGAGTCCGCCGGCCTCGAACAGCGCGAACTTGATGCTCGACGAGCCGCCATTGATCGTCAGGATGCGCGGGTTAGCTGGTTTCATGGATGACTCCTTCGTCATTCTGCAATCCGAACG
This sequence comes from uncultured Acidobacteriaceae bacterium, assembly GCA_963838425.1. Lineage (GTDB taxonomy): Bacteria > Acidobacteriota > Terriglobia > Terriglobales > Acidobacteriaceae > Acidiflorens. The sequence goes on from CAWIRH010000004.1 coordinate 1,240,492, forward strand.
AAGCCAGTTTCGCGCAGGTGGACTTGTAATCCGTGTGAAGAATGCTTCGAATCCCCAAACCTTCCGCGATCTGGACGAACATCGGGGTGTTTTCGATATAGACGACCTGCTGCGGCTGGCGCCTGGGCGATGTCCAGCGCAAGCCGAAAGATGTCTGCGTCGGGCTTGCGGACGTGGACGAAGCAGGAGGAAATAAAAGAATCCACAAACCGGTCCAGCTTGAACTTGCGAATCCGATACGCATTCACCTCGCGCGCTTCGTTGCTGACCACGGCGATCTTCAGCCCGTGCCGGACCTTGAGTTGAGCGACCAGATCGATCATCTTGGGGTAAGGTTTCGATTGCGCGAACATGAAGCGCCGAAACTGATGCCCGGGTGAACGGTCGCTTTTGGTAGAAGACCACCCGACCCAAATATTCTTCGAACGTAAGCTTTCCCTCCTCATGGGTTTCGAAGATCAGGCGATGCCGATCTTCCATCTCCGCCCACTGCAGCTTGAAGTTCTTCGCCGCCCGTCTGCGGGCATGATGATCCCACCCGTTGGTGAGCAGGACACCGCCGACATCCAGAAACAGCGTCAGTAATCGGAATCGCTCTTTTCATTTGGCCTCCGTCAACGCCGTCTGCCGTTTTTGACCGTTCGTTCCACGAGCCAGAAGTACGACGCTGGATCGGGGGCTCAGGTGGTAAGTTCGTGGATCTTCCCAAAGCGGTGCTAGATGTCGGCACTGCCGCAGATGCGGCTGGCAAACAAACCGAGCATCCCATCATCGCCGCGCCAGAAACGCCGGACATCATCTCGGTACCGGCCGTTCCACTCCGCCCAGCGCCGCTCTGAAAAACTGCCCACCTCGTACGCACCGGCGGCGTCCCACGCCTCGGCGATGATTTTCACGTCTCTCAAGATCGGGTCCTCGGCGATCCGTTCGAGAAGCGGGGCATTGGCTAGCAGCTTGCCGGTGCCGTCCCGGCCGAGAACCGACGCCAGGTCAAACCGGAATCCATCTACATGCATCTCGACCATCCAATAACGGAGCGCGGCCAGGATGTGGTCCCGCACCACGGGATGGTTGGCGTTGATGGTGTTGCCGGTGCCCGTGTAGTCCTTGTAGTAGCGTTTGTCGTCCGCCAGCGTGTAGAAGATCGCGTTATCCATCCCGCGGAAACAGAGCGTCGGACCCAGTTCGTCTCCCTCCGCCGTGTGATTGAACACCACGTCCAGAATCACTTCGATGCCGGCATTGTGAAAGGCCCGGACCATTTCCTTGAACTCCAGCTTCTGCTGGCCCAAACCTCCCGAACTGCTGTAGGAAGCTTTGGGCGCAAAGAAGGCCACGGGATCGTATCCCCAGTAATTCCTGAGCGGTTGACTTGTTTGCGGATTCCTGCGCGTGACAGAAGTTTCATTGAACTCCTGCACGGGCATCAGTTCCACAGCGGTCACTCCCAGGGTTTTGAGATAGGGAATCTTTTCCATCAGGCCCCGGTAGGTTCCCGGATGGTCCACGCCCGACTTGGGATGAATGGTAAAGCCGCGAACATGCGTTTCGTAAATGACGGTCTTCGACCACGGATGCCGGGGTGGCTGGTCTCCATCCCACTCGAAGGGCTCGTTGACAAATACGCATTTCGGCATCGATCTGGAATTGTCCAGCTTCGAGATGAGCCAAGTCTTGCTCCGGCGCCGACGGGTCGTATCCACGCGCCGATGCAAAATCCCACGGGGGCAGCTGCGAAATCGCGGTAGCGAAGGGATCGAGGAGAAGCCTGTTGAAATTGAAACGATGTCCTTCGCTGGGTTCGTAAGGGCCATCCACGCGGTAAGCATAGAGTTGACCGGGACCGATCCCCTTCACCCAAACGTGCCATACGTCGCCGGTGCGGTTGCGCGCTGAATCCAGATCGATTACCCGGGCGGGCGCTGCGTCTTCGGGATGGTCGAACAACTCCAGTCGAACGCGGCTGGCGTAACGGCTGAAAATGGCGAAATTGACTCCTCCTCCCCTTTCCTGGGTTCCCAAAGGCAGAGGAGAGCCCGCCCGAACGTCAGCGCGCTCGGAGATCTCCGAGATGTAATCGTGCAACTCGCGTTGCGGCGTTTTCATCATCGTTGCCATAGGATTCGAGCGTCTTCCAGTGGGACCGCAACGCCGTCGCAGCTGCGGCATCACTCGCGCCGTGTAGTCTCTCGCTGGACGTGTCGCGGGTACCGTCGCGTGATAGACGCAGCCGTCGGGATGCGTCAGGCAGCGGTCGCGCGCACTTCATTTCCTGCCGCACGGGATCGCCGCCGTTGATTCCGTCCGCATAAAGCTCAACTCGCACCGCATTCGGGTCGAGATCGTTCAGAAAGATTTCGACTTCAAACACGTGGTGATCCGCGTTGGTTTCGACACGCAAGTCTCCGAAGCGCAACGATCCCCACTTCCGATCGACTGCATGCTGCCAATCGACCATTTGCCTGCCGATTGCGCCTTTGTTCGCAGCGCGCTCACGGTAGGCGGCTGCGGCTGGGAGGTAATGTTGTTCGGTGTATTCGCGGACCGCGCGGTTGGCGGAGAAGCGCGGCGTCAACCGCGCCATGCTTTCCCGCATCCGCTTGACCCATGCGGTGGGAATGCCGCTCTCGTCTCGGGCATAAAACTCCGGGATCACCTCCCGCTCGAGCAGGTCGTAGAGGGCTTCGGCTTCGACAGCGTCCCAGGCCGGATCGTCGCCATGTTCCTGGCCGTCGCCCAACGCCCACCCCACTTCGGGCGTGTAGGCTTCCGCCCACCAGCCGTCCAATTCCGAAAGATTGATGCCTCCATTGACGAGCACTTTCATGCCGCTCGTCCCGCAAGCCTCCCAGGGCCGCCGCGGCGTGTTGATCCAGACATCCACTCCCTGCACCAGTTGCTCCGTCAACAGCATGTCGTAATCACTGAGGAAGATCACGTGGGGGCGTGACTCGGGCTGCCGAATGAAATGAATCCATTCCTGGATCAGGGCCTGCCCCGCCTGGTCCGCCGGATGCGCCTTTCCGGCGATGATGAGTTGCACCGGGCGCTCGGAATTGCTCAATAGACGAAGCAGCCGCTCCGGGTCGTGCAGCAGCAGGTTCGGCCTCTTGTAGGTCGCGAAGCGGCGCGCAAAGCCCAGCGTCAACGCGTTGGGATCAAAGAGATGCTTCGCCCCCTCAATCGCCTCGGGCGACGCGCCGGAGGCAGCCAGTTGCCGGGACAATCGTTCGCGAGCGTATTCCACAAGAGACTTGCTGGCGGCGGTGCGGAATTGCCAGAGCGTGGCGTCGGAGACGCGGCGAATGTCCTGCTCCAAGTTTTCAGTCGTCCCCAGCCAGCGGGCTTTTCCACAAGCTTCCGTCCAGAGATCGTCGGCTGCCGCCGAGTCCCAGGTCGGCATGTGCACTCCGTTGGTCACGTGTCCGATCGGGCACTTCGTCCTCTGGCCAGTGCGGAAAGAGCGGCCCAAAGAGGTGTCGGCTGACTTTCCCATGCAAGCGACTCACGCCATTCACCGCCCCGCTACCGCGGATGGCCAGATAGGCCATGTTGAAACTCTCCGACGAGTCGTTCGGATTCTGGCGGCCAAGGGCCAGCAAATCGTGGAGCGTTATGCCGAGCTTCTTCTCTGCATACCCTCCAAGGTATTGTTCGATGAGTGCCGGAGCGAAACGATCAAAGCCCGCGGCCACTGCCGTGTGGGTGGTGAAGAGGTTCCCCGCTCGCGTCGACGGCCAGTGCGACTTCGAAGGGCTGCCCGGTTTCTTCCATGAAATTTCGGGCGCGCTCCAACACAGCGAAGGCCGCATGCCCTTCATTCAAGTGACAGACTTCCGGCTTGATGCCCGAGCGCGCGGAGCAACCGCCATCCGCCAATCCCGAGCAGCAGTTCTTGCTTGAGGCGCAACTCCGGCCCGCCGCCATACAGCTCGCTGGTGATTCCTCGATGAGCGGGAAAGTTCGCCGCGTCATTGCTGTCCAGCAGGTAGAGCTTCACTCGACCGACCTGGACCTGCCAGGCGCGCAGCCAGACCGAGTAACCGGGCAAGGCGATCTCCAACCGCAACCACTCGCCGTTCGGGTGGCGCAACGGCGTGATCGGCAACTGTCCGGGATCGTTGTACGGGTAAAGAGCCTGTTGCGCTCCGTCCTTGTCGATCACCTGGCGAAAATAGCCTTGTTGGTAGAGCAGCCCCACGCCGACCACCGGCACGCCCAAATCGCTGGCGGCTTTGAGCTGATCGCCGGCCACATTGCCAAGTCCTCCCGAATAGATCGGCAGCGCTTCGCTCAACATGAATTCCATGCTGAAATACGCGACGCAGGTCAAGGGAGCTTGCGGATGCTTTTGCTGAAACCATGCGGGCGTCTCCGCCGCCTGACGCTTGGCTCGCAGCAGGTCGTCAATGTTCTTGCGGAAGGCAGGATCGGCCAGCACGCGCTCGATCTGGTCGCGCGAGACCGTCTGCAGGACAACCCAGGGATTTTGAGTGAGTTCCCACAGCGTGGGATCAAGCGTGCGCCACACTTCGTCGGTGGCATGGTTCCACGACCAGCGCATGTCCAGGGCAAGCTCCGCCAGGGAATCGAATCCCTCGATTTCCGTGGGTAGAAGGCTGTAGATCGGGTGGCTGACGCGGGTTTGGTCGCTCATGATTTCTCCCTGCCGGTGGCACTTGCCCTAAGTCGATCCGAATGAAACGACCAGTATCATGCGGTTCATTGGCGGTGACCGAGACGAAGCTGACATAAACGAAGAAAATCCCTCCTACCAGGGAGACACAATAAGAAGCGAAACCGTGCATGTCTGGCCCTGACTTTCCAGCACGCTTGTCTTTCGTGAAAGAGCTACCACACGAACAGGCGGGCACCGGCGCCGGGGGAACGGACCCTCCCAGCTTGGACAGAACCATCGCGACCGGGTGCCACGTCCTCGCCGACCGTGCTGGGGAGGTGCGGTACCGAGGCGAAGAGTTCTTCGATCTCCACAGCACAATGGTGGTTCATGATCTCAGCCGCCGCGTCCGCCTTCTCGCCCGAGCCGGTTGCGAAAACCATGACTCCTCCACGCCGCACTCCTCGGACGTAAGCTTCCGCGTCCGCTTCGGCGGCCCCGATCGTTTTCAGTTCCCGAGTCAGATCCACTTCAAAATCAGTGTGTGGGGTACTCATGACCCCGCTACCCGTCATGTCCCGTGGCTCGCCTAAAACACGGACGTCCTTCTGCGGGAAACCGCTGGCTTTGAGATCGCGAACGACCTCGTCGACCGAGCCCGGATTCTCAAACAAACCAACCGCCGTTTTTGCCATATTGACCTCCATCAATTTAATCTGGCAGCACTGAAGACTCCACAGGTGAAGTCGCCAGGCTTCATCTCATCCACCAGCCCTATCTGATTGGAGGGCGCGGGTGTGATGAGATGCGCTTTGAGACCTGCAATCGTGCCATGCAGTCTCCCTTTGCTATGCTGCGACTGCATCGGCTTCATGCAATGAGTGGTACGCAGGATGCGTAGTCTCGATGATGTCCTTCGCCTGTGCCACCTCTGCAGCCGTTCCGTGGACGATCAGCAGGAACTGATCTGTCTTGAGGGCCGTTTCGTACTTCACAATGCTGTCCTTAGGAATTCCTATGCTGTAGAGGCCAGCTCCCAGGGCGCCCAACGCTCCCACCTCCACCGCACCTTCCAACCCTGCCACGATCCATGCCACTACCGGTCCCGCCGCTAAGATTGGTCCGAGACCCGGAATAATGAAAAGAGCGGAGCCGAACAAGAGTCCCCAGAAACCTCCCCAGAACGCTCCAACTTTGCCCCAGTACTTCATGCGGTCGCCGGTATTGTAGTAGCCCACCACCTGCTCATCTGTGTGGTAGCCCTTTCCAACAATCGACAATTTATGCAGGTCGACTCCGCCGCGTTGAAGCTCCTTCACTGCTTGATCCGCTTCCGTATGAGTGTGATACACCGCGACAACTGAATTCTCTTTGGACATTTCCTCGTCTCCTCGGGGACTTGATGTCGTTCTCAGACCATCAATCGAAACCCCAGCCAAATCATGACAGTGCACCTGTCGGGAAAACTGTTCCCTATTGCACAGTGTCGGCGGAGAACGCGTGGGCGTACGTGGCGTGGCGACCAACGCAGGTCTGATGATCGTGTGGATGTCCTCTCCGCTCTGGGATGGACCACTGAGTAGGGCGCTAACTCGCATAATTCCGCCAGCATAGTTTTGGGAGAATTAGCCTCGCGGCCCGGCAGTGGTCGGCCTCTCTGCCCGTCAGACGTTCACATTCCCGCATTCACTCGTTGTAATCCACAGCCCTCCTCTCGGATGGCACATGCGATTGGCCGGGCGAAGGTGAGCACTCTTGCTCAGAAGAATGGCAACGCCGCTGTTAAGGTGGGATCCTCGGGGAAAGAGAGCAAGACGAACCTTCTAATGACGACCCCTGCACTCGATTTCGCGACTGCGACCGCTACAGTTGTCGCACCAGCACAACTCAAATATGGCGGCTCGATATGCGGGACCGAAAATGCAGTCAATAACTACCCAGGAGGCAAACAATGTTAGCGAACACTACGCATTTGAAGAGCCTTGTGATCCGGGCCACGGATGGCGAGATTGGAACGGTAGATCAACTGTATTTCGACGACGAGTCATGGGCCATCCGTTATCTCACGGTTAAGACCGGCGGCTGGCTGGAGGACCGGGAAGTCCTGATCTCACCATTCTCTGTGACGAACGTGGATTGGCCAGCCAAGCGGTTGGATGTGGAGCTGACGAAAAAGCAAGTCAAGGACAGCCCCAGCATCGATACGCAGCGGCCAGTTTCCCGACAGTACGAGACCGAGTATCTCGGCTATTACGGCTATCCCGTGTATTGGGGCGGACCTTTAATGTGGGGCCCGGGATCATACCCATTGGCTTGACGAACCGGATCCCTACGCCGAAGGAAGTGCTGGCAGAAGATGTGCGACGGGCCTCGATGGACTCGCACCTGCGAAGTACTACGGCCGTGACGGGCTATCACATCGAAGCTAAGGATGGCGAAATCGGCCACGTGGCAGGATTTTTCATGGATGATGAAGCTTGGGCTATCCGCTACATTGAGGTGGCAACTCGCAATTGGTGGCCGGGCAAGAAGGTACTGTTTTCACCCGCGTGGATTCAAAAGGTCAGTTGGGTGGATTCCAAGGTGTATGTCGGCCTCTACCGGGATGCGATCCAGACGGCGCCGCTCTTCGTCGATTCCGTGCCACTCACTCGTGAATATGAAGACCGGCTCTACCGTCACTATGGCCGGCCCCCTTATTGGGTGCACGAAGACGAACACAAGCCTGTTTTTTCCCTAAGCGGCGCTTAAGTAGGGCATGGGCATCCGGTAAGACGGCTGCCCATGATTTTCGCTTGCACGCAGCGTCCCATCGCAACTTTGAACGTTCCCTCTGGAGACCAGCATGATGAACAACACCGAACACCTGCATCCGATGGGCGAGAGTCATCATAGCCACGGCCAAACTCCTTACTGGAGGCGTGCGCATCATGATTGGCGCTTCTGGTTCGGCCTTATCGCCATTCTTGTGGCCATCGGTATCTACGTCGGAACCAATGACTTGTCGATGGTCCCTTCTGGCCGCCAGAAGCAGATGCCGGCTGGTAGCCGAGTTCCATGAACTTCGTAAACGAGAGGTTTGAGCTTGGCAACTGCGCCTTAGACGCTCAAGCACTCATGGTGCATAACGGCTTAGCGGCAATGTATGAGCGTAAGAAACATCCTTGATCAAACAATTAGGCAGGAGATCAGCATGCAGATCCAAGTCAATACAGACCATACAATCGAAGGTCACGAGGCGCTGGCCGCTCGGATCAGGGGCGTCGTGGAGAGTGCCCTGAGCCGAATGAGCGATCACATCACGCGGGTGGAAGTCCACCTGACCGACGAACGCGGCCCTAAGAGCGGCAAGAACGACAAACGTTGCATGATGGAGGCGCGCCTCGAAGGCCGCCAGCCCATCGCGGTCACCGACGAAGCGGCGACTCTGGACCTGGCCGTCGACGGCGCCGCAGATAAATTAGCTAGGTTGATCGAGCATACCCTCGGCAAATTGCACGATCAACGGACGCACAGGACTGACTCACTTCGTCACGAGCCGACATTCTCAGACCAGTCATGATCGACA
>CAWIRH010000005.1:0-16748 GCA_963838425.1 uncultured Acidobacteriaceae bacterium
AGAGCGCGCCGATGTGCGATCCGGCGCGACCGGCTCGCCACAGCAGTTGCGACGTGCGCAGCGGAGTGCGCTTGGATTGGCCGGGCTTGGATGCGATACCAGCCGCGTTTCTGGCGCACATGTTCGCGCAGCAGTTGGCCGGTTTTGGGATCGAGTAGCCGGACAAACAGCTCATCCCACTGCACTCGCACAGGCGTCCGATCCAGCCGGGCGGCGCGCCTAGTACGCGGCCTCGATTTCGACGCAGCCGTCCAGATGCACGGTGCGTTCGCCGTAGTGGTAATAGCGAAAAGGCTCGACGGGCAGCGGCAGCAGCGACGGTTCTCTCGGCGAACATGGCCGCGACCTGCCGTTTGGTCGTGCCGTGAATGCGCGTGTCGGCCCAGCGTTCCTTCCCAGCGATCGAGATAGGCCTGCGCCTCTTCCAGGCTCTCGAAGCGCAGACCCTTCAACGGCGTTTTCTGCGCGTGGCCGACGCCGGCCTCGACCTTGCCCTTGCGATCTGGATCTTGAACGCGGCACGGCATGGCGACCGCGCCGTAATGCGCGAGCACGTCGCGGTAGAGCGGATTGAGCGCGGGATCGTAGATGTCGGGGACGAGCACGCCCTCGCGCAGATTGTCGAGCACGACGATGCGGGTAGCGCCGCCCAAGCGGCGAAAGGCTCGTTCGTGCAGTTCGGCCCAGATCCGCGAACTGGAGCGGAACGTCAGCAGACGAACCGACTTGCGGCTGCAGCCCAGCGTCATCACGAACAGCCGGGTGCGCCGGTACTTGCCGCTCTCGGGATCGCGCACCATCGGGCCGGTGCCGTAATCGACCTGTGCCTCCTCGCCAGGCGCGGTGACGATCACGACGCGAGCTTCGGGCGTTTGCGTTCCGCGTCGCTTGCGCATGAAGCGCTGCACACTTTGATAGCTGCTGGTGAAGCCGTACTCGGAGACCAGGTCCTGCCAGATGGCCATGGCATTGCGGCCACGGTTGAGCCCCACGTCGATGGCTTCCCGGTAGGGCTCGCAGGCGCTGGGACCGGTGACCACGGCAGAGTCGGTGATCACCTCGTTCTCGTTGGCCGGTTTTGAAGTTGCTTTTGCCTTTCCCTTCGTAGAAAGGTTTTCGGGGTTGGGGTTGGGGTTGACGTTGGGGTCGAGGGGATCGGGAATCACCGCAATGGCCGGTTTTGCCGCGCCAAAGTCGGTGATCACTTCGTTGGCCGGTTTTGGTTCCTGCCGTCCCCAGCCACTGGGCGGACGTACCGCAATCCCCGCCGCTTTTAGGTAGGCGCTGGCAGTTTCGCGACGGATTCTGGTCGCTTGCTGGATGCGCCGCAGCGACCAGCCCAGCCGTCCCAGAGCTAAAACCTGTTGTTTCTTCTCTTCGTTCAAGACATTGGCCATGCCCACGGAGCCTACAGGCCTCCGCGGGAATCAATGTCCCGGACGACTATTCTCGTTGGCCGGTTTTCAGGTGATAATCACTGGCCGGTTTTGGGTGATCGCTGAGGCGACAAGAAGAAATGCATAGAAGAGCCTCAAATGGATCATGCTTGCTGCGACTTTTAGTGCCATTTCGAGGGCGGATCCCCAATCGAGGTCGCGGATGCTACCGGCGCCCTCGCACCCCACTGACCGCGCCGGATTCGCCACGCTTCCACGCAGCCAATCGGCACCGCAAAGCGCCGCCAATCGCACCCCGATCAGGCCACGAATCGGCAGCGCAAAGCACAGCTAAACGGGTCGGGATCAGGAAACGAATCGGGAACGCAAAGCGCGGCCACTCGGATCGCGGCGCGGATCGGTCCCCTGCCCCCCGCAATCGGGAACGTGACCAGACCTCCGCCCACCCTTCGCAAAAAAAGCGAAGGATGGGGCACCTCCTGATTGCTTGTGTTGACGGAAAGCTGGGCCAGCCCCCATTACCAGTGTTTCAATACCTGGCCCAGCTCCACAATCAGCATGCCAGTCAACGCACTCACATATAAGAGACCGAGGTTAGTCATTCCCGCTGCCGCCCGGATCGCTACCTCCAGCGGGTCTCCCGGCTGTACGTCTTTGATTGCTCCTGTCTTATACAAATCGCTAATTCTGCGATGCACGCGCAGGGCTGCATTCCAAAACAATAGCACGGCTCCGAGGCTGACACATATCGTCAGTGGGGCAGCTAGGAATGTGTGCCCGCGCATGGTCCGGTCGAGCACGACCGCGCCGCCTACGAAAGTCAAAACCGCCAGCGCCGCACACCCGCGAAAGTAGGGCGTTTCGAGTGGCGGCCTCTCAAAGAATTCTTTGCCTCCCGGAATATCTCCATCGGGGCCAAACTTCATAGCAAACCTCCTTAAGGACACCCTATATAACTGGCGATCGTACCTACTGCACCCACACCCGTGACGATAGGGTTGTCGATGACGAGTCCAACACCCAACACAACGATTCCTCCGTGATTCAAGGCCGCGCACGTTCCAGGAGAGAAGTAGTATTGTGCGGTCAGCCAGCCAGGGAACGAGTTGGCGACCGTCGAGAAGATGGCTGTCGCGTCTGAGGGGGACATATTCACGCTCCCATTCGGACCCACGCTGTACGTCCAACCCGCAGGCACCCATTTTCCCCCATGGGCCGTACACTCACCCTCGTTGCTGTTAGTGTCCACCGACTCAACCCCATTTGCGGAGTCATTCAGGTAGACGCAAGGGTCTGACACATAGCTAAGTTCCGCGCGTGCCATCTCGAATCAGCGCCGTTTTCTCTGCCACCCCGGTGAACTCCTGGGCGGTGCGTACGAGATCGTCATCCAGCGCAACCGTTGTCCTCATGGCACTGATTATAGCATCAAATGATGCCATTTAGTGTGCTTAGGCGGGCGGGGCACATCAACGAGGGAATGTCTACCAAATCAATCCGGGGGCGGTGCCTCTTCTCGCGCTTTTCGAGAAGCCCGCCGACACTCGACTAGGACCCCCGCCGCCAAGCACTGAAATTGTAATAATTACAGTGTAATAAATACCCGCCTGTGCCTGTTTTACCACACAGACCCCATAGCATTATCAATGACTTGGGAGCATCGCTGAGGCATATTTCCTGACTTACGGTCACTACAAACACTGGGTGGACCCCGGTATTTTCGCTTTTTGTGCGCCCCAGTAGCCTCCCAATACGTACATTCTTATACGCACACTTTTGCCATGTTTCACGTGGAACATTGTACGTACATTTGAACGCGGCGATTTGAGGGCGCGGAAACTTTTCCGCCACGACCACCCCTCCCCGTGATAGATGTGGAAGCATGAAATTCCATACCGAATACCTGACCCTGCACACGAAAACCAAGCGCGCCTACGTCCACATAACTCCGCAAGTCGAGAGCGTCCTCAAGAAGTCCGGCATCAAAGACGGCATGATCCTGGTCTCCGCCATGCACATCACCGCCGGGGTCTACGTCAACGACAACGAAAGCGGCCTGATCAAAGACATCGACCAGTGGCTGGAAACGCTAGCGCCGTTCCGGCAAAACTACCAGCATCACCAGACCGGCGAAGACAACGGAGACGCTCATCTCAAGTCGCTGGTCATTCACCACGAAGTCATCGTCCCGGTCACCAACGGCAAGCTCGACTTCGGCCCCTGGCAGCAGATCTTCTACGCCGAATTCGACGGCCAGCGCGACAAACGAGTGATCATTAAAGTCATGGGAGAATAGGCAACTTGGGTTATCCTCATAGATCGTCGCTAGCGTAACGAGTTTTGCGGTGGAGCGACGGGCGTCTCGCCCGTCCAGCAGTATGGCGGCGGGCGGGACGCCCGGCTCTCCACCAGCAAGTTTAGACAGGAGCCCAACACCATGAGCGAAGAAATCACCGAACTGCACGAGCACGCCGAACATGCCCGCGAGCATCCCGATCTCGCCCCCATTACCCTCACCATGGCGGTGCTGGCCGTGCTGGTGGCGACCGTGTCGCTGCTCGGCCATCGCACCCACACCGAAGAAATTATTTTGCAGAACAAGGTCACCGACCAGTGGGCCTACTACCAGGCCAAGAATATCCGCCGCCACACCGACGAATTGTTCGCCGATCTGACCACCGTGGTCGCCAGTAAGGACGCGGAAGCCGTCGCCAAACTGCAGGAGAAATACCGAGCCGAAGCAGACCGCTACAAAGACGAGCAGAAGGAACTCGACAAGGAGGCCCGCGCAACGGAAAAGGAAGCCGACCTTACCCGCCGCAAAGCCGACCGCTTCGACTTGGGCGAAGTCTTCCTGGAGATCGCGCTGGTGATTACGTCGATCACCCTGCTCTCGGGCCGCCGCATGTTCTGGCACCTCGGCCTGTTGATGGGGACCGCAGGCGTTCTCGTCGCCGCTTCTACCTGGTTCGTGCGCTAGACGCTATCGCAGAAATAGGCCATTCGGCACAGTTGACGCAATCGTCCTGCTTACGTCTCGTAACTCAGGAGACGGCGCCGAGGGTTTGCAGGGCTTGGCGCAAACGCGAAACGTCTTTCCGTTCTCCTTGACCGTCCAGGGTGAACTCGCATCCGTAGCGATAGCCATTGCGGTTGCGCACCGCCCCCGGAACTCGAATCGGTTCACCCGAATACGGAAGAGTAAATTCAATTTCGACTTCTTCTCCAAATTTCAATTCCACACCCGCCATTACGCACATCCCATATTCGCTAATCTCTGTGCCCCGCCCTTCTCTGATCAGAGTTGCGTCTTGCTTGTGGAAAATGACCCGGAGCGGGACGTCCAGTTTGTAGCGCATCGATCGCCGTTTAGTTTGGTAGGCAGGCGACAAGCCGGCAACGATCTCAGTAGCCATAATGGGACCTTAACAGTTTTGTTCCCTTTGGAGGAGGTAACGGAAGTATGGATCGTCAGCCCATCGCAATCATTAGCGCTGGCTGCATGGTTGGGCACTTCACTCCGGGAATTTTCCCGGCGAATTTCCCTCAATGACCAACTGGACGGTGACCCAGATCGCGACGACGATGCTGGAAATCACTGACGGCCATCCGTCGGCGGCGACTGCTTTCCGTCAGTACCGTTCATCGCAAAGTGATCCTGAGCACTTTCCCACCATCTAACTCGCAGCAAACGCGGGTAAATCACTTCTAATATGAGCGTCAACGCTTCGGCCTCTGGCGTGCAATATTCGCAAAGCTCTCTGGCCAAAACTCCACAGAAGAGAAGATCGGACCCGGCCTATGCTCCAAAAATGCGCGAACCCAGCCTGCACGGTTCCCTTTCGTTCCCTGCGCGAAGGCAAGCTGTTCCTGGCAGAAACTTTCCCTTCTGACCTCAACGCCGCATTTGACGGCAACCGGCGGAAACTCCGCCGGCGGGAACATTTCTGGCTCTGCGACGCCTGCTCCGCGCATTTCACGCTTCGCTTTGACCCCAACCTCGGGATGCTGACCGTTCCCCTCAGTGAACGCCCGAGCCCAAGTTTCCTCACCCGCGCCGCGGCCGGTGCTTGACGGATTGGCAAAAAGAGCCACCGATGGATTACGCGATCACAAAACGCTCGGCTTGCTCAGTCTGCGGCCTCCACACCATTCGCCACACCGGATGGTTCCTCGTGGTCGAAAACCGCTGGCTCGACCGCCTTAAGATTCTCACTTGGCATTCCTCGCTCGCCTCGCAGAAAGACATGAAGAGCGTCTGCTGCCGGCAGCATCTCAAAACCCTCATCGGCCACTGGCTAACCCAGGCCAGCCTCCGCCTTCCTCCAGCACACAACCCTCCGCTGCCGATTGGCAGCGACCCGGCTCTGGCCGATGTCGATCTCGGCCCCCACGCGGTGGGCCTACTGGTCGGCGAATTGGCGGTTCACCGCGAGTCCTTTTCCCGGGTCTGGTCAGGTTCCCCCGAGGCTCTGGAATGCATCCTCGACGCTCTCCTCACCATCGGAGCTGAAAACAAACCCCACGCACTGGAATTTCAGCTCTTCGACCCACCCGAGTCCTCGCACGGTCTTTCCCTCCAATAAGGCGCCGGCAGGATCTAGCTCTGCCGGCGCTCCCTCCACTCCCGCCAATCTTTCTCGATTGCGTCCGCCATCGCCTGCGCCGCGCCCGCCAGCCAATTCCCTTTCGCCGGCGCAAGTCCTTCAAGATCGCCCGCCGCTTTTCTTCCGTCCCCACATGAATATTCGCCGTCTCTTTTCCCATCGCCTCCAGCAGCCGCAACTCCCCTCGGCTCGTTCCGAGCGCCTCCAGTTCGATGCGCGAACAATGTGGCGACAGCCGCCGTACGACCCAGTGCCCCCGCATCTGCAGCCACGGATCGGGACAGCGCACCGCCCGTCTCAGGATCGCCGCATACAGAATCTCTGCCGGCGCTTGCTTCGGATTCAGCCAGTGCAGAGCCGATGGCAACAGCGCCTTCGCCTCCCGCGCCACTCGCCCGCCCTTCCACTCCGCGATCGCCACCAGCCGCGGCCGCCCCAGGCTTCCGAGGCCCGCCACTCGCCGCGCCAACCGGTAGCGCATGCCCCGCTCCGGCAGCAGATGCTCCATCGCCTCGCGCGCGCGCTCAGGAATTCCTCCCTTCACCGTCGGAAGGCGATCCATTTTCTGCCAGAACACGACCGGATCCCGCAGCTTGCTCTCCGCGATCGCCCGCAACCATTCATGGTTCTCCCCCAACACAAACGGACGCCCGCCCTCCTCCATGCCCAGCTCGTATCCCGCCAAAATTGCCGTCGCCGACTCTTTCGGCTTCATCGTCAGATGCTGTCCCCGTGTCGCCAGCAACGCGCTCGCCGCCAGCCGCACCAGATCCATCGTGTAGGGAAACACACACGCCTCATCAAAATCGTTAATTCCCCACACCAGCCGACCATCGGTGTCTCGCCAGGTGCCGAAGTTTTCCACGTGCAAATCGCCCACTGACAGAAGATGCGGCACGCGGTCGAGGTCCGCGCACACCTCGGGCCACACTTGTACCCAGCGATAGAAAGTCGCGCGAAAAAACGGAAAAAGGGCCGCCGCCATCTGCTCATGCTTCAACCGCAAATCGCGCCCAACCATTGGGAGGTGCAGCCCCAGCCAGTCCTCATACTTCTTCGTAGCCTTAACAATGTTCATGGATGGTTAGCAACCATAAGAAGATAGTCGGACCCTGTCAAGTCAGTGTAAATCGGCAAGCGTTCACGAGTAACGGCAAATCCGATAACGGATTCGAACGCAACAAAATCCGGAGCGTGGGCCCCTCCCCGCGCTCCGGCACCGGGAACCAGGAGACCGGCTCACGGTGAAATGGTTTGCCGCGATGTATTCTTACTTTCCCGTGCCAGTAAGTGAGACGGTTTGCGTGCCTAACTCGTCCTTAATGGACAGGAGCGCTGTCCGCGTTGGCCTTCCATCCGTATTCGGCAGTCGTTATGAAGTCTCTTGCATTTTGGGGGAATTGCGCGAAGGCGTCGGCAGTCTCTGATTCCGGAGCGCGGATCCCCGATCCACGCTCCGGCACCGAGAACCGGAAGGCCAGCTCACGGTGATGCTATTGTTTCGCGAAAGCTCTCCCTCACTTAACTACCGTGAGCTTTACCGCGCTCTTCAGCGTGCCCGAAGGTGTGGAGACGGTAACGTATCCGGTTTTCGCACTGGCGGGGATGGTCGCCGTCAGGTAGGTATCGGATTCCACGGTGAAGGCCCCATCGACTCCATCGAAAGAGACGGCGGTCGTTCCGGTGAGTCCCACGCCGAAGATGCCAATCGACGATCCGATCGTTCCGCGCGGGAACTGCAGGATGATATACGGCTTCAGACCCGTGCTGAAGCTGTAGAACACGCCGCGCTCGATCGATTGGCCATTGTAGACGCCGCCCTGCAAGGTCGTACCGTAGAAAGTTCCGTTCGGATCGAGCGCCATCGGCGAACTCGGTATCCATCCGTTCAGGCTGCTGAAATTGTTGAATAGATCCGTGTAAACCTCTTTTGCTGTGATCTCGAACAAGCTCTGGTAGCTGCCGCCCGAGTTGTCGTTGGACGGGCTGTAAAAGTTGCCGTCCGTACCCAGAGTCAGTGGGAAGCTGGGGTATGCCGTATTGCCCACGGATTGATCGAAGTTGTGCAGGATCTTGATCTTCTTGCCGGCCAACTGGAAGATCGTTCCCTGGCCGTAGGTGCCGCCCTCCCAAGTCGTACCGTAGAACTTCCCGTCGGCTCCCTGGGTCATGCCCGCCGCCGGCTCGTAAGTATTGGCAAAGCTATAGAGCAACGTAACCTTGCCCTTAGGCGTAACCTCATAAAGCGTGCCGCCGTTTTGCCCGATGTTGCCTCCTACCTGCGTTGTGCCGTAGAAGTTGCCATTGGCGGCGAGGGTGAGCGGGCCCGATGGGGTATCGCCGTCCTTAGACGATGCCCCCTGGAAAACGTGCAGCGTGGTCAGGGTGCCGCTCGGTGTGACCTTGAAGACGGATCCCATAGTGGGACCAGTACAAGACCCCCCGTTGGTAGATGTCGTCACGCCGTAGAAGTTTCCGTCCGTGCCCAGAGTCAAGGGGCCGGGATAAACGGAATCGTTGTAGTCCCCCGACCAGCAGGATGGCCAGGAATACAGAACGGTGAATCCAGACTGCCCTTGGCTGGGATCGTACTTGAAGACGATGCCGCTGCCGCCGGTAGTCCAGTTCGTGCCTCCCCAATACTCACACGTACCGTAGAAAAGCCCGTCGCTGCCCAGCGTCAAGCCGGTCAAGCACTGGGTTGCACTGGGGCTCGTGTCCGCCCAAAGCACCGTCCCCGAGCCCTCGGGCGTCATCTGGTAGATTCCAGAGTGGCCATTGGGATTCTGAACGGTGCCGTAGAAATTGCCGTCGCGGCCGAGCGCCAGCTGACCGATAGGAAAGCTATTAACCTCGTAGTTACCCCCGACCCCGAAGTCGTAGAGCGTGGTATAAGTTTGGGCCTGGGCCGGGCAAACTGCCCCGGCAGAAAATAGTGCAAGCATGGTGAGCGCAATTGCGGCCATGCGGAATGTTTTAACTTGGTAGCGAATGCAGTTCATGGAGTGTCTCCGTCTTAGTATTCGAAAATATGAAGTCTCTTGCATTTCGGGGGAATTGCGCCAAAGGTCCCGGCAGTCTCTGCCAGAGGGGCTACTGAACCGATCCGCGCACGGCGCTCACTTTCGCTGAAATTCTCGTCCCCGTCAATTCCCTGCTGGTCACGTTCCAACTAAACTCCGGTAACGCAATAAATGTCTTATTATTAATACGATACGGTGAATGGTCACGCCGTTCTTGAAGTCCAGAATGAGGGCCGCCGAGCCCAACATTATGTTGGTGCCCCACTGGGCGCTGCTGTGCTAAACTGACATTCCCTCCCTTATCTGCCCATCCTATGCCAGCAGGCGTCTCCTCAAATGCCGTAGTTCGCTTTGGAGTGTTCGAGGCCGATCTGCGCTCGGGTGAACTGCACAAGTGCGGAGTCAAGGTCAAGATTCAGGAGCTGCCTTTTCAGGCTCTGAAGCTGTTGCTCAGCCACCCCAACGAAGTTCTCAGCCGGGAGGAAATTCGCCAGATCCTTTGGCCGGACGGCGTATATGTGGATTTCGATCGCGGCGTCATCAGCGCCATCAACCGTCTGCGCGACTCGCTCGGCGATTCCGCCGAAAATCCCGTCTTTATTGAAACCGTCGGACGCCGCGGCTATCGCTGGATCGCGCCCACGCACATCTCCGAACCGCCGCCCGAACCGGCGGTTCGACTCCGAACCCGAAGAAGTGGCCGCACTCGTTCCCACTTCTTCCCCGCGTTGGAAATTGGTTTTTGTCTTGCCGGTGCTGGCATTGCTCTTCGCGGCCTGGATCTACTGGGCGAGACATGATTCATCGAGTCGTACCGCCCAAGCGAGGGCGCCCGCAACCTCTTCCCTCTCGCCGGAAACCGGCTTTGCTTATCCTCATCCTCCCGCCAATCGCGAAGCCGAAGAGTTCTACCTCAAAGGCCGGTTTTACTGGGAGAAGCGCACTCCGGAGAGCCTGAACAAGGCGGTCGATTCCTTCACCCAGGCCATCGTCCACGACCCCAGCTATGCGCCCGCCTATGTCGGCCTTGCCGACTGCTACAACCTGCTGCGCGAATACACCGTGATGCCTGGCTCGGAAGCCTACCCGCGCGCGCTGGCCGCGGCGAAAAAAGCGGTTGAACTCGACGGCCAGTCCTCCGAAGCGCACGCCTCTCTGGCCTTTGTTTCTTTCTGGGGCATGTGGGATGTCGCCACCGCCGATCGGGAATTCCGGCGTGCGCTTGAACTGAATCCGAATAACGCCATCGCTCATCACTGGTATGCGACTTACCTCGAGTGCCTCCGCCGTTACCCCGAGTCGCTGGCGGAGATCGAACGCGCCCAGGCACTCGATCCGGCTTCCAAATCCGTCTTGGCCGATAAAGGCGTTCTTCTTTTCGGCGCGGGCCGGCAGCAGGATGCCATCGCCCTGCTCAAGCAGATGGAAGAAAACGAACCCGACTTTATTTCTCCTCACCGCTACCTGAAGGGCATTTACCTGCTGGCCGCGGACTATCCCCATTACCTGCTCGAAGCCAGAAGCGAAGCCCTTCTGATGCGCGATAGCTCAGCCCTTGCCGTCGTGGAAGCGACCGAAAAAGGTTTTGCCGCGGGAGGCGGAAAAGGTCTGCTGGAGAGCCTACGCCAGCAAGAAACAAAGCTCTATGAGCACGGCCTGTCGTCGCCGTTCTTCCTGGCGGAGACGTGCTCACTGCAGGGCAACAAGCAAGAAGCTCTGCGCTACCTGAAAATTGCCTACGATCAACATGACGATGAGGTGCCCGGTATGGCATCCCAGCATGCTTTTGACAATCTGCACAACGAGCCCGCATTCCACCGGTTGCTCGCCGATATAGGCCTGTCCCCGCTCAACTAACACTTAGCCGACGATAACCAACCCGAAACCAGCACCGTCCAAGCCAAAGCTGAAATCGTCATGGCCCTCAAGCCACAAGCCCTAGGCTCCGCGCGCCGGCACCGCGCCGGATCTCTTACGGAACGGCGCTTGATTACCCTAGTTACCTTCGTGGCGGCACCGGTTGGGCGTAGGCTACCGGCATGAAGATGCGACCCTATATTTCAGCCGCCCTCCTAGCTCTCGCCTTAGGAACAACCGCCTTCTCCCCATCCTCTTCTCTCGGCCAAGTACAGCTGGAAACACAGAGAAAGATATTGAGCAAGGTGAACCCAGCGTATCCAGAGCTCGCCCAGAAAATGCAAATCAGTGGAACCGTCAGGGTGGAGGCCGCAGTTGCGCCCAACGGAAAACCGAGGTTGACTCAAGTGCTTGGTGGCCATCCGCTGTTGGCAAAAGCCGCGGTCGATGCCATAGAAAAATGGAGATGGGTACCGGCTCCGGAGGAAACCAAAGAACTCATCGTACTCAATTTTCATCCCTAGGAGCCCAGAGGTTGAAGTGTCTCCGCGTACTCCGTGCCAGCGCGGTTAAGCCTCACTCCTCGCACGCCGCCGCTTGCCCCAACCCACTCTTTAAATCCGCCGCCAGCAGCTGATGAAACAACTGTTCCCCCGCTTCACGCCTCACCGAGAGCCGCCCCGCTCCATAGGCCCGCGATTTCAGTCCCCTCTGCACCGCCTCGCAAATTTCCAAATCCTCATCCTGCACACGACTTCCCACCGCGACACTCTGCTCGTTATAAGCGCGGGCCGCCTCGCTCACGTCGCTGAAGTAGAAATCAAAAATCACCCGGCAATGGTCCACATCAATCGGGATCACCAAATTCGTATCCAGATACCCCTCGTAGCAGTTGAACATGAAATTCGGATACAGCCAGAAGTACCATGCTCGATCGCCTTTCCGCGTCGTGCCCGTGGCCGCATCTTCGTCCGAACTCACCATCGGACTTGATTGCAAGCAATATCTGCCCTCATTCTCGATCTTGTACTGTTTGTAATCCAAAACAGAATTGAGTCCCTTGTGAAGATGCGGCACGTGATACCCGCCATCCAGATAGTTATCGACAAACACCTTCCAGTTACAGTGGATGTCGTAACTCTTAGTCGTAAAGTAGTGCAGCTTACTCAATCCCAGCGGAGCCACGCGCATCACCAATCCGCCAAGAAACTCCGCCAGCGGAGCCGCCTCCCCATCCAGATTCACAAATACAAATTGTTCCCACGTCTCCACCTTTACCGGGACAAGTCCATTGTCCTTGCGTTCGAAGTGCTTCACCCCATCGAACTCCGGCATCCCCTTGAGCGACCCGTCCAACCCGTAATTCCATCCGTGATAAGGACAATGCAGAATCGACGCCTGCCCACAGGGTTCCGTCAACACCGGCGCCGCATGATGCCGGCACACGTTATAAAACGCCCGCAGCACGCCATCATTCCCGCGCACCGCCGCCAGCGGCTCTCCCGCCACCGTCGCCGTCACAAATTGTCCCGGCTTTTCCACTTGGTCCACTCGCCCCACCACCTGCCAGGTCCGCGAGAAAACCGTCTGTCGTTCCAGGTCCGCAATCCGCGCATCCACATACCACGGCGCCGGAATCGTCGACGCCTCCGCCAGAGGCGCCGTCTCGTCATAACTCGCAACAATCTGCTCCACGCTCATTCCGGCCTTCATGCTTTCTTCCCCGGCGCCTGCACTTTCTCCGATCCAATCGCCCGCCGCAACAGTTCGACAAACTGTTCAATGCGGGCTTCTTTCTCCTCTGGAACCGGCCCCGACTTACGAAACAATCCTGGGTCTAACTCCT
Source organism: uncultured Acidobacteriaceae bacterium (assembly GCA_963838425.1). Taxonomy (GTDB): domain Bacteria; phylum Acidobacteriota; class Terriglobia; order Terriglobales; family Acidobacteriaceae; genus Acidiflorens. The sequence continues at coordinate 12,731 of CAWIRH010000005.1, forward strand.
CCGTCAGCAGCGCATCCTGAAACCGGTCCATCGTCCACTCCAGGATCGATCCGGCCATATCCACATCAAGGTCCGTCCGCAACTCTCCCCGCTTGACTCCGAAGCTCACAAATTCGCGCCATCCGTAGGGGTCCTCCGCCACCAGAAACCGGTTGATCTCCCGCCGCAGCGCCAGATCCGTTCCATAGTTACCAACCAGATAGATTCGGTATGACGACCAGTTATCCCGCACCATATTCTCCGTGCGCCCCAGCCAGTACCGCAGCATTTCAAAAAATCCCCGCTCCTGCACCGCCGCCGGAGCCTGCATATACTTCGGAAACGATTGCACCGCCTTCTTGTATGCCTCGAAGAACAGTCCATCCTTGCTCTTGAAATGCTGAAACACGGACCCCTTGGCAATGCCTAACTGCGCCGCAATGTCTTCCACCCGCGCCGCGCTATACCCGCGCTCGGCAAAATGCCGGATCGCCACCTCTACAATCCGCGCCCGTTTCGCTTCCGAGCGCGGACGCGCCTTTCCGTCCCGCCTCAACTGCGTCGGTTTCGCCAGACTGCTCGTAATTCCTTCCATGGCCCAACTCCTCGCAGGTCGTTGACCTTCGGTCAACGAAAGATACAGCACCTGTAAACAATTTTTCAATGGCTTTGTTCATGGGTTTTCTTTAATCTCTTTACCCGGAGTCTTTCTTTGTCTTGACCATTGGTCAGCCCACTGACAACCCATTGTTTTGAAGGGGCTCGGCTTTAGACGGCGGTAAGTCCCGCAAAATCGATAGCGACTTTATAGCCGCTGAGTCGCCACCGAGTCAGCAAGAGCGACTTTTGCTTTTGCCTGTTCCCCGCGCCGCCCCGGCAACTCTTGCCTCCTTCAACCCCGGCACGCTTTGCCCCACCCGCGCCCTCACCCCGCCATCTCACCGCGCCCCACTGCCCGCAACCACCACAAACCATTGCGACATTTCTTCCGCATCCTCTCTCTCGCCAATGGAATTGGGCGTGCTTCCACACCATCAGGTTCACTCGGAACTTCGCCAGCGGCCTGCATCAAGCTTCAATTCGTCGCGGACGAATCCCCGCGAAACGCTTGTTCAACTCTTACATCGAGGCATATCAATGTCCATCTCCGGGATTTTAAGCAGCAGCTTCCTTCAAAACCAACTCAGCGCCGTCAGCTCTCCTTACCAGCGGGAAATGCAAAAGCTCAGCCAGGATCTCCAGTCCGGCAATCTCGCAAACGCGCAGTCCGATTTCGCAACCTTGCAGGCCGCCTTTGCGCAGCCCGCCACCAGTACTGGAGCCGCTTCCACGGCTTTCACTTCCGCGGCCTCCACCTCCAACCCCGTCGCCCAAGCCTTCAACCAGCTCGCCACCGATCTCAAGTCCGATAACCTTTCCGCCGCTCAAAAGGACTTCTCCACCGTCCAACAGGATCTCCTGCGCCGGGGCGGTCCCTCGACCGGCCACCTCCATCATCACCCTCGCATCAGCACCGGAGGCGTAGGCGAAGATTCATCCGACCAGAATTCCCTGCTCCAGGACCTCAACCAAGTCGGCCAGAACCTCACGTCCAGCGACCTTGCGGGCGCCCAACAGGCCTATGCGACCCTGCAGCAGGAACTGCAAACCTCCGCCCTCGGCGGCGGAGCCCTCTCTTCTTCGCAGACGAGCGCCCTGCTGGCGCAGCCGCTGGTCTCGCTCGAAGTCTGACCCGCACGCGGCTGCGGACATTATCGTCCGCGGCTTTTGCTGCCCAATAGAAAAGGCGCGGAAACAGCTCCGCGCCCTTCTCTAAATTTATGGCAGCCGGCTATCCGCTATCACTAGAAGCTCCACCTGATGTCGGACAACTGATAGCCTTACCCAGGTTGGTGTGGCGCGGACAGTCCTCGTCGTGGGTCAATCGTCGTGGGTCAATCATGGCCCACACAATTAATGAGACCGGTTGCAGTAGCATCCGCTTCTTTCGGCGCTCTCTGCGTCCCGGGGTTGAGTTCAAGGCTCGTGCCGTGGTTTGTTCATCGCGATCAGAAACTCCCGCCCACAGTGTCCGCACTTCGCCGTGGCAAAGAGGATCATTTTCCCTGGAGAATTATGTACCGTTTGCTTTTGGCAGTGCGGGCATATAACTAGATGTCGATTGCAATCAAGATTGATGAGGTCGCCTTCCGACATGAATTACTCCAACTACAATGCGGAGCAATAGTTCCAATGCTCCTTTTATCTTCAGGCTATCCGGGCGGCGGCAATGTGTCGGTACGCTGAGGAACTGCCGAATGTGCGCTGGCGCGCACACACTACTCCGCTTCGCCCTGCCATTCCTCGATCTGCCGCTGCATGATTTCGTAGCACTCGCAGGCTGCTTCTTCCAGCTTTTGCCGGTCGATAATTTTTACGTCCCCGCGGGTGTAAGTGATCAGTCCCGCCTTCTGCAACATTCCAGCCGCCACGGTCACACTGGAGCGGCGGGTACCCAGCATTTGGGCAATAAATTCCTGAGTCAACGGCACCGAATTCGATCCGATCCGGTCGGCGCTCATCAACAACCACCTCGCCAATCTCTCATTCACTTCATGCAGGCGATTACAGGCGGCAATCTGCGTGGTCTGCATGGCCATGACCTGTGCAAACTGCTGTAATCGCCGCTCCAGTTTGGGACACTGCAGGAGAACTTTCTTCAGCGTTTCGCCTTCGACTCGAAAGGCCGAACCCTCAATCTGCGCGATGGCCCGCGTGGGCGCGGTGTGAAAGCCCGCCACCAGCGGCAAGCCGATAAAACCTTCCTTGCCCACCAGACCTACTTCCACACTCTTTCCGTCCGGAAAGACGCTCAAGATGGACATTAAGCCGCTGCTTGAGAAATACGCCGACTTTAAATTATCGCCCGGTTCATGCAGCACGAGGTGAGTCTTCAGGCGCACAAATTCCAATTTCGAGAACAACGTGTTCGCGTTCTTCTCGAGGCAGGCCGAGCAGGATCTCGTTGCGGATGTGGTTCCCGTCAATGTCAATGATCGACGGCGTCGGAGAGGGCTTGGTAGGCGGGCGGGTTTGGCTGGCCATAAACGGTTCCTTGCGCAGCAAAACGCTGTCTGATTTTCGCAAGGGACCGTCACTGTGAAGCACGGCGGAAAAATGCTAGAAGAGACATTTCAACACTACTCTCTTTCCGACATCAAGACTGTGCTATATCGCACAGTACCCAGAGGCCACTCACACGACCCAGTTCCCGCCCAGAGTGATCTAGATCACAGCCTCATGTCCGCCACTTCGTTACAATAGGCTTACCCATGGGCGGATTTTCCATCCTTACCAACCGCAAACGCGCCGTCGTCGCGCTGGTGCATTCCGTCGTGTTTCTGCTGATTGCTGTGCGTCAGATGTTTGCCGCCAATCCCGCCGCCGGCATCTTGGGTAGCGTCCACGGTATCGCGTGGCACGTGGATTCTCTGCGGAATCCTCGTCGTAGTTTCCTCCATTCTTTTGTGGCTCTTACCTATTTCCCGCGGATGGCTGGAAAAATTCTATTTCGGATTCTGCACCATCAGCGCCACATCGGGCCCTGCCAAAACTGCCGCCGGCGACCAGACGTTTCACGCCGGCCTCTACATCAGGGTGATCATGCTGGTCAGCGCGGTTCTGGTCGGACTGCTGATCGTTCGAGTTCACTCTCGTGCCGATTCCCGTTTACGACCAGAGTACGCGGGAAGAAGGCTCGTAAGCACCCTCTTACTCCCCACAAACGCTTCTCCCGAAAACAACCCAGGTTTGTGCCCATGTTTACCGGTTGGTCATCCCCACCCCCCTCCCCCTCGGTCTAGTGGAATCATGGGGTTGGCGGGGATTTTTCGCTTTGGTCTTTGAAACTAAAGGACTTATATCAAAGTATTCCGGAATAAGGACTTAGCTTGTCAAAGAGCGCTGAAATGGTTTTGGGGCAGCTTCGAGGGCCGTCTTGGGAGACGGGCACGCTTCTCACTGCCCCAATCAGATCGCTATTATCGCGCATTGCGGGTTG
>CAWIRH010000006.1:0-257809 GCA_963838425.1 uncultured Acidobacteriaceae bacterium
TCTCATTCTACAGCACTTGCGCTTTTCGTGACAATTCACTGCACCCGCACTGGCACCCGCTTTTCGTCATCCTGCTCTTCCAGATCGGCTACAGCCCCGCCATTCGGGAGGAAACGCTCGATGAACTGACCTTGAGCCTCCCTCGCCTTGTGGCTATTGTGGGTGTAGTGCATCGTCATGTCAACGTTTGACTGGCGAAGCATACGCTGCACGACCACAGGATCGTGTCCGTTTTCGATTAGGAACGTGGACAGCCCGTGCCTCAGGTTGTGAAACCCAAATCTCGGGCAATCCTCACGGATCACTCCAGCAGCGACAGCCGCAGGTCTCACGTAGTCCTGTACGATCATGCTGCCGATTCGAGGCTGCTTGCCGTGCAGCTTGAACGACGGGAACAAAAAGTCCGAGTCCTTGCTGTACGGTGATTCCTGACGCCACGCCTGCAATAGTGCAGCAAGTGTCTCGTGCATCTCGACTGGAGCCTTAGACGCCCTTGACTTCGGACGCCCCAGTTCGCCATCCACCCAATCGCGTCGGATGTTGATCTTCAGTTTCTTCCAATCAATATCCGACCACATGAGTCCGAGAGCTTCCCCGATACGAGTAGCGGTGACTGCGACCACAATGACCAGCACCCGTACTAAAGGATCGCCGATCCGTTCCAGTATCGCGAAAGACTCTTCTGGGCTCAGGCTGATTGCCTCGTAATCCGAGACCGTCGTTGCACTCACCCACTTCATCGGATTGCATTCCTCAGTTCGTGGGATCATGCGGAACTTCTGGCCGTGGCTATAAACCGCAGACATCATGTTCCTGACTTTGGAACGAAGCCCTTTGGAAAGTCCATCGATCCACTCTTGAATTTCGAGCGGTTCGATGTCCTTAGCCACGTGTTGCGACCAGCGGCTCAGGTGAAGCCGAGCGTTGCGCCCATCCGTGTTCTTGCTGGAGTGAGCCTTGTCCTCGCCCGTCTTCTTCTTTCCATAAGCGAGGTAATGTTGCAGCACCTCGCCGAACGTCACCTTCGCTGGGTCTGGCTGGTTGACGAGCTTGTCCAATCCGTGCGTGCCCACTTCCAGCCAGCCTTCTTCGTCAGTCATGGTGCTCGGCCCCACAACCTTCGTGCGTTCGTCGCCGTTCGAGTTGTACCAGCAGTACACCAGCTTGCCTTTCTTCCTACGAAACCACCCTTTTGCCATTAGAGTTTCCCCTTCTGGCTCAAGGGACTGCCGATTGGCATTGTACGTGGGGCGGGCATTCCAGCCAAACCGCTGTTTTCGCTTGGCGTGGAAGGCTTGCGAGCACCCGAGGCTATGGCGGCTTCGACTTCGCTGATCTTGAAGCGCCACACCCTCCGATGCTCGCCCACGCCGAGCGGATGTGCTGGGATGATTCTCTTTCGAGTCATTTCGAGAACTTGGCGGCGAGTGATCTTCAGGTGCTCGGCTATGTCGTCGGCTGTTACGTATGGTTCTGGTGTCATGGTCATTTGCTCCTGCCCAATGCAAAATTCTCCTTGAGTCTGACACTGGTCTACGCGCCATGTATTGACAGTTAGCGATTCGGTCTGGTGCAGAGTGAGGCAGCAGCGTACAGGGGCAAATCCTAAGCAGATTGGATTCTTCTCTCAGGAAAAACGCTTAGCTGACAGCCGAGGGCAGGTGGTCAGCGGGAAGGGCGCGGATGCTCAAAGCTCGGATTGTCGGTATGGTTTGACGGGCAGGACTCGGTAAATCTTTTCGCCACGGTGCACGCGGGCTAGGGAGCGCCGAATGTAGTCAGAGGACCACGGATAGCTAGTCTCGAATTCTTCAACTTCTCTTGCCAATTGTGGTGCCGTAATCTGAGTCTTCACTATGGACAAGAGATTCGCCACGCGCTCGTGAAAGGGATGGCCCCGTGTAGCCCACTTGACGTATAGCACAGGGCAGACATGGTTCACGCGCATCAGTGAATGCGAACGCGGCGGTACTTGTTCGCTCGCCATACGCAACCAATCTTCATAATCATCGGCGCGATTGTACAGTCGCTCGCGCAATGTCTGACCAGCCTCCTGTTCCAATGGCCTTCTTTGGTTTTGGATCGCCAAGAATCCCGTACCTTCGAGATCGACCATCTCGTCAGCCAACTGCCTCATGTTCTTAATCACGGTCTCAAGCCTTGCATCGAGACTTGGGGACGCTTTGCGTCCACCCTTTCGCAGCCTTCTTTCAAGTTTGTCGGCCTGCGTGTGAAGGCCCTTGGTTAGTCGCCACACGTCTGGCGGGTCTCCATTCTGCCTCGCTGGATTGACTGGATTCGGGTAGTTGCGCCAGACGAGGCGACCGCTGGATTCCAATTCCCCCAACTCATGGGCCAAGCCTCGTATTCGCTTGACCATTGGCTTGACCTGCCTGCTGGGGGGAGAGTTCTCTACGTCAATCGTATTCGACATCTGCAAAGCGGTGACCAAGGCCTTCGGCGTGCAGCCCCACCTGAGCAGGTGGATGAAGTCGTCCGTAAAGAGTGTCTTGTCTACAGGTTTTGAGAAGCTCCTGTACGGCTTCAGGGTGTGGCACGAGGCTACGGCCATCAGGATCATGAAATCAGCGATGGCGTCCTTCTGCGCCTTACGATTATTCTCCCAACCCTTGTGCGCCTTCATTCTTCTCTAGCCTTCACGTCCCGCCGCTACCCGCTGATTTTTCATTCGAAGCCCAATCGTAACTGTTAATGAACGGCGCGGGTATTAGCGCGAAAATCCAAACAGAATTCTGACACTGGAGAGTTCGGAGCACTAGCAACAAAGAAGAAGCCAGTGGAACGAAGGTAATCGCTGGAGTGCAGGGCGTCGAAAATAACGAACCCTGTGCGGGCGGGTCGGAAGGCGACCAGATCGCCGAGCAACTCCGAGTTCATTGACAATCGAGCCGAGTCTGACCAACCAAACTCATGCAAGTCTTGCATGAGTTTATTGACCAAGGAGGTCAGAATGAAAGAAAAGAAAAAGGTAGTACCTCCGCAAGTTCCTGCAACGCTCTCGAAGATTGAGGACGTGAAGATTGAAATCACGCCTATCGAATTCAAGGACGCCAAGGAAATGCGGAAAGCGTTCGATCAAACGCACGCTGAAGTGCAACAGGCAGGAGTGGCGGCAGCCGACAAACAGGCTGACGCTCTCATCGCCCTCGCCAAAATGCGGTCTCTGCTCTCTCAACGGGGCAGTGAAAAATTTCGTCAGGAAGCGAAGATCGAGTCTTTTGTCTTCGAACTTGCGAAACCGAAAAAAGGCGAGTCAATCTGGATGGCGTATTTCGGGTGGTACAAGCAGACGTACAACCTGAAGATGTGCCTCCGCACCGCCATCAACAAGATGGATTTGTTGATGGGGAAAAAACTTTGTACCGAGTGCAAGAAGGAGACAAGTCACACGCCTTCCTGCTCCAAGTACAAGGAGCCTAAGCCTAAGCATCTCACTCCGCTTGAGGCGAGGCTGATCGACGCGGCACAAGCAGCCCACGGTGTTGTCACCGCTCATAAGGCAGGCGGCAACGTGGACGAGGCGATCAAAGGGTTCACGAAGGTCGCCCCAACGCCAGAGAAGCTCGACGAGTTTCTCGAACGTCCTGTGCAACAGCCATCCGTTGCATCCGAGACCAAACTCGATAAGCAGGTGAAGTCCTCACTGCTCAAAGGTGAAACGGATGTCGCCGCAAATGCCGCCGCGAATGCCGAGGACATCCTCAAAGTCCTCACGGCGGTGAGCAAACAACTTCAGCAGGGTGGTCTCGCCCTCAAGGTGAGGACACTTATCGGCAAGCTGATCGGTCGTCCGACCGAGAAAGAAGCCGCGCAGGAGCCAGTGACCCCAAAGCCAGAGGCTCCTGCAAAGCAGAAGGCGGCTAAAGCCGCTTCACCCAAAGATACTACCATTCGGGTGGAAAAGCGGGACAAGCTCATCGACGGACAGCGTTATGTCGATTGGCTTGTCTTACGTGGAACCGAAGTCCTCGACGTGGAAGACACTGAAGAGGCAGCCAACGCAGACGCAGAGCGTCGTCGTCAATTTTCTCAGTTTGTCGGTGCGTTCCAGCAAGACAAGGGACGGGTCGGCATTCAAGACGCCCTCGCTCTGTAAACCAATAACCCATCAGACTCGGCTCGATTGCCTGAACTAAACCCCGCCAAGGATTCACCTGTTGTCGCACACAGAGGCGCTGGCCCCCTTAACTGTAACTGTCAATGTTCGGCGCTCACTTCAATGGCACTATCGAAAATGAACAACAAGAAAGGGCAACACAAAACAAAGTAGAGGAGAAACCACATGGAAATCATAGTTCCCGTAACCGCAGAGGACGAAGCCAAGTACGACCCGATTCTGGACGTAATTGACAGCATTGACGACGAGCGATACCAGCGGCTTCTCGCTTATGCCAAGAAACTCCACCAAGAGCAGGCGAACGAAGACTCGTTGGCTATAGCGGAAGCTTCGGGAACTCGTGTGGGGAACGCCTAATGCCCCGCAAACGCCAATACGCAGTCGCGAATCCCACGGAAGAGGAACTATTCGGAAAGGAAGCGTAACCAAATGCCAATGCCATTGAAGCACAAGAAGTCTCGCCAGAAGCATCGCAAGGAAGGTGCGAAGCCCGATCCGACCGCCAAGTATCGAGTGCGTGCGTGGCGCAAACGCAAGCTGGATGCGGCGGCGAGAGTTGCCTACGAAGAGAAATGCGCCCGTGAGATGAATTTTCTCAGGGGCATCGGCAGTCCCACTGCCGAATTATTCGACATGATCGGGATCAAGAGCCCGTATACAAGCTATGACTTCGTACAGAAGGCATGGAAGCGGACATTGATGACTATCCACCCCGACCGTGGCGGCGACCCAGCGAAGGCGGCACGACTCAATCAACTTTGGCAATTTTACAAGCAGAGAAATCCCATACTGTAAGAGGAGCGCAGTAATGCCGACGAAGAAACGTAAAACATCACCACTCTACACAATGCCGTGCGGCTGCCAGTACGAACGGCTGAACTGGATAAATAGACCCCAGCCTTGCAGGGGGAAGCTATATCTCGATACCCCACTCCAATTCAATGCGGATAAAAAGACGGCAGGCCAATGCACAGGCACCGCCCACCTTAAACTCGTCACTACCTATGACGACCTTAACGGGGCGAAGCTTTGCGGCAACTGCTCCGACGCGCATATTTGTGAACATCAACCTGCGTTGAACCGCATCCATCCCGCTACTCTCAACCCGCAACCAAACACAACCCCCAAAGTCGAGCCCGTAGTGGCACCTGAGGGTGCTACCGACCAGCAAAGGGCGTTTGTGGAGTGGCTCAACAAATATAGGGAGGAAGCGTAACCAAATGCCAACGAATCGATGTAAAACCGTGCGTACAGATTGGAAGAAGCTACAAGCAAGTGGTGGGCTTACCCATGAGCAACAGTTTCGCATGACGGCTCTGCTTCGTGATGTCGATGGAAAGCCGCCGCTTACGTCAGCACAGAAGTGGAATAGAACGGAACCGAGCAGATAGGAAATGACAGGATCGGAACTGAGAGGAATGGAAATGGCTAAAAAGACGGAAGCAGTACCAGCGTTTGTAAAGGTTCGGGGCAAGGATGAATGGGTTCCGAATGCTGCGGTTAAGGCGGATCAATGGTTCATCGACATGGCACCCGTTGTCATGGCAAAAACAGCGGAGCTTGAGGCGGCAGGTCTCCTAGAACCATCCGAAGACGATGCCGACGCACTCGCCCGCAACATACAAAAGATTCTTGCCGCTCTCGGGCAGGACGGCGGGGAGGTACAAGCCTGATGCCCATGCCAAGAGTCCACCTCGACCACGCCATGACCCCCGCAGAGCGGGCGCAGCGGTGTCGGGACAAGAAGAGGGGACTGAAAAAGGAAGCCGAGAAAGAATTCAAGCGGCGTAGCAATAGTTTCGATGTCCGATGGGAGATTTTCAATATGTTCGACGGCACCGATCTGGACGCCGCCCGCAAGAGTCTCTTGAAGCGGCTCCATCCCGACCACTCTGGAACTGACGAGCAGGTTAAACGGTTCAATCGACTCTGGGACTTGCTGACCAAGGAAGGCAAGCGTTACGTAACGGAACCTGAGATGCCCAAGGTTGAACCTGTCGTTACTACTAAGGCAGCACAGGGTCCAGCGATCCGTGACGTAACGATTGATTGTAAGGAAGGAACAGCCCTATGACCCCGAAGCAGTGGTTACACGGTGCGGAACGCACCCGATGAAGAGGAGACAACATGGCAAAAACAACGCTCAACACAATCATACGCAAGAATGTAAACGGCAAGAAACTCACAGATGCAGAACGCAAGGTTTTGGCGGACTTTCGCCGTCGCAATCCAGCTTGGTCGAAAGTGTATGAAAGCGCGGTGAGCGGTAAGTAAGAAAAACGCTGCCATCGGCTGCGCCCGATTTTTGGACTTTCGGGTTGTTAGAGAGAAAGCTTTGCCCCGCTACCTGCGGGGCGATGATCGGGAATTCGGGCGGCGGACTCGTCACCGTCGTCCAACCCGAGTGACGAGGATCATAATGGCAAAACAAGACAAACTCAATCGGATGCCGCCGTACCTGCCGATCATTGTGGAAGACTGGCAGAGCGACCCTGACACGCAGTCCATGACTGACGCTCAGATCGGCATCTTTTTCAAGTCACTCCTCTATCAATGGCAAACTGGCAGCCTTCCCCGTAACGCTTGGGACTTCGCCAAGAAGATCGACTCCAGCTACGACACTACTCTCAGGTTTCTCTTGGATTACTCGCATTTATTTGTATGTTGCGAGTGTTTCGCGAGTTGGTCGAGAGAAGACTGCGAGTGTGGTGCGAGTAAGTCGAGAGCAAGGTGCGAGAACAGGAAGCTCAAAAATCTCAGGATTGATGTGAATTCTGACGTTGCCCTCGGGACAACCGAACCGAAGCTAACCAAAACCAAACCGAAGTTAACCGAAGTTCCGCCCCCCGATGACGGCATCCCACCCAAACTACCCCCTCAGGAACAGGAAGCTGAAGTTCCTGATCCTGACTCCTCTGTCCCTGATGAAGCGATCCGTCTGGCTCATGACTTCTGGCGTTGGCTTGGTGAGCCTGCTCGATTCAAGAACGCATCGTCCTTCAAGCTGTGGTCTGGCCTGATCGAGTCCAAGACCAAGACTTCTTCTCTGGCTCATGTCAGGGATGTTCTGCACTACGCCGCTACCGAGTCTGACTCCTTCGCTCCAGCGATCAAGGCTCTGGGGGTCAAGCGTGACCCGATGGAGTATTGCATCACCGAGAAGTGGGAGAACATCCTGTCGGCTCGGGAGTTCGATCTGGACAAAGCGAAACGTAACGCTAAAAGGCAGGGCAAGGAGAAAGCCGTGCTCAACACCCCGACCAAATTCAATCAGGTGAAGGTATAGAAATGCTCGAACAATTTGACGACGAAACCATCAACCGCCTGCTCAAAGATAAGCCCTCGACCCGAGCTTGGAAGGACATTCCTCAGGAGGAGCGGGCTGCTATCCGAGCCGCTAAAAAGGCTCGGGAGTTGGAAGCCGAGTGTAAGGTCGTCCGCGAACGGATCGAGAAGTTTTGGCGACGGACTGTGCCTGAACGTTATCAAAACGTCCGCCTCAAAAACCTGCAACCCTCCAACGTGTCTCACATGCCGCCCGAGAAGCAGAAGGCGATCTTTGACATCATGCGGGCTGCTCCCACCGCTGGTTACGCTTTCTTCAGCCCGCAGGGATGGTCCAAGTCCACCTGTCTATATGCCCTCTACCGCCATGCTTTGGTCACCAATGCTTGGGATGTGGCGATGGGTATTACCCCCGCTGAGGGTGCTCCTGTGTTCGGCATCCACACCCTCCATCCTGTAATGCTCTATGAAGCCAAGGAACTCATGGATCGCATTCAGCAATGGAAGATCGGCGAGGCGGATGCTCCTATGGTCACCGCCACGAAGATCGCGCGGTTGAAAGTAGACCACGGCATCACTACTCACCTGTTCCTTGACGAGTTCGAGAAGGTCAAGAAATCGGAGTTCAGGATGGCTGAGATGTACGACATAATCAACGCCTGCTATAAGCACAATGCTCAACTGGTGATCGCAGGCAACATGACCATGGCCGATCTGGATGACAAAAACCAGTACCTCGAAGGAACTTTCCGTCGCATCGAAGATTTGACTACACCGCACTTCTGGGAGTGGAAATGAAATACCTGACGCTGAAAGAGTTCAAGGCAATGTTCGACACGCTGGGGGTCAAGTACGAGGTTTGCCCACACAACCACACCACCAGCAACAACTACAGCAAGTTCGACCGTGGTGAGCCGTGCGAGACGGTCATCGCCATTGCAGACCCTAACCATCCGTACAGCGAAGTTCGGCTGTGCTTTCTTGTCGATGGCTCGATCTACGACTACATCCACAACGACTGGCGGGAGCCCGACCAAGGTGCCGACGATGTCATTGACGAGGACCTGCTGTGAACGAACCAGCCACAGCCCGCACCACCGACCCCGCTAAGGGCGTCCTCCGAGAACATGAATGCAAGTGTCACGCCCTGTTCGCCATGCTTGAGGATTTGCGTGAGCATCAAGAAACCTGTGAGACGGCTCAAGCCATTGACCCCGAGGACGCCGCTGAGGAAGAAGCGATGTATGCCGCCGAGGAGTTGATTGACTTTGGTCTGGCACCAGACCCCCTGCCCGACTTTGACCCCTTCGCTGACACACGAGAAGGCGAGGATTGGCAATGAGCTTCTACAGCCAAGTCGAGAAGGAATTCCGCAGCTATCCCGCCATAGTCGAAAAAGTCGCGCAGCTACTCGCCAAGGGGGATTATGTTTGCGTGCTCCTCGGCGATGGCGTTGCCGTCGCCACAACTTGGGATGATTTAGACATCAGTGCAGTATTGAAAAAGGCTCACCTCGACCCGAAAGAAGACGGGAGCTTCGGCTATCTCTGCTGGGAAGCGGGCACCACAGTTGACCAGCCAGTCGTTGTGGGGACTCTCGCCGTCGCAGCACAGGGAGCAAACGTGGAACCGCATTCCGCCAGTGCTGACAACGAACTTCACGACTGGCTGATCTTCGCACGCGAACACGGCACGAGCTTCCTTCAAGCGATTGCTGAAGCGGCATTTGTTTCCGACCTGAAACACTACCGATTGCTGCGGCCCGTCCTCCTCAACCTGAAGAAGATGTATCCCGAGAACTCGTGATTGTTGCCTCTGCCGAGTGGCAACGCCACCAAAGAGGCTTAGGCACCGATCCTTTCCACTTGCCCGTGAAGCACCGAACCATTTCTGATTCGGTGCTCAAGGACGTTCTGAAACGCTCACATGCTTGCTACAGCGGCAACAGCGAGTTTGGAGTTCGCTCGCTTCTTGTATGGCCTCCTCTGCTTCGGGATGTGGTCGTCCCCCGTCATGAAGCACTTGCCCAACTGCCGAATACGAGTCCGCAGTCGGGAAAATCGGGCGTCTGTGATCCCAAGGAACTCAGCAGCGTCACCCAGCGTACCAGTCGCTAGGATCGACACTATCGACGGCAAAACGCTCGGGTCTTCCCGTCTCACGAAATCAAAGAACTCCCTGACAAAGCTTCCATCCCGTGCCCGCTTCTCGGAAATGTCGGCAGCGCGACGTAGGTATTCAGAGTGAGCGTGGCAGTAAACGTCATCCACTTCGCCACATTTTTCGGAATCCATTTGCCCTGTCAGGGACAAGTTTCCCGAGTGGCACATCGCGTCCTTCCTGCGTTTTGAGTGGATGGTTCTGAACTTGTTCGCGAGGCACAAGTTGACGTAGCTCAAGAACCTCGGCAGGTTCGCACCGTGGTGTTTGGCAGGGTCGAATGTTTGTACGATGTCCTCCTTGCCAGCTTCCCGATGCTTGGATGTAGAAGGCAGGTATTTCATGTGGATCACGAGGTCTTGCGTCCAGTCCTCCAAATCCTCCTTCGGGACAAGCCTGTCGGAGTGCTTTCTGACCCAGTTTGGGATGTGGTGGGGAAACCGCTGGTGGAACTCGTCGAAATCCTTCGGGACGACGAATCCGTCGTGCCCGACATAGCGACCGTCGATGACCGTGAAGGGGTCGGATTTGTAAGGCCTATTTCCAACAGAAAAATTGGGAAAATTGAAAGGTTGATTGTCGAAACTTGCGGTATTGCTCTGCATGGAGACACTCCTTGAAAGGAATTTGAACTACATGCGAGCAAGCCTAAGAGGTCGAGAGGAGTTGGCAGTCAGGGTTCAGCAGGCATTGTTACTACCGACGAAGAAACAAGCCGCACACGTGGTCGGCGTGGTGGTTCAGTGTATTGAAGCCACGCTCCTCAACAATTTGGGCACGGACGGCTTTACGCTGAAGCTCGACAGCTTTGGCAAATTCTCAGTCCGACACAAAGCAGGGATTCTCAGAAAAATCCCGTTCACGGGCGAGACCATCCTGACAAGGGATAGGCGGAAGGTCAGGTTTGTCAGCTTGGGGGAACTTCGTCAGCGGGAATCAGTTCTTTCGGTCAAACCCTAGTTCCATGTTTCGAGTTCCCAATCTGACAGGGATGCGTGCTTGGTCACCTTGATTTTCTCCAGCCCCGCATCGACGAGGGTTTGATAGCCGTCCAGCGAATCAAGGGCTGTCCACTTAAGGTCTTTCTTTTGCTGTTCGCTTAACGGAAGTTCGTCAATGATCCCGTCGTCGAACGGGCAATGTGGGGGAGTCGTTATCTTGTCCAAGCACCACAAGTATTTGAGATAAAGGTTGAGAGCTTTCTGAGCGATGCCGATCCTAAACCTCTTCCCCCGAAGCAAGTCGGTGTCCTTAAATGCCTCGGTCAGGTCCGTGGCTATTTTGGCGACGTTTATCTTGTGCTGTCCGCTGCTCACAGTGCTGGTGTACTGGGCTGCCAGATCGCGAAGCAAGGAAGCGAGTTTGTCCCGCAGACTTGGGCGGCGTGGATCGGTGTATGCCTTTGGATCGGCGTATACGTCCGCCCTTTGAAATGCCGCATTGATAGAAGCGGTAATCAGTTCAGACTCAATGAACTCCCACTTTGTCATCGGGCGACCTTTGCTACTTACCTGAGAGGGCCAAAGACTGGCAGAATCCCCGAAATCGCGGTGTTGCAGCAAGAATCTGATCTTAGGACTGGAATATCTCGTGGATCGGCAGCAAAATTTGTCCAGTCAGGGCCGCGTGGCGACGTTTTCGAAGGAGGAGGGACACGAAATCAATTCTGCCTTCCAAAACAGCCATCAGGTCTTCCCCGTTCATCAGAAGTACGACTGGTCGGCCTGTTGAGTGGGCAGCGACCGCAGTTGGGGAAAACCCATTAAGAGAAAAGAACAGGCCCAATGTATTGTCTAGTTTTCTGTTCACCTTGCCTGCGAAAGCGTCCAAATCCTGAATTCCAATCGGCTCTTTCTGCCACTTGCCTTCGAACAGGAAATCTGTCGCCTCCAGATGAAAAGCGCCGTCGATCTGCTCACCCAAGTTCCTGAACGACGCTTTCGGGTCAAGATCAAACAATTGGAATAGGTCATACATTAGCCTCTCCAATTCAAAGCCTCGTTTCTGAGCATCGGTTTGCGTCAACATCCCCATGAACTGCTGCTTCAATTCCTGCAATTTCGCGATCACCGCCGTGCTCTGCGCCAGCTTCTCTGCGGCCTTCTTTCTCCGCTCTTCAATTTGCTTTTCGTCGTCAACAACCTGTTCATGCGTCGTGACTAACTTTCTCAAAGCCTCAACCGATTCCCTTGCAATCCGAGCTTTCTTTTGACCGTCCTCAAGTTGCTCCAAATGCCTGAAGGTCTTAAATTCACAAACTTCTCGGAAGAGCTTTTCCAAATCATCGGCATTCCGTGTTTGGTCAGCCAGAAGAGCGTCTACAATATCGGACACGATTTGGCGCTTGTAGCTGTCCCAATTGGCTCTACCCAAGACAGCGTGATTAGTCAGCGCATGACGGAGAAAACTCTTCAGGTCGCTCTTATACCAATAGATTGAACACAGGGCTTCCTTTAGGGCTTGAACGGCGACCGCTGAGTATTTCCTCGCCATGTTAGCTGCATTATAGAGCGATAGTTGCGATGGCTGGTGCGGATAGGATAGACAGACGCCAATCTGCCATAATCTTCCAATGTGCGGGCGATACCGACTTTCGCGGAGAAAGCAGATTATCGAGGAGCACTTCGATAGCGTCCGTGGAGATGAAGACTGGACTCCTCGCTACAACGTTGCCCCCACCCAGCCGATCCCCGTGATCCGCCAGAATCCGAAGGAGCCCGTCCGAGAATTGTCCCTGATGCGATGGGGTCTCATCCCAACATGGGCGAAGGACACATCCGTCGCCGCCCAGATGATTAACGCAAGATCAGAAACGGCAGCCACTAAGCCCGCGTTCCGCGATGCCTTGAAGTCTCGAAGGTGCCTGATCCCTGCGGATGCCTTCTACGAGTGGAGGCGAACGGGAAAAGCCAAGCAGCCGTTCTGTTTTGAGGTCAATGACGGGGAGTTGTTCGCGTTCGCGGGACTATGGGATCGCTGGAAAGACCCCAGCGGCGGTTGGATCAAGACCTGCTCGATTCTGACCACGACCCCGAACGCGGTGACTTCCGCTGTCCATGATCGAATGCCCGTCATCCTTAATCCAGACAGCTACGATCTATGGCTTGATCCGTGGATGAAGGATGTGGCTGCGGCGTCCGAACTGCTGAAACCCTACGATGCTCGGGCGATGCGGTGCTATCCAGTAAGCACGCGGATCAATCACGTGGCGAACGACGACGAGGAGTGCTCACGACCTGCGGAACTTGGGCAGACTCAGAGTCGTCTCTTCTCGTGACGCCGCCGTGGTAGTCGAGTCGGGATGTCCGACGGGCGGTTTCTGGGGGCTAGGTGTCCTTGGATTCCGTTCTCCGACGGCGGGCGTCATCGAGAACGCGACCAGCCTCTTTTAGGTGCTCCTGTATCTCGGGTTCCAGATCGTCTATGGTCTTCGGCTCTCCCTCTGCGTTCTTCGGATTGAAGCCAGTTAGCGGCAGCCGAATGTATTTCTGCCAGACTTGATGAATGATGGAGTCTGGAATCTCAGCAGGAAAAAACGGATAGCCGTGTGCACGCCTTTCCTGCTCGCTCAACGCCGAATATATCTGGATGCGTTGCTGCAATTCCTTCTTCAGGTCTGGCCCCCAGACAAACGTGTTCACGCCCGATGTAGAGGGCCACATCTCACGATGAAATTTATCCGATGATACGAAGACCATACAAAATGGTGCGTAGAACAAATATTGCAGATCAACATAGTGGCTTGGCCGTGGTCCGATGAAACCTCTGCCCAGCCCACCGATAAATGTCAGGTAAAGGCGAAGCACCGACGCGGCATAAGGAGCCAAGTCCTTCACCCTCGGCATCAAGCCAGCTTTGAACAGCATCGTCGCCCATCTAGCCGCTGGAATTGACACGTCAAGGAAAGCCATCAACAGCACCAGCAGTCGAAATTGAACCTTCTCGTCGAAGGCATCCAACATTGAATTCACAAGCGTAATCAGTTCAGGCAGATTCTTGGCCGTGCTGAAGTGTTCTTGTGCGAATTGTTTCCACTGCTTACCCACCGCATGGAGGTTGATGTTCTGCACACCCGCCCGCCAAGCTGCCGCACTCTGTTCATCGTCTGTCGTGAAGTCTCCGTTCGCCCACTTTTTCCACATCTCTTGTTCCAGAGTCGAGTCGTAGATAAGACCTTTTCCGTCTTCTGTAACAAACACTTCTGGTGCATCGGGGTCAACGGGGACCTGTCCAATCATTGGCACGTCGAAAAAGCAGCACAAGTTTGCGATCACCAGCTTTCTAAAGTTCGCTGGCTGTAATCCGTGGGCAGTCCACATCTTCGACGCTAGTGCGCTAACGACCTGTGTAGGAAGGCTGCGATCCGTCGGTTCTTTCTTTAAGTCTGAAATAATCTCTCGAATTAGAAGCGGCGTACCGACGAACTTGAAATACATGCTCAATTCAGATACTTCAGCCGCATTGAGCATCTGCAAGAACGACTTGTCCAACAACATCAGCGGCCCCATCACGATTGCTTACCCCTTGATATTCGGCTGAGTACAATCATAGTGGGTAATGGTGGACAGTTTGAGCAAACATTCTTCGACCGCATTGCACGTGAGGAAAAAGCGAGTCGCTTATAAAACTTGCCTCGTTACCTACTTCGATATTCTGGGTTTCCGCAGCTTGCTGAGATCAGAGACCGCAGGTCGCATCTCTCGGATTCTACGAGTAGTCAAAGAATCGTCCCGCCGCGACAAGGAAAGCGACCGTGACTTCGAGAGACTGTACGAGAGTTTCTCGGACTTGACTCTTCGGTCAATTGTGGTCTCCTCGATTGAGCTTCTTCGGGACAGAAGTGCCCTCCTCCTCTACGAGCTTGAGAGCATTGCGAAGGTTCAGATTGAGCTAATCCAACGCGAGAACATTCTGGTTCGGGGGGGAATTGCAATCGGGCCGCTCGTCAAGAGTTGGGGATTGGTCTATGGTGATGCGCTCGTCGAGGCTTACGAATTGGAAAAGAAGGCCATACACCCGAGAATTCTGATACATCCCGAACTTGTCCGACTGCTTCAAGACCTATCGAGTGAAGGTAGTCATGATCTTGAGATAAATCAACTTGTCGCACGTGGTCATGGCCTTTGCTACGTAGACTACCTCCGCTATCGCAGCCGTCTCGCCGATTGGGAAGAACAAGCCGAATTCTTCAAATTGCACAGGCAACTTGTCGAGGATGGGCTTGCTAAGTTTTCCTCACATCCACACATCCGAGAGAAGTACCTATGGTTAAGGCGCTACCACAATTCAAGAGTGCCTAAGGTTCCTCTTCCAGAGTTCGAGGATTTAAAGATTGCGTGATGAGGCTGGTCAAAAGGTATGCTGGCTGACCAGCGCAAAACGAAAAGTTCGGCGTTGAAAACAAGCCAGTTCTAATGGCTTCGGCGCAGCCCTTTTTGACCAGCACTGATTCTGTTGGATTTGGTTGCGTAGACTAGAGCGGCTGCGATGCTGGCTGTGTTTTACGGAACCAGCCGCCACAGTCGCCTCGACCAAATCGGTCACACCGCGTCCGACGATCACCAGACTGATGGAACAGGCAGCACATAGCAATTTTGTTCAGATGCGGCTTCCCCGTGCGATAGAACAACATCGTTCGCAGTTGCGGCGAACGGTGCTGTTAAAAGAGTGCCCGCAAGCGGCTTCTACACGGGATGAAAAACTTCACATTCAATCGTCTCTCCCGCAAGGGTTGATGGCTCAAATCGAACGATGAAGTCTCTTCCCTCTACGGGTAGCCACGCGAAAGATTGCAGCTTAGAAATGCAGTCCGTCAGATTATCGGTATTGCTGAAAGCCCACATCAATGCGTCGAACTCAGCAAGCCACAGATCGTCCGCTTGCCGTGAGTAGCAAAGATGGTCGCGGGCAATAACCGCAAACGACAGCTTCACATCGGTTTCTCCACGCTCTGTGACTCCCCGTTCCTTCAGATAGGTCGGGCGTCGGTCCAAAAACTTACGCACCGCACGTAACTGCTCGAACCCTTCTTCTAATTCTGCGTCCCTATCTCGATGGTCTATTACCCGAGTCGGTTTCCTCAGCCACTTGAGTTCGCCGATGAGCAATTGTCGTCTTGCAGAATCTCTAATGATTACGTCTATGTCGGGGAGTTTCGCATCGGGCAACTTCAAAGGACCGAAGACCGTGTATCGCTCGGGGCAGTTCGCTTTGATGCTCTCCCGCATCTCCTCTTCTTTCGCGTTCGCAATCGGACGATAGCGGTGGGGACGGGCGTAGGAACAGACACGAAGGATATTCTCCTCTGGCCTGCTGTTCATTATGACGTGGGGTATAAGAAACAACCTTTCGGCATCCCTGCTCGGAACAAAAGGTTGAATGTAGATGTCGAGAGGCCTGATCGTGCCGAAAGTCAAATCGGACAGCATGAGGCGAACTTGAGCCTCATTCAGCCCACCAAGTTCCGAAATCATCCTGATCCACTCGGAAGCGGATTTATTCATGACGGCAGACTCGAAAGGATACCGACCACATTTCTTCTATAAGCGCCGGAGCAATACTAGGCCACATCACGCCGCGTTAGCGGAGTGATGCGGCGGAGGAAAACTAGACCGCCGGATTTTTGTTTCACGGAGTACGCCTACGGGGTAACGGAACTGGTTCAGTTCCGTTGAGCCGACGGGCGGGATCGTGGAACACCGGAGGGATGTACTCAGTGGAGATCTATGGGCGGATACGGCGAGCGGTTCTGGTGGAGGGCAAGAGTGAACGGGCAGTAGCGAGCGAGTTTGGCGTGGCGCGGGAGACGGTGCGTAAGATGCTGCGCTACGCAGTGCCGCCGGGCTACCGGCGGCGGCAGCCGCCGAGGCGGCCCAAGCTGGGGCCGTGGTTGGGCATGATCGACGCCATTCTGGAAGACGACAAGAAGCATCCCAAGAAACAACGGCATACGGCGAAGCGGATTTTTGAGCGTTTGCGAGCGGAGCACGCCTACACGGGGGGCTACACGATCGTGAAGGACTACGTGCGCCAGTACACGCTGCGCCACCAGGAGATGTTTGTGCCGCTGACGCATGCTGCGGGTCAAGCGCAGGCGGATTTCGGCGAGGCGCTGGTGGTGGTGGGCGGAGTTGAACAAAAGGCGCATTACCTGGCGATGGATCTGCCGTACTCCGACGACTGCTTCGTGATGGCGTTTCCGGCGGAGACGAGGGAAGCTTTTTTGGAGGGGCACGTTCAGGCCTTCGCCTATTTCGGCGGTGTGCCCAGCTGCATTCTGTACGACAACACTCGACTGGCAGTCGCGAAAATACTGGGCGACGGCACGCGGCAGAAGACGCGGGCGTTTTCCGAGTTGCAAAGCCACTATCTGTTTGCCGAGAAGTTTGGACGGCCGGGGAAGGGGAATGACAAGGGAAAGGTAGAAGGGCTGGTGGGGTATGCGCGGCGGAACTTCATGGTGCCGATTCCGCGTGTAAACAGTTGGGAGGAGTTGAACAAGCAGTTACGGGAGCAGTGCCAGGCGAGGCGAGCGCGGCGGTTGCGCGGGCACGAAGAGACGATTGGAGAGCGTTTTGAGCGCGACCGGGCGGTGTTTCTTCCGTTGCCGGCCAGCGCGTATGAGGCCTGCGAAAAAGAAGCGGCGCGAGTCAGTTCGATGTCGCTGGTGCGTTATCGCACCAACGATTACTCGGCGCCGACCGAATACGGGTACCGCGACGTATTAGTCAAGGGATATGTGCATGAGGTGGTAGTGATCTGCGGCAGCGAGGTGATTGCGCGGCATCCGAGAAGTTACGAACGCGCGGATGTGATTTTCGAACCGCGACACTATCTCGCGTTACTGGAGCGGAAGCCACGGGCACTGGATCAAGCGGCACCGCTGGCCGGCTGGGAGTTGCCGGAATGTTTCGCCCGTCTGCGGCGGTTGTTGGAAGCGCGGCTGAACAAGGGCGGCAAGCGCGAGTTTATCCAAGTGCTGCGCCTGTTAGAAACATTTTCGATCCAGGAAGTCGAGCAGGCCATCGACGATGCGTTGCATCTGGGCACGATCGGTTTCGATGCGGTCAAGCATCTGTTGCTGTGCCGCATCGACCAGCGACCGCCGCGGCTGGACCTGGAGAACTATCCGCATCTGCCGCTGGCCGACGTACAGACTACGCAGGCCGCCGATTACATGGCGTTGCTCTCGACTCAGGCCCTCGCACTCGCGGAGACTTCCGCTTCCGAGGTGACGCAATGACAACGAGCGACCTCGCCATGCCCTCAGGGAACGACACGCCGCAGGTGTTACTGGAACATCACCTGAAGCAGTTACGGCTGCCGACGTTCCTGCGCGAGTACGACAAAGTGGCGCGACAATGTGCGGCGGAGGGCGTGGATTATCCGCGCTACCTGCTACGTTTGACGGAACAGGAACTGCTGGACCGCGAGCGGCGGGCCACCGAACGCCGCATCCATCAAGCCCGCTTTCCAGTGGTCAAGAGCCTCGACACTTTCGAATACCTGGCTATCCCATCGTTGAACAAGGCCATGGTGCTGGAGTTGGCGCGTTGTGAGTTTCTGCTGCGTCGGGAGAACGTGCTGCTGTTGGGCAACAGTGGCACGGGAAAAACTCATCTCGCGCTCGCCCTCGGCTTGGCCGCCTGCCAACGCGGCCACCGTGTGCGCTTCACGACGACGGCGGCGATGGTGCATGAGTTACTGGAAGCCAAGGATGAGAAGCGCTTGCTGCGTTATCAAAAACAGATGGCCAGTTACGAACTGCTGATCGTCGATGAGCTGGGATTCGTGCCACTGTCCAAATCCGGAGCCGAACTGCTGTTCGAGGTCTTCAGTCAGCGCTACGAACGCGGCTCGACGCTGGTCACCAGCAACTTGCCGTTCCAGGAGTGGACCGAGGTCCTCGGTTCGGAACGGCTGACCGGCGCGCTGTTGGATCGACTCACCCACCACGTCCACATCCTGGAGATGAACGGCGAGAGCTATCGCTTGAAACAGAGCAAACGCAAGCGAGGCTCACCGCCGAACTCCTAATCCGCCCATCGCCCGCCTCGACTCCCGCCCCTCTACCCGCGACGGCGAACACGCCTCAGGGAGGAGGACGTTTCCGCTCCGGCCTATACGCGCCGCCTTTCAGGCGGCGCAGGCCTCCGCTCCAGACGCCCTCCTCCCCGACAATCCCCGATCTCCTACACCTCCACTGGTCTACTTTTCCTCCGTCCCATTGGTCTATTTTTACTCCGCCCTTGACATTCTTCTGCCAAAAATCACAAATATATTCGTGTACAGCGCAAATCGACTGCAAAACAGCGAAACAGTGGCGGAAATTCCTCAAGTCGTAGCCTCCCAGATCAAACGTGGGAGTCCGTCGAAAAGCACGCTGGAGTTTGTTGTCTTGGATATCTCGCAAGACCGACAGAAGCTCGCTGTCGTCGGGATAGCTAATGGCGAGTGCGCCCTCTAAGGTCACTTTGCTACACAATCGTTCTAATAAGGAATCTACGTCTCGGTCGTTCACGAAAGACTGCTCAACAGGATTGTCCGCAGTTGAGGGCCAGCCTTGTATTCGTCGCCCTTGTTGATATGCCTGAATGCGCCTCTCGATCATATGAGGAGGAATGCTAAGGCGCAGTCGGGTAGGAGAGAGGATTTCAACCGCTCGGCGGTTGTGGTGCCACGTTACAAAGCTGCCAACAAAAGCCTCACAGTTGTGTGTGGTGAGAATTGCTTCTTGGGCCGTTTCGCGGAGTTCTTGGGTCCACCTTAGCCAATTGTCGCCGCTGGCAAAATTCATCGCCTCCATTTCGCCGAGCAATCTCGCACCAGCCCTGCCCAAGTTAATCATCGCTTCGCGCTGTTGCCGCGATCCATGACCAAATTGTTTGACTTGCTGTTCGATCAAATCAATGATCTCGGTGAGAACTCCCCAGACCGCCACATCGCGGGTGAAACAGACGAGTCGAAGATTATCGGCCCACTCTTCGCATCGTTCCTCGAATTGCTTCACTATCGTGAGGACTTGGGGCGAGGCGTCAGATCGCAGCACTGGAAAGTCAGCATTCATCTAGGGAAGGCATCGCACAACTCAGAAAAACTCATCTCAGGTCACAGTTTATGACAATAGACGCCCGTTACGGAGCCTTGTTGTCGGTCGATGACCGAGTTGGCGAGAAAGACTTCCTGCTCGCCTGTCCTGAAACAGGCCAAAGCCAGTGGCTTGCTCCAGCCGCCTAGTTGCCAAACGGCGAATCGCCGAAGAAAGTCTCTGTCGAAAACTTGCCCGTGGTTCGGTCTTGGGTCGTCACGGTCGTGACATCATTGAGGCGGTTGATGGTGACGGTTGTTTCTTTCCCAATCGCGACCGTCAAAGACCCTATCTTCTCGTTTTGGTTGTTGATGTAGTCCATGCGTTCCTCCTGTCTGATCTGTGCGGTGGGTGAAACTTACGTGTGCCACGCGGCGTCGTCGATCATCCGCTCCAACTGACCAGTGCCATTGTTAAGAGCCCTAGATTGTGGTGTTCATGCCCCTCCTGAATGAAAGAGTCACTGGATCGGTTGCACGTCAGAAAAGGATGCATCGCGAAGCACCGTCTCCTTCAAGCAGCGACGAGCATCACCATCAGCCTCTTTCATCAAACGGCATACGGACGCTCTCGAAATGTTGTGACGTTTGGCAACCTGCGTCAGCGACATCCCCGAACGACGGTCTTGCACGATCTGCTGGCGGTCAATATCGAGCCGCGCACGTCCTATCTGACGACCTTCGAGCCGTGCACGCCTCATCCCTGCGCGAACGCGCTCGATCAGAATGCACCGCTCCAACTCAGCCATCGCGGATACGATCACGAGTATGGCTCTGCCCAGCGGCCCCTCTGTGTCGATTGCCTCGCGCTGACTGAGGAACTGAATGCCCATTCCATTGAGTTCGTCAATGGTCTGAAGCAGATGTTTTGTCGAGCGGGCGAGCCTATCGCAAGACCAGCAACACAGCACGTCGAACTTGTGGCGACGGGCATCATCCATCATTCGGTCGAGTTCAGGTCGTCGGGCCTTGGTTCCGCTGAACCCGTGATCCGTGTACTCGCCGACAACTTGAAAATTCTTGTGTGCAGCAAACTGGCGAAGCTCGCCTAGCTGGGTCTCGGGGTGCTGGTCAATTGTCGAAACACGGCAGTAGAGCGCGACTCTTTTCATCGGCTGGTTCCCCCTTTACGGTCTGTGGCGGTCGTTAGCGGCTCCTCGATTCGTTCCACTAGGCGCTCAAGCTCTTCGATTTCTTCTTTCCTGCCGATTAGGACATACTCAGTACCATTGACCCATGCGGCGGGAATCCACTCTGGAATGTGAACACCGAAGAGCAGTGCGAACGCGATTCGGGTCATCTTCACAGGTCCCAGTCTATACGTATGTACGTAACTGCGTAATAGCACGCTCAGGCAATAAGGCGACACTAAAGTCCTATACGCATATACGTAAGTACGTGTAGACTAATATCGCGAGGTAAAACATGTGACGAACAAGACCTCAAGCCGAGGCTCTCGCAGGCAGCCGAATGACAAAAAGCAGGCTGGAACTACTGCAAACGATAAGCTAGTTGCCCTCACCCTCAAAGTTGATGAAACCACATTCATCCGCCTGAGTACGCTGCGGGCTAAGCAGCGACGGACGGGCCAAGAGATTCTTTCGCAGGCGTTGCAGGAATACCTTGATCGAGCAAGAGCTTAGTCAAACCAAGCGCAAGCCTCCCCCGCTGAGAGTCATCATGGGAGGTCATCTTGTCCAGTAAAGTAGCCGCAGTTTTGTCGCCGACCGATGCTATCGAATGCCCGTTATGCCTCGGCGAGGGCAGACTTGAGCGCAGCGATGTCTTAGAGCGACTCGGCGTAAGAGACCTCGCTCGCATTGCTCAACTGTCCGCAGAGGAGGCATTCCGTCTTCTCCTCCAAAAAAACAAGGACGACCAGCAAAACGTCTGGCTCCGCTTCGAGTCGGAGCTTGCGAAGCGCGTTGCCGACATCAGAGATCGGCACAAAGATGAACTGCACTCGGCCCAATCCGAAAGACATGCCCTGACTCGTCGGGTCGAGGATTGCTTGAGAGAAGTCGGCGAACTTCGCGAGCGCAATCAAGAACTCGAAGGCCTACTGTCCAAGGCCGCACGTCGCGGAAAGCTCGAAGAGATCAGCTTTGAGGAAGAGGCTCGGACATGGGCGGGTATCTCGATTAGCGAGAAACTCCCCAAGAATGGCGATTACACTCTGGCGTTTCGTGATCCCAGCGGTGCTCCGCTTGAGCCACGGATGCTCGTGGACAACAAGGACAAAGCGGCTGTCGGGGAAAACGACATCGACAAGTTGATTCGGGATGCACGGGAGCGTTCCATACCAGTCGCCGTGCTCGTCACTCGGACGGAGGAGCAGCTTCGACAGGTTGATAGGGAGACTCGTTGGAGCCGCAAAGATGGAGTCTGGATATTGCGAACAACCCGCCAATGGCTTGCCCGCGATCTCGACGTGCTCAAGCCACTTTTCGAGAGGATGCGGGTTCAGGGTTCTGACTTCTTTGAGAAGAACGCCGTCATAGCAAACGAAGTCCGTCGCAGTCTTTGCGATCTTGATCGGATCGAGAATGAGCTAAAGAAAGCGGCAAGAGCGATTACATCCGCTTCCACGCTGGTTGTCCAGTACAGGGGTCGAATGCAGGAACTCTGCGACAATGCGGTGCGTGAGCAATGACGCCGATCACAATCCCTAAAAGCAAATTCATAGCTGGCTGCCAGTGCTTAAAGAGGCTTTACTGGCAAGTGCACGAGCCTGAACTAGCGGGAAAACCTGACGCCGCCGCAGTTGCGATCATGGAGCAGGGCCGTGAGGTCGGCAAACTCGCACGGCAGCTTTTCGTAGGTGGTGTGGAAGTCCCGTTCGGCGATCCTGAGGAGGCGCTTCGCATCACCCGTAAGTTGATCGCAAATCCCGAAGTTCCCGCCATCTTCGAGGCGGCTTTCGAGAACGGCGGGGTGTTTGTACGGGTCGATGTTCTGCAACGTCGTCGAGACGGTAGATGGCGTCTCGTCGAAGTTAAGTCAACCGCCGACCTCAAAGAAGAGCATCTGGACGACGTTGGAATTCAAACACGAGTCGTTTCTCGTTCAGGTCTTGATTTGGCTTCCTCGTGCCTTGCCCACGTTAATCGGGATTACGTGTTCCAAGGCGGCTCCATTGATGTGCGTCGGTTCTTCAGAATCAGAAACCTGACGCGGCGAGTCGAGAGGTTGCTGCCAAGACTGACGTTCCAGTTGCGTGCGGAGCTTACCGTCCTCGCCATGCCGAAGGCACCTGACCTACCTACGGGACGCCATTGCACGGAGCCCGTCGCCTGTGAATTCTTCGACCGCTGCAATCCTCCGCTCCCAAACGACCACATCGGGTATCTGCCTCGACTCCACGCTAGTGCCGCCGAAGAACTGGAGGAAATGGGCGTCGAATCCATCTTCGAAATCCCCGACGATTTCCCTTTAAGCGAGCGGCAGCGGCGTGCGTGCACAGCCGTGCAAACAGGCGACCCGTGGTTCAGTGCGGAACTTGGCAAGGAACTGGAGCGCCTACAGCACCCGCTTTATTTCATGGATTTTGAGAGCGTAAATCCTGCGATCCCAAGGTTCTCGGGAATGCGTCCTTTCGATCAGCTCCCTTTCCAGTGGTCTCTTCACGTGCAGCGAGAACCTCGTGCTGAGTCCGAACACCACGAATTCTTGGCGACTGACAGCAGCGATCCCCGACGTGAATTCATCAGTTCGCTGTGTACCGCTCTGGGGGATCGCGGCAGCATCGTTGTCTATGCCGCGTTCGAATCGCAGCGGCTCTCTGAACTCGCCGCGTGGCTGCCCGAGTTCGCGGAGCCGATCAAGAGGATACAGAGCCGATTGTGGGACTTGCTTCCCGTCGTCCGCAACCACGCCTACCATCCAGCGTTCGCAGGGTCGTACTCCCTGAAAGCTGTGCTTCCTGCCCTTGTCCCCGAGATGAGCTACGACGGCATGGAGGTCGCTAACGGGCAGGACGCGGGGCTGGCTTGGCAATCGCTGGTGAGTGGGAACGCAGATGGAGCATGGCTAGACCGCATCCGCAAAGCTCTATTCGAATACTGCGGAAAAGACACCCTCGCCTTGGTCAAGCTCGTGGAGGTCTTGAGAAGTAACGCGACAAACGCCTGAGATTTCGTTGTATGCCTACCCCGTTCTCTTCGGTTTACGACAAATAAACCGTGCGCTTAAAATGGCTTGCGCGGTACTGATTCTTCAAGGAAAACAATGCCAACTGATTTCACTCCTGAAAAACCCTTTGTTCGATTGCGGTTGTTAGGCAGCGAATCGTCGTTTCCGATGTTGGCTGACGTTGAAAACTTCCTGTATGACCTGAATTTTCTTTACGAGATTCTAAGACTGGCCGCTGATCCGCAGTACGAGCGTTTCAGGTTCTCTCACAACGTCTTCTTTCGAAGAGGCAGGCCACTTGAGGACGAGGATCGACTTCATGTGGAGCGCCTAACTATTGCGTCTCCCATTGATATTCATCTGGTCGTGAACCTGAACGTAGGATTGGCGGCGGGAACAGTGGTGGGAACTGCGACTCTGATTTCGATCCTAGCTTATGCCGACAAGATTGCGACCCTGCTGAACCTGCCGTTGGAGAGGCGAAAACTAAAAGCAGAAATTGCAAAGCTCGAAAGAGAAAACGCCACTGTAGATTCGCATACCCCGAGCGAAGATCGACTTTTCGAGAGCGTCACCGAGAAACTCAGCGTGCGCGAAGCAGATCACTACGTAGATGTAGCGGGGCGGCGACTGCGTGAGTCGCCCGTAAAGCTACGGGAAGTCGATATCGAAGTCGTGACAGAAAAGGTGACGCGGCGGGAGTCGTAGCGGAGGGGCTCCGATGAGACGATTCCAGTTAGACACTCCCAGTGTCGCCCCCGTGCCTTGACACTCAGACATCCGCTTAGTAATTTCAAGGGTTGTACTTCCCCCATAAGTTAGTGCAGCGTTTGCTTTTACGCGCATCTGAGGGAAATCTGTCCCCACGGGGGTTGTAGTTGACCTCGCCACAAACCGACCGCCAGCAATCCGTCCTTGACCTCTTGCAGAACCTCAAGGGGCAAGACCCACTAAAGAAGCTCTTCTGGACGGAACTTAACTACGACAAGGTAAATAGCCCGCTTTCGCGCAAAGGCTGGGGCGAGCAGGCATCCAGTGCGCTTGCGGACGATCCCGTACTGTTTGCCACGGGCGGCAAAGACTTCCACGTCATTCACGCCCGTCTGAAGAGCGACAGGCCGCTGCTGGGTATGGAGCGCCCAGTTGTCTCCCGTCTCCTGCAAGATCATCCTTACGCACTCTTCATTTTTTCGAACGCAGGCCAAGACCAGTGGCACTTCCTGAACGTCAAGTACGACGACGATGTCCAAAAGCGCAGGATATTCAGGCGAATTGCGATAGGCCCACAGGAAAAGCTTCGCACCGCCTCGGAGCGGTTGGACAAGATCAATCTGGCCGACGCCACGAACCTCGCGCCCAATACGATTCAGAAACTTCATGACGATGCGTTCGATGTTGAACCCGTTACGAAAGAGTTCTTCCATGAGTACGGTCGCATCTTTGACGAAGTCGAGGGTGCACTCAAGGGCATTCGGGATGAGGAGCGCAAGCACCTGTTCACCCAGCGGCTATTCAACCGCTTGATGTTTATCGCCTTCATTCAGAAGAAAGGCTGGTTGAAGTTTGGCGGCAGCACTGACTACCTTAGTGCGCTTTGGAAGGCGCATGTCCGCGACAACACCGTCGCAGAGAAGAACTTCTATCGCGACAGACTGAAGCCTCTTTTCTTTTTTGGGTTAAATGGGGCTCTCAGGAAACTGATGTTGCCAATATCAATCGCGGCGGATTTCTCAAGTCGCTAATCGGCGAAGTGCCCTATCTCAATGGTGGTTTGTTCGATCAGGACGAAGACGATAAAGACGAAAAGATCGTGCTCCCTGACTCAGCTATTGGCGTTGTGCTGAACGACCTCTTTGCTCGTTTCAATTTCACCGTGACGGAGAGCACTCCGTTGGATGTGGAAGTGGCGGTTGACCCAGAGATGCTGGGTAAGATTTTCGAGGAACTGGTTACTGGACGCCACGAGACGGGCAGTTACTACACGCCAAAGCCGATTGTGGCATTCATGTGCCGAGAGGCCCTGAAGGGCTACTTGGCTACGCAAGTGACGGATGAATCAAAGGATGCTCTCGAAGAGTTCGTCGATGAACACAAACCGCAAAAACTACATAACGCCGAGGCAGTGCTCGAAGCGTTGCGGAAGGTCAAGGTCTGTGACCCAGCTTGCGGTAGTGGTGCGTATCTCGTCGGAATGCAGCATGAACTTCTCGATTTGCGTGCCTGCCTCTTTGCAACCGCCAAGCTCGACAGCAAATCGGTTTACGACCGAAAGCTGGAGATTATCCAGAACAACCTCTATGGCGTTGATCTAGACCAGTTCGCCGTCAACATCGCTAGACTCAGGCTGTGGCTCTCGCTGTCGGTTGACTTCGAAGGCCAGAACCCGCCGCCGCTACCCAATCTGGACTACAAGGTCGAAGCGGGTGACACGATTTGTTCTCCCAATCCGTCTGGCGGCTTGGAGATGGGTTTTCGCAAGGCGCTGATCGACGAATACTTGAAGGCGAAGTCGGACTACATGACGGCTCACCACAGTCAGAAAGGTGAGCTTCGGTCGCAGATTGGGAAGGCGCGAGCAGATATCGCGAGTTGGTCACACAGGGACGATAAGGGCTTTGACTGGCCGATTGAATTCGCTGAAGTATTCGTCGGGTCGGGATTTGATGTCGTCCTCGCGAATCCGCCATACGTGAGGCAGGAACTCATCAAAGAGATCAAGCCACGGCTCGCGAAGGTCTACCCCGCCGTGTATTCAGGCACAGCCGATCTCTATTGCTACTTTTATGCGAGGGGGATCGAGCTACTTCGTACGGGCGGCATGTTCGTGTTCATATCGTCGAACAAATGGTTGAGAGCAAATTATGGGACGAAGCTCCGCGATTACATGGCCTCCCAGTGTGCCGTTCGAAGCATCACCGATTTCGGAGAGCTTCCCGTGTTTGAGAGTGCAGCAACGTTTCCGATGATTCTGGTTGCCCAAAAGCAACACGCGGAAGGACACACACTCTTCACGCAAGTGACAAATCTCAATGCTCCGTACCCAGACGTGAAAGCAATTCAGAGCCTACGGGCTCTTGCGCTTCCTCAAGACGCCATAACGGGATCAAAGTGGAACCTAACTGAGGCTAGTGTCGCGGGACAGTTTAAGTCGATGGAGGCGCGAGCCACCAAACTCCACGACTACTCGAAAGCGGATATCTATTACGGAATTAAGACTGGGTTCAACGAGGCTTTTGTAGTTGACGGAGAAACACGTGCGAAACTGATCCATGATGACCCCAAGAGTCGAGAAATAATAAAACCTCTGACGGTTGGAGACGATGTGCGGAAGTGGACTGTTCGCCAATCCGACCAATGGTTGATCGTTACCCCAATCGGCATCGAAATCAAAAAGTATCCAGCGGTCTTTGAGCATCTGAAGCAATGGAAGAAGGAATTAGAGAAGCGATGGGACAAGGGCGACCACTGGTGGGAACTGCGTCCGTGTGACTACTACGATCTGTTCGACAAACCGAAGATCGTATTCCCTGACATCGCCAAGGAACCACGGTTCTCATTTTCTGAGAAAACTCTGTACGCCACGAACACCATCTATTTCATCCCCACGAGCGATCTATATTTGCTTGGTGTTCTCAATTCGGACTCGGTTTGGAGGTATGCCCGCGAACATCTTACGGTGCTCGGTGATTCCGCGAAGGGCGGTCGCCTTCGTTTCTTTCGACAGTTCGTCAAAGAAATTCCCATTCCGAATGCAACCACTGAGGAGCGCCGAAAGGTAGCATCTCTTGTGGAGCAGTGTTTGGATAAACAGGGGAAGGCGTGCGACAAGATCGAAGCGGAGATTAACGGA
Organism: uncultured Acidobacteriaceae bacterium; assembly: GCA_963838425.1. Taxonomy (GTDB): domain Bacteria; phylum Acidobacteriota; class Terriglobia; order Terriglobales; family Acidobacteriaceae; genus Acidiflorens. Next base: position 27,651 of record CAWIRH010000006.1, read on the forward strand.
CGAGTTGCAAAACTCTTCGGCTTGAGTTCGACAATGGCCGATGTTGCTCGCAGTTGAAATCGGATACGATTTCCAACTTGGTTACCAACCATGCCCTTGCATGACATCATTGACAACCGCTCAGAAAAGCTGGTTGACAGCATCAACCGCATTCTAACCTCCACGGACTCGGCTCGGTTCGCTGTCGGTTACTTCTTCCTTTCGGGGCTCGAAAGTATCGCCAAGTCGCTCGCTCACGTGAAAGAGCTTCGCCTTCTTATCGGCAACACGACGAACCGCGAAACCCTTGAACAGTTGGCGGAAGGCTATCGCAGGTTGGACATCGTCTCGGAGAGGGCAGAAGAGGAAGCTTATCCAAAGAAGACGGAGATCAAGCGGATGGCGGAAGAGACCGCCAACAATATCCGAGCCACCGTCGAATTGATGGATCAGTCCGACGATGCTGAGGCACTTCTCAAAATCATGGTGAGGCTCATCGAGGAGAAGCGCCTAAAGGTCAAGGTTTATACGAAGGGAAGATTTCATGCGAAGGCGTACATCTTTGACTATGCGGATATGTTCGACGTACTGGGGAACAAGGTCGAACGCCACGAAAACGGGATCGCCATCATCGGCTCTTCGAATCTGACTCTGGCGGGTGTCAGTCACAACACCGAACTAAACGTTTGCGTTCAGGGCAACAACAATCATGCCGAACTAGGCCGCTGGTTCGATGAGCTATGGAAGGAGTCCCAAGACTTTGACGAAGCCCTGATGCGCGAGATGCAGCAGTCGTGGGCGGTTGCTCCGCAGACCCCATACGACATCTACATGAAGACGCTCTATGCGTTGGTTAAAGACAGGCTGGAAGACGAGGATGATCGGGACATTCTTTGGGATGACGACATCACGCGCAAGCTCGCGGACTTCCAAAAGGTCGCCGTCAGGCAGGCCGTGCAGATCACGCGGGACTTCGGCGGGTCGTTCGTAGCGGATGTGGTGGGCCTCGGCAAGAGCTACATCGGTGCGGCTATCGTGAAGCACTTCGAGCGCACCGACCACGCCCGTCCCCTCATCATTTGCCCCGCGCCGTTGGTCGAGATGTGGGAGCAATACAACGATGCGTACCAACTGAATGCTCGGGTGCTGTCAACTGGCTATCTGTACGAGGGAGACAATGGCAAAGGGAACATCCTGTTGCAAGACGCGAAGTATCGCGACCGCGATTTTGTTCTCGTGGATGAGAGCCACAACTTCCGATATTCCGACACCCAGCGGTACAAGATTCTTCAAGCATTTCTCGCAACGGGCGGTCGCAAAGCTTGCTTCTTGACGGCAACCCCGCGAAACAAGAGCGCGTGGGACGTTTACTTCCAGATCAAGCTCTTCCATCAGGACGACAAGACCGATCTTCCCGTCGATCCCGCTGATCTGAAGCAATACTTCAAGCTGATTGAGAGCGGCGGCAGGCGGTTGCCCGATCTTCTGGCGCACATTCTGATTCGACGCACGAGGAACCACATCCTCCGCTGGTATGGATACGATTCCGTCACCCACCAGCCCGTCGATCCCTCTCGCTTCCGCGAGTACATGGACGGGGACAAGCGGGCGTATGTACTCGTCGCTGGCAAGCACCAGTTTTTTCCTCGACGCGAACTGGACACTATTGAATACAGCATTGAAGACACGTATCGCGGGCTTTATCAAGAACTGCGCGGCTATCTGGGGAAACCACGCAAAACGACATCCGATCCTCTCCCTCCAGAACTCACCTATGCTCGTTATGGTTTGTGGCGTTACGTAAAGATCGGGAAGCAGAAGCACGAGCCCTACGCCAGCCTGCACAGGGCAGGAGCGAACCTGCGCGGCCTAATTCGAGTCCTGCTGTTCAAGCGGTTCGAGTCCAGCGTCTTCGCTTTTCAGGAGACGGTGCGACGGCTGCTGAAAATACACAATATTTTCCTCAAGGCCCTAGACGGTGGTTTCGTTCCTGCTGGAGAAGACGCCCAGACGCTACTGTACGAGTCCGACCGCGAACGAAGAAGTTGATTTGGTGGAGCAATTGAGAAGTGTCTCCACGACTTACAACGCGGATGACTTCGATCTCAAGACACTTCGCGCTCACATCGAGCACGACATCAAGATTCTCGACAAGGTTCTCTCCCTCGTCGAGCCGATCAAGCCAGAGCAGGATGCCAAGCTACAAACGCTCATCAAGCGTCTGGATCAGGAACCGCTGAAGAGCGGGAAGCGGTTGATTTTTACCCAATATGCAGACACAGCCCGCTATCTTTTCGACAACCTCAAATCCCATGTCAAGAAGGACGAGCTTGAGGTTATTTTCAGCGGCGACAAGAGTAAAGCGAGAGTCGTGGGTAGATTTGCTCCTAAGGCGAACCCCGAGTACAAGTTTCAGGCTGGGGAAACGGAACTGAGCACTGTAGTGGCGACGGATGTCTTGTCTGAAGGTCTGAACCTGCAAGACTGTAACAAGATCATCAACTACGACCTGCACTGGAACCCAGTGCGTTTGATTCAGCGGTTTGGTCGCATTGATCGCATCGGCAGCGACTTCGATCAGGTTTACGGTTTCAACTTTTTGCCTGAGACTGGACTAGATCGGAATCTCGGCCTGCGCCAGAAGCTCCACAACCGCGTTCAGGAGATTCACGACACCATTGGCGAAGACTCTGCCATCCTCGACAGCACTGAGCGGTTGAATGAAGAGGCAATGTATGCGATCTACGAAAAGAAGGGCAAGAACCTGAGTCTTTTCGAGGAAGACGAAGAGGAGAGTTTCGTCGATCTGAATGAAGCGGAAGAGATACTGCGCCAGCTTCGCAAGGAAAGACCAGAGGAATACGAGCGGATCGCCAACATGCGCGACGGCATTCGGGCAGCTATGGCTTCTCCGCTCCGCAAGAGGCTTTACGTCTTCTGTCAGGCTGACCGCTACCAGCAATTGTTCCTCTTGGACAGCAAGGGAGAGGTCGTTTCTAGGGACATCCCGAAAGTGCTCGGAGCGATCAAGTGCGGCCCTGAGACACCGACAGAGAAGTTCCCCAGCGATTACAACGCAGCGGTGATGCGGGTAAAGAGGCAGTTTGCGGAGGAAGTGAAGCATCGCGAGGCCGAGCGCGAACACACCGTGTCTTTGACACACGGACAACGGTACGTTTTGCGAGAACTCCGTATCCTTTTCGGTGGGACAGAAGACGAGGATGTTAAAGCGCAGATCAATGTGTTGGAGAGAGCGTTCCGAGCACAAAATCTAACCAGTGCTGTCAAGAAGGAATTGAACCTGATTCGCCGAAACAACATGGTCGGAGAGCACCTTCTCAAGGAACTGGTACGCATCTACCAGCAGCACAATATCCGCGACTGGGTTGACCGACAGCGAATCGAGCAGGACAAGCCAGTTCCGAGGATCATTTGCAGCGAGGCGCTGATCTGAGAAATTCGCCGATGCTTACCCAGCGAACGAGTCAATCTATATGAGCATTCCAGACTACCAATCGCTGATGCTACCGCTGTTGAAGACTGCGGCAGATGGTAAGGTGCACACGAAGAGAGAAGCGCTGAGCGAGCTTGCAAAGAAATTTGGATTGACGGAAAACGAGCGCAAGGAGCTTCTCCCGAGTGGGAACCAAGAAATCTTCGACAACCGACTCGGCTGGGCTCGTACTTACCTGAAGAAGGCTGGGCTCATCCAATACACGCAGCGCGGACAGTTTCAGATCACAGATCGTGGTAAGGCTGTTCTTGCCGAGAAGCCTGAGGCCATCAATGTCTCGTACCTGCGCCAATTCCCCGAGTTCCTTGAATTCCACTCCCCGAAAAGGACACCGACTGATGCGGAACCGCCAGAATCGCCTGAATCAATCACCGAAACGCCAGAAGAGCTACTGGCTTCTGGCTCTCTGAAGCTGCGGCGGCAGGCCGAACAGGAACTTCTGGCGCGGGTGAAGGCATGTCCCGCTGAATTCTTTGAACGGCTGGTCGTGAAGCTCCTCACGACTATCGGGTACGGTGGCTCGCTGGCCGACGCAGGAAAAGCCATAGGAAAAGCGGGTGACGGCGGCATCGACGGCGTCATCAAGGAAGACAAGCTTGGGCTCGATCTTCTCTACATCCAAGCAAAGAAGTGGGACGACACTACCGTGGGAAGGCCCGAAATTCAGAAGTTCGTTGGGGCTTTGCACGGGAAGAGAGCGCGGAAGGGCATCTTCATCACAACCTCGACCTTCTCTAAAGACGCGACAGAATATGCCGAGGGTGTCGAAACCAAAGTTATTCTCATCGACGGTGCACGACTGACCGAACTGATGTTCGACTATGGCGTGGGAGTTTCGACGGTGAACAGTTACGTGGTGAAGCGTATCGACTCGGACTTCTTTGAGGATGAAAGCCTTCCCGAGGCGGCATCGGAAACAGCAGGCAAGTAGCGAGCAGACAAGAGATTCGACAAACCATGAAGGTCGCTCTAGATGCTGACCCTTCTCTGAGGCGCAAGAAAGCCCGACGTTGAGTCGGGCTTTCTTGGGCGAACTGACTAGCCGTTCGATTTATTCAAGACTTCGTACTTGGCGCGGAGAACGATATTGGCGCACTGAGTCCAATATTCGGTGTCCGCTCCGAGACTGTTCACGCCCTTCGCAGTTTTGACCTTGTTCAAGAGTGTCTTGTATAGCTCATCGCCAGCGAGCTTGAACACTTCTTTGTAGTCAGCTTTCCAGTAGTATCGGTCGCCCTTCAGTTCCAACAACTCTCTGAACGCGGCAGCAATCGGCAAGGACGCCGCCAAGTCCATTTCGTGGTCAGTCGTGTAGTGCGTGCCAGCAGGGGTCAGAGGCTTCTTGAGCGTCTTCACGGCTCGGAGTTTGCCGAACTTGCGGCCCTTGCCCGTATCCTTGCTGAATTCAGACTGAATGAATTCAGGCAACGTAACGACATCGGCAGCCACATCGTAAAGCTTGCGGAACTCCTCATGCGTGGTTTCGTTAGTGTACAAGTCGAGGGCCTTGCCTTTCGACCTGTACATGGACGCTGGTTGAGTGGTTTTCCAGCGTTCCTTCAAGAAACAAGCGAGCCGCTGAACTATCTCGCGAACATCCCATTCCTTTTCTTCATTTTCGCGAAACGCGACGACGCTCGGATCGAAGCCACCCTTTTGCAGGGCGTCCTTTAGCTCGTCGAACTTGTTCTGATATTCGTCGAGAGTGAACTGCTGCACCTGAGAAGACGTGTTCAACGCTTCGACAAGTTGCTCAAGTTCACCGCTCTCGAATGCTTGACCAGCCAAGAAGTGAACCCGCACAAACGGCTCCGTCCAGCCCTCGCGCTCGCTCAACTCATTGACTCGCGCCATCGTTTGCTGAATGACCTCGAAGGTGTGACCGCCATCGGCGATTCCAAACTTGGGCTCACCGTTTTCAAGGTCATCAAATTCATCTGGAGTGATGTCGGGAACCGTCACACGCAGCACCGTTTTCTTGTTGTCAAACTCGAACTTGTCGCAGCGGTAAATGATTCCCCGATTTTTCAAGTGGAAGGTAGAAGGGCTTTTTTCTACCGTGTCCACCATGTTGCGGAATGGTTTCTTGCGCTCGGAAGCAGGTCTTACGTTCGCATTGCCCCGATCCAACTTCGCGGCTTCTGAAAACGGCAGCCACGCCTCAAGGTGAAAGAGTCCAGCCTCGGCTGGGTCGTTCAGCCGCTTGATGTGTTCGTTGTCTCTAGGATTGAGTTCTACTACCTTGGTAGGAAACAGCATGGGGTACTTCCTGTCTGGCAGCGTATGCTTGCCAAGTAATAGTCATCAGAAGCTCAGAGAGTCATCTGATGCCAAAATTAGAGTACCAACAATCGAAGCAAAAGACCACTGAAATTGCGCCCTATTCGAGCAGCGTTTTTACGATGTCCAGCCACTCCGCATCGAGCGGCTCTCTGCAAACTGGCTTTCCCGCCCGCGTGTACCAATAGGCTGCATTTCCCTGATCGCCTTCCTTCCGATGCAGGTAAGCGTGCACCCACGACCCATCGCGGCCTTCGTCCTGCTGGGCAGATTCATGTGCTCGCGTCCAATCGCCCTTGGCATCCCACCAAAGACCCGCGAGGGCGGGCGTGAGTCCAGCGGGCGGCTCGGATGCGCTGAGTGATGCGCGGAATTCGGTCAGGGTCATTTTGAATCTGTTTACCTCTGGCCTCACCCTATCTTGGAGGGCAATGGTGGTCTCCAGATCACAGCCACGAGCTATTCTAAGCGTTATCTTTGTGGACTGAGGTCAGCACATTGCGGGCCTCAAGGGGGTGTTTGTGGACGAATTAACCCTAGATCAGTGCTTCTGGCGCGAAGTCAGCACTTCCCCATCATTCCGAAATTGGTTGATCGGGAAGACCAAGTTCGCCGACCGAAGTCTTGATCTGGTCACTGATGAAAAATGGCACCAACGATGGTACAGAGACCCCGAAACGAAGAAGGACTCGGAAACCGACATTCTCTTGATGTTCCGAGATGCCTCAAATTGTGAACGCTACGCCCTACACATCGAAAATAAAACCGCCCATCGAAAGTGGGAACCGAATCAGGCGGAGAACTACCGCAAGAGAGCGACAAACAGAATGAAAGCTTGGCGCTATGTGGACTTCCAGACCATACTCCTTGCCCCCGCCGCCTTCGTTTTCCGTCACCCTGCTGAAGCGACAAGCTTTGATGTCGTGCTTTTGTACGAGGACGTTGCTGCCTTCATTCCTGAGTTTGCAAGCGCAGCGAGCGTGGTCGCTTCGCTAAAACCGAATTGAGATTTCACCCCCATTTTGATCGCTTGGAAATATCGCTGATGGCGGCTCGTCGCAGCGAGTGATTGGCGGAAATCGTCGAGGATGGTGGGTACGGGCGGGGAAGAAGAAATAGGCGGCTTAGTGTTCGGGGGCTAATACCAAGACCCCTTCTGCTGCACAAACACGCTCGTAACTCTCCCAGTCCTTGGCATCGCAGGTCTTGCGATGCGGAAGCGGGCCTTCGATTTTGATTGTCAATGAGCCACGCATTCCGATTACAGCGATGAAGTACCTATTCTTGCGCCTTTTCCTGTGTTTCGACAATGCAGCGGTGATTTTGGGTAGAGCGCTCAGGAAGGCATTCCCGCGTACCTCGGATTTGTAATTGTTATTGCTGAACGCGAGGACGGTGGTTTGCGCCAAGGCTATAGCCGCCATGTGCGGAAATGATTTTATAAACTCCGTGTCGCTTGTGACCACGATGTAGCCTTGTTTCCCGCACTCGTAAAATATCCACGGATCACGTTCAGTTTGCACATACAGATCATCGTGAATAGTGATGTCAAGACCCGCCGCTCTCAACTGTGCTGGGAGATAAAACGAACCCAGATTGCGGTCGAGAAAATAACGGGCCTTAGGCCGCCTTCCTCGCAGGGAAGTATTTAATCGCCTCTTTGACGGCACGTGGGCTAATGCGGTAATCCTTTGCCAATCTGGCTTCGGATTCACCGCTCTTCTTTCTCTTGAAAATAACCTCAGCTGCTATTCCTGTGCCCTTGATGACTGGACGACCACTCGCCAAATTCGGGTCTATTACGATGTAGCCTTTGCCGCGTTCATGTAGAGTCCGCAGCGGACTTAGCCGAACGGGCATCCTGTCCTTATCCGTTTCCAGCCGCGATAGGAATCTGTCTATAATCTCCCTCAATCCCAACTGGACTCCTCTTCTAGACAACGTCAATCGTTTTCCGAGTTCCTTGACTACAATTCTTTTCCCGAAGAGCCAGAAGTTTCTTCCCAGAAGCGGATAACGAGAATCAAAACGGCGGTCGTTGCGAAGTACTTGCACGATCCATCGGAGGTCTTCCTGCGAGACGCCCTTCTTCTTCATTGCCAGCAGTACATGAGCAGAGGAAATATCGTAGAAAGAAAGCAGGTCGGGCGAAGACGGAACTAGAAATGGCGTGAACCACTTTTGGTCTGGCAGCTTGCCATACGACATTCCCACAAACCATGCACGCAAAGTAGATTCTGGAATCCCAAGATAGCGAGACGCCTCCCCGTAGGTGTAGCGCGGCATGGCTCGCGCATCCAAGTTGCGAAAGAAAGACTCGGCAACAGAAATTTGATGTGCGGTCACGGGAAGCCCCTTATGATACTCTTCTCCCACGTCATAGGAAGTGACGAAAATCTTGGGGGCCGCCTGTCAGCGGCCCTTATTTTTTGCTGCCTGTTTCTGCTTGCGCCACATCCACTGGGAAAGGGGGCTAGTTGCCCTCGTCAATTCCGTGACGGCCATCTGCTGTCGATCCTCGCCATGATCCGCTCTGCGATTGCGATGGCATCCGCGATGGCGGACTCAAGCACAGGGGAAGGTCGCCCGTCCCAGTTCGCGAGCTTTCTTGCGGCAAGGATGCTCGCCGCGATCAGGAGAACGCGCTTGCGACCTTCATCCACGGGGATAGTCTAGCACTTTCGTCTTTTGTTCGCCTAGTGCTAAGGAATGACAATTTCCGCCTGCTGAGTGGGGGTGTTTAGCGGGCGGGAGCCGCCGAGGATGCCGCCGCCAGCGTGGTCACAAAGGCCAAAAGCAGGGATTGAGACACTGGAATGCGGGTTGAGGTCGTCTACTAACCAAATCGCCGTGGAATGGTGGGGCTTTGGAGAGGGGCCTCAATGCGACAGTTAGGCAGCCCTAGCTGATCGGCAGCCGTTCGAGTACGATGGCTTTCGACGAAGCGAGCCCATCCGTTCTGGAAAGAACAAAGCCAACGTGCGCTACTGGTGGGTAAACCAGAACCAGACATATCGGCACGAGATCGCGGGCGGTTATCTTTGGTCGCCGAAGCGCAATGCCAACGGTGCACGCAATCCGTTTTATGAGTTCATGCGGGAAGTAGCACCGTGGGACCTCGTTTTTTCCTTTGTTGACACCCGCATAGTCGCTCTGGGAATAGTGGCTTCCTATTGTTATGAATCCCCAAAACCTGCCGAATTCGGGGGAGTTGGCCTGAATTGGGAAGCCATTGGTTGGCGGGTTCGAGTCAATTTCGTTTCCCTCGGGAACAAGATTCGGCCTAAAGACCACATCAGCTTGCTACGAGGCTTGCTGCCATCGCGTTATTCGCCGTTGCAGAACTCGGGGAACGGTGTTCAGTCGATCTACCTGACCGAATTGCCGCCTGATCTGGCTGATGTACTCATCGGCCTGATTGGTAAAGAGGCGTCCATTCTGAAAAATCGGAGTGTCGGATCGGTGCCCGAGAAGCCCATGCAGATCGAGAATGGTGATGTGGAACTGTGGGAGCATCACATCGAGTCGAAAATCGAATCTGACAGTCGAATCCCAGAGACAGAACGTGAGGCACTGATCGTCGCACGACGGGGCCAAGGTCTATTCAAACAGCGAGTCATGGAGATTGAGGGTAAGTGCAGGATCACAGGCGTAACGAACCCAATCCACTTACGCGCCAGCCATTGCAAGCCGTGGCGGGATTCCGACAACGAGGAGAGGCTCAACGGCGAGAACGGACTTCTTCTGACTCCGACAATGGACCATCTTTTTGATCGCGGCTTTATCGGCTTCGAGGATTCGGGTGTAGTGATCGTCTCGCCTGTCGCCGATGTTCCATCGTTGACTCGAATGGGAATAGAAACAGATCGTGTAATCAACGTGGGGACATTCACCGAAGGACAAAAACGCTTTCTCGACTACCACCGTGAGTCTGTTCTGTTGCAGGCTCGACATTGAGTCCTCTGAATGGGCTGTTCAGTTGACTTTTTCTAGCTGGCGAAGCAGCCCCAAGCTCACAAACCTGACCTTCCGCCTATCTTTGGTCAGTATCGTCTCGCCCGTGAATGGAATCTTCCTGAGAATCCCCCGTTTGTGACGGACTGAGAATTTGCCAAGGCTGTTCAGCTTGAGCGTGAACCCATCCGTTCCCAGATTGTTAAGCAAAGTGGCTTCTAAGCTGCCGATCACCACGTCCACAATCTGCTCGGCCTGCTTCTTCGTCGGCAGCATCAACGCTTGCTGAACCCTCGTCGCCAGTTCGTCTCGACCTCCTACGCTTGCTCGCATGTAGTTCAAATCCTCTCTAAGGAGATGCCTCCATGCAGAGCAATACCGCCGTAAGCGAAAATCAACCCATCAATTTCCCCAATTTTCCTGTTGAAAATGTGCCGTACAAGTCCGACCCCTTCACGATCAGAGACGGTCGGTACATCGGTCACGACGGATTCGTCGTCCCGAAGGACTTCGATGAGTTCCGCGAGCGGTTTCCGCAGTTCGTCCGAACTTGGGTCAGGAGGCACGCGGATGCATCCGCCCAGAAGGAGGACTTGGAGGACTGGACGCAAGACCTGCTCGTCCAACTGCAACATCTGCCGTTAAAATCCAAGTTCAGAGAGTCAGGCAAGCGGGATGTCGTGCAGACGTTCGATCCCGCAAAGCACTACGGCGCGAACCAAGCTCGGTTCCAGAACTACATCAATCTCTGCCTCTCCAACAAGTTCAGAAGCCTCCACTCGAAGCGCATGAAAGATGCGCTGTCGAACCCACGAAACTTGTCGCTTGATACACAAACGGAATGGGACGACCCCTGTTCTGCCGATGATGAATATTGCCACTCGCACTCGGAATACTTGCGAAGGGCCGCAAATGCTTCCGAAAAGCGAGATCGAGATAGGGCTTTTCTCAGGCAATTTGTCGATTTTGTGCGGCGGGAAGACCCAAGTTCCGCACCAGCAATCGAAACGCTGCTTGTGGCGGGAGAGCACGGAACGACTGCCGATTCCCTCGGTATGACAAACAGCCAATTCACTCGAACGCACAATCGTCTGCATCTGCTGGCTGACAGTTTTCTGAGCGGAAATCCCGTGCCGATGCAGAGGAAGCCTTACAAGAAGCGCAAGAGGCTCAACTTGGCAATTCCGAAGAAGACCGAGACTCCTCCGACGCCGAGCGCAGCCTCGAACGTGCGCGTCGAATACGAGAGGTTTGAACAATTCTTCCCGTTACCGCTTCCTTCAAATTCGATCTCTTTGGAGGTAGCGACGATGGGCGGCTATTGAAGATCACTTCACCACGAGGCCCGCTCTTGTCGGCGGGCTTTGCTCTGCAAGGGAGCGGGTGCTTCTATTGTGGAGAGTGCGACTCGTGGCGGGTCGCGTTTTAGAGTGCGACTTTGCACTTTTTCGTAGCACCCGCACTGGCACCCGTTGAGACACCTGTCTCGCACGTATTTTCAGGTACTTGGCAGTCCCCGTGAGCCTGTTAAGTTGTTGAAAGTATTGAATAGGAGAGAATTGGCAAGGTCGCACTCTACCACTGAGTTACTCCCGCTCGTCGTTGCTATTTTACAGCACTTGCTCATTTGGCGCCAATGCACCCGAACGGGCGCCCGCTCAGCGTCGAAGAGATCGCTGGTGGTGTTCAGGCGACGTGCCACGCGGTTCACGATTGCCGATGTTATTGGGCTTCTTGAGAAGCCGCTCGTTGACTCTCTGTATAGTTACAGTATACACTATGCAGTGATCAAGAGCTTCCGGCATAAGGGTGTCGAGCAGTTCTTCAAAACCGGGTCGAAGGCGAAAATTCAGCCAAAGCATGCGGATAAATTGAAGCTGCAACTTTTCGCGCTGGACAACGCCAAATCGGAGAAGGACATGAACGCACCCGGCTGGAGGCTGCATCCATTGCACGGCAATCTGGAAAACCACTGGTCGGTGGAGGTCAGCGGCAACTGGCGGCTGACGTTTATATTCGAAGGTGAAGATGCCGTTCTGGTGGATTATCAGGACTACCACTGAGAGGTCTTTATGCGCATGCACAATCCGCCACATCCAGGAAGAGTTCTTCGAGAGTATCTGGGGGCGATGTCGGTCACAGGCACCGCCAGGCACCTTGGGGTGACTCGGGTCGCCCTATCGCGCATCTTGAATGGCAGCGCGGGAATTTCTGCAAGCATGGCGCTGAAGCTGTCCGATGCCCTTGGCACCAGCCCCGAACTATGGATCGGCATGCAGGCCCAATATGATCTTTGGCGGGCATCACAGCATCGCCATGAGATGGTGACGCCCCTCTTCGCGGCAGCAGGGCACCCACGCCTCGGCAAACGGCTCCCAGCGTCGGGCGAAGAGCCCCGCGCCCGCGCGACGCGGGGAAAGAGCACGAGCAGCGCTGCGGCGGGGCGACGGTAAACCGAACTATTTTTGTGAATTTGCCGGGATTCGCCATAGAGATCCGTCAGGGTTGCAAGTGTTCAGCTGGATGATGCGGCGACCACTGCGGATCTTCATCGGGCGCTACGACCTGGCCGTCGCGCATGTGGACGATGCGGTCGCCATAATCGGCGGCTTCGGGATTATGCGTAATCATGAGCACGGTCTGGCCTAAATCCTTGTTCGACTGGCGCAGCATGTCGAGGACAATGCCCGAGCTTTTCGAATCCAGGTTGCCGGTGGGCTCGTCGGCGAGCACGATGGCAGGGCGGTTGATGAGAGCCCGGGCGAGCGCGACTCTCTGCTGCTCGCCGCCGGAAAGCTCGTTGGGCCGGTGCTCCAGACGTTGCGCGATGCCGAGCATGTCGGTGATCTTCCTCAGGAACACGGGATCGGGCCTGCCCAATCCGGCGATGTCAACGGCGATCTCGATATTCGAGCGGGCGCTGAGCGTAGGCAGAAGATTGAATTTCTGGAAGACGAATCCGATCTTGCTCTTGCGCAACCGGGTGCGCTCGCCGTCGGAAAGCGTGGCGAAATCCACGCCCTCGATGGTGACGCTTCCCGAGTCGGCGTGGGTCAGTCCGCCGAGCAGATAAAAGAGCGTGGACTTGCCGCTGCCCGAAGGGCCCACGACCGTGACGAACTCGCCCTTCTGCACGCTGAAGGAGACACCGCGCAGGGCGGCCACATCCACTTTGCCAACCCGGTAGGTTTTGCGGAGTTCTCTGGCTTCAATGAAGGCCGGCATCCAGTGAAAACCATATCACAAGCGTGATTGAGTCATTGAGACATTGAGTCATTGAGACATTGAGTCATTGAGTCATTGAGACATTGAATCATTGAGACATTGAGTCATTGAGAGATCGAGTCATTGAATCATTGAATCATTGAGAACTCTAATGGCTCAATGTCTAAATGCCGCAATGATTCAATGCCGTTCTACGCCACGGTCGCGTGTTCCACGTCCACGGCACGGGGCCGAAGTTCAACCTGGCGCTTGGGGCCGCGCTTGCGCACCAGCAACAAGCGAATGCGTTCCAGCAGGTCGGCGGGCTCGTACATTCCCTTGGAGAGAAAAACATCGGCGACGGTTTCGCGCTCGTAGATTTTGGTTCGGCCCGAGATCAGCACGGCCGGAGTCTGCGGAGAAAGACTTTTGATTTCTTCGATCAGCCGCGAACCATCCACGCCGGGCATGATGAGGTCGGTGAGCACCAGATCAACCCCGCCGCGGCGGAAGGCTTCGAGGGCCATTTCGCCACTGTTGCACGCGAGCACGCGGTAACCCCGCGTTTCCAGCAAAATTTTGCGGATGGAGAGTGACTGTTCGTTATCGTCCACACAAAGGATCGTTTTCTTGGGCTTCATTGGCGTAACCGGGAGATTGTCGTCACAAATATTTTATGAATTCGATGCCTGATTTCCTTTTTTTTTGAGAACCGGGAGCGAGGTGAATGCTAAATAGAATTGAAGCGCGGGTAAAGTAGCGCGCTCGCCAATGGCACTCCCGTGCGAGGGAAGATCGTGCCATCGGGCTGAGAGCCGCGACTGGCGCAGGGTTTCGATCCGCTAGATGGCGAGCGTGAATTCGCCGCGGAGAACTTCTACACAATTTCCACCGACACGCACATTGGCGACATAGTTATCCTGCCGATTACCCTGCGGATTCTTCCGCTTTGTGGCGCGAACAAATATGCTGCTGGGACGGTGCATTTCGAGGCCTTGCTCGATCAGGACCTGCTCATCGCTGGCCGCAACGGCGTGCGCGACCATCCAGGCGGAGCAGCATCCGGCGGCGGACCCGGTGGCCGGATCTTCTCCGTTGTAAAAGAGCATGCGGGCGTGGAGGCGGGCTTTGGGATCGACGGTTTCGCGGCAAACAAAATAAAAGAACTTTCCGCCGCTCGGCGCGAGATATTCGGCGGCGCCGGCGAGATCGAGGCGAAGGTTCTGCAGCGTCTTCAGCGAGCGCAGCGCGGCGATGGTGAAAGGAACGCCGGTGGAAACGGTTTGGATGGGCACGGAGTCGTCGAAGTCAGCCGCACTCAGGCCTGTGAGACGCGCGACGTCCTCCGGGTTGTGGATCGCGCCGAACTCGGGATCTTTCTGTGTCATTTCTCCGAAAACGGGCTGCGATGTTTCCTGGGTGAAGCGCACGGGAACTGTGCCGACGTTCAGATCGAGCCGGACTTCGGATGCGCCGGTCTGGCCACGCAGAACGAAAGCGGCGCCGAGCGTAGGGTGTCCAGCGAAAGGCAGTTCTTCCTCAACGGTGAAGATGCGCACGCGCACGCCGCGACTCTTTTCCGTTGCGGCGTCTGCGGGAAGAATGAAAGTAGTTTCGGAGAGATTGGTCTCGCGTGCCAAGGCCTGCATTTGCTCGGTGCTGAGGCCGCGACCGTCGAGAAAAACGGCCAGCGCGTTACCGGTGAGGGCGCGGCCGGCAAACACATCGACCTGCACCATGGGGAGATGGATCAGAGAGAGCTTTCGTGCCGAAGCAGCCATGCCTGAGATTTTATCGGGCCGCAGGTAACGGGCCAAGGCATAATCGCGGCCCGATGCGATACCATAATCCCCGCCGGAACCGGCATGGCCCCCGCTTGACGGGCTGCTGGCCGGTGGCTATTCTATCTCTACTAATGTAGTGGGGTTTAAACGCGCCGGGCATCCTTTAATTTCCAAGAAAACTACGCGAGGAACGACTATGTCTCTACGCATCAATTCCGAAGCTCCCAACTTCACTGCCGAAACCACGCAAGGCACCATCAACTTTCACGAATGGATTGGCGACGGCTGGGCCATCCTGTTTTCGCACCCCAAGGATTTCACTCCGGTATGCACGACCGAACTGGGCTACATGGCGGGTCTGGAACCGGAGTTTGCCAAGCGCAACACGAAAATTATCGGGCTGAGCGTGGACCCGGTAACCAGCCACGGCAAGTGGGCCGCCGACATTGAAGAAACGCAGGGCCACAAGGTGACCTATCCGATGATCGGCGATCCGGAACTCAAGGTGGCAAAGCTCTATGACATGCTGCCCGCCGAGGCTGGAACCACCAGCGAGGGCCGTACGGCGGCCGATAATGCCACGGTGCGCACGGTGTTCGTGATTGGTCCGGACAAGAAAATCAAGCTGATGCTGATCTACCCCATGAGCAGCGGGCGCAATTTCGATGAAGTGCTGCGCGTGCTGGATTCGATCCAGCTCTCCGCGAAGTACAACGTGGCCACGCCCGTGAACTGGAAGCCGGGGCAGGACGTGATCATCCCAACATCGGTTTCAGAGGAGCAGGCCAGGCAGAAATATCCCGGCGGCTGGAAGACGCTGAAGCCCTATCTGCGAGTGGTGGCGCAGCCGAAGTAGTTCGTGTTACGGTGCAAACGAACCTCTCCACGAACTTGCTCGGGAAACCACGGAAGCGCATGCGGTCCGGTGATCGTCCCGGTCTTCAAAACCGGCGGGCGGCATCTTCGATGTCGCCGGTGTGTTCGACTCACACACGCTTCCGCCATTTGTTCTCGATGATTTGCAAGTGGAACGCGACTGGACTGCGGCGTGGCCTAAGTGGGTGCGGCTACCCTCGTTTTTTCTCTTCGCCGCTCGCGCTCAGCCTGCATCTCCTGGATGCTTTGTGCGACCAGGGGCGAGCAAAGCGGCTTGACCCAACTCGAATTTTCCCACTCCGGCTCCCCGGCCAGCGCTGCGTTGAAATCAACGAGTGCCTGGTCCTTTTCCTGCGCCTGCCAGCGCGCCACGGCTCGCACCATCGCCTTTTCGGGCTCGATCCCCGCTGCGTAGCCGGTATTATGCACCATTTGCAACGCGTCGCCGTAGCGCCGGATTTCTATCTCCGCCCATGCCAGTTGCAGCCGTAACTCGATATCGCTGGGGCGCTGCTGCGATGCGTCAGACAGTAATTCGACCGCTTTCTGATAATTCCCATCGCGATAGTGCCACCAGCCGAGTTCGCCAATCCACAGGGGAGCCCGGCCGTCGCCGCTTTGCCTAAGTTCGACCTCCAGCTTACGAGCGGGCTCGGGGTCTCCGGCTAGCAGCGCGAGCCCAGCCGCTGCCACGTCGATTTCGAACGACTTCTCGCCCTTGATGCTTTCCGCCCACTGGCGGAACTCCGTCGCCGCGCTTCTGCGATCCGCCGCGGCCAGAGCCTGTGCATAAGCAGCGATAATCTCTGGATGCGAGGTTTTGTCGATCTCAAGAATCTTGCGGTATGCTTCCGCTGCTCCGGAAAAATTTGCCTGTGCGAATTGCGCTTGCGCCAGTAACTGCAAAGCTTTCGGCTGATCGGGCCGCAGTCGCAGAGATTGATTTGCCAGTTGCTCGGCTTGCGGATACTTTCTTGCCTCCAGCGCTTTCCGCGCTCTGGCCGTCCAGAAGATGTAAGCCACCGCCAGATCGCGCTCCGGGCGCGCCGTCCAGCCTTCACTGGCGATCATTTTCTGTACCTGGGCGATGCGCTCCGAGGGCAGCGGATGGGAGCGGAAATATCCTTGCAGCGTCTGCTGCGCCACGCGCGATAGTTCTTCCGGTGGCGTCTTCGCCCTGGTCTGGTACTCCTCGTATAACCGCCCGAAGACTTCGAACATGCGGATGGCTCCGTTGGCCGAGTATCCCGCTTCCACTGCCAGCCGCGTGCCCTCGCGGTCCGCCTCAAGCTCTTGATCTTTGCTGTATCCTGCCTCGAACACTTCGATGGGTAAAGCCACCAACCCTCCCAGCGGAATCCTGCGCAGGGCTTGCTCGCGCTGCACACGTTCGGCGCAATGGTAGTGATCAATGTGCTCGATCTCGTGCCCGATTACCGCTGCCAGTTCATCTTCGCTATCCATCAGTTCCAGCAACCCGCCACCCACGTAAACATGCCCGCCCGGCAGCGCAAAAGCATTGATGAAGTACAAACCCGGAATGTAGTGAAACTTGTAGGGCAATTTACGATGCGCATTGCGGGCCACCTGCGCCCCCACGCGCGACAGGTAGTGCTGGACGATGGCGGCTTCCGGCGTGTTTTCCCGTTCTTCCCCGGCTGGCGTAGAACCGCGCCAGTTCATTTCCGATGCGGATCTCTTCCTCGTCCGAAATGCGCGTGAAACTTACCGGCATTCGCGTCAGTTCCTGCTCGGTGTCGGCAACCAGATACAACAACGCGGCGGGACTGGCAGGCACGTCCACTTTCCGCCGCTCGCTCACCACGACGGACGCTACGCCCAAGAGCACGATCCCCGCGAATGTGATCCAGCGCTTCATAAGTATTGGCGCAACGCCTCGCGATTCCGGGTATACAGGAACGAGACCAGCAGCAGGGCCACGCCTAGCACGATGAACGTGAGGTACCGGTCGCGCGGGTCCAGCCGCCACACATCGACCAGCAAAATCTTGCCCACACACAGCAGCAACAGCCCCAATCCCGTGAGCCGGAAGCTGCGCTCGCTGAGCCAAAGGGCCAGCACGAAAACCGCCACGCCCTCCACGCCCCAGGAGAGAGTGACCATGCCGTGCCGCATCTCAAGCGCCAGCAGCACCGTCAGCAGCCCAACTGCGATGAAAAAAAAGAGCTGCTCTGGACGCCGGACCATCCCCTGCAAAAGACGAACCAGTCCGGTTTCCTCACTCGGCTCATTCTTCCTGCGCAGCTGAAATGCGAAAGGCAACGCCACCAGGAGCAGCGCGACGGCTGTTCCCACTGTGATCCAGCGGCTCTGCCACGCCGGCGCCGGAAAGTAACTGCGTTCGTAAAAATTGTGCAGCACAGTCCGGAACAGCACTCCCACCGCGAGCATCAATCCCTGGTACAGGAACACTCTGCGCTCGCTGCGCCACGCTATCGCCAGCAACGCAAAGGCAAGCGCCGCCCACGCACCCGCCACCCAGTCTGCTTCCAGTTCAAACCGCATGAGCGCGGCAAAGGTAATCGTGCCCAGCCAGCAGCAGACGTCGGCTGCTCTGAACCTGCGTTCTGACGGATGGAGATCCTCGCTACTCTCGTGCAGCCTCCAATATGCGTAGAAGAAGCCCAGCGCGAGGGGAACGACTGTATAGAATCGCGGGCTGATCTCGCCGGGATTCCCCGCGGCATTCAGATTCACAAAAAAGATTCGCAAAAAGCTGGCCGCAAATGCAGCGTACCCCTGCAATCGCAGGCTTAGCTTTTTTCGCTCCAGCCCGAGTTCAAACAAGACGAGCCCGCCAACGAGCCAGGCATCCGCTACGCTGACCGGGCGCAATTCGTACCAGGCAACTAGAGCGAGCAGAATAGACGCCGACCAGGTGTAGGCCGCGCCCACCAGTTGTCCGGAACCAAAGAGACGCTTGCCAATTGCGATCCCACGGCTGCGATCGGAATCGCCGCTCCACCTCGACGTGACATACAGCAACGCGGAAACGAGCGTAATCGTCAGCAGCCGCAAGGTCAGGCCGCGATACTTATCGGTAGCTTCCAAGTTGATGGCTAATACGCGAAGCACAGAAACGAGCGCCAGGAAGTTCGCCTGATAGCGTAGCTCCGGAAAAGTGAAGCGGCGTCCGGCCAGCGCCAGTCCCAGCCCCAGTACGCACCACGCGACTGCTGTCCATGCTTCGGGGAAAGCGATCCACGCGGCAATCAAGATCATTACGCACGCGGCGTAGGACAGGCGCTGCATCACGCGCCGGTCAAACTCGGTGGTAAACAGATCGGCCCACCGGCGCAGGACCCAATGCGCGTTTCCATAAAACACCGCGGCCGCCACGGCGAAGACAATCGCCAGTCGAAAGTCGGGGCGCAAATCCGCGCCATCCATACGCCTGCCGAGGATTTGTGCCGCCTCCACGCCGATCGTCTGGCCTGAGACCAGCAGCGCTCCGAGCATTCCGAGGCGGCGGAAAACAACTTCCTTCGTCCACACTCCGATCAGCAGCAGCGCCTCCGCCTCGAGCAGCCAGAGCACCGTCAAACGCATACCGGAGTAGCGAAAGGGAAATGCCGCAATCAGCAGAACCACGCCCAGCGTGGACAACACGATCACCGCGCTGCGGCGCCGCCGCGTGATCGGCAACTGTCCCAGCAGCGTTTCGATCGCTCCAATTGCCAGCAATGCCCAGAACGCCCACTCCGGGTGAGTCAACTGATACTTGAACAGCGCCAGCAGCAGAGTGGTATTCAGCAAGGCCGCGACGGTGGAGATGTGCTCCTGCCGGCCATTCTCGTTGCCCGGCCGCCGGAACACATACGACAGGCGGAAGATCAGCCAGTACAACGCCAGGATTCCCGCACTCGCGGCAAATTCGGGAAACGGATGCCGCTTCCCGTGCATCGGTTCGATGATCGGCCGCAGCCATAGATAATGATTCAGGTAACTGGCCAGGATGCCGAATACTTCGAGCTCGAACCACTGCATGCGCCCGACGATGACCACCAAGCCCGCTGCCAGCACCGCGCCCGCCGACAGGCTGTACACGTTGGAGTGGCTGATCGCGACCGTCAGGAACGCCAGCAGAAACGCCAGC
This sequence comes from uncultured Acidobacteriaceae bacterium, assembly GCA_963838425.1. GTDB lineage: Bacteria > Acidobacteriota > Terriglobia > Terriglobales > Acidobacteriaceae > Acidiflorens. The sequence continues at coordinate 47,359 of CAWIRH010000006.1, forward strand.
CCGGTCACCACCTGCGAGCGATAACGCAGAGTGTGCACAACCATCGCCGCGGCCACCGCCAGCATGAGCGCCAGATCGACAGCTTGCGACGAAAGCACCCGCGCCGCCGGAACGTGATACATCGCGTAGGCCGTGAAGAACAGCAGCGCCCAACCGCCTCCGATCCCGGCGCGCGCCAAAATCCGGTAACGTTCTCGCCGGTCAAACCAGATCCCCGCGCCCAGCAACACGCCGGCGGTCACGAATCCCACCAGAACTTTGCCTGCGGGACCGAGCGCCTTGAGCTGGTAGGCGAGAAAGAACGCGACGCCAAGCACCAGGATGACAATGCCCAACTTGTTCAGCCAGTTCGTGCCCAGCATCTCCTCGACGTTGAGTGATGATTGGAACCGGCCGGCCAGCGACGGCGCAGACTCCGCTGGGGTGAAACTGGGCGGAGGCAGTGGTGTGACTGGCGCGGGAGCAGGCGAGGTCGATTGATCGGCGGTTAAGGAAGAGGAATATGGGGCCGCAGGTTCGATTGTCTTTTGCGTAACCCATCTCTCGGCGACTCGTACCGAGGGGCTGGGCTCAACCACTGGCACCGCAGGCGGCGGTGAAACCACATCTGGCGAGGGGAATGGCGGCGCGTACGAAGCCGCGGCCGGGCTCTCGGATGTCTTCGGCGTCGCTTCTTCCGCGGTTGGAGTGGAACGACTGGGGCGACTGGAGCTTTGGGCCTGAAGTGCCAGCACGGTTTGTTCGAGTGCGTAAGTACGGGAGGTCAACTCCCGCCATCGCTCTTGATCTTCCGCGCGTTCGCGCTTTCGCCTGGAGTTAACCCGCCAGACCAGCGCCCAGGGACCGAGCAGCACCAGCAGCACGATCGCGGCAATCGGAACAAAGTCGCCCATCGCGTTTAGTCTTGAACAGAGGAGACTACACGAGCGTGAGGGGTTCTGCCAGCTACTTCACCTGCCGGGCGGGGCGGGCGTTTGCGCGCACGTGTCCCCGATCACTGACTTTTGCGGCGCGAGCAGTTAGTTTAGTGTGGTGTTCCGGAAACACGCGAATGAAATCGGACGTTGTTTCCGAGTTGGGGCAACGATTTGCGTGATGCAAACAAAATACATAGGTCCTTCCCTTCGGCTGCGCTCAGGGTCAGGATGACGGAGGCAGTTATGCTACGAACTTACGGGACACGACACTAGAAATGCATAAGTCAGTGACCGGGTCGCACAGGAATCTGCGTCCGGCAGAGGAGGACATATGGCAACTCAGCGTGTATCGATGGAAACCATTGAGGATTTTCTGGCTCAGAAGCGCATTGCGATGGCGGGGATCTCGCGGGACCCGGCGAATTTCAGCGTGAAGTTGTTTGAAGAATTCTGTCGCCGTGGGTACGATGTTGTTCCCGTGAATCCCAACACGGCTGAGGTGCAGGGACGACGATGCTTCGCTCGGGTGCAGGACATCCAGCCTCCGGTCGACGCCGTGCTGCTGATGACTTCACCCGAAGCCACGGAAACAGTTGTGAACGACTGCGCCGAGGCGGGCATCCGGCGGGTTTGGATGTACCGGGCGGTTGGCAAAGGCTCGGTTAGCTCCAAGGCAGTCCAGTTTTGCCGGGAGCGGGGAATTCGGTTGGTTCCGGGGCAGTGTCCGTTTATGTTTTTCCCGGAGACTGCGGGCTTCCATCGCTTTCACGGGTTTATCCGCAAGATTACGGGCCGTTATCCACGGCGCACGTCTCCCAGGAATTGAATGCTGGGGCCGAGGTTGGATTCGAAAACATATGAACCTGACCAAACTTGATCGGATAAGAGCGAATACTGGATCGAGCACAGGTAACGGTGGTGGCAGCCGGTAGCTTTACAGCAGCCCGAAAGTGATAATTGGTACCTGGTCCGATAGATTTTTCAGTCGGTTGAAGGTTTGAAGGTTGAGCAGGAGATATGACTTCATCGTCAACGTTCGATACTGCAAGCAGCGCTCGGTTATCGGGGCTTTCGCAGATCGTCGGCAATACGCCACTGCTGGAGATCGCCTTCGAGTTTCGCGGTAAGCAACGTGTGATCTATGCCAAGTCCGAGCAGCTTAACCTGACGGGCAGCATAAAGGACCGCATGGCGCTGCATATCCTGAAGGAGGCGTATCGAAGCGGGCAACTCCATCCCGGCGATACCATCGCCGAGGCCACCAGCGGCAACACCGGAATATCGTTTGCTGCTATTGGCCGCGCTCTCGGTCACCCCGTCAAAATCTTCATGCCGGACTGGATGAGTCGCGAGCGTAAGGATCTAATCGCGAGCTATGGTGCTGAAATCGTACCCGTCAGCCACGAGCAGGGCGGATTTCTGGGCAGCATTCACCTGGCGGAGGAATTCAAAGCCAGCCATCGAGACGTGTTTCTGCCCCGCCAGTTTTCGAACGAAGCCAACGCCGAAGCGCACGAAACGACCACCGGGCCAGAGATTTGGCTGCAACTGGAAGCTGCCGGACGCGTGCCCGACGCTTTCGTCGCCGGAGTTGGCACTGGCGGTACGGTGATGGGCGTGGGCCGATTTCTCCGCAGCAAGAATGCCAGGATCAGCGTCCATCCCGTTGAGCCTTCGGAGTCCCCGACGCTCTCCTCGGGGCGCAAGGTCGGCAAGCATCGCATCCAGGGGATTTCGGACGAATTCATTCCTCCGATCGTTGACCTGGCGGCCTTGGATGGAATCATTGCTGTGTCTGACGGCGATTCGATCCTGATGGCGCAGAAACTCGCATCGACGCTGGGGTTGGGAGTCGGAATCTCGTCCGGGTGTAATTTTCTGGCGGCGGTAAAGGTGCAGGAGATGCTGGGCGACGCGGTTGTCGTGACCGTATTTCCAGACGACAACAAGAAGTACTTAAGCACCGACCTGATGAGGCATGAGCCGATTCACGACGAATACCTCGCACCCTGGGTCGAACTGAAGGGGCTATCGGCTCTGCCCCGCGTCTGTGCCCTTTGCGGGCGCGGCAACTGGGTAACTTGAACTGCCGGATTATGTCCTAACCCAGGTGCTTGCCCTCACGACCGGGTCCATGCGTGTAATCGCTTTGCAATTCCGAAAAAAACTATTCAGTTGTTTCGTCCTGGGGACCCACCGACTTGTATGCCGCGAGACTTACCCATACGACTGGCCAAAACCACCGAGGTGCTAATCAGGTTCAATGGCTGATCTCTGTGGTTGTATTCTCCTTCTGCGCTTCGTGCACAGAAGCTGGAACGGCTGTGGAGTCTCTGACTCTTAATTCAGCCTTGAGCCTTACGGTTGTTCCCGGGATTTCCTCAGCAAGCTCATGGTCCTCCGCCGGCGCCTGCAACTTGCGTAACAGGATCTGCATCGCCTGCCTGCCCATTTCATATGCGGGTTGCGCGATCGTGGTCAGGCGAGGGGTGAAATAGGCAGACCATTCGAAATCATCGAAACCAAGAACGCTTACGGCTTCCGGACAATGCACGTGGAGCTCTCCCAGAGCCCGCATCAGCCCCAGTGTCATCTTGTTGTTGCAGGAAAAAATCGCGGTCGGGGGCGTGGGGAGCCGCATGAGTTCCAAGCCGCATCGATAACCACTCTCCAGTTGGAAGTTACCCCGCTGGAGATACTCGTCAGGCAGAACAAGATGTTCTTCCTGCAATGCTTTTCGAAATCCGTCCAGACGATCCAGACCGTTCGAGAGGTTTAATTGTCCGGTGATGATCGCGATCCGGCGATGGCCAAGTTCAATCAAATGACGCGTGCCATCATAGGCCGCGCTGAAGTTGTCTGTCATGACAGCATCCCCGATAAATCCCAGCGGAATGCGATCAATCAGAACAATCGGAAAGCGCTTATGAACCCGCGATTCGTGAACCGAGGGAGAGCTTGTTGGCGCCAGCAAAACGCCGTCCACGCGCCGAGAAAAAAGAGTGCTCAGATAGTGCCGTTCCAAAGCCGGGTCTTCGTCCGAATCGCACAGAATCACGGAATACGCATTGTTTTGCGCTTCCCTTTCAACCCCGCGTATGACATCGGTGAAAAAGGGATTTGTCACGTCCGCAATGATCATACCCACCGTGCAGGTGCGGCGCACTCGCAAGCTGCGAGCCACTTGATCCGGGTGATAATCCAACGCGTCCATTGCCTTCTTCACGCGGTCTACCAATGCGGGTTTTACCGTGGGCTTATTGTTGAGAACGCCAGACACGGTGGCGACGGAAACTCCGGCGAGTCGGGCAATGTCGCGGATGGTGTACAAAGCTTCGGCCTCCAACCGAATTTCATCCTTGGATGAAGATCGGGGATCCCAGTGTCACTCCCCAGTCTAGATTACAGGATAGCAGATTCGAATCTCCAGAAATGAACCGATTCTATCTGCAAATGCTGATTATGATTTGGACGCCCTCGAGAAATGAGCCATAACCGTCTGAATCAAGATCGATCACTTTCTGAGATTCAGCAGTTACGAAATCGCCCATGATTCTTCAGGTACGAGAGTACTCGATCCCGTTTGCGGAGAAGTGAACTGGCCGAGTCCTGGCATTGCCGATCCGAATCACATGATTCCTCGTCTCTCCCCGAATTTCATTGTCAGGTGAGGAAAAACCATAAGTGATATCGATATTTTAATACCTTAAATGACTCCATTTATTCAGTGATGAATGTATCTGTATATATATGATAATACATATACATAATGACATAATACTCCAACCTGATACATGGTTTTGTGCGTGCTTGTTTTATTAATGTATAGAACCGATTCTATTGTATTATTGACAACCGAAGGCAGGCGATGTTATGAATGCCGCCGTAATTTTTTTCATCAAGAACCGAGAGCGGAAACACGAGGCTCGTTGACCCTGTGCTGGGCCGAAGTGACAGGGAGGATTTTTGTGAAGACGATGAAGTCACTATTACTGGCACTTGTAGCTCTGGTTGCGGAAGTGGCGCTGGCCCAGACGCCGGCGAACGACTTGCTGGACTCGCTGGGTTTGGCGCGGCTGAAGAACTACACTACCGCTCGAGTCTCTTCCGGCAATCGTTTTGTATACAGCAATGACGACAGCAAGCGCATCATGCCGGGGGAAGCGCTGGAGATAGCCAACCTGACCGGGCCGGGGATGGTCACCCATATCTGGATTACCGTAGCCCAGAATGAGTTTGCGTGGCCGCGCCTGTTGCGTTTGCGGGTTTACTACGACGGACATAAGACACCGAGCGTCGATGCGCCGCTGGGCGATTTTTTTGCCGTGGGGCACGGAGCGGAGCGGGACGTCAATTCCATGATGGTGCGGGACAGTTCCTTCGGGCGGGCCCGCAACAGCTATTGGCCGATGCCGTTTCAAAAGTCGTGCCGCATCACCGTGACCAACGAGGGCAATCGTTTTGTTCCCTTTTTTTACTACCACGTTGATTATCGCAAGTACGCTTCTTTACCGGCGGACATGGGTTATTTTCATGCTTACTACCGGCAGGAGCGGCCGGCGCGCCAGGGTCGTAATTATGCGTTTCTGGACACGCAAGCGACCGGTCACTATGTTGGGACGGTGATGAGCGTAGTGCTGACCCAGATTTCGTGGTTTGGGGAGGGCGACGATCTGTTCTACATCGACGGCGCCAAGCAGCCACAGCTTTACGGCACGGGTACGGAGGACTACTTCAACGACGCGTGGGACCTGCGGGATGCGAGTGCGCTCTGGACGGGAACGCCGATTGCGGAGGGGGAGTTGCCGGGGTCGAGGCTGGCGGCGTACCGGTGGCACGTTCCCGATCCCATCGCATTTCGGAAAATCGATATGGGCGGGGATCGAGCATTCGGGATGGACTTCGAATCCGGACGGTTCGGTGCGATCGGGTTTTGAGGAGCGGCCGGACTATTTTTCGAGTGTAGCGTTCTGGTACCAGAAGGGGGTGAATGAAGGTCTTGCGGAGCCGCCGTACGGTTACGAACGTCTGCCGTTTGGCAATGCCACGCAGATTGCGGTGGAAGACTCGATTGAGCAGGTGACGACGGAGAAAGGGACGGCGACGGTGTTGCGGGACGTGGACTGGGCAAAAGACATTCTTCTGTTCAAGGCGGAGGGGGAAGGTTCCAGGATTAACGTTCCCATCGAGGTTGGGGAAGATGGGCGGTATGAGATTGTAGCGGATCTGGCGGAATTTTCGGATTACGGGGACTACATTGCGCTGTTGGACGGGGAAGCGACGAACGTGGACACGCGGCAGCCGACGACGTCGGAGTTTCCGTTGCCGGGGCCGGAAGTATTTCACAATTACTTAAACGAGTTATACGTGGCACGGGATCGGACGTTGGGGATGTACCAGTTGAAGAAGGGACGGCACACGCTGACGTTTGTGTGCAAGGGGAAGGATCCGCGCTCGGTGGGATACAACCTGGGGATCAACGACGTGGTGCTGGAGAAAGTACCGGTGGCGGAGGAGGGAGGGGACGCCTGGGGTGAAGAGGAAGGGCAGTGGGGGGCAGGGGCGGGAGTGGTGTACCGCGGGCGGCCGCTATCGTTTTATGTAGGGAAGCTGAAGAGTGGGAAGGAACGGGACCGAGTGTATGGGATTCGAGCGATCGGGTACTTTGGGGCGGACGGGGCGCCGGCGGTAGCAGAACTGACGGCCGCACTGTCGGATGCCTCGGCGGAGGTTCGGGGTGCGGCGGCGGATGCGCTGGGACAAATCGGGTCGGCGGGAGAGCCGGTGGTAGCGGGGCTAGCGAAGGCGCTTTCAGATACGAGTCCGCGAGTACGGGTAACAGCGGCGATCGCGTTGGAGGGCATGGGTAAGAAAGCGGTAGCTGCGATCCCCGAACTGATTCATGCTTTAAACGATCCCGTTAACTATGTGCGGGCTTCGGCTGCCAATGTATTTGGAGCCATGGGGCCTGCGGCCCAGCCGGCGGTCGGTCCGCTAACAGAGAAACTGTTGCTCAAGGATGAGGATAGATTCGTTCGAGGCAATGCTGCTTATGCCCTCGGGGACATCGGCCCGGCGGCCAAAGAGGCTCTCCCCGCGCTTCAAAAAGCCGTCGAAACACGCCGATGGGATGCCGCCGCAAAGGAAGCAATCCTGAAAATTGAAGGGAAGCCTGTACCGACATATCACAAATGACGCAATGCTTTTTTCGGGGGAGTAAATGCTTCGAATGTTTCTGTTGGCTATAGTGGCTGTACTCGCCACGCCAAATATGGGTGCCAGTGTGAAAGTCGAAAAAACGAACTATAAAGGTTGGCCAAACAGTTATCGGGTCAGTAACGGCGAGATCGAACTCATCGTCACCGGTGACGTGGGGCCGAGAGTCATTCGGTTCGGGTTTGTAGGCGGGCAGAACCTATTTAAGGAATTTCCCGAGCAACTCGGACGCAGTGGGGAAGAGAAGTTTCAGTTGCGCGGTGGAGATCGCGTCTGGAAGGCTCCGGAGGATCCGGTGGCTACTTGGGCGCCGGACAACGTTCCGGTCGTAATCCAGGTGACACCGGCCGGGCTGATAGCTCGTGAGCCGATCGAGCCGCTCACCAATCTACAAAAAGAAATTGAGATCACCATGGCTCCGTCGGGCACGGGGGTGACTGTGTCCCACCGGATCACAAATCGTTCTTTGTTTGCGCTTGAGTTTGCCCCTTGGGCCTTGACCATGATGGCGCAAGGCGGAACCGCAGTCACGGGATTCCCACCACGTGGGAAGCACCCTATTAATCTTGAGGCCACCAATCCGCTGGTGATGTGGGCCTACACCGATCTCGCAGATCCCCGCTGGAAATTTACCAAGAAGTATATGATGCTCCGTCAAGATCCCAAGAACAGCGAAGCCCAGAAGCTAGGGCTATTCAATCCGGACACCTGGGCGGCATACATCCTGAATAATGAAGTATTCGTGAAGCGGAGCAGTTCGGATCCAACCAAGACCTATCCCGATTTTGGCTGCTCATTCGAGACCTTTACGAATAACGATTTTCTGGAAATGGAAACCCTCGGCCCTCTGACCAAGGTGCTGCCCGGGCACACGGTCGAGCAAGTGGAGCACTGGGGTCTTTACCACAACGTAGTGTTGAGCGACTGGACCGACGAGGCATTGGACCGCGTCCTCCTTCCGCTGGTTAAATCCGTCGGGAGCACTCCGTAATGCTAGCAGCGTGGTTTTTGGGTGGTGCTGACGCCCGCCTTTCGCTCAATCCGGTCAACCTGATCATCATCGTGTTGTACTTCGCGTTGGTTCTGGGCCTTGGCTTCTACTTGCGGCGGTTCACCCACACCGGCGAAGAGTTCTTCATGGCCGGGCGCGAAATGACCGCTTGGATTGCCGGCCTCAGCTTCATCTCAGCGAACCTGGGTTCACTGGAGATGATGGGATACGCCGCTGCCACCTACCAGTACGGCATTCTGGTGGGGCACGCCTATTGGATTGCCGCCATCCCCGCCATCCTGTTCCTCTCCCTGGTGATGATGCCGTTTTATTACATCTGCAAAACGCACTCGGTCCCGGGTTATCTGAAGCTCAGATATGGCGAAGGCGCCCGGTCGCTTTCGGCCATTTCGTTTGCCGTGATGACCATTCTGATGAGCGGCATCAACATGTATTCGATGGCGGTCATCATGAAGGTCATCTTGGGGTGGGACATTCATTTCAGCATATGGGTTTCATCTCTGACCGTCGCCGTCTACGTAATGGCAGGGGGGCTGCTCTCGGCAATCTTCAACGAGGTGCTGCAATTCTTCCTGATCTGGATCGGATGCCTCGTCATTCCAGTCGTCGGGCTCATAGAAACCGGCGGATGGACGGGAATGGTGCATCGCATCCAGACGAACTTTCCCGGCCAGGATTTCGTTCACATGTGGCGCACGACCGGGTCGTTTACCGGTAATCCGATGGGCGTGCACTGGACCGGGATCGTATTTGGTTGGGGCTTGGCGATCTCATTCGGATACTGGACCACCGACTTTCTGGTGGTGCAGCGTGTGATGGCGGCCAAGGATCTGCGCTCGGCCCAACTGGGCACGGTAATTGGTGCGTTCTTCAAAATGATGGTGCCCTTTATCGTTATTCTTCCGGGCTTGCTGGCACTCGCCGTGCTGCCCTTCCACCTGGTTCCGGAAAGCCAGGGCGGACTGCCGAATGTACACACATACAATGAAGCTCTTCCTCTGATGCTGGCGCGCTACTGTGGCCCCGGACTGCTGGGACTAGGAGTGACGGCCCTGGTTGCGGGCTTCATGTCGGGAATGGCCGGCAATGTAACCGCTTTCACGACCGTGTGGACGTACGACATCTACAAGCCTTTCATTCGAAAAGACGCGGCGGACTCCCACTATGTTTCGATGGGTCGGTGGTGTTCGCTTCTTGGAGTGTTCGTGAGCATCGGGACGGCCTACCTGGTGATGAATTTTTCCAGCATCATTGTCTATGCGCAGGCAGTCTTCGTGTTCTTCATTGTTCCAATGTTCGGCACGGTGATCTTGGGTATGCTCTGGAAACGAACCACGCCCGCTGCGGGATTTTGGGGGCTCCTGGCTGGCATCCTGACGTCCTTCGCGTTGTGGGCCTGGGTAAGAATGGATCCGGGCGCATTGCGGCATGTCGCCTTCTCGGAACATGCAAAGGATATGGCTGAAAACGTCTATCGTGCCATGTGGTCTCTGATTGTCAATGTGGTCGTCACGGTGGCAGTTAGTCTGTTCACAAAGCCGAAGCCTGAGCACGAACTCAGGGGACTGGTCTATGGATTGACCGAATTAGCTCCCGAAGGCCACTTTCCGTTCTTTCGGCGGCCGATCACATGGGCTGCGGCGGTGGCCGTCGGATTTGTTCTGTTGAACGTGTTGTTCTGGTGAGAGGTGCGCCGTGGAAAAGCACTCTATACCGATCTGGTTTTTCATCGGATCGCTACTTACGATTTACGGTATCTTGATTCTAGGATCTGGAATCTACGGGTTGTTTGTGCCCCCGAGTAATCCAGTTACGATGTCTCACCTACACATCGGAATTTGGTGGGGCGCCGGAATGTTACTACTTGGTTTGGTATATGTGGTCCGCTTTCGGCCGAACCGCAAAGATAGGTGAACCGGTTTTATATTTCATGAGGAGGTATCCATGCAGCACGAAGAAGTCATCCTTATCGCGAGTGGCGACTTGCGCATCTCAGCGAACCAAACGTGCTGGCCTGCGCAGGCGGAGGTGGAGGAGGCGGTGACGGCCGCGATTCGCGGCCATGGGCGCTCCGTCCGCCGGGGTCATCCCTACGATCCTGTCCAGCAGCACGGATTTATTCATAGCCAGCGCCACGGCATCGAGGTCTTTCGCCAGATTCCGCCGGAGGCTCCGTTGGTTGTAGTCGAGGCCGTCTGGCAATACAGCCATCACGTTCTTCCTGGCCTTATAACCCATCGGGGTCCAATCCTTACGATCGCGAACTGGTCGGGGCAATGGCCGGGACTGGTTGGGATGCTCAATCTCAACGCATCGATGACTAAGGCGGGAGTCAAGTACAGCACTCTTTGGAGTGCGGACTTTAAGGACGACTACTTCCTCCAAGGGCTTCGCCGCTGGTTGAATGGCGAACCGGTAACCCACGATGCCAGCCACGTTCGACCCCTCGCATCATCGCAGCTTCCTCCTTCGGAGGAAGCCCTCGGACGCGATCTTGGGCGCCAGTTCCGGCGTGACAAAGCCATTATGGGCATATTCGACGAAGGATGCATGGGTATGTACAACGCCATTATTCCGGACGAGTTGTTGCACGCCGTGGGCGTGTACAAGGAACGTCTGAGTCAGTCCGCTCTCTATGCCGGGATGCGGCGCGTCTCCGACCATGATGCGCGCGAGGTCCGCGCCTGGCTGGACCGAAAGGGCATGCGTTTCCAAACGGGCCCTGATCCTGCGAACGATCTTACGGATGACCAGATTCTCGAACAATGCCGGATGTACATTGCCGCCCTGCGCATGGCGGACGAATTCGGTTGTGATGTGATCGGAATTCAATATCAACAGGGGCTCAAGGATATATGCCCCGCTTCCGACCTGGCCGAAGGACTGTTGAATAACGTGGATCGTCCCCCGGTGAAGGACGCGGCGGGAAAGCGAATCCTATTCGAAAACCTTGCGCTTCCGCATTTCAACGAAGTGGACGAATGCGCCGGGCTCGATGCCTTGATCACGAACCGAGCGTGGCGGAGGTTAAGCATTGCACCCGAAACGACGCTCCACGACGTTCGTTATGGTGAGTGCTTTCCCGTAAATGGCCGGGACGACTTTGTCTGGCTGTTTGAAATTTCCGGTTCGGTTCCTCCGAATCACTTAGCCAATGGATATGCGGAGGCAGTAAGCGAACGCCAGCCCCCCATGTACTTCCCGCTTGGCGGGGGTACGATCAAAGGCGTGAGCAAGCCAGGCGAAATCGTCTGGAGCAGGGTGTTCGTCGAGAACGGGAAGCTGAACGCCGATATTGGGCGAGGCAGGTCCGTTGCCCTTCCGGCAGCGGAAACCGAACGTCGCTGGGCGCTTACGACGCCGCAGTGGCCGATAATGAACGCAGTCCTCAACGGCGTGAGCCGCGATCAACTTATGGCCCGGCACAAATCGAACCACATCCAGGTTGCCTATGCGCCTGACTCCGATCATGCACGCTCGGCGCTTTATGTAAAGGCAGCAATGATGGCTGAGCTTGGGATTGAGGTGAATCTCTGTGGCAACTGCGAACTGTGATTGGTTATCGTGTCCACGGAGGCTAGCTGCGGATGTGTTGACGATTGATGGAGGTTGGTTGATTGCACTCGTCGTGGTTTCGTGAAAGCGCTAACGAAAAAACGATCGTGGATCATCATTTGCGGTTGAACAAAGCTGGTTTGCGTCCACAAGAGTTCCGGCCGTTCTCTTCGCGATTGTGGCCTTTTCAGAATTGGAGGGCAGCTTTGCCCAATTCCTTCGCTGCGGCGATGCTACGGTGCTTCGTGGCCGGTACCTCCTGCTTCATCATGACGGTCGAGTTCGGCCGCGATCGTCTTTAGCAACTTCCCATCGGCGGTGTCTCCACTTAGCTCCCAGATCATTATTCCCCGCAAACCCGATTCTTTTGCATATCTAACTTTGGCGCCGATGGATAACTCGTCATCATAGGTCCAGAATGTAGTTCCGTCGAAGAGCCACGGCGCCATTGATTTTGGATCGCGATACACGGTGAATTTGTTTTGAATGGAAACGATGTAGTTATAAAGAACATCCTTGCGATCCGGTTCGCCGAGTTGAAACAGTCCATGATTGTCCTGCGCAACTTGATTCCAGGAATAGGCGTAGAAGGGCAGGCCCATCAGCATTCGGGAGACTGGCACCCCGGCCTCCTTGTAGCTCCGGATCGTTGAATCCACGTCCCCGCCGATTTCCGGATCCCCCGGCGCGCAATAGAGCGGAGCCACCAGGCCGGTTCTCTTGCTCCAAGGTCCGGCGTAATCGTAGTTCATGATCGCGACCTGGTCCGTATAAAGGGCAACGGCTGCCATATCAAGGTGTTGATAAGTCGAGCGCAGAGTGCCCATGGCAACACTTACTATAAAACTCGGCCGGATCGTATTCAACTGTCGGCGAAACTCACCCAGCAGCGCTATGAAGTTGAGTTTGTCGGCTTCCTCGGGGTATTCCCAATCAATATCGACGCCGTCGAACAGACCCGGGGCCTCGACTCCGTCGGCAATTTTGCCTTGAATGAATTGTTGAATGCAGGAGGCAACAAAAGCGCTGCGATTTTCGGGTTGCGCTGCTTTTACAAACACGTCTGCGTTGCCTTCCAGAGAAATCAGTATCTTGATGTGCGGATAAAGGCGTTTCAGTTCCTGCAGTTGATGGAAATTTCCTCGAAGCGGCATGGCAGGCGTATCGGCAGTTCCGTCCACGCTATTGTCGGAAGAGAACGAGTAACTCAGGTCCGCAGGCGGGTCCGCTATGATACATCGATTGTTGGCAATGTTCGCCTGCGAGTAATTGATCTGATCAAGTAGAGGAGCCGCACCGCGCGAGATCAAGTCCTTGAGAAAGAACTGCTGGCGCATGCTATCCCCGCGAAAATATCCGACTATGAGCGGGCGATCCGCAGCCGCGTTCCTCTGCGCAGAAGAGGGCAGCGCGGCAATGCAAAAACCGACGGTCAAGAAGATTGAAAATAATCGCATTCGATTCTGGCGCGGACGATTACTTCGCAACATTTCCGGGACCTCCGACAGTATACATTCGGGGAATGCGTTGTTCGGGCGCGTCGTTTGATTCCCAGTCACTGGTCCACCCTTTAGCCGGCGCCGCCTGACGATACTGGGCATAGAAATACAAGGTGTCGGCGGCCAGGTTTTTGTTTAATGCCTGGTAGTCGATATTGAAATAAAACGCGTCGACGTTTTCGCTCCCCTGGTTCGTGATGGTGATTCGCGCTCGCTTCCGGAAAGGCATCGGGAAGAAACAATTCAGTGCCTTATCGGAGGCGACGGATAAAGGAACAGAGTCAAATTGGAAGTAGTCTCCGAGGCCAAGTCCGAAAAAATCGCCGACCGGCGCCTCCACGCTCGGGAATGCTTCGTCGTCCCAAAACATGCGCATGACAAGTTTCTTTAAGTGATATCTCTCCGGCGATGCAATGGTGATCCAGATGTGTGTAATAAGTCCCGGACCCGATGCGTCGAGCAAACTAATCGTTTCTCCGGGAGCAATCTTCACGAAGTCATCATTACCCCCTGTGCGGTCATAACTCGAAGCCCGCTTCTGGACGTAAGCACGAGGCAAAACGAGGCCAGAAAGCTGTGCGCTCCGGTCACTTTCGGACTGGGCCCACACACAGCCGCACATCAACAGGACTGCAAGACACATCATCTGCGATTTACGGGGGAGGCACAGGCACAATAACCGTTCAAGGATGCGCACATCAATCCGGGACCCTGGCGACGAAAGGTGCGCTTTGTGAAAGCTATCCATAGGAATCTAACTCACCGGGAAATTCGTGCAATGTAAACCGCAAACGGGTCGAGATCGACCTGATCCAACCGTCCCGTAGGCGGAGCGGCGAGCGTCGTCAGTAAGGGCATGGCTTTAGCGGAAGCAAAGCCTTCAGCCGAGAGATCGAAACTGATATGCTGTCTTGCGTTGGACATATTCAGAACGACCAACACCCCTTCATTCTTGTAACGGCGAAGGTACGAGAGGACGTTGGGATTGTCTTGATTGAGTGCGACGTAGTCTCCTTCTAACAGCGCCGGCTCCTGATGCCGTAACCTCAGAAGCCGTTTATAAAACTGCAAAACGGAATCAGGATCTTTCAGTTCACTCGCCACATTGTGGGTTTTGTAGCTGGCGGGAATGGGCAACCAGGGAGCGGCCTGGCTGAACCCGGCATTGGGCGAATCGTTCCACTGCATCGGTGTGCGTTCACCATCGCGGCCTTTTTCCTTTGGCCATCCGGCGATGCCAATTGGGTCCTTCACATCCTCCTTGCGCACTGGGTCGTTGTTCTCCATCCCCAGTTCTTCGCCGTAATACATGACCGGCGTGCCGCGCAGCGTTAGATACATGCCGGCCATAACCTTGGCGATTTGGTCATTGTGTTGCCCGTCACCGTAGCGATTGTAAGAACGTGTCATATCGTGGTTGCCGATCACGTAAACGGGCCATCCGCCCGTAGACTCCGCATTAGCGATTTGGGTGCGGAAGTCGTTGGGTGAAAGTTTGTTGACCTCGCAGAACATGAAATCCATCGGCAATTGGATTTCATCATTGTGGTCGCCGTAATATTCTTTAAGTTCTTCTCGATTCGACGTGTAGGTCTCCCCAATCAAGACTGCATTGTTCTCGTCAGCGACCTGGCGCAATTTCTTCAGCTCAGTGTGAACCTCGGGCAATTTGTCGTTGTACTTGTTCTCCATGTTGGGGTCGCCCAAGTCGTTCTTGCCCTCGAGCAGTGGATTGTCGTGAAGATTCGGATCCTCAAACAAGAGGTCGACGGCATCGAGCCGAAAACCGGAAACACCGCGTTTGTACCAAAAGCGTGTGACATCGAACATGGCTTTTTCAACCGCTGGATTGCGCCAGTTGAGATCGGGCTGGCCGACAGCAAAGAAATGGTAGTAGTACTGGCCGGTCTTGGAGTCAAATTGCCAGGCCGACCCGCCAAAGCCGGATATCCAATTATTAGGCGGAACGCCGGGCCCTTTGCCATCGCGCCAAATGTACCAATCGCGATGTGCCGAAGTACGCGACGACGCCGAATCGAGAAACCAATTGTGCTGAGGGGAAGTGTGGTTGAGCACAAAATCCATAATGATGCGGATGTCTTGTTTCCTGGCATCGCGCGCCAGATGCTTGAAGTCCTTCAGCGTGCCATACATCGGATCGATGTTTTCGTAATCCGAAACGTCATAACCGAAGTCGACCTGGGGCGAGGGATAACACGGTGTAATCCAAATGGCATCGACCCCAAGATCCTTCAGATAATCCAGATGTAAGTCGATGCCCTTGAGATCCCCGATGCCATCATTGTTACTATCGGCAAAGCTGCGCGGATAAACTTCATAGAAGACCGCATGCTTCCACCACTCGTGACCTTCCGCATCGACTGCTCGTTTCTGCGCCTGAGCGACAGAAAGTAAGAGGCCGATACCCGCGAACAATAAGACGATCTGCTTAAGATTCAGATGCATTTGCACAGCTCTCCATAACGTTCAAGATCTCAAACTTCTCGTTCTTCGGCGCAGACTTAGTTCGTCGCAAAATGAAAGACGACCGTGGCTTGCGCATCACCGCCAGGCGCGCTCGCCGGAAGCTGCACACGGACTTTAGCGGCCGGTTCGTTAGTCCTGTCCAGTTGAGCGCCATCGACTGAAGAAATCTGACTCGTGTTCCAGGCCGAGAGCTCGTAGCATTCCCCGGCCACGCCCGAAAGCAGCAATGTCAAAGTGTCCCGTGCCGGCGTCCACGATTCGGAAACCACGCGCAGGCCACGACTGGTGCTCCCCAACGGCGGAAGAGTGGACGGCCAACTCAGCTCGAAATTGTTCTCCATCTTGATTTCAACGACATTCTTGTCGACGGCGATTGGAAGGTCCATGGTTACGTGCTGATCCGATGAGTTTGCTTCCAGATGAAACGGCAGCTTGCGGCCATTGAGTAGGACTTGCTTGATAGTGGCACGCAGGCTTACAGCCGGAGAAAACTCCACCGAACACTGTTGTGCGCCACTAGACTGCACCTCGAGCCGGATATTGCCAGGCGTCCGCTGATAGTGCAGACTGAACGTCTCGCCACCTACTCGCACATTATCGACGGAAAACGAACTCCAATCCGCCGGAACGTGAGGAGCGAAAACCAAATGACAGGTGGCGGCATCCGTTTCGATTCCCAGCAATCCGCTCAGCAGGGGATTCACCACCATAGCCGCTGACCAAATTTGATGCGGCGAGCCTGTAGCGAGCGTCTGATAGTATTTGCCGGATAGAGCTTCAGCGACATGGCCAAGCGACCCGTCTAATGTAAGCAGCGCGTTCGTCCGCAAGTTCGAGTAAGCGGGAAGCGGGCGATGATAGCGGTACTCCCCAACCGACGCCCAGCCGGTGAACAGCGGCCACACCACTCCGAAGTGATATCCGCCCGGATCATATTTTGAGTCGTGCGAAGAAAGAATCCGCATGCCCCAATCCGTCTGATGATCGGGCCGGGCAAGTTCGTCAATCATTTTCTGCACGTGATCTGGATCGAGTTGCCGGAACCACATCGGGACCGCGGTAAGAACGCTGGCCATATCCACGCGAGCACCATGCGAATCTCGGGCGTAGGCATAGATGTGTTTGTCGGGAGACCAAAAAGTCTTGTCCAAGAGCGGATTTTGGTGACCGAAAGTCCGCGCCAGTTCGCGAGCGACCTCTTCCTTCCCCAAAAGATGAGCCAGGTGCGAAAGCGCACGTACCGCTTCGACTCCCAAAGACGCCTGATAGAGTTCGGCCTGCACCGGGTACAGCGGCCCTCCTTCAATCCAACCGGTGCCCACGCCGGCGTTTTGGGCGAATCCCTGCGCATCGTAAGTCGATTGGAGAAACCCATAGGCTCGCCACAGATTATCCCAGCGCTCGCGGGCAAACTCGATGTCGCCGCTGCGTGTCACATAATCGTTTACCGCAATAATGAACAGCGGTGTGGCATCCGCCGATGCATATGCGTATGGCGTTTTGAACCATTCCACGAAGCTCGCACTTTGAGAAACTTCATGAGTAATCTTCCCGTCGGCTCGCTGGTACTTGCTGAGAAATTCCAGCGCGTTGCGCGCATTCGAGAAATCGCCCGCGGCATCCAGCGCCAAAGAAGTCCACTCGGCGTCCCGGCCAAAAAACCAGGCGAAGCCAGGACGGTAATCACCGCGCGACGTGTCGTATCCTGCAACTAATCCTTCACCCAGGAATGGGTTCTCGACTACGCCTTGCAACATGCTCACCCTTGCCCAGTTATACGCGCTTTCGATTTGGGTGTCGGGAAGGTGAACATTTACGGTGCGAGCCAGATAGTCGCGGTAATAGTTGGCGGAGTCGACCAGGAGGCTGGCGTAGTCCTTCGATAAATGCTCGTAAAGGCGTTCTAGCGGCGCACGGCCGGTAAACGAGGCGGCAATTACAATGAACTTCGTGTCTGCTCCACTCTCGGTCGGGCCCAGAACAAAGGAGTTCTGACGAGAGTAAAAATAGTTACTGGAGTATTCTTCGGAGGTTTTGGCGGCGGATGGTGAGCCGACCAATGCGTCGAACTTTCCGGCATCGTCTGCGAAGTGGAAGGCGCGCAGGCCGGGATCCCAATCCTGGTTTGTGCCGCCGATGTTGGCCGGCCACTGCAGTTGAAAATCGCGATCAAAGACCGCTTCGACTTCCAGAGGCCGGGTGGTGTCGACTTGCAAAGCGATAATGGCGCCCGGTTCATGCACCGGGACAAACAAAGTTTCCCGAACCGAAAAAGCGTCGCCGGCGTAAACAATGGTCGTGGACTCAGGGCGGACAATCAAAGTCCGCGCCAGCGTCTCTGCCGGCAGGACCGCGCCCTCCACGTGAAATCGCAGATGAAAATCACCCAGGATTTTGAGGGGATAAACCCACGCCTCGAGTGTTCCTTGTTCGTTTCCCAAAATGCCAGCGCGAGTACCTAATGCCGGCATAAATTCCCAGGGCCGAACCGCTCGCGAGAGTTCCAGCGATTGTCCCGGCGGAACGGCAAATACGAGGGAGCACATCACAAAAACGCTGCAAGCCAGAATCACTGCCACCACAGCTTGCGACCTTACCCAATGACCGCAGAAACGATACCTATCCCAGAGTTCGTAAACCCCTCGAGTTATAGCCCTGCCAGCTGCCGAGTCCGTGCCTTTCGATCTGCCGGCCACGCTGCCTTGAAACGATTTCGTTGCCTGACTCTCACGTTGCATGCGGTTCTATACTCCATTCCTACCACCGTACATTAGTTGGCTGGCGGCAGACTGGCCGCATACATCTCATCGAGCAGGTCCTGCGATTGCCCATCGTAGTCCGCATCGAGCGACCACATGAACGTACCGCCAAGCTTCTCCTGCCAATCGGCGTACCAGACGCGATAGTAAGTCGAGAACTCGTCGTCGTAAGTGATGAAACCCGGCTTCCCATCCGTTCTCAACATATAGGGCACAAGCGCAATCGGGTCATAGAAAGTCTGCCAGCCTTTTTTGTTGATCCGCTGTTTAATGAACGTTCCATAGTTCTCGGAAATAACGCTGCTATCGCAGTTGCCGTCTCGCGTACGGCTGGCGTTCGCGCACTCTCCCCATAATTCACTTACATTGGTGTAAAAATATCCATAAAAAGGCGTGCCCAGATTGAGCTGCGAGGGTGGAACTCCCTCCTGAAGGAAAATGCCGATCGCCTCGTTGGCCGCACCTCCCGGCTGACACTCCCACGGGTCGGGATCATTCGGATCCCAAAAAATCTCGGAATTCAACTGCCCATCTTGCGTCCAGGGGCCAGCGCAGTCATACATCATAATGTTGAAGTAATCGAGAAAGGGATCCACTTGCGGAATATCGTACCCGTCGCCGTCGCTTCCCCAGGGCGGGACGTCGGCAGAAATAACGTAGTTCGGGGCGGCAAACGTCGTCCGTAAGGCCAACATCAATCCGTAAAAGGTATTGGATTCTTCTGCGGTGGGATACTCCCAGTCGATGTCGACGCCATCGTATCCCTTTTCATCGATGAAGGTCCGCAAGTTGCCAACGAGAATCGCCGTCAAATTCGGATCTCCATCGAGCGCGCTGAAATCGCCACCGAGGCCGAGCAGCACTTTGACGCCCGCTTTGTGCGCCTTGCGAATCAGAGCGGGTTCGACAAATCCATCGGGAATGTAGAGCGTGCCGTCCGAACCGAAACTCACGCCGAAATGGTTGATATGCGTCAATTTCGAATAAGGAATCTGCCGGGCTCCGTAGGGCGGAGTCTGGTACTTACTCCAGTATCCGTAATCGCCTACTAATCGTTTGGTCAGCTGGGATGCAGAGACGGCTGACAAGTCCCGGCTCTGAGCGCTGGCGCAGAAGACGCCGAGGCCCGCTAACAACACCGTTGCCAATCGAACGCAAAACTTCGACTGCCCGGAATGAGTTCTCATACGAGTCCTTTCATCGCGCAGCTACAATCTATTTTCACTTCCCGCAACGAATTTCTCCAGCCAAACCGGTGCCCGTAGAAGCTCGAGCCCGGTGAAAAAGCCCACTCAACGTCGAGCTCCGCCCTAGAAGCTGATCTTCAACGCTAGCCGTACCTGCCGCGGCCCGATTGGCGACATGTAGTAGAGCGTTCCAAAATCAGAATCGCCCACATTGAGAGTATCGTCGCAACAGCGCCCGTTCCAGGGACTGATTCCACGATAGCGTCTTGTCCCATATTAAAACGTTTCATCAGGGAGTAATTATGAGAAGACGTGCGCGAAAATGCAAGGACGATTATCGCCAGGCGCCAAGAAAAAACAACTCTGAGAAATGGCGGCGATGGTCGTAAACGTAGCCTTGCCTGCTCAATCTCATTTCGCGGGGGTGCCCTTGCAGGGGAGCCCCAGGTATCCGCTGTGTTCCCAGCGTGACCCGAAGTCCATCGTTCGACAATTCACGGCCAGTCACTTCCGTGCGGCACCCGTCGTGCGCACCCGTGCGCGTCCAGATTCTCTGAAAGGTCCTTGATTAAAACGTTTCAACATGAGTATGCTTCTAGCGGTGTTCAATTTAGGTTCGTCTGCGCCCCATGCTTCAAGCATTTCTTGGAGTCCATTGCGGCCGAGCCAAATGATTTTCGCTGCTTTTGTGCGAGGATTGCAGACGGCAATGATTCCGCCTCGTAAGACAACATTCAAAAGTCATGGCGTAGCGCCGCCAGACTCCATCCCTCGACCGGAGGTGCCCGTTGAATAAAATAGCCGCAATTTTCAAATGGTCTTTATTATTACTGTTTCTCGGCATTCTCTCCGGAGCCCAGACCATCCACGTCGATATCGCTCCGGAAAACTCCACAAATCACTTTCGCCCAAACGAGACTCTCGGCGCCGGTGTCGATCGCATTCCTGCAGAAGCTATCGACCACGACTTGGTCCAGCCTAATTTGGGCCGTGCTCTGGCTTCCGGCTGGCAGCCCGTTACTTACCGTAACAACACGGAGCTCACCATTGAGGCCTGGCATTGGAATCCTCAGGGCACTTGGAGTGAGCCCGGCGAAAAGGGGTACTTCACGGGCTCGACAACACCAGGCGATCCCATCCGTTACTCCTATGGATATTCGTTGCCGCATCGCGGCTTTACGCGAAACGATGGCACTCCCAATGCTGGCTTCTCTCGCCTCACCGATGGCGATGAGAGCACCTATTGGAAAAGTAACCCCTATCTTACCGAGCGCTTCACCGGAGAAAGTGATGCTTTGCATCCGCAATGGGTAGTGATTGACCTGGCGCAAACCCAGCTCGTCGACAGCATCCGCATCGTATGGGCCGAACCCTATGCCACCCAATTTGTGGTGCAACACTGGATCGGGGAAGATCCCATGCATGACCCCACGCACGGGGTGTGGCAGTCCTATCCGCTTGGCACCGTTGACCACGGCCGCGGTGGATCGGGCATTCTTCGTCTCAGTGCCAGCCCCCTTCCCGTCCGATTCGTGCGCATTCTGATGACAGAGTCTTCCAATACCTGTGGCTCTCAGGCATCTTCCGATCCACGTGCTTGCGTCGGCTATGCGATCCGCGAGATCTATCTCGGAACCTCCTCCCCGGATGGCCTTTTCCACAATATCCTCCGGCATGTACCCGACCAGGAACAGACTACGACGTATTGCTCCTCGGTAGACCCATGGCATGCGGCTTCCGACATCGGCACAACCAAGCAAGCTCAGGTGGGGTTTGATTTATTTTTTACCAGCGGTGTAACTCGAGGTCTCCCAGCTATGGTGCCAGTCGCTTTGCTCTACGACACTCCCGAGAACGCCGTTGCTGAGGTCGCATATCTCAAGAAACGCAACTATCCAATCTCTTACATCGAAATGGGAGAAGAGGCCGACGGACAATACCTCAGTCCCGAGGACTATGGCGCACTCTATGTTCAATGGGCCACGGCGCTGCACCGGCTCGACCCCGCTCTTAAGCTCGGCGGGCCCTCATTTCAGGGTGTGAATCAAGATATCCAAACCTGGCCGGATGTCCAGGGGAACGTATCTTGGACCAGCCGTTTCATCGAATATCTGAAACGGCACGACCGCATGAAGGATCTGGCATTTTTCTCTTTCGAGCACTATCCCTACGACCCCTGCAGAATTCCCTGGGGCAGCCTATATGAAGAGCCTCAGCTCGTAAGTCACATCATGCAAGTCTGGCGCGAAGATGGAGTGCCCCAGGAGATCCCGCTCTTTATTACCGAGTCCAATCTCTCTTCGGGTGCCAGCGAAACCTACATGGATATCTTTTCCGGGCTCTGGCTCGCCGATTATATCGGTTCGTTCTTGACTGCTGGAGGGAAGGGAGTCTACTACTTCCACTATCTGCCGCTGCCGATGGAGCACGGATGCAATGACTCCCCGGGAACATTCGGGATGCTGACGGTCGACCGCCACTACAGCATTCAGCAGCCGCTGGCGCAGTTCTTCACCTCTCAGCTCATTAACCTCGAATGGATCGCCCCCGGTGCGCAACCGCACGACGTATTTCCAGCCCGGAGTGACATTAACGATGACGCCGGGCACGCGCTGGTTACGGCTTATGGTCTGAAACGTCCCGATGGCCAGTGGTCCCTGCTCCTGGTGAATCGCGACCAGAGCAATCCTTATCGGGTGAAGATCGCATTCGAACAACGCAGCCGCGAGCGCAGTTCTTCATTCGACGGACCCGTCGAGATCTCCATCTTCGGAAAGGATCAGTATCACTGGCATCCTGCACTTACGCGTCCTGCGGGGCATGCCGAATATCCCGCTGAGCCATCGGTTGTGGCAGAAACCGCCGGCATGGCCGATCCGGATGGGCCGATTCTGCACATCAAGCAGACGGTGGACGCAACCACGTCTTACGAATTGCCGGCAGCATCAGTGGTTGTAATTCATGGAAACATCCGGGACCGCTAATGCAGCAAATGTAGACGTAAATAGGTTGTGAAACATCCGGCGCCACTGAACCAGATTCGTTTCCCATCGGGGAGCCAAGGTGGTAGCTGATGCCCCGCTCAATTCCGGGGATGCGCGCGACCTGCGGCCAACAGGAAGCCTCCACGCCGGGCCCACCATTGCAGCAGCAGGTGGGTGGGAAAGTACACGAGCAGCGGGACTACGACTAAGTATCCCAGCAGGTAAAGCAGGCCGGGCATAGCGTGTTGCTCGCGGAAGAAGGGGCCACGGGCCCAGTTCACGTCGAACTGCGGATGCCAGAAATAATTGACGGGAACCACCACCCACGCGGTCAACGTCTGGTAGAGCCATCCTCGGCGGTCGTAACCCAGGCGCCAGATGGCCCACAGCAGCAGCGGAGGAGTGGCCACGTGAAACAAGCTGAGCAGGCGAATAAATAAAGGTAAGTTGGGATCAAACATGTATTCCGTGCCGCCGACGATGTGCACGCCAGTGCTGAAAGCCCCGACTAAGTCGATCGTGTAGAGGGTCTGAAACAGCAGCAGTCCGGTCGCCTGCCAGGAGAAGATCAGAGGGTTCTCCAACCACAGGGCGAGCATGAGCAAGATGTTTCCCAGATCGCAGAAAAACAGGAAGTTTTGCGGGCCGTATTGCTTCCAGTAGAACGGGGCCCAGGCGATCACCCAGATGGTCCACCCGATCTTGAGCCAGAGGGGCACCCTCATGGCCGCCATTGTAGTCGGTCGGGCATCCATAACTGCGAGTAAAACCGGCAAGATCCCCGAGTATGTGCTACTCCACTCGCAATAGGATCCCCCCACCTGGGGCGAGCCAGTTTTGCTCACCCCGGAAGGGCTCCGCTCGACCTGAGTAAGGATTAATGCGCACAACGTTGTGCACTTCCCGCTTGAACTCAATGTCAAAGCGGAAGGAGTACGTCAAGTCCTTGTTGACGATCATCAGGTAGGATCGCCCCTTTTCGTCTTCGAATTCACCCACCAGAAAGCGCGCTGCGACGGAGGGCGGTACATACTGATCTTCGTCTTTCACCATGCCGATCCACCGCACCAGGCGGCTCTCAGAAAGCGGCTGGCCTTGCCTGGGCACATCGGGATAGTGGTAGACGCCTGTGCTCCGCAGTCCGACCAGTGTGGGGACAAGCGCGTGGATCTCGTAGTTGATGCGGCGCAGCGCGTCCCAGGTCGCGGTTTTGTTTCCAAACTGGTCGATCGCACCCATCCGGTAGTTACCTCGTTCCGGCGTGAAGTACGTGAAGTACTGGATGCCCCGCCCGCCATAGGCCAGTGCGCTGTATACCTGCAGGTGTAAGGTGGCATCCGAAGGCACCAGATAGCCGAAATGGGCGACAGCCTGAATGCAGCTCCAGAAGGGAGTCTTACTCTCCAATCCGACCTTGCGCACGATCTCAAGGTTGGTGAAGAACTCGTCTCCCATCCCGCCGTAAGATAGCGAATAGTTATCGAAGCTCAGGATGGGCTGATGGACCACATCGACGAGCGCTTTGGCATAGTACTCATAGTTCGTGTACCACTCCTGCTCCCCCTCCCGGTAAGGAAACAAGTTCACGTAGGGGAGTTTGTCGGGCATGGCTTCGCGCAGCAATGCGACTACGCGTCCGAGAGCAGGCATTTCAAGAGTCCGAGGCTCGTCGTCCAGAAAGAATCCCCGCACTGTAGGATCGCTGCCGAACTCGCGCGCCAACTCGGCGACGTCTTTGCGGATATGATCCTCGGGTGGCAGTTTTTTCCAGTTGTAGTTGCTCAGTCGTGGGTCTCGGAGGACGCAGGTTAGACCAGCGGCCCGGACGCGCTCGACATCCTCCGCCCCACAGAACCCGGCCATATTCATCCCCGCATCTTTCATCCCTTGCAGAAGCTCCGGATCGGAGGGTGTGTTGTCCCACGGCATGACGACAAAATCGCGAGGCGTCGCGGGCTGTGGGTGCGGAAACTGTTGAGCAAGGAGTGAGCCCTGCACAAGGAACGCTATGGCAACTGTCGCGAACCAGCCTTTCATTCACGTATCCTTTCCAATCGCGTGACAGCCGGCCGACAGTTCGCGCGTTTCGAACTTCTTTGAGGCGAACCCTCATCTCTCCCACGACGCGCGCACTGTCCCGCAGCCGGCGGCGCAGTCCTAAAAGCTGATCTTGGCGCCGAGTTGCATCGTGCGCCCGGGAAGGCCACCGTTCGCGCTTGTGATTGTGCCGACGGCACTGTCACCGATACCCGAATCTGGCAAACCAAAATTCGGATGGTTGAACACATTGGAGGCCTCGGCCTTGACCTGCAGCCGGACTTGCTCGCCGCGCATCTCAATGGAAAAATTCTTCAGCAATGCCGCGTTCACATTCTTGTATCCAGGGCCGTAGAGAATGTTTCTGCCGGAGTTTCCGAACGTATTCGGATCAGGCGCCACAAATGCGGTGGGATCAAACCACTCGCTGATGGTCGGATGTGCCACAGTTCCTTTTCCAATCCGGTTTGGGCGCCAGCTACCTGCCAAAGCGCCACTGCCACCTGTGCTGTTCATGGACGGCGTGAAAGGCAAGCCGGAGTGGATCTGGAACAGCGACGAAATCTCCCAGCCCCCAACAATGGCGTTTAATACGCCACCGCGGTTAAGAAAAGCCCTGCCCGCTCCGACAGGGATCTCATAGACCACGGCTCCATTAAAGAAATGTGTGGTATTCAGCGAAGAGGGTCCGTAGTTTGATCGCGGATCAAACTGATTCTGCAGTCCCCCTCCATGTTCCTTGCGGCCCTCCCCACCGCCTCCAAAACCCGTGTTAGTGATTTCATCCATCGTTTTGGAAAAGGCGTAGTTGGCATTCACCAGAAGCCCGTGACGCATCTGCTTCTTTGCCGTTAGCTGAAGGGCGTTGTAGTTCGAGATGCCGTCGAAATAGGCGGTGCTGATTGCGTCGTACTGGGGATAGGCCCGAGCACTCTGACCCTGACCCAGCAGAGCTTGCGGGACCTGATTGATGTCTCGAGTATAGGGAAGGTGAAGCCCTCGATTCCCTACGTATGCAATCTCTGCCATGATGCCACCACGCATCTGATGCTGAATGTCAAGCTGGTACTCCTCCGAGTAGCTGACGGGGGTTTTCCAAATGGAGTAATTGACGCCTTGGCCGTTCAGGAGATCCGGTGTCCGCGTTTGGGCAGTCGGGTAGGTAACTGGAGGCGGGCCCTGAGAGAGCTGAAAAACAGGCGTGATTCCATCGGTAGTAATCAGGTATCCGAAAGGCGACCAACCCACGGCAAGAAAGTTTCCCGCGCTGTGAGTGCCCCATCCGGACAGATTGTTGTAAATCCCAAACCCACCGCGGATCGAACGTCTTGTCCCCGAGAGACCAGGCAAATCCCAGCCGTGGGGCAAAGAAATCGTAGGCCGTATTGGTCAGCGCAGTGTGCCCCGCCTGACCGGCATACCAAATCGCCCCCAGAGTACCGGTGGCTGGGTTCAGGATCGTCGGCTCGAAGCTGGAAAGTCTGTTCTGCACCTCCCGCCATCCGCTTTGGATGACGTACCGAAGTCCAAATGTCAGCGTGAGATTGGGCCGTATCTTGTACTCGTCCTGGGCAAAGTTCTGGTCACTCCAGCTACGCGCGCCGGTTTCTGGCTGAGGATTCGCACCCCACTGGTCCGGAAGACCCAGAAAGAAATCCGCCAGCCCGGTTCCGCCCGTCCCAGTCGTCGGATTGTTGGTGAAGGAATAGTCGTCGCCGAAATCGAAAGCGCCTTCTTGTTGCAGCGGAAAGCCCGAATTGACTTGCCACCACTGGTATTCTCCGCCAAATTTAAGAATATGCTTGCCCTTGATCCACGTGAACACCTCGGAGGGCACAAAGGTTGACTCCGCGTCCACTGATTCTCCTCCAATGCCAAATGCGTTTTGCCCAATGCTCGTGTAGGTGGCGCCACCAATCGAGACCTCGGGAAAAACATCAGCAGCCGGATTATTCAGCTTCAGCTTTGCGGGATATCCCTGGCCTAATGTTGCGGAAGTGGACAGGAAGTGTTCGTGCGTGAATGAATACCGGAACTCATTGATCTTGTTGGTTGTGATCGTCCACACATCCGTGATTTGCGCGCGGACATCATGCTGAGGAGTAGTCATGCAATTGATAGCGCAATTCGGATCGCCGTAATAGGTGGTCTGGCGAACCAGTCCCAGGGAACCGGATAAGCGATTTACCGGTGACAAGTCATCGTCGATTTTCACGTCAAACCACTTCGTATGGATGGGCGTGCTCACAGGAAGGACGGTGTTGTTGGCAATCGCATTCTGGTTCTGCGCCTTCGGAAAATAGCTCAGGATGGCCCCGGCTACCGGATCAAGCCGGTTCATTGGAATGATGTTTCCCAGAAAAGGCTGCCGTGTACCCGTAGCGGGGTCGTAGGTGGCGGGGTCATAGAGCTGGCCGGAAGGATCGGTACAAATCCCATTGACGAAACCGGGCTGACAAAACTGAGAAAAATCGCCGCCGCGCATCTTGTCCGTCGGGTAGGAATAAAAATTTGTACTCGGGGTGCTCGTCGGATTTACCTGAAAATCGGTGAAAAAAAACAGCTTGTTTTTCAAAATTGGGCCGCCGAGGTTGAAGCCGTACTCGTTCCAGCGGAATGCAGGTTTGGGAGTGCCTAGTTGGTCGAAGTAATTGTGAGAGCTGAAGATGTCGTTCTCGACATATTCGTAAACGCTCCCATGAAATTGGTTGGTGCCGCTCTTCGTCGTCACATTGAAGACAGACAAGCCCGTCCCGCGGTCGGCCCCGAAGTTCGCCGTGCTGAGATCCACCTCCTCGATCGAATCCAAGGGGGGCTGAAGAATGTCAGGGTTTTGGGATCCCCCGAGCATCGCAATGCCCCCGTCAATTTGCCAGTTGGACTGATATGCGGTCTGGCCATTCACACCTACCCCTTGGCCCGTGGCATTTGCGTCGCCACCACCATTTACGCCGGGGAGTAATCCAAGCAACTCGTCCCAACTGCGGCCCACGTTCGGAATGTCGGTAACCGCCTGGGTTCCCAGGACCAGACTTTTCTCCGCGCTCTCGGTTTGCACCAGCGAAACCTCCCCCGTCACATTCACGGTTTCTTGAACCGCCCCGGCCTCCAGAACGGCGTCGACCTTGATGGTTTCGACGTGCAGCACAATTCCATTGCGGACGAACGTCTTGAATCCCTCCCTGGCGAATACGATGGAATATTCGCCGGGCGGCACAAAGGGCGACTCATAGACACCCGTTGAATCCGTAGTCGTCGGGAGGTCGACTCCGGTCTGTACGTTGTGAATGCTGACTTTGACCCCAGGTACAACCGCGCCGGTTGTGTCCGTAACCGTTCCGCGGATCTCCCCGGCTTGCTTGCTCTGGGACGTGGCCCGGTAGCAGGGCAGCAAAAGGAACAGCGCCAAGGCGCAAGCACTCAGACCCTTGCCTAGTGGCACGCAAAACCAGCGTCGATTCGAACCCATGAGTTCCTCCTCCTTGCACGGTAAGGCCTGACCGCGGTTTTTTCAGCGGTCAGCATAGCCCTGGTTCGACTATCAGTTGCCCAATTCGGAGAGTCAACGCACGTAACCGTGCGTAACCGTCTGCCTAACAGTTCCATTCATGGGGGCGGTCTTCTTGAAAAGCCGTACTCTTACGGGGATTTTCGATTAGTTGCGGCGAATTCGTTGGGCTGCGAGGCTACCAATAATGGGAGGCGATCACTTGGGGCGAAGCCGGAGCGTTGGCAATCACCTTTACATGCAGCACAAGCTGCAAATTCTTTCTTTGCCATCCGTCGGGTGCACCGCGAAGGGCCTCAGCCAGGAGAGTGGGACTTGTAACCAGCTCCGCCGCCGCTTCCGTGCCGTACTGAGTGCAGCCGCTGACCAGAACGATCATCGTGTGTGTCTGTGGGTCAAATGCGCGCGAGAGGATGGCATAGTCTTCATCCGTATGAAAATCTGAACCGAGGTGATGAGGGTACCAATCCGTAGGTTTTCCATTATCGTTAATGGCGCCCTGATTGTGGTCTATGAAAAAGCGGAATCCCTTGGTCACCGCTTCCCAGTGAGTACTGGAATAGCCAATCAAAACGGCGGGAGCACTACGCAAGTCCTCGAACGTCACCGCATTGCCAACTCGAATCGCATAAGGGTGACCCATGCGGCTCAACATTCCAGAGATTCGGGCGGCGGCGATCAAGTCGCCCCCGCCGACGTACTGGTCCGTTAATAGGACGAAGTCATTGTCACGCAGAGCTTCGACCGCGCGCGGGGGGCCCAGAAAGCTGCTGGGGTAGTAAACCGGCGCATACGATGTCGCCACAATGATGGGGTCTCGGCTCCGTAATACGGGCTCCCAAAACTGGTCGAGCACCGAGGGGGGACTGTAGATCTTCCAGCCGGCGATAACGAGGAAAGCAATCGCAAGCAACAATCCGAATGCCCGCGCAAGTCTCCACCAGACGCCGTGAGTTCGACGTGCCCCGAAAACCTGTTCTTCCAGCCGCTCGATGGTAGACACCGCAGCCGAGTTTTCTATCAATATCGGGGAAAGGCTGCCGGGGCCGTTTCTTCGCGCCGGGTAAAAACTCGGAACGTAGTGGCCAACCGGAAGGTCGATTACAATTTCGTCGTCCCTGCCAGAACCAGCATAATAGAGCCCGAGACGCTTACGGACCTCACTCGCCTTGATGCGGACGATTCCATCTTCGTTGGTGTCGTAGGCAGCGTCGCGCCCAAATACACCTGCGCCAACCGTGCGTTCCTTGAGCGGGAAACCAGCCAGTGTTTGTCCCACGATGAAGGTAAGAAAATCCTGGCAACGCTTAGTTGACCGGAACTCCGGACTCTCCAGAATGCGCCGCAATTGCGACCGAACTGCCTCCGGAGGGACAGACCCAGCCGGCGACACATCTGGTCCCGGAGCCTTTGTGGCGGAAGGTACATCCTCGGACATTACTCCGCAATTTTAGCACCGGCGCCAAGGACGTAGGCCAAGCCCTAAGTTTCAGCATCAGGAACTATTCGCTCGCATAGAAGACGACTCTTAGTTCTTGCTCAACGCCACGGCGATCGCTTTCTCAGCCAGAGGCGCCATCACGGCGTAGCCAGCTTTGTTCGGGTGGACTCCGTCCGCGGACAGTTCCGCCTTCAAACCGCGCTTGTCATTCGCCATGGCCGAGTGGTAGTCGATGAAAACCAACCCCTCCTTCGCGGCGTAGTCTTTCATCCAGTCATTTAAAGCGCGAATCTTTTCCGCCGGTGCCAGGTCCGGCCGCCAGGGATATTGCAAAGCCGGCAGGAGTGAAGAAAGGACCACGCGGATTCCGTTTCTCTCCGCCAGGTCCACCATGGACGTCAGATTGTCTTCGATCGCCGCCAGCGTAGTGGGGCCGGTATTTTCTGCGATATCGTTGGTGCCCGCGAGGATCACCACCACTTTTGGCTTTAGTGCGATCACGTCCTGGCGAAAGCGAAGAAGGATCTGCGGCGTGGTTTGCCCACTGATTCCGCGATTCACATAGGGCTTACCGAGGAAGGAGTCGGACAGCGCCCAGAATTCCGTGATGGAATCGCCCAGGAACACCACTCTTGACTCTCCCCTTGCGGGAGGACCGAGTTTGGCATCGTCTTCCCGATACTTGGCCAAGTCGGGCCAGTCGCGCAATCTCGATTCCATTGCTTGCTGGTCTTCCTTGAAGGATGCGCAGGGATCTGACGGCTGCTGCGCCATTGCGGTGGACCACAGAATCAAGCCAGCGAGCACAACCAGGGTTGGTTTCATAAGGAACACCGGACCTCGCCTCCCGGCACTCTTGGAAGCAAACCGACCTCTTTTTGCCCGGAAGCACACATAGCCCGATATCGAGTCTCGACTACCCAATTCGGAGAGTCAAGGTGCCTAACCGTGCGTAACCGTCTGCTGAGCAGTTCTACAAAGTGGTAGCGTCTTGTTGAGGAGGAAGGAACGCGACTTCTTGCTGATCAGCCTCCGACCGACTACACAATGGATCCCCTGCGCTACGGGAAGAGCCTGTGTTTACGAGGGCTTTCAAAAGTGCTGGTGCCGGGAGGGGGAGTCGAACCCCCAAGGGCCGAAGCCCGGCGGATTTTGAGTCCGCTGCGTCTGCCAGTTCCGCCATCCCGGCTGAGTGCACAAACTGCAGAGAAGACCAGCTTAATTTACAATTTCTGCCTTTGCAACCGCGACCGATTTCGGCTCAACTGCAACCGGACTATAGCTGTTCTCGGCTCTTCCTGGCTTGTTTGGAGCTGGTTCATTGCCGCTGCGATGTCGTCCTGGTTAACGATCGCACCAGCAACGGCACCGGCGCCACGAATGACTCATTGCCCGTATTTGCCCTACGGAAAATTACGGCGTAGATATCGCAACCGAAGTTTGCGCGCTTGATGTATCCGTCGTTCGGTAATAGCCGGGCTTTCGTCCTCGCGTTGCGCCATCAGCGATTCGGTCCCTTCTTCGGCTGCCTTCGGAGCTGCACCCCTACTCTCTGGACGCCCGGAAAGCGAGCATTCTTGACCAGACTACCGCATTCGCCGTTGATAGCATTGTTGACGTGGAAGGAATCTATGAACGAGGCTAGCGTCTACACCGTTGAAAGAAATGCATGGTCCACCATAAGCCACTGTGATGCGCGTTTCCGC
This sequence comes from uncultured Acidobacteriaceae bacterium, assembly GCA_963838425.1. GTDB lineage: Bacteria > Acidobacteriota > Terriglobia > Terriglobales > Acidobacteriaceae > Acidiflorens. The sequence continues at coordinate 78,667 of CAWIRH010000006.1, forward strand.
CTCACCTACGAGCGCGAGTTTCTGCCGCTTCAAAATCTCTGGCGGGATTTTCTGGTCCATTGCGAGGAAACAGGTTCAGCTCTCGCGGCCTGAAATCCTGTTCCCGGATTCATGAGAACGGTTCTAGTGTCAGCAGAAGACGAGCGCGTGCTTCTCTATTGGGGATCGGGTACCGGCACATCCGGCCTCACGTCCGTGTTGTGGTAGGTGACTATCCTCCATTCGCCTCCATCCTTCACCATGACCTGTAACAAGCGAGAACGGAGACGTGCCTTGGTATCCAGACTCATTCCGGGAGACGGCTTTTGAATCCCAATCACCGCCGTGAGTGTTTCCACGATAGCAACATCAGGCCGGACAAACTTTAGAGAAACAACGTCCTGCTTCATGGTGGTTCCGCGGTAAATTCCCTTAAAGATAAAGTCATGCCTCTCCGTGAAAGCCTCGCGCCCAGTGAAGAATTGCCCACGGATGTTAGTGAACGTGCCGTCGGCAGCAAAATGACGCGAGAAGGCAACGGCATCCCCTGAATTCCAGGCAGCGATCTCTTCCTGAATGATGCTCCGAACAGCGGTTTCGTCGGGCGAGGCTTGCGGGTAGGCGGCGACGGTCGCAACCACAACTAGGGAGAGAGCTAACAAATAATTCATGACAGCCTCCGGAGGCAAGCGGGTGGAGATCATTGTAATCCCGATTATCCCTTGGAATCGAGCAACCCATGGACGCCGTGTGGCACATGTCCGGTTACCGCGGTCTGAGTCGGCAATTCGGCAATGAGGTTAGCAAAAGTCAAAACCTCGACCCTCGTGGACCTTTAGTTATTTATAATCGCTGCTTCCAGTCTTTAACTTTTCACTGGCAAGGACACGCATTGGCACTCGACGAAAACATTTATGAAATCCGGCGCGAGAAGCTGAAGAAGATCGAGGCTCTCGGCCATCCGGCTTATCCGCGAAAATTCAACTACAGCCACACCGTGCCGCAGATTCTGGCCGAGTATAGTGGGCAGACCACCGAGGAACTGGAATCTCCGCGCGTGACTGTGCGCGTGGCGGGACGCATCATGGCGATCCGTCTGATGGGCAAGGCCGGGTTCGCGCACTTGCAGCAGGACGGGCAGCGGCTGCAGATCTACGTCAAGAAAGACGCGGTCGGCGATGCCGGCTACGAACTGTGGAAGCTGCTCGACCTGGGCGATCACATCGGGGTTCGCGGATATCTGTTTCGCACGCGCACGGGCGAACTCAGCATTCATGCCGAGGAACTGACGTTTCTTTCGAAAGATCTGCTGCCGTTGCCGGAGAAGTTTCACGGGCTCACCGACGTTGAACTGCGCTATCGCCAACGCTACCTGGATCTGGTGATGAATCCGGAAGTGCGCGAAGTGTTCTTGAAGCGCAGCAAGCTGGTGCAATCGCTGCGGCGGTATTTCGACGGGCAGGGGTTTATGGAAGTCGAGACGCCGATGATGCATCCGATTGCGGGCGGAGCGGTGGCTCGTCCGTTTAAGACGCATCACAACACGCTGGATATGGATCTGTTTCTGCGCATCGCTCCCGAACTTTATTTGAAGCGGCTGACGGTAGGCGGATTCGATCGCGTGTATGAGATCAATCGCAACTTCCGCAACGAAGGCCTCGGCTGGAGATGGAATCCCGAGTTCACCATGCTCGAAGCGTACCAGGCCTATACGGATTATCTCGGCATTCTTGAAACAACGCAGGGCTCAATCGAGCAGGCAGTGAAAGATGTTACGGGTGGGATGAAGACGAAGTGGGGCGAGCATGAGATTGACTGGTCGCACACGAACTGGCGGCGGATGACGATGCGCGAGGCGATCCTCCATTTCTGGCCGGAGAAAGCAGGCGCAAAGCCCGAGCGCAGTGACTTCGCGGCGCGTCAGTCGGTCGTGGCGCTGGTCGAGCGCGTGCGCGGTGCGGGGATTAGTTTGAGCTACGATGCGGCGGAGCCGGTCGGCAAGACGATCGCGGCTCTTTTCGAGGCGGTCGCCGAAGAACACTTGATGCAGCCGACGATCATCTATGAATTTCCTACCGCAGTCTCGCCGCTGTCGAAGCAGAAGCCGGACGAACCCGACTGGACCGAGCGCTTCGAAATGTTTGCCGGGCAGATGGAATTCGCCAACGGCTTCAGCGAACTGAACGATCCTGAAGATCAGCGGCGGCGGTTCGAGGCGCAATTAAAAGAACGCGAGCGCGGCGACGAAGAAGCCCACCAGATGGATGAAAATTACATAAACGCGCTGAGTTATGGCATGCCTCCGGCGGGTGGCGTGGGCTTGGGAGTGGACCGGTTGGCAATGCTTTTCACCGACTCGCATACGATTCGGGATGTGATTCTGTTTCCGCTGCTGCGGCCGGAGAAAACTGCAACCGCAGAGGACGCGCCGAGCGCCGGCAAAGAATAGGGCTTGGGTTGCTGCTGCTTTCGAGTACCTAGGCGATCACTTGAAGTTCTGGCTTCGGTCAATCATTCTGAAGTCAGTTTAAGTTCGGTCATGGGCAGCGCTGCTGTAATGGCCGCTTCGGGCGTTGGGTCGGCGGCGCTTTGCCCTTGTGCGTTTTGATCTGGCGACGTTTTGACCACCGGCAGTTGCCGAGCTGCGCTCCGCTTGGACGGCCAGGGACGGTCGTCCTCACACGAGCTGCTAGTCGGCTGCGCTTGCGGATTTCTTGGTCGCGGTCTTTTCTCCGGCCTTTGCCGCGTCCTTGGCTGCGCCTTTTTCGGGACCGAAATTCCTGGTCAGATAATTCAGAAAAGCGTTGCGATCGGAATCGGGGATAACGGCGCCCAGGCCTTCCATCTTTTCGAGTTGGCCGGACCATTGCTGGCGGGTCATGTGCTGCCCGGTGATGCGGCTTGCATTGTGACACTGCGTGCAGGCGGCCTTCACTTTGGCTTGCGCGGGTCCGGGCGGAAGCGGTTTGCCCGGCGCGCTGGTCGCTTGCGCGTTCGCCAGAATGATGGATGCGAACAGAAAGATCGCTGGGAAAATTCGCTGGAACACGCTGGATTCTCCGAACACTCACGGCTGCTGCAGCCGATCAGAGTCGCCCCCCACGGGCGCTGAGAGATTTTAGCAGGAGTTGCCGGCTGCGGTATTTGTAAGGATTAAATCAAGTGAGGTTTCGGAGCCGGGGCCGAAGAGCGAACAAATCGCCTCGGCTGCAATCCCCCGACGGCAGCCGAGGCTCCTTTGGTGAACAACCCGCCCGGCTGCGATCTCCCAATCGCAGCCGAGACTTCCAGGACGCACCGGGAGAGGGTGAAACGGCGCGTTAATTACAAGTATATCGATAGACATAATATAGATAAAGTAAATTCTGGCCCCCCGCTCCGCGGCTCGCCTGCCTGGCGGGCGTTACGGCCAGTCTTCGTCTTCATCGATGCCCAGCCCCTAAAAGGCTGGCTGATTTCGGAGAACCTGCGGCGTCGCCAAAGTGATGCCCTGATACGAAAGTACAAACCGGGCATACTTTGCGAAACCCGCGTTTTTCAGCAGCCTGCTGGAAATCACCCCTGAGAATCGCGGAATTGCCTGCCGATTGACACTGGCTCGTCTGCTGCCTAGACTGCGGTCTGTTGTTCAGGCTGTGACTTGTATCACTCCCGGACACAGGGTGAGGATGTATTCTTGTAGGGATCGATTAGGGAACGAGGCCTCATGAGCTGGCTCCAGAATAAATTCGAAAAGAATTTCATGATCTCGACGGTGGACTACGTCTTCAACTGGGCGCGCAAGTCGGCGCTCTGGCCGATGACGTTCGGGCTGGCGTGCTGCGCCATCGAGATGATCGCGTCTTCAACTGCGCGCTTCGACATCGCGCGTTTTGGGGCGGAGGTGTTTCGGCCCAGCCCGCGGCAGTCGGACCTGATGATCGTCTCCGGCACGGTCACGCTGAAGATGGCGCCGGTGCTGAAGAGAATTTACGACCAGATGCCCGAGCCGAAGTGGGTGATTTCGATGGGCGCGTGCTCGTCGGTCGGCGGCCCGTTCAATACTTATGCCGTGCTGCAGGGCGTCGACCGCATCGTGCCGGTGGATGTGTATGTGATCGGATGCCCGCCGCGTCCGGAGAATTTGTTTTACGCGCTGCTCAGGCTGCAGGACAAGATCGACACCATGACGCTAGCCAAGCGCCCCACCGAAGTGCGCCTCGAAGAAAACATGATGGAGAATTTCAAGCGCCAGGTAATGGTGGCGCAGACCATGCAGCCAAAATAGCTGTCAGCTGTCAGCCGTCAGTGCCAAGGCTCGTGTGGGGACGGGCGCCCTCGCCCGTCCAAGCCGAGCGAAGCTCGGCAGGGTTTCGCAGGCATCGCACAAAACTCATGGGTAACTTCATAAAGATCGCCCAATCCGAACTTCCCGGCTCTCAACGAAGCCAAAGAATTCCCCTGCGGCGGCAAGACCATCTGCGTTGCTAACGTAAACGGCCAGATCAGCGCCATGGAGAACATCTGCCTGCATCGCGGAGGCCCGCTGGGCGAGGGCGTGATCGAAGGTGGCAAGGTGATCTGTCCGTGGCACGGCTGGGCGTGGGACCCGAAGACTGGCGAGGCTGGTCCGCCGGGCGCGAAAGTTGCGGTTTATCCGGTGAAGATTGAAGGCGGGGATGTGCTGATCGACGTCTAGCTCTGCCGGGTTTCATCCGACTGGACGGGCGAGGGCGTCCGTCCCCACACTTTCTATCCCAGCAGCTTCACGAACTGCCCCGGCTGCCCCTCAAATCCCGGAAACACCGTTCTCAAATCCTTATTCCCCAGATAGCGCGACACGACTTCGCTGAGCACTAGCCTGAAGTCGGTCGTCACCGCCAAGTCGCGGCCTTCGTACAACTGCGACTGATCGAGCCCCGGCCAGCGGCCATAAACCTTGCCGCCTTTTACGGGGCCGCCTAGTACGAACATCACGTTGGCATGGCCGTGGTCGGTGCCGCGGTTCCCATTTTCACGTGCTGTCCGGCCGAATTCGGACATGGTTACTACGACGGTATCTTCTCCGAGATCGCCGAGGTCGGTCCAGAAAGCGGCAATCGACTGTGAGAACTCGCCGAGCACGTTGGCGATCTGTCCCTGGGTGCTGCCTTCGTTGACGTGGTGATCCCATCCGCCGATGTCGGCGAACGCCACTTGCACGCCGAGGTTTGCTTTGATCAGTTGCGCCAGTTGCTTCAGGCTGTCGCCAAAGTGTCCTTTCGGATAGTTCGCGTCGGCGGCCGGCGTGTAGTGCGCGGGATCGGCGGCCTTCAGCATCTTGACCGCGTCGAAAGTTTCCTGGCCGGTGCCGTGCAACATGGTGTCCACAGAGTTTTCGTACATCGCCTCAAACGTGTTCGCGATTGGCGCCGCCTTCGGATTTTTTCCGCCGACCGAAAAATCGTTCAGGTTGTTGATCGCAACCGCCGGCTCTTTGCCGGAGAGAATACGCGGCAGCGACGTCCCGAGCGCAATGGCGCGGAAGGCCGACTTATCTTTCCCAGATACGACGGGAAGGCCGGGCAGCGCCCGGTTCAGCCAGCCGTCGTCGGTGACCTTTATGCCGGGCGTGCCCGATTCCATGAAGTCCTGCGCATCGAAATGCGAGCGCGTCGGGTCGGGAGATCCGGCGGCGTGCACAATGGCGAGATGCTTCTGCTTCCAGAGCGGCTGAAAAGATGCCATCGCCGGATGCAATCCGAAAAAGCCATCAAGGTCGAGCACGGATTTCTTCGGGATGTTGATGGTCGGACGCATGGCGTAGTAGCTGGGCTCGCCGTGAGGCACAACGATGTTGAGGCCGTCCGCCGCGCCGCGCTGGAAGATCACGACCAGGCGCTTGGCGCGAACACCGGAATCGGCCGCGCCCAAGGCGGCGCGCGTCAGAAAGCTTGGCAGCGCGGTCGTGCCGACCACGGCCAGAGCGCCGTTGCGAAGAAAAATACGTCGAGTGATGGGCATAAGGACAGCTCCTTGCTTCTGGTTACTGGCTACTAGCAACCTGGCCGATACCTTTGCTCGGAGCTCTTGCGCTCGCCAGAAGCCAGCAGCTAGCAGCCAGCAGCTATCTCCTCTGAAACTCTGGCGACCCTAGAATCAATCCTGTAATCGCGGCTATGTTTGGCGGACGCTTGGGATCATCCAAGCGGCGCTGGCTGATCTTCGGGTCGTCCAGTTGCTTGCTGATGGTATCGTGCGTTTGCTTCGAAATATCGCCTGACAGCAGCGAATTCTCCAGCGTCGCTAGCGCCTGCTGCGCGTCGGTTGTCACAGCGGCGGTGCGCGCTGCCGAATCGATTTTGACTCCCCTTATCTTCCCTGTGGCCAGACCCAGCGCGAAATTCATGCGTGCCAGAAGCGCTGAGGAGTTTACCCAAACATCCGCTTTCATCGAGTAGCCGGTGGGCGGTTGCATGCCATATAGCATCATGCCCATGTTGTTGAGCGTGCCGACGAGGGCGCGCGCGTCGTCAACCTCGGCGCCGCTGGCGCGCACGGCAGAGACCACGAACTCAAGCGGCGTTTTCACTTTGGCGCGGTAAGCCGCGGACGACCAGAACTCAGGCGACTTGAACATGGTGCGCAAGACTTCGCGAATGTCGCCGTCCTTCTTCAGGAAGGTGTGCGTCATGCGGTCGACCAGCGCCGTCGGAGGATCGTCGGAGACAAAGCGCATCGCCAGTTTTTGCGAAATGAAGTGCGCCGTCTTGGGATTGTGCGCCAGCAGGTGCAGCACTTCGAGTCCCTCCTTCTCGCCATTTTGCTGGATGCGATGCCCGAGGACGATTTTGTCTCCGGGCTCATGCATGCGCGGCTCAAAGCGGAAGTCGCCGCCTTTCTTCGGCGGCTCGAGCGTCCACCCGGTGAAAACCTTGGCCACTTCGGTGACATCCTTCTGCGAGTAGCCGCCGTTTACGCTGAGCGTGTGTAACTCCATCAGCTCGCGGCCGTAGTTTTCGTTCAGGCCGCTGGCCTGCTTGGCTTTTAGATTGCCTGGCGGACGTTGCGGAGGATTACTAGGACCTCGGCCATCGCCGTGCGGTGCGATGCCGAGCGCGATGTCCGAATCCGGCCCGGCGCTCAACCAGTTGTCGAGATAGAACAGCATCGCCGGACTCTTCGCGGTCGCCACCAGCAGGTCTTCGAATTTTCCGAGCGCATGCGGGCGGATCGCGTCGCGCTCGTAACTGGTCATCAGGTAACGGTCGGCGCCCTTGTTGATGAACACGTTGAAGTGATTGAACCAGAAGTCGGTCATCACTTCGTCGAGTTGCCGCTCGCTATAGATGGCGCGCAGCACCTTGGCCTGCATCAACTCGTTGACCACCACCTGCTCGGGATTATTGAGCGCCATCACCGTTTCTTTTTGCTTCGGACTCATCCCCTCCAGCAGCGCGTCGGCTTGGGCGCCTTTGGTTGTGGTGGCGAGTTCGCGCCGGTCTTCGGGCGGCATTTTCAGAATTTCTTTCATGCGCTCGTCGGCAGGCAGATCGAGAAGTTCCTGCGTCTTGAGATTGGCGAGGCGGCGTTCTTCGCGGCGCCGCATCTCGTCGGGATCGGTGGGCTTGCCGCTATCGCCGGAAACGGAGCAAGCCCCGTCTCTACAACCGTTGCCATCGGTGCCGCTGGATGCGCCGCCCGCGCCGGAAGCATTCTGCGAATCGCCGCCGCCCGCGCCGGCTTTGGCCGCTTCGTCTTTATCTTTATCCTTGCGTTCCTGCTTGTCTTCGTAGCGCTGGAGTTGCGCTTCATATACCGCGCGCCGGGCGGGATCGCGCGGCAGCGGGGCTTTCCCGTCGGCGATCTGCTTGATCAGCTGTTCGGGCGGAAAATTCTCGACGATCTCTTCCGTCCCCATACCCAGCGTTCGGAACGGACTGAGCTTGGCCTCGAGCGCCGAGTCGTCAATTTTATCGGGATCGAGTTCGAGTTCGATCCACTGGTCAACGCCCATCCGCGTGACCCGCTCCACGTCGCCGGGCCGCGGACCGAACGTCAGCCGGTTCAAGGCGTGGATGGCGCGTCTGTGCTCATCCATCGTTGCGCCGGACTTGTCTTTCTTCCGGCCGAGAGCGAACTGCGCCGTTAGCCCTGCGGCTGCAAGCAACGCAATTGCCATCAGCAAACGGCGTCGGCGCAAAGGCATTCCCATCCTGACTGGCCTCATTAAGAATGAACCCGGACGGCAGGAAAAGTTGCTGGCAAATTAGGTTGAACGGGGAGCGGCCTAGCCCTTTAGCTGCGCCACGTAGGCTTTGCCGCTTTGCGACTTGCGGGCGGTGCTCTCGACGAATTTGAGAAACTCGCGCAGGTGTTCCTTTTCCGACAGTTCCGCCTCGGAGAATTTCACCCGCACGCCAAAGGACGGCGCGCTGTGCGTCGCCACTCCGGTGAGGATGACGCCCTTTACCCAGATCTTGCCGCTGGCCACCCACAACCCGATCTCCAGGGCCTTGCCCGGGGGTACGGCGCTGGCGGTCTCGACCAGGCAGCCTCCGCGGCCCACATTCGCCAGATTGCCCCACACCGGCTCTTCCACCCCCTCGATGTGAATTTCCACCGCCACATAGCACTTGATCCGGTGATAACGGCGGCGATCCGATCCCAATTGCGGGGTGAACAAATCCGGTTCGAACGGGGGCGTCTTATCCACTGGTTCGGGATAGTGAAGCTCGGCAGATGGCGCCGGCGCAGTGGCAACGGGCACATTCTTCTGCACATTGCTCTGTGCTTGGCGGGCTTTGACGGCGGCGTCTTTGATCTCGCGCATTGCTCCGAGCAGCGCCGCTTCGCGTTGTTCCGGAGGTACCTCGCGGTAGGTTTGGAGCAGTTTCCCGAGGTGGCTGACTAGGTCAGGATCGGTGAGCAGGCGCGTCCAGTCCGATCCTTTGGGCGATAGTTTCGTGGCTTCGTTCATACGCACGACTTCCCTCACGCAAACTTCAGCCGCAGGGAAGTGCTTGACTCGTTTCTTAGATTGAACTTCGGGCGGGGGTTAACACAAGATGACCAAGGTCACTCTCGCCCGTGCGAGCGCCCCTGCAAACCCCAGGGGTCGGCGCTCTATCGCAAGGCGGTTCAACAATTTGCATCGCATCTCCAGCAAAAAAAGTCCAAAAGACTTATGATTTCTGTTTTGTAGCCGGCAACGGGAGAATCCCAGTCCCATGGCTTCTTCGGACCGTCCCACCCGCCCATTGCCGCGCTTGCGTACCTGGCGCGATTCGTGGCTTGATTCGCGAGATGGGGGTCGGGTAGAATCGAACTAACTTTATCTAACTAACTGGTTAATTACAAATGAAGAGATCTGCTGTTTTTCGGATGGTTTTGCCGATCGTCTCCATCGTCATCTTCCGGGCGGCGCTTGGCGCCCAAAATCCGGCTTTGTCCTCCGCTGCGGCTACGAGTTCGGCGGCCGCGGCCATGCCGATTCAGACCTCGGCTCAAAATCCAGTGTTTGGCAGTGTGCCGGATGCGAAGCCCACCCCCGGAGTTCTGCAGCTGACCTTCAGCGACGCGATCGCGCGGGCTTTGCGCCAGAACCTGGCCGGTCTTCTGTCGGAGTACAACACCATCGCGGCCCGCGGACAGAAATGGCAGCAACTCAGCGCCCTGCTTCCGCACGTGAGCGGGGACGTGCAGGAGACCAGGCAGAAGCTGAGCACGGAAGCGGAAGGATTTACCGCCAAGCTGCTTCCCGGTATTCCCCGCATCATCGGGCCCTACTCCTACTTTGACGTGCGCGCCTCGGCCACCGAGCGAGTCTTCGACTGGCAGGCAATTCAGCAATATCGTTCTTCCGTGGTTGGCGAAGGCGCGGCCCGGTTCAATCTGAAGGACGCGCGCGATCTGATCGTGCTTGCGACCGGCAGCGCCTATCTGCAGGCGATTGCCGGGGCAGCCCGCGTGGAAACCGCGCAAGCGCAGGTGGAAACGGCGCACGCTCTTTATAAGAAGGCGGTTGCGCAACAGCACGCGGGTGTCTCTCCGGCCATCGACACGCTCCGGGCCCAGGTCGAATACCAGGCGCGCCAACAGCAACTGATCGCGGCCACCAGTGATTTCGCCAAGCAGAAAATTTCTCTGGCGCGCGTGATTGGATTGGCGACCGGCCAGGAATTCGAACTGGCCGACAAGGCTCCTTACGAGGCTATCCCGATTCCCGATCTTGAAACCAGCTTGCAGCGCGCGTATTCTCTGCGCTCCGATTACAAAGCGGCGCGGGATCGTCTGGTGGCCGCGCAACTGGAGCACAGCGCCGCCACCGCCGGATACTTTCCGACCCTCGACATGGCGGTAAATTTCGGCGAAATCGGCGCGGCTCCCGGCGATGTGCTGCCTACGTATGCGGTCGTCGGCACGTTGAACATTCCAATCTTCCAGGGCGGTAAGGTCCATGGCGATGTTCTGAAGGCGGAAGCCAGCCTGCGGCAGGCGCAGGCGCAGATGGCGGACGTGCGTGGTCAGATCGATCAGGATATCCGCAACGCGCTGCTCGACCTCAAGTCGTCCGCCGATCAGGTGGAAGTCGCCCAGAGTTCGGTGAATCTTGCCGAAGAGGCACTCACCCAATCGCAGGATCGTTTCTCCGCCGGAGTCACCGACAACCTCGAAGTCGTGCAGGCGCAGGAAGCACTGGCGGCCGCGCACGAGAGTTTGATCTCCAGCCTTTACCTCAACAACCTGGCCAAGGTTGCCTATGCCCGCGCCCTGGGGCACGCCGAAGAGGGCGTTCGCGAATATTGGAAAGGGAAGTAACCAAATGGAAGAACCCAGCAGCGTTGTAGCCGAGCCCAAACCGCAACCGGAAACCGGTGCAGCGCAGTCTCCGTCGCCGCCGTCTCCGTCCCCGCCTGACAGCGAAGCCGGTTATCAGCGGCGATCCGCGTTCCTGAGCCATCCGCGCACGAGGGTGGGATTCATTCTCGCCGGCCTGGTGATTCTGATCGCCGTTTTCTTTCTGTGGCGTTACCTCGAAAGCTACGAATCCACCGACGACGCGCAGATTGACGGGCATGTGAACTCGGTGAGCGCGCGCGTCAGCGGCCATGTGCTGAAGCTCAACGTCGAAGACAACCAGTACGTGGAAAAGGGAACGGTGCTGGTGGAAATCGACCCTGCCGACTACGAAGTTGCAGTCGCGCAGGCGCGCGCCAACTACGCCGACGCCCAGGCGCAGGCCGCAGCGGCCGGCATTAACGTCCCCATCACCAGCGTGAGCACTTCGAGCCAGGTGACCGGCGCGCAGGCCGGCGTCTCCAGCGCGCAGGCTGGAATAGCGGCTGCCCGCCAGCAACTTGAAGCGGCCAAGTCGCAGATCGTGGAGGCGGAAGCCAACAACACCAAAGCGCAGAGCGATCTTGTCCGCTACAAGGAACTGATCGACAAGCAGGAGATCTCGCAGCAACAGTACGATCAAGCCGTGGCCAGCGCCCATGCCGCCGCCGCAACCGTGCAAGCGGCGCGCGCCCGCGCTGACGCTCTGGCGGCGCAGATCGAACAGGCGCAGGACAAACTCGCGCAGGCCAGCGCCGAGCTTCGCACCGCCGACACGGCGCCGCAGACGATGCGCGCCACCCGCGCCCGCGCCCTTTCCGCGCAAGCCAATGCCGATCGCAGAAAGGCCGAATTGGACCAGGCGGAACTGAACCTCCAGTACACCAAAGTGGTTGCGCCGGTCAGCGGAGCCGTCAGCAACCGCACGGTCGAAGTTGGTCAAAATGTGCAGCCCGGCCAGGAGATGATGAAGGTCATTCCGCTCGATGCCGGGGACCTCTGGGTCACGGCGAACTTCAAGGAGACCCAGCTCGCGAAGATGAAGCCCGGTTTGCCGGCTGAGATCGCGGTCGATGCGACCGGGAAGACCTACAAGGGACATGTCGATTCCATCGCCGGCGCCAGCGGTGCGCGCTTCAGCCTGCTGCCCCCCGAGAACGCCACCGGCAACTATGTCAAAGTGGTGCAGCGTGTTCCGGTGAAGATCGTGTTCGACAAAGACGAGACCAAGGGACACGAACTCCGCCCCGGGATGTCGGTGGTGCCGAAGGTCTGGATTAAGTAGAGACATTGAATCATTGAGTCATTGAGCGATTGAGTCGTTGAGAGACTGAGATCGCCCGGTTCAAATGATTCAATGACTCAATGATTCAATGATTCAATGCCTAAATGATTCAATGACTCAATAACTCAGCGCGGGGCAGAGGTTAAGAACGAATGAGTGCTGCTGCGATCACCATGAATCAGGCCGCCGAATGGCGTTCTCCGGTCAATCCCTGGGTCATCGCTCTAGTGGTGACGCTGGCCACGTTCATGGAGGTGCTCGATACCAGCATCGCCAACGTGGCGCTGCCCCACGTTGCCGGCAGTCTTTCGGCGGGTCAGGACGAGAGCACGTGGATATTGACGTCCTATCTCGTCTCGAATGCCATCGTGCTGCCGCTGAGCGGCTGGCTGTCTTCGATCCTCGGCCGCAAGCGTTTTTACATGGGCTGTGTCGTCGTGTTCACGATCAGTTCGTTTCTGTGTGGACTCGCGCCCAATCTCGGCATGCTGATCGTCTTCCGCATTCTCCAGGGTGCGGGCGGTGGTGGCTTGCAACCGAGCTCGCAGGCCATCCTCGTCGATACCTTTCCTCCCGCCAAACGCGGCATGGCATTTGCCGTCTACGGCATCGCGGTGGTGGTGGCTCCGGCCATCGGTCCCACGCTCGGAGGCTGGCTCACCGACGATTTTAGCTGGCGCTGGATTTTCTTCATCAATATTCCAGTCGGCATTCTTTCGCTGGTCTTGACGCAACGGCTCATTCAGGATCCTCCCTACTTCAGGCGCCGCAAGCTGGGCGAAACCCGGATTGACTACATCGGACTCGGCTTGGTCGCGCTCGGCCTCGGAACGCTGCAGGTGGTCCTCGACAAAGGACAACGCGAAGACTGGTTCGAGTCGCACTTCATCGTAGGGCTGAGCGTGGTCTCCGCCGTATCGTTGATCGTCGTCATTTTCTGGGAGTGGTATCAGAAGGATCCCATTGTCGACCTGCATTTATTTCGCCGGCGCAGCTTCGCCACCTCCAACTTTCTGATGTTCATGCTGGGATTTGTCCTGCTCGGCAGCACTCTCCTGTTGCCGCTTTTCATGCAGACGATGTTGGGCTACACTGCCGAACGCTCCGGGATGGCGGTTTCGCCGGGCGGTTTCGCCATCATGCTGATGATGCCGATTGTTGGATTTCTACTTTCGCGTTACAGCCCGCGCTGGCTGCTGTTATTTGGTTTGCCCATGCTTTCGTTTTCGCTGTTCCATATGGCGACCTTCGACCTGAACGTGGATTTCCACACCATGATCATGGCGCGCGTCTATCAGGCCGTCGGACTCTCTTGTCTGTTCATGCCCATTAACATCGCCGCTTATGCCTCTCTGCCGCGCGAGAAGAACAATGCCGCGTCCGGCTTGATGAACCTGGCCAGAAATATTGGCGGCAGCTTCGGGATTTCTTTTGTCACCACCGGCCTGTCTCGCCGCGCCCAGTTTCACCAGGTGCGGCTGGTGGAAAAGCTGAACGCCGCTAATCCGCAGTTTCAGTCGGCGCTCCACGGGATGACGAGTGCTTTCTCGGGCGGTGGCGCTGGGTCTGGCTCCGGAGGTGGTTCCGCGCAGCAGCATGCCTATGCGTTGATGCAGGCGAATGTGGTCCGGCAGTCGACCATGCTGGCGTACATCGATAATTTCTGGGTGCTCGGGGTCGTGATCCTTTGCCTCATCCCTTTTGCGTTCTTGATCAAGAACACGAAGCCGGGAGGCGAGATCGTAGCTCACTAGGTGGAGAGCCGGGCGTCCCCGCCCGGCAGACGGGCTCCACCGCATTACGAAGGAGGTTCGCAATGTTTCGCATCGTCACTCTGGAACGCGAATTTGGCAGCGGTTGCGGAGCCATTGCCGCCGAACTGGCCCGCCGGCTCGGCTGGAAGCTGTGGGACCGGCAACTGACCAGCGAGATTGCCCAGCGCGCCCAGGTGAAGGAATCGGCGGTGGCCTTGTGCGATGAGCGTGTCGACAGCCGCCTCTACCGTTTAGCCAAGGCCTTCTGGCGGGGCAGTTACGAGCGCAGCATTCCTCTGGCCGACTCGCTTGCGTTCGATACGGATCGCATGATGGTCATTATGGGAGAGATCATGCGCACGATTGCGGCGGAAGGCAATGCGGTGATTGTCGGCCGTGGCGCCCCGTTTTTCCTGCGCCAACGCGAAGATACTTTCCGCGTCTTCACCTACGCTCCGCACGACGAAAAGATTCGCCGTCTGGTCGCGACGGGCAAGAGCCGCCAAGAGGCAGAAGACCTGGTGGAGAACGTGGACAAGGAACGGAGCGCCTACATCAAACACTACTTCAACGCCGAATGGCCGACGCGCGCCCTCTATCACCTGATGATCAACACCGTGGTTGGAGACGAGAACGTAATCGCCGGAATCCTGAACGGCATGCAGACGCTCGCAGCGCATCCCCACGGCACGGCCCTCCGCGGCGTTCGCTGAAGCGCTAGTTGGGTTTCCTCTTTCCGAAAAGGCCGCCCGAGCAGGCTGCAGAAAACCTTTGACTCGCGCAGGTTTTGGGAAGGGCACGACTTTTAGTCGTGCCGCAAGCCGTTGAAAACGTGTCCGCGCTTCAGCGCCTGAGGTGAGCCTTTCGCGACCTTGCCGAGTTTTTCCGCAGCCGCCTAAGGATTGTCTTTGCCTCCGCGCCCTGACGTTACGCCCCGCCGTTATAAGATAGGCGCAAAGGATGGAGATCATTCCGCCAGTGGCAGCTTCTGATTTGTATCCCTCGGTGCAGCAGGAAGTGGCGCGGCTCGCCGGCTTGCCGGAAGTGCGCGCGGCGTTCGACCGCTTCCGCTCCGGGGAATCGCAGTTTGCCCTGTGGCAGATGGAGGCGACGAAGGTGGCTGCGCCTCCATTCGGAGAGGCGGCGCGTGGCGTCTGGCTGGCCGATCGCTTTCGCGAGCTCGGGCTCGTCGACGTGCAAGTGGATGAGGTGGGCAACGTGTTCGGGGTTCGTCCCGGCTACGGCAGCCGCTTCGTGGCGCTCAGCGCGCATATTGATACGGTGTTCCCGGCGGCCACGCCGCTGCACATCCGCCAGCAGGGCAGCCGCTTGTTTGGCCCGGGAGTCGCCGACAACGGCGCGGGCATTGCGGCGATGCTGGCCGTGGCCAGTGTGCTCGGCAGCGCGCGAATTTCGCACGCGCTGCCCTTTGTGTTCATCGGCAACGTCGGGGAAGAGGGCGAAGGCGATCTGCGCGGCATGCGCCACGTTTTCGCGACGCCGCACTGGCGAGACGCGATTGCCTACAGCGTGGTTGTCGATGGCGCGGGAGCCGACACGGTGGTGGCTGAGGCTCTGGGCAGCCGCCGCTTCGAAGTGATCACGCGCGGTCCGGGCGGACACTCGTGGAGCGACTTTGGCGCGCCCAGCCCAATTATTGCGCTCGCCCGTGCGATCGAGGCCTTCAATCAAACGCCGGTGCCGGCTTCGCCGAAAACAACGTTCAATGTCGGCGTGATTCGGGGCGGGACTTCCGTGAATTCGATTCCGGAATCCGCCAGTATGAGGGTCGATCTGCGCTCCACGTCCACGGCGGAAATTGACCGGCTGGAGCGAGCCTTGCGCCTAGCGCTGGATCAGGCGGTGGCATCCGAGAATCGGGCCGCGGCTCAGCACGGAACGCGGAAGCCGCAGGTGGTGCAGAGCGAGGTGGTGGAGATCGGAAATCGTCCGGCGGGCGAACTGGCGGCGGATGCGCGGCTTCTCAAGGTGATTCGCGCCGTGGATGTGCAGTTGGGCAACACGGCGCAGGTGCAGCGCGCGTCGACCGACGCCAACATCCCCCTTTCGCTGGGCCGCGAGGCCATCGCCATCGGCGGCGGGCGGCTCCGGAGGCGGCGCGCACACGTTGCAGGAATGGTTCGACTGCAACGGACGGGACCTCGGGCTAAAGCGCATTCTGCTCACCATGCTGACTTTGTCGGGAACAGGAGAATGAGGACGCAAATAGAGAAGTAGAATCGGGTCATCGGATCATCGGATCATCGGGTGATCTAAAACCCGACTCGCAATCGTCCAGTTGACTCAGATGGCCCGATGGCCCGATCACCCGATGACCCGATGGCAAGAGCGGGAACGCGCGTTCCTGATCGGCGCCCCTTTGGCCATTGTCCCGGCTTTGGCTTTTCTTCCTGCCGTCGTGTTCCTGATCGTCTTTCCCCAGGTGGCGCACGGGCGGACGATTGGGCTGCTGGTGTTGCCGGCCTGCGCGCTGGCGGGGAGTTTCGGTCTCTGGAAGCTGGCGCTGGGCGCGGTCGAGAAGCCGTGGGGAATATTCAACGTCCTGAGTTTTGGAGCTCTGTTGGTCCTGCTCGTCATCGCCGGCTATACCGGATTGTTCCTGGCGCTGATGACGCTGAAGCTGTAGAGACGGGGCTTGCCCCGTCTCCGCCGCGGGCAAAGACGCGGCCAGCCGCGTCTCTACAGGAGATCACGCCCAACCCGAACCGAGTTTTCTGCGTCTAAGTGATTTGGCGCCCTTCGAACCGATCCCTGCCGGGGTCGAAGGTATAATAAAAAATTAGGCAGTTTCAGGAGGTAGGAAATGGATTCGCACGAGAGCGCCTTTTGGGTGCGCCTCAAAGCCAACCGCTGGGCGTACACTTTTACGATTCTGGCCACGCTGGCGGTTGGAATTCTGATTGGCACGGTTGTCTCCTATGGAGTGAAAGGCAAGGAGGGGCAGAAGTCGTCCGATGCGACGCCGCTGACCATCCCCGCTCCGCAACAGCTCTCCACCGCCTTCTCCCAGATTTCCAAGCAACTTGAGCCGAGCGTGGTGAACATCAATACCGAGTCGACCATCAAGAACCCTCACCACCGGCGCTCCGTGCGTCCCGATCCGGACCAGGATCAGGGCGGCGATGACGACACCCCGTTCCAGGATTTCTTTGACAAGTTCTTCGGCGGCCAGGGCGGTCAGGGCGGAGAAGCGGGCACCATCCGCCAACGCTCGCTCGGTTCCGGCGTGATCGTGGATTCCAAGGGCTACATCGTCACCAACCGCCACGTGGTCGAGAAGGCCGATCGCATTCGAGTGAAGTTGCAGGATGAAAACCCGGCTTCTCCCGGACATGATGCCAAGTTGATCGGCATGGACCAGGAGACCGACCTGGCGGTGATCAAGATTGATGTCGATCATCCATTGCCGGCCGCGAAACTGGGCAACTCCGACGGCATGGAAGTCGGCGACTGGGTGCTGGCCATCGGCAGTCCCTTTGGACTGCAGGAAACCGTGACTGCGGGCATCGTGTCGGCCAAGGGCCGCAACATCGTTCCCAACCGCCAGTTCCAATCCTTTATTCAAACCGACGCCGCCATTAACCCCGGCAATTCCGGCGGCCCGCTGGTGAATATGGCCGGTGAAGTCATCGGCATCAATACTGCCATTCTTACGGAGACGAGTTCGTATGCGGGCGTGGGATTTGCCATGCCTTCGAACACGGTGACGCAGGTCTATAACCAGTTGATCGGGCCGGAGCACCGGGTTTCGCGCGGCTCCATTGGCATCGAGTTCTCAGGCCAGCCGAACCCGGCCATCGCGCGCATTTACGGATCGGGCGTGACGGTGTCGAATGTGATCTCCGGCAGCCCGGCCGAGCAGGCAGGCCTGAAAATCGGCGACACGATTACCTCCGTCGATGGCAAGGACGTAAAGAGCGGCGACGATCTGGTGGCGGACATCGCTTCCCGCAAGCCGGGCTCGAAGGCCAAGCTCACCTTTGTGCGCAACGGCAAGAAGGAAGACACGACGGTGACCATCGCCGAGCGCTCGAAACTGTTCGCTGCCCGTCTGGGCGAAGAAGAGGAAGGCCAGAGCGAGGAAGCACCCAAGGCCAGCAAGTTCGGGATCACGGTTCGTAACGTCACTCCCGATCTGGCCGAGCGCCTGGGCATTAACGCGGGCAAGGGCGTGGTGGTACAGGACGTGAAACAGGGGTCGTTCGCCGAGGATCTCGGCATGAATCGCGGCGACGTGATCCTGGAAGTGAACAAGCAGCCCGTCAGCAATGCGGACGACTTTATCAAGATCGAGTCGTCCCTGAAGAGCGGGCAGGATGTCGTGTTCCTGGTGCGTCCGCGAGGTTCAAGGCCTCAGGATGGAACGATTTTCCTGGCAGGTACACTTCCGTAACCAATAAAAACTCCGGCGAGACTGGCACTCCGTCCCCGTTTCGGGGACCATTAAGGTGGGCTAGTCTCGCCGGTTTTTTGTTGGAGCAGTCGTTAGTCGTTGGTCATTGGTCGTTCGCGGGCTTCAAATGAACGACGCGTCCCGAACGACCATCGACTGACGACCAACGACTGACGACCAACGACCGATTTTGATGGTCAAGCCGCGAATGGTAGAAGCCTTTAGACATGCTACGGTCTGATCAAATTCCGCGTTGGCGACGGATCGGCCTTTGCGGCCTGCTCTGTCTGGCCGTGCATGGGTTCGCCATCGCGCAGACGGAGGCGACGGCTCCGCCAAAGAAACCGGCGAACGCTGCCGCCGTGCCAGCCAGGAAATCGGCGCATCACACCAGTGGGCAAGCGGCCGCCACGCGCGCAGCCTCCACGCACAACTCGGCTCACAAGCGCAGCTCAGCGCAGAACGGCAAAAGCCCCCACGGCAAGAAGGCCTCCAGGCAGGTTGCGAAGAAGCACGGCCAGCAGGCGATTGACTCGGCTCGCGCCCGGGAAATTCAGGAAGCCCTCATTCGCGAGCACTACATGCAGGGTGAGCCCTCGGGAACGTGGGACAGCGCCACACAGTCCGCGATGCAGCGCTATCAGGCAGCCCAGGGATGGCAGTCGAAAACCACTCCCGATTCGCGAGCGCTGATCAAACTAGGATTAGGCCCCAGCCCCGATCACCTGCTCAATCCGGAAAGCGCCATGACAGCCCCGACGCCCGCCCAGCCAGCCGCGGGCGATCCGAAAGCAGCGGCGAAACAGTCCCCGGCGGATGACAACCTTCCCCAGCAGTAGCCGCTGGCAATCGCTCTTTGAAGCGTCACGAGTCTGACCATGATACCTTTCCCGCATGACCGTTATTCGCCAATGCACCAGTGCGGATTTTGAACAGATTCTTGTGTTGCTGGAGCAACTTTGGCCAGACAAGCCGCTGGATCCCGATGCTCTGCGCCCCGTTTATAGTCGAGGGCTCGCGTCCGACTTGCAGCACTATCTCTGCGCCGTGGAGAATGAGAAGGTGGTCGGGTTCGGTTCGCTCACCATCAAGAACAATCTATGGCAGGCCGGGTATCTGGCACATATCGACGAACTCGTCGTCAGCAAACAGAAACGTGGACTTGGCATCGGCAGTGCGCTGTTGGCGGCCATCATCGGGGTCGCAAAAGAGGCTGGATGTTCCCGGGTCGAGCTCGACTCCGCGTTTCACCGCGTACAGGCGCACGCCTTCTACCAGCAGCAAGGATTTGAAAACAGGGCGTATCTGTTTTCAAAGTCCTTGCAGGAGAATCCCTAACAGGCTGCGGGAAAACTCTGATTCACGCAGGCTGTTGGGAAGGGCACGACTTCACAGGCTGCGGGGAAAGTCCGGTTTCGTATCAGGGTATCGCTTTAGCGATACCGTAAGTCATTCAAAATCAAACGCCCCTTTAGGGGCTGAGGCCACGAAGTCCACTTTTTCCGCAGCTTGCTAATCCAGCACCGGCCGCGGGCAATAAGGGATTGGCATCCCGTTGACGACAGCCCCCGGATTCCCCTCGACCAGCGCTCCGGCATACTCGGCTCCCACGATTTTTTCCGCCACCGCGCGAGCCGCGGAAAGATTCGGAATCCGCCGCTTGGTGTCGTGAGCGTCCGAGGCAAGTATGTGGACGGCCGAGCGGTCGAGCAGCCAGCGCGCGACAATTTCCGGCCGCTCTCCCCAGAACCCGGTGAGCGCCGAGGCCGTGACTTGAATCAGACAACCCTGCTCCGCCCACTCCAGAATGCGCTGTGGCGTTTGCTGCAGGATCGGGTTCCGTTCGGGATGGGTCAGGATCGGCGTAAGCCCGCGATCTCCCAGGCGAGTGAAACACTCGGAGAGCTGGGCCGGCACGCTGTAGTTGCTGAGTTCAATCAGCAGATAGTTGGTTTCGCCAATGGTGTAGGTGTGCGGCTGCTCGAGGACGCGTTCCAGATTCTCGAAGGAAAGATGAAAATCGCAGCCTAGACTTAATCGCAATGGCAGCGCGGGATCGATCTTCTCCCTGAGTTGGCCGAGAAGCCCGGAGAGGTACGCGCGATCGTAGGCGTAGCGATCGTTGGCGTGCGGCGTGGCCACGGCATGAGTAATGCCGTCCGCCGCCGCCATGCGGCACATTTCGACCGCTGCATCCCAGGATTTCGGGCCGTCGTCGACCTCGGGCAGAAGGTGGCAGTGGATGTCGATCACGACCTAATTCTCTACTTGGAACACACGGATTTACAACTCGATTAGAACACATTCCGTTTGAATTGATCGGGTCATCAGGGGATCGGGCATCTAACCATCGGGTCATCGGACTATCGACCTTCAAAAGGCTTTTGACTTTAGATGACCCGATGGCCCGATCACCCGATCACCCGATGCAATCACCCGATGCAGTTGCCAGTTCCCGCCTTCTCGTGCACGATAGTAAACACGACCTTTTCGTTCTCATGTCGGATATCGAGGAGCAGGTTCGCAAATGAGCTTTCAAAGGGCGGCGCGTGCCGCACTGGCAGGTCAAAGTTTTCGTTCCCGAGTGTTTGTGGCCGTCGCCGTCATCCTGGCCGGACTTTCCCTTTCCTGCGGCAGCAGCCGCAGTCAAGGCGGGGTGCCTGACCATAGAGCCTACGTAACCGAGCCCGCCACGGGTTCCGTGCTTTTGCTGCACATCAACGGCTCGACCGGCGCCATCACCGCGGGAGCACAGACGCCGCCTGTGCAGAACACGTCGCCCAACGGCCTGGCGTTGCTGCCGTCGAAGAAATTCCTGTATGTGGCCAATTCCCGCGCCGACACGATCTCGATTTTCAACGTCGCCCTCGACGGGACTTTGACGCTCAGCGGCACTCCGATTCCGGCCGGTCCCGGTCCCTGGGCGGCGGTCATCGACCCCTCCGGCACGTACTTGCTGGTGACGAATACTCCTCCGAATCCCTCTGCCCCAGGCAGCGTCTCCGTTTTCTCCATCGATTCGGGCAGCGGCGCTTTGTCGGAGGTCGCTGGATCGCCCTTCCTCGCCAATGCGAATTCAACAGAGATTCTGATCACGCCTTCCGGCAAGTTCGTTTACGTGACCAATCCCGGCATCGGGATGGTCACCGCTTTCTCTTTTTGCCCTCCCCAGATGGCTTCAGAACCCCAGTGTTCCGGCGCGACTAGCATACTCGCTCCGGTGCCGGGCTCTCCGTTCTTTTCCGGAGCGGGAGCCTCCGGCCTGGCCGTGGATGCGACGGGACGATTCCTCTACGTTGCGAATGCTGCGGCCAGCAATCCTTCCCCGTACCAGTCCACCACCGGCAACATTTCCGGGTTCAACATCGACTCCGCCACCGGCGCACTGAGCCCGATACTCGGCTCGCCGTTTACCTCCACCGAAGGCGCCGGCCCCACCGCGCTCACCCTCGATCCCAACGGCAGGTTTGTTTACGCGGCCACCACCGGATCGAGCTACTCCATCTGGTGTTTCACCATCACTTCTACGAACGGACAACTGGTGGCAGCAACGAGCTCGCCCTTCAGCTTAGCCGCCGGCGGGCTGTTCGCTCTCATTGATCCCCTCGGCAACTTTTTCTATATCGGAAGTTCTTCTGCAAGCGGTATTGCCGGCTACACCTACGATCCATCGACCGGCAAGCCCACAGCGATCGCGAACTCGCCTTTTTCCACTGGAACAGCGCCCGGGAAGATGGTGTTCTCAGAGTAGAAGCCGGCCTTCAATCTTGGATTCAGGCTTTTGTAATGTGTGACTTAAGGGGTGGCACTTTGGTGGGACAAGTTCGGCACCCGCGTGCCATTTTCAGATTCGCCGCTTAGTCTTACATTCCCAATTGAGCAGTTCTGGGGGAGGGCTGCCCGGGCGTCTCGGATTCGAAAGAATCCGGACGCCCGTTTTAATTTATTGAGTGATTGAATCATTGAGACATTGAGACATTTAAAGATCAAGAGTCTCTGGGGTTGCCCTTCCAATGATTCAATGACTCAATGATTCAGTGATTCAATTTGTGGAAATGGTGAAGTTCACCGTGATGCGCGCCTGAGTTTCCACCGGCTGCCCGTTTTGGAGATAGGGCTTGAAGTGCCACTGCTTCACCGCCTCGCGAGCGGCAGTAGCTAGGATGCTGGGACCACTGAGAACCTGCAACTCCTGGATGGCGCCGTCTCGTGAGATGAGCGCCTGCAAACTGACTGCGCCCTGCACCTTCATCTGCCGCGCCAGCAAAGGGTAATCCGGCGGCACCGAAACGCTCACACTCTGCGCCGTTTGCGGCGAGAGTTGCACGCGATCGCCGGCATGGGTCGTCCTCGCATCGGTCGTCCTGGCATCGGCCAGCCCATTCGGCGCCGATGCGGAATCGCCGGATGCGGAAGACGTCGCGCCCGGGTTCACATCCAGATGGATGGCATTGCTTTTCGCGGGCACGTCGATGTGGCGGTTTCCGGCCACGACTTCCACTTGCAGAGGAGGCAGCGCTGCGCGCTCAGCAGTCGCCGAAAAGGGGGCTTCGGCCGCAGCGGGCACCGGTGCCGGGGACTTGGTGGCCTTGCGTTCGCGCACGGGCGTCGCCGGCGTGCTCGCAGTTGCCGCGGGCGCACTCTTACTCTTGCTTCGAACCCTCGCCTCCTGGACTTCAGCGCTCGGCGGAAACCAGAAATCCCAATCTTTCAGAACCACCGCCACCAGCGCCAGCAGCAGTATCCCCAGCGCGATGAGCATCCGCTTCCGCTGTACCTCCCCATCCTGCGAAGCGAGTTGCGAGGGGAGCGGCGTCGACCGCTCCAGATGGTTCTCGGGCTGGCTTTCGTCTTGAAACATAGACGCCGGAGCATCCGAGGGATCGTAATCGGCCTCGGGGAGCGCTGATCTGCTGCTGAGTTAGTATGCCCCCAAACCCGCGCCCATGCCAAGCGAATCCCGGCCTGGCCGGAGCTTTTGCTGCGGACTCCTTCCCGGTAGAGACGGGGCTTGCCCCGTTTCCTGTCAACGTGGCAATGCCGAGACAACGTAAGCCGAGTCTCTCCAGGAAATCCCCTTCACAACTCAGGACGTTTTCGAAACTTTATAGTCGAGCTTGTCAAGAATGCCGATCGCGGCGTCAAGAATCTCCTGATCCACCTTACGATTCGAAGCGATGGCTTCCGCCAGCGGGATGGAAATAATCTTGTTCCCCCGCAGCGCCGCCATCTGCCCGAATTCGCCGCGGTGCACCATATCAATGGCACCCAGTCCGTAGCGCGTGGCCAGTACGCGGTCGTAAGCGCTGGGCGATCCGCCCCGCTGGATGTGGCCGAGTACCACCGACCGCGACTCGAACCCAGTCCGCTTTTCGATCTCGCTCGCCACCGCCGAGCCGATTCCGCCCAGCCGAAGATGCCCGAACTCATCGCGCCCCGCTTGCAGGGACCCGCCACCGTGTTTCTCGTTGCCATCGGCAAACTTCGCGCCTTCGGCGGCCACCACGATGCTGAAATATCTTCCGCGGCCGTGGCGCTGCCGAATCAGTTCCGCCACCTGGTCAATGTCGAAAGGAACTTCAGGAATCAATATGACGTCGGCGCCGCCGGCGATGCCGCTATAGGTTGCGATCCATCCCGAATCGCGTCCCATCACTTCCACCACGATCACGCGATTGTGCGCCTCGGCCGTCGTATGTACGCGGTCGATGGCTTCCGTTGCTATATTCACAGCCGTGTCGAAACCGAAGGTGAAGTCGGTGCCCGCCAGGTCGTTGTCGATCGTCTTCGGAACGCCAACCACTTTTACATCGTTGGCGAAGAGTTTCTGCGCCACCGAGAGCGTGTCATCGCCACCGATGGCGATCAATGCGTCACACCCATGTTTCTTGAGGTTCTCGGCGCAGCGCTTCAGGCCGCCCTCATGCTTGCCCGGATTAGTGCGCGAAGTGCGCAGGATGGTGCCGCCACGCGGCAGGATGCCACCCACCGACGAAAGGCCGAGGTCCATGGTCTTGTCTTCCAGTAATCCACGCCAGCCCTCCACGAATCCTACGAACTCGTCTTCATAGTGAAAGGTGCCCTTGCGCACAATCGCCCGAATGACCGCATTCAGCCCGGGACAGTCGCCCCCGCCCGTCAGCACTCCAATTTTCATCGCTTGCTCCCTTTATCATTTTCTAGTACGAGTATGAGTCCGCCCCGGAGCGGATGGAATCCGCCCGTACCGCATGTTTCAGTGGGCCGGAACGTATTAGGTTATCACGCTGCTTTGGCAAGCGTGCGTAGGGGCAGGGGCCGTCGAGAAGCTAGACCATTTTCACAGTGGGTGTATGGTGGATTTTGTCCAGCCGGGGACATGCTTTTGTCCAGCCGGGGACATGCTTTTGTCCAGCCGGGGACATGCTTTGAAAGGGCACGGCTTCAGCCGTGCCGTCAATGGCCCAGGATGACGCGGCTTTAGCCGCTGGGGGACTATCGGCGGCGAGTTGCACGTTAACTGTGAAAACGCTCTAAGAGCCAAAAGCTAACAGCCCTCCTGCTACACTTCCCCCATGCGCGTCCTCGGCATCGACTGCGGCACGGAATACACCGGATACGGCGTAGTCGAACTGCTCCCGGACGATCGTCTCGTGTGCATCGTCTCCGGTGCCATCAAAGTTTCCCCGCGCGATCCCATGCCCACGCGCCTGTCGCAAATCTCTATCGCTCTTCAGGAACTGATCTCCCAACACCGGCCCGACCGGGTCGCCATCGAAGACGTTTTCTACGCCGCCAACGTGAAGTCCGCCTTGAAACTCGGCCAGGTGCGCGGGGTCGCCATGCTGGCCGCCGCATCCGCCGGTCTCGAAGTCGCCGAATACTCGCCGCTCTCCATCAAGTCCGCCGTAGTCGGATACGGCCGCGCCGAAAAACATCAGGTCCAGCAAATGGTGACTCGCCTTCTCAATCTCGCCGAGATTCCCGAACCCGCCGACGCCGCCGACGCCCTCGCCATCGCCATCTGCCATCTCCACACCGCCGCCACCCAGGAACGCCAAAAGGACAGCCAGGCTGCGAGCCGAATCGGCCCATCTGGCCATCGGGTGATCGGGTGATTGAAGTGCGAAGCCCCTTGTGCCTTTGACGTTCAATGACCCGATGACCCGATCACCCGATGACCCGATCACCCGATGACCCGATCTAACTTGACACTCCTCGCCGCCATCGCCAATCATTACAGCGGCCCATGCCCCGTCCGTTTCAGATCGTCTGCCTGCTCATCTTTCCCTCGATCCTCTTTTCTTCAATCCTCGCCGGTTCACAAACCGAGCCTCAATCCCCGGCCGTGGTCACCTTCGCCCTCGATTTCCCCGGCTCCCAGCCCGAGCATTACTCGATTCGCGTGCCCTCCGATGGCCCCTCCCGCTACCAATCCACTGGCCGCTTGTCCGCCGATTCCGACGACACCGACAGCTTCGATCTTGACTTCGCCCTATCTCCGGAAACGCGCCAGAAAATCTTCGAACTGGCGGCGAAGGCCGGCTATTTTCAGAAGGACGTCGACTCCCATCGCAAGCACATGGCCTTTACCGGAAAGAAGACGCTCGCCTACAAAGACGCGCAGCACAGCGGTGAGTCTTCCTACAACTACTCTCCCATCCCCGCCGTGCAGGAACTGACCAGCCTGTTGCAAAGCCTCTCGGTTACGCTCGAATTCGGACATCGCCTCCAGTACGATCACCATTACCAGAAGCTCGCGCTCGACGAAGAACTCAAGCGCATGGAGGAAATGGCCCGCACCAATCAACTGGTCGACATTACGGCCATTCAGCCCATCCTCGATCAGATCGTCGCCGACGCGTCCGTGATCAACGTAACCCGCGCCCGCGCCCAACGCTTGCTCGAGCGCACAGGAGTGCACTGATCTTTTACGCGCTGGCATTCTTCCCCACCACCCAATATCCCCTTGACTTAAGCTCGACATCCTCTCAGACTCAAACCAGTCCCGGGAGAAGCATATGTCAATCGCAAGGCTCGGAAAGATGCTGGCAACGTGGGCCGTGCTCGCAGCGGCGTTTCTCGTGGTCTCGGCGTCGGCCGAGTCGAAGGCGCGTATCGTCCGCTTGAGCGAAGTTCAGGGCACGGTGCAGATCGACCGTGCTGCCGGCGGCGGTTTTGATAAAGCGTTTCTCAACCTGCCCGTGATCGAGGGCACGCGCGTGAAGACGGGCCAAAATGGCCGCGCGGAAGTGGAATTCGAAGATGGCAGCGCGCTGCGCCTGGCGCCCGACAGCGAACTGGACTTCACTCGTCTTGCGCTCGGCGACGATGGCCAGAAGCTGAGCACCGTGCAACTTGTCTCCGGCACCGTCTACGCGGATCTTCATCCCAAAAACGCACGCGAGAAAAGCGGCCAGTTCCTGCTGAATTTTGCCCGCGAATCCGTCACCGTGTCCGAGGCCGCGCATTTCCGCCTGGAACTCGCCGACGCGACCGCGACTCTGGCCGTGTTCAAAGGCAAGTTGAACGCGACCACGCCGTCCGGACAATTTGACCTTGCCGGGAAGCACAGCGCAACCATCAATCTTGCGAGCAACGAACTTACGAATGACGATCCCGCCAAGAAAGACACCTTCGTGATCGCCAGGAATTACGATGACGCTCCCTCCGACGATTGGGATCGTCAGCAGACCGGCTATCACGACCGCTACGCGACCGCCGGCGGCTCTGCTATTTCGTCGCCGTATGGTTACGGCATGAGCGACTTGAATTATTACGGCAACTTCATGACCGTCCCCGGCTACGGCAATGTCTGGCAGCCCTACTTCATCGGCGCCAACTGGAGCCCGTTCCAGGATGGCGGCTGGGCTTTCTATCCCAGTTTCGGCTACATGTTTGTCTCCGGCTATCCCTGGGGCTGGATGCCCTACAATTACGGCAACTGGGCCTTCGCTCCCGGCTTCGGATGGGTCTGGCAGCCGGGCAATTGGAATTCGTGGAATGCGCTTCCGCTGGCGGTGAACGCGCCAGCGAGAATGATAGTGCCAACGCCGCCCGTGAGCGGTCATCAGACGGTGATGGTGGGACGCGGCCTCGCGGCAAATCCGGCCGTGGGAGCGTCGCATCGCGTGACCATCAATCCCAGTTCCGCCAGTTTCGGAGTGCCGCGCGGATCGGTGCGCCGCCTCGATCGCCTCTCGAAAACCATGGAGCGCACTTCTCGTCCCGTCGTAGTCGCAATCGCTCCGCCAGTTCCGGCAACGGCTCCGGCGACCGGCTTCGGTACGAGCTCGAGTTCAATAAGAGGCGGAACTTTTGCCGGGACGGCTACGACCGCGTCGCCGCACACCTCAACCGCTTCGCCGACGCGTCCCCACTAAGGAAACAAACTGTCATCCTGAGATGTGACTTCTTGTGCCCCAGGTTCGCGCCCGTTTTTTGGGCGCTAACCTGGGCGGCGGTGGTCGCCGTCGCCCAGCGAAGCCATTGTCAATCCAAATTATTTCGTGAACTTGCGGGGCCCTCCACGATTCCTACTCCACTATAATTCCCGCGTAACCCACCACCGACTCGTAATCGCCGGAAACATCTCCCGAAGTTGCGTACTTGACCAGCGTGGCCGAAGTCGCCCCCAGAAGCTTGGCTGCCGTGAGCATGACAATCGTCGGCCCGAACCCGCACATGGTGATGTCTTCATTCATCACCACCTCCCAGAGCCCGCGCGCATCCAGGGCCAGCACGCGTTCGATTGCCTTGTGGTCTTTGACGCGAGTGACCGCATCGGACTCGTAGTGGTTCATGTCGCTGGAGGCGACGATCAGGACTTTCTCTTCGCGATCTTCTTCCCGGTCTTCTTCTTGATCTTCTTCCTGACGATCGCCAATCACATCCGCCAGCGCCTCACCCAACTCGCGAAGCACATCAAAGTTGCTGGTGCCGATGACGATCGGAACGATACTCAATTCCGGCTGTTGCGCCTGCAGGAAAGGCAGCTGGACTTCGATGGCGTGTTCGCCGCGGTGTGCGGAGCTGTCCTCTTCGAGCGCAGGGCAGCGGTACAGCAACCGTGCGCCCAGGTCCGCGTCCGCCGCGACCTCACCCAGCGGAGTCTGCCAGGTTGTGTTGGCCATGACCGCCAGCGGACGTCCCTTGCCGGTGTGGTTAGGGCAGAGAATCACGCAGCGCTTGGGAATTTCCAGGCGCGAATACACGGCGCCCGCAACCCCGCCGGAGTAGATATATCCCGCATGCGGAGCGACGCATCCGATGGCGGCGATACGGCCTGTCGCAGTCTCAGCCGGGGAAGTGTATTGTCGAATTTCGCGCAGTAATTCTTCAGCGCGGCCCGGATAAAACCTGCCGGCGACGGCGGGAGTTCGTACAGCGGAAGTCATAAGCAGCTCGTGTGGCGCGGGCGCCCTCGCCCGCGAAAAGTCAGTTGTGAAAACAACGTTAGCGAAAACCTCGCCCGCAAAAATTACGCACTGCCGCCGCCGAGCGCGCGGAACAAAGCGGCGGTTCTTTCGAGCGGCAGCGCTTCCGCCCGGATCGCAGGTTTCACGCCGCTTTTCGCCATAGCGGCGCGCAACGCATCTTCATCGTACCGCGTCTTCAGATTATTCCAGAGAGTTTTTCGTTTCTGCCCAAAGCAAAGTTTCAGAAACCGAATGAACTCGGCCTCGGGAACCCGAAGCGACTCCAGCCGAGGCTTGATCGTAATCCGAACCACGCTGGAATGAACTTTCGGAGGCGGAGAAAACGCTCCCGGCGGAAGCGTGAAAAGCCGCTCGATCCGGCCGTACAGTTGCGCCGTCGCTGAAAGCAAGCCATAGTCGCGGCTTCCCGCCGATGCCGCCAGACGGTCCGCAACTTCTTTTTGCACCATGATGACAATCGTCGAAAAGTACCGGTGATATTCCAGCAGCCGCAGCAGAATGTCAGACGTAATGTAATACGGCAGGTTGCCAATGACGCGGGCCGGTTCGGGCGCGAAGTTCAGTCCGGTACGCAGGCTGCCCGGCTTCGCACCAAAGACCGTGTCCAGTTCGATGGTCAGGATATCGCCTTCGATGATTTCGACATTGGGTTGCATGGAGAATTTCATCCGCAGCTGGGCCGCAAGGACCCGGTCCAATTCCACTGCGATCAGCCGCCGCGCCTTCCCTGCCAGCAAATCCGTGATGGCGCCGCGGCCGGGGCCGATCTCCAGCACCGTCGCCTCGGAAACGTCGCCCAGGGCTTCCACTATGCGCAGCGCCGCCGCTTCGCTCGTCAGGAAATGCTGTCCCAGTTTGGGCTTGCGTGAACTCGTTGGAATGGTCGCGCCCTTTGGCACGTTGACCCTCTTTCTTTCCGCCTTTAGACTGAGCTTAATCTGTGATTGGCAATTTGTAATTTGCAATTGCAAACAATGCAACGATTTTCCATTACAAATTACAAATGGCCAGCCGCGTCCCTACAGAAGCAATCATAACGTGAGCCAGGCATATCGAGAGTTCTGGTTCAGGAGGTTCCTTCGCAATGCATATCGCTTTCGCAGCATCCGAGTGCGTCCCCTTTTCGAAAACCGGCGGACTGGCCGACGTGGTTGGCGCCTTGCCGCGCGCACTGGCCGCTCTAGGACATCAGGTGAGCGTGTACGTTCCGCGCTATCGCCAAACCAAATTGGACGATCCGCACACGGTGGTGCGCAGCATCACCGTCCCTTTCGACGACAAGTACCGCTTCTGCTCGGTGGTGACGGCGGGTACGAATATGCCCGCCGGGGTTAAGTTTTACTTTGTAGATTATCCGCCATACTTCGACCGCGACGCGCTCTACGGTACTCCGGTCGGCGACTATCCGGACAACGCCGAGCGCTTTGCCCTGTTCTCGCGGGCCGTGCTTGAAGCCTCCAAAATTCTGGGCGTGCCCCATGTCTTCCACTGCCACGACTGGCAGTCCGCGCTCGTGCCGGTGATGCTGCGCACGTTCTACGCCGAAGATCCCGCGCTTCGCGAGGTCGCCACCGTTTTCACCATCCACAACATGGGATATCAGGGTTTGTTCCCGCCCGAAACTTTGCCGCTGCTGACGCTGCCCTGGGAACTGCTCACCATCTCGAAGATGGAATTTTTCGGCCAGGTGAATTTCCTGAAGGGCGCGCTCGTGTTCTCCGACTTCGTCACCACGGTCAGCAAAAAATACAGTCAGGAGATTCAGACCACCGAATATGGGTTCGGACTGGAAGGCGTGCTGCGCGACCGCGCCGCGACCGTAACCGGCATTCTGAATGGCGTGGATTACGACGAGTGGAGCCCGCAGACCGACAAATTCACCGTCGCGAAGTATTCGCCGCAGGATCTGAGCGGCAAGCTGAAATGCAAACACGACTTGCTGCACGCCTTCGGAGTCGCGAACACCGATTCTAAAGTGCCGGTGATCGGCATCGTTTCGCGATTCGCCGCGCAGAAGGGCTTCGATCTGATCGCCCAGATCATGGACCGCCTTGCCCGCGAAGAGATGATCGTGGTCGCGCTCGGAGCGGGCGACAAACCGTACGAAGAAATGTTCCAGCGGCTCAGCAAGCAGTTCCCCAACAAGATTGCGGTCAAGGTCGCGTACGACAATGCCATCGCGCACAAAATTGAAGCGGGCGCGGACATGTTCCTGATGCCTTCCCGCTACGAACCCTGCGGCTTGAACCAGATTTACAGCCTGAAGTACGGCACCGTTCCCATCGTGCGGGCGACCGGCGGTCTTGACGACACGATCGAACCCTGGGACGTGCGCACCGGCAAGGGCACGGGCTTCAAGTTCACCGACTACACCGGCGAAGCGCTGCTCGCGACCATCAAACAAGCCTTGCTCGCCTTCCAGGACCAGTCGACGTGGCAGACGCTGATGCGCAACGGCATGGGCCGCGATTTTTCCTGG
Source organism: uncultured Acidobacteriaceae bacterium (assembly GCA_963838425.1). Taxonomy (GTDB): domain Bacteria; phylum Acidobacteriota; class Terriglobia; order Terriglobales; family Acidobacteriaceae; genus Acidiflorens. Next base: position 109,793 of record CAWIRH010000006.1, read on the forward strand.
GGCGCGTCAGCCCGCGAGTACGGCAAGATCTACGAACGCGCGCGCCAGGCGAGGGCCAGCGCGGAGGCCGCCGCGGCCGGGAAGAGTTGAAGAAGCAGCCGTTTGTGGGGTAGCGTCGCGCCCGGTAAGTTCACGGCACAACATATTACGGATGGTTGACATAACTACTGGTTTCCCGTAGTATCATGAAACTGGAATTTGAATGGCACAGGGCCAAGGCCGAAGCTAACTTGTGCGCACATGGCGTGAGCTTCGATTTGGCAAGGACGGTGTTTAGAGACCCATTTGCCATCGAGCGTCTTGACGATCGCGCGGACTACGGCGAAGAGCGTTTTGTCATGATCGGCATGGCCGAGGGAGACATACTATTGTTTGTGGCCTATACCGAACGCGAGGAACGCATCCGCATTATTTCAGCTCGAAGGGCAACCCAATATGAGCAAGACGACTACTTCCAGCAAAACGCTTAGGCCCATGACGCCCGAGGCCGTCGAGGAGGCTGCTCGCGCCGACCGCGACGCGCAACCGCTAAGCCCCGGCGATCTTAAACGGATGAAGCGGACGCCCCAGGCGAAAATCATTCGCCGCGCCTTGGCCTTGACGCAAGAGGAATTCGCCGTCCGCTACCACATCCCGCTGGGCACTCTCCGGGACTGGGAGCAAGGCCGCGCGGAACCCGACCAACCAACACAAGCCTATCTAAAGATCATTGCGCGCGCACCCGAGCGCGTCGAGCGCCTGTTGAATCCAAGGCCGCACTAACCCCCAACGCGCGCTTGATGCTTCACCGCGTCGGCGCGCGAGTACAGCAAGGTCTACGAACGCGCACGACAGGCGCGGGCCAGCGCGGACGCGGCCGCGGTAGTCGCGGCTTTGAAAAAGGAGCCGGTGCTGGGGTAAAGCCTTGTCCGAGTGGTCAGGGGTCCACGATTTTCCGCAACAAATCCCGCTGCTCACGCATTGTATCCATGAAGTCCTTCGTCCCACGCTCTCTCTCAGAAAACCAGCGGGCCACGTTATTTTTCTGTCGGAATCCGCCCCGCGAGGCGAGGAGAAGGGCAACGGTTTTGAAATCGGCCAGCGTTATCTCAACGAGCTGGTCTTGATTGTAGATAAGCTTTGCATAGGTCCCTGGGTCCTTCCTCGACAAAGCGGCTAGGTCCTTCTGGAACGCGAAGAGTATGTTCTTGATCGTGTTGTCCACTCGAGTTGCCAGTGGTGGGTCTATCGACGCCAAGGTCTCCACCGCGTCCGACGTGGTTTCGGCATGAGCTTCAACGGTTTCAAGGAATCGAGCTTCCAGAATCGCCCGCCACGGCTCAAATTCATCTATCGTCGGTCGTTCTTGCCTGAAATATCGTGTGCCTCGCTCATAGTCCATCAGGGACTTGTGGGCCCTGAGAAGGTAGAACGTAGCGGTGCGATACCGTTCCACATCCTTCTTTCTCTGCCTCAGATAGTCGGAGAGTTCTTTGAGTCCCCAACCCACGATCACGCCCAAGAGCGTTTGCAACGCCTCAAACTTCATCGAAGCTAACTATCCTCCATTCCCAATTTTAGTCGCGTGGCATCCCGGAACTAGGGAGACCCTATCCGACGAGGGTCATCACCAACTTGACTAGAGCCATCGCGAATCCGATGCCGTAAAAGAAAACCCTCAGATGTTCTGCCAGTTCTCTAGGGAGATCGGATTCTCTATCTTTGCCATCGTCGTGCTTCCCAGCATCGGACGGTCTTAATGTGCGCCAGGGCTCTAAGTCCGCAAGCAGGGTGGCAACGGCGCACAAAATCATTACCAGAAGGCAGACAACAACCGCCTCAAAAAAACTGTAACTGCGAAACAGAACCGCAGCTGCTATAACGTTCCACACGATGCCAATTGTGCCACGAATGAGCAGCGTGACAACGATTGACGCAGTTCTAGCGACTTTCTTGTTCGTCGTTACGGGAGCCGAAGGTTCGGGCAATCGCGCCCCGCACCCGGAGCACACAGGCCCATCCTCTGTAACGGCACTCCCACACCTATTGCAGAACACGTGCCTCGCCCCCCTAGGTTTAAGTTTGCAGAGAGAGTTTACTCCAGAGGAAGCGATGCAGCGCCCTCAGTCTTTCTGAGCATGTGCTCTCGCGGTACACTTCTGTAAGGCACTCCGATCACCCGATTCGCCCGATGATGACCCGATCACCCGATGGCCCGATTTCCCGCACCATCTTTCACGTCGATATGGACGCCTTCTTCGTCTCCGTCGAGGAATTGTTTGACCCATCGCTGAAGGGCAAGCCGGTGGTGGTGGGCGGGCAGCGCGACGAACGGGGCGTGGTCTCGGCCGCATCGTATGCGGCGCGGAAATTTGGCGTGCACTCGGCCATGCCGCTGCGGACGGCGGCGAAACTCTGTCCGCAGGCGATTTTTGTGAATGGGCATCCGGAGCGTTATCGCGAGTATTCGCATAAAGTGCACGAAGTGCTCGGCCACTTTTCTCCGCTGGTCGAGATGGCTTCGGTGGACGAGGCTTATCTCGACATGACCGGAACCGAGCGCCTGCACGGCCGGCCGCTGCATTCCGCCCATCGGCTGCATGGCGCAATGAAGTCGGCTACCCAATTGAATTGTTCGATCGGGATCGGCACCTCGCGGCTGATCGCGAAGGTTTGTTCCGCCAAAGCCAAGCCGAACGGAGTGCTGTGGGTTCTGCCCGGAGAGGAAGCAAAGTTTCTAGCGCCGCTCGCGGTGGGCGACATTCCGGGCGTGGGCAAGGTGATGGAGCAGAAGCTGCACGCCATGGGCATTCAGAAAGTGGGCGACCTGGCGCGACTCGACGACCGCGATCTGGAACATCGTTTCGGAAAATGGGGTCTCGCGCTGGCAGGGAAGTCGCGCGGAGAGGACGCGGGTGGATGGTTCGATAATGAAGTCGGCGAAAATGTCGATCCGAAATCCATCAGCCACGAGCACACCTTCGACGAGGACACGGGCGACGCCGAGCGCCTGCAGTCCACGCTGATGCGGCTCAGCGAGATGGTGGGACGGCGGCTGCGCGAGGGCGGATATTTTGCGCGCACGCTGCAGCTGAAATTGCGCTACAAAGATTTCACGACCATCACGCGAGCGCATTCGCTGGACGAGCCAACGCAGATGGACAACCAGATCTTCGATCAGGCGCGGCGTCTGTTTTTCGACAACTGGAAGCTGGGCGCGCCGGTGCGCTTGCTGGGAGTGCAAGCGTCGAATTTCGAACCGGGGCCAACCCAGCTCGATCTGCTGGAGCCTTCGCGGGCCGAGCGTTGGCAGAAGGCGCTGGCGGCCGCAGATCATCTGCGCGACAAGTTTGGGGAATCGACGATCGGCCTCGCCCGGGGAATGAAAGGCGGATTCCGCGAGCGCACCCACGAAAATCCGGCGGCGTTGCCGGGCAAGGACGCGAAGAAGAAGCCCGAAATTTGAAGGGGCGCGTTGGGGATTGCAGAAGTCAGAGATCAGATTGCAGAAGTGGATCGATAGAAACCTCTGCAATCTGACCTCTGACCTCTGACCTCAGCCATCCGTCCTACGAAATATATTCGCGGATATAGTCGTCGCGCGAAGCAGCGAACTGCTGAGCGTCGCCATCGAAGATGACCTTGCCGTCGCGCAGAATCAGGAAGCTCATGGGCACTTCGCCACGCTGGCCTTTGGGGAGAGCGACCATCTGGTTCGTGGCCTTGTCGAATTGGTGAGTCGCCATGGTGAAGGCATCCTGCAGGCGGTGGGTCACCATGAGGGCGCTGGTTTTGTACACGTCGCGCTGTTTCATGATGAGTTCGACGATCGTGTTCGAGGTCACCGGATCGAGTCCGCCGGTGGGTGAGTCGTAGAGCAGCACCTCAGGCTCGGTGACGATGGCGCGAGCGATGGCCACGCGCCGCCGCATGCCGCCCGAAAGTTCGGAGGGACGCATGTCGTAGGTTTGTTCCAATTCCACAAAGCGCAGCACCTCGCGCACCCGCCGCTCGATTTCCGGTGCGGAGATATGCTCTTCCATCAGGCGGAAGCCGACGTTTTCGTATACTTTGAGCGAGTCGAAAAGCGCGCTTTCCTGGAACACGATGCCCACGCGCCGGCGCAATTCGAACAGTTCCTGTTCCGACATGCGCGTGACTTCCTCTCCCAGCACGAAGATGCGGCCGCTATCGGGCCGCAGCAGCCCCATGGCAAGCTTGAGCAGCGTGCTCTTGCCCGATCCGGCGACGCCGAACAGCGCTTTGGTCTCGCCGTGCGGCAACTGGAACGAAATGCCGTCGAGCACGACTTTTTCATCGAACGCGATCGAAACCTTATCGAACTCGATGGCGTAGCCGGAGGGAGTTCACCACCGAAGCAGCCGGGTTTTCACTGGGCAGAGTGGGCGCCGGCATGGCTTACCTGTAACCAAAAATGGCGAAGATCAACTTGGTAACGAAGAAATCCACGATCAGAATCAAGACGGAAGCGGCGACCACGGCCTGGGTGGTGGAACGGCCCACCCCCTGCGTGCCGCCCCGCGTCGATATGCCGTAGTAGCAGCCTACGGTCGAAATGATGAAGCCAAACAGCACGGGCTTGATGAGGCCGGTGAAGACGTCGCGGAAGACAAGGATCTGCCACACGGAAGTCCAATACTGCTCGGAGTCGACTCCGAACAGCAGGTGCGCGACTCCGTAGCCACCGATCAGTCCGAGCAGATCGGCAATGATGGTCAGGAAAAACAGCATGAAGACGGTGGCGCCGACTCGCGGCGTAATCAGCTTCTTGGTGGGGTCGGTGCCCAGAGCGCGCATGGCGTCAATCTGTTCGGTGACGATCATCGAACCCAGTTCGCTGGCCATGCCGGAGGCGTTCCGCCCAGCCACCATCAGCCCGGTGATGAGCGGACCCAGTTCGGTGACCATGCCGATCGACACCAGTTGGCCGATGAGCGTGATCCCACCGAATCGTTGCAAGGTGCTGGCCGCGTTCAGCGCCAACAGCGCGCCGACGGAGAGCCCGGTCAGAACCACGATGGGCAGGGAGCCGACGCCGATCAGGTCCGCCTGCTGCAGCATGTCGCCCATGTACAGAGGACGGCGGAAGAAGTTCGCCAGCGATTGCGCCGACAGCAGGGTGTATTCCTGAACCGCCAGCGCAAAGTCTTTGGCGACATCAATGGGCGAAGTCAGTTCGAGTTCGAGCGCCATGTCTGTTCGGGGAAGTGCTGCTCAAGGAACTATAGCAGAGGTGAAAGAGCATCGGGTCATCTCACCATCGGGTCATCGGGCGATCTAAGACCCAAGAGACCTAGCGGGCTTCAGATGACCCGATGGCCCGATCACCAGATCACCCGATGATTTTCACTCCCGATTCTTCTTCTTGATCTCGATGGCCAGCCGTTTGATTTTTTGATTCAGGGTGGAGAGCGGGACGTGGAAGCGTTCGGCCGCTTCGGTCTGGTTCCAGCCGCACTTCTCCAGCATGTCGATGATGATCCGCCGTTCGCAGTCTTCCATGATGCTGAACAGCGTAGCCCCGGCATTCGCATCCAGAGCCGGAATCGAGTTGCCCCGGCCCACGATGTGGTCGGGCAGCAGATCGACCCCAATGTCGGTGTCGGAAGAGAGCACCACGGCGCGTTCGATGGTGTTCTCCAGTTCGCGGACGTTGCCGGGCCAGTCGTAGCTCACCAGCGGGCGCAACGCCTCGGTGGTGATGCGGCGCTTGGGCCGCTCATTTTCTTCGGAATACTTTTGCAGGAAGTGCTGCACCAGCAGGGGAATATCTTCGCGGCGCTGCCGCAGCGGCGGCAGATCGAGGCTGATTACGTTGAGGCGGTAGAAAAGATCTTCGCGGAACTTGCCTTCTTTCACCATTTGGCGCAGATCCACGTTGGTGGCGGCGATGATGCGCACGTCCACTTGAATTTCCTGCACGCCGCCCAGATGCATGAACTTGCGGTCCTGCAACACGCGCAGAATCTTGCTCTGCGTGTCCATGCTCATGGTGCCGATTTCGTCGAGGAAGAGCGTGCCGCGGTCGGCAACTTCGAACAGCCCCTTCTTCGACGTAACCGCGCTGGTGAAGGCGCCTTTGACGTGCCCGAACAGCGTGGATTCGAGCAGGTCGGGAGGCGTGGACCCGGAGTTGACGGGCACGAACGGCCGGTCGCGCCGCGTGGAATTCAGATGAATCGCCTTGGCGATCAGTTCCTTGCCGGTTCCGCTTTCGCCTTGCAGCAGCACGGTCGAGCGGCTGGGCGCGACCTGCGCGACCAGATCGAAAATCTTCAGCATGGGCTCGCTCTTGCCCACGATGTGCTCGAAGTTATAGCGCTGCTTGAGGGCGCGCTTCAGTTGGATGTTTTCTTCTTCCGCCTTCTGGCGGGCGACGGCGGCGCGCACGTCGGCCAGCAGCTTCTCGTTGTCCCACGGCTTCTGGATGAAGTTGGTGGCGCCGGACTGCATGGCGCGGACCGCGTTCTCCACCGTGCCATAGGCGGTGATCATGATGACGGCCTGCTGCGCGATGCAGCAGGCGAATCTCGGAGAGCACATCCATCCCGTTCTTGTCGGGCAGCGCCAGGTCGAGCAAAACCACGTCAAAAGCGCGCTCTCCAATTTGCGCCAGACCTTCCCGTCCGTTTTCCGCGACCGCGACGGTGTAGCCCTCGAGCTGAAGCAGAGTCTCCAGCGACTCCCGGATTTCCGCTTCGTCGTCGATGATGAGGATTCTGCCCGCGCTTTGCGGCGTGCTTTCCGGTGTGCTCCGGCGTGGGATGGCCGCCACTTCAGACATAGCCAGTTCAGACATGGATGGCCTTCCTGCTCGCTAGCAATGGAAAATCCAGGGTGAAGGTGGTGCCTTCGCCCGGGCGGCTCTCCACGCGGATGTTGCCCGCGTGTTCCTGGATGATGCCGTAGGTAACAGAAAGTCCAAGACCGGTGCCGCGATTCTGGCCCTCCGCCGGCGAGGTCTTGGTAGTGAAAAATGGATCGTAGATGCGCTGAATGTGTTCCTGCGCAATGCCCGAGCCGGTGTCGGAGACGCGCACGCTGACGAACTCGCCGTTCAGCGTGGCTACGTTCAGCACTCCGCCCCCGGTCATTGCGTCCTTGGCATTCAGGAACAAATTCAGAAACACCTGCTGCAGGCGCCCGGCGTTGCCCTGAATCAAAGGCAGGTTCTCGTGAAGTTCGGGCTGCACCTGGATGTGCGCCACCTTGAACTGGTGTTCGAGCAACGCCAGCGTATCCGCGATCACCTTGTTCAGATTGACTTCCGTCAATTCCGTGCCCGTGGTGCGGGAGAAGTTCAGCAGATTATTGACGATCTCCGAGGCGCGGAACGTTTGCTTGGTGATCTTCTCGAGCAGCCCAGCTTTCTGCGGATCCGATTGCAACTGTTTCGCCAGCATCTGCGTGTAGGAGGAGATCACCGCCAGCGGCGTGTTCACTTCGTGGGCAACGCCGGCGGCCAGCAGTCCGATCGAAGAAAGTTTGTCGGCCTGAGTAAGCTGGACTTCAAGTTCGATCCTCTCCGTGATGTCGTCCATGATCACGAGGCGGCCCACCACGTTGAACTTGCGCGTCACCAGCGGCGCCATCGCAACATTCACGATGCGCGATTCGCCGGTGGGAGTCGCCAGCCGGAATTTATAAAGATTGTGAATGCCGGGATTCTGCCGGACGCGGTAAAACTCCTCGGCAAAGGCCGCCGGAAAAACCTCGCTCAACGAACGCCCCACCACCTGCCAACGCGGCTGGGCATACATGACTTCCATCTGCGAGTTCCAGGACTCGATGCGGTCTTGCAGGTCTACGGCCATCACGCCGACGTTGATGGATTCGACAATGTTCTCGTTGAAATCCTTGAGCCGCTCGTACTCGCTGACCTTTTGCTCGAGCGAGGCGTAGAGCCGCCCGTTCTGGATGGCGATGCCGATGTATCCCGCCAGCGCTTCGAGCAACTCCACATCTTCGCTGGAAAGGAAGTCGCCTTGCATCGTTTTGCCCAGTCCGAGGAAGGCGATGGTCTTCTGCCGCGCGTGGCAGGGAATGTAGTAGTTCAAGTCCAGGCGTCCGATGGCTTCCTGCGCGGAGGCATTCTCACGCGGCAACTGGTGCGTGTTTTCGAAGAAGATATGTCCGGCAGCGTCCTCGATGCGCGGCTTCGCGAGGAACGACAAATCGAGACCGGTGACGTGGGCGATGCCAAACGATTTCGACAACTCAAAGCGCGAAGAGTCGCTGTTGCCGAGGAAGATGGCGATGCGATCCACCAGCAGCGTGCGTGCCAGCCGGTCCACCAGCGAGGAAAGCATTTTGTCGAGATCGGTCTCCGAACTCAACTCGCGTCCGAACTCGATCAGCGTGCGCCGATAGTCGTAGCCTGTGCGGAAGAAGAACTGGTCAAGCTTCTCCTGAATCCATTTCCGCACCGGATCGAACAGCAGCGCGGTGACCACGACGGCGATCATCAGCCCGTACGGTCCGGAACTGGGCACGCGCGTGTGCACCAGCTCCGCAATCGCGGCCACGCCGGCGAAGTACGCTCCCACAATGGCCGCCGCCGCCAGCGTGTACGCCATGCCGCGCTTGAAGATCAGATCCACGTCCATCAAGCGGTAGCGGAAAATGGCGTATCCAAAAGTCAGCGGCAGCAGTCCCAGCGAGAGTACCGACACCTTCATGGTGGGCGAAGGCATCACTCCGAACAGATACGGCAGAACATAGAAGAGCGTGAACGGAGTGATCGCGAGGATAGTGCCGCGCGTAATCCACTTGAGTTGCTGCCGCAGAATCGGAGTAGTGGCCTGCTGGTAGTTGTTCCACAGAACCGCCGCCGCCGAGACGAAGAAGACCGTCAGATATGCCCAGTGCACCCGGTTCAGATTGAAGAGCAGCGAAGCGCTGGCTTTCGAGAACTCGAGCGCCAGCACCTGGATTCCGAGCAGTACCGCTCCCGGCAGATAGAGCAGCGGAATCGACCAGCGATGCTTGCCGACGAACTCCCGCCGTTCCGGGAAGGTCAATACGAAGTGCAGGAACAGCGCCGGCTGCAGCAGCCACGCGACTTCATTGGCCCACAGGACGGTCCAGTCAAAAGCGTTGAACTTGCCGGTGTAATGCAGCGAGTAGAAAACGAACGATACCAGGCAGAAAATGTAAAAGTGCGTGGAACCCACCGCCGTCCAGCGCCGCAGCAGTACGTAGAGCCCAATGCTGAGGTAAATCAGCGCGATCAGCCGCAGCCAATCGTTCATGGAGCGCTCGGCCGGAACCAGCACCACTTCCACATCCAGCGGAACCGAGCCGCGGATCAGCGAATAGGTCGCCTTCGACCAGACGCCGGAATAGTAGAGCTGCCGCGTCACCGCCGCCGCACGTGTCTACCGCGCGGCCGTTGATGCTGACCATCTCGTCCCCGCGGCGGATTCCGGCGCGCTCTGCCGGCCCGTTCGGCTCCAGCCGGTCGGCCACCAGGTGGCCGTTCCGCTCCATCCACCACGCGCCGTCGTCGGGAATCGCGGACTGATGTTCGATTTTGTAGTTGAAACCGGCGAACAGTACCGCCGCTACTGTGAGTAGAGTCAGCAGGATGGCGGTAAATCGAGCCTCAAATTCGCGGTTCATGTCTCGCGACTCAGTTCGCGGTTCATGGACTGGGACGGTCGCAGCGGCGGAGCGGCCAGTGATTCGTCGCCCTTGATGCATAAGCAACTTCACTGCCACCCTCCAATCTTGTCCAGCGCTGCTAAGTCGCTGTCATAGAGCGACTTCCACAATTATAGAGAGGATTTGGAATGGCGGCTATGAATTATGGAAGGTAGCTTCTGCTTTTCGGGATGCCATTGCCGTCCATTGTGCAGGTATGGTTTGTATCAGGCATGCCTTTAGACATGCCGTAAGTGCTGCGTTATAAGAGCGCCTTCACAGGCTGCGGAAAAAGTCCGGTTTCGTATCAGGGTATCGCTTTAGCGATACCGTCAGTCCTTCAAAATCAGACGCCCCTTTAGGGGCCGGGGCAGCGGCAATCTACTTTTTCCGCAGCCCCTTCAGGCGCTGAGGCAGGAGATTGAAGTTTCACAGCGAGCTCACTGGGCAACGGGAAGAGGGTCCGGGTGCTGGGTAATCTTGAGGAAGCTAGCGGGTCTTGTGGTTGGCCTGTTTCTGAACTGAAGTGAGGTGACGTGCCCAGACCCTTCTTTGGTATTTGAGGGGTTCGAGAACCTTCCCCGTTTCCCGAACCCCCCACTTACTGGGCTCACCTGACTCGCTTAGCTTCGACTTGCTTAGGAGAGGTGAGCAAATCCTGCAAGTGAGTGTGATCATGCGCCTGATGCCTGGAAACGTCCATGGAGCCAGTCTGAAGCCGTCTGAATTGATCTGAAGAAATTCACGGTCCGGGGCTTGACACGGCAAGCCCCGCAGACCAGAATTTCTGACACGCAATTTGCTGAAGAAACAAGCTTCGTATCGAGAAATAAGTCTCGTATCAGGCCATCGCTTTAGCGATGCCGAAAGACCACGAAATCAGATGCCCCTTTAGGGGCTGGTGCACCGGGAGTAGAGCATTGCCAGAGAAGAAGATCCGTTTCGACGATTTCGAGCTCGATTATGGCCGTTTCCAGCTCTACCGCCGTGGCAACCCGGTTCGGCTGGAGGGCCTGCCGCTGCAATTGCTCATGTTCCTGGTCGAAAAGAGGGGGCAACTGGTCACGCGCGAGCAGATCTCCGGCGAGTTGTGGAGCAAGGATGTGTTCGTCGATGTCGAGCAGGGAATCAATACCGCCATCCGCAAAATCCGCCGCGCCCTGGGTGACGATGCCGGCGAGCCGCAGTATCTGCAGACCGTAGTCGGAAGGGGCTATCGCTTCGTCGCGCCCACCGCCGAAGAAGATGCCAGTGCCCAGGCGCCAGCCGAAGGATTTGTCGTATCCGCAGAAGATCTGGGACGCGCCATCATGACCGCAGCCGGGTTAGATCCAGAAAATCCCCGAGGCACTCCGAAGACCCGCGCCGAAGACTGAGAGCACACCGCGGGTGCCCCACTCATTCGCGTTCTTTGCGAATGAGTGGGTGCTCGGAGCCGCGTCCACCCTCGTTCGTTCTACAATTGAAGGCATGTCTCGTCTCGATCAGATCGTCGATCTCGAAAAGCGTTTTCTACTCCCTACCTACAACCGCTATCCCGTGGGCTTTGAGCGCGGGAAAGGTGTTTTCCTCTACGACTTCGAAGGCAAGAAGTATCTCGACTTCGTGGCCGGGCTGGGCGTGAACGCGCTCGGCTATGCTCATCCGCGCATCGTGAAGGCCATCCGCGAGCAGGCCGCCCGCGTCATTCACGTTTCGAATCTCTATTACAACGAATATCAGGGACAGCTGGCCGAGCGCCTTTGCCAGCTTTCGGGTCTTGACCGCGCCTTCTTCTCGAACAGCGGCACCGAGGCCATGGAAGGCGCCATCAAGCTGGCGCGTCTCGCCGGACACAAGGCGGGCGGCGACGCCAAGTCGCAACTGGTGGCGCTGCAGGGTTCATATCACGGCCGGACGTTTGGCGCCATGTCCCTGACCGGCCAGGACAAGTACCGCAAAGGCTTTGAGCCTCTGCTCGGAGACGTGACCTTTGTTGAGCAGAACAATATCGAAGCGCTGCACGCCGCCGTCAATGCCAACACCTGCGCCATCGTGCTCGAGCCCATCTTCGGCGAAGGCGGAATCCTCGAGTGTTCGGAAGAATTCCTGCTAGCCTGCCGGACCCTCGCGGATCATTATCAGGCCGCGCTCATTTTCGACGAGATCCAATGCGGCCTTGGCCGCACTGGCAAGATCTTCGCCTTCCAGAGCTTCGGCGTGGTTCCCGACATCGTCACCATCGCCAAGCCGATTGCCGCGGGCTTGCCGCTCGGCGCGTTCCTCTCTAAAGAACACTTCGCCTCCGCGATTTCGCCCGGACAACACGGCACCACCTTTGGCGGAGGCCCGCTGGCGTGCCGCGTCGCGCTCGAATATCTGGCCATCGTCGAAGAAGAGCACCTGCTGGAAAATGTCGTGAAGGTTGGCGGATACCTGCATCAACAACTCCAGGAACTGGTCGCGAAGTACGCCGCAACCCGCGAAACGCGCGGCCGAGGATTGATTCAGGGCCTGGTGCTCGACATTCCCGCGCGCCCGTTGGTCGAGCAGGCGCTGGCGCTGGGCGTGCTCTTCAACGCGACCCAGGACACGGTCCTGCGCTTCCTGCCGCCGTTCCTGCTGGAAGAAAAGCACGTGGACAAAGGCATCAGAGTACTGAAGAAACTGCTGGGGAAGAAGCGGAAAAAAGCGCAGAGCGTGGCTGCGACCAGCATAGCCGTGCCGGCGAACTGACGCAGCGACTCGCAGCAAGAAATAAGGGGAGCCGGAATTCAGCTCCCAAGCTAAAGAGGCGATATCACTGAGTAAGACTCTGTCTGCGAGAATTTCGTTGCCTATCGAAACTCAACATCCCGAGGATAAATTTATCCCGGCCTGCGAGCGCAACACGAGCCCGGGCACGGCGGTAAATGAAACCGCAGTTGAAGAGCACTGGCTCGAACTCGCCGGCGGACGCATGCGCTACCTCAAGGCTGGGTCAGGCCCAGCGCTCATCCTGATTCATGGGCTGATGGGATATTCCTTTTCCTGGAGGTTCACCATCCCCGCACTGGCGCCTTATGCGACCGTTTACGCCATCGACAATTTGGGCGCCGGACTATCGCCTGCCCATGAGGGCATGGACTGCACCGTGCGCGCCACCGCCGAGCGCGTCCTGCAGTTCGCCGACGCAATGGGCATTGCCGATTTTGACTTGCTGGGTACTTCCCACGGCGGCGGCGTAGCCATCATGGTGGCAGCCATCTGTGCCGAGCGGGACCTCGATCGACGGAATCCTGATCAGATAAGTCATTCGTGCTTGCGCCGCTTGATCCTGGTGGCGCCCGTCAATCCCTGGTCGCCGCATGGCAAGCGCCTCGCGCCCTTCCTCGGCAGCGCTCTCGGTTCGATGCTCTTCCGCAACACCATCGAGCGCTGGCGCTCCCTCGACTACCTGTGGCTGCGACGCCTCTTCGGCGACGGATCAAAAATTCCTCCCGATTCGCTCGACGGCTACCGCATCCCCGCACTCAAGAATCACGCCTTCCGCCATGCTGCGCGCATCGTAAGCAATTGGACGGCAGACCTCGCGGAACTGGAAAGAGCGCTCCCCAGGATTCGCGATTACCCCACGCTCCTCATCTGGGGAACGAAAGACCGCGCCGTTCATTTTCAGTCGGCCGAACCGCTGCGGCAGAATTTTCGCGATGCCCGTCTGGTCGCGTTCAAAGGCGTCGGCCACCTGCCCTATGAAGAAGCGTCCGAGGACTTCAACCGCGCCCTCGTCGATTTCCTCACTGGAAACAGTACCCAGTATCCAGTACCCAGTACCCAGTTGTCAGAAGAGCGGGGTTGACTGGGTACCGGGCACTGGGTACTGATCCATACTGATCTTGAAATCCAGTACCCAGTTGTCAGAAGAGCGGGGTTGACTGGGTACTGGGTACTGGGTACTGATCCATACTGATCTTGAAATCCAGTACCCAGTTGTCAGAAGAGCGGGGTTGACTGGGTACTGGGTACTGGGTACTGATTCATACTGATCTTGAATTCATGCACCCCACGACGTTTCATTGGCTGCGCGCATTCGTCGCCGACTACGGTTACTGGGCCGTAGCTCTGGCATTGCTGTCGGAGAGCGCCGGCGTCCCCGTTCCCGGTGAGTTCACGCTCCTGCTGGCTAGTTTCCTGGCCTATCACGAACACCAGCTCCATCTCGGCTGGATCATCGTGGTTGCCACCTGCGCCACCACCCTCGGCGGCGAACTGGGCTACGCCGTCGGCCTCCATGGCGGGCGTCCACTGCTCGATCGCTATCAAAGCTTCTTTCGTATCCCGCCGTCCATGATGAAACGCGGCGAGCGCATGTTCGCCCGCTACGGCGCCGCCGCCATTTTCTTTGCCCGTTTCGTTTTCGGCGTCCGCATTTTCGCCGGACCGCTGGCCGGTGTGCTGCGCATGCGCCTGCGAGCGTTTGCTCTCTACAACTTCCTGGGTGCGGTGGTCTGGGTCACCTGCATAGCCAGCGCCGGATACCTTTTCGGGCAGCATTGGCGCACCTTGTTGCGAACCATGCAGCGCTTCAACATCGCCGCCTTGATTGTCGCCGTGGCCGTGATCCTGTTTCTGTGGTGGAGATATCGCCGGCATCCACCGCCAGATCATGACTGACGCCGGCCGCCGGTGCTGGGAATTGTTAGTGAGATCGCGATGTTACAACAGCGCTAGATTGGAAGCTGGTCGTTTAGAGCCATCCTAAAGAGCTTTGTCTGATGAGGGAACAAGTCTGAGCGTTTGCAATCGTACCAGAATGACCCTTGTTCGAACGCTTTAATCATGATCGCTTTCCTCAGATCAACGGTACCAACCTTAAAGGCACCACGCGAGTGACGAAGAAATTCGGCTAACCAAGGATCATTGTTGAACATGTGCACAAATGCAAAGGCTAGGACGTTCGGTAGATAATCGATGAAGCAGGCGCGAAAACCCGGACGATGTTCCCAATCGATGACTACTGTGGTTTGAGGCAGCTTCACTAGATTGCGAGGATAAAAATCCCCATTACCAAAAATCTGATCATTGAGCTCGAACCCAGTGCCGATGATCTCCTCCGCACGCTCAATCTCCCCCTCTGAGATGCCTAATTTATGCCCGCGTGCTCTGTTGTTGCGAAACTGCTGAAGCCATTCTCGGAGATCGAATTCTCGCATCCAACTGCCCGCCGGATGCTGTAGAAGCCAAGCGATATCAATACGTCGAAAATCTTGGATAAGCCGGACCATTCCCAAAGAGAGTTGAGTTCCTAGGCCAGCGCCACCGTTGTCCTCTGTCCAGTTGTACGTTTCGCCGTCGTAGTAGCGGGTACAGATAATCCCGAATTGGCAGGCTTGTGCGTCAAAGCCTAACACCTCCGGAATTTCTAGGAAATCAAAGCTGGGGCCGTACTTCTCGCGTATAGAGGGAAGAAGAGAGCTATATACAAGAAATTCTTCAGCACTCTTCGCTGCTATCGGACGACTCGTGATCTTCACCCGCTCATTCTAAATCGGAGGAGAAAGTGAGCGCTGAGCGATTGCTGAATTTTCCGGCAGCAACGTCAACTGTCGTCACGTTAGCACTCATTGACTTTCCCGAAGCGTCGCACCAAACCGGGTTTAGACCCGTGAGGCGACTAATAGCGATTCCGAATACGAGGAAAGCGATTCCTCGTGATGGTGTGGAAACTCCGCTCGGGTGGGGTTTCCGTCGGTCACCGGCTCGACCGCAAACCTCCCGACTAACGACAAACCAGTTGACAATCACTGCTATAATGAAACTTAACCTATAGCCCAGCGTGGCCGTCGCCGCATTTAGAACTAAGTTATTTGAAATCTATACTTTGCTCGGCTTTTCAGGTTGCAGCCCCTTGATTCTAAAGCATGGGTCCTCCAGCAACCCTCGGAGATTGACAATAACTACAATGTTATCAATGTCTTACATGTAACTCCTTATTTCTGAATACTTTGCGCAATACTACCCCTAACCCTATGGTTCTAATAGACTGAAAACGGATAAGTCCTTATTTTTGAATACTTTACTTTTAAGCCCTTTAGATCCAAGACTTTAATGAAAAATGGGGGGGTACCCCCCCCAAGCTAAGAAAATAGGTTGGATAGAGGGGTGGCTGAAAGCTGGACGTCCGACAGCTACCTGATCGGCATCGTGATGAGCTCTTCGATTTCCGAACGCACGCCAAACAGCTCACAAGCCGCAACCGCGCCCCGCTCATGGCTTGGACTTTCGCAGGTCTGGGTGCGCTTCCTGCTGGCCATCGTGGGCTTGATGCTGGCCTTTGCTGCGGCGCTGTTTTCCACGGTAGCGCGCGAGGCGGGCAACATCTGGGGAACCATCATTCTGGCCTCGGCCGCACTGTTGCTGGCCACTTTCGTCGGCCTGACCACGGTGCCCTACCTGGCGCGGCGGGTCGTCGCCAGCCGTGTCCGCGAAGCCATGGACTATGACGTTACGCGCGCCGGCCTGATCTACATCCTGATCAGCGTCGTCATCGGAATCGCCGCCATCAATACCGGAAACAATCTGCTTTACGTTGTCGTCGCCGCGCTGCTCTCTGCCATTCTGGTTTCCGGCATCGCCTCGGCGCTGGTGCTTCGCAGCCTCACGCTCGATGTCCACTTGCCCGAGCACGTTTTTGCCGCGCGTCCGATGGTGGCGCGCCTGCTCTTGCTTAACACCAGTTCGTGGTTGCCATCCTTTTCCGTGCGCGTGGTTCCCGCCAAGCGCAAAAATAAGAACAAAGCGCGCTGGCGCTGGGAAGCCTCGACCTTCGGCTGGCCACGCAACCGCGCACCCCAGAAACAGTGGTTTCACCTGCCCGACCGCAGCCTGCGCCGCGTGCGCGAGGAAGAGGAGAAGCCGATCCTCGAAGAATCGGTCTATTTTCCTTTTCTGGCTCCCGGGCAGGAACTCCGCGCCGACCTGGAAATCAGCTTTCCGGCCCGCGGCCGTTACTCGGAAAAGAACTTCGGCCTGGCCACACGCTTTCCCTTCGCCTTCCTGATGAAAACCCGCCGCATCAACCTGGTGCGCGAAGTGATTGTCTATCCCGTCGTCGAGCCCACCGAACAGTTCCGCGAAGTTCTTCCTATGGTGACCGGCGAATTCGAAACCTTTGTGCGCGGACGCGGCTACGATCTTTACCTCATCCGCGAGTACAGGCCCGACGATTCCGCCCGCCACGTGGACTGGAAAGCCACGGCCCGCACCGGCGCGCTCAAGGTGCGCGAGTTCAGCCGCGAAGATGAACGCAAACTGCGCATCGTGTTTGACAACCCCGCTCCCGGAGTCCTGCCGCCCGCAGTGTATGAGCGAGCGGTGCGCCTGGCCGCTTCTCTGGGATGGCACTTCCACCACGAAGATGTCGAAGTCTCCTTCGTCGCGCCGGGATTGGAGCCCACCGAGGACGTCTTCACTTTCCTGCGCTACCTGGCGCTAGTCGAGCCGCAGGAGGCGACCCCGGTGTTCAGCCGTCTTCGGGCCAGTGAGGACTACAACCTGATCGTTACCGCCCGCGAGGCCGCCGAGCTGCCCGCCGCTTTGGCCGCCAGATCCTACGTCATTTCGCTGGGCGCAGGCCGAAGCGCGTAGCGGGTTTCGGGAAAACAAGCGCTTCCCGCCGCGACCCGTCTTCATTTTTTTCTTCCCCCTTGACGGGTTTCGACATATACTCCGCCGAGGTCCAGACGTAAGACGATTTTGCTTCCTTCGTTCAAGACGAGCCTGACGGGGTCGCCGGGCACGTCGTTCTCCGGCAAAAGTTCACGGGAGGTGCAAATGTTGATCTGTGATCTGCTCAGGAATCAAGTCACCATATCCGCCGAGGCCCACCAGACCGTGCTCGAAGTGGCCAGCATGATGGTGGAGCACAACATCGGCGCCGTACCGGTTCTGCAAAATGGCCAACTGACCGGCATTTTCTCCGAACGCGACCTGATGAGCCGCGTGGTGGTCGCCGGCAAGGATCCCGCCCGCACCACGGTCAGCCAGGTCATGACCGAAGATCCTCTGACCGTCACGCCGAACGATCAGCTCGAGACCTGCATGACGCTGATGAAACGGCACGGTTTCCGGCACCTCCTCATCTGCGCGGAACATGAACTGAAGGGCGTCGTTTCCTTACGCGACATTCTTTTGCACGGCCTCGACGAAAAGGACGATGAAGTGCGCATGATGCGCGCCTACCTGCATTCCACGCCCGACGCCGGATAGGCTCGCCCGCCCTTACCCGGAGGGTTGGCTGAACCGGTTGCGGAAAAATTCCGGCGTCGTGTCGGGGTACCCGTTTAGCGATGCCGTAAGTCCTTCCGACGACTGCCCCTCCAGGGCCGCGCGCGTGCTATCGTAGAAATTCATGTCCACTGCACGACAAGAGCTGTTGGAAATGCTGGCGCACAAATCCTTTCGCCTGGGCGAGTTTCAATTGTCCTCCGGCGGCGCCAGCGACTATTACATCGACTGCCGCACCACTACTCTCGACGCTCGCGGCGCACAACTGGCCGGCCAGGTCTTCCTTGATGAAATGCGCGGCCAAGGCTGGCACGCCGACGCCATCGGCGGACTGACCATGGGCGCCGACCCCATCGTCGTCGCCGTCGCCGTTACCAGCGGCACTCTGCACGGCTTCCTAGTGCGTAAGGCAGAGAAGCAGCACGGCACCGGCCAGCGCATCGAAGGCTTTCGCAAGAAAGGCGCGCGAGTGGTGATCGTGGACGATGTGTGCACCACCGGATCCTCCACCGTGCAAGCCATCGAAGCGGCCCGCGAATTCGGATTCAAAGTGGTAGGCGTCATGTGCCTGGTCGAGCGCCAGGATGCCCAAGGCCGCCCCAGTGTAGAAAAAGCCGCCGCCCCCGCACCTTTCATTTCGATTTTCACAGCAAACGAAGTAAGAAAAGAGCATTTAGCAATTAGCACTTAGCCGCGAACAGCGAACCGCGAACGACTAACGACCATCGACCATCGACCAACCTATGATCCAAACCCTCGAATGGACCGAATCCGGCGTAGTCTTCATCGATCAGACGAAGCTGCCCACCGAAGAAGTGTACGTAACCTGCACCACGCACCAGCAGGTTGCCGACGCGATCCGCAACATGGTAGTCCGCGGAGCGCCCGCCATCGGCGTGGCCGCTGCCATGGGCATCGCACTGGGCGTGAAAAATTCCAAAGCCGAGAACGGCGCCGTTCTCAAGAAAGAGTTTGACGAGATTTGCGAAACCATTCGCCAGACGCGCCCCACCGCCGTCAACCTGTTCTGGGCGATCCGCCGCATGCAGGAGAAATTTGAAGCCCTCCGCATTCGCCCCATAACGCAGATCCAACACGCATTGATCGAAGAAGCCCAGCGCATGCACGCCGAAGACGTCGCCGCCAACCAGTCTATGGGACGCCACGGCGCCGCGCTCATGCCGTCAAGCGGAGGCGTGCTCACCCACTGCAATGCCGGAGCGCTCGCCACCGCGGGCTACGGCACCGCGCTCGGCGTCATCCGCGCGGCCGTCGCGCAAGGCAAGAAGATTCACGTCTATGCCGACGAGACGCGTCCCTTCCTGCAAGGCTCGCGCCTCACCGCCTGGGAGCTGATGAAAGACGGCATCCCTACCACTGTCATCTCCGACAACATGGCGGGAGCCATGATGCAGCAAGGCAAAATCGCAGCCATCGTAGTCGGCGCCGATCGCATTGCCGCCAACGGAGACGTCGCCAACAAAATCGGCACCTACACCGTAGCCATCCTCGCCAAAGAGCACGGCATCCCCTTCTACGTTGCTGCGCCGATTTCAACCGTCGATCTCGCCACGCCCGACGGCAGCAAGATTCCCATCGAGCAGCGCAACCCGAGAGAAGTCACGCACATCGCCGGCAAGCAGATGACGCCCGACGGAGTCCAGATCGAAAACCCAGCCTTCGACGTAACCCCCGCAAAATACGTAGCCGCCATCATCACCGAGCGAGGCATAGCCCGCGCGCCGTACGAGCGGTCCCTAAGCCAGTTAGCGCGCGAAACCCAGCCGTAGGACGATCGCCGGGGTCTCGCCGCGTCTCCGATGGCACGGCCAAATCGCGCGAAGCGCATATCGAGACCCCCTGACGCCGCCAATCGCACAATCGACGGTTGCGTTCCGAAGTGGCGGCAAGCGCATCCACCTCGACGCCGGGAAGGACGCAAGAAACGGAACACCCCGGTTTCAAGTTCGCCATACAATACTCAGCTGTCAGAAGTTGGCCGCCAGCGTGGCCGTCGTATAACTGAGGAGACCTTATGAAATTGCGGCTCCTGTTATTTCCCATCTCTGTTCTTGCCTGTCTCCCCTTAATCGGCTGTCCTTCGTACTCTCTGCATCCGTTGTATACAGACCAAGACGCGGTTGTTGAGCCTGCTTTGGAGGGAACGTGGATCGGCACCGATCCCGGCGACAAAGGAGAAGTCACTTTCAAGAAAGTCGGCGATCACGAGTACAGCGCGGCCAGCTTTGACGCTGACCCGAAAGTCATCCAAACGTACAAGGTCCACCTGGTGCGCCTCGGAGGCCAGCTCTTCATGGATTACGTCGCCGACAAGCAAACGATCGCTGGCGCGAAACTGGACGACCCACCCGGCGTCATCGCTACGCACATGATTACGAAGGTGAAGGTTTCCGGAGACGACCTGGCCTATGCCACGCTGGAAGAAGATGCAATCAGGAAACAAAACCCTACGGGAGGTGGTCCACTGGATTATCAGATAACCGATGAGGGTGCAGTGCTCGTGACCGCACCAAACGGACGCCTCTAGCGCCGCTACATTTCCGCTCACGCTGGAGACGCGTTCTCCAAGTTCGAGCACTTGAAGCGAAAGGTGACGGCGCCTAGCCAGCCATAGCAAGCCGCCGCAGGCCAGCCTTTCAGATTCGCGACAGCCGAAACGGCGCGCTGAGCAAGCGCGCAGGCAGCATCACCACGGCCCAGACCAGGGCGAGCGCTCCATTGACAGCGATCCCAACCACGCGGAAGGGAAGCAACAGCAGCCACACGATCGGATACAGAATCAGCGCCAGCAGCGCCAGCGGCCAGCACAGCACGAAAAGCAAGCACCACAACAGGAAGGCGATCATCGGAGTTCGAACACCTCCTCCTGAATATGATACGCAGTCCACGGGCAAAATTTAGGGGAATGGTTGATGCGGATTGTGAGCGTCAAAACCCACATCCACGGTGTCACAAAGAGAAAGAGTGCAATCGGGTTATCGGCTGAACTCAGATGGCCCGATCACCCAATTTACCGAGTCACCCAATTTCTCCCCGCGTCTCCGTGGCGAACTTTTTCTCAACTGGTGCGCGCGCTCGAATTCCGCCGCCAGTTCCCGCGAGTCCAGATTCTCGCGGATGTGCGCGAGCCGTTGCTCCAACTTCTGCAGCGCGTCGCCAAGTTCTTGCGGTTGGTGATGGCGATGTCGCGCCACATCGAATAAGGACTGCCGGAGATGCGGGTCATCTCGCCGAGGGCGCGTCCGCCGATGTCGAGCACCGGCACGTCGGGGCCGAATTCGTCAACCAGCGCCGCTGCCAGAGCGGTCGAGATCATCTGCGGCACATGGCTGATCCAGGCGCAGAAGCGATCGTGATCGGCGGGATCGACGACCGCGATTTTGGCGCCCATCTTTTCCACGCAGTGGATAAATTCTCCGCATTGTCCGGCGTGAACATTCTGGCCGGGGAGCGGCGTGAAGAGCCAGGCCGCCCCTTCGAAAAGATCGGCATCGGCAAACTCCACCCCGGCATGTTCTTTGCCCGCCATGGGATGACCGGCGAGGAATCTGTGACCGGCGTTTCGTCCGAACGATTTCACGGCGCGCTGGACAATTTCCGCCTTCGTACTGCCGACGTCGGTCACCAGAGTCTTCGGTGGCAGCGCTGGACCAAGCCGCCCGATCAGATCGAGGATCGGGATCACGGGCGTGGCCAGCACCACCAGATCGCTGCCGCGCACGGCATCCGCGGGATTGGTAGTCCCCGCTTCGATGGCGCCGCAGTCCTGGGCCCGCTCCAAAACTGGAGCGCGATCGCATCCGATGATTCGGCCGGCGAGGCGGCGTTTCTTCAGCGCGAGGCCCAGCGAGCCTCCGATCAAGCCGGTTCCGATAATGGTGACTTGTTTGAAAGGCATTTGTAATTTGTGATTTGTAATTTGCGATTTGCTTTTTCAATTACAGATTACAAATCACCAATCACAAATTGTTCTACGCGATCTCGCGTCCCACTGCTGCCGCAACCATGCGGACCTGGCCCATCAACTCCGCAAACTGTTCCGGGTAAAGCGACTGCGCGCCGTCGGAGAGCGCTTTATCCGGCTGGTGATGAACCTCGATGAGCATAGCATCGGCGCCGGCGGCGACCGATGCCAGCGCCATGGGCGCCACTTTGTCGCGGCGTCCGGTGCCGTGCGAGGGATCGGCGGTCATGGGCAGATGCGAGAGTTTATGAATGATCGGGATCGCGGAAATGTCCATCGTATTACGCGTGTAAGTTTCGAAAGTGCGGATGCCGCGCTCGCAGAGAATGATTTCGTAGTTGCCGCCGGCGAGCAGGTATTCCGCCGAGCACAGGAGTTCTTCGATCGTAGCCGCAATCCCGCGTTTGAGCAGCACGGGCTTGCGGACCTTGCCCAGTTCGCGCAGCAGATTGAAGTTCTGCATGTTGCGCGCGCCCACCTGGAAGATGTCGACATAAGGCAGCATCGGCTCGATCTGGGAGATCTCCATGACTTCGCTGATCACCAGCAGTTTGAAATGATCGCCCGCTTCGCGCAGCAATTTCAAGCCGTCAACGCCGAGTCCTTGAAAAGAATAAGGAGAAGAGCGTGGCTTGAAAGCGCCGCCGCGGAGAACGCGCGCTCCCGCCTTGGCGATCAGTTCGGCGACGGTGAACAGTTGCTCGTGGGATTCGACCGAGCAGGGCCCGGCCATGACGACGATCTTTTTGCCGCCGATTTCAATCCCGTTCGCAAATTTGATCACGGTGCCTTCGGGACGGAAGTTGCGCCCGGCCAGTTTGTAGGGTGAAGTGATGCGGTGAACTTCCTGCACTCCCGGCAGCATTTCGACTTCGCGAGTGTCGAAATCATGGGGAACTCCGACGCCGCCGAGCACGGTCTGGCGCGCTCCCGTGGAGCGGTGGACGGCAAAGCCGAAGTGAACCAGTTGATCGATCACCTGCTGGATCTGATCTTCACTGGCCGAATCTTGCATTGCTACGATCATGAATACGCTCGTTTTGCCCGGCCGTGGCGCGCTCGGAACTGCATCGCGGCGTGGCTGAAAGTTCTAGTCCTCGAATTGCGAATCCATCTCGGTCCCGTGCGAGGCCGGTTCGTCATCGGGAGCAATCTCGTGCTTCTGGATGCTGCGCATCACATCGATAATTCGCTCGTAAATCTGCGCCAGATCGCGTTCGGCTAAAGGGCCGGCGCTGCTCCGCTGCACATTGGCGATCACCTCACGCTCGCGTTCGGGTTCGTAAATCGGCAGGCTGGTATTGCGTTTCAAGCGTCCAATTTCGACGGCAGCGGCAGCGCGCTCGTTGAGCAGCGCCGCCAGCTTGCGGTCCAGTTCGTCGATTTTCTTGCGCCAATCGGAAATGTCCATAGGGCTTTCAGCTGTCAGCTATCAGCCGTCAGTTTAACCATGAAAGTGAGACGGCAGTAACGCGAATGGCACGTAATATCTCGACCCACCAAATCCGGTCATCGCGTTCGTGAGGCTGATGGCTGACGGCTGACGGCTGACAGTTGCCCTACAAATTCTGCCACAGTCGCGGCTTCTCGTCCCGGATTTTGTTCGATCAACTGCACGATGGCACTGCCGACGACCGCGCCTTCGGCAAATTTGCCGACGGCCGCGAATTGCGCCGGAGTTGAAATTCCGAAGCCGACGGCAATCGGAAGCTTGGTGAAGCGGCGGATGCGCTTGACCAGGGCCCGTGCGTCTCCGGTCATCTGCTGGCGCGCGCCGGTGACGCCGGTGCGCGAGATGGCGTAAATAAATCCGCTTGAAACCTCGGCGATCGACTTCAGCCGCTGGTCGGTCGAGGTGGGCGCAGCCAGAAAAATCGTTGCCAGCTCATTCTTGCGGGCCTCGCGCAGATACTCGGCGGATTCTTCAACCGGCAGATCGGTGATCAGCGTTCCGTCAATCCCCGCCAGCCGCGCCACCTGGCAGAACTTTGCGAGCCCCATGCGCAAGATGGGATTGAGGTAGGAAAAAATCACCAGCCCGGCGGATTGCGAATGCTCGCGGATTTCGGCGGCCAGCGTGAGCACGTGCTGCAGCGACGTGCCGTGCTTAAGCGCCCGCTCGCTGGCGCGCTGGATGACCGGGCCATCGGCGAGCGGATCGCTGAACGGGACGCCCAGCTCAATCACGCTAGCACCCGCGTCGATGGCCGCCAGGATGACCTCACGCGTGGTCGCAAGGTCGGGGTCGCCGCAGGTTACGTAGGCGATGAGGGACGGCTTGTTTTCGAAATGGAAAGGCATGAAGGCTCAATAGAACTATCTCACAAAAGCCAGGAGCAACATACGACGGCCGCAGTCAGCCACAGCTGGCCCACATCCCCTTGTGCCATTACGCTTGACGTAACGGGTACTTCTTGCTAATGTAAGTGCAGGTGATTCTCAACTATCGGGACAAGAGGACCTGGGACTTCGCTGCCGGGAAACGGGTTAAGGCTTTCTCGGGATTCGAACGATCTGCGCGCTTGAAGCTCGACCGTCTGGAGGCTGCCACCTCGATTCGGGATCTGGCTGCACTCCCCGGCAACCGCTTCGAAGCTTTGGCGGGGGACCGCAAGGGCGAGTACAGCATTCGCATTAACGATCAATGGCGAGTCTGTTTTGAGTGGACTGCTGGGACACCGGGGCCGTCCAACGTGGAAATTGTCGATTATCACTAAGGAGCATCACTATGGCATTGCCCGCTATCCATCCCGGCGAACACCTGGCCGAAGAACTCAAAGCGCTCAATATGAGCGCCGCTGAGTTGGCGCGTAAGATCGATGTCCCGACCAATCGGGTCACCCAAATCTTGAACGGAACTCGCGCCATCACGGGCGATACCGCTCTGCGCCTCGCTCATTTTTTTGGCACGAGCGCGGAATTTTGGCTGAATCTCCAGAGCCTCTACGAACTGCGCCTCGCCCAGAAGAAGGCGGGAAAATCCATCCAAACCCTTCCCAAGCTCGAGCGGCGCGATCTGATTCGCGCATGAGATTGAAGCTTATGAAAAAGAAAGTTCCGCGTCTGAAAACCGATAAGCAGGCCGAGGCGTTTCTTGCCCAGGACCTCTCCAAACTCGATTTCTCACAGTTTAAGACGGCGCGTTTTGAGTTCGAGAGAAAAGACGAACAGATCAATATGCGCGTGCCGAAGCCGTTGCTTGCGGCCGTGAAGGCCCGCGCTAAGGCTCGCGGTATCCCCTATACCAGGTTCATTCGGGAGACCCTGGAACAGGCAGTCACGGCGGCGAAGTAGGGAGCGATGCCCAGGTCAGCCCGCAAGAAAACGCGAGCGAACCTCGGGCCCGTGCAAGAATAGCTCCTATGAAGGTCCCAATTCCTGTTACATGCTCAGTCTGCGGTTGTAATTTCTCAGCTACCGGTTATGGTGAAAGGCGTCTTTCGCCGGTATTTTGTCCGACTTGTAGAGTACCAATTGTCTTGTTTGATCCTCTCTCTATAAGTCTAATTGCAGAGCGACTGCTACTGCGCAGCCGGGCTGAGGTAGACGGCGGCGACCCGACGATATCAATCATCTGTAGTGCAGTAGCTGTCGAGGCGGCTCTTACTCAGGTTTTTGTTAAGTGGAAAAAGATTGAGCACAACGTTGTGATGCCAACTGCGACGCAGCGAGACGAATGGGAAAAAGAGTATAGGAACGCCGCAAGAAGAGACAAATCAAGACGGAGTGGATTTGAGAAATCTGCGGACCTCGTGTCGAAATCTATGACAAACAAGATGTTTGACGATTTCGTAAGTGGCTATGTTAAGAAAAGCGGGGTAATCGTGCTGAACTTCTCAGGTCCACAAAAAACTGTTCGACAAGCGTAATCGGATCATGCATTGGGGCGACGTGGACTTCGAAAAGGCCGACGCGTTGAGTGCTCTCAAGGCCGCTTGTGAAGCGATCTCTGTTCTAAAGGCGATGGACCGGGAAAGATGTGAAGCTATGGAGCGTTCGTTTCGAGCCTAATCCAGCTCGAGGTTCTCGCGCAGAATGCCAATGTCTTTATCGCCGCGACCGGAGATGTTGACGATCACAATCTCCGACTTTTTCATCTTCGGCGCCCGCTTAATGACTTCAGCCACCGCGTGCGCGGATTCGAGCGCCGGGATGATGCCTTCGGTGCGGGCCAGCAGCACGGTTGCCTCGAGTGCTTCAGCGTCGGATGCGGGAACGTACTCGGCGCGACCCGTATCTTTGAGCATGGCGTGTTCGGGCCCGATCGACGGGTAATCCAGCCCGGCGGAGACGGAATGCGTAAGCGCGATCTGGCCCGCCGCATCCTGCAGCACGTAGGAATAAGTTCCCTGCAGAACGCCCGGCGAGCCGCCGCGGAATCGGGCTGCGTGCTGGCCCAGCGCCTCGCCGCGTCCGCCGGCTTCGACTCCGATGAGCTGGACTTTCTTGTCTTTGAGGAAGTCGTAGAAGATGCCGATGGAGTTCGATCCTCCGCCAACGCAGGCGATGATAGCGTTCGGAAGTTTGCCTTCGGCCTTGCGAATCTGCGTGCGGGCTTCGCGTCCGATGACCCGATGAAAGTCGCGCACCATGGTCGGATAAGGATGCGCTCCCAGCACGCTGCCCAGCAGGTAATGCGTGGTGCGGACGTTCGTGACCCAGTCGCGCATGGCTTCGTTGATGGCGTCTTTGAGGGTGCGCGAACCGGAATCGACGCCGCGAACTTCGGCGCCGAGCAGCCTCATGCGGAAGACGTTGAGCTCCTGGCGGCGCATGTCTTCGGTGCCCATGTACACCACGCACTCGAAGCCGAACAGCGCGCAAACGGTGGCCGTGGCGACGCCGTGCTGCCCGGCGCCGGTTTCCGCGATGACGCGGTGCTTGCCCATGCGTTCGACGAGCAGTGCCTGGCCGAGGCAGTTGTTGATCTTGTGCGCGCCGGTGTGGAGCAGGTCTTCGCGCTTGAGATAGATTTTCGCGCCGCCAAGTTTCGCGGTCAGGCGGCGGGCGAAGAACAGCGGCGTGGGGCGTCCGGCGTAGGTCTTCAGCAAGTGGTCGAGGCGCTTGCTGGAACTTGCGGTCGCGCTTTGCTTTTTCGTATGCGCGCTCCAGTTCCTCGAGCGCGGCCATCAGCGTTTCCGGAACGTAGCGTCCGCCGTAAGCGCCGAAACGGCCCGCAGCGGCGGCCTTTGGCGGAAATTTCCCGGCTACCTGGTTGCGGGCCTTTTCGGCTGCGGTTGCGGTCGCCATCGTCAGCCCGCCTCTTCCATGGCCCGCACGGCGTCCATAAATGCGCCCGGATTTTCCGGTGATCTTTCTTGCCGGGTTCGCGTTTCGACTCCGGAGGAAACGTCCACGCCCCAGGGATGGAGGAGATGGATCGCCTCCTGCACATTGCCGGGATGCAAGCCGCCGGCGACGATCAGCTTGCTGATGCTGTTGATGATTCCGGCCCAGGGCTGCACGCGTTCCCAGTCGAAAGTCTCCCCGGTGCCGCCGCGTCTTTCGTCGTTCGAGGAATCGAGCAGGACGCCCGAGATCACCCCCGGACGGAAGCCGTGGGTCTCGAGGAAAAGATCGCCATTCTTGGCGACATGGATTTTGTGTACGCGTTTGCCCTTGTACGCTTCGTCGGGCTCTACCACTCCGACCCCGACCGGGTCCCATCCCACCGATTGGCCGGCAGGCGCGTCGAAAACTCTCGCCGGCCAGACGCGGAAAATCCTGGGGCGCTGCGCTTTGTTTGTCAGTTCCTGGAAAAGTTCGCGGCTGAATTCCACGCTCTCGTCACCGTGCAATTGCACCGCTGTGAGGCCAACCTGTTGGACGGCGTCACGCACGCGGTCCACGGTTTCGTTGGCGAAAACGCCGACTTTTTCCATTTCCATCGACTGCGGCAGTTTGGCGACGATCGAGCTCGCGGTTTCCAGAGTGACGTGGCGCGGGCTCTTCGGATAGAAAACGAAGCCGAGCGCGTTCGCGCCCGCATCGGTGGCGGCGAGCGCGTCGTCGAGGTTCGTAATCCCGCAGATTTTGATCCAAGTCATAAGAGCAGTTGCCGGTTGCCAGTAGAAACACAAACCCAATCATCTATCAATCGCGAAACACCACCCATTCACTACTCACTGGCAACTGGCAACCGGCAACTGGCAGCTGTTCCTGTCAATTTTGCCAGCGCTTCGCCTGGGCGCTCGGCTTTCATCAACGACTCGCCGATCAGGAACGCTTCGTAACCGGCGGATCGCAGACGGGCTAGGTCAGCGCCGGATTGGATTCCGCTCTCGGCGACGCGGACGCATGCGGCGGGTATTTTTTTCGCGAGCCGGAATGCGGTTTCGAGATTGACTTCGAAGGTGCGCAGATTGCGGCTGTTGATGCCGATCAGGTCACAGCCGGCATCGAGCGCTCGTTGCAACTCCTCTTCGTCATGCGCTTCGCACAAAACGTCCAGTCCCTGCACTCGCGCGATCCCGGCCAGCGCTACCAGCTCTTTTTGATCGAGGGCGGCGGCAATCAGCAGGATGGCGTCGGCGCAGTTCGCTCGGGCTTCGACGATCTGCAATTCGTCGACGATGAAATCTTTGCGCAAGCAGGGAAGAGAACTGCTGGCGGAGGCTTGGCGCAGATATTCCAACGAGCCTTGGAAGAATTGTTCGTCCGTCAACACCGAAAGCGCGGCTGCGCCTGCCTGCTCGAGCTCCCGCGCCAGTTCGGAAGGTCTGAAATCGGCGCGAATCAAGCCTTTTGAGGGCGAGGCTTTTTTCAGTTCGGCAATAACGGCGATTCCGTCTTGCGCGACCCGGCGTAACTGATTCCGAAATCCACGCGGCGTGTGCCCGGCAGCCAAGCGTTCCAGCGCGCGCAGGCCGGAGTTTTGCCGGCTCAGAGACAGGCGCTGAAATAGGCGCTGGCGCGTCGCGGCCACAATCGAGTCGAGGGAGGCTGGCATGACAGAGGTTCAATTATACGGAAGCAGTTCGCTGTTCGTCCTTCGCTGTTCGCGGTTTGCCCGGCAGACAGCAAGTGGCGATCAGCGAACCGCGAATAGCGAGCTCCGAGCTTCCTGCTACGACTTACGACCGGGGTTTAAAGAAACCGACCCAAGTCCGTGTGATGACCATCATTGACCCGACTTCCGGCAAGGTGCTATAAACGAGTGCTTTGTGCGGAGGTGTGTAGTCCGATCATGGGCTGTATTCCGACGGCACAAGTGTTCCGACGCGGCCAAATCGGCACTCCTCTTTATTGTTATGCCTGGCGGTGGAAGCGTGTTCGGAGCGTGTTCGGAACTCCGGTGGCGGGCGTACCGGTGGTGGATCGAATCCTCCAGCGGGCGGTAACGCGCCGAAGCAAAATCACACGTCCTGACCCCTGAATAGGATTTCTTAGGAGGATTTCGATGTGCACTTGGAACGCTAAAATTGCGTCTGTGGGACGCTGGTTTGCGGAAAGACGCTTGGCGAAAACTTCGGCAACCCTTGCTACTCTGCTGCTTCTGACTGCCGGCTCCGCGCTGGCGCAACCCGCCCCCCAAACTACAGAAGAAGGCGGCGAAGCGGCCTTGAAACTGCCCGATCTCTCTTCGGTCTCCTTCCTCGGTGTTGATGGCCATCGCCTGCTGATGGTCGGGCTGCTGTTCTGCGTTTTCGGCCTCGGCTTCGGCATGGTCATCTTCATGCGCCTGAAGAACCTGCCCGTGCACCGCTCCATGCGCGAGATCTCGGAACTGATTTACGAAACCTGCAAGACCTACCTCATCACGCAGGGCAAATTCCTGATGCTGTTGTGGGCCTTCATTGCCGTCGTCATCGTGCTCTACTTTGGCGTGCTGCGGCATTTCGAAGTTCCCCGCGTGGTGATCATCCTGGCGTTCAGCCTGGTGGGAATCGCGGGCAGCTATGGAGTAGCGTGGTTTGGGATTCGCGTGAACACGTTCGCGAATTCGCGGACGGCCTTCGCTTCTCTGCCCGGCAAGCCCTACCCGATTTATCAGATCCCGCTCGAAGCCGGAATGTCGATCGGCATGATGCTGATCTCGGTCGAACTGCTGATCATGCTCTTCATCCTGCTCTTCGTGCCCGGCGACTACGCCGGCCCGTGCTTCATCGGATTCGCCATCGGCGAATCGCTGGGCGCGGCGGCGCTGCGTATCGCCGGCGGCATCTTCACCAAGATTGCCGATATCGGTTCCGATTTGATGAAGATCGTCTTCAAGATCAAGGAAGACGATGCCCGCAACCCCGGCGTGATTGCCGATTGCACCGGCGACAATGCCGGCGACTCGGTGGGACCGTCGGCCGATGGTTTCGAGACTTACGGCGTGACCGGCGTCGCGCTGATTACTTTCATTTTGCTGGGCGTGAAGGATCCGACGATTCAGGTGCAGTTGCTGGTGTGGATTTTCGTGATGCGTATCATGATGCTGGTTTCCAGCGCGTTGGCGTATTTCATCAATGGCGGCATCGCGAAAGCCCGGTACGGCAACGCCGACAAAATGAACTTTGAGACGCCGCTTACTTCGCTGGTGTGGATCACGTCGATTGTTTCGATCATTGCCACCTACTTTGTTTCGCATTTCATCATCCCCGACCTGGGCGGCGACACGACGCAGTGGTGGAAACTGGCTTCGATCATCTCCTGCGGAACGCTGGCGGGAGCGCTCATCCCCGAGCTGGTCAAAGTCTTTACTTCGGTGGACTCGCGCCACGTGAACGAGGTGGTCACCTCGGCGAAAGAAGGTGGCGCATCGCTCGGCATCCTCTCCGGTTTTGTCGCCGGAAACTTTTCGGCCTATTGGTTGGGGCTGGCGATGGTGAGTTTGATGTCGATCGCTTACTTCTTCAGCCAGATGGGCTTGGGCGTGGCGGCCACCATGATTGCCGCGCCGGTGTTTGCTTTCGGACTGGTTGCTTTCGGCTTCCTCGGCATGGGCCCGGTGACGATCGCGGTCGATTCGTATGGGCCGGTGACCGATAACGCGCAGTCCGTCTATGAACTTTCGCTGATCGAGCAGGTGCCCAACGTCAAGGCGGAGATCAAGAAGGACTTCAACATCGACGTGAATTTTGACCGCTCCAAGGACTTGCTGGAAGAGAACGACGGTGCCGGCAATACCTTCAAGGCAACCGCCAAACCGGTGCTGATTGGAACGGCGGTCGTGGGCGCAACCACGATGATCTTCTCCATCATCATGGCGCTGACCAATGGGCTGACCGGGAATGTCGAGAAGCTCTCCTTGCTGCACGCCCCCTTCTTCTTGGGACTGATTACCGGCGGCGCCATGATCTACTGGTTCACCGGCGCATCCATGCAGGCCGTGACCACCGGCGCCTATCGCGCCGTGGAGTTCATCAAGGCCAACATCCATCTCGAGGGAGCGGAGAAGGCTTCGGTTGCCGACAGCAAGAAAGTGGTTGAGATCTGCACCAAGTACGCGCAGAAGGGAATGTTCAACATCTTTGTCGCGATTTTCTTCGGGACCCTGACCTTTGCTTTCGTGGAACCGTTCTTCTTTATCGGCTACCTGATCTCGATTGCGATCTTCGGTCTCTACCAGGCCATCTTCATGGCCAACGCCGGCGCGGCGTGGGACAACGCCAAGAAGATCGTCGAAACCAAACTGAAGCAGAAAGGCACGCCGCTGCACGACGCCACGGTCATCGGCGATACGGTGGGCGATCCTTTCAAGGACACCTCTTCGGTGGCCATGAACCCGGTCATCAAATTCACCACGCTGTTCGGACTGCTGGCGGTCGAACTGGCCGTGTCGATGGCCCACAGCCATGGCACCAGGCTGACGCACATTCTGGCGGTCTGCTTCTTCGCGGTCTCGGTCTCCTTCGTCTACCGGTCGTTCTACGGGATGCGAATCAGTTCGGAGTAAGCGAATCGAATCGCGTAGGGACAGCCGCCCCGCCTTCGACTTCGCTCGGGAACCCACTCATCGCAAAAGAACGCGATGAATGGGACACCCGGGCCGTCCCTACGTGAGACTGCGTCACTTCCCTGCCAGAAAGTCGATCAACTCTTCCCTCGTGAATCCCGCCTCCCGCAGCAACGACATCAGAGTTCCCTTCGGCATGTCGCGATTATGCTGAGGTACCACCGCGCGGCGGCGGGAAACAGGATTATAAAAAATGAAGTGACTGCCCGACGTGTGGTCCAAAATGAAGCCGTTCTGTTCCAGAAACCGGATGATCTGGCGCGGCTTAACGGCGGGAAACTTCGACATTTGAGCGCATACTAGCAGAAAAAAATCGCCGCGTCGGTGCGTTGCAACAAAAATATTTTGCGCGACCGCCGCGATTTTATGGCGCTGTCAAGTGTCGAGAAAATAACTGTCGTTCTCAAGAGGCAATAGAAGAACTTGTCAAATATTCGTCCAAAGACCTTGCGATCTGTCTTTTCTCAACGCGAATATTCCAGATCGAGAGAGGCTACGAGGGTGTTGTCGTCGGTGGGGATAGGATCTTTGTGCTTGCGCAGGCTGGCGATGTAACCCGAGATGGCGTCCTTGGCCATTTCTCGCGCTTCATCCACAGTGCGCCCGTGAGTAACGCACCCAGGCAGCGCCGGAACCAGCGCGGTGTAGCCGCCCTCCGGTTCGGGCCGGAGCATGATGTTGTAGTGGTATCGAGCCTTAGCCATGGAGCGATACTATCGCGCGGTAGAGGCGGGGTCAAACCCATAGGGACAGACGCTTTCGTCCATCGGCGGTGCGGCAGGCCACTTCTCGAAAAGCGCGAGAAGTGGCGCACCCCCAGTTATTTTGGTCAATGTCAAAGGACAAACCCGCGCTATACTTCCTCGTTAAAGTGGTCCGCCCGCCAAATATAATATTATCTTGCATTAGCTACAATCATTCTGTATTATTCTGTACAGGGAGGAATTGGCATGGCGACAAAAGCGGAACTTATTCGAGAGGTACGGTTGGACAAACGACTCACGCAGGCGGAGGTTGCGGAGAAAATGAAAATTAGTCAAGCTTCATACTCATCCATCGAGCGTGGAGAAAAGCCGCGTGCAGTAGCCGAGGCTTTGGCGACGATTAATCGGATGCGCACTCGTACTGATCGAACCGATGGCGGGTCCGAGAAAACGGGCAGGCTGAAGGGCTAGGCCTGGCCGGGAATAGAGCGCTCCGTCGAACCGTTTCGACCAATGGAACTAGCGTGAAATTTACTCAAGAGAAGTCGTGTGATTGTGGAGGCAGCTTTCCGTTCGTAACATACGGAGACGGTCCTTGGCCGACCGTTGTGTGTCCAAGGTGCGGGGCTGCGGCGGGTCAAATAGATCCGCTAAGTGTGAGCGTCACGGCGGAACGGCTTTTGTATCGGAGCAAGGCAGAACTGGAAGGCGGAGACTACAGCGTGTCAATAGTCATTGGCACAATGGCAGTCGAGTCCTTTCTGACTCGGCTCTTTTTCAAGGTCAAAGGAATGGACAGCTACGCCACAACGTTCACTTGGCCCACTGAGGCGCAGGAAAAAGCATGGGAGGTTGAGTACCCGAGGAAAGGTGGCTTCACCGGTCCCGCAGACTTTGTTTCCAAGGCAACAACGGGAATGACTTTCGACGAGTTTGTTGCCAAGAACGCGGTCGCAAGGAAAATTATGGCCGGATTCCCCGACACGGCCAACCTTTCCGCAAAGCAATATTTCCAGAGCGCACTTTTCCATCCCCGCAATCGAATCGCACACTGGGGATATGTGAACACCAGCCAGGCTGAAGCGGAGCGGTGCCATACCTTAGCCGTCGCGATCGTCTCCATTCTCAGAGAGATGGATAGACTCAAATACAGTGCTCTATAGGAATGTGAGGCATCGATGGCCAGGTGGCCCCAGCCTTCCTAATGGTTAACCGAATAGCGGGTGCCCCGTCGTTCGCGCATTTTGCGAAGGGTAGCGGTGGCAATGTTCACGCGGTGGGGCGAACACATTTCGTATCGGCGGCGTCGCTTCCCGCCTTGCAAAGAACGCAAGGATGAGGCACCCACGGTTGTGTTAATTGGAGAGAAAAATCAAAACCGACGGGTGGGGCAGCCGCCGTAATCGATTCTGGACGATTTCGGGGTATAATTCGCGGCGTTATGATTAAACAACAGCTACGTCCCATCGTTATCTGGTTCTTGCTACTAGCAACAATGTCCACTGCTCAGCCGCCGATCAAAAATACCCCACCGAACCCTGCTACTGGAAGCCATACCTATGGGCGCTATCAAATATTCTTTAGTCCACACGCTAGAGCCGATGCATATCTGGTTGATACGGAAACCGGACGAGTGTGGGAAAAGGTCACATATACCGACCTTATCGGAGAGCCGGAAGTCTGGATGCCGCTCACTCGAATCGACAGTGACATTCAATTCAATGAGTGGCTTAACAAGCAGCAATCAAAGCCAAAGTCTGACGCCAAATAGGCGGGCGAGGGCGCCCGCCCTACACGACCTACAACTGGCTCATCTTAGCCAAAAATTCGCTGTTCGTCGTCGTCTTGGCCAGCCGCTCGATCAGCAGTTCCATGGCTTCGACCGGAGACAGCGGGTTCAGCACTTTGCGCAGCACCCAGATGCGCTGCAAATCCTCTTTCGGAATCAGCAGCTCTTCCTTGCGCGTGCCCGAGCGCTGGATATCAATTGCCGGGAACGTCCGCTTATCCACCAGCTTCCGATCCAGGATGATTTCCGAGTTGCCCGTGCCCTTGAATTCTTCGAAGATCACGTCGTCCATGCGCGAACCGGTGTCGATGAGGGCAGTCGCGATGATGGTAAGCGAGCCGCCTTCTTCGATGTTGCGCGCCGATCCAAAGAAGCGCTTCGGACGCTGCAACGCGTTCGAATCGACGCCGCCCGAGAGCACCTTGCCCGAGGGCGGAACGATGGTGTTGTAGGCGCGCGCCAGGCGCGTGATGGAATCGAGCAGGATAACGACGTCGCGTTTGTGCTCGACTAATCTCTTAGCCTTTTCGATCACCATTTCCGCGACCTGCACGTGGCGGGCAGCGGGCTCGTCGAAGGTCGAGGAAATGACTTCGCCCTTGACCGAGCGCTGCATGTCGGTGACTTCTTCCGGGCGCTCGTCGATCAGCAGCACCATCAGCACGACTTCAGGGTGATTGGTGGTAATCGAGTTCGCCACGTTCTGCAACAGCATGGTTTTGCCGGCGCGCGGCGGCGAGACGATCAGGCCGCGCTGTCCCTTGCCGAGCGGGGTGAGCAGGTCCATGACGCGCGCGCTGATATTCTCGCGCACGGTTTCGAGCTTCAACCGCTCCTGCGGATACAGCGGCGTCAGGTTGTCGAACAGAATCTTGTTGCGCGCCTCGTCGGGCGACTCGAAATTGACTGCCTCGATCTTGACCAGCGCAAAATATTTTTCGCCCTCATGCGGCGGGCGCACCTGGCCGCTGATGGTGTCGCCGGTTTTCAGGTCGAACTTGCGGATCTGCGACGGCGACACGTAAATGTCGTCGGGCCCGGGCAGGTAGTTGTAGTCGGGCGAGCGCAGGAAGCCGTAGCCGTCAGGGAGGATCTCCAGCACACCTTCGGCGAAGATGTGTCCTTCTTTTTCACTTTGCGCCTGCAGGATCTTGAAGATGAGGTCCTGTTTGCGGAGTCCGCTGGCGCCCGGCAGCTCCAACGATCGGGCGATCTTGGTCAGCTCGGTAATGTTTTTTTCTTTCAGTTCGGCGATGGTCATATTTACCTACGTGGATGATTTTCTTCGGGAGGGATTTTCTTTTTCTCTCGCGGGGATGGATTGCTTTGCCGCCGTGCGGGCACACGGCGGAGCTGCTTAAGCAGCTCGCCGTTGTGCTTCGGCAAAGTTCTCGGGTTCGCTCAGGATGTCATGACGTTCCGCATCGGCGATCTTGTCAAATACATCGTTCATGGTTTCCTGAATGCGGGTGTTCGGCTTATGAAATTTGCGCGTTGCCTTCGAGGCAAGCTGGCAGAGCATATACCGGTTCCGCAAAGTATGTAGAGCGTCAAATACGCGATCAGAGCGCATGTTCGGTCGTTCTCCTTCAACAAGAATAATTTAGGCCACGATCCCATCGTCCGCCCATTGGGTGATGGTCGACTAACGGTCAGCCAAGCTGCAATCCGGGCCAGGTTCAAAGGGATTTGCCAGAATTACCCAAATAGATGCCCCGCCCAACCCGAAAGTTGCTCAATTCTTAAGGAGTTGCCACAACGCGGGCGGAGGTTCGCACGGACCGGCAGAAACTGCTTCAATGTCCAGAGAACAGCTAAGTATAACAAACCGCTGGGGAAGGTCAAGAACAATCTGCAACCGAATTTGCCATCAGGCGGGTAACCTTCCCGGCACCCGTCACCGCGCCTACTTCAGTGCGTTCAGCCGCGCCGACAGGCGGGACTTGTAGCGCGAGGCGGTGTTTTCATGCAGAACGCCCTTCTGGATTGCCTTATCGAGCGCCGACACGGTCTCGCCGGTAAGTCTGGCCAGCGGCGGCTTTGTCGCCTTTTTCCAGGCTCTCGCGCAGGCTCCGCAGAGCGGTGCGCAGTTGCGAGGCGTTGGCCCGGTTGCGGACGGTTCGCTTCGTCTGTCTGTCGGGCGCGTTTCAGCGCCGAAAAATGATTTGCCATGCGGCTTGATTACCTTTGTTTGTCCTAGATTGCGCTAGGAAGATATTCCGGTAGGAACCGAAGGTAGTATTGTAAGGCAGCAAGTCACATTGGGTCAAACAGATATGAATTCGCCCGCAAAAACGTCCGTAAGACCACTCGACCGGCTTAAGGTTCTCATCAACTCCTCAACCCCAATCGTCGTGATGGAGACGGTCGAGGAACTGCGCGCCCTTTCGCTGGTGCGCACAGCCTGCTCGGAGCTAAATCTACCGGTCTTCGAATGGACCATCGCCGACGGCCTCGTCCGCTCCGGCAGCGGCGTCGCCGCTCCCCAACCGGTTGCTTATCCGCGTCCGGAAACTCGAATGGGCGCAATCCCGCAGGGCAACAGCGAAGCCGATCGACTGGTGCGAGCGGTGCTGTCGCCGGTTGGCAACGACGCCGGCGCCAGTCCGAGGACCGCCATGTACAACACCGCCGATCCGGTGCAAGCGCTGGCCAACCTGGAGTCCATGACCGTCGAAGCTGTATTCGTGCTCAAGGATTTCCATCGCCACATGGATAACCCGGTAGTGGTGCGCCGCCTGCGCGACGTGGGCCAGAAATTCTCCGCCAACCGCAGGACCCTGGTGCTCACCGCTCCCGCGATCGAAATGCCGCCCGAACTGGCCAGCCTGGTAGAGTTCCTCGATCTTCCGTTGCCCGACCGCGACCGCCTGCGCGAGATTATCCGTGAAACCTACACCCGCCTGGCGGGAACTCACACCCTGAAGCTCCAGCTCGACGCGAACGGCGTGGACGCGATGGCCGCCAATCTCCGCGGCCTGACGGAAGAAGCCGCCGAACGCGCCATCTCGCAGACGGTGGTCGGACGTCTGGCGCTTTCGCTCGACTGCGTCACCGACGTGCTCGACGCCAAGAAGGCTTTGCTCAAGCGCTCCGAAATGCTGGAGTTCGTGGATGCGACCGACAATATGGCCAGCGTAGGAGGCCTCGACAATCTCAAACGCTGGCTGGAGCAGCGCCGAGGCGCATGGGACGACGGCGCCGCTAAAGTTCGGCCTCGATCCGCCAAAAGGCGTAATCATTCTAGGAGTGCAAGGCTGCGGCAAGAGTCTCTGCGCCCGAGCCGTGGCCGGAGAGTGGAAACTCCCGCTGGTAAAGTTCGACACCGCCGCCGTCTACGACAAATTCATAGGCGAGACGGAAAAGCGTATTCAGAAAGTATTCAAAGTGGCCGAGGGCCTAGCCCCCTGCGTCCTGTGGATCGACGAACTGGAAAAAGTTTTCGCCGGAAGCGGCCCCGATTCCGCCAGCGCCGACGCCGGCGTTTCCTCGCGCCTGCTGGCGTCGTTTCTTTCCTGGATGCAGGAGCGCAAGCCCGCCGTCTTCGTAGCTGCCACCTGCAACAACGTAACCGTCCTGCCGCCAGAGTTGATTCGCAAAGGCCGCTTCGACGAACTCTTCTTCGTAGACCTGCCCAGCGCAGCCGAGCGCAAGCAGATATTTTCCATCCAGCTAACCAAGCGCAAACGCAATCCCGCCGGCTACGATCTGGATCGAGTAGCAGCCGCAGCCCAAGGCTTCTCCGGCGCCGAAATAGAATCCGCCGTGCAAACCGCCCTCTACGCTGCCTTCGCCCGCAAGCAGGAGTTAAGCACCGAAGACCTGCTCACCGCGCTCAAGTCCACCGTGCCGCTGTCAATCACCCGCGCCGAAGAAATTGCCGAACTGCGCGGGTGGGCGAGGCAGCGCGCCGTCTGGGCATCGGATGCAGCCACAAAAGGGGGGGAGACAAGAGTTTAGGTCTGTAGCGTGAGGTCTCCCATTGACTCCCCCGCCCGTCCGCGCTACGCTGATCTCAAATGGTTGGTAACCGCCCCGTAGTCGGGGTGCGCAATCCCGCTTACTCTATTTCCATATCCAGTTTCTCGCGTGAAAAAAACGCCGGCACCGGCTCGCCCGAATCCGGCGGCGAGCCACATCCCGGTAACCAGAATCAAACAGTGAGCCCAGTCCGGCTGCTGGAGGCGGCGCCACAATCCTGAATGAAAAAAAATATTGAACTCACCCCCGACATCGAGACCCTGTTCGGCACGCGCGATGAAAATCTCCATGTGCTCGAAGACGGCCTGAACATCAATATCGATCTGCGCTCCGATCGCATTGAACTGGAAGGCGCGCCCCGCGACGTGGCCCGTGCTGAACAGTTGTTTGCCGATTACGAGCATCTGCGGAAGTCCGGCCACCAGTTCGTGAACGGCGACCTCGGCAGCATGTTGCGCGTGGTGGTCGGCGATCCGAATGCGACTCTGCGCGGACTGGCTGAAGCCGGACGCCAGCGTTCCTTTGGACGCCGCACCGTCCAGCCCAAAAGCCCCAATCAGCGCCGCTACCTCGAAGCCATCGAGAAGCACGACATGGTGTTTGCCGTCGGCCCCGCCGGCACCGGCAAGACCTACCTCGCCGTGGCCATGGCGATTTCGGCCCTGCTGAACAAGCAGGTCAACCGCATCATTCTGGCGCGGCCGGCGGTCGAGGCCGGCGAACGTCTCGGCTTTCTGCCCGGCACCTTGCAGGAGAAGATCGATCCCTACCTGCGGCCCTTGTACGACGCGCTCTTTGACATGCTGGAGCCCGAGCGCGTCGAGCGCTATCTCGAAAAAAATATCATCGAGATCGCCCCCATCGCCTTCATGCGCGGTCGCACCCTCAACGATTCCTTTGTCATCCTGGACGAGGCGCAGAACACCACCTCCGAGCAGATGAAGATGTTCGTGACCCGCCTGGGATTTGGTTCCAAGGCGGTGATCACCGGCGACGTCACGCAAATCGACTTGCCCAACGCGCGCCGCAGCGGATTGATCGAAGCGGGAGAAATTCTGCAAGGCGTAAACGGCCTCGCCTTCGTGCACTTCGACGAAAGCGACGTGGTTCGTCATCATCTGGTGCAGAGGATCATTCGCGCCTACGACGATTACAAGTCGCGGCTGGCCGAGCAGCAGTTGTCATTGCTCGAACCGAAGCCCGGTGCGCCGCCGGCACCGCCCCTGCCGCCGTCCGAAGAGCCGCGCGTACGTAATTAAACCGAAGGGCCACACCGGAGGGAGCCTCGCCGCAACCCTCCTTTTCGCTTTGGTGGTGGGGGGCTCCAGCAGGATGCGGGAAAACTCGCGTTTCGTATTGCGCAGGAGAATCCAGCCCCCGGAGGGGCGAACCAGCTTAGCCCAGCGCTTCAGCGCTGGGAAAAGTGGCAAAAGCAATCCAAGCCCCGGAGGGACGACCCAGTTCTGACGCACACTCTTTAAGGGGTTGGGCATCGAAAATCGACTTTTCGCAGCCTGCGTGGTGCGAGATCGAGACGTGGGAGAGAACTAATCTTGGTCATCTTTCAAGAGCGCGTCGCGGATCTGACCGAGTTGGCGCTCGACCGTTTCCTGGCTCGCGTCCGGCGCGCCGCGGGATTGAAGGGCGCAGTCAACGTGCTGCTAACGACCAGCGCCGAGATGAAGTCTCTGAACCGCCGTTTCCGCCGAAAAACCCAGCCGACCGACGTGCTTTCATTTCCCGCCGAGCCCGGCGCTCGAAAACAACTTGCCGGAGAAATCGCCATCTCGGCTGAGATCGCATCGCAAAACGCGCACGCGCTCGGACACTCGCCAGCCGAGGAAGTTAAGATTCTAGTGTTGCACGGCGTCCTGCATCTGCGCGGCTTCGATCACGAGTGCGACAATGGACAGATGGCGAGGCGCGAAAAACAGTTGCGCGCAAAACTCCACCTTCCGCTGGGCCTGATCGAACGAACGGCTCCACGTAGGGACAGCCGCCCTCGGCTGTCCAGCGGGGCGAAGCCCCGCTATGCCCGGAGGAAGCTCCACCAATGATCGGTGTCGGCATAGCTCTCGTGTTCCTGTTCGGCCTGCTGACGCTGGTCTCCTACGTCGACCGTCTCTACCAGGAAATCGGCAAATTTCTCTCGCGCGATTTCCAGGACAACATCGACGCCTTCGAGCAGATCGTCGAGCCGCGCCTCGGCGTCACCCGCGCGCGCGCCTCGCTCTCCATGGCCATTCTGACGCAACTGGTTACCGCTGCCATCGCCATGATCGTCGGCTTCACCGTGTTTCGCGACCGCGCCTGGAGCGTCTACGAAGTCCTGGAAGCCACGCTCAGCCTGGTGCTGATCGTCATCTTTTTTAACCGCCTGCTGCCCTTCGTCTTTTTTTCGCGAACTCGCGGACGCTGGCTGGCGGACTGGACGCCGCTCCTGCGCCTGCTGATCTATCTGGTTCTGCCGGTGACGCTCGTGCTCGGATTCTGCCAGTCCGTCACCTCGCTGACCCACGAGCACGCCGACGCCGCACCGGAAACTTCCTCCGAAGCCGTAGACGCGTTGATCGAGGCGGGACAGGAAGAAGGCATCATCCAGGAAGGCGATCGCGACCTGATCCAATCGGCGGTCGAGTTCAGCGGCAAGACAGTTCGCGAGGCGATGAAGCCGCGGCCCGAGATGGTCGCGGTTCCGTCCGACTATACCGTTGAGCACGTGGTCGAGTTACTCCGCGGCAAGCATTTCTCGCGCATCCCCGTGTACGAGGGTTCGATTCACCATATCAAGGGCATTCTCCACACCCAGGACGTGCTGCAAGTGCCCGACTCCGAGGCGCACACCCGGACGGTCGCCACATTGATGAGGAAGGATGTTTACTTTGTCCCGGAAAGCAAGTTAGTAAGTGACTTACTGCGCGAGATGCAGCGCAGTAACATCCGCATGGCAATCGTAGTCGATGAATACGGAGGCGTAGCCGGCCTGGTAACTATCGAAGACTTGGTAGAAGAGATCGTAGGCGAAATCGGCGACGAGCACGAGAATGCGCAAGTCGTGCAGGAAAACGACCACTCCTACATCGTCCCCGGCAACATGGATGTCGACCGCCTCGACGAACTTTTCGGCATGCGCCCCGAGGGCCACGAATCCTCGACCATAGCCGGCCTGGTAAGCGAACTCGCCGGACGCATCCCCAAGAAAGGCGAAGTCATCGAAGACGAAGGCCTCAAGTTTGAAGTCCTCGACTCCACCGATCGCCGGGTCGAGCGCGTGCGTATCACAACCGTCGCGCCGAAGCAGATGAAGTTGATCTGAAAGGCAGTTTTCGGCGGCTGACGTAAACCCAGTAACCAAGACTCAAAACAAAAGGCCGCTTTTTTCAAGCGGCCCAGACTTTGAAATGTTGAATCCTTAGTCCCCCGCTACCGGCTCGCCAACTTCTTCGCTCTCTTTCGCGGCGCCGTTGCCGTTCCCATTCGCCGGAGCGATCGCCGCCGTGATCGAGCCCAGCGGAATAAATCCACCTTCATTCGACGTTGCCGGTTTCTCTTTCAGCACAACTTCCCGATAGAGCTGCGCCATGCGTGCGTCATAGGCCGCGTCGTTCTTGACCTTGTTGTTCTCGGCCTTCTTGTCGCGGGCCCGCAGCTTTTCTTCGCGCGCCGTCTTCGCAATCCCCAGCTTGTCGAGATCGTGCTGCACTTCGTGGGTCACGATCTCTTCCCGCAGGTAGAGCGCGTGCTCCTTGTCTTCCATGTTGACTTTCTTGCCGCCCGCGAAGATCTCGTGACGTCCGTGCTCTTCGTACCACTTAGTAAGCGTCGAAGTCATGTGCATCTTCTCGATGATGTTGCGCCAGCCCACGCCCGTGTTATAAGCGCAGAAGCTGATCTCGCCTTCCTGCGTAGCATAAGGAATGATGCACTGCTCCGTCCGCCGGAAATCGTAGTTAAACAAATCTTGGAACCACATTCCCGCGATGAACAGGAAGTTCCACCGGTCCTGCCGCCGCTTCATCACATCGTCAATCGTCCGCTCCGGTCCGACCTTGCCGTAGTTCCTGCCCGTAGCATTGAAGTTCTTGTCGAACTTCTTAAGCAGGTCGATAAGCTTGAAGTGCGTAGGCGATTGGAAAGGATCGAAGTTCTTCATCAGGCAAAGCGCCATCCCAAACGCAGTCCAGAATTTGGAACGGGCCGCATCGTTCACCTTAGCGATGTCCTTAGCCAGCTGATCGCCCTTCA
Source organism: uncultured Acidobacteriaceae bacterium (assembly GCA_963838425.1). GTDB lineage: Bacteria > Acidobacteriota > Terriglobia > Terriglobales > Acidobacteriaceae > Acidiflorens. Next base: position 152,326 of record CAWIRH010000006.1, read on the forward strand.
AGAAAGCAGTAACCGGAACCGCCTCCTTAGTCTCCTTATCAATCATCATAGCCATCCCCGTCCCGCAGTTAGGATGGCAACCGCAAGCTAGCTGGCCCCAATCGTTGTTACTATCTTGCGCGTGCATTACGTCGGCCCAATCGCTGAACGTGCTCATGAAACTGATTGGGAACCAGTCACGGGCCGGTTCTCCGAAGCCGGTTTGGTTCTTTACGTCGTGGGCCAGGTGCGCCAGCGTGTAGCGTTGCGCTTCGCGGCGTTCGTCGGTGATGGCTTCGTCTCTTCCCGTGAAACTCACTGGCTGGAAGCTCAGGAAGCCGATCTTCTTTGGATTGTCGAGCGCGAACTGAATGATTCTTCCGACCTGCTCGTTGTTGATGCCATTAATAATGGTGATCACCGGCACGATTTCGCACCCGGCCCGGTGCAGGTTGTCAATAGCTTTCAGCTTTACGTCGAACAGATTGCCGACGGCGCGATGATCGTTGGCGGCGTTGCCGATTCCGTCGAACTGCAGGTAGGCATAACGCACGCCCGCTTCAACCGTTTGTTCGCAGAATTCAAAACTCTTGGCGAATTCGATCCCGTTGGTTGCAGCTTGCACGCTGTTGTATCCAACTTTGCGGGCGTAACGAACGGCGTCCAGGAAGTAAGGAGACAAAGTAGGCTCGCCGCCCGAGAACTGCACCGACATCTGCCGCTTGGGCTTTACGGTGATAGCGTTGTCGAGCACCGTCTGGATTTCTTCCCAGGTTAGTTCGTGGACGTATCCCACCTGGTTTGCGTCCATGAAGCAGGGATCGCACATCATGTTGCAGCGGTTCGTGAGATCGACCGTGAGCACCGCGCCCCGCCCATATTTCACCGTCGAACTGCCATGATGGTGCAGATGTTCATCCTTGTGGGCGCGAATGTCGCGGCCGGGAAAAACTTCTTCAAGGTGCTTCGTGAATTCCGTGTCAATCGACATCAAGTCTTCGAAGTGCCCGTGCTTGGCGCAGTCCTTGACCATCCATATCTTGCCGTCGCGTTCAATGATCTGGGCCTTGATCTCTCCGACTTTTTCGCTCATCAGCACGTCAACCGGCAGGTGGCCGTCGAGAATCTGCTGCCGTATTTCAGGCACGCACTTGGGACAAAGCGAATCGGTCGAGCGCGGCCAGCCCAGCGGCGGCTTCGACTTTTCCCACGACTTCAGCAGCGGCTTGTCCGACCACTTCGGAATCGGCGCCGCATTCGGAGCAACCCGGTTCAGGCGTTCAAACACTGCCCATGCGCCCGTGGCGGCAACCGTCACCGCCTTCTCAACGTACTTGATCGGCTTGTGCATTCTGCTCTCGCTTTCCACAGCTCGGGAGTTAGAACTGTCCCCGCGTCCCGCGAACGGGAGCCCGGGCAACTAGACTTGTCCACGTGGAAACCTACCGTAAAACCCAGAAGTTTCGCTGCGTGGAATGAGTCATCGTGATCCTATTCGAACCAGGCACGTCACGCACCAAGAAGGCAATGAAGGGGAGAAAATCGAGGTTAAGCGGCGAAATCGGACATTTTATGGGGCTAAGTTATTGAAAAGGCAGGGAGACGCTTGGCAGTCAGAAACCGAAAACGAAGGAAGACCGGTGCCCCAGTTCTCGCGCTCTTTCGAGAAGTCGGCCGCTGGCATAGCCGATACCAATCGCTGTGATTTATAAGTGGCAATGACGAAGTGATCGAATTTCGCCGTCATTTCGCGAAAACCAACAGAAACGCAAACCATCCTCAGACATCAACCGCGCAGCCGGATACCTCACCGTTTATTTGGGAAGGACACGGATCTCGCGCTTGATTTTGGATGGCGCAGCGCCGGGGCCCCAGTACTCTTGGTTTTGGCAGCAGTTCACCGCTGCGATGACCGGCTTTTTTTCAGGGTCGGCTGTAGCCGCTGAGGGCGAGGGCAGCGTGCCACGCGAGTTTTTCAGCAATCTCTCGGAGTTGCACTGGAGGATGTCGGCGAACCAAGCGTGCTCCTGCTCGCCTCTGTTCCGCAACGGACGCAGGTCCTGAAACTAAAGCCTCTTACGGAGAAACTGAGAACTGAGAACTGAGAACTGAGAACTCCTCAAAAGTGTTCCACGAATCGCCAGCGGAACTCGTCACTTCGCCGAAATCAGATCGCCGGTAGCGAAGACGTAAGTGGTCGTCTTCCCAAGCTTGATGTTGGAACGCTTGGAAGTGAGCGTAACGGCTCCGTCGATCGCGCGCGTGGACTCTACATCCTTCATCAAGACCCGGCTTGGCGAAGTGGGAGACGCGGGCGGAAGCGGCGCGGCGCCGGCGTGGTTGTTGCCATCCCGGTCAGGGTCCGGAAAGGGTGACGGGGGACCGCTGGGGTCGGGGTAGTTAGCAACCTTATTGTAAGGTCTCGGGTGTTGTGCGGAGACGGATGGCTCATCCGAGAGATTCGTCAGCAGTGGCACGGGGTAGTACCACGGCGTCAAGTAAACCTTGATGGACGCGGAGCCATTTTTCCACTGCGCGGAGTCCATGCGAATGGCGAGGCGGGATGGCTCAGTGGCAGACTTCGCCACGGACTCGGTAACTTCTCCGGACAAGACGGCGTCCGCCGGAACCACCACGCCATTGACCAGGGTGGCGAGCGTGAGTTTGGCCTGGACCTTGGCGCCGACGGGAGTTTTGCCGGCAGCCACGTTTTGCCGCATGATCACAGGAAACTCGAGGCCTGGCGGGGAACTGGGCGGCGCGGGTTTCTGTTGAGCGAGCATCGCGGCGGAGGCGAGAACGACAGTTAGCGCCGCCTGGCGGACGGCGATCGTTTTCGTGATCGCTTTGCTGAAGGCGTTGCCGGACGTTTTGCTGGACATCTGCGTCCCCTCTGCCGATTAGCGTGGAGGCCACGGGCAACAGCCCGGGGCGGCCCGGTGCCAAGTCTAGTCGCCCGCAAGGAGCCCGGCACGGTTAACTCCGCAGCCCGGATCTCTGTCTGGCACGGCTAACTTGCGAGTACGGTTCGCGCTCTCTCCTCTTTGGCTCGGTCGGAGGCGCGCTCCCGTTCTCCCACGTCTTCGAGCTGAAGATCTTTTGTTTCCGGGGAGTAGAGCAGGCTGATGAAGGTCATGACCGCACCGATGGTCAGGATGACGGCCGGCGATAACCACATGTCCTGCTTCTCGATGGCAGCGATAAACGGAATCTTGTGAGCCCACCACACGTAAACGCTGAACCATGCGCCCAGCAGCGCTCCGGAGGAGTAGCCAAAGCCAACACCGGCGGCGCGGCGTTTGGTCGGGAAGCGCTCGCAGAGATAGGCGGGAACGACTCCCCAGGCCAGTTTGAGCATGGCTGCCATGACGGTGCCAAGGATGGCCATCTTCAGATTGCGCGCAATGGCGGCATGATAGAGAACGTAGAAGACCGGGATTCCAAACACCACAAGAAAAGCGCAGTACCATTGCGTCAGGATCTTTCTGCCGGTTTTATCGGAGAGCCAGCCGTAGAAGTTGTAGCCCAGGAACGCCATAAAGAGCGCGAAGCCGTAAATCAGGCTGTAGGTCGTGGTGTCGAAGCCGCGTCCTTTCAGGGTCAGGATGTTGGGCAGGAATCCGTAGACCGAGTAGTCGGTAAGGAACAGGCCCGTCATAAAGAAGAAGACCTGGAGGAAGTCGAAGAGTTGAGGCGGTTTGAAGAGGTTCAAGAACGGAGATTTTTCTATCTTGCCCCGGGCCTTGGTCTTCTCGAATTCCGGCGACTCATGGAGATTGTTCCGAATATAAAGCGCCAGGAACACGGGAATGACGCCGGTCATGAAAACGATTCGCCAGCCATAGGACAGCATGGTTTGGGCGGTGGTCAGGTAAGAAACGAGGGCGAAGACCAGCGAGCCCAGGACATAGCCGAGGGGAAAGCCCGATTGGATGAAGCCGCCAATCATTCCGCGCTTTTTTTGCGGAGCATATTCAATGGCAAAGGTGTGACCCACGGCATATTCGCCACCGAAGAAGATGCCCATCAATAAGCGGAGAGAACAGAAGATGACATAGGACCAGACGCCGATCTCGGCGTAGGTGGGCAAGAAGCCTCCGAGGAGGGACATCAGGCCGACGCCTCCGATGGTCAAGACCAGGAGGAACCGGCGGCCAATCTTGTCGGCAAAGCGTCCGAACAGGGCCGAACCGATCGGCCTCGAAGCCATGGTGATGGAGTAGGTGAAGACGATAACGATGTACTGCCAGGCGGCGCTGCCTTTGGGAGAGATGAAAACTTTGACCAGAATCGGAGCCATGACCAGAACCAGAGCCATGTCATAGGCGTCCAGCATGAACCCCAGAAACTGGGAAATCATAGCCATTTTTGCATCATGGGATAATTGTTGCTGCTCCGGCATAGGAACTCCTGGAAGAGCGAAATAGAGAGCGCTGGGGGCTAGATGTAGCACATGTGGGAGAAGCCCGCGTGTGACATTCCTCACGATTATTTGTGACCGTCATCACAAAGGGCCCCTGGCTTGCGAATATTCCCTGCTGGTGTGAAGGCGACGAACTCCACGAGCCAACGCAGTGCGATATGCTTTCAGGAAGTAATTTCCGAACGATGAGTGAAGGCGTCCAGACTACGAGCGGGAGTCGGTGGAAAAGCTGGCTGTTACATCGCGTGGCCGAGTTGCGGCAGCGTGAGGGGCAGATCTTCCTGGTACTGGCGCTGGTGATCGGCGCATTAACCGGGCTGGCGGTCGTCGCGTTCATCCTGCTGACGGAACGAATGGGGATGCGGCTGTATCCCGTGGGCGGCGCGCCATGGCGACGGTTGCTGTTCCCGGTTGTGGGGTCGCTCGGCATCGGTTACCTGCTGTATCGCTACTTTCCCGGTGCCCGGGGCAGCGGCGTGCCGCAGACCAAGGCGGCTTTATTCGCTCGCGAAGGGCGCATCACACTGCGCACTGTGCTGGGCAAGTTCTTTTGCACGTCGGCAACGCTGGCTAGTGGGATTCCGCTGGGGCGCGAAGGGCCTTCGGTGCAAATTGGTGCGGGCATTGGGTCGGTGCTGGGACGGTCTCTTGGACTGAGCACCGAGCAAGTGAAGAAACTGATCCCGGTGGGAGCGGCGGCGGCCATTGCAGCCGCGTTTAATACGCCGCTGGCGGCAGTGCTGTTTTCGCTGGAGGAGATCACGGGCGATCTCTACGCTCCGGTGATGGGCGCAGTGGTACTGGCTTCGGCGACGGCATGGGTGGTTCTGCGCGTTTTTCTCGGCAATCATCCTCTCTTCAAGGTCCCGCAATATCAACTGGTGCATCCGTCGGAGTTTGCGGTGTATGCGGTGCTGGGCGTGGCCGGTGGTGTGGTTTCGGCGGCTTTCACGAGGCTCTTGCTGGGCATGCGGGCGCGCTTTTTGCAGCTCCCGCAGAAGACGGTCTGGTTCCAACCGGTGGCGGGAGGGTTGCTGGTCGGCGTGATGGGTTGGTTTGTGCCGCAGGTTCTGGGCGTGGGTTATGGGTTTGTCGGCGAGGCGCTGAATGGAAGGATGGCGTTCCAGTTAATGGCGCTGCTGGTGGTGCTGAAACTTTTCGCTGTTACCGCCAGTTATGCTTCGGGCAACGCGGGCGGTATTTTCGGGCCCGCTCTGTTCATCGGCGCTATGTTGGGAGGTACGGTGGGGACCGTGGCACATCATTTGTTTCCCGCTTACACGGCGACGCCGGGCGCTTACGCAATCGTTGGGATGGGCGCGGTCTTCGCGGGGATCGTGCGCGCTCCGATGACTTCGGTGCTGATGATCTTTGAGATGACGCAGGATTATGCGGTGATCGTCCCGCTGATGATTGCGAATCTGGTGAGTCTGTTCATTGCTTCACGTTTGCAGCGCGCGCCCATCTACGAAGCGCTGGCGGTGCAGGATGGCATCCACCTGCCGACGGCGGAGACGCGGCAACGATATGGCCAGCGCCAGGTGATGAGTGTCATGCAGACTGCGAGCGAGGCGTTGCCGGCGGAGATCACGGTTCGGGAAGCTTTGGAACGGGCGCGATCGAGTGAAGTCCGAACCTGGTTGGTGACGGATCGACGAGGCGTAGTGGGCGTGATCAACCTCTCGTGGCTGGAGCGCGAGTTAACGGAAGGTGCGGATAAGACGCTTGGTGAACTGGTGGATGCGCTGGTTTTTCCGCACGTCCATGCCGACCACGGGCTTGATTTGGCGCTGCAGCGCATGGGCGCGAACCAGATCGAAATGTTGCCGGTGGTGAACCGCGCGAATGTGCACAAGTTGGAAGGTGTGGTGACGCTGCGGGATGTGCTGGATGCGTACGGTGTGAGCCGCGCGTGATTGGGCGTCGCCTTATCGGCCGTCGCTGCGGGATGAACCCTTGGGCCTCCTATCGCATTGCACACACTCGATTTCGTGTGTTAGCTTCGACTCGGAGAGGTCTGCTTGCGACACACGGTTCCGGCTGGGATGGAGCGCAAGGAAACTGACGTTTACCTGCGGCTCGATCCGGCGCGTCTTCCCCAGCATATCGCCATCATCATGGACGGAAACGGGCGCTGGGCCCGGCGCCGGCACATGCCGCGGGTTGCGGGACATCGCGCCGGCGTTACTGCCGTGCGTTCGACGGTCGAGACTGCGGCGCGCATAGGGATTCCGGCGTTGACGCTCTACGCCTTCTCCGAGGAGAACTGGAAGAAGCGCCCAAAGACGGAAGTCGATTTTCTGATGCGGCTTTTGTGCCGCTATCTCAAAGCGGAAATCAGGACGCTCAACGAAAACAATATCCGTTTGCAATACATCGGGCGTCAGCATGAGTTGCCGGAGTCGGTGCAGCGCGAGATGGAAGAGGCGAGTTGCGCCACATCCAACAACACCGGGATGCTGCTGACGCTGGCGCTGAATTACAGCGCGCGCAGCGAGATCGTCGACGCCTTTCGCTCGCTGGCGGAGGCCGCGGCCCGCAATGGCGGCCTCGATCACATGCAAGTCGATGAGCAGGCGATCAGTGACCATCTCTACACGCGGGGTCTGCCGGATCCGGACTTAGTAATTCGCACCAGCGGCGAGATGCGGCTGAGTAACTTCCTGCTGTGGCAACTGGCTTATGCGGAGATTTATGTGACGCAGACGTTGTGGCCCGATTTCCGCGGCGTGCAACTGCTCGAGGGCATTGAGGAATATCAGAAGCGCGACCGCCGCTACGGCGGGCTGGGGCCGGACGGGCATGCTCCGCAGCATACGCCGCATCGGGATCACGCCGAGGCGAAGCGTTGATGCGCAGCAGAACTCGTGTCGGGACGGGCGTCCTCGCCCGTCCGAGCCGAACGCAGCTCGGCAGATGCGGCGATCAAAGCAACTCTGGATTCGCGATAGGCGCAGCGTTTTCCGTAGTGTGAACCCATGATCAAGCGCGTCGCGACCGCCGTCGTTTTAATCCCCCTGGTTCTGTTGCTGGTGCTGAAGGCGCCACTTTATGTGCTGGCGCTGGTGGCGGGAGCGGTCGCTCTGCTGGCCATCGTCGAGTTCTTGAAGCTGGCAACGCACTATGGAGTCCAGCCGATGGGATGGGCGACGTATGCCTTCGTCGCACTCTTCTTTGTATTTGTGATTGTCGTGTCCACCAATCGCACGCCGCTGGTTGAGACTACGGCCATGCTCTACGGTCTGGCCTTGGCGGCGGCGCTCGCACCTTTCGTGTTTCTGACCGTGGCCATGCTGCGTAGCAACTTGGCGACCGGCTATCCGGCGGCCGCAGCTTCGGTGTTTGCCTTCACGTACATTGCGATCCCGATGGCGCTGCTGGTCGCGATCCGGCAGCAGCCGGCGGGAGCGATCTGGACGATCTACACGTTGCTCGCCGTATGGGCGGGCGACATCTTCGCTTACTTCGTGGGCAAGTCGCTGGGACGGCACCGCATGTCGCCGGAGATCAGCCCGAAGAAGACGTGGGAAGGCGCGGTGGCGTCGGTTGTAGCCAGCGTGATCGTTGGCACGCTGTGGATGCAGCACGCGCCCGGAATCAGTTCCGCGCTGCTGCGGATGGGATTGATTGGCCGCCGCGACGGCATGTTCGGGTTGGAGCAGCCGCAACTCTGGCCCATCATTCTGCTGTCGGCGGTGGTCAACATCGCGGCGCAGTTGGGCGATCTGGTCGAATCACTCATCAAGCGCGGCGCTGGAGTGAAAGACTCCGGCACGATTCTGCCGGGCCACGGAGGCATGCTCGACCGCATCGACGCCATGCTGTTCGCAGTGCCGGTGGTGTGGGCGTGGGGCGCGTGGCGGCTGATGCAGTAGGAGAAGTCCCTCCGTATCCTGCTCGCAGGCCGGTTGCCGATGCGATGCAAGGCCCCATCTCTGAGCTTGCCGCATTGGAGTAAAGCGACAGGTATCCCTCCGTGGTCCTCATTGCGCGGGCCTCGAAGCTGATACAGCTAAACCGGATTTAGAAGGGCATGTAAATGAGCGAGCAATTACACCGGACAGCAAGCAACCAGGCCTGCCAGATTTCTCTTTCGGGATATGACCTGATCAATTCTCCGCGTCTCAATAAGGGAACAGCCTTCTCGGATCACGAACGCGATGTATTCGGCCTGCACGGTTTATTGCCGCCGCATGTGGGGAGTCTTGACGATCAGATTGAGCGGCGGATTCAAACCCTGCGGCATCAGCCGAACTCCTTCAATAAATACGCCTTTCTCCGCGACCTACAGGATACGAACGAGACGCTGTTTTATGCGCTCTTGCTGCGCAATATCGAAGAGATGCTCCCGCTGGTCTACACACCGACTGTGGGTGAGGGTTGCCAGCGCTTCAGTGAGATATGGAGAAAGCCGCGGGGTCTGTTTCTCAGCTATCCGAATAAAGATCGTATCGATCAGATCCTGAATCACTCCCGTTACGACGGCGTGAAGTGCATCGTGGTCAGCGATGGGGAGCGAATTCTGGGGCTCGGCGATCAAGGTGCGGGAGGCATGGGCATCCCAATCGGGAAGATGGCGCTTTACACTGCGCTCGGCGGCATTCATCCGGAGCATTGTCTTCCGGTTCTGCTCGATGTGGGAACGGACAATGAGGACAGGTTAAAAAGCCCAATTTACATCGGATGGCGGCATCATCGGGTTCGCGGTGAAGAGTACGACACTTTCGTAGATGTTTTTGTAAACAGCGTGAAGAAGCGCTGGCCGCACGTTCTTTTGCAATGGGAGGACTTTGCCGGTTCGAATGCGGCTCGACTTCTGGCTCGCTACAAAGATCAACTGTGCACTTTTAACGACGATATTCAAGGCACGGCGGCGATAGCGGCCGCGACGCTGCTCTCTGCGATCAACGTAACCGGCGTGCCACTGGAGCAGCAGAAGATCGCTGTACTTGGCTTTGGAACGGCGGGCATAGGCATCACCAACCTGTTAGCGCAGTTCATGCAGGAGAAGGGTATTTCGGAGCAGGAGGCTCGCCATCGCTTCTACGCTCTCGATCGCTACGGTCTGGTTACAGAAAAGGGTAAAGATGTGCGGCCCGAGCAGCGACCCTACGCGCGAAAAGAACAGGAAGTGCAGAGTTGGACACAACCAAATCGAGAGATCACATTGCTGGATGTGATGCGTCATGCCAAGCCTTCGGTCCTTATCGGAGTGTCTGGCCAAGCCGGAGCCTTCACCGAGGAGGCGGTGCGCGAAATGGCCAGGAACACAATTCGACCCGTCATCTTCCCGCTTTCGAACCCCACCTCAAGCAGCGAAGCGACCCCTCAGGACCTGGTCGATTGGACCGAAGGACGGGCGCTGATCGGTACCGGAAGTCCGTGCGAACCGGTGAGTATTTGGGGGAAGAAGGTCGCCATCGACCAGACGAATAACTCGTACATATTTCCCGGGCTTGCTCTCGGGATCATTGCCTCCAAAGCCAAACGCGTGAGCGATGCGATGGTCATGGCCGCGGCGAAGGAATTGGCACGTCTCGTCCCTACACAAAAGGATAAGAAGGCACGCCTCCTGCCGTCACTTTCGGATTCGCGCCGGCTCGGTCGCTCGATTGCGCAGGCCGTGGGCAGACAGGCGATTCAAGATGGCCAGGCGCAGGTTGCCGGCGAAGATAGCCTGGAGCGCGAACTGCAAGCCAATATCTGGGAACCAGAGTACGTGCCCTACGAACGCAAAGCAGCGATGTCCGGAGATGGCAATCAGTGTGACGACGGCCGGCAACAATGCCGAACTCGCCTTTGAGCAAGCTCTGCGCGGGTCTCCACGATCTCAACGTTTGGACCGAGGGTAGGCGTGTTGAGAAGTTGCGCATCATAAAGGGGTCATCGTTCAACTAGGCCATCGTGCAACTTGCCACAAGCGGGGCTTTTCCCTATATTGAAGCCCATGGAAGTACATTTCACCCCCGACGTTGAAAAGAAGCTCAACGACCTCGCAACGCAGAGCGGACGCGGGACCGATGAGCTTTTGCAAGATGCATTGGCCGCATATTTCGACGAACTGGTGCAGACGCGGGACATGCTCAACAGCCGCTACGACGAACTGAAAAGCGGCACGGTGAAGCCCATCGACGGTGAAGAAGCCTTTGTCCGCCTGAAAGCGAAAACCGAAGCACAACGCGACCGCCAGGCATGAGCAGCGGCTACGCCCTCCACCCGGAAGCCTTCGCCGACCTCGACGATATACGCGATTACATTGCGCAGGAAAACCCCGACGCAGCCGACCAGGTGATGTCGGAGATTTTTGACACCATTCGCAGGCTTGTGCCTTTTCCCCATCGGGGCCACCGACGCCCCGACCTGAGCCCGCGGCCCTTGCGGTTCACCCTCGTGCGTGAATACCTCATCGTCTACGCACCGGAGGAAAGACCTTTGTGGGTCGTCGCCGTGATGCACGGACGCCGCAACCCCCGCATCATGGCCTCGATCCTGAGAGGCAGGGAGTAGACTTTTGTCCTGGCGGGGTGCCGGGTTCCCCCGACTACCCGTCTCCATCCCTTACAATAAGAAAATCGCATGAAACGCATCGCCATCCTGGGTTCGACCGGCTCGATCGGTTGCAGCACTTTGAGTGTGGTTGAGAGCTATCCCGACCGCTTTCAAATCGCCACGCTTGCGGCCGGGAACAATGCCGAACTTGCCTTCGAGCAAGCGGTGCGCTGGAAGCCGCGCGTTATGTCGCTGGCGGACGAAGCCGCGGCGGACGCGCTCCGCGCCAAGTTGCGGCACGCAGGCTTAGGCGAGATTGAAGTCATGCATGGCGCCGCCGGCACAGTTCGAGTCGCGACCCATCCCGAGGTGGATTTCGTGGTCAGCGCGATTGTCGGCGTCTCCGGCCTGGAGGCGACCTACGAGGCGGTGCGCTCGGGCAAGACCGTCGGCCTGGCCAACAAAGAATGTCTCGTGGTGGCGGGCGAGTTGATCACCGCTGAGGCGCGGAAGCAGGGCAAGCCGCTCTTGCCGATCGATAGCGAACACAACGCCGTCCACCAGTGCCTGCGCGGAGGCCGTATGGACGAGGTTGAGCGCATCTGGCTGACCGCTTCGGGCGGGCCGTTTCTAAAGACGCCCAAGTCGGAATTTGCCTCGATTACGGTGGAACAGGCGCTCAATCATCCCACCTGGAAAATGGGGAAAAGGATCACCATCGACTCTGCAACATTAATGAACAAGGGATTCGAGGTGATCGAGGCTTGCCGCTTGTTCCAGGTTCCGCCCGAACGCGTGCAAGTCATTGTGCACCCGCAGTCTACGATTCATTCGCTGGTCGAATTCGTGGATGGCAGCATACTTGCTCAGATTTCTGTGACCGACATGCGTCTGCCTATTCTGTATGCGCTGACGTATCCGGAAAGGATCGCTTCGGAGTTGCGCTTCTCGATCATGGACCTGCGGCATCTCGATTTCTGTCCGCCGGATATGGATAAGTTCCCTTGTCTTCGTTTAGCGTACGAAGCGGCAGCCACCGGAGGCGCGAAGACCATCGCCTTGAACGCCGCCGACGAGGTCGCAGTAGCTGCGTTTCTGGAAGAGCGGATCGGATTCGAGGAGATCCCGCAAATCATTGAGGAAGTAATGATTGCAACGCCAGCCGGACATCTGGAATCTATACAGAGAGTGCTTGTTCTGGATACCGAGGCTCGCCTTTTCGCAAGAGAAATGGTGAAGCAGCGTCGCCGAAAGGGCTCGCCCATCAGGGCCATTTCGTAACCCGAATTTTGGAGTAATCTGGGAAAATATGCCGCAACTTCTGTCCATCCTGCATACGATCTTCGTCATGGGGGTCGTGCTCGGACTCATGATCCTGATTCACGAGTTCGGCCACTTCGCCGTGGCCAAGTATTTCGGCGTCCGGGTGGAAGTGTTTTCCATCGGCTTCGGCAAGCGCCTTTTTGGCTTCACGAAAGGGGAGACCGACTACCGCATCAGCGCCATTCCGCTGGGCGGCTACGTGAAGATGTCGGGCGAGAACCCCATGGACAACCGCACCGGCGATCCGGGCGAGTTTCTGTCGCATCCGCGCTGGCAGCGCTTCCTCATCGCTTTGGCCGGGCCGGCGATGAACATCATGCTGGCCATCGCCCTGCTGACCGGCGTGTACATGGTGCACTACGAATACCCTGCCGTGCTCGATGAGCCGGCCGTTGTCGGATGGGTGAACCCGAATACTCCCGCTGAAAAAGCGGGAATACAGAAGGGTGACAAGATCGTCCGGGTCGAGGAGATCCAGAATCCGAATTGGGAGCAGGTGGACGTCAAGGATGCGCTCAGCCCGAATCAGCCTTTGAAGTTTGCTATTGAACGCGACGGCAAAGTCACGGAGAAGGTCCTCGTTCCGGAGCCGCTCGGGCCCAATCAATACGGAATCATGGGCTGGGTGCCCCAAGAGTCGAGCGTGACTTTGACGACCATCGAAGCCGGGATGCCCGCCGACAAGGCCGGTCTCAAAGTCGGAGACCAGATCCTCACCGCGAACGGGCAGGACATTCCCGCGCTGGAAGCGCTGGTCCAGCTGTTGAACCGCACCAAGGATCAGCCGCTGGACATTGTGGTTCTCCGCGACGGACAGAAAAAGACCTTCACGGTGAAACCGATCCTCGCTCCCGCCGGGCCCGCGCAAGACCTTCGCTACCGGATCGGCATTGCCAGTGTTCCCACCAAAGTTGTGAAGCTCAATTTCGCGGACGCTCTGCAGCGCTCTCTGTCGGACAACAAGAAGAGCTCTTTCCTGATTCTCGAATTGCTGCAAAAAATGGTGCAGCGCAAAGTCTCGATGCGTCAAGTCGATGGCCCGATTGGAATCGGCAGCGCCGTGGGCGCGGCCGCCCGCGAAGAAGGCTGGACTCCGCTGCTTTTGATCACGGCCGCCATCAGCTTGAACCTGGGCATCATGAACCTGCTGCCGATCCCCATCCTGGATGGCGGCGTGATCCTGCTGCTGTTCATCGAGAGCCTCATGCAGAAAGAAATCAGCCTGCCTATCAAAGAACGCATCTACCAGGCGGCCTTCGTCTTCCTGGTGCTCTTTGCCGTGATGGTGATCTATAACGACCTGGTCAAGACCCTGCCAGGGCTCACGCGGATGCCATAGGAGAGCTGTCAGTTATCAGTTGTCAACTCTCGGTTTTCAGCCTTACGCCTTTAAATCGCGCCGCGGCAGCTTGACTGTCCATTTTGATCTGAGATACAATGTATCTCAGAGGCTGATATGGCAACCACAGAGATGGTTCACGTTCGGATTGACAAGCGAACCAAGGAGCGGGCGGCGAAGGCACTCGCAGCTATGGGCCTTTCCGTCTCCGACGCAGTTCGCGTCCTGCTGACGCGCGTGGCGGCGGAGAAATCCCTGCCCTTCGAAGTGAAGGCCCCCAACGCCGCAACGGCTGCCGCAATGCAGGAAGCGCGCCATGGTGGACTGCCTTCGTTCCGTAATGTCTCCGACTTGATGGCCGACTTGAATGCGGAGGATTGAGCGAACCAACGCCTTCCGCCGCGACTATAAGCGCGAGAAAAGCGGCTGTTATCGACTCGAACTGGAAGCGGTGTTAATACTCGCCGTCTCCCTTCTCGCGGACGACAAACCGCTGCCCGAGAGAAATTGTGACCATGCGCTGGGGGGAGAATGGCGCGACCATCGGGAATGCCACCTCAAACCCGATTTGCTGCTGATCTACCGCAAGACGGATGCTGAGGTTCTGCAACTGGTCCGTCTGGGTTCTCACAGCGAGCTTTTCGGTTAGCGGCGATTACCTGGCGATTTCGCGCTTTTCCCATCCCCGGTCTAAAATAGAGGTCAAACATGGCCGAAATTAAGCGTAGAAAAACCTTCACCGCTACCATTGGTGGCGTCCGCGTGGGCAGCAATGCACCGGTTATGGTGCAGTCCATGACGAATACCGACACTGCCGATATCCCCGGAACCGTAAAGCAGGTCGCTGCCCTGGCACGCGCCGGCAGCGAAGTCGTCCGCGTCACCGTCAACAATGACGATGCCGCCAAGGCCATCCCCCACATCGTAGAAGGACTGGAGAAGCAGGGCCTGCGCGTGCCCATCGTCGGCGACTTCCATTACAACGGACACCTCCTGCTCACCAAGTATCCAGGCTGCGCCGAGGGACTGGCCAAGTACCGCATCAATCCCGGCAATGCCAGCATCGGACGCAAGAACGACGACAACTTTCGCACCATGATTGAGGTGGCCGCGAAATACCAGAAGCCGGTGCGCATTGGGGTGAACTGGGGATCGCTGGATCAAGCGTTACTGACCAGGATGATGGACGAGAACTCACGGCTCGCAGAGCCGAAGGGCGCCCGCGAAGTGACGATGGAAGCGATCGTCGTAAGCGCGCTTAGTTCGGCGAAACTGGCCGAGCAACACGGACTGCGCCCGGACCAGATCATCCTCAGCGCGAAAGTCAGTGGCGTGCAGGATCTGATCGATGTGTATCGCATCCTCGCCGCGCGCTGCCAGTACCCGCTGCATCTTGGATTGACCGAAGCCGGCATGGGAGCCAAAGGCATCGTGGCTTCAAGCGCGGCGATGGCCGTGCTGCTGCAGGAAGGCATCGGCGACACCATCCGCGTTTCGCTCACCCCCGCTCCCGGAGGAGATCGCACCGAAGAAGTTCGCGTGGCGCAGCAAATTCTGCAGTCGCTCGGCATTCGCAGCTTCACCCCGCAGGTCACCGCCTGCCCCGGTTGCGGCCGCACCACCAGCACTTTCTTCCAGGAAATGGCCGAGCAGATCCAAACTTACTTGCGCGACCAGATGCCAGTCTGGAAGCGGACACACACCGGCGTCGAAGAAATGAAAGTCGCCGTGATGGGCTGCGTCGTCAACGGCCCCGGCGAATCGAAGCACGCCAGCCTCGGGATTTCTCTGCCAGGAACGGCCGAAGAACCAAAGGCCCCCGTCTACGTGGACGGCCGCCTGTTCACTACGCTCAAAGGCGACAAGATCGTAGCCGAGTTCATCAAGATTCTCGACGACTACGTCGAATCCCACTACGCGGCCAGAGAAAAAGAAGAAATCGGCGCACGGGGCTGAGCCGGGCCACCGGTTGCGAGGCGCTCGCAAGATGATTCAGGTAAGTTTTATCCGGATAAGAAAGCTGGAAGCTGTTTGGGGTGGGAGACGGGAATTGAACCCGCAACCGTCGGAGCCACAGTCCGATGCTCTACCAAATTGAGCTACTCCCACCGCAGACAACAATTATAGCAATTGCGGCGGGAGTGCGGCTCTCGCTGGCGAGCACTCGCCTCTTGCAGCCCGCTACGGCCTTCCTACGCCCATGTACTGGAATCCCATGGCGCGCAGGCGCGAGGAGTCGAGCAGATTCTTGGTGTCGATGATGATCGGACGTTTCACCAGGTGGCGGATCCTGGCGAAATCGAGCGTCCGGAACTCGGGCCAGCCGGTGGCGACGATCAGGGCATCCACACCTTCGGCGACTCCGTAGGCGGATTCGCAGTACTTCACCATGCCGTTCAGTTGCAGCCGCGCATCGGGCATCGCCACTGGATCGTAAGTCCGCACGCGCGCTCCGCCGGCGAGCAAGTTCTGCGCCAGTTGAATGGAAGCCGAGCCCGCAACCGAGTTGGTGTTCGGCTTGAAAGCCAGGCCCAGAATGCCGACGTCTTTGTTCTGCACGCTATCGATCGCCGCGGCCACTTTCTGCAAGAGCCGGTTCGCCAGATCCACATTCACCTCGCGGGCGGCATTCAGCACTTTCAGGTCAACGTGGTTCTCTCGCGCCAATCCGGTGATCGATTCCATGTCAGTCTCGGCGAAAATTCCACCCATGCCAGCGCCTGGTTGCAGGCAGCGCGGCGCAATTTTCTTGTCCAGCCCCAGCGCGAGTGACAGGCTGACGGCATCGGCGTTCACGTGCTCGCACAGGCTCGCAATTTCGTTGATGAACGAAATCTTGGTCGCCACAAACGCCGTGGTCGCTTCGCGCGCCAATTCCGCCGTTTCGTAATTCGTGACCAGCACCGGAACCCCGCGCATCACCAGCGGATGAAAAATCTGTTTCAGCGAAGAGACGGCTTCGCTCGAAGGCGTCCCGAGAATAATCCGGTCGGGCCAGTTGAAATCTTCGACCGCGCATCCGTTGGTGAAGAACATCGGTTGGCACACCAGCAGGCTCTTCAGCCCTTTCTCCTTCAGCATTTTTTCAATCTTCGTCGTCGAACCCACCCGCCCCGGGGTGACAATCGACAGCACCTGGAAGCGGCCAGCCGCGCCCGCCAGGCGAACGACGAGTTCTTCCAGTCCCTGCGGGGAATCTTCGGCGAGAAAAATTACCTGCGCCTTGCGCGCCAGTTCTTCCGGGTCCGCGGAATAGACCAGCCGTCCCGAACGCACGTTGCGCCGAATCACTTCCTGAAGATTCTTTTCGAAGAAAGGAATGTTGCCTTTCGCCACTTCCATGATGCGCGTGCCATCGGCGTGACAACAGCAAACCGGCGTGCCGAAATCGGCGAGACAGGCGGAGATGACAGTTGCGAGGTAGCCGGATCCGTAAACCCCAATTTGCATATGCTCTCTCTTCCGATCAAACCCGCAGCCTGGGATCCGGCGCTTGGTCTGCAGCCCGTTGAATCTATGGTAATCCGGCCAATGGACTTGGCAACGGGTGGAAAGTACATGTACAACCGAGGCGCGAAATCGACCGCTGATTGCGGGTTTTCAGGGGGTATTGCTGACTTTGTTGCGAATTCTATTCGCCGGCTTGCTACGAATTAGGACTTGGAGGACAACTGGCCACGTCCCAACGCCATGGCCGCTACGTCCTGCCAGCAACCCTCATTCTCGCGGACGAACATCAACTTCTCGACCTGGACCTCACGCTCGCCGGAAAACTGCGTCCAGCGCTCCCGCGCCACCACGCACGCCGTGCGCGCCTGCTCATCGGTTTCCGTTTTCAAGATCGTGAGATGAGGAATATAGGGCCAGCTCTCTTCGAAAAACAGGCCACCACCGGTCAGTTGATCGTGCAGTTCACGCATCCGATAGGCAGCCCGCCTCACCTCGATGAACACCGTCGGAGTCGTCGGCAGAAATGTTTCCACCTCTCCCAGTCCAACGCTGAAGGGGACAATGTGGCCGCAAGCCTGGTCCAGAAATTCCAGGGCAGATGCTTCGGTTCCGGTCAACTCCCGGGGAGGAAGAATCGTGAGATGGGCAGCCATGTGAGCCATCGTCGGGTGGAGTTCGCGGCGCAGTTGTTCCACGAACTCGCCCACCGGATTGCGGACGTACGTCACCAACGCATAGCGTGAACTGGGCATGACCACTGAGGCAAAATTATAGCCCGAGCGCGGTACCGAAGGGCACTCCACCTTTTGGTAGTATCGGGAAGGTCACCCGCCGCGCAGCATTATATAATCGAATCACAGTCGGGGCGTAGCGCAGCCTGGTAGCGCACCTGCCTTGGGCGCAGGGGGTCCGCGGTTCAAATCCGCGCGCCCCGACCAAATCTCATTCTCCACCCTGAAATTCGCCCTGGCCGAGCGTCGTCTCTTGTCTGTCGCCCGCTAATTCCGGACGGTTCGCGAAATCCCAAGGGGGATGGGGTCGTGGAATCCCACCTTTCGAAAGGCGCGAAAGTTCGTCTATGCAGCATCCGTTATCGAGGAGGATCAGCATGCCGCGAGCCTTCTCACTTCCGCAATCTCACCCCTGAACTTTTTCATCACAAACAGTCTGCCCACGCATCACAGACTTCCAATCAGATGTGCGCGACAATGTTCGCTGATCTGTCGCAACCGAGGTGCGCCAACCCTAATCAAGGCCCCCGGTCGCGCCGGGCCAGTCACCAGTAACTGTGTGATAAACATGAATCGAGGCGCTGAGAGGGCCCAAAAAACTGAGAAATCTATGAATTCCGGGAGAATCAAGCAAGAAATCCAGTTAAGTGCTTATTCTGGAATATTTTGAAAATAAGCCCTTTGCGTTCTAGATTTTGGCGTCACGATCCCCCGTAACCCCATGATTCGAATAGAGGGGGGGTAGGGGGTGGTGGTAAATACGCATTAATATCTTCGGGGTAAACAAGCAGGGATAGAGACGGCTGGAAACTGATGGCTGCGAGCTGACGGCTGATAGCTGAACTTTACAGGTCGTACTTCTTCATCAGGTGGCGGAAGGAGCGGTAGGAGATGCCGAGCACGTCGGCGGCCCGGACTTGCACGCCGTGGGTTTCGGACAGCGCGGACTGCAACAGCGCGCGCTCGATCTCGGCGACATATTTTTCCATGTTCACGCCCTCGGGTAGAACCGAGCCGGCGGCCGTGGTCATATTCATTGCAGTTTCGGCCCCGGCGGCCACGGCGCGCGCCTTGGGACGCTCCGCCGGCAACTCGACGCGCAGTTCGCTCGAGGTTTCGAGCGCCACCGCCCGTTCGATCGTGTTCTCCAGTTGGCGAACGTTGCCCGGCCAATCGTAACCGGCGAGCTTTTCGAGCGACGCTGCTTCGACGCCGTGAATGCTCTTGCCCGCTCCGGGCGCATATTTTTTCAGGAAGTGGTTGGCCAGGAGCGGCACATCCTCGCGGCGCTCGCGCAAGCCGGGCACGCGAATGGGAATGACGTTCAGGCGATAGTAGAGGTCCTCGCGGAAGGTGCCCTCGGTGACCTGGCGGTCGAGATCGCGGTTGGTGGCGGCGATGACGCGCACGTCCACCGGAATTTCGCTGGTGCCGCCGACCGGACGCACGGTGCGCTCCTGCAGCACGCGCAGCAGTTTGACTTGCATGGGCATGGTCATGTCGCCGATCTCGTCGAGAAGAATCGTGCCCTGGTCGGCGACTTCGAAGAGGCCGCGGCGGTTCTGGTTGGCTCCGGTGAAGGCGCCTTTGACGTAGCCGAAGAGCTCGCTTTCGAGCAGCGTCTCCGGGAAGGCGCCGCAGTTGACGGAGACGAATGCTTCGGCGGCTCGCGGCGAGCAGGTATGCACGGCCCGGGCGACCAGTTCCTTGCCGGTTCCGCTTTCGCCGTAAACCAGAATCGTGCTGCTGGTGGTGGCGACGGTGCGGATGGTCTGCTTCAGCTTTTCGAGCGCTGGACTGGCGCCGACGATGTTATCGAGCGAATTGCGCGTGGCCGCGTCGCGGCGCAGGGCAAAGTTCTGGCGGCTGAGCGAGACCTTTGTAAGCGCGCGGGCAATGGCGAGTTTGACCTCGTCCACCAGTCCCGGACTCTTGCGGATGTAATCGGTCGCGCCGCCCGCTTTCACCGCCTGCACGGCGGCTTCGTAGTCATCGACGGCAGTCATCAAGATGACCGCGGAATCGGGCGAGATCTGGTGGGCGTGGCGCAGGACTTCGACCCCATCCACGCCCGGCATCTTGATGTCGGTAACAATCACGTCGAAGAGCGCGCTGTCGATTTTGCGCTTGGCCAACTCGCCGCCGGTCACGGTTTCCACCTTGTGGCCATCGCGGCGCAGGGCAATGTCGAGCAGTTCGCAGATCGAGCGTTCGTCGTCGCACGACGAGAATCTTACCCACGCGGACCTCCTCCTGCTCCCGCTCCCGCGGCTGCTGCCACGGAGGAAGTTCCGCCGGCGGCGCCCTGCCATGGGCAGACTCCATGCGCCGCAACCGCACCACGAAGCTGGTGCCCTTGCCGACTTCCGAACGCGCCCACACCTTGCCCTCATGCGCCTGGACGATCTGGTACACGATGGCCAGGCCCAAGCCGGTTCCCCCTTCAAAGTTGGATTGGAAGGGCTCGAAGATTTTTTCCGTCTGCTGCGGGTTGAGGCCGGGACCGGTGTCGGCGAAGCTCATCTCCCAGTCCGGGCCGCGCTCGGCCAGGGCCACGGTGAGCGTGCCACCTTTACCCGTCGTCTTGATTGCGCGCAGGGCGTTTTCACAGAAGTTCCAGAACACCTGTTTGAGCTTGTCGCCATCGGCCAGGACCCAGGCTTCGGATTTCGGAAAGTTGCGCTCGAGCTTGATGCCGGCGTTCTCGGCGGTGAGGCGGTGTTCGAGCAAAGTGAGAGTGTCCTCGAGCAACGGAATCAGATTCACGCGCTCGAAGCGATATTGCTTGCCGCGGGAGTACGCCAGAAAATCGGTGATGATGTTGTTGAGGCGATCGGATTCGCGGATCACAATCTGCAAGAGGTGGCGCTCTTCGGAATTCAAGGAGGGCGCATCCGACAACATGCTGACCGAGCCGGCAATGGAGGTCAGGGGGTTGCGGATTTCGTGAGCGATGGCAGCGGCCAGGCGGCCCACGGCAGCCAGGCGATCCTGCATGCGCACCTCGCGCTCCAGGCGGCGGATTTCGGTGAGATCGTCGAAGGAATAGACAAAACCCAGGTCGCCGCGCGCGCTCACGTTGAGCGCGGAGACGAGCACGCGAAAAGTTTTGCGGAAACCGTTGACGGCCAGGTAGCGGACTTCGGCATCGCACCGGGCCACGCCGAAGTGAGGCAAGGGATCCTGAAAAAGATCACCCACGGAGCGTCCGCGCAACTCGGCTTCGGAGATGTCGAGCAGTTGCTGGGCGGCTCGATTGACCAGCGTGATGCGCCCGTCGAGGCCGGTCGTGATGACCCCGCCGCTCATGGACTGCACGATGTTTTCGTGGAGCGCCTGGAGATTTTCGAGGGCGCCGCTGGCGTCCTTCAGTTGCACGTCCACCTGGCGGAGCTTGCTCATCAGCAAGCCGGCCAGGTAGGCGATGGCAAAGTAGGCAAACAGGTTGACGAAGATCACGACCTGGAGCGCCTTCAGCTTGGGATGCGAGCTGGAATACGAGGGGATGACCAGGTAGTAATCAAGTTCGAGGATGGAGCCGAAGAGGATGAAAGCGAGAGCGGCGCTGAGATATCCCCAGGCCCGCGGCAGCAACATGCAGGCGACAACGATGACCAGGGGGTAGAGGAAATTCAGCGAACTGTCGATGCCGCCGGTTACGTGGACGACCAGCGTGACCATGGCCAGATCGGCGAGCACCTGCAGCATGGCCTGCAGGCGGTGTTCGTTCCAGACCGAAACCAGAAAAAGGAAAAACAGCGAGAGCACGAACCACAGCACCATACCGGTGAGAAAAGGCATGACGGGCAGGGGGCTGGGAGTGAGGCGGATGACGGCAAGTTCGATGGCGAGCAAGACCATCAGGATCAGGATGCGAACCTTCACCAGCCAGGTCAGCCAGTTCCGCTCATCGGAGATGGAGTGCATGAAGTTCGGTCGTTAGTCGTTCGTCGTTCGCTGTTCGCAATTCGGCTTGGCGAAAAGCGAACAGCAAACGACGAACAGCGAATAGCGAACGGCGTTTCCTTTTCTATCCCGCCAGTTTTGCGATCATCGAGAACAGCGGCATGTACAGAGAAATAACGATGCCGCCGATGCTGAGGCCGAGCATGCCGATGATGACCGGCTCCAGCATGGCCAACATATCTTTGGTGGCGGAGTCGACTTCGTCTTCGTAGAAGTCCGCGATCTTCTGCAGCATGGAATCCATGGCGCCGGTGGCTTCGCCCACGCCGATCATCTGGGTCACCATGTTGGGGAAGACGCCGCATTCGCGCAGGGGATCGACGATGGTGCGGCCTTCTTCGATCGCCTTGCGCACCTTCATCAGCGCTTCTTCGAGCACGGCGTTGCCCGAGGTGCGGGCGGTGATGGCCAAGCCTTCGAGAATAGGAACGCCGGAGGTAATGAGCGTGCCCAGGGTCCGAGTGAAACGGGCGACTGCGATCTTGCGCAGCAGCAGGCCGATGACGGGCAACTTGAGCAGCATGGCGTCGAAGTAATAGCGGCCACGCGGGTGCTTGCGAATCTGCTTGATGCCGAAGACGGCGCCGATGCCGCCCACGATAAAGAACCACCAGAAATGGCCGACGAAGGCACTAAGGCCGATGACAATGCGGGTGGGCAGCGGGAGCGCAACTCCTAATCCGACAAAGAGGTTGGCGAAGATCGGCACCACCCACTTGAGCAGCGCGGCCACGATTATCATGGCGAGTCCGACAACAGCCACCGGGTAGATCAACGCCGACTTGATGGCGGCGCGCAGCTTGACCGCCTTCTCCACGTAGATCGCCAGGCGCTGCAGAATGATGTCGAGAATACCGCCGGTCTCGCCGGCCTCGATCATGTTGGTGGTCAGGTCGTCGAAGATGACCGGATACTGGCGCATGGCATTGGCCAGCGTGGCGCCGCCTTCGACGGTGGTCCGGACCCCGAGCAGCGTTTTCTGAAAGCTGGGGTTCTCCTGGTTGGCGCCGAGAATCTCCAGGCACTGCACCAGCGGCAGGCCGGCGTCAATCATGACGGAGAACTGGCGGAAGAACACGGCAACTTCCTTGACCTTGACCTTGCCGCTGCCAAAAGTGGGCAGGGAAAATTCCTTGCCCTTCTCGCGGATGCGGCCGGGCGTGATGCGCTCCTTCCGAAGCTGCGAGGCCAGTCCGTCCTTGGTGGAAGCGACGCGTTCTCCCTGCACTTTCTCGCCCGAAGCGGACTTTCCCGAAAACGTAAAAACCGGCATGGTTGGTTTCTCCTTAAAACTACCTTCTCCGTGCAGCCCCTAAAGGGGCATCTGAATTCAAAAGAACTTACGGCATCGCTAAAGTGATGCCCTGATACGAAACCTTCTAAAGGTCATCGCTTGGCGGACGCTGTTCCCTTGGCCACGGGAGCCGCACCGCCGCGGTTCACAAAGGTGGCGCCGCGCGCGATCATTTCCTGCAGTTCGTCCTGATTGCTGGAGCGCGTCATCGCCATTTCCAAGGTGATCTGCTTCTGGAAATAGGCGTTGGCGAGCGACTGGTTGAACGTCTGCATGCCGAACTTCTCCTGGCCGGACTGCATGGAGGAGTAGATCTGGTGAATCTTGTCTTCGCGGATGAGGTTGCGCACGGCCGCATTGGGCACCAGAATTTCCATGCACATGGCGCGTCCCTTGCCATCGCAGCGCGGCAGCAGGCTCTGACACATGATGCCTTCGAGCACCAGCGAAAGCTGGGCGCGGATTTGCGATTGCTGGTGCGACGGGAACACGTCGATAATGCGGTTGATGGTGGAGGATGCCGAATTGGTATGCAGAGTGGCGAAGGTGAGGTGGCCAGTTTCCGCGATTCGCAGCGCCGACTCGATGGTTTCGAGGTCACGCATTTCGCCGATCAGCACCACGTCCGGGTCTTCACGCAGGGCGGCGCGCAGGGCGTCGGTAAAGCTCTTGGTGTCGGAGTGCAATTCGCGCTGGTTGACCACGCAGTTCTTGTTCATGTGCACGAACTCGATGGGGTCCTCGATGGTGAGGATGTGTTCGTGACGCTCGGTATTGATCTTGTCGATCATGGAAGCCAGGGTAGTGGACTTGCCCGAGCCGGTCGGTCCGGTTACCAGCACCAGCCCGCGTGGTTTGTCGCACATCTTGCTGACCACCGGAGGCAGGCCCAACTGGTGGAACGATTTGATCTCAAACGGAATCAGACGGAAAACGCAAGCCGTAGCGCCGCGCTGGTTGAAGATGTTGGAGCGGAAGCGAGCGAGGCCCTTCAAGCCGAAGGAAAAGTCCATTTCGAGGTTTTCTTCGAAACGGTGCTTCTGGGAATCGGTCATGACGCTGTAGGCCAGTTGCTTGGTCTCAGCCGGCGTCAACTGCGGCAGGTCGAGCGGCACCAGATGTCCGTGCACACGGATTTGGGGCGGCGAGTTGGTGGTGATGTGGAGGTCGCTTCCCCCCATCTCCAGCATGCGGCGGAGCAGATCGCTTAATGAGAGTGCCATAGTTTTCTTTCTTTCCTTGTGTATCCAGTTTCTAGTGGATCGTTTCGCGAGCCACTTCTTCGAGCGTGGTCCAGCCTTGCGCGACCTTGATCAGCCCGCTGCGGCGCAGGGTGATCATGCCGCGTTCAATCGCTTTCTTCTTGAGTTCGAGCGCCGAGGCACCGACCAGAACCAGTTCCCGGATCTCGTCATCCACTTCCATGACTTCGTACAAACCGGTGCGGCCCTTGTAGCCGGTCTTATTGCAGGTGGCGCAGCCTTTGCCCTTCATGATCTGCACCGTCTTGGCCTCTTCGGGGGTGTAGCCTTCATCGATCAGGGCCTGAGGCGGCATTTCGACGGGTTCGGCGCAGTCCTTGCAGATCCGCCGAACCAGGCGCTGGGCACAGATCAGATGAACCGAAGTCGCCACCAGAAAGGGCTCGATTCCCATGTTCATGAGACGGGTGATGGTTTCGGGCGCGCCGTTGGTGTGCAGCGTGGATAAAACGAGGTGGCCGGTGAGGGCGGCCTTGATGGCGATTTCCGCGGTTTCAAAGTCGCGGATTTCGCCGACCAGGATGATGTTGGGATCCTGGCGCAGGAAGGCGCGCAGGGCCGCCGCAAAATTCAGGCCGATCTGCTCCTTCATCTGCACCTGGTTCACGCCTCCCAGTTGGAATTCAACCGGGTCTTCGGCGGTCATGATGTTGGTGTCGACCTGGTTCAGCTGCGAGATGGAGGAGTAGAGCGTGTTGGTCTTGCCCGATCCGGTCGGCCCCGTGACCAGCACCATGCCGTAGGGTTTGAGGATGGCTTTCTCGAACTTGGTCAGCGACTCCTGCTCGAAGCCGAGCTTGGTCATGTCGAGCCGCAGATTTTCCTTGTCGAGCAGCCGCAGCACGATCTTCTCGCCCCAGAGCGTGGGCAGAGTGGAGACGCGGAAGTCGAGCTGCTTTTTCTTGCCGCCAATCTGCATCTTCAGCATGATGCGGCCGTCCTGCGGCAGGCGCTTTTCGCTGATGTCGAGCTTGGCCATGATCTTGAGGCGGGAAGTGATGGCGTCCTTCAGTTTGAGCGGCGGATTCATGATCAACTGCAGGACGCCGTCAATGCGGAAGCGGACGCGGAATTCTTTTTCGTAGGGCTCCATGTGAATGTCGCTGGCGCCGCGCTTCACGGCGTCGGTGAGCACCAGGTTCACGAGCTTGACGATGGGAGCTTCGTCGGCCGCCTTCTCCAGTTCCTTGAGTTCGAGTTCCTGCTCCTCGTTCTGCACCTCGATATCGGTGCTTTCGCCGGCGTCGTTCATCGACTGCATGACCTGCTCGAGCTCTTCCTCTTTGGAAGTGCCGTAGGCCTTATCGATGCCTTCGATGATGGAGCTTTCCGAGGCCACGACCGGTTCGATGTTGAAGCCGGTCATGAACTTGATATCGTCCATGGCAAAGACGTTGGTGGGGTCCACCATGGCGATGGTGAGCGAAGCGCCGACGCGGCTGAGCGGCAGAATCTGATAGCGTTTGGCGGTTTCGTAGGGAATCAGCTTGACGACGGCGGGGTCGATTTCAAAGTAAGAAAGATTGATGGCGGGCACGCCGTACTGGCGCGAGAGAAAGTTGGTGACATCCTCATCAGAAAGGAAACCCAACTTCACCAGCGCGGAAGCGAGCCGGGTGTGAGTATCCTTCTGGAGTTTGGTCGCCTGCTCCAACTGCTCTTGGGTGATGACCTTTTCCTTGACGAGCAGGTCACCCAGCCGCTGAGACATATCTCTCCTGTAATCCGGCGAAATCCGGGGTCAATGCGAAGCCGCTGATTTCCAGGGGGATCAGCGAGGAAGCTTTCGCACTGACACAAATTGTCAACCCAATGGGAATTCCGAAAAAGTAACTTAGGTACCTGTACTTTGCGGGAGATGCGGTTTTCGCACGCTATTGGCGGTATTTGTGGGAGAAAATTGGCGTGTGACGAGGATCACAACGCGGCAGGCCATGTTCTTCAGTGCAGGAAGGCAGTCTTTGTGTCATTAGTCGTTAGTCGTTGGCGTTGCAGGTACCTGCTTTCCGGCGGATACGACAAACCACGAACGACTAACGGCCAACGACGCCCTAGAATGGTGGCAGCTCTCGTCCCACCTGTTCGCGCCATGACCGAAACCCAACACGCCGCGATCCGCGCTTACTACCACACGTTGTTTTCCGCCTGGGGACGGCAGCACTGGTGGCCGGCGCAATCGCGCCTGGAGATGATTGTTGGTGCGTACTTAACGCAGAACACCTCCTGGAAGAACGTGGAGAAGGCGCTCGGCAATCTTCGGAAAGCGCGGGTGCTGACGGTCAGCGGAATCCGGCGCACGCCGCAGCCTGAGCTTGAGCAATTGATTCGTCCGGCGGGTTACTTCCGGCAGAAAGCGCAGCGGCTGAAAACATTTGTGAGTTTTCTCGATGAGCGTTATGGGGGATCGTTGGCGCGGATGTTTGCGCGGCCAACGGGCGAACTGCGCGACGAACTGCTCGCGCTTAATGGCGTAGGGCCGGAGACTGCGGACTCGATTCTGTTGTATGCCGGCAACCACCCGGTCTTTGTGGTGGACGCTTACACGCGGCGCATTCTGGAGCGGCACCGGATTGTTTCGAGCGCGGCGAGCTATGACGAAATTCGACTGCTGTTCGAGCAGGCGCTGGGCGGAACACCCCCGCCCAAGCAGAGCTTGGACGGGGCACCCTCTGCGCCCGGGCCGCCGGGCTCGTATCATCGGCCTTCGCGCGTGAGCACAGCCGAGCGCACGGCGCTGGTTCAGGTTTTCAATGAAATGCACGGGCTGATCGTCGGAGTCGGTAAGAATTACTGCCTAAAGTCACAACCGGAGTGTGAGCAATGTCCTTTGCAGAAGTTCCTTCCTGAGGCAAAGTGAGCCATTGAGGATGACGGCAGGGGAGTGAAGACATGAAATGGTTTGTCTTTGTTGTGGCGGCCGCGGTTTTTTGCCTGGGATTTGACGTTGCTGCCCCCGAGCAATCGCTGCGTGAGGCGGCAGGGAGTTCTGGAATGCTCATCGGCACGGCGGTGAGGCCGGCGCAGCTTTCGGAAGCGGCATACGCCTCCACGCTGGCGCGTGAGTTCAATATGATGGAGCCGGAAGATGCCCTTAAGTGGGAGGTGGTGCATCCGGAGCCGCAGACTTTCGATTTTTACCCGGCGGATCAGATTGTGGATTTCGCCAGCCGGCACGGCATGAAGGTGCGAGGTCACACGCTGGTCTGGCACCGGCAGAATCCAAAATGGCTGACCGAGGGTAAATACACTTCCAGCGAGCTTGCTGAAATTCTTGAGAAGCACATCAAGACCGTGGTCGGACATTACCGGGGCAAGATATTCGCGTGGGACGTGGTCAATGAGGCCTCCGACGAAGTGCACCCGGGACAACTGCGCAGCACGATCTGGCGGGATCAGCCTGGAATCGCCATAGCTACGAGCCGCGAGCTGCGAGCTTCGAACGACCCGGCTCGCTCGGCGCCCAAAGGGCGAAGCCCGCAGCCGAGCTACGCCTACATTGAACAAAGTTTCCGCTGGGCGCATGAAGCCGATCCGCAGGCCCTGCTGTTTTACAACGAGGGGGCCGATACGGAGGTGGTGGGTCCCAAGTCGGACGCGATCTATGCCATGGTTCGCGATTTCCGGCAGCGCGGCGTCCCCATCGATGGCGTGGGATTGCAGATGCACATCTCGAACCTGCACGCCGACATAGCGTCCATCTCCGCCAATATCAGCCGCTTTACGGCTCTGGGAGTTCAGGTCCACTTTACCGAGATGGACGTCTCCCTGCCCGTCGATGCCAACGGTAACGCCAGCCCGGAGGACCTGCAAAGGCAAGCGGACATATACCGCCAAATCGCAGGGGCCTGCCTCGCTCATCGCGGATGCACGGCGATCCAGACATGGGGATTCACGGACAAGTATTCCTGGATCGGATCGCACTCGAAGCACACGCTAGGCGCGGCGCTGCTCTTCGATCGGAACTATCGGGCCAAACCTGCGTATTGGGCGCTGCGGAATGAGCTGGAGGCGGGGCGGCATTAGGGGCCGCTGTTCGTCGTTCGAAAAGCAAACCGCGAATAGCGATCAGCGAACGGCCGACAGCGAACGACTAACGACCAACGACGCCCTATAATGTGATCACTCCTTGGCCGCACCGAATCCAATTCGCGACGAAACCAAGACCTCCAGCCGCCGGGCGTTCGTGATCACGCTGGCGGTCGGCGCGTTTCTGCTGCTCGCGATCCTGGTGTCGCAGGCCTCGTTCAATCTGAAGTTCATCAGCCCCGACAGTAATGAGCAGCTTCTGTTTTTTGCCGGACTGAGCGGTCTGATTTTCTTCGCGTTCGTGGCGCTGACGATCGTTCTTGGACGCAACCTGCTGAAGCTCTACGCTGAACGGCGGCGCGGCGTGGCCGGTTCAAAGTTCCGCACGCGCCTGGTAGTAGTCAGCCTGCTGCTGTCGTTCTTGCCCGTGATTGCGATGTTCTGGTTCTCCTACGGGCTGATGAACCGCTCGATCGACAAATGGTTTTCGCAACCGGTCGAGGAAGTACGGGCGGATACCGCGGCCATGTCGGCCCTGCTCTACGATTACGCGGGCCAGAATGCGGCCTCGGAAGCGCAATCCATCGCCCAGACGGACGAATTTCAAAGAGCCTTTGCCAGTGGAAATTTTTCTGACGCTACGGCAGAACTTCGCGAACATATTCCGACGCTGCAGGGCGGATTCGTTGTGGCCCTGGCGAACGGCAACGCGGCAGCCAGTCTGAATACCCCCGCGCCCTGGACCGAGATGAAGGCTGGATTCCCGCTGCAGTCGGCGCTGCGCGGAGAGCATCCGCATTTCCCGTGGGGCCAGACGGACTACATTGTCGCAGCGGCTCCGCTCCAGCAGGGCGCTGTGGTCGTCCTCGTTGCCATGCCTCTCCCGCCAAAATTTGCCCAAACCGCCAAACAGATTCAGGAAAGCCAGAAGCGCTACATCGAACTGGCCGGGAAAAGGAAGCTGTTTCGGCGGACTTACATCGGATATCTGCTGCTGCTGACGGTGGTGGTGCTGTTCGCTTCGACCTGGCTGGCGCTCCTGCTTTCGAAGTTGGTCAACCGTCCCGTGGCGGCGCTGGCGGCGGGTACAGAGGCCATCTCCAAAGGGCAACTGGACTATCGCGTCGATATTCGCGCCACCGACGAACTGGCCGAACTGGTGCAGTCTTTCAACAGCATGGCGGAACAACTCGAATCCAGCCGGCGCCAGATCGAAGCCTCCAGTCGCGATGTGGTCGCCGCGAACGAGGCGCTCGAAAGCAGACGCCGGTACATCGAAACGGTTCTCGAAAGCCTTCCGACGGGAGTGATTTCGATTGACGCGGAGCGCCGTGTGACGCTGGCGAACGCCGCGTTCTCCCGCATGTTTTATCTGGAGCGGAGCGAGTACGTGAGCCCCGCGACGCTGGTGAATCTGCCGCTGCGGGAAGTGATGCCCGCCGAGGTGCTCGCCGACCTCGAACCGCTGCTGCGCCGCGCCGATCGCATGGGCATTACGGCAGCGAACATGGAACTTGTCCTTGCCCCGGGCGCAGTTGAATGTCGCCGTAACCGTGTCCGCGCTGCGGCACGCCGCCGAGGGACTGGGATACGTGCTGGTATTCGAAGACCTGTCGGACCTGCTGCGAGCGCAGAAACAGGCAGCCTGGCGCGAAGTGGCGCGGCGCGTGGCGCATGAGATCAAGAACCCGCTGACCCCGATCGCGCTTTCCGCCGAGCGCATTCATCGCCATTTGACGCGGGGCGCCGCGCCCGATGCCGCCTCACTCGAGGTGATCCGCAGTTGCTCGGAAACCATCCGGAATGCGGTCGAGACCGTGCGCACGCTGGTGGATGAATTTTCGGCGCTGGCGCGTTTTCCCGCCTCCCGCCCGCAACCGGCCAGCTTGAATAATCTGGTGGAAGCTGCGCTCATCATGTTCAATGGGAGGTTGGAGGGTATTCGCGTGCGCACGGAACTGGCGCACGATCTGCCGGCGGTGATGGCCGACCCGGAGGCGATCAAGCGCGCGGTCGCGAACCTGGTGGATAACGCCGCGGAGGCGATGCAGGACGCAATGCTGAAAGAGATCACGATTTCAACCGCGCTGGTGGCCAGCCGCGATGCCGTCGAGCTGGTGGTCTCCGACACTGGGCAGGGAGTTTCGCGCGACGTGAAGGAGCGTCTTTTTTTGCCGTACTTTTCTACCAAGCAACGCGGCACGGGACTGGGTCTAGCGATTGTGAGCAGAATTGTGGAAGACCATCGTGGTTCGATCCGTGTGGAAGAAAACAAGCCGTTCGGCAGCCGCTTCGTAATCGAGCTGCCGGTGGCGGCGGAAACTATCGGCGCTCCGGCGTGAGGAGAGAGTCGTTGGTCGTTAGTCGTTCGCGGTTCTCGGCATCCCGCGGAAAGGCTGCCAGGGACTAACGGCTAACGGCTCAGTTAAATCATGGCACACATCCTGATCGTCGATGACGAATCCAGTATCCGCGAATCCTTGCGGGGCATCCTCGAGGACGAGGGCTACAAAACCAGCGTCAGCCCCAGCGGTGAAGACTGCCTCGAGTTGCTGCGCAAGAGCAGCTTCGACCTGATCCTGCTGGACGTGTGGCTGACCGGAATCGACGGCCTCGAAGTGCTGGAGAAAATCCGCGAGATGGACGATCCACCGGAAGTCATCATGATCTCGGGCCACGGGACCATCGAGACGGCGGTGCGCGCCACCAAACTGGGCGCTTACGATTTTGCGGAAAAGCCGCTATCGCTCGAAAAAACGCTCATCCTGGTAAAAAATGCGATCGACGCGCGGCGGCTGCGCCATGAGAATCTCGACCTGCGGAAGCAACTGCAGTCGAAGAGCGTAATCGTGGGCGACAGCGTTCCCATGAAGGCGCTGCGCCAGCAGATTGGGCTGATGGCGCCTACCAACGGACGGGTGCTGATCTACGGCGAATCGGGCACCGGCAAAGAGCTGGTTGCGCATGCCATCCACATGCAGAGCCTGCGCAAAGATGAAATGTTTGTCGAGGTGAACTGCGCCGCGATTCCCGAAGACCTGATCGACAGCGAACTGTTCGGGCATCGCAAATCGTCGTTTCCGGGAGCTACGGCGGACAAGGAAGGCAAGTTTCAGAAGGCGGATCGCGGAACTTTGTTTCTGGATGAAGTCGGCGACATGAGCTTGAAGACGCAGTCGAAAGTCTTGCGCACGCTGGAGCAGCAGCGATTCATTCCGGTGGGAAGCGACGATCCCGTGACCGTGGACGTGCGCGTGATTGCTTCCACCAACAAAGACCTGGAGGAAGAAATCGCCAAGGGGAATTTCCGCGAGGATCTTTTTTACCGTCTGAATGTGGTTCCGTTTGTGGTGCCGCCGCTGCGCGAACGCAAGGAAGACATCCCGCTGTTTGCGCGGCACTTTCTGAAAGAATTTGCCTCGGCCTACGGGCGGCGTCCCAGAGAGATCACCGACGATGCCATCGATTCCCTGATGCGCTATGCCTGGCCGGGGAATGTCCGCGAGCTGCGCAATGTGATCGAGCGCATTGTGATCATGAATCCCACCACCTCACGCTTTGAACGCAAGCACCTTCCGCCACTGGTGCACCGCGACAGCAGCCGCCGGGTGGCGGGCAGCGAGGGTTCCACGCTGCACCAGGCGCGAGCCGCCTATGAGCGCGACTACATCCTCAAGAAGCTGGACGAGAATCATGGCAACGTCAGCCGCACGGCGGAAGTGCTCGGCCTCGAACGAAGCCACCTGTATCGCAAGATGAAGAGTTTGGGAATTGCGGCGAAAGAGTAGGGCTCGTCGTTCGCTGTTCGCAATTCGTCCCTCGCCTTTCTGCCTGGCGAAAAGCGAATAGCGACCGACGAATAGCGAACAGCGATCAGCGCTTCAGCATGTGAATCTCAGTCCCGTTCTTGTGGAAGTGGACTTCGTCCATCAACTGATTGATCAGGTAAATGCCGCGGCCGTGATTCGAGTAGAGGTTCTCGCCGTAGCAGGGATCGGCGATCTTGGCGGGATCAAAACCGAGGCCGGGATCGCGCACCACGATCAGCATGCCATGCTGCATGTCGCAGGCCACGTCGCACTCGATAATTTTGGATGGATCGCTCTTCGCGCCATGCACGACGGCATTGGCCAGGGCTTCGGTCAAGGCCAGTTCGATGTCGTCTTCGCGGCCCGGAGCGCATTTCATTTCCCGCACCACATTCATCACGCTGCGGACGACCGGATCCACGGCATTGCGGTCGGCGGCAAGCGTCACGCTGAGCTTGAGAACAAGCTCGTCCGCGTCGAAGCTGCACGATGGCGGCGGCGACGATAACTCCGAGGATGGGGAAGAATCTGCCATATGCGGCTGTGGGCCTTGGTTCCAGCCTTTCCCTTAACTAAGATGCAGGAAAGCGCGCTGACAGATTCTAGGGACTTAGGGCCTGAGATGCAACTCTATTTGAATCGACAGGCAGCCGTTAGCGCATTACGGGGGCGGATTACCACGGTCATGAGGGTTCACTCCTCCGGTTCCGGCATTCCTCCGATCTGCTGTAGTTGACGCCGCCAATCGAGTTCTTCCACAAAGCTTCGCGAATCGCGCCAGCCAGCCTTGATCTTGACGAAGAGCTCGAGAAAAACCTTTGTTCCCACCATCTTCTCAATGTCGAGCCGGGCTGCGGTTCCAATCTTCTTGAGCATCTGTCCGCCCTTGCCGAGCAGAATCGCCTTTTGGCCGTCGCGTTCGCAATAAATCACAGCGGCAATCCGCGTCAGCCTCGGACTCTCTTCGAACTGCTCAATCAGCACCGAGACCGCGTGCGGCACTTCTTCGTGCGTCTGCATAAGAACATGCTCGCGAATCAATTCCGCCGCCATGAAGCGCACCGGCTGATCCGTGATCTGATCTTCGGCAAAATACTGCGGACCTTTGGGCAGGGCCTTCAGCACGCAGGACAGCAATTCGTCGAGGCCCTTCTTCTTGAGGGCGGAGATGGGAACGATCTCCTTGAAATCGTGCAGCGTTTGGAACTGTGCGATCAGCGGCAGCAGTGTGCTTTTGTCGGCGAGCAAATCAATTTTATTGAGCAGCAGAAAGACCGGAGTGCCAGCCTGTTTCGCCAGATCGAGGACGAAGGCGTCGTCGCGGTCCCACTTTTTTTTCGCATCGACAATCATCAGTATGAGTTCGCAACCTTCGAGCGCCTCGCGCACTTCGGACATCATCTTGCGCCCCAGCGAGGAGCCGGAGCGGTGAACTCCAGGCGTGTCGATGAGCACGATCTGCCCGGCCTCGCGTCCCTTCTGCTTGGGGACGTTGATGATGCCAAGAATGCGGTTGCGCGTGGTCTGGGGCTTCGGCGAAATGATGGCCAGCTTCTCGCCGACCAGCGCATTCAGCAGCGTGCTCTTGCCCGCATTGGGCCGGCCAAGAATGCAAACGAATCCGGAATGAAAGGACATGGGGATAGGCTACTAGCTTCTTGCTACTGGCTGCTAGCAAACTGCCGTGCGTTCGGCTTTTGATGGCTATTTGCCAGTTGGTTTTTGTACCCCCCCCCCCCCCCACACACACACACACACACACGATTTTCCGTAAAGTATTCAATAATAAAGACTTAGTCGTAAAGTATTACAAAATAAGGGGTTACGTCGTCAAACAGCGCCGAAAATGGGTTTAGGGCAGCTTTGAAAGGCCGTCTTGGTTGACCGGCACACCTCTTGCTGCCCCGATCTGATCTGTATTGTCGCGCACGGCGGGCCGGAAGTCTGTGATGAATGGCCCGTACGTTGGTGATGAAAAAAGCGGGAGGTGCGGTAAATCACAAAATCCTGGCCATCAGCGAATGACATGGATGCGAATACCGAGTTTGAGGTTCCTCCACGCTCGATCCGCTGTATAAACGGGAGCGCGCAAGGCAATCGCGAGAGCCAGGCACGCCCGGTCCCCGAGCGACAAGCCGAGCGGGCGGGCTTGGACGACGAGGTCTCCGGCAGTCTTGGCCTGCTCGGCGGTGAAGGCGACCGCCTCACCAATGACTCCATTGGCGGCAGCCCAAGCGTCATCCGGGCTAAAGCCTCGTTGCACGAGTTTCCCGTGCACTTCGGCGAGATTGACCGTGCTGGCCACAGCCGCGCTCATGATCTGAGGCGTCAGTTTCTCCGCACCGGGCTCGCTGTTAAGAACGGCCATCACAGCGGATGCATCCAGTACAGCCCTACTCACGTTTGGCGGCCTCGCGCCGTTCGGCGATCAGTTCGTCGACCAGGGGAGTATTGGGCCTGACATATTTCCGGACCAACCGCTGAGCGCGTTCAATTTTGGATCTCATCGTCGTGATCCGCAATTCGTCGTCTTCCATGCGTAAAATCACTTGGTCTCCGGCCTTAATGCCAAGGGCTTTCCGATAGGAAGCGGGAATGACGACGCGGCCATTTTCGTTAACCCGCATTCGAGTTTCAACGTTCATGTGTCACGCTCCAACATATGTGACAGATTGTACGACATATGTCACAGAACATGCAAGATGACGCACGGGCATTTGCGATGAAAAAATGGCGAACTGCAGAAACTCCCTCGGCATCCACGTCTCGAAAACTGCGAAATGCGCAGGGTCCTGTGTTGGGCGGAGGCGTCTCCTGAAACGGATCACGCGCTGGCTTTGTCGATCCCAGCTTTGTCGATTAATGACAGGGGCTTGTCGACTGGGGCGGACGACTCCAACTCCAACTGCTCCTGGCCGCTGAGCGCGGAAACTTTTCCCCGATAACTTTTCAGGTGCCGCTGCGCGGTCTCGAATGCTTCCTGGGCTTTGTTTAGGTTCTTACCGACGTTTTCAAACTGGTTCTGGAAAAAGTCGAATGACTTCTGCGCCTTGGCCAGTTCGGCGCGGCTGTTCTCGAAGCGGCTGGCGACTTCGTACCACTTGTGGACCAGCGCAATCGTGTGCAGCGTCATCAGCAGGGTATTGGGCGAGACGGGGAAGACGTGCTGCTCGTTCATCCAGTCACCCAGTTCGCGGTTGCGGATCACTTCCATGTAAAGCGTCTCGCTCGGAAGATACATGAGGGCGATTTCAGTGGTGCCGTTCTCCGGCTGGATGTACTGCTGAATGCGCTTGGCTTCCGCCTTCATCACGCGCACCAGGGCGACGCGGGCCGCCTCGATTTCCGCTTTGTCGTTGCTCTCGAAGAGCGCAATCACCTGCTCGCGCGGAAACTTGGCGTCGATGGGCAGCTTGCGATCGGGGAAATAGATGATGGCGTCGGCGCGTCCTCCGCCCTCGCCCGGCGACGACTGCAGCGAGAACATATGCGCGGGCAGGAAGTCGGCGAGCAGTCGCTCCAAACTCGCTTCGCCGAACTGGCCGCGAAGATGCGGGAGTTTGAGCAGGTTGTTCAGATCGTTAATCGAGTGGCCGAGCGCGCCGACTTCGCGAAGCTGCTCTTCGGCGGCCTTCAGGTGCTGCTGAACTTTTTCGAACTGGGCAAATCCTTCCTTGATGTTCTGATCGAGTTTCTGCTGCACCTGCTCGGTGATGGCCACCAGCTTGGAATCCACGCGATCGCGAATCGAGTCGAGGCTTTGCGCGGTCTGCTGATTCAGACTCTGAAATTCGTTCTTGAGTTGCTGGGTGGTGAGCAGCAGAGAACCGGTCATCTCGGTGCGGCCTTCGCTTAAGCTGCGGTTCTGTTCTTCTCTGCCCGCGGCGAGTTGCACCTCGACCGAACTGCGGATCTCTGAAAACCCTTGCTGGATGCGGTCTGTGACCTGCTGGCGCAGGTCCCCTTTAGTCTGCTCCAGCCTACTGGCCATATCGGCAGTGGCGGCACTGAACTTCTGGCCGAGGGAAGTACTAAGCCTTTCGATCTGGCCTGCAACTTCCGCTTTTACATCCACTTGCGCGGCCGCCGAAACGCGGCGCAGCAGAACGGCCGAGAACCCAAGCAGGACAAGGGTTCCGACGAGCACGGTAACCAGCAGTAGGGTGTCCATGGTAAGTGGCTGAGCTGAATTCTAGAGGTTAGCGTCAGAGATGGAAAGCGGAACTTTACCGGCGATCCCCACGCCGAGACGCTACCCACACAAATATGCTCGGGGCCCTCGCTCTTTCATTCGCGATGTTGGCGGTAAACCCCGGACCGTGCGCGGCAGAAACCAGTTCGCAAGCAGCCGGTATTCGCCCCGACGTTGGCAACAAGTTGCCCGCCCCCCAATCGGACTGGGCGGTTGGAGAGTCCTCCGGTGAGGACTCCGCCGCCGAGCACGAACTTCTGGAATGGGCGAACCAGAGCCGAGAACGCGCCGGCGCGCCGCCGTTGCGCATGGAAGAAAGTCTTCGCGGAGCGGCGCAAGCGCACGCCCGGCGCATGATTCAGAGCGAGCAACTGGAGCATCAGTTGCCGGGTGAGCCCGCGCTGCTGGATAGAATCGCCCTGGTCAGTCCGATCAGGATGGATCGCGCGGGCGAGAATATCGCCTATGCCACTTGCGCTCCGGGCGCGAATGACGTGCTGATGCGCTCGCCCCCGCACCGGGAAAACCTGCTGGACCGCGGATTCAACGTCGCGGGCTTCGCGGCTATCTGGAGCAAAGGCCGGTTGTATGTGGTCGAGGATTTCGCGCACGAGGTTCCGTCGTATACCGCCGAGCAGAGCGGGAAATTAGTGGGGCGGGCCATCGATGAGATGCGGCAACAGGCAGGGCTGCCAAAGCTTGTCCAACGCACGCCGCCGAATCTTGACGCGGCTGCCTGCTCACTGGCTAGAGAGAGTCGCCCGAACGCCCATTTGCTTGCTGCCGCCTACGACAATCGAAAAATTATCACCTACACGGAAAGCCGTCCGGAAGTGCTGCCCCAAGGGGCGTTGCGCTTGCTGCGCGACCCGGGGGTTCGCCAGTTTGCGGTGAGCGCCTGCTACGCGCGCAATGCGGCATATCCGACGGGAATGTATTGGGTCGCGATTCTTCTTTACTGAGCGCCGCCTCAGGAACCACGCTTTCAAGCCTTGAGAATTTCTACCGCCCCCTTGAGCGCGCGGTGATGTGAACGCCGGTTGACCGTTGCCCATTTCAAGGTCGTCCCATGAAGGTCCGAAAAGCCTCGACTACCAGGGAGGCCTCCTGATGCTAAGCTATGCTTGAAACTGCTGGGGCACGCTGCAAAAAGCCGGCGACTGACAGGCAAATGCCAGAAGAGCACAGGTGAAGCGATGTTATTAGTCACAGGAATCACAGGCCATAGCGGCAGATATTTCTTGCAGGAACTCATTAACAATAAATATGAAGGTAGTATCCGCTGCGTTGTTAGAAATGGCTCCGATACATCACTTATAGACAAAAGCGGATTAAGCATAGAGAAGGTTACCGGCGACTTAACGGATCAGGATTTTGTGGACAGCGCCCTGGATGGCGCCGATACAGTGCTGCATATCGCCACCATTTTCCATTCCCTTGCCGTGATTAAGGCAGCCGTCACGAATAATGTCAAGCAAGCGATACTCGTTCATACAACCGGTATTTATTCACGATACAAGAGCGCATCGGCAGAATACCAGAATATCGAAAGCGCGATTGCGAACGTTCTCAAAGGACATTCATCGCCGATGGGTCTTATATACCTGAGGCCCACCATGATTTATGGAAACGTCAACGATGGGAACATGGTCATTTTTGTAAGAATGATAGATAGGCTCAGGTTATTTCCCGTTATTGATCACGGGAAGAGCCTGCTTCAGCCTGTCAATGGTAGAGATCTTGGCAAAGCCTATTATCAAGCATTGTGCAAAAGCGAGATAAGAAATGGGGATTACATCTTGTCGGGCGACAAACCCAGGACGATGTTAGAGGTGTTTAAGTTGATAGCCAATAACTTGGGCAAAAAGACGGTCTTTGTCAGCGTGCCTTTGGGGTTAGGTGAGTTTATGGCGAGATGCCTGAAACTGTTCACTTTGGGCAAGGTCGATTATATAGAAAGGGTTCAGCGAATGGGGGAGGACAGAAGTTTTCCCCACGATGCTGCAACCAAGGACTTTGGATACAACCCTATGCCGTTTGAGGAAGGTATAGGAATGGAAGTTGAGGAGTATCTCGGGAAAATGCAACTACAGTGAAGGGACGGGCGTCTCGCCGGTCCAGCCGGGCGGGGACGTCCGGCTCTCCGCCAGCAGGCTTGGATCGGCACCGGTAATAATCCAGCGGTCGCGGCATTAGAGCATAGCCGTCTGCTACGACTTGGCGCCTGATAACATTCATGCAGAGTCAGGTAAAAGCCTAGCGTGTCGAAAGTCTCGCGGCATTCGCGGACAGGAGTGTCCGCGCCACACAGGCGGTGTGCTAAGCTGCGAACATCTGGCCTGCCCGTATGGAGCATGCTGCGCGAATCCGCATCGGGACTGCCGGCTGGTCTTATAAGGACTGGGACGGGATTTTGTATCCGCCGGAAGTGACGCGCAAGAAAATCCACCCCATCGAATTTCTGGCGCGATTCTTCGACGTGATCGAAATCAACACCTCGTTTTATGGGCACATACGGCCGGAACTGGGGCGACTGTGGTCGCGAAAGGCGGACGCGGTCAATCCGAATTTTCTTTTCACCGCGAAGCTGCATCGGTCGTTCACTCATTCTCCGTTGGCAG
The DNA here is from genome assembly GCA_963838425.1 of uncultured Acidobacteriaceae bacterium. Lineage (GTDB taxonomy): Bacteria > Acidobacteriota > Terriglobia > Terriglobales > Acidobacteriaceae > Acidiflorens. The sequence continues at coordinate 191,230 of CAWIRH010000006.1, forward strand.
TCATGGAACCAACTTCGGCGGCCAGCATCCGGCCGAATGAGCAGGACGAACGGCTGGCCCGGGAGGGTCTGGACTCGCTGGCCGCGGAAGGCAAGCTGGGCGCGCTGCTCATCCAGTTCCCGGTCTCGTTCAAGAACACCAGTCTGAACCGCGAATACCTGGAGCTGCTGCTGCGGCAGTTCATCGAGTATCCGCGCGTGGTCGAAGTGCGGCACGAGAGTTGGAACCAGCCGGAAACGATCGCGGAATTCATGCGCCACAACGTTGGTATCTGCAACATCGATCAGCCGCTGCTGGGGCGTTCGCTGGGGCCGACCGAGTATGTCACGTCGGGCGTCGGGTACGTCCGGCTGCATGGGCGCAACTATGAGCAGTGGTTCGACAGCGACAACCGCAACGACCGTTACAACTATCTCTACAAGCCGGCGGAGTTGGAAAAGTGGAAAGAGAAAGTCGAGATCATCGCGCAGCGGGCTGAGACGACATTCGTAATTGCGAACAATCACTTTCAGGCGAAGGCCGCGGTGAACGCGCTGGAGTTGAGGCATCTGCTGGACGGAAAGAAAGTGCGCGCCCCGGAGACGCTGGTGAGGCACTATCCGGAATTGAGGGAGATGGTGGAGATGGAAGACGCGAGCGGAGGTTACTCGCTGTCGGGGTGAAGGCGGGTTTTGCCTGACACAATGCCGCAGATCGCGTCGCTCGCGGTCCGGCGTCTACAGGCGCGGAAAACGATCGTGCCCGACGGCGGCCAATACGAAAAATGACGCTGCTGCTTGCGGGAGGTTCGGCGGTTTCCGGGAACCGGAGTGCCGGCGCCACAGGACGGTTGTATGCTTCCGAAATGTCTATACGGCTATTGCCAGCCGCGGATGGGGCGCTGATTCAGATCGTGGACGCTGCTTTGGCCGATGCCGCGCGGCGTAGCGGCGAGTGGCTAGTGTGCCGGCGGGGATGTACGCAGTGCTGCGTGGGTGTATTCGCCATCAATCAACTGGATGTGGTGCGGTTGCAGCGCGGGCTGGCTGCGCTGGAAAAGAAGGACCCGCAACGGGCGGGGCGGATTCGCGAGCGGGCGCGAGATTCGATTCAGCGGTTGTCGGCGGAGTTTCCCGGGAATGCGGAAACGGGCGTGCTTGATGAAGGCCCGGAGGCGGATGAGCGCTTCGCGGAATTTGCGAACGATGAGGTGTGCCCCGTGCTGGATCCGGAGACGGGATTATGCGATCTTTACGAGTCTCGGCCGATGACTTGCCGCACGTTTGGTCCTCCGGTGCGAGCAGAAGGCGGCCTGGGAGTCTGCGAGCTGTGTTTTCACGGCACGAGCGATGAGCAGATTGCGGCTTGCGAGATGGTGGCCGATGCGGACGACCTGGAATCGAAGCTGCTGGCGAAATTGGAAAAAACGCGCGGGCCGCGGGGGCGAACGATGGTTGCCTTCAGCGTGAAGTGAATTCTCCGATTCATGGGATTCTCATCTTGGATGCAACCTCCTGCGCGCGCGGTGCGCCATATGCGGGGTGAATCATCCTAACCAGTTCTTGCCCAGCCAAATTTGCGGTAATCTCGAATGCTCCGCTTCGGAGCGAGTTCGCGGACAAACAGTGTCTGCGCCGCACGGACAGAGGCTCGCGGGCGAGGGCGCCCGCGCCACACAAGGCTATGGCTGAGTCTTTGGAAATTCGGGGGGCTTCTCTGGGGGAGATTGCCCTGGTGTTCCTGAAGCTGGGGACGATTGCGTTTGGCGGCCCAGCCGCGCACTTAGCGATGATGGAAGAAGAATTCGTGCGGCGACGGCGGTGGATTACCCATGAGGAATTCCTGGACCGGCTGGCGGCGGCAAATCTGATTCCGGGCCCGAGTTCTACCGAAGTCGCAATTTTTGTGGGGCAGCTGAAACGTGGCTGGCGCGGTCTTATTGTGGCGGGCTGTTGCTTCATCATTCCGGCGGCCGTAATTGTGTCTGTGATTGCGTGGGCCTATGTGCGCTTTGGCTCGCTGCCTAAGGTGGAAGGCGTTCTGGCCGCGATTAAGCCGGCCGTGGTTGCGATCGTAATACAGGCGCTGGGAAAGCTGGGGCGGACGGGCCTGCGGACGGCGCTGCTGGCGGTGATTGCCGCGCTGGTGGCGGTGCTGACTTTGTTGGGAGTCAGTCCGGTGCTGGTGCTCGTGTTTGCCGGGTTGGTATCGGCGACGGCCTTGGCGACGAAGAACCGGTTTGTGGGTGCGGGCATTGGGCTTCAGAAATCTGTTGGATTGCAGAAAGCAGTTGGGCTTCTGAAAGTTCTCGCTGGGGCTATGACGGTGGCGGCTACAGGCTTGGCTTTTCCGGTGGGGTTGGGGCGGCTATTTTTGTCGTTTCTGAAAATTGGGTCGGTGGTGTTCGGCAGCGGATATGTCTTGCTGGCATTTCTGCAGAGCGAACTTGTGGAGCGTCTGCACTGGCTGACGGAAAAGCAGCTGATTGACGCGGTCGCGGTGGGGCAGTTTACGCCCGGTCCGCTGTTTACGACGGCGACGTTTATCGGTTACGTGATGGCAGGCTGGATGGGCGCGGTGGTGGCGACGGTCGGAATTTTTCTGCCCGGGTTTGTTCTGGTGGCGGTGAGCGGGCCGTTGATCCCACGGCTGCGCAGATCGGCAGTGATGGCGGCAGCGCTGGATGGAGTGGTCGCGGGTTCGCTTGCGTTAATGGCGGTGGTGACGTGGCAGTTGGGGAAGGCATCGATTGTGGACTGGGAAACGCTGATCGTGTTTGGCGTGAGCTTGATCGCTCTGCTCCGGTTTCGGGTGAACTCGGCATGGGTGGTTGCGGCGGCAGGGCTCTTCGGGTGGGTCATGCGGTGATCTATAAGTTTCAGATTCGAGGGCCGCAATGAGCGAGATGCGGATTCGGACGGCGGAGCGCGGGGATCTGGCGCGGATCACCGAGATCTATAACTACTACGTTCTGAATACTCCGGTGACGTTTGACGTTGAGCCTTACACGGTGGAGCGGCGGGAACTCTGGTTCGCGCAGTTTGGCGTGACGGGTCGGCATCGGCTGATAGTTGCCGAGGAAAATGGGGTGGTGATGGGATACGCGGGGACGACGCGGTTTCGTCCCAAGGCGGCGTACGAGACGACGGTGGAGACGACGGTTTATTGTGCGCCAGAGGCGGTGGGGAAGGGCATTGGGAGCCGGTTGTATGCGGAGTTGTTTGAAATGTTGAAGGGCGAGGACATTCATCGTTTTGTGGCGGTGTATGTGTTGCCGAACGCGGCGACCGAGGCGCTGCATCGACGATTCGGATTCAAGGTGGTGGGCGTGTTCAGCGAAAATGGGCGAAAGTTTGGGAAGTATTGGGACGTGTGCTGGGTGGAACGGTGGGGGTGAGAACCCGCGCGGAGATGGGCTTGCGGTTATTCTTCGCCCTTGGTGACGGAGAGGTTAAAATAGGTGATTACGGCTTGTCCTCCTGGGGCACTGTGAGCCGGAAGAAAGTTATCTTGGAGCGGTGTATCGGGACGTTGCCTCGGAACGTTCTCTCGAAAAAAGGCGCAGCCGGGTATTGATTCGTGGAACCTGTGAACAAAGTCGATGGCGGACGGGCGCAGACGTCGCTTGACGTCAACACGCCATCTCCGGCCATTGCTTCGCCGCCTTGTCGTTCGCGGCCTTCGTCGCCGGTTTACTGGCGGGTGGAGGGAAGTCTGCTGGAGCTGACCACGGTACGTCCGATTGCGTTTTTCACCTGGAACAGCCAGACCTTTATCGCGCGGGCGGCGCGCCGCAGCCTGGTGCTTGTGATGGCGCTGTTGCGGCCATTTTTGTATGCGGCAAACCGCGTGGCTGCGACTCGGATCGTTCACGCCGTGCTGCGCGGGATCACGCGCGACCGGCTCGATTTGCTGGGCGAAGAGGAATTTGAATACAAACTGAAGCCGCTGCTCAAGGAAGAAGGAGTGCGGCACCTGAAGGCGTTGCAGGCGACGGGCGTGGACGTGGTACTGGTGAGCCAGGGGTTGGAGCATGTGATGCGGCCGCTGGCGCGGCATCTGGGGGTGCGGTGGATCATTGCGAACCGCCTCGACTTCCGCGATGGAGTTGCGACCGGTCGGCTGCTGAGTCCGGTGATTCGTCCGCGGGGATTGTTTGCGCGGATTCGCGAAGCGGGGCCGGATGGGCAGCAGAGTCCGGCGCGATGGGTGCGGGCTTTGGGATTGCGCGGTCCTAAGGCACTGGCCGCTGCGATTGTGCCGGCGGTGCGGGTGGAGACGCCGCGAGTTCGTCCGATTGTGTACTTCGACGAAAAGCGGTATCCGGCACGGTTTTCGGTGCGGAAGGCGCTGGGCGGAAAGCGCGTGATGCTGATCGGCGTCACGGGATTTATCGGCAAGGTGTGGCTGGCGAATACGTTGATGGATCTCTGCCCCAACGGGCCAAAACCGGGCCCGCTGGGGGCCCCGATTCTGCCCGAGATCGGGAAGCTTTATCTGCTGATCCGGCGGCAGAAGTCGAGCCCGGCGCAGACGCGCTTCGAGAAGATGATCGAGGGCTCGCCGGTTTTCGATCCTTTGTTTGAAAAATACGGCGACCGGTTGGGCGCGCTGCTGGCGGAAAAAATTGAGGTCGTGGAGGGCGATGTTTCGCAGCCGGACTTGGGGCTGGATTCTGAGACTGCCGCGCGGCTGCGCAAGGATCTGGATCTGATCATCAACAGCTCGGGGTTGACGGATTTCAATCCCGATCTGCGGGACGCGTTGGCAGTGAATGTGGATTCGACGTATCACCTGATCGAATTCATTCGCGGGTCCGATCACGCGGCGTTGCTGCATCTTTCGACTTGCTACGTGGCGGGGCAGCGCGATGGGCGGGTGAGCGAGCGGGTGCGTCCGAATTACACGCCGACGCATTTGAAGGATTTCGACGCGGAAAAAGAATGGTATCGCCTGCATGATCTGGTGGAATCGGCGGAAGCACGGGCGGAAGGGCCGGAAGTCGCCGAGGAACTAAGGAAGCAGGCGCTGGAGAAAGAGCACGCGGCGAAAGGGCTGAGCGGGCAGGCGCTGGAAAACCAGGTCCGCAAGAATAAGGTCCGGTGGTTGAAAAATTATCTTACGGAAGAGGGCACACGGCGGGCGAAGGAGTTGGGCTGGCCGAATACTTACACATTTACCAAGAGCCTGGCGGAGTCGATGATTGCGAAGCATGGCGCGGGGCTGCCGATTGCGATTGTGCGCCCGGCAATTGTCGAGACTTCGGTCGCGAAGCCGTTTCGCGGGTGGAATGAGGGGATCAATACTTCGGCGTCGCTGTCGTATCTGCTGGGGACGGCGTTCCGGCAACTGCCTTCGAACGAACGCAAGCGGCTGGACATTATTCCGGTGGATGCGGTGTGCGCGGGGATGACGCTGATTGGCGCAGCGCTGGTGGAGCGGCGGCACGATCCGCTGTATCAACTGGCGACGTCGGTGCACGAATCCGTGCGACATGGGGCGGTCGATTGAGTTGACGAGCCTGGGACACCGGCGTCACTATCGGGCGCAGGAAGGTCTGGAATATTGGCTGCGGTTGCGGATGGATGCGATTCCGGTTTCGAAAGAGCGTTATAACCGCATGTCGGCGCCGGCGCAGAAGATGATTATCAAGTCGATTCAGCGGGTGATGTCTCCGCTGCCATCTTCGATGAAGAAGCCGCTGGCGAAAACGGAGCGCAACCTGGAGCGCGTGGAAAAATTAGTGGGCCTGTTCGAGCCGTTTATTCTGCACAACGAGCACGACTTTGTCGCGGATAATGTAGAGAAGTTGTCGCAGGCTCTGACGCCGGAAGAGAAAGAAATTTTCGGTTATGACACGGCGGGGCTGGACTGGTGGGAGTATTGGATCGACATTCATATTCCGGCATTGCGGCGGTGGACGTATCCGCTGATTGAAGGGCGTCCACTGGAAATGCGCGCGCCGCGCGTGCTGCAGATGCCGCCGGCATCCGGAAAACCAACCGAAAATGGCGATGCGATGAAGACGGGGACAAACGGAGCAACGTGGCAATTTTCCTGACCGGTGGGACCGGGTACATCGGCGCGCATGTCGCCGCGAATCTGCTGGAGCAGCATGACGCGACCTTGAATCTGCTGGTGCGCGGACGCGATCCGCGTGACGCGGAGCTGCGGCTTTGGCAGGCCTTGCAGCTGCACCTGCCGTTTCCCCAAGTTCTACGAATACTTGCAGGCGAAGATACGGATATTTCGCGGCGATCTCACTGCGCCGCAGTTCGGGCTCGAAGCCAGCGATTACGACCGGCTCGTGCACACGCACCGATTCGGTGATCCACTGCGCGGCTTCGCTGAATCGGAAGTCGGAAAAAAGTTGTTTGAATGTGAATCTGCGCGGGACGCTGGAAGTGGTGCAGTTGGCGCGGCAATCGCAGTACTATCACGGGCTGCAACGGTTTTCGAACGTGAGCACGGTGGCGGTGGCGGGGAAACGCAGCCACGAAGTTGTTTTGGAAGACCGGTCGATTGAGTGGGAACGCTCGGATTACGATCCGTATGCGCGGACGAAGAAATTCTGCGAGCACATGGTGCGCGAGTTACTGCCGGATGTGCCGCTGACGATTTTCCGGCCGAGTATCGTGTTGGGGGACAGCCGCTATCCGCAGACGACGCAGTTCGACATGGTGCGGTCGTTCGTGTTCCTGGCGGGATTGCCGGTGCTGCCGTTTCGTCCGCATGACAAGATTGACATTGTGAATGTGGACTTCGTGGCGGATGCGATTTCGACTTTGCACATGAAGGCGAATCCCGAGCACGATACCTATCATCTTTCCTCGGGCAACGATGCGCAGACTTTTCGGGAATTGACCAGAGCGCTGGCAGCGGAGCAGAACAAGCGCGGGCCGCTGTTTTTGCCCATCCTCGAGAAGCCGTTCGGCTCCATCGTTAATGCGCTGGCGAACCGCAAAGGGGCGGTGGGGCGCGGAGCGGCGCTGATGAAGGTTTTTCTGCCGTACTTGACCTGGAATACGGTTTTCGATAACACGCGGGTCACCACGGAAATGGGCCGCAAGCCGGCGCCGTTTTCGCAATACAGTTTTCCACTGCTCCGGTTCAGCCGCGAGCACAATTTTGAATATCCATATCAAGCCTGGCCGGAGAGCACAAAGGCGGGAGGTTCTGCCGCATGATGGACTTCGTTCTGGAAGCGTGGGTATCGAGCATTATCGAGGGCAAGAAAATTCAGTGGATGATGGGCAAGGGCGAGCCGTGGCAACCGGGCGAGAAACTGAAGCTGCTGTTTGCGGGTTACAACGGGACGCGCAACACGGGATCGGATGTGCGAGTGGAGGAGATGCTGCGGCAGATCCGGCGGATTCTGGGGCCGGAGAACGTCGACCTCAGCATGATGACGTTTAATTTCGACCGTTCGCGTGGATATTTCGAAGGCACGTCGCAGGTGCGGCTGCCGGATATTTTCCCTCCCTTCCTGGCGAATGAAGTGCCCAAGCATCACGGTGTGGTGGCGTGTGAAGGTTCGATGTTCAAGTCGAAATTCGCAAATGCGCTGGCGACGATGATGATCGGGTCGCTGGGAATTGCGGCGGCGGAGAACAAGTTGTCGGTCGGCTACGGCGCCGAGGCCGGACACATGGATCCGCTGGTCGCGAAGATGTGCGGGCGCTATTGCAGGAATTCGCTGGTGATCACGCGCAATGAGGAATCGCGGAAGATTCTGCGCGAACTGGGCGTGCCGACGGAGTTGGGCACGGACACGGCGTGGACGTTTGAGCCGCTGGGCGCGGAATATGGGCAGAAAGCGCTGCGCGATGTGGGTTGGGATGGAAAGACTCCGGTGCTGGTGGTGTGTCCGATCAATCCGTTTGAGTGGCCGGTGAAGGCGTCGGTGGGGAAGGCGGCGCTGCACAGCCTGACCGGCGCATACAAAGAGAGCCACTACCGCGGGCCCTACTTTCATAATGCCGGGCCCGAGGCGGACCGGGCTTACGAACATTATTTGAATTCGATTGCCAAGGCGGTGGCCGCGTTTCGTCAGAAGAAGAATGTGTTCGTGATCATGGCGGCGAGCGAGCGCATTGGATGCCCGGCCTTGCCGCCGTATTGCAGAGAAGCTGGGCGGAGTTCCGGTGCTGACCTCGGACGATTACAACATGTACCAGATGGTCAGTATTCTGCGGGCTTGCCGCATGATGGTGTCATCGCGCTATCACGGGATTGTGACTTCGATGCCGGCGCTGGTGGCGTCGGCGGGGATCACGATGGATGAGCGCATCCGGAATCTGATGAACGAACGCGGACATCAGGAGTTGCTGATGAACGTGGACGATCCGGACCTGGAGGCGCGGACTCTGGCGGCGATTGAAATTCTGGATCGCGACGGGGAACGGATTGCGGACGGAATCGCGCGCAGCGTGGTGAGGAATTTGAAATTGATGGCGCGCATGGGCGTGTATTTCGAAGAAGAAGTGCAGCGGCGGTATCCGGAATTTCCGACACGCCGCGGAGAATGGAGCTGGGAGGAATATCTGCCGCCGATGAGCGAGGGCTTGAAGCAACTGGTGGCGGCGTACGGGTAGCGTGCAGCTCGTTAAAAGTCAGCCACTTCGATTCGCGAAACGGATTGACATATCCTGGAAACAGTATGACTTTTCTCGAACAAATTTTTGCGAGCCTGGAAGCGCAGCGGCGATGCCGTCGTGCTGCAGGAGCTCCGCGATGGGCAGGCGGTTCCGCTTACGGCGCGGCAGTTGCTGGCTCAGGTGCAGGTGGCGCGGGCTTATCTGCGGCGGTTGCGGCTGAAGAAGGGCGACCGGTGCGCGCTGCTGGCGCATAACTCGATGCAGTGGGTGGCCATGGATCTGGCCATCATGGCGGAGGGACTGACGGTGGTGCCGCTGTATGCGCGGCAGGCGCCGGCTGAACTGGTGGCGATGATGAAGGATTGCTGGCCATCGGTGATTGCTTGCGGCGAGCAGTCGCTGGCCGATGCGATCGTCGAGGCGTGGCCGGAAGCGCCTCCGTATTTCTGCTTTGAAAATGTTTTCACGGCAGGACGCGGGCCGGTGGAGAATCCGGCGCTGGCGGTGGCAGAAGAAGATGTGGCGACGATCATCTACACCTCGGGCACGTCGGGCGAGGCGAAGGGCGTGATGCTGAATGCGGGCAACGTCGGGCACATGCTGGGTTGCACTTCGGGGCGACTGGATCAGCTTATGGGGAGTCATCCGACGAAGACGCATCCGGCGCAGGACGCTGTGTTTCATTACCTGCCGCTTTGCTTTGCGGGCTCGTGGATCATGATGCTGACCTGCCTGCTGCGCGGCAGCAAGCTGACTTTGAATACGGATCTGGGGAAGATTGCCGCGGAGATGCGGCTGGCAGCGCCGGATTATTTTCTGAATGTTCCCGCGCTTCTCGAACGCATGCGCAAAGCGGTCGACGAGCAGCTTTGGAAGACGGGCGGATTTCCGTTGAAGGTGTACACCAAGGCAAAGGGCGCGTGGGTGCGGCGGCAGGAGGGCAAAGCGCGCGCCGGGGACGGGCTTTGGCTCGGGCTGGCGAATCGGCTCGTGTTTCCTACGATTCGAAAGAAGATGATCGGCGGCAAGCTGCGCGCGCTGATTTGCGGCTCGGCGCCGCTGAGCGTGGAGACGCAACTATTTTTTATGATGCTGGGCATCCCCGTGTTGCAGGTGTACGGCCTGACGGAGACGACGGCGATCTGCACCATGGATGATCCGGATGCGCCGGTCATTCCGGGGCGGGCGGGGCCGGCGATTGCGGGCGTGGAGATGAAGGTCGCGGAGAATGCGGAGATCGTGGTGCGCGGGCCGAATATTTTTCCGGGATACTGGGGTCGTCCGGAGGAAACGGCAAAGGTGCTGCGCGACGGCTGGTTTCATACCGGCGATCAGGGCGAAGTGGACGCGAACGGAAACTGGAAAATTGTCGGGCGCATCAAGAACCTGATTATTCTGGGGTCGGGGCATAACATTGCTCCGGAGCCGATTGAGGATAAAATTCTGCACGAGTTGCCGGGCGCGAACCAGGTGGTGCTGGTGGGCAATGCGCGCGGATATCTGGCGGCGCTGGTCACGGGCAAAGTGAGCCGCGAGAAAACGCAGGCGGCGCTGGATCTGGTGAATCCGGGCCTTCCACATTACAAGCAGGTGCGGGCGTTTCATGTGGTGGAGGAAGCGTTCAGCATCGAGAACGGGCTGCTGACGGCGAACGGGAAGCTGAAGCGCGACTTGATTGCAGAGCGGTTTCGAAACGAGATTGATGCGATGTATGAAGTCTCGAAGAACCAGGCCTCGAAGAACCAGGCGACGAAGACGGCATGAACGACTTCAAAGGGCAGACAGCTTTCGTGGCGGATTGTGAATGGGGCGATTGAGCTCGCATTGCATCGCGATCCTTGCAACGAGATCGGATCGCTCACACTGGAGGAGTTGGAGAAATTTGCCGCGGCTCTGCCGGAGCTGGCAAATGAAGCGCATGCGTTGATTGTCCATTCGACGTTGAAGGCCGGGTTTTCGGCGGGCGCGGATTTGCGCGAGTTATTTCAGCGCGGGCAAGAGATGGAAAAGGGAGCAGCCCTGCGCGGGGTGCGGGAGTTTCTGGAGCGGATTCACTCTGTGATGAACGCGATTGATGCGGCGCCGCTGACGACGATCGCGGCGGTGCACGGGGTGACGTTTGGCGGCGGGTTTGAGCTGGCGCTGGTCTGCGACATTATTATTGCGGATCGCATGGCGCGATTTTGCTTTCCCGAACTGCGGCTGGGATTGATTCCGGGATTCGGCGGGATTCCGCGCCTGAAGCGGGATTTGGGCAATGCGGTGGTGCGCGATCTGCTGCTCACCGGGCGCAGCTTCAATGTGATGAAGGCGCAGCAAATTGGCCTCGTAAGCCAGATTGCCGCCGAAGGCGAGGCGTTGCGAGTGGCGCGCGCCACGGCCAGCCAGGTCGGAAAGTTTGACCGGCGGACAGCGGCGGCGGCGAAGCGGTTTGTGAAACCGATCCCGTATGAGGAGTTGAAGCGGGAGATTGACATTTTTTGCGACCTTTATTCGCGTCCGGCGGTCGAAGAAGGGCTGCGCAAGTTCGTGGAGAGCACGGACGCGCAGCCGTACTTGCCGTGAATTTGTAATTGGTGATTTGTAATTTGTAATTGAAAGGCGCAGTGCTTATGCCGACGACCGATGGCACGCTCGACGAAATTCTGAGTCTTGCAGCTTTGCATTTTAAGGTGCCGCGGGAAAAGCTTACTCCTGACGATGATTTTTTCAAGACGCTGGGCATCGACAGCCTGCAGGCGCTCGATTTACTGACGCGACTGGAGCACCACTTCCGCATCGAGTTGCCGGATTATGAACTGCAGGGCGTGTCGGATTTCCGGACGCTGGCGAATCGGATCCAGGCGCGGCTGTAGAAGCAGTGATCGGTGTGAGTAGGCAGTGGGCAGTTGGCGATCATAACTGCTCCGCGACAAGTAGTAACTGGTCACTGACCACCGGCCACTGACCACTTTCTTTTCTATGCTTGATCTCCGTCAATATGCCAGCCTGGGCGCGGCGCTTAAGGATGCGCTGGAGCGCTGGCCGAAGGAAACCTGCCTGATTGAAGCCGATCGCGACCGCGAAAAAGTGCGGCTTACCTATTCCGACTTTAAGGAAATGGCGCGTCCGCTTTGCCGCGCGCTGGAGGACGCCGACTTCAGGGCGGGCGACCGCGCGGCGATCATCATGACGAATCAGTCGAAGTGGCTGATTTCGGCATACGCGATTTTTTTCTGCGGCGGCGTGCTGGTTCCGCTGGATTACAAGTTGACGGCGGCGGAACATCTGCAACTGCTGGCGCATTCGAAGGCGCGGTTTCTGGTGGTCGAATACTACTTGTGGCGGGCGATCACGCAATCGCCGGAGTTCGCAAAACTCACAGCGGAGATTGTGCTGGTGACGGAAGCGCCGGTGGGCGCGGACTTGCGGGGCGCTTACCGCTGGGAGGAATTCAAGAGAAAGGGCGAGCCGCAGTTTGTGGCGCGGCAACGGGAAGACACGGCGTGCATCGTCTATTCGTCGGGGACGGGCGGACGCCCCAAGGGATGCGTGCTCACGCACGACAGTTATCTGGAGCAATGCACTTCGCTGACGGCGTGGTATCCATTTTGGCCGGGCGTGCGCTACTTGAGTATTCTGCCGACGAATCACGCAATTGATTTCATGGTGGGATTTATCGGGCCGTTCGTTTGCGGAGCTACGGTGGTTCATTTGCGAACCCTGCGTCCGGAGTTTGTGCGCGATGCGTTTGTGCGCTATCGCATCACTTATGTGAGCCTGGTACCCATGGTGCTGAAGAATCTGGAACGCGGACTGCGCGCGAAGTTTGATGAATTGAAGCCGCGAAAGCGGTGGATGCTGGACCGCTTGATCGGGCTGAACAAAATGCTGACGCGAGGGCGTCCGCGGGTGAATCTCAGCCGGCATCTGCTGCCGCAAGTGCACAAGGCATTTGGCGGAGAACTGCGGGCATTGATCGTTGGCGGAGCGTTTACGGATCCTTCGACTTTGCAGTTTTTTTACGATATAGGAATTCCGGTGACGTGCGGGTACGGGCTGACGGAAGCTTGCACGGCGGTGACGCTCAACGATCTGAAACCGTTTCGCGCGGATACGGTGGGAAAGCCGCTGCCCGGAAGCGAGGTGCGCGTGCTGAATCCGGATGGCGACGGGATTGGGGAAGTAGCGGTGCGAAGCCGCGCAGTCATGTCACATTATCTCGATGACCCGGAACAGACGGCGCAGACGATCGTCGAAGGCTGGCTGCTGACGGGCGATCAGGGGCGCTTTGAAGAGCATGGGCACCTGCAGCTTGTCGGGCGCAAGAAAGATATGATCGTCACCGAAGGTGGAAAGAATATTTATCCCGAGGACATCGAGGCGGTGTTTGATGGTCTGCCGGTGAAGGAATTCTGCGTGTTTGCGGCGAATTATTTGTGGCCGCAGAAAACGCTGGGTAACGAGATGCTGGTGGTGGTGGTGAGACTGGAGCAGAATCAGCAGGTTCGACGATCGCTTGCGCGAGGAAATGGTGGCGCGGAACCGGCGACTGGCCGATTTCAAGCGCGTCGGCGGGTATCTGGTGTGGGAGAAAGATTTTCCGCGGACGGCGTCGCTGAAGATCAAGCGCGGAGAACTGGCGGCGGAGATTGGAGCGGGCGCGGCGCGGGCGGGAGTGGTGGGAATCTAGCTGTTGGCTGTCAGCTCTCAGCTATCAGCTTTCAGTCACTGCGCTAGAATCGCTGCGAGCTTCAGCAACTGACGACCTGAAAGAGCTAACAGCCGAGAGCCTAGACGTGAACGAAACTTTTCTTGCCATTATCAATCCGGCGGCGGGTGGTGGGCGATGCGGCGAGCGGGTGGGAGCGGCGCTCGATCGGCTGCGGGCGGCGGGGATTGCGCTGGAGACAGCGGAGACTCGCGCGGCTGGCGACGCTACTCGGATTGCGCGCGAGGCCTATGGGCGCGGCTATCGGAAATTTCTGGCGGTGGGCGGCGATGGAACTTCCTATGAGATCGTCAACGGGCTGTTTCCGGAGAGCAGCTCTCAGTCTCAGCTATAAGCGCTCAGGAGAATCCACACGCGGAAGATCAGATCCCTACGCTGGGATTTCTTCCGCTGGGTACGGGCAATTCGTTCTTGCGCGATTTCGAGGACTTGGCTTCCGGCAAAAGTGGATTGGAACATGCGATGCAGGCGCTGGAAGCGCGGCGTTCGCGGGCTTGCGATGTTTTTTGTCTGGCGCACAAAGAGGGAGCGATCTACTACACCAATCTGCTGAGTGTGGGGTTTACGGCGGACGTGGCGGCGCTGCGGCACCGGCGGTTTCTGGGGCTGGGGCAGTTCGGGTATCTGCTGTCTATTTTTCTTTGTCTGGCGCGGCTCGATCGGCGCCCGTTTCCGCTGCGGTGTGGAGGGTCAGCGAGAGTTCGATTCGCGGCGCTGCCTGTTTCTGACGTTTAACAACAGCAAGTTTACGGGCGGCACGATGATGATCGCGCCCGATGCGGTTACCGATGACGGATTGATTGAGTACGTGCGATGGGGGCCGATAGGGCGGCTGGGGCTGATCCGAAATTTGGCGACACTTTATGATGGCACGCACACTCGGCATCCGCTGGCGGAGCGGCAGGCGGTTCGGCGTGTCGAGTTTCAACTCGACGGGCCGGTGGATGTGATGGTCGACGGCGAGGTGCTGACGCTGGAGTGCCGGACGATCGAAGTGCTGCCCTCGGCGTTGCGGGTCGTGGTGTGAGACGGGGCAACCCCCGTCTGTACTCTCCAGCAATCGTGATATAAAAACTCCATGTCACAGGAACGAAGGGAACGGCGAAACGAAAAACTGGGGATCAAGACTGCGAACCGGAATTGGAGGCGCATCGCGGTCTATGCGATGCTGATCTTGGCGGCGTTTGGGCTGGCCTACTATCTCGGCAACCGCACGCAGCATCGGCACGATGCGTTCGCACGCTGTCTGACGGAGCGCGGCGTGAAGATGTACGGGGCGTATTGGTGTCCGCATTGCGTGGAGCAAAAGGAAAAGTTCGGCGCTTCGTTCGAGTACGTTCCCTACGTGGAGTGCGGCATCAAAGGCGACTTGCATGGAGTGTCGCAGGTTTGCAAAGACGAAGGCATCAAGCATTATCCCACCTGGCAGTTTCCGCCGACGGGCGAACGAGTGGAGCGCGTCTTTACTCTGGAAGAGTTGAGCGACCGCACCGGGTGCGCGCTGCCGTGACCGAATTGACAAACCGTCTGATGAGTCTGGTCGCCATTCTGGCGGTGTGCGGAATTGCGGTGTCGTCGGTGTCGCTGCAGCATCATTACGCGACCTCAAAGACGGCGTATTGCGACATCGGGGAAACGTTCAATTGCGACATCGTGAACCGCAGCGAATATTCGTCAATCTTCGGAATCCCGGTCGCGCTGATTGGGATGCTCGGGTACGGGGCGCTGGCGGGGCTGGCCACCGTGTATCGCGAGCGGCGCGAGACTCCGGCAATGCTTTTCGGTGCTGCCGCCGCAGGCCTGGCGTTTGCCTTGTACCTGACCTACATTGAGGCGCGCGTGCTGGGAGCCTGGTGCATTTTATGTTTGAGTTCGCTGGCGGTGATTGCGACGACGACAATATTGACGGCGGTAATCTGGTGGAGAGGCAGTCGCCAGTAGCCAGTACCCAGTAGCCAGTACCCAAGTGCCTGGCCGGAATGTTTTGCTGAAAGCTGAGAGCTGACAGCTGAGAGCGGAAAGTTCACGACCCGTTCACCATGTCCCGGCCCACAACGCGAAAACCGAAACTGAGGACGAAGCCTGCCGCCAACGCTGCCTTGCCGGTTTCGAAGGGCAACGTGTGGCTGCATGAACTCGGCAGCCGTATCTTCGGGAACACGCGACTGGTGCGGGTTTGGCTGCTTCCCGATTACGACGGCCGGGGTGCGACGCGCTCTCCGGTCCTTTACTTGAATGACGGGCAGAACCTGTTCAATCCGGCAACGACCTTTGCCGGAGTTGACTGGCAAGTGGGCGAGACGGCGGCGCGGTTGATCGCCGAGAAGAGAGTTTTTCCGCTCATTATTATTGGCATCGACAATACGAAGGAGCGTGCTCGCGAATACATTCCTCACAAGTCACGAGATCCCAGAGTTTTCCACGCGAAGGGGAAGCGCTATCCGGATTTTTTTGCGGCGTGAAGTGATGCCGCTGATCGCGAAGAGCGTTATCCTGTATTGAAGGGGCCGGAGAATACCGAATTGGGCGGTTCCTCTCTCGGAGGCCTGATCACGTTGTACACGCAGCTGGCAGCGCCGGGAGTGTTTGGGCGATTGTTGGCTGCCGGAGTCCGCGCCGCTTTTCTCCGACCTCAACCAGTGGATGCTCAAGATCCTGCTTGCCCCGCCGCTGATCCCCGAAGGTTTTCTTCTCGCGCCGCGCGAAAGGTACCGCAATGCCTCTCAGTTGGCAGAAGCTGCCGGCGTCATCCGTGAGGTTTGCAGCTATGGCTGGAACGAGATCTTTTCCTGATCATGGGGACGTGCCGAGTTTTGCCGCAGAATATTTTCAGGTTTGCCTTGCTCGGGAAGCTTGGCCTGATTGGAGTGGGCGATCCTGTTGGCGGGATGCTTCATGAATTCAGGGAAGGCGTCCATGTCACAGGATATTGACGCACTCTCGCGGTTAACTGTTGTAACCAGACGATTTGAATCTTTGACCACGATGAGCGCAATGGGGATTTTGCAACAGCTACTGCAGCTTCGCGTACTCCGCCTTGGCTTGCTTCAGGATGGGAACATCCGGGTCGGCGTCTTTCCAGAGGGTCAGGAAATCCCGATAGGCGGCGCGGGCTTTGGCCGTGTCGCCCTGCATGGCGTAGGCACGCGCCAGTTTGAGGCGGGCCAGTGCGCCCCATGGGAAGTTCACCACCAATCCTCGGTGATCAATGAGTTTCTGAAATTCCGCTGCCGCTCGGTTGCCGTCGTGCAGCATGAGATAGGCCTCCCCACGCACATAAGCGGGGCTCATCAATATGTCGAGGTCCCCTGTTAGACCGCTAAGTTCGACCGTGCCCGCCACCTTCAATAGTTCGATTGCACGGTTCGGGTCTTTGCGCTGCAACGCGACCCCCGCCCGGATGGTGGGCAGCCAATACCTCTGGACCAGCGTGTCCAGCGGGAAGGTCTTGTCGAGTTCGGCCGCCAGTTTTTCCGCCGCTGCCGTATCGCCTGCCCGCGAGAGGGCCAGCGCCGCTATCGCCTGCACATCGCGGTTCGTGGCCAGCTTCAACGCCGCCTTGGCCTCGGCACGCGCCAACTCCCGGTTGCCAGACTCCACCTCGCGCAGAGCCGCCGCTGCCTGATATGCTGCCGCCGTCTCTTTGGCGTTGTTGTGCTGGGCTGAGTCCATCGCCCGCCGCGTCAGCTCGTGCGCGTTCTTCGTCGAAGGCGACGTGATAGTCAATGTTGACGGTGGCACGCGACCACTGGCTCATGTCGAAACGCTCGGCCGGCAACGGTGCGAGTGCCGATTTCTCCAGGCTGTGAAACAGACTGGCCCGCGATCCGTCTCGTTTGCGAAAAGGACGCTCGTTCAAGCGCACCAGCAACTCGCGGATCGCCTGATTGAGTTCCGGCAGGCTAAAGAACTTCCGGTTTCGCAGCGCCGCTACGATCCAGCGTTCGACGACTTGTACTCCGCTTTCGGCCTTCGCCTTGTCCCGCGGCTTGTACGGACGCGCGGGCACGACTCCCATCCCGTAATGCACTGCGAACTCTTGATAAGTGGGATTCAGATCCGGATCGTAACGGCAGGCTCGGGTGACGGCCGTCTTGGTGTTATCGGGCACCGCCAGTGTCGGTACGCCTCCGAAAAATTCCAGCGCGTGGATGTGCGCTTGGATCCAGGCTTCCAGTTGCTGATCACGAGTCGCTTCCGCGTAGGTGTAAGAACTTGCGCCCAGCACGGAAACAAACAGCGATGCCGGCCAGGCTTGCCCCGTCGTGGCGTCATACACGGGGATCGTTGCCCCAGCCCAGTCCACGAACATCTTCTCCCCGGCTTTGTGTTCCTGGCGCAGCCCGGCAAAAGCAAGAGCAACACCAAAAGCAAAAACGCTGGGGAAGAGGAAAAGCAAAAGCAACCCCCAACCCTCACCCCTCCGCCGAAGTGTGCTTGACAACGCCGATCTCGTCATACACGGCTAATGGCGCTGTTGGGCAAACGCACAAGTTGTTCCTTCAGAATCGCACCGATGCAGAGCGAGCCGACCACCCGCTCGAAGGGATTCTTGGAACGAGCGAGGCTTCGCTGTTCTTGGATGAGGTCCTCCAAGCCGACTTCTTTATCTCCGCTGTAGTAGGGGTGCACGCATTCACCTGCATTGCTGTTATACCCAGTTGATCTCGAAAATCGATAGGAATTCAGGACTATATTTTGAGTAATCACCAGAACGGATTACTGGTGTGCTACTTTCTGCAATCGGGTGTGCTACTCCTCAAAAGTTTCTGGGGATTCCTATCGATTCTGCGAACGCCGTTGGTATATATACGGTAGGAGGGACACATGTCACTAGAGAAGGAGTTCATTCGCGACGGCAAGCGCCGGATCATCGGGTCGGTCACAACTGGCTACGTTGGTTCGTTTGAGACAATCGTGAGGGACGAGCAGAACAACATCACTGGGAGCACCAGCGAGCGATTCAACACTACTCGCGATGAGCACGACAGTTTAATTTCTATCAACAGCTCCGATGCAGGTCTCTTGATCGGGCATTGTCCTTCCACTTGCCGATTTGTTCGAAGTGTGCGGCGAAAAGCGACTTATGTCTTGCAATCAACTGGTCGTATTCTGCGTAGTCTTCAATGGGATAGCGGTCGGCCCAGATGCATAACCATTGGGTCGGGTCAATGTCGCTTCCATCAACACCTCGAAATCTGAATCGTGTCATTTGACCTCGAAGCATAGCACGTAGAAAATTCGGTCACTCAGGCTGCCCTTCGGGAGAGTGGGGTAACCCGGCGCTGTTCGGAGGATGCGGATGGAGAGTCCCGCTGAAAGCACACGTAAAGCTGACGCTAACACAAGAAAATTGCGCCCTGAAGTGGAGCATTTTCTTGAAAGGGTGGTGGTGCCCGCACTCGTTAATCGGTACATTAAGGAACTGAAAGAGGGAAAGAACCCGCTCACAACGGGCTCAGCAGCGGGCTCAGAATACATGAGGGAAAACGAAGCGCGAGTACGCGAAATTCTTGCGAAAGTGAAACCGTTGGCGGTGGAATATTATCGGCTGACAGGAAAACCTCTGGGCGTCACCGGGGAGGTTGCAGAGTATGTCGCCGCCGAAATTCTCGGCTTAACACTCGTCCCCGTCCGTACAGTCGGCTGTGATGCGCTACGCGGCAAAGAGCGGATACAGATAAAAGGGCGTGCCTACGGTGCAAAAGCCAAGCCGGGACAGCGCATGTCCCGCATCAAACTAGATGCACCTTGCGACACTGTGTTGCTCGTGCTCTTGGACAACGCAACGCTCGAAGCACGTGAGATGTGGGAAGCTCCGTATGCTTCGGTTTGTGAGTGCCTCGCACGCCCCGGCTCAAAAGCGCCGGCGAGGGGCGCATTGAGTGTGTCGGCTTTCAAGCATTTGCCGTCTGCTCGGCGTGTATGGCCGGTCTGACAGGAACTCGTCGCCCGCTTTCGTGACGGAGCCATTCGCAGAGTGTTGCTCAAGAGCGTGCCGGATCGTCCGAGCACCGTCTCACCGTGGCGGCTGCGATACGCCGTTCAGCTACTAATCTACAGGTGCAACGGGAGTGTCCGCCATGTCTTCCCTATTCCCATCAGTAAAAACCGAACGAATGTGGAAGGTCAGACCGCTGACGCTCAGCATCGACCAACCGATATCCGACAAGGCAGACATTCAACCGGGAATGCTCCGCATCGTCGAGACGGGGGAGCTTCTCAAGGAAGCCAAGGTCGTTCTCATCTTGATCGACCAGCCTCGTAACCGTGTCGTCGGGATTAGCTACGACTATCTCATGCCGATCCAGATGCGCGTCCGGCAGCCCGAGCAATTAGAAACGCTCAGGATGTCCTGTGGCAATGTCGAGTTGACGGATGTCGTCCTGACCTTGGCGACCGAGAAGTTCACGGACAATCCGTGTTACGGGCTGAAGATTAAGGACATTCACTTGATGACGCCGGAGGAACGACAGCACCTCGCAGGAATCATGGCAATCCTCAATCGGTCGAAGGCGCGGAATGATTGAGGCGGCGATTAAGGCTGGGCGGCAGAAGATCGATCTGGATTTTGAGCGGGGGTCGGCAGTTGTGAACGGCTGAGCCAGCACGCTTCGAATAATCCTCTACTGGACAACCTCGTTTCCGTTTTCGTCCAGCCCCATCTTCAACCACGCCTCACGCTGTACTTCGTCCAAGCGGTCTTCAGCTTCCTTAATCCAGTGACGGTACGTCTTGCGGATTTCCTTGGACGACGTGCCCACCATGTCCGCCACGTCGTCAACATGCGCACCAGCCGAAAGCCACTCAGTGATTCTGTAGTGCCTGAAGCCATGCGGAGTCGTCTTGACGCCTGCCTCCTTGATGACTTTGTTGACGCGCTCACGCCACAGGGTATATGTGCCGGGGAAAGCAGGTTCGCCCAGAGCGTCAAGCTGCTTCGCTAATGACTCGCTGATGCGCACCCGGTAGCGTTCGTTGGTCTTGGTGCGGTTTCCACGAACGACCCTGTCCTGAATCACCGGACGACGCTCCGGCTTCGACAGCCCGTATTTCTCGGCGTCCTCGTGCGACATCCCGTACTTCATGGCATCGACGAGCGCCATTGCTGTCTCACGCAACAACTGGCACAAGAGCCGGACTTGTCCCGTGGCGGTCGCCAGAATCTTCTCGACTTGCTTCTTGGATGGCGGGTTAACTTCCGCCTTGTCGTAGCGGATGCGAAACGCTGGATTGATCTTGGGGTTCGGGATTGGAGACTTCTCGATGTAGCCCATCCCCGCAGTCCACGAAAAGAATCCCCCAATAACAGACCAGTGAACGCTCAAGCTGCTGCTGTCCCCGCTACGAAACGGCAGCGTCAGACGCCATTTGATGATCTTGTCGGTGGTGAGAGCGGTCAGGAGGAGAATGTTGTTCTTCTCGCACCACTCCACAAGCTTAGTCCCCATCAGTTTCGCCTTGGTATTGTCCAATTCGTTCTGGTCACGGAATTCGTACCATTCCTGCAATGCTGCTTCGACAGTCATGCCTTTGGGCACTACTTTTCCTTCGGCGAAATCCTTCAGCCGCTCCTCCAGTCCCTTCTTTTTGGACTGTGCCTCAGACCAGCTTCGGGTGTCCAAAGACCACTTGTTTTGGTAGGTGAGTTTCTTGCCCTCGAACACAGCATTTCCGTTTTTCCACACGAATTGCACATGCAATGGGCACCCGCATCGCGGGTCGTAGCGGTTCTTGCTGTGGCACCTTTTCCTGTTGTGACGCCGAAAGATTGTGAATGTCATGGCTCTCCTGTCCGAGGAGATTAGGACAATCGTAGGGACAATTCGGAGGCGAAGTCAAGGTTACGTTGGATTTATGCGGGCAAAAGAATGGCTCCTCAGGTAGGACTCGAACCTACAACCCTCCGGTTAACAGCCGGATGCTCTGCCATTGAGCTACTGAGGAGTGGGAGCACGCTTGCTTGTGTGCTTGAATTGTCAATGAGATCATATCAGAGGCTGCAGCGGATTGGAAACTCGTGCGTCAGCGGCGTGTTGGACGATCGGCAGGCGGTTGTTTCATCGCAGCAGCTCAGCGGGGCTATGGAGGCATTGAGCCATTGCATTCAATGCCTCAATGAGTCAATTCGCCGGTTCTGCCAACCGGTAGTGTCTGCAGATACTACGTGCCACCCTAATTCTCGGTGTCTCGTCCACAACTGTGGTTAAATAATCTCAGTGGCTACTGAGCCTAAAATTCGCGTCCTGGTCGCGAAGCCTGGCCTCGACGGCCACGATCGCGGCGCCAAGGTGATTGCTCGCGCTCTCCGCGATGCTGGCATGGAAGTGATCTACACCGGCCTGCGCCAGACGCCGGAGATGATCGTCAACGCCTCGCTCCAGGAAGACGTGCAGGTCATCGGACTCTCGATTCTCTCGGGCGCGCACAACGCCATCGTGCCGCGCGTGATGGACTTGCTGAAGCAAAACAAAATGGACGACGTACTGGTGCTGGTCGGCGGGATCATTCCCGATCAGGATATCGAGGGCCTGAAGAAAATCGGCGTGGCGGGCATCTTCCAGCCCGGCACACCAATGGACGACATTGTTAAGTTCATCCGCAAGCACGTGAAGCTGCACGGCGTGCCGGCGATTTAGTTTTGCGTAGGGACAGCCGCCGTCGGCTGTCCAGGCGAGCGCAGCTCGTGAGGGTTCCGTCGGTTCATCCACGCAGCCAATGATCGCAGCGGGGCTTCGCCCCGCCGGACAGCCGAGGGCGGCTGTCCCCACGCGAGCTCACGTAAGATGTTTCCGTGTCTTCTCTCTTCTTACGAATCGAGTCCGACGGCTCGGCCCGCATTCTGCGTCTCATTTCACCCGACGGCACCAACCGTCTCACCCGCGCCTGTGTGCTCGCGCTGACCGTTGTTCTTGCCGAACTGAGAAAGAAGACTCAACCACTGATCATCGCGGGCAATCGCCAATTTTTCTCGGTCGGCGCCGACCTGAATGAAATCGCCGCACTAACATTGTCCGGCCCCGAAGCCTATGGGTTCTCCGCCATGGGACAAGCATTGATGAACGCAATCGCCAGCTATCCCGCCCCCGTCATCGCCGCGATCGAAGGCCACTGCATGGGCGGAGGTCTTGATCTTGCGCTCGCCTGCCACTGCCGGATCGCCGCGCCCCACGCCGTCTTCGGACATGGCGGCGCCGCACTTGGCCTCATGACCGGCTGGGGAGGTACACAACGTTTGCCGCGCCTGATCGGGAAGAGCCGAGCGCTGGAGCTTTTCATCGCCGCGGAAAAAGTCTCCGCCGCCCGCGCGCTCGAAATTGGATTGGTGGATGCAGTCGCGGACGATCCCGTTGCCGAGGCGCTGCGTCAACTGCAACCGCCTCGCATGATCCATGTGTCGCGTGCGTACCCTTCTGCCACTTTCAGGGTAAATTCTGCCGGCGTTCGCGGACAGGAGTGTCCGCGCTACACAATCCGCGCGCTACAGCACCAACGACCAGTTCAGAAACGCCCACATCCACGCCAGATTCGAAGCAAACAGCGCCGCGCACAGAAATGCGAAGCGCTTCCAGTTCCAGCTGCTCCGCCCATTTTCCCATCGATCAGAAAGCCGGATACACCGGCAGCAGATACCGCGAGTCCCCAGCAGCGGGCGGCCAACACGTCCGTAACAGAAGATGCACAATCACGGCTGCCGAAAAACACCTGTCTTCGATCCGCATCTGCACAGCCGGCGCCGCAGGCTGACTCACCGCAACGAAGAAAAAGATCAGCGCCACAGGCTGATCGCCAGCACAGCGATCGAAGCGCTCCGCCAACGAATCAATCGCCCGCCACAGCGTCGTCCACGGACCCTGCCACGTACCGTGATGCCAGATACGTCCGATAAGCCGCTGCCACACTCGGAAGCGTCCCGGTCTGCCGCAACCAGAACCAATATCCCAGCGATCCGAGCGGAGCGATCGCGACCGGCCATCGTGCCCGGGCGCTGCGCGGCCGCCAGCGCCATGATGGCGAGCGGCACAACGCCAGCGTTCCCGCCGACCGCGTCAACCCGGCAGCAAAAGCGCACACCGCCGCCAACCCCCAACGCTCTTCCCGCGCCCAAGACGACGGCCCAGACCATCAACGCCACCGCCAAAGCCTCCGTGTATCCCGCGAAAAAGACAAAACTGGCGGGCCACGCGCCGACCAGCATCAGCGTCCGCAGCGGTTGCGCATTTGCGAAATTCACTCCGCGCCAGACGTAGCAGTCCCCAGAAATAAAAAAACGCCGCCACCGTCGAAATCAGCAAAGCCGCAGCCATCGGCCGGCCAGCCCGCTCAAGCGCCGAATGAGCCACGGATAAAGAGGATAGAAAACCACTCCCGCCGGCAAATCATATCCACGCTCGGCGATGCGCAAATACCAAAGCGTATCGAAACGCTCCCAAACTCCAAGCAACGCATAATGCCAGACCATGCGGCGCGGCAAGTTTTCAGTGAACGCGTTGCTATGAATCAAACGCGCATCCGGATGCAGAAACACCGCCGCTGCCGCCGCGACTCCCGTATAAAACACGCGCAATGCCGCCGTGATCGCGAAAGCGATCTGCCAATCTGCTTGCGGCCCCAGCTTGCGCCACACGGTTGATCCACTCTCCACAACGGACTCCGCAGCTGAGTTTACCAGCCAAATCCCTCCGCTCCGCACTTCGCCCGGCTGGTATAGTAAATAGTTTCGAAAGTAATTTGGAATTCTGCCCTCATGAGCGAACCTACCGATTCCACTGCTCTCTCCGTCAACAACATTCTCCCCACCAAAGTTGATCCCAGCTCTCTCCGCTTCGAATCCAACATGCGCGCGGTCGCCGAACTCGTCGCCCAGGTGCGCAACGAAGAGGAAAAAATCCGCGAAGGCGGAGGCGCCAAAGCCATTGAAGGCCAGCACGCCAAATCGCGGCTCACCGCCCGCGAGCGCATCAACTTCCTCGCCGACCCCGGGTCTTTCTTCGAACTCGGCCTCTATGCCGCGCACAAAATGTACGAAGAGTGGGGAGGCGCTCCCGCCGCCGGCGTCATCACCGGACTCGCTCGCATCAACTCGCGTTTGGTCATGCTTATCGTCAACGACGCCACCGTCAAAGCCGGCGCCTTTTTTCCCATGACCGCGAAGAAAGTCATCCGCGCGCAAAACATCGCCATCGAAAATCGCATCCCGACCATCTACCTCGTCGACTCCGCCGGAGTCTTCCTCCCTCTGCAAGAAGACGTCTTCCCCGACACTGACGATTTTGGCCGCGTCTTTCGCAACAACGCGGTCATGTCGGCCATGGGCATCCCGCAGATCGCCGCCATCATGGGCATGTGTGTGGCCGGAGGCGGATATCTTCCCGTGATGTGCGACCACGTGCTGATGACCGACGGCAGCGGCCTGTTCCTCGCCGGCCCCGCGCTGGTGCAGGCCGCCATCGGGCAGAAAGTTTCCGCCGAAGAATTGGGCGGCGCCGCCATGCACTCCGCCATCAGCGGCACGGTCGACTTTCGCGAGCCTAACGACGAAGCCTGCCTCGCCCGCATCCGCTCGCTCATTGATAAATGGGGATACCGGCGCCAGTCGCTCTGGGATCGCAAACAGCCCGTGGACCCGGCGATGCCGGCCGAAGAAATCTATGGTGTCTACGATGCTTCGCCCGCGCGGCCCTACGACATGAAAGAAATTCTCGCGCGCATCGTGGATGAAAGCCGCTTTGACGAATACAAGCCCGAGTACGGCAAAACGCTGATCTGCGGCTACGCGCGCATCGGAGGCTTCGCCGTAGGCATTGTCGCCAACCAGAAACTCCACGCGCACCAGACTGACCATGAAGGCCACAAGCGCATCGAGTTCGGCGGCGTCATCTACACCGAGTCCGCCGAAAAGGCGGCCCGCTTCATCATGGACTGCAACCAGAGCCTGATCCCGCTCGTCTTTTTCCACGACGTCAACGGCTTCATGGTGGGACGCGACGCCGAGTGGACCGGCATCATCAAGGCCGGAGCAAAAATGGTGAATGCGGTATCGAACTCCGTCGTACCCAAAATTGCTGTCATCGTCGGTGGCTCTTTCGGAGCTGGACACTACGCCATGTGCGGCAAAGCCTTCGACCCACGCTTCGTCTTCGCCTGGCCCACCGCGAGATACGCGGTCATGAGCGGAGACGCCGCCGCTGGCACGCTGGTGGAAATCAAAGTAAAGCAACTGGAGCGCAGCGGCAAACAGTTGAACGAGGAAGAAAAAAAAGAACTTTTCGATTCCGTCAAGAAGTCGTATGACGAGCAGACCGATCCCCGCTACGGCGCCGCCCGTCTCTGGATCGACAAAATCATCGACCCCATGGAGACGCGCCAGGCCATCACGCATGCGCTGGAAGCGGCATCGCTAAATCCGGACGTGCCCGAGTTCAAGGTGGGAGTGCTGCAAACATAGAATCGGGTGATCGGGCCATCGGGTGATCGAGTGATCGGAAAGCCTTCGTCGACCCGATGGCCCGGTCTTCAACCGCCGCATGAGCGATTCTGTCAAACTCGTCGAATGCCCCCGCGATGCCTGGCAAGGGCTCAAAGGCCAGATCCCTGCCGAGCTCAAGACCAACTATCTCCAGGCCTTGATCTCCGCTGGTTTCAAGCATATTGACGCGGTCAGTTTCGTTTCTCCCAACGCCGTCCCGCAGATGGCCGACTCCGAAGAGGTTCTGAAAGAACTCGATCCGCCCGACGACGTGGAAATCATCGGCATCGTGGTCAACGAAAAAGGCGCGCAGCGAGCGATTGCGACCGATGCCGTGCGCACCTTGGGTTTTCCGTATTCGATCTCGCCAACATTTCTGCAGAACAATCAACGGCAGACTTTGGAAGACGCTATCGAGGAACTGGAGAAGATCGAGAAGAAAGCCGACGAAGCCGGGCTCGAAACCGCCGTCTACATTTCGATGGCCTTCGGCAATCCTTACGGTGACCCTTGGAGCGTAGAAGAGGTCGTCGAAGCCATTGGCTTGCTCGAGTTGCAGGAGATTCGCATGATCTCCCTTGCCGACACGGTAGGCGTAGCCTCGCCGGAAAAAATTCGGGAAGTCGTTTCCGCGGTGATGGCGAAGTACGATTACCTCGAAATCGGAGTTCACTTGCACAGCCGGCCCGATCAGGCCGCCGCCAAAATCGTCGCAGCTTATGAAGCCGGTTGTCGCCGCTTCGATTCCGCCATCGGCGGTCTCGGCGGGTGCCCCTTTGCGCAGGATGACCTGGTTGGGAATATTCCAACGGAAACAGTAATTGAAACCCTGCGCAAACGTGGCGCGCTACTGCCCGCGCTGAAACCGTTGGACGCATTGCTGAGGGCAACGGCTGAGATCGGCGCGAGGTACAAAACTTCAAAGGAGGCGGACTGAGAGGGCGCTGAGAACCACGATGAACTACAAAACGCTCCAACTCGCTTTCGACTCGGACATCGTCACCATCACCTTGAACCGGCCCCACAAGCGCAACGCCGTCAGCTTTGAACTCATTGACGATCTGATCCGCGCTCTGGACGAAGTGAGAAACTCTTCCGCCGGCGTTCTGATCTTGACCGGGGTGGGGAAGGCCTTCTGCTCCGGCATGGACCTCGACGACCTGAAAGCCGTGATCGGCCGCACGCCCGAGCAAAATGTCGAAGACTCGCGAACCATGGTCCTGCTGTTCCGCTCGCTCTATGAATTTCCCAAGCCAACGATTGCCGCGGTCAACGGCGCGGCCATCGCCGGCGGCACCGGGCTGGCCCTGCTCTGCGATTTCACGCTCGCCGTGCCGGAAGCCAAGTTTGGCTACACCGAGGTCCGCATCGGATTCGTGCCCGCCATCGTCTCGACCTTCCTCCTGCGCCAGGTCGGCGAAAAAATCGCCCGCGACCTTCTGCTCACGGGCCGCATTTTCGACGCGGCGGAAGCCCTGAAAATGGGCCTGATCAACGAGATCGTTCCTGCGGAAAAGTTGCTCGACCGCGCCCGCGAACTTGGTCGCCAGTTGGCGGAGAACAGTCCCCTCTCACTTTCTTATACCAAGGGCCTGCTGACCGATCACGCGCGCGCGGAACTCGATTCGCAAATTGAAGCCGCCATCCGCGAAAATGCCGCCATCCGCGAGAGCGACGATTTCCGCGAAGGGATTATGGCATTTCTCGAGAAGCGCAAGCCGAAATGGACGGGCCGATGAGCGAACTCAACGCATCGGTGAATGAAGCTCGCATCCGCGTCCGTTATGCCGAAACCGACCAGATGGGCGTCGTCTATCACGCCAATCATTTCATCTGGTTTGAAGTGGGACGGGTAGAACTCCTGCGCCAGTTCGGCTTCAGCTATAAAGATATGGAGCGCGAAGACGGCTGCTTCATCGCCGTTGTCGATGCCCGCTGCCGCTACAAGGCTCCCGTGCACTATGATGACGAGGTCGTCGTGCGCACGTACCTGAAACACGTTCGGGAGAAAGTGATCCGCTTCGGATACGAACTGCGCAGGGCGGAGACTGGCGAGCTGCTGGCCGAAGGCGAGACCACGCACATCGTCGCCAATGCGCAAATGAAACCCCGCGCGCTGCCGGAGAAATATATGAAGGTGTTTCGCGCCGCGGTGGGGGGATAGGAAAGAAGGGTCCGATGCAAGAGTTCCTCTACAGACTGCAACTCGTGCGCGGAGATATGCTGCGCACCGGCCCGACCGACTCGGAACAGGCGGTAGTGGCCGAACATTTCGCATATCTCCAGGACCTCACCGCGAAAGGCATCATAATCCTCGTGGGCCGGACCCTGAATACCGACGAAAATGCGATGGGTCTTGCAGTCTTCCGCGCCGAATCCGAAGATGCCGCCCGCCAGATCATGAACGGCGATCCGGCCGTAAAGAAGGGCGTAATGACAGCAACGTTGTATCCGTTCAGAGTGGTCTTGCAAGGAAAGTGAAAAACTCGAAACCAGAAACCGGGAACTGCTCTTGAACGCCCTGCGCATCAACGGAAACGATCTCACGCTGGAAGCCGTGCGCGAAGTGGCGCACATCGACGTCCGCCGGCCCGTGCTTCTTGATCCCGACGCGCGCGAGGCCGTCAACCGCGCCCGTGCCGTCGTCGACGCTCTCGTCGCCAACAATAAAACTTCTTACGCGATTACGACGGGCGTCGGCAAGCTGAGCGATGTGCACATCGCCGGAGATCAGATCCGCGAACTGCAAGTCAACCTCGTGCGCTCGCACGCTGTCGGCGTGGGCGAACCGCTTGCGATCGTCGACACGCGCGCCATGATGCTCCTGCGTGCCAACTCGCTAGCGAAGGGCAACTCGGGCGTGCGCGCCATCACCATCGACACCATCTGCGAGATGCTCAATCGCGGCGTGACTCCGATGGTGCCGTCGCAGGGAAGCGTGGGAGCGAGCGGCGATCTGGCGCCGCTGGCGCACCTGGCGCTGGCTCTAATTGGTGAAGGCGAATGCTTTGACGAAAAAGCCGCGCGCATGGCCAGTGCCGAAGCGTTGAAGCGCGCACAAATCAAGCCGCTGGCGCTCGAAGCGAAAGAAGCAGTGTCGCTGATCAATGGCACACAGGCGATGCTGGCCATTGGCACTCTGGCGCTGCTGGCCGCGGAGACGCTGGTCGACACCGCCGACGTTATCGGCGCCATGGCGTGCGATGCCCTCCAGGGAACCAATGTCGCTTTCGACGAGCGCATTCAAAAGGCTCGTCCACATGCGGGACAAATCAAGACCGCGGCGAACCTGCGCCGTCTGCTCGAACAGAGCGAGGTCCGCGACTCGCATCGCGACTGCGGCCGCGTGCAGGATGCCTATTCGCTGCGCTGCATCCCGCAAGTGCATGGCGCGGTGCGCGACACGCTCGCCCATTGCCGCGCGGTGTTTGAGACGGAGGCGAACTCGGCGGTCGATAACCCGCTGGTGTTCGTGAAGAATCCGAAAGCGATGGACGGCGAAGGCGACGTGATCTCCGG
The DNA here is from genome assembly GCA_963838425.1 of uncultured Acidobacteriaceae bacterium. Classification (GTDB taxonomy): domain Bacteria; phylum Acidobacteriota; class Terriglobia; order Terriglobales; family Acidobacteriaceae; genus Acidiflorens. The sequence continues at coordinate 220,505 of CAWIRH010000006.1, forward strand.
CGGAAACTTTCACGGCGAGCCGCTCGCGTTCGCGCTCGACTTTCTGGCGATTGCTTTGAGCGCGCTGGCCGGCATCAGCGAGCGGCGGCTGGAGCGCATGGTGAACCCCGCGCTTAGTGAAGGGTTGCCGGCATTTCTCGCGCCGGGTGCGGGAATGAACTCGGGCTTCATGATGCCGCAGGTGACCGCCGCCGCGCTGGTCAGTGAGAACAAAGTGCTGGCGCATCCGGCGTCGGTCGATTCGATTACGACCTCGGGGAACAAAGAAGACTTCGTCTCCATGGGCATGACCGCGGCGAACAAGCTGAAGAAGGTGGTGGAGAACACGCGCAACACGCTGGCCATCGAGGCCATGGCGGCGGCGCAGGCGATCGATTTCCTCGCGCCGCTAAAGACTTCCAAGCCCTTGCAGCAGGCGCACGCGGCGATCCGGGCGGTGTGCCGGACGATGGAGAAGGACCGCGTGATGTACCAGGATTTTGCGCGCATCGCGGAGTTGATCGCCAGCGGGAAGGTGGCCGAGGTGGTGCGATAACAGCCCGTGGTGCAAGTAAGATTTGTATCAGGGTATGCCTTTAGGCATACCGTACGTGCCCTGTTATGAGAGCGCCTTCAGGCGCTGCCTTCTGGCGCCGGAGTTTCACCACAGGCTGCTAAAAGTGGCGCGATAAACAATGCGCTCTCGTTCCTGCAAAAATCCTGCTTAGGCGAACTTGGCTGCGGATCCATCCAAGCCCAATTCGCGCGCGATCGCCTTCATGGCTTCGATGCAGAAGGCGATGTGCTCTTCGAGATCCACGCCGAGATCGGCGGCGCCTTCGATGATGTCTTCGCGGTGGACGCTGCGGGCGAAGGCTTTGTCTTTCATCTTCTTCCGGACGGACTTGGCTTCGACTTCAGCGAGCGATTTTCCCGGTTTCACCAGGGCGCAGGCGGTGATGAATCCGGTGAGTTCATCGCAGGCGAAGAGTGTCTTTTCCAGGGGTGAGAGGCGGGCGACGCCGGTGTACTCGGCGTGCGACATGATGGCGCGGCGCACTTCTTCGGAGTAGCCGCGCTCTTTCAGAATCTCGGAGCCTTTGTAGGGGTGGTCTTCGGCGCTCGGATATTTCTCGTAATCGAAGTCATGAAGAAGTCCGACCAGGCCCCACAATTCTTCGTCCGCTCCGGCTTTGCGGGCGTAGGCGCGCATGCATGCCTCGACTGCGAGGGCATGTTTCCGAAGACTTTCCGATGGGGTGAACTCAGTTAGTAAACACCATGCAGTATCGCGTTGATCCATAGGTTTTATCCGTGTTTTTGTGCCGATTGTGGCCGCTTAATTATAGTTCGCTCAGATAAATGCTTTGTTTCTCGCGCTTTTGTCTTGACTTTCACAGGCCAAATCCATCAGATTACCCACTAGCTGGCTTTGAGAGTAGCCCCCGCTCTGGCACTCGCAAACCCTGGATGGCCACCACACTAACCCCCGTGGACTCACGGGAAGTTGTACGATGCGACCACTGTCTCCTGGTGCAATTCCGCACATCGAACAGTCTTTGCCGCCGTTGCCACCTGTCATTGGATGAGGACGAGGCGGAGATTGCCGCAATGACGCCAGTGCCGGAAAATCTTCCGGTGAACATTAATTCCAATTCTAACGGACGCGGGCATCTGAAGCTGGCGCACTCGATCCGATCATTGAGGCTGCGCAATGGTCTGAGCCAGCGGCAACTGGCGCTGCGCATGTCGGTGCCGCGGACGTACGTGTCGAAAATCGAAAACGAGAAGGCAACCCCGACACTGTCTTCGCTGGAGCGGCTGGCAAAGGCGCTCGAGGTGAGCGTGCCGGATTTGCTCTCCGGTGGAGAACGGAACCGGCAGGAGGAAGTGCGCGAGTTGATGGAAGATCAGTTCGTGGCCGACGTTTTTCCGTATCTGTCACAGCTGAACGGGATGCAGATGTCGAGCATTCTGGCGCAGGTGCGAGATTTAACGGTGCGGCCGCGACGGAGTGCATAAGCGGGAGACGCGGCAAGCCGCCCCTTTGCGGGCTAGATTTTATCCGGGCACACAACCAACTGGACAGCCGGGGCCTTCGGGCTCCGGCTTTTTTTGGGCCGCGCGGCCGATGACGAGCGACGGCAAGTTAGGAACCTGCAGACGCTTGCACAATGCAGGCGGTGTGTGTGCAATAACTTGCATGTCGTAGAGATATTTTTTGAGGATGCGTTGGTTTTTGCTTGACCCAAGCTCCTGAACAGGCTAACCTCGCGCCACTCCCCGAAAGCTGGGAGAGTAGATTGCCCAGCTAGATTCCTTTGGTGAACAGGAAAACTTCGATGAAAATCTCTCAGATGTGTGCAGTTGTCCTGGTGCTGGTAGTGGGGTCGGCGATGGCCTTCGCCGACGGGATCAAGGATCCTACAGTCATCGTTAAAGGCCTCGGCGGTAACGCCTTCGGCAGCGGCGACGGATGCGAGTACACTTGCGCCAAGTTGTTTTTTAACTTCACGACTCCCGCGAGCGAGCCTGGAACTCTGGATTTCACAAATGCCACCAACGTGACGTGGACTTCGCTGACCCTGGTCGAGCGTGGGAACAGCGTGCCCCTTGCCGACATCACTTGCTTTACCTCGCCTATGTTTACGAACTGTACCAGAGCGCTGACGGGCCATGGCCCGGGCGGCCATCCGGAATTAATTTTTTCGGGCGGTACCGGAATCGCTCCCGGCGCGAACTTCGCGATAGGCTTTGGGTGCGACAAGAAGACCGGCGGCTGCTGGCCTGGCGGGGTGTCGTTTGGCGGTTACGGAAACAAGCCTAACGGCCTTACCACTCCGGAGCCCGGCACGATTGCACTACTGGCGACGGGATTGGGTGCGCTGGTTTCGCGCCGTAAGCAGTGGAAGAACCGCTCCCAGGCTTAGACTGGCACGTTTAGGGAACCTCTGATTAGGTAGCTTCACGGAGAGCTTTGAAAGGGCATGGCTTCAGCCATGCCGTCAGAACCAGCTACACAAGCGGCTTTAGCCGCTGAGGGTCGCACCTTTGGCGTGGCCCGACGCGCCCTGCTAGGACTTAATCAGAGTTTCCTTAGTGGTTCTTTTTCGAGAACTGATTCACCAATTGTGAGAACTGTGGCAGGGCCTGGAGCTTCTGAAGCTCGGGATCGTTCCAGGCCTCCTGCGCGGAGTAGCCCTTCTCCAATGCCCGCCGCAGTGCCTTCAGGGCCTCTTCCGGCTTACCAATCATTGTCTTCACCTGGACTTCCTGGTACATCGAATTCACATCATCGGGACTAATGGCGCGAGATTGCTGTATGTACTGCAGGGCGTTCGGAGCATCGCCCTTCTTGGCATAGAGGAGCCCGAGATCGCCCATGATACTAGCGGATCGCGGGTTCACCTGCAGCTCCTGGAAAGCAAGTGAGATGGCTTTGCCGTAGGCGGCTGCGGCCTGGTCAGAATGGCCCGACCAGCGATATGCGTCGCCAAGATTGGCCTGAAGTACTTCGTCGTTCGGGGTCATCTCGACCGCTTTTTCGTAATTCTTCGTGGCCGAGTCGTAGTTCTTGAGGAAGAAGTAGGCGGTGCCGAGATTGGAATACGCATCCGCGTCCGGTGCGATCGACAGTGACTTCTGGAGATAAGGGATAGCCTCGCTCCACAAGCCCTCGCGCAGATATACGGCGCCGATGTTCTGGTAGGCCAGAGAATTGTCCGGCGCGAGTTCCGTGACCTTCTGATACTCGGCGGCCGCTTTGGCGGTGTCGCCGCGCTTAAAGTAGGCGTTCCCCAGCGCAACATGATTGGCCCAGAAGTAGGGGTTGGCGGCGACCGCATTCTGGTAGGCGGAAATGGCTTGGTCACTTTGACCGCTGGAGGCGTAGGCGTCACCCAGGCTGCGATTGGCTTCATCGGAGTTCGGAGCCAGCGCCAAAGCGCGTTTCAGTTCCGTGATCGCTTGGGTACTCTGCCCGGTGGCGGCGTAGACGCTGCCGAGAGATATGAGGACTTCGGGCAGGTTGTTGGAAAGCCGCTCCGCCTGCCGCGCCGACAAAGTGGCTTTTTGCGCCCAGACACCCTCCTTGGTTTCACCATACATGCGGATGCTGGAGTCGGCGAGTCCGGTGTAGGCGAGAGCGAAATTGGGGTCTTTGTCGATGGCCTGTTCGAACAAGCCCACAGCCTGGCGATAGGCGCCCTGGCTGTGACCGTTGCGCAGGGTGTTGCGTCCCTGCAGGTAGAGGTCATAGGCCTTCACGTTCTCGGTGGGATGGGCGCCGACGCGAGCTTGCTCTTCATCGGTCGGCTTGAGGGCAAGGGCAGTGGCCACGTTGCCGTAAATCTGGTCTTCGAGGGCGAGCAGATCGCCCGGGGCTCCCGGGAACTCCTGGCTCCAGACGCGCTTGCCGGTGGTGGCATCGTCAAGGCTGAGGGTGACGCGGAGCTTGTCGTTATTGCCCTGCACCATGCCCTGCAACACCAGGTTGACGCCCAGTTCGTGGGCGAGCTTGGAGAGCGGCAGATCTTTGGCGGCTGCTTTATCAACCGAGTCAGAGGATGCCAGGTGGACTTCCTTCAACTGAAACAGCTTGGCGGCGAGAGCTTCCTGAATGCCGTCGGCCACGTAACCCAGCGCTTTTTCATCGCCGACCTTCTTTAGCGGCAGGATGGCAACATACTTTCCCTGCTTGAGGGAGGGAATGCCTTGCGCCATCTCGCTGGACGACGTTCCCGCACGATTCAGCAGGGTGCGTCCGGCAAAGGTCGCCAGCACGATGACGAGCACGGCTCCGGCGATCCACATCCAACTTTTGCCAGGAAGATCGAGGCTGAAGCGCGACGGACGGACGACCGGGTGCGCAATCATCTTCGACAGCGTTTCGGCGCTGATGTTGGGGTTGGCTTCCCAAGTCGCCAATTGCTGCAAAAGCTCTACCGCGGAGTGATAGCGGTTGGCCGGCTCGCGCTCCAGGCACCGGCTGACGATCGCGCTCAAAGATCGGGGAACAGAGGCTTCGACGTCGGAAGCCGAGCGTGCCTCCTCGCGCGTGCGCTTCATCAGGCTGGCAATGGCGGTGTCGGCCTCGTAGGGAGCTTTTCCGGTAAGCAGTTCGTAGAAGATCAGGCCGACGCTGAAAATGTCGGAGCGCTGATCGAGCGTGCTGCCCAGCGCTTGCTCGGGCGACATGTATTCCATGGTGCCGACGATGGCGCCGGTCTGGGTCAGGCCGGAATCGCCCAGCGAGCGCGCCAGGCCGAAGTCCATCACCACGATGCGGCCGTGCTTGTCGCGCATGATGTTCTGCGGCTTCAGGTCGCGATGGATCACGCCTTCGGAATGGGCGGAATCGAGCGCGCGGCAAACCTGCTCCACCACCGCGATGGCTTCCTTGGGCGAGAGCTTCTTCTCGCGGCGCAAGATGGTGCGCAGATCCTCGCCTTCGACGTATTCCATGCTGATGAAGCGTATGCCATCGGCTTCGCCCAGGTCGTAAATGCGGACCACATTCTTGTGCGTGATGTTGCGGGAGAGAATGAGCTCTTGCTTGAAGCGCTGGAGAATCGCGGGATCGGTGGCCAGTTCGGGACGGATGACTTTGAGCGCGATCAGGCGGTCGAGTTCGCGGTCGCGCGCCTTGTACACGGCGCCCATGCCGCCCTGCCCGAGCACGCCCAGGATTTCGTAGCGTCCACCGAAAAGCGCGCCCGGCTGCAAACCCTGAAAGGCGGAGATGTTGCTGGTCGAGTGCGTCGAGGGCGGAGCCGGACGGACGTAGGGAAGCGCTGGCGTCGCACCCGGAATCGGTGTTCCGTGCGGCAAGGTCGGAGCGTCGGAGAGCGGTGCGTTGGAAAGCGGCGGAGGGGTTAGCGCCCCAGCGCCAACCATGTCTGCAGGCGGACGGGTACCCGGCATTGTCGGACTGTCGGAATCCTTGCCCCTGTGGTCGCGCTCATCCATTCGATTGTCCGGATTCGGAGAGCCAGCGAGGGAGCGCGCCTCTTTCCCGCGACAAAGGCCCGCCACAAAGGCAACGTTCGCCTCAGGTTGTCGAGGAGAATTCGAGAACCCAGCACTCCGATTTTTAGGAGTATACCCCCGAAATGGCTTTGGCGAAAGCCGGTGAAAAACGGGCGAAAATGTGCGACGACCTGAAGGCGACGATGGAATCGCTGAAGGCGAAGAAAGTGAAGTGTGGTTCGGTTACAGAGGAACGCTGGGGCAGCGTGACCACCGATCTCTCTCCCCGGAGGCGGCAAGATCGGGCTCTGTCAGCCTAAGCACCCGACGGCCATCGGGCGCTGGGCAGTGTCTCAGTTTGAATTTCTGTAAAGAGTGGCGCGTGGACCTAATCGAGAGCGACGAACGCTGGTGCGTGGCGTAGCTCGCCGGTTGTAGCAGGCAGCGATAGCGATAGCTTGAGCACCATAAAATGGCGCCCGGCGTATGGAGACGTGAAACCTGCGGCTGCCTCACTATCAAAACCGAACCGTTCGTAATAGTTCGGATCACCCAGGACGAAAATAGCGGCCCAGCCTTCGCTGCGAGCGCGGTTCACAGCTCTCTTAACCAGCGCTGATCCAATACCGCTCCGCTGTCTTGTGGGAATGACCGATACGGGGGCAAGCGCCAATGCCGGGAATGGAGCGTCCATCTTGGATAGCAGAACATGACCGACAATTTGGCCGTCTTCATCGGCCACCAGAGAGACCACGCTGTCGCCGGTTTCTCTCAGTTCTTTTACGAGTTCAGCCTCAGCCGATTGGCCGAAGGCAGACGAAACGACCTGGTAAACAGCTTTCCAGTCGCGTGGGCTTTCATCGCGGACGTCAATCATCCCCCCGATTTGAGCACGGAGCGGAACGGGCTAGCAAGCATGGGTCTGCTGAGGATAGAGAGCGGAAATTTAAACTGAGACGCTACCGGGCGCTGAGATTGGCCAACGCGGATCGGCCCGGATTGTTCGACTGTTACACTATCCTGCTTGGCTTCTGTGAGTACAGCTCTTATCGACCGTCTGCGCTCGGGCGACCCGCGCGCCCTGGCTCGCGCCATCTCTACGGTCGAGAACCGCGCTGTCGGCTGGGCGGAACTGCTCAAGGCGCTCTTCCCTTATACGGGCAAGGCGCGAGTTATCGGTCTGACCGGCGCCCCGGGATCGGGCAAGAGCACGCTGGTCGATCGGCTCGCCAAGCACTATCGCAATAAGGAAGAGAATAAAACCGTCGGCATTATCGCCGTCGATCCGACCAGTCCTTACACCGGCGGAGCGATTTTGGGCGACCGCATCCGCATGCAGGATCACTATAGCGATCCGGGCATTTTCATCCGCAGCATGGCCACCCGAGGATCGCTCGGCGGTCTGGCGCGCGCCACGGCGGATACTGCCACCGTGCTCGATGCTTCAGGCTGCGACGTGATCATGATCGAAACGGTTGGCGTTGGCCAGGACGAAGTCGACATTGTGCGGCTGGCGGATGTCACCATCGTGATTCTGGTGCCCGGCATGGGCGACGATGTGCAGACGATCAAAGCCGGGATCATGGAAATCGCCGACATCTTCATAATCAACAAAAGCGACCACGAAGGGGCCGAACGCGTCGAGCGCGAGATTCGCGCCATGCAATCGCTGGCTGCGCGCAACGACCGCTGGACGCCGCCGATCGTCAAGACGGTTGCCAGCGAGGGCGTGGGCACCGAAGAGTTGGCAAAGGCGATTGCCGCTTACGAGACCTACTTGAAGAGAGACGACCTGGTTTTCAAGAAGAACGTCGAGAACTGGCAGGAGCGGCTGGTCGAGATGCTGCGCGATGCCATGCTGGAAAAAGCGCGCGCGCAAATGGACGGAGACAGCCTCGAGCGTTATGCCACCGAGATTGCCGAGCACAAGCGCGATCCGTATTCGCTGGTGGAGGAGATTGTCGGAACACTGACCAGAAACACCTAGCACCGTGACAGCATGATTTGTACCGCTTGACCGCCGAGCGTAGCGCCGCCGTCCCGGCGCTACCCGTTTTGCACGCCGTAGTCGTCATGCGGTCACGGTGCTGGCGCATCGTTGTTGACATCGAGATATATAATTAAGAGAGTAAGAAAGACTGTCTGATTAGCCGTTGAACCGGTTGAAAGCGATGCATGCACTGGCAGTCGCGAACGATCTTAAGTTACCAAGAATCAAGACTTTGCACGACTTAGTAAGTCGATCTGCTTGATTCTAAAGGAAAAGCCAGGAGAGAGGTAACAATAACTCCTTTATTATCTATACTTTGTAAGTTAACTCCTTTAGAGTCAAAGACCTGGAGATAAATTGTCTGTAAGTCAATGATTCCAATATACCGGGGGGAGGGGGGGGTACCCCCCCACATATTACCATCTGATAACTAAGGTCAAGAAAGCCGGACTCAACGAACCAAGACATCTTCCTGAAGTCGGCAATCCTGGCTGGCGCAGAGCGGCAAAGAATGTTTCAAATTGATCATCTCGGCATCGCGGTAAAGTCGCTGGATGCGGCGAAGTCCATTTACGAGAAACTCGGGTTGAGCGTTTCTCCGGAAGAAACCGTCGAGCAGGAAAAAGTCCGGCTCGTGATGGTGCCCGTGGGCGAGAGCCGGCTGGAGCTGCTGGAGGCGACTTCGGACGATTCGGCCATCGCCCGGTTCATCGCCAAACGCGGCGAGGGGCTACACCATATTTGTATGCGCGTTCCGGATCTGGCGGCGGTGGTGGCAAAATTGAAGAGCGAAGGCGTGCGCCTAGTGTCGAATGAGATCAAGACGGGCGCTGGCGGACATCGGTATGTGTTCGTGCATCCGCAGAGTACGTCGGGCGTCTTGCTTGAATTGGTGGAGAGCGGACATTGAATTTGTAATTTTGCAATCCGGTAATTTTGTAATTTGAACCCCGGCCGGTTTTTAAATTGCCAAATTACCCGATTACAAAATTACAAAATGTCTCACCTTCTGCTGGCAATCGATACTTCCGGCAAAAATGGCAGCATCGCGCTGGCGCGTGTAACGCCCGGCCAGAGCGATGTCGAGATCGTCGAAGTCCTGCCGCTCACCGGCGGCGCGTTTTCGGCACAACTGATACCGCAGATTGCGGCGCTGCTGGAAAAGCACGAGTATGGCAAGAGCGATCTCGGGGCATTTGCGGTTGCGTCCGGTCCGGGCTCGTTCACCGGGCTGCGCGTGGGCTTGGCTGCCATTAAGGCTCTGGCCGAGGCGCTGCGGAAACCAATCGTTGCGATTTCATTGCTGGAAGCGGTTGCGTGCAGTGGTGCGGCGCGGGGTCGTGTTCTCTCCGCGCTGGATGCGGGCCGGGGCGACGTATATGCCGGCGACTACGAAGTCGGGCCGCAAGCTCGCATGCCCGCGCACATGCGCAGCGAGCGCCTGCTGCGCAGGGAAGAGCTTGTTGCCGAAACCAGGGGAAACGTGGTTGTCACGCCCGATGCCGCGTTGGCGGAGACGGTTCGGGCGGCTGGAATTCGTGTTGAATTGATTGAGCATCCGAACGCCGGGATGATTGCCCAACTGGGCTGGGAGCATCTCCAGCGGGGCCAGACGGCGAGTCCCGAGGAACTGGAAGCCAACTACATCCGCCGTTCCGACGCTGAAATTTTCTCGAAGCCGGAGGCGTGAAAGGCTGGGGAAAGAGTCGAGCACAGCCCCTAAAGGGGCATCTGATTTTGAAGAATTTGCGGTATCGCTAAAGCGATACCCTGATACGAAACCGTGATACGAAGCCCCAGTTTTTTGTGGCCTGTTGAGACTTTCCATGCCCGTGGCCATCCGCTCCGCTGCGTTGAACGACGTGCCGGCGATTCTCGCCATCGAGCAACAGTCGCCGAGCGCAGCCCACTGGACCTCCGAGCAATACAACAAGTTGGTGGGGAGCGGAGTCGTTCTGGTGGCCGAGGAAGCAGGCAGGCTTTGCGGCTTCGTTTGCGCGATGGCGGTCGCGGGCGAGTGGGAGATCGAGAACGTGGCAGTGGCCGCCGAACTCCTCCGCCGTGGCATCGCTGATGAACTGGTGCGCGAGTTGATTCGGCGCGCGGAGAGCGAGGCGGCGTCAGCGATTTTGCTCGAAGTCCGCGAATCGAATCTGCCGGCCCGCGGCCTGTACGAAAAACACGGCCTTCGCGAGGTGGGCCGCCGCCCGGCGTATTACAGGAATCCGGTGGAGGCTGCAATTCTGTACGCTCTGCGGTTTGCTGGCTGACTTGGGCCGAAAAACCGCAAATTATTGCACTACTTTCTGTGCAAGTTTGCATTCCAGGGCCGTCTGAGGGCGGTGGAAATCCATCTATGAAATCTCATTGGACCCCTACCGATTCCTGTGCTACTTTTTAACAGTGCAGTAATAATCAGCAGGAGGTCTAGCAAGGATGCTGACTCCAAGAGACGCAACTCCTGACCGGTCATGATGAGTTCCAGCGACTGGTTCAGGAGCACTCGCAATATTCCCAACGGCTGGAATCCCTCACCCAGAAACGATACCTCACAGACGACGAAAAACTGGAAGAAGTGCGGCTGAAGAAACTAAAGCTGCGCCTCAAAGACCAGATGCTGAACCTGGAGCGGCAGGTTCAGCGGCAGTCTGCCTAGATTCGCCAGAGCTTAGACCAACAGAACCGAGTAATCGGCCTGAATCGCAGGAAAACACACGGTCTCGCTTGACCTCCGCCGTCCTACCGGGCGCGTCTAAGCGCCTTTTTTTATTGTAGTTATGTAGAATGTCGCAGCCTCGCTCTATAATCATTCAGAATTCCCATGGTTCGTGACGGCTACTTCTATGGTGCGGGATGCGTGCTTGCCGCGGTCATTATCGCGTGGCTGGCGGCTTGGCCTTACGCTGTCCCCGTGTTGTTGCTGGGGGCTTTCTTTCTCTGGTTCTTCCGCGATCCCGAGCGCCAGATTCCCACGGTCCCTGGGGCAGTGGTTTCTCCCGGCGATGGCAAAGTGACCGATGTATCTCTGGTAACTTCTGGCGGCATTCCGCGGAACCGGATCAGCATCTTCCTCAGCGTCTTCGATGTGCACGTGAACCGTTCGCCGATCGCAGGCGTGATCCGCGACGTGCGCTATCAGCGCGGCAAGTTCCTCAACGCCATGGGGGCGCATTCGGCGGAGGAGAACGAGCAGAACATCGTCACCGTGGAAGGCGATGGCCGTACCGTAATATTCAAGCAGATCGCCGGCCTGATTGCGCGCCGTATCATTTTCAATTTCAAAGTGGGAGACCACGTAGCCTGCGGCGAGCGGGTTGGGCTCATCAAGTTTGGCTCGCGCGTGGATGTTCTGTTCGATCACGATGCCGCGATCCAGGTGAAGCCCGGCGATCGCGTCAAGGGAGGGGCAACGGTGCTAGCCTTATTGCCGGTTGCGCAGCCGGTTCATGCCGGCACGGCCGGTGAGCGGGAGGCTCATTGAACATGTCATTGAACATGGAAGAGCTAGAGCCGCGTCGTCGCGATTCGGATCGTCCGCGGGGAAAATTGCGCAAGGGCATGTACATACTGCCCTCGCTCTTCACCTCGGCGAATATCGCGGCCGGGTTCTACGCCATTCTGCAGACCGTGCACGGCAGCACGGGTGAAGCCTGGCACATGGACTTCGCCGCCATGGCCATCGGCTTTGCGGTGTTGTTCGACGGTCTGGACGGCCGCATCGCGCGCATGACTCACACCTCCAGCGATTTTGGCAGGGAACTCGATTCGCTCGCCGACGTGATCGCCTTCGGCGTTGCCCCGGCGTTGCTTGCCTGGGTGTGGGGCTTCCATCTGTTGCCGATGACGATTGCGCCCGAGCTGCGCCGGTGGATCACGGAACTGGGTTCGATCGCCTGCTTTGCTTTCCTCATGGCCGGCGCGAGCCGTCTGGCGCGCTTCAATATTGCGAAGAATCCAGCAGCCTTCGAATCCGGGACGTCCGGGGAAGAAATATTTCGTGGGCATGCCGATTCCGGCCGGGGCGGGAGTGATTGCGGCGGTCGTTCACTACTCCGCGCGGGGCGCCCGTGACTTCGTGGTGGACGGCGGTGAGCTGGTTGATGATGGTGGTCGTGGTCGGCTATCTGATGGTCAGCACGTGGCGTTTCTACAGCTTCAAGGATATTGATTTTCGTTCGCGCCATCCCTTCCGCCTGATCGTGCTGTTGGGCGTGGTGGTCGCGTCGATCTGGTTCTTTTCCCGGCCGGCGCTTTTCGCCATCGCGATTCTCTATATGGCTTCCGGCGTTCTCTGGCGCCTGCAGTGGATCTTCCATCGCAAGACTCCGCCTGCACCTCCGGCGTACCGGGAGGCATCTCAGAATCCATGAATCCCACTTCGAAGCCTCCCCTCCCAAATCCGGCGGCTCGCAGGCCGATCTCCGCGGCACGAATCTTTATCGCGTGGCGATCGTCGGCGCGGCATCGCTCAAGGGGAAAGAGATCGCCGAAATTCTGCGCGAACGGAATTTTCCCGCCGTCGATGTCCGGTTGCTCGATGACGACGAGTCTCTCGGCCAACTGGAAGCGGTCGGCGACGAGGTGAGCTTTATCCAGAGCATCCGCTCGGAACAGTTCGAGCGCGTGGACTTCGCCTTCTTCGCTTCCGATCCACGCTCTACGCGCAATAACTGGAAGACGGCGCGCGACCTGGGCAATACCATCGTGGATCTCTCGTACGCGCTGGAAGACGAAGCGGGAGCGTCGATCCGCTCGCCCTGGATCGAGCGCCAGACCGGCCAACCCATCGCTCCAGAGTTGCAGCCGGGCCCGGTGGTGGTGGCCCATCCCGCGGCTACGGTCCTCGCGCTACTCGCCTTACGCAGCGGGAAGGCGGGCAAAATCGAACGCATGGTCGCGACCGTGTTTGAACCGGCGTCCGAGAACGGCCAGAAGGGTATGGACGAACTGCACGAGCAAACGGTGAATCTGCTTTCCTTCCAGGAATTGCCGAAAAATGTGTTCGACATCCAGGTGGCCTTCAACCTGGTGCCGCGCTACGGACAGAGGTCTGAATTGGCGCTGGATGCTGTGTCGCAGCGAATCCGGAAGCACTACCGGCACGTTGCCCGCGGCGCAGTCGAGCCTGCGCTGCAGGTGCTGCAGGCGCCGGTCTTCCACGGGCACGGTTTTTCGGTTTACCTGGAGATGGAGAAGCCAGTTGCGATCGCAGATCTTTCGCAGGCGCTGGCGGGAGAGCACGTGGTCGTCAGCGGAAGTCCGGAAGATGTGCCCACCAGCGTGAGCGCCGCTGGTCAGGAAGACATTCTGGTCTCGCTCACCAGCGACGCCAATCACAAGAACGGCATATGGCTCTGGGCGACGACCGATAACCTTCGCGTTGCCGCTTTGACCGCGGTCGAATGCGCTGAGACCATGACCGCATCCCGGCCGCGAGGTCAAATTCAATGATTGAGCGGACGGCGAACCGGTGGGCGGCCGCAGTGGCACTTGGAGTGGGCCTGGCGTCGGTCTGGCCGGCTGCGGCTACCACACCGCCGGAAATGCAGTCGAACTGCCACAGAACATCCGCACCATCGCGATTCCCGGCTTCGTGAGCCACAGCCAGACGTTTCGCATCGAGCAACTGCTGACCGACGCCGTCGTGCGCGAATTCAACGCTCGCACCCAGTACCATGTAATTCATGAAACCAACGGCGACGCGGATGCGGTGCTGAAGGCGACCGTTTTATCGGCATCGGCGAATCCGCTCGCCTACGATTCCACCACCGGGCGCGCCGATCAGCGCCCTGGTCACCGTGAGCGTGCAGGTGACGCTGACCGACCGTCACGGCAAGGTGCTTTTCGAGAATCCTTCCTATCTTTTTCACGATCAGTACGAAATTTCGCGCGATCTCACCAGTTTTTTTCAGGAAGATTCTCCCGCCGTCGATCGCCTGTCGCGGGATTTCGCGCGAACGCTCGTGGCCAACATCCTGGAGGCCTACTAATGGCGATGCGTGCCTTCAGCCAGGCCGACCGCTTTCTCTCGGAACTGGAGTCGCGCAAGCTGAAGCCGGCTTATGTGTCTGGTTGGCGACGAAGCGTTTTTTCGCAAGCGCTGCCGCGATGCCATTCTCGATCACCTGGTCGCGCCCGACTCGCGCGACTTCGGCTTGTTTGAGTTCGACCTCGGCCGAAACTTCGCTGAACTGAAGTTCTGGATCGCGCCCGCACGCCCTCGCTGATGGCGCCGTTTCAGGTGTTCTTCGTGCGCGGCGTGAAGACCTTGTTTGGCCGCGGCTCGCAACGAAGAAAAAATCGCAGCCATCGAAGCCTACTGCAAGAATCCCAATCCCGACAGCGCTGCTGGTGTTTGTTGCCGATCACATCAGCATTCCCGCCGACGCCCGCCGCATGGAGATGACCGACAAGGACCGTTACCAGAAGATCCGCGAAGACCTGGGCCGATTCTGCGGCATCGTGGAACTGTCTCGCGTGCAAGAGGGTGAAGCCGTCCGCTGGATTGGCGAGTACTGCCTTACACGCGAAGTCAAGATCGACGCCGACGGCGCCCGCGAGTTGGTCGACGCGCTGGGCGGCGACATGATGATGGTCTCGAACGAACTGGAGAAGCTGATCCTCTACGCCGGCGAGAAGAAAAAAATCACGCTCGCCGATGTCGAGACCATGGTGCTTGCCGCGAAACAGCGGTCGCTCTATGAATTGACCGATGCGATTTCCGCTAAAGATCGCGCGCGCGCCCTTGAAGTCCTCGATGCGCTGCTTTCGACCGGCGACGGCGAGGAAGCTGCCATCGGCCATCTCTACATGCTGGCCAAAACTTTTCGCCAGATGCTGGTCATCCGGGAGCGCAACGTGCGCGACCAGCGCATGCTTGTGGGCGGCCTTGTGGCAGGGCTTTCGCGTGCCGCCGTTTGCCGCCGACGATATCATCCGCCAGGCGCGGCGCTACAAATCGAAGCGGGAACTGACTCGCTCCATTCGCCTGGTCGCGAAAGCCGATCTGGCGCTGCGCTCGAATCCTCCCGGCAAACGGCTGATCCTCGAAAAACTGGTTCTGGATCTCGCCGGCGAGCCCAAGCCTGAAGCGGCTGGCGGATGGATGCAGGAAGAATTGCCGGTCTAAGGTGGGGACTGACTTCGCATTCGACTATGTTTACTGATTGGTACTGGTGGGGGTACTCCCCCCTCCCCCCTGTCTATTAGAATCATTGGGTTAGGAGGAAATTCCCGCTAGATCTTTGGGTTTAAAGGAGTTAAAATCAAAATCTAGATAACAAAGGAGTTACCAATCGTTTTCTGGCGCCGTTGCCTTAGAGTTAGCGAAATTCGACTTACTAAGTCGTACAACTGTTTAGATTTTGAAAGAACTTAGAGCTAACTTCGGCGCCGCCACGCTGGGCTACCACCTAGGTTCTATTATAACTCCTTATGTCAAGAACTTTGGTACGAGTACTGACATCCATCGGAGAGCTCCGGTGCGTTGTCGCCGACATTAGTTAAGTCTCGGTCCTACCCCTTCGCCTCGGCCTCAGCCACTACCTGGCGTAGCTCCTCAACACCGGGGAAATCCGGCTTGATCTTCAGCACGCGGTCCAGTTGCTTGCCGGGCCAGGTCGGCCTGACCACTCTTGGCGTAAGCGAGACCCAGGTGATAGTTGAAGAGCGCGTTGTCCGGCTCTTTTTTCAGCGCTTCTTTGAATGGGTAATAGCGGACGTGTAGACGCCCTTGTGGTAGAAAGCCCAGCCCAGCGTGTCGGCAGAGTTCGGATTATCGGGAAGCTGACGCCGGGCAGTCTGCGCCATCGCGAAAGCAACGTCCACATTGCCGCCCTGCTGCAGCATCACGTAGGCCAAATTGTTGGAGGCCAGCGGATTGTCCGGCTGAATCTCCAGCACCTTCTGGTACTGCTGCTTGGCGTGGTCCCAATCCTGCTTGCTCTCGTAGATGCCGCCAGCCAGCAGGTTGAAAGCTGGCTCCCTGGGATTGGCTTTCGATCCGTCGAGATAAGTTTGCAGCGCCTGATCGGTGTTGCCGCGCGCGCTCTGCACCATGCCGAGCTTGACCAGCGCTTCGCTGTTCTTCTTATCCAAGTCGGAGGCTTGTTTGAACTCCTGTTCCGCCCCCGCTAGATCTTTCTTCTGTTCCATCAGGAGTTGGCCCAGCATGATGTGAAACCCGGCGTTCTTGGGATACCTGGCCAACTGCGTCTCCGCGGTAGCGATGGCCCGGTCCGGCTGCTTCTGCGCCAGGTCTACGTTGAGCACGCCGCCCAGCGCGTCGGTGGAATTCGGATCCTGATCGAGCGCCTGCTGGTAGGCTTTTTGCGCTTCGGCATACTGGCTCTGCGCCATCCGCAGGTTGCCCAACTGCACATAGGCGGCGGGATTGTTGGGCTCCTTTTCCAGGGACCGATGAATATACTCATCCGCCGTTGCGTACTGATTGCGATCGATTTCGGCGATCGCGCGCAGCAGGTATCCGTCAGGAGCCGCCGGCTGCAAGGCGATGATCTGGTCCGCTTCCTGCGCCAGACCCGAGGCATCGCTGCGGTGAATGGCAACGCCCGCCAACGCCCGGTGCGCTTCCACGATGTCGGGACGCAGCCGAACCGCATCGCGCCACTCCGCCTCTGCCCGGCTGGTGTTGCCCAGTTGGTCGAATGCCAGACCCTGCTGATAATGCGCCACGGCGTTATCGGGATCGTTCTTCAACACCGCTTGCAGCGTATTGACGGCGTCGTTGGCCTTGCCGCTGCGAATTTCGATCTCGCCCTTGTAAACCTGGGCGTCGGAATCATCCGGCTTCGCCTTCACGACTTCATCATTCAACTTGCGAGCATCGTCGAGCCGGTCTTTCAGGATCAGCAGCTGAATGTAATTCTTCTTGACCACCATGTCCTTGGGATGGTCCCGATAGAGCGCGGCATACTCGTCCGTGGCTTTGTCGAGCTGGTTGTTGGCAAAATAGAAATCGCCGAGCATGCGGTAGCCCACGGAATTATTGGGGAAATCCTTTTTCGATTGGCGCAGGAATTCCTCGGCTTGGCCGAGCTTGTTCTCGGCGATGTACAGGCTGGCAAGAGAGAGCCTGGGGCTGGGATCGTCCGCTGCGGTCTCGATGGCCCGCCGGAACCACTGCTCGGCCTCGGGAAACCGCCCGCGAGTCTGGTAGAAGTTCCCCAGCGAGACCAGCGCATTCGTGGACTTGGGACTGAGTTCGACCGCTTTCTTGAAACTTGCCTCCGCCGCGTCCCACTGTTGCCCGCGCATCTGGAGCATCGCCAAATTCAGATAAGTGTCGGAACGGCTGGGATCGAGTTGCAGCGCCTTCTGCATGTCCGCCAGCGCAGCCGTGGTGTTGTTCATGCCGGCGTAGTAGTTGGCCCGTGCGAGATAGACGTCGGGGTTGTTGGGCTGCTTTTGCACGAGCAGATCCAGATGCTCCTTCGCGTCATTGAACTGACGGCCGAGGATCAGCAGGTTGGCCATGTCAAGGTGCGCGGCATATTGGTCCGGCTGGAGCTGGATGGTGGTCGACAGTTCCTGGTAGGCGGTTGGCCATTGCTGCAGCTTCATCGCCGCCTGCGCCAGCTTGTAGTGGGCGTCGGCGAAACGCGAATCAACCTGGATGGCGTTCTCGAACTGAATCTCGGCTTCCCGGTACTGGCCTTTGTCGAAGTAGCGCTGGCCACTCTCCAGGTACTTCTGCTTGCGAACGTTCGGATCTCGCGAGCAGCCTGTCAGCAACGCCCCCAGCAAGCAAACCGCCGCTACCGCATACTGAAATCTTGACCTTTTAGCCATACCCATATCTCTGAACGCCTCGCATCGCGCAAACTTTGTCTTATCAATGCCCTACCGAACCAAGGTACCCTCTCGGGCGCAAGCCGGAAAAGTTACTGCCGTTATTATCGCAAACTCGGACAACGGGCAGAACCCGACTGGCCCCATCATTAAGCATACGCCCGTGTACAAGCGCTTTGGTAATCTGCCCCAACCGGCCCGGGCATGGCATAGTTCAATTGGCTATGACCCACTTCCCCCAATCCAATGCCAACGGACGTTCTCCGCGAGTACAACTCAATGGATCGGTCGCGGCCGCAGTGATGGCCGAGGGCGGCCAACGGGCGCGCGCAAAACTACAATCCATTTCCATCACCGGCGGATTGCTGCAGTTGCAGCACGAGCTTTCCACCGGAGATTTCGTCGAAATTGCTTTCCACACCCGATCCGGTCCCATCTGCGGCATGGCCGAAATGCTGCACCCGACGCGCAAGTTTCAGAGTGCGTGTCTGCAGCCTTTCCGCTTCATTGCCCTTGGCGACGACGACCACCGCAAGCTGCGTATGGCGCTCGATTCCGCTCTGGACCGCAGTTTCCTGGACCCGGTTTCCGAGCAGATGCAGACGCCGCCCGGATTCTGAGAAGGCAGTGGCCAGTGGTCGGCGGCCAGCGGCCAGCAAACCCACATCCATTAACCGACCACTGACCACTGGCCACTGACCACTTTTTTGCTGCTTCGCTATACTGAATCCTCCGGGATGACGACCGAGACCATCACTCACTCCGCCGAGGAGACGATCGCTTACGGCAGGAGCCTTGCCGCCGAACTGTCTCCTCCGCTCATCGTGCTGCTGCGCGGGGACCTTGGGGCGGGAAAGACGACCCTGGTGAAGGGGATCGCGGAAGGCTTCGAGGCCGCTCGCGCCGAGGACGTGACCAGCCCCACTTTCACGCTCGTCCACGAATATCGCGGCCCCCACACGACCTTGTACCACATCGACCTTTACCGCATCGATACCGAGCGCGAACTGGAAACGCTCGGCCTGGACGACTTGCTCGCGCCCAATTGCATCTTACTGATAGAGTGGGGAGAGAAGTTTCCTCGTTTCGAACGCGATCAGAACGTGGAAATCACCCTGGAGCGAGCGGGGGAAACTGAGCGCAGAATTCAACTTACCACGCGTTGAATCCGAGGGGCTGACGACATTGGCCTGACGACAGTGGACCGCCAGTATTGGATCGCGGCGCATTTCAATCAACTGAATTTGGAGCCAGAATCAACTTGAAGCTCACTCATTTCGCTTTTGTCTGCCCATTGGTCTCATTGCTTTTGGTCACTGCGGCTTTTTGCGCCGCGCAAAGCGAGCCAAAGCCCACGACCTCGGACGCGAACCAGTCCGCCCAACCGCAATCCGCTCAACCGCCCGCGACTGGCGCTAGCCAGACACCCGAGCAGACGTTGCCTCCTGCCAAACCGCCAGCAGGCCAACCGGCTCAATCTGCCGATCAAACTCAGAGCCAGAGCAAGGACAGCCAGGGTGCAAAAGAGGCGGCGGACGAAACGTCCGGCACATCCAAAGACCGGCTCTTTTTTGCTTTGCCCAACTTCTTGACCTTGGAGAACGCCGGCCAGGTCCCGCCCTTGACGGCCGGGCAAAAATTCAAAGTTGTCGCCCGAGGCTCGTTCGATCCCATTCAGATTGTCTGGTACGGCGCGCTCTCCGGTATCAGCCAGGCCGAAGATAGCGAACCTGGCTTCGGACAGGGGGCCGAAGGGTACGGCAAGCGCTACGGGGCCTACGCTGCCGACGGCACTATCGAGAATTTTTTTGTGGGGGCGATTCTTCCATCCGTGCTTCACCAGGATCCGCGCTATTTTCAGTCAGGCCGCGGCAGTTTCTTTTACCGCTCCGGATATGCCGTCAGCCGAATTTTCGTAACTCGCAGCGACTCCGGGCACCGTCAATTCAACTTCTCCGAAGTATTTGGCAGCGCCATCGCGTCTGGCGTTTCAACCTATAGTTACCACCCCCGCCGCACTTTGATCGGTAAGAACAGTGACGGTTCCTTGAGATATACGGCCAGTGACCGCACCTTGAAGAATACAGCCAGCGTATGGGGATCGCAGGTGGGCTACGACACGATTACGCTAGTGATCAAGGAGTTCTGGCCCGATATCCGGCGGAAAGTAAGGAAACAGCCTCATTGATACGGTGGGCGATGATGGCGCCCCCTCCTTACATCGAAGATACGTCGAAGATCGTTGGGTTTATTTCCTCATCCAATCAAGTGATGTCCCCGAGAACCGAAACAGCGATCAGGAAAGCTGCCGAGCGAGATCTGGAAGTGGGCGTAATCTGCGCCGATCGCGATGGCAATCGCATTCGCATCGACCGCGTCGATTCCGGTGACCGTGGCGCCGGAACCCTTTCCTACCATTTTCTGAACGACGAACTGCGCGTGCAGGAAGGCATTCAGGAGTGTTCCATCGCGCAATTTCTGGCGGCAGGTTGGTACATGGCAGCCCCGGGAACATCCCTGTAGCAGGCTACCCTGTGGAGGGACGGGCGTCTCGCGAGCCTGCCCTGAGCGAAGTCGAAGGGTCCAGCCGGCGGGGACGCCCGGCTCTCCACTAGCGATCTACGAAGCCGAAACCCAATTGCGGCGCTCGATAAACGTCGGGGGTTCGTAAGTGCGTCCTTTTGCCAGCCGGCGATCTTCCCGGCGTGTGGACCACAACAGGATCGGGCCGAGCGATGCGGCGGTGAGGCGGGCTACGACCGGGAACTCCTTCTCGACTTCGCGGCGCAGTTTGTGAATCCGGCTCACTCACACTGCGATTGACTTTCTTGAATTCCTTCTCCATCACCCAAAGCGCCGCATTGTAAGCGCTGCTGAGCTTCTTCATTTCTCGATTAAAGCGCTCACGGACGCGTGGATCGGGGTAGTCCTTGTAGCGTTGCCAGCCTTTGAGCATGGTCTGGACACATGCGATAAAGACTCGGCCCATTGCTCTCAAAATCGCGCCAGAACGCCCAATCCAGGAACCTTTTGGAATCCTCACGGGAGATGGCGGCGTGCCGGAAGTTGAATTTGTACTGCCCATGGACATCGGCGAAGTCAATGTCCGGCAGCAGACGACCCTGATCGGACATTTCCTGGTAAAGCGGCGTGCCCGGAACCGGCGTGTAGAGCATGAACTGGTGGAAATCGGTCTGGTAGTTGACCGCCGACTCGATTTCCTCGACGATATTGTCGGGCGTGTGGTGCTCGAGTCCGACGATGGTCGAACCCTGCACTCGTATCCCGTGTTCGCGAAGCTCTCGCGTAAGTTGCCCGACTTCTTCACCCTGCAGCTTGCTATAGCTGGACCGGGGAGATTCCAAACCCATCCATACCCAGGAAATGCCGAGTTCGACCAGTTCCAGCATGGTGTATTTGCGAATTGCGTTGGCCGAAGCAAACACCGAAAGCTCCCAGCTCTTGCCGGCCTCCTTCATGCGCTTCAGCAGTCGCATGGCGCGCGTGCGGTGCAGCAGGAAGTTTTCGTCCATCACAAAAAAGGAATGCACTTTGAGTTCGGCTTCGATCCCGCACATCACATCAAACAGTTCATCGCCGGTCTCGTAAAAGTTGACGAACTTTCCTTTGCCGCCAAAAAAAGCGGACGTGGTACAGAAGTTGCACCCCATGGGGCAACCCACCGACGGGATGATGGTTGCTGCCGTGTTGCCCTTTCGATTCGGGAGGCGGATTCCCATGATGCGCGTCTCCAGACCGGAAACAATCATAGGATGTTTAATCGGCGCGTGCTCGTCTTCTCCCAGATAGCGGCGCATCCAGGAGATACCTTCACCCTTTACGATGTGGTCGGCGTCGATCATGGTCTCAATGCCGGGGATGGCGGCTACGTGTCCGCCTACGATGATCGTAGAATGCGGCGATAGCTCTCGCACCATGCGGCACATCTCCTGGACCTTGCCCACGTTCACGATGATCGAAGAGATGCCAACCACGTCGTAGTGGTTCCTGGTCAATTCGCGAGCAAAAGCTTTGCGGGTAGGAAAATCCAGCACACTGCAGGGCGCCGAAATATTTTCCTGAATCATCATGATGCCCCAGGAACGATGGAACATGCGCAGCGAGAAGCTGCCTTGCGCGCGCGTGACCTGGTTGTGATAGAGCTCCATCGGATTGATGGACCGGCTGCCAAATTTGTCGTCTTGCGCATAAGGCCCGAAAACCGAACTGAGCAGGATGCGAGCGTGACTTCCCTTCGGGTGAGTTTCTATAGATCCCATGCTTGAAGGATATTGCGCGGCACAGGTCCTGCGCCGTGATCTCAGATCACATTACAAAAATATTACGTGTCATGGGCGCGAAAAAAGATAAGGAATTTCTTAACAGAAGGCCGAACTTTGTCTTACGCACTTTGGTTTACGAACTTTAGTTTTACGAATTCTTTATGAACCTCTTATTCGAAACTTATGGCCCATCGGATCGAATAAGGTTGAGCAGTTCGAGGACCTTCAGATGGAAAGCCCGGCCAGGAGGTTCGATTCACCGTGACGACAATCATAGCGATACTGTGCCTGGCGGGCATCGCGTTCAATGTTCGATTTCTCGTGGCCCTCTGCAAGGAATGCAGTTTCAACAAATCGACAGCCCGGACCTCGGGGAAAACCAGTTGATCGAGCGGCATGAGAACAGAAAATAAAATCTCTCCACAGCCTTGCCGGGATTTCAGAGCATCATGGGACGCAAGTCCCGCAACTGGGATCGCGGGCTTTCAGAACCCCAGCCTTCAGAACCCCATGATGTTGTATCCGCAGTCCACGTAGATGGTCTCGCCGGTGATGCCGGAACTGGCATCGGAGGCGAGAAACACGCCGGTGCTGCCCACCTCGCTGACTTCCACATTGCGTTGCAGAGGCGCGCGCTCGGCGTGGCCTTTCATCATGTCTCCCAGGCCTGCAATTCCGCGCGCGGCCAGCGTTTTGACCGGCCCCGCCGAGATCGCGTTGACGCGAATTTTCTTTCGGCCCAAGTCGTGAGCCAGGTAGCGCACGGTGCACTCCAGCGCGGCTTTGGCTACGCCCATCACGTTGTAGTTGGGAACGACTTTTTCCGCGCCGTAGTAAGTCATGGTGATGACGCTGCCTCCGTCTTCCATCAGCGGCGCGGCAGCCCGGCAGACTGCGATCAGGGAATACACGCTTACGTCGTGCGCAATGCGGAAGCCTTCGCGCGTCGTATTCACAAAATCGCCCTTCAATTCTTCCGCGGGAGCGAACGCTATGCTGTGCACCAGCACATGCAGCTTGCCGTAGCGCTCTTTAAGGTCGTCGAACAGGCCGGTGATCGCCGCATCGTTCGAAACGTCGCACATGAATCCTTCCGCTCCGGGCAGCGAAATAATCAGGTCTCTGGCCTCTTGTTCCAGGCGTTCGTTCTGATAGGTAATGGCAAGGTTCGCTCCTGCCGCGTGCAGTCCTTGCGCAATTGCCCACGCGATCGAGCGCTTGTTCGCCACTCCAAAGACGACCGCCGTCCGGCCTTTCAAGTCCTCAAACATGCATGGATCTCCCCTTGGAGAAGAGAAAGAATAACAGCATTCGCGGCTTGCCGCGCCTCTACCCCTGTTTTCGGAACAACGAAAAGTGGGTGCCCCATCCTAACGTCGTGCTTTTTGACGTTAGGGTGGGTTCACGGCAGAACCGAGCGCATGGTTTGAATCTAACATGAGGAGCGATGGGCCCTTAGCTGTTGGTTCTTAGCTGCCAGCCTTATTCGTAGCGGAGGGCTTCGATAGGGTCGAGGCGGGAGGCGCGGATGGCCGGGACCATGCCGCTGATCAGTCCGACGGCGGCAAGGATGAGGACGGCGACGATCAGGGTGACGGGGTTGATCATGAGGCGGATGTCGCCGGCTTCGGCGTGTTTGGCCATGGCGCTGTAGAGCGTAAGTCTGCCGACGGAGAAGGCAACGACGTAGGCCAGGACGATGCCGAAAAGTCCGCCGATGAAGGTGATGGTGAGCGCCTCGGCCAGAAACTGGAGGAAGATGTAGCGGCGGCGCGCGCCGAGCGCTTTCTCGATGCCGATTTCGCGGGTGCGCTGAGTGACGGAAACGAGCATGATGTTCATCAAACCGACGCCGCCGATGCCCAGCGTGAGGGTGCCGATGAAGCCGAGCAGAATCTTCAGGCCGAGAATGATGACCTCGAACTGGTGAAGTTGCTCCATCAGATTAAAGACACGCAGGGCGCGGCGGTCGGCGGGATTGAACTTGTGCTGCGCGGCCATGGTGTAGCGCACCGATTGCTCGATCCTTTCATAGTCGTCGGTCTCGTAATCGAACCAGACGGAATCGAGGTAATGGGTGTCTTTGAGGTCACCCATGGTGGTGAAGGGGACGTAGACGACGAGATTGGGATTGTCGTCGCCGCCGGCCATCTTGGGGCTGAGAACCCCGACGACTTCAAAGCTGATGCCGTCAACGCGGATGTGCTCGCCGAGGGCGGTGCGTCCGGAGAAAAGTTTCTCTCTGGTTTCAGAACCGATGACGGCGACACGGGCCCGCTGGATCTGATCTTCCGGATTGTAGAAGCGTCCCTGCGCGAGGCCGAGAGCGCGGATGTCGAGAGTGTTGGGATATTCGCCGTTGACACTTATGGTGTAGGAGCGAGTGTCGTACTGCACGGCCGCATCCTCTTCGCAACTGGGAGTGATGTGGACGATCTGCGGGATGTTGGTGGTGAGCAGATCGATGTCGTCCAGCGTAAGGCGGGTTTCGGCGCCGGCTTTCTGGCCCCCGGCCTGCATCGACGAGCGGCCGGGAACCACGATCATGAGTTTGGTGCCAAAATTCCTGAAGATATTGGCGACGGCTATGCCGAAGCCATCGCCGTAGGCGAGCAGCATGACGACGGTGGCGATGCCCCATGCCATGCCCAACATGGTGAGCGCGGTACGGCGCCGGTTGTACCGCATCGCGTCGTAGGACTCATGGAGCAGGTCGCGGACCATCTTAGAACCCATTTGGTAATTTTGTAATCGGGTAATTTGGCAATTTGAAAACCTAAGACGACACAATCTAAATTACAAAATTACCCGATTACCAAATTACAAAATCCATTTCATTCCTGCCTTAAGGCTTCAACCGGTTCCAGGCGGGCGGCCTTGCGCGCCGGATAGAGTCCGGCGGCGACGCCTGCGAGAGTGAGGCTGGCGATGGCGAGGATCGCAGTTTTTAGTACGAGCCGCGGCGGATCGAATCCGCCCGGACCATTGTAATTCCGGAACAGAATCATGAGTCCGCCGGCCAGAACCATGCCGATGAGCCCGCTGACCAGCGTGAGAATAATTCCTTCCGCGAAAAAGTGGAGCATGATGTTGCGGTTGGTGGCGCCCAGGGCTTTGCGCAATCCGATTTCGCGAGTGCGCTCGGTGACGGCGACGAGCATGATGTTGATGACGCCGATGGCGCCGAGCGCGAGCGTGACCAGACCGACGGTGCCGAGGAATCCGTTCATCGCATCGAAAATGGTGTTTATCATTTGCGCTTGCTGGATGGTATCCCTGCCTTCGAAGGCGTCTTCATCGCGATAATCGAAGTGGTGATTGCGGCCGATGACGCGGCGCGCCTCCTCCTGGGCGAGCAGGTGTTCGTCGGGAACGCGGGGTTGATAGTTGAGAGACGAAATTGCATCGTATGCCTCCTCGCCCTTGAGCGGGAAAGCGCTGCGCATGACCTGAAAGGGAATGTAGGCGCGGGTGTTGGTGGTGTTGTTGTCGCCGCGGCCGACGCGCTTCAGAGTGCCGACAACTTCGAAGCGATGACCGTTGAGCAGAATGAAGGAGCCGACGGCGGGACGTCCGGGAAAAAGATTGCGCGTCATCTCATCGCCGAGGACGACAACGTCGCGTCTCTGAACTTCGTCGAGGTCGTTGAGCCAGCGTCCCTCCTTCAGCGGGAGGAAACGGATTCCGTTGTACTGCGGTTCGGCGCCGGTGAGTTGGCCACTGGCGCTGGCGAACTCACTGACGGCATGCACGTCGCTGGTGGCGAGGACGGGAGTGATGGCCCGAATGTGCGGAGACTCTTGGCGGATGTCGAGGTAATCCTGGTACGTGATCCGGTACTCGCGGGCGGAGTTCATGCTGCCCGCAACGGCGGGAGCGCGGCCGGGGAAGAGCATCATGATGTTTTCGCCGACCTCCGAGAGGTTACGCTGGTTGCCGGTTCTAAAGCCCTCGCCGAGGCCGACCAGCAAGAGCAAAGAACCGACCCCCCACGCGATGCCAAACATGGTGAGAAACGAACGCAGTTTGTGCGCCCAGAGGGTGCTGAAAATCTGCGCGAAAACGTCGATCACCATTTGCATGGGGAGATAACTCGCGATGCCAGCTTTCAGCTCTTGGCCTTTAGCGTTCAGTTCTCAGCGTTCAGATCTCAGCGACCCGCCCAAGGCTGCTGTTGTGGCCGGCTGCATGTTCAATCGCCGGGCAAGTTCTGCATGGGACCGGCGGTTTCGCTCCATCCTAGTAGCTGTTATTAGAATAGCAAGCGGACGGAGCCGGGTATACCGCCAGATCTCGGCCACTCATTTTTTCACGATTATCACTTAAGACGTTTGCACGATTTTGGTGCGACTGCCTGGTTCCACGGCCTGAGGGCGCTTAGAGTCATCGTCAGTTGCCGTGGCAGGGAATCACGGGCTGTCCTATCAGCGCTACCTGAATCTGGAGGCGTTGCTCAGCGCTCAGCGCCGTGAATTGAAATCCGTACTCTGTTCCCAGAGCACGAACAACTCTCGCCGGGATCGCATGTTTTTCAGAGTCTGACAGCGGGACTTCGAGCGTAACCAACTCGCCCAGTGTAAGAGCTTCGGCAACGAACGCGCCCAGGCCGCTTTCGCTGAGATTCCGCGCCCAGCCCTGCAGGCTGAGTTTCCGGCTGTCCCGCTGGAGACGAATCCGAATCCTCGCCTCGAACACGTGCCTGGATGCGATCCGATCCGTCGAACCGGTTACGTCGTCGGAAAAAGGAGTTTTCATCGGTCAAGATCCGTCTTGCACACATAGTTGGATCAAGAAGAATACCAGAGAGTGCTTGCGGCTGAACCCGGGCAGGCAATAGTTGGCCTGAGCTACTGTCGCTTCAACATCTCGTCGATGGTCACGATATCAACTAACCCGGAGCAGCCGTAGATTGCGGGCAGAATGCGATCCGGCGGGTGGATGCGCCGCAATTGCGCGACTCTTTCCGTGCCAACCCGGTAGGCCGGGAGATACATCCGGCCAAGCAGGGGATGGCGCCCCCACGCCCCGGACAATTTGTCGGCCCGTTCTTCGGTGACGAGGAAGTCGCGGCGAAGCGTGGTTGCGACCTCGGCTTGCGGCTTGCCTTCGCCCCAGGTGAGATAGGAAGACTGGTTCTTGGCGTCGTCCTGCAACAATGCCAGGAGCACGCCGATTTGCAGGTCCTCGTCGGGTAATTGATCGACTTCGGTCACGCCATGCGCGATGAGGATCGCATTGTTGGCCAGCCCCTCGAACAAAGTGGCGGCGCGAGTGTTCATGGTGAGCACGGTGGATTCGAAACCGATTTTGCCGCGAACATACAAATTCTGCAGATAAGCGAAGGTGGTGACGTGCCCGGGAACTACCTCGTGGCTTACGAGCTGTTCGAACTCGGGAAAGGAAATCTGAAGCGAGGCATTGATTTCATAAGTCGCTTCGTATTTGGGGCTGCCGTCGGTATTGCGGGCGCGGCCAACGTAGTTCATCGAGCCGGAGAACCAGGCATCTTTAATAGGCAAAAAATCTATGTTGGCGCGGGGAACGGCGGCGAGTTCGGAGGGCAGATAGGGCAGAAGATTTTTGGCGCTTAGATTGTCGAATTGGGCGATCACGGCCGCGCTCAGGCCGCGCACGCAGGTGAGCGGGGAGATGCGCTCCTTGCGCCAAGCATCTACGGCCTGCAGCAACTCGGCGCCATTGGTGGACTTGTAGCCGGCGCGGCCGAGCAATTCGGCAACGCGGGCTCGCTTAGCCGTCGGGTCGCTGGGCTCGGGTGGGCGCCCGGTGGATGCCTTGACGCTCTGCTCATAAGGCACGCGGTTGCCCTTGCCGGCGGTTTCCATGGCGAGTTCCCACATCGTGGTCAGGCAGATATTCAGGCCTTCGAGATAAGCGCCGCGCAAGCCGCCCACGCGTCGAGCCTCGGCGTTGATGGCGTCCATGGAGCGGACGATCTCGGCGCCCATTTCGCGGTGATAGTCCGCAAAAGCTGCCTTGTCCTTGCCGGTAACGCCGCCTGCGGCTCGCAAGCGCGCGGCAGTGGGATGCGTGTAGGCCGCAGGCAGCGGCTCATCCGAGAACCACGAGTCGGCGATGAATCGTCCCGTGCCCGAGGGACACATGACATCGCCACCCCAAAGGGTGTCGATACCGAGAATGGCGTTTGCGATGGAAAGATCGGATGGGGTCATTTGACAGTCTCCGTTGAAATTGTTGGTTCCGCATGAACCCAGGTTAGCGCGCACAAAACGCGCGCGAACCTGGGGCACCAGCGCTCTATCACCAGCGCTCTAGTCGTTCTTTTGCTTCTTCATTGACATTAAATACGTGTAGACGCAAAGCGCTACGAAGCCCAGCGCTGAGAGCATTTGCGAGATCGGCATATTCTCGTAGAAAGGCGTCTGAATCCACTCTTCCTTGAAGTGCGGCAGCACGCGCAGCGCCGCCCCAATCACTCCGCCGAGTGCGCCGCCCGCCATCAAGCCGCCGGCAATGATGATGCCGCGCTCGCGGATGGTATTGCCGTGCTGGCCGCCGACCTTCTCCCCGCGCTTGTTCACCAGGTGCGAGAGAAATCCGCCGGCCAGGATCGGCGTGGTCAGCTGCAGCGGCAAATAGATTCCCAGCGCGAAGACCATGGAAGAGAGGCCGAGCATCTCCAGCACCACGGTGACCATGGCGCCGATGCCGAACAACATATAGGCGACGGGCTGGCCGCTCATGAATCCCGACACCACGGCTTTCAGTGCCGAGGCCTGGGGCGCGACCAGGACCTGCCGCAGGTCGCCGGGCACGGCCTCTCCGAACTGGAAGGCCTTGGCCAGCAGGATGATGGTTAACCCCGCGGTGATGGCCGACGCGACGACCCCGATAAACTTCACCTTCTCCTGCGCCGCAGGCGTGGAACCGAGCCAGTAGCCGGCTTTCAGGTCGGTAATGAACTGTCCCGAGGCGCACAGGGCTACACAGACCATGCCGGCCAGGGCCATCACGAAGAACATGCCGGTGGTCCCGGAGAGCCCGAACTTCAGCAACACTATGGCGGAGACGATGACGGTCAGTAACGTCATGCCGCTGGCCGGGTTGTTGGCCGTGGTGGCAATGGCGTTGGCCGCCACCGTGGTGAAGAAGAATGAGAAGAGCAGCGTCAGCGCCAGGCCCACGGCGACCACGGTCCACGAAACATGAAGGTGTCCGAAGAAGACGGCTACTCCGATTGCCCCCAGCACCACGCCGAGGAGGATGGTGAGGATGGGAATGTCACGGTCGGTGCGTTCCATGTGCGGCGCTTCGCCGTGGCGGAAGGCGTGCAGCGCGATGCCGAACGATCCGGCGACCACGCGCAGCGACTTGAGGATGCCGACGAGGCCGGCGGTGGCGATGGCGCCCACGCCGATGAAGCGCACGTAATTGCGGTAGATGTCCGAGGCCGTCATGTGCGAAATGGGGATGGTAGCGGGATACACCGTGACCTCGCCCATGTGGCTGCCGATGAACCAGATCATCGGGACGAGCACGAAGTTCACCAGAATGCCGCCGGCGCAAAAGATCAGGGAAATGCGCAGGCCCATCACGTAGCCCAGGCCGAGGATGAAGCTGACCGCGTCGAAATTGAAGACCATGCGCCCACGGTCGGCCAGGGACCGCAGCGCGGGCACGAACTGGAAGTTCAGGTACTCCTTCCAGACGTGGAAGGTGGTGACAAAGAAGTCGTAAACCGCGGCGATGACGGTGGCCTGAAGCAGCAGCCTGGCCTGAGAGCCGCCCTTCTCGCCGGTGACGAGGACTTCGGTGATGGCCGTGGCCTCGGGAAAGGGGAACTTGCCGTGCATTTCGCGCACAAAGTAGCGGCGCAGCGGAATGAGGAAGAGGATGCCCAGGCAGCCGCCGGCCAGGCAGATGAAGATGGTCTGCACCGGATGCGGGTCGAGGTGGAGAATGTAGAGCGCCGGCACGGTGAAGACGGCGCCGGCCACCACGCTGCCAGAGGCGCCGCCCATGCCGGTGATGATCATGTTCTCGAGCACGGTGGAGCGCCGCTTGTAGACGCGCGCCAAGCCGATGGCGAGGATGGAGATGGGAATCGCCGCCTCCATTCCCTGGCCGACTTTGAGGGCGGAATAGGCCGACGCGACGCTGAAGACGATGCACAGCAAGGTGCCCCACAGCACCGCGCGCCAGGTCACCTCCGGGGGCGCCATACTGGCGGGCACCAGCGGCAGGTAGACTTCGCCATCCTTCAACGGCTGGTAGGCGTTCGCGGGAAGAGACTTGGTTTCGACTTCGGCCATGCGGTAAACGAGCCTCCTGACCGGGGCGGACATTTTGACCCTAAACGCGTTGACCGTAAACGCGGCCGTCATCGTCGCCCCATCGCGGTCCCCTCGGAAGGGCCGCTATTGTCCACCAGCAAGTCAATCATAGGGTGCGGAGACACAGCAAGTGCGGAGGTCACACGATGACGGACTTTCTGAAATGCCCGTTACCTGCCAAGTTGGAAATCCTGGGAGGCAGTGCCGGCAAAGGAGTTCCTGGAAATCATCCATCGTGAGCGTTAGTGACCAGCGGAAGGTTGTCCTTTCCCGCATAGTTGACAGTGGTAGCATCTCCACCGGTCAGGACGGTCCCCGTGCCAGCGCAAATCACGATCGCGAAGAAGAAACATGACTTCAATCCCCACGCCTTTCTTTCCACCATTGGGAACGGTAGGGATAAGCAATCTTTTCAGAGGAAAAGCACGATCTTCGCTCAAGGGGAACCTTCAGACGGCCTCTTCTATATCCAGATGGGGAAGGTGCGGCTCAGCGTGGTATCGGAACGCGGGAAAGAAGCAACTCTTGGGATTTTGAGCATCGGAGATTTTTTTGGCGAGGGTGGTCTTGCCGGTCAGCTTCTACGCATGTCATCTGCAACCGCAATGACAGACTGCGTCCTTCTGCATATCGAGAAGAAGGCGATGATGCTTGCGATGAGTCTGGAGCCAAAATTGTCGGCCATGTTTCTCAAATATTTGCTGAAGCGAAATATCCGATATCAAGATGATCTGGTCGATCAACTTTTCAACTCCAGCGAAAAGCGGCTGGCGCGGGTTCTTCTGCTGATGGCGCAATTCGGCACAGAAGGCGTGTCCGAAATGTCGGTGCCCAGGCTAAGTCAGGAGACTCTGGCAGAAATGGTGGGGACGACCCGTTCGCGGGTCAGCTTCTTCATGAACCGGTTCAGAAAATTGGGATTCATCAACTACGACGTGGGAGATCATTTGCACGTCCACAGTTCACTCCTTAACGTTGTTCTTCATGATGACGACGGAGCAGCGGTGACGGCGGAGGCCAAGAACCCGGGTTCCCGCGCCAACAAAGATCTCGAACCGCCAGCGGAGCCCGGCGAGCGCCCTGACAAAGAGCGCGCCATGAGGCCTCCCCTCCCCAGCGTTGCACGACGCCGGAAGTGAACGCGTCGTGGTGAGTGCGGTTGAGAATGCAATAGGATTGCTTCGAAGAACGCGGCTACTGTGGCATCGAAGCACGCAGAATTGACCGTACGCCATCCCGCAGGCGCTCACCACCAGAAATCGGGGAGGTGCGGAGGCGGCCCGTACGGCTCAGCCACTGTCAGTGGTTTATCGTACGATTTCAACAAAAAGCTAGCCGAGATTTTCCATTAACAACTGCCGCATCACGCCCACGATCGTCTCGCACATTTCCAGGAATCGTTCCGGCGTCAGGCCGAGCTCTTGCAGCCGCTCGGATGGCTCCATGATCACCTCTTCGGAATCGACCAGCTTGTGATGGGGTGTAGCCGCCGCCCGGCATATTTCCAGGAATTGTTCCGGCGTGACGCCGAGCTCCTCCGCCCGAAACGCCGCATTCAAGATGGCCGTGTAGAGGAATGCGTGGTCCTCTTCGCGCATGGAGTCCCCGGGTGCTGCCGTCGTGGGTTGGTGGCGAACTGCGGACTGTTTAGCGGTGGGGGCAACTGCTTTGCTTTTCTTCATGGGTGCTCCTTTCGGGTTTCGGGCGTAATAAAATTGTAGGCGCGCGGGCGGGGGGCAGCGCGGTGACGGAGATCACGGGTGCACGTGCTGCTGCGCGGGACCAGGGGCTTATCGGGGGCCAAATGCGATATTTCTCGTAGAACGGGATGCGGTATAGCTTGGCCCGTTAAGTGCTGAAAGTTCTATGTCTTAGAAAGGAACGGCTAGACGAGAGTCCCCACGATAGGCTCAAAACCCGCCGAGCTTCAGCCGTTTGTTCGACTCCCACCGGCGCCAATCGTTGAGCGGCTCTGGTTGAGCTAAAGTCACTCCTAGATGTGATCACCGAGCCTCGAACCCAAATCCCGGCATCACCCTAGCCGAATCGTTTCCTGAGGCACTCCGTGGAGTTTAGTGGGCTTCGGCGGTTCCAGATCATAATCCGTGTGGACCAGAAGATCTGCGATGACAACATTTGAATGGGGCGAACCATAGACGAGGAACTTCCGCAAAATACTGTCCAGTTCCTCGATCGAATGCGCCAGGATCTTCATGATCAGGTCGTTGCTTCCAGTGACGTGATAGCACTCGCGAATCGCATCCACCGTTTTGATGAAGGCGAGGAATTGCTTGTATTTCTCGCCTTCACACACCATAAGGGTGAACACCATGACGCTATAGCCAAGAGCGCGCGGATCGATATCGACCCGATAGCCGCGGATGATGCCTTCGTCCTCAAGGCGCCGAACGCGCTCGGTCGTGGCCGAAGAAGACAGGCCGACCCGTCTTCCCAGTTCGGCGAACGACAAGCGGGCGTCCTTCTGCAACTCTCGGAGAATCTTCCGGGAGGTTTCATCGATTGGTCCGTTAATTTCACTGTTCATATTGTGCTTTTCAATGAATTCTTGGGAAAAATGCCGGGTAATACCGGCAAAATCACTTTGACAATCCGCGGAAATTCAATATTTTACTACTTGGGGGCTGTGAATGGCTTTACCCCAAGCCGGAAGATACGGCCTTAACGATTTCCGAAGTTAGCGATCTTCGCTGGAGGAGTATTCATGAAGAAAATCTTGATTCTTGGTGCCGCAGGCAGGGACTTCCATAACTTTAACGTCTTATTCCGCAATAATCCCGACTATCAGGTAGTCGCATTCACTGCCACTCAGATCCCCGATATTGCCGGCCGCCGTTATCCGCCGGAGCTGGCAGGACGCTTGTATCCGGAAGGCATTCCGATCTTCGAAGAGAAAGATATGGAAAGCCTGATCGCCGAGCACAAGATTGACGCGGTGGTGTTTTCCTATAGCGATGTTTCCTACCAGACCCTGATGCATCTCGCCTCGCGCGCGGTGGCTGCGGACGCCGATTTCTGGCTTCTGGGAACCGGACGCACCCAAATCAAGTCGTCGGTCCCGGTCATTTCCGTGTGCGCGGTGCGAACTGGATGCGGCAAAAGCCCGGTGTCGCGCCTGGTTGCCGGGGAGTTGCGCCGGCAGGACGAAAAGTGGTGGCCATTCGGCACCCCATGCCTTACGGAGATCTCGCGGCGCAGGCTGTCCAGCGCTTCGCCACCATGGAGGACCTCGACCTTCAGCAATGCACCATCGAGGAACGCGAAGAGTACGAGCCGCACATCCGCAAAGGAACCGTGGTGTATGCGGGAGTGGATTACGAAAAGATTCTCCGCCAGGCGGAGAAGGAAGCGGACGTCATTCTGTGGGACGGCGGCAACAACGACACTCCTTTCTATGTCTCCGACTTGGAAATCGTGGTCGTGGATCCGCACCGTCCGGGGCATGAACTGTCTTACTTCCCCGGTGAAGTCAACCTGCGGCGCGCGGATGTGATCGTAATCAATAAGGTCGATACCGCCGAGCAGCGTGACATTGAGACGGTTCGCCAAAACATAAGGCTCAACAACCCCAAGGCAGTTGTTTTTGAGATGGCCTGCCGAGTCTCCATTCCCGAGCCGTATCTGGTGAAGGGACAGCGCGTGCTGGTGGTGGAGGACGGTCCCACGCTCACTCACGGAGAAA
Source organism: uncultured Acidobacteriaceae bacterium (assembly GCA_963838425.1). GTDB lineage: Bacteria > Acidobacteriota > Terriglobia > Terriglobales > Acidobacteriaceae > Acidiflorens. Next base: position 254,546 of record CAWIRH010000006.1, read on the forward strand.
TGCCTTACGGCGCCGGCGTGGTCGCGGCGCGGCAATGCGGGGCAGCCGAGTTGGTGGACCCGCGGCCTTATGCCGTGGGATCGATTCGCGGCACTTACGAGCGTTATCAGCACCTGACGAACCTTTTGCCCGCCATGGGTTACAGCGCAATTCAAAGACACGAACTGGAGGAAACCATCCGCCGCACTCCGTGCGATCTCGTGCTGATCGCCACTCCCATTGACCTGGCGCGCGTGATCAAACTCGATAAGCCGAATCTCCGCGTGACCTATGAAGTGGAAGAACTCACAAAGCCCGGCCTGGCCGAAATGCTCGCCAAGTTCGTTCACGAGCACGAGCCAGCACTGGCAGGAGCCGAAAGATGAATGGAATGGAAGGCAAAGATTTTCTCTCGATACGGGATTTCTCGCCCTCGGAGATCCAATACTTGCTGGTTCTTGGCCGGCAAATTAAGGCTCACCCGACCGCCTATGCCGGGGCACTCCGGCGACAGACTCTGGCCATGATCTTCGAGAAACCTTCCTTACGCACCCGGGTAACTTTCGATGTCGGCATTCAGCAACTGGGCGGCTTCTCGATCTATCTCTCTCCTGCCGAGATCAATCTGGGCAAACGAGAGTCGGTATACGACGTGGCTAAGAACCTGGAACGCATGGTGCAGGGCATCATGATCCGTACCTTTGCCCACGAAATGGTGGTGCAGATGGCCGGCACGCCAACATTCCCGTCATCAATGGGCTTACCGACTACAGTCATCCCTGCCAGGCAATGGCGGATTACCTCACTATTTGGGAAGCTAAAGGCAATCTGGAGGAAGCCTGAAGATTGTATCATGGGCGATGGTGACAACGTTGCACGCTCACTGTTTTTGCCGGGGCGCAACTGGGCGCGCATGTGTGGGTGGCTACGCCCCCGGGATACGAAGTGGACGAGGAGTCCGTGCAGTGGGCTCGCAAGCGCGGCGCCGAGACTGGTGGCACTTGCACCCTCACTAACGATCCTGAAGAAGCGGCCGCAGGGGCGGATGTGATCTACACCGACGTCTGGGCCAGCATGGGGAAAGAGGCGAAGCGGAAAAGCGAAGAATATCTTCCTTCCGTACCAGGTGGATGCGACTCTGTTCCGCCGGGCCAAGCGGGATGCCATCTTTCTGCATTGCCTGCCGGCACACCGCGGCGAAGAAGTTACCAACGATGTGATCGACTCGCCCCGTTCGCTGGTATTTCAGCAGGCCGAGAACCGGCTGCATGCACAAAAGGCGATCATGCTGGAACTGATGAAAGATGAGTTCGTCAAGTTGCCGGGACTCGTCGAGTTGCAGGAGTTGGCGCACGTATAGAAAAAGAGTGGAGGGACGGGCGTCTCGGGAGCCTGCCCTGAGCGGGTCGAAGGGTCCAGCCGCTGGCGCCCGGCTCTCCGCAAGCAACTACTTATGAAGACCATGCTCCTTGCCGTCGGCGGAAACTCCCTGATTCGCGCGGGGGAAAAGGGAACCATCACCGAGCAGCGGGCTAACGCCCAGCGAACGGCGGCCCAGATCGTCGGCCTGATCCGCGCCGGATACCGCATCGTGCTTACGCATGGCAATGGTCCGCAAGTCGGGGCGGCGCTTCTGCGATCGGAACGGGGAGCGAGCCAGGTTCCAGGGCATCCGTTGGACGTTTGCGGTGCCTCGACCCAGGGTGAGATTGGATATCTGCTCCAGCAATCGTTAGAAACTGAGTTGCAGCTGGCCGATCTGCACGTGCCGGTTGCGACTGTGGTTACCCAGAGCCTGGTGTCGCCGGACGATCCCTCGATGAAGCACCCTAGCAAGCCGATCGGTCCTTTCTACTCGCGCGCCGAAGCCGAGGAACGCAAGCGCCTCTTCGGGTGGGAGATCGTGGAGGATGCCGCCCGGGGTTATCGCCGCGTGGTTCCGTCGCCGGAGCCGATTGACATCGTCGAACTGGAGGTCATTCGTGATCTGGTCGGGCAGGGCGTGCTGGTCATTGCCTGCGGAGGCGGAGGAATTCCAGTGGTCTGGAAGAACGGAAGGTTGCAAGGCGTGGAGGCGGTCATCGACAAGGATCGTGCCTCCGCGTCGCTGGCATCAAGCCTGGCCGTGGATCTCTTTGTGATTTCTACCGACACCGACTACGTGTATCTGGACTACAAGAAGCCCACGCAGCGTCCGCTGCGGCACGTCGCCGCGGCGGAACTGGAGGAGTACACCAGAGCTGGCCATTTTCCACCCGGAAACATGGGTCCGAAAATCGAATCGGTGTTGCGTTTTCTGCCCCAGGCGGAAAGGAGGCCATCATTACTTCTTGCGAGAATCTGTGCCAGGCGGTCGCTGGATCGTCCGAAGCTGGATCTGCCGAAATTGGATCTGCCGAAATTGGAGTACCGCCTGGGCGGGACGTGGGGGCACACACATCTTCTCCGATCGCGACCGTGCGGGAACCGGGCATAATCGAGAGCTCAAACTCCCAGTGGAGGAACGCTAATGCCAAAGCCGGACTGTCATTCCTCTCCAGCCCATCCAGCCGCCCGCCTCGGAATCCGTGCTGCGAGGCACGCCCTTGAAGCACGTCGTCGAGTCGCAGCAATTCACCGTTCCCCTGCTCATGGAATTATTCCAGCGCTCGCGGGGCATGGAGCACGTGATAGCGCGCGGAGGTACCCTCGACTACCAGAACCGCATCATGACCGCACTTTTTTATGCGCCTTCCACGCGTACGCGACTCTCGTTCGAGGCCGCCATGCATCGCCTGGGCGGCCGGGTCTTGTCCACCGAGCACGCGGGCGCGTTTTCTTCCGAGACGTAGGTGAGCAGGTGGAGGACTCCATTCGCATCATCAGCGGCTATTCGGATGTGATCGTGATTCGCCACACCGCGGAGGACGGCGCGCGCCGGGCCGTAAAGAACTCGACGGGGCCCGGCGACGAACGCCTGTGCACGGCAATGGCGGGCAGCATCCGACCCAGGCACTGCTCGACCTCTACACTATTTATAGGCAGCGTCCGCTCGATGGGCTTAGTGTTGCCATCATTGGCGAGTTGGACAAGGGGCGTACGGCGCGATCGCTGGCCGATCCGCTGGCCAAGTTTGATCGGGTAAAGATGTTCTTCGTCAGCCCACCGCAGCTCCAGATGAAGCCGGACATCCTGGAGTATCTAGATGAGCACGGCGTCCGCTACGAACTGGAGTCGGATATTGACCGGGTGATTAGCGAAGTGGATGTGGTTTACCAGACCCGGATCCGGCCCGAGCGAGTGCGG
>CAWIRH010000007.1:0-17251 GCA_963838425.1 uncultured Acidobacteriaceae bacterium
AGTGCGGAGGTCACACGGCGTGCAAATTTCGCCAATGCCCGTCACCCGCCAAGTTGGAACCCCTGGGAGGCAGTGCCGGCAAAGGAGTTCCTGGAAATCATCCATCGTGAGCGTTAGTGACCAGCGGAAGGTTGTCCTTTCCCGCATAGTTGACAGTGGTGGCATCTCCACCGGTCAGGATGGTCCCCGTGCCAGCGCAGATCACGATCGCGAAGAAGAAACATGACTTCAATCCCCACGCCTTTCTTTCCACCATTGGGAACGTAGGGATAAGCAATCTTTTCAGAGGAAAAGCACGATCTTCGCTCAAGGGGAACCTTCAGACGGCCTGTTTTATATCCAGATGGGGAAGGTGCGGCTCAGCGTTGTATCGGAACGCGGGAAAGAAGCAACTCTGGGGATTTTGAGCATCGGAGATTTTTTTGGCGAGGGTGGTCTTGCCGGTCAGCTTCTACGCATGTCATCTGCAACCGCAATGACAGACTGCGCCCTTCTGCATATCGAGAAGAAGGCGATGATGCTTAGGATGAGTCTGGAGCCAAAATTATCGGCCCTGTTTCTCAAATATCTGCTGAAGCGAAACATCCGATATCAGGATGATCTGGTCGATCAACTTTTCAACTCCAGCGAAAAGCGGCTGGCGCGGGTTCTTCTGCTGATGGCGCAATTCGGCACCGAAGGCGTGTCCGAAATGTCGGTGCCCAGGCTAAGTCACGAGACTCTGGCAGAAATGGTGGGGACGACCCGTTCGCGGGTCAGCTTCTTCATGAACCGGTTCAGAAAATTGGGATTCATCAACTACGACGTGGGAGATCATTTGCACGTCCACAGTTCACTCCTTAACGTTGTTCTTCATGATGACGACGGAGCACCGGTGACGGCGGAGGCCAAGAACCCGGGTTCCCGCGCCAACAAAGATCTCGAACCGCCAGCGGAGCCCGGCGAGCGCCCTGACAAAGAGCGCGCCATGAGGCCTCCCCTCCCCAGCGTTGCACGACGCCGGAAGTGAACGCGTCGTGGTGAGTGCGGTTGAGAATGCAATAGGATTGCTTCGAAGAACGCGGCTACTGTGGCATCGAAGCACGCGGAATTGACCGTACGCCATCCCGCAGGCGCTCACCACCAGAAATCGGGGAGGTGCGGAGGCGGCCCGTACGGCTCAGCCACTGTCAGTGGTTTATCGTACGATTTCAACAAAAAGCTAGCCGAGATTTTCCATTAACAACTGCCGCATCACGCCCACGATCGTCTCGCACATTTCCAGGAATCGTTCCGGCGTCAGGCCGAGCTCTTGCAGCCGCTCGGATGGCTCCATGATCACCTCTTCGGAATCGACCAGCTTGTGATGGGGTGTAGCCGCCGCCCGGCATATTTCCAGGAATTGTTCCGGCGTGACGCCGAGCTCCTCCGCCCGAAACGCCGCATTCAAGATGGCCGTGTAGAGGAATGCGTGGTCCTCTTCGCGCATGGAGTCCCCGGGTGCTGCCGTCGTGGGTTGGTGGCGAACTGCGGACTGTTTAGCGGTGGGGGCAACTGCTTTGCTTTTCTTCATGGGTGCTCCTTTCGGGTTTCGGGCGTAATAAAATTGTAGGCGCGCGGGCGGGGGGCAGCGCGGTGACGGAGATCACGGGTGCACGTGCTGCTGCGCGGGACCAGGGGCTTATCGGGGGCCAAATGCGATATTTCTCGTAGAACGGGATGCGGTATAGCTTGGCCCGTTAAGTGCTGAAAGTTCTATGTCTTAGAAAGGAACGGCTAGACGAGAGTCCCCGCGATAGGCTCAAAACCCGCCGAGCTTCAGCCGTTTGTTCGACTCCCACCGGCGCCAATCGTTGAGCGGCTCTGGTTGAGCTAAAGTCACTCCTAGATGTGATCACCGAGCCTCGAACCCAAATCCCGGCATCACCCTAGCCGAATCGTTTCCTGAGGCACTCCGTGGAGTTTAGTGGGCTTCGGCGGTTCCAGATCATAATCCGTGTGGACCAGAAGATCTGCGATGACAACATTTGAATGGGGCGAACCATAGACGAGGAACTTCCGCAAAATACTGTCCAGTTCCTCGATCGAATGCGCCAGGATCTTCATGATCAGGTCGTTGCTTCCAGTGACGTGATAGCACTCGCGAATCGCATCCACCGTTTTGATGAAGGCGAGGAATTGCTTGTATTTCTCGCCTTCACACACCATAAGGGTGAACACCATGACGCTATAGCCAAGAGCGCGCGGATCGATATCGACCCGATAGCCGCGGATGATGCCTTCGTCCTCAAGGCGCCGAACGCGCTCGGTCGTGGCCGAAGAAGACAGGCCGACCCGTCTTCCCAGTTCGGCGAACGACAAGCGGGCGTCCTTCTGCAACTCTCGGAGAATCTTCCGGGAGGTTTCATCGATTGGTCCGTTAATTTCACTGTTCATATTGTGCTTTTCAATGAATTCTTGGGAAAAATGCCGGGTAATACCGGCAAAATCACTTTGACAATCCGCGGAAATTCAATATTTTACTACTTGGGGGCTGTGAATGACTTTACCCCAAGCCGGAAGATACGGCCTTAACGATTTCCGAAGTTAGCGATCTTCGCTGGAGGAGTATTCATGAAGAAAATCTTGATTCTTGGTGCCGCAGGCAGGGACTTTCATAACTTTAACGTCTTATTCCGCAATAATCCCGACTATCAGGTAGTCGCATTCACTGCCACTCAGATCCCCGATATTGCCGGCCGCCGTTATCCGCCGGAGCTGGCAGGACGCTTGTATCCGGAAGGCATTCCGATCTTCGAAGAGAAAGATATGGAAAGCCTGATCGCCCAGCACAAGATTGACGCGGTGGTGTTTTCCTATAGCGATGTTTCCTATCAGACCCTCATGCATCTCGCCTCGCGCGCGGTGGCTGCGGACGTCGATTTCTGGCTTCTGGGAACCGGACGCACCGAGATCAAATCGTCGGTCCCGGTCATTTCCGTGTGCGCCGTACGCACGGGATGCGGCAAAAGCCCGGTGTCGCGCCTGGTCGCCCGGGAGTTGCGCCGGCTCGGCCGAAAAGTGGTAGCCATTCGGCACCCCATGCCTTACGGAGATCTCGCCGTGCAGGCTGTCCAGCGCTTCGCTGCCATGGAGGACCTCGACCTTCACAAATGCACCATCGAGGAACGCGAAGAGTATGAACCGCACATCGGCAAAGGAACCGTGGTGTATGCGGGAGTCGACTACGAAAAGATTCTCCGCCAGGCGGAGAAGGAAGCGGATGTCATTTTGTGGGACGGCGGCAACAACGACACTCCTTTCTACGTCTCCGACCTGGAAATCGTGGTGGTAGATCCGCACCGTCCGGGGCATGAACTGTCTTACTTCCCCGGTGAAGTCAACCTGCGGCGTGCGGATGTGATCGTGATCAATAAGGTGGATACCGCCGAGCAGCATAACATTGAGACGGTCCGCCAAAACATTAGGCTCAACAACCCCAAGGCGGCTGTTTTTGAGATGGCCTGCCGAGTTTCCGTTCCCGATCCGCAACTGGTGAAGGGGAAGCGCGTGCTGGTGGTGGAGGACGGCCCCACGCTCACTCACGGGGAAATGGCCTACGGGGCCGGGGTGGTCGCGGCGCGGCAATGCGGGGCAGCCGAGTTGGTGGATCCGCGGCCTTATGCCGTGGGCTCCATCCGCGGCACCTACGAGCGTTATCCGCACATGACGATTCTTTTGCCCGCCATGGGTTACAGCGCGATTCAAAGACACGAACTGGAGGAAACCATCCGCCGCACTCCGTGCGATCTCGTCTTGATCGCCACTCCCATTGACCTCGCGCGCGTGATCAAACTCGATAAGCCCAATCTTCGCGTGACCTATGAAGTCGAAGAACTCACCAAGCCCGGCCTAGCCGAAACGCTTGCCAGGTTCACGCACGAGCACGAGGCAGCCTTGACAGGAGCCCGAAAATGAATGGCAATGGCAAGAGCAAAGACTTTCTCTCCATTCGGGATTTCTCGCCCACCGACATCCAATACCTGCTCACTCTAGGCCGTCAGGTTAAGGCTCACCCGACTGCCTACGGCGGGGCGCTCCGGCGCCAGACCCTGGCCATGGTCTTCGAGAAACCTTCCCTGCGCACCCGGGTAACTTTTGACGTCGGCATCCAGCAACTGGGAGGCTTCTCGATCTACCTCTCTCCTGCCGAGATCAATCTGGGCAAACGCGAGTCGGTGTACGACGTGGCCAAGAATCTGGAACGTATGGTGCAGGGCATTATGATCCGCACCTTCGCCCATGAAATAGTGGAGCAAATGGCCGAGTACGCCAGCATTCCCATCATCAATGGGCTCACCGACTACAGTCATCCCTGCCAGGCCATGGCCGATTTCCTCACCATCTGGGAGGCCAAAGGCCATATGGCGAAGTTGAAGGTTGTATTCATCGGCGACGGCAACAACGTCGCGCGCTCCCTCGCCTTTGCCGGAGCTCAGCTGGGAGCGCATGTTTGGGTGGCTACGCCTCCGGGATACGAACTCGACGCGAAGTCTGTCGAATGGGCCCGCAAGCGCGGCGCGGAAACGGGAGGCACTTGCACCGTCACCAACGACCCTGATGAGGCGGCCTCAGGCGCGGATGTGATCTACACCGATATCTGGGCCAGCATGGGGCAGGAGTCGGAAGCGGAGAAGCGCAAGAAGATCTTCGTCCCGTACCGGGTCGATGCGGCTCGGTTCGGCCGGGCCAAGCCAGATGCCATCTTTCTGCACTGCCTGCCGGCTCACCGCGGCGATGAAGTCACCAGCGATGTGATCGACTCGCCACGTTCGCTGGTATTTCAGCAGGCGGAGAACCGGCTGCACGCCCAAAAGGCGATCATGCTGGAATTGATGAAAGGTGAGTTCGTCAAATTGCCCGGCCTGGCCGAGTTGCAAGAATTGGCACACGTATAGAAAAAGAGTGGAGGGACGGGCGTCTCGTGAGCCTGCCCTGAGCGGAGTCGAAGGGTCCAGCCGGGCGGGGACGCCCGGCTCTCCACAAGCAAGAACTACTTATGAAGACCATGCTCCTTGCCGTTGGCGGAAACTCCCTGATTCGCGCGGGCGAAACGGGAACCATCACCGAGCAGCGCGCCAACGCCCAGCGCACCGCGGCCCAGATCGTCGGCCTGATCCGCGCCGGCTACCGGATCGTGCTTACGCATGGCAATGGCCCGCAAGTTGGGGCGGCGCTTCTGCGGTCGGAACGGGGAGCGAGCCAGGTCCCCGGCCACCCGCTGGACGTTTGCGGCGCCTCGACCCAGGGTGAGATCGGATATCTGCTCCAGCAATCGCTCGAAACCGAGTTGCAGTTGGCCGATCTGCGCGTGCCGGTTGCGACTGTGGTTACCCAGAGCCTGGTGTCGGCGGACGATCCCTCGATGCAGCACCCCACCAAGCCGATCGGTCCTTTCTATTCGCACGCCGACGCCGAGGAACGCAAACGCCTCTTCGGATGGGAGATTGTGGAGGATGCGGCCCGCGGTTATCGCCGTGTGGTTCCGTCGCCCGAGCCGATTGACATTGTTGAACTGGAGGTCATTCGTAATCTGGTCGGGCAAGGTGTGCTGGTCATCGCCTGCGGTGGCGGAGGAATTCCAGTGGTCTGGAAGAACGGAAGACTGCAGGGCGTCGAGGCGGTCATCGACAAGGATCGCGCCTCCGCGTGGCTGGCTTCACGCCTCGCCGTGGATCTATTTGTGATTTCTACCGACACCGACTGCGTGTATCTGGACTACAAGAAACCCACGCAGCGTCCGTTGCGGCGCGTCGGCGCGGCGGAACTGGAGGAGTACACCAGAGCTGGCCATTTTCCACCCGGAAACATGGGTCCCAAGATCGAATCCGTGTTGCGCTTTCTGCGCCAGGGCGGAAAGGAGGCTATCATTACTTCTTGCGAGAATCTGTGCCAAGCGGTCGCTGGATCGTCCGAAGCTGGATCTGCCGAAATTGGATCTGCCGAAATTGGATCGGCCGGCGGGGGAGCTGCCGGCACACACATCTTCTCCGATCGCGACCGTGCGGGAACCGGGCATAATCGAGAGCTCGAGCTCCCAGTGGAGGAACGCTAATGCCAAAGCCGACTGTCATTCCTCTCCAGCCCATCCAGCCGCCCGCCTCGGAATCCGTGCTGCGAGGCACGCCCTTGAAGCACGTCGTCGAGTCGCAGCAATTCACCGTTCCCCTGCTCATGGAATTATTCCAGCGCTCGCGGGGCATGGAGCACGTGATAGCGCGCGGAGGTACCCTCGACTACCAGAACCGCATCATGACCGCACTTTTTTATGCGCCTTCCACGCGTACGCGACTCTCGTTCGAGGCCGCCATGCATCGCCTGGGCGGCCGGGTCTTGTCCACCGAGCACGCGGGCGCGTTTTCTTCCGAGATCGAAGGCGAGCAGGTGGAGGACTCCATTCGCATCATCAGCGGCTATTCGGATGTGATCGTGATTCGCCACACCGCGGAGGACGGCGCGCGCCGGGCCGCAGAGGTCTCGACGGTGCCGGTGATCAACGCCGGCGACGGCAATGGCGGGCAGCATCCGACCCAGGCACTGCTCGACCTCTACACTATTTATAGGCAGCGTCCGCTCGATGGGCTTAGTGTTGCCATCATTGGCGAGTTGGACAAGGGGCGTACGGCGCGATCGCTGGCCTATCTGCTGGCCAAGTTTGATCGGGTAAAGATGTTCTTCGTCAGCCCACCGCAGCTCCAGATGAAGCCGGACATCCTGGAGTATCTAGATGAGCACGGCGTCCGCTACGAACTGGAGTCGGATATTGACCGGGTGATTAGCGAAGTGGATGTGGTTTACCAGACCCGAATCCGGCCCGAGCGAGTGCGGGACATGGCTGGTCGAAGCAACGACGGTCGGGAAAACGACGGCCTCAGCCGTTATGCCATCGATTCGAAAGTCGTGCAGCGCATGAAGCCGGACGCTCTAATTCTCCATCCGTTGCCCCGCACAGTCGAGTTGGATAAGTCCGTCGATGCCGATCCCAGAGCCATGTATTTCCGCCAAGCCATGAACGGCCTCTATGTACGGATGGCACTGTTGACCATGCTGTTAGACAAGGAGCCGTCAGCGGGGAGTGCTTGGTGGTAGTAGATGATGCCGTGACCGCGTGATAAGTCATACGGTGGAGGGACGGGCGTCTCGCCCGTCCAGCCGGGCGCGGACGCCCGGCTCTCTACCAGCAACTCGAACGAAAGGACCTTATGACAACCGAACTAATAGAGAAATCCAAGCACACAGATTATTTCGTAAAACTCGAGGACCAGTATGGAGCCCACAACTATCATCCGCTCGACGTGGTGATCGAGCGCGCGGAAGGCGTCTGGGTGTATGACGTCGAGGGCAAACGTTACCTCGATTGCCTGGCGGCGTACTCCGCGGTGAATCAAGGACACTGTCATCCCAAAATTCTCCAAACCCTTATCGAACAGGCCCACAAAGTCACCCTCACCTCGCGCGCCTTCCGCAACGAGCAACTCGCTCTGTTCTACAAAGAACTCCACGATTTGACCGGCTTCGACATGGTGCTCCCCATGAACTCCGGCGCGGAGGCCGTCGAAACAGCGGTCAAAACGGCGCGCAAGTGGGGCTACAAGATCAAGGGCATTCCGCAAGACAAGGCCGAGATCATCGTCTGCGCCAACAATTTTCATGGCCGCACCGTTACCATCATCAGCTTCTCCACCGACGAACAGTATCGCGACGGCTTCGGCCCGTTAACTCCGGGGTTCAAAGTCATTCCGTTCGGCGATGCGCACGCCCTCCGCGAAGCCATCACCCCCAACACCTGCGCCTTTCTGGTCGAGCCCATTCAGGGCGAGGCTGGAATCGTCATTCCGCCCAAGGGATTTCTTAAGGAAGCGGCGGAAATCTGCCGCCAGAATCGCGTGCTGCTGATGACGGACGAAATTCAATCCGGCCTCGGACGAACCGGCAAGCTCTTCGCCTACATGCACGAAGGCATCACGCCCGATGTGTTGATTATTGGCAAGGCACTCTCTGGCGGCTTCTATCCAGTCTCGGCGGTACTCGCGTCGCGCGAGATTCTGGGTGTGTACAGACCTGGCGACCACGGCAGCACCTTCGGCGGCAACCCCATGGGCTGCGCCATCGCGCGGACCGCGCTGCGCGTCCTCGTCGAAGAGAAAATGGTGGAACGTTCCGCCGAGTTAGGCACTTACTTCATGACCCTGCTCGAAACCTTGCGCAGCCCCGACTTGAAAGAGGTGCGCGGCCGAGGCTTGTGGATCGGCATCGAACTCCATAGCGCAGCGCGTCCGTACTGCGAAGCGCTCAAGGAGCAGGGGATCCTATGCAAGGAAACGCATGACCGGGTAATTCGAATCGCGCCCCCGCTCGTCATCACCCGCGGAGAAATTGACTGGGCCTTCGAGCGCATCGCCAAGGTGATTCAGAAGCATTGATTCGGAAGCGACGATTCGGAAGTAACGATTCAGAAGCAACGATAAGGCCAGAACGCAAATGCCCTTCCGTTCAGAACCGAGCGGAAGGGCATCACATTTGCGGGCAGATCTCGGGAGAGATCCCGCTACTGCTTGTCGTACACCGCGGTGTATTTTACCTTCTTGCCCATCGCATCGGTCCCGCTCACCGTGACGGTGCGGCTTTTGCCATCTGCCGATACGACAATTCGACCCGTGGCAGTAACCTTGCTACCTTTCTTGTTGGTTAACTCGGTCGTGCGGCCGTCAATCTTCTTATAGGACCGCGTGTCTGCATTCGGATCGCCGATGAGAGGGTAGTCTTTCCCGTCAAACTTTCCCGTCCACTCGTTGTGCGTCGGCTTACCGTCTCCGTCGATGCCAGCCACCGTGACCTTCACGCTGTCGCCCGCGGCCTCGTACACAACTGTGGTGTTCTTCGATGCCCCAGGTGGGAACTTCGACTTGGCCTCGTTCAGCTTCCAAGTGCCCAGATTTACATCGCTGGCGAAGCCCACTGCCCCTGCTACTAAGCACACTGCCACAGTCAATACAATCGTCCTTACTTTTATGAAACCTCCTGATTTGAGAAGCAAACTATCGGACTGGTTGAAGCGGGAGCCATTCTAGTGCGGTGTAGCGCATTCAGCAACTCGCAATTCTCAAACGTCGATTCCGCCGGGTGGCGGCCCTTGGGTGTTCGACTCTCCTCTGGGCGTCAGCATCCAACTGGCAAATAAAAAAGCTGCCAACAAAAAAAGGACACCGCCCACGCGGTGTCCCACCTACCAGCAACTTGACTTACTTATTCTCGTTGAGCGATCCGGCGCCGAACTCCTTGCGCTGAATCACCGGACGCGCCGCTCTGGCTGCCGCTACTGCCGGCATGGCCGCCGCCGCTCCGTAGCGCTCCAGCAGCACGGGCACCATCGCGCCTTCGGCTTCCTTTACAAAGGTGAGCTTGCTCTCGCCCAGCAGATCGACGCGGATGAAATCCCCCAGCTTCACCTGTCCAGTCGCCACCAGGTTGGCCAGCGGAAACACCAGATGCCGTTCAATCGCACGCTTCAAATGCCGCGCCCCATACTTCGGATCGGTGCCCTCGGCGAGCAGGAAGCTCTTTACCTGCGGCGTGCAGTTGAACACGAACTGGTTCGCGCCCGCCGCCATCAGCACCCGCTGTTGCACCATCCCCAATTCGATTTCCAGGATCTGCTGCAGGTGTTCGGGGCGCAGCGTCTTGAATACCACCACTTTGTCGATGCGGTTCATGAACTCCGGCGCAAACTTGCGCCGCGCCGCATCCACCGCCGAACGCGTAATCTTATCGTCGAGCGAGTTATCCACCTGCACCGCTTTCGGCGCGAAGCCCAGGCCGCCATCCACCAACCCGTTCATCTCGGCGGAGCCCAGGTTCGAGGTCATGATGATGATGCAACTCGAAAGATCCACGCGCCGGTTATCGCCCAGCGTCAGCGTTGCCTTGTCCAGGATTCCGAGCAGCAGTTGCCACAGCGAGTCGGAAGCCTTTTCGATTTCGTCGAACAGCAGGATCGACAGCTTCAGCTTTTCCGTGTGCCACTGGTTGAGCGCTTCCTGCGTCAGCAGCGGATGCGTCTCGCGGTGTCCCAGGTATCCCGGAGGCGAGCCGATCAACTTCGCAATCTCGTGCGAGTGCTGGAACTCGGCGCAATCGATCTTGATGCAGGCCCGCGCGTCGCCGAACAGCGACTCCGCCACCGCTTCCACTACCCGCGTTTTGCCCGAGCCGGTCGGCCCCAGGAACAACAGATTACCCACTGGGCGGCCCGGCGCATTCAGCCCGGCCAGAAACATCTGATAGATCTCCGCGACCTTCTCGATTGCCTGATCCTGCCCCACAATCTTGCGGCGCAGGGCGGCCTCAAAGTCGCGGGCGTCGTTGCTGCGGCGGGTGGGGTCAAGTACGGTTGCCAGGTTCGTTCTCATCTTTTCGGGCCCCTGTTTCCTTTCCGGAAACTTCAAGTTTTCTGCGAAACTGCTCATTTTTGTCACTCGCCTGTCTCGGGAGGAAGCTGCTATTTCCTGACCCACTCTCCCCTTGTGCAAGCCGCTAGCCATCCTCCGGAGGCGCCGTATTCCCCGGTTTCTCATCGTTTTAGATGTGGCTGGCCCGCCTCTGACAGGCCGGTCACGTTACTCACATATCCCGCAAGAGCAATAGTTTGCAGTCTGCGGGAACTTTCCCTCAGCCCCCGAACCACACCTGCGCCCATGTCCGCCAAGTAGTAACCCCCTTGGCCGCTCGTAACTGGCATCCAGGTTACTGCCGTTGCACAATAGAAACAGATTGCCTCTCTGGAGAATATCCTTGTCCCGATTCCCGGCGGCTAGACTTTCGGAAACTAGGCTTTCAGCAGCCAGACTCGCGATACCGAGCGTTTCGATAACGGCCGTTGCTGTCTTCCTCGCCCGACTTGCCCTGTTCAGCTTCGGCCTCATTTCGCAGCCTGCGGCCGGAGTGCAAAATCCGCACGCCGTGCAGTTGATGCAGGCAAAAGCCGATGCCACCAAAAAGCCCGTGCCCCCAACGCCCGTTATTGCGCCTCCCGGCTCCGATCTCTACCTCGCCCAGCGCGGAGACAGCATCCCGTCCGTCGCCCGCAAATATCTGCGGCGGACGAAATACCTTACCTCATCGGAACTGGCCGAAGCCATCCGCGAAGCGAACCACAACCGACAGGGAGCCTTCCTCAAATCCGGAGAGCAGATCGTCATCCCCGGAATCCTCGAAACCGCAATTGTAGAGAAACCGGTGCCAGTTGCAAGAGATTTCGAAATCCGCGCCGTTTATCTGACCGGGGTGATGGCGGGCAGCGATCACGGACTGCGCATCATCCGCCATTGGCGCGAAGTCGGTGGCAACGCGGTCGTCTTCGATATCAAGGATAGCGACGGCATCGTCAACATCGCCTTCGACCACCCGCTAGCTACTGGACAGCGCCACTATATTTCCGATCTGCCCAAGTTCATTCACTTCCTGCATTCCGAAAACATGCACGCCATCGCGCGCATCGCCATCTTCCGCGATGAACATCTGGTGACCACCCACCCCGAACTGGCCGTAAAGTCGCGTAGCGCCGGCCAGCCCTGGCGCGAAAACGGCAAACTCGTCTGGACCGATCCCTCGAACCCCAAGGTGCAGGACTACGACATCGCTCTGGCCAGGTTCGTAGCCCAGGCCGGAGTCGATGAAGTGCAGTTCGATTACGTCCGCTTTCCCGCCGAAGGCGACCAGAAAGATACGGCCTTCACCTTCCAGACCGAGCACCCGAAACAGCAGCGCTCGGAGGTGATCGCCGATTTCCTCCAGCGCGCCTATGCCCAGATCCATCCCACCGGCGCCCTGTTCTCGCTCAACGTCTTCGGAGTCATGGCGTGGCAGCGCCCCGTCGATCTTTCGCACACCGGGCAGGACATCGTAGCCATGGCTAAACATTGTGACGTGATCTCGCCCATGATCTATCCCTCGCACTTCTTCGGCATGGACGGCATCGCCCACCCCGGCGACGCGCCCGAGCATTTCATCGGCGAGTCCATGGACCGCTTCAAGCTCATCACTAAAGACAGCGGCGTGGTGATTCGCCCCTGGCTGCAAGCCTTTGCCTGGCGCACCAAAACTTACTCGCCCCAGTATGTTGAAGTTCAAGTCGAAGTAGCGAAACAAAAAGGCGGCATCGGTTTTCTTTTCTGGAACGCCAATAACGACTACTCGAAGCCCTACACCGCCATGCCCGAAATGCGCGCCGCACAAATTAAAAACAAAGATCGTTACTTCCGCGGCGACGAAGTAGGCGCTAAGCCCGAGCCCGCTCCAGCCACGCCGGCCGCCTCCACCGTCGCGCCCGTAATCGTGCCCAACCCAAATGTAGAGACGGGGTTCGCCCCGTCTCCCAGCGAAATCGCCCCCAGCGCTCAGAAGATCTGGCGCTACTGAACGTCACGTCCCGCAGGTTCGCGGCATAAATCGGCACGGTCATCTGAGCGAAGCGAAGGACCCCTGCATTTGATCGCGCGCATCGGTCAAAAGCCTCCTTAATCGCAAATCAATCGCCTGTTACGATCCTATTTTGCGCAGGAGGCTCAATGAGCAAGACACTGTACATGGTGATCGAGAACTTCAAGCACGGAGACGCTGTGCCCGTCTATCGCCGCTTCCGGGACCAAGGGCGGCTGGCGCCAGCCGGACTCACGTATGTGTCGAGTTGGGTCAACGACAAGCTCGACCGCTGTTACCAGTTGATGGAAACCGAAAATCGCGCGCTGCTCGATCAATGGATGGCGAATTGGAGCGACCTCGTTGACTTCGAAGTCCATTCCGTCATCAGCTCGGAGGAAGCAGCCGAAAAAGTCGGCCCTTGCCTGTGAACGGTAGCTACGTGCAGATGTTCCGATTCCCACCGTGCCGGCGGCGAAGGCTGCGCCCGCTGCCAGCCCCGAAACTCAATGGAAATGTCGAAGCAGGATTCCCCAGGTTTGACGAATGCCAACCGCGGAAGCGGCCGCCAGGGTGGGCGTGATCACGGCGAGCGCCCACGCCACCTTTCGATTCGCAGGCAGATATCGCCTAAGAAAAACCAAGGTCCAAGGCAGCATGGGAATCGCAAATCGCGGAAAATTGGACCGCGACCAACCGGAAGCATCGTAGGTATAAATTGCAAGGCAGTACAGGACCACAAAACACGCCTCGGCGGTGTGGGTCCTCGCATAGTGGCGAAATTCTCCCGAGCGAATCGCCACCACCAGGGCAACCAACACCCCCAGAATCCAAACGTAACTCAGCACGAGATTGGTCAGCGGTACCCTGACTGGAATCGTGTCGCGAATAATGGCCACAAACGGAAAGTTAAAAGGCGAGCCGCCCTGCCAGTAATACCGCTGGTAAGACTCGACATTTGCAAACGGACTTCCGAGGTAGTGCTTAAGCGGCCATGCGTAGAGGGCCCCGATTCCCAAGCCTATGCCGGTCGCGATGGCACAATCGCGAAACCTCTTGCGATACAGCAGGTGAATTCCCAACCCGACAAGAGCGAAAACTCCAAAGGGTCGAACCACAGTGGCCAGAGATCCCAGGACTGCCGCGTATATCCACCGTTCCCGCCGCAGCGCGACGAAGGAGCCCAGAAGCAATGCCATAAAAAGCGGCTCTGCTCCTCCCAGCAATGACCGCTGAAACCAGTCAAGACTCAGCAGCGCGAAGAAAGCGGCAATCCAACCGTCCCAAAGCCAGTAGCAGAGCGCCACACTCGCCAAAGACGCGCCTGTGCACACCACAACCAGTGCGGTGGCCTCGGAAGTTCTGCTCAGGATTGATACGCCAGCTATAGCGTAAGACAGCCCCCAAAACTGCGTTACAGCGACCCCAGAGAACTGCCAGTGTCTGATCGCGGAAGCGGCTTCAAGGTAGGAAGCGTTGTCCGCAAATCTACCTTCCACCAATGGCCAATACGCCCCTCCTATAAAAGACAGAAAAACGAGAAAGACCAGGTAGGAAACAAGAACCATACCCAACACTTCCGTTATAGAGGGCGGTTGACGTTCGCCCGTCAACTCATTCTGAGGGCGCGTGGTTTGAAGGGGCATGCTGCGGTCAAATTGCAAGACTGAAGTCGAGAGAATGGTATCACAGAAGACTCGGACTCGAGGACAATGCCGTGCGCGACAGCCCGAGCTTCGCGTCCACCCTAGCTCTTCAGGGTGCCCCGCCTCCTGCTCGGTCGTGACTTAAGTTTCCGCCACATCGCCGTCCCATTACATTTCACGTTGCAACACGCCACTGTCTCACGCACACTTAAATCAAAGCCATCCATGCCCGTTGCTGCCACCAAGCCGGCGAGCGCACTTCACGAAGCGGGAGGAATATTCCGCTCTCCCGGTCAGCGCAAACTTTTATGCGGTCTCTTGCTGGTGGTGGTCACACTGGCTCTTTACAACCCGGTGTCACGCAACGGATTCGTGAACTTTGACGACGACCGTTATGTCACCGACAACCCGCAGGTGCGCGCGGGTCTCCGTTGGAGCACGATTTCATGGGCCTTCGCCTCGCTCGATCAGGCGAACTGGCATCCGCTAACCTGGCTCTCCCACGCCCTCGATTGCCAGCTTTTTCAGCTCAATCCAGTGGGCCATCACTACACCAACCTCTTATTGCACGCCACGAACGCGCTGCTGTTGTTTCTTGTTCTGCAGTGGTTCACCGGATACACCGCGCGCAGCCTGATGGTGGCCGCGCTCTTTGCCGTGCATCCTCTTAATGTCGAGTCGGTCGCCTGGGTAGCGGAGCGCAAGAACGTTCTCTGCATGCTTTTCTTTCTGCTGGCGCTGGCTGCCTACGGATGGTACGTTCGCAGGCCGACGGTCGCGCGCTACCTGGCAGTCGCGCTTCTGTTGGCCATGGGCCTAATGTCCAAGCCGATGGCGATCACGCTGCCTCTAGTGCTCCTGCTGCTGGATTATTGGCCGCTAGGAAGGTTTGTGGAGGGACGGGCGTCCTCGCCCGTCCACGTAGGGACAGCAGCCCTCGGCTGTCCAGCCGAGCGCAGTTCGGCAGATGTGTGTGGTCATAGCGACTCCACGTTCGCCATAGCCGCCAGTACCCGGCCGGTGTGGAGGTTGTGCCTCGAGAAGGTCCCGCTTCTGCTGCTCTCAGCCGGCAGTGCGATCGTCACCATCCTGGCGCAGCGAGCGGGTGGCGCCGTGCTCACGAGTGCCGAACATGCTCCCCTGCTGCGGCTTGAAACGTCATGGTTTGCTATGTGCTTTATATCAAGAAGCATTCTGGCCATCCCATCTTGCGGTCCTCTATCCGTATCCACACGCGCTGCCGGTATGGCAGGTGGCTGCCTCCGCACTCTTCCTCGTCGCCGTCACCTGCGCCGTCCTGAAATATCGTGAGCATCGTTACCTTGTGGTCGGCTGGTTCTGGTATCTGGGGACGATGGTTCCCATGATTGGCCTGGTACAAGTTGGCAACCAGGCCATGGCCAATCGCTACGCCTATCTACCATTGATCGGTCTTTTTACCATGATCGTGTGGGCCGCCGCCGATTGCGTAAGCGGCCATCACATTTCAACAAATACCTGGCAACTGCGGGACTCGCCATCCTGCTCGCCTTATCCGCCGTCACCCACATTCAAATCAGTTACTGGCGCGACGATTTCAGCCTCTGGCAACATGCACTGGCCGTCACCCAAGACAACTACGTAGCGGAAAATAATTTGCCCATGCCTTGATCAAGCAGGGCCGGGACGACGACGCGATCGCACACTTCCGCGCCGCCGCCGCCCTTGAGCCCGGAGACCCCGCCAGCCAACTCGATCTCGAATCTACGCTCAGCGGCACAGTGATTTGCGGCAAGCCGCGGCCCGCTATGCCAATGTCCTGCGCCTCGCGACCGATACGCAACTTCGCGCCTCCGCCTACGCCAATCTCGGCACGGTCTACTTCGCGCTTCACGAATACGGCCAGGCGCAACAGAACTTCGATTCCGCCATAAACTAAGAGTGTGTTCCCAGTCGCTCTGCTCGACATGGGCCTGATCGCCCAGAGAACCGCCCAGAGAACCGATGACTGGAACCGCGCCGCCAGCTACTTTGCGCAGTTCGTAGCCCTCAAACCAAGCGACATCGGATACCTTCTCCTCGCCAACGCTCTCCGTCAGGCTGGCCGCGACGCTGATGCCAGCGCGGCGTACCAGCGGCCCAACGATTATCGAATGACATAGCCCAGGCCCAGCAAAGAGCAGCCCAAGTGGCGACTCAGTAGGATCCCCATCTGAAGTGCGTGAGAACCCGTCTTCGGCCAACCCAGTGGATAAACACGGGAGAAGCCAGTCCTGGAGGACCGGTCCGATTCAGCCGCAAACCATCCGGCCCTGATCTTCCGTGATCTCGGAAGAATGCTCCCCACTTGCTAAGCTCCAACTGAGTTCCAGGAGGTCCCGTGCCCGCGACCGCGCAGAAACCCGCTATCCGTCCCAATCGACGATCAAGATTCTCTATGGCGAGAGCGACGAAGCCACACTCTCCGCCCAAGCCGCCGAAATGACCAAAGCCGGCCATCACGTGACCACCGCCCTCAACCGCCAAGGCGTTCAGGAAGCCCTGCGCCGCGATGCCTTCGACCTCGTCATCCTCGGCGCCACCTTATCCAAGGACGATCGCCATCACCTGCCCTACATGGTAAAGAAGGCCCACGAAGGAACGAAGGTTCTGGTCATGCACGCCGGCACGCACCACCACGAAGTCGACGCCGCCGTGGATCCCAGCCTGAGCATGCACCGGATCCTCGAGAAAATCGCCGCCCTGCTTCAACCGGCGCCCGTCCGCTAGACTGCTCGAAAATCACGAGGGACAGCCGCCCTCGGCTGTCCAGGCGAGCGCAGTTCGCCGGTGTTCTAAAAAAGAGGTCTGGCCGGGGTGGAGAGGCTGCACCCCGCCAGACCCGCCAGACTTCCAGGCTGAGCAGATCATTATCGCCATCCCCGCTCTCCAGTTGTCACACCAGTGTCAACTCGGAGTCATATTCTTGCTCTGACAGGACGAAGCCGAAAAATAAAATGGGCCGCCAGCCAAGAGCGGTGACTCTTCCTTGGCTATCGGCCCATTCGATCCGGACTGGGATCGGAGGTGATACTTACATCGTAGACCCTCCGCCTCGATTGTCAAGCATCAAGTTCCATGTTACCGGAAAGCTGAATTGTCTCAATTTTGGAATTTCCCGCGCAAAATGCCCTTCAACCCAGCCCTCCAAA
>CAWIRH010000008.1:0-49318 GCA_963838425.1 uncultured Acidobacteriaceae bacterium
CCGCTAGCCATCCTCCGGCAGGCGCCGTATTCCCCGGTTTCTCATCGTTTTAGATGTGGCTGGCCCGCCTCTGACAGGCCGGTCACGTTACTCACATATCCCGCAAGAGCAATAGTTTGCAGTCTGCGGGAACTTTCTCTCAGCCCCCACCACACCTACGCCCATGTCCGCTAAGCAGTAACCCCCTTGGCCGTCGTAACTGGCATCCAGGTTACCGCCAGTGCACAATAGAAACAGATTTCCTCTCTGGAGAATATCCTTGTCCCGATTCCCGTGGCTAGACTTTCGGAGGCAGGCTTTCAGCAGCCAGACTCGCGATACCGAGCGTTTCGATAACGGCGTTGCTGCTTCCTTGCTGCGGCTGGCCCTGTCCAGCTTGGCCTCTTTCTCCGCCTGCGGCCGCCGTGCAGAACCCCCACGCTGTTCAGTTGATCCAGGGAAGAGCCGATGCCACCAAAAAGCCCGAGCCTCCCGCGCCCGTCTCCATTGCGCCTCCCGGTTCCGACCTTTACGTCGCCCAGCGCGGAGACAGCATCCCGTCGGTCGCCCGCAAGTATCTGAAGCGGACAAAATACCTGACCTCAGCGGAACTGGCCGAAGCCATCCGCGCCGCCAACCACAACCGCCAGGGAGTCTTCCTCAAATCCGGAGAGCAGATCCTAATCCCCGGAATTCTCGAATCCGCAATTGTAGAGAAACCGGTGCCAGTTGCAAGAGATTTCGAAGTCCGCGCCATTTATCTGACCGGAGTGATGGCGGGCAGCGATCATGGACTGCGCATCATCCGACATTGGCGCGAGGTTGGCGGCAACGCGGTGGTCTTCGATATCAAGGATAGCGACGGCATCGTCAACATCGCCTTCGACCACCCGCTGGCCAGCGGACAGCGCCACTATATTTCCGATCTGCCCAAGTTCATTCACTTCCTGCATTCCGAAAACATGCACGCCATCGCGCGCATCGCCATCTTCCGCGACGAACATCTGGTCACCAGCCATCCGGAACTGGCCGTAAAGTCGCATAGCACCGGCCAGCCCTGGCGCGAAAATGGCAAGCTGGTCTGGACCGATCCCTCGAACCCCAAGGTGCAGGACTACGACATTGCACTGGCCAAGTTCGTGCCCAGTCCGGAGTCGATGAGGTGCAGTTCGACTATGTGCGCTTTCCTGCCGAAGGCGACCAGAAGGATGCCGCGTTCAACTTCCAGACCGAGAATCCGAAACAGCAGCGTTCGGAGGTGATCGCCGATTTTCTTGACCGCGCCTATGCCCAGATCCATCCCACAGGCGCGCTGTTCTCGCTCGACGTTTTGGAGTCATGGCCTGGCAGCGGCCCGTCGATCTGGCGCACACCGGGCAGGACATCGTGGCCATGGCGAAGCACTGTGACGTGATTTCGCCCATGATCTATCCCTCGCACTTCTTTGGCATGGACGGCATTGCGCACCCCGGCGACGCGCCCGAGCATTTCATCGGCGAGTCCATGGACCGCTTCAAGCTCATCACTAAGGATAGCGGCGTGGTGATTCGCCCCTGGCTGCAAGCCTTTGCCTGGCGCACCAAGACTTACTCGCCCCAGTATGTTGAAGTTCAGATCGAGGTAGCGAAACAAAAAGGCGGCATCGGCTTTCTTTTCTGGAACGCCAATAACGATTATTCGAAGCCCTACACCGCCATGCCGGAAATGCGCGCCGCCAAATAAAAATAAAGACCGCTACTTCCGCGGCGACGAAGTGGGCGCTAAACCCGAACCCGCTGCAGCCACTCCGGTCGCCTCAACCGTGCGCCCGTAATCGTGCCCAACCCAAATGTAGAGACGGGGTTCGCCCCGTCTCCCAGCGAAATCGCCCCCAGCGCTCAGAAGATCTGGCGCTACTGAACGTCACGTCCCGCAGGTTCGCGGCATAAATCGGCACGGTCATCTGAGCGAAGCGAAGGACCCCTGCATTTGATCGCGCGCATCGGTCAAAAGCCTCCTTAATCGCAAATCAATCGCCTGTTACGATCCTATTTTGCGCAGGAGGCTCAATGAGCAAGACACTGTACATGGTGATCGAGAACTTCAAGCACGGAGACGCTGTGCCCGTCTATCGCCGCTTCCGGGACCAAGGGCGGCTGGCGCCAGCCGGACTCACGTATGTGTCGAGTTGGGTCAACGACAAGCTCGACCGCTGTTACCAGTTGATGGAAACCGAAAATCGCGCGCTGCTCGATCAATGGATGGCGAATTGGAGCGACCTCGTTGACTTCGAAGTCCATTCCGTCATCAGCTCGGAGGAAGCAGCCGAAAAAGTCGGCCCTTGCCTGTGAACGGTAGCTACGTGCAGATGTTCCGATTCCCACCGTGCCGGCGGCGAAGGCTGCGCCCGCTGCCAGCCCCGAAACTCAATGGAAATGTCGAAGCAGGATTCCCAGGTTTGACGAATGCCAACCGCGGAAGCGGCAGCCAGGGTGGGCGTGATCACGGCGAGCGCCCACGCCACCTTTCGATTCGCAGGCAGATATCGCCTAAGAAAAACCAAGGTCCAAGGCAGCATGGGAATCGCAAATCGCGGAAAATTGGACCGCGACCAACCGGAAGCATCGTAGGTATAAATTGCAAGGCAGTACAGGACCACAAAACACGCCTCGGCGGTGTGGGTCCTCGCATAGTGGCGAAATTCTCCCGAGCGAATCGCCACCACCAGGGCAACCAACACCCCCAGAATCCAAACGTAACTCAGCACGAGATTGGTCAGCGGTACCCTGACTGGAATCGTGTCGCGAATAATGGCCACAAACGGAAAGTTAAAAGGCGAGCCGCCCTGCCAGTAATACCGCTGGTAAGACTCGACATTTGCAAACGGACTTCCGAGGTAGTGCTTAAGCGGCCATGCGTAGAGGGCCCCGATTCCCAAGCCTATGCCGGTCGCGATGGCACAATCGCGAAACCTCTTGCGATACAGCAGGTGAATTCCCAACCCGACAAGAGCGAAAACTCCAAAGGGTCGAACCACAGTGGCCAGAGATCCCAGGACTGCCGCGTATATCCACCGTTCCCGCCGCAGCGCGACGAAGGAGCCCAGAAGCAATGCCATAAAAAGCGGCTCTGCTCCTCCCAGCAATGACCGCTGAAACCAGTCAAGACTCAGCAGCGCGAAGAAAGCGGCAATCCAACCGTCCCAAAGCCAGTAGCAGAGCGCCACACTCGCCAAAGACGCGCCTGTGCACACCACAACCAGTGCGGTGGCCTCGGAAGTTCTGCTCAGGATTGATACGCCAGCTATAGCGTAAGACAGCCCCCAAAACTGCGTTACAGCGACCCCAGAGAACTGCCAGTGTCTGATCGCGGAAGCGGCTTCAAGGTAGGAAGCGTTGTCCGCAAATCTACCTTCCACCAATGGCCAATACGCCCCTCCTATAAAAGACAGAAAAACGAGAAAGACCAGGTAGGAAACAAGAACCATACCCAACACTTCCGTTATAGAGGGCGGTCAACGTCCGCCCGTCAACTCATTCTGAGGGCGCGTGGTTTGAAGGGGCATGCTGCGGTCAAATTGCAAGACTGAAGTCGAGAGAATGGTATCACAGAAGACTCGGACTCGAGGACAATGCCGTGCGCGACAGCCCGAGCTTCGCGTCCACCCTAGCTCTTCAGGGTGCCCCGCCTCCTGCTCGGTCGTGACTTAAGTTTCCGCCACATCGCCGTCCCATTACATTTCACGTTGCAACACGCCACTGTCTCACGCACACTTAAATCAAAGCCATCCATGCCCGTTGCTGCCACCAAGCCGGCGAGCGCACTTCACGAAGCGGGAGGAATATTCCGCTCTCCCGGTCAGCGCAAACTTTTATGCGGTCTCTTGCTGGTGGTGGTCACACTGGCTCTTTACAACCCGGTGTCACGCAACGGATTCGTGAACTTTGACGACGACCGTTATGTCACCGACAACCCGCAGGTGCGCGCGGGTCTCCGTTGGAGCACGATTTCATGGGCCTTCGCCTCGCTCGATCAGGCGAACTGGCATCCGCTAACCTGGCTCTCCCACGCCCTCGATTGCCAGCTTTTTCAGCTCAATCCAGTGGGCCATCACTACACCAACCTCTTATTGCACGCCACGAACGCGCTGCTGTTGTTTCTTGTTCTGCAGTGGTTCACCGGATACACCGCGCGCAGCCTGATGGTGGCCGCGCTCTTTGCCGTGCATCCTCTTAATGTCGAGTCGGTCGCCTGGGTAGCGGAGCGCAAGAACGTTCTCTGCATGCTTTTCTTTCTGCTGGCGCTGGCTGCCTACGGATGGTACGTTCGCAGGCCGACGGTCGCGCGCTACCTGGCAGTCGCGCTTCTGTTGGCCATGGGCCTAATGTCCAAGCCGATGGCGATCACGCTGCCTCTAGTGCTCCTGCTGCTGGATTATTGGCCGCTAGGAAGGTTTGTGGAGGGACGGGCGTCCTCGCCCGTCCACGTAGGGACAGCAGCCCTCGGCTGTCCAGCCGAGCGCAGTTCGGCAGATGTGTGTGGTCATAGCGACTCCGCGTTCGCCATAGCCGCCAGTACCCGGCCGGTGTGGAGGTTGTGCCTCGAGAAGGTCCCGCTTCTGCTGCTCTCAGCCGGCAGTGCGATCGTCACCATCCTGGCGCAGCGAGCGGGTGGCGCCGTGCTCACGAGTGCCGAACATGCTCCCCTGCTGCGGCTTGAAAACGTCATGGTTTGCTATGTGCTTTATATCAAGAAAGCATTCTGGCCATCCCATCTTGCGGTCCTCTATCCGTATCCACACGCGCTGCCGGTATGGCAGGTCGCTGCCTCCGCACTCTTCCTCGTCGCCGTCACCTGCGCCGTCCTGAAATATCGTGAGCATCGTTACCTTGTGGTCGGCTGGTTCTGGTATCTGGGGACGATGGTTCCCATGATTGGCCTGGTACAAGTTGGCAACCAGGCCATGGCCGATCGCTACGCCTATCTACCATTGATCGGTCTTTTTACCATGATCGTGTGGGCCGCCGCCGATTGCGTAAGCGCCCATCACATTTCAACGAAATACCTGGCAACTGCGGGACTCGCCATCCTGCTCGCCTTATCCGCCGTCACCCACATTCAAATCAGTTACTGGCGCGACGATTTCAGCCTCTGGCAACATGCACTGGCCGTCACCCAAGACAACTACGTAGCGGAAAATAACTTTGCCCATGCCTTGATCAAGCAGGGCCGGGACGACGACGCAATCGCACACTTCCGCGCCGCCGCCGCCCTTGAGCCCGGAGACCCCGCCAGCCAACTCAATCTCGGAATCTACGCTCAGCGGCACAGTGATTTGCGGCAAGCCGCGGCCCGCTATGCCAATGTCCTGCGCCTCGCGACCGATACGCAACTTCGCGCCTCCGCCTACGCCAATCTCGGCACGGTCTACTTCGCGCTTCACGAATACGCCCAGGCGCAACAGAACTTCGATTCCGCCATAAAACTAAAGAGTGTGTTCCCAGTCGCTCTGCTCGACATGGGCCTGATCGCCCAGAGAACCGCCCAGAGAACCGATGACTGGAACCGCGCCGCCAGCTACTTTGCGCAGTTCGTAGCCCTCGAACCAAGCGACATCGGATACCTTCTCCTCGCCAACGCTCTCCGTCAGGCTGGCCGCGACGCTGATGCCAGCGCGGCGTACCAGCAGGCCCAACGATTATCGAATGACATAGCCCAGGCCCAGCAAAGAGCAGCCCAAGTGGCGACTCAGTAGGATCCCCATCTGAAGTGCGTGAGAACCCGTCTTCGGCCAACCCGGTGGCATAAGCACGGGAGAAGCCAGTCCTGGAGGACCGGTCCAATTCGCCCGCAAACCATCCGGCCCTGATCTTCCGTGACCTCGGAAGGATGCTCCCGAATTGCTAAGCTCCGACTGAGTTCCAGGAGGGCCCGTGCCCGCAACCGCGCAGAAACCCGCTTATCAATCCGCTTCCCAATCGACGATCAAGATTCTCTATGGCGAGAGCGACGAAGCCACTCTCTCCGCCCAAGCCGCCGAAATGACCAAGGCCGGCCATCACGTGACCACCGCCCTCAACCGCCAAGGTGTTCAGGAAGCCCTGCGCCGCGATGCCTTCGACCTCGTCATCCTCGGCGCTACCTTGTCCAAAGATGACCGCCATCACCTGCCCTACATGGTCAAGAAGGCGCACGAGGGGACCAAGGTTCTGGTCATGCACGCCGGCACGCACCACCATGAAGTTGACGCCGCCGTTGACCCCGCCATGAGCATGCACCGAATCCTCGAGAAGATCGCCGCCCTGCTTCAACCGGCGCCCGTCCGCTAGACTGCTCGATAATCACGTAGGGACAGCCGCCCTCGGCTGTCCAGGCGAGCGCAGTTCGCCGGTGTTTCTAAAAAAAAGAGGTCTGGCCGGGGTGGAGAGAGTTGCACCCCGCCAGACCCGCCAGACTTCCAGGCTGAGCAGATCATTCTCGCCATCCCGCGCCCTCCAGTTGTCACACCAATGTCAACTAGTCGTCATGTTTCTTGCGCTGACGGGACGAAGCCCAAAAATAAAATGGGCCGCCAGCCAAGAAGCGGTGACTCTTCCTTGGCTATCGGCCCATTCGATCCGGACTGGGATCGGAGGTGATACTTTTATCGTAGACCCTCCGCCCCGATTGTCAAGGATCAATTTCCATGTTCCCGAGAAAGCTCGAATTGTCCCAATTTGAGAATTTCCCGCCCAAAAGCCCTTCAACCCAGCCCTCCAAACATTGACACCTCCTCGCCACAGTGTTAGTTTTATTGGTTTTAGAGACGGCTCTTCTTCCGCGGAATCAACCAGCAGGATTAGCCAGGATCACCAAGGATTCGATCGTCAGTTCGATCATCAGCCCATGGAACAGACACTCCGACAACTAGGCGAATTACTGCTCGGAGCCGTGCCCACCGTCATCCTTCTCGCCTCGCTTTCCATCCTCTACACCTTCATTCTCCATCGGCCGCTGACCGCCGTGCTCGCCGAGCGCCGCAGCCGTACCCAGGGTGCCATGGAAAAAGCGCGCGCCGATATCGCCGCCGCCGAAGCGCGCACCGCCGACTACGAGCAGCGCGTCCGCGAAGCCCGCCAGAAAATCTTCAAGAACCAGGAAGCGCGCCAACAGCAGGCCACCCAGTCCCGCACCCAAGTCGTGCAGGAAGCCCGCGCCCGAGCCCAGGAACAGGTCAAGCTGGCCCGCGCCGGCATCGAAGAAGATAAGCAGCAAGCCCTGTCCAAGCTGCAGTCGGACGCGGCCCGGCTCGCCACCGATATCGTGCGCGCCGTTTTGCGTCCCATGGCATCCCCCACGCAGGTCGGTGGCCAATGAACAGGCAGCCAGAGCCGATCCAGATAGTGGAGCGACGGGCGTCCTCGCCCGTCCGCGTAGGGACAGCCGCCCTCGGCTGTCCAGCCGAGCGCAGCTCGGCACCTGCTCGCGCTCATATCAGCTCCGGCTTCGTATCAGGGCATCGCTTTAGCGATGCCATAATCCGCCTGCTCTCAACTGCCCCTTTGGGGGCTGTGCTGCTCGCGCTCTGCGCATTCCTGTCAGTCGCTCCATCGCCAGCCTGCGCCCAGGAACCATCCGCGGCCCCGCCTTCCCAACAAACATCTGCTGCTCCCGACCAAAAAACCAGCAGCGGAGAGTTAGCCCATGAGACCCGCGAGGCTGCCGGAGAAGACCAGGAAGAGAACGCGAATCTAAAGTATTCCGCTCCGGTAAAGTGGGTCGCTCGCAAAACCGGCCTGGGCGTGCGTCAGGTATATCTGGTGGCGAATATTCTCAACTTTGCCATCATTGTCGCCATCTTGTTCTGGGCCGCGCGCAAGTTCGTGCCCACCCTGTTCCGCAACCGCAGCGCATCCATCCAAAAGTCTTTGGAAGAGGCGCGCGCTGCCAGCCAGGATGCCAATCGCCGCTTAGTCGACATCGAGAATCGCCTCCGCCAACTGGACGTCGAAATCGGACGCATGCAGGCCACCGCCGAAACCGAAGCCAACGCCGAGGAAGCCCGCATCCAGAAAGCCGCCGAAGAAGATATGCGCAAAGTGGTGCTGGCCGCCGAGCAGGAAATCGCCACCGCCGCCAAACAGGCCCGCCGCGAATTGAGCACCCATACCGCCAACCTCGCCATCGCCCTGGCCCGTAAACAGATCAACGTAGATTCCAATACCGACCAGGTACTCGTCCGGGTCTTTGCCTCGAAGCTGGCTTCGGATAACGATGACGACGGCGGAAAGGACGGCCGTTAGCTATGGCCTCCGTAGTCGGCACCTACGCCCGCGCCTTCGCCGATGTTGCGATGACGCCGAAGAACCAACTCGATCCCGCACGCGCCCTGGAGGAATTGCACAGCATCGAGACCCTGCTAAAGGAAAGCGACCAGTTGGGCCGCGTCCTCGAAAACCCGTCTATTCCCGGGGACCGCAAACGCGCCGTGCTCGATGCCATCACCGCGCGCCTGGGCGCTACCAGGCAGGTAAGGAATTTCATAGCCGTACTGATCGATCACAGAAGACTTCCGCTGTTCAGCGAAATCCTGAAACAACTGGAAGAGGAATTGAACGATCGCCAGGGCTTCGTGGAAGCGCAGGTGAGCACCGCGCGCCAACTAAGCGACCCGGAAAAGCAAATGCTGGAAGCCGAAATAACAAGAATGACCGGCAAAAAAGTAAAGGCAAAATACGAACAAGATGCTTCGCTATTAGGCGGAGCAGTAGTGCAAGTAGGCAGCACCATCTACGACGGTTCTGTAGAAGGCCAGTTAGAAAGAATCAGGGAGCAGTTAGTGGAAGGATGACTGCGGCGAGCTCCGAGCTATGAGCCACGAGCAAGCCGGTTCGCTCGCAGCCCGCAGCTCGAAGCCGTGAAGGAGCGGGAACGAACGACGAACAGCGAACGACGAACGAGTAGCGACCAACGACTTTATGCCACAAATCAAAGCAGACGAAATCACCCAACTGATCCGCGAGCAAATCGAGAACTACGAATCCAAAATCGCGGTCGACGAAGTCGGCACCGTGATCACCCTCGGCGACGGCATCGCCCGTGTCTACGGCCTCGACAAGGTCATGGCCGGAGAACTGCTCAGCTTCCCGCACGGCGTCGCCGGAATCGCCATGAACCTCGAAGAAGATCAGGTAGGGGTGGTCATCCTCGGCGAATACACCGAGATCGAGGAGGGCAACGAAGTCAAGCGCACCGGCCGCATCATGAGCGTGCCCGTCGGCGATGCCCTGATCGGCCGCGTCGTGAACTCGATGGGCTTGCCCATTGACGACAAGGGCCCGATCGCCACCGATAAATTCATTCCCATCGAGCGCCTTGCTCCCGGCGTCGTTGCCCGCCAGCCCGTGCGCGAGCCCATGGCCACCGGATTGAAGGCCATCGACTCCATGATCCCCATCGGCCGCGGACAGCGCGAACTCATCATTGGCGATCGCCAGACCGGCAAGACCGCCGTTGCCTTAGACACCATCATCAACAACAAGGGCAACAACCTCATCTGCATCTACAACGCCATCGGACAGAAGCGCAGTTCGATTGCGCAGGTAGTAAAAATTCTGGAAGATGCCGGCGCCATGGAATACACGATCATAGTCGCCGCGTCGGCTTCCGAACCCGCGCCCATGCAGTACATCTCGCCCTACGCGGCCTGCGCCATGGGTGAATTTTTCCGCGACAACGGACGCCACGCTCTCTGCATCTACGACGATCTTTCCAAACACGCCGCCTCCTATCGTGAAATTTCGCTCTTGCTCCGTCGTCCTCCCGGACGCGAAGCCTATCCCGGAGACGTTTTCTATCTCCACTCGCGCCTGTTAGAGCGCGCCGCTAAGTTGAGTGACAAGAACGGTGGAGGATCGCTAACCGCCCTCCCCATCATCGAAACCCAGGCGGGTGACGTTTCGGCTTACATTCCGACTAACGTGATTTCGATTACCGATGGCCAGATTTATCTGGAAACCGACTTATTCAACCAGGGCGTCCGCCCCGCCGTGAACGTAGGACTCTCAGTAAGCCGAGTAGGCGGCAGCGCACAAATCAAAGCCATGCGCCAGGTGGCCGGAACCCTAAAGCTGGAGCTGGCCCAGTACCGCGAACTGGCCGCCTTTGCCCAGTTCGGCAGCGATCTCGACAAAGCCACGCAATCGCAGCTCAATCGCGGTCAAAGGCTGGTGGAACTTCTGAAGCAGGCACAGTTCAGCCCGCTCCCATTCTCAAAACAAATCCTGATCATCTTCGCCGGCACCAGCGGAGTGTTGGATGACATGCCGGTAGACCAGGTCCGCGACTTCGAGAAAGATCTCTACAAGTACGTGGACACGACAAATCCAGGCCTGCTAAACACGATCATGGAAAAAAAGATCCTGGACGACAATCTGAAAGCGGAAATGTCCAGAGTAATAAAAGAAGCAAAGCAGCAGTTTGTAGATTCAAGACAAGCAGTGAAGTAGTACCCAGTTGCCAGTACCCAGTACCCAGAGATGGCGAAACTGGGTACTGGGTACTGGCAACTGGCAACTGAGTTATGGCCAACATCCTCGACATCCGGCGCCGCATCCGCAGCGTGGTCAACACGCGGCAGATCACCAAGGCCATGAAGACCGTCTCCGCCGCTAAGTTGCGCCGTGCGCAAGAGGGCGCGCTCGCCGCCCGCCCCTACTCGCGGATGCTCACCAACGTTCTCAAATCGCTCATTTCGCGGGCCGATGTCTACGATCCCCTCACCGGAGACCCGCGTCATCCCCTGCTCGCCGAGCGCCCCGAGAAAAACATCCTGCTGATCGTAGTTACCGGAGATAAGGGCCTGGCTGGCGCGTTCAACGCCAATATCCTGAAGATGGTTTCAAGATTCATCGAGTCCAAGCCCGATCGGAATATCAACGTCGAATGCATCGGACGCAAAGGCCGCGACTTCATGCGCCGCCGCTATCCACTCGCCCCAGAGAAGCCCTCTGCCGGTGGAGAGGCGGGCGCCTCGCCCGTCCAGTCGGGCGCAGAAGTCGCTCTCCCGCGCGCCGGTCGCGTGCAGATCGCAGGCGAATATGTCGGAGTGCTGGGCAAGGTCAACCATAATTTCGCAAATACTCTCAGCCAGAGCGTGATCGCCAGCTACACCCGCGGCGAGATTGACGGTGTCTACATTCTCTTCAACGAATTCAAGTCGGTCATCGCCCAGCGTCTCGTCGCCGAGCGCCTGCTACCCATCAAGGAGATCGGCGAAGTCAACGTGCAGATGGCGGAAGAGGCTTCGGAAGAGGAACGCAAGAAGCGAATCGAAGCCGCAAAGTCGGCGGGCGTCGGCCTGCGTCCAGTCGATACCAAAGCCGTCGATGAGGCCGCCGCCGGGTTTGGGGCGTCACCGGTCGATTACATCTACGAGCAGCCGCCAGAGCGGCTTTTCGCGGGTATTCTGCCGAAGTACGTCGGCATCCAGATTTTTCATGCGCTGCTGGAGTCCGTGGCCGCCGAGCACGCCGCCCGCATGACGGCGATGGATGCGGCCACCATCAACGCCAGCGATATGATCGATTCCCTGACGCTGATAATGAATCGAGCGCGTCAGGCTAAGATAACCAAAGAAATTATAGAAATAGTAAGCGGAGCAGCAGCAGCGCAATGAGAACGCTGCTAGCTGCTAGCTACTAGCGGCTAGCAATCTTGTGAGATCGGAAGAGATTGTTGCCAGTAGCCAGAAGCTAGTGGCCAGTAGCTGAGGTCCTATGTCAGAAAATATCGGAAACGTAATCCAAATCGCCGGTCCCGCCGTAGACGTGCAGTTTACCGAAGCGGCCATGCCTCCCATCTATCAAGCCCTTAAGGTCGTCAGCGACGGCTTTACTGTGCCTTCCCCCATCAATGTCATCCTCGAAGTGCAGCAACATCTGGGCGAAGGCCGCGTCCGCTGCGTAGCCATGGAAGCCACCGACGGGATGGTGCGAGGCATGAAAGCCATCGATCAGGGTGGCCCCATCTCCGCCCCCGTAGGCCGAGGAACGCTAGGCCGTGTGATGAACGTAATCGGCGAACCGGTGGACAATCTCGGCCCGATTGCCTATGAAAAGAGAATGCCGATTCACCGTCTAGCCCCCGCGTTCGATGAACAGTCAACCACTGCAGAGATGTTCGAGACTGGAGTAAAGGTAATCGACCTGATCCAGCCGTTCCTGAAAGGCGGAAAGATCGGCCTCTTCGGCGGCGCCGGCGTAGGCAAGACCGTGGTCATCATGGAGTTGATTAACAACGTAGCCAAGCAGCACGGCGGATTTTCGGTGTTCGCCGGAGTAGGTGAGCGCACCAGAGAAGGCAACGACCTCTGGCTGGAGATGACCGAGTCGGGAGTCATCAAGCCCGGCAAACCCGAAGAATCAAAAGCCGCATTAATCTACGGCCAGATGACCGAGCCCCCAGGAGCCCGTCTAAGAGTCGCGCTAACCGCGTTGACCGTAGCCGAATATTTCCGGGATGAAGAAGGCAGCGACACGCTGTTATTCATAGACAACATCTTCCGTTTCACCCAAGCCGGCTCGGAAGTATCCGCCCTCTTGGGCCGCATGCCCAGCGCCGTAGGTTATCAACCCAACTTAGCGACGGAGATGGGGGAGTTACAGGAGCGGATTACGTCTACTAAGAAGGGGTCGGTGACTTCCGTGCAGGCGATTTATGTGCCGGCGGACGATTTGACGGATCCGGCGCCGGCTACTACTTTTGCTCATTTGGACGCTACTACCGTGCTTTCGCGTGCGCTTACGGAGATTGGAATTTATCCGGCGGTCGATCCGCTGGCTTCCACTTCGCGCATTCTTGACGCTCGGATTGTTGGGCACGACCATTACGATGTCGCGCAGATGGTCAAGAAGACGCTGCAGACTTACAAAGATCTGCAGGACATCATTGCCATTCTGGGCATCGACGAACTTAGCGAGGACCAGAAGGTAACGGTTGCTCGTGCGCGAAAGATTCAAAAGTTCCTCTCGCAGCCGTTCTTTGTGGCGGAGCAATTTACCGGCACTCCGGGACGCTATGTGAAGATTGCCGACACCGTGAAAGGCTTCCGGGGAATTGTGGAGGGGAAGTACGACGACATCCCGGAGCAGGCTTTCTACATGAAGGGAATGATCGACGAAGTGATGGAGACGGCGGAGAAGATGAAAGGGACGGCCGCGTAAGAGCAGTCGCTGGCCGTTGGTCGTTAGTCCCTGGCAAGTGCCCAGCGGCTAATGTTCTGAGTTGACGACCAACGACCAACGACTAACGACTAACGACCGAATGGCGGACACTTTCCAACTCGAAATCGTTACTCCCGTGAAGCTCATGGTGAAGGACGTGGCGGAAGAAGCGCAGATCCCGGGTTTGAGCGGGTATCTGGGAATTCTTCCCGGGCACGCTCCTCTGATCACGGAGCTCGCAGTTGGGGTGATTACTTACAAGGCGAGTGGCGTAACGCACACGCTGTCGGTGGCGTGGGGGTTTATGGAAGTGTTGCAGGACAAGGTGACGATCCTGGCAGAGACAGCGGAGCGTCCGCACGAGATTGACGTAGAGCGCGCGCAAAAAGCTAAAGACCGGGCCGAACAGCGCCTGAAGAGCAACGATCTCAAAGTGGACTACACACGCGCGCAAAACGCATTGCAGCGCGCGGAAACGCGGTTGGATGTTGCCAAAGAAAAGTAGCCTGCCACAGCAATCACCCCGAAGTACCAGGTTGCGTTGAAAACGAAGCGGGCAGGGGAAAATGCGTCTCCCGCACCAACTGAAACTTTTCCATCCTCCGCGCTGGTTCGGCCATCTACTGGGAGTAGCGTTTTTTGGGGTAGTCTTTACTGGGGGGATCTCCTGCTAGGGTGATCTCTTGCGCCACCGATGGCCTCCAATCAGGAAGAAGAAGTATTAGGGAAAGCTTACGACGGCCGGCTGATGCGGCGGCTGCTAACCTATCTGCGTCCTTACAAGTGGCACGTGGTGGTGGCGCTCGGGGCGATCATCCTGAAGTCGGGGGCGGATGTGCTGGGGCCGTTCCTTACCAAGATCGCCATCGACAAGTATCTGGCGAAGTCGCCGAATTCGCATTCCTGGATTGGCGACCGGCTGAGCGCCGCTCCGCTGACCGGCATCGCGCAGATTGGCGGGCTTTACGTCGGGATTCTCCTCTTCACTTTCACGCTGGAGTTCATTCAGACCTACCTGATGCAGTGGACCGGGCAGAAGGTGATGTTCGATCTGCGGCGGCAGATTTTCCGGCACCTGCAGCACATGCACGTCGGGTTTTTCGACAAGAACCCGGTGGGGCGGCTGGTGACGCGCGTGACCACCGACGTCGATGCGCTGAATGAAATGTTCACGGCGGGCGTGGTCTCCATTTTTGAAGACGTCTTCGTGCTGGCCGGCATTATCGCGATCATGATGAAGATGAATTGGAAGCTGGCGCTGATTACGTTCGCCGTGCTTCCGGTGATCGTGTACGCGACCAAGATTTTTCGCGACAAGGTGCGCGATTCCTACCGGCGGATTCGAACGGCGATTGCCCGGATCAATTCTTATTTGCAGGAAGCGGTCTCGGGAATGCTCGTCCTGCAGCTTTTTAATCGCGAGAAGCGCGCCTTCAATAAATTTTCCGACATCAACGCCTCGCATATGGAGGCGTTCAAAGACGCAATTCTGGCGTACTCGGTCTATTACCCCTTGGTTGAAATACTGTCGGCGATTGCCATTGCCAGCATCATCTGGTTCGGGGGGAATGATGTGATTCGGGGCGTGGCTACGATTGGCGTGCTGGTTGCATTCATGCAGTATGCGCAGCGATTCTTTCGTCCGATTCAGGATTTGAGCGAGAAGTACAACATTTTGCAGTCGGCGATGGCGGCGGGCGAGCGTGTGTTCAAACTGCTGGATACGAAGATTGAAGTGACCTCGCCGGCGATCGCGAAACAACCGCAGGGGCCGGGGCGGATTGAGTTCGACCATGTTTGGTTTGCCTACAACGCCGGTGGAGAGACGGGCGTCCCTTCGGCAAGCTCAGGGCAGGCTCTCGCCCGTCCGGAGGGCGCAGCGGGACGGGCGGGGACGCCCGTCGCTCCACCAGCCACAGAGCCGGACTGGGTTTTGCGCGATGTCAGCTTTGTGCTTGAGCCTGGCGAGACTATTGCCGTTGTCGGGCACACCGGGGCGGGGAAGACCACGCTGATCTCGCTGCTGATGCGCTTCTACGACGTGCAGCGGGGCGCGATTCGTATCGACGGCGTGGATATCAGGGAGATGAATCTCGACGATCTGCGCAGCCGCTTCGGCGTCGTCTTGCAGGATCCGTTTCTATTCAGCGGCACGGTTGCGGGCAACATCCGGCTGGGGACAGCGCGCATTCAGGACGCAGACGTGGAGCAGGCGGCGGAGGACGTCAACCTCGCCGACTTCATCCGAAGCTTGCCGGGAGGATTCAAGGAGGAAGTGCGCGAACGCGGCTCGACGCTCTCGACGGGACAGAAGCAATTGATTTCGTTTGCGCGGGCGCTGGCGCACAATCCGAAGATTCTGATTCTCGATGAAGCGACTTCAAGCGTGGATACGGAGACCGAGTTCCGCGTGCGCGACGCGCTGAACCGCATGGTGGAAGGACGCACGTCACTGATCATCGCGCACCGGCTGTCGACCATCCAGCGCGCCGACAAGATCATTGTGATGCACAAAGGCAGGGTCCGCGAGATGGGATCGCACCAGCAACTGCTGGCCCAGCGCGGGATTTACTACAAGCTCTACCAACTGCAATACAAGGATCAGGAAATGCCGGCGGGAGCGGCCCCGGTTACGGCGAATGCGGACGACTAAACGCGGTTCGATCGAGCCCGTTACAATGTGTCCCGTGCAAGTTCTCATCTCAGCCGGTGAAGCTTCGGGGGAAATGTATGGCGCGCAGTTGATCGAGGCGCTGCGACGGGTGGCGGAGCTTCGCTCCGCTGGACAGCCGGGGGCGGCTGTCCTTACGTTCTTTGGCGCGGGTGGTGAGCGCATGGCTGCTGCGGGTTGCGAGATTGTTGTCGATGCTAAAGACCTTGCGGTTGTCGGCATCACTGAGGTTGTTCGCCATCTGCCGAAGATTCTTGGGCTCTATCGAAAATTGATTCGGGCGGTCGATGAGAAGCGTCCGGCGCTGGCCGTCGTCATCGACGCGCCCGCCTTCAACTGGCGCGTCGCGCGGCAGATGCGCAGGCGCGGCATTCCGGTGGTCTACTACGTCTGCCCGCAGTTCTGGGCGTGGCGGCAGGGACGCGTGAAGCTGCTGCGCAAGTACGTCAACAAGGCGCTGGTGATTTTTCCCTTCGAAGAGAAATTCTATCGTGATCGCGGCGTGGACGCTACGTTTGTTGGCCATCCGCTGGCCGACCTGCCTGCGCCTGCGATTACTCGCGACGCTTATGCGGCCGAGAACCAGCTCGACGCCGCGAAACCCTGGATCACGTTGATGCCGGGCAGTCGCCAAAAAGAGGTCGGCATGAACCTGCCTACGATGCTTGAGGCGGCGGAGCGGCTAGAGCAAGAGCGACTGGGCGGCGGTTATGAATTCCTGCTGCCGGTGGCGCGCACGCTGGACACCGTGTTTTTCAGGGAATTGATGGAGCCGCGGCCAGCCGCGTCTCTACAGGGCATTCATCTGGTTCCCGACGCGCTGCCTGCTTTGTTTCATTCGCGCGCGGGGATCGTTGCCAGCGGCACGGCTACGGTTGAAGCGGCGCTCATGGGCACGCCGTTTGTCATGGTGTACCGCGTATCTCGGCTGACTTATGCTCTGGGAAAGCCGCGGGTGAAGGTTCCTTATTTTGCTATGGTCAATTTGATCGCCGGCGAAGAAGTCGTCCCCGAACTGGTGCAGCGCAAGTTCACGGTGGAGAATATCGTCGCGGAGATGAACAAGATCATCCCGGAAGGCGAGCCGCGGGCGCGCATGATCGAGCGACTGGCGGCAGTGAAGGCAAGACTGAAGCAAGGGAGCGGCGGCGCGCATCCGTCGGAGACGGCAGCGGAGATCATTCTGAAGATGATCGGGTAGGTCCGGGCCCGGCTCACAGAATGTGTGGCAAGGAACTGTCCATATCCCCCACTCTATGACAAGATCTTAACCAAACAAATTTCGCTGAGCCTTGTCGGCACAGCATCTTTTGCGGGAAAATTAACATCTTAGAATCTGTAGCCCTGCCAGGAGACTCTACTTGAAGCTCTGCCACTCTCGACCAGCGCGCCGGGCGCTCTGTTTAACCGTCGTCTTTTGTCTTTGCCTAGTCGCGAGCCGGCCGGCGCTGGCGGCCGAGAAGACGCGCCTGCGCGTGGACGACTACCAGATCGACGTCGAACTCCTGCCGCAGACTCACAAGCTCACCGCGCACGCTGTGGTTAAGGTCACGGCGCTCGAAGACCTCAACGTGGTCACTTTTCAGCTGAACAACGCGCTGCGCATTACGAAGCTCACGGACGCGAACAACAAGCCACTCACTCCCGAGCGCAACACGCAGGATTCGACCGTGCGTTTCGCGCTCAACAGCGGCCTCGCAAGAAATGCGGCGACCACCTTCACCTTCGAATACGAAGGCACGCTCGAAAGCGCCGACGACAGCCCGGTTCAGGGATTGAAACTAGCCTACGTCGGCCCCGAGACCAGCTATTTGCTTTACTCCGGATTGTGGTTTCCGGTCGCGGGATACGGCGTCAACCGCTTTACTTCGACGATCAGCGTTACCGTTCCGGCGCACATGATGGTGATTGGCAGCGGGAAGGAGCCGTCCGCGGCGGCGACCGCGGCAGCGGCCGGCGAAGAAGCCGCCCGCAGCCGCGATTGCCAACTCAAAGACTTTCACCTTCACTTGGGACAAGGCGAGTTTTCCGGGCACGATCATTGCCGGCACGTTCCAGGAGTTCAAGAGCGACGAAGCGGGCATCGACCTGCACGTGTTCTTCAAGCCGAATAAACAGGACTTGGGCGCGGAGTACGCATCGACGGCGGTCAAGGCGTTCACCTACTTCGTCACGCAGTATGGAAACGCACCCTCGACGCGGTTGAAAGTCGTTGAAATTCCGGATGACACGGTGCCCTCGGCGTGGGCGCCTGAAATCGCGGCACTTTCGAGCCGCGCCATCACGGAAAAGGTCAATTACCGCTTGCTGGCCAATACGATTGCGCATCAGTGGTGGGGCGTCTCGGTGAGCCCGGCATCGAAAAACGACTGGTGGATCAGCGATGGGTTCGCGCGCTACTCCGAGGCTCGCTACGTCGAAAGCGCGGCGGGCGCAGCCGGGCTCGATGAAATGGTGAAGGACATGTCGGTGGGCGCGCTCGCCTATGACAGCGTGCCGCTTTCGAGCGCCGAAAAGCTGGACTATTTTTCTCCCGAATTTCAATCGCTGGTCACCGATAAGGGCGCGATGATCCTGCACATGTTGCGCTGGGTGGTGGGCGAGAACAAGTATCTGAAGATCATGCGCGACTTCGCCGCCAAGTATGCGGGCAAGTCCGCCAGCGGCGACGATTTCCGCGAACTCAGCGAGAATGTGTACGGCGAAAAACTCACCTGGTTCTACTCGCAGTGGATGGATTCGACCAGCGCTCCCGAGTTCAAGGCCAAGTACACCTGCTACCGGCTGGGCAACAACAAAGGCTTCCGGATTGTGGGCGCGATCACGCAGGATCTGGATCTGTTTCGCATGCCGGTAATTTTGCGAATCGATACCGATGGAAGAACGGAAGAAAAACGCATTGAGGTGGTGGGCACCGATTCCCCGTTCTCGGTCGAGACCTTCGGACGCCCACGACGGATCTCGATCGATCCCGAAAACCGCGTGCTGACCAACTCCAGAGACATCAAGCTGCGATCCTCCATCGTGCGCGGACAGGGCCTGACCCAGCAAGGCGATCTGGCGGGAGCGCTGAGCGAATTCAACAAAGCGCTCGAAGTCAACAAGAACAGTTCGCTGGCCCACTACCGGATTGCGGAAGTGTTTTTCCTGCAGAAGAATTATCAGGCGTCGGCGAACGCCTACCGCGCATCGCTAAATGGCGATGGCGAGCCGCGATGGACCGAGGTTTGGAGCCACTTGCAACTGGGCAAAATCTTCGACACAACCGGCCAGCGCGAGCGCGCCGTCAATGAATACCGGCAGGCCATCCAGACCAACGACAATACCCAGGGCGCACTCGAGGAATGCCGCCGCTACATGCAGAAGGCTTACGAGCGGGAAAAAGAAAAAGAAGGAAATTAAACGAAAAAAATGGGGCCCGTACCACCAGGCGAATAGCGGCACGGGCCAGGAGGGAACGATTCAAACTATAGAGTAGATCCCAGATAATGTCAAGTAATTCTATGGACTTTCTTTTTTTGCCATACCGGGCAAAGCTTGGGGCGCACTAAAATGCCCGCATCTTATTGAAAAATAGTCTGGTTGCTGGGCATCGCACCCCCAGAACTCAGGCTTTGACCCCGTCAATTCCATCGCGCCAGCGTCCTCAATAAGGGGATATGTCTCGGTTGCCTGGCTGGATCTCGCGCCCCTCGACCGCCCGCCCCACGCGGAGCATCGCGTCTTGACCGGTCACCGGGCAGCGCGTACAGTTTTTATCAGGGGTGGGGTTTTGCATGTCCAGTGAAGCCAGTAAATATCTAAAATTTGGTTCGGTGACGGTGTTGATTCTCGTCTCGCTCGGCTATCTTGCCTACACGGGC
The DNA here is from genome assembly GCA_963838425.1 of uncultured Acidobacteriaceae bacterium. Classification (GTDB taxonomy): domain Bacteria; phylum Acidobacteriota; class Terriglobia; order Terriglobales; family Acidobacteriaceae; genus Acidiflorens. The sequence goes on from CAWIRH010000008.1 coordinate 19,695, forward strand.
GTCGAGGACAGCAAAAGCTATTACGTCACCATCAAAGAATTGAACGGCATGGGGAACGAGGCTTACGCCAAGCGTCTGCGTGTAGCGGGCAACGTGGTACCCGGGTCGATCAAGCGCTCGGGAACGCGCGTGGATTTCATGCTCAAGGAAAATGAACTGACGCTGCCGGTTTCGTATACCGGGACCGAAGCTCCTCCCGACACTTTTAAGGACGACTCGCAAGCTTTGGCCGATGGCAGTTTCGGACGCGATGGCGTTTTCCACGCCAAGCAATTGCAGGCCAAGTGCGCGTCGAAGTACGCGCCGCAACCCGGCCAACCCGGAGCCACTCCGGCGGCTGACTCCGGCAAGAGCATGTCGCAGAACCAGAGTTCTGGATCGAGCGGAATGGCGAATTAACTTTCATTCCTTAATTCCTTTGACTGAAACCGACCCCGCGCCCGTCATCACCGTCTCGAATCTGATCAAGCAGTTTGGCCGCTTTGCCGCTCTGCGCGGCGTCACTGCGGAATTTTCCGGCGGGAAACTTTATGCCATTCTCGGCGATAACGGCGCCGGCAAAACTACGCTGCTGCGCACTCTGGCCGGACTCAATCAGCCGTCGAGCGGCGAGGTCACGATCCTCGGGGCCAGCAAGTTTCACGACATCTGCCAGCAGGTGGGCTACATGGCGCATCCTTCGCTGCTCTATGACGAGATGAGCGGGATGGAGAACCTGGAATATTTTGCCCGGCTGTACGGAATCACCAGCCGCACGCGCTGCGCCGAGGTTATCCGCGCGGTCGGTCTCGATCCCGATCTTACGCGCCCCGTCGGCCAGTATTCGCAAGGCATGAGGCAGCGGATGTCCTTGGCGCGGGCTTTATTAAACAACCCCAAAATCCTCTTGCTCGATGAGCCCTTCTCGAATGTGGATCTTCATTCCGCAACCGAAATGGTCCGCCTGCTGGCGCGGCACCCGCGATCAAGGCAAAACGATATTCATCGTCACGCATCAGGCGTCGTTGCTTGAGGGCGCGGCCGACGAGTTCGTGTGGATGGAATTCGGCAAGATTGTCGGGCGCACGCGGGAGCTGGAACGGCCAGATCGTCCGGGAACGACTGCTGCGGAGACTGCACAATGAGCGCGCCCACCGGCATCACCCGCGTCACGCTGCTCAAAGACCTGCGCCTGGAGTGGAGGTCGAAAGACGCCATCAACTCCATGCTGTTTTTTTCTCTGCTGGTGGTGGTCGTGTTCAGTTTTTCGTTCGATCCGAGCGCCGAAGAATCGCGCCAGATTGCGGGCGGCCTGATCTGGGTGGCATTCCTGTTCGCGGCGGTGGTGGCGCTGAACCAGACCTGGGCGCGCGAGATGCGCAACCAGGTGCTCGACGCCTACCGCGTATCGCCCGCCCCGGCAAACTCGCTGTTCATGGCCAAGACTGCTGGGCAATTTTATTTTCGTGAGCGTGCTGGAAGCGCTCATGACTCCGCTCTTCATCGTGTTCTACCGCCTGCGGGCGCTGGGCCCGGTCTGGCAATTGCTGCTGGTCGCGGTGCTTGGGACCTGGGCGCTGGTCGTGAACGGAACGTTCTTCGCTGCCATGTCCCTGCGGACGCGCAGCCGCGAGATCATGCTGCCGCTGCTGCTGTTTCCCATCTCGATCCCGGCTCTTCTCGCCATGGTGCAATCCACCACCGCCATACTCAACGGCGAAGGCGCGCGCTTCTGGATCGTGTTGCTTGCGACCTACGATCTGGTGTTTACTACGGTGTGTCTGCTGTTGTTTGAAACGGTGTTGAACGCGGAATGATACGGTGGAGCGACGGGCGTCTCGCCTGTCCAGCCGTGCGGGGACGCTCGGCTCTTCACCAGCAACTACGAACGCAGAACGATCGAACGCACAATGAAGAAAGGCCTTCCCCATCTTCGGTGTCCTGACCGCGATCCTGCTGATCTACGCGCTGTACTTGGCGCTGGTGTGGGCTCCCACCGAACGGACCATGGGCAACGTGCAGCGGATTTTCTACTACCACGTGCCTTCGGCCTGGACGGCGTTCATCCTCTTCTTCGTCAATTTCGTAGCCTCGGTTCTCTATCTGATCAAGCGCAAGCCGGCGGCCGATATTGTCGCCCTGGTCAGTGCTGAAGTCGGCGTCGTTTTCTGCACCGTCGTGCTGATCACCGGCCCGATCTGGGCGCGTCCGGTCTGGGGCATCTGGTGGACGTGGGACATGCGGCTGACCTCGACCCTGGTGCTGTGGCTCATCTATGTGAGCTATCTATTTCTGCGCCGCTTTTCTTCCGGCGGACAGACGCCGTTGCTGGCGGCCGCGCTGGCGGTTCTGGGCGCGCTGTGTGTGCCCTTCGTTTACTTCTCGATCTGGTTCTTCCGCACCCAGCATCCGCAGCCGGTCATGGGCGGAGGCGGTTCGATCGATCCGCGCATGCTGCACGTGCTGCTCATCAACTGGCTGGCTTTTTCCTGCTTTGCTTTTCTGGTTTGCTGGTCGCGTTATCGATTGGAAAAGCTGCAGCGCGACGTTGACGAGGCCCATGCCCTGGAATCGCTGCTCGATCCTCGCGGGAGTGCGCGATGAGCGGAAACGGGTACCTTTTTGCCGCCTACGCCGTTACCTGGATCATCCACATCGCCTATTTGGGGACGATCGTCAGCCGCTACTCGCGCCTGAAGCGGGAGATTGAAGGTCTCAAGAAGAAATAAATCCATAGAAACCGGGGGCCTGCCGCGTCTTGTCCGGCAACCATTTCTCCCTCTTTCGGCTTCTCACTAGGCGGCCCCATGCTGTCTGTCCGGCTTGACAGCGTATCTGTTGAATGTAAAAGTATTTGTTTGGTTCAATCCCAGTTCTGGTGACGGGTACGCATCCGCTTCCAAAGGGCGTCAAGCCGCAGCGGTTTTTGTGTGCCATTCTTGTTCTCACCCCACGAAATTGGGAAATCGGAGGAGCTTCGTGAATCGGAATTACCCTGTGTCGGTAGGAGGTTCGGTGAGACGTTCAGAGTCGGTGAAGAAGACAGGAAATGCGGCGGGAAACGGGATGAAAGCTGCGTTTCTGGCGGCGGCAGTGCTCGCCACCGCGGGCGTCGTCGTTTTATTTTGGAACCGCGGCACATGCCGCCAAAGCGAGCGGGCCAGGATCTGCCGAACGAGGATCTGCCAGACAAGGATCTGCCAACCCCACGGCGCTGGTTTCGAAGGCGCTGTCGCTGCCGATGTTTTTCGAGCCGAACCAGGGTCAGACCGATCCTCAGGTCAAGTTCCTGGCGCGCGGCTCCGGCTACGGCCTGTTCTTGACCGCCGACGAGGCGGTGCTGGAACTGCAGCACCCAGCACTCAGCACTCAGCATTCAGCCGTCAGCTCGCAGCCATCGAGTTCGGTGATTCGCATGCGGCTGGACGGTGCGAACGCTTCTTCTCGCGTTTCGGGCGCTTCGCCTCTGCCGGGGAAGAGCAACTATTTTATTGGCAACGATCCTTCCAAGTGGCATCATGACATTCCGCAATTTGCCCGCGTGCAGTATCAGGCAGTTTATCCCGGCGTCGATTTGGTTTACTACGGCAATCAGGGGCAGCTCGAATACGACTTCCGGGTCGCGCCCGGCGCCGAGCCGAACCAGATCGCTCTGAGTTTCACGGGCGCTTCCGCGCGTATTGATGCCGGAGATCTGATCCTCTCGACCGCCAATGGAGACGTGCGTTTCAACGCTCCGCATCGTGTACCAGCAGAACGGAAACAATCGCCAGTCGATTGCGGGAAGCTTCCGCCAGCTCGCCGGCAACAAAATCGGCTTCACCATCGGCGACTACGACCACAGCCGCGAACTCGTCATCGACCCCATCCTCACCTATTCCACCTACCTCGGAGGCGGCGGCGAGAGTCTGGTAAAGGTCGCGGTCAATTCCGCCGACTGGATTTATGTCGCAGGCTCGACCACCTCGGCGGACTTTCCGCTCAGCACGAAGTACTACCCGAACAACCCGCCGTACCAGTCAACCCTTGGCGGTAATAACGCGCAGAACGTCTTCATCGCCGTGATCAACCCGGCGCTGCAGCCCCCGCAGTACCTGGACGCTCAGCAACTGCTTTACGCGACCTATCTGGGCGGTTCGCAAATTGATAGCCTGGCAGGAATCGCGGTCGATGCGAGCTCCAATATCTACGTTGCCGGTTCGACCACTTCTCCCGACTTTCCTACCACCAGCAATGCGTTCCAGACCGCAGCAGCCGTGGCCGGGAACTTCCCCGGCACCCACGGATTCGTCAGCGCGCTCAGCCTGGGCCTCAACTCCGCTTACACTCTCACCTATTCCACCTATCTCGCCGGCAATGGCGCTGATACGGTCACCGGAATGGCCATCGACAACTCGTGCAGCACGCAACAATCCGGGCAAGCTGCTTGCAACGCCTACGTCACCGGCGTCACCACGTCCACGAACGGGCCCGGCGATGGCTTCCCGGCCAACGCCATCGGCTACCAGACGCAGTCGAACTCTTCCGGGAACCTCCAGTTCTTCGCCAGCAAGATCTACCCAGGTAACAGCGGTCCCCAGAGCATGCTCTACTCCACCTACCTTGGTGGCGGAAATTTTGGGACGACCGATATGGCGACCGGCGGCGGCATTGCCGTGGACCCTTCCGGAACCAACGTCAATATGTACATCACCGGCGCGACCAACATGTTGGCGGTGGCGGGAAACGGGGGTGCGGCGTTTCCAATCCTGAATGCGCAGCAGTCCTGCCTCAACCAAGCCAGTCAGACAAGCTCTTGCACGAACAGCCCAACCGCAACGGACGCTTTCGTCGCCAAGATCAACCCGAACTATACAGGCTTGTCTAGCCTGATCTACTCCACCTATCTGGGCGGCAGCGACAACGATGTAGGCATCGGTATCGCCGTGGACACCTCCAGCAACGCCTATGTCACCGGTTCGACCTCCTCGAACAATTGGGTTTGCTCAGGTTGCGTGACTGGCTTCCAGACTAATTACGCGGGCGGGACAAACTCCAACGCCTTCATCGTCAAGATCGGCAGCCAGACCGGGACCGGGGCGGTCTATCCGCTGACCTACTTCACCTATTTGGGCGGCAGCGGCCCCGATAGCGGCCAGGATATTAAGGTGGATTCGGTGGGGGCGGCGCACGTGGTGGGTACGACCTCATCAACCGTGAACTTCCCCGTAACCACGGATGCCCTCCAGACGGTGTACGGCGGCGGTGATTCAGACGCGTTCGTCGCGCTGATTTCAACCACCTTGTCGGGCACGTTTCCGCTAACTCCCGCTGGCGATTACGTAACCTATTTGGGCGGAAGCGGGACGGATCAGGGCACTGGAATCGCAGTCGACCCCACTTTCGGAGCCGCCTACGTGGCCGGCACAACCCAATCGACGAATTTCCCCTTCCCCCCGCCGGGCGGTCTAACTCCGTTCCAGGGGACGTTGATCGGAACGCAGAATGCCTTCGTGAGTGAGATCGGCGCCAAAAGCGTACTCGCTGTAACCGTCCCCAGCACCAGTCCGTCTCCCAACCCGGTCGCGGCCGGAACTCAGGTCGCGTTTACTTTCAACATCACCAACACCGGACCCGACAACGCAAACTTCGTGCAATTTTACGCCACGGGTTTGCCTACCACCGGCCTGGCAAAGCCTGCTACAGCCACAGTCACCGGCGGCGGCAGCGCGGCCAGCTGCGGAGCGGTGCAAGGGTTGACGATCGTTTGCTACATTCCGACCTTGGCTGTATGCACAACGACCCCACCCCCCTGCTCCGCGGCTACCGTCGCAGTCGATGTGACTCCGGCCAGCCCTGTCATCCAAACGCCAATCAGTATCTCGGGCTACGCCATCGCAAACGGCAGTTCATTGGGAGGGTCGTCGGCCCAGCAGCCGGCAGCGAACGTCGTTGACTTCAATATCAGTGCCTCGCCCTATAGCCAAACGATTGTGGCTGGCGACACGGCCACGTTCCAGGTCTTCTTTACTCCTACCAGTAACCTGGGCTATAACGCCACCATCACCCCGAGCCAAACCACGTCGCCTTCGATGGTGACTGCGACCGCTCCCACCTTCAACCCCACTACGGTCACGCTTTCGGGGAGCGGGTCGGCGAGCACGACGCTCAGCGTCGCTACTGTGGCCCGTCCCGTGAACACCGGCAGCCTGCTTCGCCGCGGCTCATTCTACGCCGCCTGGCTCCCCATCGGCGGGCTGAGCCTGGTCGGACTGGGTATCGGCGCTGGCCGCAAGCGTCGGCGCTGGCTGGCTGGAGCTGTCCTCGGCCTGATCGCGGGCGTCATCCTGCTCCAGCCGGGCTGTGGATCGGCCAGCACCAGCACGGCCACCCCCGGCGGCACGCAGGCTGGAACCTACATCATCACGATCACTGGCGCTGCCGGAACGGAAGCTTCGCACACCCATCAGGTGACATTGATCGTGCAGTAGATAAACTCGAGGCGCTTCCCAGCCTCTCCGTGCAAGCCTCCGCCCGGCGGGGGCTTTTTTCTGTGGGAGGCGTCCGCTGGCACCTTGGGTAAGCCATTGCAAACAGGGGCAATCGAGTTCTTGACAATATTTCATATTGCGATATTATTATCGCGATTTGGCATATATGACGCTGGGCGAAAAAATTCGCTACCTCCGCGAGGTCGAAGGCTCCCTCCGCGGCATGAATCGCCCCCTCACCCAACAGGAGCTGATGAAGGGCATTCAAGCCGAGACCGGCAAGACCATCAGCCAGTCGTATCTTTCCCAGATCGAGCGCGGCAAGCGTCCGCATATGACGCAATCCTCGCGCACTTTGCTGGCGCGCTTCTTCAAGGTGCACCCCGGCTTTCTGGTCGACGACCCCGAGGGCTATCACACCGAACTCGTTTCCGACCTGCGCACCACCGAAGGGCAACTCGATGTCTGGCTGTTGCAGGGCTCGGAGCGTTTCGCCAACGACCTCGAGGTGAGCGGCGTCCTGATCAAGGTCGCGCGCGACAAGGACACACGGCGCTGCCTGCTGCTGCTCGGCGAAATCCTGAACACGCCCGGGCTCGCCGACCGCCTGTTCGAAGCTCTGCGTCCGGAACCCGCGCGCGCCACCGGCGCCGCGCCCAGGAGGCGAAACTTATGACGTGGGCTGATTTTTACCTGACCTGTTTCGCCGTCGGTTTCCTGCTGAGCGCGATTACGTTCCTCGTGGGCGGAATGCACTGGCAATTGCACCTGCATCTGCCGGACCTTTCGGATGCGGGCGGTCACGCTTTGGGCGGTGATGCTCCAGTTGGGCACGATCCCGCCGCAGCCAACAACCACGCGGCGACTGCCCACCCCGGTCACCACGCGCCCTCGCCGTTCAACTTCATCACCTTGACCGCGTTTCTCGCCTGGTTCGGAGGCACCGGCTATCTGCTCACGCGCTTCTCGAGTATATGGTTCGCGCTCGGCCTGATGATCGCCCTCGGAGCCGGACTCTTTGGCGCGGCGAGTGTTTTCCTGTTCCTCACCCGCGTGCTGATCTCGCACGAGGAGAACATGGACTCCGCGGACTACGAGATGGTCGGCGTGCTGGGACGAATCTCGATGCCCATCCGCGAAAACGGCACCGGCGAAATCATTTACTCGCAGGCCGGAACCAGGCGCACCTGCGGCGCTCGCAGCGAGAACGGCAGCGCCCTGGAAAAAGGCGCCGAAATAATGGTGGCTCGTTACGAGAAAGGCATCGCCTACGTCAAGCGCTGGGAGGAGGTGAGTGGTGAGTAGCAAGCTGAAACCTTGAAACTTTGAAACCTTGAAACTCTGGAACCTGGCTCTTTATGCATCGTCGAATCTTCCAACTCGCAATCGTATTCCTCTGGCTGGCGTTGCCGCTGGTCGCGCTCCAGTACCGGCAGGTTTGGGACCAGCTCCCGGCCCACGTGGCCACGCACTTCAACGCCGCTGGCCAGGCCAACGGCTGGATGTCGCCCGACCAGGCGATCAGGTTTGGCGTGGGGTTCATCGCATTTCTGCTGGTGATCTTCACCGCCCTGTTGCTCTCCATGGGCCACCACAAGGTGGATGCCTTTTCCTGGGCGACGCTCGGTTTCTGCGCCCTCGTTCTCGGAATCATGGCCGAGGTCAATCGGGCCATCGTGAACTACAACCTGCACGGCGCGCCAATGCTGCCGGGAACCATACTGCTCGCGCTCCCCATCGCACTCGTCTTGCTGATCGCAATCTACATCGCATCCCGGCGCGAACCGGCGCTGCCGTCCACCGGATCTTTGGCGACTGATCTTCTCGCGGAAGAGACGCACTCCGGACGATTCTTCATCCCGATCATTCTGCCCGCCGTAATCGTACCCGCCATTGCCTTTGCCCTGGCACCCGTCCCGGCCCTGCGTCTTTCGATGGCTCTCGCCGGGCTGATCGGATTCGCCACCATCGCCGCCGCCTGGAGCGGATTCCAGTACCGTTTTCTCCGTTACGGCGTCGAGATTCGCCTTTTCGGTTTCCGTTTGCGTTCGATCCCCAGGCAGCAGATCCAGAGTTACGCGCCCGAATCCTGGAGCGCGTTGCGCGGCTATGGCATTCGCGGCGTCGGCAACTCTCGCGCGTATGTGTTGGGGAACAAGGTCGTCCACATCAGGACTTCGAACGGTGACATTTTCCTCGGCCACAGCGATCCCGAACGCATCGTGCACGATCTGGACCGGGTCATGAGCCGCTAACAAGCTGCGGGATCACTCGCGCTTGGCGCAGGTTTTGGGAAGGGCACGACTTCAGTCGTGCCGTAAGCGCCCTGATTAAGGCTGGCTTTAGCCGCTGAGGGCAACGATTTTTTCAGGAGGCACTATGTTTGGCATAGCAATGGAAATATGGGTCATCGCGGGACTGATGGTTCTGGCCATCCTGTTCCTGATGAGCATGCTGGCCCGCTTATACCGCAAAGCGGGACCAAATGAAGCGCTGATCGTTTACGGCTTTCGCGGAACCCGCGTCGTCCAGGGACACGGCACCGTCATCTTTCCGATGGTGGAAAACTGCAAGGGCCTTTCGCTTGAACTCATGTCGTTCGACGTAGCCCCGCAGCAGGATCTCTATACCAAGCAGGGCGTCGCCGTCACCGTCGAGGCCGTCGCTCAAATCAAGGTGAAATCCGACAAGGAGTCCATCCTCACCGCAGCCGAGCAGTTCCTCAGCAAAACCGGCCAGGAGCGCGAGGGCCTGATCCGCCTGGTGATGGAAGGCCATCTGCGCGGCATCATCGGACAACTTACCGTCGAAGAAATCGTCAAGCAGCCGGAGATGGTCGGCGATCGCATGCGCGCCACTTGCGCCGACGACATGAACAAGATGGGCCTCGAAGTCATTTCCTTCACCATCAAAGAGGTGCGCGACAAGAACGAATACATCACCAACATGGGCAAGCCCGACGTCGCTCGTATCAAGCGCGACGCCGACGTCGCCACCGCCGAAGCCGATCGCGACACCGCCATCCGGCGCGCCATAGCGACTCGCGAAGCGGCGGTAGCGAAAGCGCAAGCCGATCAGGAGCGCGTGCTCGCGGAAACGCTTTCCCAGGCCAAGCAGGCCGAATCGCAGCGCGACCTCGAGGTCAAGAAAGCGCAGTACCTCGAAGTAACGAAGAAGCAGCAGGCGCAGGCCGACAAGGCGTACGACATTCAAACCAACGTCATGCAGCAGCAAGTCATCACCGAAAGCGTGAGGGTGCAGCAAGTCGAAAAAGAAGGACAGGTCAAAGTCCAGGACGCCGAAATTAGCCGTCGCGAAAAAGAACTCATCGCGACCGTATTGAAAGGCGCCGAGATCGAGCGTCAGCGCATCGAAACGCTGGCCGCCGCCGAGAAGCAGCGCCTGATTGCGGAAGCCGAAGGCCATGCGTCGGCGATTCGCGCCCAGGGAGAAGCCGAGGCCGAAATCATCTTCAAGAAAGGTGAGGCCGAAGCGAAAGCCATGAACGTAAAAGCCGCAGCCTATCAGGAGTACAACCAGGCCGCGGTCGTCGACAAGCTGATTACGGGGCTGCCGGAAATCGTCAAAGCTCTGGCCGCGCCGCTCGCCAACGTGGACAAGATTACGATCGTCTCCACCGGCAACGGCGACACCGCTGGACTGAACAAGATTACCGGCGACATCACGAAAATGGCGGCGCAGGTGCCGGCTTTGTTCGAAACGCTCTCCGGCATGCCGCTGGGAGAGCTGTTAGGCAAAGTGCGGCAGATCGGCGATAAGTCGCCGAAGCCGGAGGAAAAGCAGTAGTGGAACAGTCGCTGGTCGTCAGTCGATGGTCGTTAGCAGACCTTGGCCGTCAGGAATGCGAATGCGAACAGCGAACGACGAATAGCGAACGACCAACGACCATCGACTAACGGCAGATCTTAGGAGGATTCTGTGCAACAGGAAGTTCATCACGCCAGATCACTTGGCCTGTCCGTCGCCCTCGGAGCCGCCATGGGTGCGGCCATGGGCGCCGCCACCGGCCACATGGGCCTCTGGGTAGCTGCCGGAATCGCAGCCTACATCGCGATTTCGCTGGTGGGCGGCGCCTGGAGCAAAAGACCGAACGACTAACGACGAACGACCAACGACGAATTACACGAGGTGTTTTATGGCATTACTCGAACGCGTTTCCACCTTAGTCCGGGCCAACCTCAACGACCTGATCGACAAAGCTGAGGAGCCCGAAAAGATGATCAAGCAAGTCATCCTCGACATGAACAACCAGCTCTTGCAGGTCAAAACGCAGGTCGCCATCGCCATCGCCGACCAGCATCTGCTCGAAAAGAAGAAGATCGAAAACGACGACAAAATTCAGGAATGGATGCGCAAGGCCGAACTCGCCGTCGACAAGAAACAAGACGACCTTGCCCGCGCCGCTCTGCTTCGCGTCGAGAGTTATCGCGACCTGAGCTCGAATTTCGCGCAACAGCTCGAAGACCAGAAGGCGCAGGTCGAGAATCTGAAATCGGCCCTGCGCAATCTCGATCAGAAATTGGCCGAGGCCAATGCCAAAGCCGATCTGCTGATCGCGCAGCACCGCCGCGCCCGCGCCGCCAATCGAGCCACCGACGCGCAGTCCGGCATGAGCGCCAACAGCAAGTCCGCCACCTTCGATCGCATGAAGAGAAAAGTGGCCCGCGAAGAAGCCATGGGCGAAGCCAAGTCGCAAATCCTGGCCGAGGACGTAGAAAACCGCCTTGCCGTCCTGGAAAAAGAAGACCGCATCGAGCAGTTACTAACCGAGTTGAAGACAAAGCGCGGAGCGTAGCCGGAGAAGTCATGTCGGAAAGAGCGAATAAAGCCCGTTTAATTGGGATGCTCATCGGCATCGCCGCGCTGATCGTGGCTTTGTTATTGAAGCGTCTCAGATAGGCCTACGCCGGGATAGGGCCTACGTCGGGCCGGACGAGGCGTCCGCCCGTATGCCCGAGAAGACTGTGGAGCGACGGGCGCCGTCGCCCGCTCGCAGTACAGAGCGCAATCCATCGGTTGCCCGATTAGAATCGAAGAGGATCTCTTATGCGCAAGGTCTTCCATTTTGACTCGCCCGCCGACCCTTATGTCGCCGATGCCGCCGTCCTCTGCTGCTTCGATCACCGCATCAGCACGGCGGTGCGAAAGTTTCTGAAGAAACAGGGCGTCGAGCGCGCCGACATGATCATCGTTGCCGGAGGAGCCAAGACCCTGGCCTCTCCGCGCAACGACTTCGAACAGGACTTCATCCTCGAACAGGTTCGCATGTCCACCCGCTTGCACCAGACCAAACGCGTCATGGTCATGAGCCACTCCGACTGCGCCACCTACGGCGGGCTGGCTCATTTCAAAGGAGACGAGGCAGCCGAGGCCGAACATCACCGCAGCGAACTTCTCCGCGCCGCGAGAACTTCTCACCTCAAACTTCCCCGGCATTTCCGTCGAACCCTACTTCGTGAAGTTCGACGGAATCTGGGAAGTAAAAGCCGCGAACCAAGTGAGGTCCGCGCCGCAGGGAAAACTGGCGAGTACTGCCCGCGAGATCGCGTAGCCGGGGTGACTCGATCTTCGCGTCCGGACTTCATGGATTCACTTCGGCGATCAGCAGTCCGAAGGGCTCCAGGGTAACCTCCTTGCCTTTGACCGACGCCTCGGGCGACGCGATCAGGGTTTTCAGAGTGGCCCCGGTGAATCCCTGTGGGGCAAGGTTGAAGACTGCTTTCTGCGGAGTGGACGACATGTTCAGCGCCACCAGCACGCCTTTTCCTTTGTAGCTGCGCAGGTAGGACATTACGTTAGGGTCGTCTTCGTTGAGGGCGGCGTAGCTGCCTTCGAGTAACGCTTCGTTGGTGTGGCGCAGCGCGAGAACTTTCTTGTAGAGGTTCAGCACCGAGTTGGGATCTTTCGACTCCGTCGCCACGTTGTGAGTGCGGTAGCTGGGCGGCACCGGAAGCCACGGATCTTTCTTGCTGAATCCGGCGTTGGGCGCGCTGTTCCACTGCATAGGCGTGCGTTCGCCGTCGCGGCCTTTTTCTTGCGGCCATCCCGTGCGTCCGATCGGATCTTTCACGTCTTCCTTGCGCATGGGGTCGTTGTTCTCCATGCCGATTTCTTCGCCGTAATACATGATGGGCGTGCCGCGCAGAGTCAGGTAGAAGGCCCCCATCAGCTTGGCGATGGCGTCGTTGTTCTTGCCGTCTCCGTAGCGGTTGTAGGACCGGACGAGATCGTGATTGCCGATCACGAACACAGGCCAGCCGTGGGCGCCATCGACGGCCGCAATCTGGCGCCGGAATTCGGCTGGGGAAAGTTTGTCGACAGTGGTGAACATGAAGTCCATAGGCATCTGCAGTTCATTGCCGCCCGGGCCGTAATACTGGTCGAGCTCGGCGACGTTCGAACGTCCAGGTTTCGCCGATGAGCACGGCCCCAGACTCGTCGGCCACTTACGCAGCTTCTGCAGCTCCTCGTGAACTTCGGGAAGGTTCGTGTTGTTCTTGTTCTCCATATTGGGATCGCCCTGCTTGTTGGTGCCAGGAAGAACGGGATTGTCATGCAGCTCGGGATCTTCAAACAGGGTGTCAACGGCGTCCAGGCGGAAGCCGGAAACGCCGCGCTTGTACCACCAGCGCGTGGTATCGAGCATCACTTTTTCGACCGCGGGATTGCGCCAGTTCAAGTCCGGCTGTTGCGCGTAGAAGAAGTGATAGTAGAACTGGTTGGTGGTGGGATCGAGCGTCCATGCCGAACCGCCGAAAAGCGAGACCCAGTTGTTGGGAGGCTGGCCGGGCGCTTTGCCGTCGCGCCAGATGTACCAGTCGCGATGCGGCGCGGTGCGCGAAGACTTCGAATCCTGAAACCACGGGTGCTGGTCGGAGGTGTGGTTCGGCACAAAATCGAGGATGATGCGGACATGATGTTTCCTGCCCTCGGCGACCATGTGATCGAAGTCGGTGAGGCTCCCATACATGGGGTCGATGTTTCGGTAGTCGGCAACGTCGTAGCCGAAATCGACCTGCGGTGAGGGATAGCAGGGAGTGATCCAGATGGCATCGACGCCCAATTCATGCAGGTAACTCATCTTGGAACTGATGCCCTTGAGATCGCCGACGCCGTCGTTGTTGCTGTCCGCAAAACTGCGCGGATAGATTTCGTAAAACACGGCGTGCTGCCACCACTGATGGCCTTCCGCATCGAGCGGGTTGGCTTGCGCAGCAGCGAATAGGGAATAAAAGAACGTCAGAAGCAACGGCAGGACCAGCGATGGCAAGAGCAGCGACGACCGCCTGGGCATGAACTTCTCTCCTGGGGAAAACATAAAGCGGTCTCGGGAAGTTAGCAAATGGACACGCCAGCAAGAGGGCCTCCCGGGGACAGCGACGCCCAATCAAGGCATCGGAATCTGGCGCTTGGGCTGGGACTTGCACAAGGTTCCTGGCGATTGTTTTACTCGGGAGAGTCTCAGATCGGCGATTTTGCCCAAGGCAGCGGATTCATCGGACTGGCATGGGAGCGAGGGAGTGAGTCAGGACCGCCCCGCTCGCGTCCAGCACCGAGATCTCAGCCTGAACGCGGGAGCCGCCTCTACGAACCTTAAGGCTCGGCAAAATAAATGTAATCAACGTTCGGTCCGATGTGCAGCCCGTCAGTTGGCGCAGTTCGGTGGGGAACTCAGAGCTCGAGCCGGTGAAGCGCAGGACGACCTCCACCGATCCGCTGAGATTTTGGCAGTGCAGCGGGATCATCACTTCCAGTTCTCCGGTGATGCCGCGTTTTGCGCTGGGCAATCCGGCGTACACCACGATGGGCGGATTGCCTCCTGGAGAGGCATAACGTTCCGGCCAAAGGCGATCGTACTCTTTGCCTGCCGCGGCATAGAATTTCTGCAGCCTTTGGTCGCGCTCATCCCAGCGTGGATGGGAGGGATCAAAAGAATTTCCGTCCAACTGTCCGGGCCGCCCTTCGAGCAAGTGGTGCAGTGCGGGCACGAAGTCGGGATCGAATCCAGCGCGCGTCATCAACTTCAAACCCTCGGCGTCAGCTTCCAGTTCCATGGTTTGGCAGAAACTGGCCAGCAGGTTCGAAGCGCCTCGGGCGTCCACCCAGGAGCCGGAGAGCACACCAGCGTCGCCAAGCGTGATTTGGGAGGCGCCGGCTTCCTCCAACGACTTCTGGTACAAATACCGCCGAGCCCAGTCACGGCGAATGATGTGGGAGATTTCATGGGAAAGCGCCGCCGCCCAAAGACCGGCCCGCGACCCCAGCGTCTGAGCGAGTTCTTCGTCGACGAAAATGGTTCCGTCGGGAGAGGAGAACACATTCCCTGCATCCTTCGCGATGCGCAGGTCCCATGAGAAGCGCCCGCGGTCCGCGGAAAGTTGCTGCAGCAGCGTCTCCATGACTTGCTTGCCGGCAGCATATTGGCCGGTTGCTGGCTCCGTGTAGGGAAGCAGCAGGGAGCGAACCCGGGCGGCGAACACGGCGTCCGCGGTGAAAGTGGATGGAACAGTTTCGGGAGGGACAATCTGCTGAGCCGGGGCGAGGATTGCCCGGAACACGCACAAAAGCGCGACAAAAACTAATCGCAAAGCCTTGCCGCTCACTCCTGACATGCGCCACTCCTTGCGCCAGCATGTCCGCAGTCTGTTGCCGGGCCCGACCGAGTCGCGGTCCACGGCCATACCCAGCCTGCAAGCGAAATATAACACAAGCTTTTCAGGCGGTTCTGTGACGGATGAACAATAAGTCACGGACTATCCGGAAGCAATCCACTCGGCAACCAGCGCAAGCCAGAGCCCGGGCTACCACGGCGGCCTTTCCTCGTATATACTGCGGGAAAGAAACGGGGGATTCCATGCAGCTCCGTGTGACGTCCCTCCCTGGCGACGGAATCGGTCCTGAAGTTACATCCCAGGCGATTTGTGTTCTGGAAGAAGTGGCCAGTGGCTTTGGCCACGATCTCGAACTCGACGAAAAAGAAATCGGCGGCGTTGCCCTGGAGAAATTCGGCAGTCCCTTGCCGGACGCGACCATTCAGGCCTGCCTCGCTTCACAGGCCGTGCTGCTCGGAGCCGTCGGCAGTCCGGCCTTCGATCACAATCCTCGCGAACTTCGCCCCGAAGCTGGATTGTTGCGCCTTCGCCAGGAACTGGGAGCGTTCGCCAATCTCCGTCCCGCGGTGTTTTATCCGGCGCTGGCTGCCTGTTCGCCGCTGCGCGAAGAAATCGTCAAAGGAACCGACATCCTCATCGTGCGCGAACTGCTCGGCGGGTTGTATTTCGGCCAGCCTCGCTCCATCGAAGGCGGTCCCGGCGAGCGCCATGCGGTCAACACCATGCGCTACAGCGAACCGGAGATCGAGCGCATCGCCCGCGTCGCATTTCAACTCGCCCGCACCCGCCGCCGGCGCCTGCTCTCCATCGACAAGTCGAATGTTCTGGAGTGTTCGCGTCTCTGGCGCGAAGTGGTCACGCGCGTCGCCAGCGATTTTTCCGATGTCCTGCTCTCCCACATGTACGTGGACTCGGCTGCCATGGCGCTCGTGCTCAAGGCCGCCGAGTTCGACGTCATCCTCACCGAAAACATGTTCGGCGACATCCTGTCCGATCAGGCCGGCGGAATCGTAGGCTCGCTCGGGCTGCTCGCTTCGGCCAGCATCGGAGGCCCGGTCGGTCTGTACGAACCCGTTCACGGATCGGCTCCCGATATCGCGGGGCAAAACATCGCCAATCCGTTGGGCGCGATCCTCTCGGTTGCCCTGATGCTGCGCCATACTTTTCATCTGCCCAAAGAAGCGGAGTGCGTGGAAGCTGGTGTCATCTCAACCTTGAAGGGAGGCTTTCGCACGCGCGATTTGGCGCGCCCCGGGGAGCGAACCGTCTCCACCGAAGAAATGGGCGCTCAGATCGCCGAATTCGTGCGCTTAGCCGCAAACACGAACAATCGAGCCGCCTCGTAGTAACGTGTGGCGCGGACACTCTTGTCCGCGAAACATCGCACCCGCGACGCCTTCGATTTTTCTACAATTTCCCCGGAGAAGGCACCGCGCCGGCCACATACTTCCCAGTCATCGCATTCCAGCGGATCCGCAAAACTTCCACGAACATGCGCATTCCGTCGCGAAAAGGATGGAGCCGCGTCCCCTCGCTGTGCGCCCACAGCACCGGAACTTCTTCCACCCGCAAGCCCGCGCGCCGCGCCAGAAACAGAATTTCCGGATCGAATCCCCAGCGTTCAATCTTCTGCAAAGGAAAGATGCGTTGCGCGGCGTCGTGCCGAAACGCTTTGAATCCGCATTGCGTGTCCGCGAAACGCAAGCCCAGAATCACGCGCAGCACCAGATTGAAGATTCGTCCAAAGGCCTGCCGGTACAACGGCTGCCGCTCGGTCTGCAGTTCCGTCCGCAGCCAGCGCGACCCGATCGCGATGTCGGCGCCTCGACCAATCGCGTCGAACAGTTTCTGCGCTTCCGCGATCGGTGAAGAGAGATCGGCATCGGTGAACAGGCAAATGTCGCCGCGCGCATGCAGCATCCCGTTGCGCACGCTGTAACCCTTGCCGCGGTTCCCGGGATTCTCCAGCAGCAGAACCTGCGAATGCAACTTGCCATACTCGCGCACGATTTGCGCCGTGTCGTCGTTCGATCCGTCGTTCACGACCAGAATCTCCGCGTCCCAGTTCCGTACGCGCGTATAGCGGAGAAGTTCGTCCAGCGTCGGACGGATGCGTGGGCTCTCGTTATAGGCGGGAATCACGAAACTGTAGGTCTGACGATCGGGTGATCGGGTCATCGGGTCATCGGGTGATTGAGAATCAAGAAGCTTAGGCATTTGAATTTAGATGGCCCGATGGCCCGATGGCCCGATGGCCCGATCACCCGATTTTCACGCCACTTGGCGGCGCTTGTCGAGCATGGCGAAGAACTCCGAGACCAACTCCTCGTCCCAAAGTCCGCTTCGCGCCTCGGCGCGCATAGTCACCGCGGCCTGCTCGTGGCCAAGCGCCGGCTTATACGGACGCGCCGTGCGCAACGCATCGTAAATGTCCACGACTTGCAGAATGCGCGGCAGCAGCGGTATCTCGCCCGCCCGCAGCCCATCCGGATAGCCGCTGCCATCCGAGTGCTCGTGATGATGCCGAATGATCGGAAGCACCAGCCGCAACGACTTCAACGGACGGCAAATCGTCTCGCCCGTCACCGGATGCCGCTTCATGATCTCCCACTCCGCCGGCGTCAGATCGCTGCCCTTCTTCAGGATTTCATCCGGCACCGCGATCTTTCCCAGATCGTGCAGGTAGCCGCCCCGCCCCAGGGCCACAATCGATTCTTCGTCCACCCCGAGAAAGCGTCCCAGATCCGTGGCATTGCGCGCCAAGCGCTCACAGTGGCCTTCGGTGTAAGGGTCGCGCGCTTCCACGCTCAGCCCCAGTGTGCACAGCACCGAATCCGCCGTCTCCAGTTCGTCGGTGAACTCCTTCAACTTCAGCAACGAACTCACGCGCGCAAATAATTCTTCGGAACAGATGGGCTTGATCAGAAAATCGTCGGCGCCCGCTTCAATTCCCTTCAGGCGGTCTTCTCGATCGCTCAGCCCGGTAATCATGACGATCGGAATCAGCCGCGTCTTCGAATCCTCTTTGAGCTCGCGGCACAGTTCGTAGCCGCTCTTGCCGGGCATGATTACGTCGAGCAGGATCAGATCCGGAGCCTCGCGCCGTATTTCCGCCTCCGCCGCAGCCGCGTTCTGCACCGCAATCGTGGGATAGCCGCGGCCCGCCAGCATCTCTTTCATCAGCGCCGCGTTCAATTCATTGTCTTCGACCACCAGAATCGACTGCTTCCGGCGGCCTGCCAGCAAATCACCCATACCCGAATGAGAGCTCGAGTGCGGAGAAAGGGTTGTCCGGCGCGGTCGTGGTGGAAGACTCATCACTTCCCCTTGCTTTGCGATCGATGGTATCTGAACTCAATCCGCTGCGACATTGCTTCACAAGTTGCCAGTTGCCAGTACCCAGTTGCCGGCAGGGCTGGGTTGACTGGCAACTGGCGGCTGGCAACTGGCAACTGCGAAGCGAGAAAACATGCGCCCGTCAACTATTTCCCCGCAACCTTGGCAGATTCTTTGGCGATCGGCGCTGCGTTCTTGCTGGCGTCGCACTTGTGCGCGTTGAACTGCTGCTGCACTCCCGACTGCCCCAGTTGACGAGGATCGGCCGAGAATTGCATATTGCAAGCTTCACAAACTCCCCGCGACGGAACGTTGCTGACTCGCTTTAGTATTCGAAGACTGCGCTTTACCATGATTCCAGTCTCCCACACCCCCGGAAACCGCGCCACTACGACCCATGTAGGACAGCGGGTGCCCCATTCATCGCGCACTTTGCGATGAGTGTGCCGCCGCGCAGCCCAGTCCAGCAAGAAAACCGAACATTTTCCTTGTTCAATCGTCATTGCGCCGATTTCCGCCCCCGTGCCACTCTTCCATCATCATGCCGCGGAAAACTTCACCGATGTTCGTCCCGATGTTCGTCCTGATCTTCGCCATGCTCTGCCTATCGTGGAGCGAATGCGCCGCCGTCTCGAAACCACACGTTATCGCTTTTGGAAAATGGATTTCCGCCAAGTGGCCCAATGCCACCGGACAGAAGCTGCTCGACCTGAAAGTGCGCCCGTTGTTTGTCGATACCCGGCTCAAGGAATACACCACCGGAACTCCTCACGAACTGACCGACCGCCTGTTTGTAGTCCGCCGCGCCTTTCGCGTGAACGATGCGCTGCCCACTGAAAATGCCAGCGGCAACTCCAACGCCCCGCGCTGGCAATGGCAACGCGGCGGCTGGCTGCTCGTCAACCGCCTCACCGGACGAGTCTCCCAACTCAACCTGCCCGAGTTCGACCCTTTCTATTCGACGGCAAGCTGGTATCGCGACTACATCGCCTACTGCGGCGTCTCCGAAGACGGCAAGAAACTGTACGCGGTAGTAGCCCAAGTAGGACGCCGCAAGCCGATCCTGAAAAAAGAAGCAGGCGAACCCGCAGGCGCCGACGATCCCGACTCGGAATGCCAGCCCCCAGTCTGGGAGCGCACGCCAATGCGAGTCACCTTCCAGCACGACGGCGATCAGAGGTTAGTGTTCTCCATCCGAAGCCGGGTAGTCGATGTGGTCAACGACGCCGAGGAACCAGAAGAATAGCGGCACCCCTATGGCAGCCCACCCTAAAGTTCATTTTTCAACGTTACCGTTATATACTCATCCGTTCACGGGCGCCGCTCAGCAAAATTTCATCCGTTCATGGAAGGCAGGCATTGAACAATCCTAGGCCGTTACCGGAATACAGCCGACCACCGTATTGGAGGTCGTTGCAGGAGTGCAGTTTTCGGCACTGCGGAACATTCAGACTCGTCATTTTGGTGAGTTTTGGGAGAAGATTAAAGAGGAGTTCCCGTCAACCCGCGACATGGTTCCCCTCCCGGACATAAGCGAAATGCCCAGCGTAGAGCTTCTTCTAATGCCCCCGCTGCGTCAGAGTGTTTATGATATCGGGTGACCAACGTTACGTTGTGCAACTGCAAGACACCCGCTTCAATTTGAATTGGAGGAAAGTTGATCCTACGGATCAATACCCACGTTTTGACGCCGTGTTCAGAAAGTTCCAGCACGCGTGGGGATTGTCGCGTAGAGTGTAGGGCGGGCGCCCTCGCCCGCCCCCCCCGAGCGAAGTGGCACACCTCCCTCGTCCAGTTCGGAATAGCGACAACCCAAGCTTGACATCATCAGCTATAATAAAAGTTAGCCTATAGCCCAGCGTGGCCGTAGCCGCATTTGGTCCTAAGTTATTTGAAATCAAGATTTTGCGCGACTTAGTAAGTCGTAAGTTCTTTGTTTTCAGCGCACGCCTCAAAACCGCCCCAGAAAAATGGCCATAATTCCAATGTTGTCAAGACTTTATCTATAAGTCCTTTGAAACCAAAGACCTGGGAGGAAAAAGTCCATAACCCCATGATTCCAATAGACCGGGGGGGAGGGGGGTACCCCACCAGTATCAACTAGTAAACAGGCAAAAAACAAGGCAAAACACACTCAGCGAAGGCGCCGTTTTAACTGAAAAGCTGAGAGCTGATAGCTGACAGCCGCGACGTCAGTCGCCCGCCGCCTCAACCGCGGGCAACTCTTCCGCCGCTGCCCGCTTCGAGATTTTCGCGCTCGTCACCAGCACTACCGACGCTATGATGATCGCACTCCCCATCAGGATGTAGCGGTCGATGCGCTCGTGCAGGACCAGCCATCCCAGAAACACCGCGACCACGGGATTGACGTAGGCATAGGTGGAAACCTTCGAGGTCGGAACATGCTGCAGCAGCAAGATGTAGGCCGTGTAGCCGATCCAGGAGCCGAACACCACCAGATACAGAATCGCGGCCACTCCGCGGAAAGTCCACGTCACGTCGGAAGACTTCTCGACGAGCAGCGCGAAAATCAGATTCGCGATCCCGGCGAAGATCATCTGCCACGCCGTGGCGCTGAACGGATCGGCGGCCGCAGTCTGCCATTTTTTCGAGAGCACCGAACCAAGCGCCCAACTGAGCGAGCTGAGTGGCAATTGCCAGCGACCACCAGAGTTCGCGGTGGCCAAGCGCGTTGGGATGCCGAAGATCGGGCCAGATGAGTACGACCACTCCGGCAATCCCGATCAGCAAGACCGATTTTTCCGCGCCGCGAGATGTGATGGTCGCCGAGCAACAGGCTATCGAGCACCAGAAACCAGAGCGGCGAAACCGCCGTCAGCAGCGCCGCCAGGCCAGTGGGAACGATCCGCTCCGCGTAGGAGAGCGTGAGATTGCCGCCCACCAGCAGCAGAATACCGACAGCCGCCAGATGGCCGAACTGGCGCGCAGAAAAACGGATGCGGCGTCCGGTGAGCGGCGCAGTAAGCAAGCATGACCACGCCCGCCACGAGAAAACGCGCGGCGCACATCACGCCCGGAGGAATCTGCTCCACCGCGATGCCGATGCCGAGATACGTCGAGCCCCAGAAGACGTAGACCAGCCCGAAGGCAACAATGACCTTCCATCGACTTGGAGACGCAGCGCTGCTCATGGGATGGAAAAATCAGAATATCAGAGCGAGCGCCGATGTCTGTTTATTGCGAAGCGCCGTTCAGCAGGTTGCGCAGCACTGCGACTTCCGCCTTGATGGCCGCGTGGAGCGCGGGATCCACGTCGGGCGCAAAATACGGGGAGTGATTGGACGGCAGCATGGCGCCGCCATTTTTGCTTTCGGCATACTTTTGCGGGTCCGCGCCGCCCAAGCTCATGTACAGCGAGGGGACGCCCTGCTCGATGAAGAAGGCATAGTCCTCGGATGGCGTGATCGGCTCGGTGGTTATTACGTTTTGCTTTCCGAGCACGGCTTCGAGCGGCGCTCGCAGGCGCTCGGCGAGAGCGGGGTCATTGAATACCGAGTCGGTGGACTCGTAGTGCTCGATGAGAGGCTCCTGCGGCGCGCCGCCAGCCAGCGCCTCTGCTTTGACGATGCGGGTGATGGCCGCCAGAACCTGTTTCCGCACATCTGCTTTGAAGGTTCGAACGGTCAGGCCCAGCTCCGCCTGGTCGGGAATGATGTTATTTTTCGTGCCTGCCCGGATGTAGCCGACGGTTACGACGGCCATCTCTCCCGGCTTCACTTCGCGCGAAACGATGGTTTGCAGAGCGAGGATGGTTCGGGCGGCGATCACGATGGGGTCAATGGCCGTGTGCGGCGCGGAACCGTGCCCGCCTTTGCCGTAAATTGTGATCCGCAAAGAATCGGCATTCGTGTTGTAGATGCCGGGAGTGATCCCCACCTCACCGGCAGGAAGATAGTTGCCAACATGGAGGGCGACGCCGACGGACGGTTTCGGAAAGCGCGTGAACAGGCCATCGTCAATCATTCTCTTGGCGCCGGAGATCGTCTCTTCGGCTGGCTGGCCAATCAGCATCAGCGTGCCGTGCCAGCTTTGTTTGCTGTGCGCCATGATGTCCGCCGTCCCGACCAGCGCTGCCATGTGCAGATCGTGGCCGCAGGCATGCATGACCGGGACGTCGCGCCCGGAGTCGTCCTTGGTGCGCACTTTGCTCGCATAGGGAAGTCCGGTCTTTTCTTCGACCGGAAGCGCGTCGAGTTCGGTACGCAACATGACCGTGGGCCCGGCGCCGTTTTTGAGAATGGCGACAACGCCGGTGCCGCCGACTCCTTCTGTGACTTCATAGCCCAGACTGCGCAAACGAGCGGCAAGTTTCGAAGCAGTCTGGGTTTCGTGCGAGGACAGTTCCGGCGTCTGATGAAGATCGATGTACAAATCGTGGGCGGCTGGATAGACAGCTTCCACTTCTTTGGAAGTCGTTGCGGTCTGCGCGGAGCCGGAAACAGCCACCGCGAAAAGCGACAAAAGGAGAAGCAGCTTTGCCGTTTTCATGATCATCGCATGATATCGAGCAACGGCGGCCACGGCAAGCTTCGCCAACCTAACCCAGCTACACCTGGTTAGACTAGCGACGCTCCCGCGGCATCGGTTTTTGCGACAAACGTAAGGCTTGGTGGTGGGGCTAAGCAGACGACCACATCCCCATCTCGCCAAGAATCTTGCCGGCCGCTTCGGTACCAGAGCGAACGCAGTCGGGGACGCCGATGCCGTTATAACCGTTGCCGGCGAGCGCCAGGCCGGGAAGTTTCTGGCGGAGCGCTTCGATGCGCTGCAAGCGTTCGAGGTGGCCGACCGAATACTGCGCCATGGCGGACTTCCACTTGTAGACGCGCGCAAACAGAGGTTCGGCGTTGAGGGCGATGATCTGCCGCAGTTCGCCGCGAACGATTTCGAGAATTTCTTCTTCGCTCATTTCGAGGATCGGCTCGTCGCGCGCGCCGCCGAGAAAGCAGCGGACCAGGGCTCGATTTTCCGGTGCACGATGCGGAAATTTATTGTGGACGAAAGTGGCCGCGAGCATACGGTGGCCTTCACTGCGCGGCACCAGAAATCCGAAACCCGGAGGAAGCGAGCGCCGCACTTTCTCGTCGTAACCGAGCGTGACCGTCACCGAAGAGCTGTACTGAATCTCGCTGAGATCGCGGGCCAGGTTCTCATCCGTACTTTCCAGCACGTCCGCAGCGGCATGGGCTGGTGTCGCGATGATGACTGCGTCGAATTGGTCGGTCTGGTAACCGGCACAAACAATCCAGCCGTTATCCTGCCGAATCACCGACTGCACCAGCGAAGACGTCTTTAGTGAGCTGGCATCCAGCCGCGCGACCAGGGCATCGACCATCTGCTGCATGCCGTCTTTGAGCGAAGTGAACAGCGGACGCGCTGGGACGTTCGCCGCTGCGCCCATTTTCTTGCGCGCCTGCTTACGAGATTCGAGCATGGCGCGGCCCAGACTGCCGTGTTTCGATTCCATATCGGCGAAGCGAGGCAACACGGCGCGCACGCTCAACCCCGAAGCTTCGCCGCCGTAAACTCCGGAAAGCAGCGGATCGGCAAGCAACTCGACCATCTCGGGACCGTAGTGGCGTTTCACCATCTCGGCAACGGTTTCGTCCTCGGAGGCCTTGTGCGGCGGATGAAACCATTCGGCAGCCATGCGTAGTTTTGTGCGCCAGGAAAAAAGCGGCGAGAACACGGTGGGCATGATCTTGGTGGGCACCATGAACATGAGCCCATCGGGCATCACCACCAGCTTGCCTCTGGCGACGATGTAGGTCTTGCGCTCAGAGTCGTTCGAGCCGATGAGTTGATCGCCCAATCCAATCTTGCCGCAGAGATCCGCAGCCCAGGGCTTCTCGGTGAGAAACGAATCGGGTCCGGCTTCGACCAGGCAGCCGTCGACGCGGTCGGTCACCATCACGCCGCCGAGGCGCGGGCTGGACTCGAACAAAACGTACTCGACGGAGGTGCCGGACTGGCGCTTTTCTTCGATCGTGAACGCGGCCGAGAGGCCGGAAATTCCGCCGCCGATGATGGCAATGCGTTTCATGATGTGCTGCGAGCTGTCGGGCTCGTGTAGCGTGGACACTCTTGTCCGCGTGCGGCAAAGCTAGCCAACGCGTACGCGGACAAGAGTGTCCGCGCCACACGGCCTACTTGCGACTGCGAACTAATCCTGCAAGCGCCTCGGTTAGAATCCGCGAGCCGTTCAACGATTCGGCTCGCCACAGGCGCATGCCTTCTTTTTCCGCGAACTGCTTGAACGCTATGTCGATATCGTAGAGCACTTCCACGTGATCGCACAGAAATCCTATGGGATGCAGGAAGACGCCGCGATGGCCTTTCGCCTTCAAATTCCTGATCGTTTCCTCTACCGTGGGGCCGATCCATGGGCCGCCCGACATGCCTTGACTCTGAAAGGCGAACGTCCAGTCTTTAGCCTCAAGGCCCGCTTCTTGCGCAACCAACTGCGCGGTTTCCTTGGATTGCCTTTCGTAGGGATCGCCTTCCGCGATGGTGCGCTCGGGGACGCTGTGCGCGGTAAAGATCACGGGCAGTTCCGCTTCATTTTCGGCGCTGGCTTTTCCCCAGCCGGAGCGCAGTTTTTCCGCGAACGCGTCGGCGAGCAGGGGCTGATCGTGCCACTCATCGACGAAATCCAATTTGAACGGAAGATTACCGTCGCTACCCACGGCGCTGCGGTAGAGGCCAACGCTGGTGCGCGAATTCTGCGGGGCGAGACAGATGGCGATGACGCGGTCATAACCCTGACTCGCAATTGCCTTCACCGCATCGCCGATGAAGGGCTTCCAGTTGCGCATGCCGACGAAGACCGGCATCTGCAACGATTGCGAAAGTTGGTCGGCTTGCAAGAGAGTCCAGCAAGGGAGCGGCGAGAAACCGATCAGCGAATAGCGATGGCGAATTTCTTCGACGACCGGTGGCGGCAGCGGGCGTCCGCCGGTGACGTAGCTTAGAAACTCGGGAACCTGATCGGGGTTTTCGGGGCTGCCGTGGGCCAGCAGAAGCACGGCGGTTTTCGCGGGCAGTTGCGGCGCAGCAAACGAATTCACCCGATTGGCGCAATAGCACTGGCTGGCGAGGTCTAGCGGGCAGGCCGTCATTGACTCACTCCCCCCAGCGCCTGAAGGCGCATTCATAACGCAGCGGTTGCGGCATCGCTAAAGCGATGCCCTGATACGAACCTCACCTGCGATCCTTCTTAAACTCTGCCGAGTGCTCGCGGATGAAATCGCAGAGCGCTTTCACGTTATCGACCGGAGTTTCGGGAAGAATGCCGTGGCCGAGATTGAAGATGTGACCGGGGCGACCGGCGGCTTGGCGCAGAATGTTTTCGGCGCGCGACTTGAGTTCTTTCCAATCGGCGAAGAGCAGCACCGGATCGAGATTGCCCTGCAGTGCGCCTTTCAGACCAAGGCTGTGCCATCCCGTGTCGAGCGGAATGCGCCAGTCGAGGCCAATGACTTCGGCTCCGGTCTCCTGCATCGAGGGCAGAAGAGTCGCGCTGTCGGTGCCGAAATAGATGACGGGCGCGCCGGTCTTTTGCAGCCGTTTGACCAGGTCGGTGACATGCGGCAGAACATAGCGGCGATAATCTTCGACGCTCAGGCAGCCCACCCAGCTATCGAAAATCTGGATGGTGTCGGCGCCGGCGCGCACCTGCTCGGCGGAATATTCGGCGGTCACGGCGACGAGCTTCTTCATCAGTTCGTGCCACGCGGCGGGCGCGGAGTACATCATCTTCTTGGTGAAAAGATAGTTGCGCGAGCCTCCGCCTTCGATCATGTAGCTGGCGAGCGTGAAGGGCGCGCCGCAGAAACCGATGACGGGCAACTTGTCGCCGAAATGCTTGCACACGAGCTTCACGGCTTCGGAAACATAGCCAAGGTCGGCGGCACGATCGGTGCGCAGGTGGGCAACGTCTTCGGCGGTGCGCACCGGCTTCTCAATTTTCGGCCCCTCGCCGACTGCGAAATGAAAAGGCAGTCCCATGACTTCGAGGGGGAGAAGAAGATCGGCGAAGATGATGGCTGCATCGACTTTGAGGATCTCGGCGGCTTCGATGGTAACCTGGGCCGCGACCTCCGGCTTCTTGCAGATCTCGATCAGGGAATATTGCTTGCGGACGGCGCGGTACTCCGGCATGTAGCGTCCAGCCTGGCGCATGAACCAGACTGGAGTGCGTTCGGTGGGCTGAGCCTTGGCAGCGCGAACAAAGAGAGAGTTTGGGGCGGACATGAATCTTCTAATTTAGCATTTTCGGGCGAACTGTGGCCGAATCGGGCTTGCTCTGGGCGCCCCACGGTTGTCACTGCGCCTGACTGCTACACCCCCGTCATTACACGCCCCAGAGGTAATCTTCCTGCTCGCTGTGATGATCGGCGACAGGGGCGGGTGCCCCGCCAAACCAGTTGGCAGGCGCAGGATAACCTGGCCGGGTGTGCGCCTGACCGGCGCTGCCGGATACTTGAGCCGGATGCGACTCATGGCCATTGCCTCCGGCGGCAGCGGAAGCGGGACGCGGGTAAGGGAAAGTGGCCGCGGCGGGCGGAAACTTCCTGCCCTGGCTGCCGGCGGCATCGCCGCTGCAGTTGCTCATGTCGCCTCTCATAACATCTTGCATCAGTTCGAGCAAATGGCTGTCCTGCACCTTCTTAATGCGGTCGGCGAGAATTACAAACTTGCGATACACCTCATCGAGTTCGCGGCGCTCAAACTGGTGTCCCAGTTGTTCACAGCGTAGAGCCAGCGCGTGGCGGCCGGAGTGCTTGCCCAGCACCAGCCGTGAATCGGGCACGCCCACCGATTGCGGCGTCATGATTTCGTAGGTCAGCGGATTCTTGAGCATGCCATCCTGGTGAATTCCGGCCTCGTGCGCAAACGCATTGCGGCCGGTGATGGCCTTGTGGGGCTGTACCGGGACCCGGGTGATTTCCGCCAACATCTGGCTGGAAGCAAACAACTGCTCGCCGGCGATTGCGGTTTCGTAAGGATAACGGTCGGGCCGCACCCGCATGGCCATGACGATTTCTTCCAGAGATGCATTGCCGGCGCGCTCGCCGATGCCGTTGATGGTGCACTCCACCTGGCGCGCGCCCTGCTGCACTCCCGCGAGCGAGTTCGCGACCGCCAGACCGAGGTCGTTGTGGCAGTGCGTGGAAATCGTTACTTCGTCGATGCCGGCGACTTTCTCACGCAGCGTGCGGATGAGTTGGCCGTATTCCTCGGGCATGCTGTAGCCGACGGTATCGGGAATGTTGACCGTGGTGGCGCCGGCTGCGATCACCGCCTCAACCACCTGGCAGAGGAACGCGAACCTCGGTGCGGGTGGCATCTTCGGGCGAGAACTCAACGTCGGCGCATAAAGACTTGGCGTGCCGAACTGCTTCGCGCGCCTGCTCCAGACACTGCTCGCGCGTGATGCGCAGCTTGTATTTCAGATGAATGTCGGAGGTTGCGAGAAAGACATGGATGCGCGGGCGCGCTGCTCCCTGCAACGCCTGCCAGGCACGGTCCACGTCGCCGGTACAAGCGCGAGCCAGACCGGCGATGATGGGACGCCGCACCGAGGCGGCGATGCGCTGTACGGCTTCGAAGTCGCCATCGGAGGCGATGGGGAATCCGGCCTCGATCACGTCGACGCCGAGGCGGTCGAGTTGCTGCGCCAGGTGCAGCTTTTCCTGCACATTCATACTGCAGCCCGGCGACTGCTCGCCGTCACGAAGCGTGGTGTCGAAGATAGTGATGCGCGGCCGATCCATGGTTTCCGTACCTCCGTGAAAGTTATCTGTCTACTTTATCGGCGGATGGGGACGAAAGAAAAGCTTATTATCTTTACAGAAGCATTAGCGGCAATGATAGTATTAGAGAATAGCTTATGAAGCAGTCATGATTGATAAAACCTGGAGAGCTTCTCCCCATGGACCTTTCGCAACTCGAAGTCTTCCTCACCGTGGCTCGCGAACGGCGGTTTTCGCGCGCGGCCGAAAAACTGTTTCGCACGCAATCGGCGGTCAGCCAAACCATCCGGAAACTCGAACTGGAGATCGGCGAGCCGCTGTTCGACCGTTCTTCGCGCGAAGGCGTGCTCACCGACGCCGGACGCGTTTTGCAGGAATACGCGGAGAAGCTGCTCAACCTGCGGCAGGACGCGCAGACGGCGCTGGTCGAGATGCGCGAATTGCAGAAGGGCAAGCTGGCGATCGCCGCCAATGAATTTACCGCGCTCTATCTGTTGCCGGTGCTGGGCGAGTTTCGCCGCTTGTATCCCGCCATCAAGATCACGGTGCGGCGCTCGCTGGGCAGCCGCATTCCCGACGACGTGCTCAAGCACAACGTGGAACTCGGAGTTCTTTCTTACGATCCGCAGGAGCCGCAGTTGCGCTCGGCGGTGGTTTATCTGGACGAGTTGGTGCTGGTCGTTCCTCCCGGACATCCGCTGGCCTCGGCGGGCGAAGTGAGCATTCGGCAACTGGGGGCGGAGTCGTTTGTGGCCCACATCGTCGCCTCTCCTTATCGCGATAAAGTGATCGAAGCGTTCCGCCAGCACAAGACGCCGTTGCACATGGACGTGGAACTGCCCACGCTGCAAGCCATCAAGCGTTTCGTGTGCATGGGCAATGGGGTGGCGCTGGTGCCCGAGATCAGCGTGGAAAACGAGATCGGCCGTGGAGACCTGGTGCGCGTTCCGGTGCGCGATCTGCATTTTCAGCGCAAGCTGCGCCTGGTATATCGGCAGGAATCCGCGCTGTCGCACGCGGGAAGAGCGTTCTTGAAAGTGGCGGAGCAGATGGCAAAAGACCGCGGCGGCCGGTACCGCTTCCATCGGGAAAAGTAGCGGCTACGCCGACTGCACTTCTTCCTGAACCATCGCCGCCATTGCCTCAGGAACGCTGGCATAGACATCGAGGACCGATACCAGGTTGGTGATTTCGAAAAGGTGCCGGACCGATTTTCTGGGGCTGGCGAACTTCAGCGTATATCCGGCCGCTTCGGCCCACATGTGGGTGAGCACAAGTTCGCCCAGACCGCCGCTGTCTACGGAATCGATTCCCGCTAAATCCACGACTATCCGGCGCGCGGAGGGCAACACGTCGGCCACGATGGTCGAAAGCGCCCGAGCCTCACTGTGGAGGATGATCCGGCCCTGACAGTGCAGCACCACGGCACT
>CAWIRH010000009.1:0-158461 GCA_963838425.1 uncultured Acidobacteriaceae bacterium
TGGCCGAAACGTTCATCGTTTGCGCCAGCCAATGGATTCTTGGCCTTGCAGGTTGATGTGATCGCGCAACACCACCAGTGCGCCTTGTCCGTAAGCGGAGTCCATGCCGCCAGCAGCGTTGGTAAGAATCAGCGCCTTGATTCCCAACTCCCCAGCAAACGCGCGTGGGAAAAGCAACCTCAGACGCCGAGTAGCCTTTCATAAAGATGCACACGCCCTTGCATCACGGCAACGGGAACGTCGCCCCACTTGCCAACAACGAGTTGTCCGGCGTGACCGATGGCTGTTAAGAGCGCGGAAACGACGTGGAATCTGCGCATAGGGGAGAACGTGTACGGCGACGGTCAAGTCATTGGCGAAGGCGCCGAGGCCCGAGCCCAGCACGAGCCCGATTTTCGGGCGCAGCGGGGTTTGGGAGAGAACGAAGGCGGCGGCGGATTCGGCGCGGGGGAAGGGGTCAGTGGTCATGTGTTAACGTTTTCGCGTCATCAGGTTTTTGCTAATCGCCCTTAGCAGCGATTCAGCCTCTTGTCTTCCAGCCTCACTTATGAATCCCTGTTCAGTTGCAGTGCTCGCTTCAGCAGGCCTGTTGCGGTTTTTTGACCGCCTTTTCGAACTTCGTATATCTTGGCTAACGCTATGCAAGCCTCTCCGTCACCCGTCGCAATTGCTTTCTTGAACCAGATGATCGCTGACCTGAGGTTACCCGCATTTCTCCTGTCGATGGCTAGGTTAAGCGCAGCAGTACTGTATCCGCCCTTGTACGCTTTCTTGTACCAATGGGCGGCACTCTTCAGGCTCTTCCTCGTCCCCATTCCCGATGCGTAGAAGTTACCGAGGTTGAGCTGGCTGCCAGTATCTCCCAATCGTGCGCCCGCCAGAAGACACTTGAACGCGCTCTTCAGATCGCCCTTTTCTTCGAATTGTTCTGCCTCAAGAAATAGCTTTTCGGCAGCGGGAATTCTTGGATGTCTCTCTTGGTCCATTTACGTCCTTGAATTTCAGATCAAAACTTCCTTTCGAAGTAGGCGAACGCCTTCTCAAGCTGCCACTGCACACGCGCGCGCTCGTTTGCTTCCAGCCACTCCCCGCACTTCTTTGAGATGTGGTCGCCGGAGGCGTCTTCATGCCGGAATGCCCGGCTTCGAGGGTGAGTTTGAGTTTCTTGTCGGTCCTCTTCTCGTTTCTCTGGTTCTCGTTTATCTGGGCAGTTGCCGATGGCACGCGCGCGATCTCAGCGTTCCGTGTCGCGGCTGGATTTTCGGGTTTCATGGCTACACGGTAATCCCGGATCGGAAACCGTTGGTTGCGTGGATATGAAAGTTCAGTAAATTCGGCGGGCGGACTTCGGCCGGTGTTGGTGAAATCCCTTTACCACGGAGAGC
The DNA here is from genome assembly GCA_963838425.1 of uncultured Acidobacteriaceae bacterium. Classification (GTDB taxonomy): domain Bacteria; phylum Acidobacteriota; class Terriglobia; order Terriglobales; family Acidobacteriaceae; genus Acidiflorens. Next base: position 1,386 of record CAWIRH010000009.1, read on the forward strand.
ACAGAGGCACACAGGGGAAAACTCCCGATTCCGACTGACCTCGCTATGGACGGGCGAGGACGCCCGTCGCTCCACGGGAGCTTAGTTCTTGCGGCGGGATGAATCCACGGCCGGGACTAGGGGGCGCCGCAGTGGCACGATTGCACCTTGGGACGGATCGGCGGCGGCAGCCGAGGCCCGCGTCAGCACCTCTTGCTGGATGGAGTGCACGAACTCCTGAATCTGGCGCTGCATTTCTTCCATGCGCTCGCGCATTTGCAGAATGATAGCGATGCCGCTGATGTTGACTCCCAGATCGCGCGCCAGCGACAGGATGAACTCCAGCCGCTGCAGATCTTCATCGGTATAGAGCCGGGTGTTGCCCTCGGTGCGGCTGGGCTTCAACAGCCCTTCGCGCTCGTAGAGGCGCAAAGTCTGGGGATGGATCTCATACATCTCAGCCACCGCCGAGATCATGTACGCGCCCTTGGATTTACGCTTGGTCATTGGCTCGGTCCCGTCCCCAATCATTCTACTGCTCAGCCTACTGCGCAATGCCAAGAGAAAAGAGACCGGGCCGCCGAGCAGCCGCAAAAAAAGACGGAGCAAGCCCCGTCTCTACGATTAAGGATGATCCGCGAAAATCCTAGGCCGCCATCTCCGGTTTCGGAGTGGCGGCTGCCCAGCCCGCCGGCTTGAGTGTGCGGTTGATCAGATAGGCGACTACTCCCGCGCCGATCAGAAACAGCCCAAACAGAAACGAGCTCATCCCGAGCACAACTTCGTGTTCGCTGCGGATGATGGCAAATCCCAACAGCAAGACTGGAGGAATACCGACCGCAATCGCCCCAAACAGGCCGCCCGGCACGCGGAACGGGCGCTTCAATTCCGGTTCGCGAATACGCAGGCAGATCAAGGCTACAAATTCCAGCGTCAGGCTGGCGCCGTAAATCATGATGTCGAGCGTGACCAGGCGTTCGAAGCCGAGATTCAGGGCCAGTCCCCAACCGACCGCCAGCGCCAGAATCGCGATCCACGGGGCGCGCGATTTCTTATGCAGCTTGGCAAAAACTTTCGGCAACATGCCATCCTGCGCCATGGCCAGCGGCAGCCGCGAGTAGCTCATGACTAGGGCATTGAACATGCCGAAGCCGCTCATCATGCCGCCCGCGACCAGCGCGATCCGAAGCACGGGGCCACCCATCAACTGGGCGACGTCGGCCCAAGCGCCGGTTTCCCAGGCGCTGGCGGGAAGTCCGGTGATCCACATCGCCGCAAACGGAAGAACATAAGTGACGCAGACGATGGCCACAGCGACCAGCATGGCGCGAGGATAGGTGCGCTGCGGACGCTCGACTTCGGTGGCGATGGTGGAGGCGTTGTCCCATCCCATGTAGTTCCACATGCAGATGAGCAGGCCGCCGAGAATGTCGACGTTTGAGGTGGTCGGCTTGGTCACCGCGCTGGCCAGCGCGTGAATTTTGAACGGCGCCAGCACGAAGATAGCCGCAAAGGGCGCTGACAGGACGAAGAACAGCCACAGGGAAGTCGTCGAAACTACCTTCACGCCCATGATATTGAGGACGGCGCAGACGATCACCACGCCCAGCGCTACGGCCACGCCGCGATGATTCTCCTGAAACCAAGGAAACATGCGCGTGAGGTAGGCGACAAACAGGGTTGGGTAAATCGCCATATCGAAAATGGACGCTACCAGCGACAGCCACGCTTCCTGAAATCCCCAGAAATTTCCCATGGCGCGGCGCACCCAGGCGTAGTAACCGCCTTCAAAAGGCAGCGCGCTCGAAAGCTCGCCGATCATGAACGCGGTCGGCAGGCTCCAGAGAAGCGGGGTCAGCAGCAGGATGAGAATCGCTTTGCCATAGCCGGCGCCGTGCACGATGTCTTCGGTGCCATAGGTTCCGCCCGAGACCATAAAGAAGGTCGCGGCGACCAGAGGCCAGAGCGTGAGGCGGATAGACTTTTTGCGAGGAACTGCAGTCAGGGTAGGCTGCGAAAGGTTAGTGGTTGCGGTAGCTGTTGCCAATTTCTATGGCTTCCTCCCTGGGCGACTCACTCTCACCACCGCGTCTCCCTTGACTTTCGTTACGCGGCTCCCAGGGTGGACAGCGATTCCCGGGCATTTCGGCGAAGTTAGTTCGCAGTTGTGAGATTACGGCAAATTTCCAGAGATGCAAGAATATTCTTAAGAGATAGCGAAAATTTTTGCCAATGAGGGCAGGTACGGAGGTAACGATTGAGGCAGGGTCGCCCCAGCGAGATGTTTCCCAAAGGAAAATCCCTATGGCCATTCTCGGTGATTTAAGGTATAAGACTGCGCTGGGGTCGGCTGTTCAATCAACATTGGAGGAATCAGCGATGAGGGAAATGATGCTCGGAATTCTGTTGCTTTGCGCAGGTGGATTGCTAGCTCATCCGGGGGCACATCAGAATACGTTCACTCCTGACCAGATCAAGTACGGTCCACCACCACCGTTTGTCGCTCCGGGTGCGCAGTTGGCCGTAATCGAAGGAGATCCAACCGCGAGTTCAGGCGACTTCACCATCCGCCTCAAGATGCCAAACGGCTACAAGATCGCTCCCCACTGGCATCCGAAACGCGAGAATGTAACGGTAATTTCAGGCAAATTCAAAGTCGGCATGGGCGACAAGTTCGAAGAGGCGAAAATGACGACTTTCCCGGCGGGCAGCTTCGTCTACCTTGATCCCGATATGCACCACTATGCCATGGCATCCGGAGAGACGGTCGTTCAGGTACACGGCATGTCGCCGCTGCAGTTTAACTATGTGAATCCGGCAGACGATCCGAGCAAGAAATAGCGAAGAGGCTGCCTATGAGTATTCCCACCGTCGGGCAAGTCGCCGAGCGATGGCGCACAGTACGACGCCGACTCCCAGCAGCACCAGGACCTGAGGCCAGAGGTGTGAAACCGGTTCATCACGCCAGAAAACCTTCGTGAAGCCGTCGATGGCCCAGGCGTTGATGGTCAGTAACCCCGCTTTCTGCATAGCTTCAGGCATCAGAAAGCGCGGGAACATGCTCCCCCCGATGGAGGACATAATCAGGATCACCAGCGTCGAGAGCGGACCTAGCTGTGCGCGCGTTCGGCATATGCTGGCCAGCACCATGCCGAATGCTCCCACCGCAAAGGCCGTGGAGAGTCCCATGACCACAAAGCCGGGAAGATGCGGGATGAAATCCAGTTTGAAAACCAGCCACGCCCAGATAAACATGAGGACCAGTTGCGCGAACGCCAGCAAAGAGCAGAAGCAGAGCTTACCTGCCAGCAGTGTTCCCATGGTGACGCGCGAACTCAGCACCCGGTCCAGCGTTCCACTCTCGGCTTCGTCCAGGAGCGACCCGCCCGCACTGCTGGCGGTGAAGAGCAGAAACATAACTCCAATCGCCGCGGCGTAGAAAGACACCATGGGATTGTCTTTGTTCTCACCGACCACATCGCGGGCGGTCACCGCAATGGGCATGCCGCGGTTGGGGTCGACCGGCGCGGCTTGTTGACCGCTGCTCTCCGCGCTTTCCCGCTTGCGCAGCGCTTCGAGGCCCTCGTCGATTCTCTTCCTTTGTTCCGGCGTAAAACCGCCGGCGTACTCATCCATATACTTCGATCCCTGCTCCGCCATGATGTCCGGCATCGCGGTCATCGCAACTTTCTGGAGCAGCCCGGCGATCACTTCGGGTGCGACCATGTCGCTGCTGTCCTTGAGCAACTGGATCGTCGGCCGGTTCTGATTGGCGCCGCCGAAGGAAATTGGATTCTCTCCGAAGCCATGAGGGATGATGAGCGCTACCGGCGCAGTCCCCTCTTTCACCGCCGCTTCTGCGGTTGCGGCCGTGTAGTCCGGTTGTTCCACACCTTGCTTCGGCGCCGGCCTTTTCTTTACCGACAGCGATCCTTCGCGCTCCAGGCCTTGGATCAGTCTCTCGGAGGCAACGCTGTGGTCTTCATCGACCACCAGGACACTTACCTTGGGCGTAGTGTCGCGGCGCCCGCCGAAGATCACGGCAAAAATAGTGAAAAACGCGATCGGCAGAATGAAACTCAGCGCCAGAGCGCCGCGGTCGCGGCGCAGCGCGATCAGTGCGGTGCGCACAATGGGGAAAATCAATCGCGTAACTCCCTTCCGGTCAAGTGCAGGAATACGGATTCCAGGTTCGGTTTCCGCAGCGAAATGTCTGCCAGTTCATGTCCCGCCTTGGTCGCGGCGTCGAGCAATCCGGCAATTTCAGCCGCATGATCTATGGTGAACTGTGCCGCGCCGTTTTCGTAGATCCCTCCACGCTGTTTCACCCAGGCGGCCACACTGTCGTCCACATTCGCGAATCGCGCCAGCACCTCGCTGCGCGATGCGAAAGCATTCCGTACCAGTTCATCCCTGGTTCCCAGGGCAATGACGCGCCCATGATCGATGATCGCGATGCGATCGCAGAGCCGCTCCGCTTCCTCCATGTAGTGGGTCGTGTAAATCATCGAAATCCCCTCATCGCGCAGCTTCTCGATCATTTCAAATATGCGGTTGCGCGATTGCGGATCGACTCCGACCGTGGGTTCGTCCATCAAGATCAGTTTGGGACGGTGGATCAATCCGGCTGCCATGTTCAGCCGCCGTTTCATCCCTCCCGAGAGATTCTTCACAGGTTCTTGCGCGCGGTCGGTGAGCGCCGCCCAGTCGAGACACCATGCCACCGCCGTTTTCAGGGCGGTACCTCGAAGGCCGTGGTACTGGCCGAATGATTCCAGGTTCTCGCGGCACGTGAGCTTCGGGTAGAGCGCCAGTTCTTGCGGAACCCATCCCAGCGCCATGCGCGCGCCCGCCGAATCGGCCCGCTCGCCGAAGACCGACACGGTACCCGCGTCCGGAATGACGCGGCCGACGATGCCGCGAATCAGAGTGCTCTTGCCGGCGCCATTGGGGCCGAGCAATCCCAGGCATTCCCCACTCTTCAATTCCAACGTAACGCCATTGACCGCAGTCAGGTCGCCGAAGCGTTTGACCAGTCCCTCAATCCGTAAGGGCAACAACGAAGATGGACTCGAAATGACCGGCGCAGACGCCATTCATCCTCCGGGCCTAACGATCGAGCAGCTAATTGTAAGCTAGGTTGGACGGACGGGACTGGGAAAGGTAATTCTTAATCGCACATAACGAAATAGTGCCCCTGCGCCAATGGGAGGTCAAGCTCGCCTTGGCTTAGGGTTTTCCCCGTGCAACCCTGTGTACCCCGTGGTAAATAGATTTTGCAATTCATCACAAAGAAACACCATCGAGGATCACATCCAAGCAACGAGCGAAGTGCTAAAAGATGGAGAAATGGCCAGCCCATCCATCATCCCGACGCTCCGAGTCAACCAAGTCTCCGCCGCGATTGTCAGTTCCGCGATGAAAGTGCATTCCATCCTTGGCCCGGGCTTGTTGGAGAGTGCCTACGACGCCTGCTTGTCCCACGAGCTCCGCAAACGCGGCTTCCACGTGGACATGCAAGTCGGTCTGCCCGTGGTTTACGAGGGAGAGAAGCTCGACCTAGGCTATCGAATTGACTTGCTCGTGGAAAACCTGGTCATCGTCGAAGTCAAGTGCGTCGAGGCCATCCATCCCGTCCACGAAGCCCAGCTGCTTTCGTATTTGCGCCTGAGTAAGAAGAACGTCGGTCTACTGATTAACTTTCACGTCGCCCACCTGAAAGATGGCATTAAGCGTATGGTGGACGGATGGAACTGGGAAAAGTGACAAAAACCTTAACCACGGGGTACACAGAGATGCACAGGGGAACCCTTTGTTTCCCCCTGTGTTCCTCTGTGCCCCCTGTGGTAAAAGGTTCTGACTTTACACTTTCCCCCAAAGCTCTTCCCGCGGGTCTTCGGGATTCAGCTTGGCCAACTCCCGCAGCAGTTCTTTGGTCTTTTCGTCGCGCGGCATGGGGACCGCGATCTTTACTTCTACGATCTCGTCGCCGCGGACTCCATCTTTGGTTGCCGAGGGCACGCCTTTTTCGCGCAGCCGCAGCTTCTGGCCGGACTGCGTTCCTGGAGGAATCTTCAGCATGCTTCGGCCGTCAATGGTGGGCACTTCAATCTTCGATCCCAGCGCGGCTTCTACCACTGTCACCGGCACCGTGATGTGGATGTCGTCGCCCTCGCGGTGGAACAGCGGGTGCTCGCCGATGCGGATGATCACGTAGAGATCGCCGACCCCGCCTCCCCGCAACCCGGCATTGCCTTTGCCCGCGATCCGAATGCGCTGCCCATCGCGGGTTCCCGCCTTGATGCGGATTTCGAGCGGATCGGTGCGCTCGACGCTGCCTTCGCCATGGCAGACCGGGCAGGGCGAAATATTCTTGCCCGTCCCATGGCATCTTGGGCAGGTGACGTTGAACTTCATCCGTCCGCCCGTTTGTTCGATCGTTCCCTTGCCATGACACTGCGGACATTGCCCCGGAGCTTCCGTGAAGCCATTGCCGTGGCAGTTTCCGCAAACATCGCGCCGGGCGATGTTCAGCTTCATCACTCCGCCGCGGATCGCCGTCCAGAACGGCACGTTGACCATGTACTCAAGATCGCTGCCCGGCTCCGGGCCTTCCTCGGCGGCCCCACCGCGCCCGCCGCCAGTGAAAATGCTGGAGAAGATGTCTTTGAACCCGCCGCTCCCGCTGTTGGATCCCTTCCGTCCGCCAGCGCGAGCGCCTTCGAACAGATCGGAAAAGTCAAAGCCGCCGAAATCGACATTGCCTTGTCCACCGGGATGGCGGCCGCCCGCGAAGCCTCCGCCAAAGTCGCCGGGGCCGGCCCCAGGCTGTCCGCCGCCGCGCGCGTAGGCGTCCGCCGTCGCCGGATCGATGTTGTCAGAGTAGAACCCGAGCTGGTCGTAGATCTTCCGCTTCTTGGGATCGCTGAGGACGTTGTTGGCCTCGGAAAGAGTCTTGAACTTCTCTTCAGCGCTCTTGTCGCCAGGATTGACGTCAGGATGATATTTGCGCGCAAGTTTGCGGAACGCCTTGCGGATGTCGTCAACCGAGGCGGACTTCTTTACCCCGAGAACCGCGTAGTAGTCTTTGTCTTTGGTTTGGGTGGCCATGTCAGCTGTCAGCACTCAGCCATCAGCACTTAGCATTTAGCATTTAGCACTTAGCATTTAGCCCCACATTGTAGCGCGTTCGGAGGGGCGTTCTTCGACTTCGCCCGGGATGGCAGGCTTGGTCGCTCATGAATCAAGATTCTGAAAACTGAAAACTGGAAACTGGGAACTGAGAGCCGGGAACTGGTTTCCTCAGTTCACCACTTCCTTCTCTTGTTCATCCACCGCGACGGTGAACGCCTCGAATGGCGAAGCATCCATCGACACGGGAATCCGCTGCACTCCCGTCGCCGTCGGCGCGAAGCAATACCAGCGCCCCTCTTCGGGGATGAAGTTCACAAAAAACATCTGTCCATTAACTTCAAATCTCAATTCGCTTTCCTCTTTCCTGGCCGACTGCAGATTCCTCGCTTCGCGAGGGATGACAACTTCTAACGACTTAGATGCAGCTTGGGGGCGCTCAACGCGCCCCCAAGCCAGAAGCTAGTAGCCAGAAGCCGTTTTACTTCTTATCTTCGACATCCACGTACTCGGCGTCGATCACGCCTTCGTCCTTCTTCTTGCTCGCGCCGTTCGCGCCAGGCGCTGCGCCCTGTCCATCGGTTGGCCCCGCGCCAGCACCCGGTGCCGCGCCCGGAGTTGCCTGCGTCGCTTTGTACATCTGCTCCGCCAGCTTGTGCGATGCCGTGGTTAGCCGTTCGCGCGCCGAATCCATCTGCGCCTTGTCGCCGCTTTCGATGGCCTTCTTCGCGTCCGCCAATGCGTTCTCCACGTCCCCGCGCTCCGTGCCCGAGATCTTGTCGCCATGTTCCTTCAGCATCTTCTCGATGTTGTAAACCATCGAGTCGAGCTGATTCTTGGCCTCGATCTCTTCGCGCCGCGTCTTGTCTTCGGCCGAGTGCGCGTCGGCTTCCTTCGCCATCCGCTCCACTTCTTCCTTCGACAAGCCCGAGGACGACGTAATCGTGATCTTCTGATCCTTGCCCGTGGCCATATCTTTCGCGGTCACGTTCAGGATGCCGTTGGCGTCAATGTCAAACGTCACTTCAATCTGCGGAATGCCCCGGGGCGCCGGTGGCAATCCGGTCAAATGGAATTTGCCCAGCGTTCGGTTCTGCGCCGCCAGCGGACGTTCGCCCTGCAGCACGTGCACTTCAACCGAAGTCTGACTGTCCGCCGCCGTCGAGAACGTCTCCGTCTTCTTCGTCGGAATCGTAGTGTTCCGCGGGATCATCGGAGTCGCCACGCCGCCCAGCGTTTCAATCGACAAAGTCAGCGGAGTCACGTCCAAAAGCAGCAGGTCTTTAACCTCGCCCTTGAGCACTCCGCCCTGGATCGCCGCACCGATGGCCACGACTTCATCCGGGTTCACGCCTTTGTGGCCCTCGCGCCCAAACAGTTCTTTTACGATCGCCTGAATGCGCGGCATGCGGGTCTGGCCGCCGACCAGCACCACTTCGTTGATCTTGCCGGCGTCGATACCCGCATCTTTCATGCACTGCTTGCACGGCCCAACCGACCGCTGCAAAATGTCTTCGATCATGGTTTCGAGCTTGGCCCGCGTCAGCTTAATGACCAGGTGCTTCGGCCCGGAAGCATCCGCCGTGATGAACGGCAGGTTGATCTCGTGCTCCATCGTGGTCGAAAGCTCGATCTTGGCGCGCTCCGCCGCGTCCCGCAGACGCTGCAAAGCCATCTCGTTCCCCTTGCCGCGCAGGTCGAGGCCTTCGTTTTTCTTGAATTCATCAATCAGCCAATCCACCAGCCGCTGGTCAATGTTGTCGCCGCCCAGGTGCGTATCGCCATTGGTGGCCTTCACCTCGACCACGCCTTCGCCCACTTCCAGAATCGAAATATCGAACGTGCCGCCGCCAAAGTCGTACACGGCGATGGTCTCGTCCTTACCTTTGTCGAGCCCGTAAGCCAGAGCGGCCGCCGTCGGCTCGTTGATGATTCGCTTCACCTCGAGCCCGGCGATTCGCCCGGCATCTTTAGTGGCCTGCCGCTGCGCGTCGTTGAAATATGCCGGCACGGTGATGACCGCGTCGGTGACTTTCTCGCCGAGATAGTCTTCCGCCGCCTTCCTCAGTTTTTGCAGAATCAGCGCGGAGATCTCCGGCGGGGTGAACTTCTTGCCCTGCGCCACAATCACCACGTTGTCGTCGTCGCGCTCGACCTTGTACGGCACCATCTTCAATTCTTCGCTCACCTCGTCATAGCGGCGTCCCATGAACCGCTTGATCGAGTACACGGTATTCTCAGGGTTGGTGATGGCCTGCCGCTTGGCGACCTGCCCCACCAGCCGTTCGCCGGTTTTCGTAAATCCAACAACCGAAGGCGTAGTCCGCCCACCCTCTTCATTTGGGATAACTTTCGGCTCTCCGCCCTCCATAACCGCCACGCAGGAGTTGGTGGTGCCCAGGTCAATGCCAATAATCTTGCTCATATTCGATCCTCCAGTACAGATAAGTGCTTTATAATCAATGAACTAATCATTACGCCCTAGGCCATACTATAACCTGAGCGAATCATTGTCAATGTTTAGATGTGGGGGCGGAGAAGAACGGATCAAGAGAAACCAACCAAAGAGGGAGTGATGGATGTCACGGTACTTCATGTCTCCCGATGATAGCCTGCGGTCGTCATGGCTTACGTTCGTAAGTTGCAACCCGGCATTGACGACCGTACAGTGTGCGAGGATTGTCCCCAAGCCGCCGAGATCATCATCGAGAATCACCCTGCCCGACGTGGCTCCCCTGCCCTTTGTCTTTCGTGCGCCGGGAAAGACCTGGCGAAACATGATCTGCTAGGACTTGCGGTGGCGACCCTGATCACGCGAAGCGATAAGGGAATCGTCCTGGAACCAAAGGTCTAGACGCTCCTACAGGTGCTTCAGCATGCTCGGTTCACACGCGAGATCGCGAGCTTGGCTTGCCACGTTCTGCGGACCTGAGTCTTCCCCCGCGGCTGAACTCGGCCGGAAGATATTTAGGGTATCGCTGACTGGCGCGGACTTGCTGAAGCCCGCGATCATCACCAACGACGAGAAGACCGTGGCGTTTCGCTGGTTCTTGGTCCTCTCTGAGTTCCTCGGGTTCTTCCTCCACATGACCAATCGCTTCGTATGCAAGGAACTCGGCCATGAAAGGCGCTGCGAAGTGCAGGAGGAGATCCACTACCTTCTGGTGCACCCAACCGTTGAGGCGATCTTTGGGCACTGGAGTTCGGACCTGAGGACGAAGATTGAGAGCGAGCTTAGCGAAAAACTCAACTGTGCCGAGTCCGAGTATGCAGAGTGCAAGCAGTTGCTTGACCGGGACGACATGCACTCGCAAACCGCTCTGTTTTCGAAATTCGCCAATAACATCGTTGAAATCGTTTCTGCGGACCGGAATGACAACGTTAGTCGCACGACGACTTTCAAGAAGGCGATGGACCTAGCACTCGATGCTTTCAAAGAGCTCGACATTACAGAAACCATTCGTATCCTACGGAAGGAGACTAAGGAGAATTAGGATGTGGCCTTTTACGAGAAAGCGGGAATTACCAGGCATGCATCTCGAAGGGGACGGACGCGTATTGCTTACCATGACGGACGAGGAAGAGGCTGAAGTTCGCAGTCTCTTTGCGATGATCAAGGGACCCAATGGTGGAGAAGGTGCATGGGCCATCCGTGATGATTTTCGTTACGCGATGACGGCTTGGGCGCTGGTGAGCTATTCACGCAGCCAAGTGCTGCTGTCGGACGCAGCGGATCGGGGCAGAGTTGACCGAAGCCTCTGTCTTCGCAAAGCACTGGCTGCGGCGACAAAAGCATACTCGCTTCACCCGTTGCCAATCTACATGTTCGATGTAGGCTGCTTGCTTGAAATGTTGGGCGAAACCCAATCGGCACGAAACGCCTTCCGAACATTTCTAGATAGGCAAAGTAGATTCACTCCGGCCGGAGCGGACAGTAGCGTCCTCAAGGATCGGGACCTTGATGCAGCGATTGCGCAGGCCCGGAGGAGCATCGCGGCCTGAAGGGAGGTTCAGACCTGCAGCCTCACTGGGTAAACGTGGTTGATGAACTTCCGGAGCATGGGCGGGTGGCCGACATCTCTGGCGCGAGTACAACCGCGAGTTCTTCCAATAGTTGACAGAGGAAACCGGGGGTGCCCCAGGTCTCGCGCTTTTCGAGACCTGGGATTCCACGGTCGTGTCAACCCTGGGATTCCGTACGACGGTGGCACCGAGCCTCCGTGATTTTTCAGTTCAGGTCAACACGTTCGCCGATGGTCTTTATGGGACATGCGCCTTCGTCGATTCCAGCGGATAGCACTTAAGGCCATGCAGCTTTCCAACTTGGCGATCGAATTTGTGGCGAATGAGACGGAGGTAACCGCCGTCCCCATGTTCGTACCAACGGTAGACAGCATAGGCCGCGAAATCGGCGATTTGCATAAGCCTGGATGACCTGGAATCAAAGAAAAAAGCAGTCTCGATAACGCAACCCAGCGAAGCCCATCTGGTACCTCCGGCTTGGAATTCAGCGAGGAGCCGACGAATCTCCTTGGTCAAGGAAGGGCGAGCTTCATCAAAGACCACAATGCCGCGGACGACCCTTTGAGCCTGTGTCTGTTTCCGCTCGAGGAAGAAGTCGAACATAGTGGAAAGGCCTTCGAAAGCGCCGCGATAAACGTCAACCCGGTTCTGATACTTGGCTCGGAACAACGCCTTGTTCAACCACGGCCGCGAATAGCGTTAAGCCTCGGGCACGCGAGATAACCTGATAGACCTCTTGGATGGCTTTGTCCCGAGCAGGGCGCGGGAGACCGCGAAAAATCCTGGCGCCGGTTCGCATTTCGCTGGCATGGAACTCGAGAAACGTGCCTGCTGTGGGGAAGTTACGTACTTGAATTTCGTTCAGTTGCTTGGTCAGTGTCCGCCACTGGCCTTCGTGCATGGCCACGCCGCAGAGCACCAAGTGACGGGAACTGCCGGGCACAGATCCACCGTCGCCAGACTCGTTGACGTAAAGAATGTGCATAAAAAAGGCGGCTGAGCGGGAACGAGTCCCGACGAGCTACAAAAAAAGGGCAGCTCTCCCAGTCGCAAGTTACAGTATAACACGTCGAATGGGGCTGGCCCACCCTTTCCCTCCGTTCACTCCCGAGGGTGCCCCTCGATAAGAGTGAAGGCTCTGTCAAGGGCAAACTTATCCTGGACAGTGCCGAAGCACCGCTTGCTTTGCCAGAGAGGTTGAGGACCAAGGCTCTGGAAATCTCACGCGGAATCACCTAGCGGTGGAAGATCGTTCCACCAACCATCGATTCGGCCCCAACATCGACCATGATTCTTCTATGCGAACATCCGGCCGCAGCCGTAGCCGGGGCGGTGGGAAAGTGGAAAACGGCTTTTTTGTTTTCCACTTTTGCACCGCCCACGCTGGATGCGAGAGCGCCCAATCCGTCCAGCGGTCTAGCTGGCGCCGACCAGGGGCACCCGCGGGCTGCTCTCGATACGAACGATCTCTGGATACGGTTTCTCGGTGCGCAGCATCCAGTAGAGTCGTACGGCTAACTTGCGCGCCGTCGCCACCTTCGCCACTCCTTTTGGCTTCTGATGACAACGATGCCGATACTGTTTACCAAGTCCGGGATCGAAACGCACCGCAATTTGCGCCGCTTCCACCAGCAAACTGCGCAGCATCCGATTGCCTTGCTTCGTGATGGCGCCCAGTTTCTGCCGCCCGCCCGAACTTTCCTCGCGCGGAATCAGCCCCAGATAACTCGCCACCTGCTTGCCCCGTGGAAACCGGCTGACATCGCCCAGGGTCAGCACAAACGCCAGCGCCGTATTCGGACCGACTCGGGGCTGGCCCACCCTTTCGCGATATTGACCTTGAGCATCGTCCGAACCGAGGCTGCCCCATCCTTGCGCGTTCTGTGCGCAAGGGTGGGATTCCACTTCATCCTTCGCTCTTGACATGTGCTCCACATGAAAGTATGTTTAGCACATGTCGAAGATGATCCAGCTTCGGAATGTGCCGGATGCCCTGCATCGCACTCTAAAGGCCCGTGCCGCGATCGCGGGCATGTCATTGTCAGACTATCTGCTCCGAGAGATTAGAGAGATCGCAGAGCGGCCAACTCTGACCGAATTCCGCGCTCGTCTGCATAAGCGCGAACCGGTTGCCGCCCAAGTCGATACTGCCCGCATGGTGCAAGAAGAACGGGCAGGAAGATCGCAAGCAGGAAGAGCGCAGGTCCGATGACCGGTGATCGCCTGTGATCGTCCTCGACGCCTCCGCCGCCATTGACTGGCTGCTCCAGACCGCTGCGGGACAGCGCATTGAGCGGCGCATCTACGCGCATAACGAATCCCTGCATGCCCCTCACCTCCTCGATCTTGAGGTCGGCCAGGTACTGCGGCGTCTGGTGCGGGAAGGCTCGGTCTCAACCGGCCGCGCCGATCAGGCAATCGAGGACTTGCTCGACTTGCGAATCACTCGGTATCCCCACTTCATTCTGCTGCCCCGGATTTGGCAGCTCCGTCATAATTTGTCCGCGTATGATGCGGCATATATCGTGCTTGCCGAAAAACTCGGCGCTCGATTAGTCACGCGCGACAGCCGGCTCGCGTCTGCATCCGGTCACGCCGCGCCCATCGAGTTGTTTTGATTCGACAGTGCAGCACGGTGCCCCAGGTTCGCGCCCGTTCTTTGGGCGCTAACCTGGGTTCAACCAGGAGGGGAGGAACGTTGCGCGCAGCAGAACCAGCGCCCAGTGCGGCATTTGACCATGACTGGCCTCCGCTGCGCTGTGACCATTGACACCATCTACCGTGAGATCTCGCACACAGTGCGATAAGAAAAACAGGAGAAACAGAAGATTTCAGTGGTTTGCTCGGTGCCCCAGGTTCGCGCCCGTCCTTTGGGCGCTAACCTGGGTTCAACCAGCGGGTCGCTGACTAGATAACCGTGCCATCTCCGAAGCGACCGGGTAAACTTGGTGGACTCAAAGCTTCGGTGCCCCAGGTTCGCGCCCGTTCTTTGGGCGCTAACTTGGGTTCAACCAGTTGGGTCGGCTGACTAGATAACCGTGCCAGCCGGGACTCCCGGCCACCAAATACTGGGTAGTGTAATAATTACAGTGTAATAAGCACCCTCTTGTGCCTATTTAACCACACTCGCCCCTGAGCATTTTCAATGACTTAGACGAGCGATTTTGCATTTTCCCTGACCGCAGGTCACTAAAAAACCCGCACCGCCCCCGTAGTTTCGTCTTTTCTTCGCCACGCCGCCTTCAACCCGCCTCATTCCCGCGCCTTCTTTCTCTCCTCGGCCATCACCTGCCTCAGGGCCCGGTTGATCCGCGTCTGGTACCCCCGCCCCGCCCGCTGGAACCACGCCAGCACATCGGCATCCAGCCGCAGCGTCACCGGCTTCTTCACCGGCTTGTACATGCCTTCCCACTCCGCCGGCAGGTACCGCGGACGCCTCCGAGGCCCCGCCGACGCCACAATTTTCGTCACTTTTCGCGACGCTTTGGCCCGTTTCGTAACCCGTTTGCGCTGTTTCATTTGAGTCCTCTTGTACGTACATAATTACACTAACACAACTACCCGTACAATGTTTCACGTGAAACATATCTCGAGTTTGCAGCGCCACCGCCCTACATCCCGGGAAACTTCATCCCCGCCATGCGCCGCGCAAAGCTGGGCTTGCCCATCTGCTTGAACATCTTTTTCATCTGCGCGTACTGGCGAAGCAGGTTGTTGACTTCCTGCACGCTGGTGCCGGAGCCGCGGGCAATGCGTTTGCGGCGGCTGCCGTTGATGGCTTCGTGATGGTTGCGCTCATACCCAGTCATGGAGTTGATGATGGCCTCGACCCGGTTGATCTGTTTCTCGTCAACCTGGTCGGCGGCTTTCTGCAGGCCGGAAAACGCGCCAATACTCGGCAGCATGCCCATCAGACTCTGCAGCGACCCCATCTTGCGGACCTGCCGCAACTGGTCGCGGAAATCCTCGAGCGAAAAGCCGTCGCCAGCAAGGACCTTGGAGGCAAGTTCATTGGCCTTCTTCTTATCGATCTGCGACTCGGCTTTTTCGATCAGCGAAAGGATGTCGCCCATGCCGAGAATGCGCGAGACGATGCGGTCGGGATGGAAAGGCTCAAGCGCATCGTATTTTTCTCCGATGCCGATGAACTTAATCGGCTGGCCCGTGACCTGGCGGATGGAGAGCGCCGCGCCGCCGCGAGCATCGCCGTCCATCTTGGTAAGCACGACGCCGGTGAGCGTGAGCTTCTTATGGAATTCGTCGGCGGAGTTGACGGCGTCCTGTCCGGTCATCGAATCGGCGACGAATAAAATTTCCTGCGGATTGAGCAGGCGCTTGAGCGACTGCATCTCTTCCATGAGTTGGTCATCGATGTGGAGACGGCCGGCGGTGTCGACGATAAGCACGTCGCAGCCAGTGTTGATGGCTTCGCGGCGCGCTTCTTTGGCGAGGCGTTCGACGGTCGCGGTATTCGCTTCGCCGACCTCGCCTTCGTAGAGGTTGGCCTTGATCGCCGCCGCCACGACTTTGAGTTGCTCGCGCGCGGCGGGACGGTAAACGTCGACCGAGACGAGCAGCGGGCGGTGTCCGCCATTCTTGAGCCAGTTGGCGAGCTTGCCGGAGGTCGTGGTTTTGCCCGAGCCCTGCAGCCCGGCCATGAGCACGACGGTCGGCGGCTGCGAAGCGAACTTTAATTTAGCCGTGTCTTTGCCGAGCGTTTCGACCAGTTCGTCGCGGACGATCTTGATGACCTGCTCGCCGGGCGAGAGCGCGGTCAGCACTTCCTGGCCGACGGCCTTGGCCTGGATGCGGTCGATGAGCCCTTTGACGACTTTGAAGTTGACGTCGGCTTCAAGCAGCGCCAGACGAATTTGTTTCAGCGCCTCGGAGATGTTCTCTTCGGTGAGGACGGCTTGTCCGCGGAGAGACTTGAAGGCGCGCTGGAGTTTTTCCTGGAGATTCTCGAACATAGACTAAGAGGCTATTTTAGCAGCCGCGACGGTTGGGGAGTCGTTGGTCGATTGTCGTTGGTCGTTCGCGGTTCGTCGTTCGCAAAGGCCTCGGTGTCATCCTGAGCGTCTGCGCACTCGATGCCCCCTACTCCCTTTGTGCAGCTCGCCGCCCACAAATTGGCAAAAGGTTTGCACTCAGATTTCGGGTAAGATACGGAGGATCTCCAAAATGAAAACGCTGACAACGCTTGAGCTGTGTGCGGGAGCCGGTGGTCAAGCCCTGGGCCTTGAACGGGCTGGCATTGAGCATGTGGCCCTGATTGAGTGGGACCGGCACGCTTGCAATACACTGCGGGTCAACCGGCCACAATGGAACGTGATCCAGGGGGACATTCGGGAGTTTGATGCGTCTCCTTACTGTGGGGTCGATATTGTTTCGGGAGGACTTCCTTGCCCCCCATTCTCTGTGGCGGGCAAGCAGTTGGGTGACAAGGACGAGCGGAACTTATTTCCCGCCGCAATGCGGATCATCTCCAAAACGAAGCCCAAGGTAGTGATGATCGAAAATGTGCGCGGTATTCTCGATGCAGTATTCTTTGACTATCGCTTGCACGTAGAAAAACAACTGACCAAACTTGGATACCGCTGTGATTGGCATTTGTTTAATGCGTCGGATTTTGGCGTCCCGCAGCTTCGGCCAAGAGTGGTTTTTGTAGCAATTAGAAAAGAACTCTTCCAAGACTTTAGTTGGCCAACGGGCAATTTCGATTTGCCGCCGACGGTGGGGGAAGTTCTGTACGACCTGATTTCTGCAAACGGATGGAAAGGCGCACTTGCCTGGAAAGAACGCGCAAATGAGATCGCTCCTACTATTGTTGGGGGGAGTCTGAAACATGGTGGACCTGACCTAGGTCCAACGCGAGCACGCAGAGCATGGGCAACACTAAATGTGGACGGACTAGGTATAGGCAATGATGCGCCCGAGCGCAGTTTTGTTGGGATGCCCCGATTAACATTGCGCATGGTTGCGAGGTTGCAAGGTTTCCCTGACGATTGGCAGTTTACAGGTGGCAAGACGGCGACTTATCGTCAGATTGGTAATGCGTTCCCGCCCCCTGTGGCGTTTGCAGTGGCTGAAAGGGTTAGACACTGTCTGCGGGTGGAGAGAATTCATAAGGCGGCTGGATGAAAGACAAGAAAAGACTCGGTGCTCGATCAAAACTCCGTAGCTACTTTCTCGATAACATCGGGCGCGTAATGGATTCCCACGAATTGAGCGAGGCGTCGGGCGGAACAAGCGAGTGGGCGCGCCGGGTTCGAGAGCTCAGAACCGAAGAGGGCTATCAGATTCTCACCCATAATGATCGTAGCGATCTGAAGCCGGGACAGTACCTTCTACTGGATCCCAAGCCGGTGCCAGCTTTCGAGCGGTCGATTTCCAAAGAATTACGGGCTTTGGTTCTAGATCGCAACGGGTTTACATGTCAGATGTGTGGATCCGTAGCCGGCGAGCCGCATCCCTATGACGAGGGAAGAAGGACTCGCCTCCAAATCGGACACATCATCGACAAATCCATGGGAGGCAAGGACGAGCCAGGTAATCTGAGGGCAATTTGCTCAGTGTGTAACGAGGGAGCGCGGAATCTTACCTTGGATCGTCCGAGTTTACAAAAGTTGCTGATTCAGATTCGCAGGGCTACGGGCGCAGACCAGTTGGAAGTGCTACGCTGGCTGCATAAAAAGTTCCCCACAGAGAAGCCCTGAAACACAGTGGACACGATCTCACGTCGGCGCCGAAGCGAAAACATGCGGCGCATCCGGAGCGCCAATACCAAACCAGAGATGGTTGTTCGTTCGCTGGCGCATCTCTTGGGTTATCGTTTCCGTTTGCATCGCAGAGACCTGCCCGGCTGTCCTGACCTCGTTTTTCCATCCGGGCGAAAAGTCATTTTTGTCCACGGCTGTTTTTGGCACCAGCACCAGGGTTGCCTCGATGGCCGCATGCCTAAGTCGAACACTGTTTATTGGTCGGCGAAGCTTGCGAACAACAAAAAAAGAGACAAGAAAAACCGCCTCCGGCTGGCAGGACTCGGCTGGAAATATCTTGTGATTTGGGACTGTCAGACAGGAGACGGGAAGAAGCTAGCCCAGCAGCTCAGAGCGTTTTTAGGGCATTAAGGGAAAATGTTGGGAGCTCTTGGTCCCGCGGCCTTCGAGAAGTCGGGCCGCCAGACGGCGGCGCACCTCTTCGTAGGGGATCATCTTGGTTTTCCCGGAGCGGATGTCATCGACGCGGCGCTTGATCTCCTCCGCCCAAGCGTTCTCCACACTTTCTTCCGCGGGTCCTTCATTCACCCCGCCGTCCAAGTTGGAGATCAGCGAGTTTGCCAAGGCTTCCTGCTCCTCGACCGACAAGGACAAGGCTTGTTCCAACAGCTTGGATACTTCCGGCGTCAGTTGTTCCATGTCCGACCTCACGATTGGGATTATTCTACCGCTCCAGCTACCAAACTGAGTGCGGATTAAAATTCTTACTCGCGTTACTCCACCTTCGGTCGCACCAGTTCGAAGCGCTCGGTGGTTCGTGTGTATTGCATGCCGCCCATGCGGCCGATCAGATCGAGCGAGTTCCGGTCGAGGCGGCCTTCTTTTATGTACTGCTCGTTGATGTGAACCGAGACGATTTCACCAATCACCAGGCTGCCGCCCTCGGGGCCGGGATTGAAGTCGAGAATCTGATGCAGCTTGCATTCAAAGCTGACTGGAGACTCGGCCACGCGCCGCGGCCGCACGAGTTTCGAAGGCGCCGAGGCGAGTTTCGCCACTTCGAATTCATTGATGGCCGCGTCATATTCACCGCTGGTCAGGTTCATGGCCTCGGCCAGTTCGAAGGTGACGACGCTGATCACGAACTCTCCGGTCTCGCGAATATTTCGCAGCGTGTCTTTAGGCGTTCCTGCGGGATCTGCCGCCGCTCCCGATTGTTTCGGCGAGCGCATTGCCGGCGCAAACGCCAGCAGCGGAGGCTTGGCGCACACCGCGTTGAAAAAGGAAAAGGGCGCGAGGTTGGGTTGTCCGGAAGCGCTCAGGCTCGAGACCCACGCGATCGGCCGCGGCGCCACGGCGCTAATCAGAATGTTATAGAACTCACGGTGCGCAAGTTGAGAAGGGATAACGTCCATAGCTTCGAGTATAGCTTCTGCGCTCCCTGGCTACTCTGTCAGCCCTTCCCGCCAAACACTTCTTTTGCGGCGACCACTGTGTTGCAGTGAATCGCGATCGTGTCTTCGAGTTTCAGAGCGTAGCCGCCGGCGAGTGTGACCATCACGGGGATGCCCTCGGCCTTGGCGATTTGGAACACGAGAGCATCTCGCTCCTTCAATCCCGCAATCGTCAGCGACAATCCGCCGAGCTGATCTTCGCGATAAGGATCGGCTCCGGCGAGGTAGCAGATGAGTTCCGGCTTGAGCTTGCTCAATCCCAAGCTGAGCGCGTCGCCGAGGCACGCCAGATATTCGCCGTCGCCCATCTCGTCGGGCAAATTCAAGTCCAGCGACGAAGGGGGCTTGAACACCGGATAGTTGTTTTGCTGATGGAGCGAGATGGTGAAGACATCCTCGGCGTGGGCGCTGCGCCGCCTTATCCCGTGCGGGGCCGGGTGCGATGGATTCATCATGAAGTTGGGCACTGACGGCAGCGGCTCGCTGGGGACACGCGTGCCGGAAAAAATCACCGCCGTGCCATTGCCTTGATGGACGTCGCAATCGACGGTCATCGCGGTGCGAATCTTGCCGTCACGCTGCATGCAGCGGATGGCGACGGCCACATCGTGGATCATGCAGAAGCCTTCGCCGTGATCGGGGAACGCGTGATGGAATCCCCCGCCGATACTGATGGCCATGCCGTCGTTAAGGGCATGATCGGCGGCCAGCACGGAGCCGCCCGCGGCGAGCCAGAAGGCGCTCACTAACTCCGGCGAGTACGGGACTTCGAGCTCCAACTGTTCGCGCGCGTTGAGCGTGCCCGTCTTCAATTTCTCGACGTACCGCGGAGTGTGCACGAGCAGCACGTCCTGGTCGGTAGCCGGACGAGGAGTGACGAAATCGGAAGGCTCGGCGATTCCGGAGGTAAGCAACCGGTCATGAATGCACTTGTATTTTTCAGCGGGAAAAACATGGGAGCCAATGGGCAGGTAATAGTCGTCGCTGTAGACCAGCTTGAAGGGCAGCATTCAGCACTCAGCATTCAGCACTCAGCGGGGCGAGGCCGAAAACCCCTTGATCATACGCGATTGCCCGAGATTTTAAAGAACGTCGTTGGCTGGTCGTCGCTCGCGGAGCCGCAATTCTCTATTCGTCCTCGGCTTCCGACCTTCCACAACTGTTAAACTTGGCCAGTTGCCTGCCAAAAAGAAATCGCCGCCGCAAGTGAGTGCCGTGCCTGGGTCTGCGCCTGTCTCCGCCGAGGGTAAGGGGCGGATTTTCCTGATCGATACTATGTCGTTCATTTTTCGCGCTTATCACGCGATGGCGCGGCAGCGGCCGATGTCCACGAAGACGGGGGTTCCGACGGCGGCGACTTATGTTTTCGTCAACATGCTGCGGAAGCTGCGCGACGATTTTTCGCCCGAGTATCTGGCGGCGGTGTTTGATGTGGGCGCGCCGACGATCCGCAATCAACAGGCGGAAGCGATCACAACGATCCGCAAATTCGACATCAAGACGCAGACGTTCAAAGAATCGCAATACGGGGGCTACAAGGCGAACCGCGCCGAGATGCCTGGGGACCTGGTGCAGCAGATTCCGTACATTCGGCGGGCGCTGGAGGGGTATCGCATCCCAATTTTGCAGCTGGAAGGTTACGAAGCCGACGATGTGATCGGAACGCTGGCACGGAAGGCGGCAGTGGAATCGTATCCGGTGTTTGTGGTGTCGAGCGACAAAGACATGCTGCAGTTGGTGAACGACAAGGTGCGGGTGCTGAATCCTCCGAAAGACAATCTGATTTGCGACGCGGCGAAGGTGGAGGAACTTCTCGGAGTGCCTCCGTCGAAGGTAGTGGACGTGATGGCGCTGCGCGGCGACGCGGTGGACAACATTCCGGGAGCGCCGGGGATTGGCGACAAAGGGTCGGTGGAACTGATTCAGCGTTTTGGCAGCGTGGAACAGGCGCTGGAACATGCAGCCGAGGTGGAGAAGAAGACGTATCGGGAATCGCTGCAGAACAATCGCGACAACATCCTGCACAGCAAGCAACTGGTGACGATTGACACCGACGTGGCGGTCGAACTGGATGTTGCCGCGATGAAAGCGGGCGAGCCGGATGTTGAATCTCTGCGTGCGCTGTTTGCCGAACTCGAATTTACTTCTTTGTTGAAAGAACTGCTTCCCGTGGTTGAAGTGAAGGAAGGCGACTACCGGGAGATCAAGTCGGAGGCTGAATTCGAGGAGTACTTGAAAGGCTTGGGCGAGAGCGCGCCGCTCGCGCTGGCAATTCCGACGGAGCACACCGAGAGCATTCTTGCTGAGAGCTCCGCAGAAGATGAGGAGCCTCAACCGGCACAGTCCGGACTTCTGGCTTTGCAGCCTGCGGATGCGGAGGATCAGAGTGCTGGGGGCGTGAATCGCATTGCGGTTTCGAATGCGCCGGGGAGTGGGGCGATGGTCGCGCTCGAAGACAGGGGACTCGCCGATCGAGTGAAGAGCATGCTCGAAGATTCCGCTGTGCCGAAGACGATTCACGATCTCAAGTCGGCGCTGCATTATTTCGCGGGGCATTTCCCCGGGCAGGGAATTGCGCTCGCCGGAGTGCAGCATGATCCGATGCTGTATTCCTACCTGCTTGATCCGACCTACTCGTCGCATTCTCTGCCGGAAGTAGCGCTGCGAAGATTCAATTTGAAGCTGAGCGGCAACCTGGCGGAGGCGGCGGATGTGACAGGCAGGTTGGCGAGCGCGCTCCGCAAAGAAGTCGACGACCAGGGACTGACCTCGGTGTACGAGAAGATCGATCTGCCGCTGGTGCCCGTGCTGGCGCGCATGGAAGATGCGGGCGTGAAGATCGATCCGGTGGTGCTGGGTGAGATGTCGGTGAAGTTGCAGCGCGAGGCCGACGCCAAGGCGCGAGATATTTATGAGCGTTGCGGCTTGGAGTTCAACATCAATTCGCCTAAGCAACTGGGTGATGTGCTGTTCAACAAACTGGCGCTGCCGATGCCGTCGAAATACGGGAAAGGGAAAAAGATTTCGACGGCGGTGGATGTACTGGAAGGATTGGCAGGGGATCACGAAGTTCCGCGGCTGGTGCTGGAGTACCGGCAACTTACTAAGTTGAAGTCGACTTATGTGGATGCATTGCCGGCGTTGATTCGCGGCCAGAGCGGCCGCGTGCATACGACCTTTGGGCAGACGGGGACAGCGACGGGGAGGCTGTCTTCGACGAATCCGAACCTGCAGAATATTCCGATTCGCACCGAACTTGGGCGTGAAATTCGGGCGGCCTTCATCGCCGAAACGGGGCACGTACTGCTGGCAGCGGATTATTCGCAGATCGAACTGCGGCTGCTGGCGCATTTTTCGAGAGACAAGTTACTGGTGGAGGCGTTCCGGCGTGGGGACGACATTCACACGCTGACCGCGTCGCAGGTGTTTGGCGTGCCTCCACTGATGGTGACGCCGGAACACCGGCGGCAGGCGAAGGTGGTGAACTTCGGGATCGTCTATGGTTTGTCGGCGTTTGGTTTGTCGCAGCAGTTGGGCATTGAGCCGGGCGAGGCCAGGAAATTCATCGATGCGTATTTTGAAAAATATGCGGGTGTGCGGGCGTTCATCGATGCAATGATCGAGCAGACGCGGCGCGATCAGAGAGTGAAGACCCTGTTCGGGCGCATTCGGCCGATTCCCGACATCAATAGCAAAAACGCCACCCAGCGCGGGTTCGCCGAGCGCACGGCGGTGAACACTCCGCTGCAGGGCACGGCCGCCGACCTGATCAAACTGGCGATGATCCGGATTGATGAGGAAATCCGGAAGCGCGAGCTGAAGTCGCGGATGACGTTGCAGGTGCACGATGAACTTGTATTCGAAGTGCCGGAGAACGAGGTGGACCGAATGAAGCCGCTGGTGCGAGAGCACATGGAGCAGGTGCATTCGCTCGCGGTTCCGCTGCTGGTCGAAATCGGAGTGGGGCCAAACTGGCGCGACATGGAGTAGGGAAGCTAAATTGACAAGCCGTAGGCTCGGTACTACGCTTTTCGGCGGTAAGGGGGTTGGCCCGTCTTGTCGCACCTAGAGGATTTTGCCATGAAGTACGGGCTTGCGCTGGAAACGGACAAGCATGAGATTCTTGGCGAGCGCCGCCGATATATACCTGGACGGAACGGGTCGATCATAGAATCACGCACGCCGGGTCGCCTATTGGTGAGCATTGTTTACCTCTCGGGATGGGAGCGCGCCAAGGTGGAATTTCGTCTTGCGTACCGGCACATTCGAGTCCTTACGGATATGTGCTCCGACATGTCGCTTTGTGCGGAATTCGTAGCCGACGATGAACGCCAGGCGCACTTGATCATTGAACTCGCGCAACTGACAATCGCAGGAGCGCGGTAGTCGCATGGCGGGGCTAGGTGAGCGGCGACGCCATGGGAGCGGCGTAGTCCTGAAGGACGTATTGACGTCAACGGGCTCTCACAAGGTCGGGAACGTCCACCTTTCCAGCTCCGTCACAGTCTCGCAATACCGAGACATGGAGTCTTCCAAAGACCGCGCAGGGCTGGCCGATTTTATTGAACAGAGGCTGTTAGAGCGGTACGTCCTGCCCGTCACGCAGACCTGTCACAAGAACGGTTTTATTATGCTTGCCGCGTCGTGCCTTCTAATCGAGACGCTGGAGTCCTTCTATCGGGGTTGGGAGAGCACACACGAGCGCATGAAGCCTGCCGATATCGACGCGGAATGTCGTCCGGCGGATCCCAAGAAGAATCCCTCGAGGAGCGAGGTTGCGTTCTGCTATTTCTTTCAGCGTTTTCCCAACTTCTCTGGTTTACGTCCGGTGGCTGGATCATTCTACAAGGACGTTCGATGCGGCATACTTCATCAAGGCGAAACGACACACGGTTGGAGAGTATTCCGCATGGGCCCGATGTTCGAACAGAAGGGGCCTACCCTTAACGCCGCGAAGTTTCTGAACGAGGTCGCAGCTGCAGTCAAGGTGTATGCCAAGTGCTTGCGAAACGACCAGTGGGAATCCGATCTCTGGGCGAACTTCAAGCAGAAAATGAATGCGACGATCAAACACTGCGACCCTGCGGACCAAACTGGCGGACACAAGTTAGGAAAGTCATTTCGGGAATGATGCCGATGCTGCGGAAATTATTTCAGCGTTCTGTTGCAGGGTTCAGCTATACTTGGAGGAACGATTCCGCAAACTTTCGCTGTTTTCGCCGGTTGATTCCAGCCGCATGACAAAGATCTTCGATCCTGCGGAGGCAGTCTGATGAGTGCAGTTCCATCGCCTGTATTCGATGAAACGCCACAGCGCATTTTCCCACGGCACCGCATCAACGTACCCCTGGACTTGATCGCGTTGCGATCGGGCGTTCCGGAAAATTTACCTGGGCGCTGCACCGACATCAGCGAAGCCGGCGTGGGCGCGGTGGTGGCCGGAGAATTGGCCACCGGCCAACAGGTCGCGGTCGAACTGCGACTGCCGAATGTTGGTGTGCCGGTTCGGGCGCGCGCGCTGGTTCGCTATCAGTCGCGGCTCCGTTGCGGGCTTGAGTTTGTAGGGCTGACGGCGGAGCAGCGGGAGATGATCCGGTATTGGGTTTACCGCTCCGCTGCGCAGTTGGTGGATCTCAGAGACTCAAAAAAAGCGGAGAACAACGAACCTGCAACGCCGGAAGACGTTTTTGGCCGCCGCGGAACTGGCGGCTACGCCAAGGCGCAGAGTTCGCATCGGGCGGCGCGGATTTTATGTGCTGATCGCTTGCATGCTGGCGCTGGCCGGTCTGGGATGGTGGCAGTGGCAGAGGTCCTGGAACGAACTGGAAAAGCGCGCGGCCGGTGGGGGAGTCGAGGTTGCGAGTTTCTCCCGAAACCATGGAGAAGCGGATTGTGACGAAGACGGAGCCGGTGTATCCGGAGGCTGCGCGAACGGCGGGGACCGAAGGGCTGGCGGTTCTGGACGCGGTGATTGCGCCGGATGGCAGCGTGGAACGCTTGCGGCCTGTGTCGGGACCCGACCTGCTGGTGCAATCGGCGACGGAGGCTGTGCAGTCCTGGAAATTTGAGCCGTACCTATCCAGCGGCAAGGCGGTTGAGGTTGAAACCACGATTGCGGTCGAGTTCCGGCTGAATTGACGCGGCGCTAGTCGAATTTCTCAGCCTGCTGGAAGGGCACGCCGCGCTGGTCTTTTGCAGAGACGATCGCTTCGCCGTCGAGTTGCCAGTCGATATTCAACGCGGGATCGTTCCACGCTACCGTGCGTTCGTGTTCGGGCGCATAAAAATCCGTCGTCTTATAGAGGACATGGGCGGTCTGGGACACGACTCGAAAGCCGTGAGCAAATCCGCGCGGAACCCACAAAATTTGCTTGTTCTCGCCGGAGAGTTTGAAGGACTCCCACTTGCCGAAAGTGGGAGAGCTGCGGCGGAGGTCGAGCGCGACATCGAGAATCTCGCCCGTGATGGCGCGCACGAGTTTTCCCTGGGGCTGGTGAATCTGGTAGTGCAATCCGCGGACGACGTTTTTCTCGGAGTAGGAATGATTGTCCTGCACGAACGGTTCCGGAATGCCGAGCTCGGCAAACGTGCGCTGGTTATAGCTTTCCAGGAAGAAACCGCGGTCGTCGCCGAACACGCGCGGTTCGAGAAGCAGAACTCCGGGCAAGTTAGTGGCGATTTTTTTCATTTGAATCTTCATCCATAATGGCGCGTCCAGAGCTGCTGTGGCCGCCGGCAACTGCCGAGCTTCGCTCGGCTTGGACGGGCGAGGGCGCCCGTTCCCACACGAGCCTTCCCGCGCTATCCCAAATCAGAAGACGCGTTCCCGCAGCAATTGCAGCAGGTAGGCGCCGTATCCATTGTTGCGCATCGGCTGCGCCAGCGCTTCCAGTTGCGCGGCGGTAATGTAGCCGGAGCGATAGGCGATTTCCTCGGGGCAGGCGACCATGAGGCCCTGGCGCTTCTGCAGGGTCTGAATGAATAAAGAGGCCTCCATCAAGGCTTCGTGCGTGCCCGTGTCGAGCCAGGCCGTGCCTCGTCCCATCACGCAGACGTTGAGTTGGTTGCGCTCGAGATACACGCGGTTGACGTCGGTGATTTCAAGTTCGCCGCGCTTCGAAGGCTTGAGACTTGCGGCAATTTCGACGACCTGACGATCGTAAAAATAAAGTCCGGTGACGGCGTAACGGGATTTCGGCTGCTTCGGTTTCTCTTCAATGCTGAGCGCCTTGCCGTGCGCATCGAACTCGACCACGCCGTAGCGCTCGGGGTCATTGACGGGGTAGGCAAAAACGCGAGCTCCTTTGGCCTGGAGCGTAGCTGCGCGCAATTCCTTGACGAGGTCATGTCCGTAGAAAATGTTGTCGCCGAGCACAAGCGCGCAACCGCTGGAGCCGATAAACTCCTTGCCGATCAGAAATGCCTGGGCAATGCCTTCGGGCTTCGGTTGCAGGCGCGTACTGGAAATGGACGCCGAAGCGGGAGCCATCGCCGAGCAAGTGCTGGAAGCGGGGCAGATCGTCGGGCGTGGAGATGAGCAGAATGTCGCGAATGCCGGCCAGCATCAGCGTGGAGAGCGGGTAGTACACCATCGGCTTGTCGTACACCGGCAGCAGGCTCTTGGCGGTGCCGTGGGTGACGGGATAGAGGCGCGTGCCCGATCCGCCCGCGAGAATGATGCCTTTGTAATTCGGTGGCGCGGTTTTGGTCATGTCGAGTTTCAGTCTCGGCTTTCCGTTCTTAAGACTCGGTGGCGTAGTTTTTCGCCATCCATTGACGATAACTGCCGCTGGTCACATCGCGGACCCAGTCTTCGTGTTCAAGATACCAGCAAACGGTCTTGCGGATGCCGCTCTCAAACGTCTCCAGCGGGCGCCAGTTCAGTTCGCGCTCGATCTTGCGCGTGTCCATCGCGTAGCGGCGGTCGTGGCCGGGGCGGTCTTTGACGAACGTGACGAGTTTGTTGTGGGGAACGGCGGGGTCGTTCGGGCGCAGTTCGTCCAGCAGTTGGCAAATGGCGCCGATAATTTCCAGGTTCTTTTTTTCGCTGCGCCCACCGATGTTGTAGGTTTCTCCGACGCGGCCGTTTGCGAAGCACGGTGCGAATGGCGCGGCAGTGATCCTCGACGTAGAGCCAGTCGCGAACGTTCTTGCCGTCGCCATACACCGGGAGCGGTTTGCCGGCGCACGCATTCAGGATCATGAGCGGAATCAGTTTTTCCGGAAACTGGTGGGGACCGTAATTGTTGGAGCAGTTGGTGGTCAGAACCGGAAGGCCGTAGGTGTGGTGATAGGCGCGGACCAGATGATCGGAAGCCGCTTTGGATGCAGAGTACGGGCTGTTGGGCGCGTAAGGGGTGGTCTCGCTGAAGGCCGGGTCGCTCGGGCCGAGCGATCCGTAAACTTCGTCGGTAGAGACGTGCAGAAAACGGAACGAGGCGCGATCGGTTTCCGCAAGCGCTGACCAGTAGGCTCGCGCTTCCTCGAGCAGGTTGAATGTGCCGTTGACGTTGGTGCGGACGAAATCATCGGGGCCGTGGATCGAGCGGTCAACGTGGCTTTCGGCGGCGAAGTGAACGATGGCGCGGGGTTGTTCGCGCCGCAACAAGTCGCGCACAAAATCGCGATCGACAATATCGCCCTGCTCGAAACGATAGCGCGGGTGAACTTCGACGGCCCGCAGGTTATTGAGATTGCCCGCGTAGGTCAACTTATCGAGATTCAGGATGCGCGCGGGTTCAGAGGCAATCCACTGCAGAATAAAATTCGAGCCAATGAAGCCAGCGCCACCGGTGACGAGGATGAGATCTTCCATGCCAGAAATGCCTTATCGTGCAAAGACCGGCGTTCCGATTCTAATCATTATCGCAGCCTGACGCGAAGTCGCGCCCAGCTTCGGTGGCGGATATCCAAATCAGACGGGCACGGCTGGGCTGGGGGCGACAGCTTCGGCGTCGAAGACCGTCGCCAGGCCATGAATTACGGACGCCAGGCGCACGGCCGCGAGGATCGATTCCTCCGACATGCCTTTGCCGCGGAGAATCTGCTCGTGAGAATCGACGCAGAGTCCGCAGCCATTGATCGCCGAGACGGCGGTGCACCAGAGTTCGAAATCGACGGGATCAATGCCGTGAGTGCGCAAAACGTTCATGCGCAGGCGGGCCGGCAAGGTGGCATACTTTGGGTTTTTTGCCAGGTGCTGGAAGCGGTAATAGATATTGTTCATGCCCATGACGGCGGCGGCGCTCTTGGCCGCTTCGAGAGCTTGCGGCGACAGGTGCGAAGCCGCTTCCGCGAGCAAGGTCTGAATCACTTGCGGGTTGCGGGACGCGACGGCGGATGCGGCCACGGTGCCCCAGATCTGCTGTTCGTTTAATTCCTGTTGTTGCAGCAGGGTCGACAAGTTCAGTTTCAGATCTTTGGCGTATGCGGGCACGGTATCGAGAAGTTCATTCAGAGTCATAGGTTGCATTGAGTCATTGAAACATTGACTCAATACCTCAATGTCTCAATGACTCGATCACGTCCTCCTTCTTGGCGGGACGACAAATCACAAATTAGACAACGAGTGTCGGTTCGCCCTTCTTCCAGTTACAGGGGCAGAGTTCGTCGGTCTGGAGCGCATCGAGCACGCGCAGAACTTCCTGCGGATTGCGCCCGACGGAGAGGTCGGTCACCATTACGAAACGGATGACACCCTCGGGGTCGACGATGAAGGTGGCACGCTGAGCGACGCCGGCTTTGGGATCGAGAATGCCGAGCGCCTCCGAGAGGTCGCGCTTGATGTCCGACAGCATGGGGAACGGCAGGCTGTGCAGATCCTCGTGGTGGACGCGCCAGGCGCGGTGCACGAACTCGGAGTCGATGCTGCCGCCGAGGACTTGCGTATCGCGGTCCAGGAATTCCTTGTTCAGCTTGCCAAACGCCGCGATTTCCGTGGGGCAGACGAAAGTGAAATCCTTGGGCCAGAAGAAATACATCTTCCACTTGCCGGAGTAGTCGAGGTTAGTGATGGTTTTGAACGCTTTGTCGCTATTGTCGGTGCTGACGGTGGCGGTCAGCGAGTATGAGGGAAATTGTTCACCTACGGCTAGCATGTTGCTTCTCCTAAGTTCTCTCTAATTCTAATGTGAGTTTTCGGCAAGGATGCGTATTTTTACGGTCGGATCGAGTCTACCAGGTGATTCTGCGGACCCAGATAACCGATCCGCGCCGCGCTACCGGCGGACATTGGACGGTGAAATCGCCGGGATTGAGGGGTTAAGAGCCAGGGAAAGATTGGTCGGAGAGAGAGAAGTTGAATTTCCGGGCTCCATCTTCGCTTTTGGATTGGAACCCTCCTTCAGGGAGGCAATGATCTTTTCTGCACTGCCATTGTGTTCGGTACACTGGGACAATAGGTATAAAGTTAGACGGCGAAATTAGGTCATGAAGCGGAAGGTGCTACAAACGACCGACTATGCGGACGAGATTGAATGGCAAAGACCGATTGATTCGAACGTGTTGGCGATTACTGTTTCTGTTCTTCGCAGCCGCGCAGGCTGCTGCCCCCTCTCTGGCGCTGACCGGATTGGGCACTCAGGCGGAGGCCCACCTGACACTACGCAGCCCACGCGCGACCAGATCAGCCGTGCCATCTTGCTTTCTGCGGGCTATCTGGAGCGCGCCTGCGGCTCGGACGGCAAGTTTGTGTACGAAGTCAACATCAACACCGGGAGGAAAAGCGATTCGTATAACATCGTGCGGCATGCGGGCGCGATGTACGCTCTTGCGATGCTGAATCGCGCCCATCCGGACCCGCAAGCGGTGGACGCGATGGCCCGCGCGGCGGCGTTTCTGCGCCAGAACTACAGCGGGCCGGGAGTGCGCCCAGGTCAGTTGGCTGTTTGGTCGGAGCCGCTGGCTGAGCAATCCAGGTCTCAGCAGCACGACGCTGAACTTGGGGCGACTGGCCTCGGCTTGGTGGCGCTGGCAGAAGTGAGGCATGTGGAACCGAAGGCAGTGCCGCTCGAAGAATTACAATCGCTGGGCCGGTTCCTGCTATTTCTGCAAAAGGGCGATGGCAGCTTCGTCAACAAGTACCGGGCGGAAAGCGGGCCGGTTCAGGACTGGGAGAGTTTGTATTATCCCGGCGAAGCGGCTTTGGGCTTCGTCTCGCTATATGAAGCCGATCACTCCCGCGAATGGCTCATCGCTGCAGGCAAGGCGCTGTCCTTTCTTGCCAAAAGCCGCGCTGGGCACTCCGCGGTTCCCGCCGACCACTGGGCGCTGATCGCGACGGCCAGATTGCTTCCTTATTGTGACCAGAGTTCGTGTCCAGCGTCTTCGCGCGACGAACTGATCCAACACGCGGTTCAGATTTGTACTTCGATCCTGCACGAACAATTTAGAGGTTCGGCTGCGGTAGGTATAGCTGGCGCGTTCGATCCAGAAGGCTGGACCTCGGCGACCGCTACTCGCCTTGAGGGGCTGCTCGCTGCGCTGGAATTTCTGCCAAAAGATGAACTACGCACGAAAATCGAAGCAGCTACTACGCGGGCTATTGCATTCCTACTGCGGATGCAGATCGGCTCAGGTCCTTACTCCGGCGGCATGCCGGGAGCTTTCGCTACTAGAGTCCTCGATTCGTCGAAGATCAGAATTGACTATGTCCAGCACGCCGTGTGCGCGTGGATGCGCTATCAGAATCTATTGCAGAGTGGGTCGCAATCGCATGGCGTGCGGCAGTAACGAGCGAAACGACGGCGAATCGAGTCGGGATCGGGGCACATATCGGCGGCTCATTCTCCCCCAGCAATCGCGAACGCGATCAGACCACCGCCCACCCTTCGCGAAAAGCACGCGAAGGAGGCGATGTCCGGGCCGCCGCCGAACAACTTCTCGAAAAGCGCGAGAAGTGGGCGCCCCTTTCTTCTCTTCTGCCAAACCACTAGATAGCTGCCCGCGTTATCCTTGGGCCCCGGAGAAGGTGGCCACCCGTCTGTCCGGCGCGCGAGGTTTTAGTCGCCTTGCGAGACTCTGCTCCTCTGCACCAACTTGGTCTGTACCAATGCGCTCAAATCCCCGTGAAGCCGCGCCGCAGATCGCTCACGCAACTCCAAGTCCGCACCCGAGAATGCCACCCTTACAACCCACGGTTGTAGAAATTCCCAATGCCCTCAGCTCGGCAGCTCGGCAGTGCCGAACGTCGTCACGAAGGTGTTTTGCGCGTGCTGGACATTGTTCGTTAGCTGTTGTGCCGCACAGGGCGGCGGAGGCGCTGATGGTCGTTTGCAGCTATTCGGCGAAGTTCCAACCTACCGCCCTACAAGAATCCGATCAAGCTGCATTACAAGTAGCCCGACCCTCAGTGATCACTTCAAAAGCGGCCAACGGTTATCACTTCAAAACCGGCCAACGGGATTGGCCGTCCAGGACTGAGAATGTTCTACCCTGCCGCCTCCTGTGGTGGCAAGTCGGTTTTGGTGCGCCAGCTTCGCGGGCCGCACTTGAGCACGTGACCGTGGTGCAGTAAACGGTCGAGCATGGCGCTCACGGCGGCTGCGTCTCCCAGCAGTTTGCCCCAGTCTTCCACCGGACGGTTCGAGGTCAGCATGGTGCTGGCGCGCTCGTAGCGGCGCATGATGATCTCCAGCAGTTCTTCGGCGGCGGTGAGCGGCAGCTTGCGCATGCCCAGATCGTCGAGGATGAGCAGGGGCACGGTCACCAGGAACTCCATGTGCTCTTTGCGGGTGCCGTCGAGCGTGGCTTCGGCCAGATCATCGAGCAAGGTATGGGTCTCGCGATAGAGCACGCGGTAGCCCTGTTGGATGGCGGCCTGGCCGATGGCTTGCGCCAGGTGACTCTTGCCGGTGCCGGGCGGACCGAGAAACAGGGCGTCTTCGTGGCGCGCGATGAAGGCGCCAGCGGCCAGATCGAAGACCAGGCTGCGATTCATCTTCTTGTTGAAGTGAAGTCGAAGTTGTCGAGGGTCTTCTGCGAGTCGCGGAACTGGGCCTGCTTTTTCCGCCGCTCCAGCAGGCGTTCGCCACGCAAGGCGAGTTCGTCGGAGACCAGGCACGAGAGCAGGTCGATGGGGGCGAGCGGTTCGGCTTGGGCCTGGCGCAGACGGGTCTCCAGCACGGCGGCCATGCCGCCCAGGCGAAGTTGTTTGAGCGCACGATCGAGTTCGATCAGATTCATTCTTCTATCTCCTTGGTTTTGTAGTTGATGAAGTCGCGGTACTGCACCAGCTCGCGGATCAGGGGATCGACTTGCTGCAAACTGAGTGGGGCTTGCGGGCAGCGTTCCAGATAGCGGCGGACGAAGCGATATTCCTGCACTCCCATGTCGAGCGCAGCGGCGCAGGCTTCATCGACCGCCGCCGCGCCGTACTTCTTGGCCAGGGAGAGAACGCCCAGGATGCGGCGCACACCGACTTCTCCTTGCTGGCGATGGATGGCATCGCAGAGCGCGCCGATGTGCGACCCGGCGCGACCGGCGCGCCACAGCAGTTGCGAAGTGCGCAGCGGAGTTCGCTTGGGGTGGTCCTCGTTCTTTGATGCGATACCAGCCGCGCTTCTGGCGCACATGTTCGCGCAGCAGTTGCCCGGTCTTGGGATCGAGCAGCCGAACATACAGCTCATCCCATTGCACGCGCAGCACGCGCCCGATCCAGCCCGGCGGCGCGCCGTAGTAGGCGGCTTCGACTTCGACGCAGCCGTCCAGATGCACGATGCGCTCGCCGTACTGGTAATAGCGGAAGGGTTCGAGCGGGCAGCGGCAGCAACGTGCGGTTTCTCTTCGGCGAACATGGCCGCGACTTGGCGTTTGGTGGTGCCGTGGATGCGCGTGTCGGCCCAGCGTTCTTCCCAGCGATCGAGGTAGGCTTGGGCTTCTTCCAGACTCTCGAAGCGCAGACCTTTCAGCGGTGTTTTCTGCGCGTGGCCGACGCCGGATTCGACTTTGCCTTTGCGATCTGGATCTTGAATGCGGCACGGCATGGCGACCGCGCCGTAGTGCGCTAGCACGTCGCGATAGAGCGGATTGAGCGCGGGATCGTAAATGTCGGGGACGAGCACGCCTTCGCGCAGATTGTCGAGCACGACGATACGCGTAGCCCCGCCCAACCGGCGAAAGGCTCGTTCATGCAACTCGGCCCAGATGCGCGAGCTGGAGCGGAAGGTCAGCAGACGAACCGACTTGCGGCTGCAGCCCAGCGTCATCACGAACAGCCGGGTGCGCCGATACTTGCGGGTCTCGGGATCGCGCACCATCGGGCCGGTGCCGTAATCGACTTGTGCTTCCTGACCAGGCGCGGTGACGATCACCACGCGGGCTTCGGGCGTTTGCGCTCCGCGCCGCTTGCGCACGAAGCGCTGCACACTCTGGTAGCTGCTGGCGAAGCCGTACTCGGCCACCAGGTCCTGCCAGATGGCCATGGCATTGCGGCCCCGGCTGAGCCCCACTCGATGGCTTCCCGGTATGGCTCGCAGGCGCTGGGACGCGCGGAGACCACGTGCAGAGTCGGTGATCACCTCGGTTCTCGTTGGCCGGTTTTGAAGTTGCTTTTGCTTTTCCCTTAGTAGAAAGGTTTTTGGGGTTGGGGTTGGGGTTGCCGTTGGGGTCGAGGTGATCGGGAATCACCGCAATGGCCGGTTTTGCCGCGCCAAAGTCGGTGATCACTTCGTTGGCCGGTTTTGGCCGCCTGCCGCCCCCAGCCTCCGGGCGGACGCACCGCAATCCCGGCCGCTTTCAGGTAGGCGCTGGCGGTTTCACGACGGATGCTGGTCGCTTGCTGGATGCGCCGCAGCGGCCAGCCCAGCCGTCCCAGAGCTAAAACTTGCTGTTTCTTCTCTTCGTTCAAGACATTGGCCATGCCCACGGAGGCTACAAGCCTCCGCGGGCATCAATGTCCCGGACGCTATTCTCGTTGGCCGGTTTTCAGGTGATAACCATTGGCCGGTTTTGGGTGATCGCTGAGGCGACAAGAAGAAATGCATAGAAGAGCCTCAAATGGATCATGCTTGCTGCGACTTTTAGTGCCATTTCGAGGGCGGATCCCCAATCGAGGTCGCGGATGCTACCGGCGCCCTCGCACCCCACTGACCGCGCCGGATTCGCCACGCTTCCACGCAGCCAATCGGCACCGCAAAGCGCCGCCAATCGCACCCCGATCAGGCCACGAATCGGCAGCGCAAAGCACAGCTAAACGGGTCGGGATCAGGAAACGAATCGGGAACGCAAAGCGCGGCCACTCGGATCGCGGCGCGGATCGGTCCCCTGCCCCCCGCAATCGGGAACGTGACCAGACCTCCGCCCACCCTTCGCAAAAAAAGCGAAGGATGGGGCACCTCCTGATTGCTTGTGTTGACGGAAAGCTGGGCCAGCCCCCATTACCAGTGTTTCAATACCTGGCCCAGCTCCACAATCAGCATGCCAGTCAACGCACTCACATATAAGAGACCGAGGTTAGTCATTCCCGCTGCCGCCCGGATCGCTACCTCCAGCGGGTCTCCCGGCTGTACGTCTTTGATTGCTCCTGTCTTATACAAATCGCTAATTCTGCGATGCACGCGCAGGGCTGCATTCCAAAACAATAGCACGGCTCCGAGGCTGACACATATCGTCAGTGGGGCAGCTAGGAATGTGTGCCCGCGCATGGTCCGGTCGAGCACGACCGCGCCGCCTACGAAAGTCAAAACCGCCAGCGCCGCACACCCGCGAAAGTAGGGCGTTTCGAGTGGCGGCCTCTCAAAGAATTCTTTGCCTCCCGGAATATCTCCATCGGGGCCAAACTTCATAGCAAACCTCCTTAAGGACACCCTATATAACTGGCGATCGTACCTACTGCACCCACACCCGTGACGATAGGGTTGTCGATGACGAGTCCAACACCCAACACAACGATTCCTCCGTGATTCAAGGCCGCGCACGTTCCAGGAGAGAAGTAGTATTGTGCGGTCAGCCAGCCAGGGAACGAGTTGGCGACCGTCGAGAAGATGGCTGTCGCGTCTGAGGGGGACATATTCACGCTCCCATTCGGACCCACGCTGTACGTCCAACCCGCAGGCACCCATTTTCCCCCATGGGCCGTACACTCACCCTCGTTGCTGTTAGTGTCCACCGACTCAACCCCATTTGCGGAGTCATTCAGGTAGACGCAAGGGTCTGACACATAGCTAAGTTCCGCGCGTGCCATCTCGTTGTCATTGCCGAACATGTCCCAGTAAGTATCTCCGAACATTGCCATCGTTTGCGCATTATTGTACGCATTCAAATCAATAGAGCTATTCTGAGCACCAAAGGTAAGATTCCACCACGCATCATTGTTCATCCAAGCTGAATCTGTGTCGCCACCGCCACCACCGCCGCCACCGCCGTCGTCGTCAGTGAGAGCCACCAGACAAGGGTCTCCAATCAGTAGGCTCTCGTCCATATTACAAAGCCCATCGGGATCAACTGAATTCAACGGATTGTTGTTGACATAGGCATAGCGGTTCAAGGATTGCGGATTAGTCAACGATGACGGCTGCCCTCCCCGCGGGATCGGGCGAGATCCAGCGGCCCTGGCTGGGGCTTTGGCGGCGGGCCAGGAAAGTCGTACAAACTGCTCACCGTGTCCTGGTCCTGCCCGGTAAACGAAGCGTCCGCGGTACCTGACGTCCCATACTGCTCGCCAAACGGCGCATAGGCCGTACTCGAATACAGCGCCCGAGCTTGCGTCGAGGCCAGCCGCGAACTGCCCAGCCAGTCCGAGTGGCGATAGTACGCCAGGCCGGTCGAGTTGTAGATGGCCTTCGCCCCGCTGGGCAGGGCAATGAAAGCCTTGATCAAAGTCGTCCCATTGACCTTGGCGAGCTTCGCGCCGGTCGGACCGTAGATGAACTCCATGTACGTGCCGCCGTTGTTACTCTCGACCCTCCGTCCCAGCGCGTCGTAAGTGGCCGTCACTGTCGTTGACCCTGTGTTGACGGTGAGCATGGTGCCCCAGTTGGGGTCCCATGTATAGCTGTTCAGATTGTCGGTAAGCAGGTTGCCGTTCTTGTCATAGCTGACGCTCACACCCGGAATGGAGAAAAACTGGTTCGTGGTGGCGCCGTTGCTGAACGTATAGCTTGGAGCAAACGCGCTACTGCCCGACTTGGTGATGTTACCGAAAGAATCATAGCTGAAATTCTGCGTCCAGATTGATCCGCAGGTAGCAGGAGGAGACCCGCTGCACATCGTCATACACGTAGCTGCACGTCCCAGTGTCGCTGGTGCCCGTGATGCCATCGACAATGGCCAGGCTCTGCAGGGTCCCGTTTGTATTCCAGTTGAGCGTGCCCACATCGGTCTGCCCGTTTACGCTGAACGTGTAGGTTCCCATGCGCCCGGTGTTGGGATCGTAGGTGAAGCTGTCGCTGTCTGCCGAGCCAAAGGTGACCCCAGTCAGCGCGCCCAGCGGATTGGTTGTGCTGCTCGTCGAGTAGGTGACGTTTGTGACCGGATTCGGCCCGGAGGCAGCCGTGACCTGCGTATAGCGGCCTTCGCCGTCGAGGCCCGAACCGTTGGCTCCGTAATTGATCGTCGGCACGCTCGGAATTCCGCTTAACGACCGCAACGCGCCCGTTGCCCAGTAGGAGGCGGTCGTGTGATAGTAAACTCCCGAGCCGGAGTGTGGCGTAGCTTCGTAAACGTCGGTCGTCTCTCCGCGCTTGGAGTAACTGAAAAATTCATCGGTAACAAAAGCGCTGAGGTTCGAGGTATTAAACGTTTGGGCTTCCACCATGTGCGTTTTGCCATTGCTCACGGTCACACCTGTGGGGTATGAACTCTTGGAGTCATAGAAGAACTTCCGGAGAGTTGTGTTGGAAGCACTGTTGTTCCCCTCTGTCAAAATGCGATGGAGGCCATCGTACGAGTAGCAGGTATAGTTGCCGGCATTGTCCTTTTTTTGCACCAGGTCGCCGGAGGATGAATGGTTGGTGCCATCGGCGCACGGCGAGATGGAATCGTACGTATAAGTGATGGTGCCGTTCGCTCCGCTATTGCCCGTCTCAGGGTTGGATTCTGAAGTCATGCGGCCCAACCAATCGTAAACGAACGCGCGTGTTTGCTGGCTGCCGACCGCAGCCTGCGCGTTCTGCTTAACGGTCAGTAAACGTCCGAGAGCATCATAAGTGTACTTGGTCCACAGCCCGGTCTTGGCGTTGGATTGACCGCAGGTCCCGACCAAGGGAAGCGTGGACGATATTTCGCAGACAGAAGTTAGCCTGCCCAAACCGTCGTATTCAAGCTGCTTCTGAAATGTCTGCGTGCCACTCACGGTTTGCAGCACGTCATTCTTCGTGTAGGTGTAAGAAGTCGTTCCACCGTCTGCGTCTGTGACGGTTAGCACGCGGCCGAGTGCGTCGTAGGTCGTGTTCGTCCCGGGAGCCGAAGAATTGGTTGCGCCTGCCGACGCGCTAAATGGCATTGTGGATCGAGAGGGCTGGCCCGAATTGTTGTAGTCCGTCTCCACCGTGTCGTAATTCGTGGGACCGGGTCCGGGTCCCTGCAGACGTTGACTCAGGATAGACCGCCCGAAGCCATCCACGGTGGTTCGTGAATCAGACACGGAGTTGCCGCTGTTGAAGTTCTGCAGTGACGTTTCTACGGCCGTTTCTCCTATGTAGCTAATATCTGTCTGGTTGTTGAGCTGATCGAGGACGCTCGCAGGCCGCCAGAAATCCGGGTCGGTGTAATTCGAGGTGACATTGTTGCCGTTCTCGTCGGTCACTTGCTCTGCAATGCCCCCGGCGCAGTTCCACTGTATGGAGCGCGACAGACTCAGCGGCTCCTGGATTGTGGTGGCGAAGGAGTTCCCGCAAGACGCGGTCAACGAACTGTTGTAGGGGTTGGCGGCTGAACTGTAAACGTAGGTTGTCTGCGCGTTGTTAACGTCCGTTGCAACATACGGGTTGCCCGTATCGTAATAGGTGTAAGTCATGGAAAGCGAGGCCGAGCTGCTGGTTGAGGTGGTGGCGGTGGTCAGATTTCCGCGCGAGCCCGTAATGGCAACGTGCTGTGGCGTGCCCGACGTGGCCGTGGGCGTTCCTTGGTCGTAGGTGTAGGTCGAAGATGCCAAGGTCACCTTTGAGCCGCTGGTCCAGTCATAGACGGTCACAGACGACGGCTTATTGTAGATCCCATTGTTCAAGCTCGCATATGCAATAGCGGTTTCGCGAACAAGATACGTCGAAGAGGGCGCCGCCCCCAACGTGACACCGTAGGTGTACTCCTTGTCGTCGGTGACCAAACCGTAGGGGTTGTATACCACTTCTGAGAGTCGCGTGCTGCCATTTGGAAGTGCGCGGTAGGCGTCAGTTTGGGTGATCGGCGAGCTGGCCGTGGCAGTGGAGCAGCTTGCGTAAATGGCGTTGTAGCAACGCGTGCTCGTCGCCAGCAGGGTCTGCGTTCCGCTGATCAACTGCTTTACCTGCCGCTGGGTTTCATAGAAATTGTACGTGGGGTAAGTGGTGTTGCCGTCTTCAGCAAAGTTGATGACCGTTTGATTACTGTTTGGATCGACGACAGTTGTCGTCCACGTCGACCCCGGCGCCGGGGTACCTGTCACAAGAGAGCGCGTATATTGCCATTCACCGCCGGGGGTAAGAGTCCGAGTGAGACCAGCCGTGCTACCGTCGCTCTCGATTCCGTTTTTCCCGCCGGTGTACGCGTATGTAATTTCTCCGCCCGTCGGCAGGGTCACGGAAGCAATTCTCCCCGTCACGCAATTAGAATAGGTTCCCGAGATCGGCGTGCACGAGACGGGCGTTTTCTCATAGGTAAATGTGTAGTTGCTGCCGTCTGGCAACTGGATGCTGCTCACCAGCGCATTGCTGAGTGGGCCATACTCGCCGACGCCAGTGACGCCAAAGCCCGTCTGCACCGTGTACTGCGTGTAATTCAAGGTGTACGTGGCCGTGCCGCCGGAGGGGGCGGTGTACTGGTACTCGACCGGGCTTGCGGGTGTGCCGCTCCCGCTAACGGTCAGGACCGGCGTCGTGCTGGAAAGCGTGTCGAAAAACTGACCGCTGCCGTTGACGGTGAGCTCGTTCCCGTTCTGGTCCGTAAACACCCCTGCGCCGGTCCGCCCGTTAAGCGGAGGATAAAGGACCTTTCCCGAAGAAGTTGTTATGTACGCGTTACCACCAGTCGCAGTGAGGGTATAGCCCGAGCCGTCCGTAGCTGTCTGGCTGACCGGGT
This sequence comes from uncultured Acidobacteriaceae bacterium, assembly GCA_963838425.1. Classification (GTDB taxonomy): domain Bacteria; phylum Acidobacteriota; class Terriglobia; order Terriglobales; family Acidobacteriaceae; genus Acidiflorens. Next base: position 40,903 of record CAWIRH010000009.1, read on the forward strand.
CCGGGGGGTCAACGCAAATGCCGGTGTCCGACACCAAGTTGAACGCATGGTTGACTCCAAATCGGTCACGATAGCTGGTAAACGTGTACTCACGTATGGGCGAATAGCCGTCTGGTTGGACCTGGCCGCCGGGAGGCGTATAGCAGCCTTTTGGAATTATTGTAAGCGTATAGGTTATAAAGCCTAAGGACACTTCCGTCTGACCCTGCCAGCCCCAGTTGCCCGCTGGTTGCCAGACCGTACTACCAGAAACAACGGCAGGTGTCCAAAGAGAGCTGTCATACGCTAGGTTGTATGTGAACGCTGTACCTCTCCCGGCCTTGTTCAAAACGGGAATGGAAAAGTGCACGTTCAAATTTCCCAAGTTCACAGTATCAAACGGCCCTCCGCCGAAGCTCCCAAACGTCGGCGTGCCCGTCGCTACTTGCGCGGTGGAATTGGGAATCGCTAAACAAGCCAGAAAACCAATCAGAATCGCAATGTAGATGTACGTCGCAGTTCGCGCCATTGAAGTTCCTTTCGACATTTGTCGGTCTTCATCTGGGAAATCGTTCAACAAATCTTTCGGCGGTTAGTGAGTATCGAAGACATCGTCCGGCAAGCCAGTATTGAAAGCCGCTCCCCTCACCGTTACATCCATCAGCAACGCGCCGTTTTGAAGGCGCTGAATATGGAACGGCACCTCTATCCCATTTACAAGTCTGTAGTCCGCAAACCGAATTTCCGTAGAGATCTCGGCATTCATATCTCTGTCGGGATGCGTTTTGAACGCGACTCCCAGCGGCAGCGACGAAGCCGGGTCGAGGTAGAAGTCCATCGCGCTGAGTCGCTGCGCTTCCTTGAAGCCCTTTTGCACCCGGTAGACGCGCAGGTGCTTGGCGGACAGTTCATTCCAGGTTTCTTCGCCGAGGTAGGAAAATACGAAGCGGCGATCGGAGCTCTTTCCTAGCGAAGAAAGCGCCGGGAAAAACCAGGCCGCGTCGGTTAAGCAATTGTGGAACGCGTACCGGCCCGACTTGCCGTCAGGATTCACCCACTTCCCTGCGGGGCCATTCAAACTGTTGCGAATTTCGGTCCTCTTGCCTCCGCTACTCAATGCCAAGTCAATGCGGCTCTCGGAGGTCCCTTTCGCCAGCAACACTCCCGTACCTTCTTCGGGCTCAGAGCCAGCGATCCAAGTGACGTTTGCCGTCAACCGCACGCCGCTAATCGCAGTCCCGCGCGTTAGCGCCGCAACCGACTGGGCAGCGAATGCAACTGCTTGAGGATCGCTCACCGGCGGCGGATTCTGGGAAAACAAGAAAGTTGAACCGACGACAACAAGCAGAACAAAGTGGAGACAGCGGCAAGAAATGCGAGTTTGCATTGAATCTCCTTTTGAACACAGCACTACGAACTACGCACCAGTGCATCTGCACTTTCCGCGCACAACCGCCAAGCAGAATCACCCCGCGCACAGCACGGGTGGATGCCGGTCGCTAAAAGGGGAAGAATCCCGGCAAGAAAATCTCAGAGAAATCAAGATCAACCCTCAACAACGAAGGCGAATGACTAGTCACGCTTCGATCCGGCCTCCTAAATTCTCACGTTTGACTACGATGCTCTGGGTCGAAACCACAGCCGACGCTTCTTGTCTTATGGAACCGCGCAATCTACTCGGAAACTGACTCTCATAGCATCAACCTAGTCTGTTTTTTACGAATTCAGGAGCCATCTAATAGAGTCAATAGGATAGGCGGGTGAAGCTTCGGCGCTTGATGCTTCACTCTTTACAAAAACGCAACGGACAATCGGTTCAGGCCGGACGAGTTGTTCCATGGCGAGGCGAGAATAGTAGCGTCGTCACACTAATGAGTGACGAATCTCACGTGGCAAACGCACCTTCCGGGCTTGGAACCCAGTGCCGTCTGCCATGAAAGCAGCGACATGACGGGCCTCGTTGTGCGCTCTGAAGTTTGGGTCGGTATTGGCGTGCGCTGATCGTCTCGCGGAAGTTCCACGGCATCCACTCTGACGGGGTTCGCCTGAGGTCCCCGGAATGTGTCTGTAACTCGGTCAGATAGTCGAACGGGTTGACGCCCGAAAGTTCACAGGTGTAGATCAAGCTCATGAACAGGTCGCCTACCTGCGCCCCGTTCATCGTCCGATAGAACAGCGCGTTCTTGCGGTGCAGAATGGCTTTCTTCAGCGCTCTTTCACAAATGTTATTGTCCAGCGGGGCGCCTGGCTGGCGCAGGAACAACGTCAGCTTCGTCCAGTGCTTCAACAGGTAGGAAATGGCTTTACCCAGTCCTGAGTTCGGCTCCGTCTTCCTCTCCACCAATTGCGCCGTCAGCCAGCCATGCAGCTCTTCGAGTACCGGCCCGCTGCGTTCTTGGTGGAACCGCATCCGCTCGTCCGGCGACAGCCCCTGCTCGCGGGCAAGCGCTTCGTGGTGGTACACCTCACCGAGCGCTTCCAGCACGTGGCGGCACTCCTCGGGAAAACTCGGAGCCACTTCCACAAACTGTCGCCGTCCGTGCGCCAGACAGTTGGCCACCAGGATCTCCACTGGCCGCGGCAGCTTCGGTGTATTCCGTGACAGCGCGTCCGACATCTGGATCGGCGGATGCAGTTCAGCCGCCCTGCGACTTAGCACGTCGGCCAGATTCTCGCCCGCGTGCTGGCGACCGGTGAAAAACAGCGCGATCTTCCGTCCCTGTGCCACTGAGACGATCCCTGAGGTAAATACACCCGTACGATCATTGGTCTTCTTTGTCGGCTCGCGTGCCAGCGCCAGTACCTTCGCGCCCGTGTCGTCGTTGTGCAGCACTTCTCCTTGTGCGGCCTCGCGGATCAATTCCTCGAAAACCGGTTTGATCACTTCCGCGGTTTCCTCCACGATCTCCCACTGCGTCGAGGCCGCGCAGCGGAATACCAAGATTCCTTTGCAGTTTTTCAAGACGATGAAAGGGGAACCCGGTGCCGTACTTGAGCAGCGCGATCATGCTGGCCGAGGTCTCATCGTACTTTTCTTCCCCCACACCCTCCGGAGCGTCAGCCGTAAACATCTCCCCACAAAGATTGCATCTCAGCTTCTGTAACACGTACACCGTCGCATCGACTGGCGCTTGCCCGACCATCCGTATAAGCACGCCGGGCTCACGTTGCACATATACTTTGCCCCGCTGACATTCGGGACAGCGGTCCCCATGAATTAGTGTTAGATGCTTAACCTCAACCTTGCGCCCTCCGCGGTACGCCACCGCGCCGTTGCGACCGTGTCCGGCAGTCGGACCTGTGGGCGGAAGCGCCGCAGAAGCCTTGCGACGCTCCGGGCTGAACTCAACTCCGGCTTCCTTTAGAACCTGCTCGGTCTTTTCCGTGCTCGATTGACACAACAGTCGGCGTAAGGCCTGAAGTGTCGTCTCGCGATTCTCCAGTAACTCCGTCACATAAGTCAGAGTGTGAACTGCCGCCGCGAGCTTGCGATAGTCTTCCGCAGTGAGCACTCCACGCACCCGCTCCAGCAAGGCTTCGAGTTCCTCGGTCGAGATGTCTACGCGCTCAATGGCCGGCTTCACCTATGCCTCAGTCAGCAACTCGCGAAAACGAGGAGTGAGCGGGTAACCAAGAACGTTTTTGATGGATCGATTCGCTCGGTGCGTCTGATCGTTCTTGCCGCGGCCTGTCGTGCATCCGAGTAGGACCCAGTTCGCCGCGCGGTAACAGGTTCCACGAAAGCGAGTGAGGATCGACAAAGGTTTCCAGAAAGTAGATCGGATGTCCGTAGACTTGCTTCCAATCCTGCGACAGCCGCTTCGCCATCCGACTGAGAATGTGCGAGGCCAAGTGGGGCACCTCCACCCACGGCAGAATCAGAAAGCGGGTGTTGTAGGCGATGAAGCGAAGATTACGCCGCCGTGCCTCACCGTTCCAGCCGATAAAGTGATCTCGGCTCGCCAGGTGCCGTGGCGCCGAACTCCACGCCAGGCAGGCGATCGGCTGCCCCTGCTCCCAAGCCACATACTTAAGGTGTTCGCCGACCGGTTGCTCGTAGCCCAAGTAGTGGTGCTGCTCGATTAGGCTATTGAACAACGGCTCATTCACCGTGCGTCGTACCTGTTGAAGCTCGATCGGCTGGAGCTGGCAAAGCGACGCGCGGATCGGTGTTTGTTGTCAACTCACCGGCATCGGTCGACGAGCGACGGACCAGCGGGTTGGGCGGAGTGTAGCGCACCGGGGGCAACTCGATCCTCCCCGCCCGGTCGAGCGTCAATAGAAAACTGCGGCACACCATATCCCGGAGTGCGCCATTGGCCTGCTTCCACTGCCACTTCTCGCAGAGTTTCTGAGACAACGCGCGTCGGCTGGCGCCGGGGTGCTCCTTGATCAACTGTCGGATGGAGGCGATATCTTCGGCTGACGATCTGACGTCCCCGTTTCCGACTCGGTCTGCATCCTCAGCAGTGTGGCAGAACAGAAAATGGAACGCAAGCCCTTTGGCACGATTCTTGTCTTACGCGGTTACGCGACGCCACACCGGCGCCGCTTCCGTCTCCGGGTTCCCGGCCACCAGCAGGACTTGCGCCTGATGGGCACGCAACGACCGCGTTGGCTCGCTCCCGCTCGGCCACCACGCAAACCGTCCCTTGGAGAGTCGCTTCTGCGCCAACCAGAAACCTTGCCCGTCATAGACCAAGATCCGAATCGCAGTGGCGCGCGGCTGCGGAAGATAAACAGGCAGCCCGAAAACGGATCAGCGTGAAGTTTCTCCTGACACAGTCGCGCCAGACGAATCGATCCCCTTCCTACCGTCCACAGATTCCACGGCGACCAGGATGCGCATCTGTGGCGTAATCTGGATCACCTTACTCGCGCTCCAACAGCACGCGGATTAGCCCGGCGAGATCTGGCGCAGCCGTTCCTTTCCACTGGATGCGCACCTTGCCCCGCACTCCTTCCAACTCAACGGTACATTCCGGGAACCCGCCAGCCTGCGAACCAATCAGTTCCACAAACGTCGGCGGTGATGCTTTGGCGTTTGCAGCCGCATTGCCTGAATGCGCCAATCGTTTGAGCTTGCCATATTCTAAGTGGAGAATCTGCGCGGTGCGGCAAACGCCATGCTCCACGGCCAGCTTTGCCGCCGCCGCCCACAGCGGCTCCGGAATCGACAGCGGCCGTGGGCGCATGTCCCGCCACCGCTCCAAACGTCGGTACACCCGGCGCATCCCCGCCGGAACGGCTAGCGCAGCTGCAGCCTTCGTCGGTTTTTCCCGCTCGCTCATCGCAGAAACCGACGTTATCAGGTCCGGCTACACCAAGTCACGCAGGCCCACCGAAAACTCACTTCTAATTCTCTTTTCCAAAAGGGGAAGATTCAGGATGCGCGCGCGTTCCGAGGCAATTTTTCTGGCGTTATCGCCCGTTCCAAGGAATCGAGTCGGTCGTCTATCTCGCGCCAGCGACCAACCGTACCGTAAGCCGCATCTTTTCAAAGGTTTTCTATGAAGCAAATAGATCAAGTTGATCAAGATTTTCAGAACGCAATCGACTTCCATGACTATACGGCTGGATTCTGAATTTTATACCGCGATCATGGAGGACACCTTTAGAAAGAACGTCGCATATCGCGTTCTCATCACGCGGCACCCACTCGAAAGTCACGCGGTCTCGGATTGGCTCGTAGAGCGCTTTTGCCCTTTGCCAAAAGGGAGTGTATAAGCCGCCGTTGATCCTCCACTTCATCTGCAATTGCATGATGACCAGTTTCGAGTCTCCCCGAATCAGGCACAGTTCCTCTTCCCTTTGAAGTCTTTCAAGGATGGCTGCGACTCCGCTGTACTCCGCAACATTGTTGGACATCTTTGAACCGAATCCGCAGTACCCGGCATCTTCCCAGATTTTCTTCCCATCACGCAATAGGACTGCACCCCATGCGGCGTGCCCACCGGGATTCGTTGGTTCGCAGCAACCATCAAACCATGCTTCTAACATCTTAATCCCCTTTCGTAGAGCCTTTGACTTTTCAAGTGCGAACAAAGGCAGAGAGGTTTTCTTTCTCTCCAAAACGATTTATGAACCCAGTTCTAATCTCCTTGGGAGGCCATCGGAACGCGGGTGATCTGCTCCCTCGGCATTTGTTCGCCCGCGCTCCAGCCCAGCACGTTGTAATAGGCGTTTTCGATCGAGCGGGCGATTGCCGGCCAGAGATATTGGCCCTGTATACGCTCGCGTTCCCGGGAGGCGGACTGACGGCGAAGTTCGGGATTGTGGATGAGCAAGTCGAGCATGCGCTCCAGATCTGCCTGGTCGCCGCGATGGAAGGTGAACCCGGCGCCATCGACCACTTCGTTATTTTCCGGAATGTCGCTGGTCAGCACGCAGACCCCGGCCGCCATGGCATCGAGAAGGGCCAGAGACAGGCCCTCAAGTTCCGACGGAAGCACGAACAGAGCGGCATTGGAGAGAAGCTCTTCGAGATCGCTGCCAGAGACCCAGGGAAGAAAACGGACCTGGTCGGATTCGTGGCGGCGCAAGCTCTCGGCGTAGGCATCGGAGTGACTCGATCCTCCCGGCGAGGACCAGTTTCATGCCGGTTTTGAGGTTTTCGAAGGCATCGATCAGGAGATGGCAGTTTTTTTCCGGCGAAAAGCGGCCTAAGAAAAGAACGTAGTTGTCCGCGAGCAGATCCCACTCGATCAGTTTGCGGGGGAGTCGCCGGGGCGCCACTGTGGCTCCGTTGGGGACGTAAATGGTATCGCGCTTGTACTGCTGGCGGTAGTGCTGCTGCAGGGTGCGGGAGACGACCATGGTGGCATCGGGCGCGGAAACCGCAGCCGCTTCTCCCCAGCGCAGCACGCGCGCCGCGATCCGGCCCCACTTGCCGCGCTGCCAGTCGAGACCCTGGACGGTGACGACGGTCTTCTTCCCGGCAAGTCGCGGAAGAAAAGAAAATAACGCCGGTCCCAGGCAGTGGTAATGGACGACGTCGTAGTCCGACGTCATGGCATCCGCTGTGCTCAACAGCGTGTGGACGACAGTTTCCAGATGCTTGGAGCGGATGGTCGGCAACCGCCGCACGCGCATGCCGTTGTGCGTGTCCATGGGAGGAGTGAAATAGCTGCGGCAATATACGGTGACTTCGTGCCCCAGACGGGCTAGTTCGTGGCCAGCCTGCTCGTAGTAGGATTCGATGCCGCTGTATTTGGAGACCACGCCGCGACCTCCGATGAACGCGACACGGACGCTGCGGCGTGGGCGCGGAGGCGCAGGCGCTCCACCCCAGCACGCCAAAACCGGGCGTGCTGGGGACCCCGGCGCGGTGGGGAAGGAAAGAAGCTTTTTGGGGAAGGTGAGCCGGTAGTAGAGTTCGAGCAGTTTCTCCACGTGTCGATCGGGGTCGTGGTTGGCTTTTACACGGCTGCGAGCGGCGGCGCCCATCTTCTCGATCAGATCGGGGCGGTCAAAAAGAAATCCGATGGAATGAGCGAATTGGTCGCGGTCCCCGTCGGAATAGAGCAGGCCGGTGACGCCATGTTGGACGAGTTCGCGGCGCGAACCCAGATCGCAGGCGATGACGGGCCGTCCCCAGGCATAGGACTCCAGAATGGATTTTCCCAAGGTCTCGTAGGCGTGGGATGGAAACACGGAGAAGCTACAGCCGGCGATGAGTTTCTGGAGTTCCTCGCCATGGACCATGCCGGCGAACAGGACTTGGTTCAAGTTCAATTCTCGCGCCAGCGCTTCGAGTCGGGGGCGCTCGGGACCGTCTCCGGCGATGATGAGAGGGACGTGTGGCAGCCGCACCATAGCGCGCAGCAGTTCATAAACGCCTTTCTCGGGAGAGAGCCGTCCGAAGTAGAGCAAGTATCCTTCATCGGCGGTGAGCTGTTCATCCCCGGGCAGAGCCTGGAAGTGGGACAACACTTCGATGCGCTCGGCCGGAAAACCGCTGGCGATCAGCTTACTGCGCACGAATTCGCTGGGAGCTAGGAACATGTCCACGCAGCGTTCGTAGGTGCGCAACCATTTGTGCAGGTAGGCTTCGGCGGCAAGAACCACTGCGCTGGAACGCGGGCCGGTATAGCAACCTTTTGTGGCGGCGTTGTGAAAAGCGCCGTGACTGCAGAGTTCGCAGGGGCGCCCATCGGCGACAGAATTGTAGGTGGGGCACAAGATCTTGAAATCGTTCAGGTGGTAGAGCACGGGGATTCCCTGGCGCTTCAGTTCCCAAAGAATCGAGGGCGACAAGTGGTGGTAGATGCCGCGAACGTGCGCCAGATCGGGTGAAAAATCGGCAAGGCAACTGCGCATAGCGCGCCGGGCCGATGGTGAATAGAGGGCGTGGGCCGCCATCTTGACCTTCTTCAGCAATCCGGCGTTTGGATCTTTGAAATCAATATACGGAATGCGATAGCTGCGGCCCGTGAAAGCGGGAGTACGCCCATGATCCATGCTGAACAGGGCGGTTTCATGGCCGCGCTGATCCATCTGATGGATGAGGTCAAAGAGATACGTTTCGGTGCCGCTAAACGGATAGTCGTACTTGTTGCAATACAGGATGCGCATGGTTACCGTCCGATTGGGAAATGCGGGCCAGAAATTGCTCCGCAAAAGCGCGTAGATTTCGCTGGCGGTTATAGGAAGCGGCGATGCTGGCCGCGGCCGCGCGCTGGATTCCGGCCAGGGAAGCTTTGTTGGCCTGAATCCAACTGACGGCGCTGACGAAATCGGGCAAAGAGCCGGGTTGGTAAAGAAATCCAGTGCGCTGGTGCTCGACCAGTTCGGGAATCCCGGTGATGGCAGGAGCCAGCACCAGTTTTTCGTGAGCCATGGCCTCCATCAGGACTACCGGGATTCCTTCGCTCTTGCTGGTCATGACGACCAAGTCGGCGTAGCGGTAATAGCCGGGAAGGTCAGTGCGAGGCACGTGGCCGATCAGGTAAACGCGCCCTTGAAGCCCCAACGCCATAATCTGGCTTTCGAGAGCCGGGCGCTCCGGCCCCTCGCCGACGATCCAGCAGAGAAAGTCGAGACCTTGGTCGCGAAGCGCGGCGCAGGCCTGGATGAGAAAGCGATAGTCCTTCACCCGATGCAGGCGTCCGACAGAGAGGAGACAGAACCGCCGATGTTTCGCTTCGGCTTCCGCCTCGGCTGCGGGTGCGGGTGTGGGCCAGGAAAGCACGCGATCGACGCCAAGACGCTGCACGATGATTTTTTCTGCGAGGGCGGAAGGATAGTTGCGGAGAATGTACTGGCGGTTGAAGTCGGAGACCGTCATACAGAACTGGCAAGCACGCAGCTTGGCCGAGAGCAGATCCGCGCGCTGCAGCAGATCGGAGCCGTGCAGGGTAAAGCTGAAGCCGATTCCGAGCAGACGGGCAGCGGCTAAGGCCATCCATGAGGCGAAGTATCCGTGATGAGCGTGGATGTGTTCGACCTTGAGGGGCGCCAGTTGTTCCGCCAGTGCGGCACCCATCACGGTGTGGCCGAGCGTGCGAAGGCGGCGGGCCGGGGAGGGGCCGCGCTCCCACAGCAAGGGCCGCAACAGTTGCCAGAGGTGGCGACGATCGGAGGCGAGCCGGCGCACTGCCCGCACCAGTTCGTCGTCGGAGAGGGGCTGAAAAAAGCGCGTCTCTTTCCAGAAAGCACGTTCCTCCAGGCTGAGATCGTTCGGCGAGACGCGTTTGCCGCTGCAGCAGATCACTTGCGCCCCGCGGCGTCGCAGCTCTGTGATTTCATCGATCACGTAAGGTTCGAGCGGGGAAGGGAACTCATTGGCAATGTAGGCGATGGTGGTCATGCGATGGACTCCTCGGACGCGCAGAGCATCCCGGCAACGGTGAACATGAGTCCAATGACGAACTGGTACGCCATGTCGACGAAGAAAGCGTTGAAGAGATAAACGCTGAGCAGGATGGGCCAGACCTTGCGCAGCGCGGCGACGGGGCCGGGCTCACCGGGCGGACTGTGCCACGCCAGGCGGAAGAGGTTGAAGAAAAGAACGGCGTACAGGGCCAACCCCGGAAGACCGAACTCAACCAGCAAGGCAAGGTAAGTGTTGTGCACGTAATAGGTGCGGAGGTGGTAGCCCTCCATGCGGCGGGCAAGCTCGGCGTACATGCCCGCGGGAGCCCAACCCGTCAACGGACGCTCCTGAAACATCGCCCAGCCGGCATCGTACACGGACAGGCGCGCTGCCACTGGACCGCGTTCTCCGGTGCGGTCCCAAAGGGCGGTCTTCAGCGAATGGTTGCTGAGGCCGATGGCCAAGCCAAGCAAGAGACCTACAACCGCCAACAGAACGCACAGTGCTTGCAGACGGCGTTCGATCATGCGGAATCCGAGAACGATGGTGGAGACGGCGAACGAGATCCAAACGGCGCGCGTCATGGTGGCGAGCACGGCCAGGGGCAGGGCCAGCCAGAGCAACCAGACTACGGTTTTGGCTTTGCGCTTTTGCGGAAGCGCAAGGACAAGAATCCCAAGGAGGTTCAACGAAACGCCGTTGGCCACCGCCTGGAGAAATGGGCCGCGAGCGCGGTCGGTATGAAAGCCAAGGCTTTCGTCAAGAATGAAACGCGGAAAGATGAGTGAGCGGGCGTCCGCGAGGAAGGCAATGGCAATGAAAATGAGGTAGGCGAGCGTAAGGACGACGAAGACTTCGAAGTGTCGTCGTTGGGATGCGCCTCGGAAGACCAGCACAGCGAGGTGAAAAAGCGCAAAAGGAACGATGAATTTGCTGGCGATAATGCTCCAGGCTTGTGCGTCGAACGGCTCGCGAAGCGCGCGGAGCACGGCCAGCGCCATGAGACTGAGCATGGGCAAACTGAGTCCGGCAAAGAACGGAAGCTTGTCGCGGAGCGCCATGGTACGCAGAGCCACGAAGAAGACCAGGATGCCGAACGCGATTCGGTCGGCGTAAAAAGAAAAGAGGTCTGGTGGGCGAAACAGGAAAATGGTCATCGCGCCCACATAAAGGATGGAGGGAAAAGCCAATCCCAGGTGAAGGGGGCGAAGCAGCAGACCGGCAGCACGCCAAAGCGGGCTGTCGTCGCTGTCCTGGGTTAAAGCTAGGGCGCGGCTGCTCATGGCGAGAGTCAGGCTCCTTCCGGCGCGAACAGCACACGAACTGTGCTGGCGAGGATGCGCAGGTCCAGGCGCAGGCTCCAGTTCTCGATGTAGGTGAGATCAAGGTGCATGTTGAGTTCGAACGACGGACAGCCGCGCGCCGTAATCTGCCAGAGGCCCGTGATGCCGGGTTTCACGTCCAGGCGCCGGAATTGGTGAAGTTCGTAATGGTTGACCTCGTCGATGGGATGAGGCCGCGGTCCAACCAGGCTCATTTCCCCACGCAGCACGTTCCAGAGCTGAGGGAGTTCGTCGAGGCTGTAGCGGCGGATGATACGGCCGATGCGGGTGATTCTGGGGTCGCCGTTAATTTTGAAGATCGGGCCTTGTCTCTGGTTGCGGGCGCGCAAGTCTTCCTTGAGGTGGGCGGCGTCGGTCACCATGGAGCGAAACTTGTAGCAACAAAAGCGGCGGCCTTTGGCTCCGGTGCGTTGCGCGCAGTAGATGGCCGGACCGGGCGAGTCCAACCGGATGAGCAGGGCCATGATCGCCATGAGAGGACCGGCCAACACCAGGCCCAACGTCGCGCCGGTGAGATCCAGTAAACGCTTCAAAAATAAGGTGGCGCTGGGCGATGGTTCGCGATGAAGAGTAATGACCGGCACTTCTCCGATGCGATCAATGCCTGAGTCTGGCCACGGACCCGGGGGCAGATCGGGCACAGCACGAATGTCCAGGTGATTGCGAAACGCAGCCTCGGCCGCTTTTCGCGTCTGGGCGGTCTGACCGGGGAGAGCGAGGATGACCTCATCGATGAATTCGGCGCGGCGAGCCAGTCCAAGTCTTCGATTCGTCCCAATACCGCCGGGGAAAGAGGCAGATCGTCATCCACGAAGCCGCAGACGGTTGCGCGCTGGAGAGGATCGTTGCGCAGTGCCCGAGCAACGGAGCGAGCGACCGGACCCCCGCCAATAATCAGGATCTTGCGCGATTCCGTTTCGCGCCGCCGCCGCTTCCATTCCATCTGCCGCAACCGGCGCAAGAGCGCCAGGCCAGCCAGGCTGCTGGCAAATATTCTGGCGGCGGCGAGAGGACGCATTTCGTCCCACGCCGCGATGAAGACCAGTCCGATCGCGAACAGGGTTGACCGCGCCAGTGCGGGGACGATCCCGGCGGGAGATGGATCCCCGGCGCGTTTGTAGAGCCCTTCACAGAAGCCGAAGAGCGTTACCAGAACGGCAAAGATCGGCAGATAAGCCCACGGCAGGCCCCAAGCGGGGGAGAAGAGCGATAACGCGCCGCACACTGCCACCAGAACGATCAAGTCGGCAGCCACCAACTGACAAAGCGTGAATCGATCAACGGTAGTTTGCGGCAGAATCAGCTGACTAAGCGTTCGCGCCTGAGTGCGTCTCGTGACGTTTTCGTTGGTCGTGTTAACGGGACGTGCGGGTGTGGTGTCGGCCGTTGGCGCGAGCCTGGAAGGCGCCTTTGCAGAAGTCCCAAGAATCATACGGGCATACTGCGAGGGGGAATCTTTGGGTAGGGTGTTCCATAGTCGATTTGTGGTCAATTCGCTCATAGGATTCACAAACTCCGGTACAGGCCTTGCGGCACAGGAAAACGACGTTCCGCGAGGACGGTTCCGAGCAGAGGAACTTGCGCTTTGCTCAGCTGATCCTTGATTTGAGCGGCGACGAGGCGTCTTGTTTTGTTGGCGGCCAGCACCAGCACCAGGCCGTCGCAGGTCTGGCCAATGCTGGCCGTGAGCCAGGAGGCGGGAGCACACGACAGAATGGAAAAGTCGAACTCCGTCGTGAGTTCGCGGAGCCGCGATAAGTTCTGTTCGGCGATCCGCTGCCCGCAGGCGTCCGGCAGCCAGCTCTGGCGAGGAACCATCCAGAGCCGTGGCGCCATCGGCCAACTGGCCTCCTCACGGTTGGAGGACGGAATCTGCAGTTTGGTTTGCAGGGGGACCGAGTCCGGGTGGGCATCGATCAGCCCGACGTCGTAGCTGTCCGCTTCAGCCAGAGCGCTGGCGACGTCCAAACACAGGGTTGCAGTCTCAGTCGATGCTTCGATCGCGACAAATCCGACGTGCCGCACGGGCTTCGATTCACGCCGGAAGAAGAGTTGTTGAACCAGCGCGTGAATCTGCTCATCCTGAACCGAAGCTGCCGGAGAAACTGCTTGGCGCCGGGCTTGCTCGCGAATCGGAGTTACGCGCGGCTGCTCAGCGGCAGGCGGTGTTTCGGCCAGAAGCCCAAGGAGACTGTTCATGGGACCACCGCCTTGGGCCGGCCGATCCGACTAATAAAAGGACGCAGAACCGCGGGTTCAGGCGCCGGCAGCCAGGCCAGCACCGGTACTTCCAGTAGGCCGCAAGCTTCGTCGGGAGTGCGAATCGTCGGGTCAAAGTACTCCATCATGAAGGCGATGCCGACACTGAACCCCATGGCCAGTCCGAAAGCGAGCAGGAAATAAAGGAGCACGGAGTGCGCGGGCAAGGCCGGGGCTGCGGGTGGTTCGACAATGGCCACATTGAGGATGCGGCGCTCGTCGAGCGCATCGCCGATGCGCGCTTCCTCGCGTTTGCGAAGGTAGAGCAGGTAGTTGTCTTCCTCGGCCCTGGCGGCGCGCATCAGGTCCTGTTGATCCACCGAGTCGGATTGCATCTGCTGGGCGAACGTGCGCAGGGATGCGACCTGGGTGGAGGCGTCGGATTGCCGGGCCCGCAAGCCATCCCACTGCACCTGGGCCTTTTCCATTTCCATGCGGGCCCACTCGTAGTTGGGATCCTTGTCGGTGGTTTCGTCGCGCACCGGGGTGAGCGCTTCGGCGGCAATCGATGCGCGAGTGTCCGCGATTTCCTGTTCCACTTCCTGCACCAGCCGGTAAGACGGTTCAAAGCGGCTGAGAAGCTCGGTGCGCTTGAGCTGGAGCTCCAGCAGACGCGTTTTCATCTTTTCGAGAACCTCAGGATTGTCGGCCCAGCGCTTGAGGGTGACCGAACGAGAGGGGAACGACTTGAGCTGTTCGCGCAGCGACGCGATGCGGTGCTCGGTCTCGACCCGATCCTGGTCGATCTGGCGGTACGCCGCGTCCGCCTCACCTAACTTCTGCAGCGCAATATCTCGTTCCAGCGCCGCCGAAACCACGCCCCGAGCACGAGTGAAGCGCACCAGTTCGGCTTCGGACTGATGCAGTCTCTTTTCGTATGCGGCGGTTTGCTGGTCGAAAAACTGGACCTCTCCCGGGGGCCGCTGGAGATTCGTGTGCCTATGTACGTAGAGGGTGGAGAGGGTTGAGAGTGTGCGGGCGGCTCGTTCCGGACTGGTGTCTTTGTAGCGGACTTGGATAAGGTTCGACTTCTTCAGAGCTTCGACATCCAAACCGTGCGCCAGCTTGCGAACGGCATGTTCGATCTCGGCTGGGCGCTCGATGTTCGGAGTGTCTGCAGGAACGAGTCCCGCCATTTCCACAACTTGCTTCAGGAGATCTTCGTCGCGCAGGAGTTCGACTTCGGAATTGAGTTCTTCCTCAGTAATATCGGGACGAGTGAAATCCATGGCGCTGGGGGGCTGGGAAGAGACGATGGGGTCAAAGCGGCCTCGCCGCAGCAGAACCTTGAAGTGCGATTCATAGCGGGCGGAAGAGACGACGAAGAGCATCGCCGCCAGCAACACGAACCCAAAAGAGGAGGCTACGAGTCGCGGACGCCGGAACAGCGTGGCCGCAAGCTCGCGGGGCGTGGGAGAAAGCGGGGGGTGCGAGTTTCTGTTCCATTCCGCGGACATGGATCGTACAGCAAAGCCGATCACACCCGGCGGGCTTTATGGGAACTCGCCAGATTTTGAAGACGCAATCAGTGAATGCTGCTGCTCCTTTCCGCTAAAACTGCAAAGGGTTCATGTACCAGCTCATAGAGTTGGTCGGAACGTACTTGCGTATCTTTGAAATCCGGCTCTGGGGCACAAAAACAAAGTCGCCGGGCTGAAGGTGGAGATCTTCGCGAAGATCGCGAGAGTCCAGCATCTTCTTGAGGTCAATTACGTGGGACTCGGCTACGTACGCGGAAATCCGGCGAAACAGAACGACCTGCGAATGACGGGCCTGCTGCGTGAAGCCGCCGGCAATCGCCACCGCTTCGTTTACGGTCAGATCCCCGCGCAACTCATACTTTCCTGGCCGTGCCACCTCGCCCGAAGCGAGGAAGTAAGGCTTGTCAAAGTCTTTTAAGGCCACGGTGACCTCGGGCTGGTGCAGAAAGCCGCGGTAAGCATAAACAACCGCCTGCTGCATCTGCGGAACCGTGAGTCCTTCCGCTAACAGTGTGCCCGCACCTTTCAGTATCACGAAGCCGTCGGGTTGCACCGTCAAAGTCTGGTTAAAGTCGGGAGAAAAAGTGAAACTTACTTCCACCGTATCCGATTTCGAAAGCCGATAAAGCGGATGGCGCTCCCCTCCGAATGCAGGATCTCCCATGCCACCCGCTTTCCCGGGTTGTGTGATCGCTCCGTGGGTGGAGCCGTCCGTGCCGGACCGGTCCTGGCTCTGCGAGCTCTCCGCCGCCGCGAGCTTGCCGGCTGGCGGAGCAGAGGACCCAGGCGCCGAAACCGCCGACGGTACAGTCTCCTGAGCGCAAGTGACCACGGCTAGCTGCAGGATGAGCATGCCCGCAGCCCCCAAAACGACTTGTCTAGTAAGTACATTCATCTCCGGTCTCTCACCGTTGCTCTGAACGGCGAACCATAGCAGCTCGGGCGTTTGAGCTGTTGCGTACAAATTAACGTTGCGTAGCGAACACAACAAGACTCGGAAAGTACTGTCTACCGAGGTACAGGGCACGTTCCCGCCAGTGGAAAGGTGATGAAATCGGCAGATGGACCGCCAGGGGTGGGTTTCTGGCCTCGGGCCCACACCGATGTGGAAGAGTACCGCTGCGAACCCTGTGCCCGAGAGTAGCCCCGCGAAAGTAGGTATAGAGCGCAGGATTCATCACCAACTGGGTGTGATGGGGCCTACATCCGGTCCGGGCGCTCTTGGGCATAATGGGAGCGTGAAAACCGTACACCCTGCGAAACAGCCCACGGGAAACGAGTCCGGCCGGGACCGAAGTAGTGCAAGTCCTGGTCGCCGATTCGGGTCCCATTCAATCTCAACTCTTGACGCGGGCCTTGAAAAGCCGGCGCGACTTTCAGGTTTCCGCGGTCGCGTTGGAGACGTCTGCTCTCCACAACTTCATGCAATCGAATCACGCCGACGTGGTTTTGATTGCGGGGAACCACCTGCCGGACTTGAGCCTGCTGCGCTGGTTGCGAATTTCGTATCCGAAAGTCGTTCCCATTCTGCTGGCCGAGAGCGACGACCGCGAACTGGTGGTGAACGCCTTTCGCGCCGGCGTGAAGGGCATTTTTCTTTTCACCCACACTCCTTTTTCGATGCTCTGCAAGTGCATCCACTGCGTTTACCGGGGAGAGGTTTGGCTGAACAGCCAGCAGATGAATTACGTGCTGGATGCTTTATCGGAGGTGCCCACACTGCGTGTGGTCAACTCCAGCGGGAGGTTCCTGTTGACGCCTCGCGAAGAGCAGGTAGTCGCGCTCGTAGCCGACGGCATGACCAACCGGGGCGTCGCTGTCGAATTGGGGCTCAGCGAACACACCATCAAGAAATATCTGCTGCGCATCTTCGATAAGGTGGGGATTTCGAGCCGTGTGGAACTGGTCCTCTACGCGATGTCGCACGGCGAGCATCGCCCGGCGGAATGGATGCCGAGCAGCAACGCCTGAGCACAGAAGGAAAGGCCGACCGGATACAATGGCAAAATGCGGAAAGGCGAGGAGATCGCTCGGTGACGAGTTCCGGGTCCGGGTCCCAGTCCAAATCCAAGGTGGCGCGCCGGTGGACTGTAATTGCTTCCGGTCTGCTCCTGCTGGCGCTGGCGCTGGTCGTGATCTATACCGGGCCGAACGCTTTTTACAGTCCCGTCGCTTTGGTGGTGGTAGCAGCGATCGGGCTGGCCGCGCTGCTGCTCCAGGTTTGGTTTCGCCGGGATCTTCCCAGTATTCATTCTCCTCTCTGGCTTAACGTCCTCGGCATTCTTTGTGCCATGGTGTCGCTGTTCGCGGATTACCTCCGCATGACGCGCCGTATGCTCGATGTGGTCGCGTTTGCCGCCGTCCTCTGCTTCGGCATCAGCGGAGTACTCATCCTGCACGCCCTGCGACGCCGGCTACGAACACCGCAATCGACCGAGACCGAGTAGAGACGCGTACCGAGAAGATAAGGTCGCGGGGAGTTCAATCTTGTCCGCGGAGTTCCCATTTACAGGGCTGAGAGGCTGGTGTCGTTCTCGAAAAAAACCAATTCCCGGTTGGCGGGCCCTCGGAGCTATTGCCTTTCGAGAAAACGCTCACGCAGCCGTTGCCGGCCCACTCGGTCAATGCCGAGGCCCTTTTCGAAATACCCTTCCATATTGCCGTATTGGGTTTTCACCTCGTCGAACAAGGCCCTGAGGTATTCGGCTTTCACGCCCAGGATGCCTGGCGGGATGGACGGATCGCCGCCCGCAGCGACGAAGCCGTCAATATAGGGCCGATAGGCGGGAAGGAGGTATTCATTGCTGCGCAGGTAGTCCGCATAGACCTGGTCTTCGGGCACGCCGAGCACGGTGAGCAGCGCGACCGATGCCCAACCGGTGCGGTCTTTGCCGGTGCTGCAATGGAACAGAGAAGGCAATTGTTTTTCGTCGCTCAACGCGACGAACAATTGCCGAAACGCGGCCTGCGCGCTCGGCAGGGTGATGAACTTACGACAGTGCCGCGCAAACATCTTCGCCAACTTTCCACCGCCGAGCGCTTCGTTGGCCTCCTGGGGATGGCTGAGCAACTCTGCGAGTTCTGCCGGACCGGCTCCTGTGGCATCCGCGACCACATTGAGCCAGACGCTCTTCACCCCCGATGGCAGTTCGTCTGGACGGGCTTCGCGCTCTGCCGCGGTGCGGAGGTCAAAGCAGTTCTTCAGCCCGAGCGCCGCCAGCTTCTTCATGTCGTCCGGCTGCACCGGATTCAGTTGGTTGGAGCGATAGGCGGCACCACGCCGTACCACCCACCCGTCCTTCGTGCCGTAACCGCCGACATCGCGCAGATTTGGCACCGAGGCGAGGCCAAGGCTCGCACCCGGCCGAGACGCATCTGCAGCCGAAACCGGCGGCACGTAGCTCAGCGGCACACCACTCAACAGGTTCGGCAGGACCGGGGTGGAACTTGAATTGCTTTTTTTCATGGGTTGGATTTCTCCGAGCTTTGTTGGTGCAGTCGCGAACCGTGCCCTGCCGCAGACAACCCGGATGGTCTACGGCGGAATTTTTAGATTCAGACTTTTCGCAAATGTATTTTAACCCTTCCCCATCTCCATCGACAGACCGCTGCCGAGCTTTGCTCGGCTGGACAGCCGGGGGCGGCTGTCTCTACGTGATGACTTGCCACCGAGCAGGCCCCAGGGTGCAAACCTGCATGAACACGGGACGGCAACGAATGCCGGAAGGTTTAGAGCGAGAGATCAAATTGGAAATCCGGATTACAATGCCACTATGCGCGTCACGTTATTCGGCGCCTCCGGACTGCTTGGCCACGATCTGGTTCCAGCGCTGAGCGGTGAGCACGTTCAATTGACGGCGCTGTCGGTCGAAGACGCCGATCTGCGCGACCACGAGCGCGTTCGCGGCGTGATTCGCGATTCCCGTCCCGAGTGGATTCTCCTGTTAGCCGCCTACACCGACGTGGACGGTTGCGAGTCCAACCGCGACCTGGCGTTCGCGGTGAATTGCGAGGGCGCCGTCAACGTGGCCGAGGCCGCCCGCGAAGCCGGATCGCGATTGCTGTTCATCAGCACCGACTACGTCTTTGACGGCACTAAGGGATCGCCCTACCAAGTCCATGATGCCAGGAGTCCGGCGAGCGTTTATGGCGAGAGCAAAGCCCGGGCCGAGGAGCGGCTGCTCGAGATTCTGCCCGAGGTCTGCATCGCCCGGACTTCGTGGCTGTTCGGCCACGGAGGCAAGTGTTTCCCCGCAACCATTTTGCAGCTGGCGTCAACCCGTTCTGAGATTTCCGTGGTGAACGATCAGCGGGGCAGCCCGACGTTCACGCGCGATCTCGCATCCGCCCTCGTCAAACTTTGCCGCGCGCCGGCTCGCGGCATCGTGCACATCACCAATTCCGGCAACTGCACGTGGTACGAGTTTGCCACCGAAATCGTGCGCGAGTCCGGCATGCCAACCAAAGTCAAACCCGTGACCACCGCCGAATTCCCGCGGCCGGCGCGGCGGCCCGCCTATTCCGTTCTATCGCCGGACAGCCTGCACGCCTACAACATCCACATGCCGGAATGGCAGGATGCGCTGCGGCGCTACCTTGCGAGCGCTCCCGCTGCTTCAGCTTCCGTCATCCCGTCCGGTTTGTCCTAGTAGTTTGGGGGGTAGTCTTGCGGGCCGCGTCCGGGTTGACATCCTTTTGCAGAACTCGACAAATCGTTCCATCGGAGTGCCCGTTACTGAGATCGATGGAAACTCTTCGGCCGAAAGAAACTAACGAGAACCAAGGCACAGACCGTGAGCCGCAAGATAGTTATTAGTGCGTCCCGCCCACCGGCAGCGTGAGCGAGCCCATGGTCAGCCTCAAATTTTGGCCCGGTTATGTGTCCGCCGCAAAGTTGGCATCTCCCATCGGTCCTGGCGGGCACGGCGCTGCGTTTTTCAAGAGTTAGAGTTAACGGCCGGCGAGGTGGACGGGAAAGTTTTCTCTCTTCCTCTTCGAGACGCCTCAAACGGTCGGTTAACGCCTCAAACGATTGTGGAATGGAGAGTCCATTCATAGTGCCCAGCCTTTATAGGAGAGCGTGTCTCCAGTCAATGCCTTACCATTCGGCGCTCAGTCCTTGACCGTCTTCGGTTTCTGCGCCGCCTTTTGGGTTAGAGACCGCCGGTAATCGGCGAGTAGTTTCTCGCGGTTCTGCCGCAAGTCCTTTCCGGTCGGCGCGGCCGGGTAAGGCTTGTCGCCCATCATCCCCTTCCAGAGAATGCGGTTGAAGACCCCGCCATCGACGCGATCTGCGTCGGTGAAGTCCATCCCCTGGGTAACTCGCGCCCAGTACTTCGCGTCCGGCGTCGGGTTGTTGCACGGCTGCGCGGGTTGGGGCAGCGGCAGATTGGTGCAGTAGAGGATCGACGCCGGCGCGGCGGTAAAGGTCCAATCCCGGTTCGGCACCGTGTTGAAGACGTCAGTCATGGGATTCGCCAGCGCGTCGTTCAGGTTCATCGGCTGCAGGCCCAAAACCTCTTCCATGGTGCGCACAAAGTCGATGGTGTTGTACGCCGTGGAGACCAGCGCATTCCTCACATAGGCGCCTGCCACATACGCGGTGGTGCGGTGCGAATCGATGTGGTCGCCGCCATCCTGCGCGTCGTCTTCCACGATGAAGATCAGGGTGTTGTTCTTGTATACCGGGCTGTTGGCGATCTTCTCGACCAGCATGCCCACCGCATAGTCGTTATCGGCCTCATCGCGGTCCGGAGTATTCACGCCGTCGATCGCGACCGCGAAGTTTCCCGTGTGATCCTTCATGAAGCGGACCAGGGTCAAATTGGCCATTCCACCCGTGGCGTAATTGGTATCGAAGTCCCGCTCCCACTCCTTGAAGCGGTAGTAGTCCGGGAATGAGGGGTCGAAACCGCGGAAGTACGGATCGGTAAAGGGCGCCAGGGCGACATTCGTGGAGGGGGCCACGATGGTGTTGGTGGCAAACGGGTCGTGCGCCAGCGGAGTCTGGCAGGCGGGCTCGTTATAGCAGGTTCGTATCTACAAAGAAACCATAGTCGCGAACCGTGAGACCCGCGCGCAGCGCGTTGTTCCACAAATAGCCGGTATTGATTTCATCGTTCGGTCCATCCGGCGCAGCTCACGTCGGTCTGGCCCGGTAACAGATCCTCTCCGTCCGGCACGTCCGGCGAAAGGGCTCCACCCGGAAAAAGGGGATCGGAGGCCTGGCGCTGGGCCACGGTCGGCAGGGCAACGTTCACACTGCGATTCGTACCGCCATCCAGGCTGAGGCCGCGTTGCGCATAGTTGACCGGATATTGATGCTCGATTACGTCGGGAGCGCGAGCTGAAGTGCTCCACGGCCATCCGTCGTTGCTGACTTCAGCGCTGGCGCGGAAATTGTCGAGGGTAACGAAGGTTTGCGCCAGGTTGTGCAGATTCGGCGTGATTGCCTGTCCAAACAGTGCCAAAGCGGGATCGCCATTGCCGCGTCCCAGGTCGCCCAGAATCTGGTCGTAGGTCCGGTTTTCCTTGAGGATGTAGATGACGTGCTGGACGCCCGCATGCACCGCCGCCATCACCGAGCTGGTGCTGGAGGTGTTCGCGAACCGGTTGTTCGTGGTTACGTCCTTGGTCAGCGTCGGAAGCTGCGCCATGGCGCTCGAGAGCGGGAAGCTCTGCAGGCCGGCTTTGGTCAACTGGGGATTGTATTCATTCGCGGGAGCGCAAGTAGGGTACCCGGTCGGCCCAAAGCCATAGCACCAGTTGGGATTCGGGCCCGTCGGCGATTTGGCATTGACCACGTACGCCCAAGTGCTGCCGCTGGCGTTGCTGAGGCTTACCGAGTTCGGATACCAGCCGGTGGGAATGAGACCGACTACCTGGTCGCCGCTATTGGTTCCGCCGAGCGCCACCACCGCCACGTTATTCAGATTGCCATTGGTCACGTAGAGATAGTTCTCCAACGGCTCCGCCAGCGTCACGCTGTTGGTGTTCGCGCCCGTAAACTGCGTTAGCGAGAAAGACTGCATGACGGACGGCGGCGCGATCACCGGAATACTCTCGACCACCGTGTTGGTTTGGAGGTTGATGACGTCCACCGTATCCGACTCGTCCTCGGCAACATACAGCAGCGTCGGGGGCTGGGCCTGGTTCAGATGATTCAGTGTCATCTTGTTCGGCTGGCCCTTCACGGGAATCCGGGCCGTTACGGCCGGCGTATAGGTGCAATAGTCGAACTGGTTGCACGGCGTGTTCTTGGTCATGGTGACTACGTCGATCTCGCGGTCGCGAAGGCTGGAGACGTACGCTGTATAGGGTGTAGCCGGCGATCCGTTGCCCGTCATCACCACCCAAAACGGATATTCGCCGCCCGCTGTGCCCGGCGTCGGATTGGAAAGGGCCTTGCCGGGGCGCAGGTCGAGTTCCGTTCCGGGCAGCGTCCCTTGTCCTCCTTGCAGCGAACCCGTGTTTTGCGGATAGGGCCGCCATTGCTGTTCCCAGATGCTCAGGCCTCCGGTGAACACCGTGATCGAGTCGTTATAATAATTCGCCACCACCAGCATATTGCCATCGTTTGAAATCGCCACTCCGGCGGCGCAAGGAGCCACGAAAACCGCGGCGTTTACCGAGGCGAATTCATCGTTGGGCACGGGAAGGCCGTTGCCCGAGGGGTGTCCCAGGCCCGGTGGGTTCGGACTTTGGCCCAAGTCGAGTTCGCCGGCGCTCGCCCAAGTCCCGCCTTGCAGAGCGATGATGTGGACATTGTCGCCATTGTTCGTCGCCAAAGTTCCATTGGGAAAGTAATAGGGGACGGGGTCGGTGCCGAAGGCCGCATCGCCCATGCCGCCGGACACGTAAAAAGCCGTGCTGGAAGGATCCCAGGCAATCCCGTGATAGGCATTTTGGATGGGCACCGCTTGCTCAAAGACCGGCGTGCCCGATTGAATGTTGTAGATGAACACGTACTCATTCGAGTACTGCGGGTCGAAGAACGGGAACGCAACCTGAAACACACGGTTGTACCCGCTGGTCAAAACCAGCAGTGTCTTGCCATCCGGGCTCACCGTGCTGCTGGCCCCGTACCCGGCCAGCCATTCTACCGGGGCAACTTGCGTATCGATCGGATCGGTCACTACCATGCCGGTGTCCAGAAATTGGAAACTGGAACCCGGGGTTGCCAAAGGCGTAATCGATTGACCCACATTGGGAACGGATTGGGGCGCGTTATACACCGTGATAGTCAGGGGCGCGGTGGTGCTGCCCGCCGCGTTGGACGCCGTTACCGTGTGGTCGGTCGTGTTGGGCGGGGGGGGCACAATGGTGGAGGACGGAGCCGCGGGGGTTCCGCCAATGGCGCCGGTGCTGGCGCTGAAGGTCAGACCCGCCGGAAGAGCCGGACTCACACTGTACGTGATCGGAGCTTCGCCGGTGATACTGGGCAATGGCGCGTTCTGCGTAATCGGTACACCGGCGACATAGACCGGCGCGGGGGTGCTATACGCTAACCCCACCGGGGCCAAGTCCGCGCCCGCGGCGTTCACCGTGATGGTTAGCGTCGCCGTAGTGTAGCCAGCCGGATTGGACGCGGTTACCGTGTACGTGCTCGTGCCGAGGGTGGCCAACACCGAGGGCGTTCCACTAATGACGCCCGCACTGATGGTGGGCGGGTCAGGGTCGTAGGGTGGAGTGGAGATGCTCAGGTTCAGGCCCGCCGGAAGGGCCGGGGTCACGCTGTAAGCATAGGTCACATTCGGGCTCACACCGTACGTGGTCGGCGCCCCGCCGGTGCTGGTCGGGACGTTCTCCGGGATGGGCACTCCCACGGTGTAGTATGCCGTGGGCGACGAATAAGCCAGGCCCGCTGGAGCCGCGATATTCACCGTGATGGTCAGCGGCGCCGTGGTAAAACCCGCCGCGTTCGACGCCGTGATCGTATAGGTGGTCGTGGCGGTTGCCTTTATTGGCGTCCCGCTGATCACGCCCGTGCTGGTGTTCAGGACGATACCCGCCGGAAGGGGCGGGGTCGCACTATACGAAGTCACAGCTCCGCCCGTGCTGGCCGGGCTGTTCGCCGCAATCGCCACGCCCTGGGTGTAGGTCGCCGTTCCCGGGGTGTAGACAAGGCCCGAGGGCGCCTGAGTCGGAGTGGGGCTGGGGCTATGGCCGGTGCCACCACATGCGCAGAAGAGAAGAAGGAATACCGCAGTCAGGGAAAAACCAAGCCATTGCATCGAGCGCATCGAGATCTCCTTTTCCATCGTCACCGGCGCCAGGGCACGGTGTTAATCGAAGAATGAACGTCAGGTCGTGAGGAAGTCACCGGCCATCAAATCTGCCTCTAGTCTTCGCCTCCGTAGGCTGCACGCGTATTTCCACCCCCGCAGAAGGCATCGCCGACAATCCGCCGATGATCTGCACTGTTGGGCGTACTAGAACTGCGGAGCTGTAGCCGGCAGCGTGGCCGAGTTGATGCCTTCGCAGAGCTGGTTGTTCACCGTCAGGTTGCCCACGTCGTCCAGCGTCACCGTCCAGATAGTGTCGTAGTCGTTGGGCGGCCAATCGGGCGCAATTGGACCAGTAAAGTTATAGGTGGCCAGCAGCGCATTGATGGTTGGCGGGATGTGCTGGTGTTCCCACGCGACCAACAGGGTCTGGTTGGAGAACGTGCCTCCGGTAAAGAAATAATTGCTGGCCAGGGTGGCTAACGCGGGCGCATTCTGGCTGAAAACGTCGACGCTGGCGGCCAGGTTGAAGGGCAAGTTGTTGGCGATGGCGTACGGTTCCGCGGTCAACGCCGGCCTGACATACGACAAATTGCTATTGCTCGCGCTGGCCGCAAAGCCGACAGCGGGGTCGATGGAATAAACCTGATTGGGAATCGGATTGAGTTTGCCGCGCAGTGCGTTCGGAAGATCCAGGGCGCGCCATTCGCCCGCAGCAACGTAGTTGCCATCTTCAAAAAAGTCAACCGGATGCGCTTCAGCATGACGAATCATGTAAACCGTCTCGGTTTTGTTGATATCCCCCGGAATGGTTCCATTGGCGGCGGTTACGGCGATGGTGAAAGCCGGCGTTGCGCAGGGCGTGGGCACGATTGCCGGCGGCGGCAGCACCGGGTAGGTGGAAGGCGGGTTCACATCGCTGTTGTAGGTAATCAGGCGGGCGCTTCTTTCCGACGGCGCGATCGAGAGCGCATAGATATAGTTGGGACTTATGTAGCTCGCCGGAGGAGTCAGGTTATAGCCTTCGAGCGTATTGATATTGGACAACAGGACGCTGGCCGTCTCCCACGGCGCCGAGAACACATAAAAGCCCGGAACGTCGGCCTGGACGATACCGCTCAGCAGAATTTCGTTGTCGCTTTGCTGGTCTTGGAAATCGAGACCCTGGCAAGCCGCGCAGATGGGCCCCGGCTCCACTCCCGCCGGTATGGAGTCTGCCGAATACGAGGCCAGGACCGGATAGCTGTTTGCGGTAAAGGCCTGATTGCCATCGGACAGAGTGATCTGATTCAGCATGGCGAACTGCTGCACCGTCTCCAGTGCCACCATGTCGGGGTAAGTGCCTGTGGTTGCGGTTTGCAAATGGGTCATCGGTTCGAGCGCGTAGATGCCGGTTACGTTCTCCCCACCGAGTACGTTCTGTTCGAGGAACGGGGCCATGAGCAGCGTCCGCTGCAAACCCTGATTCGTGAGATTGGCGGTAGTTAGGTTGACGTCCCCGGACGCATTGTTATTCAAATCCTCGCTGACCACGAAGATCAGGTTGATGTTCGCGGCACTCAGCGGAGCGGGAGTCAGCGGCGCCGGAGTGCTGCCATCGCCGGTGGCGCCGCATCCGCAGAAGAGAAGAAGGAATACCGCCGTGAGAGAGAGGCCAAGCCATGGCATCGAGCGCATCGAGATCATCTCCTTTTCCATCGTTCCATCCTGCTATCGTGCTGTCGTCGCCGGCGCCAGGACAGGGCATGGTGTTAGTTGGAACCTGCCTGGGCCCACTGTCTAGCAATCTGCCCATGCCGTCTTTGCGTTAGTGCAAGAATTGGGGATATTTGTCTTCTCACGAAAAACAAGAGAAGGCCCGAAGGTCTTTGCCCATGAGGACCGTGTCCGAAGAAGAGAGAAGGAATACCGCAGTCAGAGAAAGACCAAGCCGTTGCATCGAGCGCATCGAGAGATCTCCTGTTCCATCGTTCCATCGTTCCATTGTTCCATCGTCACCAGGGCGCAGTGTTAGTTGAAGAATGAACCTCAGATTGTGAGGAAGTCGCCGACCTTCAAATCTGTTTCTAATCTTCTCCCCCGCGGGTTGCACGCGCATCTCCACCCCTGCAGAACGCTCCCTCGTAATTCGCTTCTTGGGCATTACTGGAGGCGATGACCTACGGCATCGGGCTTCTTGTGCACCGACTCGGTGATACTGTCCAATTGCCGCCGCCGTGGTTTATCCTTAGCTCTCTTCGAGGACAACCGTGAACCAGCGACTCTTGTGGATTCCGCTCGCCGCGCTCTGCATCCTGCTCTTTCCTTTCGCGCTTTCCGCCCAGCCGTATGACCCGGCGATGTACCAGGAACTTCACTGGCGCATGATCGGCCCGTTTCGCGGCGGCCGCACCGTGGCGATTTCCGGTGTTCCGGGCCAGCCGAATGTCTTTTACATGGCGCCGAACAACGGCGGGGTTTGGAAGACGACGGATTCCGGCCGCACCTGGAATCCGATCTTCGATCCTCAACCTAATAATGACCAGCCCAAGGATGACCACCCCTCCGGTTCGATTGGAGCGCTGGCGGTCGCGCCGTCGAATCCGAATACGATCTATGTCGGTAGTGGTGAAGGCCTGCGCCGTCCCGATCTTTCTGTAGGCAACGGTATCTACAAGTCCAATGACGCGGGCCTCACCTGGCAGCATCTGGGTCAACGGGATGGCGCGCTGCGCGACGCACAGCAGATTGGATCGATCCTCATCGATCCCAAGGATGCGAACCGCGTTTTTGTCGCCGCCCTCGGCCATCCTTATGGCCCGAATGCCGAGCGCGGCGTTTTCCGCTCGCTCGATGGCGGCCAGACGTGGCAAAAGGTTCTTTATAAAGATGAAAACATCGGCGCGATTGACCTGGCGTTCGATCCGCGAAACTCGCTGGTGATCTTTGCCGACATGTGGGCATCGCGCCGTCCGCCGTGGACGAACCTTGACGAATACAACGGCCCGGGAAGCGGTCTCTACAAATCAACCGACGGCGGCGACCACTGGCGGCAAATTACCAAAGGACTGCCAACTGAGACCGATGGGCTCGGCCGCATCGGTTTTGCCGTTTCGCCGAGCGATCCCGATCGCATGTACGCCTTGGTGGACGCGCAGAAGAACGTCGGCGTTTATCGTTCCGACGATGCCGGCGAAAGCTGGCAACTGGTCAACACCGAAGATCGCGTCTCAGGACGCGGCTCCGACTTCGCCTGCGTGCGCGTCGATCCGCGAAATAAGGACGTGATCTATGTGGCCAACACTACGACCTACCGCTCCGATGACGCTGGCAAGAATTTCACCGCCATCAAGGGCGCGCCAGGAGGCGACGACTATCACACCATTTGGATCAATCCCGAAAACCCCGACATTATTGCTCTCGGCGTCGACCAGGGCGCGACCATCAGCGTGAATGGCGGCCAGACCTGGAGCTCCTGGTACAACCAACCCACGGCGCAGTTCTATCACGTCATTACCGACAACGAGTTTCCTTACTGGGTATACGGCGGCCAGCAGGAAAGCGGCTCGGTCGGCACCGCCAGCCGCAGTGACTTTGGCGAAATCACTTTTCGCGACTGGACCACCGTCGGCGTTGAAGAATATGGCTACGTCGCGCCCGATCCGCTGCATCCCAATCTAATCTACGGCGGCAAGGTCACCGTGTTCGACCGCAACACCGGCCAGACGCGCGACGTTTCGCCGGTGGTTCTGCGCACCGGGCAGTATCGCTTCAATCGCACCGCGCCCTTGATTTTCTCGGCCGCCGATCCGCACGCGCTGTATCTGGGATCGAATGTGCTGTTTGCCACGCGCGATGGCGGCAACAGTTGGCAGATCGTCAGCCCTGACCTGACGCGCGAAGATCCGGGCTCGCCTGCGACTCTGGGGCCGTTTATCGACTCCGATCCCGTGAAGGGCAAACATCGCGGCGTGATCTATTCGGTTGCTCCGTCGCCGATTGACGCGAACCTGATCTGGGCCGGCACCGACGATGGCCTGATTCACGTGACGCGCGACGGCGGCAAGAACTGGCAAAACGTGACGCCTCCGGAATTGACTCCGTGGAGCAAGCTGGCGCAGATGGACGCGTCCCATTTCGATACCTCGACTGCCTACGCCGCGGTGAACCGCTTCCGGCTCGACGACCTGCATCCTTATATCTATCGCACGCACGACGGCGGGAAATCGTGGCAGAAGATCGCGAGCGGCCTGCCCGACGAGCCCGTCAACACGGTGCGGGAAGATCCGGAACGCAAGGGACTGCTTTTTGCCGGCACCGAACGCTCCGTGTATGTGTCGTGGGACGACGGCGATCATTGGCAGTCGCTGCAGATGAATCTGCCGCCAACCTCGATCCGCGATCTCGTCGTGCATCATGACGATGTGGTTGTCGGAACTCACGGCCGGTCGTTTTGGATCTTGGATAACATCACGCCGCTGCGGCAGTTCAGCCCGGAGATCGCCGATGAAAGGGCGTTTCTTTTCGCGCCGCAGCTCACCTATCGCGTGCGCCGGAACAATAGCACCGATACGCCTCTGCCGCCCGAAGAACCTGCCGGCGAGAATCCTCCGGATGGCGCGATGATCGACTACTGGCTGAAAACGCCACCTTCCGCTCCGGTCACGCTGGAAATTGTCGATGCCTCATCGGGACAAGCCGTTCGCCATTTTTCGAGCGACGACAAGCCCGAGCCGGTGAATGCGAAAGAACTGGATGTACCGACCTACTGGGTGCGTCCGCCGCGAACCTTGCCGGCCGCGCCGGGGATGCATCGCTTTCTCTGGGACCTGGCTTATCCCGAGCCCGACGTGCTGGAACATGAATACCCAATCTCGGCCATCTACCACGACACGCCGCGCTATCCGCTGGGCGCGACGGTGTTGCCCGGACAATACAAAATAGTGCTTACGGTTGGCGGCAAGAGCTACACGCAGCCGCTCGAAATCCGCATGGACCCGCGGGTGAAAACCTCGCCGGAGGATCTGCGCCGGCAATTCGAACTCGACCGGAAGATTGCCGGCGCTCTTCATCAAGACTACGAAGCGTTGCAACAGGTGCGCAGCCTGCGAGCGCAGTTGAAGGCGCTCTCGACCAAAATCCTTACCACAGGGAGCCCTTCGATTTCGCTCAGGGCGGGCTCCGAGGGACACAGGGAAAAGCGTAAGCCGGATGCGATCCAGAAGACGGCGGCCGACCTGGAAGCGAAAGCCGCGCCCATCGAGGGCGAAGAAGGCGACTACGCCACGCGCTACTTGAGCACGCCCGCAGGCCGCAGCCTGGCTCGGTTGAATAACGGCTTCAATACACTTGTCAGCGCGCTCGATACCGCCGACGCCGCGCCGACGACACAGCAGGCAGCGATGTTCGGCGAACTCGAAAAGGCGCTGGAAGAGCAGCTGTCCGCATGGGTCCAACTCAAGTCAAAAGATATTCCGGAACTGAACGGCAAGCTGAGGAAGGCGGGATTGCCGCCGATCGATCTGCAAAAGCCGGTTCTGGGCGCGACAGATGCGGCGCAGACAACTACGCAGGACAAGGATCGGGACTAGGAATAGAGGGCCTCGTCGATTGCAGCGGTCGTTTCCGAAATTGGCAAAGATTGCCAATTTTATGGGGGGTACCCCCCCTCCCCCCTGCCGTTTGGAATCATGGGGTTAGGAGGAAATTCCCTCTAGATCTTTGGGTTTAAAGGACTTAGAGCTAAAGTCTTTGAGAACCAATGACTTAGCGGAGAAATACTCCATTTTCTTCCCGATTCGGGAGGGTGATGCCTGCTCAGCGGATCGATTTACATTGTCAAAGAGCTGAAAATGGTCGGGACGGCTCTGCAGACCGTCTCTGAAGACGGACATAATTCTACGCTGCCCTAATCAGAAAACATTGTCGCACTGGCCGGGCTGCGAAGTCTGTGATGGCGCACACAGGCTGGATGTGATGAAAAAGGTCAGGGGGCGGATTGCGGAATGGGAACGCCCCGGCATCCCATCCTTCGGCTGGCGCTCAGAGCAGGCTCTCGAAAACCGCGAGACTTGGGGCACCTGGCTTTTCATGATTCAGGTCAACGTCAGTTCGATTAGCAAGCGCTTGAAGGAACGCCTTTTGACTGAAAAAGAGCTAAAGGCAAAGGCAGCGGACAGGAGTGTCCGCTCTACACTTAAACCGGCCAATCGCACGGTTCAGCCGTCACAGACAGCAGCCATACCTGGCGATTTCAAATGATCCCATGGCAGATTCCGAGGTTCCGTCCCACCGCTAC
This sequence comes from uncultured Acidobacteriaceae bacterium, assembly GCA_963838425.1. Lineage (GTDB taxonomy): Bacteria > Acidobacteriota > Terriglobia > Terriglobales > Acidobacteriaceae > Acidiflorens. The sequence continues at coordinate 71,280 of CAWIRH010000009.1, forward strand.
GACTACCGACGCCGCCTGCCCCATCACCAGAAGGCCGAGCGGGCAATCTCTGTGACTTTCCGAAAGTTGAATCGAGACCCGTTCCCGGCGAATGCTCGCGATGTGGTTCTTCAACACTGCCGACACGATGACGGGAAACGCATTCAACTTCACGCTGCGGTTGTGATGCCTGATCATGTGCATCTTTTGCTGACCCCACTGCGAGACGAGCAAGGATGGCCCTACGGTCTGCCCGCAATCCTAAAGCTGATCAAGGGAGTGTCGGCACGAAATGTAAACAAACTGCTGGGCAGTTCCGGCCCCGTCTGGCAAGAGGAATCCTTCGATCACATACTGCGAAGCAATGAAAGCTTTCAGGAAAAGCAAGACTACATCCGCAAGAACCCGGTGCGAGCCGGACTGGTGGAGAGACCGCAAGACTATCAATGGCTCTGGGTGGAGGAAAGCCCGTGTGGAGCGGACACTCCTGTCCGCTGCCTTTGACTTTGATTTTCTCACACTGATCCGCACATCTGCTCGCAATCTCGCCCCATAAGTCTCCGCCCTGCCGAGAAACAAAAACAACCCCAAAGGCAACGGCAGCGGACAGGAGTGTCCGCTCCACACGGGCCTCATCAAAGAGGGAACTCGCGCGCCAGCAACTCCATCGCCGCGTCGCGCGACGCGATTCGGCCCTCCAGTTGCGCGTCTTCTACTGCGGTCAGGACTTCTTTGAAGCGTGGGCCGGGCTCATAGCCTGCTTCTATCAGATCGCGGCCGGTAATTAGCGGAGTGGGACGGATTGCTTCGGGCGGGATCGATTGCAACTGGTCGCGCGAATATTCATACGAGTCGAGTTGGCCGTGGCTGGAGAGGCAGTCTATGCGGTGCAACTCCAGATGCTCTTCAAAGGCGGGCAGGCGGAGAAACTTCTTCAGCGTGGATTGCTTCATGCGCTGGACATCCGCGAACCGCATGTGATTGTCGACCAGCGCCAGAATCTGATCGGTCTCGTCGTTGGAGAAGCGCAGACGGCGGCAGATTTCGGCGGCCATCTTTACGCCGATTTCCACGTGGCCATCGAAGCGGATGCGGTCGGGCGCTACGCGGAAGGTTGGCGGCTTGCCTACGTCGTGCAGCAGCGCTCCCCAGGCTAGCGTTTTTGAGCAGCCGGCCGGGAAGTTTTTCCAGCAACAGCAGGGTGTGCACGAACACGTCGCCTTCGGGATGGTATTGCGGCGGCTGCTCGACTCCTTTCATGGCGGCGATTTCGGGCAGGACTTCGGGCAAGAGGCCGGTCGCATCGAGTAACTCAAAAGCTCGGCGGGCGCGGCCCTCGGTGAGCATCTTGGTCAGTTCTTCGCGCACGCGCTCGCGAGGAGACCTGGTGAATTTTCGGCGCTAACTTTTGTATCGCCGCCATGGTTGCGGGATCGATCTTGTAATCGAAGCGCGCGGCAAAACGCACGGCGCGGAGCATGCGCAGTTTGTCTTCGGCAAAGCGGCGCTCGGGATCGCCTATGGCGCGCACGATTCCGGCTTTCAGATCGTCGCGGCCGCCGACAAAATCCAGAATCTGGTTTGTTACTGGATCTAGCATCATGCCGTTGATGGTGAAGTCGCGGCGCTCGACGTCTTCGCGCGGGTCTTTGCTAAAGCGAACCTCGTCGGGATGACGGCCGTCGGAGTAGCCCATATCGGAGCGGAAAGTTGCGACCTCGACGGCTCCATTACGGTGCGCAGCGTGACGGGCGAGGACGCCCGTCGCTCCACCGGATTGTGGCACCAGCACTACTCCGAACTGCTCGCCTACGGCGAAGGTCTGGGGGAAGATTTGCATGACCTGTTGCGGAGTTGCGTCGGTCGAAACGTCATAGTCGGCGGGCTCGCGGCCGAGAAGAAGATCGCGGACACAGCCACCGGCGAAGTAGGCCTGGTGTCCGCGTTCGCGGAGGGCGCGGACGATTTCCGTCGCGCATTTTTTTGCTTCCGACAAGGGCGCGGTCTCCGTCATTTAGACTAGCAGTTGCGCAATGTGCACGAGTGCGCAGGCAGAGATCTTTACCACAGGGAGCACAGGGGAACACAGGGGAGGGACTCGTCTTGGATCCATCTTAGGTCAGCAAGATGAAGTTCTCTGTGATTCTCTGCTTCCTGTGGTTAGAACTTTGCTCGCGATGATGATGCCGACACCATTATGCCTGACGCGAACATACTTGGGATCGAGAGCTCCTGTGATGAGACGGGCGCGGCGGTAGTGCGCTCGGGGCAGGAGATCTTGTCGAACGTGGTGGCGTCGCAGATCTGCGACGCACCAGCCTTATGGCGGAGTGGTTCCGGAACTGGCTTCGCGCGAGCACTTGCGGGCGATTGTGCCGGTGGTGCGGCAGGCTCTGGCCGACGCCGGACAGACTTATGAGTCCGTCGATGCCATCGCGGTGACGCAAGGGCCGGGATTGGCGGGCGCTCTGCTGGTCGGCATCAGCTTTGCCAAGGCGCTGGCGTTCGCGCTGGGGAAGCCGCTGATCGCGGTGAACCATCTTGAGGGACACATCCATGCCGTGTTGCTGGGTCAACGGCAAATGGAGCAGCGGAAAAGCGAAAATGGCGGCCTTGATTTTCCGGTGCTCGCGCTGGTGGTCTCGGGCGGGCACACGCATCTTTATCTGGCTGAGTTGCAGGAAAATCTCTGGACCTACCGGAACATCGGCCACACACGCGACGACGCCGCCGGAGAGGCGTTCGATAAAGTCGCGAAGCTGCTGGCGCTGGGCTATCCGGGAGGGCCGATCATCGACCGGCTGGCGCCGCACGGCGATCCGCAGGCGGTCAGGTTTCAGATTTCGCAGATCAAGCACGCGGACCGGCGCGATCACAAGCGGGGCGATCATAAGCAGGGCGATCATAAGCTCGGCGATCATAAGCAACTTCAGGCGGACGAGGATGGTCCGCACTTCGATTTTTCCTACAGCGGAATCAAGACGGCGGTTTTGCGTTACGTCGAGACCGAGAACCTGAAACCTGCGATTGAGGCTCGGCGGCGGGCGCTGGCGGGCATCGACAAGCCGGCGCTCGAAGATATTCTCCGGCGGTGCGACCGGCAAGTCCTCGATCTGGTGGCTTCTTTCCAGCGCTCGATGGTCAACGATCTGGTCGTGAAGACGCTGGCGGCGGCGCGCGAGTATGAGGTTCGAACGCTCTTCGTAAGCGGGGGCGTGGCCGCGAATCGGGAATTGCGGGCAACTTTTGAGCGCGAAGCGGGGATGCAGGGGCTTCCCGTTTTCTTTCCGTCACGCGCGCTTTCTACAGACAATGCGGCCATGATCGCGGCCGCGGCGTTTCCGAAATTTTTGCGCGGGGAATTTGTGGCGATGGATTTTTCGGCGGAGGCGGGAATGGCGCTGCGCTAGAGACACGGCGAGGGACAAGAGCTTGAACCACAGGGAGCACGGGGGAACACAGGGGAGAGCCTAAATGTGAAGCGCTCCGTTCTTCGTATCGAAATCGCAACACTTCCCAGCTACAATGGTCGCGTGAAGCCGACGATCTATGTAGTGGAGGACGACCCGGATATTTCGCGCCTGGTTCGCCATCATCTGGAAGGAGCCAGCTTCAACGTGCGGCTCTACTCGACCGGCAATCTGGTCGTGACCGACGCTGAACGGCAGCGTCCGGCGCTGTTTCTGCTGGACATCATGGTGCCCGGAAAAGACGGTCTGGAACTTTGCCGCCAGATCCGGCAGTCGGTGTCGCTGGCGTCGGTCCCGGTGATTTTCCTGACCGCCAAGAGCGGCGAGGCGGACCGGGTTCTGGGGTTGGAGCTGGGCGCGGACGATTACATCCCGAAGCCTTTCAGCCCGCGCGAACTGGTCGCTCGGGTCAAAGCGGTGCTGCGCCGTTTTGAGCGGCCGCTGCCGCCGCTGCCCACCAAGATTGACGAAATCCACATCGACCCCGGCGCGATGACGCTGACGGTTCGCGGGAAACAGGTGCCGACGACGGCCACCGAGTTCCGATTGCTCGACCACTTCATGCGGCACGCCGGACGCGTTTTCACGCGCGACCAGTTGCTCGACTCGGTGTGGCGCGATACGGCATACGTCACGCCGCGCTCGGTGGACGTTTATGTGCGGCGCATTCGTGAAAAGATTGAGCCCGATCCGGAGAACCCGCGTTACTTGAAGACGGTGCGGGGGGCCGGCTACCGCTTTGAGGTCGCGCGTTGAGAAGCCGCATCTTCTTTAAATTGATGTTTGTGTTTCTGCTGGTGATTGGCGCCACCGCGATCACGCTGCAGGTGACCGTGCACAGGGTCTGGGAGCGCACGCTGCGCGAGCAGATCGAGCGCAATCTGAAACAGAAAACCCTGATGTTCGCCTATCGCGTGGAGACGGACCGGCAGCACTCGCTGGCCGACATTACCTCGCAGGAAGGCCAGGCAGCGGGAGCCCGCGCCACCGTCATCGATCCCACGGGCAAGGTGCTGGCCGATTCGGAAGCCGATTCCAGCACGATGGAGAACCATGCGCATCGCCCGGAGTTTGCTTCCGCCCTCGCCGGCAAAGTCGGCATGGATGAACGCAGCAGTCGAACTCTCAGCGTTCCTTTTGTGTACGTGGCGGCGCCGGTATCTGGAGGAGCGGTGCGCCTGGCGTATCCGCTGCCGGAGATCGAAATTACGGATCGTCCGCTGGGTAAGGCCCTATTCTGGGGATCGCTCAGCGCTTTCCTATTCGCAGTGCTGGTGGCGGCGGTTGCTTCGCAATATGTCGGCCGGCGTCTGCAGCGGATCGTGAATTTTGCCGACCGCGTGGCGAGTGGGGATCTGACGGCGAGAATCGCGTCCACTTCGACGGACGAGATCGGACAGGTGGCGGCAGCGCTCGATAAGACGACCCGCCGGGTGGAAGAAAGTTACGCGCGCGTGCAAACCAGCCAGCGCGAACTGGAGACTCTTCTCAACAGCATGCAGGACGCGGTGATTGCGGTCGATGCCGGCGGGCGCGTGCAATGGGCCAATCGCGGCATGAACCGTCTGCTGCTGCATGCTCCCCGCCTGAATGCGCCGTTGATCGACAGCGTCCGGGACCCGGATTTTCTGGCCGCGATTCAAGAAGCGGCGCGCGACCAGGTGGTCACGTCGGCGCGTTCGAACACCATCGTTTCCGGCCGCACCTTCGACGTTACCGCGGCGCCCATGCCCGGAGGGGGCGCGGTTGCCGTGCTCCGCGATCTTACCGAGACCGAGCGCATGGAAAAGAGCCGCCGCGATTTCATCGCCAATGTTTCCCACGAACTGCGCACTCCGCTGACCTCCATTCAGGGGTACACGGAGACCCTGCTCGACAGTCCTCTGGCAGACAATCACGTGCGCGAGTTCCTGGAAATCATCCGCAAGAACGCGGCCCGCATGACCCGCCTTACGGAAGACCTGCTCACGCTGGCCCGGGTGGAATCGGGCGAGCAGCGGTTCGACATGCAGCGAGTCAGCCCGGAAGAACTGCTGCAGGACGCTCTGGAAAGCTTCCGCGAAGTGGCGCGGTCTTATGGTGTCGAGCTGGGCGTCGAGCTGGAGATTGAGAACTCAGTCCCGGCAGGCCGTGTGAATGCGGATCGCGAAGCCATCCACCAGATTTTTTCCAACCTGATCGAGAATGCGTTGAAGTACGCGGCGTCGGGGAAGAAAGTTATTCTGGGAGCGCGCGCGGCGGAGAGCGGCGTAGAGTTCTACGTGCGCGACTTCGGGCCGGGGATTGCTTCCGAGCATCTGCCGCGTCTTTTCGAGCGATTCTACCGCGTCGATAAGGCGCGCTCGCGGGAATCGGGGGGCACCGGGCTGGGACTGGCCATCGCCAAGCATATTGTTCTGGCCCACGGGGGAACGATTCGGGCCGAGAGCGAACTCCACCACGGCTCGACGTTTTTGTTCACGCTGCCCGCTTCCGAGCCGGATTCCGCGTAGATTGGTGGCGGGGCAAGTTCCGGGTAGCCCGTGACTCGACCAGGGCCCGGATTACCCAATCCCGGTCGTAAGCGCTAAGGCCTGGTTACATCAACTGAGACGCAACGCCTCCTCACTTCGTTCGGTCTCGAATATCCGCCCCGTCTAGATCAGGGTTGTCTGCGGCAAGATTGATACCAGAACCTATGTCGCCCATCGAAACGCGGAGACTCTGGTTGCGTCTATACTATGATGCTATTTCGCTAGGGGAGGCGCATGAAATCGACCTTGACTGCTCCTGATTCTTCGAAGCCCTCTTTCCCGATTTCGTTCGTTCTCGCTGCCTTCGGCTTCACCTGGACCTTCTGGTTGATTGCCTGGTTGTTCGGACGGAGCGTCGGTCAAGGGCCGCTCCAACTAACGCTGCTGGTCATTGGCGGATTCGGGCCGACCCTCATGGCCTGCGTGTTCGTGGCCCAACGAGAGGGTTGGAGAAATGCCGCGGTATTTCTGGGGCGCGGATTCAATCCACGGTTTCCTCTGCCAATGCTTGCTTTCGTAGTCCTGATCCCGCTGGTGGTGAACGGAGCGGCGTACTTCACGACCGGCGGCAGAAGAATAGAAACGAATCTGGTACACCTCGTGGGAACGTATGTACTTTGGTTTTTCTTTGGCGGCCCGTTTAACGAAGACTACGGTTGGAGAGGGTACGTACTGCCGCGGCTCCTGGCGAAATGGAATCCGGTGATAGCGAGTCTGTTGCTTGGTTTCCTGTGGAGTGCGTGGCACTGGCCCTTGTTTTATCTCACAGGCACAACCCAATCCCAGACGCCGCTTTGGGTTTTCTTCTTGTCCACGACGGCACAGGCCATCGTGTACACGTGGATATGGAATCAGGCAGGCAAGAAACTTCTGCCGGTGATGCTCTATCACTCCTTTTCCAATATTTCGGTGGTGGTTTTTCCCCAACCGCACATTGTTGGCGGTATTGACCGCAGCACCTATGTCGAGGCACTTTTGGCCCTTTCGCTGGCCTTGACGCTGGTCCTACTTTACGGAAAGCGACTTGGGATCAAGGAAGCGCCGGATCATACAACGGACTCATTGACCCTCGAACCGGGATTCTGAGTGCGACATGGGCCTTCGACCCGAATGTGGCCTTTATGCGCCTACCAGAGCATAGTTGTTGAAACATCGCTCACAACCCCGGAATCGGGTGGCCACTTGGCCAGTGGTCAGCAACTCGGGAACTGAGCCATGATCTGATCTTTTCATGCGGCGACAACCAGAAATTCACCGGGTTGTAACCTGCCCCGTGGCGCCGGGAATTATGCTTTAACCGGGATTGTGCGCCACACTCTGGAGTGATACCGCTCGCGTCCACCAGAGCGAATCCGGCATCCAACAAGCCTATGAGCACAGCCAGTGTAAAAACGCCTCCGCCTGAGCCCTCGCACTCGGGCTTGATGCAGCGCACGGTGGAGGCCTGCGAACTGGCCCGCGAAGCCGCGGCCATCGCGGCCGAGGGGATTGCCACGGGGTCGATGTCGCGCCTGAACGCCATCCGGCAGTGCGAAAAAGAACTCGATGCCATCGATGTGGAAGTGGACACCGGTGTGACCGCGACCATCACCCGCGTCCCGGAAGCGGAAACCCGGCAACTGCTGGCGTGCATGAAAGTCATGATTGGACTGGAGCGCATCGGGGACCTGCTCTTGAGCTTTGCCACCAGCGCGCAGGCTGCGGGAGGCCGCATCGACTCGCAGGATGCTCGCGACTTGACCCAGATGGCGACGGTGCTCGAAAAAATGCTGGCCGACGTTGGTCAATCCTTTTCTCAGCGCGATGTCAAGAAAGCCATCGACGTGCTCCGCGCCGATGCCGAGATGGACCGCCTGCGCAATATCATCTTCCTGCGCCACATCGAGAATCCGGAGAACGTCGCGCACCACTCCAGCCTGCAGATTATCTTCATGACGCAATCTCTCGAACGCGCCGGCGACCACGCCAAGAATCTGGCCGAAGAGGTTTGCCACTTTGTCAGCGGACGCAGCATCCGCCACCTGCTCATGGCCTACGACAAACCAAAAGAGCAGATGTTCATCGAATGGCTGCGGCACAAGGACGAAAAAGCACAGTAACTACGGCATCGCTCCCAGGCATTGCTCCCAGCCCTTGACAGCTGGAGCCTCCAAGGCGAGACTCGGTTCAGCCCCTTTCTGCGGAATCTTTGGCTGTTCTCAATTGCCCTAAGAAAGATCGCCGCAAGGTGGCTTGGACAGCAATTTCATGCAGGGATCCGTCCAACCCGAAGATCCATTCCCCTCCGCGAGCACGGAGGACAGGACCGCAGGGAGGGACCCATCTTCTGTTGTAGTAGGAGCGGTTGGCATAGTTGGCGACAGGTCCAATGGGAGCCGCGCGCTTGAAGAAACGGAACTGGACCCGGCACTCCAGTTGTTGGTGGAACGGGCGCAGTACATCACCGGCGCGACTGGAACTGCGCTGGCTCTGCCCCAGGGTGAGGAGATGGTTTGCCGCGCCAGCGCTGGCGCTTCCGCGCCGGCAGTCGGGGCGCGGCTACAGGTTCGTTCCGGATTGACCGGAGAAAGTATTGCCCGCCGGCAGTTGCTGCGCTGCGACAACGCGGAAACCGATCCGCGCGTGAATCTGGAAGCCTGCCGGACGCTGGGCATTGCATCCATCGTGGTTTTGCCGTTGCTGCGGCGTAATGGTGAGGTTCGCGGATTGTTCGAACTATTCTCCGATCATCCCTACGCTTTCGAAGAGCGCGATCTGATCGCACTGGAACGCATGGCCGACCTCACATTGACGGCCCTCGATCTGGCCGAGCAGCGGCAGAAATCCGTACCTGCGCCGGCGTTGAGGCCAGAATTGGAGAAGCCCGTCGAACTTTTGCCCGAACTCTTGCCCGAACTTTTGCCTGAACTCTCCACGGCCAGCAGCGCGCCGCCGGCTTCGGCGATTCCTCCTGACATTCCCGGTACCCCGGAATTCTCCGTGCCCGCAGTCCCGCCCGCCGAGCCGCCGGTCATTTCGTCATCGTTGCCCGTGACAGCGCGGCCAGTAGCAGCGCCGGTGCCCGCGCCCGAACCAGCACCCGAGCTCGAACCCGAGTCCGAACCCGTTGCTGTCCCGGAGGCCATGCGCCGCGTGCAAAAATGCGCTGCCTGCGGATTCCCCGTTTCCGAGGGGAGAACGCTCTGCCTCGATTGCGAGAAGAAGGATAGCGAGAAGAAGAATTCCGAGAAGAAGCAGCGCGAGCAGGAGCAGGGCGAGATCGCGCAACAAAAGATCGAGCAGGGTGAGGCGGAGCAGGACACATCGTCTGGCTCATCAGCGGCTTTCGCGGCGCCGGCGCGGGAGGAGTTCGTGCCGGCCTTTTTGGTGAACTCCGCGCCCGCGCAAGAATCGTGGCTGGCGAACCACGTCAATCTGTTGGCGGTCGTCGTGCTGATTCTGGGCATACTGGTCGCGGTCGTGGTGTTTCGATAACCAGGCTTCGATAACCACCCTTGCACTTGCGGGTGGCTGTTTTCCTTGACAAATCGCCGGTCGAACCCATACTCTGCGCTTAATCTCTGGTTGCAACATAAAGGTGCCCAAGCATGAAGAATGTTTACGAAGTCTTACGGCAGAAAGAACTTGAACTGACGAGGCTGGAAAAAGAAGTGGAGGCCTTGCGCGTCGCCGCCCCGTTGCTGGCGGACGAGAAAGAAGCGCTGTCGGAAGCGCCCAAGCCGAGCTTAACTGCCACCGCGCCGCAGCCAGTGCGGATTCCGCCGGTGGTTGCCGCCCAGGGCGCAACCGGCCCGGCACGCGTTGCCGGCTGGGAAGATGCGGCCAAGCGCTGGCCGTAAGCTGGAAGTAAGCCAATGACGACGGGGAGCTGGGGTAAGCCCCGTCTCTACAGCGGCGAATAAGATCGCGACAGGCCCAGGATCGATTGAAGCTCGCTCCTGGGCCATTATTTTTTCTCAGGCGAAAGCATGTTTCAGTCGAGGGTTGTGAACGCCAGTGCCAACAATGTTTTCTGCTCGACCTCGTGCGCCTTGGCCGAGCCGGTCGCCGGACTCGCACTTGCGGAACGTTTCACCGAATGCACCGGGCGCTCATTGGCGATGCGTTTCAAGCGCGGCAGCACGAAGAAAAGCGCGCCCATGTTGGCCGGCTCTTCCTGCACCCACACAATATCTCGCGCTGAGCCATGACGCTCCAGTTCGGCGTGCAGTTCTGCCTCCGGGAACGGGTACAGTTGCTCGAGGAAAACGATGGCGGTGCTGAAGTCCTTGTCTTCGTCTCTGTCCTTGTCCTTGCGCTTCTGCCGCTCCGTGCGCAATTCGTGTCCGATTTTCCCGGTGCAGATCAGGATGCGCTGGGCATCCTGCGCTTCCGTGTCCGGGATCACTGGCAGAAACTGGCGATGCGTCAGATCTTCCAGCGGAGACAGGGCATCCGGATGCCGCAGCATGCTCTTCGGCGTGAAAACTATCAGCGGCTTCCTCCAATGGCGCAGCGCCTGCCGCCGCAGCAGGTGGAAATACTGGCCGGCATTCGAGGGCTGGCAAATCTGGATATTGTCGCGCGCCGCCAACTGCAAGAAGCGCTCGATGCGCGCGCTCGAATGCTCTGGACCCTGGCCTTCGTAGCCGTGGGGCAGCAACAGCACCAAGCCTGACAGCAGGTTCCACTTGTCTTCGCCCGCGCACACAAACTGATCGATCACCGCCTGCGCGACGTTGGCAAAATCGCCAAACTGCGCTTCCCACAGCACCAGCGCCTCGGGATAATCGCGGCTGTAGCCGTATTCAAAACCCATCACGCCCGCTTCCGAAAGCGTCGAGTTGTAGATGTCGCAGGCGGCTTGTCCCGGCGCAATGTGGCGCAGCGGGATGTATTCCGTCTCGTCCTCGGTATCGAGCAGCACCGAGTGCCGTTGATTGAAGGTTCCGCGCCGCGAGTCCTGCCCGCTCAGGCGCACTGGAATCCCCTGCTTCCCCAAATCAGGCTTGACCAGGCTGGCAAAAGCCAGCGCCTCGGCCATACCGTAGTCGACCGGCTTCTTGCCTGTGCCCATCTCTTGCCGCTGCTCCAGCAACTTTTTTACTTTGGGATGGATGTGGAAACCTTCCGGATACGTGGTCAAACGCTCGGTGAGTTCCGCCAACTGCTCGCGCGGGACGCCGGTGGGCTGCTCGTACTCCGGTTTGTAGCGGCCTCCGAAATAATCGTCCCAGTAACTGGGAAGATCGCGCATGAGCTGCTTTTTGGTGAACTGCGTCGCGCTCTTCTGTGCGGCTCCGTATTCGTTCTTGACCGCTGCCACTCGCTCCGCGATATTGTCATCATTCAGGCCGATTTGTTTAGCGTAAATCCGATAGAGCGGCGGATGCTCTTTGATCGCCTTATACATCAGCGGCTGCGTCACTGTGGGATCGTCCACCTCGCTGTGGCCGTGGCGCCGATAGCCGATCAGGTCCACGACCACGTCGGTGCCGAATTTGTAGCGGTACTCGGTGGCGATGCGGGCGATCCGCATCACGGCATCCACGTCTTCACCATTCACGTGAAAAATGGGAATCGCCTGCCGCCGCGCCAGTTGCGCCGAGAAGCGCGAGGAATGCTCGTCGCGGGCGTTGGTCGTGAATCCGATCAGGTTGTTGACGATTACGTGGATGGTTCCACCCACGGTGTAGCCGCCGAGGTCGGCATAATTCAGCGTCTCCGCCGTGATGCCTTGGCCCGCGAACGCGGCGTCGCCGTGCACCAGCACCGGCAGATACTTTGCGCTTGCCGCCTTCGCCGGCGCGGTCCTGCTTGGCGCGAGTGCGTCCCACCGTCACCGGATCGACCGCTTCCAGATGGCTGGGATTCGACGCCAGGTGGATATGAATTTTCTTTCCGCTCCGGGTGACGTACTCGCCGGTCGCGCCCATGTGGTACTTCACGTCGCCCGATCCCAATACGCTGCGTGGATCCACATCCTCAAATTCGGCAAACACCTGCTCTGGAGGACGCCTGGCCAAATGAATAATGACGTTCAGCCGCCCGCGATGACTCATGCCCATCACCAGTTCGACCGCGCCGCGCTCGCCTGCCACGTCCAGAACCTCATCCATTGCCGGCAACAAAGACGTGTTGCCTTCGAGGGAGAAACGTTTGTTGCCGAGATAGCGCTGCTGCAGCGTCTGCTCAAACAGGTCGGCGCGCACGAGCAGATCGAGCGCGCGGTGTTGGTCGATTGCAACCGGTTGCGCCTCGATGTGGCCTTCGATCTGTTGCTGGATCCAGCGCCGCCGCTCCGGGTCGGCTATGTGCATGAACTCCACGCCTACGCTGCCGCAATAAATGCGCCGCGCTTCCCGCGCCCACTGGTTGTCGATCTCGAGGTCGGGATGCGGTTGCGGAGGGAGCAGGCCCAGCGGGTTCAGTTCGGCCTCCAGATATCCAAATTGACGGAACAGCCCAAACACACGCTCGCGCTCGTAGTTTTCAATGATTGCAGGAGCCGCGCCCCCGCTGGTATTGCGAGTTGAAGTAGCCATAATAAGGTCCCTATAGAATAACGGATGAGCCGCCGGGTGTGGCCGATTCAGGCGGAATTCCCGCGATGGAGAGACGGGCGTCTCGCCCGTCCGTCGGGCGAGGACGCCCGGCACTCCAACAGCGCGAGAAGCGCTGTGTCGCCGATCACAGCAAGCGGGGCTCGCCGGGAATATTCTTAAACCAAGAGGAATACTCCCATGACACTTCGTCCCGATGCGGCCAAGCCCGGAACCCCGGTTATTCTCGGCGTCCCATTCGATGCCAACTCTTCCTGGTTGCGTGGTGCGGCCGGAGCGCCGCCTATCATCCGCGTGGCCCTCCATTCGCTTTCGGCGAACTCGTGGACGGAAACCGGCGTCGACCTCAGCGCCGAGGGCACGTACTCGGATGCCGGCGATTTGAAGTTCACCTTCCAGGAGCCATTTCCGGCGATCGAAACCAAGATCGGCGAGTTGCTCGAAAAGAGGTTGCGTCCAGTCTGCCTGGGCGGCGACCATTCCATTACGCTGCCGATCGTCCGCGCCTTCGGCAAGCACGTTCCCGGCCTGACCATCCTACACTTCGACGCGCACCCCGACCTCTACGATGAACTGGAAGGCAACCGGATGTCGCACGCCTGCCCATTTGCCCGCATCATGGAAGAGGGTGCAGCCAAGCGGTTGATCCAGGTCGGCATTCGGACTATGACTGGGCATCAGCGCGAGCAAGCGCAAAAATTCGGCGTTGAAGTGATTGAAATGCGGTACCTGCCTGCGCTCGACCGCATGAAGGTCGATGGCCCCATCTACATCTCGTTCGACATGGACGCGCTCGATCCCGCGTTTGCGCCCGGCATTTCGCATCGCGAGCCTGGCGGAATGTCCACCAGAGAAGCGATCGCGCACCTGCAGGCCATCAGCGGGAAAATCGCCGGCGCCGACATCGTGGAGTTCAATCCTGCGCAGGACAACACCCAACTCACTGCGACGGTCGCCGCCAAGTTGCTCAAAGAGATTCTGGGTAAGATGGTTTTGAATTAGACTGCGTTTGGTCACATAGGGCGGAGTTCAACAGGTGATTCATGGCCAATGAGAGAGACCAGGAAAAAGAAGCGGCCTGCCGCGCTGCCGCCAAACTGGTGCGCGACGGCGAAATTGTCGGACTAGGCACGGGCTCAACCGCCCACTTCGCGGTGGTCGCGTTGGGCGAGCGCGTGAAAGCGGGGCTGAAGATCATCGGAATCCCGACTTCCGTGCAGACCGGCGAACTAGCGCGGGCAGTTGGCATTCCGCTGACGACGCTCGACGAACACCCGGAAATCGATATCACCATCGATGGCGCCGATGAGATCGATCCGCAGTTGCGCTTGATCAAAGGCGGCGGCGGAGCGCTGCTGCGCGAGAAGGTCATCGCCGCGGCATCGAAGAAGATGGTCGTGGTGGTGGACTCCAGCAAAGTTGTTCCCGTGCTCGGCAAATTTCCGCTGCCGATCGAGGTAATTTCGTTTGCGCGAACCGTGGTCGAGAAGAAGATCGTGTCGCTCGGCGGATCGCCAAAATTGCGCGCGAAACCCGACGGCAGTCCTTTCATTACCGATAACGGCAATCAGATTCTCGATTGCAGCTTTGGAAAAATCGCACGATCCGGCGGCGCTGGCGCTTATCTTGAGCGATACCCCCGGCATCGTCGAACACGGACTTTTCATCGGACTGGCGAAGCTGGCTTTGGTGGGACGCGGAGACCGCGTGGAAGAACTGCGGCCTTAGGAGACTGCGGAAGAACTCAACAAGGCCGCGAAAAACTCACCGCAGGCGCTGAAGCGCAACACAATTTCAACGACTTACGGCACGACTGAAGTCGTGCCCTTCCCAAGAGCTTGCGGAATCAGTGTTTTTCCGCAACCTGCCAGCACTGTCGGGCTTCGCCCGACTGGACAGCCGAGGGCGGCTGTCCCTACGTGATGGTCAGCTCACAATCTCCCGCAGCGCCCCGAGCAGCCTTTCTACTTCCTCCATCGTGTTGTAGTGCACCAGGCCTATGCGCAGAAATCCTCCCAGGCGCTCAACGTCTAACTGTTCGGCCAGGTTCAGGGCATAGTAGTTTCCATCCCAGGTGAAGAAGCCGCGCTCGCCCAGCATCGTTGCCAGTTCCAGCGGCGTGTGGCCTTCGATGCGGACCACGAACGTGGCGCATCTTTCGTCGAAGCGCCGCGGGTCGCTGATGCCGTGGAGCTTTAATCCAGGGATCGCGAGCAGGCCTGCGATCATCTTCTTGGTCATCTTGCGCTCGTGCTTATGGATCGCTTCGTGCGCGGCCAGGATCGCAGCGCGCCGGGTCGCGACCTCAGGCTGCGCACGGTGGCCGAGGTCTTCCCAGTAATCGACGCAGGCTTTGATGCCCGCGATGCATTCATGGTTCAGCGTACCCGTTTCCCAGCAGTACGGGATGTCGTCGTGGCTAGGCCGGACTTTATATGGCCGCAGCCTCGTCAGGTGTTCGCTCTTGCCGTAGAGGACGCCCATGTGCGGGCCGAAAAATTTGTAGGTCGAGCAGACCAGGAAATCGCAGTCGAGGGCGCGCACGTCGATCGGCCCGTGCGGAGCGTAGTGGACGGCATCGATATAGCTCAGCGCGCCCGCTTGCCGCGCCAGTCGCACCACTTCGGCGACGTTGTTGATCGTGCCCACGGCATTCGATGCATAACCAACAGCCACCAGCCGCGTGCGGCTTCCGATTTTTGCCGCCAGGTCGTGCATGTCGAGCGTGCAATCGGCCTCGTTAAACTTCACCGTGCGGATGATGACGCCTTTTTCTTCCAGCGCTTTCCAGGGCGAGAAGTTCGCGTCGTGGTCGAGCAGCGTGAGCACGATTTCGTCGCCGGGGCCGAGTTCGCGCCCGATTGCGCGGCTCATGGCGAAAGTCAGGGTCGTCATGTTCGGGCCGAAAACGATTTCATCCGCATCGCAATTCAGAAAGTCGGCCATTGCCGACCGGGCTTCCGCGATCATGCGGCCGGTGTTGCGGCTGGTTTGGTAAGCGCCGCCGGTGTTGGCGTTGTTGCGCGCCAGATAGTCCGCGATGGCGTCAATCACGCGCTGCGGCACTTGCGTGCCTCCCGGGCCATCCAGAAAAACCGCGGGACATTCATTGGGGTGCTCGTTGACAGTTTGCGCGAGCGCCGGGAACTGCGCGCGAACCCAGGTGAGATCGAGCGCGGCGGATGAAGACGTCGGTTCAGCGATGGGCATGGCAGACATTCTAATCCTCTAGCGAAAATCCTAACCACAGAGTACACAGGAAAACGCAGGGGAATCCTTTCGGGCTTGCTTTGTGGTCCTTGCTCCTCGCTTAAGCTTTTCTCATGCCCGAAGGCCATGTTCCGAAGGGTGTGCCGGGAAGGCCAATTTTTTCGAGCGTTCCATTTCCATAGATGACCATCTAACGGTAAAATCATGGAAAGGCAACACGTCAGAATAAGCAACGTGGGATAGCATGCTGAGCGTATCGGCAAATCGGGGCAGATTCGTCAGAGCTGTGTGTGTGCTCTCGATCGCCCTGGTGTGCGTGATGGGGACGGTGCAAGCGACCCACTCGCATCCCGAGAACTCGACCACATCCCACCACACCTGCTCGATTTGCGCCACGGCTCATGCCGGACTTAGCACCCAGACGGTTGCTTCCGCGCCGGTTTTGCTCATGGCGGCGCTGGCGGTCCCATTTGCAGAAGTTCGCCTGATCTTCCATCCCGTCAGCTCCCAGTTTATTCGTCCTCCACCTGCGTTCTGATCCCGCGCCCAATCGGTAAGTATTCCCAAAAGACCGCGGTCTTTGATCTGCGATCCGATCGGTGATCGGACTCGCTTCACAGCCTATTGGAGGAATCATGCAATCGTTTTACAAGAGTTGGCTGGTTGCGGCTATGGTTGCCGTTGCTTCTGTGTTGAGCGCTGGGGCTCTGAATCCGCAGTCGGGCGGAAGTGCGGGAACGATTAACGGCACCGTCCTGGACCCTTCGGGCGCGGTGGTGGCGAATGCCAATGTCGAGATTCATCAAGCGATCAGCGGCTATGACAGAACGACCACTACAGACAGTGACGGTAAGTTCAGTTTCACGAACGTACCGTTTAATCCGTATCACATGATGGTGGCAGCCGCGGGATTCGCTCGCTACGCGCAGGATGTGGAGACCCGGTCGGCAGTGCCCGTGAATGTGACCGTCAGCTTAACGGTGGCCGGCAGCTCCGACACGGTCACGGTCGAGGATACGGGAGATATGGTGGAGAACGACCCGACCTTCCACTCCGACATCGACAGGGAGTTGTTCGACAAAGTTCCCTTGGGAAGCGGGTCGTCGTCCCTGAGTTCGCTGGTTACGCTGTCCACGCCGGGAATCGCTGCCGATTCCAATGGCCTTTTCCACGGGCTCGGCGACCACGCGGAGAATTCGTTCAGCCTCGACGGCCAGGCGATTACCGACCAACAAAGCAAAGTCTTTTCCAATCAAATCCCACTCGATTCGATCCAATCGATGGAAGTCATATCCGGCGCGCCGCCCGCGGAATACGGAGGCAAGACCAGCGTGGTGATCGTAGCGGCCACACGCTCGGGCCAGGGTGTAACCACACCCCACGGCAGCGTCAACACTTCCTACGGGTCGTTTGGGTCATCCAACGTGACCGCCGATCTCGCTTATGGGGGTAAGAACTGGGGAAACTTCATTTCCGTCGGCGGTTTGAACAGCGGCCGGTTCCTGGATGCGCCGGAATTCGCGGTAATGCACGATAAGGGCAACGAACAGAATCTGTTCGACCGCGTCGACTTTCAACTCTCAACCGCCGACTCGATTCACTTGAACCTTGGCTACAGCCGGAGCTGGTTCCAGACGCCGAATTCGTTCGACGCCCAGAGCGCAACGCCCTGGAGTGCACAACTGGATACGGTTGAGCCACAGGTGGGGAACTTCTATAACGGCGTGGCTTCCAACGGTGATACCGTAGGACCGGCAGATCAACGCTCCAAGATTGGGACCTTTAACATCGCCCCTTCGTGGACGCATCTGGCGGGCACGAACGCCGTATTTACTTTGGGCGCATTCGTGCGCCGCGACGATTACAACTACTATCCCAGCAGCGACCCTTTCGCAGACCTCGGGCCGCCGAGTCTTCAGAGACAGTCGGTGGGCCAGAACCGCACGCTCACCAACGCGGGAATTCGGTCCGATCTCTCCTACGTCAAAGGGGTGAACAACATCAAGGCTGGAGTCACCTACGAACAAACATTTCTCAATGAAAACGACACTCTCGGGATCATCGATCCAACCTACAACGCGCCCTGCATAGAATCTTACGGGGGGCAATGGGTGGCGGCGCCGGGACTGGCTTCCTCGGACTGCCCCGGCAACACCGGCACCTACCAGGCAAACCAGCCCGGCACTGCGACTGTTCCCTCGAATGCGCCTGGCTCCGCTCTTTACCCTTATTTCAATCCGGTCCTGGCTCCCTACGACTTGACCCGCGGCGGAGGCCTGTACACCTTCAATGGCCACACCGACGTGAAAGAGCTTGCCCTCTACATTCGGGACGCGATTACAAAAGGGAACTGGTCTTTGAACCTTGGCATACGGGGCGATCTCTACAACGGTCTTTCCATCGCGCGGCAGGCCGAGCCTCGTGTCGGGATCGCTTACAACGTCAAAAAGACGAGCACGATCCTCCGCGTTTCCTATGCGCGCACCCTGGAATCTCCCTTCAATGAAAATCTGATACTTTCCAGCATCGGATGCGGCAACCCCGTTTTAGCTCCGCTGCTTGCCTGTACCGGTCTGTCGAGCGGAGCGTTGAGTCCCGGCTTTCGCAATGAATTCCACGCTGGGATCGAGCAGGCTTTTGGGCGGTACCTGGTCTTTTCGGGCGAGTGGATCACGAAGTACACGCACAATGGTTACGATTTCAGTGTTCTCGGCAACACACCGATCACGTTCCCCATTGAATGGCACAACGCCAAGATTCCCGGATATGCGGGCCGCGTGAGCGTGCCGAACCTGCATGGTTTTTCGGCGCAGATGGTTTTCTCCAGCGTGGCGGCGCGGTTTTTTCAGCCGCAGATCGGCGGCG
The DNA here is from genome assembly GCA_963838425.1 of uncultured Acidobacteriaceae bacterium. Classification (GTDB taxonomy): domain Bacteria; phylum Acidobacteriota; class Terriglobia; order Terriglobales; family Acidobacteriaceae; genus Acidiflorens. Next base: position 89,859 of record CAWIRH010000009.1, read on the forward strand.
CGGGCGCGACCGTGTCGAACGGCACGGGACTCCCGTTCCGCATTGACCACGACGAAAAGTTCAACGAGACAACCCACTTGCAATATCAGCCCTGGAAGCGCGGGCCATGGTTTGGCTTCAACTGGCGGTACGACAGCGGACTGGTAGCGGGCTCAACGCCGTGTCTGGCGGCAACTGCCACCTGCACGTTTTCGACTTCGACGGCGGATGGAGGATCGAACCCCAACATTCCAAGCGGTTCCGTGGCCATGGTTACCCCAGCGAACTTGCCTTTGACCGCCGATCAGGAGTTTCAGGCCGGGTTCACTTGCAACGGAGTGGGCGCAACCCCGACTCATGCTCTTCCGACGGTGTGCCCCGCGTCGGAGTTTGGGTCGGCGCTTATCAAAGTGCCGGCGCCGGGGACGGAAAACGACGATCACAATCCGCAGCGCATCGCGCCGCGCAGCCTGTTCGATGTTTCGGTGGGCGATGACAACCTGTTCAAAGGCGATCGTTACAAATGGAGTCTTACGCTGACCGCCATCAACGTGACTAACAAACTGGCGCTGTATAACTTCCTTTCGACTTTCAGCGGGACGCACTATGTGACGCCGCGGGCGCTGACGGCTCAGATCGGATTTCACTTCTAAGCTGACTCGGTGGAGCGTCTGGCATCCCGCCCGGCGGGACGGGCGAGGACGCCCGTCACTCCACCAGCGAATGGAGAGGCGGCTTGCCGCGTCTTTATTGCAACTTTGCGTATTCGGCTTTGGCTGTGTGGAGGAGCGGGACGTCGGGGTCGGCGTCTTTCCAGGCGGCGAGGAAATTCTGGTAGGCGATGCGGGCTTTCGCGGTGTCGCCCTGCTTTTGATAGACGCGGCCCAGTTCCAGTTGCGCGGCAACGACCAGGAAGTCGGGGCCATGCGTATTCGACCCGAGGATACTCTGGAAATCTTCCTGCGCCTCGGCGAAACGTCCGGCCTGCGAGTAGGCCACACCCCGGCCGAAGAGAACGCCGGTGTTGCCGCGCGCGTAGAGGGCGGCAGTGTTTTCCAGATCAATGGCCTTGGCGGGGTCGGCTTTGGCGGAATTGGCGGCGAACAGATACGCGATGGCGCGAATCGTGGGAACGGCGACGTTTTGCGCGATGGTATCGTTCGGATGGGCGCGCTGGATCTCGTCGGCAAGGCTGAGCGCCTTCTGTCCCTGGCCGGCGAGCGCTAGGGCGCTGGCGGCACTCCACTGGACCTGTAATGTCTGGGAGGATCGCAGGGCGGCATTGGCTTCGCTGATGGCTTCACTCTTATTGCCGACAAAAGACTCGAACGCGGCCAACTGCGCTTGCGATTTCGGCGCGGCCCTGGAGGTGAAGGCGGTCGAAGGCATCTTCGATCTGGCGCGCGAATTCCCGGGCCTGGCGCACCTGGCCGCGCGTCATGGCGAGGCTGGCGCGGAATCCGAGGACGTCCAACGCTCCATCGGGGGTCACGGACGCACTTTGCAGCTCCTTCTCCATGTCGGCATCTTTGCCTTCGGCCCAGTCCAACGAAGCCAGTTGCACACCGAAGCCCGCAGCCGATGCCTTGTGCTGGAGTGCGGCGTTGATGGTGGCGCGCGCTTCCTCGATACGGTTCAGTCCGGCGTAAGCGGTGGCGACATTCTGATAGGCCGCTCATCTGGTCGGGGGCGAGCTCCACGGCGCGCTTCGCGTTCTCCAACGCGTTGTCGAATTGTCCGAGCTGGTTATAGATCCCCGCCAGATTGGTGAAGGGGATGGAATCGCGCGGGTAGGTCTGGCGGTAGAGTTCGTAGGCGGTAATGCCTTTGTCGAGCTGGCCGCTGTCGGCGTAATAGTGGGCAGTGATGTAGAGTTTCTCGCGCTCGCTGGCGCGATCGCGAAGCTCGAAGGCCTTCTGCCGGTTTTGCTCCGACAACTCGGTCTGCCCCAGGTTGTTGTAGGCGGTGCCGAGGCGGGCGTAGGCCATCGCGAAATTAGGATCGATTTCGATGGCGTGCTGGTAGTTGGGAACAGCGCCCAGGTCGTCGCCCATGTTGTGCTTGGCGTCGCCCATGCTCAGCGCCTTCAGCGCGTCGAGCGACGACGTGGTGGCCATGGAGAGAGGCATGTCGTATTTCTGCACCATGGACAACGACTCGCCCAGTTGCCCGCGCAGTTTGGTGGCGGCGCCATGCAGCGCATTCAGCACATCTTCTTTGCGGTCGGCTTGAGCCTGCTGGCGTCCGAGCGAATCGCCGGAAGAAACATTGGTTGCTTCCAGGGTGATGACGTACTGGCCTCCGACGCTGTCAATGCTGCCGTTGAGCATGGCCTTGATGCCGTCGCGCTGACAGATTTCGCGGCCGACGTCGGCGGTGATGCGGTCGCCGGGGCTGCGGCCCATGAACTGCAATGTCTGGCGGATCTTCTGTTCGGGGAAAACGTTCAGATACGGGGATTGCCCCAGATCGACGGCCAGCGCTTTCTTGAGCGTGCCATCAAAGACGGGGTCGGCGGTGGTGTTTACGAAGTCGGTAATCAGGATCGAATCTTTTTCGGTGAGCGCATGGCCGCGCTTGAGAAACACGAAGGCAATGCCGGCGGCGACCACCGCGACGACCAGAACCGGGATCAGCCACAGCGGCAGCTTGCGGCTTCGACCCAGCGGGGCTGGTTTGAGAACGGAAGAACTGCGGAGGGAAGGACTGGAGGAAGTCGCGGCAGATATCGAGCCCGATTCCGAGTCGCGTTTGAGGCGCTTCAAGTCGGAGCGCACGTCGGCAGCGCTCTGGTAGCGCAGATCGCGGTCCTTTTCGAGCAGCTTGTTCAGGATTTCTTCGAACTGGGGAGGCAGGTCGGGATTCAGGCGAAGCGGCGGCGCCGGCGGGCGATTCAGAATGGCGTCGAAAATAACGGCGGAGGTGTCTCCGCGGAAGGGCAGCGCGCCGGTCGCCATCTCATAGAGCACGGCGCCAAAAGAGAACAGGTCGGTGCGCGCGTCGAGATCCTTGCCGCGCGCCTGCTCCGGAGACATGTAGGCGACGGTGCCAACGGTCGATCCGGGGCTGGTCAGGAAGGGCTCGTCCACGGTGGCGGCGGAACCGATGGTGGCGGCAGACTGCAGGGAAGGCTTGCCGGTACGCTTGGCCAAGCCGAAATCGAGAATCTTGGCCTGGTTGCGGCTGGTCACGAAAATGTTGGCGGGTTTGATGTCGCGGTGGATGATCCCTTTGGCGTGGGCGGCGTCGAGACGCGTCGGCAATCTGCGTGCCGAGATCGAGCAATTGCTCAAGCTCCATGGGTTGGCCGTGGAGGGCCTGGCTGTGGATGCGGTTCTTGAGCGTCTCGCCTTCCAGCAATTCCATGGCGATGAAGTGGCGTCCGCTGTCTTCGCCAACCTCGTAGATGGTGCAGATATTAGGGTGGTTGAGCGCGGAGGCGGCGCGCGCTTCGCGCTGAAAACGGTCGAGCGCAAGAGGATCTTTTTCCGTCTCGGGAGGCAGGAACTTGAGCGCGACATGGCGGCCCAGGTTGACGTCCTCGGCTTCGTACACCACGCCCATTCCTCCTCCGCCCAATTGCGAGAGGACACGGTAGTGCGAGACGGTTTGGCCGATCATAGCGGGGAACACTCCTGGGAGAGAGACACTCATGGTAGGCCCGCGAGTTCTGGCAAGTCAAACCTAGCGGACGAAGGCCATGTTCACGGAAGGACTGGAAATCGGGTCATCGGGTGATCGGGCCATCGGGCCATCTAAGTTCAAAAGCCTTGGCCTTTGACTTTCAATCACCCGATGACGCGATTGTCTTATCTGTCTGTTTTTTCTACGGCTTAAGAGCACTTCGGGCGCTCCGAGGGGGCGTAGCAGGGCCAGAAGGTCACTGCTCCCCGTTACGGAAGTTTACCTCCAAATATCCGAATGCTTTCGTGCCCCTCGGGCGCCTGTTATCAATGAGTATTCCCTTATTTTGGCCCGGGGAAATTGCGACCCGGCTTCCCGGGCAGGAGTTCGTCAGAAATGAAAACTCGCCCTCAATCCTGGAGGGACATGAGCGCGGCGCCACGCTTTTTTATCGCCGTGGTCGTGGTCTGCGGGACGGCCGTCCTGACCTATTCGATCTTGCACGGCAGGAGCGAGAATCCGCTCAAATTTTTCTGTTATCTGGTGATTGCGCTGGCGGCCTCGCGGCTCAAGGTGAACCTGCCCGGCATTACCGGGACGATGTCGGTGAACTTTCTATTCCTGCTGCTGGGCGTGCTGGAACTGAGCTTGTCGGAAGCCATGGCGCTGGGCTGCGCGGCGGTGGTGGTGCAGTGCTTCGACCGCGACCGTCCGGTTCCGATTCAAGTCGCCTTCAACGTCTGCTCGACGGCGCTGGCCATCGCGGTGACCTTCGCCGCGTATCGCTACTCGCTGGCGCATCGCGCGGTAAATAACCCCTCGACATTGCTGTTTCTGGCGGCGTCCGTTTACTTCGTCGCCAATACGCTTCCGGTGGCGGCGGTCATCTCGTTGACCGAGCGCAGGTCGCTGCGGAAGATCTGGTCGGACTGCTACTTCTGGAGTTTCCCGTACTACCTGGTGGGCGCGGGCGTGGCCGGCATGATGAGCTGGCTGCACGGCTTTACAGACTGGCAGACGTCGTTGCTGACGCTTCCGGTGGTCTACCTCATCTACCGTTCCTACCGCCTTTACCTGGGCAAACTGGAAGACGAGAAGCGGCACGTGGAAGAGATGGCCGATTTGCATATGCGCACCATCGAGGCGCTGGCACTGGCGATCGAGGCCAAGGATCAGACGACGCACGATCACCTGCAGAGAGTTCGCGTCTACGCCATCGAGGTTGCGAAGGAACTCAAGGTTGACCGGGAGGGAATGGATGCCTTGCAGGCCGCAGCTTTGCTGCATGACATCGGCAAGCTGGCGATTCCCGAGCACATCATCTCGAAACCGGGCCGCCTGACGCCGGAAGAATTCGAGAAAATGAAGATTCATCCGCTGGTGGGAGCGGAAATTCTGGAGCGGGTGCGTTTCCCATACCCGGTCGTGCCCATCGTGCGGGCCCATCACGAAAAGTTCGACGGGACCGGCTATCCGCTGGGATTGCGCGGGAGCGAGATTCCGATGGGCGCGCGCATCCTGGCGGCGGTCGATTTTCTGGACGCGCTGGCTTCGGACCGGCAATACCGGCGGGCGCTGCCGCTGCATGAAGCGATGGCGCGCCTGGTGGAGGAATCGGGAAAGTCCTTTGATCCGCAAGTGGTCAAAGTGCTGGAACGAAAATACGTGGAACTGGAGCAACTGGTCCACCAACGCACGGACAGCCTGGGCAAGCAGAGATTATCGACGGAAGTCAAAGGTACGGAAGATCAAAGGCCAGGACCCGAAGCCGCTGCCATCAAGCCGGCAGCCGGGTTCGAGGCGCAAGGAAAGCGGCCAGTTGCCGGAGCGCAGTTTTCTGGGTTCGATCGCGGCGGCGCGCCAGGAAGCGCAGACTCTTTTCGAACTCAGCCAGGATCTGGGAGCTTCGCTCAGTCTGGGTGAAACGCTTTCGGTGTTTGCGGTGAAGCTGCGCCGGGCGATGCCCTACGATGCGATTGCGATCTACGTCCGCCACGGCGATGAACTGGTGCCGGAATATGTGAATGGCGACAACTTCCGGCTGTTTGCTTCGCTGCGCATTCCGATGGGACAGGGGCTCTCGGGGTGGGTGGCGCAAAACCTTAAGCCGATCCTGAATGGCAATCCTTCGGTCGAGCCCGGTTATCTGAACGATGCTTCGAAGTACAGCACGCTGAACTCAGCGCTCGCGGTTCCGCTCGAGGGCTTGCAGGGCGTGGTCGGCGTGGTCGCTTTGTACCACGCGGAAAAAGACTTCTTCACCTCCGACCACCTGCGCATTCTGCTGGCGGTAAGTTCCAAGATGGCGCTGGCCATCGAGAACGCGATGAAGTACGAGCAGGCGGAGAGTTCGGCGGTTACCGATTACCTCACCGGTCTTCCCAATGCGCGCTCGCTGTTCCTGCAACTCGACCGGGAACTGGCGCGCTGCAAACGCGACAACAATACGCTGACGGTGATGGTCGCCGACATGGACGGCTTCAAGCAGATCAACGACCGCTTTGGACACCTGGAAGGGAACCGCGTGCTGCGGCTGTTTGCGCACTCGCTGAAGGAAACCAGCCGTGAGTACGACTATGTCGCGCGCATGGGCGGCGACGAATTCGTGGTGATTGCTCCCGGACTCACGCCCGAAGCCGCCGCGCGCAAAGCGGAACAGATGCGAGAACTGGCGCAACAAGCGGGAAAGGAGGTCTGCAACGAGGACATTCTATCGCTGAGCGTGGGCAAGGCCGTGTATCCCGAAGACGGGATGGACGCCGAAAAGATCCTGTCGGAAGCCGATAAACGCATGTATCTGCAGAAACAGAGTCAGGCGAGTCCGAAAAACCGCCGTCTTTATCCCCGGGTGCAAGGCCGGCTCACCACGGAAATTTCTGCCAACGGTCAAGAACTCACGATGCTGGGCATCGTGACCAACCTGAGCCTGGGCGGTTGCTATGTTGAAACCAGCGGCCTGCTGCTGCCCGGAACGCAATTGAAACTCACCTTCTCGCACGAGCATACGAACGTTTCGATGGACAGCGAAGTCGTGCGCATGGATATGGGTATCGGCGCGGCGCTGAAGTTCAGTGAACCGACGCACGAAGTGCGCGCCGCCTTGCAGCGCATCCTGGAGCAGTTGGCCAGCCGCAGGAGCGGTCGTCGATTTAAAGCGCAGCCACAACGCTGTTGCCGGGGGCTCACTGTAGTACGCCGCCCAGTTTAGCGCCCAAAAAACGGGCGCGAACCTGGGGCACAAAAAGTCACACGCTTTCAGGGCAGGCTCGCGAGACGCCCGTCGCTCCACCGAACAACGATCACGCGGGCACGGCAATCGGTCGAATCTGGATCAGCGGTTGGGTGTTGCCGGATAACGTGCGTGGTTTCGACAGGCCTTGCTGCAGCATGTTCGCCGTCGGCACGCCCGTCCGGTAGAACGACTTCTCGCAATCCGCGGTGGATGGGCCCCGCATGCTTCCTTCCACATAGGCCAAGCCCGGACAGCGCGTGCAACTGGTGACGTGCGAGCACGACGAGCAGACGGTCAGGTCTTTGGCCTGGATCGAGCGCACCTCTTTCATCTGCGGGGAAAAATTCCAGATATCCAAGAACTTCTGCCGACGAATATTGCCGGTGGGAAGCGGAAACTGCACGCAGGGAAAGACATCGCCGTAGGGCGAAATGTAGCAGAACGAATGGCCCGCGCTGCACGAGTAACCCTCAAGATCCTCCTCCGAGGGCGGCTTCGGAGGAGCGCAGAACTCTTCCTGGCTGCCGACCAGCGCCGGATTGCGGAAAATTTCCGGAAGTTCTTCTCCCGGAATGCGCAGCGCAAGAACGGATGTGTCGCCATCCATCATAGGCGTGATCGTGGGATCGAGCGTGTAATGTGCGCCGAGTTCGGCGGCAAGTTTTTGCACGCCAGGATGATCGGAAGAATTCACCGTCATCAGCACATTGGCGATGGTCACTCGCAGCCCTTGTTCGCGCAAAAAGCGGATGGATTTGATGGTGCGCTCGAACGAATGCGGCAGCTTGGTGATGGCATCGTGCACTTCGGGACGATGCGAGTAGACGCTGATCTGGACAGTATCCACGTCCAGCTCGCGAATTCTCCGCGCTTCCGCTTCGTGGATCATGACCGCGTTGGTCTTGATCTTGACGTTGAACATGAGCCGCCGGGCGTGTTCGACAATCTCAAAAAAATCGCGGCGCATAAAAACCTCGCCGCCGCTGAAAGTCAGAAAGAAAACGCCGGCCTCGGCCAGTTGGTCGAGCACGTCCTTGATTTCGGCGGTCGTCATCTCGCCGTGGTCGTCGTGGTCGAGATAACAATGCACGCAGCGCTCGTTGCAGCGATAGGTGACATCCATGTGCACGGCGAGGGGGACGCCAAGGTTAAAGGCCTTCTGGCCTACTTCGCTCATCAGGCTCATCAGGGAGCCTCCGCAGCCAGCGGTTGACTCGAAACGATAAGAACTCCGTGGCCGGAAAGCTCGGCGACAAACTGCTCGGCGTCCGCCTGGGCCTCGTCGGGATCGACGTCAAATTGCTCGCAGATCTTGTCGCGGACAATTTCCCGCAGAGGAGTGCGGCCGTCGGCGGCTTGAAAGATGGTGGTTGCGACCTCGTTCAGCGTGAAGAACGTCGAGTCGGCCGAGTTCATGATCATCATTTCGCCGGCCAGCGCGCGGGCGGCAATGGCGGAACTGCGCGCAATGTAAATGCAATTTTCAGGCATGCTCGGGCATCCCCTCGGAGTTGCGAGCGAAGTTGCGCTCGAAGTTGCGCTCGAAATTTCGGTCGAAATCTCGCACCAGGTCCCACACCCTGGCATCAGGATAGAACGTCAGGCGGCGAATGGGAACCTTGGCGGCGAAATCGCAAGCCGTCGCCAGAAGCTTTTCCACCAGGCCATGGTCTTCGGCGAAGAAAAGAATATTGCGCATCAGGCGGCGCACGGCTTCCGGGGATGTCAACTCATCCACGCGGTTCTCCGGACCTTGCTCCAGAAAAAAGAGAGCAGAGACGGGAGCCGTGCAGTTCTCACCTGCCCTAGCCAGCTCTCCCGCGAACGGGGTGCCGAATGCCGCGTACCCGCCGGCGCTTGGCCGCAGGTAGGAAATTTCGTCGGTGAGCAGGGTGATATCGGCCGGCGCGAGCCGCGTCATCGTGGTTTTGCCCGCGCCCGATACGCCCGAGAACAGATACGCTCGGCCTTCGCAAATCGCACTGGCGGCGTGCAGCAGGAATCCGCCGCGCTCGGCCAGAATCAGGCTGTGCAGAATGCGCAGCACCGAATCGAGAGAATACGGGTTGGCATTTTGCCGTACGCTGCCACGGCCTGTGCGCGGGTCCCAGCGGGCGCAGAAGTCTCCGCGCTCGATGATCCAGTTTTTTTTGTCGTCTTCGGCGTCACCTTCGCGGCGGACCCGAACGTCGTCATCGGAAACCGGTCCCGTGTCAGTGAGATCAAACTCAAGCTCAAATTCGGGACGCGAAGAACTCAGGAACCCGTCGTAGCGCTGGCGCAGCAGATCGAGGAAGCGCTCGTCACAGGTGGACAAGGCAATCGGAATCCCTCCGATCTCGACACACGCGACTTTTCGGGCCGCGGCCATCATAAGGCTCCCATATCTGCGGAACTAATGTCGGCCGCGGGTTCCGAGTTTCGAGATTCGCGCCGTGATGTCTTCCAGCGGCTGTGAAGTTTCAGAGCAAGACGCCGTGCCAGGCTGCAATGGCAGAGCAGCATTCCCACGGCGCGAGACCACTTCACGCCCGACCACTCCGCGCCCGACCATGTCACGCCAAACCATGTCGCGCCAAACCCCAGGCGCAGCGCGGGTGCAGAGACGGATCGCTCTTCGTCAGCGCGGCGCACGAGCCGGCCGAGCAATGCCTCGGAAGGGAACAGAGGGTCGGGATTAGGCATGGAATCGCCGCGCAGCAGGAAGCCGTCCGGCGTGCAGGGGGCGACGAAGCGATGCAGAAACAAACGGCCTTCACGCCGGGCGAGCACGATCTCACCGAGCCGGACTTCTGCGAGCGAGCAGCTTGCGATCTCGACCACATCGCCCGGCCAAAGAGTGGGCAACATGCTTTCCCCTTGAACTTGCAGACGCAAATGACCGCTGCGGCGCAAAGCGTCTGCCACCAAAGCCGAGCCTTCCGCGCTCCAACTCGAGCGCTCGGCACTCGCGGCGTTTTCCGGCATCAGGGAGTGTTTAACGGGTGCGAACATTGAAAAAGAGGTGCCGCCTTTCTTGCCGCAAGACAGAGCGAGGTTTCGAAAAACCCCGCTAATAGCGGATCAAGCCAGTTGGTCAAACCAGAAAAGCTGGCTTATCCCCCAGTTTTGATAAGAGTAAAGGCAGTGTACTACACGGGTTTCCCGGGCGCCAATAATGACTTGGTTGCAATGCGAAGAACGGAAATCAACCTCCTCAATAAAATGAAAGAGTTCCATTCTGGCGCGCGCGCCGCAAACTTAGCGACAGGCCGGCGAGCGCGAGCGGCAGCAGGACCACGCCAAACCCAGCCAGCACAGCCAGTGTGGAAGCCATGGCCATCAGGGATTGCCCCTCGAGCAGCGCCCGGCGCATGCCATCGATGGCGTACGTCAGAGGAATCGCGCGAGCGAGAAGCTCGAGCGGGCGGGGCAAGGTCTGGATCGGGAACATGGTACCGCTCAAGAACCAGAGCCCGGAACCAAGCAGCCAGAGCAGAGCCGAGCCTTTCTGGAACGCAACCTGAAGGGTGGCCGCGGCGATTCCGAGGGCCAGGGCGATCGCCAGAGAAAGAATCAATACGGCCACGCAGGAAAAAAAGTTGGCGTGGATCGCTGCCCGGAAAACCGCCACTCCCGCAAAGAGATAAACCAGCAGATTGATCAGGTTTCCGGCAAAGGCAGAAATGGAGCTGAGGATGACGAGTTCGGCCGGGGCGGTGGAGGTCGTCATGAGCACTTCGAGCGTCCCCGTCTGCTGCGCTTCCTGCACTGCGCTCAGGAAGGCTTGCGCGCTCATCACGAAGAAAGTGTAGACGCCGGTGCCCACCAGTAGGAAAGGGAAGTACTCGACGCCATTGGGCCGAAAGCCGGGACCGATGGCGCGGGACAGAAAATAGAAAGCCGCTAATTCGGTAAACACTCCGACCAGGGTCACGACGAAGCCACTGCGGTGGCGGATGGCCGTGAGCAGATCGCGACGCAGGATGGCGTAGAGCTTGTCGAGTGTCGAAGTCATAAAAACGCAATTTTGTAATTTTGTAATCGGGTAATTTGGCAATCTAACAAAACCCTGCGCTTTCTATGTTGCAAAATTACCCGATTACCACATTACAAAATCTCCATATTACAAATCTCTCTCATCGATCTCTCCCGTCATGCGGAAGTAGAAAGAACGCAGCGCCTCGGCGCTTTCGCCGTCGCCCACGGGGCGGTCGGCGAGCAATTCGCCGCGATGCAGCAGGAGCAGGCGATCGGCGACGGCGGCCGCCTCCGCGAAGTTATGAGTGGCGAGCAGAACCGTAGTCTGTTGCTGCGCCAGCGCGCGGATCGTGGCCCAGAAGTGTGCCGTGGTGGCGGCGTCGAGGCTGCGCGTCGGTTCGTCGAGCAAAAGCACGCTGGGCCGCTTGACCAGGGCGCGCGCGATTCCCAGCCGCTGGTACATGCCGCTGGAAAACTTCATGACCAGCGTGTCGGCTTGCTCTTCGAGACCGGTATCGCGGAGAACCTCTTTGATCCTTTGTGCTCGCTCGCTGCGCGAGACTTCGTCGAGGGCGGCAAAGAACTCAAGGTTCTCACCCGCGGAGAGGCGAGGAAAGAACGACCGCTCCGTGGCAACGGCGATGCCGACCTGCCGCCGGACCTTGCCGGCATCGCGCCGTGCGTCGAAACCGCCCACGCGCACCGATCCCGCATCGGGCAGGAGCATGGTCGAGATCAGCTTGAGGGCGGTGGTTTTTCCGCTGCCGTTCGGGCCGAGCAGCACCAGCACCTCGGCGCGGGCCGCCGAGAAAGAAACGTCTTTCAAGGCAACGGTCTCGCCGCCCCGTTCCCTTCCCAGCCAATTGAACAGGGCGGGACGATGGCGAAAGATCTTGCGAACGGATTCGAAGACGACTCGGTCCATGAAAGTGACTTACTGGTGGAGAGCCGGGCGTCCCCGCCCGGCCCCACTGGACGGGCGGGACGCCCGTCGCTCCACCGCGCGAAGCAAGCAGTTCCGAACGAACTTCGGACGCGCGCCGAAGACTCTGTATTATAGTGGCGATTCGCGATCCTAATTGATTCCGGCTCGGGCCCTTTTGTCGATTTGCCGGAATACGCCCCATGACCGAATCCTTGGCTACGTCTCTCGCGTCGAGCACGGCGCTGCAAAGCGAGAACGAATTTGCGCTCGTGTGCGCTTTGGCTGGCGCGGAGTTGTCTCCGGAGCGGATCGAGCGCATTGCGAATTGGAATCTTTCAGCACTCGACTGGAGCGAGGTTCTTCGCCTGGCTGAGCACCATGGAGTTCTTCCGCTCGCGGCGCGCAACCTGACCGAACATGCCCGCGGCCTTCCACCCGAAATCGCGCGCGCGCTGCGATCTGCGTACGAAGCGAATCTGCGGCGCAGCTTGTGGTTCAGCGCCGAACTGGCGCGCATCCTGCAACACTTCGAGCGCCGGCAGTTGCGGGCGGTTCCATACAAAGGGCCGGTGCTGGCGCAATCGGTTTACGGCGATCTTGGACTGCGAAATTTCTCGGATCTCGATTTTCTGATTTCTCCCGCGGACTTCGAGCAAGCGAAGCAGGACCTGGCCGAAATCGGATATCGCCCTTCTGCGGTCCTTGCCCCGGTTGTCGAGCGATTCTGGCTGCGGACAGGTTACGAGCGCTCGTTTGACAGCGCGGCGGGAAAGAACCTGGTCGAATTGCAGTGGGCGTTGCTGCCGTATTTCTACGCCGTTGATCTGCGCGTGGATGATCTGTTGGCGCGCGCCGGCCGCACGGTTGTCGGCGGGTGCGAAGTGCCTTGCCTGTCTCCTGAGGATTCGGTGCTGGTGCTGTGCCTACACGCCGCCAAGCACCTTTGGACACGACTGATATGGCTTGCGGATATTGCGGAAACTTTGTACATCAGTGGAGAGCCGGGCGTCCCCGCCCGGCTGAACCCTTCGACTTCGCTCAGGGCAGGCTCCCGAGACGCCCGTTCCTCTACTACCCAGACCATCGATTACGCGTTGGTATTTTCCCGGGCGCGCACGCTGGGAATCGCTCGTGTTCTCGGCGTAAGTTTCTGGCTGGTGAAGAACGTGCTTCGGGTGGAGCTTCCCAAACCCGCGGAGGAAATGATTGCGGCCGATCCTCGAGTGCCCGCTCTGGGCGCCGAATTCGCCGAGCGTCTCGCTCGCGGTGCGGCTTATGATTTTGAATCCACGGAGTACTTCCGCCTGATCCTGAAACTGCGTGAGCGGCGCCTCGACCGCTGGCGATATCTCGGGCGGTTGGCCTCGACGCCGAGCCTGGGAGATGTTGCGGCGGTGCGATTGCCGGAGGCACTTTTTCCTCTTTATCGCGTCGTGCGGATGGGCCGACTGCTGCGGAAGCTGGGTTAATCACGGAGATCTCAGATTCACCAGTACCGTGGCCGCGTAAGGAGTCATGCGGTAGAGGGACAGGCGTCTCGCGAGCCTGCCCTGAGCGAAGTCGAAGGGTCCAGCCGGGCGGGGACGCCCGGCTCTCCACTAATGCAATTCCCCGTCGCCGGGCGCGACGTCTGGAGTGTCCACTTTCCGCGCGACGGCCGTCCCTTGCGCCGGCGCGGGCTGGAATTCGCCGGGCTCTTTGCCGGCGAGCGCGACGTTCATGAACTGCATCCAGATGGGCAGAGCGGCGCGGGCTCCGGTTTCTTTCTCGCCGAGGGATTTTTTTTCGTCGTAGCCGATCCAGACGCCGCAGGTGAGCGACGGCGAAAAGCCGATGAACCAGGCGTCGGTGAAGTCGTTGGTCGTTCCCGTCTTGCCCGCCAGCGGATAAGGCATTTTGGCGGCGGCGACCGCGGTGCCATGGAGCACAACTTCCCGCAGCATCGAGGTCATGACGCGCGCGGTGCGCGAACTGACCGCGTCTTTGATGTCGGAGAAATCTTCCTCCAGGATGCGGCCTTCGTAGTCGGTCACCTTGGTGATGTAGCGCGGAGCGACGCGCACGCCGTCGTTGGGAAACACGCTGAAGGCCGATGTCTGTTCGATAGGCGTGATTTCCGCCGAGCCCAGCGCCACCGGAAGATACGCGGGAATGTTGGCGGTAATGCCGAAGCGGTGCGCGTATTCGATCACCGTCTTAATGCCGACGCGGTCGGCCAGCTTGAGCGCGGGAATGTTTCTGGACTGCGCGAGCGCGCGGCGCAGCGTGATGGTGCCCTCAAATTTGGCGTCGTAGTTGTGCGGCGAATAGGGGCCGGAGGCAGTTTGAAAAGTTACCGGCGCATCCAAAATGGTGTCGTCGGGGCTGCCGCCCTGGTCGATCACGGCGGTATAAACGTACGGCTTGAAAGACGACCCAACCTGGCGCAGCGCCTGCGTGGCGCGGTTGAACTTGGAGAGGTTGAAGTCCCGGCCGCCGACCATGGCCTTGATCTCTCCGGTCGCGTTATCGATGGCGACGAGCGCTCCTTCGGCCCCTGAATCCTGCTCCAGACTGACGCGCGCTTTTCCGTCCGCATCGAGCGCGAGCACTTTGATGTAGACGATGTCGCCGGCCTGGAAAATTTCGGGAAGCTTGAGTTTTAGCTTCGTCCAGGCCACATCGGCCTGCGAGAGCGTGGCTGTGCGCTGGCCGAAGCGGATTTCAGCCGCGGCCGGCGAGACTTGTGTGACTAGCGCGTGCATGTATCCGTTTACTTCGGGCTCTTCATCCCAATCCGGATCTGCGTACTTATCGAGTTTTTGACCCTGGGCAATTACGTTCAGGAGTTTGCCGTGCCAACCGTGCCGGCGCTCGTAGGCAGCGAGGCCGTCGAGCAGCGCCTGGCGCGCGGACTTCTGCAGATCCATGTCGAGCGATGTGTAAACCCGCAGGCCGCCTTCATGGACCTGGTCGCTGCCGTACTTCGCTTCGAGATAGCGCCGGATTTCCTCCACATAGTGCGGAGCCAGCGAATTCGGATCTTTCTGCAAGTCGAGCACGATCGGCTTGCCCTTTGCTTCCTCCGCCTGGACCTTGGTGATCTTGCCGTCCTCAAGCATGGCATTGAGCACCAGGTTGCGCCGTTTGAGGGCGCGGTCCGGGTGGTTGATGGGCGAGTAATATTGCGGCGCCTTGGGAAGTCCCGCGAGCAGCGCGGCTTCTTCGAGTTTGAGTTGCTTCGCCGGTTTGCTGAAATAGAATTCCGAGGCAGCCTCGTATCCGTAGGCGCCGTGGCCGAGGAATATCTGGTTGGCGTAGAGGGTGAAGATCTGCGGCTTGGTGAAACGGCGCTCGATCTGGATGGCCAGCAGCGCCTCCTGCACCTTGCGATAGAACGAGCGGTCGGGAGAGAGAAACAGATTGCGGGCGAGTTGCATGGTGAGCGTGGAGGCGCCCTGGACTTTGCCGCCGGACGCGATATCGCGATAGGCCGCGCCTACGATGCGCCAGATGTTGATGCCCGAGTGCCGGTAGAAATCCTTGTCTTCGATCGAGACCAGCGCATTGCGGAGAACTTCCGGGTAGTCGTCATAGGTGGCGATGACGCGGCGCTGCAGGGCAAAGGTGCCGATGACTCTGCCCTGTCCGTCGTAGAGTTCGGTGACGGAACTGGGACGGTAACGTTCGAGTTCTTCGACCTGGGGCAGGTCCGTTGAGTAGACCAGCAGCAGCCCAGCGGCCGCGCCCACCGCGGCAGAGAGCAGGACGAGCAATCCGAAGAGGACGAGTCCGACCAACTTCCGTCCGCCAATTTCTACCGTCGGAACATGTTGGTAGATGACTTTCATCGGCAAGCACAGGTTTCAAGGTTTCAGAGTTTCAACGTTTCAATGTTAACGCAGAGGCCAGGTTTCAAGGTTTCAATGTTGCCAGGAGAGTCGGGTGTGCTCTCAGGTCTTCTGAGTGACAAAAAAAATCGCCCGCCACAGGCGAGCGATCGGAACTTTGAAACCTTGAAACTCTGAAACCTCTATCCTTTCGATTCCCGGTTCTTCAACACTTCCAAGGCTTTGTTGAGTTGGTCGTCTATCAGGTTCTTCGGTTTCTCGTCTCTCTTGTCGCTGGGCTTTTCGCCGGGAGCCGCCTGCTGGTCTTCGTCGGGTAATCCGCCGTCGTCTTCAGCCGCGTCAGCGACCAGGACGTTCGGGGTGACGGACACATCCTGAATTGCTTTTCCACTGGGCGAGTAGTACTTCGCGACCGAAAGAATCAGGGCGGAGCTGTCCGGCATCTCGATCAGTTTTTGCACCGAGCCGTCGCCGAAGGTTTTGTCTCCGACCACGTCGCCACGAGCGTTCTCGAGGATGGCGGCGGCCACAATCTCGGCTGGGCCCGCCGTGCCACGATTCACCAGCACAGCCACGGGCAGCTTGGTGATGTCCTTGGCGGGATCGGCGTTGAAAGCCTGGCGCGGATACTTCTGCCCCTGCAGATAGGTGATGGTGCCATGGTCGAGGAAAAGATTGGCGGTGGCGACGCCCTCAGACTCCGCGCCACTGGCCGAGTTGCGCAGATCGAGTACGAGCTTCTTCGCTCCCTGCCGCTGCAGGTCGCGAATCTTGCCGGCGATTTCCTGCGACTCGCCTTCGGGGAACGCGTCCACCTTGATGTAGCCGACATTGTCGGCGAGCATTTTGCCGCTAACCGGCGGGATGGTGACCATGTTGCGCGTGATCACAATCTTCTGCGGTTCGGCGCGCCGCGGCCGCACCACGGCCACGGTGATCGTTGATCCGACCTCGCCCATCAGCATGGCGTGAATCTCAGCCAGCGACATCTCGTGCGTGCTCTTGCCCTCGATGGACTCGATGATGTCGGAGTTTTCCACCCCGGCCTTATCCGCCGGGCCTCCAGGAATCACCGCGACCACGGCGGCGTATCCAAAGCGCTTCGAGACGGTGGCGCCGATATCCGCCTTGCCGTCGGACTTCATCGTCTTGTAGCGCTTGTACTCGTCCGCCGACAAGTAGCTGGAGTTAGCGTCGAGCGACTCCAGCAGGCCGTGCAGCGCGCCATCGGTGACTCCAGCGATATTGGGCTCTTCCACGTATTCGAGGCGGATGCGCGACAGCACTTCGCTGTACACCGACAACTGGCGATACGCTCCGTCATTCGAAGATGCGCGAACATTGACGAAACCGCCAACGATGGTGAACAGCAGAATGGCCAGCGAACTGGCAATGACGGTGACCTTCAACTTCGTCGACATAATTTTGATCGCTTCTCTTTTGATCTTCGCCCTTTTGATCTTCGCTTGCTGGTCTTCCGGGGAAACAGACAGGCCCTTCCCAAGCAACTGATGCTTCATTATAGACGGTTTGATGCATAGATCGGGAAGGAAGCTTCCAGGCGGGCAGTCGCGGGTAACGTGAGCGAGGTTGCAACGTCGCTCACGCGTTTTAGTAGTTAGTGCTGACAGGGAAGCGCCCACCGCTGTCTATTTAGAATCATGCGTTTAGCAGCCTGTGGCGAAGTGCGGCAAGGCCGAGCTTCGCTCGGCTTGGACAGCCGGGGGCGGCTGTCCCTACGCAATCTTGGACGGGCGAGGACGCCCGTCCCCACACAAGACTGTAGTTTACTTTTCCAGCAGAGTCGCTATCTTCTCGTGGCCTTTTTCTCTGGCTATCATGGCTGGAGTTTTGCCGTCATCGTTGGTCAGTTTGGGATCGGCGCGGTGCTTGAGCAATAGTTCCACCATGGGGCGATCTCCGTTCTGAGCCGCAGCGTGAATCGGAACCCAGCCGCCTTGCTGGCGGGCATTAACAATGCTGGGGGCTCCGCGTTCGAGCAGAAGGCGGGCGGCTTCGAGGTTGCGGGCGGTGGCGGCGGAGTGCAGCGGCATGACGTGCGTTGGATTCGCGGCGATGGCGTCGGCGGCCGCTCCGCTTTCGAGCAGCAGACGGGCGGCTTCGGGCTGGCCGAAAAAACAAGCGAAGTGCAGGGCCGTGAAGCCATCTTTTGAGTGGGAGTTGATGGCGGCGGCATCGCGGAGGTGTTCCTTGAGGCGATCGAGACGGCCGAGCGCGGTGGCTTCGAAAATGTCCAGAGCCTTCTTCTTGCTCGCGATCAGTTCCGCCAAGTCGCGACGGCCGCGATAGAGGGTATGCATGAGCAAGCTCACGCCGTTCGCGTCGCGGGCATCGGAAGCGGCGGGGTCTTGTTCCAGAAGCCGCCGGAGGCCGTCCTCATCGCCTGCCTGCAAAAGTTCGAAAGCACGGTAAGGGTTTTCCATATACGGCCCTAGGTTTGGTCGGCTACCGGGTTGCGCAACTGGCCGATGCCTTCGATCGAAACTTCGATGACGTCGCCGGCGACTGCCGGGCCTACGCCTTCGGGCGTGCCGGTGGCGATCAGGTCGCCGGGTTCGAGGGTCATGATCTGCGAAATGTAACGGATGACGACGTCGAGCGAGAAAATAAAATCTCGCGTGTTGCCGAATTGCCGCACCTCGCCATTCACCCGGGTTTCGACCTGAACGCCCGCCCAGGGATCGAGGCCGTCGGTGACCAGGGGGCCGACGGGGCAGAAGGTATCAAACCCTTTGCCGCGCACCCACTGCGGCTCTTTTTTCTGCAGATCGCGGGCGGTGAAATCGTTGACGCAGGTGTAGCCGAGAATGTAGGGGCGTACGTCGTCGCTGTCGGCGAGCCGGTGGCAGCGCCGGGCGATCACTACGCCCAGTTCACCCTCGTAGTCGGTGCGCTCGGAAACTTTGGGCCGAAGAATGGTTCCACCCGGAGAAAGCAGGGAAGAAGGCGGCTTGAAAAATAAGAGCGGCGCCTGCGGAACTTCGTTGCCGAGTTCGGCGGCGTGCTCGCGATAGTTGCGGCCGACGCAGACGATCTTCGAAGGCTCGACCGGCGGCAGCAGAGATGCCTGTCGGAGCGGGATGCGATCCATGCGGCGGCTGGGAAGGCCTTCGACGTCGCCATCGCTATCCTGCGGAGCCTGGAGGAGCAGGCGGGTGATTTCGTCTTCGTTGCTGCCTGCAACAGACTCGATCAGGCCGTAGTGGGCGGAACCGTTGAGATTGAATCGGCAGTATTTCATCAGAACATTATCTAAACATAATTTCCAAAAACCAGGGGCAGAAAGATCGCTTAAGAAAAATCTACGGGACGGGCTCACTGGTTTCTTCGGAGCGCTGGCTTTCGTTTCCACGCACGTCCACGGCGGAGACTGAATAGGTATAGGTTTTGCCGGGGGCGACGGCGCTATCGCGATACGACGGCGATTTCACCAGATCGGAATTCAGCTTCACCCTGGTCGTGACTTCGGCTCCGGTCGATTCCGAGCGAAAGACGTTGTATCCGGCGAGATCGGCGTTTGTGACCGGCGCCCAGATGAGATCGATAAATGGCTTTTGCCCCTCGCCCGAGTATGCCGCCTGCAAGCCGGCGGGCACGGAGGGTGGGAAGACGTCATGGGCGACTACGCGCACCGGCGGAGTGTCGTCTCCCTCAACCTGCACCTCACTGTCGGATCTCTTGACGATGCTTACGGCGGTGATCCGGTAGAGGTAGGTTTTCTCCCATTCGAAGCTTGAGTCGGTGAAGTGGGCAGCGCCCGGCTTGCCCAAGGGGACTTCGCCCGCAAGCGCGTCTTTGCCGGAACCTTCGTCGCGCCGATAGATGCGATAACGAAGTTGGACGCCGGGGTTCTGCAATTCGCCGGCGCTTGTCCAGGTGAGCACGACGCCATCGCCCGTGAGTTCAGCGGATAGATTGCTTGGTGGAGGCAGGGTCAGGACGGCGGGCACGTGCACGCGGTTCGACAATCCGGCCCCGCGGGCGTTGCGGTTCAAGACCTCGACGGCATAGGTGACTTCGGCGGCCGGATCCTGCGTTTGCATGTTTGCGGGCAGAGCGTCGATGTAGGTCTGCGGCGCGGAGCGCGGGGAGCCTGACTTCCGAGTTGCGGAGCGCGCTGAGCCTGATTTCTGCGGAGCGGCAGATGGCGCCGCTAACATGGCGGCCGGATTGCCGCACTCTCCGATCTCAGATTCGAGGCTGCGGCAGACGAGGGTGGGGCCTAAGTAGCGCACACTTTGGCGGTCGGTGGTGAGCGTGGGCTCGCTCCAGTTGAGCGTGACGCGATTGCCTTTGCGGCTGGCGCGCAGATCGGCCGGCGGCCTGGGCAGTTCGAGCGAAGGCGGCAGCGGCGGCCCGACCTGGGCGCAACTGGCCAGCAGCAGGCAGAGCGCGGTCGGCGCGAGGAACTTTCCAAGATGTACTTTCATGCGGAAAAGGAAAGAGTATCAGAGAAGCAGTGGCCAGTACCCAGCACCCAGTTAACCTTGTTGCGCGTTGTGGGTACTGGGTACTGGCCACTGGGTACTGTTTCATCCTGCCAGTTCGCGTGCAGCCTCGCAAAAGACCAGGCTGTGGTACCGCTGTGTCCCCTATGGTCGAGAACTTCTACAGGATGTAGCGCGAGAGATCCTGGTCTTTCACGATCTCGCTCAGCATCTTCTGCACGTAGGCCGCGTCGACCACGAACTGCTGGCCTTTCTTTTCTGGCGCCTCGAAGCTGATCTCGTCTAGCACGCGCTCCATGATGGTGTGCAGACGGCGGGCACCGATATTTTCCGTGCCTTCGTTCACGCGAAAGGCGAAGCGCGCCACTTCTTCCAGAGCGTCGGGCGTGAACTCCAGCTTTACGCCTTCGGTTTCGAGCAGCGCTATGTATTGCCTCGTCAGCGACGACTTCGGTTCGGTCAGAATGCGGACGAAGTCTTCCATGGTGAGCGACTGCAGCTCCACACGGATGGGGAAGCGGCCCTGCAGTTCGGGGATCAGGTCGCTCGGCTTCGAAACGTGGAACGCGCCCGCGGCTATGAAGAGGATGTGATCGGTGCGAACCATGCCGTAGCGCGTGTTGACAGTGGTGCCTTCGACGATGGGCAGGATGTCGCGCTGCACGCCTTCGCGCGAAACGTCCGGACCATGGCCGCTTTCACGGCCGGCGATCTTGTCGATTTCATCGAGGAAGATAATGCCGGAGTTTTCCACGCGGTCAATGGCGACGCGCGTAACCTGCTCCATATCGATCAGGCGCTGCTCTTCTTCCTGGATCAGGTACTCGAAGGCCTCGTTGACCTTCATCTTCCGCTTCTTGGTGCGCTGGCCGAAGATGTTGGGCAACATGTCCTTGAGATTGACGTCCATCTCCTCGACGCCCTGGTTGGAGATGATCTCGAAGGACGGGAAATTGCGTTCGCGGGTTTCGATTTCGACGGTGCGGTCGTCGAGCTTGCCTTCGCGCAACTGCTGCCGCAGTTTCTCGCGGGTCCGGCTGGAGGATTCGGTCAGGCTGGTGCTGCCGTCGATGACCACTCCGCCGGTTGAACTGGCGGATGAGTTGGAGTCCGACGAACGCGCCGAGATCGGGGGCAGAAGAATATCGAGCAGGCGTTCTTCCGCGTTGAGTTCCGCTTTATCGGAGACGTCTTCGAGTTTTTCTTCACGGACCATTTCGATCGCGATCTCGACCAGGTCGCGGATCATGGATTCGACATCGCGGCCGACGTAGCCGACTTCCGTGAACTTGGAAGCTTCGACCTTCAGGAACGGCGAGTTGGCCAGCTTGGCGAGGCGGCGGGCGATTTCGGTTTTGCCGACGCCGGTGGGGCCGATCATGATGATGTTTTTGGGGATGACCTCTTCGGCCATTTCGGGCACGAGCTTCTGCCGGCGCATGCGGTTGCGCAGGGCGATGGCGACGGCGCGCTTCGCGTCTTTTTGTCCGACAACGTACTTGTCGAGTTCGGTGACGATTTCGCGCGGCGTCAGTTCGTCGAGCGTGACTTGTTCTTCTTCGGCGGTTCCGGGTAAGTAGATGGCCATAAATGCGTCGTTGGTCGTTAGTCGTTGGTCGTCAGGCAAGGCTCGCGCGCATCCGCGAGCTGCGAACGACTAACGACCATCGACTTCCGTTCACAGTTCCTCGATCGTGATTCTGTCATTGGTATAGATGCACATGCGGCCGGCAATCTTCATGGCTTCTTCGGCGATTTCTCGCGGCGAGAGCTGGGTGTGATCGGCCAGGGCCTGCGCTGCCGCCTGGGCAAAGGGGCCGCCGGAGCCGATTGCGGCAATGCCGGTGTCGGGCTCGATCACATCTCCCTGGCCGCTTAGCAGGAACGTCGTTTCCTTATCGGTTACCAGCAGCAGGGCTTCGAGATGGCGCAGAAATTTGTCGGTGCGCCAGTCTTTCGCGAGTTCCACAGCGGCGCGGCCGAT
This sequence comes from uncultured Acidobacteriaceae bacterium, assembly GCA_963838425.1. GTDB lineage: Bacteria > Acidobacteriota > Terriglobia > Terriglobales > Acidobacteriaceae > Acidiflorens. Next base: position 111,862 of record CAWIRH010000009.1, read on the forward strand.
GTTGCCGTGATACTGCTCCAGCTTGGCCTCGAAACGGCTGAATAGAGTGAAAGCGTCGGCGGTCGAGCCGGCAAATCCGGCAAGAATTTTGTCCTGATAGAGGCGGCGAATTTTCTTCGCCCCGTGCTTGATGACGGATTCGCCGAGCGTGACTTGGCCGTCGCCGGCCATGACAACCTTGTTGTCGCGGCGGACGCAGAGCACGGTGGTGGATCGAATTAGGCGAGGAGCGGGGGCCTGGGCGGTAGTCTTCGCGGCTGTTGCTGCTAGTCGGTTCTTCTTCATGAGCGCAATTCTTAATTATAGCAGCGCGGCGCGGAAGACAGTTTGCGTAGCCTTTTAGTTCTGGTAGTTCTGTGTATGCGAGTGCGAGAGGCTGTATTCTAGAGACTAGAGAGGGAGTTCATGGCCAAGGCAGCAGGCCGGCGAAGACGCATATCCGTTTGAACGCCGCGAAGGTCAAGCGTGTTCAGGAAGCTTTGGGTGCGAAGACCGAGGCTGAGGCTATCGAGCAGGCACTGGACTTCGTTATTGCAGAGAGTGAGAGCAACCGACTGGCTTTTGAGGCGAACGAGCGCTTCATCAAGAGCGGCGGCGAGATCAAAGATGTTTACGGCAAACTGGATCGCTAGGCACGACCGGCGGGAGGATGGAACGTGGAGATCGCAAAGCTCGTGCTCGAATATGTTAAGGCGCTCGCGTGGCCGGTCACTGTCCTTTCCTTGTCTTTCTATTTTCATAGCGAAATCAAGAGAGTTCTTGCCAGACTGAGAAAGGCCGTCTCTTCAAGAGGAAGTCCACGAAGTCAAGGAGCTGTCGGAGAGGGTCGAATCCGCCGCGCTGCCAGAGGATCGCAACAGAACACCCGGCATCCCACAAACCGAGGCTAACGCACGGATGATTCAGCTTGGCCTGAGGCCATCTCCGAGTGGTCTTGACCTTTCCTATTATCGAGAGATCGCCGAGAGAGATCCCATTCTCGCACTCGCTGGCCTTCGGATTGAATTGGAGACGTGGTTCCGAAACGTGGCTCAGGGTTCCAAGGTCGCCACTAAACCACATGACTCCATGAATAGCATCCTTGCTCGTCTTCGTGACGCAAGCAAGGTGACGCCCGATCAAGTTGCGTTAGCCCGCCGAGTCCTAAGCTTCTGTAATCAAGCGATTCACGGCGGCGAAGTATCGAGAGACCAAGCGCTCGACATAATAGGTGCAGCCAGCGTCTTGGCAGGGGATTATCTCGCGTGGCTGAGCTGGAACTTTGACGACAATTGGAAACCAAACAGCAGCTAGCTGAATTTGATCCCATCGAAGTTGGGAAGTCTCGCCGTAATACCTTCCGCCGAATCGTGGTAGACGGGCCGGGCGCCCGTCTCTCCACCGACCCAATGTAGAATTCAAGTAGCGATTCAGTGGGAGCCATTCTCTTTTGTCGTTTCTGGACGATGTAAACCCGCAACAACGCGAAGCGGTCGAGACGACCGAGGGGCCGGTGCTCATTCTGGCTGGGGCGGGCAGCGGGAAGACGCGCGTCATCACGTTTCGTATTGCTTACCTGATCGAGAAGATGGGCGTGATGCCGGAATCGATCCTCGCCATGACTTTCACCAACAAGGCGGCGTCGGAAATGGCCGAGCGCGTGGAAAAGCTTGTCGGCGGGCTGAGCATTGCCAAGCCGGTGATTTCTACGTTCCACTCGTTTTGCGTGCGCGTGCTGCGGCGTGACATTGAGGTCTTGCGGATTCCTTCGACCGTGCCGGGACAGCCGCCGATCGGGCTCACGAAAAATTTCGTTATCTACGACGAGAGCGATCAGCAGCAGGTGGTCAAGGGCGTCATGCGGCGGCTGGGGCTGGACGACAAGCAACTGACGCCGCGCAACGTGCTCTCGCGGATTTCCTGGGCCAAGAATCACATGCTCGATCCGCAGGAAATCTATCTGCAATCCGCGGATCCGAAGACCGAGCGCATCGCGCATATTTTCGAGGAGTATCGCAAGGAGCTTCTGAAAGCGAATGCCATGGACTTCGACGATCTGTTGCTCGAAGCTATGCGCCTGCTCAAGTCGGTGGCGGCGGTGCGCGAATATTACAACCGGCGATTCCATTATCTTTTGGTCGATGAATATCAGGACACGAATCGTCCGCAGTACGAACTGATGCGGTTGCTGGCGGGCGGCGGGCACAACGTCTGCGCGGTGGGCGATGAAGATCAGTCGATCTACTCGTGGCGCGGGGCCGACATTCGCAATATTCTGGAGTTTGAGCGCGACTTTCCCGAAGCGAGAATCGTGCGGCTGGAAGAGAACTACCGCTCGACCCAGAACATTCTGGAGGCGGCGTCGGCGGTGGTCGCGAACAACGTCCGGCGCAAAGGCAAGAACCTGTGGACGGCGCGGCAGGGCGGGGCGAAGATCGGCTACTACGAGGCTCCGGACGGAGAGAATGAGGCGCTGTTTGCCGCGGACACGATCAATCGCTACGTGCGGCAGGCGGGCGAAAATGGCGAGGCGGCGAGGGCAGCGGTGCTCTACCGGACGAACTCGCAATCGCGATTATTCGAAGAGGCGATGCGCCGCTACCAGTTGAAGTATCACGTGGTGGGCGGCTTCTCGTTCTACGAGCGGGCTGAGATCAAGGATTTGATCTCGTACTTGAAGGTTATCCAGAATCCAGATGATTCGGTTTCACTGCTGCGCGTGATCAATACGCCAGTGCGCGGAATTGGCAAGACGACCATCGAGACGATCGAGCGGTTGGCGCTTGAAACCGGATTGTCGATGTGGGGCGCGGTTGGCGAAGCGATCGCGCGGCAACTATTGCCGGCTCGGGCGTTGGCGGCGTTGAAGAGTTTTCGGGCGCTGATTGAAGATGGGCGCGCGATGCTGGCGGGGACGTTTGTAGAGCGGGTGGAGGAGACGGCTGGGGTCGCGTCCGGCGAGGGCGCTGCGGGGCTTCGCCCCGCTGGACAGCCGGGGGCGGCTGTCCCTCCGCAGGTTGTTCCTACGCAAGATCAAGATGATGAGAGCGATACCGATTTTGATCCGGGCAATTTTAGTTTCGATTTCGCGGCCAACGCTGGGACGGGCGAGGACGCCCGTCGCTCCACCGGTCAGGGGGGCGACGGGTTTCGCGCTCCGGGCTCGGCGGCGAATACGGCCGAGATTCTTAAATTCCTCATCGACCGCACGGGATACATCAAGCAACTGGAAGAGGAGGACACGCCGGAGTCTTACTCACGCATCGAGAACTTGCGCGAACTGGTGAACGCGGCGATGGATTCGCGCGATCGTGGCGAGACGCTTGATGAGTTTCTCGATCACGCCGCTTTGGTTAGCGATGCCGACCAGTACGACGAGCGCGCGCAGATCACACTGATGACGCTGCACGCGGCCAAGGGGCTCGAGTTCCCGCTGGTGGTCCTCGCCGGAATGGAAGAAGGCCTGTTTCCGCATTCGCGGACCATGCTCGAGCCGGATGCGATCGAAGAAGAGCGGCGGCTGTGCTATGTCGGAATGACGCGCGCCATGGACATGCTGATTTTGTCGCGAGCCGTGTATCGGCGGCGCTATGGGACGGACATGCCCGAGGCTAGCGTTCCGTCGCGGTTCTTGGAAGAAGTTCCGCCGCAGTTGGTGGCAGAGATGGGTGGATCGCGGCGACGGGCTTCTTCCGCTGCTGGCGTTTCGCGGGCGGGGGCGCCCGCGCCACACACTCTACACAGACAACGGGGCGAGTCTGCGCATTACTCCTACGAAGACGAAGACCAGAGCGCCGTTTGGAATCCCGAGCGGGTCAAGCCAAAGACGGCGACTCCCTTGCGGAATTACAACTCCATCGACAACATTGCCGAGTTTTTTGCGTCGCGTGGCAAGAAGTTCAATGTTCCTAAAATGCCGCCCGAGGAGCCCCAAGGCAGGCGTGGATTCCGTCCCGGACAGAAGGTGAAGCACCCGAAATATGGGGAAGGAACCGTGTATCAGCGCGAAGGGGATGGGGAAGACGCCAAGATTACGGTACAATTTCCTCGCTTCGGTTTGAAGAAGTTGGTGGAGCGGTACGCGCAGCTAGAGAAGGCGTAGAGCTGCGAATCGCGAGCAAGCAATCCAGCCCCTGAAGGGGCGGTCGATAGAAAACTTTTGCGGCACCGCTGAAGCGATGCCCTGATACGAAACCTGAACAGCAGAGGGAAAACAAACGCAATCATGGCAAACACAAAGACGCTGACCACGGAAGAACGCAAGAAAACCAAGCGAGCCGCCCGCAAGAAGATGAAAGCGGAAAAGCCAAAGAAGCCCCGCGATTACGCGCGCGGATCGAAGAAGCCCAAGGTGAAGAAGCTGGCACGCGGTCAGGCGAAGCGGTAAGCCGTTCGCCTGAGCCGTGAGCAGTGCCGGGCATGGGCCAGCGCCCATGCCCGACTCCCGCTGTGAGGAGACAACGAACTCTTGTCGCAATCATCCCCTGAGCCGGAAGCCGGCGTCATTCGTACTTCCAACAGCCAGGTATTCTGTTGCAAGTCCATCGACAAACTGATTTCGGAGTCGGAGAACCCGGAGCACCGGCTCAGTAAAACGCTCGGCCCGTGGTCGCTGACGGCGCTCGGCATCGGCGCCATCATCGGTTCGGGAATCTTCGTGCTTACGGGAACGGCGGCGGCCGGAGAATATTTTCAGGCGCCTTCCCTCCTGCATGCGCAGGCGCTCGACGTGATCGTGAATTTTCTGCGCACCGGCAGCAGCGCCGGAGCGCTCATGCATGGCCGTCCGCCGGCCGGGCCTTCGATTGCGATTTCGTTTTTTCTGGTGGCGATCGCGTGCAGCTTTGCCGGATTGTGCTACGCCGAACTCGCCTCGATGATTCCGATTGCCGGCAGCGCCTACACCTACTCGTACGCGACGCTGGGCGAAATCTTTGCCTGGATCATCGGTTGGGACCTGATTCTCGAATACGTGGTCAGCAATGTCGCGGTGGCGGTGGGCTTTGCCGGTTATACGAAAGCGCAATTCGCAGCGTTCGGTCTGAACTTGCCGGACAAATGGGCGAGTCCCGTCTGGGCTGGCGGGCAGTGGACCGGCGCGTACTTCAATCTTCCGGGATTCCTGATCGTGTTCATCCTCACGCTGCTGCTAGTGCGCGGCGTGAAGGAATCGGCGGAGACCAACAACATCATGGTTGCGGTTAAGATCGGCGCCATCCTCACCTTCTTGGTGGTGGGCGGAATGCTGGTGAAGCCCGCGAACTGGACGCCCTTTGCGCCTTCTGGCTTTGCCGGAATCGTCACCGGAGGCGCAATCGTTTTCTTTACCTACATCGGGTTCGATTCAGTCTCGACCGCGGCGGAGGAATCGCGCAATCCTCAAAAAGACTTGCCCTTCGGCATTATCATGTCGCTGATTGTCTGCACTCTGCTGTATGTCGGCGTCGCCGTCGTGCTGCTCGGCATGATGAAGTACACGACCTTCGTCTCTGGAGAAGCTGCCGAAGCCCCGGTCGCCTACGCGATGAAGTATTTGGGAGTACATCCGTTCTTCCGGTCGGTGATCGTGATTGGAGCGCTGACGGGAATGATCTCGTCGTTACTGGTGTTTCAGTACGGGCAGGCGCGCATATGGTACGCCATGTCTCGCGACGGACTGTTGCCGAAGTTGTTTTCCGCGGTGCATCCGAAATATAAGACGCCGTACTGGTCTACGTGGATCGCCTGCTTTGCGGTGGGAATTCCCGCCGGGCTGGTGGATATTGGCGATGCGGCCGACCTCGCCAACATTGGGACGCTGTTTGCCTTCGTGCTGGTTTCGCTGGGCGTGATTCTTCTGCGACGCAATCAGCCCGATCGCAAGCGTGCGTTCCGCGTGCCCTTTGTTCCGTGGTTCCCGCTGATCTCCGTGCTTCTGTGCGGCGGACTGATGTTCGGGCTGACGCTCATTACGTGGCTGCGCTTTGTGATCTGGCTGGCGCTGGGGCTGGTGATTTACATTTTCTACAGCCGGCATCACAGCGAGTTCTGCAAAGGCAAGTCAGAAGTCAGAAGTTAGAATGCTGAAGTGAGGATCGTCAACGGATGGGCTTGCCGTAACTTCTGCAAATTGACTTTTGACTTTCCGGCTATGAATTCTCGCTCGCCCAACGCATTCGTACTCTCCCTCCCAAAGGCTGAACTTCATCTGCATCTTGAAGGTTCAATCGAGCCATCCACGCTGCTCGAACTACGGCAGCGGCACGGGATCGAGGGCGCCTCGCTCGGCGAAGTCGAGCAACTCTACAACTACAAAGATTTCGCTGGTTTTCTCACAGCTTTCAAGGATGTGACCGGACACCTGCGCACTCCGGAAGACTACGAGTTGATTGCTTACCGGCTGATGGAGCGCCTGAAAGCGCAGAACGTTCTGCATGCGGAGGTGATTATTTCGGCCGGCGTCTGCCTCTGGCGGAAGCAGGATTTCCCCGCGATTTTCGAAGGTCTGGAACGTGGCCGCCAACGCGGAGAGAAAGACTTCGGCCTATCGCTCCTGTGGATATTCGATGCCATCCGGCAGTTCGGCGCCGAGAAAGCGCAGCGCGTGCTCGATCTCGCGATCCAGTTTCGCGATCGCAACGTAGTTGCCTTCGGCATTGGCGGCGACGAGCGCGCGGGGCCACCGGAGTGGTTCGCGGGGGTTTATGCGCGCGCCGCCGAGCACGGTCTTCATCTCACGGCGCACGCCGGTGAAAGCGCCGGGCCGGAATCCATTTGGGGCGCGCTGAATCTCAAGGCGGAACGCATTGGCCACGGCCTTACCGCCGGGCAGGATCCGGAGTTAATTGACGAGTTGGCCGAGCGCCAGATTCCGATTGAAATCTGCGTGACCAGCAATCTGCGGACGGGTTGCTGCGCCGAACTCGCGCAACATCCGGTGCGCCGCTACTTCGACCAGGGCCTGATGCTGACCCTCAACAGCGACGATCCTGCCATGTTTCGTACATCGCTGGTCGAGGAGTACCGTTTGGTTCAGGAGACGTTCGGCTTCACCGACGAGCACCTGCGAGAATTGGCGCGCAATTCTTTCGAAGCCTCGTTTCTGCCAGCAGAGAAGAAAGTCGATTTTCTGAATCTGTTCGACTCCGCGGCCACGCGGGCGTGAGGCGCGCTGTTCGTCGTTCGCTGTTCGCTCAGTCATACGGTGGAGCGACGGGCGTCTCGCCCGTCCGCCGGGCGGGGACGCCCGGCTCTCCATTGACCCCTCGCCTATAATGTCTGCCTATGAAACTCGAAGAGAAGATTGCCGAACTGAAAAAGCGAGACCAACTGGCGCAGGAAGGCGGCGGCGCGCAGCGGCGCGAGCGCCAGCACAAAGAGGGCAAGATGTCGGCCCGCGAGCGCATCGAGTTTCTGCTCGACGAGGGCACCTTCGAGGAAACCGATAAGCTGGTCACGCACCGTTGCCACGACTTCGGCATGGCCGAGCAGAAGTATTACGGCGACGGTTTCATCACCGGCTACGGCCGTGTGGAAGGCCGGCTGGTCTTTGTTTTTGCGCAGGATTTCACGGTGTTCGGCGGCTCGCTCTCCGAGACCAACGCGGGAAAAATCGTCAAGGTCATGGATCTGGCGGCCAAGATGGGCGCTCCCGTCATCGGACTGAACGATTCGGGCGGGGCGCGCATTCAGGAAGGCGTGATGTCGCTGGCCGGCTACGCCGACATTTTTTTGCGCAACACGCTTTATAGCGGAGTGGTGCCGCAGATCTCGGCCATCATGGGCCCGTGCGCGGGCGGCGCCGTGTATTCGCCGGCCATCACCGATTTCATCCTGATGGTGGACCAGACTTCGTACATGTTCATCACCGGTCCGGACGTGATCAAGCGGTGACGCATGAGGAAGTCACCAAAGACCAACTCGGCGGAGCGCACACGCACAACGAAACTTCAGGCGTGGCTCACTTCATGTGCCGCGATGACGCCGAGTGTCTGTCGATGGTCCGCGAACTACTGAGTTTTATTCCATCGAACAACCTGGAAGACCCTCCGCGCAAGCCCTGCACCGATCCGATCGATCGCCTGGACGAGAAGCTCGACACGCTGATCCCCGATCAATCGAACATGCCGTATGACATGAAAGACGTGATTCACACGGTGGTGGACGACGGCTACTTTTTCGAAGTTCACGAGCACTATGCCAGGAATATCGTCGTGGGATTTGCGCGCTTCAACGGAAAGCCGGTCGGGATCGTGGCCAATCAGCCCGCGATGCTTGCGGGTACGCTTGATATCAATGCGTCGGTGAAAGGAGCGCGCTTCGTGCGCTTCTGCGACTGCTTCAACATTCCGCTGGTTACTTTTGAAGATGTGCCCGGATTTCTGCCTGGCACGCAGCAGGAGTATGGCGGAATCATCCGGCATGGCGCGAAGTTGCTGTTTGCGTTCGCGGAAGCGACCGTGCCGAAAGTGACCGTGATCACGCGCAAAGCCTACGGCGGAGCGTATTGCGTCATGGCGTCAAAGCACATTCGCACGGATGTGAACTATGCCTGGCCGAGCGCCGAAATCGCGGTGATGGGGCCGGAAGGCGCGGTGGATATCGTCTACAAGCGCGAATTGGATGGCGCGGAAAATCGCGAAGCGGTTCGGCAACAGAAGATTGAAGAATTCCGCGACCGGCTGGCAAATCCCTACGTGGCCGCCGATCGTGGATTCGTGGATGCGGTGATCCAGCCGCGAGAGACGCGCAAGAAGCTGATCCAGGCGCTGGAGATGCTCGGGACCAAGCGCGATAAGAACCCGCCTAAGAAGCATGGGAATATTCCGCTGTAATAGCTGTCAGCTCTCAGCTGTCAGTAGAAGCGCCTTAGCTGATGGCCTTTCCAGGCGACCAACCCTGGTTCCGACTATGTTTACTAGTTGGTACTGGTGGGGTACCCCCCCCCCCCCTGTCTATTGAAATCATAGAGTTATGGGGAAAATTCCGCCAGGTCTTTGAGTTTAAAGGAGTTAACTTACAAAGTCTTCAAAACAAAGGAGTTACTGGCCGCTCTTTGGGCTCTTGGCCTTTAGAATCAGGGATTTGGACTTACTAAGTCTCGCAAAGTCTAGATTTCAAAGAACTTATGTAAAATTCGGCGCAACCGCTCTGGGCTGCTAACTAAGTTCTATTATAGCTGTTGTTGTCAAGCGTCTTCGCATTCCAGGTCGTCAAACACGTCGTCTGCCGGACGGCCTTCGCCTTTGCGAGCTTGCGCTAGGCCGCGGCGAATGCTGGCCACGGCGTCGAGTTGACTGGTGATTTCTTGTCCGGTGAGCAGCGGCGGACGACCAGTCTTCTTCATATGTTTCATCAAGCCCTCGCGGCTGCGGCAACTTTGAAACGGACTCGTTCTTTGCGCTGAAGATACTCGACAATCTCGAACAGGTTGCGCGCTTGCGGGTTGCCGGAGGGGCTCAGCATCCGCATCAGGCTCTTGGCAGAGTGGTGCGTGGCTTCTGCGAGTTGGGCAAAACCAATGGTCGCGTTAATGTAATCGCGCAGAACAGCTTTGCCGGTTTCGATGTCTCCCATGAGGAAGCATTCGACACTTTCGCGCAAGAGTTCCTTGCGGAACGCTGCGTCGCGGTGTACTCGGACTTGGATGGTCTCTTTGAAATTGCGGGTTAAGGGCATGGCTGATTCACTTTTGCAGCTTTCTCTTTTTGTAGTCCTGCCATCTGGCTCTCGCGTCCTCAATGTCCTTCTGCTGCCGTTTCTTGGTTCCACCAGCGAGCAGGATGACCAACCGTTCGCCGTCTTTCCCGAAATAAATCCGCAAGCCAGGCCCGAAGTTGACTCGGTACTCGTAAAGGCCGCCGCCAACGCCCTTCGCGTTAGAGAAGTTGCCCTGCGCCAGCCTCGTAATGGCCACGGCCACCTTGGCCGCCGCTTGCGCGTTCAGGCTTTCAAACCACTCGGCGTACGGGCTGCGACCATTCCAGTCGAGGTATTCCAGAATCTCGACTAAATGCGATGGTAACATATGTGGTACCTTTGTCAAGGGCCAATATTGTTATGACGGAACCAAGGGCAAGGGGTGCCCTTAAGGTTTAGGTTCTGATCGCGCCCGCCGCGTGAGCGTCGCTTTGATCTCTTTGCCGTTAGGTTCTCTTAGAACGAGCTTGTCACCGTCCAATCGGGCTGCGATGGAGTCACCGACGATGAGGGTGGATGACTTGAAATCCCGTGTTTGACGGAAGTTGGCGCTGTAGGACATTCCGTCGAATGCCACGGTGATGGTTATCATGTCTTGGTCGGTGGAGATCAGAACCGGATATCCATTGTTCGGAGCAATGATCGGAGCATTGCTCTTTCTGTAGGGTGCTATGTCAATCACCTTCGCATTTTGGAAGTCTTCGGCTAGCGAGAAACCGGAGAAGAATGACATTGCCGCCAGTATTGTGATTGCGCAAAAAAGTCGCACCGCTGCCTCCTTGCTATTCAGGGAACAAGTTCTTCTTTCCTCTCGGGGCAGGGCTGCGGCTCCCGGTCTGTGAACCCTCTGTCGCTGTCCGCAGAGTCGACGCACCCCTCCTTCAGGGGGACTTCAAGAACGACCGGCCCATTATGATAGTGGCACTTCGCAACCCGCACCGGGCTAGCAAGGTTTTCAGAGAAGAGTATCCAATGATCGGGGTAGTCTGGATCGGGACACTTACCGTAGAACACTCTGCACAACATAGGCCGCGGACTCCTTTCAGGACTTGTTCCTGGAAAATAAATGTCTTGTTTGCAGGTTACTGCTCGAATGGATTTAGCGTCGGTGACGCAGCTCACTCTCAATTTGTGAGATTTCCGCCTATCGCGAAAGCCGTCGTTATCCTAGAGGCGGTCTACAATGTCGATATTATGCCCGTAGCTTCTAAGGTCATAGTTCGCGTCAGCAGTGGTGACGAGGCACGCCCTTGTCCTCTCTGCCATGAGTTTCAACTCGACAACTTTGAGGAAGCGTGCAAACACATGCTCCAGATTCACAAATTGGGGTGCCTTCATGTCGGGCAAGAGACAGAGCCAACGGACAAAGGGCCGTGGCAGAACACGGTCGCAGTCTTTGGGGAATGAACCCGCTTTGAGCGAGTTCAGACTGGCCTCTGGGCCCAGGTATTCCCCAGCGACTGGTGCCGGTCTCAACGCAGGCCTGGAACCGCTTGATGTCTCTTAACTCCCACATCGAATGGACCGACGCGACCTGGAATCCCGTCCGCGGGTGCGTCAAGATCAGCCCTGGGTGCAAGCATTGCTATGCCGAGACGTTTGCGGAGCGGTTTCGGGGGGTTAAGGGGCATCCTTACGAGCAGGGGTTTGACCTGCGGCTGGTGCCAGAGAAGCTTACTGAGCCTTTTGCTTGGCGGTCTCCCAAGCTGGTGTTTGTGAATTCGATGAGCGATCTGTTTCAGGCGGGAGTGCCGGATGAGTATGCGGAGGCGGTCTCGCGCGTGATGGCTGTGGCGAATTGGCACACTTATCAGGTGCTGACTAAGCGGTCGGGGAGGCTGCTGGCGTTGCTCTCGGGGCGGCTACGTTTTGCGGCGGAGTTGGAGAACATTTGGTGGGGCGTCAGCGTTGAGGATCGAAAACATGGGTTGCCGCGGGTGGATCATCTTCGGCAGGCTCCGGCGAAAGTTCGCTTCCTATCCATCGAGCCCCTGCTGGAAGACCTTGGTGAGATCGATCTGTCTGGCATTACCTGGGTGATTGTCGGCGGCGAGAGTGGGCCGGGGGCGCGTCCGATGAAGCGGGAGTGGGTGGTCTCGATCCGGAAGCAGTGCCGGAGCCAGGGTGTGCCTTTCTTCTTTAAACAATGGGGCGGCGTGCGAAAGGCGAAGAATGGTCGGTTGCTTGATGGACGCACTTACGACGAGTATCCGGAGCGCGCTCTTAGGCCGGTGCCTGATCGAGCGGATTGCATTGCTTGGGCCGAGGAGATCGGGAAGAGTTTTCAGATTTCGGCGCCGGCAGCGGGGTGATGCTGACTTTGCGGCGACTGCCGAGCTTTGCTCGGCTGGACGGGCGAGGGCGCCCGTCCCCACACAATCTGAAAATCTGACCGCCAAAACGTAGAGAGTCCCGAGGTGATGTTGAACTCATTCCTCTCGGCCAGTAGCTCGCGTTTAGACCCTTGCTGACCTTTTCCTACAACTCCCTTGCGGGTTCATTGTAAGCCGATCTTTGCTCGGGCTCCGGGCTCACCGCCAACCGGATAAATCAGTCCAACGCCTCGGGACTCTATCCTGCCTTTAACAGAGGCTCCTGTTCTCCTCGACCAGCGCTTAGCTATAGACCCTTGCTCGCCCTCCCAGACTCACCTCGCGGTTGTCTGAGTGACTACGCTTGAGCCCCGGACGCTGCACCAACCGGAAAAACTTCAGAACGTGTCAAAGAACGATTATGTTTTTACCACGCTTAGTTTTTACGTCAATCAAATTCATGCATCTGTAACTTCTTATTCATCAATCGAGTGCAGCCCATGCACAGCCGGGTGACACGGAAATTGTGCAATCGCCGGCGTCCGGCTCGGAAATCCTCAGCATCCATGCAGGTTTTCGCGGTTTCTCGGCGGCAAACTTCCGCTTCTATCCAAAATGCACATCGGGCCGCGACTGTGCAAATCGCCGCCTCACCCGCATGAATGCTTGCTTTCCGCACGCCGGACTACGGTTCTCATCCGGATACTTATGTCCTACAATCGCTTTCTCTACAATTCCACAGTGAATGGGATGGGTGGTTGGAGGCCTTTTTGTGATGCGAAGCCTGCGTTTGGCGGTAATCGGCTGTTTCCTGACAATCCTCTGCCTGGCACAAATCTCGCGGGCGCAAAGCCCTGAAGAGAGGACGGCGCAGTATCTGGAGGCGGTGCGGCATCAGCCGGGGTTGCTGCTGGCATTCTTGCAGCAGATGCCCAAGGGCGGCGACCTGCATGTCCACCTGGGCGGCGCGATTTATGCGGAGAGCATGATCGACTGGGCTTCGGAGAACGCTCTCTGCGTCGACCGCAGTACCTCGAAGCTGATGCACGCGTCCTGCGATTCTTGTGAGCCCTACAAGAACAAGCCCTCGGTGCGCTGCGCCTATCAGGACCACATTCTCTACGACCAACTTGTGGACGCCTGGTCGATGCGCAACTGGCATCCTGCGGAGGAGTCCGGACACGATCATTTCTTTGCTACATTCGAGAAGTTCGGTCCGGCGATGGAGAACCACGTTGGCGATGCTTTCGCCGAGGTGGCGTCGCGGGCGGCGGCCGATCGGCTGCAATATGTGGAGGTGATGAACACGGCCGACGGGAGGCAGGCGGCCATGCTGGGCGACAAGATGGGATGGGATGACGACTTCAGCAAGTTCCGCGACAAGCTGCTGGCTGGCGGAATGGCGGGTGTGGCGACGTCGGTCCGCAGCCAACTCGACTCCGATGAAGCCCGCCAGAAAGAAGTGCTGCGTTGCGGGACGGCGCAGGCTGCTCCGGGATGCGAGGTGACGATCCATTATCTGTACCAGGTGCTGCGGGGGTTGCCGCGCGAGCAGGTGTTTGCGCAGATCTTGCTTGGCTTCGAGTTGACCAAGGCCGATCCACGCTTCGTCGGCTTCAACCTGGTGATGCCAGAAGACTATTACGTGCCCATGCACGACTTCGATCTGCATATGCGGATCATCGAGGCGTTGCACAAGTTCTATCCCGCGGCGCATGTGTCGTTGCACGCCGACGAACTGGCGATGGGGCTGGTTCCGCCGGAGGGGATGCGATTTCACATTCGCGAATCGATTGAGCGCGGCGGCGCGGAGCGGATTGGGCATGGCGCGGCCGTCATGAGCGAAAACGATCCGATTGGGTTGCTGCATGAGATGGCTAGGAAGAATGTGCTGGTCGAGATTTGCCTGACGTTCGAACGATGTGATTCTGGGCGTCAGCGGCGACCGGCATCCGCTGCCGGTGTACATGAAATATGGAGTGCCGGTCGCGCTTGCTACCGACGACGAGGGCGTCTCGCGCAGCGATATGACGCACGAGTATCTGCGGGCGGTCGAGACTTATGGCTTGTCGTACCCCGATCTGAAGCGCATGGCGCGCGCGAGCCTGGAACATAGTTTTATTCCTGGTGATAGTCTGTGGAGCGATGGACGCAAGCTGCGGCGTGCTGCGGCGTGCGCGGAGGACAGGGCGGCGGGCGACCGCGTCTCGGAAAAATGTGAGAAGTGGATTCACGCGAATGAGCGCGCTCGCGTGCAGTGGCAGTTGGAGAAAACCTTTGCCGAGTTTGAGAAAAAGTTCTAGAGCGCTGCCGGGCTTCGCCCGGCTGGACAGCCGGGGGCGGCTGTCCCTACGTGCTTGTTTATGACACCAGACCTGTTTACTCGCGCCGAATCCGCGGCGGCATTTGTGCTTTCGGAGACCGATCTGCGCCCGCAGATTGGGCTTGTCCTTGGCTCCGGGCTCGGATCTTTTGCCGACGACCTCACCGACGCCGTCCGCATTCCCTATGCTCACATTCCGGCATTTCCGCGTTCGACGGCGGTTGGCCATGCCGGACAACTCGTGGTGGGCAAGTGCGGCGACGTTCCCGTTGCGGTGATGCAGGGACGCGTGCATCTGTATGAAGGCTATCCGGCCGCTGAGGTCGCCTTTCCTACGCGGGTGCTGGGGCGAACGGGCATACGCGCTTTGATTCTTACCAACGCCGCCGGTGGCATTAACATCGAGTACGGACAGGGCGCGCTGGTCATCCTGCGCGATCACATCAATCTTCAAGGGCAGAATCCGCTGACGGGCGCGAATGACGAACGCTTTGGCCCGCGCTTCCCCGACATGAGTTACACATATGCCAAGCGCTATCGCGAGATCGCGATCGAGGAAGCTAGGAAGCTTTCGATTCCGCCGCGCGAGGGAGTGTATGCGGCGCTGGCCGGGCCGAGTTATGAAACTCCGGCGGAGATTCGATACCTGCGCACAATTGGCGCCGATCTGGTGGGCATGTCAACTGTGCCGGAGGCAATCGCCGCGCGGCATATGGGGATGAACGTTCTGGCAATCTCGTGCGTTACGAATATGGCCGCCGGAATTCTCGACCAGGCGCTCGACCACAAAGAAGTGCTCGAAGTGGGACGGCGAGTGATGGGACAGTTCATCAAGCTGCTGTGGGCCGTGCTGCCGCGGATCGCAGGGGAGTTGCAGCAGGCGGGCTAGAGCGTGTTGCATAAGTGGGTTTGCGGGGGGACAGGCTGTTCCCGCAGGGGCTAAAGCCCCTAATTTATTTGGCTTGAAACGGCGCGGCTGAAGCCGCGCCCCTTCAAAGTTGGGTTTCTTTAGAAGACCACCTTCAACCCTAGCTGAATCACTCGCGGACCGCCGCCGCCGAGACCGGGGTTGGTCTGGGCCTGGTCGGGAGTTTGCGTGATGAGGCCTTGTTGGGGAGATCCTGGGTCCACGAAGAAGTTCGGCAGTGCGAAGTTCGGGTGATTGAGAATGTTGAAGAATTCGGCCCGGAACTGGATCGTCGTCCTCTCGAAGATGCGGATGCTTTTGGCAAGCGAAAAATCTACGTTGCAGAAGCTCGGCCCATAGATCGCATTCCGGCCTAGGTTTCCAAAGCTCCCGATGAGATTCTCCGGAGCTGCGTAATCGGGCTGAGCGAAAGCCGCACCATTCAGATATCCAATGGAGTCCGGTGCGGATCGCCAGTTGGAGTTGACCGGATTGATTCCGGGAACAAGATTTGGCCGCTGGTGATAGTTGGAGGGCGTCGGGTATACGTCACCGTTCTGCGCGCTCGTATCATTCGCGCTCACAATCGGAACGGGCCGTCCACTCTGCGCGGTCACGATGGTGTTGAGCTGCCATCCTTGCGCGATCCAATTGGGACCGGCCAGTTTCGGTACATCATAGGTAAAGGCAGCGGTGAAGCGATGGCGGGCGTCGAAATTCGACGGGCCGTGCTCGGCGTGCAGGTTGAGCGAGTTTTGTGGGAACGCCACCGTGGCAAAGTTGAAGTCAATACCATCCGATGCGTCGTCCAGCGATTTGGACCAGGTATAGCCAGCAAACCCTGTCAGTCCGTGCCAGCCGCGGGAACGAAGCGTGGCTTGCAGAGCGTGATAGGTTGAAGCGCTGACAGTGGAAAGGGAATCAATCGCGCCATAGTTTTGGTTGGGCCGGTCACCGTTGGTGTCAGCCTGATTCAAGTCAAGCAGCCGAACCAGCTTTGTACCTTTACTCCCAACATAGCCGATCTGCAGGGCGAACGCTTTCGAGAGTTCCTGCTCGATATTGAAGTTCCAATTCTGAGTGTAGGGAGCCACGAAGTTCCGGGGCGTAACAAAAATGTCGCACGGGTAGGCGCAAGGCGGGTCGGAAAGCGTAAACACCGGTCCCGGTGCGCTTCCATTGAAGGCGCCGGAATTGAACTGGAACGGGTAGACGGGGGAAGGACCGATGGGATTCTGCGTCAGGCCCGCTGAAGTCGTGAAGTTGGCGATCAGCAAGTCCTGCGGGACATAGTCATAGTACATGCCGTAACCGCCGCGAACGACGGTGTTAGGCCGCGCATTCCAGGCAAAACCGATCCTGGGGCCGAAATTGTTCAGGTCCCTCGCGTAGGCTCCGCTTACGCCATCGGTGCCCTCCATGGCCAGGTTGCCGTCCGTGCCCAGGTTCGACAGCAGATTGTGCGCCTCACTGATCGGCCCAAAGTACTCCCAGCGCAAACCAAGATTGACTGTAAAGGTGGGGGCGAAGCGGAAATCATCCTGTGCAAAGAAGCTCAGGCCGTTGTTGTAAGTCGTGCGTTGCGTGTTTCCCGAATTCGCCGGAGAGTAGTAAGGAAGTCCGAGGTAGAGATTCGCCAGCGTTGTGACAGCCTGATCGCTGCAGTAGGTTGCATCGCTGCCCGTGAGTGGGCAGACGGTTCCGGTATCGGGACCAAAGGTCGAGGACCCGAACTCCA
Source organism: uncultured Acidobacteriaceae bacterium (assembly GCA_963838425.1). Lineage (GTDB taxonomy): Bacteria > Acidobacteriota > Terriglobia > Terriglobales > Acidobacteriaceae > Acidiflorens. Next base: position 128,799 of record CAWIRH010000009.1, read on the forward strand.
GCTGACCACGCGCCAGATTGTTATTGAAGCTGTCCACGCTAATCCGGCGGTATTCGCCGCCAAATTTCACGGTGTGACGGCCCCGCATCCACGTGAAGTTGTCGAGAATCTGAAAGCTCTGGCTGGTTCGCCCGCGCGGAATGCTGTAAGCAGTCGCGCCCAGATTGTCGTACACGCCGCCAAAGTCAATTTCCGGCAGGCTTAGTTGGCCGGTGCCGAAGTTGAAGCCGAGCGTACTCGGATCGAACTGAGCGTCTTTCGTGCTGAACGATGTGCGATACCGGCTGTAGCCGAAACGGACTTCGTTAATCCTGTTTGCACTCGGAGTCAACAGCAGGCTGGCCGATACGACCTGGACCCGGGTTGGGGAAGTCTGCGCGAATTGCGGCAATCGGGACGCCGCCCCGCCACCCAGACCACCGAGCGGGAACACCTGGTTGCTCTGGGCAAATGCGTAACGCCCCGTGATCTGATAGTTAGAGCTGGGTTGGTGATCAATCTTGGCAATCAAACTGTTTACGTCGTTTTTGTCAGCCACCGTGCCGGGAACCGTGCCAGCCTCACCGTTGAAGCCGGTCGGCTGCGGGAAAAGGTTTAAGAGATTGGTGACAGCCTGGCTCGGCGTGAATCCTCCGCTCGGAGGATTGGCGGCCGCAATTTCCTGTGCGAGTTCGACCTGGTTCGGCACGCTTTGTCCGCCCACAGTACTCGTGTTGGTGGGCACAAGGAATGTGAAGTCCGACCCGACGCGCTCCCGCTGACCCTCATAGGCGCCGAAAAAGAAAGTCTTGTCCTTGATGATTGGCCCGCCCAATGACGCTCCAAACTGATTGTTGCGAAATGCCGTTTTCGAAGCCGGCGTGCGGTTGAAATAGTTGCGCGCGTCCATGGCGTTGTTACGAAGGAACTCAAACGCGGTGCCGTGCAACTGGTTGGTTCCCGACTTTGTGACGATGTTCACTACGGAACCGCTGTTCCGTCCGTATTCAGCGGGAAACTGGGACTGCAGGTTGAATTCTTGAATGGCGTCAATCGGGAGCAGAGAGGCGGGCGCGCCGCCAATGCCGGTCTGGTTCAGCGCCGAATTATTGAAGAACGGGTCGTTGTTGTCGGTACCGTCCAGCGTGTAGTTGTTCGAGCGGTCGCGGTTGCCGTTGATGGCGAACTGTCCGAATCCACTCTGAATGGCGGCAACACCCGAGGGCTCGACCGTTGCGCCAGGGACGAGAGCTACGAGCTTGCCAAAATCTCGCCCGTTCAGCGGCAAGTCGACTACCAGCTCGCGGTCTACGACTTCGCCGAGTACGTCGCGGCTGGCTTCCACCAGCGGCGCTTCTGCGGTCACTGTCATCTGCTCGTGCCGTTGCTGCACCCTGGTCAGATCGAAATTTGCGGACGTGTCCAGACCGACGTTGACTTGCACATTCTGCGCGGTCGGAGAGAGTCCGGCCGATTCTGCGCTAACGGTGTACTCGCCGGCGGGCAATTCGGCCAGCACGTAGGCGCCGTCCTGGCCGGTTGCGGCTTCGCGTTGCAGGCCGGTATCGATGTTTCTTGCGGTGACCTTCGCTCCAGCAATTACGCTGCCGCTCGGGTCGGTTACGGTGCCGCGGATGGACCCGCGAAAGCTCTGCGCCCATGCGGATGTGGTGATGAGCAATAGTGCCGCTACGGCGATGGTCAGGACCGAGATTGCCGGGATTCGTTGATTAGCGCTGCCTTTATTCATGATGGCTTCCTCGCGTGAAATCTTGTTCGCAATCGTTTTTCGAAATCGTGCTTTGAACTCGTTCCGAACTCAACGCCCCTTGCGGGGGATGAAGACCGGTTGCGGCGGATTTATGCCGTACGCCGCCGCGAAGCTTGCCTGGTTGAGGGCAAAGCTGGTTCGTCCGCGCGAATCGATGAACAGCAACGGCTGTTTGAGCGGCACATCGCTGAATGTCCTGACGAACGGCATCTCGACTTCGCGCCCTCGGATCGTGACCTTTAACTTGTCGCCGCGCCGATAGCCGAGCTTCAGAAAATCGTCGGCGCTGATGTTCGTGATCAGGTTGCCGAAGGGGCCATCGAGGGCGATCACTTCTCCGCTCAGGCCCTTGTCGTCCACGGTTGCGGGCTTCAGATCGAGCCGGACGAGTTGCTTGACTACGGGGCCGACCTGCGTCCAATCGTCGCCGCGCGCGATGTGGGCGCCGACGGGAGAAAAAATATCGCGGCCATGGAAGGTGGAGGAAATTTTGGCGCCAACCATCCAATCGGGGTTGGTGACCTCGCGAATGGCTTCGATGCCATCGCGATCTTCGACCATCGTCATCAGGCCGTTGTCCGGCAGCACGAAAAATTGCCCGCGTTTCGACTTCACCACCACAGCCTTGCGCGAACTGCCCACACCGGGATCGACCACTGCCACAAAGACCGTTCCGGCGGGGAAGTAGGGCGTGGCGCCGAACAGGAAGCGAGCGCCGTCGCGAATCGAAAAAGCGTTTACCTGATGCGTGAGATCGACAATGCGGAGGTTGGGCGCGATGCCGTACATGACGCCCTTGCAGAGAGCGACCGAATCGTCCACGATGCCGAAATCGGTCATGAAGACGACGGTTGGCGGAGGTTGGACGGCAGTCTGCTGCGCCAGGAGAGGGCTCGTGACCAGAAGCAAAAAGGCGATCCGCAGACAGAACATTCGCGCCAATTGTTCCGCCGGGGGTGATGTTATCCGCATAAAGTTGAAGTCTCCGAAAAGACTACTAGTTTACTAGGGATTCAGAAAAACGCAACCACGTGGCCAGGTCGCGAGTCCCATTGCGACTCGTTGGGCTTGGTGGCGCCTGTCCGGTGGAGCTGATTATTGTACCCGCTTGCGAGCCGGAACCCAAAGCTCGCTTCCAGCATCTATAATCGGGGCGGCAATAAGTGTTCGGCAATCGATCGGCAATAAAATAACCCAGGAGAGAGCTAGCAATGTCCAACGTCATTCCTGAAAAATACCTCGACCTTTTCCAGAAGCGCGCTTTCGCCAGTCTGGGCACCCTCATGCCCGACGGACGGCCGCAGGTCACTCCCGTCTGGTGCGATTTTGACGGCCAATATGTCATCTTCAACTCGGCACGCGGACGCCAGAAGGACCGCAATGTGCGCCGCGATCCGCGGGTGGCGCTGGCCGTTGTCGATCCCGACAATCCCTATCGCTATCTGGAGATTCGCGGCACCGTGGTTGAGATTACTGAAGACGGAGCCGCCGAACACATCGACAAGATGGCGAAGAAGTACATGGGAGTCGACAAGTATCCGTACTCGCAGCCGGGAGAAGTTCGCGTCCTTTACAAGATCCGGCCCGAGCACACGACCGTGATGGGCTAGACGTTTTAGTGTGGCGCGGACACTCCCTTCGCCTTCGCTCAGGGCAGGCTTTGTCCGCGAACGGTGGCTATATTCTCGGGACTGCGTTGTCAGGCCGGCTTGGACTTTCCTGCCAGCCGTACGCGGACAGGAGTGTCCGCGCCACACCAGCTTTTTTCTCCGATAACCTTTCTCCCGCAAACGAGTCCAACTCACGGTGGAACTTCGGCGGATGGTTTTCCGTATTAGTGGAGGGGTGTTCATGGAAGTCGGAAAAAATGGCCGTGAGGGCTTGCACGCCATCGATGCGCAAGCCAATAGCATTTCGGCGCAGCAGGTGGTGAAGGCTGCGCACGAAGAACTCCTTCAGTTGATGGGGCAGCGTGCCGAGGTCATGAAGCGTATTGGCACGGTGAAGCAGACCATTGCCGGATTGGCGAATCTTTTTGGCGAGCAGGTGCTCGGCGACGACTTGCTGGAACTGATCGATCGCAAGCCCAATGGCCGTCAGCCCGGTTTCACCAAGGCATGCCGGAGGGTACTGATGGAAGTCCGGCGTCCGCTGGGAGCGCGCGAGGTTTGCGCGGAACTGGAACGATATGCTCCGGCAACCATGGCGCGACACAAAGACCCGCTGGCCTCGGTCACAACCGTTTTGAACCGTCTGGTGGATTATGGCGAGGCCCGCAGCCTGAGCAATGACCGCGGGCGGCGGGTCTGGGAGTGGATCAGCGAAAGCGAGCCGCCGGCGGAGGCGGTGACTTCGCGGAGAACGGCGTGATGCCCAGCCCCTGAAGGGGCGTCCGATTTCGAAGAACATGCGGCATCGCTAAAGCGATGCCCTGATACGAACCCGGATTCTTACGGAAGCTGGGCTTTCCAATGCCTTAAGGCGAGCCAGCGTTTTTCAGCAGTCGGAGACGGGGCCAGCCCCGTCTCTACGAAGTAGATCTACGCCGCCAGCAGCTGTCCTTTTTCCAGATGGCGCGTCACGTGCGCATACTGGGCCGCGTGCGGATCGTGCGTCACCATCACAATCGTTTTGTTGAAGCTTTCATTCAGCCGCTTCAGAATCTCCAGGATTTCCGTTGCCGAATTACTGTCGAGGTCGCCGGTCGGTTCGTCGGCGAGAATCAGCGTGGGATCGCTGACGATGGCGCGAGCGATGGCTACACGCTGCTCCTGTCCGCCCGACAACTGCTTGGGCAGGTGATGGACGCGATCCTCAAGTCCCACGAGCTTGAGCGCGGTCATCACGTGATCGCGGCGCTGCTGCGGCGTCATCTTGGTCAGCAGCAGCGGCAACTCGACATTCTCAAACGCCGTCAGCACCGGAATCAGGTTGAAAGTCTGAAAAACATAGCCGACGTGAGTGTTGCGCCACTTGGCGGACTGCCCATCGTTCAGGCGAAAAATGTTTTCACCCATCACCAGCAGTTCGCCGGAACTGGGGCGGTCAATGGCTGCGATCATGTTCAGCAGGGTGGTCTTGCCCGATCCGGAAGGCCCCATCAGCGCCAGGAACTCGCCGCCGGCGATGTCGATGGAGACGTTGTCGAGCGCGGTCACTTCAAAAGCGTCGCGCTTGAAAATCTTGCTTACCGCGCGGGCTTGGACGACCTTGCTGCCCACGGCCGGTTGTGTCGTTGGTGTTGTTGTGGCACTCATGATTGCCCCTTGATACGAATCTTTTGCCCGTCCTTTAAATCCGCGGGCCCCGCCGTGATTACGCTTTCGCCGCCCACCAGCGAGTCCACCAGATAGCCTCCCGAACGCTGGCCCTGAACGTGAACATCGCGGCGCAGCGCCTTGCCGTTGAAAGCGAGCAGCACAAACTTCTTTCCGTCCTTATCGCGCAATGCGGCGGTGGGCACAAACACAAAATTCTGTTTCGCGCCGGCGTTTTTATCGTCATTCGCCTTCGCCTTGAACTGCACGGTCGCGTTCATTTCCGGGCGCAGGTAGGAATCGGGTTGCAGAATCTGAACCTTGACCTGGACCGTCGCTTTCTGCCGATTCGCTTCCGGCGACATTTCGGCGATCTCGCCTTTGTAGGAGCGATCTTTGAACGCGTCGAGAGTGACGATGCCTTCCTGCTTGGGAGACAGTTTGGCAAAATCATCCTGCGCGATATCGAGCTCGACCTGAATGTCCTCCAGATCCGCGAGGGCGACCACGGATCCGCGCGGGCCGCCTTCGGCGCCGCTGGCGAATTGAGCGGTGACCAGTTCACCCTTCTCCGCCGTGCGCTCCAGAATCGTGCCGCTAACGGGCGCGCGAATCACCGTGGCATCGAGTTGGGACTTGGCGTATGCCATCTGACCTTCGGCCTGCAGCAGGTCGCCCTTGGCGCGCTCAACTTCTTCGGAGCGCGGTCCGAGTTGCGCCAGGCGGAAAGACTGCTCCAGCGAATTCATTCGTTGCTGCGAAGCGTCGTACTTGGCGGTAGCGTCGTCGAGGCTCTGTTTGGACGTTACTCCCTGCGCAAACAGATCGCGCGTCCGATCCAGATTGATCTTGTCATTCATTGCCGTCGCCCGCGCCTCCGACAGATTGTGATCCGCCTGCTGAATTTCCTCCGGGCGCGACCCGTGCTCATTTTCGAGCAGCCGCGCCTTGGCGCTCTCCACCGCGCCTCGAGCCTGTTCGTACTGGGCGCGGAATTCCTCGTCCTCCAGGCGCACCAGAACTTGACCTTCTTTTACCTTGTCGCCTTTTTCCACGCCAATCCACGCCACGCGGCCCGTGACCTTTGAATTCACGCTGATTTTGTGATGCGCGACAATGTATCCGCTGGCCGAAAGCACGGTGCTGCCTGCAACGTCGCTGCCTTCCGCCGTGGCCCGCGCGACTTCCACTTCCGGAGCATCCGAGGCGAGCGCGCGGTAAGCGAGCGCGGCTAGTCCCAGCAGGACGACCACGGCGATTCCGCCCAGAATGAAGCGGCGCGACCACGCGGGCGGTTCTCCGCCTCCGTCGCGCAGCGAATGATCGATGCGCAGGCTCCGCAGGTCGTCGTGCTTAGTGTCCGCAGGTTCGGTTTCCGTGGGCATTGGTGGAGATACGCTCCCAAACTCTTAGTGGTTCAAATTCGATTGCATGAACAATTGTACGGGCTTGTGCAAAGCGCCCCTAAAAGGGGCATTTGCTCCGCAATCATTGCGGCATCGCTAAAGCGATGCCCTGATACGAATCGGCCGCGTCTCCGCCGACAGTGAGACGGGGCAAGCCCCGTCTCTACAGCAGATTCCTAGGCTCGCAGCGAGGTCAGAATATCCTGCCGCGCCGCATGCCAGGCGGGCGCGAAGCCTCCCAGCAAGCCCATGATCAAGGCAAAAATCACTGCCGCCAGCGCGACTCCCCAAGTCAGGTGCAGACTGAAAACCGTTTCGCTGAAGGTGAGGGAGTTGCCGATTCCAGTGCTCATGCCGTTGAACGGCAACATCAACACGATCCCGACAAACGCTCCCAGCAGCGACAGCAGCAAGGCTTCGATCACGAACGAGGTGAGAATGCTGGGGCGCGAAAATCCTATGATCCTCAGGGTTGCGATCTCGCGCGAGCGATACGCCACCGCCGCGTACATCGTATTCATGGCGGCGAAACTGGAACCGATGGCCATGATGATCGCCACAAATGTGCCGATAAATTTTATCGCGCCACCGGAGCTGGTTTGCTTCTCGTAATACTCGAGTTTCGAGCGTGCCCTCCAACTTCAGCCGCTGATCGTCGCTGACGCGGTGCTTGAGGGCGTCGGCTGCGACCGGGTCGGTCGCCCGCAAATATGCGGAAGCATAGCCTCCCTGCCGGTCGAAATCCGCCGCGATCTGGTTGACGTCGCCCCAGATTTCCGAATCATAAGCGGTGCCGCCCGAATCGAACACGCCCACCACCTTCCACTGTCCCTTGGCGAAGTCGAGATTGTCGCCGACGTTGGCTCCGGAAAAACGATTGTGAATGGACTGGCCAACGACCACTTCGCGCTGTCCGGGCGTGAACCAGCGGCCTTCGACCAGTTTGGCACTGGGACGCAGAGTGAGGCCCGCCGGCATCAGGCCGCGAACTGACACGTTCACTTCACCGGTGCCGTCTTTGCGGGGCAGCACCACCACTACCACCCATTCGCCCGAGGCGATCGGTTGTCCCTCTTTGTCGGTGGCGATGCCCGGCAGTGTCTTCAACGTCGGGAAAAGATTGGCGTCGAAGCCTCCCGAAAGCTCTGCCGTCGAGCCCTTGCGCATGACGAGCACGTTGACCGGATCGCCGCTCGCCATGAAGGCTTTCTTCAAACCCGCCAGTAGCGCCATCAGGAAAACCGCGGTGGTCACGGTGAGCGCAATGCCCAGAGCCGTCATGATGGTGAGGCCCTTGCGCAGCTTCAGATTGCGAATGTTATAGCTGATCGGAATCGCCATAGTTATCTTCGGTATGCGCTACCCGATGTAGCGCAAGCCCTCCACAATATCCAACTTGGCCGCGTGATAGGCAGGAAAGATCGCGCTCAGGAATCCCACCATCCCCGCGACGAACATGGCGAGCAGCAAGGTGGGGAACGTCACCTTCATACCAGCAAAAAACAGACCCATTTCCGGCGCGTGCGAGAGCGCCGAAACCAGCACGAGCGCCAGCAAGCAGCCTAGCGCGCCGCCGGTCAACGCCACCAGCACTCCTTCGCCAATATAAAGCTGCAAGATCGACTGCCTCGTGAATCCGAGCGTTTTCAGAACCGCCACTTCGCGCGTGCGTTCGCGGATCGACATGGCCATGGTGGTGGCCGAGACCAGCAGCGTGGCAAACACCACCGCGAAACAGATACTCAGGATAAATGCTTTCACGTTCCCGATGCTGTTGATGAAACCCAATTCGAACGCTTTTTCACTTTCGGTTTTTGTGGGCTCCGGAGAATTGCGGAACATGTTGTCCACCGCGGAGGCGATGGTGGAGACGCTATTCGGAGAATCGGCGAGGATCTCAAAAGTGGCCGCCTGCCCCTTGGCAAACGAGACTGCCTCTTCCACGTACTTCTGATTGTAGTAAATGGAACTGGTAGGCTCCGGCGCCGTATAGATGCCGCGAATTGTGAGCTCAAGATCCACGGGATAGATGGTGCCCTTGAGCACGATGCGATCGCCCAGCTTCCAGCCATATTTTTTGGCGAGTTGGCCGTCAACGATTACACCGGCGCGATCGCGCTGCCAGGCCAGCAATTGATCCGCGGGCAGCTTGAAGTCGGTGAAGACCTTCATAATTTCATCGGGGTCGGTGCCGAACTGGGCGAAGAAATTTTCCGCTTTGGCGTCTTTATATTGGCCTCCAAACCAGTTGTTGGGGGCGACGGCCACCACGCCGGGAATGGCTCGGATCTTCTCCCGGTAAAACAACGGCAGGGATTGGGTGAGCGAGACGCGATGGCGGGTGACCAATCGCTGGGCGGACTCGGCGCTGCCCTTGTCAATATAAAAGGCGTGCCAGATGGTCATCATGAGAGTCAGCAACAGGAGCGAGAAGGCGATGCTCAATACGGTCAGGATGCTCCGCCGCTGGTTGCGAAACGCGCTCTTTCTCACGAAGCGAGTTAAGGTCATGCGACTCCGGAAGGCCCACAAGTTGATGAAAGTTGCAGAGACGGACAGCCAACCCCATTTGCTTTAGTCCTGAGGATAAAGCAGGGGTCGCGGTATGGACAACTGGGTCGGATCTTCTTTTCGCGGTGTAACGGGGATTTCTCGCCAGCAACCGCGTCCGGCGATGGCACCAGTGTTGCCGCCCGGGAAGGGCGAATCCAGGAATTCCAGCACCAAACATAAGGGCCCCGCACCAGGACCAGGCTGCGGGGCAACCGACTCAGAAGAAGTCATCGTCGCGGTTCGGTTTAGTTTCGCGTGAAGAGTGGCGTCACCTTGAACATCAGCACGACATGAGCTGGATCAGGCTTCCACGTCAACGGGCGATGGGCCCTTTGAGGGGCCGACGGGGCTCGCAACATGGATCGGGGGAGCGGTGGGCGGCGCGTGTTTGTCGATAGGTGGAGCAGCGGTCGATGGGTCCCTGCGTGACGGGCCGACGGGACTCTCACGCTGGATCGGGGGATCGGCGGGCGGCGACCCGCTGGCAATGTGACTTGGAATTCCAGTGATGGACATGATGTACCTCCGTATTGAGATTGTCCGTGTCGGCAGGGAACTCGCCGGGCGGACTCTTAGGGTTCATCGGCAGGAGCTGCGGAAGAGTTTAGTTCCACGTCACGAGGTGTCATATCCCTCTGATCCGAAGTGTCTTACGATCCGTTGACGCCATTTCACCAACTATCGAATCCTGAACCAATACCGGGTCCTTTACCAGATAGCTGGACAGCCAGTCTCGCCTCAGCGTCAGCCCGGCGCAATAGCATTCTGCCGCCATTTTTCAGTACTTTCGTAACTCCCGGTTGGGCAGTTGAAGGCGGTATTCTAGCTGTGATTCTCCCCCTGTTCTTAGCTGAATCCACATTCAGGGTGTAGTGCGGCTTGTCACCGCGAGGACGATTGCAATGGCGACGATGTTTGGCCGGTTCGAAATCCAGAGTGAGCTTTCGAAGTCAGAGACCGCCTTGATTTATAAGGCGATGGATACGGAAACCAACCAGGTCGTGGCGCTCAAGACGCAGAGTCTGGAGCCGCTGGGCGAGCGCGCGGACGGGTTTGTGGACACGCTGATCGCGGAAGGCGAGAGCACGCGCGATCTGGCCGGCCAGAACATCGTGCTTCTCTACGGAGCCGGCGAGATCGACGGCCAGTTCTGCGCGGCCATGGAGTACATCCAGGGCAACAGCGTGGCCACCATGCTGGCGCGCAAAGAAGGCTTCTCCATCTGGGATCTGCTCGACATTACGCGCCAGGTTTGCGCCGGCCTGGAGCATGCTGCCTCGAAGGGTGTGGCCCACTGTTCGCTGGAGCCTGCCAAGATCATGGTGCAGTGGGACGGGATGGTCAAAATCCTCGGCTATGGCATCTCCAACATGAGCCTGATCGAAGCGGAATCGGGAAAAGGTTTGGGCCGGCTTATGCCCTACTGTTCTCCCGAACAGATCCGCGGAGAAGCCATCGACCTGCGTTCGAACCTGTTTACCTTAGGCACGATCCTCTACGAGATGGTGGTTGGGCGGCAGGCTTTCGACGCCGCGGATCCGGTTGCGCTGGTCAGCCAGATTGAGAGTGAGATGCCGGCCAGCCCGGCTGCGGTGAATTCCAAGATTCAACCGGCGGTGAGCGCGCTGATTATGAAAGCGCTCGCAAAAGATCCGGCGGAGCGTTATCAGAGCGCGCACGAACTTCTGGAGGACCTGGAGAAGTGCAAGGAAAACGGCAAGAAAGCCGCCAGTGATTCCAAGAAGACAACCGCAGCGGCGAACGTTGCCGTGAGTTCCGCAGCTCGCGCGGCGGCAGCCAGCAAGTTTGTCTCGGCGTCAAGCGCGGCCAAGCCTGAGCCTCCGGCTCCAGCCGCTTCGTCCAAACCTGTTTCTCGTGTTTCTTCTAAACCGGTCTCAGCACGAGTCGATAAGCCGGTGTTTTCCCAGACCAATCCGCCCGCAGCCGGAACCAGAGCCGCTGCGGCCGCTGCCGGCGCGGTGAACGGAGGGAGTGCCCCGCGCGTATCGGATGCGAACCCTGGCGCGCCAGCCATCGGCGAATTTGACGTGAGTGCTCCCGAATCCCAGGCTGCGCCCGGCCCGGTTTTGTCGGCGGCAGTGGTAGAGGAAGAATCCGAGCGGCATGCGCCGCGCGTGGCCGTGGACCCCGCGATGTCGGAGCCGGAGACGGGATCGTCGGGCAGAAGTTTTTCCGACCTGGCAGAGATGCCTCCGCTCCAGGAGCCCGTTTTCGCGCCGCCAGTTCCCGAACCAGCGGAGCCGCAGCACATCGAAGCGCGGACCAATTCGCAGAAAAAAGAAGAGAAGGCGAAGATCCAGCCCCGGGAAGTCGCAGAAAAGGCCATCAGGCAATTCGCCACCCTTCCGCCGCAGTTGATGATCTATGCAATTCTGGGCGCGGTTGGACTGATCCTCGTGATTGTGATCGCGGTTTTTTTCCATGTCCGTTCGGAAGACGATGGTTCCACGGCTGCACCGCGGTCGACGAAGATCGTAAGGCAAGCCCAACCGGCTGCCCAGACTCCGGTGGCGCCCCGAATCGAGACGCCAGCTCCGCCCGTGGCGGAAGCTGCACCACGCCTGACCGTGCGCCAAGTCGAAAAGCGCAATTCGAACAGTGCTCGACGCGCGCCCGCTCCAGTCGCCCCGGTACCGGTCGTGATCCCAGGCGAGGCGCTGATCGACTCCAGCCCGCAGGGCGCACCGTTTCAGGTCGATGGGAAAAGCGATCCGTCGTGGGTTACACCGTTTAACGTGCTGGGCCTGAGTCCCGGTAAGCACATCATATCTGCGAGCAAGTCCGGCTATACGTCCGAAATACGGTCGGTCGATGTTGCTGACGGCAGCAAATTGTCGCTGATGCTTCACTTGTCACCGATCAACGCGCTGGTGGTGGTGAACAGCACGCCGCCCGGCGCCAGCGTGATCATCGACGGCAAGCCTACCGGACGAGTGACCCCGGTGCAGTTCGCCGTGGAAAAAGGAAGCCACACAGTTCTGTTGCGCAAGCAGGGATACCTCGACGAGACGGTCACTGCCGATCTCGGTCCCGGTCAGAATTTCCAGTACTCGCCTGCGCTCAGAGCGCTGGGTAACACTGAGGACATGCGGACCGTCGGCAAGTTCAACAAACTGTTTGGACGCGGCGGCGAGAGCACGGCGGGCATGGGTTCCATCAGCGTTCACACCCAGCCAAAAGGCGCGCAGGTCGCAATCAACCAGCGGGTCCTGGATAAATTGTCGCCCGTCGATGTCATGTTGAGTCCGGGAAATTACATTGTCGATATCACGCTGACTGGTTTCAAGCCGGTCCACAAAGTCGTCAGCGTCGACAAGGGTGGCAAGGCCCCAATCGACGAAATTCTCGAGCGGCAATAAGCGGCGAAAACTAAATATCGAAACGAAATCAGGAATGGGCAGCCAGCGTGCTCTCAGCAGGCGTAATCTAGAGACAGCGCCTTCGGGTCAACCATTTGTGAGCCGTGATCCAAATCACAGCCCGCGGTTCCGAGTGGATGCAAAATAGATTGAGGCAGGCAGGAGGGAGGGCCATGGTGCCGTCGCAGCCCACGCCAGGCAAGTTGAGTCCCGATCTGTTGCAGGCCCTTCACGGAATCAAGACGGTTCGGCTGTTCCCCAAAGGCGCCAAGCTGTTTCAGCAGGGTTCCGCGGTAACCGGCGTTTACGTGGTGGAGAGCGGCGAGGTTCGTGTCCTGCTGCCGGCCCCACAGAGTCAGAAGCAGCTCCTGGAGGTGGTCGGTCCCGGAACTATGCTTGGGCTGAGCGAAAGCATGAGTGGGGAAAAGTACCGGATCACCGCTGAAGCGGGCGAGCCAACCACGGTGGCCTTCATTCCGCGCGAGGAGTTTCTGGAGTTTCTCCGCGAACACGGCGATTTCTGCATGCAGGTAGTGCGGCTCTTGAGCGAAGACTTGCACGCCCTTTACCACAAATTCCGCAGCATTAGCGCTCATCCGGGGCGCCCGCGGCAGCGGCCGCTGGACGAGCAGCTGAATTAGCTCTCAGTTCTCAGTTCCTTCAGTTACTACACTTTGGCTGCTGGCGTCATCTGCAATAGATCGACCGGCCTTTTGCTGCTCACCGTTGCATGGCGAAGAACTGACAACTGATAACTGACAGCTAGTTTGCTTTGAAGTTGACCGTGATCTGGGTCTGGATCTCTACGGGCGCGCCATCGAGGTAGTACGGCTTGTATCTCCACTGGCGGACCGCTTCCAGCGCGGCGCGCGCAAGAACGCCGTCTCCACTGAGCACTTTCAGATTGGTGACGTTGCCCTCCTTGTTGATGGTGGCCTCGATCTGCACTGCTCCCGCAGCATGAATCGCGAGTGCGGCTGGCGGATACTTTGGTTGTACGCGCTTGATCAGGAGTCCCTGGGACACGCCCTGGGAAATTTTCACCGTTGCCAGCGAGGGCTTGGCGACACTTGACGAAGACGAAGGCATCAGGCCGCTCAGGTTGCTGTCGTTTGCGGATGCAACGGCGAGCGGGCTGGGAAGGGGAGTCGTAGATTCCTCGGCTTCGGCCTGCGTTTTGGCGCCCGCGGCGTTCGATTTCACCAGTGTGGGCGCCGAACCGGGTTTCTTCGTTTCCGGTTCAGAGTTCGCGGCGATCCGAATCGCCGAAGAATTGCCAGCGCCAGCCGACGGCTTGTCGAGCGGTGACGCTACAGCCGTTTTTGGGACTAAGGCTTGGGTTGTAGAACCTGTCCGACCGGACGTGCTCGTCGAAGGCGCGGCCACTGGGGAGGACGTGGGCGCGAGAGGAGCGGGTTGTACCGGGTTCTGGGGCGCGCTTACGGGCTGTGGAGCTGGGACCGTGCGGGGCTTGTCGAGTTTTCCATAGCCAAAGTAGACGAGCGCTGCCAGAGCCAGGACAATCACAACCGCGGTCAGGATTTTCTTGCTGCCGCCCGATCCGCCGGATTCTTCTTCGCCCAATGCGGCAAAAGAAGGTGCATCGCTGGCGCCCGCGGAAAAGGACATTGGAACTGGAGCGTCGTCGGGCGGTGGACTGGCGTGCGCCGGACGAGCCGGCGCCGATTCAACCGTCGTGTTCGCTTTCGCTGGCGGAGCCGTTATTTCCTTTGCCCGAGCCGGTGCTGCGGCGGATCCCGGGGCTGAGGTGAAAGCGGAACTCGGATTCTGGGCTGGTACGGACGCGGCAGCGATTGTTGCTGCTAGGTTCTTGATTGCATCATTCTTGACGGTGTCGTTCTTGATTACGTCGTTCTTGATCACATCGTTCTTGATCACACCCGTGGGAGCGGGTTGCCGCGCTTCCAGCGCGGGCTCGGCCGCGATCGCAGTCTTGCTTTGCGCTGCGGGCGCGGGAACAACCGCCGGTCGGTCCTCAACTTTTGCCGGCGCGGTCATTGCCGGAACCCCAGCCGGAACCCCAGCCGGAATTTCTGCCGGAATCGCCGCCGGAAGCGGAGTTTCAAATTCAGGGAGCTCGGTACGGCTTGGCGATGGAGGTATCGCTGCCGCGCCTCGACTCGCAGGTTGGAACGAATTGCCGGCGGATCCAGGAGCTGCTTTCGCGGGCACTGCTGGAACGGCTGCGCTGATAGCGCTGGCGCCCGCAGCATCCGAGTTCTTCCGCAGCAGTCCGCGCGCGACCCGAAGCGTTCCCTTGGCCTGCTCGACGTTGATCGGCTTGGTCAGCACCAGGTTGGCGCCGATGCGATAGGCTTTGGCCACGCCCGTTTGCCCTTCGACCAAAGCGATGGCCAGCGAGTTCTGATTGGAGCTGGAATTTCTTGCGCTCTTGAAGAGCAGGGAAGCGTTCTGTTCGTTTTCGCAATCCACGACCAGCGCGTCGTAACGTTGCGCCATCAACTTCTTGACCGCGGCAAACGGTTCATGAACCGGCTCTACGGTGAAGTCCAATTCGCTGAACACCTGACTGACGACGCGAGCCAGCTTTTCATCGGGGCAGAAGAGTAAAGCTTGGTAACCCATGATGAGGTCATCCTAGGTAATGCGGTGGGTACCAGCAAGTTACGTGAGTAATTGAATCGCTGGGAGGGCGTCGATGGTCGTTAGTCGTTCGCAGTTTGTCGGATCAGCCGGAAGGCAGGGAATTCGTCGGCCAACGACTAGCGACTAGCGACTGTTCTGACTCGCCTGCGGTCACGGCCTTTGAAAGTCAACGATCACGACCGTCTGGAAGGGCTGAGCCTTTCCGTCGCGGACGTAGGGCCGATAGCGCCACTGCTTCACGGCTTGAATGGCAGCGGTTGCCAGGGCAGCGTTTCCCTCGACCAGCCGCAGGCCATCCACTTTGCCGGTCTCATCAACGACCGCCTTGAGGACGACCGTTCCGTCCGCTCCCCCCGAGCGCGCTTCGACGGGATATTGTGCCGGAACGCTATGCGCCAGCCGTTTCTCCGCACCCTTGGAAGAGAGAATGATCGCGCTGTTTTCCCCGGGCAGTTCGGCGCTGGCCGAAGTCGCAGCGGCGCCGCCTTTCTTGCTGTCGCTGGGCTTGCCAGCCTCGGGTTGGGTGACAACCGGCGCAGTTGCGGTTGTGGCTCCGGATTTCGCCGGAGTAACTGTAGCGCCCGGAGTCGTTGCCGGATGGACAGGAGCAGCCGCAGCGGCGGACGTTGCTGTTGAACCTGCCGCCGAACTTGCTGCGGGATCTGGGACCGTCGGCTGTGTCGCGGTCGCATCCGTTGGCGATTGCGGCGCCGGCGCCGCGGCTGCAGCCGGAGCCGTTTGCGTGGAAGGCTTCGCGGGATTTGGCGCCGAAGCCGGCGGCGATGCCATTCCGGCGAGCGCCAGCACGCGATCAATCTGCTCTTGGGCGATGGCTCGGAATCCGGGCTGATACGTCCACGCGGCATAGAAGCCAGCGCCGGCGAGAGCGAGCAGCAGCAACGCGACCAGAGGAGCGCGGTTTTTTTGCTGGCTTTGCTGGTAGGACGAAAAAATCGGGGCAGAAGATTCGGCGGCCGGTTGATCGGGCGCTGCTTTTTCGGGTTCCGAGTTTGCCAGTTGCGATTCTGCCAGTTGCGATTCTGCCAGTTCCGTCCTCTCCAGTTCCGCCAGCACCGGATCGTCGGAAGGTATTACGGGGTGCGCCGGTTTCGAATCTGCCGAAACCGCTGGAGCCGAAGATGACTCTGACAAAGAGGATGCTGAAAAAGATGCAGACTGCGGATTCGGCTTTGAATCTGCGGGTGGGGCATCGATTTCGTCCACGGCGGATTGCATCTTCGTCGTGAGGGCTGGCGCGGAGAGCGTTGCGGTTGAAGCGGCGCTCGGACCGGCGATTGGAACAAAACTCGGAGCGGGGTCCGCAAAGTTCGTCAGTTGCGAAGAAACGGCTGCTGCGGCTGCTGCCTGCGCGTGTTCTTCAGGCATGACGGCGCTGGGCATGGCCGCGCTGGTGACAACTGCGCTGGGCATGACCGCGCTCGCCGATTGCGCGGGAACGCTCTCCTTGGCCAGAACGTCTTTTCGCACCCGGCTGACCGCAGTGCGGATGGTGCTCCGGGCCTGGTCTTTCGCGACCGGCTTGGTCAGAATCAGCTCTGCGCCCAGGCGAAAAGCAGTGGGCAGGCCGGCGCGGCCATCGACAATGGCGATCGGGACCGGGTTGTTGCCGTTTTTTCCGCGACGGCAAACGTCAAAAATCAGCTTGGCTGCCGGCAGATTTTCGCAATCGACCAGCACCAGGTCAAAGCTGTGCGCATTGAGTTTTTGGGCAGCGGACGCTCCGTCCAGGGGACGCTCGCAAGTCACTGACATCTCTTCTAAAACGGCAGTAATGGCGCTGACTGCCTGGTCATCCGGCGACAACAGTAGGGCATGGGGCATGGCTCTCCCATGCTAGAAACCGCCGTCGAAAGCCGCAAGTTACGTGGGTAAGCAGGGGGCTCTCTATAGTTTCAGGGAATCTGTTGGTTTTTCCCGATCGCCGACTCCGGCTGAGGATAGACAATCGAATCGCGGAAGGCTGATTTGTCGGCAGGGGCAAAATCCGGGAATGGCAGCTTGTGTTGGTCCCGCCATTGCTGGACCTGCTGTTCGGCCGCGCTGGCTTTTTCTTTGTCGAGGCCGGAATCGCGCGAGAAGTATAGGGTCTGTGAGGGAAAGGCGAAACCGCTGCCCGATTTCTCGACGATACTCCATGATCCGCAGCAACAGGTCTTCGCGGATGGCGTTGAACTCGTCGGCGCTTCGCGGTGAGCACGTAGCTGAAGATCTCCAGGCGCAAAGCGCTGTTGTCGAAATTGGCGAAGCGGATGCCAGCGCTTTCGCTTTCGACTTTCGGGTGTTCGTATAACATGCGGCGGATTTCGGCCAGCAGATAGCGCAACTGGTCCGCCGAGGTTTCGCACCGGATCGCGAGCGGCGGATTGAACAGAATTTTGTCGCGACGGGTGAAATTCTCAATGCTCATGGTGGCGAGGGCGCCATTGGGAATGGAGACCTCGGTGCGTGCGTCGGTGCGAATGCGGGTCGAGCGCAGGCTGATGTCTTCGACGGTTCCGGTGCGATCGCCGAAGCGGCAGTAGTCGCCGACGTGGATGACTTCGTCGCCCAGAACCGAAATTCCGCCGAAAAGATTTTCGAGGGTCTTCTGGGCGGCGAATGCGATGGCAATGCCGCCGATGCCAAGGCCGGCGAGCACGGTGGTCAGGTTGAAACCCACGATGCCGAGCGTGGCCAGGATGGCGAGGATCACCACCAGCGCTGCCAGCAACCGCTCGCCCAGTACCATCAGGGTTCCGGTGCCGATGCGGCCCGCGCTGATGGCATGGATGCGCAGGCGCTGCATCGTGAGGCTGGTGGCGCGGAGCAGAAACCAGAAGAAGCCGATGCTGATGAGAACCCAGATGGTCCGGGAGTAATAAAGACGCGGCAGCAACGGCAGTCCGAGGTAGCCGGCAATCACGCGGTGAGCCAGCGCGCTGAATGTAACCAGCAGCGGCTTGGACATGCCTCTGTAGGAATGCAGGTTGGGACGATGTCTGAGCTTGAGCCACAGCCGACGCGGAATCGCCAGCAGCAAAACCACGGCCCAGCCGATCGCGAGCGCCACTGGAATGGCGGCGAAAAGCGCCAGCCATTGCCAGAGCGGCATCCCGAGAAACACGTTCTTCACCAGGCTTTGCGGAAGTTTGCTTTCGACCTGGTGAGCCTCAAGGTTGTCATACAACTCAGGAACTTTACTAAGTGTCTCGGAAGAGAAGAGCCAGACTTTTCCGGAATTCGGATCCGCGACCCGGACGAGGACAACAGGAACATCCGCATCGCCATTGGAAAAAACTCCGATAGTTTGCTGATCGAGCACTCCATAATCCGGATTGCCTTCGGGACTGGTGCTGAGCTGCCGCAGGCTGCCCACGAAGGTGCGGTCCATCAGCACCTTCAGCTTCTCGGCCAGGTCCGAGCCTTCCGACTGGCGGCGCGCGGTGCTCATTTGCAGGTAATCGGCGGCGGTCTTGTAATTTCCAGCCTGCGCCGCCTGCAGGAATCCAACCACCGCTCCCGAAGGCGTCCCACGTCCCAGTTCATCGGCGGGTGCCGAAGCTGCTGCCTGAGCCTGAGCCCCACCCGGCAGCAGGCTGGTTACCGACTGGGCCATCAGCCCGTAGAGGGGAATGAAAACCACAAGAACTAACAGCGCCAATTTTTTCATCGAGGTTCCAGTAAGTGGAGCGCCGGGCGTCCCCGCCCGGCTGGACGTGCGAGACACCCGTCCCTCCATCACAAAGGCCGCCCCTACTTCTTCGGACGATAGATGTCGGTCGCCTGTCCGTAGAAGACTTCCGCCGCTTCCATCATCGTCTCCGATAGCGTTGGGTGCGGATGGATCGTCATGCCCACATCGGCCGCCAGCGCGCACATCTCGATGGCCAGCACGCCTTCCGCAATCAGTTCGCCCGCGCCCGCGCCCACAATGCCGACGCCGAGCACGCGTTCCGTCTTCGGATCGATGAGCAGCTTGGTGAGACCTTCAGGCCGGTCGAGTGTGATGGCGCGCCCCGAAGCGGCCCACGGAAATTTGGCGACCGTGATCTCGCGTCCTTGTTCCTTGGCCTGCGTTTCCGTCAGTCCCGCCCACGCGATTTCAGGATCGGTGAACACGACCGCGGGAATCGCGTTCGGTTCGAAAGCGACCTTGTGTCCGGCGATGGCTTCAACCGCGGTGCGGCCCTCGTGCATTGCCTTGTGCGCCAGCATCGGCTCGCCGGCGACGTCGCCAATGGCGTAGATCGTAGGGTCGGCGGTCTGCCGCTGCTCGTTGATTTCGATGAATCCCTTCTGGTTGACTTTGACTTTCGTCTTGTCGAGGCCGGGGATTTCGGAATTCGGCCGGCGTCCGACGGACATCAGCACGCGATCGAACACCTGCTCTTTTTCTTTCACGTTTGGGCCGTCGAGGGTTACGCGAATGCCAGTCTTCTCGTCCTTCAGCGACTTGACCGTGGTATTCAGCAGGATCGCGGAGAAGAGTTTTTCCAGCCGCTTGTGCAGAGGCAGCACCAGGTCGCGGTCGGCGCCGGGCAGCAAGCCGGGCATCATTTCGACGCAGGTCACTTTGCTGCCGAGCGTGGCGTAAACCGATCCCAGTTCCAATCCGATGTAGCCGCCGCCGATGACGAGCAGCGTCTTCGGAACGTCGGGCAGATCGAGAGCGCCGGTCGAATCCATGAGGCGCGGGCTGTCGAGCTTGAGGCTGGGCACGACGGTCGGACGCGATCCGGTCGCGATGATGATGCGGTCGAAGGTCAGGTTCTCTTCGCCGCCGGCCGCGGTCTTCGTGACTTTCAGCGTGGTGGAATTCACGAAAGCGGCTTTGCCCTGCACGAACTGCACGGAGCGCTGCTTGGACAACTGCCCCAGTCCGCCGGTCAGCTTCTTGACGACACTCTCTTTCCATCCGCGCAGCTTGTTGAGATCGACTTTGGGCTCGCCAAATTCGATACCCCAGTTCTTGGCCTGCTCGGCTTCTTCGAGCAGCTTGGCCACATGCAGCAGCGCCTTGGAAGGAATGCAGCCGCGATAAAGGCAGACGCCGCCGGGGTTCACTTCCGGATCGATCAGCGTAACTTTCATGCCCAGGTCGGCAGCCAGAAATGCGGCGGCATATCCGCCGGGCCCGCCGCCGATTACAGCCACACGGAGATTCGAATGTGTTCGCCATTTCGTTTTCTGTCCTCAATTCCCTCAGGCTCGTACAGTCTCGGACTCGCGAAAGCTGGCCGATGACCTCGCGAGCAACTTGATCCTTTTCAACGTCGGCAGCGTCTACGGGCGTCGCTGGCATGTACACGGGAATCACATCCTTGGACGAGCGCCCTTGCTTTGCCAACTGTATCCACTTGGTACTTCCTCATGTACCCTTCCAATGCCTGTGACGGAGTCTGCACGAGTCCGTCACCAAGTATGCTGGACACATCGCAGGAGATTACCCATAGCCACTCGTCCACAGCCTCCCGCGCGGGCTCAATGTGAAAGAGGAAAACCGCAACAACCCCGCCATAGCCGTCGCCGAAGAAGATTTCGCGAATGCTATTGCACCAAGGAAAAGAACGAATATAGTTCTTGGCACAGGACGCCATCACCCGCAACAGCCTTGTGTCCTCGTCAGTCTCCGCCGACCATTTGGCCCACGGGAACAACGCCTTTAACCGGTATTCTGTTTTCACTTTTATCCATTCGTCATCTTACAAAAAAGAACTTCTCGGCGATCTCGGCGTCTCGGCGGTAAAAAGCCCTCATCCCTGCACCGAAAGCAAAAATGGCTGCTCAAACGCTTCCGCGATCCAGCGCAGAAAGCGCGCGGCATCGGCGCCATCGATCAACCGGTGATCGTACGAGAGTGAGAGCGGCAGAATCAAGCGCGGCTCGAATTTGTTGCTCACCCACTCCGGCTCCATCCGCGAACGCGAAAGGCCGAGAATCGCGACTTCCGGATGATTCACGATGGGAGAGAACCCAGTGCCGCCGATTCCTCCAAGATTGGTGATGGTAAATGTGCCGCCTTCCATCTCTTCGACCGTGAGCTTGCGCTCACGCGCTTTCTTCGAGAGCTGCGTCATCTCCGCCGCCAGTTCGACGATATTTTTCTTGTCTACGTCGCGAATCACCGGCACCAGCAGGCCGCGATCGGTGTCCACGGCAACGCCGATATTGATGTACTGCTTGTAAATGATTTCTTCCTTCCCCATATCAATCGAGGCATTGAACTGGGGAAAGACTTTCAGGGCCGAGGCACAGACTTTCAGCGCGATCGCCGTCACCGTCATCTTGCCGCCAGCTTCTTCCGCGCGCGGCGCGAACTTGGCGCGCAACTGTTCGAGTTCGGTGATGTCGGCGCGATCCTGCTGGGTAACATGCGGAATTGTGTTCCACGCCTGACGAAGGTGCTCAGCGGTTTTGCGCCGCACCCCGCGCATCGAAACCCGTTCCGTCTTGCCCCACTTGGCGAAGTCGGGCAGTTCCGGTTCGACAAAACTTCCCCGCGGAGTTTGCGCCGCAGCGGCCGCCGCTATTAAAGCATTCTTGGCGCACTGCTTAACGTCGTCTTCGCTGATGCGTCCGCCCCGGCCGCTGCCGGGCACGCTGCGAATATCAACGCCAATTTCGCGCGCCAGTCGACGCACGTGCGGCGCCGCGGGTATCGGATCGCGATCTGTACCGGCAACTTTACCCAGTTGCACGGGCATGCTGAACGCCGGTATTGCGGCTGGAGGTTGATCCGGCGGCAGCGCCTGTTCTTCCGTTTTGCCCTCGGCGCGCATGGCGAGCTGAAACGCAAGCCGCGCTGCTTGCTGTCCGGAGATGTGTTCCACCGGCTCGTGACTGCGAGCTGGTTGCGCCTCGGCGACTACGCCGCCCTCCAGCGTAAAGATGACCTCGCCAACCTTGACCTTCTGCCCCTCTTTGACCTTGATCTCGCGCACTACGCCGCTGACTGACGAAGGAACTTCGACAACCGCTTTATCGGTTTCGAGCTCCATGACCGGCTGACCTTCGGCAATGCTGGCGCCGGGCTTGATCATCAAGCGGACGAGGTCACCGCTCTCGATATTCTCGCCCAGTTCGGGCAGTTTGAATTCCGTTGCCATTCTTTCCTTGTCCCTCAAACTTTGTCTCTGGAGCGCCGGGCGTCCCCGCCCGGCTGGACGGGCGAGACGCCCGTCCCTCCACTAGCTAGTGGCCGGGTTGCGTTTTTCCGGATCGATGCCCAGATCGCGGATCGCTTTCTCCAGAACCTCCGCCCCCACTTGCTTCTCGCTCGCCAGCGCATGCAGCGTGGCGAGGACGATGTGCTTGGCGTCCACTTCGAAAAAATCTCGCAGCGATGCGCGATTCTCGCTGCGCCCGAAACCGTCGGTGCCGAGCGCCACCAGCTTGCCCGGAACCCACTGCGCAATGCTTTCCGGCAGCACCTTCATGTAATCCGATGCCGCAATAAAGGGGCCGGGGCCGGACGCGCCCTGCAGCGTCTCGGTGACGTAGGGCACCTTGGCTTTCTGCGTGGGGTGCAGCATGTTCCAGCGCGCGCAGTCGTTCGCTTCGCGATAGAGTTCCTTGTAACTGGTGACGCTCCACACATCCGCCGCTACGCCGTAGTCCTTTTCCAGAATTGCCTGCGCCTTGAGCGCCTCAAACATGATGGCGCCGCTGCCCAGTAACTGCGCTCGCAGCTTCGCGTTTTTCTTCTCAGAAGTCCGGTAGCGATACAGACCTTTGAGGATGCCCTCGCGAATGCCCGGCTGGCTGGGCATCTCGGGCATCGGCAGCGGTTCGTTGGTGACCGTCAAATAATAGAAGATGGATTCGCCGTCGACATACATGCGTTTGATGCCGTCCTGAATGATGATGGCGATCTCATAGGCGAAGGCCGGATCGTAAGCGAGCAGGTTCGGCACCGCGAGCGCCAGCACGTGGCTGTGTCCATCCTGATGCTGCAAGCCTTCGCCGGCCAGCGTCGTTCTTCCCGCCGTGCCTCCGATCAGGAAACCGCGGCAGCGCATATCCGCCGCCGCCCAGATCAGGTCGCCGATGCGCTGCAGTCCGAACATCGAGTAATAAATAAAAAAGGGAATCGTGTTGATGCCGTGATTGGCATACGCGGTGCCGGCAGCGATGAACGAGCACATCGATCCAGCCTCGGTGATGCCCTCTTCCAGAATCTGTCCGTTCTTCGCCTCCTTGTAATAAAGGAGAGTAGCCATATCGACCGGCTCATAGAGCTGGCCGACGCTCGAATAGATGCCGACCTGGCGGAAGAGCGCCTCCATGCCGAACGTGCGGGCTTCATCGGGAACCACGGGCACGATGAAGCGGCCCACTTCGGGGTCGCGCAAGAGCTTCGAGAGCATGCGCACGAAGACCATGGTGGTCGAAGCTTCGCGGCCCTCCGTGCCCTTGTAGAACTCCTCAAACAGCGCTTCAGAAACCGGCTTCAGCGGCGTGGCGCGCACCTTCCGCACCGGCATGTAGCCGCCCAGTTGTGTCCGGCGCTCCTGCATGTACTTGATTTCCGCGCTGTCGTCGGCGGGGCGATAGAAGGGCGCTTTGTGAAGCTCGCCGTCGGGAATCGGAATGCCGAAGCGCGAGCGGAAGATTTGCAGCTCATCGTCATTCAGCTTTTTCTGCTGGTGCGTGATGTTCTTCCCTTCGCCCGCTTCGCCGAGTCCATAGCCCTTGATGGTTTTCGCGAGAATGATAGTGGGTGATCCCGTGTGCTCCACCGCCGCCTTGTACGCGGCATAGACTTTGATCGGGTCGTGACCGCCGAGCCGCATGCGGGCGAGTTGCTCGTCCGAAAGATGCTCGACCATCTTCAGCAGCCGGGGATCGGTGCCGAAAAAATTCTGCCGGAAATAGGCGCCGCTCTCGACGAAATATTTTTGATACTGGCCGTCGGTGATCTCGCCCATGCGCCGCACGAGCAGGCCATCGCGATCCGCCTGAATGAGCGGATCCCAATCGCCGCCCCAGATCAGCTTGATGACGTTCCATCCCGCGCCGCGGAAAATCGCTTCCAGTTCCTGAATGATCTTGCCGTTTCCGCGCACCGGTCCGTCGAGGCGCTGCAGGTTGCAGTTGACGACGAAAATCAGGTTGTCGAGCCGCTCGCGCGAAGCCAGCGTAATCGAGCCGAGCGACTCCGGTTCGTCCATTTCGCCATCGCCCAGGAACGCCCAGACCTTGCCGCCGGTCGAGGTTTTCAATCCGCGATTTTCCAGATACTTGATGAAGCGCGCGTGATAGATCGCCTGAATCGGGCCGAGTCCCATCGACACGGTAGGAAATTCCCAGAACTCGGGCATCAGCCAGGGATGCGGATACGACGAGAGTCCGCCGCCTGCTTTCAACTCGCGCCGGAAGTTTTCCAATTTCTCTTTGGGGATGCGGCCTTCGAGATAGGCGCGGGCGTAAATTCCGGGCGCGGCGTGTCCCTGGAAATAGACGATATCGCGGTCGCCGGATTCCGTGGACGCGCGAAAAAAATGATTGAACGCCACTTCGTACAGCGTAGCCGCCGACGCAAACGTGGAAATGTGTCCGCCGATGCCTTCCTGAATCTTGTTGGCGCGGACGACCATGGCCATGGCGTTCCAGCGCACCAGGCTCTTGATGCGGCGCTCCATTTCCTGGCTGCCGGGAAACGGCGGTTGCTGCCGCGAAGGGATCGTATTCTGGTAGGGAGTCGTCGCCGAGAAGGGCAGGTTGATCCCAGCCTCACGCCGCGCATGCAGCGCCAGTTGCTGCAAAAGCCGCCCCGCGCGATCCGGTCCGCCATGCGAGAGTACGTAGTCGAGCGAGTCCAGCCACTCCCGCGTTTCCAGGACTTCGATTCCGTTCGTCTTCGTCGGTTGCGTCTCAGCCACGTTGAACCACCCCACGAATAAGAATGCGATGTTCCATCATAAAGCAATTGAGAGGAATTTTGCTGGAGTACAACGGTTGTATGTAGGGCGGGCGCCCTCGCCCGCCCCAACCCTGCTCGCGCGTCGCCACGCTGAGATGATGAATGCGACCAGGTATCCGACCATGCGAAAGCCGCAGCCCGTCCCGGAATTGCTTCCGAGTAGCCCGTGATACATCCAGAACACGTTCCAGAGGCAATCTGCATTCCCCCGGCCCCTGATGCCAGCGCCTCAACCCTGCCGGCTCGCGCTCCTGCGCAGGTTGCGGTGCGCACTTTAATCGTCAGGTTAATGAGTTATTGCACGAGGAAGCCTATTTCCTAAACCATGCACCCAGCTGCGATGACGCCGCTCATGGGGAAGTATAAATTAGCGCAGGTGTCAGGGTTCAGAGATCAGGGAACAGAAATCAGGAATCGCAAAATTCACACTTGACATTGACAGACAATCCACTACCATATGGTTGTGGATAAATTGGGTACAACATTTGCGGCTTTGTCTGATCCAACCCGGCGGGCGATGATCGAACGACTCTCACATGGGCCTGCCTCTGTGCATGGATTGACGGAACCGTTTGCACTCTCGCAGCAGATGATTTCAAAACATATTGCCTACCTGGTGCGGGCGCGGATTGTGATCAAGACGAAGCGTGGACGAGAGAGTGTGTGCACGCTTAGGCCAGAGGCGATAAAGACAGTCAGCGACTGGGCGGCTTATTATCGCCGATTCTGGGAAGAGAGTTTCGACAAGCTGGATGTGGTTGTGAATCAAATGAAAAAAACGGAGGTCAGAGATGACAAAAAACACGGTTAACGAGACAGAGCGGATGGTTGTCACAAGAGTTTTTGATGCCCCACGCGAATTGGTTTGGAAGGCGTGGACAGACCCGAAATATGTGATGCAGTGGTGGGGGCCGAAGGGTTTTACTGCGCCTTTTTGCAAGATGGATTTTCGCGTCGGAGGAAAATTTCTCTGCTGCATGAGAACGCCGGATGGGCAGGAGTTCTGGAATGCTGGTGAATACCACGAGATTGTTCCGCACGAGAAGATCGTTTCCTCCATGTACTTTTCCGACTCGAAGGGAAACAAGGTTGAGCCTGCGCAATATGGAATAGAACATGAGGCCATAGACGATGCGTACGACGTGGTTACCTTTGAGGATTTTGGAAACGGCCAGACGAAACTCACCTTCATTGGAAATGAAACCATGGAGAGCGCAAAAAATAGCGGTCAAGTGGAGGGCTGGAACCAGATACTCGATAAAGTTGCCGCAGTTGTTGCGGGGCTAGCGCAGGCGACATAAGAAGTTGAAGTTTTGATGATCGTCATGCGCGAGATACTGAACGTAAAGCAAACGCAGGTCCATCCCGGAGACCCCCACCTAGGGTGGAAGTGGAAAGCATTCTTGGACGATTTGCCGGATAGGTCGAGCGCAGCGCAACGAAGGCAGGGAAAAGAAACGATTCAGAAACGGGTTTCCCGAAGGTTGATCCCGTCCCCGGGCCTTCAGTTAGCTTTTGGGCTGTGCCCAGGCTTGTGGGCGGGGATTGCGACGACCGGTTTTTTCCTTGACACACCACGATAAAATAGAAGTAGCAGTCAATTCTGCATTTCGCTCTTTGACAACATATAAGGAACCCGCCGCAGCCGCGAAGCGGCGGAAGAACCCAGCCCACAGCCTGCCCTGAGCTTGCCGAAGGGCCGCAAGGCGTGGATGCGAGGCATCCCCGAGGCAGCCAAGCCCCGGAGGGGCGAAAGCAGAGCAGCTCTCCTAAGTCATTTATCCGCAATACTTTACAAAATAATCCATTTGTAATCAATACTTTGCGAGGATGAACCGGGAAGAACACCAATTTTCGGAGCTAACTCCCACGCGCTCAAGACTTTACCTATAAGTCTATTCCGTTGAAGACTTTAGGAGGATACCTCCAGCTAAGTCGATGATTCTAATAGACCGGGGTGGAGGAGGGGGGGAGGGGGTACCCCGTTTTCACTGAGAGCTGAGAGCTGACAGCTAGCCCTACTCCAGCGTCACCGCCTTCACCAGGTTCCGCGGATGGTCCACGTCGAGGCCGCGCTTGGCGGCGACATAATAGGCAAACAACTGTAGAGGAACGATCTCCAGAATCGGCGACAGCAGTTCCGGCGCTGCGGGAATAAAGATGGTGTGGTCCGCTAACTGTGGTATGGTCGTGTCTCCTTCCGTCGCCAGCGCGATCAACGTCGCACCTTGCTTCTTGAAGCCTTCCATGTTGCTGACATTCTGGTCGTAGCGCGCCACCGAGCCCGCATCGTTCGGGTCGCAGGTCGCGATCATGACCAGCGGCAAGCGGAAATCGATCAGCGCGTTTGGCCCGTGCTTGGCTTCTCCGGTGGGATAGCCTTCCGCGTGGATGTACGAAATTTCCTTCAGTTTAAGGGCTCCATCCATTGCGATTGGGTAGTGGATGGCGCGGCCGAGGAACATGAAATCGTCCACGCGATAGTAAAGCTCAGCAAGTTGTTCTACTTGATCGAATGCCGCCAAAACCGTTTCCGTCTTCTGGGGCAGCGCAAGGAGTTCACCGATGTAATGCTGGGCCAGCGTCTTTGAAACCTTCTCCTTGATTTCGCCGAGATACAGCGCGAACAGAAACAAACACGCCATCTGCGCGGTAAACGCCTTGGTCGAGGCGATGCTGATCTCCCGGCCAGCGTGGGTGTAGATGAAACCGTCGGCTTCCCGCGTGATTGTCGATCCTTCAACATTCGAAATCGCGATGGTGCGCGAACCCTTCTGCCGGGCTTCGCGCTGGGCTGCGGTGGTGTCGGCGGTTTCTCCCGACTGAGTAATAAAGATGCTGAGTTCACCCCGCCCAATCATCGGGTCGCGGTATTCGAACTCGCTCGCATAGTCCACATCGACCGGCACACTGGCCAGTTCCTGCATCATGAACTGGCCCGTCATGCCCGCATGGCGGCTGGTACCCGAGGCCACGATGTTGATTCGCCGCACCGAGCGTAGTTCCTCGCGCGAGATATGGATCTCGTCCAGGCGAACCCGTCCCTCGGCCAGCGAGACGCGAAATTCAATGGTTCGCCGCAAGCCGTCGGGCTGCTCAAAAATTTCCCGAATTAGATGATGCGGAAATTTGCGCGTCTCAGTCATTGTTATTGGTCCCCTTGAGCTTCCTGTTTCTTTCAACTAGCACGATGGGCATTCCACGCCACCGATAAAAGTTTGCAACACTTCGCCTTCCGAGCTCAGAACCACGAAGTCCGCATCGGCTCCCACCGCAAGAACGCCCTTATTCGCGATTCGCGCCACCCGCGCCGGATTTCGGCTCGCAGCCGCCACGGCCTGCGGCAGATCCCATTCCGCGAAACGCGCCAGATTGCGCACGGCTCGGTCCATGGTCAAAACGCTTCCGGCCAGTTTGCCATCGGCCATGCACTTGCCATCGCGAACGTCCACCTCGAAAGACCCAAGCCGATAGCGGCCATCGGGCATTCCGGTGGCGGACGTAGCATCGGTGATGAGCACAGTTTGCTCGGGGCCTTTGGCCTGAGCAAAAAGCTTCACGATCGCGGGGTCAAGATGAACGCCGTCGGCGATGATGTCCGCGCTCACGCGACGATCCGTGAGCACCGCGCCCAAAATACCGGGACTGCGATGATCCAGCGTGCGATGGTCCAGTGGGCGCATGGCATTGAAGGTATGCGTGGCGTGCCGCGCTCCCGCTGCGATTCCGCGCTCGGCCGCCTCGAAATCGGCGTCGGAATGTCCCAGGCTCACACAAACACCGCGCCGCGCGGCTTCGGCGATGACCTCGGATGCACCCTCCAATTCTGGAGCAATCGTCATCATGCGAATACGGCCGCGCGCAGCCTGCCAGAACTGATCGAACGCGCTCAGCGTCGGAACCAGCAAGTTCTCCGGCGGGTGCACCCCGCGACGAGCATGGCTGATGAATGGCCCTTCAAGATGGATTCCGAGCGGGAGGGCCCGAATCTTCCCACCCTTATTAATTTTGCGTTCGCGCGCTTCGATCGCATCCGCCAGCCGTTCCAGCGCACGCAAAGTCGTATCCATCGGAGCGGTGACGGTGGTCGGGAAATAACTCGTGACCCCGTGCCGCGCCAGCAGTTGTTCGATCGCCGGCAGCGCCTCGGCGGCATCGTCCATGACGTCGTATCCGGCGCTGCCGTGAATGTGAAGATCAACGTAACCCGGCGCCATAACGCCATCGCGAAAATCGCACACAGAAATTCCGGCGGGAAGCTGCCGGCTGCTTGGAGCGGAAATTTCGAGGACGCATCCCTGCTCGACGAGCACGAGAGGATGCTCGACGGTATCCGTTGGAGTCAACAGTCTTCCAGCAGTAAAAGCCATCATAGAAACGTTTTAATAGCGGAAAAAAGACGACTCTGACCAAGATTGTAACAGGCTTTGCGCGCCCGCCGCTGTCGGCGAAACAATCTCTTTACTGGCGACGTTCCCAGGAACGCTACCGCATGGCGCGACATTGCATGGAGGGTCATAAACTCGAAACTCCCCGAAGTCAGTATCCGCCATAACAGCGCAAGAACCAGCACCCGTTCCTGCCAGCAGCGTGCAGCGCCCCGGCGCAAATCACGTGAGGGCAGAATGCTATACTGTCTGAGTTCGAGTCGCCACGTCGTTGCCGTGGTGGCTGTCATCTCGTGGTCAGTCGGGGAGTGGCTCAGCCTGGTAGAGCACCTGGTTCGGGACCAGGGGGTCGGAGGTTCAAATCCTCTCTCCCCGACCA
>CAWIRH010000010.1:0-21404 GCA_963838425.1 uncultured Acidobacteriaceae bacterium
AGGCTCCGCGCGCCGGCACCGCGCCGGATCTCTTACGGAACGGCGCTTGATTACCCTAGTTACCTTCGTGGCGGCACCGGTTGGGCGTAGGCTACCGGCATGAAGATGCGACCCTATATTTCAGCCGCCCTCCTAGCTCTCGCCTTAGGAACAACCGCCTTCTCCCCATCCTCTTCTCTCGGCCAAGTACAGCTGGAAACACAGAGAAAGATATTGAGCAAGGTGGACCCAGCGTATCCAGAGCTCGCCCAGAAAATGCAAATCAGTGGAACCGTCAGGGTGGAGGCGGCAGTTGCGCCCAACGGAAAACCGAGGTTGACTCAAGTGCTTGGTGGCCATCCGCTGTTGGCAAAAGCCGCGGTCGATGCCATAGAAAAATGGAAATGGGTACCGGCTCCGGAGGAAACCAAAGAACTCATCGTACTCAATTTTCGTCCCCAGTAGCCCGGAGGTTGAAGTGTCTCCGCGTACTCCGTACCCGCCCGGTTAAGCCTCACTCCTCGCACGCCGCCGCTTGCCCCAACCCACTCTTCAAATCCGCCGCCAGCAACTGATGAAACAATTGTTCCCCCGCTTCGCGCCGCACCGAGAGCCGCCCCGCTCCATAAGCCCGCGATTTCAGTCCCCTCTGCACCGCCTCGCAAATTTCCAAGTCCTCATCCTGTACACGACTTCCCACCGCGACACTCTGCTCGTTATAAGCGCGCGCCGCCTCGCTCACGTCGCTGAAGTAGAAATCAAAAATCACCCGGCAATGGTCCACATCAATCGGGATCACCAGATTCGTATCCAGATACCCCTCGTAGCAGTTGAACATGAAATTCGGATACAGCCAGAAGTACCATGCTCGATCGCCTTTCCGCGTCGTGCCCGTGGCCGCATCTTCGTCCGAACTCACCATCGGGCTTGATTGCAAGCAATATCTGCCCTCATTCTCGATCTTGTACTGTTTGTAATCCAAAACAGAATTGAGTCCCTTGTGAAGATGCGGCACGTGATACCCGCCATCCAGATAGTTATCGACAAACACCTTCCAGTTACAGTGGATGTCGTAACTCTTAGTCGTAAAGTAGTGCAGCTTACTCAGTCCCAGCGGAGCCACGCGCATCACCAATCCGCCAAGAAACTCCGCCAGCGGAGCCGCCTCCCCATCCAGATTCACAAATACAAATTGTTCCCACGTCTCCACCTTTACCGGGACAAGTCCATTGTCCTTGCGTTCGAAGTTCTTCACCCCATCGAACTCCGGCATCCCCTTGAGCGACCCGTCCAACCCGTAATTCCATCCGTGATAAGGACAATGCAGAATCGACGCCTGCCCACAGGGTTCCGTCAACACCGCCGCCGCATGATGCCGGCACACGTTATAAAACGCCCGCAGCACGCCATCACTCCCGCGCACCGCCGCTAGCGGCTCTCCCGCCACCGTCGCCGTCACAAATTGTCCCGGCTTTTCCACTTGGTCCACTCGCCCCATCACCTGCCAGGTCCGCGAGAAAACCGTCTGTCGTTCCAGGTCCGCAATCCGCGCATCCACATACCACGGCGCCGGAATCGTCGACGCCTCCGCCAGAGGCGCCGTCTCGTCATAACTCGCAACAATCTGTTCCACGCTCATTCCGGCCTTCATGCTTTCTTCCCCGGCGTCTGCACTTTCTCCGATCCAATCGCCCGCCGCAACAGTTCGACAAACTGTTCAATGCGGGCTTCTTTCTCCTCTGGAACCGGCCCCGACTTACGAAACAATCCTGGGTCTAACTCCTCCGTCAGCAGCGCATCCTGAAACCGGTCCATCGTCCACTCCAGGATCGATCCGGCCATATCCACATCAAGGTCCGTCCGCAACTCTCCCCGCTTGACTCCGAAGCTCACAAATTCGCGCCATCCGTAAGGGTCCTCCGCCACCAGAAACCGGTTGATCTCCCGCCGCAGCGCCAGATCTGTCCCATAGTTACCGACCAGATAGATTCGGTATGACGACCAGTTATCCCGCACCATATTCTCCGTGCGCCCCAGCCAGTACCGCAGCATTTCAAAAAATCCCCGCTCCTGCACCGCCGCCGGAGCCTGCATATACTTCGGAAACGATTGCACCGCCTTCTTGTATGCCTCGAAGAACAGTCCATCCTTGCTCTTGAAATGCTGAAACACGGACCCCTTGGCAATGCCTAACTGCGCCGCAATGTCTTCCACCCGCGCCGCGCTATACCCGCGCTCGGCAAAATGCCGGATCGCCACCTCTACAATCCGCGCCCGTTTCGCTTCCGAGCGCGGACGCGCCTTTCCGTCCCGCCTCAACTGCGTCGGTTTCGCCAGACTGCTCGTAATTCCTTCCATGGCCCAACTCCTCGCAGGTTCTTTGACCTTCGGTCAACGAAAGATACAGCACCGGTAAACAATTTTTCAATGGCTTTGTTCATGGGTTTTCTTTAATTTCTTTAACCGGAGTCTTTCTTTGTCTTGACCATTGGTCAGCCCACTGACAACCCATTGTTTTGAAGGGGCTCGGCTTTAGACGGCCGTAAGTCCCGCAAAATCGATAGCGACTTTATAGCCGCTGAGTCGCCACCGAGTCAGCAAGAGCGACTTTTGCTTTTGCCTGTTCCCCGCGCCGCCCCGGCAACTCTTGCCTCCTTCAACCCCGGCACGCTTTGCCCCACCCGCGCCCTCACCCCGCCATCTCACCGCGCCCCACTGCCCGCAACCACCACAAACCATTGCGACATTTCTTCCGCATCCTCTCTCTCGCCAATGGAATTGGGCGTGCTTCCACACCATCAGGTTCACTCGGAACTTCGCCAGCGGCCGGCATCAAGCTTCAATTCGTCGCGGACGAATCCCCGCGAAACGCTTGTTCAACTCTTACATCGAGGCACATCAATGTCCATCTCCGGGATTTTAAGCAGCAGCTTCCTTCAAAACCAACTCAGCGCCGTCAGCTCTCCTTACCAGCGGGAAATGCAAAAGCTCAGCCAGGATCTCCAGTCCGGCAATCTCGCAAACGCGCAGTCCGATTTCGCAACCTTGCAGGCCGCCTTTGCGCAGCCCGCCACCAGTACTGGAGCCGCTTCCACGGCTTCCACTTCCGCGGCCTCCACCTCCAGCCCCGTCGCCCAAGCCTTCAACCAGCTCGCCACCGATCTCAAGTCCGGTAACCTATCCGCCGCTCAA
This sequence comes from uncultured Acidobacteriaceae bacterium, assembly GCA_963838425.1. Lineage (GTDB taxonomy): Bacteria > Acidobacteriota > Terriglobia > Terriglobales > Acidobacteriaceae > Acidiflorens. The sequence goes on from CAWIRH010000010.1 coordinate 3,172, forward strand.
AAGGATTTCTCCACCGTCCAACAGGATCTCCTGCGCCGGGGCGGTCCCTCGACCGGCCACCTCCATCATCACCCTCGCATCAGCACCGGAGGCGTAGGCGAAGATTCATCCGACCAGAATTCCCTGCTCCAGGACCTCAACCAAGTCGGCCAGAACCTCACGTCCAGCGACCTTGCGGGCGCCCAACAGTCCTATGCGACCCTGCAGCAGGAACTGCAAACCTCCGCCCTCGGCGGCGGAGCCCTCTCTTCTTCGCAGACGAGCGCCCTGCTGGCGCAGCCGCTGGTCTCGCTGGAGGTCTGATCCGCACGTGTGCTGCGGACATTATTGTTCGCGGCCTTTGCTGCACCAACAAAAACGGCGCGGAAAACAGCTCCGCGCCCTTTTCTAAATCCATGACAGCCGGCTATCCGCTATCACTAGAAGCTCCACCTGATGTCGGACAACTGATAGCCTTACCCAGGTTGGTGTGGCGCGGACAGTCCTCGTCGTGGGTCAATCGTCGTGGGTCAATCATGGCCCACACAATTAATGAGACCGGTTGCAGTAGCATCCGCTTCTTTCGGCGCTCTCTGCGTCCCGGGGTTGAGTTCAAGGCTCGTGCCGTGGTTTGTTCATCGCGATCAGAAACTCCCGCCCACAGTGTCCGCACTTCGCCGTGGCAAAGAGGATCATTTTCCCTGGAGAATTATGTACCGTTTGCTTTTGGCAGTGCGGGCATATAACTAGATGTCGATTGCAATCAAGATTGATGAGGTCGCCTTCCGACATGAATTACTCCAACTACAATGCGGAGCAATAGTTCCAATGCTCCTTTTACGCTCAGGCTATCCGGGCGGCGGCAATGTGTCGGTACGCTGAGGAACTGCCGAATGTGCGCTGGCGCGCACACACTACTCCGCTTCGCCCTGCCATTCCTCGATCTGCCGCTGCATGATTTCGTAGCACTCGCAGGCTGCTTCTTCCAGCTTTTGCCGGTCGATAATTTTTACGTCCCCGCGAGTGTAAGTGATCAGTCCCGCCTTCTGCAACGTTCCAGCCGCCACGGTCACGCTGGAGCGGCGAGTACCCAGCATCTGGGCAATCAATTCCTGAGTCAACGGCACCGAATTCGATCCGATCCGGTCGGCGCTCATCAACAACCACCTCGCCAATCTCTCATTCACTTCATGCAGGCGATTACAGGCGGCAATCTGCGTGGTCTGCATGGCCATGACCTGCGCAAACTGCTGTAATCGCCGCTCCAGTTTGGGACACTGCCGGAGAACTGCCGTCAGCGTTTCGCCTTCGACTCGAAAGGCCGAACCCTCAATCTGCGCGATGGCCCGCGTGGGCGCGGTGCGAAAGCCCGCCACCAGCGGCAAGCCGATAAAACCTTCCTTGCCCACCAGACCTACTTCCACACTCTTTCCGTCCGGAAAGACGCTCAGGATGGACACTAAGCCGCTGCTTGGGAAATAGGCCGACTTTAAAGTATCGCCCGGTTCATGCAGCACGAGGCGAGTCTTCAAACGCACAAATTCCAATTTCGAGAACAACGTTTCGCGTTCTTCCCGCGGCAGGCCGAGCAGGATCTCGTTGTGGATGTGGTTGCCATCACTGTCAGTGATCGCTGGCGTGGGAGAGGGCTTGGTCGGCGGGCGGGAGTTGTTGGCCATAACGGTTCCTTGCGCAGCGCAACGCTGTCTGATTTTCGCAAGGGACCGTCACTGTGCAGCACGGCGGAAGATGCTAGAAGAGACACCTCTAGGTTACTCCTTTCCGATGTCAAGACTGTGCACTATGGCACAGTACCCAGAGGCCACTCACACGACCCAGTTCCCGCCCAGAGTGATCTAGATCACAGCCTCATGTCCACCACTTCGTTACAATAGGCTTACCCATGGGCGGATTTTCCATCCTTACCAACCGCAAACGCGCCGTCGTCGCGCTGGTGCATTCCGTCGTGTTTCTGCTGATTGCTGTGCGTCAGATGTTTGCCGCCAATCCCGCCGCCGGCATCTGGGTAGCGTCCACGGTATCGCGTGGCACGTGGATTCTCTGCGGAATCCTCGTCGTAGTTTCCTCCATTCTTTTGTGGCTCTTACTCATTTCCCGCGGATGGCTGGAAAAATTCTATTTCGGATTCTGCACCATCAGCGCCACATCGGGCCTGGCCCGAACCGCCGCCGGCGACCAGACGTTTCACGCCGGCCTCTACATCAGGGTGATCATGCTGGTCAGCGCGGTTCTGGTCGGACTGCTGATCGTTCGAGTTCACTCTCGTGCCGATTCCCGTTTACGACCAGAGTACGCGGAAGAAGGCTCGTAAGCACCCTCTTACTCCCCACAAACGCTTCTCCCGAAAACAACCCAGGTTTGTGCCCATGTTTACCGGTTGGTCATCCCCACCCCCCTCCCCCTCGGTCTAGTGGAATCATGGGGTTGGCGGGGATTTTTCGCTTTGGTCTTTGAAACTAAAGGACTTATATCAAAGTATTCCGGAATAAGGACTTAGCTTGTCAAAGAGCGCTGAAATGGTTTTGGGGCAGCTTCGAGGGCCGTCTTGGGAGACGGGCACGCTTCTCACTGCCCCAATCAGATCGCTATTATCGCGCATTGCGGGTTGGAAGTCTGTGATGGTGGACACAAACAGTTCGTGATGAAAAAGATCGGAGTCCCCGCCCAAGTGGAGCCTTATGCAGTGTATATTGATGCGTTTTTTTTGGGTACCCGGCCGCGTTCTTTGCCCTCACCACCAATGCCTTTCCGAGCGCTCCTCGGATTCATCACAAACCCAATGTAGGGGGATCACAGCATTTAGTTGTTTTTTTTATTATTTTCTCTCCAGTCCGATCGATCCTAGACGCTGGGCCGTTGGCGGGAGCTTTCCTTGCTATCGCCGGGAGAACGGCTGGCGGGTCGCTACGACGATTGTTGATTTGCTCGAGAATATGCGGCGTGAGCGGTTTTGATAAGACTCGCATTTCGTTCTTCGATAGCGTGAAATTGGCGTATAGAAGGAGTGGCGCAAGACCCTTTCCATCTCGCCGAGAATTCAAGGGAGGTTGCTTCTGTGCGTACCCTGCAAAGAGTTGGCACCTTTCTAACCCCCGCATTCGTTCTTTTCTGTGGGTGTGGTGGCATCGGCGTCACGGCGCCAACGGTGATGGCGCCTCCGCCCTCGCAGGCCATACCCAATCTGGGCCAAATGATCACGCCGACGGCGCCCTACGATTCCACCTTCGAACCGCTGGTACCAGGGAAGACCGCTCTGCCCGACTATCCCGGCTGGCAGGTGGGGCAGGCAGTCACCACGGTGGTAAGTCCGGATGGTCATACCCTGCTGATTCTCACCAGCGGGTACAACCGCATCTACCAGGCGCTCGGCAAGGGTGACGACGGCTACGGTCTCAACCTCCCCGACCTTACTGCCTATGACTATCCTAGCTCGAAAGAGTATGTGTTCATCTACGACATTTCGCAGGGCACGCCCGTCCAGAAGCAGGTTGTGACCATTCCCAACTCCTACAACGGGATTGTGTTCGATCCAACGATCGATACCAATCCCGCCGACACAAACTTCGGCAAGAGCACGGCATTTTATGTATCCAGCGGCAGCGGCGATTATCCATTTGAAAGCAGCGGTTCAGATCCTCCCCTAAGCACAACCACCAACTTTAACAACACCCATAAGGACAACGTGCATGTCTTTACGCTGAGTTCCGACGGAAGCACATGGTCGGAGCAACAGGAGCTGGTCATGCAACACGGCCGCGGCCTTGGGCTGGCCGTGCAAGACACCGGACCCGGCACGGCAAATGGCTCGATTTTCGAGGCGCCTTGCGCAGCCGGCGTGGCCATTTCGAGCGATGGCCAGACCCTGGCTGTTGCCAATTACGACAATGACTCGATCTCGGTTTTCACCGGAGGCTTGGGCAACTGGAGCCGAGTGATGCCGGACATCGATTTGCGCCCCGGCGACGGAACCTCCACGACGATGGGTACAGCGGGCGGCGAATACCCATTTTGGGTGCAGATTCAAGGTGTGGGAGAGAATGCGACGGCGTATGTGTCGAGCATTCGCGACCGCGAGATCGTTGTGGTGAGCCTGGGCTCCACGCTGAAAGTCACGGGCCGGATACCGGTGCGGGGCGAACCCATCAAGATGACGATGAACAAGGCCCAGACGCGGCTGTATGTCGCCGAGGATTTGTCCGATACGATTGACGACATCGACATCTCGAGCACCAGCGCGAAGAACGGGACGGCTCCGATACTGGAAACCATCAAGGTCGCTGCGACCCCGTCTTTAATGGCTTCTTACCCGCTGGTGAAAAAGTATACGGGTGCGAACACCAACAGCGTAACGCTCTCGCCGGATGAGTCGCAACTCTACGTGACGAATGGCAATTTGAATGCCGTCGCGGTGGTGCAATTGACCGGAGCGGATAAGGGCGACCAGGTTGTCGGTCTGATTCCAACCGGCTGGTACCCGAATTCTGTGAGCTTCGGCCCCACGGTCAACAGCCCCAATGGCAATTGGGTGTACGTGGTCAATGGGAAGTCGCCAACCGGTCCGAATCCTGCCATGTGCTATAGCGCCGCCCCGCCTCCAGGCCAACCGGGAGAGCACAAGAACTGTATGTGGTCGCAGGAGTACAACCCCCAGCAGGTCAAAGCCGGCTTTCAGAGCTTTCCCCAGCCCACCGCGGCGCAACTGGCCTCGTTGACCGCCCAAGTCGCCATCAACGACCACTTCTCCGCAACCGAGAGCAACAGCGATGCCGCGGTCATGGCGGCCGTGAGAAGGGGCATCCAGCACGTCATCTACATCATCAAGGAGAATCGCGGATACGACCAGGTTCTGGGAGATCTGGAAGTCGGCAATGGCGACCCTTTTTTAACGGAGTTTGGCCAAGCGATCACGCCGAATCTGCATCAACTGGCGAGAACCTTCGTCACCCTCGACAACATGATGGCCAGTTCTGAAGTCAGCAACGACGGCTGGCCATGGAGCACCTCGGCTCGCGCCCCCGATGTGATCGAACGCCAGAGCCTGCCGTTCTATGCGGGACGCGGCCTCAGCCTGGATTACGATGGTTTGAACCGCAATGTGAACGTGGCCATTCCCACGCTCGCAGACCGCATGGCAGCCGATTACCTTACGCCGGCCGACGGGAATTTGCTGCCGGGGCCTGCCAACACGGCCGCGCCGGATGGACCGGACGATGTGCAGGATAGGGGGCAAGGCTATCTGTGGGATGCCGCGTACCGGGCGAAGCTCACGATTCGCGACTATGGATTCTTTGTTGACCCGACCCTGTATGCATGCCCATTGCCGGCTCCCCAAGTGTGCCCCCCCTGGCCTACTAAAATCTGGATCCCCCCGACTCTGTTCAACCCCTTCTCCACCAAAACCCAGGTAGCCTACTCGCAGAATGTAACCCTGACCCCATTCACCGATCCATACTTTCGCGGCTTCGACAACCAGTTTCCCGACTATTACAGGTTCAAGGAGTGGGAGCGGGAATTCGATGCCAACTACGCCACATCCGGACTTCCCGCGTTGAGCCTGGTTCGCCTGATGCACGACCATACCGGAAGCTTCACCGACCCTGGTGGATACGGGTTGAACACCCCGGAGTTGCAGCAATCGGATAACGACTACGCGGTGGCTTTGCTGGTTCAGAAAATCGCCAACAGCGTTTACGCGCAAAACACGCTCATCTTTATCATTGAAGACGATTCGCAGGATTCCGGCGACCACGTCGATTCCCACCGTACCGTCGCCTTTGTGGCCGGTGCCTACGTGAAACAGGGCGCTCTGGTCTCAACCCAGTACAACACCATCAACTTCGTGCGCACCATCGAAGAGGTTCTGGGCCTGCAGCCGATGAATCTGAACGACGCACTGGCGCGGCCCATGGCTGATATTTTCAACACCACGCCCAACACATGGACCTTTACGGCCACCGTCCCTGCGAGTCTTTGCGCCAAGACGATAAAGCTGCCGCCGCTCACCTGTCCGGGCGGCGTGGTCGCGAACAAGCCAACCCATACGGGAGAGTACTGGGCGCGGGCCACCAGGGGCATGGACTTCACCTCGGAAGACCGCATGGACTTTGCGGAATACAATCGCATTCTCTGGAAGGGGCTGATGGGCAACAGGCCTTATCCCGCCAGACCGACCGGAAAAGATCTGCGCCAGAATCGCGAGAAACTGCTGGCGCGTTACAAGCTGTCTCTGAAGCAGAATGCGGCGCAGGCAAAGAAGGCGAGCACAAACTGAAGCAACGTCGCGGTCATGCCGGGGGACCCTCGTCTTTCCGTTTTCGAGACACGTGGCACCCCCGGTTCTTACGCTACCGAGATTTAGCGGCGCGCTATGTTACCAACCAGATGTGGGCCCGCATGGCCTACATAGGCGAATCGGAAATGTAAGCATCGGCGACGGCCTTCCAGCTTCCGTCGGCCTGCTTGGTGTAGATCGTCAGATACTTTCCCTGGATTGTCATGGGCTTCTTGGTCTTCGGGTTGGTCATGGTCGAGGTGACGGTGCCCTGCGTAAAGACCATGTCGCCCCCCTTGGAGGCCATCGCCCGCGTGGACTGGAAAGTCGCTGAATAATTGGGATCAGCAAAATACGGTGCCATGGCCGCCTTAATGGCCGCCTTGCCATTCAGTATCCCAGCTCCGGGGTAGAGCCCCGAGCCATCTTCCGCAAAGTAGCTGACATACTTGTCGGCGTCCTTTGTGTTCAATTCTTTAAACCAGGCCGCTTCGACGTCTTTCACCGCTTGCACATCGGCGGCGCGCGTGTCTGGAGGTGGTGGAGCGGGGGCATTCGCACAACCGACGGTCAGTACGGCGACCGCCAGGCACAGAATCAGCGAAGTATTACGCAGCATGTTGTCTCTCCTTTGGGAGTCAATTCCGAGCTAGTATACGTCGGAATCTTCCTCGGTCAAGTGGGTCACGCGCCAGATTCTAATGCGTAGGATTCCGCCATCCGATTCTCTCGGTGCCCTCGGCGTCTCGGCGGTAAACTACCTTACACCACAAAATACTTCGCCCCCGGATGATGCACCACGATTGCCGATGTACTCTGCTCCGGCTCAAGTAAGAAACCTGAAGTCAGGCGCACGCCTACGTTCTCTTCCGGCTTTAGCAGCGCGAACAGCTTGGTCTGATCTTCCAGGTGCGGACACGCCGGATAGCCAAACGAATACCGCGACCCGCGATACTTCTGATGGAAGAGATCGCGAATGTGCGGCGAGTCTTCGGCCGCTATGCCTAACTCTTCGCGCATCTTCTTATGATGGAATTCGGCCAGGGCTTCGGCCGTCTCGACACTTAGCCCGTGGAGATAGAGGTAGCGCGTATATTCTCCGCCTTCGAACAGGCGCTGCGTTTCGACCGACGCTTTTGGACCGATCGTGACTAGCGACAGGCCCATCACATCCATCTTCCCCGATGAAGGAGTGGCGAAGAAGTCGGAGATGCACAGGCGGCGGCCTTCCTTCTGGCGCGGGAAGGTGAAGCGGAGAAGTTCTCTTGGCTGCGCTAGGGTGGACGGGCGAGGACGCCCGTCGCTCCACTGGCTTGGGTCGTAGACTACTACGTCATTGCCGTCGCCTAGCGCGGGGAAATATCCGTACACTACTTTTGGCTCGAACCAACCGGCGGCGATCACATCCTCTTCCATCTGCTTCTTGATTGGACGGTACTTCTCCTCCACCAGCCGCGCGTAATCTTCCTGCGACGCCGTCTTCAGCTGCCACTGGTTCTTGAAGAGCGCGGTGTCGTTGATGTAATTGAAAATCTCGCGCAGGTCGTAATTCTTCACCACGCGCACGCCCCAGAACGGAGGCTCGGGAATATTCGGCGCATCGGTCACTACTGCGCTGCGCTCGGAAAACACTGGGCCGATCTCTTCATCTACGGCTGCGGCTTTCGCGTATTCCTTTACGGTTCGGCCATCTTTCAGGCGCGCTTCGCGCTTGGGGTCCTCCGATGCCAGGTCCTCCATCACGTGCAGGCCCGCGAATGCGTCTTCTCCGTAGAACACGGCGTTCGAATACTCGCGCCGCAGATCGTCTTCCACATACTTGCGGGTCAGGGCCGCGCCGCCGCAGATCACCGGATAGGCCAGCTTCTGGCGCTCCAGTTCCTGGATCACGTACTTCATCTCGAGCGTCGACTTCACCAGCAGGCCGCTCAGGCCGATCGCATCGGCGCTGTGCTCCTGCGCCGAGCGGATGATCACGTCGCCCGCCTGCTTGATTCCGAGGTTCACAACCTTGTAGCCGTTGTTGGATAAGATGATGTCGACCAGATTCTTTCCTATGTCGTGCACATCGCCTTTCACCGTCGCTAGCACGATCGTGCCCTTCTGTTGCGAGCCGGTTTTCTTTTCCATCTTCGGCTCAAGATAGGCGACCGCGGCTTTCATGACTCCCGCGGAATCGAGCACCGACGGCAACTGCATCTTGCGCGCTCCGAACAAGTCGCCCACCGTCTTCATGCCGTCGAGCAGCACGGTGTTGATCAGGTCGAGCGGCGTGTATACTCGACGAGCGCTTCTTCCAGCAACTCTTCCAGGCTGCGCTTGGTTTTGCCCTCGCCTACCGATTTTTCGCCGTTGATGATCGCGTACTTCAGCTTGTCTTCGATCGAGAGGGCTTCGACGTGCGCGGTGGTCTGCGCCTGCGCCTTGCCTTTCATGCCCGCGAAATGCTGCATGTAAACCTGCAGCGGATCGCCATTCGAGCGGTCCTGATAAATCAGCTTGCGCGCCAGTTCCACTTCTTCCGCCGGAATTTTGTACAGCGGATAAATCTTGGTGTAGTTGACGATGGCAACGTCGAGGCCGTTTTCCACCGCTTCGTGCAGAAACACCGAGTTCAGAACCCGCCGCGGATACGCGTCGAGTCCGAAGCTGATGTTGCTGACGCCTAGCACCGTCTTCACTTCCGGCAGTTCGTCGTGGATGCGCTTCACCGCCTTCAGGGTCTCGATGCCCGCCGAACGGTATTCTTCCTGCCCCGTCGAAATCGGGAGGGTCAGCGTGTCGAAGAGCAAGTCCACGGGACGGATGCCGTACTTCTGCGTGGCCAGATCGAAGATGCGATGCGCGATCGCGACTTTTTTGTCCGCGGTCAGCGCCATGCCTTCTTCGTCGATGGTCAGCGCGATCACTCCCGCGCCATAGCGCTTCGCCATCGGCAACACTTTCGACGTGCGCTTCTCGCCGTCTTCCAGGTTGATCGAGTTGATGATGGCTTTGCCGGGGATGCGCTTCAGCGCCTCTTCGACCACGTCGGCTTCGGTGCTATCGATCAGGATTGGCGCGGGCACGCGGGTCGCGATTTTTTCCAGGATGGCGGAGATGTAGCCCTTCTCGTCTTCGCCCACGATGGCGCAGCACAGGTCGAGCATGTGCGAGCCTTCGGTTGGCCAGCTTTTTCGCCAGCGTCAGAATGTCGTCGTACTTTTTCGCCTGCACCAGCTTGCGGAAATGATCGACGCGCGTGGTGGTGTTCATTTCTTCCGCTACGATCAGCGGCTTCGGCTCGAGATCGAGCGGCACCGAGGTGTAGGCGCTCGACGCTGCGGCTACCGGCTTCACATCGCGCTTCGCCGGCTCGACGCCCGTCACGGCATCGACCACGGCTTTCAGATGTTCGGGAGTCGTGCCGCAACATCCGCCGACGATTCTTACGCCGTAATCCTGTACGAAGTGTTTGTGATAGTCGGCGAGTTCTTTCGGGGTGAGCTTGTACACCGCGTGGCCGCCGACGTTCTGCGGCAGCCCGGCATTCGGCAGAACCGAAACATATTTGGTGGAGTTCAGCCCCAGATATCGGACTGCCTCGTTCATCTCCGCCGGACCGGTCGCGCAGTTCAGGCCGATGACGTCGATGTCGTAAGGCTCAAGCGTCGTCAGCGCCGCGCCGATTTCGGTCCCGAGCAGCATGGTTCCGGATTCCTGCAGCGTGACCTGCACCTGCACCGGCAGACGCTTCCCTGCTTTGCGCATGGCCTCGATCACCGCGACGGTGGCGATCTTCGCCTGCAACAAGATCCTGGCAGGTCTCGATCAGCAGCACATCGACGCCGCCTTCGATCAGCGCCAGCGCCTGCTCTTCATAGGACGCCAGCATCGCGTCCCAACCGATGTGTCCGAGCGAAGGCAGCTTTGTCGTCGGACCCATCGAGCCGGCCACGAAGCGCGGTTTGTCTTTGGTCGAAAATTGCTGCGCTACTTCTCTTGCGAGTTGCGCCGCCTTCAGGTTGATCTCGCGAACTTTGTCGCGCAGATCGAACTCGCCAAGAACCAGGCTCGTCCCGCCGAAGGTGTTGGTCTCCACGACGTCGCAGCCCACGCGGAAAAAATCGGCGTGAATGTCGCGAATAATATCGGGACGGCTCAGCACCAGAACTTCGCTGCAGTTCTCCTTGCCCCAGTAATCGTCCAGGGTAGGATTGCGCTTCTGAATGTTCGTGCCCATGGCGCCGTCGTAGACGACGACGCGTTCCTTTACGGTTTGGAGAAAGTTTGTCATTGGTCGTTCGTCGTTGGTCGATGGTCGTTCGCTATTCGTGGTCGGTCAGCGACCGTTCGTTAGCGGCCATTCGCCGAAGCGCGAACGACCAACAACTAGCGACCAACGACTGCCTTCCCATACAACAACGCCGGTCCCCGCGGGACCGGCGTTTGGTAGAAAATCTCGGAGTTCGCTAATCCCCGGTCACGCCCGCATCCGTTTCCGATTGCGCAAACACCTGATTGGCTCCCATGTGCGCCGGAGCCGGCGCCAGCATCTGTTCTTTCCGGTAAATCAAATTGCTGGCATTGAAACTGGCCAGCTCAAATCCATGCCCGTGGGTAATCGCATCGGTAGGACAAGCCTCCACACAATACCCGCAAAATATGCATCGATTATAGTCGATGTTGTAGACACGGGCGTAACGTTCGGCGCCTGAGACTCTGGTTTCAGCGGTGTTTTCCGCGGCTTCTATGTAGATGCAATTCGAGGGGCAGGCGGCGGCGCAGAGGAAACAGGCTACACATTTTTCCAGGCCATTTTCGTCGCGCTGCAGGACGTGCATGCCGCGGAATCGTTCCTGAAACTTCGCGCCTTTCAGGGGGCCGGGACCGTCGGGATAATTCTCGACGATGGTGGGCTGAAACATCTCCTTCAGGGTGATGGTCATTCCCTGGGCGATGGCTCCGATGTTTTTGATCACGGACATGGTTGTCATTATAGCGGATGTTGGACTGGCGGGCGGCTGTCAGCTGTCGGTTTTCAGTTCCTGGCTTTTCTGGATTGGCTACCAAGGACGGGGGGACTTTCGAGGACGTGGAAATCCTGGTTTGATCGTTGAAACTCTAGCTATGCGCTGCGTCGCGCCGGCGCAAGATAGTGTTTCAATTTATGGCCAGCCGTGGTGTGCGTTCTTCTCTTTTTTTCTCCTTCGTTGCCTGCTTCGCGGCTTCCGGTTTTCTTCTTGGCTTAATTTTCGGCGGCGTTCTTTCAATTAGCGCTTCCGGGCAGGAGGCGGAAAAGAAAACGACTTACTCGTCTTCTCAGAAGAGCGGGGCTCGTCCTTATCTACGGGATCGATTGGACTGGAACTGGAATCAGCGGGGGCGGAGGATGGCGCCTGGAGAGTCGGCGGCCGGCCTGCGGTTTCGAGCGTACCGGCAGAAGATGGCGATGCGGGCCCAGCGCGCGGCGGCAACACCCAGGCAGAGCTTGGATAGGGCACCCGCTTCGGACTCTACGATTTGGACACCGCTGGGACCGGCTCCGCTGGCTTCCGATGCTGCGGGAGACAAAGGGCAGATTTACAACTGGGTTTCGGGGCGCGCCACTTCGGTGCTGATCGATCCCGCGGACACTACCGGAAACACGGTGCTGCTGGGCGGCGCCTATGGCGGTCTCTGGAAATCGACGAACGCGAGCAGTCAGAGTTCCAGTCCAGCTTCGGTCATCTGGCAGGCTTTGATTGACGATCAGCCGACGCTGGCGGTGGGGGCGATTGCTTTGCAGCCGGGTAACAGCAACGTCATTCTGGTCGGGACCGGGGAGACGAACAGTTCGAGCGATTCTTATTACGGGCTGGGAATTCTGCGTTCGACGGACGGAGGATCGACGTGGACGCAGCGATCAGGGGGCGGGCAAACCGGGACAGTCTTTTCTGGGCATCGGTTTCAGCAAGATCGCCTTCAGCACGGCGAATCCCAACCTGGTGGTGGCGGCGACGGCGGGAGACAACGGCTTGTGCCTGGGCGAGGAAGCGGCGTGCGCGGGAAACAACGGCCCGTGTCTGGGCCCGCAAGAGGATGGGAATTCACCCGCGCGCGGACTTTACTACTCGACGAACGGGGGCGTGACGTGGAACCGCGCCACCCTCACGGACGGGGCGGTTCCCGCTTCGGCCACGGCGGTGATTTACAACCCGCTCCAGGGAGCGAACGGGACGTTCTACGCTTTTATCCGGCGTCACGGGCTGTACTCGTCGACCGATGGAAGAACTTCACGCGCCTTGGCGACGCAACCGAGCGCGGGCCTTGCATCCACGAACTGTCCGGCTACTTCGAACGCGACGACTTGCCCGATCTATCGCGGCGAGTTCGCGGTGGTGCCGGGGCGCAATGAGATGTATGCGTGGGTGGTCGATGTGCAGTACGACCTCAACGGAAATCCAACACCCGCCGACGAGGGCATCTGGAGGACCACGAACGGAGGAGCGAGTTGGACCGAGATTCCGGATAACGGCATCACCAACTGCGGCGACGATGCGTTTGGGCCAAACAGCGGCTGCGGGGTGGAGCAGGGCTGGTTCAACCTGGAGTTGGCCGCGATTCCCAATGCAACGGGAACGGACGTTTACGCGGGCGCGATCAATCTTTACAAGTGCACGTTGGAGGGGGGCACAACCTGCACGCAAGGCGACTGGATCAATTTGACTCACGTCTATGGATGCAGCCCGCTCGGGAAGACGGCGCACGTGCATCCGGACCAGCACGGAATCGCGTTCATGGTTGTGGGTGACACAGCGCCCGGCTACTTCGCACATGACGGCGGGATCAGCCGGACGCTGGATGGCTATTCCGGGCTGAACGTCGGGCAGTTGCTCGGGGACAAATCAGTTTGACAGCCTGAGCCAGCCCCCGACGGGGGAATACCCACACTCTGGGCTCAATGACGGAATTCGTTTCGATCTCGGTGCACCCGACCGACCCGGATATTTTGTTGGGGGGAACGCAGGGCAACGGCTCTCCCAAAACCAGCAGCGCGACCGAGGACAGTACGTGGCAGAACGCGCTGGGCGGGGATGGCGGATTCACGGCTATCAATCTTACGAATCCGAATGAGTGGTTTGCGGCGAATCCCTACGTCACGATTTTGAAATGTGAGTTGGGAACGGCTTGTAACGACAGCGGATTTTTCCAAGTCGTCGGGTCCAACGATCTGGGCGGCGATCAGGGAGCCTTCAATACTCCATACATTCTGGACCCGCAGAATAGCAGTGAAATGCTGGTGGGAACCTGCCGGGTGTGGCAGATCGAAACCAGCGGAACCACTCCGCTCCAGCTTAGTAATGACTTCGAGACGCTGGGACTGGGCGTGTGTACGGGCGATGAGATCAACCTGGTGACTGCGCTGGCGGCGGGCGGCCCGAAGCCGAACAACTATTCGGCGGTGGTGTATGCGGTGACCGGCGGATACGGGCCGCTGAGCGGGGCTCCTGGCGGCGAAGTTTGGGTTACGACCAACGCCGGGGCCAGCCTGATGACGAATGTGACGGGGAGTGTGAATCCGAACGGGTATGCGATTTCGACGGTCGCGATGGATTCGTCCGATGGGACGGGCAAGACGGCGTACGTCGGGATCATGGGATTCAGCACTCCGTCGTACCCAACCTCGCATGTTTGGAAGACGGCGAATGCGGGCGCGAGTTGGACGGACTGGAGCGGAACGGGAGCAACGGAGTTGCCGGATGCTCCGGTGAACGCGTTGGTGGTGGATTGGCACGCGGGAATGGTTTACGCGGGAACCGACGTCGGCGTTTTTGTCAGTCCGACTTCCAGTCCGACTTCGACTGCGAGTTGGACAGAGGTTGATCCGCCCGGTCCGGACACGTCGGGATTTCTGCCGAACGCTCCGGTCACGGCGCTGCAGCTTTTTGATCCGCCTAACACGGGCACGAAAACGCTGGTGGCATCGACCTACGGGCGCGGCATTTGGAGCGCCGCGCTGTCGCCAAACTTTAAGATTGCGGTGGCGGCGACTCCGAATACGACGGTGGTGAACCAGAACGTAACGTGGAACGGAACGCTGACGGCGGAGGACGGATACAGCGGAAGCGTGACGCTGACGTGTACGGCGGGACATCCGGTGCCCTGCACGGTTTCGCCGCTGACGGTGACACCCACGGCGGGGGGCGCTCCGTTTACGGTGACGCTAGGCAGCGCGACGCCAGGGACGTTTACTTTCACGATCCAGGGAACGGACGGCACGCTGACCCACGCTACGCAGCCGGAGACGCTGACGGTGACGGGGACGACACCCGACTTCACTTGGACGGACACGGGCAGCGCTACGGCGACAGTGCTGGCGGGACAGACTGCCAGCTTTACCTTTTCGGCGGCGCCGGTGGGAGGCGGGACGTTCAGCTCGACGGTGACTTTTGCCTGCTCGGGCTTGCCGGAATTGACTAACGGGCTTCCCGGCCCCAGTTGTGTGTTTAATCCGCCGTCGATCGCAGCGGGGACGCCGGGGACGCCACCGGTGAAGGTCTCGCTGACCATTCCGACCTGTGGGCCGAACTTGCCGACGCTGTGCCCGCCTGGGACGGGCGGGGACGCCCGTCGCTCCGCGGGCACTCCGTCTAGACTTCTCCTTCGCTCCGGGCCGGCTCGCGGGGACAACCGTCCCTACGCTTTGCCGTTCTTCACACTCGCGTGGGTAGTGGTGGCGGGGATCGTGGGGATCGGGCGACAGAGACGCGGTAAGCCGCGTCTCTACGTGGGGATCGCGGTCATCTGTTTAGGGCTTGGATTGATAGCGGAGATTTCGTGCGGCGGGGTCACCGGCAGTGGTGGTGGCACCGGGCCAACGCCGGATTTTGCGATTGCGATAACGCCAATTCCGAATTCGACATCGGTGAATCAGAACGTCACCTGGAACGGGACACTGACGGCTTTGAATGGATACAGCGGAAGCGTGGCGCTGACGTGTACGGCGGGCGCCCCGGGGACGTGCACGCCGTCGTCGGTGACGCCGACAACCGGCGGCGCTCCGTTTGCGGTGACGTTGGGCAGCGCGACAAATGGCACGTTTAACTTCCAGATCCAGGGAACGGACGGAAAGCTGACGCACGCTACACCGACGGAGACGCTGACGGTAGGAACGGGTGCTACGGTACAGGTCACGGTGCTTCCGGGAGTGCCGTCCAGCGTTTTTCCCAACAACGCAGGGTGGCCGCTGCAAACCGCGCAGTTTACGGCGACGGTCACCGGCACCGGCAACACGGCTGTGACTTGGTCGGTCCCCACTCCGAACGGGGGAACCATCGACGCGAACGGCTTATACACAGCTCCCACCGTGGGTCCCGATCTGCCGGCGAGCGTGACCGTCACCGCGTTTTCCCAAGCCGACGCGACTAAGTCCGCGTCCACACAGGAAACGCTCAACCCTGCGACCATACCAGGGACGAACAGCAACATCATGGTGACGGCGACCGATAGCGCGGCAGCTCTCTCCGACCCGGTAACGCTGACCGTGCAGTAGGGAGGGCAATCTACCGCCGAGACGGGGAGAGCGCCGAGAATTTCTAAGTTGCGATTTGTAATTGGTAATTAAGGGCGCGGAGTATCCGTATCCACATCTCGAAAAGCGCGAGATGTGCGGCACCCGCGCCTTTTCTTCTTGTGTCACACTCTCTTGTTCTTACGTCACGGCGATGAAACTCGGCGGTGAGGTAGGATCATCTTCGGTGGACTGCCGTGCTTGCACGGCTTGGACGGGCGAGATGCCCGTCCCTCCACAAAACACACAAACTTATGACTTATGACATTGCGGTGATTGGCGGGGGGATTGTTGGGCTTTCGTTTGCCATGCAGGCGACCGAGAAGTTCCCTCGTCTGCGGGTGGTGGTTCTGGAAAAAGAAGCGGGGGTGGCTCGGCATCAGACGGGACACAATAGCGGGGTGATCCACAGCGGGGTTTATTACAAGGCGGGATCGCTGAAGGCGCGGCTGTGTGTGGCGGGGGCGCGGGAGATGGTGGAGTTCTGCGCGCGGCATGGGATTCCGCATGAGGTGTGCGGGAAATTGATTGTGGCCACTAACTCGGAGGAAGCGGCGCGACTGGATGAGTTGCTCGCGCGGGGCGTGGCGAATGGGCTGGAGGGGTTGCGGTTGCTCTCGCGCGAGGCGATGCTCGAGATCGAGCCGCATGTCGGCGGAGTGCGAGCGCTGCACGTGCCGTCGACGGGGATCACGGATTATGCGGCCGTGACGGCGAAGTATGCGGAGATCGCGGCGGGACGCGGCGCCGAGGTGAAGACGAACGCGGGAGTGGTGGGATTCGAGCGGCTTCCCGGGAGTGCGGATGAAGTGGTGGTGCGGACGCGGGCGGGAGAATTTTCGGCGCGGTATGTGGTGAATTGCGCGGGGCTGTACAGCGATCGGGTGGCGCGGATGGCGGGAGACGATCCGGGAATGATGCTGGTTCCGTTTCGCGGAGAGTATTACGATCTGGCGGCGGCGCGGCAGGATTGGTGCGGGGGTTGATTTATCCCGTGCCCGATCCGCGGTATCCGTTTCTGGGAGTGCACTTCACGCGGCGGATTCATGGGAATGTGGATGCGGGGCCGAATGCGGTGCTGGCGTTCCGGCGCGAGGGATACCGTTGGCGGATTTCGATTTGGGCGAGACGATGGAAGTGATCATGGATGCGGGATTTCGGGCGATGGCGCGGCGGCACTGGAAAAATGGACTGGCGGAGTTCCGGCGTTCGCTGCGGAAGCGGGAGTTTGTGCGGTCGTGCCAGCGCTTGGTGCCTGAGGTGCGGATGGAAGATATGACGCCGGGCGGGTCGGGAGTGCGGGCGCAGGCGGTCGCGCCGGATGGCGCGCTGGTGGATGATTTCCGGTTTGTGGCGCGGGAGCGATTTTTGCATGTGCTGAATGTGCCGTCTCCGGCGGCGACGGCTTCGTTGCCGATTGGGCGGGAGATCTTGAAGATGGTGCCGGCGGAAATCGGGATTGCTGAGATATCAAGGCTTCAGTTTCAGAGGCTGGTCGTGGGCTTCACGTTGAGACAATTTGACCTCGTCTCAAGCGCTGATTCGTGTAATCTGCGTGCTCTTCGTAGAGTTTAATTGTGTTGGGAGAATTCGCATGGCGCAGAGTTTGAGTTCGAAGAAGAAAGTTGCGATTTTGGGCGCGGGGAAGATGGGAGCGATTCTGCTGCAGTCTTTCTTGCGCGATGGATTGCTTTCGCCGGCGCAGACCTGGGCGACGGTGGCGCATCCGGAGCGGGCGCGGATGCTGAAGGAGAAGTTGAAGGTGCATGCCGGGACCGACAACTCCGAGGCGGTGAAGGACGCGGACATTGTTTTTCTTTGCGTGAAGCCGCAGGTGGTGGCGGACGTGGTGCGGGAGATTCGCGCGCACTTGAATGCGAAACAATTGGTGATTTCGGTGGCGGCGTCGGTTCCCACGGAAATGATTGAGCGGGCGCTGGAGAAAGAAGTGCCGGTGGTGCGGGCCATGCCGAATACTCCTTGCGTGCTGGGCGCGGGAATGACGGCGCTGTGCAAGGGAAAGTTCGCGACCAAGCAGCATCTGGAAATGGCGACGAAGTTTTTCGATGCGGTGGGGCGGACGGTGGTCGTGGACGAAAAACATATGGACGCGGTCACGGGATTGTCGGCGAGCGGGCCGGCGTATATCTACATCATTCTGGAATCGCTGGCGGAGGCGGGCGTGAAGGTGGGACTGCCGCGCGATGTGGCGACGCTGCTGGCGGCGCAAACAACCATGGGCGCGGCGCGGGTGGTGCTCGAGACCGGGGATCATCCGGCGCTGCTGAAGGATGCGGTGACGACTCCGGCGGGATGCACGATTGACGGCATCATGGAACTGGAAGAAGGCAAGCTGCGCGTGACCTTGATCAAGGCGGTGGTGAAGGCGGTGCAGCGGGCCAAGGAGTTGGCGTTCTCGTAGACACCGCG
>CAWIRH010000011.1:0-8203 GCA_963838425.1 uncultured Acidobacteriaceae bacterium
CGCGCGCGTCACCCTCGGAGCGATTGTTTTGCTGACTCGCGACCTGCAAGTCGTGGACCAACGCTTCGGCATGGGGAGCCGCCATCAGGGCAGAAATAGCGAATGAGTCAAACGTCACCTCTGGGGAGACAACGGACTCGTCTCTGGAGGCAACAGACCCGTCTGCCGCATCACCTTTAGCCAGTCGAACACGCTCCACTCTTCACAAATCTTGCCGTCTTTGAAGCGGAAGATCGTCACCCCGTTGACCGCGAACTTCTTGCCCGTTGCCGGAAACCCCATCCCTGCCTGTGTGTTCGTGCCGCTCGCAGTGAAATGCACGGCGACCAGATCCTTCTCCGCTACCATCCGGTTCACCTTGACGATCATGTCCGGCACAGCCTTGCGTTCCTCTCGGGGGCGCCTGATCTTCGAGTTGTACGCCCTGGCGCTTCGCCACCCGGAAGACTACCCCGGCGTTCTCGAAGACCCGCTCGCCCACTGGCAGAAAGTCACGAAGAAGGCCGGTCTCCAATCGGAGTTCGAGACTGCCGAGGCAACTCTGCTCCTGGCCGCCACTCGCGGTCTGCTCCTCGACCTCTGCGCCACCGGAGATCGGGCTCGCGTCGGACGGGCTATGCAGTTGCTAGCTGAGTTCGTCGAATCGCGTTACGAGCAAAAACCTGGTTGGACGGCGAAACGGAAAGCCCACCGGTAGTCGAAGAACTCGTGTGAAACACGCCACATCCTGATCGAGTTAGCAGTCGCCCTTGACCTCTAGCATCCGCTCGCGCAACAATCCTAAGGAGCGCTAACGAGGTGATTCATGCTGGCTTATCTGTTTGTCCTTCTTGCGGTCGCGGTTCGCTTTATGCCCCATCCTCTGGCCTTCACTCCGGTGGCGGCGGCGCTGCTCTATTTTGGAGCGCGTGGTCCGCGGCGTCAGCTATGGGTGCCCTTGGCGCTGCTGGCTGCCTCTGACGTCATCCTCACTAAATTCGTGTACTCCTACCAATTCTCCTGGGACCACTTTGTGACCTGGGCGTGGTATGCGGCGATTCTCCTGCTCGGCACCCGGCTGCGCGAAAACACCAACTGGCTGCGCGTCGGCGGATCTGCGCTCGTCAGTTCCATCTCTTTTTTCGCGGTCAGTAATTTTGCCGTCTGGGCGAGCTGGAACATGTACCCCAAGACCCTGCCCGGTCTGATGGCCTGCTACGCCGCCGGCCTGCCGTTCTTCCGCCGCGGAGTCGCGGGCGACATGCTCTTCACCGCCGTCATGTTCGGATTGCCCGCGGTCGCCGCCGTGGTAGCACGCTCCATGCACAAGCCCCACGGAACCGCAGCCGCCTGACTGCCTGCTGGTTGAATCATTATTGGAATTGTCATTCCGAGCGAAGCGAGGAATCTGCAGTTTCCTGGCGATTGAGGCCACGCTTCCGCTTCGCCCGCCGCCAGATCAGCCATGCAACCACCAGCGCTCCCACCCCCACCAGAATCGCCACGAAGTGGTGCGCGAAAAGATTCCCCGCCAGCGTCACAATCTGCGGACCGAACCAGAGCGTCAGCAGCGCCTCTATCAGAAAGCGCACGAACCGGCCCGCAAAAATCGCCAGCAGAAAATGCCCAAAGTTCATCTCAAACGCCGCCGCGGCCAGCACAAAAATCTTGAAAGGCGCGGGCGGCGGCAACATCGCCGGAAACATCAGCGCCCAGAATTCATGCCGATCGAAGGACTCGTGAATCTCCTCGAACCGCTCCGGCGAAAGCCGCTTGCGCAACAGCACCTCGCCACCCGTATACCCGATGACGTAGAGAACGATGCTTCCGAGCGCCGACCCGGCCGAGCCCAGCAGCACATACATCAGGAACCGCGAGCGGTCGTGGTAAACGTAGCCCACGAAAATCGGATCCAGAGGCATCCCCAGGAACGAGCCATCCACCGCCGCAAACGCAAGCATCCCCCACGGCCCCAGCGGCAGAAGAACGTGCTTGATCCAGTCGCCGTAAGCGTGGACAAAATGTTTGATCTTGTTCAAGTGAGTGAGACTAGTTTACGCGAGAAGCGGAGGGCGGTCGTTGGTCGCTGGTCGTTAGTCGTTGGCAAAAGCATCTTCTGCGAACTGCGGGCGCGAACTGGGGCAACTGGCGCAACTGGCGAACGACCAGCGACTGGGGCTTGTAGCCAACGACTAACGACCAACCACCAACGACTGGCTCACTACTCATGCCCCGTCCGCCCCGCAATCAACTCCAGCGCATGCGGCAGCAAATCCATCACCGCCTCCAGCGACTCGACCGCCCCCGCCGGACTTCCCGGCAGATTCAGGATCAAACTCGTTCCCCGGACTCCGCACACTGCGCGGCTCAGCGCCGCGAAGCGCGTCTTGCGCGCTCCCTCCGAGCGCATCCGCTCTGCGATCCCTTCCACCAGCCGGTCGCACACCGCGCTCGTAGCTTCCGGCGTCACGTCCCGCAGAGCGATTCCCGTCCCGCCCGTGGTCACCACCAGTCGGGCCGACCGGCACAACTCAATCAGTTTTTCCTGAATCGCGGCGCGCTCGTCGGCCACCACGCTGCGCACCACCACGTGAAAATTGCGCCGCCCCAGCGCTTCTGCCACGGCCGGACCGGAGAGATCCACCCTTTCGCCGCGCGAACACGAATCGCTGACCGTCAGCACCGCCGCCCGCGTGGCGTTAAGTGCCGAGGCATCAGGTGTCGAGGAGGACATCTTCACCTTCAGCCGCCGCGTCCCGTTGCGCCTCGTCCAGCAGCCGCAATCCTTCCATCAGCAGGCCCTGCGTATTCAGCGTCGTCGTTTCCTGCGACGACTTGCCGTTGAAATCGATCTGGAAGTTTCCTTCCGTCCAGCGCAGCACTTTGAAAACCGCTTCGTCTCCCGTGATCGGGCCGTACGCGGCGTGTTTGGCCTGCCCCTGCACGAAATAGATCTCGCATCTGTCGTCGCCATTGGTCATCGTGAGCAGGCAACTCTTGCGCCCCATCTCCAGCGATTGCACCAGGTCAATCACGTTCATCTGCGACAGGCTGCCGCGCAACACGCCATCGGTCGACGCCGCCTTGCTCAGTTTCTCCAGCGCGATCCGGTCCACCACGCGCTTGATTTTGTGGGTGGCGTCTTTCAGGAAGAAAGGTTTTTCCAGATAGTCTTCGATCGGGTCCTGCATCGACAATCGTTCGCTGATGTCGGCCTTGCTGGCCATCAGGATCACCGCGATCCCCGCTGTTGCCGGCCTGCTCTTCAGTTTTTCCAGCAACTGCCGTCCGTCCATGCCCGGCATGCGGTAATCGCTGATCAGCACATCCGGCAGGTCATCGACGGCCTTCAACAACGCATCGGCTGCGTCGGTCGCCACCGTGACCTCGCCCATCGCCGAGAGCGCCTGTTGCAGCATCCCCAGCACCATCGGGTTGTCGTCCACCAGCAGGATTTTGACGTTGCTCGCCATAGTTTCGTATCAGGGCATCGCTTTAGCGATGCCAAATCCACCCCTTATTCCACAGCCCCTTTAGGGGCTGGACATCGGCATCCGAGCTTTCCGCCTGTTGGAGATCTACTTTCGCTTCGCGCTTCTCCGGTAGTCTCCGCTCTTGCCGCCCGACTTTCGCTCGCAGCACCACTTCTCGGATTTCGATGCCCTTATCGAGCGCCTTGCACATGTCGTACACCGTCAACGCCGCCACGCTGGCCGCGACCAGCGCTTCCATCTCCACGCCCGTCTCCGCCGTAGTCTTCACTTTTGTCGCAATAGAAACGCCATTTTCGCACACGCGCAGGGTCACAGCAATGTGCGACAGCGCCACCGCATGGCACATCGGAATCAACTCCGCCGTCCGTTTCGCCGCCATGATTCCCGCCGTCCGCGCCACCTCCAGCGGATCGCCCTTCGGATTCTCCGGCAGCGCCCGCAGCACCTCAGGCGCCATCGCAACGAAAGCGCTCGCCTCCGCTTCCCGCGCCGTTCGCGCCTTCCGCGACACGTCCACCATGCGGGCCTGCCCCCGAGCATCGTAGTGCGATAGAAGGTGCGAAAGACGGTCGGAAAGTTTTTTCGCCATCGCCAACAGCTTATCGTAGAGCACGCACCGGCTGCAGAAAAACCTTGGCTCTCCAGAATCCACTCCAAATGGATTGTCATCCTGAGCGAAGCGAAGGACCTATGCAGTTGGATTCGCCAAGCATGCTGCGGAAGAGGAAGAGGCAAGCGCTGCCCGGTTTTGGCGTGATGGGGTGGATCACCGCATCAGCAACGGCACCCATTCTCCCGCCTCGATCCGCTCCCGCTCCGGAGGAATCACCACATAGCAGTTCGCCCGAGCCAGCGCGGCGATGTCGCCCGACCCCTGCCACCGCGCCAGCTCCACCTCCGCATTCTCAAACTCTCCCGAAAGCACCGCCGGAAGAAATCTCTTCAAGCCTGTCTTCGTTCGGATTTCCGATCTCAGCCGCGCCCGCAGAAAAATCAACCGCTGCGGCGTCTGCCCCGCCAATGCTTCGACCATCGGCCGCACAAACAGTTCGAAAGTAACCATGGTCGAAACCGGATTCCCCGGCAGCCCAAAAAAGTATTTCTTGTGTGGCGCGGGCGCCCCCGCCCGCGTGTCAGCAGCAGCTTCGCCGCCAGCGCTGGCAGAAGTGTCCCAGCCCCACGAACCAAACACCACCGGCCGCCCCGGCTGAATCTCCGCTCCCGTAAAATAAAACTCCGCCTTCAACTCCGCGAGAACCTGCTCCACCAGATCGTACTTCCCCATCGAGACGCCGCCCGTAAGCAACAGCAGATCGCAATCCAATCCCTCTTCGATCAACTCTCGCAGCCGCCCCCGCTCATCCGGAGCGATCCCGAGCCGCACCGCCTCGCCACCCGCATTCTGAACCTGCGCCGCCAGCGAATACGAATTTGAATTCCGAATCTGCGCCGGTCCCGGAGTAGCGTCCATCTCTACCACTTCGTCGCCAGTCGAAAGCACCGCCACGCGCGGCTTCCGAAAAACCTGCACCCGGCTCTTACCGACCGATGCCGCAACCGCAATCCCCGAGTGGTCCAGCCGCCGCCCGCGATCCAGCAGCAGTTGTCCCGCAAGCGCTTCCGCCCCACGCGGAACAAAATTCTCGCCGGGACGCACGCTGCGCAGAATCTCCACGAACTTCTCGCCAAGGGTGTCACATCCCAGGGTGTCACATCCGAGGGTGCCCCATCCTAACGTCGCGTTCTGTGCGACGTTAGGGTGGGAACTCCGTGCGGCCGAAGTGTACTCCACCATCACCACCGCATCCGCCCCCGCCGGCAGCGGAGCCCCCGTCATAATCCCCACCGCCTGCCCAGGCCCGACCGAGCACACTCCCGGCTCCGGCCAGTCGCCCGCCTTCACCTCGCCCACCACTTCCAGCCGCGCCGGAACCTCCGCCAGGTCCGCCGCCCGCACCGCATATCCATCGCGAGTAGCCCGCGCAAAAGGAGGAAAGTCGCGGTCCGCCAAAATCCCCTCCGCCAGCACTCGCCCCAACCCCGCCAGCAAATCCACCGTCTCCACTGCGCCCGGCGACACCGTAGCCACGTGCTGCTCAATCAGCCGCCGGGCCTGTTCGAAGCTGACAATTCCCGCCGAGGAAGCGATCGAAGACATGCACGGATAATACCCCGCCCGCTTCTGCGCCGGCCACCACTTCCCGCATGTCATTCTGAAAGCGTATGACATCCCGAACGAAGTGAGGGATCTGCTTTTTTACCCCCAACAAATTTGTCATCCTGAGCGAAGCGAAGGACCTGCTTTTTGCCCAAAAAATCCGAGCCAACTTCCCAGAAGCACCCGTCGAGATCATCCAGTTTGAGGACGTAAAGAAAGTGAGAACGCATCAGCTTTTGTGTGGCGCGGGCGCCCTCGCCCGCGGCTGTTGACTTTGGGTGGCGCACCCTGTAAGGCCAGCAAGAAATCCTAAGAGCGACGACCGTGGAATCCCACCCTTCAACAACCGAAGGGCGGGGCATCCGACAAGTGTAGGTGTGTTCGGAAAGTCAGATCACACTGAGAGAATCAATTTTGGGCGCTTTTAGGCTTGTCCAGAACGGCTAAAATCTTATACGTTTCCGACTGCGTCTTCTTCCCATCGAGGCTTACGACCCACTCCAACTTTGCGTTGTCACCATGGAAATCAGCTTCGATGGTGTCCACGAGTGGCATGCGGCAACTTCTATGATTCCCCCGGGGACCGGCCATGCGCTCCCTAAACTTGCTTACGCAATTGACTACAGCGGCGCGGCCATCGGGCAACTGTAGCGTAAATGTTGCTCCACGCACGTGAAAGGACACCTGCTGGGCAGGCATACTTGAGCCAGTCGTTGTGGCCGAACCGTTACAGCTCACATTGGTGTCCCCAACGTTGCAGTTTACATTCGAGTTGGAATATGAATTGAAATGTCCCGGTACAACGTATGTATAGTCCGTGTCGAAGTCTTGGCGGTTGATTATCTGCACCGTGAGCTTTTGCGCTGATGCAGAAGCAGCGCACGCCAGAATCAGCCCCGCAATTGCGAGTTTCATCTTCCGTTTCCTCCTCACGTTTGTTCTTCCGTCCGTGCCGAGTATAGGCTCGCAGGAATGGCGCGGGCCGTGACGGAAATCACTGAACTCCGGGTATGCCGGGTGTCCCATCCTTTCCGCGTAGTGTGCAAAAAGGGCGGGTGTGGCGGAGTCCAGCCCTTCGCCTCGCGATAGGACGGGCCACCCGCCCACCATCGTCCACATGTCAACATGCGATATCACCCAATCCACCTACTAAGACGAGACCTACAGCAAAATGCGATTAATAGGGGTCAAATGGGTGATAACTTCATGAATCTTGCCGCCGACCTACGAAATCATATGAAATTTGATTGCGCTTAAACTCAATCGCCTACTCCCGCGCCACGAATTAGATGTGAAGTTTCCACAAGTAATATCAGATATTCACAGTTGACATTTGCCTTCTGTTCCCTGCACAGTTAGGTCTATCCACTCGTTTACGTCAGATGTCATCATGAGCCGAGTGGCCAAGAAGGAGATATTTATGGCCGCAAAAGGAAAGACGCCCACAGAGCCCGAAGGCCGACGCTCATTGTCCGAGGTCCCGAAACATGCGCTTGAAACCGTGCTGGCTGTTGCCCAAGTGCTCGAAGATAAGAATGGCGGAAACCCTTTGCCCCCGCTGGATGTCGCCTTGGCCCTCGGCATCGGCCCTGGGAGCAGCAGCTTCCGTGACCTCCTGTCCTCATCGATCAAGTATGGCCTGACTTCAGGTAGCTTCAACCAGCCGAGGGTTTCCCTAGAGGCTCTAGGTAAATCTATCGTGGCACCGAAAAGCCAGGTCGAGCGACGACTGGCTCTATTCCAGGCTGCCTTTCGGCCGGAGCCATTTCGACGCGTTTATGACTATTACAAAGGCAAGAAGCTTCCGGACCTCCAGTTTTTCACCAATACCCTCGTCCGGGATTTCGGCGTTTCTAAGGACAGCGTGGACAAGTTCGCCGAAGTGTTCAACGCGAACCTCACTCACTTAGGCCTCGTGAAAGACGGGTCAACCGGCAAATGGCTTTCCGTCGAGCAACCGTCGGCGGAAGTCGCAAAGGACACTAACGGTTTCGCAGACGAAAATGCGGAAGCCACGACGGAGGCCTTGCAGCAGAAATCACCACCTTTCGCATTTCCAAACACGACACAAACACTGCGCAACGCCATCTTCGTGGGGCACGGGAAGGACAAAGCTCCGCGCGAGCAGCTGGAAAAAATTCTCACAGAGTACCGACTGCCCTTCAAGGTGGCAGTGGACGAGGCCAACCGAGGTCGTCCTATTTCCCAAAAAGTTGCCGAGACAATGCACGAATGTGGGGCAGCTATATTGATTTTCACGGCGGATGAGGAGTTTAACGACAAGGACGGCAACACAGTTTATCGTCCAAGCGAGAATGTCGTATTCGAACTGGGGGCAGCAAGCGTACTCTATGGTTCACGAATCATAATCTTCCGGGATTCTCGCGTGCAGTTCCCCACAAATTTCCGCGATATCGGTTACATTACGTTTGAGCCCGGCCAGCTCTCCGCCAAAGTTAACGAGCTGTTCCGGGAGTTGATCGGGTTCGGGTTGATCAAGGTCAGCGTTGCATCATAGGTCCGTTCTTAGCGTGCACGGCGGCTGGACCGTCCTATTGCGAAGCGAGGGCGG
>CAWIRH010000012.1:0-132151 GCA_963838425.1 uncultured Acidobacteriaceae bacterium
CTCAGGTCCCGGCCAGGAACCGGGCAGAAAGCGAAGGAGCAAATGAAACTGAACCATCTGGCGCTGAACCATCTGGCAAAGACTGTTGTGCTCGGGCTGGCCGTGCTGCTCGCATCGAGCGCGTTCGCAAGTAACAAGGGCACGCTGCAGGTGGCGGAGCCGTTCCAGGTCAATGGCCAGCAGTTGGCCGCCGGCGAGTATCAACTGCGTTGGGACGGCACGGGATCGAACGTCGAGGTAAGCTTTATGCAGGGCAAGAAGGAAGTCGCAAAGGCAACCGCGAAGGTGGTCGCCATGGACCGAGCCCCCGCCTACGACAGCGCGCTCGTCGACCGCTCCAGCGGCAAGGCAACGCTTTCCCAGGTGCGCTTCGCGGGCAAGAAGTACGCTCTCGCCCTGGGCGCGACCGAGAAAGCCGAAATGAGCGGAAACTCAACTAAGTAACTGACTAACTCCTGGAACAGAAAGGCAAACAAGGGAGCACTCCGGTGCTCCTTTCTGTTTCTGTTTGTCGATCCAACTATAATGGAGCGACGGGCGTCTCGCCCGTCAACCGGGCGGGGACGCCCGGCTCTCCACCGACAAACTATTCGCTCTGCCCAGCCGTGCTACGGGTTATCAGCTTTTTCAAGCTCAGCGCTAATGTGCACGCTGCTACCTGCGCTGGACTTCAACTTTCGTTCCCAGTTCTTGAATCCCGATTTCTTGACAACGACCGTATGATCGCCCTCTGCCACCTGAACATCAGAAGGCGTATTGCCAACAAAACTGCCGTTCAACCTCTATGTCCGCACCGGGCGGAGTCGATTCGATCTGCAACTTGGCAGTGGAAATTGGCGCTGCGGCCGGGGCCGCAACAGGAATTGCAACAGGTGCTGATTTCTCCGCAGCGGGAGCACTCGCGGCCCGGATGGATGCCCCATGGCCCGACCAATCTCTAGTGATGGCCTCGCACGCCTCTTGTACCGATCCACCGAGTGAGAGTGTGGACTTGCTTACGATGGAGTCCCCGCTCACCCGATTGAATACGGCTACCTTGTTCTTATGCCGCAGAAGACCTTTTCCGCCTTCGTGGTCGAGAAGGACGACATAGTCGGCCCTGTCCTGCCTGTTATTGACCTTCACATCCGGACAGCGTTCCCCAAAAGTCTTGATAATCTCCGCTGTTTGGGGCCGAGCGCCACCCGCCATCGAGCCTCCGTATGATCCTCCGGAGCCTCCGCTGGAGCCGGCAACAGACCAGGATTCGCTGTCGGTGATAAAGACCCGGGCAGCATCCACGGGCGTGGTTGCTGCCGGTTTATCCTGTGCAAGTGACGAAACAGCGAGGGAAAACACTATGACCGCAATAAGAAACAATATTCGCATTGGTCCTCCCAGACGAAACCAACTCGATTGGATGGAAGGCTCTATTATCTACCCATCGCAAGGGTTGTCAACGAAAGGCAACGCGAGTGAAGTTCGGGCTCATCCGGACGCAACCTTATGCGTTGCGCCGACATTCTGACTGGACTATAGTTCACTCGGCTGACTTTATATTTTTTTTGATGGAGAAGGCAGAAATGAAAAAAGTAATAGCATTGCTATTGACGTTCTTGTTCGCGTTTGACTTCGTTGCATTTGCAGGCTTGGGCAGCGACAATACCGCGTATGTCGGAGGCACTGAAAATCAGATCAAAGATGGCACAGAGGGTAAATCATCCGCAAAAGACGAGAAGAACTTCGTCTTCGAGTATAAGGGCGGGAGACTTCTCGTCCCCTACGATCAAGTGAACGATCTAGAATACGGTCAGAAGGCGGGCCGCAGACTGGGACTCGCGATTGTGGTGAATCCAATGCTTTTCTTTTCCAAGAAAAGGAAGCACTTCCTGACCGTGGGCTGGAAAGATGAACAGGACAAGCAGCACGCAGCAATATTTGAGCTGGGAAAGTCGATCATCAGGACCACAATTGCCACCCTCGAGGCGAGAACTGGAAAGAAAGTCGATTACCAAGACGACGAGGCCCGGAAGAGCGGATTAGGAGGTTTCTAGTATGCTGGCCATCTTTTTGATGACTGGGTTGCTCCTTCAGGCGAGTCCAGCCGCTCAGGAAAAGCCCACAGCAACGATGCAAGCGACTCCGACTCCGAGCCGGGACGCCGACGCCGACCCGGCCGCCTTGCTAAAGGTAAGGCGCATCTTCGTCGAAAGCTTTGGAGAAGATGCAATCTCAAAAGAACTCCAGTCTATGATTGTCTCGGCACTGGTGGCAAGCAAACGATTTAAGGTCACAGAAAATCGTGATCGTGCAGATGCGATTATGAAAGGCGCTGCCCTGGAGAAAACGTCCCAGGAGCTGCATTCGTACGGCGAGAGCACGTCCGTTGGTACCGCCAGCGGCGGATCGCATGGCTCAGTCAGCGGCACCGTCGTAAACGGGACCGGGACTGTGTCCGGCTCTTCCAGTGGAGGCTTCGCAGCCCGTCACATGGGGACGAGCGACTCATCAGTAAATACCGAGACCATAAACGAGGCGAGGGTAGCTGTACGCTTGGTCAATCCCGACGGCGATGTAATTTGGACCAGCACACAGGAAAGCAAGGGTGCTAAGTACAAGGGATCTAGCGCAGACGTGGCTGACAGGTGCGTCAAGCAGCTGCTCAAGGACGTAGAAAAACTGGAAGGGCCGAGTACG
Organism: uncultured Acidobacteriaceae bacterium; assembly: GCA_963838425.1. Taxonomy (GTDB): domain Bacteria; phylum Acidobacteriota; class Terriglobia; order Terriglobales; family Acidobacteriaceae; genus Acidiflorens. Next base: position 2,677 of record CAWIRH010000012.1, read on the forward strand.
TCACAACCAGCAGCAGCCCCGCCCGCCGCACCGGTAAACCACAACTAGAAAAAGGGAGCGCTTTCGCACCCCCCCTTCTAAAAGCGAACGACTGGCAACTGACCACTGAGCTTCAGTACTTCGGCATCTTGGGATCAACTCGATCTGCCCATGCTAAGATGCCGCCGGTCAGGTTATAGACCTTGGTAAATCCCGCGCGGCGCAAAAAGTTCACCGCCTTGGCGCTGCGCCCGCCCATCTTACAATGAGCCACAATCTCACGGCTCGAGTCGAGTTCATTCACGCGCTTCGGTAAGTCGCCTACCGGGATGAGATACCCCTTCAAGTTACAGATCTGGTATTCGTGCGGCTCGCGCACGTCGAGAATGAATACGTCGGCCTTCGCGTCTAACTTCTTTTTTAACTCTTCCACCGAAATCGCCGGGATGTCATTTCCAGCGGGTTCTTCCTGGCCGCGGATGCCGCAGAACCGATCGTAGTCGATTAGTTCCGTGATCGTCCGGTGGGTGCCGCAAGCGGGGCAATCGGGATTCTTACGCAGCTTCAGTTCGCGGAACTTCATGCCCAGCGCATCGATCAGCAGCAGTCGTCCCGCGAGCGAATCGCCTTGCCCCAGAATCAGCTTGATGGTCTCGGTCGCCTGAATCACGCCAACCAGTCCGGGGAGAATTCCCAGCACTCCGCCTTCAGCGCACGAAGGCACCAGGCCCGGCGGCGGCGGCTCCGGATAGAGACAGCGATAGCATGGGCCGTCTTCGGTTGCGAACACACTGGCCTGCCCCTCGAAGCGAAAGATCGAGCCGTAAACATTGGGCTTGCCGGTGAGGACGCAGGCGTCGTTGACGAGGTAACGCGTGGGGAAATTGTCGGTGCCGTCGGCGACAATGTCGAACTCGCGAAACAGGTCGAGCGCGTTGGCGCTGGTCAGTTTCATGTCGAACGTCCGCAGGTTCAGGAACGGATTGAGCGCCGTCAGTTTATCGGCGGCGGAGTCCAGTTTCTTGCGGCCGACGTCGTTCGTGGTGTGGATGATCTGGCGCTGCAGGTTGGTGTAGTCGACGACGTCAAAGTCCACAATGCCTAGCGTGCCGACGCCCGCGGCGGTCAGATAGAGCGCGAGCGGCGAACCGAGGCCGCCGGCTCCGATGCACAGAACCTTCGCGGCCTTCAGCTTCCGCTGCCCTTCCATGCCCACCTCGGGCATGATCAGATGGCGCGAGTAGCGCAGGATTTCGTCGTTGCTTAAAGCCGGTTCGGGTTTGGCTGCGGTGGTTTTGACATCGGAGAAGGTAGCCATAGGGTCCTTAGATTATGGGTCGGCAGCCGTCAATCGACGGCGCAATGAAAAATGGTATCACCGTCGAAGGATGCACGTCGAAAAGGCCGGCGCACTTGAAGGAGCACCGTTGCGCCTAACAAAAGAATCGCGCCGAAAAACTCCCGCATCGACTGGCCCACCCTTTGCGGGCGAGGGCGTCCGCACCACATTGTCAGACCACTATCATCTTCTCGTCCACAAATTTCTTGCCGGCCTCGTCGCTGCCCGCGAGTTCGAACGAATTCGTGATCGTCGCATTGCCCTTCTCCACGCTCGTGATCACGTAGGAACAGCCGAACCAGTGGGCTTCCGCGAGGTCGGTTGGAGACCATTCGGCGGGATGATGGGGGTGGGAGTGATAGAAGCCGACGATATCTTCTCCGCGCTCGCGGCCTTCGCGCTGAATGCGGATGAGATCCCTGGGATCGATGTGGTAGCGGTTGTGGGGCGAGTCCTGGCGCGTGTTGCCGCAGCGGGCGATGCGCGAGACCGTCTTTGATCCGGCCTCGGATCGGGCCTCGGCGCCGCCGTCGTCGTCGAACTGCCCGAGCAGCACGCCGCAGCACTCGCAGGGATAGGTTTCCTCTCCGTGTTGACGAAGCGAGGCGTAGGCGGATTGGGGAATTTTCAGCATGAAAAGCCGGAAAGCTTTTTACCACGGAGGCACAGAGACACGGAGAAAACCTTTCCTTAGATTTTCCGTTATTGATTTCCTCCGGGTCTCCGTGCCTCCGTGGTCAACCTGATCCTCACCAGGCGGCGACGGCGCGCAGCCTAGAGCCTTTCGTGTCATCGAATACGATATCCTTGTGACTAGAGTAATGTGCCCGCAATCTTTAAAAAGGTGTATCTATACTAGCGTTACTGGAGTGCTGCGTCATTAAATTCGTCGCGCACATTATTGGTTCCATCGAATCTGTGAAAGCGGCATCTAAACTGATGCAACGAGCAAAAGAGAATTGAGTTTATACAATGACAGCGAAAGTCGAACGACGAACCTATGAAGACGCGGTCAATTGGCTGCGCGATCATGGCTTTGGCCTGATTGAAGCTCCGGGCACGCAAACCCGCGTGTTCCTGAAGAAGTACAACTGCTCGGCGGCGATCCAGAAGACGGACGACGGCGGCGCGAAAATTTTCGCGTATCCGGGATACCTGATCGGCAGCGAAATTTCGAAGCTGATCAATCGCGGCTATCAGCAGTTTATGAAGACGACCAAGACCGAAGTGCCGGCGACGGCCGACCACCTGAAAGCGCTGCACGAGTTTTCGGAAGAAATGAAAGAAGCGCTGGGAACGCCCAGCCTGTACAACGAGGCGCTCGGAACCACCAGCGAATCGTACCATTACGATCGCATCAAAGACCGCGACCAGCCCGAGGTGGAGCGTCCCAAGCGACCGTGGGAGACGGTGAAGGTGAAGGCAGCCGCGGCGACGAAGAAGAGCCGGGCGTAGCGGGACGCTGTCAGTTGGGGCAAGGCCCGTCTCTCGAGCAACCTGCTAGAACGTCACCCGCACACCAAGCTGCGCCGCGAACGGAATTCCCACCGTGGTGCCGGGGCCGAAGAAATCTCCCAAAGCGCCCTCGGGTATCTCAAGTTGCTTCAGGCTGGTGACGGGCACGCAGTTCGGATTGCAAATCTCAATGACATTATTGGGGTTCGTCGGATCGGTTACCACGCCGGGAATCTGCACTATGTTGACGGCGAAGTTCGCGCCTGGATTATTGCGGTTGAAGATGTTGAAGAACTCCGCGAACGGATATAGCTGCCAGCGCTCGTTAAGTTTGACTGGGCGAGCGACGCGCAGGTCCGACTGTATATAAGGCGTGCCACGGAATTCGTCGAGGCTGGTGTACACGCCGTTCACATAAATGCGCCCGCTGTTGTCTGCTGTCGTGATGGTGATGGGACGCGCGCTCTCTACCTGAGTGATGGTGCTCAATTCAAAACCGCCGGGGATGTGTACCGTACCGGCGAGCACAAAGCGATGGCGAACGTCTTCGCCGGAAGGGCCGTAATCACCGGGTCCAAAGGCGTCGAGCTTTCCGGCATTCGGACCACTCTGCGCCGTGCAGACGCCATCCACATAGTCGAAAAGTTCTCCGAGCACGCAACCCCACGTCTGCGCCTTGGAGAGCGTGTAGTTCGCGACCAGATTGAAGCGGCGCATATTGCCCTGAACATGCAACATCAGCGCGTTGTAACTGGAGCGGTTGTCAGATGCGAAGACGGTGGCCGTGGAATACGGAAAAGCGCGATAGCCGTGGTTTCCCTGCTCGTGGGTGTAGTCGGCGCTAACTGTCCAGCGTTCGTTAAAAGCGTGCTGTACTCCGCCGGTAGTGTGGATGGCGTAAGGCGTTTTGTAGTTGGGATCGATGAGCGAAGGAGGCGCGGCGGAATTCGGGTTCACCGCCTCAAACGCAGTGGCCCAGCCGTTTTGCGCAAGGTCGTTGTAGTACATGCCGATGCCGGCGCGAAACACGGTCTTCTCGCTGTTGCCGGGCGCGTAGACAATGCCGAGCCGCGGCGCGAATTGCTTGCGGTCATCATGGGGGACCGCTTCGGCGTATCCCAGCGATGGCAGCAGGCTAAAGCTGGCATTGGCGGCCTGGCTCTGTCCGGAAGCTTCGAAGAGCCCGAAAGTCGTTTGATAACGCAGGCCGTAGTTGACGGTGAGGTGGTGCGATATGCGCCACGAATCCTCGGCGTAGAGGCCGAGCCGTTGGACGTTCTGGGAAAAACCGCCATTGCCGGCGGGAGTGTAGGTGCAAGTAATGCCCGACGCTGTGGTAACCGGCGGATTGCAAGGCAAACTTGGCGGCTGGTAGAAGAATTGCGAGGGATTCGCGACATAATACTCGGGGTCGGAAGGATAGGTAGTGAACTGCTCCGCCGTCGCCGCGAACGCGCCGCTGAGCACCGGCTCGTGAATAAAGTTGACTCCGAACTTGAGGGCGTGGCTGCCTGCGACGTGGCTCAGGTCGTAGCGGACCTGGTATTTGTCCTGATTGCGCAGGTCGGGGAAAAGAGTGATGGGAGTGGCGAACTGGTTGTCGCCGAACGTCTCGAAGCCAGAGACGGTGAGCGCGGTTACGCTGAATGGAAATTGAATGGCGAAACCTAGATCCGAGTTACGCGTCTGCGTGAGGTGCAACAGGCTGGCATCAAGGACCAAATTGCCGAGCCAAGTTGGACTGAACGCATAGGTATTGCTGATCGCCGTGTTCCAGTAGTTGTTATGCGTGGTCAGGCCAGTAGAGGGCAGCGTCGCCTGCTGCACCAGGGCGTTGTGCGTGAGGTAGCTGTCTGCGGAGGTGCGGAGGAACCACTGCGATTTTGAAGACTCGGCCCAGTCAAAGCGCACCGAGCCGATGTAATCGCGGAAAGGGATGGGAACATTTGCAGGCACGGCGATGGATGGGACGCCGGGAATCAAGCCATCCGCGGCCAACTGCGCCAGGGCATCAAATTGCGCGGTACTTGCCGGGCTATACGCGATGCTGGCATTTTCATGCACGTGCTCGAACGAAGTGAAGAACCAGACTTTGTTCTTTGCGATGGGACCACCGATGGTGCCGACGTAATTCTGGCGTGAGAAAGGCTGCTTGGGATTAGGCGCCGGATTCTCAATCGGGAATCGGGCGTTGAGCTGCGCCGCGCGCTCGTAGAAAGCCGCGTCGCCGTGCCACTCGTTGGTGCCGTGCTTGGTGGTGATCACGACCGACCCGGCCGTGGTCCAGCCGGTGTCCGCGTCTTCATTCGAGGTGCGCACGGCAAATTCCTGAATGCCATCGGGCGAGAAGTTTTGCAGGAAGCCGCCGATCCAGTCGTCGGAGTTGTCGGCGCCGTCAACCGACAGTTCGTTGTTCAAGCCGGAGCTTCCGCCGGTGGAGACGGCGGTGATGCGCGCCTTGGTGGGATCGGAAGGCTCAACCGGCTCGGTTCCGGGCACCAGGTAAGCGATGTTGGCGAAGCTGCGCGCCGGGAGCGGAAGAGCTTCCAGATCGCGGCTGCCGACTACACCCTCATGCACAGCGCTCGCCGTGTCAATCGACTGGGTGGTGATCGAGGAAGCATTGCCTTGCACATTGACCGTCTCGCGCCCGCTTTCCGGTTTGAGCGTGACCGCAATATCGCGCACCAGGCTGACGGCGACGTCGACATCGGCGGTGGCCTCGGCAAACCCCTTGGCCGTCACGGTGACGCGATAGGAACCGGGCAGCAGGCCCTCGATGCGGAATTCTCCCCGGTCATTGGCCGTGGCCTGGCGGGTCATGGCGGATCCGATGGACTGCACGACGATTCGAGCGCCCGCCACTCGCGCGGCGCTCGCGTCCTGAACCTCTCCGCGAAGCGAGCCGTTCGGATTCTGCGCGCGCGCGGGTAAAGGAACAGAGACTGAGAACAGGAGGACAGCCGCGCAGATCAGCGAACGCAATCGGCGCACTTCGGAGCGAGGAAACCTAGCGACCATGAAAAACCATCCGGCGAACAAAGGAGTTGCCGCGGTTCAGACTGCCAAGGGAAATGATCTGCGCGGCGAAGCAGACTAGCTCACCGAGAGTAACGGCGCGCGCTAGTTACTACCAGCGATAGTGGGGCCAAGCGGGTAAGGACAAGAACAACCAGCGTGGCGTTCCGGAAATACGCGAATAAAATCGGACGTCGTTTTCGAGCCGGGGCAACAATTTGCGTGGTGCAAACAAAATACATAGGTCCTTCCCCTTCGGCTGCGCTCAGGGTCAGGATGACAGAGGCAGTTATGCTACGAACTTACGGGACACAACACTAGCGGACAAGCCACTCGGTAACTTCATGGGTCAGCGCCAGAGCCGGGCCGTAGGTGACAACGACGCAAAACAGCGCCACCAGAGCGGGTGGAACGGCGTACCACGGGCGAAATCGCGCCGGCTTAGCTTTGCCCGCTGCGGCTTCATTCCACGCCAGCAGGCGTGCCACGCGCGCGCCGATGGATCCGGTCACGAAGCCCACGGTGCAGATCGGCGCCGCTTCGACAGGCACCAGGCGCGAGAGCTTGACCAGCGCAGCGGCCAGGTCAACCGCGTCGTCCAGATTCGACACGGCCGCATCATCGGCGGCCAGTTCCGCAGCCTGGGACCACGCGCTTTCCAGCCGAGCCATGCCCGGGAAGGGACAAAACCGGAAGACGAGTTTCTTCAGGTTATCGCGACCATGCATGTGCGCAAGTTCATGCTTGAGCGCGATCCGTAGTTCGTCCTGACTCAAAAGCGTAAACGCAGATTCTGAAACCAGCACTCTCTGTCTCCGGACGCCCACCAGGGTGAGTGGCGGAGCCTCGGGGCGCGAGCGCAACGTTGCTGTCTGCGCGCCAGCATCCGCATGCATAGGATGCGCGCCTTCCAGCCAGCGCGCCACCAGGCGAGCCGTAGCGGTCTGGGCGGCGATCACGCGGAAGCAGCCGCAGGCAATCAGCAAGAGCGCGCAAACGCCCAGCGCCAGCGGCATGGCACCCACGCCCTCGTCGATATCAATGGAACGCGGTTCCAGCAACTGAAACGACGGCACCACAAAAGCGAATGTGATGGCCACGGAAGCCACGAAGGGGAGAATCCGCAGCGCGAAGAGCAAACCGGCCAGGGCCGGTTCCGTCGCGTGTAACCCCTTCAGCAACTGCCATGCGGCCGCCACCAGCGCCGATAGCAGACAGTAGAACAGAACGAAGAAAGTGAGCGAGACGGCGATTCCGCGCAGCGCGAACATCAGCGTTGCTCCCGCGTCTTTTTTCCAAGGCCTTGGATTTCGCGGCGTTTGCGCTCGACCAGAAGTTGCAGCTCGTCCAGCAACTGCGCGTCATGGCTGCTCACGGCCTCGACCAGATAGGAAAGCGGCAGCGAGGAAGCATCGCCCGATCCCAGCAATTGCCGTATGCTCTCCAGCGCCGTGACCCGTTGCAGCTCTTCGGGAGTGTGGCGCGGCGTGTAGCGGAACGCCCGGCCTTCGGCGACGCGGAGGAGCAGGCCCTTCTTGTAGAGACGGTCCATGGTCGTCATCACCGTGGTATAAGCCTGATGGATCTTGCCATCCGCAAGCAGTTCGCGAACCGTGGCGCTGCCCTGCGACCAAAGTTTTTGCAGCACCTGCTGCTCGAAAGGTCCCAGTTGAGGCCTCGAACTTGACCCGAAAATGGAAAACGCTTTTGTCATCCCCGATCTTCCGCCCCGTGCGCCGACGCAGAGTCGTCAGCCCCAAAAGCATACCATTGGAGGACGCGCCTTGCACCTCGCAGGTAAAGGAATCGCAAGTAAAAGAAGCGGACGATCAACTTGCAAAAAATTCCCCGATCTGCGGCCAATACTTTCGAACGATCAATTCCGTGCTCAAGTGCCCGCCACGCCGCAATAACTTCAACCTCACTCCCGTGCGCTCCGCAAATCTCTTGACCGATTGATAAGGCACATACGGATCATCCTGCGCATGAAACATCATAACCTTCGACGCAGTAACTTCCCGCGCATGATAAGCGGGGTTATAGAACCTCCCACCACGCAGTTTCTCCCAATTTTTTTCGGACAGCCGGTATCCGGTCCCGAACGCCTGGCGAATATACGCGGAGTAACTGGCATTCGAAGTCTCTTTCTTCTCCTCGCGCGGAAGAATCGCCCAATCCACCACCGGACAATTGGCAATCACCCTTTTTACCCGTGGGTCGAGCGATGAAAGGATCGCCGCCGCCCCGCCAAAACTTCCCCCGATCACAAACACTTCATCCACCAACACGCGAAATCGCCGCCCAAACGCAAGCTCTCTGAACTCTTTCGACAGTCCCCCAATCACGTCGAGAATGTCTTCGTGCGGCGATCTTTCCAGAAATTCCCCGCCACTCTCCCACGCTCCTCGATACCGCGGATAAAACACCCAGTATCCTTTCCCGGAGAGAAATTCCGCCAGCGGCTGTTTGCGCGGGATCGAAGGCATCCCGTCGCATAGAATGATTGCCTTTTGAGTTTTCCCAGATCGAGCTGGAGGCAAGAATTCAGTAACAATGTCGCGCTTGAATCGTGCCCTGAACATCTGCATCGGTACACCTCCAGTTGCGAGGTTTCAAGGAAGCAGCGAACGACCGTGACCTGGCTCCCGTCCGGATCTTTGAAACTCTGAAACCTTGAAACCCTGAAACTTGTGAACCTTAGTTTTAGCAAAACCTGTGCACCCCGTGTGCAAATCCCGACCGCCGGGCGTAAGAGCGTGCCGCGCCAGTTCCCGACCGCCGCTCAAACCCCGCCCCTCGTGCGCCAACCGCAGTTACCCTCGACCCATCCTTGATCCGGATTCATCCCCTCCAATTCGCGACCCGGAATTCCACCGTTGCACAATTCTTATGGTATTGACCCGTCCTTTTTGTGCGCGTACAGTCACTCCACTCAAAGAACAAGCAGTCGCCGAGCGGCAACCGTACTCGGCCAGAACCTGAAGCCAGAAACCAACACCGGCTCCGCCGAAGAGTGAAAGAAAGCACTTATGAATCTCGAAAGCCATTGGACTGTCTACCGTACCCGTTTCCTGGTGCGCGCCCGTCAACTCACCGAACCGCTCGTCTTTACCGACGCACTCGGCCGCGAACAATCCGGCCGTCCCGGCGACTACCTCGTCGAGTCCTCCGACGGCATACGGCGAATCACCACCCAAGCCATATTCGAAGACATCTACGTGCCCCTGGCGCAAACCCATCGAGCGCACGGCGTCCTCGCCCGGCCCGTGACCCGGGCCTCGCCAGAACATCGCACCCGCGCCATCGCATAAGGCTGGGTTTCAAGATTTCAGAGTTTCATGGTTCCAAAAACGCCCGATAGTGTTCCGACCATAAAACTATGAAACCTCGAAACTTGGCTCTTGTTTCTTTCCCGACTCGGTACCCCTTACCACTTTCTGGCTACAAGATGTTGCGTTTCCCTCTTGACAGGTACCATATACGGGAGTACGTTAAGCATCCCAGAGCACTTTAAGCAGACCTCCCAGTTCAAGGAGGCGAGGACCATAACACCCGGGCGAGACTCAAAGTTGAGGTGACTTCGAGTCTTCCCCCGTCACGGGAGACCATCCCTCCGGAGTGGATGGAAACCAGCGGTGACTTCCCCCCGGTCTGGACCTGCCAGGCATTCCTGTCCGGGGGGCATCAACCGAATTAGGTTTTGATTCTGCTTTGGGGAGGGTTTTGACTTTGCTTTGAAGGGGCGTGGCTTCGGCCGCGCCATTAGGAGCCCCGATGGAAACTTTAATCGAACTCGTTGCCGCCTCTTTCGTTCGTCATGGCATCGAATGCCCAGCCGGTGATCAGTTGGCCCCACCCGTCCAACCGAAGCCACCCCAGGCAATGCGTCCTGCTGACCCAACCCTTGCCACCGCCCTCCCCGAGCACAATTACCGAAAAAATCCGCAGGCCGATCCATCGGAAATCTGTCCTTAGAGACGGGGCTTGCGCCGTCTCTAAGGCCGCAGCAGGGTGCCGTCGCGGTTTTCGAGACGTGGGCCGCCGGTAGAGCGGAGCGGAAACTGAAGCAATCAGTCTTGCCACGCCGCCCGGTTATGGAACTTTGGAACCTGTTACTTATGCTCTTTGCCATCATCTAATCAGGAGAAGGAAATGCCCGAAGTGCGCGACCAAATCAAAGCCCAAACCGCCGCCAGCACTGCTAGGAAGAAGGCTCCCGGCCTCGCCTTCCGCCGTTTTTTCACCAAGCCCGGTGTCTCCCCGTACTCCGAAGTCGAGTGGGAACTCCGCGACGCTCAGATCACCGACTCCCAGGGAGGTATGATCTTCGAGCAAAGGAATGTCGAGGTCCCCAAAGACTGGTCCATGACCGCGACCAACATCGTCGCGTCGAAATATCTTCACGGACAGATCGGAACCGATGAGCGCGAAACCGGCGTGCGCCAACTGGTCGCCCGAGTAGCCGAAACGATTCGCGACTGGGGCATGAAAGACGGATACTTCCGCTCCTCCGAAGACGCCGCTGCCTTCCACGACGAGTTAGTCCACCTGCTCATCCGTCAGTACGTGGCCTTCAACTCGCCCGTCTGGTTCAACGTCGGCTGCGAACGAGTAGAGCCGAAATCCGACGCCACTAACTGGCATTGGAACTTCACCACTCAACAAGTGGAATTCGGCGCCACCGGATACACCCGCCCGCAATGCTCCGCCTGCTTTATTAACTCGGTGCACGACTCGCTGGATTCCATCCTGACCCTGGCCAAGACCGAAGGCATGCTCTTCAAGTGGGGATCCGGAACTGGCACCAATCTTTCTCCGCTGCGTTCCTCCACTGAAGTTCTCAGCGGAGGCGGCACTGCCAGCGGCCCGCTAAGCTTCATGAAAGGCTTCGACGCCTTCGCCGGAGTAATCAAGTCCGGAGGCAAGACGCGCCGCGCCGCTAAGATGGTCATCCTGAACGTCGACCATCCCGACATAGTCGACTTCATAGAGTGCAAAAGTAAAGAAGAAGCCAAAGCTCACGCGTTAGTAGCGCAAGGTTACGACGGATCGCATCCCGACTCCGACGCCTACAGCTCCATCTTCTTCCAGAACGCCAATAACTCCGTCCGCGTTACCGACGACTTCATGATAGCCGTAATGCGCGACACCGACTTCTCCACCCGAGCCATAGTAGACGGCCGAGTAGTTAACACCTACAAAGCGAAAGACCTGCTCCAGAAAATTTCCGAAGCTACCTGGCAATGCGGCGATCCCGGCATGCAATACGACACCACGGTAAACCGCTGGCACACGTCGAAAAACACAGCCCGCATCAACGCCTCGAATCCCTGCAGCGAGTACATGTTCCTCGATGACTCCGCCTGCAACCTCGCCAGTCTGAACCTGCTGAAGTTCGCGCCCAACGGCACCTTCGAGGTGGAAGCCTACAGGCATGCCGTGGACGTAGTAATCACCGCACAAGAAATCCTGGTAGACAACGCCGGATACCCCACAGAAATGATAGGCAAGAACTCCCACGACTATCGCCCGCTGGGATTAGGTTACGCAAACTTAGGCGCGCTACTCATGGCCGCCGGCCTTCCCTACGACAGCGACGCCGGACGAGATTACGCCGCCTGCGTAACCGCCATCATGTGCGGCGAAGCGTATCTCCAATCCTCGCGCATAGCCGAACAATGCGAGCCACTAACTCCCATCACCGACACAGTACAAACCCGCCTGGGAGTAACGAGCGCAGAAAACATGCCCGGAGCAGCCTGCCCCGGCTGGTACATAAATCGCGAACCGTTCTTAGATGTAATAAGAATGCACCGGGCCAGCGTAAACAACATAGGCAGTGCTCGTGGAGGGACGGGCGTCTCGCCCGTCCAAGCGGAGCGAAGCAACGCGGCCGCCCAGTTACCCGAGCTAATAGAAGCCTCCAAGCAATGCTGGGACGAAGCCCTGGCCCACGGTGAAAAACACGGCTATAGAAACTCCCAAGTAACAGTCCTGGCTCCGACAGGAACGATCGGCTTCATGATGGATTGCGACACGACCGGCATCGAGCCCGACCTGGCGCTCATCAAGTACAAGAAATTGGTCGGTGGCGGCATGATCAAGATCGTGAACAACACCGTCCCCGCCGCGCTCTTCAAACTCGGATACACGCATGAGCAGGCCGATGCGATTGTTTCTTACGTCAACGCAACCGGCACGATCGAAGGCGCGCCGCACGTGAAGGATGAGCATCTGGCGGTGTTTGATTGCTCGTTCAAGCCGGCAAAGGGCACGCGGTCCATTCATTACATGGGACATCTGAAGATGATGGCCGCGGCCCAGCCTTTTATTTCTGGGGCTATCTCTAAGACGGTGAACTTGCCGAATGCCGCTTCGGTCGATGATATTTCCGAGGCTTACATTCAGGCCTGGAAGTTGGGGCTGAAGGCGGTCGCGGTTTATCGCGATGGATGCAAGCAGTCGCAGCCGCTCTCGGCGGCTGGCACCAAGACGGCGAACTCCACCAAGGACGATGCGGCGAGAAACGCTGCGGCCCTGGCGCTGGTTGAAGATGAGAATCTTGATGCTCCTCCTCGGGCGGTGCGGCACAAGCTTAAAGAAGAGCGCATGTCGGTGACGCACAAGTTCAACATCGGAGGCCACGAGGGTTACGTCATCGTCGGCCTGTATCCCAACGGCGAGCCGGGCGAGATCTTCATCAAGATGGCCAAGGAAGGCTCGACCGTTTCCGGCCTGATGGACAGCTTCTCCCTGACCACATCGATCGCGCTGCAGCACGGCGTTCCGCTAAAGCTGCTCTGCGAGAAGTTCGCGCACACGCGCTTTGAGCCGAGCGGATGGTCGAGCCATCCCGAGATCGGCTATGCCAAGTCAATCGTGGATTACATCTTCCGCTGGCTGCACCTGCGCTTCCTGACCGGACAGCAGCAGATGCTGTTTGACAATTTGCGTCCCAAGTCTTGGCCGGCTCCTCCGGAAGGTGTCGGCGATCTGAACGGCTCCAGTGGTTCCGGGCCAACGACTAACGACCAACGACCAGCGCCTGGCTCCATCCATGCCGCCGACGCGCTCGCCGGCATGATCGACATGGGTGACGCTCCCAGTTGCCATGTCTGCGGCTCGATCATGGTGCGCAACGGCAGTTGCTACAAGTGCATGAGCTGCGGGAGCACGAGCGGCTGCAGCTAAAATGACGCGGCGGTGGAATCCCACTCATCGTGAAGTGCGCGATGAGTGGAGCACAAAGGGTCGTATCAAACGGAATCAGGGCAGGAGCGGTAGCGAGATTGCAAGGCATTCGTACAGACTTGGAGCGCGGAAAGAAGCCATGAGTACATTAATTGAGAGTCTGCACGAGCCTACGGGGTACGATTGGGCGGACAATGAACCTGGCGCGATCGAAGAACTGCTGGAGTTGAACGAATCTTACCGGCGTAATCGCTGGCCCGCTGAGTATTCGAAGACAACCCACACTTTACGTGGCGGCGATGCTCGTGACTTGTCATTCATTCCAAATGAAAGCGTTCACCTTATAGTTACGTCTCCACCTTACTGGACGTTAAAAGAATATCCGCCACATGAGCACCAACTTGGCGCAATTGAAGACTACGAGAGCTTCCTCGCTGAACTCGACAAGGCGTGGAAGGAATGTGCAAGGGTCCTGGCGCCTGGTGGGCGGATTTGCTGTGTCGTGGGTGACGTTTGCATCTCCCGAAAAAAGGCGGGGCGGCACTACGTAATGCCGCTGCATGCCGACTTAATGGTACGAACTCGAAACTTCGGCCTGGACTCGCTGACGCCGATCCTTTGGTTCAAGATCGCAAATGGCGCGACGGAAGTCGAAGGGAACGGGGCTGGGTTCTACGGCAAACCTTACCAGCCAGGGGCGATTGTTAAGAATGATTTCGAGTATCTGCTCTTCTTCCGCAAAGGCGGCTCCTACAGGTCCCCGTCCCTGCTTCAGAAGGCCCTCTCGATGCTATCCAAGGACGAAATGAAATCGTGGCTTCGGACCTCATGGACAGACATTAAGGGACACTCGACAAAGAAAGGACACCCTGCCCCATATCCGGTTGAGCTTGCAGAGCGTCTCATTCGCCTGTTTTCCTTTGCTGGGGACACAGTACTTGATCCGTTCGTTGGCACCGGCACGACCTGCGTAGCTGCTATGAACGCGGGCCGCAGCAGCATCGGAATTGAGATTGACGGTGAATTCGTCCGGTTGGCGCGAGAAAGACTGCTGAAAGCGTCACTCTCCAGAAGAGAACCCCACTTGTTTGACGTGAAAGTGAATGTACAATCGCGATAGATGATCGCCGACGAATACGGTCTCCTGAAAACATTCCGGAGTCTCTTTGACGGTACCCAATACCTTCACAGGGATTCCAGCTTGGGGGACTGGGTCGCGAGTTATTTGTACGAAGACCTATACAAGCTTCGGAAGTCGAGCAAGTTGAACAAACGCATTGCCGCCGGCCTCAGAGTGCTCAACACACAGAATCGGACTGTAGGCATCGCCCGCAGACGGGGAGATGGCACTTTCGGCGAGCTGGTTCCGGCCGGGACTGCGACTCGAGAGGAAGGACTCGCTGTCGCTCGGGGACCCGTAGCTACCATCGAAATTGGTGTCGAAACGAAGATCCTCGCCAAGGCGATGATCAAGCAGATCGACAGGGTCATCGGCGACCTGGTGAGGCAAACTGAGGAGTTCAAGAAACGGGGCGGCGACCCAATCTGCATGGGGATTGTGGGCGTTAACTTCTCTGAAGTTTACACGTCATACGAAGGGGAACGGGCGTTTTTGACCGACGGCCGAAGATACAAGCACCCGATTCAAGAAGCTCGTGAGGCCATTTCTCGTCTCGAACAGTGCGCACGGCCGAGCTTCGACGAGTTCGTTATCCTGAAATTTGTTGCAACCAACACGCCTCCATATCCATTCTCGTGGGTTGACGAAGAGAAGATAGTGCTTGAGTACTCTGCACTGCTGACCCGCGTCTCGCGGCAATACGACCGTCGTTTTGCATAGGCCGGGGTACCCCAACGCCCTGTCCCTCTTGGAATTTTCAAACTCCAAGCTGCCACCCGGAGTTGGTGCCGGAGGCGGTCTGTTGTTAAGCTTGTTGGGCTATGAAACCTACGAGCTTTCTTGCCCGGATAAAACTTTCCTTTTTGTTGGTTGCGGTGGTGGCCGCGGTCGCGACCTTCGGGCCGCAGCTCGCCTCGGCGCAGACGAAAGAAATTGTCTGGAGCGCGGACGAGAAGCCGCTCGCGGAACAGATCGATGGACTGCGCTCGCTGGCGGATGACGTTCGGTCGGGGACTACTAAGGATCTGGCGCTGAAGATCCGGAAGCTGCCGGCGACCGAGAACAAGCTGCGGCTGGCGGTGGATTTGGCGGGACTTTCCACCGAAGGCGATTTCGGACACGACACGCTGCAGGAAGTCGCGACCACACTGGCTGAGACGTTGCGCGAGCGGCCGGTACCTTGGGCTGAGTCGAAAAATTCTGACGCGGGCAGCAAAGGCACGCGGGCGCCCGCGTATCCATATATTGAGCTGGCCACGCTGGTGCGCTATGAACATGTCGCGGCGCCGATTGATCTCAATCATGAAGAGCAGTTTCGGGCGGCGATGGCGCGGCTGGAGGCCGATGACCGCAAGCGGGAGCATCTCGACTTTACGCTGAAAGATCTTTCGGGCAAGACCTGGACGTTTTCGGAACTACGGGGCAAGGTTGTGCTGGTGAATTTCTGGGCGACGTGGTGTCCGCCATGCCGCAAGGAGATGCCGGACCTGGAGAAGCTTTACGAGCGCTTCGGGTCGAAGGGGCTGGTGGTGCTGGGCATATCGGATGAGGAGGCGGCCAAGGTCGAGCCGTTTATTCGCGAGCGCAAGGTTTCGTTTCCCGTGTTGCTCGATCCCGGGCGGAAGGTAAATGAAATGTTTGTGGTGGATGGGATTCCGAAGAGCTTTGTGTACGATCGGGACGGGAAACTGGTGACGCAGTCGATCGATATGCGGACCGAGAAGCAGTTTCTTGAGATGCTGGGGAAGGCCGGACTGGAGTAGAAACGGGGCTTGCTCCGTCTCCGGAGACGCGGTAAGCCGCGTCTCTACAAGTGGAAGAAACTTGCGCCAACAGCCGAATGCCGAAGCTTACCGACAAATTCGGGCGCTCGATCCACGACCTGCGGATCTCGATCACGGACCGCTGTAACTACAAGTGTGTGTACTGCCGGACAGGGATTAATGGCGCGGCATATGGGGAACTTCCATTCGAAGAATACCTGCGGATCGCGCGGATACTGGTTGGGCTGGGGATCACGAAGATCCGCCTGACGGGCGGCGAGCCGCTGCTGCGCAAAGGCATTGTGGAGTTCGTCGGCGAGCTCGCGCAGCTGCGCACTTCTGAGGGCAAGAAGCCTGAAATTGCACTGACGACGAACGGACACCTGCTGGCCGGGATCGCGCAACCGCTGAAAGACGCGGGACTCGACCGCGTAACGATCAGCATGGACGCGGTGGATCCGGAGCGATTTGCGCGCATCACGCGCGTGGCGAATGGATACGAGAGCGTGCTGGCGGGAGTGCGCGCATCGCGGCGGGCAAGGCTCGATCCGGTGAAAATCAATTGCGTGCTGCTGCGCGGCTTCAATGAAGATCAGATCATTCCGTTTGGCATGTTCGCGCGGGAAGAGGGGGTGGTGGTGCGCTTCATCGAATTCATGCCGCTCGAAGAAGGCCGGGTGTGGACGCCGGAAATTGTGGTGGCGCTCGATGAGATTCGGTCGCGCATGTCGGAGTATTTGCCGTTGGAGGAAATCGCGCACGAGGGCAGCGAAACGGCGCGGCGCTATCGCTTTTCCGATGGCGTGGGCGAGATTGGGATCATCGCGCCGGTGTCGCATCCGTTCTGCGGACACTGCAGCCGGATTCGCATCACCTCGGACGGCAAGCTGCGCACCTGCTTATTTTCCGTGTGGGATCACGATCTGCATGAATTGATGCGGCGCGGCGCGACCGACGAGAAGCTGGCGGAGTTCATTGTGCAAGTGGTGGAGAAGAAAGAAGAGCGGCACCACATCGGAGAGCCGGGATTTGTGCCGGCGTCGCGGACGATGGTGCATATTGGCGGGTAGGGCGCCGTCAGCTATCAGCTTTCAGTTGTCAGTTGTCAGTTAAAGCGATTCGCCCCAGAGCGCGCCGAAAATTGCCGCTAACTGCGGATCGCTTACTTCGTTTGTGTCTCAGTAGAAGGAATCGTACTTAGTAACTACCCAGCCAGAATCTTTCTTTTCTTCGGTCACTGAGAAGAGATCTTTGTAAGTCGCGTCCTGGCTGGGGGTGCTGTAGCGCTCGCCTTTGTAGTGGAGAATCACGAGCGGCGGCGCGTCTTCCCATTCCACCAGGTTCCAGGAAATCAGCGGGTGCTGGGCTTCGGAGGTACAGAGGAAGTCGGCGCGCTTTTTGCGATAGTCCTTTTCCCATTGGGTGAGCAGCTTGCGGCAATTGCCGTCGCGCATCTCGGAGATAAAGCGGTTGGCAGTGCGTTCGATGGTGCGATCGCGAAACGGATTCATGGTGATGCTGACCGGCATCTTGGTGAGCGGGTCGCGTTCCTCGGAGCGCGACAGAACCGGCCCTTGGTTGCTGAGCCAGTTCAGATAGCCTAGAAACAGGAGCACGATCAGGCCAGCGGAGCCCAGTGCGATGGCGAGATGGGCGCGGGAAAACGGCATCATGAGAAGTTTGCAGGATGGGCGCGGTGAGGGCAAGGTTACTTCAGATACCTTTGTAACTGGGAGCTTCGCTGTGACTGCCTGCCCATGGCCGATGCTGGGCTCCCTCTGAGCTTCTCGCGGCTGGACAGCCGGAGGGCGGCTGTCTTTACGTGGGCGTCTTTGCGCGGGCGTGTGAGGACCGGGCATGGATAGTCGGGCCTTGCTCTGATCTTTCCGCACGCGTATGATGCAGCGTTTATGAATTCACGCGCGCCAGGACGTTCTTTCGGGATCCATCAGAAGGCGCAGTTGATGTCGGCATCCGAGGTGGAGCGCACCTTGATCCGGCTGGCGCATGAAATTCTCGAGAAAAATAATGGCGTCGAAGATCTGGCTTTGGTCGGTATCCGGCGCCGTGGAGTGCCGTTGGCGGAGCGGCTGGCGAAGATTATTCAGCGCATCGAAAAAAAGCCGGTGCTGCTCGGCACGCTCGACATTACCCTCTATCGCGACGATCTTTCCACCCTCGACGCCAAGCCCGTGGTGCAGAAGACGGAGATGGAGATTCCCATCACGGGTAAGTCGGTGGTGCTGGTTGACGACGTGCTCTACACGGGACGCACGACCCGTGCCGCCATGGACGCGCTGTTTCACGCGGGCCGCCCCAAGCGCTTGCAGTTGTGCGTATTGATCGATCGCGGCCATCGCGAGTTGCCCATTGAAGCCGCTTTCATTGGACGAACGGTGCAGACGACGGAGAATCAGATTATTGAGGTCAAACTTCGCGAGGTTGATGACGCGGAGAAAGTGCTGCTGATGGAGAAGCAGCAGGTCAATTTGTAATTTGCGATTTGTAATTTGTAATTGAAATGCGCGGTTCTTAATCACAAATTACAAATTGGAAATTATTGGAAATCACAAATTAATTATGAATCCAGCGCGCGGTTCCCTTCTCGGCATCGAGCACCTGGAAGCAGCCGAGATTCTGAGAATTTTGAAGTTTGCCCGGCGCATGAATCCGGACAAGCCGCGGCCCCTGCTTAGGGGCAAGCGGGTGCTTCTCCTTTTTTACGAGGCTTCCACCCGCACCCGGAGCTCGTTTGAAATCGCGGCCAAAGCGATGGGCGCTCACACCGTCCTCATCCAGGCGGCCGGTTCCAGTATCGAGAAAGGCGAGTCGCTGCTCGACACGGGATACACGGCGCGCGCCGTGGGCGCCGACATCATCGTCATCCGCCACCCCAATGCCGGCGCGCCCTATGTGATGGCGCAGCACATCGACGTGCCCGTGATCAACGCCGGAGATGGACTGCACGAGCACCCCTCGCAGGCGCTGCTCGACGCTTACACGATTCTGCGCAACAAGAAAACCTTCAAAGGCCTGCAGATCGCGATTGTCGGCGACATCTTTCACAGCCGGGTGGCGCGGTCGGCGTGCCACCTGTTGAGCAAATTCGGGGTGAAGATTATTCTCTGCGGTCCGCCGGAACTGGCGCCCGATATTGCGACGACGCTCGGGCCCGGCGTGCGCGTGACCCGCCATATTGAAGACGCCTTGCGCGGCACCGATGTAATCATGCTGCTGCGGGTGCAGAAAGAGCGGCTCGCCGGCATGAAGATCGACCTCCCGGAATACATCGCGCGCTACCAGATGACTCCCGCCCGGTTGAAGATGGCAAAGAAGGATGCCATCGTGATGCATCCGGGCCCGATCATTCGGGGACTGGAACTGACCAGCGAAGTCGCCGACGGCGCCCAGGCGCGAATCCTGGAGGAAGTGCGCAACGGCGTGCCCACGCGCATGGCGATTCTGGCGCGGGCGATGGGAAAGATGCGATGACAAGACCCAGAAAGAAAAAATCGAACCAGTCTGCTGATCAAGGGCGGCCATCTCATCGACCCTGCGGCTCGCATCGACGCGCCCATGGACGTGCTGCTAAAGGATGGGCGCGTCGCCGAAATTGCCGCTCCCAACAAGATCAAGGGCGGAGTGGATGAGAAAGCCGAGAAATTCGATGCCCGCGGACTGATCGTCGCGCCCGGCTTCATCGATCTGCACGTGCACCTGCGCGAGCCCGGCCAGGCTTATAAAGAAACGATTGCGACGGGCACGGCTGCCGCCGCGGCTGGCGGCTTCACTTCGGTCTGCACCATGCCCAACACGGTGCCAGTTGTCGATTCGGTGGAGTGGATCGAGTGGCTTCGTCAGCCCGAACGCGGCGCGGCCGTGAATGTGTTTGCCATTGCTGCCGCGACCCGAGCGAGCAAGGGAGTCACGCTGACCGACTTCCGCGCGCTGCACTCCGCCGGAGCCATCGCGGTCACGGACGACGGCAAGCCCATCCTCGATGATGCCATTATGCGCGAGGCTCTGGTTCTGGGCGGAGAGCTGAATTTTCCGGTCGTGCAGCATGCGGAAGACACTCGTATGACCGAGAATTGCTCGATGCACGCGGGCGCGCGCTCATTCCGTCTCGGGTTGCGCGGCATGACGGCGGCTGCCGAAGCCTCGATCGTCGAGCGTGACGTCCAGCTTGCGATGCACATTCCCAATGCCCGCCTGCACGTCGCGCATCTTTCCACGGCGGACGCGCTGAAGAGTGTGCGCCGGGGCAAGCGCGCGAAAGCGCGCGTCACCTTTGAAGTTACGCCGCACCATTTCACGCTGACCGACGAGGATATGCGCGACTACGACAGCAATTACAAGATGAATCCGCCGCTGCGTTCAGCCTCGGATCTCGAAGCCATCGTGGCCGCGCTCGCCGACGGTACGGTGGACGCCATCGCCAGCGATCACGCTCCCCACGCCGCTCACGAAAAGGAGATGGAGTTCGAACTTGCGGCGTTCGGCATCACCGGACTTGAAACTGCGCTGGCGCTGGCGATCACCAGACTGCATCGCGAGAAACACATCCCGCTGGCCCGCATCGTGGAACTGTTCACTGCCGGCCCGGCTCGCTGTTTCGATCTTCGCGGCCGCGGTTCTCTGGTCCGCGGCTCGGCCGCCGACGTTACTGTTTTCGATCCGAAAAAGAAGTGGACCTTCAACGCCGCCAAGTCGCGCTCGAAATCCAGGAACACGCCCTTCGATGGATGGCAGCTCACGGGAAAAGTAGTGGCGACCATTGTCGGCGGGAGGATCGTGTACTCGGGGTGAATTTGCGGAGGGACAGCCGCCTCGGCTGTCCGCTTCTTCTACGCGCTCTTGACCAACGGGTTCCCCGGAGAAACCAGACCGGCACGATGCAGCTTAGCGTTGAGGCGGTCTTTGTCATTGGAAGCAGAAGCAGCGGCGAGGCGCTTGCGCAGCTTGGCGATTTTTTCTGCGCGGGTGCGGCGCCGGCGAATTTCCGGGCGACGGCTGGGTGCGGACATAAAGTTCTCCTTGGCGTTCAGTGACTGGCGTTCAATCAAGCGATCGGCGATGGCACGAGTTGGAGATACGGTCGGCGCCGTGACTCGTCTCGAACTTCAATTATAGGGTCGATCGGAGCGGCTGGCAAAGAGATGGCGACTCAGTCGAGCGCCTTGTGGAAGCGCAGGACAGCGATGGTGAGCAGGCTGATTCCCAAGGCGGCCATGGCGGCCATCTGGGGCCAGAGAATCTCCATGCCCACACCTTTCAGATAAGTGCCGCGGAGCACGACTAGAAAATAGCGCAACGGGCTGAGGTAGGTGAGATATTGCAGCCACTGCGGCATGGTGCTGATGGGGAATCCGAAGCCGGAGAAAGTTATGGCGGGCATGATAAAGAAGAAGGCAGTGACCATTGCTTGCTGCTGGGTGGAGGAGACGGTTGAGATCAAAAGGCCCACGCCCAACATGCACAGCAAAAAGAGAACGGCGCCAGCGAACAACACCAGAATCTGACCGCGAAATGGAACCTGAAACCAGAGCGTTCCCACGGTGCCAATCAGCGAAACATCGAAGAGGCCAATGAGGAAGAAGGGCAGCGTCTTGCCGAGGATAAACTCGGCCGGGCGAATGGGTGTCACCATGATCTGCTCGAGAGTGCCGATTTCACGTTCGCGGACCACGGCAAACGCGGTCAGAACAACCACGAGCACGAGAGTGAGACTGCCGATAACTCCGGGCACGAAAAACCAGCGGCTCCTGAGGTCGGGGTTATACCACGGCCGCGGTTCGAGCTGCACCGAGGGGATTTCCTCCAGCATTTGCGGTGAGATGCGGTAGATACGGTCTTTCTGGTAGTCCTGGGCGAAGCCGAGAGCGATCTGCGTGATGTAGCCGGAGGCGATCAGGGCGGTGTTCGAATTGGTCGCATCGACGATCACTTGCAGGGGCGCGGTCTGGCCCTTGCGCAGGTTCTGGGCGAAACCGGCATTGATCTCAAGACCGACGGTAGCCTTCCCTTGATCGATGAGATCGCCGAGCTGGCGGTAGTCCGTCAGTTGGCGTTGCACGTCGAAATATGGGCTCGAAGTAAAACGAGAGATCAGTTCGCGGCTTTCCTGGCTGTGGTCGAGATCGAGGACAACGGTTGGAACGTGGTGAATCTCAAAAGTGGCGGCGTATCCGAAGACCAGCATCTGAATGATTGGCGGACCGATCAGCACGAAGCGGGTGCGCTTGTCGCGGAAAACCTGGATGAACTCTTTGATCAACATCTGTTTCAGGCGCGCCAGCATCGCTTCTCCTCTCCTTTACGCCAGCCGCTTGTGGAATGCGCGGGTGGCAAGCACTGCCAGCACGAGTGCGAACACAGTCAGGGGAACCAGGTCGGCATAGAGCAGGGCCGCGGGCGTCCCCTTGAGAAATATTTTCTTCAGTACGGAGACGTAGTAACGAGCCGGCAGGATGCGAGTGATCCACTGCAGCACTACGGGCATTTGCTCGATCGAAAATAGAAATCCCGACAGCAGGAAAGCGGGAAGGAAGGTGATGAGCAGCGCGATTTGACTGGCCGCGAGCTGACTTCCGGCGATCACGGAGATGAAGAATCCGAGCGCAAGCACGACCACCAGGAACAAGGCGGAACTGATAAGCAGAGTTAGATAAGAACCGCGGAAGGGAACTTGGAACCAGTAGATGGCGACCAAGGCGCAGACAATGACGTCGAACATTCCGATGGCGAAATAGGGCGCCAGTTTGCCCAGCATGATCTCCAGCGAAGTGACGGGAGTTGAAATCAACTGCTCCATGGTGCCGCGTTCCCATTCGCGCGCAATGGTGAGCGAGGTGAGGAAGGCCCCGATCACGGACATGACCAGGGCCAGCACGCCGGGAACGATGAAGGCGCTGCTCTCGAGATCTTCGTTGTACCAGGTGCGGGTTTCAACACTGACGGAAGCAGGCTGGGCGGGTTGGCCGTGGTTGCGAAGCCAGTCGAGTTGGAGGTCCGACGAATAGCCCTGGACAACGGCTTGGGCATAGCCGATGAGGATATTGGCGGTGTTGTCATCCG
Organism: uncultured Acidobacteriaceae bacterium; assembly: GCA_963838425.1. Lineage (GTDB taxonomy): Bacteria > Acidobacteriota > Terriglobia > Terriglobales > Acidobacteriaceae > Acidiflorens. The sequence continues at coordinate 25,619 of CAWIRH010000012.1, forward strand.
TGCCGTCAACGAGCGCCTGCACCTGGACTGGGCCGCCGTCGTGCAAGCGCTCGGAGAAATCCCACGGGACGACAATCCCCATTCTGGCGTGGCCGTCGTCAAGCGCTCTGGTTAGCGCGGGATAATCGTTCACGACCCGCACAATGTCGAAGTAGGCGCTGGCCTGGAAGCGCTTCAAGAGATCCTGGCTCTGCTGGCTGCCGTCGCGGTCATACACAAAAATGGGCAGGCCCTTGAGATCGAGGCTGACACCGTAACCAAACAGCAGCACCAGAACCACCGGCATAATCACGACAATGATGAGGCTGCGCGAGTCGCGGAGGATCTGGACGACTTCTTTTCTAGCCACGGCCAGGAAGCGGGTGAAGCTCATGCCTTCCGTTCCTTTCCCGAATCGCGCTCGGTTGTAAGAGAAACAAAAACGTCTTCCAGGCTAGGACGTATCTTCTCGATATGGCCAACGGTGATGCTGTGATCCGACAGGTACTTCTTAACCTGCGGGATCGCGGCGGCAGCATCGCGTACGACCAGGTGCAGAGCGTTACCGAAAACCGCGGCATCGATCACATCCGGAGCGGATTGCAGGACTTCCACGGCGGTGCCCAGGGGCTCGCACTCGATCAGCAGGAGTTCGCCTTTCATCGAGTTTCGCTTTAGTTCCGAAGGCGTGCCCAGGGCGACTATCTTTCCGCGAAAGATCAGGGCAAGACGGTTGCAATATTCGGCCTCTTCCATGTAATGGGTGGTTACGAAGACGGTCACACCATCCTCCGCCATGTGTTGAATCAGGTCCCAGAACTGGCGGCGTGAGATGGGATCGACTCCGGAAGTGGGCTCATCGAGAAAAATGACGGGCGGTTTGTGCAACACCGCGCAGCCCAGAGCGAGGCGTTGCTTCCACCCTCCGGGAAGGGTGCCGGTAATGAGGTTCTCCTGGCCTTTGAGGTTCGCCATCTCCAGCACCCATTCGATTCGCGCCTGGAGCTGGTTGGAAGGCACACTATAGAGGCCGGCGAACAGGCGTATGTTTTCGATCACCTTAAGATCGTTGTAGAGCGAAAACTTCTGCGACATGTAACCAATGTTCTGGCGCACGGATTCGGGTTCACGGCCGAACGTCGTAACCGGCGACCCGCGCGCGGCCCGATGTGGGCGTCAGCAGGCCACAGAGCATGCGGATGGTGGTGGATTTGCCGGCGCCGTTCGGTCCGAGAAAGCCAAACACCTCGCCTTTGCGGATGTCGAGACTGACGTGATCGACGGCGACAAAGCCACCGAACCGCTTGACCAGGTTTTCGATCACAACAGAATTGTTGTCCTCAGGCATGGAGTGACGCTCCACTGCCACTGCTAACCGCATCGATGAAGAGATCTTCGATGGTGGGCGTGACCTGCTGAATCGCGTCGAATGGAATGTGCGCGTCCTTCAGCCGTGCCTCGAATTCGGGGATGCGGCGGGCGGCATCGTCAACCACGACGTGCAGACCGTCACCGGTCAGCACCAGACTTGAGATCCCCACCGCGTGCTCGAGTTGGTCACGCGATCCGCGTGGATCGGACGAGGTGACCGACAAGACGCCTTTGCCCAGCTTGGCTTTGAGATTCGCAGGGGTGTCGCAGAAGAGCAGCTTACCCTGATGGAGTAAGGCGACGCGATGACAGCGCTCCGCTTCGTCGAGGTAAGCGGTCGAGGTGAGTATCGCCACACCTTGCGAGGCTAGTTCATAAAGGATGCGCCAGAAGTCGCGGCGCGAAACGGGATCGACACCGGTGGTCGGCTCATCGAGCAGGATCACCTTGGGGCGGTGAGTGAGGGCGCAGACCAGGCCTAGTTTTTGCTTCATACCACCGGAGAGTTTGCCAGCGAGCCGCTTGCGGAATTCGCTCATGCCGGCGGCCTGTAACAGTTGTGTGGCGCGCTCTTCGCGCTCAGCCCTTTTCACTCCGAACAGGTCGGCGTAGAAGCGGATGTTCTCATCGACGGTGAGGTCCTCGTAAAGTCCAAAGCGCTGCGGCATATAACTGAGGTGGTGCTTAGCGCCTTCGGGATCGTGAACGACATCAAATCCAGCAACCGTGGCTTTGCCTTCATCGGGCGGCATGATACCGGCGAGCATGCGGAGCGTGGTCGTTTTTCCGGCGCCGTCAGGACCGACCAGGCCAAAGATTTCTCCGGCGCTCACGTCGAAGCTCAAGCGATCGACAGCGCGTATGCCCGGGAAGCTCTTTGTGAGTGCCTCGGCGATAATTGCGGATTGGGACTGCTCCGTCATTATTTATTGCTTCTGCGGCGCAACTTCCTGTTGGCGCGCGTTTGGATTGCCCGCGGCCAGATCGATGTGGGCGTCAGCGGGCATGCCGGGTTTAAGTTCGTGATTGGGATTGTCGATATCGATCTTGATGCGATAGACGAGGGTGACGCGTTCTTTGTAGGTCTGAACACTCTTGGGTGTGAACTCGGCGGTCGAGGAGATGAAAGAGACACGTCCGCGGTACTGCTTGCCGGGATAGGTATCGGTGGTGATAGCCGCTTCCTGGCCCCAGTGGATGCGGCCCAGATCGGTTTCGGCGATATACGCGCGCAACCAGATGTGATCGAGGTCGGCGAGCGTGACCACCGGAGTGCCGGGAACGACTACCTCTCCCAGTTCAGTCTGGCGCACGGTGATCACGCCGGTGGCAGGGGCGCGCAGGATTGTGTAGTCCAGGTTGACTCGCGATAGACCCAAGTTGGCGTTGGCTTCCGTGAGATTGGCGCGAGCGATCGCGATATCCTCTTTGCGGCTGCCTTCAACGGCCTCGTTGTAACGCTGTTGCGCTGCCCGGAACGTCGCCTCGGCGCGCTTCAGCGCAGTCTCGGCGAGGTCGCGGTCCTGGGCGGAGACTTCATCTTTGCTGAAGAGGCGCTGGGCGCGGTCGTAGTCGAGTTTCTTCTCCTGCAAATCGGCTTGCGCATCGAACGTGGTTTGCTGCGACGCCTTTACTTCCTGCTCACGGGTTCCAGCAAGGGTGAGCGCGAGGCCGGATTCGCGCACGTGAACCGTGGCCTCGTCGATCCGGACCTTCTGCTTGTAGTCGGCGTCATCCAGGCGCGCAAGCAATGCGCCTTGCTCAACCGACTGGCCCTCCTCGACCGGCAAGTCGATGATGCGCCCTTGAACCTTGAAGCTCACCAGGCTCTCGTGCGCTTCGATATTGCCCGAGAGCGTCAGCTGACTTTCGGGCTCCGCCTTTTTGGTCAGACGCGGATAAAGATACACACCGGCGGCGATTGCCGCCGCCAGCAGGATCAGAATCGGTATAAGTCGCTTCATAGCTTCAAACCTCGTTGCATCAAACCCCGCGGGCGTGAACATCTAGTTGCAACATGGTTCACCGCCCGCCTGACAAATCGCTTACGGATTCCCCAGATACTGTCCAATGTTGTTTTCCGTGTCGCCTACGGCCCGGGCGAGCGCGAACTTCGCGTCAGCGTGGCTGGAGACGGCGAGAATGTAGTTCTCCTCGGCGCGGGCGAGTTCGTCTTGAGCCGTGACCACTTCCACGTTATTGGTTGTACCCGACTGAAAACGATCCTGCGCGAGTTCGAGTTCGCGCTGCGCAAGTCTCTGCCCCTCTTCGGCGACAGCAATCTGCTCGGCCGCGGATTCGAGATTCAGAAGGGCCTCGTGGATCTCCTCTTCAATGCCGCGGCGCAAATCGGCGATTTGATCGTCGATGCGTTTGACGCGGCTGGCAAGCTCCTGCGCCTCGCCGCTGCGATCGCGATCAAACACCGTAAAGTCGACTTGGCCTTGAATGATGCCGGTGCCCTGCACGCCTCCAATGCTGCGGCCAATCCCGCCATAATTTCCGTTAATGCTTAATTTGGGATAGTAGCGGGCGCGGCTGGCGCGTTGCTGCTCGACCAATCCCAGACGCTGGCTGGCAAGCGACAGGTAATCCGGACGCATCAGGAGCGCGGAGGGCAACAGACTCTGCGCCTGAGACGGGGTTAAGGGCCGATACCGGAGCGGCTCGGCGAGTTCCAATGGCGTGCTCGGCCGCATGCCGAGGTTGCGCGCGAGGGAGAGCAGCGATTTTTTGTATGAATTCTGCGCGACCAGCAGAGCCTGCTTGTCATTCGCGAGCTGCACCTGAGCGCGCAGGACGTCCACGCCGGTCGCGGTTCCAGCGTCGTGCTTATCTTTCGCGAGTTTGTACAAAACATCCGAGTCGGTCACCCGGGATTGGGCAGCATCGGCGCGAGCCGCGGCAGACTGGGCGTTGAGATAGAGGCTGGCAACGGCCCGGATGATGAGGTCGCGCGCATCCTGGTAATCCATCTTGCCGGCATCAAGGGCGCGTTCGCTGGCTTTCCATCCGCGATAACTCTGAAGATCGACGACGTTCTGCTGCGCATAGAAGCGGAAATCGTAGTTGGAAAACGGTCCAACCACCGCGGGGACGCCAGGCAGCGAGATTCCGAAAGCGGCGAGGGAGCGGTTCTGGTAGTTGGCGTAGCTTTGCGCTCGTACCTGCGGAAGCAGCGCGGCCGATAAGCGGCGCAAGCGGGTGCCTTCGGCTTCCTCGACCCGGGTGTCGGCGACGAGCACGTTGAGATTGGCTTGCAGCGCCTGCTGAATAGCATCACGCAGCGTAAGGCGATAGGGCGCTGGTTCCTGGGCGGCGCTGAGCGCACTGCAGATCAGGCTCGCCAGCGACAGGATGACGATAGTACGGAAATTGCATTTCATCGCGTTTGCTCTTTATTGGAGACGGCGATTGCCCTCCAAAGGTGTTGGAAGCTTTCTTCGATCCAAGTTGCGAGCGCAGGCTGGCCCCGAAGCGACCAGAGCAGAAGTGTTCCCATGAACGCCTGCTGGAACTGAAGCGCAACCTTCTCTTTTTTCAAGCGAGGGTCGATCTCTCCGCGCTTTTGCCCGGCGGCCACTACCTGGGCGATCATCTTGCGGCCTTCGGAAAAGTTGCGTTCAATGAGGCCACGAACGCGCTCGCTCGCGAGAAAAGAGGAGATCAGGGCGCGGGCGAGGTCTGGGCTGCGACCGGGTTCTTCGCCGACGCGAAGAAACAGGCGGTGCAACACCGAGTGAATGGTCTCGGTGCCGGACTCGGCAAGCGTCACGGCTTCTCTTACCTTGCCAAGCTGAATTTCCGCCATCACGCCCAGCACGTGATCTTTGCTCTCAAAATAGTTGAAGAAGGTCCCCTTGCCGACATCGGCGGCCTCGGTGATGTCTTCCACCGTGACGCTCGGAAAGCCGCGCTCGGCAAAGAGCTGAAGAGCGCAACGGAACAGCCGCAGACGCGTTTCAGCGGCGCGGCGCTGGCGCCGTCCCATACCTTGTAAGTGAGGTAGGTTACTGGAAGCAAGGGCCTCGATGAGAGCGGAGTGATATTGATGACTTTTAGCCATTATAGACCTATAACCATAAACGACTATCAGTCGCAATTATTACGTGGAAGCTGCAATTTGTCAAAGTCAGAGGGGCAGGTGTTTTCTCACGTGCCACCCAGCTATGCCGGGTCTAAGGGAGAGGCACATTTCGGGGTATGAGAGTTGCGTTGGTCCGGCGTCACTACGAAGGTGTCAATGCTCAAGATTCTTCAATACAAAACTTTGTGGCAGCCGGACCTGTAAGCCGAATTCTGTCTGCCGTTACCGGCAGGACGGTCATTCCTCTGGGCCACGCATTGCTGCTAGGCTCAAGCGACCTACCCGGAGGTTGTGGCGCACCGAGCCGGCACGCGTCCCCGGCAAAGCCCGAAGGCTTGCCAGAGAATCCCTCCCTATTTGGTCTTGCTCCGTGTGGGGTTTGCCCTGCCCGCCGCATTACTGCGACGGCGGTGCGCTCTTACCGCACCTTTTCACCCTTACCTGAGCCTTGCGGCCCGGGCGGTATGTTTTCTGTGGCACTTTCCGTCGAGCGATCCCGCCCTTACAAGCGCGGGGGCCCTCCCGGACGTTATCCGGCACACTGCTCTGCGGAGTTCGGACTTTCCTCTGTCTCGCGACAGCGACCGTCCGGTCCGGCTGCCAACAGCTTCATTATAGTGCACGAAGTCACAGCGCACGCCGGCGGGCGTGTTCTCTTACTCTTACTCCTTGGGCGCGAGGAGGAACGGATAAATTAGCAGGGCCAAGCCAATCAACAATGGAATCAGTCCGACAAGATAAGCCGGTTCCTCGTGCTCAACCCCGTGTAGAAACACCATGAGACCGATGCCGACGGCGGCCGTGATCAAACCGCCCAACTTCATGCCTTCGAGGCGGCGTTTCACAGCGTTCTTCTCCTGCTCGCGCAGCAGTTCCAGCGCGCTCCTGGCTCCCTCTCCTGAGCTTTCCGCGATCTTTTTCAGGGTTTCATTCTTGTAGTATGCTTCTCTCTCTTTTCGGCGCGCATCGGACCATGAGGCCACACCCAGGAACGAGAACAGCGCTATGCTCCCGACGATCGGGATTAGAAAGGGAGCGATGCTTGCGATACCTTCTCCGACATTGAATTCCATTGGAGCCTCCTCGTGTAGTTTTCCGCTTTCGTTCGGTAGGACCGGGCTTCCACGGTTCCGGTTGCACTTTTTTCGTCCCGGTGCGATTTTCAAAATAAATGCAACCGTCCGCAACGGCATCGTGTCGTACCTTATGAGGGAGGGCCCAAGGTGAGCGCGAGCGACGATCAGGCCGATGTCGAAAGAGTCCTGGCTGGCGACATTTCCGCCTTTGAGGGGATTGTCGGCCGCTGGCAGGGGCCACTGATCAATCTGGCCTACCGTTTTTGCCACGATCGCGGCCGCGCCGAAGAGATGGCGCAAGAAGCTTTTCTTCGTGCGTACCGCGGGCTCGGGCAGTGGCGCAAGGATGCGGTCTTTTCCACCTGGCTCTTCGCGCTGGCGACCAACCTCTATCGTTCGGAGCTGCGCCGCATTCCGGCGCGAATGGTGTCGGTGCCGCTCGACGACATTGCCGAACCCGCGGACGCGCGCGCCTCGGACGGAGGCCTCGAAGACCATGACCGGGATTCGGCGGTGCGACGCGCTGTACTTGCCTTGCCGGCGAAGTATCGCGAGGCCTTGACCCTTTTTTATTTTCACGACATGGACGTCACCACGGCGGCGCGGAGCCTCGGCTTGCCCGAGGGCACGGTCAAGGCGAGATTGTCTCGCGGGCGTGAAATCCTGCGCAGTAAACTTCCGCAACGGTTGGCTGTGCCGCGCCTGAAGGAGGCTTGATGATTAAGGATGAGGAGATCGATCGCGTTCTTTCGCTGAAGGATGAAATCCTCCCATCGTCGGGCTTCGCCGCCTCCGTCATGGAAGCGGTGCGGCGCGAGGCTGCAGCACCGCCGCCGATTCCGTTCCCCTGGAAGCGCGCTCTGCCCGGCTTGGTGGTCGCGGGCTTTGCACTGGCTCTGGTTCTGGTTGCGGGAGTTGTGGCCATCACGCAGAGAGCCTCCACCACCCCGCAGTTTTCCGCGCCCTTGCCGTTTGTGATGCCGCCCATCTTCCATGGGGGCATAGAGTCGGCGGCGATGTGGACGGCGCTGGCGCTGCTGGTGGCATTTGTGTCGGTGAAATTCTCGATGCGCCTGGCTTCCGGCAGGGGATGAGGCTTGCTGGTGAAGTGCGGGGCGTCCCCGCCCGGCCGCCGGTAGTGGGCGACTTTGAGCATCTTTTTACTAGGGATTGGCATCTAAGTTGCTAGACCGGTCAAGCATATAGAGTGCAGGTGTTTGCACACTCTTGGTTCCGAATCGGGAATTGTGACGGCGTCACTTGACAACAAATCGCAATCGGATAATTATTGGGCATGCATAAACGCTCAAGCAAGGACATGAACCAGATCGCGGCTTTTGTCTTAAACGCCGTGATCAAGAAGACGGAGCCTCCGCAAAGGGTAAAGAATCGTGCTGCTGTGGCTCTTGGGAGGCTTGGGGGTAAGAAGGGTGGTCCGGCTCGTGCCGAAAAGCTCAGTCCCTTACAGCGCAGTGAAATAGCACGTAAGGCTGCTCTGTCACGCTGGAAAGGAAAATAATAAATGTCTACTCCGGCGACGCCTCCACCAAGTGCGGAAATTCCAGCTAGTGCGAATGAGTACATAGAACAAGAGCTTGATAAGCGGCTGACCGCAATCGAGAGTGCCGACGTATTCAAGGGCCACGCTATTAGCGTCAGCGGTCCCCTGATTTCTGGTGTTGACGACATCTTGCGATCTGCGGTTGAGAAACGCTGCAAGAAGGAACAACCAGAGCGTTTGGTGGTTTTGCTGACAACTCCTGGTGGTTACGCTGAAACTGTTCAGCGGATGGTGGAAACGGTTCGACATCACTATCAATTAGTGGATTTCGTCGTTCCGAATTATGCATATTCAGCGGGAACGGTTTTTGTGATGTCCGGAGATGCAATCTACATGGATTACTATTCCCGGCTCGGCCCGATTGATCCGCAGGTGGACAGTGCGAGAGGGCGTCAGGTGTCTGCTCTCGGAACATTAGAAAAATACAATTCGCTAATCGACAAGGCACAGCTCGGAACGATTACCACCGCCGAAGTGCAGCTCTTGATCGATGGCTTTGACCAAGGGGAGCTTTACCACTATGAACAGGCGAGGGATCTATCCATTGCCCTGCTAGAAGAGTGGCTAGTAAAGTATAAGTTCAAAAACTGGAAAGAAACACAGACCCGCAAGATTCCGGTGACGGACCAGATGAAAAAGGACACGGCGTCTAGGATCGGCGGAGTGTTAAACAATACAAAGAAATGGCATTCACATGGGTATGGGATTTCCATGGATGTGTTGCAGCGCGACCCTGAGATCAATTTGCTAATCGACGATTACGGAAAAGACCCTATACTGTCGGAAAAGATCAGGTGTTACCATGAATTGCTTTCTGACTACATGCTGAAAAGAGCACTTGAGGGAGTCATTCATAGCCCCGGAGATTACCGGCCGTTCATGTAGGGGGAGGAATTATGCCTAAACCAATAGACATCGACATGTTGAAGAAGAACCCGCAGATTGATTTGGGCAAATTGGAAGAATCCCAAAAGCTTCGAGATAATATTCGACAAGGCGGCGGGACTCGCGGACCCAGAGCTGCACCCGTGTTTAATCGCAGACGTGCGCGGGTTATTGACGATCTTGCCAGCGACACAAGGCTTGTCAGATTGTCTGTGAAGTATAGATTTTAATGGTGTAATTACTCTTGACATTGCGTGACCGATCAAGCATAACGCGCGCATGAATTGCTTGAGCACTGAGAGACGCTGCCAAGTAGTTTCTGCCCTTGTTGAAGGCAATTCCATCCGTGCAACAGTCCGCATGACTGGGGTCTGCAAGGACACAGTTCTGAAGCTCCTTGTTGACCTCGGCACCGCGTGCGCATCGTCTCACGATCAACACTTTCGCAATCTCCGGCCACAGCGTGTGTAGTGCGACGGTCGCCGAACTGCTGGACGGGCGGGACGCGCGTCTCTCCACTAACTTACTCACATAACACGCGCGTTCTGTGAATGCTTCCATTGCGGACCCGCCCGCCTCGTCCTGCTAAACTCATTTGGAGAACTGCCCACTCCCGCAATCCCAGGAACTGCGGTGAGAAGCGCACGTCGATGAATATTACCGAGGCCATCAAGATCGCGTTTCTGTCGTTGTGGGCGAACAAACTGCGCTCTGCGCTCACCTTGCTCGGCGTGGTGATTGGAGTGGCCGCCGTGATTGCCGTGGTCACCTTCGTCAACGGCATCAACGGCTACGTGGCGACGAAGATTTTCAATCTCGGCGCCGACGTTTTCATCGTCTTTAAAGTTTCACCGGCCGTCACCAACATCGATAAATTCCTCGATGGCGAAAAACGCAAAGATCTCACCATGGAGGACTACGAAGCCGTCCTCGAAGCCTGCAAGCATTGCGAATGGGTGGGGGCCTCGCTGCGCAACGATAGCGGACACGTCAAGTATGGCGAGCAGTCCATCAGCGATACCACTGTCCGCGGGATGACGCCCTCCATGGTGCCGATTCTCGATATCGACCTCACCGCCGGGCGCATGATCAACGATATCGATGTGAGGAACAACTCCGCCGTCGTCGTGGTCGGGACCGGACATCGTGGATAACCTGATGCCCGGCATGGATCCCATTAACAAGGAGATCCGTATCGACGGCTGGGTCTATCGCGTGGTCGGCGTCGGCAAACGCAAAGGCAAGACGCTGGGCCAGAGCATGGATAACTACGCGCTCATGCCGATCACCGCGTTTCAGAAACAGAATGGTTCCCACGAAAGTGTCCGCATCTCGGGCAAGGCCGCGGCCAGCGGCGCCGGATTCGAAGAAGCGATGGACGAAACGCGCGCCGTACTGCGCGCCCGCCGCCACGTCCACCCCGGCGACGAAGACAATTTCGACATTGAGACCAACGACAGCCTGCTGAGTATCTGGTCGAATTTCAGCGGTACGTTCTTTTACGCCATGATCGGAATCGCCGCCATCTCGCTGGTGGTGGGCGGCATCGTGATCATGAACATCATGCTGGTTTCGGTGACGGAGCGGACGCGGGAGATCGGCATCCGCAAGGCCATGGGCGCGCGCCGAAGCGACATCCTGCTGCAGTTTCTGATCGAGTCCGTCACCTTGGCCCTGCTCGGCGGCGCGATCGGCGTGCTGTTCGGCATTGTGTTCGCCAAGGGCGTCACGCTCGCCATCGGCATGCCCTCAAGCATCAAACTCTGGGCAATCGTGGCGGGAGTGTCGGTGGCGGCGAGCGTTGGTATTTTTTTTGGCGTGTATCCCGCGCGCCGCGCCGCTGTATTGGACCCAATCGCGGCGCTGCGATTTGAGACGTGAAGAAGTAGGTTTTCTCGGCGCACTCCGCGTCTCGGCGGTGAAAAAGTTGTGAGGGCAATGCAATTCAAAGGCGAACTCGGCGAAGGCCTGAACATGGCGGTGGACACGATCCGCAGCAACAAAATGCGATCGTCGCTGACCGTGCTTGGCATTGTGATTGGGGTGGCCGTCGTTATCGGAATTTCGTCGATTGTGCGCGGGCTGAACGACAACGTCAGCCAGGTCATCAGCAGCCTGGGTTCAAATATCATTTTTGCGTTCCACATGGAGCCCTTCAGCTTCGGACGTCCGACAGAAGAGATGCGCACCCGCAAGGAACTGACCTATGACGATGCCATGGCGATGCAGGATCTGCCGCACGTGAAAGCGGTCACCGCCGGCGTGCAGTATGTCCATCCGGAATTTGGCACTGGAACCTACGCCGTCAAATACAAAGACCGCAAGGCCAAACAAACCATCCTGGAAGGCGACACCAGTTCCTACAAAGATGTCATTGACGTTGCCCTCGACTCCGGCCGCTGGTTCAGCGATATCGATGAAGAGCGCCGCGCTTCCGTCATTATCATCGGCCACGATACCGCGGCAGAACTTTTCCCGAGTGAGCAGCCGATGGGCAAAGAACTGGACATTGAGGGGCAGTTGTTTACCGTGATCGGCGTCTTGAAAATCAGCAAGAGTGTGTTCGGCGGAGGAAAGAATCCCAATGACAACATCGTTTACTTTCCGCTGAGCACGTTCCGAAAGTTGCACCCAGAGCTGAAGCAGTACTGGATCAGCGTCAAGGCCACCTCGCACGCCGATATGCCCAAAGCCATCGACGAAATGCGCGAGTTGCTGCGCCGCCGCCGCAAGGTTCCGGCCGAAAAACCGGATAACTTCGCCATCTTCACCCAAGATTCGATTTCCGACGTGTGGAATCAGATCACGAGCATGATCTTCATCTTCATGTTTGCGGTCTCGAGTGTGGGCTTGATCGTGGGTGGCGTGGGCGTGATGAACATCATGCTGGTTTCAGTGACCGAGCGCACGCGTGAAATCGGAGTGCGCAAAGCCATGGGCGCCCGCAAGCGCGACATTCTCGTGCAATTCACGCTTGAGGCCGTGATGCTTACGGCGGTGGGCGGAGTGATCGGGCTCTTGCTGGGCGCCCTCATTACTGCGATCATTCCGATTGCGTTTCCATCGCTTCCGGCCACCATGTCGGTGGACTGGTCGATCTTCGCCTTTGCCGCCTCGGCCGCGGTGGGACTGATCTTTGGCATCTATCCCGCGTGGAAGGCGGCCAACCTCGATCCGATCGAGTCGCTGCGCTACGAGTAACATGCTACTCATGCCGCCACTGACAGCAAGAGTCTTACTCGAAGCTGTGGCTGCGATTGGAACTACCTGCAGCTTGTTTTTCTATTTTCTCTCCGCGCTCTCGCTGGCGAGTTTCCTCGGCGACAAGCGCAAGAAACTGAAGCAGGTTTTGCTGCTGGAAAGCCGGCTCCCTCCGGTTTCTATCCTCAAGCCGTTGAAAGGTGTCGATCCCGAGATATGGGAGAGCTTTTGCAGTCACTGCGAACAGGACTATCCCGAATTTCAATTGGTCTTCGGGGTCAGCGATCCCGGCGATCCTGCCATCGAGGTGGTGCGCAAGCTTCAGGCAAAATATCCGAACCTTCCGATTGAGCTGATGGTGTGCGATCGCGTTCTGGGAGCAAATATCAAAGTCAGCAATCTAGTGCAGATGCTGCCCAGGGCACGTCACGAACTACTGCTGGTGAATGACAGCGACATCCGCGTTCCTTCGGATTATTTGCGGAAGGTGATCGCGCCGCTCGCCGACGCTGCTGTGGGACTGGCGACCTGCCTGTATCGCGGCGTTGCCGGCCCGACTCTCGGCTCGCGCCTCGAAGCATTGGGCATCAGCACCGATTTTGTGCCTGGGGTTCTGAGCGCGAGGTTTCTCGAAAAGGGATTGCACTTCGGATTGGGCTCTACGCTGGCGTTTCGCCGCCGCGACCTCGAAGCCATCGGCGGCTTCGAAACATTACTCGACTATCTGGCCGACGACTATGAACTCGGACGACGCATCGCTGCGACCGGAAAGCGTGTCGAGCTCAGCGCCACGAACGTCGTCACATTTCTGCCGGCCTACACACTGGGGCAGTTTTTCCGCCATCAACTGCGATGGTCGCGGACTATTCGGGATGCTCGCCGTTGGGGATACGCCGGACTGCTGTTCACCTTCGGCCTGCCGTGGGCATTGCTGACGCTGCTAGCGGCCCAGGGGGCTGCGTGGGCGTGGGCACTATTTGCGCTTACGTTCGCCGCGCGACTGGGCGTGGGGCTTGTCGCTGCGGTAGGCGTGCTCCACGACCGCCAGATGTTCCGCAACATTTTCTTGCTGCCGCTGCGAGACCTGATTGCGCCGTTCGTGTGGGCCGCAGGTTTTATGGGTAACCGCATCCACTGGCGAGGCGATGTCTTCGATCTGAAAGACGGACGCCTGACTATCGTGAAGCCGACGCCATTGGCTGGTTGGAAAAAATAGTCTTGCCTCCGCGGCGCGCGACTACGTAGCTCGTCAATCCGCGCAACGCCGGCGGATCTTCCTGATCGGTCCAGAAGAAAACGCGCTGTGGGCCATTCCACATTTCGAGGAACGACGCCTGCGTCTCGAAAACCCGCGGCGCGTCCGGAAACTGCGTGCCGTACCACATGTTTCCGCCCGGCGCGTGCAGACTGTGCAGCGGCAGCCCGGTGTAGAAATTCAGCGTGGACGCGTTTTCATACAGCCCACCGACAACGATCTGATCACCCGGACGGTACTGCTCGCGAATCGCCATCGCCAGATCTTTCGACGAGAGAATCGGAGAGAAGATGCCGAACGCAATGCGCACACACGCGAGCACCACCACCATCATCGCCGCCAGGGCAATATTCCCCGCTCCCGCCTGCGCGCGACGCCGCAGAATCCAGTTGGCGAGCGTTCCCAGCAGAAACGCGAGCGAGAATCCGAACAGCGGCACGCGGAATGCTCCCATCGCCTGCGGGGTTAAATCCAGAAAGTGCCCAAACGAGAGCGCGTAGTCCTGCGGATTTTTTCGCAGCAGATCCGACAGATCGGTGCCCGGAGCCGGCGCCTTCGAAAACAAGAGCAAGGCAAAGCCAACCACAGCGATGATGACTCCGACTGCCAGCAACACCGCCGACGAAATCCGCCCGTTGCGCCGTTCGCGACTATCCGCAGTAGATGCTCTCTCTCGTTGCAGCCATCCGCCGACCAGCAAGGCCATCCCCGGAATCGCCGGAATCGTGTAGTATTCCTGCCGCGTCGAGAGGCTGAAGAAGCCCACGATTACCACGTTCCACAAGAAAAATAGAAGATATGCTCGCTGGCGGCGCGTCATCTGCGCGCGGAAGTCGCGCCACCGCCGCGGCACTTCTTGCAGCGACTGCGGAAGAAACGCGGTCCAGGGAATCAGCCACAAAACCAGCAACGCCCAGAACAGCAGCAGCGGAACCGTGTCGTAGTCGCGCGGCACGCGCTTGTTCAGGAAGCGCAAAATGTGCTCATTGACGAAGTAGAACCAGAGAAATCCGCGGACCCGGCCCTGCGCCGGATTGCGCAGCGCGGCCAGAATGTGCCACGGCGCAGCGATCGCGAAAAACACCAGCGTGATCGAGAGCAAACGCAGCTTCAGCAAGTGCCGCAAATTTCCGGTCAGCAGCAGATAAAGCCCGATCGCTCCCGCTGGAAACACCAGTCCGATCAGTCCCTTGGTGAGCACGTTGAGCGCGCATACGGCGGCTAATCCCCAACAGATCCAGCGCGCGGGCTTCTGTTGTTCCAGCGACACCAGAAAAAGCCAGAACGTCAGCGTCAGCCACAGACCGACGGCCACATCCGGAATCAGAAAGCGCGTAAAGAGAAACGGTCCGAGCGCGGTCGCGAGCACCAGCCCGGAATCGAATCCGCCTTCGCTGCCCAAGGCCCAGCGTCCCAACCCGTACGTGGAGAGAATCATGGCCAGCACGATCAGCATGAGCGGAAAGCGCGTGCTCCACTCGCTGACGCCGAACAACGTGTAGCTCGCAGCCACGCTCCAATACATCAGCGGAGCTTTTTCCAGGTAGCGAATGCCGTTGACGTAGAGCGTGACCCAGTCGTGCCGCTGCAGCATTTCGCGCGCCGCCTCGGCGTGCACCGTGTCGGCATCGTCGAGCAAGGCAGGCCGGGAGAGTCCGGCCATGTAGATGACGGCCCACAACGCAATCAATACCAGCAGGGAAATGCGCCAGTCCGCGATTAGCCGGTTCGGACGGGTCGTTGTCGGGTGGGTCGCTGTGGGATGGATCGTTGTCGGATGGATCGTGCTCTTAATGGTTGGCGAATCGGGATTGGGCGTAGCGCCGGAATTCATCGCGGAATTCTTCATTATACGGGAGGAAGAACGGCCTCAGTCCGCGGCGGCGCCGCGGGAAACACGGGCGTCCGCCACTTCGCGGTAGATCTCAAGGATTCTCGACACCGACGCAGTCCAGGAGAAGCGCTGCGCTTGTTCGTAACCGCGTTGTTTCATGCGCTCGCGCAAGGCCGGATCAAGCAGCGCGCGCTGCAAACCTCGCCGGATCTCAAACACGTTTTCCGGATTCACCAGCAACGCCGCGTTCCCGACAACTTCCGGCAGGCTCGAAGTGTTCGAAGCGACCACCGGAGTTCCGTGGGCCATGGCTTCGAGTGGCGGCAATCCAAATCCTTCGTAGAGCGATGGAAACACAAAAATCTTGGCGACATCATAAAAAATGCGCAGCACTTCGATGGGCACGAAACCGAGGAAACGCACGTCGTTCTGCACACCGCTGCGCACCACAGTGCGCCGTAGGCGCGGATGGCTCGAAAGATCGTCCCCGATAATGATGAGCTTGAGGTCCGGGAACTGCTGCTCTTTCTGCAATTCGCTCTTCAGCGCCGAAAACGCTTCGATGATGCGCACTACATTCTTGTGCGGCCGAATCGCGCCCGCATACAGGATGAACGGATAGTTCACCAGGTAGCGTTGGGCAATCAGTTCGCGATCGGCTGCGGTGGCATGGCCGTGCAGAAAACGCTCGTCAATCGCGTTGTAGACCACCTCGATGCGCGCGTCCGGAATGGCGAACAGCTTTTCGATTTCGTTCCTGGTGAATTGCGACACGGCGATCACCCGCGCCGCCCTGCGCAACACGCGCCGCGTCAGGTAAAAGTGCAGGCTGCGCCGCAAACTGGAAAGGTCGCGCGATCCATACATGTGCTCCGACAGGTCGTGCACGGTTAAAACATACGGACAGCTCAGCCCGCACGGAATCCAGAACAGGTGCGGGACGTGAACCAGGTCGCAACCGAGGCGCCGCACGATGGCCCGGAAATCGAGGGTCCCTTTGAGCGTGTTATCGCCGCCGTCGAGCGTCACGGCGTGGAAGTTCGGCGGCAGCGAGCCACACTCCGCGACCTTGTCCGGCGATCCGATGAGGAAATACTTGCTGTCGCGGTCCAGGCGCGCCAGCGTGCGGACCACATTCCGAATGTAGGTGCCAATCCCGAATTCCGTCATGCGACGGATGTCGATGGCTACTTTCACAACCTGAATTTAACCACAGGGGGCAGGGAGGGCGCAGGGAATTCGCCAGACCTTTGTCGGCAGACCTTTGTCGCCCGACCCTGGCCGGGAGAGACAAAAAAGCGGCCCCTTTCGGGGCCGCCCTTTTCAAAGAGGCTAAGTGGCGGGAAGCAGAGGAAAACTAGTTTGGCGGCCGCTCCGGGAACAGGAACGGACAGAGTGAGATGTCGAGAACATCGAGAGTGAAGTTGTTCAAACGGTTGCGGCCTCTTTCGTACCGTGGGAGTGAGCATTTGCGGAACCAAAATCGTAACTGGGTTAGAGGGGGGCGTGCCATTTTGGGAACCTGTTCAAAATCAGGATTTTAGGGTAAATCACTTAGGGAAAGACATGGTGGCGGATCACACGGCAATGTGGGGCTGGCTGCACAAAGCTGCACATTGATAGAAGTCAAGGTGTAAGCGGGGCAAGCCCGGTCGCGACGCAACGTACTTTCCCCCAAACAAAGCCCCCTCGAAAGGGGGCTTGGGACAAGGATCGGTACGGGATTTTAGCTGTCGCCGGCTACGGTGCGCACCTTCCCGGGCAGGAAATGGTAGGGCGGCCAGGGACCGGTCACAACCATCTGGCAGTCCTTGAGTTGTTTGGCGGCGGTGTTGTAACGGTTCTGATATTTTTCGATCGACTTGGTATCGATGAGGTGAGCGATATCGAGCAGCATTCCGTCGGCGTCGACCCGCTTACAGCTGATTTCTTCCTCGAGGGGGTTGAAGAGTTTGTGCACCTGGACGGAAAGGGCGCGGGCTTTGGTCTGGCGTTCGCGCTCGCGGGATGCCTTCTCGCGAAGCTTGATAAGGTATTCGCGGCCGACGGTATCGGGCAGGACAATCTCTTCCAGATCGCGGAGAGATCCGTCGCGGACCATCAGCTTAATACGCATTTCGGACTTGCCGCGAAGGCGGGCCACGCTCTCACAGAAAGTGCGGCGGTTGGAACGAACCGCCTGGCGAATGGCATCTTCGGTGTCGAAAATCGTACCGAAGCGGAAGGGTAAGACGGTGGCGGTTCGGAAGCTCCGGCTGACCACGCGGGCATGCTCGAGAACCGACTTTTCGTCGAGTTTGGAGGTTGCGCGGTCATATTCACTGACGATAACCGCGAATTCTCCACTGGGGTAGCTCATGACGGGAGCGGAGTTCACACCCTGAATTCCATCGAGAAGGAAGGGACGGCGGGCGCGAACACCGTTGGCGAGGGTCGGGTGTTCCGTGAGGCAGTACGCGTACCACGACATGCATTCTCTCCGAATTGCACCGGGGCTTGGGCACCCCTTTAGATTGTTGAACTAGGGCTGCGTTTCTACCTGGAAGTTGTCTGTTTTTTGGAACAAGATGAACGCGAAAAGCTGCGTCCAAGGCTTATATTACTTCGGTTCCGTCTTATTTGCAACCTTTCTTACGATAAGTGCATCGCCGATTCGTCTCAATTTGCTACAAGGGCGGTCTTGGCGCGCTAGCAAAGGGGCTTGCGCTGCACCGAGCGCGTCCCAGTGTTTCCGCGAGTGACAACTTGTGCTCATACAAGCTGCGGAAAAATTCGTCGAGAGAGCAAAAAGCTCACCTCAGGCGCTGAAGCGCGGACACATTTTCAACGATTTACGGCACGAGTAAACTCGTGCCCTTCCCCAGAATCTGCTTGCATGAGAGTTTTTCCGCAGCCTGTATAGCCCTTTCCGCTCGCCTGTTCTCGATTTCGGCTGGTTAGCGCGGGTTCAGATTACATATTGCCGCTTTCGCTGGCGGTTTTGGCGAGGACGATTCCGCATTTGTGGCGCGGGCTGATAACAGGCGTGGATGGTTCCGGGCGGAAGGTCTTCGCCGCTGCGCTTGCCGTCTTCGTTGGTTTGGGTTGAGGCGTTGACTGGGCCAGTTACTTGATTGCCATTTGCGGGTTGCGCGCTTGCTGGTGTTCCGCGGGCGATCTCGTCGTCACGGACAGCCATGTGAGTTTCCGATTCCGAATCCGTTTCGAGATCAATGACAACCTGCTCCGGTTGCGGCTTTTCGAGTTCCATGCGCTTGAGATTCGAAGAGGCGATCTGGAGCGCGTAGAGCAGGAGGCTGGCGGTTTTCCGTTCGAGTCTTTTTTGCAGGACCATCTGCACGACCTGGCGAAGGACGGTCTGAATGGAGTGCGCGTCTTCAAAATAGGGCAAGGTGATTTCGCCGGTTGCGTAGGGTCCGTCGAAGTAACATTCGACGGGCAGGGGACGATCCTGTTGATGATAGAAACAGAAATCCTTGTGGCGGAGAGCGGGCGAGCCGCATTGGGTTCCGTTGACCTTGATGTGGCGGCAACGAGGTGCTGCAAAGGATGACATAGTTACTCCTGGGTTATTGGCTGCGATCTGTTGGCTGGCTGGGCCCAGGTTAGCGCCCAAAGAGCGGGCGCGAACCTGGGGCACCGCCGAGGTTAGTAAGGGGTACCCCCCTGTGGGTCGGTATATTAGAATCATCGACTTAGCTTCAGGCTTTGCGGCAAAGTCTTGAAAGGAAGATAGTTATAGGTAAAGTCTTGATTCTGCATGGGTTGGTGGAGATTACATCCTTCCCTGCCGGATAGGTCACGGCTGGCGCGGAGTTATCAGTGGATAGGCCGCGCATATCTTGTGTGTTTTGCTTTTACTTCTATTATACGGTGGGTTGTCAAGTGTTATTAGCAGAAAAAAGTCAAAGGACCCGCCCAAGCGGAGCTTCCACCCCATCACGCGAAAACCGCGCGTGATGGGGACCCCGGCTTGGACGGGACACCCTCCAGAGTCGACTAGACGCGCGATAGGCAGGGGCACCCGCCACTATTGCAGTTTCGCGTACTCGGCTTTGGCTTGTTTCAGGATGGGGATGTCGGGGTCGGCGTCTTTCCAGACCGCAAAGAAGTCCTCATACGCTCGGCGGGCGGCAGCGGTGTCTCCGGCCTGTCCGTGAGCGCGCGCGAGCCAGACGTAGGTGATCGGCCAGAAGGGACCAAGCTCGATAGCATTTGGTATGCCAAGCGCAGTCACGGTGCGGTGGTCGATGATCTTCTGAAACTCAGCCGCAGCCGCGGCTGCTTGCCCCTGCGCCAGCAGCGCGCGGCCGCGAACCGAGCTGACGAACAAGTCGTACTCGGCTGGAGGGAGGGGCAGATTGCGTAGCATGTCCTCAGTGTCCTCGGCCTTGTAGACGACGCCCATCCCGCCGCCGCCCAGCTTCTCCACAATGCGGTAGTGCGAGATGGTCTGGCCGATCATGGTTTGGCCGATTATGGGTTTGGCCGATTGACGAAGAAACTCGCTCTGTACGCGATCATACTAGGAGGGCAAGTTGCGGAGTGTCAATTTGTGAATGGCCTCAATCTTTCGGCTGCTTTTGGGCGGCGGCGCGGTCTTGCAAAGCGATCGTAACCGCGCGCAGCATATCGCCGGCGGGAGCGGGCTTGCCGGTCCAGATCTCAAACTGGCGGGCGGCCTGTTGCACAAACATTTCGACTCCGGGGATGACGGCGATGCCCTTGGCGCGCGCCACTTGCAGCAGGTGGGTCTCGACCGGATCGTAGACCATGTCGAAAACGACGCGGGCCTGAATCTCCTGGTCTTTAAGCGGACAATCGCGCGTGTTGCCCATGCCAACCGGAGTGGCGTTGATGATGACGTCGAAGGCGATCTTGCGGAGGTCGGCGCGTTTGATGGTGCGGGCCTTGGCCTGGCGAGCGAGTTTCTGAGCTTTGGCGGAAGTGCGATTCAGTATCCAGACTTCAGCGCCGCGCTCCTTGAGACCGAAGACGGCAGCGCGGGCCGCGCCGCCGGCGCCGAGCACGAGAACTTTGGCGTTCTCGATGGAGAGGCGCTGCTCGAGGGGACGAACAATGCCGGCGATATCGGTATTGAAACCGTAAAGCTTGCCCTCCTGTCCGCGGACGACGGTATTGCAGGCGCCGATCTTGCTGGTGTGCGCGTCGGTGTTGTCGAGATAGGGAAGGATGGCCTGCTTGTAGGGCATGGTGATGCTGAGGCCGTGGAGGGGAATCTCGCGCACGCAGTGGATCAGATCCTTGAGCGTTTTGGCGTGGAGAGGAAGATAAACGCCGTTCACGTTCTCGCGGCGCAGCGCCGTGTTCATGATGACGGGCGAGAGCGAATGTTCGATGGGATCGCCGGCGACTCCATAGACGCGAGTGGCGGCGTCGACTTGATCGATGCGGTAGATGCTGCGCAGGTCCCGGGCACTGACCTGACCGGGCGCGGTTTTGAGATCGGCGCTAACCGCGCCAAAGGTGAAAACGCTGCCGGCGCGCACGCTGAGCACGCGGCTGACGATGCCTTGCTCTCCCATGCAGAACCCGATCAGCGCATGCTTGCCGCTCTGCGCCTGCAGAAACTTCATCATGGCCACGTTGTCGGAGAGCGTGGTGGCGGTGGTGACGACCTTGTAGAAGTCGGCCGGGATCTTCAGCATTTTTCCAGCGTCTCCTCGAGGTTGCGGGTGGCGCGGAAATCATGGAATGAGAGGATGAGTCCGGCGCGGCTGCGCAGGCGCGCAATCGCTTCGGGCTTCGATTTCAGCGCGCTCTGGAGTTCCAGGTCGACAATCTGACAGCCGGCGGCGTGGGCCTTGGTGAGCACATCCAATTGAGAAGCCAGCGATCCCTTGAACTTGCCGCCATTGTCGACGCGGCGGCAGGTAGCGATGGCAGTAACGTACTGGTGGGTTTCAAGAAAACGATGGACTTTGGGAAGCGCGGCCAAGGGCTGCTTCAGGTAGTCCAAACGAAACTCGAGGAAGGGGTTGTCCCGAGCCATGGATTCGGCGGTGGCGAGCATGTCTTCGGCAGTGTCGCCGCTCAGGGCAAGGCAGACCCTGGGCAGGCGCATAGGCAGAAAACGGGGCGCGAGAGTGGAAGACAAAGCCAAGGCCATTTGTTTTCAACGACGGCGCGATATTACAGGGGTGCAAGCGCAGATGCAACATTAACGTTGCCAAACGGCTCCGAAAACACTTTGGGAGCAGGGGGGCTAAACACCCTCGTAACCTTGACCCTTCCCCGAGCGCTTGTTACTTTTCGGCTGTAACCCTTGTCTTCCGAGAGAGATAGCTGGGGCAACCCCGGAGCGGTTTGGAGTCGGAGGTAACATGAAGAAAACAGGATTGTTATTGCTGTTTGTGGCGGCTTGGGCGGCGGCTTGGGCGGTGGCCCAGCAGTCGACGACGGCGAGCACGCCGGATGCGGACGGTATCGTCCACACGTCGGTCAATGTGCCATTCGTGCGTTTCCAGACGCCCACCGCGGCAGACATTTACTGCGCGGGATTTATTAGCAAGGACCGGGTTCCCGACGCGAACTACGTGAACGGGGGCCTGGAGACACCGACCTCAACCAAGTTCGAGATCGGGGAACTGGTTTATCTCGCGGGGAGCGGCTACCAGGCGGGACAACTCTATTCGGTTGTCCGCGAAATACGGGACGTCAACGAGTACGAAATCTATCCGGGGATGAGAAAAATACTGGCTGCCGCGGGACGCCCTTACGGGGAAATCGGGAGAGTGCGCGTAGTCGATACCCGCAGTCACAGCGCCATCGCCCAGGTGGAATTCAGTTGCGATCCCATCAATCCGGGAGATGTCGTCGTGCCCTTCGTGGAAAGGCCGCCGGTAACCTTCCACGTACCCGGACATTTTGACCGGTTCGCGCCTCCGAATGGGAAACTGAGCGGACGGATCGTGCTCGGTAAGGACTTTGACGGCTTCCTCGGGACCGGCATGAAGCTTTATATGAACATGGGTTCAAACCAGGGCGTAAAAGTGGGAGACTATTTCCGCGTGGTGCGCTCCTACGAAGCGACCTTGCAGGATCCGGTGGACTCGCTCTCCTTCAAAGCCCGGACTTCAGAAGACACGCAAGTACGGCCGCCGACTTTTGAGGCCGGTCGTTTTACCAGGACCAAAGGGCCGAACATTCATGTGCGCGATCTGCCGCGGCGCGCCGTGGGAGAAGTGGTGGTTCTGAACGTCACCCCGACCGCATCGTCAGCCATGATCGTCTTCGCACTGGAAGATGTATACGCGGGCGACACGGTAGAACTGGACGAGCAGCAGTAAGAGAACGCGCCAATTTGATCGAAACGAGGGGAGAGCGAATCTCCCCTTTTTCTTTTGTGTGGAGTGTGCGCGCGGAGTGGGGGAACGAGAAGGGCCCGCTTGCAAGAAGCGAACGCGAAGGGACGTGCCGCCCCTACGCGCAGCAGAGTCCCCGACCGGTGTGCCGGTAGTAACACTGACGCGTGATTAATAACAACAGATTGCGGGTGATAACGCTGGCAATAGATAATGCGGTTATCTTGCGCGTCGGGCGGGCAAATCGACCCGAAGCGACCACCCGCCGCAAAAGAAAACTGAAGGAGTTCTGGAGTGAGATTTGGCTTCTCCAGGGGCTTGCGCCCATTGCTTCTGAGCGTAGCGCTGATGTGTCTTGCGGCGCCATACGCGTTGGCTGGTCCGCCATTCTTTACCGACGATCCGGAACCCGTGGAATTCAGGCACTACGAGTTCTATACGTTCTCAACGGTAGATCGTGCTTCCAACGGATACGGGGTCGCCGGGCCAGCGTTCGAGTTCAACATGGGTGCGGCGCCGAACCTGCAGTTGCACATTGTCGTCCCTATGCAATTGTCGGCTCCGAACGATGGTCCGAAGACTTTCGGCGTCGGCGATACTGAGATCGGTGCCAAGTACCGCTTTGTCCAGGAGAAGGGCTCACGTCCACAGGTCGGCACATTTCCAATGGTGGAAGTGCCGTCTGGAAATGCGGATCGAGGCCTCGGGAATGGCCGCGTCTGGTTCCGACTTCCGATCTGGGTGCAAAAAGACTTGGGGCATGGTTGGCAGAGTTACGGCGGAGGCGGGTATGTCGTGAATCCCGCACCCGGCATGCGCAACCACCCCTTTTTTGGCTGGCAAGTACAAAAAGAAGTCAACAAGAAGCTGACGCTCGGCGGGGAATGGTTCAACCCCGGCCGCCAGAGCTTCAACACCAGCAATACCCACATTCTGAACTTGGGCGGATTGTACAACTTCAACAAGGACTTCAGTCTGCTGTTCACCGCCGGCCACAGCGTCCAAGGCGAGTCACACACGGTTGTCTATTTGGGGCTTTATTGGACCTGGGGCAAGAAGGGCAGCGAAGACGCAGAAAAAGCCAAGGGCACCGACGGCATGTCCTCCCTGTTACGCGCGGTGGGGAGGCACAGCGGACTCATGTAGCAAGTTGCACGCGCAACGCGACCTGGCAATGGGTCAGCGGAAGAAACGGATTTTCGGATTTCCCGGGATCATCGCGCCCGCGACGACCAGTACGACGATGACAATAGCGAGTTCCATGGCGCTCCCAAAAGGCTGCCTTCAAGATCAAAGTAGCAGGGCTCAGCTTACGTCCTTTTGCAGAGAAGGCAAGGGTACTAAAGTGGGGGCGGGCGCGCAGGAGTGGAGCGCGCAATCCGCGAAGAGATTCTTGAAAACAGATTCAGCAGGGAAGTTCGACATCGCCGTCGGAAAAGACCTCGGCGGTGAAAGCCTCGATGGTTGCGGCCTTGCGCCAGGCATCCAGCGGCAGACCAGCCTTGTGGCAGGTTTGCTCCAGAAAAGTTTCCCGGTCCCAACCATGTTCGACCGGGACCTGGGGCAAAAGCAGGCCGCGGCGAGCGCCTTCCGAAATGAGCAGGCCGTGGCGCCCGACTTCCACCGCGTCGGGATGAATCGGAAACAGGCGGGAGAGCACGCTCAGAGAAACCTCCAGCTGCAGAGCTTCCTCCTTCGTCACCGGCAAGAAGCGGGAGTCGTCGAAAGCGGCGGCGCGGGCGGTTTCAGCGACGGCGCGATACAGAGGCACGATGGGCAAGGGATATCCGACGCATCCGCGCAGTTCACGATGAAGATCGCCGGGGAGAGCGCCGTGCAGATCGCTGTACAGATAAAGAGTGGTGAAAACGCCTCGTGGCTCCGACAGTGGGGCGGGGAAAGGCGTCGCTTCCAAAGAGGGCTGAGGCTCCAGCACCGACAGAATCGCCTGGTGCGCAATGCGGAGTAGAGTCCGGCGTAGCTCGAGAGAAAATTCCGGGGAGAGCGGAGCGGGGCCGGGCGCGGCAAGATTCTCAGGCGGCTTTTCAGACAGCTTGGACATCGCGTTTTCTCCGCCGGGCAAGGACGAAGGTCCGGCGCCGCCGCTTTTCCGATTTGCGGTCGATCCGGGACCAGAAGGCAACGAAGTAGTCGAGCGCGGAAACCAGCGAAAGCAGAACCATGAACCAGATGGCGAGCCGGGCAATCCAGTAGATCGGGAAAATGTAAATGCCGAACACGGGCCACTCGTGCCAGCGGCGAGCGAGAATCACGGCCACCACGGAAATGATCTGCACCAGCATCTTGAACTTGCCCAGTTCGCTCGCTTGAATGGTAAAACCTTCGGAAGCGGCAATGGAGCGCAGGCCGCTTACCAGAAACTCGCGGCCGACGATGACCACGGCCATCCAGGCCGGCACCAGCGCGGGATTGAACTGCACCAAGGTGATAAAGGCGGCGGCGATCAGCAACTTGTCGGCCAGCGGATCGAGCAGCATGCCCATGGTGGTGATCTGACCGCGGCGGCGGGCGAGATAGCCGTCAATGCCGTCGGTGATCGAAGCCAGGATGAAAACCACCGAAGCCAGGATTTCCCTTTCCCCGGTCGGCTCGCCCGAGAGGCGCGGGGTGCAGAGAATCCAGATGAGCAGCGGAATTGCGGCGATGCGGGTGAGCGTGATGTAGTTAGGAAGATTCACGCGATGACTGAGCCAGGGCCGCGGGGGCGGTTAGTGTGATTATCCTCTACATCGGAAGACAAGGCAACGGACAGAAGTACGGGGTCCAGAAAAGTCAGGATGGCAGCGCCAAAACCGTACCATTTTGGACCGGAGCAAAGGATGAACAGAAGCGGCGTGTGTTAAGAACAAACGCCGCGCCACTTGTTATTCCTTGTGCGCTTCTTTGTAGCCGGCTGCCTTCGCTTCGGCTTCGGTCATGAACTTTCCGTTTTTCGTTTTGCCGAACCAGCGGCCGCTCTTGTGATAGACGCCACTCTCGGTGTTGACCCAGACTTTGCCGCTGGCCTTAGCGGCGGCGATCTCCTCGCTGGAAGCCTTGGCAGTAGCCGCCTTGGAAGCAGTCGCCGGAGTTGTGCTGGGACTAACCGGAGGTGCGGGTTTTGCTGCGCTGGAGTTGGTGCTGGCCGCGCTCGCCTGCGCCTTTGCCAAAGCAGGCGAAATGGCAACCGTAAGCAGCAGACAAAAAGCGAGCATCCACAGAGTGAGTTTGCTTTGGGAGCGATTCATACTTTCCTCGCGAGATTAAGAGGCGTCAAGCCTCGTTTTATACGAATCGAACTACAGGGGCCTCCTACTGGAAGCCCCGGAAGATATGGCTAGGCATAAATTCCGCGCTGGCGGATGGTGTAGGCCACGCGGTCGATCGCCAGCATGTAGGCGGCGATACGGTTGTTCACGCCGTGAGTGTCAGCGTAGCGGACAACGTCATCAAACGCCTCATCCATGATCTCTTCCAGATGCTGGTTGACCACCGATTCCTTCCAGAAGTAGCCCTGGCGATCCTGGACCCACTCGAAGTAAGAAGTGGTGACGCCGCCGGCGTTCGCCAGGATGTCGGGAATCACGAAGACCTTTTTCTTGGAGAGGATATCGTCGGCGGCCGCGGTGGTGGGGCCATTCGCGCCTTCGGCCAGGATCTTGCATTTCACGCGGTCCGCATTCTGACTGGTGATCTGGTTTTCGGTCGCGGCCGGGATCAGGATGTCGCAATCGACCAGCAGCAGTTCGGCGGGATCGTACTTCTCGGCCCCCGGGAAGCCTTGAATGGTGCCATTGCGCTGGCGGAATTCCCACAGCGCCGCAAGGTCGATGCCGTCTTTCTTGTACAAGCCACCGTCAACCTCGACGATGCCGATGACCTTGTATCCGGCCTCCGCCATGAGGCGGGCCGCGTTCGAACCGACGTTGCCGAAGCCCTGCACGATAACGCGGGTGGTATCGCGATGGAGGCGCAGTTTCTGGATCGCCTTTTCGCAGACCATGAGAACGCCGCGTCCAGTCGCCTCGCGGCGCCCGCGCGATCCGCCGATGTTGATCGGCTTGCCGGTCACGACGGCGGTGACGGTCTGGCGGGCATGCATGGAATAGGTGTCCATGATCCAGGCCATGGTCTGTTCGTTGGTGTTCACGTCCGGGGCGGGAACGTCTTTCTCGGGGCCGATGAAATCGAACAGCTCGGCGGTGTAGCGGCGGGTCATGCGCTCCAACTCGCCCTGCGACATTTTGTGCGGATCGCAAATGATGCCGCCCTTGGCGCCGCCGAATGGAATGTTCACCACCGCGCACTTCCACGTCATCCAGCTGGCCAGCGCGCGGACTTCGTCGAGGTTCACGTCGGGCCCATAGCGCAGCCCGCCCTTGGCTGGGCCGCGCGCAATGGAGTGCTGCACCCGGTATCCGGTGAAGACTTCCAGATGCCCATCGTCCATCTGCACCGGGATATGAACGATAATTTCGCGGCTCGGATTCCGCAGCACCTTCCACAGTCCTTCATCAAGATTCAGCTTATGCGCGGCCAGGTCGAAGCGGGCGGCCTGCGCCTGCCAGGGATTCGTTTCCTGCTCGAGGTCCACAATAGTCATAAAAATCTCCGCATAGTTGCGATTACGATTGCCGCGAAGTCGTCGGGCAAGTCTCGCAAAGTATATTGCCGGCTCGCAGGCTAGGCAAGCGCGGGGAGGACCAAGGGAAGTCATGTATTTACAACGTGCGCACGGCAGTGTATAGTCGTTGTGTATACACGGAGGAGATTGATGTCCGCGACAGGAACAGGGACGAGGAGAGGCCGCGATGAAACCATCAACCTGCGGGCCAGCCGGCGCCAGAAATCGCTGATCGACCGGGCGGCGGATGCGCTGGGCCGCAACCGGTCGGATTTCATGCTCGAAACCGCGTGCCGGGAAGCGGAGGCAGTTCTGCTCGACCGCCGGTATTTTGCCTTGTCGAGAGAGGAATTCAAGCGCTTCACCTCCATGCTCGACAAGCCTGCGGCGAGCAACGCGAGATTGCGGCGGCTGCTGAAGACGAAAGCGCCCTGGGAGCAATAAGCTGGGAACAATGCGAATGAGCCGGAGCGACCCACTACTAAGCGCGCCCGAGAAGCTGCGCCGGGATCACGAGCTCTCCGAGTTCGAATGCGGAGAGCCTGCGCTCGACGACTGGCTGCGACGGCGGGCGCTGCAAAACGAGGAAAGCGGCGCTTCGCGTACGTACGTGGTGTGCGCCGGGCAGTATGTTGTGGGCTATTATGCCCTGGCGGTTGGCGCCGTGGCCCATGTGGAAGCGCCGGGCCGCGTCCGGCGCAACATGCCCGATCCGGTGCCGGTCATGATCATCGGCCGGCTGGCTGTCCACAAAGATTTTCAGGGGAGAAAGATCGGCCCGGGTCTGCTGCGCGATGCTGTATTGCGCACGTTGCAGGCCGCGGATATTGCCGGCATCCGCGCGATCCTAGTGCACGCAATTTCAGAGCGGGCACGACAGTTCTATGAAGACTGCGGATTCATTGGGTCTCCAATGGATCCCTTGACGCTGATGATCACAGTGGTGGAAGCGGTGAAGGCATTCGTTGGCAAGGATGCCAGCTAAGGAAACTCCGATTAAGTCCTTAGGGGGCGAGACGGGCTACGCTAAAGGTGCGACCCTCAGCGGCTAAAGCCGCTTGTATAGCGGGTTCTGACGGCATGGCTGAAGCCATGCCCTTTCAAAGCTCTCCGTGAAACTACTTAATCAGAGGTCCCTTAGGGGCTGGGCGTCGAGATTCATGCGATGCTAGAAGCATGATCCGTCCCGACTACAAAGAGTTTGCCCGGTTGTCACGCGGCGCCACGCTGGTGCCGGTGGCGAAGTCGATCTCCGCCGACCTGCTGACGCCGGTTTCCGCCTTTCTTGCCGTGGCTGACGGCGAGCCGGATGCCTTCCTGCTGGAGTCGGTTGAAGGTGGAGAAAAAATTGGACGCTATACGTTTCTTGGGGTGCGTCCGTTTCTGCGGCTGGAGTCGCGCGGCGCCGAGATCAGGATCGAACGCAGCCGCAACAAGAAAGTCGAGCGGCGGACGGGAAATGTTTTCGACGTCATCAAAGAACTGCTGCAGCAGCATCGTCCAGCGGCGATGGAAGGCCTGCCGCCGTTTACCGCCGGCGCGGTCGGTTATTGCGCGTATGACATGGTGCGGCGCCTCGAGAACATCGGCGAGCACGCCTCCGACGACCTCGACGTTCCCGACTGTGTGCTGATGTTTTTCGACCGGGTGCTTGCCTTCGATCACCTGCGGCACCAGATCCATATTGTTGCGTCGGCGGACGTGACGCGGGAAGCGCCGAGAGGTGCTTACGAGCGCGCCGTGAAGGACATTGCGCGCATCGAGAAAAAGCTGGCCACGGGTTGGAAGCCGGCGCACTGGCGCAAGGCGGCCACGCAAGTCAAAGCTAAGGGTAAAGCCACGCACTTCGAAACTGAAGTTTCTCGGAAGCGTCCGCCGCGCCAAGGAGTACATCGCCGCCGGGGACATTTTCCAGGTCGTGCTTTCGCAGCGCTGGGATTTCGAGCCGGGAGTCGCTCCGTTCGATCTGTACCGCGCGCTGCGCACGGTGAATCCATCGCCGTACATGTATTACTTGCGATTCGGTGGCGGGAAGAATTCTGGAGGAATGCACGTGCTGGGTTCGTCTCCCGAAATGCTGGTGCGTGCCAGCGGCCGGAAGCTTGAATACCGTCCGATTGCCGGCACGCATCCGCGTGGCCGCGACGAAGCGGAAGACGCGGCGCTCGAAACGAAAATGCTTGGCGACGAGAAAGAACGCGCCGAGCACGTGATGCTGGTCGATCTTGGCCGCAATGACCTCGGGCGCGTCAGCGAGTATGGGTCGGTAAAAGTTCGCGATCTGATGTACGTGGAGCGGTATTCGCACGTGATGCACCTGGTATCGGCGCTCGAAGGGCGGTTGCGTCCTGAACTGAATGCCATGGACGCGTTCGCCGCGTGCTTTCCCGCGGGAACGCTAAGCGGCGCGCCGAAAGTTCGCGCCATGCAGATCATCGAAGAACTGGAACCGACGCGGCGCGGAGTGTATGGCGGGTCGGTACTCTACGCAGATTTTGCCGGCAATCTGGATTCGTGCATCGCGATTCGAACTCTGCTCATGAAAGGCAAGAAGGCATACCTGCAAGCGGGCGCAGGAATCGTAGCCGATTCCGATCCGCAGCGCGAGTTTGAAGAAACGGAGAACAAGGCGCGGGCGGTGCTGCGGGCAGTGGAGATGGCTAGGGGCAGTGGATAGAACGGATCTTGGATCGTGAGTGTATTTGGTCGATGAGTGTAAGCCTGATAACAGAAGTTATCGGCAAACACCAAGCGACAAGGCGCTGTTCTCTTGACCTACTGCAACTTCACATACTCCGCTTTGGCTTCTTTCAGGATGGGGATGTCGGGATCGGCGTCTTTCCAGAGGGTGAGGAAATCTTTATAGGCGGTGAGTGCCTGAGTGCGGGCGGCATCGGCATCCGCGCCCTGCGATGTTCTCGCTTGCAGAGCGTTCCCACGAGCCACGCCCAGATGCGCCAACGCGCCCGTCCAGCAGTTCCAGACGATGCCGCCGTGGTCGAGAATCTTCTGAAACTCGGCAGCAGCAGCGCTGCCCTGTCCGGCTGCCAAGTATGCCTCTCCGCGTGCATACACCGGATAGAGGCAGAAAAGATTGCTGAGCATATGTATACCCCCTAGCTCGATGGGTGGTGCGGCAGCTTGCAGGGCATTCAGGGCGGCAGCCGGATTCTTCCTGTCCAACGCCAATTGCGCCTGAATCGCAGGCAGCCAAAGCGACTGCATCTGGGTGTCCAGCGGGAAGCGTTTCCCCAAGTCCTGCGCCAAGGACTCGGCTCTTGCCGTGTCGCCCGCCATGGCGAACGCAAGCGCGGCTTCGCTCTCGACACTCCGACTCGTCGGAGCAAGCTTCAAAGCCTCTGCCGCTGACTGTCGCGCTTCCGCTGCGTAGCCGTAAGCGGCTTCCCGTTGAGCAGCAATCGTCTGCCACCTTGCCCCATTTTCCTTGTTGTCCGCTCGGACGGCGGAATCCACCGCCCGCTTGGTCAGTTCCCGCGCCTTGCCGAGATGACCGCCATACGCCTCGCTGTTGGATGCGAGCGCCAGTCCAAAGTTCTCATACTCGTGCGTATCCGAAAACCACTGTTGCTGTTCCGCTATTGCCCCGGAGTCCGCTCCGAGGAAGGCAATAGCATAGAGGATTTCGTGGAAGTAGAGAGCATCCATTTTTCGCGCCTGCGCCTCGTGGATGATCTGCCTCGCCTCGTCGGAACGCTGCAGGTCAAGAGAGTAGTTGGCGAGATCGCCGTACCACCAGACATAATCCGGTGCAAGGCGCACGGCTTGCCTCTCGAGCTCCACGGCTTTTTCATACTGCCCCCGTTCGGCGTACACTACGCCCAGCATGCCGTATCCTTCGCTGTCCCGCGGGTAGATCTCAATCTCCTCCTGATACGTCCGGGCCGCTTTATCCAGTTCCCCATTCACAGTCCAATAGTAGATACCGGCGATCCCCAGTTTTTCCCGTTCGCTGGCATGTTCTCGCAACTGGAATGCCTTGGTGATGTACTCGCCGGCCCGCACGTTTTCGCCGAGAGAGTAGTAGTCGCCGCCCACTATGTAATAGCCCGTGGCAAAATTCGGATCAAGCTCGATGGCATGTTGAAGGTAAGGCAGGGCCGCGGCAGCGCCTTTCTCGTTAAAAGCCTTGTTGCCAAGGCTGTATGCTTTCAGAGCTTCGAGCGAAGACGTGGTGGCCTCTTCGAGCGGAACATCGAATTTCTGCACTGTAGCCAGCGATTCGCCCAGCTCAGTGCGCAACTTCGATGCTGCCTCGCCCAGCGTTTCCAGCACCTTCTCCTTCGACGACGCCGTCACCTGCTCCTCGGCCAGCGTGTCGCCGCTCTGGCAATTCACCGCCTTCAGCCCCAGCACATATTCGCTGCCCAGACCGCCAACCGTTCCCGCAATGTAGGCCTTGCTGCCCGCCCGCTGGCAAAGCTCGCGGGTCACTGCGGGCGTGAGTTTCGTGTTGACGGGACGGGTCATTAATTTCAAGGTCTCCGCGACTTGCTGATCGGAGAGCACACTCAAGAAAGGCGATTGCCGCAGGGAAACGTTGAGCGCCGTTTTGAGCGTGTCGTCGAATATCGCATCGCCCGTCTTGTTGTCGAAGTCGGAGAGGACGATTGTGTCCTTGTCGGTCAGGCGATTGCTTTGCTGGTGCGAGCGATAGTAAAGCCCGCCCCCGATCAACAAGGCGACCAGCAGGACGGGAACCGCAATCTTCCAGAGCTTTGCAACCCGAGCCGCTTGCACGGCCACCGTGCCCGAGCTTGCCGCCGCACTCCGCCCGCTCTCCGTATCCCGCTTCAGCCGTTGGATGTCGGTGCGAATCTCGGAGGCGTGCTGGTAGCGCAGGTTGCGGTCCTTCTCCAGAGCTTTGTTGATGATCTCTTCCAGTTTGGGCGGCACGTCGGAATTCAGGCGCACCACGGGAATTGGGTCGCGTTCCAGAATCGCGTTGAAGATGACCGCAGAACTCTCGCCCCGAAATGGCAACTGCCCGGTGGCCATTTCATAAATGACGGCTCCAAACGAGAACAGATCGGTGCGGGCATCCAGTTCTTTCGCCCGCGCCTGCTCCGGCGACATATAAGCGACGGTGCCCAGCGTCGTTCCCGGACTGGTCAGGTGCTCTTCGAGCGGCAGAGTGGATTGTTCCACCACCGCGTCTGCTCCGACATTAGCAAGCAGGGGTGTCACTTTCGCCAGCCCGAAGTCGAGAATCTTGGCGTGCCCGCGGTCGGTAACAAAGATGTTGGCGGGCTTGATGTCGCGATGAACGATCCCCTTGGAGTGGGCGGCGTCCAGTGCATCGGCGATCTCGATTCCGAGCGACAGAATCAACTCGGTTTCCAGCGGACGCCCGGTGATGCGCTGCTTCAGCGTCATCCCCTCCAGAAACTCCATGGCGATGAAAGGCTGACCATCCTGCTGCCCGATCTCGTAGATGGTGCAGATGTTCGGGTGATTGAGTGCGGAAGCAGCTTGAGCTTCTCGCTGGAAGCGAGCCAACGCTTGGGGGTCTTTGGCTACTTCCTCGGGCAGAAACTTCAGCGCGACAAATCGGTGGAGGGTTACGTCCTCGGCCTTGTAGACCACGCCCATCCCGCCGCCCCCAAGCTTCTCGACGATGCGGTAGTGCGAGATGGTCTGGTCGATCATGAATGGCGAATCTTACGTCTGCGAAACGGGCAAGTCAATGAAAGCCATGGGTTTGGCAGTGGATCAAGAGAATTGCTGTTGTAACGTCGCGATTACACTCATTTGACCGATGAGTGGGTTCAACTCCGCAGGAAATTCGCCACCAGCTTCTTTCCCTCGTCCGTCAGCACGCTCTCGGGATGAAACTGCACTCCTTCAATTGCGAAGTTCTTGTGTCGCAGACCCATGATGACTCGCGTTCCGTCTTTGTCGTGAGTCCAGGCGCTGACTTCGAGATCGCTCGGCAGGCCGTCTTCAGCGACGATCAACGAGTGGTAGCGGGTCGCGGTCATCGGAGAAGACAGGCCACGAAAAATGGTTTTGCCATCGTGCTCAACCTGGCTGGTTTTGCCGTGCATCAGGTTCCTCGCGCGAACCACCCGGCCGCCAAAGGCCGCGCCGATGGCTTGGTGTCCGAGGCAGACGCCGAGCACCGGCACATTGTTCTTGTCATTGTTCTTGCCCGCGAAATGGCGGATCAGTTCGATGCTGATGCCGGCTTCCTGTGGAGTACAGGGTCCGGGAGAAACGACGATGCGCTCGGGGCGCATCGCCTCGATCTCGCCGACGGTCACTTCGTCGTTGCGGCGAACCTCAACCTGGGCGCCCAGTTCGCCAAGATACTGGACGAGGTTGTAAGTGAACGAATCGTAGTTATCGAGGACGAAGACCACAGGAGTATTGTAGCGGGGAGGGCAGGTTTCAAAGAGCCAGGTTTCAAGGTTTCAGAGTTTCAAGGTTTCAAGGAGAAAGCAAAAGCGTTCGATCCGAACGGTGACGAAACTTTGAAACCTTGAAACCTTGAAACTTTGAAACCTGGCCTTTGCCTCTGCTTGACAGACGTGCCGCTAGTTGCCATGCTTACAGGCGATTGGCGACAAGTCCTTGAAACCTTGAAACTCTGAAACCTTGCAACCTTGCTTTTTGGAGGGGTTCAATGGCCGAGACGCAGCAAGACCAGGACAATGACAAGCGGGCCACGCGGCGGTTCGCGCTTCGTCTGCCGGTAAACGTCCGTTATGGCGAAAATGCGGAGGAGCACGCGGCGCAGACCCGCGACGTCAGCGCGCGCGGAATCTGCTTCTATATCGATGCGGCCATCCAGGCCGGCTCCGCGATTGATTTCACGCTGACCCTGCCGCCCGAGATCACGCTGACGGAAAGCATCCGGGTGCGCTGCAAGGGCCGCGTGGTGCGAGTTGAAGGCGGCGTTCCCGCGAACAAGTTGGCGGTGGCAGCTGTCATTGACGAGTACGAGTTTCTGGCCGACTCGTAATAGCGAGCGCGTTTTTTTCTTCACTTTTTTCCGAGCGCTTCTTTCATCAGTCTTTCTCCATGCAACCCCCGAGTGGTATGGTTTCTCTAAGGAAACTCTGATTAAGTCTTCGCTGGCGAGACGGGATGCGTTGAAAGTGCGGCCCTCAGCGGCTAAAGCCGCTTGGGTGGCTGGTTCTGACGGCATGGCTAAAGCCATGCCCTTTCAAAGCTCTCCGTGAAACGACTTAATCAGAGGCTCCCAAACATTCGAGTGCTTTGGTGAAAGACTTCCCGCCGAATCTTCGGTTCCGGCAACCGCCGTCTCGATACAGATTGCGGGCGGATTTGTGCGCGGTTCTGGCGCTGGGAATGCTCGTACTCGGTGCACCGGGGCTTCGTTCCCAGACACCGGTTCAGCCTGCGGTTAAGCGTGGCTCCAAGCCTTCCGCATCTTCTGGTGTGGGCAAGATTGCCGCGATCAAGAGCTTCCGGATTGTGCAGGAAAAGGATGGCCAGGCAGTTGAAATTCTCTCGACGAAGCCGCTCGTTCCTTCGATCCAGGCGGTCAGCGATCCCGAGCGGCTGGTGATCGATCTGCCGAACGCGCGGCTGGAAACGCAGCAGAAGCGGATCAGCGTACAAGCCGATCAGATCAGCACGATACGCGCCGACCAGTTTCAGCAGAACCCGCCGGTGGCGCGCGTGGTGGTGGATCTGCTCGCGCCGCGCGCTTACACCTGGGATGCTGCGGGGAATCGCTTGGTCGTGCATCTTGGAAAAAATCCCAACCCGGCGAGAAGTTCGCCGTTTGAGCCCCCCACGGTTTCGAGCCTGACGCCAGCGCCGCAACCGGCCGTAGCCGCGGTGCGCACGGCCGGCCCGTTGGCGCTGGCTGGAAATAACGGGGGCGCAGGTTCTTCGATTACGGCCGGGCTGGATACCGCCGTTCTCCGCCTGTCGAGTGGCGGCGAGGTGGATGTTTGTCCGGGAACGACGGTGGCGGTTACTCCTTCGCAGAACCGGCATAACCTGATGCTCAGCATGAACACGGGAGCAATGGAAGCGCACTTCGCTCTCGACGCTTCTTCGGATTCGGTGATCACGCCGGACTTTCGCATCCTGCTGGTGGGGCCGGGGGAATTTCACTATGCGATCAGCGCGGACAATCAGGGCAACACCTGCGTGCGCGCGCTGCCCGGCAACACAGCGTCGGCGATTGTTACCGAACTGCTTGGCGATCGCACGTACCAGGTGAAGGCAACCGACCAACTCGTGTTTCGATCCGGGCAACTCGATCGTGTGGATATGGCGGTGCCGCTCGAGTGCGGATGTCCGCCGCCGCGGGACCCTCCGATGCGAGCGGCAAACAATCTACCCACGCAAAGTGAGGTGCAGAGGAAAGAACGGAACACGGCGCTGCCGCCCTTGAACGCGAATCCAGCGCCGGTTGCGGAGGCGGTTCACGCGGAAAGCGCGCCCTGGACTGGGGCGCGAGCAGCGGCCGCCTCAACGGATGCCTCCGTTGCGCCGAATGAACTTCACGTACAGGTGGAGGCGCCGTTCGTGTTCCACGGGAGCGACCCTCCGCCGGCGCCGGTTGAGGATGTGCGTGCTTGGCCGCTCGATTCGCGTCCACGAGCGGCTCCTGCTTTGGCCGCTCCGCTTCCTCCGCCC
Source organism: uncultured Acidobacteriaceae bacterium (assembly GCA_963838425.1). Classification (GTDB taxonomy): domain Bacteria; phylum Acidobacteriota; class Terriglobia; order Terriglobales; family Acidobacteriaceae; genus Acidiflorens. The sequence goes on from CAWIRH010000012.1 coordinate 61,454, forward strand.
GCGAACAAAACTTCGAAAACGGCTCGCACGGAGACGGCATCGGCGAATCACGGGCCGGTGCGCGGCTTCTTCAGAAAGCTCGGCGGGATGTTTGCAAGGCTGTTCCACTGACTGCCCGATCATCTTTCTGACAATCCTGAGACGCGGCAAGCTGTATTTCTAGAGCGTGTTTCATAAATGCCTTTCAGCTCGCAAGGCACGTCCCTCAGGGGCTGAAGAGGCTGCGGAAAAACTCAACCAAGGCCGCGAAAAGCTCACCGCAGGCGCTAAAGCGCAACACATTTCTAACGACTTACGGCACGACTGAAGTCGTGCCCTTCCCAACAACCTGCGTGAATCAGAGTTTTTCCGCAGCCTGTGAAGCCCGCATTCTTCCGGGCCCTACCCAAAACCGATTTATGAAATACGCTCTAAGTCTCGCTTTGCTCGGGATGACAATTCGTGAAAGCGGCGACAGGCGTGGAAAGTCCCTCAAACTAGACAGCCGCCTGAGATTGAGTGGAAGCCGACATGTGCTGCGCGCATTGTTCCAGGATTGCGGGCACTTCCAACAGCGCTTGGTTGGAGTATTGGTTGACCTGGCGATGGAACTCATCGAAAGTTGCGGGATCGAGTAAGCGCTGGACGGCGGGCGCAATTCTTTTGAAGCTCGGCACTACGATCCCGTAACCGTTTTCCGTCACCCATTCCGCGTTGTAGCGCTCCTGGGGCAGCGTTTTGGAATTGCATTCCACGATGACGGGCAAGTGGAACTGCAGCGCCTCGCTGATCGAGCCGGGACCCGGTTTCCCGATGAAGAAATCGGCCAAGGCCATGTAGTATTCAACGTTCTGAGCAAATCCTACGACCAGGATTGGCTTTTGGGCCGGCAGATTCTTGAGCTCCGCGGCGAGTTTCTGGTTGTGCCCGCAGATCAGGATTAATTGGACGCCGCTGCCGGCTTGGTTGAGTTGCTTGGCGATCTCGACCATCACCTTGGAGCCATAGCCTCCGAACAGGACAATGCCTGTTGGACAATCGGGTTCCAGGCCGAGGCGCTTCCGTTCCGCGACGCGATCGACGGTGGCCTTTTCGTAGAACCTGGGCTTCAGGATCATTCCCGATGTCTGGAAAATATGGCCGGCGTCGTGGCCGATGGTTAAGGCTTGCTGCCGGGCGCGTTCCGTGCCGACGATGATGAATTCCGATTCGCGCTCGATCCAGAAGTGTGGCGGGTAATCGGCTAAATCCGTGATTAGTGTGACAAAGGGAGTTCTTGTGCCAGGCGTTTTTGTGAAAGCGGGGCGAAGGCTGTCGGCGATCTCGCGATCGAAGTGCGGGATTACGGAGAGCACCAAGTCCGCCGGATGCTGGGCCCAGTAAGCGTGGAGCGCTTTCACGATCGGAGAATGGTAGAGACGGATGGCCGTCTGCAGAATGAGCAGGAGTTGCGGCGTAAAGCGCGTCCAGCCTTTGCGCAGAATCAGGTTGTAGGTGTCTTGAATGCGCAGGCCGGTGGCGCGCCGAATCAGGTCGAGGGGATCGAGCAACTCCTGAATGTCGAGCAGACTGACGTCCCAGGGATGTTCGTGGCTGGCGAGCGTGGCTTTGAGCGCGTCGGCGGCACTTTGATGTCCTCCGCCGGCGTGGTGAAAAACGATGGTCAGTTTGCGCAAGAGATCTCTTGCCTCGTCGGTGGTTGAATTTTACAGAAGGCCGCGCCGTCGGTGGAGCTAGCGTCAGCGACCGACACCTTCGTACTCGCCATCTTCTAGTAGGCCCGCCTCGTCGGCGAATTCAGCCGGCTCGTAATCAGCCGGGCTTGGTTCTTCGCCGGGGTGATGATCGTCAGTCCGATCGTTATCAGGCCGATCAAGGTATTCATGGATCTGGACTCCCTCTTCACCAACGGTGATATAGGTAGGATGCTCGTCAATCCAGGCTCCGCAATTGAAATAATCGGTTCCGTGCTCGTGTTTGTGCAAGGCGGCATGGGTGTGGCCGCAGAAAATGCGCGCCGCGTGATGATGACGGGCGTGAGCCAAGGCGCCTTCGGCAACCTTTGGCGACAAACGCAGCCAGCGCGTGCCGAGCCGGTCGAGGAAACGGGTCACAGCTTTACTTTTCGAATCCCACTTCTGCAGTTGCAGATAGAGCAGCGTCCCGATCAGGTAGCTGACGCGGACGTTGCTCACCACGAAGCTGTCGAACTGGTGACCGTGCACGGCGATGTGGCGCAGGCCCCGATATTCCCATTGATATTCGTGGTACACCCGGACGCCCACCAGATGAGACATGATGGGGGCCAAACCGTGGTCGTGATTGCCTTCGACCCAGACCACTTCGACGTTGCGCTTGGGATTGGAGAGCTTGCGAATGAAGCCGAGAAATTTCCAGTGCTCTTTTTTGAGGCGTCCGAAATTGAGGTCGGCAAAAATATCGCCCAGCAAAATGAGGCGGCGATATTGATTTTCGCGGAGAACGCACAACGCCTCGCGGGCGCGGCTCATGTCCGCGCCGAGGTGCAGATCGGAGAGGATCAGCGTGTCATAAATCTGCGGTGCTATGACCTGCGGCGGCACAGCTATTATTGTCGCCGCAGAGTGTTACGAGGTGATGAATTGGGAACTAATTGAGAGGCCGGAGGTAATCCGTCAGTAACCTGCCTCCAAGCGGCCTGTAAAACCGGCTGACAGCACGGACGGCTTGCCCCGCGCCGGTTTTAGCCCGGTCCGCTGGCCGCTATGCACTCATTGCTTCGGGGGGACGTATTCGGCTGGACGGGCCGCGCCCTCACCGAAGAAAAACTGCTCCATCTGCTGCACGATGACTTCCTGATCCTGCTTGCGCGCCGGGTTCAGGCGATATTCGTTCAGCAACATTTTGCAGTGTTCCACCCACTGGCTCCATGCCTGTTGCGAGACGTGTTCGTAGATCTTTTTTCCCAAGTCGCTGTCAAAGGGAGGCTCGGGGAGCCCAGGCAATTCCTGTTTTAATTTGGCGCAGAAGACTTTGTGTTCTGACATAGATTTCTTGAAATTATCGCACAGGTATCGCGTCCTCACTGGTTGTTGAGGGGAAGGTTCTGCCGTAGCGGTGAAATTCTGCGCGAGTCCGCCCGAGCGAGCGGAGCACGTGCCACACCAAAATCGTTCGGCATAGTGAAATTTTCATTGACAAATTACATACAAGTGGCAATATCTTGTGGTAGGACAGCTACTCATACGACAGATTGAGTAGTTCGGGCATCAAGGTGCCCTGTCGAGAACCTTGGGAGAAAAAAATCGTTCAAACGGAGGAAAATACTTCATGGCAACCAAGAAGAAAGCCGCCAAGAAAAAGAAACACTAAGCGGACGGATGCTCGTTCAGAAGTTCCCCAAAGCCTCTCAGGAGAAGCACCTCTTGAGAGGCTTTTCCATCTGCGGTGGAGGGGCGGACGACCTCGCCAGTCCGGCAGTGCGGCGGCCGGGCGGGGACGCCCGGCACTCCACTTCTAACAATTGATACGATCGAGTCACCGTGCCCACTTCCAGCATTTCGTCTGCATCGGTCGCGAATCACGCCCGCCCGCACTCGTCGCGACGCATTGCCTGGTGGCTTTTTGCGGCATTCCAGTTTTTCTACCTGCTGACTTCCACCGGCCGAGTTCGTACGCCGGACGAGTACAACATTCTCTACACGACGGAGAGCCTGGTGCTGCGCGGGTCTACGGCTGTCCCACAAGCTGTGGAGTTGCATAATTTCTACGGACGGCGAGATCTGAACGGCCAGCCGCGCGCGGCGTATCCACCGGGACAGGCTTTGCTTTGCACGCCCTGGTATGCCCTGGGGCAGTATTTGCTGGCCCGATTACCGGGCGTGCCCGCCGACGATATCGATCTGGTGGTGGCGTTCTCTTCGTGCTTGAGCAGCGCGACTTTTTCGGCGCTGACCGTAGCTTTCTTTTTCCTGTTGCTGGGTGGGATCGGGGTTGGTGCGCGCACTTCCCTGTTTGCCGCGGCGATGGTGGGTCTGGGCACGCCGATCTTTGCCTATTCCGGGTGGCTGTTCTCGGAACCGTTGTCGGCTGCGATTTTTGCAGGAGTGGCGCTGCTGCTTTTCGGCCGTGGCCACGCCCCGATTGCTTTGCGGACCGCGTCCATTGCGGGGCTGGTACTGGGAGTGGCCACGTTAGTGCGTCCAACCAACGTTCTTGCGATTCCTGTGTTTGCGCTGGCGGTGCTGGTGCGTGACGGAAAGCCTGCGCTGCGCGCCGCGTTTTTCTTGTGCGCGACATCGGGAATCGGAGTGATGGCTCTACTGGCGCGCAATGCGCTGTTGTTTGGCGGTCCGTTTCAGTTTGGATATCCGACGGCTGCAGAAGGCGCCAAGCGCCTGAATACTTTTGATACGCCGCTCGGGAAAGGCCTTTACGGATTCCTGTTGTCTCCCGGCAAGTCGGTATTTGTATTCGCGCCTCCGGTGATTCTGGCGCTGGCTGGACTCCGGCGCCTTTGGAAACTGGAGCGGGGCGCGGCGACGGTGGCCATGATGTTTCCGTTGGTGTATCTCTTTTTCTTTGCCCGCTATACCCAGTGGGAAGGTGGGTATTGCGTGGGACCGAGGTATATGGTCCCGTCGATCGTACTGCTGTCGCTGGCATTGGGGCCGATGCTCGGCGAAGACGCGGCGCCCTTCAGCGGGGCGAAAACAAACGCAGCGCGCATAAGAAAGATCGCTCTGCTGCTGCTCGTTCTGGGGGCGCTGGTTCAATGTGTCTCACTCGCCACGAGTTTTATGGAAGACCAAGTCCCGCGCGGGCGCTACTACGATGCCAACTGGACTTACCGGCTCTCGTACTCGCTGAGCGGGCAGATTCATTTGTTGTGGAAGTACCTGGGAAGCGGCGAACCGGCGCGTCTCGGGCTGGGATGGGATCGCTGGTTCGTGTTCCTGCACAAGGGCGGGGTGTCCGCTGCTACGCTCGCGGTTGTGGGTTTGGTCATGCTCGCGGGATTGGGAATCAGCCTGGCCGGGCTGGCTAGAAACGTTCGTCGCGTGAGTTAGGGTTTCGCCTTCACCGGAGCGCGCCGTAAGTTGCAGGCCGCGGAAAGAGTCATTTCCGCGTCGCAGTTTTGTCTCAGCGGCTAAAGTTGCCATTGATTTTGGGGCACCTATGGCGCGGCTGAAGCCGCGCCCCTTCAAAGCAACGTCAGGCCCCGAGTTTTTGCGCAGCCTGCAGGAAAGCGGAGCATCAAAACGCGCTGGCGGCGGGCGGTCTGCAGTTGGGGAGTACTTTTGGGGGTTGTCCGGCGGCGCGGCTCGTGCTAGAAACGCGTATATAGGAGTACGGAAGCGGCCTCCATGAGCCTGCGCAAGAAAGCGACGAAGAACGCGCGCAACGCCGAAATCATGATTCCGGACAAGCTCTATTTCCGCATCGGCGAAGTGGCCAGCTTGTGCCGTCTGCCCGCCTACGTGCTGCGGTTCTGGGAAACAGAATTTCCGCAGCTCCGGCCAGTAAAAAGCAGCACCGGGCAGCGCATGTACCGCAAGCGCGATGTGGAATCCGTGGTGCGCATTAAGAAACTGCTGTACGAAGACGGCTTCACCATCGCGGGTGCGCGGGTGCAGTTGCGCGAGGAAAACAAGTCCGGATCGGAGCCAGACCGCGCTTCCGTTTCCGGTGGGTCCTTCCGTGAATGTGGCGCACTTGCGGAATGAACTGCAGCAGATCCTGCACATTCTTTCCGCACGCCACTAGAGTCGCCGGACTGCCGCTGGCCGCAAACGGGCGTCCTCGCTCGAAGAACTTTCGGCATCGCTAAAGCGATGCCCTGATACGAACCCCTAGTCTCTCCGCTGGATCAGTCCGGCAAATGTAAAAACGCGGGCCATGAAGAGCCCGCGTGCATTCCATCGCAAATCGATTTTTGTCTTATGCCGATTGCCGCAGGGGCTCGGCTTCGACCAGTGGCGCATTGACCAGGTGTTCGCTCAGGAACCAGGCTTGCAGTTCGCTGGGGCGAAGGACATCACTCACCACCAGATCGTTGGTGCCGGGGTCGCCTAGTTTGGTGGCCAACTCCGCGAGTTCACGGCAATAGGTGATGATGAGCTCGTGTGCGTCGAGCAGGCGAGACAGTTGCGCGGGAACCTCTTCGCGGCCCTTGAGCGGACGCGGAATCCGGGTCAACTCGGCGACGTCGGCGGCCATGGCGATACTGACTCCGCCCAGAAGCTGGATGCGTTCCGCGATGGTGTCGACGATCTCGTTCTGTTCTCCGTAGTGCTTATCGTATAGAAGATGGAGTTGATAGAAAGTGGCTCCGGACACCTGCCAATGGGACTTCTTGTAGAGATCCCGAAGAGTGATGGTGTCGGCTAAGAGTTGATTGAGCCGCTCGGTTATTTCCAGCCGGATGGGTTCTTCCAATTGCAACGGCATCACACTGTTTACGGTGCCAAAGGCCTGGAGTTCGCGGGCGGTCTGGTGGTAGCGGGGTTGCGCTGAAGCTTTGTGCGAATTGCTGGAGCTTGGTTTCTTAGGCATCAAGTTCTCCTGTAAATAACGAATTTGGGGGCAAGCCAGAAGAGGAGGAGATTGCCAGAACAGTAAGGATGGCTCCGGTCCTGTTTGCCGGTTCAAGCCCATTGGATGCGGGCGGGCGGAAATAGATTCCGAGCCTCCCAAACGGGAACTCTGCCCCAAGGTACAGCGATCAAGGGTATGGCGATCGTGGTGGACAGCTTGGTGGACAGCAGTGTCAGTCCTGCACGCTCAGTCGGCCGAGCTGCGCCGGACGCTGTGTACCTCAGTGAGGAAGTCGACTCGAGGCTGGCCCTTGACACCTGCACTCGCCATTTTGGCTTTGAGTTCGTCGGAGGCGATGAATGCGCGCGCCTTCTCCAGACTCTCCCATTCGAAGAAAAGTGTAAGGTCGTTGGCGTTTCCAGCACTGCGGAAAATACGGCAACCGCACTCGCCGTATTTGCGTCGAAAGTCGAAGGCGGAATCGAACGCCGCTTTCCAAGCTGTAAAGTCGGCGACCTCGTGGCGGATGAGAAGGTTGATCATGATGTCGGGGGCACTCCTTTCGCACTAAAAACGTTGCTCCAAACGCAGGAAAAATGCAAGGGCGGGGATCACAGAGGGCTGGGCTTGCAGAGGTAAACGGCCGGCCCGAGCGGACGATTTTCGACCTTTTCTGCAAGACTGACGGGCCGGCAACGTGCCGAACCCGGCCCAGTGATTGCTCCGCCTTCTACCTAATGATTGTAAGAGCAATCGCCGACGGGGAGCGACCTGCGGTTTCCCAACTGCTGCTAAGAACAGATGCAGACGCCCTGGCTTCGACGTTCAGACGCTCTGGCCGGTCCATCCTGCTTCCAGCGACAATCACGGAAATCTGTGATTGAGATCACCGTGACCGCGGTAGACTTGGGATACACTTTTTGACCGGCGGATTCTAGAGCCCGCGGTAGATTGCCATCCGTCTGTTTCGTCCAGGGCTGAACCAGCACGGCAAGAACGTTGACGTAAAACAAGGCTCTGCTCTCACTGCCAATGTGGACTGAGGACATGGCCTTGCAGCGTACGGGAACCGTATGGACTGATCGCCATCCGAACCCAGGCATACACAGGCGAGTCCCCTCCGTCACTCGCTGCGGAGGTACAACATGAATCTCCAATTGCGGATCTTTCTGCGGTTTTGGGGGATCTGTGTGTTTGTGCTCGGCATTTGCGGGTTTCTCTGCCCGCAGTCGTCCCCAGCGTCCAGCGGCGCCACAGACAATCCGGTGACCGTGTTTGTCTTCGTGCAACGGACCAAGGCGCATATTAATTACAGCAAGCCGGACGTGTTTCACAGAGTGGTGGATGATGTGTACTCCTACCTGGCAACCAAGCATGTGGCGCTCGCCAAGGACGAGTTCGGTGGCCGGACCCACGCCGAGGAGGAGATGCCGATATCCACGGTGCTGAACATCGCGCGCGGTGCCAACGCCACTTACGTGCTATACCTGATCGTGGACCGGCCCATTACAGAATGGATCAAAGTCACGGTGCGCTGCTATAACCTCTCGCTGCCATCATCAGCGGCAGGCCGGGTTGCCCCAGCCGTCGGCGATGCCCAGGCAGCGGACACCCAGCCGGTTGAGCGTAAGAATACGCTCGATATCTCCACTATCGACCTCGCACAATTGCAAGCTGTAGTTTGACTTCACTGCACTTGTAACAAGCTGAACGAGGATAGTTGATGTGACCAGGCGATTCACCAACTATCCAACAGATCAGTTCAAAATTGTGGGATGGGCGTGCCTGCCAAATTCTGAGATCAAGGGCTCAATTTGAAATGGTCGGGACGGCGAGATTTGAACTCGCGACCCCTTGCACCCCAAGCAAGTGCGCTACCAGGCTGCGCTACGTCCCGATGGAATCCGCTGCCGAAGATGACAGCGTGGGGTTTGACTTTCAAATTCTACACCAGGCGGCAGCTACGGGATAGGACGGCGTTCGGCATACGAGGTTCGGCGTACGAGCGACATCCTTCATGAATTGACATCAAATCAAGCGCAGCGAGGGGCTGCATTTTGCGGCATGACTGAAGTCACACAGTAGATTTCACCCCCCGCGTCCTCCAGTTGACGCGCGATCTCTCCCGCGCTTAGGATACTTGTTTGACTTTATGCGCGATGGGGAGCCTGTGAGGCGCGACTTATGCTTCACGGAAGGCAGCAATCGCAGGCAGCAATCATGGATAAGAAGAAACTAGAGACATTCAGAAAAAGACTGGAAACCCGGCGCAACGAGCTGCGCCACATGGTTGTCCGCAATCAGCAGGATGGTCGTACCGCCGACGATGAGGCGACGCAGGATGTCGCCGATCGCGCCGCCAGTTCCTATAACAAGGAATTCCTCTTCAGCCAGAGCAACAACGACCGCCAGTTGCTCAATATGGTCGATGGCGCACTGGCCCGCATTCGCGAAGGCAGCTTCGGAGAATGCGTTTCTTGCGGCAAAGAGATCAACGCCAAGCGCCTCGAAGCCGTGCCCTGGACCCGGCATTGCATCGCGTGCCAGGAAAAAGCCGAGAAGGGTCTGCTGGAAACCGCGCAATAGTTTTTTGTGGGGCGCGGACACTCCTGTCCGCTGCCTTTACCAACAGCTTGGTCTTGCGCCGGCGTTTGCTTTGACGCTCTGGAAATCGGCCTGTTAGACTAAACAATTGTCATCCTACCTTTAAGCGAAGAAGGAAGCCCGTGCGCGCAGAAACCCGGCATCAACTGAAACAAGACCGTTTCAGCAAGGTCACGCTCGAAGCGGCGGAGAAGACCGCCAACTGGAGCGCGGAGCACCAGTCGAAAATCATTGCCGCTGTGATTGCGGTTGTGGTCATCGGAGCGATCGCGTTTGGCGGCTGGTACTACGTCAACTCGCAGGACGAGAAGGCGAGCGCCGAGTTTTCGACGGCGGTCCGCACCTTTGAAACGCCGGTGCGTCCGGCAGGCGTGCCCGCGCAACCGGGTTACGACAGCTTCGCGTCGACCGCGGAGCGTGCCACGGCAGCGCGCAAGCAGTTCCAGGCCATCGTCGATAAATATCCGCGCACCCACACTGCCGACATGGCGCGCTATTTTGTGGGATTGGCCTCGGCGCAGCTTAACGACAACCCGGCAGCGGAGCGCAGTCTGCAGGAGGCGGCCGGCTCTTCGAACGCCGACCTTGCGGCGTTGGGCAAATTTGCGCTGGCTTCGGTTTATCGCACGGAGAATAAGGACACGCAAGCGGTGGATCTTTATAAGCAGTTGATCGATAAGCCTACGCTCGTCGTCAGCAAGGCGACGGCGCAGCTCGAACTCGCCGGGTTCTACGAGTCACGGCAAAAGCCGGACGAAGCCAAGAAGATTTACGACCAGGTGGAAAAGGAAAATCCAGCCTCTGAGGCGGCGTCGCTGGCGCAGCGGCGAGCCGCGGCTCTTAAACAGTAGTCCGCGAAGCGTTGGTGGAGAGTCGGGCGTCCGCGCCCCGCCACCAAACTGCCGGACGGGCGAGACGCCCGTCGCTCCATTGTCTGACTTGTCGAGAGATTGCTTCTCAAGTCGCACTTCGAGAGGCGATGCGACGCAGGCATGCGATGAGGCGCTCGCCGTCCTCGACCGTGTTGTAGACGTGCGGCGTCACTCGAATCGAACTTCCGCGGACGCTGACGAACACTTTCTCTCTCGCGAGCATTTCGGGAAGTTGCTTCGGGATCGCCTCTTTTCTCCGCAGCGCCAGGTAGTGAGGCGCGCGCAACGGTTCGGCAGGCGCGGAAAATCCCAAGTCCGCTGCCGCCTCGGCCAGTTGACGATTAAGCGCGCCGGCGGTCTCGGAGATCTGCGCTACTCCCCAATCCAGCAACTGCTTCATGGCACGCACGGCGGCGGGCAGCAGCGCGAAGTTGGAGCGCTCGCCCATGTCGAAGCGCCGCGCGCCCGCGTCGTAGTTTTCCGTATAGAGGATGAGGGTCGAGAAATCGCGGGCGTTGGCGCGCTGAATCCAATTCTCTTCGAGCGGCATTCCGCCGTGCCATTTTGGAGCGACATAGAGAAACCCGACGGAATAGGGGCCGAGCAGCCATTTGTAGCTGGCGGCGACGGCGAAATCCGGCTGCACGTCGCGCACGCTAAATGGAAGCGCGCCAAGCGACTGGGTGAGATCGAGAACCAGCGCAGTTCCGAGCTTTCGGCAAGCTTCGCCGATGCGGACCAGGTCGAGTCTTCCGCCGCTCGTCCACTGCACGTGCGGGAGCGCGGCGATGGCCACGTCGGCGGTCAGGGAAATGAGCACAGCGGCGGTCCAATCATCATCCTCAGGCCAGGGAACGACTTTCAGCGCAGCGCCGGTTCCTTCCGCCCGCCGCTGCCACGGATAGTAGTTGGACGGGAACTGATCCGCGAGTACGAGAATGCTCTGGCCTTTCTTGACCGGCAGATTTCGCGCGGCGGTGGCGATGCCGTAGCTGGCCGAGGGAACGATGGCGATGCAGTCGGCGGAACCGTCGATGAGCTGCGCGGCGGTGGCGCGGAACTCGTCGGAGCCGGTAAAGAATTTGTCGGGAGTGAGTTCCCACGGATGCGCTTTGCGGGCGAGCCCCGCGGTTCCGGCTTCTAACACCGGCTTCATCAGCGGCGACATGTAGGCGCAATTCAGGTAGGCGACATCGTCGGGGATATCGAAGAGATGGCGCTGGCAGGGAATCATGGGCTAGTCTTTTGTTGGATCGATCAGTGGCCATCAGTATAGCAATGGGGAAGGGACTGCCGGCGATGAGTCGAGTAAGAATCTGTCGAGTGAAATTGGGGGTCGCAACCCTATTATTGGCTGGTCTTGTGGCAGGTTGCGCGATGGCGCAGACTGGCGCGGCCGCGAGCGCCAAAGCTTCGCTGGCATTCTCGCGGGCGGAAAAGTTGAAGCGGGGAATCAACGCCAGTGAGTGGTTCGCGCAGGTGTATGACAAGCGCGGCTACACGCCGGAACATTTTCAGGCGTGGACGACGGCCGAGGATATCGCGCTGATCAAGTCGATGGGCTTCGATCACGTGCGGTTGAGCGTAAATCCGCAGCCGATGTTTACGGCGGGCGAGCCGAACAAAATTCCAGCGGAATACCTGGGCCATCTGGATGCGGCGGTGAAGATGATTCTCGACCACGGGCTGGCGGTTGTGATCGATCTGCATCCGGAGAGCGACTTCAAGGCGCGTTTGGCGAAGGATGATGATTTTGTCGAGCGGTTTGCCGACTTCTGGCGAGCGCTGGCCGCGCATTACTCGGCATTGGATTGGATGCGGACCGCGTGTTTCTGGAAATTCTGAATGAGCCGGAGTTCACCGACCGCTATCGCTGGCTGGGTGTGCAAGCGAAGCTGGCGGCGGCGATCCGGGAGGGCGCGCCAGCGACACACGATCATCGCGGCGGGCGCGCGCTGGTCGAATGACGACGAGCTGGTCTTCCAGGAACCGCTGCGCGATCCGAATATCATTTACAACTTTCACTTTTATGAGCCGTACATCTTCACGCATCAGGGCGCGACTTGGAGCGCGTATTACTGGCACTGGCTGCGGGGCGTGAGATATCCGTCGACGGCGGAGTCGGCGGAGCGCGCGGCGGCGCTGGCGCCAAGTGAAGTGGACCGGTTGCAGGTGATCCGCTATGGGCGCGAGCACTGGGACGCCGCACGGATTGAATCCGAAATGAAGCAGGCAGCGGAGTGGGCGCGGCGGCGCGGGGTTCCGCTGGTGTGCAACGAGTTTGGCGTATATCGAGAGTATTCCGATCCCGAGGACCGCGCCGCGTGGTTGCACGATGTAAGAACCGCTCTCGAGCGCAACGGGATTGGGTGGGCGATGTGGGACTACTCGGGATCATTTGGCGTGGTCACGAAGAAAGATGGGAAGGCGGTGGTGGATGAGGGCGTGCTGCGGGCGCTGGGGATGAAGTGAGGTAATGCAGACCAGCCGGGATTAGGAATTCAGAAGCGCCCTGAGTCTGTTGGCAAGAAGCAACATCTCCTGCAAATCCGCTTCCAGCGATTCGGCACTGGAGATGGGCATGGCGCCGTATCCGCGGATTCGGACGGGCCGGCTGTCCTCCAAAGCCACCCATATCTGGGATACGTCCGCTGCCAGGATGCGACGGAGGTTTTTCTTTGAGGGCTGGAGATCATACTTTCGCACAAAAGAAGCGATGAGCGCCTGAAGTTGAAGCAGACTCGCCCTGGCCTGTTCACTTTCACTTTCAGTAACGGAGCCCTCGATGACCTTCATTGCGGTTGGCGAATTCCGGTCCTCCAAGAGATCGAGTATACGAACGGCTGCGGCATCGACCACCAGCATGCCGCTCGCGATGACTCTACGATGATTGTCAGTGAGCCCATCATCCATGAGTGGCACCCCACCTCAGCCTGAAGTCTATGTACAGGGGAGAAAGCTTGACGTGCTGCCCGGTAACGTATTTCGGACTGGCTGCCATTTCGAGCATGGCGAGAATCGCGCCGGGATTTCCCTTGCTGTAGTGAACGAATTTCTGAATCGCTTCGTCCTGATTTGCGGCGTTTAGGTGCATCTCTTGTGCGGTTCGCACGGCGAACCCTCTTGCCGTATGCGAATCGAAATTCCGCAGGGCATACTTGTCGGAACGATCGGAGAACATCGGCAACAAGAACCCGACGTCTTCCATGTGCGCGGAGCGGGCAACCGCAATGAGCGGGGTTGCCGTCCAATTGCACACATCCTTCAGTGAGGCAGCAAACGACTGGGACGGAGATTTCAGGTGGTCGAGCACAATCCAATGGCTGGCTTCACGCAAAGCACCTGTGACGATCCCCCGGATAGAGACGGCGGACTTGTCATTGATGGCGTTCAGACCACGAGTCCCACAGGCTTGGAGGACGCGGCGATTCTTTCTTGCAAACAGTCCAGCCGCAAGCTTCCGAAAAACAGCTTGGTTGCTGGAAGATTCGTCGCAATACACCATCTCGGGTACTTCGACTGCCAGTTGTTTCAGGAGCAGTGTTTTGCCAACCCCAGCGGGACCGTGAAGCAGGAAGGAACGACGACGAGACACCAATTGCCGGAGTTGCTCAAACTCAGCATCTCTTCCATAGATGGCGGTCGGACTCATGAATGCCCCAGATGAGAAGTTTCGGCTCCGCTTAGGCGAGCGAGTTCAGCCTCTATGCCCGACAGTTTTTTTAATGACGATTCAACGGACGGGGCACCGGCTGCGTGGGCAGCGCGTGCGCGAGCCAGCGCCCGCTCCGCGACCGCGCTCAGTTCACGCAGCACGGCGCGTATCTCGGCTTCGAGAGAACGGCGGCTCCTGGTTACGCGTTCCTCAAGATCGTTGCGCACGCGCTCGCTGTTGGTCTCCAAGAGAAGATCGAGAAAATCGTGGGCGGCGGCATCAATCACCGAGTGCGCCCGAATAGCGCCGAGCATTAGGTCGGCAACGTAGCGCACAGGGGAAGCCGGAATGGCCAAAACGATGTACTCGTAGAATTGAAACTCAGAGCGAGTTCGGAAATCCTGTTCAGCATTCAACTCTTTTGGCAAGTACTCCAGTTCGGTGGTTCGGACGCCACGCGTCTTGGACAAGAAGTCAGTTGTCAAATCAGTGAATCTCTTTGCTATCTTGCGGTACGCTTCCTCTCCTTTTGTTTTCTCGGTTTCCAACCACGGCATCGTGTGATTCCGAGCCACGTCTTGAGCCGCCCGCATGGCAGATCGCCGATACCGAGGTCCGTTAGTTCGCGGCAGTGACTCCAGGGCCGAACCAAGTTCGTGGTGCGCCACCTCTCGCACGGACTTGAGGAAGAAATCCCGGTGATCGCCAAACGTCTTTGACAGGCGCTGTTGTTCGCCGGAGAACAGGTATCCGAGGTCATTCAGGGACTGCTCAGCTTGCGACACTATCTCTCGTAGTTGGCTGATCCGCCTCTCAGACTCATCGAAAGGTCGAGTCAACGCGTCTCGCTCCTCCTTCACCACAACAAGGAGTTGACTCGATAAACGTCGCACTGAACGATCCTCAGCATCGTGGACAAGTTTCCGGCCTGAACGCTGCACCAATTGTTCCAGCGCGTTTACCAGTAGCGCCCAATCTCTCGGAGAACCACCGTTGTCGAGTTGTTCGAGGGCACTGATTTCGAAAATCGAACGGACAGGGCGCTGAAGCCGGCTTTCAAGCACCTGTCGGGCAAAAGAAACTGCCGCATCCCGGTCGGGCTTGGTGACGCGATCTGCCTTGTTCAAGACGAACAGGATGTCGGGAATTTCTTTTGCAACGCTCTCGACCAGCGCCAATTCGTCTCCGGCGATTGGAGGATCGGCACCGATCACGACGATAGCAGCGTCGATGTGCGGGAGAAATGCGTGTGTGGCAGCGGTGTTGCCCGCGAACACGGAGCCGAGCCCCGGCGTGTCCACAAAGCACATGCCCTGTGCCAGCAGCGGGCTGGGCACAAATACTTCCAACCCCGCGACTCCCTTGCTGTTCTCCGGGTTCCGTACTTCGGACACGTACTCCTCAATCGTGGCTATGGCAATGTCCGTCCATTCATCACTTTTTAGGCGAACACGTGCCCCGAGGGTTTCTCCGAATCTCAATATCGTGGGGACAGCCGTGACCGGAACCACCCCACTGGGCAGGATGGGCTTACCCATCAAGGC
Organism: uncultured Acidobacteriaceae bacterium; assembly: GCA_963838425.1. Classification (GTDB taxonomy): domain Bacteria; phylum Acidobacteriota; class Terriglobia; order Terriglobales; family Acidobacteriaceae; genus Acidiflorens. Next base: position 76,624 of record CAWIRH010000012.1, read on the forward strand.
GTTCAACAGGGTGGATTTGCCGCGTTTGAACTGGCCGACGCAGGCTACGTAGAAACGCCCCTCCGCAATGCGCTCGGCGGCGGAACGGGCATCCTCCGTGATTTGATCGCTATTGAACTGCTCGGCTAGACTCGCAATGCGAAGCAACTGGTTCGCTTCTACGCCAACAACGCCGCATGAACCCAAGTCGTGCCGAGAACCAGAGGCTCGCAACTCGCCGGATACCGCGAGGCGCTCCGTATCGCTGGTGCGACGGTCTGGTGTCCGGCGATCTGAACTCATTGCTCTGCCCGAACTTCCTCTTGGCGCCGGGTGGCGCGCTCGTTGTACGGAGCCCGCTTTACGTCTTCCGTGTATTCCCCCCTCAGTCCAAACTGCCCTGCTCGATGACGACATTCTCGCGGACGATGAGGCGATGCGCGGCCATCTCTCGCAGCTTCGGGAGAACGCGGTTGACGTGCTCGTCGGTATCGACGAAGGAGATCACGACGGGCAGTTCGCCTCCGGCTTCGACGAGGTGCGCGGTGTGGACGCGGCCTCGTCCGAGAAAGCCGGCGACGGCGTGGAAGGCGACGGCTCCGAAGACATTTTCCTCGCGCAGATATTTCAGGATTTCCAGATGCAGCGGGCGATGATGCCAGGAATCGCCTTCGGTGAGATAGATGGTGACTTGAACGGCCATAACGACGCTAACTCCTATTCTACAAACCCCGGGCAAGCGCGGCGCCAGCCAGAACGGCGGCGAGGCAGAGCGCGTTGCTGGCCACAATGTTGATGCCGGTCAGGAGCCATTGCCCCTGCTCCATCAGCGAAAAGCTTTCGAAGGCATAGCTGGAGAAAGTGGTGTAGGAACCGCAGAAGCCGATGGCGACCAGCAGGCGCCAGCGCGGGTCGAGCAGAGCGCGTTCGGTCGAAAACACGAGAAAAAATCCGAGGACGAGGCTGCCGGTGATGTTGATCAGCAGCGTGCCATAGGGGAACGCGGAGGAGAAGTCGCGGGCGATTAGAGTGCTGAGGAAGTAGCGGGCGCTGGCTCCAACCACGGCGCCGAGCGCGATCCATAGATAGTTGAAAAGATAGTTGGCGTGACAGTTCACGATGGAGTACTCCTGCAAAAGTTCTGTAGGAGTCATCAGCCGAACGGGCGGTTAACGGCGAACTCCATCGCCAGTGTCTTAGTATAACGCAGAAGCGGAAGGCGTTCCGCCTAGAAAGCTCCCAGCCAGCGGACGGGGAAGCGGCTTCCAAGGGCGTTTACCAGGCGCTCGTCGGCGGTGATGAGTTCAGTCCCTGTGGCAGTGGCCATCGCTACATAAGTGCTGTCGTAAATGGTTCGGTCAAAATCGGTGGCGATTTTGAACGCATCTGGCAGAAAAGCTCGGCTCGGCAGAGTCGGGAAGTCCCGATTGAGCATCGCTTCGAGGGCGCGGCGCGCCAATGCCGATGTTATCGTGCCACGCTTCGCGGCTTTCCAAAGAAAGCTGCCGATCTCGAGCCAGAACAAATCCGGGACGACCACCTGGATTGTTCCATCCACGTAAGCACGAAGAAAGCGGTCGGCGGGAGCGGCGAGAGGCTCGACGATCTCAGGTGACGCCCACTTGGCGCCGACGCTGGCGTCCACGACGAAAGTCTTCACCGCTCACGATCCTCGCGGATCATCTCTTCGGCAGAGGGGAAGGGACCTTTTCCGGAAGGCTGGTGGGAGCGGAGTTCCATCAAATCCTCATAGAACCGACGGCGTTGTTTCAGTTCCGCCGCGGTGGGCACGGCGTCCTTCAGCAGCGCGATGACCTCGGCGGCGATGGAGCTGCGCTTCTTGCGGGCGCGGGCGCGCAGGGCTTCGTAGAGGTCCCTGGGCACGTTTTCCACGTATAGGGTTGGCATAGGGATAGTCTAGCACATCCCTAGGAACCGGCGGCGAAAGATCGAACTTTCTGAGATCCAGCGCCTGAAGAGGCATTCATTCTAAACGCTTTCGGCGTACCTGAAGGCATGCCCTGATACGAATCGCACTGGCATCAGGGCCTGCCAGCAAGATCTTGCCGCGGTAAAGCCGCCTCAGCCCCTAAAGGGGCGTCTGATTTTGAGGGACTTACGGTATCGCTAAAGCGATACCCTGATACGAAGCCGGAGTTTTTCGCAACCTGTTAGCGGTGGAGCACGGCTGACTTCACGATCTCTCTGGCATCCTCGGCTGCGGCGTACTCCCAGAGGCAGAGTTGGTTGCCGTCGGGGTCGCGGAAGAAGGCCAGTTTTCCGCCCTGCTTGTTCTTGATATCACTGGTCGGGATGCCGAGAGCGTGCATTTGCTCCAACGTCTCATGCAAGTGGGCGACGGAAAAGCAAAGGCGGGCATTGCCGTTGCCGGGGACCACCGATCCGGGCGGCACGCGCACGAGTTCGATGAGCACGCCATCGAGATCGAAGCGCGCGACGTAGTCCTGCGAAAGCAGAGAGAGCCCGAGGGTGTCGCGATAGAAGGCGATGGATGCTTCCATGTTGGTGACGTAGTAGAAGACGGTGTCGAAGGAGAGTTTCAGCTTGCTCGAAGATTAGGGCAGCATGGCGGAGCACTTCCTTTCTTCCGCTGGACGGGGATGTCCGTGGACCAGTTTGCTGACGGAGAAAAGTTTAGGAGAATGGCGGCGGTTTGTCAGTGAGGAACGGCACCAGTGGAAGTGACGGCTCGGAGATTGGGCATCATGTGGGTAGGCTCTACCACGCCGTTCCTGCCCTTGACACCGCTATTTTTGGCCTTTATTCTTACTTATTGCTCCCTGAGAGACTTTCGTCTCTGTGCGCACTTCCGCGGGCCTTTGCGGTAATTGGAGTGGGGGCGGCGGAGGTTCCAATGCTCATCGGAATTAAGGATTTGGAGATTCACCCGGTCGATTTCCGGGAGGAGTTCAGCCCGGGTGTGATCGATCTGGGCGAGGAGGTCCGGCAGCGGTCGCCGCTCGGCAGCGAGGGCCGGGCGGATCTGGTCGAGGAGCATCACGGCAAGCACAAGGTGGTGCAGGACATCCGGGTGAAGGGGAAGCTGGAGACGAGCCTGGAAGTGCCTTGTGCGCGTTGTCTCGATCCGGTCGTGCATCAGGTGGAGCGCAGCTTCGATCTTCTGTACCGGCCGCTGGGAACCGACTCCGGGCACGAAGAGCTTTCGGTCACCGACGCCGAGGCCGAGATTGGTTATTACGAGGGCGAAGGGTTGTTGCTGGAAGACATGCTGCGCGAGCAGGTGCTGCTGGCGCTGCCGTTGAAGACGGTTTGCCGCGAAGATTGCAAAGGCCTGTGTCCGCACTGCGGCAAGAACTTGAATGAAATTCAGTGCTCGTGCGTGGACGAGGTCGAGGATCCGCGCTGGTCGGCGCTGAAGGAAATACGGGATAAGTTGTGAGAACCAGTTGCCAGTTGCCAGTCCCCAGTTGCCAGTAAGGCGGGGTTGACTGGCAACTGGCGGCTGGCAACTGGCCACTGAAAAGGAATCATCATGCCGAATCCGAAACGCAGACATTCACAACGGCGCACCAGCACGCGGCGCGCGCATGACTCACTCTCGAAGCACTCGCTGTCGGAGTGTCCGAACTGCCATGAGCAGAAGATGCCGCACCGCGCCTGCCCGAAGTGCGGAACCTACAAGGGCCGCGAAGTGGTAGAGGTCGAAGAGAAGTCCTAATTTCCTTTCATGCCTAGCGTAATCGCACTGGATGCGATGGGGTCCGACAAGGCGCCGAAGCCGGAGATTGAAGGCGCATTGCAGGCGGCGCGCCATGCACGGCGTGCGCGTGCTTCTGGTGGGGCCGGAACCGCAACTGTGGGCCGAATTGGAGCGCTATCCCGGCGCGCGGCGGCTGCCCATTGAGGTCGTTCACGCCAGCGAAGTCATCACCATGGACGACAAAGTGGAGGCGATTCGCGCCAAGCGCGATTCGTCGATCCGCGTCGGACTGCGGCTGGTGCGCGAAGGGCGGGCCGCGGGCTTTGTAACGGCGGGCAACACGGGCGCCGCCATGGCTACGGCTAAAGTGGTGCTGGGCGCGCTGCCGGGCGTGGATCGTCCGGCGCTGGCGGCGGCGTTCCCTACGGTGCTGAACACGGCGGCGGTTCTGCTCGATGTCGGCGCGAACGTCGATTGCACGGCCAATAACCTCGAGCAGTTTGCGGTGATGGGCGATATCTATTGCCGTTCGATTTTCGGCATGGAGCATCCGCGGGTTGGGCTGCTTTCGATCGGAGAAGAAGAAGGCAAAGGCAACGAGCTGACACGCGAGGCGTTTCAACTGCTGAAGCGGCTTCCGATCAATTTTATCGGCAATGTGGAAGGGCGCGATTTATATAACGGCCATGTCGATGTGATCGTGGCCGACGGATTTGTCGGCAACGTTGCGTTGAAGACTTCGGAAGGCGTGGCGCGGCTGGTGCGCGTTGTGCTGAAAGAGACCTTGAAGGCGACGATCACGCGGCAGGTGGGCGCGTTGCTTTCGCGCAACGCGTTTTCCGATTTCAAGAAGCGGCTGGATCACACCGATTATGGCGGCGCGCCGCTGCTGGGTGTAAGAGGCGTGTGCATCATCACCCACGGATCGTCGAATACGAATGCCATCAAGAACGCGGTGCGCGTGGCGGCGGAATTCGCCGAGGGCAAAGTAAATGAAACGATCGAGCGTGAGTTGGCGGAACTGAGCGCGGCGGTTGCGACGTAGGGAAGGTTAGAGGTGAGAGGTCAGATTGGAGAGGTTAAAACCTATCGCGCAAACGGTGTTGGCGATCCGTGGTTTTACCTCTGCAATCTGACCTCCGACCTCTGACCTTTCATTTATGACAAACACTTCTTCTCAAATCGTTTTTCTATTTCCGGGCCAAGGTTCGCAAGCCGTGGGCATGGGCAAAGAACTGGCCGGCCACTATCCGGTGGCGCGTCGAACCTTTGAAGAGGCCGACGAGGCGCTGGGCTACAAGCTGTCCGAGCTTTGCTTTGAAGGTCCGGAAGAAAAATTGAGGCTGACCGAGATCACGCAGCCGGCGATTCTGACGGCGTCGGTGGCGGTGTGGCGCGTGCTGCAGGAAAGAGGCCTGCATCCGGACCTTGTTGCCGGGCATAGCCTGGGCGAGTATTCGGCGCACGTGGCGGCGGGTACGCTGACGTTTGCGGACGCGGTGCGGACGGTTCGTAATCGCGGCAAGTATATGCAGGAAGCGGTGCCGGTGGGCGTGGGCGCGATGGCGGCGATTCTTGGGATGACGCTCGACCAGGTCGAGCGAAATTGCGAACGAAGCGGCGCAGGGAGAAGTCTGCCAGGCGGCCAATATCAATTCACCCGAGCAAATCGTGATCTCGGGACACGCCGGCGCCGTGGACCGCGCCATGAAGCTGGCCACCGAACGCGGGGCGAAGAAGGCCGTAAGCCTGCCGGTGAGCGCGCCTTTCCATTGTTCGCTGATGCAACCGGCGCAGGATCGCCTGGCGCGAGACCTGAGGGCGCTGAGTTTTCAGGATCCGTTGTGTCCGGTGGTCTGCGAATGTCGATGCGGCGGTGGTCGATTCCGCGGACGCTGCGCGCGACGCCCTGATTCGCCAGGTGACCGGCACGGTGAGGTGGGAGCCGTCGGTGCGCTTGCTGATCAATAAGGGAGCCAGCCTGTTTATTGAAGTCGGCCCGGGAAAAGTTCTGTGGGGACTGATGCGGCAGATCGACCGCTCGAAGACCTGCGTGACCGTGGGGGATCCGGCGTCGCTGCAGAAGACGCTGGAGCAGATTGCGGCGATGGCGGCTTAGTAGGGATACACGGTCAGCGTTTTATCCGACTTCTGCACGAACATGCGGGCGTGCTCGGTGCGTTCGTTGACGATTACTTCGACCACGACGCCTCCGCTGGTAAAACCTTTTGTGTTGGCCGATCCGTAGATCCGGTGGGACTTGATGAGGCCCCACTCGCCGCCCGGTCCCCAGTCGCGATAGAAGTCCGCGTACGTGTACTGAGAATACTTCTGGCGATGCTGGAGCCATCCAGGATCGTTGAAGTAAATGCCGTAGGCGGTTTCGTAGCGCTGATCCTGAAGTGCGGCGAAGAACTTGTCGACGGCGCGCTCTTCGGGCCAGTTGCGATACATCCAGGCCAGCGCGGCCAGAACGATCACGACCACGATGGTGACCGCGATCTTGATCTTCCGCCGCCGCAACCTTGCGGGGTCGTAGGGCTGGGCGTCTAACAGGGTCATAGATCTCCACTTAAGGATAACGGAAAAAGACAGAATTGAGTCAATGGCTCAATGTTTTCCCGACCCGCTCGGTGATTTCCTTGTACACCAAATCGTCGTGTAGGATGTTGAAATCAGGATCTCGGCTCAGATACAGCAAGCCGGTCTCCCGCTTCTCATAGGCCGCCTGCAAGTACCGCAGCGCTTCTTGCTTCTTGCCCAGCAAGGCGCAGGTGGCAGCCAAATCATAGGCAGGCCCCAAACCGCGGTCGAAGATCTCCTTTTGAACGGGCAGCATCCTTTCGCGCATGCCGTCTAACCCGCCAGCAGCGAAGCCCCGCTCGGCGGCATCGGCCACGGCGTACCCAGTCTCATCGTGGCGCAACTGCGCCGACTGTTTTGATTCGGCGAAAAAGTTCTCGTAGTCCTTGCGGTCGAAGTAGATCGCCGCCAGGTAACCGTGTGTCGTTGCCAGAGCAGGATCGGTCGATTCCAGTTGCTTGAGAAGCGCGAAAGCCTCGCCCTTTCGACCGGCATTGAAAAGAATCCAACCCTTGTCAGCCTGGATGGTAGTGGATGAGGGATCGAGCTTGCGGGCCTGTTCGATTTGGTCCAAAGCTTCGGGAAAGCGCGCGGAAGTCAGCAGGAATGTCGCATACCAGTGGTGACCCTGCACGAAGTTTGGATTCAATTCCAGCGCTCGTTTGTATTCACGTTCGGCGGTCACCGGGTCCCAATTCCAGTAGAAGGTGGCAAACGCCAGGGAAGTGTGCGCTCCCGGGGAAGAGTCGTCGAGTTCGACGGCTTTCTGGGCCGCAGCCAGCGCCCGGGGATAAGCTTCATCCGGAGGCATGACACTGAATTCGCGCAGCAAGTTGTAGCAGTCGGCCAGCCCCACGTAGGCTGGCGCGTAGCTGGGATCCTTCACGATCGCCTGGGTGAAGTAATCGACCGCCTTATTCAGGTCGTCCGGGGTGCGCTTAGTCCAGTGATATTCGCCCTTGAGATAAAGCTCCTGGGCTTCGGCGTTGGGTGAGTGCGGGGCGGCCAGGGCATTCTTGTAACGGGGCTCGCGATGACTGAATGAGAGGACAACGATCAAACCGGCGACCACCACCAAGGGCGCGAGCCAAATTACAATCCGGGCAAACGACGGTTGGGGTGGGGCGGGGGCAAGCGGCAGCTCAAGAACCGGGGCAAGGACGGCGGGGCTTGGCGCAGCCTCGGCTGCGGGCGAGCCCTCGATCTCTGCACTCTCGGCGACGTCACTCTCGGCAACGACAGCGATGGTTCCGGATTCGGCAGCCTCCAATTCGGCAGCTCGTCCTTTGAGCCATTCCCTCAGTTCATCGGTGTAGGCGAACACACTTCCGCGGCCCCCACCCGGAACGCGGTGGGCGGGCAAGCCTCGCTCCTTCTCCCAGCGGCGAACGGTACGCTCGTCGCGTCCGAAGAAGGCAGCGATCTCCTTCCAAGAATCAAGGCGGTGATTGGATATTTGCCGCGCGGAACTATCGCCCATCCTGTAATACCCGCTAATACCCGCTAATGTCCGTTGTTGTCCGTTGCCGGGGAGGGCGTGTTCCAGCATTATACCCGGACCATGGTCGGTCGAAAATCCCCCTTTTGACCAGCCCCCGGACCGTTTCGAGCGAGCGTGATGCCGGGGCTAGAGCAGAAACTCGCTGAACTCGTATGGAAACAGTTTTGAATCAACCCTTTCGGAGGATTTTTGATGTCCACGCGCCGCTTCACTACTTCCGTTCTGACAAAGATCAACGCTCTTAAGACTATTGGCTCCCTGCTGATCATGGCGAACTTGGCTTTCGGGCCGTCTGCCGCCTTTGGGCAGGCTCCTCTCCCGGCAACATTTGTGAACCCGATTATGTACAACGGGGGTTCGATTATTCCCAATTACAGCCCAATTCCGGTCCAGGCAATTGCCCTGGGTGACTTCAATAATGACGGAGTTCCGGATCTTCTCACGCTCGACGACAACGCCAACACCGCCGGGGTGGGCATCATGCTGGGCAGGGGCGATGGCAGCTTCGAGCCGGTTTCGTCCATAACTACGTTTGGGTGCACTTTAGAGGGCGGTATCGTCACTGGCGACTTCAACAATGACGGGAATCTGGACTTCGCCGTCGTGTCTGGCACTTTGGGCGGCGATTGCAACTTCAACCCGGGCACGCTCTCGATTTTTCTGGGCAACGGGGCGGGCGGTTTCACTCTCAAGGCTTCGTATTCGATGCTGGGAGGCCCCGCGTATCGCGCCGTTGCCGGCGGATTAGTAACGGCCGACCTCCGTGGCAACGGACATCTCGATTTGCTCGCGATCGATACCAGCAACGGCGTCGACGTTTTTCTTGGCAACGGCGATGGAACGTTCGTCGTTCCAACGGCCGCAGTCGCAATCGCCTTTCCGGGCAATTCGGCGGCCGAGGCGGTGGGTGACATCAATCATGACGGAAAGCCGGACCTGGTGGTCGCCTCCAACAACAGCAGCGACGGGATTTATGTGCTGCTCGGCAACGGCGACGGCACGTTCCAAACTCCCGTGTGGTACTTGCAGGGTTCGAATTCGGGCGCGATGGCGGTCGCCATTGGGCAACTGATCAAGAACGACCACAACGACGTGGTGATGGGAACTGGAAACGGGGCGTACGTATACATCAACAATGGTGATGGCACGTTCAAGACGCCGGTTCTGTATGGTCCCTCGTGGATCAACTCCATTGTGATCACCGATATCAATGGCGATAAGAAGAATGACTTGGTCGTGAGTTCCTATTCTTCCTCCGCGGTCTGGACAATGCTGGGCAACGGGAAAGGCGGATTCACGACCGGCGGATCATTTGCCACGGACGGTTACCCGAACAATCTGGTGGTCGCCGATTTTAATGGCGACAAGAATCTGGATTTCGCCACGTCGAACACGCAGGGTCAATGGGTGACGGTGGGCCTCGGAAATGGCGACGGCACGTTCCGCAGCAGCCAGAGCTATGGCTACACGTGGAGCGGAACAGTCGCCCAGATCGCGACGGCGGACATGAACAACGATGGCAATCTCGACATCGTGGAAGCGGGCGGCGGCACTGGGGTTGGCATCACGGTGCTGCTCGGCAGTTCGCACGGCGCATTTGGGAGTCCGATTTCCACCGCGGTCGGTTGCGGCCAAGCCAATCGGGGCGGCGTCAACGCCATTGCCTTGGGCGACGTCACGGGCGACGGCAAGGCCGATGTGGTAGCGACCGTGACCACTGCCGGAGGCGGGTGTCCGGACAACCATGTGGCCGTGCTGGCTGGCAGCGGCAACGGAAAATTCAAAAAACCGGTTTACTATTCCACCGGGACGACGCAACAGTCTTATCTCGGCGGATTGGGCGATTTCAACGGCGACGGCAAGCTGGACATCGTACTGTCGAACGGGGACGGCAGCCTGAGCATCCTGCTCAATAAGGGCAAAGGTGTTTACGGTGCCGCCAATGTCATTACCGGCGCCAGCGGCACCGAGGCCGGAAATATCGTAATCGGCGATTTCAACCACGACGGCAAGCTCGATGTCGCGGTCACCAACTACAGTGGAACGGCAATCAATGTTCTGCTCGGCAATGGTGACGGCACATTCCAGGCCCCGATCATCACTCCTTCGCCAATTAACCCATCCGCACTGGTAGGCGGCGACTTCAACAAAGACGGCAATCTCGATCTGGCGCTCACCAGTTGGAACAATACGGGATCACTGACAATTTTCACGGGCAACGGCAACGGGACCTTCAATGTGGGCACCACTTACGCGTTCAACACGTGGGACCAATGCCAGTTCGGTGGAACCAATCCGTTCTGGATGAGCGCCGCCGATCTCAACCAGGATGGCAAGTTGGATCTGGCGATTGCCGTCCAGTACAGCGCCTGCGACACCCAATACAACGGACAAAACACCTGGGGCGCGGCCGTGGTCTACACGGGCAACGGCGACGGCACCTTCAATCTGGACCTTGCTCCTGGTTCCCCCGGGCCGTGGGTCGGCGGTGTGGACAACTCCGGCATCGCCTTGGGAGACTTCAACGGCGACGGCATGATCGACATGGCCGTGGCGGGCAACGCGGGATGGACGGGCCAGGACTGGGTCACCATCATGCAGAACAACACGCAGCCGGTGAGCGTCTCGCCGCTCGCCATGACCTTTGCGGCGGAGGTGGTGGGCAGCACCAGCAAAGCGCAAACCGTGGTGTTCACGAACGACGAAAGCGCGTCGCTCACGATCGGCAAAGTGGCGCTCGGGGGAACGGACTCAGGCGACTTCATCCTGAAGAACGGGTGCGGGAGCAGCTTGTTGTCCGGCGCCAATTGCACCCTGACGGTCACTTTCAAACCCACAGCCAGCGGCACGCGGACGGCGACGGTGGCGATCACCGATGGCGCGGGGACACAAACCGTCTCGCTGACAGGCACCGGCAAATAGCGAGATCGGATGGGGATCGCTGAGCGGGAGCCGGTTGGAGTGCGTAGGCTGCGCACTCCATGCCACGCCGGTTCCCGCCGCAGCGAACCAGGTCGCGCAGTGATCCTCGAAGCTGGTGGGAGCCGCGGGCAAACTGCTCGCGGCCCTTGCCTGCGCACTGCACCATCGATCCAAGCCTGCGGTGGGGAGCCGGGTGTCCCCTCCACTGCTAAACGGGCGAGACGCCCGTCCCTCCACTGTATGACTAATCAAGCGGCCGCGGTACTAGTGGGCGGTGGACGGCGTATCATCATTGCTAAAGCAGCGGGTCGAACTGCCGATGTACATCCTGTCAGTGAAGAATGGCGGGGCGCGATTTCGTCGCCCGGCAGTGTAAACCGCAGAGTGGTGGAATTATGGACAAGATACGGGCGCTCATTGTGGATGACTCCTCGGTGATGCGCAAGATAGTTGAGCGTTCGCTGCGCCAGTCGGGCATTGAACTGGAAAAGGTTGTGGAAGCCTCGAATGGGGCGGAAGCGCTGGTTGCGTTGCAGAACAACGTGGTCGACCTCATCCTGTGCGATATCAACATGCCGGTCATGGACGGGCTGGAATTTGTCCGCCAGGTGGCCAAGATGGAAAGCGCCAAAGGCATTCCGATCGTGATGATCACCACCGAAGGCAGCGAGTCGCACGTGGTGGAGGCGCTTACGGCCGGAGCTCGCGGATACATCCGGAAGCCGTTCACTCCCGATCAGGTGAAAGAGCATGTGTTGCCGGTGCTGGGGAAAAAGCCATGAGTACAGATACCTCATTTGCCACGCGGTCGCGCGAGGAGAATTGGCTCCCTGTTCTCGAGCTAGCGGTCGAGGAAGTTTTCGAGATCATGGTGGGCTGCCGGGTGAAACCGGTAGCGCAATTCGAGCACACGCCGAACGAGGAATTCACCGCCATGATCGGTTTGGCCGGGGCGTTGTGCGGAATTCTGACGGTCAGCTGCGACGCGAAGACCGCCCACCAGGTTGCCAAGAGTATGTTGGGTGACACAGCCAACTCCGCAGAAGAGGTAGGGGACGCGCTCGGAGAGATCTGCAACATGATCGCAGGAAACTTCAAGAACAAGCTCGCCGGCACGGATGAACGGTGCATGCTGAGCGTGCCGAGCGTCATCAGCGGCGGCGAATACAGCTTGCATTCGCTGGCCGATGGGAATTCCGTGGAAACGGTCTTGCTGTTTGAGGGCGCACCGGTTGCCGTTCGCCTTCAACTGCAAGGTTGATCCCAAATCTCTCATCTCCTCGACAAGGTTGTGGGAGCCTCAAACGGGGGCCGAAGCGCCGATCGCGTTGCCGAACAACGTGGTTGACCTCATCCTGTGCCTTACGGGGGAAGAAACCATGACCACAGATACCGCATGTGCCAAGCCGTCTCCCGAGGAGAACTGGCTGCCGATTCTCGAACGTGCGACGCAGGAAGTTTTCGAGATCATGCTGGGCTGCCAGGTGAAGCCGGCAGAGCCCTCCGAGCACAAGCCGATCGGCGGATTTACCGCCATTGTCGGGCTGGCTGGGGCGCTGTGCGGCGTGGTAACGGTGTGTTGCGCCGCCAAGACCGCCGGCCAGATTGCCAAGGGAATGTTGGGGGACACCGGCGACTCCGAAGGACAAGTAGTGGATGCGCTGGGAGAGATGTGCAACATGATTGCAGGCAACTTCAAGAACAAGCTCGCCGGCACGGATGAACGATGCATGTTGAGCGTGCCGACGGTCATCAGTGGCGGACAATACAGCTTGCATTCCATGGCCAATGGCCATTCCGTGGAAACCGTCCTGCTGTTTGAGGACGCACCAATCACCGTTCGTCTTCAACTGCAGAGCTGATCCCAACCCCCCCATCGCCGGAAGAAAACTTTGCCGGGCTCGCGGGTTGCGCCCGGCAAAGTTTTCCCCGCCCGCAAACTCTAAAGCGCTTCCAATGTTTCGTTGCGGGCCGCCACTCCTAAACGGCTCAGAACAAAGTCATTGGTGAAAACGTGTCCTGGGCCCGGCATGGCGGTTGGCTTGCTTTGTCTTATTACAAGGAGCCAATGTGGACAGCGGATTTTATGCAGCGAGCGCCGGGTTGCGGGCGCAGAGCCAGGCGCTCGAAGTGGTGGCCCACAATCTGGCTAATCTGAACACCGCCGGGTTTCGAGGCCAGCAGACAACCTTCCAGTCGCTGGTGGCGATGTCGCGCCCCGGGGTTTCGAATGTGCTCAACAATGCCCTCAACTCGGCGGCGAACAATTTTGGGGTGCTCGAAGGGACGCACTTGGATATGACCGCAGGCAGTCTGGAAGCGACCGGAAACCCGCTTGATGTGGGGATCGAAGGCAGCGGTTTTTTTGCCATTCAGACCGCGGGCGGCGTTCGCTACACGCGCAACGGAAACTTTCAGGTGTCCAGAAGCGGAGCGCTGGTGACGGCGGCGGGCGATCCTGTGCTCAGCGATCCTGCACTCGGAGCCAATGGCGCGATCAACGTTCCGGTGGGAGCCGTCTCGATCGCTTCGGACGGGACGCTCTCGGTGAACGGCGCGGTCGCGGGCAGTATCCAACTGTTCGAGTTCGTTCCCGGAACCAGGCTCACCTCGGAAGGGGAAACCATGATCTCTGCCCCGGCGGGCAGCGCGATACCCGCAACCCAGTCGACGCTCCGGCAGGGCGCGCTGGAATCTTCGAACGTGAATTCCATCGGTTCGGTGGTGACCCTGATCGGAGTGCAGCGGCAGGCCGAAATGCTGCAGCGCGCCATGTCGCTGTTTGACACGGAATTTAACCGCATTGCCACGAGCGACCTGGGAAAAGTCTAGGAGGAAACGATGTTTCGAGCACTCTATACCGCGGCCAGCGGAATGCAGGCGCAGCAAACCAATCTGGATACCATTGCCAATAACCTGTCCAACTCCAGCACGGCCGGCTTTCAGAGCCGCCGCATGCAGTTCCAGGATCTGATCTACCAGAGCATGGTGATGCCGGGCGCGGCTGCCTCGCAGCAGACCACGGTGGCCGACGGGCTGCAGGTGGGACTGGGCACGCGCTCTTCCGCGTCCGAGATCATCCAGCTGCAGGGCGACCTGAGTGCGACCGGCAACCCGCTCGATTTGGCCATCGAAGGGCAGGGATTGTTTCAGGTGCTGTTGCCGACGGGGCAGACGGCCTACACGCGCAGCGGCGAATTCCACATGGACGCGCAAGGCAATGTGGTTACCGCCAATGGGAATCCGCTGCAGCCCGCGCTGTCCATACCGGCGGGCGCCACCTCGATCACCATTGCCTCGGACGGAACCGTGTCGGTGACGCTGGCCGGGCAAACCGCGGCCTCGCAGGTGGGCAGCCTGCAACTGGCGCTGTTTCCGAATCCGGGCGGATTGAACAGCGTCGGCCAGAATCTGTATCTGGCCACCACGGCTTCGGGCGATGCCGCCGTCGGCACGCCGGGCGGCAGCGACGGCTTGGGACAGATCGAACAAGGGTATCTGGAGCAGTCGAATGTCAGCGTGGTCGATGAGTTCATCAACATGATCGTGGCGCAGCGTTCCTACGAAGCCGGTTCACGCGTGGTGGATGCTGCCGATCAAATGTTTCAGCTGGTCAACCAGATGGGAAAGTAGGAGCCGCTGAGTGATGACCCGACTTATTTTCGTCCGCTTCCTAGTCGCCTTCGGAATCGTATCGGGCGCGTGGCTCTCGGCCACGCTCCTGGCGGAAGAGTCTCGCCCGCCGCCTGACACATCGCCAACTGCGGTAACGCGGCAGGAAGTGTGGCAGGCGGTGGTGGCGGAACTCCGCGTACGGGGGCTGGCGCCGCAACAGTTGCCGCGGGTCGAGGATCTCGATCTGCCGGTGGCTCTGCCGGCGCGTGCCAGCCGGACGCTGCGGGTTTCGTCGGTCTGTTGGGAAGCAGGTCCTCGTCGTACTCAATTCCGCCTGGAATGCGGCGCGCCCGGGCAGTGTCTGCCGTTTCTGGTCTATGTGCGTGATTCTGCCGGCAACGATGTCCGCGGTTCTTTCAATGCGGACGCGAGCGCGCGAGCCGGGTCGTGCCGGCTGGCATCGGGGCCACGCCCGACGCCGCAGTCGCGTCTGGCGCCGGTGGCCCCGCCACAACCCCCGCCGAAACCCACGGTGCGTGCGGGAGACCGGGCGACAGCGGTATTCCTCGCTGACCGTTTGCGCATGACCGCGAGTGTGACTTGCCTGGAGCGTGGGCGCGAAGGCGAAGTGATTCGCGTGCGTGGCCAGGATGGGTACGTTTTCCGGGCGCGGATTTCCGGGCCCGGCCTGCTGGAAGCCTTGCCGCAAGGAGAACCTAAGTGAAAATGGCGCTGTGTTGCCTGCTGGTGCTGACGACGGGTTGGCTGAACGCGTCGAAGCGGGATTCGCAGAACAAAAGCCTGGCGAAATACCTTGCCCGAGTCCAGGTGGGACAACCGGCCGCGCCCGCGCTCTCCTTGGGAAGCATTTGGGTGGATGCGGGACGGATGGCTTCTCTCAGCGCCGATTACAAGGCCATGGCGGTCGGGGACCTGATCACGATCGTGGTGGTGCAGGGCCTGACCTCGTCGAACGCTGGCGCCGTGAGCACGGCGCGCACGCTCACGCACTAGTGGGGGCGTGGATTCGGTGCCCGTCCTGGGGACGGGAGGGGCCCAAACTCTGCTCGGGCTGCACTCGGCCGAGGCCTTGTCCGGCAAAGGTCAGGCATCATCGGCTACCAGCGTGACCACCAACCTGTCGGGCCGAGTGGTCGCGGTTCTGGCCAGCGGCAACCTGGTCATCGAGGCCGAGCGCGTCATCAACATGAGCCACGAGAAGCAGACCATCGTGTTGCGCGGGGTGGTGCGCCGGGGCGATATCGGGCCGAACAACACGGTCGCCTCGGACTCGGTCGGCGATCTGGAACTGGAGATCAAGGGCAAAGGCGTGATCTCGGACGGGGTGCGGCCGCCGCATCCGATACTGCGCGCCATCCTGCGCATTCTGGATTTCTAGGAGCTTTATGAAAGCCGCTTTTGCCGCCGGTCATCTTCTCGTGCTCGTTTTCGCGCTCGTGCTGGCGCTTTCCGGAGCGCTTTCTGCGAACGAACCGGTCGAGATCAAAATCCGCGATCTGACGAGCGTTGAAGGGGTGCGGGAGAATCCCCTGATCGGCTACGGCATGGTGGTGGGGCTCACGCAAACCGGGGACAGCCAGCAGACCGTATTCACGACCCAGACCCTGGCCAACATTATGCAGCGCATGGGGGCGCAGATCCCGCCGGCGACGGCGGTGGTCAAGAATGTGGCGGCGGTGTTTGTGACCGCCAGCCTGCCGGCGTTCGCGCGGCCCGGCACCCAGGTGGACGTGACGGTTTCCTCGGTCGGCGATGCCAAGAGCCTGGAAGGCGGCCAACTTCTGCTCACTCCACTCTACGGCGCGGACGGGCAGGTCTACGCCGCGGCCCAGGGCCCGATCGCGGTGGGTGGCTATGCGGTTGGCGGCGCCGGCGCGAGCAAGCAGATGAACCATCCAACCACGGGAAGAATCCCTTCGGGGGGCCGCGTGGAACGCAGTGTGGCTTTCGATTTCAACCATCTGGCTCCGGTTTCGCTGCTCTTGCGCGAGCCGGATTTTTCGACGGCGGGCGAAATCTCCGACGCCATCAACCGCGAATTCGGACACGCCGTCGCCAGCGCGCGCGACGGCGGACGAGTGGAAGTCGATGCGAGCGCAACCGGCGTGCTGAACCTGACGGCGGTTTTGGCGAGAATCGAGAATCTGGTGGTGAATGTGCAGCGGCGCGCCCGCGTCGTGGTCAACGAACGTACGGGAACCATCGTGATGGGGAAAGACGTGCGTCTCGGAGCCGTATCCATTCTGCACGGCGGGTTCTCGGTGCAAATTTCGACCGACTATTCCGTCTCCCAGCCCGCGCCGTTCTCGTCGGGGAAGACCGAAGTCGTGGGCGAGACCGAAGTGAAGACCAAGGAACGCCCGGCGAAGCGCCTCGAAATCGGCGAAGGGGCCAGCATCGACGAGTTGGTTGGCGGATTGCAGCGCATGGGTGCGACGGCGCGCGACGTGATCTCGATTTTGCAAGCGATCAAAGCGGCCGGAGCGCTCGATGCCGACCTGGAGGTGATCTGATGTTGGTCGTTAGTCGTTGGTCGTTGGTCGCTCGCCGTTCGCTTTTCGCTGTCGGCAAAACTGTTCGCATCATGAACAAACCGCGAACGACTAACGACTGGCGTCGAACGACCACTGGAGACAATCTCATGAACATTACACTCGGTTCGACTTTCATCCCACCGCCGGATGCCAAACTTCCAGACGCGAAAGCGGCCGTGAAGAATGAAAAGGCGGCGCGGGACTTTGAAGCCATGCTGCTCACGCCGGTGCTCGACTCTCTGCAGAAGACGTTTGCCGGCAACTCCGAGGACGCCAAAACCCCGGGGGCGAGCGATTATCGCCAGATGGGGAGCCAGGCGCTGGCCCAGGCCATCGCGGCGAGGGGCGGGATTGGGATCGCGCAGCTTATCTTGCGCCATTTGCAGCCACCAAAGGTATCGGGTGGGAGCTGAACGGGGGTTTTACTTCAAGCGCTAAAGTTTTCCGAGACTCTGCCGATCCTGGGGTTGAGGTGCGACGCGTCCGCGGACGAGCCCTCACATTAAGATCTGCTAAGAATCTGCCGATAAAGGCAGTAGGGGATTGGAGAAACTTATGAGAGTCGACCTAACATCGTTTGCAGTGGAGCCGCCGGAAAAAGGCACGACGGGCCGCGCCGGGCAGACGGGGGCTGCAGGGACCGGGGCGACGAGCACGGCGGGGGTGGACCAAACCCGCTTCTCGTTCGATCAGGCGCGGGTGCAGTCGCTCGAAAGTCAGGTTCTGGCGCAGCCTGAAATTCGCCAGGCCAAGGTGCAATCGCTGCAGCAGGCGATTGGCAATGGCGAATATTCGGTTCCTGCCGGCCAGATTGCCCAGGCGCTGGTGAGCGAACTGGCGGGCGCACAAGGTTAGAGGAGTGAACGGCGGAGTGAATCATGGAGCCGTTAATCACGAACGGGATCGATCCGGCACTGCTACGCGTGCTGGAGAAGCGGGGTGGTGAGCGCGACCCGGCGCCGCGGCGCAAGCGTCCGGCTGTGCCCGAGAAAACGGTCGAAGAAGAAGAGCTTGATCAGGAGCCGGGGCCCGACGCTCCGAAGCACGCGGTGGATGACCTGGCGTGATCGCGATGAAAACTCGGCCTGGCAACTCGGCCTGACCACGGCGCCTGACGATAATTTGATCGGACGATCGGTTTTGACGACCGATTCTTAACCAAGAGCTGTCCCCTATGGACGACGTCGACACATCGCTTCCCCAACTCAGCAAGCTGATCGAGCGGCGGCTGGCGCTGGTGCGCTGCCTGGCGGAGAGTCTGGAATCGAGCACCCCGGCGCTGGTGCGCAACGACGCGGAAGCGATCGCGCGTGGTGCGGCGCATCAGGCAGAGCTGTGCCGGCAGTGGGGCCGCCTCGAAGATGAGCTTCGTCGCGAGGCAGGGCGGCGTTCGGCGCCGCCACCGGCTGGCGCGTCCGGCAATTTTCCGGGAGCCGAACACTCCGCACGGCTGCAAGCCGAGTGGGAGGCACTCGGAGCGCGGATCCGTTACCTCACGCGAGTGCACTGGTCGCTGTTGCGGCACCTCGAGCGCAGCCTGGCCGTCCTGAATCGCGTGGTCGACAGTTGCGCACCTACCTATACGCCCGATCCCGGCCTGCTTTAAGACCGAAGTTCGGCTCCGGGCTGGAGAATAAACTATGTCGGGTTTGTTCGGGTCTCTTTCGATTGCCCTGAGCGGGCTTTCGGTCAGCCAGCAGGAGATGGCCACCACGTCCAACAACGTGGCCAACGCGAACACCGCCGGATACTCCCGGGAGGTTCCCGATGTAGCCGCCGGCGACCCGATCGTCGAGGGATCGTTGAGCGTGGGCACGGGCGTGGTGCTGCAAAAAGTCGCCAGCCTGCGCGACCCCATCCTCGAAATCCAACTGAATCAGGCAACCCAGCAGCAGAGCCAACTCAACGCCTCGCTTGGGCAACTGCAACAACTTCAAACTCAGTTCGCGAGCTCCACTTCCGGCATCGGCGCCGACATCAGCAATTTCTTCAACAGTCTGCAGCAACTCGCTCCCGACCCCTCGAATCTGGAGTTGCGGCAAGGCGTGCTGACTGCGGCCGGCAACCTGGCAACCGACTTCAATACCACCGCAAACAACCTTCAGACCCAGCGCAGCAATCTTGATCTGAACGTGGTTCAGTCGGTCAGCGACGTGAATACCCTGACGGCACAGATCGCCAGTGTCAACCAGCAGATCAGCAGTCTCCAGAACGCGGGCCAGGACCCGAGTACGCTGGTGGACACGCAGACCACCCTCATCCGGCAGCTTTCAGCGCTGGTGGGGGTTTCGGTTATTCCGACCGATCAGGGCATCTCGCTGGCGACTTTCGAATGGGACGGCGCTGGTATCCGGATCGCAGAGTTTCGCGCTCTCCACCCAGCTCGGCAACGACAACGTGCAGCACATCATGGTGGGGAGCCAGGACATCACCGGCTCGCTGACGGGTGGGAGCCTGGCCGGCTTGATCCAGGTTCGCGACCAGGAAATTCCCAGCCTCGGCAGCAGTCTCGATCAACTGGCAGCGGGTCTTGCCACCAACCTCAACACCGCCAATGCCCAGGGCGTCGATCTGTATGGCAACCTGGGCGGCAATCTCTTCGTGCCTCCGCCCGCGGGCGGGGTGGGCGCAGCCGCCACGTTGACCGTCAATATCACCGACCCGGCGCTGATTGCCGCCAGTTCCGACGGTACTTCCGGCAGCAACGGAAATCTGGCCGTGCTCTCCGCAGTGGCGACAACGGCCCTGGCGAATGGACAGACACCGATTGATTCCTATTCCAGTATCGTATTTCAAGTGGGCAACGACACTTCGAACACCTCGGCCGATGCCGACTCCTCCAATCTGATCCTGCAACAATTGCAGGACCAGCGCGGGAGCGTTTCCGGAGTATCGCTCGATGAAGAAGCGGCCAACCTCATCAAGTATCAAACCGCTTATCAGGCCGCTGCCCGCGTCGTCTCCGGCGTCAACTCCCTGCTGGCCGATGCCGTAAATCTTGGCCTCGACGCGGCGGTGCAGTAAGAATTATGAGGTAATTATCCATGCGCGTGAATCCGAATCCCATGCCCGATCTGCTGGCGGCGCTCAACCAGTCACAACTGGAAACGCAACAGGCCTCGCTCGAGATTTCAACCGGCCGAAGCGTGAACGAGCCCTCCGACGATCCGGCCGCCGCTGCCCTGCTGGTCGTCAACAACGATCAGGCTACCTTCAATAGCGGCTATCTACAGAGTCTGGGCGCGGTTCAGGGCCAGCTCTCGACCGCCGATTCGACGCTGAGTTCGGTCACAACCGCGCTGCAACAAGCCATCAGCCTCGGCGTTGAAGGCGCGAACGGCACGGTCTCCGCCAGCGACCAGGCCGCAATCGTGGTTCAGCTGCAAGGCATTCAGAGCCAGCTTGTGTCGCTGGCCAATACTAGCTACCAGGGCCACTACGTGTTCGCCGGCACCAGGACGAATACGCCGCCGTTTGTGGTGGATAATGCCTCGCCATCCGGCGTCGACTATGTCGGCAACACGGATGTCAATCAGGTGTCGATCGGCAGTGGATACAATCTCGATGTCAACATGCCTGGATCGCAACTGTTTTCCGCTTCCGGCAACGACGTTTTCCTTGCCCTCAACAGCCTCATCCAGGCGGTGCAGAGCAATGTCGGCATTGCCGCCGCCGTGAACGCAGTAAGCGCAGCTTCCAGCTATCTTTCGGCGCAGCGCGTGTTCTATGGCAACGCCATGGACCAGGCGCAGTCGCAGACTACGTACCTCAATACCGCCAAGCTTCAAATTAGCCAGCAGCAGACCACGCTGGGCGGTGCCGACGTGGCTGCGGCAGCTACCAATCTCGCCCAGAGCCAGACCGACACTCAGGCTGCGCTGGCCGCCATCGGCAAACTCTCGCAGGATAGTCTCTTCAATTACTTGACGTAGAGAAGAAAACATTGAGTCATTGAATCATTAAGGTATTGAGTCATTGAATTCAATCGCTCAATGATTCAATACATCAATGACTCAATGCTTCAAAGCGTCTTCTTGCGGGATCGAGCCCAGGCCGCTGCGGCCGCTACGTGGGCTCTTGCCGTTTCCAGCCGCGACTTCTCGGCCAGCAGGCGCACGTGCACGTCGGGCAGGAAATGCTTCAGTTTTTCAAGATTGGTGCGGTATTCGAGCGATTCTTTTTCGAGCGCCGCGGCGGCTTCGGAGTGTGCAGGCGGGCGCCGCAGACATTCCGCTGCCCGCAGAAGCTGGCTGAGTATGTCGGAGAAGTCCTGGGGGGTGATGCTCGAACAGCGCTTTCGTTCCGGACGGAGACGAAGCAGTGCGGAACGCAGATTGTCATTCACCTGGCGCAAGGATTCGAGCGCGTCCGGCGGCATCGGCATCATCCCTGCCAGTCCATGGGCACATGATCGGACGCGGAGTCGGCGGCGGCGGAAGGAACCATTCGGGCCGCAGTTGCAGACGATGGATTCTCGGCTCGCTCCACCTCGATCCATGCTTCTCGCACTGCCAGCAAGTCCGTGATCAGCTGGGCGACCCCGCGTTTCGAAGGATGAAATTGCACCCCCACCACATTCTGGCGCAGAGCATCGTAGAAATGCTTGAGATCCTGCGCGACCTTGCCCCCATTGGCAAAATCCAGCGATGACTGGAGATGCCCGATGACCAGAAGCGCGTGTTTGATTCGATTGCTCCGCCGCTCGATGTCGTTCTTTTCGATGGCGATTGCCACGTGCCTCATATCTTCGATCATCTGCTCGTAAAGCCGCACCACCAATTCTATGGGGTTCGCGCCTCGAACCACGGCTTCCCGATACGACTGTTGGATATTCATAACCGTATGCCTTTCGATTAACTGCTCGTGCTGTTTCCGGAAGTCGGGGTCGTGTCCGTGTTCGTGCTCGTGCTCGTGTTTGTGGTCGTACCCGTGGTCAACCCGTCGGAGCTCAGCACCCCCAAAGCCGCGTTGACTTCCTGTAGCGTGTACGGGTATTGCTCAAGCGACGCATTAACCGTGTTGAACACCAGTTCCAACTGTGCCTGCTGGGCCGCCAACTGAGTCTGAAAGTTGGTGATTTCGGCCGTAAGGTCGGCCTGTTGGCTCTGGTTTGCCGCGAGATCCTCACTCAGCACACCGGTCGCCGGGGCGGTCAAACTGCCGAGGTCGCTGTTGAGGTTGTTGGCGAACCCCGTCAAGCTGGAATTCTGGAAGAAATTCTGCACCCCGCTGGGGTTGGTGGCGAGCACATTGCTGAACGAGGGATGGGTATCGGTCGCCACCTGGTTCACCGTCAGAGTTCCGTCGTCGTTCATGTCGATACCGAGCGCAGCCAGATTGACCAGGCCACTACTCACAGAGGTGGCGTCGGTAGTCGCGTAGGTCATGTCCGCCAACAGGCTGGATTGCAGGACTCGCAAGGAAGTGTCCGACCCTAGCGTTCCTTGCGAGTTGGTAGTGGTATTGAAGGCGAACTGGCTGTTGATGTCGCTGACGACTGTATTGTAAGCATTGACAAAAGTATTCACTGCGGTAGTGATGCCGGTTGTGTTCGGGCCCACCGTCACCTGCACCGGCAGGGCCGAATCGGCGGCCAACAGGTTCAGGGTCAGGTCGGGGATGGCCCCGGTCACCGTGTTGGATGTGGTCGAATACGGGATCCCATTGATCGTGAAGAGGGAGTCGGTTCCACCCACCGGTGGCTCAAAGGTCAGATTGGTAGTGTTGTTGGCGCCAAGTGCCAGCGCTCCCGGACTGCCGCTCGCCTGGCTATAGAGTGCCAGGCGCGAGCCGCTTGCGTCCGTCACAACGCTCGCCGTGATGCCCCAATTTTTTGTGGCGCTCTGCGAATTGATGGAGGCGGCGAGCGTGGTAAGGGTGTCGTTGCTGCCGGCGGTGATCGTAATGTCAGCCGTGGTGCCGCCCGACCCTCCAATCTGCACGTCAAGTTCGCCGCTGGATTGGCCGGAAGGCAAAACCGACGTGGTCGCGTTTGCCATCGCGGCGGTATAGAGTGTGCCCGTCGATGCCAGGCTGGTCACCACCACGTTGTAGCTAGCCGCCGTGGCTCCAGCCTGCACCGTGGCGGTCAGAACCGCCGACTCCGATGAGGTAGCCGTTAGCCCGGTCAGCGCTCCGGTCGGGTCCGATAGCGCCTGCACGGCGGTCGCCAGACTGGACAAATCGTTATTGATGTTGGTTATGGTGGTCGCCTGCGTTTGCAGCGTGGTTTGATCCGCCTTCCAGGCGGTCAGTTGACCGCTCTGGCCAGCCTGGATCTGGGACACAATCGCCGACACATCGATACCGTTTCCATTTAACAAACTGGCGGAGTTAAAACTAATCGCCATGAGTTTTTTCTCCTTCGCTTGCTGCTGCCGGCGTGCGCTCGGTTACGCGCAGTTTCGCCGCTTGTTGAAATTCCTGGGAGATTCCGCGCTCAACCATCAGTTCCTCATTGCTCGGCACCTGCAGAATCACGTTCCTGGCCTTATCCAGATACTGGATGATCACCTGGTCCCTAATCTCAGGATCCTGGTGCAATTCGACTACATCGGGCGGCGATTCGTAAGTGGAGGGAACATTTTTCGCGAGGGACTTTTCTTGTTTTGGCAGAGTTCCCGAAACAGGCTGCGCCGATTCTTCTGCCGGTTTGGCTGCGGGACGTGCTGTGGTTTGGCCCGTGCGCACACTGGCATTCTCCGGCGGATCGCTGTTGGCGGGTGGAAAGCTTTGTACCGGTGCGATGCTCATATCCGTACTCCGCGCACTACTCCGGATTTGCACAAAGGAGGCGGTTGCCCGCCCCCTTTGCAGAAAAGCACTTGATTTACTGCAACAGCTTCAGAACAAGTTGACTTTGCTGGTTCGCCTGGGCCAGAGCGGAAATACCGGTCTGCATCAGGATCGAGTACTGGGAAAGCTTGGCCACCGCTGTCGGAATATCGGCAGCCGTGACGTCGTTTTCCGCCGAAGTCAGGTTCTGCGTCTGGTTGTTGATGACGTTGGAAGCGCTTTGCAATCGGTTGACGGTTGATCCAATATTGCCGCGAAGGGCGGCAACGGTGGCGACAGCGTTGTCAATGAGCGACAGGGCAGATTGAGCGTCCTGAGCGGTTAACAGGTCGTTTACCGATCCAGCCGTGCCCCCAGACAAGACCGAATTCGCGAAGGTGTTGGCCGCGCCCACTTCCGATGTCGAGATAGCGTTGCCGGTGAGGCCTTTGGTTAGTGCGGTGAGGGTGAGTGTGCTCAGTGTCCCCGCTGCGTTTGTCCCAGCCACTGCCGTGGCCGATGTATTGGCGGTGGTGGGGCTTCCGTAGGTAACGCCCGAGCCGCTCCCACCGTTGATGGCGTTCGCCAGGTTGGCAATGCTGGCAGCTTCCGTAACGCCCACCAGGACCTCATTTGCCGTGGGAGTGGTGCTGAGGGCGGTCACGAAGTTGTAAGTTTGCGTGCCCACGGTCACGCTATTGCCTGCGACGGCGACCGGAGCGGCACCAGCATTGGCGCCTCCCGCGAAATTCACGGTAGTCCAAGCGCCGAACGCGCTGCCGACCGTACTGATAAAGTTGCCGGCTGCGCCAGGGGTAATCGCTGAAAAGGCGAGCGAGGTTGTCGGTGTGGCTGTCGTCGCCGTGACGTTAGCATTTTGGGCAGTAATGCTGCTATAGCCTGCTCCGCCCGAACCGTTGACCGCAGCCTTTAGATTCGTCAGGCCGCTTTGTATGGTAGTGGCAACCACCTCATTCGCCACCGCAGTGGTGCTGAGGACAGCTACGAATTGGTAGGCTGTGCCGCCAACCGTTACGCCGGTGCCAGCGGTGCCGCCGGTGAGGTCTGCACCGGTAACGGCAATCGTCCCCGTTGACGAGTAAGCGATATTGTTTCCGGCGGTGCCATTAAGGAGCGCCCCCACGGCGACCGTAGTTGCGCCGGATGCGGTGGACTTGACCGAAGTATTGGCCGTTGTTCCGGCCCCATAGGCGATTCCGGAGCCACCAGCCGTGGCGTTGATCGCAGCCGCCAGATTCGACAGGGCTGCGGTTTCATTGTTGCCGAGCCAAACATTACCATTTCCCGCGGTGAGGGTCGTTTGGAACGTGTACACTTGGCCACCGATCGTCACCGTGTCGCCGTTGGCTGGACCGGCCGTGGCGGTTATCGTAGCGCTGGCAGCGACGGAAGCGTCGGTTGCCGCCCACGTGCCTCCGGTCAGAGTGTCGGAGGCTTGAATGGGATTCGCGCCCGGCTGTTGGGCCAGCGTGCCGGTGGCGGCGACCGCTCCTCCTAAGTTAAGGCCGGCCGAGGACAACGTACCCGTGGCTACACCGATTTGGCTGCTGCCGGTGGTGCTGCCATCACCCAGGAAGACATTCAGAGTATTCGCGGTGAAGACCTGCCCGCCGTTGTAGTTGGTGGTGGAACCGATACTGTCGATTTCCGCTTTGATGGATTGATATTCGGCGTCCAGCGCATTGCGTTGCGGATTGGATACCGTGCCGGTGGCAGATTCGGTGGCCAGCGTCACGGCGCGGTCAAGCAGCGTGGTGACCTGGGAGAGAGCGCCGTCGGCTACCTGCAGTTCGCCGACGCCGTCCGTGGCGTTGCTCGACGATTGCGTGAGCGCCGCGACGTTAGCCTGCAAGCCGTTGGCGATGGCCAGACCAGCCGGATCGTCAGCGCCGCTATTGATGCGCGATCCTGAAGACAACTGTTCCAGGGTTGAATTGAGGTTGCCGCTGGTGATGTTCAGCTGGTTTTCCGCAGCTATAGCAGCAATGTTGTTTAAGATGGTAAGTGCCATTGAATTGCTCCTTTTTGGTTCCGAATTTGGGATCCGTCCCCGAAACCTTCCCGGAGCTCGTTCCGTTTGTCCTGCGGAACCCAATTGCGTTTCACTCAGGTTCATCGGCTTGGCCCGTCCGGGCTTTATTTCCACAAGTCTCAAACGGCATAGGCCTTAAGTAATCCGCCCCTTTTCCCGTCGTTTCTCCGCGACCGCGCTGTTTCTGCCGATCTTTACCGATGAAGCCTTATAAGTGGCGGGCCTTCTTCCGTCCAGCCGTCCAACATCAGGAGCCAAACATGATCCAGCTCACCCGCCTCAACAATCACCCGCTGGTCGTCAATTCCGACCTGATCAAGTTCGTCGAACAGGCTCCCGATACCGTCATCACGCTGGTGAGTGGCGAAAAAATTGTCGTTCGCGAAAGCGCCCAGAACGTCCTCGAACGCGTGGTACAGTTTCGCCGCTCGGTGTTGCAGGGGATTGCGCACTGGTCGGACGGCGCTGCTGCGCTTCCTCCCGTCCTTGAGAGCACGGCTGAGGGCAATGGCCACCGGCTGGCGAGGAATAGGAGCCCCCGTGGATAAGGCAACCCTCGTCGGTCTGGTGCTGGCGATCGGCGGCGTCCTGCTCGGCTTGATGCTGGAGGGAGGAAATCTTGGGCAGGTGATCCAGCCCACCGCCGCCCTGATCGTTTTTGGCGGCACGCTGGGCGCAATCCTTATTCAGTATCCGTTGGCGGTGGCGCTGAGAGCGTTCCGGCGGGCAGCGCAGGTGTTTGTCGAGCCGGGACAGGATGCGCAAGCGACGATCGAACTCCTGGTCAAATACGCCTATCAGGCGCGGCGCGAAGGCATCATCTCACTCGACAAGGAACTGGCCACCATCCACGAACCCTTCCTGCGCCGCGCCCTCATGTTGGCGGTGGACGGCACCGACCCGCAGGAACTCCGCAAGATTATGGAGCTGGAACTGGATAACAAAGAAGAACAGGAAGAGAAGATTCCCCAGTTCTTCGAATCGGCCGGTGGATTCTCTCCCACCATCGGCATCATCGGGGCCGTGCTCGGTTTGATCCAGGTCATGCAGCACCTGGACAAAATCGACGAAGTCGGAAAAGGCATTGCCGTCGCTTTTGTGGCCACCCTGTATGGAGTCGGCGCCGCCAACCTCATTTTGCTGCCGGTCGCTGGAAAACTAAAAATTCGCATCCGCGATGAGCACATCATCCGCGAAATGACGCTCGAGGGTGTCGCTTCCATCCTCGAAGGGATGAACCCTCACATACTGGAAGCGAAGCTGTGGGGGTTCCTCACCGAATCCCAGGAATCTGCCGCCGTCTCTGAGGAGCCCAGCGCATGAGCCGCCGCAAACGACGCTCCAGTCAAGTCAGTCACGACCGCTGGCTGGTTTCCTATGCCGACTTCATCACCCTCATGTTTGCCTTCTTTGTCGTGCTCTACGCCTCGTCGCAAGTCGATAAACGAAAAGTAGGCAGGCTGGCTTTGGCCATTCAGGTCGCTTTCCAGGAGATGGGAGTCTTTCAGGCTTCCACGACGGAAGTGCCGATCGATCTCGCCACACCCATGCCCTTCAGCATCGCGCAAGGCATCGAAAACACGGAGCGCACCGCGAGCCTGGGCCGGATCGCGTCTCGCCCCGACGGCGGGCTCGGCACCGGCGTGGAGAACGGCGATCTGGCTGAGCTGCAGAAGCAACTCGAAACCACGCTCGCTATGGAAATCGCGCGTAAGGAAATCGCCATGCGCCGCGAGCCCGACGGTCTGGTCATCAGTTTGCGTGAGGTGGGATTTTTCGAGAGTGGCTCGGCCCAGATGAAGTCCACCTCCGAGGCCGCCTTCGACCGCATCGCCAGCCTGCTCCGCCAGCGCGATTATCGCTTGCGGATCGAGGGCCACACCGACAACGCCCCCATCCACAACTCCCAGTTTCCCTCGAACTGGGAACTCTCCACCTCCCGGGCAACGGAAATTGTCCGGCTCCTCATTGTCCGAAACGGGTTCGATCCCGATCGGCTGAGCGCCGCCGGATACGCCGAGTATCATCCGGTCGCAACCAATCGCACGGTGGAAGGCCGCGGCATGAACCGCCGTGTGGATATCGTCATCCTCGGCCACGCCCTGACGGAGCCTGCGCTTGCCCCGGCCGCGACTCCGGTAGCGAAAAGGACAGCGCAACCGCCGCCGGCTGCCGCACTCAAGCCCGCGGTCGTCAGGGATGCGGGTGAACGTCTACAACAGTAATTCCATCCACATTGCGCTTGCGATGGGAATCGCAGAATAGGGCGCGACTTCCTCGAACCCCATCCTGCGGTAGAGTGCGATGGCATCCGGCATGGCCGATGCAATCGTATCCAGCCGCATGCGTTCATAGCCGATGGCGCGCGCCTCGGCGATTAAATATTCCACCAGCATCCTGCCCAGACCCCGGCCGCGATCGGCGGGACGCACGTAAAGCCGCTTCATCTCGCAGATACCAGCTTCGAGTTTGCGCAACGCAACGCATCCGGCGGCGTAGTCCCGGTATCGGGCAAGCAGTAATCTCCCGTTCGGCGGGCCGTAGGCGCCGGGAAGGTTTTTCAACTCCTCGTCGAAACTTTGGAAACACAGGCTGAAGCCGAGCGAACGTCCATATTCGAGGAAGAGGCTGCGAGTTTGTTCGATGTGTTCGGGGAGTGCGGCCTGAATCAAATCGGCTTGGCACAGATCGCCGTGACTCGGATCGTCCTGAATGCGATCGCTTTTGCCGTCAGCCGAGGTCGTCACCGCAGGCCTTTTGGTTGTATTTTGATGCTTGCGCAGATTCTACCCCACGCTCATCCGATTGCGCCCGGCGCATCGGACGATTAAGATTCCTGCACTCCCATGTCTGAAGTAATTTCAACCGAGCCCACGGCCCCGCGTCCCGTTTCCACTGCAGTGCCTGAAACTTCCGTCGAGGTATTTGCCGTTTACGGCGTCGAACCCGAGATCCAGGCCTACGCCATGGCCAAGTATTCGCGTTCGGCGCTCTCGATGAAGGAGTCGCTGAAGGAAATTACGCTGCAGAAGGCGGAGAAATTTCTCAACACTTTCTACTTCCAGTACGGGCACCGCTCCATCGCCGACCTCGCCCACATCGCGCTCGCCATCGAGCGCCTCTCCATCCTCGCCGCCATTGTCGTGGCCGACGAGCAGCGTTGGGACGGGCAGGAGCGCTCGACTCGCTATCAGGATTTCAGAAAGAGCGGCTACTTTACCCCCAGCTTTCAGAACGATGCGGCGGCGACTCTCTATCGCGAAACCATCGAATCCCTGTTCGCAACCTACGAGAAAGTTTCCGCAGCGGACGTTCGAATATCTCGCCAGCATCACGCCGCGTCCCGCCGAAATGAAGCCGGAAGCCTACGAGCGCACGCTGCGCGCCCGCGCCTTCGACATCTCGCGCTATCTGTTGCCGCTCGCGACCAACACTTCGCTCGGGGAGATCGTCAACGCCCGCACGCTGGAAAACCAGATCGCCCACCTGCTCTCGCAACCGCATAAAGAAGTGCGCGATCTGGGAGCGCTGCTGAAACAAGCCGCCATTTCTCCCGCCTACAACGCGAACGAGGAATCGCTGCGCGCGCTGGTGGCCGAGATTCGCGCCGTGTCGCCCGAAATCGCCGAGCGCGCCGAACGCGAACTCCTGCGCGAAGTGCGGGTCGCGCCCACGCTGGTCAAGTACGCCGATCCGAATCTCTACGAAATCGAGACTCGCCGCGAACTCCAGCAGGCCGCCGCCGAACTGATGCGCGGCGCTGCTATCGAACCCGCGCCACTGGTCGATCTGGTTGATGAGGAACCGTTCGAGATCGAGCTCGCCACCACGCTCCTTTACGGCCACTGTCATTATTCCTACCGGCAGCTTTGCCGGGCGGTCGAAGCGGGGGGCGAGGCGCGCCGCCGCGAAATCATCGACCTCGGCCTGCGCCATCGCGGACCGCACGACGAACTGCTGCGTCCCTTCTCCGCGGGCCAGCAGTTCCGCTTCGACATCCTCATGGACATCGGCGGCTTCCGCGACATGCACCGCCATCGCCGCTGCGTCCAGATCATGCAGGATTTCACGACCGTTCACGGCTTTGACACGCCGCCCGAAGTCGAAGCTGCCGGCGTCCGCTCCGACTACGAATCCGCGATGAAGCGCGCCGAAGCCGCGGTGCAGGAGCTTTCCGCGACCGGTGGCGAAGAAGCTGCGCAAAACGCGCAGTATGCGATTCCGTTCGCTTTCCGCAAGCGCACGTTGTTTAAGATGGACTTCGCCGAGGCCGTTTACATCTCCGAGTTGCGCACCACGCCCGCCGGACACGCGTCCTATCGCAACGTGGCCTATGCCATGTACGAAGCCGTCGCCGCGAAATATCCGGCGCTGGCAAAGTATTTCCGGGTGCACGATGTCCGCGAGCCGGTGGACTTGCTGAAGCGCTGAGCAGGTGTGGCGCGGGCGCCCCCGCCCGCGAACGTTTGCCGTCCAGCAAGAACGCCACATCCGCAAAAATTGACGCCGATGAATCCCGGCCTCTAAAATCAGCTCATCCATGCCCAACTACGAATACCTGTGCAAGAAGTGCGGACATCGCTTTGAACAGATCCGCAAGTTCTCCGATAAGCAACTGCGTAAGTGCCCCGAATGCGGAGGCGTCATCGAACAGGTGATCTCGGCTCCAGCCGTGCGGTTCAAAGGCTCGGGGTGGTACGTAAACGACTATCCGAAGAAAGGAGCCGATTCCGCGGCGTCGTCCTCTTCCGCTGAAGGCGACAGCAGTTCTGCGGAACTTAAGGAAGCGAAAGACCCCAAAGACACGAAGATCCCAAAAGACACCAAGAAAGACGACAAGCCCAAGTCCGACACCTCGCACAAGAAACACAAGAAAGACTGAACCATCGGGCGATCTGGTCATCGGGTCATCGGGCGATCAAAAACCGAACAGATTTTTCAACGACCCGATTTCCGGATTACGCGATACCGCCCTTCCGCTCGGGCAGGCCCACAACCAGGGTTCGCCGGCGAGGCAGTTCGTCATCGGAGATTTCCGCCAGAAATTGCAGGTCGAGGCCCAGCCGCTCGCATTCCTGACAGGCCGCATCATTGAGAAAGTACACGATGTCTCCGCCAAATCGATCCTTGGCGCGGCGGCGTTCATCGAGGTCGAACGGGCTCACGGAATACACTTTGATCTCGGCGCGTTCGCGCAGGATAGCGCTCAGCTGGCGTTGGAATCCGAGCGCTCCTTGCCGCACTTGCGCCATGGTGAAAGAAATAACGCGATAAGGCATAGTTGCAGAGGAAGAATAGCAGCTTTACCAGCGAGCAGGGCCGTCCTGGCCGTTCTGCGCGACGTCAGGTGATTGGAACGAATCCGGAATTGCGGCCACCACCAGCAGCTGCCGAGCTGCGCTCGGCTTGGACGGGCGAGGGCGCCCGTCCCCACACGAACCCCGCCCTGAATCCTTCCCGCTCCCCATACATCTAAATTAATGGAAATAGTCGTTACAACGACTAAATAGGAGCGAGCATCATGATGACTATCCGACCGAGCAATGAGCGTGGCGGCGGCGACTACGGCTGGCTGAAAACACGCCATACTTTCAGTTTCAACGATTACTCCGATCCGAAGTGGATGGGTTTCCGCTCGCTGCGCGTGATCAACGAAGATTGGGTCGCGCCCAACGGCGGTTTCCCGACGCATCCCCATCGCGACATGGAGATCATTACTTATGTCCTGTCCGGCAAACTGGAGCACAAAGATAGCCTCGGCACCGGCTCGGTGATCCTCCCGGGCGATGGGCAGCGCATGACTGCCGGCCGTGGCATTCGGCACAGCGAGGCGAATCCGTCTTCGAGTGAATCCGTGCATCTGCTGCAGATCTGGATTCTCCCCGACAAGCAGGGGCACGAACCCGGCTACGAACAGAAAAGTTTTCCCGAAGCGGAGAAGCGCGGTAAGTTTCGTCTGATCGCCTCGAGCGACGGGGCCGAGGGCTCGGTAAAGATCAATCAGGACGCGAAACTGTTTGTTACTCTGCTTGCGCCTGGTGAGGAGGTCACGCAGTCGTTCGCCGCCAAGCGGCATGCGTGGCTCCAGGTGGCCAAGGGAGAAGTCGAATTGAACGGCCAGAAGTTGCACCAGGGAGACGGCGCGGCCATCAGCGAAGAAAAAAAGCTGACCATCAAGGCAACGGAAGACGCTGAGGTTCTGCTGTTCGACTTGGCGTAAGACAGGGCGATTGAGACATTGAATCATTGAGACATTGAATCAATGACTCAATGAATCAATGTTTCAATGCTTTATTCCCGCTGCCCCCATCATCCTGCCGGTTACGCCCTTCTCCGCCCGAAAGCTGAACAGCAACTCCGTATGGCACGACGTGCACGGCGCCGCCGTGTCGATATTCTTTGCCAGCAGGCCCGCATCCAACAGTTGCCGGCGGTTCGCCTCTACCAGATCGAGAAAAAGTTTCACCGGCAATTCGCCGTGTCCTGGCGCGCGGGCCGTCAAGAACAGCAATGGATATTTTTCCCGCACCGGGTCGGAGTCCTTCACCTCGCGGAACAAGCTTGCGGCGTAGGCAAACTGAGATTCAAACGTGGTACGCACTTCTTCGCCCACTTCATAGCAGCACGCCTGCACGCCGGGCCCGATCGCGGCCACGAGGCTCCGCGGATCGCTCTTGAAATGTCGGCGCATCTCGCCGACACCTTTCTCGACGATGCGCTTGACCGTGCCGCGCCAGCCGGCGTGGAAAACGCCGACAGCGCGCCGTTTACGATCCGCCAGAATGACGGGAAGGCAATCGGCATTCTTCACCGCCAACAGCAGCCCCGGGGTATCCGTGACCATCCCGTCCCCGGCCAGAGGCTGTTCAAGCATGCTGTCGACTCGATAGATCAAATCGGAATGAATCTGCCGCAGCGAGACCAGCGGCCAGCTTTTTCGTCCGTTCGCCGCGCCCAGTTCTTTGAGGAAAAGCTCGCGGTTGCGCTCGACGGCGGCGCGCGAGTCCTGCTTCGTGAAACCAAGATTCAGCGCACTTCCGCCGTAGACGCGCGACACTCCGCCAAGCCGCGTCGAGAAGCCATGCACCAGCCAGGCCAGTTCACCCAGTGTCTCGGAACGCAAGAGTTGAGCCATTGAACCATTTAATCATTGAATCATTGAGTCATTGAGTCATTGAGTCATTGAAAATCGGCTCGGGGCTTTTCAATGATCCAATGCCTCAATGATTCAATGACCCGATGCACTATGATTCAATCATCCGACGACTTACTTCTTCTTTACGATTTCCGCGTCAATCTGGATCTTGACGTTATCTCCAACCACCGCTTCACCGGTCTTGAGAAGGTTGTTATAGACCAGGTTGAAATCTTTTCGGTTGATGGTTGTGGTCGCGGAAATTCCGCGGCGCGAATTACCCCACGGATCGGTCAGTTCAGGCGTAGGTCCATCGACGTCGAGCGTGACTTCGTGGGTGGTGCCGTGGATGGTGAGATCGCCAATCACCTGCAGTTTCCCGCCGCTGCTTGCGATCCGCTTGGACTTGAATTCGATCGTTGGATACTTTTCAACGTCAAAGAAGTTAGGGCTTCTAAGATCTTTGTCGCGCATTTCGACCCGGGTGTCGACCGAGTTGACATCGATGCTGGCCGAGACCTGCGACTGCGTAATGTCCTTCTCGTTCAGCACGACGCTTCCCGTCACCTTGGTAAAACTCCCGGTAACATTAGAAATCCCCAGGTGACGCACCGTAAACTGCGCGGTCGAATGCGCCGGGTCGATGTTCCAGTTTGAGGTCTGCGCGAGCGCCGATAGAGTTGCGAGCAGGGCAACCGCGGAAACGATACAGATGCGTTGGGCTGTTTTCATCATGACGATTCACCATCCTTATGAGTGAGTTTTCGTACGGCAAGGACCCCACGCTTGGGACGGAATTCTCAAGCGTTTGCAAGGATCAAACAGGTTAAGGATGTGGCGTGATTCGACAAGGATGCAAAAAAAACGGGATGCGGAAGCAGGCGGCTGCCTTGCGTCGAATCCCGCCAACAAGCTTCCGCACACTAAGTCCGCAAATCAGGCGGCGCGCCCGTTTCTAGTGCTCGACGTCGAAATAAATCTTGGTGGTGGCGCGATACTGCAGAACCTTGGCTCCGTCCAGTTGCATGTCGAGCGAATCCACGTGCGCCCACTTGATGCCGCGAACGGTTTTCGCCGCTTCCTCAACCGCCTGCGCTGCTGCCTTGGCAAAACTTTCTTTTGAAGTTCCGATTACCTCGATAATCTTCTGGGTCATTTCACTCTCCTTGTTACCACACGGAATTGTACGCCGATTTACCCAAGGTGCGGGTAGGGTGGCGCCGGCGTCTGGTGAGAAGCCGGGCGGAAGCGTTGGGCAAGACAGGCCACGAGCCACGAGCCTCGAGCAACATCGCAACCGATTGCTCGAAGCTCGTAGCTCGTAGCCCGCGGTTGTTTTTCTTTATTCCTTGCCGCCGATGATGCCGCTCACTGCCTGTTCGGCGACATGCTCCGGCTCGACTGGAGCGATCTTCACCGTGGCCAGGATCTTCTCCAGCCTGGCGAAGACTTCGTCGCGGTTGACGTGCTCAATACCGCCTTCAGTGGCAAATCCTTCAGTGCCCAGGCCTAAGACGTATTCGTAGCACGCTCCATTTTCGTAGCTGTGGTAGTACTGCGTCTCCGCCTGCTTAATGACGTTGGCGGAAAAGCTGGAAGTCATCTCCATGCCGGTGGAGCCGATTTTCACTTTCTCGGCGTCGACCGGTTCGTCGTCGGCATTGCGCGTGTCGACGAAGGCGAAGTGCGCGCACTCCTGCTCAGAGACGCTACGATTGACGTTTACGTTGAAAAAGGCGGATGCGAAGTCGGTGCCGGGATACGAACCGGCGGGCAGTGCGACCGTCGCGATTGCGATTCCACCGGGCTGAACGAAATTCATCGGCACGTCACCTATGCCGGCAAGCTGGGGTTGCGCTTTGTCGCCTGAGGTCAGCGCGAACTTCCGGGGATAGAGGAACGAAACGCCGGAGTTAGCGTCGGTATAGTTGACGTTTGCGGGACGTTTCTTGGGCGTCTTCCTTGCGGGTGCAGGCAAGGCTGCGGCGGTGGGGGTGATTGTTGGTATTGCCGCGGCCGCGGGTGCCGCCGTTGCCGGAATTGGCGCCGGGCTGGAGACGCGGACCAGCGCCGGTTTTGGCGATTGCTTCAAGCATGCGCTCATCGCGAGTAACAGCCCGAGAATCGCGAAGCCTGCAATCATAGTCAGCTTCTGCTGGCGCGACCACGACGAAAGCGTCGTATCGGAGATTGGGTTGTTGGTTGCATTGTCAGCGAAATTCTGGCTCGTGGATTTCTTGTCACCGGATTTCCAAGTAGTTGTCATTTTGTCACCTCCTCTGCGGCTGGCGCAGTCGGAAGTGATAGGGCAACCGAGCGCCCAACATAGAGACTGTTGATGCGGCGCGACTTATGGGCGAACTTGGCGCGGGACCGTGTGCGCCGCCATACACGCCGTGGGGCGGCCAACACGCCGTCCGCAGGCCACGGCGCTTCCCGCTAAAATGTTTTTGTGAGCCCAGCCTCGGCCAGCTTCTCTTCTAGTCACAGCGCAAGTTATCGCGGACGCCTGGCGCCTTCGCCGACGGGACTGTTGCACATTGGGCATGCGCGGACTTTCTGGATCGCGGCGCGGCGTGCCCTCGAGAATCGGGGAACTTTGATCTTGCGCAATGAGGATCTGGATCCGCAGCGCTCGCGGGCGGAATTTGCTCGGGCCATGATGGAAGATTTGCGCTGGCTGGGAATTCGTTGGAGTGAGGGGCCGGATTGTGGTGGGCCGTATGGGGCCTACTCGCAGAGTGAGCGCCGGGCGCACTATCTGGAGGCTTGGCGGCGGCTGCGGGTGGGCGGGTTTCTGTATCCGTGCATCTGTTCGCGCAAGGATCTGGCGCAGTCGGCGAGCGCTCCGAATGACGCGGACGATGAGCCGGTGTATCCGGGGACTTGCCGTGAGCGCAAGGATGTGGCCGGGTTCATGGAACCTGCGGGCGTGAACTGGCGGTTCCGCGTTCCCAACGGCGAGGCGATTGAGTTTGCGGATTTGAATCTCGGCCGGCAGCGCTATGTGGCAGGCAATAATTTCGATTTCGGCGATTTTCTAGTCTGGCGGCGCGACGATGTTCCGGCTTACCAACTCGCGGTTGTGGTCGATGACGCGGCGATGCGGATCACGGAAGTCGTGCGGGGCGCGGATTTGCTGAAGTCGACCGCGCGGCAACTGCTGTTGATGCGCGCGCTGGGCTATGCCGCTCCGGATTATTTTCATTGCGAACTGGTGCGGGACGCCGATGGGGTGCGGCTGGCGAAACGGCACGATGCGCTGAGCATCCGGCACTTGCGTGAGAGCGGGATGACGGCGGAGAAGGTTCTGGAGATGGCCGGTTGGACACGATAACCCGGCACTTTCGTTTGGCACACGAGTACCCTGGATAGCTTTCGAGCGCCGCGAACCGAGCTACCATGAAAAGAACAGTTCGGCATGACGAGCGGGGGAGAGTTATGCAGCGCAGGGTTATGCAGGAAACGCTCTTGAAGATTTTGGCAATGGCGCTCTTGATGAGCTTGCCCGCATTTGGGCAGTCGCTAGGCGATATCGCACGCGAGAATCGGGATAAGCAGAACGCCGACGGTGCACCATCCACGGCAAAGCCGAAGGTGATCACGAATGAGAACCTTCCGAAGGCTCCGGATGCGAACCCGGGGCCGCCCGAGGCACCGCCGAGCGCGAGCGCGACGATCGACAGCAAGGCCGCTGATCGTCGTTCACGGGATCAGCGCGTCTCCAATCGTCGTGCCGCGGAGCAACGCCTGGCGGAACAACGTGCGGCTGATCAATGGAAGAGACAGATCCTGGCGCAAAAAAATAAGATGGCGGCTCTGCAGGCGCGGATCGAACAACTCAATGCAGCGATTCGTTCCGAGTATGGGACCGTTCAGTACGACACACCGTATAACGGTTACCAGGCGCGGCAACTGCAGCGGATGGCGCAAATCCAACAGCAACTCGATGAGCAGAAGAGGAAGCTCGTCGAGATGCAGGAGGCGGCGCGGCATGCCGGTATGCACACCGCGGTGTACGATCCGTAGCGCAAACCCCACGTGCGGTTTTCCAATGAATCGGTTTGGCACCTTCGTTTTAGACACGAGTTACATGGGTAATTACGGATTGCATCGGCCGGGGCTTACGATGGCAATTGGAAGAGAAAGAATTGTTCTCGGTGGGAGCGGCTATATGCGCCGAATTGCTCTGAAGATTTTGCCCATCGCGCTGCTGCTGAGTGCGGCCGTGTATGGCCAGTCGCTCGGCGATGTTGCGCGCGAGAATCGGGAGAAGCAGAAGGCCAAGGATGCATCGTCCACCACGAAGCCGAAGGTGATCACGAACGAGAACCTTCCGAAGAATCCGGACGCGGACGCGGGGCCGCGCGAAAGCGCAGGGAAAATGCAGGCTGCGCCTCCGAAAGCCGCTTCGAACGGCCAGCCGGCCGGAAATCAGTCCGCCGAAGAATGGAAGAGGCAGATTCTGGCGCAGAAAAGTGCGATTGCCGCCCTGCAAGCGCAAATCGACAAGGTCAACGATTCCATTTATTTCGTCGTAGCCAACGACTATTACAACGGCGTGCAGCACAACGAGCACCAGGTAAAGAAGCAAGAGGACGTAGCGCGAATGCAGCAGCAACTCGAAGAACAAAAGAAGAATCTTGCTGCGATGCAGGAAGCCGCCCGGCAGGCCGGCATGGGCAACGCGGTGTACGAGCCGTAGAGCTTTCAGCTTTCAGTTCTCAGAACAAACCACTCCACGCGGATCTGGTGGGCTTGGCCTTTCTATGCGATTTTGAGTTTGCCAGGGTTTAACCGGTTGATCCACGTGGGCTATCGGTGATTTGCGCGGAACCGGTACTGCGTCTCGGACGCGTGCAAGCTGCGGCCGCGCTGAACAATTTGCTTTTCGATGCCCAGCGCCGCGACTTGGAGCCTCATTTTGCCTCGAACTACGCCAATTTGGGCGCTCTTCGAGCTACCCGGCCCCCATTTTATGCCGCGTTTCGAGGGGGTATCTTACTGGGAACCGCATAAAATCTGCACAAAATGCTACTTTTCCACAGCGTAGTGCGCTACTATGCGATGGATACACGCAAATTTGTAAGTTCCTGAAGGAGGAATTCATGGCTTCTGGTATGACCAAGACCCAACTCACCCGCCACCTTGCCGAGAAGCTCGGCACCAACAACAAGACTGCCGCAACTTTTCTGGAAAGTCTGGCAGACGTAGCGATTAAAGAGACGAAGAAGAACGGTGTGTTCGTTGTGCCCGGCCTGGGCCGCCTGGTGAAGGCGCATCGCAAGGCCCGCATGGGACGCAACCCGCAGACCGGCGAACCGATTCAGATCAAGGCGAAGACGGTGGTAAAGTTCCGCGTGGCGAAAGCCGCGAAGGACGCGATCGCGCCGAAGAAGTAAATTTCGCGGACAAGGGTGTCCGCGCCACATTATCAAAAAGGGTCGGCTTCGGAGCCGGCCTTTTTTGCTGACTCTATTCGCAACATCGCCAGCGAGTTTCTGCGCGCTGCGGGCGGGTGAGGCGCGCCGTCGCTACCTGGTTCCTGCCGATTCATCACAAATCCTACGTCGAGCGCTCACAGACTTCGAGAGTAGCACTAAGGCTATACTGCCCAAAGAATGCCCGAAGGAAGAATGCCGGAAGCTGGTCCAAACCTGGCGGCAGTGCTGCGACGCTATTGGGGATACCACGAGTTTCGCCCCAAGCAGGAGAATGTTATCCGGAGCCTGCTGGCGGCGCACGATACTTGCGTGGTGATGCCGACCGGAGGCGGGAAATCGCTGTGCTACCAGCTTCCGGCGGTGATTTCGGGGAAGACGGCGGTGGTGATTTCTCCACTGATCGCGCTGATGCAGGACCAGGCGGCGCAACTGGCGCAGATGGGCATTCCGGCGGCGGCGATCAATAGTTTCCAGAGCTGGGAGCAACGACGCGAGGTGATGGAGAAAGCGGCGCGCGGGGAATATCGGCTGATCTATCTTTCGCCGGAGAAGTTGACTGCCGGAAATACTTTTGAGTGGCTGGCAAGAGTACCGGTGGGCTTCTTTGCGGTGGACGAAGCGCATTGCATTTCAGAGTGGGGGCACGAGTTTCGACCGGAGTACCGCCAGCTCAGCCGCCTGCGCACCACTTTCCCGGATCTTCCAATCGCGGCGTTCACAGCCAGTGCAACGCGGCAGGTGCGGCACGACATTCTGAAGCAGTTGCAAATGCGCGATCCCGATCTTTACATTGCCAGCTTCCACCGGAAGAACTTGAGCTACGTGGTGCACGAATGCGAACCGCGGACGCAGATGGAATTGCTCAGCCGCGCTTTGCGCCACTACGCGGGAGAGAGCGTGATCGTGTACTCGCCCACGATTCGACGGGTGGAGGAGACGGTCGAATACCTGGAGGAGAGCGGGATTGCGGCGATTCCTTATCACGCGAAGATGGAAGCTTCCCTGCGCCGGCAGAATCAGGAGCGATGGATGTCGGACGAAGTGCGGGTGCTGGTGGGAACAATTGCGTTTGGCCTCGGCATCAACAAGCCCGCGGTACGGGCGGTGATTCACCTGTCGGTGCCGCAGTCGATTGAGCAGTATTACCAGGAGGCTGGCCGGGCCGGGCGGGACGGGCGTCCGGCGGATTGCGTGCTGCTGTGGCAGAAGCGGGACTACATTCTGCTGGAGTACTTCATCAGCAAGATTTCGGATGACGCGGAGCGCGAGCGCGCCTCCGGGCGGAAACGGGTGATCAGCCGGTTCGCGGATTCTCACGGTTGCCGCCAGCGGCAGATCTGCCTGCATTTCGGAGAGACTCCGCAATGGGAGCGCTGCGGGAACTGCGACAATTGCGGCGCGAAACCGGAGTGGCTGAAGGAGAAGGTGAGAGTTGAGACGCCGACGGTTGCGGCGAGGAAGGCGTTTTTGCCGTCCGCGTCTGCTCCGTCGTTCTATACGCCGCTGTTGCCATCCGAAAAACCGCGGGTGCGGGACGCGGCGCCGGCGGAAGCCGATCCGGCGCTGGCGGAGTATCTGCGCGAATGGCGGCGAAATATGGCGCGGGAGAACAAAGTGCCCGCGTACATTATTCTGCACGACAGTACGCTGGAGGAGCTGTGCCGCCGGCGTCCGGCGAATTTTGCGGAGTTGAAGCAGGTAACGGGCATTGGTGAGAAAAAGGCCGACGTGTACGGCGCGGAAATCCTTCAGGCATTGAGGAACTTTGGCGCTGGAGCGCGCGCCGCGCCGACCGTGGCTAAGGAGGCGGCTCCGGCGGAACAGACGCTCCGGCTTTTGAACGAGGGGCGCAGCTTTGAAGAGATCGCCCGCATTCGGGCGCGTCAGGTTTCGACCATCGTCTGCACGGTGGCGAACCTGATCGAGACTGGGCAGGTGAAACTGGATCCGAAGTGGATTTCGCCCGACGCGCAACCGCTGATCGAGGCGGCTTGCCTGACGCAGGGGATCGAGCGCCTGAGAGACATTAAGGAAGCGGTGCCACCCTACGTCAGCTTCGAGGACATACGGCTGGTGGTGGCGCACCTGCGAGCGGAGAACCGGGTGCGGGCGCGGACGGCATAGCTTAATGCCGCGGTTAGACGCCCGTGGTGAAGGGTCTGGCGTGGCGTATGATTGGCTCCTTCTGGGAAGTGTCATCCCGAGCGACGCGAGGGATCTGCACGTTGCGCTCTGGCGTAAACTTCCTGCGCCGCGCGCACCGCGCATCCAAACTCGACCGGGTTCCCCGTAACTTCGGCGATCACATGTTCGAGCGCGGCCAGCACTCCAACCGTATCCACATAATCGTAGTAGCCAATGTGAGCGATGCGGAAAAGCTGCCCTTTCAACTCCGCATTTCCATCGGCCACGACCGCGCCAAACTGCTCGCGGAAGCGCTTGCAAATGGCGGTGGAATCGGCGCCAGCCGGCGCAGTGACGGCAGTCAGCGCGGCCGCTGGAGAGTTCGGCGCGAATAATTTCAGTCCCAGCGCTTCGGCGCCGGCGCGGGTCATCGCCGCGCACAACTCCGCGTTCGCGATCAGCGCGTCGCGCCCCGCCGCGAGATTTCCGTCTCCCATTTGACGCACATAATCGAGCGCCGCGGCCATTCCGGCAAACAGAGCAGTTGCGGGAGTGTATGCCGCCTCCGCCTTGGCCGCCGCCTTTCTTTCCTTCCGCAGATCGAAGTAGTAGCGCGGAGACTTCGCCCGCTCCATGCGTTGCCACGCGCGCTCGCTGATGGCGCCGTAGGCCAATCCCGGCGGGATCATGAGCGCCTTCTGCGAGCCGCCAATGATGATGTCGATTCCCCACGCATCCACATCGAGATGGGTTGTGCCCAAGCCGGTGATCGCATCGACGACCAGCAAAGTATCTGGCAGAGTATCCGGCGAAGTACCTGGAAAATTCCGCACCAGCTTCGCGATGGCTTCGATGTCATGGCGCACGCCCGTGGAACTTTCGGTCGCCTGCACATAAACGCAGCGGATCTCGGGCGTCAGCTTGCGGCGCACTTCCTCGAGCGAAAACGTTTCGCCATAGGGAGCGGTCACCGTCTCCACGACGCAGCCAAACGCCTTGGCCAGCGAGGTCCAGCGCTCGCCGAACTTGCCGGCGGTCAGCACCAGTACCCGGTCGCCGGGCGAAGTCAGGTTCGAGACCGAGGCTTCCATGAAACCCGTGCCGGACGAGGTCAGCACGAGCACGTCGTTCTTTGTGCCGATGAACTCCTTCACGCCGGCCAGAACGCGCGTGAAGAGAGCGCGGAAATCGGCGGTGCGATGGTGCGCGCCATAGGAAGCCATCGCCGACTGCGCTTGCGGCAGCAGGGGCGTCGGTCCGGGAGTGAAGAGCCTGTTTTTCTTGAGCATGGGAACCAGAATATGCGAAAGCCTGCGGTTCGGGAAGAGATCAGAGGTCAGAGGGCAGAGGTCAGATTGCAGAAGTAAGAGCATTCGCTGCTTGTGGTTTTCACCTCTGCAATCTAACCTCTGACCTCTATAATTCTCCCATGCCCCTCATCGATCAGATCCAGAAAGACATTGTCGCGGCCATGAAGGCTCGCGAAGAGCAGCGACTTTCCACCCTGCGCATGGTCAAGACCGCGCTCAAGAACCGCGAGATCGAAAAGATGGCGCCGCTCGACGACAAGGAATCGCAGCAGGTGCTCTCCACGCTGATCAAACAGCGCAAAGACTCGGTCGAGCAGTTCACCAAGGGTGGACGCCAGGAGATGGCCGACAAGGAAGCCGCCGAAATCAAGCTGATCGAAACCTACTTGCCCAAGGCCGCGGGCGAAGAGGAAATCGTGGCCGGAGTCCGCGCGGCCATTGCCGAAATGACGCCCGCTCCTGCCATGAAAGACATGGGGACAGTGATGAAGGCTACAATGGCGCGCTTCGCCGCGGCGGGGATGCGGGTGGATGGGAAGGTGGTTAGCGAGGCGGTGAAGAAAGAGTTGAGCAAGTAAATGAAGATCGGCGCCATCTACATCATCACGCAGGATTCGCGCTACCGGGAATTACTCCTGAATTCTGCCGCGAGTCTGAAGCGTGCGATGCCGGATTTGCCGATC
The DNA here is from genome assembly GCA_963838425.1 of uncultured Acidobacteriaceae bacterium. Classification (GTDB taxonomy): domain Bacteria; phylum Acidobacteriota; class Terriglobia; order Terriglobales; family Acidobacteriaceae; genus Acidiflorens. Next base: position 118,984 of record CAWIRH010000012.1, read on the forward strand.
ACCGTGTTCAGCCAGTTCCCGCTGGAGAGTGCCGATTTCGAGAGAGTCATCCGCGTAGAGGGCTCGCAGGATGGCTTCTACGACAAGACGCTGTTTTTCCAGCAGACTCCCTACGAGCGGACATTGTTTATCGACGCCGATACCTACATCGTCGAGCCCGTTCCTGAACTATTTACGATGCTGGATCAGTTTGATTTTGCCGCGACCCATGAAGAGTATCTGAACACGGATTGGTGGAATCGCTATCCCCGCCCCGATATTCCGCCCAGCTTTCCAGAATTCAATACCGGCATTCTGGCTTATAAGCGATCGCCGCGAATGGACAGTGTCTTGAAGGATTGGTCAGAGCTCTATCGGTCGTTCCTTGAAGACCACCCCGGCCAGGAAATAAACGATCAGCCCTTTTTTCGAGCCGCCGTTTACAGCAACCAAGCGCGCATTGCCACGCTTACCAGGGAGTACAACTGCAAATTTCGGGGCCAGGGATACTTGAATGGTCACGTGAAGATACTCCATGGTCATGTCGACCTTCAACTGGAAGAAGCCTTCGTGCGCAAGGCGCTGGGGGTTTTGAATGCCAGCTCCAAGCCGCGGGTTTACATTGCGGGGACGGTTTACGAACAAAAACTGGTTGGCCGTATTTTGGATCGCCGGAAACCGGGCTTGGTCGGACGTTTTCCGCTGCTCCCGGAGCCAGTCATCGTGGCCGGCGCGAAACGGCTTCGGCAAATGCTGAAAGAACGGGGGGCGCGAACAATGTTTCTGAACTTGATCGGGCGTGGGCGTGGGTCGGCGGGCAAGTAGGGACTAGCTAGCTAGAACCACGTAGGGGCGGACGCCCTCGTCCGCCCAGTCGAGCTTTGGTGGATTAGAAGGATCGCCACCACCCTGTCGGTGACGCGTGAACATCCGCAAAGTGAGGCTTTTCGGCGGGGCGACGAAACCCTGCCGAGCTGCGCTCGGCCCCCCGGACGAGGGCGTCCGGGGCTACGTGGGTCGTGGTGGTTCGTAAGGGTTCGGGAACGGGCGATGCCACACCCAACGATATTCCTGCCAGTCGCTAACGAGCCCACGGCGGACAGGATTTTCGAGCACGTACAACACCTTGGCATAGTTGTCTTCAGATGATCGCAGAACGCGGTCGAACGATTCTTCCTGCCACACCGTGCCGTGACGGCCGAGATGCTCGTTGATCTTGTGTGCGGACGCGCCCTTAATCGCTTTCATGATTTCGAACAACGGAATCACTCTCTGCCGCTTCTCATCGATACCTGGCGTTAGAACCATGTGGGCATGGTCGGGCATGACCACCGCAGCGTCCAGATCGTATCGAAAGGAGTCATCGTGGCGAATACATTCAAGGACGATGTCACGCGCCCATTCCGGCAGGACAGATCGATCCTTCGTGACAAACGTGACGAAGTGTCGCTTAGCATCTCGTTGCAGGTGCGGCAGGTTGCGACGGTAGAAGGTCATGGGCGGGGCCTTTGATGCTCGCCGCCGATCGGGCGACCGCAAACCACGTAGGGGCGGACGCGCTCGTCCGCCCCGTCGAGCGCAGCTCGACAGAAGATTGTCGACTTTGGTGGATATTAGAAGGATCGCCAGCACCTTGTCGGTGACGCGTGAACATCCGCAAAGTGAGGTTTTTCGGCGAGGAAACCCCGCCGAGCTGCGCTCGGCTCCCGGACGAGGGCGTCCGGGGCTACGTGGTTCTTGCCGCTACTTGCTCTGCTGCCACTCCCGATAAGCTTCGCTCTTGCCGATCCCGCGCTCTTTCGCTACTTTTTTCAGCGCGGCCTTTTCGTCTGCCTTTTCTTCGGCCATGATTTCGCGCACGCGCTGGGCGAGGCTTACGGTGTCGGATGCTACCGCAACCGCTCCCTCTTCGGCCTTCGCGATCAGGAGCGTGATTTCGCCTTTGACGTCTCCCCGGGCTTTGAGTTGTTCGAGAACTTCGCGCGCGCGACCGCGCAGGAATTCTTCGTGGATCTTGGTTACCTCGCGCGCTACGACCACGTGCCGGGCTTCCCCTAGAACGTCGGAAACATCGGAAAGCGCCTCCAGCAGCCGGTGTGGCGCTTCGTAGAACACCTGCGTGCGCGGAGAGTCTTTGATGCTCTCCAGCAGCTTGCGCCGCTGTCCTGCTTTCACCGGAAGGAAGCCGCTGAAGCGAAAGGAATCGGTAGGCAGGCCGCTTGCAACCAGCGCCGCGAGGAACGCCGACGCTCCGGGAATCGGCACCACTGGCACGTGATGCCGGATGGCGAGCGCGATCAGGCGAAATCCCGGGTCGGAGATGCCGGGCATGCCGGCGTCGGTGACGAGCGCGATCTTGGCGCCGCCTTCGAGGTCGACGACCAGTTCGGCGGCCTTGGTCATCTCGTTGTGCTCGTGATAGCTGACGGTGCGGGTGTGGATGCCGTAGTGGCTGAGAAGCTTCAGGGTCTGGCGCGTGTCCTCGCAGGCGATCAGGTCGACTTCTTTGAGCACGCGCAGGGCACGCAGCGTGATGTCTTCGAGGTTGCCGATGGGCGTGGCGACGAGATAGAGGGATGGGCCGCCGATTGCTTTGCCTCGTTCGGGGGCGCTGCCGTTCTTTGTGCCTTGTTGCATGCCGAAAGTCTAGCAAGAAACTCTTCACCACGGAGACACAGAGGCACGGAGAAGGTCTCGGAATAGGTTTCTCGTTTTCCTCCGTGTCTCCGTGCCTCCGTGGTAGGTTCTTGTCGGGCAGCCCGAACCAGCGCCATCAACTCTTCGCTTCGCCTTTTATTCGCTTCGTGCTAAACTGACCAAAACTAATGTGACAGCCAACACTTCACGCTCCAGCCGGCGGGTGTAGGCTCAGATTCCAGATTCATAAACAGGAGCAGCCATTATGGCCGACGAGCGTAGCAGGCTAGAAGATCGCAACAACGAGCGTACCAAGGCAATTGATCTCGCATTCGCGCAGATTGAAAAGCAGTTTGGCAAAGGTTCCATTATGCGGCTGGGGTCGAAGGAAGCCATCGTCCCGATCGCGGTGATTTCGACGGGCGCGATTTCGTTCGATGCCGCGCTGGGCGTGGGCGGCGTGCCGCGCGGGCGGGTCGTGGAAATTTTCGGTCCGGAGTCTTCCGGCAAAACTACGATTGCCTTGCAGGTGATTGCCGAGGCGCAAAAAGCCGGCGGCATGGCGGCGTTCGTCGATGCCGAGCATGCGCTCGATCCGGGCTACGCCAAGAAACTGGGCGTGGACGTCGATAATCTGCTGGTCTCGCAACCCGACTATGGCGAGCAGGCGCTGGAGATTGTTGAGGCGCTGGTGCGCTCGAACGCCATTGACGTGCTGGTGGTGGATTCGGTGGCGGCGCTGGTTCCGAAGGCCGAACTCGACGGCGAAATGGGCGACAGCCACATGGGCCTGCAGGCGCGCCTGATGTCGCAGGCGCTGCGCAAGCTGACGGGGACGGTGTCCAAGTCGCGGACCAGCCTGATTTTCATCAACCAGATCCGCGAAAAAATTGGCGTGATGTTCGGCAACCCGGAAACCACGACGGGCGGGCGCGCGCTGAAGTTCTATTCGTCGGTGCGCATTGACATCCGGCGCATTGCGGCCATTAAAGAAGGCGACGCGGTTACTGGCTCGCGCACCCGAGTCAAGATCGTGAAGAACAAAGTGGCCGCGCCCTTCCGCGAAGCGGAGTTCGACATTCTTTATGGCGAAGGCATTTCGCGCGAAGGCGACCTGATCGATCTGGCGGTGAACAACAATATCCTGGAGAAATCGGGCTCGTGGTTCAGCTACAAAGGGGAGCGCATCGGGCAGGGACGCGAGAACGCCCGCGCCTTCCTGAAAGAAAATAAAGACACGATGGCGAAGCTCGATGCCGAAGTGCGCAAAGCTTTGGGACTGACCCCGGCCGCAGTGTCGGCGGCAGTGGTTCCGGCGCAAGCTACCGGTACGCAGGGACGCGTCACGACGATGCCCTCGGCGGCTCCGGAAGCCGCAAAAGTGCCAGCGGCAAGAAGATAAATAGATTCGTCGGAAAGACTAGACTTGATCGAGGAGCGCGGAGGCCTGCTCAAGCTTGTGCTCTACTCTCAAGGCTTGTCGACGGGCCAAGTCGTAAATCTCCTCGATCATCTGCGAGACCTCTTCTTCTGCGGGAGACGTCGGCAGGTCGTTGGTGCTAGCTTCGAAAATGATGTTCTCACCTTGATCGGACATTCGCAGGGTGAAAGCTTCGGCCTCAAAATTGGACCCAGCTGCATACGAAATCGTGAAGTGAAAAGACTCCGGGCCGCCGGGAAGCGTGCATCGGAAGCTACTCAAATATGCTTGCTCCCAGTCCACTTTTCGCTGGCGAGTCTTCTCTAATAGCTTCTTAATGACCTCTTTATACTCGACCGGATCGGACTTCATGGTTCACCCCTGCCTTCTAGCCCTGACTGTATTTTACCCGATTCTCCAGAGAGGATCGCTAGAATTGTGTCGCACTTTTTGAGTACACTTGCCTTGTCTTTCGTATTCAGCTGATCTTTGCTGCGCATGAATTCCCCGACCTGTCGGGTAAGGCGGCTAGCCTCTCGAAAACGTCCCTGAGTCGTGGAATCCAAGAACTCCCACCTTGTAATTGCGGCGTTGATTTCAAACCATAAATCTCTGGCTAGGAAGGACGCTACGGGAAGGTCCTCGTGCTCGATGTGGCTGCACAGATCCTTCGCACTGGAACTCAAGTGATGGAATTTGTCAGCGGCGACTAGGCTTCGGACATCCCGCCGGGCTTCCTCTGCGCTTTGCTTCGCTCCCTTGGCTGCCCAGAATGCCAGAATGCTAAATAGCAGCCCGGCAGCACCAAGCATGGCTCCTGCAATACTCGACCAATCGGCAACCTTCGTAAGCATTTGCTGCTCGTTAGAAGCTTCAGAACAAACAAGGCTCCCTTTTGTCACGGCAATCATACTACCTGGAGCTGTACCGGCTCCTGCAAACGGTCTCGGACAAGCGATTGCCATCCCTGCTTCCTACCGCATACAATCCTCCTCATCGACCGAGGGCCTGTGAAACGCATCAAAGCCATCTATCCCGGATCGTTCGATCCCCCTACCAACGGGCATCTTGACCTGATCGAGCGCGGCAGCAAGATTTTCGACGAACTGATCGTGGCCATTCTTCGCAATCCGGAGAAAGACCCGCTGTTCAGCGTCGCCGATCGCCGCAAGATGCTGGAGGCGATGACCGCGGGCTTTGACAACGTCTCGGTGGACACTTTCGAGGGCCTCACGGTGGACTACGCATTGCGGGTCGAGGCGACGACCATCCTGCGCGGCATTCGCGCCATCAGCGACTACGAGTACGAACTTCAGATGGCGCTGATGAACCGCAAACTCCAGCCCGGCTTGGAGACGGTGTTCATGATGCCCGCGGAAAAGTATTCGTACCTGAGTTCGCGTCTGGTAAGAGAAATCGCGCAGCTTGGCGGATCGATCGCTTGCCTGGTGCCTGAACTCGTCGAGCAGAAGCTTCGGGAGAAAATGGACGTGGCGCACAAATTCGAGAACGGCGAGCAGCTTGCAGGCCAGCCGCATTCCGAGCGGAAGAGCAAATCCAGGAAAAAGAAATCATGAGCACAGTCGTGTCACCCGTCACTCACGCCGTCCTGACGGAACGCATCAATCGCATTGAGCCCTCCGCGACCATGGCGGTGGCGGCCGAGGCTGACAAGCTGCGCCAGCAGGGCACTGACGTTGTGGATTTCGCTGCCGGCGAGCCCCACTTCTCGACGCCGCAGCACATCAAGGATGCGGCCATCGCCGCGATCCAGGCGAATTTTTCGAAGTACACCCCGGTCGGCGGCACCTCCGAACTGAAGGACGCCATTGTGCATCGTCATGCCGTGGACTTCGACTCGGATTACCGGCGCGAGGAAGCCGCGGCCTCGGTGGGCGGCAAGCACGCGCTATTCAACGTTATTTCCGTGCTCGTGGACCATGGCGACGAGGTCATTCTTCCCGTCCCTTACTGGGTCTCGTTCAAGGACATGGTGCGCTACGTGGGCGGCAAGTGCGTGCTCCTCCAGAGTGACGAATCGCAGGGGTTTCGCGTCACCGCCGACATGGTGGCGCGCCTGGTGACGCCGAAGACCAAGCTTATTATTTTGAATTCGCCTTCGAATCCTTCGGGAGCCGTGATGAGCGCGGAAGACATGACCGAAGTCGTCCGGCTGGCCCACCAGCGCGGCATCTGGGTTATTTCCGATGAGTGCTATCTCTATCTGAGTTACACCGGCAAGCGCTTCTCGGTGGGTTCGCTGCGCGAGTTCCGCGACCGCTTTCTGGTCGTGGGATCGCTTTCGAAGACTTACGCCATGACCGGCTGGCGTCTCGGTTTCACACTTGGCCCGGCTCCCATCATGACCGCCGTGCAGAAGCTGCAGAGCCAGTCCACTTCGAGCCCGACCTCGATGGTGCAGAAAGCGGCGGTGGCGGCGCTGAGAGGCCCGCAACAATGCGTAGAAGACATGCGCGCGGAGTACATCAAGCTGCGCGATCACGTGGTGAAGGGACTGCGCTCCATACCCGGCGTGAAATGCACGCTGCCGGAAGGCGCGTTCTATGCTTACCCCAATGTTTCGGAATTTTTTGGACGTAGCGGGATGAACTCGGCCTCCGAGATCGCCGGCAAACTTCTAGGCGAGGCGCACGTCGCCACGGTTCCCGGAGAAGGCTTCGGCACCAAGGAACACATCCGCGTCTCCTACGCCACCTCGATAGCCGAACTCGACCGCGGCCTGGAGCGGATGCGGAAGTTCTTTGGCGGACTGTAATACCTGCTCCGGTAGTTCGATTATTTGCCGCTTGCTCCCATGACCCAACTCTACCCACTTCTCATGTCGCCTGCTTTCGACCCGCGGCCCTGGGGCACGCTGGATCTTTCTGCGATTTATCCAAATCACAAATTCAACGAAAGAATCGGAGAAGCCTGGCTCACCGGGGACAACTGCGTGGTCGCGAACGGACCGCTCGCGAAACGAACGCTCGAAGACCTGAGCAAAGAATTCGGCTCCGAACTTGTGGGCACGGCGGCGCGTGATCCACAGCGCTTTCCGTTGCTTCTGAAATTTCTGTTTCCGGAGGAAAAACTCTCTGTCCAGGTCCACCCCGACGACGCCACCGCGCAACGTTTCGGCGAGCCCTGGGGCAAAACCGAATGCTGGTACGTGGCCCATGCCAAGCCCGGATCGCAGATCGCGCTCGGACTGAAGCCCGGCGTTACGGTGGCTCAATTCGAGCAATCGATTCATGAAAAGCGCGCGGAAGATTTGCTCAACTGGATCAACGTCTATCAGGGAGAGATGATTTACGTTGCCGGCGGCACGGTGCACACGCTGGGACCGGGCTCGGTCATCGTGGAGACGCAGCAGCAGTCTGACACCACGTATCGTCTCTACGACTACGGACGCGGGCGCCCGCTGCATCTGGAGCGCGGCCTCGCTTCGGTCAAGGAGCACACGGACTCCGGCAAAGTGATCCGCCCCGCGCCGGTCAGTATTCACGGCGGCAAAAGCCGCCAGTCTTCCATGATTGCCGCACCCTACTTCACGGTGGACCTGTTTGAATTGAAGGGGCCGCAGGAGTTCTCAACTGTCGAGTCCGGCAAAAGCTCGGTGCAGATACTGGTCGCCATTGAAGGCTGCGGAGTTGTCGAGGCGCAGGGCCGCGACCCGGTGACACTGGCCAAAGGCGATGCAGTCGTGATTCCGGCCGCCCTGCAAAGTTTCACGATTCGCCCGCAATGGCAGTTGGAATTTCTGAAGGCTGGCGTGCCCAGCGGGACCGTGCCCGAACCCGCCACGCGCATGTGAGGATTCTCACGCCCGTGCGTAAGTGGTAGGCTTGCTACGACCGTGAGAGCGAACCCGCACTTCTATCCCGTCATTCTGGCTGGCGGCCGAGGCACGCGCTTCTGGCCGCTGAGCCGCAAGCGCCGCGCCAAGCAACTGCTCGCGCTCGACGGCAAGCAGACCATGATCCAGCAGACCGTCGCTCGCCTCGCCCCCATGACTGCGCCCAGCCGTTTCTGGATCATCACCAATGACGACCTGCGCCCCGCCATCTTGCGCCAGCTTCCAAAGCTCCCTCCGAAGCAGGTCATCGCCGAGCCCGCGGGGCGCAACACCGCGCCCGCCATTGGTCTAGCGGCATTTCTTCTGCTTCGTCACGACCCCGATGCGGTGCTCGGTCTGTTTCCCTCCGACCACGTCATCGCCGAGCCAGCCCAGTATCGCGCCACTCTCACTACGGGAATCGAGATCGCCGCTGCGGGAGACAACATTGTTGTGCTCGGCATCCGCCCGACTCGCCCCGAAACCGGCTACGGCTATATCGAGGCCGGTTCACCCGAGGCTGGTTCGCCCGAGGATGAGGCACCAGAGCACCATAGCGCCCTGCGCGTGCGCCGCTTCACCGAAAAGCCGGATATCGTCACCGCCCGGCAGTTTCTCGACGCGGGCAATTACTTCTGGAACAGCGGCATGTTTCTCTGGCGCGCCGATACGCTCGCGAACGCGCTGCGCGAACATCTTCCCAACACCGCGGCACTCCTCGAAAAAATTGCCGGCGCTTATGGCACGCGCAAGTTCGCGGAGACTTTTCGAAGACTTTATCCGAAGTGCGAAAACATCAGCATCGACTATGCGGTTCTAGAGCCGCGCTCGGCCAAGGGAGAAGCCCAGTCGCGCATCTTCTGTTTGCCCTCCGATTTCGGATGGAACGACCTCGGCTCCTGGACCGCGCTGCATGAGCACCACGTGGCGAAGGCGAAACCGGCCGACGGAAGCCTGGTCTCGGCGTCTGGAAGTTTTGCCCTGAATGCGAAGAATAATTATGTTCACGCGCCCGGAAAATTTGTTGCCCTGGTCGGTGTGAGCAACCTGGTGATTGTCGAGACCGAAGACGCGCTGCTCATCACCACGCTCGACCAGTCGCAGGATGTCGGCAAAGTGGTGAAGCATCTGGATGAGAAGAAGCTGCATAAGCTAGTTTGAAGGTCGTTGGTCGATGGTCATTAGTCGTTGGCAAATGCAGATCCCTCGCTTCGCTTGGGATGACGCTCCGGAAGGGTGTTGCGAACGACTAATGACCAACGACTAACGACGATCCACTCATGACCCAAATCAAATTCGGTACCGACGGTTGGCGCGGCCTCATTGCCGACGATTTCACTTTCGACAACGTGCGCCGCGTGGCTGGCGCGATTGCCGGCTACGTCCTCAAGTACGAAGATCCCACTCGCGGCGTGATTATCGGCTATGACACGCGTTTCCTGTCTGACCGCGCTGCTCGTGCCGCCGCTCAAGGGATCGCTGACGCAGGTATTCCCGTGCTGCTGGCCAACGACTACGTGCCCACGCCCGCGGTTTCCTACAACGTCAAGAAGTTGGGCGCAGCGGGCGGCGTCATGGTCACCTCGAGCCACAATCCGTGGAACTGGAATGGCATTAAGTTCAAAGCGAAGTTTGGAGGCTCGGCCACGCCTGCGATCATGAAGTCCATCGAAGATGAACTGCGCGCCGGCGCCATGCCCAGCGGCCGCGCGGCGAAGATCGAAGAAGTAGATCTGAAGCCGGCCTACGTCGAAGCGATTTCCCAGTTCGCGGACCTCGATCTGATCCGCCGCGCGAATTTCAAATTTGCCATCGACTCCATGTACGGCTCCGGTCGCGGAGTTCTGCCGAAAATATTTGACACGCACGGCATTCGCTACGTAGCGATCCGCCAGGAAATGAACCCGCTATTCCCCGGCATCAATCCCGAACCGATTCTGCCGCACGTCGCGCTGCTGCAGGAAACCGTAGTGAAAGAAAAATGCCACGCCGGCCTGGCAAGCGACGGCGATGCCGACCGCATCGGCGCTGTGGCTGAAGATGGGAGCTTCGTCGATTCGCACAAGTGCATGGCGGTGCTGCTGAACTGGTTGCTGGTCTACAAGAAATGGCCGGGCGATGTGGTGCGCGCCTTCAACACCAGCGGCATGATCGATCGCATCGCCGCCAAGTATGGACGCAAGCTGCGCGAGTGCAACATCGGATTCAAGTACATTGCCGACCTCATGATGGAGCATGAAATTCTGATTGGCGGTGAAGAATCCGGCGGCATCGGATACGGCCGCTTTCTTCCGGAACGCGATGGCATTCTCAACGCGCTGCTGTTGGCGAATGTCATGGCGGAAGAAAAGAAGCCGCTCGGGCAGTTGGTCGCCGACCTGCAGCGTGAATTCGGCGCGCATTACTATGGCCGGCGCGATCTGCACATTTCCGATGAGGTCAAGAACGACGCCATCCGCCGCGCCGCCGATCCGCAGACCACGAAGCTCGGCGCTTATGCGATATTGCGCAAGGAGAATCGCGACGGCGTGAAGTTCTTCCTCGACGCCCCCAAGCATGGCAACGGCGCCGAGGCCTGGGTATTGTTTCGAGCATCGGGCACCGAAAATATGCTGCGGTGCTATGTCGAAGCGGCCACGCCCGAACTGGTCGAAGAAATTCTCGAAACCGGCGAGAGATTCGTACGGCAAGCGTAGGGGCAGCTGCCCTCGGCTGTCCAGCCGAGCGAAGCTCGGCAGCATCGCGCGCATCCGGAGCGCTCCATTTGCCGGGGACAGCCGGGGCGGCTGTCCCTACGTGAGCAGACCAGCCTCGGAACGCGATACGATAGTGACAACACTCGCGATGATGGCCACCAAGGAAATGACGCCGGTTCTCGCCGATTCTCCGGAATCGCGCCGCTACAATCGCATCAAGCGGTGGCTGGGCTTAGCCGATTTTGTTATGGGCTTCGGACTGCTCGTCGTGCTCCTGACCACCGGCTGGACGGGAACGCTGCGCGATCTGGCGGAACGTGGCGCTTCACAGAATTACTCCTTGGCTGTTTTCCTCTATGTCCTGATGCTGATGCTGATCAGCAAAGTGCTGGGAACTCCGCTCGATTACTACGGCTTCCGGATCGAGCACCGCTATAACCTTTCCAACCAGCGACTTGGCTCCTGGCTTTGGGACGAATGCAAGAGTCTGCTGATCGGCCTGGCGATGGCCACGATTGTGGTGGAACTGCTCTACATGCTCATACGCCAGTCTCCCGAGCACTGGTGGCTGATCGCGTGGGTTGTTTTCCTCGGGCTCGTTGTACTGCTGGCGCAACTCGCGCCGGTTGTGCTTTTTCCGATTTTTTACAAATTCGAACCGCTCGAAAACGAGGAACTCAAGCGCCGCTTGATCGTTCTGAGCGAACGTGCCGGCACGCGCGTGCGCGGCGTGTACAAGTGGCATCTCTCCGAAAAAAGCAAGAAGGCCAACGCCGCGCTGACCGGACTCGGAGCAACCCGGCGCATCATTCTCGCCGACACCTTGCTGGACAATTATTCCGACGACGAAATCGAAGCCGTGCTCGCGCACGAACTCGGGCATCACGTGCACCGGCACATTCTGAAGAGTATTTTCGTGCAGGCGGGAATCACGCTGTTCGGCTTCTGGCTGGCCAACGAAGTTCTGCGCTACGCCGTGGAGCGCCGCAACATGTTCGAGACCATGTCCGACTTCGCCAATCTGCCGCTGCTGATTCTGGTCTCGACCGTGCTCTCGTTTTTGCTGATGCCCGCGCTCAACGCCTACTCGCGCTTCAACGAGCGGCAAGCCGACCGCTATTGCTTCCAGTCTGTGGCCAGCGTCGAACCCTTCATTTCGTCGATGAATAAATTGGCCGAGCAGAATCTCGCCGAAAAAACGCCGTCCCGGTGGGTCGAGTGGCTGCTGCACTCGCATCCGGCGATCACAAAGCGCGTCGCCGCCGCCGAAGCTTGGGCGAGGAGAATTGGTAATTGAGTAATTTGTAATTTGGTAATTTGAAACGGATCCCGTGCCGCACTCGACTGCCCAGGCTCGAATCTGATTCCCAAATTACCCGAGTACAAAATTACAAATTCTTCTCCAATATCCTTTCGACCCGCTGCACATCCTCTTCGGTGTCAACGCCTATAGTGTCGAACGGCGTTTCGGCTACGTAGATCGAAACTCCATTTTCGAGAAAGCGCAACTGTTCGAGCCGCTCGCTGCGCTCGAGCGACGACTCCGGCCAGCGCACGAATCGGTCCAGCGCGTCCTTGCGATAGCCATAGAACCCAAGATGTTTGTAGTATCGCGGACGCACTCCGTCGCGGTCATGCGGTATGGTTGCCCGCGAAAAATACAAAGCCCGCCCCGCGGCATCCGTCACCACCTTCACTGCGCTCGGATTGTCGATATCAACCTCGGCGGCGGCCGTTTTCAGCGTTCCCACCTCGACCCCAGCCCCCTGCATCACCGCAAGCAAGCTCTCGATATGCTCCGGCCGAGTCAGCGGCTCATCGCCCTGGACATTTAAATAAACATCGGCCGGAATCGCGGTCGAAATCTCATGGACCCGCTCGGTGCCCGAGCGATGCGCCGCCGAAGTCATGCGCGCGGCAAAGCCCTGCTGCTCGCAGAAGCGCATGATTTCATCCGAATCCGTAGCGACCACGACTTGGTCAAGCGACGAGCACCGCCGCACTCCCCGATACACCCAGGCGAGCAACGGGACGCCAGCGATCTCGCGCAGCATCTTGCGTGGGAGGCGCGTCGAAGCCAGCCGCGCCGGAATCACAGCGATGACTTTCATGCGCCCAGTTTCGCATGGAGACGTGCGGTTTGACACGACATTCCATCGCACTCCGTTCCAGGCACTTTTAGAATGAAGTCAGGGACGCGTCCACCCGCGTCTGCGGGATTCTGTGCCCATTTCCCGGCTGTCCCTGATTTTCTTCCGCGTATGTCCGGATTGGCGGTGTAGCTCAGGTGGTTAGAGCGACGGTCTCACCACAGAGTTCGACGGCGTGCCGAAACGCCTTTGCGAATCGCTTTGCCATCCAGGCTTTCCTGCCAATGGCATGCCACGCCGGGTGTGCGGCGCCATATCTGAGATCCTCTGACACTTCTGGTTTACTCCCATGCCTCTCGACCCGCGAAAACCCCACGATCAATTATTTATTCTGTCGGGTCCAGGGCACGGAACGGTACGGAACTGTCCTATAGGACCGTACCCAGAAGTTTGGTAAACTATTGCAACGGCTGACTGTAGGCGCGTAGCTCAGTTGGTTAGAGCGCTACCT